>NZ_JACEFJ010000009.1 GCF_015354735.1 Pararhodonellum marinum | reverse complement strand
TTATACACAAGATTTTTTTGAACCGGGAGCTCAAATTAAATATGGTAATAAGTTTGTTAGGAAAATGGAGGAGTTAATCAGGAAAAAATTAAATCATAATGGAGCAATGGTGAATTTTGGTTTAATTACAATTTCAGAGGAAAATGCTAAAGAACCTGTTTATAAGGGGATATTTGGATGTGATTAGAAATGATAAATGAAATTTTAAAAAAGTATTATCCTTTGGGTGAAAGTGAACTTACAGAAAATTTAATTTATCACTTTCAACGTAAAAGATTATATATATGTAAACTACAATCTAATTATCTTGAAAAAGATTTTATGAGATTTATTGAAGTTTTACAAATGAGATATAAAGGTAATATATTTAATGAATCGATATTAAATCCAGATGATCCTTCAATTAGATTATTTATTAATCTAAATGGAAAAAATAATATTTCTATTCAAATAGTTATTAGTTTATTGGCTGATTACGCCACGTTTATTATAAGTCTAGTAAAAGAAGATTCTTCAAATTTGGTACGATTTTTTAATGATGATGATTTTTTAAATAAAGACTTTAAATTCATTCATGACACTTTTGTTAAATTTTTCAATTTTCAAATTCTTTCTGATATTCAATTAAACGCAAGATTTAGATATAAGTCCAATTTTTTCGACTTTTTTGAACCATCATTATATGAATTGCTTTTTGGAAGAAGATATTCACCATTATAAAAAACAAATGAAAAGTATTGAAGCAAAAATAAGTATAACCATTTCAATGTTATTCATTGGAATTTTTATCTTCTATTTAAACCCAATTTTGGACATTACTTTTTCTTTCAATCCATATAATAGTGTATACCTAGTATTCAGTATTAAAAATATATTTTTTTTGTTAGCATTTTTTCTTTCGATTTTTCTAACGATTAGGTTGGTTGCAAAGAAGCATTAAAATCTCTTTCATACCTAATACAAAATTGCCCTGTAAGGTGAATTTAATCATAAAATTAGACATCTTCCAACTGCACCGGCTGCCACTGATTGGAATGGGACCAATTACAATTAATGCAATTACTGATACCCTGAACCACAAGTATTAGCTTATCCAAAAAATTTAAAATTTGAAGGATAAAATTGCATTGAGAATATTGTGTAAAAAGATGTTGACAAATATAAATAGAAAACTCAAAAAGTATGCAGAAGAATATAACATCTAAAAGGATTAAAGCATGCGACTGATAATATTATTTCTCCTCTTTTCAATAGTCATAAATGGTTGCAAGGTTGAAGAGCCTGACCCGTTTGAAGTCATTAATGAATCTTTTTACAAATACTTAACAGAAAATAAAGAAGTACTTCTTTTTGTAGAAGATGATGAAATCAGTTTTAGATTTCTAGATAACCAATGTGTGGTTTGGGATATTTTAAACATTTATAAGGGAAAGATTTCTGACGATATAGAATTGCTTTCTGAGGAAGAGGTTCAAGAGAGTATTTGCAAACAACTAGAGTCAAACCTAAAGATTGATTCCAAAAGACTATCCGGAAAATTGAAATTGATCGATAATGACTATTTGGAAAAGCAAGGCTATGGTGGAGCCTTTACGACATATCATGTAGTTTCGAATCCAGCATTTTTTTTGAATGGAAAATACGCCATAATATATAAAGCAGTCCATTGCGGCATGGAATGTGGAGATGGTAACATTGAAGTCTATGAAGCTAAGGATGACGGGTCATGGAGTTTGGTTTTCAGCCATTTGCTTTGGATTTCGTAGGCATTAGTAGATTTTTAAAGAAGCTGTTTTAGAGAAGATAAGTTATTTAAGGATATGGCTTGGTGTGGCTTGACTCAAACTGAGGTTATTCTAAATGGGAAAAGCCAGAATGACACACTTGGAATTAAGCATTCTTTATAACATCATGAAAAACATCAAATTGACGATAAAAATTTTTGTACCGATCCTAATCATTACTTCCTTAGTCGCATTTAGGGTTTTATTTTATCAACAGAATTCAGGACAAGAAATATTAGGTAAGTATTCTAGTACGGAAGATGCTAATTGGGTCTGGGAATTTAGATCAGATGGAAAATTATACGACTATTATGAAGAGAAGCTTAAGGATGTGTATTTTTTTTCGATTGAAACTACCAGTCCTCAATGTGGAGTTAAAGTCGATGTAGGTCCTTTATTTAAATATTTATCCTTAAAAAACGTAAAAGGCGATAAAGAGGAAAATTGTTACGAGATATATTCTTTGGACAATGAGTCTCTTCAAATTATGTACTTTAATAGCAGCGGGTTTATGTCTTTTAAAAAAAGTAAGTAAAAAAACTCAAAACCAATCGAAACCTAGTAGGGGAAGTCAAAATACTGATTAATAGAGAATGATTATCCTCTTCTTTGACAGAAAATGTAAAATGTTAAAATGATTTCGTCCTGAGAATCGGGACCGACCACCGGGATCCTCATTATCTTAAACCTCAGACACCGAGCCTGCCTTATTCAGATAGGCTCGGTGAGGTGTAGAGCAAGGTAATTTGGCTATTGGCAGAATTCCCTATATTCACCTTTTTTTCTGAGATTTAAAAAATTCACATGTAAATACGATCAACATGGAAAAGGTTAGAATTTAGCAAGGACAATATCCAAATATCAATTTAATTTCCATAAATATCGACTTTAAGCGGAATCCATTATTGGTACATAAAAGATCCCGTCCCGTCAGTTTATTTTTTCAAAAAATCCCTTAGCACATAATGCAAAATACCGCCGTTTTTGTAATAAGCGATCTCGATGGCGGAATCCAGGCGGCTGATGACCTCAAAGGTTTTTGTTTCTCCTTTTTCGCCGATTGCTTCCACCTGAAGTACTTTCAGCGGGCTTAGTCCATTGGCTATTCCCTTGATGTGGAAGGTCTCTCTACCTGTCAGTCCTAAAGTCACAGCTGTCTGTCCCGCCTTGTATTGCAGCGGCATCACACCCATACCGACCAGATTGCTGCGGTGAATGCGCTCATAGCTTTCGGCCAAAACAGCTTTGATTCCAAGGAGGCTAGTCCCTTTGGCGGCCCAGTCCCGGGAAGATCCGCTGCCATACTCTTTTCCGGCAAGTACGATCAATGGGGTTTTGGCATCCTGGTATTTCCGGGAAGCATCGAATACGCTCATTTCCTGACCTGAAGGAATATGGGTGGTATATCCTCCTTCCCGTTCTGCCAACTGATTTTTAATCCGCACATTGGCAAAAGTACCTCTGACCATCACCTCGTCATTCCCCCTTCTGGAACCATAAGAATTGAAATCCTTGCGCTCCACTCCTCTTCCAACCAGGTATTGCCCGGCAGGACTGTGCTCGGCAAAGGCTCCGGCGGGACTGATGTGGTCAGTGGTGATGCTGTCTCCTAATTTCAACAGCACATGAGCCCCGTTGATATCCATTGGTTCGGCAACGGTTTCTGAGATTCCCTGAAAGAATGGAGCCTCTTTGATATAGGTGGAGTTATCGTCCCATTGATAGACCTTATCCTTCGGAGCCTCAAGGCTTTTCCACTGTTCATTGCCTTCAAAGATTTCACCATAGCTTTTGGCATAATCATTCGGAGACAATACCCTGCCCATTACCTCAAAAATCTCATCATTGCTTGGCCAGACGTCTTTCAGGTAAACAGGTTCCAGGTTGGGATCGTAGCCCAGTGGCTCATTAATGAGGTCCACATCCACCCTGCCCGCCAAAGCAAAAGCCACAACCAGCATGGGTGACATCAAATAATTCATCTTGACCTGAGGGTGCACCCTTGCTTCAAAGTTCCGGTTACCGGAAAGCACGGAGGCCACCACCATGTCGTTTTCCTCCACTGCTTGGGCAATGTGTCGGGGCAATGGGCCGGAATTTCCAATACAAGAGGTACAGCCATAGCCTACCACATGGAACTTTAAAGCTTCCAAATCATCCAACAAACCAGATTTTTCCAAATAGTCTGTAACTACCTTAGAACCCGGTGCCAATGAGGTCTTGACCCATGGCTTGACATCAAGTCCTCTTTCTCTTGCTTTTTTCGCCACCAATCCAGCCCCGATCATGACACTGGGATTTGAAGTATTGGTACAGGAGGTGATGGCTGCTATGACGATGGAGCCATCGTAAAGGGCAAACTTTTCATTGTTGAGCTTGACCACGACCGACTTTAAACCGTTTTTTACCTTGGTTTCATATTCCACATCCGAAGGGGCATCACCGGCTTTTTCAGAAGTCTGACTACCTCCTTCTGAAAACCAGCGGCCTTTTTCACGGTCATCTATGGGGATATATTCCCTTCCATGAAACTCTTGGAGCAATTCACCGAATTTACTTTTAAAATTCCTCAACAGGATTTTATCCTGAGGCCGCTTAGGTCCTGAAACAGTGGGCTCTACGGTGCTCAGATCAAGTTCCACCACTGAGCTGTATTCGATTTTATCCTCATTCTCCCGCCAGAGCATATTGGCTTTGGTGTATTGTTCAACGAGCTTTATTTGTTCTTTCGAACGGTTGGTTTTTGCCAAATAATCAAGCGTGCGGTCATCTATTGGGAAATAGGTGACGGTACAGCCGAATTCAGGAGACATGTTGGATATGGTCGCACGGTCCGGTACGCTAAGGTGATCGAGGCCGCTACCGAATACCTCTACGAATTTACCCACTACCCCATGCCTTCTCAACAATTCGGTGATGGTCAATACCATATCCGTGGCGGTAGTACCCAAGGGCAGTTTGCCGGTCAGCTTTAATCCCACCACATCCGGCATGATAAAATAGATCGGTTGTCCAAGAATGGCCGCTTCTGCTTCTATGCCTCCCACGCCCCATGCGATTACCCCTACGCCATTGACCATGGGGGTATGGGAATCGGTGCCCACCAGGGTATCAGGAAATGCCTGCCCATCTCTGGAGATCACACCTTGAGAAAGGTATTCCAGATTGACCTGATGACAGATGCCCATCCCGGGAGGGACTACGGAAAAATTATCAAAGGATTTCTGGGCCCATTTCAGAAACTGATAACGTTCACCATTGCGCTCATATTCCACATCCACGTTCTTTTTGTAGCTGTAGTTAGTACCAAAATAATCCACCTGTACTGAATGGTCAATGACCAGGTCTACCGGAATCAGTGGGTTGATTTTTTGGGCATCTTTGCCTTTCCGAACAGCCTCTGCCCTCAGGGAAGCGATATCCACCACGGCCGGCACACCGGTGAAATCCTGCATCAATACCCGGGCTGGCTTGAAAGGAATGTCTTTATCCGAAGCTTCTGGGGTCCAGTTGAGGATGGTGTCCACGTTTTCCTTGGTGATGGCAAAGTCGTCAAAGTTCCGGAGGGCATTTTCCAGCAAAATCCGAATCGAAAAAGGAAGCTTGTCAATGGCATGGCCTTGCTCTTTCAACGCAGTCATACTCCAATAAGTCAAATCACCTTGGTCGGTGGTCAGTGTTTTTTTGATATTGTAAGGATCTAGTGGCATAGCTTTGGTTAATTTTTAGGAGTTATTAAAAAGGTGTATTATTTATCAACCTCATTTGGTCATGAATAATTTCTCAATTTACTTTTTTTTAAGCTGAATATAAATTCATGTATACGATTAACCGCTAAATATTTATCTTTATCAACTAACCATGTCCAGAAAATGAAAATAACCTTGTTTTTCTTCAGCTTTCTTTTGGTGCTTGCGGGCGCTATACCATTGGTAAAAAAGGATTACTGGACTTTCAGGGTTTTCGACTATCCTCGCATGCAAAAGCTGGTTTTGAGCGTGTTTTTATTGTTGATGTGGGTGACATTCTTTTATAAAAGGTGGGAAACATTGGATTACATCGCTATGGGGGCCTTATTGATTCTGACAGGGTATTTGTGTTATCAGATTTTCCCGTTTTCGCCATTTAGTCAAAAAATGGTTCAAGAATCAAAAGGAAGCACTAACGCCGTTTTACATATTCTCGTGGCCAATGTCTACCAACCCAATGATGCCTTTGACAAAACCATCAACCTGATCCAAAAAGAGCAACCTGATTTGTTTGTCTTGGTCGAAACTGATCAAAAATGGGCTGACGCCATATCCGTTCTGAAGCATGACTATCCCCATCACATGGAAAAACCTCTAGACAATACTTATGGGATGTTGCTCTATTCAAAATTGCCTTTGCTCAAACAGGAAATCAATTATTTGATTGATGAGGAAATTCCTTCCTTTGAGGTGGATGTGCCATTGGAAGATGGACAAAAAGTACGCATCTATGCCATACACCCCACACCACCTGTTCCAGGCGAAAGTTTGGAGAGCACTGAAAGAGATGCAGAGATATTGATGGTGGGCCAAAAAGCCAAGGAATACGACAAGCCCTGTGTGGTAGTAGGTGACCTGAATGATGTAGGTTGGTCCTACACCAGTGAATTGTTTTTGAAAACGAGTGGATTGTTGGATCCAAGGAGGGGAAGAGGGATGTATAGTACATTCCATGCCAAATATCCCCTACTTCGATGGCCCTTGGACCACATTTTTGTGAGCAAACATTTTACTTTGGAATCCCTGAAAGTACACGGCCCAGTAAATTCAGACCACTTCCCGATCAGTGCCAAGCTGTGTTTAAATCCTACCAATGACAATGCACCCAAAACTGCTACATTGGACGAAAAAACAGAAGCCAAACAAAAGGTAAAAAACGGAAAAGTTTGAGTTAATTGTTTTCAGCTTCTTTTGCCTCCTGCTTTGCTTTTCTTTTGAAACCTCTCCTAAATGGCCAAGTGTATTCCAGCGCTTCCAAGCCACGGTTCAGGTTTGCAGCAGAGCTGTCTGCGTTGATCATGGTACTTTTTAAGGTTTCAGCAAATTCCTTGTCATTAAGTAAAAGGCCGATTGTATTGTCCTCATCATTCATCCTTTCGGTGAGGACAGTTAGGTTTTCAGTCATGGTCTTGGCATTATCTGCTGTGGACTGAAGGTCTGCAATAGAAGCTTTCATGCTTTGAAAAACTACTGTATCATTGGATAGGTCATGGAACAGCGTACCCTCTTTGTTGAGATTGGTGGTCATGCTGTTGATTTCATTGAGCAGGCGGTTGCTATTGACCGAAGCCCGCTCCAGATTAACCAGTATGGCACGGAAATTATCAGCCAACGTCGAATCAGTCATCACTGCTCCTACGATACCTTCTCCTCCGGCAATTTTTCCGGTCAGGACTTTAAGGTCACTGGTAATGGAAACCAGGTTTTCGTTATTGACCTGTAGCGTCTCCATCATCTGATCGGTATCAAGGGGCATCACTGCTTCCAGCCGGTCCCCGTTTTCAACGGGTCTGCTTTGAGAGGTGCCGCCATAAATCACGATGATCTTGTTGCCAATCAATCCATCCGAACTGATGGTCGCTTTGGAATCTTTCCGGATATAATCCCGGGAGGCAGTTTCCACATTCATTTCTATTTCTACCTGAGATTCCCCGTAGAAATGGATTTTCCTGACTGTACCAATTTTGACCCCGGAAAACCAAACGTTGTTTCCGGTTTGCAATCCTGCAACATCATCAAAAACCGCGTTTAGTCTAATGCTTTTCACAAACTTTTTCTGTTGGCCACCCAATGTCAGGATCCCTGCCACCAAGATGCCAATGCCGATCAAAACAAATATGCCGACCATTACGGCACTCTTATTTTCTTTTTTCATTTCCGAATGAAATTATAGTCATAAAATGATTTAACGCGTTCGTCTTCAGCGAGCTCAAAAACTTCTTCAAAGCTTCCTACCGCATCAAACTTTCCCTCCAATAGCAAGGCCATTCTGTCCCCGGTACTTTTCGCACAAGTCAGGTCATGGGTGATGACGATGGATGAGGTGTTGAATTCTTCCTTTACCTGATTGATGAGGTTATTGATGTCCCCACAGGTAATAGGGTCCAAGCCTGCTGTAGGCTCATCATACAGCATGATCTGAGGTTCCAGAATAAGGGTTCTCGCTATCCCAATCCGCTTTTTCTGCCCACCTGAAAGTTCAGAGGGCATTTGGTTGATCGTCTGAGGAAGACCCACAGAATCCAATAAACCTTCGATTCGCTTTGTAATTTCCCCTTTTGTAAGATTTTTGACATTCCTAACCAAGGGGAATTCCATATTTTCCCTTACAGTCATGCTGTCATACAAGGCACTGTTTTGAAATGAAAAACCAATTTCAAGTCTTAATTTATTCAATTCTCTGTAATTGAGCTTGATGATCTCATTTCCCAGCACTTTTAAAGATCCTGCATCTTGCTGCAGCAATCCAGCCAATATTTTGATCAAAACAGACTTTCCTGAGCCTGATTTACCCAAGACCACCAGATTTTCCCCTTTGTAGAGATCAAGATCCACACCCATCAGGACGTCCAAATCACCAAATGATTTGTACAATCCCCTTATTTCTACAACTTTTTCTTTTGTATCAAGCATTCCTGATGGCATTTACGATTTGTAAACTCAATAACTCCTCGATAAAAATCAAGAACATGGACATCACCACCGAAGCATTGGCTGCCTTTCCTACCCCTTCGGTACCTTTGGTGGAATTATACCCCTTATAACAGCCCACTATACCGATGGTAAAACCAAAGACCAAGGACTTCAGGATGGATGAAAAGACATCAAGAAACGAAATTGCTTCAAATACTTGCACAAAGAAAGTGGGCATGCTGACCAATTCATTTTGATTCACATTGATGAAAGAACCCATAAGGGCCAAGAAATCTGTATACATCACCAAAATGGGCAACATAAAGGTAGTCGCCAATACACGGGTCACCACCAGAAATTTAAAAGGGTTGGTAGCAGAGACTTCCATGGCATCGATCTGCTCAGTTACTTTCATAGAACCAATTTCCGCTCCTATACTGGAACCCACCTTTCCGGCTGCAATCAAGGCAGTTACCAAGGGGCCCATCGCCCTGACCACCGCAATGGATATCAAGGCTGGCAACCAGGATGCGGCCCCAAACTCTGAAAGGGAAGGGCGGGATTGGTTGGTAAAAACTATCCCCACAATAAATCCTGTCAAAGAGATCAAAGGAAGAGATTTATAACCAATCTCGTAACACTGCCTTATGACCTCTCTGAATTCATATGGAGGTACAAAAACTTCTTTGAAGAACCTGGCAACGAAAGCATAAGCATTGGCCAAACCCATAAAAAATTTATCCACTTTGGGTGTGATTACTGATTTTTTCTGATTTGAAACCTGAGCCATGTAAAGGAAATATGTATTTTTTGATTTAAATTTATAAAGCTTTTACCTCAAACCAAACCCAACATTTGATCAATGTCTGATTTTTGAATGGGTTTCAGCAAAAAACCGGTGATCAAGGGATAATCTTTACTTTTTTCTAAGTCTTTAGGGTCTATAGAGGAGGTCAACACTTTTACCTCCATTTCAATTCCTTTTTCCTGCATCTTCTCTACAAATTCCCAGCCTTTCATTTGCGGCATATTTACATCCAAAAGCAAAATGTCAGCCTCATGATCTTCTAGCCAACCAAGTGCGAGTAGGGGATTGTCAAAAAAAACCAGTTCTAATTCAGGGTCTATTCGGCCAATCACTTTACGGTTAATCATGTGTTGGACTTTGTCATCATCTACTAAAAGGATTTTATTTACTTTTCTGGCCTCACTCATAAAAATAAAATAGGTGTAAGTTTGATCAAAATTAATTAAAATAGTTGGAACTGCTTAAGAATAACGTAAGAGGTTTTATTTAGGTCAGCCTAAATAGTTTAGGTCAACCATATTTAGGTATGCCTAATTCTCTTTTAAATCACTATTTATCAATAACTTGACCAATTCTTTCTAATTGAATTTTTAGGGATCCAATTTTCTTGTAATTCAAAATTTCCCCAAAAATATTTTATTTAATATATGAATAATTACGCACAATCTGAAACACATGCTTTGCTATTTGTGCATTCCTTTCCTGATATAAAGTAATTTTTGTTAAACTTGTACCTTGCATAATTACCATGGAAAAAGCTAAGAAATCCGTCCGCTTGAGGAATAGAATCTTCCAGTTTCTCTTGTTTTTCAAGGAGAGGTTTGATCTTCATGAAGGAAAAGAAGATGAGTTGGAAACCATCGATTACATCAAAAAAAATGTTGAGTTTAAAGGTGCCAATCTTTGGATCCTGATCTTCGCCATATTTGTGGCATCAGTGGGTCTCAATGTCAATTCCACTGCAGTAATCATAGGCGCTATGTTAATTTCTCCTCTGATGGGTCCTATCATGGGGATCGGTATGGCTGCCGGCATCAATGATTTTGAGTTGCTTAAAACTTCCCTGAAAAACCTAGGGATCGCAGTCCTTATCAGTATATTGACCAGTACCATTTATTTTTCGTTTACTCCACTGAATGATGCCCAATCAGAGCTCCTTGCCAGAACAGAACCCAGTATCTGGGATGTGCTGATTGCCCTTTTTGGAGGATTGGCAGGTATCGTTGCCGGCTCCAGAAAAGAAAAGAGCAATGCCATCCCCGGTGTGGCCATCGCTACTGCCTTGATGCCGCCTTTGTGTACCGCCGGCTATGGTTTGGCCACCGGCAACCTTTATTATTTCTTCGGGGCTTTTTACCTGTTTTTTATCAACTCGGTATTCATCAGCCTTTCCACCTACCTAATAGTTCGCTTCATGAATTACCCCAAAAAGGAATTTATGGATCGGAAAAGAGAAAAAACGGTCCGGAATTATATTACTATCTTTACTTTATTGACCATCATTCCCAGTGTTTATTTGGCCTACAACATTGTAACGCGCACTTTTTGGGAAAAAAGTGCCAACGAGTTCCTAAAAACTGAAATGGACTTCCCCAGGACTCAGGTGATTGCCAGCAACTTGAATTATGATGCAGACAGCAGCGGCATAGAGGTTTCCCTGATCGGTGAACGGATCGATGAGGAGCAGATTGCCATCTTACAGCGGAAATTAGATGCCTTTAAGCTCAAAAAGACGCATTTAAAAATCAAGCAAAGCGGGGATACCGGAACTGATATGAATGTCCTGCGCTCCGATATCCTCAAAGATCTTTATGAAAGAAATGAGGTCCTTATCCAAAATAAAGACAGAAGGATCGCCTTACTGGAAAGGGAAATTGCTGAATACGATCAAACCAGTAGACAGGTAATGAATATCGCCAGAGAAGCCAAGATAAACCATAAAAACCTTGAGTCATTCTCGATCAACCGCACCATTGTGGCACAGCTCTCCGATCAAAAACAGGACACCCTGCTGATGGCTTATGCTAAGTTTAAAGTTCGGCCCAATAGGGAAGAAACACAACGCCTTACCCAATGGCTGAAATTACGTACCAATTCAGATTCTGTAGCAGTAATCATCAATTAACCCCCAAACCATGAAAGCCTTCCTCCTACTTCTCCTAACCATGATTGTGTCCTTTGCTACAATAGCTCAGGATAACCAATACGATCCTGAGCTCGCCAAAAAACTTGAGGCTGATGAATACGGCATGCGGAAATTTGTGGTCGCTTTCCTGTACAGAGGCCCCAAGGTAGCTGACTACAGCCCTGAAGAAAGATTGGAGTACCAACAAGGCCATATGGCCAATATCCAAAGGCTTGCAGAAATGGGCAAACTTGTCCTTGCAGGACCTTTTTTTGGAAATGAGGACCTGAGAGGTCTTTTCCTGTTTGATGTGCCAAGCCTGGAAGAAGCCGAAGCATTGACTGAAACAGATCCCTCAATCCAAGCTGGCATTCTAAGGATGGAGCTCAAAGAATGGTATGGATCAGCCGCCTTAATGATGTTGCCGGAGTGGCATAAAAAGATTCAGAAGACAGATTTTTAGTCAAAACCAATCAATGAATACCCAACAATTCCAAGGCCACTTTCAAAAGGTGGCCTGTTTTCTTTCATTTTGTGTTAAATTGCTTTTTCTATTTCAACTACACGATTCTCCCATGAAAAAAGCCCTATTCCTATTTCTGTTCCTGCCAGTCTGGAATTTTGCCATTCATTCCCAGACCCTTGACTCTCCCAATGGGGAACTCAGCCTGAATTTTGAAGTCAAACAAGGTAAACCCTACTACGAACTCCAATACAAAAACAAAGCGGTCATCCTGCCCAGTGGGCTAGGCCTGGAACTCAAATCCGGTTCATCGTTATTGGAGGGTTTTTCCATATCGGAAGTGGATTATAATCAAGTTGACGAAACCTGGGAACCGGTATGGGGAGAGGAAAAAGAAATCCGGAACCAATATAAAGAAATGCTGGTCACGCTGGAGCAAAAAGAGGAGGATCGAACCTTGAAGATCAGGTTCAGAATTTTTGACGACGGATTGGGTTTCCGCTATGAATTCCCTTCCCAACCCAACCTTGCCCATTTTGTACTGAAGGAAGAAAGAACCCAATTTGCAATGGCAGGTGACCATACCGCATTCTGGATTCCCGGAGATTACAAGACACAGGAATACGATTTTGTGGAATCCAAGCTATCTGAAATCCGTGGATTGATGGAAAAAGCCGTTACTGAAAACCTGTCCCAGTTTTCCTTTTCCAATACAGGGGTACAGACATCTTTGATGATGAAATCAGAAGATGGACTTTATATCAACCTACATGAAGCTGCTTTGGTGAATTATGCCGCCATGCACCTCAACCTGGATGATGAAAACTTCGTGTTTGAATCCTGGCTTACTCCGGATGCCATGGGGGACAAAGGTTATTTGCAGTCTCCGGGACATACTCCATGGAGGACCATCATTGTCAGCGATGATGCCAGAGACATCTTGGCATCCAGGATCACCCTTAACCTCAATGAACCCAATAAAATCGAAGACACCTCATGGATCCGGCCCATCAAGTATGTTGGCGTTTGGTGGGAAATGATCACCGGCAAGAGCTCCTGGGCTTACACAGATGAACTTCCTGCAGTGGATCTGGACCATACAGACTACACTAAAGTAAACCCAAATGGACGGCATGGTGCCAATACAGACAATGTCAAACGTTACATTGACTTCGCATCGGAACATGGTTTTGACGGGGTTTTGGTGGAAGGCTGGAACATAGGCTGGGAAGACTGGTTTGGCAATTCCAAAGACTATGTATTTGACTTTGTCACCCCCTACCCTGATTTTGACCTGGAAGGGATCAGGGATTATGCCAAAAGCAAGGGTGTGGAAATGATCATGCACCATGAAACCTCCGCTTCGGTCAGGAACTATGAGCGGCATATGTACAAAGCTTATCAGTTTATGAAAGACAATGGATACCACTCGGTCAAAAGCGGCTATGTGGGTGATATACTGCCAAGGGGAGAAAACCATTACAGCCAATGGATCGTCAACCACTTCCAGTATGCCATCGAAAAGGCAGCAGAGTATCAAATCATGGTCAATGCCCACGAAGCCGTAAGGCCTACCGGCATCAGCCGTACCTACCCCAACCTAATTGCCAATGAATCCGCAAGAGGCACGGAGTATCAAGCCTTCGGGGGCAACAAACCCAACCACGTCACAGTTTTGCCCTTTAACCGCCTGATCGGAGGCCCCATGGACTACACGCCCGGGATTTTTGAAATGGACATCAGCAAGCTGAACCCGGACAACAATTCCTGGGTCAACAGTACCCTGGCCAATCAATTGGCTTTGTATGTGACCATGTACAGCCCCTTGCAAATGGCTGCTGATCTTCCTGAACATTATGAAAAATTCATGGATGCCTTCCAGTTTATCAAGGATGTGGCCGTGGACTGGGAAAAAAGTGTATACCTGGAAGCTGAACCCGGTCAGTTCCTGACCATCGCACGCAAAGAAAAAGATGGTCCCAACTGGTTCATTGGCAATGTAAATGGCGTAAATCCCCGAACTTCTGAAATCTCTTTTGAATTTTTGGACCCTAACAAAAATTATGTGGCCTCCATTTATTCGGATGCCAAGGATGCCCACTTCAAGGACAATCCTCAAGCCTATGAAATCAGGAAGGCAGTGGTTACCTCCAAGTCCAAACTCAAACAACTCAGTGCTCCGGGAGGCGGCTTTGCCATCAGCATCATGGAGGGGACCAAGGAAAATTTGAAAGGCCTGAAAAAACTTTAATGCATATTCAACCACACCTTTGACATCCTGAAAATGAAAAAAGCTACTATTCTGTTTCTTCCCGTTTTACTGCTCTTGATTTTTGCCTGTAGCGAAACACAACCGGTGGATCCTGTAAGCTCACCGCTTTATGGGGAGAAGTTCCGCCCACAATTTCACTTTAGCCCGCCTGCCAACTGGATGAATGACCCAAATGGGATGGTGTATTTAGATGGGGAATATCATTTGTTTTACCAATACTACCCCGACAGTACCGTTTGGGGTCCTATGCATTGGGGCCATGCGGTATCGAGAGACCTTGTCCATTGGGAAAATTTACCCATTGCCCTTTATCCGGATAAGAACGGCTGGATATTTTCGGGTTCGGCGGTGATAGATCACCGCAATTCAAGTGGTTTGGGTTCAGATACAAATCCTGCCATGATCGCCATATTTACCTATCATGACCCTGTTGGCGAAAAAGAAGGAAGGAATGATTTCCAGACACAAGGCATTGCCTACAGTCTGGACAAAGGAAGGTCTTGGACTGTATACGAAGAAAACCCTGTATTGGACAACCCTGGCATCAAGGATTTTCGGGATCCAAAAGTGATGTGGTATGATGATGGAAACGGAAATGGAAAATGGATCATGTCTCTAGCGGTTCTGGACAAGATTGACTTTTATTCTTCCCAAAATCTTTTGGACTGGACCTTTGAAAGTGATTTCAATCCGGATTGGGCTGCTTACGGAGGAGTATGGGAATGTCCTGATCTTTTTCCTTTGACAGCGGAAGACGGCACTGAAAAGTGGATCCTGTTTGTCAGTATCGAACCCGGAGGACCACAGGGTGGTTCTGCCACGCAGTATTTTGTCGGAAATTTCGATGGTAAAACCTTCACTTCTGAAAGCACCGAAACCTTATGGCTTGATTACGGTGCAGACAACTACGCCGGCGTCACATGGGCAAATGTCCCCGAATCCGATGGCAGAAGACTTTTTATCGGCTGGATGAGCAATTGGCAATATGCACAGATCGTCCCAACTGATCCCTGGCGTTCGGCCATGACCCTTCCAAGAACACTAGATCTGGTTAAAGTTGATGACGGTTATCTGGTCGCATCTCGGCCTATCCGGGAAATTGAAGAGTTACGAATGGAATCAAATACACTTTCGGAATCCTCGAAGGAATTTCAAAATGAGTTGATCGAGGCCATTCTATATCCAGATCAACAAAATTTCAAAATCCGTATTTCCAATGACAATGGCGAAACTGTCAGTATTGAAAAATCAGGGGAAGAATTGACATTTGACAGAAGGCAATCGGGCAGGATCGATTTCAGTCCTGAATTCCCTGCTGATCATCATGCACCATTAAATGGGATTGAGGTTGAAAGTGTAAGAATATTTATAGACCGGTCTTCTATCGAAATATTTGTCAATGAAGGTGAACTGGTCATGACGGAATTGGTTTTTCCAAATTCCCCATTCACCAAAATAAGTTTAGAAGGTTTCGGTGAAAGCAATACGCTGCATTACCTGAAAAGTATTTGGTAACCCTCACCTTCCACAAATTTCTTTGTAAGCACAATACTTACATTTATCCCAATTCTCAGTCTGGGTGAAGGGTATTTCAGGGTCAAACATATCCTCCAATAAAACTTTCAATCCATTTTCATACAAAAGGGCATATGCTCTGTAGTCTTCAATTTCAACAGCTTTTCCTTTTAGTTCTCTTTGTTGGAGATAGGGATTAAAATCCTCTTGAAATATTTCTTTGAAATTAAACAGTGCCGGTTTAAGCGGTTTGTGGTTTTCTGGATGTGTGGATTGATACAACAATCCATAATACATGGTCTGCATGGCTGCTTTATTCCTCTTTTTGTCTTCACGATCAAAAAGTGATTCGATGTTGGTAAAAATTTTTTTATCACCGCCGGATTTGTAATCAATCAGCCTGATGGTACCCTGCTGTTCGTCTACTCTATCAATATATCCTTCCAAACCGACTTTAATGGTTTCTTCCCCAGCCTTAATTTGCAATTTCGACTGATAGGCTTTTTCCATGGATAGGATTTGAAAGGGGGCCGCTTCCTCATCTATTTCCAATAACCTTCGGATATATTTCTGAAGCACATCCCTGACGATGGCCATTTGACCGCTGAGCTTGGTATCGGCATTTTCATCCAAATGATAAAATTTCCTCACTCCTTTTTCTATGGCCGGAAAAACCCAGCTTTTCTTTAAATCATGAAAATCGCCCTTTTCCAAAAATGAACGTCTTTTTCTTTCCTGAAATCCCTGATAAAGAAACTCCATGCTGTAATGGGCTAGGTTACCGAATACAGAGGCATCTATTTCCTCCTTTACTTCCTCTTTTTCTTTGATCCCAGCCAGGTACCTGAGGTAAAATTTAAATCGACAATCCAGAAAAACACTTAGTGCGGAAGGTGAAAACTTAGCCCTGGATTGACCATCCGGACCTACCACATACTTTTGAAGCAATTGGAGTACTTCTTCATCTTTTTTAATGACAATCGAATCAGTCCCTTTGAGGTCCACAGGCACATAGACGACTTCCTCTTTTATTTTTAATCCCATTTCAACATCCATTTGCTGGATGTATCTGCTTTTTTCGCCGGCTTTCCCTTGGTCAGCAGCAGTGGTATAAATCATATGTACTTCTTCTGCACTTTGAAATAGGCGATAGAAGGTATAGGCATATATGGCATCATTCTGTTCCTGTACAGGCAAGCCAAAAGCCCTACGGATGTTGTATGGAATCAAGGAATTGAGGTTACCAGCAGGAGGAAAACTGCTTTCGTTCATGTTACAGATGATGACTCGACGAAAATCCAGATTTCTGGATTCCAATACCCCCATGATCTGCAATCCCTGCAAAGGTTCCCCTTCAAAGGGCAATTTCACTTCTCTAAAAACCTGACGAAACAAACGGATAAAAAATTCCCTGTCTAGGGTGAGCCCCTCCTGTTTTTCGAAATTTTCCCTTAGCCTGTTCAATTGCTTGAAGCATTGATAAAGGTATGATCGCTGCAGAGGTTCATCCCCCAATCGTTGGGCCAATTCCTCCATCAAAGTAGAGAGATAAGGAAACAGCTGTTCGCTACTCAGCGGCTGGAAAATCAATTCAAAAAAAGCTCCGCCCTCATGCAACTTTTTTTGTGGGATGTAGATTTGATTTTGTTCTTTCATCTCCTTCATGAGATCCGCTACAAAAGTTGGATTGACCGATTGGAGGTAGATGGATGAAAGCAGGTTTTTAAGGGGCTGATGGTAAAAAACCGGCCATCCATCCTCCCCCGGTTTAATGTACCGTTGCATTTCCAGCACTGCCTCCAAAAAGGCATAAACAGGCGTATTTTTGACTGGGTAGCCCATGGTGACATTGACCTTATCAAGATTATCAGGCAAGGTGTGTAATACCGGAAACAGCAACTGTTCATCCGGCAAAATGATGACCGTCTGCTCCCAGTTCTCCTCTGAAGGAATTTTTTCTAATAAAGACCCCACTAAATTGGCCTGATTGGTTTTAAGGGGAGTGGCATAGGTATGGATGGATACATTCCGGGTTGCGATTTGATCGGGGATTTCTTTGGGAAAAGTGGGTCCAAAAATAGGGTCTCTTTGGTATTCCCTAAAAAACAAACCTGCCTCCTGATTCCTGTCTTCCAAATAATAGGCGTCTATATCCCAATAAATGCTGGCATTGAATTCCGAAATGAAATACTTGATCAGTTTTTCTTCAGCTGTGGTAAAAGCATTGAAGCCTATGAATGCATATTGCTTTTCGGGTGGGGCAATCTCATCCAACTTCTCGGCGACATTCCTGTACAACATCCCCGAGTAGGCCATCCCGGAAACATTCAGAGAAGCTTTGAAAGCATCATACAAAGGATAAAGCACCTGCCAGAATTTGAGGAATTTGTCCTGATGTCCCCTTCCCTGATTTTTGAATGAATCCCAAAACTGCCGGATTAGAGCGATTTGTTGCTCGGTTAAAAAACTTAAGTCGGATTCGATTTCTTTGATTTCATACAGATACAGATAGAGTTTTTTTGCCTCAGCCATGAACTGATCCACATCGTTAAAATCCTTTAGGATCATTTCCCCCCAGAAATAAAAGCGATCAAAAGTTTCGGATTCGGGAAGAAGGGTTTGAAAGACTTTATACAGCTCAAATATCAAGCTGAGCTCATCGTTGGGTCTTTGTCCGGCGTATTGGTAAAAAATATCCTCAATGGTTTTGATTTCAGGCATCCAAGTAGGCTTATCAATCAAAGTCCCCAAGTGCTTGGTGAAAAAAAGCCCTGCCCGCCTGTTTGGAAGGACCACAACCAGGTTTTGTAATTCCGGATAGGTTTTGATGATTTCCTGGGCGGTATTTCTTAAAAAACTGTGCATTTCCTCAAATTTTCTCAATAAACAAAACAAAGCTTTTTATGGCAGGTAAAAAAGTGATTGACAGAGGATGTCTGAATAAAATTTTTATTATTGGGATAATTCTAGTTAATACAGAAAACCAAAAAGCCAAAGAGGGATTTTTGAACTTTGACCGGATTTGATATCATCTGCTGCTATATATGATGAAGGAATGCCTTTGATTTGTTGCGCTGTTTTTCCGGCACCTCCAATTTCAAATAAATATTGATCATCCAACAAAAAATCCCCGTATTTGGGAAAGGTGACTTCATGTTTGACTTTAGTTTGGGAAAAGAAAAATGTTTCTCTCAAATTACCTTTGTCAGGAAGCCCGCTTGACATAGCAAAACTTAAATTCGGATTATTTAGATATATTTTTTCAGGTTTTTGTAAAAAACTAACCCCTTTGTTATCCTGTTTCAATAAATTTAATACCTCGGCTTTTTCCAACAAATCCAAAATTTTTAGAATCTGATTGCTGGAGGCTCCCAATTTCTCAGATAACTTGCTGATATTCGGAATAAAAGGTACAGATTGGCTGATGATATACAATAGCTTGTGCATATTCCGAACAGTCAATAAGGTGGTTTTACCAGTTCCCCTTGGCCCCAGAATCAGGATTAATTTCAAGTTCCAGTCTATTTCATCAACAAGAAACCGATTGAAGGTCGCTTTTTGGTCTTTGACTTTTCTTTTTGAAATCTCTATTAATCGATCCATATTGTTTTTTATAAACAGCATTTTTACTATTTGCCTATTATAAACAACAGTACTGAAAAGCTTATACCACCTCTACAACTCTCCCATCTTCCAAATAGCACAAATAACCTTTCGTATTCTTTTGACTCAAGGATGCCACCAAGTCCATATATTCCCTGACCTGTAATTGGTGCCCTTTGAATGCAGCCCCGGTCTTGAAATCTACAACAATTGCTTCATGGTCTTTGAGAATGATTCTGTCCGGCCGCTTTTGGGAGCCATCGGGTAGTAGAATGCCCTGCTCGGCCATCAGCTGCCCCTCCCCTTCAAACCACGCTGCAAAGACCGGGTTGGCAAACAGTTGGTCCAATTGCTTGCTCACTTCAATTTTCTCCGCTTCATCCAATCTTCCTTCAAAATAAAAAGCATCTAAATTCATGCTGATATCAGTTTGGGTTCGGGATTTTTCCAAGAGCTCATGCACCAACAAACCAAAATCCCGCTTTTGCCTCTGATCCAATCCTTCTTTGGAAAAGTCAACAGCATATTGTTTGACCTCAAGCAACTCGGTCCAGTTCTGATAGGTCCAGCGAAGTGGTGGAGTTTCATAAGCTGCTACTGGCATTTTCCCTACTTTTGGCCAATCCCCAAAGTCGAATGTTTTCGATTCTGTATCATAATATTCTGAAAGGGAGAGTTCTCCAGGTGCATCCATGGAAGTACTGAGTAACTGTTGCAGGTGAATTTCCAAATAGTTCAAAGAGGTCTCCTTTTTGAATTCCTGTTTGAAGGGGGAAAGGCCCCAAATCACCTCTTCAGCTCTAGTAAAGGCCACATAAATCATGTTCAAACTGTCCAAATAAGCCAAGATGGCCTCTTCTCCATAAGTATCCTTAAAATCCGACTTGGAAAGCCTTGAATTTAAGTTCAAAGGAATGATGACATTCAGCCCTTTTTCCCTATCCTCAAAAGGGGACCAGATTACATTGCTTTTATTGGTGTCAAAAATGGTCCATTTCAGAAAGGGCATCAGAACTGCCTTGAACTGCAAACCTTTGGATTTATGGATGGTAAGGATCCGCATGGCATCGTGCCCTTCGGGGATTTTGACCGTACGTTTGGTTTGATTTTCCTCCCACCAGGTCAAAAAACCAGGCAGGTCAGCCCGGTTGTTCGCCGTAAATTCAAAAACCGCCTCTTTGAAACCGGACAAATAAGCCTTTTCCATACCTGATTCCTGCAGATCAAGTTGGTTTATCAATTCCTCCAAAGCTTCCATCAAAGGCAATTGCAACAACGCTTTTTCTTTTTCCTGAAAGGCTTTAATTTTTTCAATCAAATGGACAGGGGATTGATCCAAGGCAAATAGCTCATGACCTATAGGTTCATTCCGCAACACAGACCGATAATACCACATGGTCTTGAACTGCACCTTGTCTTCAGGATCATTCAGGTATTTAAGCCCCGCAACTAGTGCTTTGACCGAGGCGGATTTTTGAAGGTACATGGATTCATCGGATAGTACATCAAAGCGGTATTCCAAATCAGGATTTTCTGAGCTAAACGCCATCAAAGCATCTGCTATGGCCTCCCCCTCCGATTTTCGTCTCACCAAAAAAGCAATGTCTTTCAAACCATAGCCTTTGTCCTGCAATTCCATCACCATGTGGGGCAATCTATTTATGACCTGTTCATCAAACTTGCCTTCTTCTTCCTCACTTTCCTTCACATCGATAAAATCAAACCTGACTTTGCCTTTGTAATCAGCATTCGCTTTATAGGGAGAAACATGTTGAAATACATCCTGATAGGCTTTTGAAATGATACTTGCATCTTCTACCTGACAAGATTGTTTCACTACATTTTCGAAGGATTGGGGCAACTTCTTGAATAGAGCATTGTTGAAAGCGATGATATTCGGCAAACTCCTATAATTGGTGTCCAGATTTCTTTTGTCAATATACTCGTTGCCTATTTCGCTTTCCACCTGCTCCAAAAGCAATTTCATCTCCCCTCCCCGCCAACGGTAAATGGATTGCTTGACATCGCCTACAAGGAGGTTGGTATGGCCTTGGGAAAGCGAATTTTCCAATAAAGGCTTGAAACTTGCCCACTGAAAGCCTGAGGTATCCTGAAATTCATCAATTAGGTAATTTTTATATTGGTTTCCCACTTTTTCATAGATGAATGGTGCATCATTTTCCCGGGTGATCTCTTTGAGAAATTCATTGGCATCCGAGATAAGCAACATATTTTCCTCATCCTTGACCTGAATGAGTTCCTCCAATAAATTCCTGAATATCCCATAAACAAAGATATTTTTAGACATCGCTTCGAGGGTGTTCCATTTGAAGAGCAAGGGTTCAAATTGACCAAGAATATTACCCAGGCCCTGATGATAGGCAGATGCAATGGCATCAATTTGCTTGCAGCTTTTGGAAAACCAGCCTACTTCAGAATAGGGTAAATTGACCTGTGTTGGACTCAACTCTGCAACAGGTTGTTTTTGATTCCCCAGTTTATCGAATTTAAGCGCAAAAGACCTGGATCCTCCTGAAAAATCCGTCCATTGCAATCCATTGGCTTCCCGGATTCGGTTGGCTTCCTCTTTCAGTTGCAAAGTGATGGACACAAGCTCTTTTTTCTTATCCCTGAGGTAGGATTGAAGCTGATTGAGATTTTCTTTCTCCTTCAAAAACTCCTTGATTTCCAACCCATATTTTTTAAAATTTTCCTGAAAAATTTGACTGCCAAGCATTTTAATGTTTCTTCGGATGTCCCAAGACCTACCGTTTTGGATCTCCTCGGCTGCATAATCCACCAGCCATTTATGCAGAAATTTATCCTCCATCACATTGCCGACCACTCTGTCTACCACTCTGTCCAACACATCATCCTGATCCATTTCCACCTCAAACTTGGCATTGAGGTCCATTTCACGGGCAAAAGCCCTGACCACTTTCTGAAAAAAACTATCTATGGTACTGACTGAAAACCGGCCATAATCATGAAGAATGGCAGTAAGGGAATGGGCAGCACGGACTTTCAGTTGCTCCTCACTGATATCCAAAGCCTTGAGGATTTCAGTATCCATTTTTTCATTGGGTCTGACCTCTGTTTTTAGGCGCTTTAATTCCTTTAGTATCCGCTCCTTCATCTCCTGAGTGGCTTTATTGGTAAATGTCACCGCCAAAATAGATCTGAAACTTTCCGGGGATATCAATGCCAGCTTGAGGTACTCTGTGGTCAAGGTGTATGTCTTACCCGATCCTGCAGAGGATTTGTAAATGATAAAAGGTCTGTTTTTCATGTTCAAAAATCAATTTAGACAAATCAATGTGATTTCAACGGGATTATAAAGGAATTGACAGTAGTTGGCAGGATAATTTCACTTAAAAAAGAAAACCAAAAAGTACTTTGGTACAAAATTAGATTCAGCTACCGGATTCCTTTCAAATAAAACAAGCGTGAATATTTAGTTTTACAAAATGGAAAAGCTATTTTTGAAAGGCCGATTTTTCTATCCCAACGAATTTATATCTATGTATTCCCTTCCAATTCAAATTTCATCTTCACGAAAGTCTGTAATCAGAGCCTTCGCATTAATTTTTATCTTGGGTGTTTCTGCCTGCAGCGCCCTTAAGCCTGTATCTGAACCCTTAAGCATCCCCAACAACTTGCCTTCCAAAAATGCTGAGTTGAGCACACAAGAAGCCCAAAATTGGTGGCACCTGGATTTGATCAAGGATACTATTCCGGGCATGAGTATCAACAGGGCTTATAGCGAGATCATCCGCAAAAAGAAAGGTGATCCCGTCATCGTCGCCGTATTAGATGCCGGTATTGACCTTACCCATGAGGACTTGAAAGGGGTTTTATGGACCAATCCTGGAGAAATTGCAGGAAATGGACAAGATAATGACAACAATGGCTATGTGGATGATGTCCATGGATACAATTTCCTTGGAGATGCATACAATGAGCAATTGGAAATGACCCGGATTTTGAATTTAAAATTAGGTGATGCTGCCCTTCGTAGTCAAGCCAAAGCAAAGTTTGAAACAGAATATGCAGAAGCCACGCAAGGAAAACAGCAATCACAACAATTGATCAATATGGTCGATCAGGCAGATCAGGCGATACAGAAGGTTCTTGGTAAAGAAGTCTATGACGAAGATGACCTGGATAACCTTCAATCGGATGACCCTGCCATCCAACAACATGTAGGGTTTTTGATGCAGATGTTGGGTTTTGCAGAAAGCATAGAGGAACTCAAAGACATTTTTTCCCAAAGCCTGACTTATTTTGACGAAAAAGTCAACTATCACCTCAATCTGGAATTTGATGGCAGAGAAGTCGTGGGTGATGATCCTTATGATTTTGAGGACCGAGGCTATGGCAATGGAAACCCTCAAATTTTGGTACCGGATGAAAGCCATGGAACCCATGTGGCCGGCATCATTGCAGCCGACCGCAAAAATAAACTTGGAATCAAAGGGGTGGCCAACAATGTAGCCATCATGAGTGTCAGGGCCGTTCCCAATGGGGATGAATATGACAAGGACATCGCCTTGGGGATTCGATATGCTGTGGACAATGGAGCCAAAATCATCAATGCCAGTTTTGGAAAGGGATTTTCTCCCAATGCCGAGTGGGTATATGAAGCCTTACAATACGCGGCTTCCAAAGATGTACTGGTAGTTCTTTCCGCAGGCAATGAAGGTATGGACTTGGACTTACCTGAAAATGCAAATTACCCCAACGACCATCAATATAACAATGGAGAAGAATTTGTAGACAATGTCCTCACAGTGGGTGCCATCACTGAGCAATACGGTCCAAATCTCCTTGCCCCTTTTTCGAATTTCGGTGCCAAAAACGTGGATATATTTGCCCCTGGATCTCAAATTTACTCCACCATGCCCGAAAACGAATATGAACTCCAAAGCGGCACGTCCATGGCTGCTCCTGCAGTATCAGGATTGGCCGCATTGATCAGGTCTTATTACCCTGAACTTACTGCAGCTCAAGTCAAAAAAATCATCATGGAATCGGGTTTGCACACCTCCATAAAAGTAACTGTCGGGAATGAGATGGGAGGAGAAAACCGCACTTTGTCGGAAATTTCCAGAAGCGGGAAAATCGCGAATGTTTACAATGCCTTGATCCTGGCTAGAAAAGTGGCCAAAGGAGAGGTTGACCTCTGAAGTTTCAAATGAGGTCGAAGATTAAATGCCACAAAGTCTCTAAGGCACTAAGGGATCTGGTTATTAAGTTATCCGGCTATCTTGACGGTCCGGGAGCCCAAAAAAGTTAACCCATAAAAATTAGTGCCCATTCATGCATTCGTGGCAAAAAAAACTCAAAAGTCAGGTTATTCAGCTGCTCAACCACAGTAGGTAGAAAACCTTCGAGGTCCCGAAGACCTCAAAGGTTGAGGGCTTCAAAGAGAATCTCGACTGGGTGCTTGGCTTTTTTTCCGGTACCGTCGGCGATTTGATGGCGACAGGAAGTGCCTGGTGCTGCTATCTGTGTGGCCGCATCTGAATCCCTTACCGCCGGAAACAAGACCATCTCACCAATTTGCATACTCAGGGCATAATGTTCAGCTTCATAACCGAATGAACCGGCCATACCACAACAGCCGGATGGAATGACCTCCACCTGATAATTTCTGGGAAGTTCCAGTAGCTTCTTGGTCCAGCTGAGTGAAGAAAGTGCTTTTTGATGACAATGGCCATGCAGTTTGATGGTCCGTTTGGCATTGGTAAAACTATTTGCTGAAATGTTGCCGGATGCAATTTCTCTACCGATAAACTCATCGATCAGGAGGGTATGAAACTTCAATTTTTTGGCTCCTTCTACAAATTCCTTTCTGACTAATCTAGGATATTCATCCCTGAAGCTCAATATCGCAGATGGCTCTATGCCCACCAAAGGAACATCCCCATCCACCAGATCCTGGAAAGCAACCACATTGGCTTCGGCATGCTTTCTAGCTTTTTCCAGCAAGCCTTTTGAAAGGGCTGACCGTCCGCTTTCTTCATGAGCGATTACTTTGATGTCATAGCCCAACTTTTTGAGCAATTTGATCGCAGGGATGCCGATATGGGTATCGTTGTGATTGGTGAATTCATCGATAAATAAATAAAAAGACTTGATTGCGGGGGATTTACCCGGTAGGGAAGCATAATTCCTTTTGTACCATTTCCTTAAACTTAATTTACTGACCTGAGGTAGGTTTCTTTTTGGGGCAACGCCCAAAACCGATTTCATCAGGCCGCCTGTTAGGCCATTTGATAGGGAAAAATTAGCTAATCCGGGCATAATAGAAGCCAAACCATTCAATTCATTGATATGGGCAAAAGCTTTTGAACGCAAAGGGATACCATGGGTTTTTTGATATTGGTAAAGGAATTCCGCTTTCATGGAAGCCATGTCCACATTGGATGGGCATTCGGAAGTGCAGCCTTTACAGGAAAGACAAAGGTCAAGCGCTTCTTTGATTTCAGGATGGTCAAAGGGATTGGACTGTTTGTCCAAGGTCAAAAATTCTCTGAGGGTATTGGCCCTGCCTCTTGTTGTTTCCTTTTCATTTCTTGTCGCCTGATAGCTGGGGCACATGGTTCCACCAGAACCCGGCAACTTCCTACAATCCCCGGAGCCATTGCATTTTTCAGCCAAACGGAGAAATCCTCCAACATGGCTGAAATCCATCAGCGTATGCTGCTCGGGAGTAACCATGTCAGGGGTATAGCGAAGCGAAGTATTCATTGGAGCGGTATCCACTATCTTCCCGGGATTAAAAATATTGTCCGGATCCCAGGTGTATTTAATCCTTCTAAAAAGCTGATAATTTTCCTCCCCAACCATCAATGGGATAAAAGGAGCCCTAACTCGACCGTCCCCATGTTCCCCGCTCAAAGACCCACGGTATTTTTTGACCAGTTTGGCTACATCAAGTGAAATATTGTAGAACTCCTCTTGATCAGCTTTCTTTTTGAGGTCCAGTATGGGTCTGAGGTGAATTTCTCCCGCACCCGCATGGGCATAGTGGACAGGTTCCTGCCCATAGGCAACCATCATTTGGTCAAATTCCTCAATGTAATCTGCCAAATCATCAATGTCAACGGCTGTATCTTCAATGCAGGCCACCGCTTTCCTGTCCCCCGGTATGTTGGCCAGCAAACCTAAACCTGCGCTTCTGAGGGCCCAGGCAGACTTGGTCAGATCTGGACCGATAACCGGATAGGCATAGCCTAAATCTGCCGCTTGAAGGTCTTCGATGAGTTTTTCCCCTTTGGCCCTTGCCTCCTCTTCTGTCTTGCCTGTAAATTCGATCATCAGCAAAGCCATAGGGTCTCCTTCTACGAAATACCGATTTTTACCGTATTCCAAGCTTTCCTTAGTACAATCCAAGATGATTTTATCCATCAGTTCCACCGCAGTGGCAGGATGTTTCATGGCCACTTGGGCCGCTTTCATGCTCTGGTTTATACTGGTAAAATGTGCTGCCACCACTATTTCGACAGGCTCAGGCAATGGATCGAGCTTGATTTTTACCTCTGTCGTAAATGCCAGCGTACCTTCCGAACCTGCCAGCAGTTGGCAAAAGTTGAAGGCCTCTCCACCTTCGGTAAATAGATTCGAGTCCAAAAGTGCATCTACAGCATATCCGGTATTCCTTCGGTGAATGGATTTTTTTGGGAAATGGTCTCTTATATTTTTTTGAATACCGGGCTGGGATAGGGTTTCCCTGACCTGCCTGTAGAGGGATCCTTCCAAGCCATCCATGACACATTTTTTCTCAAACTCAGTTATGGAAATCGGACCGAAAACCGCCTGACTTCCATCACTCAGCATCGTCTTTAGCTCCATTACTTTGTCCCGGGTGGTCCCATAGACGATGGAAGTGGTACCTGAAGAATTGTTACCCACCATACCACCGATCATGGCCCTGTTGGCGGTAGAGGTGATGGGGCTGAAAAATAGCCCGTGTGGTTTCAAAAAGCGGTTGAGCTCATCCCTGACCACCCCCGGCTGCACCCTTACCCATTTTTCTACGGCATTGAATTCCAATATTTCAGTGAAATGTTTGGAAACGTCCACTACAATCCCGTTGCCTACACATTGCCCTGCAAGGGAGGTACCTGCAGTTCGAGGGATCAATGAAGTTTTATGGGCCTTGGCAAATTGGATCAGCTTTTGAATGTCTGCTTCGGATTTGGGAAAAGCAACTGCCAAAGGGATTTCTCTGTAGACAGATGCATCGGTGGCGTAAAGGGTTTTGGTAAGGGTATCATACTTAAGCTCACCTTCCAAACGGGTGGCCAAATCCTCCAACATGGGGGACAAGTTTGGGTAATCTGATGTCATAGCTCAAAAATAAGGAATTGGCCAATAGCAAAAGAAAAATGATCAGAAAATAACCTTCAGAATAATATAAAATTGGCTGTTTTTTTACCTAAACTTCTAAAACCATTTCCCTCAGGAGATCAAAAAAATCAAAGCCATTTTTGGACCGCTAATTTCTGGAATTTTACAATTCTTGATTATCTTTCGGTAAAAAAACATGTTCTTTTATCTCTCCCAGCTTTTGGGTTTTCTAGTTATGCCATTTACCATTGCCATCCTTTTGACTTTGGTAGGTGTGATATGGAAAAACAGGAAGGTTCTTTGGTTGGGAATTATTCTCCTGCTGTTTTTTTCCAATCCGTTTATCGCCAATGAAAGCATGAGAATCTGGGAACCGGATTTTGTGGACTTTGATGACCTTCCGGATTATGAAATCGGAATCGTTCTCACAGGAGTGACCAACCTAAATAAAACCAGCCCAGACAGGACCTTTTTTAACAAAGGGGCGGACCGGGCTACCCATGCCCTTCAATTGTATAAGCTTGGTAAAATAAAAAAAATCCTCATTACAGGTGGGCAGGGATTCAACCCAACCAATGAGCAGACCGAAGCCCAACTGTTGGCTGATTTTATGGTCATGGCGGGAGTACCTATTGAAAATATTTTGATAGAAAATGAGGCGGTGAATACAAGAGAAAATGCTTCCTTTTCCAAAGATTTTTTAAAAAAAGAAAAGTTTGACCTAGATCAAACTTTTCTCTTGATCACCTCTGCATTTCACATGAAAAGAGCCAAAGCCTGCTTTGACAAAGTCGGTTTGAAAACCGATACTTTTCCGGTGGATTATTATGCCCATGACACTAAATTTGATCTTCCCTCACTATTATACCCTAATCCAAATGCCTTGTCTTTGTGGCACAAATTGGTTAAGGAATGGATGGGAATCCTGATTTACTTGACAGCAGGATATATCTAACAGGTATTATCCACTAAATTGTAAACTTGCTGAAACGAGAAAATCAAGCGCCATTATTTCAATGCCAGTTGGTGTCTTTTAGTTTTGGAAAAGCCCTTATGATATCGCTAAGGCTGATTTGCCCCACCAGTCTATCATCCCTCATCACAGGAAATCTCCGGATTTTAAGTTCCAGAAATTTGCCGGCCGCATCAAATAGGGTGACATCAGGTGAAAGGGTAATGACATCTTTGGTCATGTGTTCACTGACCTTTCCTGGGAACGCAGGCGTATTGGTGTATTTTCCTTTGATGATTTCCTTGAGGCAGTCAACTTCAGAAATGATACCGACCAATTTGTTGTTTCTATCCACAACGGGAGCACCTGATATTTTCTTTTGGGTGAGGACATGAAGGACGTGATCAATGGTGTCGTCCGGGAAGAAAGTGATCAAATTGGTACTCATGTGATCACTCACCAATATGGCTGGATCTACTTTGTGTTTGGGTTCAACAACTCTGACCCCTTGGAAACTTTTTACCATGGTTATTTTTGATTATTTGAGCCCAATAATATAATAAATATTAACGTCAACTCAAAACCTTAAATGCAAGCTAATGCATCTCATATTCAAAAATCAGCCTACAAACCACGATTAACCATATTAAATTCTTTCGTTTTTTTGATCCATTACAGCTCTGAAAGCAGCTACTTTGTCGGGGTCAATGGTGAGAATCTGCTTGTAGCTGTTGGGATCTGTGGAAAGTTTAAGGTCTTTGGGATAAAACCTATTCTTGGAGGGCCTAAACATTTTGCAGCTGGCATGTAATTCCTTAAGGTAGCCTGTGGACTCAAAATAAGGAACATGCTCAGGGGAAGTACCTCCTCCCGGCAAGATGACAATGCGGTCAGCAGCCCTGACCATCAATTTTTTGACCATTTCTTTTCCGGCCTCCACTGTGTTACTTCCACCAGAAGTCAAGACCCGCCGGAAACCACATTCTATGATGGCTTCCAAAGATTTTTCCAAAGAAGGGGTGGCATCGATGGCTCTATGAAAAGTACAGGGCAACCCATCTGTGAGCTGGATCAAATCTTCGCATGCCCCTATGTTGACTTTGCCATCAGCTTTCAATACTCCGAAAACAAACCCATCAGCCCCCAGTGTTTTGAGCATTTGAAGGTCGATTTTCATGATCTCCAATTCTTCATCGGAGTAAACAAAATCTCCCCCTCTAGGTCGGATCATGACAAATATCGGAATGCTAATTTTCTTTTTCAGATAAATCAAGGTTCCGATACTTGGGGTAGTTCCCCCTTCGCCGAAGTCAGCGCAAAGCTCAATGCGATCTACACCGAACTCGGCTGCTTTGATGGCTGCTTCTATGGTAAATACCGGGGCTTCAAGGAGCATTCGCATCATGTCAAAACTTGCTTTTTGCATCCAATAAATTCCCTCCTTTTTGGTGGTGACAGGCAAAATTGAATCCTGGTTGAACTGAATAGGCACCGTATGCCCCTTCTTTGTTGAAAGCCAAAAAACCGGCCTGAATGTCTGAAATATTTTTGTTTTTGGAGATAAGCCTTCTTACGGCCTCCTCACAGGCCTCCTGGGGTGTGCGACCCTGCCGCATCAATTCCACTATTAAAAAACTCCCATTGATCCTGATGATGGATTCTCCCAAGCCAGTGGCGGTAGCTGCTCCCACCTCATCATCTACATAGAGGCCTGCTCCGATGATCGGGCTGTCACCCACTCGGCCATGCATCTTGTAAGCCAAGCCGCTCGTGGTACAGGAGCCTGCCATTTTCCCATCCTCACCCAAAGCAATCATGCCAATGGTATCATGGTTTTCAATGTTGATGATGGGTTTGTATGTGGCTGTTTTTTTCCATTCCTGATACATCATTTCAGCTTTTGGACTTAGGGCTTCCTTTTCCATCGGAAAACCCTGAGCTATGGCAAATTGCCTGGCCCCTTCTCCTGCCAACAGCACATGTGGCGTTTCTTCCATAACCTTTCGTGCTAGAGAGATGGGATGCTTCACCTGCCTTACAAAGGCCACAGCCCCACAAGAACCGTCGCCCATCATGATAGAAGCATCCAAAGTGGGGATGCCCTCACGATCAGGCAAACCCTGTAAGCCTACCGATAGGTTATCCATATCCAGTTCCGTCACTTTCACCCCTTCTTCTACCGCATCCACCACATTACCTGACTCCTTAAGCACCTCCCAAGCCCGTTCATTTGCTGGCATGCCATGCTCCCAGGTAGATAGAATCAAAGGTTTATATGCATCCGAAGCCCCATTCGATTTGATCAGGCTTATGGCCTTACCTGAGAAAGGCAGGATTATAGCGGTGGACAAAATCGAATGTTTTAGAAATTTCCTCCTGTCCGGCATGGCTATCATGGTTTAAGATTTAAAGTAGAAAATTAGATAAAAAGCCCAAGAATAAATACTTTTAAAGGGAAAATTTATAAATTAATAGGTTAATAAATTGAAGTTTTCCTATTTTTTTTAAAAAGTACTGATAACCAAAATACAACTCGATGAGACCCTATCTTTTAAAAGAAAATAACTGGAAAAATCTCAAGTCCGCAGAAATCGAATTGGTGGTTTTGCCATGGGGTGCCACAGAAGCCCACAATTTCCATATGCCCTATGGCACAGATATTTACGAGGCTGATGCCATTGGAGAGGCAGCGGGAAAGCTGGCCTATGATGCTGGAGCCAAGGTGATGGTTTTACCCACCATACCTTTTGGAGTCAATACAGGGCAGGCTGATATTTTTCTGGACATCAACATGAATCCCAGTACCCAGATGGCCATCATCAGGGATATCCTGACAGTGCTGGACCGGCAAGGGATCCATAAATTCCTGATTCTCAACAGCCACGGAGGCAATGATTTCAAAACCATCTTAAGAGAACTGGGACTGCAATTTCCCAAAATGCTCCTCACTTCCTGTAATTGGTTTCAGGCCTTGGACAAATCCCTTTATTTTGAAGAAGAAGGAGACCATGCAGATGAAATGGAAAGCAGCCTGATCATGTACCTGCATCCCCATCTGGTTCTGCCACTGAAAGAGGCCGGTGAGGGTAAAGAAAAAAAATCCACAATTCCCGGACTGAGGGAAAAATGGGCCTGGGCAGAAAGACGCTGGTCTCAGGTGACTGAGGATACCGGTATCGGCAACCCTAAAAAAGCAAGTGCCGAGAAAGGAAAGAAATACTTTGAAGCCGTTAGCCAAAAAGTATCCCAATTGATGGTTGATCTTTGTAAGGCTAATTTGGGACGGTTGTATGAATGAACATCTTCAATCCCTTCCCTATCCTTATGGCCGACCCGTAAAAACACCTTTTCTACTTGATAAGGTCCCCCCGTCATACCCCACCATTTCAATTTCAGTCACCCCTTCCGGGATACGCACTTTTCTACTGGATTGGGAAAGAAAACCTGAACCGTGGTACAGCTCGACCTTTCTTTCATTTCCGTCTTCAAAGCGTATTCTGAGATAATGGGCCAGTTGATGGGGTTGAAAGTATTGTGCCTGATCCTGGTGCCCAATCCTTTGAAAGGGCTTTAAAGGGCCACGATTTTGGGTAGCCAAATACATTGGTTTACCCCCGGGGGATATCAACCGCACCAAAGCTTTGGCATCTCCAGGCACCAAAAACCCACTGTCAAAAGAACGGACCGGCTCAAAATTACCCTTCCCATCACCCAATAAAACCAATCCGGTAGCGGCATCATACCTGCCCGAAAATACCTCATTGCCATAATCATTGCCAATCAGAAGCACATCCAAATGCCCGTCTCCATCAACATCATCCACTACCATGCCATTGATCGGGGCAATTTGAGCAGCAATGGGCAAGGGATGGATTTTAAACTGCCCATTTCCTAAGTTTTCAAGGTAGCTGCTTTCCATGTAGTTGGCTGATAAAGTAAGTGCTCCCTCAAGGTCATCCCCTCGGAAGAAACCCTCCTCTGTAGACAAGGCATATTGTTTGTAACGGCTGAATTTTTTCCTGAATATGGGACTTTGTCCACTCAGGTCATCCCAATAATGCAGGGGAAAGGACTGATAAACGCCTTCATCATTTTTATAATGGGTGAACAATACCGCATCTATGCTGCCATTGTTGTCAAAATCCTTGGCGATCACTTTAAGAGGACGGTCTTCACTTGCATGGTAATAATTGTTGAGCCCGAGGTTCCCCACTACATAATCCACATCCCCATCCCCGTCAAAGTCCCCTGCCACTATGCTGTTCCACCAGCCAAATTTTCCCTTCAAACCCTCAGGAACCGTTTTTTCAATTTTCCTACCGGTATTTTTAAAAAACGTTACTTCCATAAACTCCCCCACCACCATCAAGTCAACGAGTCCATCACCATCAAAGTCCGTCCAGAGGGCATCTGTAACCATTCCTACCTGGCGAAGTTCAGGTGCCAATTCATCCGTCACATCCCTCAATTCCCCATTTTCATTCTTCAGGAGATAACTGTTTTCCGGATAGGGATATTGGGCGATTGGGGTTCTGCCTCCTACAAACAGGTCCAGAAAACCATCCCTGTCAAAGTCCGCTGCCCGAACGGTTGTTCCACTGCCTTTGATCCCGGTTAGCATGTTTTTGTCCTCTGTAAAGTTCCCTTGGCCATCATTGATGAACAGCTGATCCTGGTATTCCGGAGCATCCGGCAAAAACTCTATGCTGCCATTGACCACATACAGGTCGAGGTCACCATCATTGTCAAGGTCAAAAAGCAGCATGCCTTGATTTTCAGGATTGAAATTGACAGCTTCTGTAAACAAATCATGTTCTGAAAAACGACCATCCTCTTGTTGAAGATAGGCGACCATAGGCTCCTTGGCAGAACCACCTATGATAAAGTCTTCCAGACCATCCCCATTGAGGTCACCCACCGTAATGCCTGGCCCAAATTGTGTCAGTTTGTGAGGCAAGGTCCTTTGTACATTGAAATCTATTTTATCTTCTTCTACGTGGGTATAGTCAATTCCCAATGTTGAACCCAGGTCCTTCAGCAGTACATTTTGGGGCTTTTTCAGGAAAGGAAAAGGAAGTGGATCGGAAGTGGAAGTGATTGAGGCATCAAAGTCTACTTCCAGGACTTCATTGAGACGGGGATTTTTGATTTCCATCAAAGCCCCATTGGGCCAAAGGATCCTGAGCATCTCTACTTCCATTCCCTGCTCCACTCCAAAATGCACCAAAGGATCCACGGAAGACATGTAGCCCCTAGCCAATTGATGTTCGTGGAATTGAATGCTTCCATCAATGTGGTACATGGCGATTTTAGTCCCCAGTCCATAGGGGTTTTGAACAGGGCCGTTTAGCTTGATCCTTAAAAATTGTGTCTCCAACTCTTTTTTCGTCGGATGGTATAGGGTATTTTCAAATACAAAAGCCTCATCATTGATATTGTTGACCACATAATCGAGGTCGCCATCCCCATCGAGATCCACGAAAACTGCCCCATTGGAAAATGACGGGATGTTGAGTCCCCAAGTCTTACTTTGATCTGTAAAGGTCAAATCTCCATTGTTCTGGAATCCATAATTGGGAATTTTGACAATGGGTATGGAATCGAGCAGGATAGGCACACTGGCTACATTGCCCACATCCTGTCTGTAATTGGCAAAATCCTTGTCCGTGATGTCCCTGGGAAAGCCATTGGTGACCAAAAGGTCTTTCAATCCGTTGTTGTTCACGTCTACAAACAAAGGGGACCAGCTCCAATCAGTCTGGTAAACCCCAGCCATTTGGCCGATTTCACTGAAGGGGATCCCTGGTCCATTGTTCACTTGCAGCATGTTCCTGACATGCTGGTATTCAAAACCATACAACTCATTGTTGACATAGGTTTGGTACAGGTTTTTGGAGATGGTGGTTTTTTTTCTGTAGTTGGTTTCAGCCAACATGTCCAGCGTAATCAGGTCGAGACTGCCGTCATTGTTGAAGTCTCCGGCATCTACTCCCATAGAAAATAAACTTTGGTGACGGATCATTTCACCTATTTGGTTGGTAAATGTGCCATTCTGATTATTGATATAAAGCAGGTCGTTGGCCAGATAATCATTGCCTATGTAGATATCAGGCCAGCCATCCTCATTGAAATCTCCGATCGCAATTCCCAATCCAAAACCTTCAATGGTTATTCCTGCCTCCACCGTCACATCTGAAAAAGTCCCATCTCCATTGTTGTGGTACAATTTATCATTGTTGACAGCAGTACCATCCGTCACTTTTTCCCTGTAGGTACCCGGTACCGTGTTACTTTGCTCGTTGTTGAGCACATACAGATCCAAAAAACCATCTTTGTCATAATCAAAAAAAGCAGCGCCCATGCTGTTTCCCAATTCCGCAATACCGTAGCTTTCGGCCATTTCTTCAAATACAGGGTTGCCATCCTCATCAAGGCCCTGGTGGACAAACAATAAATTGGCCCTTCTGCCCTTCTCCTTATACATGGCGGCACAAACATAGATATCCGGCCAGCCATCCGCATTGATATCCACTATCGCCACCCCTGTACTCCAAGTATCCAAAGCTTCGATGCCAGCTGATTGGGACACATCCTTGAATGTAAGGTTTCCTTGGTTGAGGTATAATTTATTGCCTACCTGACTTCCCGTAAAAAAAAGATCTGGACTGCCATCTCCGTCAAAATCAGCCACGGCAACCCCGCCTCCATTGAAGATATATTCATCCGTTAAAATATTGAAAGAATCTGATTCGGTGATCCGGTTGTTGAAGGTAATCCCGGTGTGATCGGAATCAAGCAGCACAAACAGGGTGTCAGCCTTTTTTTGGCAAGAAAGCAAAAAGACAATTAGGACTAGTGGCCTACACAAAGTATATAGGTAATGCTTCATTGAATTGAGCTGGAAATTGGCTCGTGGGAAGAACCAACTTGGGTGAATATAGGAATTGCTGGACAAGTAATCAAATGTCCAAAAAAGAACCTAATAAAAAGGCTTCCTGAGGAAGCCTTTTTATTAGGTATTAATTATCTGGAAACCAATCAATATCCAGGATTTTGGGTCAAAGTTCCCCTGCTGATATCCAGTTGAATCAGCGGAATAGGGTAGACCTCTTTATTGGCATTGAAATTCGGCCCAGCATAAAGTTGGGTCCTGATGGCAGATTCAAATGTAATAAAGGCATTGATGGTTTCAGTGGCAATACCCCATCTGACCAAATCAAAAAACAAGTGTCCTTCCATACCCAATTCCAGCTTTCTTTCCATGCGCATGGCTACCCTTGCATTGGCTTGGCTGCTAAAGGCTGAATGACCTGCTGGGTAAGGCTCAATTCGGTAGTTGGCAGCAGGTGTACCGTTTGGCAAGGTCACCCATTCGCCGGTTTTAGCCCTGTCTCTCACTTGATTGATATAATTTCTCGCATTGTCAAGACTACCAACTTCAATTTCAATTTCAGCCGCCCAAAGCAAGACTTCCGCAAAACGGATGTACTGGTAATTGTTGGCTGTCCAGCCACTCGTCCAGTTACCCACCTCAGTCAGCGTACCTACCTGATCACTCCTAATCCCGTTTTTCTTCGGGGAAAAAGGTCCGGCATAATTTTGATCTCTGACCCAGCTTCTACCTACATGGATTCCCCAATCTAAATAAGGGATGCCCCTTCTACCCATGGTATGGTCTATTCTTGGATCCAATAAGCCTGCATCAGGGGTAAAAGGGTCTGTTGAAGCCAATCCATCATCATTTCTGACCTGATTGGCCGGTAAGTTATAAGAACCATCCAATAATGGGAGTCCATCTGCTCCAACCCGGAAGGAATTGACAAACTCATGGGTAGGCTGGTGAAAGCCACAGCATCCTACCGGAGCGGAAGCGCCATGGGTGAAGTTCAATACTTCTCCATAACCAGCATTCCATCCCTGTGAACCGTCGTTGACGGAATACTGCCAGGCAAAAACAGATTCAGCTGCATTCCCAAAATCCGCATCAAATGCATCCCCATAATTGGGCAACATGGCAAAGGCTACCCCATTGGGCTTTCTGCCATTGGCAATAATGGCTTCCACTATAGGTTTTGCTTCTGTCCATTTTTGCTGATACATCAGGGCCTTGGCCAACATCGCTCCAGCTACCCACTTGTTGATTCGACCTACCTCGCCCATGGTTTCAGGTAAGTTATCATAGGCAAATCTCAGATCTGCTTCTATATCCGGCCAGATTTCTCTATCATTGGGCACATAGAAGTCCGTGGTTTCCTCATCGAGATAAGGCACCCTTCCAAATACCCTTCTTGCTTCAAAATGGTAGTGGCCTCTTAAGGCTGTTGCTTCTCCTCTGATCCTGTTGATCACATTGGGATCTCCATCCGGAATATTAGGCAGAACCCGAAGAGTAGCATTTGCCCTGGAAATACCGTCATATAAAATCCTCCATTTGGCATTGAAATAAGGATTGGCAGCATCTGCATTATAACTTTGAATGGGGTTAATGGCAGGCTGATCCCCGGCATCTGATCCTTTATTGGCATCTCCGCCGGCGATACTTCCAAATACCCAATTGGAACCTGCACCTTCCCATCCGGTAACCGCTGCGGAAGTTCCATCAATATTGGAATAGGCCCCAATCAACAAGGTTTCAGCACCACCGACTGTTGTCAACACATTTTCATCAAGTGCTCCGACTGGATTCACCCGCAGAAAATCCTCTTTACAAGCAAAGAGTGCAATGCCCATCAAGGCAATGACCCATGCTGATTTAAATTTTATTGTACTTTTCATATAACTAATTAGTTTAGTTCTTAAAATCCGATATTTACTCCAAAGATGAATTGCTTCACAGGTGGATAATTCCCATAATCAATTCCCAAAGAAAGATCAAAAGTGGAATTATCTCCAACACCCTGTAATTCCGGATCCAATCCTGAATAGCCCGTTATTGTGAATAGGTTAACAGCCTGAACATACACCCTCAATCTGCTCAATCCCAATTTTTCAACTGCCTGAGGTGTTAAGGTATAACCCAGTTGCATTTGTCTTGCTCTCAAATAGGACCCATCCTCTATGTAATAGGAAGTAGATTGCGTATTGGTACTGAAATTACTGACATTTTCAGCAATTGGCGTCGTGGCATTGGGTCTGGATGGCAACCAACTGTTATTGAGTGCATCTATGCTTTTTCCACCTTGGAAAGAAGGCCAGAAATCCGTCCACCATTTGGTATAATTATAAATATCATTACCCACTGAGGCAAACAGGAAGGTACTGAAATCCCAGTTCTTATAACCAAAAGAAAGGTTTAAACCGGCAGTGAAATCCGGAATAGGACTTCCCAAAATCACCCTGTCAGCAGGACTGATATCGCCGTCTCCATTCGCATCCACATATCGGAACCTGCCTGGGGCAGCATCTTCCTGCGTGGCTGCGCCATTGATTTCTTCCTGTGATTGAAAAAGCCCCTGTACCTGATAGCCAAAGAAGGATCCCACAGACTCCCCTATTCTATTGATGGTAAGCGTACCAAAACGGGAACCTCCTCCTCGGAAAAATTCATTTTGTCCTTCTGCAATTTCCAGAATTTCATTGTTGAATGTAGTAAAGGTCAAGTTTCCTTCAAACCTCCAATCCCTTGCAAACTGAGTCCTGTAAATCACCTGTGCATCTACCCCTGTATTTCTCATCCTGGCAATGTTGACAAATGGCACAGCAGCAGCACCTGCAGTTCCTGGCAATGGAGGATCAAAGAGTAAATCTACATTTTCTCTATTATACCAATCCAGGAAAAATTCGAATTTACCATCCCAGAAAGCTCCATCCAAACCAATATTGGTATTGACTGATCTTTCCCATCTTGCATCAGGGTTACCGATCCGGGTTGGCCTGAAACCTTGAGCAGAACTGGTATTGGTCCCTGCTATGTCATAAAAAGAGGCATTTTGCGCACCTGCAAAAAGAAAAAACTGATTTTGTGGGGAAAGTGCCTGCTGATTTCCCATGGTACCATATCCCCCTCTTAATTTCAGATCTGTAATGAAACTGGAGCCTGCCAGAAAATTCTCTCCAGATAACCTCCAACCTGCTGTAACAGATGGGAAAACACCGAATTGATCCCTGAACCGGGAAGAACCATCTCTTCTGACCGTAGCACTTAGGAAATACCTGTCATCATAGCCATAATCCGCTCTTAAAAACTGAGATACCAAGGTGGTGGGGGTATTGGCTCCTGAAGTAGCCTGAATGATACTTGCACCATTCGCTAGCGTCCAGAAATTTGGATCAAGGGAAAAATAGTTTCCTCTAATTCCAAGATTATTTCTTCCCATGTCAAACTTTAAAGACTCATATCCTCCTACAGCAGTTATTCGGTGCTTGTCAAATTGCTTCTGATAAGTCAAGGTATTGGTCCATATCCAATCAGAATTGAAAAAACCGCCTTCATTAAGCGAATTAGTAGCTACGTTTTCTGACCTTTCATAAGTCTGATAATTGAAATTGTAGAAATAGCCATTTTGCAAAGAACCACCCATACTGGTCCTGAAAGTAAGGTCAGGGGTTAGATCAGCCTCTAAATAAACGTTACCCAATATTCTGGTATCAAAGGCGTCATTGTCTCTGGTTCGCTCCTGATTGGCTACCGGGTTTTGACCATTTCCTGTTGTTTCCGCTCGAGTACCGGCATAATTCCCCATAATATCCCTTACTGGAATAATAGGCTGTATCCGGTAGACCATGGAAATCGCATTGCCTTCACTTTGGTTGCCTCCAGTGATTCCCCGGTTTTGTCGGTAACTGACCTGCAGGTTCTCCCCTACTCTTACTCTTTTTGCTTTTCCCACATCAAACTCTGAGTTTAAACGGACAGAATATCTTTTGGAAAAAGTTTCGAGTATAATCCCCTGTTGCTCAAAGTAGTTCAATCCTGCAAGGAATCGGGAATTTTCACCCCCACCTGCAAAAGTAAAATCATGGTTTTGAATCGGTGCCTGACGGGTTACTTCATCAAACCAATTGGTACCCACTTGGTTTGCCCTTACAATTTGATTGGTAGCACCTAAGTTATTTAAATCCAGGAAGTAATTGTCTGGATTAACCCGGGGATCTCCTTCCATGGCACCTGCCGGAACAATATAGTCGGGAATCCTTGGTCCCGGACCTCCACGGGTCCATGTCCCGTATTGAGCATGGTTCTCTGTATCAGATGGACCATTGGCAAATACCAACCATTGAAGGTCTGCCATGCCTTGGGTATCCAAAAGATTGGTAAAGCCTCTTCCGGGATCCTGAACCCCATAAAATCCATTGTAATCAATCCTTACTGCTCCTTTTTGACCTTTTTTCGTAGTCACCAGAATTACCCCATTGGCAGCCCTCGATCCATAAATGGAAGCAGCACCTGCATCTTTCAATACCGTGATGTTTTCAACATCATTGGGATTCAGGGTAGAGATATCAAAGGTCTGTACTCCATCCACTACATAAAGGGGTGCATTGTTACTAAATGATCCAAAACCCCTGATCCTGACTTGGGAACCCTGTCCAGGCTGACCTGAACTGACCACATTCACCCCTGCCAACCGGCCTTGAAGCTGATTTTCTACTGTCGCGGAAGGTACCGCCATTAGATCTTCTGACTTGACTGTCGCTACTGCACCGGTAATGTCCTTTCTCTCCTGCACGGCATAACCAGTGACCACCATTTCGGATAGGGTCTGAACATCCGGATTCATAGCCACACTGACTATGGTCCGGTTTCCCACGACTTCTTCTTTATTGAGATAGCCAACAAAGGAGAAGACCAATATGCTTTCATTGCTGGGTACATTGAGGGAATAATTGCCTTCAATGTCAGTTGCGGTACCGGTAGTGGTACCTTTCAACAATACCGTAACGCCAGGCAGGCCTTCACCGAATTCATCGGTAATCTGGCCGGTTACGGTTCTCTGTGCCAAAACCATGGCACTGGAAAACAGCAAGAGTACTAAAAGCACACTTAGCTTTTTGTAAAATTCTTTCATAGAACTCTGATTAAATTGGGTATTTGTTTGATTTTAAACAGGCTTCAAACACAATGCAAACGATTGAAACCATTTTCTAAGAAAAAAGCCCTTAGGCTTACCGATCACAATACTATTCATCAATAGGTTTTTTTAGTTTTTCTTTACATAGTGCTATTTTTTAAGGTTTGACATTTTGTTTTTAATTTTTCACTATAAAAAAATCATACAATTGACACAAAATTAAATTTTGACTATCAATTATTTTTAAGTGTAAATTATACATTTATTGAGGGTTTTTTCAATAACGTTTTGTCAAAAACAATTATACAAAAATTTTTCCTCTAATACCTAATCTAAAAACAATAAATAATGCACAAATACCTTTTTCTAAAAAATTAAGGAAGATCAATCCTTTGAACAAAAAATTAAATTTTGTAAATAAAGTCAATTCCATCCATTGTCCACACGCAATTTCTGTAGAAGAATGTTCAATTTGAATGCAAGAAAAAAACCGAAATGAAAAAATTCATTTTCTGATGTTAAATCGGTAAACTACCAGTTTACCTTTAAACGGCCAAAAAATAAAATATTGGGGACTTTATGGAGTAATATCCCAATATCTTAACATCCACCCAGTATTTATCAATATCGCCTTCAGGCAGATTCTATAATATTGGGCGCAAATTTCCATAAATTCAGCATAAAAACCCTTACCGAATCGCCTCCCGAAAACCTTCTTTTCCGAAATAAGGCCTGAATTCCAGATCCTGAGCAGCTCTTTGTTTTAGGATGGTGCTGTATTTGACAGCCTTGGGCAAAAACTCATAAAGAGCTTCTTCATTCCCGCTCCTGGCAGCAATCAGAGAAAGTCCATAAAAGGAATACCCATATTCCCGGTCCCTCATCGCACTCTCCTCAAAGGCAATGGAGGCGTTGAGGTAATCTTTGTCCAGAAAATAAGCCAAACCTTGATTAAAAAGATTCATGTCCGTATCAGGCGCTTCCTTCAGCCTTTGGGCGGCAAGCCTGTAATCCCCATTCCAGATGTCCAAAGCCCCGCGGAGGGATTCGTTTACCCCGAAAAAATAATCCCTGTCGGAAAGGGCAGCTGCCTTAGAAAGGGCCAAATAGGCACTCTGAAAATCCCCAAGCAAGACAAAAGCCTGTCCGAGGTTATGGGTCACTTCTGCAATGCCCCCATCGGTGGCCTCATTCGCCTTTTCAAATGCGCGGATCGCCTGATTGACCAACCTGTACCGCTCCGCCAGTTCAAAGGTTCTATTAGCCCGGTTGAGGTAAACCCAGCCCAGGTTATTGAAAGCCATATCGGAAGGGTAATACTGGGTCAACAGCAGATAAATGGCCTCCCTTTCATCCAAATCAGGTGTCAGGGTAGCCGCATAGGCCATTTCCTCAGAGGATAGCCCAGTGGCTACCTCCTGCCCTTTAAGCAAGCGCCGCATTCTGACCGCTATTTCAGGATCTGATTTTTTCTCCTTGTCTATGACAAATTCCAGTTTGGCCGAGCGCATTTTTGGAAATACTTCCTGTTGTACTTTTTGAAAGCCCCGTTGTCGCTGTAGTGTGGCCAATTGCTCCCGGTAGGTTTCTGGTTCATACACCGCATTGAAATAGGCATCTTTCTGTTCCAAGGTAAGTCCATCATAATACCGTAGGACTTCTCGGAACCTGGCCCATTCATCCTCACCGCGGATGCTGCTGATGGCCATTTGCCCCAGGCCTTCCTGAAAACTGTATTCTTTGACTTGATCTTTAAAATAGTTTTCCAAAGCCTTGGCTCTTCTGGTTGAAAGGTTTGGCTGTGCCCTTTCTTCTCCCTCGGGAGATAGATAGCCTTTCACCGCAATCTCTTTGATGGTATGGGGTGCCGCCAAAAAGGACTCTAACGATAAAACACCAGGTGTCATAGACCTGACCTGAATCAGAGAATCCGTTCCCAGTCCAAATAGGGCATCAAAACTGACGCTGCCTTCTTCTGCATAATCATCATAATCTGGTGCCATCAACACCCCTATTCTGGATACTGGCTCATCTATCTCAAATTGCCCCAATCGAACCAAACGCTGTGTGTTGATCACCCCTATGGCTCTGGGTTCGGTAAGTCCATGCAAAATTTTCCCTTTTTTCTTGTCTGTCAAAGTTGCCCTGAATCGGATTTCCCCTTTTTCATGCAAATCCTCAAAGGGGAATTTATAATTTCCTCGCATGGTGACACTGCTTTCCATATCTATGGTATCCGCATCCACTTTCATGCTGCCTTCCAACCGGTCAAAACGGCCTTTGAAGTGGTATTCGGGAGTCAGTTCATACACGCTCCCTTTTGGTAAACTGTACCTGGGAATGACGGCTTCCACCTGAAATCTGACCGTATCTCTATAAACTTCCAAGATGTCCGGGGTGACTGATATCTGTTGCTTGGGCATTCTCTCCATCAAATCTTTGGAGGCACATGAAGCCAGAAGAGCAAGAAAAAAGAAGGAAGTGACTTTCAATAACTGATTCATAAAGAATTACAAGTATTTTTGAATATTAGATTATTCAAGTTATTTTATTTATTTTTATCCGTTACCAAACCAACTGTTTGATGGAAAAACTGAAAATATTCTTTGAAGAGAGGGCTTTCGGTGTCTGCTCCAAATTGGGGGAAAAACTTAATTTTCCCATTGACAGCATCAGGCTTTTTTTCATTTACACTTCCTTTCTTACCCTCGGGTCTCCATTGGTTGTTTATGTCATTTTAGCCATGACAATGAAAATAAGGACCTATTTTAGAAAGATGAACAATCCTGTACTTTTTGATTAAAGTTGGGAGAACACTTTCTTGCCCTTCAGATAATAGGCCAATATAATGGAATTTACAGGTTTTCCATAGGGCGCAATTGGCAATTTTGATGCCAAAGGCCTATGCTTTTGAATCTGCTCTTGCTCTTTCCTAAAATCAGCATATGCCTTAACAATGGCCTGAGCATGTTTCCATTTGCCCTGCATCAGAAAGTGAAAATAAGCCAAGGCATCATATCTTTTGCGTGTCCGATAGATGTCAATCCAAGCCCGTGGTTCCAGGTTTTTATACAACATCCATAGGCTGTTCCTGAAATTCAAATAGGTTTTGTAGGGATTAGAAGCGGCTAAGGTGGCGCCACCTACATGTTTGATGCTGACAAGCCCGTTGCAATACACTTTATAGCCGCGTTTGGCAAATCTCCAGCAAAGATCAATTTCTTCCATATGGGCAAAAAAACCGTCATCAAAGCCATTTTCCTCATGCCATGCCTTAGCTCTTACCACAAAACAGGCTCCTGTCGCCCAATTGATAGGGATTACATCATCATATTGCCCCTGGTCTTTTTCATAGGTTGTCAAAATCCTACCCCGGCAATAAGGATATCCTAATGCATCCCAAAACCCTCCTGCTGCCCCGGCATGGTCAAAGTAAGGGTCATTAGGATACGAAATGACTTTAGGTTGGGAAGCTGCCGCCTCGGGATGCTGGTCCATCCATTCCAGTAGCTTCTTGTCCCAGCCCGTGGGCACTTCGACATCTGAATTGAGCAAAATGTAATATTCGAATTGGCCTTTAAGGCGCTTAAGGGCTTCATTGTATCCCTTGCTAAAACCGAAATTCTGATCCAGAAGAATCAGGGGAAGATCTGGAAATTGTTTTTTTAAAAAATTAATGGAGCCATCCGTACTTGCATTGTCTGCCACATAGATCTGGTAATAAGAGTGTTCTAGGGCAACAGGGAGAAACTTTTCCAGCATTTTCTTCCCGTTGAAATTGAGTATGACAATCGCTGCTTTTTGCATCAAAACATACTTCCCAAATCCATTCCGGGGATATTGGGCATCATGCCCTCTGTAGCTCGCTTCATTTCCTCTTTGATGTTTATCTCAATGGCCTCTAAGGCTTTGTTGGTCGCTGCCACGATCAGATCCTGAAGCATGTCCTTGTCGTCAGGTGTGATCAAGGAATCATCTAAATCAATTTTTAAAACTTGTCGGTGACCGTTGACAGTCACTTTCACCAGTCCGGCGCCAGATTCACCTTCAGCCGTGAGGTGAACCAAGCTGGCTTGCTTTTCCTTGATTTTAGCCTGGGCTTCCTTCACCTTATTCATGATAGACATGATATCGAACATAATCTTTCCTGTATTTAATTGAATGGCAAATATAACTATTTACCCCATTATGTCTCAGGATTTTTGCTCGGACTTTGGATAGAAATCAAATCTGAAAGTAAAACGATGGACAATTTCAAAACTGAATTGGAATTAAATTTGGACATATCCATAAATAAAAAATTATAGATTGGATAAAAAAAATTTATAGAAATTTTTACCATAGATACGAAACCTTTACCATATTTTATCGATTAATCATATAATCATTAGGTGGATTTCCCTTCATTTTTTCATAGATAAACTATCCGAGTTGTGGTTCACCTGTTATGAGAGATGCCTAACCAATAAATTAAGTTACAATTTAAATTAATGGATAACCTATGAAAACCATCACAGCAATTGAAAAAGAGGCCATCAGAGATTTAAAGTTCTGCAAGAGAGAAGTGCTATTTAATCCAGAAGACCGAAAAAAACGCTACGCTAACCTAATGCGTGGCCAAGCTTTGGGCAATTTGGTCAGAAGTAAGGTCAAGATCACTTTTGAAACTGCTGATGAAAATTTGTATCAGGTTGACACCACTATCTGGGCTACAGGCCAGGAATTTGTTGCCTTAAAATGCGGCATCAACATCCCCATCAATGCCATCCATGAAGTTTCATAAAGAAAATGTTTATTTGAATTAAATGGTTATCCCTTCTTTCCCAGTAACCTAATATTCTTCTTCAAACGGGTCGGAAGTCCGAAGTCGGAATCCCCCTTCTTTTCGACAGGCAGGGATGTGGCAGACATTTTAGTTTTCTGTCGAGAATTATGTTGAATTACCATTTTACTGGCATCATTGTGTACATGCGTGTTGAATTATATTAAGGAGTTCAAGTTTGGTCTCCTTTTTTTTAGCTGAGCAAAGCAATCAGTTCATCAAGCCGCATCAATTGTTGCTCACCACTTGTCATGTTTTTCAGGGTTAGTTTTCTCTGTTGCAATTCATCACTCCCCAAAACCACGACATAGGGCACGGCTTTTTTGTCGGCATAATTGAATTGCTTTTTGATTTTGGCCAGGTCGGGGTAGATTTCGGCCGAAATCCCACGGTCTCTCAAAGCAGAGAGGATTTCCAAACCAAATTTTTGACCCGCCTCATCAAAATAGCAGATCATCACTTTCGTGCCGGTCAACTGAGTTTTGGGAAACAAATCCAGCTCCTCCAGAACATCATAAAGCCGATCAACTCCAAAAGAAAACCCAACTCCCGATACCCCTTCCAAACCGAAGACCCCGGTAAGGTTATCATATCTACCTCCTCCGCTGACAGAACCAATGCTCACGTTATGCACTTTAACTTCAAAAATAGCTCCGGTGTAATAAGATAATCCTCTTGCCAACAACACATCCACATCCACTTGATTTTCATCCGCACCAAGCGCATGGAGAAAGCCCAAAACTGTTTCCAGTTCATCGATTCCTTTTAATCCAATTTCACTTGGATTCAGAAATTGCCTGAGTTGATTTAACTTTTCACTGTTAGACCCTAGAATGGCAGTAACAGGAGTCAGCTTTTCCTGGGATTCTGAAGAAAAGCCTTTCTCTTCCAATTCCGCTTTCACTTTTTCCCAACCTATCTTATCCAGTTTGTCGATCGCAACACATAGTTCCCCTTCCTTGCCCGTAGCGCCTATCACTTCTGCAATACCTGTCAGGATTTTGCGGTTGTTGACCTTGATGGAATAATCGCTCAGCTTAAGTTGTGCAAATACCTTTTTGATCATCAGGATGATTTCGGCCTCACAGATCAGACTGTCTGTACCGACGACGTCTGCATCGCATTGGTAAAACTCCCGGTACCTTCCCCGCTGAGGACGGTCTGCACGCCATACGGGTTGGATCTGGAATCTTTTGAAAGGAAAATTCAACTCATTGCGATTCATGACCACAAACCGGGCAAAAGGAACGGTCAAATCGTACCTGAGACCTTTTTCAGCTATTTTTGATAAAACCGCTGGACTTCCTGCCAGAACATCTGCCTCTTCCACTTTCTTCATAAAATCCCCGCTGTTGAGTATTTTAAAAAGCAATTGATCCCCTTCATCGCCATATTTGCCTGTCAGTGTAGAAAGGTTTTCCATGGCTGGGGTTTCCAGTTGCTCGTAGCCAAAAAGCTGAAAGGTAGCCTTGATCGTGTCCAAAATGTAGTTTCTTCTGACCATCTGTAAAGGGCCAAAATCCCTGGTTCCTTTGGGCAATGTGGGTTTCGGAATGCTCATGAATGTTAAATTTTGGCCAAAGTTATGAAAAATGGGCCACAATTGACGCAAGGATGGCAGAAGTGATGGCTGGACAAATGATTCGATTTGACCCAGGCAAGAAAAAAAACACCATTTGCCTTAAATATTTGGATAGACACTCCTTCATTTTCAAAAAAAAATCACTACATTTGCCCCTCATTTGGAATCAAAATAAAACTGAAAATACAATGGCGGTTACTACTTTAAAAAGGAAATTGAAGCGAAAAAGGCAAAAGCAGACCACTAGGGTGATCAAAATCAAGCAATTGAATGCCAAGCCGGTCATCAAGAATGTGGACGTGGAAGAATTGAAAAAAGATTTTTCCAAATAAATCTTTGACCCAAAGCGATACAAAATAGGGCAACAGGTAAAACCTGTTGCTTTTTTTTATTTGGCCCTAGGCCCCAATTCCACTACCCTTAAGTTTTTGGCCTGACCCTCAGTGATTTCAAATTTCAAAAGGGTTCTTACCTGATGAAAACCGTGCCTGCCTACCGCACCCGGGTTCATGTAAAGGCAATGTAGTTTGGGATCAAATTCCACCTGACAGATATGGGAATGGCCACAAACAAAGATTTCTGCTTGCTCTCTTAGGATCTTTTCTTTGATTCCTTTGGCATATCGCGGGGGTTTGCCCCCTATGTGAATCATCATAATTTTCATGCCTTCCACCTCAAAAACAAGTTCTTCAGGGCAGATCGACCGAATGTCCTGATCATCTATGTTCCCAGAAACAATCCTTTTGGTTTTATTTTCCGGTAACCTATCCAGGAGTTTTGCAGAACCCACATCCCCGGCGTGCCAGATTTCATCCGAATCCACCAGATGTTGAATGATGGCTTCATCCAGATAGCCATGGGAATCAGATAAAAGCGCAATTTTTTTCATTGGGTTTTAAGGTTTTGAATGGACCTAAAAGTTTTTGATCCGGTGGTGGTTCCTTAAACAGGTAAGCTTCCAAAGAAAACACAACCCATGCAAAGCTAATGAAGAATCCATTAAAAAATTTCACCGATTACTTCTCAACCTATTTGGAGTAGGAGAATCACGGCCTCATTTCAAGCCTACCACCTATATTTTTCTCCTTCATATCATGAGCTAAACTTGGTAATTGGGCAATTACTTTCTATTTTTACGACCGTTAAAATACGATGTATAGATGAGCGTAATACAATTTAGAGATGCTATAAGGGATGCCATGTCCGAGGAAATGAGAAGAGATAAAAATGTCTTTCTTATGGGTGAAGAAGTGGCTGAATACAATGGGGCTTACAAAGCTTCACAGGGGATGTTGGATGAGTTTGGTCCTGAAAGGGTCTATGACACGCCAATTTCTGAATTGGGATTTTCAGGCCTAGGTGTCGGAGCCGCCATAAATGGCCTTCGTCCTATCATTGAATACATGACCTTCAATTTCTCTTTGGTGGCCATTGATCAGATCATCAACTCTGCCGCCAAGATGTACGCCATGTCTGCCGGACAGTACAATGTGCCCATCGTTTTTAGAGGTCCTACAGGCAATGCAGGTCAATTGGGAGCACAACATTCCTCCAATTTTGAAAACTGGTTTGCCAATACCCCTGGTCTAAAGGTAGTCGTCCCTTCCAATCCTTACGATGCCAAAGGGCTATTGAAAGCCTCCATCAGAGATGATGATCCTGTGATTTTTATGGAGTCCGAATTGATGTATGGGGACAAAATGGAGGTACCTGACAGTGAATACCTGCTTCCTATCGGTGTAGCGGAAATTAAGAAAAAAGGAAAGGATGTCACTTTGATCTCCTTCGGAAAAATGATGAAAGTGGCCTTGGAAGCTGCTGAAGAAGCTGCCAAAGATGACATAGATGTGGAGGTGATTGATCTGAGAACGGTAAGGCCCATCGATTATGCCACAGTGATTGAGTCAGTTAAAAAGACCAACAGATGCGTCATTGTGGAAGAGGCCAATCCCTTAGCTGCCATCTCTTCAGATCTTGCCTTCAATATCCAAAGACATGCTTTTGATTATTTGGACGCTCCTGTTTTGAGGGTGAATTCGATGGACATTCCACTCAGCTATGCCCCTACTTACATTGAAGCAACGCTTCCCAATGTAAAAAGGACCATGGAGGCCATCAAAAAAGTCACCTATAAATCCTAACTTGTCCGTAAAGCTTGAATTCAAGCCGTGCCATATAAAAGTTTGTTTATTGAGCCGTCCATTCAGGTCGGCTTTTTTTATTTTGTACTTAATGCAGTTTCTTATCCATTTTACTGCATTGATCCCTTCTTATTTTTTCCGTTTTTTTAATTTTCGTATCTTTCCAATTCAGAAACTAAAAACTAACTAAATCAACATGAAAAATTGCATTTTATTTGGACTCAGCATCCTGCTTTTTGTGGGATGTAATACAAAAACAGAAAACCGGTACATCGTCACAGAAGAAGGTCGTGTAATGGATATTGTCACTGGTGATGAATATTCAATGGACAAGTTTGACACCCTTACGGTGGTCCATGTTGATGGAACCACAGAGGAAATTTCCGTGGAAGCCAGCCCCATAGCAGACGATACAGCAGTGATGGAATTCATAAGAAAAAGAGAAGCCGAACTTGCAGATAGAAAGGAGCGCATGATGCTGGAGCAAAAGAACAACATCATTGCTGCAAGAAAAGAGCGCTATAAAGAGTATTCAGATGAAGAATTGATTGCTCATTTCAATAAAATCCATAAGGAAAGCGCCCCAAGTGAACAACAAATGGATGTGATCTTAGAATTGATCGAAAGAGATGCCATCAATCAGGATGATGCCACAGGCATGATGGAGGTCGATGTCCTTGACATTGATTTCAGCAGAGATTACGTCCCAACTGAAAGGGATTAAGGTACAGCCCATAGATTGAACCTGATCAAATCTCTAATTTAAAGCCCAAAAGCTATCCTTCAATTTGGATAGCTTTTTTTGTCCCTATTTGCTCCTATAATGACTTTTCTGTTTGGATGAAAGCTTACAACCTCATCTTTGCTCTCTCTCACTGTTTTCAACTCCTGTTGTTGAGGTATTGTTTCTTTAATTGTTTCCAATGGAGATGAAAAAAAATCAATAATCAATAAATGAATTGAAATCTTTTTCCAACATTTGTGAATAGCTGTTAAAAAAAAAGAAGGCCAAAAGCCTTCTCTTTTCAGTCGGTTCAAATAGAACCTTTTATTAGACCCAATTTAATCTGTCTTTAATTTCTTTTTCAGGACGATTTAATTCTCAGAGGTGTTTTAAATCTTCCTGATTTTTTTATGCCTAACCATACCTTTTGAGGCTATTCTTAGGATCAATTCTCAGCTCCCATTGCGCCACTGTTACCTGACCCACCTTCTTTAAGATCTTGGTTGTCAATTGTTTTTCTCTTTTTTGGAGGCTTCATGGACAATTTTCCAATTCTATAATTGAAATTGATTTTGAAGTTCATATTACGGAGACCTGTTACGCTCTGTTGCATGATTGTAGGGGTACTCAATTCATTTCTGATCCTCAATTCTGCGGCAAAGAAGTTTTCCGCCCCAAATCCAATGCTTCCTCTGCTCTCATTAAACTGCTTGTTGATGTTAAGACCGTAGAATCCAAATCCACCCTGCGTTCCCTGAAGTTGCACCTGTCGACCTCTTGCAAAAGTAAAGGCCTGAACCTGCCAGTTTTTAGGTAGTGTATAGTTACCAAACAAACGACCGCTTACTACGAAGCCTTCATTTTGGGCAGCATACATGGGGTCTTCCAATCCATTGTCCAGCATGGCATAAAAGGTATCTATACTTCCATTCAAAGAGAATTTTCCAGAAACATTGATGTTGGTAAATACACTCAATCCTACCGCTTTTTCCAAACCGATGTTATCGAAAGTAGTGAAAATCACCCCATCATCCTGAATGGTCCTTATGGGTTGGATAGATCCGGTGGTATTTCTGTAAAATCCGGTGAAATTGAGTGAAGAACCCTTTACATAAGTCGAATACGCCACTTCGTAATTGTCAGTGAATTCAGGATCCAACAATGGATTACCTTGGGAAATTTGAAGCGGGTTTGAAGCCTGAATGTTAGGGTTTAAGAAGTTCAAGGAAGGTCTCTGGATTCTTCTGTTATAAGCGGCTTTGATCATGTTGCCATTGGTCAGTTTCCTGCTTAGGTTAAGACTAGGAACCCAGGTACCATAGGAAGGAATATCAACAGGTGCCTCAGAATTTCTGAAATCTGCATCAATAGTGGTGTATTCATACCTTACTCCACTTTTTAGTGTATAATTTTCCCAAAAAGCCAAGGTATAAGAAACATAACCGGCAGTCACATTTTGATCATAGCTGAACTTGTTGGTAAGGTCTGTGTTAGGCAATTCCTGATAAGGTCCATCAGGTCCATCAGCCACAAAGAAAGCGAAATCACTGGTTGCTTTTCTAAGGATATTTTTGGCGCCATATTCCAATATTTGGTTATCACCTGACCCCATTGGAGTTACATAATCCAACTGTAAAGTAAATTCCTCATTTACTCCCAAGTTTTCATTTCTGATCCGACTGGCAATGTCAAGGAAATTTGGATCATAGATGCTGTTTGTGAAATCATTGATTTGGTTATTTTTACTGTATAAACCCAGTATGCTGAATTCTTTTTGAGGCTTATCAAAGCTTTTTACATAACTTAAATTGACATCAACGTTGTTGGATAGGTTGTCTACAGAAACACCTCTTAGGATAGCACTCTCCAATTCATTTTCAATGAATTCCTCTGTCAACAGATTATCCTGTCTGTTTCTCATGTTTCTTACACCTATGCTGGCAGAAGCTGAAAGCCAATTGTATTGGTTGATTTCATAATCCCAGCCCAGGTTATATCTTCCAAAAAGCATGTTGTTTCGGGTATCAGCAGCTTGCTGAATATTAACCTGAGAACCGTCAGGATTGGTTATGATTTGATTGTTTTCGAAAGAACCCAAAATATTGTAGCCGGCTCTTCCAAAACCACCAAGTGTCCAGGCCATTTTCTCTTTTTTCAAGTTGGCATTCACACCTAGGTTAGATCCCCTCAAACCCGCACTGGAGTTGATGCTCATGTTGGCACCTTGAAGGTTGTTCTTTTTGGTAACGATGTTAATTACTCCACCGGTACCTTCGGCATCATACTTGGCGGAGGGTGAAGTGATCACTTCTACAGATTTGATCTCCTCAGCTGGAATCTGCTTCAAGGCATCCGCTATGTTGGTGGCCACGATGGCCGATTGTTTGTTGTTGATCAAAACCAAGATATTGGAACTACCCCGCATGGATACATTGCCATCCAAATCAACAGAAAGCATTGGGACCCTTCGGAGGACATCCGTGGCATCACCACCGATGGTGGTTTTGTCAAATTCCGCATTATAGATGGTTCGGTCTACTTTTTCTTCAATCAGGTTTCGCTGTCCCACAACAGTCACTTCTTCCAATCCAATGGATTCCTCTTCGGCAAACAAGCTTCCCAAATTCACTTGCGTCTTGTCGCTGGTGATTTCTATGTTTTCCACCTCCAAAGGCTGGTAGCCCATAAAGCTCATCTGTACCTTATATATACCCTCCTTGAATCCAGTGATGAAAAATTCACCGTCTCCGTCTGCCACCGCACCAGCTATATTTTTCTCAGAAACGGCATCCAACAAGAGTACGGTCGCATAGGCCACCGGGTCACCGGATGTCTTGTCGATTACCTTGCCTGATATGCGGTAAGCAGCCTTGTCTGAATTACCATTGGCTGTTTGGGCTATGGTAGCCATTGGCACCGACAGTATCAATAAAAAGAAGGCCAACATTAAATTTTTCATCGTTTTCATCAAATTGAAGTTAAATTGTGATTGGTAACCTGGACTTGGGACAGATTACGGAAACAAAGGAAGTGTGAATTAAAATGGAATAAAAACGGAATAGATTAGAGGGCCATTTGTCTCGACGAAACCCTATTTTTGAAGGATAAAGCAATTTTAGGGGCATAATGTTTGATTAAACAGGAATGTTTCACCATTCGTCGTGATGATTGGGGATTTGGTAGATTAAATTTTATGATCTGACATAATTTGGTTTAGTTTACATTGTTAATCAACCATTTACCTCATGCAAAAGCTCACTTCCAAGACAAATTTCAACACCATCATACATGTTTTGGTATGGGTTCTGATGGGAATGGTTTTGTTTATCATTTCCCCTCTGTCCTGGAAAGTGGAATTACCTTCGGAGTTCTGGGTTCGACAGGGCATTATATTTAGCCTGTTGATTGCCATCTTTTATTTTAACATCAATTTTTTGGTCCCAAAGTATTTGTTCACAGGCAAAATTTGGACATTCCTATTCATCGTCATCTTGACTTCAATAGGTTTATTGTGGGGGGTTCAACGGTTTGAAATTATGGTTAATATGCAAAAATTGATGCATTATGCTTTTCGACCGGAAATTGAGTATGTTCCCAAACCAAGAAATATTGCAGCTGATATTTTCACCCTGATGGTTTTCTTTCTTTCCTATGGGGTCAGTACCAGTGTGGCCACGGTGCAGAAATGGCGACAGGATGAAAAAACCAGGGAAGAACTAGACCAGGCCAGGATCAGTTCAGAGCTCTCCTACCTCAAGGCGCAGATCAATCCCCATTTCTTTTTCAATACACTCAATAACATTTATTCTCTCACCAACATCGATGTGGATAAGGCCCAAAAAGCCCTTTTGAAACTCTCCCGCATGATGCGGTATGTCTTGTATGAGACTGAGAATGAAAAGACACTTTTGAAAAAAGAGTTGGATTTTGTGAAGGATTACATAGAATTGATGAAATTGAGGTTGTCAGATAAGGTGGATGTGAAATTGGATCTTCAAGAGCATATTCCAGACCAGGTAGTGGCACCCATGCTTCTGTTGCCTTTTATCGAAAACTGCTTCAAGCATGGCATCAGTTCCCAGACGGCCAGCAAGGTTTACATTGGCATATCCGTAAACCAGCAACAACTAAAACTTCAGACGGTGAATTACTTATTTCCCAATAACAAAAACACGCCTGAATCCCAGTCCAGCGGCATTGGCTTGACCAATACCAAGAGACGGCTTTCCATTTTATACCCTGGCAAACATCAGATTAATGTTGATGATAACAATGAAGCAAACGAGTATAGGGTAGAGCTGACTTTGAACCTATCATGAAAATTCGATGTATAGCGGTAGACGACGAGCCTTTGGCATTGGACTTGGTCTGCAAGTTCATCGATCAGACGGCTTTTCTCAGTTTGGAAGGACGCTTTGAAAGTGCCATAGAAGCGTTGGGTTACCTCCACCAACATGAAGTGGACCTGGTTTTTCTAGACATTCAGATGCCTGACCTCTCCGGAATGGATCTGGCAAGAGTCCTAGAGGGAAAGGCCAATGCCAAAAAGCCAAAGATTATTTTTACTACGGCCTACAATCAGTTTGCGATAGAGAGCTATAAAGTAGATGCCTTGGACTATCTCCTAAAACCATTTGGATATGATGAATTTCTGCGTGCAGCCAATAAAGCTTATCAACTTTACCAGCAGCAAAATTCCGAACCAAGTGCCAAAGAAAGTGAAAAACAATCCTATATTTTTTTAAAAGTCGAATACCAACTGGTTAAGGTCATGCTTCAGGATATCCTTTATGTCGAAGGGTATAAAGACTATGTGAAGGTACATCTCTTGGGAAAACCAAACCCTTTGCTATCCCTTTCCAGCATGAAAAACATGGAGGATCTTTTGCCCGATCAGCAGTTTATGCGCATCCATCGCTCTTTTATCATCAATCTGGACCATATTGATTCTGTTTCCAGAAACATGGTGAACATTGGCAATACACAGATCACCGTAAGTGACAATTACAAAGAAACCTTTCTGGAATTCATCAATAAGTGGATGGGATAAGGTTTTGCTTCTTAGTCCCAAGCTTTTCCCTTAAATTGCCTGATGACTGAAGCGCAGCAAAACTTTATGAAAAAAGCCATTGCCCTGGCCCGGGAGGGTATGGTGGCCGGAAAAGGCGGGCCCTTTGGTTGCGTCATTGTAAAGGATGGGGTCATCGTCGGAGAAGGCAGCAACAGTGTTTTGGATCAGACGGACCCCACTGCACATGCCGAGGTGGTGGCCATCCGAAACGCCTGCAAAAACCTGGGTGATTTTCAGCTGGATGGTTGTGAACTTTACACCTCATGTGAACCCTGCCCCATGTGTTTGGGTGCCATATATTGGGCCAGGCCAACCAAAGTTTTTTTTGCCTGCAACAAGGATGACGCAGCTGAGGCGGGCTTCGATGATGATTTTATCTACAAAGAACTGGATTTGCCCCATGCTAAAAGAAAAATCCCCATGGAACAACTTTTGAGGAGTGAAAGCCAGGAGGTCTTTAAGCTATGGGTTGATAAAAATGACAAGACGGTGTATTGAATTTGGTTTTGGTAAAATAGGATCAAATTTTTAAATGATTTTTTTATTCAATTGGTTGTAAGATCAACTAACCCTTCTATCCTAAATCTCAATTTTTTAATCTTACAATTACATTATTAATAGGCAGTTAATCCACAGAAAAGTTCGCATTTATACAATTTTTTGATTTGCCTATGTCTTATTTTTTTGGATATTTTTAATCAATCTTAAACATGAAAAAATCAGCTTTACTTTGGTTGGCTATGGCCATGTTTTCTATCGGGCAAGCAAATGCCCAATTTGGCATACAGGCTGGTCCTGTGGGTATATTGGGAGAAGCTTTCCCCACCGCTGACGGACTGGATAAGCTTGGCGGAGCGTTGGGTTTTACGGCTGGATTGCTGTACAACTATCCTTTGAATGAAAAAATCAACCTACAACCAGCTTTGAACTTTGTCAAGAAAAGCTGGCGGGATGAATTGGAAAACCTCAGTACAGGGGACTTGGAAAAAACAAGTGTCAACATCAACTACCTGGAAATCCCGGTTCAACTCGTTTTTCACGGAGGGAATGAAAAAGGCTTTTTCGTAGGAATTGGACCTTCCTTTAATTTTGGATTATCCGGAAAAAGAAAGGTGGAATTCAACGGTTCCTCCACCACCTCTGACTATGCTTTTGGCTCTGGAGTAGGTGAAGAAGCACCTTTTACGCTAGCCATCAATGCTATGGTGGGTTATTCCTTCGGCAATTTTAACATCAATCTCAATTTCAACCAAGGTCTGACCAACCAACCCAGCGACAATCAGGATCAGGGTAACGTCAATCACTTGGCTTTAAGGCTAGCCTACCTATTTGGTACCGGAAACTAAAAAAGGAGCCAAAAAGCTCCTTTCTATTTTATCTACATGTAAAATCTATCTTCTCCCCATCCCTGGCATCATCGATCCCAAGGCTTTCTGGGCACCGCCCATTTTGTTCATCTGCTTCATCAGTTTACGCATGTCATTGAACTGTTTCATCAGGTTATTGACCTCAGTGATGGTTCTTCCTGATCCGCTGGCCAGTCTTTTTCTTCGGCTACCGTCGATGATGTCCGGATTCTCCCGCTCTTTGGGGGTCATGCTGCGTATGATGGCTTCGATGGGCTTGAAGGACTCATCGTCAATATCCAAATCTTTGATGGCTTTTCCCATTCCGGGAATCATCCCCATCAGGTCTTTGAGGTTTCCCATCTTTTTGATCTGCTCCAATTGGGAAATAAAATCATCAAAATTAAACTGATTTTTTCTGATTTTGGCATTGATCCGCTTGGCCTCATCCTCATCGAAGGTCTGCTGAGCCCGTTCTACCAGGGAAATGACATCTCCCATGCCCAAGATTCTTTGGGCCATCCGGTCAGGGTGGAAAACATCGATGTTTTCCATTTTCTCACCTGTAGAGATGAATTTGATGGGCTTGTTGACCACGTGTCTGATGGAAATCGCTGCACCGCCCCGGGTATCACCATCGAGTTTGGTGAGCACCACGCCGTCAAAATTCAGCCGCTCATCAAAGGTCCTTGCGGTATTTACCGCATCTTGACCCGTCATGGAATCGACTACAAATAAGGTTTCTGATGGATTGAGGGCAGCTTTCAAGGCTTCAATTTCCTTCATCATCACCTCGTCTACCGCCAAACGACCAGCCGTATCCACGATGACGGTTTTCTTGCCGGTCTTTTTGGCATAGGCTATGGCATTGTTGGCTATTTCGATGGCATTTTTATTCTCTGGTTCAGCATAAACCTCTACACCTACCTGTTCGCCCAAAACCTTGAGCTGATCGATCGCCGCCGGGCGGTAAATGTCACAGGCTACCAACAGTACCTGCCTGCCTTGTTTTTTAAGAAAACTGGCGAATTTTCCTGAAAAAGTGGTTTTTCCAGAACCCTGAAGTCCTGATATCAACACCACAGAAGGATCTCCTTTCAGGCTGATGTCAACTTTGGAACCGCCCATCAGTTTGGTCAGTTCCTCCTGGGTGATTTTTACCAACAACTGACCCGGGGAAACAGAGATCAGAACATCTCTACCCAAAGCTTCTTCTTTGATCTTATCTGTGACTTCTTTGGCCACTTTATAATTCACATCAGCATCGATCAGCGCCCTTCGGATTTCTTTGACCGTGGTGGCCACATTGATTTCAGTGATGGTTCCGGTACCTTTCAGGGTTTTAAATGCCCTGTCTAATTTTATACTGAGATTATCAAACATGTTACGCAGATTCTATTTTATGCAAAAATAGAAATTTTATTCGGTAAAGGAGAAAGACAATAAGGTTATTCATAAAGCAGGAAAAATTAATCTTTTTGGTGGTTAAAAATCCTGAGCATGCCATCAACGATAAGATTTTTTTTAATTTGCACCCGCAACAAGCAATTAAAAACACATAGCCTCCATGCCAGCACTATTCCGCAAAGACATCATTCCCCATTTGATCGGGATCGCCATTTTTTATCTTTTGGTTGTATTTTACTTTTCCCCGATGGTTTTTGATGGAAAAGTGCTCTTCCAAAATGACATCCTACAGTGGGAAGGATCAGCCAAAGAGGTGTTGGATTACCGGGCTGAAACCGGAGAACAGGCACTTTGGACCAATCGGATGTTTGGCGGAATGCCTACTTACCTGATCAGCATGGAATTCCCCGGGGACATCACCAATGTCCTGATCAAAATCCTGACTTTGGGACTTCCACACCCGATCAACAGCCTCTTTTTCGGCATGGTCGGGATGTATATCCTTTTGCTTTCCTTTAAGGTGAGACCGGAAATAGCGGTCTTGGCAGCAGTTGCTTTTGCCTTCAATACTTTTCATATCCTCAGCCTGGAAGCGGGTCACAATGCAAAAATCTGGGCAATATGCCTCATCCCGCTGATTTTTGCCGGAATTCATCTGGCTTTTAGCGGTAAAAAAATATTGGGTTTGGCGCTATTTACCTTGGCTTTGATGCTTCAACTGAAGTTCAATCACCTCCAAATAACCTATTATACGGTTTTGATGGTAGGCATATATGGCCTCACCCAATTGATTCAGTATTATCAAAACAAGCGTCTGGTGACATTTGGAAGGATTTTCGGTGTGCTGTTGATCGGTTTGGTGTTGACCATAGCCGCCAATCTGGGAAGGCTGGCCACCGTCTATGAGTATGGGGCCTATTCCATCCGGGGGGCTTCAAATCTGCCTGAACTATCCCAAAAAGGCTCAGGGCTTGATAAAGACTATGCCTTTGCCTGGTCCAATGGTGTTTTGGAAACCATGACCCTTTTGGTGCCGGATTTTTATGGCGGAGGCAGTAGAGAAAGCCTGCCTAAAAACTCTGCTTCGGAGGCTGCCTTGAGGGCCAACGGTGTCGAAGCTGCGCAAATCAGGGGTTTTGTGGATGGGGCACCCACGTATTGGGGCAATCAGCCTTTTACCGGAGGGCCCATCTATGGGGGTGCTGTGATGGTTTTTCTCTTTGTGCTGGGTGTGCTGTTTGCACCTAAGCCGTACCGGTGGGCCTTCTTGGCCATCACAATTTTATCTTTGATGCTTTCTTGGGGAAAAAACATGGCCTGGTTCAATTACATGCTTTTTGATATCCTCCCGGGTTACAACAAATTCAGGGCTGTTTCCATGGCGCTGTGCATGGCCCTTTTTGCCATTCCGGTTTTGGGTGCCTTGGGCTTGGAAAATTTCTTTACCCGTATCGCCAATTCTGAAGCAAAAAAATCCCTTTTGATTGCTTTTGGAGTTGCAGGTGGACTGGCATTGCTGTTGTTTCTATTCGGTGGGGTATTTGGATTCAGGGGTGCCGCCGATTCCAACTTGCCGGATTGGCTTGTAGATGCCCTTAGAGATGACCGAAAAAGCATGCTGAAAAGCAGCGCCATCCGAAGCTTTATTTTCATCTTACTCGGTGCTTCCTTGCTTTTTGCTGTCCTCAAAAACAAAGTAAGTGCTCAACTGGCCAGCTTGGGCCTGCTGCTTTTGATCGGGATTGACCTTTGGAGTTTTAATAAACGGTACCTGTATGCCGACAAATTCTCCTTCAGTCCGGCTCAGGAATATTTCAGACCTACCCCGGCAGACGAAAAAGTCCTACGAGACCGAAACCACTTCAGGGTCTTTAATCTGGAAAACCCATTCAATGAAGCAAGGACCAGTTACCGCTTTAACAGCATTGGCGGTTACCATGGTGCCAAAATGGGCCGATATCAGGAATTGATAGATGAAGTCATGAGTCAGGAAATCAACGATTTTATCCAAAAAGCCCAGGAAGGGAATTTCGATTTTCAAAGTCTCAGAACCCTGAACATGCTGAACACAAAATATATTTTGGCAGGAAAAACTGAAAATGCAGTTTTGGAAAACCCCATGGCCAATGGACCTGCATGGTTTCCTTTTAAAATCATAGAAGTAGCCTCCAATGAAGAGGAAATCCGCAAATTGCCTGAAATCAATAGCCAAATGGAAGCCACCGTCAATACCCTTGAATTTGGGGATGTCAATCCAGGAGAGGGAGACATTGTTTTATCAGAATATCTTCCGGACCGGTTAAATTATACCGTAAATGCCAGCAAAGCCGGTTTGGCAGTTTTCTCGGAAATATACTACCCCAAAGGTTGGAAAGCTTTTGTGAATGGAAATGAAACTGAAATTATAAGGGTCAATTATTTGTTAAGAGGTGTAAATCTACCAGAAGGTAATTCGGTGGTTGAATTCAGGTTTGAACCCAGTAGCTATTACAACACCAAAAACATCATGGTCTTTTCACAATACCTGATTTTGGGCCTTTTGATTTTCGGCACTTGGTACAGCATCAAAAAACAAGCTCATGGAGGAGAAAGAAAAGATCGTTAGTTATTATGACCAGTTTTCAGACAAACAGGAGAAAACCATGGTCAACTCCCGCCATCTCCATATTTTGGATAAACTGGTTCAGGCTGGACTTAATTCCCATCATCGTGTTTTGGAAGTGGGCTGTGGTATTGGAACAGTAAGCCAACTGATTGCCAAAAAAGTCAAAAACGGGCAAGTGCTGGCTTTGGACATCAGCCCAAGAAGCATAGAAAAAGCCAAAGCCCTGTGGAATTCCCAAGGCAACCTACAGTTTGAGGTCAGCGACATGCAGGATTTCAGCAAAGAAGGTGTCAAATATGATTTCTTTGTTTTTCCGGATGTACTGGAACACATTCCCGTGGACCAACATTTCCGCTTGTTTGAAACCGTAAAGCGACATGCCCATCAGGATTCCGTCATTTTTATCCATATTCCTGCACCAAGGTTTTTGGCCTATATGATCGAAAATGAGCCTGAGAAACTTCAGGTAATCGATCAGGCTTTAGATTCTGGCGAGCTGACCAAGACCATCACGGCAAATGGTTTTTACCTCGAAAAAATGGAAACCTATCCTGTTTTTTTCGAAGAAAAAGATTACCAATATTTCGTTTTCAAGTCTCAAAATCGATTGGAAAAAACTACTCCCAGAAACAAGTGGGTGGTTTTTAAAGAAAGGCTTACTATCCGGTTTAAACATGGCCTTGTTTCCTGAAATCTTCTGACATGAAGGACAAACCTTCACTGATCCTCTATATTTATCCGGTGCGGACGGCATTCACAGACCGGGACATCGAGATGCTTCGGCTCAAACATGAAGTCCAGCCCCTCCCTTTTACCCAGTCACCTGTGCAGCTGCCCTGGTATTTCGTCAAGCAGTTTTTTCAATTGTTGTACTATCTGCCGAAAACGAGCCATTTTCTAAGCTTTTTCGGAGGTTACCACACGGTGTGGCCTACCATGCTGGGAAAATTATTCGGAAAAAAAGTCTATATCCAATCCGGTGGCACCGATGCCATGAATCTTCCTGCCATAAATTACGGAAATTACAGGAAGTTCACCTTGAGCTGGGCTACCCAATTCAGTTTCCGAAATTGCGACCTGATTCTTCCCGTGGCAGCCTCTCTGGTCCAATCTGAATATCTTTATGCAGAAGGAATTCCCCAAAAACAGGGTCTTCTAAATCTAATCCCTAACCTCAATACGCCCATACAGGTCATTCCTAATGGGTTTGATACTACTTTTTGGAGAGATTTGGATTTACCCAGACAGCAATTTTCATTCATCAGTATTGCAACAGGCATTTCTAAAAGTAGCCGAGCCAGGGTGAAAGGCATTGATCTGATTGAATATCTCGCTGGAAAATTTCCTGAGTACCATTTTACCTTGGTTGGTGATAATCAATACCAAAGCCCAAATCCAAATGTGAAAGTCATTGGAAAAATGGAGCCTGAGCCTTTGATGGAAATGCTGAATACACACCAATTTTATCTTCAGTTGTCCATGTCAGAAGGCTTTCCAAATGCTCTTGCGGAAGCCATGCTTTGCGGCTGCATTCCCATTGGTTCTGCCGTTGGGGCCATCCCTGAAATCATCGGTGACCACGGACTGATTCTGGAAAAAAAAGATCCGGTATTATTGGAAAAACTGATCCTTGGTCTTCCTAAGAAAAATTTGCAACAGCTCAGGAAATCTGCCTCAGAAAGTGTTCGATTTCGCTTCCCTTATGAGAAAAGGCAAAAAGCATTGCTGGAATTATTTGATTGACGTGAAATCAGGGAAGTGGTTGATTTGCCTAAATTAGAGCCTTACTTTGGGATTTATTGCAGCATTCCAATTATCTTTCGCCACTAAAGCAATATTTTTATCCCCCATGGGCAAAATCGCCAGCCAAAGTGTATGGACTACCGTTTCCTCCTATGTCGGAGTTTTGATAGGGTATTTCAACTTGCTTTGGCTGATGCCTTACGCACTGGAGCCCAATCAGATCGGGACCTTCCGGACCATTCAGGACATGGCCCTTTTGCTGGTCCCTTTTGCCCAATTGGGAGTGGGGCATGGCATTACCCGTTTCTATCCCCGGATTCAATCCCACATCAATGCTTTCTTCACTTATAGTCTTCTGATCACCTTGGTAGGTTTTTTATTGGTAGCCGGTCTATTTCTTGTGTTCAAGCAACAAATTGTAGATGCCTACGCGGTCAACTCACCAGAAGTGGTGGATTTTTTGGGTGTGGTGTTGTTCATCACTTTTTTTGCTGTACTCAATACGATTCTCGACTCCATCTGCCGCTCTTTCTTAAAAGTGGCCATACCTGCCTTAATTAGGGAGGTTTTGCTTCGTCTGATGCTGGCTTTGCTGGTCAGCGCCTATCTTTTTGATTGGATAGGTTTTGACCAGTTGATGTGGGGCTTGGCCATTGCCTACCTTGTTGCATTGCTGGGTCTAGCCATCTATATGAATCAAACGAGGATCTTTAGCCTGGATTTCACCGGCTTCACTTTTCCCCAAGGGTTTCGGACAGAATTTATCAGATTCAGCCTGATTACATTCTTGGGAACAGCGGGGGCTATTCTGATCATGAAAATTGACAGCTTGATGGTTTCTTCCATGATCGGTCTCGATGCCAATGCCATTTATACCATTGGCTTTTCCATTGCTGTAGTAATAGAGATCCCTCGTAGAGCCATCTCTCAGGTGGTGATGCCCGTGATTGCCGAGCACTTTGCCAAACAAGAAATGGCTCCGATACAAAGCCTTTACCAAAAAGTAGCCACCTACCAACTTTTGATCTGTCTCCTACTCTTCTTAGGCATCTGGGCCAACGTGGACAATGTCTACCACTTTGTGCCCAAAAGGGAAATCTATGAGGCTGGAAAATGGATTGTCCTGCTTATTGGTTTGGGCAAGCTCTCAGACATGGTCTTTTCGGTCAATGGGGAAATCATCGTTTTCTCCAGGTTCTATCTGTTCAACATCACTGCCACCCTGATCATGTGCGTGGCTGTGGTCTGTTTCAATTTGATTTTTATTCCGATAATGGGATTGGAAGGGGCAGCATTGGCCTCTTTGATGGCCATGTTTTTATACAATTTGATCAAATACATCTATGTCAAAATCCGCCTGGGTTTTGATCCATTCAGTTGGGACATTGCCAAACTGGTGGTCTTGGGATTATTGATTTGGGCTTTACAGCATTTCTTTTTGCCACGGTTGGAACCTGTGATTCTTGATATCGTAATCCGATCACTGTCCATTACCCTGCTTTATGGTTTAGGCATCTATTTTTTACGCATCACTCCCCTCCTTCAAGGGCAGCTATGGGAAATGATCTTGAAAAACATAGGGAAAAAAAGTTAAATAAACCCTATTCGTAATAAATGAAAGTGTATGTACACAATGATGCTAGTAAAATGGTAATTCAATAAAATACTCGCCTGGAAACTGAAATGTCCGCCACATCCCTTCCTTCCGAAAGGAAGGGGACTTCCGACTTCCGACCCGTTTGAAAGAAGGGGATAACCATATAGATGAATTTGGAAAACCGAGTACGCCCAATTCATGATTTTAGCTAAATTTGTGAACTCCACTTCATAAATTTAGCTAAAATTGTGAAGTTGAACTCAGGTTACACAAAACTTTAGAGTAATTACCTCCTACCCCTTCAAAGTCACCAAGGTCACCCCAGCTCCTCCCCGATCGGCATGTTCATCAGAAAATTGTTGCACACTGTTCATGTTTCTCAGCAGATTTCTGGTAATGTCTCGGAGGATGCCGTCACCTTTTCCATGGAGAATTCTTAAGTCTTTGATTCCTAGCATATAGCCTTCGTCTACAAAATTCTGAATCAACGAAAATACCTCTTCGCCACGCTTGCCTCTCAGATCCAAGTTGGTTGAAAATTCCATCATCTTGCTACTGGTATCATAACCGGTCCTCTTTGCAGCAGCTTTGGCTTCTTTTTTTAAGGTGGACTTGGAGATTTTTTCCAAGCGGTTGAGCTTGACATTGGATTTCAACTCTCCGATGCTGATTTCTACCTCCTTGTTCCTAATGCCAATCACCTCCGCCACTGCTCCGTTGTCCTTCACTCTCACCTGATCTCCTATTTGTATCTCTCCGCCCAATACCTTGATTTCAGGGGAGCTATGGACTACCTTTTCGGGTTTCACGGCCACCTTTAACTCTTCCAGCTCTTTTCTGGCTTTTTTGGTGACTTCCTTGTCTGCCTGACTTTCTTTGATGGTCTGTATGGTGGCTTCAATTCTCTTATTGGTTTGATCCAGCAGCGCTTTGGCCTCCACCTTTGCTTGCCTAAGCAATTCCTTCTTTTGGGTGTCTAAGGTATCTTTCAGTTGATTGTATTCCTGGAGTCGCTGTTGCAGTAGCCTGTCTTTTTTTTGTGTCTCAGCCAAAAGTTGCTCGTACTGGTTTTTTTCGTTTTCCAGCTTGTTGAGCAGCTTGTCATACCGTACCCGTTCTTCTCCGATATTGGCTTTTGCATAAGCCAAAATTTCTTTGGAAAGCCCGATTTTACCGGCAATTTCCAACGCAAAGGAACTGCCCGGTTTTCCTATTTCCAGTTGGTACAAGGGTTCTAGACGATCGACGTCATACCTCATCGCTCCATTGACCAGACCTTGGCTTTTGGCTGCAATTTGTTTCAGGTTGCCATAATGGGTGGTGATGATGCCATAAGTCCCGGATTTATTCAGAGCCAGCAGGATGGATTCCGCGATGGCTCCCCCAAACTGTGGTTCGGTACCCGTCCCAAATTCATCGATAAAAAGAATGGTATTCTTATCGGCAAACTCGGCAAAATGCTTCATGCTCATCAGGTGTGAGCTGTAAGTACTCAGGTCATTTTCTATGTTTTGTTCATCGCCAATGTCGATGAAAAACTGCTTGAACACCGTGCATTTGGAATGGGCATCAACAGGGATCAAAAGTCCGCATTGCAGCATGTATTGGATCAGGGCTACCGTCTTTAGGGTCACGGATTTGCCGCCTGCATTTGGTCCTGAAATCACCAAAAGCCGCCTGTTGTGGTCTAGATTAAGCTCCAGAGGAACGATTTTCTTTTGTTGCTGTTTGAGCACCGTCTCCAACAAAGGATGGCGGGCATTGTGCCATTCCATGGTTTTTATTTTTTCAATAGTTGGACGTGAAGCATTGATCTTTAGGGCAAACCTGGCTTTGGCCCGGATAAAATCCACCATGCCCAGAAACTGAAAAGCTTTGCGCAGTTCAGGAATAGAAGGGCGCATGCTATCAGTCAGCTCCGTGAGAATTCTCTGGACTTCCCTTCTTTCCATGTATTCCAAATCCCTCAGGTCATTGTTGATGTCCAAGACCTCAGCAGGTTCCAAAAACACAGTTTGACCTGTAGCCGATTCATCATGGATAAAACCCTTGATACGGCGTTTGTTTTCAGCCAGGACAGGCATGACCATCCGACCGCCTCTGATCGTGATAGAAGCATCATCGGGGGTCAAACCTTTGGCTTTGGCCTCCCTGAAAATTCTGTCCATGACTTTTCTCAGACGGGTCTCTTCGTAAAGAATCTGGGATCGAATCATGGCCAATTCCTTACTGGCATTGTTCTTTATTTTGCCTTTTTCATCCAAAACCCGCTCAATGCTTTTCAGCAGACTATGGTCAAGCTGTACCATTCCAATCAATTGAAACAGCTGTATGTAACTTTCTTGGTGTTTCTCAAAGAATTCAAGACAACCTTTAAGGGTCAGCAGTCCCAATCTGACTTCGTGAAATTCATCTTCATATAAAAATGTACCCGGAATCTTCCCTTTCTCCAGGTAGGGATAGATATTGATGAAGTTGGAGGAGGGAAAATATTCACCGGAAAGCAGAATCTGCCTGAATTCTTCAGTTTGATCCAGCAATTTGTTCAGCAGCTGAATGTCTCTTGAAAAATGAATCTTTTCAACAAAATCAATCCCTAAGGAACTGCTGCATTCGGATTTGATCAATTCCTTGATTTTATCAAAATTAATCTTGGATTCAAGATTATGGGGATAGAGCATGGTTTAGTTGTCTCCTATTTTTTCTCTAATGCTCAGGGAATCAATGGTACGACTGTAAATCCGTTCCATCTTTCGAGGACTGAGCATGTAATGTTCCAGACTTTTGGTGAAAACACTGTCATTGACTTGATGTTTTTTAAAAACCTCATATTCAAACATGGGATAGAGTTTTTTGGAAGAATCGTAGGAAATGGGGAAAGAACTCACCAAACCCTCCGACATGTGGATGTCAATAAGCACCTCCACCATTTTATCTTCAGAAATCAGCCACTTTGGGTCTCTGTCAGTGGTACAGGCTGCCAAAAGATACAGCCCTAGAAATAAGACAATTAAGTTTTTCACGTTTCAAAATTAGCTATTTTGGATGAAATTTAGGCAACTTGTTGTCCATTACCCGTTTTATTATTCAAACGAGTCCCTTAAATTAGCCGTTCGGAAAAAACCAAAATGAATCAGCTCCTCAAAAAACTAAGAAAATACGAAATCATGATCCGAAAGGTGGCCAATAACCACCTTCAGGGGGATTATCAATCCATTTTCAAGGGAGCTGGCCTGGAGTTTGACGACCTGAGACCCTATCAATACGGGGATGATGTAAGGACCATAGAGTGGAAAGTTTCTGCCAAAGGTCATGGGACCTTTGTAAAGACTTTCAAGGAGGACAAAGACCAATCGGTTTATTTCCTACTGGATATCAGTGGTTCTCAGGATATCGGAGAGGAAGGTCGAAAAAAAATAGACAAAGGAAAAGAGGTGGCTGGTGTTTTGACCTTAGCTGCCATTCATGAAGGCAGCAAAGTGGCCTTGATCTCTTATTCAGATGAAAAAGAAAAAGTCATCTTACCCGGAAAAGGACCGAGACAAGGTGTCAGAATCATTCAGGGTATTTTCAGCCACAAGAACAAATCCATCAAAACCAATTTGAATGAAATGTTTACCTTCGCCTTGAATTTGATCAAGAAAAGGAGCATCATTATCGTCATTTCGGATTTCATAGACGAGGATTACCAGCGGCCTTTTAAGGCTTTGGCAGAAAAACATGATTTGGTAGCCATTCAATTGACTGACCCCAGAGAGTCGGTTTTGCCTTCCTTGGGAATTATCCCTGTTTATGATAAGGAAGCCAATACCACCACATGGGTGAATACTGCTTTTGGAGCATTTTCCAAGAAAATATCTGAAACATTTACTTCAGAAAGATTGTCTCTAAAAGAACTTTGCAAAAAAAACCAGATCAATTACCTTCCCATGGATACATCTGAGGACATTGTTCTACCTTTGATTGAATTATTCAAGTACCGAAACAAATCCATGAAGCGTGGGTAAATTCAATTTAATCCTACTCAATGTATTCTTAGTATTCAGCCATTTGTCTTTTTCTCAAGAGATCAAGGTGGAAGGATATTTTGTAGAGGATTCTGCCCGGTTGGGAGAGCGGGTCAGTTATATTCTCAAAGCCACCTACCCCACCCAATTGGATGTCCTCTTCCCGGATTCTACCTATCAATATGGGGACTTTGCTTACCTTGGCAAACAAACCTTCACCACTTATACCCAAGACAGCCTTACTCTGGATAGTGCCGTGTATTTTCTTTCGAATTTTTCTTTGGATCCGATAAAATCCTATGCTTTACCGGTTTTTGAGATTCTCAGGTATGATAGTATCCGACATATGGCACCTGAAGACCAATTAGAACTTGTTTTGACGATAGCCGAGATTCCTGAACAGTTGCAGTTCAAGGAAAACAATGTTTACCAGCCTTTGAAGAAAGCATTTAATTACCCCTATTTAATGATCGGCTTGGCCGTCCTAGCGGTCCTTACTTTTGTAATTATTTACTTTTTGGGCAATAAACTTAAATCTCTCTGGCTGGCTTATTTGGAAAAAAATCGACACAACCGGTTCCTCAAAAATTGGCAGCAAGCGGTTATTGAATTTGAAGCAGACCCCAATCTTAATAAAGCGGACGAGTTGTTGGGGATTTGGAAATCCAGAATGGAACACCTCACCGGAGAACCTTATCCCGAATGGACCACCACAGAGATAGCGGAACACCTAGAAAAACCTACAATCCTGGATGACCTTCGTGAAATAGAACTGATCATCTATGCCAACCGACCTTCGCTCAAATTGCACCAGGCCTGTGAAAGGCTCAGCGGGGTTTGTGAGGAAATGTACCATCAAAAAATAAAATCTATCCATGAATACGCTTGATATCTCACAGTTGTTCTCATGGTATTGGTTTCTTCCGGATACTTTCCGCTCTTTTGAGTGGGAGAATTTCGGTATGCTGCATTTGATTTGGATAGTTCCCCTTCTGATGCTCTTGAGAAAATTTATCAAGGTACTCAAAAACCCTGTTTTGGAACTTTCCCTCCCAGGTTCTGTGGACAAAAAAAACCCTTGGACTTACCTGAGACTCATCCCAACATTTTTTTACCTACTCTGCTTGTGGATGGTAGTAATCGCATTGGCCAGGCCACAGCGGACCAATGAGCGGGTGGAACAATATACCGAAGGCATCGACATCATGCTGGTGATGGATATTTCTGAATCCATGGATCTTCAGGATTTTAAACCCAACCGACTCGAGGCAGCCAAAGAAACAGCTATAGATTTTATTAATGGAAGAATGGGTGACCGGATTGGGATGGTGATATTTTCCGGTGAAGCCTTTTCACTTGCACCGCTTACAACCGATTATGAATTGCTCTCTGACCTGATCAAAGACATCTCCTTTAATATGATGGATGCCAAAGGTACAGCGATAGGTAGTGCTTTGGCCACGGCCACCAACCGAATGAGGGAATCGGAATCCAAATCCAAAGTGATGGTCCTTCTCAGTGACGGAGACAACAACGCCGGAAATGTTGAACCAATTTTTGCGGCCCAACTTGCCGATGCATTGGACATAAAAATCTATACCATAGCGGTAGGGAAAGACGGTTTGGTTCCCTATGGAGAGGATTTCTTCGGCAGACCTCAAATGATAGAGAGTTACCTAGACGAAACTACCCTCAGGGAGATCGCAAGAATTGGTAAAGGGGAATTTTTCCGGGCCAATGACGACAACGCCCTCGAAAATATTTTTGAGCGAATTGATGAGTTGGAGAAAGCTGAAATCATCGAGTCCCGGTATCGGGAAACCAATGACTACTACAGGGCTTATCTCTTTTGGGGGATCATTTTCTTTTTCATTTGGCTGGCATTGAAAAATAGTTTTTTCAACAACTTTCTACTCGATTAAAAAGTCAACAATAATCCCAAACCGTTTTCAGTTATCCTGATACTTTCCAGAATTTTCGGTAACTCGACAGCATGATTTCTATGAAAAAGATACAAAATCACATCGAAGCTCATTAGAAAGGCTCCTTGCAAGACCACAGATTTACCAAAACCAATAAATTGGGGCTTATCCAGTCTCTTCCCCCTTTCCTGTAACCAAAAACCTCCCGCCATGTAGGCTACATCCAAGGCAGCATTGACCAACAGAATTTTTTCAATGCTTTGCTGGGCCTGAATGGTTTCCCAAAAATCCTGAGAGGGAATCTCTCTGGTGGCCCCATAATACCCAAATCCTGCAATCAAAAGATTCACAGAATTCCAATATAAATTCATTTGATGAAAAGCTTTGACCTCTCCATAAGTTTTGCCTGCCAGGGCCCCTCCTAAAATCATGTTCCCGACTGCCCAAGACCCTAGGATAAGCATTCCCTTACGGTTGTAGTCGAGCCTTTTTTGGTTAAAGGGAATCCACTCCTCGCCGTTTTGGGCCTGAACAGCTTGTGGCAAGGTCATCAGAAGTGCAAATCCAAAGATAAAGAGTAATTGATGCAGTATTTTCATAATAGAGGTTGGTTTTGTACCGCAAAGTAAATCATTCGGGTTCCGAAGAATACCAACACGGCAGCCACCAATCTGTTCAAATTTAACATCAGTTTAGGGGTGACGAATTGACTGAGCCTTTTGGCAATATAAGCTTTCAGCACATCGATCAGAAAAACGGTACCCAATATCCCCAGGTAATAAAACCAAACATCTTTTGCGCTATAGTCGACCTTCATGTTGACCAAACCTGCCACAGAAATCCAAAAGAGCAAAACAAATGGATTGATCCCATTCAGGGTAAAACCCTTGAGGAACCCTGTCCTTTTTTTGGATTTATCCTTCCCAAATCCTCCTGTATTCGGTCTACTAATGCCTTTTTTGACGAATGTGGCGATGCCAAACCCTATCAAAATCATGCCTCCTGCATAACCCAAAAAACCTTCAATCATGGGGTTTTTGGAAAATGAGGAAACCCCGTAATGAGAGATCAAAACATACATGCTATCACTGAGGAGGATACCAAGGGCCATAAAAACGGCATGTTTGAACCCATAGCTCATGCTATGCTGAATCAAGGCAAAAAACACAGGGCCGATGATCATGGACAGCACCAACCCCATCAAAATCCCTTCTGCCAAAGCTCCGGTCATAAGGAAGGTTGATTTTTCAGAAAATCGATCCAATTTTCCATTTTTTCGCCTTTCAATACCCGAGGAAATTTATTCTGCCCCCCTTCTTTTCCCTGAAGCCGAAGCCATTCATAAAAGTAATTCGGATTTAAAATGGTGACTTTGACTTCTTTCAACGCATGCTGTCTTTCGACCGCATAATCATCATTGATGATTTTGAGTTTCTCATCCAGCTTCTTACAAAAAAGGTCAGGGTCAACTTGATCGTCGGTTCCTATATACCAATGGTGGCCAAAAAGTGTCCCATGGGGGAAACCAACCACGGTATATTCGGATAGAGAAAGCTTAAGTTCTTCCCCTACCAGTTCAACTGCCTTGTTCATGTTGTCTACAGAAAGGTGTTCTCCGCAAAGGCTCAAAAAATGCTTGGTCCGTCCAGTAATGATGATTTCACACTCTGCTTTGGAAACAAAACGGATCACATCCCCAATCAGGTATCGCCAGGCACCTGCACAAGTGCTGATCAGAAGTGCGTAATCCACCCCTTCTTCTACTTGTTCAATATTTAGGGTTTGAGCACCTGCTTTAAGGTCTCCCTGTTCATCAAAATTGGCCTCATGAAATGGCACAAATTCATGGAAAATCCCATTATTGAGCACAAGTCTCATGGATCTCCTGTTTGGCAATGCCTGGAATGCCAAAAAGCCTTCGCTAGCCAAATAGGTTTCCATATAAACCAGGGGCTTGGCCAATAGCTTTTCAAAACCGCGCTTGTAGGGCTCAAAAGAAACTCCTCCGTGAACAAATATCATCAGATTGGGCCAGATGTCATGGATGGTTTCTAGCTGGTAGCGCTCTATGATTTTTTCCATGAGGATCTGAAGCCATGCCGGAACCCCCACAATGATCCCAATATCCCATTTTGGTGCATGCTCCACGATTTCCTCCAGCTTATCACGCCAGTTTTTGTTTTTGGATATTTTCTTGCCTGGTTTATAAAAACGCTGAAACCAAATAGGAAGATTACCGGTAGTGATCCCGCTTAGATCACCGGAAAAATAGGTGCCATTGAATTCAAGATCTGTGCTTCCCCCCAACATCAAAATACCCTTGCTAAAAAGACTTGGAGGCAATTCATATTTAGAAAGAGTAAGAATCTGTCTTACCCCGGTTTTACGGATGGCTTTCACCATCTCTTTGGAAATGGGGATATATTTGGATGAACTGCCTGATGTTCCTGAACTTAAAGCAAAATACCTGATTTTACCCGGCCAAGTCACATCACTTTCCCCTTGTTTGAGCAAGTGCCACCATTCTTCATATATTTTATTATAATCATAGATGGGAACCTGACTTTTGAAGGCCTCATAAAAAGCGTTCCCAGGAGATTTGAATGCGGACAGAATTCCTTTAAAATGGTATTTATCAGCTATTTTGGTGTTTCTTGCGGCAATCAATAGTTTTTGAAGTTCCATTTTTTGAAGCCCCAAAGGCGAAGTATATTCCTGTTCAAGGGACTCTCTTAAACGAATTCCTTTTTTCAATAATGTACCCAGAATGGCCATATCAATGATTTAGATTAAAATCTCACTCCCTGTCAAAAATACTTTGGCTGTTGACTATACAGCCGTATCTTTGGATTTGTAAATTAAAGATAATGCCAATTAAAGAAAACCTTGCCCAAATAAAAAAGAGTTTTATAAATCCCTCCTGTTTGCTGGTAGCTGTTACCAAAACCAAACCAACCACTGATATACAGGAGGCCTATGATGCGGGAATAAGGGATTTTGGTGAAAATAAAGTTCAGGAATTGGTAGACAAACAAGCTCATTTGCCTGAAGATATTCGTTGGCACATGATCGGCCACCTTCAGCGCAATAAAGTCAAATTTTTGGCCCCTTTTGTCTATCTCATACATGGAGTGGATTCCTACCGCCTGCTGAAAGAAATCAACAAGCAGGGAGAGAAAATTGACCGGGTCATTTCATGCCTGCTCCAGGTTCATATCGCCAAAGAGGAAAGTAAGTTTGGATTTGATGAACAGGAACTAAAGGAAATGCTTGATGATGAATTTTTGGTTCAATTGAATCACATCAAAGTAAAAGGATTGATGGGTATGGCCACCTTCACAGAGAACAAAGACTTGGTAAGGGCTGAATTTAAAGGACTTAAAACCCTTATGGATAAGCTCAATCAAATGGTGCTGCCCGAGACATTTGAATTAAAAGAAATTTCAATGGGAATGAGCGGAGATTACCTGATCGCCCAAGAAGAAGGAAGTACCATGGTACGAATAGGCAGCGCAATTTTTGGATCCCGAAATTAACGAAAGATGAAAGCCATCAGTAGCATACAAATAGCATGTATTTTGGGTTTACTTTCTGTTGGGATCGGAGCCTTTGGCGCCCATGGTTTGTCCGAAATCCTCGAATCATTGGGTAGGACAGAAACTTTTGAAACAGCCATTAAATATCAGTTTTACCACAGCCTAGCCATCTTGGCTGTTGGGATCATCCAACTCAAATTCCCCAATAACCGCATCTTGGGATGGGCCAACTCGATATTTTTGGCAGGTATTTTGATCTTTTCAGGTTCTTTGTTAGTGCTGTCTCTTTCAGGTGCCAATTGGCTTGGAGCCATTACCCCATTTGGAGGCATAGCTTTGATGACCGGTTGGTTACTGGTCTTCTTGGGAATCAATAAAGAAAAGAAACATTTTAACCCTTGATTTGCGTGAACTTAACCCCCAACAGACTCCTTTTAGTTTGCTTCCTAACTTTCTTTTTTTCACTGTTTTCACTGCCTTCACGCGGACAAGATCCTAGAGCCCGCTATTTTGGTTTGGACGAAAGGTTGGGAAAAGGATCTTTTTTTGATAAACATACCACTGGTTTCATGCTATATGACCTGGAGGAGCAAACGTTACAGTACGAAAAAAACAGCCACCTTTACTTTATCCCCGCCTCCACGGTAAAACTTTTGACATTCTATGGGGCGCTTATCGTCTTGGGAGACAGCTCTAATCTGATCAGGTATACCACCAAGGAGAATGAGATTACCTTTTGGGGCACAGGTGACCCCAGTTGGAAATATCCCAAACTCCCTCAACCGGCCTTGGATTCCTTTTTGAAAAAATTTGAATCCATCTATTTTTCTCAATCCAATTGGAAATCAGATGCCTTTGGCTTTGGATGGCAATGGGACGATTTTTTCTATTCCTTTTCCGCAGAACGGTCCTCCATGCCCATTTTTGGAAATTTGGTGACGGCAGAAAAAAAAGGCAACCAGCCTGTACTTTCACCTGCTTATTTCAGAAATTCATTGCAAGCCATGGATAGGGATGTTCGCAATGTACAGAGGGAATTTCATTCCAACCAATTCTATTACAATCCCAGAAGCTATAACGGAATGAAAATAGAAGTTCCGTTTATTACCTCTCCTGAACTTTTTGTGGATTTAGCGGGACAGGCGCTACAAAAAAAAGTGGTGTTATCTGCAGAGCGATTACCGGAAAAGCACCAAGTCCTTAAGGGGCTACCCACCCAGATTCTATATAGGGAAATGCTGAAGGAAAGTGATAATTTTATCGCTGAGCAACTGTTGCTTATGGTTTCTGATGTTTTGTTTAAAGAACTCAATCCTGAAAGAGCCATCGATTACATCCAGAAAACCCATCTTTTTGACCTACCGGACAAGCCTCTATGGGTGGATGGATCAGGCCTATCCAGGCACAACCTAATGACACCAAGAAGTATGGTCACTTTGGCTGAAAAAATCTATCGCATCGTGCCAGATCAAACTTTGTTTGACCTCCTTCCGGTAGGGGGAGTGGATGGAACGTTGAGGAATTCTTATAAATCCCTCACGCCATACATCCATGCGAAAACAGGCACCCTAAGCAACAACCATGACTTGGTGGGATTTATCAAAACCAAAAGCAACAAAGTGTATGCTTTTGCCTTTATGAACAACAATTACCCCTACAAAGCCAGTGTGGTGAGAACAGAGATGGAGAAGGTATTATTATATATTCGGGATAATTTTTAACTTCAACATCTAACTGAATGCTTATGAATAAAAGAGATTTTGTCAAGTCCTTGGGTTTGACCCTTGCTGTAGCGCCATTTTTGAGCATGCAGAAGAAATTTCAAGGGAAAGAAACTGTCCTTAAATTACTTCCGAATCGATTGAACAAAGGAGACCGAGTTGGTCTCATCAGCCCTTCAGCAGCTACAGCAGAAAGCATGCAGATTCTCTTTGCCAAAGAGGCTTTGGAAGCTTTAGGTTTTGAGGTAGAGACCGGAAAGCACCTATTCAACCGGCGAGGACACCTTGCCGGAACCGACACCGAAAGAGCAGCAGATCTCAACGAGATGTTTGCCAATCCCGAAATCAAAGCAGTCATCTGCATTAGGGGTGGGTCAGGTGCTGCCAGAATTCTTCCCATGATTGATTATGAGTCCATCTCAGCCAATCCCAAGCCCATCCTTGGCTATTCTGATGTCACGGCTTTGCACCTCGCCATCCATGCCAAAACAGGCCTGATCACCTTTCATGGTCCAAACGGAACCGGGAGCTGGAACAGGTTCAATGTAAAGCAAATTGAAAAAGTGTTTTTTGAAAGGGAATTGGTCAGATTTGAGAATGAATTGGTGAAAGGGGATGACTTGGTGATCAAACAGAACAGGATTCAAACCATCCGACCTGGCATTGCAGAGGGTGAAATTATAGGAGGAAACCTTACGGTCCTGACCGCATTGGCAGGTTCGCCTTATCTGCCCTCTTTTGAAGGAAAAATCTTATTTCTGGAGGATATCCGGGAAGATCCCTATAAAATTGACCGAATGATGAGTACTTTAAAGCTGATGGGGGCCTTGGATCAAATCAAAGGATTTATCTTCGGGCAATGCACGGATTGCTCTCCGAGTGGAGGGTATGGATCCTTGACTTTGGAACAAATCCTGGAGGATTACATCCTACCATTGAACATTCCTGCTTATCGCGGTGCCATGATCGGGCACGTGGACAAGCAATTTGTCATACCCGTAGGCGCAAGGGTGTCCATGGATGCTGAAAAGGGGTTTTTTGAGATGAAAGAGGAAATTTTTACCTCCTAATCTGATGATCTGCTTTTCTTCCTTCATAAAAAGAAATCTTAAAGACTTATACAGAGGTTGGTATGGCTGTGGAATCCTCCTGTTATTTTCATGTGTGGCCCAGCAAAACCCAGCCACAACACCAGATGACATGACAGACACCAAAATGACCTACTTGGCTTTGGGCGATTCCTACACCATCGGGGAGGGGGTACTTGAAGCAGAACGCTATCCCAATCAATTGGTAAAACTTTTGGCAGAAGAAGGAATAGACTGGGACCTAAAAAAAATCATAGCCCGAACTGGATGGACCACTGATGAACTACAAAAAGGCATAGATGATGCGGGAATCTCAGATCAAACCTATGATTGGGTGACGCTGCTGATTGGGGTAAACAACCAATACAGGGGCAGAGATGTAACCAATTTTAAAAAAGAGTTCGAGGAATTATTGGAACAAGCCATCACCTTTGCTAAAGGGAGGCACGATAGGGTCATTGTCATTTCGATTCCTGATTGGGGAATCACGCCGTTTGCAACCGGAAGAAATACAGACCAGAAAAAGGTGACCGGTGAAATTGATGCCTTTAATGCTTCAAAAGAGGCTATTTCAACCGAAAAAGGAGTGGTATTTATGGATATAACCACTAGGTACAGAGAAGTCGGCGCCTTGCCTGAATCTCTGGTTGAGGACCAATTACATCCCAGTGCCCTAATTTATGCAGAATGGGCAGCTGATCTTAAAGAAATCATTTCTAAACGAACTAGAATGCCATGAACCGGACAACAAATCTTAACCTTTATTTGGCTTCAATCCTTTTTTGGGGCATAGCTTGCCAAAACAACCAAGTTACCCAAGTGATTCCCGGAGGGGAAAAAGTGCTTTGGGTCAATAGTTACAAAGTGGATTGTCAGGGCGTGGGACCAATGTCCTGCCTCCAAACCCAGGAATCAGATGAAATTGAGTTTGGAGATTGGAAGAATTTTTACAGTAACATCGAGGGTTTTGATTACCAACCAGGCTACTTGTACCGCCTCAAAGTCAATGTGACACAGCGGGAGGCACCAATACCTGCAGATGCCTGTAGTTTGATATACAGTTTGGTAGAAATTATTGAAAAAAAACCTGATTTTTCTCTACGCATCACGGACATTTGGAAATTGATCGAAATCGAGGATGAGTTGGTAGAACATGATCAATATTCTAAAGCATTGGTTTTTGAAATGAATGCACGGGATAGAAATTTCTTTGGCTATGCAGGTTGTAATAATCTGAGGGGACAAATTGTAGACCTTGATGAGCGAAACATAAAATTTTCCAGTCCAGCCTCCACCATGATGGCTTGCCCTGAGATGCTCACGGAATCCAAGGTGGTAGATCTGCTCAAGGAAGTTCGGAAGTATGATGTTGCCGACCTTAGGCTGATTTTGCAAGATGAATCCGGAAAAAAATTACTGACCTTTATGAAAGTGGACTAAAAGAAAAAAACCGGTTTAAACCGGTTTTTTTTTGTAATGTTTCATACCTTACCTTCCTTTGGGCAGCACATTGGAAATCAAAGATACTTTTTCTATGGGTTCTGATGCATTGGAATAAATCCTGACCACTGAATTTTGTTTACCCATTTTTCCTGCTGAATTAAAAGTGACTTTGATTTCAGCAGAACTTCCAGGTGCGATAGGTTCTTTGGGCCATTTAGGAACAGTACAACCGCATGTAGCAGCCACATTGGAGATGACCAAAGGAGCTGAACCTGTATTTTTCAAAACAAAGGTGTGTTCCACTTTATCCCCTTGGGTAATGTCACCAAAATCCACGGATGTTTCATTGAAATCAATGACGGGGCCATTATTGTTGGAGGCGATCTGGGCGTGTACTGTGGCCGCCATTAGCCCGATAAACAGTAGTAGTGTAAATCTTTTCATCTTATCGTTATTTTGTTATAATTCCTTGTTTGATTCCGCATCGTTAACGTAAAACTTTGCATGAAAGTTTACCATAAATAGTTCTCGAGAAGCCCTAGTAACAGCCGTATACAACCAACGGATATATTCCTGATCAAGTTGGTCCTCTTGAAGGTAGCCTTGGTCCACAAAAACTGCGGCCCATTGCCCTCCCTGAGATTTGTGACAGGTCAACGCGTAGGCGAACTTAACCTGCAATGCGTTCAAATATGGATCTTTTTTTAGGGCTTCACTTTTTTCTTTTGAATTGCTTAGGTCCTGATAATCCTCCAAAACCTGTCGATACAGCGACTGATACTGTTCCCCACTTAGGGAAGGTGTATCCGCATAAAGGGTATCCAGAATAATTTTTGCTTCAAAGAACGGTTCTTCCGGGTAGTCAAGCAATCTCAGCTCGACAGTAGCAAATCTAAAGCCATAAATTTCCTCAAAAGAACGAATTTTTATGATTTCTACAAAATCACCGTTAGCCAAAAAACTGACTTTATCAGATTCCGCCATGTAGGTGTAATTGTTTTTGACAATCATCAAAAGATCCCCAACATCGATTTCATCCTCGAAAAAGTGAATGACTCGCCTTATATATTGGTTGTATTGGACTGCTGATTTATTGGATCGGGTAATGATAATGGTCTGATCCACACCGAATTTATCATAGGCATAGCGTAGTCCTTCTTCTAGTTTTTCCCCAGTCATCCGGAAAAAATCCCGAAAGCCTTTGGACACCAAAGAGATATTGGGTTTTTCCAGCATCACTTCCTGTCGAAGTCGTGTGGCATTATATAGAATACCTGAAGCCTGGTCCTGCCGCATGACTTCCATCAACTCAGTGCCGATTACCTCCAATCCATAATGTCTTACTAGGTGAATCTTATCCAATGCAGGGCTTTTTTGACTCCCTACCGGCGGAAGCTGTGCTGTATCCCCTACCAACAAGAGTCGGTTGGACTCCTGTTGAAAAACAAAGCTTATCAGGTCCTTGAGCAATCTCGCCCCCATCCCCTCATCAGCAAGCATAGAAGCCTCATCTACAATAAAAAGAGTGTCCCGATAATAGTTTTTTTGGATTTCAAATCCTGAACTGACTCCGTCAGTTCCCTGTTTGGGACGATAGATGATCTTGTGTATAGTAAAACCCATCCTTCCAGCATATGCACTCATGACTTTGGCCGCCCGACCAGTGGGAGCCAACAACAGGGATTTCAATCCTATGGCTTGTAAGGATCTGACTACCGCTGAAACCACCGAGGTCTTTCCTGTACCCGCATAGCCTCTAAGCACAAATGTGGGCTTTTTTTGCACGGGAATACCAAAAAACCGATCCATCAACTCAAAAAATCTTTCTTGACCTGGGGTTGGAGAAAAGGGGAAATTTCTTCTCAGGAAAACAGAGGGCTTTGTTTGGGCTTGTGTATCTTTAGGCATTAACAGCGAATCTACTTCTAATATGCCGGATTTAGAAAAGGAAATCAAAGAGAAATTCGGAGAACGCCTCCGTTTAAGGGTCAATGGGGTTTTGATAGAAAACAATGCCCTTCTTATGGTCAAGCACAACATGGGAAGAGGAAGGTACTTCTGGAATGTTCCAGGAGGAGGTATGCAGTATGGAAGTGATGCCATAACCAATCTCAAACGGGAATTTATGGAGGAAACCGGACTCCATATCCAAGTGGAAAACTATCTTTTTGCCCATGAATTGCTCAATCCTCCACTTCATGCTTTGGAATTGTTCTTTGAAGTACGCAGGACAGCCGGAGAGCTTACATTGGGTAAAGACCCGGAGTTATCGAATGACCATCAGCTGATGGAGGAGATAAAGTATATGGAGTTGGATGAATTAAAATCCATCCCCAATACCGAAAAACACCAAATGTTTTGGGGAATAAAATCCATTAAAGATGTAAGAATATGGAAAGGATATTTTAATTTTGAAAATAAATGCATAAAATAGCATTCTGTTTAAGAAAAAACCATCAACCTATATCATAGCAACAAATCAACCTAAAAAATGAATCTAACAAAAATCTTATCGATCGTTTTCCTACTCGGAGCCCTCGGATTGGGCTATGCCTTATACAAGAGTGTGGATAATGTCTTGGAAGAGGAAAAGCGGATTGCTAGAATCGAAGCCAGAGTCATAGAAAAACTGATCATGCTCAGGGATGCTCAGATTGCCTATCAGGCTTCCAACAAGGAATATGCACCCACCTGGGATTCCCTCAGACAATTCATTCAAGATGGTAAAATCTGGTTGGTTCAAAGAACTGAAGAAACCAAATTGCTGGAATATGGAAAAGAGGAAACAACAGTTACATTTGATACTCTTGGTTCTGTAGGAGTTATGGATTCACTTTTCAATGAAAGGAAATATCCTGATTTCAATCTTGAAGCTTTGGCGGTGGTTCCTGGTTCTGGAGGACTTCAATTTGAATTTTTTACCGACAAAGTAGAACGAAGCGGCAGACAGGTTTCTGTATTTGAAATCAGGGATCCTGCACCGGTAAATCCCAACCGAAGACAAAACAACAACGAAAAAGCCCTTCGCGTAGGGTCTAGGACAGACACCTCAACTTCGGGTAACTGGGAATAAGTTTGGACACGGGAGTTAAAAATATACCCAAAAAATATTACAGCGATAAGCTTGACTTGGATCACATCTCAAACTTGTCGCTGTTTTTGTATGACCAGGATTTAGTTATCATGGCCAAAAATGCCAACGATACGGTCATAGCTGTGCATGAATACTTCTTTAAAGATTCGACTGATTTCCTGAAATTTCTATCAGAGGACACCCTTTTAAATGCTTCAAATACACAGGGGAAACTTTTTGTTTTCAATGATGCATTCAATCTGGTGCCGGGGGTTTTGTTTGATCCCATGCAGAAATCCACCTATCTCAATTTCAACACAGATCTGGATCCTGACACCCAAGAAGTTTTTTATGATGGGGTGGACAGCAACAATATACAGGTGGTTGGTTCGGTTGATAAAACCTTGTTAAAGCTTTTGGATGAAATTTTACCAGATATGGAGGTTTATCATGGCGCTTTACCAGTATTGGATTTTCTTTTAAGACAAAGGCAGGACATGGTGGATCAGACCATCTGGATCATGGTTCACCAAAGCCATGTATTCTTGGCCAGTTTTAAAAACCACGAATTGGTTTTATTTAACCGGTTTCCAGTCCGAGATAATAAGGAGCTTTTAAAGTATTTGTTTATTGCCATCCAACAATTGGATTTTGATCGCTTGCATTGCAGAATCAATGTAATTGGTCCCTTGGAGCAAATTGGGGCCGATATAGATCATTTGAGGGATTATTTCAAGAACCTGCATTTCCCTAACCCCACGTCTAATCAAAATTACCTCCCGGGAGTCATAGAATTTCAGGAATCTAAACGGTTTGAGGCCTATTGGACGATCTGATCCCTATGAAACCAAAGAAAATAGCCATATTCCCGGGTTCCTTTGATCCATTTACGAAAGGTCACCATGATATTGTGATCAGATCCCTTCAGCTTTTTGATGAAATAATCATAGGAATCGGGTACAATTCAGCCAAAAAATCAAGGCATTTTGAGATCGATGATATGGTCTCAAAAATCAGAAGTGTTTACAAAGACATTCCAGAGGTCAAGGTTTTGGTTTACAATGAACTTACCTCAACTTTAGCCAAAAAACACAAAGCCAATTTTTTGATAAGAGGTCTTCGCAATACTACAGATTTTGAGTATGAGAATACCATTAGTCAGATGAACCGCTATCTAAATGAAGAATTGGAAACGGTATTTCTCATCACTTCACCGCAATTTGCTGCTGTCAGTTCTACGGTAATCAGAGAAGTACATCGCTATGGTGGGGATGTCCGAGAATGGTTGCCTTACGAGGTCTGAATTTTTGGCACCATCTTTAAAAAACACTTGTACAAGTACCGCATGGATGGATAAGAATTGACCAATGCGGTCTTTGCCTCATGATGGGTCAGCCATCGGATGTCTTCAATTCCCTCCTCTTTTTGGGGTTTCATGTTGGAGTCATTCAGGTTTTCCATCACGTACCAATAAGTTTTTTTGAGTATACTTTTTCTATTGTGCGTATAGGTGTGCCAGGTTTTACAGATTTCCGGACCAAGCTTAACTTGAATGGCGCATTCTTCCTCCACTTCCCTTAGAGCACAATCGGCAGGTCTCTCTCCTTTTTCGAATTTCCCTTTTGGTAGGTCCCACTTTCCAAGGCGATGGATAAAAAGCACTCGATCACCTTTGGTCACTACTCCACCCGCAGCTTTAATGATGGTAAATCGGGCTTTGATAAATTTTTTGAGTTCTGACTTATCTTCTGACACTAGGGTAACTGTATCAAGGTTTTTCAGTTTTCTCGTCCTCAAAAAATAAAGAACTTTGATGATGACATCTTTGGAAGGGTGCAGGATGAGTACATCATCATGAAAATCTGCATAGGGCGGAATATCCTGTGGATTGTCGTAGACACATTCATAAGTTTTATCAAGCGGCAATTCGTCAGGCGATAAAATATCGAGTGGCTTATCATTGATAAAAATCTTCATGTGCATCTGGATTTGATCCAAAAATGCATAAATTTTTTAGGCATCACAACACCCCTTTGTAATTTATCACTTAATTTTGACCATGCAAATATGGAATGACCTCACTGCAGCTTCAGTAGCTGAAAAATTATTGGAAATAAATGCCATCCGATTACATCCTCATCAGCCCTTTACCTGGGCTTCTGGATGGAAATCGCCTATTTATTGTGACAACCGCCTTTCCCTTTCATTCCCATCGGTTCGTACTTCGATCAAAAATGCTTTGGTCCAAGTCATAAAAGCCAATTTCCCTCAAACAGAAGCCATCGCCGGAGTAGCAACGGCAGGAATACCTCAAGGGGCTTTGCTCGCTGATGCCCTGAATCTTCCATTTGTTTATGTGAGGTCCAAGCCCAAAGGTCATGGAATGGAAAACATGATTGAAGGAAAAGTCGTCCATGGTCAAAAAGTGGTGGTTGTAGAAGACCTGGTTTCCACAGGTGGAAGTTCCTTAAAGGCAGTAGCTGATCTTAAATCAGCAGGTTTCGAAGTTTTGGGAATGGTAGCCATCTTCACTTACGGTTTCGAGGTGGCCAAAAACAATTTTGAAGAAGCAGGGATCAAACTTATCTGCCTGAGTGATTATGCCAAAATGTTGCCTATCGCCATTTCCAAATCTTACGTGACAGATGAGGACCTCAGATCCCTTGAAAACTGGCGGAAAGATCCGGCCAATTGGCAGGCAGAGCAATAAAGCCTATTCATGTGCACTTTTCAGTATTTTTCCATAATCCCCAAACCAAAAAGGGCAAAATCGTACCTGACTGGATCTACAGGGTCCAATTTTCTCAGGTTTTGGGTCAGCTCCATAGCCGTCCACCAATCTGTTTGTTTCCTGGTGATTAAACCCAGTTTTCTGGCTACCCGGTCCACATGCAAATCGCAGGGACAAATGAGCTGGTAAGGTTTTAGGATATGCCATAGCCCAAAATCCACGCCATTAGAATCCTTTCTCACCATCCATCTGAGGAACATGTTAAGCCGCTTGCAGGCGGACTTACGCTTAGGAGTGGCGATGTGCTTACGCGTTCTGTGAGGGGCATCTGGTGAACGAAAAAAAAAGTCATGAAATTGAATCAATGCCTTTTCCATTTGATCGGCAGCATCAGAATAATCGATAAGAAAGGCTTCTTCCAGACTTTCATGTTGTTGATAAAAATCCCTGAAAAACTGTATAAAGTAAAGGGTATCGAGGTCATTAAATGTTCTGTGTTTGAACTTTAAAAGCGGCTTAAGGTCCCATTCAGCATGATTGATTACAAAATCGTGAGGAGCATTGTCCATCATTGCCATAAGCTCCATGCATTTATTGATGATGGTTTTCCGCTGTCCCCATGCCAATATGGCCGCAAAAAACCCTGCTATTTCTATGTCTTGTTTCTTTTCAAACAAATGGGGAATGCAAATGGGATCATCCTTGATAAAGGAAGGCTGATTGTACAGGGTTGCTTTTTCGTCTAAAAACGCCTTGACATCCATCATCAGCGGGCGACCCTGACCTCCCCGCCTTGAATCCCATCAAACCATTTGAAATGAAGGCTTTTTTCCTCTTTCTCTGCCAAGTGCCAGTCAAAACACTTGATATTGGTTAATGGGGATAGGGTGTCATTGTCAGGATCATACAAACAAATATCGAAATTCGGTAATTCTTTGGAATCGGTGCTGTTCCACTTTTCCATGATCAGGCCTTCATCCAGCTTTTGGATTTTATTTCCAAAAAAATGGTCCTCCAAAATGGAAGGCACTCCATCGTTTCTCCTTATTTTATAACAGGTAGGACCAAACAAAATCTGTTTGAAAACCTTCACTTCCAGTAATTCAACACCGGGAAGGGTAGTCCATTCACTCTCCTTGCTGGACAAATCGGGCTCTTTGGAACTTAGTCGGGAGAATAAAGATGAAAGGGTAGAAAACAACCAGGTAATCCCTATAAAAATTAAACCGAAAGAAGCCAAAATGGGATAGGAAATCACAAAAATAGCATTCCAAATGAATCTGAAAATATGGTGAATGACGAGCTGTATTTTATTCATGTGGGCAATCTATTCTCCTACAAAAATAGGGTTTAAAACCTTAATATCAAACCACATTGAATCAGGACAAAATTCTCAGCCCATTTAAATTCCCCCGACCTTATTCAAATATGAAGTCAAAACCTGAGATATATAGGCTATGTCATCTTGTCGCATGTATGGGTGCAAAGGAAGCGATAAGGAGGTATCTGCCAACCTCTCAGCCACAGGGTAACCTTGAAGCTTTCCAAAAGCTGGCGTAGACGGGACTGTTTTGGGATAATGGATGGCCGTACCGATTCCGAACTTGAATAAATGTTTTTGTATCCTATCCCGATTTTCGGTCTGGATTTGAAATATATGGGCATTGTGACTGACATCCAATATTCCTTGAGGTAATTTAATCCCTGGAACATCCTTGAGCCCATATAAGTAATCTTTTGCCAGATCCTTCCTTTTTTCCTGCCAAGCTTTAAAATGATCCAACTTAACATTTAGAAAAGCAGCCTGAAGGGTATCAATTCGGCTGTTCCTACCTACTATCTCATGGTGATCTCTTTGGGCTTGTCCATGGTTTCTTAAATGAAGCAACTTGTCAGCCAAGTCTTTTCTATAGGTGGTGACCATTCCAGCTTCACCCAGTGCGCCTAGATTTTTGGTGGGATAAAAGCTGAAGCAGCCCATTTCTCCAAATCCACCAGCAGGCTGTCCATCCATGGAAGCTCCAAAAGCCTGGGCTGCATCTTCAATAACCCACCATCTTTTAAGCTCAGCCAATTGTTTTAAAATCGGCATTTTTACCATTTTCCCGTAAAGGTGGACTGGAATGACCGCTTTAATCCGTGGAGAATCAAGGCCCTGCAACAAATCCAAATCTATCAGCCCATTTTCATCTACATCAACAAAAACAGGTTTGGCCCCAGTCAAAACCACCGATTCGGCAGTAGAAACCCAAGTCAGAGCCGGTACCAAGACCTCATCACCCATCCCTATGCCCAAAACCCTAAGAGCAAGTTCAATGGCATCGGATCCATTGGCACAGGAAATAGCAAAAGGAGATTTCAACAAGTTGGACATCTTGGATTCAAAAATATCGACTTCTTCTCCTCCTGAGAAAATACCTTTTTGCAGCAGCTCCGAAAATTTAAATCCAAGGCTTTTGGAAAGTTCCCGGTGCATGGGAGCCAAATCAAGAAATGGAATCCTAATTTTCATCCAATAGGTCGGCTAATTTTGATGTTAAATTTTTTCTTTCGTATTGTTTCAAAGAAGCTTTGGGGTTGGGCTTGTTTTTGAGTTGCAAATCCAATAAAAATGCTTCTATCTCCTTCTCTTCACTGTGCTTAAAAACTTTCCCCGCATTTGCCTCCCTAATGATCTGGGCACTGTCCCCTTCAGGGTCACCCATTGCGACAATAGGGCGGCCGGTGGCAAGGTACTCAAACAGTTTGCCTGGAATATTTCCTTTGGCATTTTTGGTTTGGGTAAGGATCAACAGCAGAGCTGAAGCATTTTTGTAATAGGCAAAAACTTCCTGATGGGAAACATAACCGGTCAATTGAACATGGGATTTAAGCCATGGGTCCTCGGACACCTTTTCTTCCAGTCCAACACTTATTTTTCCCACAAAAGTCAGTTTTACTTTCTGAACAGAGGTCTGGAAGGCCCTTTTGAAAGCATTCAAGAAAGGGTCGGGGTTTCTTATAGAGTCTATAATCCCAATATAAACAACATGAAAAATACTTAGGTCCACATTTTCTGAATAAAAATCGACGGGCAAGTCATTGCTATCAAACCCGTTGGTGATAAGGTGTACTTTTCTACCGGATAACTCAAAAAGGTCCTGCTGAAAAGTTGGGGAGATGGTGATGATGTGGTCCGCAGCTTTCAGAACATTTTGTTCCAGTTTCTTGTGTCGGCTGAGTACGATAGGGGTAATAGGCAGTTTTTCCAAAAATTCCCAGGATGACCAAGGATCCCGGAAATCGGCAAGCCATTTGATCCCATACCTGCGCTTGAGCGCCAATCCGATCAGGTGCATGCTGTGTGGAGGCCCGGTAGTGATGACTGTAGTGATGCCTCTATCTCTTAAAAAAGCCCCCAAAAATCCTGTAGCTGGCCTAACCCAAAATACCCTGGGATCGGGTATTATTAAATTTGCTCTAATCCAAATGGCCAGTTTGTCAAATAAGGATTTCTCCCCTTGTTCCAGAATTGTGGATGGATTTTTTACTTTGGATTTCTTTGCCTTCCTGAACAACCCATAAGGTTCCCAAATGGGCAATTTTAGTACTTCTAATTCAACTGGGATTTCATTCAATAGGGAATAGTCCTTCAAATCAAAATCAGGATTTTCAGGGGTGAAAATTACCGGATTCCAACCATACTCAGGCAGGTATTTTGCAAACTTCAACCACCTCTGTACACCTGATCCGGCACTGGGAGGCCAGTAATAGGTGATGATCAATACCCCTTTTTTTTTCTGCATTGTCCAAATATAAGGAATTTAGGGATTCTAGGAATTCGGACAGGGTACCCTATTGAAAATAAGTTTGATGATATATATTGGCAGGAAAGGATAATAGGTCACAGAACCATATATCCTTTATGGCCTATTAAAATTATCCTGTGAATATATGGTGGATCAGGACTCTATTGAACTTCTAGCATAGCTATCTTCAGAGTTGCAAGGTGAGATTATAAACCGGCAAATTGAAAAGGCTCGGAAACTACAAAGTTTTTGAGTGCATCTCCAGAATACACCTCGTGGTTGGACACACTTAGCTTTTTAACTTTTGCATTTGGACTAAAGTCTGCTTTGCTGATGTCCACCCAAAAAGCATTGGGGGTCAGCGCTGTCTCGAAATAATAGGTGAGGTTTTTTTGGTCAGATACAGAACGCCATCTTGTCGAGGAAATATTAGGTTCGTTTTCTGTGGAAATTCCAAAAGGCACAGAACAGTTTCTGATCACGCTGAACATACTGGCTACTGCGAGCCGGCTATCAGAAGTTTGAGGTATGGCATCCACATAAAAAGAGGCACGTACGAAGCGATCAGCGGCCCTATTGGTTCCTGGAAGCATGGTGACGCCCCCTATTTGATTCCAGTATTCATTGAGCGCCAATTGCTTGCTAAAAACGGGAGAATTGGTCATTACTTTGTAAGCCTTATCATGGTGAATTTCTAATTTTCCATCTATGTATTCAAATATGGCATTATCTCCGGAGGCATCTGAAATTGAAAGGTGAAGGGTGGCAAACCGATCAGTACCTGGGATATTTTCAGACACAACCACGAATTCATTCTTTTCCATAGCCCGAACTGCCTCTTCAACTGTTTCAAAATTATCCAACATGTATTGGACCCAGGCAGCTACAGATAGCCCTTTTTTACTCTCATCGAATGGAGGATAATCAGATTCAGCCAACCACAATAAATTGGCCACTAAGCCTTTTTCGTTCATTCCATCTGTACTGGATATATCAAAAGCCGATGTTACAATACTTCCGTATTTAGAAGTCCACTTCACTGAGTTTTTACCCACAGCACCATCTCTTTTCATTCCTCTGGGAAACAGCCATATGTCAGCAGGGATTTCATCTTTCCAATCCATAGACCGAGCAGTGATCACCTGACCATCAGGCCCTTCGTAAACTACGCGGGTACAAGATAATACCTCATTTTCAGAACCGATTAGGAACAAAAGAATGAATGAAACAAAGCTTTGGCAAATTGATTTTTTGAAAGTATTCATGGTTCGATTCGATTTAAATAAACATTACATGTAAATAAGATACGACTTGACGGTAAAAGGCGCTGGATTCAGGGTCTTTCATGGTAAAACACAGACAATGAATTTCGAAACTGCTAAACTTATTCTGATTCACTCATTAAAAATAAGGTTTATGGTCTAAAAATTCTTAAATTTTATTGATTTTATGCTAAAAATTGAAGCATTCAAAAATAAAAGCCCTTATATGGATTAGCTGTTATTCAGGTTATCATCTGCGAATTTTTAAGTTTTCACCTGCTACAGGCAGAATTGGTATACATTGTTACCTCAAAAAACACTATGACATTTTTGTGTTATCGTAATTCATCTAACAAATCTGAAAGATCCAGGCCCTTGGTAAACATCTCCAAGGAACCTTCTTTATCTTTTGGCCATTTTTCCATCGGTCTGTCCCAATACAACTCTACGCCGTTCTGGTCAGGGTCATCCAGATAGATGGCTTCCGAAACCCCATGGTCAGAAGCTCCGGAAAGTGGATAGGAAGCTTTAAGGAGTCGGTTCAGTACTTCGGCCAAATCTTTTCTTTCAGGATAAAGGATGGCAGTATGGAACAATCCATCCCCATTTTTTGAAGCTGGGGGTCCATTTTTACTGTACCATGTATTCAAGCCAATATGGTGATGATATCCTCCCGCAGAGATAAATGCAGCATCTTTGCCATACCGCATGGTAATTTCAAAACCCAACAGATCACAATAAAATGCCAAGGACCGATTTAAGTCAGCACCCTTGAGGTGAGCATGGCCGATGCGAGTGGAATTGGGAATGGTATACTTGTCTGAATTTTCCATAATTGATGATTTGAATTCACATGTGGAAATTATTCAATGAATTTAAGCAGATTAGGCTCAATCAAAAAATCAAAACATTTTTCCCGAAACGATTTCACGCCTCGTATTAGAGGTACGTACGGTCAAAAGTGAATGGAGAAACGGAAAATTGAAAAAGTGGATTTGGAATAGTGAAGTAGATCAAGCATTTGAAATTAAAAATTGGTTAATTTGGTAAATTGATTCTCGCCAAACTTTCTGGTTTTTTAATTTAAAACTGTTCTAAACCAGAAAAACATTCATGAGCCACTAGGGAATAAGTTCTAAATGATCTACTGTATGATAAACACGTTTCTACAACTATCCATAACAGCTTTCCAATTGATGCTTCCTTTATCCTCCTATTTTGAAAAAATCCATTCTTCTCATACTCTTTAATATCAAGAGGGGCTACTCTTTCTTAAAACTCAAAATCGGTCTTAATTTGGGGTTGATACGATCCCTGATGATCCTACCCTACATGGGGTTTGGAAACAAAAAGGAAATCTATTTTTTGGGCAGGGTTTTAAGGGACCGCGGCATAGGGATTTCCCAGATCGAAGATAACCGATGGAGAAACTTCCGCACCATGTACAAAAGGTTTGCGACCTGGGAAATTCCCGGAGTAAAAGTTAAGGCCTCATTTGGTAGTCATGAAATGGTTGTCACTACTGATCCGGAAGGTTATTTTGAGGTAAGGATGCCCATAGAAAACTTAGTTGATGCATCTGGGCCTTGGCATTTTGTCCATCTGACTTTATTGGATCAAGTGATCAAAAACCAAGGAGAAGTAACCGCCACCAACAGCATTTTCATACCATCTACGCAGGTTGAATATGGAGTGATTTCCGATATTGATGACACCATCGTGCCTACTGGAGCCACCCGATTATGGGAAATGCTGAAAACAACTTTTCTGCACAATGCCCATACCAGACTCCCCTTTCCCGGTGTAGCCGCCTTTTACCAATCCTTGGCCAAAGGAATGGATGGCATCGAAAGCAACCCGTTTTTCTATGTATCAAGTTCACCTTGGAACCTATATGATTTTTTAATGGAATTTTTAGACGTCCATGGCATCCCAAAAGGTCCCCTTATGCTGAGAGACATTGGCTTATCGAGAGAACAGTTTATTGCAGGAAGCCATTCGGGTCATAAACTTCTCCAAGTCGAAAAAATCTTTGAGATAGAAAAACATCTGAAATTTATCCTGATCGGGGATTCCGGTCAGATGGATCCCGAGATCTACCTTCAGGTCATCAAGGATTTTCCCGGTAGGGTCAAAATGGTTTACATCAGAGACGTGGTGCAAAGCAGGCATGATGAAGTGGAAGCCATCAGCAAGGAAATCAAGGAATTGGGAGTAGAGCTATTGTTGGTGAAAGATACCGTAGAGGCTGCTCAACATGCTCTTGCAAAAGGCTGGATTTTGGCAGGTGAAGTTCAAGAAATTGCCGATGCAAAAACTAAAGAAGAAGAAGAAGAAGAAGAATAACTTTGACTTGAACCTATGCAAATTAAATATCTATTGGGTGCGGTGTTGGCATTTCCATTTTTGCCCCTCTTGTATTTCCAAGGCAAACACATCCGTACCAATATACCAAGATTACCGGAGGCCAAAGGGCCAAGGGGTGAGTCAGGATTGGAATTCAACCAAATTGTCCGGGTGATGTTTATCGGGGAAAGTACCATAGCAGGTGTAGGAGTGGAAACGCATGAGGAAGGTTTTGCAGGATCTTTTGCCCTTGAATTTTCCGATAGGATAGAGAAACAAATTTCTTGGCAGGTTTATGCGAAAAGCGGTTACACTGCACATCAAGTCCACACAAAAATTCTCCCTCAACTCAAAGGACCCAACCCTGACCTCATTGTGATAGGCTTGGGTGCCAATGATGCTTTTCGCTTAAGCTCACCCAAAAAATGGAAGCAGGAGGTCTCTGCGGTCATAAAAGGATTACAGGAAAGATTTGGGCATTGTCCCATCATATTTACCAACATGCCACCGATAAAGGAATTCCCTGCTTTTACCCCTTTGATCAAAACAGTGGTGGGCAATCTGGTGGAACTTTTAGGGCAAGAATTGGAGAAATTAGTGAAGCGATTTGACCAGGTGTATTATGAAGGAAAGCGGATAACCCTGAAGGACTGGAAAGTGCGGTTTCCTGATAAGGCTTCCAAAGGGGAGTTTTTCAGTGATGGAATCCATCCATCCAAACTTACCTATCAGATTTGGGCAAAAGATATGGTAGCCTTTATTATGGATAATCCTAAAATCGCCAGATTATTTAAAGACGAAAGTTACCGCCAATGCTAAAAGACAACGACAGTGAACAAAATGAACGATAGAAACAAAAAGCCAACCGCACATTCAGGCACTTTTGTTTGCCCCAATACACGGGCGACCGCTTCGCTAGCAAAAGAGCCTGAATTTTTGCCAACGCACCATAAAGACATAAGATGATTTTAAATATTACGACAACACATAAACCAGCGACTGACTTAGGTTATTTGCTACATAAACATCCTGACAAATTTCAAACTTTTGATTTATCCGTTGGGAAAGCTCATGTATTTTATCCAGAAAAGGGAGAAGGTAAGACAACTGTAAGCCTTTTACTCGACATTGACCCTATCGACATGGTCCGTGGTGCAAGAAATTTGGGAGGAGACGGTTTTGCACTTGGACACTATGTGAACGACAGACCTTATGTTGCATCATCATTTATGAGTGTTGCTCTTTCAAAAGCATTTTCATCTGCAATGAATGGAAAGTGCAAAGACAAACCTGAACTTGTTGATGTAAAATTGCCATTTGAAGTTTCAATTGCATCAATTCCCGCTCCAAAAGGTGGCGAAATTTTAATTAGAAAATTCTTTGAACCGCTTGGTTATAAAGTGGAATTGAAGCGACATACATTAGATGCTAAATTTCCTGAATGGGGAGACAGTAAATACTTCTCATTAAAACTTGAAAATACAATAACCACAAAGGAATTACTTTCTCACTTGTATGTTTTAATACCAACTTTAGATAACGACAAACACTATTTTGTAAGTGAAAACGAGATTGAAAAGCTACTTCAAAAAGGAGAAGGTTGGTTAAAAGTCCATCCTGAGAAGGAACAAATAATCAGACGCTACTTGATTAATTTAAATTCATTATCAAGACAAGCACTTGAACGACTAAGCGAAGGAGAAGAAATTGAAAATGCAATTGAAGAGCCAATTGAAAAGACTGAAACCGAGAAAAAGAAAGAAACCCTGCATGACAAACGAATAAAATTAGTGGCTGAAAAGCTTATTGAATCGGGAGCCGAAAGGGTTTTAGACTTGGGATGTGGAGAAGGAAAACTCATCAGACAACTACTAAAGCAAAAGCAATTCTCTGAAATTGCAGGAATGGACGTCTCCTACAATGAACTATTGAAAGCAAAAGAGAGACTTCACTTTGACGAAATGTCGCCAAAACAAAAGGAAAGAATCAACCTTTTTCAAGGCTCATTAACCTACAGAGACAAGCGGTTTGACGGTTTTGATGCCGCTGCGGTAGTGGAAGTCATTGAACACTTAGACTTAAACAGGCTTAAATCGTTTGAAAGGGTTTTGTTTGAGTTTGCAAAACCTAAAACCGTTATTCTGACAACTCCAAACAAAGAGTATAATGTAATGTGGGAAAAATTGGATGCAGAAAACATGAGGCATGACGACCACCGTTTTGAATGGACAAGAAACGAGTTTGCCGAATGGGCAAACAAAATAGGAAAAACTTTTAATTACAGCGTGGAGACATTTCCAGTCGGTGACGAAGAGGAAAATATTGGTGCTCCTTCACAAATGGCAATATTTAGATATGGAAATTAAAGTACCCGAACTTTCATTAGTTGTTTTAATCGGTATTTCAGGTTCGGGAAAAAGTAGTTTTGCAAAGAAACTATTCAAACGAACAGAAATATTATCGTCTGACGAATGCAGAGCATTAGTTTCAGATGATGAAAATAATCAGGCTTCAACCAATGACGCTTTTGATGTTTTGTATTACATAGCGGGCAAACGCTTAAAAAATGGCTTATTGACTGTTGTAGATGCAACCAACGTTCAAAAGGAATCAAGAAAAGGTCTAATTGAATTAGCCAGAACCTATCATTGTTTGCCTGTGGCAATTGTATTGGATTTGCCTGAAAAAGTATGCGAAGAAAGAAACCTAGGCAGACCTGACCGAAACTTTGGGGGACATGTGATTCGTCAGCAGGCTCAACAATTGAAAAAGTCAATCAGAGGATTAAAACATGAAGGTTTCAGACAGACTTATATTTTGAAATCTGTTGAAGAAGTTGAAGCAGTTCTTGAAATCAAAAGAGAAAAACTTTACAACGATAAAAAAGTTGAAACAGGTCCGTTCGACATTATTGGAGATGTTCACGGATGTTTTGACGAGTTGAAAGAACTTCTAATCCAACTTGGCTATGGAATAAATCATGTTGAAGCAAATAATTCTAATTTTGGTTTTGAGGTAATCGCTCCTGAAAATAGAAAAGCAATTTTTGTTGGTGACCTTGTTGACAGAGGGCCTGATTCGCCCAGTGTTTTGCGTTTGGTAATGAGTATGGTTAACTCAGGTGCAGCGTATTGCGTACCAGGTAATCATGACTTGAAATTGCAGAAATATTTGAATGGCAAGCAAGTTCAGTTAAAGCACGGTTTAGAAGTTACAGTACAACAATTAGAAAATGAAACTTCCGAATTCAAGAAATCGGTTGAACAATTTTTATACAGCCTGATAAGCCACTATGTTTTTGATAATGGAAAGTTAGTTGTTGCACATGCAGGATTAAAAGAGGAAATGCAAGGTCGTGGTTCGGGTGCAGTTCGTTCATTTTGTATGTATGGCGAAACAACAGGAGAAATTGATGAATTTGGTTTGCCAGTCAGACATAATTGGGCTAAGGAATACAGAGGCAAAGCAAAAGTTGTTTATGGACATACACCAGTTCCTGAAGCAGAATGGTTGAACAAGACAATTGATATTGATACAGGTTGTGTATTTGGCGGTAAATTGACCGCATTGCGTTATCCTGAAGAAGAATTAGTTTCAGTTCAGGCAAAACAAGTCTATTGTGAGCCAATAAGACCTATAGACTTCAACGATTCAGAAAATAAACTTAGCTCACAACAAGAATATGATGATTTACTGGACATTGAAGATGTAACAGGAAAACGCATAGTCCAAACTAGACTAAGAAACAATATAACAATCAGGGAAGAAAATTCTATTGCTGCCTTAGAGGTAATGAGCCGTTTTGCTATCAATCCAAAATGGTTGATTTATCTACCGCCAACCATGTCTCCATGTGCAACAAGTGAATTGCCTGAATTTTTGGAACACCCTTTACAGGCGTTGAATTACTACAAAAAAAGAGGCGTTGAAAAGGTTGTTTGTGAAGAAAAGCACATGGGTTCTAGAGCTGTTTTAGTAATATGTAAAGATGAAGCAACAGCTATAAAACGCTTTGGAATTGAAAATGAAGGCATAGGAGTATGCTATACACGAACCGGTAGAAACTTTTTTAATGATTCAGAAATTGAGAAAGCATTTATAGAAAGAGTCAATCAATGCCTGACAAACACAAACTTTTGGGATAAATTCAATACAGATTGGGTTTGCTTAGATACTGAGTTAATGCCTTGGTCTGCAAAAGCACAGGCATTATTAAAAGACCAGTACGCCTCTGTAGGTTCAGCAGCAGGTGGCGCATTACCAGTAGTTGAGCAGGCATTACAAATGGCACTTAACAGAGGAATTAAAGATGCTCTGCCGTCTTTAGAAAAGTTTGCCACTAAGAATAAAGCTATAGACAAGTATGTGAAGGCTTATCAAAATTACTGTTGGACAGTTGAAAGCATAGATGACTACAAATTAGCTCCGTTTCATATTTTAGCAACAGAAGGACAAGTTCACGTTGATAAAACACATGAATGGCACATGACTAACATTAAAGAAATTTGTCAAGGCGACACCAAACTTTTTATGGCGACACCCTATAAAATAGTTGACTTAAAAAACCAATCAAGTTTTGACGAAGCAGTTCAGTGGTGGCTTGACTTGACAGGTAAAGGTGGAGAAGGAATGGTTGTAAAACCTTACGATTTTGTTGCTTATGGTTCGGACGGACTTTTGCAACCAGCCGTAAAATGTAGAGGAAGTGAATATTTGAGAATTATTTATGGACCTGAATATGACGCTCCTGAAAATATCGACAGACTAAAAAACAGAGGACTTTCAAGAAAACAATCTTTAGCACTAAGAGAATTTGCACTTGGTGTTGAAGGTCTTGAACGGTTTGTGAAAAATGAACCATTAAGACGAATTCATGAAAGTGTTTTCGGAGTATTAGCATTAGAAAGTGAAGATGTTGACCCAAGACTATAACCCAACCCTTTGCAGCCATACACATTGGCAAGCCGCTCAAGCCAACGCACTATCCAAAGCTTGCCAAAGAGTATGTCTGCCCAACCGCACGACTGAAAGAAAAACGGACGAAGAAAAAGAAGCACTAGGCGGTAACATCACCTATACGCAAGCAGGGGTTTCGTTCTTCGTTGGACAGGAAAGTGATAAATTTAAAGTTCAGTTCTTCGTAGGAAGTTTAGTGGTTAAAATCCCTGCCTGCGTATAGCTGAGAAACGAAAAGCTTAAGCAACTTGGAGGAAAAATCTACAAGATACCTCTTGATTTGATTTCAAGGTATTTGTTGATGGTATTGACTGTGAGGTTTTCAGGAGCTGTGAGGATGGTTTGGATGCCATGTTTTTCAAGTTCCTTGACCATCAGTCTTTTGTCATAGTCAAATTTCTGGGCAATGGTTTTCTGGTAAATCCCGGATAGATTTTGTGCCTCTTTATCCAAGAGTTGTTTCAGTTCTGTGTTGTCAAAAAATATCACCACCAAAACATGTTGTTGGGATAGTCCTTTCAGGTAGGGAAGCTGCCTTTTCAATGAACTGATGTGTTCGAAATTGGTGTAAAGCAACAAAAGGCTCCTGTGGGTGATTTTTCGTTTGATTACCCCATAAAGCAATCCGAAGTCACTGTCAAGGAATTTGGTATTCACATTGTAAAGCATATCCGAGATGCTGAGTAAGTAAGACTTTTTGCTACTTGCAGGCAAACTTTGGTGGATTTGATTGGAAAAGGTAAGCAGGCCTACCTTATCCTGTTTTTTCAAGGCAATATTGGAGAAAGCCAACGTGCTGTTGATGGCATAATCCAACAAACTGAGGCCATTAAAAGGCATCTTCATGACGCGCCCCACATCGATGATGGAATAGAGCGGTTGCGATTTTTCATCCTGAAATTGATTGACCATCAGCGCCCCTTTTTTGGCCGTAGCTTTCCAATTGATGGTGCGAACATCATCGCCGGGTATGTATTCTTTGATCTGTTCAAATTCCATGGTATGGCCCAGCCTCCTGATTTTTTTCAGACCGAAATTGGTCTTCCGATGGTCAATGGATAAAAAATCATACTGTTTCATTTGAATAAAAGAAGGATAAACCTTGACCGATTGGTTTTGGTCAAAACTGTATCTTCGTGTAATCAAACCGATGGGGCTGGAAACATACAGATGCAAATAGCCAAAAATATACTCCCCACGCTGCCTTGGAGTAAGTTCATAGGTAAAGGTTTTTGTTTCATTTGGAGCCAATTGCATGGTTTTGATAAAATCCCTTTTCTGAAACTGTACAGGAATTTCATCAATAATGACCAAATCCATCCTCAACCGGTAATTGTTGGTCACCTGAACAGGAACAGGATTGGGATCTGAATTTGAAAACTTCTCAGGCAGTTTCCGAACAGCTAAAATGGCTTCATTAGGCTTATACAGGAGGAGAATGTCCAGCAAGACGGTCAAAGAGATCGCGAAAAGCAATAAGCTGGTCCATAAAAACAAGAATGTAAACCAATAAGAAAACAGGAACAGCACCGACAAAATAGCCAATGCATAAAAAAGATTGGTGTTAAGGAAAAGGGATTTGAAAAATCTGACCAAAATTACCTTGGGATTTGAGTGGACTGCACAATAATGTCAATGACCGACTCAGGGGTCATGCCTTCCATTTCCCGCTCAGGTGACAAAATCAACCTATGCCTCAGGACCGGCACCACTGATTTTTTGACATCCTCAGGAATCACAAAATCCCTTCCTGCGATGGCTGCAAAGGCTTTGGCGGCATTCATGATCGCAAGGGAAGCCCTTGGCGAGCCGCCCAGATAGAGGTGGGGATGGTTTCGGGTTTTTACTACCATTTCAGCTATATATTGGATGATTTTCTCTTCCAAGACTACATTGGCGGTCAAGGTCCGAAATTCAAGTAATTTATTCGGTTCCATTACTTCTTGAATCTGATCCATGATGGCTTCTCCTTTCCGGCCATGGTGGGTTTTTAAGATCAATATTTCTTCCTCTAAGGAGGGGTAATCCACCTTGATTTTGAAAAGAAACCGATCCAGCTGGGCTTCAGGCAAGGCATAGGTCCCCTCCTGCTCAATAGGGTTCTGGGTAGCCAACACCATAAATGGCGCCTCCATGGTATATTTTTGTCCATCAAGTGTGATTTGCCGCTCCTCCATCACTTCAAACAAGGCAGATTGGGTTTTTGCAGGAGCCCTGTTGATTTCGTCTATCAGAATTATATTGGAGAAAACCGGTCCTTTCCTGAATTCAAACTGGCCACTTTGGGCATTTAACACAGAAGTGCCTAGGACATCACTAGGCATTAAGTCTGGTGTAAACTGCAATCTGCTAAAGCCTGTTTTCAGGGTTTTTGCAAAGAGTTTGGCTGTGATGGTTTTGGCGATCCCCGGCACCCCTTCTATCAGCACATGGCCGTTTGCCAACAGTGCCACGATTAACAACTCGACAAATTCATGCTGTCCGACGATAATTTTCTCGAGTTCGGATTTGATCTGATCCACCGCTTCTTTCAAAGCTCCCAGGGGTAGCCGGGATTCGAAATCAAGGTTGTCTTCCTTGGATTCCTGTCCAAATTGACCTTCGTTTGCTTCTTCCATTACTTTTTATTTTTTAAATGCTTCTATTTTTTTGTTCAAATGAATCAAAGTGCCTTCCGCTATTTCCCGTTCGGCTTCGATCCTGTCGATATATTCAAAAAGATCACGGGTGAAATCCTGTTCGTTTTGGCTTTTTTCCGCTACCCTCCTCACCCAATCGGCCCCTCTCTCTTCGGTGGAAATGCGCAAGTGGTTGCGAAGGTATTCCATAAAATGATTGATTTGATGGGTAGCCATGGTTTTGTGGGCTTTTTTTTCCAAATACATCCCGGCTATGGTCTGAGTGAATGCCAAAGTCTGATTACGGACCGGAGGTATGACTGGAATGCTCTTTTGTTTTCTTTTCCCTTCAAAAATCACCCACAACAAAGCCATGACCAACACCAGGTAATAGGCCATCCTCAGGTACCTGTCATTGAGCAAAACATACAGTGGAGAACTGAAAAAGGATTTTCCGTCCTTATAATGGTTGTCATAATAAATGGCACCTTCCTCAGGCAAATAGGCCAACAAACCCTCCATGTAAGAAAGGTTTTCTCCTTTCATGAGAAAATAATTGCTGAAGGCTGCAGGAAAGGTGTGGAAATAAACCTGTCCTTTACCCATTTCCTTCCGGATAAAATTCACCTTTGGTGCGGCTATTTCCCAAAAGTCCTCTTCATTGCGAACATCAAATTCTCCCAAAACCAACGAATTGGCCGTATCCATTCTGGTCAGTTCCATTAGGTCAATGTCTTTGTCAAAATGAAATGGCTTTTCTTGTTTGAGTCTTGGATTGGTCAATTGGAAAAGGGGTTGATTTTCCAGCTGATCCAGACTGATCAAAGGCCTAAGTTCCAACCCTAGACTATCCATCAAGGTAGGGCTGATGAAGTGTGCGGAGATAAAAAGCGTATTGCCTTCCTCCACCCAATTCAGGATTTTTCTCGTTTCTGATTGGTCAAAATAAACAGAAGAGTTAAAGAAAAAATAGGTTCCAGGCTCAGGATCAGAATCAATGAATTCGTAAGGGGGTATGTTGATCTCTTCAAACCGACTTGCACCGACCCAATTTTTAAAGGTTTCGTAAAACACAAAACCACCCATAGGTATTTTGTCCACCTTGTGGTAACTGCTTCCCCAATTGATATCAGGCTTTTTGGAAGCCTCCAAAACAATGAGAAACATCAGGACAAAAGCCACCATTCCGACTCCTATGTATTGGCTTTTCTTCATAGGGCGTTTTTCAATCTGTCAAAAGTCTGCATGGCCCTACTGTACTTTATTTCGTCCAACTCAAAATTTCCATACCAGATAAAATCATACATATTGGTGATTTTGGCAAAATCGGATTTCAAGGCAGCTGACTTCAATTCCCTGAGGTAATCATCGTTGGTTTTCTGGTCCTGCCATTTGATCAGTTCCTTTTGAGAAAGTTGTTGAAGGACCAAAAGGTAAGAATAGCGGATGGCCAGACGGTAATTTCCAGTCGAGACAGCCTCATTGACCAGAGATTGAAGGTCAGTATGTTGGATCAATTCCTCATCGGTTTTCAGGTTGATGCCATTGCCCAATACCTGTTTTTGGCTGATCCGATTTTCCTCCATTTTCGACAACAACCACACCAGCAAACCCAAAAGCGCTGCCATCAACAAATAAGGAAGCAATTGAATCACAACCTGGAAGAATTTGGAGGTGGACTTACTGCCCAACAGCCAGCGCCAGAAACTAGTCCAAAGATCGTAAAGCCATTTTCGGATTCTATCCAGCCTGCTTTCTTCTACTTCCACCTCTAAGTAATTAAAAGCTTTATCCTGTCGATATAGAGCCAATTGATCGGTATCCAAGGCAACACTTTCCCTTTCCTTTAGGTCATACCTTAGCTGAGGTTCAGTTTGAGGTAAGGTATCCGAGTCTGCTAAAGCCGGTAGCGAAAGCATGAATAGGAAAAAAAGGAAAAAAAACAGTTTTTCAGTCATTGGCTTTTTCCAGAGTTTCTATCTTTTCAAGCAGACCGGTTCTGTTTTTATATTCATTGAGGTCAAAGTAAATGAAAGCCGCGGCGACCATGGCTACCACCGAAATAAGGTAGCTGGCAATATTGGAAATCAAATCGAGAAAGATGGCGATAAAATCCAAACCTGCCCCACTTGCCGAGGAAACTTCATCAGCTACCGCGAAAGTGCGCACCAACAAATAAATCATAGCCGGCATCTGAAAGACATAACTGATGATAAACAGCACAATACCGATCACCATAATTGTCCCGAAAGTTACCCACCATCGGTCACTTACTAGATTAAATCCTGCTGAAATGGCTTGCAGAGCTCCTAGATCCTTGAATATGATCATGGTAAATGCCAAGTATAGGGGCACATAAAAATAAATCCCTGGGATAATGAAAAACATTAACCCAAAAACCAGCATAAACAAGGATACCAAAGTAAAGGCAAGCAAGGTACCTGAATACTGGAAGGAATTAGATACAACCGTGCTTTCCTCCACAGTTCCCCCTGAATTGATGTATGTTTTAATGTAATTCAATACAGTACTTCCCATCAAAATATAATAGACCAAGGAGGAAATCCCCATCAGAAAAAGTACAGGTATCGAAGCGGAAGAAAAAGGTTCGGTACCTCCTTGGGTCAGGTGGGTGTAATACCCCGAAAATACCAACAAAAGCAGAAACGGAATGCCTGAAGTTTTAATCAGTACCCTAGCCAAAGGCTTAAAATGGATACGCATAAATTTAAAGGTGTCAGACAACATGCTGCCCAATTCCCTTTGTTTTTTAAATTGAATGAACTCGTTCATAAAAAACTTGACGGTTTAAGTGAATAGGTAAATAAACATAATAAAAAAGAATCAGTGCCAATGAAGACAAGATGATGAAAATTGCCATAAAATCAGGCATTTGAGTGTATCGGGTCACAAATCCCTCCAGAAACCCTGCTATCACAAAGAAAGGCAAAGTACTGACTACGATCTTAAGACCTGCTTTTAAGCTCCTCTTAAATGACTCCAATCTGGTGTAGGTGCCTGGAAACAAAATCCCGTTGCCTGCTACCAATCCTGCGCAACCCGCCACAATGATCACAGAAATCTCAATCGTTCCATGGATCCAAATGGTCCTGGCGGACTCCCAAAGCAGGCCTTTGTCATAAAAGAAATACTGAAATGAACCCAACATGATCGCATTGTTCATCAGGATGAAAAGTGCCCCGATGCTCAGTAGGACGCCAAACACAAATGCCAGTAGCGCAACCCTGATGTTGTTGATGGTGATCCCGAGAAACATGTCTACCTGACCCATTTTCTTATACACGGCCATAGGATCTTCTTTTTCTATATTTTCCAAAGTCATGTTGACATAGCCATCTCCCAAAATACTTCTGACAAATGCCGCATCCGTAGCAGCACTGAACACTCCTACTAAAGTAAACAGTGCAAAAGTGAGAAAAGCCACCAAAAGGTGGGGCTGGTATTGCTTGAACATCAAGGGAAACTCCTTGGTATAAAAGTTCAATACTCGGTTTGTGGATTCCTTTTTGGTTTTATAGATGATTTGGTGAGACTGGGAAGCAAGCTGATTGAGGTATTGGGTAGTGTTACTTTGAGGGTAAAAAGTCTGGGCATAACTTAGGTGGTCAGTGACCTCCACATATAGGTCAGCCAGATGGTCCGGAGAAATTTGTTTTTTATTCTGGAGAACATTTTCAAATTCTACCCATTTGTCTTTATTTCGCTTCACAAAGGCAGCCTCACGCATACGCTCAAATTAATTTGATCAAATAAAAAGAATAAATGGATAACTTTCAAATAGAAACCGCCCAAAATATTAGTATCAACCAGCGAGTGGCCGGACTGGGGGAGCGTTTGTTGGCTTATCTTATTGATATACTGATTATTATCGCTTATTGGTTGGTGGTCATCTATTTGATGGTAAAGTTGAAACTGGATGACCCGGGCAAGTATTGGTCGTTTTATATGGTGCTCGGTCTGCCAGCTTTGATGTACAGCTTACTTTTTGAAACTTTTATGGACGGTAAAAGCCCTGGGAAGTCAGCCATGAAACTCAGAGTCGTTAAACTGGATGGTAGCAAACCAACACTTGGAAGTTATTTTATCCGCTGGATTTTGAGGATTGTGGACATATCCCTTTCCAGTGGGGGCATTGCGGTGCTCACCATCCTGCTCAATGGCAAAGGTCAGCGGTTGGGTGATTTGGCTGCAGGCACGGCAGTTATCAGCGAAAAGCCCCATGCCAGTCTTTCGGATACACTATTGGAAGAACTACCCATTGACTATCAACCCCTGTATCCTCAGGTAATGGCACTCAATGATGTGCAGATCCAAACCATCAAGTCAGTTTACCGTGAAGCCCTCAGCCAGGAAGATTTTAGGGTAATTCAAAAATTAGCCGAGAAGGTCGCGGAAATGGCCAATATCCAACATGAGCAAAAATCAATGGCCTTTTTGGAACAGGTCATCAAGGATTATAATTTTTATACCCAGAAGTGAAAGGCCTTTTAACATATTTTCTTATTGGAAATTCGGATTTCAGCCAATAGGCAAATTTTTCCGAAAGAGAAAATTTTAATAGAAAAATGGAGTATCGACCTAGGATGGAAAATTTTTTATATACTTGATCCTAATTTCAATTCCCAATTCATCATTCATCATTCAAAAAAAGCTCCCTTTCTAATCATAGGAAGGGAGCTTTTTTGAATTAAGGCCTAGGATCTTCCACTTCAGGGGTCTTACTTTCAACTTCTCTGGTGATTTTACGCGTACCCTCCAATCTTTCTATGGTTCGCAGTTGTTTGGCTGCTTCCGCATCTGCTTTGATAATGTCTAGGTCAAGTTTCTGTAGGTTTAGTTCCTTTTTGGCAAGATCGCTATCGGTAATCTTTCCCTTCACTTTCAACTTCTCCAGTTTTATGGATTCAGATGAATATTTAATTTCGGCTTTTTCCTTTTGACCAATGGCCTTATCATAGGCCTTTACCGCATTTTCCAGATCTTTGAGCCTTTTAGTTTCTGCTTTTTCCTCGGCTAAGCGCTGCTTTTCGGCCTTTTGTTCAGCTACCATAGCTGCCTTTTCTTCCTTGGCAACCATTTTCTCTTCCTTCAGTCTGGCTTTTTCCTCAGCTGCCTGTTTCTTGGCATCCAAAATTTCCTGTTCGGTTTTGGTTTCCTTTTCTGTCTGAGCAGCCAAAGGCAAATACAAGAGGCTCATACAGATGATGAACAAACAATATGTAAATTTTCTCATACCTGATTTCTTTTGGTTTGTACTTCTAAAGTAATGTTTTTACATTATAAGTTACTAAATTCGGTGAATAAAATTTTTCTGTTTATCCTGAATTTTGGACTAGAAAAGTGCTAAAAAACAACTTGAAATACTGCCAAAAAGTCCAATTATTTCTACAAATATTAAATATTACTGCCACTTTTTCAGGCTTTTAAACGAAAAGTAAATTGGTGAAACTTTTGTGAACTGCATCAAAGCCGGGTTCACAAGATCTCGCTTTATAACATAGCAATCAAAAAAAACACGATAAATGGATTTTAAACAATTTACCATCAAATCCCAGGAAGCGGTGCAGAAAGCCGCTGAATTGGCCATGGCTGCCCAACAACAAGCCATCGAGCCTGGCCACCTGCTGAAAGGAGTCCTGTCTGAGGATGAGGACGTATCTGGTTTTGTGTTCAAAAAACTGGGCATCAACAAAGCTTTAGTGCTTCAAAAGCTAGACGAACTCATTCAGTCTTATCCCCGGGTAAGTGGTCAGCAACCCTATCTTTCAGGATCAAGCAATCAGATCATGGCCAAAGCAAAGGATTATTTAAAAACCTTTGATGATGAATATGTGGCCATCGAACACCTGCTTTTGGCCATATTGGCTGGAAGTGATAAAGCCTCCCAACTGCTCAAAGACCAAGGCATGGCCGAAAAGCCATTGATAGAGGCCATCAAGGAACTCAGAAAAGGCAGTAAAGTCACCGACCAAAATGCCGAGGCCAAATACCGGTCCTTGGAAAAATATTCCAAAAACCTCAACGAACTTGCCAAAAAAGGCAAGATTGACCCTGTCATCGGAAGAGATGAAGAAATCAGGCGGGTTTTACAGATTTTGGCCCGAAGGACCAAAAACAACCCAATACTACTGGGTGAACCAGGTGTGGGTAAAACCGCTATAGTGGAAGGTTTGGCCCAGAGGATCGTTAGTGGTGATGTCCCTGAAAATCTGAAAACCAAAACCCTTATTTCTCTTGACATGGGGCTGTTGGTAGCAGGAGCCAAATACAAAGGGGAGTTTGAAGAGAGGCTGAAGGCAGTCATCAAGGAAGTGACCGATTCAGATGGTCAAATCATCCTGTTCATTGACGAGATCCACACTTTGATAGGGGCTGGAGGCGGAGGCGAAGGAGCCATGGATGCTGCCAACTTGCTGAAACCTGCTCTCGCCAGAGGTGAGCTTCATGCCATTGGTGCCACCACGTTAAAGGAATATCAAAAGTACATCGAAAAAGACAAAGCCTTGGAGCGGAGATTTCAGGCTGTGATAGTGGATGAACCTGATGTGGCCGATGCCATTTCCATTCTCAGAGGGATCAAAGACAAATACGAACTTCACCATGGGGTGAGGATCAAAGATGATGCAGTAATCTCTGCTGTAGAACTTTCCCACCGGTACATCTCTGACCGGTTTCTTCCTGACAAGGCCATTGACTTGATGGATGAGGCAGCGGCCAAATTGAGGATGGAAATTGACTCGCTTCCTCAGGAACTGGATGAACTTAACCGTAGGATCATGCAGCTGGAAATAGAGAGAGAAGCCATCAGAAGGGAAAAAAACAAGGACAAAGAAACCGTGCTGAGCAAGGAAATCGCAGACCTTTCGGAAAAACGCCAAAGTGTAAAAGCCAAATGGGAAAGCGAAAAAGCGGTCATCATGGGCATTCAGCGAGAAAAGGAAAACATTGATAAGTTCAAACTGGAAGCTGAACAAGCGGAAAGATCGGGTGATTTCGGTAAGGTAGCCGAGATCCGGTATGGCAAAATCGTGGAGTCCGAAAAGAAACTCGAGTCTTTCAAAAGCCAGCTTATGGAAATGCAACAGGGCTCCCCTTTGTTGAAGGAGGAAGTCGATGCAGAAGACGTCGCAGCTGTAGTGGCCAAGTGGACTGGCATACCGGTTTCCAAGATGCTTCAGAGTGACAGGGAAAAACTGCTACACCTGGAGGAGGAACTAAGCAAACGGGTGGCTGGACAACATGAAGCCATTGTAGGCCTATCTGATGCGGTAAGGAGAAGCCGTGCAGGATTGCAGGACCCCAAGCGTCCCATTGGATCCTTTATCTTCATGGGTACGACAGGGGTAGGTAAAACCGAACTGGCCAAGGCCCTTGCTTCCTATCTGTTCAATGATGACAACGCAATGGTGCGGATAGACATGTCCGAGTACCAGGAAAGGCATGCAGTCAGCAGACTGGTGGGAGCACCTCCAGGCTATGTAGGCTACGATGAAGGAGGACAGTTGACAGAAGCGGTGCGTCGTAAGCCTTACTCTGTCATACTCCTGGATGAAATCGAAAAAGCCCATCCTGATGTGTTCAACATCCTCTTGCAGGTGTTGGACGACGGAAGGTTGACCGACAACAAAGGAAGGCTGGCCAATTTTAAAAACACCATCATCATCATGACCACCAATATCGGGTCACACCTGATTCAGGAACGTTTTGCTGAAATAGAAGACTGGAACAAAGAGGAAATCATGGAAAAAACCAAAGCGGAGGCTTTTGAACTATTAAAAGGATCTGTGAGGCCTGAGTTTCTCAATCGGGTAGATGAAGTGATCATGTTTGAACCACTCAGTAAGGACATCATCCGTAAAATCGTCGACATCCAATGGCGTGAAATCCAACAGCGATTGTCCGAAGCCAACATTGAGATAGAAGCTACCAAGGAGGTTTTGGATCATTTGGGAAAAGTCGGTTTTGACCCTCAGTTTGGAGCGAGACCATTGAAAAGAGCCATGCAGCGGATAGTTTTGAATGAACTGTCCAAGCAGATTCTGGCCGGCTACATCAAGAATGACGCAGCAGTATTGGTGGATCTCGACGCGGATCAACAGGTCTACTTTAAAAATGTGGAAAGTATTGAGGTCTAAATTTAGGCCTTGAAAACCCGAAAAGAGATAGGAATAATTTTTTGGAAAAAGCGTTTGGAGCAATCTGTTCCAAACGCTTTTGTTATTTTTGAAGTGTCTAGGAAACCTAAAGACCCGGAAGTGGTTATTCAAATAAACTCAAACCATGATAGAGCATTTGTTTACCTGCCCTTATTGTTTTGAAGAAATTTCCATGCTCTTGGATCCTTCCGTATCGAGGCAGAGTTATATTGAAGACTGTGAAGTTTGCTGCAATCCTATGGAAATCCAGTTTGAAGTGGAAGAAGGGGAAGTGGTTGCTTTTGCAGCTTTATCCATAGAACAGTGATGCTAATCAAATCCTCAGACAGTCTGGATGCTGTTTTTCAAACATTAAAGCATGAATTGCACCGCGGGGCTTTGGATTCCAAGCACCCGTTTCGATTCATGACACTGGCCACAGGAGCTGGACAAAACCTTAGTGCTAGATATGTGGTGTTAAGAAAGGTGGATGAAGATTTGAACTTCTATTTTTTTTCTGACCTTCGTACTGACAAAATCAAGGCTCTCAGATCCAATCCGGGGACAGCCTTGGTTTTTTATCATCCCAACAAAAGGGTACAGATTCGAGTAAAAGGAGAAGCGGTGTTGCACCATGGAAATGATGTGGCCAAGGGGTTTTGGACTCGCATACAAGGTGATGCCCAAAATGCCTATCAACCCATTTATGCGCCTGGTGCTATCATTTCCCATCCCGAAGCGGCCTACCATTGGGAGGGAAAGTTTCAAGATCACTATTTTGCGGTAATCCAAATCATTCCTAAACATATGGATCTGCTTCAACTCAATGGGCAAACGCATATCCGAGTTGGGTTTGAAAAAACTGGAAAAGATTGGCAAATAAACTGGTTAGCTCCATAAAAGTTTAAGTATTCATGAAAACCACTGCTGACATATTAAAACTGGGAGATCCAAGACTTTACCAAATCTGTGACCCGGTCTTGGAATCCGAACTTCCCCTTGTCCAAAGCTGGGTGAGAGAGTTACAGGAAGCCATGTTGGACATCCGACAAAAGTATGGCTTTGGAAGGGGCATTGCAGCTCCTCAGTTGGGCATTATGAAACGCTTGTTTTATTTGGATTTGGATCGGCCCTACACCATCATCAATCCCGAAATCCCCTGGTCCAGCGCTGAAATGTTTGAGGTATGGGATGACTGCATGAGTTTTCCTTCTTTACTGGTAAAAGTAAAGCGACACCAAAGCCTCACATTGGAGTACAGAGATGAGAACTGGACTAAACAAACCTGGAAAGTAGAAAACGACCTGTCCGAACTTATTCAGCATGAATACGATCACCTCGATGGCATCCTTTGTACCATGCGGGCCATCGACGATAAGTCATTTCAATACCGGGAATTTTAGAATGGATATCAGTTCGCTGTTCTCAAACAAATGCACTATGTCCGGTTATCGCTCTGCCTACAATCAGGCTGTTGATTTCTTTAGTGCCCTCATAGCTGTAAATGGCTTCTGCATCCGCCACGAATCTTGCAATGTCATATTCCAGCAGGATACCATTACCTCCAAACAACTCCCGGGCATGATCCACAATATCACGCATCCTTAGGGTACAAAATACTTTTGCAAGAGAGGCGTGTTCATCTTTTAAGAACCCATCGTCCTGAATCTGGGACAGACGGAAGACCATGCTTTGCATGGCTGTCAGGTCACCCAGCATGGTGACAAGTAGATCCTGCACCAACTGAAACGAGGCGATGGGTCTTCCAAACTGTATTCTTTCATTGCTGTATTTCAAGGCGGCCTCATAGGCTCCCCGTGCACAACCCACGGCTTGCCAGGCAACCCCTGCCCTAGTCATCCTCAGCACCTTTGCCGTATCTCTGAAAGAGTTGGCTTCCTGAAGGCGGTCACTTTCCGGAACCCTGCAGTCTTTCATGGTGATCAAGGCATTCTGAACCGTCCTAAGTGCCATTTTATTCTCCATTTTATCTGCCTTGAATCCCGGGTTGCCCTTTCTTACAATAAAACCTTTGACCTGTTGATCTTCCAAATCCCTGGCCCAGATCACTGTGATGTCTGAGAAGGTGGCATTGCCGATCCATTTTTTCTGGCCGTTGAGCACCCACTCGTCACCCTCTCTTTTGCAAGTGGTGGTCAAACCACCTGCTACTGCAGAACCCACTTCAGGCTCAGTCAAACCAAAAGCTCCGATCGTCTCCATTTTTTGCATTTTCGGCAGCCATTCTGTTTTTTGTTCCTCGGAACCACAAACGTAAATGGAACCCATTGCCAAGCCACTCTGAACGCCAAAAAAAGTGGACATAGAAGTATCTACCCTTGCCATTTCCATCGCCAAAAAGCCTTCGAGCAAGGCTGAGTGTCCCGGACATCCGTATCCTTTGTAGGTCAGGCCTGCCACATTCAGTTCGGCCATTTTTGGGATGATATGCATGGGAAACTGGGCTTTGTTCCAATAATCATTGGCAATGGGCCTGATTTCCTTTTCCATAAACTCCCTTACTTTGAGTTGGATTTCCCTTTCATGGGGTGGTAAGGTCTTTCCCAATTCGTAAAAATCACCGTTGATTGCAGGAATGGTTTTTGGCTTACCCCCACTTTTCATCATCTTCATCAACTTGCTCAAATCCTCCTCACTCATATTGGACACCACGCCCATCATTTCATTCAGATCAACCTTTTGGGACAATTTGTTCAATTTTTCAAGATCCAGGTTTTTGATCAAAGATCTCATGCCTGATATGGATTTGAATATTTTTTTCATGGGTTTGGTTTTTTGGAGAAAAAAGATTTTAGAATGGCATTTGTCAACAAAAGGTAAATTCTGTATCTAAGCGTCTACACTAATATACCTAAAATAACCTGAGATGGTTGCAAGGGTTTTAAAAAAACCATTGAGCCACCCATGGTTGATCAGGAGCAACTTAAAAATTGGAATGAAATCAATTCGAAGCTTTCAGTATCATGGCCTTGATCAATTCATCAAAATAAGCCCCATTATAAGGTCCGAACCAATTCATTTCCCTCACCTCATGGAAGCGGTAGTTGTAAAATTCGTCAGGTGTGATGTAACCGATATAATTGCCATTAAATGTCGTAATCATCAATTCTAGCCCTTGGGACTGGGCTATGGCTTCCCACTGCTCATAAAAAACACCGGAGAGCTCACCACTGGAAGAAATAAGCAACAAATCCCCCAGCCTCACCACATCAAAATGGGCATTCATTGAACCAAATAACCATTCGAAAATCCAGGGTCTCAGCCTCCAATTTTCAGAAATCCGGATATGCGGTGACCTTAGAGAAATTGGGACTTTTTGAAAGGAAAAATTATTGCCGGAAATTTGCTTTTCAATTTCCACATTTACCTTAATTAAACTATCCAGGCGATGGGCATACTGCTGCGTAGCCAACACATCATTTCCATCCCTTACCGGACGATGACTGCCTACCGTTCCTGATGCGAAAAGGGCGAAATCCGATTCTTCCTCAAGTTGTTGCATCAAGTAGTGGGGATAATCACCCGACAAACCCATAAATTTAGAACTAAGACAAGTTGAATGCGCGCTAAAACTCACAAAAACGCCTGTTTCCCCAGTAGTCTTCTCCAGTTTCAACTGCCTCAAATAAGGATCAATAGGGCCATCAGGAATAAACCTGTTCTCCACAAAATCAGCCCCCTTTATCCTATTGTAGGAAAGCTTAACCGTATCCTGAGATGCAAGTGCCGCTTCCAAAGCAGCCAGGGTTTTTACTTTTAAATCATCCATGATGGCTTGATCAAGGCCGCCAAAAACCAATCGGCCTGCCAATCCGGGCATGTAGCCTCCCATCCCGCTGTGGGTATGTGTGGCGGTAAAGTACAACAAATCGATAGGCAAATCCTTTGCTTTGACTGCTTCCCGTATCTGATCAGCCAAGTGAGGATGAACAAGCAACAATTCATAGCCCAAAAATGCAATCCTTTGGCTCCCATTGCCCAAAACCAAGGCCCTTACATGGCTGCTATCCTGGACAAATTCATATTTGCCTCTGGGTTTGTACCCTACCAAAGGAGTTGGCTCTTCGGGGGTATGATTGGCCTTGGCCCATCCAGCGATCCAAAAGTCATCACTGTGTTCGGATTCAAAATCCAATGCTTCCAATGAAGCCATGGTGTCTTGGTAGTAGGCACTTTCCCGGTAATCCCTCCAGTCGACCCTGGTAATGATCAGCAGGGCAAGTAAAAGAAAAAGGCCCGTCGTCCAGGCCAATATTTTTAACAGTTTTTTCAATTCGAAGTCCAAATGAAAGATTGTGTCAAATTGAATTGAGTAAGAGGATTAAAATTCATTTTAAATAAAATCAAGACTTGTATTCAAAATGTCCATGCTTACTCTGAATGGTCACTTGTTTGCCTTCATGAGGCACCACCCTACCGATGATCTGTGCATCCACACCATGAAACTCAGCAATATCCATCACCTCTTCTGCATACTTTTCTTCCAGGTAGACTTCCATTCTATGCCCCATGTTGAATACCTTATACATTTCTTTCCAGTCCGTCCTGCTTTCTTCTTGGATGATCTGAAAAAGTGGTGGGGTTTCGAATAGGTTGTCTTTGATCACATTTAATCCTTCAATAAAGTGCAATACTTTGGTTTGTGCACCTCCACTGCAATGAACCAAACCGTGTACTTTGGGCCTCAGGTACTTGAGCACCTCAACCATAATGGGGGCATAGGTCCTGGTAGGTGACAAGACCAGCTTACCCATGTCCAAGGGAGTGCCGGGAGCAGGATCTGTTAATTGGTATTTTCCGGAATAAACGAGGTCCTCCGGCACAGCTGAATCAAAACTTTCGGGATATTTGGTCTTTAGTATTTTGGCAAAAACATCATGTCTGGCGGATGTCAATCCATTGCTGCCCATACCTCCATTGTAAGCAGTCTCGTACCTTGCTTGTCCAAATGAAGCAAGACCCACCACCACATCTCCGGCCTGAATGGCATCATTGGAAATTACTTCATTGCGGGGCATTCTTGCCGTTACGGTACTGTCCACGATTATGGTTCTCACCAAATCCCCCACATCTGCGGTTTCTCCTCCCGTCAAAATAGCATTGACTCCATTGTCCCTGAGGGTTTGAAGCACCTCTTCGGTTCCCTGAATGATGGCAGAAACCACCTCACCGGGAATCAGATTTTTATTGCGGCCTATGGTGCTTGATACCAAAATGTTATTGATTGCGCCTACGCAAAGTAAATCATCAATGTTCATGATAATGGCATCCTGAGCGATTCCTTTCCAAACCGAAAGGTCACCCGTCTCCTTCCAATACATGTAGGCAAGAGAAGACTTGGTCCCAGCCCCATCGGCATGCATGATATTGCAAAAATCAGGGTCATTGCCTAAGGTATCCTCCACTATTTTACAAAAAGCTTTGGGGAACAAGCCTTTGTCCAGGTGGGCTATGGCTTGGTGTACATCTTCTTTGGATGCCGAAACGCCCCTCTGCATGTATCTTTCACTCATGGAATCATATTTTGGTCTCTGTCCTCACAAAGGTAAGGAATAGAAAGGGAAACCGGGGAGGAATAAATAGGAAATTACTCCCTGTAGAAAGTTTGACTAGAAAGTATGATCTGACAATCCATTTTAGGCAAAATCAAACCTTAATCCTCTATCTCGATCACTTTAAATTCAGTTCGCCTGTTGACCTGATGGTCTTCCTCAGTTTGGGCATTGGGTATGATGAGCTGACGCTTACCATAGCCTTTGGCTACCAAACGGCTTCTTTCTATGCCTTGAGAAACAATGTAGTTAACGGCGGATTCAGCCCTTCTCTGGGAAAGGGCGTCGTTGTAGGAATCACTTGCCCTGGCATCCGTATGAGAACTGAGTTCGATGCGTATGGACGGATTGTCTTTTAAGATCTGCACCAGCTTATCCAGTTCAAGGGCAGCATCAGGTCGAATGTCAGCTTTATCCAGATCATAGTAGATATTTTCCAACACAATGGATCTTTCAAGCACCAACTGGTCCAAATACAGGGTGGTATCCAAGGTAATGTTGGTCACATCTTGAATGAGTTCCTCCTGCCGGGGTGTTTTTCCAACTGTACTGTAAGGCACACTTTTGGTAAAATATCCACTCTTTGAGGCGATAAAAGAAAAAGTGGCATCAGGTTCCAGTTTGAATCTCACCAATCCTCTTTGGTTGGTATTGTCTCCCCCCAGATTTCGGTTTTGGCTATCATATAATACCACTCTGGTCTGAGGCAGAATGTCTTCCGTACCGTCTTCTTTGCGTTCTTTTACAGTCAGGTTCAAGAACACATTGACCAATTTGGGCTTGGGTGTCTTGTCTTCAAAAAAGTAGATGTCATCATCCCCCACTCCACCTTCACGATTAGAGCTGATAAAGCCTTCTTTGGGGTAGTTGGTAAAGAAAATGGCAAAATCATCCGCGACGGAATTGATGTTTTCCCCTAAGTTGATTATTTGCAGGCCCTCGTCGGCGGGTTTTGCCACAAAAAGGTCAAGTTTGCCATAGCCGGGATGTCCGTCAGAAGAGAAGTACAGGTTTCCGTTGGCCACTGGCCTGGGAAAAAGCTCATTTCCGGGTGTATTGATTTTTGGGCCCAAATTCTGAACATTTCCAAAGTCCCCATTGGCCATTTTGCTTGCCTTGTAGAGGTCGATACCACCATATCCACCGGGACGGTTGGAAGCAAAATATAACGTTTCCCCATCAGGACTGAATGCCGGGGTAGAATTCCAGTAGGTTTCGTCATCATTGACCTGCATCCAGATGGGTTGTGTAAAGCCTGCACCTCGAAAATAGGATACAAAAAGGTTTACTTCCGGAAGATCTCTCTTGGAAAGAGAATTGCCTCTTGCATACACAAAAGTATTGCCATCCGGACTGATCGCCATAGCAGCCTGATTCAATCCCTCCTCATTCCTGAATTCGGGAAGTGCCTGTACATTCTGCACATCAACTTTAATACCCTCTGCTTTTGCCCTAAAAAGTTTGGTGTACGACTGGCCTGTAGCATTGTAGATACCCCCTCCCTCTCTGGAACTTGTAAAATATATGAAACCATCATTTACTACTGGGGCATAGTCCATGCCTCTGGTATTCAGAAGCTCATAATTTTCCAATACATGGTTGGGCCAATAAGCTTCGATTTGATCTAACTTTTGAATTTTTCCTATTTCAAGATCTGCTTTTCCTACAAGCGAATCTACACTGGTATACGCTTTGGCTTGTTCAAAAGCCTCCATGGATTCTTTGTATTGACCTTTGTGCCGAAGACTTTCGGCATACCGGAAATAGTGGTCGTAAGAAGGGTCTCCCTCCACTAATTTTTCATAATAATCAGTGGCATTTTCTATTCTATTGCTGAGTCGATAACTTTCAGCTACAATGCGGTTGGCTTCTATGTTGTCAGGATCCTTTTCCAGGATTTCAGAAAATGAACTGATAGCCAATTGGTATTCACCCGCATCAAATTGATTCATGGCTTTTTGCTGCAAACTCGAGCAGCTTTCAAAAAAAAGGCCTATTAATACAACAAATAGGTAATTCCACTTCATATTGATATCGCTTATCCGTCTTGGCTTCTAATATATGACTTTTATAATAATTAATTGTCAAAGTATTTGTTCAACCAACTTTCCTTTGCTGGAATGATCCATTTTTTGTCTAAATCCTGCTTTTGGTTGACAATGGGATTTAAAACTAGGGTCTCTGGTTTCAAAAGTCCATCATGAATGGCTGATTTGATTCCTGAAATGGAATTTACCGAGACTTTGTCCGAATCTGAAAGGTAAGACACCTTACCTTGATTGACCAAATCCACACCCAAAGCGGCTTCAAGCTCCCTAAGCACCTTAACAGAACTGTCTATCGAACAACCGCTCGCTCCCAGTTTGGATTCATCTACGGCTAAAACGATGATTTGATCGAATTTAATATCAAAAGATGTCGACAAATTACTGCCATGGGTACCCCATTGCTCGCAAAATGCTTTGAGTCTATCTTGAATTATGGCTTTTTCTTCAGACAAAAATTCCCGGTCAGCCTGGTAGATCCAAACCCTGGACTGGGAGGACATTTTTTCAAAGGGCATATACATGATGGAGTTGGTTTACGTATTTTTCGTTTAACAGTTCTTGTTTCATTTAAATTTCTAAGGTTCAATCCTTCAAACTGAAAGTATGGAAATGGGCTTTGATTTTTTGTACCAATACCTGGTTTATTTTTTCATAGGACTGGAAAGTCCATCCTGCAATATGGGGTGAAAAAAGCACATTTTCCCTTTCAGTCAATTTCAGAAAGGAATGCTTTTGTGCAGTACTTAAACTGTTTAATCGCTCATTCTCCAGCACATCCAAAAGGGCCCCTTTCAGAATCCCCCGTTGCAGGGCTTCGTTAAGGGCATCAAAAGTGATTACCTCTCCTCTTGCTGTATTGATGAGATAAAAAGACTTCTGAAATTGCTCTAGGACCTGGATACTAAAAAAGCCTTTGGTTTCATCGGTTAAGGGAACATGAATGCTTAACACATCAGCTTCTTGTTGGATTTGTTCAAAACTGGCTTCAGACACAAAATCGTCTCCATAATTCCGCAAGTATTTATCATAAGCCAAAACCTTCACATCAAAGCCCCTGAGTTTCTTTGCAAATGTCTTTCCCATGTTGCCATAACCAAAAATACCTATGGTTTTGCCAGCGAGTTCTTCGCCTCTGTTTTCCTCTCTGTGCCAGATTCCTTTTCTGACCTGCGCATCTGCTTTGCCCAGATGATTAAACAAGGCCAGGAGCATGGCAATGGCATGTTCCCCTACTGCATCTCTATTGCCTTCAGGAGCGTGAAAAAGGGCTATGTCATTTTCCCTTAAGTAATCCAAATCAATTTTGTCTAATCCTGCACCTGCCCGTCCGATAAATTTTAACTGATTTGCTTTTTCGAGCAGCTCCCGGTCCATGGGCGTTTTTGACCGGATGATCAATCCATGAAAATTCGGTATGATTTCTATGATTTCCTTTCGGGAGATATCTGGTTGATAAGCAACTAGGAATCCTTCATTTTCCAATAAAGGAATGATACTTTCATGCATTTCATCTATGATCAATACATTCATAGCTACTGATGGGGCAGGATAAAGTCTATAATAAATATCTGATAAATTAACCTAAAGTTTCAACAGCAACATGGCCACCATGAAATAAACGGCTAAACCCACCAAATCGTTTGCCGTGGTGATAAAGGGTCCCGAGGCCATGGCTGGGTTGATGCCGATTTTATCAAGTATCAATGGTGTCATGGTACCCATAAAAGAAGCCAAAAGCACTACGGCAAACAAGGCCAAACCGACTGTCAGTCCAAACATGGGCTCAAACCTATAGATGAAGACTACTACCAAGAAAACAAAAATTCCCAAGGCGATGCCATTGACAATGGCAACCAAAAAGACTTTTAAAAACCTTTTGGCCAGTGAGTCCTCAAAAACAGATTTGGCGGCTAATGTCTGCACCACCAAGGAAGAGGACTGAATGCCTACATTCCCTCCTGTAGCAGCGATCAGAGGGATAAAAGAGGCCAATGCAATCACCTTGTTGAGGCCCTCTTCAAAAAATGCTATGATCTGTGCCCCCATCAAACCTCCCACCACACCAATAAACAACCAAGGAAGCCGAGCTTTGGAAAGTCTGAATACACTATCGGATTCTTCCACATCTTCAGATATACCAGTCATGGCCTGAATATCCTCTTCAGATTGTTCCCTGATCACATCGAGGATGTCATCTACGGTGATCCTACCCACCAGTTTGTTTTTGACATTGACTACAGGTACTGATTCCAAGTCATACTTCCGCATGATTTCCGCCACTTCTTCTTCATCCATATAGGTAGGCACCGAGATGAGATCATCTTCGTAAATGTCTGCAATTTTGGTGTTGGCGGATGCCAGAATGATTTTTTTTAGAGAAACCCTTCCCAACAAATGCTGTTTGTTGTCCACCACATAGATGGAATATATTTTTTCAACATTTTCGGCCTGCCTTCTGATTTCCTCTATGGTCTGAATGACATTCCAGTTTTGGTTGGCTTTGATAAATTCTTTGGCCATCAACCCACCTGCACTGTCCTCCTCGTAACGCAGCAGATCAAGAATATAAGCTGACTTCTCCTTCTCTTGTAAGTTGCTGATCACATCCTCCCTGTCTTTGACGGGCAGCAGGTTGAGGATATCCGCCGCGTCATCGGATTCCATTTGGTCTATCAGCAAAGCCAGTTCGGAAGGCTCCATGGACCTGATGACTTTGGTGAGGATATCCTCATCAAATTCAATCAAAATATCTGCGGAAAATTCCGGATCCAAAAGACGCAGCACATAGAGGGCCTCATCCATGTTGAGCTCATCCAGTATGGAGGCCACATCGGCTTCATTGGCTCCATCCAAGGATTCCCTGATGAAATCATTGTTCTCTGTTTCTATAGCTTCTCTGAGGCTCTCCAGGTATTCTTTGGAGAGTTCAAATGTTTTTATTGGTTCCAAGACAATGCTATTTTATGGGTTAAACTGACAAAGTCAGCCACACTCAGTTGTTCTGCTCGCTTATCCAGAATGGCCTCACTTTTGAGCTCATCTGACAAGCCTAGCGGTTTGAGCGAATTCCTTAGGGTCTTTCTCCGATTGTTAAAGCCCTGTTTGACTATCCTGAAAAACAGTTTTTCATCACAATCCAAATTTTTGACCTCATTTCTTGTCAATCTGATGACGCCACTGTGGACCTTCGGGGGAGGGTTGAAAACCTCCGGAGGAACAGAAAACAAAAACTCTATGTCGTAAAATGCCTGCAAGAAAACACTTAAAATTCCATAATCCTTGTTCCCTTTTGGGGAAGCAATCCTTTTGGCCACTTCTTTCTGCAACATGCAAACCACCTCCGTCACCTGATCCCTTTCCTGCAAGACCCTGAAGAAGATCTGAGAGGAAATGTTGTAGGGGAAATTTCCTGCAATGATGTATTGATCAGGAAGCACCTGCCTGAAATCATGTTTCAAAAAATCCCCTTCAATTATTTTACCGGCCAGTTGGGGATACTTTTGGGTCAAATAAGCGACGGACTCCCTGTCTATTTCAACAAGGTATAGATCCAACTTGGATTGCAAAAGAAAGTCAGTAAGTACTCCCATGCCAGGACCGATTTCCAAAACCTTTTGGGCACCCTTATGACCCTTCACCGATTGGGCGATTTGTTCGGCGATGTGGAGATCTGTGAGGAAATGTTGGCCGAGGTGCTTTTTAGGTTTAACTTTTTGCATGGATGTACTCTGATAAAAATATCATAAATTGCATGTCAAAATTAAGACAATATAAGTGAACTGCCATAGGTTTGTAAAACTTGACAGAAATATAACCTGAATTACCCGAAATATGCCAAAGCGGTGATTCCAAGTAAACTTTTGGCTTTTCTCCTTTTCCTCAATCGATTAATCAATTCTTTAGACCTCACAGCATGAGCATCAAAAAAAATAAACCCATCATAGGCATCAGCATAGGCGACATCAACGGCATCAGCGCTGAAGTCACCATGAAGGCCTTGTTGGACAACCGCTTGCACAAAAATATCACTCCCGTCATCTATGCCCATGGCAAAGCCCTGACTTTTTACAAAAAGCTGCTCAACCTGGAAGATTTCAACTTCATGCAGATCCGCAATGTGGACGAGGTCAACCACCGAAAAAACAATGTGATCAATGTGCTGGACGACTCTCCAGAAGTTTTACCGGGAGTAGAAACCCAAGAGGCCGGCAAATTGGCCCTTTATGCGCTTCGACAGGCTACCGAAGACCTAAAAGCCAATAAATTGGATGCTTTGGTCACTGCACCCCTCAACAAAAACAACATCAATTCCCCAGAACTGAAATTCGTCGGACATACTGAGTATTTGACGGAGGCCTTTGGAGCAAAAGAAAGCCTGATGTTTATGGTCTCTGAGGACATGCGGATCGGAATGGCAAGTGGACATGTGCCGCTTTCCGAGGTTGCTGCTGCCATCACGCCTGAAAATATCCGGAAAAAACTGGACATCATGATTCATTCTTTGGTAACTGATTTTGGAATCAACAAACCTAAAATCGCAGTTTTGGGACTTAATCCACATGCAGGAGAGGATGGCCTACTCGGCAGAGAGGAAGAAGAAATTCTGAAACCCCTGATCAGGGAATACAAAGAAAAAGGAATCATGGTCTTTGGTCCCTACCCCTCTGATGGCTTTTTCGGGATGCTACACCACAAAAAATTTGATGGAATATTGGCCATGTACCACGATCAAGGACTCATCCCTTTCAAAACGCTCCATTTTGAGGATGGGGTGAACTTCACTGCCGGACTTCCATTTACCCGCACTTCCCCGGACCATGGCACAGCCTACAACATTGCCGGCAAAAACATTGCCGATGAAGGATCCATGCGGGCTGCCATCCTTATGGCTTATGACATTATCGTTCAAAACAAAAACTGGGAAGAGGGTTAATCCCCTCCGCACCGGAGTTATATATGAAATTATTCTCAAGCAAATTTTATTATTCTAAAATACTTCACTAAATTTGCGGTCTTAATTTAAGAGGAGGAAGCGTGAAACTCTGGAGAGCTTACGAAATTGAGGTCATCAAATTAAATGAAGGCCAACATGAATTCACCTTTGAAATATCAGATCCTTTCTTTGCTTTGATCAAAGAAAACAATCTGATCCAAAAAGGTAGCCTGACAGCACTTGTAGCAGTCAACAAGCTACCCAACTTAATTGAGACCCAATTCAACATCACCGGAACGGTTAGATTGACCTGTGATCGGAGTTTAGAAGAATTTGATCATCCATTGGAAACAAGTCAGAAGGTCTTGTACAAGTTTGGGGCGGAGGAAAAGGAAATCAACGAAGACATCTTCATGATCACCCGAAACACCCCAAATATCAATGTGGCACAGTTGATTTATGAATTCATCATTTTGGCGCTACCGGCCAAAAAAATCCATCCTGATTATCTGGAAGAAATGGATGAGGATGAATTTGAAGGTGAAGGTGAAATGGTCTATGTATCCGAAATAGAAGATGAATCTGAACCTTTGGATAAAGCGGATGAGGAAAACCCGGATAAAACAGATCCCAGGTGGGAAATTTTAAAAAAACTAAAGAACAAATCTTAAAATCATATAGCGATGGCACATCCTAAACGAAAAATTTCAAAAACCAGAAGAGACAAGAGAAGAACGCACTATAAGTTGTCTGCTCCTGGTCTTGCCAAATGTCCTACTACCGGAGAATTCCATTTGCCTCACAGGGCTTTTTGGTTAGACGGTAAGCTTTATTACAAGGGCGAAGTGATCATAGAAAAAGAAGTTTTGGCATAATGTACTACCAGATTTCAGGTTGGGTTTTTGCCTTAGTGCTGACCAATCTGCAATAAATCCATCCGACGAGCCGGGTGGATTTTTTGATTTAAAATGGCTAGAGAATTCATTAAGCCGCTAAAAACCTTACATTTAGGATTCTAGTCGCAAAAAGACTTGGCGGAGCGGGACATTTTAAATAATTTTGGAAACTTAAATCCGATCTTAAAATTTCTCTTTCGCCTATAAAACAGAAATTGAAGAACAAAAATGGAAACCTTGATTGCTTTCGGGAAGCGACAGGTTTATCCAAATAAGAATTTCATGAAAAAAACAAGAGCTGTCATTACCGGAGTGGAAGGATGGGTTCCAGATTATGTTTTAACCAACAAAGAACTGGAAACCATGGTAGAAACCAATGATGAGTGGATTACCTCCAGAACCGGGATCAAAGAAAGAAGGATTTTAAAGGGGGAAGGACAGGGAACTTCTGTGATCGGAACCGGAGCAGTTAAAGGACTACTGGAAAAAACCAACACAGATCCTTCGGAAATTGATTTAATCATCTGCGCTACCGTCACCCCAGATATGCCTTTTCCTGCGACAGCCAATATCATCGCTGATAATGTGGGTGCCAAAAACAGTTACAGTTTTGATGTATCCGCCGCCTGTTCGGGATTCTTGTATGCGCTGACCATGGGCAGCCAGTTCATTGAAACCGGTATGCACAAAAAAGTGATCATCGTGGGAGCGGATAAGATGTCTGCCATTGTAGATTACACCGATAGAACTACTTGTATTATTTTTGGAGACGGTGGAGGTGCCGTATTATTGGAACCTACCGACGAGGAAGTGGGGGTGATGGACAGTCTGCTTCACACAGATGGCAGCGGAGCACCATTTTTACACATGAAAGCAGGAGGTAGCCGTAAGCCTGCCACAGCGGATACAGTTGCCGCCCGTGAACATTTTGCCTATCAGGAAGGATCCACTGTATTCAAATTTGCAGTGACCAATATGGCGGAAGTAAGTGCCAGAATCATGGCCCAAAATAACCTGAAATCAGAAGATGTTGCTTGGCTAGTACCTCACCAAGCCAATAAAAGAATCATTGATGCAACGGCCAACCGGATGGGAATCGGTCCCGAAAAAGTGATGATGAATATAGAAAAGTATGGCAATACCACTGCCGGAACACTCCCCTTATGTCTTTGGGATTACGAATCACAATTAAAAAAAGGAGACAACATCATCCTCGCTGCTTTTGGAGGCGGATTTACATGGGGGTCAATCTATTTAAAATGGGGCTATGACCCCAAATAACCTTTACTAAAAGCAAAATGAATGGCTAGTACTGCGGATTTTAAAAACGGTCTTTGTTTGGAATTCAATCATGATATATATACCATCGTGGAATTCCAACATGTCAAACCGGGGAAGGGAGCGGCTTTTGTGAGAACTAAGCTAAAAAGCCTGACCTCAGGAAAAGTATTGGAAAAAACCTTCAATGCCGGAGAAAAAGTCACAACGGCTAGAGTGGAAAAAAGGCCTCATCAGTTCATTTATGCCGATGATATGGGCCACCATTTTATGGACATGAACTCCTTTGAACAGATTCCCATCGAGGAAAAACTGATACAAAGAGCTGACCTTCTGAAGGAAGGTCAGGAAGTAGACATCTTGGTCCATGATGAGACCGAAACCCCGCTTTCAGTGGAATTGCCGCCATTTGTGGAATTGATGATTACCTATACTGAACCTGGTATCAAAGGCGACACAGCCACCAATGCCATGAAACCAGCCACACTGGAGACTGGAGCAACCATTATGGTGCCCCTTTTTGTGGAGCAGGACATCATGATCAAGGTGGACACCAGAGATGGTTCTTATTCCGAAAGAGTAAAATAATTTTAAAAGCTATGCGATTTTATTAAATTACATAGCTTTAGTGTTTTTATGCAATATACCAACCCAAATACCGATACTGAGTTTCCTAAAACCAAAAAATCATGAAAGCAAAAGAGATACAGGAGTTAATAGATTTTATTTCAAATTCAGGATTGGCTGAAGTGAAAATCGAGACAGATGAGTTCAAACTCTCTATTAAGAAAAACGCGGAAGTACCTGCTGCAAAAGTTACTGAAGTCATCACTGCAGCACCCCAACAAACCCAATCCAATACCCCTGCACCGAATCCTTCCCCGGCACCTTCCACTCCACCTGCCTCCAAAGGCGAAGATCAATCCAAATACATCGAGGTGAAATCTCCCATGATCGGTACCTTTTATAGAACCCCTAGTCCTGATACTGATGCTTTTGTCAATGTAGGAGATACTATTTCAGCAGGTCAGACGGTCTGCATCATCGAAGCCATGAAACTTTTCAATGAAATCGAATCTGAGATATCCGGAAAAGTGGTCAAAATATTGGTCGACAATGCCACACCGGTAGAATACGATCAGCCTTTGTTTTTAGTAGATCCAGAAGGATAATAATTACATTGTTTCACCAACCCAAAAAACTGTGTTTAAAAAAGTACTAATTGCCAATAGAGGTGAAATCGCCCTGAGAATCATCAGGACCTGTAAAGAAATGGGAATCAAAACTGTGGCAGTCTATTCCACAGTAGACAAGGACAGTTTACATGTGCGCTTTGCTGACGAAGCGGTTTGTATAGGTCCGGCTCCGAGCAGGGAATCTTACCTCAATATTCCCAGAATCATCGCAGCTGCAGAAATCACCAACGCGGATGCGATACATCCCGGCTATGGTTTTTTGTCTGAAAATGCAGAATTCTCCCGGATTTGTGAAGAATACAACATCAAATTCATAGGTGCCAGCCCGGATATGATCAATAGAATGGGTGATAAGGCTTCCGCCAAGGCCACCATGAAGGAAGCAGGCGTGCCGACCATTCCCGGTTCAGAAGGTTTGTTGAGTTCTGTAGAAGAAGGAAAGAAAATCGCTTTGGAAATAGGGTATCCCATCATACTTAAAGCAACTGCTGGTGGAGGAGGCCGAGGTATGCGTATTGTCCGTGAAGAAAGTGAATTTAAAAAAGCTTGGGATGATGCAAGACAGGAATCTGGAGCAGCATTTGGCAATGACGGACTTTATCTTGAAAAATTTGTAGAGGATCCCCGCCACATTGAAATTCAAATCGTGGGTGACAGTGACGGAAGAGCTTGTCATTTGTCTGAAAGGGACTGTTCCATTCAGCGAAGACACCAAAAATTGCTTGAAGAGACCCCTTCCCCGTTCATTACTGAAGAACTAAGGGATGCCATGGGCAAGGCTGCCATTAAAGGGGCAGAAGCCATTGCCTATGAAGGAGCGGGAACCATAGAATTTCTGGTTGACAAACACCGGAAATTTTATTTTATGGAAATGAATACGAGGATACAGGTAGAGCACCCCATCACAGAAGAGGTGACAGACTTTGACCTGATCAAAGAGCAGATCAAGGTAGCTTCAGGAGCCAAGATCTCGGGAAAAAACTATATCCCAAAGCTATTCGCTATGGAATGCCGAATCAATGCGGAAGACCCCAGCAACGGGTTCAGACCAAGTCCGGGCAAGATCCAAAATCTACACCTCCCCGGCGGCAGAGGGGTCAGAGTAGACAGCCATGTATATGCAGGCTATGTCATTCCCCCCAATTACGACTCTATGATTGCCAAACTGATAGTGAGCGGACAATCCCGAGAAGAGGTAATAGTTAGGATGAAAAGGGCGCTGGAAGAATTTGTCATCGACGGAATCAAAACCACAATCCCTTTCCACATTGCACTTTTGGAAAACGAACAATTTCAGGCGGGTAATTATACCACCAAATTCCTGGAATCGTTTGACTTTTCAACAATCAAAAAATAATCAAAGCTGGTCTTGTACCAGCTTTTTTTCTTTAGGTCTTTACGCAAATTCAGCTTTTTTTGTGCTTTGGCTGCAAACCTTTTCTTTGAGTAATTTCCTTGTTGAGCCAAAACCCGGCAAGACATGATTCAATCCTTACACATGGTATGGAATAAAGGCAATGCATGCATGTCCTACTTTCCATAAATTCAAATTTCGTTCATTTCCGCTTCGCCACAAATACGCCATTGGGTTGGGTAAAGGTAGCTTCATTTATCTTTCCACTTTCGTCCTCCGAGAATTCTATGGAATACCCTTCCACTATTTTCAAGCTAAATTTATCTTTTCCGATAGCCAAAAGTTCATACTCAGGTTGACCGGCAACAAATAGGAACAAGGTGTTTTCATTTCCTTCCTTAAGGTAGAATTTAATGCTTTGTCCAGCAAGCTCATATTCTCCTGCATACTTTTCAAGGGTCTCTTTATCCACCGCTATCTCTTTGGGTTTTCGCTTGAATTCAATGGCATCTACGGTGGGTTCTGCTTTGAATGACAGGGAGGCAATTTCCCCCAAATCATTGATCCTGAAATTGAATTGCATAGGAGAAACGATGGTGGTATCCACCTTCCCATCTTCCATCCCCACCAATGAGAAAATATTGTAATGAAAGTGCTTCAGCCAAACTTTTTCATAAGGCGTCTGAGCAAAAAGAGAATCCCGGTCTAACAGTACCGCAATGGTTCCGTATCCCGGATGGTCATAATCCCCGGTAAACTCTGCCAAAATATGGGAGGTTTTGGTACCTTTCTTTTGGATGGATTTTGATTCTGCCCTACCGGATTCTGCCTGTTTTTTGGCTTCGTCTGCTTTTTCTTTTTGTATTTTGTTCCAATCTGTTTTTTCAACTTTCAGCATGCGGTCACTGATTATATTTCTCACTATGGCAGGAATGGGTGACCCGTTTTGATTGGCCAAAACCACAATTCCGATACTGTCTGATGGGAAAAAAGCCACATTGGCGGAAAAGCCATTGATATTTCCCCCATGTTCTACCCTGTAATGGCCTTTGTAGGAAGAGATCATCCATCCGTATCCATAGGTACTGAGGTGCATGTCGGGAAATTCCTTGTCCGGAAGACTGTTTGCCATGATCATCTGCGGACTCATCGCTTCTTTTACATAAGATTCAGGCAGGATCTGTTTTTCTTTGAATTTGCCGCCATTGATCCAGGTAATCAGCCAGTTTGACATTTCATTGACACTGCTGTTGATGCTGCCTGCAGGCCCCATGGCAGCAATGTCATAGTAGTCCATCTTCTTGATAAGGGAGTCATTTTTTACTTCGTAGCCAAAAGCAGCCTCTTTCCCATTTTTCAACCCATCAATCATTGCATTGCTGGCATTCATTTCCAAAGGGTCAAATAATTTTTCCTTCAGGTTTTCTTCCCATGTTTTTCCGGTAATCCTTTCTGTAATTACTCCCTGGGCCAAAAACATAAAATTGTTGTAATACCATTTTTCCCTGACTTGGGCAAAAGGCTCAAGGTATTGGATCCGTTGCATCAAAGTATCCCGGGACTGTGTCGTGAAAAAGTACCAGCTCAAATCATGCCTGGGAAGCCCGGTCCTGTGGGTCATCATATCCTGGATGGTGATGAGGTTGTTCATCTCATTGCTGTAAAACCGGAGTTCAGGGATGTGTTTGATGGGGCTGTCATCAAAGGACAATTTGCCTTCCTCTCTCAAAATCCCCAAAAGCCCTGAAGTAAAAGCCTTGCTGCTTGACCCGATAGCAAAAAGTGTATTGGGAGTCACCGGAATTTTTTGCTCATAATCCCTGTAACCGAACCCTTTTGAATACAAAATTTTATCTTTTTCTACTACTGCAACGGCAAAACCGGCAGCATTCCAGGTTTCGAGGACTTGGTTAAGTTCGGCATCCAGACCTGTAAAACGATTGTCATTTTTCTGTTTTTGCGCATGGGAAGGCAATGCAACCCATGATAGGAGTAAGAAAAGGATCAGTTTTTTCATGGTGTTTTTTTGAACTAGCAAATAAAAAGTGAAAGCTAATTTAAATTTATTTAATTCTTTCTCTGAAAGTCTAAAAATCATGTAGGACATAACCAGAATTATTTTCATAAGAAATTATCTGATTGGGGTAAATCGCCAACCAATTGTGGGTTTTTATCAGCAAATATAATTTGATCTGTTTAGTCAATTTTTTGGCTAGTTTACATGAAATAGGATAGCCCTACCTGGGAAAAAAACAGATAGGGAATTGGCTGTTTCCAATAGGACTCACCTCAGTTGCTTCAAAAGTCCTTTCCTGTCCCGGGGTGATAAAAATTAACTTTTCTCACAACTTATTTTCACCGCTTCTATATTTTCTAAAATTTTATGGAAGGATTGTTATTTACTTAATTTTTTACGAGATTGACCATAATGTTCTGATTACAAACCCATTGTCCGATGCACCCCAAATGGCCCCATATTTTCCTGGTCTTTACCATTCTTTTCGCAGTTTCCTGTAAGGAAAATACAGAAGTTGGGACCATTTTGAAGGATTCAGATCAGGTCAGTTACAATTTTCATGTACGCCCCATTTTATCAGACAAATGTTTTGCCTGCCATGGTCCTGATGCCAACAAGAGAGAGGCAGGATTAAGGCTCGACCAAGCTGAGGCGGCCTATGCGGCTCTATCGGAAAATCCCGGAGCCCATGCCATCATACCAGGCGATGTGGCGAAATCAGAACTGGTCAGTCGCATCTCCTCCGAGGATCCAGGAGAAATGATGCCCCCTCCTGAGTCAAACCTTAAGTTGACAGAAAATGAAATAAAGATTTTAAAAAACTGGATCAAACAGGGAGCGGTGTATGAACCCCATTGGGCTTTTGTTTCTCCAATCAAACCCAAAGTGCCAGAAGTCAAGGCCAAAGACTGGCCGAAAAACGAAATCGACCACTTTATGCTGGCTGGCATGCAGAAAATTGGACTAAAACCAAATTCACCTGCCCAAGCCCATGCGTTGCTGAAAAGAATCAGCCTCGACATCACCGGGCTGCCCCCAAGTCCTGAAATGTTGAGAAAATTTGAAGAGGACTCTGGTGAAGAGGCTTACATAAAGACGATTGATCATCTTTTGACTCAGCCCTCTTACGGAGAACGAATGGCAGTTTTATGGCTAGACATTGCCCGCTATGCAGATTCTTACGGTTATCAGGATGACAACATCAGGACACAATGGCCTTACCGGGACTGGGTCATCCATGCATTTAACCAAAACATGCCCTATGACCAGTTTATCACCTGGCAGCTGGCAGGAGACCTGCTTCCTGATGCCAACAAAGAACAGATATTAGCTACCGCCTTTAACCGAAACCATAAATATACAGAGGAGGGTGGCGTCATTGATGAAGAATACCGGGTAGAATATGTTCTGGACAAAACCAATACCTTCAGCAAAGGAATCATTGGAATCACTGCGGAATGTGCCCAATGTCATGACCACAAATATGACCCCATCTCTCAGCAAGATTATTTTCAGCTGTATGCTTTCTTTAACAATACCCCCGAAAAAGGCTACGAAGGGGATGTGCAGGAATCCAAACCTGCCAAAACCCCAATTCTCTGGATTGAACGGGAAGACATCGATGAGCTGCTGAGTTTTATCAACCATTCCGACAGCAGCAAACTGATGGTGTCTGTCATGGAAGAACTGGATACGGTCAGGACCACATACATGCTTAACCGAGGACTGTACGATGCCCCTTCGAGAGAAGTTACTGCAAACACCCCTGCGGCCATTATGGATTTTCCTGAGGAATATCCACGAAACCGCCTCGGACTGGCCAAATGGACCACAGATCCAAAAAACCCCCTTACTTCCAGGGTAATTGTGAATCTGATCTGGCAGGAAATATTTGGTCAGGGACTGGTAAAAAGCACCGGGGATTTTGGCATGCAGGGAGACCTTCCCTCCCACCCCGAATTGCTTGACTGGCTGGCAGTGGATTTTATGGAAAACGGATGGGACATCAAAAGGCTGCTCACCCAGATATTCTCTTCCGCCACCTACCAACAATCGGCCGTGGTGGATCCTAAAAAGTTTGAAAAAGATCCTGAAAACATCTACCTGTCCCGTGCCCCCCGCATCCGCATGAAGGCAGAAAGTGTAAGGGACCATGTATTGGCCAGCAGTGGACTGCTGGTCAGTGAAATAGGCGGCCCCAGTGTGAAGCCCTACCAGCCTGAAGGCCTATGGGAAGCATCCACCTCTGGAAGGGGACTCTTGGCTACCTACCAGCAGGACCGAGGAGATAAACTCTACCGAAGGGGGCTTTACACCTTCATCAAGCTCACCTCTCCACCTCCTCAGCCCATTATTTTTGATGGATCAAACCGCGACCTTTGTGAGGTCAAGCGGGGCAATACCAATACTCCCTTGCAGGCTTTGGCCATGTTGAATGACCCCCTTGTTTTGGAAGCATCAAGGGTATTGGCCGAGAGGCTTTTGATGAGCCAAGAAAATGAAAAAACCGCGCTGAAAGAAGCCTTCGAAAGAATCCTTTGCCGCACTCCTTCAAACCAAGAAATCAATTTGCTGCAGAATTATTTTGAGGAAGAAAAAATACGTTTTGAGAAGAATCCGGATAATCTGGATCCTCTCGTTCGGATAGGAGAATTCCCGATAAAGTCGACCGAAATCTCGCCGGAACTTGCCGCGCTTACCCAAGTCATCGTGGCCTTGTACAACCTGGAGGAAACCATTACCAAAAGCTGATATGGAAAAGGAAACATTGGAACATGGATTGAACCAGAACAGAAGGAAATTCCTTTCCAAACTGAGTTTGGGACTGGGTAGTGTGGCTTTGGGTTCCCTGTTGATCCCCGACTTTTTCAGGGGGAACGGTGGTATCGATGAAGGTGCCTTGATGGCTGCTGTACCGCATTTTGCGCCCAAGGCTAAAAGGGTGATCTATCTGTTTCAGAACGGTGCTCCTTCTCAGTTGGAATCCTTTGATTACAAGCCTTTATTAAGCCAATACATGGGACAGGAACTGCCTGCTTCCATCCGCATGGGACAAAGGCTTACCGGGATGACCTCCGGGCAAGATTCCTTTCCCTTGGTAGGCTCCTACTACAGATTTGACCAATACGGACAGTCCCGTGCCTGGATCAGTGAATTGTTTCCCCATACCGCCAAAATAGTGGATGACATTTGTATTGTCAAATCCATGCAGACTGAAGCCATCAACCATGACCCTGCCCTTACTTTTTTCCAAACAGGAGCTCAGGTCGGAAACCGGCCCAGTATGGGCGCTTGGCTGAGTTATGGGCTGGGCAGTGAAAACAGTAACCTGCCTGCCTTCTGTGTGCTCCTTAGCAGAGGCAAAGGCAACGGGCAGGGGGTTTATTCCAAGCTTTGGACCAATGGCTTTCTGGATTCTGTTCACCAAGGAGTGCAATTTTCAGCCAGTGAAGATCCGGTACTCTATCTGTCCGATCCCAAAGGCATGCGTAGAGAGGACCGTAGGAAAATGCTGGATCAGATTGCAGCCTTGAATGAAATGAGTTACCGGCAGTTTGGGGACCCAGAGATACAGGCTAAAATCCAGCAATATGAAATGGCCTACAGGATGCAAACAGCCGTTCCAGAAGTAACTGATATCTCCAAGGAACCCGACAGCATCATCAAATTGTATGGGCCTGATTGCCTCGTGCCTGGAACCTATGCAGCCAACTGCCTACTTGCAAGAAAATTATCTGAGAATGGAGTGCGTTTTGTCCAGCTGTACCATCAAGGCTGGGATCAGCATGGCAACCTTCCCAATGAAATGGCTGGACAGGCCAAGGATGTGGATCAGGCTTCAGCGGCCTTGATTACCGACCTCAAACAAAGAGGAATGCTCGACGAAACCCTGGTGATTTGGGGTGGGGAGTTCGGCCGGACCAACTACTGTCAAGGAAAAATGTCCGTAGACAACTATGGTCGGGATCACCATCCAAGGGCCTTTTCCATCTGGATGGCCGGAGGTGGCGTCAAATCCGGCATGGTCTATGGCGAAACAGATGAGTTTGGTTACAATGTCACCGACAATCCGGTACATGTCCATGATTTCCAGGCGACCATGCTGCATCTTTTGGGAATCGACCACGAAAAAATGACTTTCAGGCACCTTGGAAGACGGTATAGGCTGACAGATGTACACGGCAAAGTAGTTAAGGACCTTTTGGTATAGGATAGGCTGGATGAAGAAAGAATTTCCTATGAATAAAACCAGTTCGCTGATCCGACTACTCGAAAATCTGCTATTTGCTTCCCATTTTTTCATTCTGGTCCTGTTGCTGGGTGAAAGTCTGTTGGTTCTGCCAGCATGGTTTCAAGTGCTGGGTAGGATGCACCCCCTGATCCTCCATTTTCCCATCGTCCTTTTGCTATTGACAGGATTGCTACAGCTATTTCCAAACCTGATTGATCCCCCGGAAACCCATAGAAACCTTGTCAGATGGCTTTTATTAATCAGTTGCCTTCTGACTGGTATTACTGCACTGGCCGGGTTGATCTTGTCCCAGGAACCAGGATATGGGCCTGAGGAGATTGCTTACCACAAGTGGACTGGATTGGGGGTCTTCTGGATGGCTTCGCTTTGGTATGTGGTTTTTGTTAAGGAAAAGAAAGGTTTGGTCCTGATCCCGGCGTTGGCCAGTTTACTCTTGGTGACTATAACAGGACATCTTGGGGCTTCGATTACGCATGGAGAGTCTTTTTTGACCGAACCTCTGAAAAAAAACGAACCGATCAAAGTCAGTCTGGAGGAGGCGGTGGCTTTCGATCATGTCATACAGCCCATACTCGAACAAAAGTGCATCAGCTGCCATAAAGCCACCAAAAAGAAGGGCGAACTGCGCATGGATCAAATCAGCCACATGTTGGCCGGAGGAGAATCAGGGCCGCTTTTTGATCCGGAAAATCCCCAACAAAGTCTGATGCTCAAAAGAATTCATCTTCCTTTGGAAGAGGAAGAACACATGCCCCCAAAAGGGAAAATCCAGCTTACTGAGGAAGAAAAAAACCTTATCGAAGCGTGGATCATTTCAGGGGTAGATTTTGACAAAAAGGTTTTGGACTATCCGGAAGAGGAAGCCATTTTTCAACTGGCCAGCCTGAAATTCAATACTGAAAAAGGTTATGGTTTTTCGGCTGCTGATCCCGGAACGATACGAAAACTGAATAATTTTTACCGGAGGGTTGAGCCTCTTTATCCAGGATCCCCGGCTTTATCTGTCCGGTTTTTTGGTAGAGACCAATACCAAACAAGCCATTTACAGGATCTAAGTGAAATTGCTGGGCAAATAGTTTCTGTTAATCTCAACCAAATACCCCTTGCAGAGGCGGACCTTCAACAGCTGGCAGAATTCGATCAGCTTGAAAAACTTCAAATGAATTTTACGGGGGTCAATTCCAAAGATTTAAGGTTACTCCAACCTCTGAAAAACCTCAAGTCACTCTCACTTGTTGGAAATACTTTGGAAGCGGAAGTTCTGGAATTGCTGGAATCCTTCCCTGCTTTGGAAAAACTATACCTTTGGAAAACCGGCTTTGAGGAAAGTGATGTAAGTGCCTTGCAGCTTGCAAGACCTGAGATATTGATAGATTTAGGCTTTATGGATGAGGGAGAGACTTATGCTCTCAATCCCCCATCTTTGGTTTTTGACAAACCCATTTTCTCTACCGCACAGACGGTCAGCATCAAACATCCCATCGGAAGCGCAAGCCTATTTTATACCTTGGATGGGAGCATTCCTGACAGCAGCAATCATCTGGTCTATGAGGGTCCGATCACGATCACCGAAAATACCCAGCTCCAAGCCAGGGCATTTGCTCCGGGCTGGATAGGCAGTGGTGTAACCAAAGCCATCTTTCTGAAGGCAGCCCATAGTCCAGACAGTTTTTCACTAGACTTTCCTCCACATGACAAGTACAAAGGCCGGGGAGCGGAAACCTTGTTTGACCAAGAAAAGGGAGATCTGAATTTCAGTTCAGGTAAATGGCTTGGTTTTCAGGACAATCCGTTTGTCCTGGAAATGCATTTTGACGAACCTAAAGTCATCAATTCCGTCACGGTCAGTCTTTTACTCCATGAACAGTCTCACATTTTTCCTCCGGTAAAAGTCATTCAGTGGATCAAGCAGGAAGAAGGAGAATGGGAAAAGTCGCTGGAATTTAATCCTACCATGCCCAAAAATTTTTCAGAACCCCGATTGGATCAGATAAATCTTGATTTGAACGATCCTAAAAAAATTTCAGGAATCAAACTATCACTTTATCCCCTCCAAAAACTTCCCCAGTGGCATCAGTCACCGAATGACAAAGGCTGGGTGTTTGTGGATGAAATCATCATCAATTAATCTCCTTACCCATGGAAGCCCATCAGATCTATCAAAAAAAAATCGAAGAAAAGCTGAGCTTAATCAAAACGCAAAGTGAAAAAATCATGCAAGCTGCCCAATGGGTAGCTGAAACCTTAGAAAAGGAAGGTTTTATTTACAGCAGCGGCACGGGCCACTCCCACATGTTTGCCGAAGAAATTTTCTACCGTGCTGGAGGATTTGCAAGAGTCATTCCCATTTTGGATGATGCCCTAATGTTACATGTAGATGCTTCTAAAAGTACTGAAGTGGAGCGAAAAGAAGGGTATGCGGCCAAACTCCTCCACATTTTTAATATCAATGAAAAAGATTGTTTCATCATTTCCTCCAATTCCGGCCGCAATACAGTCAGCATAGACATGGCCTTGATCGCCAAAGAAAAGGGAGCCAAAATCATTGTGATCACCAACCTGAACCACAGCGCTTCCGTGGATTCCAGACATCCCTCAGGAAAAAAACTTCATGAGGTTTCGGACATTTACTTTGACAATTTTGGAGACATCGGAGATGCTTGTGTGCAACTTGAGGGAATTGATTTTAAGGTAGGCGCCACATCTACTGTGATAGGCACCGTCATCTTACAGAGCATCATGGTTCAAGCCGCTGAAAATTTAGTAAAAAAGGGAATCAGTCCGGAAATTTTCAGCAGCTCCAATGCGGATGAGGGAGAAGCCCACAATGAAGCTTTGATCAAAAAATACAAGGGTTTGGTGAAAGGATTGTGAAATTTTACTTCCTGTCCCCCAAAACCCAGATCAATCCAACTGAAGCAAAATTGATAAGGGTAAAATTATACACCTCGTCCACATTTGCCCCGCCTTCCAAGATCCTATACCCAGCCTTTATACTGACTTTTTCAGAAATCGGAGCTTTTGCTCCAATTAAAAAATCAAATGCCCTCCCCGGACCCCCAGCCAAGCCATCTCCTTCCACAAACGCACTCCAACCATTCATGTGGTAGGCAGCAAAGATATGAACCAAAGGCACAAAGCCTACATCATCTTTACGGTCTGTCTGATCACCGGATGTCAGTCTTACAGTTGCATCCCTTATCTTGGCAGTAAAACCCAAGCCAAGTGTCCATCTGTCAGTGAGCACCAAATCCCTCCGATAAGTCAATCTATAGCTATTGAATTTATAAAATCCCGCGATTTCAGCTCCTTCTTCAAACTGCGTTTGTTGAAATTGGATGGGGAAAGGGGCGTTGCCTTCATAATAGATCCCTAGAGGAGCAAAAAGTCCAAACACATGGTTTTTGCCAAAAGTATACCCTGGCCTAATCCTGAGAGGAACTACTGCCCCTCTTGCCTCAAAATCCCGATTAAAATCAAAGTTTGTGCCACCTTGATTGGGGATTCTCACCTCATTGTAACCTGGAAATCCCAATCCAGTTTCCAGATCCAAGCTCCATTGCGCAAAGACTGCTTGACCAAAAAACATAAACAAAATAATAAAAATTGTACTTTTCATAAATATTTCAGATTTTATATATCAAAAGTATGATTAATTATCAACACTAAAAAACAACCATGAAATATTTTGGAGGCTAAATAAAAAAATTAGTTCATTGGACTTTAGAATTCCCTCCAGCACTTTCTTAAGGAGGACCAATGTGACGTGTTATAAAGTTGATGAGTTTATTTTTCTTGGTTGGCCATGTTGTTTAAGTAGGCTGTCGGGCTCATACCGAATTGTTTTTGGAAGCATTTGGTAAAATAAGAAGGATCCTGAAAACCCACCATCATGGCTACTTCCGAAACATTCCCGGCCCCTTTGGAAAGCAATTCTGCGGACCTTTTTAATCGGAAAATCTTGATGAATTCCCCTGGACTGTAATCCGTAATGGCTTTGAGCTTTCGGTGCAACTGCATTCTACTCATGTTGGCTTCCTTTCCCAAATCTTCCACACCAAAAAGCGGATTATCCATGTTTGTTTCCAAAGCCAACATTATTTTTTGAAGGAACTTTTCATCCACAGAACTGATGGGTATTCCTGCAGGTTGAAGCAGGATTTCTCTGCTGAAATGTTCCCTCATTTTTTTACGGTTTTGGATCAGGTTCTTGATGCGGACCAGTAGTTCATTGGCCTCAAAAGGTTTGATGACATAATCATCAGCACCGGATTCCAAACCTTGGATTTTATGGTCTCCGGATGCTTTGGCTGTCAGCAGAATAAGCGGAATATGGGCCGTTTTCTCGTCGTTTTTTAGTCTTTTACACATCGATACCCCATCCATTCTATCCATCATCACATCACTCAAGATAAGGTCAGGAATGGTTTCCATAGCAAGTTCCAATCCCTCTTCACCATCCACCGCTTCTATCACTTGATATTGGTTTTGTAGCGCTTCTTTGATATACAAACGAATATCTCGATTATCCTCCACCAACAAAATCAATGGTAAATGATTGTCTTTCAGGAGGAATTGCCCTTTTATCCCTATGTTCTCCTCTTCTAAATCCAAATAAGGCAAATTTCTTAGGTGATCCTTTCTTGTATCTGGTTCGACAACCGCCAGTTCTTCCTGTCCGAGCATAGGCATGGGAAGCCTTACCCAAAAGGTTGTCCCCTCTCCCAAGCTGCTATTCACACGGATTTCCCCCTCATACAATTCCACCAGTTCTCTTACCATAGACAAACCGATGCCACTTCCACCTTTTCCTTTGGTTGAAAAATCATCCACTTGATAAAATCTATCGAAAATCCGCTTGAGTTGATCTGCAGGAATCCCTGTCCCTTCATCCATCACCTTTAATTCTAGCATTTTTATCGTCTCAGTGGGTTCAAAATCCGTCATCCATTTTGGTGGCTGAATTTTATCATAAGAGAGGAATTTGACCATCACTGTAACCTGACCACCTTTATCTGAAAACTTGAAGGCATTGGAAATCAAATTGGTGATGATTTTCTCGACTTTATCGGCATCGTAGTAGACGATAGGGTTTTCAGAGGGATACCTCATCACATATTTGATCTCTCTCCGCTCCGCCAAGGAAGAAAAAGACAAGATCAATACCTTAAGAAATGAAGTGATGGCCGCAGGATTGGCCTCTATTTTCATACTACCGGCTTCAAGTTTTGATAAGTCCAGCAATTGGTTGATCAAATGTTGGAGGCGACGGGCATTACGGCTCATCATTTCAAAAATCTGCCTTTGTCTGCCGATACTTGTTGGGATAATGGTTTCGAGAGGTCCCAAAATAAGGGTCAATGGGGTTCTGAATTCATGGGAAATGTTCGCAAAAAACCGTGATTTCAAATGATCGATTTCTTGCATTTTTTCAGTTTCCAGTGCTTTTAGGGCAAGTTCGTGTTTAAGTGCTTCCCTTCTTTTGATAAAAAACCTTAACCCAAACAGCAAACTGAAAGCAAACACGGTATAAATCAAATAAGCCCACCAGGTCTCCCACCATGGGGGTAGAATTTTGAAAGAGAACAAGGCCATTTGCTCTTTCCAAATTAAGTTATCCAGCGAAGCTTTTACCCTGAAAGTATAATTTCCTGGCCTTAACTGAGCATAACTGACAAACCGCCTGTCTCCACTGTATACCCAATCCGGATCCACTCCTTCCAGTTGATAGGCAAAATGTGTTTTATCAGGGGACTGAAAATTAATGGCCGTGAAGTCGAAGGAAACAAAATTTTGATCATATGGCAACTCAATCATGGAATCAATTTGTGGCAATATTTTCCCTTGTGATTGGACTTGTGTGATAAAAATGGGCAAATCCAATTCTCTATCTTGAATAGCGGCTGGATCAAATGTCAGGAATCCCTGGGGCGTACCGAAGAACATCTTTCCCTTTTTTGCATAGGAACTGTTTTCCAGAAAATATTCTACCGAAACTCCTTCACTTTTGCCAAAATTCCTCACTTCTTTGCTAATTGGATCGAAACGGGTTAATCCTTTATTGGTACCAAGCCAGAGCTGCCCAAATTCATCCTCCTCAATGCTTGTGACTCTGTTGCTTCCCAGACCTTCTTTGACTGTAAATGAGGTAATTTCTCCAGTGGACGCGTTGATAGAAGTGAGCCCTCCCTGCGTAGTTCCCAGCCAAATCATACCCTTGCTGTCTTCAAGAATACAAAGTGGGGCAATGTCATTAATCCTGAATTGGGGGGATTTTTCAAACATGTTGTATGATGAAAACTTGCTGGATTGAGGTTCCAGTTTTATCACGCCCATGGCGGCTGACACGATCCATATTGAACCAGACTTATTGGCAATCAAGTCAAAGATTCTGGTTTTAAAAGGGAAACCATCAGGCTCTGAGGAAGGACTGTAATACGTAAAAGATTCTTTGACCGGATCAAAAGAAGCCAGCCCTTTGCTGTTGCTACCCATCCAAATGTGCCCATTGGGTGCAGCGGCCAGGTTGGTAGGACTGATTTCACAGTCAAATCTTCTGAACTGCCCCTTCTCCTCTTCCCATAGAAACAAGGCTTTTTCGACGATGGTACCAGCCCATAACCTTCCTTGCTGATCTTCCACCATGGGAAATCCATATCCGGGATAAGTGGCCTTAGGGTTTACCGGGTCAAGAGGAATGATTTGGTAGGCCCCTGTTTTTCTATCAAACTTACAAATACCCAGATCATCTACCGCCAGCCACAATACTCCCTTCTGGTCTTCCAAGATCTGATAAATTTGATTTTCTTTTCGAATAAACGAGGCTGGGGCTGGGTTAAGCTGAAAAGTTTGGAAGGGATTTGGTTCTAATATTGCCTTATTTACCCCATACAAAGTTCCTACCCACAAGTTGCCAGCCCTATCCAGATAAGTGGTAAGGATTGAACCTGTACCTAGGCTGCCAGGACTGTTTGCATCCGGTACAAAATCCGCGATGCTACCATTGGCCAAATCAACCATTTGTAAACCCTCACCTGTTGAAATCCAAAGAAATTCTCCGCTTTTATAGATGCTATAAGTGCCTGAAAATGGCTCTTTTTCCAAAAAAACCTTTTCATACAAACCAGGCTTATCAACTTCCATATGGTAAAGCCCTTCTCCGTACGTTGTGATAAAAATTCCACCTGCCAGGTCCAGGGTCAGGGCTGAAGCTGTTAATAAGGTATTATCTTTTCCATATATTGGATATGAGGTGAATTCGTGGTTTTTTGGATGGAATTGATACAATACTCCGTCCTTTATACCCCATATCATATCGTTTTCATCCAAAACGACCAATGGAAAGCGGGAGTCTTTTTCCATGCCAAACACTTCAAAAGCTTTTTCAATAGGATCAAATCTTGCTATTCCACCCTCGGTACCCAACCATAGGTTACCCTTACTGTCTTCTGAGATCGTTTTGATGATATTGAGCACGTTAAGTTCATCTTGGGCAGGTTGATAAAGTGTACCCTTACCTGTGACTTTATCCATATGGATCAAGCCTATTGGTGAACCCAGCCATAGTCTCCCATTTTGGTCTTCATGCATGTGAAAAACGACATTGGAAGGGAGGGTATTTTCTGCGTCTGAGGGATCATGTTGAAAAACCACTGCCTGAAAGCCATCAAAACGAAACAAACCCTCTTTGGTGCCAAACCAAACAAATCCTTCTTTATCCTGAAGAATACTTAGAGTCACATTTTTTGGCAGTCCTCTTTGCCCTGCCATATTTTCGAAAAAAGGCTGAATGGATTGGGTATTTCCATACCAGGAAAATGCAATCCAAAAACTAAACCCCAGACCAATTTTTGTAGTGAACTTCATAGGTTTATTATTGTCTTTTGGCGGTCATATGGAATCTCGCATGAGAATGCATTGTCCATCCGTGTGTCATGCTCGATTTCATGGTATTGTAGCAGGTTATTAGAAAAGAAATTTATTTCTCAAACGCATTGGCGCTAATTGACATCTGAAGCAAAAAAAATAAACTTGGATAAAATCCTCTTAAAACGCATTACTCAGTCGTCCACCTTATATTGGCAAGTGTGGTACTTTACAGGATCTACCACCTCGCAATCAAGGTAGAAATTTCTCAGGGAATTACCTACCACACCTCGAATCAATTTACCTTAACCGTCTAAATATCAGTATCTAACCTCCTAAAGTATGACCCTTCAAGCCTGAAGTAATTCATAGTGCGATAAAAGATCCCCATAACAAAATGTCATAGGGATCCCAACTTTAATCTTGTGTAAGTTCCTCTAATAGCCTTTGGTCACCACCATGGTTACCTTTCCCTGCTTAAAGCTATTGACAAAATAGACCCCGCTACCTGCACTGACAACGGAGGTAGGTGTATCAATCAAATCCAGCAACGTGGTTTCCTGACCTTGATTGATTTGAAGCAATCTTCCGGTATTGGATGTCCATCCTGCGCCTAAGGCAAACCGGGCAAATTCAGTAATCACATACTTATCCGCGGAGACCTTTTCGATATCTGTCAAACTGCTTAAACCATCCTTATACTCACTGACTACACCGTTCAAGTCTATGGCAAAAATCTTGGCCCTACCTTCGGGAAATGGAAAACCCAGGAGGCCGGTAACCAAAAACTTTTGACCGTCAAATACGATACCTGTGGGTACCGCCTCTACAAAGGGTGGTCCTACGGGTAAGGGGTTTTGGGTTCTTGGAAGTGTGGCAAAGACACTCAAATGTCCGCTTGGATCTCTTTTGATGATGGCATTGGCACCGGCGTCAGTAATGTATAGATGTCCATTGGGACCAAAAGCCATGTTGTAGGGATTGGACATGTTGGTATCATCTTCGAAATCGTAATCCACCACAAAAGTAGCTATGTCCTCCTTTTGCAAATGACTCCAGTCTATCGTAGCTCTGCCGGGAGCAAAGCCATTGATATCTGCTTTGAACAAAAACCCTTTGTCATGAAGCATCCAAATGGTGTTGCCTTGAATCAGCACGTGGTTAAGACCAACTGAAATGCCTTCCGCTGCCCTAAATTCAGAAGGAAAATTCTGTATGGCTACAAATTTATTGCCATTGGGGAGAAAGACAGACAATTGACTGTCGTCATTACCTGTACCAGCCTCAGCTACCCATAGCCACTTTTTATGGTCCATGTCCATACCAATCGGTGCCTTCAATCCGCTGGCAAATTCCTGCGTGTCAATGGAGGGTACCAATACCGGAGGTTCTTTGATACAGGAAGTCAGCATCAGGCAAAGTAAGAGAATACCCATCGAGAAAAGAGAAGATGTTTTCATGGTTTTATAATTTAAGATTGTGAAAGAATTGTGATGGGTAAATTTAGGCAAGGAGGATACCTAGGGGCTATGAAAATTGTAACCTTAACTGGTAAATCTGTAATCAAAAGTAAGTTGGCAGGTTATAAAATTACTTTTGTAGCTAAGCTTTAATCAAAAATTGGCTATTCTGTAACATCTTAAATCGTAACCTCTTACGTCATTGGTTTTACCATTTTTATCCCATTTCGCAAATCCTGCTTTCGGATCTTTTTATGAGATGCTATTGGTATTATGCCTGTAAAGTTGACAGGTAGCTTAAATTGTTACTTGACAGATGGATTGAAAACCATCAATCCATATTGTAATCTAAAGGCAGGGCATCGCCCATTTTTTCCCAGCCCATATATCCTTGTAAAAAAATGTCAAAAGGATTTTCAGTAAGCCCTTGATGATTTATAATGGTGTAGGGAACAGTCATTTTGAGCAGGCTGGTCTGGGCCTTAGGATAGAAAGCAGAGGTAAGTCCATAATAGGCCAATTGCATTTTCTCTTCTGTATAGGTTACTTCAAGGTAATCCTCAAATCGGAGCATCAATTTATCATCTTGATTTTTCATAGTGAAGACGCTTCCATTAGAAAATGTGGTATCTCCCACTGAAATGATTTCGGGCAAATGTTCTCTACTAATATAATTTTGATATAAAGAATCTTTCTCCACGGAATTGCTGGCTTGGCTAAACTTCCTTTTGGCATCGATGATTAGTTCATCACTTGGCCTTTCAGGGTTTGGAACCCTTTTTACCTGCCTGATGAGATATCCCTCCTCCTCATCTTTGTCATAAAATATACTTTTGAGAAAATGATGAATACTTCCCCTATATGCTTGCTCACGGCTTTTTATGATTCTCCTCGGAAGTTTGGATTCATATTTTGCAAAATTTTTATAGGATGGATACCCTTGAAAATACACCTCATTGCTAATGCTATCAATTTTAAAACATATGAGGATATAATCGATTTCGTAGCCTAATTTGGGATTGGAAATCTTCAAAACATCCATTGCTTTGGCACTCAATGTGCCCGCTTTTGACTCAGAATCCAAAACCAGTACCTCAGGATTTAAAATTTTACATTTTCTCCCATTCTCACTCGTACCCAAAAACAAGGCTTTGAAAATTTCGAGATTTCTATACCACAACGCATCCCTTTCTCCATCTACTTTGATTTCACTCAGCTGTCTTGTATCTGAAATCAATCGGATTTCATAAAAGGGTTTCAATTCTTCAGTACGGATGTTTATCACCACCAATTCATATCCTAAATTTCTAACCACAACTTCATAATTACCCTTAGGAATTTTCAGCGAAAAATTGCCTTCGACATCTGCACTTACCCCAAAAGTGGTATTATTGAGAAAAATCGTAGAATATGGAACAGGTTCTCCGGTGTCATCATCCAAAACCACTCCCTTCAAAACCTGTCCGGATACACAGCAGGTAAATAAAAAGAATAAAAAAGTCAGAAAAGCGCGATTTCGAATGATCATCCTTAAAATTAACGTTGTCCATCAAAACGACAAAATTAAATTACACTTAGTCCATTGAACTGAAGACCAATGAGTTTATGGAAATAGAACTATCAAGCCCAATATAGAACATATAGACAAGACCGACTATTGCCGATACCCTACATCTCCCCATCCCCTAAATCCCTAAGTCCCTTAGTCTCTAAGTCCCTAAATCCCTAAGTCTCTAAGTCTCTAAGTCCCTAAGTCTCTAAGTCCCTAAATCTCTAAGTCCCCTAGTCCCCCCTTCTAAAGAAAATCAGATCACTCTATTTCTATTTCAAAGGCAACTGGTTTTTGGGAAAAAGCACCATCTCATTACCTGATCTCCCATTGGGAACAAACGCTTTTAAGCGGATCTCTCCTGTGACCGCCACTGGTTCAGTGTACAACTTGGATTGAGGACCGGGCTCTTTGCCATCTGTGGTGTACCTTATTTCCAGGCCCGGAGTTTCCACATTGGCATGGAGAAAACCATTTTTGATGATGGCACCTGGTTTTGGAAGGCGGAAATGATAGCCTCCATGGAGCCATTGTAGACGGGGCAATTCACGCTGACCTACTGCGTTGGCAAACTGATTCCATTCTGCCCGAAAAGCTGTTTCGCGATCATCTGCAGTCGGGATTTGTGACCAGGCAGCATCTCCTGACCAAGCCCTCTCCACCAAACCAAGCATTTTAGGCAACAGGTAATACTCCATGGACTCCTGCCCTTTAACGGTTTCTGTCCAAAGCTGACCCTGTATTCCTTTGATGTTTTGGCGGCCTTCTGTCGTAAGGCCTACTTTTTCTCTGGCAAGCGCTTCCGGGTCCAAGGAGTTGCCATACATGTCTCTTTCGTTGGATAAAAAATGATTGTAAGCGACTGTTCTCCATGATCGCTTCATATCCACCAAACCGGACCAGACATGTCCAGGTTCATCCGGATCCATGTCATAGGCAAGATCAAAGTAGATGTTGGAAGAATTGCAGACAATCACCTCATAACCGGCGTTCGCCAAACGATAGGCCATGTCCTCTCCACCCCAACCGGGAACAGAATTCCATGCATACAGTCGAAAACCTTTATTCGAAAAATCCGGATTGACTTTCGTGTCCCCGTGATTGTCCTCCGTTTCCCGTACTTGTCCTACCTCTTCCCATCCTGCCATTTGGATGCCTCTATTTTCTAAAATTGCACTTATCCGCTCTATAAAATAGGTTGATAAATCTCCGACCTCGCTGACTCCCTCTTTACTTTCAATAAAATCTTTACAAATGGGAGAATCAGACCAAACGCCATGGGGCACTTCATCTCCGCCGGTATGGAAAGTAGACAGGGGAACTTGTGCCTCTCTGTACATGGAACTGATCTCATCTATCACTTTTTCATAGAACTTATATGTGGATTCCTGACAGACACAAAGTGTATTCCCAGAGAAATTCTGGGCAGAGAGGTACTCCGACTTATCATCAAGGTCATCCAGCAAGTATTCCATTGCCCCAGTTGGGTCTCCAGATTTCATTTTTTCATTGTAACGGTGGCGCATGGATTGAATGGCCGCTCTAAAATGAGCCGGCCCCCCGATTTCAGGAATCACCTCAATGTGCCTTTCATGAGCATAACGGAGAATTTCGATCAGCTCATTCCTGAACAAAAATCCTGCGCCAGGTGGTAAATTGAGATTTGGGCCAGATCCATAATAAGGCCACAGGTTTTTGTCTTCATCAGCAGCATGGCCCCTTTGGCTACCCACCGATATCAGTTCTTGTAAACCGGGAATCTCAATCCTCCAGCCTTCATCATTGGCCAGGTTAAAATGAAATACATTCAACTTGTAAAAAGCCATCAGGTCAAGTAACTTTAGTATGGCTTCTTTATCCTGAAAATTGCGGGCTATATCGAGAAACAGGCCCCTATAGGCAAAAAAAGGTTCGTCTTTGATCTGAATAGCTGGAATTTTTACTTTTTCTTTTGGCTTTTGATGGACCTCCTCAGGAAACAAAGCCAACAAGGATTGTATTCCATAAAATATACCCTTACTGTGGTTTGCCTCAATCAGAATACCTTCATCTGGATCTACATTCAAAGCATAACTTTCTAAACCCATAGGACCTAGGGTCTTCGACAAGGTAATGTTGGCCTTGTTACCATTACTTTCTTTCACAAAATAAATATCCTCGGTAAACAGGGCTTTGAGTTGTTTACCAAGGAAGGCCGCCTCCTTTTGAAAAGATTCATCATAGGAAATGATCAGAGGGGCATTCAATTCCAAAATTCCTTCACCCCATGCCCATTCCTTTGGACTTGGTAAGAAAGGGGGAATTTCATTTTCAGGGAGTAACTTATTGTTTTCGTTTTCCTGATAGATAAATTCTGCTGTTGGAATAGGAAGTGAGGAACCTGTAGCGGCCTGGGCCAAAGCATCCAAAGTGATTTGGAAGGTAGAATAATTTTTAAAAGGAATTCCATTTGACAGATCTTTTTCCCACACCCAGTAAACGGCCTCTGGAACATGCGCATTTTTGATCATAGGGGCAGAGGCTTTGTAGCGTATGGAAAGGCTTTCTCCGGGCTGTATGTTTTGGTAATCCTCATTCGGGGAAATTTTCAAATAATCCCCCTGTAAATGGACAATTATCGCTCCTTCACTGAGCATCTCAAGGTCAGGAGGAATGAACATGCTATTGAAAAAAATGGTCCAATCTCCTTCGAGAGGCATATTTGAATAGTTGGTCAGGGTAAATTCTCCGATATGGGAATAGGACTGAAGATCAATTCCCTCTGGTAAATCCCAATGCAAAGAAAGATCATCCAAACGCATGTGGCCATTTTGCTGACAGGCCCAAAATACAATGACCAAAAAAGCGGAAACGAGTAATTGCTTCATAAAAACCCTACTAGTGATCCATAATTTAATAATTTTCAAATACAAAACCCTGATGAACAAGGTCTTTGATCATAAAAAACTAAGGATAACCCATTCCGTTCAAAAATAAGGTAATTGAATTACTCTAAACTTGAAGTATAACGGCAAATATTATGGTTACCCACTTCTTTGCCAGTAACCCAATATTTTACTTCAAACGGGTCGGAAGTATGAAGTCGGAAGCCTTCCGGTCGGCAGGCAGGGATGTGACGGACATTTTATTTTCCTGGCGAGTATTATTGTGAATTACCATTTTACTGGCTTCATTGCGTTCATACATTTTAAATGTTAAACCTTACCGGAAAATAATAACTTGTTTTAAAGCTATCCCTCTATTGACCAAGAGACAATCCTTGGAAATTAGAGCGAAGACAGACATATGTTACGTCCATTTTAACATTAAACTATCGATTTGGAAGATTTGGGAACACATATCTAAGATCAAAAATAAATCATCACAAGCCAAAAATATCAAATAACCAGTCCAAATACGGCTACGTTGGTCAGGGCTTACACTTCAAAAATAAATTCCAAGCATATTTTTTTATTTTTACCATTATGAAAACCAAACCACATACCTACTTTTTCCGGATTCAATATTTGGGTTTGGGATACCATGGTTGGCAAAAGCAGCCCAATGTAAAAACCATTCAGGGTCAACTGGAAAGGGTGCTGGGATGGGTTTTGGGTCATGATCAATTCAATATTCTGGGAGCCAGCAGAACAGACACCGGAGTCTCTTGCCAAAATGGTGCTTTTGAGCTGTTCAGCAGTCAGATTTTGGATCCACAAGCCACTATGCAGGCCTTGAATCAAATGCTTCCCGCTCATATCCGTATCTTGGAAGCTCACCCCATTTCTCCCGCATTCAATATCATTCAGCATGTGTACCAAAAAGAGTACCACTACCATTTTTCCTTTGGCGAGAAATTTCATCCTTTTGGAGCGGCTACACTGGCTTATTTCCCAGAAAACCTGAATCTGCAGGATATGATAGAAGGGGCAGGGATTTTCCAAGGAAGGCATGATTTCCGCAGATTTTGTATCAAACCCAATGAAGAGACGATCTTCCTTAGAGATATCTTAGTGTCAGAGATCATCGAAACCGCTCCGTTTATCTCGGCATATCACCCCCAACAATCATTTTGTTTTAGGGTAAAATCTTCTGGTTTTCTGAGAAATCAAGTGAGGCTGATGATGGGTGCACTTTGGGCAGTGGGAAGAGGGGATTTGTCCCTCCATGACCTTGAGGCTGCACTTGAGAGTGAAATCATATCCCCTTTGTGCCGAAAAGCACCTGCAAATGGGTTAATCTTGCATGACATTGAATTTCAGGATCTTTCCAGTTTTCTACTGGATTGAAAAACTTCAATTCCTCAACTACTCCACCCAAATCCAATTCAATTTTAAACTTTCTCTACTTCGGGTTTTGAGCTGAAATAGAACCGTATAATACCCTGGTTCGGGAATATTTACCTTACCAAGTGGGGTGTCCACAAACTCCTCTGCATAAAACTGCTGGTTGGGCTCCACGACCACTTTGCCCGTGGGTGGAAGGGATTTAGTGATGGTTTCAAGTCCCTTAATCTCTAATTGAAAATCGATGTCTTTAATTCCGGGATTGGCATAGGATAGGCTCATTTGTTTTTCTCCTGGAGCATCTACATAAAATTTCCATTCAAGCACTTCAGCTTCCTTCAATAGCAGGTGTTCAGGAGTAACCCTGTCCGCCTTCACCTTTTCGGCCTTATGGGATAATAGGTTTCTAGCATGTAGCGAAACCCCTCCAAAACTGGATTCGGCAGCCACTTCTCTATCCAAATTCAAATCTTCTCCAAATTCCAGGACCACCACTGAAACAAATGGATCTGGCTGGATCCTAGGTAAATCAATATGAAGAAATGGTCCCTTTTGGTCAAAGCTGAGATTTGTTTTCAATTTATCTGCCAGAAGATAGGCTGATTTGGGAGTGGCAGTAATCCCCGTAACCCTTAATATTTTGTCCAAAGGCCAATTGAATACTTGTAGATATAATTTCTTCCTTTCTCCCTCACTTTTATAGGTGATTTTTCCCCAATCATGTTGGGTGGGCCTGAGCGCTATTCCACCGGCTTGATAAATGGCCTCTCCATTAGTGGCAAGCCATTGCCCCATGTCCTTTAAGCGGGAAATAGATTCAAAAGGAACAGATCCATCAGCCCGTGGGCCTATGTTCAACATAAAATTACCATTGAGACTGACATTGTTGATCAATGCCTGCAGCAGTTGATTGGTGGATTTCCATTCATTTTCCAGCGCATTGTAGCCCCATGAATGGGCAATGGTTCCCGGTGTTTGCCAAGGGTTGGTTTGATAAATGGCCCCCAATTGGTTGTCTCCCAAGGTCTCAAAATCAATGTCCGGATCAGAAACAGGCAAACCCAACCTGGAATTGATCAGACAATCGGGCTGAAGCTCCCTCACCAAACTGATCACCTGCCTGACCTGATGCTCCTCCACAATGGTTTCCTGGTGGGGAATCCACATGTCAAACCAGAGCATGGCAATCTCTCCGTAATTCGTCAACAATTCCCTCAACTGAGGCATGACTTTCTCCTGCCAATATTGATCGAATTCTTCAGCACTCAAGTCATCGCTCAGCTCCCGGTTGTGGTCCCAGCCAAAAGGATGCTCCCAATCCACCCAATGGGAATAGTAAAAGCCCAATTTTATTCCATGTTTTTTGCATGCCGCTGCCAGTTCAGCGATGACATCCTTACTCTCAGGATCATATTGTTTGAAACTGTATTCACCGACTTGGGTATCCCAAAGGGCAAATCCGTCATGGTGTTTGGCTGTAATGGTAATGTAATGCATGCCTGCTTTTTTGGCCAAGATGACCCATTCTTCCGGATCAATGTCGTCCCAAAGAAATCGCTCAGCTAATTTCCCGTAGGCTTCTGTGGAGATTCGGTTTCGGTATTTGATCCATTCTGCATAATTATTGAAATGCCGGTGTTTTTCTCCTTTCCACATCCCCTCTGCCCCACTGTACAATCCCCAGTGAATAAACATCCCAAAGCGGGCATCTGTCCACCAGTCTGTTCTTAAATCTTGGGCATTTAGAACATTTGAAACCATGAATACCGAATAGATAAAAACCAGGCGAATATTTTTCATGTAGATTACATTTTGGGATAAATGAAAATGGGTCAATGCCTCTTTTAAAGGAAATTTACATTATTTTACTAAATTCAAACCATACATTATCTTCCAAATTGAAATGAAAATATTTTTGTGGACATCCTTTGGTGTACTGGTTTTGATGTTTGGTCTTTTGTCCCAACAAAAAAAAACCAAAAACTTTGTCATCCTGTCCTATAACATCTACCATGGAGAGCACCCCTATCAAAAAAATCAATCCAATGTAACTCAAGTGGCACAGTTGATCAGAAAAATTAATCCCGATCTGGTAGCCATGCAGGAGGTAGACAGCATGACCCTGCGAACTGCTACCCTTCACGATGGCACAAAAGTAAACCTGATGCAGGAATGGGCAAAATTGACAGGAATGGATAGTTTTTTCGCTAAGGCAATTACTTTTAGCGAAGGTGCTTATGGTGAAGGCTTGTTGTTGGGATATCCTGCCATTACAGAAAGTCTTTCCCTCCCAACCCCTTTGGGAGGAGAAGGCAGGGCTTTGGCTTTGGCAACCCTCACATTGGATGATGGTAGTAAACTTAGCTTTGGAGGCACCCACCTTTGCCACGAATTTGAAGAAAACCGAACCGCACAGGTAACCGCAATTTTGGCTCATGTCGAAAAAATGGACCATCCGCTAATTATTGCCGGAGATTTTAATTTTGAGATGGATGCGCCTGGATATGCCAAGATGAGCGAAAAATTCTTCGATACAGCCCTGGAATTCGGCAAACCGCAAGCCACGTATTCCTCTAAAGATCCAAAAATTCGGATTGATTACATTTGGCTTTCCAAAAACCATCCTTGGCAGATCAAATCTGCCAAAGTTTTGCCTGCTGATTATTCCGATCACCTTCCATTGCTGGTAGAGGTCAGTTTGGGTTTCTTATAGTTCACAATAAATGAATCGCTTAACCTGTCTTTTGTGTTGGGGGTGTTACTCGGCTCCTGTCTTTTCCTTTTTGGTATTTTCACTTTATTTTTCCTGCAATAAAATTTATCCATTATCTTGCTTTGATTCTTATTATTAAACCTAAAAACCTATGAAAAAAGCTTCTATAGCCATCATTTTCGTCATTTTGACGTCATTTTTATTTTCCTGCCAAACTAAAGAGACCCAATCTGAGCAGGAGGAAAGCAGCTTTGACTGGGATGGGCTGATAGAAGATCAGTTGGACAAAGCAGCAGCTCAATACAAGCATTTGTCCACTTTGGTCCCCGAAGACCGGATGCCAAAAACCTATTACCAAGACAGAGGCGAGCTGGAAACCTCCAATACAGGCTGGTGGACTTCAGGATTTTTTCCCGGTACGCTTATTTATCTTTACGAAGGTACTGGAGATAAGGAGCTCTGGGATTTGGCTATGAAAAAGCTTGAAATTTTGGAAAAAGAGCAATTCAACACGGGAACCCATGATTTGGGGTTTATGCTTTATTGCAGTTTTGGAAATGCAAACCGTCTGGAAAGCAACGAAGCGTACAAAGAAATCATGTTGAAAGGAGCTGAATCTTTGGCTACCCGTTTCAAACCGGAAGTCGGACTGATCAGGTCATGGGACCATGGATCTTGGCAATATCCGGTGATCATTGACAATATGATGAATCTGGAATTTCTTTTTTGGGCGAGTAAAGTTTCTGATGATGAAAGATTCAAGGAATTGGCCATTACCCATGCAGACCATACCATGAAAAACCATTTCAGAAATGATAACAGTTCCTATCATGTGATTGACTATGATCCAAAAAGTGGTGAAATAGTGGGAAGGTTAACCGCTCAGGGTTTGTCTGATGATTCGGCATGGTCTAGGGGTCAGGCATGGGGGCTATATGGCTACACAGTGATGTTCCGGGAAACCATGGATCCAAAGTACCTGGAACAGGCTCAGAAAATAGCAGATTTCACCCTCAATCAACCCAACTTTCCTGAAGACATGATCCCTTATTGGGATTTCGATGCAGAAGGAGGGAAAGAAACCCTTCGGGATGCTTCTGCGGGTGCTATCAATGCTTCGGCTTTGCTGGAATTGGCAAAATATGTCGATCAAGCTGAGGCAGACAAATACCTCGCTGCTGCTGAAATTATGATTCAATCCTTGTCATCTGAAAAATACAGAGCCAAAAATGAGGAATTGGGCGGCTTTTTGTTGAAACATTCTGTGGGTCACCTCAAAGCAAACAGTGAGGTGGATGTGCCACTTACATATGCTGATTATTATTTCGTGGAAGCCTTATTGAGGTATAAAAACTGGTATTTGTGATATTTGATTTTCTTTTACCATGTAAACCACAACGTATTTTTTAATCTGATTGCATGGTTTTAGCCTAACTATCTCTTGGTGTCCTTTGTGGTTTTTTTTACCTCAGAGAACACTAAAGTAAGCACAGAGTTCGCAAAGGATTATTTACTTGATACATATGGTTTAGCCTAACTCATTTCTTGGTTTCTTTTGTGGTTTTTTTTTACCGCAAAGAAAACAAATGGTAATAGAGTTCAACAAGTCTTATGAGTTCCCAAATGATTCCTTTGTGTCTTTAGTGATACCTAGTTTTCTATCTGGTTAATTTTTTCTTGGTGTCCTTAGCCTTTTTAATCAAGCCTCACCAGAGTAGTACCTCCCCCCTTAAGTGTCAATTCCACGGGACGGTTGGTTTTCCACGCACCTTGGGTAAAATCCGGAACGTCTATGGAATTGGAGCGATTGGCCACGGACCATTCACTCAATGGGGTTATGGCACTCCATAAAGCCGCATCATAGACATCCTGATCCAGTGGAAGACCGTTTCTAAGGCAATCAATCAAGCGCCAATCCATCATGAAATCCATCCCTCCATGGCCACCGATCTGCTTGGCCAGCTCACCTACTTTTTTCACAATTTCAGGGGTGAATTGATCCTCAACCTGCTTTATCTCTTTTTCATCAAGCCACCCATGCCCTTTTGAGATCATCGGTCTGGGGTATTTTTGAGCATATGCTTTGGTTCCACTTAAAGCATGTAAACGGGAATAGGGCCTAGGGGAACTCACATCATGCTGCAAAAGAATAGATTTTCCTTTTTTGGTTTTGATCAAGGTGGAATTCATGTTACCCCCAAATTTTTTCCCCGCAAAGGCTGCATAAAACTCATCCTTTTCCGCCAATTCATTGGCTTTTTTAGCCATATGGAAATCGTTGGAGGAAAGAGAGGTGAGGTAATCCATTTGATCGCCGCGGTTGATATCCATCAGCTGGCAAATCGGTCCAAGCCCATGGGTGGGATAGAGGTTGCCGTCCCGCTGATTCTCTTTGAGCCGCCACATGCGCTCATACCCATCCTCTTTGGCAAAATTCAAATCCAACAAATCGTGAATGTAGGCCCCTTCCCCGTGGATGATGTCTCCAAAATATCCCTGTCTAGCCATATGTAAGGTCAGCAGTTCAAAAAAATCATAACAGCAATTCTCCAGCATCATGCAGTGCTTCTTGGTCTTTTCCGAAGTTTCTACCAGTTTCCAGCAGTCCTCCAAAGTTTTGGCGGCGGGAACTTCCACGGCCACATGCTTACCTGCTTCCATTGCGTATACCGCCATGGGCACGTGCCAATCCCATGGGGTGGCAATGTAAATCAAGTCCAAGTCTGTCCTATCCACCATTTTCTTCCAAACATCTGCGTTGCCACTATAGCCTTCTGGCTCATGGGAAGTCCCTTCCAATAATTTTTTGGACTTATCCACCCGTTCGGCATGCAAATCGCAAAGCGCTATAATATCCACTCCCTGTATTTTACTTAAGCGGTTGACCGCTCCGGGTCCTCGCATGCCCAGCCCTATCACTCCCACCCTTACCGTATCAATTTTTGGCGCTGCATACCCCGACATATTGAACTTTTGGTATTGAGAAGAAATAGCTTTGAGATGTGCAGGTAAGACTATTTCAACTTTGGACATTCCCCTGAGGCTGCTGCCAAATAGGCCTAAACCAGCCAAACCTGAACGGATCAGGAATTCACGTCTGTTCTTGCTCATGTAGAATTGACATTAAATAGAAGTATCAAACAAAATGACAAAAAATAACCAAACACCCAAACAGACAAGTCAGATTATCTTGAGTTTGGATGTTTGGTTGTGTAAAATTGATGCGGTAGGTTATTTTGTTGACTACCTCTACTTAAAGCTGTCTGCTTTTTTGTAAGCCTCAATCAGCGCTTTTTCACCTTCTAATCCAGGTGAAGCATTACCGTGTTCCATCCCTGCAATACCCTTAAAACCCTTTTCATCAAGGTATTTAAAAACGTTTAAGTAATTGATTTCTCCGGTACCAGGTTCTTTTCTCCCAGGATTGTCGCCGATTTGGATGTAGGCGATTTCATCCCAAGCCGCCTCCATATGAGTGATCAGATTTCCTTCATTTCTTTGCATATGGTAGATGTCGTACAGAATTTTACAGGCAGGGCTATCCACGGCTTTACAAATGGCATAAGATTGGTCCGAGTTTCTCAAAAATAAGTCAGGGGTATCACTTAAGGGTTCGAGAACCATCGTCAGACCATGGGGTTCCAAAATCTCAGCCCCTCTTTTTAAGGCCTCAATGACATTGCCTGTTTGTATTCCAATGGGGATTTTCCTTTCATAAAAACCAGGGACTACGGTCATCCACTTGGCATTGACCTTTTTTGCGGCTTCAACGGACTGTTTACAGGTTGACAGAAAAGTTTCCATAAACTCATCCTTTCCAGTGGTCAAAGAAGTTTTCCAATTGTCACCCCCATCCACGACAAACACGCCCATGGTCATTCCCAGTCTTTCCAGTGCAGCACCAATTTTTTTCTGATCGGCTTCACTCCTTTTTAGTAGGCCATTGTCTTCCAAAGCCATAAAGCCTTGCTCGGACATAAAGGTCAATTGATCCACCAAATCCTCCCCAGCATGGTGTTTGAACATACCGAAATGAGGTGCATACTTGAGGTTAAAAGCGTGAGGGGCACTTGACCTATGCTCAGGGTTGGCCTTTAAGTGCTGATACCCTCCCATTCCTGCCAAAGCAGTGCTCAAACCGATATTTCTTATAAATTTTCTTCTTTGCATGGTAATGGATTTTATGATCAAACAACTTTTGTTTTACCGGGAATTGCATGAGGATAGAAACCGTCCCCATTGGGAAGCACCTTAGGCATGCTATCCCAGGTCAACTGGGCAGGCATCAAATCCATTTCGGAATTCAAGGCTTCTTCCCAAGAGACTTCTTTACCGGAGTAAGTGGCATATCTTCCCAGTATGGCCGTCATGGTACTCTTTGCCCCATGTTCGGCATCCGAATAGCGGTATTCACCTTTTACAATGGCATCAAAAAGTAAGTCATGTTCTATTTGATAAGGATTGTGGTTGACATTGGATTCGTAGCTGTAGATTTCATTGCCTGAATGATCCCATAATTTACCGCTGTTTCCACCTCCAAAATAGGCTTTTCCTTTCGTGCCTACAAAGGATTCATCCACCTTGTTTTGTGCAGCGGGGAAATGTCGGCATTCGCTGTTGATGATGGTGCCGTCAGCATAAGTGAATCGGAGGCTGTGGTGATCAAAAATTTCTCCGAATTCTTTACCTGTTCTTACTGTACGTCCTCCTGTCCCCTCTGCTTTTACGGGATACCCGTTTTTCACCCAGTTGGCTACATCCAGGTTATGTACATGCTGTTCTACGATATGGTCGCCACATAGCCAGTTGAAGTAATACCAGTTTCTCATCTGATATTCCATCTCTGTTTGGTCTGCCTGTCGAGGATTGACCCATACGCCTCCATCATTCCAATACACCTGTCCGCCCACCACATCACCAATGGTGCCGTTGTGGATTTGGGCAATGGTTTCGATGTATTTTGGATGATAGCGTCGTTGAAGCCCTACCACTACATTGAGTTTTTTCTTTTTTGCGTCTTCTGCTGCAGCCAATACCTGCCGGATCCCTTTGGCATCCGTAGCCACCGGCTTTTCCATAAATACCTGCTTGTTTTGTCGGACAGCTTCCTCAAAGTGTGAGGGCCTAAAACCAGGAGGTGCGGCCAAAATTACTACATCTGCATCCTTCATAGCTTCTTTGTAGCCCTCAAAACCAACAAATTTCCTTTCTTCGGGCACCCTGACTTTTTCAGCTCCATATTTGGTGATAAGGGGTTCATAGGATTTATCAATCCTGTCTCGAAATGCATCTGCCATCGCGACCAACTGTATGTTTTGCCCGGTATCGAAGGCTTGAAAGGCTGCTCCGGTACCCCGGCCTCCACAGCCAATCAAGGCCACTTTGATCACATCACTTCCAGAGGCATAAGCTCCTGGTAAAATGTAAGGACTCAAAACTGCGCCACCCGTTAAAACAGCACTTGTTTTTAGAAATTTTCTTCTTTGATTATTTTGGTATGGGTTCATGTTATCTATTTTTAATGGTCAATAATCATCAATATGGGATTGGTCATAATAAGCCATAATAACCTCTTCTGAGGGAGTTAGATAAGGTCTTACCACACGAAGGCCCAGAAATGGTGCTTCGGGAAACCACCACTTACTCTTAGGGATCTGAGGATCCAATTGCTTCCAAACCGGGGTAGAGAAAAACCGCTTGGCAGACCTCAAGTCTTCGGCCCCACTTTCATAATGACCTCCTCTCAAGACCCTAGGATACAGGCTGGATGGTTCAATTATGGGGTTTTTCAAGGCAATTCCATCCTGTGCTTTGGGGTATGGCGACTGATACCCGTCATAAGTCCACTCCATGACATTGCCCAATATATCATAAAGACCCCATGGGTTGGGTTTTTTCAAACCCACAGGGTGGGTGGACTCTCCACTGTTTCCTGCATGCCAAGCGTATTCATTTATTTGATCGGGATCATTACCGAAAAAATAAGTATCCTCACTACCTGCCCTTGCTGCATACTCCCACTCCGCCTCAGTGGGCAATCTATAAAAGATTCCTGTTTTGACATAAAGCCATTTGCAAAACTGAATGGCCCCATATTGGGTCATGGCGATGGCAGGTCGATTTCCCTTGCCCATACCAAAAGTCATGTCCAAATAAGGTGTAGAAGGTCTTGTCAAACCGTCCACCTCAACAGGCAATGCCTTTTCACTTACCGAAGCCTCGTAATTCTTGTCCAAAAACATTTCGAAAAGATCCCAAGTGATTTCATGGGTACCTATCCAAAAAGCATCCAAGCTCACTTTTCTTTGGGGCCCTTCGTCTTCTAATCTTCCTTTTTCGGATTCGGCGCTGCCCATTATAAATTCTCCAGCAGGAATTGGAACCATTCCAAAATATTGTTCTGTGCCGGGAATTTCCTGCTGATAGGGATCAAATGAAAGCTGAGTGGCTTTCGGCAGTAGGGGGTCTATTAAATAAGCCAGCAACAACATTAAGCTGCAACAGGCCAATGCAATGGGTTTCATTTTATTTTAGGCTTACAGGTTTTCGAAAACTAACTATTTCCAATGAAAATACCATCCTTTCAGCACCATTCAACCATAAAATATTAGCTTTTTCTAAAAAACAGGTGGTTAAAAAAGGTAAAAACCTTTATGACGGAACGGTTGTGAAATGAGATTAAAATGTCAGCCACCCTTATGCTTACCCATAAAAATCAGAAAGCCGGGCCAGGCTTTTCTTATCCAACACAATGATTTTCTTTCCCTGAAATTCAATCAATTTGTCTTTTTTGAATTCTGAAAGCAATCGGATGACCGTTTCGGTGGCAGTTCCCACCAGTCCCGCAATTTCTTCCCTGGTGAGTACAATGTCAATCTTTTGTTTTTCGTTACCATCTACCCCATAATTGTCGGCTAGCATAAGCAAAGTGAATGCCAGTCGCTCACGGATGGTTTTCTGAGTTGCATCAGTGAGCTTGTTTTCCATTACGCCAAGGTCATGGCACAAGGCCCGAGTAAGCCTCCGATGAAAGATATTGTCCTTCGTCAAAATGCTAAGAAAGGTTTCTTTAGGAATAAAGCATATTTTGGCATCCTCTAGAATGGTAGCAGTATTGGAATAGGATTCTTCTCCAATCAGTGAGGTATATCCTAGAAATTCCCCCTTTTGGGCCAATCTGATGATTTGTTCTTTGCCGTTCGAAGCTGTTTTGAATACTTTAACTACCCCAGAGTTGATACAGAAAACACCCATAGGTTTGGTGCCTTCATAATACAAAATCTGGCCTTTTTTGTGGGAAATGAAATTTTTATTTTCAGAGATATTACAAAGGTGCTCCCCGGAAAGGTCAGAAAACATAGAGAATTTCTTACTTAAACAAAGTTCGCAAGGTGTATTTTTTTCCAAAACGGCCATAGTGTTTCATTTTCCTAATGCCAAAAATATTACATAAAACTACCAAAAAAGATGACAAAAGTCACATAAAGTGAGTTTGATTTTCAAACCTCCTTTAAGTTTTGGTGAATTGGGATTTCTTTTCAACATGCTACCATCTAGGTTATGTCGGGAAAACTGTTGATTTGAAGATAAGCCTGTCCATCTGGTTCTTTTTTCAATAGAAAATGCTGATTTCCATTTGAAATGCAAATGTATTGGGCTAACAATGTTTTATTATAAAGTGCCACTTGTTCAACGGTTTTTTGGGTCAGTTTTACCTGTGGTGCCTTGCATTCCACCAATAAAAATGGAAATCCAGATCTGTCCAGCACCAAAACATCAAACCTTTTTTGCATTTGATTGTATTTGAGCCCTTTCTCTAAGGCAAATAGTCCTCTGGGATACTTTTTAAATTCAATCAAAAAATGAATGATGTGTTGCCTTACCCATTCTTCAGGGGTCAAAATCAAAAATTTCTTTCGCAATGTATCAAAAATACTTAATTTACCCTCCCTATGTTCTAGCTTAACGGGAGCTTGGGGAAGATTCAATGGCACCTTCAGGTAAGCATGTTTCTCTTCATACATGGTGCAAATATGGAGGCTAATCACCACAAATTGAAATTATCAGATTCAAGAATGAAAAACCAACTGATTCTATTCCTTTTATGCTTGGGCTTTGCGATGGCTTGTAAGCAAAAAACCAACGTTGACCTTATTTTACACAACGGAACCCTGTACACAGTCAATGAGACTTTTGATACCCAAGAAGCCATGGCTATTCAAGGGGGCAGGATTGTGGCATTGGGATCAGCAAAAGAAATTCTGAAAGATTACCAAGCCATTGATGTGGTTGACTTAGCAGGTCAGTATGTGTATCCCGGCTTTATTGATGCCCATGCCCATTTTTACCGTTACGGAACAGGGTTGCAGGTAGCCGACCTAACCGGGGCCAAATCAGAAGCTGAAATGATCGAAAGAGTAGTTCAGCACCACCAAAATCACCCGGAGGCTGCTTGGATCTTGGGCAGGGGTTGGGACCAAAATCTTTGGGAAGAAAAAAAATTTCCTTCGAAAAACCGCCTGGATGAATTGTTTCCAGACACACCGGTACTTTTGACCCGAATAGACGGGCATGCCGCTTTGGCCAATGCCAAGGCCCTGGAATTGGGAGGTGTTTCAGCCAAAACCAACCTTATGGGTGGCAAGGTGATCCTGGAAAATGGTGCTCCCACCGGAGTGCTTGTTGACAATGCCATCAGCATGGTTTCCTTCCAAATTCCTGATGAAACAGAAGAGGAAGCACAAAAAGCCCTACTGGCCGCGCAGGAAAACTGCTTCGCTGTTGGATTGACCTCAGTCGCTGATGCTGGCCTTGACAAAAAACACATCGATCTCATCGCCTCCCTACACGAAGCAGGCAGTTTGAAAATGCGGATCTATGCCATGGTCAACCCCACCCCTGAAAACTTGGAATATTATTTCGAAAAGGGCCCTATCCAAAATGATCAGCTTACCGTCAGAAGCTTCAAAATCTACGGAGATGGCGCTTTGGGTTCCAGAGGTGCGGCCTTGTTAGCACCCTACCATGACCATCGAGAGGAATTCGGCTTTTTACTCAATACTCCCGAAAATTTTGAAAAGTTTGCTTATAGCCTCTTTGAAAACGGTTTTCAAATGAACACCCATTGCATAGGGGACTCGGCCAACCGTACCTTGCTGGATATTTATGCCAGGGTCTTAAAGACCAAGAATGACTTAAGGTGGCGGATTGAACATGCCCAGGTGGTCAATCAAAAGGATGTAGCCAAGTTTGCGCAATACAGCATCATCCCTTCTGTCCAACCGACCCATGCCACTTCTGATATGTATTGGGCCGAAGAGCGGCTAGGGCCTGATAGAATCAAAACTGCCTATGCCTACAAAACGCTTTTGCAACAAAATGGCACAATTGCTTTGGGCAGTGATTTTCCTGTGGAGGACATCAATCCCCTTTATGGCTTCCATGCAGCAATAGCCAGAAAAGATGCCGAAAATTGGCCGGAGGATGGATTTCAGACTGAAAACAGCTTAACACGGGAAGAGGCATTGCGGGGAATGACCATTTGGGCCGCATTTGCAAACTTTGAGGAGAACCTCAAGGGAAGTCTGGAGGTGGGTAAACTGGCAGATTTTGTTGTTTTAGACCAAGATTTGATGGAAGCCCCTGAGGATACTTTGCGGAACCTGTCTGTCAAGGCTACCTATGTGGATGGGGCAAAAGTGTATTAGGCAACAAGTTCCTTCTTTCGAATCTGTTTAAAAAGACAAATATGGCTTTAACCGGTTTACCCAATCCTCACTCAAAATACGGATTTTAAGCAAATCATCAGCTTGGTCATATGGTCCATGCTGCTTTCGGTAAGCCACGATGACCTTGGCTTCCCCGTAAGTGATATAGGGATGTTTGGCCAACTCAGCTACTTCCGACTCGTTGATTTTGATTTTACTGATGTTGCTTGGGACAAAAGCAAAGCGATCTACCACCCTCATGGCCACCTCCTGCTCCAAACCATAAACTTCCAGCAACTGCTCTTTCCGCACAAATCCACCGAGATTTTCCCGGTATTTTACAATCCTCCCCGCCAATGTAGCCCCTATGCCGGAAACTACCTGAAGGGAAATGGAGTCTACCTCCGCCAAAGTTAGGTTCTTTTGCTGGGGAGTTGGACTGACCTTCCAGTTTTCTGGCTGATTTACATTTTGAGGAGGTGTTGTGTCAATTGACGTTTTTGATTTTAAAGATTTACCGGTTAATGCTTCTTCCTGAGCCATCAATTCCTGGACTATACCAAGGTATTGTTCTTTAATTTGCTCGGTTTGGAAACTGCTCGCTTTTCTAATTCCCCACGGAACCGCATAAAGCACAAACAATACCGGTAAAACCATCACAAATCCCTTGGCTTCCCGTTTGGTAAAACCCAAATAGTTTTTAAAAAAATAAAAAAGTTTCTGTTTCACAGCTTGGTGAATGTTAGATTTAAACAATAATCAGCCTGATAGACAGGCTCTATGAAGCATAAATTAATCATATTGGAATTATTTTCCAATTTTTACCATTTTTGTATGAGAAATCAAGAGAAAATTAACCCATCACTTATTTAGACAGATTTTAAATTACCCTTCGAAACAGGAAAATATTCCTTCTGATTGTATTGGTGATTAAATTTGTTCTCAAATTATAGGTTGATAATGCAAAGCAAATTCCGAGCCGTCAGTTTATCCTACAAAAATGCCCCTGTAGAAATACGGGAAATCATTGCATTGGATGATGCCGAAATTCACGCTTTGTTGCTCAAGCTAAAGGAATTTTTCAGCATCACCGATACCCTTATTCTTTCTACCTGCAACCGTACTGAGGTTTATTATGCTCATGAATTGGATCTCAGCATAGAAATCATCAAGCTGATCGGTCTGGAAAAAGGATTGATTGATGCGGTCAGTTATCTTGAGTATTTTGAAATATTTCATGAGGATAAGGAGTCCATTGACCATTTGTTTAAAGTGGCCATGGGACTAGAAGCCCAGGTAGTCGGAGACATGCAAATCTCCAATCAGGTTAAAAGGGCTTATCAGGCCTCCGTAGACTTGGATATGGCAGGTCCTTTCCTTCACCGCCTGATGCATACCATATTTTTCACCAACAAAAGGGTAGTACAGGAAACTGCTTTCAGAGATGGGGCAGCGTCTATGTCCTACGCCGCAGTGGAATTGATAGAAGAATTGACATCCAATACCTATCAGCCCCGGATCTTGTTGATCGGAGTAGGCGAAATAGGTGAGGATGTGGCCAAAAACATGGTTTACCTTCCCGAAGCCAAAGTAACCATTACCAACAGGACTTTTGAGAAAGCCCAAATTTTAGGTGCTGAGTTAGGTTTTGAAGTGATCCCGTTTGAAGACTGTATAGAGGCCATCAAGGAAGCTGATGTGGTGGTATCCTCCATCATGAAGTCAGAACCTTTTATCACCAAAAAACTGGTTAAATCCCTTGACATCCCGAGCTATAAGTTGTTCATAGACCTTTCGGTCCCGAGAAGCATTGAGACTGATGTTGAAGATGTCCCTGGGGTATTGCTTTACAATGTTGACAACATCCGAAGCAAGGCTTCCGAAACCTTGGAAAAAAGAATGGCAGCCGTACCGGAAGTAGAACGCATCATTGCTGAGAGCATCAGTGAATTTTACAACTGGAAAAAAGAAATGATGGTCTCTCCTGTCATCAATAAATTAAAAAATTCTTTGGAGCAAATCCGGCTTGAGGAGATGGAGCGCTATCTTAAAAACGGAAACCCGGAGCACATGGCGATCATAGATAAGATCACCAAAAGCATGATGCAGAAAATCATCAAAGTACCTGTGGTTCAATTGAGGGCTGCCTGCAAAAGGAATGAAGCAGACCAAATGATCGATTTCATCACAGATCTTTTCGACCTGGAAAAAAAGCCAGAAAATAAATAATTCTCCCCTCCACCCCGTTTCTATCGATATTTTGTCCTTTCGTTTGAAATAGCGGAGAAATATTTTACTTTTCTAAAAATTAGGCTTAATGATTCCCCCTTGGTTTAAAATTTCAGCTTGCTTTCTTTTATTGTCTTCCCCTTTGTTGGCGCAAACTCAGCAATGGGAGGTTTTTGACTATGATTTCAATTTGGTCCAAAGACTCAACAATCAAGAGTTTACCTTGCTAGGTGAGGCGGTGAGGGTCAGCAAGACTGACAAACAGCTGAAATTGCTGAACCAAAGCTACAAACCTTTTCTATCTTTGAAAGGGGAGGAAATATACCAGTACCTCTCCCCATGGATCATTACCAAAAGCGATGACCAAAAAATGGGGGTGTACCATGAGTATGGCGAGGAGATTTTTTCCACAGAGTTCGATCAAATTGAGGTCCTCAACCATCAGATCCTTGTAGAAAAAGAGGGACAATTTCAACTGTACCAGCACAGCAATAGATCCATCGCTACCTTGGGAAAATTCACGGCTGCTTATTTTGCCCCAAACGGTCATGTGATTGGACTTAAGGACACGGTCTTCTTTTTGCCTTCCTCTAAGTTGGATCAAGGCTTTGAGCTACTTCAAGTAGCCAATGAAAGTTTTATTATTGCCAAGGAATCCAGTGGGTATGGGATCATCAATCGATATGGAAAGTATATCATGGATCCTATCTTAGACCATTTAGAATCCTTGGGAGGCAATTATTTTTATGCCTATGATGGCAGGCAACACATGTTAATCAAGGCCAACAATGATTTGGCGCACATCAGCTACACCAGTTACCATAAAATCACTGTAGAAGAGGGACTCATTCTCGAGTACATCCACGGTAAGTTGAGGCGTATCATGAAACAGGATGGAATACTTCTGGACATGGCAGGTATGGAATCAGTCAATAAGATGGGTGAAGACCATTTTCTGGTCCATGCCAGAGAAAACAAAGTAGGTCTGCTGAACAAACAAGGCAAATGGGAAGTGGCGCCTGTGAAAGGTGTAGACCGGATCTATCCAGGCAAAAATGGCCTCTATCCTGCTGAAAAATTAGGACAATTCGGTTATCTGGATAAATCGGGAAATTGGGTCATAGAAGCCCAATTTGAATCAGCCCAAGTCTTTTCTGAAAACCTGGCTGCGGTCAAATCCAATGGGGTCTGGGGATACATCAATCCGCTTGGAGAATGGGTCATACCAGCTGGCCATGGTGCCGCAGGTCCGTTTCACAAAGGCCTCGCCTTGGTAAGGCAAGGGGCCAAATACAATTTGACTGATCCCACAGGGAGGCTGATATTGGATGAATATCTGAGTAATATCTATCTTCAGGACCAAGATTTCTTTCTGACCGAAGAAGAAGGACTCTTTGGTATGCTATCCCCTGAAGGATTGACCATTTCACCTCCAAAATTCGAATTTCTCCAACGGGTAGATCAAAATAAAATATTGGTTAGAATGCAGGACCGCTTTGGTATTCTTGCAGATTCTGGAGAAGTAAATCTTCCCGTTTATTACAAAAAAATCTACATCGACGAAACCAACAAAAAGGTTTTGGCTGAAACGGAAATGCATCTTGTGAATAAGCCAGTAGTAGTACTTCCGGAGAAAAAATCAAGGAAATAATCGGTATTTCATTTACAATTGTTCTTTTTAAAGCAAATTAGGGTTCATTATTTCTCCTTCTCCGCTTTCCGGATCGACTTTTACTTTAATTATTGTACCATCATAAAAATCTTCTCTTTTCATAAAATCACCTGTTTTTTCTAAACAAGTGGATGGTAAATCCCAGCTTTTCTCATTTTCGAATAGCCAAACAGTGTAAAACCAATTTTCATAATTATCTGAGGCCTTCCCTAAAATACAAGACCTCATTCCAGAGATTTTATGTTTTCGAGTCAATACATTGCTCTTGATGACAACAATCTCGTAAAAATCAAAGGGTGGGGTCATTTATAGAATAAGAATTTTTAGATTAAAAAAGCCATAACTCCGATCGTTATGGCTTTTAACTTTTACTTCTTATCTCCTTTGGATTTTCCAGAGTCGGAAGTGGCAATGGAATCCCGCATATCCGTGTCAGATTTGATATTTTCCATGCGGTAATAGTCCATTACCCCTAGGTTTCCAGAGCGGAAGGCTTCTGCTAAGGCTTTGGGTACCTCTGCCTCGGCTTCGATTACCTTGGCACGCATTTCTACATTCCTTGCCCGCATCTCCTGCTCCAAGGCAACAGCCATGGCCCTTCGTTCTTCGGCTTTGGCCTCGGCGACTTTAAGGTCTGCAGAGGCTTGGTCGATCTGTAACTTGGCACCGATATTGGTTCCCACGTCGATGTCGGCAATGTCAATGGAAAGGATCTCAAAGGCTGTCCCGGCATCCAGTCCTCTTTCCAAAACCAGTTTGGAGATTTTGTCCGGGTTTTCCAATACACTCTTGTGATTATGGGCAGAACCTATGGAAGTCACGATGCCTTCTCCTACTCTGGCCAAGATAGTTTCTTCTCCGGCACCACCAACAAGCTGGGCGATGTTAGCTCTCACTGTTACCCTGGCTTTGGCTATCAGCTGAATCCCGTCAGCAGCCACTGCGGCAACATTCGGTGTATTGATTACTTTTGGGTTTACTGAAATCTGCACGGCTTCAAATACATCCCTACCTGCCAAATCTATGGCAGTGGCCTGTTTGAAACTCAGGCTGATGTTGGCTTTGTCCGCAGAGATCAATGCCCGGATGACATTGGGCACATTACCCCCGGCGAGGTAATGGGTTTCAAGGTCATTCGTAGTCAGGTTGAGACCAGCCTTTGTGGCCGTAATCAGAGAATTTACAATGACACTGGGCGGTACCTTTCGGATTCTCATCCCGATCAGCTCTCCGATACCCACCTTTACATTGGAAAAGATGGCCGTGATCCAAAGATTGACCGGTACAAAATAGAGAAAAATAAAGAGCAGTATGAGGGCCGCAAAGGCCGCAAACAGCACAAAGGTGGTATTGCCAAGATCCATAGTTTAACTTTTTATGATGATTTTATTGTTTTCCAATCGATGTATAATAACAGCTGTACCGTTCCGGACAAAACCGGATTCGGATTTCACCTCATATATAATGTCTCCAAATTCAGCCTTTCCGAAGGGTTTGATGTCTGATATGGCTTTGCCTTTCATCCCCACCTCAAGCCCCAATAATCGGTCATCATGGCTACGGCTACTCATGGTTTCCTTGAGGGCAAAACGGGTCCAAACGCCGGAAGAAAAGCCATAAACCAATAAGCCTGTGTGGGCCAATACCATCAAGCCTAAAATGGTCCACGCTGTAGATGCCTCAAAAACCATGAAGCCGTAATAGATACCCGCTGCCGATACCAATAAACCCAAAATTCCAACAATAGTTGTTCCTGGAACAAACAAAATCTCTACCAGAACAAGTATCAAACCTATCGTTAGTAAACTGATCAATAGAAACCAAGTCATGGATAATCTTTAAAGACTGTCCAAAATAGGCAGAATTTTGATCAAAAAGAAAACAATTGAAACAATAAGCAAAAGCTGGATCAAAAAGCTTAAAATGCTTATAAAGCTAAATCGGAATAGTGAAAAACAGGAATGATTTACCAAAAACGGTAGCTTCTTCCTCTGTTTCTAAAAATCCAATTGTCCCAAACATCTTGGGCCAAATAAATTTCCACCCCAAAATTGATCGTGAGAAACCCATCATACCTATTTTCCAAACCACTGCCTCTACGCACTCTCCCGTTACTTTGGAGTATTTTATCCACATTGGGTTCACCGTTTTCCAGTACATAGTCAGGATTCCTGATAGCTAGCCTCAGTCTATCAGGATTAGGCCCCTCTCCTGCTACCCCGTAATCAGCAATCAAGTTTTCATAAAACTCACTGACATTAAATGCACTGATGTCATCCAGATAATCGGTAAGGGTAAATCGGTAATTTCCCTCCAGGAATACATCCATGTAAGGATTAGCCTTGTATTTAAACCCTAAACCCATCGGAAAAACCACAACAATGCCTTTGTAATTCTGTTCTTCGATCTGTAAAGGGCGAAGAGGAACCCACTCTCCCCTCAATCTAGCCTTGGGGTTATTGGTAGATAGACCTACCCCGACAAATATGTAAGGATTGAAAAAATGTCTGTTGAGATTATATAATTTAACGGGTTTCAAGTAATATTCATTGATGAGTGACAACTCGAAGTTTCTTGCTCTGAAATGAAGGTTTCTTGGAGGCCTGTAACTCACTGGATCCGCCTTAGGATCCTGACCCGAAATTTGGTAGTAAGTAAAATCAGACCTGACTTTTAATCTGGTACCATAGGTATATCTTCCAGTCAACTGAATGTTGTAATCAGGCTGTATGCCTTCATCGTATTTCCAGAAAGAATATAGCTCTCCAAAATATTGGGTAGCACCGGCACTTAGGGCTATAGACCAAGGTTCTTCAAATCGGAAGCGATACAAGCTTTGGGAATAAATCTCCCCGATAAAAAGTAGTACAAAAAAAAGAATAAAAGTTATTTTTTTCATTAGTAAGTTACTGAAAAACCGTAGGTTACGATGTTTCCACACCTAGAGCTGAAACAAAAATATTATTTAAATGCAAAAAATAAAATTATTCTTCAATTTCCTTTTTAAAAAAGCCACTTTTCAAGTGCAAATCCCGCTGAGGAAAAGGAATCTCTATTCCTGCTTCGTTGAACCTCTTGAATATTTCGTAATACAATTGGCTTTGTAAAACTTTTGGTTTGTTGGTGTATTCTGAAGTCCAAACCCTCAAGTCAAAATCGATACTGTTGTCTCCATAACCTCTGAAAAGCAGATCAGGTGCTGGTTTTTTAAGTACACCATCATTTTCCAAAGCCGCGTCTACAACGATTTTCTTTACTTTTGCGGGATCCTCTTTGTAGGAAACACCAATGGGGAAATTGAAGCGAATGTTTCGATCGTTATGGGACCAATTGATCACCTGACTGTCAATGAACTGACTGTTGGGAACGATAATGGTGATGTTGTCATTGGTGACCACCATGGTAGATCTTGCAGAAATTTTAATCACATCCCCATTGATCCCACCCACCTCAATCCGGTCACCCACTTTAATAGGTTGTTCAAAAAGAATAATTAATCCGCTGATGAAGTTGTTGGTGATGTTTTGAAGTCCAAAACCAATACCAACACCCAAGGCCCCTGCCAGAATCCCAAAAGCACTTAAATCAATGCCATTGGTCTGAAGGATACTGAACATACCAGCCAGAATCAAAACATATTTAATCAGCGTTCCCACCGCCTGACGGGTCCCCATATCAATTTGGTATTTGGACAATACCTTGTTCACCAGTAATTTTCTAACCCATTCTGCTACAATCAATAAAAGCGTTACAGAAACGACCAAAGTGACTATCAGTCCGATCGTTAAACTGTGATCGGAAACTGTGAACAACTTGATCGACATGAAATCATTGAACAAGTCCAGAAACTTTCCCATTTGTTTTTTAAGTTTAAACCATCTATCTATTCCTGAAGAAACGGAATTTCCTTTGAGGTATTGATGTTTTCAAGTTAATAAATATTTTTTCGATACAATAATTTCATTTCTCTTTGGTCCAACAGCCGATTCGAAATAAAGTTTCGTCAAGAACATATTTTGATACACAACTATTTTAGTCAGGTATAATTAATTATTTTTGAATCATGAGTAAACAAAAGGAAGAACTTGAGCACAGACTGAAGTTACGGAACATAAAATTATCAGATTACAATGACATCAGGGAAATCATGGTTTCTATCTATAAGGAACCTGGTGGTGCCTGGACCAAAGAAGAATTGAAGAATCAGATCAAGGCTTTTCCTGAAGGTCAGATCTGTATTGAAGATAATGGAAAAGTAGTCGCCGCAGCCTTGAGCCTTATTGTTGACTATGGAAAATTCGGAGATAACCATACCTATGATCAAATCACAGGATACGGGAAATTCGATACACATGATGATGATGGGGATACCTTGTATGGAACCGATGTTTTTGTGCATACTGAATACCGAGGCATGCGTTTGGGCAGAAGGTTGTATGATGCACGAAAAGAGCTTTGCGAGAACCTTAATCTCAGGTCGATCATAGCCGGTGGAAGGATACCGGGATATACCAACTTTGCGGACCAAATGACCCCTAGGAAATACATTGATCAGGTCAAAAGCAAGGAAATATATGACCCTGTTCTTTCCTTTCAGCTGGCCAATGAATTCCACGTTCGAAAAGTCATTACCAAATACCTGCCTGAAGATACGGATTCCAGAGCCTACGCCACCCTCTTGGAATGGATCAATATCTATTATGAAAAGGACGAGAAACTCATTGGTAACAAAAAGACCATCGTCCGGCTGGGCCTGGTTCAGTGGAAAATGAGGCGCTTCAACAGCATCGATGATCTGATGCAGCAGGTGGAGTTTTTTGTGGACACGGTGTCGGGTTACAAATCCGACTTTTGCCTGCTTCCGGAATTTTTCAATGCACCATTGCTGGCAGAATTCAACGATATGGATGCTTCTGAGGCCATCCGAAATTTGGCTGACTATACCGAAGAGATCATCAATCGGATGAAGGAATTGGCCTTGTCCTACAATGTCAACATCATTGCAGGGAGTATGCCTGAATATGACAACAAAAAACTCAGGAATGTGAGCTATCTCTGCCGGCGGGACGGTACCATGGACAAGCAGTACAAACTTCACATCACCCCGGACGAACAATCCTATTGGGGTCTTCAGGGAGGAAATGGCATCAGGGTTTTTGAAACCGATGCGGGTAAGATAGGTATTTTGATTTGTTATGATGTGGAATTTCCCGAACTTGGCAGAATTCTGGCCGAGCAGGAGATGGACATTCTTTTTGTCCCATTCTGGACGGATACTAAAAATGCTTACCTGAGGGTAAGTACCTGCGCTAAAGCGAGGGCAATAGAAAACGAATGCTATGTGGCCATCACTGGATCTGTAGGAAACCTACCCCGCGTAGAAAACATGGACATACAGCATTCAAGGGCGGCCATTTATTCCCCTTCGGATTTTTCCTTTCCCCATGACAATGTCATCGCAGAAGCTTCAGAAAACACCGAGACTACCATCGTAGCTGACGTGGACCTTGATCTGTTGACTAAGTTGAGGAAGGCAGGTTCAGTCAGAAACCTTGAACAAAGAAGGTTGGACCTGTATTCCATCCATTGGAAGAAAAAGAAATGACATGCTAGACCATTTAGAAGGGATTGCTTCTCATATTTTTGAAAAAGCGAAAGCCATTAAACTGATCATTACAGACATAGACGGTGTGATGACAGATGGAGGGATCATTTATGATGACAATCAACTAGAATACAAAAAATTCAACGTCAAGGATGGATTGATCGTTCATCACCTACAGCACCATCACATCAAAGTGGGGGCCATTACTGGCCGAGACTCACTTGTTGTGAGAAACCGCTGTGAGGAGTTGAAGTTTGACTTTCACCTACACGGTGTAAAAAATAAAATGGAAAAACTTCACGAGGTGTTGGGAATGTTGGGCATCTCTTTGTCTGCCTGCGCTTATTTGGGTGACGATCTCATAGATCTGCCAATCCTTACCAAGGTAGGCTTGTCCGTTGCACCAGCCGATGCCCTGCCCTACGTGCAGGCAAAGGTAGATCATGTAAGTACTAAAAAAGGCGGCGAAGGTGTTTTCAGGGAGCTGGCTGATATTATTCTTCATGCTCAGGGGCATTTAATTCCTTTGATAGAAAAACATGCTAAATGAAATATATGGTTATCCGCTTCTTTGCCACTAACCCAATATTCTTCTTCAAACGGGTTGGAAGTCCGAAGTCCGAAGTCTGATGTACCGGACATTTCAATTTGCTGGCGAGAATTATATTGAATTACCATTTTACTGGTTTCATTCCGTACATACACAATAAAATATGATGAAAAAATATACACAACCCATGCAAATCACCGAGTCCATCACTTTGGGGGCAGGCAATCCGGTACTTTTTTCAGGTCCTTGCGCAGTAGAAAGCCTGGATATTTGTTTGGAAATAGGAAGCACTGTCAAATCCTTGGCTGCAAAATTTGGGTTTGATTATGTTTTCAAAGCCTCATTTGACAAAGCCAACCGAACTTCATCCGGCTCTTTTAGGAGCATTGGCATGGACCAGTCTCTTCAAGTCTTACAGAAAGTAGGTCAAGAACTCAAGGTCCCATTGGTTACTGACATCCATGAAAGTTACCAGGCTGAGGAGGTAGCTCAGGTGGTGGATGTATTGCAGATCCCAGCTTTTCTTTGTCGCCAAACGGACCTGTTACTCGCTGCAGGAAAGACAGGGAAGGCTGTTAAAATAAAAAGAGGGCAGTTTATGGCTCCTGAAGACATGCAGTATGCCGTAGACAAGGTAAGGTCAACCGGTAACCCCAATGTCTGCCTGACAGAAAGAGGTTTTTCATTGGGCTATCACAACTTGGTAGTGGACATGAGGGGATTGCCTATCATGCGCCAATTTGCCCCTGTCGTGTTTGACATTACCCATAGTGTACAACAACCTGGCGGTCAGGGAGGGAGCAGCGGTGGCCAGCGGGAGTTTGCACCGGTACTGGCCCGAGCAGCTGCCGCTACCGGTATTGACGGGTTTTTCATCGAAACCCATCCTGATCCTTCCAAGGCTTTGAGTGATGGTCCGAATTTGATACCCCTACATAAGATGGAGAGTTTTCTGGAAATGCTGCGTGCATCTTGGGAACTCGGGCAAAGGTATCAGGATTTCCAGGTGGAATAATCGGTTTCCTTCCTTTAAGGAATGATCCTTTACATCTTCTCCGCTTTTGCTTTCATCCAAAGTTAAAGTTAAAAGGCATCTGATGGCATAATATCAACTTCAACCTTCTTAAATTTCCTGCCGAATTTCTTAATCACCATATTTGACAAATTTGTTACCTATGAAAAATCAGAATTGCTTACTTTTTTTTATACTGATCAGCTTTCAAGTCTCGGGTCAAGAGTGGCAGGAATCTGTATCCTTTGAAATCAGAAACACCCTTGAAAACCAATTTCTGGATGAACGGGTTATCTTGCAGCAAATCCCTTTGTACAGTTCGGAAACTATGCTTAGGTTCTACACCAACAGGGCTTTTGATCCAGCCTGGTTTGAGCAAGGAAAGCTGACCTGCAATGCCTATGAAATGCGGTATCAGATTCAACAATCTTTTTTTGATGGGTTGGTGCCAGAGGACTACCATCTCGGCATCATCAATGATTATTTTGAAACTTTGGAAAAAGATCAAGATGAGTATACGGTCAAGCAGCAAGCCAATCTGGATATTTTTCTAACAGATGCCTATATCATGTTATCCACCCATCTTTTTACAGGAAAGCTTAATCCAGATGAGATGGCAGCGAACTGGAACATCCAAAGAAAAAATTCCAATCTGTTGATTGATCCGAGGTTGGAAGAGGCCATTCAGGGCAATAAAATCAAAACCAGCCTTCAAGAACTTTGGCCCAGTTTCAGGATTTATCCCAGGATGCGTGAGAGCCTTCGGGAGTTTCATGAGATCAATAAAAAAGAAAAGCCTAAATGGAACAAACTGACTGTTGAAAAATCTTTGAAACCAGGAGAGAGAAACCCTATACTACATCAGATCAGAGAACGGCTTATCTTTTGGGGAGACCTCGAACCTTATGAGGCGCCTGACCTTAACCAATATGACTCAATTCTTCTCTCCGGAGTGCAACGCCTTCAGGTCAGAAATGGACTCCTGCCCGACGGGGTATTGGGAGCGGGAACCCTGGAGGCACTCAACAAGTCCCCTCAGGATCTGATGGGTCAGGTAGCCGTAAATCTAGAAAGACTCAGGTGGTTGCCAGATTCTTTGAAGTTTGATAAGTTGATATTGGTCAACATTGCCAATTTTCAAATGGATTACCTGAAAGATCGTGATACCTTATTGACTTCCAATGCCATCGTGGGCAAGGATTATCGGGCCACTCCGGTTTTTGATGCAAGGATGTCTTACCTGGTTTTCAGCCCCACTTGGACGGTGCCCCCCACCATTCTAGCCAATGATGTGATCCCAGCTGTCAAACGGGACTTGGGTTATTTGGCTGCAAAAAAAATGCGCATCTTGACGCATTCAGGCGTTGAAGTGGATCCCAAATCCATTGATTGGAGTAAAATCACTGCAAGAAATTTCCCTTATATGGTAAGGCAGGATCCAGGCCAGCAAAATTCTTTGGGTCTGGTGAAATTTATGTTTCCCAACAAATACAATGTCTATATCCATGACACCCCTACCCGCTCCCTTTTTAGTAGGGACAACAGGGCTTTGAGCTCAGGATGTATACGAATAGAGAAACCAATTGAATTTGCCAAATTACTCTTGGAAGAGTTCCCACAATGGGATGAAGAAGCGATTAAAAAGGCAATGAATTCAGGCAAAGAGCGCACCGTTAACCTTAAAGAGAGTATCCCTGTGGTGATTTTATACCTGACCTTCTGGACAGATGGAAAAAACGAAATGCACGTACGCAATGACCTCTATAAAAGGGATGGAAGGATATTGGCTGAGTTATACAAAACCAGAAATTAAGGTCAGCTGAGGGCAGGTCGGATCAAAGGAGATTCGCCAAGATATTGAAGATCATTTCCAAAGATGAAAAGCACACACTGTTCTTTGATCAAGTCTATGATTTCTTTGGACTGGGTTTCCGGCAATGCGGGGCATCCAAGACTTCTTCCTAATCGGCCTGTGGTTTTGACCACCTCCTCTGAAGCATATTCAGCCCCGTGAATGACAATTGCCCGCTCTCTAGCTTTGTCGTTAAATCCTTCTTCCAAACCATCTAACCTAAGAGAATATCCGTGCTTTCCTTGGTAGGTTTCCGCAGTCAAATAAAACCCAAGACTGCTCATAAAACTCGAAGGGGTATTTGAAAACATTTCTGCATGAAGATTTCCGGAGTTCCTTCCATGAGAAACCAAAGAAGTCTTGAGGATCTGACCTGAATTGACGTCAATGATCCACATCCTTTTTTCAGAAGAAGGCAGTGAATAATCAATGATGGTCAGCGGTTTGTCCAATGTCATTTGATTTTCTGAAACAAGTTTTAAAAAACCCGTCAGACCCAATTCCAATACGTTTGAACTTGGCAATGTAAGGGATTGGTTTTCTTGATGATCTAAAATTAATTCAACCATCCTACCTGTCAGATCCATACTAATTGTCCTGCTGGGCTCTTGTTCATTTTGAAGCGTCAGTGGACTCCAAAAAGAAGAACAGGTAAAAACTATCAATAAGGCAAAAATTCTCAGCATTGCATTATAAAGAGGGTAACCGATCTTGCAAATTAACAAAATCAATATCAATACAACGCTTCCTTGATGGTAATATTTTAGGGGTTTTAGAAATGGAACTCAAAATTCAACTTACATTGTTACTATGCTGATTTATCAGTTGAATGTTTCTAATGAGACAAATGGACATTATGATAAGTATATTTGCCATATGAATCAGTAAAATAACAGCCAGTAAAGATTTGGCAACAAATGAATTAGGTTATTTTGTTTAACTATTGGAGAAAAAATTTAAACATTATATCAGGATTCAAGTTCGTATTAAAAGAATTCAAAACTTAGGGAATAACAACAATTTAAACACATTGGATTTCCATTAGCCCAGCAAAGTAAAAATTAATGAAGGTTGCCGTCTACAGAAAAGAGCATTTCAATGCTGCCCACAGATTACACAATCCAGATTGGTCCGAAGAACAAAATACCCGTGTCTTTGGCAAATGCAACAATCCTCATTTTCACGGCCACAATTATGATTTGATCGTAAAGCTTGTTGGAGAAATAGACCCTAATACAGGTTACGTGTATGACATGAAGATCCTCAGTGATCTTATTAAAGAAAATGTACTGAATAAATTTGATCATAAAAACTTAAACCTAGATACCGATGAATTTAAAAACCTTAATCCAACTGCGGAAAACATTGCTGTGGTTATTTGGAATATTCTGAGAAATAAAATTGATACTAAATACGAAATAACAATTCGACTATATGAAACAGAAAGAAACTTTGTTGAATACAACGGGAATGATATTTGACCATACCATAGAGGAAATTGGCGATGAACACATTGGGACCTCCCATGAGACCCCCCTTAGAGAAGATGCCTTTGAAATGGATGACGAGCTCAAGATGGAGTTGATCGAAAAGCATTTTAGGGAAATCATGCATGTTCTCGGTTTGGACCTTACGGATGATAGCCTAAAGGGAACGCCAAGAAGAGTGGCCAAGATGTACATCAAGGAAGTCTTCAGCGGTTTGAATCCCAAAAACAGGCCAGATGTCAAACTTTTCGAAAACAAATACAAGTACAACGAGATGTTGGTAGAGAAAGACATTACTTTTTTCTCCAACTGCGAACACCATTTTGTACCCATATATGGCAAAGCACATGTAGCTTACATTTCCAATGGCACGGTGATTGGTCTATCCAAAATAAACCGCATTGTCCAATATTTTGCTAAAAGACCTCAGGTACAAGAAAGATTGACCATGCAGATAGGCAATGAATTGAAAGAAATGTTGAAAACTGATGACGTGGCTGTAATCATAGATGCCCATCACATGTGCGTTTCTTCGAGAGGTATACAGGATGTCAGCAGTAGCACAGTGACTTCCTTTTATAGTGGGAAATTTGAACAAGATGAACAATCCAGAAATGAATTTATGAAATATATTTCTTTGGAATAACTTTAATACAACTGAACCAACAAAGCCGAAATGTAATGTTTCGGCTTTTTTATTGTTTAAAAAATCAAACAATTTAGGTTCTAAGGTACTTAATTATGGAAAAGAAACTGATACATGAAAGATAAAAATATTGTTATCATCGGAGGAAACTCAGGGATTGGTAAAAGCATCGCAACCATGTTGGAAAATAAGGGTGCCAATTTGTATTTGTACAGCAAGAGCGGAAATGGCACTCAACAACTGGATGTAGAATCGGATTTTTCAGAAATTGAAGGTTTGCCCGAAAAAATAGACGGACTGGTATATTGTCCCGGGACAATCAACTTAAAACCTTTTCACCGTTTGAGCTTGGATGAGTTTCAAAGAGACCTTAACATTAATGTTTTAGGAGCCGTAAAAGTGCTTCAATCTTGTATGAAAGGACTTAAAAAAGCAGACAAAGCTTCGGTGGTTTTGTTCAGCACTGTAGCCGTTCAGGTTGGATTGGGTTTTCATGCTTCTATTGCCAGTGCCAAAGGGGCTCTAGAAGGCCTGACAAGGTCATTGGCCGCAGAATGGTCAGCCTCCAAAATAAGGGTGAACGCCATTGCTCCCTCTTTGACAGATACCTCCCTTGCCAGCCAACTGCTTTCTACAGACGACAAAAAAGAAGCCTCCAACAAGAGACATCCATTGGGACGTTTTGGCCAGCCAGAAGACATCGCTTCCGCAGCAATTTACCTGTTGAGCGGTGAATCCACTTGGATGACCGGACAAATTTTACATTTGGACGGCGGTATGTCTTCGGTAAGAAATGTATAAAAATTCCCATTTTTTAAAACAATCAGATTAAAAAAGTGTAGTTGGAATAGGGTATGATCCCAATTGATTAAAGTATGATGATTATGAAGACCCCACCGGAATCATTTTTGATTTTCAAGGAAGAACTTAAGAAAGCCCAGCTTGAAAAAGAGCGGTTGAAAAAGGAATATGACCTCAAAATGGCAGAAATGAATCAGGAATTACACCGCTTAAAAGAACAGATCAATTCCCAACAGGAAATGATGAAAACCACGCTAGAATACGCCATTAAACTGGAGGAAAACATGGATCAGTTTCGTGAAGAAATGACCCATAAGCACAATTTGAAAAGAAACACATTCCTATAATACCAAAACCTAAGCCATCATGAATGACCTGATCAGTATAACGGAAAACCACCATTTCCAATTGGTTTTTGAAGAGAAATACAGCAAAGTCCTTGCTGACGGTGACAACGGAATCATTATCTGTGAATTATTGGTGGACTATGTACCTATAGAGGACTTCAAAGAGACTTTCCATAAAATTTCAAAAATTGTAAAAGGTGGAAAATACCACAAGTTCATTTTTGATAAACGTGCCCTGAGGGCTTTTCACCAGCCAAGTATGGAATGGTATTTCCTGGTGTGGAAAGCAGAGATGTTGGAATACGGCCTGAATGTGCACCGAAAAATTCTTCCTTCTGAAAAGTGGTTTGAGAAAATGGTGATGATTGCCAAGGCTCAAATCATCCAAAACCATCCAGATAATGTCATCGACCGACTAGACATTCAGTATTGCGACTCTGTTGAGGAAGCGATTCTTACCTAATGAGACATATTACCAGAAAACAGCTATTGGATGCGCCGAGTGATTTCAGAAGAAATCTTGTCAATAGCATCACTGGATACAAAAGCCTCCACCTAATCGGCTCCCAGAACAGGAATGGAGAGACAAATTTAGCCCCATTTTCACAGGTATTCCACATTGGAGCTACCCCGCCCCTGATAGGAATCTTATTCAGACCCCATACCGTGGAAAGGCACACCCTTGAAAACATTCTGGATACGGGGTATTTTACCCTCAATCATGTGAGTTCCTCCTTTTATAAAGCAGCTCATCAGACAGCGGCAAGGTATGCTGTTTCAGAATTTAAGGCCACAGGATTAGAAGAAGTTTATCTGGAAGACTTCCCTGCACCATTTGTTGTTCCCTCTCAAGTAAAAATGGGTTGTTACCTCGTTGAAAACCAAACCTTAAAAGTCAATGACACCGTATTGGTCATAGGGGAAATTCAACATTTCTGGGTTGCGGAAAAGGGGTTGGGTTTTGACGGAATGTTGGACTTGAATGTTCTTGATACCGTAACTGTGAGTGGGCTGGATACTTATCATATCGGCAAAAAACTGGGACGTCTCAGCTACCCCAAACCTGATCAGCCAATACAAGAGATTTAGGACTGAAATCAAGCTGATATTTTTTTGCTACATTTAACAAGCATCTCATCAATCCTCATGGCTAAATCTCTGATCGAATTGACTGAAAAAGGGCTTTATTGTCCACAAGCAGGGTTATTTATTGATCCTTGGAAACCTGTGGACAAAGCGGTCATCACCCATGCCCACGCAGACCATTCCAGATGGGGTATGAATCACTACCTTGCCCACAAGCAATCAGCAGAGGTGATGAAATTAAGACTCGGGCCTGAGATTTCATTACAAACCCTGGACTACAACTCACCGGTCTACCTCAACGGGGTCAAACTCTCTCTTCATCCTGCCGGCCACATTCCCGGTTCTTCCCAAATAAGGTTGGAGCATGAAGGGAAGGTCGTGGTGGTAAGTGGCGATTACAAAACTGAAGATGATGGTTTTTCGACAGCCTTTGAACCCATCAAATGTCACGAATTTGTATCAGAATGCACCTTTGGTTTACCTATTTATCGCTGGGAACCTCAAGAGAGCATATTTGCTGCCATCAATGAGTGGTGGCGAAAAAATGCAGAACATGGCAGGGCTTCTGTCCTTTTCGCCTACTCTCTTGGCAAAGCCCAAAGGATATTAAGAGGATTAAATCAGGATATCGGGCCATTGTATTGCCATGGGGCTATTTGGAATACCAATCAGGCGCTGTTGGCCAATCAACTTGATGTGCCTGATGTAACAAAAGTGTCGGGAGATATTACCAAAGAAAATTTTCGAAAGGCCATGATTTTGGCTCCACCTTCAGCGATGGGCACACCTTGGATGCGGAAATTCAGCCCCTATCGGACTGGCATCTGTTCTGGATGGATGGCTGTAAGGGGAACCCGAAGGAGAAGAGCTGCAGACATTGGTTTTATCTTATCGGACCATGCAGATTGGGATGGATTGATCACTGCCATCAAGGCGACCCAAGCTGAAAAAGTATACCTTACACATGGGAACTCGGCTGTTTTTGGTCGGTATCTGGAAGAAGAGGAAAATATAAGCTCGGAGGAACTTAATACGCTTTTTGCCGGAGAGCAGGGTGATGATTGAAAAAAACGTTTTTACCAAAATTAGCATAATCACCAAGTTTAGAATAGGGAATAGCATCACTCTACTTCCCAGAAAAAGTGCCTATTTATTACACTTTTTCTCATAGAATGAATAATTTCGAGTACTAAACATACATACTACTCAACCCGACCATGAAAAAGGAACTCTGTATAGCCTTAACGATTATGGGTTTTCTCACTGCCTTTCCCAACCTTTTTGCACAGGGTTTCCCAACAAAGGTTGATGCTCAAAAAACCCTTTTGGTTTCCATTGAACATCCTCGGTTTACGCTTATTCTTGAAAAGTTCGATAAAACAGGCCTACAAGGAATTAGTAGTTCAAGTGGACCCGAATTTAAGCAAGTGGGCGGAAAATTATCCCAGATCATGGAGGAGGTATTTGGTCAAAATCAATATGAATTCGGCAAGGGTGTCAATCGTGAAAATTACTTTTTGACTCTTAAGCATCCCGGTCAAGAGCGCAGTGAGGAATTTCTGAAATTGGTCTTGGATACATGGGTCGAAGAGGGTTCATTCAATATTCAGAGAGAGGAATTACTAATGGTGAAAACCTGTATCAGACTTGAAGACCGCACTAAATTAAAAGCCGCCCTGTATCAAACCGAAAAAGGCATTCTGCAAAAAAGCCAATATAGCGGTCAAAATTTGGAAATGACTGGATATACCCTGGAGGAAATCGCTGCCCGCATCAGTTATGAAACCAAGGAAATGTATGCCATGGATGAAACAGGAATTAGGAATCATTTGTATAAAGTGAGAATTAATTTAAAGAGCGCAAACACCATCAGAGAATCACTAATGAAAGTAGGACTCAAAACCTATACCTGCAAACAAATGACCACCCTGATCAAAATTCCAGATGAGCCACAACTCTCCATGCAACAATAAGAATAATTGCAAACAATTAATTTGTTTGCAATTATTGATCGGTTTTTTGATTATTTCTTTAATTTCCTGCCAAAAGAACGTCCAGATTTATTCGGTTGATGGCATTGTCAACAGTAAAAATTTGGGCAAAACATTGATCCATGAGCATATTTTGGTGAATTTTATTGGTGCTGAGGAAGTAGGTTACCATCGCTGGAACAGAGATTCGGTAATGGAAAGGGTTCTCCCCTATTTATTGGAATTAAAAGCTCATGGTGTGAACACCATAATTGAATGCACACCGGCATATTTGGGAAGAGATCCTGAACTTCTCCAGGCATTAAGCAAACGTACAGGAATACAATTTTTGACCAATACAGGATACTACGGCGCGGTTGATGGCAAGTATCTTCCCGTGCATGTCCATATGGAAACCGCAGAGCAATTGGCTTCCAGATGGATTTTTGAATTTGAGAATGGTATTGAAGATACAGGCATCAAACCAGGTTTTATCAAAATTTCTGTTAATGCCCAGGACCCATTGTCTGAAGTAGATCAAAAAATCGTAAAGGCCGCTGGGCTAACCCACCTGGCAACAGGCATGGTCATAGCTTCACATACCGGGCCATGGATGGCAGCCAAGCAGCAATTGGACATCCTTCAATCGGTAGGAGTCAGTCCTGATGCGTTTATCTGGGTACATGCCCAACAAGAAAAAAATTTTGACCTTTATATGGAGGGAGCCAAAAGAGGTTGCTGGATCAGCTTAGATGGGGTTGTATGGGATGTGGAAAGGCATGTTGAGCGACTTGTTTTTGCCAAAGAAAATCAAATTTTAGATCATGTGCTCATTTCCCATGATGCAGGTTGGTACAGCCCGGGAGAACCTGAGGGTGGTGACTTCATAGGTTTTACTGCCATTTTTGACACACTCATTCCCATCCTCCAAAAAGAAGGATTCTCCGACCAGGATTTTGATGACCTATTGGTGAAAAACCCCGGATTGGCTTTTGGGTTGAGGGCAGTGAAAAAAGGGCAGTAAAAGCTCGCTTTCTTTTCGTGGTCGCCCATTCAAGATTGAAAAAAACACACCTTCAATGCAATTTCTCCTTCAGTACCTCCTGAACCAGTAATATTTTTGGTCAAGTGCAATATTTTTTTGGAATTTCTGAATGAATATTCCTTCTTCTATGAAAATCATCTGGGAAGATATTTATTTAGCCATTCTTTGCTTGTAAAGAGAGGCACCATCAATGACGACATTTTCCTTTTCTGGATTGGGTAGCACCAGGATACCTCGAACTTGCCGGATGGAGAGAAAGTTTTGGTCACTCCGTCATTTCCCACCCTAACATAAGATTGACCCCGGTGGAGAGGTCATTCTCTCATGGTTTAGACAGGTTAGATCTTTACGTGAAATTTACGGTAGGTACCTTGCCATTTGGAACCATGAGTGATCAGAGAACCCCATTCAATAACCTATTTTTCAATATCAATTTAGGTATAGGGTTCTCAAATGTTGTATGTGACCTTTAGTAGCATATAAGGGCTAGGACTACAAAATAATATTCTGAAAAATAACCCTGATCATTTTCTCCTTTTAAGGGTCCTATGTACCTTTGCGCATGGCAGAACAAATCCTGATTTTAGACTTCGGTTCCCAATATACACAGCTGATTGCACGTAGGGTAAGGGAACTCAATGTATATTGCGAAATCCACCCATTCAACAAAATTCCAGAAATCACCCCAGACATCAAAGGAATCATTCTCTCCGGAAGTCCCTGTTCAGTGAGGGACGAAGGATCTCCGGATTTGGACCTTGACCAGTTTAGAGGCAAACTACCCATTTTGGGGGTCTGCTACGGATCCCAACTGATGGCCCAGAAATATGGGGGTGAAGTACTCCCTTCCGAAATCCGGGAATATGGAAGAGCCAATCTGACTCACTTGGACACTCATTATGATCTTTTGAAAGAAATGACCCATGGCACCCAGGTGTGGATGTCACACGGGGACACCATCAGAGAATTGCCTGAAGGTTTTAAGGTCATTGCCAGTACCCCTTCTGTCAGGGTAGCAGCATTTAAAATTGAAGGGGAGGATACTTATGGTATCCAATTTCATCCAGAAGTCACCCATTCCACGGAAGGAAAGAATCTTTTGAGAAACTTTGTAGTCCAAATCTGCGACTGCTCTCAAGATTGGACTTCTGATGTTTTCATCGATGCCTCTATCGCAGAACTCAAAGAAAAAATAGGGAATGATAAAGTAGTCATGGGACTTTCCGGAGGAGTAGACTCCTCGGTAGCCGCAACGCTCATCCACCGAGCGATCGGCAATAACCTCACCTGCGTTTTCGTGGACAATGGACTACTCAGGAAAAATGAATACCAAGAGGTGCTGGATTCTTACCAGCATTTGGGATTAAATGTTATTGGAGTAGATGCTAAAAAGCGTTTCTATGATGCTTTGGCGGGCATCAGTGATCCAGAAGCCAAACGAAAGGCAATCGGAAGAGTGTTTATCGAGGTATTTGATGATGAATCCCATAAGATTCCAGGAGTGAAATGGCTCGGACAGGGAACCATTTATCCAGATGTGATCGAATCTGTTTCCGTCAATGGACCTTCTGCTACCATCAAATCTCACCACAATGTGGGTGGTTTGCCTGATTTCATGAAACTCCAAGTGGTCGAGCCACTCAATACCCTTTTCAAAGACGGGGTCAGGGAGGTGGGAAGAGCCTTGGAGATCCCGGAAAGCATTGTAGGACGCCATCCCTTCCCGGGTCCTGGTTTGGCCATCCGTATTTTAGGAGACATCACTCCCGAAAAAGTGCATACCTTACAAGAAGTGGATCATATTTTTATTCAGGGTCTGAAAGAAAGTGGCTTGTATGACGAAGTTTGGCAAGCGGGAGCCATCTTACTGCCTATTCAGTCGGTAGGAGTGATGGGCGACGAACGGACTTATGAGCGTGTCGTTGCGCTTCGGGCGGTAGGTTCAGTAGATGGCATGACAGCCGACTGGATTCACCTTCCTTATGAGTTTCTTGGTAAAATCTCCAATGAAATCATCAATAGGGTAAAAGGGGTCAACCGTGTGGTCTATGACATTTCTTCAAAACCACCGGCAACCATAGAGTGGGAATAGGCCTTTGTACTACGTGAAAGCTACTTTGTGTAATAATTTATGAAATAAAGTTGTTTCCCTCAAGACTATCTTCAGGGTCAATCCAAATTTGCAAAACAACTTCAGCGCATTAGATCCTGAAAACCTTATTTGAACCAATCGATTTAATTGGTTTTTCCCAAATAGGCTTTTCGCTTGTTTAAGTCCGCCAAAAAGTTTTAATTTCGGATCAGGGAAATTAAGGTATAATATTTGATTTTATTTCCGAAATCCAATCAACACATGAGAACTACTTTCATCCTATTTTGGTCCATATTTTTTTTTAATGTCCAAATCCTCCAGGCCCAAGATGAACTGGCAAGCTATAAAAGAGCGAAAACCCTGATCGGTTACGGTAACTTTTCTGAAGGGATGGACCTCCTCCGGCCTTACATGGATAGCAGGAACTATGGCCCGCTTTCCCAATACGCAAGGTACCATTTTGGACGTGCAGCTTTTCAGAATGGACAATTTGAATTGGCAAAAACCTCCCTCCAACCTTTATTGGAAAATGGGGATTGGGTAAAGAAAGATGATGCCAGATACCTTATGGCCCTGGCCAATTTTGAGGAAAAAAAATACAATGACGCTCTGAACATCATTGATCAAATCAAAGATCCGAACATTAGAGAAGAAGCCGAAAAAGCCAGTTTCAAATACCTTGATGATGCTTCGGTAAGCTTTCTTGTCGGTAATCTAAATAAATATCAAAAAAATCGGGGATACATTGTTGCTCTCAAAAATCAACTTGAAAGACAATCAATCATGTCTGCCTCGGAAGCGACTGCATATGGCAGAATCAAAAATATCAATGCCCAGGGTGAGTTGGGTGAAGTTCCGGAAACCAGAACCCTAAACAAAACCCTGGAAGTGGCAGTCATTTTGCCTTTCAATTACAGCGGAGGCAGTGGCACTAGCCGACTAAACGGCAATAACTTTGTTTTCGAACTTTATCAGGGCATCAATATGGCTGCCGTAGAGGCCAAAGATGCTGGCGTAGATATCGTGATCCGCACTTTTGACACTGAGCGGAAAACAGATCGAGTAAAGCGTATCCTCAATGATCCCTTTTTAAAATTGGCTGATGTGATCATTGGCCCCATTTACCCTGAAGAATCGGAGTTGGTTTCTACTTTTGCAGAGATCCACAAAATCCCATTTATTAATCCTCTTTCCAATTTAAATAAGGAAATGCAGACAATGGAATTCTCTTATCTATTCAGGCCCTCTGTGGAATCCATTTCCCAAGGAATTCTTCGTTATTTTCAGGCCAATCTTCCTGGGAGAAGAGTGGCCATTGCCTATTCTGGTAGTACACGAGATGAGGTGCTTTCCAAGGAATTTGCAACTTTGGCCCAGGAAAAGGGTTATCAAATAGTGAGTAACAAGAAAGTAGATGAGCGGGATATGAGGAATTTTTTCGCAGATTTGGGCATTAGGGGGCAAGGCGAACTTCAAGCAGATCAGTTGGTGATTTTTTCTGACGATCCCAATGTAGCTTCATCCACTTTTTCGGTTCTGGAATCCATTACTTCAGAAGTTCCCGTGATCGTTATGGACAGCTGGCTCTACTTTAATTTTGCCAGCTTTGAAATGCTGGAATCAGAAAATTTCCATTTTGTGGCCAACAATACAGTTGACTTCAACAATGAACATGTGGATGATTTCCGTAACCAATTTTTTGAACAATACCATATTTATCCTTCCTACAATACCCATCTCGGTTATGATTTGCTTCATTGGGTGGTGGAATCCATCAATCAGAAAGCCGGATTTGACTTAAGAAAAAACTTGGACAAAAATGGTTTTAAAAAGGGTAAGGTGACGTTAGGATATGATTTCTCCCGAACCCGGTTCAACAAACATGTGCCAATAATTACTTTAGAGAATGGTAACTTGGTAATTGATTAACAAACTACTCATGCAGACGCAACAAAGTCATAAGTTATTCGAAAAAGCCCAGCATTTTATACCCGGTGGAGTGAATTCACCCGTTAGGGCATTTAGGGCTGTAGGGGGAAATCCAATTTTTATCAAAAAGGCCAAAGGTGCATACATTTATGATGAGGATGACAATGCTTACATTGAATTGATCAACAGCTGGGGGCCCATGATCCTAGGCCACAATCCTGAAATGATTCAGGAAGCTATCCGAAAAGCCATTGAAAGCGGCACTTCCTTTGGGGCTCCCACGGCTCGGGAAGTGGAAATCGCCGAACTGATCACCCAAATGGTTCCTTCTGTTGAAAAGGTAAGAATGGTCAATTCCGGCACTGAAGCCACCATGTCAGCCATCCGGGTAGCCAGGGGCTATACGGGAAAGGATAAATTCATCAAAATGGAAGGCCATTACCATGGTCATGGAGATTCTTTTTTGATATCAGCAGGCTCTGGAGCTATCACCATGGGGCAACCCGATTCTCCGGGCGTCACTAAGGGAACTGCCAAAGACACCTTATTGGCCCCTTTCAATGACTTTGAAGCACTCGAAAAACTAATTGAAGCCAATAAAGGGGAAATAGCTGCTCTGATTTTAGAACCTGTTCCTGGAAACATGGGATTGGTTTTACCAAAAAAAGGCTACCTCGAAGCTATTCGGGATCTTTGTACCAAGGAAGCGATCGTGTTGATTTTTGACGAGGTCATGACTGGTTTTAGACTGGCTAAAGGCGGTGCCCAGGAACGTTTCGGGGTAACACCTGACATGACCACTTTAGGTAAAATCATAGGAGGAGGATTGCCTGTTGGGGCCTATGGAGGCAAAAAAGAAATCATGGATTTTGTATCTCCTGCAGGACCAGTGTATCAGGCCGGGACCCTATCCGGCAATCCAATTGCCATGGCAGCAGGACTCACCATGCTGCACTATTTAAATGACCATCCTGAAGTTTATCCCAAATTGGACCAAATAGGGGAAAAAATCACAAAGGGCATCAGGGAAAATCTCCATACCAATGGTATGAATTATACCCTCAACCACATCGGCAGCATGTATTCGCTTTTCTTTACCCAAGAAAAGGTTTATGATTTTGAATCTGCCAAAAAATCTGACACTGTATTGTTTGGAAAATATTTCCAGGAAATGCTCCATCAAGGCATCTACCTCGCCCCTTCACAATTTGAGAGTCTGTTTCTTTCCACCGCATTGGGCGAGGAAGAAATCAGCAAAATTCTGAATGCCCACCAAGAAGCCATAAAGTCAATTACTTAAAATTGTGTATTTTGGTGTTAAGCATTCCTTAAAGAACAAAGTGTTTTTTTAAACAAAAAAAAGTAAGCCATTTTGACTTACTTTTTAAAGTGAAGTGAATCAATAATTATTCATCTTCTTGCAACATTTTGTCCACTTTGGCCCTTACTTCCTCATTTTGGTTATAGGCCATGGACATTTGTTGGAATTTTTCCATTGGAAACTCATGTTCCATGATTTTCTTCTGTATGGTTTGTTGCGCTTCTTGTTGCACTTCCATTACCTTCTGTCCTGCTTCATTGAATTTAGCGATCTCTTCAGGATCTTCTGATACATCAGTGATTTTACCAGCCTGTTGAGCCTGAGCCATCTCTTGGAAACGATTGACATCCATTCCTTTGCCTTCGATTTCCTTTAACATGGTCTCTTGAGCATCCTGTTGAATAGGAATGATTTCTTTGTTGATCTTCACAAATGCCTTGTAATCATCTTCTGAAAAATTTACATTGGCTTGTTGTTGTGGCGCAGGTGGTAATTGCTGCTGTGACATTGCTCCGAATGCAAAAACAAAGGAGAATAAGGCCGATAAGGTGAAAATCTTGGTTAGTTTTGAATAAGTCATGATGATTTATTAAGTTATTATTGATTTAATTCACAATTAAATGTACAACTTTGATGCCTGAATATTGTTTTTACAAATTTAATTCATGAAAATATGCTAAAAATATATGGAATCAAGAATTGCAACACCATGAAAAACACTTTCGCCTTTCTGGAGGAGGAAGGGTTTGTTTATGAATTTCTTGATTATAAAAAAGTAAAACCTGATGAAAACCTGCTAAAGGCTTTTTTGGAGAAAGTAGCTTTTGAGGATCTGGTGAATAAGCGCGGAACCACTTACAGAAAGCTTGCTGAAGAAGAAAAAGCCATTTTGGAAAGACCGAACGATCAGGCTTTGAGTTTGCTTTCAGAAAAGAACAGCATGATAAAAAGACCTTTGATCATTTATCCTAATGGAAGCATTTCTTTAGGATTTGATGAAGCAACCATAAAGGAAAAAATGGGCTAAACAAATCATCTCCTTAAAAGAAAGCAGCTTACAGACCTTGGTCCTTGGCAATTAGCTCAGCCAAGTCATAAACCTGCACTTCGTGTTCCTTTTCCTTGTTCTTGACCCCATCGGACATCATGGTGAGACAGAAAGGGCAACCGACTGCAATGGCTTTGGCTCCAGTCGCCAAGGCTTCCTCGGTACGTTCTATATTGATGTCTTTTTTCCCTGGTTCGGGCTCTTTGAACATCTGTGCTCCTCCGGCTCCACAACATAGTCCTTTGGTCCGACAACGCTTCATTTCGACCAATTCAACATCCAATGCTTGGATAACTGCTCTAGGGGCCTCATACACATTGTTGGCCCTTCCGAGGAAACAACTGTCATGGAAGGTAATTTTCTTCCCTTTAAATTCTCCTCCACCCTTCATGACGATTTTTCCAGCATCTATCAGCTGTTGCAAAAACTCTGAATGGTGAATGACCTCATATTTGCCTCCCAGAGCCGGATATTCGTTTTTGATCGTATTAAAGCAATGCGGACATGCTGTCACCACTTTTTTGACATCATATCCATTCAATACTTGGATATTGGCTACAGCTTGCATCTGAAACAAGAATTCGTTCCCGGCTCTTCTTGCCGGATCACCTGTGCAAGCTTCTTCAGGGCCTAAGACTGCGAAATTAACCCCTACCTGATTGAGTATTTTGACAAATGCCAAGGTGACTGCTTTGTATCGGTCATCAAATGAGCCTGCACATCCTACCCAAAACAGAACTTCAGGAGCATCGCCTGATGCAGCTTTTTCAGCCATGGTGGGAACTTTATATTCTGACATACTTGAATTTTTCTTGGTTAATATTTTATTGATTGAATATGAAGAGAACTAAACACCTTCTTTTTTTGGCTATCATTCTATTCTTTAAGTTTATCCGCCCAATTGAACCTGTCTGTAGGAGCGAATTTCCAAGGTGAAAAACTGGTTTCCATGTTCTGAAACATGGCATTCCATTGTGCAGGAGTTCCACTTTCCTCCATGGCTACATACCTTCTCATCTGAAGGATGATGGCCAGTGGATCTATGTTCACAGGACAGGCCTCCACGCAGGCATTGCAACTGGTACAGGCATTGATCTCCTCTTTGGTGGTGTAGTCGCCCAATAAAGACTTTCCGTCTTCCAAGCCAGGCCCCCCTGCATCAAGGCTTTTGCCAACTTCTTCGGCACGGTCTCTGACATCCATCATTATTTTTCTGGGAGATAATTTTTTGCCTGTGATGTTGGCAGGACATTCTGCCGTGCATCTTCCACACTCTGTACAGGCATAAGCATTCATGATATTGACCCAACTCAAGTCATTGACATCTTTTGCACCAAACCGGGCAATTTCCGCAGGTGGCTCCGTGCTACTTTCAGTAGGCATCCCCAGCATCATTTTCACCTCATTGGTGACTTCATCCATGTTCTTCATCTCCCCTTTTGGTTTCAGGTTGGTGTACCAAGTATTGGGGAAAGCGAGAAAAATGTGTAAGTGCTTGGAATAGGTGACGTAAATGGCAAATGCCAAAATACCCACAATGTGGAACCACCAGGCAAACCTTTCTACAAAAACCAAAGCGCCATCACCTAAACCCTCGAATAAAGGCCTGAGCAAGCCACTGAAAAAGAGGCCGGAAACTGGAAGATAATAACCCACTCCTCGGTCTGCCAAAATCTGGTCTGCCGCATTCATGCTGAGAATGGCCAGCATCAGGACGATCTCAATGATCAGAATCAGGTTGGCATCCAAAGCCGGCCACCCACTTAGTTCCCTCATCGTCAGACGGGGGACTCTGGTGATGTTCCTCCGAATTAAAAAGGCCACACAGGAAACCAATACTGCGATAGCCAGGAATTCAAAAATATTCATCGCCACTGAATACGAGGCACCTAAAAATGGGGCGAATATCCTGTGAGAACCTGACAAACCATCGATAACAAATTCCAGCACTTCCAGATTGATGATGATAAAGGCCACATAGATAAGCAAATGAAGAAAGGCAGGTCCGATCCGTTTGAACATTTTCTGTTGGCCCAAAGCCACCAATCCCATCGTCTTCCAGCGCTTCTCCGGCTGGTCATTTCTGCTTTCGGCCTTACCTAAAAGAATGTTTCTACGCAGGTAGCTGACCCTTTTGTATAAGATCCATCCCGCAATGGCAAAAATCAGCAAGAAAGCTATTTGAGGTAATATACTCATAATGATATCATTAGTTTAATTTGGGTTACCGGGTTTGATATTTTTTTTTCAAATGATTTGCTCGAAAAAAACAAATACCTACCTTTGCATCACTTTAACGGCTGGTGATGTAGCTCAGTTGGTAGAGCATCGGACTGAAAATCCGTGAGTCGGTGGTTCGAATCCACTCATCACCACAAGCCTTGATATCCATCAAGGCTTTTTTTATGCCCTTTTCCATTTGAATATTTTTGAGTGGTAGCACTTCTTTCCTCTTGAACAACTCCAATTCCATAGTGCTAAGGTAACAAATAGTCTGCATGCATACTATTTGTTTTGGCAATTTAAAATCAATCTAAGTTGGTTGATTTTAGAAAAAAAAAAGCGTCGATTCACATCGACGCCCAAAAATAATGCAAGGAGTTAAAAAAATGTTCGTTTGCTGTACGAGTTCAAAAGTAGGTATAATACATGGCCTGAAAGCAAATTTATCATTAAGGAACCTTTAATTTAAAGTCAATAAAACCCTCAAATGTTAATGTTTTAATAATATCCCAACCATTTTTTGCACTGTTTTTTCAATCATCTTTTATTGGGATTTGGCCAGAAAGCCAATATGAATTAACTTGATAAGTGTTTGCTACAATGGTAATATGCTCACAGAAAATCAGAACGGGCACAGCTGCTAATCTATTTATCTTTTGAATGCATCTGTCCATCAATTAATTAGTCAAAATATAAAATCAACCCCTATTTAACCGGATTTGAAAATGTATTCAGAAAAAAGAAATTTCCAGAAATATCAAGTGCCCCTACTGATCTTCTCTCTCCTATTGTTGGGTCCAATACAGCAAAGCATTGCCCAGCAAAATAGGGCCACAGAAGTCGAAATCAGGCAGAACAAATTCTTTATCAATGGCCAAGCCACCTATCAGGGAAGGGAATGGAACGGATATACCATCGAGGGCCTTCTTCTAAACTCCAGGATGGTCCAAGGGGTATTTGATGACTTGAATCCAGAGACCCGAGACCAATGGAAGTATCCTGATACGGGCACTTGGGATGCAGACCGCAATACCGATGAATTTGTTGCCGAAATGGAAAACTGGCTCGCCCACGGCATGCTTTCCTTCACCATCAATCTGCAGGGTGGCAGTCCTTATGGTTATTCGGAAAGCCAGCCATGGCACAATTCCGCTTTTACAGATCAGGGAGCCTTGAGACCTGAATTTATGGGCAGACTTGAACGCATCTTAGATCGGGCAGATCAATTGGGGATGGTGCCTATTTTGGGGCTATTCTATTTTGGGCAGGACGAAAGACTGGAAGATGAAGCAGCGGTAATCCGCGCTGTCACCAACAGCATCAACTGGCTGCATGACAAAGGGTACAGGAATGTATTGATAGAAATCAACAACGAAGCCAACATCAACTATGACCATGACATCCTCCAACCGGAACGGGTCCATGAACTCATCGAACTGGCCCAATCCATTGAACAAAACGGAGCCAGGTATTATGTCAGTACCAGTTACGCAGGCGGGGTGGTCCCTAAGCCCAATGTGGTGAGTAAGTCAGACTTTATTCTACTCCATGGCAACGGAGTGCACAATCCTAAGGGCATTGTCAGGATGGTGGAAGAAACCATGACCGTGGAAGGTTACAATAACAAACCCATTTTGTTCAATGAAGACGATCATTTCGATTTTGATGCTGAGTGGAACAATTTTATCGCAGCAGTGTCAGTGTACGCCTCTTGGGGTTACTTCGATTACCGGATGAAAGATGAGCCTTTCGAGGAGGGCTATCAGAGTGTACCTGTAGATTGGGGGATCAATTCGGAAAGAAAAAAAGGCTTTTTCAACCTGATGAAGGAAATTACAGGCAAATAGAACTCCCCTTCTTAATATTGCTTACCTTTGCACCTCATTACCAAAGGGAACCTAGTGAAAGCGAGAACATTAAAGAAAGACAAGGTCAATATCATCACCATGGGTTGTTCCAAAAACCTGGTGGATTCGGAAGTATTGCTTACCCAGCTCAAAGGAAACGGCATCATGGCAGCGCATGAGTCCGATAGCGGGGACAACAACATCATCATCATCAATACCTGTGGTTTCATAGACAATGCCAAGCAGGAATCCATCGATACCATCCTTCAGTACGTGGATGCCAAAGAAAAAGGGTTGGTAGAAAAAGTCTATGTGACCGGATGCCTTTCGCAACGATACAAAGACGATCTTGAGAAGGAAATCCCTCAGGTAGATGCATTTTTCGGAACCCGTGACTTGCCTGCACTATTGAAAAAATTCAAGGCGGACTATAAACATGAATTGGTCGGGGAAAGGCTCCTTACCCACTCTGCCCATTATGCCTACATGAAAATTTCGGAAGGCTGCGACCGACCCTGTTCTTTTTGTGCCATCCCCCTGATGAGAGGCGGTCATGTTTCCAGACCCATTGAAGAATTGGTAAAAGAAGCCCAACATAAAGCGGCCAACGGGACCAAAGAACTGCTTTTGATTGCCCAAGACTCCACTTACTACGGACTGGATCTGTACAAAAAAAGACAGTTGCCTGATTTGTTGAGGGCCTTGTCGGATGTGGAGGGCATAGATTGGATCCGTTTGCACTATGCCTATCCAACGGGTTTCCCAATGGAAGTCATTGAAGTCATGAAAGAGCGCGCAAATATCTGTAATTACTTGGACATACCCCTACAGCACGGGTCCTCCGAATTGCTCAAAATCATGAGAAGGGGAACCAGCAGGGAAAAGCAGGAAGCCTTGATCCATTCCATCCGGGACATTCTTCCGGAAATTGCCATCAGAACCACCCTGATTGCGGGGCATCCAGGTGAAGGAGAAGCAGAATTTGAAGAAATGCTTCAGTTTGTTGAAAAAATGAGGTTTGAGAGATTGGGGGTGTTTACCTATTCCCATGAGGAAAATACCCATGCCCATACCCTTCAGGATGATGTCCCCCAGGAAATCAAACAAGCCCGGGCCAATCAATTGATGGAAATGCAGGAACAGATTTCCTTTGATCTCAATCAAGCCAAGGTTGGAAAGACCTTCAAAACCCTGATAGATAAAAAGGAGAATGGATACTTTGTAGGTAGAACTGAATATGATTCAGTGGAAGTGGACAATGAGGTTTTGATTGATGCAGCAAGGCATTATTGCAGAATTGGGGATTTTGTAGACGTCAAAATCACAGATGCCACTGAATTTGACCTTTATGGGGAGGTCCAGGAAGCTTAATTTTCACCACGATATAGAACATGAAAAGCGAAGGAAACCCTTCGCTTTTTCTTTTGACCTTATTTTTCTAATTTACAGGAACAACTTACCCAAAAGATGGACCGAAGAAAATGGATCAAAAGCAGTGCCTTGCTTGGGGCAATGACGATCACCGGCAACCAAGCACTTGCCAAAGCAGTATCCAACCTTAAAAAGCTGACCCCCATAGCGGTGTCCACCTATTCCTATTGGCACTTCAGAACCGAAAAGTATCCCATAGAAAAAGTCATTGAAAATGCCGCTTTCCTAGGATTTGACGGGGTGGAAATTCTTCACCGGCAGATGCAGGATGAAACCCGGCCCTACATGAACCGGCTCAAAAGATTGGCCTTTGATGCAGGACTCAGTTTGCCGATGTTGTCCATCCACCAGGATTTTGTCTCCCCTGACAAGCAAGAAAGGCAAAAAAACATTGACCACACCAAGCATTGCATCCAATTGGCAGTCCAAATGGGCATCCCTGCCATTCGATTGAATTCAGGCCGCTGGGGAACCATCTCCTCCTTTGATGATCTGATGGAGGCCAAAGGGCAAGAACCTCCCATAGAAGGGTACACCGAGTCGGATGCCCTGCAATGGTGCATAGATGCCATCGGAGAATGTCTGAAGACGGCTGAGGAAGAAGGAGTGGTTTTGGCTTTGGAAAACCACTGGGGCCTTACCACCAAAGTAGAAGGTTTGCTGCATATATATAAGGCATTGGCTGACCATCCATTTATGGGTTTGAATCTGGACACGGGAAATTTTGTAGGTGATCCCTACTCCCAAATTGAACAATTGGCACCTTATGCCAGCATTGTCCAAGCCAAAACTTACTTTGGAGGGGGAGAATGGTACACCTTGGATCTGGATTACCCCCGCATTGCCAGGATTCTTCAGCAGGCAGGATTCACCGGCTTTGTATCCCTGGAAATGGAAGGCAAGGAAAATCCGGAAACGGCTGTTCCCAAAAGTCTGGAAGTCTTACAAAAAGCCTTCAACCCTGCCTAGGTCCATGAACAGTCCTCAAGGTTAACAATATCATAAAGTACCAAACATAACCAATCAGAAAAAAGCCCCTAATTTTGGAAAATGCGTCAAATCCTATTTATCCTCATCTTTTGGCTTCCCATGGCTGTACATGCTCAATTTTCCTATGATTTACAAGGCCACAGAGGAGCCAGGGGATTGATGCCGGAAAACACCATCCCTGCCATGATCAAGGCCTTGGATCTGGGTGTGACGACATTGGAATTAGACCTAGCGGTCACCAAAGATGGCATTGTGATCGTATCCCATGAGCCATGGATGAATGGGATCATCTGTCTGAAGCCTGATGGGACCTCCATCGATAAAGATGATTACAGCCACAACATTTATCAAATGAGTTACCAGGAGGTATTGGCTTATGACTGCGGGTTCAAGCCCCATCCAGGTTTTCCCCAACAGGTTAAGTTCCATACCAGAAAGCCCAGTCTTCAGGATTTGTTTCAAGAAGTGGAGAAATATGTGGCAGACCATAAACTGGTTCCTCCCAATTACAATATTGAAATAAAAAGTTTACCGGATGGGGATGGGGTATATCATCCTGCTCCGCCAGATTTTTCAGATCTGGTGTATGCCTTACTCCATGAACTCTTGGAATGGGACCGGGTCACAATACAGTCCTTTGATTTTAGGGTGTTGCAGTATTTTCACAAAACTTATCCGGATGTAAGACTGGCCATGCTGGTCGAGAATGCAGGTAAGTTTGAAGTGCAATTGAAGGAATTGGGATTTAAACCAGCCATTTATTCTCCATATTACCCTGCACTTACTGCTGAATCGGTTGCTATATTGCATGAAAAAGGGCTCAAAGTGATTCCTTGGACGGTCAATTCCACAGAGGCCATGGAGAAATTATTGGACATGGGCGTGGATGGCATCATCACGGATTACCCCAATTTGGCACCAAAAAAATAAGCCACTCTTGGGTCTTTATTGGAATTTTAGGATGCTCCTTTCATTTTTTTACTTAATTTTGCACCAATTTATCCATAAGTAGCTCCTAACCAAAACCCCCACCAAGGCATGCCTAAAGACAGCAGCATCAAGCACGTACTCATCATCGGATCAGGTCCCATTGTCATCGGTCAAGCTTGTGAATTTGATTATGCAGGTTCACAGGCCGCAAGATCCCTCAGAGAAGAGGGCATCATTGTGACATTGATCAATTCCAACCCAGCCACCATCATGACCGATCCGGTCACCGCAGATCATGTGTACCTGCTTCCCTTGGAGAAAAAATCCATCGTCAAAATACTTCAGGATCATCCGGACATCGATTGTGTATTGCCAACCATGGGTGGGCAAACGGCATTAAACCTTGCCATTGATTGTGAAAATGCCGGGATCTGGAAGAAATTCAATATCAAGATGATCGGTGTGGACATCGATGCGATTGAAACGGCCGAAAACCGGGAGAAATTCAAGGCCTTGATGGAAAAATTAGATGTGGATGTTTGTATCGGCAAAACCGCAACTTCTTTCCTTCAAGGACATGAGATTGCTCAAGAAATCGGCTTCCCCTTGGTGATCCGCCCTTCCTATACGCTAGGGGGGACTGGAGGCGGTTTTGTAGATAAAGCTGAGGATTTTGAGAAAGCGCTCACCGCCGGTCTAACTGCCTCCCCTACCCATGAAGTATTGATAGAACAAAGTATCATGGGTTGGAAAGAATATGAACTGGAAGTCCTCAGAGACAATATCGGCAACATGGTGGTGATCTGTTCCATTGAGAACTTTGATCCCATGGGTGTGCATACCGGGGATTCTATCACGGTGGCACCTGCCATGACCCTTCCGGACACGGTGTATCAGGAAATGAGAAACAGGGCCATCAAAATGATGAATGGCATCGGGAATTTTGCCGGAGGATGCAATGTGCAGTTTGCGGTAAGTCCCGACAATAAAACCATCATCGGCGTAGAAATCAATCCCAGGGTTTCCCGATCTTCTGCTTTGGCCTCCAAAGCCACCGGATACCCCATCGCCAAGGTGGCTGCCAAGCTGGCCATCGGCTACAATCTGGACGAATTGAAAAATTCCATTACAGGCAATACATCAGCATTTTTTGAGCCAGCCATTGACTATGTGATCGTAAAAATACCTCGCTGGAACTTTGATAAATTCAAAGGGTCAGACAGAAGACTGGGACTTTCCATGAAAGCAGTCGGCGAAGTAATGGGCATTGGCAGAAATTTTCAGGAAGCCTTACAAAAAGCCTGTCAGTCCCTTGAGATCAAAAGAAATGGATTGGGTGCTGATGGCAAAGAACTTAAAGATCAGGATAAAATACTTTACAGTCTGGCCAATCCCAGTTGGAACAGGCTATTTCACATCTATGATGCCTTTAAATTGGGCATATCCTTCAGAACCATTCAGGACCTTACCAAGATCGACAAGTGGTTTTTGAAACAAATCGAGGAATTGGTGCACCTGGACAACAAACTGGCTACCTACACTTTGGACACCATCCCAAAAGAGATGATGTTGACAGCCAAATACAAAGGTTATGCAGACAGACAGATCGCCCATCTGCTGGGTTGTCTGGAAAGTCAGGTTTTTAACAAGCGTCGGGATGAAATGGATATCAAGCGGGTCTACAAACTCGTGGATACCTGCGCCGCTGAATTTGAAGCCCAAACTCCCTATTACTATTCCACTTTCGGTGAGGAAAATGAATCCATTCCTTCGAACAAGAAAAAAGTGGTCGTCCTCGGTTCAGGACCCAACCGGGTCGGACAGGGCATCGAATTTGATTATTCCTGTGTCCATGGGGTCTTGGCAGCCAAAGAATGTGGCTATGAAACCATCATGATCAATTGTAATCCGGAAACCGTTTCTACGGATTTTGATGTTTCGGACAAACTCTATTTCGAACCTGTTTTTTGGGAACATATTTATGAAATCATTCTTCTTGAAAAGCCCATCGGTGTAATCGTTCAGCTTGGTGGACAAACTGCCTTGAAATTGGCTGAGAAGTTGGAAAAATATGGCATCCAAATCCTGGGTACCAGTTTTGAGGCTTTGGATTTGGCTGAGGACAGAGGCCGTTTTTCCAATTTGCTTAAGGACAACAACATCCCTTATCCTGAGTTTGGCACCATCCACAATACGGATGAAGCCCTGGAGCTGTGCAAAACCATTGGTTTCCCCCTTTTGGTAAGACCATCTTATGTATTGGGTGGGCAGGGAATGAAAATCGTAATCAATGAAAAAGAGTTGGAGCAGCATGTGGTAGGCGTACTCAGGGACATCCCCAACAATGAAATCCTATTGGATCATTTTCTGGAAGGAGCCATTGAAGCGGAGGCGGATGCGATCTGCGACGGAGAAAATGTCTACATCATCGGCATCATGCAGCACATTGAACCTGCCGGTATACACTCCGGGGATTCCTATGCAGTGTTGCCTCCCTATAATCTAGGGGATTATGTCATGAGGCAGATTGAGTCCTATACCGAAAGGATCGCACTGGCCTTAAAAACCAAAGGATTGATCAACATACAGTATGCCATTAAAAACGACAAAGTCTATGTGATTGAGGCCAATCCCAGAGCATCCAGGACCGTACCCTTTATTTGCAAGGCGTATCAGGAACCCTATGTCAATTATGCCGTAAAGGTAATGTTGGGTGAAAATAAAGTGACGGATTTTGAATTCAAACCGGTCAAAAAGGGTTATGCTATCAAAGAACCGGTTTTCTCTTTCCACAAATTCCCCAACGTCAACAAAGAACTTGGCCCGGAAATGAAATCAACAGGAGAAGCTATTTATTTCATAGACGATTTGTTGGACGATTATTTTCTGAAGATTTATTCAGAAAGGAATTTGTACCTGAGCCGGTAAAAGGTTTGGCAAGGCCAAATCCTTACATTAAATTAGCCAACGATCCCAAAATATTGTACCATGGGTTTTATCTTAAAGTTTATATTGATCTCCATTGCTCTATCGTGGATTTTCTCCAAGTTGTTGGAGTATTTTATGAAAAGCAAATTCAAGAAATTTGTAGATCAGATGAAAGCCACGCAGCAGGAAAACCAACCCAAAAGGAAACCTGCTGACGGGAATGTCAATGTGGATTACATTCCTAAGGAACACCTCCACAAAAAAGAGATCAAAGGAGGAGATTATATCGATTATGAAGAAGTGAAGGAATAATCCTTCACTTCTCTTCTATTGACCATTTTCAATTGTAACCAATTTTAAATTTAACTTACTTTTCTATACTATTTGTTTACCTGGCCAAACTTCACCTTTTCTTCCGGAAGGTTCCTGTGAAGTTTTTTGAAACATTTTTTTTAAGTTAGATTACCTAAATTTGAGAACTTAGATCTTTTTGATGCAATCCAAATGGACAAGATTTAATTATATTTAAAAACTGATTTGAGAAAATAAGATGGATATACAAGTGATTAAGTTGGAATTGATAGAAATGCTACTCAGAACCGATGAGGAAAGTGTTTTGCAAAAAGTAAAATCAATACTGCAGAATTCATCCGAAAAAGATTTTAGGCTGACAGAGGATGATTATAAAATTCTGGACCAAAGGAGGGAAAGACACATTTCAGGCCAATCAACCTCCTCCTCATGGGATGAGGTCAAAAAAGAGGCGAGAAGTGCTGTAAAATTAAGTTGAAGTTTATTTTTTAAAATAAAGGCCAAAACAACAAAAACTCAAAAAAAAAGATCAAAGGAGGAGATTATATCGATTATGAAGAAGTGAAGGAATAATCCTTCACTTTTTTTATTTTGTTTCAAAATTATTTATAACTTTCCGCAAATAATGTAACGTTGAGAAGATTTTCGGCCATATTGTTATTGTGCTGCTTTGCCCTGTATCATTTCGGGTACTATGTCTTCTATTTTTCCTATCAATACAAAATCGAGCATACCTGGCAAGCCAAGGTGTTTGATGAGAATCCGGATTTCAGTCAAAAGGAAAGATTGATGGAAATTCCCCTTTCTCTCCCCTATGCCTCAGATCAGGAAGATTTCAAGGCAACCAATACTTCCTTTGAAAAAAACGGGGAATACTACAGGGTAGTCAAACAACGCTATGCCAATGACACCCTTCAGATCATTTACATCCCGGATACTGCCAAAAACAGGCTGGACCAAAGTGTCAGGCAATGGATCACTTCCTTGGTCAAGGATGATCTTCCGGACGGCAATGGCAATCAGCTAATTGCCAAGTTGTTTCCAAAAGACTACACCCAGCCGCATCAGGAGATCATATGGGAACGTACCACTGAAGAACAAAAACTTTCAATAGGGTTTATTTTTTTAGCTTACCAAAATCAAGTCAAGGACCTCCATTCTCCCCCTCCTGAGTTCTGCTGATTTTTTAAACCACATGTAATTGACTTCTCTTTCTGAATGGTTTCTTTTTAAGGGCCAATAGACTCACTTTCCCTGTGTATGCAGATCGGGAAATTGTCTGGTTGGGCCTTAAGATTAAACCATGTCAAATAAGGAACACCTTACAGTGAAACCGTCAATTCACTTATTTTAAAATCCCATCATTTAATTCACATTACAATGAAGAAACTTTATTGGCTGATGAGCCTATCGGTCATCTATTTATGGATCATGCCTAATTCGGCAGAAGCCCAATTGCCTTTTGATGAAATCATGATGAACAAAGGCGAAGTCTGTGCGGCTTTGTTGTATGAACACGGCAGTTGGAATCAATATTGGGAAGGCAACAATTTGCGTGGAAATGCCAATATAGGCACCCTGACCAGGCAAATGGTCATGCCTATGGTAGTCGTTGGCATCAGTGAAAAACTGAATATCATCGCAAGCCTTCCTTACGTAAGCACAGACCCATCCGGCGGCACCCAGGTGGGCCAACGGGGCATTCAGGACTTGAGCCTTTCTCTGAAAGTCGAATGGCTGCAAAAACGTCTGGGCAAAGGAAATCTGATTCTTTTGTCCAACACAAATTTCAACACGCCTTTAGGAAATTATCTGTCCGACTACCTTCCCTTTAGTGTAGGTCTTGGTGCACCTGAAATAGGCATGAGAGGTATTGCAGGTTACAGAATGGACAATGGGCTGGTTTTTAGGACAGCCTTTGCCTACCTATGGAGAGGTCAGACTGAGATCGAGAGAAACTTTTACTATCAGGATGGTGGAGTGTATTCTAATTTTATGAATGTTCCCAATGCAGTGAATTTTCACGCAGCAGTGGGTTATTGGACCCTTGACAACCAACTGCGATTGGAAGGGACCTTTATGAGTCTCAATTGTGTAAGTGGAGATGATATCAGGGCCTACAATGCCCCTCAGCCCACCAACAAAATGAATATCAGTCAGGTAGGATTTTGGGGGCAATACTACATCAAGGGCAGAAAAGGTTTGGGAGCAATCGCCTACTGTAACTATACCGTCAATGGCCGGAATGTCGGCAAAGCTTCCAATTTGGGAGTCGGACTCACTTATCAATTCCAAGCATTCGCCAAAAAATAATTTGTCATGAAAAAGCATTTACGCAAATATATTGTAATCATTCTGGTGTTTTCCTTATTCATTTCTTGTCTGGAAGAGACACCCCGCTATTTGGAATTTGAGGACTATTCCTTTCAGGGGATAGATGATAAAGGGGGAACATGGAAAAGCATCATCTTGGTTGCTCCGGATCAGTTTATCGTCCCTGCTCCTCAGGAAACCAGCAGCAGTTCTTATCAACAGGAACTGACTAATTTGAAACAGGAGATGGCCTCAGTTTCAAACGAACAAAAAAAAGCTGTGGTGTATTGGTCCAGCAATCCCATTCTGAGATGGAATGAGATCGCCTTGGAATTGGCAGCAAAATACAACTTGATCCCGGGACCAAATCTGGACGGCACCTACACTTTGCCCAATCCTGCCAGTCCGGAAGGCCCTCCACCCTTTCCTTTTGCACATCCTCCCTACACCAGCAGAATGTTGGCGTATCTGAGTGTGGCTCAATTAGACGGTTTGATTGCCGCATGGCATTACAAATTTGAATACAACAGACCTGCCCCCTACCAAGTGGACAGCTCCATTGAACCTGCTTACCCAAAAAACACACTTCCTTCTTATCCTTCTGACGGGGCGGTGGTTGCCATGGTTTCCAAGGAAATCCTATCAGCCATGTTTCCCTTGGAAAAAGCCTATCTGGAAGCTTTGTCCCAAGAACATTTAAATAGCTTGGTCCATGCGGGTATAAATGTGCAGAGTGATATAGAGGCTGGAAAAACCATAGGTACAGAAATGGCCAAACTAGCGCTTCAGAGGGCTTCCACAGATGGTATGTCCAAAGCACAAACCCCTAAGGCAGTATCAGATTCAATAAAGAATGCAGCATTTGAAAACTTTGGCTGGGTGTGGGAAAACATGGAAAACCCTGTCAGACCCGTTGGATTGACTCCGCTTTTCGGTAAAGTGAAAATGTGGAATGTCCCAACAGTCGAAGAGGTTAGGCCAGGCCCTCCTCCAGCCCCAGGATCTCCAGAATTTCTGAAGGATGTGGAAGAATTGAAAAATTATGCCAAGAACCTGACTTTAGAACAAAGAAGAATTGCCAATTGGTGGCAGGACGGGTTAAATACGTACACTCCACCAGGCCATTGGAATAAATTTGCCAAAGAAGCCATTATTAAAAACCAGCTTAACCCAATCCGTTCAGCCAGGGTATTTGCTTACATGAATATGGCCATTATGGATGCTGGAATCAGCTGTTGGGATGCAAAATACTATTACCATTACCCAAGGCCCATTCAAACCATACCAGGTTTCAAAACCATTTTGGGAACCCCCAATTTTCCTGCTTACACCTCTGGCCATAGCACCTTTTCCGCTGCTGGGGCAACAGTGTTGTCTTACTTTTTTCCAGCGGATGCAGCACAATTTACCAAGTGGGCACGAGAGGCTGCAGATTCCAGGTTATATGGTGGCATTCACTACAGGTTTGACGCAGATGTAGGGATCGAACAGGGCAAAAACGTAGCAAAGTATACAGTAGAAAAAGCAAAAAATGACGGTGCTCAGTAAATGAAGGCATTTTTTTACATAGGATTGATTGGACTGGCCCTTTATGAATTTGTCAGGGTTTATTTCATCATGCCAATGCCAGGGAGTCAGCAATGGGACTCTCTGGCTTTTGCCTATGCTTTCCATTCCTATCGGTGGATTATCCGAGGAATGATGATAGTATTCATTCTGATTGGTGCTAAAAAGGCTTTTTCTACCAAAAGAAAAGTGGTGCCCATAGGGCTTATCCTTTTTTCATTGACCATCTACTTCCTCTTCAATTTCCGTCTTTCTGCTGAAAAAATGTTTCTGGAGCCCAGTCAGCTCTCTTTTTCAACCCAAGAATCCACCACTTTGGCCGATAGCAGTTTGGTCATCGCCGTTTCAACTGCCCATGAGGCCAAAGCCTACCCTATCCGTTACATTGCCTACCACCACCAAGTCAGGGATGAACTTGCTGGCAAAGAAATTATGGTCACTTATTGCAGTGTGTGCAGGTCTGGGAGGGTATTTGAACCCCTGGTAAAAGGTAGGTCAGAAAAATTCCGCCTGGTGGGGATGGATCATTTCAATGCCATGTTTGAGGACCAAACTACCGGTTCCTGGTGGCAGCAGGCCAATGGGGAAGCCATTATCGGACCACTAAAAGGGGAAAGCCTTCCTGAATTGGAATCCACTCAACTGACCTTGGCCAAGTTTTTCAGCCTGTATCCTAGTGGGCAGGTCATGGCAGCTGACCCCAACTCCTTACATCAGTATGATAGCTTGGGCAAATATGAATTTGGGCTTAGCCAAAGCAAACTTACAGGAACAGACAGCTTGTCCTGGACGGAAAAATCATGGGTAATAGGCATCCGACTCGGCGACAAATCCAAAGCCTATGACTGGAATGATTTGCTGGCCAATCAGATCATCCATGATAAAATGGGAGACGTCCCTTTAGTGATAGTCCTTTTTCGGGATCAACAGAGCTTTAAGGCCTATTTGAGGGAAGAAAATACGCAAATCATGAAAATCCTTGAAGGTGACCTGCTTGTGGCCGGTAAGGATACGCTTGATTTCCATGGGACCAATGTCAGGTTTGGGGAACAAGTTCTAGTGCCATTACTTGCGTACCAGGAATTCTGGCACAGTTGGCGGACATTCAATCCCACGACGGAGGTTTACAAAAACAATTGAATCAAATATGAGAGCACGGGAAATTGGTAAAAACCCAATACAGACCGCTATTTCAGATAAAATATTGGGAAACCGGGAAAAACACCAAATTATAGCTATATGTTTTGTGTAATTTTACTTACCTTCCATCAAATTAATTCACATTGAGAAGATTTTCGGCCATACTGCTATTGTGCTGCTTTGCCCTGTATCATTTCGGGTACTATGTCTTCTATTTTTCTTATCAATACAAAATCGAGCATACCTGGCAGGCCAAGGTGTTTGATGAAAATCCGGATTTCAGTCAAAAGGAAAGATTGATGGAAATTCCCCTATCTCTCCCCTATGCCTCAGATCAGGAAGATTTCAAGGCAACCAATACTTCCTTTGAAAAAAACGGGGAATACTACAGGGTAGTCAAACAACGCTATGCCAATGACACCCTTCAAATCATCTACATTCCGGATACTGCCAAAAACAGGCTGGACCAAAGTGTCAGGCAATGGATCACTTCCTTGGTCAATGATGATCTTCCGGATGGCAATGGCAATCAGCTAATTGCCAAGTTGTTTCCAAAAGACTACACCCAGCCGCATCAGGACATAATATGGGAACGTACCACTGAAGAACAACAACTTTCAATAGGGTTTATTTTTTTAGCTTACCAAAATCAAGTCAAGGACCTCCATTCCCCGCCTCCGGAATGGGTTTAATGTAAATTTATCTTCCTGGTTTCAATTGAAGCAGGACTGCGTTGAGGGTGTCTCATATGGCAAAATCAATGCTTTCAGGCATTTGCATTTAGGCAAATACCTGTCAAAAAATCTCATTAAACCTAAAATTCCATAATATGAAATCACCTTTATTAGCCATAGTTGGTCTGTTTATCTTTTGCAGTACCACACAAAGCAATGCACAGGGATGTGTTGCTATACGACAGTTTTCTGGTATTGGCAATGCCGTTGGCCAGGGCAACATTCTCGAAAAGGGAGAATGGAATGTCAGTGCAAATTACCGTTATTTCAAATCCTTCCGCCATTTTAGAGGTCGTGAAGAAGAACCTTACCGGATAGAAAACAATACTGAAGTCATCAACTGGTCCCATGGACTGGACTTTGTAGTCAGTTATGCTTTCAATGAACGCATCTACGGCATTGCTTCATTGCCATTCGCATACAATGAGAGAAGTTCTCTGTACGAACACGGTCGAAATTCCAGGCACATGACTTATTCAGGGGGATTGGCAGACATGCGGATAGGGGCAGGATATTGGCTGCTATCCGGTGAAAAAGCCAGGAAAGGCAACACGGCTGTGGGTTTGGGATTAAAGATTCCTACAGGAAATTACAATGCCGAGAGCACATTCTTTAATGTTGGCCCGGAAGGATCTCCGGAGAGAAGACCTGTCGATCAGTCTATCCAACTCGGTGATGGTGGCTGGGCACCGATCATAGATGTCCAAGGGATCTGGAACCTGCCCGGTAGTTTCTTCTTGTATTATGATGGTTTTTACATGATCAATCCCAGAAATACCAATGGCACATTTACCAACAGAGGAAGGGAAAGTGAGTGGTTCATGAGTGTGCCTGATCAATATGCCTTCAGGTCAGGGGTATTCAAACCGATTCAGGCCATTCATGGTCTCGGGTTTTCACTTGGTGGACGAGTTGAAGGCATCCCTGTCAGAGACTTGGTTGGAGAAAGCGACGGGTTCAGAAGACCTGGGTATATTGTTTCAGTAGAACCAGGCATAAGCTATATGTTGGGCAATTTTACCGCTACTGTCAATGTTCCCGTGGCTTTGATCAGAAACCGGACAAGAAGTCTGACCGATATAGCAGATTCCACCCCTGAAAATTTCCGCCATGGTGATGCGGCTTTTGCGGATTATCTGGTCAATGTAAATCTGGCTTGGCGGATTCCGAGAAAAGTCAAAGAGGTTTTCAATTTAGCAGAATAAAAAAGATAAGCGGTGCGTACAAGCACCGCTTTTTTTACTTTCCCCCATTGGCCTTCAGGTCATCCAAGCAATTTTGATCCAAAGTGGGTATCGAGCCTCCCAAAAAATTGAACAAAAGGCTGGTTTCCACCCTCCAATTCATCAGGCAATTTTCATTGTCACAATGGGACTGATTATCCGGATCTTCGTGGTCATGGACCATGGCTGACCCGATGTTGACCAAACCCATCAGGTGGCCCATTTCGTGCAAAATCACGGTAGTTTCCAAAACTTGAGGGGTTGGTCTTCCCAATGTCCCTGAGTTATCCTTGATCCGCTTACCGAACAAAACCGCCGAGGTATTTCGGTAGGCTGCTCCTAATACAAAGGAATTTCCGGTATCTTCTTCGTAGGTTCCATCCAGAATAAGGATATACATGCCCAATTCATTTCCCATGTTGTAGGCCGTACGGTTGCTGTCTTCTATTCTTCTGATGTCAGCTATGGAATAAGACGTTTTTTCCTCACTTTCAATTTCCCGCAACACCAAGTTGATCCCGGAGGATTTGTTCAGTCGGAACTGAAGGAATTGACCCAGATTTTCTATCATTTCAGGGTGAGGCTCAAAACCAGGCATGTATTGAATTTCTAAGGTCATCCTGGTAAAATACTGGTCCGATAACATTTCATTGGCTGATTGGCCCACCGCTCTCTTGGCAGCGGTTATATTGGGAAGGTTGTCCCCATTGCCATCCTTGTTTCCCTCACAGGAAAAAATAAGCAAAAGTATTAAAACCAATAAATAATAAGAATAGGAGTGATATTTCATTGGATTTAAGGTATGGAAACAATAACGATACAACTGTAAATTCGGATGTTTTTTTCCAAAACTGCTTGAAAAATCATCCTGTTGTTCAAATCAAGTTGGCATAAATGTTATTTCAAGACTTTCTGCGGCTTTTCCAATTCGGTCTTCAAACTTTTCCTGGCCAGCACAAATAAAGCGATGGAAAGCACAAACAGCAACGCTGCAATCAAAGAAAGCACATAGACCTTTTCCTGGAAATTTTTCCAAGCAAAAAGACCAAGGGAAGTCAGGGTAACCGAAAACATGAAAAACATAGGGATAGTGACAAAGGTGGCGTTTACTTTTTTTCGGATCAGCCAAACTGCCACGGCCAACAGGGCCAAGGCAGCCAAAAGCTGATTGGCGGAACCGAAAATCGGCCAAAGCGTGGTGAATTCTCCGGACTGCAACAACAACACAGACAAAACCACTACTATACTGGTGGAAACATACCTATTTTGGGATATTTTGGCACCAACCGGGTTTTTTACATCTTCAAAATACTCCTGAAGGGTAAACCTGGCCAATCGGGTACAGGTATCCAAAGTAGTCAAAGCAAAAGCCGAAACCGTCAAGGCAACAAAACCCACAGCAAAACTTTCAGAAATACCCAAAGCAGCAATGATGGAACCCAATCCGTCCGCAAACATAGTCACCGGACCTTTGCTCGCTAAGTTACTGATATAATCCTGCCTACTGATCACAATCACCGCACCCACAGATATGATGGCCAAAAACGATTCAATCAACATACCCCCAAACCCCACCAGCTTCACATCACTTTCCTTGTCAATTTGTTTGGAGGTAGTCCCGGAAGCAACCAAGGAATGAAAACCACTGATAGCCCCGCAGGCAATGGTGACAAAAAGGACCGGGAAGATGTAGCCCAAGGAGTCAGAACTGATGTGGATTTCAGAATCCATTTCGATCACTGGATCAGCAACCATCACGCCTACTACCGCAAAAAGAATCAAACCGTAAAGGAGGAAACTGTTCAAATAATCTCTTGGCTGAAGCAACAAAGAAACCGGTGTTACCGAGGCCAAAAAAGCATAACCCAATAACACATAGATCCATACCTGATAGTCTAAAACAAACGGCAGCTGCATGCCTAAATAAACAAAATAGTACATCAGAACTACCCCAATGACAGATACGATAAGAAATGCACTTTTTTTGTGGGAAGTTCGCCTGTTGACAATCCCAAAGAGTATGGCCAAGACAATAAAGAAAATCGAGGCTGATGCCACCCCGCCGTTGTTGACGAAGGTTTTGGCAATGATATCCGCAAATACGCCGATAATCAGGATAAGGGTGGAAAAACTGAAGAGAATGAAGAGTTGTTTTCCCCGCTTTCCAATGTTGTTTTGGATGATGACTCCGATGGATTTTCCTTCATTCCTAAGGGAGGCCACCATACTTCCCAGATCATGTACCGCTCCAAAAAAGATCCCTCCTACCAGAATCCAAATGACAGCCGGAATCCAGCCAAAAGTCACGGCAATGATGGGTCCAACAATGGGGCCCGCTCCGGCAATTGAGGCAAAGTGGTGCCCAAGTACCACAATGGGTTTGCTGGGCACATAGTCAATCCCGTCTTCCAGTGTATGGGAAGGTGTTACATTGTCATCATTGATTTTGAATTTCTTGAAAACATATTTGCCATAGAGAAAATAGGCAGCAAAGAGGATAATGGCAGAAAAAAGGAAAAGGGTTATCAAGGACATATTGCTATGGGTAAATTCGCTTGAATTTCAGGGTAAAAATTTGATTTTCCAAAAATGCCTGCATAGTGGTATGCTCCCTTAATTTAGGGTTTCCCCATTTTTTTGTAACTTTAAACCTAAATATCAGAAGCATCATTCAATAAGCCCACTTCAAATTTAATTCTTAAATTCCTAAAACTACTGGAACATGCTCCATGAAGAAGTGATTTTTATATTGATCCTGCTGGGAATAGTAGTGTCAGCACATATTGTCGTTGCACTTACTTTTAATTTTCTGGCCAGACAGTTCTACAAGCCCAAAACTGAAAAGGGCAAAAGGTCATTAAGTAAATTTTCCCAGTCTTTGAAATGGGGCCTTTTTTTTGTGATATGGCCCATTGTGGAACCTTTTATTTCACCGGAGCACTTATCCTACATCCGCTCCCACCCGCTTTTTCTCATCCTGTTTATTGTTAACTTATCTTGGATTTTGATCGAGTTGAGTAATGTACTACGGTATCATTTTATAGACCATTATTCAATTGACAAAGAAGATAACCTCCGTGAAAGGAGTCTTTTTACCCAGATCAATTTTATCCGGAAATTGGTCGTCATCATCATTTTGATCATTTCTTTTTCAGTGATCCTGATGAATATTGAATCTGTGAGAAAATTTGGTACCGGGTTATTGACCTCTGCTGGGGTACTGGGCATAATTGTTGGTTTTGCGGCCCAAAAGTCCATTGCCAACCTGCTTGCAGGTTTTCAAATTGCCTTTACCCAGCCTATCCGAATAGATGATGTGGTGGTCGTAGAGGGGGAATGGGGGAAAATTGAAGAAATTAACCTAACCTTCGTAGTGGTGCGGATATGGGATCAAAGAAGGCTGGTCCTACCCATCAATTACTTTATAGAAAAGCCCTTTCAAAACTGGACAAAGACTACCGCTGATATCTGGGGGACAGTATTTCTCTATGTGGACCATACCATTCCGGTGGCAGACCTGAAAAACAAATTGGCTGAATTGCTTAAAGGATCTCCGCTTTGGGATGGGAAGGTACAGGTGCTTCAAGTTACCGATGTGAAGGAAAGCACTATTGAGCTACGCTGCCTGATGAGTGCCAAAGACAGTCCGACGGCCTTTGACCTTCGCTGTATGGTAAGGGAAGAGATGATCCTTTACATTCAGAAAAAGTATCCCCACACCCTCCCCAAAACCCGGGTATGGTTTGAGAATAAACCCCTAATTTCAGACTCTTCTACCGGTGCTGAACCCTGAAGTTGAAAGAATAGATTTTATTTAATGGATTTAACCTTTAAATTTGCTTCTCCTGAAGCTTGGCTTCAACATAACCCGAATAAAATATGGCTTGGTTTAAAAGAACAGACAAAGGAATCAAAACTTCGACCGAAGAAAAAAAAGATGCTCCCGATGGCTTATGGTTTAAAACCCCAAAAGGCAATATCATCCATACCCGGGAGCTAAAAAACAATTCTTATGTCTGCCCTGATGACGATTACCATGTGAAAATAGGGTCCAAAGAATACTTTGAGATCCTATTTGACGGTAATAAATTCAAGGAATTGGATGAAAACATGACCTCAGGGGATCCCCTCAATTTTGTCGATTCCAAGCCCTACACCGCTAGGATAGAGGCCACCATTTCTAAAACCAACCTTAAAGATGCTGTCAGAACCGGTGTAGGCAAAATCAATGGATTGGATCTGGTCATCTCCTGTATGGATTTCAACTTTATCGGGGGATCCATGGGTTCCGTAGTAGGTGAAAAAATCGCCCGTGCCATAGATTATTCCCTTAAAAACAAAATTCCTTTTCTGATGATCTCCAAATCCGGGGGAGCACGCATGATGGAAGCGGGCTTCAGTCTGATGCAAATGGCCAAAACCTCCGCAAAATTAGCCTTGTTGGACGAGGCAGGCATTCCTTATATTTCCTTATTGACTGACCCTACTACTGGAGGTGTGACTGCATCTTATGCGATGTTGGGAGATTTCAACATTGCCGAACCAGGTGCTTTGATCGGATTTGCCGGTCCTCGTGTCATACGGGAAACCATCGGCAAAGACCTTCCAAAAGGCTTTCAAAGTTCTGAATTCGTATTGGACCATGGTTTTCTGGACTTTATCATCGATAGGAGGCAGTTGAAAAACAGATTGACCACCTTGCTAAACTTATTGAACAATTAATTAGTTTCCTACATAACGGGACATAGAAAATATGCCATTTTCTATCCGAATTTACCGAGATTATAAATATATTTGTAACGCCTTTGCAAAAGGCAATTCCAAAAAAAACAGTAAAAATAGTTTTAGATGAGTCCAGTAATCCTTACCTCGATCATAGCATTTACCCTGATCATCCTGATGCTCGTATTGATCCTTCTTTTTGCCCAATCCAAACTTGTGGCTTCCGGAGATGTGAAAATCGTTGTCAACGGTGATGAAGACAATCCCATCGTTGCCCCAGCGGGAACCACACTTTTGTCCACATTAGGCAACAAGAAAATTTTTCTACCCTCTGCCTGTGGCGGAGGCGGTACCTGCGCCATGTGCAAATGTGTCATTGAAGAAGGCGGAGGCGAGGTTTTGCCCACAGAAGTCGGCCATCTTAGCCGTACCGAACAAAAAAACAATGTCCGACTTTCCTGTCAGGTAAAAGTGAAACAGGACATGAAAATAAGGATTCCTGAGGAAATCTTTGGTATCAAGAAATGGGATTGTGAGGTGGTTTCCAATTACAACGTTTCTACTTTCATCAAAGAATTTGTGGTGAAGCTTCCAGAAGGTGAAAACCTGGATTTCGAGTCCGGCGGTTACATTCAGATAGATGTACCCCCGATTACAGTGAACTTCAAGGACATGAATATTGATCCACATCCAGATTTGGGACACCCCAAAGATGTGTACAAAAGCGATTGGGATAAATTCGGTCTTTGGGATCTGGTCATGAAGAATGACGAAGAGCTTTTCAGAGCCTATTCTATGGCCAATCATCCTGCTGAAGGAAACATCGTGATGTTGACCATCAGGATTGCCACCCCGCCATGGGACAGAGCCAATAACAAATGGATGGACGTCAACCCAGGCATCTGCTCTTCCTATGTATTCGGCTGTAAAAAAGGTGATAAAGTTACCATTTCCGGACCTTATGGAGAATTCCATATCAATCCTACAGATAGAGAAATGGTTTACATTGGTGGTGGGGCAGGCATGGCTCCGCTAAGATCGCATATCTTCCATCTGTTCCATACGGAAAAAACAGAGCGAAAGGTTACGTATTGGTATGGTGGTCGATCAAAGAAAGAATTATTCTATGTTCCTCATTTCAGAGACATCGAAAAAGATTTCCCTAATTTTAAATTCTATGTGGGTCTTTCAGAACCGCTACCGGAGGACAACTGGACCATCAAGAAGGCCTTGGACGATGAAGAGGGTGATGGTTATATAGGTTTTATTCACCAAGTGCTCTATGACAATTACCTCAAAGATCATCCTGAGCCAGACGAAGTGGAGTTTTACCTATGTGGACCTCCATTGATGAACTCTGCGGTTTTAAAACTATTGGATGACATGGGGGTACCCAAAGAAAACATCAGATTTGACGACTTCGGTGGTTAAATGACAAAGGTTCTGCAAAAGCAGGACCTTTTTTATTTACCTCCCATTTTTTTCCTTAATTTTAAACCCATAAACCCCCACTTATGGATTTATCTTTATTCTTTAATCCGGTAGAAGATTCTTTACTACAACAAGAGTACCCCCTCAATGCATTTTTCAGTCACATCCATCACCATGGGGAAGAGTTTCCGGATTTGGAAGGCATTCAAATCGCCTTGATCGGGCTAAGCGAGAACCAAGGCGGTGACACGGAAGATGGTTTGGATGATGCGGTCTATTTTATCCGTAAAAAACTATACAGGCTGAAAAAGGGCCTTGCACATTATAGGATTGCCGACTTGGGAAACCTGAGGAATGGTGTGGATTTAAAAGAAACCTATTTTAGGATTCAAAACGTCGGTGAGCACTTGATGAAAAAACAAATACTCCCCGTATACATAGGTGGCACCCATGACTTGGACTATGGCCAATACCTGTCCTATGAAGGCATGAAGAAACTGGTGAGCATGCTTACTGTAGATGCCAAAATTGACATGGAAGATCAGGGAAAGCCTTCTGACACCCACTCCCAAGACATCGTATTGCATCAACCCAATTTTCTATTCAATTATACCCAATTGGCTTATCAGAGCTTTTTGACTGATAGGGAATTGATCCATGTGATGGAAAAGCTGCACTTTGACCATGTTCGCTTGGGACAACTCAGAGACAATTTCAAGGAAATCGAACCCTTGGTCAGAAATGCCGACCTGATCAGCTTTGATTTAGGCTCCATTCAGTCCGCCGACGCTCCGGGGGCATTGGATGCACAGCCTTTTGGACTAACTGCTGAAGAGGCCTGTCAGATTTGCTGGTTTGCGGGAATGAATGAAAAGTTGAGTTCGATGGGCATCTATGGCTATCAGCCTTCCTATGATGATGCACGACACAAAACGGCATCGGTCGTGGCCACCATGATCTGGTATTTTATGGAAGGCTTTTATCACCGAAAAGACAGCCTGTCTTTCCAAAGCAACGATTATACAAAATATACGGTTTCCCTTGACACCAAACCGACGGTTTTGGTATTTTACAAAAGCAAACTTAGCGGCAAATGGTGGATGGAAATACCGCATGGCGAAAAGGCCAAATATGCCAGGGACACCATCATTCCATGCAGCTATCAAGATTATCAAACTGCTCAAAGGGGTGAAATTCCGGAGAGGTGGATCAATTCACAGCTCAAACTGTATTGATGAAAAGCTATACCCGGCAGCAACTTGCACTGAGAAACGGTCAGGACAAACCGGAAATATGGATTGCCTACAAAGGATTGATTTATAATGTGGGTACTTCCAGACTCTGGAAAAACGGACAACATTATGAACATTGGGCAGGACAGGACCTTACGGAGGAGCTAAAAGACGCTCCCCACAATGAAAATGTATTTGACAAATTTGAACCCATAGGCCAATTAATTTTATAGCATGATTCTGATAGCAGACAGTGGCTCGAGCAAAACCGATTGGAGAGTCATCAACCCAAATGGGGACATTCATCAATTCAGAACCTTTGGCTTCAATCCTTATTACCAAACCAAGGGAGAGATGCAGGTGGAGATGGACCAGCCCGAACTAAGGGAACTCAAAGGTAAAATTGAGGAAGTGTATTTTTATGGAGCGGGTTGTTCGACTCATGAAAATAAAAGCATGGTCTCTGAAGCGATACAGATCGTTTTGGGTAAGGTTCCTGTACATGTGGACCATGACCTGATGGCTGCAGCCCGGGCTACCTGTGGGCATAAGCCAGGTATCACCTGCATTTTGGGAACGGGATCCAATAGTTGTGACTATGATGGGCAGCAGATTACCGACAGCAAACCTTCACCCGGATTTATTCTGGGAGATGAAGGCGGGGGCTGCCACGTGGGCCGCAAATTGCTTGTGGATTTCATCCATGATGAAATGCCAGCGGAAATCCGGAAAGATTTGGTCAAAAGCTATGGAGTAACCAATGAAATCATTCAGGAAAATGTCTATAAAAAACCTTTTCCAAATAGGTACATGGCCAGCTTTTGCAAATTCATCTCTGACCACAAAAGTCATCCCTATTGTTACCAACTATTTCAGTCCAGTTTTGAAGAATTTTTTAAAAAAACGGTCATGAAATATCCAGATTACAAATCCAAACCGGTCAATTTTGTAGGTTCTATAGCCTTTCACAACAGTGACATATTAAGAGCAACTGCCAGTAAATTGGGACTTCAGGTACACCTGATCTTAGAAACCCCAATTGCTGGTTTAACCCTTTATCACCAAGAAAAAATATGAAGACAACAGAAAGCAGTTCATATTACGACAACTTGGAGCACATGAGCATTCCAGAGTTGATCGGAAACATCAACCGGGAAGACCACACTGTCGCTGTTGCCGTCGGTAAGGTACTTCCGGTCATCGGCCAATTGATAGAGCAGATCGTGCCTAGGATGCAGGCCGGTGGGCGATTATTTTACATCGGTGCCGGCACCAGTGGGAGGTTGGGTATTTTGGATGCATCTGAATGTCCACCCACCTACGGTGTCCCTTTTGACATGGTCATAGGCATCATTGCCGGTGGGGATGTGGCCATCAGAAAGGCTGTGGAAAATGCGGAAGATGATCCTGAGCAAGCCTGGGAAGACATTAAGGAATTTGGCATCCGTGAAGAGGATACAGTGATCGGAATTGCCGCCAGTGGCACCACTCCCTATGTCATAGGTGGTGTAGAAATGGCCAAGAAAGCAGGTTTACTTACGGGATGCATCACCTGCAATTCAGACAGTCCGCTGTCCAAAGCGGTAGCTTATCCGATAGAGGTTATTGTTGGGCCGGAGTTTGTGACTGGAAGTACCCGAATGAAAGCAGGGACTGCCCAAAAAATGGTGCTTAACATGATCTCCACTGCCGTAATGATCAAATTGGGAAAAGTCAAAGGCAACAAAATGGTGGATATGCAACTGTCGAACGAAAAGCTGGTCATAAGAGGAACAAAAATGGTGATGGAAGCCACTGGCTTGGATGTAGAACGTGCCCAACACCTGTTGTTGAAATGTGGCTCTGTAAGGGCTGCTGTGGAGAATTTCGAGTCCAGCAGATAAGTCAGGCCAGGTTAATCTGGGCAGTGGCGGGAATCAGGTATTTCCTTCCAGTCTTGACCTCAAGGCACAATACCCGGGTTCTTCTGGTCGATTCTTTTTTGAAAAGCCTGCCTTTCAGCTCAAAAGCTGCACCCGGCTTCAAATCAGCCAGCAAAGTAAATGATTCATTGTTTCCAGACAGAGGATCATATTTTCTGATTTCCCGATTTAGAAACAAGTCCGTGCCACTACTGGCCTTGGGATTGGTCAAATGTCTCTTCAGCGGAATCAGAATGTCCTTAGGAAATACCAAATCCGAAAGCAAAGGTTCCATCAGCTTCTGAAAAGTAGTCTTCCATTCCCAACCATGGGGTTTTATGGCTCGCCCATGGGTTTTGAAGGCCCGGTGGTGGGCTACTTCATGGACATAGGTAATCAGGAATTGATAGGGATTGAGGTCATGGTTGATGGTGATGGTTTGTACCGGTTTGTTGATGTGGTACCTAAAATCCCCCAGCTTGGTAGCCCGGCTTCGGCTGATGATAAAATGAAAGGGGTCTGCTTTCCAAAGGTCCCAGCAATATTGCGCAGCCCGTATCGGCACTTTTGATTCCAAGGCCTTGTATACCTGTTGATCGATGGTCATCACTCCCAAATATGCGGAAAATCAGGACATAAAAAAAGCACTTTGATTGCTCAAAGTGCTCTGTTGAATGCTAATTTTTAATTAACCGTTTACTTCAGTAGTGTCTTCAACGGTTTCTTCTACTTCTTCAGCAGCTTCTTCCAAAGAATCAGTAGCATCTTCCAATACTTCCTCAGTATCTTCGATGATCACTTCAATCTCTTCGTTGGTTTCTTCAGCAGCATCCTTGTTTCCACAAGAAGCTGAGAACAATAAACCTGCTACAGCGAATAATGCAAATACTTTTTTCATGTTGTTTTTTGTTTCTTAATTTAAGCCCACAAAGATACCACCTATTAAGGGATTGTCAAGTAAAGTGGCATTTATTTTATTTTTTCTTAAATACTATTTTCATCGGAACCCCTTCAAAATCAAAATGTTCCCTGATTCTGTTTTCCAGATACCGAGTATAAGGTGCCCTGATGTATTGGGGTAAATTACAGAAAAAAGCAAAAACCGGATTTTTGGTTGGAAGTTGGGTGGTGTATTTGATCTTGATGTATTTGCCTTTGTAAGCCGGGGGAGGATAGCGCTCGATTTCACCGAGTAGTATATCGTTCAACTTAGAGGTAGCTATTTTCTTGTTTTTGTTTTCGTAGACTTTTACGGCCAGTTCGATCGCTTGAAAGATCCGCTGCTTGGTCTCCACGGAGGTGAAGATGATGGGAATCCATTTGTTTTCTCCCAGCCTTTCAAACATGTCTTCTTTGATCTTGTTCATGGTCTTGTGGTCTTTTTCGATCAAATCCCACTTGTTGACCATGATCATGATGCCTTTGTTATTTTTGATACCCAAGGAAATCAGGTTGACATCCTGTGCTTCAAGCCCTCTCGTGGCATCCACCATGATGATGATGACATCAGACTCTTCCAAAGTCCGCAAGGAACGCATGACGGAATAAAATTCCACATCTTCCTTGACCTTGGCCTTTTTACGGATCCCGGCTGTATCCGTAATGATAAAGTCCTGCCCGTATAAATTGTATCGGGTATGGATCGCATCCCGCGTGGTACCCGCCTCATCGGTGACAATGGAGCGCTCTTCACCCAGAAGGGCATTCAAGAAGGAAGATTTCCCTACATTAGGCCTCCCGAGAATGGTGATTTTGGGCACGCCAAAATCAGGATCCTCTACCCCTTCTTCAGGAAAATGCTTGATCACCTCATCCAAAAGGTCCCCGGTGCCACTTCCACTAACCGCTGCGATGGGAAAAACTTCATTGTCACCCAATCCCAAACCGTAAAACTCATTGGCCATCAATAACCTTTCCTGAGTATCTGCCTTGTTGGCTACGATAAAAATAGGCTTTTTGGAGCCCCTCAGTTCCTGGGCAAACTCCTTGTCCAAGTCGGTAAGACCATCAAAACAATCTACCACAAAAAGAATCACACTGGACTCTTCTATGGCCAATTTTACCTGTTTTCTGATTTCGGATTCAAACAAATCCTCCGAACCGCTGACATAACCCCCGGTATCAATGACAGAAAAGAATTTGCCACCCCATTGGGCATGACCGTAGTGCCTGTCCCTGGTGACTCCACTCATATTGTCTTCGATGGCCTTTCTTTCCTCTACCAATCTATTGAAAAAGGTAGACTTACCCACATTGGGTCTGCCCACGATTGCTACTATATTAGCCATATCATTCCTTAATTATTGGTCGTAACCAAATTTTCTTAACTTGTTTTTGTTTTTCCTCCAATCGTCCTCCACCTTCACGAAGGTTTCCAGGAAAATTTTCTTACCGAAAAATCTCTCCATTTCCAGCCTGGCCTGAGTGCCTACCCTTTTGAGGGCATTTCCTTTTTCTCCGATGATAATCCCTTTCTGACTGCTCCTTTCCACATAGATAAGGGCTCGGATCCGGATGATGTTTTCCTCTTCATGGAATTCCTCTATGGCTACTTCAGAACTGTAGGGGATTTCTTTTTTGTAATTGAGAAATATTTTTTCCCGGATGATTTCGGAAGCAAAGAAGCGTTCCGGCTTGTCGGTAAGTTCATCCTTGTCATAAAATGGCGGATGATAGGGCAAACGGTCCAGAATTTCCTGCAGGATGCGCTCGGTGTTGAAACTTTCGGTAGCAGAAATGGGAATTACCGTCTCAGCTTTGATACGGGCGGTCCAGTAAGCGGTCACTTCATCCAGTTGATTTTCCTTGGAAAGGTCAATTTTGTTGATGACGAGAATGACAGGAACACCTGATTGGTTGATCTTTTCAATTACGTCTTCTATTTCCTCATCGGATTCATATAGATCGGTTACGAAAAGAATCACATCTGCATCCTCCAGAGACATGTGCACAAAACTCATCATGCTTTTGTGCAGCTCATATTTGGGCTTTAGCATGCCAGGGGTATCCGAAAAAACCACCTGGAAGTCAGGGTCATTGATCAGGCCCATGATCCTGTGACGGGTGGTTTGGGCCTTGGAGGAGATGATCGAAAGTCTTTCACCGATCAGCACATTCATTAAGGTGGACTTGCCTACATTGGGTTTTCCCACGATGTTGACAAAGCCGGCTTTGTGTGTGTTTTCGGTCATGACTACAATTTTTTTACAAAGGTACTTGATTTTTTTTGATGATGGAGTTTATTCCCAACTTAGAGTGGTGTATGGCACTGGTAAACAATATCGGTCAGGTTCTTTTTATGCTTAGGTAACCCTAAGTATAATTGCCCGTCTTCTGTCCGGGACAGGCTTTTGACCTCTTAAAGTCTAAAATAGAAGGTGTCGGCAAATCGGTAGATCTGTCTCTTGCCAACTGGCCTTTCCTACAATTGGCATAGAGTTATGTAATTGTTGTTTTGTGGTGAATAAAAAATCCCGGAAATTATTTCCTTTGATTTACTTGGAAAAAACTGGTTTTTTTATCTTCTTAGTTAAGGAATTTTAATGACAAATATCAATTTATTGTATTCTAATCTGTTTCTCCGATGAGATTTAAATTTATAAAACTGGCTATTTTTGGTGTGCTTATTATGAGCTGTAAATGTGGTCTGGAAGATGTCGACGATATATCCCAGTGTGATTTAACGGATCTTGTAAAGTCAGTTTCAGAAGCCAACGGTACAATATGGTTTGACTCGCAGGCCCAAGCTTATGCGATATTCAAGGGAATAGAAGGGACTTTTGATGGACAGGACATTGGGGTCGTATGCGATCTTCCAGACGACTACAAAGAAGAAGGGCTTAAAGTTATTTTTGGTGGAAAGTACTTTGAAAATAAAACGTTCACCACTCAGATTCCAGGTCAGAAATATTACAATTTAGAATTGACAAGCATTGAAATGAAACAGGAATGATTGCTGGCCTGTACTTCTTAAGCTAACAATCCTTTCTTTCAAGCGTGTTTAGCACTCGCTCCCAACAGTTACCAAGTTACGGCCGCACGACAAAAAAAGCCAAGCATTTCTGCCTGGCTTTGTAGTAGCGGGAACAGGACTCGAACCTGTGACCTTTGGGTTATGAGCCCAACGAGCTACCAACTGCTCCATCCCGCGATATATCTTTGGTAATTATTTCTATTTTAAAACAGCCATTTGCTGATTGGTGTACAAAGGTACTATTTTAAATTTAAACCACAAATTTTTAAAAACAATTCTTAGAGAACCCTAATGCTGACCGGAGGAATTTTTTGAGATTTTCCCAGGTCTATTCTTAGTTTTTAGGGAGGTAATGACTTCATTCAGTCATGCTTTTTGCCATTCCAATCCCTAAAGTCATGACAGTGACTAACCTATATTTCTTCCAATAAATATTTAAACCCATTTATTTTTGGATGAATGGAAACTGCTAGAATTCGCCTCTCCTACCCTATTTCAAATACTTTTGGTTTGTTTTGGCGAGAGTTGACCACCTCTATTGTTCAAACAGCCAGCTCCATATTTTAAATTTGCCTACCCTCTTTTATTTTGGAATGGTTCTTGCACTTTTTTGGATCATATTTGTTTTGAAATATTAATTATTGGAAATTTTATGATTTTATATTTTAACAATCATTTATCATAAAATTTTTCGGATAATTTTATTTAATTTCAAATCTAAAATATAATTAATTTACTAAACCAACAACAATCATGTCAAAATTAAGCAACAAAACCATCGCCATTTTAACGGAAACCGGATTTGAGGAAAGTGAACTTTTGAGCCCGAAGGAGGCCTTGGAAAAAGAAGGCGCTACCGTACATGTCATTTCTCCGGCCGACCGGATCAAAGGCTGGAAAAACGGCAACTGGACCGAAGAAGTCCGTATCGACAAAGGATTGGGCAAGGCCAATCCGGACGATTACCACGCCCTTGTCATTCCGGGAGGAGTCATCAACCCCGACAAGTTGAGGGCCAACGAACACGCCGTTGCCTTTATCAAGGCCTTTTTTGCACAGGGTAAGCCGGTTGCAGCCATCTGTCATGGCCCCCAGGTATTGATAGAAACCGGTGCACTTGATGGGAGAACCATGACCTCATGGCCATCCATCAAAACTGACCTGATCAATGCCGGGGTTAACTGGGTCGATGAAGAGTGTGTATGTGACTCAGGACTGGTGACTGCCAGAAAGCCTGATGACCTGCCTGCCTTCAACAAAAAACTGATTGAGGAAATCAGAGAGGGTGTTCATCAGGAGCAGAATACCCTATAAAATACAGAAAGGCTGTCCTCTTCCCGCAATACCGGTTTTAGTGGTAGAGTATCGGGTGTTTGCGACAGCCATTCTACTTTTTAGAACCTGGATGTATTTTTTCCCTCACATCCCATCATCATTAAACCATGAAAAAGTTAATTCAATTGTTGGCTGTTTTGAGCCTGATGGCCTGTAAGGGCAGCGGGCTTGATCAGGTCTTTAAACCTTCAAGTCCCTATGAGACTTACCTCAGACATCTGACCAATGGTCCTTTGGAAAAGGCAGCCTTTGTAAGGGATTGGAAATTGGCAGGGGATAATGCTTTAAAGGATTCCACTTTAGTAAGCTTGCCTTATCAGGAGCTAGGCTATTTGGATCCTGCCAAACCCAATGCCTTTATGTTAAGATTCCCCGTTGAAGAGGGTCAGGAACTGCAGATTTCATTCACACCTATTTCAGAACCGGATGCTCAGGTATTTCTGGACCTGTTTGAACTACAATCCAATGGGGATTTGAAAAGGCAATCTTCGGCGGAAGAAAGCCTTCAGATTGTCCATCGTGTGAGGAGGTCCGGTAAATTTGCCCTTAGGGTACAGCCAGAAGTACTTAGGGGGGGAGTATTTCAACTGGACATCAATTTTGCCCCTACCCTGGCTTTCCCTTTACCGGAAAAATCCAGTGCCAACATCGCCAGCTTTTATGGTGCGCCAAGGGATGGTGGCGGACGTCAGCACGAAGGAGTGGACATTTTTGCTCCAAGAGGAACTCCCGCTTTGGCGGTTGGTTCTGGCCGGATCAGCAGGGTGGGCAACAACAGGCTTGGGGGGAAAACCGTTTCCCTATCCAGCGAAGGATATTCATTTTATTATGCCCATCTCGACAGTCAGTTGGTTTCATTTGGTCAGGAGGTCAAGTTGGGAGATACGCTTGGATGGGTGGGAAATACGGGAAACGCCATCACCACGGCCCCACATCTGCATTTTGGTATTTATATTCGAGGCAGAGGTAGCTTGGATCCCCTCCCTTTTTTAAAAAGTGCACCTGCCCTGTCAACTGTAAATGTATCTGACAGTACGGACTTGGGAGAATGGACAAGAATAGTGGGTAACCTGGTGAATTTCAGACAATCCCCTTCCACATCCAGTCCGGTAATCGGTCAATTGAAAAAAAACACAGCGCTTCTGGTTGAAGGGAAAGCAGGCGATTGGTACAGGGTCAGGTTACCTAATCAAAAACTGGGATTTGTTTCTTCCACCTTATTGGAGTCTGCAGATGGCCCTCTCAATGAGTTTTCTTTAGGTCTGGAGGACAATTTGAAAAGCACTTGGTCAGGCCCTGTCTATCAAAGTGAATTCGAGACCGGAAAGGCAACCATCCACGGCGAATATGCAGATTTCCATTTGGTCAGAACAATAGGTGGTAGGATGATTTGGAGGCAGGTAATTTAAACGTTGGGTTAATTCTTAGCAGAAACCAAAAAAAGCAAACCTTGCAAAGGTTTGCTTTCTGTTTTTAAAATCATGAAGGTGGAAGAAACCGAAATTTATTGGATTCAACCAGAATAAACAGAATCTCTTTCCTCTTCCAAAAGCCTTTTCTGCTGCGCCTGAAAGGTTTTATATTCCCGGATTCTATCCCGCTCCAGATCGTCTTCAGGTTCCAATTGGGCTTCCCAATCGAAATCTATTTTTTCCCAGGAAAGCTCCTCTCCTTTCACATGGAATTGGGTGAATCCGGGCTTGTAACCTTTCCAATTGCCTCCCCACCAGGCCGCACTCACCGACTGACTGGTCAGGTACCAAATCCCGTTGAATTCATAGTCTTCCGGCACATGGCTATGCCCTTGCAGGACGGCTTTGACATGGTGCCGCTCAATGATATGCCTGAATTCCCTGGTGTCTGATACGACCATGTGGTTCATTGCCAACAAATCCGGACTGGCATTCATCTGACCGATATGGTTGAATGCGGCGATATGGGTAACAATAACTGTTGGTTTGCCATAATTCGCTCCCAAGTCAAACCTCAACCATTCCAATTGCTCTTCCCCAAAGGCATGGGTTTGGGAAGGTCCGTGATCGGAATCTACTTCCAGAAGCGAATCCAATATTACAAAATGCCAATCCTTGTGGTTAAAACTGTAATAGGGACTTTCCATTCCAAAGGCATCCATATACAACTGCTTTCCTATGTCCGGATCATCAGCTGGCACTTTCCTCCTTGCGCTCCTTCCAAAGACATCATGGTTGCCAATGCAATGGTAGTAAGGCATCTCAAATCCATCTGACACGGATTTAAATATTTCGATTTGATCCAGGTATTCTTCTTTTTCCGTGTACATGCCGTCGAAAACCTGATCTCCTCCCATAAGGATAAAGTCTGCTTTTCTGGGCAGTCCATTGACTTTTTCCACACAGGTGGCATATCCAAGATGGCCCTTCCGCTTCCTCCTGACATGTGCATCCGTAAGGTGCAAAAAGGAAAAGGCATCTTCGCGTTTTGGGGCAGAGGCTATTCCCGAAGCAGGAATTCCCACTCCTGCCCCGGCAATGGCCACTTTTTTGATAAATTCCCTCCGATTAAAAAAAGTCATTACTGTACAGTTACATTAACAATCCGTGTCACTGCATAATCAGGTAAATTTTGGTTGGTCACCCTTGCCTCTACGCCTATGACCGTACCTGCCGCCACGTCATTGGGTATGGTATAATTGAACAGGAGAGAATCTGTTTTGGTAACATTGGAAAAGGCAGGTTGGTAATCCGACTCCTGAACCTGTACTGCTGCTGCGTCTCCTACCTTTACCCAAAACCGAATTTTGTCTATTTCGCCCTCAGACCAATACCTCAGGTCAAACCTACATTCGGTTCCCGGGGTGGTTGCAGTGGGCACAGGAGCTGATAAAGTAAAATTGGCAATGACCGGAATATACCCCTTGTCCTCTTGGATGATATCCAAAAGCGCATCAGTTGGGCCGATGTCACATGAAGTAATGGCTCCCGCAAACATGGTCAGTATGGCTAAGCAATATATTTTTATTTTTTTCATGACTTTGGAAATTAATTGTTGAACAACCACAAAATGATTCCTTGATTAGGTACTTCTGGCAAGCAGGTATTGGTGCCCGGTTCATCATCGGCGATATTGGAACGCTGAATCCATGGGCTTCCAGGAATCTGATTCAAGATGGGTTGGGCTAAACCCGGATACACCTCAGTATCATATTGGTAGCGGCGCATATCCGTCCAAGTTTCGATTTGAAGGTACAAAGCAATGTATTTTTGAAGCATAATGTCTTTTAACTCCAAATTATCAGCCCCAGTCGCTATCATAGGGTCGGACAAGTACGCGTTGATCGCACTTTCAGCAACCCCTACTTTGGCCATACTCGCTCGGATACCATTTAAGTATGCATCATAAGCTGCCCCTCGGTTGGAATCAAACTGCGCTTCTGCCTTGATAAATTCGATTTCGGCAAAAGTCAGCATCTGTAAGGGTGCAACATTTCTACTGAACCAAGTATCAGCTGTTAAATTCACATTGACCGCAGGATTATCCCCTACCAATTGGCCGGGAACCACTGCAATGTAATTGTCCGGATCTGCGCTGTTCATGTAGAAAGGCAATCTGGGATCATCCAAACCGGGGTATTGGGCAGAACCATCCATCATGTTGGTGATGAAAGTGGAAGGCTGCATGATTTTATTGACCGCATTTCCAAGGAAGGAAAACCAGGGATTTTGAATATCTTCCGTATAGGTCAATTGCAGGTCATCGGCATTGCTCGTAAAAGAGAGGGCTGCATCGGCCACCGCATTGGCCAGGAGAGATGGATTTTTCTCAGCAAGATGGAGATGATACCTGGCCCTGACCCCATATGCGGCTTTCAGCCAATTGGCCAAGTTGCCACCATAAATGTAATCATTGCTTACATTTCTTAGTGAAGGCAATTCAGGAAGTGGTCTTTGAAGTTCCTCAATGGCTTCATTGATCAAATTCGGAATGTGCACCTCATACATTTCCTGCATGGGATCATAACAGGGATAGAGATTTGTGGTCCCTTGGTTCGCCTGGGTATAGGGTACATCTCCATAGATATCTGTAGCCGTCATCATGTTCATCGCCAACAGCACCTTGGCCACACCGCTGTAGTTAAATGCCCCCTGGGCTTCAGCCCTTTCAATGATTTCCTGTAAACTTGGAATGACATCCGTATACAAGGGTCTCCAAATCTGGTCAAAACCGTAGGGAGTATACTGGCTAATGGCTTGACCTCCTAGATATTGTGGATATTGCACACCGTACTGGGAAGCACCGAATTGGGCACTTGCGGTGTTACGTATAGCAGCTGGAAGCAAGGTTTGAACAGTGACCTGATCTTCCGTTATTCTACCGGGATCCTGATTGACATCCAAAAAGCTGTCGCAGGAAACCAGATAAAGTGCGAAAACAAGAATTAATATCTTTTTCATGATTTTTTCCATTGATGGTTAGAAGGTGAAATTCAGACCGAAAAATACGCTTCGGGTTGCCGGTACATTGGTACCAACATAGCCAAAAACATTACTTCCGGGACCGTAAGCACTTTGCTCCGGATCAAACCCGATAAAGGGAGTGCTAATCCAAAGGTTGTTGGCCGTCACAGAAGCAGTGATCTGGGTAAATGGCGTTTTACTCAGCAAGCTACCTGGAAGGGAGTAATTGAGCGCCACATTTTGAAGCCTCAGCCAACTTGCTTCCTGAAAGCCGTTGAATTCAGAAGCCAATCTATAACGAAATGCATTGCCATAAAGGCTACTCACACCGATTGGAACCTCAGCGGTATTCGGTTCCCAAACGGGTGCCTCGACTGAACCCGTGTTGGTTACCCCATTGAAAACAACCAGTCTGTTTCTGAGCTCGGTCTCGGCGCCTGTTGGCGCCTCTCCACCTGCTTGACCATACCGCAACCTCCTGTTGATGTCAAAAACATATCCCCCCTTTCTAAAAGTAAAGAGAAAAGAAAACTCGAAATTCTTATACCGCAAGGAGTTGTTCCATCCACCTTCCCAGTCAGGAAAAGCATTTCCAATGTAGGAATCCTCAGCCAATGGGGTTCCGTTCCAGTTGTTATTTACATCAGGATATCCGTTGACGATGACCAATTCACCAAAGAAAGGACTGCTCGGGTCCTCTACCCGGCTGAGTGGCCAACCATACCAGTCACCTGGGCGTCCTCCCACTTGTACACGCTGCTTGACCCAGGGGGTTTCCGGTTGAAACACAATCTGCTCCAAGCCATCCGGTAAAGAAACAACCCTACCCCTCAGCCTGGACCAGTTAAGGATAGAATTCCATTGGAATTTTTCATTTCTTACCACCGCTACGTCAGCAGTCAATTCCCAGATGTTGTTTCTGATTTCTCCTGCATTGATTACAAAATTGGTGAAACCAGTTGCCCTAGAAACAGGAATAGGAACGATTTGGTCAACGCTGGATTGAATAGCATATGTCAGATCAAGTTTTAATCTATTGTTGAACATGCCCAAATCCATACCGAATTCCAAACCTCTAGTCCTTTCTGGCCGGAGTGTTTCAGAACCGATTGTAGGGCTTCTCACCACGCCAACAACCCCTCTAAATGGAGCCAGTGTACTGTAATAATTTCCGATTAGGAAAGGATTAGCATCTTTTCCTACTTCTGCAAAGGAAGCCCTTACTTTACCGTAAGAAAGTATTTTGGGGGAACTTGGCCTAAATGTCTCTGTGAAAATATAAGACATACTTACCGAAGGATAGAAGAAAGAACGATTGGCCTTGGGAAGTGTGGATGACCAGTCATTCCTTCCTGTTACATTTAGGTAAAGGGTTTGCTTATAGTCAAACATGGCATCTGCAAAAACCCCAATGATACTCCTACTGGTAGGAAATGACCTTGCTGTGTACTGACTGAGGTTATTGACAGACCAGAAATCAGGAATAACAAAATTGGTCCCAGAACCTGTCAAATTGGTAGAATTGATTGTGGTTACCTGATTTCCTAAAGTTATGGTTGCTGATATATCTTCACTCAATTGTCTCCTGCCAGTAATTAAGAGGTTGCTGTTGATTTCTGAATAGCCAATGACCTGCTCTGAAATGCTACCATTGCTGCCTGCTCCTATCAACGTAGTGGGGCTGGTCAGTACAAATCTGTCATTGCTATATTGGTCAATGCCTACTCTATAATTGACGCTCAACCAATCGTTGATGTCATAGTTCAATCCCAGATTACCCAGAAACCTGTTTAACGTTTCTTCCTGAAATGCATTTTGGGCAAAATACAGGGGGTTATCCAGTTGGGTAGAATATCGGATTGGTGTGCCGTCTGCATTGATAAAATCACTGATGTTTACGTCTGGAGCATACCTCGAAGCGTAAGAAATTACCCCTGCACCTCCCACACCCATTCGGGGATTGGTACCATTGGAATTGATATAGGTAGCTGAGCCATCAATGGTCAATCTTTCAGTAGCCTTTAAAGACCCGGATATCTTTACAGTAGTCCTGTCAAAATCTGAATTGGGTAGCACGCCAGACTGATCCAACCTAGACAGAGAACCGAAAAATGAAGCCTTGTCATTACCTCCTGAAAAAGAAAAGGCATTTTGGAATTGATTTCCAGTATTAAAAGTTTCATCCCATTGGTTATAAATGGGTGTTCCTTCCGGAATTGGCGGACCATCAGCCCTATAATCATTGGGATTGTACAAGCCATTGAAGCCCCTCAAATAACGGTCCTGCATCGGGGGCCTTTTACCAACCTCGTCAGCACTGTAACTGGTACGAAAGTTAAAGACAGTCTTCCCACTCTTTCCGGATTTGGTGGTAATCAGTACCGCACCATTGGCTGCTCTCAAACCGTATAGAACTGATGCTGCAGGTCCTTTCAAAATACTGATGTTTTCGATATCATCAGGATTAATGTCCGCAGCCCTGTTGGTGTTGGTGAAATTGGATCCTCCCCTGCCCCCTGTTATGTCCGTTTCATTACTAACCGGGATACCGTCAATGACAAAAAGTGGTTGGTTGTTTGCGTTTGGGTTGAGGGAATTGATGCCTCTGATCACTATGTTTGTTCCAGCGCCCGGTGCACCCGAACTACTGGTAATGTTGACTCCGGCAAACCTTCCTCTCAGCGCGTTCAATGCATTGGGTTGGTTGGTTTCCATGATGAGTTTACTGTCCACATCCTGTACGGCATAGCCCAATGATTTTTTCTCCTGTTTTATACCAAAAGCTGTTACCACCACTTCGGATAGCGCTTCTAAAGTAGGCTCTAAGGTCACATCCAATTGAGTCTGCGTACCCACCCGGACTTCTTTGGACCGATAGCCGATGTAGGAAAACTGAAGCACACTCTCAGAAGAAGGCACCGTAATGGAAAAATTACCTTCAATGTCCGTGATAGCCACTGTATTGGTGCCTTTCAGAACCACATTTACGCCAGGAAGTTCTTCTCCGTCGTCAGAAGAAACCACCTTTCCAGTAATTGCTGTCTGGGCAAGAACTTGCAAAAAAGCCCCCAAAAACAGCAAAATGATCATTGATAAACGTTTTTTCATGTTGGTAGATTAGTTTTACATTTATTGATTATTTATTTTATTAAAAGTAGTTTAATGGGTCTTTATTTATTTTTAAAGTGTTATAATTTCTTTTTTCATCATCAAATAATAATTGATATGATTTTTACTTTTTATAATATGCTTTAATTAAATGATATGAGTTTCATTTAATATTTCAATTAATTGATTATAAGAAAATGGGGTATATTGGAAATATCAAGTAAAATAAAAATTGATGGAATTGCAATTTTATGCTGTTTTATTTTTTTTAAATTTACATTAACAGGAATTTACACCTTATTTGTTGCTGTTTTTTGCTGTTTTTAGTAACTTGATTTTTTTCACAAATCAGCTATGCTCAAGCAAGAAAGACAGAAAATCATCCTTGATCAGGTGTATTTGCACAATAACGTGCTATTGATTGATCTGGCCAATCAGTTGGAAGTTTCCATAGACACCATAAGGAGAGATGTGGTGGAGTTGGAAAGTGTGAAAAAAATCAAAAAAGTACATGGTGGAGCTACCACATATGGTTTTAATTCGATAGATCCAAAGGAATCCAACATTTTCCTTATCGAGAAGAAAAAGGCAATTGCATCCAAAGCACTTAGCCTGATCAAAAAAGAGCAGACCTTATTGATCAGTGGTGGCACGACCAATTTAGAACTGGTAAAGATTTTACCAAAAAAACTTACTTTGACGGTTTTTACTCCAAGCTTGCATATTGCATTGCATTTGATGGAATTCCCAACCGTAGAAGTCATCTTCTTGGGCGGCCATTTGCTTCACGGTGCTAAATTCGCTGTAGGGAATTCTGTGATCCAATCCCTTTCTGAAATCAAAGTAGATTTGTGCTTCTTAGGAACGGGATACTCTCACCCTACCGAAGGGCTGACCGAATTTGAGGAAGAGGTCGCTGAAGTAAAAAAAGCCATGGTCAGAGCCGCCAAACAAACGGTTATCCTTTCTGTTTCAGACAAACTTCACACGGTACAACGATTTAAATCATGTGGATTGGAAGAGGTGCATTACTTGATTACTGAACTGAATCCCTCAAATCCTTTGCTGGATGATTATAGTGTCCGCTCATTTCAGATTCTTTGAAATCTCAGTCTATCGATTTTAAATAAAATCTCCAGGCTTTCCAATTCGTGACCTCATTAGAGTAAATTTTTTCTTTCCAAAAATTGACACTTTGGCTGACTTTTAAAATAAACACATTAAAATAAAATTATTTATATATTTTATTATATTATATAACCAATTTTTTATTACAAATTAAATTAAATGAATTGAAGTACCCCATGGTACCATTATTGCTTTATTTGGTATAAAACTTGTTTTCCTGTTAAAATCAAAATATTATTTCTTTAAAATAGCATAAAACAAGGTTAGCACTTCCTTTTAAGTTTCAAAATCTCGAACGAATTCACTTAAAAATCATTCCCATGGTTCAACATAAAATTCTAATTAAGTATGGAGGGAATGCCATGGTTGATACAAAAACCCAATCCCAAATTGCCGTCCAACTCCGAAGGCTGAAAAAGGCTGGCCATCAGATAATTTTGGTACATGGGGGAGGTCCATTTATCAATAAATCTCTGGCCAGATCCCACATCAAATCAGATTTCCATCTAGGACAACGCATTACTTCCCCGGAAGCCTTCAATGAAATACAGAAAACGTTGGTTGGAGAAGTGAATTGTAGCCTTGTCGGCATATTGAATCTAAAAGGCTTGAAGGCTGTTGGACTCAGCGGAAGAGACGGAATGTTGGTCAAGGCTAAAAAACTCGTTCCTGAAGACCGGTTTGACCTAGGCCGAGTTGGAGAAGTTGAAAGCATAGATCCTTCTCTGATCCATGTTTTGACCGATAATGGTTTCACTCCTGTGGTCACCTGTATAGCGGATGATCAAAACGGAAAAGGCCATAATATCAATGGGGATAATTTTGCAGGTGCTTTGGCTGCAGCTTTCCAAGTGGATCGTTTTGTATTGCTAACAGATGTAGATGGACTGTATGCAGAATATCCCGACCCGAACTCCATCATATCTTACCTTAGACAACCTGAGCTTGCCAGTCAATATCAACAAAACATCACCGGAGGCATGATTCCAAAAATCCAGGCCTGTGAAGCGGCTCTTTTAAAAAAGGTTCCCAAAGCAGTAATCCTCAACGGCACCAAACCGGAGCAATTGACGGATTACCTTCTTGAAAATAAACCAATTGGAACAACTTTGACCCTTTAAACCATGAATATTACCAACCAATCTCTACACGAACTGGACAAAAAAAACTATCTGCCTACATTCAAGAGGTTTCCTTTGGCCTTCATAAAAGGAAGGGGAAGCAGACTCTGGGATGCAAACGGAAAAGAATACATCGATCTATTGGCAGGAATAGCAGTCAACAACGTAGGTCATTGCCATCCAAAAGTTATAAAGGCCATCCAAGAACAAGCTCAGGAACTGATCCATGTTTCCAATTTTTTTGTCAGCCCCCCTCAAGTTGCGCTTAGTGAATTACTCGTGAAATTGACTGGGTTGGAAAAGGTGTTTCTGACAAACAGTGGGGCTGAGTCAGTGGAAGGAGCATTCAAAATTGCCAGAAGGTATGCACACGCCAAAGGCAGAGGGGGGAAAATTATCTCGATGCAGAATTCCTTTCATGGCCGCACTCTGGCAACTATCGCAACAGGGCAATCCAAATACCAAACCGGTTTTGCACCCATTCCGGCAGGCTTTGAACAAGTTGCCTTTAATGAACTGGAGGAATTAAAATCGAAAATTTCAGATGAAGTGGCTGCAGTCATCTTAGAGCCAATTCAAGGGGAAGGTGGCATCAATCCAGCCAAAGTGGCTTACCTTAAAGCGGTAAGAGCGTGGTGTACTGAAAATGATATACTACTGATTTTCGATGAAATTCAGTGTGGAATCGGTAGAGCCGGTCATTGGTTTGCCAAAGATCATTATGGGGTACAGCCTGATATCATGACTTTGGCCAAAGGCTTGGGTGGAGGTTTTCCTGTTGGTGCATTCCTTTGTAACGAAAAAGTAAGCAAAGCCATAGAATACGGAGATCATGGGACTACGTTTGGTGGTAATCCACTAGCAGCAGCGGCGGCATTGGCTACCCTAAAAGTCATTTCCGATGAAAAGCTATGCACTAAAGCCTCCAAAAAAGGGGCTTGGCTAAAAAAAGCTTTTCTCAAACTTCAGCAAACGCATCCATGCATCCTTGAAGTTCGGGGAATGGGCCTTATGATCGGAGTTCAGTTTGATCAGGAGGTGGCTCCGATTGTCCATAAGCTCATGGAAGAAGGCATCATTGCAAATGCCACTGCGGGATCAGTATTAAGAATTGTTCCACCATTGAACATACCACAAGCTGATTTGGAAACCTTTATTGACACACTCGAAAAAATCCTCAAAAACCAACCCAATCTTACCCATGAAAACCTATAAAATTGCAATCGTTGGTGCTTCTGGTTTCACAGGTTCTGAATTGGCTAGACTTTTAGTCAGTCACCCGGCTGTATCTATCGAACACATCACCTCAGAATCCCATGCCGGAAAGTCATTTTCAGACCTGCATCCTCAATTTTACGGGATACTTGAGAAGTCACTGGTATCATCAGATCAACTACCATTAGCAGGGCAAGACCTAATTTTTCTGGCCTTACCTCATGGCGTCTCTATGGAGTTTGTAAGAAAATGGTCGAAATCAGCCACCAAGATAATCGATTTGTCCGGGGATTTCCGGCTTTCAGGTCAAAGTGCGTATGAAAAATGGTACCAAATAGAACATACCTTCCCTGATGGTTTCAAGGATGCAGTATATGGCCTACCTGAATTAAATGCCTCATCCATTAGGAAAGCAAAACTTGTGGCCAATCCAGGCTGTTTTCCTACCGCATCCATTTTGGCGTTGGCTCCACTTTTTGCAGCTGATATAATTAGGGAAAATACAGTGATCATTGATGCCAAATCAGGCTTGACAGGGGCAGGGGTAAAAGCAACTGCCACTACCCATTTTTCTCAGGTCAATGAGAATTTCAAAGCCTATGGGATCAGCAAACACCGACATACTATTGAAATAGAAGAGCAATTGGAGTTGCTCAGCCAAAAATCCAACTTGGTTCAGTTCACCCCGCACCTGTTGCCTTTAGACCGTGGGATTTTGGTCACTGCTTATGCAGGGTTGAAGGAGGATATGGATCAAAATAAACTTGATGCTTTGTACAGAGGATTTTATAAGGATCAACCATTTGTGCGATTGAGAAAGACGCCCCCAGGAATCAAGGATGTGAGAGGCAGCCATTTTGCAGACCTCTATCCTGTATGGGACGAACGGACCAAAAGAGTCGTTGTTCTATCGGCGATTGACAATTTACTGAAAGGGGCCGCAAGTCAGGCAGTCCATAACATGAACCTGATGCTGGATCTCCCCGAAAACACAGGCCTCAATCAAATTCCCTTAAAACCATAAAATAACAGTTATGATCAATAATATTACCAATGTAAAAGGCTATAAATGCTGGGGAGCCCATACAGGAGTAAAATCCATGAAGCGGGATCTAGCCATCATATACTCGGAAGTTCCCGCTGCGGCAGCTGCCACCTATACCCAAAACAAAGTTCTAGCAGAGCCTATCAAAGTAACCAAAAAAAATCTGGAGAACCATAAAGCCCAGGTCATCATATGTAATGCAGGAAATGCAAATGCCTGTACCGGTGAACAGGGAAGACTCGGGGCTGAAGCCATGGTAAATGTAACCTCTGAACTTCTAGGAATTTCAAAAGACCAGGTTATTGTGGCTTCTACGGGTCTGATAGGTGAACCGTTTCCTACCCAAGAAGTGGTGGAAGGCCTTAAGGTCAACATCCCAAAACTAAGTTCACACACCAAAGCAGGTTCTTTTGTGGCCAATGCCATATTGACTACAGATACTTTTGCCAAAGAGGGATTTGTGGATTTTGAATGGGAGGACAAAACCATCAGTCTAGGTGGTGTCGCAAAAGGATCCGGTATGATCCATCCCAATATGGCCACCATGTTGGCCTTTGTAGTCACCGATTTTAAAATTGAAAACAATTTGTTACAAGAAACTTTGTCCTACTGCGTAGACAGAACTTTTAATATGATCACAGTAGATGGTGACACCTCTACCAACGACATGGTAGCCATAATGGCCAACGGAATGGCTGAAAACAAAATGGTTAGGTCCAAAAGTGACCCTTGTTATCATTTATTTAGGGAGAAATTAATGGAACTGCTTACCCATCTGGCCAAATTGATTGTATCCGATGGGGAAGGTGCTTCAAAATTCATTGAGTACAAGGTTTCTAAGGCCAGAAATGAAGCCATCGCCCGAAAACTAGTTCGGGAAATTTCCGATTCCACTTTAGTGAAAACCGCCATGTTTGGTCGGGATCCCAATTGGGGTCGTATTGTGGCAGCATGCGGAAATGCAGGCGTTCCTTTCAATTACAAAAAAATATGCCTCTACATCGGTGATAATAACCAATTGGTCAAGGTGTTGGAAAAAGGTACCCCAATGAAGTTTGATAAGAATTTTATGAAAAAATTACTTCGGGAGTCTCATATCAGAATTCATTTGGAATTGAACAGCGGAAAAGAAAGTGCTGTCGGTTGGGGCAGTGACCTTACCACGGATTATGTCCTATTCAATTCAGTTTATACTACTTAAATGAATGGAAGTCCAAGTGTAAGCTTACTGGAAAAATCTGTTTGGCTTCCTTCGAATATCCTTGGGATGCTTTCTGCAATTTATAAAAAAAGCCACCCTGTACAATGGGCGGCTTCTTCGAGTTGGTTTTAACTATACGTAATTGTTCAACATGACTGGCATGACCAGCATGAGGATATCTTCATTTTCATCGATTTCAGATGGAACGATAAGCCCTGCCCGATTGGCAGCGCTGAACTTCAAGGTTACCTCTCTGGAAGCAATATTGCTGAGCATTTCTATCAAAAACTTGGCGTTGAATCCGATTTCTATGTCTTCTCCTTCATGGTCGCAGGAAAGTCTCTCATTGGCTTCATTGGAAAAATCAAGATCTTCTGCCGAAATCTGCAGTTCCGAACCTACCAATTTCAACCTCACTTGGTGGGTGGTTTTGTTGGCATAGATGGAAATCCTTCTCAGTGAACTCAAAAATTCCATCCTATCGATGGTCATGTCATTGTTGTTGTCCAAAGGAATCACATTTTCATAATCCGGAAATCTTTCATCGATCAATCTACAGATCATTTTGATGTTCCCAAAATTGAAATAAGCATTGGAACTGTTAAATTCCACTTTGACGGATACATTCTCGGAAGGTAGGGTTGTTTTCAGCAAGTTCAGTGCTTTTCTGGGAATGATGATGCTGGAAGCTTCCGGCGAAGCAATATCCACTCTTCGGTACCGTATCAAACGGTGGCCATCCGTTGCAACGAAAGTCGTATTGGTATCGGAAAGGTTGACAAAAACACCGGTCATGGCTGGCCTTAACTCATCATTGCTCGTAGCAAAAATGGTATTGTTAATCGCACTGCTCAACACCTCTGTCGACATATCTACAGTAGTGGCATTGGATACTGTGGGAATCTTCGGAAAATCAGTGGCATTTTCCCCTGAAAGCTTGTAACGGCCATTGTCAGAACTGATTTCAATGCTGTAGGTATCGCTGTCAATACTGAATGTCACCGGCTGCTCTGGCAGGTTTTTCAGGGTATCAATCAAAATCTTGGCAGGTACGGCAATATTGCCATCTTCCTTGGCTTCCACCTCAATTTCTGTCATCATGGATGTTTGCAAATCAGAGGCTGTAATCGTCAGTTTACCGGCTTTGATTTCAAAAAGAAAATTTTCCAGGATAGGCACCACCGGATTGGTAGTTACCACTCCATTGATGGCCGATAGCTGCTTGAGCAGGGCTGAGGAAGAAACAATGAATTTCATACGGTTAAGGCTTATTTATAGGATGTTTTAATAACAGGGTAAATTTATAAATAAAATTATAAAAGCAGGTACATGTGGGAGGTTTCTGTGGAAAAAAAGCAAACTATATTCATTTGGTGTACCTTCGCTTCCTCCAATAGATTTTCGCCAAGCCTACGATCAAAACTAAGGCAACAGGAAAGGCTACATTTAAGGTTTGCCAGTAAGCTTTCTCTTGGCTCACCTTCACTTTATTCAAAGGCCTGATTTTAAAACTTTTGGCTCGGGAGGCCATGATGCCTTCCGGTTCGATCAGAAAGCTGATCACATTTTGAAGCAGCTCCCGGTTGGCGTTGCCCATTTCATCAAAGGGATCTACACCTAAGGGTATAGGTTCTCCTGATTTTTCATCGATCAAACTTTTAAACAAACTTCCATCTCCTGCCACCAATACGCTCCCTTTGTTTCCTGATTCAAGAAATTCTTCCTTATCGACTCCGTCGGGCAAAAATCTATTTTTAAAAAAAGAAGTAAATTCTCCGTCAAGCAGGTAAAGTAAGGGCAAATGTTGCAGGTTAAACTGGGCCACATTTGGCGGTTCGGCCATGTCCTCAAATGCAATGCGAACAGGAGCGGAAAGCCTCCTGCTATATTCAGAGCTGAAAATCAAAGGGGTCTTCTTCACCCCATCGGCTTTAACGGTATCCATAGAGCTTACAAAGCGGAAGCTAATCTGGTCCAGTCCCTTGGTGATAGGATGAGCAGCCATGAGCCCTGCCTGAATATGGAATGGCCAAGGTAAGGGGACTATTTGGCTTTGATCCCCAAAAGTGCCTGCCACTACGGGATAATAACCAAAATTCATATCTTGGATCAAGTCCTTATTGATTCTGATCCCATACCTGAAAAGCAAACCCTCCAAGCCGGTTTCGAAAGGCATACCTACCGTTCCGTCCCCACCGGCTTGCTTCAGGTCGATGGCCAATTGATCGATCAAAAAAACCAAATTCCCTCCATGCATTAAATATTGATCCAAAAGATAGATTTCCCGCTCAGTATAAGCTTCTTTAGGACCCTTGATCATCAGGACCTCAAAAGTCAATAAGTCTTGGACGGATTTGGCCTGTTCCATGGGGATTTTATAAACTTCATAATCCTCAATCAAACCCTCCACTACACCGAAACCATCGTCTTCCTCCATTTCTCCATGCCCTACAATCATTCCAACAGCATATTTCTGTTTATTGATGAGCCTCCGAATGGAATTGATCAATTCAAATTCCAGGTTTTCAATGGACAAATTAAGGATTTCATCAGGCCCCATTCCCTTTTCCCCCTTAAGCACCAAAGTGCCCACTTCAAAAAGCTCATCCCGCACGACTACGCCTGGAAAGATCATCTGAGACCTTTGACCTGCCCCTTCGCTGACAAACAAATTGGTAGGATTGATGCCATATTCTGCCAGTCCGACAATATAATCTTCTCTAACCTCTTGAGGCAGTTGGAGGGGATCAAGATAAGAAGCACTTATTTTTTTGTTGCTGTAAGCATTGAAGGTCCTGATGGTTTCTTCAATTGATCTTTGAAGGCGGCGCATGCCACCCGGCAATTTACCTGTCAGCAAAATATCCACCTCAATAGGGGATTCCACTTCTTGCAGGACAGCGATGGAAGCAGGATGAAGGGAATACCTTCTTTCTTCGGTCAGGTCAAGTCTAAAGGGCAATAAAACATGAACCAGAATCAGGATCAGGGCCAAGCCCAGAAAACCTAACAAATACTGATTCAATCCTTTTGAATGCTGCTTCATTTTTTCTTGATGACACATAAGGTTGAACCCAAAAAGACTAAAATCAAAAGAAAGAAATAAAGCAAATTACCGGAATCCACTACCCCTCTGCTTAGGCTTTGGTAGTGGTAACTCATGCTGATTTCTTCCAAAAATAGTGCTGCGGCACTCATAAATTGCAGTTGCACCAGAGCTGTCAGACCAAAATAAAGCAGAAAACTTAAAAAGACCCCAATGACGAATGCTACGATCTGATTGTCAGTCAGGGAACTGCTGAAGATCCCAATGGCAGCAAAAACAGCCCCTATTAAAACCAAGCCAATGAAGGACCCGAAGAATCCCGCATGATCAATATTGCCGGGAGGATTCCCCAGTTGAACCACGCTGTAATAATAGATCAAGGTGGGTAAAAGGGACAACAAAATCAAAGTGAATGCTGCCAAATATTTGGCCAATAAAACGGACAAATCACTCAAAGGAGAGGTCATCAGCAATTCCCAGGTTCCGGTTTTCTTTTCCTCCGCTATCATTCTCATCGTGACCGCTGGAACCAGAAACGTGAAGACGAAAGGGGTGTAAACAAACAAAGGTTCCAAATCTGCAAAACCATATTCCAACACACTGCTATCTGGAAAAACCCAGACAATCAGTCCCAAGGCAATCAAAAAGACCGAAATAATGAGGTATCCTGTAAGATTATTGAAAAAAACATTGATTTCTTTGAGGTAAAGACTGTTCATGGATCAAGCTTGAGTCAGTTGCTGAAAAATGTGTTCTAGGTTTTTTTCTATTTGCTGTATCCGCTGTAAGTTCAAGGATTTTTCCTGAACAATCCCTAGAAGAAGCTTTCTGACCCTTTGGGGATCTTTGGTTTGAATTTCTACCTGATTGGGAGCGATGAGTACAGCATGTTCTACGCCTTGTAGGTCAAACCAAGCTTTTTCAAGATTTTCTTCTGTTTCCATCAGTAAGATACTGTTCCCTACCGCCTTCTTCAACTGAATCAAAGAATCCTTGGCAACGATTTTACCTTTGTTGATGATCACTACCTGATCGCAGATGGCTTCCACTTCCTGCATGATGTGCGTACTGAGGATCAAGGTTTTATTGATACTCACCTGCCTGATGAGTTTTCTGATTTCCACCAATTGATTGGGATCCAAACCTGTGGTAGGTTCATCCAAAATGATGACTTTAGGATCATGGATCAATGCTTTTGCCAAACCGACCCTTTGTCTATACCCTTTGGACAACTGTGCGAGTTTCTTCTTTTTTTCCAGCGAAATGCCACATTGATCAATCAGTAATTCAACCCTTTTTTTGAGATATTTGCCTTTGAGGCCATAGAGACCCCCTATAAATTCCAGAAATTCTTTGACATACATGTCCAAGTAAAGCGGATTGTGTTCCGGCAAATAGCCCACCAATTTGCTGACCTCATTGGGTTTTTGCAAAACCGAAATGCCATGGACCAGCACATCCCCTTCATCCGGCAAAAGGTAACCGGTGGCTATTTTCATGGTGGTGGATTTACCAGCGCCATTCGGTCCCAAAAATCCCAAAACCTGGCCGGGCAGAGCCTCAAAGGAGACCTGATCCAATGCTTTCTGTTGCTGATATTTTTTAGTCAGGGAGCTTACTTCCAGAGACATCAGGTTTTGGGTGAGTGCTTTGAAACATTTGAAATGACTTAGGCAAAGTTAATTACAAAGACGTAATCTGCAACAAATGAAAACAATAATACAAGTTTGGGTTGATTTGCACCCAAATCAGGGATGCCTTAGTCCGATTTTACAAAAAGCTTTTTAAAACAGATCAATTTCCCTATTTTGTTTTCCTGTTTCTATTTAAATCTGATTATGATAAATAAAACCTTTCTTTGCCTATTCTTTTTGGCTACGTCCACTGTTCTCGGCCAATCCAAACTCAAACCCACCATAGATCAAAAAGCCTCCGCCATCGAGGACAAGGTCATCGAATGGCGAAGGGATTTCCACCAATACCCTGAATTGGGCAACCAAGAAACCCGCACCGCGGGGATCGTTGCTGAGCACCTGCGTTCTCTTGGGATAGAAGTAACGGAAGGAGTTGCCGTAACTGGGGTGGTGGGTGTATTAAAAGGAGGCAAACCAGGACCCACTGTAGCCCTTAGGGCAGATATGGATGGATTGCCTGTCACAGAAAGAAATGACCTGCCATTCAGATCAAGGGAGGTAGCAGAATACAATGGACAAAAAACCGGCGTGATGCATGCCTGCGGTCATGACACCCATGTAGCCATACTCATGGGGGTTGCTGAAGTATTGGCTGGCATGAAAAAAGATTTAGAAGGTACCGTAAAGTTTTTCTTTCAGCCTGCAGAGGAAGGTATCATGGATGGAAGTGTGGACACTTGGGGGGCCAAACAAATGGTGGAAGAAGGAGTGATGCAAGATGTGGATGCGGTTTTTGGTTTACACATCAATTCCCAAACAGAAGTTGGCTCGATTAAATACCGCTCAGGACCTGCCATGGCAGCTGTTGACAATCTTGAAATTGGAATCAAAGGAAGACAGGCACATGGTGCAGCGCCATGGTCTTCTGTAGACCCGATTGTGACGGCCTCCCAGATGGTAATGGGATTGCAGACCATTATGAGTAGAAATGTCAATATCACACAAGACCCAGCTGTGGTGACCATCGGCGCAATTCACGGAGGAATCCGACACAACATCATCCCAGAGCAGGTTGATATGATCGGTACCATCCGGACCTATACGGATGAACAGCAGGATTTGGTCCATAGAAGGATTAAAGAAATCGCGGAAGGCATCGCCACAAGTGCCGGCGCAGAAGCAAATGTACAGATCAGCAAACTGTATCCTGCGACGGTCAATGATCCTGAACTTACCACCAAAATGTTGCCTACGCTGGAACAGGTGGCAGGTAAAGATAAGCTAATCGCTCATGAACCCATTACCGGAGCAGAAGATTTCAGTTTTTTCCAAAGGGAAAAACCCGGTCTTTTCATTTTCTTGGGAGGGATGCCGGAGGGAGGAGATCCTATTACAGCGCCGTCCCATCATACCCCTGACTTTTTCATAGATGAAAGTGGATTTCTCTTGGGAGTTAGGGCATTGAGTTATTTGACGGTTGACTATTTGGGCATGAAACAAAAATAGCCTAGGTTTAACAAAGCTATTATACCTTTCATTTTAACGCACAAAAAGGTAGACCAAAGGAACAGAAAGCCACGCTTTGGTATCAAAATCGTAGAGCTCCTGAACCGTCTCCACAACGATGGTTCCGAGGGCATCTCTTGTTATTTTTTCTATGCTTTGTAAAGTGTTAACATCAGAAGGTTGGTTTACCAATACAAACTCGCCGCTATCAACTTCATACTCAACCAAAATAGAGATGGTTCTTTCGGTGAATCGGATAACAGGGGTGCCATCTCCCTGCGTGGTCTGAACAGCACCCACCAATAAAGGCATGTTGAAAGAATCAGGATTTCCGGGGTTGATAAAAAGCGTTTGATCTGAGAGCGTTTGGGAACTAAGGACTTGTTCCAAAAGATCCCTAGACACTACCCCATCATTGGTAAAATCTCCTTCAGTAATCGCAGTAAGAGACTCCAGTTGATATATTCCGTAGAAATTAAAGGTTGGGGGAGTTTGGCTATCATCACTTCCACACGCATTTAGAACTAGGAATGGCAGCAATAGAAACCAAAAATTTTTACGGGTTTTCATAATTTTGTGATTTAATCGAAACATGCCTTTTCAGGTATTCACTTGAGGAGGGCAATTTACGAAGGCGAAAATTGAAAAAAGAATAAACCTTTAAAAATGGTCTCGAATCCACTGAATAGTAAAAGCCAATCGAACCTCCTTGTAGGCATATTTTGGAGGAAAAATGGTTAATTCACGAGTTACTTAAAAGTAATGGAAGGTAAGCCTTTAGGGG
>NZ_JACEFJ010000008.1 GCF_015354735.1 Pararhodonellum marinum | reverse complement strand
ATGCCCAAACGCAAGGGCAGAATCCAGCCTGACACCTTATGGGATTTTTTCAACTGCCAAGGTGCAGCAGCAATCATCAATCATCCGCTGGCTTTGCCAACAGCCCAAAGGGATGCACTTACTCCGGAGCATTTTTAATCATGTACGTACGGAATGATGCCAATAAAATGGTAATTCAATGTAATTCTCGCCAGCAAACTGAAATGTCCGGGTGCATCCCTGCCCGACGAAAGGCGGGCCTGCCCGAATAAAGGCGGGCCTGTCCGACAACAGGCGGGTCTGCTCACCAACAGGCGGGTGACTTACGACTTCGGACTCCCAATCCGTTTGAAGAAGCATATTGGGCTAGTGGCAAAGAAGCGGATAACCATATTAAAAATCTTCAATGCTTGTTAATGCCCTTCTTTTTTGCAAAATTATAGGAGAATAGACCAAAAGAATTTCGATGTTTTCAGAAAAGCAGCTTTTAAAAGCCAAAACCCGAAAAGAGCTGGTCGCTTTGGCCAAAGCTTCCGGTATCAAACTTAAGAAACCACTCAAACGGGCCAGGTATGAGGAGGAACTCAAAGACCTCCAAACAGAGCTCACTTACCTCCAACAACACATTCAAGAAAAAAGGCTCCGGGTGGCTGTTATTTTTGAAGGGAGGGATGCCGCTGGAAAAGGGGGAAGTATCAAAAGGTTTGTAGAATACCTGAATCCGCATGCGAGTGGTGTGGTAGCCCTTCAAAAACCGACAGATATAGAAAGGGGACAATGGTATTTTCAAAGATATATTCAGGAACTTCCAAATTCCGGAGAAATCAAATTTTTTGACAGAAGCTGGTACAACAGAGCTGTCGTAGAACCGGTCATGGGATTCTGCAATGATGCACAATACAGGACTTTTATGGCGCAGGTTCCTGATTTCGAGCACATGCTTTATGAGGATGGTATCAAATTAGTAAAATTTTGGTTTGATATCAGTAAAGAAGAGCAACAGAAACGCTTCGATGGCAGGCTTCAAAATCCCTTGAAAGAATGGAAGTTCAGCCCTGTAGATAAAAAGGGCCAGGAATTATGGGATAAATATACCTTATATAAGGAAAAAATGTTTTCCGATACGCACAGTGCCTATTGCCCTTGGACGATCGTGGATACCAATGACAAAAGGGTCGCTCGTCTTGAAAGCCTGAGGTTTGTATTAAGACAATTTGATTATCCGGGTAAGGGCTCCACGAAAGCCAACCTACTGTTAGATCCCAATGTGATTTATAATTTTTACAGAAAAAACAAACCCTTTGAACTCTGAAACATGAATCTGACCAAAGAAGACCTGGAAATTCTGAATTCTAAAGTGGGCATTAAACACCTTTTGGAAAACAAGAAAATTGATCTCGAAAAGGTGATCTTGCAAGCAAAGTATGAAACCAAGTTACGGGAAATCCAAGCTGAATTGGTAAAGCTTCAGACTTGGTTCATTGAAAATAAGCAGAAGATTGTATTGGTCTTCCATGGGGGAGATGCCTCGGAAAAAAGCGGGGTGATCCGTAGGATTTTGTCCCATAACAATCCACGGCATTACAGGATCGAAGTCAATCTTCCGCATCGAACTTTAGGTAATGATGGAGAGTGGTATTTCAAACATTTCATCAACCTGCTACCTCAGCCTAGTGAAATGGTAATCTATGACCGCAGCTGGTACAATCGCGCTTTGATAGAACCGGTGAACGGCCTTTGCACCCAAGAGGAGTACGAGAGGTTTATGGAACAGGTCATTCCTTTTGAGAAAATGTTGGTGGATTCGGGTATTCATTTGGTCAAATTTTATTTTTCAATCACGAAAAAGGAACATGCCAGAAGATTGGCCGAAATGAAGGCTGACCCATTGACCAAATGGAAACTGACTCCATATGATGAAAATGCACAAGAACTCTGGGATGAATACAAAAAGTATAAGGAAAAAATGTTTGCCCAAACTGATACGCCCTATGCGCCATGGGTGGAAATTATAGAGGACCGCAGAGAAGAAGAGTTGATCAGCGCTGCCGAATATATTCTTAAAACCATTCCATACAAAGGCTAGCTTTGGAGTTATGAGATGGACTTTGCAAAATTCATCTGGCTTAATTTTTTGCTTCAGGATCTAACGAACTTACTATTTAAATAGTGTTTGATCTGATATTTCTTAAAAGGTCAATCAGGAACAGTTAGCTTTTTAATAATTTCGCTTTGCTCCGGCCATCTTGCCAAAAGCTCAGCTTCCTTGAGCAATTCGAAATCCTCAAAATCAAATCCCGGAGCCACCACACAAGAAACCAGGCTATAGCTGTCCGCTTCATCGACCGTAGAACCGAAAATAGCATGTGACCTGACCATTTGAAACGGATTTTGACCCTGATTGAGTTGGGTTCCGACCTTGAGGTTGCTGTACCCATTTTCTTCCAATAAATGAATGGTCAAAGGACTCCCTTCATGGTAAAACCACAATTCATCACTTTTGATGCGGTGAAAATGGGAAACCTTGTCAGAGGTCATCAGAAAATAAATACTGGTCATGAGACTTCTATGACCCATAGAAAATTCCTTAGTCTCTAAAGCGCGATACGTTTCAGAATAGTAGCCTCCTTCTGGATGCTCCTTAAGTCCTAGTTTTTGGATAAGAAAGGAAATCCTGTTGGTCATTTCGGTTTTTTTTGAGATGATGGAGAAAATCAAAAACGGGGACACTATCCGAAGCCAGTTTTATAAGTTTTGCCATACCCGTTTCTTTCCCTTAAATTAGGGAAAATTACCTCGCTTTTATGAACTGGTTCGATAAAAGTCGCTTAGCGCATATTGTTTTTGAACATGACGACAAGGCCTCAAAAACATTCGATGTCATTATTCTAATTTTAATTTTAGCTAGTGTCGCAGTTGTAATTTTAGATTCTGTTGTTTCGATTCGGATCGACTATGGGGTTTATTTTTATTTCCTTGAATGGCTATTTACTATTTTATTTACCATAGAGTATGGATTGAGGATTTGGTTAAGTAAAAACAAATCCGGATATATCTTTAGTTTTTATGGTTTAGTCGATTTGTTTGCCATCATTCCCACCTATTTGAGTTTGATTTTAGTGAATACCCAATTTTTGGTGGTGATCCGTTCTTTGAGACTCTTAAGGGTCATCAGAATTTTGAAGTTAGGTAGGTACGTAAAGGATGCTGAATTTCTTTCTGAGGCCTTAAAGGCAAGTAGGGCCAAGATCCAGATTTTTTTGGCCACTATGCTTACCATTGTATTGATTGCTGGAACCGTCATGTATATTGTGGAAGGCCCAGAAAATGGATATACAAGCATTCCCATGTCCATGTATTGGGCTATTGTGACTCTGACTACGGTGGGGTTTGGAGATATTACACCTATCACCCCTTTAGGAAAACTGATGGCATCATTGATCATGCTTGTAGGGTATGGAATCATAGCTGTGCCAACAGGTATAGTCACATCAGAACTTACCTTTGCCAAAACCAAGAAGAAATATGAGGATATGAAAGTATGTTCAGGATGCAAATCCAAATCCCACGACAATGACGCTGTTCATTGTAAATATTGTGGAGAAAAAGTGGTTTCAATTATTGTTTAACATGTATTTACGCAATGATGCCAGTAAAATGGTAATTCAATATAATTCTTGCCGCTAAACTGAAATTTCCGGCACATCCCTGCCCGAAGACAGACGGGCCTGCCCGAAGACAGGCAGCGGACTTCCGAACCTTTTGGAGAAGAATATTGGGTGAGTTGAAAAAGGCGGAAAACCATTTTGTTTTAAAAGAATTTTCATTCTTCATCCAGACTTAAAATGGCTTGGATATCTTTAGTATGGCCAAATAACAGGAAAATATCCCCTTCTTCGATTTTTGTTTCACCGGTAACAACCCCGGAAACTTTCCTCACCTTTGATTTAATGCCAAACATATTTAATTTTTCTTCCATTTTTACCAAAGTCAAAATGTTGATATTGTAATCCTGTCTGATTTTGGTTTCGGCAATGGTAAGGCCTATGTATTTTTCAGGCACCTTTACTTCTATGATGTTGTAATCATCTGATACATTCAAGGAATCCAAAACGCCCTTCATTTGCAAGCGTTTGGCCATTCTTTCAGCAGAATCCTCTTCAGGGTGAATGATTTCATCCACTCCAATAGCCTTGATCACTGTTTCATGGACCTTATTGATAGACCTGCTGATTAGCCTTTTCACATTCAATTGTTTGAAAATAGCTGTCACCATAATGGAGGCCCCAAAATCCTCTCCGATTGCAATAACTACAACGTGGCAGTCTTTAAGCGGAAGGGTTTTTACAGCATGCACATCTGTGGCATCCATGGTAATGGCATGTGTGATTGCGTCTTTTACACTTTCAACCTTTTCTTCATTGGCGTCTACTCCGATGACTTCATGACCTAGATCTGTCAACCGGGCAGCCAGGTAGCCTCCAAAATTCCCTAAACCCACAATGATATATCTCATTTTTATTTTTTTTTAGGTTATAAACACACTTTCTTCCGGAAATCTATACCTCAAATTCCGGGACTTTTGTATAAATGCTACCATCACTGTCAAAGTACCTACCCTTCCCAAAAACATGATGACGGTTACCACTATTTTACTTGAATCAGATAAGTCTCCTGTAATCCCCAAACTTAGGCCCACAGTACTGAAAGCCGAAAAGATCTCAAAGGCGACTTTTATCAAGGGCATCTCAGGATTGAACAAGAGCACCAAAAACACACCAAATCCTATCACTAAAAACGACAACAATATCACTGCAAATGCTTTTCTGATCGTTTCCTGGCTGATTTGCCTATTAAATACTTCCAGTCTATCCTTACCCTTTGCAATGCTGAACGTATTTAAGACCGCCACGGCAAAGGTACTGGTCTTTAATCCCCCACCTGTAGAACCTGGAGAAGCTCCTATCCACATCAAAATCAAGTAAATCAAAACCGTTGGTAATGCCAGATTGCTCATGTCCACGGTATTGAAGCCTGCAGTTCTTGGAGTTACGGCCCCGAAAAAGGCTGTCACGATTTTGCCATACCCACTTAATCCTTTCAGGGTATGTTCCTTTTCAAAAATAAAAAAAGTGACAAAGCCTATAATCAGCAAGCAAGCTGTTGTATAGACTATCAATCTGATGTTGACATTTACGACCCGAGGGGTATGTTTGAAATCCTCTTCTCCTGTGATCAGTTTTTTAGTGCCAACAAAGAGATGGCGCAAGTACCGATAATAGCCCATCACAACTGGAAAACCTATTCCGCCGATGATTATCGTAATTGCAATGACCAACTGTATGTGGTACTGATTTCTGAAACCTTCTTCATATAAACCGTCACTTAAGGTTGAAAACCCCGCATTGCAAAATGCGGAGATGGCGTGAAAAACTGAAAAGAAAATATGGTCACTAGAGCTTTCAAACAAATTGGAATCAATCAATGCATAAATTAAAATAATGGCCAGTCCTTCCACTAGAAGAGTGAAAAAGATGATTTTTACTAAAGTCGAATTGATTGCACTGATGTTGTCTTCATTGATATAATCTTTCAAAAACAGTTGATTCTGTAAAGAATAAGACCCTTTGAAGAAAAAACCAAAAAAGCTGGTAAATGTCATCATGCCTAAACCCCCAACCTGGAAAAGTATAAGGATGATCGTTTGTCCTAAAAATGTAAAATCAGTAGCCGTATCCAATACAATTAAACCCGTCACACATACTGCGGATGTTGACGTGAATAGTGCATCCACAAACGATATCTCATTTACGGTGGCATTTGGAAGCAATAGCAGGGCCATACCAATCAATATGACAACCAAAAAGCTTAAGATAAAAACCAATGCCGGATGTATTTTCAATTGATTGACCGTTAAAGTCAGTTTACTCAATTCGATGAAAAACAGAACCAGGATCAATAGATTGACTAAAAATGCATTCACCGGGACATTGGCAATCCTAAGCCCTGAATACAATTGAAACCAACCTAAATTCACGAAAGTCGCAAAAAGTAAGATGAGGATGATAAGTATTTCGATGGAGTACCTGTAAGAACTATACTTTTCAGCTTTTGAAAATAATTTTATGGTGTTGGATACTGCGAGAGCTGCTAAAATAAAATTGTAAAAATTGGAAAATCCCAAAGTTTGGATTTCATTTTGGAATCCTATATCATAAATCAAAATGCCAAACGCACAAAAACTTAAAATTTGAATGATACGGTTGTTGATCAAGAAAACTTTTCTGACCAACTGTATTCTTTGATCGGGGCTACTGAAATTTAAATTTGGCGCCATTGAAATGGAAAACCCCTAAGGTAATAGATTTCTGGGCCAATTTTATTGACCCTTACGAAAAATTCAAAACAAATTGGTGCATAAATTACGTGAAGACAAGATAAACTTAAAGGTCTGGAGGTTTTAGTAACAAAGGAAGAAATTAATCTAAAAAAACTGGGATAAACTTTTCTTATAAATCAACATGAATATACGCAATGACGCCAGTAAAATGGTAATTCAATATAATTCTCGCCAGCAAACCGAAATGTCCGGATGCATGACTGCCCGACGACAGGCGGGCCTGCCCGAATAAAGGCGGGCCTGCCAAAGACGGGTGACTTCCAACTTCGGACTTCCGACCCTTTAGAAGAAGAATATTGGGGTAGTGGCAATGAAGCGGAAAATCATATAAATCAAACGCTTAGTTATTTTTTGTTGGAGATATATCAATAATTTTTTAGTTTTAGGTGTAGAAAAATCCAACCTATGAAACGAATAGCCTTATTAAGTATCTTACTTGTTTTTGCCTTTAGTGCCCATGCCCAGTTTGAAGAAGAAGAATGGTTCGTAGGTGGAGTTGTCAATGCCAATTCTTTTAGAACCGATAATCATACCAATAACAGATTTAATAGAACGTTCTTTTTGGGATTGAATCCCAGGTTTGGGAAATTTATCAGCCCACGATCAGTTCTTGGATTTGGTCCCGGATACAATTTGATCCATGATAAAACAGGTACAATGGATTCAAGTACGAGTCCTTGGGATTCTTCAAGTAAGCGTGAATTCTTTACAATTGGTGTTTTTTACAGAAGGTATTTTCCCATTTTGAATAATTTTACCGGATTTATAGCACTTGATTTCGATTTTGGAAATGAAATCAGCCGAAGTGGCGAAAATAGGAATCATCAGATCAACACCGGTCTTTCTCCTGGACTGGCGTATCGCATCAATCAAAAGTGGATGATTGAAAGTACTTTTGGGGGACTGTTTTATTCTTGGTCTCAGGAAAAAAGCAACGACAATCTCCTGAGCAGAAACCGAAATGTGGGATTTAACCTCTTTTCAGGAGCAGGTATTGGTGTGGTTTACTTTCTGAACCCAAAAAAAACCACTGATTCTTCTGCAAATTAGCAAGGAATCAGCGGTTGGATTATATGAAAGCTTAAGGTTTAATTGCCAGATGTAAAGGTATAGGCTACCTTGACCTGATCTGATAATTTTTGTTCCTCAGGACTGAAAACAGGTTCTTCTAATAGATCTGCAGACTCCGCCCGCATGGCCATGGTCTTCATCATAGGTCTATACTCTGGAGATTGGGCACCATGATAAACCTTAAAAAGGTTGATTTTGCTTATTTCCATGGTTTCAGCTATCAAATTTGCTTTGGATTGGGCATCCTTTAAAGCCAACTTCAGCAATTCTTCCTGGTATCGTTTTTTCTCAGCATCGGAGATGGTGAATTGAATATTGAAACCCATGTCAGTGGTTTGATGTAAAGTCTCCACCACTTTTACCAGGTCCTTATCAATGCTTTTGACTTTGATGTTGAGGTTTTGACTGGCTACATAGCCGCTATCCTTTGAAGTCCCTTTGGCGTAGACTCGATTGACATTCACGTAGTAATTGTTGATTTGCAAGTCATATTCCTTCACGCCGGATTTTTCTAAGGCATCTTTGACACTTTTGGTTTTTTTGTTGAGTGCCTGTGTTACATCAGCCACCTTCATTGCCTTTTCGGTTAAGGTAACTTGGATGAGGGCTTGGTCTGGCATCACGCTGATTTCGCTTTTGCCTTCTACTTCGATCGTAGCAATTTCCTGAGACATGGCTGTAAGGGAAAGTAGCAAGATAGGAAGAATGAACAAGGTTTTTTTCATGATTTCTTTGTTTTTTTGCCTCAACTCAAAACTCAAGCCAGAAATGCTTAAATAAACTTAATTGTTCTCAAATAGACCCTAATACCAACCCATCAACAGGCTGGATTTATTTTTCCAGATCCAAAATATCCCTGATCCTATTAATCTCCCTCATGTCGCCTTTTATTTCTTTGAATTGGTCAGCCTTGATTTTGTCCCTGAAATTTTGGAGACTCGCAATATATCGGTCCAAAGCTTCCAATACATTGGCTTTGTTTTCCTGAATGATGGGTGCCCACATTTCAGGGGAACTTTTGGCCAGTCGAACCGTAGAAGCAAAACCAGATCCAGCCATGTCAAATATGTTTTTTTCATCCTGCATTTTGTCCAAGACTGTTTTTCCCAGCATAAATGAGGAAATGTGGGAAAGGTGGGAGACAAAAGCCAAATGTCTGTCATGTTCATCAGGGTTCATGAACCGAAGTTTCATATTCAAGGCATCAAAAATAGCATAAGCCATCTCCTTCAGGTGAAGATTGGTCCTGTCCATTTCACAGATGATAAATACTTTTCGGTCCAATAAATCCTCCCTCGCTGCCTTGGGTCCGGAATATTCGGTTCCAGCGATGGGGTGTCCGGCAAGGTAGTTTTCCCTGTTTGGATGTTGAGCGACTTCTTGGCACAGCTTTTCTTTGGTAGAGCCGAAGTCAATGACCAGGGTATGTTTGCCTATTTGATCCAAGGTCTTTTTCAGCAGTTCGGAAATGGTATCAGCAGGAGTAGCCAGAATGATCACGTCAGTATCTTTTTCAGGGATTTCCAATGCCCTGTCAATGATGCCTAAAGTTAGGGCATCTTCCTGGTTTCTGGGATCTATGTCAAATCCTGTGAATTCAATCTCTGGCATTTTCTTTTTCAGGGCCAAAGCAAAAGAGCCTCCGAGTAGCCCCAGTCCGATGATGTGTATCTTTTTCATAGGTAAGTTTGATGTAGTTTATACCCTGATTCAGGGTGATGCTAAATATGTTCTTAAAGACAAGGGAAACTTCGCTAATCTTCATATGCGATCTATGGCCTGTTGAATGGTTTGTTCGGGCAGACAAAGTGAAAACCTCACATACCCTTCTCCTGATGGTCCAAAAACATGGCCGGGAGTTACAAACAGGTCTTTTTTATAGAGTAGTTGATCCACAAATACTTCTGAATTCATTCCTTTTGGGATTTTTGCCCAAACAAACATCCCAGCCCTATCTTTTTCATAGCCTAGTCCTAGCTTTTCAGCCAATTGCCACACCAGATCTCTTCTTTTGGAATACTGTGCATTCAATTGCAGGAACCATTCTGAACCGAGTCCCAGGGCAGCGATGGCACCTTTTTGAATGCCAAGAAACATCCCGGAATCCATGTTGCTTTTGACCTTGGTTATGGCTTGGATCCATTCCGGTTTACCGGAAATCATGCCAACCCGCCAACCCGCCATATTGGCCGTTTTGCTCAGAGAATTAAGTTCCAAAGCCACTTCACTGGCGCCGTGAACCTCAAAGATACTTTTTGGCTTTTCCTCCAGGATAAAGCTATAGGGATTATCATGGGCAATGAGAATGTCATGCTTTTTGCCAAAAGCGACCAATTGCTCATAAAGCGCAAGGTTTGCCCTGGCCCCTGAGGGCATATGGGGATAATTTACCCACATGAGTTTGACTTTGCTGAGGTCACTTTGCTCCAATAAATCCAAGTCAGGATACCAGTTGTTTTCTTGGGTCAAAACATAAGGGACCGCTTCAGCGCCCAACAGCTTCGTCACAGAGGTGTACGTTGGATATCCTGGATCCGGCACCAAAGCTTGGTCTCCTTCATTTAAAAAGGCCATGGAAAGATGCATGATGCCTTCTTTGGAGCCCATAAGTGGTAAGATTTCTTTTTCAGGATCGAGGTCTACCCTGTAGGACCTGAGATAAAATTCCGCCATGGCTTGCCTCAAGGCAGGAATGCCCTGATACCCCTGATAGCCATGGCTGTTTTCCAATTCAGCTGAATGTGCCAAAGCATGGATAACCGAAGGGTGAGGGGGTAAATCCGGGCTTCCAATGCCCATGTTGATGATCGGCCTGCCCTCAGCTATCAAGCGATTGACTTCCCGTAGTTTTGCCGAGAAATAGTACTCTGTGACTTGACTGACCCTATTTGAATATCCTTTCATTATTTTCTGTTGAGGTATTCTCCGAATATTTTCACGGACCCGAAACCCTTATCAATGGCAGCAATGGCTTTTCTATAAGCCGTATAATCTTCAAATTGGGTATCGATAAAAAAGGCATATTCCCAGGGCTTTTCAATCACCGGAATAGACTGTATTTTGCTCAGGTCTAACCCAAAATCACTCATTAAGGTGAGCAACTTGGCCAAAACGCCTTTCTCATTTTTCACTGTAATTTTTAAAGAAGCCTTATTGGGTATAAAATCTGGTTCTGTAGTAAACTTCTGAAGGACTATGAAACGGGTGAAGTTATCTCTGATGGTCTGTATGTCCTCTTTTAGGGTTGTCAATTTATAAATTGAAGCAGCAGTCTTGCTAGCGATGGCCGCAGTACCCAGGAGATTTTCCTCAGAAATCCGTTTGGCCACCGAAGCCGTATCCACATCATCGGTCAATTGGATGCCGGGATATTGTTCAAAAAATCCCTTGCACTGCAATATGGCCATGGGGTGGGATTTTACCTCTTTGATATCCTGAATGGACTGTCCCGGTAAGGCCAGCAAATTATGGGAAATTGGTAAATAATACTCATCCTTGATAGATAAGCCATTCCTGTCGATAAGGTCATAATTAGGCAAAATGGCGCCGGCTATGGAATTTTCAATCGCCATCACGCCATATTGAACCTCCTGATTGGCGACACTTTTGGCCACTTCTTCAAAAATCCTGTATCCAACTATTTCAGCTTCTTGGCCAAAGTAATCCAATGCGACTTGATGGTGGAAAGAACCGGGAATACCTTGGATGGCGATCTTCATGTTATTTTTTGAAAATAAAGTAAACAGCCAAAACCAAAAAACCAAATCCGATCAGGTGATTGAGACGGATACTTTCATTTTTGAAAAAAAGGAAAGTAAATGCCATAAACACCACAAGGGTGATCACCTCTTGAAGGACTTTGAGCTCGACCAAAGTAAATGGGCCTCCATTTTCCTTAAAGCCGATTCTATTGGCTGGAACCTGAAAACAATATTCAAAAAGCGCAATACCCCAGCTTATGAGAATGATGGCGATTAATCCAAGATTTTCAAACCATTTCAGTTCTTTGAATTTCAGGTGACCATACCAGGCGAAGGTCATGAATGTATTGGATAAAATCAACAATATGATCGTTAGGGTTGCTTTCATGTCGGATGCTGAAGGGAAAGAAAGACTTTTATTGAAATATTGAGGTAAATAGTAAACTATCTGCTCATCTTGATGCCTAATCCATCACAATGTTTCCAAAAACTGGGATAAGACTTGTTTACGACGGCTGGATCTTCAATGATCAAGTCAGTTTTGGTCAATAAGGGCATAAAAGCCATGGCCATCCTGTGGTCATCATAGGTATGTATCTGAACTTGGTTCGGGATTTCCACAGAAGGGATCAGGGTGAATACGTTGGTCTCAGTTTCGGTTAGTTGGGCATTGAATTTGGCCAATTCCTGTTGCAAGGCGTGAATTCGATCTGTTTCTTTGATCCTCAGACTCTCCAATCCTGTAAAATCAACTTTTTGGCCAATAATCGCGCAGGTCACGGCCACTGTTTGGGCCAAGTCCGGGCAATGCGTAAAATCCCAGTGATCCAAACCTTTCACTTTTTGCTTGGTCAACCTGACACCGTTCTTTTCAAAGACACTTTGAATACCTAGATTGTCCATGATGTCCACAATTTTGGAATCTCCCTGAAGGCTGTTTTCTTTCAGTCCCTTTAGGAAAAATTCACCCTCCTCGGCACAGGCCAACAAGCTAAACCAATAACTTGCCCCTGACCAATCACTTTCCACCATAAATTCTTGGGCTTGATAGGCTTGATGAGGAACACTGATGATTTCATTTTCCCAGCCATACTTTATGCCAAAATGAGCCATCAAGGCCAGTGTCATTTCGATATACGTTTGGGACCCGATCTTGCCTAACAATTCGATTTCCAATCCCATGGGGAGAATCGGCGCGATCATCAACATGGCTGAAATGTATTGACTGCTGACATCTCCCCTGATGCTTACCTTTTTTGATTTCTGTTCCGCTATCCCATGGATGGCCAAGGGTGGGTAACCATCCTGACCCAGGTAATGGATCTCTGCGCCAACTTCCCGCAAAGCATCCACCAGGATACCAATGGGTCGTTCACACATCCTCGGAGTGCCAGTCATAATTTTGTGCTGATTGGTGACTGCGGCATAGGCAGTTAAAAACCGCATGGTGGTCCCTGCATCCAACACATCGAAAAGTGGCGGATTTTTTCGAAGTAAAGTGATCATGGTCTGCGTATCCCGTGCCTCAGCCAGATTGCTGATGCGATTTTCACCCGAGGTCAAAGCATCGATAATCAATACACGGTTACTTTCACTTTTGGAAGAAGGAAGTGGAATTTCAGAAGTTTTGAAAACGGCTTTTTGGGAAAGAAACAAATTGGACATTGGGGACTTTTATTGAAAATTACACCTTTAAACTATGGTAGAACTGGATGGCTGCGGCAATTTCTTTCTTGGAAACGGCTATGTTGTATTCACACTGCCCGATTTTTTTCAAGAGTGAAAAATTGATGGTTTTACCTTCGTTTTTCTTGTCTTGGCTACAAAGTTCAGTGATGGATAAAACATTGGACTCAGGGAAATTAAATTTCCCAAAAACCCGCAACAAAGCTTCCTTAATCTCTTCGAGTTGATCCTTGGGCATGGCCATGTGGGTATGGGACAAATATGCTTCGGCAATCATTCCCACAGCGATGGCTTCACCATGTAGGAGATGGTGCTTGGTGTTGAGATAAAAAGTTTCAAAGGCATGTCCAAGGGTATGGCCAAAGTTGAGTATTTTTCTCAATCCTGACTCTTTGGGATCTTTTTCTACCACATCCCGCTTGATGGAAACAGATTTTTCTATGATATCACGCCAATTTTGCTTTTGCCATTTGGTGAATTTAAGGCTGTGGAAGTAATCCGCATTTCGAATGAGACCGTGTTTGATGACTTCCGCATACCCTGATTTCAATTCCGCTTCAGGCAGGGTTTTCAAGAACTCTTCAGAAATCAATACGGTTTCAGGTTCGGAAAATACACCGATGTGGTTTTTTAGTCCGTTGAAGTCAACCCCCAATTTACCTCCTACGCTGGCATCCACCTGCGAAAGCAAAGAAGTTGGAATATTGACAAAGCGGACGCCGCGTTTGTAAAGGCTGGCACAAAACCCGCCCATGTCTCCCGTCACGCCACCACCAAGGTTGATGATCATTGCTTTCCGGTCAAAACCTGCCTCTGTCATCCATTCCCATATATGGGAACAGGTATCCAAATTCTTGTTGATCTCTCCTGCAGGAAAAGCATACAAATGGTGGTCCTTGGGTAGCTGCCCTTTGATCAGAGGATAGCAGGCCTCCACGGTATGGGTATCTGTGATGATACCCAATTGGGAATACCGTTGATTGTCAAGATACCTTTTCAGGTCATCGGCAATAGCATGGGAGAAAATAATGGATTCCAAAATAAGTGGGGTTGGTTTGAGGGCTAAAGTTAAAAAGGAAGTTGGGGTATTTTTACATTTCCTCCAACTTCCTTTTAAATTGATCAACTCATTTTTTTGATGGGATCGGCCTCCCGCAATTGTTTTTCCTGTCTCTTGACGGATTCTTCATGGATACAGAACAACAGCTCGCGCATAAACTTTTCACTCAGGTTTTTGCTGATGCCTTTCTGAGTTCTTGATTCCATGACAAATTTCCATCTCTCGGATTGAAACACGGTAAGGTGCTGTTCTCTTTTATAAGCCCCGATTTGGTCTATGATGGCAAAACGTTCCTGAAGCAGGTCCAAGAGTTGGTCATCCAAATGGTCTATGGCGGTCCTGAGGTCATTCAACATCTCACTGGGATTTTCAGATCCCAACGTATCCTTGAAGTCAATTTTAGACAGGATTTCCTTCAATTGTAGAGGGGTCACTTGTTGCTTGGCATCTGACCAGGCATTGTCCGGGTCATGGTGAGTTTCAATCATCAAACCGTCCAATCCAAAATTGATGGCACGCTGGGAGGTCTCAAGGATTCCTTTTCTGTTTCCAACGATATGGCTGGGGTCATTGATGACTTCCATGCCTTTCCATTCCCTTTTTAAGTGGATAGGCATAGACCAATTCGGCTTGTTTCGGAATCTTTTGTCATAGGAGTCCGAAAACCCACGGTGAATGGCGGCCAATTTGTGGATGCCGACCGCATACATTCTTTCTAATGCACCCAGCCATAATTGAAGATCCGGATTCATTGGGTTTTTGACCATCACAGGAATATCTACACCTCTAAGGGCTTCTGCAATTTCCTGGACTGCAAATGGGTTGACCGTAGTACGGGCGCCAATCCATAGAATGTCTACCTTATGTTTGAGGGCCATTTCCACATGGGCAGCATTGCCTACTTCCGTGGTGATGGGGATATTGAGATGGTGCCTGACGATTTCCATCCACTTCAAACCATCCTCACCTATGCCTTCAAAACTACCAGGTCTGGTTCGTGGCTTCCAAATTCCTGCCCTGAATACCTGAGGGATCATGTTTGCCTTTTTCATATCCAAGCATACCTGCTCAATCTGTTCCGGTGTTTCGGCACTGCAGGGGCCGGCAATGATGACATGACCTTTGAGACCTAATCCCCAATCTTTGGTCTGTAAATGATTTTCCATGAGTTGATTGTTTTAAAATAAAAAAGCCCGATTCTGTCGAACCGGGCTCCTTTGCGTTTATGATTTGTTATTTTTTTACAAGACAATAAGCAGCTCCGATTCGACCTTCTGGACGAAAGTAAAAATAAAAGAAGGTAAAATAGATGAGCGTTGTAATTAGCATGTGTCAAAAGTAAAGGCAGTTTTTTAAAAAACAAATAAAAAAAGTAAAAACTTTTTCAATAATTTTTAAAATTTGAGGCCACCGTTAATTTTTTCAGAAATTAAGGGTAGTATTTCAATCAATTACAAAATAAAATTTTGTAGCCAATACGGATAAATTGGTCATGCCACTATTGGAAATCATACAGACCAATTGAAACTGTTGTTATTTCAAAATGGACGATAGTTGCTGATTTGTCGGATAAAATCAACGGCACTTTCAGGAGTCAGGATCAAGATAAAAATTATCCCGAACAAAGCGCCGTAAAGGTGGGCATCATGATTGATGGCATCCATATCTTTTCTTGCCATTACCACGGAATAAATGATAAATAGCACGCCAAGAATAAAGCCTGGGACACAAAACAACCCAAACAGGCAGATGTCTGCCAATGGCACCAACATGATGCTTGCAAAAACAACCGCCGAGGCACCTCCAGAAGCCCCCAAAGCATGGTAGGTTGGATTGTCCTTGTGTTTTCGGAAAGTGGGAATGTCAGATACTACAATAGAACTGAGGTAAAAGAATACATAAATCAAGATTCCCAGCGATAGTCCATAGCGGTAGGTGAGAAACTGTTCTACCAATCTGCCAAAGAAGAAAAAAGTAAACATATTGAAGAAGAGGTGGATCTGATCTTTGTGGATAAAACCGGAAAGAATAAAGCGGTCGTATTCACGGTTTTGCTTGATCTTATAAGGGGTAAACATCCACCTTCGAACAAAGCTGGGATCTTTGAATCCCTTGTAAGAACTCAGCACTGTGAGGCCGATAATAAGGTAGGTAGCGTAAGTTTCCATAAATTGGGCTAAGGGTATTTATTTCTCCCGGTGGATCAATTCCTCTGTCAATGCAATCAGGTCCTCAAGTCCATCCGGATAGGTCACAGCCAAATCCTGAATCTGTTCAAAGCCTTTGTCAAAATAATGTTGCATGGTTTTTTCGGTCAGTTTTTTAATGTCGAGTTCATCATACATGCCACGAATGGCAGCGACTTTTTCCCCATTGTCAAATGCTTCCTGAAACAACCAATCGTCCAGAAATTTTCTTTGCTGGGGGTTGGCCAATTCCATGGCCTTGATCAAGAGAAAAGTCTTTTTGTTGGCAATGATATCACCACCAACCTGCTTTCCGAACTTATTTTGATCGGCATATACATCCAATAAGTCATCCTTAAGTTGAAATCCAATGCCGATATTGACCCCGAAATCATAGAGCTTCTGTGCATCTTCCTTACGAGCCTCTCCTAAGATCGCCCCAAACTGTAAGGCAAAACCCAACAAGACAGCTGTTTTCTGACGGATCATGTCAATGTAAACAGCTTCCGAAATCCAGATTTCTTTTTCGAAATTCATGTCATGCTGTTGGCCTTCACAGACTTCCGCGGCTGTTTTGTTGAAAAGAGAAAGGCACAAAGGCAATTTCTCAGCGGGTACTTCCAATAGCATGTCATAGGCTTTGACCAACATCACATCACCGGAAAGTATGGCGGTATTGGCATTCCATTTTTCATGGACGGTTTTCTTCCCCCGCCTTAAGGGGGCATTGTCCATGATGTCATCATGCATCAGTGTAAAATTATGGAACACCTCAATGGCGGCAGCAGGTGTCAAGATACGCTCAAAGTCGCGATGGTATAAACCATAAGCCAACAAGGCTAGCAATGGTCGGATCCTTTTGCCACCCAGATCCATGATGTATGCTATGGGATCATACAATTCCTTTGGGGAAGTTCCGTATTGAAGTAGTCTGATGTGTTGCTCCAAGGCGTGGAGCTGAGGTGAAATGCGGTTTTTAACGGTCATTTTTTGCAAATTCCAAATCGATGGTTCTTCGGTCTATGTCAGTCTTAACTACTCTGACCATAACTTTGTCTCCTAAAGTGATGATTTTTTTATTTCTGGAACCTATCAATCTCATGTTTTTTGGATCAAACTCATAATAATCATCTTTGAGTTCTTGGAGTCGGATCATTCCTTCACATTTGGTTTCGGTGATTTCCACAAAAATTCCCCACTCAGTGATTCCGGAGATAATGCCATCATAATCTTTGTCTTCAGCCAGAGACATGTATTCGACCTGCTTGTATTTGATAGAGGCTCTTTCTGCATCTGCAGCCCGCTTTTCCCTCTCTGAAGAGTGAAGGCATTTTTCATCCCAATCCTCTTTGCCCGGTGATTTTGCTCCATCCAAGTAAAGCGTCAATAAACGGTGCACCATCATATCAGGGTAACGCCGAATAGGGGAGGTAAAGTGTGTGTAATGCTTAAATGCCAAGCCAAAGTGTCCTTTTGGTGAAGTGGTATAGATCGCTTTCGCCATGCTTCGTATAGCCAACTGTTCCAACACATTTTGTTCAGGCTTTCCTTCGATGTCTTCCATCAGTTTATTGAGGGATTTGGATATCCTGGTTTCTTCACTGAGGTTGATTTCATGGCCAAATTTGGTGGCAAAGCTAGCAAAGGTGCTCAATCGTTCCAAATCAGGATAATCGTGTGTCCTGTAGACAAAAGTATCTTTGCCCTTGTTCTTGTTATACACAAATTCAGCTACTGTGCGGTTGGCCAGCAACATAAATTCCTCGATAAGTTTGTGAATGTCTTTTCGTTCCTTGATCACCAAGCCCAGCGGGGTGCCTTTTTCATCCAGTTTGAATTTGACTTCCACCGTCTCAAAATTGACAGCCCCCTTTTCAAACCTTCTTTTTCGGATTTTTTTGGCCAGACTGTTGAGCAAAGTGAGCTCACTGTAAAAATCTCCTTCCTGCTTGTCAATGTTTTCCTGAGCCTCTTCATAAGTGAAACGCCTATCAGAATGGATGACGGTTTTACCGATCCAAAATTTGAGGACATCGGCATTTTCATCCATTTCAAATACACAGGAATAGGTCAACTTATCTTCATTTGGCCTAAGCGAACAAAGGCCATTGCTGAGTCGTTCGGGAAGCATGGGGATGGTCCTGTCCACCAGGTAGACAGAGGTGGCCCGGTCATAAGCTTCCTTTTCCAGCGCGGAGTTGGGCTGTACATAGTGGGTCACGTCCGCGATATGTACGCCTATTTCCAGGTTACCATTCTTCAATCTCTGGTAGGAAATGGCATCATCAAAATCTTTGGCATCAAAGGGGTCTATGGTGAAAGTAGGTATATTTCGAAAATCCTTTCTTTTTTTGATTTCAGCCTGCGAGATCTCTTCTGATATGTTCTCGGCTTCTTTTTCCAATTCCTTGGGGTATTCAAAGGGAAGTCCAAATTCTGCCATGATGGAGTGAATTTCCACCTCATGATTTCCGGCGGTACCCAGTACCCGAATGATTTTTCCGGTTGGATTTTTATCGTCCTCTTTCCACTCTGTCAGCTTCACGACCACTTTTTGGTTGTGTTCGGCGCCTATTAGGTCTCCTTTGTGAATAAAAATGTCCTTGTGCATTTTTTTGAAATCCGGCACCACAAAGGCAAATCGAGGGGAGATTTCTACCCTGCCTACAAATTCATCCCGGTTTCGTTTGACTACCTCAAGAACCCGGCCTTCCAATCTTCCTGTTTTGCCTTTTTTGGGATAGACCATGACACGGACGATGTCTCCGTCCAGGGCATTTTTCATGTCATTTTCCTTGACCATGATGTCTTCTTTGTATTCATCTTTGTCGCTTGGCACCACAAAGGCAAAGCGGGCATTGACATAATCCACCTCTCCTTCCAGGAATTGGGGATCATTGGCTGATGAGAAGTAATTGCGGGGGTTTTTGGATATTGAACCGGATTCCACCAAATCCTGAAGCACATCATCCACTGCGCTTTTGGAAGCTGCATCCCTGATGTCAAGTTTTTTGATGATTTGCTTCGAAGAAAAATCTTCTCCAAAGTGGTTGTCCAAAAAGTTGAGGACTTTATTGGACAGTGATGAAGTATCTGTACCTTTTCCTCTTGATTTGCCTTTTTGGTGTTGTTTGTTTGATTTTCTTCCCATAAAAATTTATGTCGAATTTATAAATACCGGCCAGAATGTTTGAGAAAATTGGCCCGATTGATAATTAATTTAATTTGTTTTTTGAGCTACGATAAGTTCAGGAGTCATAAATTGGCACAAAAGAATCTGTGACAATTTGTTGGAAGTAGAAACATTGATAACTGGTATGAATTGGAAAAAATGGATCAATTGTTTTGTGTCTATCACTAAATTTTTGAATTAATTATTACTTGGTTTTATCGGTCATTTAGAGCAATGAATGATGGTGACTTTTTCAAATCTCAACAACCAGTTTTAACCTACAAACACCCGACTTGCTTTCCGCACTATAAAGTTAACAAAAAACCTTGAGTGAAATGGGATTCTCTACACTTATATGAGTTGGATTCTCCAGCAATGACTATTTAGAACCCTCTATATCACCCCCTTCTTCATCTCTGTTAAAAACTGGATTTCAAGGTCAGCCGGAAGCCCCTGAAAAGCGAGATAAATCTGTGCGGTGACCCAGACATCCCTTTGACAATAATGTCGGATACTGGCCAAGTCATTTTTGCTATAATAGGCATCATTGACTTGAGAGCCATCAATGTCACCTTTAGAGCTTGGGATATCAAACAAAGCCGCCAACAGCTCCAGCCGGGTGTAATGTTTGTAGTCTCCAAATTTCCACAGCTCCATCGTGTCCAGGTGCCGGATCTCCCAGGGTTTTTTGCCAGCCAGCTTCAACACCTCCGGCAGTGGAATCCGGTTGGCCAATATCCTGCGGCAGAGGTAGGGGAAGTCAAACTCCTTACCGTTGTGCGCGCAGAGGGTCCAGTCTTTTTTTTCCAGCAGTTCTATAAATCCCAGTAGGGTATCCCGTTCAGAGGGTTCTCCGAATGTTTTTGCCCGGAATTGAAGGGTTTGTTCCTCAGGATTGTAAGCAAAGAATCCTACCCCAATACAGACCACCTTTCCAAACTCGGCATATATCCCGGCTTTTTCAAAATAATGGTGGTCGGGACTTTCAGTATTTTCTTTTTGAAAATAGCTGATTTTTCGGATCCACTCTTCCTGAAGGCGTGGCGGAAGTTCACCAAATTCCGCCGTGGATGAAGCGGTTTCTATATCCAAAAATAGGATATCTTTCAAATCACTAAAAAAATCTGCCATATCGATCAAGCATGCAAAACACCTTCCAGACCGATTTCAGGGATGAAAGTGATGTTCTCCTCATCCATACTTCCGGTCACGAAGACGAATTTTTTGTCAAATATTTGATCTAATATAAAATAACTTACCCAAAATTCATTGTTTAAAACGAAAAGATTGGGATCAATAGGCTCTACTTTGGCAATGCTCTGTGGACCCAATTCCTCAATCAAGTGTCTTAGGGTGGAAGTTTTTTTCACCTCTCCTTCTATTTCTCCATAACCCTTGGAAGTGACCATGAGGGTTTTTAATTCTATAAGGTTAAGGTTGATAATGTATACGTTCCAGGCTATCTGACCATTGTTTTCCTCTCTGGCTATGGCCAGTTTCACCCCTGTAACAGGGTGAAATTCAATGTCTTTTTTCATATTGTTTGGGTCATTTTTTATTTTCAGAATGAGGTGTAATTGCTTGAAATGGTTATTCTTATTTAGCTTCAAACTCCATCTCAAACAAATCTGCAATATGTTTTTTCACCTTTGCTTTGACCTTGTTAGCATCCACAGGATGACCAAGTTCCTGGTGCATGGAGGTAACTGCTTTATCGGGAATACCACAGGGGATGATGTGGTCAAAATAACTGATGTCTGTGTTGATGTTGAAGGCAAAACCATGCATGGTCACCCAGCGGCTGGACTTGACACCAAGGGCACAAATTTTTCTGGGGTTTTTTTGGGCAATATGATCCAGCCAAACACCGGTCAGTCCAGGAATTCTTCCCCCTTCGATGCCATACTCGTTTAGGGTAAGAATAATGGCCTCCTCCAAGAGGCGAAGGTATTGGTGGATATCGGTAAAGAAATTGTCCAGATCCAGGATGGGGTAGCCTACCAGTTGACCGGGACCATGATAGGTAATGTCACCTCCCCGGTTGATTTTGTAAAAAGTGGCTTGTTTTTCAATCAAACCTTTTTCATCCAAGAGCAGATGGGACAATTCCCCGCTTTTACCTAGGGTGTACACATGGGGGTGCTCCACAAAGATGAGGTAGTTGGGTGAAAGTTGCTGTACATCATCAGGTAGATTTCGGTTGGCAATCTTTAAGGAAATGGTCTCAGCAAATAGTTTTTCCTGAATATCCCAGGTTTCCTGGTAATCTTTCAGGCCAAAATCTAGAAATTTTACTTTTTTATTGATATTTTGATTCACTGTTTGGAATGGATGAGCGTTCAAAACAAGTTTTCTCGGGTTTAGGTTCTTTCTTGTTTTTTTAGAATAAGGAGATCTTTTTATCAGTTTTTTACAAAAATAAGCAATTATTTAAGATGGCATATCCCAATGAAACAGGAAAGGAGGCTGAAGAACAAGCCTTGGAATGGTTAAAGGGTAGGGGCTATGAATGGGTGGCTTCCAATTTTAGGTACCGGCATGCCGAAATTGATTTGATCATGAAGCACAAAGGCATATTGGTGTTTGTGGAAGTCAAATTCAGAAGTGGCACCGGTTATGGCTATGCAGAAGAATTTGTGGATTACAGGAAAAGGCAACTTATCATCAGGGCCGCTGACCATTATATCCATCAGACTGATTGGCACCATGACATCCGTTTTGATATTGTAGGGGTGTATAGGGACCAAAAAGGGAATGTGGGCTTTAAACACTTTCAGGATGCTTTTTATTAGCCTCCCTTGAAAAATAGTTATTTCTGAGCTTTAATCTTTTCGGTAAACCAAATTGCCTTCTGGGTCCCATTCGGCTCTAATATAAGGATTGAATTTACTGAAAGGCTGTTCCTGATATTGAATTTCTCTCTTTTTGACCACCTTTCCGCCATTGGTGTTCCAATACTCAGTCCATAAACCTACTTTTTCTCCAAAATGATATTCTCCAATCACAGCAACCTGGCCATTTTCATAAAAATGAAAGAAATTTCCTTCTTCCAATTCATATTCCACCGGGATGATTTTTTCCACCTTACGGTCTTCTCTCTGATAATACGTTACCCTAGAATCTTTGGGCCATCCTTCAGAGAAATGACCTTTGTCCAAAAGAATGCTTTTGTTGTCAAATTTCATCCATCGGCCGTGCTTGGTACCGAAATAAAACATTCCGGATTCTACTACCACATCATCTATCTTTTTTTCATAAGGACCATGGAGTAAGTAGCCTTTTTGACTGTCGAAGCCCTTTATCTGTATGGCTTTTTCTTTGTAATTGTACCAATAAATATCCCGGATATAGGGATCTATGGACCTGTACCTGCTCGTATAATGGATGAAATAATGGTGGTTTTTGCCCTGGAGGCTTTGTTTGATGAAAGTTTTGCTGGTTTTTTCGCCAAAGTATATGTTCTTCTTCTTTTTTTTCTTTTTCTTTTTTTTATCTTCCTCTTTTTTGGCATCATCAAATAGCAGGATTGGTGCAGAGGTGGGCAGCAAAAGATCATCAACTACCCCTGATGAATCCGGATCAGTCAAATTTTCTTCTTGTCCAATCGCCCCGTAGGCGATCAAAAAGCAGGAAAGGAATATTGGAATATACTTTTTCAACATCAATCTAATTAACGGACAATATCACCCGATTAGTATTTCAAGACAAATTTAGAATATAATCCAATTAAACCGTAATGTTTTAGAATTAACCAAACATATCCCTTAATTTTGGGCGAATTTGCAATAAACACCACTATTCCATGAATTCTATTCTATCAGACCGCATCAACCAAATGGAGGAGTCCGCCACCTTGGCGATGGCCAAAAAAGCCAGAGAACTCAAATCCCAAGGCGTGGACATCATCAGTCTTAGCTTGGGAGAACCCGATTTCAAAACCCCAAAACATATTCAGGAAGCTGCTAAAGCCGCCATAGATGAGGGAAAATACTTTTCCTATCCTCCAGTGGCCGGCTACCAGGACCTGAGAGAGGCCATAGCCAAAAAACTCAGGGAGGTCAATCACATTGCAGAAGCCAAGGCCGAAAACATCGTGCTTTCTACAGGTGCCAAACATTCTATTGCCAATGTATTCATGTGCCTGCTCAATGAAGGAGATGAAGTGGTGATTTTTTCCCCTTATTGGGTGAGCTATTCAGAAATCATCAAATTGGCAGGTGGAGTTCCGGTTCTGATTGAGGGCAGTCTCGAAAATAACTTCAAAGCAACCGCAGCACAATTGAAAGATGCCTTAACGGATAAAACCAAAGCCATCATTTATTCTTCACCCTGTAATCCAACCGGGTCAGTTTTCAGCAAAGAAGAACTCCAAGCCATCGCAGAGGTTGTAAAAGAAAAAGATAATTTGTTGGTCATTGCAGATGAGATCTATGAATTGATCAATTTTACCGGAAAGCATGCCAGCATGGCAGCCTTTCCCGGAATGTTCGATAGGACCATTACCGTCAATGGGTTTTCAAAAGGCTATGCCATGACCGGATGGCGGGTGGGATACATCTGCGCTCCTCTTGAAATCGCCAAAGCCTGTGAAAAAATGCAGGGGCAATTTACTTCCGGAGGTACAGGCATTGCCCAAAGAGCAGCCTTGGCAGGTATTGAAGGCGATCAGTCTCCTTCCAAAGAAATGGAAAAAGCCTATTTGAGAAGAAGGGATCTGGTATTGGATTTATTGCGGGATATTCCAGGAATCAAAACCCATGTGCCAGAAGGCGCCTTTTACTTCTTCCCGGAGGTATCTGCATTTTTCGGGAAATCAGCGAATGGTTTTACCATTTCGGATGCGGATGACTTCTGTCTTTATATTCTCAAAGAAGCCTATGTTTCACTGGTGACAGGCGCTGCTTTCGGTGCTCCGGATTGTGTAAGATTGTCTTATGCAGCATCTGATGAGGAACTGAAGGAAGCTTTAAAAAGGATGAAAGAGGCTTTAGCCAAGTTGAGCTAATCCGATCTTCAACTCCATGAATATTAACCCGGATCTTTCCCAAAGGATTCGGGTTTTCCTTTTTATCTTTTGTATTTTTGATCTTTAACTGTTTTTGACATGAAAAAAGTTTTGGTCATTACTCCTGTGAAAAATGCCTTGGAAAATACGCTTTTGACCATCAAGGCGATTCAGGCTTCCACCCTGCCACTGGAATACAGGGTTTACAATGATTTTAGTGATGAGGAGACTAAATTGGCTTTGGTGAACCATACAAAAAAGTATCCTTTTGGCCTTATTCACCTGCAAGACATTACTGACACCCCTAGTCCAAATTACAAACTTGTTTTACAGGATGCGCAGAAAAGGGCCTTGAAAATGGGCTTGCCTTTGCTCATTGTGGAATCTGATGTAGAGGTGAAACAGGATACATTAGAAAAAATGCTGAATTTTCAGGAAGCTCACTCTGATGCCGGTATGGTAGGAGCCATTACTGTCGATGCTGATGGCAAGGTTAATTTTCCTTATCTAAAGTTTAAAAATGTGAAAGAAAGGAATTTTGAAACCAAGAGGAGTTTGAGCTTTTGTTGTACCTTACTGAGCTTGGGTTTTTTGGAAAAATATGATTTTTTAAACCTTGACCAATCCAAAGACTGGTACGATACCCACATTTCCGAGGTGTCTATCAAGTTGGGTTTCAAAAATTATGTCTTGATGGACACTCCAGTTTTGCATAAACCCCACAGCAGCAGACCTTGGAAGCAATTAAAATACAGCAATCCAGTCAAATATTATTGGAATAAAATTTTTCAGGGAAAAGATAAAATTTAAATACGATTTAGTTCAGCTGCTACCATGATAAAGGGAAAACCTAAACTCTGTATTTTTATTCATTTCGGAGAATCCCCTTTGATCCCCATTTATGTGAAAACCTTTCTTTCGGAACTGAGAAATTATTTCGATGAATTGATCTTAGTAACAAATGAAAGACGCATTGATTCAGCATTGGAATGGTTGGAAACTGATATACAGCTGATGTTCGTGAGCAACGAAGGTTATGATTTCGGGAAGTTTTATCAAGCGATCCAAACCTTGGATCTCAATCAATACAGCCAAATCGCCTGTGCCAATGATTCCAATGTCCTTTTCAATACCTTAAAGCCTATCATGGATTGGGGGAAATCCCAAAGACTTGATTTTTGGGGTTTGCTCGATTCTTATGAGCGGCCTTGGTTTGCCACCCATTCCCAGACGTACCATATTCAAAGTCACTTTATGGTCTTTGAAAAGAAAGCGATTGAAAAGCTGACTGTTTTTCTGGAGATTTTGGACTTAGAGGCTATTCTCGGAGAAAAGGATACCAAAACCCTTCGCCAAAAAGTGATTGATCAATGGGAAATAGGGTTGAGTCAATTCTTTCTAGGGGAGGGACTAACTATTGGCAGTTTTATAGATTCAATCGACTTTGCTAAAAAACATGGAATCAAAAAGGCAGGTAACCTAAGTCACTCCCATTTTGAAAAATTGATTGAATCAGGTTACCCTTTGATAAAAAAGAAAGTGATATTGGGAGAAAAGGGAATCAAAAGGTTTTTCAAACCTCAAAAGGATTGGGAGAAATTGATTAGGAAATTTGGGAATAAAGACTGGGAAATAGAACTCCTACTGGATGAATTGAATCGTTTTCGCAAATTATAATAAGTAAAAAGTATCAGGAACTTGGGTTTAAATTGGGTTCAAATTGAGATTAATCGTATGTCTTCAAATTCAAAAATCTATATCATCCATTATAAAAGGGGCAAAATATTAAAAGATGACGCCTTGTATCAACCTTTGATGTCTGGAAATGTGTTTGTGGATGAAACCAAACCTTTTGTAGGAGATGATAGCGGAAAAAATATTTCTGATAAAAATCGGTATTTCAGTGAGCTGACGGGAATTTACTGGGTATGGAAAAACACCCATCAGGCAGTGACTGGATTTTGTCATTATCGCCGGTTTTATACCGCTCAAGCAGAACCATTTTTTTACCGAATGAAAAGATCAATTTATCCCCTGATAGGGCTTTCATTTAAGCGATTTGGATTGATCTATACCCAAAACACAAAACTTTTTTCCCCTAGGATTTTAAGTGAACATGAGCTTTCCGAAATTTTTAAAGACCATGATGCCATCTTGCCACAGGCTAGAAAGCTAAGGTATTCTGTGGAAGAACATTATAGGCGTTACCATGATATTGAAGACCTGAAGCTGATTAAGAAAATTTTAAAAGAAAGGCATCCTTCCTATTTAAATGCCTACGAGGCGGTATTGAAAGGGGATAGGCTGTATGCCAACAACATGTTTATTCTCAAAGATGCAGAATATCAAAAATTCATGAGTTGGTGGTTTGATATGATTTTTGAATTTGAAAGGAGAGTGGACATTAAGCAATATGATGGATACCAAAAAAGAATCATTGGCTTTATTGCCGAGCGATTGTTAACCATTTGGTTTAAAAAAGAACAACTTAAATGCAAAGAACTTCAGTTGATCTATTTTAAAGACTTTAAGTACGAGTGAGGTAGAATTTCCGAACCGCCTCAAATGCTTTTATTTACCGAACAATTTTTTGAAGAAACCACTTCCCTTCGATTCTCCCGGTTTGTTTTTCCTTTTCTGTAGGGCCTTCTTTTGTTCTTTTGGCAGTTCATAGCTTGGGCTACCGGTTTGTTTGTCGTAAGGTTTACCCCTTTTTTTCTTTTCCAGGACAAGAATGCTGTCATAATAATGAATGGAATCCACGGTTTTCGTGAAATCGCTCACACCCAATTTCCGGTCTTTGGAATGGTAGGCATTGAGATAATCAATGAAATTTTTGCTATACTCAATAAAAGAGGCTTCATTTTTATAGCCCCCCCCGTATTTTGGCCAATAAGAAGTGTGTAAATCCTCGCACAGGTACACCCCATTGTCCTTTACATGGTCAAACAATACCTCAAAGGTTACAATTTGCTGTTCCATGGTGTGGCCTCCATCATCAATCAGAATGTCTACTTTTGGGATTTTCTTTTTCACCTCTTTCAAAAATTTGGCATCGGATTGGGATCCGATAAAGATTTCAATGTTTTCCTCCTCGAGTGCTTTGCACTCAGGATTGATATCTATGCCATAGATTTTTGCTTTATCTCCAAAATAATCTTTCCACATCTGAAGACTGCCTCCATGAAAAACGCCAATTTCTAATATGGTGATCTCTTGTCCCCGAAACCTTGAGAAATGACGGTCATACACGTCAAAATAATGGATCCATTTGTGGATTAGTCTTTTATCATTCTGGTTGAAATACCTTTCTAAATCGTTCATATGTAGGTCAGGTCTTTAGATTAGGGAAGCTTCGACTGCTTCACCTTCTGAAGTTCTTTGAAAATGTTAAAAATTTATTGGGAATATTAATTTCGGAAAACTAAGGTAACACAATTTTTTGACCCGATAAAATGCCATCAAAAGGGACAGCAAGAATATTTGGTTCCCGATTTTGAAAGATAGACGAGATTGGATAGGTTATCATTTTAAGGTGTTAAAGCCTGTTGGCAATAAGCATATTTCCAAGAATATGATCTGTTAAAAGGCCAGCCACTCAGTAGATTATTCATTTGCTTCATCTGTTCTTTGATTGACAATTCCCAAAAACCAACTGGATGAATTGGATAGAAATAGAAATATTCAAATAAAATATTTCATGATAGAAAAAATCTATTAATTAACAGGAATTATAGTTTTTACTTAATGAAATGATTTTTTAGATGCAATTGAAAGTTAAGTTACTGTAAAATAATCATTACGATTTAAAATAAATACTTGAAATTCAATCCATATCGAAATATTTTATTCCAAATTTAATGATACAAAGGGGCCTAGATTAGAGAGAATAGTTGCTTTCTCTGTTCAAAGGAAAAGAAATAAGGAAGAATTTTTGTTGACACAGTTTCTTCATGGATTATTTAGATGGATTATTTAATTATTAAACGATAAAATACCTAGATCTAGGTATTGTGTATTCAGGATAAAATTTGTTACCTTTGTCTCGGGTGATTAAGCAACTTTTTCTGCTAAAACTTTTAAAAGTGTGTAAGTGAGTTGGAGGTTATTTTGAAAATTATTTTTTCTAGCCTCCATATTTCTTTTTCTTTTCCAATCTACCTTCCTTCTTTCATCATTTATTTCTTGTTTTCAATGGGACCATCCAAAGGTCATGGTTTCTGCATGCTGATAACAATTCCGGCACATTTCACCGAATATTTATAATAGAAATTAAAAAAATTAAATATCAATGCTAAATGGATGAAAATTGGGTAGAAAAATACCGTGAATTGGGTATTTTTTGAAAGGCCAAGATTCTATACCTTTGATAAGGGTGATTAAACTACATTTTCAAGGATTTATTTTTTGTAAGTGTGTAAGTGTGAGTTGGAGGTACTTCAAATATTTTTGTGACCTCCTTCTCTTTTCTGATCTTTTAATTAAAAGGCTTGTTTTTTTTCACAAGCCTTTTTTTCTTATATGGATAAATGGAATTCTGGCTTGCCTAATTTTTTTGCACTAATCCTCGGTAAACATGTCTTCAGAAGCCATTTTGAAATCATTTACTGGCAAAGTAATGGCCATACATATTTTTCTATTTATACAGGATAAGCTGACAGCTTTAGTTTTTTTGCTCAGGGTTGATTTTTCTTCCTGATGGCTGGTATTGAAGCAATAATAGCCCGGTTTAGTGAACTCTTTAGCTTAGAAATTGAATCATGAAGTAAATTCCATGCCTGCTTAAAGGAGGTATCGTAAAATTTGAACTTCACATTTCTTTCGAATCCGGTGATTAAACCAAGAATTACCAAAAAATACCCTGAATTGGGTATTTTTTGACTTAAAAACTTTTCCTACATTTGAAATGGGTGATTAAGCAACTTTTTCTGCTTATTGTTTTAAAATATTCAGCGGGAATTTTAATATTATTTTTTTTTCCCCGCTTTCTTCTTTTCCTTTAACCTGGAATTTCTTTGTGCATTATATTAGAAAGCATTCTTTTTTTGAATGCAACCTTATAAATTGATGTTTATTTAAAAAAATCTTTCTCCATTAGTAAAATAGCAATGCCAGATTTTGGTATTCATTAAATGAAATCCTGAAATGTTTACTTGTCTCAGATTTATCGGTATGTTATTTGTATTTTTATGGTTTAAAATTTGACTCAGGTTATAGAATAGCAGTAGGATGATAAAATATTTAATAGGGTTTGTGTTTTTGTGGTTTTTATTTTTCTTTTTTGATTTTCCCGCTTCAGCTCAAGACGAGAGCTTGCCTGAAAAAGACTCAGTGAATGGATATTTTATCACTTATCCCAAACTGTTGGGAAGTAGGTTGTATATGTCAAGGAAGTATACTGCCTTGGAGATGGAAGACAAGATTGGTGGGGAAAAGGCACTGTTTTGGCCAAACACCACACATAATCTTGGCATTGGTGCGACTTACGATTTTTTCACATTGAATCTTGCCTATGGTTTTGGGTTTATGAATAGGGATATAGGACTTGGCAATACTCGATATCTTGATCTTCAGGCGCACATATATCCCAAAAAATATGTGATTGATTTGTTCGCTCAGTTCTATAGAGGCTATCATTTATTGCCATCCAGGAAGTTTGCTCCTGAGGGATCCGAGTTTTTTTTGAGGCCTGATATCCGGGTCATAAAATTAGGAGCCTCCTTTCAATTTCTCAGTAATCCGGAGCAGTTCTCCTATCGAGCAGCCTTCCAACAAAATGAGCGTCAGATTAAATCCGCAGGAACTTTCCTCTATGGTATGGAGTGGTATGCAGGAAGTGTCCGAGGAGACAGTACCCTGTTGCCGTCAAGGGATTTGACAGGTGCTGAAAGAGAGTTTCAATACATCAATTTCTTTGAGATTGGGCCTAGCGGTGGGGCTGCCTATACATTGGTGTTCAAAAAGTATTTTTTTATTACCGTTTCGGCAAGCGCCAACCTGTCCGTAGGATATACTGCTCTGGATGGCGATGCTTTGAGAAATTCATCCTGGAGGTTCAATCCCAATTTTTTTGGAAGGGCATTTGTAGGTTATAACAACGATAAATGGTCGATCAATGCCAACATCGTGCACAACAATATCCGCTTGGCAGAAAATTCAGGTTTTCAAAATAGCCTGATGACTGGCAACTACAGAATAAATTTCATTTACCGTTTCGATCCCGGGCCCAAATTCAGGCGACAATTTGACAAGTACAATCCACTGAATTTATTAATCAATTAAAGCCTTGAACATGAGTGCAATAATACTTGGGTGGATAAATTTTATGTCAGTAGCTTGGAAAAAATCAAACAACCTGCTAAGTTTGCGTCACATTAACCGAAAGGGTTGATCATTTATCACAAATTCCTCCTTAGCTCAGTTGGTTAGAGCATTTGACTGTTAATCAAAGGGTCCTTGGTTCGAGCCCAAGAGGAGGAGCAGAAGCCTTGCAGCAATGCAGGGCTTTTTTTATGAAGAGGAATCAGTTGATAAGCGTTCCGCACTTGCGGGATGAATCAAAGGGTCCTTGGTTCGAGCCCAAGAGGAACATGAAATGTAAAGTGTCACATTTTGAAGTGTATACTGTCTTCTTTTGACTCAAGTGATGCGAATCAGCCACAATCCTGAGTGATACGGCCAAGAGATTCAATTAAATACATAAATTAGAAGTTCATTCTATATTTATTCTTGGTTCAGGTTTTGATACCATGCTAACCAAACATTTCAGATGAACATCTTCCGCTGGCTAACTTTCCCCCTTCGCTATGCCTTTTCCAAATTCAAAAGGAAAATAGGAAAACTGGATCTCGTCCGGATGGAACTCTTCCTGGCTTTTGGTAATGATAAGGAAATATTCATTAAAGGAAGAATTATCGAAGCCTACAAGCAAAGCCGCCCTTCCAGTAAGAAAAATGCTTTGCAAAATGTATTGGCATCTATAAGACGGTATGCAGGTAGCAGTATTCCCGATGCGCGGGTAAGTTTGGCATACCAGGGGAGGGAAGAAATTATGGTCAGCAACCTGGAAGGCCTGTTTGAAAAGCGATGGGCCATCCCAGCCCCTCCAGAGGGTCAAGCAGATTTTGCTATGCTTACCCTTTTGGAAGATGAAGGAATCACAGCGGAAGAAAAAACCAAACGGGTTGAAATTTCCCGCATTTCAGCACAACATCCCATAGGCATTATTTCAGATATCGATGATACGATCATCATTTCACACGCCACTTCATTGGGAAAAAAGCTGTGGTTGTCAGTATCTAAGAATGCCTATACCCGTCGGCCATTTCCCGGAGTGAGCGATTTCTATACACTTTTGACCAAACAGGGGCATTATCCGGTATTTTATGTTTCAAGCAGCGACTGGAATCTTTTTGACTTGATTCAGGATTTTCTGAATTACAGAAAAATTCCCAAAGGCCCCCTGTTGTTAAAAGACCCCCATGTTAACCTGAGAAACATCTGGAAATCAGGAGGGGGGAACCATGACCACAAACTGGAGAAGATTTCATTGCTCATGTCCATGTTCTCTCCCATGAAATTTATCCTGATCGGGGACAGTGGGCAACATGATCCGGAGCTGTACACTGAAATAATCGAAAAGTATCCTGACCGCGTCAAAGCTGTATATATCCGGAGAATAAAAAAGGTAGATAAGGAAAGGGAAATTCTACTGAATCAATATAACCCGGAAATTCCCATTGCATGGGTGCAGCATTCCTCAGAGGCCATAGCCCATGCGAAAAATTTCCTCTGAATCTTTAATTTCTTTTTGGATTTTTGGGAACGGCATTTGATGATTTATATAAAAATTTATCGGGAACATCATGGGTCAAAGCGCCTTATTTATAGTAAATCCAACAGCCGGAAATCTTGAAAACCAAAAAGAGCTGATAGATCAAATATGCCAGAGGGTGTCAGGCTATTCAGTATCAGTATGGCATACCACCGGAAATGACGATGAAGCATCCATTCAACAACTGCTAAAAAAGGACAACTTTGACCTTGTCATGGTAGGTGGTGGTGATGGAACCATCAAGCTGGTGGCCTCCCAACTGTATGGCTTACCCACTCCCTTTCTTCCCATCCCATTTGGATCGGCCAACGGTCTAAGTGCCTGTCTCGGCATAGAGACCTGGGAAGACAGCATGCGGGCATTGCAGTCGGGAAAAACCATTCAGATGGATGTACTGGATGTCAATGGCGAGATATGCCTTCATGTATGCGATTTCGGTTTCAATGCGGCCCTGATCAAAAAATTCGAAGAAAGTGATGAAAGGGGAATGGGAAGTTATTTTAAAAATTCTGTAGCTCAGTTATTTGAAGACAATAAATATAGTTTCTCGCTGGAACTAAATGGAGAAAAAAAACAGGTCAACGCCAAGATGCTGGTCATTGCCAATGGAGATAGGTATGGAACCGGCGCAAAAATCAATCCTATGGGAAAAATGGATGATGGGAAATTTGAAATCATTGTCCTCAACCCCGACAGTCTTAGAGAGTGGATGGCACTCACCGGGGGATTTTTCAAGGAAGACTTTTCAGATTTGGACTTTGTGCAGACCTTTAGTGGGGATAAAGTTACTATCGGAAATCTTGAAAATGCTGAATTTCATATAGATGGCGAGATGAAAAAACAAGAGGCTATGGTACATATCCAAATAAAAAAGATGAAAATTGAATTTTACAGTAATTTGGCAACTTGACTTAGCAAGGAAAACTATATTTTTTTTTGAATATCCGCTTCTTTGCCAGTAACCCAATATTCTTCTTCAAACGGGTCGGAAGTCCGAAGTCGGAAATCCCCCGCCGTCGTCGGGCAGGCCCGCCTGTCGTCGGACAGGGATGTACCGGACATTTCAGTTTGCTGGCGAGAATTATATTGAATTACCTTTTTCCTGGCATCATTGCGTACATACATTTTTTTATCATTTAAGATTAACCGGATACTTTTATTGAGGCTTTTCATTTGTTTTAGTTACTTTCTTTAAAAGCTTTTTAAAAGCTTTTTAAAAATTTTTTATAAAAAGTTTGGAATAATGAACAGTGTTCATTTATATTTGACAAAGAGTTTGAAATCAATGGGGACTTCCGAACGCAAAGCCAAAGAGAGAGAAGAGATCAAATCTTTGATTTTAAATGCGGCCAAAAAGTTATTTGTCAAAAAGGGCATCGATCAGGTTACGATCAGGAAGATAGCTGAGGACATTGAATATAGCGTGGGGACGGTTTATGTCTACTTCAAGGATAAAAACGACATCCTCCATGAACTCCATACCCAAGGCTTTGGACAGTTGGGCGGGGCGATGCGGATCTTAAACAGCGTTTCTGATCCAATGGAAAGGCTGAAGGCCCTCGGAAGGGTTTATCTGGAGTTTGCGATGGATAATCCTGACATGTATGACCTGATGTTCAACATGAGGGCACCCATGGAATTTCTGGACTCTATGCACAAAGAGGAGTGGAATGAGGGAAAGGCTACCTTTGATGTCCTGTTGAATAACGTACAGCAATGTATGGAAAGGGGCCATTTTGATGGGCATCAGCTGGAACCGCTTTCGTTTGTGATCTGGAGTACGGTGCACGGGATGTGTTCCTTACATATCAGTCAAAGAGTCAAAGGGGTGAATTTGGATAATCCTGAAACGATGATGGAAAAGGCTTACGAAGAATTTGTGGCATTAATCGACAAAAAATAATTTTTTTGCCCTTTAATGAACAATGTTCATAATTTAAACAATATTCATATGATGAAATTAATTTCAATTTCGATGCTGGTGCTGTTCCCGGGTTTAGTTGGAAAATTCATGCATTCTCCAACCAATGAAAAAGCAGATGCTATCCTCGGTGAATGGGTCAATGAGGAGGGAAACGCGAAGTTTAACATCTACAAATCCCAAGACCGATACTTTGGAGAAATCACTTGGGGAACGGGTGGGGATACCAAAGATTCCAATAACCCTGATCCCAAATTAAGGGGGAAGAATTTGGTGGGTATGACCATACTGAAGGATTTCAAATTCGATGGCAAAAACACCTGGAGCGAGGGCAGCATTTATGACCCTAAGGACGGTAAAACCTATTCATGCAAACTCACCTTAAAATCGGGTGACAAGTTAGAAGTAAGGGGCTATGTGGGCATTTCCCTATTTGGGAGATCAGAAACATGGTCAAGATTCAAATAAACAAAACATAGAAACCATGAAAGAATACATCCTGATAACCGGTGCCTCATCCGGTATTGGCTATGAAATGGCCAAAATCCTGGCCCAAAAGAAATACAATCTGATCTTGGTCGCAAGGAGCCTCCAAAAACTGGAGCAATTACAACAAGAGCTCAGCAGAAACTATCAGGTCGAGGTCCACGCCATCTCAAAAGACCTTTCCAATCCAATCAATGCCCAAACGCTTTATGAAGAAACCAAATCCAAAAACCTGCTGGTGAGCCATTTGGTCAACAATGCAGGGTTTGGGGGATATGGGGACTTTGTGGAAACTTCGCTGGACCATGAACTGGATATGGTGAATCTGAACATCAGCAGCCTGATGGTGCTCACCAAGTTGTTTGGAAGGGATATGGCAAAGCGAAAGTCAGGAAGAATCATGAATGTAGCTTCCATCTTATCCTTTTTGCCCTTTCCTTATTATTCGGTGTACTCAGCCACCAAATCCTTTGTGTTGGCGTTTTCCCAAACCATAGCAGCCGAGTTGGAAGAGAGCGGGGTCATTGTGACCACCCTTTGTCCGGGTACGGTGGAGACTCCTTTCCATACCCCAGAAATGCGGAAAACCAATGCCATGAGTGCCAATAAACCGGTCCCACCCCAAACGGTTGCCAAGGAAGGGGTTCACCTTTTGTTGCACGGCAAGGGAAAGAAAGTAGTTGGAAAAATGAATTGGTTTTTGACCAATCTCCCTCGGATTACCCCGGGTGTGATCATGATGCGGATCAAGAAGAACCTGGCCAGCATACCCTCTTGACTGTATGAAAGCCTTTCTCTTGGAATTGAAGTTCAGGAATGAAACTTTGTTCATTTTTGGGTTGTTGTGTTTGGCTTTTGCCGTGCTCTTTTTGGTCATGACGAGGATTTCGCAAACGCAGCTTTATCAGGTAAATGCCTGGTACAAGCCTTTCAAGTTTGCTTTTTCCACCTTTTTGTTTGCCTGGGCCATGGCCTGGTATTGCTACTATTTGCCCGTCTTCAATGTGCAGGCCTTCAATTGGGTGGTCATTGTTTTATTGGGTTTTGAGATCGCGTACATCACCCTCAAGGCAAGTCAGGGTCAGCCATCCCATTACAACAACAGCAGTGCTTTCCATTCCATGATGTTTTCCCTGATGGCCCTTGCGGCTACAGGGGTCACGGTATATACTGCCTACATCGGACTCCTGTTTTTCGTTCAGGACATCCCTGACTTGCCTGTCCACTACCTGTGGGGCATTCGGCTTGGCATATTGATTTTTGTCATTTTTGCTTTTGAGGGCTTCCTGATGGGGGGCAGGTCGAGCCATACGGTTGGGCTGGAAAATGACAATTCCGATCTTTTCATCGTAGGTTGGAGCAGAAAGGTGGGAGATCTGAGGATTGCTCATTTCATCGGCATGCATGCTTTACAGGTATTACCCGTCTTAGCTTTTTATCTCCTTAAAAATACCAAGGCTGTTTGGTTGGTTGGGATAGTCTATGGGGCTTTGGCAACTTTTACTTTGCTGCAGGCGCTCAAAGGCAAACCCATGTTTCCCTTACATAAAGAAAAAAAAACTACAGAAATCACTCACCATTAAATCATCAATCATGAAAAGCATTCTTTCTTCCCTTGTCCTGATCCTTATGGCATTCAACTTATTGGCTCAAAGCAGTTCCAAAAAATACAATGAGTCTGAAAACCTGATCGATTGGCCTGCTGAATTTGATCCAAAAGCAAGCGATTTCTATGTCCACAACGAAATTGAAATCAATGCTTCCCCTGAAATCGTATGGAATTTACTGGTCAATGCAAAGGACTGGATGGAATGGTATGACGGTATTCAGAATATACAGTTTGAAGACAGCTCCCAAACAGCCTTGTCACCAAACGCCAAGGTGTTCTGGAATTCAATGGGTCAATCGCTCAACAACGAGATCGTAGCGTTTGAACCTTACCGATCACTTTCCTGGCAATTCAATGAAAAGAAAATCCAGGGGATGCATGCCTGGGTTATTTTTCCCACGGCCACAGGCTGTAAAGTCATCACGGATGAGTCCCAAACCGGGTCCCTGGCAAAACTTCAAAAGATTTTTTTACCCAACAAATTAAGGAAACAACATGATAATTGGCTGTATGTATTGAAACAGGAAGCAGAGCTGATTGCCCAAAGTAGCGCTGAAATAAACTGATCGTATTTTTTGCGGCGCTACCCTGTTACACTTTCAGGTTGGTATTTAGGTCTTTTCTCTTTGAGCGGAGCGATGACTGACGACACAGGATATTTTTGTGTAAATGTTGTAAAATTGTAGGTGGTGAATAGGTGGATAAGAATCGCTCTTTGAGGGAAGTGTAGCGAATTCACTTTAAGCCACACTATGACTGTCGGAAGAGGGTATTTTGGGTGGAGGTATTGAAATGGATTTAAAATTTCAAAGTGGTCAAGAGGTGGATTAGGGTCTTATTAAGGTGGTGTGGCCATACAGATCAAAAGCCACTTTTTGCAGATTGATGGGAGAGGTCTTCGTGATTTTGTAAAAAACCAACTAATTTTTACATCTTTTACTGATTGTACGCATGCCTTATTTTATGTTTAGGTACCAAAGTGTATTTTTCGTATCTTCATAGGCAGGTTTTTGGTGTATCACCTATTGTATTCAGCCGTGTATATGCCCACCCAGTCTAAAAATCATAAAATGGAGCAATCCGGGAATAAAAGTAAGGGTAAGGATGCTATGCCAATTTCTTCTGAAGCGGCAGTATTTCCGGTAGTTGCTATCGGTGCTTCTGCGGGTGGTCTTGAAGCGGTTTCTGAATTATTGAAATACCTGTCCCCTGAGACGGGCATGGCATTTATCTATGTACAGCACCTTAAGCCTGACCATAAAAGCATGCTTGCCCCCCTGCTGTCCAAAATAACTTCCATGGATGTAAGGGAGGTGGAGGACAAGGTGTTGATTAAGCCTGATAGTTTTTACATCATTCCTCCTGATAAAGAAATATCGGTGGACTATGGTCATATCATTTTAAGACCAAGACCCGCAAGTCCCAAATTCAATCTCCCTATAGACATTCTTTTTTCTTCACTTGCTAAAACCCATCACGAAAACGTCATAGGGGTTGTCTTGAGTGGAAGTGCAACCGATGGAACCATAGGGATGAAGGCTATCAAAGAGCATGGGGGACTTACCTTTGCCCAAGATAAGACGGCCAAATTTGACAGCATGCCCAAATCAGCTATTTCTGCCGGGATTGTGGATTTTATCTTGTCTCCAAAAGAAATTGCTGAGGAGTTAAACAGGTTAAGTAATCATCCATTGGTGAGAAATGATGAGCTCAAAAGCAGAGAGGAGGATCTGATCAATGATGACAATCACGAATTAAAGGCAATTCTGTCCGCGCTGTTTCAATCTACTGGAGTAGATTTTACGGCATATAAAATGAGGACCATCAAAAGAAGGATTTTGAGGAGAATGCTGCTCAATCGGGTGGATGACCTACAAACCTATTTAGAATTGATCGGCGAAAAAAAAGAAGAACTGGATATTCTTTATCAGGACTTGTTGATCAATGTAACCAGTTTTTTCAGAGATTCTGATACCTATAAATTTTTGAAGGAATTTTTGATTCCAAAACTCCTGAAATCAAAAAAAGCCGGTGAGTCGCTGCGCATCTGGGTACCGGCCTGCTCGTCTGGTGAGGAGGCTTTTTCCATTGCCATGATGATTCTGGAGGTTCAGGAAAAGATGGATCAACCCATTCCTATCAAGATGTTTGCCACAGACCTGAGTGAAAAAGCCATCGCGAAAGCCCGAATTGGTATCTATACCAAAAGTGAATTGGAATCTGTTTATCCAAAACGTTTGCAGCGTTTCTTTTCCAAGAATGACGGCAATTATAAGATATCAAAAACAATTAGGGATATCTGTGTCTTTGCCACCCATAATGTGCTCAAAGACCCGCCATTCTCAAAAATAGATTTTATCAGTTGCAGGAATCTGTTTATTTATTTTGACAATCTGGCACAGAAAAGGGTACTAGCGACTTTTCATTATGCCTTGAACGAAACCGGCTATCTGATGCTTGGAAAAGCAGAAACCATCAGTTCTTCCACGCATTTATTTACTCAACTAGACAAAAAGTTTAAAATTTATCTGAAAAAAAGCAACTCAGATAACCTCCTGTTTACTTTGCCCAATAAGAGAATGCCTAAGAAAGAGAATCATTCTGCGAACCATACAGAAAATAAAGGTGTGCATTCCCCTTTCTCTGAATTAAATGACAAACAGCGAAGTATGGGACTTGCAGAGGCGATAGATGACATCATCATTGCCGATTTTTTACCTTCCTGTGTGGTGATCAATCAACAGCATGAAATCAAACAGTTCAGGGGCAATACCGACCTGTACTTTAGCCATGTGGCTGGTAAAGCCTCACTGAATATCTTTAAACTGGTAAGAAAAGAAATTGCCTTTCATTTACGAAATCTGATATCCAAATCATTTAAAACCAATCAACGCATCAGAAAAGGGGGAATTGAAGTAAGCATCAACAATGCCCCATTTATCATCAGTATTGAAGTAGCTCCGCTCCACTTGGCTTCTGAGGAACAGCTGATGCTGGTGGTATTTTCCCATCATGAGCAGATTTTGGGATTGAAGGAGATGAAAGGAAATGGAGATGGACAGAGTACACAGTTCAAGCTCCAGGAAAAGAGAATCAATCAACTTGAGGAAGAGTTGGCCTCTTCACATGAGGCAGCCGTAGAACTTGCCCATGACCAAGAGGGATTTATCGAGGAGCTACAGAGTGCCAACGAAGAAATTGTATCCAGCAATGAAGAACTTCAGACAGTCAATGAGGAACTGGAAACTTCTAAAGAGGAACTAGAATCATCCAATGAGGAATTGATCACCACCAATCAGGAATTACAGACCCGAAATGACCTGCTGAGCGAATCCTACGATTATTCCAAGGCCATTATTTCAACCCTACACGAACCATTGATTGTTCTGGATAAGGACTTACAGATAAAAACAACCAACGATGCTTTTTATAGAACCTTTGGGTTGAAAAAGGAAGCCTTAGAAGGCAAAATCCTTTTTGACCTCGAAGACAAAAACTGGGACATTCCCAAGCTAAGAGAATTTCTCGAACAGATCATACCAAAAAATCCTTCTTTTGTTAATTTTAAACTGACCCATTCCTTTCCAAGGATCGGAGAGAAGGTCTTTTTGCTAAATTCAAACCGCATTGTTCAAAAAAGCCATGGGGAGCAATTGATCTTACTTTCTTTCAATGATATTACAGAAACTGAAAAGGTCCAAAAAGATGAGTTGGAAACCCATGCAAAGGACATGAAGGAATCCCAAAGTTATAGTCTGAAACTGGAAAAGGCAGTGAGAGAAAGGACGAAACAACTTGACCATTCCAACAAAACCCTGGAAGAGAGAAACGATGACCTTGCAAAAATAAACAAGGAATTGGAGGCTTTTGCCTATGTCTCCAGTCATGATTTACAGGAACCGCTCCGAAAAATCCAAACTTTTGCCGACCGAATCCTTGAAAAGGAACTCCCAAACCTGTCGCCTAACGGCAAGACCTATTTTATTCATATGCAGAAATCAGCGAATAGGATGCAATTGTTGATTGAAGAACTGTTGGCTTTTTCCAGTCTCAGTTCTGCAGAAAGGAAGTTTGAAACGCTTCAGCTTGAGGAGATTGTCAATGAAGTGGAAAAAGAGTTGAAAGAGGAATTAGAAGAAAAAAACGCTGTCATTGAACTCCATGATATGTGTGATATCAGTGTTATTCCATTTCAGTTCAGGCAATTGATCCAGAATCTGACACGCAATTCATTGAAATTTTCCAAACCTAATGAACCGGTTAAGATTATCATTTCCTCTCGAATTTTAAATAAAAAAGACATCAAAATCTCTGAAAATATGAGCCATAAATCTTATTGTCATATTACCTTCTCAGACAATGGGATTGGATTTAATCAGGAATACAGCAAAAGAATTTTTGAAGTTTTTGAAAAACTTCATAGCAAAGATGAGTATCCGGGAACTGGAATAGGGCTTGCTATTGTAAAAAAAGTGGTTGACAACCACAACGGATTTATTTTTGCTACCAGTGAATCAAATAAAGGAACTATCTTTGATATATACCTCCCGGCTAAATTATGATTGAGAGACCGCTAAAAATAGTACTTGCAGACGATGATGAAGCAGACAGGCTTTTGTTCAAAGAGGCATTTATTGATTTGGATTTAGGTATAACCATTGAAATTGTAAATGGCGGAATTGAATTGATGAACCTGTTGCACCATACCAAAACTGAGGATTTGCCCCAGGTCTTGTTTTTGGATATCAATATGCCACAAAAAAACGGCATGGACTGCCTGAAAGAAATCAGGGCTGACAGTAGATTCAAAGAAGTTTCAATCGCCATTTATTCTACTTCTTCGAGTGAAAAGGATATGGATGACACCTTCATCCATGGGGCCAATGTTTATATTCACAAGCCGAATAGTTTTCAGAAATTAAAAAAGGTGCTGGAAAAAGCCGTAATGAATTCCAAAGTATACCAAGATCCCCCATTTAACAAAGACAATTTTCTTCTAAAGGCCTAACAACAAGTAGATTCAGATAAATTGGAAACTAAGAAAATACATATCAAATACATGGTGAGTCTTCGATGTATCTTGGTGGTCAAGGAAGAACTTCGAAAGTTGGGCATCAAGTATGCCAGTGTCAATCTGGGAGAAGTAGAGATTTTTGAAAAACTCACCGGACAGCAAATCGAAACCCTGAGGCTCAATTTAAAAAACATTGGGCTTGAACTGCTTGAAGATAAAAGGAATATTCTGATCAATAAGATTAAAAATGAGGTCATCACTTTGATCCACCATTCAGATAGCTTACTTAAAGTCAATTTTTCAGATCATCTCAGCACACAGCTAGGATATGATTATACATACCTCTCCAATCTGTTCTCGGATGTCATGGGAATCACCATTCAGCAATTCATAATTTTCAATAAGATTGAAAAGGTAAAAGAGTTGTTGTTGTACAATGAGCTTAATCTAACAGAAATTTCCTACAAATTGGATTACAGCAGTGTGTCCCATCTTTCCAATCAATTCAAGAAAGTTACTGGCCTTACTCCATCCTATTTTAAGCAAATGAAAGAATTGCGGCGGGCTCAGATAAAGTAAACAGTTGGGTCGCTTTCATTCAATTCCCTTTTTTTGGAATTTTCAGCGTCTGGTTTTTGGTTTAGTTTATTGGCCGTAACCAACGGAATCTTACCTTTCGGATCTCTCAAGACATTGGGTGATAAGTTTGTAACCGGAAAGAGTAGTTAAAAAAATCTTTCGGTTTAGGGGTCGTGGGGTTTCTTTTTTCTGGTGGACGCTTTATTAACTTTAACACAAAGCTTTGTAAAAGCCACTTTATGGAAAAATTGATTGATTTTTTGATAGGCAAATCACAGACCTTAAGTCTGGAACAAGAGAGCCTATTGAAACAGATAAAAGGCAAAGCCTTTCGTCAAGGAGAAATCATCCAACAAAAAGGAGATCCAAATACAAAAGTTTATTTTGTTAAAAAAGGCTTGCTGAAAAGCTATGTGTTAGATCAATCCGGGAAAGAACATATTTACATGTTTGCTCCGGAGGGATGGCTAATTTCCGACTTGGATTCCAAATCAGGGGATCAGACTTCGGTACTGTATATCGATGCCATCGAAGATTCTGAAGTGGAGGTTTTGGATAAAAGCGTGTTAAAGGATTTGATCCGGGTTTTTCCAGAAAGCAATCTGAACCGAGCAGAGATGCTTGCCAATCGCATAGCTGTTTTGCAGGAAAGGGTAATCATGCTGATGAGTGCGACGGCACTGCAGCGTTATGAACACTTTCTATCTACCTATCCCCAAATCACCCAAAGGATTCCTCAGAGAATGATTGCCTCTTATTTAGGAATTACCCCTGAAGCTTTGAGCAAGATTAGGGGAAAAAGGGCAAAAAAATAAAGCTTGTTACCCTTTCTTAATCTAGGTTAATGCTTGGAAGGACTGTGAAGCGGATATTTGTGTTTTACAAAAAGAAGAACATGAAAACCGCAAGCACAAAATCAGGATGGTTATATACCTCAGCAAGGATTTTATTGGCATTGATCTTTATTCCAAGTGCCTTTATATCATTTTTTATACCTCCCAGCGAAATGGGCATTAGTCCAGAGGCAAGTAGGATTGTAGAAAACCTTTGGGCTACCGGATATCTGATGCATATCGTTAAGGGGATAGAATTGGTGGCTGGGCTTACCTTTCTCACCAACCGTTTTGTCAAACTGGGATTGGTGCTGATCACTCCGATCATCCTTAATATTTTCTTACTGGCCGCATTCACAAGTCCAAATGGGATGATTATGGGATTTGTCTTGGTTGGGTTGGTTGGATTCCTTGCCAGTACCCATTTCTATGCATTCAAGCCTATATTAACGATGAAATAATTAAGTTTGGGAGTACTGAAAATTTAAATTGAAAGGGAATAAATGCCCGAGCGAATAAGAGATCTTTGTTTGATTGCTTATGTCCTGCATTACTCCTTCACTGGCTCAAAGTACTTATTGTGAGTCAGCCTATTAAAAATAACTCATCCTATAAAGAATTCTAGATCACCCTAGTTTCGGAATAGAGGTCATATGCAGCTACCAATAACTGATGGTCGGGTGCCTGACCATAGCGGGCATACTTTTTCAGTTCACTCCGGAGCTCTACATATACCGGAGCGTACAAACCGTCCAATTCATCCCAAATGACCATGAGGTAAGCATACGGAATTTTACTTGAACGTCCTTTTTCCAGCCATTCTTCAAAAACTGATTCATCTAAAGATTCTGGATAGTTGGGGCCTTCGAACATTGCCTTGTTTGTTTTTGTGAGGCCCAAAGATAAGGTTAAGTTTTTTCACTATCCAGCCAAGTCTTTTCGTTGACGTCCCATAGGTCAGAATGGTAGTTTCTCCCCAAAAAAATCCTCCTGTTTAATTACTCCAATAATTTAAATACGGACTATATACGAAGTTAATGTGGATTTGGTACGGACTATATATAAATTTAATAGGTCTTATTAAGGATCAAGTAAACATCACATGACAGAAAGGAAGATTAACTTTCGAAGGGATTATTGGGAATACGATCTTCTACTTACCCGAGGAACACTTAACATTTGCACCCCATATCAATAACATTTTGTCCCCATTGTACCTTTAATTTTCGGTAATTTTAGATCGATAAACCTAAAATACCTATGAAGCTTTTCAATTTTGAGTGGGCCGGTCTGCTTTCAATAATCTTCCTGTTGACTCTTTCCTGTAGTGAGGAGAGCAAACCATCAAATCCTACAGGTTTCCTTCCATTCGTTTGATTTTTCTCCTGAAGGTGAATCGACCAGTTTAGAGATTACCTCTACGGGTTCCTGGAGTTTTGAACATTCGACTGATTGGCTGGAAATCACTCCCAAGCAAGGCCAAGGAAATGCCACAGTCACCCTGAAAAGTCTTCCCAATCTATCTGGGAATGACCGGCAGATTACCGTTCAGCTTAGACTTGGAGAAATCAGCCAACAAATACAATTGAGTCAGAAAAAGTGGGTAGATGAATCTTACATTGATCCTGACCCCACTTGAATGAGAAACATCAGTAGTCTGGAATTGGCCAAGGAGTTTGGTTTGGGCTGGAACCTGGGCAATTCTCTGGAAGCCATTGAAGGAGAAACGGCATGGGGTAATCCACCTGCCACGAAAGCATTCATCGATAAGGTCAAGGCGGCTGGATTCAATTCAGTAAGGGTTCCTGTCGCTTGGAACAGGTTTTCAGGGGCATCCTATTACACCATTCAAGAAAGTTGGATGCTGAGGGTTGAGGAGGTAGTCAATTATGTGCTGGACAATGACATGTATGCCATCATCAATATCCATTGGGATGGGGGATGGATGCAGCCCACTTATGCACAGGAGCAGGATGTAAACAACAGACTGAATCTGATGTGGAGGCAGATTGCGCTACATTTCAGGGATTACGATGACTATTTGTTGTTTGCAGGAACCAATGAAGTCATGGTGACAGGTGATTACGGTACCCCTACACCGGAATACTATACTGTTCAAAACGGCTTCAACCAAACCTTTGTCAATGCTGTCCGGTCAACAGGAGGGAGGAATGCCTACCGACACTTGGTATATCAAGGTTTCTATACCAATATTGATCATGCTGTGAATTTCAGTGTGGTTCCTGAAGATACCATTGAGGATCGGTTGGTGATGGAAGTCCACTACTATGATCCTTTTCAATTTGCCTTAGATGAAAGCAGCCCGGTAAGCCAATGGGGTCAAAATGCCACAGATCCATCCAAAACCTCAGGTTGGGGCAATGAGACCCATGCAGATGCGCAGTTCCGAAAAATGAAAACAAACTTTATCGACAAAGGGATTCCTGTGATCATGGGAGAATACGGAGCGATTTCCAAAAATGCTTTTCCCGAACATGAGGCCTATCGCGAATACTACGTCGAGTAGGTGACCCAATCCATGGTCAATCTGGGCATAGTGCCTTTTTATTGGGACAATGGCTATCTGGGTGATCATGGTTTTGGCATTTTCAATAGACATACCGGTGAACATGCTTATCCAAATATCATTAATGCTATTATGAAAAGTAAATAGGGTGTTCCAACCGATTAAACATTGCCATCATTGAAATTGTTAAGATGACGTAAAAATGACGTGTGTCTGACGTTAACTTTTTGGTTGGTTAGATTGATATTTGAAAAGTGAATTTAGGAGAAAGAATCAAATCCTTACGGAAAGAAAAGGGCCTCACGCAAGCCGAACTTGCTGACAAAAGCGGCCTTTCCATTCGCACCATGCAACGCATAGAAAACAGAGAAGTCAATCCAAGTGCCTATTCGTTGAAAATGCTAAGTAAGGCCTTAGAGGTTGATTTGGAAGATCTGAATTCACAGAATAAGAAACCATCTCACTTCAATTTATTATCAAAATCTCTTATGACCACACTCATTTCATTCCTGGGAAATTTTTCTGCTAAAAAAACCATTGGATTCACCTTAATGCCAATTATTGCATTTATGCTCTACTTTTGGCTTCCTGCCAAATCAACGCTAGTCTATTCAAGTGAAGATCAATATTCTGTAGCTACCATCAACTGCGGTACAGAAACAGTCTGTGATATCGAAGTAACCAGGAAAGACATGGATGGGGAAATTCTCTGGCAAAATACATTTGGCGGTACCAGCTATGATAGGGCGGGAGAGGTTGTTTCCACAGAAGATGGGGGATGTTTAGTGGTTGGTTCTACCAGTTCATTTGGAAATGGAAATTATGATGTGCTATTGTTAAAGATTGATTCCAAAGGTGAACTTGTTTGGCAAAAGACTTACGGTGGTTTTTTCAATGAATATGGTAAAAACATTTCCAGACTACCTGACCATAAGGGATATGTCATTGAAGGTACCCAACAAACCTGTGGGACACCCAATGTTTCCGACGATTGTAAAGATTATGTCTGGGTATTTGAAGTGGATAAAAATGGTGAGTTGAAGGGGTAATTGGTACCTCTAAGTGCCATCTGATATTCTCATTACAAATCCCCCTCTCTTGGCCATCCTCAAATTCTCTTTTTTGCTGGACTGACCTGTATTCAATATGGTGGTTGTTTCATGGTCAGATATTTTTGATTAAACTGGAAAAAAACCAGGTGTTTAGTCCGTCGGTCCGCCGATTGGATTCAATGTTTTGTTTAGCATTTCAGGTATATAAAAAATAGATTTCTGCTTTTTTCAAAAGTTACCTTCCTGATGATTACATTCGCTTTTTCATTGATAATCAGCATTCAAACTTATGCCCCGACTAACAGCCTCCAGAAGTGTTGCAGGTTTTATCATGGCCCTTTCAGCTGCCATCTTTTGGGGCATTTCGGGCACTTGTGCCCAATATCTTTTTGAGCAAAAGGACATGGATCCTGCATGGTTGGTATCTTGGAGGATGTTGGTTGCAGGAGGGATCTTGATAGGCTTTGCCATCTTCAGAAAAAACAGCGATGCTTTTCAAATTTGGAAAAACCGGAAAGACTTCATCCAGCTTTTGGTTTTCAGTATATTCGGAATGGTGACCGTGCAATACACCTATTTTTACAGCATCAATCTTTCCAATGCTGCAACGGCGACAGTTATTCAATACATAGGTCCTGTATTCGTAGTTGGTTTTTATGCCATCAAAAACAGGAGATGGCCATTGTTTTTGGAATATTTGGCTTTGTTTCTAGCTTTGGCGGGGACATTTTTGTTGGTCACCCACGGCAGTTTTCAGGTATTGGTCATATCTGAAAAAGCCTTGTTTTGGGGGATTTTGTCGGCGGTAGCGCTTGCGGTATATACCATTCAGCCGGTTCAGATGCTTCGTAAATATTCAGCCCCTACTGTAACGGGTTGGGCCATGTTCCTCGGGGGCATTTTGTTTTCTCTGTATACTCAGCCTTGGATGGTTTCAGGAAGTTGGGATATGGGGACGGTTGGTGCTTTTTCTTATATCATTGTATTCGGTACTGTGATTTCATTTTCCATCTTTCTTTATTCTCTGACCTTGATTGGAGCGCAGACGGCAAGTTTGCTCTGTTCGGTAGAGCCTTTGTCAGCTGCGGTGGTGGCAGTTGCCTGGCTTGGCGTGACATTTACCGCCATGGATTGGTTGGGTACTATTTTTATTTTGGTGACTGTAGCCATTTTGACGCTTGCCAAAAATTTCAATCCCGTTACTTTTTCTTCCCAAAAAGAGCCCGAAAGCCAAGAAGTCTAATTTTCAATTCCTTGAAAGGAATGTTATCTCAAGGATGGCACAGTTGTCCACAGAAGAGAAAAAAATCTGTGCATTCTGTGAGCTCCTTTTTTGGCGCCTTTTTTTTTCTCACAGATAGCACAGATAACCACAGAAGAGATAAAAATCTGTGCAAATCCGTGTAATCTGTGAGCCTCTTTTTTTGGAGCGTCTTTTTGTTTCTCACAGATAGCACAGATAATCACTGAAGAGAAAAAATCTGTTCAAATCTGTGTAATCTGTGAGCACCCTTTTTTTTGTCTTCTTTTTTGTTTCTCACAGATAGCACAGATACCCACAGAAGAGAAAGAAATCTGTGCAAATCCGTGTAATCTGTGAGCTTCTTTTTTTAAAGCGTCTTTTTTATTTCTCGCAGATACCACAGATATCCACAGAAAAAAATCAAAAGAATCTGTGCAAATCTGTGTAATCTGTGAGCTTTTTTTTGGAGCGTCTTTTTATTTCTCACAGATAGCCACAGAAAAAAAACAAAAGAATCTGTTCAAATCTGTGTAATCTGTGAGCACCCTTTTTTTTGTCGTCTTTTTCGTTTCTCACAGATAGCACAGATAACCACAGAAGAGATAAAAATCTGTGCAAATCCATGTAATCTGTGAGCTTCTTTTTTTGGAGCGTCTTTTTATTTCTCACAAATAGCACAGATACTCTTAGAAGAGAAAAAAATCTGAGCAAATCCGTGTAATCTGTGAGCTTCTATTTTTCAGCGTATTATGTTTCTTACATTAAAACTCGAAAAAACTGTAAAATTAGTGTAATTTTTTTTACTTTGGTTAAGTAAACAGCATAGGAGTATTTTTCTGCTGTTTTTTTAACTTGATCCAATATTTTTCACCATGAGATGATGGAATTAAATGAATTGTCATACAAAATAAGAGGGGCAATTTTTGCTGTATATAATGAATTAGGCCCTGGACTTTTGGAACATGTTTATGAGGCAACTTTAGCTTTTGAATTAAGGAAAGTTGGATTGAAAGTCAAAACTCAAGTGGCCTTACCTGTAATTTACAAAGAGGTAGCACTTGAGATTGGTTACCGCATAGATTTGTTGGTAGAAAATCAAATTGTAATTGAGATTAAATCAGTTGAAAATTTACATGATGTGCACAAAAAGCAATTGTTGACCTATTTAAAATTGTCCGGTAAAAAAATAGGCATTTTGGTTAATTTCAATTCATACAAACTTGTTGACAAAGAAAGCATTATTCGGATAATAAATTAATTTATATTTCTCACAGATAGCACAGATATCCACAGAAGAGAAAAAATCTGTGCAAATCTGTGTAATCTGTGAGCCTCTTTTTTTTGGAGCATTTTTTTATTTCTCACAAATAGCACAGATACTCTTAGAAAAGAAAAAAATCTGTGCAAATCCGTGGAATCTGTGAGCCTCTTTTTTATCGTCTTTTTTATTTCTCACAGATAGCACAGATAACCACAGAAGAGAAAAAATCTGCGCGAATCCGTGGAATCTGTGAGCCTCTTTTTTTTGGAACGTCTTTTTTGTTTCTCACAGATAGCACAGATACCCACAGAAGAGAAAAAATCTGCGCGAATCCGTGTAATCTGTGAGCTTCTTTTTTTGGAGCGTCTTTTTTGTTTCTCACAGATAGTACAGATACCCACAGAAGAGAAAAAATCTGTGCAAATCTGTGTAATCTGTGAGCCTCTTTTTTTTGGAGCGTCTTTTTATTTCTCACAAATAGCACAGATACCCACAGAAGAGAAAAAATCAGTGCAAATCTGGGTAATCTGTGAGCCTCTTTTTTATCGTCTTTTTTATTTCTCACAAATAGCACAGATAATCACAGAAGAGAAAAAATCTGTGCAAATCTGTGTAATCTGTGAGCCTCTTTTTTTTGTCGTCTTTTTTGTTTCTCACAGATACCACAGATAACCACAGAAGAGAAAAAAATCTGTGCAAATCTGTGCAAATCTGTGCAAATCTGTGCAAATCTGTGTAATCTGTGAGCCAATAAAATTGAAGGCCATAAAACACAAACGGGATAAACTCTTTCGAATTTATCCCGTTCCATCATTTGAAAATCGTAATCCTCAAATCATGCCAAGCTACAGTTATTGTGACTTTTCACCCAGTTGCCCGAGATCATAACCGTAGGTTCAAAACTTTCATCGACTCAATTTTTCAATTCAGCGATTGTACTTGGTATTTTCTGCGGTTGCCCGTTTCAAAATCTAACCTTGCAGTTAAACTTCCTTCAATACTCAATTTCAAGCTTTAAACCGTAGCCCGAAATTTTACTTTCGGTCTTTTATCTCTCACTTGATATAAACAAATATATAGCTCAATTAACTGAAATCCAATATTTTAAACAATTACTTCCCCACAATTTTTCCACATCAATAACCCGTTTAATCACAAAGTTATCAACAATGGATGATTCAAATTGTGAAAGTGATTTGAATTATCAGTCATTGAGGTTGCAATACTTGAATGGCTTTAGAATTTGTTATTTATCATATGCTCCAGCGGAGTAGGTCAGTTCATAACTGTGGGTATAAATTTCAAAGACCAATCCAAAGGGATCTTCCACATAACACATCCTAAAGGGTTTCTCGCCTGGAAAGTATTCCCGAATCGGCATGCGCTGTTGGCCTCCATGGGCTACAATTTTGGCAATGAGGGTTTCTATATCCGGATCCAGAACACAAAAATGAAATAAACCGGGTTGAATAGGATTAAAGGTTGGTTTCATTTCCTTTGTTTTCTCAAAAGAAAACAACTCTATGCCTATGCCGTCAGAGGTAGACAGGTGGGCTATTTTAAAGCTTCCCCAACCTTTTCCGAAAACATCCATACACATTTTGCCGATAGGTGTTTCGCTTTCTTCGGTGATTTTGGTGGGAGCCATAATGGTGTACCATCCCATTACTTCCTTATAAAAAGCAACGGCCTTTTCAATATTTGGAACGGTGATTCCTATGTGAGAAAATGCCCTGGGATAAATGTTCGATGAATTCATTTTGTTTTTTAGTTCAAGTTACCAATTTCTCCTTTTGATCAAAAGTTTACCGTAATTCTGAAGTCTAAAGTTTCAATTTTCATTTATTTACAGGGTTTTTCTTAAAGATAATTTCATTCTTTCCTGATCAAAATTTCACATAAAAACTCTACTTTAAAGAAAAATTACATTGCAATGAAAAAATCAATGGCTATATGAAAAACCCCAGGAGAAAATTCATCAAAGAGGCAACTTTTTTCTCTGCAGCTACCCTTTTGGGCGGTATGACCCAACTTTCGGCAAAATCGGTCAATCAGGTATTGGATTATCCATTTACAGGTGCCAACCTTAAATTAAAAATCATTGTGGCATCAGATGGTCATTTTGGCCAGCCCGATACAGATTATGTTAAGATGCATGAGGAATTCATCAAAGATGTCAATGGACTCAAAGGCATAGATTTGGTCGTTTTTAATGGGGATTTGATTCATGACGAACCAGCGTTAATTCCTCAGGTAAAAACCTATTACGATCAACTTCAAGTACCATATCTTACCAATAAAGGCAATCATGACCGTATTTCACCCACTGCTTGGGAATCCACCTGGGGATATCCTGAAAACCATGCGAGAGAGATGAATGGGGTAGGATTGATTTTCGGCTCCACCAGTAATGAAAAGGGAGATTATTTGTGTGCTGATGTAGACTGGTTAGAGGAACAGGTCCATAGGTTCAAGGATTTGTCCACTGTTTTGATTTTCCTGCATATTTCCCAAAAAGACTGGACCAGACATGCGGTCAATTGCCCTGATGTGATGGAGCGGCTTTCCAAGTTTGACAACTTAAAAGCAGTCTTTCATGGGCATGACCACGATATAGATGGCTTGATGTATTCCGGCTCAAAACCCTACCTGTTTTCTGGCCATATGGGAGGCAGTTGGGGTACACCTCATAGGGGATATCGGGTGGTAGAGGTATATGAGGAGGGGAAGGTGCTCAGTTATTTGCAAACTGTTCTGGAACACCAAATCATCAATCTTTTCCAGATGGGATAGTCCTAGTGCCATCATTGATAAGCAAAAGGCAGACGAGCGCGGTCATTTTTCTAATTTGATATGCCATACTTGCCTGAGAACATGGACATTTGGATTTATATCCCTAATGGTAATTTGTTCTTATCCAAGATATCAATTCCAGGTTATGCTTTATTAATTCTTTTTTTGCTTATAAATGAATCATTGATCACAAAGATTCGTTATTTTTAATGTAGCATTATGAATGAAGGAAAATCCTTTGTCTTTTATTGACTAACTATTTATTTATTAACTAACCAAAACCACTTAATCTATGAGAGCAGGAAAACTTTTAGCAGGCCTCCTAATTGGAGCTGCTGTTGGCGTACAAATTGGCATTCTAGTCGCACCGGAAAAAGGAAAGGATACAAGAAAAAAACTCACCAAAAAAGGTGAGGATTTATATGAAGATCTGAATTCAACCGTTGACAAGTACCTAAAGAACATCAACAGCAAAATCGAAAACCTAAACAAGGAAGTTGATAATATTGCTCAGAAAAGCAAAAGCAAAGCAAATCAACTAACAGATGAAGCCAAGGAAATTATCAATAGAAAATCCTAGGTTTATTTAAAAGTATCAATGTAAAGAAGAGAGGAAAAGATTAATTTTCCTCTCTTCTTTTTTTAGATTTTTTAACCTCTTCACTGTTTTTTCTGCGACGCCCTCTCCACACCAAAAACAAGATGATGATCAACAGAGGCATACCCACATATAAAAAATAATCAAATGGAGTCTCAAATTGAATAGGACCAGTTCCCCGGGGTATATCTCTTGGAATTTGAGCAAGTAGGGGATAAGAGAACAACCAGAGGAAAACCGCACTGAAAATTCTTAAAATGGATTGGGAAGTCATGGCAATAAATTTAGGTAAGTGGTCAATTCAACACATTTATAACAATAAAAATCGATTAAGAAAATGTCATAATGACGTAAATATAATAAAAAATCATCAAATAGTGACAAAAAGACATAATTTTTAGAATGGTATAAAATTTATGAATGTTACTGTGAAGCATTACAAAACTAAATATCAGCAACATGAAACTAATAAGATTTAACCAATTGGAGCCCAATTACCCTACCACATTCAGTGGGTTATTGGACAGGTTCTTCCAAGATTCAATAGGGGTCAGCAAGCAACAGTTTTCTCCAGCAGTAGATATTTCTGAAGATGAGCAACATTATGAAGTTCAACTGGCAGTACCAGGTATGAAAAAGAAAGATTTTCATGTAGAATTGGTCGACGGAAAATTGACTATCTCAGGTGAAAGGAAAATGGAAGAAAAGAAAGAAGGCAAAAATTTCCATTCAGTAGAAACTCACTACGGTTCTTTCAGCAGGTCGTTCTTCTTGCCAGAAGATGTGGATCAGGAAAACCTACAAGCACAATATGAAGATGGCTTGTTGAAAATTAAACTCCCCAAAACGCCCAAAAAAGTTCAAAAGGCCTCCATTGAGGTAAAATAATTTATAAGTGGGGAAACCCACTTATTTTTTTTGGGTTATCTTATTAAACAATTCATTTGCTCTATTGTAAATGTAGGAATCAATCCTTGTTAAAACGTGTTAAATATTTGCTGTTCACTGGTTTTTGGATTGAAAAATGTGAACAGGAAAATATAAATTACGTGAAGTGTATAAGAAACTTAAACCAATTGAAGATGAATAAAAGGCAGTTTTTCCTAAGTATCATTATAGCCTCCCTAATCGGTGGTATCGTAGCTTTAGCTGGGGCCAGTTTTCTGAATAAACAGGATTCAGCAACCAATTTCGCTGAAAAACAGGATACCAGTCTGGTTAACTGGCTCAGTGACGAGAAATTCAATGTACCAGATGGGATCAACTTTGTTGCTTCCGCAGAATTGGTTACTCCCGCAGTAGTCCATGTCAGGAGCACGGTAACCATGAATCAGGGTGATGCCCGGAGCTTTGATTTGGAAGAATTGTTTGGGTTCAGGTCACCCGATCAAAGGCAAATGCCCAGGAGGGAAGGAAGAAGTTCAGGTTCGGGCGTGATCATCAGTTCCGACGGCTATATTGTGACCAATAACCACGTTATTGAGAATTCTACCAAAGTAGACATTACGCTTGAGGACAACCGTAGGTACACTGCCAGGGTTGTGGGAACAGATCCCACAACTGATTTAGCATTATTAAAAATAGAAGCTTCCAATCTTCCTTTTGTAGCTTTTGGGGATTCCGACCAAACCAAAATCGGAGAATGGGTATTGGCCGTGGGTAATCCCTTTGATCTTTATTCTACCGTGACAGCAGGAATTATCAGTGCTAAAGCAAGAAATATCAATATCCTCAGAGATGAAGTAAATAATTTACAAATCGAGTCCTTTCTTCAGACCGATGCTGTGGTAAACCCCGGTAACTCCGGTGGTGCCTTGGTAAATTTAGCTGGTGAATTGATAGGAATAAACACTGCCATTGCTTCAAGAACCGGAACATTTAACGGTTACGCTTTTGCCATTCCAAGTTCGATCGTCAAAAAAGTCATGGATGATCTGCTGGAATACGGTACGGTGCAAAGAGGCCTATTGGGTGTGCAGATCAGAGATGTGAGCCCCGAACTTGAAGAGTACGTGGAGTCAAAAATAAAAGCCAGCAGAGGTGTCTATATTATGGAGGTCAATGAAGGTAGTGGTGGAGAAGCTGCGGGCCTGAAAAAGGGAGATGTAATCGTAGGCATAGATGGTGTTGAAACTTATACGACCTCTAAATTACAGGAGATGGTGGCCAGAAAACGACCTGGAGATAAGGTAGATGTGAAGTACCTGAGAGATGGCAAGGAAATGAATACCACTGCCACTTTGAAGAACATCTCCGGTGATACCAAAATAGTCAGAAAAGAATTGCCTAAAACTGCCTCTTTTGAAGATGTGATGTTTGAAGATGTCAATCCGTCTGTAAAAGAAAGGTTGAAGTTGGATGGTGGTGCAGTGATCATTTCCTTGGGCAATGAGGCTTGGAAGGAAGCCGGCGCAAGGGAAGGATTTATCATCAAATACATCAATAGGTCTAAAATAGAAAGTGCTGATCAGCTGATCAAAGTGCTGGAAAAAAATAAAGGGGAAGAGGTGATGGTCCTGGGTGTATTCCCAAATGGACAACAATCATACTTCGAATTAAAATTACAAAAATAGAATTAGGTTGGTTTTAATTATGGTTCAAGGGCTGTCTGTTTCAGGCAGCCTTTTTTTTATGCGATTTTATTGAAGGCTAAATTTTCTACTCCTTTATTTCTTCTTAGTTTTGATTTTATAAACCTTCAAATTATAAACCCATGTCAAACGATTTTGGAATAGAGACTGTATTAAAGCGATTGGGAATCGAGGAGACCAATAAAGGCACTTCCACAGGTTCCGAATGGATGGATACAGGGGCAGATTACATCACTTCATTCTCACCTGTTGATGGAAAACCGATCGGAAAAGTTCAGGTAACCCATCGGCAAGCTTATGAGGCAGTGATAGGAAAAGCCGAGGAAGCTTTTAAAGTATGGAGAAAAATGCCTGCGCCTGCAAGAGGTGAAGTTGTCCGCCAAATTGGAAATGCCCTTCGGGATCGAAAAGAAGATCTCGGTAAGCTGGTGTCCTACGAAATGGGGAAATCCTATCAAGAAGGATTGGGCGAGGTTCAGGAAATGATTGATATCTGCGATTTTGCAGTGGGTTTATCCCGTCAATTGTATGGGTTGACCATGCACTCAGAGCGGCCCGGACATAGAATGTATGAGCAATGGCACCCTTTGGGGATTGTAGGAATTATCTCTGCCTTCAACTTTCCGGTGGCTGTGTGGTCCTGGAATACGATGTTGGCATGGGTATGTGGTGATGTCTGTGTCTGGAAACCATCTGAAAAGGCACCCATTTCAGCCTTGGCCTGTCAGTACATTGCGGCTGAGGTTTTCAAATCCAATGGATTGCCTGAAGGGATTTCCAGCTTGGTCAACGGGGATTATAAGGTAGGTGAATATCTTTCTAAAGACGGAAGAGTACCCTTGGTTTCCGCTACAGGCTCTACCAGAATGGGTAAAAAAGTCGGTGAAGCTGTAGGTGCCAGATTGGGGAGATCCTTGTTGGAGCTTGGAGGTAACAATGCCATTATCATAACAGAAAATGCTGATTTGGACATTGCCATCCGAGGCGCCTTATTCGGGGCAGTTGGAACGGCAGGCCAAAGGTGCACTTCAACCCGGAGACTGATTGTTCACAAGTCGGTATTTGGGGTGGTTAAAGAAAGATTGGCTTCTGCCTATGGAAAGTTGGTAATCGGCAATCCGCTTGATGAAAAAAACCATGTTGGGCCATTAATTGATAAGGATGCCGTAGAAATGTATTTGAAAGCCATAGACAAGGTCAAGCAAGAAGGGGGTAAAGAAATCGTGGAAGGTGGTGTTTTGAGTGGCAGTGGGTATGCGTCAGGATGCTATGTGAAGCCATGTATCTTTGAGGCAGAAAACCATTTTGAAATCGTTCAGCATGAAACCTTTGCGCCCATACTTTACCTTATTCCTTACGAAGATTTGGATGAGGCCATAGCTTACCACAATGGTGTTCCGCAGGGGTTGTCTTCGGCCATCATGACCACCAATATGAGAGAGGCTGAGCAGTTTTTATCTGCAGCCGGATCTGACTGTGGGATTGCCAATGTCAACATCGGTACCTCAGGGGCTGAAATCGGTGGCGCTTTTGGCGGGGAAAAAGAAACCGGAGGGGGCCGTGAGTCTGGTTCGGATTCATGGAAGGCCTACATGAGAAGGCAAACCAACACCATTAATTACTCGACTCAATTGCCCTTGGCACAAGGAATAAAATTTGATATTTAAATCAGAAATTCTGGAGGTACTGGCACATCTTTCTTCCAGGGTATTTCCCACAAAGTTAAGAAGACTTATGAAGTTTATCTTTAAAGAAAAGTTAAAAGAAACTCCAGTAAGGTGATTTAGTATCATAAAGTTTTGAATCAAAAAATGAAAAAAGGGCCTTAAAAAGGCCCTTTTTTGGTGGGAGTTGAGGGATTCGAACCCCCGACCCTCTGCTTGTAAGGCAGATGCTCTGAACCAGCTGAGCTAAACTCCCAAATATATTCCCAATCTTCTATGGCTGAATGGGAATGCAAAGATAGATTTTATTTTATTCGCTGCAAATTTTAAGTATCAAAAAATAATATGAATGCAGATAACCTATTGATTATGAATTTGAAAATCGCATCCATACCATTCTAATTGTTATCTCGAATGCAAACTGAAGGTACAGATTTGATTTAACAACTAGATAATCCCATACCCGCTTGCATCAGGGAAGTTTCCTTCAGAAACCTAATCCTTTTGAAATCAATATAAAATAACACTGGAGGATGGAAGGAAAGCTTATGTTTAAAATACTTTAAAGTTAATCCCTGCCCTGAACCACCTCCCAGGCATTTGCACATAGCCGGCTTCAATGTAATCCGTATTGGTGATGTTACTGGCCTCAGCAAAGAAACCAAGCTTGGCCAATCGGTTATAATCTACCCGCATATCCAGTAAAAAGTAGGGGTCCAAGGTCTCTCTTTCCACATAACGCAACTTGGTGTTCCATTCTAATTTCTTGGCAACAGCCATTTGAATTCCGCCGATCAGTTGGTGTCTAAGGGCATTCAATGCATAATTCGTTTGCAGACCTTCCTGCTCTATCAGATTGGTATCGATGTAGTTGTATGAAAAGTTGAGTTCGCTGAACTGGATTTTTTGATTGGTAGTGGGTAATCTATAATTGATGGCAAATTCAAGCCCTTGAAACAAAACCTCGTTGAAATTCTGGGGTTGCCAAGGAGTTTCTTCATTGGGTCGGGTCCATTCTATTAGATTCTGAGTATAGCGATTGAAATAAACCAGCTCAATTCTAAATTGCTGATGGTTGATTTTGACGCCAGCCTCATAATTTCTGGCCTGTTCCGGTACCAATTCATCGTTTCCAATGTTGGTAGGCCCATTGTAATATAGATCGGTGTAGGTGGGAATTCTAAAGCTGATGCCATAATTCGCATACAATCTCGTGACCTTACTCAACTGATAGCCTAGTTCCGCACCCGGAAAATGTTTCCATCCGTATTCAGAATAGTAGTTTGAATATACCCCCGCTCTAAAATCGGCTTTGTCCAAAAATTCTACCCTGTGTTCGGCGAAAGCTCCCAGCAAAGTCCTATCTCTTTCTCCTAAATTATTGCTGTCAATCATTTCTTTTCGTCCCTCCAAACCCAATCCTGAGGTACCGAATTTTGATTCTATCCGGCTGTTGAATTCCAATGCCAATACATCAGTGGTATGTATATTCTGGAAAAATGCTGGTTCATTTCTCCTCAATCTGAACTCATCTTCATTCCTTCGCCAATAGGCCCTTGAATTGAGAAAAAAGGTTTGGGTTTCGTAGGTATGGCTCAAGGCGCCAAGATAGGTCTGAATGCTTTCCCATTGGTCAGGAAAAGCACTGGTATAGAATCCGTTCGCCCCAAAAGTGCGGTCAGCATAGGCAGCCATGACTTTAATTTCCTGGGTTTCATTCAAATCCATCCCTGCCTCATAAAATACATTGGTAACTTTGAAATCCGAGTTGTACCAGTGGCCATTGGAAGCATCGTGAGAAAGGGACAGGGTTTGCTTAAATTTACCGACTGGCAAGGCTCCCATAAATCCATAACCCCGCATGCCAAAATCTCCCCCATAGGCTTGGATTTGCAGCGCTTTTTCTTCCGGTAGGGAGGTGATGACATTAATGGCGCCAGTATAGGCATTTTGACCAAAAATTCTGGATCCAGGACCTTTCAAGACCTCCACTTGCTGTATACTGGCTAAGGGTACCGGAATGTTCATCATATGGTGCCCTGTTTGGGGATCAGACAGTTTTATGCCATTGACCAACATCAAGGTCTGTTCAAATGAACCACCCCTTATGCCTATATCCGCCTGCACACCAGCAATTCCCCTTTGCCTGACATCTAAACCGGGAGTAAATGCCAAAATCTCCTGAAGACTTCTGGCAGGAGTTGTTTCTATCTCCTTCCTATTGATGACACTGATATTTCTTGAAACCTTATTGAAGGGAATGGCCATTCTGTTTTCCTGAATGATCACCTCATCCAGCTGTACGAGGGTACTGTCCTGATGGGCAACAGCGATGTGAAAAAGAAGGATCTGAGAAAAAGCAAGTAATGTTATCTTCATAAATTATTCCTGTTCTGCTGTACAAAATAAAGAGGGATTTTTGGATTTAGCCTCTTTTCATTTGATATTTTCAGATGGTCTGATTTCAGACACCATAAATTTTATTGACAATTAATTGGTTATCCGCTTCTTTGCCAGTAACCCAATATTCTTCTTCATATGGGTTGTAAGTCCGAAGTCGGAGGTCCCTTGCCCGGTCAGGCAGGGAGGTACCGGAAATTCAGATAGCAGGCGAGAATTATATTGAATAACCATTTTACAGGCATCATTGCGTACATACCTGGACAATAATTTCAAATTGTTGCATTTTATGCCGGCTGTTTAAAAAGCCAATTTATTTCCATTTAATGAAGTTTTCCACATTAAGGGAGTTTTTCCCAATCAAATGAAATGCATGGTATTCCCTAATTATTTGGCAAGCGGTCATAAATTTATGCCGTAAAAACCGATTCTATAACTAGGTTCCTTATTTTAGCGTTCTATTTCCATATTTAAACACAACTATGAATAATACAATTAAAATTCTTTTTTCATTGGTTTTTCTAATTGCCTCTTTCCACTCACATGGTCAGGAAGCCATTGGAAACAATCAAAGCCAGTTTGATGAATTTACTTATCGCCAAGGATCAGCCTTTAGGTCAGCAAGTGGAAAACCGGGACCCAGCTATTGGCAAAATGGAGCCAATTATGTCGTAGAAGTCAGTTTGGACGATGAGGCCCATACACTTTCCGGTAAAGTCACCATGACCTACATTAACAATAGTCCCGAAGCTTTGGATTTTGTTTGGATGTACCTGGAGCAAAACCGATTTACAGATGATTCAAGAGGCACTTTGACAACGCCCATTCAGGGCAATAGGTACAGCGGAGACCAAGATGGTGGATATGAGATCTCCAATGTGCAGGCTAAAGTAGGCCGTAGAGGCAATGTGTCCAACAAATACCTTATTTCTGATACCCGCATGCAGGTTTTCTTAGATGAGCCTTTACCTCCAAATGGTGGACAAGTTACCATTTCAATGGATTTCTCTTTCAAGATTCCCGAAAAAGGTATGGATCGCATGGGAAGACTTGAAGTGGCTGATGGAACCATTTATGCTTTGGCACAGTGGTATCCCAAGGCGGCTGTTTTTGATGACGTGACTGGGTGGAATATTGAACCTTATCTTGGTGCAGGAGAATTTTACCTTGGATACGGAGATTTTGAATACAAAGTGACGGTTCCCTACGACCACATCGTAGTAGGGTCCGGAGAATTGATGAATCCGGGACAGGTTCTAACCAGAGAACAGCAGAACAGAATGAAAAAAGCTCAGGAGAGTGAGGAAAGGGTCTATCTGATCAGTCCTGAAGAAGTTAACGATCCAGCTGTGACCAGACCAAAGCAAGAGGGAACACTTACCTGGCATTTTAAAATACAAAATGCACGGGACATGGCATTTGCTTCTTCCAAGGCCTTTATTTGGGATGCAGCAAATATCAATTTGCCCAGTGGGAAAAAGGCCATGGCGCAATCTGTTTACCCCAAAGAAAGTGATGGTCAGGAAGCATGGGGAAGATCCACCGAATACAGCAAAGCTTCCATAGAACATTATTCCGCCAAGTGGTATGAATACCCCTATCCTGTAGCGGTCAATGTAGCGGCTGACATTGGCGGAATGGAGTACCCAGGGCTCAATTTTTGCAGTTACAACAGTAAAGGAGCAGGATTGTGGAATGTCACCGACCATGAGTTTGGACACAATTGGTTCCCCATGATTGTAGGCACCAACGAGCGACGCTATGCCTGGATGGATGAAGGGTTCAACACTTTTATCAACCATTACAGCACGCTGGAATTCAATGAGAGGGAATACAGTTCCACTTTAAATCAGACCAGGAGGTTTGTAGGTTGGCTGACTGATAAAAACAGGGAAGGCATCGATACTTATCCTGATGTGGCTTCTTCGAGGAATTTGGGCATGATCGCTTATATGAAGCCGGCCATGGGCCTAATCATGCTGAGGGAATATATTTTGGGTGAAGAGCGATTTGATAATGCTTTTCGCTCCTACATCAAAACATGGGCATTTAAACACCCTCAACCCAATGATTTTTTCAATCATATCGAAAATGTGGCTGGGGAAAATTTATCCTGGTTTTGGAAAAGCTGGTTTTATGGCACGGGAAACATTGATTTAGCCATTGATGCGGTGTACCCTTATGGGGCCAACTACATTGTGGTGTTATCGAATAGGGGAGACATACCGATGCCGGTATTGTTGGAAGTGACTTATGAAGATGGCAGTACTGAAAGAAGAAGCATACCAGTCGAAATCTGGCAAAGAGGCAACCAATGGAATCACCTCCTAAAAGTGGATAAAAAAGTCACTAAAGTGGAAATAGATCCTGATAAAGTAATCGCTGATGTCAACATTGCCAATGACAAATGGCCTTCTGAGGTATATAAAAGCGAAGAATAAACCTTAATAAGTAAGCCTCCTGAATTCAATCAGGGGGCTTTTTTAATGAAAGTCATCATTGATCTCAAGCCAATAACCATCCGGATCCCTCACATAAATCTGACGGATTCCATCTGGTCTAACATTGATGGACCCTACTTCGCCTGGCCAATCCTCAAAAGGAATATTAGCTTTTCCCAGTTTTTCAATGAAACCATCCAAGTCCTTCATGCTAAAACAAAGGTGGTTGATCTTGTTGATGGTAGGTTGAACCCAGGGATTTTTGTCGTCTTCAATCAAGTGAAGCGAAGCACCTGTACCTATACTGAACCAGGCATGCAGGTTGTCTTTGAATGGCTCTTCTATTTCTTCCAAACCTAGGACAGAACGGTAGAAGTCCGCACTTTTTTTCAGGTCCTCTACATAGACTGCGATGTGGTTGATTTGGGTTTGGCTGTAGGCATTCATGCTGAATAGAAGGATTAAGATAAGCAGTAAGGGAGTTTTCATGGGTTTTGGGTTTGTGAACCACATAAACTTACCATAAATACAAATCCTAAACAAGTTCATGTATTCCAACCGGGTTTATATAAAAAAAACACCATGGAATTTCTTTCAAAAGACCATGGTGTAAGGGATGAAGAGGATAATCGATTAATTGGAGAAGGCCAATTTTTCAGCTTCATCAAATAAGAACAGTGCTTGTTGATAAACCTCATTGATGTCATTGATGACTTTATAAAAACCATTATCATCATAGAGATTTCTAGCCATGTGGGCTTTGATCAGAATCTTTAAGTACTCCTTAGATTTTTTATAATCCGAATCACTGAAATTTACTTTATTTTTTTCTCCTATCTTGATGAGTTCTTGCAGCATTTTATCAGAAACCTGATAGTTGCTATAATAATCTTCAAAGCTCATGTCTTTGAACTTGCTTTTGTTGTTGTCAAGATAGTCGAGAATAAACTCCCGTGACGAATCTGTACCGAAAAGCCTGTTGACATATCCACTTGTCATAGAAGTGTCCATAGGGACAAAGTAATCCGGCATAATGCCTCCGCCACCGTAAACGGTTCTACCTTTTACGGTTTCATATTTTAAGCTGTCATTGAATTTGACACTATCGGCACTGAAGAATTCTCCGTGCTCATACCGGTCCATCCAATCCATGTTATAATTGGTTTCTGCACCACCATAGGGCTTCTGAATGGAACGGCCGGAAGGGGTGAAATAACGGGCTATCGTCAATCTCAGTTCAGCACCATCTGATAGATCAATAGGCATTTGTACCAATCCTTTTCCAAACGACCTTCGGCCCACGATAAGCCCTCGGTCATTGTCCTGAATGGCACCTGCTACTATTTCTGAGGCAGAAGCACTGCCTTCGTTGATCAAGACGATTACACTGCCTTCCTCAAATTGGCCAGGCCGCATGGCAAGGGCTTTTTGATTGTATCTTTTGACTTTTCCTTCTTGGGATACGATTACTGCATTATCTGAAAGAATTTCATCAGCGATATTGATGGCCGCGCCCATATAACCTCCCGGATTGCCCTGCAAGTCAATGATCAGCTTGGTCATTCCTTGCTCTTTTAATTCGGTAAGAGATTTCTTGAATTCCTCATGGGTGGTGGCTGCAAAACGGGTGATTTTGACATAGCCAATTTCGTCCGAAATCATGTAAGAAGCATTGATGCTATATTGTGGAATTTTATCTCTTGTGATGGCAAAGTCCATCAAATCGCCTTGGTTTTTTCTTTTGATGGCCACATTGACCACAGAACCTTTTGGACCTCTCAACAAACCGAAAACATCTCTGTTGGTCACGCCAGTGCCAGCTACATTTTTTCCGTCTACACTGATGATCTGATCCCCAGACTGAATGCCAAGCTTTTCTGACGGCCCACCGGTAAGGGGTGCGACTACGTAAATGGTGTCTCTCAGAATGCCGAACTCCACACCAATGCCATCAAACTCTCCTTCCAACTGGGACTGAGCCAGCTCCGCATCTTTAGCAGGTATGTAACTGGAATGGGGATCCAACCTTTCCAACATGCTTTCTATGCCATGTTCCACCAATTCATTGGTGTTGACACTGTCTACATAGTCTCTATTGATATAGGTGATGATTTCCTGTAATTTATAGATGGCTGCTTTAAGGTCGTTCCTATCTGATTTAGGCTCGGCAAAATTAGCTCCTATCAAGATTCCCGCAGAAATGGCTAAGGCCAAAAAGATAGGTAACCTAATTTGTGCTTTTGTATTTCTTTCTTCGCTCACAATTATCTTGGTTTTTATTAAAAGACATTCATTTGGTCTTGGGAAATTATCCAAATATACAATTTAACATTGTTTTAAGCTATTTCGTTTTCATTAACGTAATAAATTAAAATATGATGAATTAATCCGCCCTTTTTTATCTTAAAATGGGTAATTTTGTATTCATGGAAAAGGTAGGAAACAGAGGCAAAACCACCATAGGCGCTTTAGTAGAGGAGAACTATGTATTCGCCGCTGTACTACATTATTTTGGTATTTCCTTTTATCAATACGAACAGAATTCCCTCAATGAAGTTTGTGCCAAGCATAAGGTAAATCCCATACAACTCATACAGGAACTGGATTCTTGGGCTAGAAAAGAGGAACCCACTTCCGAAGACCTCTACCTTCATCCCATCGAAATCTTGGTGGAATATCTGAAAAACAAGCATTTTTATTTTGTTAGACAAGAGCTTCCTTTTATATCCAACATGATCAACGGGATTGATTTAGGTTCTGAATACCGTGAATTGTTAAATGATCTTAAAATCATGTTTCCCTTGTTTGTGGATGACTTTATCCATCACATTCATGAAGAAGAAAACACTCTTTTCAAGCGAATTTATTTGTTGCAGGAAGCTGAAAAAGAACGCCTGCATACCACCGAGACGATTAAGTTATTGGGAAATTCTCCTATTGATGCCATGTCCCAATCCCATGAAGACCATGATGATGAAATGGAAGGCATTCGCAAACTCACAAAAAACTACTATTTGAAGAGAGAAGCCCCCATATCTATCAGAGTGTTATATGATGAGCTCCAAAAGTTTGAAAAAGAGTTGATCACCCACGCCTATATTGAAAATCAACTTTTGTTTCCCAAGGCCAAGGAACTCGAAAGGGAGGTCAAGCGCAAAATTCAGCGAAAAATCAAATGGAATTAGGATGAGTAGGGTTTTGGCCATTGATCTGGGAACCAAAAGAACCGGATTAGCCGTTAGCGATTCATTGCGGATTACGGCCAATCCATTTCAGACCATTCCGACCAAGGACTTGGATCTTTTTCTTAAAAATTATTTTGAAAAAGAAGAGGTAGGAACCATTGTAGTCGGTTATCCCAAATCTTTGGATGGAAAAGACACGCAAATGACTCAACCTACCATTCGGCTGAAAGAAAAACTGGCAAAAGCCTATCCGGATAAAAAGGTGGTCCTTGTTGATGAACGTTTTACTTCAAAAATGGCGATGCAGTCCATGATAGCCATGGGAAGCAAGAAAAAAGACAGAATGGAAAAGGCAGGGAATTTGGATAAGGTAAGTGCCGCCATCATTTTAAGAACCTATTTAGATCAATTATGATTTACCCGATTGTTGCCTATGGCAATCCCATATTAAAAAGAGAAGCAGAAGAAATCAATGAAGGGGAAGACATCAAGGAATTGATTAAGGACATGTTCAGCACCATGGATAATGCCAGCGGTGTAGGGCTTGCCGCTCCTCAAATCAATAAAGGTATTCGTCTTTTTGTAATTGACAGCACCTTGATGGTGGATGAATCCGATGAGGAGAAAGGGATGAGAAAAGTCTTTATCAATCCTATTATTTTAGATGAATATGGCGATGATTACAGCTTTGAGGAGGGTTGTCTAAGCATTCCGGAATTGCGGGCTGAAATCATCAGGCCTGAAAAACTCACTTTGGAATATTTTGATGAAAATTGGAATCTGAAAGAGGAGGAATTTACAGGGTTGACAGCCAGGGTAATTCAACATGAATATGACCATCTGGAAGGGATACTTTTTGTAGATTACCTCAAAGGACTTAAAAGAAGAATGGTCAAAAGTAAATTGCTGGATATCAGCAAAGGCAAAATAGCCACAGATTACAGGATGATATATCCAGTCAAATGACTTTTTATCTACGACTTGAAACAAGAACGACAGTACAGTGGAAGATCTTCAGATCGCATTAGTGCAAACTGACCTGCATTGGCAGGATAAATCGGCTAATCTGGCCATGTTGGAAGAAAAGCTCTGGTCAAATCAAACCAAAGCGGACCTTATCATTTTGCCTGAAATGTTTCCCACTGGTTTTACTATGGAAGTGGAAACTATGGGCGAACCCATGAATTTCAACACCACGAAATGGATGCAACAAATGGCCTCCCAATTCAAAGCCGTGGTAACAGGAAGTGTAATCATCAAGGAAAACGGGGCATACTATAACCGCCTGCTATGGGTGACACCGGAAGGTACTGTTTCGCATTACGATAAGAGGCACCTGTTTCGGATGGCCCAGGAAGATGCCTACTTCGATATGGGAATGAAAAACCAAATCGTCAAACTGAAAGGATGGAACATATTGATGCAGGTCTGTTATGATTTACGTTTTCCGGTCTGGTCCAGGAACCATGCGGATGAATCCGGCAACATGGCTTATGACATGGTCTATTATGTGGCATCTTGGCCCGCACCTAGGGCTTCTGCTTGGGATATTTTACTGAAGGCTAGGGCAGTGGAAAACCTTGCCTATGCTATTGGTGTGAACCGAATAGGAACTGACGGCAATGAAGTTCCTTACATTGGCCATTCAGCCGCCTATGATTTTAAAGGAGAAACACTCGCCTTTGCGGATGAAAAAGAAGAAATCTTATCGGTAACCCTAAGTAAGAAAGACCTGAAACGCTACAGGGAAAAATTTCCGGCGTGGAAGGACTCTGACCGTTTCGAATTGAGAACATGATAGACTTTTTGAAAAGCATTCTTTAGGACCTATGGTCTAACGATGATTTTTTTAGCTATCCGCTTGCCACTTTCATCCTGAAGTTGCAAAATATACAGTCCTGGAGAAATCATATGCGTCTGTATCCTAACCTGGGTATTGGCGGGAAAATGCATATTTTCCCTTATTACCTGTCCCATGGCATTGACCAGCCTACCGGTAGCGGTTTCATTACTCACTATGTTTACAGATTCATGAGCGGGATTTGGGTAGACCACCACATTGAGCTCTCCCCCGGGTAAATCACTACCGGAACCCGCCATTTTGAGGTAGTGTAAGCCACCTGCTTTGTTACCCAGAATCAAATCATGAGACTGATTGAATACATCCGGTATATGAGAAATCCATGTATTTCTACCAAATCTGGCAGGTTGATTTTGGCCACTGTTTAACTGAATGGAAACTTCCTGTTTGTTGGCCTGATCCATAAAATTCTTCACCAGAAACAATCTTCCGGTAAGATCAATGCTGTAAAAATCAGGCTTTTCAGAAGGAATTACATGGACATTCAGGTTTCGGTTGGCAGGATTGTCCGAGTACCCCAAAAAATCTCTCTCTAACAATTGGAACTGAGGCTCTTGGCTAAAGTCCACCTCAAACAAAATCAATTCTCCACTTTGCCTGGCTTGAAGCAGATAATCTCGCGAGTTGTAGTTAAATCCCTCCAAATGATCAAACCGACCCAAGTCCATCTCACCTGTGCCAATCTCTTTCAAGTTCTGATAATCCCGATTTCTCGTCCAAAAGAGTCTTCTGGAAGGGATGTTGTTGGCGAATTTTATTCCAGATACTAGGGTTTGTATTTGCCCATTCCAACCTTGAAACTCTTGGAACTGAATATCCAATAAGGCCAGACTCGAAAGGGACAAAAGGTCCTGGTTTTTCAATTCAAAATCTCCATCTCTTAACTCGAAGAGATATACACGACCCAATACGGTATCGGACAGAAAGCTGTTCGCAGCAAGCATCAGCTCTCCAGAAACGCTATTTCCTTGATAAAATGGTCTGGTATTTTCTCCCAAATCCAACATTTCCTGTTGGAGAAAAGCTGGGGAATGAAAGGTATAGCTGCCCATATCTCCTTTATACTGATAAAGGGTCTGCGCAAAATCTATATTCAGGTCACTTCCCATTGCCGAGGCATTGCTACTGATGATCAAGTCGCCATCGATAAGTGAAGCAACATGAAAAATGGGGAACTCCGGTAGAGATCCTAATCCCGGTAGGGCCGTTTCGAATGTTTCAAAAATGGGATTGATATTGTTTCCTGAATTGGGAAGGTAGTAAAGGGTATTGCACTCATCTCTTCCCAACAACAAATCCCTGATGCCGTCCCCGTTAAAATCCTCATAAAGCATGCTGTGCCCTCCTGCATGCTGTATTCTACTTGACTCCTCATAATCCTCTAACCTTCCAAATGGAACGCCAGCACAGGTAATCCCAAATGTGAAAGACCCACAATCACAAAACTCAAACCCACCCCATCTGATTACAGGGGATGCAAATCCATCCATATCCGGCGTTCCTTTTCGTTCTACACTCGTGTTTCGGTAAAACTGAAGGATATCGCCAGTGGCAAAGTTAAAAGTGACAATGTCAAGGTCTCCATCCCCATCAAGATCCACGAGTAGTGGAATATCCAGATTATTGGCTTGGATATTTACTCCGCTGTCCATGCGTAAGAAGGGCTGGGATACTTCCCAGGTGGGTCTAGTGGCTCCGGCTTGGCTGGTATTTCGGTAGGCTTTTATTCCAAAAGGGGTGCTTGTAAAGAGGTCTTTCCTACCATCTCCATCAAAGTCAGCCAAGACAAGAAATCCATTGATGTCTTCAGGAAAAAAATAGGCCAATTCAGGATTGGCCACATAACTTTCACCACTTTTTTCAAAAACCAGCAACATCCTTGCATTGATATCCCAGGTAATAAACTCTTCCAGACCGTTTCCATTGATGTCCATGGTCTGCAGTTGCGCCGCATTGATACCCCCTGCAAAAGGCATTTTGAGGCCCACACCATCTACTGTCATCCTTTTTGTATGGTCAAATCGAAAAGCGGTTTGGGAAAAGGCGCAGAAACTGAACAAAAAAAAGGAAAGGAGCAGCAGGTATTTCATTCAGTACTTTGATTTTTTCTTAAAATTAAACGGATGTTTCCATTCAAAGATTCCGTGGAATGATTTATTTTGGATTTATAAAAATGCTGGGTATGAATATCGATATATTATATAGTCTTTATCTGGAAAGTTCCGGGATATGTACGGATACCCGGAAGCTGGCCAAAGGCAATCTTTTCTTCGCCTTAAAGGGTCCAAATTTCAATGCCAATGATTTTGCTCCAAAGGCTTTGGAATTGGGAGCCATGGGAGTGGTAATCGATGATCCTGCCAGCTTCGTGGAGGACGATCAGCGTTATTTTGTGGTGGAAGATACCTTGAAATCACTTCAGCAATTGGCTCTGCATCACCGGAAGCAACTGAATATTCCTATCATCGGACTTACCGGAAGCAATGGAAAAACCACGACCAAGGAATTGCTGCATGAGGTCTTGAAATGCAAATTCAAAACCGCAGCAACAGTAGGCAACCTTAATAATCACATCGGTGTTCCTTTGACCCTATTGGGAATCGGTAAGGAGGAGGAGATAGCAATCATAGAAATGGGGGCCAACAAGCCGGGCGATATCAAGGAACTTTGTGACATTGCATTGCCTACACATGGATTGATTACCAACATAGGAAAAGCCCACCTTGAAGGGTTTGGAGGCTTTGACGGGGTGTTAAAGACAAAAACGGAATTGTACCAGCACCTCATCGAGCACAATGGGACTGTTTTTATCAATTCTTCTGATCCTGTTTTGTCTCCAATGGCCAAGCGATTTAAGGAGCCTGTGCTGTATTCCAAAAAAGGAGATTTTTACCATTGTGAATTATTGGAAGCGAATCCTATGGTTCGTTTTAAAATCGAATCAGGAAAGGAATTCAGCACACAAATGCTTGGGGCTTATAATTTTGATAACATCGCCACGGCGCTTTGTGTTGGGATGTATTTTGGCATTCCGGAGAATGAAGCTGCTGAGGCTGTCAGTTTGTACCGACCCAGTAACATGAGGTCTCAAATAATCGAAAAAAGGAGCAACCTGATCATCTTGGATGCTTACAATGCCAATCCTTCCAGCATGGAAGTCGCCATCAGAACATTTGGGGAAATGAGCGGTAAAAAACACAAGATGTTGGTTTTGGGCGATATGTTTGAATTAGGAGAATCCGAAGTGGAGGAACATCAAAAGATCGGTGAAATAGTTTCCGAATATGATTTTGACAAAGTTTGTTTTACAGGCAAATTGATCCAACATGCCTTGGTCAAAGCCCCTCGTGCCCTTTATTTTCCAGATCCATTTTCACTCCGAAATTGGTTGCAGGATTCCCGATTGGAAGATCATCTGATCCTGATCAAGGGCAGTAGGGGAATGAAATTGGAAGGACTTTTGGATTTTATCTAAGGTGGTTTAGCCTGTCAATGATTCAAACAATACCTGGAATTAATCGGTTAAAATTCATAAAAGACCAGTACCATGTCACAAAATCAATTCCTCCCCTTCTTACAGGCTTTATCTGATCACAACCACAAAGACTGGATGGACCAAAATAGAAATTGGTATCTTGAGGTCAAAGAGGATTTTTTGAAAGATGTGACCCATTTGTTACAAAACCTGACGGAATTGGAGCCTGACATGATTCATTTAAGGCCCAAGGATTGTATTTTCAGACAAAATCGTGATGTGCGCTTCAGTCCCAACAAAAATCCTTATAAAATAAATTTAGCTGCATATTTTTCGGTAGGAGGGAAAAAATCGGCTGGCCCGGGATACTATCTGCATATTCAGCCGGGGGAAAGTTTTTTAGCTGGAGGAATTTGGATGCCGGATGCAGAAACTTTAAAGAGGATCCGTCAGGAAATTGATTATTTAGGGTCTGATTTAATCAACATACTTGAGGAACCTGATTTTAAATCGACATTTGATTCTCTGGAAGGGGAGCAATTGAAAACTTCCCCGAGAGACTATCCTGCAGACCATCCTTTTATAGCGTTGTTGAGATACAAAAGTTTTATAGTTTCTCAGCCCTTGTCGGATGAAGAAATAAAAAGTGGAAAGTATAAAGAAAAAACCTTGGCTTCATTTAAAAAAATGAAACCTTTTCAGGATTTTTTGGGTAGGGCAATTGAAGAAGTAGAGGGGGGCGAAAACATCCTTTAGGACAAAAAAAAGGAGGTTGACTTCAACCTCCTTTTTGTTATGTATTTTGTAAGTGTGATTTATGTTTACATCAAAGAGAAGAACTTGTCTAAATCAGGAATGATTACAATTCTTGTTCTTCTGTTTTTGGCCATGTTATCAGGATTGTCGTTGTCTACCAAAGGCATATAACTTGCTCTTCCAGCAGCAATCAGTTTTTCAGGTGCTACACCATATTGTTCTTGAAGAATTCTAACGATTGATGTGGCTCTTTTGACACTCAGATCCCAGTTGTCCTGCACCACCGCATTGCTGATTGATCTAGGATCGGTATGGCCTTCTATCATTACTTCTAAGCTTGGCTCAGAATTGATTACTTCGGCCAGTCTTTTTAACAGACCATGTGCTTTGCTGTTCACTCTATAGCTTGCGGTGTTGAATAAAAGTTTGTCAGATACAGAAATCATAACTACCGTCTTGTCGATGTCGATGGTGATGTCGTCTTCCTCCCCACCGTCATTGTCAGTGATAGACGACTTCAGGTTGTAACCAACAGCAAGGTTGATTGAATCTTCTAAGGTTTTGGCTTGAGCGACTACTTCAGGATCCATTTTGGCTAAAGTTTCTCTCATTTGTGCCTTGGTATTTTTTGACATCAATGCAACACCTTCCAAAGAAAGTTTCTCATCATTTGATTTTTGCAAATCATCATTGCTGTCTTTAAGGGAATTGATTCGGGCATTGTATTCAGTGACCCTTCTTTCAATTGCAGCCATTTTTTCTTCCAACTCAGTTTTTTCCTGAGTAGTCTGTGCCAATTGCAGTTCCGTCGAATGCAAGTTGTTTTCCAATTCAACGTATTTTTTCTTGGAAACACATGATCCCAACATTCCTGCGGAAATCAATGTAATTAGAATAATTCTTTTCATAGTTGGTGAAATAATTTGGTTCAAAAACACAATAAACAAAAACGAAGCCATAAATGGAGAATTGGTCAACATATTGTGAAAATCCCTTTTTCTTCTGCGTAAATGCAGGAAAAAATTTATTTCATTTAGATAAATTGTAGGAATTTTAGACGAAAAACATCACTTTTCTCATTCATATCATCTACTATTTGAACCCATTCATATTTAATGGTATATTAAGGGTTAAGGATCATTCAAAAAAATATACCCATATGCCAAAGTTCAAATTTCTCTACATCAATTGTTTAATAGGTAGTCTACTTTTCTTGTCTACAAATTGTAGCCAAAAGTCACCAAGCTCGGAGCTTTTAGTTTCCAAAGAAAAATTCCCACTTCAGGAGTTTGTCCAAAGGAAAGATTCCAATTTCTCTTATGAATTGGTTTTTTCCAAAGAAGAAGAAAACTACAATTATTATGTAATCAAGATGGTCTCACAGAAATGGCTTGACGAAAAGCAAGTTGACGAACCCATTTGGTGGCATTGGGTTTCCATAGTAGTTCCGCATGAGGTCAGACACCAAATCGGGCTGATGTGGATAGGTGGAGGAAGCCGGGATACAGCCTTGCCAGAAAAAGTTGATCCGATGCTTAGAGAGGCAGCGCTATTTACCCAAAGCATAACAGCCCAAGTTCACAACATTCCTTTTCAGCCCCTCACCTTTGTTGGAGATGATTTTGGTGAAAGGTATGAGGATGCCCTCATCGCCTATGGTTGGAGACAGTTTTTGGAGGGTGGAGCAAAAACACAGGATGAAACCTGGTTGGCCCGGTTTCCCATGACCAAAGCCGTGGTGTCTGCCATGGATGTAGTTTCTGAATTTGCCGCTGAAAATGGATCATGGCAGGTCAATCAGTATGTGGTGGCAGGAGCATCCAAAAGGGGATGGACCACTTGGACCACAGCTGCTGTCGATGATCGTGTGGTGGCCATTGTGCCGATTGTGATTGATCTTTTAAATATAGAATCATCTTTCCAGCACCATTGGAGGAATTACGGATTCTGGGCGCCGGCAGTGGGGGATTATGTCAGTGAAGGAATTATGGATTGGCAAGGCTCCCAAGAGTACCAAAGGTTGCTTGAACTTACTGAACCTTACAGCTTTCTTGATTTGTATGATATGCCGAAACTTCTGATTCATGGATCCGGGGATGAGTTTTTTTTACCTGATAGCTGGCAATTTTATTGGAAGGATTTGATCGGAGAAAAGCACATTCGCTATGTCCCCAATGCTGGCCATGGATTGCGGGATTCGGATGCCATCCAAACCATGTTGGCTTTTTACGGAAGTGTTTTGGAATCGGAAGAAAGGCCATCTTATTCTTGGGAGGTGAGTAAGGAGGGCTTTGATATAGCATTTCAAGGGTCAGAAAAACCTCAAAAAATGCTGCTCTGGCAAGCCCACAATGAAGAGAAAAGGGATTTTAGAATTGATGTATTAGGTCCTGTTTGGACTGCAACAGAAATTGAGATCGATGACAATGACACCTATCAGGTGAACCTTTCCAGTCCAGATAAAGGATGGACCGGTTATTTTCTAGAGATGACCTATGCGGGCGAAATGCCATTCAAAGTCACCACCGGAGTCAAAGTATTGCCAGAAGAATACCCCTATCCACCTTTCACTTCCCCACAGCCCAAAGGAAGTTTTGTGGATTGATGCAATGCATAGGCGTTATTTTATAAGTTTGGAGGCGTAACCTGAAAATCATGAGACACCCATACCTCAAACACCTATTGGAAGATATATCAAAGGCCCATAGGATACTATCCGATTTAGAAATTGAAAGGCCCAAGATGGAAGAGGACAACTTTGAAGCACTCGAGAGATGGCTTTATGAAGATCCCCCAAATACCTTTGGAGATTATTGTGGTTTGAAAGTAGAAGATTTCCCTCCCTCGGAGCAACTTTCTGATGAAGATATGAAAACCGTCTGCAAAGCCTTCAAAAAAATGATGTACAGTTGGAACCTTGATATCGACCTTCCTGCCAAGTTGCCCATATCCATTGCTTATACGATGACTGTAGATACGCTCAATCAAAAAACAGCCATTGTCAATGAAGGTTTTATGACATTTGACTATTGCAGCGGTTCTCCGGAAGGCTGTGCTTTTAAAGCGTATTGTCCATGCATTGACCGGATTAAGGACATTCCAGAAGATATGGATTTGGATAATGATAATGTAGACTTGCCTTATTAAAAAGGAAGTTTTCGATTATTCATGGAAGATTTTTTAGAATTGCATCGGATACCTATAGAGCATATGGTCAACCTTGAAAACAAGCAATTCAATGACAAAAAATTTGGCCGAAGTCAAAATGGTCATAATTAATTTATTTTGCCTCCTGCTTTAGCTGGAGGCAATCAATTTAATTTCAATCAAGAATTTAGAGATACATCAATAGGAATGTGGCTTTAGCCCATTCCTCAAACAATACCGAAATTCTTCCCGGGCATTAGCCAAAAGAGTTTCAGCAAATGTTCATAAAAAAAAGCCCACATTCCTGTGAGCTTTTGTACCCAGAGCCGGAGTCGAACCTATTGGATTTGTCGAAATTCAATAATTCTGTTTTTTACCTTCAAACATGTATTTAATGGCTTAAATGGAGCATTTTTTGTAAATTGGACATTCCTCAAAGATAGTATAGAATAGCATAACATCCATTAAAATCCGCAATTGGTTTGCCAACGGTTTGCCAGAAATATCTTTTTGGCTAACTTTAGGTCAATCAATCAGGAATCGTTTTATGTCTACCATCAAGTATCAACTGAGAAGTGATCAAAATAAACATGTACCTATTTACCTGTCATTTTCAATGGGAAGAGGGGCAACTTTTAGATGTAAGACCGGATTTTCAATCAACCCCAAAGATTGGAGTGAAAAGAGGGGATTTCCAAAACCTACTGATGAGGCCAATAAGAAATTAATCCTTGACCTGAAGGAGTTAGAATCTTTTTTATTGGATCATGTGAATGATGCTCAATCGAGAGGAGCCAAGATTGATAAAGACTATATTGATTTGAAAATCAATGAATGTTTTAACCGTGTAGAGCCAACCGATAAAACTTTGCTTAGAAACCATGTGCAATACATTATTGATAATGCACAAACAAGAAAAGTCCCAGGTAAAAATAAAATAGGACTTTCACTTAATACAGTGAAAAATTATAAGACTTTTCTGAAGATGGTACAGAACTATGAAGTCTATCTCAGAAGGCCAATCCATTTTATGGATTTGGACTTTAACTTTGTTGAAGGATTCAAGCACTGGTTATTAAATGTTCAGGAGTACTCAATTAACCATGCGGGAAAAGCTATTTCTTTTTTAAAATTCGTTGCGGTAGACGCAGAAAGATTTGGAGTGCCGATCAATCCATATGCGTATAAAATCGAAACGTTTACGGAGTCGGATGAAGACAGGCAAATAGTTACTTTAAGCCTACATGAACTTGAAACCATCAAAAATGCAGACTTAGATAGAGATGCCCTAATTAATTCAAGGAAGTGGTTTGTATTGGGTTGTTTTACCGGGCAAAGAGTAGAGGATTTACTAAAATTGACAGAGCAAAATGTCAGAAGAACAAAAGAGGGGAGTTTAGTAATAGACCTTAAGCAGCAGAAGACTAAAAAGGAAGTAACGATTCCAGTATTACCAGAAGCATGGGAAATTATCAAAGATGGTTTCCCGTATCTAATAACGGAGCAAAACTTTAATGAGTATATAAAAAAAGTGGCCGAAATCGCAGGAATCAGTCAACCGATAGAGGGGAAGAAATTTGATAAAGAATCAAAAAGGAAAGTACTAGGAGTCTATCCAAAATTTGATCTCATCACCTCCCATTCATGCAGGAGGTCTTTCGCTACAAATTTTTACAAGAAGATTCCAACTACCATTTTGATGGGAATTACAGGGCATACGAAGGAAAGTACTTTTTTGAAATATATTAACAAGCAGAAGGATAAGGATGATAATGCAAGACTATTTTTGGAGTATTTAAAATCTTGATGATTAAAAAATAATGGAAAAGAAAAGAGTTGTGATTTTATTTGGAGCAGGTGCCGCAATAGCTTGGGAAGGGCCAAAGACTTATGAGCTAACCGATTTGGTAAGAAAGAGTGGTTTTTTTACTAAAAATGGTGAAAAGCGAATTACAGACCTAATATTTGATATCCTAACTGATCCAGAAAAAGGGAATTATAAATTAGAAGATGTCAATTTTGAAACTATAATTAATGTATTAGAAGAATTGTTGGTTTGCTATTCTAATCAAGGAGTTGATCAACCTAAAACATCGTTCCTCTTTAATTTTCTTGAACCGAAATATGAAAATGAAATTATGAATTTTACTGTGGAGAAATCTTCAGGTTCTACCTACTACCTTAACATTCCAGGTAAGCAGAAAGAGTTTTGGCCTTGTTCTAGAAATGGTGAAAACCCTAATCAATTTTTTCTCCAAGAACTTTTGCTGCACTTGTATACTGAAATTGCAACTAAGGTTTCTGATTATTCCTTAATTGATAACCATTTTTCCGATGATCTGGAAAATCGGGAATCTTACCTTGATAATTTGTTTTGTAAGTGGATTGGTAAATATTTAGAAACTTCAGTAACACGAATCTATTCATTGAACTACGAAACCAACTTTAAAGTGATTTTAGAAAATCATTTCTCTGGAACTAAAATTTTTGATGGGTTTTATGAATTTAATGGCCATGATTTGATTTCACCAATAGCTCCTGACCCGATGAGGATACTGGCTGATTTTTCTTCAAACTGTCATTATAATTTGCATGGATCTATTTATTGGGATGTTGATTCTGAAAATTCAAATGGCTTTAGAATTCCAAACATGAGAAAAGTACCCTATCCAAGTTTACCAGTCAATTATGATCACCCTGTCATCCAAAACGAAAAAGGTAAATCAATACTTGTGACTGGAATTATAACAGGGTACCAAAAGCTTCAAAAGGGAGCAATCACTCCATTTAGACAAATAAAGTTTGCTTTTGATAGAGATACAATAACAGCGGACAAATTAATAATTGTTGGTTATTCATTTGGTGATGAACATATCAATGCCGCAATCGGTGAGGCTATAAAATCGAATGTTAAATTAAAGTTGATAATCATTGACCCTAATTTTTTGAAAGATGATCTTAACATCATCATTAAAACATTTGGCCATTATGGAAATGAATCTCTAATACCACCAAAAACTATCGAAAACAATAGACTTCACGTTTTCAATAATGGTCAATTGATAGTTCATAGCACATATTTTGACAATTTTCTGAATGACGCTTTTAATTGGAAGTATGAAAAATGGATTTGAAAGCATTTAATATTATCCCGCCAATGTCCCTCTCTTCCTCTTATCTTAACAGACTAATTTAAACATTCAAACCGCATTTTTCAGGATCGGATTCTCATAGGTAATTTTATGGCAATCAAAAAATAAGAGTTATACAGTTTAACATTTGCAAGCTGTAATGAATTGCGTGGAGGTATGTATGCCAGTCAGTACAAGGATTGTTTGCTGGTGATGCTCTTCGTCAAATACATTTTAGATTATAATGCCGGATAACCCTTTGCATCTATATCAATTCCATACGGGATCTTCCATTAAGGATATGGTGGCCCAAAAAGGGAATAAGAAAATCGGAGACCTAATCAGTATTCTGATAATTCGACCAATTGCTATGGCCAATAAATTTTATGAAATGCGAGACTTTATGATTCCGAATGAATAAGAATTTTGTAAAAATACCATATACTGGGTATTTTATTTAATCAGGATTATTTTGAACTTTAAAACTTATTCAATAATTATTCTTATGAATTACGTTTTCAAGGTTTGTTTTTTATTATTAACCAATTTATTTGTATGTATTTGTAACCCTAGCTTTTCACAGGATACTATTGTTCTTTCCTTTAAAGAAAAGGATTTCAAATTAGAAAAACTCCCATTAAACCATAGAAAACTTAAGCAAGGTGAAAGTTATAAATTAAAGATTAAAGGTGTAAACTCTGCACATATCAAAGCTTCAATTAATCCAAAATCTTTTAATCTGCAATCCAATATTCCTGAGCCGCTAAAACCACTTTTTCCTGGGATTATTACAAATCCAGTTTTTAATCTTCATACCGAAAAAAAAGAAATTGAGAAAGGTTTTACTGATCTTTTTAATATGGTAAGTAATGAATATAAGTTTTTGGAAAATGTAAGAAAATTAGCCAAAGATGTATATGATTCTACAAAGTTTAACCCTTCAAAAGAAAAATTGAACAAGATTGCGGAAAAGTACCCGGTAACAATAGATTCCCTGTTAATAAATAAAGTCAAATATTCTTTGAGTTCTATTTCTTATGCAAAAGAAATATTTTCAATTTGGTTCAATGGCCGACTTGAAAGTAGTCATAATGTAAATGCAAATGCATTTGAAATAGGCAATTTTCTCCAAAATGTAGAATTGGCTATAAATGAAAATGATTATTTGGGAAAAGCTATATTTCTAGAAAGTTCAATGAAGGCAAAATCCGAAATACCAACCACAGGTTTTAAGGCATTAAAGGATGGAGTTGATCTTCAAATTTCAATTATAGATACCTATAAAAAAGACACTTTATACAAAGGTGAAATTGAATTTATAAATTATAAGAAGTGGAGCTTCGATTTTTCTACTGGATTTGTTTTTAATCAATTAGTAGATGTTCCATATTATTTAGGCCCAGTCTCCTATGGAAAAAAACAAGTAATTGAAGAAAATTATTCGAATTGGGATATTGCGATTGGTGGCTTTGCCCATTTGACATATAAGATGTCAGGATTTGTAAGTTTTGGTCCCCAAGTTGGAATAGGGATTTCAATTTTGGATGCAAAGCCTAAGTATGCTCTTGGGGCGGGGTTTTTGCTAGGAAGGAAAGGTAAGTTTTCAATAAATGGAGGAGTAGCTTTTGGAAAGGTTAAAATTTTATCAAGTCAGCTTGAGGAAATAAATGGGCAATATTTTCTGCCCGAAAGTGCGACCGCTGTTCCCACTTTTGATAGGATGGAAGCATCTCCATATTTCAGCATCGCCTATAATCTGACCAAAAAGAGTTTTTAAATTGTTGATCTACCGATTTCTAAGTTTCAATTTGTTGATTTTTAAATTGAGACAAGCATTGATTTAAAAATTGCATAACTCATTATTAATATTATGGAAAAGGAAACATTTAAAGTCGAAGATCAACAGATGGAATTAAGGTATAATCAATTGGAGGAATAATTGGATACACTTTACAAGGAAATAGAAAAATTGAAAGTCAAACTTCCTACGATATTAGTGGACTATTTTGATGACTGTGAAATTTGTGGAAGTTAAATAAACTTGGACCCTAACAGATCAGAACTTGCCAAAAGTCCACAACCAGGATTCATTCAAAACCTGTTTAAACCTTATCTACAAAGTAAATTCAAAACTTGACAAAACTTGACAAAACTTGACAAAACTTGACAAAAAAAATGATCGAGAGCCTTTAACACATGCTGCACTTGAAAAAGCAAATTTGAAGGAAAAACAAAAACGATTTCTTCCAATCTTAATTGCAAAATGAAAGCTCTTATGATTCTTTGGGACTTAGTTAAGGATAAACCTGATTAATGGTATTCCAAAAATCACAATCTATGGCCCTCCAAAATTTTAGCTGTATAAGAATTTACTTTTTCATTGACGAAGCATCTTATTTAAATCTGACCCGATAAGTTTACATCCTAGCCTTTTTTTAAAACAGTCAACACTAAGATGATCTTTGCCAACTCCATAATTTTCCCAAATTTGGTCATGGACCATGAAATATTTAACTGGCCTGATTTTCTTTTCACAATCAAAACAAAAATTCGGCATGTCCAACCTATTTAATCAAAATATCACAAGTATTTAGGATCAAAAATACAAAAAATACCCTAAGACTGAATTTTACCTTTTGAAAGATAGGCGTACCTTTATCATTATACATCAACATTACATTAAAGCAATTCATACCATTTGATAGCCTTCAACCCCATTTTTTAAAAGGAAGAATCTATATATGCTATTTAATTAGAAGTAAAACAGAAAAATGAAGCTAGCCCGAGACCTAAATATTCTATAAGATATGAACAATTCAGATCAAAACTCCTCCAATACTTCAAAAAAGCAGAAATCAGAGCCTTCTTAAAAATCAACAGCACAAAATGAGGAGATGATACTGCAAGATTATTTTTTAGAAGTTCGAAGACAAGCGAGAATAGCAGATCAAACTACATAACAAAGTTCAAAACCAATCACTAGGCCAAACCCAAACTCCTCCATTCAAAGCATGTTTCATGAAAGAAAAGTGGAGTGTGATAATGAGTACCCATTGGGTGTGTATCATGGGTCGGAAAAACAAATAAATGCTTTTGAAAAATCAAAAACACAAGATTTGGAAAAGGTTTTTCATTTATAGATTTAGTAGGTATTACAACTGAATATTCAAATTCTAGACTTGGTTTTGAAAGTAATATTGAAAATCCCAATTCAATAAACATAAAAACTTTTTTTTCCTATAAAAAAGCATTTGATTCAAGAAAACTAGTAAAAACTAATACCAATAAGGCAAAGAATTTAATCCAAATTTTATCTTCAAAATATGTGTTAGATTTGGGATTTATTAAAAATGTATTGCTAGGTAACACATCAAAATCAGCTTTCTCTCAATCAGCTTTCTCTCAATCAACTTTTCTAATATTGGACTTCTGATTAATAGCACGATTCGTTTTTTGATTAATTTTCAAATTCTATTTCTAACTTTTGAGGACCATTTACAATGGAATTACTATATCCTCTAACAAGAACCCTAAAAGTTATAGACAGATCTATTATTTCATTAATTTTTTCCCTATTTGATAGGTAAATTGTAAAGTTAAAATTTTTTGAATCTAATGAGTTAATAACAATTTGCCCCTTTGAAAAATCATTTTTTTTAGTACTTATATGCTTTCCACTTACAGGGTCTATAAAAACTACAAAAACAGTATCAATAATAATAGGGAAATTGCTATTGTTTTGAATTTGATATGGGATTTTTAACGAATATTCTTCAATGAAATCACCAGTCATTTGATCATGCCCCATCAATTCATAATAACTAGCCTTTAATAAAGTAGTTCTAATATCAAGTTTATTTGCCCTTTCAAAAGCCAAAGTATCTCTTCTATCTCTTCGAAAGTGCATGATAAAAACCCCAATCGAGATAATTAAGCTGGCTATTGAAATGATAATGGCTACAAAATCCATCTTTGGAATAAGTTAGAACCTACAATTTAATGTTTTTGGAGAAATATAAAATACTATGGCTTGGGGGTTTTCTGTTTGACTTTTGTCACTTATTTTAGTTTATTGACCAAAAATGTATTATTTGAGTGGAGACTTTTAAATTCAACTCTTTTTTAATCAGAAATTCAATGAATCAATTCTAAATGATCACTGGAGAATTAAAATCACAAGTAGATAAAATATGGAATTCCTTCTGGACAGGAGGGGTGGCCAACCCATTGACTGTGATTGAACAGCTTACTTACCTCATCTTTATCCGCAGGCTGGATGAGATGGAAACTTTGGAGGAAAAGAAAGCCAATCAGATGGGCATCGATAAAAAGTTAGAGTTTTTCACTGGCGAGCAACAAAAATTCCGTTGGAGTCATTTTAAGGATAAGGACCCTGATACCATGTATAACCTGTTCACCCGACCTGATGCCAATGGCCTGACCGTGTTTGAGCACATGAAGCAAATGGACAAAAAAGCTGGTGCATTTGCAGAGTTTATGAAAGGTGCCACTTTCATGATTTCTACGCCACGCTTATTGGATCAGGTAGTGCAGATGATTGACAAAATCAATATGCAAGACCGGGACACCAAAGGGGACTTGTACGAATATTTGCTTTCTAAGATCGCCACGGCAGGGACCAATGGGCAGTTCCGTACGCCAAGACATATTATCCGCATGATGGTGGACATGATGCAGCCCCAACGAGAAGATACCATTTGCGACCCTTCCTCAGGTACAGCTGGTTTCTTAGTGTCTTCTGCCGAGTATATCTATGAAAACCATTCAGATTGGTTTTTGGATGCCATTTTCCGAAAACACTTTCACAATCAGATGTTTACTGGGGTTGAATTTGATACGACCATGCTTCGCATTGGGGTAATGAACCTACAGCTTCATGGCATTGAAAGTCCCCGGCTGATCGGCAAGGATGCCCTAAGTGAAGCAAATGAAGATCAAACCAACTTATATTCCTTAGTACTTGCCAATCCACCTTTTAAAGGCAGTCTTGACTATGATGTGGTGGAGAGCTCGCTGCTGAGTGTGACCAAAACCAAAAAGACAGAACTTTTATTTATTTCCTTGATTTTACGAATGCTGAAGGTAGGAGGTAGAGCTGCGGTGATTGTGCCTGATGGTGTATTATTTGGCTCTTCCAATGCGCATAAAGAACTCCGTAAAACCTTGATAGAAGATCAAAAACTCGAGGGCATTATCTCTATGCCTTCTGGGGTGTTCAAGCCCTATGCTGGAGTAAGTACGGCGGTACTCATCTTTACCAAAACCAACAGTGGAGGCACGGATCAGGTTTGGTTTTATGATATGCAAGCCGATGGCTTTAGTCTGGATGATAAGCGGACTCCTCTGCTTAACAAAAATGAAACAGTAGAAGATGAAATAAAGGCAGCATTGGGGATAGGAATAGCAGCGGAAGAAAGGGTACACTATGGTCAAAAATCTAGCGAAGAATCCCATTCTAAGAACAATATTCCGGATATCCAGAACCGCTGGCAAAATCGAGACAAGGAAGCAAGCCGAGCACGTACAGAGCAAAGCTTTCTGGTGCCCAAATCAGAGATCGTTGAAAACGACTACGACCTCAGTATTAATCGCTACAAAAAAATTGTTTATGAGGAGGTGAAGTATGAGAAACCGGAAGCGATCATAGGGGAAATTGAATTGTTAGACGCCCAAAGAAACGAATTGTTGAACCAACTTAAAGCCGCATTAAATGACTGAGGTACCTCTTTCCAAAGTGTGTAAAATTAAAAATGGATTCGCTTTTAAAAGTACTGAATTTAAAAATCAGGGTGCACCTTTAATAAGGATATCAAGCTTTGAAGATGGTCCAGTTTTCTTTGATGATAGAACTGCATTCGTAGACGAGTCCTATATTGATTCTAAGAAAGATTTTTTAGTAGAGAAAGGTGATATATTAATAGCGCTTAGCGGTGCTACAACAGGTAAATATGGTTTTTATACTTTAGACAGCCCCAGCTTACTAAATCAGCGAGTAGGGATTATTAAAAGTGGCAGATCTGAGAAATTGAACAGTAGATACTTTTATCACTATTTGTCAATTTTGAAATCCAGAATTCTTCTAAAAGCAGGAGGTGCTGCACAACCTAATATTAGCACTAAGCAAATTGGAGAATTCAAAATCCCCCTCCCTCCCTTAGCCACACAAAAGAAAATCGCAGCCATCTTGGATGCAGCGGATGCCCACCGCCAAAAAACCAAGCAGCTTCTCGCCAAATACGATGAACTCGCACAAAGCATCTTCTTGGATATGTTTGGGGATACTTGGGTGAACCCAAAAGGTTACCCGATCAATAAATTGAGTGAAGTAGTTAAGCCTAAGAAAATAATCACCTATGGTATAGTTCAGGCTGGAGAAAATGTCAAAGATGGTGTTCCATACATTAGAACAGGGGATATAAAGGATGGAAAAATTCAGACAACTGGATTACGTAGAACTAGTATAGAGATCGCAAATTCTTATGAAAGGTCAAAATGTCAAGCAGGTGATATTGTAATGAGTATTCGTGCTACTGTGGGGACAATAGCATTTCTTCCAGAAGAATTAGATGGGGCAAACCTTACACAGGGAACTGCGAGGATTTCGGTAGATAATGAACGTTTTAATCCACTTTATATTTACCATGCTATAAAATCAAAAGGCATTCAGTTGAAAATTGAAAGAGAAACAAAAGGGGCAACATTTCTGGAGATTACATTAACTCGATTACGAGAAATTGAAATCCCTATACCTCCACTTTCTAGACAACAGGAATTTGATAGAAGAATGAACTCTATTATTTCACAAGAAAAAATACTTAAAAAAGAGAATGTTTACTCGGAAAACCTTTTCAACAGTCTCTTACAAAAAGCATTTAAGGGGCAGTTGGTGAAATAAACAGTAAGGCATGAAAATACAAAAGTAAAAATTCAACAATCACAAGTAGAAACCCGACTATCCTACATAGATTTTGTGAAAATAGAATTCAAAATATATGAGTAATTTCCAGTTTTTGACCGAATTTCCAGAGATAGCCGACCGGGCAAAAAAGGCAGAGCAATTCGCTTTGACCAGTCCGGTAGAGTCTTGCTTTAATGCTCGAGCAGCGCTGGAATTGGGCGTGAACTGGATGTATGGGAATGATGCAGACCTTGAATGGCCTTTTGATAAAAACCTGGCAAGCCTGATGCATGAGGTAGGTTTCAAAGAAATTTTTGATTCCTATGGAAACTTGTATCAGGAATTGCATCTCATCAGAAGGATAGGAAACAATGCCGTCCACAATCAGCGGGTAAAACCGGAGGATTCGGTTCATTTGCTAAAGTGCTTTTTCCGTTTTGCGGCATTTTTGGTGGCCGCCTATGGCGAAGAAGAAGTGAGAATTCCGGATTTTAATGATGAATTGATCCCAACAGGAGATGAATTAAAAAAGTCCAGGAAAGAGATTGATCTTCTAAGAGAAAAGCTGGCGCAACTAGAGCAGGAAAATGAGAAAAAGCGTGTCGCATTAGAGGAAAAAGAAGAAGCCAATGAGTTGCTTCGAATCAGCCATGCCAAGAATCAAGAGCAGCTGAAAGAACAGCGAAAGGCCCGAGAGGTGGTGGCTATTCCCAGGTTATTACCAAAATCTCCTTCTGAATCCTACACTCGGAAATTATATATCGATTCATCATTGAAAGATGCCGGTTGGTCCAAACTCCGAGAAGGGTACGAATTGGAGTTTGAAGTGAGTGGTATGCCGCTTTCTACTAATCCTTCTGGTACTGGTTATGTGGATTATGTTCTCTGGAGTGATAATGGATTGCCACTGGCCGTGGTGGAAGCCAAGAAGACGGCCTTGAATCCAAACAAGGGAAGACACCAAGCCTCGCTTTATGCGGATTGTCTGGAAAAGAAATTCAGGCAACGTCCATTGATTTACTATACCAATGGATTCGACTTTTACCTCTGGGATGACCTTTTTGCACCGGATCGGAAAGTGAGTGGTTTTATGACCAAAGATCAACTAGAGCTTGCCATTAGGAGGCGAATTGAGCGTACTGATTTAAGAGATTTCAAAGTTAACCTAGCTATCACAGGAAGACCTTATCAGACAGAAGCGATACAACGGGTTGCTGAAAATTTTTCGGTCATTAAAGATGGAAGGCTCAAGCAAAGGCATAGAAAGGGTCTACTCATCATGGCGACCGGAAGTGGAAAGACTAGAACCGCAGCCTCGATTGTTGATATGATGGTGAAGTGTAACTGGGCCAAAAGAATACTTTTTTTAGCAGACAGAAATGCCTTGGTGACCCAGGCTAAAAATGCTTTTACCGAACACCTTCCTGATCTTACAAGTATTGATTTGACGAAGGAGAAGGAGAACGATTCCACTCGTTTGGTTTTTTCTACCTACCCCACTATCATGAATCAGATCGATCGAGCCAGAGATGGTGATTTTCGATTTTACGGAGTGGGACATTTTGATTTGATCATTATTGATGAAGCTCACCGATCAGTTTATCAGAAGTACCGGGCAATTTTCCAGTATTTTGATGCTTTTATCCTTGGTCTGACAGCCACCCCAAAAAAAGATGTAGATCACAACACCTATGAGCTTTTTGAAATTGAAGACGATAATCCCACGTTCGCCTATGAATTGGATCAGGCTGTAAAGGATGGCTTTTTGGTTCCGCCAAGGGCAATCAGTGTTCCGTTGAAATTCATGCGGGAGGGCATTAAATATTCGGAATTGTCTGAGAAAGAGAAATTAGAATATGAAGAGAAATTTGGTGACCCAACCAATGAAGAGGCAGAGGCAGGCATAGATAAAAGTCAATTGTACAAGTGGCTCTTTAATTCTGACACGGTTGATCAGGTATTGAATCATTTGATAACCTCAGGGATCAAAGTAGATAGCGGAGACAAAATTGGTAAGACGATAATTTTTGCCAAAAATCACAAACATGCTGTCTACATCGAAGAGCGTTTCAACAAGAATTATCCGGAATATTCCGGTAAATTTTGCAGAGTCATTGACAATCAAACAGAGAAAGCACAGGATATTCTAGAGCGGTTTGTATTAGACAAAGAAGAGAAGGAACCACAAATTGCCATCTCTGTAGACATGATGGATACAGGTGTGGATGCGCCAAGGGTCGTGAATCTGGTATTTTTCAAACCTGTCCGATCTGTTGCAAAGTTTTGGCAAATGATTGGCCGAGGGACACGATTGAGACCAAATTTATTTGGACCGAATCAACATAAAGAGTGCTTTTTAATATTTGACTACTGCGAGAACTTTGAATTTTTTGAAGTCAATCCTGAAGAAAGTAAAGGAAGCGTTGGGCTTTCTTTGACTCAGCAAGCATTTCAATTGAGACTAGACTTGGCTCAGGTTCTGCGTCAGTCGACAAATAAAGAAGAGAATGAATTCGCAGAAGAATTAATTGACCTGCTTCATATTCAAGTTGCTTCACTGAATCAGGAGAGATTCATAGTCAAGTATCATCTTGAGTTTGTGGTGAAATACACTCAAAAAGATCAATGGGCTGATTTGGGTCCATCAAAGCTCCAAGAAATTGGAACGCATATTATTCCGCTCATCTTGTCTGAAGATGAAGATCATGTTTCGGCCCGGAGGTTTGATGTTTTGATGTTGAATTACCAATTGGCATTAAAAGGCGGAAGAATAACCACAAGGTATGAAAATCGGATTTCCACAGCCTGCCGGGTGTTAGAGAAGAAAGGGAATATTCCTTTGGTAGGGACCGAAATGCCAATGATTAAAAGTGTTCTGAATGGATTTTTACAAGAGGCTAGTGTTTTAAATCTTGAAGAAGTCCGGGATTCGCTTCGAGATTTGATGCAGTTTCTCGATGATATAGATCAACTTACCATTGAGACACATTTTAAGGATTACCTAGACCTTACTAAAATAGAAGAAAAGAATTTCGTTAGAGAGCCTGCATATGAGCCGTATAGAAAAAGAGTAGAGCGCTATTTGAATAAGCACAAGGATCACTTGGTGATCAGTAAAATCAAGACCAACCAGCCCATTACAGAAGCAGAACTTGTACAACTTCAGGAGATCTTCTTTAATGCGAATGAGGTGGGTTCGAAGGAGGAATTCGAGAAAGAAGGTCAAGGAAAAACTTTGGGGCTTTTTATTCGGGAATTGATTGGCTTGGATACAGAGGCCGTTCAATCAGCCTTTGCGGAATTTATTCAGGCTCAAAATCTTAATGCAGGGCAGATCAAATTTGTGGATTTGATCATAGGATATTTAACCCAAAATGGAGTGATCGACAAAAGAGCATTGTTTGAATCGCCATTCAAAGATTTGAATGATAGCGGACCATTTGGGCTGTTTGATGATGCCCAGGTGACCAAGATTATCAGCATCCTTGATAGGATTAATGGGAATGCTAGTGTGGGGTGATTTTCACTAACATAACTAAACTTATGATATTTTGCTTTAAGCTAAGTGGATTTGAAAAAAAATATTTAATTTTAATTTAAGCAGTGGGGGAGCCGAAGTGTGCGTTTAATGGTAAGGAGAAGAAATTCTTCGCCCAACTTGATCGAAAGAAAAACGGTTGGTGTCAAGTAATTCCAGAATTGCAAACTTCCTCAGGAATATTTCCACAAGGAGGCGAGCAACGATGTGAACCAGCAGTCTTTGGACTACTCGGTAAACCTTGTGACTTGTGTGTTTCTTAGAGAATTTCATATTCTTAACAGATAATATACAACAATAATTTCGCTACCCAGCTTGAGTCGGAGCGGCACTTGGGGAGTTTTTCCAAGTGTCGAAACAGCATGCACACTTCCATAAACCATTATTGGTTTTTGAAAAGCCCTGCTTCGCCGGGTCTCCCCTGCTTATTTTTTTGAATTATGAAAAAGAAAAAGGATTGGTTCAAGATTAAACGCTACCCACACATTGGTCTGCCATTGGATGTGAGAGATCGTCATAAATGGATTGAACCATACATTACCAATCCGTTAAAAATAGCCAACCATCGGTTTTTACCCTTTATTCATAAGTCGCTTACAGTAAGAAAATTCCGTAAAGTTTATAGTGAAGAAGACGGTAAACTTGATTCAAATTTTGTAAAAGAAGGTAAAGTTCTAAGAAAGCCGGATAAAAAATCCAGAGAGTTATTTTATGCTAGCCATCTGGATTCTTTAGTTTTTAGCTACTATGCACACATTTTGAGTTTGGCATACGAGAAAAAAATCAATGAACCAGCTTATAATTTATCTGAGGTAGTTAATGCTTATCGATCAATCCTGGTCGATCCATCAAAGACTGATGGGCCAAATAAGTGCAATATTGACTTTGCAAATGATGCTTTCGAATTTATTAGATCATGTCAAGAGCCAGAATTTGTTGTAATTGCTTTTGATATTTCTAGCTTTTTTGACAATCTAAACCACAAGCTACTAAGAGATAGATGGGCAGAAATTCTAGGGGATTTTGATGGATTGAAACAGGGAGAACTTCCTCCTGACCATTTTAATGTTTTCAAGAATATAACCCGTTTTAGTCATATTGATATCGTTGATATTTTTGAGGAATTCAAGGATAGAATAATTACCCGAAAAATCAGAAGAGATGGTTCTTACGGTCCAGTTAAACTGAAACCTGTAGAAAAGATCAAATACCTTAGAAACCAAAATGCAATAGCCTTTTGTTACAATAAGGATTTTTTAAAGGTGAAAGGAAAGTTAATACAGCCTTCAAAGACCAAAAAACTCAAAGATGGAAGAGTAGTCCCCAGAAATTTTGGAATACCACAAGGCTCACCGATTAGTTCTATTCTTGCAAATATTTACCTTCTTAAGTTTGATAAGGTTGTCAATGATTTTATTAGGAAAAAAGGTTTGTATAGAAGGTATTCTGATGATATTATCGTTGTCTGCCCGGAGTCTGTGAAATCGGACTTGGAAAAATTGGTTTACTCAGAAATAGAAAAGGTTTGTTTAGAAATACAGCCAAAGAAAACTCAGGTTTTTCATTTTTTAAGAGAGCATGATGGTCGGCTAAAATGTGGTCAAGAGTTTGACAATGAGATTAACTGGAATAAAAATCTTGTTTACCTAGGGTTTGAGTTTGATGGTGAATTCTCCCTTTTAAAATCAGCCAGTCTATCGGGTTACTACAGAAAAATGAAGAAGTATGTCAGGAGGGCTAAGCATTATTCAGCAAAGCGATATTCGACGAAAAATGGAGAGCTTTTTAAGAGGAGAATTCTTAAGAAATTTTCTTATAAGGGAGCAAAGCGAACGAGGAAATGGATTTGGAATCCCAGCCTTTCTGAGTTTGAAAAGTCCGATAATTACAATTATGGTAATTTCCTGACTTATGCCTTCAAGGCCGCCAATTATATGAAAAACAACAAAATCAAAGGACAAATAAAAAGACATTGGGGAATTTTAAATAAATTAATCAAAAGCTAGATCTCGTATCCCATGGCAATCAAAGATGAGAAATATTACCTAATAGAAGTTGAAAGTTACCTTCCCAACAGTACCTCCGGGCTTCATGGAAAGGTGCACATTCGACCAATTCCCGGACAGGAGGATTTCCCTTCGACACTGCGTGTTGAGTGTTCAAAGGACCTAAGCAGGAATTATCCAGTAGGAACAAGGTTTCGTATCAAAGCCAAATTAACCGATCTGTTGGGTGGAGGGAAATTCGTCTATAGCTCGTTTCAGTGGACCTACAATGTGATTTCTTTGGGAAAGGGACCGATAATTAAGGATTGATGAAAATCGTTGAATTTGATAGAAAGCAGTTAGAAGGCATCTTCAGAATGGCTGAGAGCAATCTTTTATCAGAAACTAATATTCGATGGCTCAGCTATGATGTTGATTTTATATGTCTGAATCGTTTAGATCTTTTTGATTTAGTGAAAAATGAGGCAATTGTTTATTGTATTTGGGTATCGAATGGAGCCCAATCTATTCCAGTCTATATAGGGCATTCAACTTCAAAACTTTCACGACAAAGGATCACAAACCATTTTATAAAAAAGGATCCGAGGACCGGATCCCAGCTTGAGAGAATCAAGGTGGCTGTTATGGAAGGGAAGCAGGTGGGTTTAAGTTTTTTGAAAATAGAACCAGATTATATGAGAAAACCTTTGGAAGAATGGATGATATCAAGGAATAGGGAAAAGTTAATTTGGAATATTCATGGTAAAGGTAAATTGATATAAAGTATGGAAGCAGGAAAAATTTATTTGATAGAAGGAGAATTTAAAATATTGAATATTGAAAATCCGGACTATTGGCATTCTTTCTCTCAAAATAGAAACATCGGTTGTAGATTCAAACACAATCAAATTAGTTACCGAGGAAAAGGATTACGGAGATGGCCTAGTCTCAATTAAAATCACCCTCAATGCCGATATATATGATTTGTTTAAAGGGGAAGCAATTAACTTCGATTCAGGTGAAATGATTGCATCTGTTGATGCAGAACTTTTTCAATATGGTTCTAAGCATTTGCTAAAAGGGTTTTGGAAGGAATCTATTGATGGGAAAGATCAATTCTTTACATGGATAGCGATAATAAAAAAAAGGTAAAATATGGTAACACTTTTAAAAGAAGGAAATTATAACCTCACAGGCTTAATTCAGCAAATTGATTTGGGATTGATTTATCTTTTTAGGAAATCAGAGGAGTATAAACTGACCATTATTTGTCAAGGAATACCTGAGGATTGGCAAGAAATTGAAGATTTTGGGAATTGGTAAATGATGGAATTCCCTTTGATCCTCCTGCCGAATTCCGAGAAAAGGTTTCTTCTTCTTTCGAATTAAATGATATGGTATTTAACCCTGAGTTCAATTATAGGGGGGATGTGATCAGTTATTCGGCGCATTTAGAAAACCTTTATATCAAAATGATTTCAGATAAGTTGTTAGTAATGAATTCTTGGCATAAGTTTTATAAAGTAAATAATTATTCTGATTTTACTTGGGAAGAATTGCAGGATTGCATGCAGACCTTGAGCCAATATTTTGGTGAAGGATTCTGGAATGCCCGTATTACCAAGTTGACAACAGCTGTTAATTTGACTTGTAATACTGAAATAATGATTGATAGATTAATTTCTTTCAAAGGCAATCCAATGGAGCCAATGAGACCAAGTAATAGCAGTAAAGTGTACGGTAAAAGGTACGCTTCTACACATTACAATATAAAAGTTTACAATAAACAATTTGAAGTAAAGAAAGATGCCCGAATAGAAATTGTGCCTACCCTAAGAATTGAAAAAGAGATGAGGATGCCGTATTTTCAAAAAAGGAGACAAAATCCCATACATATTTTCTCTCCCATGGATTTAATAAAATTTGTGTAGTCCACTATCTAAACAAAAAAACCAGTTTAATTTAGGTCAATTGCCATGTATATATCCAAAAAGTTAGGATTAACTCCTGACTAATACGCAAAAATTCATTAAGAATTAGTTAATTATTTTTTTGATTTTAATTGAAATAATTGTTTTAAGTTACGCTTAATGCTAATATCGGGTATTGATAAAAATGATTAGTTACCCAAATAATACAAACCTATGAAATTTTGCTATACAATAATTTTTGTTTTATTCATGAGTCATAATTTAATCGCTCAAAATCCTCCGCAACTGTTTAAAACAGGAATGGGCTATTACGATAACCAGGACTTTTCAAAAGCCATATTTTATTTCACAAAGTCTATTGAAGGTGATTCTGAATTCTTTGCTACTTTTTTATATAGAGGATTGGCTAAAAATAATTTGGGAGATTATATTGGGGCAATCTCTGATTTTAACAGGGCGATTATACTTAATGAAGATATGTCTTATATGTCTTATTTAAACAGGGGTTTGGCTAAAGATAGATTAGAAGACTACAGAGGAGCCATTTCGGATTTTAATAAAGCAATCCAAAAAGAGCCAAATGAAATAGCACCATTTTTTAACAGAGGATTATCAAAAAGTAAGCTTAATGACTGTAAGGGTGCAATTTTAGACTTAAATCGAGTTATTTCTTCAAACCCAAATTTAGCTGAGGCCTATTTTCTAAGAGGGCTTTGCTTTATAATGTCAGGAGAGCAAGATAGAGGGTGTATTGATTTAAGCAAGGCAGGTGAATTAGGTTCTGCGAAATCCTATCCGTTAATCCGAGACTATTGTAATTAACCACCGGAATTACCTTTAGAAAAATACTATCAATAAAATATAGAAGGTTCTTTTTTATTTGAAAACAAAGACTAAAGATGTGTTTTTAAATTGGTTTGCCAAAGTTCGCCAATAAATACAAAAACCCCTCTAGAATCGCTTCTTGAGGGGTTTCTTGTACCCAGAGCCGGAGTCGAACCGGCACGCCCGAAGGCATTGGTGTTTGAGACCAACGCGTCTACCAATTCCGCCATCTGGGCTTGGTGTTGAGAGGGGTCTTTACTTGCTTCAGATTTTTTTGACTTTGAACTCTCATTCTAGGTCGGCGGACAGGTCCGCCATCTGGGCTTTTTAGTGGATATTTAAACCCACCATCCATTCCGCCTCTAACGGGATGCAAATATGAGCAAAGATTTTAATCCTTGCAATTTTTTCAAGGCAGTTCTTGGATTTTTTTTGAGCTGAAAGCCTTGGGTTTTTCCTGGAACAAAGGCTTTGTCACACCCCAAACCGATTTAAAGAGTTCGGAATCACGGTATTGGTTCAAGGCTGCTTCATTTTCCCAAAGGCTATAGGTGCTGAAAATATTTGGATGGTGTTCGTCCTGCCAAAGTTCCAGGTGTTTACAGCCTGGGGAAGCCCTTATCAGGCTTTTGTGTTTTTCAAAATGGGCTAAGAAAGCAGGGACTGCATCAGTTCTAAAGGTCATCCTAACGATTCTGATCAGCATGGCTCAATCATTGACTTCAAAATTGATGTAGATGGGACTGTCATATTTTAGACCCAGAAGTTCCGCCCCGTGGCCATGGTTAATGCCGATCTCCAATAGGTCAAGGCTGTTGAAAAATGCAAAACAATCTCCAGGTTCCACATTATCATAAGAGGTATTGATGCTGTTGAGTACCTCACGACTGAATTCCAAATTGAATGTGCCTGGGTTGAGCTTGTTGAAAACATCTTTCCGGATATTGGTAATCAGATTTCCGTAATTGTCCACCCGGACCACGTGCCCTACAATCTGTTTTTTGGTCGCTTTGAATTGCCTGGACATCATTTTTTTCATCTGCTTCAGTGGACCACCAAAATCATGGATGGCAGCTCCGCTCGCCACTTTGGCGGCAATTGGAGCCAAGATGTCTTTTGCCGGAAAGGTGCTGTCTTTGACATGGATGTCAGCAAACTGGACAATGATTCCGGGGTCTTGGTCAGCCAACATGCTCAACACTCCATTGTTGGGCCCTACAAAAATATGTTCTTCCAGCTTGATCCCAATAAACCCTTCACTCATGCTGCTTGTACTGTTGATGGCTACCAGGTGAACGGTTCCTTTGGGAAAATCCCTGAAACACGAACGCAACACAAAGGCAGCATGGGCGATGTCATAGGTATCGATTTTGTGTGTGATGTCCACAATGACCAGCTGGGGATTGAAGGAGAGCATCCTTCCCTTAACCGAGGGTACATAATAATCACTGTCTCCAAAATCAGAGGTGAATGTAATCAACGCCATATCAACAAGTCCATTAAAATTTTCGTATTTTTGCTAGTGCAAGAAACAAAAATAGAAATTTTATTCTTTAAGAGTAAGAAGCAAACCTTTAAATACAAATTAAAAGCTTGGTAGAAAAAGTCATCACATTAGAGAATATCCCCTTACTGGATTTTTTGGGCAGTGAGAATGAAAACATTCGCCAAATATCCGCAGCTTTTCCACAAAGTAAGATTGTTTCACGCGGTAACGAAATTCGCATTCAGGGAAGGGCACCGGAAATTTTGAGGATAAACGATGTGCTCAACATGTTGCTCCAGCATTTCAACCGCTTTGGAAGCATCTCCCCCGACAATGTCAAGGAATACATTGCGTTGGAAGGGGTCCCATTTGAAACGGACCCCAAGAATGACATCATTATTTTTGGGAACAAAGGCATTGTCATCAAACCCAAGTCCAGCAACCAAAGAAAATTGGTGGAGTCTTCCTACAAAAATGATCTGGTGTTTGCCTTGGGTCCTGCAGGTACAGGAAAAACCTACATCGCGGTAGCATTGGCAGTAAGGGCATTGAAGAACCGAGAGGTCAAAAGGATCATCATCACCCGACCTGCTGTGGAGGCAGGGGAAAACCTAGGCTTTTTGCCGGGAGACCTCCAAGAAAAATTGGATCCATACCTGCGTCCTATTTATGACGCCTTAAGCGATATGATTCCTCCGGAAAAACTCAAATTTTACCAAGAAAGCAGGGTCATAGAAATCGCCCCATTGGCCTACATGCGGGGAAGGACACTTCATGACGCTTTTGTACTGCTCGATGAGGCCCAAAATACCACCAATGAGCAAATTAAGATGTTTTTGACCAGAATGGGCCCCAACTCCAAAGTCATCGTGACCGGCGATCAAACTCAGGTTGATTTACCTACCAAGCAAAAATCCGGCTTGAAAGAAGCATTAAAAATCCTGAAAGATGTCAAAGGCATTGGTGTAGTTCACCTTAGTGGAAAAGATGTGATCCGGCACAAATTGGTCAAATCCATCATTGAGGCTTATGATAAAGAAGACCTCGCAAATGAAAATGCAAATCATGGAAATAACCGTAGAGAAGGTCAAAACTAAGGAGGCACTGTCCGATATTTTTAAAATCAGGGAGTTGGTATTTGTTATCGAACAAGCTGTGGCTCCAGAAGAGGAATATGATGAATTTGAAAATTCTTCTACCCATTTTATTGCCAAAGTGAATGGGCTTCCTGCGGGCACAGCCAGATGGCGCCATACGAAAAACGGCATCAAACTCGAAAGATTCGCGGTTTTGAAAGAAATGAGGGGAAAGGGCGTTGGCCAGGCTTTGGTAGATGCTGTGCTCCAAGATATCCAAAGTGATCCGTCCAATGCAGGTAAGTTATTGTACATGCACGCCCAGCTTTCTGCCATACCCCTTTATTTAAAATTTGGATTTCAAAAAGAAGGGGATCTATTTATGGAATGTAACATTGCCCACTATAAAATGAGCTTGCAGAATTAGTTACAACTAATTTTAAAATTCACTGAATTTCATTAAATTACCTTAAACTTTTTAAGGCATGAATTTCAGTGAATTCCCTTTTTTGAGGTATTTGTTTTTTTTGGTGTTGGGGATACTTTTCTATCCTAACCTCCCGATTCAGGGTATTTATTGGTTATTGGGGATAATATTGTTTTTCTCCTACTTTTCAATGGCGGTTTTTATTTCCCTTCAAAAAGGTTTTGTAGGTAAAATGATTTTACCCATCATGGCTTATGCAATCCTGGTTTGGGCAGGATGGTTTTTTGCTTATCAAAATGATGTTTTGAACCAGTCTGAACATTTGATCCATGAAGTTGGGTATGAAGCATATTTGGGGATAGTGGAGGATCTGGATGAAACCAAACCAAAGACCAAAGCCAATACAGTGGCTGTCCAAGGAATATATAAAGAGGGAAAATTGGAAAAATCATCCGGAAGGGTGCTGATTTATCACCAAGTGGCAGATGGTTTTCGTCCTGGTCAGGTGGTTTTGGTAAAAGGTCAACCTAAGCGAGTGCCACCTCCCCAAAATCCCAAGGAGTTTGATTACCAAAAATTTTTAAGTAATCAACAGATTTATTTCACCCAATTTACCGGCAAGAACATTTGGCTTGTGGATGAAATTCCTGGCTATCGGCCTTTGCATGTAGGCGTGCTTAAGCTAAGAGAAGCCCTAAAATCCCAAATCCATCTCCATGTTTCAGATATAAGAGCAAAGCAAATCGCGGAGGCATTGCTTTTGGGGCAAAAAAAAGAGCTGGATCCTGAATTGAAAGCTGCATATGTTACCGCAGGGGCCATGCACATTTTGGCAGTGTCGGGACTTCATGTAGGTATCATTTATGGTTTCTTTTTTCTTTTGCTCAAACCTTACCAGCTCACTTTTCACCTCAGGGTGTTTTATCTTACTGCTGTGATTGTTTTGATTTGGGCATATGCCCTCCTTACTGGATTATCCCCTTCGGTCATGCGGGCAGCGACCATGTTTACCTTAATAGGTCTCGCCCAGATGAAATCCAGAAATCCATCTATCTTCAATCCCTTGGCCCTTTCTGCCTTATTGCTGTTGATGTATGATCCTAACTTGCTCTATGCAGTTGGTTTTCAACTCTCTTATGCAGCCCTAACCGGGATCTTGCTTTTCCAACCTTTGATTGTAAAATGGTGGGAACCTAAAAATAAGTTCTTGGAATATGGATGGCAGATCACTTCTGTGGGTTTGGCAGCTCAATTGGCCACATTTCCCATTTCTGCATATTATTTCCATGTCTTCCCCAGTTATTTCATCCTTTCCAACCTAGTGGCTATTCCAGGGGCTTTTTTGATCATGTCCATAGGCATTCCATTTCTGTTGTTGTCATGGATTCCATTTTTGGGAAATTTTTTGGGTTATCTTCTGGATTTAGCCATACAGTTGCTGAATCTGTTGATCATGTCCATACAAAATCTCCCTTTCTCTCAAATATCCTCCATAGCACTTAAACCATTAGAAATATTGCTTTATGGGTTATTTTTGATTTTTGTATATGTTTTTTGGGAACAGAGAAACAAATGGTCAATATGGGGGATAGTTGTTTTAGCAATAATATATGGGATATATCAGCTGATAGAAGTTGCAGTCATAAATAACCGACAAGAATTGTATGTGTATTCCATAGGTTCGGATCCTATTGTAGATTTTTATTCAGGTTCACTTCAGTATAGTTATCAGAAGGGTTCAGTTAGCGTAAGTGATTTAGAATACAAGATTTCTCCTCATCGTATGGCTTTGGGGAGTCATTACCAACTACAGCTTATGGTGAGTCATGAAGAAGAAGTAGTCCATTTTTGGCTTCCCAACAGGAAAGTAGTGAAAATGGTCCGGGATTCTCTGTATTTGCCTCCAGATGTAAAAACTTACCAATTCCAGTTTGGAAAATGGGAAATAGTGCCTGATCCCATTAAAGTAAAATTGGAAAATGTGGCTTATAAAATTGATTTTTAATCTCTGCCTTGTCAACATTATCGGTAAATTTGGTTTTGTACTCAATCCTACTTCTAAAAAATTGCCCATGGAACCCGATGTGAAAATCGAAATCAAAGACCGAATCGGTTATGTCACTCTGAACTGGCCTGAAAAAAGGAATGCCCTCAATCCGGTCTTGATAGAAAAGCTCAAATCGGCTTTTACAAAACTGAAAAACAATGATGAAGCCAAAGTGCTCGTATTAAAAGCGGAAGGAAAAGTTTTCTGTGCCGGGGCTGATCTGGGCTACATCCAGAAACTCCAGGATTTCAGTTACGAGGAAAACTTGGAAGACAGCCAAAACCTCAAAGAACTGTTTCATAGAATCTACTCCTATCCCAAAGTGGTCATTGCGCAGATACAGGGACATGCCCTAGCTGGGGGAAGTGGGTTGGCAACGGTGTGTGATTTCTCTTTCAGCGTTCCAGAGGCTAAGTTTGGTTTTACAGAGGTGAAAATCGGATTTTTACCTGCTTTGGTCAGTGTTTTTCTATTGAGAAAAGTGGGAGAGGGGATTACCAGAACGCTTTTATTGGAGGCGGAGGTGTTTGAGGCAGCAAAGGCCAAGTCCTATGGACTGATCAATGAGGTGGTACCTGCAGTTGACCTCGAAAAAACCGTTTATGATTTTGCCCAGAAACTGATCAAACAAAATTCTGGTGATTCCATGGCCATGACCAAAAAGATGTTGGCAATGGTTCAGGAAAAAAGTCTTTATGATGGCCTTGAGTATGCATCCATCATGAATGCAAAAGCTAGATCCAATCCGGATTGCAAAAAAGGGATTGCCGCATTTTTGAACAAACAGGAAATCCAATGGTGATTTGAAAACAAAGGCCCTATACACACTCAAGCATTATTTTGGATATGATGATTTCAGACCCATGCAAGCTGAAATCGTCAATTCCGTATTAGAGGGAAAGGATACCTTGGCCCTCTTGCCAACCGGAGGCGGCAAGTCGGTCTGCTTTCAGGTTCCGGCCTTGATGAGTGAGGGAATCTGCATCGTGGTCAGTCCATTGATTGCCTTGATGAAAGACCAGGTAGATAATCTGCGCAAGCGCATGATCCTGGCGACAGCGGTGTATTCGGGCATGCGAAAACGGGAAATTGACACTACTCTTGACAACTGCATTTATGGGAATTATAAATTTTTGTACGTTTCCCCCGAGCGCTTGAAGACGGAATTGTTCATCGAGCGTTTTAAACAAATGAAAGTGAGCCTGATTGCAGTTGATGAGGCCCATTGTATTTCCCAGTGGGGATATGACTTTCGTCCTCCATATCTTGAAATAGCAGCGCTCAGAGAGTATCATCCTGAAGTACCTTTTATTGCGCTTACCGCATCAGCGACTCAGAAAGTGCGAGAGGACATTTTGGAAAAACTCGAATTCAAGTCCCCGAATATTTTTATCAAATCCTTTACCAGGGAAAATCTTTCCTATGCAGTTCGGCAGTCGGAAAACAAATTGGAGAAGATGGTGGAAATTCTTCAAAAGGTGCCAGGTTCGGCCATCATCTATGTAAGAAACAGAAAAGCCACCAAAACCATTGCCACAGGACTGAACCAATTGGGTATTCAAGCCACCTTTTATCATGCGGGATTGGATAAATCAGTGCGGGAATCCAGGCAAATCGATTGGATCACCGAAAGGGTACGTGTAATCGTAGCAACCAATGCCTTTGGCATGGGTATAGACAAAAGCAATGTAAGGGTGGTTTTGCATGCAGATATTCCTGAAAACATGGAAAACTATTACCAGGAATCGGGCAGGGCAGGAAGAGATGAAAAGCGTGCTTTTGCTGTCTTGATGGCCAATGAGCAGGATGCCATCACTTTAATGGAAAGGGCTGAGAGAACCTATCCACCCATTGATTTTATCAGAAAAGTTTACCAAAGCCTCGCCAATTACCTTAGGATAGCTGTAGGCAGCAGCATGATGAGCAGCTATGATTTTGACATCGCCCGGTTTACTGAAACCTATGACCTGGACTTGCTATTGACATACAATGCGATCAAAGTATTGCAGGAAGAAGGATTTCTGGAACTTACTGAGGGATTTTTTTTACCCTCCTCACTTCATATCCTTGTAGATAACAGCAAGCTCTATGAGATCCAGATCGCTTATGCCAAACTAGATCCACTCATCAAATTGATGCTCAGGTCGTATGGTGGAGAGTTGTTTACAGAGTACCTGAATATTTATGAGGAAAAACTGGCTAAAATCCTCGGTATTCAACCAAATGAAGTAACTAAACAACTCGAACAGCTCGATAATCTTGGCGTGGTGGCTTATCACAAAAGAAAAGACCAGCCTCAGATAACCTTCTTGACTCCCAGACAAGATGCAGGAAAGTTGCCCCTAAATCAGAATAGAATTTCCGATCGGCGCTCAAATACCCTGAAAGGAGCCAAGGTGATGATAGCCTACCTGAATGAATCCAATCAGTGTAGAATGCGATTAATCCTGGATTACTTTGGAGAGGAAGCAAAAGATGATTGTGGTCACTGCGACAATTGTCTGGCAAAAAGAAAGGGAAAGAATCAATTGCAACGGGAAAAGGTTATCAAAGAAAAGATCCTGAAAACTTTAGGGTCAGGTATGGTGTTATCAATGAGCGAATTATTTTATAAACTGAAAATCAACAAAGATGATTTTTCAGTTTCCGTCCTGAGAGCACTGGAAGATGAAGGTCTCATTGTTTCACTGCAAGATGGGAAAATCAAAAAAAATTAAAGATGGATTTTATCAATGATTTATTGGAGAAGTTGTTTCCCAAGAAGTCAACCGCAATATCCCATAAAGAAAATTTCACTCAATCCGAAACAGCCGTTCAGCAAGTGATTTCCTGGTCTGAGGGTAATGAGGGAAGGTCGTTGATGGAAAAGGCATATCAGAATTACCAATTGAAAAAAGCAAACATCAACGGGGAACCAGAAGTACATATCCTCAATTCCCCGTATGCCAATGGATTTGCCATTTCCTTTGCCAAACCCTTTACTGAGGAAACTTTTTCTTTACTTTTCTTTGCATTTGGCCAGAGAATATTAGATTTGGGTTATGAAAGGGTTAGTTTGGATAGAAAAATCCAGGAAATCCCTGAAGCTGTCAAAATCACCGAAAAGCAATATTTCAAGCCCCCGATAGCCAACATAGATTTTACCCAAAAAATTGATCAAATATTTGGGAACATTAGCATAGAAAAAGTAGCTGTAAACCATGAGTCCAGCTTTTTGAAAGTGTTGGTTACGGTGTATTCTGATCATCTGTACAAAGAGGCCATGCCCTTTGACAAATTTATTGAAGCATTGTTCCAGAAATAAAATAGCTTATGGATAGAAAAACCTTGAAACTTTTATTGCAGAATTATCGGACCCCTTTTGAAGAAGAAGCCGTTTTTATTGATGATTTTGTTGCGCTTACCGAAGACGAAATGGCATTTAAAAGAGAACGCCTAGCCGGACACTTTACAGCCTCTTCATGGATTGTCAACAAAAAGAGAACCCATACCCTGCTCACACTTCACGCTAAATTGAATAGGTGGCTTCAATTGGGTGGGCATGCTGATGGTCATGAAAATCTCCTTGAGGTGGCGATGAAGGAGGCACGTGAGGAGAGTGGATTGATTTCTCTTCGATTGGTAGATGCCAATATTTTTGACATTGACAAACATCTCATTCCTGAAAGGAATGAGGTGCCGCAACACCTGCATTACGATGTGCGCTTTCTGATTGAAGCAGAAATCGACGAACCTTTATCCATGTCCAAAGAAAGCAATGACCTTGCATGGGTGCCGTTTGACATCGTACAAGACATCACCTTTAGCAACATGTCCATGATGCGGATGTTGGAAAAAACCAGCAAATCGGAATTCGTGTTTTAACATGGAAAAAATAAGTCCGGAAAAAGTAATTGAAGCCTTCCGATTTTCAACCCCTATTCAAGTGAGGTATTCTGACATCGATGGATACATGCATGTGAACAACGGCGTATACTTCGCCTATCTGGAACACGTCAGGGCACTATATTTACACCAAGTATGCGGTTGGGACATCATGGAGACTGGAACCGTGGTGGCCAATATCAACCTTGATTTTTTAAAACCGATCCATGTTTTTGATCAGCCACAAGGCCATGTCAGATGCGCACGATTGGGAAATTCATCATTTGTACTCGAACAAGTCATCATGGGTCAAACTGAGCAGTTTGAAACTGCCGTGTTTGCGTTAGCAGCTACCACTATGGTTTCTGTAGACATGAAAACAATGAAACCTGTTCCTATTCCAGATATTTACGCCAAAAGGATAAGGGATTGGGACCGGTTGACCCAATAGATTTCCTATCTTTGTCAAAAATTTGGACTGTGAGATATTGTTTAGGCATTTTTATTCTGGTAATGGCTTTTGGGGCTTGTAGTCCCACCGATGAGGAATTGTTCCAAGAAGGGGTCAAAGAACTGGAAAGTGGTGATTATCCCAAATCCATCAGCTATTTTGATCGACTTATTGAGCGGGATGCACAAAACACCTCTGCTTTGAATGCCAAAGGGGTGGCTTATTTTGAAATGCAAGAATGGGATAAAGCCATAGAAGCGTTCAATGCCTCCATCCAATTGGATTCTACCTCTTACAAACCTTTTTTCAATAGAGGCAATGCCTATCTTGAAAAAAAGGAATATGGGAAAGCGGTGGTGGATTACAATTTTGCCAATGGACTAGATCCTCAACAAGGCGATATCTATTACAACAGGGGTCTGGCACTATTAGGCATGGAGTCCTATGAGGATGCCATATTTGATTTTGATATTGTACTTCAGGGCACTCCTGATTTTGCCCAAGCCCATTTCAACAAAGGTAAAGCACAATTGGGAAACAATGAACCTATTGCTGCCTTGGAGTCACTGATTAGGTCAACAGATTTAGATCCTAGAAACGGGGCAGCCTATTACCTGTTAGGTGTTACGGAACTCAGTGTCTTTGGTGACGAAAAAAAAATTGATGGTTGTGCCCATTTGAATAAAGCGCTGAGTCTTGGTTTTGGAGAGGCCAAAAGTTGGATTGATGAATTTTGCAAGGAGTAAGCCATGGCAGAAATAGGAGTCGACATTGCCAAAGCTAAACAGATTCTGGAACAGGGGGGGCTCGTGGGTATTCCTACTGAAACCGTCTACGGATTGGCAGGCAATGCCTTGAACCCTGATGCAGTCACCAAAATCTTTGAAACCAAAAACAGACCAAGCTTTGATCCTCTGATCGTCCATACCGCCGGTAAAGAACAGGTCGATTTATTTACGACTGATTTTCCCGAGCCTTTGGCAGAATTGGCATCGGCTTTTTGGCCTGGACCACTGACATTGCTTCTACCACGACAACCTATAATTCCCGACTTGGTCACAAGTGGATTGGACCAGGTAGCAGTGCGTGTCCCTCAACATCCCTTGACCCTTGATTTACTGCAGCAACTTACTTTTCCTTTGGCCGCCCCCAGTGCCAATCCTTTTGGCTACATCAGCCCGACAAGAGCCAGTCATGTACAGGATCAGCTTGGTGACAAAATACCATATATTTTGGATGGAGGCCCTTGCACCATCGGCCTTGAAAGTACCATTGTGGGTATGGAAGGAAAGCAAATTGTAGTTTATCGACTGGGAGGGATGGATCTGGGTGAAATAGAAAAAATAGTTGGGAAAGTTACGGTCATGCCATACTCCAACAGCAATCCTAAAACTCCCGGGATGCTTCAAAGCCATTATGCGCCGACAAAACCACTTATTCTTGGTAATTTGGCTGAAATGGTAGAGGAGTATCTACAAAAGGGGCGGAGCTTTGCTGTGTTATCATTTCAATCTTTTTTTCCTGAGGTTCCAGCTTCTTTGCAAATTGCCCTCAGTGAAAAGGGAGATCTTCAAGAGGCGGCTAAAAATTTGTTTGCTGCCATGCGAAATCTTGATCAGTCGGAAGCTTCTATTATCCTTGCGGAGGTTTTACCGGAAAGGAATCTGGGTAGAGCCATTAATGATCGCCTAAGAAGGGCGGCAAAGGCCTAAATTATCCTTATCTTTGTTTTGGAAGCCCTAGGAAAAGCCTCCGAAAAATATATAGAAACTTTATTGAAAACCATAAACCATTAATCCTATCACCATGAACAAAAGGATCAAGACAGTAGACAATCTAAGCTTTTCAGGAAAAAAGGCACTGGTAAGGGTAGATTTCAATGTCCCATTGGACGACCAAGGAAATGTATCAGATGATACACGGATTACCTCAGCCATTCCGACAATTGAAAAAATCATTTCAGATGGAGGGTCTGCCATATTGATGTCCCATTTGGGTAGACCAAAGTCAGGTCCTGAGGACAAATTTTCCCTAAGGCATATCGTTACCTCCTTGAATAAAGCCCTAGGTGTCTCCGTGAAATTTGCTTCTGATTGTATCGGTACAGAAGCCATTCAACTTGCTTCCGGCCTTAAGCCTGGAGAAGTGCTCTTGTTGGAAAACCTCCGTTTCTACAAAGAAGAAGAAAAAGGGGATCAGGCATTTGCCGGAAAACTGGCCTCCATGGGGGATATTTATGTCAATGATGCTTTTGGTACAGCACATAGGGCACATGCTTCCACTGCTGTAATCGCCCAGTTTTTCAATGACAAGGTTTGTGGATATCTTATGCTTTCCGAACTGGAAAATGCTGACAAAGTGATGGAAGATCCAGAAAGACCCTATACGGCCATTATGGGAGGAGCTAAAATTTCAGACAAAATTCAAATCATCGAAAGACTGTTAGACAAAGTGGATAACCTTATCATAGGAGGTGGCATGTCGTACACCTTTGCCAAAGCCTTGGGTGGAGAAATTGGTGATTCCCTTTGCGAAGAAGATAAACTTGATTTTGTCATGGGCCTGATGGACAAAGCCAAGACCAAAGGGGTAAGCCTTTATCTGCCTGTAGATACCGTAATTTCCAAGGCTTTTGCTAATGATGCCGAACAGGATACAGCCAAAAACGGTGAAATACCTGATGGCTGGATGGGACTTGATATCGGACCAGAAACGAGGAAAAACTTTGCTGATGTAATCAAAAAGTCGAAGACCATTTTGTGGAATGGCCCAATGGGTGTATTTGAAATGAGCAGCTTTGAAGAAGGAACCAAAGCCGTTGCTGAGGCCCTGATTGAAGCGACCGAAAATGGGGCTTTCTCTATGATAGGCGGTGGTGATTCCGCAGCAGCTGTCAACAAATTTGGCTATGGGGACAAGTTCTCATTCGTCTCTACGGGTGGAGGAGCCCTGCTAGAACTGATGGAAGGAAAAAACCTACCGGGAGTTAAAGCTTTGGAACCTTAACATCAATGTATGTTATCCACAAAAAAGTAGCACGGTACTATTTTTTTGTGGATAACCCTCTGGTGTTTGATTTATGGACAAGAAATCAAGTACTTTTTTAAATCCGAAAACAGATTGATGCATGACTCGCTTAAAATCCAAAACCGGTATATATGTAAGTGTTGCCATCCTGATTTTTGCGTTCTACTGGTCTTACAATCCACCACCTGTTGAACTTGATTCCAATAGGGTTAAGGTTGGAAAGGTGATCGATGGGGATACTTTTTGGGTAACTTTTTCGAATGGAGAAAGGGAAAAGGTTCGTTTGATTGGTCTTGATGCTCCGGAGTTAAGAGATTCCCAACACAAACAAAAAGGATATTATGCTGCTGAATCCACAGAATTTTTAAAGTCATTGATAGCTGGAAAGACGATCAAATTGGAATATGATGTGGGGAAATATGACCGTTACAGAAGAATTTTGGCCTATGCCTATTTAGAAGATGGGACATTTATCAATGCTGCTTTGTTGGAAAACGGCTATGCGACCATACTCACCATTCCTCCAAATGTGCGCCATGCAGATACCTTTTTGAAACTGGAGAGAAGAGCCAGAAAAAGGAAAACCGGGCTTTGGGCAGAGGATAATGAATAAAAAAAGCGTTCTGTCTTGTGCAGAACGCTTTTTTTATCAATACCTTCTTTTTGCAGAGGCCATATTTTTGGCAATAATTCCGTGAAATCAGACAATTTTATTCAGTACATGTTAATGTACCTCCAGAGGCTGGGTGGTCCTGTCAATTTTCTTTCCTCTGAATTTAAGGAAAAGGAAAAAGAATATGACCGTTAAGATGGCAGGGAGGATGGCAACATAAGCCAAGGTAGAAGCACCACTACCTTCAGTATCCATGAATTTACCCATCACTGGGAGAATAATCGAAACTGAAAACATGCCTAAACCACCCATTAAGGATAAGCCAAGGGCTCCACTTTCCGGAATGCGTTCTGCCACAAATCCAAGCATGGTTGGCCAGAAATAGCAGATACCGATGGCAAAAACAAAAGCCGCCGCAAAGACGGTGGTTCCGCTTGCATTGCTTAGCCACAGCAAGCCCAAACAGCTAAAAATGGCTGAAAAAAGCAACATGCCTGTGGTGTCCAATCTTTTGACAACAGGACCTGCATTTAATCTTCCTATGGCCATGATGCCATTGATAAAGGCCAAAACTAGCAGTCCAGATACACCGGTGTCTTTGAGTAAGGTATCAATTCTTTGGTTGGTTCCCAACTCAGTGGATGCGGAGAGCAGCATACAGAATGCCATCAGCAAAAACAAAGGGGAGATCACGGCTTTCCACATATCCTTGTCCGAAACGCCCATTTCCACACGCTCTGTTCTTGGGAGTGTTTTCCCGAAAAACAGAAAACCATAAATGAACAAAGGCACGAACAAACAGGCAACAAGTACTTGCCAGGGCAGGGCCAGAACATCCAAAATAAGGTAACCCAAAACGGCCCCAATCACAATTCCTCCTGGAAACCACAGGTGGAATCGGTTAAGCATTTTGGTTTTGTTTTCGGGATAAAGACTTGCAACCAAAGGATTACATGCAGCTTCTACAGTACCATTTCCGATACCAATAAATAAGGTACCTGCAAAAAACAGGTAAAATTCTGTTGCAAACATGGTAAGAACTATACCTACAAAATGGAAGAAAAAAGCTATCCAAATGATCTTTTTGAGTCCAAAATAATCAACCAAAGGGCCTCCTATAACCATTGCAAGAGTGAAGCCCCAAAAAGCGGGTGCGAATACCAAACCGATATCCGTCATGCTCAACTGAAAATCCGTTTCAAGGACGCCTTCCAAACTTGCCCTAACGCCAAATGTCATGGCAGTGACAATCAGGGCCAAACAGCTGGCATTAAACAATACATTTCTTTTTGTTGTGGGTGTGTTCATAGGTTTTAATGGGTTGATGGGATAAAATTTGTAGATGACATTGAAATATAATCAAATATTTCACAAAATATAAAAATCATTCAAATTTGAAAAGCCATTTATGATAGACACAGAAATTTTGTGTTATTGGTATGGTTTGCTCAATTGGCGAAAAAAATAACCCTCAAAGCTGTCCAAAATGAACACTTACCTTACAAAAACCCATTCCTTTTCCTTGCTTAGCCTATCAGAAAACTCATATCCCGAGGACTGGAACAATTTAAGTGATTCTGGCTCATCAATTTTATTTTTTATGATGTAATCTGCCATCATGCCCCGGGCCTGTTTGGCAAAAATACCTATGATCATGTATTTGCCGTTTTTGAATTCTTTGAAAGTTGGCGTGAAAATTTCAGATTTTAGGGCCTTTTGGTCCACCGCTTTGAAATATTCTTGAGAGGCCAGATTGATAATGGGGCTCCCCTCTGCCACTTTATTGATGGCTCTGGCAATTTTACTTCCCCAATATTCGTACAGGTTTTTACCTTTTTTTGTTTCCAGCTTAATTCCCATTTCCAACCGGTAGGGCTGAATCAAGTCCATCGGTTTCAAAAGACCGTATAATCCGGATAAGATGCGCAGGTGTTCCTGAGCAAAATCGAATTCTGATGCGCTATAATTGTCTACATCCATGCTGGTATACACATCGCCTTTGAAAGCCAGTAAGGCTTGTTTGGAATTGTCTTGGTTAAAAGTTTTCTTGAATTGTTTGTATCTTTTCCTATTGAGTTCAGCCAGGTTTTCACTGATGTCCATCAGGTCCTGAAGATCAGAAGCGGATTTTTGTTTCATGATCCGAACAAGCTCGTTGATGTTGGTTTTAAAGTCAGGTTCAGTGGCAAGAGATAGTTCTGTACTGCTTAAGTCTAGGGTTTTGGAGGGTGAAATTAAGGTTATCATGTTTATTCCAGTACTAAAATGCTTTTTCTTAAAGTTCTTTCAATGTTTTGATTGTTACTCTTAAACCTCACGACTACCGGATATGTTCCGATAGGAACCGCTTTTCCTACTACAGTACCATCCCAAGGGCAGAAAGACGTACCTGGTTCTATATTTTGATGTTCGCAGAAGAAGATCAATTCCCCCCATCGATTGAAAATAAACACCTCTATTTCATTGATGTATTCATTGGCAAAGACGATAAAATTTTTGTTTGGATTGTTGATTTCCATCGCATTGGGAAAAGTAATTTTCAATTCACAATCTTCAATGATGACAAATTCCAAAACAAACTCACAACCCAAGACATCCCTTACGATCAACTCATACGTTCCGGGTAAAGTAGGTGTGAAAACAGCATCGGTGCTGACCACCTCATCATCCAATATCCATTCATATTCATCAAAATTACCCGGATTAAGTACCTCTACTACATTTTCTATGGCGCAAATGGTATAACTTTCAGCAAGGATAGGTGCTTCAGTAAAGGATTTGGTGACCTGAGCACGGTCACTTCCTACCGGACAATCATAATTATTGATCAGTACGACCTCGTATAGTCCATTTTCAGTCACCGTAATTTCTTCAAAATCAGTATACTGCGTCAATAAAATGGGCTGGCCATTTTCGATGACATACCATTCAATGCGGCCAACGTCTATCAAATCAGCCTCAATACTTATGGTAGTAAAGACATCGTCTATACAGAATGGAAGGGCGTTCAGTTCAACGGGGACATTGGCTACAAAAGAAGGAGCCTCAAAAACGATAGGAGCCAATGAGCAGTCTGATGCTGTATTCAATTGAACTTCCAAAGAGAAAGAACCACCTTCATTGGGTGGGATAAAGCTTTGTTCAGTTCCCACTATGTTGCCATTTTCATTTTTCCATAAAAAGACCACTTCGTTGGGATTGTTTGAAGGAAGAATGGCTTCGAAGCGAATTCCACTGTCACAATCGACGATAGGCTCGGATAAAGTAAAAGGGACTGGTTCTACCACAGTAAGGTTAAATTCCTGGGTATCTGGACAATTGATATCATTCACATCCTCGCCCAAGACAGTGTATGTGCCTGATTGGGTAAGTGTAAAGTTGCCCTCAGCATCTTCCTGAATTACCTGACCGTTGGGTGAAGTAATGGTGAAGACCAAGTCTTCATTGGTTTGGGGTCTGAAAACAAAAGCTTCGCAGGCCGTTACCTCTTCCCGCACAGAGAAATTCACCACAGAAACGTTACCTACTTCCAATTTATCCAGAAAAGGAACGATGCACCCTTCTACATTTGGGTCTGTGGAATCACTGATTTCTATGGCATAGGTACCGTCTCTCACAGGGATAGTAACCAGAACTTGGTCTGTAAAAGGACCTCCGGTTTGGACCCCGTTTTCTTCTCGAGTGATGGTGAAACTACCGGATTGCGGTACACCCAAGAAATCAATGACTATGCTTCCGTCACTGACCCCTAGGTCGTCACAGGTTTCCGGGGTTGCATATACCTCAAATAAGAAATCATCTGGAGGATTTAAATTGGCAATCGCTACAGTTTGAGTAAAGCTACAGCCATCTCTGGTGGCTCTTACGGTATAAATTCCAGGCAATAAGTTTTCAACCAGAATTACCTCGCCTTGAGCGATGTTTCCGTCAATTTCAAAATCCGTTTCCAAGACCAGGACATTTTGGGCATCGGTCAGCATGGTGATTTGGAAACTGCCATCTGGAGTATTGCAATCCGTGGCATCAGTTACTGTTTCCAAAGTGAAATTGGCCAAGGGCAAAACTTCAAAATCCACTGATTTTTCAACCTGACAGCCCGGTAGAATGGGATCCTCTCCAATAAAGGTAAATTCGTAAAAACCAGGTCCATCCAGATCCCTGACATCAATTTCCAATTCAAAGAATTCCCCCAGAGAGGTTCTCTGGGCGTCCCCTTCTTTTTGAACAAACCACTGTCCTGTAATCGGTGTATCAGGTGCGAAGGTGACGAAAAACTCTTCAAAACATGCCCTATCGGCAGTTTGAGTCAATTCAAAATCAAAAGCAGGACCTGCAAAAACAGATGCAGTGGATGAACAGCCAAAAAACGCATCTGGATCCACCCCCTCTGGAGGAGCAAAAGAAACGACTACGGTATAAATGCTTTCTTCAGTGATTTCCAAGTCGTTTTCCTCCCCCAATAACTCTCCAGCAGCATTCCTCCATTCAAAGATGTACTCATCAAAATAAGGGTCATCAGGATCAACCGCAGTAAGGGTATAAGGTTCATCAGCACAGAATACGACATTATCAGGCAAGTCGATAATCGGTGCAGCTATGACCTCCACCCTTAAGCTAAAGGTTTCCTCCCATGGTGTACCACATCGGTCTACTTCTAAATTCACTGTGAAAAACCCGTCTTCTTCAAAAATATATTCCAAGGTTTGAAAATTTTCACCTGGGCCGCCGGTAGAAAAAACCTCTACTCCTGAATCATCTAAAATGGTCCAAAAATAGCTGTCGATATCAGGTTCACCTCCACCTTCAAATTGACCAAAGGCTCCTTCTACCGGGTCCAAACAAATCTGGTCAGGTCCTGAAAGGGATGGGTCAGGAATGCTGCTGCCAGAATTCTGAACAAAGGAAGGTAGGCCAAGATTGGAAGTGCCGGGCATGGTCTCCACCCCATCTTGGTTGAAAGTACTGGTATTACATTCAGCACCCACTAGGATTTGTCCGATCTGATTGGAGCCAACCACTGCCACATATATTTGCCCATCAGGACCGATCTGGACAGCACCCAAGTTGAGTCCTTGGGTATTGGGAACCACATTCCTGTTTTGCAGGATACATTGCTCTATGGCGGACTGGTCTTCGGCATTTTCAAAGCAAGTCGGGCAGGTAGTCGTCACTGGGTTATCGGGATCGGAAGTATCAGTCCGTTCATTTCCACCGATAAAAATTTCTTCTACCCTAGAACCTCCTCCTCTGTAGGAAACAAATATCCGATTCCCATCATCAGAAAACTCCAGTCCATACAAATCTCCATCACAACCCAAATCTAAGAGGGCATATTCTGTCAACCTTCCGGTACCTTGATCAAAATCAAATATTTCCACCCGATTACAATTGCCGTCGTTGATGGTCACAGCAAGTCGGTTTCCATCTGAACTGAATTTCATCGCTCCTGACCCTGAGCTGAAGGTATGGTTACTTCCCACAGAACTGAATACAGGAAGTCCTAGGCCAGCTTCACTGACTGGATAAGCCCTAAAGGTATTGTTGCCCAATTCATGAAACACCACCCAAGTTGTATCTCCCGACTCCACTGCGGCGGAATGTTCTGTAGAAGGACTGAAAAGCAGATTGTCTTTGGTCAACACATTGCCTACTCCTGGATTTTGGGTACTCCCTTTGATGTCTACAAGTGAGAATTTGACCTGGTTTGACCCTGCTCCTGTGGATTGGGTGGTAAACAGATAAAATAAGGTTTCGTCTCTGGGCACTGGCACACCTATGACACTCTGAGAGGCATTATTATCACCACCTATGTTATCCCCATTCGGCATGACATTGCCGCTAAGGTCCCAAACCGTGGACCCATCCGTGAAGAATAAAACCTGCCCTGCTTCGTCTGAAATGGTGGTGGTACCAGCAGGAATGTTTTGATTGTGGCCGACAGGCCTTGGTACAGGACCATCTGGATTATTCGGGTCAGGGTTAAAGTCTAAGCCCGCCCCATCACCAAAATACCATATGTTGTTGGCTCTGTCCTCCAGATCCCAGATTTTTACTCGCATACTTGCATATACGTAGCATTCTGCACCCGGCTCACGAACCAAAACCCAGTAGGCTCCCGGTAAGCTGACGCAGTTTTCGGTATCAGTAGTCCAACCCTTATCAGGTAGATTGGACCAAAAGTATTCATAATTTCCTTGTTGACCTTGACCTGGCTGTCCCGGTTGCCCAGGTATTCCCGGCTGTCCCGGTTGACCTGGTTGCCCACCCTGTCCACCTTGTTGACTCACTTCAAGTAGTGCACCGATATCTATAAGGCAACCAGGCCCATCGCAAACAGTGGTGTCTTGTGCAGTAAATTGTGCTTGAAGTTGGTTTTCCTGAAAATTGATAACTTTTGGAATGGACAATTCCTGTCCATCAGCAAATTTAACCGTCAAGGTTACAGAAATACTCTGTTGAGTGGTGGCTTCTGCTGGGATAAGCAGATGTTGTTGGTTGAAATCCATATCCACTTCTTGGCCATCTTCATCCACTAAAGGTGGGGTAAAAGACCACTCGTAGCTTTCGGGGGTGTAATTGGCAGGTGTGATTTCGCTGATCAGCTGTAGCGGATTGTTGGTACATGGATTAGCTGGTGTCCAGGTAAAATCTACAGTTGGATCAAGGTCTTGATTTGGGGCAAAACTCGGGAAAATGGTTCCACAAAAATCAGCTCCATCAAAAGGGTCTTCTTCAATTTCCAGATCTTCCAGCAATTCCTCGTCCGGATTTGTGACTCTTCCAATCAGTTGGGGACCGCCTAGAGTTTCCTCATAGATATAGTACAGGCTTCCGTCAGGCCCTACCTTGATGTCAAAAATCCGGGAGGGATTGTCAGTAGGCATAGCGACCGGTGCGGCATCCAAATCATCGGCAGGTATCCGGAACAATTGATCTCCTCTCGAAAAATAGATAAAATCGCCATCAGGCGAGTAGGATACCCCTTCTATAGGATCTGAGCCTCCACTTTGAGAAATGGAGGAAACTGCGCCAAATGTTCCGTTGGCAGAATTATAATCCACTACTATAATGTCTTGATTGGGACCTTCAGGAATAATGAGCAATTTTTGGTTTTCTTCATCAAAAATGATGGCCTTTGGCGTACCTGTTATGTTGGCTTGATCTGTTTCTGTAAAATCACCTTCCGTATTTTCTATTCTTCTCGAGATCAGGTTGCCGTTATCAAAGCTAATGAGAAAAGAAGGGGATTGAGGCGAACTTACCACCACAACTGCCCCGCTTGCGGGCCCAATGGTGCCTCCGCCTGTCACAGCGCCTCCCGGAGGCCCATTGGCCGGAGCGCCTCCCTGATCATTCATATCGATGACCGAATAATTTAACTGACCACCAGGGGTAAGGTAAAAGATGTAAAAAAGCTTATTGCCTCCTTCTTCAGGCTGATAATCAAAAGAAGAGATACCTACCGTTTGCCGGCCATCTGCATCACCTCCAAGCCCAGCTCCTGCGACCCCTTGCAAAGGATTGTTGTAGAAATTAAACGCCAATTCTCCATTGGTATAAAACAAAATTTCTCCTGAGATAGGGTCAATGGCTATGGCAACGTTGCCTCTTTCCAGTGGGATATTTCCAGGAATAGAAGCTACTTTGGCCTCTCCATCTTTTCCAAAAGACAGATAATTATTTTCTTCATTTGCACCACAATATCCGAAAATCCATTCGTTGTTATTGAATCCTTGGGAAAAGCCCTTTTGGATGGATAAAAAGCAGATTAGTGAAACTACTAAAATAAAAATCAGGCAAAACTTTATGTTAATAAGGTTCATTTTCATAATTTACCGCCTACTAGGTGAAACACCTCGGGTGACTGATAGTTTACAAATTTATCAGTACTTCAAATAAACGCAGAATATTTTGTTTAGGTCTTATTTACATATTCTTTTTTTTCTGACCTTGATGTTCTCATGGATACAAGAGTCATTGGCCCAGGATCCACAGTATAGCCAGTTTTATGCCGCCCCTTTATACCTAAACCCTGCCTTCGCAGGGTCGGAATTACAGGGTAGGGTAGGTGCCAACTATAGGAATCAGTGGCCTGGAATCGATACCCAATTCACTACTTTTTCCGCCTATTTTGACACTTTTTTGGATAAATACAACAGTGGGGTAGGATTCATGATCATGAATGATGTGGAAGGTGCTGCGGGACTAAGATCTGTTACCGTTTCAGGGCTCTATTCTTATGAACTACGTTTGGGAGAAGGGATTTATTTTAGACCTGGATTCCAAGCATCCTATATAAGGAGGGACATAGGCTTTTTTGAAAACCTGATCTTTGCCAATCAAATTAATCCAGCAGACCCCTTTTCTGAACCTTTGCCTGGAGGTGATCTCAGTGGCTTGGGTGAACCTGTCAATATGTTGTCTTTGTCCTTTGGTGGTTTGGTCTTTACCAATAATTTCTGGTTTGGAGCCTCAGCACACCATGTCAATCAGCCTAACCAATCGTTTTTGGATGGTGTAAGTAATCTGCCAACAAAGTTTTCGGTACATACCGGTTACAGAATATCTTTGGGAACGGGAGGTTACCGAGGAGATTATACCCACATGAGGAGGCAGAGATCGATTACACCTACACTAAACTACAAGAGGCAGGGGCCTTTTGAACAATTGGATGTAGGTACATATCTCTATTTGGAGCCCTTGGTTTTGGGCCTATGGTATAGAGGATTGCCATACAAACCGATCAATGACCAAAGTAACCGCGATGCCATAGTATTGCTGGTGGGCGTTAATCTGCCTTCTGGCATGAACGTAGGCTATTCTTTTGATTACACTGTATCGCAGTTGGGTATTCAATCTGGAGGTGCGCATGAGATCAGTCTTTCCTTTGTTCTTCCCGACAAAAATCAAGGGAAACCCAGACTTAGAGATACCCTTCTTCCTTGTCCTAAATTTTAAACAGATTCCACCATGGATGCAGAGGGCTTGAAGTATTTGCTTTTGGCGGTTATTTCTTTCAATTTTCTTTTTAGTAAATGGCTCAATTGGCTGAATGTAAGAAGGCCTACAGGTGATGTACCTAAGACCCTTGAACAATACCTGAATCGGGAGAAGCTACTCAATTCCAAAGCTTACCAACTCAGCAATTACAGATTTGGACTTTATACCGGCTTGTTGTCCTTTATCCTTACCTTTTTATTTATTTATTTTGGATTTTTCGGTTGGGTAGATATTTGGTTGAGGGAATATGTGGATGACCCCATTTTGCTTTCACTCATTTATTTTGCGGTTATTTTTATTGGTTCTGATCTCATTTCGCTTCCGTTTGACTATTACCACACATTTACTATTGAAGAAAACTATGGATTCAACAAATCTACTCCAAAGATTTTTTTCATGGACAAGTTAAAAGGATACATGCTTTCCATTGTCATAGGAGGTGGGTTACTCTGGGTATTGTTGTGGTTGATTCATAGGATTGGACCTCATTTTTGGTGGCAGTTTTGGCTCATCGCTGCCTTGTTTATGGTTTTGGTAAATCTATTTTATACGGCTTGGATATTGCCGCTCTTTAATCGGCTTTCACCTCTTGAGCCCAGTGAGCTGAAAGAAATGATCATGCGTTACGCTAAGTCAGTGGATTTTAGTCTGGACAACATTTTTGTTATTGATGGGAGCAAAAGGTCATCTAAAGCAAATGCATTTTTCTCTGGTTTTGGGAGAAAAAAGAAAGTGGTTTTGTATGATACTTTGATAGAACAACATACCCCGGAGGAGTTGGTAGCGGTATTGGCTCATGAAGTAGGACATTTCAAAAAAAAGCATATCATCTGGGGGATGGTGGTGGGCATCCTTCAGGTGGGCATCCTGCTCTACATCCTTTCTTTGTTTATATTCAGTGAAAAGATGAGCCTTGCTTTGGGTGGGACGATTTTATCCGTTCATTTGAACATCATTGGTTTCACCATGCTCTTTTCCCCAATCTCCACCTTATTGGGCATAGGAATGAATATATTAAGCCGAAAAAATGAATTCGAAGCAGATGCTTTTGCCAAAGAGACTTTTTCAGGTCCCCCTTTGGCCGAAGCACTGAAAACACTTTCCGTCAACACGCTCAGCAACATCAACCCTCATCCCTGGTATGTTTTTGTAAATTATTCCCATCCGCCCCTGTTGGAGCGATTGGAAAAACTGGAATGAGGCCAAGTTACCTTAACACAAGAAAAAGAAAAAAGCTCCAAAGAGGAGCTTTTGGTTTTTTAGCCGTTGTCGCTGTATTTTTCCATCAATTCTTCCGCTATTCCCGTAAAGGAATAGCCTCCATCATGATATAGGTTTTGCATGGTCACCATCTTGGTAAGGTCCGAGAACATGGTGATGATGTAATCGGCACAAGCCTCCGCAGAAGCATTGCCTAGAGGGGACATGGCCTCCGCAAAATTATAGAAGGCATCAAAACCTCCAATTCCTGTACCGGCTGTGGTTTTGGTAGGGGATTGGGAAATGGTGTTCACCCTGACTTTTTTGAGTTTGCCGTACCGATATCCATAACTTCTGGCGATGCTTTCCAGCAGCGATTTGGCTTCGGCCATATCACTGTAAAAAGGATAGACCCGCTGGGCGGCGATGTAGGAGAGGCCTATAATTGAACCCCATTCATTCATTGAATCTGTTTTTTCTGCCACCTGCATCATTTTGTGAAAAGACAAGGCCGATACATCATAGGATTTTAGGGCCCAATCATAGTTTAAATCCCCATACGCTCTTCCTTTTCTTACATTGGGTGACATGCCGATGGAATGGAGTAAAAAATCAAAATTGCCACCAAGATATTCTTTGGCCTCTGCATAAAGTTTTTCAATATCCTCTACGGAAGTGGCATCTGCGGGAATCACAATGGTGTCACAGGCATCAGCCAATTCCTTAATGGCTCCCATCCTCATGGCTATAGGCGCATTGGTCAAAACAAATTTAGCCCCATGTTCTTTGGCTTTTAGGGCAGTTTTCCAGGCAATGGAATTTTCATCTAAGGCACCAGTGATGATCCCTTTTTTTCCTTTCAGAATATTTTCAGGCATATTTATATGATTTGGTTAATGGCTTTTCCAGCTTAAAATTAAGTAAAAAATGTGGGTACACCTATTTTTGTATTTTGCGTTTCTTTATTCATAGCGAACAGCAAGAACGAACTAGACTTTCCCTCATTTTTGCAAAAGTTCCTTAGCACTTTCAAACGCGCTGCTTGATGGATTGGAACCAGCGATCATTTTGGCGATTTCCAAGATTCTTTCCTCATTTTGAAGCAGTTTGATCTTACTGATGGTTTTCTCGGTACTGTTGTCTTTGTAAACAAAATAATGCTGATCCCCTTTGGCAGCAACTTGAGGGAGGTGGCTGATGCAAATGACTTGGTGTCTCTTGGCTATTTCCTGCATCATATGTACCATCTGAAGGGCAACTTCTCCCGAGATCCCTGTGTCGATTTCATCAAAGATTAGGGTAGGAAGTGCAGTTTTATCTGCCATGATGTATTTGATGGCAAACATCAACCTGGAAAATTCCCCTCCGGAAGCCACTGACCTGATTGGTTGTGGAGCGATTCCTTTATTGGCCGAAAAAAGAAATTCAACCTCATCCATTCCATTGGCAGAAGGTTTGGTCTCCCTACAAACGATTTCTATGACAGCTTTTTCCATTCCAAGTTTATGAAGCAGTGCACTCAATTCCTTGGCAAAAGATTGGGTACAAGCCTTTCTTTTATCAGAAAGATTTTGCCCAAGTTGCTTCATGATTGTGGCTTCTTTTTCCTTGCTCTGCTCGATTTCTTTCAATTGCTCATCAAGATGGTCCACTTTAAAGACTTTGTCTGCCAGATCATGTTCCAGCCCAATCAAGGCTTCCACCGTGGCAACTCCATGTTTTTTTTGAAGCTGATAGATTTTGCTTAGTCGATCTCCAATACTACTTAGCTTCTCCATATCCACCTCTATCAATGCATCCTCCTGTTCCAAAGTCGCTGCAATGTCATTGAGCTCGATCAAGACGCTGTGGAAACGTTCCTTAAGGGCATCAAAAGCCTGGCCATACCTTGATAATTGCTGAAGACCCTGAAATCCGGTGGCAAGACTGCTCAAACTACCAAACTGTTCTTCTTGCATGCTGTTGAGGATTTCTTGGATCTTCCCTTTAATCTCCTCTGCATTGTCCAGAATCTCTTGTTCCTCCTCAAGTTTTTCCTGCTCCCCCGCTTCTAAGTTGAGTAAGGATAATTCATCCAACTGAAATTTATTGAAGTCGGCTTCTTTCTGAAGTTGAAGCGCTTCCTCTTTCAGATCGATATATCGGTTTTGGAGATTCAGAAATTTGTCATAGCTGGTTCTATAAGCTTGAAGATATTCATGGGTGTGACCATAGTTGTCCAATAACTTCAGTTGATAAGTAGAGGCGCCAAGGGAAAGGTTTTCATTTTGCGAGTGGATATCCATGAGGGATTGACCCAGTTCTTTTAAGGTATCGAGCCTGACTGGGGTGTCATTGACAAAAGCCCTTGATTTTCCATTTGGTGCAATTTCCCTCCGGATGATACAATGGCTTTCATAATCCAAATCTTCTTGGCTGAATAAGTTTTCTAGTCCATAATTTTGAATGTCAAAAACCCCCTCTACTATGCACTTTTGATTTTGGTTGAAAAGTGCCTTGGTATCGGCTCGATTGCCCAACAACAAACCTACAGCGCCTAGCATAATGGACTTACCTGCTCCCGTTTCGCCTGTTATCATGTTCAGGGAGGCAGATGGGGTCATTTCCAGTTTTTCGATCAGGGCATAATTGGAAATACTGAGGTTTTTTAGCATGGTAAAAAGAATCTGGCGATCAAAACTAGGAAAAAATACGCTTTAACCTTTTAGGATCTCGTTGTATTTTCGGGAATTATTGGGGTCTATTTTCAAAAGGATTTCTACCGCTTCTGCTTTGATGTCTAAAGGGGCATTCTTAAGTACTTTACTAAGTTCATCCGATTTAGCATCTAAAAAAGAAATGACCAAAATGCTGTTGGGTTGCAATTGGCTGACTTCAGCAATGTTTTGGAGGGAAGCCAAGATGTTTTTAAAACCCTCCTCCGGATTGGTCAGCATGAGGTCCATACCCCTTCGGTGATACAGATAGTAGGCCTCTCTTACCGGGACCATGGCTTGAGAATTGAAAAGTTCATTGGAAAGCCAAAACCTATTCCTCCTATTGGAGGCGCTCATGTCCGTGTCCCATCCTGCCCTAGAGACCACGTTATTGGCTGTTTCAAAAAATGCATCGCCTCCCCGAAAAGAAAAGGTATCATAGTCCAAACCAATGGAAATGATGGCATAAAAAGCCAAAAGGGAAGAGATATTGTTGAAAAAATTAAATTGATTGAATTCCAAAGGCTGGTTTTCCATGAATTCAAAATTAAAACTTCTGTCAATGAAATTGAGTACTAGCGTCTCATAGTTGGTGCCAAAAACAGGCCTGACCACTTGAACCTGAACAGTGGCATTAAAACGGTTAACCTGTGGCATGTCATTGATGGTCATCAAAAGATTTCCCTTGATCCTTTCGTGGGTTCTGAATTCATCTCCTGTCCAACTTCTACCATTTAAAAATTGCTCAAATGTTGATTTCATGTTCTGAAAAACATCGGTTTGCTGCATCCTTGCCCGGTCACTGTTAATGGTAACAGTAAAATTCAGTTCTTGGGCAAGAACATTATGACCGCTGATTAACACAACCGGCAACAGAATCCATCTTAGAATCTTTATGGTCAATTGATTTGGCATGTACCTTTTTTCAAATATAAAGATTAGGCTTCAGAAATGTAAACGAAATGACAACGGCTTAGATTACAATCGGAATGTTTTTTAATCCATCTACCACAATTTTTGCAACGGCGGTTTTTGAAAGGAGAGGGGTAGAAATTTGCTTGCCATCCTTGTAATACAGGGTTACTTTATTGGTGTCATTTTTAAACCCTGCCCCTTCGTCTCTCATTGAGTTTAATACAATCATGTCAAAATTCTTCTTCCGTAGTTTTTCTTTGGCATGTGTCTCCTCTTTTTGGGTTTCGAGCGCAAACCCAACATGGATTTGATGGGAATGTTTGTTTTTCCCTAATTCAAAAGCGATATCCACGTTTTTTCTCAGTGATAAATTGAGAGAATCGCCGGATTTTTTGATTTTTTCGTTAGCAGGTGCTGAAGGTGCATAGTCTGCCACCGCAGCAGAAAAAATGGATATGTTGGATTGAGAATGTAAGCCTTGGCATGCGGAATACATTTCCTCAGCGGAAATGACTTTGTGTACTTTTAGATTGGGATGATTGGGAGACAAATGGCTTGGCCCTAAAACCAAATCGACATTTGCACCTCTTGCAGCGAGTTCCAAGGCTATAGCCGTACCCATTTTGCCACTTGAGTGGTTTCCGATGAACCTGACTGGGTCTATGGCTTCATAGGTAGGCCCAGCAGTAATTAGAATTTTCTTGCCAGAAAAATCATTTTTTTTGGAAAAAAAAGTCAGCACATGTTCTAAGATGTGTTCAGGTTCCATCATTCGCCCCTGTCCACTCAATCCACTGGCCAATTCACCTTCTTCAGCATCCAGGATTTGATGTCCAAAATCTCTGAGGATGGCCATGTTTTTTACCACTGCGGGATGTTGGTACATGTCCAGGTCCATGGCTGGTGCGAGCATGACCGGACATCGTGCAGAAAGATAAGTGGCTGACAAGAGATTGTCGCACAGACCTTGTGCAAATTTGGCCAAGGTATGGGCACTAATGGGAGCAACCAATAACAGGTCGGCCCATAACCCCAAAGTGACATGATTGTTCCATTCTCCGTTTTCTTTATCGTAAAACCGATGGAGAACAGGCCGTTTCGAGAGGGTGGAAAGGGTGAGGGGGGTAATAAAATCAAGAGCAGAAGTACTCATGATGATTTGTACTTCTGCTCCTTCTTTGACCAATAACCTGGTCAGATGTGATGCTTTATAGGCAGCTATGCTGCCAGTAACTCCCAATAAGATTCGTTTACCGTGGAGTGACATTTTAATTATTCAGTTCCCGTTTCTTCGTCAGGATAGCGAAACAAGATCTTGTCTTCCATAAACTCATCAATGGCCAAGGTGGTGGGTTTGGGCATTCTTTCGTAGAATTTAGAAATCTCAATTTGTTCTTTGTTCTCGAAAACCTCTTCAAGGTTATCCACTGTGCTGGCAAATTCAGAGAGTTTGTTGTTCAACTCTTCTTTCATTGCGGACGAGATTTGTTTGGCTCTTTGAGCAGTGATGTGGAGGGATTCGTATATGTTCCCTGATTTGTCTGAGATTTTGTCCAAATCTCTGGTGATGATGGATGGATTAACTGCCATATATATTGTATTGATTAATTTCCTGAATTCGTTTCAGCTTCTTTGAGGGCCTGGGAAGCTTCCAGGTTTCTTTGTTCGGCATCCATTTCAGCTTTTGCTGCTGCCGTTCTTTCTTCATAATCTTTTTTCAACCTGATATGGGATTCCAGTTCTGTTTGGGTTTTGTTGGAAATGTTGCTCACCCGTTTTACATATTTGCTGTCCGCATATTTGCGGTTGAATTCACTGGCAAACTTTAAAGATTCTTTCAATCTTTCTTCTTTCTTGGTAAATACACTTCTTTCACCGTAGGCAGAACTCACTTCTACCAATTGATAAGCAAGTTCCTCATTGTATTTACTGTCTGGATATCTTTTTGCAAAGTTCTGAAAATTCACAATGCAAGCCCTATAGAAATCACCAGGGAAAAGCCCCTGTGTAAGTTTTAAGTACATTTGGGCTTCCTGATAGGCTTTCTCTTCAAATCTTTTCTGAAGGTCATCTATCATTGTCATTGCCCTTTCATAAGAATCAGATTCTGGAAACTTATTGATGAATACCTGTATGGCATTGACTGCGTCCTTGCTACTGGTTTGGTCCAGATTGTAATCCGGAGCGTCCAGATAAAGCGAGTAGGCATTCATGAATAAAGCTTCCTCAGCCAAAGGACTTCTGTTGTAGGTTGAATGAAAATTACTGAAATAATTTGCAGCTTCTATATATCTTTTGGTGTGAAAATGCGAATAGGCATAATTGAATTCAGCAAGTTCGGATTTTTCACTTCCTCTTATGACAGGAAGTACTTTATCAAATAAAATGATGGCTTTGTTGTATTCGCCTTTTTGGTAGTAATCATTGGCAGCGTTATATAGCTCCTCCCAGTTGGTACTTTTTTCTAGCTTATAAAATTGCCCGCAAGAAAATCCAAGCATGGCTATAAGAAGAAACAATATGGAATTTTTAAGCTTTGTCATCATTTTCAAGCTGCAAATATAAGGGATTTAAATTCTGTATCAAATTATTGCTAATCTGTAGGTTGGTTGGCTTACTACCTTTTCACAACGAGCTTTTTTGTGAAAATATTTTTGTTGTCCACAATTAAGGTGTAAAAATAAATCCCTGGGTCTAAATCGGCCACATTGATGACAAGAGTATTGGCATTGGGGTTAAGTTCAAAACTTTGGACTGGATTTCCTATAAAGCTGTTCACCAAAATGGTTGCGTTGGATCGGGGGTTTTTGATTTCATAATCGAGCTGCGCAATTCTATTGCTGGGGTTGGGATAAACGCTGCTGATGCGAATGTCTCTATGGTCCACTTCATTCCCGTCTCCCCCGGGGTTGGATACGTTATATTTAGCTTCTACCATAAAGGTTTCCCGAATGTTTTTGGTATTGACAAAGTGGAGGTCAAAGTTTCCTTTGCCTTCACTGATGCCCAATTCAAATTCAAGGTAAAGATCAGTATAAATTTCTCCGGGATTGAGTTTAAATTTTATTTTAGCAAGGTCTTTTCTGGGATCAAAGCAGGCATCCCCAAGGCATACTTTGAGATTTTGGGATGACCCCACATTGCCACGCAAAAATTTCAGAACATATTCCTGTTCCTCGTTGGTCTCGTTTTGAATGATCAGGGATTTTCTTTGAGAGGTATTGATTTTGCCTTCAAATTCCGGCGCATCGCTTAGTACACGTATCTGCTGAGCCTGGACAAGAGGCACGTATAGCATCAAGAGTGTAAAAATTAGCGACAGAATCTTTTTCATGTAAAGTTTTAATCAATAAGCTGGTCATTTTGGAGTTTTCGCTCACGTCTTAATATACGAATAAAAATACAAATTAGGTTTCGGTTTTTAAAGGATTCGTGGTTAAAAAATGTTAACCTCGATGAAATATATATTTGGGTATGCCGTTTTAGAAGGCTATTCCAAATTTAAGTTTTCAATGAGTTTCTTTTGAGGTATTTTATTTTGATTTTCATTCAATATTTTTTGGATTTCGTCCTCATCCGGCAAAGGCAATCTTACATCAGGCTGATTGAAGAAATTAAACTCTTCCTCTTTCCTTGGTTTTGGTGTCCTCCATGCATAAATGTCCTCCATTTCAGGCTTTTCTTCCTCTCGCCATACAAATCCCTCGAGCCTAAGCTTATCCATTTCGAACAATTGTGGAGGAGTAAAAGTTGCTTCCGGATTGATGGTATGGTTTATTTTTTTAATATTTCCCTCTTCAAAATACATCATGATTCTGCCACAAATCAGTTTATTTAGACCCTTGAGTGTGGTATCATTTTCCAAAGCAAAATAAAGAGACTCTCCATTACCTTCCACATCCAGTTTACTTATGTCACCATCCTTGAAAAAGGCGGTCATTTTTCTGCCTTTTATCTGATTGAAATTATTGATGGTATCTTGGGTAATCGCAAAAGTTTTGTATCTGAGCAATGCCCTGTCAAGTTCTTCATTTGCAATCAGAAAACTTATGCTGTCGGCGGTGATTTGGCTTTTGTCGTTCCACAAGACTGGATCTCGGTAAAGATGGATCGTAGAGTCCGAAAAAATATAGGCCAAGGAATCGGATCGACCAGCCATTTCAGATTTGATCATCCGGACCTTCTCAAACGCCAAGAGGAATTTTTGGGATTCTTCTTCGCCGTCCTGTGAAATCAAAGTATCAGAAATCATGAAAAGGGTATCCATCTCAAAATATTTTTGTACCAAGGCGTTGCCGTAGACCAAGGAATATTTACGGTCTTCCCAGTGCTTACCCTCATCGCCAAAGACCTCAAGGTTTCTTTCTTTATTGAAAATGCTTACGTTCTCTTTTCCTTCGTAATACATGGCTGTTTCATCGTAATAGAGAATTTCACCGGTAATAAAAGTATTTTCGGTTTCTACATCTCCATCAAAAAACCTGAATAACTTGTTTTCAGTATCATAAAAACTTCCCCTTCTCGCATTCAGCTTGTCACCGTCCTTGGAAATGACATTGGTGATGTCTTTGGTTTCGGCGGTTTTTGGAATGGTAAGGTATACCAAGTGGTTGGTTTTAAGTGTGTAATCCGGGTTGACCAACACCACATTCTCTGTGAAGGTGATTCTTTCGAGTTGGGTCTGGTATCGCCCATTTTGGCTGGTCAAAACATTGGTTGAATCAACCACTTTTCCCGAATTGAAATAGTCGGCAACACCGGTTAACCGATTGTAATCAAGGTAGTCGGTATAAAGTGTAGTACCTTCGTTTTTGAAAACCACTGTATTCCTCAGTTTGGCAATTTTGGTGTTACCATCATACTCGGCATATTTGCTGGTAGTCACCACAGGATCTTTTTGGTCGACGATTCTTACGTTGCCAAACAGTTTGGCCAAGTTTTGCTCCTCATAAAAATGGGCTGAATCACAATAGATGAGGCTGTTTTGATGCTTCATTTGAACATTTCTCAACAACCTCTGATACCCCCTTACCCTTTCAAATTCCAACTCCTCCGCAGTGATGATTTCTAAAGGTGCGCCACCCTGATCCGGGGTTTGAGACCAGCCTTCACTATGAAGGAAAAGGGTGAAAAGGAAAATAAGGGTGAAATTCTTTTGGTGCATTCTTTTCGATATGATCGGCAAAATTAACCAAAAATGGTATTTTTGGATTATGCTGGATCAGTTTATCACTCATATACGGGAAAAAAAACTTTTGGATCATCATCAGCGCTATTTGTTGGCCATCAGTGGTGGAGTAGACAGCGTAGTGCTTGCCCACCTGTTGAAGACCACAGCAATTGCTTTTGACATGGCCCACTGCAATTTCCAACTTAGGGATGAAGAAAGTGATGGGGATGAATCTCTGGTAAAGACTTTGGCAAAGGAAATGGGAGTTCAAGTTTATGCTAAAGCCTTCGATACATTAAACTATGCTGAAGAAAAGGGAATTTCCGTCCAAATGGCAGCGAGAGAGCTGAGGTATTTCTGGTTTCACCAACTTTTGGATGAAAAAGGCTATGATGCCATGGTCTTGGCCCAACATGCAGATGATCAATTGGAAACCATTTTGATGAACCTCATGAGGGAAACAGGCATTGAGGGGATTTATGGCATGGCTGAAAGGAGAGAAAGGATAATTCGACCCCTTCTGATATTTGACAAAGAAACAATTATTAAGTATGCCCAAACCGAAAAGCTGACTTGGAGAGAAGACAGTTCAAATGCATCCAATAAATACAAACGCAATTATATTAGAAACGAGCTAATTCCGATTCTAAAGGAAGGAAACCCTGACGTATTGACCACCATGTTGCAGAGTTTTGAAAGATTGAAAGATACTGGCAAGGCTTTTTTTCATTTTCATGAAAACTGGTTGGATCAAAAACTCAAAAAAGAAGGAAAATACCAATATTTGGAAATTACAGACCTGAAGAATACTCCGGGAAGAAAATCATTGTTGTATTATTGGTTGAGGAAATTCGGGTTTAACTACGATCAGGTTGAACAGCTGGACCAATCAATTCATAATGAGGGTTCAGGTCAGTCCTTTCTTTCCCTTGGATTTTTACTCAATGTCGATAGGCAAGCACTTATTCTAGGTCCAATTCCCCAAGAACTTTTGGACCACAAGATCCTAAAGGAAACAGAAGTGGAGTTTAGAGTAAACGACAAAGCCTATCACATGATGCGGCTTAGGCCTCCGTTCAAACTGGACAAGAATTCTGAAAATGCCATGCTGGACCAGGATCGCCTGACTTTTCCACTGACGTTGAGACTTTGGGGTGAAGGTGACAGATTTCAACCCCTGGGGATGAAAAACTTTAAAAAAATCAGTGATTTTTTGATAGATTTGAAAGTACCCCTCATTCATAAGAAAAACATTCATGTGCTTTGTTCCGGTGAAGATATAGTATGGGTGATCGGTTTGAGGATAGATGATCGGTTTTCGGTAACCACACACACCAAAAATATTTTGTATTTAAAAGAAAAGAGTCATGATCAATCCCTTTAAAAAGACCTACAGTAAAGCAGAATTGGAGGTTTTTGAATTTTTGTCTCAGGTACGGTTTTTTGCAAGGCTGAAAAATTTAGAGATGGCGAGGCTAATTCCTGCGATTCATTACAGAATGTACAGAAGGGATGAGGTTATTTTTTTCAGAAATGATCCCAGCCAGGCTTTCTATATCGTCAAGAAAGGATGGGTCAGTCTTAACATAGATATCAAGGATAATTTTGAAAGCATCAGTGACCTTAGAAGGGGGGAAGCTTTTGGAGAAAACTCATTATTAGAAGGCAGTAAAAGAATATATTCGGCTATTGTACTTTCAGAAGAAGCCGAATTGATGGTCATTCCAAGTTTTGCGATGCATGAATTGTTTGACAGTGATCCCAAAATCAAGGCAAAAATGATGACCTCGCTGGCTGAATTTTACAATGAGAACAACCACCGGCTTTTCAAATCATACCAAAGTTCTTTTGGTTTTTTCAAATTAGGGCAAATGTTTGAACAACGTTGAGTCCAAATAGGGAAAAGAATGAAACTTGGGTCGTCAGCAGTTAAAATTTTTTTATGGAGGGACACTTTTTTTCGTTAGACCGGAATCGTATCTACATCCACCTTCCATCCAAAATTACTTTCAAGTAATTATTTGAATCCTTTAAAAAGCACGCTTTGATTACTAACTTAGCGCAGTTTTAAAAAAATAAAGTTATCCGATAAAAATTAATCCATAAATCATGACAAAAGTAACCGTAGTTGGAGCCGGTAATGTAGGTGCTACCTGTGCTGATGTATTGGCATACCGAGAAATTGCAGAAGAAATTGTATTGGTAGACATCAAAGAAGGAGTAGCCGAAGGAAAGGCCCTTGATATTTGGCAAAAAGCCCCTATTAATGTATATGACAGCAGGACTGTGGGAAGCACCAACGATTACACCAAAACTGCTGATTCTGATGTAGTCGTGATTACTTCAGGTTTACCGCGAAAACCAGGAATGACTAGGGACGACTTGATTGAAACCAATGCTGGAATTGTCAAATCTGTTACGGAACAGGTGGTCAAACATTCCCCTAATGCCATCATCATTGTGGTTTCCAACCCTTTGGATGTCATGACTTACCAGGCTCATATCACCTCAAAACTCCCCAAAACCAAAGTAATGGGCATGGCTGGTATCCTGGATACCGCCAGATATAGGGCCTTTATTGCCGAAGAATTGAATATATCTCCCAAAGAGATCCAAGCTATTTTGATGGGCGGACACGGTGATACCATGGTTCCTCTGCCAAGATATACCACGGTAGCGGGAATTCCTGTAACCGAATTGATCGAAAAATCCAAACTGGATGCAATCATCGAAAGGACCAAATTCGGGGGAGGTGAATTGGTTAAATTGATGGGTACATCTGCTTGGTATGCTCCGGGTTCTGCAGCGGCGCAAATGGTGGAGTCGATTGTCAAAAACCAAAAAAGGGTATTTCCAGTCTGCATCAAACTAGATGGAGAGTACGGCATAGATGATTGCTATCTGGGTGTACCTGTGATCTTGGGTAAAAATGGTATTGAAAAAGTACTTGAACTTGAGTTGAACAAGGAAGAAAAAGACCTATTGGAAGAGTCAAGAAACCATGTAAAAGAGGTCATGTCTGTATTGGACAAAATCTCCCAAAAATAGAATAGGCTATATGCCGGTCCGGAAGTTAATCTCCGGGCCACCCTATTTTTTTTAAGATTGCTTCTAAGTGAAATAGGAGCATGCTTGATGTACCTTTAAAGTCAATCTTCTCTCGTGAGAACCCTAAAAACGCTGCTAATCATACTCATATTGCTGACTTTTTGCTTGGCAGGCTATTTTATTTTCTTTAAAAATTTTTTCGATAAAAAACTGGATGCAGCGGACTTGGTGGATGGAAATGCCATATTTCTATTTGAAACCAATGAGCCCATTCAGGCATGGAATGCCTTAGTCGATCAACCGATTTGGAATAGACTGTCCGATATCCCTTCACTGAAATTGGTAGAGCAGCAATTGTTGGACTTGGACAGCTTGTTGGGAGGAAGTGGGCAGTTGGACAAATCCTTGAAAGGAAATAAACTGGCTATTTCCCTGCACCCCACAGGAAGAGAAGATTTTGATTTCCTCTTCTCTCTTTCCTTTCCGGACAATGATCAAAAGGAATTTCTGAAGGATTTGGAAAGTAAACTCAGAGGTAAGGGCCAGATAAATCAAAGGAATTACAGTGGGAGAACCATTTATGAATACAGAAATGCAGAGAATGAAGGCACCTTAAGTTACAGTTTGATCCATAACGTATTGATTGCCAGCCAAACTTCCTTCTTGGTGGAGGATGCCATTAGACACGATGCAAGTAATGATTTGGTAGGGTTTAAGGAAAAGAACAGGGCCCTTTACACTTCACTTCCTCACCCCAAGGGCCTAGGTGTTCTTAGAATTGATAGCCAAGGTTTGGGTAAATTTATAGAAGGAATCAGTGCGAATGCCCTGCCTGTTTCTCTCCAAAGTTTTTCTAAATTAGGCGTTTCCGCCAATCTTGAATTGCAATTTGCAGCCAACAAAGTCTTTATGGATGGTTTTGCTTTTTTTAAAGATGGTCAAAAGGTGAATTTTGGACATACCACCTCCCAGACAGTAGGATTGTTCAGCAATTTCATTTCCAATAGAACCGCACTTTTTTACCAATACAATTTACAAGATGTCAAGCAGATCAGAGAGATTCAACAAGAGGGATTCCAAGGTAGGAACACTGTTGAGGCAGATATTGAAAATTTACTGCTAGACAAATCCTTTCTGGAACAACTTAGCGGAGAAATTGGGTATATGGTGCTTGAAAATGACGGTTCGGAAGGTACAGACCAAATCATGTTGCTTGGAACCAAAGATATTCAGGGACAACTCGCACTTCTGAAAAATTTCAGTCTTTCCATCAATCAGGAAGACAGCACACATTGGATGGCGGATTATTACCTTGACAAAGAAATCTTCCTGGTGGAGATGGAAGAATTTCCAGCACATCTGTTTGAGGGTCAATTCAAAGGTTTCCAAAACACCTATATCGCCCAAATGAATGACATGCTCATATTTGGCAATAATTTAAAGGCCATCCGGATTTTTCTTGATGACCTTTATATGGACAATACTTGGGGTAAATCCATTGTGCATAGACGTTTTTTGGAAGGCATTTCAAAAGAGTCTGGATTTAATTTCCTAATCAACATCCCCAGACTTTGGAGTACCATTTTGCGAAACAGCACTCCAAACTGGAAAGTACTGTTTCAAAAATATGCTCCACAGCTTCAATCTTTGGATTTGATAGCGCTTCAGTTGAGTGAAGCAGGTGCCAACCAATACGTTAACCTTGAGCTTGGTTACAACCTAGCACCCATCAAACCTGTAAAGGATGTGACGCTGGAAGAAACCAAATCCTTCAATTTCCCACAAAAGTTAACTTATGGGCCCATTTCTCTCCAAAATTTCAATGACAAAAGCATAGATTTTTTGGTTCAAGGAGCTTCCAATCAAATTTATCTTTTGAACGGAGAAGGGGATATGATTTTTTCTCAAGCGATAGATGGTCCCATTGTATCACCGGTTTTTCAGATTGATTTTTATAAAAACGGCAAACTGCAACTCTTATTTGCGACCGCCAATTCGATCCACGCCTTGGATAGATTGGGAAACTCTTTGCCAAATTACCCCATTTCAAGGCCAGGTGATGCGCCCTTTACCCACCTCAGCTTGGTGGATTATAACAACACCAGAGATTACAGGTACTTTGTCGGAAGCTCGAATGGTGATTTGTTTTTATTCAATCAAAAAGGAGAAGCTCTTGAAGGATGGAATCCTAAACCCACCCGTGGGCCTTTGGCCAATGCACCTGCCCACCACCGCATTTCAGGTATGGGAGATTTTATGGTTAGCCTCAACAAAAACGGGGAACTCTATTTCATGAACAGAAGAGGGGAAGTAAAAGGTGGAAATCCCATTCAGATTGGCCAGAAAGTAAATACAGATTACGCCTTGATCCAAAGAAGTAAATCATCTGAAACACTTTTGACCACAATTACAGAAGATGGGGAAATTGTTCAGGTGAATTTCAGAGGGGAGCTTTCTTTCCGAAATCAGCTGACCCGGCCTGATAGGGAAACTAAATTTCACTTGGTTAGGGATCAGTCCAGCAATCAACATGTATTTGTAGTAAACTCCTTCAACAAAATTTCCATTCTAAATCAGGAACTTGAACCACTTTTTGAAAAAAACATCATGTCAGATGAGTTGACTTTTCAGTATTTCACCTTCGGAGGAGATAAGAACATTTTCGTTGTTATAGACCCTATTCAGGAGTTCATCTATCTCTACAACCTTAAAGGAGAGCTATTAAATACCCGACCCATCAATGGTGCGCTTCCCATCCAAGTAAAATATTCTGGTAGTCAAAATGAATATAGCATTACTACAGTCTTTGAAAACAGGTGGTCAGAATTTAAAATGCCTTTGTAAGACACATGGGTAGGGCGTCCTCTTATGGGCATTGATAAAATATCGATAGAATCATGATAAAAAACACACTCTTATACCTTTTATTTTTTTTGTTGTCCTTTGGTCCCGCAGCCGCGCAGGTTTTGACGGATCAGGACAATTTACCAGTCGACCCCCAAGATTACAACAACCTTTCCTCACCCTACAATACTGCGCTTACTTTTTTGTATAACCTCCGAGAGGATAATTTTAAGCCAAAGGTTGCTGCCAAAACCCTTACTTTAGAGAGCAATGTCAGCGAAGAGACTGCAGTGGATTTGGTGATCAAACTCAAACAGATTTTTGATGGGAATGGAATATATGTCAGATTAGGAGACTTACCTACCAATGCTGATTATGTGGATAGCGTACACAGTAATCAGCAAATTTACTTTTTCAATGCACAGCGGATGCCAAGGGTATATCTGGAAAAATCAGGAAATGCCTGGAAATTTTCTGCTTTCACCACTGCCCATATTCAGGAAATCCATCAAGAAACATATCCTTTTGGAACATCCAGGTTATTGAATCTGCTTCCTCAGTTGGGTAATAAGGTTTATATAGGCCTCAAGTTTTGGCAATTGGTAGGGGTCTTTATCCTGATCTTGATGATTTTTGTTTCCCATAAGGTTTTCACCTTTTTGGTCGATAGAGGTTTGTTGTATTTACTGGAGCGTTTGGGATATGGCAAGGTTGGCGAGAAGTACTTGCTGCCTGTAGCTAGAATTGTAAGTATTTATTTGATTGTGGTGTTGCTGGATATTTTTATCAGGGTATTGCAGCTACCCATACAGGTGGTTTCCTGGATTACAATGATATTGAATGCGGCCAAGCCCTTTATAATCACCATTATTTTTTACAAGCTGGTGGATTTGGTTTCGATGTATTTCGCCAAGTTGGCTGAGAAAACCGAATCCACGCTTGATGACCAATTGGTGCCTCTTTTAAGGAAGACCTTAAAGGCATTTGTTATCGTCATTGGGTCTCTGTTTATTTTGAAGGATGGGCTTCAGTTGGATATAGTCCCATTTCTTACTGGTTTGTCCATTGGAGGACTGGCTTTTGCTTTGGCAGCCCAGGATACCATCAAAAATTTCTTTGGTTCCATCATGATTTTTATAGACAAACCTTTTCAAGTTGGAGACTGGATAACGAGTGGGGAAGTGGATGGCACGGTGGAAGAAGTAGGATTCAGATCTACCAGAATCAGGACATTTAGAAATTCCGTCACCTACATTCCCAATGGAAAAATTGCTGATGCAACCATAGACAACCATGGACTCAGAAAGTACCGAAGGTTTTTCACCACGTTAACCATAACCTATGACACCCCACCTGAACTCATTGAGGTGTTTGTGGATGGATTGCGCGAAATCGTGAAAAATCACCCTACGACCAGAAAAGATTATTATAACATATATTTCAATGACTTGTCTGCATATAGTCTCAACATCATGTTTTATGTTTTTTTTGAGGTACCTACTTGGCCTCAGGAATTACAAGGGAGACATGAGTTGTTGGTTAGAATTTTAAGTCTTGCCAATGAGCTTGAAGTCAGGTTTGCTTTTCCTACCCAGACCCTTCACATGGAAAACTTTCCTGAAAAACATGGCTTTACTCCTTTGTACGATGGCAGCGAAGAAGGGTATAGACTTAAACTTCGGGAATTTGTAGAAAAGAGGTTAAAGAAGGAACCCGGAAAAAATTGACAAACAAAAAACCACCATTGTTGAATGATGGTTTTTTGTTTGGAGGTCGAGAGCGGATTCGAACCGCTGTACAAGGTTTTGCAGACCTCTGCCTAGCCACTCGGCCACTCGACCTTTTTGCATTTGGTTTGCAAATGTAGGTATTAAATGTGTTTAACCAAAAACCATTTCTTTATTTTTTGAAGAGACAGAAAGCTGTGACGACTTACAGCTAAGATTTATTGTATTTTTAAATTGTATCCTATCAAAATTGTCTTGAAATTAGATTAGAATAATCTATAATTCTCATTATTTATAAACATTCTAAATAAATATTATAAGAAGAGAGGCACTTTTAATGTGCTATTTTACAGATACTTACAATTAAATGCAGTAATTTGACTTTGTTGTCTAGCTTGAATCCGTCTTGTTTGAAAAATAGAACTTGGGTAGTACCTTTGTGAGGATTTATTGAAATCTCGAACAATCAGATTAATTCTTAATAAATATGTCGTTCAATCGCTCATTATTTAATTTTCCGCTAAAGATGGGTACCATGATCATGGTATTTGTTTTCATGTTGGGATCACAGGCCTTCGCAGTAGACCCGGAAGTTCCGGAAGATGCCGAAGCGATAGCTGCGGGTAAGACCATTTTCAATGCCAACTGTAGGCAATGCCATAAACTGGATCAAAATCATACCGGTCCAATGCTGAGAGGAGTTACGGAGCGGAGGGAATTGGATTGGGCCAAACAGTTCATCGTTAATTCCCAGAAGCTCATTCAATCCGGAGATGCCCAAGCGGTTGCTTTGTTCAGGGAATGGAACAATACAGTCATGCCTTCCCATGAGTTTTTGTCAGATGGAGATGTCCTTAACCTATTGGCTTATGTGGAGTATGGCGACAAAGTAGATCCAAATGCCGCCGCAGCTGCAGGAGAGGGAGGTGGTCAAGTTGGTGGTGGCGGAGGTATTCCCACCGAATACCTTACCTTAATCTTAGGGGTATTGGTGGTCATCCTATTGTTGATTTTGGTTGTATTGGGTCTTATTATTTCAGTGTTGACCAAATACCTGAAAGACCAAGATTTAGATGAAACAGATAAAGAATTTATATCACAGAAAACCAATTATAAAGCAGTATTAAAAAGTGATGCTTTCATTATTATTGTCACTGCAATTGTCATTGCCTTAGTAGCAAAAACTGCCATAGATGGTCTGTATTCTGTTGGTATCCAACAAGGCTATGCGCCGAAACAGCCAATAGCTTATTCCCATGAACTTCATGCCGGTCAATATGAAATTCCGTGTCAATATTGCCACACGGGAGTGGAAATTGGAAAATCGGCCAATATACCATCTGCCAACATTTGTATGAATTGCCACACCCATATCCAAAATGTAGGTGGTAAAGAAGGTATATCACCTGAAATTGCCAAAATTTACGATGCAGTTGACAACAATAAGCCTATTGAATGGGTAAGGATTCATAATCTTCCTGACCTGGCGTACTTCAATCACTCCCAACATGTCAAAGTGGGTGGCATCGAATGCCAAACCTGTCATGGACCAATTGAAGAAATGGAAGTAGTATATCAGCACAGCACTTTGACCATGGGCTGGTGCATTGATTGCCACAGGCAAACTGAAATTGCAGCGGTTGGCAACGAATACTATGATAAATTAGTACAGCTTCATGCTGATTCCAAAGATGCATTACGTGTGAAAGACATCGGCGGTTTGGAATGTGCGAAGTGCCACTATTAATATTTAAAATCTTTTAAGAACATTCTTTTCTTTAATATAAAATGAAGGAAAACAAAAAGACCTATTGGAAGGGATTGGAGCAGTTAACCAACGATCCTGAATTCATAAAAAATGCGGATAAGGAATTTCCTGACTATTTGCCGATCAATCAAAACACTGATGGAAGCGCCTCTAGAAGGGATTTTTTAAAAATGATGGGTTTCAGTATTGCAGCAGCTTCTTTGGCCGCCTGTGAAGCACCAATAAGGAAAGCCATACCTTATGTCAACAAACCTGTTGACATCAATCCTTCCATTCCAAATTACTATGCAACGACCTTTGCCAGTGGAGGTGACTATGCTTCCATTGTAGTAAAGACCAGAGAAGGCAGACCCATTAAAATTGAGGGCAATACTTTATCCCCCATCACCAAAGGTGGTGTCAATGCCATTGTGGAAGCATCGGTATTGACATTGTATGACAAACAAAGATTAGCAGGACCTTATATCAACGGAGAAAGGACAGACTGGTCCACGCTTGACAATGAGGTCTCCTCTAAACTGCGGTCTGCCGGAAATGTAAAAATTGTCACCAACACCATTCTATCTCCCTCTACAGAGAAGGCGATAACAGCTTTGGTCGAAAGTACCGGTGCGGAAGTTATCACCTATGATCCTATTTCTCAATATGGGATTCTGAAAGCCAATGAAACGTTTTTTGGCCAGTCCGTATTGCCAACCTATCATTTTGACAAAGCAAATGTGATTGTCAGCTTCGGGGCTGATTTTCTGGGTACTTGGATTTCACCCATTGAATTTGCCAAACAGTACAGCCAAGGTCGCAAAATCTCCAAAGACAGGCCTGAAATGTCCAGGCATTTCCAGTTTGAGTCAAACCTATCTTTAACAGGAGCTAATGCGGACTATAGAACTCCAATTAAAGCTTCTCAATCAGGTTTGGCCGTTTTGGCATTGTATAATTTTGTAGCCAGAAAGGCTGGCGCTTCGGCTGCGGGTAGTACAAACATTGATATTCCACACCTTGAGAAGGCAGCCAATGAACTTTGGGCCAGCAGAGGTAAATCGATAGTCGTATCCGGTTCCAATGACCCAAATGTTCAAGTAGTCATCAATGCCATCAATGATTTGTTGGGCAACACGGGTCAAACCATCAATCTTTCCAAACCTTCTTACTTCAGAAAAGGGGATGATGCCAAAATGAATCAATTTGTGGCTGACCTTAGTGCTGGAAGAGTAGGCGGAGTGATTTTCTATAATTGTAATCCTGTCTATGACCATCCGAAAGGAGAAGAGATAGCTGCTTCTATCAGCAAAGCCAAGGTTTCTGTTTCCACCAATGAGACCATGAATGAGACGGCCTCCTTGGTTCAGTTTGTAGCCCCTGATCACCATTATCTTGAGTCATGGAATGATTTTAATCCAAGGAAAGGGGAATACAGTTTATCCCAACCGGTGATATCAAAGCTATTTGATACCAGACAGGCACAGGAATCCTTTTTGAAATGGGCTGGTAATGAAAAAGGTTATTATGAATTCATTCAGGACGGATGGAAAGCCGAAATGTTTGAGAATCAAACCGAAATTGCTGGTTTCCAAGATTTCTGGGATCAGGCATTGTACAATGGGGTGTACGCAGTTGCTGAAGAAGTTGAAGAAGAATCCATTTCAGGAGGTCAGGGACTTTCTGGTGCTGCTTCAGCCATCAGCAACCAATATAAAGCACAATCGGAAGGTACCGAATTGGTTATCTATCAAAAAATAGGTATTGGCAATGGTACTTTTGCCAATAATCCATGGCTTCAAGAACTCTCCGATCCCATAACCAAAGCTACATGGGATAATTACCTTACCGTTTCCCAAAAATGGGCAAGTGAAAACAACCTTAGAATGTCTGAGGGTAGCACCAAAATGGCCCAAATTACAGTTGGAGGCAAGACTTTGACTTTACCGGTTTTGGTACAGCCTGGTCAAGCTGAAGGAACTGTAGGTTTGGCACTTGGTTACGGTAGAACTAAGGCCGGAAAGGTGGGAAATGGAGTAGGTGTGAATGCCTATAGTTTACTTGACATTTCAAAAGGATTTGTCAATTATGACATTACTGAGGGAGTTAGCATTGAAATAACGGCAGATTCCTACAGAATTGCCCAAACGCAGACCCATCAGACTTTTATGGATAGGGAATATGTGATTCAAGAGGCAACTTTACCGGAATACAAGGAGAATCCATCAGCAGGAAGATACCATCCTGAAATCTATACAGACGGAAAATTTGTAAAGCCATCCAAGATTTCTCTATGGAAAGGACATCACTATAGTCAGCATCACTGGGGACTTGCCATAGACATGAACTCCTGTATTGGTTGCAGTGCATGTTCCGTTGCATGTCAAGTGGAGAACAATGTGGCTGTAGTAGGAAAGCAAGAAGTGCTTAACCGAAGAGAAATGGCTTGGATAAGGATAGACCGTTATTACAGTTCAGCTGAAGGCGCCTCAAGTGCTAAGGAGCTGGAAATAGCCGCGGACAATCCTCAGGTGACCTTTCAGCCTATGATGTGTCAACACTGTAATAATGCGCCTTGCGAAACAGTGTGTCCTGTCGCCGCGACTACCCATTCTTCTGAAGGATTAAATCAAATGACTTATAACAGATGTATTGGTACTCGATACTGTGCCAACAACTGTCCTTATAAAGTAAGGAGATTCAATTGGTTCAAATACCATGACAATAAAGATTTTTCGGCTGTGAATGTGGCTCAAAATGATGATCTTGGCAAAATGGTATTGAATCCTGATGTTACGGTTAGAGCAAGAGGAGTCATTGAAAAATGCTCCATGTGTGTTCAGAGAATTCAAGCAGGTAAATTGACAGCCAAAAGAGAGAGAAGAAAAATAAAAGACGGCGAAATCAATGTAGCCTGTGCGGTAGCCTGTCCTACAGATGCCATAGTATTTGGAGACATGAATGATCCAGACAGCAAGATCACCAACATGCTTAAAATAGAAGAAAACACCACTTCTGCGACTAAAGAAGTCAATGAAGAAAGGGCTTACCACGTCATAGAATACCTAAACGTAAGTCCCAATGTATGGTATTTTACAAAAATCAGAAATAAGGATAAATCAGAAGCGTAATAAAAATTTTATAAACTATGCAGGTTACTTCATCCGTACGTGAACCGCTGATTACCGGTGGTAAAACCCTGAAAGATGTCACTCATGATATTTCCAGACAAGTCGAAGGCAAGCCAAGTCTGGCTTGGTTGTTGGCTTTTTTGGTTTCAGTTGGTGTCCTTCTCCTTGGTTTTTTGGCTTTGGCTGCAACCCTATGGGAAGGCATCGGAATGTGGGGGCTTAATAAAACCGTCGGTTGGGCTTGGGACATTACCAACTTTGTCTGGTGGGTGGGTATTGGTCACGCTGGAACACTGATTTCCGCGGTGCTTTTGCTTTTCAGGCAAAAATGGAGAATGGCTATCAACAGGGCAGCAGAAGCGATGACAATTTTTGCTGTAATTTGTGCGGCAATGTTTCCTGTCATCCACATGGGCAGGCCTTGGTTAGGGTTCTATTGGGCACTGCCTTTACCCAACACTTTCGGCTCTTTGTGGGTGAATTTCAATTCCCCACTACTTTGGGACGTGTTTGCTATCTCTACCTACTTCTCTGTTTCTCTTGTTTTCTGGTACATTGGTCTTATTCCCGATTTCGCTACCATTAGAGACCGGGCTACTGGTTTGAGGAAAACCATTTATGGCGCCTTAAGCTTTGGCTGGGATGGAGCCGCAAAAACATGGATGAGGTATGAATCAGTAGCTTTGATTCTTGCCGGCTTGGCCACACCTCTGGTACTTTCCGTGCACACCATTGTATCTTTTGACTTTGCTACCTCAGTCATTCCAGGATGGCATACCACTATCTTTCCTCCATATTTCGTGGCAGGGGCTATATTCTCGGGATTTGCCATGGTATTGACTTTGATGATCGTAACCAGGAAAGTTTTCCACCTGGAAGATTACATCACTATTGGCCACATTGAATTAATGAATATCGTTATTATTATTACCGGTTCTATAGTAGGTATAGCTTATATCACAGAATTTTTTATGGCATGGTATTCAGGCGTTGCTGCGGAACAGTATGCCTTTATCAACAGAATGTTTGGGCCGTACTGGTGGGCTTATTGGTCTATGATGACTTGTAATGTGATATCTCCTCAATTGTTTTGGTTCAAGAAAATCAGGACTTCGATTGTCGCCACTTTCCTATTGTCCTTGGTTGTAAATATCGGGATGTGGTTTGAGCGTTTTGTTATCATCGTTACCTCTCTTCATAGAGACTTCTTACCTTCGTCTTGGGTGATGTTCTATCCAACCATTTCAGATGTTGGGGTTTATCTCTTTACTTTTGGCTTGTTCTTTACCCTTTTCTTCCTGTTTGCGAAGTTCTTCCCGGTAATCAACATGTTCGAAGTCAAATCAATTGTAAAATCATCCTCTGTTAAAATCAAAAAATAAGCACATGGAAAGAGATAAAAATTTTATCCTCGGAGTATATGAAGATGAGGATGTCCTAATGGATGCAGTGGTTAAAATTAGAAAAAGCGGCGTCAAAATCCATGAAGTCTATTCCCCCTTTCCAGTACATGGCTTAGATGAGGTATTGGGTTATCGAAGAAGCAGGCTTCCTATTGCAGCTTTTATGTTTGGATTGCTGGGGACTTCACTGGCTCTTATCATGCAATTTTACATGATGAAATTTGACTGGCCTATGATCATTGGAGGAAAGGACCACGCTGCTGTCCCATCCTTTATTCCAGTAACATTTGAAATGACCGTATTACTTGCAGCATTTGGAATGGTTGGTGTATTTTTGATTACAAGTAACCTTAAGCCTTGGTCACAACCAAGAATATTTGATATCCGGATTACTGATGACAAGCATGTGATAGCAATAGATCTGGCAGCCAATGCGGCTTTAGGTGAAGAAAAAATATCAGATGTACTCAAGAATGCCTATGCTTCTGAAGTGAATAAAAAAAGTTTTGTTTAGGAAAATGAAAGTCATGAAAATCAGACATTCAATAGTTTATTTAATGCTTGTAGGACTTTCCCTTGGATTGTTATCCTGCAGTGCATCCGGGGATCATCCCGGATATGAATATGCACCTCAAATGTACAATTCTGTACCCTATGAACCTTTAACACAAATTGTTGATGAAGAAGAGGGAACATGGTTGTCAAGCAGGGAAGATGAAAAAGGCGAATTTTTCAATAGCAATATCAACAACCCGAACAGGATGAACATGAGGGAGCCTGTACCGAATACAGTTCCACGAAATAAAGAAGGCATGTTACCTTACCGATTAAAAGCATTTGAATTGGAGGAAGCTGCCAATAGAACCAGTCCTTTCGAAGTTGATGATGAATTACTTGCAGAAGGCAGGGTGCTTTATCAGCAATATTGTTCTACTTGCCATGGAGCAGGTGGTGAAGGAGACGGAAAAGCCGGAGAAGTTATTGGTGGTGTCGCCAACCTCAAAGGTGGAGCATACATCAATCTACCTGAAGGACATATATTTCATGTAATTATGAAAGGTAAAGGCCGTATGGGAGCTCATGGCTCACAAATTACGCAGGAAAATATCTGGAAAATTGTTCATTTTGTCAAACAAGAAATACAGGCTCAATAATCATGGCTCACAGCACTACACAATATAAACTGGATCAAAAGTTCGAGTTTACTGCAGGACTTAAAAAAACCATCTTTACCGTTTTAGGCATTGGGGCAGTTATTCTAATCATTGGAATGATCGCTGCTGCATTGGGAGGTCATGACCATGCCAATGGAGATGAAGCAGGTCACGCCTTTCATTGGTACCATAGGGTGTTTGCAAACCTGTGGATCAATAATGTCTATTTCACTGGAATCGCAATTATAGGTGTGTTCTTCTTTGCCATACAGTATGCCGCCCAAGCAGGATGGTCTGCTGGGCTGATAAGAATTTTCTTATCCTTTGGCTATTGGCTTCCATTTGCAGCTGTATTGATGATTGTGACGTTTTTCTTGTTCAATCATGATCTTTTCCATTGGACTCATTCAAGTTTGTTTGATAAAGGAGGAGCTGAATACGATAAAATCATTGATGGAAAAGGTGGGTATTTTTATTGGCCTTTAGAGAATGGGTCTTTTCCTATTTTCTTTATCTTCAGAATGGTTGCCTTCTTCGCTATATGGGGATTTTTCTTCAACAAACTGAGAACACTATCCTACGAGGAAGACATTCAAGGAGGAACAGGCTACTATTACACCTTGAGGAAATGGTCAGCCATATTTTTGGTTTTCTTTGCCGTATCTTCATCAGTTTCCGCATGGGATTGGGTGCTATCTATTGATACACACTGGTTTTCTACAATGTTCGGCTGGTATGTTTTTGCCTCTTGGTTTGTCGCTGGACTAGCGGCCTTCACTTTAGTGACAGTATTTCTAAAGGAAAGGGGTTACCTTGAAATGGTCAACGAAAACCATATTCATGACTTAGGTAAATTTGTTTTTGCTTTCTCGATTTTCTGGACTTATATATGGTTTTCACAGTTTCTGTTGATCTATTATGCAAACATCCCTGAAGAGACTTTCTATTTTGTAGAAAGGCTACAAAGTGATGTGTACAGTCCGTTCGTTTTTGTAAATCTAGTTTTAAACTTCTTCCTTCCATTCCTTGTTCTAATGACCAGAGATGCTAAGAGGCATGCGATCTTTCTTAAGGTAGTGTGTTCGCTGATTATCTTGGGCCATTGGTTTGATTTCTTCCTGATGGTTCAGCCTGGCACCTTGGGTCAAAACGGTGGCTTCGGCTTGATTGAGTTTGGAATGCTTTTGGTGTTTGGTTCAGCAGTTGCATTTGTGGTGTTGAGTAACCTGTCTAAGAGAAATCTAATTGCCAAAAATCATCCCTTGCTGGAAGAAAGTTATCATCATCACATTTAACAATTATCCGAAAAGAATAAAATTATGTACGGATTTCTAATAGCAGTTGGAGTTTTGTTGCTCGTATCCATCATCTGGATGGTCTACAGGATACAAACCTTGGTGTCAGTGGTTAAAGGCTCTGACAAAAAAATAGCCTCTGGAAGTAACAAAATCAATGCGATCATGTTCCTTCTCTTCTTGGTGGCCGCCGGCTTTTTGTTCTTTTGGTATTCCTTTAAGGAGTATGAAAATTATCAACTCCCTATCGCCTCTGACCATGGAATAGTCACAGACAGGTTGTTTTGGATTACCACTTTGGTAACTGGGATTGTGTTCATTGCCACGCATTTATTATTATTTATATTTCCTTACAGATATCAATACAAAGAAAATAAGCGTGCTGACTTCTTCCCTCACAACAACAAACTTGAAGTAATCTGGACTGCAGTACCAGCATTGGTTTTGACAATTTTGATCGTCTCAGGATGGAAAGCTTGGACAGATATCACCTCACCTGCGCCTGAAAATGCTCATGTGGTGGAAATCATGGGGTATCAGTTTGCTTGGGACATAAGGTATGCAGGGAAAGATAATGTATTGGGAGATTTTGATTACAGACTGATTAATGCAAGTAACTCCCATGGAGTGGACTTTACTGATAAAAATGCTTTTGATGATTTTTCATCGCCAGTGGTGGTCATTCCCAAAGGAGAGCCGGTCCTATTTAAAATAAGGGCTAGAGATGTCCTTCATTCTGTTTTTGCCCCACATTTTAGGTTAAAAATGGATGCAGTGCCTGGTATGCCCACCCGTTTTTGGTTCGTAGCAAATAAAACTACGGATGAAATGAGAGCAGAAGTAGGTAATGAAGAATTCGAATATGAAATTGCTTGTACCGAAATTTGCGGTAGGGGCCACAATTCGATGAGGCGGGTAATCAAGGTAGTAGAACCTGCTGAATACCAGTCATGGTTAGCCGAACAAAGGCCATTTATAGAACAAAATCCTGATCTGATCGCAGATTTACCAGCTGAGCTAAAAGAGTTGGCTGAAATCCAGATCAGCGAAAATAAAAAATAAAGATTATTAACTATTCAAATTATGGCAGAAGCTAGTATTACTTCTCACGGTGCGGTCAGCCATGGTCACGATGATCATGAACACCACGATAGCTTTATTACAAAATATATTTTCAGTACCGATCACAAGATGATCGGCAAGCAGTTTCTGGTATCAGGGATCTTTTGGGCATTAATCGGTGGATTCTTATCGATTGTTTTTAGGCTTCAATTGGGATTCCCTGATATGGATTTGTCTTTCCTCAGGCCAATTATGGGAGGTTGGATTGATGAAGCTGGAAAACTTGACCCCAATTTCTACCTTGCATTGGTTACCATGCACGGTACCATCATGGTTTTCTTCGTGCTAACCGCAGGCTTGAGTGGAACCTTTTCAAATTTCTTGATTCCCCTGCAAATTGGTGCCAGGGATATGGCCTCTGGATTTATGAACATGCTCTCTTACTGGTTTTTCTTCTTGTCCAGTGTGATCATGTTTGTCTCCCTCTTTTTGGAAAATGGCCCTGCAGGCGGAGGTTGGGTAGTGTATCCGCCGCTTTCCGCATTGGAACAAGCCATTCCGGGTTCCGGACTCGGGATGACGCTATGGCTGGTCTCTATGACTTTCTTTATCGTTTCCTCGCTTTTGGGAGGTATCAATTATATAACTACCGTAATTAATCTTAGGACTAAAGGAATGTCTTTTTCCAGACTTCCTCTGACCATTTGGGCGTTCTTTCTTACGGCAGTCATTGGTTTGTTGTCCTTCCCTGTTTTATTTGCAGCGGCTTTATTGCTTGTTTTTGACAGGAGTTTCGGCACCAGTTTTTATCTGGCTGATATATATATAGCAGGAGAGGCTTTGCCAAATACAGGAGGTAGTGCAGTACTTTATCAACATCTATTCTGGTTTTTAGGACATCCAGAGGTATATATAGTATTGTTGCCGGCATTAGGTATTACCTCCGAGGTAATCGCGACCAATGCGAGAAAGCCGATTTTCGGTTATCAGGCCATGATCATTTCGCTTCTTGGTATCACAGTACTCTCTTTTGTGGTATGGGCGCACCATATGTTTGTGTCTGGATTGAATCCGTTTTTGGGTTCTATCTTTATGTTCCTAACCTTGATTATTGCTGTTCCTTCTGCTGTTAAAGTATTTAACTACCTAACTACCTTATGGAGGGGTAATCTTATCTTTACCCCAGCCATGCTTTTTTCCATAGGACTGGTTTCTTTCTTTATATCCGGTGGTTTGACTGGAATTCACTTAGGTAATTCTGCCATTGATATTCAGTTGCACGATACCTATTTCGTAGTAGCCCACTTTCACTTGGTGATGGGATCTGCTGCTTTCTTTGGACTGTTGGCCGGGGTTTACCATTGGTTCCCTAAAATGTTTGGAAGGATGATGGATGCTAGGTTAGGCTATATCCATTTCTGGTTGACCTTTATTGGAGTCTACATGGTCTTCTTCCCGATGCACTACATTGGAATAGCTGGTTTCCCTCGAAGATATTACAGTTGGACCAATTTTGAATTCTCAAACATGTATACAGATTTGAATATGTTTGTATCAGCTGCTGCCATAATCACCTTCGTGGCTCAGTTTATATTCATCTTCAATTTCTTTTACAGCATGTACAGGGGTAGAGTGGCCTCTTTGAACCCATGGAGATCGAACACCTTGGAATGGACCACTCCATTGCATCCCAAGCACGGCAACTGGCCTGGGGAAATTCCTACGGTTTACAGATGGCCATATGACTATTCTAAGCCTGGGGCTAAAGAAGACTTTATTCCTCAAACTATTCCGTTGTCTTCCACTCCTGAGTCCAATCTTCCCCATGAGCAGGAGCTTGTGAAACTTGAAAAAGAAATCATGAAGGAAGAAGGGGAGGTTTTGGTAGCAAATGAGGTCAAAGAAAAATAAACAAGTAATCGGCTTTCGCAGGATTAGTTTGATCACTGTGATAGCCGTTTATTTCCTTATCCTTATCGGTGGCGTTGTCCGAAGTGCCGGTGCAGGGATGGGCTGTCCAGATTGGCCCAAATGCTTCGGAAGCTGGATCCCACCTACGAGCGTGGATCAGCTCCCCCCCGATTATCAAAACCTATATGTAAACAAAAGGGTAGAAAAGAACGAAAAGTTTGCAGCTACGCTATCCTCAATTGGTTTTACAAAGAAGGCTGAACAATTAAAAAATGACAAGTCTATTCTGATCGAGGAGGAATTCAATGCGTCAAAAACCTGGATCGAATACATTAACCGCCTTATTGGTGCTGTCATTGGGCTGTTGATCATAGGAACATTCCTTTATAGCCTCAAACTTTGGAAGTCAGACAAATACCTCACCATCCTTTCTTTCGCCAGTGTGGTATTGGTTATTTTCCAAGGTTGGATAGGATCTATTGTGGTTTCAACCAACCTTCTGCCGTGGATGATCACCTTTCATATGCTTTTGGCCTTGATGTTGGTTTGCCTCCTACTCTACATTCATTATAGAGCCTATTACTTGATTTATCCACTTAAAATCAAAACTAGAAATCCAAGCAACCTTTTCTATCTTCTTACAATAAGTATGGTGCTGATGTTGGTCCAGATCGTTATGGGTACTCAAGTAAGAGAGGCAGTCGATACAGTAGCTTTCCAGTTTGGAAATATGTTTAGGTCTACTTGGGTAGAAAATCTGGGTATTCCATTCTTGATCCATAGGTCTTATTCATTGATTTTACTTGGAATCCATGTTTGGTTTCTTTATAAAGTCTACCAATATAGCCTTCGAAACTCGAGTATATTGAAGTGGTCGCAGGTTCTGTTGTTGATTATCTTTCTTGAAATATTTACCGGTGTGGGCATGGCATATTTTGGAATTCCACCATTTTTGCAGCCTATTCACCTTTTATTAGGAACCTTAATCATAGGAAACCAATTTGTTATATTGATGATCCTCCGCGATCAGATGAAATTAGAAAAAGTGATTGCTTAAAAATACGCCATGGATATTATCAACATTTCAGAAATTAATCCTTCACAATCCCTTCAAGTCAAGCTAAAAGCTTACTATGATCTGATCAAATTTAGGCTTTCAGCATTGGTGACCTTTTCTGCAGCATTCGGATTTATATTAGGAGATAGTGGAATTGTATTTTCATGGGGTACTTTTATGGCTTTGATTATTGGAGGATTTTTAATCAGCGGTGCTTCTGGTGCAGCCAACGAAATCCTTGAACGGGAATATGACAAATTGATGAAGAGGACGGAAAACCGACCCCTCCCGATGAAAGTAATTTCGTTGTCTTCAGCGTATCGGTTCACTGTTTTGATTGCGGTATTGGGAATTGCCATACTTTGGCTCTTTACCAACCCTTTGACCACTGGTCTGGGTATTCTAAGCATGATTTTATACGTGTTCGTTTATACCCCTTTGAAAAGAGTAGGACCTATCGCCGTATTTGTAGGAGCCATTCCAGGAGCTATGCCTCCATTATTGGGTTGGACAGCAGCCACTGGATCAATATCCTATGAGGCTTTGATCATTTTTGGAATACAATTCATTTGGCAGTTTCCCCATTTTTGGGCTATTGCTTGGGTAAGCGATGACGATTACAAAAGAGCCGGTTTTAAATTATTACCCAGCGGTGGTGGTAAGGATCTAAATACCGCTTTTCAGATCATGATTTATACTTTGTTTTTGTTACCATTAGGGCTTTTACCAAGCTATTTTGGCCTGACCGGACTCAATTCCGGGATCGTAGCGACCATTTGTGGGGTATTGTTTTTGGCGCAGACTTTTTCTTTGATGAAAGATTGCTCCAAAAAATCAGCCATGAAAATCATGTTTGGATCATTCTTGTATCTGCCTATAGTGCAGATTGCGTATTTGCTGGACAAAGTACAATAAGGGTTTACAATTGAAATGGAAGAAAAATTAGCTTATACCGAAGGGGCAGAACAACCCATCTCCATGCATCCAAAGAAATTTGCACTTTGGCTGTTTATAGTGAGTGTGGTGATGATTTTTGCTGCATTGACAAGTGCTTACATTGTCAGACAATCTGAGGGGAATTGGCTTGAATTTGATTTGCCCGAAATTTTCTGGTACAGTTCCGGAGTAATCCTGCTCAGTAGCCTTACCCTTCATTGGGCCTATACCAGTGCAAAAAATGATCAACTGGATCAGCTTAAGCTTGCCTTGTCCATTACCACGCTGTTGGGGATCACATTTCTGGTTACCCAATGGTACAGCTGGGTGGCTTTGGTGGACAGAGATGTATATTTTGTTGGGAATCCTGCAGGGTCGTTTTTGTACGTTTTTACAGGTTTGCACGCAATCCACCTGATAAGTGGTGTGATATTTCTAATTATTATATTAATTTCGTCCTTTAGATATAAAATTCATTCCCAATCCATGACCGTAATGGAAATGGGTGCCACTTTTTGGCATTTCTTGGGAGGTTTGTGGGTATATTTGTTTATATTCTTGTTGTTAAATCATTAAGTATAAAGGTTAATTACAAACTATATGTCAGCTACAACAACTGCAATTGCCACCAGCTCAAAAAGAGGCGTATGGGGTGGAGGAAATGAGCCACTCAAAGCCAGTTATGGCAAATTGATGATGTGGTTCTTTTTGCTATCCGATATTTTCACCTTTGCGGCGTTTTTGATTACTTATGCAGCTATAAGGATGAGCTATCCGGCTTATGCAGGCCCTTCAGACAAGTTTATTGGTTCCAATGAATATTGGCCTGTTCCTGAGATGGTTTTCGATGCCATTCCTTTTTTTCATGGAGCCCATATTCCTTTGTTGTTTGTAGGTATCATGACTTTTATTTTGATCATGAGTTCCGTTACCATGGTGTTGGCTGTAGAGGCAGGACATAGATATGACAGGAACGATGTGGTAAAATGGATGCTTTGGACCCTTCTGGGAGGCATTACCTTCCTCAGCTGTCAGGCTTGGGAATGGGGTCACTTTATCCATGGCACGCCAGGTGGTTCTCTTTTGACCTATGTCAATGAAAATGCGAGGCTGGTTACGGAAACGGTTTTTGGAGCCAACTTGACGGTAAATGAATACGGACCCGCAGCTTTTGCCCAACTGTTTTTCTTTATAACTGGATTTCACGGCTTCCACGTAACCATTGGAGTGGTTTTGCTCTTCATAGCCTTTTACCAAGCTGCAGTGGGTGTCTACGAAAGAAGAGGCCATTACGAAATGATTGAGAAAATCGGATTGTACTGGCACTTTGTGGATCTGGTATGGGTATTCGTCTTTACCTTTTTCTACCTTATTTGATCAAACTTAAAACTGAAGATATGTCTTTACAGGAAAATCAAACCACGCTCGAAGTTCAACCGAGAGACAATGCAAAAATCAAGAAGATTTGGAAAATTGCAGGTATTCTGCTGTTTGTGACTGCAATAGAATTTGTTTTTGCATTTACGATGCCAAGAGGGATTTTGCTTTATTCCATTTTTATTGGTCTTACACTTGTTAAGGCCGGCTACATTATGATGGAGTTCATGCACCTAAAAGACGAAGCGAAAACATTGTTTTGGTCCATCATGATCCCATTGATTTTTCTTGTTTGGCTGATCATTGCATTGATGAAAGAAGGAAGTGAAATCTTTATGTTGAGGTGGTAGAAATCTGAGGTTTTCTCAAAATAATTTAAGTAGGTTGATAGACATTTCAACCTACTTTTTTGTTTATCCCTCAAGGAAACTTACCTTATGATAAAAGAATTAGGAGTTAGAAAAATTAACGGACATGAAGGGAATTAGGTTATTGCAGGGGATGGTATTGGTTTGTATCTTGATGATACCGATCTTGATTATTTTATTCTTGCGCAATTTTGGCACCAATGAATATGAAATCCCTGTTTTGTATGAAACAGGGGTAGAAGATCCTTTTGGAGACTGTCAATATCCTGATAGTGCCCAACATTTCATCCCAGAATTTACATTTGTTTCCCAGGACAGCAGCCGAATAGGAAGGGAAGATATGGAAGGAAAAATCACTATTGTTGATTTCTTTTTTACCAGCTGTCCGAGCATTTGTCCTATCATGTCCAATGAAATGAACAGGGTGCAAGACGCTTTTAGAGAAAGGGAAGAAGTTCAGATTTTCTCCATTTCTATAGATCCTGAGTACGATTCACCCGAAGTGCTTGCTGCGTATGCAGACAGACACGAAGCAAAAAAGGGCAAATGGTTTTTCCTTAATGGGCCCAAAGATGAAGTTTATGATTTAGCCCGCTGCGGTTTTATCTTGCCCACATTGGATGGAAAGGGGATACCGGAGGATTTTGTCCATAGTGATAAATTCGCCTTGATAGATGAAAAGGGAAGAATCAGAGGGTATTACAGCGGGACAAATAGGGAGGATGTTGACTTATTGATATTGGAAACAAAGATATTGCTTTATGGAAAAGGGTAGTACATCGATATTGAAAAACGAATCAAAGGTATTTGTAGGTGTGGTGGTCATATCCATTGCAGTACCTGTTTTGGTCGCTATACTTTTGTTTATGCCTTCTAAGATTGAAGGCTTGGGATCTTGGGTCTATTTTTTACCCCATCTGAATGCGATCATTAATACAGCTGCTACGCTTGCCTTAATTGCAGGATTGATTTTTATCAAGCAGGGGAAAATAGTCCAACATAGAGCAAGCATGACCGTGGCCATAGGTTTGGGAGCCATATTCTTGGTTTCCTATGTCATCTATCATGCATCGGCACCCAGTACTACTTATGGGGGTGAAGGTATGGTAAGAAGTATTTATTATTTTTTTCTTATTTCCCATATCCTATTGGCCATTGTTGCCCTCTTTCCGATCTTATTGGCTTACTATTATGGTTTTACAGGAAAGTATGTTAAGCACAAAAAAATGGTCCGCTTTGCCTATCCTATCTGGCTATATGTGACCGTTACGGGAGTTATTGTTTATCTGATGATCAGTCCTTACTATCAATTTTAAACCAATTTTAACTGAAGATCGTTACATCAATTATGAAGCTAAAATCATTTGTTTTGTTTCTTTTTTGTTTCGTATGGATTGGGGCACAGCAAGTCTGGGCACAGTGTGCCATGTGTAGGGCAACTGTAGAAAACAATGTGAGCAACGGGGATACGAGTGTAGCCTCAGGTTTGAATCTAGGAATTCTTTATTTATTGGTTATGCCTTATCTATTGGCCGCAGTAATTGGATTTCTATGGTACCGGAACAGCCGCAAAAAGAAACCGTTTTCCATTTCTTTGGATCAGAAATAATAATAAAAAGCAAAGTTGGTAATCAAGCTTTGCTTTTTTACTTTTATTCCTATTATGTTGAAAAAAAGGCGGCTCGTTCTCATCTTTTCCATTGCGCTACTGGGTGTTATTCTTGCGATTAATTTTTTTGCGAAGAAGGAAATTTCCGACCGTGATTATGCGCTGCCCATTGAAAAAAAGCTCCAAGGTATTATAAGGGATTTTGATCAGGATTATATACAGGTTTTGATGGAGAATCGTCCAGAGGAGGCGATTAGTTTTACAAGCCTCAACCTATCCACAAACCATGAATTTTATCTTTATAACACGGTGGGTGATTTGGTATATTGGTCCGATATTACCATGATCCCAGAATTTGGTGCAATCAATCTGGATGCTACGTTCCAACTTGTAGAAAATCAAAAGGGTATTTATTTTGCCAAATTAAGGAGGTTCAATCGGAATCAACAAGGATATTACCTGCTGCAGGTCATCACCTTGCTCGACAAGGTTGAGATTCAAAATGAATTTTTAAATCAAGGGCATAACCGGGAATTATTCGGTAATGAACGATTTTCACTCTCTGAGGAGCAATTGGATAATTATGTGCCACTGTACAGTCAGGATGATGAATACCTGTTTTCAATTTTTTTCCATACGGGTTACCAACCTGTTGGCCAAACCTCTGTTCCAGCATTTTTGATTTTTTTCTTTTCCATCTTGGCATTGGTCCTGATCTTGGGGGGAGATTTTGTCATCAAAATATGGAAAAAGGGGAAAAGTCTTCTGGCACTTTTTTATACTACTCTGTTTTTGTTCAGCCTAAGAGCCATCATGATTTTTTTTAATTTTCCTCAGGATTTTCTGGGAGGGGCCTTATTTGACCCTTCGTATTACGCTTCTTCCTATTTCAACTCCAGTTTGGGTGATCTGATGCTCAATGTGATTTGCTCGGTGGTGATCATATCCATGATCGTGGGAATTTTTGGGAGGAAAAAATTCTTGTTTAATTTCTTACGATTAAAGGGTAATCATCCAGATTGGATATTTATCCTTGCGACATTTTTATTGTCAACTGCCTTGTTGCTCCTTTTTTTCAACTTGTACCTCAATATTGTCAACAACTCCCAATGGGATTTGAATATACTGGCCATAACTGGTTTTGATTACCTGATGCTCATCAGCATGGTCATTATATTTTTGGGCGGGGCTGGATACCTGCTGTTTACTATTGTTGCATTGAATTTAGTGCTTTATGAATGCCCTTATCCCCAGCGAAGCATCATATGGTATATGCTTGGTGCAAGTATTCCTCTACTGGGATTTTTGGCCTACTGGGATAGGATTTATTTTGTGGTTTTTTTAGCTCACATCATATTGTTGTTGGCAATAGTTTCATTAAAGCTCTATCACAATATTTTCAAATTAGGCTTCAATACTTTCCTGACTTTTTTCTTTGGATGTTTGATGGGTGCTATTATCACCGGTGCAGCCTCATACCAAAATATCCGTGTAAAAACCATTCAGTCCAAAGAAAAATTTGCCAACCAAATTCTTTTGGAAAATGATGTGATGGCCGAATTTCTCTTGGGAGACATCATGGATAAAATAAGTGAGGATATTTTTATTAAAAGCAGCCTTACTGAACCCCTACAGCAAAAAGAGCCTATAGTTCAAAAAATAAAGAAAATTTATATTCCCAACTATTTTGACCAGTACGAACTGGATGTCAAGGTTTTCAATGCAGCTGGCGAAGAAGTCATTACTAGAAACGCTGAAGACAAATTGATGGACCTTAGGATGAAATACATGAAAAGTGATTTGGCAACCAGTATAAAAAATCTGTATTTCATCAAAGGAGGGGATGAGGGAATCTCAAATAATTTTTATGCCTTTACCAATTTGTACCGTGATCAGAAATACATCGGGACCATTTACCTGGAGTTAAGGCAACTGAGGATCCAGCCATCCAGCATTTTCCCAAAACTTCTTTTGGACGCAAATTACATAGCCGATTTTCAACCTTTTGCCTATGATTATGCCCTGTTTAGAAATGAAAGTCTGGAATATGCCATTGGCGTTTTCAATTATAGAAGTCCAGAAGTGAGTCAACTTTTGGATAATCCCAACCTGTTTTTTCAGGGTGTAATCCTGAACCAATACCATCATTTTGGTGTCAAAGATCAGAATAAAATTCTATTGGTATCGTCCAAAGAGTATCCTACAGCTTATGTATTGGCGGATGTGGCTTTGTTTTTTGTTACCTATCTTTTCTTCACACTGATATCTATGCTGATCTATACCCTTCTTCGGGGTGTTGATAAGGTTCAGTTCAATTATGCAACAAAATTGCAGCTCTATTTGAATTTTGCTTTTTTTCTGCCCATGCTTATCATCAGTGTCATTGCCGGGGGCTTGATCAGTAATTCCTACAGGGAAGAATTACACAATAGATACTTTGAAAAGGCCGAGACCATCAGAGATAATTTAAATCCTTTTTTGGATCAACAAAGCAGGGGTCTTATGGGAAAAGATGAGGTACTCACCGAAGTTTATACATTAGCTGCTACCACAGCTACTGATGTCAACATCTATGCCCCAAATGGCTACCTCATTGCGACCAATCAACCCAATATTTTTGAAAAGAAAATTCTAAGTACCAACCTCAACCCTGAGGCCTATGCGGGAATTTTGGAAACCCAAAACAACCGATTGTTACTCAACGAAAAGGTAGGCAATTTGAATTACAAAACTGTCTATCTGGCAGTAAGAGATTCAGATAAACAAGAGATTTTGGGTGTGATAGCCATCCCGTTTTTTGAATCAGAGGAAGAACTTAAGCTTCTGATCGCAGATGTGTTCAGCAATATCCTTAATATTTTTGTACTCATCTTTATTCTATTTCTGGTGGTGTCGTACTTTGTGTCTAAGCGGTTGACTTTTCCTTTTAAGCTACTGATGCAGAAATTGAAAACCACCAATCTGGATAACAATGAGCCGATGTATTGGCCTACCAAAGATGAAATTGGCTTGCTCATAGATGAATATAACAACATGCTTTTCAAATTAGAAGCGAGCAAGAAGGTGCTTGCCAGCAATGAAAAGGAATCGGCCTGGCGGGAAATGGCCAAGCAAGTGGCCCATGAAATCAAGAATCCACTTACACCCATGAAACTCACCTTGCAGCATCTTTTGAGGCTACAGTCAGAGGGTAAGCTGGAAGACCCGAGTAAGTTGAAAAAGCCAGTTGAAACCCTAATTCTACAAGTAGATACCTTGAGCGATATTGCAACTTCATTTTCCACCTTCGCTAAAATGCCTTTGCCAAAAAATGAAAGCATTGATTTCAAAATGGTCATCAAAGATGCTGTAGAACTATTTAGAAATCATCCCAAAGGGCAGGTGGTGTTTAAAGATCAAGTAGATCAGGATGTATATGTTTTGGGTGACGCCAAATTGTTCAGTAGGATCATTTCAAACTTGATCATCAATGGGATCCAAGCTGTGAAATCCGGAAAATCTGCCAATATAGAAGCGATACTTACCTTAGATGAAAAAAAGGAAGTAGCACAATTAGAGATTAAGGACAATGGTGTGGGCATTTCATTGGATTTGCGGGATAAGATCTTCACTCCCAATTTCAGCACCAAATCTGAAGGATCGGGTCTTGGATTGGCCATTGCAAAGCGAGGAGTAGAGACAGCTTCAGGAAGGATTTGGTTTGAAACTGAGGTTGGAAAGGGAACTTCTTTTTTTCTGGTTTTCCCAATTTTAAAATTAATGAGTTGATTTTGAGCATTTTTATTACCTTAGAGACGGAATTTTGTGCTGGACATGCTTAATCTGAGGTCTTTTTTCTTAGTCACCTATTTGATTTCAGGGGTATTCTTTTTTGCGGATGGTCAAGAGCTTGACTGTAAATGGTTGTCTTTTGAGCAGACCCAAGGTGAATTTTATCTGGATTCCCTATCGGTATTGGAGAGCTCTATCCGCGTATTGGATAAAAATGGGAAGGGGAGGGCCTTTACTTATGACATTAATTCCGGCAAAATCCGTTTGGAAAGTAATGATGCAACTGATCCTCCAGATTCTTTGCAGTTCTGCTACCAAAGGTTACCATATCGTTTTCACAGTGTATATGCCAAAAGGTCTCTGATGGTGGATTATGACTCCAATGCGGTATTCAAGGACAACCGGGTAAAAGCCACAGAGGTATTTGATTTTAGAGAAGAAATATTCCCTAGTTCTAACCTCAATAAATCAGGAAATCTTACCCGAGGGATATCCTTTGGCAATGCACAGAACGTATTTGTCAATTCTTCCCTCAACCTGCAAATGGACGGCCAATTGGCCGACAACCTACATATCCGAGCCAGTATCACAGATCAAAATGTCCCTTTCCAGCCTGAGGGCAACACCCAGCAAATACAGGATTTTGATAATGTGTTGATAGAGCTTTACAATGACAAATTTAACCTGGCAGCAGGCGATATTGTCCTCCAACAAAGGCGGTCAGAATTTCTGAGATATTACAAAAATGTCCAAGGACTGCAATTCACCTCAGATTATCAGATGAATAGCAAATGGCGGGCTTCAACGCAAGCAGGCGCTTCAGTGGCCAAGGGAAGATTTGCATCCGTACAACTGGAAATTTTGGAGGGCGTGTTAGGCCCCTACCGGATCAGGGGGCCACAAAATGAGCGATTTGTCATCGTTATGGCGAATTCAGAAAGGGTTTTTTTGGATGGGAGGCAATTAAAACGAGGGTTCAATTATGATTATGTCATTGATTACAATCAGGGTGAAATCACATTTACAACCAATGTAATCATCACCCAATATTCTCGGGTGAGGATTGATTATGAATTTTCAGAGCGCAACTTTACCCGGTCGATTCTGACTGCCAACCATATTCAGGAAACAGACAAGGTAAGCTTTTACATCAACTATTACCGAGAACAGGACAATCGAAACAGGCCCCTGTTTTTTGAATTTTCAGATGCAGATAAACAGTTGTTGGCTAGTGTAGGCAATGATGTTGAAAATGCCGCAGTGCCACGGGTAGACAGCATAGCTTTTGACCCAAACAGGATCATGTATAAGAGGGTCTTAGATGTTCTTCCTTCCGGGGAGACCCTTCAATATTATGCGTATTCTACTGATAGGGAGTTGGCCCATTTTGTGATTGGCTTTACGGAAGTAGGACAGGGGAAGGGAGATTATATCAGGCGGCAACAATTGGCCAATGGCACTGTGTATGAATTCGTCCCACCTGTTGGAGGCAATTCACAAGGAAATTATTCCATACTTTCGGCCTTACCGGCGCCAAATAAGAAGCAAATGATCACAGCCGGAACAAGGATCAAATTGAGTCCCTATGAACAAGTGTACACAGAAGTAGCCCTATCGAACCAAGATCAAAATCTTTTTTCTGAAATTGGAAATGAGAACAATACCGGATTGGCAATCAAATCCGGAATACAATCAGAAAACCGGCAACTGTCCATTTTGAAATCCTACAGAATCAAAAGCATGATAGAAATGGAGTACAACTCCGCTTCCTTTTCATTTATTGACCGGCTACGTTACATAGAATTTGATAGGGATTGGAGTCTAGACCAAGGACAATTGGAACAACCTGGGTCAGAAAGGATCTTGGTAGCTGGATTTGAGGCCGTCAAAAACATAGATAACCTTCTGTCCTATCACTTTAATTTTCGAAACAGGGGGAATGTTTTAAATGGAACCCAGCAGAGGGCAAAGTGGAATCAGAATTTAGGGTCCAGATTTTTCATCAAAAACGATGTTTTTGTTTTGAATTCTGATGTGAGTGATTTCAACTCAAAATGGTTGAGGTATTCCGGAGAAGTCAAATACAGGTCAAAGATTTTCATCCCAGGGTATTTTTTGGAAATTGATCAAAATGAAGTCCGTAATCAGGAACGGGACAGCGTGGTTAGCACGGCCATGAATTTTGTGGCGCACCAGTTTTTCCTGAAATCCAACGATACGTTACCCTATTCATTTTTTGCGGATGCTACTTGGAGAGAGGATCAGTTTCCGATCAATGGTGAGATGATGCCGGATACAAGAGCCTTTACCACTAATTATGGCCTTCAAAAAGTAATGGGGAAGCACGATGTAAAAGGCACCTTTACCTTTAGAAAGTTATCTTTCATAGAAAAGGATCTTCAGGATGAAACAACCATCATGGGCCGATTGGATTATCTGGGTAATTTGATGAACAATAATTTCCGAAATGAACTGAGCTATGCCATTGCAAATGGGAGGGAGTTGAGAAGGGAGTTTGTTTTTCTACCTGTTCCTACTGGCGAGGGCACTCACACGTGGCGAGATGACAACAACGATGGCATTCAACAACTCAATGAATTTTATCTGGCCATCAATCCGGAGGAGAAAAACTTCATCAAAGTGTTTGTTCCAACCGATGTTTACATTCAGGCTTATACCACCTTGTTCAATTACCGCCTAAATGCAAAGTTTCCAGATGACTGGAGGGAAAATGGAGGATTAAAAAAGTTCTTGCAAAGGTTCTCCAACAATACAAGTTGGAATGTGGAGAAAAAAATCACGGCGAATGATTTTTGGAGTAGAATAAGTCCGTTTACTTCAGGCATAGGGGATGAGGACCTCATATCCGTCAGACAAGTGTTCAGATCTACTTTCTTTTTTAATCGAGCTTCAGCGAAGTATGGTTTTGACATGTCCTACTTTGATAGCCAAAACAAACAACTGCTCTCTGGTGGTTTTGAGGATTTGATTCACCAGGATTGGCGCTTGAACACAAGGTTTAATTTCAATTCAAACCTTAACTTCCGGTTTCTTTTAAATCAAGGATCAAGAATTTCAGCTTCTGATTTTTTGGACAACCGGAATTATTGGATTCGGCAGAATGGCATGGGACCGGAATTATCCTGGCAACCCTCTTCCGTATTCAGAGCTACTTCTACCTACCATTTTACCCATAAAATTAATCTGGCTAATTCAGAGTTGGAAGAGGTGTCGAGGCTTCATCAAGTCGGTTTTGATATGCGGTATGCAAAGGCCATCAAAACCACCCTGAATGGAAACTTGAATTATACTTACATCAGTTATAATGGCAATGTAAATTCACCTACAGGATATGAAATGCTCCAAGCGCTCACTTTGGGTAATAATTTTCTATGGAGTCTCAATTGGCTTCAAAAGATTGGGGAGGGGCTGCAACTGAACATGGTTTATGAGGGGAGAAATTCTCAAGGACTCGACAGAGTCATTCATACCGGAAGAATGCAAGTATCTGCATTGTTTTAAAAGAAAAAATGTAACTTTGTTGGACTTAATTAGTTGTCATACTAACTATTAAAACACGAACAAATGTCTAAGAGCATACTGGTGACTGGAGGGACCAAAGGAATAGGTAAGGCTATAATTTACCGTTTTGCAAAAGAAGGTTTTGATATAGCTACTTGCTCTAGAAACAACAGTGATCTGGAAACAATCAAGGAGGAATTAGCAGAAAAGTTCCCCGGGATTAGCGTTACAGCTTTTCAGGCAGATCTTTCAGACAAAAAACAGGTGATAGCATTTGCTGACATGGTAAAGAAAACAACTATTCCAGACGTTTTAGTAAACAATACAGGTACTTTCTTACCAGGATCCATACACAGCGAACCTGAAGGCAATTTTGAACTAATGATGCATACCAATCTTTTTTCAGCTTATTATCTCACTAGAGCCTTTACCCCAGCCATGATAACCAGAAAACAAGGCCATATATTTACCATTGGCTCTATTGCCGGATTGACAGCCTATGCCAATGGAGGAAGTTATGCCATTTCAAAATGGGCCATGTTGGGATTGACCAAATGCCTTAGACAGGAACTACTGGAATATAATATTAAGGTAACTTCCATCCTGCCAGGTGCAACCTATACTTCAAGTTGGGAGGGTGTGGATATTCCAGTTGAAAGGTTCATGAAATCTGAAGATGTTGCCGAAACAGTTTGGGGAGCCTATAACCTTTCTCCTTATTCTGTTGTTGAGGAAGTAGTGATCAGACCGCAATTAGGAGATTTATAAATCGAATCATGCAATTGAAAACTTTATCACAAATAAGCAACTACTGCGACAGTTTGACTCGCTACTCCAGAAGGAAAACCATTCCGGTCAAAGTAGGAGATGTGTATATAGGGGGTGATCATCCCATTGTAGTCCAATCTATGACCACCGTCGATACTATGGATACCCAAGGTTCGATACAACAATGCATCCGGATGATCGAAAGTGGATGTCAATTGCTCAGAATCACCGCCCCGAGTATCAAAGAGGCCGAAAACCTTCGCAAGATCAAATCAGGCTTACGGGAAATGGGTTACGCAACTCCTTTGGTGGCTGACATCCATTTCACGCCCAATGCGGCTGAAGTGGCGGCTAAGATTGTGGAGAAAGTAAGAATCAATCCGGGAAATTATGCGGATAAGAAAAAATTTGAAGTAATCAATTATACAGATCAGGGATATCAGGAAGAACTGGAAAGAATTAGGGATCGTTTTTTACCCTTGGTGAAAATATGTAAAGCGCATGGTACAGCCATGCGGATCGGGACCAACCATGGGTCACTATCAGATCGCATCATGAGCCGATATGGTGATACCCCGCTAGGTATGGTAGAGTCTGCACTGGAGTTTTTAAGGATATGCGAGGAGGAGCATTATTTTGATATTGTCATTAGTATGAAGGCCTCCAATACCCAAGTGATGGTACAGGCCTACCGGTTGTTGGTTCAGAAATTGAATGAAGGCAACTTTAAACCCTACCCTCTTCACTTAGGAGTGACGGAGGCTGGTGATGGAGAGGATGGTAGAATCAAATCAGCGGTGGGCATTGGAACACTGTTAGAAGATGGCTTAGGAGATACAGTAAGGGTTTCACTGACTGAGGACCCAGAATTGGAATCTCCGGTTGCCAAAGCTTTGATCGATCGATATCTGGGTAGAGAAAATCATCCACCCATCAAAGGGCTTAACATTTACCCTCTAAATCCTTTTGAATACCAAAAAAGAAAAAGTCAGGAGGTGGGTAATTTCGGAGGAAGCAATGTGCCTAGGGTTATTGCTGACATTTCTCATTTGGAGGCCGTTCAGGAAAAAGAGATGAAGGCAGTAGGACATTTTTACCTTCCTGAACTGGATAAATGGAAGATGAATGATCTGGGATGTGATTATGTTTATTCTGGAGATTTTCCCATTCCATTTATGCTTCCCAACGGGATGAAGGAGATTCAAAACCATGCCATTTGGCACAATGGCGATGATAGGAAGAACAAATTCCCGTATTATAACTGGTCCACCATTCAAAGGGCAGAAAGTTTTCATCCTGAATTGAACTTTCTAGGAGTAAAAGACTTGGAGATAGAAGAACTCCTGCCATTTATCATGGAAAGGCCTGCACTTAATTTGGTTTTGATATTGGAAAGTGATAACCCTCACAACCTCGCTGCCTTACGAAGAGCCTTTATCGCTTTGATCGAAAATAAAGTCTTTTTCCCTGTAGTTGTCAAAGTAAATTATCCCAATCAATCGACAGATTTGACCATGCTGTATGCTGGGACTGATGTTGGAGGATTGTTGATTGACGGTTTAGGAGAAGGAATCATGCTTGGACTTAAAAATCAAAAACATGAAGACAGGTCCGCGATAGTCGATCAGATAAAATTAAACAATTCCGTGAGTTTTGGGGTACTTCAAGCAGCAAGGACAAGGATGTCCAAAACAGAATACATCTCCTGTCCTTCCTGCGGCAGGACCTTATTCGACCTACAAGAAACTACGGCCATGATCAGGAAAAGGACAGATCACCTCAAAGGAGTAAAAATTGGAATCATGGGCTGTATAGTAAACGGGCCTGGAGAAATGGCGGACGCTGACTATGGATACGTTGGGTCAGGTAAAGGTAAAATCACGCTGTATAAAGGAAAAGAAGTGGTAAAAAGGTCGGTGCCATCTGAAAAGGCTGTAGATGAATTGATACAAATCATCAAAGATGATGGACAGTGGTTAGAACCGGAAGTTGGTGAATTGTGTTAGGTAATCGCTGACCAACAGCTCCAGGCATTCGAACTTGAAAATTGAAAACTCATGTCAGATAAAAACAACAACAGATTAAAGGAATTTTTTCAATTGGGAGAAGTGGGGAGATATTTTTTTCGGGTTTTCGGAAAACCTGACCCCAATCAAAAAAGCAATTTCAATCTCAGGATGATGCATGGAATCAACAAGATTTCTATTTTAATTTTCTTGGGAGCTGTTATTATATGGGTAATAAAAAGATTGACTTAAATCAAATGTCAGATAATGACCATCACTTTTTTTCGTCAGTATTGTCTTTCCAAAGCAAATGCATCAGAAGATACTCCTTTTGATGCAAACACCCTGTGTTTTAAGGTTGGAGGGAAAATATTTGCCATTATTGATATTGAATTGTTTGAAAGTGTCAACCTGAAATGTGAACCGGAAAGAGCGGTTAACCTGAGGGAAGAGTATGCAGGCATTCAACCCGGTTACCACATGAATAAAAAACACTGGAATACGGTGCCATTTGATGGATCTGTACCCGATAAACTTATTTTAGAATTGGTTGATCATTCCTATGACTTGATTTTTTCAAGTCTTCCAGCCAAGATTAGGGATCAAATCAACCTATGAACATTCTTCGAATTCAAAATATTTCTAAGACCTATTCGGATCGAGAAAAAGCCCTAGTTGGATTTAGTTTAAATATTCAAAGAGGAACTGTGCTTTCCATTGTAGGTGAAAGTGGTTCAGGTAAAAGTACTTTACTCCGAATTGTGGCAGGACTAGAAGTTCAAGATCACGGAACCGTTCATTTTGGCGATTTGAAAATTCAGAATCCGGAAGAAAAATTGGTGCCAGGATATGATGAAATTCAGCTCGTTCACCAAGAATACCGTCTCTACCCGAATTCTACAGTTGAGGAAAACATTTCGAGACCCTTATTGCAATATGAAAAATCCTATAGAAAGTCAAGGGTTGAGTATCTTTTGGATTTGCTCACTTTAAAGACCCATCGCAAAAAATTGCCAAAGCAACTTTCAGGTGGTCAGCAGCAAAAGGTAGCCATAGGTAGAGCCTTAAGCTTAGAACCAGAAGTTTTATTATTGGATGAGCCATTCAGTAGTTTAGACACCATTCAGAGAAGGGAATTGATATCGGAACTAAAGGAGCTGTTGGAGGATCTGAAAATCACCGTATTGTTTGTGACCCATGATCTTGATGATGCTTTACAGATGTCTGATGAGTTATGCATTCTTCAAAAAGGTAAAATTATACAAATGGGAAAGGCAGAGGAAATATTTAGAAAACCCAAAAGCATTTATGCGGCTAAATTATTTAGCCATCTCAATAAGATACCCAATGAATCTCATGCTTACATCAGACCATCTGACATAGAATTATTTAGAACCAAAGGAATTAAAGCTAAAATCACGGATAGACAATATCTGATTCATTATAATCAATTGACTGTTTTGTTATCCAGTGGCGAAAGCTGGAAAGTTGAAGATAAAAAGCGGGCTTTTGAGATTGGGCAACATATATTTTTGAAGTATGATCCCTCCAATTTGATTTATTTCTGAAGCACATTTAAAACAATTTTCGTCCTTTCAGGTTATTAATTCGCTTTACTCACCATCCGAATGACGAATTTTAACAACGATCGATAAGATTCAAATCTTTGAAATTGGTTTTAAAAAACTTTGAATTAAATTTTGGATCAATAATTGATACTAAATCTTAGAAGCGTTAATCCAATTTACCTTTTTATAGTTTAAATTAGACTATATTAGGATAGAAAAAATCAGAAAGGAATTAATTTTAATTCAAATGATTGATAATTCTAAGCAGAGTTAGTAAAAAAAATTATCTATTTGTACAATAAAACATTACTATAATTATTTTTTACTATTAGTTTAGTAATCTGTAAATATTTTTTATTATCTAAATTTTATTTATCTTGCTGATTGACAATTACAACAACACTTATGTAAATTATTTTTTTATGAGTACCCTAACCCTAAACAATGTGATGTATGATCGTAACTCCATCTATGGTTACGAAAGTCTCAATGAGTCTCAGTATGTGGAAAAGTTGTTTGAAGAACTCAAACAATACTTGGGCGTGGATTTTGAAAATTACGAATTCTTTGTTTTTGCCCATTCCGAATTTGACCAGCTTCCGCAGAGCATTGCGCATAAATCCGGGAAAAAGAAAGTGTTATATTACATCGCTGATTCGACTGGGCATGATCCAAGCTACCTATCAGATGAATATTTTTTGGTTTTCAAAACCCATATGCGGGATTCCTATGAGTCAGACAATGTTGTTCCGGTCCCATTGGGTTATGTCAATGATGTGCCGGCGTTTCCCATTACGCCTATCCATGAAAGACCATTAAATGTTTTTTTCAGTGGAGACCTCAATAGAAACAGATTAGACCTTTACAGAAGTTTTTCCGCTTTGAGATATTTTATGCCCAAAAAGGGATACCCTACGGAACAGTTTAGACAATTTTTATTGAGTATAAAGAAAGACTTTAGTGATTATTTTAAAGATTCCTTGATTGTATTCAATAACGGATTTAAAACAGGACTTGACCAACAAGAATATGGTAAAGTTCTCGCTGAAAGCAAGATCGTTTTAGCACCAAGTGGGTTTTCCAGACCAGAATGTTTTAGACATATTGAGGCCATGCGGGCAGGATGTGTCATCATTTCTGATAAGCTACCTGAAAAGGAGTTTTATACAGATTCTCCCATTATTCAAGTGGACAATTGGAAAGAAGGTTTGAGTAAGGCCAAAAAACTCTTATCTGATAAACCAATGTTGCAGGATTATCACCTGCGAACTGTGGATTGGTGGGAAAATGTGTGTTCAGAAAAAGCAGTAGCCCAATACATGGGAGATAAACTCAGGCAATTTTAATTTTGATCAGTGTGTGTCATCTTCCCCATGAACGTGTCCATGTTCGATTTCTGATTCAGTAGCTGCCCTTACTTCGTAAATCTCTCCTTCAAAATGTAAATCGAATCCAACCAAAGGATGGTTAAAATCCAATAAAATTTCTGATTCCATCACATTAAGGACTTTTGCTTGCATAGGATTTCCCTGCTCATCCACTAAAGGCAAGAAGTTTCCCTCTACCAACATTTCTTCTGTAAAGCCGCGCTCCTCAGAAAATTGATCTTTCCCGATACGCATGACCATTTCATCATCAGTAGGCCCATAAGCCTCCTCCAGTAGAATGGTAAAATTAAATGCTTCCCCTTTTACTTTCCCCTTCAACAGTTCTTCAAATTTTTCTGGCAGGCCACTATTTCCGTACAAAAAATAAAACGGATCCTCCCCATCTCTTATTTCAACGCTGAAAGGGGCAGAGGCGACCCCGTCCTCCTCTTTACTGATCTTTAACTCGTAGGTTAAACCAACTACTGTATTATTTCTTATTTCCATTTTGATTAAGTTAACACTTAAATTACGATAAGCAGTACATATCAGACTATATCTATGATCAAATAATAAAGTCAGATTTTAGTTTCAAATTATTTAATGGCCCCATTGATCATAAGAGCTAGAATACACAGCATAGTCAAGACAAAAACAAGAAAAAGCTTATTCCACTTTTTCAAACAAAAAAGTGCAATTGAAGAAATAAACAACCCTGCGAACAATAACCCAAAAATTAAGAAAACCCTGAGATATAATGATTCACTTTGATGAAAATAGGGATAATCAATTTCTTCTGAAGCCTTCAAAATCAGTGGTTTTTTCCAGAGGACATGGTTGGCCCATTCTTTTAAATAAGCATAGGCAAAAATCCCTGAGGCTAAAACAGTCGCAAAAGCAACAAAAAACCTGTCCATTTTTCAGTAGTATTTGATTGGTGTCAAATGACAATGTTGACAATTTTACCGGGAACGACTATCACTTTTTTTGGGGTTTTACCTTCAAGCCATTTTTGAACGGTAGCATCTGCCATGGCAAACTTTTCTATCTCCTCTCTGCCCAAACCCAAGGGTAAGGGTAGTTTAGCACGCATCCTCCCGTTGATGGAGATCGGGTACTCGTGGTTACTTTCTACCAAATGGCCTTCCTCAAAATTGGGGAAATTACTTTCCAAAATGGAGGATTGATGTCCCAAGATGGACCACAATTCTTCAGCAATGTGTGGTGCAAAAGGAGATAAGATGATGACCAAGGGTTCTAAAACCGCTTTTTTGTTGCATTTTAAGGCAGTTAGCTCGTTGACACAGATCATGAAGCTGGAAACAGAAGTATTGAAGCTGTAATTTGCCAGGTCTTCTTCGGTTTTCTTGATGGCTTTGTGTAAGGCCTTCAATTCTTCTTGGGTAGCAGGGGCGTCTGATATAGACACTTTGTCATTGTTGTCGTGGAAAAGCCTCCAAAGTTTTTTCAGGAATTTAAAGACCCCGTCTATGCCATTGGTGTTCCATGGTTTAAATTGTTCCAAAGGACCTAAAAACATTTCATACAGTCTCAGTGTGTCTGCCCCATATCTTTCAATGATGTCATCAGGATTGACCACATTGTATCTGGATTTAGACATTTTTTCCACTTCTGCACCACAGAGGTACTTGTCATTCTCTAAAATAAACTCTACATTTTCTAAATCGGGTCTCCATGCTTTGAATTGCGCTAAGTTGAGCTGATCATTGTAGACCATGTTTACATCTACATGCATAGAGGAAGTATCATATTCGTCCTTTAATCCATGGCTAACAAAAGTATTCGTCCCTTTGATTCGATAAACAAAATTAGACCTTCCCTGAATCATGCCTTGGTTGATCATTTTCTGAAAAGGCTCTTCTATGGGAACTGCGCCTATGTCATATAGAAATTTTGTCCAAAATCTGGAATAAAGCAGGTGTCCGGTTGCATGCTCGGCACCTCCTATATACAAGTCTACCGCTCCCCAGTATTTGGCCTTTTCTGGATCCACGAATTTAGTTTCATTGTTCGGGTCCATGTATCGGAAAAAGTACCAACTCGAACCCGCCCAGCCTGGCATGGTACTTTTCTCAAGTGGGAAATCTCCCTCATCGGTGGTGTAAGTCCAGTTTTTTGCCCTTCCCAAAGGTGGTTCCCCGTCGGCGGTAGGCAAATATTTATCCACCTCCGGCAAGACCAATGGAAGGTCATTTTCATGGATCAAGTAGGGTAATCCCTCTTTAAAGTACACAGGTAAAGGTTCCCCCCAGTAGCGTTGCCGAGTAAATATGGCATCTCGCATCCTGTATTGTATTTTCCCTTTTCCGATTTTATTTTTCTCTAAAAATTCAATGGCTTTTTCCATGGCTTCCTTCATAGGCAAATTGCTGATAAAGCCTGAATTAATGATGGTTCCGTCTTTTCCAGGAAAAGAGCCATGTTCCATACTTCCTGCAATTACCTGCCTGATCTCCAAACCAAAATGCTTTGCAAAATTGTAATCCCGCTCATCATGCCCGGGTACCGCCATCACTGCACCCGTACCATAACCCGCAAGGACATAATCTGCCACCCAAATTGGTATCTCTTCTCCATTGAATGGGTTGATGGCATAAGATCCAGTAAAAACCCCGGAGATGGTTTTGACATCACTCATCCTGTCACGTTCTGAGCGGTTTTTGGCCACCTCTACATATTGTTGAACAGTCGATTTTTGTCCGTCCGTGATCAATGGATTGACCAAATCACTTTCCGGGGCCAAAGCCAGATAAGTGACTCCATAGATAGTGTCTATTCTTGTGGTAAAGACTTTAATCTTAAGGTCTTGGTCTTTGACTTGAAAAACCATCTCGGCACCTATAGATTTACCTATCCAATTGCGCTGCATTTCTTTGATCGGTTCAGACCAATCCAAATTTTCCAATCCATGCAGTAATCTTTCAGCATAGGCTGTAATACGCATGCTCCATTGCATCATTTTTTTTCTTTCCACAGGATGGCCACCCCTTTCGGAAAAGCCATCCTTGACCTCGTCATTAGAAAGGACAGTGCCTAGAGCTGGACACCAATTCACAGTGGTTTCTGACAAAAAGGCCAACCTGTATTTTAAGAGGATACCCTGTTTTTCATTTTCACTTAAGCTATCCCAATCGCCTGCTGTGAAATGAGGCGTATCTTCATCGCAGACTGCCATGACCTCATTATTACCTTCTTTTTTAAAAGTGGCTATAAGGGATTGAATGGAGGTAGCTTTATTGGTTTTCAGATCATAGTAGCTATCAAAAAGCTGCATAAATATCCACTGGGTCCATCGGTAATAAGCTGGATCAGAGGTTCTTACCTCCTTACTCCAGTCAAATGCAAAACCAATGTTTTTCAACTGCTCAGTATATCTTCGGATATTTTGTTCGGTGGTGATGGCGGGGTGTTGTCCGGTTTGGATAGCATATTGCTCAGCTGGTAGTCCGAAGGAATCATAGCCCATGGGATGAAGGACATTAAAGCCCTTTAACCTTTTGTATCTAGAAATGATATCAGAGGCAATATAGCCTAGGGGATGGCCAACATGAAGTCCTGCACCTGAGGGGTAGGGAAACATATCCAAAGCATAAAACTTTGGCTTGCTGCGATCAATCGAAGCCTCAAAAAGCCGATTACCTTCCCAAACTTTTTGCCATTTCTTCTCTATTTCTTGAAAATTATATGTCCCCATGATGAGCAAATTGATTACAGTAGTGTGAATTGCTTGCAAAAATAGAAAAAAATTGAGTGGTTACCCGATGAAAGTGAAAATCTTCACCCCTCAACGGTTACCACTCTTTCATATTAATTGACTTGGAATTTAATAAGCACGGGCAAATAAAACCCTACCCTTGGAGGGATTGCCAGTCAGAATACATGCACCTGCTTCTTCCTTTTGGTCAAGGGGAATGCAGCGAATGGTCGCCTTGGTCAATTCTTTGATTTTTTCTTCCGTTTCGGAAGTTCCATCCCAATGGGCAGAAACGAAGCCTCCATTTTTGTCTAATATTTCCTGGAATTCGGTCCAAGAATTGGCTTCAGTAGTTTTTTCTTCCTTGAATTTTAAGGCTTTTTGGTAGATGTTTTCCTGTATTTCCTCCAGCAAGTGCTCAATTTTATTTATTAGGTTGCTTGTTTTTAAATCTACAGTTTCTTTTGACAGGGTATCTCTTCTTGCCAATTCAATGGTTTGGTTTTCCAAATCCCTTGGCCCTATCGCAATTCTCAAAGGTATGCCCTTCAGTTCATATTCAGCAAATTTCCAACCTGGTTTGTAGGTGTCCCTGTCATCAAATTTTACAGATATTCCCTTTTCCTTCAAACTCTTAGCAATTTCCTTGGCCTGTATAGAGATTTTTTCAAGCTCTTCCTCACTTTTGAAAATCGGGACAATCACCACTTGAATTGGGGCTAATTTTGGTGGAAGGACCAATCCATTGTCATCTGAATGGGCCATGATTAAGGCTCCCATCAGTCGGGTGCTTACCCCCCAAGAGGTACCCCAGACATAATCCAGTCCACCGGATTTTGTGGCAAATTTCACATCGAAGGCTTTTGCAAAATTTTGACCTAAGAAGTGGGATGTGCCTGCCTGCAATGCTTTGCCATCCTGCATCATGGCTTCTATACAATAAGTGTCCTCCGCTCCGGCAAACCTTTCATTCTCAGATTTGCGTCCTCTTACTACCGGCATGGCCATAAAGGATTCGGCAAATTCGGCATACACTTGCATCATTTGAACGGTTTCAGAAATGGCTTCTTCTTTGGTGGCATGAGCAGTATGTCCTTCCTGCCATAGAAACTCTGTTGTTCTCAAAAAAAGCCGTGTCCTCATTTCCCACCTGACCACATTGGCCCATTGGTTGACCAATAAAGGCAAATCCCTATAAGATTGAATCCAATTTTTATAAGTACTCCAGATGACGGTTTCTGAGGTGGGCCTCACAATTAATTCTTCTTCAAGCTTGGCTTCAGGGTCTACAATGACCCCTGAGCCATCTTCTGCATTTTTGAGTCTGTAGTGGGTCACTACTGCACATTCTTTGGCAAAGCCCTCTACATGGCTTGCTTCTTTGGACAAAAACGATTTGGGAATAAATAATGGAAAATAGGCATTGGTGTGACCAGTTTCCTTAAACATGTGGTCCAGTTGGGCCTGCATTTTTTCCCAAATAGAATAACCATAAGGTTTAATGACCATGCATCCCCTTACAGCTGAGTTTTCTGCTAAGTCAGCTCGCTTGACCAATTCATTGTACCATAAGGAATAATCCTCACTGCGCTTGGGTAATCCTTTGCTCATTACTATCTTTGTTGATTAAAAAAAACTATTTATATTGGTTTCTCGTAAGAGAGGCAAATATAAATTAAATATTATAACCCTCGTAGGTTTAAAGCGTATATAGTAACAGGAGTTAAAATAATTAAAATATGAACAAGCTATTCTCATTTCGGTATTTAGGCGTGGTTGCATTGATCGGCATGGCTTCCTGTAGCACAAGCTACAACGCGATGCAGGGAAGTGAAACGGATGACTTGTACTTTATGGCCTCTGATGCGCGCATTGCAACGGAGTTTGCGGTGAAGAACAATAATCCGGAAAATTTCCGTCAATTCAACGAGGTAACTGCCGAGGATTTCAATCAAGAAAACTTTTCTGCAAGAAATGTTAATCCCGAATATATTGCTCGGTACCAAGGTCAAACCGGTGCCCAAGAAGAAGGCTCCGTTTACTTCGATGAATCTGGAGAAAATCAGGTTCAAGGGGACCCCAATGTAAATGTGTACAACAACTACTATGGTGGTGGAGCCAACAATTTCAATTCAGGTTTCAACAATGGATTCATGATGAGTCCTATGCTTGGATTCAGTCCATGGGGCATGAATGCCGGTTTTGGTATGGGCTTCGGCATGGGCATGGGCATGGGTTTCGGTATGGGATTCGGCAACATGTGGATGCGACCAGGTTTCGGTTGGGGCAACCCTTGGATGAACCCCTGGGGAATGGGCTTTTATGACCCTTTCTGGGGTCCTGGTTTTGGCTGGGGTAACCCTTGGATGCGTCCAGGTTGGGGCATGGGCCTCGGCTGGGGTGGCATGTGGGGTGGCGGTATGTGGGGACCTGGCATGGGCTGGGGTAGACCACCTATCATTGTTATTCCTGGGGAAGGTCGTCAAGTTGTACGAGGTGGTAGAAATGAAAGGGGAGGTACCGGCGTTTCCAATAGACAAACAGGTACTAGAGAAAGTGCCAGAAATAATGCTGCACTACCAAGTAACTCAAGGACAGCAGCCAGACGGGATGTCGCTAATAGCAGAAACTTGACCTCTACGCCATCTAACAGAACCAACAGGGATTTTAGTAGGTCTCAAAATGACATGTATAATGGAAGAGTAAGTTCTGCGAATCCAACTAACAGGAATACAGGATCTGCTGCTATGTCCTCAAGAAGTGCTAATAGGAGCGCATACACTACTCCTGTTTCTCCAAGAGGCGGAACAAATGCTAGAACAGCAAGTCCAAATTACAGCAACAGATCAGGTAGCAATACCTACAACAATAGAAATAGAACGAGTGCTCCAAGGTCGAGTTCGCCCTCTTATAATAGAGGTGCTGCACCATCAAGAAGCAACAGCGGATTTAGATCCACAGCCCCATCAAGATCTTCTGCACCGTCGAGAGGTAGCTTCGGCTCAAGTGGCGGTGGAAGAAGCAGTGGTGGAGGATTTAGCTCCGGCGGTGGAGGCGGTCGCAGTGGCGGCGGCTCCATGGGCGGCGGCTCTAGAGGTGGAGGAGGAAGGGGGAATTAATATCCCCCTTTTTTTTTAGACTTTTTTTTCTTTTTCCCGTTATAAAATTCAAAAACCTATCTAAACTGGTATGATTACTGTCTTTATCAATGGCACTGTAAAAATGTTTCTTTAAAGGAAAATGTATGAAAATGATCAAAAAGATAACTTATGGTTTGACTTTTTTGACAGTAATGGGGGCATGTGAAGTATATGCTCAAGGCTATGTACAGGATGCCTTGACATTTGGTCAAATTAGATCAACCGGTTCCGCCAGAATTATGGGCCTTGGTGGAGCCCAAAATTCCTTGGGAGGAGACATTTCAAATATTCATCACAATCCAGCAGGGCTTGGATTCTTCAAAAGGTCTGAATTTAGTTTTACAGCTGCTTTTGGGGATTGGACCAATGATGCAACCCTTGAAAACCAATTTTCAAGACTTCAAACGAGTAATTTTGCATTGCCTAACCTAGGGGTTGTCATCAGTTCACCTAAAAATACGCTAACCAAAGAAAAATGGAAAGGCGGTTCATTTGGGATCAGTGTAAATCGTTTGGCTAACTTAAACAATCAATTTGGGTATTCCGCAGTAACGCCGACCTCTATCGCTGATTTCTTTGCGGATAATGCCTTCGGCATTTCTGAAAATGCATTATCAAATGGAGCAGGCACTGAAAGTTTGGCGTTCAATACCAATGTAATCATCAGTGCAGGTACAGATGGTAATGGAAGACCAATTTATGAAGCTTTTAATGTGGAGGATGAACCAGCTCTGGTAGAGGATGTTTTCACAGAAGGCAGCGTCAGCCAAGTGTCTTTTTCATATGGAGGTAATTATGACCATAAAATTTTCTTTGGTGCTGGAATAGGGATTACCAGCATCAATTATTTTCAAAGAAAATTTTTAGCGGAGGATTACGCTACCGGTGATCTGATTGGGTTTGATCTGAACGAATTTCTCAATCTCAGCGGAACAGGAATTAACCTTAATTTTGGCTTGATTTATAAACCAGTTGATCAGGTGAATTTGGGATTTAGGTTTCAATCACCTACTTGGTACAGGATGAATGAACAGTACGAAGCCGATATGGTATCTGAGTTTATCAATCCCAGCGAAACCTTTACGGATCAAACTCCAATAGTAATAGGCAGGTACAACATGAACCTTCCACTGAAACTGGGAGTTGGGGGCACCTTTTTCTTAGGCAAAAATGGATTTATTACAGCAGATGTGGATTTTGTGGATTATTCCACCTCCAGATTTAGCTCAACAGATTTCAATGCCGGTAACATAAACCAAGAAATTCGCTTGCTCTACGGATCGACCTTAGATTACCGAGTTGGAGGAGAATTTAGGCACAACATTTTCCGTGCAAGGGCTGGATATGCTTACTATGGAGATCCTTTTCAGAGTTCTACGTTTTCGGACGTGGACCGAAGTACCCAACAAATTTCAGGCGGTGTTGGTGTAAAACTCAAAAAGATGTATTTTGATTTTACCCTTACTGATGTAAGGTTTACCCAATTATATAGGCCCTATTCTGCTTTTAACAATGCAGGTCAGGAAATAGGCCCTTTGGTGACTCTTGACAATAGATTGTTTACGGGGCTACTGACCTTGGGATTTAACTTTTAAAATAGCTTAGCAATTCAGAATTTAATAGCTCAGTAGTGAGATCTTCTCCGCTGAGCTTTATTTTTGCTTGATTATAATAAGGAAATCTTTCTGCATATAAACTCTTTAACTTTAGGATTAGTTCTCCTTTTTCTAGACCTTGAAATAAAGGTCGCTTGCTGATTTCATCAAAGGAAAAGCGGTCAAGAATAACTTGTAAAGGAACGTCCAAAAAAACAGAGATAGCGTTTTCATTGATCAGTTCCATATTGTCATTGAAACATGGAGTGCCTCCTCCTGTAGCTAAAACAAAGTTTTGGGAGTCAGGCAATAACTTGCTTAGCACTTCTGATTCGAGGTCCCTAAAATGACCCTCGCCATCATTTTCAAAAATTTCTGGAATACTCTTTTTAGCGTGCTCGGTGATGAGCTGGTCAAGATCAAAATAGGGACATTTCAGAGAGGAGGAAATTTCTTTCCCCAAAGTTGATTTACCGGAGCCAGGTAAACCCACCAAAACTATTTTAAAGAGCATTGGCATCATTGAAATAAGCTTTTACTTCTTCTACTGATGGGGTATTGTTGTGGTGGAATTTTTTAAGAATTATACCATCTTTTAATAACATGATACCGGGATTGGCTCGGATGATGGTTTTTACCACTGTCGCGTCTGCCAAGTAGGTTTCGACCGGCCAATTTTGAGTAATTACAAACTGTCGGATTTCTTCTTCAGAGGAAGCTGCTACCACAGATGCGGATATTTCGACATTATTGAGATCCGAGACAAGTCTTTGGATTGCCTCCAGATTATTCGGACTGATTTTTTGAAGATTGTTGATCAGAATCAAAACTTGGTTCCCTGCCAAAATTTCTTCCGTATATTCACCTGATTCATTCCAAACCGAAAAATCAGATATCTTAGGAAGCGCTTCAGGGTTCTTTAGTTTCATTTCCACAAATTCATAAGATTCATCGGCAGGATATTGATCAAAGATGAACTCGTCGCCATCTTTTTTCATCACATAGTCATATTGGAGCTGTTCTGAAGGTTGCATGGCTGATGGAATATGCACTCCTTCTTTATATGCCCTAAAGTCAATAAACGGCAAATTTCTAATGGCCAATACAGCTAAGGTCAAGGATCCAAGCAACGTAAATACAACTATTATTTGTTTCCAACCAGCACTTTTCTTTGGCAGGTCTTTTAAGAAAAAGAACAGTATTCCAATCAATATCAATAAGCCCAAATCCTTGTAGAAAGATTCCCAAGGGGTAAGCTTGATGGCATCTCCAAAACAACCACAATCAGTCACCTTATTAAAGTAAGCTGAAAAAAAAGTGAGAAAAGTAAAAAAAACAATCATAAGGCCGAGTAAAATGACAGTCAATCTGGTTTTCACTCCTAGAATTAACATGACTCCCAAAACCACCTCTAAGACAACCAGAAAAACTGAAAGTGGAAGAGAAATTGATTTTAAATGAGCAAACAATGGGGAGATATCGTACGAAAAGACATCAAAATATTCTTCCAATTTAATGGCTGTACCTACAGGGTCGTTGACCTTGATCATTCCGGAAAAAATGAATAAGCCCCCCACTATCCACCGAATTAGGGTAAGTAGATATTTAGACATGCCTGTTATCCTCCTTTAATTTAATCAAACAAAAAACCGCATAATTGATCATGTCTTGATAGTTAGCAGATATACCTTCTGATACCAACGTCTTTCCTTTATTGTCCTCAATTTGTTTAACTCGGTATAGTTTCATCAGGATGATATCGGTCATTGATGCCACACGCATATCTCTCCAAGCCTCGCCATAATCATGGTTTTTGTTTTCCAAAAGGGATCTAGTATCCTTTACCCACGCATCATACAGTGGTTCCAATTCCTCATAATTCAATTCCAACCTGTCATCCTCAGTTAATTCCAGTTGGATCAAAGCGATCAGACAGTAATTGATGATACCAATGAATTCGTCTTGAATAGGGTCGTTAACCAATTGGGTGCCTTTCTCTTGAATGGACCTAATTCGCTGAGCTTTGATGAAAATCTGATCTGTGATAGAAGGTAGCCTAAGAATCCGCCAAGCGGTGCCATAGTCCAAAGTTTTCTTCTTAAAAAGTTCTTTACAAAGGTGAATAACTTGGTTATATTCGCTGACAGTTTGCGTTTTCAAAATGAAAATATTTAATGAAAGATGAGTTCAGGTTTGTTTTTGAGACCGAAGATAAATTATTTCCATCAAAAATAACACTTAAGAGTAAAGGAAAGCTATTGATCCTTGACAAACCATGGATCATGGGGATACTCAATGCCACCCCGGATTCTTTTTATGAAAAAAGCAGGATAGCTGACCACTTAGACCTTTCCATGTCCCGCGCTGCTGAGATGTTAACTGATGGGGCTGATATTCTGGATATTGGAGGTTATAGTACGAGACCCGGTGCGGAAGAAGTGAGTCTAGAGGAGGAATTGAGAAGGGTGCTTCCTGTGATCGAGGCAATTAAAAAAAAGTTTCCTGAAAGCCTGATATCCATTGATACCTTTCGTGCTGAGGTTGCCCGCCTAGGGGTTTTGGCTGGGGCCGATTTCGTCAATGATATTTCAGGAGGGGAGTTGGATGAAGCCATGTTGCCAACTGTTGCCCAGCTCAAAGTGCCGTATATTTGCATGCACATGAGAGGAAATCCAAAGACAATGAATTCCCTAGTTACATATGATGACCCGGTCAAAGAAATTTCGAAATATTTTTCAAGAAAACTGAACCAATGCAAGGAAGTTGGCATTAAAGATGTACTGATCGATCCAGGTTTTGGATTCGCTAAAACTTTAGAGCAGAATTATTGGATTCTGAAAAATTTATCTTATTTTAAGTATATAAATGCACCGATTTTGGTAGGGGTGTCGAGAAAGTCTATGATTTATACATTTTTGGGAATTACGCCTGAAGAAGCACTAAATGGAACTACGGCACTTCACATGTTTGCACTTTTGGAGGGGGCAAACGTACTTAGGGTGCATGACGTCAAACAGGCAAAGGAGACAGTAAATTTATATAAACAATTACAGGGTTGATTTTAGGTTTCAAAATAGGGTTTTTAGAAATTTCAATCGTCAACATCATAGACATTACCCTGGTCAGCATTTTGTTGTACCAAGTCTACAAATTGATGAGAGGAAGTGTGGCCATAAAGATTTTTCTTGGCTTCTTATCCCTTTATTTGGTTTACCTGGTAGTCAATGCGGCCAGAATGGAATTGCTTTCTATTATTTTGGGCCAGTTCATGGGAGTGGGTGTAATAGCAGTCATCATCCTTTTTGCTCCTGAAATAAGAAAATTTCTATTGTTGATAGGCAAGTCATCCATTCTTTCCAATGAGAATGTTTTACAGGAATTGCTCTTTTGGCGAAAGAAAGAAACCATGGCTTTTAACATCACTCCTATCATTGATGCCTGTAAAACCTTAGCTGGCACCAACACCGGTGCCCTGATGGTGATTTCTAGGTCCTCGGAGTTAAAATTCTATGCTGAAAGCGGGGACCTCATCGATGCGGTGGTTTCCAAAAGGTTGTTAATCTCCATTTTTAATAAATACAGTCCATTGCATGATGGTGCAGCGATCATTTACAACGGGAAAGTGAAAGCCGCAAGATGTATTTTGCCTGTTACAGAAAGAGATCTACCTGCTCATTTTGGATTAAGGCATAGGGCAGCGATCGGGATGTCGGAGGCTACGGACACTTTGATCTTGATTGTATCCGAAGAAACCGGACAAACCTCCTTGGCCAAAAATGGTAAAATTTTACATAATCTTTCTTTTCAGGAAGTTAGGGAGATGTTGAATAGCTACCTTATTGGGGAAGACATCGATGAAAAATTTGAAAGCATGCAGGCCATACAAATCAAAAGGCTTCGGAAGAAAACTACCGAAGCCTGATTTTGCTTAATTTAGGTTGAGGCTTTTAAATCACCTTCAATTCCTTTCCTACCTCAATAAATGCCTGAATGGCTTTATCCAAGTGGTGCTTTTCATGTCCTGCTGAAATTTGCACCCTAATTCTGGCTTTATCTTTGGGAACTACAGGATAGTAGAACCCTATCACATAAACTCCTTTTTCCAACATCTTTTCGGCCATCTGTTGCGAAATTATTGCATCATAGAGCATTATAGGGACAATGGGATGCTCTCCAGCTTTGATATCAAAACCAGCCTCAGTCATTTTCTTTCTAAAATACAAGGTATTTTCCTCCAGCTTGTCACGAAGTGCTGTGGTTTCCGAAAGCAGATCAAAAACCATGATTGAAGCCCCAACAATTGAAGGGGCCAAAGTATTCGAGAAAAGATAGGGCCGAGATCTTTGCCTCAACAACTCCACAATTTCTTTTCTTCCCGAAGTGAACCCACCCGAGGCCCCACCAAGGGCTTTACCAAGGGTTCCGGTGATAATGTCCATTTTGCCTACTACTCCTTTCAGTTCATGGACACCTCTTCCCGTTTTACCAATAAATCCTGTAGAGTGACACTCATCTGACATGACAAGCGCCTGGTATTTTTCAGCCAAAGCCACGATTTTGTCAAGCTGTGCAATGGTCCCGTCCATGGAAAAAACCCCATCCGTGACGATCAGCTTTTGCTGTGCTCCTTTGTCTGTTGCAGCTTTCAATTGGGTTTCAAGGTCTTCCATGTCATTGTTTTTGTACCTGAAACGCATGGCTTTGCACAAACGTACCCCATCGATGATGGAAGCATGGTTGAGCTCGTCAGAGATGATGGCATCTTCAGGCCCCAATAGCGGTTCAAATACTCCTCCATTGGCATCGAAGGCAGCTGCATACAAAATGGTATCCTCGGTACCTAGAAATTCCGAGATTTTCTTTTCCAAAGTTTTGTGGATGTCTTGTGTGCCGCATATGAAACGTACTGAGGACAATCCAAAACCGTGCGTATCAATCGCTTTTTTGGCTGCCTCGATGACTTTCGGATGGCTGGAAAGCCCCAGATAATTATTGGCACAAAAATTCAAAACTTGCTGGCCGTTTGAAAGTGTGATTTCAGCAGACTGAGGGGAAGTGATGATCCTTTCTTTTTTGAATAGACCCGCAGCTTCAATTTCTTTAAGTTCCTGTTGTAATTTGGGTTTGAGTGTATCGTACATGGTCAAAAGTTTTTCAATAATCGTCAAACAAAAAGGGCTAGTCAATCTAAATGTGATTAAATAACTTTCCTTGATTGAATTTGTTAATTTTGCAATATTGCATACCCAAATATAATGAAAATCCCCCTAGGGGAAGCACAGTAAAAGTCAAATGAGATTTACATGGAGAAAATACTGATAATAGGCGCTGCCGGACAGCTTGGTTCTGAACTTACCAAAGCTTTGGTGGAGCAATACGGGGGGGAGGCAGTCATTGCCACAGATATAAATCCCCAAGCAGCTAACCAATTTGAGTATTGTAGATACGAGGTTTTGGATGTGATGGATAAGCGGTCTTTGCAACAACTGGTTCAAGACAATCAAGTCAAGCAAATCTACCATTTGGCTGCGGTTTTATCTGCAACAGGAGAGAAAAACCCACTTTTTGCTTGGAATTTAAATATGGAAAGCCTGCTGTATGTATTGGAATTGGCTAGGCTAGAAAAGCTGGATAAAGTGTACTGGCCTTCATCTATTGCAGTTTTTGGGCCCAATACTCCTAAACAAAACACACCCCAATACTGTGTTAAAGAACCCAATACGATTTATGGGATTTCCAAACAGGCGGGAGAACGGTGGTGTGAATATTACTTTCAAAAATACGGAGTAGATGTAAGGAGCCTGAGGTATCCGGGTTTGATTGGGTATAAATCTCTTCCAGGTGGTGGGACCACCGATTACGCGGTAGACATCTACCATAAGGCCATTGCAGGAGAACATTTTAAGTGCTTTTTGAAGGCGGATACTTTACTGCCTATGATGTATATGCCAGATGCCATCAAAGCTACCTTAGACTTGATGCATGCACCTAAAGAAAACGTAAAAGTGAGGTCGAGCTATAATTTAGCAGCCGTTAGTTTTTCTCCACAGGAGATCTACGAATGCATTAAAGCTCACTATCCGGATTTCACCATCAGCTTTGAACCTGATTTTCGTCAACAAATTGCAGATAGCTGGCCGGATACGATTGATGATGGGCCAGCCAGAAAAGATTGGGGCTGGCAACATGCTTATGACCTGAACAAAATGACGGCTGATATCCTCAAAAACCTACCTGAGTTCTTGATTCACCTTAAATAGTCGATATTCCTTTTTTTTAAAGCAGCCAGTTAAAAGCTATTATGTCACCCAGAACATAACTTGGATGAGATGAAACTTTTAATTTAGTTTCGCAATGATGCCAGGAAAATGGTAAATTAATATAATACTCGCCAGCAAACAGAAATGTCAGGCACATCCCTGCCCGATGACAGGCGGGCCTGCCCGACGATTGGCGGGCCTGCCAGAATACAGGCGGGGGATTTCCGAGCCGGTTGAAGTAGAATATTGGGTTTCAGGAAGATAAGCGGAATTAACCAGAAAATTTTTTGAGGTTGGCTATCTTATTATGTGCGAACCAAAACGGAAATTTAACTACAGGAATTAAATTATGTCAACTTGTGTCAAAAATTTTTTAGACAACTCGTTTTTTGGTAAATTGAGGTATTATGATTCCCGTAGAACTTTTCAACATTTAATATTATGTGGATAGCATCAAAAAATGGATTTATTTCAGTTGTAGCGCATTGGGACCTTGCAGATGTACTTATCGTGAGGGCAAGGGTCAAACACGATTTGCAATCGCTTTTTGATAGCCAAAGGATAATTGAAACCGAAGACGCTGATTACCGCTTCAGGGTATTGGTAAACAAACAGGAGATGGCAAACATTTTGGTTAAAATGATCAAAGGCATAGACTACCCAAATTTCAAAAATGAAATTGCTGTACATCCCGATCAAAATGATAAATTAAAAGCATACCATGAGATTTGGAAAGTCATGAGGGATTATGCCAATCATAGCATATTTAGAAGAAATGCATGATATCAACAGGTGTCTCAACCGTTAATTCAGTCTTGGTTTTGAATGGTTAAGCACACAATTATTGAAAGGGTTAATTTGTTTTCAACAAAAAAAGTAAATAACATGAGCAAGATAATTTTTGTGACAGGAGCAGTAGGGAGTGGGAAAAGCACCTATATCAGGAACCACTACCAGGACCAAGATGGGTATTTTATATTTGATATGGTACAGGAAAGCATCAGGCTTTTTTGTAGGCCGGATGCCTTGACAGAGGGAGATCATGTGTTAGACATTTACAACAGTTTGTCAGAAAGAGGCATGTTTGCCTTACTTGATGGGTTGCAGCTCGTGGTGGAATATTGTATTTCTGGCTATGACGAGGGGTTGATGGCGATCTTAGCCCAAGCTAAAAGTGCTGGATTGAGGACGGAATGGATACATTTGGATACCGAGCTAGAAATTGCCAAAAAAAGGATAGAGAAAGCTGGTAAAAGTTATTGTTCTTCTGAAAATGTACAAGATGAAACTTTAGAAATTTTAGAGGGAGTCATTGAAACTTACCTATTTAACATTGATTTTGAGGAAATTTGCGAAGTAGGAACTGGTAGTGGTTGCATTAAGTTTTTTAGAAAAGGCTGTGATGGAAAAAATGTTTATTTCTTCCTGAGTAATGAAACTACTCTTTTTGATTTTGAACCAAAATTTGAGTATGAAAAGTTTGAAGGGGCAAATTATGTTGAGGAATTTGAGGATTTTCAACAAGCTTTGAATAGCCTTTTGGCCAAGCATGATATTTTTTGCCTGATACCCTTGAAGGTGAACCAAAATTACAAAGCAAAACTAAAGCAAACTTTTAAAGATTACCTGAAAGGTGGGAATTCTAATGCTGAGCGCAGTTCCAAGTGGCTCGCACTTTTGAATTAAAGCACAGACCACACTTTAATGTAAAGATCATAATCCAACAAATAAAGGTCTACCTCGTTTCTAATTATTTGGGAGGCAGCTTCTCTTTGTGAATGTCAGAATGGTGTTAAAAATACGTTTTATGAGTCAGCTTTGCGCTATTTAACGCAAAGAGTAAAACAAAAAAAGGTTTGCATTGTAGCAAACCTTATGGTGGAGGATAACGGAGTCGAACCGATGACCTCTACACTGCCAGTGTAGCGCTCTAGCCAGCTGAGCTAATCCCCCAAATGGGATTGCAAAGATATAAATCCATTTTTAATACACAAAGAAAAATAATCAATCCAAAGAATAATTTACCCGGGTAAGAATACTTCTTCCCAAGGTAACCTCATCGGTAAACTCCAGTTCTCCACCAATGGGAATGCCTCTAGCGATGGTACTTAGCTTGATGTTCAGGGGTTTGAGTTTTCTGGTAATGTAAAAAGCAGTGGTATCTCCCTCCATGGTGGAAGGTAGGGCCAGGATCACTTCGCGTACCTTTTGATCAGCATTGGTTTCCAAAATTCTTTTTTCCAAACTGTCAATTTTGAGTTGTTCGGGGCCTATTCCGTGTATGGGCGAAAGGATTCCCCCCAACACATGATAAAGTCCGCTATACTGCCCAGTGTTTTCAATGGCCATCACATCGGGAATATCTTCTACTACACAGATGATGGATTTGTCTCTTTTTACCCCAGTGCAGATCTGACAGATTTGAGTTTCTGAAATATGGTGACATTGCTCGCAATACCGAATCTCTTTTCTTAACTTATTCAGGGCATGTGTAAGGTTCTCGGTATGGTTCTCGGATTGTTTCAATAAATGCAAAACCAACCTTAGGGCTGTTTTTTTACCAATTCCTGGGAGAAGGCTGATTTCATGAACAGCGTCTTCAATTAATTTGGAGGGGAAATTCACTTCAACAAATAGCTTAAACTACAGCGGCCTGAATCCCTGCATCCAAAATAGATTGACACATGGGCTTTAGATCACGAGCGGTACCTTTCTTCACCGCACATTTGCCTTTGTAGTGGATGATCAAAGTACATTGTTCTGCTTGTTCTTGGGAATGTTTGCAGACTTTAATGAGCACTTTGGTGACATGATCAAAAGTATTGATATCATCATTGAACACCACAAGCTCATGCTCCTCTTGATCTACCAGTTCCTCTACAAGCAATTCAGCTTCTTCAAATTGGGTATGTCCTAACGTTACCATCATTTTGCAAAGTTAATAATTATAAACAATTTAGCGAAAATTTTGCCAAATAGCCTATGGATTCAAATCTCGTACTCATAGTGATAACAACCTACTTCGGGTTGTTGTTCGTTATTTCTTGGTTGACAAGCAGAAAAGTTACGGATGAAACTTTTTTTACTGGGGATAGGCAATCTCCTTGGTTTTTAGTGGCTTTCGGTATGATCGGTGCTTCCCTTTCCGGTGTCACTTTTATTTCAGTACCAGGAGAAGTTGGCAATACCAATTTTTATTACTTTCAGGTGGTTTTGGGTTATACCCTTGGTTATTTGGTGATTGCAAAGGTTTTGCTGCCTTTGTACTACAGGCTCAATCTCGTCTCCATTTATGCTTTTCTGGAAGATAGGTTTGGGTTTTGGTCTTACAAGACTGGGGCTTTCTTTTTCATATTATCAAGGACACTTGGTTCGTCCATGCGTGTTTTTTTGGTGGCTGGCGTACTGCAACTGATTTTGTTTGATCAGTGGGGAATCCCTTTCTGGGTTTCAGTTTTGATCACCGTCTCCTTGATTTGGCTTTATACCCATAAGGGAGGCATCAAAACGGTAGTTTGGACAGATACCTTACAGACCTTTTTCATGCTGTCCGCAGTGGGTGTAAGCATTTATTTGGTGTCCAAGGACCTCGGAATTGCGGGTTTTACAGACATGATTTCAGAAGTTTCTTTAGATCCTAGGTCTGATATATTTGACTGGGATTGGCGCTCCAACACCAATTTCTTCAAGCAATTTGCTTCAGGCGCTTTTATCACGATTGTCATGACTGGATTGGACCAGGACATGATGCAGAAAAACCTGACCTGTAAAAATCTTGGTGAGGCACAGAAAAACATGTTTTGGTTTACCATCATATTGGTTTTTGTGAATCTGTTTTTCTTAGCCCTTGGTGTTTTATTGTACCTATATGTAGAAGCCAATGGCATTCAGATACCCCTTAGGTCTGATGATTTATACCCCATGTTGGCCACACAGAATTTCTCGGCATTTGCAGGTATCATATTCGTCCTTGGTATTACTGCCGCTGCTTACTCAAGTGCAGATTCCACCTTGACCGCTTTGACTACTTCTTTCTGCTATGATTTTCTTGAAATTGAAAAAAATTATGAAAGAGCCAGACAAACCAGGATTCGGAAAACAGTGCATTTGGCCTTTACTGCATTGATGTTTTTGGTGATCTTGGTTTTCCGTTGGATCAATGATCAAAGTGTGATCAATGCGGTATTCATCATCGCAGGATATACTTATGGACCATTGTTGGGGCTTTATGCCTTTGGGTTATTTACCCAGTGGAAAGTCAAAGACAAATGGGTTCCTTATTTGGCGCTCTCCGCGCCAATAATTGCATTTGTAATTGACAAAAACTCCGAAGTTTTGCTTGGAGGCTATAAGTTCGGTTTTGAAATCCTGATCTTAAATGGATTGCTGATGTTTGTAGGGCTTTTCCTTATTAGGGAAAAGTAAAATATCCTGCTCAATCAATTCCCAATTCAAGGGATGGGTCCCAGAAATGCACCTTAAAATCCTGGATTTGATCCTCTTTTATCACTAAGCCCTCCCTTTCCAGCCTTTCCTGCATTTCTGTGGGACTAGCAAAATGATGTTTGCCCGTCAACAAGCCGTTTCTGTTGACCACCCTATGGGCTGGAACACCGGTTTGGCCATGGGATGCATTCATGGCATACCCGACCATCCGGGCACCACTTTTGAGCCCTATGTATTGTGCAATGGCACCATATGAGGTGACCCTTCCAGGCGGAATGAGTTTCACCACTTGGTAGACCAAGTCAAAGATATTTTCCTTATTGGTTTTCACGGGCAAAGAAAATCAAGGATTGATTTACGGCTCTTTTGATCTCTCTTTCCTGTTCCTTTTCAGCGCTTTTGAGCACAAATTGTATTTTCAGCCTAAAGCTATCTTTTTGGATGGCGATGGTTTTGAGTGAAAAAGTCTCCATGGAAATGTGTTGATCAAAGGGTTTCAGGTTTTCCTTGACTTTTTCTTCCAGACCCAACAAATCAAATTTTCCTGAAATTTTCAATTCAAATTCGAAACTCAGTTTTTTAAAGTCCTGTCTCGAATGGTTGGAAACCTGGGAAGTTAAAAATAGGGTGTTGGGTATCATAACCAGGTCATCATCTTCATTTACAAGTACCGTATTGAGCAAGGTTACATCTACGATTTTGCCTTTATGGTCACCGATCCGGATATGGTCTCCCAAAGAAAACTGGTCTGAAAACATGATGATCAAGCCATTGATCATATTGGTGATGTAATCTTTGCTAAGCAAGGCTATGGCTGCGGCTACAATGGTAATGCTGGTGAAAAAATTAACAGGGTCAATGTTGAACAAAAGCATGATAGAGATCAAAAACAGACCAACATTGATGATGTTGGCAATATGATTGATACCTAACACAAAATTTTTCTGAAAGATGTTTTCATTCTTTTTTCTCAGGTAAAACCTAACGGTGATGATCCTGCCTAAGGACACCAGAATATTTCCTGCAAGAAAAAAAGTGGTGGCTTTCAAAAAGTTAACCATCAAGGTTGGCGTCCTGATATTTTCACTGGCTAAAAATTCCATTAGAAAGATTAGGGTGAAATAGAAAAAAATTTTTAAAATAAAAACGCTTCTTTTCTGGTTTTCCTTTACAGCATGAGGGGTTTTCAAGTTATCCATGACTTTTTACGAAAATAAATCTTAATTTTAAGTCAGACATACATCTTTTTTGCTTACAAACATACAGAAAACCATGGATAGAAATATCATCATAACAGGAGCTGCGGGAAATTTGGGATCGGCTGTGGTGGAAAAATTCAAACGGGAAGGTTACCGGGTCATTGCCCTTATTGAGCCTGATTCTGGGGATGAGGTAGAAGAGGCTGATGATGTCTATGAGGTAGATGTAACCGACAGCAAGGCTGTAGAAATTTTCAGCAAAGAATTTACCTTACAATATGGAGAATTGGAAGCGATTGCCATGTTGGTAGGAGGTTTTGGGATGGGAACAATTGAGGAAACAAGCTTGGATGACTTGAATAAAATGATCAAATTAAATTTCTTTAGTTCTTTCAATATGGTCAAATTTTTTCTACCGATCATGAAAAAATTTGACAAGGGAAATCTTCTTATGGTTGGTGCTAAACCTGCCCTGCCAAATGAGGAAGGAAAGGAAGTTGTGGCATATAGTTTGAGTAAAGGTTTGGTGTTACAACTTGCTGCTTTGGTTAACCAAGAAATACAGGGTACGGGTATCCGTTCACATGTTTTTGTGCCAAGTGTGATAGATACGCCAGAAAACAGGGATGCCATGCCAGATGCTGATCATTCCAAATGGGTGACACCTGCAGAAATAGCAGAATCTATGCACTTTGCAGCTTCCAACCATGCACTCAGAAGTATGACCTTTAAATTATATGGAAATGTTTGATCTCAACAGGTTAAAAAATTCAGTATTTTTCTTGATTTTGTTTGCTTTCATTTCCCAGCCAATGATTGGGATGTCCCAAACAAAAGAAGAAACCAGACCCCTTCAGGCGTTTAATGCGGTAAAAATTTCCCACGGCATTGAGGCTGAATTGATCAAGGGTAATAAGCATGAAATCCAGATAACAGTTTCTGGAGTAGGACTCGATAAGGTTGAAACGGTAGTGAAAGACAGGTTGTTGGAAGTCAAAATGGGGAGGGGAAATTTTAGGTCCACCAGTGTTAAGGTAAAAATCACTTACACTGATCTCTCCCAAATAGAGGCCAACAATAGCGCCAAAGTTTTTGTAAATGAAACCATACAGAGCCAAAACATCAAGTTATCGGCTTTCAACAGTGCTTATCTTGAGGTGGAAGTGAACGGCACCAATTTGAGTCTTGAGGCCTCAACCAACGCTAAAATCCACATTAATGGAAGTTCCAAAGACCTCTCCCTGAATGCCTACACCAATGCTGAAATTGATGGACAGGAATTAATGGTCAGTAATGCCCAGGTCAAAGTGAATACGGCAGCCTCAGCAACCTTTGAGGTCTCTGATAGTTTAAAGGGATCCGCTGGGACCACTGGTAAGGTAACCTACCTTGGAAATCCAAAGATTTTGGATGTTTCTACTTCTACAGGCGGAAGTATAGAGCCTAAAAATTAATTGATTTAAGCTGCTTTTTCCTATAAAAAATGACACCAAAAATCCTTGTTTCACTTTGTCTTTTCTTGACCGGTTTTTGGTCTGTTTCCATTCCAGATCCAAATGATGAGGAAGAGGTGGTTGCGACCATTGAACAGCTTTTTGAGGGAATGAGAAATAAAAACCAAGCTTTATTGAAAGGCGCCTTTCATGAGGAGGCAGTGATGCATACGGTTGGGAATAGCCCCGATGGCACTCAGCTTGGGAGCAATACAGTAAATGATTTCATCAATCGAATCGTTGAAATCCCTCCAGGGACTATTTTGGATGAAAGAATTATTGATTATAAAATCAGCATAGATGGAGACATGGCGGCAGCTTGGACATCTTATATGTTTTACATCAATGATGAATTTTCCCATTGCGGGGTCAATTCTTTCCAACTGATCCGTATACAGGGTGAGTGGAAAATCACATACGTAATTGATACCAGAAGGAAAAATGATTGCCATTGAGTGCTGAAAAATAGGGATGCTCACCATTTGCTTTTTTTGAGCTCCTTTGCCACCAGCAGGATAATCACCAACTCAGCCAAAATAAACACTCCGACAAATAGAAGTTGTGCTGAATCATTCTTAATGCTGCCTTTGAATAAAATAAAAACCAAAAAGACAACAATTGCGAGAATAAATCCGGTTTTGATTTTCATGAAATATTCCTGAATTAAAGTCCCTAAAGATAGGCATAAAAAAATCTGATCGCTCTTGAGCAATCAGATTATCATGCGTGTAAGTATAAGTTGGTTAATCTTGAGGTAAAAAAGTCATGATTTCTTGGGCTCCTTGAAGCAGGGTAAGTTTATCTTTTGTGATTCTAAAATTTGCAACTTCTCCTAACGCACTGAGAAATTCGGTTTCTCCGCCACCATTGGGACAGGCTTTTTTTGTTGTGGCTCCGGGATTGAGGTTGATCAAGCCCCCCTCAAATTCAAAATCTCCGTTAAAATTATTGCAACCTGTGTAGCCTGTAAGATTGCCGCCTTCCCCAAAATTCAATGTAGGTAACCCAGAGGTAAATTTAGACATATCTAACTCACCTCCCATTAATGACGATAGTACCCAGTTATTTCCTGTAAGCATGCTAATGGCATTGGATCCTGAAAGCGACGAACATCCACTAAAACCGATAAATACGATCATTAAAAATAATGCAGATAGCTTTTTCATAACGTGTAAATTTTAATATGAACTACGACAAATATAATTAATATTTTTAAGGAATGATTGTATGAAATGAAAAAAAATAGACATTAAAGAGATTTTTCTGCCTATATAAATATTCCAATCGGATTGTACTTAATTGTCAATACAGTAATTTTATTTCGTAAAAATTTGAATCTCCAAAATTTATCTTGAAAATTAAATAAATTGAAGCGATGAGAATAATATTTCACTAAGATCTTCATTTACTTTTTTACATTGTTGTTTCTTTAATTTTATTACGGTTTAATTCTAAATTCTCTAAAATTTAATTTGGTATATTAGAAAATTGTCAGTAAGATTGTCCATCAATTTGAAAGACATGTTTTTTAGCACGCACAATACTCCTGTATGTACCACCCAATGCGAAAGTGAATTGGGCGTTGCGTTCTTCCTATCTTCCGATATTACCCTTACTTTTACCGGTACCACTACGGGGTAGTTCCCGTTTCAATTTACATATTTCCCCTTGCCCCTAGGTCTTCTGTAGACCTCCCAAACCATTTATATCTCATTTTACCTATTGAATATCTTTTATGAAAGTTTTGAAATTTGGAGGTTCATCCATAGCCAACCGAGAAAATATAGAAAAGGTCTTACAACTCATAGAACCTGCCATAAGAGCAAAAGAAGGCACCATTATTTTTTCTGCCTTTGGAGGTGTGACAGAGGATCTATTGACTTGCTCAAGATTTGCCTTGGAAAATGACAATGACTACCAACTGATACTCAAGAATCTTGAAAAAAGGCATATTTCCATCGTAAAGGAATTAATCCCTGTTCAGTCCCAGTCTCCTGTTCTGACTTTTGTTAAAGTCAGGTTCAATGAACTTGAGGACCTCTGTCATGGAATTTACCTGATTAAGGAATGCTCCCCTAGAACCTTGGATTATGTTGCCAGTTTCGGAGAAAGGCTGTCTGCATACATCCTTACTGAGGTGTTAAAAAACAGAGGGCTTGATGTTCAATACCTGGATGCCCGGCAAGTGATCAAAACCAACGATAGATTTGGTCATGCTAAGGTTGATTTCAATCAGACCTATAGCTTGATTCAGCAGCATTTTGAAGAAAATCATCCTGTCAAAATTGTAACTGGATTTATTGCTTCCACCGAACACGGGGAGACGACCACGATAGGAAGAAGTGGATCGGATTATACTGCGGCTATTTTTGCTGGAGCCTTGGATGCAGATATTCTTGAAATTTGGACCGATGTACCTGGAGTGATGACTGCTGATCCTAAATTGGTCTACACGGCTTTTACCATCCCGCAGTTGAGCTACAGTGAGGCGATGGAGCTGTCTCATTTTGGTGCTAAAGTGATATTTCCGGCCACCATGCAGCCGGCCATGAAAAAAAACATTCCCATTCAGATAAAAAACACTTTTGACCCAGAAAACCCCGGCACCCTGATCAACGGTCAAGCCAAGAATGGGAAATTGATCAAAGGGATTTCTTCTATGTCTGCCGTTAGCTTACTCAACATCCAAGGCACAGGATTGATAGAGGTAGTCGGGGTTAGCAGAAGAGTCTTTGGTGCTCTTGCAGATGCTGGAGTCAATGTAATTTTGATCAGTCAGGCATCTTCTGAGCATTCAATTTGTGTTACCGTATTGTCTAAGGAGAACAAATTGGCCAAAGCGGCAATCGAAAGAGAGTTTGCGTTTGAAATCAGAAACGGCGAAATGGATGCCGTTCAGATCATGCCTGATATGGCTATAGTGGCGGCGGTAGGAGAAAACATGAAACATAATCCAGGCGCGAGCGGAAGGATGTTTCAGGCTTTGGGCCGAAACAATGTCAATGTTTTTGCCATAGCTCAAGGAAGCTCAGAACTGAATATTTCAGCAGTAGTCGCACAAGCCGATCTTCAAAAAGCTTTGAATGCTCTGCACGAGGTGTTTTTTCTTTCGGATTACAAAGTACTTCATGTATTTCTCATAGGAGTTGGACTGATCGGCAAAACCCTTATCAAAATGATAGGCAACCAACAACAGAAACTCCAAAAAGAAAACCTTTTGGACATTCAGATCCATGGATTGGCCAATTCGAGATTCATGTGTTTTCATGAAGATGGTTTTGACCTGAAAAACTGTCCCGTACCAGCCGAAGGCGATCAACCCACGGATCTACAGCTTTTCATCAAGACCATGGAAGAGATGAATTTTTCTAATTCTGTGGTGGTCGATTGTACGGCAAGCCAAGAGGTATCTGATGCCTACCAACAGATTTTGGAAGCAAAAGTGGCCATTGTCACACCCAATAAAAAAGCCAATTCAGGTTCTTTGGAAAAATACCGTGAGCTGAAGGCGCTTTCAAAAAAGCGGGGGGTTAAGTTTCTTTATGAGACCAATGTAGCCGCTGGACTGCCCGTGATCAATACGCTGCAGGATTTGATGTTAAGTGGGGATAAGGTGATCCGGATAGAAGGGGTGCTCAGTGGTTCCATGAATTTCATTTTCTCCGAATTGGAAAAAGGTCTTCCTTTCAGTGAAGTTGTTTTTCAAGCAAGAGAAAAGGGTTATACTGAACCAGATCCAAGGGATGATTTGAGCGGTATGGATGTTGCCAGAAAGATCCTGATTTTAGGCAGAGAGGCTGAGGAAGAATTGAACTTTGAAAATATCGATATCCAAAGCATGGTGCCTGAAGATTGTGAACAAGCAGCTTCAGTGCCGGAATTCTTTGAAAGACTCAAAGCCCACGACCAGCATTTTGCAGACCTATTAAAAAAAGCCAATGAGGAAGGCAAAAAACTTAGATTTATGGCAGCCTTGGAAAATGGAAAAGCAAGGGTAGGACTTAATGCCGTAGAATCCAATCATCCGTTTTATAACCTCAAGGGAAGCGATAACATGATTTTATTCACCACAGAGCGTTATCATGATTTCCCGATGATCATAAGGGGACCTGGTGCAGGTGCGGATGTCACTGCCGCAGGGGTATTCGCTGACATCATAAGACTCGGGAATTATTCAAGATGAAATCTATAACTGCTTTCGCCCCTGCCACAGTGGCCAATGTTTCTTGCGGATTCGATATCCTCGGTTTTGCTATTGATGAGCTCGGGGATAAAGTGACTGTTGGGTTGGGTGACCGTCCAGGGCTTCATGTGGTCCATATTGAAGGAGATGGAGGTAAACTTCCTTATGAAGCAGAGCAAAATACCTGTACCGTAGCGATTCAGGCCATGCTGTATGCCCTTGGTGAATCCATAGATCTTGAAGTTCGTTTGGAAAAAGGATTGCCACTCGGAAGCGGCATGGGTTCCAGTGCGGCAAGTGCAGTGGCGGCCTTGGTTGCATGCAATGAACTGTTGGGAAACCCTTTTCAAAAGCAAGCCTTGCTTCCATTTGCCATAGAAGCAGAAAGGGTAGCCTGTGGCGCTGCCCATGCAGATAATGTTGCCCCTTCTCTCTTGGGTGGCTTTGTGCTGATCAGGGATTATGAAACCCTTGATGTGATCAAACTCCATGTCCCAGCAGGACTTTATGCTACATTGGTTCATCCTCATCTGGAATTGAATACCGCTGACTCCAGAAGTGTGCTCAGACAAAAAATTTCTCTAAAAGAAAGTACCATACAATCAGGCAATATTGCCGGATTGATTGCAGGCTTGTACTCAGAAGATTTGCCGTTAATCAGCCGATCCTTAAAAGATGTGATAGCTGAACCATCAAGGGCTTTATTGATACCGGGTTTCTATGAAGTCAGGCAGGGAATAAAAGAAGCAGGAGCTTTGGGCTCTGGAATTTCTGGTTCAGGTCCTACTACCTTTATTCTTTCTCCAAATAGGGATATCGCTCTAAAAAGTGGTGAAATCAGCAAAGAAATATTTGAAAAATTGGGCTTAGAGACCGATATCTATACCTCTGCCATCAATGTAAGAGGCGCTTATTGCATCCCAAACACATCACCATGAAATATTACAGTACACAAAATAAAGATCATCAAGTTTCCCTCAAGGAAGCTGTAATACAAGGATTGGCACCTGATCAAGGGCTTTATATGCCTCTCCACATTCCCGAACTCCCCGATGGATTTTTTGAAAATATCAAGAAAATGAGCTTTAGGGAAATTGGATATGAGGTTATTGGTGCGTTGTTTTCGGAAGACCTGAATCCTGATCAAATCAAAGATTTGGTCGACCATACCTTGGTTTTTGATGCACCCCTTGTCCAAGTGGAAGGAGATGTCTATAGCTTAGAATTGTTTCATGGGCCTACTTTGGCTTTCAAGGATTTTGGGGCAAGATTTTGTTCCAAACTGATGAGTCTCCTTTTGGAAGGGGAAGAGCGTAAAGTCAGGGTGTTGGTGGCTACTTCCGGGGATACGGGAAGTGCAGTAGCCAATGGCTTCTACAAAGTGCCAGGCGTGGAAGTAATCGTGCTATACCCTAAAGGAAAAGTCAGTGAGATACAGGAAAAACAATTCACCACTTTGGGAGAGAATATTCTGGCTTTGGAAGTGGATGGGGTATTCGATGACTGCCAAAAACTGGTCAAAGAAGCCTTTCTAGATCCGGAGCTTAAGGCCAACATGTTGCTGACTTCTGCCAATTCCATCAATATAGCCAGGTGGATTCCTCAGTGCCTCTATTATTTTTATGCCTTCTCCAAATTGCCTCTCACCCAGAAAGAACTCGTCTTTGCAGTGCCCAGTGGCAATTTTGGTAATTTGGGTGCCGGAATTCTAGCCCAAAAAATGGGACTTCCCATTGCCCGGTTTGTGGCAGCCACCAATATGAATAAAGTTGTTCCGGAATTTCTGAACGGTGAGATATTTTTGGCTAAGCCTTCCATCCCCACCATCAGTAACAGTATGGATGTGGGCAATCCGAGTAATTTCTACCGACTCCTTGCTTTGTCCGATCAAGATGAAGAGAAGCTAAAGGATAATGTCAGGGGTTATTATTTTTCGGATAAGGCTACTGCCGAGGCAATGGTTAGCGTAAAAAGCCGTACAGGTTATATTCTAGAACCACATGGCGCAGTTGGGTATCTAGGCTTGAAAGCTTATCTGTCTCAGCATCCCGATCATGTGGGGATATTCCTTGAAACAGCCCATCCCGGCAAATTCCGCTCAGTGGTAGAAGAAATCTTACAAATGAAAATTACCCTACCCGAACGTCTGGAAAAATTCCTTGAAGGAACCAAAAAAATTGAAGCCATAGACAATGATTTTGAGGCATTCAAAAATTATCTGTTGGCCAAAGTGTCTTCCCATTGAATTAAGCGATTGTAAAGTAAAAAAAAGGGGATCAATTGTCCCCTTTTTTTACTTTTTCCTCAATCAGTTGCTGCAGCTCTTGTAATTGAACTTGGTTGTTTTTCTGCCACTCCTCCATTTTTTTCTGGAAGGCCTTGATTTGTTCTTGGTTTTCTTGTTGCCATTCTTCCATCTGTTTCTGGAATGCTTCTATTTTGGGTTGGTTCTCCTCCTGCCAGACTTTCATACTTTCCTTGTAGGCCTCAATTTGAGGTTCGTTGTTTTTTTGCCATTCCTTCATTTGTTTTTGGAATTCAATGATTTTAGGCTGTAAACTTTCTTGCAGCTCCTGCTGCTTTATCCGCATTTCTTCTGTCATATTTTCGCTGTATTCCAGCCAGTATTGCTTGAGTGCATTCCGTTCCTCCTGTGTTTTAGCCAGGTTTTCCTTAATTTTCAGTTTCATTTGTGCTATTTCCTCTTTGGACATCTTACTCGTATCCCGACGAAGGACCATCGCATTAACTTGGGCTTTATTTAAGGCAGAATCCATTTTGAAGATCTTAAAGTCAAAGGCTCCTTTATTGGAGGTGTCTGCAAAGAACTGATAAAAAACGGCGTCATTGAGTTCAAGTTTTGGCATATCTTCCCAAGCTGTCATCGGAGGCAAAGGAGTCAATGCACCCATAGGAAATTCAGGCGCCTCTGCAAAATCAAATGCTTTGAATTCAAAGCCTTCAAGGTCTGAACCAGAGTAATTCCATTCCACAATCTTCCCATCATTTGTCTCCAAGGTGTCACCTCTGATGATCATGTATTTTTTTGTATTTCGCTTTAGGCTATCTGATTCACCATTTGCTTCATTTTGGATGAAGACAAAATCAACCTCTTTGCCAAGTTTACTAGTATCAGAGACCATCATTTGGTTTTCTATTTCCTCGTTGATCAACTGATAAACCCGATCTTTATCCCAAGATGCATGAACTTCTTCTAATTGAAATGGCTGGATAGCATCATTCAAATCCACCAAATCCGATCTGTTTGCGCTTACGAAAAGTGTAGCGCTGAGTAATAGGGCAATCATCATAGTCATTAAATTAAGTGTAGTAGGATAGTGTTGAGTTGTTTTCATTCCCATGATCCGTTTGATTCTGTCCAGCGTAGGATGGGAGCTTTTGACGGCTGTCATGGCCATGTCAGGGGCTTTGTGATGAGCTTGGTTAAGGGTGTTGGCCAAACCATAAGCAAGATCTTTGGGTGCAATGCCAATCTTTATGGCCATATCATCACAGGAATTTTCTCTTTCTTCTCTTATTTTTTTATTGATCCACCAAAAAACCGGATGGAAAAAGTAGATCACCTCCAGGAGGGATTGGATTAAGTTGATAAGAAAATCATTTCGCTTGACATGGGCCAGTTCATGGGCAATGATCGCCTCCAATTGGGACGGACTAAGGTGGAAAAAAAGACCCAAAGGAATTAGGATGACCGGTTTGAATAAGCCATACGTCAGTGGCAAATCCACATGGGTGCTTTCAAGCAATTGGACGTGACAGCTTAGCTTGAGTTGGGCGGATAGCTTATTCAAGACCTGCTGCCATGGTTTGGAAGCTTTAGGGTGGTACTTAAGCCTAAGGTACCTGAGGTCAGCAAGACTGCCGCCGAGTTTGACCATGAAAAGTAAGGCACCAAAAATCCAAAGCTTCACCAGGAAGGGTATCCATGGTGCAATGTTTGCGTGGAACTGATCCCAAGCCGTAAACTTCTCATCCCATGAAGGAAGGTCTTGATTACTTATCCACCCATGGGTCAAAACTTCATGGTTTTCGGTTTGAGCACGATGGGAGTACTGTATCGGGCTATCCTTAAGGTAATAGGCAAGAGTGGCGATACTTGTCAATGTGATCAACAGCAAAGCAACCAAACCCATGGCATACCTGTAGGCGGAGGTTTTTTGTTGGGTCATCCGGAAAGTGGCCCACAACAACAAACCGATCCCACCTATTTGCCAAATGGCATGAACAAGCATCCAGCCTAAGGCAAAAAGGTATTTTTCAGGCAAAATTTGATTCAACCATTCCATTATTTATCTTTTTCAAGTTCATCTAAAAATGCACGTATTTCTTCGATTTCCTCTCTTGAAGGATTCCCCTGCCCCAAGGCCTGCATGACCAGATTTTTTGCAGAACCTGCAAATGCCGCACCCAAGAAATTTTTCACCAAAGTTTGCTGGGTGTCTTTCTTGTCCAGAGCAGGAAAATAGATATGGGTTCGGTTTTGCTCATTCCGATTCAGCAAACCCTTGGTATGCATGATTTGCATGGTCTTCAGCGTGGTGGTGTATCCAGTATCTTTATTTTCAGCCAATTTCTCATGAATTTCTCTTACTGTCGCTTGTTTCAGCTGCCACAAGATTGACAAGATTTCAAGTTCTGATTCTGTGGGTTTAGGAGTCATTTTTATAGGTACGATTTGTTTCGTAACAAAAGTATACGAGATTCATCGTAATTACAAAAAATATACGATTCTTTTCGTATTAAAAATTGTTAAAATATTAAAATCATTTGTAATGTTCTCTATAGTAGTAATTTAGGCCTTTTTTCTCATTCCAATCTGGCAATTTACTTTTTTAGAAACTTTATGCCCTTCAAAATAGTTGTATATACATTAAATCAAAATAATCTCAACTGCACAGAACACTTTATCTGTAAAATGAGTGAAAAAGTGGTTTAATTCATCCGTAAGAAGGCCGGTGTATCCGGCCTTTTTTTATTAATTTGCCCACATGTGTTTAGTAGCCTTCAACTGGCATAATCATTCTGACTTTAAATTCATCTTGTCCGCCAACAGGGATGAATTTTTCAATAGGCCTTCGGAACGTCTTGGTTTGTGGCCAAGTGGGTTTTATGGAGGCAAGGATTTAAAAAGTGGAGGGACATGGTTAGGCATTCATCCCAATGGCCGTTTTTCTTTCATCACCAATTACCGTGACCTCCGACAGAAAATCAATCCAAAAATCAGCAGAGGACAGCTGGTCAGAGATTTTTTGGAAAGTAAAGTTGATCCATTGGATTATTTGAAAAAAGTAAAAAACGATAAAGCACAATATGAAGGATTTAATTTAATTGTTTCAGACGGGGAGAAGCTTTGCTATTATTCCAATCATGGCAAAGAAGTCATAGAATTACTTCCTGGAATGTATGGTTTAAGCAATGGGCTGCTGGATGTACCTTGGCCAAAAGTGAAATTGGCCAAAAAACAGATGAAAACCTTGCTTTTGCAAAAAACCATTCGGCCTGACCATCTATTGGGCATATTAGGATCTAAAGAACAATATCCCCAAGATGAACTACCCGATACAGGTCTTCCAAAAAATGAAGAAAGTGTGCTCTCGGCTCAGTTTATTCTTCTAGGGGACAACTATGGAACCGTCAACTCATCCGCCTTGCTCATTGGCCATGATGGTAAGGTGGTCTTCAAAGAAAGGACATTTGATCACTTAAAAGGAAATAGTGAAGACAAGCAAATAGAATTTCAACAGAAACAACAAACCAATCCCGAACTTTGATTTTGTATGCGTGTTTATTAAAATATGAATAATCTGGATGTTTTGATCATAGGCGGTGGCCCTATAGGTCTGGCTTGTGGCATAGAGGCCACTAAAGCCTCCCTTAATTATTTAATTGTAGAAAAGGGAACACTTACCAACTCCCTTTACAATTATCCTGTCAATATGACTTTTTTTTCCACTTCTGAAAAATTGGAAATGGGTGGGATTCCATTCATGTCCATCAGCCACAAACCCACAAGAACGGAAGCCCTTGAGTATTACAGAAGGGTAACCAAGCATTGGAAATTGAAGGTCAATATATATGAACAAGTGGAAAAGTTGGAAAGTATTGAAGGAGGCTTTCTCATTAAAACTTCAAAAGATACCTATCAGAGTAAAAAAGTGGTTATCGCTACAGGATTTTATGATTTGCCAAACCTGATGAAAGTGCCCGGGGAGGATTTACCCAAAGTGACCCATTACTACAAGGAACCATGGCCGTATATTGGGCAAAATATTTTGGTAGTAGGAGGTGGGAATTCGGCAGTTGATGTGGCTTTGGAAACATGGAGAAAAGGAGCCAATGTGACCATGGTATTTAAAGACGAAGGGGTAGACCCAAATGTAAAATATTGGGTCAAGCCCGATATTGAAAACAGAATCAAAGAAGGCGCTATCAAAGCCTATACCCACAGCCTGGTAAAAGAAATCCATGAAAAGGAAGTAACCTTGAATACCCCAGAAGGAGAAGTAAGTATACCGAATGATTTTGTACTTGCTATGACCGGTTATCGACCGAATTTTGCCTTGTTGAATCAACTGGGCATATCCCTTAGCCTGGATGAGAAAAGGCAACCTTGCTATGACCAAACCAATCAGGAATCCAATGTTTCTGGAGTATACCTGGCTGGCGTGGTCTGTGGAGGACTGAATACCAGAGAGTTTTTTATCGAAAATTCAATCGTCCATGCCGAAAGCATCATCAGTGACATCAAACACAAACTGGAGGGAAAACAGGATAAGGTCCTTTAAGCTTTTTTCTGTCAGCAACCATTTAGTCCAAAAACAGGTCTACGAATTCAAATTTCTTCCCATCAAACAATCCTTTATCACTTAATTTGAGGTCAGGGATAACTAAGAGAGCCATAAAGCTCAAAGTCATGAAAGGGGCCTCCAAGGTGGCGCCCATTTTTTTTGCCAATTGGTCTATTTCTGTGTAAGCCTTGGCGACTTTGTAGCCGTCCTCAGCCGACATAATTCCGGCGACTGGTAAAGGCAAGATCAACTCCTCATTTTCGCTGATGGCCGCTATGCCTCCTTTGGCTTTAATCAGCAAATTCACTGCCTTGGTAATGGCATGGTCATCTACTCCGACCGCTATGATGTTGTGGGAATCATGTCCCACAGAAGAAGCAATGGCTCCTGTCTTTAGACCAAAGTTTTTAATAAATGCAATGGCAGGGGAAGCCTCTTTATATCGGTTGATTACTGCTATTTTTAGGATGTCTTGTTCGATATTTGATTCTGCGTAGCCATTTTTTACCACGATGTCGCCTTCCAGTTGGGGTGTGATCAATTGGCCGTCCAAAGCTTCAATGACCCTTACTCTGGATCCATTTGCTTTCAGTAAAAAATCCTCCTTCTTTTTTGGCAAAATATTGAAATTATTGAGCTTATTTTGTTTTACGGATGGAATCAGTGAATTACCGTTCTCAGCTACCAATTTTCCATTGACGTAGGTTTGTTTGACTTCAAACCGATTGAGATCTTTTACCACAATAAAATCTGCTGGATCCCCAATCTGCAAACGGCCTACTTTCATGCTGTAATGGTCGATTGGGTTGATACATGCGGCCCGCAGCACATCAAAGAGGTTTTTTCCTTTTTCCACTGCTCTTTTTACCAACTGATTGATGTGACCTAGGGCTAGGCTATCCGGGTGTTTGTCATCAGAACAAAACATGATCTGATCAGGGAAATCATCAATTAAATCAATCAATGCATCGAAATTTTTGGCGGCGCTACCTTCTCTAATGGCGATTTTCATTCCAAGTTTAAGCTTGTTCAATGCTTCAGGTTTAGTAAAACATTCATGGTCGGTACTGATGCCGGCGGAAATGTATTTTGCCGCCAATTCTCCCATTAGCCCAGGCGCATGTCCGTCTACTGGTTTGCCATACTTCTGCGCAATTCCAATTTTTTCCATCACTTCAGGATCTCTGTTTACCGCACCTGGCCAATTCATCATTTCGGCCAAATAAGAAACCTCAGGAAGTTGCAGGAGCGCATCGATTTCTGCAGCATTGATCTCTCCCCCGGCAGTTTCAAAAGGGGTGGCAGGAACACAGGAAGGAGCGCCAAAATAAAATTTAAAGGGCACTTTTTTACCGTTTTCTATCATAAAATCCACCCCTGCTTTCCCACAAACGTTGGCGATTTCATGGGGATCTGATACGGTTGCCACGGTACCATGAACGACTGCCAATCTAGCAAATTCAGATGGAATGAGCATAGAAGATTCCACATGTACATGCGCGTCGATAAAACCCGGGAGGAGATATTGGTTCGGTGCGGATTCCAGTGGAGTGATTCCTGTAATTTCTCCATCCTTGATTTTTAGTTGGGTAGGGGCAATGATGTTTTTAGAAAGATCTATGAGTTGACCAGAAATGGTAAATGAAGGCATGTGTGTGTTTTTGATGAAGGGATAAATTTAAAAAATTAACTTGAAACATGGGACCCTCGTAAAAATTCAAGTTATAAAGCATTAAGCGGCTGGTGTTTTTGAGGTAAATAAAATTTTCCTTGCTTTATTATGGTCATACTTTGACTGTTTTGTGTAATAGGTCTCCTGCTATACCCCAAAAAGATTTTAATTGATTATATTTGCACCTGAAATAGAGGAAAAAGCGACTTTTGTTTATGGGTAAAATTGTGATTGCCATTGATGGTTTTTCAGGTTGCGGAAAGAGCTCAACGGCCAAATTGGTGGCAAAATCCCTCAACTACACTTACATTGATTCTGGGGCAATGTACCGGGCCGCTACCCTGCATTTCTTACAGCGAAACATTTCCCTGAGCAATCCCAAGGAAGTCCAAGCGGGCTTGGACTCGCTTAAAATATCTTTCCATACACATCATGGAAACCAAGAGACCTGCCTGAATGGGATAAACGTGGAGGAAGAAATCCGAACCATGAAAGTATCGGAGAAGGTCAGTGAAGTAAGCAAGCTCAAAGCCGTCCGAGAGGAACTTGTTGCCCAACAACAAGCATTGGGAAAACACAAGGGAGTGGTGATGGATGGAAGAGACATAGGAACTGTAGTTTTTCCAGATGCGGAATTAAAGATTTTTATGACTGCCGACCTGGAGGTAAGAGCAGCCAGAAGACAAAAAGAGTTACTCGAAAGAGGGCAAATGGTGCCATTGGAGGAGATTTCCAGAAATCTAGCAGAGCGGGACCATATGGATTCCACTAGAAAAGAAAGTCCATTGGTCAAAGCATTAGATGCTTTTGAATTGGATACCAGCCATCTTCATTTTGATGATCAGGTCAAAATCATCGTTGATATGGCCAATGAAAAAATACTTTTAAATACCAAAGAGGCATGGAAATAACCATAGATAAAAACTCAGGATATTGCTTTGGGGTGGAATTTGCCATTAAGATGGCGGAGGATGAAATGGAGACCTCGGATAAGCTCTATTGTTTAGGAGATATTGTGCACAATGACATGGAAGTAAAACGGCTCAGTGCAAAAGGTTTGGAGGTAATAGACAGAGAGGCGCTGCGGGAATTAAGCAATTGTAAAGTGCTGATTCGAGCCCATGGCGAGCCACCGGAAACCTATAAGACAGCCATAGAAAATAACATCGAATTGATAGATGCCTCCTGCCCAGTCGTTTTGAAGTTACAACATAGGGTGAAAACATCCTTCGACAAAATGCAGCGGGAAGATGGTCAGATTGTGATTTATGGGAAAAAAGGGCATGCCGAAGTCATCGGCCTAACCGGTCAAACCTTAGAAAAAGCGATCGTGGTGATGGAAGACAAGGATCTGGACAAAATTGATTTCGAAAAACCGGTAACCCTATTCAGTCAGACGACCAAAAGTACCAAAGGATTCTATTCCCTTAAGGAAAAAATAGAGCAGCGGATTTTGGCAGCCAAGGGTTCGCTTGAAGAAGTGGATTTTACTGCCAACGATTCCATTTGCAGGCAGGTTTCCAACCGGGAGCCTCAATTGAATAGGTTTTCAAAAGAAAATGATATCATCATCTTTGTGTCAGGCAAAAAGAGCTCTAATGGAAGAGCGCTGTATGAGGTCTGTAAATCACAGAATGACCGCAGTTATTTTGTGGAAAACGAGGATGAAATTGATCCGAATTGGTTTAAGTCAAATGATAGGGTAGGGATTTGTGGTGCTACATCTACCCCAATGTGGTTAATGGAGCAAGTTAAGGATTTTCTAACGGCTATGGCATCCGACAAAGCCGTTGTGTAATAATCAAAAAGCCAATATCTAAAATACACAGGCTTCTATAATTGAAATATTAGAAGAATTGTCTTCTAAAAACTGATGTATTTTATTAGATTTGAGGCGTTTTTCAACAGACCATCTAGTTTCAAAATTTAAATATGTCAAAAACTATAAAGTTAAAGAAAGGATTTGATATCAACCTGGCTGGAAAGGCCAAAAAGGAGTTGGTTGCGTTCAAACCTGCCCAGACTTTTGCCATCAAACCGACAGATTTCATCGGTTTGGCAAGACCAAAAGTATTAGTCAATGAAGGTGACACCGTAAAAGCAGGAACTCCGATCTTGTTTGACAAAGCCTTGGAAAAGGTCATGTACACCTCCCCGGTTTCTGGTGAAATAGTAGAGGTCAAGCGAGGAGAAAAAAGAAAGTTACTTGAAATCAAAATCCTGGCTGACAAAGAAATCAGTTTTGAAACATTCAAAAAACACCAAACGGCTGACTTAAAATCGATTTCCAGAGAAGCAGCCGTTGAGCTTATCGCCAAAAGTGGGGTTTGGCCTCAAATCATTCAAAGACCCTTTGGAGTCGTGGCCAATCCCGATGACACGCCAAAGTCTATTTTCATTTCAGGCTTTGATACTGCCCCTCTTGCACCTGATTACGGGTTTTTGCTCCTGGGACAGGAAAAGTATTTTCAGGCAGGTATAGATGTTTTGAAAAAATTAAGTGGAGGAAAAGTTTTCCTAGGTCTGAACGGTAACGAAAGCTCTCCTGAAATTTACAACAATCTTCAGGGTGTGGAAATCAATCAGTTTACAGGCCCACATCCTGCAGGAAACGTAGGAGTACATATCCATCATTTGGATCCCATAGGCAAAGGAGACCTCGTATGGACAGTAAATCCTTTTGGTGTAGCCCAAATTGGCAAACTCTTCTTGGATGGCAAATACGATGCTTCTAAAATCGTAGCCATCACAGGCTCTGAGGCCAAACAGGCTGTATATGCAAAAACATATTCTGGGGCATGTGTAGATACCATGGTCGAAGGCAATACCAAAATGGACAATGTTCGGGTAATTTCCGGAAATGTTTTGTCAGGTGAAAGAATTAACAGAGATGGTTATCTGGGTTTCTACCACAATCAGATCACAATGATTCCTGAAGGGGATTATTATGAATTTTTGGGTTGGATAAAGCCGACCATGAATAAATTAAGCTACCACCGGGCTTTGGGATTGTTTTCATTCCTAAATCCCAAAAAAGAGTTTGTCTTGGATTCCAATAGCAGAGGGGAAGAAAGGGCATTTGTTGAAACGGGGGTTTTTGAAAGCGTAACCCCAATGGATATCCTTCCCGTATATTTGCTGAAAGCCATCATGGCTGAAGATTATGATGATATGGAGGAACTTGGCATCTATGAAGTTATTGAAGAAGACCTAGCATTGTGCGAATTTGTGGATGTTTCTAAACACCCCGTACAGCAAATTGTTAGGAAAGGTATAGAATTAATACAATTTAGTTAATAGATATGAAGTTTCTACGCGATCTGTTGGACAAACAGAAACCACTTTTCCAAAAAGGTGGAAAATTAGAAAACCTATACTATCTGTATGAAGCAGGGGAGACCTTTATGTTTTCTCCCAACCATACCAATGGTATCAAAGGTGCTCAGGTAAAGGATGCCATCGATCTGAAAAGGATGATGATTACTGTAGTTGTAGCCATGATTCCTTGCTTGTTGTTTGGTATTTACAACACAGGCCACATGCATTTTCTTGCAGTGGGGGAAGCAGCCACATTTGGAGACAAGTTTCTTTTGGGGTTACAATTGGTTTTACCTATCGTCATTGTGTCTTATGCCGCAGGTGGCTTGGTAGAAGTAGTATTTGCTGTCATCAGAAAACATCCAGTAAATGAAGGTTTTTTGGTAACCGGAATGTTGATTCCTTTAGTGATTCCAGCTACCATTCCTCTTTGGCAGGTGGCCATAGCGACAATTTTCGCGGTTGTGATTGCAAAGGAAGTGTTTGGAGGTACTGGGATGAATATTTTAAACGTCGCCATGACAGCCAGAGCATTCCTTTATTTTGCCTACCCAGCCCAGATTTCAGGAGACCAGGTTTGGACCTATATTGGAGATAAAACGCCTATCGACGGATTTTCAGGGGCCACAGCCCTTGCGGTCGCTTACAATGCCGGAGTGGAAGGAGAGCAGTCAGTTACTGCTGCGCTGGCTTCCCACAATACTGCCTTGTCAGATAATTTATTCAGCTTTGCCAATATGTTTTTCGGATTTATTCCAGGATCCATAGGAGAAACCTCTACCTTGATGGCCTTGATCGGTGCAGCAATTCTCATCGGTACTGGTGTGGCAAGTTGGAAAATCATAGTCAGTGGTTTTGCCGGAGTTTATCTTATGGGAGCACTCTTGAACTTACTGGCTGTCAATAACTTCATGGCCATGGCTCCTGAATACCATTGGGTTATGGGAGGAGTGGCTTTCGGAATTGTATTTATGGCGACAGATCCAGTGTCGGCCTCTCAAACCGAAACCGGTAAATGGATATATGGCATTCTCATTGGTGTGCTGACCGTGATCATTCGAGTCACCAATCCAGCCTATCCGGAAGGCATAATGCTAGCGGTATTGTTTATGAATGTATTCGCACCGCTAATTGATTACTATGTAGTAAAAGCAAATAAAAAAAGGAGGTTACAACGTGCAACAGTCTAATGCTTACGTAATCACATTCTCTGTGATATTGACAGTCGTATTGGGTTTATTGTTATCAGGTACAGCAGAATTGCTTGGACCTATTCAAAAGAAAGCCCAGGAGTTGGATACTAAAAAGCAGATTTTGGGGGCCGTGATGGATGGAGATGAACTTGGGGCCATGAAACCCGAAGAAGTTTTGGAATATTACGACAAAACCATCTCCTCGAAGGTAGTCAATATCGATGGAGAGGAAATTGAAAATGACCGGGATGGCAATCCTTTGGTGGCAGAAAACGTAAACGTCGCCAGAAACTATAAAATGAAACCTGAGGATAGATTTTATCCCGTATTTATGTACCACGAAATGGGTAATGAGGAAAACATCAAATCCTTCATTCTACCCGTACATGGCTTTGGCCTATGGGATGAAATATGGGGTTTTCTTGCACTTCAAACAGACCTTAATACCATTGAAGGGGTTACATTTTCTCATAAGGGAGAAACCCCTGGCCTTGGAGCGAGGATAACCGCTTCTTCTGTCCAAAACAGGTTTGAAGGTAAAATGATCTTCGATGAAGAGGGCAATCTCCAGGCTGTGGAAATGCAAAAAGGTGAAGGTAGAGATTATTCAGGAGAGCCTCACAAAGTAGATGGTCTTTCCGGTGCCACCATCACCGCAAACGGAGTAAATAAAATGTTGAAAAATTATCTGAGTCACTATCAGGCTTATTTGGATAAGAAGAAGTCCGGTGAAGATGCCCCAGTGGCCTTAAATTAAAATTGACTGTCTCAAAAACAAAGATATGAGTACTGAAACTGCAGAAAAAGCAATAGATAAAAAACCAGCCGAAGCCCTTCTTTCGAAAAGAAGAAAAAAACTAGTCACAGATCCTTTGGTAGATGACAACCCCATTACCATTCAGGTACTTGGAATTTGTTCCGCCTTGGCAGTGACCACACAGATGCAGCCTACATTAGTGATGGCCATTTCAGTTATTTTTGTTTTGGTTATGGGTAACCTGACCATCTCTCTGATGAGGAACATCATCCCCACACGGGTAAGGATTATCGTTCAACTTGCCGTAGTTGCCACATTGGTAACTTTGGTCAATGAGGTGTTGAAAGCCTTTGCCTTTGACATGTATAAAGAACTTTCTGTGTTTATCGGATTGATCATCACCAATTGTATCATCATGGGTAGGTTAGAAGCTTTTGCCTTAGGAAATAAGCCTTATGATTCTATTCTTGATGGATTTGGAAGCGCTTTGGGTTATTCTTGGATCATTCTGGCCGTGGCTTTCTTTAGAGAATTATGGGGATCGGGTACGGTTTTTGGCATTCCGGTCTTCGACACGATCTCAGGTCTTTTCGGAGAGGATTTCTCTTTGGCCACCAATGGGCTTATGGTCTCTCCTGTAGGAGCTTTCATCATCCTGGGATTGATCATTTGGGTACAGCGTACCAAAACAGGATATGTAGAACACTAAATATTGAGAAAAAATGGAATTAGTTAGTTTAGCAATAAGATCAATTTTCATTGAAAATATGGTGTTCGCCTACTTTCTTGGGATGTGTTCCTTTTTGGCGGTGTCAAAGAAAGTATCCACGGCCTTGGGTTTGGGTGCAGCTGTAATCTTCGTATTGACTGTAACCGTACCAGTCAATTGGCTTTTAAATGAATTTGTTTTGAAAGAAGGAGCATTGGGCTTTCTGGGCGAAACTTTCGCCTCAGTAGATCTTTCCTTCCTCAGATTCATCATGTTCATCGCTGTGATTGCAGCTATGGTCCAGCTGGTGGAAATGGTGGTTGAGAAATTTGCACCTGCACTCTACGGTTCCCTTGGAATTTTTCTTCCTCTTATCGCAGTTAACTGTGCTATTTTAGGAGGATCTTTGTTTATGGCAGGTAGAGATTATACACTGGCTGAAGGAGCAGTTTATGGATTTGGGTCAGGAGTTGGTTTTTTCCTTGCTATCGTGGCTTTGGCAGCCATCAGGGAAAAGCTCAAGTATTCTAACGTACCAAATGGCCTAAAAGGACTTGGCATCACCATGTTGTTGACAGGATTGATGGGATTGGCATTTATGTCCTTTATGGGAATAGACCTTTAAAAAAAATAGAAGACAAAAAAAGGAAGTTCCAAAGGCTTCCTTTTTTTGTGTCAAATTTTTTCTTCAGCTTTCCTGCTCATCGATATAATCTTCCAATTCTTGTCTTAGTTTCAAGAGGTCTTGCAAAATCAATTCAGTGTAGGATGCCAACTGTTCTAACATGGAAGCGCGGTTTCTAAGCTGCTGCGAAGTATAGTTCCCTCCTGAAGAAAGGTAGAGTGATTTATTTTCTCGGATGTTATATTCTTCCCATGAATCCATCAACAAGACTTTTATGGATCTGTCTGTAAAATCCGGCGACCTGTTGTCTAAATAATACCAGATGTTGACTGGAACGTAATCAGACCATTCCTCTCCTTCAAAAATCTCATTGAGGATATTCACTGGGTGCTCAACTTCGGCAATATAGGTGATGGATCGGCCTCTGAGATTGAGAAATATCTGAGTAAGCGATGCACCCACACCCAATAATTGTCTTACGGTATTGCCATTTATGGCCCAAATAATGATGGCGGCACTAGCGATATTGGCTGAAGCATCGATCAGGATTCCCGTTACCGTATTTTTACTTGATGCATCTGATTCAAGTCTTTCCATAAACCAGGCCAGCTGTTCCATTTTATCTTCTTCGCATCTAATTGCGGAGGTGAAAGAAAAAACTTCCAGTTCAGCTAAAGTGATGTTGTTTATGATTTTTTGGTAAGTTCGGAACTGGGAAAAATCATTGAATTTATCCTCCTTGAACAGTTTAGTGATTGGATCAATCTGACCGATGGTATTGGCCACAAGGAGTGACTCTTTGGAGAAGGCATCCAGAAGTGTTTCGTCGTAATCTTCAGGTTCAAATGTGGAGGCCTTGCTTGTTTCATGCGAAATTACATATTCATAACAGCTTTTATGCAATTCACTTATTTCTTTATCTATTAATTTGGTGGTTTTACAACCTACCAAAGTGGTCATAGCAAATAAAAAACAAAAAGTGATTTTAATTGAATAGAAGTTAAAAATTGGCTTAACATCAAATTTTTTCAATGGGACGAGGTTATTTTGATTGAATTGACAAGTTTTTAAATGGAACAATTTGTAAATTTTGATGTAAAACCTTTAAATAGAGAGAATTTGACACTTCATTTAACACAATGTCAAATACCATTGAATTGATTTCTTAGCCCAAATAAGGCATGATCTTCGGCAAGTAAAGTTCCATCCTAAAAATAAACAATTTGATTGAATTATTTAAATAAAAACTAGAATTATATTAACAGCATATATTTTGGCAGCCAATTTGAAGCTTTAAAAACAAGCAGATTGAAATTAATTTCAGACTAAAAATTTAAACAAAAACCAGCACCTTTTATGGCTTTCACTTACAGACGCTTTATCAAATATTTCTTCAGGGGTCTACTTTTTGTCGTTCCCTTGGCATTAACTATTTATGTGATTGTGTTGATTCTCAACTTTCTGGATGGTCTATTGCCTATTCCTATTCCAGGATTGGGGATTTTGATCATCATAGCGTTCATCATCTTTATTGGATACTTAGCGGGATTATTCATCACCAGGCCGCTGTTTGAAGAATTTGAACGATGGGTTTTTAAAATCCCTTTGGTCAATATCTTATATACCAGTGTCAAAGACTTAATGAGCGCATTTGTGGGAGATAAAAAGAAGTTCAATGTGCCTGTGGTGGTCAAACTTTCTGAAAACATATCCAGATTGGGCTTTATTACTCAAGATGACCTTTCGGTACTGGAATCGAATCTCGCGGCGGTTTATTTCCCCCACAGCTACAATTTTTCAGGTAATCTATTCTTGGTTCCTAAAGAAAACATTCAGGTTTTAAAAAATGTCAAAAGCGCTGACATCATGAAATTCATTGTTTCTGGTGGAGTTTCGAACCTGTCCCCTCTAGAACAAAATGATCAGGTCATATAAGTAAAAAAACCTTTCAGAATCAGATTCTGAAAGGTTTCCTCTTTTTTGGCCTTAATGAATTTATAATTGTGCCTCGAGCTTTTGAGCCAGCACAGCCTTCGGAACTGCTCCCACTTGTTTATCTACGATTTCACCTCCTTTAAAGAACAATAGCGTAGGGATACTTCTGATCCCAAACTGTTGGGCCACACTGGGGTTGGCATCTACATCTACCTTGCCGATAACTGCTTTTCCTTCATAATCCCCTGCCAATTCTTCTACAACAGGTCCGATCATTTTACAAGGTCCGCACCATTCAGCCCAAAAATCAACCAGAATCGGTTGTTCGGATTTCATGATTTCCTCAAAGTTGGTGTCTGTAATTTCAATTGCTTTAGCCATTTCTATGCGATTAGTTGATTGCTTTATTTTTCAAATATACTTCTTAATTACTTTGTGGTCCAATAAGTTCCTAGTCAGTAATTATTTTATCAAGGTAGGAACAAATTTGTAGGGTTTGAAAATGGGAACAAGTCTAGGATAAACATACTTTTTGGATTGATTGCTTTTCCTCCCAATATTCCATCATATGATTTTGTATACTACCTCAGGAATCTGTTCAAGTTCTTTGATCATTTCATTGGAAGGATCGATGGCGTATTTTGTAGACATGAGGTCGAGGGTGATGTTTTCTTTGTTGTCGATCACATTGATAAATAATTTGGCCTCCCCTTTGTACTTTTGGGTGATTTTTTCAAGCTTTTCCATGATTTCCAAACTCAGGTCATCCAAGTCAATGTTAACGCGGATGCCCTTGACCATTTTGCCTCGCACCTCACTGAGCAACATCACGTTGTTGATCTTAAATTCAAACTCATTTTCTTTCCATTTGTTGGGGTGAACACTACCGGTGATATAGAGAAACCATCCTGTCATGAAATATTCCTTGAAACGGACATAATCTTCACCAAAAAGGAAGAAAGTGTGCCCTCCATGGTAATCTTCCATGGTAAGGGTACCAAAAGGTTTCCCGGTTTTGGTGGTCCTGTGTGCAAAGGATGTTACAATGCCGGCCGCTTTGATGTTTTCTCTTTTCTGGCGAAGGCCTTCAATGTTTGCGAAAGCGGTGAGGGGTGTATTGGTAAAGGCATCAAACTCTACCCTAAACTGATCAAGAGGATGTCCTGAAATGTATAAGCCAACCACTTCTTTCTCTATATTGAGTTGCTGCAACTGGCTGAAGGGCTCCATGGATGGAATGCTTGGCAAGGGTACTTCCATCCCATTACCCCCACCAAAAAGGCTTACTTGAGCACTGTCGGCTTCCTGCTGTACCTTGGCCGCATATTTCACTGCCTTTTCCAACAAAGTTACGTCCCCTTCAGGAGCTTCCAGATATTGTCTTCTGTGATGCTGCGGAAAACAGTCAAATCCTCCAGCCATGGCCAGCGCTTCCAAAGTCTTTTTGTTCAATGCCCTTGAATTGACCCTTTTGGTGAAGTCAAAGATGTTGGCATAGGTTCCGCTTTTTTCTCTTTCTTCGATGATGCTGTCTACCGCCGCATTTCCAGCCCCCTTGATCGCGGCCAATCCGAACCTGACCTGGCCTTCTTTGTTGACTGTAAACCCATTTTTCGACTCATTGACATCTGGACCCAATACCGCTATCCCCATCCGCTTACACTCTTCCATAAAGAAAGTGACCTGTGTGATGTCATTCATGTTGTTGCTCAGCACAGAAGCCATGTATTCTGCTGGATAGTGGGCCTTGAGGTAAGCAGTCTGATAAGCAATCCATGCATAGCAGGTAGAATGGGATTTGTTGAAAGCATAGGAGGCAAAAGCCTCCCAATCCTTCCAGATCTTTTCCAGCTTTTTAGCATCATGTCCTTTTGCAGAAGCTTGTTCGATGAATTTGGGTTTCATTTTATCCAACACATCTTTCTGCTTTTTACCCATGGCCTTTCTTAGGACGTCTGCCTCACCTTTGGTAAAGCCGGCCAATTTTTGGGACAAGAGCATGACCTGTTCCTGGTAGACGGTAATCCCATAAGTTTCTTCCAGGTATTCTTTCATGTCTTCCAGATCATAGCTGATCGGTTCCATGCCATGCTTACGTCTGATAAAGCTGGGAATGTATTCCAATGGGCCAGGCCGGTAAAGGGCATTCATCGCAATCAGGTCAGCAAAAACAGTCGGCTTAAGTTCCCGCATGTATTTTTGCATGCCTGCAGATTCATATTGAAAGATGCCTACGGTCTCGCCTTTCTGAAACAACTCGTACGTTTTTTCATCTTCTATGGGGAAATTTTCCGGATCCAACTCAATGCCATGCCGCTCTTTGACAATTTTGACGGCATCTTTGATCAGGGTAAGTGTTTTGAGACCCAAAAAGTCCATTTTCAACAATCCTGCACTTTCCACCACGGAATTGTCAAACTGGGTGCAGAACATTTCGGAGTCTTTGGCCAATGCCACGGGGACAAAGTTGGTAATGTCGTTGGGGGTGATGATTACCCCACAGGCATGGATCCCCACATTCCTTACCGATCCTTCCAATACTTTGGCCTGGTTGATGGTTTTGGCCATCTCATCATGATTTTTCGAAAGTCGGATCAACTCTTCCGCTTTCTGAATGTTCTCGGCGTTGTTTTTGAGTTTTATACCCAGTTTCACCTTGTCCCCTGCCAGTTCAAAAAGCGCTTTTAATTTGATGTCGGGCACCAATTTGGCCAATCTATCTGCCTCGGAAAGGGGCAAGTTCAGCACTCTTGCCGTATCTCTGATCGCGGATTTGGCGGCCATGGTGCCATACGTGATGATTTGGGCCACTTGACTGGAACCATATTTTTGGATGACATAATCGATTACTTTTTGCCGTCCTTCATCATCAAAGTCAATGTCGATATCGGGTAGTGATACCCGGTCAGGATTCAGAAATCTCTCAAATAGGAGGTCGTAAGCAATGGGATCTACATTTGTGATCCCTGTGCAATACGCGACGGCCGAACCTGCGGCGGAACCTCGTCCAGGACCTACGGCTACCCCCATTTTTCTGGCCTCACCCGTAAAATCCTGCACAATCAAAAAGTAACCCGGATAGCCTGTCCGCTCTATGGTGCTTAATTCAAAATCAAGTCTTTCTTTTATTTCTTCCGTGATTTCTCCATACCTTTTTTTGGCACCTTCATATGTCAAATGTCGGAGATAGGCATTTTCGCCGCGCTTACCACCATCCAAAGCATCTTCGGGATCAGTAAATTCATCAGGGATTTCGAATTTTGGCAAGAGTACTTCTCTAGCCAGCTTATAGGTTTCAATTTTGTCTACAATTTCATCTGTACAGAAAATGGCTTCTGGAAGATCAGCAAAAAGCTGCTTCATTTCATCGGGGCTCTTGAAGTAAAATTCATCATTCGGAAATCCATATCGGAACTCCCTGCCTCTTTTGCCGATGTACTTTTTTGGCTTTTCTACCAGTTCCCCGTCTTTTACACACAATAAGATATCATGTGCTTTTGCGTCGGTCTTTTGGTTATAATAGGTGTTGTTTGCAGCGAAATACTTTACGCCATGTTTGTGGGCAAGTTGGAGCAGGACTTCATTGACTTTTTCCTCCTCCGGAATACCATGCCGGTTGAGCTCCACATAGAAGTCCTCACCAAACTGTTCTTTCCACCACAAAAAGGCTTCCTCTGCCTGTGTCTCTCCTACATTTAAGATCAAGAAAGGGATTTCTCCCCAGAGGCCCCCGGTAGTGGCAATGAGGTCACCCTTGTATTCCTGCAACAATTGACGGTCGATCCGGGGAACATAATAAAACCCTTGGGTATTTGCGTAGGAGGCAAGTTTGGCCAAGTTATGGTAACCTCCTTTGTTTTTGGCTAGAAGGACAGTTTGAAAGCCGTCATCTTTACTGGATTTATTGTATCGGTCTTTACAAATGTTGAATTCACAGCCGACTATGGGCTTGATGTCGTGCATCAAAGCTTCTTTGACAAAATGGAAGGCCCCCATCATGTTGCCGTGGTCAGTCATGGCGATGGCAGGCATTTTAAATTCCTTTGCTTTTTGGATCAGAGCTGGGATTTCTGACGTGGCTTGAAGCACTGAATACTGGGTGTGGACATGAAGGTGAGCAAAGGGGGTGTCCTTTAAGTCAGTAATATCAGCCTTGCCTGCGGCATCCAAGACTTCCTTGGCAGCTGCTTTTTGATCATCCTTGGCGTAGACAAAATTGGCAGTGTCGAGTTTTGGGGCTTCATATATGACCTCTTCGGATTTCAAACCTTTTTCCGGAGCAATCACTTTTTGTGTAATCAAGCCGAAGAAACACTTTGCAGTGGCATCGACATCATAGGCTGCATCATGTGCATCACCAAAGCCATTTCCAAATAATTTTTTATGGAGTTCGGTAAGGGTCGGCCATTTGAATTTTCCTCCCTTACCACCTGGAATCGCACAATAGTCGGTAGAAAGGTCCTTGGTGTCCAATTGCTTTTTTTCAGTAAGCAACAAAGGCAGGGATTTCCTCAAAAATTCTGCGCCGGTGACATTGATGTCAAAGCCTACATTGTGGCCAACCAGGTATTTGGCTTTGGTTAGGTCTGTCTGAAAGGCATCAAGTACTTTTTTTAGGTCTTGGCCTTCCTTTAATGCCCTTTCAGTAGAAATACCGTGAACCTTTTCAGCATTGTAAGGAATGTTGAAACCTTCCGGTTTGATGATGAAATTATGGTTGGAAAGCAGTTTTCCCCTTTCGTCATGAAGTTGCCAAGCCAACTGAACCAGTCTGGGCCAGTTTTCAAGGTCATGTATGGGCGCATTGTAATCACGGGGAAGTCCGGTAGTTTCGGTATCAAAAATTAAATACATAGGGCTTTTTTAACTTTCTGGAAATTAAAAATAAGCCTATTATTTGGGATCTGCTAAGGGATTTAAACAGGAATTTCTTTGTGGAAAAATAAAATATGGACAAAAAAAAACAGCCGTTGTATAAACGGCTGTTTTTCAATAAATAAACCCTAATTATTAAAAACCATCGTTTTGATCCGCAGAGGTCAAAGCTGAGTTGTTATCAATTTCTTCCTGTGGTAAAGGCAAGCGATCGTATCTATTATTCCAGTTGTTGATGGGTTCGTTGGCCAATTGTCCCATTCTTCTCCATCTTCTGATATCACGGTTCCTGATTTGCTCTCCACCAAATTCCACTCTTCTTTCATGTTGAATGGCTCTTAACATCTGATCTGCTGTACCCGTAGGATATTGTGCAGTAGGGTAAGGAGGCATGTCTACATCTGCTCGGGCACGTACCTGATTGATGAAAGGCAAGGCAGCAGCAGGACCTGACAGCGCATTTTCTACTTCCGCCATCATCAACAACACATCCGCGTACCTGATGACTCTGAAGTTGATACCGGAGTTGGTATTTTCAGCGTTTCTGGCATAGATCATTTGGTACTTTCTCCAACTGGGCCTGGTGGCATCACCTTGAATCAAATCCGCAGTGAGGACACTTGCACCAGCATTAAAGGTATCTCCCACTCTGTAAAAGCTGTATCGGCCTCGCGGATCATCTTTGGCAGCACCACCCGCTACTGTTTCAAATTCTGCGACTAGCGAAGTACTTGGGATGATATTTCTCCATGCGGTAGGACCATATTCCTGACCTCTGAAAGTAACTTCTGCTATACCAGAGCCATCACCATTCCAACCACCAGCATTACCAAAATCCTCAGAAAACTGAACTTCCCAAACCGATTCCGAATTGTTTTCATTTTCAAGTTCGAAGTTATCCAGATACCGGGGAACGAGGCTATATTGGCCCGAAGATATGATACTTTGTAAGAATGGCCTAGCAGCAGCATATTCACCTCTGAACAAATGCGCTTTGGCAGCCAAAGCCTGTGCAGCTCCTATAGAGGCTCTTCCCACATTTGCACCGGTAAGTGCACTTTTCAATGGTAAGTTAGCGATGGCAAAATTTAAATCGCTGAAGATGACTTGGTAAACTTCATCCTCGGACACCCTTGGGCTTCCATCAGGCGAGGTGGCAACTTCCATTCTCAAAGGAAGAGGTCCCCATAAACTTACCAGTTCAAAATTGGCTAGAGCCCTGAGGAAATGAGCTTCTCCAAGCATTCTGTTTCTTTCTGCATCAGTAATCTCATCTACCGCATTTTCGGCATTTTCAATCACCAAATTGGCTCTATGAACTATTCTGAACCAACCTCTCCAATTAGCTGAGACCAAAGGGTTAGAGGCGTCGAATACATGGTTTAAAACCTGTGCCCTCGGTGCTTCCAATTGAGGACCACCTGTGGCGCAATCATCAGATAGCAAATCCTGTAGGAAGAAATACTCTCTGTTGTACAAATTGTTGGCCTGTAGGCCTGCATAAATTGAATTCACCGCAGCTTCCAGTTGCGGACCAGTCCTGTAAAAGGTTTCTACGCCAAGCTGATTTGGATTTACGGGGTTTAACTTTTCCTCGTCACAGGAAACAAAACCTACCAAAATCAACAGCAAGGTTAAAATGGATTTTGATTTCATATTCTATATATATTTAATGGTAATTAAAATGTAATTTGAACACCTCCTATAAAGGTTCTTGCGGCAGGAAACTGCCCATAATCTATACCGGTACCCAAAGAGGCATTTACACCGGTTCTAACTGCTATCTCAGGATCATAACCAGTATATCCGGTAAATGTTAGCAAATTTTGGCCTGTAAAGTAAATTCTTATGTTGGATATGGTTCCATTGCTCCAGCTGTTTAACCATGTTCTGGGCATGTTGTAACCCAACGAAAGAATTTTTAACCTCAGGAATGAGCCATCTTCCACAAACCTGGAACTTGCCCTTGCATTTCTGTTTGGATCTCCTGATACTGCCCTAGGTACATCAGTATTAGTATTGGTAGGGGTCCAACGGTCCAGAACCACGGTACTTGCACCGAACAAACGGGTCATTCCTTCTGTGTGGAAGCGGAGATTATTGAAAATCTCGTTGCCCTGAACACCTTGCCAAAACATCGTCAGATCAAAGTTTTTGTAATTGGCAGTGAAATTCAACCCATAAGTGAAGTCAGGCAAGTAGTGACCTAGAAAGGTTCTATCCGCATCAGTTATTGCTCCATCTCCATTTTGGTCCACGAATCGAAGATCGCCTGGTGCGGCATTGGCTTGATTGATTTCATCTCCTTGTTGGAAAATGCCATCCACTTCCCAGCCATAAAAGTATGCGATAGGTCTTCCTTCTTCAGTGAACGTTAAAGCATCACCCTGAAAACCAGGTCCAAAAATAGTGTTACCTATCCCAAGTGAAAGTAATTCATTATTTACAAATCCAATATTGCCGTCTACAGACCAAGTGAAATCACCTGTATATTTTCTATAGCCAAGAGCAAGCTCTACTCCAGTGTTTTGAACAGTTCCAACGTTAGCTATTGGCGCACCATCGAATCCCAATGAAGGGGGTATGGGAACACCCAATATCATGCCTTCCGTTCTGTTATCAAACCATTCTGCAGAAAGGTTGAACCTGTCATTGAATAGACCCAAATCCAAACCAATGTTTGTCATTTTGGTGGTTTCCCAGCGTATATTCTGATTTGCTAGATTAGAAATGGTACTACCTCCTTCCAGCGTTCCATCGAAATTATAAAAGAAGTTACTGTTGATTGTGGCTTGATAAGCATAATCTCCAAAACCGTCATTACCTACTTCACCATAGCTACCTCTAAGTTTCAAATCACTCACTGCTGTCAAAGGTTTCATGAAACCTTCCTCACTGATTCTCCAACCTACGGATACGGAAGGGAAGGTTCCCCATTTATTGGCTGGACCGAATCTGGAACCGCCATCTCGCCTTACTGCAGCGCTAATGAGGTATTTTTGGTCATAATCATAGTTGATACGGCCAATGTAGGAGATGAGTGCCCTTTCGGTCTTACTTCCTGAAGTTACCTGATTTTGCACACCTTGAAGCGTTCTAACGTCATTGGTGAGGAAATTCTGTCCAGATCCAGACAAATTTGTAAAGGTAAATGTCTGTTGTTCAATTACACCCAATACATCAAGGTTGTGTTTTCCAAAACTTTTGGAATAGGATAATTGATTACTGATCAAAGGCGATACGAATGTGCTTCTGTTTTGAGCGATGGAAGCGAAAGGTTGGAAATTGAAATCACCGGCATCGAATCTAGGAGTATATTGGTCATTTGTATTGATTCCAACATCCAATCCAACCAAAAATTTGTATTTGAATCCCTCAAACAAATCCACATCCACGTAAGCAGTACCTAGGATTTTGAAGTCTTGATTTCTATTGGTCCTTAACTCAGCGTTCAATACTGGGTTTTCAGGATCAGAACCGTCCTCTGTATCAGGGGCCCTAAAACCTCCCAATCGACTGGCATCCCTTACAGGAATGTACGGCACAGATTTCACAATATGTTCCAATTGGCTTCTTCCACCTGAAAATGGCTCAACGTTTTGGTCAGAATAAGCAATGGTCAGTGTTTGGCCAATTTTTACTCGGTTATGAACCCTCCATTCTGTGTTGCTTCTGATTGAAACCCTTTCAAAATCTGTCCCTCTCATGATACCTTCCTGAGCAAAGTATCCCGCAGAGAAATTATAAAGTACATTTTCTGTTCCTCCGGAAATCTGCACATTGTGATCTTGGATAGGAGCGGTTCGGAACATCTCTCCCTGCCAATCGGTATCCACATTGGCAAACTCTCCCAAATTATCAAATCTTTGAGGAGCAGGTTGACCACCGTTGGCAAGCAGGTCTCTACCAAAGTCCAAATATTGGTTCCTGTTTAAAAGATCAAGTTGTCTCCATGCGGTTTGGGTACCATAATAAGACTCTACAGTAACTACAGGTTTTCCAACTTGCCCTTTTTTGGTAGTGACAAGAATGACCCCATTGGCTGCCCTAGATCCATAAATGGCAGAAGCAGAAGCATCTTTCAATACTTCAATGGACTCAATATCTGCAGGGTTGATTTGATTCAAACCACCCGCAGGAACCCCATCAATCACATACAATGGATCATTATTTCCTACTGTACCAACGCCTCTGATACGAACTATCGGGTTGGTACCTGGAGCTCCTGCATTGGTAACCTGTACCCCTGCAGCACGTCCCTGTATGGCAGAGGCCAAGTTGGGCACAGGCATCGCCCTGATGTCCTCTGAGCTTACTGAGGAGATCGCACTGGTTATTTTGGCCCTTTCTTGGGTACCGTAACCAACTACCAAGACTTCAGATAATGCTGCCATATCCGGTGCCATGGTAATATTGAGCGTGGTATTATTGCCCACTCGCACTTCTTGCATCGTAAAACCGATCGAGGTGAATACCAAAACGGCATCACCTGAAGGCACTTCAATGGAGTAATTTCCATCAATATCAGTTGCTGTTCCCGTACCTGTTCCTTTGATAAGAATGTTGACACCGGGTAAAGTTTCTCCACCTTCGGAGGAACTCACTGTACCTCTCACCACAAAAGGCTGTGTACCAGCCTGGGCGAAAACTTGTTGCATGGGCATCATCAGTCCTGCCAGGACCAAAAACACCATGATTTTCAGGGAATTTGTAAGCTTCCTGAAGTCATCTGGGTAAATTGTTTTAATCATAGATTAAGGTTTAAAGGTTAATTTTGAATGTGTTAAGGTTTACATGGATAATTGAATCTAATTTTTGTATACCGTATACAAAGTAAATGATATCTTTGCGAAAAGCAAAATATTTTTATCTCTTTACGGATCGCCCAATAAATAAAGGAACTAGATTGAATTAGCTTATGCAATCGGTTTCAATTTAGTAATTTTACATATATTATCGATATATCTACAAAAATAAATTGTCATAAATACACAAAAAAAACCATCAAGACCTGATCTAGGCCGATATTGTAATAATAATTGGTTTTATTGCCTGTAAAATTTTGTAAATGATGACTAACTCTTCTGTAAACAAACTCTTAATTTCCGTAACTATTTGTTTGGTGGTGGCTTGTCAGCCAAAATCGGCTTCAGATTTCCGATTCAAATTATTATCCCCGAACCTAACAGATGTTTTTTTCAACAATGAAATCAAAATTACCGATGAATTCAATGTGCTGAGTTTTGACTATATCTACAATGGGGGAGGAGTTGCCATTGGAGATTTTAATGGAGATGGCTTGCCAGATCTATTTTTTACGGGCAATATGGTCTCATGTGCCCTTTACCTGAATGAAGGAGATTTGAAATTCAAAGAGGCTACTTCAGAAGCTGGACTAATAACCAGTTCTTGGGCAGAAGGAGTGACCTTGGTGGACATCAATCAGGATGGTTTACTGGACATTTATGTTTCAGTTTCGAATAGGGATGATGCTAATCCTAACCCCAATCTACTATTTGTCAACCAGGGAAACGATGAAAACGGCGTTCCCAAATTTTTGGAAAAAGCCGCGGCCTACGGTATTGATGACAGAGGCTACAATACACAGGCCGCCTTTTTTGATTATGACGGAGATGGTTATCTTGACTTGTACGTGCTTTCCAATGCCCTCGAAAGTTTCCAGAGAAATACATCTAGGCCTCGTGAAAAGACAGGTAAGGGAAAAAGCAATGACAAATTGTACAGAAACAACGGTGACGGTACTTTTTCCAATGTGACCCGGGAGGCGGGCATTTTGACAGAAGGATACGGATTGGGTTTGGCCATTACGGATATCAACAAAGACGGATGGCCTGATATCTATGTCGCCAATGATTTCATCACCAATGACTTACTCTATATCAACAATGGAGATGGAACCTTCAGCAATGAAATCTCCAAAAGACTCGACCACCAGAGCTTCAATGCGATGGGAGTAGATGTAACCGATTTCAATAATGATGGATGGTCGGATGTAATCGTGCTTGACATGTTCCCACCAGACAATTTAAGGCAAAAAACCATGTTTGCGCCCACTGAAAATTACGACCTCTACACAGCAAATCTGGAAAGAGGATACGAGCCCCAATATGTCAGAAATACTTTGCAGCTCAATAGGGGAGATGGGTACTTTAGCGAGATTGGGTTTTTGGCCAATGTCTTTGAAACTGATTGGAGTTGGGCACCTCTTTTTGCCGATTTGGACAATGATGGCTTCAGAGATTTATTTGTCAGCAATGGTTACGGAAAAGACATCACGGATTTGGATTACATCAATTTTTCCCAAAATTTGGGCCCTTTCAGCACTCCTGAAAATAGAAGGGCCCTGCTTTTGGAAGGTATTGCACCCTTAAAAGAAGTTAAATTGCCCAATTATGTCTTCAAAAACAACCGGGATTTTACTTTTGAGGATGTCAGTGAACTATGGGGAATCCGAGAGGCTTCCATCTCTAATGGGGTTGCGTATGCAGATTTGGATTTGGATGGGGACCTGGATCTGGTAATCAATAACCTGAACCAGGAGGCATTCATTTACCAAAACATGACCATGGAAGGCCTGACTCCAGATCGGAAAGCCAATTATGTAAAGTTCATTTTGAAAGGAGAAGCCCCCAACAAACAAGGGCTAGGTGCCAAATTGACCTTAACGTACATGGATCAAGGAAATCCCGTCATGCAGTACTATGAGCATTTCCCTACCCGAGGATACAAATCCTACGTGGATGAGACCATACATTTTGGTTTGGGAGAGGTGGATACCATTGATCGATTGGACATCCTATGGCCAGGAGGTGAATTACAGCGGTTTGAAAATCTACCGGTAAATTCCCTCCATACCCTACTTTTTGACTTAAACAAAACCAACCATCGAGATTCATCAAACATTATTTTAAAACATCAATTTGAAGAAGTCTCTGACCAAAGAGGGATTGCTCACCGACACCTTCAGCATACGTATAAAGATTTTAATCGCCAAAGATTGCTTCCTCACAAACACTCAGAAAACGGTCCGGGATTAGCAGTGGGGGATATCAATGGAGATGGCAGGGAAGATTTTGTTGTTGGTGGAAATGTGGGTTATCCGGCACAGGTCTTTATCCAAGATGGTCGCGGAAACTTTAAGGCTCAAAATCTAAGCGAAGCGTATGATTCTGATGATATGGGACTCCTTTTATTTGATATTGAGGGAGACGGAGATTTAGACTTGTATGTAGTGAGTGGGGGAAGCAGGTTTCAGGAAGGTGATGAACATTACCAGGACAGGATATACCTTAATGACGGCAAGGGCAACTTTGCAATGGCTTCCGATATTCTTCCCGAATTGAATTTCAGTGGAAGCGTTGTGACAGCTGCGGATTTTGATGGAGATGGAAACGTGGAGTTGTTCATTGGCGGAAGGGTCAGGCCAGGTCAATATCCGCTCTCTCCCAGATCCGCTATCCTAAAGTCTAAAGAAGGCAAGCTCATGGATGTTACTGAGGAAGTTTGTCCTGATTTGGCTGATCTAGGGATGGTCACAGCTGCACTTTGGACAGATTTTGACCAAGACGGAAGGGTGGATTTGATCGTTGTTGGAGAATGGATGCCCGTCAGGTTTTTCAAGAATGAGCTTTTGGATAATGGCCATTCAAGACTGGTTGATGTGTCGGATACCATGGCCCCTCAAAATTCTTCAGGATGGTGGAACAGTATTTTGCAAGCCGGATTTGATGAAAACGAGAAGCCGATCTATATTTTAGGCAACCTGGGCTTAAATGTTCGGTGGAAAGCCACTCCCGAAGAACCTTTAAGTATCTATGCCAAAGATTTTGATGGAAATGGCAGCGTAGATCCTATCATGTTTCAATATTTGAAGGGAGAAAAACACGCCGTCCCGGGCAGGGATGCTTTGGTCAGTCAGATTCCATCCTGGAAAAACAGATTTCTTATCTATTCTGATTATGCAAAAGTAGGTTTCGATGGTTTTTTTCGGCCCGAAGATCAGGAAGGAATGGAATCGCTTCATGCTGACTATTTCGAAAGTGCAACGATGACCTTAGGAGATGATGGGAAATTTTCTTTGCGAGCACTCCCTATGCAAGCCCAATTCGCACCTATATATGGGATGCTGCATAACCAAGACCGACAGACTTTCTTGATTGGTAATTTCTTTGGCAATGAAACCATTACCGGCAGATATGACGCTTTTAGAGGCCTGCAATTGGTCATGGAAGAATCCAAACGCCCAAAAGTGGTGGAGGCAAGTGAAAGTGGTTTTGAGGTTTCAGGTCAGGGAAGAGGCCTTGCTGAAATTCTATTGGCAGATGGCCAAAAAGCGATGTTGGTGGCCCAGCAAGCGGACAGCCTCAAGCTTTTTGTGTCCAAAGACCAAACCATGGTTTTACGGTTTCTTCAACCTCAATCCAATATCCAGAAAGCCATCATTCAACTCCAAAATGGAAAAAGCAGGATCCATGAATTCCATCACGGAAGCGGCTACCTTAGCCAGTCTTCCAGAGCTTTGGCGGTGTCGGAGGATTTTATGAAGGTGACATTTGTGGATTATTCCGGAAGAATGGAAGTTGTCTATGAGAAAAAATAAAGGCATTCAAAACTCGCTGACTTGCACAGGACCTGATTTTAATCAAAGTACCTGCCTATGGTTGCTCTATGTGCCATTTCTGTGTTTCCTGGTCATACCGGTGGCAGCACAAACCAACCAAGACGATGAGCAAGAAATGAGCCTTGAAGTCATTTATCATGAAGCCCTGTTTATCGAAAGTAAAGCCTTCGCCCAATGCCATGCCTCTAGCTTGATAATGCTTGAAGATGGAACTTATATGGTTGCATGGTTTGCCGGTAGCCACGAAAAGCATGATGATGTTGGGATCTGGTATAGCCAAGGCAAACCTGGTGAATGGTCATCACCAAAGATGCTGGTCAAAGTCAAAGATGAACCCCACTGGAACCCTGTCTTGTTTATGGCTGGTTCCGGTCAATTGCTTTTGTTTTTCAAGGTGGGAAAGGAAATCGATGATTGGCACACATGGGTGCAGCATTCCACCGACCAAGGACAAACATGGTCTTCTCCCAAAGCGCTGATTGATGGGGGTATTGGGGGTAGAGGTCCGGTAAGAAACCACATATTGGTCACTTCAGAAGGAGCTTGGCTGGCACCTGCCTCGGTAGAAAAAAACAGGGTCTGGAATGCCTTTGTTGACATCAGTAATGATGAGGGATTGACTTGGCAGAAAACGGATACCCTGACTCTTGACAGAAAAATCATTACAGGGGAAGGCGTAATTCAGCCCGCTCTTTGGGAATCAAGCCCGGGAAATGTCCACATGCTTTTGCGCACCTCTGCCGGCAAAATAGGCAGAAGTGATTCTTACGATGGTGGCAAATCCTGGTCCCCAGTCAGTTTGATTGATCTCCCCAATAACAACAGCGGGATTGACCTCGCTTACCTGGGTCAAAATAGGGTGGCCTTGGCCTATAATCCTGTTGGAGAAAATTGGGGTAAGCGTCATCCTCTGCATTTGGCCATATCATTTGACAATGGTCAATCCTGGCCATTTATTCATGTCATCGAAAAAGGGATTGGCGAGGATGAATTTTCTTATCCATCTCTGATCTATAAAAATGGCATATTGACTTTGACTTATACGAGGAACAGGAAAAATATCACATTTTGGAAAGCTAGGGTCATCGACCTTTTGGAAATTGGTGAAAATTAAAGGGGGCTTAGCGCTTGCCTTCCCAAGGTACATAGACTACCTTTTTGGTCTTAAAATACTCCTCTTCGAAATAATCCTCCAAATGATAACTTACATAAGCAATGGGTAGGGCTTCCATTTCTTCATCGATATCCCCTCCCTTCAGTAAGAACATTCCATTGAGAAATTCATTGAAATCCTCTTTACGAAATTTCCCCTTTACCCAAGGATAAAAATTCTCAAATCGGGTCACGGCCCTGCTGATCACAAAATCATACTTTCTGACCAACTGTTCGGCCCTTACCTGTTGGGCTTCCACATTGCTTAGTTTAAGTTGTTTGGCCACATCTTTGACCACCGTTATTTTTTTACCGATGGAATCCACCAAATGAAAATGGGTATCGGGAAAAAGTATGGCTAGGGGTATTCCAGGAAATCCACCTCCCGTTCCAATGTCCAGCACTTTGCTGCCTGGTTGAAAGGACATCACCTTAGCGATTCCCAAGGCGTGAAGAACGTGATGTTCATAGAAGCTATCTATGTCTTTTCTACTGATGACATTGATTTTCTCATTCCAGTCCTGATAAAGTGGCTTAAGCCTAGCAAACTTCACTTGCTGTTCTTCAGTAAGCTCAGGAAAATATTTAAGAATGATCTCCATGGAAGTGGCCAAAAATCATATATGTTTGTTTTTCCCTTCTGCGATTTCATAAAGCAATTCCCTGGAGCGGTGCAATTGGGCTTTTACAGTACCCAAAGGTTTGTCCAGTTCCTGGGCAATTTCATCATATGAAAGCTCATCAAAATAGCGTAGTTTTACTAGTTTACGGTATTTGGCTGGAAGCTTATCCACAAAAATTCTGACCATCTCAATGCGTTGCGAACGGATGTATTCGTCTTGGGGGTTGTTGTCGTCATCTTCCACATCAATGTTGACCGAATTGCCTCCATCATCAGTAAGCGTGGTGTTGAGGCTCATGGTTTTGAGTTTTTTCTTTCTGATAAAATCGATGGTGTTGTTGGTGGCAATCCTAAACAGCCAGGTACTGAAAGTATAATCTTTTTTGAATTTGTGTAGGTTTTTAAAGGCCTTGGCAAAGGCCTCCATGGTCAAATCTTCCGCATCATCCGCATCACGGATCATCTTGAGAATCATAAAATAAACGGCCTTTTTATACCGTTTCATCAAGGTTGCATAAGCCTGTTGGTCTTGATCTTTAACCGCTTGGTCTATCAGGTCAAAATCCTCCAATGCCTTATCTGAAAACCCTCTGCTATTTACTTCCATCTAACTTTTTTTGAAAGGTAACTCTGTGTACCTATGATCCAAAAATAGAACAAATACATGAATTCGAAAAACATCACTCCGATCACATGGGTTTCCCCTTCCAACCGACGTTGTGCTCCTCTAAACACCCATTCCTGAATCAAAGTCCTAATGCCTATAATACCCAAGATCAAGGCAATTGGTTCCCAGGAACGTTGGGATATAAGCAATAATAACGCCGAAAACCAAAAAATCAACTGGGAAAAGGCATAAAGCCCAATTTTCAGTTTGTCGGCATACCGATAAAATTTTCCGACAGAGAAATGACGGAGTTTTTGTTTACGGTGGGCCTTGAAACTTTGCATGGGTTTGGATAGGGTGATGCTTTCCGGGTGGATAACGACCGCAGTATTATTTTTATTGGCATGGCGGTTGATAAACAAGTCATCGTCACCCCCTTCAATGTGCCACAGGTTTTTGAAGGCTTTTTCTTCCATAAAAAAGCTTTTCCGATAAGAGAGGTTTCTGCCTACTCCCATGTACGGAAAACCCCAAAGCCCAAAAGAAATATATTGCAGCGCAGTGAAAAGCGTGTCAAATTGGATGATTTTGTTGAGCATCCCCTTACTTTTTTCATATCCTCCAAAACCAATGGAGAAAGTTTTTCCTCCCTTTCTCACCGGATCAGTGATCATCTGAATCCACTGCTGGGAAACAGGGATACAATCTGCATCAGTGAGCAAGATTACATCATATTTTGCTACCTTGATCCCTAAGGTAAGGGCATATTTTTTGGCGGTCACATGTCTTGGAAGGTATTGAATAGTTACTGACCTTAGTTTGGGATAGGTTTTCATCAGGTTATCCAGAAAAAACTTGGTCCCGTCCGTGGACCTGTCATTGACAATCAGAATCTCGAATTTTGGATAATCCTGCTCAAAAAGCAAAGGAATAAGTTTTTCCAGATTTTTCTTTTCATTTCTGGCTGCGATGATGATGCTTACGCCTTCATCATCCAGAAGCGGTGAGGTAGCCTTAGCGGCAGCTGGCCTAAAAAACAGACCCAATCTCCCATAAATGAACAATAAATAAATCAACTGAATACCTGTCATTGCAAAAAACAGGATCCAGAGAATTTTGATGGTCATAGTTATTGTGTTACCCGGCAAAGATAAAATCAAAATCAGCAACTCTTTTAAAGATAAGCTTATATTTTTGTGGATTATTCTTAATGCCTGAAAAGTTTTGGGTCAGGCGTACGCATGCATATGAATAGTACCTATGAAATTTGAACTGGAGAAGGTAGATCCTCAAAGTAAAGCCCGGACGGGTACGGTAACGACCGAACATGGGAAAATCGAGACGCCGATCTTTATGCCTGTGGGTACTGCTGGTTCAGTGAAAGCTGTCCATCAAAAAGAATTGTCTGAAGATATAAAAGCCCAGATTATTTTGGGAAATACCTATCATCTTTATCTCAGGCCCGGATTAGGTATTTTAGAAAAAGGGGGCGGTTTACATGGATTTATGGGATGGGAAAAGCCTATCTTAACCGATAGTGGGGGGTATCAGGTTTTTTCCTTAGCCGGAACTCGGAAAATCAATGAAAAGGGAGTCACTTTCAAATCGCACATTGATGGATCCAAACATGACTTTACCCCTGAAAATGTTATGGATATTCAAAGGACGATCGGGGCCGACATCATCATGGCATTTGATGAATGCACACCCTATCCCTGCGAAATGGACTATGCCAAAAAATCAATGGAGATGACTCATCGTTGGTTGAAAAGGTGCATCAGTCATTTTGACCAAACCGAAGGAAAATACGGGTACAGCCAAACCTTATTTCCTATCGTACAAGGGAGTGTTTTTCCTGAATTGAGAAAACAGTCAGCGGAATTCATTGCTTCCTGTGATAGGGAAGGCAATGCCATAGGGGGGCTTTCGGTAGGTGAGCCTGCTGAAATGATGTACGAAATGACTGATATGGTCACCAATATTCTCCCTCAAGACAAACCCCGCTACCTTATGGGGGTAGGTACCCCAGCCAATATCTTAGAGTGTATTGCCCTTGGCATTGATATGTTTGATTGTGTCATGCCCACCCGGAATGCCAGAAACGGCATGCTTTTTACCAGCGAAGGCATCATCAACATCCGGAATGAGAAGTGGAAGGATGATTTTAGTCCGTTGGATTCAGGGATAGACGCCTATGTAAGTAATTTCTATTCAAAGGCCTACCTCAGACATTTGGTCATCAGCAAAGAAATGTTGGGTGCACAGATAGCCAGTATCCACAACCTCAGTTTTTACCTTTGGCTGGTAGGTCAGGCAAGGCAACATATCCAAAGGGGTGATTTTTCCGTTTGGAAAGACAGCATGGTAAAAAAAGTAAGCACAAGACGCTGACATGAAACTGCTAGACAAACTCATCATCAAAGATTTCCTCAAGACGTATATTTTTGTGGTGTTGATGCTGATTCTGATAGTGTTGGTGTTGGACTTTACTGAAAAGAATGATGCATTTATCCGAAATGAGGTGCCAGGCATTGCTATTATTAAGTACATGGTCAATTACGGACTTTACCTTAATAATCTATTGACGCCCATCACGGTCTTTATCTCAGTTATTTTTATCACCTCCAAAATGGCCGGAAGGACAGAAATCATTGCCATTCTGAGCAGTGGTGTAAGTTTTATGCGCATGTTGGTGCCTTTTTTTATTTCTGCGGTCTTGATCGCAATCGTCAGTTTTTTGTTGAATGGATGGATCTTACCCGGAGCTACCGCAGGTGTTTCAGAATTCAGGGTTACCTATTTGGACAAAGAGAAATCCAACCAGGCCCAAAACCTACATATCAAAGTGGCACCTGATACCTATGCCTATATATCAAGGTATTATGCCAACGGAAATACCGGGTACAACTTTACTTTGGAAAAGATCGAGGATGGAAAACTCCTGGCCAAGCTTTCCGCAGACCGGATTGTATGGGATACGGCCAAACTGGCTTGGTCTGCCAAAAATTGGCGGCTAAGGGAACTGGAGGACATGAAAGAGGTATATTCTGTGGGCGAAAGCCTCGATACGGTTTTGTCCATCACTCCCAATGACTTTGATTTGCCACTCAACCACCATGAAACTTTGATTTTGCCCAAACTCAATGAACAGATCAAGATTTTGGAAGAGAGGGGAGCAGATAATGTGGAATTTTACCGAATCGAAAAGTATGTGAGGTACATGTCTCCTTTTGCCGCCATTATCCTGACTTTCATCGGGGTCATCGTATCCTCCAAAAAAACAAGAGGAGGATCGGGATTTAAAATCGCTTTAGGGTTTTTTCTCGCATTTATCTACATCATTTTATTCATCTTGTCCAGGACTTTCGCGGAATCGGGTGCAGCATTTCCCGTTTTTGCGGTATGGCTGCCCAATATCATTTTTTCTTTGACCGGTTTGTTGCTTTACAAAACCGTACCCCGATAAGCCATGGCCTTGCATACCACAGTTAAGGATTACCTCTTAATCCACTTTATTGTGTTGATTTGGGGATTTACAGCCATTTTGGGACTGTTGATTTCTTTGCCTTCAGTTGAAATCGTCTTTTATAGAACCTTGACGGCAACCTTGATTTTGGGATTTTGGTTCATGTGGAAACAGACCAGAGTAACTTTGGCTGCCAATGATTTTTGGAAAATTATAGGGACTGGATTTCTTATTTCTATGCACTGGATCCTGTTTTTTTGGGCCGCAAGGGTTTCAACAGCCTCTGTGTGTTTGGCTGGCATGGCCACCACTTCTCTTTGGACAGCTTTCATAGAACCCATGGTCAATAAAAGTAAAATCAAATGGTATGAGGTTTTCTTGGGAATGATGGTCATTGTAGGGCTATACGTTATTATTAGGTTTGAGGGAGGCTATTGGTTGGGTTTGAGTATGGCCTTGGGTTCGGCTTTGATAGGAGCCATTTTCACAGTGATCAATGGACGGCTGACCAAAAAGCATGACCACTACATCATCACCTTTTATGAAATGATGGGCGCTTGCATCTTTACCTTATTGTTTATGCCGTTTTATGCCCGTTATTTTACCGAAGATGGATTGCAGTTGATCCCAACAGGTATGGATGTGGTATGGTTGCTGATTCTAGGCGGCATTTGCACGGTGTATGCATTTTCTGTTTCGGTAGAACTGATGAAGCGCCTGAGTGCTTTTGCGATCAATTTGACAGTAAATATGGAACCGGTATATGGGATCATGCTGGCGGTGGCCATTTTTGGAGAGAAGGAGAAGATGACCTTTGGTTTTTACATGGGTACACTTATCATACTGGTATCTGTGATCATGTATCCCCTGTTCAATTTCATCCACAAAAAAAAGGTTTCCAAAGCCTTGCTTAGGCCACAGTAATTTGGTTTTCATGGTAGAGTTACTACATAGAGCACATAGATTTTTAAGTTTTTTATAATTGAGCAGAAGCAGGATATATACCAAACCCCCTATGAGAACTATGTAACTATATGGTAAAAAAAAGCATGCGACTTGATTGGTTTTCAGTCTAAGGGCAATAATCAAAAATTAATATCACCACATAAGGCACATAGAGCACATAGTTCTTTTAAATTATTTGTTGGAGGAAAGGATTTTTTACTGAATGCTTCTGTGTGAACTATGTTATCTATGCGGTTAAAAAAATCTTCCCACAATGGGCACATAGATTTTAAGGTTTTTATAATTGAGGGGAAGCTGGATATTTACCAAACCCCCAATGTGAACTATGTTATCTATGTGGTTAAATTAATCAAATAAATTCTTGCAAAATTCTATAAAAGATTCTTATAAATTTCATTCACAAAAGTTTTTTGGCCTTCATGAAATATGTTAGTCACGTTGAAATTAATTAAAATCCCTTTTGGTGCTTCAAGTAATTTCATGTAAGCCAACGTTTGAGCGTGGTATAAATGGGTAAGTTCATTTACAGCTTTTATTTCTACCACTAAACAATTCTCGATGTAAAAATCAAACATAAGGTCCAAGTCAAGAGATTCGCCTTTATAATTGAATGGCATTTTGACCTGTTCGATGAAATTAATTCCTCTTAAATTTAACTCTCTCGCAAGACATTTTTGGTAAACCTTTTCCAAAAGTCCTGGTCCTAAATTTTTATGGACCTCTATAGCGGCACCAATTACATCAAAAGTCAATTTATCTAAATATTTCTTCGAGTTCTCCATAAAAAAATTTAGTTAATTTAAACTTATATGGTTCTTTTAATTTCCGTAATATTCCAACAATTTCAAACTAATAGAATAAATTCATTTAATTATTTCTAGCAATGGAATTTATTTAATGTCACCTAATAGGGCAGATAGAGCACTTAGATTTTTAAGGTTTTTTTAATTGAGGAGAAGCTGGATATTTACCGAAACCCCATTGTGAACTATGTAACTATGTGGTAAAAAACAGCAAGCGACTTGATTGGATTTCAGTCTATGGGCAATAATCTAAATAAAATCTTACCAAATGGGGCCCATAGAGCAGATAGTTTTTTTAATTATTTGTTGGAGGAAAGGTTTTTTTACTAAATTCTTCCATGTGAACAATACTATTTATGTGGTTAAAAAGTCTTACCACATAGAACACATAGATTTTTAAGGTTTTTATAATTGAGGGGAAGCTGGATATTTACCAAACCCCCTATGAGAACTATGTAACTATATGGTGAAAAAAAGCAAGCGACTTGATTGGATTTCAGTCTATGGGCAATAATCTAAATAAAATCTTACCAAATGGGGCACATAGAACACAAAGTTTTTTGTATTTTTTTTTAAGAATGGTCTTTTTCTGGAAACCTCTATGTGAACTATGTAACTATGTGGTTGAAAAAAATTCCCGGCATTCTTTCTGTTAATACCAGATAATGCACTTTATAATCCTCCCTCAAAGACAAAAAAGGAGGTTGGCCAATCTTGTTGGGTGGGCTTTTTTTCGAAAAGTCCGAAAACCGTTGCCCCGGAACCGGACATGGCAGCATAATAAGCCCCCAAGTCATACAGATCTTGTTTGATTTTGGCTATTGTAGGGTATTTGGGAAATATGCTGGCTTCAAAGTCATTGACCAATTGCTCTTTCCACTTGGTTTTATCTGATATGACTTCCCTGATATCGACCGTTGCAAGTTTAGGTTTTACCCCGGCATAGGCATCCTGGGTGCTGATATGGATCTGGGGGTTGATCAGAATAAGGTGATTTCCTTTTAAGTCAACCTGGATCGGTTCCAAAATCTCCCCCCTTCCTTTGGCAATTTTTGGGGTGTTTTCCACAAAGAAAGGACAGTCACTGCCGAGCTGGGCAGCATAATCCTCCAAAAACCAATCCTCCAAATGCAAGTCAAAAAGGTTGTTCATCAGCTTGAGTGCAAATCCTGCATCCGCAGATCCTCCTCCCAAGCCTGCCCCCATGGGTATGGATTTGTGTAGGTGGATTTCCAAATGGGGCAAACCCGTAAAATCTCTTCTCAGTAGGGACAAAGCCTTCAATATAAGGTTGTCCTTGGTAGCTCCGGGAATAGGAAATCCCGTACTTGAAAAGCTTGTCTTTTTGGCCAGAATCATCTCCAAGGCATCAAAAAGCGGTACAGGAACCATGCAGGTCTCAATTTCATGAAAGCCATCTGATCTTTTTGACGTGATATGGAGGCCTAGGTTTATCTTGGCATTTGGAAAAGCAATCATAGATTCATCGGTGATACAGGGCGTAAATATAAAATATTATGCTGATCCTCAATTAAAGCAAATGCCTAATTTTAATGCCCTTCATCAAAAGCGCAGGGAAGGCATGACAAAACGGTATGAAGTGGTCATCACTTTGTTGGACTTACATCAAAATGTGCTTTTCATTAATGATTTATTGCATTAGTAAATTTTTGCTTGAAATAAAAACAAAAAAAATAGGGCATCATTGCATTGGGGAAAATTCCATACAAAATTTTGAATTTGGCTCTAATCTCAAGTTTTGACCAAAACATATTTTAAAATAGAAATCATACATTTAATAAAATTCTTTAAAAATATTTATTTACCATATATTTAATTTCAACTTGAGACAAAAAAAGAATTTAAATATTGTAAGTGTGGAAATTGCGCTTTAATATTGTATGATCAATTCAAATGACAAAGCATAACAAAAAGCATTATCATGATTCAAATAGTCGGTCTTATTGGCATTCAAATTCTCATTATTGAGCAACGATGAGGCACTAGACTATTGTATAACAACCATAAAACGATAAAGTGCCTCAGACAGTGAGGCACTTTTTTTTATAAGTGATTGAAGCACCTAGAAATAACCATGAGTTCAAAGAAATACAGTTGGGAAATCAGTGATAATGAGGGACATCCGGCAGGAATGGCCATGCTTTATGCCACGGGTATGACCCATAAACAGATGAAACAACCCTTTGTTGGGGTAGCCAGTTGTGGATATGAGAGCAATCCATGCAACATGCACCTGAATGATTTCGCCGGTCTGATCAAAGAAGCCTCCCAAGGCCATGATCTGACCGGTTTGGTTTTTAATACCATTGGTATTTCTGATGGCATCTCCATGGGTACTGCTGGAATGAAATACAGCCTGCCTTCCAGAGAGGTCATTGCTGACTCCATAGAGTCCTTTATTTTGGGTCATTCTTTTGACGGTGTAATTGCTGTAGCTGGATGTGACAAAAACATGCCCGGAGCCATCATGGGCATGTTGCGGGTCAATAGACCAGCTATCATGGTCTATGGGGGTACGATTCGTTCCGGCCAATACAAAGGAGAAAAATTAAATGTGGTTTCTGCCTTTGAAGCCTATGGCAAAAGGGTACGTGGTGAATTAAACGATGTAGACTTCAGGGGAGTCATTGAAAATGCCTGCCCCGGTGCAGGAGCATGCGGTGGCATGTACACGGCCAATACCATGTCTTCAGCCATAGAGGCCATGGGACTCTCCTTACCTTACAGCGCCAGCAATCCTGCCAATTCTGAAGAAAAGAAACAGGAATGTATGGAGGCTGCTCAATACATGAAAATCCTCCTCAAATTGGATCTAAAACCAAAAGACATCCTTACCCGAAAAAGTTTGGAAAATGCGGTAAGGGTTGTGGTGGCATTGGGGGGCAGTACCAATGCCGTTCTCCATCTTTTGGCCATTGCCAAAACTGCAGGCATTGACTTTACCCTTGAGGATTTCAGGAGGATCAATTCAGAAACACCTGTAGTCGGGGATTTTAAGCCCAGTGGTCGATTCCTGATGGAGGATTTGCATGAACAGGGCGGATTGCCTGCCTTTATGAAATATTTCTTGGAAAATGGCCTTTTGCATGGAGAATGCCTAACCGTTACCGGCAAAACGGTGGAGGAAAACTTATCCGGGGTTGAGGCGCTGATTCCTTCGGTGGTCAATGTGATTCATCCTGTGGAAAAACCCATCAAAGCTACGGGTCACCTGTGTATCCTACATGGAAATCTAGCCCCAGAGGGAGCTGTGGCCAAAATCTCAGGTAAGGAAGGAAAATCCTTTGAGGGGAAGGCCAAAGTATATGACAGTGAGGAAGCGGCCAATGAGGCCATAAAAAATAAAGCAGTCCAAAAAGGTGATGTTGTGGTCATTCGCTACGTTGGTCCTAAAGGAGGACCTGGGATGCCGGAAATGCTCAAACCAACCTCTATGATCATAGGTGCTGGCTTGGGTTCGGATGTGGCCCTAATTACGGATGGACGATTTTCGGGAGGAACTCACGGTTTTGTAGTTGGCCATGTGACACCTGAAGCTTATTTGGGCGGGCCTATTGGCTTGTTGAAGGATGGTGATTTGATCACCATAGATGCGGATACCTTAAGCATCAAATGCGATGTTTCAGAAACAGAAATGGCGACCAGAAAAAACACTTGGGTCAACAAAGACCTGAGTGCTTTGCAAGGGACGTTAAAAAAATACAGCCTATTGGTTTCTACTGCCTCTGAAGGCTGCGTAACAGACAAAAATTAGAAGATTACCAGTAAATGTTTAGGATTTGCTCGAATCAAAAAAATGCTTGATACCCTAAATGAACAACGCATGAAGGACACTAAAATCAGAGGTGCAGAGATCGTAGTAAAGACGCTTGTAGCGGAAAATGCCTCCGTCATTTTTGGCTATCCAGGAGGCGCCATCATGCCGGTGTATGATGCTTTATATGACTATTGTGATCAATTGGAACATGTCCTTACCAGACATGAACAAGGGGCCATTCATGCCGCTCAGGGCTATGCGCGAGTGTCAGGAAAAGTGGGGGTATGCATCGCTACCTCTGGGCCCGGAGCGACGAACCTGATAACCGGCTTGGCAGATGCGATGATAGATAGCACGCCGCTGGTCTGTATTACAGGTCAGGTAGCGTCACATTTATTGGGTACTGATGCCTTTCAGGAAACGGATGTGGTGGGACTTTCCATGCCGGGAACCAAGTGGAACATTCAGGTGAGGAAACCTGAAGACATTGCTCCAGCCATTGCCAAAGGTTTTCATATTGCAAGATCAGGTAGACCAGGTCCGGTTCTGATTGACATTACCAAAGACGCACAAACTGCTTTGCATGAGTTTAATTATGTACCCTGTCTTAACATTCGATCTTATAAACCCTACCATAAAGTAAATCCGGAAGACATTAAAAGTGCCGCCGAATTGATTGATCAGGCAGAACGTCCCTATTTGTTGTTTGGACAGGGGATAGTGCTTGGACAGGCTGAGAAGGAATTAAAAGCTTTTTTGGATAAATCCGGAATCCCGGCGGCCTGTACTTTGCTTGGTTCAGGTGCCTTATCCCAAGAACATCCCTTGTATGTGGGCAAATTGGGTATGCATGGAAATTATGCATCCAATTTATTAACCAACCAATGCGATGTGCTGATCGCTGTAGGTATGCGTTTTGACGATCGGGTGACCGGTGATCTGAAACGCTATGCCAAGCAGGCGAAAGTCATCCACCTTGAATTGGATGCGGCTGAGATCAACAAAAATGTAAGATGCGCAGTATCCGTGCAGGGAGACTGCAAAGAAAGCCTTCAGTTGCTTACTGAATCCATACAGCCCAAAAAACACCTGGCTTGGTTGGAAAGGTTTCGGGAATTGGAACAAATGGAGAAAAATGAGGTAGTCGGCAATGACCTGCTTCCCACAAAACTTGGACTGACCATGGGTGAGGTGATCAGATACATCAATGAATTCAAAGCAGATGATGCCATATTGGTTACCGATGTGGGTCAGCATCAGATGATCGCTTGGCGATATTTTGATTATAAAAATACCAGAACCCAGGTCACTTCAGGAGGATTGGGAACGATGGGCTTTGCCTTGCCCGCTGCCTTGGGAGCTCAAATGCACGATTACAAGAAACAGGTGATCTGTGTAGTCGGAGATGGAGGCATACAGATGACCATACAGGAACTCGGCACCATCATGCAGACCCAAGCCCCCGTCAAAGTGGTATTGCTCAACAACAATTACCTGGGCATGGTAAGACAGTGGCAGCAGATGTTTTTTGAAAAAAGGTACTCCTTTACGGAACTGAACAATCCTGATTTCATCAAAATAGCCGATGCCTATGGTTTCAAAGCCAGTAAGGTTACCTTGAGGCAAGAGTTGAGGGATTCAGTAGCTGAAATGTTGATGCACAATGGGCCCTATTTTCTTGAAGTCGTTGTCGAAAAAGAGGACAACGTTTTCCCGATGATTGCCACCGGATGTTCCGTGGAGGAAGTAAGGCTAAGCTAAAAAGACTTATATGACGCGATATACCATTTCTGTTTTCACAGAAAATTTTATAGGAATACTGAACAGAATCACCATCATCTTTACTCGGAGAGGCATCAATATCGATGGACTCACTGCCTCAGAAAGTAGGGAAGATGGCATATATAGGATCACCATTGTGGTGACCACGAGTGAAGAACAGGTCATTCAACTGACCAAGCAATTGGAGAAAATCATCGATGTGATCAAGGCATTTTACTATGTGGACGATCAGGTGGTACACCAGGAAATTGCCCTGTACAAAATACCTATCCAAAGCCTCAATCCGGGACTTGAGAAAGTTATCAGACAATTCAATGCCCACATCATAGCGGCAGAACAGGAATTTGTAGTGATCGAATTGAGTGGGCACAAAGAGGATACCCAGGCCTTGTTGGAGATCCTTAAAGAATTCAATATCCTGGAATTCGCCCGATCGGGCAGGGTGGCAGTAGCCAAACCCATGGAGACTTTAGAAAAATATTTAAAATAATCAAACCTTAATTTACTATGAAACTGAAATTCGGAACAGTTGAAGAAAATGTTGTTACCCGCGAGGAATTCCCTTTGGAAAAAGCCAGAGAAGTATTGAAAGAAGAAGTGATTGCTGTATTGGGTTATGGCGTACAAGGTCCTGGTCAGGCACTCAACCTCAAAGACAACGGCTTCAATGTCATCGTGGGACAACGTAAAAACTCCAAAACCTGGGACAAGGCCGTAGCTGATGGCTGGGTACCTGGAGAAACCCTCTTCGAACTGGAAGACGCCTGTGAAAAAGGAACCATCCTTCAATTCCTACTATCAGATGCGGGTCAGATTTCCCTCTGGCCTACCGTCAAAAAGCACTTAACCCCCGGAAAAGCATTGTATTTTTCTCATGGATTTGGAGTGACTTACAAGGATCAGACCGGTATCATTCCTCCTTCGGATGTGGATGTAATCCTGGTAGCACCGAAAGGATCAGGCACCTCGCTTAGGAGGATGTTTGTTGAAGGCAGAGGGTTGAATTCTTCCTATGCCATTTACCAGGATGCTACTGGCAAGGCCAAGGACAGAGTCGTTGCTTTGGGGATAGGCGTAGGTTCTGGATATTTGTTTGAAACTGATTTCTACAGAGAAGTTACTTCAGACCTCACTGGAGAAAGAGGCACCTTAATGGGAGCCATTCAAGGAATTTTTGCAGCCCAGTATGAAGTTTTGAGGGCCAATGGGCACAGTGCTTCAGAAGCCTTCAACGAAACAGTGGAGGAGCTTACCCAAAGTTTGATGCCTTTAGTGGCTGAAAACGGTATGGATTGGATGTATGCCAATTGTAGCACTACTGCACAAAGGGGTGCCTTGGATTGGTGGAAGCCTTTCAGGGATGCCACCAAGCCCGTTTTCGAAGAGCTTTACCATTCCGTAAAAACCGGCAAAGAAGCAGCCAAGTCCATCGAATCCAATTCCAAATCGGATTACAGGGCAAAGCTGGAAGAAGAATTGAAAGAATTGAGAGAATCTGAAATGTGGCAGGCAGGTGCTGTCGTCAGAAAATTGAGACCCGAAAACAACTAAGTTATGAGTGAAAAGCTATGGATATTCGATACCACTTTAAGGGATGGAGAACAGGTTCCGGGTTGCCAGTTGAACACCCAGGAGAAAATAATCGTAGCAAAGGCCCTGGAAGAATTAGGGGTTGATATCATTGAAGCAGGCTTTCCAATTTCGAGCCCCGGTGATTTCAATTCCGTAATGGAAATTTCAAAGGCAGTTTCCAACCCCATCATTTGCGCTCTTTCCAGAGCAGTGGAAAAAGACATTGAAGTGGCGGCAGCTTCATTGAGGTATGCCAAAAAAGGGAGAATCCATACCGGAATAGGCGTCTCTCCTTACCACATTCAATACAAGCTTAGGACCACCCCAGAGGACATCATCGAAAGGGCTGTGAAGGCGGTGAAATACGCCAAGTCTTTTGTGGAAGATGTAGAATTCTATGCGGAAGATGCTGGCAGGGCTGAACATGAATTCTTGGCCAAAATTGTGGAGCAGGCCATCAAAGCAGGTGCGACAGTGATCAATATCCCGGATACGACCGGCTATTGTCTGCCGGAGCAATATGCTGCCATGGTCCGGTTTCTGAAAGAAAACGTGTCCAATATTGACAAAGCCATCATTTCCACCCACTGCCACAATGACCTTGGCATGGCCACAGCCAATACCATCGCAGGGGTACAGCATGGCGCAAGGCAAGTGGAAGTTACCATCAACGGCATAGGGGAGCGGGCAGGCAATACCTCCATGGAAGAAGTGGTGATGGCCATCAAATGTCACCATGACATCCCTGTCCACACAAACATCAATACCACCAAGATCTACGAAACCAGTCGACTGATTTCCAAATTGATGAATATGCCCGTACAACCCAACAAGGCCATTGTGGGTAGAAATGCCTTCGCTCATTCGTCTGGAATTCACCAAGACGGTGTATTGAAGCACAGAGAAAATTACGAGATCATAGATCCCAAAGAAGTCGGTGTGCACGAATCGTCCATCGTTTTGACTGCTAGAAGTGGCCGGGCTGCACTCAAGCACCATTTGGATGCATTGGGTGTTGAATTGGCCGGAGAGGAGTTGAAAGAAGTATATGAATCCTTTTTGACGTTAGCCGATTCAAAAAGAGACATCGGTCCCAAAGACCTGCTGGCCTTGGTTGGCAAATACATCGAGGATTCAAGCTTCATTGAATTGGTCAAAGTCCGATACGAATCCAATGGTTTGATCAAGGCTGAGGTGGAACTTAAGGTGGGGGATAATTTCCGGAAAGCTTCTTCTGAGGGAAATGGCCCCGTCGATGCAGTGCTGAAAGCCATAGAGAAAATTGTCAAGCCTCAGATCGTATTGGAAGAATTTCTGATCCAAGCCATCACAGCGGGAAGCGATGATGTATGTAAGGTACACATGCGCCTGATGCAGGAAGAAAAACCCTATTATGGATTTGCATCGGATACCGACATCGTGCAAGCTTCAGCACAGGCTTTCGTGGATGCCTTGAACAAAATTCCAGTGAATAAAAAAGTATTGCTTTAGAGAGAATAGAGAGATGGAAAAGAAAACCTTATTTGATAAAATTTGGGATGCCCATGTGGTAAGGACTGTCCCCGACGGTCCGGATGTTTTTTTCATAGATAAACATTTTATCCATGAAGTGACCAGCCCTGTTGCCTTCCTCAATCTGGAAAAAAGAGGGGTCACAGTGCTTCATCCGGAAAGAACCATCGCTACTCCTGACCATAATGTGCCTACCATAGATCAGGAGAAAACCATTAAGGATCAACTGTCCCGCATGCAGGTAGAAAAACTACGGACCAACTGTAAAAAATACGGCATTGAATTGCATGATTTAGGTTCAGCCCACCATGGCATAGTCCACGTGATCGGCCCTGAATTGGGGGTTACCCAGCCGGGAATGACCATCGTGTGTGGAGACAGTCACACTTCCACCCATGGGGCTTTTGGGGCGATAGCCTTTGGGATTGGTACTTCTGAAGTAGAAATGGTCTTGGCTACCCAATGCATCATGCAGAGCAAACCCAAAAAACTCAGAATCACCGTAGATGGGGAACTCGGCAAAGGCGTCACCTCCAAAGACATCATCCTTTACATCATTTCCCAGATTTCGGCGAGTGGGGGAACAGGCTATTTTATAGAATATGCTGGTTCAGCCATCCGTGCCCTGAGCATGGAAGCGAGAATGACCATTTGTAACATGAGTATTGAAATGGGTGCCCGAGGCGGACTGATAGCTCCTGATGAAACCACTTATGCTTATTTGAAAGGAAAAAGGTACTCTCCAAAAGGAGCAGATTGGGAAAAAGCCGTGGCTTATTGGGAAAGTCTGAAAACTGATGAAGGGGCCGAATTTGACTTAGAATACCATTATGATGCAGCGGATATTGAGCCGATGATCACTTATGGGACCAATCCAGGCATGGGGATCAAAGTCAAAGGGTTTATTCCAGAAACAGTGGGCATGGAGGGTAGCAACAAGAAAAGCTACCTAAAATCCCTGGAGTACATGGGTTTTCTACCCGGGGAAGCCATCCAAGGCAAAAAAATCGATTATGTCTTTGTGGGTAGCTGCACCAATGGCAGAATAGAAGATATCCGTTCTGTTGCCGAATTTGTAAAAGGCAAGAAAAAGGCGCCCAACATCACAGCATGGATAGTTCCCGGTTCGAGAGAAGTGGAAAAACTGGCCCATGAAGAAGGATTGGTTAAGATCCTGGAAGAGGCGGGATTCAAACTTCGACAGCCGGGTTGTTCTGCCTGTTTGGCCATGAACGATGATAAAATCCCATCCGGTAAATATGCCGTCTCCACATCTAACCGAAACTTTGAAGGGAGACAGGGACCAGGTTCAAGGACCCTATTGGCTAGTCCCCTCACCGTAGCTGCGGTAGCTGTGACAGGAGAGATCACTGACCCAAGAGAAGTATTTTAAATAGAAAACAATGGCTTACGATAAATTCAATGTATTAAAAAGCACGGTAGTACCCCTGCCGGCTGAAAATGTGGATACGGATCAAATCATTCCCGCCCGTTTTCTAAAAGCCACCGAAAGGGTAGGCTTTGGTGATAACCTGTTTCGTGATTGGCGGTATGATCCCACAGGAGCCCCCAAACCTGATTTTGTCCTGAACAACCCGACCTATCAGGGAAAAATTTTGGTATCAGGAAAGAATTTTGGTTCAGGATCCAGTAGGGAACACGCAGTATGGGCAATTTATGATTATGGATTCAGGTGCGTGGTATCCAGTTTCTTCGCAGACATCTTCAAAAATAACTGTCTGAATATCGGTGTGCTCCCCGTTACAGTCAGTGAAAAATTCCTTAATTCTGTTTTTGAGGCTGTAGAGGCAGATCCCAAAGTAGAACTCGAAGTGGACATAGAAAGACAGTCCATCACCCTGCTGAGTACAGGTGAGTCCGAATCCTTTGATATCAACAGCTACAAAAAGGAAAACATGAAGAACGGGTTCGATGACATCGATTACCTGTTAAATCTTAAAGAAGAGATAGCGGAATTTGCTAAAACCCGCTAAAGCGGGTTTGCAAATCTAAATATTAATTATTATTCAAACCAATTGAAAATCTGGTTTTTGGCAGTAAGTACTGCCGAATTACAGGTTTGAGAATGTTCAAAAAGACACCATGGGCCAGCAAAGGATATTAGAGATCATGGATACTACGCTCAGGGATGGAGAACAAACTTCCGGTGTGGCATTCCTGCCTTCCGAAAAACTTCAAATTGCCAAATTGTTATTGGAAGAGCTTAAGGTGGATAGGATTGAGGTGGCTTCTGCAAGGGTCTCAGAGGGAGAATTGGAAGGTGTCAGCAAAATCACCCAATGGGCCGCTGAGAAGGGGTTCCTGGACAAGATAGAGGTTTTGGGATTTGTAGATACCCCTGCATCTGTGGACTGGATGGTCAAAGCAGGCGCCAAAGTGATGAACCTGCTGACCAAAGGCTCTCTAAATCATTTGGTCCACCAATTGAAAAAGACTCCCGAACAGCATTTTGAAGAAATAGATGCCTGCATCCAATATGCCCTGAGTAGGGGAATTGCGGTGAATGTTTATTTAGAAGATTGGAGCAACGGCATGCGGAATTCCATGGAATATACGATGGAATTGATAGGCTTTTTGGCCAATAAGCCGGTACAAAGAATCATGTTGCCAGATACTTTGGGTTTGCTTCATCCCCATGAGGTGGCTAAGTTCGTTCGATTGATTACCAGTGAGTTTCCAGATTGTCATTTTGATTTTCATGCCCACAATGATTATGACCTTTCCGTAGCCAATGTACTGGAAGCCATAGCAAACGGGGTGTCAGGGATTCACACTACCGTCAACGGTCTGGGTGAAAGGGCAGGCAATGCCCCTTTGGAAAGTGTAGTGGCGGCGGTGAGCGATTTTACTGATTTTCGACTTCATGTTCAGGAAAACAAGATTTTCAGAGTCAGCAAATTGGTAGAACAATTTTCTGGTCTGCACATACCTTCCAATAAACCTGTGGTTGGGGAAAATGTATTTACTCAGACAGCTGGCATTCACGCTGATGGCGACAACAAGAAAAACCTTTATTTCAATGACCTCTTACCAGAGCGATTTGGTAGAACCAGAAAGTATGCCTTGGGCAAAACCTCAGGAAAAGCCAATATCCTTAAAAACCTGATGGAGCTTGGCATTTCTTTGGAGCCTGAAGAACTGGCAAAGGTGACCCAAAAAATAATTGAGCTTGGAGACAAAAAGGAAAGGGTGACTACGGAAGATTTGCCCTATATTATCTCAGATGTACTTCAAAACAACTCCATCAGGAAGGACATCAGCATTGAGGGGTATCACATGGCTCATTCCAAGGGACTCAAACCCACGGTTCAGCTCAGGCTGAAAATCCAAGATAAATGCTACGAGGAATATGCATCTGGAGATGGTCAGTATGATTCTTTCATGAAGGCGGTGCAAAAGATATACAAGTCTCTGAACAAATCCCTTCCCAAATTGACTGACTTTCATGTCAGCATTCCTCCTGGAGGAAAAACCGACGCATTTGTCGAAACGGTGATCACTTGGGATTACGGGAAAATATTCAAAACCAAAGGACTGGACAGCGACCAAACAGTGGCTGCCATGATGGCCACAGAAAAAATGCTAAACATCATAGAACAATTCGATAAACACGATAACGACAAAGAAAAAAAGAATTTTTATGGAAATGAATATAGCACTGTTGCCAGGTGATGGCATAGGCCCGGAGGTAATACAACAAGCTGTAAAAGTAGTCAAAGCGGTAGGTGAAAAATTTGGGCATAAGATACATTTTGAGGAGGCGGCCGTTGGTGCGACAGCCATAGACCAGGTTGGAAATCCGTACCCTGATGCCACGCATGAGGTGTGTTTGAGAAATGATGCGGTCCTTTTTGGCGCCATTGGAGATCCAAAGTACGACAATGATCCCAAGGCTAAAATCAGGCCTGAGCAGGGATTGTTGGAGATGAGGAAAAAATTGGGGCTATTTGCCAATGTGAGGCCCACTTTTACTTTCCCCTCCCTATTGCATAAATCCCCTTTGAAAAGAGATAGGATCGAAGGTACTGACTTTGTTTTTTTAAGGGAGTTGACCGGTGGAATCTACTTCGGTGAACCGAGGGGAAGGAATGAACAGGGTACCAAAGCCTTTGATACGAATGTTTATTCCAAAGAAGAAATATCCAGATTGGCCATCATGGGTTTTGAATTCGCCATGAAAAGAAGAAAATTATTGACCTGTGTGGATAAAGCCAATGTATTGGCGACATCCAGGCTATGGAGAGAGACGGTGCAGGAGCTGGCCCCAAATTATCCGGATGTAAAGGTGGAATATGAATTTGTGGATGCTGTGGCCATGCGGCTGATCCAATGGCCAAAGGCATATGATGTTTTGATTACAGAAAATCTTTTTGGGGACATCCTCACGGATGAGGCTTCTGTGATTTCCGGTTCTATGGGCTTGATGCCTTCGGCTTCTTTAGGCACGGATAATAAATTGTTTGAACCGATACACGGTTCTTATCCACAGGCTACCGGAAAAAACATTGCCAATCCTTTGGCCACAGTGTTGTCAGCGGCCATGATGTTTGAGTATGCCTTTGGCTTGGATGCCGAGGCCAAGGTTATTTCGGATGTGGTAAACCTTTCATTGGAAAAAGGGGTGGTGACCGAGGACATAGCAGATGGAGGTAAAGCCTACGGAACCTCGGAAGTAGGTGACTGGCTGGCGGAAAACGTATAGGGGATACCTCCTAGTCATCCCGTCCCTTCCCTAGTCCTTTCGACCTTCTTTTAGTCATTTCGACCGAAGGGAGAAATCTAAGAATGCCTTAAAATTTTTAGACTTCTCCTGTCGTCGAAGAGACTAGGGCAAGCTTTTTTAATAGTATTGCTTGTTTTGAATGGTTTGGTATTGCCACTGGCCTTTCCTTTCCATTTCTTCTGTTTCTTTTCCATTTCAACCGTTTCTTAGTCCTTTGGCCATTTTCTTAGTTATTCCGACCTTCTTTTAGTCCTTTCGACCTTCTTTTAGTCATTTCGACCGAAGGGAGAAATCTAAGAATGCCTTAAGATTATTAGACTTCTCCTGTCGTCGAAGTGACTAGGGCAGGTTTCTCAAAGCCACTTTCCAGGTTTTGATGGATTGCTACTGGCTTTTACCTTAGAGTAAATAGACTTATCCTAATGTCGAAGTGACTAAGGGCAAGTTATTTAAGGCAGCTTTCCGGGTGTTATTGGATTGCTACTGGCATTTACCTTCCCTTTCCATGACAATCATTTCTTAGTAATTCCAACCTTTCTTAGTCATTCCGACCTTCTTTTAGTCATTTCGACCGAAGGGAGAAATCTAAGATAGACTCAGGTTATTAGACTTCTCCTACCGTCGAAGTGACTAGGTAAAGTTTCTCTATAGATCTTTCCCAGTTTTGATGGATTACCAGTAGTTCGGTTTTTCCGTTTAAACCTAAATTTATGGGAATCCGTAATTGAGATTTTTTTCTGAGCAAAAGCCAATAAATCCTCTGTTTATTGTAATTATCAATACTCCTCAGGAAATTTTTTTCATTTAACTAAAAATAATATCACTCAAATTTTGAAAAGGTTCAACGTAAGGATGACTAAAAAAGTATTAAGCAAAATGAATTACGTTTACAAAAAAATGTTTTTTAAACAAATTATATTCTAAACTGCTCTTTTTTTAACCACTTTTATTTCGATATAATTCCTAAAAGAGAGAAAAACATCATGAAAAATTTCTTTTTAAAAATAAAAATTAATTTATATTTGACCTTTAAGTATACATAGACTAGGCCCTGGTTTAATTATTAGATTGAGATAAATCATTAATATTTGACAGAATTTTTACCGAGTTTTTTATGAAAACAGATGCCCAGCCGAGTTATGGTATGCCAAATTCCATATGGAAATTGGTACTATTCTCCACCATCCTTGTTTTAATCGCATTCATTTCACCCGTAATAGACACTTTTGCCCAGGCAGGAAAAGATGGTAATCTGGTGGTGAACAGTCCGAATCTTGTGGTGAACAATTACAGTCCGGTAGTGAGTAATATCGCTTCGGATTCCAGAGAAATATTGGTCAATAATGTGGCGGCTGATCTGGGTGGCCTTGAAGTAGGAGACCTGATCATGATTTACCAAGCCCAGGGTGCAAATATTGCTACCGGCAATAACTCAGGCTACGGAGCTATCACCAATTACAACGCTGCCGGCTTGTATGAATTCCGATACATTGCAGCGGTGAATGGAAATGAAATCACAACAGATTGTGAAATCACCAATAATTATGCAGCAAACGGGGCCACCCAAGTTATAAAGGTACCCCAATACGATATATTAACGATTAATGCCGGAACGTCGATTACTGCACTTCCCTTTGCCGATCGAGCAGGCGGAAGGTCAGGAGGTCTGGTTGTCGTCCATGCCAATCAAATCATCAACAACGGAATCATCAATGCTTCTGAGTTGGGTTTTAGAGGAGGAAGGGTTTTCAATGGCAGTCTTGCCAGCGGCAATAACCTTTGGGGAAATTTTGTCAGTGCCGACGCATCTTATGGGGGAGAAAAAGGAGAAAGTATTGCAGGTAACTGGGTACAATATGATGGATTAGGCGGAAGAAATGCAAGAGGGGCACCGGCGAATGGAGGCGGGGGTGGTAACTCTCACAATGCCGGTGGTGGTGGAGGCGCCAATGGCAACAACGGAAACGTATGGACCGGGCAAGGAGTGATGTGTGCGGCCTGCCCAGGAGCAGCAGCTTGGAACTTAGATCCGGCATTTATTGCAAACGGCAATGCTTTGACCACCTCCTCCGGGGGTGGTCGAGGTGGTTATACCTTTAGTACCTTCAACAGGAATGCCTTGGCTGAGGGACCCGGAAATACGAACTGGGGAGGTAACAACAGATACGAAGTTGGTGGTAGGGGCGGTAGACCCTTGGTGGCAGATCCTGCCAGTAGGATATTTTTAGGTGGTGGAGGCGGTGCCGGAGATGGAAATAACAATGCAGCCACAGCAGGAGGCAATGGAGGAGGAATCGTTTATTTGATGGCCAATTCCATCACTGGAAATGGTACAGTAATAAGTAACGGACAAACTGCCCTTAACACCCCTCCAACCGGTAATGATGGACCTGGTGGTGGTGGCTCTGGTGGTTCAATCATCATAAGGTCCGCCAATGTGGCCAACTCACTTACCATTACTGCCAACGGTGGAAATGGAGGTAATCAAAATATTACTTGTTGTGCCGATGAAGCTGAAGGTCCAGGAGGCGGTGGAGGTGGAGGATTTGTGGCTGTAGCCGCAGGTGCACCTGCCATAAATATTCTTGGAGGAGCCAATGGTACCACCAATAGTTCTGGCGTTACTGAATTCCCTTCCAATGGAGCCACCCAAGGTGCAAATGGACAGATTGCCGCAGTTACAGCAGATCCTGAATTGGAAGAATGCTGTTTTTTGGTCGAGGATTTCAATACGGGATCAACCTCAGATTTTGAAGACAATTGCTGGGCGTTTACAGGAAATGCTGGAATTAACAACAATCGCATTGAAGGTAACCAATCGACAGCGATAACACCATTTTTTATATTTGAAGGAGCAACTACCATTACTTTTGATTATGGTCTGGCACCAGGTCCTGGTCAGGGAGCCAATAGAACCATCACTACAGAAATCATAGACACAAATGGAAATGTGGTAGCTACAGATGCTGTTTCTTTTGGTCCAAATGATACAGGAACGAGAACCATCAATGTCAATCTGACTGGAATTTATAGAATAAGATTCAATCTTTCCAATTCAGCCAACAGGCAAATTTATCTGGATAACTTCACCATCAATGCCTGTATAGCGGTGGATGAAGACTGCGAAATCGAGTCTGACCTCCAAATCATCAAATCTGTTTCCAATGATACCCCGGAAGTTGGGGAAGCCATTTCATTCTCTTTGGTGGTGACTAACCTAGGCCCAGCTGCCAATACAGGTGTAGTGGTAGAAGACGTGTTACCATCTGGTTATACTTTTGTTTCAGCCAGTGCCACACAGGGCACATTCGATGAAGGAACAGGGATTTGGACTGTTGGGGATTTGCCTGTAGATGGCACAGCCACCTTAACCTTAAACGTAACGGTTAATGATGGGGGAGTCTATACCAATACGGGAACGGTAGATGGAGATTTCGATGATCCGGATTTGGATAACAATACATCTACGGTAACACCTAGGGTTCAAATAGGCAACAACATCATTGAAGCTGACCAGGAAATCTGTTTGGGAGAGACGGTCAATCCTTTGACAGGCTCATTGCCTACAGGTGGAAATGGCAGCACCTATACCTATCAGTGGCAGATTTCCACCGATGGAACGAATTTTACAGATATTCCAGGAGCCGATGGGCAAAATTACAGCCCTGGTGCTTTGACTGAAAACACTTTTTTCAGAAGAGTCGTATCTTCTACTCCAGCTACAGGTCCTCCGATTACCGGCGTAAGCAATGTAGTCACTGTCACGGTCAATTTGCCACCTTCTGTGGCTGATGCAGGAATCGATCAGTTTTTATGTGGAGCCACCACAACCAATCTCGGAGCCATCGCACCGACAAGTGGCATTGGTTCTTGGTTCTTTGTTTCAGGACCCAACACACCTGTAATAGGTGATCCCCTTTCTCCTAATACTCCAATAGACAACCTTCAAGAAGGTACCTATATTTTTGAATGGAGAGTCAGTAGCGGGGATTGCCCTCCAAGTAGCGATTTTGTCGAAATCGATGTTTCTGCTGAACCAAGTCCAGCGGATGCCGGACCTGATCAAGATCTTTGTGGGATTTTCACCACCACTTTGGCAGGCAATTCTCCGGCAGTGGGTGTAGGCCAATGGGTAGTAATATCAGGAACAGCAGATTTTGCGGATGATTCCGACCCTAATACTACTGTAAGTAATTTGGGTATAGGAGACAACGTATTGAGCTGGACCATCAGCAATGGTGGTTGTCCTGCTACAGGTGATGAAGTTACCATTACCGTTCTGGAGGACATAGACAACAATGTCATCAATGCAGATCAAACCATATTTGTAGGACAAACGCCGGATCCATTGACTGGTAGTGTACCCACTGGCGGAACAGGAACCTTCAGCTATCAATGGCAGGTATCTACCGACGGTACAAATTTCACTGATATTTCAGGTGCCAATGCCCAAGGTTTTGCTCCTGGAGCATTATCTGTGACTACTTATTATAGAAGAATTGTTTCATCCGGATCATGTGATGACGTGATCAGCAATGTGGTTATCATATCTGTGGATGAATTGGCAGACTTGGCTATCAATAAATCCGCGAGTAACCTTACGCCAGATATTGGAACAACCATCACTTTTACACTTTCAGTTCAAAACAATGGCCCCAGCGATGCCACAGGAGTGGTGGTCTCTGATGTGATTCCAAGTGGTTTTGATTATGTAAGTGACAATGGAGGAGGAAACACTTCTTATGATCCCGTAAGCAGAGAAGTTACCTGGAACATCGGCAATTTATCCACTGGTCCTCCCGTAACTTTGATCATAACTGTCGAAGTATTAGAGTCTGGTGATTTCACCAACATAGCAACTGTTGATGGCAATGAAGATGATCCTGACCTGGATAACAATACCAGTCAAGTGACCATCAATCCTGTTGGTGCTCCTGCCATTGAAGTGACCAAGACGGCAGCCACCGCAAGCTATGCGGCGGTCGGCGATCTGCTGGAATACACCATCACGGTAGAGAACACGGGCAACACGACCCTGACCAATATTGTGGTGGAAGATCCTCAGACGGGCTTCAACACCACCATCGCCAGCCTTGCCCCGGGAGCAACCGAGAGCTTCAACGTAAGCTACACGGTGACCCAGGCGGATATTGACAACGGCAGCTTCACCAACACGGCTACTGCAACCGCA
>NZ_JACEFJ010000007.1 GCF_015354735.1 Pararhodonellum marinum | reverse complement strand
GCGTGTATGAAAAATAGCGGGTTCAGTGCAAAATCTAAGGTCAGTGCTTCTAATGTAAGACAGAACCAAACTGAAAATGAAGTGCTTTTTCATCAGTTACTTCTAATACACGCAAAACCTTGTGTGTAATTTTAAGAACCGCATAGAACTAATAATTCAATCAAAATCAAAGTGAGCATATTCTCTTATCATTTAGTCGAACTTCCCTTTTTTGTAGCGGTAAAAGGAATAATCTCGAATCCAATTTCTAAAAACATAAAAGGACTGATTCACTCCGAATACATGACGGCAATGACTCTAGGCTCACCAATTTTTTCTCCCTCTAGAGTTTTAATTGGTAAAGTGGCAGTTTTTATGCAATGGGAAAATGAAAATGAACTTGAAAATTATTTGGAACAGGACAGTTTTGGAAGAACTTTAGCAAAAGGTTGGCATGTACGTTTGTCTATTATTAGAGAATGGGGAAAGTTTAGTGGATTCAAAATACCAAATGATAAAGACCAATTAGAAAGTTCAAATTCTCCTGTTGTTGCTGTTACAATAGCAAGAATGAAACCTTTGGCAGTTCCAAGATTTATACATTGGGGCAGACCAGTTGAAAAGCTTGTTAGAGACCATCCAGGAACAACTCTCTCGTTAGCCTCAGTTAAATTTCCTAACACAGTTTCAACCTTTTCAATTTGGAAATCTGAAAAAGAAATGACCGATATGGTACATGGTCATAGTAAAGTGGAAAACCCGAAAAGGCATTCAAACGCAATGAAAGAACGGGAAAGAAAAGACTTTCATTTTCAGTTTACCACTCTTCGATTTAAGCCTTTAGCGGAGTTCGGAAAATGGAAAGGTCAATCGAATTTTGTTCAAAATAATTGAACCCTGATTGTGGAGATGGGAATAGCTAGGAAAAATCAAAGCATTCAAGATTGGATTACTCAACAATGGGTTATACTATTTGGACAAAGAATTGACAATCACAAATACAAATGGCTTTTAGGGCCTTTTGGTGGAACAAATGGAATCGGGCTAAAATTCATTGAGCAGTTAGCTAAAGATGAGGGTTTAGTAATTGATAGCCATAGAAAAAACACAGGATTACTTGATTCAATTCTGAATTTAGGACTACCAGAAATTGAACTAAAGAGGCTGTCTCCTGACGTAATTGACTTTTATGAAAACACATCAAACTATGACCTGCTCCTAAAGGCAAAATGGAACCCATTTTTCAAAATTTTCGGAACTCTAATAAAAAGTGTATTTAGTAAGAGAATTGAACAACTTAATGTCCCTATTGAAAACTTAGAAGATGCCTCAGGACTAACCAATGAAATAATAAAACTAGTCGATTCAAAAACAAAGGAAATTAAAAGAACAATTTGGCTAAGAACTTTTAAATCTTCAGGTCAAGTTGTTTACTCAGGAGTTTATGAAACATGCTCTTTACCGAACAAACAGATTTGCATCAAAGCTATCTTTCCTTTGCCAAATGGAAACGCTACAGTAATACTAACTCCTATTGTTGGCCAAAATGGAGAACTCATTTTAGATTCATCGGGGCAAAGAATTGGAGACAGTGGCTTTTACTTTTTACTAAGGGATTCAAAAGGACAATTATGGAGTAAATTCCTCAAATCCTTCAAGGACAAATTGGTTGTTTCAAGTATAAAAAACAGAATTACCGCGACACAAACTTTGACATTGTGGAATTTGAAAGTTCTTGAATTTGAATATGAAATAAAAAAACTACCGCCACAGCGCATATAGCTTATGCCGGGATTTTCCTTTAATTCGAAAAATGATCTTCGGATCAAGATTATCTTGGGATGAAAGATTTATCTTCGGGAGTCGCCACTAGCCATATGCTCAAAATGTACCACACATTTGAAATACTGATGATGAATAAGTCAATCTTCATACTAATTCTTTTTTTAAGGTTCACTAATCTTCTAATTGGGCAAAATTTAGAAAGTGTTTTCGAAAAGGAATATTCAGATTTTAAGAGTAATCCCAACATCGAAAAATTAGAAGACAGCTTGAATATTAAACTTAATTCATTGGAGAAAATTTTGAAGTATGGGGAAAATAGTTCTTCGAAAAATTTAAATCTTTTTGAACAAAGGATTTATGAATTATCAAAAAGACATTTTTCGGATAAAGTAGGTTTAATTCTAACTTGGGGAACAAATGGAAATTGTGGCAGGTATGGAGAATGGTTTAATGAATTAACCATTAAATATGGCTTTAAATATGCAAGTGTGAACTGTTCTTGTACGGGGGGTAATATTCCAGAATTAGTAGATAGTTACAATCAATATTCGACAGAATATATAAAAAACAAAAAAGGAAAAAATTGGACAAGAAATCTAGAAAAAGAAATATTAGCTAAAAAAAGAAAAGTTGAATTTAATTTATCAAAAAAGCCAGCCACTTACCCTTGTTCTTGCTTTGAGGTTCAAATTGATTCTTCTTTTAATAATTCAAGTTTGATTTTTAAAGGGAAAGTAAAAGAAATTATAAAAGGAAAGTTTTTTAATTATCAAGGTTTTAACTCTGACATAGTCAATTTTGAAGTAATAGAAGGTTACAAAAAGGCAAAAGTTGAAGAAGGGATTGTTTCCATTATTAACTATAATTCCTCTTGTGATTATTTGTTTGAAGAAGATAAGGAATATATAGTGTTTGCAAATGACCTTGGCTATGGTCATTATTCTACGTCAATATGTACCCAAACAGCAGAAATAAACGACTTTCATTTTGATGACCTGAACAGATTAAAAGAGTTATCTAAGAATTGGATTGATGACCTTTATAATTATCGGGATTTATTGGTGATAGAAAAAGTTACTTACAACGCACTAATCAAAGAAAATGAAGACCACGTCGCTACAATTGAAAAACAAAAGGGTCAATTTAAGTTTTTGATTTACCTGATTGCAGGTGTGGTTTTAAGTATTATTATTTTCATGACCGGAGCCAATATGAAGGAATCCAGCGGCTAAACATCACCTTAGATGCAGCTGGAGGTACCGAGTAACTATGAAAATCAGTATCTTTAAAAAGTCAGGAGTTAAGCTTGAAGGGAACGGCTCCGAAAGCCTGCCTTCCGTCAGAAAGGCCCGCTGTCTCGGTCTTTTCAATTCTTTTTCCTGTCACCAACTTTTCGAGCTTAAAAAGATATGTCTTGACAGTATTCTTGCTGATATCCAGTATCCAGGCAATGGTTTTGATTCCCTTACCCTTTGTTTCAATATGATTAATTGTTTAATCTGACTCATCTGTTTTGGTTTTCCAGCCATTGGGTTATAGTTAGCGGTTTTTGAAAATGTCCGCTAAAAAACCAAAACCATTCATCAGAGGGGTCAATATGCTCCGGAATATTGATCAAGAGGGGTCAGTATGCTCCGGAATCTTATTGAAAATCTATCATTATGGGGTCAATATGCGCCGGAATGTCAGTCGAATCTGACCAATAAGGCCACATTCAATGTTCAAAAACATTCCGGTTTAGAGGGGTCAGCATGCTCCGGAATATCCAAGAGGAACTTGGAGCAAAAGGAACACCTTTACAAACGGAGGCAGGCCATCATCGAACACAACTACTGAACAATCAAAAGACAGTGGAACTTCCACTTCATCATCACTAAAAAGGGAAAGGACAGGGCCTCCTCATATGTTGGGTTCATGTTTCTGGCCTATAATATTTCGGCAGGATCAGTACAGGTCTTCGAAGGATCTTCAATCTTTTCGGTTAGGAATCATTGAAAAAGTATCTGAAGATGCTGTGGGTTTGGTTTTTGGCCATATCGGACTTTTTAAGCGTCCGAAAGAAGTTTATACAGCGTTTTGAAACTAATAGATTCCATAAATTCCAATTTCTAAAGCCACACTTAAATTCAAGGAAATGGGCTTATATTTAGGCTATGGGAAAAGATAACGGGTGTTTTTGGACAAACTGCCGTTGTGGGCAAGCCACGGACGTCTGACCAAAGCGATGAGTGACTTTAGAAAAAATGAAATTTGACTTCTAAATAATTAATAGAATGATACCCAAGAAGACATTTGATAAATTGAGAATTGAGCTTTCTGTTAAATTAAAAAACGGACTCGACTTCACATTAGCAGCAAGTATAATTTGGCTGGCAATTGGATTTGTGTGGACGCTTAATTCTAAGCCCTATGACAAATCGGTGTTAACATTTATAGTTGGAAGCGTTATGCTTCCACTTGCACTGCTCATTTCCAAGATAATCAAGACAACCTGGACAATTAAAGAAAATCCTCTGCAACCATTAGGTCTTTGGCTGAATTTTGCTCAATTGTTTTATTTTCCGTTTCTAGTCTTTACACTTATTAAATTACCGGACTATTTTGTCATGGTTTATGCGATAATAACAGGAGCACATTTCTTTCCTTATTCTTGGTTTTATAAGACTAGTTTGTTCGCGATTTTTGCTGGACTAATTTCATTGGGTTCATTGGCAATAGGGTTGACCGTTTCGACAGAGAAAATGTATTTTATTCCTTTCCTGATGAGCATAGCTCTTTTCGTACTGACTATTTTATTACATTTTGACAGCAAGAAAAAACAACGACTCTGGACTAGTGAAATAAATTAGGATGACAGAAAAATCTACTGGAAACGGCTAGCCCACAACAAAATGTTTGCGCAATGGTGGAGTGACGAGTAAGCTATAAGTGTTAGCTTTGTTCAACGTATGGTTAGGTGGGACAAATATGTTTTTAAAAAGCCCACCACTGCGCAAACACAAACGTTAGAGAGCATTAAAAGAAGCCCACACCTTTGGAAAATGTTATCTTTTGAGATAACTTTGTAAATATGGTTATGAAGATCATTTTTTTATGAAAACCCTTTATTGATTTTATCAAAACCAAAATGATAAGGTTAAAAGTAAGATTCAATACGTTTTTGCGCTGATCAAGCAAGTGGAAAGAGTTCCTAAGAAGTTCCTCGACCATCATGAAGGAAGTTTTGGGTTGTTTGAAGTATGAGTGGAATACCAATCAAACATTTACAGGATATTTTGTTGCTTTGATGAAGGAAGGCTTGTCATTCTTTTCAACGGTTTTCAAAAGAAGATTCAAAAGACCCCAAAGAATGAAATAAAGAAGACAGAAAGGTTAATGAAGGAATATTTTCAATCAAAGAAATAAAGCCATGAAGGATTATAGCAAAGTAAAAACATTTGATGATCTGATTGGACTGGAACACGGAAAAATTGGAAGTGAAAGCAGGAACAAGTATCAAGAGAATGCCCAGATGTTCATCATCAGCGAAATGCTAAAAGAGGCTAGAAAGGAAGCAAACCTGACCCAGGAGCAATTGGCGGAAAAGGCAGGTACAAGAAAAAGTTATATCTCAAAACTTGAAAATGGAAAAGGAAATATTCAGTTGTCGACTTTGATCCGAATTTTTGAACAAGGATTGAATAAAAGAATTGGATTAACTTTCCTTTAAAGGAAAGGGCCAAAGCAATAGCGCACTGTAGGAAGCGCAGTTATGAAAATCCCTGCTTGTGTATAGTAGAGAACCTTTGTGGGTATTATCCAGATTCTATCTCCATTTATAGAAAATCGTATATCAGAATGAAATGAAAAAAATATACGTTATAGCTTGATGCAACGGGGCAGGAAAAACAACTGCTTCTTCACAATTCTACCAGAAATACTTGATTGTAAGCCTTGAAGAGACATACAGAAGGCTAATCGAAAAAAAAAAAAAGAAAAGTCCGATGATTTTGGTAAGGAACGGAAAAGTTGTCGCTATTGACCCAAATTAAATATTACCCACAATCATCTTGGATACAGCGGGCAGTACCGAGTGACTATGAGTTTCAGTATCTTTAAAAAGTCTGGAGAAAGTATAAAAGGTATGGCTCGAGATTGACCCATCCATGCCTTATCCAAAAACTTTCTTGACAATCACTCTGATCATTAAAACTGCCATCAGGACCACGGAGCCTGCAATGATAAATTCCATATTGAGATTTTTTGTTAAAACAGACTTCAATGGATTTTGTTCAGTCTTTGAGGAGATGATTCAGCATCAAATCCGGTAAACCGAGTTAATATTTCTTTAAATCAGGCAAGCGGGGAAATAAAGCAACAAATCTTGACTAATTTGCAGGTCTAACCTATTCCTATTGATGTATGAAGGCAAAAAAGAAAAGGCGCATTGCCCTGAGTAGCCTGTTTTTTCTGGCCGGGTTATGTTTTTCCTCTTGGGCTGCCAGAATTCCGGACATTCAGGTCAGGTTTGATTTGTCTGAAGGCCAATTGGGAACACTTTTATTGGGCTTGCCATTAGGCTCTTTGCTGGCCTTGCCTTTGGCCGGCTGGGCAGTCCATCAATACGGCAGCAGGATTGTCATCATCTGCGGTTCTTTGGCTTATGCGGTTTTTCTCCCGGCCATTGCCTTTAGTAATAGCTTGTGGATGTTGGTACCGGTGGTTTTTATATTCGGCATGATCGGCAACGTGATGAATATTTCTCTCAATACGCAGGCTCTCGACTTAGAAAACCATTACGGAAGAAGTATTTTGGCTTCACTTCATGGATTGTGGAGTTTGGCGGGGTTTACAGGAGCAGGTATTGGCGCAGCCATGATTTATTTTGGACTTTCACTTCAGAGTCATTACCTATGGATCAGTTTGATGGTATTGCTTATCTTAATGGTTGCTCAGCGGTTTATAATCAAAGAGGTGAGTGTGGCAGAGGGGAGTGGTATGGTCCTTAAAAAACCCGATGACCTCTTATTGCGTTTGGGAGCCATCGCTTTCCTGGGTATGATGTGTGAAGGCTGTATGTTTGACTGGAGTGGGGTTTATTTCAAAAAAGTGGTTCTGGTCAATCCGGAATGGGTGGCCTTGGGTTATGTTTGTTTTATGGGAGCCATGGCATCCATGCGATTTGTATCTGATAAATTAGCCAACCGTCTGGGCAAAATCACTATTATCAAATGGAGCGGTTTATTCATGTTCATTGGTTTGACGGTATCGGTGCTTTGGCCAAGTATCCTGATGGCATCTATTGGCTTTCTGCTTGTAGGTGCAGGGGTAGCATCAATAGTTCCCATGTCCTACAGCATTGCAGGCAGATCCAAGAGTTATTCTCCAGGCATTGCTTTGGCCTTGGTTTCCACCATTTCCTTTTTTGGGTTTCTGGTGGGCCCGCCCTTGATTGGTTTTTTTGCTGAATTATTCAATCTAAAGGTATCTTTTGCGCTGATTGCTTTTACAGGTTTGGGGATTTTTATACTTTCCAGTATTCGTTTGCAGGTTTTTGAGCAACCCTTGCCACAACACAGTTAAACTGGCTATGGAAGTTAAGGAATTTCACCACCAAAAGGACTTCACTGTCCATTCCTTTCAGATTAATCCTCAGGGGAATCTGAGGTGGTCCGCTTTGGCCGATATCCTACAGGAGATTGCTTGGCTCCACGCCAATAGTGAGGATTTTGGGAAAAACCTTTTTGAAGATGACCTGATGTGGGTGCTTTCCAGATTTGAAATCCACTGTCTCAAAAAACCAGTTTGGGGAGAAAGAATCACAGTGAAAACTGCCGGACGGGGGATCCATAAGCTTTTTGCTTTGCGGGAATTTCAGGTATTGGATCAGGCGGGTACGATTTTGGTCGAGGCCATGTCGGCTTGGCTGCTGTTGGATGTCAAAAGCAAACGCCCCCGAAAACCGGAAGCGGTATTGCCCAAGAGGCATTTTAAGCCTTTGCTGGGAGATGAATTGGTACCATCTAAAGTAATTGTCCCCGAGGATCTGGAGTTTGCCTATGCGATCCAAGTTACTCCTTCAGACCTCGACATGAACCGACATGTCAACAATGCCAGCTATATCCGTTGGGTGGAGGATTTTTGCTGGCGAAAGGAGATTAAGATTGATCATTTATTGATTCAATATCTGGAAGAAGTGAAATTGGATGAGGAGGTGCAGCTTTATTTTGAAAAAAGAGGAGGCCATTGGAATATCGTCGGTAAATCAGTTAATGGGAGGGCAGTTTTTTCAGCTATGACCAAGGTTTGATCCCAGATGCTTCATTGTATTTTGGTACAATTAATGTAGCTTGATGCCCATGTTGCTCTACGAACAATATGCCTATGCTGAGCTCAATGCCTGGTTCCAAAAGATGAAGAAAAAGCCATCTATGGCCAATTCCATGACCAAAGGCATTCAGCGAGGAATCAATAATCTCTTGCCGGACAAGGTCCATCAGGCGATCACTTATGCCATAGAGAAAATGGTGAAGGGAGTATTGATTGGGGCCTCATTTGTCAATCCCAAAACCCTACAGGGAGCCAGTCTCCATTTACGGGAAAACCTGGTTAAAAAGAAAATCAAGTTTTATGAGAAAACCGCATCCGTGGAAGGGGCGGTAACCGGGGCAGGTGGAATCCTAATGGGATTTGTGGATTTCCCGGCGTTTCTAACCATCAAGATGAAACTGCTTTTCGAAATGGCCGCTCTCTATGGCCATGATGTTGAGGATTACAAGGAAAGACTTTTTATGCTGTATGTATTTCAGTTGGCTTTTTCCAGTCAAAAAAAGAGAAATGAGGTGGTAAAAATTTTGTCTTCATGGGAACAGTTCAGCAAAGACCTGCCTGAGGATGTAGACCAGTTTGATTGGCTAAGCTTTCAATTGGAATACAGGGACTACCTGGACTTGGCTAAACTGGCGCAACTGATCCCAGTCATTGGGGCAGGAGTGGGGGCGGTGGTCAATTATAGATTGGTCAGGCAATTGGGAAATACAGCCATGAACTGTTACCGCATGCGCTATTTTGCCAACAGGTCAGCTGATATGGATCAAATTTCTTAATTGAGGCTTGGTTCATACAGATATGGTTTGAATTTGGAACTTCCGAGTTAAAAGCCAAGAAAAATCCCTACTGGCAGTGTTTCAATTGACCATATTAAGCATTCATCCTCAATCGATTGGGTCAGTAAAATTGATCTCATTTTTTACTTAAGGAGTTTGATAAGCTATCTACACCTCCTTTTATAGGAAACAATTTAAAAATTTTAAATCCCCAGTTTTCAGGAAACGCCCTGTTCCTTTTTTTAATATTATATTAATTTTAATAATAAAAATTTTTATTATACAATTGTTAAAACATATTCAATTGCATTAAACAAATATAAAGTGTAATTTTGTGATTAACTTACTAATTCATAAAAAGTGGATTTTAAGGTCCATCAACAGATCCAGGCTATGGAAGAAAAACCCGTGAACAAAACCCAATTCCAGATCACGCAAATGAATATTGACCTTGAAATTTTTTTCAAACATTAATTATTGAACCATGACGAAACCAAAAGAATTTCCTGATCAGAGTCAATCTCTACCGGGAAGTGAAAAAAAGATGCAACCAAAACCCGAGGTTATACGCCCCTATTATGAAGGCAGCAATAAACTGAAGGGAAAAGTAGTACTGATTACAGGTGCTGATAGTGGCATAGGACGAAGCGCAGCGCTCCACATGGCCATCGAGGGAGCCAAAGTGGTAGTCACTTATCTTAAAGAGGAAGAAGACGCGCAAGAGACCAAATACCTCATTGAGGAACATGGGGGTGAATGTCATCTGATAAAGGGCGATCTGAAAGATGAGCAATTTTGCGAAGCCCTGATCGAGGAGACCATTGGTCATTTTGGTCAAATCAACATATTGGTCAACAATGCGGCAGTACAGCACCCAAAAAATCATATTGAAGAGATCAGCAAAGAACAACTCAAGGAGACCTTTGAGACCAATATTTATGCTTTCTTTTATTTGGTGAAAGAAGCTTTGCCCCACATGAAATCAGGTGATGTAATCATCAATACGACTTCAGTGACGGCATATCGAGGCAGCGAACACCTACTGGATTATGCCAGCACCAAAGGGGCCATCGTGTCCTTTACCAGGTCATTGGCAAAAAATCTTGCGGAAAAAGGCATACGCGTCAACGGCGTAGCACCCGGACCAATCTGGACCCCGTTGATTGTGGCCACTTTTGATGATGTGGAGGATTTCGGTGCTGATACCCCAATGGGTCGGGCTGGCCAACCCTCAGAAGTAGGTCCTGCCTATGTATTTCTTGCATCAGAAGACAGTAGCTACATGACGGGTCAGATTATTCATATCAACGGTGGTGAAGTAGTAGGAGGCTAATTCGTAAAAATGATAGTTACAGAAAGAAGGTTGATTGCAAAAAAGACCGACTCCATCGGTGTCCGTAGTTTGATTGGAAATACGGGTTTGATCAGAATGGAAAAGTTGTTTCCTGAAAATTTGATTTATGGTAAAATGGAGATGCTCAATCCTGCTGGAAGTATCAAGGATAGGACATCACAATTTATCATTGAAGAATCCATCCATTTGGGATTGATTAATTCAGAGACCCTGATCGTAGAAAGTACCTCAGGGAATATGGGAGTGGGTCTTGCCCAGATCTGCTTGTATTGGGGATTGAAATTGAAATTAATAGTTGATCCATACATCAATAAGCAAACGCTACAGCTGCTAAAGGCTTACGGAGCCGAGGTTGAAATCATAAAGGTTCAAGATGATTCTGGGTCTTATTTGAATGGAAGAATAGCAAGAGTAAAAGAAATATTAGAAACTCATCCCAATGCTTTTTGGACGAGGCAATATGAAAACCCATTGAATCCATTAACGCATCATTTGACCATCAAGGAAATTGTCAGCCAGTTGGAATCTGAACCGGATTACATCTTGGTAGCCACCAGCACCTGTGGGACTTTGATGGGCTTTTCGGATTATGCTTTTCAGTATTTGGAGAAAACCAAAATCATTCCGGTTGACAGTGCGGGAAGTATCATTTTTGGAGGGGAGCCGTCCAAACGGTTAATCCCAGGATTTGGTGCTTCCAAAGCTGCCCATTTTTTGGATGAATCACATTTGGAAATGCCTCAGATAATAGAAGAGTGGGAAAGTATTGTGGGATGCAAAAAGTTGTTGGCAAGAGAAGCAATCCTTGCAGGGGGATCGACGGGAGCCTTGGTGGCTGCTGTCGAAAAAATGGAACTTGAACCCGATCAAAGTGCCGTAATCATTATCTGTGATAGGGGGGAGCGTTATTTGGATACTATTTATTCAGACGATTGGATAATAAGTAATTATGGCAATCAGGTGTTTGAAAAAATCAATCAAAAAGTCAAAGATGATTTGGAAGAAATCGGATTTCGGAACAGTAGATACTGAAAATAGAAAGCAATTAAGTCATTACATCGACCAACCCAATTATTTTGATAGGGATACATTTCATGTTGGGATTATCGGGGGAGGACCCAAGGGAGTGTATGCACTGGAAAGAGTGGTTAGCCTCTGGTCAGCATCGCTTTCCAATCAGCTACTTACTGTCAGTTGTTTCAACAAAGACATGAATTTTGCTTCGGGTCCTAATTATGATCCATCTCAGCCTGATTTCCTCCTGTTGAATTACCCCTTGGGAAAAGTGAATTTCTGGATAGATGAACCTCAGCAACTTGTTGAAAATCGTCTTGATTTGATGTCATTCATCAAAAAATATGCAAACACTCCTTCCCAAATCCCCAAATCCCATCAAGCATGTAGCCGAAGCCTGACTGGAATTTACTTACAATACTGTCTATTGCAGGTGATAGATAACCTTCCGCCCAATATAAAAATCAACCTAATCATAGATGACATCCGTGGTATCCCCGAACCTTCAAACGGCTTAATGCTTCAGGGAGAAAGTCAAATTTATGCTGATTTTGATGAGTTAATGATCTGTACAGGACATAGTTATCAATTTGAGGGCAATTTGATTTCAGATGGTACTAACTTGAAAACTCTGAATTTTATCCAAGAAGCATTGCCCATCAAAAATCTACATGCTGGGAGTTATGCTTCGAAAATCATTGTCATTAAAGGAATGGGACTCACTTTTATCGACAGCGTTTTGGCCATGACAGAAGGAGCGGGTGGGAGGTTCAAGCCTAAAGGTGATAATTTGATTTACATTCCATCAGGTCATGAACCCAAAAAAATATTTCCATTTTCCAGATCCGGGATTCCCATGATCCCTAGAGTGAGTGAAAAAAATATTGCTTTAAAATACTTTACGGCAGACTTCATTGCAACCCAGATTGGCTCATCCGGTAAAATCAATTTTGTAGAAAGGCTTTTACCTATGATTGAAAAAGAATACCGTTTTCAATATGCAGCAAGTTGTTTGAAATATATAGGTAAATGGCCTCAAGAAGGAGGATCGCTGTCATTAGCCCATATTGAGGCACTCGCTTTAGAATTTTTTCCATCTTTTGTACCATTTGATCTTCTAGGTTTTTTGTGGCCTGAATTAGGGGAGGACCATATTATAACATATTTAAATTCATTTATTGAGCCAGATCAGGATGACTTCCACCAACTTGCCTTAGCGGAAATGACCACAGTATGGCCGGCCATCTATCCTCTTTTCAATAAAGCGTACAGTTTTGGAAGGCTTACAGCGGAAAGTCAGGAGATTTTTGAAAATACATATTACAGAAACTTCCACAGGGTATCCTATGGTCCACCCATACACAATGTCAGAAAGATTCAGGCACTCCATGAAGCAGGGATTTTGGACTTTGGATTCCATAAAAACCCAATGATATTCCTGGATGATTCGGGAGGGAAAATCAAAATAAAAAACCCGAAAACCAATAGAGAAGTGAATGCAGATCTAATGATAGATGCCAGAGTGGCCAAGGCGGGTAAAATCAATTCATTGCCACCAGTTCTAAAAAGTCTTATTAATGACCTTGAGAGCAGAGTCTATCAAAACAAGCCTTCAGGATGCATTGCGATGGATTCATCCTGTCATTGGCTTATCAACAAACACATCACTTTTTATGGGACGCCTACGGAAGGCTGGACCCTTGACAACGAAAGCTTATCCAGGACCAACAACAACATGGCTACGCCATGGGCAAACCAAATCATCAACCACTATGAACAATCAAATCCCAAAACTAACACCAATCACACACTCGTGGGTTAAAAATATAGTTTCAGAAAGGAAATACCTTTTTGACTGGATAAACCAATACAACTCACCGATTAACCTGATCAACTTAAAACCTTTCAGGGAAAATCATGATAATTTTGAAAACCTCTTCAAAAAAATGGGACTGAAGGGGGAAGTGTTTTTTGCCCGCAAAGCCAATAAATGCAAAGCTTTTGTCTATGCGGCCAAGCAACATAAGTTTGGGGTGGATACCGCCAGTCTTAATGAAGTCAAGGATTGCGTCAATTTAGGTTTCGATCCTGCTAAAGTGACCGTAACGGCAGCCATAAAAAACAAAGCTTTATTAAAATTCCTCATCGCCCATGAGATGCCTGTTGTTTTGGACAATGAAGATGAATGCATCTTGCTTCATCAGTTGCTGGAAGAACACAACAGAATGATCAAAGTAGGTTTTAGAGTCAGTGGTTTTGAATTTCAAGGGAAAAAGCTTTATTCCAGGTTTGGCTTTGACTCCAATGCAGTAGTAGAATTTATTCAATCCAATCTGGGGAAAGGAAAGCGGTTCTACAAATTTGCCTATGAGGGTTTGCATTTTCACCTCAATGGCTATTCCACAGCAGAAAGATCAGCTGCGCTGGGTCAATGCATTGAACTTTCAGATGAATTAGCCCAATCTGGCTACCAAACCCAATTCATTGACATAGGAGGTGGGATTTTGATCAACTATCTCAAAAGAAAAAGGGAATGGACCCAATTTAACAGGCAACTGAAATCTTCCATATCAAATGAAGACCATAAGGAATTGACCTTCAAGAAACATCCGCTTGGTATGGTCAAAACAGGCAAAAAGCTACAAGGAGAGCCTTTGGTTTATCCTTACTTCAATGAACTCAATCAAGCTGATTTTGTAGAAAGTATCCTCATTGCGCAAAAAGCAGAAAAGCCACTTTTCCACCATTTAATCGATCGTGACATCACTTTGCGGCTTGAGCCCGGGAGGTCCATGCTGGATCAATGCGGGATCACGGTAGCGAGAGTGGCTTATCGCAAGAATGACAGTGAAAACCGGCTGTTGATTGGATTGGAGATGAATAGAACGCAGCTGAGCAGCTCCAGTGCAGATTTTTTGCTGGACCCTCTATTTGTTCCGCAAGAGGAGAACGCTGAGGGACGACCGTGTGAGGGGTATTTGGTCGGAGCTTATTGCTTGGAACAGGACCTTATTCTAAAAAGAAAGCTGTCCTTCTCCCAAATGCCTCAGGTTGGTGATTTGTTTGTATTTGTCAATACAGCAGGATACATGATGCATTTTTATGAAAGTGAAGCCCATGGCTTGCCCCTTTCACAAAATTTGATTGTGGAGAATGGCAATCAAGATGTAATTCCCGACGAAGCTTACTTTGATTATCAAAAGAAAAAGAAGGGCAAGGCAATTGATCAGCTGACCAACATTTCAGCTATTTAAAAATTACGGATTGTTTAGGGTGTTTTAAAAGCATTTTTAAGTTCAGGGTTTACTTATGGCACATACCTGAAGGAGGTGCTTTTGATGCCGGTGATGGCCAGCTTATTCAAAAAAAAACTCAGGCCACCAATTGCGGGTAATGGCCTGAGTTTATATTCAGGAACCCTCAAGCCTTGAAATCTGTATGGCTGATGGGCAGTTTTCTGATTCTTTTGCCTGTGGCGGCAAATAGGGCATTGCATACCGCCGGATGGGCAGGAGGGAAGCCAGGTTCCCCCAAACCGGTGGGGTCATGCTCATTTCTGACAAAACGGGTGATGATTTCCATTGGCGCATCCTGTAGTTGCATCAGTTTATAGCGGTTGAAATTGTTCTGCTGAACCACACCTTTATCAAAGGTGATTTCACCATAAAGGGCATGGCCCAAAGCATCAACAATCCCCCCCTCAATCTGGTTTTCTGCTCCGCTGAGATTGACCACCTGTCCGCAATCCACCACGCAATACACTTTATGGACTTTTGGTTTTCCGTCTTTGATGGAAACCTCCGCCACCTGCGCCACATAGGTACTGAAGGAATAATGGGCCGCAAATCCCTGGTATATTCCATTTGCACCATTGTTGTTTTTCCATCCACTGAGCTTCGCTAATTCTTTGATCACATTTTCATAGCGGTCAATGTCGTAGTCCACTTTTCCACCCGGATTGTTTTTGGCTTTTGCTAATAATTCCAGCTGCAATTGGATGGGATCTTTTCCCGCTTTGTGGGCAATTTCATCCAAAAAACTCTGCTCGGCAAAGGCGATAAAGTTGTGGTTGGGTGCCCGCCAGGGAGCTGTGGAAATATTGGATTCCTTGTTGTGGTTGTCTATTCTGAAATTGGATACAGCTCCTGCCGGAAAGCTATTGGGAATGGAAGTCCTTTGGTTGTTCAAACCGGCTGCGGTCAGATGCCAGGCTTCCAATTCCTTTTTATCATTCAACGTTGCCCTGTATTTGTATTTGCCCATGGGTCGGTAAAATCCGGCCTGCATGTCATCTTCCCGCATCCAGACCATCAAAACAGGTGCTTTGGCAGCCGCAGAGATCATGGCTGCTTCCAGTGAATAATCCGCCATCAGTCTTCTTCCAAAGCCGCCACCCATTCTGGAAAGGCCGACAGTAACATTTTCCTCAGGAATGTCCAAGGCCTTGCTTACTTGACCCCTTGTACTTGCGGGGGTCTGTGTGGGACCATAGAGTTCTGCTTTACCCTCTCTGACATCTGCAAAGAAATTCATCGGCTCCAGTGTGGCATGGGGTAGGATTGGCGCTTCATAAGTGCCTTCTACGATTTCTCCACCATTTTCCAGGAATTTGAGTGCATCTCCATCATTTCGTGCCGGGCTATCGCTTCTTTTATCCAAAAAGGATTTAAGGATTTTTTCATGATCTGCCGTGCTCTCCAGAGGACTGTCATCCTCCCATTCCAGTTTTAAGGCATCCCTTCCTTTTTTGGCATTCCAGGTTGAATTGGCCAAAACAGCTACAATATTTTCCCATTTTACTACCTTATGTACACCCTGCATTTTTAGGGATTCAGTGTCATCAAAGGATTTGAGTTTTTTGCCAAAAGCGGGGGGCCTTGCTACCACCGCATAATACATGCCCGGTCTTTTGGTATCAATACCGAACAAGGGTTTGCCGGTTAAAATATTGTCGTTGTCTATGTTTTTGACCCGGGTTCCTATGATTTTGAAATCTTTGGGATCCTTGAGGGGCACGTTTTCAGGGATGGGCATGGTGGCGGCAGTTTCTGCCAGTTCTCCATAGCTGAGTTTTTTTCCTGATTTTTTGTGGTGTACAAAGCCTGCCTCCGTATGGCATTCTGTTACATCCACACCCCAGGTTTTGGCTGCCGCAGCTACCAAAAGCGCCCTTGCCGTGGCTCCGGCAGTTCTGGCTTCCTGCCACCTGCTTCGGACAGACCCACTTCCTCCGGCCACTTGTCGTCCGTAAAGTTCGGGATCAAATCCCGCCTGCTCTACTTTTACTTTTTTCCAATCCAAATCCAACTCTTCGGCCATGATCATGGGAAGGGAAGTTTTGACCCCTTGCCCGATTTCAGGGTTGGGTGCAATCAGGGTAAAGGTATTGTCTGCCCCTATTTTGAGGTAGGCATTCGGGGAAAATACAGCATTGGAGGCAGCTTCACTTTTGGAAACCATGGGGAAGCCAATCAACATGCCTCCGCCGAGCAAACTGCTGACTTTTAGGAAATTTCTTCTGGTGACATTCAGCCTTTCCATAAGGTACCTCCTTTCTCAGCGGCCATATGAACGGCCTGGCGAATCCTTACGTAAGTTCCACACCTACAAATATTGGTCATGCTGGAAGCTATTTCCTCATCTGAGGGGTTGGGGTTCTTTTTAAGTAGGGCAGCAGCGGCCATCACTTGTCCTGCTTGGCAATAGCCGCACTGGGCCACATCCACTTCATCCCAAGCTTTTTGGACCGGGTGATCGCCATTTTCGCTTAATCCCTCGATGGTGATTACTTTTTTGTTGGCAATGCTTGATATAGGCAAGACACAAGACCTTACGGCCTCTCCATCCAGATGGATGGTACATGCCCCGCATTGGGCCACTCCGCAGCCGTATTTGGTGCCCACTAGATTAAGTTCATCCCTGAGTACCCATAAGAGAGGCGTATCCGGGGCGACGTCTACCTCCCTGCTTTTTCCGTTTACTTCAATGGTGTATTTGGCCATCTGTCTGTATTTTGGTTTCAATTGGTTTTGATTGCTGATCTGATTTCGCTTACCTGATCGGGTTGTACGATTTCCCCCTCATTTCCCCAGCTGTTTCTGATATAATTCAAAACATCCGCAATTTGTTTATCTTCGAGGTAGTCCATTGACGCCATGGGCACACTGTAAGCCACCCCGTTCACTTCTATGCTTTCATCCAAGCCTTGAAGAATGATTTTAATGGATCTTTCTTTATCCTCCATCAAGTAATCTGATTGGGCCAAAGGCGGGAAAGTTCCTTTAATGCCTTCACCATCAGCCATGTGACAACTTGAACAGTGGTTGGCATAGACTCCGGCACCTCTCTTGATGCTTTCTTGCAAATCATCATTACTGATCAGGTAGGGAATATAAATTACACTGAAAATCAATACTATGGTAGGAATACTTTTTAACATGTGATATAATGGTATAGGTGGTACTTCAGATTCAATTATACCTAAATATGACCTTTTTTCCGCCATAAGTCACATAATATTTGTTAGCAATGTATGGGAAGCTTACATTAGCCTTCATTGCAATCCATCATGAACTATCCCCTCTATTTCGATCACAATGCCACCACTCCCTGTGACCCCAAGGTTTTGGAAGCCATGGTTCCTTGGTTTACCACCCATTTTGGCAATGCCTCCAGCAGCAGCCATCCCTATGGTTGGATGGCTGAGGAAGCGGTAGAATCAGCGAGGGAGTCTGTAGCCCATCTGATAGGTGCAAAAGCCAAAGAGGTGATTTTCACCAGTGGGGCTACTGAAGCCATCAACCTCGCCTTAAAAGGCCTTCTATCCCAAGCAGATCCAATTAAAAATGAAATCATTACACTACAAACTGAACACCGCGCAGTATTGGATACTTGTAAGGCTTTGGATCAAACAGGGGTCAAGGTCACTTACCTGCCTGTGGAGAAAAATGGGCTTTTGAAGCTTGATCAGCTGGAGGCGGCAATCGGTCCTCAAACCCTTATTGTGGCCATCATGTATGCCAACAATGAAACCGGAGTGATTCAGCCCATTTCATCGATAGCCCGGTTGGCAAAAGAAAAGGGGGTATTCTTTTTAAGTGATGGCGTGCAGGCCGCAGGGAAAATACCTGTGTCTGTTCATGATTCCGGGATTGACCTGATGCCACTGTCCGCCCATAAAATGTATGGTCCAAAAGGGGTGGGAGTTTTGTTCGTCAATCAAAAAACCATTGGTTCCAAACTGCATCCCCAGATCGTGGGAGGGGGGCAAGAAAGGGGATTGCGAAGTGGCACCTTGAATGTCCCTGGAATTGTTGGATTTGGGCAAGCGGCGGTTTTGGCTGCACAATCAATGTCCGAAGAAAGCAAAAGACTCAAATCGCTGCGTGACAAATTTGAAATTGCCTTATTGGAATTACCGGGCGTAAGCCGCAACGGGACGGATGCACATCGCTTGCCGCATGTGACCAATCTGGCCTTTGAAGGAGTTCAGGGGACGGATTTTTTAAAGCATCTTAATGCAAAGATTGCCGTCAGTTCCGGTTCTGCATGCAGTTCTATCTCAGAGAAACCTTCTCATGTTTTGAAGGTCATGGGTCTGCATGATGCCCTTGCCTTAGCCAGTGTACGATTTGCTATGGGTCGTTTTACCGAAGACGATCACGTGGATCAGGCCCTAGCACATGTAAAAGCAGTTTTAAAAAAGTTGAGGGATTCAGGTAACTAAATCCATTTTGCATAATCCTTCCAAGTATCAATGTCAAAAATTCCCTCAGGAAAATCTACAGTTTCCCGGTCATTTTCCTCTTGGTATATTATTTTTTTGGCCCCATCTTGGCCCTCTAAATGCAGCAATTTATGGAAATAGGTTCGGGTGAAAAGGGAAGGAACCCCCAGATTATCCTCATAAGTGCAAGCAATGATGTCTTTTTTTGATGATTGCTGTTTGTCAATCAGCTTTTGGAGTAAAGTGGTGTCAACATAAGGTTGGTCGCAGACCATTAGGACCACCTGATCGGGATCTTCGGTGTCGATGAGGAGTTTCAGTCCTTTTTTCAGAGAGGAAGACATCCCGCTTTCCCAATCCGTATTGACTAAAAAGTGGGCCGAATATTCGGACAAGCGCTGGCCTATGACCTCATGGTGGGCACCAAGCATAACCAGACAGGTGACGTTTTTCAAACCTAAGGCAGCCTTTAGGCTCTTTTCCAATAAACTTTCACCTGATGGCCCAAGCAATTGTTTTGGTCTGCCAAGTCGGGTAGAGGCTCCGGCAGCCAGGATCAAAACAGCGGTTTTTTGGGGCATTGTTCAGTTTTCAGAGGTTGGGATTTTATTGGTATTGGCTCGATAGTCTTCATGAATGGGGCCTTGCTTATCTTTCAGAAATCCCGCTGTGGATTGGCTGTTGATGGCCTGGATTTCTGCAAGTATGGAAAGTGCAATTTCTTCAGAGGTTTCAGCCCCTAAATCAAGACCGATTGGGGCATGGAGTTTTTTAAGTTGAAAGTTTTCGACTTGAATTCCTTTTTTTTCCAACTGGGCCAGCATCCGTTCCATTTTCTTTTTGGGTCCCAGAACCCCTAAATAGGGGAAATCCATAGCTAGAATGTGGGACAAGATCACAAGGTCATATTCAAAATTGTGGGTCATTAAAACCACGGCGGTATGGCGATCTATCTCTAGCTTTTGGATGGCTTCTTCCGCTGGGTAAACCAAAATATCTTTGGCATTGGGGAACCTGGCCAATGTAGCATGGTTGCTCCGTCCGTCCAAGATGATGGTGTCCCAGCCCAGGGTATGGGCCATCTTGTTCAGAGGCAAAGTGTCATTCCCAGCACCCACAATGATCAGTTGAATAGGGGGCTTTACCACCTCATAAAATACGGTCCAATTGAATTCATCATCGAGGTATTTGATCTGGGGTTTGCCGCTTTTAAGGATTTTTTTGGCTTCATCAATCAGTAAAATCGTAGGTTCTAGAACTGCGGTTTTAGGATGTTCGAATTGATCCTCTTCAGCAAATAACAGACAGGTTCCCAATTGTTCTGTGGCCCTTCTATGCAGTGAAAAAACCGTTACCAGAACTTTGGAAGTTCTGTTTTCAAGGCATTTTTCAAGCATGATGATGGGATTAAGTGGATCCAGAGGATCAATGGGTTCTATCAAGACTTGAATGATGCCGTTGCAGCCCAGACCAATGCCGAATTTTTCATCATCCTCATCCGTGGTATCATAAGTAACCAGTTTAGGTGATTGCTGAAAGATGACCAACTGGGCTTTCTTCAGAGCATCTCCTTCCAGGCAACCACCCGATATGGCTCCGGTCAAGTTACCTGTTTCAGTTACAAGCATTCGGGCACCCGGTCGTCGGTAGGATGAGCCTTCCACGTGAACCACGGTAGCAAGTGCCATTTTTTGTCCGCTTTCTACCCCAAGCTTATACATGCGGATGATTTCCTGCCATTCTTTCATAAATGTTAGTAATTGTGATCAGGATCAATTTAGGCAATAAGTGGAGCAAGAAAAAAGCATTTGGGATAAAGTAGCTGTTTTTTGCTTTTGTTGGAAAGGAGTTGGGGTGATTGCATTACCTGTCCTTTTTAATGAAAAGAGCTCTGAGCGCACTTTTTAACTTGTGGAAATAAAACTTAATGGTTGTCCGCTTCCTTGCCACTAACCCAATATTCTTCTTCAAACGGGTCGGAAGTCCGAACCCTGAGGTACCGGTCATTTCAATTTGCTGGCTAGAATTATATTGAATTACCATTTTACTGGCATCATTCAGTACATACATGTAAAAATTAAATCAATTTATTGAATTTTCTCTTTTTTGAGATTTTACCACATAGGACACATAGTTCACCTAGTTTTTGAATTTTGAATGTATGGTTTTTTACCCAAGACTCTGGTGTTCATAGTAGAATGAATAGGCTATCCATAGATAAATCTGTATTCTTTACTTTTATGGGAAAAAACCTCTTTGAGAACTATGTAACTATGTGGTTAAGAAAAAAAACATGAATAAACCGATACATGCAGAGAAACAAAAGGCTGGTCAGATCGCGGATAACCAAACAATTAGGGTGAAAGATTCTAAAAAATACATTTTGACTATATGTGGCTTCTACGGGTATAATTTGTATTTTTATTTAGGCATGATCTAAAAGTTTGATATGGACTGGTGGCTTAACAGCGAATCCGCATCCAAATTCCAAGATTTCGGCTTGCTGGTATTGAGGTGTCTGTTTGGACTGACACTCAGTTTTCGCCATGGTTGGCCAACCCTGGCGGATTGGTGGCATGGGGAAATCAGCTATCCCGATCCCATAGGTCTGGGAGAATCTTTGACCATGTTCTTGATGGGTACTGCAGAAGCGGTTTTTACACTTTTTATAGCCTTGGGTCTGTTCACAAGACCGGCTGCACTCTGCTTGGTATTGGGATTTGCTACGGCTTTTTTTGTCGTGCATGCGGCAGATTCCTTTGCCACCAAAGAATTGCCCTTTCTTTACCTGTCAGGAATGACAGCAATTTTTCTATTGGGTGCGGGGAGGTTTTCGTTGGATAGGTTTTTTTGGAGAGTATAATTTGATTGATGTATGATTAAAATTAAGCTTCAAAATACACACGATTACTATGGAACATTCCGATCAGAAATACATTTTGGGTCTTTTAAACAATGATCCGGTCATTTTAGAGGAAATATACAGGAAGTATTCAGGGAAGATCAAGTGGATGGTTCTCAAGAACAACGGAACAGAAGCTGATGCCGCAGATATATTTCAGGAGGCTTTAATTACTATTTTTCAGAAAGCCAAATCGGAAAATTTTGTCTTGACATGCCCCTTTGATGCCTTCATTTACCTGATCTGTAAGAAAAAATGGCTCAATATTTTGAATAAAAAGAAAAATCAACCGGTAACAATTAATGAGGAAGCGCAATATAACTACGGAGAGGATAGCTTTCGCCTCGCGGAGGATGTCCAATTGCATGAGGATAGGTTGCATTTGATATCCACACAACTTTCAAAATTAGGGGAAGCTTGTCAGGAGCTTTTGCACCTTAGTTGGATGGGTAAGACCATGGAGGAAGTTGCTTCGGCATTGGGATTCACTTATGGGTATGCCCGAAAAAAGAAATCCGAATGCATGGCCAAGCTAGTTTCTCTGATCAGAAGTTCAAATGAGTTTAATACCCTAAAATGGTGAAATGATGGATACCCAATGGATGATGAAATTCGAGGCATTTCTCTCGGGAGAGATGGATGAAACAGCTAAAGCCCAGTTTGAAACGGAGCTGACCTCAAACAAGGAAATGTATGAAGCCTTCCTCATTTACAGTAGGGTGGAGGCGGAAATGCATCAAAAAATTCATACTGATAAAGGGATTGAGGCCTTGAAGATAAATTTGAAATCCTTGAACCGACAATATTTCAGCGAAGAGAATGAAGCGCCTGTAAAAGTAATCCCAATGACCACTTCCTGGAATTTCAGGAGAGCAGTGGCTGTGGCAGCAGGAATCCTTTTGATATTTGTTTTCTATTTTGTTTTCTTTCTTTCAGGAACCAACCCCCAAGGAATGGCTGAGGATTATTATGTGACCAACCTAAAGGAGTTAAGTCAAACCATGAACGGATCGCAGGATAGCATCCAAAGAGGGATAGCGGCCTACAACAGTCAGGATTTTGAAGAAGCCAAACGCTATTTCGAAGGTTTGGCCTTGCAGGACCCCAACAATGCAGAAGTCATCAAGAACTTAGGACTCACTTACCTTTCAGAAAAGAAATTTGACCAGGCTTTGAGTCAGTTTGAAACCTTGTCTGCCCGTAATGACCTTTACAGCAATCCCGGACTATTTCTGAAAGCCCTCACCCTGATGATGCGTAACCGAGCAGGGGATATGGACCAGGCAAAGGTCATTTTGGAAGAGGTGGTTGAAAAGGGAATGGAAGGCAAGGCACAGGCACAAGCCTGGCTCAAACAAATCAAATAGCAACCAACTATTTTTTAAATGTCATTTAGGGGGACCAATGCAAATTTTTTGCCCCCTTACCACTTTTCTCATTGCTCTAAAACCCATTTGACTTTTTGGCAAAATCCTCATTCTAATTCTTCCTGAATGAAAGGTTGTTTTCTTAAAATAAGTAAAAGGTTCATGACATATCCGATTCTAAAGGTAACAAATTATTGATAATCAGGATATAAAGGTAAATAGGGTTACAGTTTTTAATCTTGAATTACCTTTTTTCTTACAAAAGAAAATCAATCGTTATTCATCGATGACCGGAGGCTGGAACACCCTTCATTTTTAAAACAAACCGATTATCCACTAAAATTTCAAAACAATGAAAACGAAAACAAACATTTTCCGCAAAAGTCTACCTGCAGTTTGTCTGGTAGTTGTCAGTTTAATTTGGTCTTGTGAGCCTTTTGATCCACCTAGAACACTTAAGGCCGAGAGAACGAGCCTCAATAGTGAAATTCCGGTAGAAACAGGCGGAAACGTACATTTGATGGTTTTTTCCAGCCACGATTTCTTCCACAATGGCAAAGCAGAAATCCTGATTTCCGATTTCCCCTATTCCAGATCAACAAGGTCCACCATCCATTGGTACCTTGTTCATTCTTCAGGGCAGGTGTTTTCAATTCCAGGATTCGGCCATAAGGGTGAGACCCGCTACAAAGTCCTTGAGCGATACAATCACGGTGATTATGCAGAATTTGAAATCATCAGAGGGACGGGGCCAGGAGAAGCCTATTCAGAAATTAGGGCCATTGTGGTGGAGGCTGATAAAGACGGCAATTTCCCTGCCCTTCAGGTAAACTTTTCCGACTATCATCAAGCTGTTAATAAACTAGGCATATGACCTAATTAAAAATCCAGTTCTATTTCCTTTTCTTTCAAACTTAAACTTTTAAAACGATGAAAACTAACGCAATTTTTATTCGAATCTATCTAATACTTACCATGATCATTATCGTGGCATCCTGTACGGATTATCCAGAGTACCCGGAAAAATCCGGTTCAACCGCAAAAGCATTTCCACTTGGAAAAGCACCAACCTGGCACTCAGAAGTCCCTGGTCAACCCAATATTCTGCTCTATAAATTCAATGGACATGATTTTGAGGAAGAAGGATCTGTCATTTTAAATGTCCCGGGTATAACCGCCCAAGACCAACACAGTGCAAAGTTCAGTTGGGCCCTTGTTGCCGAAAATGGAGAGGTCTATCCTCTTATTGGACTAGGTGAAAATGGAATAAGCAAATACATTTTCAGTACCCAATATGATGGTGTATTGCTGGTTACAATCAGCAGGGTCATGGGGCCGGGAGAACAATACAAGGAGATTAGGTTGAGCGCTGTTATGCCAAGGCCCAATGGAGAACCTTATTTCCCTAATATACCTGACCCGAAAGATTTTATTCACATCATGGACTAGGGAATTAATGGTATGGGTTGTTCACTCGGATTTTTAAAGAGACGCTATTTTTTTCTTATCAATTAACTAACCGCAGCGATAAATTGGCTGCGGTTTTTTCATAAAAAAGGGTAACAAACAGAAAATCAACTGGATATAATATTGAATAAGGAACGTAACCTTTTCCTTTTAAAATTTTCTTTTCGTTAAATTTTTACTACCATGAAAAAACAAACATTATTTTCGAAAGTACTGCAGCCAGTTTTCCTACTGGCAATGGGATGTGCTATTATGATAGCCTGTACAGAACCGCCCCAACCTGTAGAGCGAGTAAGTAATACGGTATGGGAAGAGCAAACACAAAGTCATGGAAGCCAAGGCACGCTAATTCCATCAAGGGATCAGATCAACAATGACTCTAGGGTGTATACATTTGGAGGCCATGATTTCCAAAAGTTTCCTGAAAAAATGATTCAACTCAATTGGGAAGGGCATGTCAATTTGGAAGACATGGAATTTTATTTGGTTTACAATAACAACCAAAAGAATGAATTCCATAAAATCCCTGGCGTGGGAGCAAACGGGTATTCTTTGTATGATATCAGTATGTTGACCAACAACACATTTGAAAATAAAACCCAAATCGGAATCAGACTGGAAGTTGGACCTGGTGAGGTGTATTCGGGCATCAGGTTGGTTATTCGGGATCACGCCGCATCGCTGAATTGAATCCTGCAATACTGTTAAATTATTGAATGAATTAAAGTTTATTTTTTTAGCAACCTTCACTTGATTTTTTTACAAGGTGTTAATTTTTGGGATCTTCCACTTAAAACCTTACCGTCAATTTACTTTGGCGGTAATTTTTTTGGGTAACAATTATGCCTCCATACGGATATATTGTAAGAGAACCTAGAAGAGGTATCGTGATCTATTGATTGAATTTGCCATCTCGAATAGAATGACAATCTCATAAAAGGTCACCTGAAACTCATACTTGAAATTTTGAAAAATTTGATGTCCATGAATTGGATTTTGGATGTGAAAATATCCATGCATTTCGGTAAGCAAAGCCTGATAAGCAAAAAGATCTAGTTGAAAATTTACTCTGATTTTTTCTTTCAAATAGTTTATTTTGAGTAACTTATGCTTTAGAATTACATTTTTTAGCAATAAAGGACACTACACATTTCATTGATTAAAGGTATTGGTTTCCAAATGGTTTGAAGGTTTCATTTGGAGGAAGTAAGGGTTTTTGTCGATTCCCTTTTGAGATGGGCCACATTTGGCCTTTGTGATTTTCATACTGGATTTTTAACCAAATTTATTTTAAACATAACAACCATGGATGATCTGAATAAAAAAAGTGCATTGGGAGCCAACGATCCAAAAGCTATTCGAAAAAAATGCAGAATTCCTTTTCCTCCCTTTAAAGGAAATGAATTGATCCTGATCTGGAAGAGCGATATTACTTCCGGAGAGCGGGAAGATATCAGAATGAAATTGTTAAATCTGTATCCTGATGCGAAAATCAGGAAATGCAGCAAATGCGATGATGATGGACCTGTTGAACTTTGGACTGGAGACGGAATTCACAACTATGTTACAGGTCAAATGAGAGATAATCCGCAGGTTGCAGGAAGCACACAGGGTGTGGGAGACATCACAGATACGTTTGCCTCCTTGAATTATTTCATTTCTAATCCTTCATATCCTGACATCGAAAACTGCCTGTTTGATCTTAAACCCAATCATGAGAAGAAGAAAGACATCACAATTGCGGTTTTGGATACCGGAGTGGATTTGAATTGCATTCCTGAGTCATACCTATGGACGAATCAAAACCCCGGACCCTGTTACGAAAATGACCTTCATGGCTGGAATTTCGTCGACAATTCCCCCAACATCCAGGATGACCACAGTGGCCTTCATGGAACCCTTGTCAATGCCTATATCATTGAACAATTTGAAAAGTCCACAGAAAACCGTGTGAAATTGATGAACATCAAAACGCTGAACAACAATTCCGAAGGGGATATTTTTTCCATGCTGTGTGGTATGCTTTACGCCAAACAGAATGGCGCAGACATCATCAATGCCAGCTTGGGATATTACCAGCACCAATCCATTCCGGAAACAGATGATTACCTGTTTCATCTTATCACAAAAGTGCTGAGAAAGGCAGGGATTTTAATGGTGGCAGCTTCGGGAAATGCAATGAGTCAGGCCGATGCAGTGGCCATAGGTCTAGGCAATGACCCGAGGAATTTGACATTGAATCCGTTTTTTCCGGCTTATGTCAGCGAGACAGCACCTAATTCAGAAAACAATGTGGTTACAGTTGGCACAATAGATTTGAAAGCTGGCATAAGTCCTTCGGAAAACTTCTCTTCGATTCATGTGGACTTGGGAGTTGTGGGAGATGATATCCCGTCTGACGGAGGGATTATCGTGCCATCATTTTTCTTGCCTTATGGTAAATTACGTGCGGATGGAGTAAAAGTCACTGGTTCCTCATTTGCAGCCGCCATCGCAACCGGCAAATTGGGAGCAAATTTTCCCTCTGATCTCACCAAGTCAAGTTTACCCGGATTGACCAAAGGACAACTCATGACTAAATTTGATGGCCTTAGTACAGGTGGATCAGGTATGATTCAAACTGTGGGTTACCTTAGCCCATTTATCCGTGGTGGAAGGTACATCAGGAGGGATTGAGTGAGATTAGATGGGGTATTTAAGGTATTTGAAAGCCTGGTATAAACTTAAAGCAGCACGAAGATGATCGTTAAATATTTTATGGGCTGGATTTGGGTAGCCCTTGTTCTTGCAGGGATTTCTGCAGAAGCAAGGGAAATTTCTCAGTCGGAAGAATGGCTGGAAAAACTGCAATTGATCATACAAAGCCCTGATTCTTGGCGTATCAAAAAAGGCAAACTGGAACGGCTGATTTTGGATTATGAGAGCAAAATGCCTGAAAAGGACCATGTTTATGCCAAAATGATTCATCGGCTTGGGGATTTTTACCGGCAAACAGAAGATTTTTCCCAAGGAATCGCCTTGACCAAAAAAGCCCTGGCACTCAATCAACCGGGAAACCCTCACGCAGATGAAGCATTTTTGGCCAATTCTTATTTCAACCTGGGCTTGTATTACCGGCTTTTGAATTATTTTGATATTTCTGATGCTTATCTGGACAGCTGTTTGGCCATTTCTGAAAAGTACCCTGAGAAAAGTTTCATTGGAGGTCTGGCTTACGAACAGAAAGCCATCAATCAAAGTATTTTGGGAGAATACCAAAGGGCAATCGAAATCGCCGATTATGGACTTTCAGTTTTGGACCCTTCCTTAAAGGGTTCTCAGTATGAGGCTTTGTTGTTATTGCAGAAAAGTCAAGCGGAGTTGATCCTAAACAAATTAGATCACGTCGAAAAGAATTTGCTAAAATCAGAACAGATTTTATCACAACCGGGATCAAATCCTCATTATCTGGGTATAGGTTTTGTAGCTCAGGGTCAACTAGCTGAAGAAAAAAAAGATTATCAGTCAGCTAAATACTATTATACAAAAGCCTACAACTTAAGCCTAAGTCAGGATGATTATAGGGCAACCTTATTAAACCTTATGTATCTGGGAGTTTTATGTGAAGATACCGCGGAATATGAGCAAGCATTGAAATATTACGAGGAATGCTTTAAATACTTCGAAAAAGTAGGGGATATGGATCTGGAAGCCATGGTCTATAGTTACATGGGATTTATCTATCAAGAACAAAGACAATGGGATAAAGCCCTGCATCATTTCCAAAAAGGGCTTAGCCTTATTGTTTTGGACAATTCTGATGGTCTTGAAAAATTACCTTCGGTGGATCAACTCAAACAAATCAGCAACCAACAATTGTTGGAGCGGATGTTGGCCAATCTGGGAAGGGCACATCTCAGGTATTTTGAAGCAAATGGAGGGGAGGAGCACCTTCAGAAAGCATTGACTTATTTCAAATCAGCAGACCAAGCCATAGACCGGATGCGGTGGAGTCAAAATACACAGCAATCCAAGTTGTACTGGAGGGAAAAAACCAAAGGTAATTACGAACATGCACTGGCCACCTGTTTTTTGCTTCAGGATAAAGAAAATGCATTTTTCTTTATGGAGAAAAGCAGATCGGTTTTGCTTAATGATAAATTATCGGAATTAGGCGCTCATAAACACCTTGATGCTGCTGACATAGAAAAGGAACAGGCATTGATGATTGAGGCATTTTCACTTCAGCAACAGAGAGAAAACACCCCTTTACAAGATCCAAACCATGAAATCTTGACCTCACAATGGTTTGAAGCCCAAACTGTTTATGAAAAATACATCAAAACGCTGGAAGCCAAGTATCCAACCTATTACAGCTACAAATACGATACAACCTCGCTTTCCATTAAAGAAATAAAAGATAAGATACTGGATTCGGATCAGACCTTTGTGGAATTTTTCATCGGTGAGAACCACATTTATGCGATGAGTATTTCCCCTCATGATACCCAGCTCATAAAAATTGATAAGCAGGACTTTGATGCGCAAGCTATGGAATTGCTGGCTCTGGTTTCAGATAAATCCAAACTGAACCAACACTACGACTTGTTTTCACAATTGAGCCATGCACTATATGTTCAACTCTTTGAACCCTTGGCAGTGAATACAAGAAGGGTCATTGTTTCTATCGATGAACATCTGTTACCCTTTGAGCTTTTGCTCAAAAATCCACAGGATCCCGGATCATTATTAGTAAAGGATTTTGCATTCAGTTACGCGTATTCTGCCGGATTTTTGGCCAAGCATCAGAAGAGAAATTCCAAACATACTGTCTTGGGTATAGCTCCAGTCCATTACAAAGAGTCTATGCATCAAGCTTCACTATTGGGTGCTGATTTATCCCTTCAAAATCTTCTGCAATTTTTCCCGAAACACCGGATGTTGACCTTTGAAAAGGCCACCAAAAGCGAGTTTTTAAAATACCTACCCGATCACTCCGTAGTACAGCTTTACTCGCATGCCATCGCTGACAATACAGACAGCGAACCTGAACTCTACTTTTTTGATGAAACCCTAAGGCTCTCTGAACTGAAGCTTTTGGGAGGATTGACTACCCAATTGATCGTTTTGTCCGCCTGCAATACAGGGATAGGGAAAAGTATCAAAGGAGAGGGAGTATTTAGCTTGGCAAGGGGTTTTGCCGCCGCTGGCATCCCCTCGAGCATCACTACCCTTTGGCAAGTGGACAGTAAATCCACCTTTCAATTGACTGAATTGTTTTACCAAAAACTGAGTCAGGGTATGCCCTCAGACCTGGCGTTGCAAAGCGCAAAGCTGGAACTGATGGCATCCAACGCACCTTCCAGCGAACTTCCTTATCTATGGGCTGGGAATGTCCTTATCGGGAAAACAGCCGTTTTTATCCCAGAAAAAACTTCGGGTTGGATGATGGCAAAACTATTGCTGTCTATAGGGATATTAATGGTCTTTTTAATTTTGGCTGGTAGAAGCAAAATTGCCTATAAGTAAACCATCAGTGTAAAATATGATTGGAAACTTATGGAAAATGACCAATCTTTGGTTTTGGCATCATCGATGAAAATCTTGTTCGGCCAAAATTAAAAGAACCTATTGACCTGATGCGCCTATGAGATCCCCCTTTCCTCTCAATAAAATCTTTCTTTCCTTTTTTATCTTTTCGAGCCTTTGTCTGGAATCCAATGCCCAACTGAAGTTACCAAAATTGGTGAGTGATGGGATGGTTTTGCAGCGGGATACTGAGGTGAAAATCTGGGGTTGGGCATTCCCATCTGAAAAGATTCGAATGAGATTTTTGGGAATGGAATACCAAACTGAAGCCGACGAATCCGGGGCATGGGAATTAAAGCTATCCAACCTTAAAGCAGGAGGGCCACATACCATGACAATTGCCACTTCGGAGACTTTAGAAATAAATGACATTTTGATCGGAGATGTATGGGTGGCTTCCGGACAGTCACAGATTGACATCAATATGGAGCGGGTCAGTCCGCTCTATCCCAAAGAAATAAAAGAGGCCAACCATCCGGAAATCAGGTACTTTTCTGTCCCTACTTCAAGCGATTTGTATGGTCCTCACACAGATTTTGATCAAGGTAAATGGGTAAGTATTTCCCAAGACAATATCCTGGAAATTTCTGCTGTTTCCTATTTTTTCGGACTGGAGCTACATGAGCATTTGGGAATACCCATAGGTATGATCCGTTCCAGTTTGGGAGGATCACCTGCAGAAGCTTGGATCAGTGAAGCCTCCATCAAAGCATTTCCGGATCATTTGGCAGAGGCCCGGAAATTTAAGGATGAGGCTTTGGTGGAAAGTATTGAAAAAGCCGCTCGGGAAGAAAACGCAGCATGGTATGGAGAATTGAACGAGAAGGATGCAGGGTACCATGAGACCGATGCACCGTGGCATAAAGCTCAGATGGATGTATCAGATTGGTCTCAGATGGAAATACCCGGCTATTGGGCAGATGGGGAATTGGGAAATGTCAATGGGTCGGTTTGGTTCAGAAAAGAATTTGAATTGTCAGCTGACCAAGCAGGTAAGTCTGGCCGGCTCTACCTCGGAACACTGGTTGGCGGAGATTCCACTTTCGTCAATGGCCAGTTCGTGGGTACAATAAGTTACCAATACCCGCCAAGAAGGTATCATGTTCCGGAGGGATTGCTCAAAGAAGGAAAAAATTCCATTACAGTGCGATTGATCAGTTCAGAGGGCAAAGGGGGCTTTGTTCCCGAAAAGGCCTATGAGTTGGTTCTCGGAAAGGATACCTTAGACCTTATCGGAAAGTGGCATTACCGACTTGGGGCACAGATGAAGCCCTTGCGGGGACAGCCCAATATCAGAATGAAACCAACAGGTCTGTTTAACGGCATGATTGCCCCATTGACGGATTACGCCATAAAAGGGGTCATTTGGTATCAGGGGGAATCCAACACCGGAAAACCCAAGGAATATGCGGAGTTATTGCCTGCCCTGATCAAAGACTGGAGGCAACATTGGGGGCAGGGGGATTTCCCATTTTTATGGGTTCAACTCCCTAATTTTATGGAAAGCAAGGAGCAACCTTCGGATAGCAATTGGGCCCTCACCAGGGAATCCCAATTGAAAACCCTATCCCAACCCAATACAGGCATGGCCGTGGCCATAGACCTGGGTGAGTGGAATGACATCCATCCCCTGAACAAAAAGGACGTAAGCAAAAGATTGGCTTTGGCTGCAAGGAAAGTAGCCTACCAGGAAGATGTAGTAGCTTTTGGTCCATTGTATGAATCCATGAGCTTGGAGGGGAATAAAATTAAGTTGAATTTCAAGGAAATTGGAACCGGCCTCAAAGTCAAAGATGGAGGTGAATTGAAAGAATTTGCCATAGCCGGTGCGGACCAGAAATTTTACTGGGCCAAAGCAGAAATAGTGGCAGATGAGGTCATGGTCTGGCATGAAGCGGTTCCAAACCCGGTGGCTGTCCGCTATGCCTGGGCGGATAACCCGGATCAAGCCAACCTGTATAACATGGAAGGGTTACCTGCTTCTCCCTTCAGAACTGACGACTGGAACCAGGTTGGTAGAAGGTAATTTGGAATAAAGAATAATCGGTTTTTATTGGTTCATGCCTTCAAAAATTGAAGATAACCCACTGATTTTCCGCAATCTTCCTTAATTTTGGATTTCAATTTTGTTCTTTCTTCCAAAATTTAATTAAGTATTCCACCGTCTCTTCCGTCTATTATGCCAGCATTTTGTGAAAATGTAGTATTTCGGGGCTTGTTTTTATTTTTTCAAAAAAATCCACCTCTCGCTTGGATTGGAGGCATTGACCCTTCCAGTCAGAATTTTAGGCTTGTTTTGGTTTTGTTACTTCTTGGTGCCGCTATTGCCATGTTTGTGAAAAATAAGCCTAGAATGGATGCCGTAGGAGTGATCATGATCGCTGCCTTGCCCTTTACCGGCATCATTACGATAGAAGAAACCCTGGTTGGATTCAGTGATCCCAATATTGTGTTGATTGCGGTTTTGTTTGTCTTGGGAGAAGGACTTGTGAGGACAGGAGTTGCCAGAAATCTGGGTGATTGGATCAATACCCAGGCGAGTGGCAACGAAACCAAACTGCTTGTGCTTTTGATGTTGTCGGTGGCTGGATTGGGTTCTGTGATGAGCTCTACTGCTATCGTGGCCATTTTTATTCCAGTGGTTTTCCGGATATGCAACAATACAGGAATTGCCCCTAGCCATTTGATGATGCCCATGAGCTTCGCCGCATTGATCAGTGGCATGATGACTTTGATTTCTACCGCCCCTAATTTGGTGGTCAACTCCGAACTCATGCGTCAGGGAGAGGGTGGTTTTGGATTTTTTACCATTACTCCGTTTGGATTGGCCATCTTGGCTTTGGGCGTGGGATACATGTTGTTTGCCAGAAAATGGCTGCCTGACAATTCAGAAAAATCCGGTAAAAAAATCCGAAAGCCGACGATCAAAGACTGGATCAACAAATATGGTCTCAAAGACCGGGAGTATAGGGTGAAAATTTTGCCTGATTCTCCTTTGCTAAACTTGCAGATTCAAGATTTGAACCTGAGTCAAGACGGGATCAACCTGCTTGCAGTGGAAAGAAAAGAAGGTAAAAAAACCGTTTTTATCAGACCCAACAAGCAGATGCAGTTTATGGAGGAAGATGTACTGCTTTTGGATATCAGGAGTGATGAGGTGAAAATCAAATCCCTTTCTGAGGAATTTAGGGTGGAAAAGATGAGCTTGGCAATGGGAAAATCATACCTGACAGATACCGCACAGGAAATGGGAATGACGGAAGCCATCCTTCCCGTAGAATCCACTTGGGTGGGTAAAACCGTAAGAGATGCTAGGGTAAAGTCCGATTACGGATTGACAGTCATAGGATTATGGAGGGGAAATGCTCCGCTAGTAGAAGATTTTTTGGATGTGGAATTGAAGGTAGGGGATACCATCCTTATTGCCGGTTTTTGGGAAGACATCAAAAGAATACAGCAGGACAATGACCAATTGGTGCTTCTCCATCTGCCCAGCGAATTTGATGAGGTCTTGCCTGCCGCTGATAAGGGAGTCCATGCCATTCTGATCTTGATGCTCGTGGTTTTCCTGATGGTTGCCGGGATTTTACCCAATGTGCATGCGGTGATTTTGGGTTGCCTATTGATGGGGATTTTTGGCATAGTGGACATGAACAGTGCTTACAACAGCATCAGTTGGAAAAGCCTGGTTTTGATTGTGGGAATGATGCCTTTTTCCATCGCTTTGCAGCGGACAGGAGGAGTGGAGATGGCCTCTGAGGCTTTGCTGTCTTTGGTAGGTGACTCTGCGCCAAGGGTTGCCATTGGGGCCTTGTTCCTGATCACAGCCATTCTCGGACTCTTCATTTCAAATACTGCCACTGCGGTTTTAATGGCGCCCATTGCCATTGCCATGGCCTATGACTTAGGACTGTCACCATATCCATTTGCCATGGCAGTTATTTTGGCGGCTTCGTCTGCCTTTATGACCCCGGTTTCTTCACCGGTCAATACCCTCGTGGTGGCGCCTGGAGGGTACAGCTTCGGTGACTTCATCAAAATAGGCGTTCCGTTTACCATCATTGTCATGATCATCGCCATCTTGCTGATTCCTTTGATTTTGCCTTTTTGATTAATTTATGCTAGCTCCTTATAGCCTACCCACTCTAAGTAAGATGGGAAAAGTTACAGACTTGACTTCTTCCTTTCCCCAGCTGTCCCTTAGATCCTGTTTGATCAGATATAAGGCCTGCTTTCCTGTATGCCTTTGGTAATTCTTTACCGCTGACCAAGTCTCCAAATAGCCGACCAATTGAGTCAAACTCCAGTTTAAGGTTTGTTTGAATTGAGGGGAGTCGATTTCTGGGAAAGGGAAAGGAATGGTCAGGTAGTTTTCATCGATGTACTTCCTTTCAGGGTCCCAGTGTCCTTTCAATGTTTCACTGTAAAGCAGTTGAATTATTTGGTCTATTTCGGGATGGATGGACAACAAACCGTAACCCATCACGGCCAAAATCCCCCCTTTTTTTCCGGTCCGCTTGACTTCTTTATAAAACTGCTCAAAGTCAAACCAATGGATGGCTTGTGAGACGGTAATCAAGTCAAAAGTTTGGTCGGGAAAATCGGTGTTTTCGGCTGGCTGCCGGGAATACCGGATATTGGGATAGCGGTAGGCTTTATCCAGTTGACTTTGGCTGATATCCGTAGCTTCGACCGATTTGAAAACTTCTGCCAGGTGTCTTGCTACCTGACCATTGCCGGTGCCACAATCCCATGCGCGATCCATATCGGGAAGCAGCTTGAAGATAAAATCAAAAACCTCGGAAGGGATGCTTGGTCTGAATTGCAAATAGGCATCAGATTGTTCAGAAAAGCGGTCTTTCATATTGTAATAATAACTAGAGTCTGGGTACTAAACCTAACACCAATCCTTTGAAAAAAATCTAATCCAAGTAGAGTTCAAGTCTCGATTCTTTGTATCAGAAAATCTTTTTACAGGATTCCCATTTTAATTTACCACCTCAAAAGCCACTACTCAGAATCTGATTTTCGATTTTTTTATACAACAATGTCTAGGTCAAATTGCCAGTGGTGACTGCCCAAGCCTTTCGCAGCGGCAAATTAACTGTAATACAAACATAAATGAATGATAGAATTCAAGCCATGTAGGATTAGAACATATTTGAGTCCAAATAGCGTTAGTAACACGGTTTATTCCAAATGTTATCTACAATTACTAGCAATGAACAAGCTTTATTAAAGTTTATGTCTAAAGGTAAATCTGAGAATATCATAATTGAATAAGATATCGTACCTGTATTCCTTTTCTGCGGAGTGGAGGTAACCCAGTTCAAGGCGGATTTGGTCGCTGAGGTAGTACTGAAGTCCCGCATAAATCCGGGCGGTGTCAAAAAATTCCTCCCAGTCCATATGCGCCATAATTTCTGTGGATACCTGTATATTCCAATGACCACGTTCTCGGTCCTTATCAACTAAAGAAAAATCAGTGGAAAATTGGTACCGTACCCTAAAGTCAAAGGAGTAACTGTCTTGAATGGTTTCAATCACTTCGTTGGTCGGTATGATTGTTCTGAGGGTATCTGCCCTAAATCGTTGCTCAGTTCTGATTCTTTGATTAAAATTCCATCTATTTTCTGAATAGGTAAAATTTACCTCCTGGTGAGGCCTGATCTCAGGTTGAATAGTAGGTGTATAGAGACTGTATAATTGTGAGTAGGCGATGCCAGCCCCTACATTAAAATTATCAGACTTCATATAATACAAGGTAGTTCTCGCAATGGTTTGTAATTGCCTGGAAGGATCAAAAAACCTCCTATTATCTACCTCAACATCCAACTGAAGTTTATCAGAAAGTCCCCATTCTAAATAATATCGTGTCCAATATACCTCGCCGCTTTCAAGGGCATTTGGGATGTTTTGACCAAGAACAGGGTTTGAGATACCTAATAAAGTGGAGAGAAAAATTTGTAAATAGTATTTTGTAAATCTGTTTTTAAATCTAAAGTCAAAGATTGGTCTAAAAAGTTTTTTTATTTTAGTTATGATGATATACTTATTTACTTTGAGAAGCATAGTCAATTTTGAATATCATTTAATGGTGATCGGCTTCTTTGCCTGTATCCAATATTCTCCTTCATACGGGTCGGAAGTCCGAACTCGGAAGTCCAAATAAAAATTCCGGTTTAGTTATTGAATGTCTAATTTAATTTAAAAAATATATTTAATAAGTAATAATATTTATATTTCTATTTATTTTAAGTTACAATTATTATTCTAAATATAATAATTTTTCCTTTTTTTTTGTCACTTTGGAAGTGATCTTTAATGTTAGATGGAAAAAATTTTTCGACCTAAACAGTTCTGAATCTTAAAAATGAGATAATTAATTTTGAATATCCGCTTCTTTGCCACTAACCCAATATTCTTCTTTAAAAGGGTTGGAAGTCCGAAGTAGGAAGTCGGAAGTCATTGACTTGCAGTTTACTGGCGAGAATTGTATTGAATTACCTTTTTACTGGCATCATTGCGTACATACACATAATTAATTTTAAATTTCCGCTTCTTTGCCAGCAACCCAATATTCTTCTTCAAAAGGGTTGGAAGTCCGAAGTCGGAAGTCGGAAGTCATTGACTTTCAGTTTGCTGGCGAGAATTGTATTGAATTACCTTTTTACGGGCATCATTGGGTACATACACATAATTAATTTTAAATTTCCGCTTCTTTGCCAGCAACCCAATGTTCTTCTTCAAAAGGGTCGGAAGTCCGAAGTAGGAAGTCGGAAGTCATTGACTTTCAGTTTACTGGCGAGAATTGTATTGAATTACCTTTTTACTGGCATCATTTCGTACAAACACTTAATTAATTATTAGAATGTTTTTTTTCAACAAATTTTGCCCAATAACGGCCGAAACCAGTTCTCCCTGAATGGCTTCTCTATTTTCCACCAAAATATCCCAAGGTTCCATCCTTGGCTCATCGGAAAGGTCAAAGGTACCGAAGTGCATGGGAATAAAATACTTGCCCTCTAATACATGAAAAGCATCGATGGCATCGAGTGGACTGATATGGGCCTGATGCATAAACCATTCGGGTTTGTAAGCCCCTACACCCATCAGGCAATAATCGGGAGCACCTAAGTTTTTTCGGATGTCCTCAAAATGGGGACCTTGGCCACTGTCGCCCATAAAATACAGCTTTTGGGATCCTGCCTGGATATAAAACCCGCCCCATAAGTTGATATTTTCATCAAAAAGTCCCCTCCTGGACCAATGTCTGCTCGGTACATAAGTGATGCTAAGACCCTCTTCAGGGGTGTTGAATTGCTGAAACCAACCTGCTTCCTGTATCTCATGGCCATTGGTCCAATTGGACAACACTTTACCTACTTCCAGGCCGGTTAGAACCGTCAAATCCGGGTTCTTTTCGGCAAGGTATTGGATGGTTTTTTGGTCACAATGATCCCTGTGGCTGTGTGATAGCAGGATATAATCGATGGCAGGAAGCTCCTCCAAGGGAAAGGGCAAATCACTTTCTCTCTTCAAAAAAAAACTTTCGATCAGCACCGGGTCCGTGATCATCACCTTTCCCTGCAGACGCATCAGAAAAGTAGCATGTCCCAGCCAAATGAGGTAGTCTTGGTTTCCTTCTAAAATTGCCGGGTCAAATTCAACCGGGAGTTGCCTGGTTTCCGCCTTCTTTTCCGCTTTTTGTGGATTTTTACTGGTTTGCCATTTCAGCAAATCCCCAAAACTGGACTCAAAGGGCTGGTACAAATTTTGAAATCGGCCCTTTTCATCGACAGGGGTTCCTTTCCAATCTTCCATACCTGGGAGAGTAGGGAGTGCTGGATTGGAAGTGTGGGAAATTTCAGGTTCCTTGTCAGGACCCTTTAGGAAAAAAAACATGGTAAAAACTGGAATAAGAATGAGAATAAAGTAATTTCTTTTCTTCATGGTTTATGCACATAGCAACCTGTTTCTTTCCCGAATAGTTTCTATGCGGAAAGCAGGTAGTGAAACAACTCGGAAGGGGTTTGCACAGCAGCCACTTTTTCGTCTTCCAATTGTCTTTCCAATTCCAGTTCCAATTCGAAAATCAGCCCGGAAACATATACCCTGTCCATGCGAAGTTCTTGGTAAAAGTTGGCAGACTTCTGTTTCCCAGTCAGGGGAATGCCATAGGATTTGAAGATCCCTATGGCTTTTTTGATGTTAGCAATTTGGTTCATATTTACTTTTGGTTTGTTGGTTTAATTTACTTTACAACGTCAATTTTTGGTGGCAATAATTTATAGACCACTGGGGTCACGATCCTGGATAGGAGGGTGGAGCTGATCAAACCTCCTATCAAAACAATGGCCAAAGGCGAAATCAGCGGATTGGTAGACCATGCGATAGGGGATAATCCTCCTATTGCCGTCAGGGTAGTCAATACGATCGGTAAGAAACGAATCTCCCCAGCCTCTCGGATGGCCTCATCCAATGCTTTGCCTTCTTTTCGGAGTTGATTGGTGAAGTCCACCAGTAAGATGGAGTTTTTCACTTCTATTCCAGCCAATGCAATCAACCCTATGATGGCAACAAAGGACAAAGAGTTGCTTGTAAGCCAAAGTGCGGTCAATGCACCAACCATACCCAATGGAATTACAGACAGGACGATGATCGTACTTTTGAAGGTTTTGAACAGCAGGATCAAAACGGCAATGAAAAGAAACACTGTCACGATGATGATAGACTGAAATCCACCGAAGGAATCTTCTTTTGATTCAGCTTCCCCGGCCATTTTAAATGCATAGCCTACCGGTAAATCCAATTGTCCCATTTTTTCTTCCACCTCTCGGATGACCCTGTCTGTCAGGAATCCCTCCTGTATAAATGCCGAGACGGAAACAGTTCGCGTTTTGTTGTAGTGGTCAATGTAAAGTGGCGAACTTTCCAGTGTCAGGTCAGCCAATTGCCGGATGGGTACAGCGGCTCCTTGGACATTGTTGATAAACAATCGGTCAAAATTCAGCAGGGAAGCCCTTTCGGCTTTTGGACTGGTTACTACAATTTCCTTTTTATTGCCATTGGCATCTGAGAAGGTGCCCATTTTCAATCCGGCAATGGCCATCCTAACTGCCCTGTCCACTTCGACGATATTGACCCCCAAAGCCCTTGCTTTGTCTTTTTGAATGGCCACGCGAATGTCGGTTTTCAAGTGGCTTACGGGATTGTCTGTGTATAGGGTGCCCGGGGTTTCTTTGACCAGTTTCTCTACTTTCGCAGCAATTACACGAAGGCTGTCCAGATTTTCCCCGGAAAGCCTAACCTCTACGGGTGCAGTCACAGGAGGTCCCTGTTCAAAGTTTTTGACTTCCACACGGGCCCCCACATAATCCGAAAATTTATCCCGAAGTGCTTCAGTGATTTTGATTTTTTCGGTAGCTGAGGCATCAGATTTAAGTTGAACAAAAATCTGGGCAAAATCTGTCCGCTCATTTTCCGGAATGACATTGTAGTAGACCCTAGGATTGCCTTTGCCCACGTTGGAAGAGAAAAACTCAATTTCAGGTATGCTTCTCAAGGCCGCTTCCACATCTCGGACCACCGCATCCGTCCCAGCTATCTTGGTTTGGATGGGTGTGATCACATTGATCAGAAACTGTGGTTTTTCGGAAGGTGGGAATAAGCTGAAGCCGATGATGGGGAAAATACCCAGTGAACCCACAAAAATCACCAAAGCCAAGATTAAGGTTTGAACCGGCTTTCTCAGGGAACGCTCCAGTAGAGGCGCATAGCTTCTGGAAATGACCGATTGGAGTGAACGAAGGAAGACATTGCCTTGGTGACCGGGTTTGTGTTCTTTGAGGATACGGCTGGAAAGAAAGGGGATAATGGTCAGCGAAACCACCATGGAAGCCAATACACTCAAAATCACCGCCACGGGGAGGCTTCTCACGAAATCACCAGCACCTTCAGGTAAAAATACCAAAGGCATAAAGGCAATGATCAGGGTAATGGTGCAACCCACCACAGACAGCCCGATCTGCTTGGTGCCGAGCAAGGTGGCTTCCATTCTGCTGTGTCCTTCCCGGATCCAGCGTTCAATGTTCTCCACGACCACAATGCTATCATCCACCAAAAGCCCGAGTGCCACCACAAGACCCACAATGCTCAGTTGGTTGAGACTGTATCCCAAGAGATTGAGCAAAATAAGGCCTATGGCCAAGGAAAGCGGGATGGAAATCATGACAATCATGGCTGCTCGTCCCCCCAAGGGCAAAAGCGTAATGGATACCAAAAGGATGGCAATCATAAAATCAAAGCCCAATCCCCCCAGTCTTTTATTGACAAACTCAGCCTGGTCGAAGGCCACAACCATGTCTATGTTGGCGGGGAGGGTACTTTTGAAGTTTTCTAGCACAGGGAGATATTGTTCCTGTACCTGTGAGATGTTGCTGCCTTCCTTGAGGGCGGCAGTTACAAAAATGGCCCGGTATCCATTGAGCCTGGTGATGTGTTTGCTTTCCTCATAATCCCTGTGCACATGGGCGATGTCTTTGAGGGCGATGCTTTTGCCTTGCATGGAGTATACCAAGGTACCGGCAATCTCCTCTAAGCCATCATAATTGCCGCTGGTTTTCACATTGAATGCTTTGCTGCCTGCTTCTATGGTGCCTCCGGGAATATTGCCGATTTCACTTTGGATGCTGCCTAGGACAGCCTGCAGTGGAATGTTCATATGGGACATTTTATCCAGCTGCAAATCTACCCTCACGATCTCCTCGGGAAGCCCATGGATTTCCACCTCTTTGAGTGCGGAGATTTTTTCCAGCTCATCCTGGAGCCGTTCCCCGTATTTCTTGAAAGCATCCCGCGAACTGTTTTCGCTGATCAGTCCGATCTGAAGGATGTTCACTCCGGAAGGAGTCACTTTATTGATTTCTATGCTGAGGATATCTTGAGGTAACTCATCCCTCATGCTGTTGATCTCCCGTACCAATTCCTGGTATTTGTCATTGACATTGCTTTCGTATTTGTATTCCACATTGAAGACCACCACACCATCTCTGATTTTGGTTTTGATGCGCTTGATGTCTTCGAGGGCATAGATTCTTTTCTCTATGGGATCGACGATCAGTTCTTCCATGTCCTCCGGGCTGGTACCTGGATAGATCACGATGACGGGAAATTGCGGCGCATTGGTGGCGGGGTCCTCACTTCTTGGCATATTGAGGAAGGTAGTAAGACCAAGGGCCACAGTCATCAGAAAAATCACCAAGGTGAACTGGTAATTTTTTACGGCGAAATTGGAGATTCTCATGTCAGTTTTGGATAGAGATGGGAGATTGGTCACTCAGGTAGGCACTTCCCGATACGATCAGATGTTTGAATCCTTCCAATCCATTCAGAACCTGTACCTTTTCCGGATAAATTCGACCCAAGGTAACTTCCACTTTTTGGGCTAGCTCCCCGTCATTGCTGACAAAAACTAATCCTTTTCCACCATTGGCATCCAAGATGGCTTCATAGGGGATGTACCAGCTTGTCTTGCTCTGCCTGGCATGGATAGTGGCAGTACCGAACATGCCACTGGCCAGATGATCAGGCTTGTTCCCTTCAAATTCCAATTCCACCATATACGTGCCTGTCATGGGATCTGCTACCTGCGCCTTTCTTTTTACCGTGGCGGCATAGGCCTTAGATGGATCCACGGGGGTGGTGATTTCGGCCTTGTCCGATTCCTTGATCATGGCCCAGTCGCGGTCACTCAAAGCCACTTTGAGTTTCCATGTCCCTTTACCTGTTCCGTTGGTTTGGAAGACAGGAGAACCGGAAGCGATTTGTTGGCCCGGATTGACAAATTTTTTTAAAACATAGCCGTCTTGCACCGCTTTGATTTGAGAATAGTCCTTATTGAATTTGGCCGCCTGAAGGCCCTGTTCAGCGATGTCCAAAGCAGTTTTGGTGTTTTCGGACTGTTCTACTGTAGCTACCGAATCCTGCAAAAGCCGTTGTACCCTTTCATAATCTCTGAGGGCTTTTTCATACCCTAGTTGGGCTTGAGCTACGCTCGTGTTGATTTCTGTCAAGTCAAGGGTGGCCAACAATTGTCCTTTTCGGATATAATCCCCCTCTGTAACCAACACCTGGCTGATGATGCCCCCGGTTTTGAAGGACAATAAGGTCTCATCATCGGTGGTAAATTGCCCGGTACCCTGAATATCCAATAAGGATTCAGAGGCCACAATGCTCCAGACTTTCACTGGAATTTGTCCTTGGGGGATTTCGGTTTTGATGGTCTTGCCATCCGTGGTGCAGGCCTGAAGCAGGATCAGTCCGAGCACAGGCAAAAATAAGTAAGGAATAAGACGTTTCATGGTGTATCAATTCAAGGTTTCTAATTCTCGTTCTAATTGGGCCAAGGCATCCAAAAGTGTGTAGTTGGCCACTGTGACTTTTAATTCGGAAAGGGTAAACTGGTTTCTGGCATCAATGAATTCTATCAGGGAATTGGTGCCTTCTTTGTACCCTCGATCTATCAGCCGGAGGTAAGCAGAGGCTGACCTGAGGTTGTGTTCAGCGGATGTTTTGGCAGCTTGGGCCGCCTTGATGTTGTTTTTGGAAGCCCGAACGGCCATGTTGATTTGCTGGTCCAGCAGTTCGGTCTGGTAGGACAATGCTTCGAGTTGGTTCTGGCTTCGAAGGATGGCGTTACGGTTTCTGCCACCTTGGAACACCGGCATGCTAAGGTTTAGACCGAAGAAGGCATAGCGGCTTTGCTGGGAATAGTCAAAATCAAACCCCTGCATACCCAGGTCCACAAAGCTATTCAAGCGGGGGACGGCGTAGCGCTGATTTAATTTCAGTACAGTCTGTTGGATATTGGTAGCAGTGTTGATTTTGAGCAGTTCTGCCCTTTGTTCGTAGTCTTCTTCCTGAAGCAACCGGTTGATTTCCATTTCTTCGATGGGCTGGGTTTCGAAAATGACCTCGCTTTCCATTGGACGGTTTAATAAGAAGTTTACATAATAAGCCGCATTGGCCTTTCTGTTCAGCGCCTCGATGAGTTGCGCATTGATGTTTTCCACTTCACTTTCAGCCCTAAGTACCTGAGCAGGTAGACCTTTTCCATTGGCCAGTAAGGAGCGGTTGTCCTTGAGGTTTTGTTCTACCAATATTTTAGACTGGTTCAAAATCTCCATGGCTGTATGTGCCAAACAAAATTGATAATAGGCCTGCTTGATGTTTTTGACCAATTCAGCTTTGTAGATTTCCACCTCGTATTCTTCCAGCTTGACACTTTGTTCTTTGATCAGCTTGTTGTAGTGCAGGTCAGGGTTTAGAATAGGGTAGGAGACCCTGAATCGGGCGTCATAGAAATTGTTGGGCATAAACTGCTCTTCCACGTTTTCCAGAGGCATGAAGGTTTGCCGGTCCATCAGGGTGTTGAGGGAGGAGTAAACACCATTCAACAAATCCCCCAAAGGCAGGATAATGGCTCGGCCTCCCCTTGCCAGGCTGTAGTTGGCTCCAAAATCCACTGCAGGAAGGAAAAAACTTTTCGCATCCTTAAGTGCCAAAAGGCTTTGGTTCAGGGAGATGTTTTTGTCTTTTAGAACCAGGTTGTTTTGGAGACCCTCGTAGATGTATCCATCAAGTTGGGACTGAGCCGGGGCTTTTTCTAGAATCGCAAAGAAAATCAGCACCGTAAGCAGAATTCTTTTTAAAACAATTTGCATAAATAATTACGTTGTTATTTTATTTAACACTGTTTAATAATAGGTCAAAAAAAATCACAATTTGTCCAATACTTTCAAAAAAGACTCAAATCCTTTTTCGACAATTTGTTCTTCTTCTGCCAATTCTATCACGTCTGTTCTCTTTCTGATTTTCAGAGAGACCATCCCGTGTACCGTTGACCAGATCATAAATGAAAGTGCATCCAGGTTGTGCCCTTCAAAATAACCTTTGTCTAAGCATTGCTTTACTGTATGTTTCAGGTTTTTGAAAGTGCCTGAACCTTCCGTCCAACAATCATCATCTTTGTCCTCTAAATGATGCATGGGGGCTTCTATGATAAACATCAGGTCATACATGTCGCTATTTTCCAACGCAAACTCAATGTAAATCCTGCCCATGGCTTTGAGTCTTTCCATTGGGTTTTCCACTGCTGCCAAGATGCCCATTCTTTTGCCCATTTCCTGGAAACCCTCAGTATGGAGCGTATGGAAGATTTCGTTCTTGTCTTTGAAATAATGATAGATGATTCCAGGACTGTATTCTATCCGATCGGCTATGTTCCGGATGGAGGTTTTTTCAAAGCCCTTTTCGATAAACAGGGACTTGGCCGCTGCAAGGATCTGCTGTGTCAGCTCTTCTTTCTCCCTTACTTTTCTATCGGCTATTCCCATGGTAAAATATTATACATACAAATATAATTGAACAGTGTTTAATATTCCAAATTTTTCATCAACTTTTTTTCCAATGTTGATCAGCAGGTACTCACTAAAGATTGATTGCTTGATACTTCAAATTGTTGGAGTCTCGCTTTTTGGTGTAAGCATTTTTCAAATATAATTTGAAAAACCGCACAAGTCCCCCTATTTTGGATTTGATTTTCATATCCTTTTCTTTTTAACAAATCCAAGACCTATGACAGACAGAAGAACGGCACTCAAAACCCTGGGAATTGCAGGAGCTGGTTGGATGATCCATCCGCAATTAAAAGCTGAAACTCCGAAGGCAGCTGACACTTTTAGATTTTGCTTAAACACGAGTACCATCAGCGGCCAAAATCTCGGTATGGAAAAAAATATTGAGGTGGCAGCTAGGGCAGGATATGAGGGTATTGAACTATGGATCAGGGACATTTTAGCCTATTTGGAGAATGGAAAGTCCACCAATCAGCTCAAAAAACACCTTTCAGATGCAGGTTTGACTTTTGAAAATGCCATCGGTTTTGCTCCGTGGATGGTAGATGAGGATGAAAAAAGAAAAGCAGGCTTTGTTCAGATGAAGGAGGAAATGGAGCTCTTGGCAGCCTTAGGTTGCAAAAGGGTGGCCGCTCCTGCTGCTGGGGTGACGGGAACTTTGGATTTGTTTGAAGCAGGGGGTAGATACCGTGACTTGCTCCAATTGGGCAGGGAAACCGGAGTGATGCCTCAGCTGGAATTTTGGGGTGCTTTCCCCTATTTTCACCATTTGGGTCAGGCCTTGATGGTGGCGGCTGTATCCGATGATGCGGATGCGAGGATTTTGGCGGATGTATATCACCTCTATCGAGGGAATTCAGGTTTTGAAGGGCTAAAAATGCTGCAAGGAAAGTCTGTTGAAATTTTTCACATGAATGATTATGTGATGGATATCCCTCGGGAAAAGCAAGAAGACAAGGACCGTGTCTATCCCGGAGATGGTGCGGCACCACTGCAACAAATCCTAACCGATCTTAAAAACATGGGTGGTGAAAAAGTCCTGTCGCTGGAATTATTTAACCGTGATTACTGGAAACTCGACGCACTGGAAGTTGCCAAAACTGGCCTGGATAAAATGAGGGGGGCAGTGGCATTGGTAACTCCATCTACTTAAAGTTTGAATTATGAAGGAACATTTCCGGTTTATTGTTTATGAGGATTTTACGCGAAGAAATATAAATTTTTCAATATAATGTGTAAATTAAAAAAAATTAATTCTTGACTTTAATTTACTTTCGCTATGAATTCTTTTAGGCTTTTATGTCTCTTTTTGTTTGTGTCATGCATGTTTGCTTTTCAAGATGCCTTTAGTCAAGGAGGTGAATTGCGTGTAGGGTTGGGTTACCTTACTGCTCCGGATATAGGCACAATTACTTCGAGAGCGGTTATTGGTGGGCTGGATAATTATGATGAACCCAGTATCAAGTCATCGGTTGCCTTTTTGGTAGCTTATGTGGTAAATCCCATGGACAGGTTCAGTTTTGGCTTGGATGCAGGTTATCAGGTACTGGAAACCACGTATAGCGGTATGAATCTGCAGACTGTTACCACGAGTGATGCATGGTTTACAGTGATGCCTAGGGCAAATTTCAATTATATCAACAGAGATGCCTTGCAGCTGTACAGCGCTTTGTCAGTAGGTATGTCCTTTCTCACCAGTAACAGTGATGATACCACACCGGAACGATCCTCTGGTTCGGCATTCGGTTATCAAGTGGTTCCAATCGGTGTCAGGGTGGGGGATGGTCTTGCTTTTTTTGCTGAACTAGGTTTCGGATTTAGAGGAGTTCTGAATGCCGGAATTTCTTTCCGTCTTTAATTTGGAAATTTTTGAAGGGTATGCGCTATTGCCTTTTCGGTCAAAACTTTTAAGATGCTCAAATCGACATCTTCCAGTTGCTTGATATAAACGCAGGACTTGCCTGTCTTTATTTTCCCCAATTTATCCAATAAATCAGGTTCCTGATGGTTGAGGTCACAGGAAAAATAAAGTGAGATGGCGTTCTTTCTTGGGGAGAAACCTACCAGAAAAAAATCCCCTTCCCTTCCACTTTCATACGTATAATGATAGCTTCCAAATCCTATCATGCTATCTCCCCACATTTTCGGTGGAAAACCTGAAGCTTCTTCAAAAAGATTCACCAATTTTCTACTATCCTGTTGTTTCTTTTTGTCACTGACCTTTTCCAAGAAATCACTGACGTTTTTATCTGTGGGGGTTGTTTTGTTGGTGCTCATGGCTGTTTTATTTATAGCGGTCATTGAGTCCCATGCCTTGCATAATCATGGGTCTGATTTTTTCCAGTCTAGCCACTTTGGTCTTTTCCTGCTTGGCTTCCTGGATGTGGAGGGCATATTCCTTTTGCTTGTATGGACTCAACTCCTCAAAATTAGCTTTCAGATCAGGATCCAGTTCTAAAGCATTTTTGAGCAATTCCGGAATTTCCCAGGATTGGTCTTTTTCAGGTTGCCACCGTTTTCCGGATTTCTCGTTGCTGATGGCCTCATGCAAATAGGCTTTGATATCTTTTTGGAAAGCTTTGATTTCCTCAAGGGAGGTAAACTGCCAATGGCGCATCGCTTTGGTTTTCCCATCTTGGGCATTGCTCAGGACTTTTTTGGGATCTGACAAAAATACCCCGTTGTAAAACCAAAGGCTAACATGGTTTTTGAAAGCGATGGCGCCTACTACATTTTGACCATTGACCGTATACACATCCATTCCCCATTTGATGCTGGGTTCCATTTCGGTTTCCTTCAATAAGGATTTCAAATGGTCCAATGCTTCTCTGAAATGTTCGTGTTTGGTCATGGTGGGTTGGGTTTAGAAAGCGATATCTTAACTCGCTTCCTTATCGATACCTTAAATTAGGAAACAATTTGCTGAAAAAAAACTGGAGTTAGCTCCATAGGAGCGGCCGATTTACTAACCATGGATTTCAATCCATGGACTAGGCATCGGAAAATTGGTTAAGAGTCCCTACGGGACTTTGGGGTTGGGGCATGCTTTTAAGTCCGTAGGTTAAAACCTACGGTTAGTAGATCGGTCGTGCCTACGGCACTAAGATGACACCATGGTATCTCTGACCACAAAAAAAGAGGCAACTCCAGTGCCTCTCTTAAAAATCAAATTCTGGTTGATTTTAATCTTGATTGGGTTCAAATTCATCCTTGAAGGCATTGATCCGGGTTTTGATTTCCTCTTCCATTTTTTCAAAATCCCTTTGAAGACTTCCTTCCTGAACGTTTTCTTCGGCTGATCTGAAAGCCTGGGCTTTCATCCCCAGTTCATCCACCTGTCTTTCTATGGCTGAAAATTGCTGATCAAACTTAGTTTCCGTTCGGGAATTGGTTCTTGCCGGCTTTTCAGCCTTGAGTTGGTTGAGGTCATCTCTCAAGTCTTTTTGTCTGTCTTCCAAGTCTTCATAACTCGGCCTGAAGGCATCTGATACTTCTTCCGATCCCGGTTGGTTGTCTCTCAGGTCATCCGATTCATCCGCGGTGATTTTGTTATTTGGCCCATCACAGGCACTCAGTGTCATCAAGAGGGCTATACCCAAAAACATTAATTTTTTCATTTTATAGCTGATTTTAGTTTAAGATATCCGTTTTATCCAATCCTTAGGTAAGGCCTTTCCCTTTACCGCTTCATTTTTTTGTGCAAAATAGGTGCAAGCTTTATAATTTTTATTGGCAGTCTTATTTAATGCTCTTGAACCACTTTCCCGGTATCGGTATGTGGAAGAAATGGTGCATCATGTAGAATTTTTACCTTCTATTTTGGTAGATCTATCAATAAATAGATACATAAATTAAATTTAGCATATAAATAAGACAAAAAAAAATGGTATTATTTATGAAATAGAATAAGCTAGACTATATTCAAGAAAGCGTTTAACCCTTAAAAGTTTTTTTAATCCATAACCAAAAACAACATGGCAAAGCAAGCAAAACCCAAAATCAAAAACGAATCCCAATATGAAGCCCTTCGGGAACAAGGCATGAGCAAAGAAAAAGCGGCCCGGATTGCCAATACCGATCGTCCGGAATTCAATTCCACACCCTATGAATACTGTACCAAATCAGCGCTTTATGAGCAGGCGAAAAAAGTCGATATTCCTGGCAGGAGCAGGATGACCAAGGAGGAGCTTATCCAAGCCTTGCGTAATCATTGATTGGATTTATGGATTTTGAAGATCCTTTAACCAGCCTATAAGTTTATTTTGGATTTCTTGGTTGGATGCGAGGGATTTTTGACTTCGATATCGGGCAAAAATCCCCATAAACACAAAAAATCCAATGACAAAAATATAAGTCATGGTGTGGAAAAGTGGATGTGCACCTTTGAGCACATCCGCAAGAAACAACATAAAGGAGAGGTACATCAAGAATAGAAATGCCGGGGTGCCATAAGCCAACATGTATCGCCTGATTTTGATTTTTTTGAGTTGCTTGGTTAAATAAAGTGATGGATTCTCCAAGGCTGAGCTTTTGGAGAGGGAAACTCCTCCCCACATCCCTATCATAAAAAGCAACAGCAACAAACCCATCAACCCAAGACTCGAATAAAATAGCCATGATCTGTCAGTGAACTGAATCATGATCATGATAATCATGACTAGGCTAGATCCCATCGCGAGGGTCAATAGGACATTGACCAACAACATTTTCAGGTGCTCCGTTTTCACCCTTTGCTGAATCTCTCGGGGATCAATGTTGGCCAGGTCTTTTTGAGACTTCCATAGGTTTTTTAAATTTTCAAGATTTTCCATTTTCGGATTCGATTAACTTGGCTAATTTTCTTTTCACACGGTTGATTTTGACACCCACATGGTTGACTTCCAGTTGAAGTACGTCTGCAATTTCCTTGTAGGTGAGATCCTCTAGCATAAAGGAAACCAACAGCCTGTCTCCTTCAGCCAATTTTTGAATGCATTTATGCAGCAAATCCAGCTCTAAAGACTTTTCCCCTTGAGTTTGGAATGGTTCTTCCGCCTTGTTGATGTAGTTTTCAGGAAGTGGGGTTGATGGCTTTTGCCTGCTTTTGTATTTGATGGCAGTATTGTAGGCAATTCTGAAGATGTAGGTTTTCCAGGTGCTTTCTCCCCGGAATTGATCCATCGATTTCCAGATTTGTAGATAGATATCCTGCTTGAGGTCATTCAGATCTTCCGACCTGCCTACAAAGGACAAGCAGATTCTGAAAATGCTATCCTGAGATTCTTTGGTAATTTTATGAAATAGGGTTTCTTTTTTATTCATTTGCCCTTTACAACATGCAATGCTATTGATGAACTTTTCGTGAGACCTGATTGATTTCACTTCCAGAACCTAATTTGACTATTTCGAAAGAAAATAAATCAACGTTCAATTAGTTTGTACCTTAAATGGCACGAATATTACACGTTATTGGATTTTTTTTTAATTCTGGGACAGATTTCTTTTGGTTTTTCAATTAAACGGCGATTTTCCTATAAAAAAAGTTTACCACATGAGGCACACAGAACACATATTTTTTAATCACTTAATTTCAGAAGGGTTGTTTTTTTAAAACTACTAGTTGAACTATGGAACTATGTGGTAAAAAACTCCTGCTCCTTGATTGGAAATCGCCTTCAGGCAAGTATTAAAATATGGTCTTTATCTGAAAAAGGCCTACAAGGGAGTTTTTCTCTTAAAAGCAGGAAGATAATAATCATGCAAACCAAAAGGGAATTTGTGTAAAAAAAGCCAATTTCGTATGACTAAATTGCCGAAATTTATTTCAGGGACATTTAAGGAAATATCAATCAAAAAAACACAACCATGAACAAATTATTTAAAGGATTACTTGCCGGGTATGGAGCGTATAAACTAGGCGGGGGATGCTTGAGTACCATTCTGATTTTTATCCTGATCTGGTTTTTATTGGGCCAATGTAGCTGATGTCAATTGTCAATTTCAAAAATGAATTTTTCAAATAATTTCTATTCCGGGTTAATTGATATCTAAGCATAGGCTATTTGGTAAAGGAGCTCGGTATTCAAATCTAGAAGGAGGTTGAATGCTGATTCATTTCGGTATCGGGCTAGCTTGGCACTTCTTTTTTCTTTCCGCTGAACAAATACTCACCCTCGCTTCCCTTGCAATTCCCTAAAATCCTTTTGGGATTTTTTCTTTATCACAGATTTAAATCTCCCCGGGTTTTCATCCGGGGAAAATGCTTTTGTTACTCAATCCATCTGGATTTACCAGCATTTACCTTTTAACGGATTTTCAAGTCCACCTTCTTTTCCTCGATATGCCTTACTTACGGCAGTAAGCCGTCTTCTTAATCCCATTTTTTTTATTTACAAAGTGCTCATTTTCACCCGTTCGGGTGTATTTATTACCCTTAGAATCCTGCAAATTTGATCATCAAACAAAACCACTAGAATCATGGAAAATGTCATTGTACTTCAAAAAAGAGCAGTAGTTACCGAAGAAAAAGCTGCCAAAAAAATCAAAGTTGCTCCAATCATTAAGAAAAGCAATTTCTACCTAAAAAGAAGGTGCCTTGCCTTGTATGGAATGGCCATTATAGGTATGGTATTGATGTATGTCCAATGGATGTATCTCGGCACTCTGGTAGCGCTCCTTTCTTTAGGATTGGTATTTATTCTGAAAGATCTGGATGAGGCCTTCTCCATAGACCTCAATTTTAAACCTGAGGATTCCTTTAATGAAAACATCAAAAGAGACCTGGAATTTTAGTTTCTCCCCATTCCTTTGATATGGTTGTCCCAAAAAATGATGTTTATGTAAACAAACGCTATGAAGAAATCGAACGGACTCCCTTTTATCCAATTGGCCATTCAACAGAACCTGGTATTGTGGGAGGTCTGCAAAGAGCTGTGGGATATCGACCGTCGCCTTAAAGACGCACATTCCAAAAACCAGACAAAAAAGCAACAACTCAAGTGAAGGAGATAAGATGCAATACAATTGTTTTAGTTTAATCGATATACAAAATGTTGTTTTGTATTTTATCAAAATGAAAAAATCATTAATTTTAAATGAGCCCCTTGGTTTTGGCTGCGGCAGTTTTGTTGGGGTTTGTAATTGGGATATCCTTTAGTAAATATTTTATATGAGCGCTATCTGGCAATTATTAGGCTGTTTTTTATTCATTTTTCAATCAGAAAGCACCCTAGAAAATTTGGATAAAAAGCTAAGCAGCACAACAGCTTCTTCAGTAACCATGGAATTGCTATGGGAAGCCGCTGAAACCTCTTTGGATGAGGATGTTTCCAAAACCAAGTCCTATACTTCAAGATTAATGGCCTTTGAGGAGGTGCAACATGACAGTAGCTTGTTGATGAAGGCTTTGCGCTATCAGGCAACGGCAGAGCGGTGGCTGGGCAATTATGTACAAAGCATCAAAGAATTTGGCATTTGTTATCAATACTACAAAAACCAATCAGATACTGTCAATTTGGCTATTGTCAATTCCTATTTAGGCGCCATGAATGTGTTCATGGGATACAATGAAGAGGCCCAGAAGTACTTGTTGGAAAGGTATGAGTTGCTCAAGCCCAGGGATATGCCATCAGAATTGGCAAGTGCGGTGAATGGACTTGCCATCTTCTATGCCAATATGGGACAAAATGAAAAGGCATATGAAAGGTATCTGGAAGCCTTGGCCCTCTATGAATCCGCTGATGATACTTTAGGAAGGGCCAGCATCCATGCCAATCTTGGCCTTTTGCTGATGGAGGAAGGCAATCTCGAAGAGGCTGAGCACCATCTGAAAATCCAAGGGAGGCTGGATTCATTGGTCAATGACCAAAGAGGGCTTGGTTTTCATTTTGATTTTATGGGGTCTTTGAAAAATATGCAGGGCAAAAAGGAGGAGGCCTTGCAATATCACCTCACCGGATTGCAGATCAGATCGGCTTTGCCGAGCATCTACAACGTCAGTGAATCTCGGGCTGGATTGGCCCAGATTTTATATGATTTGGAAAGGTATGATGATGCGATTGATCAAGCCGAAAAGATTTTGGAGACCAGATTTGAAACCCAATCCTTAAGCCATCAGGAGAGGGCTTACGGGGTTCTGGCTGAATCCCATGAAGCCAAAGGGAATTATTCACAAGCTTTGGCGTATTATAAAGATTACAAACTAATCTCAGATTCAATTTACAACAGGGATTTAGCGGAAATTCTGGCAGAGAAAGATGCGAAATTTGAATTGGTCGAACAAAAAGCAAAAATTTCACTTTTGGACACTGAAAATCAAGCATCCAAACTGATCATAGGTCAAAAAAACAAGACACTGATCGTAGTGGTTTCAGCCATGGTCTTGTTTACCTTACTCAGTTTGATTCTTTTTATGCTCCTGAAAAAATACCTTAGACAAAAAAAGGATTTGGCCAAAGCTTTGGGGGAGAAGGATATTTTATTGGGTGAAATCCACCATCGGGTGAAAAATAACCTGCAATTGATTTCCAGTCTGCTTACCCTACAGGGCAAAAGCATCAATGATGAGATGGCTATCAATGCCATCAATGAAGGAAGAAACAGGGTAAGGTCAATGGCCTTGATTCATCAGGATCTCTACCAAAGAGACAACATCACCGGGCTAAAAGTCAAGGACTATTTGATCAAATTGTGCAGAGAGCTTTTTGACACCTACAACATCCACAATGATCAGGTAAAGCTACACCTTGATATTGAGGAATTGAATTTGGATATCGATACGCTAATTCCACTGGGACTGATCATGAATGAATTGATAACCAATAGTTTGAAGTATGCTTTTCCGGAAAAAAAAGATGGAGACCTCTACATAACTTTAAAGGAAAAAGCCGGATTGCTCAAACTTCAAATCAAAGACAATGGGGTAGGATACGATCCTGATAACGTAAGAGAAGCCTCTTTTGGTCAGCGAATGGTCAAGTCCCTAATCGAGCAGCTGGATGGGGCATGGAAAGTAGTCCATGAACATGGAACCGAGGTTTTGATGGAATTTAAGGATTACAAAATAACTCCGGTTTAATATGAAAAAGAGGATTTTGATCGTGGAAGATGAAGTGATGGTGGCTGAGGAAATTAAAATGAGCTTGGAGGATTTGGGCCATGAGGTAGTCGGAATGGTCATGAATGGAGATAAAGCTCTTAATGCCCTGACAATGTTCAATCCAGATTTGGCCTTGTTGGATATCCACATCAAAGGGTCCTTGAATGGGATTGATTTAGCTCGTCTGATCCGAAAAAACCACCTCATTCCCTTTGTATTTTTGACGGCTTATTCCGATGTGATGACTTTGGATAAGGCCAAAGATACATTGCCTTATGGATACATTGTGAAGCCTTTTAATGAAACAGATCTTAAAGTTTCCATAGAACTTGCGATTCACAAATTCCAAACTGAGCGCATGGAAACGGATTTTTCCCAAGCGTACATCAAGAGCAACTACGGCATAAGCCTTTCCGAGCGGGAATATGAAATCTTGAAATCCTTAAGAGAGGGGTTGTCTTATCAGGAAGCAGCAGACCGCCTGTTTATCAGTATCAATACCATCAAAAGTTACCAAAAAAGATTGTATCAGGCATTCGATGTTTCTACCAAAGCCGAGTTGATTAGAAAAATCGGGTGAGGAACCATCCTCCTGACGGCTCTGCTTTACTGGTAAACCACGCCTCTGTGATTCAATAATAACCTTCAAGGCCTCGGGGACCTCAAAGGTTGAGCCCAAATAAACCTTTTCTAATCACATGCCAGCATATCTAACTGGAAGTACACTAAAGGATGCTACTGATTTTCCATCTTCTTGAGCTGGTTCCCAATTGGGCATTTTTTCAATTAGATTCCAGGTTTCCAAATCAATAAAGGGATCAACGCCTCGGTAAATGGAATGAGGCGAGACCTTACCGTCCGGATGTATAACAAATCGAATAAAAACTGTCCCAACTGATCCCGCCTGCCTCGATTCTTTAGGATACTTTATTTGAGAGGCCAAATAAGCATTCAGTCCAGATTCACCACCTGGAAACTGAGCTATTTTACAATTACCACAAACAAGTCCATTCGGATTGTTTTCCAAAAGCCCCTCAATTGGTGTTTTGGAGTAAACCAACGATCCAAATTTTTTCTCTGATAGGAGATTCCCATTGTAATCAAAGGTTTTCCAAGTCCCGACAGCTTTTCCTTGAAAGGTTTTTGCTTCCCTGAGAAGTTTGGCGCCTTTTATTTCGAAAGTCTGGACCAATAAAGTGTCCTGATTCATGGTTTCCACTAATTTGAATTTGGCCTTTTTTTCATCTATCTCCTGTAATAAATATTCGTCTTTAAAATACTTGGTTTGCTGGGCGATAAGGGTAAAAGATAGAGAAATCAAGCCAAGTGTAAATAAAATTTTTTTCATTAAATTGGAAATAAAAATTAGCTTTCGATAGTAAAAAGAATTCTTGAAACTATAAAGTATTTTCTAAAACACAAAATTTAAGTCTTTATTGCCTTAATTTGATTCAATAAGATATCCGCTAGGTTTTTTTGTGGGGAGAAAGGTGGGCCCATCTGGTATTTAACAATGCTAAACAATTAAAGAAGTGGTATTTCTTTCAATTAAATATTAAGCCTTCAATCCTCCATTTTCAAAAAAGAGCCATGTGTCATCTCTTTTTTATTTCAACTATTTTTGGTTAAAAAACTTCTACAGCAAAAAAACCTCAGAGGTCCCGGAGACCTCTGAGGTTGAAATTGAATCTATTTAACTTTACTTAAACGCCGGAATCCCTGTAATCTCATTACCCAAGATCAGCAAATGAATATCGTGGGTGCCTTCGTAGGTGATTACGGATTCCAGATTCATCATGTGTCTCATGATGGGATACTCCCCGGTGATGCCCATTCCGCCATGGATCTGACGGGCTTCCCTTGCGATCTCCAGGGCCATGGCCACGTTGTTGCGCTTGGCCAAGGAAATGTGAGAAGTGGTGGCTTTGCCTTCATTCATCATCTTGCCCAGTTTCCATGCCAGCAGCTGGGCTTTGGTGATCTCAGTCAACATCTCGGCCAATTTCTTTTGGATCAACTGAAAGGAAGCAATAGGTTTGTCAAACTGTATCCTTTCCATCGCATACCTTCGTGCAGAATCATAGCAGTCCATCGCAGCCCCAATCGCCCCCCAGGCAATTCCAAAGCGTGCAGAATCCAGACACATCAAAGGTGCACCCAAACCGGATTTATTGGGCAATAAATTTTCCTTGGGCACCTTTACGTTATCAAAGACCAGTTCCCCTGTACAGGAAGCGCGCAAAGACCATTTGTTGTGGGTCTCAGGTGTAGAAAACCCTTCCATACCCCTTTCTACAATCAAGCCATGGATTCTTCCCGCTTCATTTTTAGCCCAGACCACAGCGATATCCGCTTTGGGAGAATTGGAAATCCACATTTTGGCTCCATTGAGCAGATAGTGGTCTCCCATGTCCTTGAAATGGGTGGTCATGCCGCTGGGATTGGAACCGTGGTCAGGCTCGGTCAGTCCGAAACAACCAAGCATCTCTCCGGAAGCGAGTTTGGGCAAGAATTTATTCCTTTGTTCCTCTGAGCCGAATTTATAAATAGGATACATCACCAGCGAACCCTGAACGGAAGCTGTGGACCGCATGCCCGAATCCCCTCTTTCGATTTCCTGCATGATCAGGCCGTAAGAGATGTAATCCAAACCTCCTCCTCCATAGGTTTCTGGGATCTGGGGGCCAAAAGCGCCCACCTCACCAAACTTGCGGACGATCTCATAAGGAAAATGCGCATCCTGAGCCCATTGTTCTATAGAGGGTGAGATCTCCTTTTTGACAAAATCCCGAATGGCACCCCGTACCAATTTGTGCTCCTCACTCAAAAGATCATCTATCTGATAAAAATCCACACCTTCAAACTGGTCTTGTTTCTGGGATTTATGTTTCGCCTCAACTGCTTCCATAATAATTTTGTTAATTGGGTTTTTAAATGGAATTTTACACTTTCAAATATATTACAAAGGTTAGCAATACAAAGTTTAAAAACGCAAGTTCTTTTTCGAAAAGCGCTATAAATCCAAAAAAATATCATGCCCCATACCCAATATCCGGCAGAAACTTTAGAAAAAATCAAGTTGCTTCAGGAAAAGTTCAAAGCTTCAGGGCAGGATCTTTCCTCTTACCTGGAAGGACTGCTTTATGCGGATTACCTGACCTACTGGGATTATATCAACCTGGACACCCTGCTGAGCCTGCAGCAGCCCAAAACTTCCTTTAAGGACGAAAAGATTTTTATCATCTACCATCAGATCACCGAGTTGTATTTTAAATTGATCATTTGGGAAATGGAGCAAATTGCCGAACAGGAAGACATCAAAGCTGCTTTTTTTAAGGAAAGGCTGGAAAGGGTCATCATGTATTTTGACCACCTGATTTCCTCCTTCACCGTCATGTGGAAAGGCATGGAAAAGGATCAGTTCCTCAAGTTCAGGATGTCTTTGCTGCCTTCAAGCGGTTTTCAAAGTGCCCAGTTCAGGGTCATCGAAATCCTATCCACTCCGGTTCAAAACTTAGTTCATTTGGAAGAAAGGATGGATTTTTCCGGACAGGAATCGGTGCAGGAACTCTTTGATAACCTATATTGGCAATTCGGAGCTACCGAATTGGCCACAGGAGAGAAAACACTTACCCTAAAGAATTTCGAAAAAAAATACGGTAAGGAACTGAAGGAATTGATTGTCAATTATAAAGACAATAACCTCTGGGGAAAATACAGGCAATGTAAAGATGTGGATCAGGAGCTTACCGATCTGATGAAATCCATGGACCTGAAAGCCAATGTGTTCTGGCCATTGGCCCATTACAAGTCAGCGGTGAGGTATCTACAGCGCAATCCAGAAGACATTGCCGCCACAGGTGGCACCAACTGGCAAAAATACCTGCCACCCCGTTTTCAAAAAGTGGTCTTCTATCCCGAATTATGGACGGAAGAAGAAAAGGACAATTGGGGTAAAGGATGGGTGGTCAAGGAGATATTTGGCCAAGAGGAAATTTGATTTTTTTACATAACTTGTAGGATATAGCCTAAACTTCAGGCATATAAAATAAATTTATCAAATCCCATTGTTCCATTTAAGGATAAACACCTTACCGGAAGCCCATGAAAAAAGAAATCCAACTCCAACTCAAACCTGAAGAGGCCTATGACGAAACGAATTTTCGTCAGGTTGCCTTAAAGCAGGCGGGAATACATCCTGACCAATCTGATTTGTACGTTCGTCAACTCAAAAGAAGTATTGATGCAAGAGGAAGACAGGTCAAGGTCAATGTCACTGCGGAAGTGTTTATCCAAGAAAAACCTTATAAATTGGTTAGTGGGCATAGGGAATATCCCAACGTCACTAATTCAGATGCTTTGGTCATCGTCGGGGCTGGACCGGCAGGGCTTTTTGCGGCCCTTAGGGCCATCGAGTTGGGTTACAAGCCCATCGTCTTGGAAAGAGGTAAAGATGTCAGAGCCAGAAGAAGGGACATCGCAGCCATTAACAAAGATCATGTGGTCAATCCTGAGTCCAATTATTGCTTTGGAGAGGGGGGAGCGGGGACTTATTCTGATGGAAAATTGTATACCCGATCTAAAAAGCGAGGGGATATCCGTAGGATCATGGAAATTTTGGTGGCCCATGGTGCCACGTCTGAAATCCTGATTGACGCGCATCCCCACATAGGAACCAATAAACTGCCTAAACTGGTAGAGGAGCTGAGAAACAGCATTTTGGATGCAGGAGGTCAGGTGCTTTTTGAAACGAAGGTGGTGGATTTGATCCTGGAAAATGATGAAATAAAAGGGGTGATCACGCAGGATGGTGAAAAGATCAAAGGCATGGGAGTGATCCTCGCCACAGGTCATTCGGCAAGGGATATTTTCCAGTTGCTGGCTTTCAAAAAGATCTTAATTGAAGCCAAACCCTTTGCTTTGGGTGTCCGGATTGAACACCAACAACAGCTGATAGACCGCATTCAATACCACTGCGAAGTGGATAGAGGACCCTACTTGCCCGCTTCTTCTTATTCGCTGGTTCAGCAGACCCATTATAAGGGAAAGCAAAGGGGGGTGTTTTCTTTCTGCATGTGCCCCGGGGGTTTTATAGTACCTGCTGCCACCTCTCCAGGTGAATTGGTCGTTAATGGCATGAGCCCCAGTCGAAGAGACAGCAAGTTCGCTAACTCAGGCATGGTGGTCGCAGTTGAGCTGGAGGATTTGCCTGAATTCCAACCCTACGGTGCCTTGGGTCCCATGAGGTTTCAGGCAAGGGTAGAACAGCAGGCCTGGAAAGCGGGAGGAAAGACACAAACTGCTCCTGCCCAACGCATGATGGATTTTATTCAGGATAAGGTGAGTGATCATTTATTGCCTACTTCTTATCAGCCGGGGCTAATGTCAGCGGACATGAGGGAAATTCTGCCGGATTTTATCGCTGTTAGGCTCAAAGATGCTTTGAAAACTTTTGGCCAGAAAATGAAAGGCTACCTGACCAATGATGCCCAATTGATAGGAGTAGAGAGTCGAACCTCTTCTCCAGTTCGGATTCCCCGGGATAAGGAAACTTTTGAACACATCCAAATCAAGCGGCTTTTTCCCTGTGCTGAAGGGGCAGGATATGCAGGAGGGATAGTGTCTGCAGCCATGGATGGGGAACGTTGTGCCGAAAAATTGATCGCCCTTTACAAGAAAAAATAAAATAATATAAATCTCTTTAAATGAGGTATTTATGTGTTTTAAAATAAAGCCATACTTTACCTTCTTAACTGCCGCATTATTTCAGGATCATCGATCAGTATTTCTTCATACTGCAAAGTCCAACCCATGGATTTGGTCAATACATAAAAGTTAAGGAGTTCACTCATCAGCCGCTCGTGGGCATTGTCTTTAAGATCAGACTTTTCAATTTTTTGCCGGATTTGGGAATTGACACTCGCTTTGATTTTGTTGTAATCCTTGGCCTCAAACTTATTGAAATAGTCCTGGGTGACATCATAATATTCGATGTCCGGATAGATGTTGATTTCCGGTTCCGGAATTTTTTTGATGATCAGGGTTTTGTTGGATTCGTCGATTTCTGTTTCCAGTTTTCTTAAGTCATATTCCACTGTTACTTTGGCATTGGCCACTACCAAAGCCTTTTTGTTGGATGAAAAAATGTCGAGGTAATATTTCTTGGAATTTTGGAAGGTGAATACTTCTGAAAAGTATCCCTCTGTTACGATGAGCTTTCCCACCTGTTGTATCTGCTGTTGGATCAAATCTGAATTGGAACGGAGTTCCTCCCTTTCTTCTTTTTTATCCAAGAAAAACCAAAGACCCACGAAAGTGATGGCGGCTACTAAAATACCGGAAAGAAATCTATTCATTTATTGCTTTGTGCTAAGGTGAGGGTTAGGAGAAAGTAAACACCTACCCTGAAACTTTGGTTCTGATGTGGCCATTCAATCCCCTCATTGAGTTGTGATTGCTCAATTTACTTTGTACATTTTGTTCGCCGAATTGATGTAGTCCAAGGGATTGTAGGCTTTGTCAAAGGAGTTTTGCAACCCGTTCAATTTGTTTTCCAATTCAGCGATTTTGGAGCCCATTTGACGGCTGTTTTTGTATTTGGAAATAAGCTCGTTGTACTTGGAAATGTTTTCCCTAATCCGGAATGTAATGGTTCCAAAACGGATTTTTAAAGCCTGTACTTCCGACATCTCATAGTAGAAGGTGTTTTTCCAGTTTTTCGGGTTTTTGGATTTTTCAACACTGACCCTTTTGGAAATGGTGTCGGTCAACTGATTGAGGTATTCATACCTTTTGTTGGCATCATTTTCCAAACTGTAACGTTTGTCAAAATCTACTTTTTTGACCCCGAGGATATCGAGATTTTTCTGAAGGTTGATTTCGTACAGGCGCTTGAGTTCTTCTAGTTCTGCATCAATGGCTGCCCACTCTGTTTCGACCAGGTGGATCTCATGGGTGTACTGACCCAATTCCGTGACCAGTTCAAACATTTTCTGGCTACGGAGTTTGAGGTCAAGGTTCTTTTTGCCGTTGATGTTGTCGATGTAGCTGGACATGCCCGTAAACAAGGCCTGACTGAAAGTTCCGAAAATGGGTGTACCTGCGGAGAGATCCCCGGTCAGGGACATCAGGTTTGACACCACACCCAGGGAAGCGCTTCCGGTTTTGTTCTCTTCCACATACTCCTTGTAGCCATTGTACCATTCATTGAAACCGGGATAGGTACTTGGATTGCCAACTGACTCCAGGGTTGTGAAAAAGTCCCTGGTAGCACCGAAAAGCAGCAAAGGCCTCAATTCCCTTTCCATGGAAACCAGGTTGATGATGGCCGCCTGATAATTCCCCTGATAGATGTTGAGTTCGGAAAGTTTCTCTGCTTCCTGAACATCCTCAATCAATTTGACCCGCTCTACGAGTTTTTCTATTCTTTGGCTTTCGGTGTTGCTTTGGTTCAAAGATTTGTCCAACTGTTGAATACGGGCATCCAAGTCGCTTAGTTTGGCGCCCAATTGATTGTCCATAGAGTCGGTTTTCTGTTTGATGTTGCTCAGCAAGCTGTTTTTCAAACTTCTTTCCAGTGAGGTTACAATGGAATCGTTCTGAGCGTGGCTGTATTGGGTCATCAAAGTCAATATGCTGAGACAAAGGAGGGTGCAAAGTGTTTTCATAATGAAAATGGTTTTTCTTCAAGCATCTAATTTTATGCCACTTTTTTCAGGCCACTTTCTGATTTACTCGTCCACACTGCAGTCTTGTTGGGTGGATATCATTGTGCACATTGAATTTGTATTGTTCATTTGATAATTGATTTTGAAATTCGAGCCATGCGCACTTTTTGAGCAGTAAATGCGTATTCAAACAGATTTAATTCCTTATTGCGGAAGGAGATGGGCAATTCTTTTTAATAAAAACATAATTCGTTTATATTTATTAAATCATAGTGCCTTTTACATTTGAAACCTAAAACCCAAAAAACATAACGACCTATGCAAGATTATCCTTGGTTAAAATTTTATCCCTCTTCAGTGCCAAAGGAAGTGGATGTAAATGCCTACAGCAGTGTAGTTGATTTATTTGAGGAAAGTGTAAAAAAATACGGAAAAGCCATTGCCTATGAATGCATGGGCAAGACCATGACTTTTGAGGAACTGGACAGGCTTTCGGGCGATTTTGCAGCCTATCTGCAAAATGAGCTCAAGTTACAACCCGGCAGTAGGGTGGCCATCCAAATGCCCAACTGTCTCCAATACCCGGTCGCCATGTTTGGCAGCCTCAGGGCTGGTATGGTTGCCGTCAACACCAATCCCCTCTATACCGCCAGCGAGATGAAGCATCAGTTCAATGATGCAGGTGTGGATGTGGTGGTCATTCTGGCCAACTTCGCTGCCAACCTGCAAAAGGTCAGGAAGGAAATCCCAGCCAAGCATATCATCATCACCGAACTGGGAGATCTTTTGGGTGGTCTGAAAGGGGGTATCGTGAATTTTGTGGTGAAGTATATCAAAAAAATGGTCCCCTCTTATTCACTTCCAAAGGCCATACCCTTCAAAACTGTTTTGTCCCAAGGAAAAAATTCCACTTTTAAGCATGTGGAAATGAAGCCGGGTCAGGCTGCTTTCCTGCAATATACGGGTGGTACCACCGGGGTGTCCAAAGGGGCCGAACTCACCCATGCCAACATCGTGGCCAACATGCAGCAGATCTCTGCCTGGATGAAGCCAAAATTGAAAGACAAGGAAGAGATCGTCATTACCGCATTGCCGCTTTATCACATCTTTGCGCTCACGGTAAACTGTTTGGCGATGCTTAAAATCGGCGCACATAATGTATTGATCACCAATCCAAGGGACATGCCTGCTTTCTGCAAAGAACTGAGCAAACACAAGTTTACGGTCATCACAGGTGTCAATACCCTATTCAATGGCCTGCTGAATCAGGAGGCATTCCGAAACCTGGATTTCGATAGCCTTAAAATTGCTGTAGGCGGTGGTATGGCAGTTCAGAAGGCCACCTCTGACAACTGGAGAAAAGTAACTGGAACTCCGCTTGCAGAAGGCTATGGCCTCACGGAAACTTCCCCGGTTGCGACCTGCAATCCCATTGACGGGACAGAGCGGATTGGGACGATTGGCATTCCTTTGCCGAATACCAATGTAAAAATCATCGATGATTTGGGAAATGATTTGCCTGCCGGGGAAAGGGGAGAGCTGTGTATCAAAGGGCCCCAGGTCATGAAAGGCTACTGGAACAGGCCACAGGAGACAGCGGATGTCTTTATTGGAGACTGGTTCAAGACTGGAGATATTGCGGTCATCAACGGAGATGGCTTTGTGAAGATCGTGGACCGAAAAAAAGAAATGATATTGGTTTCAGGCTTCAATGTCTATCCCAATGAAGTGGAAGATGTGATTGCCTCCCATCCCAAGGTACTGGAAGTAGGTGTCATTGGGATGCCGGATGATAAATCTACAGAAAGGGTAGTGGCTTATGTGGTTCCGAAAGACAAGTCCGTGACTTCTGAAGACATCATCTCCCATTGCCGGGAAGAATTGACAAATTATAAGATTCCCAAAGAAGTCTTTTTTACGGATGAATTGCCTAAAACCAATGTGGGCAAAATCCTTCGCAGAAAGATCAAGGAAAAACATGAGAAAACCCTAGCCTGATCCCTTCGCCAACAAAACCTGAATGCAACTGAAAAATCCGATTTTGCATTCAGGTTTTTTTTAAATTTTGAAGCGATCTTTTGATCAATTCTATTGCCCAGCATTCATTTCGACCCAAAAATGACCCAGGACTACATCATCATCGGAGCCGGATCGGCCGGTTGTGTATTGGCCAACAGGCTGAGTGAATCTCCCCAAAATTCCGTTCTCTTGTTGGAGGCAGGAAATCCGGATAAAAAACCCGAAATCCATATTCCCGGGGCCTATGGACAGTTGCACCGGACAGAAGTGGACTGGGCATTCTGGACTGAGCCTCAGGCCCAGCTTCAAAACAGAAAGCTCTTTGTACCAAGAGGCAAAACACTGGGAGGCAGCAGCAGCACCAATGCCATGGCCTATGTGAGGGGAAATAAGTTGGATTTTGACGAGTGGGCGGCCTTGGGCAATAAGGGTTGGGATTATGACTCCGTGTTGCCATATTTCAAAAAGTCAGAGCACAATGTGGATTTTGAGGGACCTTATTATGGGAAAAACGGCCCGCTCCATGTGGGCTGCAATCCCCAACCCCATCCGGTAGGACAGGCATTTTTAGCGGCATGCGAAATGGTGGGCATCCCCATAAATCCGGAATTTAACGGGGCTGAGCAACTGGGTGCTGGCATGCTGCAGTTTACGATTAAAAACAACCAAAGGATAAGTGCAGCCACGGCTTTTCTGAAACCTGTGCTGCACCGGAAAAACCTGAAGGTTTTGACAGGCGTTCGGGTTACCAGGATTTTACTGGAAGGGAAAGTGGCAAAAGGGGTTGAATTTGTCGACGGGAAAGGAGAGAAAAACCAGGCCTATGCCGATAAGGAAGTGATCTTGTCAGCCGGCGCCATCCAAAGTCCCCAACTGTTGATGCTGTCAGGAATAGGGAAATCTGCTTATCTGGATGCTTTTGGTTTGGAGACCCTACATGATTTACCGGGTGTAGGAAAAAATCTGCAGGATCACATTTGGAGCGGTATGACAGCCTGGTCCAAATGGCCCACAGATAATGCATTGCTCAGTCCCGTCCCAAGGACAAGGGCGCTCCTTCAGTATCTGATTTTTAAAAAAGGGCCATTGGGGAGGGGTCCCCTTACTGCCAATGCTTTTATCAAAACAGCTACAGAACTTGATCGGCCTGATGTGCAGTTTCATCTGGCCGCTTCCGGGATTGCGGAAGATTACAGCACGGACATCTATGACATCACTACCTTTCCCAGAAAAAGCGGTTTTGGCATCATGGTCATCCTCATCCGGCCCAAGAGCAAGGGCTTTGTGGGACTGAAATCCAACGACCCCTTTGCTGACCCCTTGATCCAACCCAATTTTTTCTCAGCTCCGGAAGATTTTACCACTTTGAAAAAAGGCATGCTGAAGGCCAAAGAGGTGATGCAGGCTTCTCCGCTTAGCCAATTGGCCACAGGGCCAATCTTTTTGCCGAAGGAATTTTCGGATGAAGCCCTGTTTGACCACATTCAAAAAACCGCCGAAACCCTCTATCATCCCGTAGGTACCTGCAAAATGGGTCAGGACAGGGACTCAGTGGTAGATGCTGAGCTCAAGGTGCATGGACTCCAAGGCCTGCGGATTGCCGATGCTTCCATCATACCCACCATCATCTCTGGCAATACCAATGCTGCCTGTATCATGATCGGGGAGAAGGGGGCGGATATGATTTTGGCTAACCCAGCCTAATCCCCGAACAGAATTAAAAACAAATGATTTTGGTCAAAACCATTCAGCTTTCATTTTGATGGTGGGAAAATGACTGGAAGTCAATTTCTCTGCCAAAGCCTTCATTTTGACCAATTCATATTCATAAAAGTACTCCAGGGTAGTCATTTTTCCCAAGTAAAAGGCTTCTCCGATCTGTCCGTTTTCTTTGGCTTCTTTTAGACTTATCCCTTGTCTCAGCCATTGCCAGGCAAGTGTAAAGATGCTTAGAAACTCCAGGTATAAGGTGGCATCGGCCAAAAATTCTTCAGGGTTTTCCCTGGCTTTTTCCACCAGCTTCAGGGTAACTTTTTGGGAGAGTTCCTGATAATGGCTGAGGACTTCCGTATATCTTTTCAAGCTTTCGTGTACATTGGCTTCTCGAATGGTAGACCCCACCGCTTTCATCAAAAGCGTAAAACCCATCCCATCCTGTATGATTACTTTTCTGCCCAAAAGATCCAGACCATGAATACCTGTGGTGCCCTCATGGATGGGATGGATCCTCGCTTCACGGTAATATTGCTCCGCAGGAAAGTCGGTGGTATATCCAGCTCCTCCGAGCACCTGAACCGCTGCTGAGGTAGTAAGGCAACACATTTCGGATGGATAGGATTTTGCAATGGGGGTCAACAAATCCAGTAAGGTCCTGGATGCTTCCCTTTCCTGACCTTTCTGCACATGAACCAGATCCGACAGGTAGGCGCAATACAAAATCAGGGACAATGAACCTTCTACTATGGATTTTTGGAACAGCAGCATGCGCTTGACATCGGCATGGGCGATGATCAGTTCCTGAGGCCTTGCCGGGTCTTTTTCACCTACCTTTCTGCCTTGGGGTCTTTCTTTGGCATAAGCCAAAGAGGCTTGATAAGCTGCGGTGCCTATGGCAGTGGCATTCATGCCTACTCCGATCCTTGCTTCATTCATCATCTGAAACATGTAAGAAAGTCCTTTGTGAGGTTCTCCCACCAGGTAGCCAAGGCAATTGTCATGGGAACCGAACATCAAATGTGCAATGGGTGCGCCTTTGTATCCCATTTTGTGGTAGATGCCTTCTGTCAGTACATCATTGGACCTGAGATCAGGAAGACGTTTCTGCGGAACGACGAACAAGGATATGCCTTTGGTCCCTGCGGGCGCACCCTTGATTCTGGCCAGCAGCAGGTGGACCACATTGGTGCAGGCATCGTGGTCTCCGCAGGAAATGTAGATTTTTTGGCCTTTGATCTGATACACCCCTTCCTCACCAGTAGGCGTAGCCTGTGTACTGAGGTCAGTTAAGGAGGAACCTGCGTCCGGTTCGGTCAGGGCCATGGTGCCCTGCCATTCTCCCGAGTACATTTTGGGGGTAAAGTTATCAATCAGGGTTTTTGATCCAAAGGTTCTGATCAGGTTGGCGGCTCCAGAGGTCAAAAACGGAAAAACACTGGTGGAATAATTGGCTGCCTGAAAGATAAATCCAGCTGCCAACTGAATGACCTGGGGAATTTGCTGCCCACCTTCTTCATAGGTGTAAGGGGCATTGATCCATCCGCCCTCGCCAAACTGCCTGAGAATTTTTTTCATCGCAGGATGCAGCCTGATTTTGCCATTTTCCAAAACCGGTTCCTTTCGGTCCATTTCTGAAAGATAAGGAAGTAGGGAGGCATTGGCTATTTTATCTGCTGCGTCCAGAATCATTTCATAAGTTTCCTTCCCATGGTCCTTGAAATAAGAATATTGACTAAGGGTCAAAACAGGATTGTTTTGAAAGAGCTGAAATCTGAGGTCTTTTTTGGAATAAAAGCTGGACATGGTTACTTGAGTTTTTTGATTGTTGCGCAGGGAATGCCTCCTGCAAAAGTATCGGGGGGAATGTCTTTAGTCACCACAGCTCCGGCCCCGATGACCGAGCGGGCTCCTATCTTGACGCCGGGGCACAGGATGGCGCCCCCGCCAATCCACACATCATCTTCAATGATGATCCCTTTGCCGCTTTCCAGCAGGGTTCCCCTCACCTTATGGTCCATGGGATGGGTGGCTGCATAAAACTGTACATTGGGGCCTATTAATACCCTATGTCCAATTTTAACAGGGGTCACATCCAATACCACACAGTTGAAATTAAAAAACACATCATCGCCACAACTGATGTTGTAGCCATAATCACAGAAAAACGGAGGCTCGATCCAAAAATTCTTACCGATTTTCCCCAAGAGGTCGGACAACAAGTTGAGCCTTAATTGGCTTTCTGCCGGGCGAGAGTGATTGAATCGATGGAGTAGTTCACGGGCTTTTAACCTTTCTGCCATCAGAAGGGGATCTGAGGCGAGGTAGAGTTCGCCCGCCAGCATTTTTTCTTTTTCACTTTTCATGATGGATTTACTTTTTCCAGTACAGCCAAGGCTTGTTTGAGGTGTCTTTTTTCATGAAGGGATATGATTTCCACCGCCTGATCCAAGGTATACACAATGACTTTGCTTGCCGGAGAATGGATCACTAGTCCTTGGCCAAAATGGGGTTCCAGTTTTTTGATCCAATGTTTCAATTCCACTTGATGGGCTTGGAATCTTTTGAGGATGTCAGGCTTAATTTCTGATTCTCTAGGTTTCCAGATTGGAAGGGTAAGGCTTTTTTTTGGATTATCCGGATGGACAGACTTCAGGATGGCGTTGCCCAGATATCTGGTCAAAAAACTGATTTTCCCAATCAAAGGAGCTTTGAAAGTACCCTCACTGATCTGCTGAAAAACCGGAAAATAAGAGCTGTTGAGTTGGATAAGGTGCTGAAGGATTTCAGCAATGCTCCATTGATTGGGTTCAGGTCGTTGCATCAGGTCAGTAATGGCCACATCACCGAACTCCACCAATACCCTCGCACTGATTTGGTCAAATTCAATTTCCCATTTTTTCTTTTGAATCATATATCCCTGCGATTGTCCAAACAATTTAGGAATATTTTGCTGCATTTTTTTCTTTTCTGACATTTGGCGACACAATTCAATCTGATACTTTTACCTTGATTGAATTAAGCTTAATTTTATCACATGGTTTATTTCGCCATTGTAGATATAGAGACCACAGGAGGGTTTTCGGGCAACAACCGGATTACGGAGGTTGCCGTGCTGATCCATGATGGGGTAGAGGTGGTGGAAACTTATCAGACCCTGCTCAATCCGGAGCGCAGCATACCTGGGTTTATCACAGGCCTCACCGGTATCCATCAACAGATGGTGGCCAATGCCCCTACATTCAGGGAAATCGCGCAAGAACTTTTCGATCTTTTGAATGGAAAAGTCTTTGTGGCGCACAATGTCAACTTTGACTACAGCTTTATCAAAGAGGAGTTCAAAAATGCGGGGATGGATTATCAGGCCAACAGACTTTGTACAGTGCGGTTGAGTAGGCAGGTCTTTCCGGGATTGGGTTCCTACAGTTTGGGAAGGCTTTGTGACCGTTTGTCGATTGAGATCTCTGACCGTCACCGTGCTTTTGGAGATGCGGAAGCGACTGCGGTGCTGTTCGGAAAACTCTTTGCAGCCTCCCCTGAATTGATCCTGAAAACCATGAAAAAAAATTCAGGGGAAAGCTTTTTGCCGCCGCATATTTCCAAAGAAACTTATCAAAAACTACCTGAAAAACCCGGGATCTATTATTTCTACGATGCCAACGGACAGGTGATCTATGTTGGGAAAGCCAACAACATCAAATCCCGTTTTAAAGGACATTTTTCGGGTCATTCCCAAGGAGGGGCCAAGCTTCAGCTCAAAACCGAAATCCACGATGTGACTTGGGAATTGACGGGAGGGGAATTTTTGGCCCTTTTGCTGGAAGCCTTAGAGATCAAAAGACTGTGGCCCAAATACAACCGCTCCCAAAAGAACCCCAATAATTCCTGGGGACTGTATGTGTATGAGGACAATCAGGGTTTTATGCGGCTGCAGGCATCTAAGTTGGTCAAACATGGACAACCAGTATATACCTTTCAGAGCCATTTTGAAGCACGGTCTTTTTTAAATGAAAAATGCCAGTATTTTCAGCTTTGTCCGAGATTTTGTGGGCTGCAGAAGTCCAATGGGGCATGTTTTGATTATCAGATCGGCAAATGCCGGGGCGCCTGTAAAGGAGAGGAAGACATGGAGACCTACAATGCCAAAGTGAAACGAATGCTTTCGGAAATCAAACAGCAAAAGTCAAAGCTTTTGATCCGGGCTGCAGGAAGGGATCTTCAGGAAGAAGCCGTATTGCTGTTTGAAGAAGGGATCTTGCAGGGTTATGGCTTCGTGCCTTTGGAGGAGGACCTTCGAAGGCCTGAGCAGGCCCTTGATTTTATCCGACAGGTAAAACCGGTTTCAGAGACATTTTATATTCTAAAAAGCTTTATCAGCACTTTACACCCAAGTAGGATGCAGGTATTGGATTAAGCCATACTCTCTCTAAAATTCTGATTGAAGAGGGCCACCTCTTCTAGGGTGCCTGTGCTGATCCGGCACCAGTCATTCAGCGGAGGAAATTCCCTTCCAATGATGATTCCTCTTTGAAGCATATCCTGACCCAGTTCATTGATGTCCCTTCCTGAATGAAAGAAGACAAAATTGGCGTGGGAATCCAAGTATTCCAACTTAAGCTCATCCAGCATGGCACAAATCATTTTTTTTGCTTCTTTGTTTTTGGCGAGGCTGAAGTCATAAAATTCCTGATCCTTCAGTGCGGCTTTTGCTGCTGCCATGGCCGCGGTATTGGTGTTGGCCACCAACCTTTCGGAAATTTTGGAGATGATCTCTGGTTTTGCCACCAAATAGCCGACTCGGAGGCCCGCCAATCCATACACTTTGGAGAAGGTTTTGGACACGATCACGTCCTTTCCTTTTTTGACCAGTTCCACCATAGAGGGGTAATCAGGGACCTCGATAAAATCACAATAAGCCTCATCTGAAAAAACCACTGTTTTCTTGCTCACCGATTCACAGAAGTCCATCACTTCATTGGCCGGCAACAATTTACCGGTTGGATTATTGGGATTGCAGAGAAAAACCAGTTTGGTCTTAGGAGAAACCCTTTTTTCCATCTCCTGCAGGTCAAAATCCAGATCCTTGTTTAAAGGCACCCAGTTGATGCTCGCTCCCCACAGTTCTCCATAAGTCATCATGGATAGGAAGGTGGGAAGGCAGGAAATAATCTCTCCTCCATTGGCGGCAAAAGTGGCCCCGGCAATCTTTAATCCTTCAGTGGAACCGGCGGTGACGGCAATATGGTCTGTAGGTACCCCTTCTTTGGCTGCAATCATTTCGGTAAGCTCCTTCATGTAGGCCCATGGATATCGACAGCCCATGTCAAATTCATGGACGATTGCATCCCGGACTTTTTGGGAAGGGCCATAGGGGTTCTCATTCGATCCGAGTCGGATGGGACTGGAAAATGACCTAGGATTGAATTTTCTTTTTTCCTCGGCACTAAGGGTTGGGACCAACCCCATTCCCGAAATCAAGGCCATACCACCTGTCAGTGAGGCACTTTTCAACCATTGTCTTCTATTGAGTTTCATAACAATTTATACTTATGCAGATCCTCTACACATGCTCTGATGATATTCTTTATCTATTCCACACCCATCATAAATAAGGGCAGTTAGAAATGAAAACCATAAAGGCTACAGAAGAAATTTTCCTTAAGGTATGGAAAATTAGCGTAATTGAAAAGAGCAAGAAAAGTCTCTGTAAGCCTCAAATGGCATTTTTAAAGGGAAAAATAAGATAAAAACATGGGAGAAAAACTGGTTGATTGATCTTGGATTTACCTGTTTTAGCTTTGACTGATTTTTACTTTAACAAAATAATTCCCTATATTAAAGGGAGTTAAAGAAAGAAATACGAAACCCAAAATTTCTGATCATGAAAAAAATATTCGCCTTCTTGTTTGTGATGGTACTATCCATCCAGCTTTCCCTGTCTCAGGACAGGAAGTATTTGGTATTCGAATTTATGCGAGTGGATATTGACCAAATGTTTGATTACATCGAATACAAAGAATTCATGGAAAAGGTGTATAGTGAAGCTGTGAATAGTGGTGACATTACAGGCTGGGATTTTTGGTCGATGAAATCCGGAGGCAGTGATCAGCAGTTCCAATACGTCACCATTACCTATTTCAATGATCCTGTGAAAATGATGAACGGACTATCCGAAAGCCGATTGATTGCATTGGCCAACAAGGTTTATCCGGATATGTCCATCAACCAATTGACCAATACCATCAAAAATGCCTCCAAATACAGAGATTTGGCGCTTCGTTCTTATATGGTGGAAATTGATCATTCCAAGGACAATTTCAAGATGAAACCGGGCACCTTGGCTTCTTTTGACCTGATGAAAGCCCATGAGGGCCGATTTGATGAATATGAGGATGTAGAAATGCGGCTGTATAAACCTTGGCACGAGAAAAAAATCAACAATGACCTGATGGCCAGTTGGAGTTTGCTGCGGAATGCCGTTCCTACAGGAAGTGAAGCCAGCTATACCCATATGACGCTCAATGTCTACTCAGATTACATGCAGTTTTTCAATTCCATGGAGTATGAGGACCTGGACATCAGTGAAGAGCGTCAGATGGAGATGGAAAAAGGTTTGAGCTCAAGGGACCAAAAATGGGTTTACTTGGCCACCTTGGAAACCACGGTTCGCTAGTTGAAAAAATCAATAAAAAAAGGCCATCTTCCAAAAGAATGGCCTTTTTTGATGCAAGGTTAAATCAGTTAAGTATTTTTTGGATTTTATCTAATTCTTCCTTGCTAAAAACAACATTTTGTGCGGCCGCCACATTTTCTTTCAGCTGTTCAGGTTTGCTTACCCCTACCAGTACTGTGGTGATTCGGGGATCTTTGAGCAGCCAGGCGATGGCCATTTGCGCGAGACTTTGGCCTCGTTTTTTGGCCAGCTCATTGAGTTTTTGGACTTTGTTGAGTACCTCCGGAGTAATCTGCTTGGCTGTAAGGTAACGGCCATCTTTGGCTGCTCTTGAATCCTTTGGAATTCCGTTTAGATATTTGTCGGAGAGGATGCCTTGTTCCAGAGGAGAAAAGGCAATCGCTCCGATCCCCTCCTTTTCCAAAACCTCCAACAGTCCATTTTCCACCCAGCGGTCAAACATGCTGTAGCGGGGTTGATGGATCAGACAGGGTGTTCCCAGTTCTTTGAGAATTTTTGCAGCTTTGGCGGTATCTGCTGCGGAATATTGGGAGATGCCTACATAGAGTGCTTTACCTTGCCTGACCAAATGATCCAAAGCCCCCATGGTTTCTTCCAATGGAGTTTCTGGGTCGGGTCTGTGGTGGTAGAAAATGTCCACATATTCCAGCCCCATCCGCTTCAGACTTTGGTCACAACTGGCAATCAGGTATTTTCTTGATCCAAAATTTCCATAAGGTCCCGGCCACATGTCCCAGCCGGCTTTTGAGGATATGATAAGTTCGTCCCTGTATACCGCAAAGTCCTTTTGCATGATTCTCCCAAAGGTTTCTTCTGCCGAACCGTAAGGTGGGCCATAATTGTTGGCCAAGTCAAAATGGGTGATGCCCAAATCAAAGCCAGTTCTGAGAATGCTTCTTGCATTTTTAAAGTCAGCATTGTGCCCGAAGTTGTGCCAGAGCCCCAGAGAGATGGCTGGCAATTTTAATCCACTCTGCCCGCATTTTCTAAAAGGCATGTGGTCATACCGGTCCTCTGCCGCTAGATAGGGCAAAAGAGGTTGGTGGTCATTGATACGCATGGAATAGGTTTATGTGGATTTATTTTCGACTAATCTGCTTACAATATGGTCAATTTTTTCTTCATTTTTGTCTACATATCGTAATCCAGCCTCTCTAAGTGCATTTAGGTTTTGTTGACTGGCATCATCCATATCCGGTTTGGCATTGAATAGCTCAGGTTCAATGCGGATGTAACCTTCCGGATTTTTTCCTGCATCAAAAAGCCAAACCAATTGATGGGAGACCGTTTCGGAATTTCCTGACATCATGATGGATATCAGCGGTCTGATCCATTGTACCATCCCAAAATTCCTGGCTTTTTCATAAGGGATTTTTTCATCCACACTTCCGGTGCCCAAAGAAAGCATCAACATGTCTTTGGAACTGGGACTGACAATTTCTCCAAAGTTGCACTTTCGGGCTTCAGCATAAGCACACATGGCTGGGTTGTTGGCAAAGACGCCACCGTCTATCAGTGGGTAAGTCACCCCCATAACCGAAGTGATTTTGGCGGTTCTAAAATAGGTGGGTGCCGCGGCGGTAGCCTGAGCTACGTCTTTGAGATAAAAATCTTTGGCCTCTGTTTCACAGGCCCTGGCTTGTTTGAAGAAAGTAGCCTGCCGGTTTTCTATGTCATAAGCCGTAAAAATACAAGGCCTCAAAAGTTGGCTGAGTCTGGTATCCCCGAATTCCTTTTCCAGAATTTGGGTCAGGTTGGAATTGGGAAATTTTTCCCGTCTCACCCCAAAAATGCTTACAAGCTGATGTCCAAACGGTTTTCTGAAAATTTCTCCACCATGCTCTAAGTAAAGATTCACTACCTGCTGCATGGTGTATTTTGGCCTTTCTGGATTTTCGGCATCCGGGATCAGCATGCCGCAACCCAAAATACCACCTGTGCTGGTACCCGCTACAAAATCTATGTAGTCCACCAATCGCGAATCCGGGTTGTTGGTTTTTCTTTGGATTTTTTCTTCTATGACTCTGAGGATCACACCTGGAATGATGCCCCGGATGCCCCCACCATCAATGGATAAAATAGCGACTCTTTTCATGATTTATGGCTGGTTTAAATCCGAAATAGGTTTTAGTAATAAATTGCTAGAGATCCCAAACACTGGGACAAAATCTCACGGAACGCTTCCTTAACCTCGGGAAATGAGGGTCACCGAATCTTCGGTGTAGTTCATAAAAGGCCTTTAACGAAATGAATCACTTGCTCTTTTAACCTCAAGTAAAATCGAAGTTTGGAATATAAGTAGCTTTAAATTAGTTAATTAAATTTTGAATCCCGAATGTTTGTAGGGTTAAATAAAAAAAATCACCAAGTAAAACTCACTTTAGGAAGATTACTCCGGAGATAACTGATACGGCAGCGATCAAGAACACCACCAGGATAGGTTTCCAAATAAACTTTATCCAATCCTTATAGGAAATGCCTGCTGTGGCCAATATGGCCATCAGAGCTCCATTGCTCGGGGTGATCAAATCCATCAAACCTGCCCCATATTGGTAGGCCAATACCACTACTTGTCTGGAGAGGCCTATCAAATCGGCAAGGGGACTGAGTAATGGCATGGTCAAGACGGCCTGCCCAGAGGTACTGGGTACCGGGATATGAAGTAGCGCTTGAGAAACCATCGTGCCGAGTGCAGATAAGGCGAGAGGAAGTTTATCCAAGGGTTGGAAAAGGGCATAAATGATGGTGTCAATGATGCTTCCATCTTCCAAAACCAAGTATATGCTCCTTGCCAGTCCCACAATGATACCGGCAAAAATAAGTTCAGAAAAACCTTCTGAATAGGCCTTGGCGGTTCCATTGATCCCAAGTCCACCGATGATCCCAATAGTAATTCCCATGGCAAAAAATATGGCGGACATTTCATTGTAATCCCAGCCCCGGTAAGTCAGTCCATAAATCATGACTGCGAAAGTCAGTCCTACCAATAGCAGGCAAATGCGATGGGCCAAGGAAATTTTGCCTTTGAGCTCAGAGGTTTCAGGCTGAGGCACAGTGCTGTCCTTACCATTTTTGATCACATAAAGGATCCAAAAAGCCAATGCAATGCACAAAAAAATTAACCTGAAGCTTCCACCTGAGAACACAGGTACTTCTGCAATTTTTTGGGCGATGATTACCGAAAATGGATTGGTCGGTCCAAATGCCCCACCCAAAACGGCACAGCCTAAAGAAATGGACACACCGGCCAATTTGGTATATCCGATCCGTTGGCTCAATACCATCAGCATGGGTATCATGGCCACGATTTCTTCCTGAAGCCCATTCAAAGCACCCGCCGTGGCAAAAAGGACACCAATGATCGCCAAAAGATAGCCTTTGGTATTTTTGAATTGCCCAATCAAAACTTCCAGTCCTGCCTGAAAGGCGCCTGTCTTATCCACCACATAAAAAGCACCCCCGATGATTAGAATCAGAACTACCACCTCAGCGCCATCAATGATTCCCTCCGGAATACTGAGGAGCATTTTTCCCAATCCGACGGGTTGTCTTTCCTTTACCTCATAGCTTCCCGCTACCACCACCTCTCTGCCCGTAGCTTCATCCAAATTCCTTTGGTAGGCACCAGCGGGTATCAGGTAGGTAAGGATGGTGGCCAGGATGACAAATGCAAGCATGATGACCAAAGGGTGGGGAAAAGCGCGTTTCATGGGCTGCTTTAAAGAAAGTGGTTTTTATAAGGAATTAATGCTTCAAGCTTACAGACTAATCTAATTCACCAACTGGCAATTTGAAGGCTTGGAACTTACCTTTTCTTTACCAAAACCACGTAAGTGGGAAAGAAATCTACATTTTCAAAAACCCAGTCTTGATTTTGTTCAGTTTGTTTATCGAAGTGATACTTTGTAAATCTTATTTCATCGAATACCACAGTTATATCATAGCTGCCTAAGGCAAAACTGTGGCTAAAATCAGCTTGGATGAAAACACCCTGCCCTGGCCTTTGCTTTTTTTCTTCAAATTGTTGCTTGATGTAATGGATCAAATCATAACTTTCCAAAAACTGTCCATTGTTTGCATATAGATTAAAATTCATTTTTTTTGGGTTGGAATGTTTCAAGTTGACTTGATCAATTTGGATGTAGTAAGCTTCCAGTTCAACTTTATATGTGGAATAAATCCTTTCTGAAAGAAGTGCAAAGTCGGCATCCCTGACATCTGTAAAGCTTTGATTTTCTGAATCCCTTCTGGTTATGACAAATTCCAGCAAGGTTTGATTTTGATCATCGTGAAGGATGTTTTCAAAATTTTGCCTGAATGACCATGCCGCATACCGGTTGTTATACTCTCGTCTTTCAATTTCAGTGTCATGGATGAATTGCTCCACAAATTCGGATTGACCATTGTTAAGGAGGAAAACACCTGTACTGCTGACTTGATCGGCAAGTTGGTGGCTGATTGGTTTCTTGAAATTAATTTTATCATTTTCCAACAATTCATTTTCAATCAGAATTTTCAGGAATTGGTTTTTTTGGCTTCTTATGGAGGTACTAAACGCATTCAGGAATGGGAAGGCAATGCTAAAAAGTCCCAAGGCAAAAAGTGAAACAGGGATGACTTTGATGCTGGCACTTTTGAAGAAAATAAAGAAGAAACTTATCCCTCCGACCCAAAAGGCAATGATCAAGACAAAGTATCGGTTAGGGGTAATGCCATATGCAAATAACCTCGTGAATATGGCTACGAACAACAGTACCAAAACCGGTAACAAAGAGTAGAAAAAAATACGGTCAAACCATCTGACCCAAATTTTGTCCGTATGCTTGGATAGGGGATAGATGAGTAGCAAAGAAACCAAACCCAAGACACTGTAGGCAATGACCATATAGCTCACCCAACCTTGGGGAAGAGACCACTCCAGCAGAATTTTGATTCCGTAAGCGTACAAAATCAGACCATAAACCAATAGCAATGGAATCAGGATGTACTGAACAAAAAATTGCTGAACTACCGGTACTTCACGATCATGAACCAGACTTTGGAATCCACTTAATCCAAAAAGTAAAAACACAAAACAGGAGCCAAATATAGATGAAAACAAAGTCACGTATAAATAGGGTCTTGAATTCGCGAAATGAAGCCCAAAGAGTGTTTCAACTGCCGCTATGGCCAGCAAAAGCCCACCGGTGAGTACACCTACAAAGAGGGCTGTTTGGGCTGCATTGGAAAACAGGGACTTGTTATAGCTCCAAAAATCCAATTCATTGTTAGCTTGAAACAAAAAGGGAAGGAAGGAAACGAGGAGATGATGCAGAATGGCAATTACTATAAACAAAGTCGTGTCAAATGCCGACCATTGCTTAAGGTCATTTGGAAACAAAAAATAATAAAAGATGATCAATACAATGCTAAAGATTTGGATCCATTTGGTTTTTTTGACTTCATCCAACATGGTCAATCCAAAAGACAAAGAAATTCCCAGCATGGATAACATGCTCAATTTGTAGAAAGGAAAATCCCACAGTTTTTCTTTTCTGAATGAAAAAATCTCCTCTAGCTTGAATTCTGAGACTTCAATACCAAGAATCAGTAAAGCGGTTCCAAGGAAAGCAAAGAGAAGAACGAAAGGATACTTTCGCCATACAAGGCCTGCATTAAGATAGAGCTCCTTTATTTTGAATTTCATTCTGGTAAATTATCGAAATCCAAATTAAAATTTCTCACTTCAAATGTATTTATTTTTTTAACTTGTTAGTTTCACTTTGAATTTCACTAGTCAAAGAATGATCGATACAAAAGCGCGAGTGTATTCTATTTGAATAATGTTTTTTTGGGAAGGGAAATTCGCTAAAGTGAAAAAGGGTGCTGTTGCTGGATTTAATCGGCAGATGGAACAAAAAATCATAGCATGATCACTTCTGCTTTAGCCATAGGCCCGTTTCAATTGCTAAGGGTACACCATTATACCATTTAACTTCTTACAAGAAGTAAGCCTTTACTTCCTAATTTCTACCAAGTTTATAGGAGAGGTGGAAAGACCACCAGTTTCTGCAAGGGCAATTTCCTTTGTGTTCTCCTTTCCGAAAATCTTTTTCATGGCAAAAAGTGTCAGAATAAATGCCGTGCACAGAAAAATAGCTGCCAGGGCAAATGGCGCTCCGGGAAAATAAATCGATCCTTCGGGATTGGTAAAGTAATAGAAAGTAGGGGAGAAAATCAGCAAGCCTAAAATGGAAGTAAGGCTTACCAATCCTGAGATGGCTCCCTGCAGGTTGCCTTGTTCCTTTTCGGAAACCTCATCCGAAATGATACTTTGGACAGTAGGTCCTGCTATTCCCCCAAAGGCATAAGCAAATAAGAATACATAAAGCATCCACGGTTCGCTTGCAAGAGAAAAAAGAAACATTCCTATCGTCCAAAAAAGAAATCCTACCGTGATGACTTTTCGCTTTCCGAAGGTTTTTACCAAATATCCAACCAAAAATCCCTGCACAATAGAGACTGCCAAACCGACTACCATCAAAGAAATGCCAATGTCCCTTGGACTCCAATTGTATCTCTCGATCCCGTGGTAAGACCAAGTGGATGGCAACGCCTGCCCAGCCAGGTTGGCCAGAAAAAAGGCTGCGATAAGCAACAAAACCCCTTTGTAATTTTTTAGGCTTACCAATGATGCGCCTGGAATCATTTTGGAATAATTGATGGGTCTCCTGTTTTCCTGCACCAAGGACTCTGGAACGAAAAACCATCCAAAAAGAAAATTCAAGAATGTCAATCCTGCAGCAATGTAAAAAGGCAATCGGATGTCAATATTTCCAAAAAAGCCACCGATACCGGGACCGATGATGAAACCCAATCCGAAAGCAGCTCCGATTACGCCAAAGTTTTTTGCCTTGTTTTCTTTTGTGCTGATATCCGCAATGTAAGCGGAAGCCACGGTCAGACTCGCTCCGGTAATTCCAGCCAAGAACCTACCTACAAAAAGCCAAATGATTGTCGGTGCCCAGGCATGGATCATATAGTCTATACTCAATCCCAACAATGCCATCAATAAAATAGGTCTTCGGCCATACTGGTCTGAAATCTCACCCAACACCGGAGAAAACAAAAACTGCATCCCGGCAAATGAAGTAGTAAGCCACATTCCATAGATGATGGCAACATGGGTGCCTTCACCTGTCAATTCCATGATCAATTCCGGGATGATGGGAATGATTATACCTATGCCAATCACATCCACCAGTATGGTAATGAAAATAAAAAGTAAAGCTGATTTTGAGGATGGCATTGTAGAAGTCGAATTAAATGACTTTTAGAATTTAAGGAAAGGTAAACTTTTCATGTTTTTGTTTCTTCAGCCAAAGAACTTCCATTTGCGCCTATATGTTCAACAATACCTCAAAACCAAAACATGAATTTTTCAGATTGTTTTTTCACATTGCCTCGGAAGTGAAGCAGTAAATCACTGGTCCCGGCACCAAGATTCAATCCCCCAAAAATAATAAAGCTTCAAAGGCAACATGCCTTTGAAGCTTTATTGCAAGAGTAAAGGTATTTCCTTAACCCACTGCGGCCGCTTTGCTGCCCATCAGCAAAACCTCTGCGGCATGGATCTCGGTGATGTACTTTTTTTCACCTTCCTTGCTTTCATAAGAGCGGTTGACCAACTTGCCCTGTATGGCGATCTCGCTTCCTTTGTGGGTGTATTTTTCAATGGTCTCGGCGAGCTTGCCCCAAGCCACTACATTGTGCCAGGTGGTTTCTTCCACTTTCTCTCCTTTGCTGTTGTAATACACCTCATTGGTGGCCATGCTGAATCTGGCAAGAGCTTTGCCGCTCTCCAATTTCCTTACGTCTGCGTTGTCTCCCATTCTTCCGATCAACTGTACTCTGTTTCTTAAAGCGTTCATGATGTTAAAATTTAAGGTTAAAAGATTTTTTTGATGTCCGATCCATTTCAGATAGCGAACGATACAAAGTTGGGACTTGGCGCAAAACTAATTCGGTTGTTTTTCGTTTCCATCCGTTTGTAAGCGTTTGTACACGTTTGCAGTTCTCAAATTAAATTCTTAATTTAAGTTTGATTTTTAACCAAAACCTCATTTTTTATGGAACTGGAGAAGAAAAACTGTTTGTATTGTCAAAAGCCCGTGCAGGGGAGGATAGACAAAAAATTTTGTGATGATTATTGCAGAAACGGCTACAACAATCAGATCAAGTCGGTCAGCAACAACCTGATCCGCAACATCAACAACGCCCTTCGCAAAAACCGCCACATCCTTTCAGAGCTTTTGATGGGAGAGGAGGAGACTGCCAAAACGACCCGGGAAAGGTTACTGGGCAAAGGTTTTCAATTTAAATTCTGCACCCACACGTACACCAACAAAAAGGGAAACATCTATGTGTATTGCTATGATTTTGGCTACCTGGAGCTGGATCACAACTGGTTTCTGATCGTCAAAAACAAGGGGGATTGATACTTGTTTTTGATTGAGGGATATTAATTTTGGAGTTGTAGGGTATTTTAAAAAAATTATAGTCAATGGATTCAAGAGAAATGTATAATGCAACAAGTCACATGATACAATTGGTGATTTGGGACAAAGATTGGATACATTTTGGGACTGAAAATGAAATCAAATTTGATCTGTTGGAGAAATTAATTAAAGACCACTTAAAGGACGAGGAATTATTATTTATCTACGGACGAACAACTTCTGAACAACTTAAAAAAGAAAAAATAATTGAAAAAATAAAACCGTTACTTGGGACAGATGAGTTTCAACTTTGGTCTCCTACTATGGACAATGTAATTCAATTCAATAAAATCGGAGTTCTTAAAGTTGGACAAAAAAAATATAAATAAATTGGAAAATTCAACCGACACAGCTGTATATACAACAAAGTTTATACTTGAAGACAACAAGGATATAACCTATGTTACGCATGACATTGAAGATGGAACATGGCAATTTTTCAGTGATGACGAGTTTGAGGACTTTGAGAGCGTTGCAAAAGTTGTTGGACTAAATGAGATTATGGACAAAGATCCAACCTTAAAGGAGTTAAAGGAAATGGAGCCTGGATACGTTGCGATAAGAAAACATATTGGAGACAAATGGACAATTAAAAGAGCGGGTAATAAAAAAGTCCTACCTCACGAATTATGCGTCAGACGGGGTAACGTGCAAAATTAGAGCTTTCCCGCTATGGCGGGAAAAGTTGTGCTTCTATTAAATTAGGGCTTATTAAATGTTTTGTGCTCCTAATCCCGCCAGAACGCAAAGTCCGAAACCGTTACAATAAACAAGGTCACCTCTACCTTAAAAAAAAACGCTACCCGACAGGAGAAATCGGATAGCGTGTTAGCGGTTGGTGGCCTAAATTCAATTCAAGGTGTATTCCACTGAAATTTTGGTATCCAACAATTTGGAAATGGGACAGTTTTCTTCAGCATCTTTGACCAGTTCGGCGAATTTGTCTTCGTCAATGCCTTCCACTTTGGCTTTGAGCACTAGGTGGGATTTGGTCACACTCCCATCTTCAAAAGATACCTGTCCTTCTACCTGCAGCTCTTCGGGCTCAAAGCCTGCGCCACTCAGGTTAAAACTCAACTTCATGGCAAAGCAACCGGAATGGGCTGCGGCAATCAATTCTTCGGGATTGGTGCCTTTTTCATTTTCAAAACGGGTATTAAAAGCATAAGGAGTTTGCTCTAAAACATGGCTGTCGGTGGTCAAATGGCCTTTTCCTGTTTTGCCACTGCCTTTCCATACCGCTTTCGCTTTTCTGATCATAACAATTTAATTTTGGTTAGTATTGGTTTTGTTTCACTATCCTACAAGTTAGTCAAGTTATCTTAGAGATAAAAGCCCCCCGGCTTAGGCTGCGGTTAAATTTCTTTCACTGGGTAAAAAAAGATCCATAGGGTCAGCGCCATTTTTTTTCATTGGTGTAAGGGAGCATCCTTGCCCAGATCCATGTTAGGGCGGCTTAGGATTTCTTGTACTTTGGCCAGTCCATCTTCCTGATCGGTCAGGATCATCAGTAAATCATTGGCAAGGAGAATGGTGGCGCCATTGGGAGTAAGGTATTTGCCATCTCTTTTGATCAAGCCAATGATCGTGGAGGGAGGAAACCCCAATTCTACTATTTTTTTGCCTACCGCCTCACCTTTGGGGTCTACTTCGATTTCCATCATTTTTTCTTTGGCCTCATCGGATAGCAGGATTTCATTGGGCCGCTTGGGTTTTAGGTCTTGAGGAAGTGTGAGATTGAGCCAAGAGGCCATTTTGGATAGACTGGTACCCTGGACGAGAATGGAGGTGAGGGAAATAAAGAAGACCATATTGAAGATCATCTGTGATTTTTCTACCCCGTTGAGCAGCGGATAGGTGGCAAATACTATCGGAACAGCACCCCTTAAGCCTACCCATGAGACAAAGGCTTTGCTTTTGATACTCGCCTTGGAAAAGAGAAGTGCCAACATGACCCCTACAGGTCTTGCCACAAAAATCAGGAATATGGCAATGACAAAACCTATACCCATAACTGGCACCACCTGACTCGGAAACACCAAAAGACCTAAAGTAAGGAAAAGCACTATTTCCATCAACCAGGCGAAGCCATCAAAAGCCTGTAAAACCGATTTTTTATGGATAAAATCCTGATTTCCCAAATAAACCGCACAGATGTAAATCGAAAGAAACCCATTGCCTCCTACAAAATCAGTAAAAGAAAAATTAAAAAACATCAGGGAAATGACAAGTACCGGATACAAGCCCTCAAAGCCCAATTTGATCCGGTTAATCGTAACTTTTCCAAGGTAGCCAAAAAGGAAACCCATGGCAGCTCCGATGAGAATTTGCTGTAAGAACAACGGAATGATGCTTAAAACACTGGACTGCGGATTCAAAACCAGTCCCATAAAGGCGATGGTGAGAAAATATGCCATGGGATCATTGCTTCCACTTTCCAGCTCCAGCATGGGCCTCAGCTGGTTTTTGAGTGCAATGTTTTTAGACCTTAGGATTGAAAAAACAGCTGCTGCGTCGGTGGAAGAAACGATGGCCCCCAACAACAACCCTTCATACAAACAGAAATCGGTGACAAGATGGACAAAAACTCCTACAGAGGCGGCAGTCAGAAAAACACCCAGTGTGGACAGGGAAAGTCCTTGCCAAAGCACAGGTCTGATGGCCTGCCAATTGGTATCCAGTCCACCGGAAAAAAGGATAAAGTTCAAGGCTACTATACCAATAAACTGGGCTTTTTGGGGGTCATCAAAATAGATCTTGCCGATTCCTTCTGAACCGGCCAGCATGCCTATCCCCAAGAAAAAAATCAATGTTGGAACGCCAAATTTGAATGAAGTTTTTCCCGCCAACAACGAAATAAAGATCAGTATGGAACCGATCAATAGGATGTTTTCGGTGGAAATGGCCATAGGTATTCTTGATAGGCTTTTGGTGGATTAGATAAAGATACCCAAAAACCACAAAAGTCAATTACTTCTATAATGATTCTACAAAAACATTTTTTCTAATAATTTTTCAATATCAAATCGATCTTTTACTTTCTTAATTGGGGACTTAATACTGTGATGGATTTTTACCCATACAAAAGCACATTACCCGAAGTCATGGAGTAATGTGCCTTTAATGCCATCAAGTGCGTGTTGCAAATTTTTATATTGCAAATCTACCTGTACAGGAACCTGATTGGTCACGATGTCAAAAACAGGAGATTTTTTCACAAATGAAGCTAGTTTTTCCTTATCATCTTCAGAAAGATCTCCTTTGATTTGAAAGGTTATGCGGATATTTTGATAACCGTTCCTGATTTGATCATTGAGACCCAGGAATCCCTGTACATCCAAATCTCCTTCCAATTTAGATTCCACACTTTCCAGGTAAATCTCATTTGCTGCGGCATGCAAGGCCAGTGTGGTGGTCATACAGCCAGCCAGACCATGTAAGATGTATTCTACAGGGTTGGCTCCTTCATTGTTGCCAAGTAAAATCGGAGGCTCAGAATTGTCATAGACAAAAGGTCTTTTTCTGGAATCATCTTCTTGTCCTCCTCCATAAAAGTCTTTGATCCAGCTGCGGTTGTGGCCACCATTGATCCATTTGTTCTGAACACGGAACTGAAATTTGGCAATGTCCGGATTGGCCTGAATGGCTTCTACTGTGCCTACAATGTCTCCTAATGCAAAACCGTTGATCTTGGCGGTTTCATTGGCTTTTTTCTTTTTCTTTTCTGTTGTTTCCATTTTGATTTTGGGGTTTAGGTTGTCTGTATTGAAATAATCATTTCTAGCAATCCCTAGATTGAACAGGATCGCTGCCAATAGCAATGCCGTTACCACTTTGGGCGTCCATTGGGTTTTAGATAAGTTTTTCATTTTGTTGTTTTTTTGTTGAACATGCCAGTCCTAAGGCTACTTACATGCCAAAGCCGAAAAACAGCCTTTGAAGCCAGTTATGAGGGTTTTACAAGTAATGGAAATTCGTGAATGGCGAAATTTCGCCAATAAACTCACGATTATTCGTGAGTTTTTTTGAGTTGAAAAGCTTTGATTTTGGAATTGAGTGTGGTGGGAGGAATTCCCAAGAGGGCAGCAGCTCCCTGTGGTCCTGCAATTTTCCACTTGGTGAGTTCCAAAGCCTTGAGGATATTGGTTTTTTCAAGTTGGGTCAATGCCGCCATGGACATGACCTTGAGATGGATGAGATCCAATGGGTCGGTTTGGGAAGTAGCTATTTGTGTATTATCAAAGGGCAAAAAGCGCAACAAATCCAGTTTTCCTCCTTTGGAAAGGATCACTGCCCTTTCTATGACATGGGCCAACTCCCTGATGTTGCCTGGCCAGGGGTATTTCAAAAGTTGGTTTATCTGTTCCTCATCCATAGGCAGGATGGGTTTCCCGGTTTCCCTGCTGAACTGTCTGATAAAATGATCCGCTAACAAAAGAATGTCTCCGCCTCTTTCCTTGAGCAAGGGCAAGGTCAGGGGAATGACATTAAGACGGTAATAAAGGTCTTCTCTGAAAGTGCCCTTTTTCACCATTTCTTCCAGATTTCTATTGGTGGCTGCAATGATCCTTACATTGACCTTGAGGGTCCGTTGCCCACCTACGGTTTCAAATTCTCCCTCTTGCAGTACCCTCAGCAGTTTGGGTTGCATTTCCAGGGGCAATTCACCCACTTCATCCAGAAAAAGAGCGCCTCCATCAGCCAGTGTGAATCGTCCGTCTCTGCGGGAAACAGCTCCAGTAAATGCACCTTTTTCATGCCCAAAAAATTCACTTTCTATCAGATTGAGCGGGATAGCTGCACAATTGACCTTGATCAGTGGTTTTTCCCATCTTTTGCTCAGTTGATGGATGTATTTGGCAAAGACCTCTTTCCCTGTACCCGATTCACCCAGCAAAAGGATGGTGCTGTCTGTTTCAGCAACCTGCTCTACTTCTTCCATCAGCCTTAACATGACCGGTGAATCTCCGATGATTCCTGACCTTCTCGGAGCACCATTAAAGGCATATTTTTCCTCCATGATCTCAATCCGCTGCTCTGCCATTTTCAGCGCTTTCAAATCCCGTAGGATCAGGGTCATGTATTGTTTGTCATGAACTTTGTATTGACACAATGAAGCCTCTACAGGAATGGTATCCCCTTTGGCATGGATACAGTAAAGTTCTTTCCGGTCTTTTAAATTTGGAAAGGCTTTTGCTTCGTCACGAATATTTTTTAAGGTTTTCCTTAAGTAATCCCCACTCTCCTTTTCAAATAGACTGAAAATCAAACTTCCCTCAAGTGCTTGAAGTTTAAAGCCAGTAAGTTTTTCAGCAGCCGGATTGACCAGAGTAATGAATCCTGTATCATCTGTTTCCAAGATGGCATCGTGCACACTGTTGATCAGAGAAGAAAGTTTCTGCTTTTTTTCCTCCAGCTGCTGGGAGGTTTTGAGTCTTATAAATTCTGCATTGGCCCGTTGAACAAAAAGGTTGAAGATGGCCTCTTGCTCAGTGGAAGGATAGAGCGGTTCATCATGTAAGATGGCTACATGGCCGATCACTTTGCCTGAAGAATCAAACAGTGGGTAACCCATATAACTGACCGCATTCAATGGTTTGAGATCCGGGTCATCCGGAAAAAGTTCTATAACCTTGTCTTCTACCAAAAAACATTCTTGTTGGTTGATGACCATTTCACAGGGAGTATTGATCAGATCATACTCATAGTGCTCCACATGATGATCATCAAACCAAAAAGCCAAAGACCTCAACCGCATTTCTTTTTCCCGGAGTTCAGTGACCCAAGCACCTTTAACCTGTAGCGCTTCTGCCAAATGTTTTACAAAGGACAGGAAATACTGCTCTCCGAATTCATGATGGGTATGTTCAACAATATATCGGATTAGCCGGTCAGTGTTTTCATTCTCCTTATGGACAGGAATGGATTTCATGTTTCTGAATTCGGGAAAAATTATTTACATCAAACCAAAAAATAGAACCTATACTTTTTGTGATTGAAAAGCATACGCTAAAGACAATTGGATTTGGCACTCAAGCTAAAACAGACGCTTAAAATTAAACTTTTTTGAATTTTTACCGAAGAAAAACAGGGAAATTATTCTGTTTATAATTGTTTAAAAGACAGGTCATTATAAAAGGGTGTATTGGAAATGGACCGAATTGGTTTTACCTTTAATTATCTTTTTTGATGGTCTTGAAAAGTTGAAATTTAAGGCCCGTTGCTTTTTTTACTACTTGAGTATCCAAGTAATTTTAGATTACTGGCCCATTATGTTAGCTTCTTAAAAGAGCACTAAAATGAGAAACAGCCTATTTTTGACTTTGGTGGGTTTGATGTGGTCTACCTCCATGTTTGCCCAGGAGATTATTCAAGAAAATGAAATTACCCAACAAATCCGAGAATTGGAATTGGAAGAAAGTTTAGCAGTACTTGGCCAAGATATGGAGACGTTGGATAAAATCTGGGCGACTGATTTTATGGTCAACAACCCAGGTTATCAGGTGATCCAAGGGAAATCTGCTGTGTTTGAGCGAATGCGGGGGGGCATCATCCACTATGAATCCTTTACCCGTGACATAGAGGCCATCAAAGAAATAGGTGATTTGGTGATCGTTATGGGATTGGAAACGGTCGTCCCCACAGGTGAAGCTCCATCTGCTGGGAGAACCGTGCTCAGAAGGTACACCAACATCTGGAAATATCAGGAGGGTAAGTGGCAGGTCATTGCCCGCCATGCCAATATCATATGCCAAAATTAGGCTTTCAATTCAGCATTTAGATTTTTTGAGGTTTCAACAGGATGCCCAATTTTATTTTGATTGATTTAAGTGTAAATTGATGCACGACCTCTAAAGGCATGGAAAGAAATACATTTTTGAAATTGTTCTCCCTACTGCTGGCAAGTCCTATCTTCGTACAAGCCAAAGATTTGATCAAAATGGAAAAATTGAGTAACTGGGCGGGAAACCTGGTGTACGGGACGGATAAAGTAAGCTACCCCGAGCAATTGGCTGAAATCCAAAAAATCATCAGGAAACAACCTAAGCTCAAAGCATTGGGTACCCGACATTGTTTCAATACCATTGCTGACAGCCAGCATTTTCTTCTGGCCATGCAGAACCGGGACAAAGTCTTAAATCTGGACAAACAAGCCAAAACGGTTAGGGTGGAAGGGGGAATAAAGTATGGTACACTAGCTCCCTACCTGGAGGAAAGGGGTTTTGCTTTGGCCAACCTGGCTTCCCTGCCCCATATTTCTGTAGTAGGAGGGTGCATCACCGCCACGCATGGGTCAGGGATGGAAAACGGAAACCTTGCCACTGCCGTTTCTGAGCTGGAAATGGTCACTGCTGATGGAGAATTGGTTCGATTGAGCCGCTCCAAAGATGAAGCTTTTTATGGAGCGGTGGTAAGTTTGGGAGCCTTGGGCGTAGTCACAGAGATTACCTTGGATCTAAAACCAAGTTTTCAGGTCAAGCAATTTGTTTTTGAACACCTGCCATTTGAACAGCTTTATCCAAATTTCGATGCCATAATGGGCGCGGCTTACAGTGTCAGTCTGTTCACGGACTTGCAAAGTGACCAAGTCAACGAGGTTTGGATCAAAACCCTGGCAAAAGGAGGAAAGGACTTTGCTGGAATGTCAGCGTTTTTTGGAGGTAAGGCCGCGACACGGAATTTACATCCCATTGCGGACCTATCCGCAGAAAATTGCAGTGAACAAATGGGTGTGCCGGGCCCTTGGTTTGACCGATTGCCTCATTTCCGGATGGGTTTTACGCCCAGCAGTGGGAAGGAATTGCAGTCTGAATATTTTGTTCCCCACCACCATGCCGTGGAGGCCATCCGCGCGGTAAAAAAGCTAAGCGCTAAGATCGGTCCCCACCTATTCATTTCCGAAATCCGCTCCATCAAAGGAGATGAACTCTGGATGAGCCCCTGTTACCGACAGGATTCCATTGCCATTCATTTTACCTGGAAGCAGGAAGTGGAGGCGGTCCAAGGCCTGTTGCCTATGATCGAGAAGGAGCTTGAACCCTTTGGGGTGAGGCCGCATTGGGGCAAACTCTTTACGATAAGTCCCGAAAAGCTCAAGGCCAGTTATCCTAAATGGGAAGATTTTAAAAATTTAGTGGCCACTTATGATCCCTCAGGTAAGTTTAGAAATGACTTTTTGGAAAAATATCTGTTTGGAAGTTAATACCTTTCGTAAGGAATCCATTCTATAAATCCCAAAGTATTTTTAATTAAAAAAATCAAATGGGATTAAGTGCTTTGGTGGTTTTGAAAAACACCATGGCATCGTAACGGTGGATCGGTAGCGTATTCTGATAATATCGATCGTCTCGTCGAGGCTGATAGACCACGCCTATGGCACGGTGGGCTAAGGCAGATTGGGCAAAATCGGAAGAGCGGTCCGATTCCTCGAAAAGCAGGTAATAAACCGGGTGATCCACCGCCGAAAAAACATCTTCAAGACTGTCCTGCAGGCCTTTGGGTACGTCGAGGACCCTGCCTTCTTTACCCCATTTTTTACCTGCCATGACTTGACCTTCCTGCATAGACATACCCACCAAATAGACATTGTCCTGACCCAATGTTGCCCTAGTCAGTTCCCCGAGACTGCGCAATCCCGGATCTTCCATTTCCACAGCGGAAGCATCCCCCACGTGGGTGTTATGTGCCCACACCACTCCCTTGGCTTCTTCGCCATGGTGATCCAATAAACTCAAAATGGTTTCCTCCATATGACCTACCCGGATATTCCAAGCCCCCACCTTATTGGTCACGTTTTCTCTAAAATATTGCTCGGCATTATAAAGAACCCGGGTGCTCCCCATAGCATAAAAATAACTTTCAGGGGCTTTCAGTGAAAGTTGGGCTTGCCTGGCCCGAATCAGTTGCCACACGGTTTTGGTCTGTATTTCACAGGATGCGGCTCCTCGGTTGACTTCGCTGGCATAGCGGGTCTCACTGTTTTTGAAATCGTCAAAACATCCCAGTTGGTTTTTGATCTGTGTATAGCTTTCTGACATGTAAACCGAGGCAAAATCAATGATGGCAGATTTTGCCGGCCACATGTTGTATAAATCCATGCCATATATCCCGACCCTTTTATCTGGCGCAACGTCTTGGTTGTGTTTACGGAGCCATTCTATAAATTGGGTCATTTCCACGTTGGCCCACATCCATGTGGGCCAATAATCAAAATTTCCCAAAAGCGCAGCAGCAGAACTTCCTGATCCGGTTTTTCCCTGTACGTAAGCATTTAGTTTGTAGATTTCCACCCAGTTTCCTTCCACCGCCACAAAGGAAAACCCTTTTTCTGTGATCAGTTTTTTACTCAGCTCGCTTCTGAATGTATAAAATTCAGACGTCCCATGAGTGGCTTCACCCAGTAAGACCAGCTTTTTGTCTCCAGCGGCATCCAGAATTTGCTGAAAGTCCTCGGTTTGTTTAAGTGGAATGGCCTTTGCCCGGAGAAAATTTCCCCATGCAGATTCCGCCAAAGTGATCTCCCCTTCGATATCTTTTCCTTGGGCAAAGGATTCGATTTGGAAACAAAAGAAAAAAATTCCCGCCAACATCAGCACTCTAGCGCTGAAACAGAAACTTAAAGCGTTTTTTGGTACCATCATTTCACCCCAAGATACACTTGGAATTTAAAATCATACATCAAATTCAAAACAAAAATTCTGAAAAGCATTTTTCAATTCCTTGAGCGCATGTCCATTGCCTTGCATTTGGGCCAGTTGTAAACCTTCCTCATAAATTGACTTTGCTTTGGCCAATTCCCCTTGGTCGGTATAAAAAGCGGCAGCATGGAAATAGGTAGGAAGATAACCTTTATGTAACTTCAATAGTTTCGTAAAATACCTGTCTGCTTCCTCCGGTTTGGTACTAAGGTATTCCAAAGCAAGGGCATAGAGGTTGAAGGGGTTTTCAGGCTCCTCTTTGACAAAGGCAAGCAGTTGGTCAATACGGGACAAATTGCTCATGGAATGGTTTTTTAATTCAGTAGGTATGTGTTAAATTCACGGAAATTTAAGAAAAATAACCTAACCATATGAAAATACTTGTTTGCATTACCCACGTTCCGGATACTACCTCCAAAATTCAATTTACGGACAACAATACCAAATTTGACAAGACCGGGGTGCAGTTCATCATAGGCCCTTATGATGACTATGCTTTGGCTAGGGCGGTGGAGTTGCGCGATCAGACTGGAGGGGAACTTACGGTTTTGAACGTAGGGGAAGCTGAAACTGAACCAACATTAAGAAAAGCCTTGGCCATAGGTGCTGACAAAGCCATCCGTGTCAATGCCTTTCCAAAAGACGCTTATTTTGTGGCACTACAAATAGCCCATTATGCCAAAGAAGGTGCTTATGATTTGATTTTGATGGGTAGGGAATCCATTGATTTTAATGGCGGTATGGTACATGGCATGGTAGGGGAGTTGCTTGGAATGCCTTCTATCTCTCCGGTGATGAAACTGGATATTGAGGGGCAATCTGCAAAAATGGCCAGAGAGATTGAAGGCGGTAAAGAATACATAGAAGTAGATCTTCCTTTTATAGCCGGATGCCAGGAACCGATAGCAGAGTGGAAGATTCCCAATATGAGGGGCATCATGTCTGCAAGAACAAAGCCTCTGGATGTGGTGGAAACCATCTCCGATGAAACCTTCTCCCAAGTCAATGCCTTCCAACTTCCACCAGCGAAAGGGGCAGTCCAATTGATAGATAAGGACAATGTGGAAGAATTGGTAAGGCTTCTGAAAAATGAAGCCAAAATTTTATAATCCCAAATTTAACTAAAAAACAAATTACGATGTCGATATTAGTATATCTTGAACACACCGAAGGAGCAGTTAAAAAGTCCTCACTGGAGGCGGTATCTTATGCCCATGCTTTGTCTTCGAAAGTGGGCGGTGAGGTAGTGGCCGTAGCTTTGGGCAATATTTCTTTTGAAGAGCTGGTTAAAGCCGGTTCAGCGGGAGCGGCAAAGGTGTATCATGTAGCTGACGAAAAGCTGTCAGTAGGAATTATTCAGGCCCATGCCAATGCGGTGGGACAGGTTTTCCAAAAAGTGGGAGCAAATACCCTTGTATTGGCCAAATCTTCACTAGGAGATGCCGTAGCCGCTAGATTGGCGGTACAGTTGAAAGCAGGTTTGGTATCCAATGTGGTGGAGCTTCCTGAAACCGAAGGAGGCTACACGGTAAAAAGAAGCATATACACCGGAAAGGCATTTGCAGAAACCAGCATTACCTCGGATAACAAAATCCTAGCAGTCAAAAAGAATGCGATAAATCTCAAAACGGATGGAGGTGAAGCAACGGTGGAAAAATTTGAGGCCAATTTGGAGGATAAGGATTTTGCAGCCAAAATCACCTCAACAGACCAAGCCACCGGTGAGGTTTTGTTGCCGGAAGCAGACATCGTGGTCTCGGGCGGCAGAGGCATGAAGGGTCCTGAAAACTGGGACATGATTGAGGACCTTGCCAAAGAACTCGGAGCGGCCACAGGCTGTTCCAAACCGGTTTCTGACATAGGATGGAGACCGCATCATGAGCATGTCGGCCAAACAGGCGTAAAAGTTGCACCTTCTTTGTATGTTGCAGTTGGAATTTCAGGGGCGATTCAACATCTTGCAGGTGTAAATGGATCTAAATACATTGTAGTCATCAACAAGGATCCCGAAGCGCCTTTCTTCAAGGCTGCGGATTATGGGATTGTAGGTGATGCTTTTGAGGTGGTTCCAAAACTAACCGAAGCTATCAAAGCCAATAAATAAATTTTCGTGGACAATACTGTTGAATTAGAAATTTTGGGTTTATCGTCCAACCATTCCCAATCAGGTTCCTTTACCCTGGTGATGGGGGAGGTGGAAGGTCGAAGGAGACTGCCCATTGTGATCGGGATGTTTGAGGCGCAAGCCATCGCCATTGAGATTGAGAAAATCATTCCCAACCGACCAATGACGCACGATTTATTCAAATCCTTCTCCACCAGTTTTGAATTCACCATAGACTATATTTTGATTTCTGACATGAGGGAAGGGGTTTTCTACGCCAAAATCGTGTGTCAAAGTACTGGGAAAAAGATCGAAATTGACAGCAGGCCATCTGATGCCATTGCCATAGCGGTGCGTTTTGACGCTCCCATTTATTGCGCTACCAAGGTGATGTCAGAGGCAGGGATAGAGTTTACTGAAGAGGGTGAATCCAAGGAAAAAATGACCTCAAAACCCAAAGCCTATTCTACGGCCAAAGCAAAATCGGAAAGTTCTTTAAAGGATTTCAGCCTGGACAAACTCAATCAGATGCTGGACAAAGCCATCAAAAATGAAGATTACGAAAGAGCTGCCAAAATCCGGGACGAAATCAACAAAAGAAATTGATATGCAACGAAAGCCTGAAATACCTCAGGCTTTTGCTATTTATTCTTAAAGCTTTATTTACCCAAATGCATACCTTAGATTTAAATGAAATCGTATTTTGATCCATATAATCTATGACTGAATGGATTACATAAGAGGTTTGCTGGGTATCTTTGTCTTGCTTGGGGTGGCTTTGCTTTTTTCCGCCAATAAAAAGAACGTAGATTGGAGATTGGTCGGGATAGGGGTTTGCCTACAGGCTGTTTTTGGTTTTTTGATCACCAAAGTTGCTTTTGTGGCCTCCATTTTCGCTACGGTCAGCAAGGCCTTCGTTAAGTTCCTTAGTTTTTCGGAAGCTGGTGCCATGTTTATTTTCGGAGATTTGGCCTCTGACTCTTTCGGATTCATTTTTGCATTCAAAGTACTTCCTACCATTATCTTCTTTTCCACAGTCTCAGCCGGCCTCTATTATCTGGGTGTCTTGCAAAAAGTAGTCTACGGCATTGCATGGGTGATGTCCAAGACCATGAGGCTTTCAGGGCCGGAGAGTCTATCAGCAGCCGGAAACATCTTTTTGGGACAAACAGAAGCCCCCCTTTTGGTTAGGCCTTTTATCCCCAATATGACAAAGTCGGAGCTCATGTGCCTGATGACAGGGGGCATGGCCACCATTGCGGGAGGGGTTTTGGCTGGATATGTGGCCTTTTTGGGCGGGGACAGCTTGGAAGAACAGACCCGCTTTGCAGCTTACCTTCTGGGAGCGAGTATCATGAACGCGCCAGCCGCCATCGTCATGTCCAAAATCATCGTACCGGAGGTCAACAAAGAAAACCTAAACGCCGAACTGCAGGTCAATGAAGAAAATCTAGGGGTAAACCTTATCGACGCCATGTCCATTGGTGCATCTGAAGGGCTCAAACTGGCGCTAAATGTGGGGGGGATGCTCCTGGCCTTTATAGCGGTCATTGCCGCTTTGAACTACATCTTATCAGGTCTTATCGGTGAATACACGGGTTTAAATGCCTTGGTGGCCTCAACTACCGGAGGAGAATTTACTGGATTTTCTATGGAATACATATTAGGTCAGGTTTTCCGGGTTTTTGCCTGGGTAATTGGTGTGGAATGGGGAGATACCCTGAAGGTGGGTTCACTTCTTGGTCAAAAGACCGTCATCAATGAATTTGTGGCTTATTTAGGACTGGCCGAAATGAAGGAAGCCAATCAGCTAAGCCCCAAATCGATTGTCATTGCCACTTATGCCCTATGCGGATTTTCCAATTTCAGTTCCATCGCCATACAGGTGGGTGGCATTGGAAGCATTGCTCCCAATCAGCAAGGCAATCTATCAAAGCTGGGCATGCAGGCCTTATTGGCTGCTACGTTAGCTTGTATGATGACAGCCACAATTGCAGGGGCATTGTTTGGGTAGATGTTGAGAATACTTTAAAGAGGCTGCAAACTTCGGGTTAAATTTGATTTCAGTCTTAAATCAAGATTTTTTGTTTTAACCTAAAATATAGATAGACTGAACAGTCAAACTCCATTTACGTTTTTTTGCAAGGAGAAATATTTTTCAATTTTTAAGTTCGTTCAATTCATGTAAAGCTTACTGAAATCCCTTAATTTTGCCCAGATTACTCCGACCTTATTTTTTCGCGCAAACCCACATGTTCAAATACCTCTGCCTTTTGTTTTTCCTTATCATCCCTATGCTAGTCAACGCTCAAGAAAGGATCGGTTTGGTCCTTAGCGGGGGAGGTGCAAAAGGTATTGCTCATGTTGGTGTATTAAAGGCTTTGGAGGAAAACGGGATTCCCATAGATGCCGTGACAGGTACAAGTATGGGTGGGTTGATAGGGGCCATGTATGCTGCCGGCTATAGTCCCAGTGAAATGGAAGAAATCATCCTGTCCAGTGATTTTCAGAATTGGGTAGACGGAAAACTGTCTGACGCTTTTTTTGAAAGGCTGGAAAGAAGCAGGAAAAAGCCGGATATTCTGCAGCTCAACTTTGATGTGGAGTGGCCTTTTGATATCAGAATCGACAATCCCTTGGCCAGCGACCGGGCTTTGAATTTTGTCATGGAAGAACTCCTTGCCACGGCTTCTGGTATAAGCAAAGGGAATTTTGACAGCCTGATGGTTCCTTTGAGAGTAGTGGCAGCCGATGTATTCACCCAAAAAGCCATCAGCCTAAAATCAGGTAGTTTGGGCAGGGCGGTTCGGTCCACCATGACCGTTCCTTTTTTCTACCGCCCCATTAGGAACAATGACATGTATCTGTTTGATGGAGGTCTTTACAACAATTTCCCGGTGGAAGTTGCCCGGGAGGAACTTGGGGTGGACCGGGTCATTGGGGTCAATGTGTCTGTAAATAAATACCTTGAATACCCCTTTGATAAAGATCAGGATGTGCTGGGGGAAAGCTTTGTTTTTATGTTTTTAGACAAAACCGATAGCACCAAACTCACTGATAAAGACATTTTTATTCAGCCAGATCTTGAGGGTTTTACGGCGTTCGATTTTAAAGATGCCAACCGGCTGATTGAGCTTGGTTATGAGGCTACATTAAGAAATTTGGATGAAATTGAATCAAAAATCGCTCACAGAACGAATAAGGATCAACTGGAAATAAAACGAAAACCCTTTCAACATCGATCTGAAGAGCTGATCATCAGTGAAATTACCTTTGACAACCTTTCTCCAAAAAAGAGCGCGTATATCACCAAGTTTTTCAATACTGAAAATGAGAGGTATACCTTAAGGGACATTGAAATAGGATATTTTCAATTGGTGGGAACCAAACATTTCCAAAGTTTGATCCCTTCTGTGGTTTATGATGAGGAGACGGATGAATTTTTGTTCAAGATGACCGGAACTGTTGATAATCTTTTTACCGCAGAGTTGGGAGGGAACATCAGCAGTAGAAATTCCACTTTTGCTTATTTGGGGATGAATTACTTTCGATTTGGTAAAGCTGCCCAATCCTTCAGTATCAATGGTGCCATTGGGAGATTTTACAATGCCTTTCAAATGAGTTCAAGGTTTGACCTTAATCCAGCCTTCAACCTTTATTTCAGGCCTAGCTTTACCTTTAATCGATGGGATTATCTCACAGGAAGGGATTTGATCCTGTCCGGTGAAACCACTTCTATTGTTCAAAGGATCGACAGGAAAGTAGGGGCGGCATTGGGCTGGTCCACCGGCAAAACAACCATGATGCAAATCACAGCGGATCACTTCAACAATTCGGATAGGTTCAGTCACACTTCCACCTTCAGTGCCGCCGATACCTTGGATCGAATGCAATTTAAAGGGGGTGTCTTCGGGATGGATTTGGATAAATTCAATCTGGATAAAAAACAATACCCTACCCAAGGTTCTGCTTCTTTTTTTAAGATGAGGCTGGTGTTGGGACAGGAACAGCTGCAACCAGGAAGTACTTTGGAACAGGGCAATTTTTTAACCAAAAACCACGCTTTTTGGACTTTCAATGGGACTTTTGACCGATATTATAAAGTGACGGATTGGTACAGTTTAGGAGCTTTTGGACAGGGATATTATTCCACACAGGGAAATTTTTCTTCCTACCAGGCAGGTGTCATCAATTCCATGGCTTTTGAGCCGCTACAGGATAGCCCTGCCTTGTTTATCCCGGATTTAAGGGCAGTGGGTTATGCTGCTTTGGGGGTCAAGCAGGTATTCAGGACTTTTGGCAAACAACATGTAAGGGCGGAAGTGTACGCAATGGCTCCGGTAAGGCAATATCGTGCTACTTCTCTTCAGACTTCCACATTAGAAACCTCTTTTAATCCAATCAATTGGGTAACAGCACTTACCTATGTGGTAGATTCCACCGTGGGTCCCCTTGGATTGAGTATCAACATGTACAGCCCAAAAGACAGACAATGGGGCCTGTTTTTTCATTACGGCTATTTGCTTTATCAAAAAAAATCACTTGAATAGAATAATAGATAGGTGATTTTAAAAAAACACCTAAGATGTTCGCCGCATATTTGTAGGGAATCACTCGATAGGATGCCTTTCAGATGGACCACGACGGCTATCCCCGACTTGCAATACCTCTGTCACCACAAAGTTACTTGCTCCTCTCCATGGGATTGGACTGAGGTATTCCTTGTAACGAAGCTCCACAAACTTCCCGCTTGCCCGATCCAATTGGCTGGCTACTTCATCATCCGCTACACTAAACCGGAATTCGTTGCTTTGTAGGCTGCCCGGGTTGGGACTCTGAAATCCTTCCTGTACCAGTCTTCCTTCCCAGGTTTTAAACATGTAGCCTTTCTTTTCAAAATAATTTAATTCCCCGGCTTTTACGCCTTCACCGAATACAAAATAAAATCTCCAGAAGAAAAAGCCAATCAGAAAGATGAATAGGATCAAACTTCCTACCGTTATTATTTTTTTCATCGATTTAAGTATTAAAGTTGATTATTAGAAATCCGAAATAGTTAAGTACTGAAAAGTTTCCTTTGGCCAATCATCAATCAATTTAGAAAAAATAAGCTGATCCTATAGTAGGGATCAGCTTATTTTTTATGCTTCCGTTTTGTTGATGGTGATTTTATCAATCTTATCACCTTGTCTTATTTGATCAATGATTTCCAAACCTTCTGTTACTTTACCAAAACAAGTGTGCTTCCTGTCTAAATGACTAGTGTTATCTCTGCTATGACAAATAAAAAACTGAGAGCCCCCAGTATTTTTACCGGCGTGGGCCATGGAAAGTACTCCTCGTTCATGGTATTGATTTTCCCCATCCAATTCGCATTTGATGGTGTAACCTGGACCACCTGCCCCAGTACCTTTGGGACAGCCTCCTTGTATGACAAAATTGGGTATGACCCGATGGAAAGTAAGTCCATCATAAAACCCTGATTTAGATAATTTTACAAAATTTGCAACTGCAAGGGGCGCGTCGTTGTCATAAAACTCAACTTTCATCACGCCTTTTTGGGTATGGATTTCTCCTGTAGTCATTGGCTTTTTTTTCCAAATTTAACAAATAAACCATTAATGCCGCCACGGAAAAGGAGAAGAAATTGTTCTTGTATTGCCGATCGTTTAATGATTTCCCCACTTAAAGGTCAAATCGATGAGTCGCACAAAAATGACGTGTGCTGGGATTTATTCTATAATTAGGTAAAAATTGATTTTAGGAATTCTGACAGCCACTGAATCGATCAAAATCATTTTCAAAGGTGGCGCATAAGCGTTGGAAAATATCTTCATATTCCAAGAGAGGTAATCTAAAATCAGCAGGCATTACCATAAAAAATGAATTGGCTAATTTCCCAGCATCGGAAATAGTCTTTTAATTTCATTTTGATCTGGTTGGGTACCATATTCACAGATTTCGAAAAGTTCCGTATGTTGGGCTGTGGAGGCTTTATCTTTACCGTACCATTTTTCCAATGCCTTTTGGGCTTCTGGTGCGATAGTGCCTGATCTTTTTGAGGCCAACCATTTTTTGCGTTCTTCTTCGCCTTCGGGGACCTCTTCGGCATATCCTCCGATCCATGGTAGCCATTCGTAAAACTGGGATCGGTGTGCGTCTAGAGCGTGGATTTTCTGATCAATGACAGAGCTGATGTCCACGGCGATATCTGGTTGAAAGGGATAGGGTTTTTGGAAATAGTCCTGGTAATAAAGAAATACCGGATTTTTACGGAGAGGAGGGGTATCTGATGCAATATTGGGTACACCCACCATAAATGCCGCATCCTGGACCAAAATAGCCGTATACCTATGGTCTGGATGGTAGTCGTTGCTTCTGTGAGATATGACCACATCAGCTTCCCAATCTCGGATCAGCCTGATGATATCAAGCCTAATGGGTAGGGTAGGCAGTAATTCACCATCATGGTTGTCCAGTACCTCATAGGTAATCCCGAGTCTTTTGGCCACTTCTTGGGTTTCCTCATACCTGCGCTTGGCCAACATCCCTCCGCCTTCTTCCATGTGGCCTGCATCCCCGTTGGTGACCGAAATGAATTTCACTTCGTGTCCCATAGATACAAAAATGGCTGCCGTTCCACCTCCCTTGATCTCACAATCATCAGGATGTGCTCCTATCATCAAAATCTTTAATGTTTGTGCTTTTGCAGAGGTAATCAAAACCAGCACGAGTAGAGAAGCAGCAATGTTTTTCATGGTCAGCTATTGTAATGGTTATCAGGAAGGTAAAAAATTTGACCCATTTAGGCAAAACTCTTTTTTTCAGTAGGTGCCGTAGAAAGTAAAAGTAATCAACCACAAACAAAAAAAAGGATGCCTTAGGCATCCTTTCCGGGTCTATATTCAGTTTAGTTTGGTTATTCATGAACTTGAGGTGCACCGGCCAAAATATCGCTGGTTGCAAAATCACGGTATTTCTCAAAATTCCTGATAAATGCCTTGGCCAAATCATTTGCTTTGGCATCATAAGCCGTTTTGTCTGCCCATGTTTCTCGGGGACGCAATACCTCAGCAGGCACTTCAGGGCAGGTAAGTGGTATCTTAACCCTAAATACCTGATGGGTGAAATACTCCACCTCATCCAGGTGCCCTTCCAGTGCAGCGGTGATCATGGCACGGGTATACTTTAATTTCATCCTTGATCCAATTCCATAAGGTCCTCCTGTCCAGCCTGTATTGATCAGCCATACGTTGACTTGATGTTTTTCGATTTTTTCTCCGAAAAGCGTGGCGTATTTGGTGGGATGCAGCGGAAGGAAGGCCGCGCCAAAGCAGGCGGAAAAGGTGGTTTGTGGTTCGATGATACCTACCTCGGTCCCTGCTACTTTAGCCGTATAGCCGGAAATAAAGTGATACATGGCCTGGCTTTTATTCAATTTGGAAATAGGTGGAATCACGCCAAAAGCATCTGCGGTCAAAAAGAAGATGTTTTTGGGAATATCGGCCAATGATGGCTCTATGGCATTGGCAATGTGATGGATCGGATAGGCAGTACGGGTATTTTCAGTTACCGATTTATTGGTATAATCCACCGTCCTGCTGTGTTTGTGAAAACGGGTATTTTCCACGATGGCCCCAAAACGGATGGCATCCCAGATATCCGGTTCCTTTTCTTTGGTCAAGTCAATGACTTTGGCATAGCAGCCCCCTTCAAAATTGAAAACTTTGTTCTCATTCCATCCATGCTCATCATCTCCGATAAGGCCTCTTTTAGGATCAGCGGACAGCGTCGTCTTTCCAGTACCTGAAAGCCCAAAAAAGATGGCGGTGTCTCCTTTTTCACCTACATTGGCTGAACAGTGCATAGAAAGTACGCCATGTTCATGTGGAAGCAGGTAATTTAAAACAGAAAATATTCCCTTTTTCATTTCCCCAGCATAGGCAGTTCCTCCAATCAAAATAATCCTTTTGGTCATGTTGAGAATGGCAAAGTTTTTTTGCCGGGTTCCATCCAAAGCAGGATCAGCTTCAAAACCTGGTGCACAAATGATCGTGAAATTTGGTTCAAATTCCTCCAATTCCTCTTTTTTGGGTCTTAAAAAAAGATTGTGGCAGAATAAGTTATGCCATGCGAAAGTATTGACAATCCTCAGGTTGAGCCGATAGTTGGGGTCTGCACCCGCATAGGCATCCCTGATATAGATTTCTCGGTCTGCAAGAAAATACAACATTTTCTCATGCAGCCTGTCGAAATTTTCTTCATCAAAGGGGATATTGATGTCTCCCCACCATACGGTATCCGCGGTTTTTTCATCTTTGACAATAAACCGGTCTTTGGGCGAACGTCCGGTAAATTTACCGGTATCTGCCATCAATGCGCCAGTGTCTGTTAGGCTACCTTCTCCATTTTGAAGTGCATACTCGACCAATTCGGCTGGTGTCAAGTTCCAAAAGGCAGTCTTGACCTTTTCCAGTCCCATAGAAGCCAATACATCTGTTGCTGAGTTGAATGCAATATCCTGCATAGTGTAAGGGTTAAAAGTTGAAAATATTTTGGGTTTAAATTCTCCCCAAAGATAAAGGAAAAATAAATTACTGTAATGCATAAATCAGTAAAATATTCACTTTTCAAACGTTTTCGTGGGTACTATTCAGTAACTTGATCAAGTTGATCTTAATAGTAAACCGAGTTTGAAAACCATGCCTATTGCGTTTAAACCCAAACTTGAAAGGGTTACCTATTATTGGTGAAACCGCTTAGCATCATTTGAAAATTTCTCTTATCATTGTATTTATGTTACGTTCCTAATTTATTTCACCAAGCCAAAATGGAAAAAGAAGATAAGTTTAAAGGCAAGCATGCTGCCCCAGATGAATTTGAAGGACCTACCTTGTTCGGCCACCCTAGAGGCCTAATGACCCTCTTTTTCACCGAAATGTGGGAGCGGTTCAGTTTTTACGGCATGAGGGCACTGCTCATTCTTTTTATGACAACCGAAATCGTCCGAGGTGGTCTTGGTTTTGATGATAGAACATCAGGAGCGATTTATGGGCTTTACACCATGGGGGTTTATTTGCTGGCTTTACCGGGTGGATGGTTTGCAGACCGCATTTTTGGCTTAAAGAAATCCGTTTGGTACGGTGGAATCATCATTGCTTTGGGACACTTTACCATGGCCTTACCTGGCATTCAATCTTGGTTGTTTGGGGGGCATCAAAATACTGATTCCCTATCTGCATTGGATACCAATTCCTTTTTTTTGGGACTGATTCTTATTGTGTTGGGTACAGGACTTTTGAAACCCAACATCAGTTCTATCGTCGGGCAGCTTTATCCTGTAGGAAGTTCTAAAAGAGATGCTGGATTTTCCATTTTTTACATGGGGATTAATTTAGGTGCTTTTATCGCCCCTTTGGCCTGCAGCACCTTGGCAATTTATGATTGGCACCTTGGTTTTGGCTTGGCGGGCTTAGGGATGGTCATTGGGCTGATACAATACAAGTTAAGCAGTGCAAGTTTGGATGGATACGGGGAACCGGTTTTGGCCGTGACTCCAGAAGAAAAAATAAAGCGAAAGCAGTTGATTAAAGTGCTATTTGGAATAGGGTTCGTGTTTATTTTGATTTTGGGATTGTTCTTTTCAGGTCAGGTAACTGTCGATGTTTCAGCTATTGCAAGTGCATCCGGCAAAATAATTGCCGTTGTCGCTTTTCTGTACATGGGTTATGTAATTATTTTCGGGGGGCTAACACCAGATGAAAGAAAAAAAGTAGGGGTTATTGCGATCCTGTTTTTGTTTTCAGCCATGTTCTGGTCAGGTTTTGAACAGGCAGGCTCTTCTCTAAACCTTTTCGCAGAAAGATTTACCGATAGGACGCTTTTAGGTTGGGAGATTCCGGCGGGCTATTTCCAGTCGATCAACAGCATGTTTATCATTATTTTTGCGCCGATCTTTGGTGCCATGTGGGTTTGGCTAGGCCGGAGACATCTGGAACCCAGCAGTCCCCTTAAATTCACCTTCGGCTTGGTTTTATTGGGTATGGGATTTTTGGTCATGTATTTTGCTGCAAAAATAGCTGCATCAGGTGATTTGGCCGCACCGACATGGCTACTCTTCACTTACCTCTTACATACTTTTGGAGAACTTTGTTTGAGTCCCGTAGGATTGAGTTTAGTTACTAAGTTGGCTCCGAAAAAATTTGCAGGTCAAATGATGGGGATTTGGTTTCTCTCAATATCTCTCGGCAATCTTCTGGCAGGCCTTATTGCAGGGGAAGCGAGTGGAGGTACTGAAGAAAAGCTGGCTGCTATGCCTGATCAATACCTAATGATTGTGATGACGGTTTCAGGTGCGGCAGTTTTATTGTTGTTATTGAATAAACCGATCCGGAAATTGATGGGGAATGTGCATTAAATTCCAATTATACCTTGCAACCTTAGTTGTCACTCAGTGATGGTAGCCAATTAATTTGTATTGACGCTTGCCTGAAGACCAAAGAATTCCTTATTTAAATAAAATGGGACTTATTCAACGATTTTGTCTGGTCAATATCGTGATTTGATCAAAAAATTTGAGCGAAAAATAAAACTGGTTTTGGATGCAAAATCTCCTGTAATTGCTATACCGAAATTAAGCAAAATACAACTTCATTGGTTTGGGTGAAAAAAAAAGGAGCGTCAAGCTCCTTCTTTCTTTAATCTATCAAATTTTCAATGATTATTTTTCGTCTTTGGGATTGTCTTTGAAGACCTCTTTTCTAAAATCCATTGCGGATAGACCTGCCCCTAAGCCAATGAGTATACAGACAATCAATAAAAACAATTGCGCACCAGAGGCGATAGGTGAACTGAAAATTTGTAACAACATAGGTTTGGTGTTTTAGCTTTTTATTAATGATGCCGCAAGATAGCACAAGGGGTATTAAGGACAAAATGAATCTGAGAAAAACAGCAGTACAACACATCGAAATACTGCTGAGAGAGGGTTTCAAATTTCAATCAATCTCATCATCGAAATCCTCAAAATCATCGTCCAAATCGTCGAGAAGGTCTTCGTCTTCATCAAAATCCAAAACATCATCATTCAAGAATTCATTGTCTTCATCCAAATCATAAACTTCATCCTTGAACTCATCTTCGAATTCATCCAAATCATCCTCTTCAATGTCATCAAAGTCGTCAAAATCCTCTTCCATGAAAGTGTTGTTTAGTGGCTAATATTTACTGGTGTTTGATACCCCTAATTAAGAGAAAAAAAACAATATCCCAAATATTTCAAATACCAAACTAAAAAAAAAATGTTTCCATTTTGCACCGGAAAAAAACCTCCTTTTCTAAATGATTCGGTACTGAATTTGGTTTTTGTTTGGTTGCAAAAGCGCAAAGTAATCGCAAAACCGTAGGTAAGAGCTGCTTCTTATTGTTTGTGAATCCTGTTAGACAATATTGATGAAATCAAGATTGCAATTGCAATTCTTTTGTCTCAAAATCTATGGATACATCTTGCATTTTGGTCCACTCCTCTTCCAGTAGATGAAGCCAGGTTTCAAGATAAAGGATCACGTCTTCTACATTGTTTTTGACCATTTTATCCCTTCTTGATTTAGGGATTTCCCGGAGTATTTTTGGATCAGTCAGTCTTTCTAAGTGCTGCAGGTCTTCTAAGCTAAGGCCGGCCTCCAACATTTTGCTGATCATCAGGTCTATGGGGTATCCGCTGCCTGGACAATATTCAAGGATTTGGTCATACCAGTCTCCATGCCTTTGCATGGCATACTGATGGATTTCTCCTTTGGTAAGTTGGGTGATTTCTTGGGCTAAGTTACCACAGTTGCAAGCTCCCATATGTCCCCATTGATAGCTTGCCCCATGCTTCAATTTGTGGATTGTTCTACGAAATGCTTGGATTAACGGTAAACTGGTTCTAGTCATGAGGTTAGATTTAATTCCTATATCAATAACGCATTCAATTGAATTTCGTTTGTCGATTCATGTAAAAACCAATGGTTAAACCATAAAAATCCAATCAATTAAAGATGGACTTGATATATTTTTTGATCAGGGGCTTGGATAAGTATTTTTTAACAACGCTGTAGGTACCGGCTTTGTTGATGTCTCTTTCGTCCACCGAACTGCTAAGGATATATACCTCTGGGTTGGCTTTTTTCGGTTCAAATTCTTCCAAGAAGTCCCAACCAGTCATTTCAGGCATGTTCAAATCCAAAAATAAATAGTTAGGATCGATGGCATAAATTTCACGCAAAGCATCAGAAGCCCTTTGGAACTTGAATATTCTACAGGGGACTTTGATGTTTTTGGAAATAAGCTTCTCGGTGACGAAGGTGCTTATAGGATCATCATCAATCAGAACTATTTTGATCATTAAACTACAAAATAATGGTATTGAAACACATAAATATTGCTACAAAAATAACCCATATGTTTTGATTAACAATCTCATTAGTGAGATTTTTTTGAAAATAAAATCAGCCATTGGGGTTAAATTTTTCTTTGCCAGTAAGCAAATCAAAAAACAGCTTGAAATCAGAAACAAGGCTAAAAAGAGGATATTTGAAAGTGGCGGGCTTGTTTTTCTCAAAGAAAAAATGACCTACCCAAGCAAATCCATACCCGATAATAGGAATCCCTATCAATAACCAATATAGCCGCAACACTATGGCAAGAATTAAAACAACAAACAGGAGGCCTGTTCCAATAAAATGCAGTCTCCTACAGGTAGGGTTTTGGTGTTCCAGCAAATAGTAAGGATAAAATTCGGTCAATGATCGGTAAGTTTTTTCCATGGTTTTTTTGGTCAATTACATTTTCTTCGGAGGTATCCATTCATTCAAATGCTCATTTAAATGTAAAAAGGGCCAATGCATGTGTTGATTTCGATTCCATTGGTTAGCTGAAATAGCAAAATTGCTTTGTTTCAATCAAATCTCATCAGATGGTTTTCAGCACTGCTTTAAATTAAAAATAAATGGTTTCATTTTTTATTCTCAGTCTAAATTTTTTTGAATTAAAGTTAACCATAATAAAAATTAACGACTCATTGTTCGGTAGTCTCTGACGTGGTTATAAAATTTATCCAAAATTTTATCCACTGATTTTTTGATCTTTTTGGTTTTCCCTTTCTCGGAATTGACTTCTCCAACCGCAGTTGCCCTCATGATCATTTTATTGGCCTGAGGGTCGATAAAATCCAGGATAATTTGTCCCCAGCCGTATTGACGGGTCTGAGTAGGCCCATCCCAAGCTCTGTTCATAAAAAACGGATCATAAAACATCGGGTTGTACATCGCCCCACCTCCCCAAAAGGGGTTGTAATTATAGCTTTCTTTCTCTTTGGGCTCCAATTGGGTATGGTACCTGATAACCATTTCAGGATTTTCTCTATTTAGCTCCATCCCGTTGGCCTCAAGCTTACGGGTCAATTCATCCCTTAGCAAAGCATCATGAAATTCAGATCCATAGGCTTGGAAGTTTCTGAATTCTGGTATCAGTACAAAACTTTGGTATTCCTTTACTGGAGGCATTTCCATTTTTTCAGTAAATACCTCCACGCTGGAACAAGAGGCCCCAAAAAGTAATAGAAACATCAGAGGTAGTGTATTTTTAAAGGGTAGCATAGTTATTTGGGTTGTGTAAATTAAGAACGAGGAGTACAAATAAGAAGTTTTCTTAGCCGGTTTTTTCAAATATTATACCTGAAAAAAGATTAAATCAATTATTCTGATTGAATTTTTTTCAGTTTACTTACTTTTGAAAAAAAAAGTAAATGTCAAGACCTGATTTTGAGGATATTTTTATGGAATTGGCCGTTAATCTGGCCAAACGCTCTCATTGTATCAAAAAGCATGTGGGTGCAGTGCTGACCAAAGAGACCCGTATTATTTCCATCGGATACAACGGACCCCCATCAGGAACCCATAATTGTGATGAGGAGTTTCCTGAAAATGGATGTAGCCGGGATAGCAAAGGAAGCTGTTCTCTTGCCATCCATGCGGAACAAAACGCCATTCTTTACGCAGTAAAAAACAATGCATCAGTAGAAGGATCCACGTTGTTTGTTACGCTCGCGCCCTGCTTAGCCTGTGCAAGGATTATATTTTCGATCGGAATAGTCAGAGTGGTCTATCTTTTTTCTTATGCAGAATACAAAGGCATACCCAATGATGAAGGAGTGGATTTTCTCAGAAAGTTTGGGGTTGAAGTGGAAAAATACGGTAAATCCATTGCATTCGAAGATCCACTTATCTAAATGATGTTCACCTCTGTCTGAAGCAAGATTCCGAATTTTTCATGGATGTCCTTTCGAATATCAAGACTTAGTTTTTCAATGGCTCTGCCATCACCCCCACCATAATTGACCAGAACAAGTGGCTGGTTTTTATGAACCCCGATAGCACCTAAAGTTTTGCCTTTCCAGCCTGCCTTTTCAATCAACCAGGCCGCCGGCACTTTGATTCCTGCCTCTGCGGGGTATCCCGGTATATCTGGATATTGTTGCTGTAGTTGCTCGAACACAGCGGGATCCACGCTAGGGTTTTTGAAAAAACTGCCTGCATTCCCTATTTTAGCAGGGTCTGGTAATTTACTTTGTCTGATATGGATCACTGCATCAGAAATTGCCTTTAGGTTCAATGCCTTAATTCCCATGGATTCAAGGGTAGTGGCTATGGCACCATAACTGGTATTGAATACCGCCTGTTTCCTGAGTTTGAAAGTCACACTTGTGATGATGTATTTTCCATTGGCTTCATGCTTGAAAATACTTTCCCGATAACCAAATGCGCATTTTTTGTGATCAAAAACCACTGTTTGCCCAGTATCAATTTCTATTGCACGCAGCGTATCGAACACTTCCTGGATTTCTACCCCGTATGCACCGATGTTTTGCATCGGTGATGCACCAACTGTTCCAGGGATCAAGGAGAGGTTTTCCACACCTGCGTACTCATTTTTGATGGCTTCAAGAACAAACTCATGCCATACCTCACCTGCACCCACTTGTACATAAACGTGATCTGCATCTTCTTTTACTACCTCAATGCCTTTGATGTTGATTTTGATTACAAATGCATCCAAATCTTTTGTTAGGAGGATGTTGCTACCGCCACCTAAGATAAAAATAGGCTTTTTGAGGGACTTAGCGGCAGCTATTGCATCGACAACGGTTTTCTCATCTTTCACTTCCACAAAAAATCTGGCTTTTTTGTCAATTCCAAAAGTATTGTTGGTTTTTAGAGAGATGTTTTCTTGTATATTCATGTCTTGGAGTAAGTTGTGCGAATTAACAAGTTTTTACTCAATTATGAAATTTTTGCAGGTTAATCAATGGTAAAATCAAAAATTGAAATGGAATGAAAGAAATGGTCATCAATGGCATCAGGATTCGTCCAGGGCAATCCATCAATATCGAAATTGCTATTGCCCGATTGCCCACCCATACTTTGATTGACCTTCCTGTTTTCATCCACAGAGCAAAAAAAGAAGGTCCTGTGGTTTTGCTCAGTGGGGGTGTACATGGGGATGAAATCAATGGGATAGCTGCGGTAAAAAAAATGTTGGAGGAAGATCTGTTTAAATTAAAAAAGGGCGCTTTGATCTATATTCCTCTGGTCAATGTGTATGGGTTTTTGAGCAATTCCAGGACTTTTCCTGATGGTAGAGACCTGAATAGGAGTTTTCCAGGCAGCAAAATAGGATCACTCGCTTCTCAAATTGCCTTTATTTTGACCCAGGAAATCATTCCCCACATTGATTATGGGGTGGATATCCATACCGGAGGACGTATGTTATCCAATTATCCTCAAATCAGGGTGGATTTTAAAGACGAAGAAGGCATGGAGCTTGCCAAGGCATTTGGGGCCCATTTTACCATCAATTCTCCCCATATAGATAAATCTTTTCGGAAAGAGGCGTATAAAAACAACAAACATATCCTTGTTTACGAAGGAGGAGAATCCATGAGGCTGGATGAATTTGTGGTGGATGAGGCGATACTGGGCACGGGTAGGTTGTTGAAATATCTGGGTATGATTGATCAGGAAGAGGCAAGTACGGATCGCAGCACTTTGGTGATCAAAGAAAGCAGTTGGTTGAGGGCAAAGGTCTCCGGGATTTTGATCCCCACGACCAAATTAGGGGAAGAAGTGAAAAAGGGGCAGATTCTCGCAAAAATTTCGGACCCTTATGGACAGGTAAAGGTACCAGTCAAAAGCACTTCAGATGGATTCATTGTTGGCTTGAATAATTCTCCGGTTGTAAATGCCGGAGATGCTTTGTTTCATATCGGGAAAGCAACCTGATATTTAATAAAAAAGTCCCACTGGTGTTTGGTGGGACTCTTTTGTATTTGGATGCCAATAAAGTTTTATTCAAAAAACTTCTTTAAACCCTCAATTCGTTCATCGAGGTGAGCTTCTACAGCCCTATAAGCTTCTCTGTTTGGGAGCTTTTCATTGACGGAGATGTAATATTTGATTTTGGGTTCTGTACCCGAGGGTCTTGCAGAGATCTTACTCCCGTCTTCCAAGTAGAATTGAATCACATTGGATTTGTCCATTTTTAACTCCGAAGTGCTGCCCTCTACCATGTCGTAGATTTTGCTTTCCTTGACATCGATGATTTTAACAACTTTTGATCCGTTGATGGTGTCAGGTCGGTTGTTTCGAAAGCCCTGCATCAGACGCTGGATTTGTTCTGCCCCGTCTTTTCCTTTTTTGGTGACTGAGATAAGGGATTCTTTGTAAAATCCGTATTGCATATAGATTTCTGCAAGGACATCAAAGAGGCTTTTGCCTTTCATCCGGTAATAGGCTACGATCTCTGAGACAATCGCACAGGCAGACACGCCATCCTTGTCCCTTACCGCATCCCCAACCAGAAATCCGTAACTTTCTTCTCCTCCGGCAATGAATTTTTCCTTGCCTTCAAGATCTCTGATGACCGTTGCTATATTTTTAAATCCGGTCAGCACGGAGTAACAGGTAACTCCGAATCCCTTGCATATCTCATCGATCAATTCCGTAGTGACTATGGTATTAACCATAAATTCCTTCCCGGTTAGTCGACCATGTTCCCGGTATTGGTTGAGCAGGTAATAGGTGATGATGCTTCCGGTCTGATTTCCATTCAGCAATTCAAACTTTCCATTTTCATTGGGTATGGCTGCGGCATAACGATCACCGTCAGGGTCACAGGCCAAGACCAAAGCAGCCCCCACCTTTTCGCCCAAAGCCACAGACATGCTCATGGCTTCAGCCTCTTCTGGGTTGGGATAGATCACGGTAGGGAAATTTCCGTCCGGTTGTTCTTGTTCCTTGACGATGTGGATGTTTTCAAATCCGAAAACCTTCAAGGCAGCCGGAACCATCTTTCCGGAGGCACCGTGTATGGGTGAAAATACGATGGGCATGTCTTTTTCTACCAAGATGGCTTGAGGGGACATGCTGAGTTTTTTTATTTCATTGAGGTAAATCAGATCAAAATCCTCTTCGATATAAGTAATCAATTCATCATTTTTGTCCCAATTCACTTCATCTATCGAAGTGATTTTTTGAACCTCTTTGATGATGTTGCTGTCATGAGGGGCCACGATTTGTCCACCATCATTCCAATAAGCTTTATAACCATTGTATTCTTTGGGATTGTGTGAGGCGGTCACCATCACGCCACTGTGGCAATTAAAATGACGGATGGCAAACGAAAGCATAGGGGTGGGTCTTAATTCCCTGTAATACAGCACATGGATACCATTGGCAGTAAGCACATTGGCTGTGGTATCTGCAAAAAGGGTATTGTTGATCCGGCAATCATGGGTAATGGCCACCTTGATTTTCTCCCCTGGAAAACAAGCCAACAGATAATTGGCGAGTCCTTGGGTGGCCATGGCAATGGTATACACATTGACCCTGTTGGACCCTACTCCCATAATGCCTCTCAGCCCACCGGTCCCAAATTCCAGATCTCTGTAAAAAGAATCAATCAATTCTGTAGGATCATCTGCATGAAGCAGGGCTTGAATTTCGGATTTACTTTGGGCGTCGATGTTGCTATTGAGCCAGGCTTCAGCTTTGGCTCTGATGATCGTGTCTGTCATGTTTTTTAAAAATATGTTGGATGATCTAATTTATAAAGAAATGGCTACAAAGCCATAGATATCAAAAGGATTCCAAACAAAAACCCAAAGTTGTCAGGCTTTGGGCTTAAGAGATTTCACTTGATAAATAAAATTATAGATTACCCCGAAGTTCCTGTTCTCTCTCTATGGCCTCAAATAAGGCTTTGAAGTTTCCTTTTCCAAAAGACTTAGCCCCCTTTCGTTGGATGATTTCAAAAAAGAGAGTAGGCCGGTCCTGCACAGGCTTGGTGAAGATCTGTAAGAGATAGCCTTCATCGTCTCTATCTACCAAGATGTTGAGTTCTTTCAATGGCTTCAGATCTTCTTCGATTTCGCCAACCCTATCCAAGAGGTCTTCATAATAAACTTTAGGTACCTCTAGAAATTCCACACCTCTCGTTCGCAATTCAGTTACTGTATGAATGATATCATCCGTGGCTATGGCCAAGTGTTGTACACCTGGGCCATTGTAAAAATCGAGGTATTCTTCAATCTGGGATTTTTTCTTGCCTTCGGCAGGCTCATTGATGGGGAATTTGATATAGCCGTTACCATTGGAGACTACTTTTGACATCAGGGCAGAATATTCTGTGGAAATGTCTTTGTCGTCAAAGGTTACCAGAAGTTTGAATCCCATCACCTTTTCATAAAAATCCACCCATTTGTTCATTTCTCCCCACCCCACATTACCTACACAGTGGTCAATGTATTGCAAGCCAATAGGGATGTTTTGGTACTTGCTTTTTCTGGGTACATATCCTGGCAGAAATATGCCATGGTAATTTTTGCGCTCTACAAAGGTATGGATGGTTTCACCATAGGTTTTGATGGATGACACTCGGACAGTCCCAAATTCATCAGAAATTTCCCTGGTAGCTTCATGAGGTTCAGCACCTCTCAGTGTGGTTTCCATGTAAGACTTTTCGGCATCATCTACCCACAGTGCCAAAACCTTCACGCCGTCGCCGTGTTTTTTGATATGGTCTGCTATGGGGTGGTTTTCTTTTAGGGGTGTGGTGAGCACCAGTCGGATTTTACCTTGTTTGAGTACATAGGAGGCGCGGTCCTTGATGCCCGTTTCAGGCCCGGCATAGGCGATGAGTTCAAATCCGAAGGCATATTGGTAAAATAAAGCCGACTGTTTTGCATTGCCTACATAAAATTCTACGTGATCTGTTCCGTTTATCGGAAGGAAATCTTGTTCCATGATGCTGTGATTTTGGGTTTACATTCAGACTAACTAATCTGATACAAAGATAAAATTTTAAAAGGAAATAAACCGGTCCCTTCAGAAGCTTTTGCTAGGGTACTTTTTTTCTCACAGCTGCCGCATAAACACAGATAAAAAAAGATTCTGCGTAAATCTGCGTAATCTGTGAGCAATTTCTTGGGAGCGTCTTTTTTTGTTTCTCACAGATGCCACAGATAAGCACAGATAAAAAAATATTCTTTGTAAATCTGCGTAATCTTTGAGCAATTTCTTGGGAGCGTCTTTTTGGTTTCTCATTGATGCCACAGATAAGCACAGATAAAAAAAGATTCTGTGTAAATCTGTGTAATCTGTGAGCAATTTCTTGAGAGCGTTTTTTTTTGTTTCTCACAGATGCCACAGATAGGCACAGATAAAAAAGATTCTGTATAAATCTGTGTAATCTTTGAGCAATTTCTTGGGAGCGTCTTTCTTGTTTCTCACAGATGCCACAGATAAGCACAGATAAAAAAAATATTCTGTGAAAATCTGTGTAATCTGTGAGCCTAATTTTTTAGGAACGTCTTTTTGGTTACTCACAGATGCCACAGATAAGCACAGATAAAAAAAGATTCTGTGTAAATCTGTGTAATCTTTGAGCAATTTCTTTGGATCGTCTTTTTGTTTCTCACAGATGCCACAGATAAGCACAGATAAAAAAGATTCTGTATAAATCTGGGTAATCTGTGCGCCTAATTTTTTAGGAACGTCTTTTTGGTTACTCACAGATGCCACAGATAAGCACAGATAAAAAAAGATTCTGTGTAAATCTGTGTAATCTGTGAGACCAATTTTAGGAGCGTCTTTTTGGTTACTCACAGAAGCCACAGATAAGCACAGATAAAAAAATATCTGTGTAAATCTGTATAATCTGTGAGCAATTTTTTTTGATCAGGAACGGGTATGCCCATTGCCTTTGACCAACCATTTATAAGAGGTCAATTCCTTCAAAGCCATGGGCCCTCTTGCGTGGAGTTTTTGTGTGCTGATGCCAATTTCCGCTCCCATCCCAAATTGTCCTCCATCTGTAAAGGCTGTCGAAGCATTGGCATAAACTACCGCAGCGTCTATTCGGTTTAAAAACTCCTCTATGACATTTGGGTCTTCTGCGAGGATTGCCTCACTGTGTTTGGAGCTATATTGTGAAATGTGGTCTATGGCTTCCGTGAGTCCTGATACCGTTTTGATGGACATTTTCATGGAAAGGAATTCGGTTCCAAAATGCTCGGACTTGGCCTTAAAAATACCCGTAGACTTGGGATGTTGTTTTACTAATATCTCAAAAGACTGTTCATCAGCATAAATTTGCACCCCTTTTTCTAGGAGAGGGCCGGAAATAGCGCCCAAATCCCCAAGTCGGTCTTGATGTATGAGCAGACAGTCCAAAGCATTGCACACACTCACCCTTCGGGTTTTGGCATTGTCGATGATTTTGATGCCTTTTTGAAGGTCAGCGGATTGATCAAAGTAGGTATGCACTATTCCTGCTCCGGTTTCAATGACCGGAACTTTTGCATTTTGGCGGACAAAATCAATGAGGTTTTGGCTGCCTCGCGGAATGATCAAATCCACAAAGCCAACGGCCTGAAGCAAAGCCTCCGTGGATTGGCGGTCAGCAGGCAAAAGTGTTACTGTAGAAGGATCGACATGATGTTTCCTTAAAACCTGATGGATCAAAGTCAAGATGGCTGTATTGGAAGCATGCGCATCACTTCCTCCTTTGAGGATCAATCCATTGCCTGACTTGAGGGATATGGCAAAAACATCAAAAGTCACATTGGGTCGGGCCTCATAGATGATTCCCAAAACCCCGATAGGTACCGTGATCTTTCTGAGTGACATTCCGTTTTCCAGCGTTTTTTCCTCCAGAATTTTAGCTAAAGGGGAGGGGAGATCGGCAACGGTTTTTAAGTCTTCAGCAATGGATTCCAACCTCTCAGGACTCAATTTCAAGCGATCATATTTGGGATCATCCTGAGCCATCCGATCTAGATCCTTCTTATTTTCAGCCAAAATAAATTCTTTGTTTTCCAGTGTTAATGCCGCAAGGTCATACAGTATTTGGCTGGTTATTTTTTTATCAAGTTGAATCAATTTACGGGCGGCATTTTTGCTTTCCTGAAAGGTCTCGGTCAAATCCATGGTTTTGGTTTTTTGTCAGAACAAATAAAGGTAGTCATAATGGATGATGGCTTTTTGGTGGTGTTTTCCCAATTTTTCCTGAGCTGTTTTGGCACTGTATTCAGCTTTACCTAAACCGAGCTTTTCACCGTTCTCATGGACTATCCTGACGATTTCGCCTTTGGCAAAATCTCCATTAACTCCCATCACTCCAATGGGCAGTAGACTGATGATTTTTTGTGAGGCAAGCGCTTTGGCAGCACCATCATTGATTACTACCTCTCCTTTTGAATATTGCTCTCCATGCGCAAGCCATTTTTTGGCATTGTCCCTTGGCTTTTGGGGTTCAAAGTAAGTTCCTTTGATAGTTTGCTGGAAGAAATCCTGAATAATTCCCGGCTTTTTCCCATTGGCAATCATCACCTGAATGCCAAGGTCAGCTGATTTTTGTGCCATGGTCATTTTGGTCAGCATACCACCACGACCAAATGATGAGGAGGTAGCACGGATATAACCCTTGAGGTCTGAGGTATTTCTGTCCACTTTTTGAATGAGTTCGGAACCTTCTTCAAGCGGATGTCCTGTGTATATCCCATCCACATTGGTCAGTAGCAACAGACTGTCGGCATTGATCATGGCGGCGGTAAGACCTGCCAATTCGTCGTTGTCGGTAAACATCAATTCAGTCACCGCCACAGCATCGTTTTCATTGATGATGGGCAGAATGCCGTTTTTGAGCAATCCCATCAAACAATTTCTCATGTTGAGGTAGTGTTTTCGGTCTCGAAAATCCTCTTTGGTCACCAAAACCTGGGCTACCTGCAAGCCCTGACCTTTGAAAAGCTGAAGATAGGTTTGGATCAATTCGATTTGACCCATGGATGCCCATATTTGTTTCTTTACCACCGGATCTATTTTGTCGGTAGGCTGGAAAGATTTCCTGCCAAAGGCCACAGCTCCTGAACTTACCAAAACAAGCTGAATCCCTTTGTTTTTCAGCCAAGCCATTTGCGCAACAAGTTCAGCCATTTGCTCTAAATCGGGCAAGCCATTTTCCAGGGTCAAAACATTAGACCCGATCTTGATGACCAAAAGCTTTGGGGAGCGCATAAAAACAGGGGGTGGTTTTAGGGTTATTAGATTTGAACAAAATTAGGGTTTATGTTGAAATAAATTAAAAAAAAGCTGGCATTTGTTTCCTAATAAACAAATGTTTTACCGCTTAAAACCAACGGTTTTTCTTAAAATAATAGACCATGGCCAGTGTAACAAGTAAAAATACACCCCAGACCAGGGAATATCCATAAGGCCATTCCAATTCTGGCATATGGGTAAAGTTCATACCATAAACCCCTGCAATAAAAGTCAATGGAATAAAAATCGTAGCGATTACGGTCAGTGTCTTCATGACTTCGTTTTGCTTGATGCTGAGTTGTGTCATGTAGATTTCGACCAAACTGGTGATGGATTCCCGTTGGGTCTCAAGATTTTCTATGATCTCAATGATGTGTTCGTAGAGGTCATTGATAAAATGGTGGGTTCTTTTTTTCAAAAATCGGCTTTCAGACTTCTGCCAAAGGGAGAGGATTTCCCTCATGGGCCAAGCATTTCGCTTCATTTCTTGAATACTTTTTTTATGTTGATAAATGGTGTGAAGTTTTACCCTTTTTTTGTTGTCAATGATCTCACTTTCAAGATCCTCGGTGGCATCACTGATCTGCTCAATGATATCAAAATATCCGTCTACAATCTTATCAAGCAAGGTGTATGCAAAATAATCCGTTCCTAATTTGCGCATTTTTCCGGAAGGATTTTCCAGTCTTGTCCGGATGCTGTCAAAGATGTCGTAGGGGTTTTCCTGAACCGTCAAGATAAAATTATCTCCAAACAGGAGGCTGATTTGCTCACACTTCAGGTCTGAGAGGCTTCCCTTACAATAGATCATTTTAGTTACCACCAAAACATGTTCCTCAAAGACTTCAATTTTGGGACGCTGATAGAGATTGATGATATCTTCCAAAACAAGGACATGAAATTGAAAAATCTCACTCAATTGGTTCATTAAATCAAGGTCATGAATGCCGGAGACATTTAGCCAGAATTTATGGGGTTGCTCCAAAAAGGGCTTGATTTGATCAGGATGGGTGATGTTGGCCTTTTGAAAATGATTTTCCCCAAATTGATACAGTTCCATGATGATGGGCTGTTCGGAAAGATCAGGATGGGTGGTTCGGGTGGACATATGAATCAGTTTAAAATTTCATGAATTTTTTCATGAGTAAGCGGTTTTTCTAGATAGCCGTCCACAATACTGAATTGTTTGGCTTTTTGTCTGTCCTGAAAATCGATGGAACTGGATAACATGACAATGGTATCCTTCCTATGAGCAAAATGTGTTTTGTAGTAAGTCAAAAAATCCCAGCCGTTTTTGACTGGCATATTGATATCTAAAAAAATAAGTATTTTCTTTTCCTGTCCGGTACAGCGCAATGCATCAATGGCGTGCTCTACCTCCAAAAACTCTACGATGCTGTCACTGAGGGCCAACTTACCTATCAACCTCTTGTTAATGAGGTTATTTATGGGGTCATCATCTATTAGAAAAATGATATCAAAAGAATACATTAATTTCAGCCCGAATATAAATTGTTGTATTCGGAGTAAGTTACGATTATAATTAATTTATTGAAATTTTATGTTTTAAAAATTTTCTGAAAGGCAGAAAGTATCGGTAAAAATTTTTATAAAAGTAAAGAAAAAGGAAGCCTTTTGAGCTTCCTTTTTCAATATGTTTGGCAAATTGGCTTACATCATGCCACCCATGCCGCCTCCCATTGGAGGACCTGCATGACCGCCTTCTTCTTTCACGTCTGCCACTACACATTCGGTAGTCAAAAGCAGTGCTGCGATAGAAGCTGCATTTTCAAGTGCTAAACGGGTCACTTTGGTAGGGTCAATCACACCCGCTTCAAACAAGTCTTCAAACTTATCTGTCCTGGCATTGTAACCGAAATTCCCGCTGTTTTCTTTGATTCTGTTGATTACTACAGAACCTTCTGCGCCTGCATTGGATACAATGGTTCTCAATGGAGATTCGATGGCTTGACGGATGATGTTGATACCAGTATCCTGGTCTTCATTCTCGCCTTTAAGTTTTTCAAGGACTACACCAGCTCTCACCAATGCAACACCTCCACCAACTACCACACCTTCTTGTACAGCAGCTCTGGTAGCATGAAGCGCATCATCAACTCGGTCTTTCTTCTCTTTCATTTCTACTTCTGTAGCCGCTCCAATGTAAAGGATGGCAACTCCACCTGACAATTTAGCCAGTCTTTCTTGAAGTTTTTCTTTGTCGTAATCAGAAGTGGTTTTTTCAACTTGTGCTTTGATTTCGGAAATTCTAGCCTGGATAGCTGATTTTTCTCCAGCACCGTTGACTATAGTGGTATTGTCTTTGTCAATGTTGACTTTTTCGGCATGACCCAAATAATCAATGGTAGCATTTTCAAGTTTGTAACCTCTTTCTTCAGAAATAACGGTACCTCCGGTTAAGATGGCAATGTCTTCCAACATGGCTTTCCTTCTGTCACCGAAACCAGGTGCTTTTACAGCAGCGACTTTCAAGGCACCTCTGATTTTATTGACCACCAAAGTAGCCAAGGCCTCTCCGTCCACATCCTCAGCAATGATCAACAAAGGCTTTCCTGATTGAGCCACTGGCTCCAATACCGGAAGCAATTCCTTCATGGAAGAAATCTTTTTGTCATAGATCAAAATGTAAGGGCTTTCAAGTTCAGCCTCCATTTTTTCTGTGTTGGTGGTGAAGTAAGGAGAAAGGTATCCTCTGTCGAATTGCATACCTTCCACAGTTCTCACCTCTGTTTCAGTGCCTTTGGCTTCTTCTACAGTGATGACGCCGTCTTTTCCTACTTTGTCCATCGCATCAGCAATCATTTTACCGATTTCTTCGTCATTGTTGGAAGAAATGGTTCCCACTTGTGCGATTTCTTTGGAAGTGGAGATTTGCTTGGACTGAGCTTTCAGCTCTTTTACTACAGCAGCTACTGCTTTATCAATTCCCCTTTTGAGATCCATAGGGTTTGCGCCGGCGGCTACGTTTTTGATACCGACGTTAAAAATGGATTGTGCCAAAACTGTAGCGGTAGTGGTACCATCACCTGCATTGTCTGCGGTTTTTGAAGCTACTTCTTTGACCAACTGAGCGCCCATGTTTTCGATAGGCTCGTCCAGTTCAATTTCTTTGGCCACAGTTACACCATCTTTGGTGATCGTAGGTGCGCCGAATTTCTTGTCAATGATAACATTTCGACCTTTAGGTCCCAAGGTCACTTTAACTGCATCAGCAAGAGCATCAACACCTTTTTTTAGCCTGTCTCTCGCGTTGGTATTGAAAAATAATTCCTTAGCCATTTTTCTAATTTTTTTTGGTTTTTAATTGAATGAATTGTTTAGCGATTGTATTAGAGGATTGCGAAAATATCTGCTTCTCTCATGATCAGATAATCATGACCTTCTACAGACAGCTCTGTTCCGGCATACTTTCCGTAAAGTACGGTGTCGCCAACTTTTACAGTCAAGGGCTCATCTTTTTTACCGTTTCCTATTGCCACTACTGTTCCCTTTTGAGGTTTTTCTTTGGCAGTATCCGGAATGTAAAGACCGGAAGCAGTTTTCTCTTCAGCTGCGGCTGGTTCTACCAGAACTCTATCCGCAAGAGGTTGGATGTTCACTTTTGACATAATGGTTATTTAATTTAAAGTTAGTTCTATAATACATAGCCATGATAGCACATCCCATGCCAAGCCCCATTCTGCTGTCAATAGTGACATAAAGTCTTATTTGGAAAAAAAAATTGTCAGTTGCTTCATTGCGTCGTCCCTAAACTGTCATTTTTTCCTTGGAGACTTGCTTTAGTTGTCAGTTTTATTTAAATTTTTATGTTAAAATAAATCACCTATGAAGCAATTATCCGAAAATTGGATCACAGATGGCTGGATGGATTTTGAGTACAAGAAGTACCTATTGCTGGCCTATCTGCAAGAAGTAGAAAAACAATTCAAAGAAGTAAAGCTGTATCCACCATTGGCTGAACTGATCACCCATTATCAAAACCTGGCCAATATTCAGGAACAAAAAAATTCACTGAAAACCGCTTTTCCCAAAGAAGTCAACAAAGCCGATTTTCAAAAATTAAAATTGGAATATCAAAATCTACATGTGGATGGTGAATCCATGAAGACGCTTGATGAGATCATCAACTTTGCCATGCCAAAAATTAAATCTCAAATTGAGGAAGGAAAATCCATCTATGACTTTTTGGAAGAAAACCTTGAAATTGAAACCATCGGTTTATCTCCTTTATATCAAAAAGAAGGGTATGCTTTTCTAACTTTGGAGCGATCTACTGATATTTATATTTATCGGTACAAGATTAATTTTTTCCAAAACAGTATGGATAAATTCCGGGGAATTGCCATGCAATTTGTGAGCAAAGTCACCAAATCCTTGGTGGATACTTTTGAAAACATCAAGCTGGATTTGGCAAAACTTTACAAAGATCTACCAAATCCAGCCACCTTTAGAATTCATTCTCCATCGGTAATACCTTTGGAAGAGAGCTTTTTGCCCATAAGCAAAAGGGTACTCTTACAACATGTAAACTAGACTAAAAAAAATAGCCATTGGACATCAATGGCTATTTTCTATATAAATCTTGTTGTGCTTTTTAGGCAAAAAGCCGATTAATTGTTGACTTTTGACAGGGAGTTTGGTTGATATTGGGTCTCCTGTGGTGAAAAGGAGGTTCCTTCATGATAAATTTCCTCAATTACAGGGGCTTTTGCTTTAGCAGCCTCCCTTTCCATTTCCCTTGTTTTGATGACCTCTGCGCCTGGCTTATCAAAGAGTATTCTGTAAGCTTCTTTGAAACTTTCTGCTTTGCCAAGGTCTTTAACTATATCCACCCACTCGTGGAAAACCAGGTATACAGGATTGTAAGAGGTAACTGGCTTTGTGATTCCATAAGTCGGTCTTTCTTTTTCCGGCATAAAGGTGCCGAACATCCGGTCCCAGATGATAAATGTAGACCCATAATTCTTGTCCAGATAATGGGCATCACTGGCATGGTGCACCCTATGGTGGGAAGGGGTAGTGAAGAAGTATTCTATCGGAGCTGGCAATTTTGTAATGTACTCAGTATGAATCCAAAACTGATACAATACCGCAATCTGATGGCAAATGAAGAAAACAAAAGGATCAAATCCCATGGCCATTACCGGCAAGAAAAAGATAAGCTTGATATGTTGGGTCCATCCCAATCTGAAAGAAACAGAGAAATTGTATTTTTTTGAATTGTGATGGGTAATGTGTGTTGCCCACCAAAACCGCTGTTCATGAGCTACTCTATGCGCCCAGTACCTTGCAAAATCAATGGCAAAGAAACAAAGGATAAAAGACCACCAAGTAGGGGGAATCCTCCAGGGTACCATATTCCATACAAACAAAATAATTCCGAAGGTAAATACTTTTATCAATGCACTGATACCCACATTGACAAAGCCAATGGTGGCTGCAGCTAGGAAGTCCTTGCCATCATAGGTGTCTTTGTTGTGGTATATACTGAGTCCCCACTCTAAAAAGACCAATAAAAACATTACAGGGGCTGCCCATAAAATTACATTGGGCCAATCCAAGGCACCAATTTCCTCAATTGTCTTGTGGTTTTCAAACATAAAATCGATAATATAATAAAATTTATATTTACTTGAACTTTTAAGCTAATAATAAATCATTGATCTACCAAAAGTTTTTATATCTATATTTTAATATTTTTTATAAGCGCAGATTGGAAACAAAAAAGCCTGTTCTCGACAGGCCTAATTTATTCATTTTATCCGAATATATATTATTCAATTGAATCCTGGGGATCTTCTTCAGAAGGGATTGGAAGCAAGCTTTCTTCTTCTCCACCGAAGGAGGGATTGATTATTTGCTTTTTGGCACTTTCAATGTTTGGGGAAGAGAAGTCTTCTCCACCACTGCTGGTTTGATAGAAGGCCGAAGAACTCAAGCACAATACCATGATGGCGATAGCCAATACCCATGTAGCGCGTTCTAGGATATTTCCAGTTTTGGTTACGCCCATGATCTGGGATGCGCTTCCGCCAAATGCCGCACCCACGCCACCTTTTGAATTTTGACCCAAAATTACCAAAACCAGAATAATGGCAAGGATGATGATGATACTGATAAGTGTTACAAACATGATATTTATGCTAATTCTTTGATTAAGTCCGCAAAGTAAGCTTTTTTCTTTGGAAACTTCAAGCTTAACTTTTGATATATTTCTTTGGCTTTTTCTTTTTTTCCCTGTTCAACTAGTAAACGTGCGTAAGATTCGGAAAGGATGCTTTCATTGAGTTGTGTACTGGATTTGGAAAGGTCTTCCAATTTTTGTTGATCCTCATTTTCTTTGATGGCCGCAAGTTTTATTTCTTTTTTACTAAATGCCTTGATGATGTCCATTTGTTCTTTTTTGCGGGCATCCTGGACTTTTTTCTTATCCTTTTTACGTATGCTCTCGATCAATTCATCGGGCTGTTTTGGCCTTCGAACTTCTTTTTTATAATCTCTTTCCTCCTTGATTGGTTCATTTTCTTCTTCAGAGACCTTCTTTAATTTGGAAAGGTTTTCATCTAACCTTTTAAGGATATCTGCACGTTTATCTTGACTTTGTGAATTTTCTGGGGGAAGTGAAGACAATTCATTTTCATCGGCAATCTGCAAGTGGATATTGCTAAGACTTAATTTAGCTTCTTCAACATGGAATTTTTCATCAGGTTCAGAGGCAGGTTCAACACCCATGGCCACTGGCTGTTCGATATCGGAAATGGTTTCTACACTTGATTGGGTATCCACGATCGCTGATTCAGGTGTTTGAACAATGGTGGATTCCGCTTTACCTGAAACAAATGGAAAGTCATCTTCCATCAGCATCTTCAACCACTTTCTATCAGTAGTTTTTATGGCCGCTGTATGAAGGGATGGTTTTTTTTCACCATCATATTTCAAGTAATCATATTTGGCTAGTAACACTGATGAAATCTGAAAGTAGGGAAACGTTTCATCTACTCTGGAAAGGGTCATGTAATCTTCATGCTCCAACGCGTTTCCTTTTTGGATCAATGTTAAAAATTGGGATGCATTCACAGCTTATTCATTTAGATATGCCTCTAATATAATGTTTTTTACCAATTGGCCACAGTGGCAGTAAAAATATCCTGGATGATGTTTTCAAAAATGAATTCTATCAAATCCGATTCTACCTGCAAAAGCGAGGTACTTCTTGGGTCATAATCCCTGAAGAATGAAAAGGTTCGTTTCAGATTCTCTTCTTCATCGTTTGTATTCAGGTATTCTACCTCTACGGCTATGGTCAAGCGCATCTGACCTGCCCGATCTGGAATATTGGCATCTTGACTGGTTACGGTTGCCTGTGGAGAGATGTCATATCTGGTGATTGCTCCCATAAATTGGAGGTCCCCATTGTTCCTTACCAGTTCTAGCTGAGTGTTTCTTTGGTAATAATCTTTTAAGGCTTCTGTAAACCGCTGGGACATGTTTGCCGGTCCCCCTCCTGAATCGTTGAAAAAATTGTCAACCGAAAAAGTCTTGGTGATTTCATAATTGATATTTGTTCCGGTAAAGCTGTAATTGACCTGGCAGCTCGTTATACAAAAAGCCAAGGCAACAGACAAAAGGAGAGATTTGTAGGTGCTATTCACTGATGTCATACTGTTTGATTTTCCTGTACAGTGTGCGTTCTGAAATTCCCAAGTCCATGGCTGCATACTTGCGTTTGTTGTGGTGCTTTTTCAAAGCCCTGGCAATCAATTCTTTTTCTTTTTTCTCGATGGAGAGAGAATTGTCATCCTCTTCATGTAAAATATCCTCTATATCGGGATCCTCGTAATTTTCCTCTTCCTTCTTATTGTGACTACTGTCCAGAACCAAAGGAACAGAACTCTTGGGCTGAGCTTCTTTCTCAAAGGTAACTTGACTATCCATCCCTTCAAACAAGTCCTGATGTTTTTTCATGATATTCTGATTCAGTTCCCCGGTTTGATAGGACTCTAAAACCAGTTGCTTCAAGTCATTCATGTCCTTTTTCATGTCAAAAAGGACCTTATAAAGGATTTCTCTCTCGGAAAAGTCATTGTGGTCTGTTTTCCCTCCACCTGCGTATGCTACCGGTAACCGACTGTTATCGGTGGGCAAATAGCGGGTCAGTGTAAGGGCATTGACTTCTCTTTCTTCTTCCAATAACGAAATTTGTTCAGCTAAATTTTTCAATTGCCGGATATTCCCAGGAAAGGGGAATTTCATCAGCATTTGCCTTGCTTCTTCATCCAACGTAATGGGTTTAACCCGGTACTTTTCAGAAAAATCTGTAGTGAACTTTCTGAAAAGCAATACGATGTCTTCCCCTCGTTCCCGGAGGGGCGGGACGTATATTGGAACTGTGTTTAACCTATAATAAAGGTCTTCTCTGAATTTACCCTTCTCTACCGCTTTAATCAGATTGACATTGGTGGCAGCAATTACCCTCACGTCCGTTTTCAGTACCTTGGAAGAGCCTACTTTGATAAAATCACCGTTTTCCAAAACCCTCAGCAACCTTGCCTGGGTTCCCAAAGGCATTTCTCCGATCTCATCCAGAAAAATAGATCCACCATCGGTCACTTCGAAATAACCTTTTCTGGATTCATGCGCACCCGTAAAGGAGCCTTTTTCGTGGCCAAACAGTTCCGAATCGATGGTCCCTTCAGGTATGGCGCCACAGTTGATGGCAATAAATTTACCATGTTTCCGGCTACTGAGTGAGTGAATGATTTTGGAAAAGGATTCTTTTCCACTTCCACTTTCCCCGGTGATCAGCACAGTCATGTCTGTGGGAGAAGCCTGCATGGCCACTTGAATGGCATGATTCAAAAGAGGACTGTTTCCTATGATGCCAAACCTCAATTTGACAGATTGAATTTCTGATGGTGAAATCATATTTCTAGTAAGTGTAAAAACCTTAGGCCACTGCCTCGCCAAACAAGGTAGCTGCAGTACAGTCTTTGATCAATACTTTTGCATAGTCCCCTTTTTGAAAGTTACCTTTGGGGATGATGACCACTTTGTTAGCCGTATTTCGGCCTTTCCACTGCTCTTCTGATCGCTTGGAATTCCCTTCGATAAGGATTTCCTGAATCTGACCCACGTCTAATTTGTTTCGGTTCAGTGACAATTCATTTTGCTTGTCGATGATTTCCTGTAGCCGTCTTTTTTTGGTCTCCAAAGGAATATCATCCTGAAATTTTTTAGCAGCCAAAGTCCCCGGTCTTTCGCTGTAGTAAAACATGTAGGAAAAATCAAATTGGACTAGGTCCATTAAGGAGAGGGTATCTTGGTGCTCTACCTCTGTTTCTGAACAGAATCCCGTAATCATATCTGAAGAAATTCCACAGCTGTCTCCGAGAATTTCTCTTATTTTGGTAATCCTTTCCAGATACCACTCCCGGTCGTAGGTGCGATTCATCAATCCTAAGATACGGGAATTGCCGCTTTGTACAGGCAGATGGATGTATTTGCAGATGTTGTCATACTTCTTCATGGTAAACAAAACCTCATCTGTGATGTCTTTGGGATGAGAAGTTGAAAATCTGACACGTAATTTTGGATCAACCATTGCAACCATTTCAAGCAGGTTGGCAAAATTGACCACTTGGGTTACTTCGTCGGTTTTTTTGTTTAATCTTGCCTTGTTGTTTTCTTCAGGAGCCCATTTGTAACTATCCACATTTTGCCCTAGCAGAGTGACTTCTTTGTAACCCTTTTCAAAAAGGTCTCTGGCTTCAAGGACAATGGAATAAGGGTCCCTGCTTCTTTCCCGGCCTCGGGTAAAAGGCACCACACAAAACGAACACATGTTGTCACAGCCACGCATGATGGAGATAAAGGCACTCACCCCGTTGGAATTGAGCCTCACTGGGGCGATGTCAGCATAGGTTTCTTCCCTCGATAAAAAGGTATTGACCCCTTTGGCTCCAAACTCGGCCTCAAGGACCAGTTTAGGAAGGTCTCGATAAGCATCGGGCCCCACTACCACATCGACAATTTTTTCTTCTTCCAGTAATTTTTCCTTTAACCTCTCCGCCATACAGCCCAATACACCGATGGTCATCTCCGGTTTTTCTTTTTTGATGGCATTGAACTGGGATAGCCGCTTACGAACAGTTTGTTCTGCTTTTTCCCTGATAGAACAGGTGTTGAGGAAAATAACGTCAGCCTTTTCAAAATCAGCCGTGGTGTCAAATCCGTTCTCCTTCATGATGGAAGCTACGATCTCGCTGTCAGAAAAATTCATCTGACAACCGTAGCTTTCTATATATAGCTTTTTGGATTTCCCTGTATTTTCATTCACCGTGGTTTTGAAATCGCAGGTCTGATCCGCTTCTGTCGGTAGGATGCTGATGTCCCTGATGACGTTATCCATACTTGATTCTATTTTCGAGATGCGAAATTACTAAAATTCGGACATAATGACAGGTTATTGAGTTAATTTTTATTAAATGCGATTTAAAGTATCTTATGCTTTTGAATAGAAAGGATGAAATAATGAATTTAAAACCTTTTATTAAATAAAATTTTTTCTAGAAAATTTGTAATTTTACGAATTAAATTGATTATCGGGTTTTATCCATTGAACTTAGCTTAAAGCTTTTATGGTTGAAGAAATAAGTGTTTAAGTTTGATAAAGAAAATAGATGTCAATAGCGTGAAGTTATTCTATTAAGAATCGAAAAGTGGGATTGTTAAAGGAAAAAAGAACCCGATTTATTTAACCTCCTAAATCTTTGGTGTATTGGCTATTCTCTCGTTTTTAAAAATGAGCAAGAATGAAAAAACGTTTGGGCACCTAGTTTCAGAAATTAAAGTAAAATGAATCACAGAAATCCAATTGTTCTGGATTAAGGTTGGTACTTGATGGGAAGCAAAAAGGTAAGACAATTATCACCTTTTATTTCGCCCATGAACCACCTTTCAAATTTCAAATATTTGGAGGCAGTTCTTTTTGTCCTCAATCAAAAAGTATGTTTTTGGCGTTAGACTTTATGTGAGTTTGTTCCTTATGGTCTTTCGGAGCTGTTGAATTGTATGGGTTCGCTTTTCCTTTGCACAGATGAAAGCTATATTTGATATTCAAAAAATTGACTTTGGCCTCAGCAAAAAAGATTGTAAGAAAAATTTTTAAGGTTTTAGGGGGATTGATCCTAGCATTGATTCTTCTAATCATCTGCATTTTGTTATTTGTCAGAAGTCCGTGGGGACAAGACATCATAGTAGGCAAGGCGATATCTTACTATACCGAAAAAACCGGTACCAAAGCGGAGATTGACCGCCTTTTCATAACTTTCTCTGGCAATTTGTTTTTGGAGGGTCTTTATCTGGAGGATCAACAAGGAGATACGCTGCTCTATTCTGGAGAGTTGGAAGCAGGGGTTGAATTGATACCCTTGGTCAGGAGGGGAGAAATCAATTTGACCAAATTGGAATGGAAAGGTTTGAGGGCCAATATCAGTAGACAGGAGGGGAACTCAGAGTTCAATTATGGGTTTATTTTGGATGCTTTTACAGGAGATACCGAAACCGAAGACGCTGTTACAGAAGAAGATTCAGCCCCTTCTCCCTTTCCTCAAATTAGCCTATCACCCATCAAATTGGAAGATTTCATCATTCATTACCAAGATGAAGAAATGGGAATGTTGGCGGCAATTGAACTGGGAAGTTTTCGGTTGGACATGCCGAGGATGGATTTGAATAAAATGGAGTTCTATCTCAAGGATCTGGTGATTGAAAACTCCGACCTCAGGTACATCCAAACCAAGCCATTGCCACCAAGTGATAATGAAGATGCTGAAACAGTGATGCCCTTGGTGATTGTGGATAATTTTAATGTAGAGCAAGTTAATCTTTTATACGACGCTGAACCTGACGGCCTTAAAGCGGATGTTAACCTTGGTCAGCTGAAGATAAAGATTCCTGAGGCGGATTTGGTTAATCAAAAAATCCTTGTTTCTCAATTTTCACTGTTTGAATCAGCCATTGAGATCCAAATGACCGATACGAATGGCCAAATTGCGGAAGAAGGTCTTGATGATTCAAATGAGTTTGAATTCGCATGGCCCGAATGGCATGTGGAGATTGGATCAATTTCACTTTTGGACAATGACTTTGCTTTTCAGACCAATGACAAAAAGTCCATTTCTGGTTTTTTCGATCCGGAAAACCTTAGGCTAGATCAGATTCAGCTTGAGGTCAATAACCTTTTTTTAAAAAACCAAACTGCAGGGTTAGACTTGGAAAGGCTTGAATTCAGAGAACAGAGTGGTTTCGAACTGCAAAAATCCACGCTTCAGATTAAGATGGATGATCGGCAACTTGGTTTAAAAGAGCTTGAGATTCAAACTAATCGAAGTCGGCTTGTTGGAAGCTTAGCAATGAGATACAATGATATACAGACCTTTCTTGAACAACCTGAATCCTCCAACCTGGATTTAAATATTTCCAGTATTCTGATCGACGTCCGAGATGCATTTTATTTTTCGCCCGAGCTACGTAAAGACCCGCTCTTAGCAGAAATTTCAGCGAATAACCTCAAAGGCAGCTTACAAATCAGAGGAAGTATGGACTTGATGGAAGTCCGAACTTTTGATCTAAATTGGGGGAATCAAACAACCTTTGGACTTGAGGGGAAAATCAGGCATGCCATGGATTTCGATAGATTGGAATTGGATTTACCTATGATTCAATTTTCCAGTAGAGGGGAGGACTTGCGTAAATTTGTGAATGAAACAGAATATGGCGTGACTTTTCCTGATAGCATACGGCTCGATGGAGCATTTAAAGGTGCCTTGGATAAATTCGTCACGCAGATGGAACTGGTAACCTCGGACGGTGATGTGTCTGTCATTGGCAATTTCGACCTCCAAAACCAGATAGCCTTGGATGGAACGGTAAAACTGAAAGACATTCAGCTTCAGCACCTGTTGAATAATGAACAACTCGGTCCCCTGAGTTCTACTATTGAAGTGACTGGACAAGGAGATTCCATTGAAGCGTTTGATGGCGAGTTTGCCGTCTCTTTTGATGCTTTGGAATTTAATCAATATGATTTTTCAAATTTGCTTTTAGAAGGAAATATTCAGTCGGGTCAGGGAGATTTGGTCTTGAATTATAAAGACGATAACCTGGATATGGATTTGACTGGAGACTTTGTGTTGGATAGCATCGCACCTACTCTTCAATTTGATTTGGACCTAAGAGGTGCCAATCTTTTGGCTTTAGGAATCACTCAGAAGGATATTCGCATCAGTTTGGATTTGAACCTGGATTTTGAGGGAAATGCAGATTCCTTTGATTTGAAAGGCACCATTAGGGATGGGACCGTGGTATTTGACGATAGGAATTATGGAACGGGTGATTTTGATTTGGCTATATCTGTTCAAGAAGATAGTACCCAAATGGAAATCAACAGCAGGATCATCAATGCACAACTGGCCTCTAATTCCAGTCCTGAGCAGATTTCTGCCGCATTGAATCAACAAGTAAGAAATTATTTTAGAGATGAACGGATCATGGACAGTACCCTGATGGGTGTGGAGATGTTTCTTAATTTGACATTTAATTCATCCCCCATTATCGACGAGGTATTTCTAGAAGGTTTGAACCGGCTTGACTCTGTGAATGTGAAGGTGGATTTTAAGGCTGCAACAAGTTTCTTAGAGGCTAGGATCGACTTGCCATTTGTCGATTATGCAGGTATTGAAGTGGATAGTCTGATGTTTTTGGTAGACATGGATGAAGAAAATTTCGATTTTAATTTTGGTCTGCATAGTCTTGTTTACGGTCCAGTGGATTTGGGAAGAACTTATTTTGAAGGCGTATTAGCAAATCGGCAACTGAATTTAGATTTTATTTCATGGGATGAGGACGAAAAACTGGTCCATGTCGGTTCTGACATTCAATTTCAAAGAGACAGCTTGCTTTTCCATATAGTTCCTGAAGATTTAATATTCAATAAGAGGGATTGGTCTATTCCTGTTTCCAATAGGATTTTATTGGCGGAAAATTGGATTGCCTTTCAAGATTTTGTTTTGGAGAGGAATAACCAGCGGATGGACATTTCTCAAAGGGAAAATAATGAGGGCGGAGAAGACATTTTGATTAATTTTCAGGATTTCCGGTTGGGCACATTTACCAGCTTGTTCAATCCTGATGAGTTGATCGCCAAGGGAACTTTGGAAGGTGATTTCACTTTAACCAATCCGTTTGGGGCAATGGGTTTTTTGGCTGATTTAGCAGTTAAGGAATTCGAAGCACTAGGGATCCCACTTGGTAATTTGAGCTTGGATGCTGAATCTTCTTCGCTAAACAATTATGATTTTAGTTTGTCTTTGAAAGGTGGAGATGTAGATTTGAATTTGGATGGAGAGTTTGAAGCTGATCAAGAGGCGGCTACCATAGACATCGATTTAAATCTAAATTCACTTCAGCTCAGCATGCTGGAGAAGTTGACAGATGGTGAAATTAGAGAGGGTTCAGGAGAGCTTTCTGGAAAATTCAAAGTTCAAGGTACTACTACAGATCCGATATACGAAGGAGCCTTCAACTTCAAAGAGGCAGGATTCAACATCGCCATGATCAATATGTTGTACAACCTTTCCGATGAAAGCATCCGCTTGGACAATGATGGTATTTATCTTGAAAATTTCACCATTAGAGATAAGGAAGACAATCTTTTCGATATTGATGGCAGTATTTTTACAGAAGACCTGACCAATCCATCCTTTGACCTGAAATTGAAGGCAGGTGATTTTAGTTTACTAAATTCAACCAGGGAGGACAATGACCTTTTTTATGGCACTGCCAATATTGATGCTGACATCACCATCACTGGAAATCTCAATTTGCCGGAAGTGGATGCTAGATTAAAAGTCAATGAGGGAACAGCATTGACTTTGGTGATACCGGAATCCCAGCTTGATTTGGTAGAAAGAGAAGGAGTGGTACTTTTTATCAATAGGAACAACCCGGATGACATTTTAACACAAAGAAGCCAAGAGTCTTCCATGTCAGGCTACACCGGATATCGGGTCAAAAGCCTCCTTGAAGTCTCACCTGATGCCACCTTCAGGGTGATCGTTGATGAAAGGACAGGGGACAATCTGGAAATAGCCGGTAAAGGCAACTTGAGTGTTGATTTGGATCCAAATGGTCGAATTTCCATGTCCGGGGGCTATGAATTGACTAGGGGCCATTATGAGATGAGTTTTTATAATCTGGTCAATCGACGTTTTGAAATAGATCCAGGAAGTACCATCCGGTGGAGAGGGGAACCCTTGGATGCGGACCTTGATCTGGCAGCCATTTACAAAGTAAGGACCAATGCCCAAAGCCTGATGGCAACGCAGCTTACTGGAGCTGACAATACGGTTTCCACCCAATTTAGACAAGAGCTCAATTTCAGGGTGTATCTTCAAGTCGGGGGAGAACTGATGAAGCCAGAGATTTCTTTCAGGCTGGATATGGAGGAGAATGACAGGGGGGCATTCGGTGGCTCTGTCTATGACCGACTTCAGCAGCTCAATCAAGAGGAAAGTGATTTGAACAAGCAGGTGGTTTCCCTTTTGGTACTGAATCAGTTTATGCCCGATACTGGAAATGATGGTTCAGGGGGAGGAACTGTTTCTCTGGCTAGGTCGAGTGTCAGCCAAGTTTTGTCTGGACAACTCAATGCACTTTCGGGCAGATTGTTGGGAGGAACAGGTGTGGAGCTTGATTTTGATTTGGACAGTTATACAGATTTTCAAGGTGGAGCTCCCGAGGATAGGACCCAGCTGAATGTGAGTGCGAGAAGGCGTTTTATGGATGACAGGCTGGTGGTGCAAGTAGGTAGTCAGATGGATCTGGAGGGGAGCTCACAGGTAGATGCAGACGCAGCAGGAGTTTTTGGTAATGTGAGTGTGGAATACCTCCTTACCGAGACCGGAAGAACTCGACTAAGAATATACAGAAAAAATGAGTTTGTGAGCTTGGTTGATGGCCAACTTATCATCACAGGTATTGGATTGATTTATCAACGTGAATTCAACCGGTTTAAAGAGTTGTTCCGCAAAGAGGTTGAAGAAAGTATCATTCAATCTGATGAAAATCAAGAAAGTGAAAACGGTAAAGAGGAGGAGGAAGATGAAAACAAATAGGCTCTCTACTTTAGTCTTTATGATTTTGGCAGTAATGGCCATTGCCTTTACTTCTTGTCGTGTATCCAGGTTTATTCCCGAAGATGAAAAGCTTTACACGGGTGCGGAAGTGAAAGTGAATTCAGATATAAGCGGTAGACAGAAATCCAGGGTAAGGGGTGACCTGGAAGCTTTGATACAGCCAACGCCAAACAGTAAATTTTTAGGAATGAGATTTGGTCTGTGGGCACATTACAAAGGATCCAAGGAAAAGCCTGGCTTCATCAACAGGTTTTTAAAGAATAAATTCGGTCAGGAACCCGTATACCTTTCTAGAGTGAATCCGGAGCGAACTGAGGACCTGATGATCAACAGGTTGGAAAACTGGGGTTACTTTGGCCCTGAAGCCAGTTCTGAGGTGAATGAAGGCAAAAACAAAGCTTCTGTTACCTATGAAGTATACGTGCCTGAACCTTATGTATTGGAAAAATATGATCTGGACAGGGATAGTTTGGAGATAGAGAAGGAAATCAGGTTGCTTTTGGAAGACACAGAACTGAAGCCGGGGACCAGGTTTGATCTGCAAAAACTCAAAGCCGAAAGGGAGCGGTTGGACGAAGCCCTAAAGTTAAAGGGATATTACAATTTCAATGCTGATTTTCTGATTTTTGAGGCAGATACCAACGTGTATGAAGACAGAAGATTTGACCTATACCTCAGGGTGAAACAAAACCTACCCGAGAAGACCTTGTATCCTTACATCATCAGAGACATTACGGTATTTCCCAATTACCAGGTAGATATGGAAAATGGGGAAGGTGCAGATACTGTGACTATCCGGGATGTGAATTTTATCCAAAACCCTCTAGAATTCAAACCTGAACTCCTTTACCCCTACCTCCTTTTCAAAGAGGGACAGAGGTTCAATTCCACTACTTCCCGGCTCACCAGCAACAGGCTGTCTTCAATAGGCAATTACCGCTATGTCAACATTCGTTTTGAAGAGGATGAAAGTGCGCTTTCAGAGGATGGTGAAAAATTCCTTGATGCCTACATTCTCCTTTCTCCTTTGCAAAGAAGGTCTTTGAGAGGAGAACTTGAGGCACTCAGTAAATCCAATAACTTCGCTGGTCCAGGTCTGAACCTCAGATACCAAAACCGGAACCTTTTCAAAGGTGGAGAAATCATCAACATCACAGCAAAAATTGCATATGAAACTCAAATATCCAGAAGGGGTAGAAGTGGATTAAACTCCATTGAGTTGGGTCTCCGTTCAGATTTGATTTTCCCAAGAATGATTTTTCCGGTGGATTTAAGTAGCCGCTTTATCCATGCTGTTCCCAAAACCAAAGTTTCAGCTGGTTTTGAATACTTGAACAGAACACAGCTGTATACCTTAAATTCCTTCCTTACTTCTTTCGGATATTATTGGAGCGGCAATCGGTACACTTACCATGAAATCAATCCCATCAGCATCAATTTGGTCAATTTATCCAATGTGTTCCCTGAATTCGAAGAGATTTTGGAATCTAACCCTTTTTTGCGAAGGAGTCTTGAGCAGCAATTTATTGCAGGTATTAATTATACCTTCAATTACAATCAATTGATAGACAAATTCCGGACCCATAGTATCTTTTTTGGTACTACGCTGGACTTTGCTGGAAATCTAATTGATTTGTTCAACAGGAATTTTTCCAGTAACCCAGAGACCTTTTTAGGGATAGGTTATGCTCAATATTCCAAGGCTGACGTAGATTTTAGGTACTATTTCAGACCTAAGGAAGGACATGAAGTAGCGACTCGCCTTTTTGGCGGAATGGGTATCCCATATGGGAATACAGTTTCCCTGCCATTTGTGAAGCAATATTTCGCCGGAGGACCAAATAGCGTGAGGGCTTTCAGAATCCGATCTTTGGGTCCCGGTAGTTATTCTCCACCTGATGCTGACCGTGAATCCTTCTTTGACCAAGCAGGTGATATCCGTTTGGAAGGTAATATAGAATATAGGTTTCCATTGGTTGGATTCTTCAAAGGGGCACTTTTTGTAGATGCAGGTAACGTATGGCTCTACAATGATAACGAAGCCTTGCCTGGTGGTCAATTTAGCTCAGATTGGTACAAACAACTAGGTATAGGTGGTGGAATAGGTTTAAGGGTAGATATTGATTTTTTTGTGATCCGATTGGATTTGGCCACGCCCTTTCACAAACCTTATAATATTGAAGGAGAAAGGTGGTCACGTAATTTTGACATCCTGGACAGTGGCTGGAGACGGGAGAATCTCATTCTTAATTTTGGTATCGGATATCCGTTCTAAATTACGATTTACGATTTACGATTCAATGTCGTTTAGTTAAGACTAAAGAGGCTTATAGTTCATGCTATAAAGCTTTTTGGTTCTGTGTTTTCGTTCAAATTTTCTTCCGGGCCTTATTATTTCCCTTGTTCTGTACACAAGAGCATCGAAGGCCAACAAAGCTTTTCGGATCATTTTTTTAATGAACAGGCCAATGCTTAAATCTCTGGTCATACCAATTGTACTTGTCCGGTTGATTTTCTGAGGATGCTTATTCTTTTCCTGGTTATATTCCTGCCTGACCTTTTCTTCTATCGGAAATGCCAACACCGCACTCAGGCTCATCATGTATACTTTGGCATAGAAATCCTGTTTTACAGCTAAAGCCGTCTTGCCCGAGAATTTCTCTACCTCCAGCCTTGCTTTGAACAATTTATACCCTTCTTCCACATTCCACCTGTAATGATAGAGTTCGGTTAAATCCTTATGGGTATATTTATCTGAATCAAGTAAAGAAGTGCACAGCACCTCTTTCTCCCCGTTTTCCAGTTCCACACAGATTAAACGGCATCTAATGCTTTCCTTTATTGTTTCGGGATATTCCCCAAGCAGAGCATGGTTTTTTTTGGGAAGCTTAAATTCCACCTCTCTCTCCTTTTCACCACTTTCCATAAACTCCTTTACAGAAAGCCACCAATCCTCTTTCATCCTGATGCAAAATTCAACACCCCTGGCTTTCAGCAGATAGAATATGGCTATACTGGGATAGCCCCTGTCCAGCAATAATAAGTCCCCTGGTAAAAGTTTTTCAATATGGGCCTTAAGCAGTTCCCGCTCACTGGACGCATAGGGGGCTATCTGTGCATCCAGGGTAGTGAGATTTAGAGGATCATACAGAAAAGAGGCCAGTGCCAGGGACCGTTTGCTGTCCGCATTGGGACCAAAACCATGTTCACCGAATTCTTCTTTAATGCTTGGGTGGTTAGGCAGGACCAGACGTGTGCCATCTACTGCAAGAAGCCTCATCTGATGCCAGACAAGATATGGGGCTGTTTCATAGAAGGAATTATTCACGCTCTCATTCAATTCTATGAAGGCTTCATGCTTAAGATTGGCCCTGGCTTGGGTAAAAGCACCTTTGGTAACCTGACGGATGTTGAAATCACTGCCTGTTACCTGCTTATAAAAATCATCCAGTTCTCTTTGGAGAGAACTTTTGACACCTCGGCTAAGCATAACGATTAAGTCTTTGAAGGGAAGTTTTCTGTTTCTGACAAAAACTTTTTTAGAGCCGGTCTTTGAACGGCTGATATATTCTCCATCATCTATTAGTTTTATGATTTTTTCTATTGCGGCTTCCCTAAACTTTTACGGATTTTATGTGCTGAAAGCAGTGTTTCATTACTTTAAAATAACATTTTTATCATTACCTTCATAACTATATGGGGTATTTAGTTTTGGAAATTCCTTATCTAAACGACATTGATTTACGATTTACGATTTTTGAATAACTCGATATCAGGATAAATCCTGAAGCTCAAAGATTTAAGCAGAAAGCTTGATAACTCGTAACTCTCAATTCATAATTCTTTTTCAGGGTAATGCTGGAATCTGACCAACCATAAAAAAACCTGATTTCTTACATCAGGTTTTTATGGGTTGTAGGTCCGATTTCAAAGATTGGGCTGTGGGGTTGTCCTCAAATAAGGCTTAATGACTTTGTGGCCTTTTGGAAATTTACCTGGGATATCGGCATCACTGATCGCAGGGGCGATGACTACATCTTCACCATGCTTCCAGTTGGCCGGAGTAGCCACAGAATAATTGGCAGTCAGTTGAAGGGAGTCAATCACTCGGAGCAATTCATCAAAGTTTCTTCCGGTAGAGGCAGGGTAGGTGATGATCAACTTGATTTTTTTATCATTTCCAATGACAAAAACAGACCTTACGGTGAAATTTTCGCTTGCATTGGGATGAATCATATCATACAACATGGAGACTTTTTTGTCTGCATCTGCAATGATCGGAAAATTTACAGTGGTGTTTTGCGTTTCATTGATATCACTGATCCAGCCTTTGTGGCTTTCCAATCCATCCACACTCAAGGCCATCACTTTTACATTCCGCTTTTCAAATTCGGATTTTAGTTTCGCAACTGTTCCCAGTTCTGTAGTACAGACCGGTGTGTAATCCGCAGGGTGGGAAAAAAGGACCCCCCATCCGTCTCCCAGATACTCATGAAAATCGATGGTTCCCTCTGAGGTTTCCGCAGTGAAATTTGGAGCTTCATCTCCTAGTCTTAGTGCCATGTTTTTTTAGGTTTAAGTTAAGTTTTGTATAATAAATCAGTAAACATATATAATTCAGGAGTAGTTTACCTGAAGCCGATAACGTATAAACAAAGTCATAATTTGTAAACAAAAGACAGCCTGATGCAGAGCAAGTAGACTATGTTATCTCAACAAAAAAAATTACAAAGCTGAGTTGGTTCATTGTTCAAAATTAAAAAAATCAAGGATTAATCTGTTGATTATCTTGGAAATATTGAAAATGAAACAGACTTTGATCCAATAAATGCCCGACATTTTAAATTGTGAAAGTATCCTTACATTAGCCGGTGAAATCTCCATAGAATGATAAGTTTTTACTTCTTGTAATCAAGGGATTGGGACTCAAAACCAAATATTTTTTGGCAGCATTTTGCATTCTTAATTTAACCCTCTATATTTGCAAAACCTTTCTGAAAAGACAAGAAATCAAGCTTTAATGGTCCGTTCGTCTAGGGGTTAGGACGTATCCCTTTCACGGATAAAACACGGGTTCGATTCCCGTACGGACTACTTTTGATTTCTTGTTTTTGTTTTAATGGTCCGTTCGTCTAGGGGTTAGGACGTATCCCTTTCACGGATAAAACACGGGTTCGATTCCCGTACGGACTACCAAAAAGTGATGTGTGGTGGCTTAGGCTCACCCCATATTGAGGCTTTTTGTTTTATGGTTGTTAGTGGTTAAAGTTATCAAAAACCCGGTCTTCTAGACCGGGTTTTTGTTTTTTGGACAAAAAAAAGAGCCCATTGGGCTCTTTTTTAAAGGGATTAATTCTTAACATCAGTTCCCACCTACAGGCAAATCGTTGCCCACATAAGCATTGGGATTTACTCTTGGGATATTGGCCTGCCATTTGTCATTGATCACTCGGATCATTTCATTGGCTACGAAGGCATGTGCCCGGCCATTTGGATGGACCCCGTCGACAGAGAAACCTCCGTTTGGCGGAATGATGGAAGCGGTCAGGGTGACACCTCCGGAATTAACCCTTCCAGCAGCCACATCATCCAGCAATTGTTCGACATCTGCCAAAACCAGGCGCTCTCCGTTGGCCTGCACTGCTGAAGCGATGATTCCATTAAAGGTGGAGATCTTGGTCCTTATTTCATCTTGCTCAGAGGGAATCAAGACAAATTGATCCTCAACAGGGAAGCTGATTCCACGAATCAGCGCAGGATTTCCGCCCACCGGTTGTCCCAAGGCTTGGGAAAGGGTAAGGGTGGCTTTATCGAAATTTTTGCTCTGTCTGATCGAAGGCAATCCTTGCCCTGTAAGGTTGGTCAAGGTTTCATCCTCTAATACAAAGCCATTTTGGCCCGCTTGAAACACAATAGTGCGCAGTTCGCGTTCTTCCTGAGTTATTATTTGTGCGGCCTGCAATGCAGCCAGTCCTTGGTTATATGGGGCATAAGCTCCGTTGGCCTGATTGGCCTGTGCTTCTGACAAGGGAAGGGCATTCCAAGGGACAAGGTTGAAATAAGGCAATACATCCAAAGCGGGTATATTGGCTACTACTCCTTTCGCTTCTGGGTTGGCCTGAAGCATGGATCCAAGTGCCACAGTCAGTCTGGCTTGAAAGTCAGCATCTGAGGTGAGCAAGGAAGGATCAGCTGCTCCACCTGCGGCATATCCCAAGACGTCACTTCCTCCCAACCAAAAGGTAAAGAATGTACCGCCGTTGGCCAAAGCAGCTGCTGCGTCACCGATGATGGTAGAAGTACCCGGATTGCTGGCAAACCTAGCATAAAATGGATTGTAAGCTGGATTTTGAGGAACATTCGGGCCACCGGTTTGGGGGATCAAGGCCAACCCCAAGGTGATGTTGGGTACGCCAAAGTTGTTCAAGGCAGTCTTGTCACCTGTGAAAGGAGCAGGAAGTTCACCCACACCAATCGGGGCAGGAGCAGTGGCTCCGGTAGTTGGATTGACAGTTAGGATAAGTCTTCCCAATGGGACACCGCCTGGTCCCATGCCGAAAAAGCCGTTTTGGGATTCGATATCCGGAAGGTTAAAATCACCTCCTCCAGCAAGAGCCATTTGTCCGGCAAGGATATTGGCAAAGGAATTTTGCTGCCCTCTATTGTAAAGGGCTCCATCCATAAAACCAGCTGTCATCGCATCACCCACAGAGACCACCTTGGAAAAGTCGGCAGCACCGGGGCCCGGTTCAATTACCGGAACTTCGGGAAATTCGTATTGACAGGCTGAAATGACTCCGATGGATAAGATATATAGGTATTTCTGAAAATTCTTCATGATTGCTCCTGTTTAATTTAACAATTCGTCAAAGGTAATCGAGATGTAATAAATGGCTCCGATGCTGGGGCCTCCAAAATTGAGGATGTACCTGTTGTTGAAAATATTGGAACCACCCAGCTTTACGATGGACTTAATGCTAGGAACTTTGTAACTGACCTGGGCATCGAAATTGTGTACAGCAGGCACAGTACCTATCGCAAAGGAAGACTGCCATTCAAATTCGGTTTGATACCTGTAAGCCACATTAAAGCCCAGATACTTTGTCAATCTCCTGTTGCCGAATATGATGTTGGTCTTGTGTTCAGGCGTGTTGAATTCAGATAGGAAACCTTCTTCGAATTCAGTCAACAGCCGGTTAAAATTGTAATTTCCGCTGATGGTATAGTTTTTTGGAAGGTTATAGGTAAGGCCGATGGCTGCTCCGTGGGCCCTTACTTGGTCATCCACCAGGTTAGTATAAGTCTGGAAGGTGTTTTCCTGGCCAGGTGTAGTAATTGGAGTCAAAAGCGTAGGAGCGTTGATGGCGTTGATGGCCAACTGATCTCCATTTTGTGGGGTTGGAAATACCGGTCCCGGCGCTCTCCTCACCGCTGTCTGGGTGATGAAATCATTGTAAACATTGTAGTAATAGGCTACGTCAACCAGAAGCCTGTTGTTGGCCAAGAGGCCTTTATAACCCACCTCTATGGATTGCACCTGTTCGGGCCTGAGATCAGGTAGCTCCGTCACCGGCTGCAACAAGGAAGTTGCCGATGGATCAACAGGACTGGCACCTGCACCTACCGCTGCAGTGTAGGCATTGACAGAGGCCAAAGAAAAGGCATTGTTGAAGATGTCATAGCGTTCTCGGTAGAAAGGCAGGCCACCAATCAACCTCGCTGAGACCACATTGAGGTCTATGTGTTGGGCCTGAGTGGTAGGCATCCTGAAACCTGTTTGATAAGAAAGTCTGATGTTGTTGTTGCCTTCTGTATAAACTGCTGAGATCCTAGGGTTGATCTGTCCGGCAAAGTTTTCGTTTTTGTCGTACCTCAAGGATCCCATAAATTTCAATTTATCATTCGCCACTCTTTTACCAGCTTGGACAAACGCACCGTATTCCGCAATGGTGATGTCATTTCCTTCCACATCGGCAAAGATGGTTCCGTTGGATCTCAGTTCAAACAAGCGGTAAGAGGCGCCGACCTGCAAATCCATAAAGTCGATTTCTTCCTTGAAATTGTACTGGCCCTCTCCATGGTACATTCTGGACTGATCATTGAATAGCGAACCAGCTGGAATGATTTCACCGTTGATCTCTCTTTTGGCATTTTCAAATTCCGGGGTACCAGGCATAAAGCGGTTTCTATCGGCAAAGTTTCTGGCTGCCTGGTGCGCTCCTGCTTGCTGTTCTACAGATCCCATGGTGCCAGGTTGAACGCCAGCAGCTGCCAAAGCACCCATATACGTCAAGGTATATTCACCAAACCAACTGGAATTATCATTCCATCGGCTGTTGATGTTGACCCCTGTCAGATCAGCAATGTAGGATTCTCCAGAATTCTCCCGGGTGGTATATCCCCTCAAGAAGAAATTGTCTCCTCTGAGTTCCAATTTATGCTGGCTGATTTCGAAATTCCTTAAAGAGTATCGCTGGGCTCCAGTGTAGACTGACGTACCTCCCCCGTAATTGAAAGTATAGGAAAGTTCGGCTTTATCAGTTATTCTGTAGTGTAAGGCGGTATTCAATTTCAGGTTTTTAGCTTGGTAATCCACTAAAAATCTTTCATCATAGCCAGTTCTTGATACCACTTGGTCAGGAATGGATGAAAGGTAACCACCCAGTCCAAGGGCGTTGGCTTGTTGTTGGATCGCACCCACATTTCTTAGTAAGCCAATGTTGTTGGCCACCTCATCACCAAAAACGTGGACTCTATTTGCACCTGGATTGAAGGGAAGGTTGCCTTGATTTCTTTCATTCAGATCCGTTTGATCTGTACCGTACCAATCTTCTGCCTGCATGTAAGAGGCATTGACTTTAAAAGCAAATTTATTGTTGAAAGCATGGGCATAGCGAATCGAACCTTCAAACATGGGCTGTGGACTCTGAGGTTCTCCAGCCCGTCCGTTGAGGTGGTTGACCCCTTGTTTGTAGAATCCGCTGAGGCCTTGGTATTCAAAAGGACTCTTGCTGTTTACTAAAAGTATCCCATTAAAAGCATTTGGTCCATAAAGTGCTGATGAGGCTCCTGGAATGAATTCTACGCTTTCTACGTCAAGCTCTGAAGGGCCATTTAGGTTTCCGATGGGGAAGTTCAAAGCCGGCGCCTGCGTATCCATTCCATCGGTCAGCTGAACAAATCTGGTATTGCCAGTAGAATTGAATCCTCGCGCGTTGATGATCTGAAAGTTAATGGAGGAGGAGGTGACATCCACTCCTTTAAGGTTGGCGATGGCTTTGTAATAGGTGTCAGATGGCGTATCCCGGATAGCCAAAATGTCCATTTTCTCAATAGAAACGGGAGATTGCAAAATGCTTTCTTCTACCCTCGAAGCTGATACCACTACTTCTTGACCCAATATGGTTTGTTCAGCAAGTGTTACCTGTAGGTTGCTGACCTGGCTTTGGCTGATCTCCACTTCCTTACTGGCAAAACCCACCATGGAAAAAACCAAAGTCAATGGCGGATCCTGATTTACCCTTAGGTTAAAATTTCCATTGACATCAGTGATGGTACCGATTACTTTCCCTTTGACCAGTATATTAACCCCGATCAAGGTTTCTTTGGTATCCGCATCAGTGACATTACCTGAAATATTGGTAGTGCCTTGGGCATAAACCAAAAGGGTATTCAGGGAAATCATGGCAAAAAGTACAGCAGCTTTCCACCAAATTTTTGATTTAAAATGATTCATTGGTTTCTTGGGTTTATGTTTGTTTTAATATTTTTTGGCTTAAATGGATGCATTTTTAACCTAACAATACTAGCGAAATATATTATAAAAAAAGTTTAATTTTCTATGCTTAAAAAGATTTTTGTCCTAAAATGAAAAATATCATTTGTGAAAAGTGTCATTTAATCCTAACATCCAATTGAAAAAATGGATTATTGCAAAATTCAACTTACTCTAAGTGATTAATTATCAGACTTTTTGTTTTCCTCGTTGACATGTTTTACCAAACGGTCACACAGTTCTTTCATTTCTTCTGACATAAATTCATCTCCTGTACTATTTAATATGGTCTGTGCCATACCTCCTATCACATCAATATAAAATCTTTTCATCTCGGCTACAGACATGTCATCCGTCCATAGATCTATCCTTAAAGTAGAATGGTTGAGGTTATCCCAGACATTGAGACTGATGCTTTTGGTAGATTCCATGCCTTCTGCTTCTTTGTCAGAAGCATCCCAAAGAATTTTTTTGGGTAGGTTTTTGTCGTCTAGCTCTACTTTGAATTTTATTTCTGAGTTTTTCATTTTTTTAAATTAATGCGAATAACAGCTGGTTAATTTTTAGTCTTTATTGGGGATGAACCTGAATGAATAAGCTATTGGATGTCCATTTCAGGAACCTCTCCTTCTACTACAAGTCTACCTTCTGTTTTGGATCTGATTTCTTCCACCGAAATACCTGGTGCTCTTTCCAATAATTTAAACCCACCTTCTGGCAAAATTTTCAAAACAGCAAGATCTGTCACTACTTTTTTGACACATTTGATGCCTGTGATCGGTAGGCTACATGTTTTAAGCAACTTGGATTTTCCGTCCTTGCTGCAATGCTGCATGGCTACGATGATGTTTTCTGCTGATGCCACCAAGTCCATGGCTCCTCCCATTCCTTTCACCATTTTTCCCGGGATTTTCCAGTTGGCAATGTCGCCGTTTTCTGAAACCTCCATGGCGCCCAAGATAGTCAAATGAACATGCCCCCCACGGATCATGGCAAAGGATTCGGCTGAACTGAATAAAGCTGAGCCTTTTGTCATGGTAATGGTCTGCTTGCCGGCATTGATTAGATCTGGATCTATGTCGTCTTCTTTGGGGAAAGGGCCTATCCCAAGTAAGCCATTCTCAGATTGAAGCACTACTTCCAGGTCATTGGGAATGTAATTGGCTACCAAAGTAGGAATTCCGATACCTAAATTAATGTACTGTCCATTCTTGACCTCTTTGGCAATTCTTTTTGCAATTTGATTCTTATCCAGCATGTTGGTTCGTTTAGGGAGTATTTTTGATCTGAGATTCCTTAAAGAAGGTTATATTTACTGGCTTATCGTTTTTTGTTCTATCCTTTTTTCATAGTCCTTCCCTTGGTAGATCCGCTGCACATAGATTCCTGGAGTATGGATCTGATTGGGATCGAGACTTCCAGCTTCCACCAGTTCTTCTACTTCTGCGATGGTGATCGTTCCGGCTGCTGCCATCATGGGATTGAAATTGCGTGCTGTGCCTTTGAAAATCAAATTCCCTGCGGTGTCTCCCTTCCAAGCCTTGACCAGAGAAAAATCAGCCCTCAGCCAGCGCTCCATCAGATACAGTTTTCCATGAAACTCTCTGACTTCTTTCCCTTCTGCCACTTCCGTACCTACACCCGCGGGGGTAAAAAATGCCGGAATACCGGCTCCTCCAGCCCTTACCCTTTCAGCCAAAGACCCTTGAGGAATAAGCTCTACTTCCAGTTCCCCACTGAGCAATTGCCTTTCAAACTCCTTGTTTTCTCCTACATAGCTTGAAATCATTTTTTTGACCATCCTTTTTTTAAGCATAAGGCCGATGCCAAAATCATCCACCCCGGCATTGTTGGAAATACAGGTTAGTCCGGAAATATCTTTTTTCAATAATGCAGTAATGCTGTTCTCAGGGATTCCGCTCAAACCAAAACCACCTATCATTAACACAGCGTTATTGGATATATCCTTTACAGCTTCATCGGCATCCTTTATTGTTTTGTTGATCATGATCTGAAATCAGTTGTTTTGACAATATCCATGGCTTCTTGGCGGTCTTTGACCAATTGATTCTTTAAGGCTTCCAAATTTCCGAATTTTTTTTCCGGTCTCAAAAATTCCTTTAAGTAAACGGTGATTTGTTTATCATAAAGGTCATCGTCAAAGTTAAATAGATGGACTTCAACGGTTTTTTTGGTACCATCTACAGTGGGCCGGTTTCCAATATTCAGCATACCTCCGTACCTTTCTTCACCTAACCCGACGTGGACAGCATACACCCCATCACTGGGTACTAGTTTGTAGTCATTGGGAATGTAGATATTGGCTGTGGGAAAGCCAATGGATCGACCTATCTGCTGTCCTTTGATGACAAGACCGTTCAACTCATATTCCCGGCCCAAATATTCATTGGCGGTCGCCACATCACCTGTTTCCAGGGCTTTCCTTATTTTGGTGCTGGATATCCCCACATTGTCAATGTCCTCTCGGGAAATTTCTTCCAAATCGAAAGGAAATGCACTGATGTTTGATTTGAGGTATTCAAAACTTCCCTCACGGTTTTTTCCGAACCGGTGGTCGTAGCCTATGACTAAGGTATGGGTTTTAATTTTCTCAACCAGCACTTTCTTTACAAAAGCCTCAGAAGTCAGCTGTGAAAACTCCTTGGTGAATGGGATGGTCAAAAGGTGATCAATGCCAAATTTTCTGAGCAGCTTGGCCTTTTCTTCAAAGGTGCTTAAAAGTCGAAGCTGATGTTCTTTTGGATAGAGTACCAGCCTGGGATGTGGCCAATACGTGATAAGAACCGTTTCTCCACCTACCTTCTCTGCCAGAATTTTGAGTCTTCTTAATATTTTCTGATGTCCCAAATGCACCCCATCAAAAGTCCCGCTGCTTACAACTGGGTTTTTGACTTTGGGAAAATGGTCTAGGCCTTCATGAATTTTCATTGCTGCCGAGCTTTAATGCTTTCTGTCAAAGGTACCACATCTGCTGCATCTTCCAATCGGAAGGTTCCGATTCTAGTCCTAGTCAGGGCCGCAAGATAAGCACCTACACCGAGCATCTCACCAAGATCTCTCGCTAGACTTCTGATGTAGGTCCCCTTGGAACAAACGATTCTAAAATCAATTTCAGGCAACTCAAACCGGGTCAGTTCAAATTCAGTGACTTGAACAGGTCTTGGATCCATTTTGACCGAAATGCCCTTTCTCGCAGATTCATACACCCTTTTGCCATCGACCTTGATAGCGGAGTGGGTGGGAGGGATTTGTAAAATATCTCCAGTCAGTTGCGCAATGGCCCTTTGGACCTCGTCTTGGGTTAACCCAGTTGGATCGGCTACAGGGGTAATCTCTTTTTCCAAATCAAAGGATTCAGTGGTAGCACCCAGCACAAATGTCCCGGTATACTCTTTCTCCATGCCCATGTAATCATTGATGCTTTTGGTTTTTCTGCCTGCGCATATGATCAATAAACCGGTAGCCAATGGGTCCAAAGTACCGGCATGACCGACTTTTTTCACCTGCAGTGCATTCCTTATTTTTTTGACAACATCAAATGAGGTCCATTCATAAGGCTTGTTGACCAAAAATACTTCTCCGTAAGGATCCTGTTCCGACATGTTTTAAATAATCAATCCAGCCACTATGGCAACGATACCTACTATGGCGCAATAGATGGAGAAATATATCAGTTTTCCCCTTTTCACTATTTGGATCATCCAGACACAGGCCAAAAGCCCGGCAAGAAAGGCAGCGATAAATCCGGCCGTCAGTACTGAACCGGGGATGCTTTCTGCCAGTTCAGGGGCTTTGATGTACTTGATGACCTTAAGGAATGAAGCGCCCAAAATAGGAACCAACACCATCAAAAAAGAAAATCGCGTGGCCTCCTCCTTTTCGACACCCAATAACAAGGCAGTCGAAATGGTGGCTCCGGAACGGGATATACCTGGCAAAACTGCCAAAGTCTGTGCGATGCCTATGAGCAAAGCTTTTGGAAAGGTAACTTCCCCATTCTTTTTGATCACATAATGGGAAAATAACAAAAGGAGGGAAGTAATCAGCAACATGCTCCCCACAAAAATGATTTTTCCGCCAAAGAATGATTCGATTTGTTCCTCAAAAAAGACCCCTACTATACCTATGGGGATCAGAGTCACTGCAATTTTGGCTATAAATTGTGTTCCGGCATTCCATTGGAACTTGAACAAATCCATGAAGATGGCCCAAATGTCTTTTCTGAACACCACAATGGTGCTCAAAGCGGTTGCGGCATGGACCACGATGGTAAATAGCATGTTATCACCTGCTTGTACGCCAAGTATGTAGCTACCAAGTTCTATGTGTCCACTGCTGCTGACAGGTAAAAATTCGGTCAATCCCTGGACGATGCCAAGTATGATCGCTTCAATTAAGGTCATTAATTTTCCTTTGGTTTATGAAAAATGGCATAAAATTGAAAAATAAATCCTATCAAGGTGATTACAGGTCCCAAAGTGAGGCCCATTACCCCAAATCCATGTTGGGTTTTATCAAGGCCTATGATGATAAATCCAAGGGCGATGATACCTATGCCTATTAGCATCAGCTGATAGTTTTTCCTTGAAAAAGGCATGTTGTTCTCACTCATGTTTAATAAAGTTCGTCTAGTGACATATTTAAGTATTTGTTGACTGCCCTCAGTGTACTGAACAAAGACAAGATGGCCCCGATCAAAATCAGGGACCCGAACAGAATAAGGAGCAGTTCATTGTTTTGTAGGACGCCAAATCCGTCAATGTTGGCCTTGGCATATTCGATCAATAGATAAAGTAACCCAGATGAAAGCAGACCAGCTAAGGCACCGAAGACGAAGGATCTCCCCAGAAAAGGTCTTCTGATAAAGCCTTTGGTGGCACCGACCAGTTGCATGCTGCGGATAAGGAACCTTTGGGAAAACAAAGCCAAACGAATGGTATTGTTGATCAGAATGATTACTGTGATGATCAAAATCAGGATAAAGGCACCCATCACCAGACTCACTTTTAGCAGGTTTTTATTGATGGAATCGATGAGGTCGCTCATATAGGTAACTTCAAAGACCCCGTTCATGGCTTTTATTTCAGTCACAATTTCCTCAATCTGCTCTGAAGTCTGAAATTCCTCACTGACGGCAAAAGTATAGCTGTCACGCAAAGGGTTATCGTCCAAAAACCGGGTAAAATCCTCTCCCGTATCCTCCAAGAAGTTTTTAGCAGCTTCTTCATTGGAAATAAAGGTGATCACAGGTTGCCCCTCCTTATTCAGTACATAAGGTTTTGATTCCAAAGTTTTTCCAATCTTGTTCCTGTCGGCCTCGGAGATGTTTTTGTTGAGAAAAATCTGAATTTCAATGTTTTCCCGAATAATGGAGGTGAGGGTTTTGGCCTGAATTAAAATCACGCCAAAGAGGCCAAGAATGAACAGGGAAAGCGTGGTACTAAAGAGTACACTTGCAAATTTAAAACTGCCCAGTTTCTTCTTTTTTCTAGCTGGTTTATCCATGGAGGGTATTGAATTGGTCAAAATTAATCAGGTATCCGCATTAAACCAACCTTATTGCATTAAATTGATGGCCATGACTTTGTTCTCTGTGACAACGTAAATTTCGTCCTCACTGGTGCAGGTGACCACATATAAACCCGTAAATTTCCCGAAAGCAGGCAAAATCAACAGATTTTCTTTTCGGTAAAAACAAGGTAACCTGAGCCTTTGTCTCCCCGCAGACCTCAAAGCATACCCAGGGTGGATGTGTCCACAGACATTAAGAAACCCTTCTGGTACCTTATCCAAGGGTTGGTGACTCAACAGCAAAGGACCATATATCAGTGGTTCCACATGAACTTTGAGATTAGGCGATTGGTAGCTGAGGGCCGGCAAAATATCGTGATTTCCTTTGATCAAATGGAACTGAATGTCTGGGAAGCTTTCAAAAAAATTCTGAATATCGCCCCATTGTGCATTTAGACTGCTGTGAAAAAGGTCCCCCAGAATCAACACCTCTTTGACTGAAGTCTCAAGAATCAGCCGCTGTAACACTTTCAAATCGTCCCGATGAGGTTGCTCAGGAATAGGAATACCGAACTTCCTGAAATGGGCAGCCTTCCCAAAATGCAAATCAGCAAGTAATAGTGATTTTTTATCGGGGTAATAAAGTGCTTTTTCTTTTAACATATGGAATTCCACATCGTTGAAAACAAAGGGAAAAGCTCCATTAATAAGTTTTGACATATGGTATGCAAATCTAACAAAAGCCTTTGGCAAATGTGGGGTTTAAAAGAAATTGAAAATCTCAGCTCAAAAAAACAGTTCCTTGTCCAATTGACCAATCATTAGTTTGGCTTGGCTTTTGCATTTTGCACATGCAGTAAGTGTTAATTAAAAATGTTGCAATTTAAAACCAATGACTAAAATGAAAACTTTATCTTTTCTTTCCGCCTTGTTTTTTTTGCTTTCCTTCCATCTTATGGCTCAAAAGGCCGATGATATCGTAGGGGAGTGGTACAATACAGAGAAAGATGCCAAAATTGAAATTTACCAAAACGGAGATACATTTCATGGCAAAATAGTATGGCTTGAAAATCCTGAGGAAGACGGAAAGCCCAGACGTGATGTAAACAATTCAGACAAATCCAAAAGGGATCGCCCAATCATGGGCATGAACCTCCTTAGAGACTTTAAATACAATGATGGAACCTGGGAGGACGGCACCATTTATGATCCCAAAAACGGAAAGACCTATTCCTGTATCATCAAAAAGAAAAACCCAGAGGTACTAGAGGTCCGTGGTTATGTGGGCATTTCCCTGATCGGAAGAACAGTGGAGTGGACCAAGGCAAAATAAGCTTCTGATCGAAATAGCATTGAATGATTGATTTGGGAATGGATTACCTCTATTCCCAAATTCCATTTGGTACGATTTCCAGAACATGACCAAAGGGGTCTTCAAAATAAAAGCTTTCCATCCCCTCTTTCCAGTCCTGCTCATGGGTAATGGATATTCCTTTTTTCAGTAGCTTGGCTTTTGTGCTTTGATAGGCTATTATGTCAACTTCGAAAGCCACATGTTGGGGGCCATGGGCATAGTGGGGAGGGAGGTTGCGCTCATTCTTAGTGGCATCTGGAATAAAACACAACAAAACCGATGAGCCACACCTGAAAAAAATATGCCGGTCGGTGACTTTGGAAATAACAGGCATTTCCAGGATCTCTCCATAAAATGTTTCAGCCTGGTCAAGGTCGGAAATGTAAAGACAGGTTTCTTTGATTTGCGTATAGTTCATAGTTAAATTTAATTTTATTTCCCGGGTTCTACAATTCCCTCAAATGGCCTATTGAAATGATAGAAATTTGGACAGGGATTCTTTTGTCAATTTTTATCCGATTCATCACCTTAATTTTTTTATCTTGGATGATTCATTCAATTTGGATTATCTATGACCTTTTACCATTACCCATTCATTCCATTAAAATCACTATTGATTTTTTTGGTGTTATGTAGTGCCCATCCTGTTTGTTCGCAGACGGCTTCGCAAAAAAAATCCCCCTTTTTAACCCAAGGCACTCCACAAAACGCCGGGATGTCAGCTCAAAGATTGGAAATAATCTCTGAAGTGTTACAGGAAGCCGTAGCCTCTGATGCAATCCCGGGAGCTGTAGCCTTGGTTGCAAGAAATGGTAAAATAGTGTACCATCAAGCCTTTGGAACGGCTGATCCTGAAACAGGTCAAGCTTACCGCAAAGACGATATTTTCCGGATTGCTTCCCAAAGCAAAGCCATTACGGCAACAGCCGTCATGATGTTGTGGGAAGAAGGTAAGTTTCAGTTGGATGATCCCATTGATAAATTTATCCCGGAATTTAAAAACCCCAGGATATTGAAAGATTTCAGATATGCCGACACTACCTATACAACTGTCGAAGTCTCCAAGCCGATTACCATCAGACATCTGCTCACCCATACCTCAGGATTGGGTTATGGGGAAATCGACGGGGACGATAGGATGAAAATGATCTATCAGAAAGCAGGGATCACAGACTTGTTCACTTCAGAAAACATCAGCATTGCCGAAAGTGTGAAAAAGTTGGCAGCCTTACCTTTGCACCATGAGCCGGGAGAAAAGTATACCTATTCGGAAGGGTTGGATGTGTTGGGCTATTTGGTGGAAATTGTTTCCGGTCAGCCATTCGATGTGTTTTTGAAGGAAAGACTCTTTACACCTTTAGGCATGAAAGACACCGGTTTTTATCTTCCAGAAGAAAAAGCAAACAGATTGGTTCCGGTGCAGACCAAAAAAGACGGTGAATGGATCAGGTATCCGGTCACCTTTTATGATCCGGATTACCCTATTTCAGGCGCTAAGCGTTTTTTTTCAGGTGGAGCAGGTTTGGTAAGCACAGTAAGTGATTATGCAGCCTTTTTGCAGATGTACCTCAATAAAGGTGAATTGAATGGAACCAGGATTTTGAGCAGGACGACCATCGACATGATGATGGCTGACCAAGTCAATGGCTTGTGGGGCAATCCCGGGAATGCCCATTATGGGCTTGCTTTTGGGGTAGTAACTGACAAAGGACAAGCGCTGGGAGGAAAAGGTTCAAAAGGAACATTTGATTGGGGAGGCTATTTCAATACCTCCTATTTTGCCGACCCAGAAGAGCAGGTCATCGGTATTTTGTTTAAACAGACCAGATCCATACCCGGAGAAGCCACCTCATGGAAATTCAGACAAATCATAGGCGCATCCATAGATGATTGACATTTACTAAACCCTGTATATGAACCACTACGAAACCACCTATAAGACGCACGATGGCCTATCCCTTTACCTTCAGGCATGGCTTCCTGAAAAACCCAGAGCCGCCATGCTCTTGGTCCATGGTTTGGGAGAGCACAGTACAAGGTACACGCATCTGGCCAAGAAATGGGTAGAGAATGGCATTGCAGTTTACTCCTTCGACGGAAGGGGTCATGGAAAATCCTCCCTGCCAGAACCCACCGCTTATTTTGACAACTTCGAAGATTACCTTAAAGACATAGCGGCGCTGCTCGAGAAGGTAATCACAAATTCAAAAGGTATCCCAGTGTTTCTTTTTGGTCACAGCATGGGAGGTGGCTTGGTGACTAAATTTGTCATTGATCATCAGCCTGAAATAAGAGGTGTGATCTTAAGTGGTGCTGCATTGATGCCTGCGGTAAATGTATCCAAACTGCTCATCGCCGGCAGTGCTTTCTTCGGAAAGTATTTTCCAAAACTGAAGGTTCTCAAACTGGACAGTGCCCTGGTATCACAAGATCAGGAAGAGGTGAAAAAATATGATGAAGACCCATTGATATACCATAAAGCCATCCCAGCCAGGACAGGCAGTGAGTTACTCAAAGTCATGGCTGCCATCAAGCATACCATGTCTGCTTTTAACTTACCTGTATTGATCATGCACGGTTCAGAGGACCTACTGACCAACCCCAAAGGAAGCCAATTGCTTCACGAACAAGCCGGTTCTAAAGACAAAACCTTCCTTTCCTACAAAGGATTTTACCATGAAATTGTCAATGAAATAGAAAAGGAGAAAGTGATGCAGGACATGCTGGACTGGATCTTGAAAAGAATTTAGGGAGATCTGAGGGCATACTTATTTCCAAGAAATGCTATTTTATTCTATTAATCATCATTATTTACATTTGATACTGGATATTAATGAATATTTTTACAAGTACCCTTTTTTATCAACTTATCTATGAAAAAACTACATTACTCCTCGGCAATCTGGTGTCTATTTTTCCTTATCGCAAGCAGTTTTGCCACTCGTTCCACTCCCAACCCTGAGGCCAAACGCATCGCCGCTGAGATGGAAGAGTTCGTCAGGGCTACCATGCTATCTGCCTGGTATCCGCAGGCGATCGATCGGGAATATGGTGGATTTCTAAGTCACTTTTTATATGATTTCGAGCCCGGTCCTGATCAGAGAAAGATGATCGTGACGCAGGCCCGACATACCTGGACCAATGCTCAGGCCGCCATGCGCTATGACCAGGAACCCCATTATTGGGAGGGAGCCAAATGGGGGTATGAATTTTTGAGGGATAAAATGTGGGACAAAACCTACGGAGGTTTTTTCACTTTGGTGGACCGCCAAGGAAAGCCCATCGATGAAGATCAGATCAAGACAGCCTATGGCAACAGTTTTGGCATATTTGCCTTGGCCGCTTACTACAAGGCCACCAAAGACCAGGAAGCTTTGAACCTGGCCATTGAGGCTTTCAATTGGTTGGAAAAGCACAGCCACGACCCGGAATACGGTGGTTATTTTCAGCATTTGGCACGAGATGGGAGTCCGATTGTTAGAACTGCCGATGTGCCGAGTACTTCTGATTTGGGCTACAAGGATCAAAACAGTTCTATCCATCTTTTGGAAGCCTTTACGGAATTGTATCAGGTATGGCCTGACCCGCAACTCAGGATCCGATTGAGTGAGATGTTGTTGTTGATCAGGGACAAGATGGTGGATGAAAAGGGTTTTTTAAGGCTTTTTTACGAAGCAGATTGGACACCGGTATCTTTTCACGAAGAAGATCGCACCGTGATCTTGGCCCACAAACAACTGGACCATGTTTCTTATGGGCATGATGTGGAAACGGCCTTTTTGCTCTGGGAAGCAGCCCACGTGCTGGGAAGAGAAGTAGATACCTATACACTCAAAATCGCCAAAAAAATGGTAGACCATGCCCTTGACCATGGTTGGGATGCGGAAAAGGGAGGCTTTTACGACGAAGGCTATTATTTTTCCCAGGATGCACCCAGTGTCATCAAAATGGGAAAAAACTGGTGGGCGCAATCAGAAGCGCTAAACACCCTCGCCCTGATGCATGTGCTTTATCCTGAGGATGAAAGGGATTATTGGGGCAAATTCAAAAAGCTTTGGGAATATTATCAGGAATATCTTATAGATGAGGAGTTTGGCGATGTGTATTCTGGCGGATTGGATTTACAACCTGAGATGAAAACGGGGAACAAAGGCCACCTCTGGAAAGCCTCTTACCATCAATTCCGGGGTGTGACGCATGCGATCAGCCTATTGAAAAAAATGCAGTAAAAAAGCATGTCAGTTTCCACTGGTGTAATTTCCAAACAAAATTTGGTGGAGGGAAGAGCAATTGGCTATTTTTAGATTTGGAAAATCCATTTAAGCTTTGGTTTGAATTCGAATTGTAAGGACTTTCGAACCAAAAACAAACTAAACATCAACTCAAATATAAAATTTAAGGAATGAAAAAATTCACCATACTGCTTTACCTGGTTGGCCTATTTGTCTTTTCAAATGTTCAAGGTCAGACTGACCAAGGAATCATCGATGCCCTTATCAAAGAGGCAGAAGAAAATTCACAGCTGGAAAACCTGGCCTATGAATTACTCGATGTGATCGGGCCAAGGCTTGTAGGCACCCCCCAAATGAAGCAAGCCCATGACTGGGCTGTGGCCAAATACGGTGAATGGGGTATCAGCGCCAGAAATGAACAATGGGGTGAATGGAGAGGCTGGGAGAGGGGCATTACCCACATCGACATGGTTCACCCAAGAACAGTAACCCTGGAGGGTACCCAATTGGCCTGGAGTCCCTCCACCAAAGGGAAAGCAGTAACGGCAGAAGTCATTGCCCTGCCGGACGTGGCGGATTCTATTGCCTTTCAGAACTGGCTGAGCAATGTCAAAGGAAAATATGTGATGATTTCCATGCCCCAGCCCACCGGAAGGCCGGATGACAATTGGAAGGAATTCGGTACGGAAGAATCCATTGAGAAGATGCGCCTTGAAAAAGCGGCCGCTTCAGAAGCCTGGGCAAACAGGGTTTCGAAAACAGGCCTGGACCGGATTACTTTGCCAAGGGCTCTTGAAAAAGCCGGGGCAGTAGGCATTGTGATGTCTTATTGGTCCAACGGCTGGGGTGCCAATAAAATATTCGGTGCCAATACGAAAACGGTTCCCACCATAGATTTGTCTTTGGAAGATTATGGCATGCTGTATAGATTGGTGGAAAATGGAGCAAAACCCCAAATTCGGGTTACTGCTGATTCCAAAGAACTGGGGGCAGTGCCTACCTTTAATACCATAGCTGAGATCAAGGGAGTGGAAAAGCCAGATGAATACGTGATTCTTTCCGCCCATTTTGATTCTTGGGATGGGGGAACTGGGGCCACAGACAATGGTACCGGAACCATCGTCATGATGGAGGTTGCCAGGTTACTGAAGCTGCATTATCCCAACCCCAAAAGAACCATTCTGGTGGGCTTGTGGGGCAGCGAGGAACAGGGGCTGAATGGCTCAAGGTCATTCGTGGAAGACCATCCTGAGATCGTAGCTAAAATGCAGGCCCTTTTCAATCAGGACAATGGTACCGGAAGGGTAGTCAATATATCAGGTCAGGGCTTTTTGCATGCCTACGAACACTTTTACCGTTGGTTGGCTCCGGTTCCTGAAGACATCAAAAAGCACATCAATACCAACTTCCCCGGATTTCCCGGAGGTGGTGGTTCTGATTATGCCTCTTTTGTGGCTGCAGGTGCTCCTGGTTTTTCCTTGAGTTCCCTGAGCTGGGATTACGGCAGGTACACCTGGCACACCCAGAAAGACACTTATGATAAGATCGTCTTTGATGATGTCAGAAGCAATGCGATTCTAACCGCGATCCTGACCTATATGGCTTGTGAAGAACCGGAATTGTTGCCCAGAGATAGGGCTGTACTTCCTGCCAGTCCCCGAACCGGCCAACAATTGACCTGGCCCCAGCCAAGACCGGCCACCAGAAAAGGCGGATTGGACTAATTTTTAATCAAATAGTCCACAGACTCTTCATTCTAAATTCAACATTCATCATTCGTAATTCGTAACTCGTAATTCATCTCTATGTAGGCAGGCAAGGTGACGGTAAAAAAGGCAGTAATCCCATTTCCGAATACGTCATTCTCAAATAGTAAATCGTAAATAAATACTATTTACAACTTTACAGCCATTACAATGACTAATGGTTTTAGATAAAATCATGCTGTCAAAGCAACAACAATATTATTTCATCACACAGACATAATCTTACTTTAATTTAAGGTTTTTTTATTAATTTAGGATTAATTATTGGTTTGAAAGAACATATCCCCTATAGAAAAGTGAAGGTGTTTTAGCGAAATTATCTATCGTTTTTTTTGCTAAAATCAGGATGTGCTAAGGAAAGGTTAATTCTATCCAAGAATTTTGATTTTTAAAGAGAACATTTTCCATTTTATTCAAACCGTTTCAATCACATGAAAAAATCATCAAATTACAGCAGAATCAGTAAGGTAATGGCAGTGGCAACACTATTGGCCATGGTGGCTTGTGAAAGCCCCACCACAAATGAAAGCAACCTAGAAGCTGAACCAACATCCCAATTACCTGAACCCCTGGTAGAACCTGTGCTCACTCAAGCTGAAAGGGATGCGCTCAGTCCCGAATCCATCTACCAATCGTTCAAAGATGGGAATCAACGATTTGTCAATAATGAGTTAACGGTGAGAAGTCATTCAAATCGTGTCAGAGAAACCGCTACAGGTCAATTCCCAAAAGCGGTGGTCATATCCTGCTTGGATAGCCGAGTTCCGGTCGAGGACGTTTTGGATAGGGGATTAGGAGATATTTTTGTGGGAAGGGTAGCCGGTAACTTTGTCAACACTGATTTGTTGGGAAGTATGGAATTTGCCTGCAAGGTTGCAGGGGCTAAGGTGATTTTGATCTTGGGTCATAAACATTGTGGAGCAGTTCAGTCGGCCATAGATGACGTTCAGCTGGGAAATATCACTGCCATGCTTGCGAACATCAAACCTGCTGTAGAGATGACCACTTCTTCAGAAGGAGCAGACAGAGCGGCGAGCAATGCTGATTTTGTTTATGAAGTAGCAAAAAATAATGTCCGGTACAACATGGATTTGATCAGAGAGAGAAGCCCTATCCTCAAAGAGATGGAGGACAATAGGGAGATCAAAATCGTCGGTGGTTATTATGACATCACAGATGGTTTGATTCAGTTTATTGAATAGATTTAAACCTCCTTCTGGGCTTATGCCCAAGGATTGATAGAGTCCATCCCAGAAAAGGGATGGATTTTTTTTGGATTGATCCCAAAAAGAGTTTTTTTATGGTTAATTTTTAGAATCGATTAGCGCTACATAAAAAAACATGCTCATGAATACACTCAAAAGGACAGCTTTTTTAATTTTTTGTGGTTTGGCATGGATTAAGTTGGCCTTTGCGCAAGAAGTCAAAAGGCCAAATATCATATTCATGATGGCAGATGACCATGCGTATCAGGCCATCAGTGCTTATGATAGCAGTTTGATCCAAACGCCCAACATAGACCGCATCGCCAAAGCAGGCATGCTTTTCACCAATGCCTGTGTGACCAATTCCATTTGTGCACCTTCCAGAGCGGTGATCCTGACCGGTAAACACAGCCACATCAATGGAAAAATCGACAACATTTCCCCATTCGACACCACCAATATCACCTTTCCCCAATTGCTCCAAACCGCCGGATACCAAACGGCCATGTTCGGGAAGCTGCATTTTGGAAACAATCCAAAGGGGTTTGATGAATTCAAAATCTTACCCGGACAGGGTCATTACTACAATCCTGATTTTATTACTCCGGAGGGTACGGTCAAGGTGGAAGGCTATGTCACCGATCTGATCACAGACATGACTTTGGATTGGTTGGAAAACAGGAGGGAAGAGGACAAGCCCTTTCTGCTAATGTACCTGCACAAGGCCCCCCACCGCGAGTGGGAACCTGCTGAGCGGCATCTTCAGGAATTCACCCACAGGACCTTTCCTGAGCCGCCAACCCTTTTTGATGATTATGAAGGGAGAGGGACTGCGGCGAAAACGGCTCAAATGAACCTGCTGAAACACATGAATTGGACGGGTGATTCCAAACTATATCCGGCAACAGTAGAAGAATTGGGACTTAGGGATTTTGAAAAATGGGGAACCGGTAACTTTAATCACAACTACGGAAGGCTCAATGAAAAACAGAAAATCAACTGGGATGAGACCTATGTACCTATCAATGAAGCGTTTAAAAGGGATTTTCCGGAAATGGACAGTTCCCAACTTATGCAATGGCGCTACCAAAGGTACATGCAGGACTATCTGGGCACCATAGCCGGGGTAGATGAAAATGTTGGCCGATTGTTGGATTATCTGGAACAAAATGGGCTTATGGACAATACCATCATCGTCTACACCTCTGACCAAGGGTTTTATCTGGGAGAACATGGCTGGTTTGACAAAAGGTTTATTTATGATGAATCCTTCAAAACCCCTCTTTTGGTGCAGTGGCCAGGAAAAATAGCAGCAGGCTCCCAAAATACCAAAATGGTTCAAAACCTGGATTTTGCCCAAACATTCTTGGAAGCTGCCGGAGTCAATGCACCTGCGGACATGCAAGGGGAAAGTTTGATTCCCCTATTGCAAGGAAATGACCAGGAATGGACCAGGGAATCCGTTTATTATCACTATTACGAATATCCGGGGGTACATGCTGTGAAAAGGCACTATGGTATTGTGACCGAGGATTTCAAACTGGTGAAGTTTTACTATGATGTGGAGGAATGGGAGCTTTATGACAGGAAAAATGATCCCATGGAATTGCGCAACGTCTACCATGACCCTGCATATGCAGAAACGGTAAAAATTTTGCATGAACAACTTTCAGATTTGAGAATAAAATACAAAGACTCGGAAGAGCTGGATCAATTTTATATCTCAAAATCAGGAAAAATGCCCTAAACTATTTTATTTCTGATCAAAATCTGAAATGAAGTCCGATGGGAAGGTCCCAAAACCGGTTTACCTGGCTGTATTTGCCATAGGCAGGGGAACCATAATGTCTCAACCCCATGGATAATCCTAAGGCCAGTTTGGGCCTCAATTGGTAATTGATGGATGCTTCCACGCCGAGACCTCCCATGTAAAGTGGGCTGGGCCTAAACAAGGCCATGCCTTGAAAGATTTGGCCACCGGCGCTGTACCACCATCGGGAATCAGAAATGGTATTGACGTAATGATAGGCCCCTTTAGCAAAGACATAGTGGCTGATACCATTAAATCCATATTCCAGTCCTGTCTCAATTTTGGTTTTGGACCTGTGTTCAAAAAAGTAACTGCCAGAAAGAGCCGCTCCATTCCAACCCCATCCCGCATTCCCCTGATAGGCCAGTCGCTGAAAATTATGGACATTTGCATCCCATTTGAAATCCTGGGCCATGGTAACGTAGGGTAGCAGGAGAACAAGGAAAGCTATTGCAATTGATTTCATGGCTGTAGGGTTTCTATAAAAGTCAAAATGGCTGTCAGCATAAGTTCCTGTTGTTCTGAAACCGAAATGTCAGCTTCATTGTCTCCATTTTGAAGTCCATAACAGCCAAAGCCCGAGTGGTTCCCTCCAGGTATTTCGTAAAATTCAGTCACATTGTTGATCTGCCCACTTTGTATCGTGGGATCGGTAACGATGAACCTTGGTGGGCTGAAAGCTTCATTTTCATCTATTTTTTCGCGTGTTGACAATCCGTCCCGGCTACCGGAAATGCTCAATACCCTGTACTGTGGTTGGTTGAGGGTGTAGTTTTCAGTGACCCAAGACCCCAAAAACACCACGTTGGAAAAAGGTGCCGGATTCCGGTTGGCCATGGCTGCAGCAGATACTCCTCCTAAGCTATGCCCTCCGGTAAGCCAATGCCGGATCTTGGGGTAATCTTTTGGAATTGAAGCGCCGTGCTGATTTTTAAAAATGGACAGGTTACCTGGAATTTTCAATGAAAAGACCATGATTTCATGATTTCTGCTGATCAATTCATCCATCCAGCAGAGGTACACATGTGGATCTACAAGACCCCCGGGGTAAAACACAAATCCAATAGTCGGGTTCACTGATGCATGTTGCAGGATGATATAATCCCCTTGGTCTACCATGCGATTTTGAATGGCTAAGTCCTCCAAAGGTTCACCCAGATAGCTGCAAGCCGTAAAAATAGAGATGGCCATCATTCCAAAAAACCAAGGGATCTGTTTAATCATGACTTTAGAAATTATTTTCATTGACTTGTTTCCTTAAACTTTATGGATGTGCCTGATACAATATTGCGTTTTTCTATTCTGGTAAATCTGACATTAACCAAGCCATCAGTCCCTTCATTTCTCGCCATTTCCACCAATTGATCCAGCATTAATTTTGGATTTGAGGGCAAGGTCCTCTGGATTTCTATGTATCTGATTTCCTCAAAGGCCCTTTCAGGTACTTTGGTGGTGTATACCTCCATTCCGTCAAAAGTTCCCTCCTCTACAAAATGGATTTGGTGACACCACATCCTGCGAGCAAGCACAAGAAACCCATGCAAGACATGAATTTAAATACATTTATCATCAGAAAATTTTAAACGCTTCTATATAATTTCATTCATTGTAGTCGAGTCCTTGGTAAAATGCCATTTACATGTGTTTTTAGATCAGGTAATTTGCATCAATAGATGTAGAAAACAGAAATTGAACTTCGCCAAGCAACACAACAATCCTAACGCATTAATTAAAATGTAGGTTTTTTTGTGCTGTTTCTGATCAATTGCCTATTTAAATGTGGCCTACTTATTAATACAAACCAGTAATATCTGAGTAAAGAAAAGCCAGGTTGAGCATATTTTTAGCAGTTAGACCAAAAGAAGATTAACGTAAAATCCGCTCACCAATCTGCTGCCGCCACATGGCGTAGTACAAACCTTTTAATTCAAGCAATTCCTCATGGGCTCCGTCTTCCACCACCTTTCCTTTTTCCAAAACATAAATTTTGTCTACATTTTTGATGGTGGACAGCCTATGGGCAATGGAAATGATCATGCGGTTTTTGCTTTGGGAAATTTGATTGATCGTATCCGTAATCGCCTCTTCTGTAATGGAATCCAATGCTGCGGTTGCCTCATCGAAAATCAGGATTCGGGGATTCCTCAAAAGGGCCCTTGCAATGGACAAACGTTGCTTTTCTCCACCGGATAATTTGTTACCTCCTTCTCCCAAGAGTGTATCGAGTCCTTTGGGGCTGTTGATCAGGTTGTAGGAGGCGGATCTTTCCAAGGCATCCATCATTTCTTCTTCGGTGGCATCCGGCTTGATGAATTGCAGATTTTGCCTAACCGTTCCCGCAAAGAGCTGGGTATCTTGGGTCACGATGCCGATCTGCCTTCTGAGAGGATTGTATCGAATGTCCTCGACGGAAATGTCATCAAAGAAAATATCCCCCTGATCCGCCCGGTACAAGCCTACCAGCAATTTGATCAAAGTGGATTTACCGGAACCACTTGGACCTACAAATGCAATGGACTCGCCCACACTCAATTTAAAGGAAATCCCGTCGATGGAATTGTCCAGTGCGGATTGGTGCCTGAAGACCACATTTTTAAATTCCAAGGATTCCAACTCTCCCAATTCAATGGGTTCTTCAGGACGGGTTTCTATGGGCTTATTCATCAACTTGTCAAAGCTCAACAAAGAAGCCTCAGCTTCCCGATAAGCCAGGATGATGGATCCCAAATCCTGTAAGGGAACAAATATAAAATTGAGGATAAACTGCATGGAAATCAGTTCCCCGGTGGTCAGGACATCTCTGAAAATGAGCCAAAGCAAGATAAATAAGATGGACTGCTTGAGCATGTTCAGGATAAAACCCTGCATAAATGAAAGAGACCTTACTTGTTTTACTTTGTCCATCTCCATCCTGAAGATGTCTTCGGTAAATACCTTTAATCTCCGGATCTCCGGAAAAGTCAGACCGAGGCTTTTGACCAGCTCTATGTTTCTAAGGGACTCGGTGATGTTGCCGGACATGATGGCGTTTTCCCGGAAGATTTTTTTTTGAACCGCTTTGATTTTTTGACTCAAAAGTCCCGTCAGACCTCCCAACAGCAATACCCCAATGAAAAACACCGGAATCAAGGCCCAGTGCTTGGTTAATGCATAATACATCAGAAAACCCATGCCTACGACTGTAGAAAAAAGGATTTGAATAAATGCGCTTAAAAACCGCTCCGTATCCCTTCTGGTTTTGTTGAGAATGGAAAGTGTCTCGCCGCTCCTTTGGGTTTCAAACTCCTGAAAACTCAACCTGAGTGTCTGCCTGAGGCCGTCATCAAAAATACTTTTGCCGAACTTCTGCACCACCAGACTGAGTACATAACTGTGAAATGCCCTTGCCAATTTAGCAGCTGTAGCTATGCCAATGGCAATGAGGAGCCATTTGATAATGCCTTGGATCAGTTCACTTTCCGGTTTTTGATCCGGATTGAGGGCAAAATCATCAATGATCCACCCGAAGATGATGGGATCCAGAAAGCTTAGTGCCTGGGCAACTGCCGCCAACAACATGGACCAGAACACCAATAATCGGTGGGGCTTCAGGTACTTCCATAGAATTTTCATAGCAGGAGGTTTTGGCCAAGATTTTCAGGAAATACCCAAGTTGCATCCATCTGGGATGAAAAGCAATGAATTCACCTAAAAAGCGAAATAACAGAAGGATGTTTAGATGGATCAAGGTGATGGTAATTGGGGCATCATGCAGTAGTTTACGACAGACCGTCCCATTGCGTCATGCTGAGCCTGCCGAAGCCCGCCTGACGGCCGGGCAGGCCCGCCTGACTTTCGGGCAGGCCCGCCTGACGGCTGGGCAGGCATCTCTCCGTAAATACGGAGAATATTCGCTCCGAAGTGACGAAGACCTTTCGGCCGGCTCCCACCTCAGGCGGGCAGGCAAGGTGACGGTAAATAAGAAAAGAGGTTTCGCTCCGCTCAGAGTGACGCAAAAGAGGTCGGAATTCTTCTAAATTCTAAATTCTGAAGTCATCATTCATCATTCATCATTCAAAATCCGTAAATCGTAAATCGTAAATCGTAATTCCCTTACCATCTATCCAACCCCAATAATTTCCGGCCCAAACCGCTGAGCGTGGCGGTTCCGTACTTTGTCTTTTCCCAATTCCGGGGATCCCCGGGGAAGGCATATCCTTCGGGAGCTATCCTTTCTTTCCAGGATTGTATTCTCCATGCTCTCAGGGGTTTATTTTCTTCCTCTGCGGGCATCATGCTGATGTATTGGGCGATTCTTACTTTGTCCTTGCTGTGATTGGGCCGGATGCCATGTGGAAGAAGTGAATTGAAAATCAATAAATCACCTGCCTTCAGCAAGACTTTTTTCAATTCAAAACCCGAGATGTCAGGTTGAAAATGGTTTCGGTCCTTGGGTTGGGTTAGTTTCCAGGTATCATAGGATCGGTAGAGTTCAGGAATGCACTGAAAGCCTCCCATTTGTTCATCCATCTGATCCGCCAAAGCCAATACGCCCTGCACATTTTGGGGTTTGGTCTCTGGGTCATAATCCCAATGGATAAAACCTTTGGTTTCGAAGCCCGGTCTGATCGGAAAATTGAGGTTGGCCCGGTCGATGGTGACCCAAAGCTTCTCCGTTCCCCAGATGTCAGCAAAGGCCTGATGGATCCTGGGATTTTGCCGGTTGTTCCAAAGCATCTGATGGTTATACACTTCCACCATGCCTGTATTCGTCAATTCCTTCATCTGGATTTCAGCCCGGGGAGGGGTGTACCAGGTTTCAGGGTTATTGGGGTCCTTCTCTTCAAATTCCCAAATAAAATCAGCAGTGGCCTGAGCCTCTTGAGAGGATATGGCCCCCTTGATGACGATGTATCCGTTGTGAATCCAAAACCGCCAATCTTCTTCACTCAGGACCTTTAGCGGTTTGCCATTGCTGCGGTCATTCAGTTTGGTTTTGCTGCTTTTGGCTGTACTGGGATTTCCGGGGATGTCCTTGTGGGCCATGGTGGGTTTGGATTGGATTGGATCATGCATCACTTCCGAATTTTGGTTTAAAACAAATTTCACCAAAAACCAAGGATTAACCAAGCCAAATAGGTTTGATGAGTGAGGTCATTAGGACAAAATTTGTATAGGTCGGCCTAAAGGACAGAAACAGACCGGTACATGTTTTACATTTTACCAAGATAAACCGAATCAGAAAGCATGCGTTTTTTGGTCCGGGCTTGTTCCTGACTGAAAGCAAGATAAACATCCCAAGGTCCTTCCGTATGCATGGGATGTAAGGCGAGAATGTGCTGACCGGTTTCCCGGGTTCTTCCAAGAAATTCCCAATGTACCTGCTTTTTTTCCGGGTTGTATAAGACCACAAAAGCCTTGTCAAAGGGCTTGGCACTGGAGATCCATGAATTGTCTTTCCAAGTGAACGTAATACCCTCCGCGGCTTTTTCAGCCGATGCGTTCTGAGGTGGCATCAAGGAACCTTTACTGACTTTGAAGAGTGCCGGATCTATATAAAAAGCATCGGTTTCCTGAACAAAACAATGGGCCTTGGTATGGGAAACACAGGCATGGTAAGCCCTTCTAGCCCCCGCTTCAAATTCCTGAAAACCAAATGCGATCACTTTGATCAGTGGCTTGAGATACCTTTGGGTCATGCCCATTTTGTCTTGGGATATTTTTTTAAGGGGCGAGACTTTCTGCTTTTGTGCTTTGGTTTGTTTGGATGGGGCTTTTCTGAAGTAGGTTTGGCCACCTACCTGATAAAACACCAAATTGCCAACCTTTCCATTGAATGTTCCTCCGGGTGAATGGATAACTTTTGCCATAGTAGAAAAATAAAAAGTGAAAATGAATATACTAAACTTTAAGTAATCATCCAAGATCAATAGCAAAAAATCAAAGTATTACTAAAAAGTATAGCGTTGAAAAAGCATTGCCTTATTGTGTCAATAATGCATTTAAAATGGTTTTTGATTGGTGAAGGAATGGTCAAGGAAAAGGATTACATACTTACTTTTACCTGGTATCAGTAATTTTTTGGTAAACCTGAACAAGCCGAATTTTGGGCAGAAAAAAGCTACCCATGTTACTTTTATACAGCCACCCGATATACCCGAAACTATGCCTTTGTAAAGGCAGATTTAGATCTTAAAACTGAGAATTTCGAGTGACCACTTTAAATTGGTCCATGATGCGGTAGGTTGCTCTGGCTAAGTCCAAATTGATATTGGGGGAATTATAATCGAATTGGGCAGAGGTGTATCCTTGCCATATGGTATTTCCTTTTTTGTTGTCAATCACAAAAATCACCAACATTCCTTCATTTTCAACATATTTAACCTTGTTGTAATCTTCGCCTTTGTTCCGATTCTCTAACTTATCTTCTTCATCATAATCGACCTCCTCACTTTGATTTCGAACCCACATTTCAAATTCAGGCTGTACATAACCGCGGTACCTTACTTCAGAGTAAAAAAGCTTGTATGAAATCAACAAATCAGGCTTATCCAGATTCATCCGATATCCTTGCGCCCCAAGCCTTGAGGTGATAGACTTTTCGATTGTGGGTTCATGACTGGTGGAGTCGACGTTCATGATTTCCAAAAATCCGAAGGTTTTATACTTCTTAAAATTGCCTCGATAATTGTAATCATATTCTGCGATAAAGTCTCTTTGAGAAAAACATGCTGATGCAATTATCAACAATAGGATAAATAGGTAGGATGTATTTTTCATATCATTGAAAATAAAGGTATTGGTAATGATTAAGTAGATACAACAAATATTAAAACTTATTAAAACAAAGGTAAAACTTGTACTTTACCATATTGTTTTTGCTGTTTGTCATATTTAATAGAATATTAGCAACTTCTGGCCTTATTTCAAAAAGAAAACTTGAAAAATAGCTGCTAACTGTTATGATAATGACGGAATTAGACAAGTAAAGTGGAATATTTCTATCCCAAAAGCCTATGTTAAATTATGGTTAATTTTAAAATCAGAATAACCGGATATAAGCGCTAAGCTTTTGGTTTTGAAAACAAGTAAACCGGAAAACAGGATATCCTCCACTTGGACAAGTGGACAACATGATATCCTTAGGTAGCGTGAAGGTGATTTACGATTTACGATTTACGATTTGGGATTTACGATTTGGGACTTGGGATTTACGATTTGGGGGATTTAGGAATTACGGACGGAAAACTGGGATCAGGATATCAGATATTCGTATACCTGGACAACCGGACAATAACTACCCAAAAGTCAGAGTAAAAACTGTTTTTTCATTGGGAATGGAATTAACCACAAGATTTCCCCGATGCAGGTTCATGATCTGTCGGGAGATGGCAAGACCGATCCCACTACCTGTTTTTTTGGTGGTGTAAAAGGGTACGAATATCCTCTCAATGGCCTCCGGCACAATACCCTCACCGTGGTCTATTACCTGTAAATAGGGATAACTATGTTTATCTAACCCAGCTTTTAAATGGATAATTCTGTTCTGAGATTTGTCCATGGCCTCCTTTCCATTTTTCACCAAGTTGATCAATATCATCTGAATGAGGTCCTGATCGGCAACCAACTCCAATTCCTTGGGTGAGATTTCAGCATCCAACTTGATTTTCGCTTTGGCCAATTCTTCTTTAAGTAAAATACAAATGTTTTCAAAAAGTTGATGAACCAAGAATGGCTTTAGGTTAGGATTGGGTATATTGGTATAGTCCCGATAGGCATTTACAAAATCAACCAGTCCTATGCTTCGCTTAGAAATGGTGGCCAGCCCTTCTTTGAGATCCTGGTAGCTTTCCCTTTCGACGATCAAAGCATCCTGTCTTTCTTCCACATCCTCCTCCAGTATGGTTCCAAGTGAATTGGCTAAGCTGGCAATAGGGGTCATGGAGTTCATGATTTCGTGACGCAGCACCTTGGTCAGGTTTTGCCAGGCCTCCAGTTCGTTTTTCTGCAATTCCGACTTGATATTTTGAAAAGAAAGCAGGGTCCAGCTGTTGCCCTCCATCTTAAAAGCAGCCGATTGGACATTAAGATGAAGCTCAGGATTGATTTTGATGGAAAACGAGCCACCTGGACTCAGTTGAAGTACATTTTTCAATAGCTCAATAGACAATTTACCAAGATCATTGATGTCTTTAAACTGTGGAATCTGCAGGAGCTGTTTGGCAGTTCCGTTGATCACACCTATTCTTCCAGCACTGTCAAAAGATATGATTCCTGTATTGATGTGCTGGATCATGATCTGTAAAAACAGCATTTGTTCTTCTTTTTGGGCCCTGGTTTTCTTGAAAGCATCAATGACTTCATTGAAGGACATGTTCATTTCACGAAAGGACTTCCCCAATCTGCTGTCTTTGGTGAAGGAGGAGGAAAAATCGGAATACCTTATGGATTCCAGAAAGCGGGTGATTTTCTTATTGGTGGTATTCCCATAGCTGATCAGATTGATCGTAAGTAGGATCAGGATAAAAAAGAAAAGGATAGTCTGGGCCATAGCCGTTTCCTGCATGTAAAAATACACACCTAGAAAAACGGTCAGGACAATCAGCCCCACCCTGACACTGATGCCTAATGCAAAAGATTTAAAGCCCATACCGCTCCAGTCTTCTATACAATGACGAACGGGTCAAACCCAATTCCTCAGCCGCACGAGTAATGTGGCCATTGTGTTTTTGCAGAGCTTTCCGGATCAGGATTTTTTCAACATCCTCAATATTTAAGTGATCCAAACTAACCATTTCTTCCTGTTTTTCGGGAGCCAATTGCTTTTGAATAAAAAGATCTTCTGGCTGTAAAACACTGTGGTTGGTCATGATCACTGCCCTTTCTATGCTATGCTGCAATTCCCTGATGTTGCCCGGCCAGTGGTATTTCTGCATGCGTTTGATCAACCCTTCTCCAGCCTTACGAATATCCTTGTTGTATTTTTTGGCATATACCTCAATAAAATGATTTGCTAAATGCGGAATATCATCCAACCTTTCGCGCAATGCCGGCAAGGTGATTTCTATGGTATTGATCCTGTAAAGTAAATCCTGTCGGAAAGAATTGTCATAGACCATGTTATGGATGGGCATGTTGGTGGCAGAGATCAGCCGGATATTTACCGGTGTGGCTTTATTGGCCCCAACTCGGGTCACTTCCCTGTTTTGTAAAGCGGCCAGTAATTTGGCCTGAAGCGCCAATGGCAGGTTTCCGATTTCATCCAGAAAAAGGGTGCCTTTATTCGCCTGTTCAAACCTGCCTGTCCGGTCTTCCTTGGCATCAGTAAATGAGCCTTTTTTGTGCCCGAAAAGCTCACTTTCAAATAGCGTGGATGTGATGGATCCCAAGTCAACCCCTACAAATGCCTCCCTGTGCCTTCGGGAATTTCTGTGGATGGCCCGGGCAATCAACTCTTTCCCTGTTCCGTTTTCTCCGAGAATCAACACATTGGCATCCGTGCCGGCCACTCTTTCTATGGTTTCAAAAACCTTGATCATCCCGGCACTTTGACCTATGATATCCTTAAACTTACTGTCTATGTCTTGATAAATTTGTTGTTGCTGGTTTTTAAGTTGATGGACCTCAAGTTTGGTCTGCCTCAATTGAAGCGAAGCATTGATGGTGGCCAGGAGTTTCTCATTTTCCCAGGGTTTAAGCACAAAATCGGTGGCACCTTCTTTTATCGCTCTTACCGCAGTATTCACATCTCCATAGGCTGTAATCAGCACCACTACAGCTGATGAATCCAATTCCAAAATCCGGTCCAACCAATAAAAACCTTCCTGCCCACTGCTTACATCTTTGGTGAAATTCATGTCCAACATGATGACATCATACTGTTCATTGACTATCAAAATAGGTAGCAAGTCTGGATTTATTTCAGTATCTACCTGACCAAAATGCCTTTTTAAAAAAATTTTTGCTGCTTTGAGCAGATCTTCATTGTCGTCAACAATTAGGATTTTTCCTGGTTTGAGTTCTTTCATAAAAGGGTATTATGTAGTTAAGTTTTTCCAGCATTTACTATTTTCAATTGCCAACTTGGTGTCTTTTTTTACTTGAAGGAAATTGGAGCCTTGCTTCCAAACGCGTGTCTGTTCAATTGGAATACTTTTGGCTAAGTGTACTCATAATTTCCTATGCTGTTATTGGACAAATGCCAAAAGCTGTACCGATTTGATACATATGGGCAAAATTTTCCCAAAAACGGTCATATCTTTTGATTTGACCCATTTTAGACTTTTTGTGTATCAAAACATGGAAGAGCATATTGTCCATGAAATTACAATTTTGGTCGCTGACGGACAAAAATGTTCGAAAATTAAATGAGGAAAGCAAGACATAAGGCCAATCGGCTTGATTTAGCGCTATTTTTTGATGGCATATTAATTGGCATTAAGGAAATGACTGAAAAAATCAGCTGAATACAATGGATCGAAAATTAGAGAAAAAGACTTGGACGCCTAAATTTATTGCCATGATTACCGGAGGGGTACTATTGGTGAGTTTTGTAGTTTACCAATTGGTGTTTGCAGATTCCAGGTCTACCATGAATGTAAACATGGAGCGTGTGACCATTGCCACTGTCAAGACAGGTGAGTTTACAGATTATATACCTGTGAGCGGTAGCATAGAACCCGGCGAAGTTTTTTTCCTGGATGCATTGGAAAGAGGCAATATCCAACAGATCGTACGGGAGTCTGGCGCGATGGTAAAAGCCGGTGACACCATTTTGATCCTTAACAACTCCAACCTTCAGCTGGAAGTAATGGAGAGAGAAGCCAGTTTGTATTTTCAAATCAATAACCTAAGACAGGTTAGGCTCCAACTTGACCAAAATGACCTCAATCAGCAAGGTCAATTGGCGGAGATTGATTATCAAATCAGTTTGCTAAAGCCTCAATATGAGCGATTCAGGGATTTGCACAGCAAAAAGCTCATCTCTGACCGCGAACTGGAAGAGGTCAGGGAGCAGTACGATTATAATGTGAAAAGAAGGGCTTTGACCTATGAGGCCTACAGAAGTGATTCCATATCTAGGGTCAGCCAAAAAAGGCAGCTGCAGGAATCAGAAAACCGGATGAACCAGTCTTTATTTGGGGTAGGCCATATTCTGGACAATCTGGTAGTTAGGGCCCCAATTACAGGGCAATTGTCCACAGAACAAATTGAAGTGGGCCAGTCTATCAGTGCTGGACAACGGTACGGGCAGATCGATATCTTGGACAAATTCAAAGTGAGAGTCCCCATCGATGAACTTTATCTACCCAGGGTATATACAGGATTGAAAGGTACCTTCTCCATAGCTGGAGGAAGTTATGAATTGGAAATAGCCAAGATTTACCCCAATGTCACAGGGGGTAGGTTTGAAGTAGACATGATTTTCACTGATGAAGTGCCGAGCGGCATCCGAAGAGGACAAACTGTCAGAATCAGGCTGGAACTGGGTGAAAGTGAGCAGGCAGTATTGCTCCCCACGGGCGGATTTTACAAGGACACCGGAGGCAACTGGGTTTTTGTAGTCAACCAACAATCCGGCAAAGCAGAACGGCGGGATATCCGTTTAGGAAGAAAAAACCCAGAATTCTATGAGGTAATCGATGGCTTGAGCGAGGGCGAAAAAGTAATCGTCAGTGGCTACGAGAATTTCGGGAAGAATGAGGTGTTGAATTTGAAATGAGTGGGAAGTTGGAAGTTGGAAGTTGGAAGTGGGGAGTTGGAAGTTGGAAGTGTTTCAGTTCAACCAGCAATTTGTTTATGGATTTTATTTGATGATAAGTTATCCTTGAAATAAAAATATTAAGTTAAACTTAGTTATATTTTCATAAAAGTGGTTTTAGTAAATTAGGTTTAAATCTATTTACAATGTAAACCATAGAAAACATGAAATTTAAATTTGAAAAACTGACCATTTGGCAGAAGGCCATGGATTTTGGAGAAGTGTTGTTTCATGAAACCAAAAATTTTCCTAAAGACGAGCTGTTTAATCTGGTTTCACAACTAAGAAGAGCATCTGATTCAATCGCTCTGAATATAGCAGAAGGCGCAACTGGTCAATCCAACCCTGAGTTCCATAGATTCATGGGGTATGCAATGAGATCTCTAGCTGAAGTAGTTACTTGTCTCTATAAAGCACAACGACGAGGATATATTACTTATGAAGAATTTGAATCCAATTATAATGAAGCCTATAATATGATGAATATGATGGCCTCATTTCGATCAAAATTAAAAATAAAAAATACGCTTTAAACGAATGTATTTGAATAATTACTATGTATGTACGCAATGATGCCTTTAAAATGGTAATTCAATATAATATTCACCAGGAAACCGAAATGTCCGGCACATCCCTGCCCGATTACAGATGGGGAACTTCCACCTTCGGACTTCAAGCCCGTATGAAGAAAATATTGGGTCACTGGCAAAAAAGTAGATAACCATAATAAATATTTATCAATTCCTTATGGCAGACTTCGGACTTCCCACTTCGGACTTCCGACATAAAGCAACCTCAATACAAAAATCAGCATCTTATTAAACAAAACAACTTAACTACCTCAATACAAACATCCATCCCATGCAAAACACCATCAAAACTGTCAATTTGAAGAAACTGTACACCACGGAGGAAGTGGAAACCACAGCACTTGACGAAATCAATATCGAGATCAAAAAAGGAGAATTTGTGGCCATTATGGGGCCGTCAGGCTGTGGCAAATCCACCCTGCTCAATATTCTGGGTTTGTTGGACAATCCCGATGAGGGGGAGTATCACTTTTTGGAAAAAGAAGTGGCCAAATTCTCGGAAAGACAGCGTTCACAGTTACGAAAAGGGAACATAGGCTTTGTTTTTCAGAGCTTCAACCTGATTGATGAACTAACCTGCTTTGAGAATGTGGAGCTTCCATTGCTCTACTTAAAGGTACCCTCAGATGAAAGGAGAAGAAGGGTAGAAGAGGTCTTGACCAGAATGAACATCATGCACAGAAAAGACCATTTTCCGCAGCAATTGTCAGGTGGACAACAGCAAAGGGTAGCCATTGCAAGAGCGATTGTAGCCAAGCCCTCTGTAATCCTTGCCGATGAACCTACCGGTAACTTGGACTCTGCCAATGGAGAAGAAGTCATGCGACTTTTAGAGGAACTTAACAATGAAGGAACCACCATTGTAATGGTTACACACTCCCCTCATGATGCCAATTATGCCCATCGAATCATCAATCTGTTTGACGGTAAAGTGGTCACCGAAAACATCAAAGAACAGTTTCACATTTAGAAGTAGGGAAGTATGGAAGTATGGAGGAAGGGAAGCAGTAAACTCTGGAGTCCTTTAATACCTTGTATCAGAAGGCACTCTTATGAAGTAATGTAGCTTTCCGAAACCACCTAAAATCAAGCGTCAAAAAAAAGATTAATCCTCCTCAACTTCCTAACTTCCAACTGCAAACTTCTCAACTTCCAACTTCCCAACTTCCAACTTCCCAACTTCCCACCATGTACCTCAACTACCTCAAAATCGCAATCCGTGGCTTTGCCAAGCACAAGCTGACCTTTTTTATCAACCTGTTTGGTTTGGCTTTAGGACTTTGGGCCGCCATTTCCATTGGCCTTTGGGTCAGGTCTGAAATGAATACCGACAAGGATTTTGCTGAAATAGAATCCGTTTATCAAATCATGGAACACCAACGGTATGGTGCTGAAGTATTTACTACCACGTCCACACCTGGGATTCTTGCCAATGAACTCAAGGAGGTATATCCAGAAGTAGAAAGAGCGGCTACCTATGCCTGGATAGAAAGTAACCTTTTCGCCTTTGAGGAAAACCATGTAAGACTAAACGGTTTTTACGCAGGGGAAGACTATCTGCATATTATGCAATATGAAATCCTCCATGGGGATCGGGATAAAACATTGAAAGACATTTCCAATATGGTGCTTACCGCAAGTGCAGCAGTTAAGCTTTTTGGAAAAACGGATGTGATCGGCGAAACGGTGGTCATGAAGGAAACGGATGTGGAAAGTTCTTTTATCGTGCAAGCGGTACTTGCTCCTTTTCCAAAGGATGTAAGCACGGAGTTCGAATACATTCTTCCTTATCAGTTCATGTTCGATAAACCTTACAATTCCTGGCTTAAACATTGGGGCAACAATGGTCCCAGCACCATTGTGAAGTTGAACAAAGAAGCTGACTGGGAGCAATTCTCAGCTCAAATCGAAGATTTTATCCAGGAAAGGAATGAGGGCAGTCATATCAAAATGTTCGCTTATCCCAAAACAGCGCTGTATCTCCGAGGAAAATTCACAGATGGTCTTCAGCAGGGTGGAAGGATTGAGTATGTCAAACTTTTTTCCATCATAGGGCTTTTTGTGCTCATCATTGCCTGTATCAATTTCATGAACCTTTCTACTGCCAAATCCCAAAAGCGGGCCAAGGAAGTGGGCGTAAGGAAAGCGGTAGGGGCGGAAAAAGGAGCATTGATCAATCAATTTCTTATTGAATCACTGTTATTGACCTTTTTCGCCTGTTTCTTTGCCCTAGTATTGGTTCAATTGACTTTACCCGTTTTCAATACCCTTACGGGAAAAAGTATGGTGGTCCCTTATGGCGAGTGGAACTTTTGGCTTCAATTGGTTGGGGTTTTGGTATTCACTGGATTGGTAGCTGGCAGTTATCCTGCTTTTTACTTGTCTGCAACCAAGGTAGTGTCCGTATTCAGGAGTTACAACAAATCGGGAAAAGGCGTGGTATTGGCCAGAAAAGGTCTGGTTACCTTTCAGTTTATCCTTGCCACCATCCTGATTGTATCCACAGTGGTGGTGTATCAGCAGATCAATTTTGCGCTCAACCAAAATCTTGGTTATGAAAAAGATCAATTGCTGGTTATTCAGTTGGAAGGGAAGTTGCAAGACAATTACGAGGTATTCAAAAACAGGCTGGTTCAAAACCCGAAGGTGCTTTCTATGAGTCGGTCTACCCATTCTTTATTGGGTAGAAATTCCAACACCGGCGGGGTAAATTGGGAAGGTAAAGATCCTGATTTCTCAGCCTTATTCGAAATCATGCGGGTGGATTATGACTTTGTGGAAACTTTGGGCATGACTTTTTATAAAGGAGAGGATTTCTCCCCAGAAAAGGGAGCGGATTCTGTTCAGGGTGCCATTATCAATAAGCGCGCCTATGACTTGATTACGCAGGATAACCCTGAAGCGGTATCATTTGTCCTTCATGAGGAAGAGCGCCTGATTACTGGGGTATTGAATGATTTTCATTTCCAGAGTTTTCACCAGGTGATGGAGCCGGTTATCATCTTGCTGGAACCAACCTTTGCCGGTAATTCTTACATCAAGGTAGGAACAGGTGATATCCAGGAAACCATCGCATTTATCCGGGGTGTGGCGGAGGAGATCAATCCTGATTTTCCATTTCAATATGCTTTTATGGATGAAAACTATGCCAAGATGTACAAAGAGGATGTGAAGGTCCGTGAGCTTGCGAAATATTTCAGTATCCTCACCATATTGATTTCATGTCTGGGTTTGTTGGGATTATCAGCACACATTGCAGAGCAAAAAACGAAAGAGATTGGCATTCGAAAGGTATTGGGTGCTTCTACTTTATCCATTCTTCATGTAATCAACAAAGAATTTATCGCCATAGTAGCTCTTTCCATTTTGGTTGGTTCCGGTCTGGCCTATTGGTTTATGCAGGATTGGTTGGCAGGTTATGCCTTTAGAATAGAATTTGAGTGGTGGTTTATTCCCGTAGCAGCCACCATTATCCTATCCATTGCGTATTTGACGGTCACCTTGCAGGCCCTAAAAGCAGCACAGATCAATCCCGCCACTACCTTAAAAAGTGAATAAAACAGGAATCAATCGAAAGGTAAACAAGGCATAACCTATAAAAATTCTCTCAAAAAAACCGATAGAATTGGTGAAAACTAAAACAAAATTGACATAAACCTCATTCCCATTCCAAACATTCCATGTCATTCAATTCAGGTCCACCCCCTCGATTGGCACTTCCAGCAGCCACATATACCTTTCCTTTATAATGCACGACACCGGTTCCGTGTCGGCCTTGGTTAAGATCTGGTAGCCGTGACCATGTTTCGTCCATCGTATCAAGAACTTCTACCTCTGAGTGGGAAGGCTCCTGAGTACCACTTTCCCCATTGATTACCAGCAAATGACGATCAGTTCCGATGGTAGAAGTGCCAGCTCTGGGAGTAGGTAATTCTGTTTTTACAGTGGACCATGTATGGGAGTCAAAATCAAAATAATCCACTTCCGGAATGGTCAGTTCCAAGACCTTTCCGATTTCAGCATGGGAAGTTCTACCTCCGGCTAGGTAGGCACGATCACCGACCATGGAAGCGGAAAAGTGGTCCCTGGGTCTTGGTGCATCCGGTAAAATTTTCCATGCTCCTGTTTTGGTATCATATTCATCAAACCAGGAAACAAAACCATTCCAATGGCCATCAATAATGCCACAAACCATGTAAATTTTATCTCCTCTTGAAAAAACACCAGCGGATCCTCTGCGCCTGTTTTCAGGAATTTCCGGTCCTTCCCTCCAGGTGTTGTTTTCAGGATTAAATATCAAAAAATGAGGGATTGGGGTTTCATGTGGATAGCCTCCTGTAAATGCGCCAATCACATAAATCTCATGATCAAAGGATATGGCCTGAAAATGATGAAACTCCATGGGGCTATCGGCTAGCACAGTCCATGTATTGGTTGCTGGATCATAGGCTTCTATCGGTCTATTCCCCCGGCCCCCCAATGCGTAAAATTTCCCGTCACATTCGACAAGAGAATTCTCATGTCTGGGTACAGCCTCATTGGCCGCTTCCAGTTTTATCCAATTGGCTCCAACATCCTGAGCAGAAACTGTGTATGAAAGCAATAAAAAGAGGACGAAAAGAGCAGTTTTCATAAGAAGAGGTGGTTGAGGTTTGGGTCTAAAGGTAATCATTTTATCTCTTGGGTAAAAAACATTACCTGTTGGATTTAATGCCCTAAGATTGGATTCCTGCCCACATTTTTTCATCCTTTTCCACCATCTCAAAACCCTCCTACATCAAAAATCCGTTTTCTACCGGGTAAGGTTCAGGGATCACTTCGTCCTCTATCATTTCCCTTAAATCAATTTCAATGGCTCTTGTAATCGAAGAAATGGGGACGTCATTGTAGGCTGCTTCAAAGGGATTTTCCGAATAATCCCCGATCCTGTCCATCAAAAAGAAGATCCAGATGATCAGTCCTGAAAATGGAATGGTCAACCAAGTGTGGAGCACAGAGGAAGTCTGAAAAATATTGAGCAGGCCAAATGGAATCAAGGCACAAAATACGTAATTCATCCACAATGCCGTGGAGGCATACTGTCTGGGTAGGGGGAAGTTTTTGATCCGCTCACACATGCCTTGATTGTCATATAATTTCCCTATGATCTGATGCAGCCAAACATGCTTGTAATCCGTGATTAAACCATCCTTTTCCAATTGGTGAATAGCTTCCGCCTGTTTTTTAAGCAATTGGGATGGAATATTGGTTTTGGTTTTGTAAAAGGCATATTCTGAATCCGGGATATACTGAAGGATTTCATCGTCCAGTCCATTTTTATATTCTTCACAAAAAGAAGGCGCGAAAATCAGTTTTTCCGGATCTTCATTGTGTTCCCAGGACCGCTTTTTTCTCAAAACATATTTAAGTGCCACGAGCCAGGCAAGGTGTCTGCGGATAAGTTCTTTTTTGAGCATGGAGTTATCCTTTCCTTCACTTTCTTTCAGTAAGGTCAGCACTGCAGTGGCAAAAGTCCGGCTGTCATTTACAATGGCTCCCCAGATTTTTCGGGCCTCCCAAGTACGGTCATAGGAACTGTTGTTTTTAAAACCCAAATAAAAGGCAACGGCAATACCAATCACACTGATGGGTTCCCAAGGCAAGGTAAATTCCAAATCGGTCCACTCGAAAATCAGGGTGACCAATGAAGAGTAAATCAATCCGTAATAAAGCGATTTTCTGGACCAACGTATGGTCATCCAAAAACTATAATGTCGTTTTACATACATAAGTCAGATGGCTGATAATGGGAATGAAAAGTGGAAATCCAATTTATACAAATTATACAAGAATCCATCGGGTGCTGCAAAAGAATCTTTTGTTAAGGGATCGGATGCTAATGGCTGTTTTCTATTTTTAAGCTGTGAAATGGATACTGTTTTGCTTGCTTTACTTTTTGTCCGTGGACGGTCCATTTTGTCCGAACATTGATGATTAACTTATCCAAAATATCGATTTCCAAAGGTTTTGCAGACTTTTTAACTGGCACGAGAATGGATGTTGTTATTCTCAGGTAGTTTCTGACCAAGAAAAAATAAAAGAGAATCGAAGGGTGAAATTTGCAAGCGAAGTAAGCCATATGTAAAATTCAAAAATATAAATTATGCAGTCCGCTGCACAATCATTCTTGTTTTTCTTATCCTGATTTTACAATCCGTGCTTGCCCAAGATAAGATGGACAATTATCCACAAGAATATGACAAGGATGGTGAAAGAGATCAAAAAACATCAAAGAAAGAAATAGGAGTAGCACTTGATCGATATCATGATGAAAACAAGGTTACCCAATTCACTACCCTAAAAGATTGGTACATTATGAAATAGTAATAGTTAGAATAGATACAACCTTTTAAACGCAAATCCCTATGACTCACATCGCTATACCCATCCCAACCTCAGCCGGAAAACAGGACATTCAAATTGAAGTGACGATCAACAACCAAAAACAGGCCCTTCATTACAAGGTTGAATTGTTTTATTGGGAGGATTGTCAGAATCCCCAAGGCCATCGTGCGGATTGCCTTTCAGAAATGCTCTCCCATCATGACCCCAATTGGGCGCTTTACTATATCGGAGCTCCAACAGAAAAGTTTGTGCCGATTACGTTTGTGGAGAAAATGAACTCGAGGTTAAAATAGAGTATAGTAGTACCATTGATACATGCTTCGTGATATAAATGGATATAATGCCTTCGGCGATATTTAAAGATATATGCTTCGCGATATAAATAGATAATATGCCTTCGGCGATATAATTTTCCACCATCACGGCAATTTTGGAATTAAATATCCAGTTAATATCCAACCTGCTTGCAGTAGGCAAGTATCAATCAATATCTATTTCAATAATATTTCCATCTATTTCTACTGTATTTCTATAAAAAACCAATTGCCCTCAACCACTAAACTAAAATACCATGATCCGGAACAACCTCAAAATCGCATTCCGCAGCCTTTTGAAACAGAAAGTCTATGCGTTTATCAATGTTTTGGGGCTGGCAGTTGGGGTGGCGAGTTGTGTGTTAATCGTCCTTTTTATCCAGAATGAATTTTCCTACGATAAGTTTTTCAAGGATCAGGACAGGATTTACAGGATGTCTTTGGAGAGGATATACCCCAACCACTCGACCTATTATGCGATTATTCCCCATTCATTCGCAGGAGTTGCCAAGGATTCTTTTGATGAGATAGAAGAAGCGACTATTGCTTCCAGGAATACCAATGTGGAACTGACTTATATCAACCAAAGAGAAGAAGAAATCCGGTTTGATGAAGAAATGATCCTGGCGGCGGACAGTTCTTTTTTCAAGGTTTTTGATTTCAAAATACTCAAGGGAAAAACAGAAAACATTTTGTCAATTGGAAGCGAAATGGTGGTGACAGAGGAGTTTGCCAAAAGGTATTTTGGGGATGATGATCCAATTGGAAAGTTGATCAGGATAGGGGAAGACCTGGAATTTACCGTTGCTTCTTTGATGGCCGATTTACCCCAGAATTCCCATTTTAAATTCAGCGCTATCATTTCCAATGAAGGAATTCCCCGTTTCAAACAGGAGAATTTTACGGGATTTTCTGCCTATACCTATTTCAAGCTGAAGGAAGGATCAGATCCTAAATCCCTTGAAGCGGGAATTCCAACATTGGTGGACAAATATGCTGCAGGTCAGATCGAGCGGGAGCTTGGCAAATCCTGGGCAGCATATAGAAATGCGGGGAACGGTTACCGCTATTTTTTACAACCACTCAATGACATCCACCTTTTCCCGACTTACTTGGAGGCGCAGATGAAGCCTTCCGGAAACATCAATTCTGTCTACATTCTGATAGCAGTCGCATTTTTGATTTTGGGCATTGCCTGTGTGAATTTTATGAATCTAGCCACAGCACGATCTGCCGAAAGGGCCAAGGAAGTGGGAATCAGAAAAGTGATGGGTTCCCTCAGGCCACAGCTGATGCGGCAATTTTTGACGGAAGCCATTATACTGAGCGCAGTTGGGGTGTTTTTGGCTTTGTTGATCGTACAGGTCGTAATTCCCTTTTTCAATGCATTGACTGAAAGGAACCTGTTGTTTCCTTTTGACCTAATTTCAGGGTTGGCCATTATAGGACTGATCCTTTTTGTGGGTTTGTTGGCGGGGCTTTATCCTGCGATGGTGCTTTCTTCCTTCAAACCGGTCGATGTCATGAAGGGACAGTTTACCGCAAGCCAAAAAGGGAAATGGATCAGAAATGGCCTTGTGGTCTTTCAGTTTTGGATTTCCATCATCCTGATCATAGGGACATTGGTGATCCGGGACCAGATGAAATACATGCAGAATGTCTCTTTGGGATTTGATAAGGAACATGTTTTGGTGGTGGAAAGGGGTTTTAGCTTCGGCGCACAAAACCTCAAAACCTTTGTGGAAGAACTCCGAAAAATGCCCGAGGTGGAGAATGCGGCTATTGCATTTGCATCTCCAGGGCAAGAAGCCACCTTCTATGGTATACAGTTCCAACCTGAAGGTTCTTCGGAAATCCTGACCACCAAATCCATGGTGGTCGCAGATGGTGTTTCGGAAACTTTGGGGTTTGAAATCGTGGAAGGCAAGGGTTTTTCGGAATCAACCAATGATTCCCTGTATGTTTTGCTCAATGAAACTGCTGTCAAAGTCATGGGCATCACAGACCCAATAGGTTCCAAGCTATTGGAATCCCAGAATACACCTAATGGCAATATCACCGTCGAGCATACCATTATCGGGATTGTAAAGGATTTCAATTTTATTTCGCTTCGGGATGAAATTACTCCCTTGGTGCTGCAGAACACAGAAAGATTTGGCGACATAGGTGGTCAGTATGTTTTTGCCAGGATCAAAGGCAACCAAACCCAATCTGCCATAGCCTCCATCGAAGCCAAATGGAAGGAAATAGCTCCTGAGCAATCTTTTAAGTTTTCATTCTTGGACGAAAGCCTCAACAACCAGTATCTGGAGGAACAGCAGACCGGTAGGATTTTCTCCATATTTTCCATCCTGGCAATATTCGTTTCCTGCATAGGATTGTTTGCATTATCGGCCTACGTCACCAGTCTCCGTACCAAGGAGATCGGTGTGAGAAAAGTATTGGGTGCAACTGTCAACAGTGTGGTGTTGATGCTTTCCAAAGACTTTACCAAAATGATTTTGATCGCCTTTGCCTTGGCTGTTCCGGTGGCCTGGTACATAATGGAAAAATGGTGGCTACAGAATTTTGCATTCAGGATCAATGTCAACCTATGGATCATCCTGATCTCAGGTATCTCGGTGCTTGGGATAGCTTGGCTGACAGTCAGTTTCCAATCGGTGAAGGCAGCTTTGGCGAATCCGGTGGAGAGCTTGAAGTCAAACTGAGGGAAGGATTAAGGAGAAGGGATGAAGGATGAAGGTGGTGCGTCATTGCGCCTGCCTGCCTTTGGCAGGAGGAGCACTTGGGAAACTTTGATTTTTTGAACAGTCCTTCGTGCGACGTGGCAATCTCTTTAGATGATAGATGAGGGGGTGAAATTCAAGGATTAAGGATGAAGGCGTAAAAGAGGGGGGGCTCATTTCAGTTTTTTCGCCCATACTTGAACATTTCATCATAAAACTTGGACTCCTCAACCCGGGACTGTTGCTTCATTTTTTTGTAGATTTACTTCTCATTCTTCCTATTTGTCGTTATGAAACATCCTATTTTATCCGCAGTACTTTTTCTTATCCCTTTCATTTCAATTTGCCAGACCCAGGATTTTCATGGCCCCTTTGTGGAGGATTTTTCTGATTCTACCTCACAATATTTCAGGTATGGCTCTACCGGAAATAAATCCGATTTTAAATACAAACTTGGGGTGAATTCTTCGATAGAGCCAGGAACCAAAATTCTTTCCTTTAAGATAGATCCCTTGGATAGTGCGGGGGCAGGTCGGGGACCGGAAATTATCTCCAAGAGCTTTACCCATTTCGGCACTTATTCTGCCCGATTGAAAGTTCCTGATGCAAGGGCTGTTCAGCCCAATGTGGGTGCAGTGGTAGGCTATTTTACCTACCATGTCGATAGCATACCTGGACTGAGTGAGATTGATTTTGAATGGCTCCTTGCCGATCCAACGGTCATTTATGTAGGCACCTGGACCGGGCATCGCGGAGAATTGGTAAGAGTGGGCAGGACCATCAATTTGGCCGAAGGCATTATCTATGAAACCACCCACAGAGAAGGACACGGCGGTGATAGAACACCTTTAACCGGCGTGCAGAATCAGCCCGAAACCATTGAAGCTATTCCGGACTTTGATGCTTCAGCCGGATTTTACACCTATGGTTTTGATTGGTATCCGGACCGCATACAGTGGTGGATGCTTCACCCCACGAGTGGTGAAAGAATAGTCTTGTGGGATTATCAGGGAACTACCAGGGGAATACCCCAACACCGGACCCGTTACCGGATGAACTTTTGGCATACCAAAGATTGGTCAGTGGAAACAAATCCTCTTTCACTTGAAAAACCACTGCATCCCTATGAGTTGGAGGTGGATTGGATGTCCTATAAGCCTTTTGACATTGGGGTAAATTAATCGGTAAGTGGATTGACAGCTGGATTTGTCCTCCATACCTGAAAATATTTGTTCGATAACTACCAAATGTAAAGGAAGAGATTTTACGGGTTCACCTAAAAAAGGACAAATTTGGTCTCAATGAGGATTTTGATATCATGATTGACCAAGTAAGGGCAATTGATAACAACAGTCTTTTGGTAAAGATAGGAGCGGTGGACCGGGCTACCACTGATAAGTTGAAAGAAAACTTAAGTATATTGTAGGATTTGGGTTGAAGATGGATTTTGTTGTCCATGTTTTTGTCAGCCAAAAAGATATCCGGTTTGCCGTCGTCGTCCACAACCCGGATGGCTACCCTATATTCGATATATACTTTTATTATCTATGAACTGGAAGGAGATCCCACTGAGTAATCTGTAGTAGTAGAAAAAACAGGATCATCAAATAAGCGGGTTTTTGCTTATACCATCCCTTGCGCCTTCATAGCTTCCGCCACCTTTAGGAATGCAAAAATATTGGCGCCTTCCAGATAATTTCCGGGGACACCATAATCCTCCGCGGCCTTAAGGCATACCTCATGAATGTTTTTCATGATATGTTTCAGTTTTTCATCCACGTCGTCCCTGTTCCAATAAACTCCCATCCGATTTTGCGTCATTTCCAATCCCGAAACAGCTACACCTCCGGCATTGGCACATTTTCCCGGGGCATATAAAACTTTTGATTCCTGAAGTACGCCAATGGCCTCTGAGGTGCAAGGCATATTGGCGCCTTCGGCCAATAGCTGTATGCCATTAGCCACAAGGTTTTGGGCATCCTTTTCTTTGATCTCGTTTTGGGTGGCACATGGGAAGGCACAATCTGCTTTTATATTCCAAAGTGGATTGGAATTATAGTCCGTTTCGTGATATTCGGCATCCGGATATTGGTCGACATACTCCTCGATCCGACCTCTTTTTTTGTTTTTGATTTTTTTGATGAAATCCAGTTTTTCGGTGTCTATCCCATCCTTATCCACCAGATATCCGGAAGAATCCGATACACTGATGGGAATTCCTCCCATTTCAATAATTTTTTCCAAAGCGAACTGAGCGACATTTCCTGCACCTGACACAAGGCATTTTTTTCCTGCCAGAGATTCTCCATTTGCTTCCAACATGTGACAGGCAAAATAGATCAGACCATATCCTGTAGCTTCAGGTCTGATCACACTTCCGCCCCAATGTTCGCCTTTGCCGGTTATGATTCCGGTAAATTCGTTTTTGAGTTTTTTGTACATGCCAAATAAATAGCCGATTTCACGCGACCCGACTCCAATATCCCCTGCCGGGACATCAGTAAAATCTCCTATATGCCTATAAAGCTCCTGCATAAACGCATAGCAAAACCGCATGATCTCTGCATCGGATTTCCCTTTGGGGTCAAAATCCGCCCCTCCTTTTCCTCCGCCCATGGGCAAACTTGTCAGCGCATTTTTAAAAATTTGTTCGAAAGCCAAAAACTTGAGAATACTCACATTCACAGAGGGATGAAAACGTAACCCTCCTTTATAAGGACCGATGGCTGAGTTCATCTGAACCCGGTATCCGCGGTTGATCTGTACTTCTCCCTTATCATCCTGCCAGCAAACCCGGAAGGAAATCACGCGTTCGGGTTCGATCATCCGCTCCAGGATTTTAAGATCATCGTATTCCGGATGCCTGTCCAGCACTCTGCTCACGGAGGTGACCACTTCCTCTACAGCCTGTAAAAATTCATTTTGGTCGGGATTTCTTTGCTTTACATAAGCAATTATTTTATTCTTTAGTGGAGTCATGGTTTTGATTTAATTCAGATAAATAGGTATATCAATTCGGTTTAAACATCAAAAACATTGCATAAACCATACATTTAACCAACAAAAATTAATATTGGTTTAGCGTCCTTTAAACAGGTATTCCTTTGCTCAGGAATATATAGCAGGAATTGGTAAAGAAACCGTCAACTCCACCATGAACCTGTGGGACGATTTTTTCTGCTAAAAAAACAGCCATGCAACTAATGGATCTGCTTTTCCATATTTAAAAATACAAGAGTTAAAATGGAAGATAAACTAAAGAAAATCGAAAAAGGCACAAACATAATCTTATTTTTTTACCGCAATGGACGCGAAGGTTGCACAAAGAACTCCATGCTTTATAAACATTGAATTTATTTCTGATTTTTAGTAAATACCCTGAACACGGGATTTTTTTGTTTTGATGGGAAAAGGTAGATTTGAGATTGAATTTAATTCCAAAATATTGGGGAAAGCATGGCAGAATGTTGTGCATTTCTCTTTTAAAGGGGAAAGGAAACGTTGGCAAACATTTAAAAGTCACAAGTACCATTCAAGGAGATTGATTATATTTGAATATGGAAATCGAGAGAAAAGATAACGAAATTTTAATCCGCGTTTCTGCAAATACCGACCTTACAGGACTGCAACGGATTTTAGACTATATCAAATTCCGTGAAATTGCTTCTAAGAGTAAAGTGACGCAGAAACAAATTGATGAACTTGCCAGAGAATCGAAAACGGCTTGGTGGGAGAAAAACAAAAGCCGGTTTATTAAGTGAATTTGGTAGTCGATACAAACATTGTTTTCAGTGGTATCCTTAGCCCGAAAGAAATAATCTGTGACCTTTTGCTTAATTCCAGTGATAATTTTGAATTTTTCCCATCAGCCATATTTGATGAACTCAATTACCGGAAAGATAGGCCAGTGGAAACCAATCCCCTTTCTACGGAAAAACCATTGCATCCCTATGAATTGGAGGTGGATTGGATGTCCTATAAGCCTTTTTACATTGGGTCAAATTGATCGGTAAGAGGATAGTTAGCTGGATAGTCGTCCACTCCTGAGAATATTATCATACTTGTGTAAATTTTCGGCTGTACCTGAAAATTTTCATAGTCAATTGCCTAAGTTAAAAGTTTCATTCCCGATGAATATTCCTCTGATTTGTTGTAAAAACACCCTGAACAGGGGATTCTTTGTGGCTAAAGAATTCAGTAGGTTCAAAAAATAAAAGCATAGAAACCTATGACTAGCTGACTATATTTGATAAGTAGTTGAAGGAAATATCATACTATTAACAAGTTGCCAACCATTCCCCCTACTTTAAAAAAAGTTGATTTCGTAAGCTAACGGATTGGCAGAAGAACAAGAAGTAATTGAGAAAATGAAAATATTATAATTATCTTATTTTCAGTTATAAACAAAAACATTAGTCAGAATTGTAAAAAGACATTCTATACAAAATTTGACACGATTGATGGAAGAAAAGATTAAGAAATATTTATCTGATTTAGAAAAAGAAAAAGGGATTGAAATACTCCTAGCCTGTGAGACAGGTTCGAGAGCATGGGGATTTCCATCACCTGACAGCGATTTTGATGTTCGTGTTATTTACAAACATGACAAAGATTGGTATTTAAGCTTGATCGAAGAAAAAGACACAATAGAATATTTCCTTGAGAACAATGAGATTGATATAGGCGGTTGGGATTTAAGAAAAAGCCTTCGGTTACTTGCTAAATCTAATCCCCCTTTGCTCGAAAGAATTCAATCACCGATTATTTATAAAGTTGACAAAGAGTTTCTGACTGGAATCAATTTAATTGCGAAAAAGACTTATTCAAGAATTGCCACAATACACCATTATTTGAGCATGGCAAAAAAGTCATTTGAAGAAGTAACAAATTCAGATGAATATAAACTAAAAAAACTCTTTTATGCACTTCGTGCGTCAGTAGCCTGTTCGTGGATTTTAGAAAAGGAGGAAATTCCACCTATTGAATTTGGTAAAATGTTAAATGGACTGGATTTGGCTGTAAATTTAAAAACAAGGATTGGAGAACTAATTGAAATAAAGTCAACTATTAGCGAAACATACCTACATAAAGGAGAGACTTTGTTGATAGAATTCATGAAAACCTGTATCCAAAGAGCGGAAAACGAATCACAAAGTCTGCCACCTTCAAAAGGGAAAATGACTGATTTGAATGATTTTTTTCTCAAAACATTGGCTTGACTTATGACAATTGACGATTTACGAAAAAAAGGACTAATAATACTTGAATGTATCAGTGGCAGTAAAGCATATGGCTTAGATACTCCTAATTCTGATACTGACATTAAAGGGGTTTTTATTTTGCCGAAAGAGGAATATTATGGATTGAACTATATTCCTCATGGGAATAATGAAACAAACGATGTTGTGTTTTATGAGCTTGGACGGTTTATGGAGTTGCTTTCGCTAAACAATCCAAACATTTTGGAATTACTCAACACACCAGAGAATGCAATAATCTATAATCATCCCTATCTGTCAGAAATTAAGTCTGAATTGATTATATCCAAACTTTGCAGTAATACTTTCGGAAAATTTGCATTTTCACAGATAAAAAAAGCGAAAGGGTTAAAAAAGAAGATTGTAAATCCTGTAGCAAAAGTGCGGAAAAGTGTATTGGCATTTTGTTTCGTTAATTACGAACAAGGAGCGATTCCACTTGAAAAATATTTGGAAATTAAGAGCTGGAATCAAGAAAATTGCGGATTAGTGAATATCCCTTACATGAAAGATGTTTACGGATTATACTATTCTGAAGGTCTTGGATTCAGTGGAATAATAAAAGGAAAAGACTCAAATGATGTTTGTTTGAGTTCAATCCCAAAAGGAATTAAGCAAGAATCCCTACTGTATTTTAATCGGGACGGTTACTCGACCTATTGCAAGGAATATCGTGAATATTGGGACTGGGTTGATAAACGAAACGATGAAAGATATGAAAATACTAAAAGTCACGGAAAGAATTACGATGCTAAAAATATGATGCACGTATTCAGACTTTTAGAAATGGCTATCGAAATTGGGAATGAGAAAAAAGTCAATGTAAAAAGGCCAAATCGGGATTTTTTACTTGAAATTAAATTAGGTAAATTCGAATATGAGGAATTATTAAAAATGGCTGACTTAAAACAGGAGGAAATGGAATTAGCTTTTGAGAATTCAGACTTGCCGAGCGAGCCTGATTTAGCAATGATAAACAATTTAGCTTATAGATTGAGAGACAAATTTTATAAAGACAAAGAATAAACAACGAAATGCCAACACCTGGTATAGTGCATGCGGGTTTGTGGCTCGTAGGATAAGTCGGTGAAAACTGGTAGGAAATCGCTTCGAAATCCCGCACTTGCCATAGCCATGGCCGTTAAATACCAATAAAAAAAATCCATCTTACCAACTTAAATCTGATTTTATGAGACTGATATTAACAAAACAATTTCAATGTAAAAGCATCTTCTGTTTTCTTGTATTTATGTTCGTGGCAAGTTCTTCAAATGCTCAAATTTTAGAGCCAGTCAAATGGACAATTGAGAGTAAAAAGCTAAATGAACAAGAATTTGAAATAGTGTATACTGCAAAAATTGATTATGGTTGGCATTTGTATTCTCAGTTTGTTAAACCCAAAGGACCCAAGCCGACTAGCTTCGATTTGGAAAAATCGACAAAATTCATCCAGATTGGAAAAGTAACAGAAGAAAGAGGATATGATGTGTATGATGAATTATTCAAAATTGATGTCAAATATTTCAAAGGCAACCCAGTGTTTGTTCAAAAATTAAAAAAATTAAATAAGGATAAGGTTACCATCATCGGCGAAATTGAATTCATGTCATGTAATGATATATCATGTGTTCCAGGATCCTTCGATATTGAAATTGAGCTATTATAAAATAAATTATAGAGGAATTCCAAAGACTAACACAAAATAAACTGTGAGTTGTAGACAGTTTTACAATACCTATTCCCATCTGGGTGAAGATTGATGAAGGAGCTAGGTGTGGATTGCATCTACACCTCGTTATTTTTGGAATTTGTAATTCCATTTTCCAAGAATTACTTTTAGTTATGGGAGATGCTTATCTAATCAAAGATCAGGAAATGCCATATTTTTTGACATTCCAAGTAGTTGGATGGGCTGATGTGTTTTCCAGAAAAATGTATCGTGATTTAATCTTGGAGAATCTGACTTATTGCAGAAGGGAAAAAGGACTTTATTTATTCGGATAAGTAATCATAACTAGCCACTTTCATTTGGTTGTTCAACAAAAGGATGGAAAATTGTCAGGATGTGTACATGATTTTAAGAAGTTTACAAGCAAGAAATTGCTCAAAATGATAATGGAAAATCCACTTGAAAGCAGAAAGGAATGGTTGAAAATGATTTTTGCTTACCATACGAAATTCCATAAAAGATCAGGAGACATGCAGTTTTGGACACATGAAAACCATGCCGTTGAGCTTTATCGACCGGAAATGATTGAAAGTAGGATGAATTATATATATGAAAATCCGGTTAGATCAGGAATTGTAGAGAAACCAGAAGATTATTTATATTCCAGTGCTAGGAATAATTCTGGGTTAAAAGGTCTGATTGAAGTGGATTATTGGTGAATTTAGGATATTTTCCAATTGTAAATTGGTTTGAATATAAGGGTGTAGTTGCAAACTACACCCAGTTGCCGCCGAGGTCTAAACTACACCTAGTGGGGATTTTCAGATTCTTGATGCTTTAGATTTTGAGATTTATTCGAAGTGCTACTATAAGGCTCTCGATCCTGAAGGCTTTGGCAAACTTACAGATAGACACTTGCATGCCGCTGAAGTAATAGTTCAGAATAATAACGATGAGATAACACCTGGAATAGTAGCGCAAAGAATTCTAAATAACCTGCTTGATGAAGATTTTGATCTTGAGTTTTATAAAATATCATTGCTTATTGCTTTTTATACAATATCCCAGACAGGCTCTATAATGGATTTTGTTGAGGCAAATAAGAGTTTGGCTGATTTTTCTGAGATCATGGAAGTTTTTTTAGATGATACCAACCGAATAACGATTGATGGTAGTTACGTTAGCTTTGATCAATTGAAACAAAAGGCTCATCAATTTCTACAAATAGACCCAAATGAAAAGGGGATAGTGCTCATTGCATCAAAGGAGGTAAGTTATGAAGTGTATTTACAAGTAAAAGAAATACTCAGCCTTGTCTATTCAGAGTTGAATGTGGAAGATGGGGATGTTTCAAAAAATATAATTTACAAATTCGAAGGACTCTAAGGTTTATTCATACATTTCGCAAAACATTGTAGGGCAGACATTTTTATCATCAAGAAATTATGGATGTCAACATTATATGTAAAGATATCTTTTTTCATTTTTGGGGAAATTGGTGATGTTCTTTGGGCATCTCAAGATTGAAATTTCTATTTTCACTTTCTTTTTTCAATATTTTTTTAGCAGAAAAACTGTTCTTGTTTATCATTATTAAACTTAATTTATTGAACAAAGTTTTATGTTTTATTTATTTTTAGTTAAATATTATTTCAATTTGTTTGAATAATGTTTAATAATGTATTATGTTTGGTTTCTTAGTTTTAAATAAATGAACAAAAAGTTACCGATAATTTGTCCTAGTTGCAGTTCTGGTTTGAAGGTCAAAAGTCTCCATTGCGATAGCTGCGAGACAACAATAACTGGTCAATTCAATTTGCCTGTGCTTTTAAGGTTGGAAAAGACTGAGTTGGATTTTGTGTTGGATTTCATAAGATGTAGTGGAAGTCTAAAAATCATGGCATCCAAACTTAACCTGAGCTATCCAACTGTTAGGAATATGTTGGATGATTTAATCAATAAAATCGACAAACTAGAGAAAGATGTTTAAAAAGTTAACCAATCCTTTTATATATGTTGCAGGTTCAAAATCACTAGTTATTGGCTTGCTTACCATATTTGGTGCCTCTATTGTGGCGTATTTTAGTAAGACTTATTTCCCTGATATTATTTCTGTGAAATTGGGTGTTGATTTATCTATTTTGAGCTCTGTCGCTCAAAATTTCATGAATTGGTTTGTAGTTTCTATTTTGTTCTACCTTATGGCTATGATTTTGTCAAAATCAAAAGTCCGAATGCTGGATGTTTTTGGCACACAAGCATTGGCAAGGTTTCCCTATTTTTTTGTTTCATTTATTAATTTTTCAGAGTCTTTGGATCTGTTTGGGAAGTATTTGCTTTGGGCATTTATGAATCATGGTGAGCCAATTGAGATTACTTTGATCCAGAAATCAATAGCAATATTCTTGTTGTTCATTTCTTTAATGTTGACGATTTGGTTGGTGATACTTATGTATAATGCTTTTAAAGTTTCGGCAAATTTGAAAGGGTCTAAACTAATATTGTCATTTATTATCGTCATGATTTTCTCCATGGTGGTTTTAACCTATCTGTCTAAAATACTCATTCTAAACATCAATTAGTATGAAAAAATCAATCTCACTTTTAGTCCTGTTCCTATTTTCAACTTCTCTGTGGGCTGCCAATAAAGAAGATACGGTTTTTGTAGAAGCAAAAATCACATTGCAAACTAAAACGGGAGAGATTTTCGGGACTTTGACAAGCCCTGAAAAAATTGAAAATATTCCTGTTGCTTTGATTATAGCTGGATCTGGACCGACAGATAGGGATGGGAATAATCCCATGATGAAAAATAATTCATTGAAAATGCTTGCTCATGCTTTATCCAAAAATGGCATAGCAACTTTGAGATATGACAAGAGAGGGATTGCAGAAAGTAAACTAGCAGGAAAAAGTGAGGTAGATCTTCGGTTTGATGACTATATCAATGATGTAAAAGATTGGATATCACTGCTAAAACAAGATGGGAGATTTTCAGGAATAGTGGTTATTGGGCATAGTGAGGGATCATTGATTGGAATGATAGCGGCAACAAATGCAGATAGGTTTATTTCCATCGCTGGAGCAGGACAGTCTGCAGATAAATTGATAAAAGGACAATTGAGTGCACAGCCAAAAGAAATTCAAGATATATCCTTTCTGGTTATTGATAGTTTGAAAATGGGAAAAACAGTGGGAAATGTAAATCCCATGCTTTATTCATTGTTTAGACCAAGTATTCAACCTTATATGATTTCATGGTTTAAATATGATCCTCAGGAGGAGATAAGTGCACTTCATATTCCGACAATGATAATCCAAGGAACAAATGATATCCAAGTGACTGTGGAAGATGGACAAGATCTTTCAAAGGCGAATCCTGATGCACAATTGGTTCTCATTGAGAATATGAACCATATTTTCAAAATAGTGGAAGGAGATAAACAAGCAAATTTGGCCACATACAATAATCCCGATTTACCCATTGCAAATCAACTGATTGAATTGATAGTGGGCTTTGTTTTGGATAGATCAGATGATTTGACATACACACATAAAAAATGATGATATTATGATCATTACAGGATTGTTTTTGATAGGGATTGGCTTTTTGGTGAAAGCTTTTCCGAATTTGATAGCGGGGTACAACACCATGTCGCAGAGGCAAAAAGACAATGTCGATGTAGAAGGATTATCTAATTTTATGCGCAATGGGTTTGTTGTAATGGGCATGGTTGTGATTATTGGTTATCATGGTTTGAAGTGGGCAGGGCAGGATGTTTTGTTGGGGTATTTTATTCCGGGAGTGATTTTGATAGGAGTATTTTTTTTGGTTTTTAGAGCAAAGAAATTCGACCAAAACGATGGTGGGTTGGTTAAATCCAGGTTGAAGAGCGTGTTCACAATAGTAATTTTAATTCTTGCGTTCGGGAGTGTTGGCTATGGTCTTATACCTTCCAGCTATGAACTCAACGACGATCGTGTGACATTTTCTGGAATGTATGGTACAGAGATAGTGATTTCAAAAATAGAAACAGTTTCTTTGATCAACAAAATGCCTTCCGTCAAAGCCCGAACAAATGGTCTTGGGTTGGGATCGATTCGAAAGGGTTTTTTCAGGATAGAAGGTCAAGGAAAGTGTCGCTTGCTCCTACATAGTTACCAAGGGCCTTTTGTAATGATCATTACCAAAGATCAAGAAGTGATATATGTAAATTACAAAAAGAGAGAAAAGACAGAAATGGTTTATAATGAGCTAAATGCACTAAAGGAAAATAAGTGAAAAAAGAATATATTTTTAAATCAGAAAGACTGGGGTTTCGCGATTGGACGAAGGAAGATCATGCTGAAATCGTAGATATGAATGCTGATTTGGAGGTGATGGAGCATTTCCCCAAGCTATTGACAGAAAATGAATCTGTGGAATTGATTGGGCGACTTCAAAAGCATTATAAGAGATATGGATTTACCTATTTCGCAACTGAGGTGTTGGAAACAAAAGAGTTGATTGGGTTTATTGGTTTGGTATGGCAGAATTATCAATCAGACTTCACGCCAGCTGTTGATATTGGGTGGAGGCTCAAAAAAAGCAGCTGGGGCAAAGGCTATGCAACTGAAGGTGCAAGCAGATGTCTTGATTTTGCATTCACAGAATTGGGTCTGGACAAGATCATCTCAACATGTACGGAGAAAAATTCCAAATCAGAAAGTGTCATGAAGAAAATCGGGATGAAAAAAATAGGAGAATTTAACCATCCCAAATTGACTGACTATCCCGAACATGGGAAATGCATCTGTTATGAAATCAATAAAAGCACTTGGCAGCAAAATTCTGAACCATCATGAACAGTTTCAACTTAAAATCTTATCTGTCTTCCAATATCGATATAGAGGAAGAGGAAATTTCGGCATTAGTTGAAAAATGTACTACGAGGACAGTTAGTACTTACTTCAGAGTGGAGAACATTGCAAGCATACGTTTTTTGTGGAAAAAGGGCTTTTGAGACAGTTTTCCATTTACAAAAAAGGCAAGGAACATATACTTGCTTTTGCACCTGAAAATTGGTTTGTGACAGATCGGGAAAGTTCTTATTTCGACCAGCCATCTGCCCCATCTGGGTGAAGATTGGCGAATGTGCTAGGTTAGATTGCATCTATACCTTCTTATTTTTTGAATTTGTAATTCCAGTTTTCAAGAATTACTTTTAGTTATGGGAGATGCTTATCAAATCAAAGATCAGGAGACATGCAGTTTTGGACACATGAAAACCATGCCGTTGAACTTTATCGACCGGAAATGATTGAAAGTAGGATGAATTATATACATGAAAATCCGGTTAGATCAGGAATTGTAGAGAAACCAGAGGACTATTTATATTCCAGTGCTAGGAATTACTCTGGGTTAAAAGGTCTGATTGAAGTGGATTAGTGGTGAATTTAGGATATTTTCCAATTGTAAATTGGTTTGAATACAAGGGTGTAGTTGCAAACTACACCCAGTTGCCGCCGAGGTCTAAACTACACCTAGTGGGGGCATTTATACCCGTTAAAGGGTAATAAATACAGATTGCAATCACCTCGGAATGGCATAGGGCGCATTGGATGGAGGAGAGTTTTTTTAACGGGTCAGTTAGGGACCTTGCTGACAGGAATTTTTCATATTTCATAGCATTTCACAAAGATTTCCACTAATTTATCGATATCTTTCACGGGTTCAGGACGTAAGGTTTTTATACAATTTTAATCCTGAACCTTCTTTTTTCTAATAAAATACTTGTATAATTAATTATGTATCAACCGTTCATGCCCCGAACCGACGTTACTTTACGCAAAAATTCATAAAAGGCACCATTATTAGCACAAAAAAAGCATTTGAATTACTCCCTTCATGTAGCTTGACTCTTATCTAATACAAAATATCATTCATATTTCAGCGACTTTACTGGGTTAGACAGTGACGATAGTATAATTTTATATCCTATTGTGAACATAGCAATTAACAGTATCAAAACGATAGGTAATAAAAAAACCCACCAGGAGAGGTCTATACGGTAAGGATACTTTTTCAACCATTCAGTCACTACCGATAGCATGATTGGTATAGAAATTCCGCCCGCTATTAAAACCAGCAAGAAGAATTCTTTTGAAAGCAAAAACAACAAGCTTTTCGTGGATGCACCCAGAATCTTTCTAACACCTACTTCTTTGGTTCTACGTACAACAGTAAGGGATGCAACTGCATAAAGACCCAAACATGCCACAACAATCGCCATCATGGTAAATATGGTAAGCAATTGGCTAAATTTCTGGTCTTCCAGATATTGACGGTTAAAGAAATCATCCAGAAAAAAATAGTCAAATGGTATTTCCTGAAATACTTCTTCCCAACTGTTTTTCACGATCGAAATACTTCGCTGCGCATTCCTCCCATTGAGCTGATCAAACCTGACAGACAGATACTTGAATGGAAACAAAACGGAAGTATAAGCTACAGGGTGATTTTTTTGTTTTAAAGATGTTGAACGAAAATCCACCACACCTACAATCTCCGCTTTGCCCGGATTCTGTTCACTGCCCCACCTTACTTCATAACCTATGGCATCCTGTGGTTCTTCAAACCCAAGTGCCTCGATAGCTTCTACATTCATGATCATGGAATACCGGTTGTCTACTCCTTCTTTGAAATTTCTGCCGGCTACAAGGTCCACCTTGAATTCAGGTATGAAATCATAGTCAATCCGGGTAAAGTATAGAAAGACAAGTTCTTCGGGGTTTTTAGAATGTCTGAAATCTGGAAAGTTTGAGAGATGCTCTTTCCCTGGGATATCATAAGAAGCGGTCACTCCTTCAATCATACTGTAGGCATCTAATTTATTTTTGAGAACAGACAAATTCCTCATGAAGAGAGAGTCTGCCTGGGTAGCATGGGTATTGATCACCAGCGTATCGTCAATACTGATGCCCAAATTTTGGGTCTTCATAAAGGAAAGCTGTTTATAAGCAACTAAAGTAGCAGCCATCAAAGCAATGGAAATGCTAAATTGAAAAATGACCAGTGCATGTCTTAAGTTGAAAAATGATCCACTGATTGTGTCATGGGTTTTCCCTTTCAAGGCTTTCACAGTTTTAAAGGATGAGATGATAAAAGCAGGATATGAACCTGCAGCAAAGCTTCCAACCAAAAGTAAAAATAACACGATGGCCCAGAATCCGGCTTTGCTGAACAGATCCAGTGATAGTTCTATTCCTGTAAAAGCGGCAAAAGAGGAAGCCAGCAGTAATATGAAAGCTAAAGCAACGGCAACAGCCAACAGGTTGGTCAGTAAGGATTCTATTAGAAATTGTTTTACGATTTGTGACTTTACTGAGCCTATGGCTTTTCTGATACCGATTTCTTGTACTCTATCCAAAGAACGGGAGACCGATAGATTAATATAGTTGATCCAGGCAATGAGCAAGACAAAAACAGCCAGACCCAGAAGCGCATAGACTATTTGTACATCTCCATTCGACCCAACCTCCCCCTGAAGATGAGAATTTAAATGGATATCTGTTAGTGGCTGAAGGATAAATTTTGAATTCCGCTGACTGTTTTGTTCCCCCATATATCTGCTGACCAATTCAGGGAACTTGGTTTCCAATTCATTGGGATCAGCTTCAGGATTTAGCAGTAGATAGGTATAAAAACCATCCCATCTCCAATTGCTGTCATCATAATTTTTGTCCCCTGAAATAGAATCCCAGCCAAGGAGAAAATCAATTTTCAGATGGGAATTTTTTGGCAAGTCTTTAAATATGCCTATAATCGTATGATCATTCAATTTCTTACCGATTGCGGACTGGTTGCCAAAATATTTTCTCGCCGCGGATGCTGAAAGGAGCATGGTGTGGGGTTCCAGTGCTTTGAGATCTTTTTGCCCTTCTAAGATGGATAAGGTAAAAACATCCAGGAAATTTCCTTTCGCAAAGTATACTTCTTTTTCCGCAAAACGAACAGCGTCTCCTTCTTCGGGTTGATAAGTCATGATAACATCAATTTGCTCACTGACTCTGAACAAAGTGGCGTATTCCAGCACTTCGGGAAAATCGTTCTTCATCGTCTCTCCGGTAGGAATGAAAGCCTGGGCTTTTTGATACTGTAGTTCCCCATTAATATATTTATCGTGGCGCACCCGGTATATCTGATCTGCTTTTTCATGAAACTGATCATAACTCATTTCAAAGCGGACGTACTGCAAAATGAGTAAACAAGCCGCTATACCAATAGCTAGTCCCAGAATGTTGATCAGCGAAAAAACTTTGTTTCTTAGCAAGTTTCTCCAGGCGATTTTAAGATAATTTTTGATCATGATATTACATAAAATGTAGTTATAAATTTAAAAAACTAAGCCAACGATTGCAATTATAAAAAAATAGGGAACACATTTTGAATTGTCAACATTTCCATTTCTGCGTACACATCGAGTACAAAAGGTAACCATTTTCATCCAAACCCGTGGTCAATTCGTCGCTTGGACAGGTTAGTCCCCATCTGGGTAAAGATTGGCGAAGGCGCTAGGTGTAGATTGCCCACCCTACATTCAGGCTACTCGCTAAATAGCTTCACTGAAGCTATTCTAAACGCCTGCCTGTTCGGCAGACTGACAGGTCCCTACCTTCTTATTTTTGGAATTTGTAATTCCATTTTCCAAGAATTACTTTTAGTTATGGGAGATGCTTATCATCCCGATGGCTACATTATGAAGACAACATTTCGGTCAATTTTACTTATCATCTTACTGACTGGTTTGGCATTAACAGCTTTTTCACAACAATCCGGTGAATTGTATAATGCAATCGTAAAGATGGATAGTCTGTTTTTTTCTGCTCAGAATGAATGTGACCTGGAGAAGTATGCCTCCTTTTTATCAGAAGACTTTGAATTCTTCCATGATAAAGGAGGATTTACCGCCTCAAAGGATGATGAAATGAAGGGTATGGGTATTTTTTGCGGAGAAGAACAACGTACCAGGCAACCTATAAGAAGAGAATTGATCGATGGGACTCTTAAAGTGTATCCTATGGATAATTACGGAGCAATGGAGTTTTGTGAACATGTTTTCTATTTGCAAATTAATGATGGAACAGAAAAAGTGGTGGGTTCCGGCAAAATGACCGCCTTATGGAAGCTGATAAACAATGAGTGGAAACTTACAAGAGTCATAAGTTACGATCACCAACCGCTAGCTGAGATTGAATTATCCTCTGAAACTTTAAATCAATATGTGGGTGATTATGTTCTCCCTGACAGGGTTGTCAATGTAGTTAGAGAGGGCAAACTTTTGAGAGCCACTGATATTACAAATGGCAAACCAGGATGGAATACAGAACTTTTCCCGGAATCAGAAAATACATTCTACTTCAACTACGAAAATATTGTTTATGAATTTATTAAGAAGGGTTCAACTGTCACCACTCTAAACATATATGAAAACGGTGTACTCATCGAAAAGGCAGAAAGAAAGTGAAATGTACGTGTGGAAACAGATGCTAAGCTCATTGTATTTAGTTTTTGCAAGAAGCAATTGAATCCGATGCATTTTAGATAAATGAAAAGCTAAACCGATAGTGCTTAGCTGATCGTTACCCAAAAAAACTAATTATGATGATCAACATTAAATCAATGATCCTGATTGTTTCTTCTTATTTTCTGCTCCTTCAAAACATGGAACTAGCTGCTCAAACGGATGCCCCACCATTGAGTAGAAATGAAATCGCTCTTACCATAGACTCTATCAACCTTAAACTTCACAGCAACTATATATTTCCAGAGATTGCTGATGAATTGTCGAAAATGCTTAAAAGAAATTTGAAAGAAGGCAAGTACGATTCTTTGGTCAATCCTGCTGACTTTGCCTGGAAACTTACCAATGATCTTCAGTCCGTCAGTAAAGATAAACACCTGATGGTCGTCTACGATCCTCCCGTGATCGCGCGGGAAATGACTTTAACAGATGAAGACAGGGCAATTGAAGAAGCCGAATGGGCCAAAGAGTTGGTAAAACATTTAAAGCGTGACAATTATGGATTTAAAGAAGTCAAAATTCTGGAAGGTAATATTGGCTATCTGGACTTAAGGGAGTTCGTAGACCCCAAATATGGTGGTGCGACGTTAACTGCCGTTATGGAGTTTCTTGGTAATTCAGATGCCATCATCATAGATCTTCGCCAAAATGATGGGGGTTCACCTTGGATGGTTCAACTACTGGCAAGCTACTTCTTTTCATCTGAGCCGGTTCACATAGCCGACCACTTCAACCGCCCAAGAAATGAACTGTCACAAACCTGGACATTGCCCTATGTGTCAGGAGATCGAAGACCTGATATAGATTTATACATACTGACCAGTAAGAAGACTTTCTCGGCCCCCCATAAGCTTTCAGCTACCAACTCAAACACCTGGGACGTGCGACCATCGTAGGAGAAACAACAGCGGGAGGTGCCCATCTCACAGGATCAGTAATAGCGACCGACAAGTTTTATATCAGGATACCACAAGGCAGATCGACAAGTTCGGTCACAAATGCGAACTGGGAAGGAACCGGTGTCATCCCAGATATTGAAATTAGTGCCGAAGAAGCATTGAAAACTGCACATGCAAAAGCACTTGAAAAACTTAAGGATAAAGAATAGTGTGTACAATAATAGATCCTATGCATAAATACGCATTTTATCAGGCCGTAAGGATCACTTGCTCTTCAAGGAATCAACTTTTTTGATATTTCACATTTCATCTATTGCTAACATTACCTTTTTTATTGCCCGTTCACGGACATTTTTGATCGGATTTTAATTTGTTCAAAAAATTAAATCCCTAAATCACTCCAATTTCGAGGATTATCTATGGCACAAAACTAGCAAAGACAAGATAGGTGGAACATTAAGCCCCAACTAATTTAACTTCCTAAACATGCTAAAAAACTATATCACAATCGCTTGGCGAAACCTGATTAAGCAAAAAGGGACAACATTTATTTCTGTCTTTGGTCTGGCATGTGCAGTTGGTTGTTGTTTGGTTGCTTACCTTTTTATTGAGCAGATATGGTTTAAAGGAATGCTCCAACCGAATAAAAACGAAATTTATCAGTTGACATACACTGCTGAAAAAGAGGAAGGAAAAGTGACTTATGGAACAGTAGCAGATCCTATAGCAGAGTTTCTTCCTGAAGAATTTTCCCAGATAAAAACACAAACCCAGGTCAAATCAGGATTCACCCTATTGATCCATAATTTGGAAAGTTTTAACCAACGCACCATGTATGTGGATCCTGGATTTATGGAAATGTTCAGCTACCAAATGGAATATGGCTATGCTCAGGCTCTCGCCAAACCTGACCAGGTAATTCTGACTTATGAACTTTCAGAAAAGCTATTTGGAGACAGCAATCCCATTGGGCAGGATTTATCACTTGTCCTAAATGGTCAAGAAACTCAATATAAAGTTGGGGGAGTGATGAATCAGTTGAACGATATGGAAATGTTCAACTTTGATCTTTTGGTAAATATCGAAACAATCAAACCTTTGAATGACGCGCTTTCTTTGAAAGAAGCTTGGGATTCTGAGTCTTGGACTTTTGTACAGTTGCAAAAAGGAGTCAATCCTGATCAACTCCAATCCGGGCTGGAAGAGATAAAAAGAAGACAAAATGAAATCAATCCGGAGAGACCCTATCTCAGGTTGGATGTAGTAGCTTTCACCGATTTGGTGAAAAAGTCTGAAGGGATTGAAAATGGCGTAATTGGCTTTTTGGCAATCGGTCCGCAGATTCTGTTGGGTGTGATTGGATTGTTTATTCTGATACTGGCCGTATTCAATTACATCAATATTTCCATCCTTATGGCAACTCGTAGGCTAAAGGAAATTGGCGTTCGAAAAGTCATTGGAAGCCGGAAAGGACAATTGGTTGCCCAATTTCTAAGCGAGAATTTGATGGTATGCTTTTTTTCAATTGTTCTTGGGTGTCTTTTAGCTGTATCTATTTTGTTGCCGGGCTTTAATCAGATTGCTTACAAAAGTCTCAAACTTGATCTCCTCCATGATCCTTACCTCTGGATGTTCCTGATTGGATTGACAGGGTTCATCACATTAGCTTCCGGTTTGTATCCGGCAGTTTTTGTTTCCTCCTTCAAGCCAACAACTATATTGAAAGGCAACCAACAAATTGGAAGCAAAAGCTTCTTTACCAACGTCCTGCTCACTTTTCAGTTTACTTTGGCCATTATCAGTATTGTAGCGGGAGTTGCATTTTTACAAACCAATTACATCAATGAAAACCGGGATTGGGGTTATGATAATGCTGATAAAATCATTGTCAATGTACCGGATGAAAAAGAATATTCCAATTTGAAAGACAAGCTTTTGGCATTGGCAGCAGTCGAAGAAATCAGCGGCAGTGAAAACTATGTTGGCAATTGGCAAGAAAGAAAGGAAGTGACCTACAATGAACAGAAATACCCAATTGAATACCTGAATGCTGAAGGAAATTATGCTGATATTTTAGATTTGAAGTTAAAGGATGGACGGTTTCTGGATCCAAATAGAATCTCTGACCAAGAGGAATCAATTATCGTCAACGAAAAGTTTTTGAATGAATTGGGGTTGACTTTTCCGACGGAGGATTCATTTATATTAGATTCGGTAAGGTACCAAATAGTGGGTGTTGTCGAAGATTTTCATGCTTCTTTCTTTCAGAATCCGATACAACCCATGGTTATCCGTTCCGGTTCTGAAAGTACCTTCAATTTCCTGACTTTAAAAATGAGTTTGGGGACAGCAGCATCCTCCATGGATTTGGTCAAAAAGATCTGGCGGGATACTTTTCCAAAAGATCTTTTTGAAGGAAAACTTCAAGCAGATGTTTTTTATAATTCTTTCGAGGATGTAAGGGGCGTTCAGAATATCATTCTTTTCGCAGCACTACTTTCTGTCCTTCTTTCTGCGATGGGTTTGTTTGGCTTGGTTTCTCTGAACATGAATGCTAGAATCAAAGATTTTTGCATAAGGAAAATATTTGGTGCTGCAATAAGTGATTTGTCCAAAAAGCTGATTTACCGGTACCTCATCAGTTGGGGAATAGCATCTGTTTTAGGTGGGGTTCTGGCATATTTGACTGTAAAAAGTTTCCTGGATTCTTTCTTTGCCTTTCACTCCGGAGTGGGATTGATCCCACTAGCGTCTGGATTGATTGTGTTATTGATTGTGATAGGCATGACAGTCAGTTCCCAAATATGGAAAGTGTATAAGGCCAATCCTTCTGAAATCTTAAAATCTGAATAGCGGATGAGGGTTTCAGGTATCGATATACTTCAAGATACTTTACAGTTAAGATTTATGAATTAACAGGTAAGAATAACAAATTCTACAATGCTTAGAAACTATTTCACCATCGCTTGGAGAAGCCTTACGAAAAGGAGACTTTTCACCTCTATCAATCTTTTCGGATTGGTCCTTGGTCTGAGTTCTTTTCTTTTGCTTTTTTCGTACGTGGCATCGGAGTGGAGTTACAATGATTTCCATGTCAACAAGGATAACATTTACCGTGTTGTTTTGACCGATGAGGTCCATGAACCGGAAATCTATCTTCCTCCGGGATATGCGTCTATTTTGGAGGAACAGTTTTCTGATATCAAAGCCGTCAATACGCTGGCAAATCAGATAGCGGGTGGATTATTGATCATCCCTGAAACCAAAGAATCCTTTAAAGAGAGTCAGGTCATGTTTGTAGATGGTGATTTTTTCAGCTCTTTTTCATTTCCTATCCAAAGCGGCATTGCGGACCTGACCCGACCTAACACCACAGTGATTTCCTCCAAGTTGGCCCGGAAATTATTTGGCAAGGCCAACGGGGTCGGGAAAACCATCCAAATCAGCAACCAATTCGGTAAAACGGACTACACCGTTGTAGGGATTTTGGAGGATATTTCGGACCGATCTGATATCAAAAGCGAAATGTTTTTGTCCTTCCATACTTTGGAAAATCCGGCAAATCGTAACGGAAATGATTGGGCGGATCCGAATGGAGTTGAGTCTGGATTTGTAAACCATTTTGTTACCCTAAAAGAGGGAGTTTCTAAGCATGAAATTGAAGACTTGATAACCCAATTTATCCGCCAAAATCCTGAAGCAAAAGATGAAACGGTCATACTGCAACCCCTGTCCGAAATCCACCTTGGAAATTCCCTCTCTGATCCTTTGCCGTCTGAGGGAAGTATGGGTACAGTTTTGGTCTTTGCAGCCATTGCCTTGATGATTTTGGGAATTGCCTATGTGAATTACCTCAACCTCTCTGCCGCCAATATCCTGACCAGAATTAAGGAGATCAGAATGAGAAAAGTTTTCGGCGCAGGTAGCTGGCAACTGGCGCAACAGTTTATGATGGAGACATTGTTGTTGATGGTTCTGGCATTGGGTATTACAGGTGTGATTGTCAATCTGTTGGAAGTTCCGTTTGAACAGCTCTTTGGTCAGCCGCTTTGGTACGGGGCATTTTTTCTGCCTTCATTTTGGTTTGTGATCGTTGCCATTCTTGGGATCTGTACGATCTTGTCAGGTATTTATGTGGTAGTGCTGTCCGGAAAATTTGGTCATCAATTTCAAATCAAATTTCAACCAAAAAACAGCCAAACCCTGAAGAAATCATTGGTCACGCTTCAGTTTGCCATATCTGTGACCATCATAGTAGGAACCATTGCAGTCAGGGATCAGCTGAGCTTTATGCAAAACCAAAACCTTGGAATGGATATTTCCCAGAGATTGGTCTTGGAAGGTCCCAGTGATGTAGGTGAAAATGGTGCCTCCAAGATTTCGGCTTTTAAATCCTCCCTCAGGTCCCAGACTTTTGTGAAAAAATTGGGAACTTCCAATGCATTGCCGGGAATCAGCTACAATTTCTTTGCAAACGGAATCACGCCGATGGTTCCCAGACCGGAGGACAAAGACAAATCCTATGGGATGATGATCATGGACGAGGAATTTACGGATACCTATGGCATCACTTTACTGGCAGGTAGGGATTTTACTATTGAAGAGGCTGCACAAGGTTGGGGCAAATCAAAGAAATTGATGCTCAATGAGAAAGCGGCATCTTCGTTGGGATTCGGATCAGCCGAAGCTGCTGTTGGTCAAAATATCCTTTGGGGAGAAGTTCCCTATGAGGTAGTGGCAGTGATCAATGATTATCACCATATGTCTCTTAAAGAAGAGATCATGCCTATGGTTTTTTTACCGGCACAGGCTTCCGGTTATTTTAGTCTGTTAGTGAAAAGTGATCAAATGAAAGAAAATCTGGAATCCATAAAGGAAACGTATGAAAGTATTTTTCCCGGTAATCCATTTTCCTATTTCTTTATGGATGAGCGCTATGGCGTTCAATACCAACAGGAACAGCAATTGGGACAGGCGTTTTTGGTAGGAGGGATCATCGCCATCTTAATATCCTGTCTGGGTTTGTTTGCCTTGGCGGCCTATACCGTCCAGCAAAAAACCAAGGAAATCGGAATCCGGAAAGTTCTCGGAGCGAGCAGTGAAAGCCTTATCCAATTGATCAGTAAGGAGTTTGTCTTTTTGGTAGCGATTGCCTTGTTATTGGCCTTTCCGCTTTCTTGGTGGGCACTCGACACCTGGCAATCCGGGTTTCCTTATAAGGCAGGCATATCATTTTGGACATTTGCTTTGGCTGGTGGGCTCACACTCATCATTGCTATTCTGACAGTAGGGTCACAGGCGCTTAGGGCAGCTTGGGCCAATCCGGTGGATTCGATTAAGGATGAGTAGGAAATATTTTTACTCGACAATCCAAAAAAAATATACATCCCGGATCTGATTTTCACCTGTGATAAGGAATCTTTCAAACTTCAAGGTGTTTTGGCTTTGTTCAAGTACGTAAGTCCCGGATAATATCAATGTCCAATTAAATTCTGCCGTCCAAAAGCAGTCATTGGAAAAGGTGATTTCCTGATTTTCTATTTTGTAATTGCCATTGCACAAAGCCGGAAATTTTTAGATGCTGGATACTCCTTCCGAATTTCCATTCTTAAAATTCTTCAAAGCTATTTCAACAGAAGTTTCTCATGAAAATCTTTGGTCTTCGGACCGGGAGATTTTTGTATAAAAACTAATTTCAAATAATGAAATTTAATTTCTAATTTTGAAATTAATTTAAACTGATGGTAGTTATATCCAAGACGAAGCTCATAGAATTTGGCAGAAATCATGCGGATGCCATAGAGGCTTTGAATGATTGGTGGAGGAAAGCCAAAATGGCTGATTGGGCCACATTTACGGAAGTTAAAAAGACCTTTAATTCTGTGGACTATGTTGGGAATGACCGTTATGTATTCAATATCAAAGGCAATAAGTACAGAATGGTAGCAATGGTATTCTTTGATATTAGAACGGTTTATATCCGCTTTATTGGAACCCATGCAGAGTATGACAAAATTGATTGTTCAACCATCTAAGTTGATTCGGGATGATAACTAAAATACGCACAGAAAAAGAATACAAGGCAGTAATGAAAACAATAGAGTCGCTTCTGGAAAAAGCAACTGCTATAGGTGGCTTCCATGAATTGGCAAAAGAGGAAGCAATGATGTTGTCCACCCTTTCGGAACTTGCCGAAGCCTACGAAGACAATACATTGAAACTGATGCCTATTAAACCTAATACTTTGAGGCAGGCTATAGAATATAAAATGGCTGAGCTTGGGCTCTCCCAAGCAAACCTAGCTGAAGTAATGGGCATTAGTGCACCTAAACTTTCCCAGATATTGAGTGGAAAACGAGAACCTGATGTCTCTTTTTTAAAGGCAGCTCATGAAAAACTGAATATTGATGCTGAGTTCTTGCTGACTCACGTGTAATTTGACATCAAGTTTATTTTCAGATATGGGTAAGTCAAAGAAATTTGAAGCCTGTTATTTTTAGAATTTCTTTTGTTCAGATTTGAAAAAACATAGAGAAGTCTTCCTTAAAGGAGGCTTTTCACCTTTATGGACCTTTCCGGATTGGTTCTTGGTTTGAGTTCTTCTATTTATTATTGGGTAATCGGAAAAACATATACATTCCGGATCTGATTTTCACCTGTGCCAAGGAATCTTTCAAACTTCAAGGTGTTTTGGCTTTGTTCAAGTACGTAAGTCCCGGATAACATCAATGTCCAATCAAATTCTGCCGTCCAAAAGCAGCCATTGGTAAAGGTGATTTCCTGATTTTCTATTTTGTAAGTGCCATTGCACAAAGCCGGATATTTGTGGATGCTGGATGTTCCTTCCCAATTCCCGTTTTTTAAAATTCAATTCCACCAAAGCAAATTTACCAGTTGTTTCCCCTGAAAACCTTTGGAAAGTTCTTGAATAATCACCTTTTAATTCTTGGGACAAAATAGTGGGCTCAGCATTTTCATGACAACTTGCAAAAAGGACAAGCGTGAATATCAGCAATAGGTTGAAAACGGGTTTAAAATTCGTAATTCGTAGTTTAGATTCTTCTACAGGACGCAGAGGCTTATGGAAGTGTTGTGGCGGTTTGATTTTTTTGTAGTGGAACCTTTGCGTCCAATGTGGAACCCCCTTCATCTTTCCAACCTTCTCCCTCAGTTCGCCCGTAAGCGGACAAAATCAGCACCTGACGGACATCGAAATCTTAATAGATGGTCAAAATTATGACTCTATGACCCTTTTTTCCATTGGCACAATCTGTGGCATAGGCAGTAGGAAGCAACATTATTTAAAACTCCAATTTTACTTTCCGACCATGAACAATTTAAAACCCCTCATCCTCTCTTTATCCCTTTTCTTTATGGCAATAACCGTTTTGGCTCAGAGAACCGAAACGCGTAACCCTGGTAGTTTTACAAAAATCCATTCCGGCGGCAGTTGGGATGTGGTTGTTCAGATGGGTGATAAAGACGAAGTACGCTTGGAATCTACCAACATTTCGCTTGATAAGGTTATTACCGAAGTGAACGACAATACCTTGAAAATTTATTTGGAAAAAGGAAATTACCGCAATCTTGGACTAACCATCTATGTGACGATAAGAGAAGTCCAAGGAATCAAAAGCGCAGGTTCAGGCAACATAAAAGTGCAATCTGATATCTTGACTAGTTCTCTTTCCCTTGGGAACTCCGGTTCAGGAAAAATCCTTTTGAAGAAAGTTTTTGCGGATAACTTATCAGTAGGAATTTCTGGATCGGGTTACATTGCAGTAGCAGGAGGAACAGTTGGCGAAATTTCTTTATCCCAAACAGGTTCTGGAGACTTCAAAGGCGAGGAGATTTCAGTAGAAAAAGCAACCATTACAAAGTCCGGTTCTGGAAAAACCCAAATAGGTGAAGTCGAAAGCCTAAATGTAAGGGCTACCGGATCCGGAAATGTATATTATTCTGGATCCCCTGGTAATCAAAACATTTCATCATCAGGTTCTGCCAAAGTGATCAGGAGGTAAATTTAATCCACTGTCGAAAGTCTGTCGATGACCGGGAAGCTAACTTCAGTGATCATCTCATTTTTTTAAACTTTGCCCGTTCACGGACATTTTTGTCCGTAAATCCATGAGTTCAATGGAATTATCCTCCTTTCACGGCTGAATTGGCACTTTTTCATTGGCACAAAACTCGCCAATACAGATTGAGTCAATCCGGATTATCATGTTCCGACACAACCTATTTCTGATCTACCGAAGTTTAAAAAGTGCAATAGCACATTCACAATTAACCTAATCGGACTCTTTGAAATTGCAAACTGATCGAAGAAATTTAATCTTCCAATCCGCCCGGCGGACAAGTTATTTAATTTTATAAAGGATGCTTAAAAACTACTTCAAAATTGCCTGGCGCTCCCTGACCCGAAGCAAATGGATCGGGGCTATCAATATCCTGGGACTGACCATCGGAATCACGGCTGCTTTACTTCTTTTTGTGGTGGTTCAGCATGAGTTGAGTTATGATAAGTTTCTAACTAAATACGACCAAATCTATCGCATAGTCACCCATGATACCTATGAAAACATCACGGATTACACACCCGGGGTAGCCAATCCCCTACCGGATGCTTTGATGGCTGAAAAGCTGAGATTTGAGAAAGTTGTTCCTGTGATTACCTACAGTGATGTGCAGGTCAACGTTCTGAAAGGAAGCAATGCCGATGATTTGGATAAATTTAAATCCAACAAGATGTTTTTTTCCACTTCGGCGTATTCTGGGCTTTTTGACCTGGAGTTTATTGAGGGAAGTGCCGCAGTTCTGGATCAGCCTGGCCATGTTGTGCTGACTAGGTCCGAGGCTGCAAGATTTTTTGGATCTTGGGAAAATGCAGTGGGTAAATCTTTACATCTGACGAATGGCGTGGCTATATTGGTTGGAGCTATAGTCGCCGATATACCCGAAAACAGCAATTTTGGTTTCGATTTGCTGGGTTCATATGAGACCATCCGATCGCATCAGGATGAATTTGGGTATGATCTGGAGGAGTGGGGAAGTACAAGCAGCAATTTTCAGGTGTATGTACAGATGGATTCCAACAGTGATTTGGCATTGGCACAAAGCCAGCTTTTGGATTTTTCCAAAAAGCATTTCGAAGGAAGGGGAACTTCTATCAAATCCCACCACATGCAGCCTTTGAGTGAGATTCATTTCAATACGAATTTCGAACCACTGAGTGGAAGAATGGTGCGAAAATCCACCATTCAGACTTTGGTTCTTGTCGGTGTATTTATTCTCATCATGGCCTCGATCAATTTCGTCAACCTGAGTACTTCGCAGGCAATAGGCAAAAGTAAGGAAATCGGTGTTCGAAAAGTGATGGGCAGTTCAAAATCCCAGATCGCTTTGCAGTCTTTTGGAGAAACCTTTCTTACGGTATGGGTTGCTACCATTTTATCTTTTGCTTTCGCCAATTTTTTGCTTCCTTTTTTGGACAGAATAGCAGATGTTCCGGAAACGATTGGTTTTTTTGAACCAACCGTATTCATATTTATGTCAGCATTGATGATCCTGCTGACCTTGGTTTCGGGATGCTATCCTGCGTTGATTATTTCCAAGTTCCAACCCATTAAGGCTTTAAAAAATAAATTCCAGGCTGCAGAAATCGGAGGAGTTTCCATTAGAAGAAGCTTGGTTGTCCTTCAATTTTCCATTGCGCAGATCCTGATGATAGGTACCTTGATAGCGGTCAGGCAAATGAATCTGATCCAGAACACAGATTTGGGTTTCAATAAAGAAGCGATCTATTATATCCATGTGCCTTCTGACAGTAAAAATGAAGTCAGGATTGAAGGGTTTAAGCAGGAATTGTTAAGAATTCCGGGAATCAAGGGGGCAAGTCTTGCTTCGGATGTACCCTCATCAGACAACAATTCGGCTTCCAACTTCTATTTTGACCAGAAAAGTGAGGATATCGTTTTTCCAGCTTTCCTGAAGTTTGCAGATGAGGACTATTTTGATCTTTATGAAATGGAATTTGTGGCAGGCCAAGGCTATCCGGCAAGCGATACCATCCGAAATGTGGTGATCAATGAAACCATGGCCAAGAAACTTTTGATTCCATCACCAGAAGAAGCAATAGGTAAAAACATCCGTCTTGGCGGAGGTAATTGGGTTCCGATTACCGGGGTGGTGAAGGATTTTACAGTCAATTCCTTACGGGAAGAAATCAAGCAATTGCTCATTACTTCATTGAAATCCTATTACGGGCAAGTGGCCGTTCGGCTTGACAGTTCATCTGATAAGGCGACATTGACTGCCATTCAGGAGAAGTTTGAGGAAATTTATCCTGAGCAAATCTATACAGCAAGTTTCTTGGATGAATCCATTGCTGCATTTTACGAAAGTGAGCAAAAACTTGCGCTAGTCTACAAGATCTTTGCCGTGTTGGCCATATTGATTTCCTGCATTGGTTTGTATGGCCTGGTGTCGTATATGGTCGGCCAGAAAGTAAAGGAAATCGGGATCAGAAAAGTACTTGGTGCATCCATCACTCAGATTACAGTGATGCTTTCCAAAGAATTTATTCTGTTGGTTTTGTTGGCTTTTGTTATCGCTATTCCGTTGGCCTATTTCATGGTTCAGGAGTGGTTGGCCTCATTTGCTTATAAAACGTCGATTTCCATAGAATTATTCCTGTTGGTGATGGTCGTGTCATTGGTAATTACTGCATTAACGGTGGGTTCGAAAGCCATCCGTGCTGCGCTTGCCAATCCTGTGGAAAGTCTGACTGATGAGTAAATAAAAATATGATTCAAGAATTAATAATACCGGATCAATTGACATGGCAACCCGATATGTAGCAATCCGATTAAAGAACAAAAAATCTAAGATCTTTAGGACATATCGAACCGCTCAAAACTTTAAATTCCTAATACCATGTGGAAAAATAACCTCATCATCTCCTTCAGAAATCTGAAGAAATACAAATCTCTGACGGCAATCAATGTGGTGGGAATGGCGGTTGGACTTGGGGTCTGTCTTTTGATCGGATTGTTTGTCTTTGATGAATTGTCTTATGACAGCCAGACAAAAGAAGGAGACAGGATCTACCGTGTTTCACTTGAGACCACCGAGGCACTGTGGGCTGGTTCACCTGGACCATTGGCAGAAGGTTTGAAAAATGACTTTGAAGAGGTAGCCGTTTCTACAAGAATCATGAAATTCCCCGGATTGGAAGACATGTTGCTCAAAGTAGAGGTCAATGGAGATAAACGACAGTTTTTTGAGACTAAAGGATATTATATAGATTCTACATTTTTTAGGATTTTTGACTACCAATTTTTGAAAGGAAATCCTAAAATAGCCTTGGAGGCTCCAAACTCCATCATTTTGTCCAAAACGCTTTCAGAAAAGCTATTTGGGGACACCGACCCGATCAATCAACCTTTAACCGTGGGTTTGCCTTTTGGAGAATTTCAATACAAGATCACCGGCGTATTTGATGACAGCAAGGTGAAGTCCCATATCGATGCCAATTACTTTCTCTCAATGGATAACAGCGATATTGGAGGTGCGGTGAAGACCATGACCAACTGGGCTTCCAACAATATTTTTTATACCTATATCAAACTTAGGCCAAATGTGGATCCAAAAGTATTTGAAAGTAAACTCGATCCGTTTTTTGTTCGACATGGTGCGGAGGACCTAAAGGCAATGGGAAGCTACAGCAAATCACTTTTGCTTCAGCCCTTTCAGGAAATCTACCTGCAACCACAGATGGAATACGAACTTGGCGCCAAGGGGAATAAGACCCATCTTTATGTTTTCGGATCAGTAGCGGTATTTATTTTGTTGATAGCCTGCATCAATTTTATGAATCTGGCAACGGCAAGGTCTGAGAAAAGATCGAAGGAAGTTGGCATCAGAAAATTGCTAGGAGCGGACCGAAGTGCATTGATTTTACAGTTTTTGGGAGAATCTACTTTGATTTCACTTTTGGGCTTTGGGATCGCATTGATCGGTTCCTCCCTTTTGTTACCCTATTTCAACCAATTGACTGGAAAAGAAATTGATTTGTATCAAAGCTTTATTCCCATTCTTTCCATCTTCATTCTTGCAACGGCAGCTGGTTTATTGGCCGGGACTTATCCTGCATTTTTCCTTTCAGGTTTCACTCCGGTCAAAGTTTTGAAAGGTAGATTCAGGGGAAACATGGCTGGATTTTCATTGCGGCAGGTGCTTGTGGTATTTCAGTTTGCCATCTCTGCCTGCCTGATCCTGATGGTATTTGTAATCAATCAGCAATTGTCTTTTGTTCAGAAGCAGGACCTGGGTTTTGCCAAAGCGCAACAGCTTGTCATCCCATTGAACAGTGAGTTTACAGCAGCAAAATTTGAGGCAATGAAATCTGACCTTTTACAGAGTTCCAATATCAAATCTGTAACTGTGGCCACAGCATATCCCGGAATCGAAAATATTGAAAACATGCTTTATTTCGCTGAGGGCAAGTCTGTGGATGAGGTAATCAATATCACCAATGCGGTCGTTGGGGATGATTTTATTGAGACGTTGGGATTTACTTTATTGGAAGGGAAGGCATTTACTGAAGATTTCACTTCTGAGAGTCCCACCATGATCTTGAATGAATCTGCGGTCAAAGGATTGGGATATGATGTCAAGAGTGCCGTAGGAAGGTTGGTGCATTATGAGTGGAGAGGAGAGCTGCATACTTTTGAAATTGCAGGCGTGGTAAAGGATTTTCACTTTAGGAGTCTTCACAAAAACATCGAGCCATATGGCTTTATCAAAGGAAACAACGGCGGTTATTTGATTGCAAGCTTCCAAGGCGGAAAAGTCAAGGAAGTACTGGACAAAGCTGAATCCACTTGGAAAAGTGCAGGGATAACCGATCCATTTGTCTATTCATTTTTGGATGAAGATTTCCAGAGGAATTATCAAAAGGAAGAAAGGACAGCTTCCATAATTATGACCTGTGCTATCTTAGCAATTTTCATCGCTTGCCTTGGATTGTATGGTTTAGCCAGTTTTATGACCGAGCAACGGACCAAGGAAATCGGCATCCGCAAAACATTGGGCGCAACCGATTTGAGTATATTGAAGTTGCTTTCACAGGATTTTGGAAAGACGGTATTCATTGCAGTATTACTTTCTGTTCCGGCAAGCCTATATATGGCCAACAAGTGGCTAGCAGGTTTCGCTTTCAAAATCGACCTCCATTGGAGTTATTTCGTCCTTGCAGGATTGGTGGCCTTGATGATAGCGATGGTGACCGTGAGTTTTCAATCGATCAAAACAGCACTGATGAATCCAGTGGATAGTCTGAGGAGCGAGTAGGGGGAGGCAAAATGGAAGACATAAGAAATAATGAATTAATTATGCAGCATAAAATAATCTGATAACCCGATAACTTGTAGTGGTGATATGGGGATAAAATTACAAGTAAAATCTCCAGATTGATGGGTTTAAACCAAACAAACAATTGTGATGATGTGGAACAATCACCTCAAAGTTGCTTACCGAAATCTCCTGAAAAACAAGATTTTCAGTGTGATCAATATCCTCGGACTGTCACTGGCGATGATGGCATGTCTGATGATTTTGAAGCATGTGAGCCATGAGTTGAGTTACGATAATTTCCGAAAGCCAACCGTATATCGAATTGTTGATTATGCCTTTTTAAATGGTGAACTGGTCGGTGAGCGGGCTCAAACGGCACCTGCGCTTGCACCTGCACTTTTACGCGAAATCCCTGAAGTGGTACAATCCTCGCGCTTGGTGCATACGGCACCCCTTATGTCAGACCCGGTAATGAAAGCTGGAGAAAGAAGCTTCCATGAAGAAAGGATCTATTTTGCAGACCCTGTCATTCTCGACTTGCTCTCTTTTCAATTGCAAAGTGGGCATCATGACCATGCCCTTGACCAACCCAATCAAGTGGTAATATCTGATCGCATGGCAGAAAAATATTTTCCCGGTCAGGATGCAGTAGGACAAACGATAATATTTTATATGGGAGAGGGGGGGAATAAACAATTGACCATCACTGGGATTTTTAAAGATGTCCCGGATAATTCCCATATCCATACCGATTTCATTGTTTCTTTCAGTACCATTCCTTGGAACTTGGATGATGACTGGAATTGGGGAAATTTTTACACTTATATAGAGCTTCTCCCTGATCATGAGCTCTCTCAGGTAAAAAGAAAAATGTCCGGGGTTTTGGAAAAGTATCTTGGCGAAACCCTAGCGGAATGGTCCAAATCAGGTTATCATACTGAACTTGATTTACAACAAATTCAAAAGATACATTTGGACTCTAACATGGAAGCAGAAGCAGAGGCCAACGGTAGTAGAAGTACTGTTACCTACCTGATAATTATTGCAATTTTTATTTTAACCATTGCATGGGTAAATTTTATTAACCTGACAACAGCCAAATCTTTTGAACGGTCCAAAGAAATCGGATTGAGGAAAATAATGGGATCTACCAAAAAGCAATTGATAGCGCAATTATTAACTGAATCATTTCTGGTCAATGTTTTAGCGGCGGTTTTGGCTTTATTTCTTGGCCAACTACTAATGCCCACATTTCAGCTGTTTACCAATGGGAATTTCAATACCAATTTTGACTTCAATATTGTTTTGTTTTCCGGGCTTTTATTTTTAACAGGCACCATTTTCTCCGGAGTCTATCCGGCTTTAGCACTTACCTCGTTTCAGCCCATACAAATGGTCAAGGGCACCTTTAACAATCCAAAACAGGGCGTTTCTTTCAGGAAGGGTTTGGTTGTTTTTCAATTTACTGCTTCAATTGCCCTGATAGTAGGAACGCTAGGTATCCGTCAACAGCTGAATTTTTTACAAACTCAAGACAAAGGATTGGACATGGGGCAAACGCTGATTATTAAGGGACCAGGTATCAAAGATTCAACCTATCAGCACCATTTGGAATTTTTTAAAAGTGAAGTTAAAAATTTGGCTTCGGTCCAGGAAGTAAGCGTATCCTCCAATGTCCCCGGAAAGGAATTAAGTTGGGCAAGAGAATTTTATAAACCGGCTGAAATAGCCAATAGCAAGGGGATAAGTATCATAGCCATAGACGAGGAGTTTCTGCACCTTTATAGTGCAAACTTCTTGGCGGGTAGAAATTTCTCCAATGAAATAGCATCGGACCAAGGAGCTTTGGTCTTTAATGAAACTGCAATCCGGCAATTGGGATTCAATAAAGCAGAAGAGGCAGTAGGCCAAACAATCGTTTGGCATGAATCCGATAATGATACCCATTCAAAAACCATCATTGGTGTGATCGGGGATTTTAATCAGGAGTCCTTACATAAGAAAGTAGGACCTATCGTATTTGCTTTGAAAGAAAACCTCATGGCCCCATGGGCTGGAGAATATTTTTCATTAAAAATCAAAACGTCGGACTATCCCGTTGCCCTGAAACAAATCCATGCTGAATGGGACAGGGCCTTTCTTGATAGTCCATTTGATTATTTTTTCCTTGATGATTATTTCAATAGGCAACACGCCGGTGACGAGCAATTTGCCAAAATTTTTAGCCTCTTTTCAGGTTTGGCCATCATCATCGCATGCCTTGGATTATTTGGATTGACTTCCTACATCACCTTACAGCGAACAAAAGAAATTGGCATCAGAAAAGTTTTAGGTGCCTCAGTGATTGAAATTACCACCCTGCTTTCAAAAAGCTTCTTGAAACTGATTTTATGGGGATGGATCATTGCCCTGCCATTGTCATGGGCACTTTTAAACAAATGGCTGGACAATTTCGCTTACAAAATAGAAATTGAGTGGTGGTATGGTATCGGGGCGGGGGCGATGGCCATGATGATTGCATTTATGACCGTTAGCTTCCAGTCTGTAAAGACAGCATTGATGAATCCTGTGGATAGTCTGAGGAGCGAGTAGGGGGGAGGCAAGATGCAAGAATTAAGTGACTAGACAGATAAAATTATAAATTCGGAATTATGAATGAATAGATAACAAGACAACTCATATACTTCCAATCTGAAAGACTATGTGGAAAAATCATTTAAAAATCGCCTGGAGAAACATCCTTCGAAGCAAAGGATTTGCATTTATCAATATCGGAGGGCTGGGAATAGGAATTGCCGCCTCCATTTTGATCATGGTCTGGGTTCAGTTTGAACTCAGTGTAGACCGGTTTTATGAGCATTCAGATCGGATCTATGCAGTGTGGAGGAATGCGGAAAACCAAGGAATCACCTACAGTTGGGATTATACTCCGGCACCTTATGGGCCTACGCTGAAGGAAGATTATCCGGAAGTGGAAGAAACCACAAGAATCACCCAATGGGATCCGCAGATACTTACCGTGGGATCCAACAGTTTCTATGAAAGAAGTTCATTTGTTGATCCAGGATTTTTCAAGATTTTTTCTTTTGAAGTGATTGAAGGTGATCCGATTGTAGCATTGGAAGATCCCAATTCCATCATCCTTACTGAGACGGTAGCCCAAAAATTGTTTCCAGATGGGGATGCGATGGGAAAAACGGTTACAGTGGAAAAAACCTTGGATTTTATGGTCAAGGCGATCATCAAGGATTTGCCGGAAAACACTGATTTTGAATTCACCTTTTTCCTCCCTTTCAAAAAACTGGAGGCCATGGGCTGGGCGGATCCTTATTGGGGCAACAATTCTTACCGAACCTTTGCCATGCTCCAAAAAGGAACCGATCTGAATGCCTTTAATGAAAAAATTTCCGGGTTTACAGAAAGGCATCTGGAAGACAGTAATGTCAGCGATTTTTTGTTTCCCATGTCTGACCTGCACCTTTATTCAAAATTTGAAAACGGAAAATCCGTCGGGGGTAAGATTGAATTGATCCGCTTGTTTGGAATTGTGGCCATCATCGTTTTGCTGATTGCCTGCATCAATTTCATCAACCTAAGTACTGCTCAAAGTGAAAATCGGGCAAAGGAAGTAGGGGTGAGAAAAGTTACAGGAGCAGGCCGAGGGATTTTAATAAGTCAGTTTTTGGTTGAGTCCATTATGATTACCCTTTTTGCTTTTGGAATTGCCTTGCTGATCGTATCCTTATCATTGCCATCATTCCAGGATTTGATCGGGAAAAACCTTCAAAATCCCTTTGAGCAGCCCTATTTCTGGGTGTTAGGTTTGGGTTATATTTTGGTTGTAGGCTTGTTGGCCGGAAGCTATCCTGCCTTTTTGTTGAGTTCTTTCAGCCCCTCCATCGTTTTCAAATCCAAGCTCTATACCAAGAAATATTGGATAAATCCCAGGCAGGCACTTGTGGTATTACAATTTGCTATCGTGGCCATTTTGATTTCCAGCGTGTGGATAATTCGTGATCAGATGAGTTTTGTCCAAAACAGGGACTTAGGCCTTGATAAAGAAAATCTGATTTTTCATCCGGTCACAGAACCGATGAGAAAAAGCAAATTGGCTTTGCGGGAGGAACTCTTGGCCATGCAGGAAGTGGCATCAGTGACCTATACTTTTTCACCCTTGACTGATATATATAGTAATACAGGCGGGATGCTCTGGCAGGGGAAAAATGAAGAGGATCGGCAGAACATTGCCAGAATGGGATCAGATGCCAATTTGGTGGAAACTGCGGGGTTGGAGCTGCTAGCGGGCAGGGATATTGATGTATACAAATTCCCCAGTGACAGCAATGCAGTGGTCCTCAATGAAAAAGCTTTGGAAATCATGGGGTTTGAAGAACCGTTGGGGCAAGTGATACAGGATGGGGACCTGTCTTTTACTGTAGTGGGTGTGGTTAAGGATTTTATTATGGAATCCCCATTTGGTGTGGTACAGCCCATTGTGGTATTTGGTCCAAAACGGAATCTGGATTTTATCCATATCCGAATCAGGGAAGGAAGTGATTTTAAAAGTTCCATCAATAATCTTGATGCTGTGTTCAGTAAGTTCAATCCAGATGCTCCATTTGAGTACAGTTTTGTGGACCAGGTTCATGCAGGCAAGTTTGAGAATCAGGAGCGTACATCCTATTTGATGGGATTGTTCACTGCATTGGCCATCATCATATCCTGTTTGGGGCTTTTCGGGTTGGCTGCTTTCATTGCCGAACAAAGGAGGAAGGAAATATCGGTCAGAAAAGTGTTGGGTGCTTCAGTGCCGGGTTTGGTAAGGCTGATATCCTCGGAGTTTACAAAATTGGTCTTGATCTCTGTTGTTTTGGGGATTCCCGTTGCTTGGTATTTTATGGATTCCTGGCTACAAACCTTTGACTACAGAACTTCCATTGACTGGAAAATATTCCTTTGGACGTCAGTACTTGCATTGCTTATCGCCTTTTTGACGGTCAGTTCGCAGGCTATTAAAGCTGCGTTGGTGAATCCTGCCAAGATATTGCAGGATGAGTAGGGGGGAAGAAGGAAGTTAGAAATTTAGGAAGTGGGAAGTGGGAAGTGGGAAGACAAGAACCCATTGTATATTGAAACATATTTTGGTTGTTCTTTCATACCAAGGACCATGTATTTCTAATTCATTTCAATTCGCCCGTCAACGGACGATTTTGTCCGAGTTGGATATCAGAAATTGATGACATTAAGCAATCGGGAGAATTGTGGGCTTTTTTTGATGGCATGAATGTAGCAGAAATGTTTTTGAAATTATATTCATAGAAAATGCTCAAAAACTACCTAAAAATCGCCTGGAGAAATATCCTTAGGAATAAGCTGAGAACTTCTATTCACGTCTTGGGATTGGCAATAGGGATTGCGGTTTGCTTTGTGATTTTTAATGTCATCAGTTTCTCTTATAGTTTTGACCGTTTCCATTCCAACAAAGACCATATTTTTCAGATCACTACTTTGACCACTTATGGAGACCAATCCTGGCCGAATTCCGGAGTTCCTTCCCCACTTGGTGAGGCCGTAAAATATGAATTGGTTGGCGTAGCTGAAGCGGCCCATTTTTATACGATGCACAATACCCTGGTTTTACTTCCGGATGGGAATAAAAACTTGGGCAGATCAAACCAGGTGATTTTATCCGATCCGTCCTTTTTTAAGATCTTTGAAAGGGAATGGTTGGCCGGAAATTCTGCCCTAGCCCTTGAGCAGCCCCATGCTGTTGTCCTTACAGAAAGCAGTATGCAAAAGTACTTTCCGGGACAGGATCCTACGGCGGTTTTAGGGAAGGAAATTCTATACTTGGAAAGGGACAGTCTGATAACAGTAGTAACCGGTATTGTAAAGGATTATAGCGAGAACACCGATTTCACTTTTACGGATTTCATTTCAACGAGTACATTGATGACCCTGAAGGGAAACAGTTTGGAATCATCCCAAGATCAATGGGCAACTGTGGATTCCAATTCCCAACTATTTGTATTATTGGAGGAGAACTGGACTGATGAAGAAGTCGAAGCAGGGTTGGCGGGAATTGTGGACAAATATATACATCTTGAAGAAGGAAGGAATACGCAATTTTTTATCCAGCCCCTATCAGAACTGCACTTTACCCATCCATACACTACCCAAAGGGCTGTTAAGATGGTATTGAAAGGATTAATGATCATTGGAATTATTTTGTTGGTGACAGCCTGCCTAAATTTCATCAACCTAGAAACTGCACAGGCTATCAACCGAAGTAAAGAGGTGGGAATCCGAAAATCAATGGGAAGTAGTAAGGGACAATTGATACAGCAATTTTTGACCGAGACATATCTCTTGGTGGGATTGGCGATAGGCGTATCTTTTATTCTGACAGAATTGACAGTTTCCTACTTTTCGGATTACTTGCCTGGCGGAATGCAAATCCACTTCCTTTCCTTTGAAAACGTATTGTTTCTCTTGGGACTTAGTGTGGTGCTGACTTTTTTATCAGGAATTTACCCTGCGTTTATCTTGGGCAATTACCAACCTGACTTGGCCATTAGGGGAGATTTAAAAGATCATAGAGGATTCTCTTTTGGGTTCTTCCTGAGGAAAAACCTGACAGTTATTCAATTTACACTTTCCATAGCATTTATTATAAGTGTTTTAGCCATCACCAAACAGATTAATTTTCTGAACAGCCAGGAATTGGGATTTGATAAAGAATCATTGATGTATGCGAGAGCTCCCTATTTGGATCCTTCCACTGAGGCAACCAACCTTCCAATAAAGGAAAGGCTGGAGCAAGAGTCTTTTGTTCAAGGTGTCAGTTTGAGTAGTGATATGGTGGCTTCATCAGGTTTATGGACTACACTGATCGGATTTACACACCTGGATCAAAAGAAAGAACACGAAGTTCAAGCAAAAACTATAGATGAAGATTTTGTTAAGGTTAACGGACTAAAGCTTTTGGCAGGCAGGAACCTCAGGGAAATTCCGAATGAAGTCCTGATCAATGAAACTGCCAGCCTCTCTCTAGGCTTTCAAAACCCAGAAAATATCCTAGGAGAGGTGCTTGAATACGATGACAGGGAACTATTGGTAGTAGGAGTGGTAAAGGATTTTCATTCCCGTTCACTAAGAGAATCTTTTCTGCCCATGATCATGTTTTATGAGGTTTTCCCTTATCAGACCATTAATGTACGCCTTGAACCCGGGACATTGCCGATGCAGGCCAAACTGGCTTTGGATCACATTTACAAAGAACATTACCCATTAGAATCAGGAAGCTTTGTGTTTCTGGATGAAACAATCAGCAGGTTTTATCAGGATGACGCCAAAATGCAAGAGATCTTGGCATTTGCTTCGGGTATGGCTATTTTGATCAGTTGTATGGGGCTGTTTGGATTGACTTTGTTTACCATTTCAAAAAGGCTTAAAGAACTGAGCATCCGCAAAGTATTGGGTGCTTCGGTCAATCAGATACTCTTACTTGTATCCAAGGAGTATGTGCTATTGATTTTCATAGCATTTGTATTTGGGAGTATTCCAGCTTACCTGTTTTTGGATAGTTGGTTGCAGACATTTTCTTACAGGATAGACCTCCCTTGGGAGTTGTTTGCCATAGCCGGAACTGTGGCATTGATGCTCTGTTTGCTAATAGTTGGATTCCATTCCGTAAGGGCTGCCAATGAGAACCCTGCAGAGATTTTGAAGTGTGAGTGATTTTCAGATTGTGGATTTAGATACCCTTTTTTTAACTCTTACAGCGGAACACGCCTGCTCTTTGTAAGGCCTTGACAAAACAGTTTTTGAGGATTTATTCAGGTGAATAAGTCTGTCAAACTCAAGTATAAGGGTTTTATTGGGATATTCTCTGATCCTTCACTTTGTTAGATTGAATACAAAACCATAATGTCTTTTTTGTTTGTTGAAATGATAATAGGAGATTTGACAAAAAAGGAATGAAACAAAGCTCAGTCAAAACATTATTTATTGTAATTGGAAATTTTTAAATAACACTAATACGCATTTTTGTTGTTAAAAATTATACTGTTGACCGTCCAAAATATAATTACAAAATCAAATAGGAAGCTCCACTGCTTGATGTAAAAAAGGTCATATTTCAATCTCGCGTCCATATCATAGAAATTTTTTATTTCCCCTCGAAAACCTTTGGACTGAGCCAAACCGGTAATGCCTGGTTTTACGACATGTCGATACATGAAATGGCCAATTTTATTTGAATATTCTTGGTTTAATTTAATTGGAAAGGGCCTTGGACCAACCAACGACATATCACCCATCAACACATTAAAAAGTTGTGGTAATTCATCCAAACTGGTTTTTCTTAAAAACTTGCCAACCCTAGTAACCCTAGGATCCCCTTTTGTAGCTTGTATAAATTGACCATTTGGGTCATATTTCATGCTCCTGAATTTGAAACATAAAAAGGGAACATTTCCCTGACCATGGCGCAATTGCTTAAAAATTGCTGGACCTTTTGAATCCAGTTTGATTAAAAGCACAATCAATGGAAACAACCAAGAACCGACGAAAATGATCAGCAAAAATGAAACTGTTACATCAAATATTCTCTTACTTTTTATTTGAGAGGCATCTAAAAGATTAATGGAGAAACTTTTAAATATGAAATCTTCGTGATTAGGAAATGCTTGAATGCTTTCTACTTTAGAAATCGTAATTGACATATAATCTTGATTTAAAGAATAATTGGTTCTTTTCTCCGAAAAACAGCAATAAAACGTAATCTAAAAATAAAGCAAAAAATTTAAATAAAGAACAAACAGCATTTTTATTTATTTGAAATTCAAAAAAATACAGTTAAAACTTAATTGTTCTTAGGGGTAGTTAAAAGGAGAGTTTGTGTTTTGATTTTGAAAAGTAATTGGTATCCGTTGAATATCAACTATTTAGTAAAATACAAAAATTTTTTGTCCATACATTTTCATTCAAAAATTTCATACCCTAAATCACAGTCCCATTTTCAAAAAAAATGCATGATTTTTCTATTTGAACAATACCCAAAGCCATTCAATTCAATCAAGGCATGAGAAGTAAATTAGTTTTGAATTGATTAAACAAAAAACATTTTCTTTGCATGTGTGGCCTTATTTAATCAGGTAGGCTTTTAAACTTAAAAACATAAATTTACTATTTCCATATAAATATCTTTTCCATAATCTTTTGGGTTCAAGATATAGTCTATAAGCCCATTCCAAGGAAAGGTTTCTGGCCCATACTGGTAGTCTTTTTTCCATACCAGTGAAAGTAAGAAATGCCTGACCTAATCCCATCATGCATCCGTGAATCTTTCCCTTATGTCGGTACATCCACATTTCTTGTTTTGGACAACCTAATGAAACAAAGATTAAATTGGCTCCTGAGTCATTAATCAATGATATTACATCTTCCTCTTCGCTAGGGGAAAGTTGTCTGAAAGGAGGAGAAAAAGAACCTGCAATTTTAAGTTTGGGGTAATCTAAGTTGATTTTTTCTTCAATTTTTTCCAAAACTTCCTGGGTCGACCCATAAAAAAATACTGACAATTGATTTTTTTCAGCAGAGTTTAGGATGTCGGGGAACAAATCCATACCACAGGCTCTTCCTTGTTGAATGCCATAATTTTTCTTGATAAGTACTGAAATGGGTCTTCCATCAGGAGAAACTATATCGGCTGAATTGACAGCTTGATTGATTTCTGGATGATCATAGGCCTCCATAAGCATGTGGACATTTGCGAAACAGACATAAGAAGATTGTTTTGATAATCCCAAGCTGGTTATGGCACTTAAATAGTCCTGATATTCTCCTACAGATACTTTTGTTTTAAATAGTTTGACTTTTGGTAACATAGATGCGATAAATGAAACTATCTGCAAATAACAAAAAATATATTATAAAATACATTTATATAGGTTTAAAATAATAATTTCAGTGATATTTAAACATAATGAGTTCAGAATTATGAAATTTTTTTTAAGGTCCTGTAATCTACACCAAAGTGATACCATGGTCATGTCCTGACTTTGGAGAAAATCCTACAACATGCATCAATTGCCCCAATTGAAAATCTGTTCTCCTTTGAAAGTATTGATATTTATGTAAAGATCAGGAAAATATTCCTTAGATAATGAAAGTATATTTTCATTAAAATCTTCCTCAAATCCATCAAAACTAAATATGAAAGATTCCAAAAACCAGTAACCTGAATTTTCCCTGTTTACTACAATTTGGCCTTCTTGGTCAATTTGATAATAATGGTAATCTCCTGGGGTCTGTTTATCGAAAATGGCACCTTCAATTTTGAGTTTTTCAATAAATTCCTCTACCTGATCAATGGAGGATTCAATGTGGTATCCGATTGTTCCCCAGTAAATATAATTGGGTACTCTTTTGGTTGCTTTTCTGGAAATTACAATTCCATTTTGATCCATAAAATCTAAGATGAATTCAGAATCAGAAATCATTAGGTTCCCAACATTTCTTTGAACCTTTGTATTAAGCTCTAAGTGGTATCGCCCATTGCTTTTGCTGCCTAGATCCAAGGTGGCAGTTGCAGGCCCTATAGCAGTAAAGCAAAAATCTGTTTCTTTTACCCCTTCAAATGTGACAAAAATCCCATTTTCATCTATAATTTTATTCGTGAGAATGGGATAATTGACACAGGGATATTCTTTTTCTGTTTGGCAGATAAAATGCAATTCTCGTGAATTTTGTCCGAGCACTTCCACAGGGGTAATTATGATTAAAGACTCAAACGTTGTGATGTCAGATTCCTCATGGTTGGTCATGCTACAAGAGACCATCCATACCATCAAACAAAAAATTAGAATTTTTCTCATTATTTTCAAGACCTAAATTGTTTTGCGGATGTTGAGCTTATGGCATTATTTCGACCTATTCCAATAAATTCTCAGGTTATGGGTTCCCCTACCAGAAGCGATGATATCCAATTTACCATCGCCATCTAAGTCAGCAACTTGAAGGTCCTCGCACGCCATTCCGTTTTGATCGATCCATTGTTCAGAAAATCCTGAAAAAGAGCCGTTTGTTGGAACATACAATTTGATTCCGTAATCTCCTGATTCATTGGCTTCCCTCCAGCCAGCTACCACCTGTTCTTGGCCCAGTCCCAAAAAATCACCAAGCCCGACCCCATGTCCTTGTTTCAGCTGCTTGTCCAACTCAAACTTGTTCATGTTTTGACTGCCAGTTCCAGCTTCCTCGTGGACTGTTACCATATTTCCATGCATTGGGGAGATTCCAACAAGGACCTGTTTTCCTTGATTTAATTTTCCCAGTTTCAATTCTCCAAATGGCTGATTTTTAACCAGCCAAGTTTTTTGGGGAGAGGGTGACCATCTACCATCTACAAATGAAAATACTTTGACGCCTTCTTTACCTCCGATCAAAATAGACTCTCCGCTTCCTTCATCCATTTTGACTACATCCAAATTATGCGTTAGGTGCATGGTGGAATCAATTACCTTGTAGTTCCATTTTCCTTTCGGGTCATCAGGAACCTCATAAGCAATAACACTGACACCTTTCCCTTCTCCATTTACATTGCCTCTACCATGTAAAGGCAACATGATCAATTGAAAGGTTTCTTGTGTAGTTTTTGCCCAGCGCATGCGGTGGACAGTTGGTTCGTGGTGTAATTGTACTGCGGTCCATTTTTGGGTTGGATCATCGGGTCTGATCAGGAAATGCACCGAACCGGATTTATTGGGGTCCGAGGTTTCTCCAGGATTCCATTGTGCGCCCACTGCAACTTCCACTTGACCATCTCCATTGATATCACGTGCAGCGATACAGACATTGTCATATTCGGTCAGGTTTTCGACCATCACAAAACGCTGCCAATCCCCGTTTCTGTACCAGACAAATTCATTTTTATCGGCCAAAAGGATGTCAGGTTTGTCATCTCCGTCCACATCACCTATAGCTATACCGTAGCCGATACTGACCTGATTATCGATTTCCTGTATTTCAAAATTCGATTCGGTAGATGCGGTCGAAAAGAGGACTTGCCAAAGAAGAAGAAATAGTTGCATTTTTTATGGGTTGGGTTATAAGTAAAGTTAAGAAAATAGAGGGTCAAAGGAAAGCAATAAGCTTTTGACTTGAAGTCGGGGAGTAAAGAAATTCATACAAGCATTTCTCGAATTTCTAATTTTGTAAACCTACATTAATAAAAAATTTAATAAAGGTCTAATTCTTAACCAAAAATTTATAATTTAGCCTAATCCAAATGATAACCATGAAAAGAAGAAACTTCTTATCCACCTTGGCCTTGGGTTCCGGAACCCTGGCACTGTCTCCTTTACAGCAACTTTCTGCACAAAGCGATTTTATAGGTAATGTAAGTGTTTCTGAAAACCACAAAAACTACCAAGCAGATGTGGTCATTGCCGGAGGGGGGCTTGGTGGATGTGCAGCCGCTTTGGCTGCCTTAAGGAACGGATTATCTGTGGTAATGACCGAAGAAACCGACTGGATTGGAGGACAAATCACCCAACAAGGAGTCCCACCGGATGAGCATCCTTGGATAGAAACCCATGGCGCACCGGCATCTTACCGGGAGTTTAGAACGGCGGTGCGGGATTATTACCGAAATCACTATCCCTTGACAGAAGAAGCTGCTTCCAATGATTTTTTGAACCCAGGAGATGGTTCGGTTTCCAGGCTCTGTCACGAACCTAAAGTAGCCTTGGCCGTGCTGCATGCCATGTTTGCCCCTTATGAAAGTGCGGGGAAATTGGTGCTTTTGCTGAACCATCAGGTCAAATCCGCAGCCTATCAAGGCAATAGGGTTCAATCCCTTAGTGCGAAATCATCACTGACAGGAACAGAGGTATTGTTGCAGGCGCCTTATTTCGTGGATGCCACAGAATTGGGAGATTTGTTGCCCCTGACCAAAACTGCCTATGTAACCGGGACAGAATCCAAAGCTGAAACAGGTGAACTCCATGCTCCTGAAAAGGGCAATCCGGAGAACAACCAATCTTTTACGGTTTGTTTTGCCATGGATTATGTCAAAGGAGAAGATTGGACCATCCCAAAACCGGAAGATTATGATTTTTGGAAAAATTATGTACCTGACTTAACCCCTCCATGGCCGGGTAAAATGCTGGCCATGCATTATTCCAACCCGCAGACTTTGGCCCCTAAGTCACTTGGATTTCACCCCGAAGGAATCCCGACAGGGGACCTGTTGAACCTTTGGCTTTACCGCAGGATATTGAACAAAAACAATTTTAAATCAGGATGGTATCCCGGTGACATCACGCTGGTCAACTGGCCACAAAATGATTACATCCCCGGGAATATTGTGGATATCAGTGAAGCGGAGTTCATAAAGCATTTCAACGGTGGCAAGCAGTTGAGTTTATCCTTTTTGTATTGGTTACAAACCGAGTGTCCCCGACCTGACGGTGGTAAAGGATGGGAAGGATTAAGGCTGAGAAATGATGTGATGGGCACGGAAGATGGCTTGGCAATGTATCCCTATGTCCGCGAATCGAGAAGAGTTAAGGCACTTTTTACAGTTCTGGAAGAACATGTGGGCAAAGAACAAAGGGCCATGGTTTCAGGCTTGTCTGGAGAAGAACTAAAGGCGGCCACTTTTGATGACAGCGTTGGGATAGGATATTACCACATTGATTTGCATCCAAGTTCAGGTGGAGACAATTACATCGATTTCCCTTCTTTACCTTTTCAGATCCCTTTGGGAGCTTTAATTCCCCAAAGCATGGAAAACCTACTTCCTGCCAACAAAAACATCGGAACCACCCATATCACGAATGGCTGTTACCGCCTTCACCCGGTGGAGTGGAGTATCGGAGAAGCAGTTGGTCTGTTGGTTCCATTTGCCATGGCAAAAAATGTCAGCCCCAAAACAGTGAGGGAGGACAAGTCCCTGCTAAGTCAATTTCAGGAGATGATCCGGAAGCAAGGGGTGGAAACGGAGTGGTAAAAAGTTTGATTATTGGTGTTAATCTAACAATATCAGCATTAATTAAATAGGCTTGTTATCCCATCCTTTACTTTTTTACCTGTCCGTTAACATACAATTTTTTGTTCGGTAATGAACAAGTTTTTTTCACAAAATAGTTTCATTACCTCGTTAAGGCCAAAAATTATTTTGGTACAGCAATTGAAACAGAATAAATTCTGTTTGATTGATCATCCCTTTGCATAAAAAATCTCTTACAATTTCTGACATAAGCCGAAAAGCGTGTCCATCCAAAAAGAAACATTAATGGAAACCAAAATCAAAAATGAAATTCGTTCGATAAAAGTGTTGGATTTTAGCGTGTTGGTTTGGTTTGTGACCGTGGTGCTGGGACAAATGATTTTTGCCTATTACATCCTCTTTTTATATGGAAAGGCAGGCCTTCAGGGAAATTTTGAGCATTGGAATGCCGTCACTCCCCATGGACATCTTGCCAACGATGTTTTGGGAAACGTGATTTTTGGGATGCACGTCATGCTTGCTGCCATCATAACTATAGGGGGACCACTTCAGATTATTCCAAATGTGCGCAACTGGTTACCTACTTTCCACCGCATCAGCGGTCGGGTCTACGTGACCGCTGCCTTTGTGATCAGTATGGCAGGTTTTTACCTCACTTGGGTCCGCGGATCAGTTGGTGGTATCGAGGGAGCGATATTTATCAGCATCAATGGCCTGATCATCATGACCTGTGCTTTTTTTGCCATCCGATATGCTTTGGCCAAAAAATTTGATATCCATTATCGATGGGCCTTGAGGTTGTTTCTGGCTATGAGTGGGGTATATTTTTTCAGGGTAGGCATGATGTTTTGGCTGGCCATTCATCAGGCACCTGTGGGATTCGATCCGGAGACTTTCCGTGGACCTTTTTTGGTGGTGCTTTACATGGTCACCTATGTCCTTCCATTGGCCTTTTTGGAGTTGTATTTTAGGGCCAAAAGAAGCCAAAAGAAATATCCAAAATGGGCTTATTCCCTATTCCTTTTTGTCCTTACTGGTGGTGTGGCTGTGGGCATATTTTCAGCTACTTTTGGCATGTGGTTGCCCCGTTTGTAGATTGGATGCTTTAAAATTTATATTGCCCCGAAAAAATCCAAAGATAATGGGGTTGACAAAGAGATAATAAAAAAAGGGCTAATTGAAGGGATAAGTTTGGACGATGAATCTATTTTGCCAAATTTATTAAAATTATAAATGTATGTGCACATTGATGCAATTCAATATAATACTCGCCAGGAAACTGAAATGTCCGGCATGGACTTCCGACTTTGGACTTCCGACCCGTTTGAAGTAGATTATAGGGGTACTGGCAAAGAAACAGCTGGCCATAAAAATTCAAAAACTTAAAGCAGAAAAAATCAAATGAAAGCCATGGTGTATTCCCAATACGGAGGGCCGGAGGTACTTTCTTTCAAAGAGGTACCCAAACCACTGCCTAAGCCCAGGGAAGTTTTAGTGAAGGTACATGCTTCATCCATCAACGATTGGGATTGGGGGCTTTTGCGGGGAGAACCCTTTGTCAATCGCCTACTATTTGGTTTGATGAAACCAAAATTAAAGGTACTGGGATGCGACATTGCAGGCAGGGTTGAAGCCATTGGATCTGAGGTAAAAGATTTTCAGGTAGGTCAGGCTGTTTTTGGTGATATTTCCTCTGGGAATTGGGGTGGATTTGCTGAGTTTGTATGTGTAGAAGAAAAGTTATTGGCTCCAAAACCTGATGAAATCAGCTTTGAGCAGGCCGCAGCCATTCCTCAGGCAGGATTGCTGGCCCTTCAGGGGTTCCAACTTCACGAAGATCAAAGAAACCCATCAGGTTTCCAAAGCATCCTTATCAATGGAGCCGGTGGAGGGGTTGGAACTCTTGCTGTTCAACTGGCCAAAATGAAGGATATACACGTCACTTGTGTGGATAAAGAGTCAAAATTAGACGCTCTTAAAGGATTGGGAGCAGATGAGGTTTTGGATTATCAACAAGTGCATTTTAGTGATCTGGGCCAACGGTATGATTTGATATTGGATGTGATGTGTAATCGGCCGATCGGGCATTACCGTCGATGTTTGAAACCCAATGGCACCTATGCAACCGTCGGTGGTGAGATGCCTAGCCTGTTTAAAATAATGGCTTATGGTGCATTGTTTTCGAAGGTTTGGCCCAATCCAAACAAGCAAAAAATCAATGCGGTGATGCTACAGTCCAAGAGATCGGATTTGAATTACTTGTCCGAACTCATTGTAGAAAAAAAACTTTCTCCAATTATAGACAGCATTTACCCCTTAACTGCCTTAAGGGAAGCTTTTGCACATTATGGAACAGGAGTACATGTAGGCAAAATCCTCATCAAAGTTTATGAGGGTGCCTAGCCTTAAGATAAAAACTTCAATCAAAAGCAATGATTTGATGAAAGCATTTACCTATTCTCGTTATGGTGGCCCGGAAGTTTTAGGGATCAATGAAATTCCAAAGCCAACCCCCAAAGCCAATGAGATATTGATAAAGGTGAAGACCTCCACGGCAAACCGTACCGATTGGGGTTTCTTGAAGGGAAGGCCTTGGATTGGTCGTTTTTGGAGTGGCTTGTTTGCTCCCAACAACCCTGTATTAGGCAATGAGTTTGCGGGAATGGTGGAGAAATTAGGGGATAAGGTAACTGAATTCCAGTTGGGGGAGAAGGTTTTTGGATACAATGATGCTACTTTTGGAGCCCATGCCGAATACTTGGCTGTTTCTTCTAATGGTCCTGTTGCTGTGATGCCAAGTAATCTGGGATTTGAATCAGTTGTTGCTGGAACTGAAGGAGCCCACTATGCCCTCAATTTTATTAGAGCGGCCAAAATCACCCGTGGACATAAAGTTTTAATTTACGGGGCATCAGGCGCAATTGGGTCTGCTGCGGTTCAGCTGTCAAGAATTGCTGGCGCTAAGGTCACCGCAGTCAGTCATACGCGTACAATGAAAGCTATTGACCAATTGGGTGCTGATCGATTGGTGGATTATCTTACCGAGGATTTTACGAAAGTTGGGAATGACTTTGATTTTGTCTTGGATGCAGTAGGAAAGAGCTCTTTTTGGCAATGTAGGCCCTTGCTAAAAGCCAAAGGTATATATGCTTCTACAGAATTGGGTAGGGGGTCACAAAATCCCTTTCTGGCTTTAATCACACCCATTTTTGGTGGGAAAAAGGTGATTTTCCCCATTCCCACCATCAACAAAGAAGATGTATTGTACTTGAAAAACTTGATGAAAACCGGAGAATTCAAGCCTTTGGTGGACAAAATTTATCCCATCACCCAATTGCAGGAAGCCTTTGCCTATGTGGGCTCGGGACAAAAAATCGGCAATGTGGTCATCCGGGTGGAAAATTCCTTTTCTTGAGAACATGTCGAATCCAGCTCGGAAATCATTAATTTGAGTCTTGCATGAATAAAATCGTCAAATTTTTTCTGATGGGATTGTTTGGACTTTTTTTCCTTTCCTGCCGAGGTCCGGAAAAACAAGCCCCTACCGAGGCTAAAGTCCAAAAGGGCTTTGCTCTGCTTGATGCGCATGGGGCCATCATTAGAGGGGATACTTCTGAAAAAGTACTGACCCTGATTTTTTCGGCGGATGAATTCGGTGAAGGAGGGGAGAGTATTCGTGAAACTTTGAAGCTTCATGAAATTAAGGCTGCTTTTTTTCTGACTGGTAATTTTTATCAAAATCCCGAGTTCGAATCCCTTATTCACAGCTTGATAGCCGATGGTCATTATTTAGGAGCCCACTCTGACCAACATTTATTGTACGCGGACTGGAACAACAGAGACAGTCTTTTGATCAGTAAAGCAACTTTTGTGTCTGATTTGGCAGCCAACTATGCCAAAATGGAAAAATTTGGATTAAATAGAGCAGATGCACCGTTTTTTTTAGCTCCTTATGAATGGTATAATCGGACCATAGCTGAATGGTGTTTGGAATCAGGAATCCAATTGGTCAATTTTACTCCTGGAACCAAGACCCCTGCTGATTATACCTATCCTCAAATGAATGAAAGATACCGAAGCAGCCAGGAAATCATTGCTTCTGTCCTTGAACATGAGAGACTTGATCCTAATGGTTTAAATGGGTTTCTACTCCTCGTGCATCTTGGGACTGACCCCCGCCGAGAGGATAAGTTTTACCATCATTTGGATGATTTGATTCAATCCTTGAAAGGTAAAGGTTACCGGTTTTTACCCATTGAGCAATTGCTCCAAATCCATCCATGAATTAATTGGTTTTTCTGGAAATACCTTTTTAAAAAATCGAACATTATTTTTCAAGGCATTTCTATTCTTGAAAAACCCGGGACAAAATGGACATTTTCCTTATTTCTTATTAATTTAATGGGAAATTTGATGTATGGATGCAGCAGAAAGAAAATAGATAAGATGAAAACAGTCAAATTAGACATAAAAGAACCCTTAAAAATTGCCCGATACCTAAAAGGCTTGGGGTGGATATTTTTGGTTGTTTCGCTGTTCCTGTTTTTGATAGACGAAGGGAAATTGGAACAAAGAAATCTGTTGATTGCGATGTCTTTCATTTTTTCTATGGTATTGTTCATATCGGATTATCTTCTTTTGCCAAGAAAGAAAACCGGTGAAATCAAACTGGATAACAAACAGATTACCATTTGTAGGACAAGGCATAAGAAAGAGATTCCCTTTGAAGAAGTAGTAAAAATCAAGGTCATTCTCGCCAACAGAACGGACCGGTTTCATAGAGATTGGTGGCCACTTAATGATGCTCCTACACGCTATGAATCAAGCTCTGAAAACCTACTGGATATCAAAACAAGAAACGGGAAAAACTTTTATGCCTCTTTTCACCTTGATCAAAAAAGAACGGAAAGAAAACTGGTTCAGACCCTGAGACAACTGGGTAAAAAATACAGGGTCAAATTGAGGGTATATTGATTAAATTTTTTCAGTTATACCAAAACCTTCAAAGCTACTTTCTATTTGCTGAATCATCTTCAGCCAATCCAAAAACCAAAAAATGTTGGATGTTCATAAACTGACCGTTTTCTTCCAAACGAAAACCGTTTGCCTCTAGCTCCTTGGTGATTTGTTTTACGGTCATTTTGTGTAGTGCCTTGATATTGACCTTGGGATCTTCTCCCCGATATTCTATCAAAAGAAGTTTGCCATCAGGTTTAAGGGATTTTCTGAGTTCCTGAAGAACTTCATGGGGATACAGAAGTTCATGGTAGACATCCACCATGATGGCAAAATCTATTGCATTTTCTGGGAGCATTGGGTTTTTTTCGGTACCCCGGATTGGTTTGACCTGCTTAAAACCCAATTCTTCACTTTTTTCCTTCAAATAGACAATGGCTTCATCTTGGATCTCTACAGCATAAACCAAGCCTTCAGGTACAAGCTGGGCTATTTTGAAAGTATAATACCCGGAACCTGCGCCTATATCAGCCACGATACTTTTGCTATTGACGGGAAGATTTCGGATGGCCAATTCAGTATTTTCTTCTTTGGATCGACTGGGTCTTTCCAACCAGTTCTTTCCTGCAAAACTCATCACATGGGCTATTTCCCGACCCATGTACACCTTGCCCGTCCCATCCCGGTCAGGGGTTTTATAAGTGTAGGTAGTAGCTTGTTTATCCATCCCATTCTCCTGGCAAAGACAAGGTGAACTTATAAATGAAACCATGAGAAGACTGAGCAGTATTTTCATTTTAGAAGGTGTTTCTTCAAGTTAAAATTAAATCTATTGATTGCCATTAAAAATTAACATGATCAGAATGCTTATGTTTTCTAATTACAGGATAATATAGAGAATCAGGCTTATTCATTTTTTTTACGCCACAATACTTAAATTTTTTTTTACCCAATCCAGATACGGTGTTGGCTTCGTATCTCCCTGGGTAAAACCAATCCAAATTATTATGAAAACAATGAACAAAAAAAACTGGCTGAACATCTTTGCCATCCTACTGAGTGTGGGTTTTTGGGTATCCTGTAATGATGACAATGACAGGCCTCCTGTCACAGAACAGCCTGGGCAGGCCCCTGATGTGGCATTCACCGCCTTGACAAATGACAATAGAATCCTGCGGTACCAGGCCCGTGAATTGAACGCCCCCATGGATATCATGGCCATTACTGGTCTGCCAAACGGGGAGCAAATTATCAGCATTGATTATCGACCTGCTACTGGTCAGCTGTATGGACTGGGCTCAAGTAGCCGGCTTTACACGATCCATGAAATGAGTGGGGAAGCCACTGCCCTAGGGGAAGGCCCTTTTTCACCTACCGTAATGGGAGAAAACGCTTCTTTGGATTTTAATCCCACCGTGGACAGAATCCGTCTGGTCACAGCCTCTGGCCAAAATCTACGGCTTCATCCTGAACTGGGCACTGTGGTAGCAGAGGACGGTGACATCAATGGTGGCAACAATCCGATGATCGGAGCAGTAGCTTATACCAACAGCATGGCCGGGGCATCAAGCACTGTATTGTACGACATAGATTTTGGGGGCAATAAACTTTTTATGCAGGATCCACCTAACGATGGTGGTCTAGTGGAAGTCGGCGATTTGGGTGTAGACTTTATGGGTATGGGCAATTTTGATATCAACCCCGATAACACCGCTGCTTTGGCGATAACCCTTAACGACGGAGAGTCCCTTTTGTACAGTATTAACCTAAATACAGGTCAAGCGGACTGGGTAGGTACTTTTGGGATGCAGATACTAGGTATTGCATTTAAAACCAATCCAGTGGCATTTGCCACCAATGCTGAAAATCAACTTTACCGATTTGATCCCACCAATCCTTCGATGAATGCAGTAGACCTGATGGGCATGATGAGCGGTGAACTGGTAGTAGGACTTGATTTTAGACCACAGAATGGTACCCTTTACGCTGTGACCAACCAAAGTAGGCTGCTTACAGTCAACACAGCAAACGGGGCGGTTTCTGAAGTTGGTAATGGCCTGATGCCTGGATTGATGGGTGATTCCTTTGGATTTGATTTTAACCCAACGGTAGATAGAATAAGACTGGTCAGTGATGAGGGGCAAAACCTCAGATTGCATCCGGATCTGGGTACGGTAGTAGCAGAGGACGGAAATTTGAATCCGGGTAGTCCATTTGTCAATGGCGCTGCCTATACCAATAATTTCGCCAACGCCACAAGTACACTTTTGTATGTGGTGGATAGCGAAAACAACATGCTTTATACGCAAGATCCGCCGAATGATGGCGTTTTGGTGCCGGTTGGAGACTTGGGCATTGATATAGAAGCTGATAATGGATTTGATATAGGAGGCGATTCCAATGATGCCTATGCACTCTTCAAAGTTGGTGGCAGCACAGCCGTTTATCAGATCAACCTGAGTTCGGGAATGGCCACCAAGGTAGCTGATTTCAATATCGAGGCTACTGCAATGGCACTGGGACTGGGTTTCTAAAATTTTTTAGTTCTATTTTTTCAAAGAGCTTCTTGTTGGGAGAAGCTCTTTTTTTTACGTTTTTTTTTATCAGCACGCATCAATAAACCGCTACAATGTCTTTCGCCCAAAAAAAAGTTTGGCTTTCACCTATTTTACTTTTCATGGTTCCAGTCCTCTCCATACTCCATGTATTTCATGGTATTCTTTTGAACTGCTTGCCCAAAGAGCCGACCTACTATATGTAAAGAAAGGTCGATACCGGCAGATATGCCTCCTGCTGTCAGGATTTGTCCCAAATCCACAAATCTTTTGGTCTTGTTGGGAATTCCCCCATGGGTTAGGGTATGTACATCTTCGAAAACTTCATGGTGGGTAGTGTATTCCCGGCCATCCAAATAACCCAACTTGGCCAAAATCCTGGCGCCACTACAGACGGAAAAGGTGATTTCAGTTTCGGGTATATGATGCTCCATCCAAAGCATAACTTTCAGATCTTCAATAACCGCTTTGCTGCCATCCCCACCTGGAATCACCAAAATATCCACTTGCTCCAAGTCAGCCAAGCTGGTATCCGGCTGAATTTGCAATCCATTTCTTGCTTTTAGCAGCTTTCCATCTTTGGAAACCACTTTTATATCTAATAGGCTGTAACCTTCCATTTGGTTGGCCACGGAAAAAACCTCAAATGGACCTGCAAAATCCAAGACTTCCATGTCCTCAAAGGCAAAGAGAGCAAGACTTCGCTTAGTATGCATATTAAATAAGGTTGATGTGATACCAAATATAACTGGATGAATTTTCCGAGATATGTAATTTAGACCCAATTATGCTCCGTTGGTGGAATTCATAGTTGGTTGGATTAAATTTTATTTATTTTCGGGAAATTATATGAGATGAAATCATGGATGCTATAAAGTCTTTTCTACTTGGGTTGTTGCTTGCTCTTCAAAGTTTAAGTTTAGCTCAAGAAAATTCAAGTTGGTTACGCTATCCTTCCATTTCTCCGGATGGTACTACCATTGCCTTTACCTATAAAGGGGACATTTACACTGTCTCCAGCAATGGTGGAAAAGGCAATCAATTAACTTTTCACGAGGCACATGACTACATGCCTGTTTGGAGTAGAGATGGTAGTAAAATCGCCTTTTCCTCAGACAGGTATGGTAATTTTGATGTGTTTGTCATGGATGCTGCCGGTGGGGCTGCTACCCGATTGACCTACCACTCCAACGATGAATGGCCATATTCCTTTTCTGCTGATGGACAACAGGTTCTGTTTGGCGGGGTAAGGCAGGATTTGGCTGAGCATCGGCAATATCCTGCGGGTTATTTGCCCGAGCTCTACCAAGTTCCGGTGAAAGGTGGCCGTGTAAATCAAATTTGGACCCTTCCAGCCGAATCAATTCAGGTGGGTGCGGATGGGAAAAAGATGCTTTACCATGATAAAAAAGGAGGAGAAAGTGAATGGAGAAAAAGACACCGCTCTGCCATTACAAGGGACATTTGGCTCTATGAAAAAGAAAGCGATTCCCATACTATGCTGACTAGCTTTGAAGGAGAAGATCGCAATCCTGTCTTCTCAGCTGATGGGGAATCCTTTTATTTCCTCAGTGAGGCCAATGGCAGCTTCAATGTTTTCAAGTCAAATTTGGAAAATCCTTCAGAGGCCAAAGCACTTACCCAATTCGAGGATTTTCCAGTGAGGTTTCTCTCCATTTCCAAAGAAGGTCTAATGAGTTTTTCCTATGATGGTCATCTCTATACCCTTAAAGAAGGTGAGGAACCTCGGAGGTTGGAGGTGGAAATCAAAACCCAGGCCATTTCCAACCCAGACAGCTTCATCAGTATCAATGGCGGGGTAAGTGAAATGGCACTATCCCCAAACGGGAAGGAAATAGCCTTTATTGCAAGGGGTGAGGTTTTCGTCACTTCAGTGGATGGGGCCATGACCAAAAGGATCACGAATACCCCTGAACAGGAGCGGTTTTTACAGTTTGCACCAGATGGAAAATCACTTCTATATAGCAGTGAGCGAGAAGGAAAATGGCGTATTTACCAAACCAAAAAAGTAAGGGAAGATGAAGAGCCTTTCTTTTTTGCCAGTACTTTGTTGAATGAACAGGATTTGGTGAGTAATGAGGTGGATAATTACCAGCCATTGCTTTCTCCCGATGGAAAAAAACTCGCATATATAGCCGGAAGAAGGTCATTGAATGTGATGGATCTGAGCAGCAAGAGCATTACAACACTGATGAATCCTGAGCAGCTTTTGCACATGCGGGATGGTGACCAGTATTTTGCCTGGAGTCCTGATAGCAAATGGTTGTTGGCTGAATTTCGGCCCACCTTGTCCAATGGAGAGATAGTATTGTTGGATGCCTCAGGTACTCAGCCTATGAAAAACCTTACCCAAAGTGGCTACAGCGACAGCAGACCCAAATGGGTCAATGAAGGAAAGCAAATGATCTGGTTTAGCAATAGGGATGGTTTAAAAGGATTCGCTACTAGTGGGGGCTCACAAAATGATGTTTTTGCCCTGTTTTTCACCCAAGAAGCCTTTGACCGCTTCAAATTGAGTAAAGAAGATTTTGACTTGATGAAGGAGGTGGAAAAGCTTGGAAAGGAAGAGGAAAAGAATGGAGATAAGAAAGAGGAAAAAAAGATTGAGGACTTAAAGTTTGACTTGGAAGACCTACGTGACCGTAAGGCCAAACTTACCTTACACTCCTCTTCTTTAGGGGATGCGGTGTTGGATAAGGAAGGGGAGAAGCTATATTATCTGGCCCGATTCGAGAAGGGATACAATTTATGGACCACAGACCTGAGGAGTAAGGAAACCAAACTGGTACAAACCTTAAACGCTGGTTTTGGTCGATTAGAATGGGACAAGAAAATGGAAAACCTGTACCTGCTGGCAGATGGAAAGATTTCTAAAATCAGTGAGAAAGGCAACAAACAAGAAGCGATCAAAATTGCGGGAGAGATGACACTGGATACAGATGCAGAGCGCATGCACATGTTTGACCACATAAAAAACCGAACCAAAGGTATTTTCTACACACCGGATATGCACGGGGTGGATTGGGATGAACTTACAGTTCAATATGCCAAGTACCTTCCTCATATCGGCAATGGGTACGAGTTTGCCGAGATGGTTTCCGAAATGATCGGAGAGCTCAACGTATCCCATGCAGGTGCCCGTTACAAAAGACCCGTAGACCAGGAGGATGCCACGGCTTCATTGGGCATTTTCATGGATTACTCCTATGAAGGGGATGGCATCAAAATTTCCGAAGTCCTCAAAGGGGGCCCTTTGGATAAGGCAGGCCTCGACATCAAGGCTGGTTTTATCATAGAAAAGATAGATGGAGAAGCCGTAAATAAGGACAAAGACATAGCTGCTTATCTGAATAGAAAAACCGATAAATTTGTGCTTTTGGAAATTTCGGAATCTGGCACAAACAGTAAAAAACAACTCACGGTCAAGCCCATTTCTTTGGGAGAAGAAAGTCAATTGTTGTATAAAAGGTGGGTAAAAAAGAATCAGGACGAAGTGGAAAAGTTGAGTGAGGGAAAATTGGGTTATGTACATATCCCGAGCATGTCCGATGGCCCTTATCGCAATGTGTATGAAGAAATGATGGGCAAATACCATGATAAGGATGGAGTGATTGTGGACACGAGATTTAATGGAGGAGGGGATTTGGTAGCTGATCTGGCGATGTTTTTCACTGGGGAAAAATTCATCACCTATGCGACAGAGGATAGGGTAGTAGGGTATGAACCTACTTTCCGATGGACCAAGCCTACCCTTGCCATGTTCAACGAGGCCAACTATTCCGATGGCCATTGTTTTGCCTGTGGTTATACAGATCTAAAAATCGGGAAAACGGTAGGAATGCCAACCCCCGGAACCTGTTCTTTTGCAGGCTGGGAAGCCTTGCCCAATGGTAGCCGATGGGGCGTTGTACCCATATCCGCCAAGGACAAAGCAGGCAATTGGATGGAAAACAATCAGACCAATCCCCAATTTCAAGTCAAGAACATGCCCGGAAAAATTGACCGCGGAATTGACCAACAGTTGGAAAAGGCAGTGGAAGAGTTGATGAAAGAGCTGGATTAAATGTAATAAAACCATTCAGAATACCTAACTGCTTATTAGGCTATTTATCAACTGATCACAAAAATCAAATGTTTGCATTTTCCGGCCAAAACCGGGATTTGTTTTCTATTTATTGTACACCTTCACCTATTGAATAGGTGGAGGTTTTTTTTGGACTTTGTCCGCTGACGGGCAAAACTGTACGACTTTAGTTAGATGATTTTTTTTTAATCCCTAAAAAACGTGGAGTGGTGGACATTTTTGGCATGGCACAATGATGGATAATAGTTTTTTGCCGAAAGGAGGCAAGCTGCCCTTTGAAAGCTAAACCAACATCTCAGATAAGCTAAACACGTCATTTTATATCGGTCATGTGGAAAAACTATTTTAAAGTTTCCTTCAGAAATCTATCCAAAAGGAAATTGTATACTGGTATCAATATCCTAGGACTTACCATAGCAATAGCGAGTTTTTTGGCTATCGCGTTGTATATCCACCATGAAGCCACCTACGACAGCATGTATACTGATTCGGATCGAGTGGTCAGGTTCGGACAAAGATTTGCCATGGCAGGGGAGGAGCAGGTGGTCAGTATGACTCCGTCTGCCTTGGTACCTACTTTGATGGAAGAAGTCGACGAGGTAGAGGTAGGAACATTGATTTTTGACTTCGGTATTTTTTCTACTGTCTTAATCGATGCAGGGCAAGGCAATCAGGAGGAAAACAAATTCGCTTTCGTGGATGAAAACTTTTTTGAAGTGTTCGATTTGGAATTATTGGCTGGAGAGGCAGGCAAATTATTGGCTGAACCCAATCAGATTGTTTTGACAAAAAGTACCGCAGAAAAATATTTCAGAAATTCATATTCAGGAGTAGGTCAGTTCTTGAAAGTTGACGGAAAGGATTATCTGGTTACCGGCGTGGTCGCAGATTTCCCTAGTAACAGCCATTTGGATTTTGATTTTTTGGCTTCATTTATCAGTACGAGAGATGGGAAAGACCCAAAATGGAGCCCTGCCAACTATTATTCTTATGCCAAATTAAGGCCAAATGCTGACCGGGATCAGTTCGCCCAAAAACTGGATGTGTTGGTGGAAAAATACTTTGGTGAAGAAATGAGAAGCTATGGCTTTGAAGTGGGCGTGTTGTTCCAGCCGTTGACCTCCGTTTATCTGGGTGATAGTCAACTAAAGGAAATGAAGCCTGCAGCTGATGTGAAAAATCTCTACATTTTTGGTGTGGTCGCAGTCCTATTGATCATCATAGGGATTATCAATTATGTCAATTTGGCTACGGCCGAAGCCACTGAGAGAAATAAAGAGGTAGGACTGAGAAAGGTAATGGGAGCGGGTAGGCTTCAGTTGTTTGGTCAATTTATCTCTGAGTCTTTTATACTTACTTTTTTCAGCTTGATTTTAAGTATTCTTTTGCTGCTCCTATTTAAATCCCGGTTTGAAGCCTTTGCGGGTATCCCCTTAAACCTGGAATTGCTGCTCAGCCCGATGGGAATTTCTATAGGACTGGCATTACTGATTTTTATTGCATTTTTTGCTGGATATTATCCCTCTTTCGTGTTGTCAGGATTGGAACCTTTACAAGCTTTGGGCAAAAGAATTTTAGGGCATAGGGGTGGGCCATGGCTTAGAAGAAGTTTAGTGGTTTTTCAATTTTTTGTGTCTATCAGTCTATTGGTTTCCACGTTGATTGTAAAACAGCAGTTGACCTACATGCAATCAGTCAATCTGGGCTATGAGCGGGAATCTGTAGTAGCCTTGAATTTTCATTACAATATGCGGGAACAGATTCCCTCCTTTAAAAATGAAATTGAAAGAGGGGGTGTTGCACTTTCCGCTAGTTTGGGTAATTCTATGCCTCATTTTATTCAAGCAGGCTATTCAGTTTCACCAGGAGGTAACAATGATAAAGAATTCATGATCACAGGATTTGCAGTCGATCATGATGTAGTAAAGACCCTCGGATTAAATTTGATTGCAGGAAGTGATTTCACCGAACAGGACATTGATCAGACAACGGCATATGAGGAAGATCAGGAAATGTATGTGATCTTCAATGAAGCGGCCATTAAAGAACTGGGCTGGACGCCTGAGGAAAGCATTGGTCGGAAAATTGTGTACAATGGAGTCAATAGCGTCATCAAGGGCGTGGTACAAAATTTCTATTTCAATTCTCTTCACCATCAGGTCAGCGCGTTGGGAATCTTTATCCAACCTAGGGAGGCCAATTGGTTATTGGTGAAAATGCCAAAAGGCAATCCAACTGATCATTTGGCAAAATTAGAAGGGATATTCAAGGATTTTTTTCCTGAGAGACCTTTTGCTTATCGCTTTTTAGACGAGGAATACGGAAAAATGTACCTGGCAGAACAAAAAATCGGGCAAATATTCGGCCTATTTGCCGCTATTGCCATCTGCATCGCTTGTATGGGACTGTTTGGATTGGTTTCTTATGTTGCTTTGAGAAGGACACGGGAAATCAGCATCAGAAAAGTTCTCGGTGCCCAAGCCTCTGACGTACTCAAAGTCCTTTCCGCGGATTTCTTTGTTTTGCTTCTGATTTCAGCTTGCTTGGCAGTTCTATTTGGGCTGTGGTTTTCCAAAGAATGGCTACAGGGATTTGCCTACAAAACGGATGTGTCCCCTTGGATATTTGTCATGGCCGTTTTGGTTGTGGGAGGCATTTCATTTCTTACGATTGGATATAGAGCGATAAAGGTTTTCCTTCAGGACCCTGCCAAGACATTGAAGGATGAGTAGATTGGCAGATGGTAAGTAAGAGGTGAAAGGTGTATGTAAGAAGTAAAAGGAAAGAAGTAAATCTGTCAATATTGTCTGCCGATTTGGTAGAGGTTAAATCCCGAAGGTTATTAGCCCCGGGCGGCAACTGGGGGAGAGTAAAAATAACCGGTAAAAATAAACCCTGAAGGGGTTTAAGGGATACCAAAGTAGTATTCCAATCCAATTTTGTTGGGATAAAGTTATTACCATTGATCTGTTTTTCAGAAGTAGTAAGTATTTGATTTGGAGTAAAAAAGAAAAAAGGGCCATTAGATAAACAAAAAAAACATGCTCAAAAATTATTTTCTCACTGCTTGGCGCATTATGGGTAGGCAAAAAGCCTATACAGCCATCAATATCATGGGTTTTAGCCTGGGTATCGCCACATTCATGTTGATCGTGATCTATGTGGTGGATGAGTTGAGTTATGATAAATTCCATCCTGATGCTGAAAACATCTACCGGATCAGCATGCACGGGAGGATGAGTGACAATGATTTTGAGGTAGCCATGACGCCCAATCCCATGGCTCAGGCTTTGGTTGATCAAGTGCCTGAAGTGGAAGATGCCATCAGGTTTGGGCTGTTTAGAACCATGCCTATCCAATATGAAGACAAGACCTTCACTGAACCCAGAATGTTGGCTTCTGACCCTGGTTTTTTTGATTTCTTTGGATTCAGCTTATTGGAAGGAAATCCCGAAACAGCCCTTGTCGGACCCAATAAAGTGGTGCTGACCCAATCAACCGCCAAGAAGTACTTTGGGGAGGAGAGTCCCATTGGTAAAATCATCCTGAGAGGATCCGACAAGAAGGAAACGGAAGTATCGGGCGTCATGGAGGATGTTCCTCATCACTCCCATATGGCTTTTGATTTGATCCTGTCCGGGGAGAGTTGGGACTATATGAAAACTACCCAATGGACCAGCAACAACCTATACACTTATTTTAAAACCTATCCTGACGCGGATTTGGGCAATGTTCAAGCGGCTTTGGATAATTTTGTGATAAAAAATTTCGGGCCTGAACTGGAACAGTTTATGGGGGTTTCCTTAGATATCTTTTTGGATCAGGGTAATAAGCTCGGATATCAGGTGATGAATATCCGCGACATCCATCTTCGGTCCGATGTACAGGAAGAAATCAAGCCTACGGGCAGTATTCAGTACCTTTACATTTTTGGTGCTGTGGCCTTTTTTATCATCATCATTGCCTGTATTAATTTCATGAACCTATCCACAGCCCGCTCAGCCAACCGGGCCAAAGAAGTAGGTGTCAGAAAAACCATCGGAGCGAAGACTTCTAAACTCATTGGGCAGTTTTTATCCGAATCCATTCTTTACAGTGCCATTTCTACTTTTATTGCTTTGTTTTTGGTTTTGCTCGCCCTAAGACCATTCAATGTGCTCTCTGGCAAAAGCTTAGGCCTTGGTATTTTCGCCGATCCATTGATCATACTCTCCATAATCGGTTTTGCTATTATTGTGGGGATTTTGGCTGGTTCTTATCCTGCGTTTTATCTGACCTCCTTTTCACCTGTAAATGTACTGAAGGGAAAAATCAGAAGTGGTGCGAAAAGGTCAAACTTCAGAAACGGACTGGTGGTATTCCAGTTTTTCATTTCCATATGTTTGATTATCAGTTCGCTCGTGGTATATCAGCAACTCCGATATTTGCAGGAAAAAAATCTGGGTTTTGACAAAGAAAGTGTAATCAATCTCCTGCATACCAGATCCTTGGGTCAGAATGCCAAAGCGTTCAAAGATGAGCTGAATGGCCATACTGATTTTGTAGCGGCCAGCTTTGCCAATCGGCTGCCACCGAATGTGGACTGGAACTCTGTGTTTAGGAACGTGGAGACAGGACAGGATTTTCTTTGTAACCTTTATTTTGTAGACCATGAGCAGGCTGAAGCTATGGGTTACAAAATGGCCGACGGAAGGTTTTTCTCCAGGGATTTCCCAAGTGACACAAGTGCTGTGATCATCAACGAAACTGCCTTCAGACAAATGGGCTGGAAAGAATTGGATGGGGCACAGCGTATTTCAGGATTTTGGGGCAACAATGATGAGCCTATCGAAAGGCAAGTGGTCGGTGTGATCAAAGATTTCAACTTTGAAAGTCTGAAATTGAATGTCAGGCCGTTGATCATCACTTTGGGTCCGGAACCCAATGATGAGATGGCCATCAAACTCAGTTCAGGAAATGTGAAAGAGAAAATTACCATTCTGGAAAACATCTGGAAGAAGTATTCCAATGGGGCTGCCTTTGAGTATTCCTTTGTGGATGCCAATTTCGAAGCACAGTTCCGTTCCGAGCAAAAAATGGGGAATATCATCTTGGTATTCACCATCTTGGCCATTGGTATTGCTTGCCTGGGATTGTTTGGATTAGCAGCCTACACCACCGAACAGCGATCCAAAGAAATCAGCATCAGAAAAGCCCTTGGAGCATCAGTCACGAATCTGGTTACCATTCTGAGCAAAGATTTCACCTTGTTGGTTCTCATCTCCTTTCTGTTTGCAGGACCCTTGACCTACTACCTCATGAACCATTACTGGTTACAAAATTTCCCTTTCAGAATTGAAATCAATGTACTTTGGATCTTACTAGCAGGTGTGTTATCAATCATTATTGCCTGGCTTACGGTCAGCTACCAGTCATTCAGAACAGCCGCAAGGAATCCTGTGGATTATTTGAAGAATGAATAGGGTCAGATGAAAAGTAAATTAGATAGGCAGATAAACGGAAAATTGGATAAACGGATAGCAGATGAACTGAAAGCCAAGTAACCAATCTCCGTATACAAGACCGAAAAAATAAAAACCATAAAGAAATACAACGACCATAACCATGCTCCAAAACTACCTGAAAATATTCGTCCGAAACCTGAAGAAGAATCCTGCATATATCCTAATTAATATATTGGGACTTTCTGTGGGAATGGCAGCCAGTATTTTGATTTTCCTCTTTGTCCAACATGAACTCAGCTATGATAGTTATCATGAACATTCAGATAGGATTTTCAGGGTCTCAAGGGCTTGGTTCAATCCGGATGGCCAAACCAATCTTCATCTGGGTCATGCAGCACCTCCCTTTGCCCCATTGCTGAAATCTGATTTTGGAGATCAGATAGAGGAGGCAGTAAGGCTTACAAGTACGCCGGTGATCATCAAAGAATCAACCAATACTTTTGAGGAAAGCAGATTTTATTTTTCGGATGCTGAAGTGTTTAAGGTGTTTTCCTGGCCTTTGGTCGAAGGTGATTTGGAAACTGCCCTCTCTTTCCCTGATGGTTTGGTGATCACAGAATCCATGGCCAAAAAATATTTCGGGGAACAGGATGCCATGGGAAAATCCCTGGAAGTGATGATTGGTTCGGACAAAATGGATATGCAGGTCAGAGGCGTGATGGCTGACGTGCCGGAAAACTCCCATTTTCAAGTTGATTTCCTGGCCTCGATGGAACTGGTTGTCGCTTTTTATGGAGGGTATGAAGCGATCATGAAAAATTTCGGAAACAACAGTTTTGGTACTTATTTGCTATTGGCAGATGGGGAAAAGGTGGAAGCTTTGGAAGCTCAGATCCCCGCCTTTATTGACCGACACCTCACACCAAGCTCCCAAGGATTTTCTGCCTCTATGGGTACCAAACTCTTTTTGTGGCCTGTCACCGATATCCATTTGCATTCCAATTTGGATTCAGAAATGGAGCCAAACAGCAGTATGGAATATGTCTACATTTACAGTGCAATTGCCATCTTCATTCTCTTGATAGCCTGTATCAATTTCATGAATCTGGCGACCGCACGGTCTGCCAAAAGGGCTTTGGAAGTTGGTTTGAGAAAAGTACTTGGTGCCGACCGGCAATTGTTGGTGAGACAGTTTATGGCTGAGACCATCTTTATGTCCCTATTGGCCTTAGTGATCGCTCTGTTGTTGTCTTACCTCTTCTTACCAGTGTTCAGTAATTTTACTGGAAAAATGCTTACCCTCAATTTTATTACCCACCCGGAGTACTTGGGTGGTCTGATTTTATTGGTACTCTTGGTAGGTTTGGTTGCTGGCAGTTACCCTTCCCTGTTTTTATCCGGGTTTCAACCGGTCAAAGTCCTGAAAGGAACCTACAAAATTGGCTCTATCCATGAGAAACTACGATCTGCTCTGGTGGTGGGACAATTTGCTATCTCGGTGATATTGATTGTCGCCGTTTTGGTCGTGATGAACCAGCTCGATTTTATGAAAAACAAAGACCTTGGTTTTGAAAAAGATGAAATTGTGGTTTTGCCTGCCCATGCTGAACTGACGGGAAATTTTGATATGATGCGTGACCGATTGATACAACACCCGGGTATTGAGGACTTGGCTTTGGGAAGCAGGGTACCTTCAGGAAGGTTATTGGATGCTCAAGGTGCCCAGGCAGAAGTGAACGGTGAATTGTTGCCAGTGGAAGTTAGGATCTCAGATGTCCATGTAAGTCATAGCTTTACGGAGACTTTTGGGATGGAAATCGTTGCGGGAAGGAATTTTGATTTCAACCAGGCGAGTGACTCCACCGAAGCATTTATTTTGAATGAAGCTGCGGTAAGGGCCATCGGATGGGCAAATGCTGAAGAAGCCATTGACAAGCCATTTCAATATGGTTTAAGAAGGGGTCGGATTACCGGTATCGTTAAAGATTTTCATTTTGAATCGCTTCATCAGCCCATCAGTCCTTTGGTTTTTTTGATTCCCCAAGACCGCTTCAATGAGGTGGCCATTAAAATCAACGGTGAGCACAAAGAGGCTGCCTTGGATTATCTTAAAGAGGAATGGCTGGCGATGAAGCCTGATTTCCCCTTCAATTATTACCTGATTTCTGACAGGTTTGACCAGCAATACGAGGCAGAGGAAAAGGTGGGGACCGTATTTGGATTCTTTGCAGGACTGGCCATTCTGATTTCAGTATTGGGACTGTTTGGTTTGGCAGCCTATGCCACCGAGCAGCGCACCAAAGAAATAGGCATCAGAAAAGTGATGGGTGCCAGTATTTGGAGCATCGTTTCCTTGTTGGGACTGGATTTTCTGAAATTGGTGCTTTTTGGATTCCTCTTGGCCATTCCCATTGCCTGGTATGGCATGAACGGCTGGCTTGATAATTTTGCTTATAGTGTCTCTGTCTCATGGATTGTATTTGGGATTGCGGGATTGGCAGCCACTATTATTGCCGCACTGACTGTGAGTTCCCAGTCGCTCCGTGCTGCCATGATTAATCCTGTGGATGCCTTTAAGGTGGAATAAAAGTTAGGACCTTTGAGGTTTTCAAAACCTCGAAGATCTTTATTTTATTGAAAATGCAGAGAAACCGAAAACAGTTAATCTGTAAATCTGATATACCGATTAGCTGATAACCTGAAAACCTTTTAATCTACTTTCGGTAGTCAGACCTGAATTTTCACAAACCGATAAACCGATTTATTGATAACCCGACAACGCTGACAACCTGATAACCATAAATTTCCCATCATGCTCAAAAACTACGTCAAAATAGCCCTACGAAACCTAAAGAAAAGGAAAGGTTTTACGGCCATCAATATCTTTAGTTTGGCTTTGGGTATTACGGGTGGCATTTTTATGTTGGTTTATACCTTGGATGAATTTTCTTTTGATAATTTTCATTCAAAAGCTGATTGCATATACCGAGTCAATACAGTTTTGGTGGACCTGAAATCAGGCAACGAAAGTCTGATGAATGACAATGGTTGGCCAGTAGGACAATTTTTGGAAGCGTCTTATCCTGAAGTCGAAAAAGTAATTTACACCATTTCATGGCCGAGATTGGATGTCCGCACCGAACAGGAAAGTTTCTCTCCTAAAATGTTCTACACAAATAAGGATTTTTTTGATGTTTTTTCTTTTGACTTAGTCAAAGGTGACGTGTCTACCAGCTTGGATAAGCCGTATTTCGCTGTCATTACTGAGGATACAGAAAGTAGGCTATTTGAAGGCAGAGATGGGATAAATCAGGAATTTTACTTAGCTGACACCATACCGGTCACAGTTGGTGCTGTTGTAAAAAACGTACCCCAAAATTCCCATATTCAATTCGATCTGTTATTGTCTCAGGCCACTTTTGATGACTTGGTGGGAGTCAATGACTATACCGAATACGGGTGGGCGAATATCAATATGGGAAATTACCTCATGCTGAAAGAAGGGGTAGATCACGATAGTTTCAAAGAAAAAGCAAAATCCCTCTACATGGATCATGTTGGAGATATGATGAAATCCTGGGGAGTGGATGGGCAGCTGTATTTTGAACCCATGAATGATGTTTACCTCAAAGGGAAGCCAGGTAACAGTCTAGGTCCTTTAGGAAGCATTGATCGGGTTAACTTGGTAATGGGCATCTGCATTTTTACCATTCTGCTGGCTTGTATCAATTTCATTAACCTTTCTACTGCACGCGCAGTGGACAGATTCAAGGAGGTGGGGTTAAGAAAAGTAGTGGGGTCTTCCAAAAGTTCTTTGATCGCCCAATTTATGACCGAGTCCTTGGTTTTGACCATGCTTGGACTTTGCCTAGCGGTCTTATTAGCCAGTATGATGATGCCCATATTCAACGAATTGCTGGATAAGGTCTACACACTTGAAATCTTAAGCATACCCAGCGTGCTGCTCGGTACATTGGGTATGGTGGCTTTGATTACTTTCCTTTCCGGATACTATCCTGCTGTGCATCTTTCTTCCTTACAACCCATGAAAATCCTTAAAGGCAAATCGAACCCCACAAGCGGTAGTAGTAATTTAAGAAAGCTATTGGTGGTATTCCAGTTTTTTATTTCCCTTTCCTTGGCCTTGGGCACTTTAGTGGTTCTCCAACAACTTGAATTTATGCAGCAAAAAGAACTGGGTTTCGCCAAAGACGAAATCTTGGTACTGAATGCTTCAAAGATTTCCAAAAACAGAATTGAAAGTTTAAAGCATGAATTGGAGCAAATGTCAGGCGTCAATCAGGTGACTTATTCCAACGGTTTTCCAGGAAGGCCGGGTTGGATAGGGCAAATAGCCTATCCTGAAGGTAGGGAAGCAGAAAACCCTGTTTCTGTAGAGTTTTTGGCAGTGGATCAGGATTACCTCCATACTTATGATCTGGAAATGGTGGCAGGCAGGTTTTTTGACCCAGAGAGAGAAACCGATAAGACCGAAGGCTTGGTTTTAAATGAGAAGGCTGTTCAGGTTTTTGGTTGGTTAAGTCCAGAGGAGGCAATAGGTCAAAAAATCGTATCTCCCTCCTCAGCACCTGAGGGTACCGTAATCGGTGTGGTCAAAGACTTTCACCAAAGGGGTTTGCAACATAGCATTCACGGAATTGCGATGGATTGGGCTCCAGAATATTCCTTTTGGCTTTCGCTGAGATTTGATCCAAGTCAGACCAGTGAAACCCTTGCCTCATTGAACCAAAAATGGTTGGAAGATTTTATCGGAATGGACTTTAAGTACTTTTTCCTCAATGAAGATTTTGAACGGCTATACCAAGCCGAACTGCGGATGGCTAAAATGTTCAGGTTGTTTGCAGGTTTGACCCTGTTGATATCACTGATAGGCTTGACTGGATTGGTGTCCTTTATGATTGAGAGCAGGGCCAAGGAAATGAGCATCAGAAAGGTGCTAGGTGCGGAGGTTTATCAGATTGTCTATTCGCTTTCTAGGGAGTTTATAGCTTTGGTTTTGATTGCTTCGGCATTGGCTATTCCTGCGGTGTGGTATATCGGAAAGGACTGGCTTCAGAATTTTGCCTACCAATCTCAAATTACTCTTGTATCCATTTTGGTGGTGGTCTTTGCAGCCCTTACCATCACTTTGATGGTAGTTGGTTTTCAAGCGCTCAAGGCAGCTTATGGCAATACTGTCAGTGGATTGAGGAGCGAGTAGGATCAGACTTGGCCTATATTCGGTTGGTTACTGTACTTATTTGGTTGGGTGAAAGGATAGACAATTTGAGCAAGAAGTAGGCCTCGGAATTGATAAACTTTTCAATAGATAAACGGATCATCAGATACACCGATAATGCTACTTATAATCCGACAACCCGACAACTAGACAACATGAAATAAAATAAACTTGCCTTTACTGCTCATGTGGTACCCTGACAACCGGAAAACCTACCTTCCTTACCCAGTTGTCATTTGGTAATTTGGTTGAGAATTTGGAAATTGAGTTATCTGATTTTATGGGTATGGGCAGAAAATTCAGTTTCAAGTTCAATAAAAAATATTTTGCAGACGGGTTACTGATCGTTTTCAGTGTACTTTTTGCTCTTTTTATCAATAAAACGGCCGAAAATATTAAAACCCGTCAGGACAAAAACGAAGCAAGAGAAGAAATTCGAATGGAAATCGAGGGAAACTTGAAGGTATTGGAAGAATGGATGGTTAGACATTCTGAAACATTCGAAAGACTTTCCAAAATCACAGAAGGAAAAGACGATAGTCTCAAAAACCAGCTCTTGGAATACAATTTCCTGAACACTTATATTTTGGCAGGGGGAAAAAGTTTTTTACATGATATTATTGTCCAAAATGCATGGGATACCGCAAAAGCTACTGGCATTATTAGTGAATTTGATTTTGATATCACGCAGAGGCTTACCAAGGTTTATAATTTACAGGAAATGATCATGGGAAGAACCATTGCCAACCTCACGGATAGACTTACGGCAACAGAGACCCACAACATGGAAAATATCGATCTCAATCTTCTGGGATTACAGTTTTTGATGATGGAATTACTAGGTCAGGAACGGCTTCTTAAAGACCTTTATCAGGATATGTTGCAAAAGCTATAAATATTCAACTACGCCTCTAAAAGCAATATACATTTCCTCATTTTTATCCACTCATTCAGTATGGAATAATCTAAATTTCTGATTGGACTTTTTTTCAATCCTTAACGGATTTTGGGATTTCCATTTTTTTATAGGAAAACCATAAAAATCATCAATTTAAAAATATCCTTTGAAAGGATTGTAGAATTTTGCTATTGGTGGATATAAAAATGGCTTTTACAAGAATTTATTTCGATATTTATCTTAAACAACAACCAAACCAAACGCCTTTAACCATGACAGACAATTTAATTGATTTGCTCAGAACCAACATTGATGACAATGTAATTGGAAAGCTCTCCGGTTTTTTGGGAGAATCCCAAGCGGAAACAAAAAAAGGTTTGTTTCAAGGTGCAATTCCTGCAGTTTTAGGAGGATTGATCAGTAATACCAATACAGAGAATGATGCTAACGGTTTATTGACCATGTTGACTACCCAGTTTTCCGGAGGAGCCATGTTGGATAATATAGGAAACCTCTTCGGAAGTGCAGAAGGAACCAACAATATGCTAGCTAAGGGGGGAGATTTGGTTTCTTCAATTATGGGAGGCAAAGCTGATGGAGTCGTAAATTCCTTATCTACTCATTTTGGATTGGGACCCGATAGTATCAATACCCTCATGAAATTTGCCGCGCCAATGGTCATGAGCGGATTGGCAAAGAATGTCTCTTCTAAGGGATTGGGAGCTGCCGGTTTATTGGGCTTGCTAAATAGTCATAAGGGCATTGTTCAAAAACTTTTGCCAGGCAATTTAGGCAATATGTTTGGGTTTAGTCAACCTGAAGTAGAACCCAAAAAGAATGTACCTGAAAAAGAAACGGTAACTCCACCCAAACCTGCAGCGAGTACCAATACCAAGAATTATCTGCCTTGGGTACTCGGACTGGTAGGCATTCTGCTTTTATTTTTGCTAACCAGAAATTGTAATCGGGAAGATGACGATATGATGCAAGAAGATACCCAATCTATTGTGTCGGACACTACCCAAAGAGTAAGGCAGAATGCTTCAGCAGACATGCGGGAAGCAGATGCTTCCATCGACCGATACACCGTGGAAGACTGGAACCGTTTAGGCAGTCTTTACACCTTTAGACTTCCCAACAATACTGAAATCAATGCGCCGGAAAATGGCGTTGAGAGAAGATTGTTGGATTATATTGCCAGTTCTGAGGATGTGAGTAACGAACGTTGGTTTGAATTTGACCGGATTCTCTTCGAAACAAATAATACAGATTTGAAGGCAGAATCTATGGATCAGATCAATAACATATCTGAAATCATGCGGGCCTACCCAAATGTCAAAATCAAAATCGGTGGATATACAGATAATACCGGGGATGAATCAGCAAACGTATCCTTGTCTCAGGCAAGGGCAGATGCTGTGATGATGGAGTTAAGGAAAAAAGGAGTAGGGGCATCGCGAATCTCTGCAGAGGGGTATGGTTCTCAACATCCTGTGGCATCCAACGACACAGATGAAAATAGGCAGAAAAACAGAAGGGTAGCGATCAGGGTAACTGATAAATGAATGGGCTTAGTCAAGGTGATTTTTATACCAGTTTAATTTACAGGGCATTTAACTTGACAGAAATAGTAAGTTGTGACAAATGCTTTCAAAGCAATAGAAAAGGGAGAAGGGTATTCTCCCTTTTTTTAGAAGTACTTCCTAGCAAAGAAAGGACAAGATCAGAGGATCATAGTTTCATCCATATATTGTTACTTTGAAGTGGATGATACTTTTTAAGTGTCATTTTACCCATTCAAAAAGGGAATTGACCAAACCTGAATTTATCAGAGATGCAAGCATAAAAAATGGCTATATTCAAGAATATCCCAATATTCTTGGGATTTGTTGTTAACCTAAAATAAACCCTTAACCTATTGAAGATGCTTAGATTGAAGACTGCACTGATGGTCGGAGCCCTGATTATTTTGAATGCCGAGTTATCCCAAGCTCAGGATTTGATGCCTACCACTTCATTGGTCTATCCCGGAGTGGATGGCAAGTTGATGTATGAAGAAGACTCCCTTGGCAATCGAATCCCTGATTTTTCCCATGCCGGATACAAAGGGGGCGGTGTACCCATTCCTTATGTTGCCGTAAAAGAAATTGTTTGGCCGGTATTGGGGGACAATGCAGACCTTATTCAAGCGGCCATTGACCGGGTGGCTAAGCTGCCTAAGGATGCGTACGGATTCAGGGGAGCGGTCCTTCTGAAGATGGGGACATATTCCCTCGAAAAACCAATCTACATCAGAAGTTCCGGTGTGGTCCTCCGTGGAGAAGGAATGAGTGACGTTGGGACGATTTTATTCGGTAAAAAAACCGAGCAGGAGGAAGGATCTCGGGGAAGGAGACCTGCGCTTATCAATATCGTGGGGGACTCTGGAATCAAAATACAAGAAGGTACAGGACAGCCCATTACCAGTAAATATGTAGCCGTAGGTGCTGTCAACTTTGAGGTGAGAAATCCAAAAGCATTCAAAGAAGGAGACCAAATTCTTGTGAGACGTCATGGAAATGCGGATTGGATCAAAGAGATAGGACAGGACAGCGCGAAGGTAGGAAGGAGCCGATGGGAACCTTTTCATATCGATTATGACAGAACCATCATCGAGATCAACGGAAATGAAATCACAATAGATGCACCGATATTCACCGCGATTGATGAACTATGGGGTGGAGGAGAGATTTTCAAATATGAAGATGATCGGATCGAACAGGTGGGTATAGAAAATCTTCGAGGTATTTCTGAATATGATCCCGCTGTTCGCACCACGGCTTATGGCAATATGGACAGGGACCAATTGGGTACCGAGTTTCAATACCAAGGCGAAGAATATTTCTCAGACGAGAACCATTATTCAAATTTTATAAACATCGGCAATGCAAAAAATGTATGGGTTAGGAATATGTCTGCCCTTCACTTTGGCAACAGCGTCGTATTGGCCAATGCGGGCACTAAGTATATCACCATACAGGATTGTGAATCAAGGGAGCCGGTAGCGATGCGTTGGGGAGGCAGAAGGTTCACCTTTCAGATGAACGGGCAGTTTGCGCTCGTGCAAAGATGCTTTTCTCAAAAAGGGCGACATTCCTTCGTTTTACAGGGCGCTGCGTCAAGTGGGAATGTCTTCCTCAACTGTACAGCTGTAAATCCTTATTCTTCCAGTGAACCCCATAATCGATGGTCAAATGGTGCTCTTTACGATAATGTAAAAGCACCGCTCACTGCCAGATATTGGAAAGACTATCCCATAGGCTGGGCTGGTGCCAACATCGTTTTTTGGAACTGTGAGGGGGATTTCTTAATTCAGCGACCACCTACCGCTCAAAATTATTCTTTTGGACATATAGGTGTGAACGCAGTTGTATTCAACGCAGCTTTACAAGACCTCACGCAAGCCAATGGCCATGTGGAATCCATGGACAGACATGTCACCCCTGGAAGCTTGTACCTTACCCAGCTTAAAGAGCGACTGGGTGCAGAGGCAGTGGAACATGTGACAGGCAAATAAGATCTACCTTGGTAGTAGGACTTTTTAGTATGTCTGAACTTTATGGTATTAAAATAACAGCTGTGCCTTTCTTGTAAGGAAGAAAAATAATGGGGGTTTACGACTGCAATCCGACTGTTTGCTTTAAAAAAGGGATTAAAATTGATAGTAGTGAAGTATTCCCAGGGAGCATTGTTGTCTCCCTGGGAATTTTTTTAATGTGAGTGGGCAATGATACCAGTAAAATGACAAAACGATGTAATCCTCGTCAAGAGATTGAAATGTCCGGTACTTTCCTGCACCCTGATAGGCAGGGGTCTTCCTTCCTGTAAAGGAGTCTTGGATTTATTTTACATCCTTACAGATAATTGACATAACCTTCCATATTGGTTCGGATTTTAAATATTTTGCTGTAACTCACGATATACAAGGTTTTCATGTCATCATCACCAAAAGCCAGGCTTACCGGGAATGAAGGCATATTGATCATCCCCAAAAATTCTCCCTCAGCATTGAAAATCTGCACCCCATAGTAGGTAGCTACATAGATGTTTCCCTGCTTGTCTATAGCCATTCCGTCAGCACTTGAAGATTTTCCTTTTCTGTCCAACACATTTTCAGTCAGGAACAGTTTAGCAAATTGGCGTCCGTTGGTGATCGTTCCATCCTCATTGACATCGTAGGCCCAGATGAAGTTGTCTTTGTCACTTTGGACTGGGTACCAAGATTCGTTGTCGTAGCAATTGTTGATGTAGAGGGTCTTTTCGTCCGGTGAAAGCAAAATACCGTTGGGCATGGCAAATTCGTTGGGTTCAGTTACTCGTGTAATTGCTCCTTGTGAGGAAACATAATAGACGGCCCTTCCGGGCTGAAACTTATCAGGCTCCATGGTAAATTGGGGATCTGTAAAATAAAAACCGCCTTTGGAATCGGTGATGATGTCATTTGGCCCATCGATAGGCTTTCCGTCATACGTATCAGCAAGAACCCTTACCACCTTCCCATCCGTAGTCATTTCCACTACCCTGTGCCCCATCATATCGCAAACAATGAGGTTTCCGTTTTTGTAGGGGTATAGGCCGTTGGTCTGCATCTTGCCTTCTGTTATGTTTTTGTAACTGCCGTCAGGATCGACTTCTACAGTAGAACTTTTCTTTGGATCCGCATTCCAATTTTGGTCGAAATACATATTGGAAAGGTAGATTTTACCATTCATCCACTTCGGCCCTTCGGTGAAAAATAATTCAGGTTTAGTTTCTTTTCCATCTATGAACAGCTCAAGTTCGGCATCGGATGGAATGATGGCATGATAAGCCTCCATGCGCGCATTTTCCTTGGCCATGTAATCTTCACGTACCGGCCAAAATATATCGAGTGCATCACAGCCTAAATCGCCTATTTCAGCACCATGGACCAAGTTTCCAGGAATCCTGACCACATCATTTGTTTTCATGGTCTGTTTTCCGTCCAAGAGAATTTCTTCGCATTCTCCACGGAGCACAAACATCATCTGTTCCTCTGGATGTATGTGGTGGGAAAACACCGAGTTGGGATCCATGGAAATAAAACTCAGCTGCATGTTTTTTCCTGAAATCAGACGGGAATGGGCACCAGGGGCAAGTTCTGCAAGCTGGAAGTCATATAGATCGTAAACGGTGTTCGGTTCGACGTTGGGTACTTGGGTAGACTTTACATCCCCAAATTCACCCGGTAGGTTTTCAATGCCTGCTTTTTCGAGGTAATCACGCCTTACGGGACTGTAAAGCTCCAGCACTTTGGCTCCTGAAGGACCTGCGGTCACTTCACTTTGGCTGCCTTTTTCCAAGTAAACAAAATCCGTTCTCGGGGTTCCGCTGGTAATGCCATCAGGTTCTTCTCTTTTCTTGCCGATCAGGGAAGTAGATGCGCCGTCGGTTAGATGATCGACAGTACCTTCGAGTACAAACAGAAACCTGTCATTGGGTAAGGTTTCCATTGGAATTTTTGCATTGGGTCCAAGATCAAGCCTGGCGACCATCACACCTGTACCCCAAAAAAAACGTGCATTGACTCCTGGATGGAGCGCTATGTCATCCATGTCATCAAGGCTTTTAACCTCTGCGGGGTTAAGGTTTGATTCAGGGCTTGTTTCAGGAAGACCAGATATCTTTCTTTCCGTCAGGTTGTGTTTTTTTATGAGTTCCTGGTTTATGCTGTGCCATTCTGGGGTAGATGAAGAGCACTGGGTCAAGGCCATCGCAACCATTGCTAAAAATGCAATGCCGATTCCGTTAATAACTTTTCTACAATTCATGGTAAGTGTCAGGTTTGATTTGAATTTGAAAATAAATAATTTATTCCGTTTTGGCAGGTTCATTTATTGTTTTGTTTGCTATTAAGTGTAAACGGTACATTTTATATTTGGATGATCCGATAAACAATACATATTGGATCATAAATAGCATAAACATGAAAGGTAGAGTTGAAATGCATCAACTTTTAAACAGCTAAAAAATAGATGAAATGTTATTTCATCATTTAATGCACTGTCTGTATGCTGAGTTAAGATTGTTCGCATCCGCACAGTTTCGTCCGCGCAAAAGCTAAAATAAAGAATCCATCAGGCTAAATTGGCTGTATAAAGCCTTTTCCGTTGGCATGGCTATTGGCATTAATTACATGGATTACCTCTTTCAGATTTAATACATACTGATATGATAAAAAACTACCTCATCGTCGCCTTAAGAAACATCAAGCGAAACAAGCTCCGTACCTTGGTACATGTGTTGGGGCTATCTTTGGGTATAGCCATTTGTCTGGTGATATTCAATGTGGTCATGCATGCCTATAGTTTCGATAAGTTTCATACGGATAGAGAAAGAATTTTCAGGATAAATACTGTTGAAGAATGGGAACCAGGAAATTCCTTTCAATCTCCCGCCACCAATGGACCTTTAGGAGAAGTGATTGATGAGGAACTTTCCTTTATTGAAGAAAAGGGGAGGTTGTATGTACTTTTTGAGACCATGGTGATCATACCTGAGCAAAATAAGGTTATTGGAAGAAGCAATAAAGTAACCTTTGCCACCCCAGGATTCTTTGACATATTTTCAAGAACTTGGCTTGCGGGTAGCCCAGGGTCGGCATTGGAAGAACCTTACGGAGCGGTAATTTCGGAATCCAGCCTAAAAAAATACTTTCCAGGCTTATCGGCAGGAGAGGTTTTGGGAAAAGAAATTCTTTATGTTGATGCCGATTCTATTTATGCACAAGTTAAAGGAGTGGTCGCTGATTTTACAGAAAATACCGATTTATTATTTACAGATTTTATTTCCTTCAACACCATCTCCAAAAATGAAAAGGAAGAATGGTATGGGCTGCATAGCTGGACCAATTTAAATACCAGCAACCAGCTTTTTGTAAAAATCGGGAAAAATGTTCAAAAAGCTGACTTGGAAAAAGGCCTGGCTTTAATCACCAAAAAATACCTCAGCGAAGTAGACAACCATACAAATTTTATTGGAGAGCCACTCTCGGAGGTACATTTTAGTGAAAACTATGACGGAACAGCCATTTCCAAGACGCTTTTATATGGGCTTACTTACATCGGGTTGATTATTCTTTTGTTAGCCTGTCTCAATTTTATTAATTTAGAAACTGCTTTGGCTATCAAAAGGTCCAAAGAGGTAGGCATCCGTAAAACTTTGGGATCCGATAAGGGGCAATTGATTTTTCAATTTCTGAGCGAAACTTTTATTCTGGTAGTCTTTGCTTCAACAGTTTCAGTTTTCATAGCTAGTTTCATCCAGTCGTATTTTTCCGACTACCTTCCGGCTAACTTTAACGCAACTCCATACAGTCAGTTGAGTCTGGTGTTTTTAGGAGGCAATGCTTTCGTTTTGACCTTAATTTCGGGCCTATATCCTGCCTTTGTTTTGGCCAACTATCAACCCCAGCGGGCACTTAAAGGGGAGTTACACCAGGTAAAAGGTTTTTCAATTGGGGTATTCCTGCGGAAAAACCTTACGATCTTACAGTTTACAGCTTCCATTGCTTTTATTATCTTGGTTACTGTCGTAAGTAGCCAATTAAAATATATCAGCTCACAGCCCCTCGGATTTGAAAAAGAGGCGGTACTCTATACCTACCTGCCCTTCATGGGTGAAGAATCAAAAAGAAATCAATTGGCTGAAAGGGTTGGTCAGGAAAGCTATATAAGGGGTGTAAGTTTGAGCAGTAACTTGGTTTCCTCTAACAGCCTTTGGACTTCTGATGCTTATATTATGGTTGATTCCATGGAAAAGAAGCTTGATGTACATGTCATAAATGGGGATTCGGCTTTTGTATCGGTTAATGGTATTCCGCTTTTGGCCGGACGATATGCCAGAAACCAAGACGATGAGATTATAGTGAATTGGAATTTTCTCAAAGAAATCGGGAACATTGAACCCAATGATGCTTTAGGGTCATCCGTTCGTATAAGAGGAGAGCTAAAAACTATCGTTGGGGTGATGGATAATTTCAATGCCCGAAGTCTTAAAGAGGAAATTATGCCCATGATTTTAATATACCAGCCAGAATATTACCATCTACTGACCACTAAGATTTCAAGCCATCAAAATCTTGCGTATGCGAAGGAAAAACTTGATTTTTTACTGAAAGAAACCTATCCTTTCGAAACTGCCGAATTTGGGTTTATGGATGAGCAATTGGAGCAGTTTTATGAAGGGGATCGAAAAATCCGGGGAGTCTTGGGATTTGCCTCATCCATGGCTATTTTAATTTCGGTTTTGGGATTATTTGGACTTTCATCCTTTACCATAGCCCAAAGGACCAAAGAAATCAGTATCCGAAAAGTACTTGGCGCGGGAATTTTGCAGCTTATTGGTTTAATTTCAACTCAGTACATTTGGTTGGTGTTGGTTTCATTTGCCTTAGCTGTTTATCCAGCTTATTACCTGAGCAATATGTGGCTGCAGGAATTTGCCTATAAAATTGACATGCCCTATTTGCTGTTCGGGGGGGTAGGATTTGGTGTCCTCGTATTGGCCTTACTTGTAGTCGGATTCCATTCCCTTGGCGTAGCAAAGACAAATCCTGCCGAGATTTTAAAAAGTGAGTGAGGTGAATGGTTCGGATATTTGTTAATGGTAAAAATTTGTAAGTAGTAAGAGGTGAAAGGGGGTAGGTTGTTGAGTTGTAAACTTTTAAAATTGTAAAGAGAAGAAGGTGGGAACATCATCACAGGACATCAGGGCAACAGAGAGTCGGATAACGAATGAAAAGCTAGAAGCTCAATGCTGAAAGCTGCATAAATCCCAACTCGTAAATCGTAAATCAAAACACAATCCCATCTTCAGGTTGGTACTTCTGTGGGAAATTAGTATGGCTCTCTTTAAGCTGTTCTTTGAGATTGGTTTCGATGGTTAAACTCAGTGAAGTCATGGGTGTATCCTCAAGTCTATTTTCGAAGGGGTCTTCTGTCCGTTCGCCTATCAGGTCCAATGCCAAAAATACAAAGGAGACTGCTAAGGCAATTGGAATGGTTTTCCAACCTAACTCACTTACAAAAACCATCGGCAACAGGGTACAGTGAATCAATACAAAAACCCGTGAAAAAAATGTGTATTGTCTTGGAAGGGGAGTGTTCTTAATCCGCTCACTCATTCCCTGTATATCATTGAAGTCAACCAACGTTTCTTCCATCTTTATAAACCTGTAATCACTAATCCAGCCTCTCTGGAAGGCATGCTTTAATTCTTCTCCTTGACGCTGCAGTAAATAATTGGGAGGGTTGTCCTGGTTACAAAAATCATTATATTCTTCTTCACTCAAAAATGATTTGGTATCTGCATAGGTATTTTCGTCTTCGAAAAGTTCGCTTTGGTCCTTATTATAAGCGTTCTTTTTCCTCAAAAAAACCCGTAAGGCATTCACAAACGCAATATGTCTATAGACCAAGGTCTTTTGGAAAGCTTTGATTTCTTCGTGTTCTACACCATCCTCAGACATCACCAATGTAGTTGCTTGCCTGGCCCAGGCACGGCTGTAATTGACCATCAAACCCCATATTTTTCTGGCTTCCCACCATCTGTCATAGGCATGGTCATTTTTGAAACCAAGAAAAATCGCCAATGCCGTTCCCAGTGCAGCAATGGTGTAACTGGGGATGTTAAAAATAACAACTTCATAAATATCATGTAAGATGACTATTGAGGTGGATAGAACAAGGTAATAGGTCAGCTGCCTCCAAGTATAGTGGAGGATCATCCTGGGTTGAAGGTTTCTTCTTACAATCATGGTCTAAGGATTTTTTTAAAAAGATTAAATTACAAATTTCTTTACAAAGCCAGTTGAAGGGAATTTAGGATTTCCACCTCATTATTTTTCAATGATCTTTGGGGAAAACAATGATTGATTAAGTTAGCCAATCACTTTTCGGAACTTTCCAGATGGAAGGCAAATGGCATTAAGGGGAAAACACGCACCATGAATTAAAAGTGCATAATGAAGCACTTCATTTAAAAATTCCCCTACTGGGTGGGATTTGTAATTCCACCCTAATATCACTCCATAATTTTTTGGAAAATTCTGGACTGTGTGAAGTTTGCAACTTCACGGTTCAGAACTTACTAAATAGAAGTAATCGGCTATCTTGAGAAAAACGCTTTTCAGCTATCCAGTCAATGTTATTGGAATAGCTCTAGCTGGGTGGAATTTGCAATTCCACCCTAGTATCACCCAATAACATTTTGAAAAACTCTTGACGGAATGAAGTTTACAACTTTATGATTCAAAATTTTCCTTGGGACACTATAACGCTTCAAGAATCTTCTCAAGCTCCTCGTAGGAAATACCTTTCAACTCGTCGAAATTCATTCTTGAACCCGCTTCACCGTACAAAATCACCACCCGCACCCTAAACTCTGCTCCTGCAAAAACGGGTAATAAGTTATCCGTGTCGTAGGTAAATAGAAGGAAATTGTTGGAATTTGAAGTTGAATGTTGAGAGTAAAAATAACCGATATGTGAGCTGAAATCCTCCCCTGTGTTAAGGGAGAAAGGCAACGGCGTCCAAAAGCCAAGCCCGTTTCCGCTAAACAGTTCTGCAAAGGCCAAAACCGCACCATTGGCGGTGACTTCAGCATTGATCAGTGGGACAGAGGCTGGGTAGACAACGGAAAAACCTTCTTCTCCTTCCTCACCGTCTAAAAACCAACCCTCCTGTTGGGTTTGAAAATTGAAAATCGCAAATGTCGTTTCAGCTGCCGGTCCCGGAGGGCCTTGCGCTCCAGCCTCTCCCCGTTCTCCTTGGGGACCTGTAGGACCTTCGGGTCCTTCACAGGAAATACTAAATAAAATGATCAGGGACAGTACCATAAGTCCTGTGCTTTTTTGTAGCATGTTTTTCATGACGGATAGGTTTAATTTAATGCTAAGAGGGCTGTCAATACCCATTTTTTTCCACGTTATCTAAATTACAAACCTTTGTGATATAATTTTAAAAAATGAAATATTTTTAGTTGAAATTTTTCCAGTACATCGGTATTCGGCTGAACTCCAAATCCAAAAGATAATTTCTAGATACTTAAAAACCTTTAAACATTCTAAATTCCTACCGATATGACCCCTTTCCTATCGGAAACACACTTCAGACCACCGATAGAAAATGAAAAGACCAATCATCCCACATTTTTCAACATTCTTTGAACCTCCTCCAAAAACCAAAGGTTCTATACACTGAACCATCTAATTTTTAACCAAAGGAACCATGCAAAAAATAGCAAACAAAACCGCTCTGATCACAGGGGGGAGTAAAGGAATAGGATACGGCATTGCCGCCGAACTGATGGCACAAGGGATGCGGGTTGCCATCACCAGCAGGTCTCAGAAGGCTGCTGATGAGGCCGCTGCCAAACTGAACCAATCCGGGAAAGGGGAGGCCATCGGCATTCAGGCGGACGTCAGAGATTTTGATTCCCAACAAAAGGCGGTAGAGAAACTACTTGAAAAATGGGGGCAACTGGATCTCTTGGTAGCCAATGCGGGTATTGGTCACTTTGCCGGAATTGAAGAGTTGACTGTCGAGGAATGGAATGAAACCATCGATACCAACCTTACGGGCGTATTTTATAGCATCAAGGCCGGACTAAAGGCCCTTAAGGATTCAAAAGGCTTTTTTATCACCATTTCCAGCCTAGCGGGCACCAATTTCTTTGCAGGAGGTTCTGCCTACAATGCCAGTAAATTCGGATTGACCGGATTTACCCAAGCGGTAATGCTGGATTTGAGGAAATCAGGAATCCGATGCTCCACCATCATGCCGGGATCGGTGGCGACCTATTTCAACGACCATGTTCCCAGTGATGAAGATGCCTGGAAAATCCAAATCGAAGACATCGGAAAACTGGTCGTGGACCTGATGCACATGCACCCAAGGACCTTACCCAGCAAAATTGAAGTAAGACCAAGCATTCCCGGATAAGTTTATTGTCCGCCAGCGAACAAAGGTGTTCGGATAAAATGGACTGCCAAAGCTTGAAATTGCCCTTTTTCGGACAATTTCAGGCTTTTTTTTATGGCATGGCTTTGGGATTAGGTCGGATGGCAGGAAACAAATGACCTAAGTTTACTTTATTGACCATCTGTTCCCGATCACCAAACCAAAAAACATGATACAACTCAATAACATTGACAAATTCATCGACTCCCGTTTTCAGCGGGTTTTCATTTTGAAAGGGATAGACCTTGAGATTCAGCAGGGTGAATTTTTGACCTTAATGGGCCCCTCAGGAGTAGGCAAATCCACCCTGCTCAACATCATCGGTCTATTGGATGAAGAGTATGAAGGACAGTATGCCTTTGACGGTCAATCCATCAATGGTATGAAGGACAGGCAAAGGTCTGCCCTTCACAAATCCGAGTTTGGATACATTTTCCAGGCCTATCACCTGATCGATGAACTGACGGTGTATGAAAACATTGAGACACCTCTGCTCTATAGAAGTGTATCGTCTTCCGAGCGGAAAAGCATCATCGCCGAATTGTTGGACCGGTTTAACATGGTGGCCAAAAAAGACCTTTTCCCGGAACAACTCTCCGGTGGTCAGCAGCAGCTGGTTGGGATAGCCCGGGCCATTGCTGGGAAACCTAGGGTACTATTGGCGGACGAGCCCACCGGAAATCTCCATTCTGCCCAAGCAAAGGAAATCATGGAGGTATTTCAGGAACTAAACAAGGAAGGGACCACCATCATCCAAGCCACCCATGCCAGAGAAAATGCTGACTACGGAACCCGGCTTATCGAAATGCTGGATGGAAAAATTGATCAAGATTTGAAGATTTAAGATGAAAAGGACAGTAATTACCGTCATGATTTTGAGTGCCTTGGTGGGGGAACTGAGGTCCCAGGATACCCTTAAGCTTACTTTTCAGGAAGCGGTGAAAATCGGCCTGGAAAATAATGTGGTCTATCAAAACCTAAACAACCAACAAGAAGTGCTCCTTATGGAAAAAAAGGCAGCACAAATGGGGCATTTGCCTAGGGTCAACCTTTTTACCACCGGATCTCAAACTATAGGTCAACAATTTCAACAAGTTGAAGGGCAATTGATTGTCGTCAATGAAGTCAACAACAGTATTTTTAGCAATGTGGAAGCCAGTATGCCGGTTTACAATGGAGGTAGGAGGATCAAAATGACCCAAGCCACCCGGTATTTTGAAGAAGCGGGCCGATATGGCTTGTCCAGGGCCTCACAAGAGGTGATGTTCAACATAGCTCAGCAGTATCTTCAGGTCTTGTTAGACCAGGAACTTTACAGGATTGCCATAGAAAATCTGGAAAACCAAAAGAAACAATTGGAACAGATTGATGGCTTTGTGCAGGCAGGATTGCGGACTTTGGCTGATCAATACAACCAAAAATCAGAAGTGGCCCGGTTGGAAGCTGTAGCCTTGGATGCCAAAATCCAGTGGGAAACAGACCTTTGGACTTTATCAGAAACCCTTCAACTAGAACCCAATGTGCTTCCAGATCCCGAACCGGTAGGACTGGAAAATGCAGAAAGTGGATTGATGGGATTGCCACTGGATGAACTTTACCAATTGGCTTTTGATAACCGATTGGATCTCAAACAACAGGAATTGTTGGAAATTGGCAATGAGAAAATGGTTTCTGTGGCCAATGCTGCCCGTTTACCTCAGCTCAATGCATTCTTTAGTTACAATACCTTCTTTACTTCATTGGATGACCGAACGATAAGGGATCAGCTATTCACGATTTATCCCAGAAGACAATATGGGGTTCAATTGACCATACCCATATTCAATAACTTTGAAAATAAGCTTGCCGTAACCCGTAGCCGCATGGAACTCCAGAACCAACAGCTGGAAAAAGCGGCTTTGGAAAGAAGAATCAATCAGGAAACCAAATTGGCATTTGAAAATTACAAGGCGGCAATCAATAGGAACCTTGCTACCCAGGTTCAACTTGAAGCTGCTGAAGAAGCCCAAAAAGCCATCAGTGAGCGGTTTCGCCTTGGGGTGAGCAATTTTGTAGACCTAGCCCAGGTGAACCAACAATTAGTAGCTGCTCAAGCTGACAGAGCTCAGGCTCAATACACCCTCTATTTCCAAGAGGTGTTGTTGAGGTTTGCTTTGGGAGTGTTGGATGTAGGTGAGGTGGCAACAAACTGAAATTGATAAACACCCGAATATGTAAAAGCCATGTATAAGGAAGGAATTTTCTAGAAGCCAAATTGATGGGTTATGGTTAAAACAGGTTAATGATTTTTTTTTAATTTAATGGTTGCGTATGCAACTCAATAGAAGCAAAACCATCAGGAATCTTTCGATATTTACAGTAATCGCCCTTGGAATAGGTTGGATAGGGGTAATGGTAGATAGGATACTTCCAGAGCAGGTGGGAGAGGAAACTTTGGGTATGGCCATTTGGCTGATCACACCCCTCATTGTGGTAATAGTTTTAAGGTCCTTTTTTGGAGATGACTGGAAAGATGCCGGATTGAAACCAAATTTCAAGGGCAATATCCAATGGTATTTTATTGCTTTCCTAATTTTCCCCATGGTTACGGGTATTACCCTAATTTTAGGTGCTTTGGTTGGATGGATAGGGTTCGAAGCTTTCAATGCACAACCATATTTCAGGACTTTTTTTTGCTTGCTTATGGTAAATATTCTGAAAAATATCTTTGAAGAATCTGTGTGGAGAGGTTATCTCACTACAAAATTGTTTCGGCTTAATGTATCAGATCTTTGGCTTTATTTGATAGTGGGTTTGGTCTGGGGATTTTGGCATTTCCCATATTATTTGGCATTTCTTCCTGATGAAGCAATCCAATCTGTTTTGCCTGTTGGACGGATGACCTTTGCATGGATTGCAGTCCTCAATATGTTGGCATGGACCGTTATGTTCGTAGAAATATTCTTGATTACCAGATCTGTTTGGTCAGTGGTGTTGCTGCATGCGGTAGAAGATGCTTTGATCAATCATTTGGTCATTGATGGTTTTATT
>NZ_JACEFJ010000006.1 GCF_015354735.1 Pararhodonellum marinum | reverse complement strand
GCCGAATTCACGGCAGATTTCACTCACCTTTTTGCCTTCATCCTGTGATTTGAGCACCTTTAATATCTGGGATTCTGTAAATCTTGACTTTTTCATACTCTTTTGCGATTTGTAAAGTTAAAACTCTAATTTTAATCTGTCGCAAAAAAGCAGCCCTGTACCATTAAGTCATTTAAAATTAACGTTTTAAAATTAGGGAAAATGGTTCAATATCTGATTGGGAAAACGGGAATTAAAGGCATATAAAAATTCTTTCTTGGAAGGAAATAGAGAACAATTATTTCTAAATACGTTTAAAAATTAAGTTATTATTTTATAAATTTGGATGCAACATTTCAAAAATTCTGACCTTTAAGTTTCAGTTAATGTAATTTACTGTAAATCAGATGATATGGCGGGATCAATTTTAGCCTAAATAAAATATTTATTGCGTAAAGCTAATAATTTAAGTGTTAAAACCTCCGTTATTATTATTTGTAGTTAATTCTTCAAGCCATAAGCCTAAATTCTTTTATGTAATATGAAATATTCTAATCAAGCAAGACTCCTCTTGGCAGTAGATTGCATTATTTTCGGATTTGACGGATCCGAATATAAACTTCTTTTGATTCAAAGGGGATTTGCTCCTGAAAAAGAAAAATGGTCTCTTATGGGTGGTTTTGTGCAGCCTGACGAGTCCATTGATGAAGCTGCGGAACGCATATTACAACAGCTAACAGGTCTTCATGATGTTTATATGGAACAAATGCAGGCTTTTGGGAAAATAGATAGGGATCCTATAGAGCGGGTAGTCGCGATTGCTTATGTAGCACTTATTGATATCGGGAAATACCAACAGCAAATCAACGATGATTTTCATGCCAGATGGTTCCCGGTAAAGGGACTGCCCAGATTGATTTTTGATCACCAGGAAATGGTTGAGAAAGCTTTGAATAAGTTGAGATACAAAGCTGCTTTCCATCCCATTTTGTTTGAACTGCTTCCAGAAAAATTCACCTTGCCCCAATTGCAGGCCATGTATGAAGGGTTATATGATACCAAAATCGATAAAAGAAATTTCACCCGAAAAGTGCTGTCCACGAATTTGCTGAAAAAGGAAAAGGATAAAGACAAATCCGGGTCTAAAAAGGGCGCTTACTATTACTCATTGGATGAAGATCAATACAAAGAAAACTTTTTAAATATCCATAATTTCATTCCAAGAAATGAAATTCCAGCTGGAGTTGAATAAAATCATCTTTTTTTCTCTAAATTTTAGGTGTTTTTTCGACACTTATATTAAATTTACTTTTCTTACCAATTTGATCCAAGTACTCAATGAACCCCTAACAACTCCAAAAAACAACAATGGAAGCAGGCTTTTCTACCCTAGATTATGTGGTTTTTATTTTTTATGCTGTTGTCATTGTTTCTTTAGGTTTATGGGTTTCACGATCTAAGAAAGGGGTTCAAAAGACTGCACAGGAGTATTTTTTAGCAGATAAATCACTGACTTGGTGGGCAGTTGGCGCTTCCCTAATAGCAGCCAATATTTCCGCAGAACATTTTATTGGTACTTCAGGGTCTGGGTTTGCCATTGGACTTGGCATTGCAGCTTATGAGTGGATTGCCGCGATTACTTTGATTATCGTGGCCAAATATTTTCTTCCTATATTCCTCAAAAATGGCATATATACCATGCCTCAATTCTTGGAACAGCGATTTGACAAACGGGTAAGTACTGCTTTTGCTGTTTTTTGGTTGTTGGTTTATGTTTTTGTCAACCTCACTTCTGTAAGTTATTTGGGCGCATTGGCTTTGGAAAAAATCATGGGAGTACCTCTACTGTATGGTATCATAGGATTATTGGTTTTTTCTGGAATTTATTCTATTTATGGCGGACTAGAAGCAGTAGCTTGGACGGATGTAGTCCAAGTTGTTGTTTTGATTGGAGGAGGATTAGTTACCACATTCCTGGCTTTGGATGCGGTTGGGTATGGCGAAGGTGTCATTGCTGGAATGATTAATTTGTATGCGGAGGCTAGGGAACATTTTGTAATGATCATTCCTAAAGGGGAAATCATGATTCCTGACGGGGATGGGGGCCTAAAGGACGCCTTTCAGGATCTTCCTGGAATTGCCGTTGTTTTAGGCGCCATGTGGCTAACTAATATAGGTTATTGGGGCTTTAATCAGTACATCATCCAAAAGGGACTTGCGGCAAAAAATATTGAACATGCGAAGAAAGGGTTGATTTTCGCTGGTTATCTAAAGATTTTGATCCCTGTGTTGGTAGTGATTCCTGGGATTGCGGCTTGGGTTTTGATCAATAAATCCTCTCCCGAAGCACTATCAGAAATGCTTCAAGTACCTGTGGAACAAATCGGAACCATCAACAAATCGGATGAAGCTTATCCCTGGCTTTTAAAGAATTTTGTTCCTGAGGGAGTAAGGGGGTTGGCTTTTGCAGCCCTGGCTGCGGCCATAGTTTCCTCATTGGCCTCGATGATCAACAGCACTTCCACCATTTTTACTATGGACATTTACAAAGTGTATTTTCAGCCACAGGCCAGTAACAAACAATTGGTGCGCTCTGGAAGGCTGGTTGCAGTGGTTGCTTTGCTTATCGCGATGCTGGTGGCACCAAAACTAAATACCCTGGATCAGGTATTTCAGTATATTCAGGAATACACAGGGTATATTTATCCTGGGGTAGTGGCAGTTTTTTGCATGGGGCTTTTCTGGAGGCAGATTACCGCCAGCGCTGCGCTCTGGACAGCCATCGCCACCCTGCCTACGGGCATCATTTTCAAGGTGGTTTACCCTGAAATGCCATTTATTTTGAGAATGGGATATGTGTTTATCATTTTGGTTTTCCTGGCTTCTTTGATCAGTTTTGCAGAAAAGAAAACCTTTGAAAACCCAGATTACAAATCAGATGCGAAAGGAAGCAAAACACTTATTGGGTCTTATCTCTTTATTATATTGGGAATATTGGCTGCCATTGTTGGTGCAGTCAAGTTTAAGGATTTAGATTATTTAGGCATCGAATCCATCTTCATGATGGCGAGCTTACTGATCATGCTGGGCATTATATTGTACACCAATGTTAAAATGAAGTATGCCGATCCCAAATCCCTATCCACCGATCCGGTAATTTTCCAAACTGCCACCCCATTCAATCTGGGGGCAGCGGGGATTGTTCTGATTGTCGGCTTGTTGTATTATTTCTTTTGGATGTAATTGAAATGTCAAACCTAAAATAAACCGCACATGAAGTCTCTTAAACACAACGAAGTATGGTTCCTCACCGGGAGTCAGCACCTGTACGGAGCTGAAACCCTCCGTGAAGTTGCTGCCAATGCGGAAGTCATAACCCAATCTCTGCATGATTCGGATCAAATCAGTGTAAGCCTCGTTTTCAAACCCATCGTGAAAACGGCGGAGGAGATTTATGCTGTCTGTCAAGAAGCCAATCAGGCAAAAAACTGTATTGGGGTGATCACCTGGATGCATACTTTTTCGCCTGCCAAAATGTGGATCAATGGATTGAAAATTCTCCAAAAGCCATTGCTTCACCTCCATACCCAATTCAACAGAGACATCCCTTGGGATAGCATAGACATGGATTTCATGAACCTCAACCAAAGTGCCCACGGGGACCGGGAATTTGGTTTTTTGATTTCTAGAATGAAAATAAACCGCAAAGTGGTGACAGGACATTGGCAGGATCCTAAAGTCCTTGAAAGTATAGATTCTTGGTGTAGGGCTGCGGCAGGTTGGCATGACTGGCAAGGGGCAAAGTATGCGCGGTTTGGCGATAACATGCGGAATGTGGCGGTGACCGAAGGGGATAAGGTAGAAGCTGAAATGAAATTTGGGTTTTCAGTCAATACTTTCCCCGTGGGGGATTTGGTGGCCAAAATCAATGCTGTCACAGACCAAGAATTGTCGGATTTGCTGGAGGTTTACGAAAATGACTACTTTCTGGCAGATAATTTAAAAAAGGGAGCCTCTAGAAGAAGTGCTTTAGCGGATGCCGCCAAAATTGAAATTGGAATGAGAAATTTTTTGGTCGAAGGCGGTTTCAAAGGGTTTACGAATACTTTTGAAGACCTGCATGGCATGAAGCAGCTTCCCGGCATCGGTACCCAAAGGCTGATGGCCGATGGCTACGGATATGCCGGAGAAGGTGACTGGAAAACAGCAGCCTTGGTTAGGGCCATGAAAGTGATGGGAACCGGACTGGAAGGGGGGAGTGCCTTTATGGAAGATTATACCTATCATTTTGACCCAGCCAACAACATGGTCCTAGGTGCCCATATGCTCGAAGTAGATCCTGTTTTGGCCAAAGAGAAACCAAAATGCGAAGTCCATCCACTTGGAATTGGCGGTAAGGAAGATCCTGTCAGGCTGGTCTTCAATGGCAAAGCAGGTCTGTCGCTCAATGCTTCCTTGGTAGATATGGGAAACCGGTTCAGGCTCGTGGTCAACGAGGTGGAAGCACAAGAGGTCCCGTTTGATTTGCCTAAACTTCCAGTAGCTAGGGTGATGTGGAAACCATTACCCGATATGCATACCGGCTGTTCGGGATGGATTTATTCCGGTGGAGCCCACCATACCTGTTTCAGTCAAAGTCTCCGAACCGAACACTTGCGGGATTTTGCCAAAATCGCTGGCTTGGAGAATATCACCATAGATAAAAACACCAATTTGCATCAACTCGAAAATGAATTGAGATGGAATGAATTGTATTACCAATTCCATAAATAGTGAACACCACCAGAACTAGCTTTAATTTGAACTACTAGTTTTGATACTACCGTTAATTTTATTGCAATAGTTGATTTGATTTTCAGACCCAGTTAAATCAATCCTTTCTTAAGGTTTAATTGTATTGGATAAATGACCAAAACCATAAATTACAATTCCTCAATTATGAGGATTGGAAGCGGTAGCAATTGAATTACCTTAAGGGACAGACAGCCTAATTTAATCGTTAAATAAAATTTTCGAAGGTAATTTTTACCTAACTAAACGATTATGCTCAAGAAAATAGCTTTGGATCAATATTTCTGAGGGAAAAGGTCTTCTAAAGAAACGTAATGGACTAAAGGAATCGTGATTAAACCAAATTAACCATCAACCATGAAAAAAACCCTCATTCAATTCAAAGGCTTGTTGTTCGCCTTTTTCGCCTTGGTTTTATTTTCAATCGAAGGTCAAAGTCAAGACCAAAATTTCTATGTGTTTCTCAGCTTTGGACAATCAAATATGGAAGGAAGTGCTCGGTACGAACCACAGGATACCATTGGAGATATAAGATTTAAGGTCTTGCAATCAGTAGATTGCCCGGATTTAAACCGCAACATAGGAAACTGGTATCAGGCTGTACCGCCACTTACCCGATGCAATACCGGCCTTACGCCAGTGGATTACTTTGGGAGGACCCTTATTGCCAACCTTCCGGATAGCATCAGAGTGGGAGTGATCAATGTCTCAGTGGGAGGGTGTAAAATTGAATTGTTTGATAAAGAAAACTATGAAAGTTATATCACCACCGCCCCAGAATGGATGCTAAACATAATCAACCAGTACGATGGGAATCCCTATGGAAGACTATTGGAAATGGCCAAACTGGCACAAAAGGATGGTGTAATCAAAGGAATTTTGTTGCATCAAGGCGAATCCAACACCGGGGACCAAAGTTGGCCGATAAAGGTGAAGGGAGTTTATGACAAACTTTTGACTGATTTGGGTCTGGCACCGGATTCGGTACCGCTGCTCTCCGGAGAACTGGTAAGTGAAGCAGAAGGTGGTAAATGCGCCAGCATGAATCCCATCATAAGGACTTTACCCGAAGTCATTCCAAATGCGCATGTGATTTCATCAGAGAATTGTGAAGCCGTCGCGGATGGGCTCCACTTTTCTGCAGAAGGTTATAGAAGGTTGGGGAGGATATATGGGGAAACCATGCTTTCATTGATCCATCCTTGATACTGTAAATTAATCCCAAATCATATTAAACATTGCAAAAACTCAATTTCAGATATGATGTCTATTTAAGGCATATTACCGACCCAATTTCATCAAGCGTTCATGTTAACCCAGTGTCGGCCATCCATGGCCCAAATTCATTTTAACCAAATAAATCGCTATGAAAAAATTACTTTATCTCTTTATGGGACTTATCCTGACAACAAGTCAGGTGGTAGGTCAAGAACTTGAAAAGGAGGCTCCTCAAGGTTTTGATACAGAACGGTCTGGGATACCCAGAGGGAAACTCGATACAATCAGTTACTCCTCAAAAACGGTGGGCGTGACCCGAAAAGCTTTGATTTATACCCCACCTTCCTTTTCTAAAAACAAAAAATACCCGGTATTGTACCTCTTGCATGGTATAGGTGGTGATGAGAAAGAATGGTTGAAGGGGGCACAACCTCAAATTATTCTGGACAACTTGTATGCTGACGGCAAGATTGAACCCATGATTGTCGTCATGCCCAATGGCCGGGCCATGAAGGATGATCGGGCAACGGGGAATATCATGGCCCCTGATAAAGTGGAGGCCTTTGCCACTTTTGAAAAAGATCTCCTTCATGATCTCATTCCATTTATTGACAAAAAATACCCTGTTTTAAAAGACAGAGGAAATAGAGCAATAGCCGGGCTTTCCATGGGGGGAGGGCAATCCCTGAATTTTGGTTTGGGCAATCTCGATAAGTTCGCTTGGGTGGGAGGTTTTTCCTCTGCACCCAATACCAAAGATCCGGAGGCCTTGGTCCCTGATCCACAGAAAGCCCGGGAATCACTTGAGTTGCTTTGGATTTCCTGTGGAGATGCAGACAACCTTATTCGCATCAGTGAGCGCACCCATGACTATCTGGTAAAAAATGATGTGCCTCATATCTATTACATCGAACCTGGAGCCCATGATTTTAAAGTTTGGAAAAACGGGCTCTACATGTTTTCAAAACTTTTGTTTAAACCGGTGGACCAGTCTCTTTTTGATAAATATAGTTTGCTGGGAAAATCAGCTGCGACCAATGTACGCTCTGCCAAATTCCCTCAGATTTTACCTGATAAGCGGGCTATTTTTCAGATCAAGGCACCCGAAGCAAGGAATATTCAAATCGATTTGGGAAAAAAATATGACATGAAAAAGGGGGCGGATGGAATCTGGGAGGTAACTACCGATTCTTTGGGAGATGGGTTTCATTATTATTCCATGATCATTGATGGGATTGCTGTTGCTGACCCGGCGAGCGAGACCTTTTACGGCATGGGAAGGATGGCTAGCGGTATAGAAGTACCCTTTAAAGGGGATGATTATTATGCCTTGAAGGATGTGCCTCATGGCGAAACCCGACGCGTCAGGTATTTTTCCAATATCCTAAGGCAATGGAGACAGTTTTTTGTATATACCCCGCCGGGTTACGATGCAAATGCCGATAAGAAATACCCTGTTTTGTATATCTACCACGGAGGCGGGGAAGATGAGCGGGGCTGGGGAACCCAAGGAAAAACAGATTTGATTATGGATAATTTACTTGCGGAAGGAAAGGCCAAACCCATGTTGGTCGTCATGCCGGATGGCAATATGCCCTTTTCCGGCATGGGAGGGAATAGTTTGGCTTTGTTTGAAAGGGAGTTGAAAGAAAGCTTGATTCCTTTTGTAGAAAGTAATTTCAGGGTATCCCCAAATCCAAACAACAGGGCTTTGGCTGGCTTGTCCATGGGAGGCATTCAGACCCTTTATGCAGGGGTGCAGAATACAGACCTATTTGCCTATCTAGGGGTATTTAGTTCGGGCTGGATCCAAGGTAGGCAAAGTGAAATAGCCGATGGCCAATATGAGTTCATGAAATCAAATTCGGAAAAAATTAATGGCAATTTGAAGGAATTTTGGATTGCAATGGGTGGTAAAGAAGACATTGCCTATCAGAATTGCCAAGTCATGTTATCCAAATTTGATGAAATGGGGATCAAATATGCGTATAGTGAGCACCCTGGCGGGCATACTTGGCCCGTTTGGAGAAAAAACCTTCACAGTTTCGCACCACTTCTATTTCAGTAACCTGATATCATGAAGGTAAGCAATGATGCCAGTAAAATGGTAATTCAATATAATTCTCGCCACCAAACCGAAATGTTCCGTACATCCCTGCCCGACAAAAGGCGGGCCTGCCCGACGAAAGCCGGGCCTGCCCAATACAGGCGGGCCTGCCCGACGAAAGGCGGGTGACTTCCGACTTCCGACCCTTCTGAAGAAGACCATTGGGTTAGTGGCAAAGAAGCGAATAACCATTTCTGATATTCCTATTCTGGCATTATTGGTCCTGATCGTAAGCCTAGCTATCTAGGGTTGCTGAAGGTTTAGAAAATTAGGTAAACAACCGCCTGAATAAGGTTAGCGATGGGAAGATAATCAAGTGATTAGCAACACACTCCCATTTCACACCTTATTAATTTTGGTATAAACATACAACCAATCCTACTAGCATAAGGGATACAGTATAAAACCGATAGGTAATTAGAAATTGAGTTTGTTTATTAAGGTAAATATCTGTTTGGCTTGAAGAATTGGATTTCCAATGGATACAAAGGCTTTTATTAAACAAGGATCGAAAGAAAGTACATTTGACACAATTAAATTAACCAAAACCTATATAACCCATTGCATGTGATGAAAAACAATCGAAATAGAAATTTTAAAGTCCTAACCGTTGTCTTTGCTTTAATTGTCGGAATAGGATGTGGCATCAAACCCCAAAACAAAGAGGTGGGCCTTAAGGATGCTTTTGAGGGAAAATTCCTTATAGGGGCAGCCTTAAATGGCAATCAAATCAATGGTAGTGATGAAGCTTCCTTAGAGGTGTTGAAGAACCACTTCAATTCTATAGTTGCAGAAAATGTGATGAAAAGTGGTCCCATGCAGCCCAGAAAAGGTGAATTTAATTTTACAGATTCAGACAATTTTGTAGCACTTGGAAGGAACCATGGTTTACATGTCGTTGGCCATACCCTCATCTGGCATTCCCAAGCCCCGAGATGGTTTTTTACAGATGATGAAGGAAATGATGTATCCAAAGAGGAACTGACCAAACGCATGGAAACCCATATCAAGACCGTAGTGGGAAGATACAAAGGTCAGGTCAAGGGCTGGGATGTGGTCAATGAAGCGATATTGGATGATGGATCTTGGAGAGAAAGTAAATTTCACCAGATCTTGGGAGAAGACTTTATGAAGCTGGCGTTTCAGTTTGCCCATGAAGCTGATCCGGATGCGGAGTTGTACTACAATGATTATTCCATGGCCATTCCAGCAAAAAGAAATGGTGTAGTCAAAATGGTGCAAAACCTGCAGGAGCAGGGCGTCAAAATCGATGGCATCGGTATGCAGGGACATATTGGTTTGGAGCATCCTGCCATCGAAGAATTTGAGAAAAGCATCCTGGCTTATTCCAACCTTGGTGTAACGGTGATGGTCACAGAGTTGGATATGTCCGTACTTCCATCTCCAAGAAGAGATGTAGGTGCTGATTTGGCGAACACTTTTGAGTATGAACAAAGCATCAACCCCTACACCGAAGGATTGCCTGAGGATGTCCAAAAACAGTTTGATGATCGTTATTTGGAGTTTTTCAAGCTTTTTCTGAAGCACCATGAAAAAATCTCCAGGGTGACACTTTGGGGGATCGCAGACCAACATTCCTGGAAAAACAATTGGCCGGTAAGAGGCAGAACAGATTACCCCTTGTTGTTTGACAGGAATTTCCAACCCAAATCCGTGGTCCCTAAATTGATTGACTTGGCCAAGAAGTAAAACGGTGTAAAAACTTTTCCCAAACTGGGAAAATCGCCCTTATGGATCATTTGTTTACCCGGTCTTTATTTTAATCACGACAATGAAAAACCCAGGATTGATTGCTCTTATCTTTTTCTATACCATGGTGGTAGGATTCACTTATGGTCAAAATGAAAAGGCCAGGAACCCCATCATACATGCCGATGTACCGGACATGTCCATGATCCGGATAGGGGAGACCTACTACATGAGCAGTACCACCATGCACATGGCGCCTGGGGTTCCCATCATGAAATCCAAGGATTTGGTCAATTGGGAGATTGTCAACTATACCTATGATATCCTGGAAGACATACATCCGCTAAACCTATCGAATGGTGAAAATAGCTATGGAAGAGGTTCATGGGCAAGCTGTCTTCGGTATCATGAAGGTACTTACTATGTATCCACCTTCGCTTCGACCACCGGCAAGACCCACATTTACACCACCAAGGACATAGAAAATGGCCCCTGGAAGTCCATCTCATTTCCACCTTCCATGCATGACCATACGTTGGTTTTTGAAGGGGATAAAATCTATTTGGTCTGGGGAGCGGGGAGGCTCACTATGGTCGAATTGGAGCCTGACCTTTCGGGAGTAAAGCCCGGAACTGAAACAGTCCTGATAGAAAATGCTACCGAGCCTGCCGGAAACAACATCATGCTAAAAGCAGAGGGTTCACAACTGTTCAAGGTGGATGGCAAATATTACCTTTTCAATATCGCTTGGCCCAGGGGTGGGATGAGAACGGTGATTGTGCATCGGTCAGATCACTTCCATGGGCCTTATGAAGGAAAAGTAATGCTTCAGGACAAGGGTGTTGCACAAGGTGGCTTGATTGACACCCCTAATGGAGATTGGTTTGCCTATTTATTTCGTGACTACGGGGGAGTTGGAAGGATCCCTTACTTAGTGCCCGTCAGATGGGAAGAAGGCTGGCCGGTGTTGGGTGTGGAAGGGAAAGTCCCTGATGAGTTGGATTTGCCCAAAAATGGCAGTCTGATACCTGGAATAGTGGCTTCTGATGATTTTAACAGGAAGGCAGGGGATGAATCACTTCCCCTTGTATGGCAATGGAACCATAATCCTGACCCGGAACATTGGTCTTTGAGCGCTAGAATTGGGCACCTTCGGCTGACCAACAGCCGGGTAGACCCTGATGTTTTACAGGCCAGAAACACGCTCACGCAGCGAACCATTGGACCTGTTTCTTCCGGGACAACCAAAATAGATGTCAGTGGGATGCAGGATGGAGATGTGGCAGGCCTGTCCCTTTTGCAGAGAGACTATGGCTTCGTAGCCGTAAGAACTGAGGGAGGCAAAAAAACGATCATTCAGCTATTGGCCCCTGAGGGAAAGGAAGAGATTTTGGAAGAAATTCCACTTGGCCAAAAGACAGTTTTTCTGAAAGCTGAATGTGATTTCAGGGACCGGAAAGATTTAGCTTATTTCTATTTTAGTTTGGACGGAAAAGAATGGAAGCCTATAGGTGCTGAACTGAAAATGAAATACACCCTGCCCCATTTTATGGGTTACCGATTCGGCTTGTTCAATTATGCCACCAAAAAACCGGGGGGATTTGTCGATTTTGAGTTCTTTGACATTTCGGACGAGATATCCTTACACAAATGAATTTCCGTCTATGAAAAACCGCCATGTAAACCTAATGACCAAGACCAAATTAAGTTATCTGATCCCATTATTGGGTTTCATATTTATCAGTTGTGGAGAGGCCAAGATCAATGAACCTCTACATGAGGATGACCTGAAGCTATGGTACACACAACCGGCCAATAAATGGGTGGAAGCGCTTCCTGTGGGTAATGGAAGGTTGGGAGCGATGGTTTATGGAGACCCTGTTCAGGAAACAATCCAACTCAATGAAAGCACCATTTGGGCTGGTCAGCCCAATCGCAATGACAATCCCCTCGCCAAAGAGGCATTGTCTGAAGTCCGAAGATTGATTTTTGAGGGAAAATACAAAGAGGCCCAGGATCTAGCCAACAGCCATATGGTCAGCAAAAAATCTCACGGCATGCCTTATCAGCCTGCAGGCAACCTTAAGATTAATTTTGAGAACCATGGGGATTATACGGATTACTACCGCGAGCTGAACATCAGTAATGCATCGGTCAGCACTTCCTACAGGGTAGGGGACGTTGTTTATAAAAATATGGTCTTTGCTTCTTTTCCGGACCAGGTTATTGTGGTCAAGATTACCGCCGACCAGCCTAGTGCAATCAGTTTTTCGGCGACCATGGATCGGCCTGAAAATGCCACCGTAAGGACCGAAGGGGATGATTTACTCGTGCTCTCAGGCAAAACAAGTGATTTTGAAGGAATAGAAGGAGAAGTAAAATTCCATGCACTTTCTAAAGTCATCCATAAAGGAGGGGTCATCACGGCCGATGGTACCGAAATTCAGGTAAGGGATGCCGATGAAGTGTTGATTTATGTTTCTATAGGTACCAATTTCATCAATTATCAGGACATCAGCGGGGATGGGTTACATAAGGCCGAAGGTTTCCTGAAAAATGCCCTTGAAAAAAGTCCTGACAGGATTTTTGCAGATCATGTGGCTGATTACAGGAAACTATTTGATAGAGTCAGCATGGACCTTGGCCGTACAGAAGCTGCGGATTTGCCCACTGATGAGCGAATCGAGAAATTTGCTGAAGGAAATGACCCTGCTCTTGCCTCGCTCTATTTTCAGTTTGGCCGTTTTTTATTGATTTCTTCATCCAGACCTGGAGGTCAGGCAGCCAACCTCCAAGGCATCTGGAATGATCAGTTGAAGCCAGCTTGGGACAGCAAGTACACCTTGAATATCAACGCTGAAATGAACTATTGGCCCTCCGAGTTGACCAATCTGTCAGAATTGAATGAGCCGTTTATTCAAATGGTCAAGGAACTCTCAGAAACAGGGCGGCAAACTGCCAAGGACATGTATGGCGCAGAGGGATGGGTAGTGCACCACAATACGGACATTTGGCGGGTCAATGGGGTGATTGATGGGGCTTTCTGGGGCATGTGGCCCATGGGAGGCGCATGGATGTCCCAGCATCTGATTGACAAATATGAATTTTCCGGAGACAAAGAATACCTAAGGTCAGTGTACCCGGTACTCAAAGAGGCCTGTAATTTCCTGTTGGACTTTATGGTAGAAGAACCGGAAAATGGATGGCTGGTGGTGGTGCCTTCCAACTCCCCCGAGAATGCGCCATCGATTCATCCCGATGCCTCCATCGCTGCAGGGACCACGATGGACAATCAGTTGGTTTTTGACTTGTTTACCAGAACAGCAAAAGTAACTCAAATACTAGGTGCCGATCCGGAATTTGTAAGGGTCCTTCAGGAAAAAACGGACAAATTGCCCCCTATGCAGATAGGCAAGTGGGGCCAACTCCAGGAATGGATGCAGGATTGGGACGATCCTGAGGACAGCCATCGGCATGTCTCTCATTTGTATGGGTTGTATCCTTCCAATCAGATTTCACCTTATAGCACCCCGGAATTGTTTGAAGCGGCCAAGACTTCTTTGGTGGCAAGGGGAGACGCATCTACAGGCTGGTCCATGGGATGGAAAGTCAACCTTTGGGCCAGACTGTTGGATGGCAACCATGCCTTGAAGCTGATCAAAGACCAGTTGAGTCCTGCGATACTGCCCAATGGAAGACAAAAGGGAGGAACTTATCCCAACTTGTTTGATTCCCACCCCCCTTTTCAAATTGATGGAAATTTTGGCTGTACGGCAGGGATTGCAGAGATGCTCCTGCAAAGTCACGACGGGGCTATCCATGTATTGCCGGCTTTGCCCGATTCCTGGAGTACGGGCAGCGTCACTGGATTAAGGGCAAGAGGAGGGTTTCAGGTTTCAGTGGAATGGGAATCCAATCAGCCAAAGCGGATTGAATTGAAATCAACACAAGGTGGGGTGTGTGTACTCAGGTCCTATTACCCATTACAAGGCAAAGGTCTCAAAGCGTCAGATGGTAAACCTACCAATTCATTTTTCGAAACCCCTACCGTTAAAAAAGCATTGGTCAATACGGATGAAAAATCAGCGCTTCCAGAAATCAAAAAGGTGTATGAATACGAATTATCCACAGAAAAGGGAGGTACTTATCTCATTGAGGCTTCTAAATAAAGGCGTCAATAATTTTCCTCTTTGGCGTGAAAAACTGTCCCTTTCTACCATGAAAACGAAAGCAAAGAATCAACCATAAATCAGTAAGGATCGGAGGGATTTCCGTTTTGATCCAGCCAAAAAGAGGCTACTTGATCACGGATTATCCATTAAAAATAACAATCAACTTAAAAACATCAACCATGAAGAACCCTCAAAAATGCCTGTTAGCTGTAATGATCGCAGTGTTTTCCGTCACCGGTGCATTCAGCCAGAATAAGGCAAAAAACCCACCGATATTCTCCCAAGCGATTTATCAAGGGGATGATCAGGTTTACAAAGACCATCCATTAGAAGAGGATGAATTTTACAGTCCCATTCTTCAGGGCTGTTATCCTGATCCATCCATTACCAGAAAAGGGGAGGATTATTATATGGTTCATTCCTCCTTTGCCATGTTTCCGGGGGTGCCTATTTTCCATTCCAATGATCTGGTCAATTGGACCCAGATAGGCCATGTTTTGGACCGAAAGTCCCAGTTGAAAGTGCATGATACGGGCATCAGTGCCGGGATCTATGCCCCGGATATCATTTATAATGAAAACAATGACACCTTTTACATGATCGTCACACAGTTTGCTGGAGGGATTGGAAACATGGTGGTAAAAACCAAAGACCCTAAAGAGGGATGGAGCGATCCTTATAAACTGGAATTTGGGGGGATTGATCCGGCATTGTTTTTCGATGAGGACGGTAAGGCCTATGTGGTTCACAATGATGCTCCTGATAGAGGAAAAGAATTGTACAACGGACACAGGGTGATCAAAATCTGGGAATACGATATGGAAGCGGATCAAGTGATCAAAGGCACAGACAAGATCATCGTGGATGGAGGGGTGGATCTTTCTCAAAAACCGATTTGGATAGAAGCCCCCCATATTTACAAAAAGAACGGAAAATATTACCTGATGTGTGCAGAAGGTGGTACCGGTGATTGGCACAGCGAAGTTGTTTTTGTCAGTGATGCACCTAAAGGTCCATACATTCCAGCTCCTAGTAACCCCATTCTTACACAGCGGTATTTTGCAAAAGACCGGAAAAACAAAGTGGATTGGGCAGGTCATGCTGACTTGGTGATGGGACCCGATGACAAATACTATGGTGTATTCTTGGGCATTCGTCCCAATGATAAGGACAGGGTAAATTCGGGAAGAGAGACCTTTATTTTGCCAGTAGATTGGTCAGGGAATTTCCCTGTATTTGAAAATGGATTGATTCCCATGGAGCCCAAGATCAAAATGCCAAAAGGGGTAATTAACAAAGCCGGACAAGATGGATTCTTCCCCAATGGCAATTTTACCTATACAGAAGACTTCAAATCCGATAAATTGGATTACCGCTGGATAGGACTGAGAGGCCCACGGGAAGACTTTATGGCCATCACTGAAAAAGGTTTGGAAATAAGTCCCTTTGAGGTCAACATCAAAGAGGTGAAGCCCACGTCTACCCTATTTTACAGACAGATGCACAAAAATTTCAATTTCACGACCACCTTGGAATTCACACCCCAATCCGAAGAGGATTTGGCTGGAATCACCTGTCTTCAAAGTGAGAGATTCAATTATGTATTCGGCGTCACTAAGAAGGGCAATGACAAACATCTGGTGCTTGAAAGAACCGAAAAAGGAGCTTCCAAAATCTTGGCGAGCCAAAAAATCGATGCCAAGGGCCCCATTCACCTGAAGGTGGAGGCCCAAGGTGATGATTATGCTTTTAGCTATGCCGTAGGAGGGGCAGATTTTGTGAATTTGGGGGGTACCGTATCAGGTGATATCCTTTCTACCAATGTGGCAGGTGGATTTACCGGGAGTTTGATCGGGCTGTATGTCACATCAGCCAATGATGCGAAACCGGAATGATATGGGATTGACCGATGACGGATGTAGGATGAGCGAAGGGCCGTTCAATGATCATTGACATTGGATTTTGACGAAAAGGCTTCTCCTTATTATTGCGACAAAGGAAGAATCAATAGAAAGCTGGATTTGATTGGAAGCATTTCATAGGCAGGAATTTCACTCTTAATATTCAGCCCAATAAGGTCTTGAGTAAGGCGGAGTTTAAAAAATCTATTTTATATTTATATCTGTATTAAACAATAGGGTTAACCGCTTCTTTGCCAGTAACCCAATATTCTACTTCAAACGAGTTGGAAGTCCCCCGCCGGACATTTCAGTTTCCTGGCGAGTATTATATTACATACTATTTTACTGGTATCATTGCGTACATGCATTTCAAACAAATTGAAATCCACGAATTTATGGTAACATCTAAATTTAAACAGATATAAAAAAAATAATGAATAATGAAGAGAAATTTGTTGATGTTATGATCGGGGGGATACTTGCCTCTCATCTCGGCGAGTTGACTATTGGGGCCAGTGATTTGGGGAGAAATCCTGTGCAATACCCAAGTCAATTGGTTCGCCGGACGGCCGCAGTTTTTCTGGCTTTCGGCCTCATCATTGGCCTATTACCAGGCTGCGCCAACTCACAAGCCAAATCTGCAAAATCATCTGAACACGACAAGTTGTCTGCAGCAACGATTGTTCCTCTCGATGGGCCGGTATTGGCAGGGAAGCCCGTGACATTCATGCTCAGCGGCAATCTGGGTGATCCATACTGGGAGCTGGGGGACGGGGCGAAAGCTGAAGGCCCTTCTGTCAACCACACATACCAGCAACCGGGGATTTACCGCGTCGTCATGGGATCAAAGGTGGGAGACACATTCAAGGAGGTATCTTCCGCCATCGTGAGGGTCCATGCGCCGGAAACACTGCACCTGCCGCAGGTTATTCTCGACACCGATGCCCGCAACGAAATCGATGACCAGCATTACATCGGCTACGGGCTTTTTAGCAACTTGGACTTGCTGGGCATCAACAGCATCCATCACGGTCTCCGCCCCGATCACGGTGGGCATGCACAGGAGCAGATTAACTTTGGTGAGATTCACTACATCATCCAGCTCAGTCGCGCTAGCGGACTTTTGAAGCATCGTCCCGAAAATCTAATGCCTCCGGTGTTCCACGGTGCAAAACTGCCATTGCAGGTTCCCGCCAGTGGCAAATGGCAGGAGACGAAGCCGGTCAAAAACGAAGCCAGCGAAGCAATTCTGGCAGCAGCTCGTGGCGCATCTCCCGACAATCCCGTATGGTACTCCCTGTCGGACCATGCACCAACATCGCCAACGCGATTCTTCTTGCACGTGAAGAAGGATTGGACTTGAAAATCCGAATCAAAATCGTCTGGCTGGGCGGTGGCCCGGAAGCGGTCAACGACTGGAGCTTTAACGGAGAGAACGACCCTTGGTCAGTTTATCTAATAGGTCAGAGTGGGCTCGAGTTCTGGATCATGCTTGAAAATCCCACCGGAGCCAGCCTCGCCATCGACAAACGCACTGAGTTAGGTCTTTATCCCGACAATCGATTGGGCAAATATCTTGTAGCAATTTCGAATATTTACTCCACTGACACCACGAAATCGCTCTATGACCTGACGACGATATCAATGGTCATTGGCAACCACCTTGGGAAGACATGGCTTACATTGGTCGAGCCTTCGGTGGTGCTCGGTCCGGATCAGGAATACCGGTGGCAGAAGTTCGACTCGCCAACGAACGTTAACATTATTCGGGAAATCGATGCACAAGCGATGAAAGTTGATTTCTTCAATACCTTAAACGGAAAGCCGACGGCTCTCCCGCCAACAAGATAGAAGCAATAAAAAACAGTTTATAATTGTCCAATTTTCGTGCTATCGGTGAATGGCAATGAGTTAAGATGAGTAGCGGGTTGCACCACCAAAATCCTTAAAAAGGAAGAAGCTACGATAAACGTATTGACTTTGGACGTTTTAAAAATTGAAATGGACAAATTTATGGATTGGTTTAACAATGACAGCAATCTTGACCCTGTTTTGAAAGCGCGATAGCGCACTTTTGGTTTATCATCATTCACCCTTTGACGATTGAAACGGAAGGATTGGAAGAGCTATCACGGATATGTTGCTTGCCCGTGCCGAGGGGAGAGGAGAGCGCTTTTACAGTATGTCAAGCCAAATACTAACCGAACGGAAACGCTATTATGAAGTATTGCAAAAAGTACAACACAGTTCAGGCGACATCACAGAATGGCTAGACTGGTTTATACTTTGGTTGAAAAATGCGATGCTTGCCATCGAAAACACCACAGAAAAAATATTGAACAAAGGCAAGTTTTGGAAACTATATGAAAATACGTCCATCAGCGAACGCCTACGATTAATACTCAACAAACTTTTTGACGGCTTTAAAGGAAAAATGCAAACTTCAAAATGGGCAAAAATCACAAAAACTTCCTCAGACACCGCCTTAAGGGATATAAAAGACTTGGTAGAAAAAGGCATCTTACAAAGAACAGAAGCAGGAGGTCGAAACGCCAATTACGAATTAGTCGACTTTAAAATAGAATAGCCGTATAGAATAGGAACCACGTTGGAAAAAAGGAAATGGATTACAAGAACCCCCCCGAAAATTGACAGGTTACTTTATCCCTAGTATTGTTTGGGTAATTGTTTCTTTTGTCGCCATGTATCGATTTAAAGTTGGAATGATAACCTTGATTTGCATCAAAGCTTTATCGGGACTTGGATATTACCTGGCAACTTAATGAATTGAAAAGAAGCAAGCGCATGTATGGCAAGGGGTCAATTTCGTAGGTTAGGAAACCTAGGTCACAGGATGCTATTGGTTTTGGTATGAAATGCTATCCTTTTTTATTTTAAAATTCAAAAATTAAACAAATTGTATGGTTTTATATAAAAAAGTGTTTAAATTACACTTGATATTAGACCCATATTTTTATCACCATTACTGAAGTTTTGAGATTGTGAATGTGGTGTGGGGTTTTGCTGTCAAGCTTGATGGTTTTTTCGGGAATGGTGGTTTGATTTGAAGGATATTGATTTTGTCGTATGCTGACAATGGTCTTCATCCATCTTGCTTTGATAAGAATTAAAAAAATAAACCTATAAACCTACAAACCAGTATGAAGAAAGCAGCCTTTTTTGGCATGTTCCTGTGCCTATTTGGCACAGGAACATTTGCCCAAGACAAAGAAGTCGTGGAAGATTTTAAACCCTCAAGTCTCAATCAAGCCGGGCAGGAGTATCCTATGGTGAACTCTCAAGGATATGCCCGGTTTCGCGTCATAGCTCCTGAGGCCAAAAGCATCAAAGCGAGCCTAGGCCTTGGCGGAAGAGGAGGAACCACGCTGACACAGCAGGCAGACAGTACTTGGATGGGGACCACAGAAGGTCCATTGGATGAAGGGTTCCATTACTACAACCTTACGGTGGATGGCGGCAAATTCAATGATCCAGGGGCACTCAATTTCTACGGATCCACCCGTTGGGAGAGCGGGATTGAAATCCCGGCACACGATCAGGATTTCTATGCGCTAAAAGATGTCCCACATGGCCATGTCCAACAAGTTCTTTTTCCTTCCAAAAGTACGGAGACATCCCGCAGGGCCTTTGTGTATACACCTCCTGGATATGGCAATGACGTGAACAAGCGTTACCCGGTATTGTATCTACAGCACGGATGGGGGGAGGATGAGACCGCATGGACCAATCAGGGACGCGCAAACCTCATCATGGATAACCTCATCGCAGAAGGAAAGATACAGCCATTCATCATCGTGATGACCTATGGCATGACCAATGAAATCAAATTTGGAGGCTTACGGGATTTCGACATCAAGCCTTTCCAGACTGTATTAGTGAATGAATTGATTCCCTATGTAGATGCCAATTTCCGAACAATTGCTGATCAACCACACAGGGCCATGGCCGGGCTATCGATGGGCGGAATGGAAACGAAAATGATTACATTGAATCATCCTGAGGTATTTTCGCATTATGCACTTTTCAGTGGTGGGATTTATGCTCCCGAGGATTTGAAAAACCATCCCAACCTCAGATTGGTCTTTATCAGTGCAGGCAGCAAGGAGAATCCTGATCGGGTTAATACAGCGGTGGAGGAACTTAAGGAGGCGGGTTACCCAGCTGTTTCTTACGTGTCGGATAAAACAGCCCACGAGTTTCTGACTTGGCGAAGGAGTCTGTACCAGTTGGCGCCCTTACTCTTTCAAAAATAACCAAGAAGAACCATGAACCCTTTTTCAGGCAAATTGCTTTCCATTCTGCTGTTTTCATCGCTCATGATCTTCCTGTGTCCCCATGGAGAAGCCCAGCAGGCCAATGTCAATTTGGATTACAATCCACAAAAAGACACGGAAGGACTGAAACCTTTCAGTGCTCCACTCAATTCACCGGAGGTACACGATGACAGGACTGTAACCTTCCGGTTAAAAGCCCCAAAAGCAAATGAAGTCCATTTGACGGGTGTGGCCTTGCTTACCGGATTGGGAAGGGGGAATGAGCCTGTACCTTTTGAGAAAGGAGAAGATGGGGTTTGGGCTGTGACGGTAGGTCCCTTGAATCCGGATATGTATGCCTATCATTTCAATGTAGATGGCATGCAGATCACCGATCCCAGCAATACCTATGCAGCCTTTACCGCCATGCCTCCTTACAGTCAGTTGGTGGTGAATGGGGACGGTCCTGCTTACTACGATGCCAAAAATGTACCCCATGGCAATGTAACCCGACATGTCTATCATTCGGAGGTGACTCAGGGTGAGCGTGAAATGTATGTGTACACGCCCCCAGGATATGACCCAAACAAAGCTTATCCCGTCCTGTATCTCTTGGGAGGAAGTGGAGAATTGCCATCCAATTGGGTGTTTGACGGGCGGGTAAATTTCATCATGGACAATCTCCTTTCCGAGGGTAAAGCCGAACCCATGCTTATAGCGATCCCCAACAATCAGATCATTCACCGGAACCATCCCCAACATACCGAGTTGACTTTTGATTTGTTTGAAAAGGAGCTCAGGGGCCATGTGATACCTTTGGTGGATGAAAACTACAATACCGTTGAGTCCCCAAAAGGAAGGGCCATCTCCGGGCTGTCCATGGGTGGCAGGCACAGCATGTTTATTGGCTTCCGGTCCTTGGATTTATTTGCCAATTTCGGCATTCTCAGTGCTGGAGATGGAGATGCAGAAACAACACTTGCTGCATTTCTCAATGATCCCGAGGTCAATAAAAAAGTTGATTACCTGTTTGTGGGACAGGGAACTGAGGAAGCAAAAGGTTTTTTTGGGGGTAGGGTAAAAGCACTGACGGATGCACTCGATAATCACCAAATCAGATATGAATATTATCAGGGAGGCCATGGTGGGCACGATTGGTCGACTTGGAGACATTTATTGTACGAGAAATTTCTTCCGAATCTTTGGAGAAGCAATTTACCTTAAAAGTCTATCTAACCCATTCAATATTTAAAATATTCACAGGGACTGAAAGGACTGTCCATTTTTTTTATAATTCCACCATCGCTTTGATCACCTTGGTTTCCGGCAGCAATAAGCTTTCAAATTGTTCCGGCAAATCCTGAAAAGCAATCCTGTGGGTGATCCAAAGCCCGGTGTCGATCAATCCTTGTTCCATGAGCCCGATGATCTGTTTAAAATCCTTGCCCAGCGAATTTCTGCTTGCCATCAAGGTGATTTCTTTTCTATGAAACAATGGATCAAAAAAGGTAAAATCTCCTTGAAACAAACCTATAAATACGATTTTTCCACCGAATGCCACATAGTCAAAGGTATTTTTCATAGAATGCGGATTTCCGGTAGCATCCATCACAATGGTCGGCAAATCCCCCTCAAAGGCATTTCGAATATGTTCTATCAAGGGATCAGATTTGGCCTGTATGGCACCTGCCAAATCAAAGTTTTCCCTACAAAACTCCAAGCGCTCCTCATTGATATCCATCACGGCCACTTTCGCCTCTTTGATTTTGGAAAATTGAATGGTGGACAATCCAATGGGTCCTGCTCCGATGACCAGGACTTTGTCTTCTTTGGACATTTGGGATCGGTTTACCGCGTGGCAACCGATGCTTAGGGGCTCTATCAAAGCGAGCTGTTCGTAAGAAAGTTTGGGGGAAGGATGCAGGTACCTGGCCTGCATGCGAATGTATTCTCTCATACCCCCATCCTCATGAACGCCAAAAACAGAGATGTTTTCACCACAGTTGGTTTTGCCGCTTTTTACCGCCTGATCCCTTCCGAAATTGAAATAGGGTTCTACCGAACATCTGTCACCTACGCTGACATTTTTTACTTCGTTTCCGATTTCAATTACTTCCACCCCAAGTTCATGGCCCAATATTCTTGGGTAAGAGAAGAAAGGCTGCTTTCCCCGAAAAGCATGCATATCCGTTCCACATATGCCTATCCGATGTACTTTAAGCAAGACTTCACCTGAATTCAGCGAGGGATTCAGGTCAAGTTGTCGGTGTTCAAACTGTCCGGGTTGACTCAAGATGATTGCTTTCATGTGCATGATGGTTATTGGGGGGTTCGATTTTTAGGTTTGTTTGCATTAGATCTTCGACCTGAGAAAGTATAAATTAAATCTTCAATATTCCGTCAGATGTCTATGGATTCAAAATTATCTTAATGATTATCATACTACCATTAACATCTCCCTGATGAGCCTTAGTAAATATACAAAGGTTAAAAAAATTAATAAGTGTATTTTTTACAATTTTTGATTACTTCAGATACGAAGTTCCTTTTTTTTAGTGTAGAACATTAAGCAATCCAAAGGTTGTTTCCGTAGATTGGACATATGGCGTTGTTTTTTCTATTCCAGGGTCTTATTTATGATGTTTCATATTAGGGTTGGTGTTTAGCTTCTTGGATTTTTTTTTTCCTGAACTTTGATTACCCCACCTATAAATAAGATATCCTATCGAGATAAATAAAGTCTGAATCAATAGAAATCCTGCCAGGTAACCCCAACCATTTGGTTGATTTAAATCGAAGGTATTTTTAGAAAATCCTATTAAGGCTGACACCCCAAAGAAAATCATCCAACATACACCGAAAATTCTAGCTCCTTTCCTCATGTCCTCAGTCTGTTTTTTAACATTTTATACATTTTTATATTCCTTTTACTGGTTTTTACACTTTCCCAATCAGTGACAAAATATTCGGATTTTTTTACCACTAAATACAACCAATGTATAGTATTTCTCATTTCTTTAACAATACCTCAAATGCTATCGAATTTTTGATGTAGTATTTAAGAAGTCGAATGGTAATAAGGTTTACTATCAAATTAGCCTTGGGACGTGGTTAATGATCACTCTTAAAATTGCAACGCAGGTAAATTTATCCATTTTTTACCCTCGTCCGCATTACGCAGGTAATCATTACCCTTTTTATTCATCACTTGAAATATTTCCCCTTTTAATCTTTAAAGAGACAATAATGTTCTATTTTAGAAATGCTTAACTCCTCCATAAAGAATGAAAAGAAGAAAATTTATCCACCATGTAGCTGGCATCACTTTGGCGTCTTCCTTGATTCCTCAAAGCATGCAGGCAACACAGGGAAGGCCTGATGTCCAGGATAGCCCCCATTATCCGGCGCCGATATTGGACCTGCACCAATGGCTGAAATCCCCTGTCATCATCGATCAAATAGAAATCAAAGAGGCAGTAGGCCAGCAGTTTATCCTGATCCGTTCCAAAGAGGGTGTTCAGGGAATAACGGTCCTGAATTTCAGGATGGCCTATTTCTTACCCGTACTTCAGGACTTGTTGCAGCCCTTTTTTATGGGAAGAGATGCCCGGGATATTGAAACCATTTTGGACGAAATCGCCCATGCCCGCGTGGTTTACAAATATTCCGGGATTCCCCTTTTCAATCCTTTGGGGCATATCGAAATTGCCATCATGGATCTTTTGGGAAAAACAGCCGGACTTCCGGCTTCTACATTTTTCGGTAAAAGGATCCGCCACGAAATCCCCATGTATGTGTCCAGCCTGACCCGGGAAACTAGTCCTGAAGAAGAAGTGGCCAATTTGCAAAAGCAGCTGTCAGAAACCGGCGCGAAGGCGATTAAGATCAAAGTGGGCGGCAGAATGAGCAAAAATGCCGATGCGGCACCGGGCCGTAGCGAGCAGCTGATTCCCCTGATCCGGAAAATCCTTGGAGAGGAGCTCACAGTCTATGCAGATGCCAACAGTTCATTTGATCAGGAAGAGGGGATCAAGATGGCTAAATTCCTGGAAGAACATGGTGTGGCCATTTTTGAAGAACCTTGCTATTGGGAAGATTATGCCTCCAACAGAAAGGTGGCAGAAACCTTAACCACCATGAAGCTGGCAGGAGGGGAGCAGGATACTTCCTACCTGAGGTGGCGGGATATTGCCGAGACAGGCGTGTATCATGTGCTTCAACCGGATTTGTATTACAATGGCGGGTTGCTGCGGGCTTTTTATGTGGAAAAACTGGCCAAAGCCCATGGACGGACCATGGCTCCCCACAGCCCTAAAGATGATCCCCTCGCGGCTCCTTTCTTCCAGTTTGCCTCGGTTTCACCACTACTGGAAGGTTTTCAGGAATTCCTGGGTGGAAAGAAACAATATCCGGACTGGTACTTCCCACACTTTGATATCTTCAATGGGCAGATTAAGGTACCTGAGGGGCCGGGGTTAGGCCTGGAGTATGACATGGGGATTTTTAAGTAAGGCTTAAGGTCAAGTATTTGGGTTTTCAATAATGACCACAAAGCATAAAAAAAGCTGAACACTTTCCAGGTTCAGCTTCTAAAAAGTTTACGACTTTAAGGTGGAAAAATCAATTCTCTGCTTTTCCGAAAACCCAGGAAGCTCCCAGTCCAAAATTAAAGAAACTACCTTGCTCTCCCGGCACAAACATCAGCCCAACTTCTGGCCTTGCATTCAGGTTATCCATGATCCCGATTCCGGCACCTAGGTTAAGCCCAAGAAAACTATCCCCAAGTTCACTGCCTTCCCGAAGAGAAATCATGTATTTGGGAGTAAAGGTAAGATTGGCATTTTGACCCAATGGCATGGTATACATCATTTGATTTGTGGTCTGAGGTATTGAGAATTTCACCTGATTAAAGCGATTTTCTGATTGAAGTTAATTAGGATACTAGAGGCCTCATAATTGAAAAAATAAGTGTAGGAGGTTCTCTCGGGGAAATCTGCAAATTGCATTGAAAAATTTGAAACCTGTTGCAAAAATTAATTGGTGATTAAATTTTTGCCTTTACATGCGGGGATACTTCCAAACAATTAAGTAAGAATTCCGAAAATCAATAAAAGAATTTTTGCACGTCCAAAATCAGTTTTATAGGGAAGAGCAACAGAATTGTGAATTCTAAATAAAAAAGGGCATAACTATTTCATTTTCAACAAGTTTAAGTTGATTTATGCATTTGGAAAATTGAGATATTAGACTTTATTTTAGGACTGATTTTTAGTGATTGTCTCATTTTACGGCCCATGAATTCGAAAACAAAAGTGTTGGTTGCCAATGGCCTTGCAGGATTGATCCTGATGGCGGTACTCCTGTTTGCCCACCAAAAGGGAATCAATTTGAAAGAGTTCCAAGTACTGACCCCTATTCATTATGCGCTTTTTGTGCTGCCCCAGTTACCCTTTGCCATCTTTTATATCTTACACAGGATAGAGGAGATTCAGGAGAGTATGGCGGATTGAGTTGGAATAGTCATTTCTATTAGATTTTTTTAGGTTGGGATATCAGCCCAAATGGTTCGTATACGATTTCTTGGAAATTTGGTAATCAGTAACATTTGTGTGATCAGGGGAAAAAAGTATCTTTATTGAAAAGAATGGTATTTCTGAGGTTTGAAGCCCGCCATTGGGCGAAATTTCCAAATGATTTTCATTTCAAATTAATTGCAAGGGATGCTTAACGAAAAACACATTGAGTAAAATTAAAATCCTGATCGTTGAAGATGAGTTGGTGATTGCGGAGGACCTCAAGGATATCTTGGAGGAAATGGGCTACGAGGTCTGTGGGATTGCTGTCAGTGCCAGAGAGGCCTTGGCTATGATTGAAGAAAAATCCCCGGATTTGGCCTTGTTGGACATTCATATCAAAGGAGGCAAAGATGGCATAGCGCTCGCTGCTGAGATCAATGAGCATTATCATTTGCCTTTTATCATGCTGACTTCTTATTCAGATATGCAGACGCTCAACCGGGCCAAAGAAGTGCATCCTTACGGATATTTGGTCAAACCCTACAATGAAAAAGACATTTTGGCCTGCATAGAAATGTCCATGGCCAACTTTGCCAAGGAACAGGCGAAAAAATCACACGAAGAAAACCAAGAAGACTTTGTATTGAAAGACAGCATGTTTATTCGAACCAATGGCATGCTGGTCAAACTCAAGTTGGATGAAATCATTTATTTTGAGGCGGACGCCAATTATACCCAAGTACACACCAAAAGTAAAAAATATGTGATCCGATCCATCCTTAAAGAGCTGGAAGGCAAGCTTGATGCCAATCGGTTTGTCAGGATTCACAAATCTTTTTTGATCAATTTAGAGGAAATAGACAGCATCCAATCTGAATCGGTACAGATCGCAGGCAAAGAAATTCCCATCAGTAGGAATCAATACAGTTGGCTACTACACCAAATCAGAATGCTGTAATTTTTTTGTAATTGACATTTTAGCACACTTCTTTCACAATTCATGCTCGTTGTTCCCTCGATCAAGGGGTGACATATAGATTTCAGGTAGATTCATTTAAAGTTTTAACCACATAAACTAAATGAATCATGAAAAATACAATTACAGTGCTCGCATTATCCTTCTTGACAATTCTATCCGTAAAGGCCCAAGAACAAAGATTGGTTGCAGAAAATAAAGTTTCCAATGTTGAAGCTGTCTCAATAAGAAGTATGGAACTGCCTGCTTTCAGTGGCGGTCAGGAAGCCATAGCCACTTTTATCCAGGAAGCAATCCAATATCCGGACCTGGCCTTTAGACAAGGTGTTGAGGGTGTGGTTTTGGTAAATTTCAGGATTTCCAAAGAAGGAAAAATTTTAAAACCCTATGTTTCTCAGGGAGTGCATCCAACTTTGGACCAAGAAGCCTTAAGGTTGGTCAATGAAATGCCAAATTGGTCCCCTGCCTTACAAAACGGAGAACCCAGAGAAGTTGCTTATCAACTGCCTATCAGATTTGAATTAAACAACAGGTGAAATGTCTTAAAAGGCAGTTTTTTGATTGGGAAACCCTAAGGAAATTAAGTCTGAACAAGAATTTCTTCTTTTGAATAAACATAAGTATATTTCTACAAGCATAAATTATTGAAAGCCTTTTGAATTCAATCAATCGTTTTGAATTTTTAAAATCATAAATGAGATGAAAATTAAATTTCAGATAACCCTTTTTATGTTTTTATTCATTCAATCTGTTGCTTTTCCACAAAGCGCACAATGGTTACAGGATTCCTTGGGGTATTATCAAAAGCAATATGAAACGCATCTCAAAGACAAAGACTTAGATAATGCAAAAAAGGTACTAGCCAAATTAGAGAAACAAGGGATAGATAGCTTGGACCCCTTGTTTTTTGATTTTTTTAATTCCGCCATCCGTGACCCAAAAGTAACTGACATCCCGGGAATTCGAGCCGACCTATACAAATCTTTGGGATTACTGGAATATTATAGGGGTGACATCATTGCTGCCAAAGCGGCATTCACTTTTGCAAAAGAATATTATGAACAGGCGGGTGAAATTAAGGAGGCCTCAGGTTTGGCAATGAACATAGGTGTGATGCAGGAAAAATTAGGGCAGTATGATTCAGCCATCAACAATTACCTCCAAACCATACCCGTATTTGAATCTTTAAACGATGCAAAGTCCCTTGCAAATGTCTACGAAAACTTAGGACTTGTACATAGTATACAATCGAAACATAATACAGCCTTGGAGTATTTAGAAAAGACCGACTCCCTTTTGAACACCTATTTGGATTCAATGGCAGTTAGGTGGATAGGGCTATACATGAACAAGAACATGGTCCTTTCGAATCTAAACAGACAGGACGAAGGTTTAACCATGCTGTTAAAAGGATTTCGAATCGCAGAACATAATGAACATGAATTTTATGTCAACAGACTGAGTTCAATGATGGCTGATGTTTACAATTATAAAGGTGAAACTGACAAACAATATGCTGCCCTGCTCAAGAGCAAAAGCTTTTTTGAAAAAAGGGAAAACAAATTCGAAAAAGCAGGTTTGGATTTGAAATTAGGCAACTACCACTTCAATCACGGGAGTTTGGATTCTGCCATGATGTATGCCCGGAATGGTTATGCATACTATGCGGAGAACGGATTGCAGGAAAGAATGGGATTGGCGCTCAATCTGATGGGCAATATTGAGTTTACCAAAAAGGATTACAAGAAGGCGGTGGAATTCTACAATCAGTCATTGGCGCATGTTAAAAATGAAAATACACAAGACTATTCGGGGTTTTTGTTTAATATAGGTTATGCCCTGAACAAAGAGGGTAGATATGATGAGGCCTTGAAGTATCTCGAAAACGCGCTGACGATCAGAATCCAACTGAATGATATCAGCGCCATCAAGGAATCTTATCAAGGCCTTTCGGAAACGTATCAGAACAAAGGTGATTATAGGAATGCTTATGATTATTTGGTGCTTTTCAATACGTACTCAGATTCACTTTTTAATGAGACAAAAAACAGGCAGCTTTCAGAACTTGAAACCCAATATGAAACGGAGAAAAAAGACCAAGCCATCTCTGTTTTGGAAGGTGAAAGGGAAATTCAGAACCTTCGGTCGGAGAAACAACAAGCCCAGATCTACTTGAGCATCGGTGGGCTGATGCTGTTTCTGGTGGTAGCCGCCTTATTTTTCAGGCTAGCCAAAATCCGCAAGAAGCACAATGACACCTTAGAGGCAAAAAACAAGCAAATAGCCAAACAAAACGATGAGCGGGAATTGTTGTTGAAAGAAATCCACCATCGGGTCAAAAACAACCTTCAGATCATATCCAGCCTACTGAGTATGCAAACCCGTGGTTTGCAGGATGCCAAAGTAAAGGATGCCATGAAGGAAAGCCAAAGCAGGGTGAAGACCATGGCCCTGATCCATGAGAAACTCTATCAGTATGAAAACCTGTCCAAGATCAACATGCAGGAATACATGCACCAATTGAGTGATTTTTTGACCCAAACCTACCGATCAGACAAACAGATCATTGTCAACATAGAAGCGGAAGAAATCAGCCTGGATATGGATATGGCCATTCCCATAGGTTTGATTACCAATGAACTCTTATCCAATTCCCTGAAATATGCTTTTGAAAATATGGAATTTGGTGAGATCAATATTACCTTCAGCCAGTACAAACCAGGCTCCTACAAACTTTTGGTGGAAGATACAGGCAAAGGCTTGGATGAAAGCCTGGACATCGATAAAACCAAGTCCTTGGGTCTGAAACTTGTCCGTACCCTCACCCGGCAGATCAACGGACAGTTAACCATCAGCTCCAATCCGGGGGCTTCCTTTGAAATTGACTTTGAAGAAGTGGGCTTGGCAGCGTAAAGGGTACACTATCCAAGCTTATGAGGTTTCTATTGAATTTTTATCCCCTCCACATTTTTATTTAGAATGAAAATCGCTGAATCGATTTTTTGAATTCTTTTTCCTTCGATCCTGAGATTTTTAAAGTGGATGTTTTTCACCTTGTCCTTTGGAGAAAACCCATGTATGTAGGCGGTAACTTCTTTATTGAACAAATGAATGTTGGTAAGATAAATGCCATCGATTACAGGTTGGTAATCCTGTTCCTTTGTTCGTGGTCCAATTATTCGGGCTTCAAGAAAATGGCCTTTGGTCTGTTCGAGATAGATATCTTCGAAAACCACCTTGCGGATGGTGCTCCGATCGTGGGGTGTTATTTTTAAGGGATATCCCGAACGCATATCCAAAATATCGATGTTCTTGAAATAAACATCTTCGATATAGTCTCCAAGTGTTTCAGTGCCTACTTTCAGCGCACCTGTGGAGGATTGGAACATGCTGTTGCTCACATGGATATTGCGTACATCATCCTGCTCCCCGGTCTTGGTGTTGGTGATTTTCAGCGTAATGCAGTCATCCCCTGCATGGATAAAGCAATTGTCCACAAAAACATTCGTGGAAGCATCGGGATTGATGCCATCGGTGTTGTTCCAGAAACCATTGGGTTGGGCTGGATTCCATCCTATGGGTGGAATTTCATTGAGAATTTTGACATCGGAAAAATAGACACTATCGCTTCTGATGATGTGGGTATTCCAGCCTATTGCATCGATAAGATGAAAATCTTTGAAATGTAAGTTACGTGAATTGATGCTGCGGATCATATTCAGCCATCGATATTTGGGCAAATGCATGCGTCTGTAAGTAGCCCCATGAGCGGTAATCATTCCAGCGCCAAGAATGCCGGAATTTTCCACATCCCGAAAGTAAATCAAAGACCCATTGGTGTCTGGGCTTACACTGCGCGGCCATCCGGGTTGCATCGCCAATTCTTCTTCAGGATAGTCATCGGGATCGAGACTTCCAGAGATTACCGCATTTTGGTCCAAAAAGAGATAGGTATTGCTCCTCATAAAAACGGTGGCAGTGTGATACAGTCCTGAAGGGAAAAAAATCACACCTCCTTTTTGCTGTGAAACCGAATCGATCAGGTATTGGATTTTTTGGGTCTGCAGGGCTTTGGAATTGGGTTCAATACCATGGTCAAGTACATTGTAGTAAGGAAGGTCGACGGGAACAGTTTTTTCTATTTCCTGTCTATCTTTCTGAGGGAACAGATAAAGTTCAGGATAGTTATCGATATAAACCGCTATCTTGGTGTTTGCAGGAATCTCAATAGTCAACTGCTTTCCATTTACTTCTCCTTTGATGTCCAGTCGTTTGGGAGAAATTGAATATTTGGAGATGGTTTTTGGGGTTTCGATGATGATTTTACGCTTACCTTGATCTTTGATCCGGGCAAAACAGACCGGTATGGATTCCACACTGTCCGGAAGGTTGAAAATTTTAAGGACAGAAACTTCTTCTCCCTCATCCGTAACCTTAAACTCATTTGCCTTTTCAAAAACTTCTGTACCGTCCCGGTGCCGGTCGTATCGGTCCCACCGCATTTTCCAATGGGACAGGAATTGAAGTCTCCATTTGTTGATGGTAGCGATACATTCTTCCATGGGCCTATCTAGGTCAACATAATAATTTTGGTAATTCTCTGGATCGTAATGCCTGTATTGGCCTCCCCAACTTTCCTGTGTGGGGTCGTCTATATCGCCGATTCCGGCAATGAGGGGAGAGAGTAGGTACAAAAAAGAAGGAGAATCACCTTCTTTTAAGGATCCTCTTGGTGATGTGGCCTTGGGAAAGGCATCTCCACTTTTTTGGTCAAAATACCCGTTCCGGTTGCTGCCATGATTCCGGATGTTATGATCGATAAAAGCAAGGTTGTTCCACTCTCCTTCCTGATGTCCTCCGAGGAATACCCCACGCAATGTTTCATGTTTCCATTTGGGCAATACTCCGCTTTCTATCCACCACAAGTCCGGGTATTGGTCCCGCATAAAATCATACACAAAATTTCGGCTCAAGGTATCCGTGAGCGTGTTTGACGTTCCTATAAAATAAATCCGGATGTTAGGTGCTATATCAGGTGCATCATGCAGGGCCTGGGCAGTACTGGTCATGGCTCCCCATACCAATATCCAGAGGGGATTCTCAGGACTGTATTGCCTTGCCAAATCGATGATGTAATCGGTTCCTTCCGTTTGCTGTCCCGGTCCGGGCTGTCTTGCACCCCATACTCCTGCCCGTACCACTTCCAATGCTTCTGCCTCACTCATGAGCTCGGAATAGCCAAGATTTCGCAAATAATCCAGGTCAATCCGTTTTATCCATTCTTTGATCACTTCCACATTTGGGATGGTATCCCAGGGATGATTGGGGTTGTCCACGTCCGGTGTCGATACGATTCCTTTTACTTGGAGGTAATCAGAATAATGAAGGAGACGGAACAGGGACTGAATGTCATCGGGATCTCCACCCAGATCCGTATCCACCAAGATGTCAATTTTATCAGTGGGTAATTCATGGTTTTGATCCAACCTCGAACAGTTCAAGAAGCAAAGGATCAAAACGGAAAAGCTGATGAATTTAAGAAAGACCCATGGCTTAGGGTGGGGAAAGGATTTGATTCTTGTCATTTTCTAATGATTGTCATTTTGACCCGTACCTTTCAATGAAATATTCATTGAATCTGTGTTTACTGTAATCGGAGTTTTCAGCCCATTTTTTGGGGATTGCTTTTTGCAATTCCAAAATGATTCCCGCGTGTTTTTGGCTATTGGCGAGGTTTGTCCATTCATAAGGATCCTCAATTAAATCATACAATTCCTGAGATCCATCTTCGTATTGAATCAGCCTGTATTGATCACTTCTTATGGCGACATTTCCTATGCCATAGATGGTAAGAGCCACGTGGGGCCAATCCATATCAGGGTGATGAATTAAGTTGGCAAGTGAATTTCCTTCTGCCAGTTCGTAAGCTGGTAGACCGCTTAATTCCAAAAGGGTGGGATAAATATCCATTAGTTGAACAGGTTTGTGGGAAACTTTGCCTCCATCACCTTTTATGTCCTTAAATAGCAGCAGCGTTCTGGAATCCCGTTCCCAAAGAGACTGTTTTGAAACCCGGTTTTTTTCCCCTAAATGGTGACCATGATCTGACCATAAGACCACGATCGTATTTTCTGCATAAGGCGATTCTTCCAATGCTGTCAACACTTTGCCAATCTGTGCGTCTACAAAAGCAACACAAGCAAGATAAGCCTGAATGACCTCCTTCCATTGCCCGTTTTTAATTAGCTCCTCTGTAGTGGGCATCATGGGGGCATTGTTTACCCTTCTGGAAAATGCCGGAATATCGTCAAAGTCATTGCTTTTAAAAGGAGGAGTTTGGATGCTTTCTAGCGGAAACATGTCAAACCATTTTTGTGGTACATGCCAAGGCACATGTGGGCGAATAAAGCCAACAGCCAGAAAAAAAGGGTCTTCATGTGATTCTTGCAATTTTTGGACTGCCCATTGTGCATACTTGTAATCCGGCATGAGGCTGTCAAACTCCGGAAATGCGCCCCAGTCCGTTTGCGTACCACCGATCTTGCCCTCAATTTTTGAGGGGTCGTAATTGAACCTTTCTTTCGGAAAAGGGCCAAACCAGTCATATCCACCACCGTACTCCCCAAAAGTATTTGCCCTGTCTCCATTGTGAAAAACTTTTCCGATAGCCATGGTTTTGTAGCCATGTTGTCCAAAATATTGAGACATAAATATGGCTTTTTGGCTTAGCCCGTTCGCTTTGCTTATATGATCATCTTCCACCTGGAAATAGTTGCCTGTGGAGGAAGGATACAGGCCAGTCATAATACTCGCCCTTGAGGGGCCACAAATTGGGGCCTGACTATGGGCATTGGTAAACAAAGTGCCTTGACTAGCTAGTCGATCAATGTTTGGCGTGAAGGCCCTTATCGGTCCATCCATGACATTGACATAATCATTCAAATCATCTACTGAAATAAACAATATATTGGGCTGCTGGGCGAAAAGCTGCATCGAGTTAATGGCAAACCAAATTAAAAATAAGAATTTGGGTTTCATGCGGTGGACTTTCATGCTTTGAATGTTGAAGAACCATAAATCAATTGGGGGAAGATATTTAATAAACTATTTAAGTGTATTCTGTACTGTACTGCCTGATCCAACTTCACTCCCGGCAGGTTAATACCTATTGATTAATTTGATGCTATACTTGATTTGTTTTGGGTGGTTCTTAAAATTTGGACTCCTGTTATTGAACCCTGTGCTTCATTCACTTCTTTGTCTTCCTGTTCCCGAAGTGTTGGTCTGCCGGTTTAATTTTCCTTTTTATTGCTTAGTTGGGAGTTTTTTAAGCTGTGAGCTTGAGAAAATCTCCCATTGCGTAGGTATAAAAGGTAAGGTTATTGAAGCGAACTGGTATCGAGTATGTTCATAGAAGGTTAATTGAGGCAGCAATTTTTCCCCATCAATCCATGAAGAGGAGTTTTCCCCACCATTTAAACCCGAAAAAGATGGTATCCGAAAAGTTTCAAAATTAAAAATGCCCCAAACGCTAAAATTTGGGGCATTTCGAAATATTTGATTGACTAAAAGCAGAGGAGGAGAGGACCGAGGATCAAGAAACAATCCGGTGGACTGTTTTAGTGAGGGGCCAGGCCGCGGGGAGCCCCGACGGCTCAAAAAAGAAAGAGGAGGAGGGATTCCCCCATAGGGGTCCATTTTGGAGAACCCCCGGTACCTCACGGTACAACGGTTTTTCCCAAAGGGATCCCTTCGGGGCAAGACCGCCACGATCGACCTGGTAAAATAATTTCGGGTTTCAGATTATTCCTTTTTCTTTGAGAAATTTGTATCCCTCAATTGACTTAAAGAACATTTCCCTCTTATATGCTTCGGATTTGGTAGGGAATTTTTCTGAATAGTACAGGATAAATGGGGTTCGGGATTTTGTGGATCGGACTTTTCCCTTATTGTGTTCGATCAGCCTTTTTTCAAGGTTATTAGAATGTCCGTAATAAAATCCTGAGTCCTTTAAGCTTTTAAGAATATATGCAAAGTACATACGGAAATATAATTGCTATAACAAAAAATAGCCCGACTCTGTCGGGCTATTAAAAGCAGAGGAGGAGGGATTCGAACCCCCGGTACCTCACGGTACAACGGTTTTCAAGACCGCCGCGATCGACCACTCTGCCACTCCTCTAAATCGATAGGACAAATAATTCTAAGCCGGTAGATAGACATTCTACAATGCCTTCCCGTCTTACGGAATGCAAATGTAGAAGGAAACTTTGGATTTGGCAACGATGGGTAAGAAAAAATCAAGAAACTTCTACCGATCTTCCTGTTCTAAATTATCGATTCATATCAACAAATATCTCAACCCCACCTGACCCATACTTTTATTGTCTAATCAGGGTAATCCCTGATTTTTTTTCTTGAGGGTATGCCCTGATGGATGCAGACAGAGGACCATCTACCTTTATATCAATTATTTAACCTTAAACAAACAAAAACATGGTTACCATCTTCACAAGTACCAAAAGCCACGGAAATGCAGGAACGCATCACAGTGGCGCAGGCAATGATGTACACAAATTCACCATTCCAGCCGGACACAGGTATACCCACCATACCATCACACAGGCCACAGGGCATACAGGTGCGGCAACTTTCCATGTGGTCAGCGCCCCCGCTGCCAATGCCACCGGCAACAGAGAAATCAGGGTCATGTGGACCAATGGTCCTTTCAGCAGGTGCCGTTATACTTTAAGGGTCTTTGGCGAGAAAATCAACGTTCCCGTCCCACCTTCCAATCCGGTCATCGTCTTTGGGCAACAGAATTGGTACAACGATGCCATCAACTGCCTGAATCAAAAAATGCCTTTTACTTTAAGGTTACAGGGACTGCATGCATTGAGCGTTTTTAACATCATCGATCCGATCCGCAGAGGATTAAGGGTAGTGCCCAATGAAGCAGTCAGCTTAGGGATGACCATCGCCATTTGTGTCACCATCATAGGAGTTGCCGGATTGGCCACTTTTGGGGCGTGTGTGCTCTATGCCATTCACCGCGGATGTACCGTAAAGGCCTTGTACGACACCAACCTCAATGCCGGTTCCGGTTCGGTCAACCAAAAGATGGACTTTAATTTCTTTGATTGCCCCTAATCCAGACAGGAAATCCATTGATAAAGATGAGTAGCTTATCCAAAGGATCCTTGGCCCTTATTGATGGGTTACCTTATCGGCAGGATTCCAGACTCCGGTTGCTTGTAAAGCAATCGGAGCTGGATTTTGATGAGGAGCAACTCGGGGTAAGCCAATTTCGAAGCCATGCCGACTACCTTTTGGAAATCATTTGGCAGGTGAATCCGCATTTAGAGGTTGGCCTTTTGCCTTTTTTCCCAACATTTGGTGAGCCAAAAGAATACCAACTGCAGCTCGCAAGCTTGATCCAAATAGGGGTGGAGGCAGGGTATAAAGTAATTGCCATGGCACTCGAAGGCACCTGTTATGATTCCATCAGCTATCCGCTAAGGAAAGCTTATGAACATGCGTATCGCATGGGGGTAGCCATTGTGATTTCTGCCGGGAATTCCGACCCTTTCCGAAACCCCCTAATTCATGCAAGGTATACCTTTCCAGTGGTTGGATTAAGTGAAGGCTGTCAAGTCAGTCCAAAGTTTTATTTTAGGTCTTATTATGAAAAAAAGGGTTTTGGTGCCTATGGTGGTGGTGTTGCCAATTACAGTGGACAACCTATTTCATGTAGTAGCGCGGTAGTCCGATTTGCATCAATTCTGGAAAAGACTGCTGAAAAACCCGCTCTATGGTTGAATCAGATCCATAAATGTTGCCCAGCGGACGCCATTCCGGTATTAACAGAGGATAAAGGGCTGACGATGACTCGATTAATGGATGTTTCGACCCCTATCCTTCCCAAAAATGTGTAATTTAAGTCCTTAAAACAATTTCATTCGATGAGGAGGTTTTTGAATTGCATAGTGATGCTACTATTCGGTTCTGGTTTCATCCATGAGGTCATGGGTCAGCATGAGCATTCAGAAGCATTGCAACGGCTATTTGATGAAGGCTTGTACTGGGAGACCCAAAACAGCGATAGTGCCTTGTCACGCTACCGAAGTGCCTTTGTTTTGGCGGAAAGTCTGGAAGATACCTTGGGTATGGGACGGGCATGGCTATACCAAGGCATGGTATGGAGTGATGTTTTGCATTATGACTCCGCAAACTTTTTTTACCAACAAGCTTTGCCTTTTTTCGATGCGATAGCGTACAAAAAGGGAATCGCCTCGGTATATATCAATTCCGGAAATCTTAGCCAATACCAGGGAAATTATGGGAAGGCAGTGGATGATTACCTATTAGGGATTTCATTTCTTGAGGACATCCAAGATTTGAAAAGCCTGGCAACCAGCTATGGGAATTTGGCCAATATTTTCAATGATATCTATCAATTGGACCAAGCCAAATTCTACTTCAACAAGGCTTTGGAGATAAGCAAAGTGTTGGGTGACAGTCTGGATATGGCTTTTGCCTTTCAGGGTATATCCTCAGTACTCTTAAGGGACCAGCAATTGGGTTTGGCAGAAATTTATTTGGACAGTTTGACAGAATTGGCCCACCATTTAAACTTTCCTTTTTTGGACCTCCAACATGCCTTTGCTCAGGTAGAGTTGGCCTTAGAGAAGAAAGAATTTGATAAAGCCTCAGCCCCAGCCAAAGTTTCTCTGCAGAAGGCCATTGAATTGGGAAATCCCTATTACCTTTCCGCCGCCCATTATTTTGTAGGGAAGGTTCACCTGGAAGAAGGAAGGTTGGATGCAGCTGCCACGCAACTGAATTTGGCTGAGCAATATGCTAGGGATGTCCAAGCCAAAGAATACCTGATCAGCGCTTACAAAGGACTTTTTGAACTGTATAAAAAGAAAGGTCAGTTTGCTGAGGCCCTGAGTTATCTGGAGGCCTATGAGCTGTATTACGACAGCATGATGAACCAAAACCAACGATGGAAAGTCAACGAATTGGAGCGGAAATTTGCCTCTGAGGTGAAAGACAAAGAGTTGCTTCAAAACCGGGTCAGTTTAGATCAGGCCAATTTTCAATTACTAAAAAAGAAAAATCAAAATCAGCTGTTAACGTTTTTGGTTTTGGGATTTTTCCTGACGGCAATGCTTTTGTGGTATCTGCTGCGGCTAAGGCAAAAAAAGAAAAATCAAGAAATTTTAAACTTAAAGCGGGAGCACCAAATAAAGACCCTGGAGTCCCTGATCAAAGGAGAAGAAAAAGAACGGCTCAGGATTTCGAAAGAGCTGCACGACGGAGTAAACGGTGACCTTTCTGCGGTAAAATTCATGTTGACAGGGCTTTTGGAAAAAAACAACAGGATCTTACAGGAGGCTGTGCTGATGATAGACAAGTCCTGTGAACAAGTGAGGGCTCTGTCACACAACTTGGTGCCACCTAGTTTGGAAAAATTCAGTTTGGTAGAGGCCATTCAGGATTATTGTAGAAAAATGAATGAGGTACAGGAAGCAGAAATTATTTTTCAACACATAGGCGCATGTGACGCATTGTCAAAAAATACCGAGTTGAATTTACTTAGAATTGCTCAAGAGTTGGTTAACAATGCCATCAAACATGCCCAAGCCAAGGAGATAACCGTTCAGATCAGCTGTTATGGCAATCAGATTCAGCTTACTGTGGAGGATGATGGTATAGGATTTGACCCTTCCATAGATCATGAAGGAATCGGGCTTCAAAACATCCGTTCAAGAGTAGATTATCTCGAAGGAACATTGGATATCCATTCCGATGAAAAAGGCAGTTCATTTGTCATCGAATGTCAACCAAAAGAAAATGAAGATGATTAGATTGGCCATCACAGATGATCACTCACTTATCAGAAGTGGCATAGCAGCCATGCTAGAGGAAATGCCAGAGCTCCTGATCGTCGGAAGCTATGCCAATGCCAGCGAAACGCTGGAAAACATCAAAAAGGATGCACCGGATGTATTGCTTTTGGATATCAATCTGCCCGATACCAATGGGATTGAATTGTGTAAGCCTCTGATCAGACTCTTGCCTGATTTGAAGATTTTGGCCCTCAGCAATCATGAGGACACCTCATTTGTGAAGAAAATGTTAGCCCAGGGAGCCCATGGTTACCTGTTGAAAAACACCCATAGACTTGAACTGATCACAGCCATGAAAGCGGTTTTGGCTGGGGAGGATTTTTTGCAGCCACAGCTAAAATCCAAGATGTTGGATCAATTGATGGGAAAAAAAACCAGGGATCCCTTTTTTCCAAAATTAACCAGGAGAGAATTGGAAGTCCTTTCGGCCATTGCTCAGGAATTGACCACGCAGGAAATAGCGGATAAGTTATTTATCAGCACAAAAACTGTTGAGACCCACCGAATGAACCTCCTGAGTAAGTTAGGGGCAAAAAACAGTGTAGGACTGATCAGGATCGCGATGGAAAAAGGCTTGATTGGTGAAGGCTAAAATTTGGTAAACCTTAACACTATTTTCTCAATTCCCCGATTATTTTTTCCAGGTCTTCACTTAAGGTAATAATACCAATAGGGGATTCATCCCTTCTGCCGTTTTCAGTGATAATCAAGGCAATCACTATATTCGGCGTGCCCAAACTATCCACAAAACATTCTCTCGCGGTCACAAAATCCGTGTCTTTTTTGATGACCCGAAAATTTTTGAGCCGGGAGATGCTGCCCAATAAGTTTGCGATGGTGGAAGATTCCAGGTCAGGTGTTACTATTTCTTCCTGATGAATGGCTCCCACCCAACGGGCGATGGCTTCAAAATCCATCAAGCCAATGATAAAATCCTCTTTGAGTATGGGGGCTTGACTGTAGTCTTTCTCGATCATGGTCTGTAGGACATCGAGTACCTTGTCCTCAGGAGTGATACTGAAGACCGGACTTAAAAAATACTCACTGACCAGTGGAGGTTCAAGCAACATCTTGGCGATTTTCTCTATTTCCCTGACCACATCTTCCCTTGGATCTGCCACGGGTCGGCCTTCTTTTCTCTCCGAATGGATGATGGCATTGCGCAGGTTACCAAACAACCTCAATTCATCCCGATATTGCCGGATCATCGGATCCTGATAGCTGGCATCATCCACCATGGTAAAAAAACTCAGGTAGGTCTTGGAATCCTTGTTCCGGCGAAGGTGGTTTTCAATTTGGTTAAAAGCCTGGATAAAACGCTCTGCTTGGTTCATGGTGTATTGATTTTTTTAAAAATACAAAACTCATTATGGTTCACAACTTGGGTCATCTGTCTTCCGTCTGGAGGTACAAGGAAAAAAGGTAATCGTATCAACAAATCAAGCCCTTTGGTTTCTAGAAACCAATTCATATACCTGCCTCCCGATTTCCAGTTCCTCGTTGGTAGGAATGACCAGGATCTTGGTTTTCGAATCTATGTGGTTTACTTCCCTTACCTGTGCATTGCTGACTTTGTTTTTTTCCGGATCGAGTTCCAAACCGTAAAAGTCCATGTCCTCGCATACCAAAGCCCGCATGTCTGCATCATTTTCGCCCACTCCTGCAGTGAAAACCAAGGCATCCAACCCATTCATCACAGCGGTGTAGGCGCCAATGTATTTTTTGATGCGATAGGCATAGAGTTCATAGGCGAGTTTGGCTGCAGCATCTCCTTGGGCCATGGCTTTTTTCACATCCCGCATGTCACTGTGGCCACATAGGCCTTGAAGACCTGACTTTTTATTGAGCAGTTCATTTACTTCTTTGGCAGAAAATCCTCTCTCCTGAATGAGATGAAAGATGATCGAAGGATCCAGGTCCCCACATCGGGTGCCCATCACCAAGCCTCCCAAAGGCCCCAAACCCATGCTGTGGTCAATCGATTTCCCGGATTGGACTGCCGTCATGCTGCAGCCGTTGCCCAGGTGGATGGTGATCATTTTGGCTTTGGGATTATCAAGGTATTTTCCCGCTATACGTGATACATATTGGTGGCTCGTACCATGAAATCCATATGCTCTGATACCCAAATTGGCATAAAGATGCTGGGGAATGGCAAAGCGGTAAGCTTTTTGGGGCATGCTTTGGTGAAATGCCGTGTCAAAAACAGCAACCTGTTTGGCCTCAGGGAAAATTCTCTGGGCTTCATTAATCCCCAACAGGTTGGGTGGATTGTGTAAAGGGGCCAAGGTGGTAAGATCTTGGATTTTTTGCTTTACCGCATCATTGATCAGGGTGGTGACAGAAAATTCCTCCCCACCATGCACTACTCTATGACCAATGGCCATTACTTCCCCCCTCGTATTTAGCACTCCCTTTTCAGGATCCAAAAGCAGTTCAGTAACAACCAACAGGGCAGCCTTGTGGTCAGGGATTGCCTGTTCTGATTGATGTTTTTTTTCGCCCGTGTCAAGGTAAGTTTTATGCACCAAGCTCGATTTTTCCAAACCGATCCGGTCTACCATTCCACTGCACAAAGGAGCCTCCTCCGGTAGATCAAACAATTGGTATTTCAGCGAACTGCTCCCCGAATTTAAGACCAGAATTTTCATTATTTAATGTTTACTTGGTTTTGAAATTGTAAAATAAGCCTTGAAAACCACACCCCCTTAATCCTAATTCCCAATTCGTAATTCCCAATTCGTAAATCGTAAATCGTACATCGTACATCGTAAATCCATATTATCCTTGAGCCTGAATCGCTGTAATGACAACCGTATTGAAAATATCATCCACTGTACAACCCCTACTCAGGTCATTGACGGGTTTGTTAAGACCCTGCAGCATGGGGCCGATGGCGATGGCCCCTGTTTCCCGTTGCACCGCCTTATAAGTATTGTTTCCTGTGTTCAGGTCCGGAAAGATCAATACGGAAGCTTGGCCTGCAACTTCTGAGTCCGGCATTTTTTGTCTTCCGGTCTCGGGATCGACAGCGGCATCGTACTGTATGGGACCTTCTACCAGGATATCCGGTCTTTTTGACTTGACCATTTCAGTGGCAAGCCTGACTTTTTCCACCTCTGCCCCGGTGCCTGAACTCCCCGAGGAATAGGACAGCATGGCCACTCTGGGTTCTATGCCAAATTTCTGACTGGTATCAGCTGAAGAGATCGCTATCTCAGACAATTCCTCCGCAGTGGGATCCACATTGATGGCACAGTCCCCGAATACCATCACCCGGTCTGCCAAACACATGAAAAATACTGAGGAAACCAAAGAGACACCCGGTTTGGTCTTGACAAATTGTAGGGCAGGCCTGATGGTATGTGCAGTCGTATGAACAGCACCGGAAACCATCCCATCAGCATGGCCTTGGTATACCATCATCGTACCGAAATAACTTACATCTGTCATCAGGTCTTTGGCTACCTGAAGGGGCACATTTTTGCCTTTTCGAAGTTCAAAAAGGGCGTTGGCATAAGCCTCAAAATGAAAAGAGTCCAGTGGATTGATGATTTGATGGTTTTCTTTGTCCAGCTGCAGCCCCAAACGGTTGATTTGCGTCTGTATCTCTTCCACATTCCCCAGAAGTGTGATTTTTACGATGCCCTGTTTGATCAGCCTTTCTGCTGCTCTTAGAATTCTTTCATCCTTTCCTTCCGGCAATACAATATGTTTCTTTTTGGTCTTGGCCCAAGTGACCAACTGGTATTGGAACATCCTTGGCGTCAGGGTCTCTGATTTGAAAGTGGCCAGTTGCTTATCTAATGCTTCCACATCCACATATTTTCTAAATGCATGGATGGCAGAATGGATTTTTTCTGGATTGTCTGGAGTGATTTTGGAATGTATATCCGCCACCTTGGTGGCAGCAAAGAAAGAACCGTCTTCCACCATCATGATAGGAACCAAAGTGTCCAATCCTTCAATGAGTTGGATGACAGACTCCGCAGGCTGAAATCCTCCTGACAGCACCAATCCGGCTATTTTGGGATAATTTTTTGAAAGATTGGCTTGGAGGGAACTCATGATGATATCTGCCCTGTCTCCAGGGGTGACGATCAGCACATTGGGCTTTAGATGGGTCAAAAAATTAGATACTTGCATGGCGCCAAAAATAAAATGATCCACCCGGTTTTTAAGAAACTCTTCTCCAAAGAGCATCTTTGCATCAAGGTGCTTTTTTACCTCCAACATGGTAGGGCTTTTAAGTTCCTGAATGGCAGGTATTATGGCAAGTAATGTATCTTTTTTTAATTGGGGCTTGAGGTTTTCCTGAACTTCCTTTACCTGGGCCGGATCCACCTTGTTCACTACCACGGCAAGCACTTTGATTTTTCTTTGCAGAAAATTTCTCAAAGTAACTATGGCATTCAGGGTGATTTGGGAAACTGTTTTGTTGTCTCCCCGGATCACAATAATGACAGGAGAGCCGAGATTTTTGGCAATGGTAAGGTTGGCATCAAACTCAAAAGCAGTACCTTCTCCTAAGAAATCACTACCCTCTATGATGGTGAAATCATACTTGGATTCTTTAGACTTGAATTTACCGATGATGGCATCAATAATCTCTTCCTGACGCCCTGTTTCCACCATCATATTGGCCTCGTCACTGGTGTAAGCATAGGTGTCTTCATAAAGCAGCGGAAGCTGAAAATGATGGATCAGCGTTTCAATATGCCCGTCTTTTTTTTGGTTTGGATGGTGCCTGATGATGGGTTTGAAATAACCGATTTTTTGGGCTTTGGACATCAACATGTCCACCAAACCAAGGGCGACTACTGATTTTCCACTGAAGGGTTCGGAGGTGGCGATGAAAATATTCTTGTTGGATTTCATTCTAAAAAGGTTGCTTCCAACAAAAATAAGGATTATTGGCTTGGCCCCTATCGTTTTAAGAAACTAATGATTGAAAGAATATGAATTTAAATCCGCCATTACATCCATGCAGATTTTCATTAGAAAAATCACTTAAGACATCCAATGTAGGATTTGCAACCTCTTAAATCTCTGTTTGTAACTTGGTGACAAGCTTTCTGTCGGCAGCTTTATCCAAGCTTACGTTAATTTCGAAGCAAATGAGGATGATATAAGAGGTGATCAAAAGCCATAGCATGACTGCAATCATGGCACCGATGGAGCCATATAATCTATTGTAGGTGGCAAAATTGTTCAAGTAATAGCTGAATCCGTAAAAAGCCAGTGTGATAAGCAACCCGGCGGTAACAGAGCCTACAGAGAAGAATCTCCACTTGTCGTGCACAGCGGGAGCAAACCTGAAAATAAATGCTGTAGCAATCATAAACAGTAAAAGCAAAGCAAAAAACCGAAGGAAAGCCACCAGAAAATAGGAGAAATTATTGGGAACAAGGCCCAAATCGGTAAAGTAAACCAGAAATCTCCCTCCAAAAATCATGACCAATACCGCCGCACAAATGCTTAAGACCAATATTAAAATCAAGCCAACGGCAATCAAACGGGTAATGAAGAAACTTCTGTTTTCTTTGGTCTTATATACTGCATTGAATGAGGACATCAAAGAAACTATGCCATTGGTTGCAAGGAATAAGGCCAAAAAGAAACCAAAGGAAAGTAGCCCCTGTCTGGGTTTACCCACAATATCCTCAATGGTGGCCTCCGCTTCCTCATAGATGCTTTTAGGGATAAATTGTTCGATGAACATCAAGATGTTTTCGGTAGTCAATTCCGGAAAAAAAAATTCGATGTAGGGTATGGTGTTCAATAAAAACAGAATCAAGGGAAAAAGCGCAACGGTAAAATTGAAAGCCACAGCACTGGCTCGCTCACTGATTTCATCCTTTTTGATTTGTTGTATGAAGATTTTGGTTACATCATAGACATTCTGGTCAGGATTGCCAAAATGAATGTGGCGGAGCGCAATTTGGGCTTTTTTATCCCAAATTTTAACTTGCTTTTTGATTCTTTCTCTTACCAAAATGAATTCATTTTTAGTTGAAATAAGGTTGAAGCAAGGCTATCAAATAAGCCGGAGGCCGGCTGGGTTTATGGGTCTCTTTTTTGAGGAAGGTCAGGGTAGTTGTTCCTGTTGTAATCAAGTCATTGGTTTCATTGAAAACTTCATAGGAAAACTTGATGCGGATGCCTGGCATTTCATTAATCTGTGTTTTGATGGTCAACAGTTCATCGTATTTCCCGGGCTTTAGGTATTTGATATTGGATTCCAATACTGGCATGATGATGCCTTCTTCTTCCATTTGCCTGTAGGAATAGCCGGCACTTCTAAGCGCTTCAACCCTAGCGACTTCAAAATACATGGCATAGTGTCCATAATAGACATATCCCATCTGATCGGTTTCCGCATAACGTACCCTTAGACTGGTGCTTGCCTGAAACATCATTTATAAACTTTAGCAGTGTTCAAAGCCTGCTGATAGCGCCTGGCATTATTCAGGTGATCAGTCAGGTTCGTGGCAAAGTTGTGGTATCCGGAGAAATCCTCTCTTGCACAGAAATAAAGATAATTATGTTCCTGGTAATTCAAAACCGCATCCAATGCCGAAATTTCAGGCAAATTGATGGGTCCCGGAGGCAATCCGGTAAACCGGTAGGTATTGTAAGGACTGTCAACCTCTTTATGGACATTCAGCACCCGCTTGATGCTAAAATCGCCCAAGGCAAACACCAATGTGGGATCTGCTTGGAGGGGCATGTTTTTTTGTAGCCGGTTCAGGTAAACACCCGCGACCAAAGGCCTTTCATCCGACTTATTGGTTTCTGCCTGTACAATGGAGGCAAGGGTAGCGACTTCGGTTTGTGACATGCCCAATCTGCCTGCCAGGATCTTCCGATCATCGGTCCAAAATTTTTGATATTCAGAATGCATCCGGTCAAAAAGCGCTTCAGGACTCGTGGTCCAATATACCTGATACGTATTGGGAATGAACATGCTCATCACCGTCTCAGGCTCAAAACCAAATTTCATGATGTACACACTGTCCTGAAGTAGGGTAAGAAACTGTTCCTGAGAAATTTCCAGATTTTTGGTGATTTTGTCGGCCAAGTCTTCCTTGGTGCGCACATTGTTAAAAGTAATGTTGAGGGGCGTTTGGATTCCCGACCGGAGCACTTTGACAAGCTCTCGGTTGGTCAGCCTCGGTTGGATAGTATATAGCCCGGGTTTCACATTTTCCTGATAATCCATCAATTTAGCCACAAAGCTGAAACTCACTACATCCCCAATGATGTCTTGTTTGATCAAGAGATCAGTCACCTGCTGGAAAGTGGAATGACTGGGGATTTTGAGTAATACAGGTTCTTCCTTGTCAGTCAATACATTGGGGCTGAAAATTACCTGATAAATGTAAAAGGAAAATGAGGTCAATAATACTGAGGCAGCCACTACTGCAACCAGGTATCTTTTTTTATTTTTTGTTGTAATCATGCGTGCTTGTCCTCTGCATAAGAAGTTGGTGCAAAAATAGGTAAATTTGTGGAAATTATTTTCCGGACACTTAGTGTCAATGATTTTCAACTCCAAAGTTTTTACCCTACTTTGCCTAAAACAACAACGCAAAAAGCATGGAATTGATTTTGGCAGCCGTGATTACAGGACTGATTCTTTTATTCTTGGCAGGAATATGGATCAATTTTCAGCGCAGGGAAAGACGACTTACTGCTTCCTTAAAAATTGCGCAAGATGAGCTCAATGCCTTCAAGATGGGTAAGGCGATGGCTGAACAAAAAGCCCAATCGGCTGAAAACAGGGGCAAAGAGTTGGCTTTTGAGTTCCAGAAGTTTCAGGAAATGATGGAAAAGGAAAGGGATGACCATTTTGAAACCAAGCATCAGCTGACATCGATCAGGATCGAAAAGCAATTTTTACAGGAGAAACTTGAAAAGCAAACTAGAGATTTGGAGGAACTTGGATCCAAATTCAAACAGGAGTTCAAATTATTGGCAACAGAGATATTGGAGGAAAAGTCTTCCCGATTTACCAAACAGAACAAGGAAAACCTGGACAACTTGCTTAGCCCGATCAAAGCCCAATTTCTTGAATTCAAAAAGACGGTGGAAGAAACCTATGATAAGGAATCCAAAGAGCGTTTTTCACTTCAGGACAAAGTAAAGGAATTGGTCATCCTCAATCAGCAGATTTCAGAAGAGGCCAAAAACCTCACCAAGGCCCTGAAAGGCAATACAAAAACCCAAGGAAATTGGGGTGAAGCCATTCTAGAAACCATTCTGCAAAATTCAGGATTGGAAAAAGGGCAACATTACGAAGTGCAAGCTTTTCTTAAGGATGGAACAGGCCAATTTATTCTTGGTCCGGATGGGAAGAAAATGCAGCCGGACGTGATCATTCACTATCCTGATGACCGGAAAGTGATCATTGATGCCAAGGTGTCTTTGATGGCCTATGAGCAGTATTTCAATAGCGAGGGGGAAATCGAAAGACAGACAAGTATAGCAGCACACCTCAAATCCATCAAAAACCATGTGGACAACCTTGCATCCAAGCAATATGAAGGTTATGCCAAGGTTTTGGATTTTGTGATCATGTTTGTACCGGTGGAAGCCGCCTACATCGCAGCAGTCCAATCGGATCCCTATCTTTGGGAATATGCCTACAAGAAGAGGGTCTTATTGATCAGCAGCAGCAACCTGATCGCTGCACTTAAGATGATCAAAGACCTTTGGGTGAGGGGAGATCAGGAAAAAAATGCCTTGGAGATAGCGGAAAGAGGCGGAAAACTTTATGATAAGTTTGTAGGTTTCTTAGGAAGCCTGGAAGACATTGGCAAGCACCTTCAACATTCCCGTAACAGTTATGATAATGCCATGGGACTCTTGAAGGATGGCAGTGGCAACCTAATCGGACAGGTACAAAAGCTACAGAAACTCGGGGCAAATGCCAGAAAATCCATTCCTGAGAAATTTTTGAATGAATAGGCAGCGGTTCTTTTCATGGCATTCATTTAAAATTGACTACTTTTATAGCAGTCAAAACCAAATCTTTTGCTTCAATGCCTGCCGAGTTTATCCGTATTTATCCTGAAAACCCTGATCTTCGAAGAATTCTCCGTGTGGTAGAAGTCCTGAGAAATGGAGGAGTGATCATCTATCCCACTGATACGGTGTATGGGATGGGGTGTGACATTTACAACCAGAAATCTGTAGAACGCATTTGTCAGATCAAGGGCATCAAACCTCAAAAACACAATTTTTCTTTTATCTGCTATGACTTAAGCAACATATCAGATTACACAAGGGTGATCAGCACCCCGGTTTTCAAAGTGATGAAAAAGGCCTTACCGGGTCCTTATACCTTTATCCTGAATGCAAACAACAATGTACCCAAAATTCTTAACAGTAAAAAGAAGACCATAGGCATTAGGGTTCCTGATCACAGCATACCAAGGACCCTAGTGAAAGAACTAGGAAGACCCATCCTGACTACTTCCATCAACGATGAAGACGAGGTGATTGAGTACAGTACAGATCCTGAATTGATTTATGAGAAATTCAAAGACTTGGTGGATGTGGTCATCGACGGTGGTTACGGAAATAATGTTGCTTCAACGGTTTTGGATTGTACCGGAGATGAGATAGAGGTAATTAGACAGGGTTTAGGAGAATTTGAAGAACTGTTATAAATGTAATGAAAGAGACACTTTTTTAGAATTATTTAAAGAGTACCTCGTTTTTTTTATCATCTACTTGTTCGTAAAGATAAATATCTATAATTTACCTCAATAAGATGATTGTTGACCTTTTCTATTTGCCACCATTGGAATTTTTTGTGGCCATTATGGACCAGAAATTGATCTATGTGGAAGCCTGTGATAGGTACGATAGGCAGAGTTTTAGGAATAGGACCCGAATATTGATGGCCAACAAGGTAGAGACTTTGAGTATTCCAGTCTCAGGAGGAAGAAAAAAGTTGTCTTATAAAGACATTAAAATAGATAATCACCAAAAATGGCTGAATAACCACCTGAGGGGAATTCAGAGCGCTTACGGTAAATCACCTTTTTTTGAGTATTATTTTCCCTATTTTGAGAAAATATATTTGTCAAAAAAGGCATTTCTTTTTGACTTTAACCTTGACTTGCTGACAGTTTGTCTGAAATTGTTGGGCATGAGTGTCAAAATTAGAGAAACAGTGGTGTTAGAACCCAAAAAGACCCAAGATGACCTTCGTGGAATGATTCATGTTAAGGAAGGATTTGAACAAAGAACTATCTACAGTCCGACATCGTATATGCAAATGTTTGGCGCAGACTTTGTACCTAATCTGAGCGTGATCGATCTTTTGTTTTGTGAAGGACCCAATTCCGCTGACATATTGGTTCAATCAAAAAAAAATGATTGAACAAACATCAAAAGGATTGTGTTTTTAAAACAAATTCGGTAACATTAGTAGTAGAAATGAAATATTTAAGAAAGGTTATAAATGGAAGCGAAATTTTCAAATAGAGTTAAAGAGGTGATCTCACTCAGCCGTGAAGAAGCTTTGCGACTGGGCCATGATTACATTGGCACAGAACATCTCTTGCTGGGAATGATCAGAGAAGGGGAGGGAGTTGCTGTTTCCATATTGAAGAAATTGGGCGTACCACTGGACGAGTTGAGAAATTCAGTGGAAAGGGCTGTCAAAGGCACCGCCAACCACAATGTAAAAAATCTGGCCAATATTCCTTTGACCAGGCAATCTGAAAAGGTGTTAAAAATCACCTATCTCGAAGCAAAAATTTTCAAAAGCCAACTTATCGGTACTGAGCATCTTTTGCTTTCCATCCTTAGAGATGAAGACAATATCGCCACACAGATTTTGAATAAGTTTGACACCAATTACGATTCTGTAAAAGAAATGCTAGAATTTCAAACTGACCAGACCCCACGTTCAGGTCCTGAGGCAGATGATGCGGATGAAGAAGGTTCCAAATTGTTTGGGTCTTCAGGAAGTTCCGGTTCTGCTTCTAAAACCACTCCAGAAAAATCGAGGACTCCTGTTTTGGATAATTTCGGAAGGGATCTTACCAGAATGGCTGAGGACGACAAACTTGATCCCATCATAGGTAGAGAAAAAGAAATTGAGCGTGTGGCGCAAATTCTTTCCAGAAGAAAGAAAAACAATCCAATATTGATAGGTGAGCCAGGGGTAGGTAAAACTGCTATTGCAGAAGGCCTTGCTTTGAGGATCATCCAGAAGAAAGTTTCCAGAGTACTCTTCAACAAAAGGGTAGTTACCTTGGATCTTGCTTCGCTGGTTGCCGGAACAAAGTATAGGGGACAGTTTGAGGAAAGAATGAAAGCTGTCATGAATGAATTGGAGAAATCACCCAATGTGATTCTTTTCATTGATGAGTTGCATACCATTGTGGGGGCCGGAGGGGCCAGTGGTTCCCTGGATGCTTCAAACATGTTCAAACCTGCTTTGGCAAGGGGTGAAATTCAATGTATTGGAGCCACCACTTTAGATGAATACAGACAATACATAGAAAAAGATGGTGCCTTAGCCAGAAGGTTTCAGATGGTCATGGTGGATGCCACTTCCCCTGAAGAAACCATTCAAATTCTCAACAACATCAAAGACAAATACGAAGACCATCACAATGTCATCTATACGGATGAGGCCATAGATGCCTGTGTGAAATTGTCAGACCGTTATATATCGGATCGCTTCCTTCCCGACAAAGCCATCGATATCCTTGATGAAGCCGGAGCAAGGGTACACATCAATAATATCCACGTTCCGGATGAAATCCTGAAGTTGGAAGAGGAAGTGGAAGAAATCAAACTGGAGAAGAATAGGGTGGTCAAAAGCCAAAAATATGAAGAGGCTGCCCAACTTCGTGACCGGGAGAAAAAATTGCTGGAGCAACTGGAAAATGCCAAAACCAAGTGGGAAGAGGACAGCAAGACCAAACGCTACACCGTAGAGGAAGACAATGTCGCCGAAGTGATTGCCATGATGACTGGCATACCTGCAAGAAGGGTTGCTCAAAATGAAGGGGTAAAGCTCCTCAACATGAGCGAAGAGCTCAGAGGTAGTGTAGTCGGACAGGATGAGGCCATCAAAAAATTGACAAAAGCCATACAAAGGACGAGAGTAGGTCTAAAAGATCCCAAAAAGCCCATAGGTTCCTTCATTTTCCTTGGTCCTACCGGTGTGGGGAAAACTGAATTGGCCAAAAAATTGGCTTCTTACTTATTTGATAAAGATGATGCCCTGATTAGGATCGACATGTCTGAGTACATGGAAAAATTCAGCGTCTCCCGACTTGTAGGGGCACCTCCAGGCTATGTAGGTTATGAAGAAGGTGGACAGCTTACTGAAAAAGTTAGGAGAAAGCCGTATTCAGTGGTATTGTTGGATGAGATAGAAAAGGCACATCCAGACGTTTTCAATATCTTATTGCAGGTATTGGATGACGGAATCCTGACCGATGGATTGGGTAGAAGAGTCGATTTCAGAAATACAATCATCATCATGACTTCCAATATTGGAGTAAGAGACCTCAAGGACTTCGGTGCAGGTATTGGATTTGCAGCCAAAGCCAAGCAGGACAACATGGATGAAGTGATGAAGTCTACCATTCAAAGCGCTTTGAAAAAAGCCTTTAGTCCGGAATTCCTCAACAGATTGGATGATGTGGTGGTCTTTAATTCTCTACACAAAGAACACATCCATCAAATCATTGACATCAGTTTGAAAAAACTGTTCAGCAGAATCACGGATTTGGGATATCAAATAGAGTTGACCAAAAAAGCCAAAGATTTCTTATCCGAAAAAGGGTACGATCAGCAATATGGAGCAAGACCTCTTAATAGGGCCATCCAGAAATATTTGGAAGATGCTGTTGCAGAAGAAATCCTAAAAGGAGAACTTTCTGATGGCGATGTGATCAAAGCGGATTATCCTGGTGAAGGGGATGAATTGATCATTACCGTAGATAAAAAAGAAAAAGCAGACTGATAGCACTCAGTTGTCGTACAGAAAAAGCGGTCTTTTTGACCGCTTTTTTTTTGATTTTGGAGACAAATAGATACCTAAGTAAACCTTAAAATATAATTGTATTTTATTTGTTAAAATTGATTTTTGCCCCTAAAATATTGAAAATCAAGTGATTTATAAAATGAAAATGGGTTTTGAAATATTGTTTTTAGGCTGAGGGTAACATTTGGATAACTTTGAGACAGGTCATGATAACCTAAAGTAAACATCTCCGTAATCATGGGGCAACATGCTTTCCTCACCTTTGCGGATATGAAAGCATGGCTATTATCGATTACCCTGTTTGCTGTGGCTAGTCTTTCAACTCAGGCTGCTAATATCACTGGTTTGGTTCTTGACAAGGATACCAATGAGCCTTTAGTAGGCGCCACTGTCATAATCAAAGGGACTGACAAATACGCAGTAGTTGGACTGGACGGATCATATCAAATAAGGAATGTTCCAAACGGAAATTTTACTGTAGAAATATCCTATGTTGGATATCTCAAAGTCAATGAATCTATCTCCGTCAACGGCTCTGAAAGAATTCGCAAGGATTTCTTTTTAGGAATAGATACCGGAGATTTATCGGAATTTGTGGTTACGGGAGATGGACTGCGTGGTTCGGATGTCCATGCCAGACAATTGGAAAAGAATTCTTCCAGTGTGCTTAATGTGATTTCATCCAAGCAAATTCAGCTTTCCCCAGATATCACCGTCGCCAATGTCATTCAACGTGTTTCCGGTCTTTCTATTGAGAGAAATGCCAGCGGGGATCCCCAATATGCAATCGTAAGGGGAATGGACAAAAGGTACAACAACACCCTAGTGAATGGCATTAAAATCCCCTCTCCGGACAATGAAAACCGGTATGTTCCGCTCGATATTTTCCCTGCCATTTTACTGGAGCGGTTAGAAGTGTACAAATCCCTTACCGCAAACATGGAGGCGGATGCTATTGGTGGTACTGTAAATATGGTGATGAAAAGTGCACCCAATAAGCTTTTAATAGATGGTGATCTCCAAATCGGGTACAACCAAATGAACCTCACAAGGCCATTTGCTACCTATGACCGATCTGGAGTTAACATGAGATCTCCAAGAGAACTGTATGGGGAAACGTACAGGGCCACTCCAGCTGATTTTCCTGCCGAAAATATGACCATCAAAGAGATCACCCCTCTTCCAGATATTTTTGCAAATCTCACCTTTGGGAATCGTTATTTAAATGAAAAATTGGGTGTGATGCTCGGAGGAAGTTTTCAAAATTCCTACAGACCCGTATCAAATTACCTCTATGACCCAACGGTGAGTTTTGAACCTGGAAATCCCCTGATCATGCGGGATTTGATCGATAGGGAAACAAGTTCCCAGCTCCAAAGAATGGCTTTTCACGGAAAATTGGATTACAGGTTAAATTCCAATCACACGGTCAGCTTTTATGCGGGTAAGTATATTTTGAATGAGTTCAGGGTTAGAGATCAAGTTAGAAGGGAAAGTTTTGTTGCCGTTACAGATTATGCGGTTTATCCCATCACTAGATTCAGTAACATCATGCAGGACATCACCACGTTTGATTTGCGTGGAGACCATAGGTTAACCGATAATCTGAAAGCAGAATGGATGGCCATATATTCTACAGCATTGAATGAAAGGCCAGACGATGGAGTATTTTCCAGAGCAGGACAATTTATTTCAGCGCAGAATGCCATTACCAATGAATCTGTTTATTTCCAAGGCACGAGAAATTCTCGGGCATGGGAAAGAAACAGAGACAATGACGTTTCTGTATACTTGAATTTCAAATACAATCCCTATTTGTTCAATGACAAAACGGAGATCTTATTCGGCGGTCTCTACAGGGATAAAGTGAGAGACAACTATTTTAATTTTTACAATTATGCCCAAATTTTCGGACAGTTCAGAGGGGTAGATTGGGATGATTTCGGTGACGTTGCCTTTACAGCAATGGCCAATCCACTTGGAAGCGGAGACAGAAGTAATTTAGTCTATGATGCCTATGAATCCATCTACGCAGGTTATGTAAATACAAGTTTGACCTTTAACAAGACCAATTTTCAGGTAGGGGTAAGGGCAGAACAAACACTTCAAGGGTATGAAATCAATTCTCTTGCTGCTGCCGGCAGTGATACTGAATTGAGCCAAGAGCAGGATTACCTGAACTTGTTCCCCTCAGCCAGTGTCAAGCACCAATTGAACAATTCAACAAACCTTAGGGCAACCTATTTTAAAGGGATTAGTCGTCCGGGCTTCTATGAAATTGTACCTACCATAAGAAGCGCGGGAGGTGGAGATTCATTTTACAGTGAAAGAGGAAATGCCGACTTGAGACCATCTATTGGACATAGTGCTGACCTCAGGTATGAGTTTTTCCCATCAGGACCAGACCAGATTCTCATTGGTGTATTTTACAAAAAAATCATAGATCCTATTGAATATGGGTTTCCTCAAGTGGAAGGGCCGGAATCTGCACCCAATACAAGCAGGATTTTGCCGCAAAATTTTGATGATGCCACCAATTTTGGAATAGAAGCAGATTACCTGAAATATTTCAAAAACTTCGGAATCAGGTTCAACTATACCTACACGATTTCTGAGATTTCAACCAATAAAGTGGTCATCAATGAAGACCGTTCCAGATCGGTCATCAATCAAACCAGACCCTTACAAGGTCAGTCTGATCATGTGGGAAATTTAAGTTTGCTCTACAAAAACCAAAGAAACTTACTCGATGTCCAATTGGTCTCCAATTACACGGGTGAAAGAATTGCCTTTGTCTCACCGTTTTTTGGTGCTGACCATTACATGAAGCCCATGACCCAACTTGATTTTTCAATTGAAAAGGGATTTCAAAATGGATGGGTCATCTTTATCAAAGCCAATAACCTACTCAATACTCCTTATCAATTGTATGTCAAGAAACCGCTTGCGGTTCCAACTGACCCCTATCCTCATCAAACAGACCCCTTCAATGTCGGATTCGTCAGAAGGGATACTTACGGACAGTCCTACAGATTGGGAGTAAGGTACAACCTGATGAGGTAATGAAATCGTTAACCACAACTAAATTAAATCAAATATGAAAACACCAAAATTGTTATTGCTAGCAGGGTTTTTCGTCTCCCTTGCATTCGCTTGTTCAGACGACAATGGCATTTCGCCTAACCCCAATCCAGATCCTGATCCGATTGCTCCTATTGAAGATGGCATTGCAGGTGACATGACTGAAATTGAATTCGATGCAGGAGAAACCTACAAAGTAATAGGAGATTTAATTGTTCCTGAAGGAGAATCAGTAACTATTCCAGCAGGAGTGACCCTTGAATTTCAAGAAGGCCCAAATGGAGAAGGTTGGTTTATTGATGTATTTGGTTCATTGTATATCCTTGGAGAGGAAAACAATAGAGTCGTTTTGACTGCCTCTGATGAGTTGATTAATTCCTCCAAAAACAATGGCATAGGCCAATTATGGGGTGGAGTGATAGGGACCAACGTAGCTGGGGACTTGGTAATTCAGTATACGGACATCCTTCACACTGGTGCGGCTGCAAGAGAAGAAAATGCAATGGCACTTCCTGCCACAGGTGGTGGAGGTGAGTTGAATGCAGGGGATGCTAGTTATGCGCTGTATTTTATTCGTCAAGCTGATATGAGGCAAGATGGAATTTTTGTTTTGCAACATTCCAGAATCGCCTTTTGTCCAGATGATGCGATCAGAATCAATGGTGGCAAAACCTTGATGACCCACAATGTTTTTGAAGTAACTGGTGGTACCGGTGGTGATGCAGTCAACATTAAAGCGGCAACCTCTGGAGACTTTGCCTATAACCTTTTTTACAATCTAGCTACCAACGGCCTTAAGTCGGCAGATACCGGTCCAGGTGAGAGAGGCAGATGTCATACCAATTTCTATAACAATACCATCTTGAATTCCGGTTACAGAAGATCTGAACCAGGAAGAGGTGCAGGTCTGAACTATGAGTCTGATGCTTTTGGAGACGTGTATAATAACCTACTTGTCAACAATAGATTTGGATTACGACTTGTGGCGGGGGAATCGCAGCCAAATGTAGATAGGATCAATTACGGATACAACTGGAATTATGGCAGTGTTCAGACCATAGTTGATGAGTTTTATCCTACTGATGCCACTGCTTCTGTAGGTTTGATCGGCAATGATCCAAGAACTCCAATTCCATCAACTGACGTAGCTGATGGCCCTGGGGACAATGACCCAATGTTTGTGAACTATGACCCTTCAGGTTTTACTTTCAGCGGAAATTCCTCCATTAGTACCGATCCTTTAGCCAGAAATATAGATCCAATTCCTGCCGGAGCAGACTTCCATTTACAAGCTGATTCTCCTGCATTGACTGGTGGCATTTTGGATTTTGATTTTGTACATACGAGCTATCAAAGTTTGGATGGGGCCTTGAATTTCTCCCCACCAGCTCCAAGTGAGTTCTTTGGTGCCTTCGGAACAAATTAATCCTAAATTTTAAAATCTTAAAGCGGACCTGTTTTGCAGGTCCGCTTTTAAAAAACAGCTTGATGCAGGTAAAACTCAATTGTCTTCTAGGCATATGTATTCTAACGTCCCTTTTTGCCTGTTCAATCGATGATGACAGTGGGATCAATCCAAGTCCGGAAGATGCTTATCAGTGGGACTTGCATGAACCTTTCGAAACAGATTACAATACCTTTACCATGCCCGTCACGGATCAATTTAAACCGATACCTGATGAAATGGGCCCAGTAAAAATCTCAGAAGCCTCAGGACTGGCTTGGAGTTACAGAAATCCGGGTATGATCTGGACACACAATGACTCGGGAAATACCAATATGCTTTTCCTGTTGAATGCAGAGACTGGTGAAATTGTAACCACCTATCGAATAGGTGGGACGGTTAACATCGATTGGGAAGACATCGAAGTATCCTACGGCCCCATGGAAGGAGAAACCTACATTTACTTGGCTGATACTGGCGATAACAACAAAAGAAGGCCAGAATATACTATTTATAGGTTTCCGGAACCTGTTTTCGATACCGCTCATGAAGGTGAAATAGTGACCTTAAATGAGTTGGAGATAGACAGAATCATCTTCCGTTTTCCAGACGGAAGCCATGATACGGAAGGCATGCTTGTCGATCCCTTTACCAAGGACATCTTTTTGGCGACCAAAAGAGATGTGGTTTCCATGCTATATGTGGCTCCTTATCCACAGACGGTGGAAGAAAGATTCACATTATACAAAGCAGGTGAATTTTCTTTCAGAGAAACTTCAGCTGCTACTTGTTCACTATCGGGAGAAAAAGTACTGATAAAAAACAGACAGGAGATATTCTATTGGGAAAGAAATGATGGCGAATCCATGGTAGAAATGTTGGCAAGAACGCCGATTAGAGCACCCTATATCGGTGAACCACAGGGAGAAGCGATTTGCTTTGATCCAGATTACAATTATTTCACACTAAGTGAGGCTTTGAACAGCTCCAATGATCCTATACTATATAAATATTATTACCAACCCTTAAATTAAAAGAAATGAAAACTAATTTTAACAAATTTTCCGTAATGGTGATTGCGGCTTTTGGCTTCGCAACAGTTTTTAGCTGTTCCAGCGACGACGAACCCACCATCATTACTCCTGAAGAGCCTGAGGTAGTTAACGTACCTGATGCCAGACTGGAGCAACAGATTAAAATCGCGCTTGGTTTAGATGATGATGAAGACATCACTGAAGAAAATATCCTGGAACTAGAGACTTTGACCATTGATGGTGGAAGCGACATTACTGGTGAAATAGAGCAGATCGAAGATTTGACAGGTTTGGAGTTCGCAGAGAACCTCACTTATCTGCATTTGGGAGGAACCAGCGTCACAGATCTTACGCCTATAGCAGGTCTTGAGAAAATGGATTACCTCAGGTTGAACAACACTGGGGTTACAGATTTATCTCCAATTTCAAATTACACCACGCTGACCTATTTCAATATCAATACCACGACTGGCATCACAGACATTTCTCCACTGGAAAACAATACCAATCTTGGGACGATCATTGCCCGAAATGTCCCTTTTGGAAATGAAGGTATGGAAACCATAGCTAAATTGACCAATCTGTGGAGACTCAATATGAGAAATTCAGGAGTTACTGATCTGAGCGTTTTGGCTACTCTGATGGAAGGCGGCGCCCTTCAAAACAGCGCTTCCCCTGATGGAGCCGCTATTCTGGATTTGAGAGAGCTAGAAGTTGAAGATTTCTGTGTGATTTATCCTTATTTGGATGAAATCGGGGATTTGAGCGGCGGAAATTTTGATGATTGTGGCGAATAATAATAGTTAAACTTTTGCCATGCCCTGCCGATTGATTTCGGCAGGGATTTTTTTTATCTCACCTCCATTCCATCCTTTAACATTTCTTAATATCTTAATGAATTGAATAGTAAGCTATGGCCTTATATTTGGTATTTTCGCGGTATGGATAATTTATCAAATTGGCTATTGAAAGCCCTGTTCCTCATTACCCTGCTTCCGTTTATGCTCTCAGAGCATTTGCAACAAAATACAGCTTTAAATTTCAATCGATATAGCCAGGATTCTGTTTTCTCAAAGGGTGTCAAAATCGCTGAGTTGGAAAACAAGGAAATCGATGAAGCCAGTGGTCTTGTTTTTTCCAGAAGGCATCCGAATAGGATCTATACCCACAATGATAGTGGGGGCGAGCCAGTGGTCTATGTACTGGATGAGCAAGGAAAATCGGTCAGTGAAATCCTTTTAAAGGATACCAAAAATAGGGACTGGGAAGACATTGCCATTGGACCAGGTCCATTGAAAGAAACCTCCTATGTTTATGTGGGGGAAATCGGAGACAATAATGCGCAATATGCTTCGGTCAAACTTTTCCGCTTTCCAGAACCCAAAAGTCTGGATCTAGACCAAAGTGTGGAAGTAGAGACTTGGGAACTCACCTATCCTGATGGGGCAAGAGATGCAGAAACTTTGATGGTAGATCCTTGGAATGGAGACATCTATATCCTGTCAAAGAGAGATTCCGCCAATACCCTGTATAAAATGGCAGCCGAGGATTTTGGGAAGGCCGATGTTCAGATGCAGGAGGTAATGCGCTTGCCCTTTACCATGTCCGTCGCAGGAGATATCTCAGCGAATGGAAAGCAGATTTTGATTAAAAATTACTGGACGGTTTTTTATTGGGAAAGAAATGAAGGTGAGCCAGTGGAGGAAGCCTTGAAACGCAAACCCATACAGTTGCCTTATAATCCAGAACCACAAGGCGAGGCGATTGGCTTTCATCCTGATGGTAATGCTTTTTTTACCTTATCAGAGAAGCGCTTTAACATCGAGCCAGTCCTCTATCGCTATGAGAAAAAACCCTGAAAGAGTCCTGTTTTTTAGGTATTTTTACATCTATAAATTTTAGTGATTAACATGATTCATCAGACCACTTCTTCTATATTGATGGTTCGACCGGCCAATTTTGGGTTTAATCCTGAGACAGCAGCCAATAATTTTTACCAACAAAAAGATGATCGCTCTGCAGATGAACTCAATCAGTTGGCTATTGGTGAATTTGACGCTTTTGTCTCTCTACTTGGTGGGAAGGGAGTAGAGGTGATTGTGATAGAGGATACTAAGGAGCCGGTGAAGACTGATGCCATCTTTCCAAACAATTGGTTCAGTACGCATGAAGATGGCAAAGTGATCCTCTATCCGATGTTTTCTCCCATCCGCAGACTGGAGAGGAGAAAAGACCTCATTGAATCACTAATAGCAAAAGGTTTTATGGTGAACGAAATCATCGACCTTACTTTTTTTGAAGAGGATAATCAATATTTGGAAGGTACGGGGAGTTTGATTTTGGACAGAATCAATCAACTGGCCTATGCTTGTCTGTCCGAAAGGACGCATGAAATACCATTGGACTATTTTGGGCGCATTTTGGGATATGAAACAGTCAAATTTGATGCGGTTCAAAAAATAGATGGGAAAATCACCCCCATCTACCATACCAATGTAATGATGCATCTTGGCCGTCACCTGGCTGTCATTTGTTTAGATAGCATACCCTCCGCCACCGAAAGAAAAATCCTCCAAGACAAACTTGAACAAGGTGGAAAAAAAATAATTCCAATTTCCAGCCACCAAAAGTTCAATTTTGCGGGCAATATGTTAGAAGTTCAGAATGTAAATGGACAGCCTTTTACCGTAGTATCCCAAACTGCCCTGAAATCTTTAAAAAAAGGTCAACTTCAAACCTTAGAAAAGTACACTGAAGTCATTTCACCTGCTATTCCTACCATTGAAAAATTGGGTGGCGGTAGTGTACGCTGCATGATGGCTGAGATTTTCTTACCAAGATCCTAATCAAGACAAATTTTTGCCACTGATTAGTGTAATGATCCCGTGTCCACTGTTTCAATATTGATGGTACCGACCGTAATTCCCTTTTCATGAGCACTGGTTCTGTAGTTCTCAATGACCTCCAGAACATCATAGTCAATGACCCTCGAATTGGACCCATCTATGATCACGTTTTTTCCTTTCGGGATATTTTCAAGCGCATTGATCAATGCACCCTTGTTTAAAAAACTGACTTCCTCTGCCAAAACAATATGAATGGTGTCCGTGTCATCTGTTTCTTCCTTGTAGAAATAGGAATTTTTATAATTCCGCATCAGAATAAAGAAAAACCCTACCACCATCCCAAAACCTATTCCTTTCAGCAAATCAAATACTATGATTCCCACAATGGTAACGGCGAAGGGCAAAAACTGATCCAAGCCCAATTTATATTGGGTGCGCCATAGGGAAACCCTGGCCAGTTTGTAACCGATAAGCAGTAAAATGGCGGCCAAGCTTGCCAAAGGAATGAGATTTAAGAACCTGGGAATGATCAAAACAGAGAGCAAAAGCAATATACCATGGAAAATAGCAGATGCCTTGGTACGTGATCCAGAGGTGATGTTTGCTGATGTCCTTACAATAACTGCAGTCACCGGAATACCTCCTATCAAGCCATTGCAAATATTACCGATTCCCTGTGCCCAAAGTTCTTTATTGGGGGGTGAGACCCTTTTATATGTGTCGATTTTATCCCCTGCCTCCAAGCTCAACAGCGTCTCCAAACTCGCAATAACAGCTATGGTAATGGCCACGATCCAAACATCAGGATTGATAAAACCTCCTAGATCCGGAAACATGAACTGATCAAGAAAATGATCAAGATGCTCAATTCTCGGTAAGTTGACTTTTTTGATCTCGGCAATATAAAGATTAGGGATGAAAAATTTAAAAATCTTGTTTATCCCGATGCTTATCAATACCACAACAAGCGGTCCTGGGATCAGGTTAAATACTTTTTTTGATTTAAAGTAGGGTTTTTCCCATAAGAGAAGAATTCCCAGCGAGACCAAGGTAATGATGATGGAGCCAAAACTAAAATCACTGAATAGATTCTTAAGAGAAAACAAAGAATCAAGATCATTGATAAATGGAACAAAATCTCTTATGCGTTCATCTTTTGACATTCCAATAGCATATGGAATTTGTTTGATGATTAGGGTGATGCCTATACCTGCCAGCATGCCTTTTATGACTGAGGTGGGAAAGTAATACCCAATTACCCCTGCTTTAAGGATACCCAAGACGACCTGTAAAACACCGGCAATTACGGTGGCGGTAAGAAAGAGTTCGAATGCACCCAATTCGGTAATTGCATTGAGGACAATGACAGTCAGGCCGGCGGCAGGTCCGGAAACGGCTGTCTGCGAGCCGGATAAAGAACCAATTACGATTCCACCGATCACCCCGGAGATGATACCCGAAAAAAGGGGTGCACCAGAAGCGAGCGCAATACCCAAACAAAGTGGCAAAGCAACAAGAAATACCACCAGTCCAGCTGGTAAATCTGATCCTAAATGGGCCAGTAATCCTTTTCTTTCAGGCATATGGGTTATTTATAAAAGTCACAAATCTTGCCGAATATAGACCATAGGTAAGCATTAACTTGACATATTATACAGTCGGTAAATTTCTTTATCGAGCCTTCCTTGGTATTGTAAATAAAGTTAAGGTTAATTTCAATTCAAACGATACGCTCAGCGGTCATTGAACGGAAAGAAATGGCTATGGACTTCTTTCTCGCTAAGGCGCAAAGGGTTTCTTTATTTTTTTTCACGCAAAGGCGCAGAGACGCAGAGTTTTTTATTTTTCTCGAAGGGGGAGACGCAAAGGGTTTGTTTAATTCTTTTCACGCAAAGGCGCAGAGACGCAAAGTTTTTTATTTTTCTCGAAGGGGTAGACGCAAAGGGTTTCTTTATTTTTTTCACGCAAAGGCGCAGAGACGCAGAGTTTTTTATTTTTCTCGAAGGGGGAGACGCAAAGGGTTTGTTTAATTCTTTTCACGCAAAGGCGCAGAGACGCAAAGTTTTTTATTTTTCTCGAAGGGGGAGACACAAAGGGTTTGTTTAATTTTTTTCACGCAAAGGCGCAGAGACGCAAAGTTTTTTATTTTTCTCGAAGGGGGAGACGCAAAGGGTTTGTTTTATTTTTTTCACGCAAAGGCGTAAAGACGCAAAGTTTTCTTTTGCTGCTCTTTGATGAAATCACTTTTTCATTACAAAGTCAGCAAGCAGCAAAATCCTAAATACCCGTATAATTAAAGGGACTGATGGATCTCAGTTCGGCTTTGATTTTATCAGAAACGGCCAATTGATCGATGAAATTTCGCATGGATTTGGCAGTGATTTTTTCATGGGTTCTGGTCAGGTCTTTCAAAGCTTCATAAGGTTTGGGAAATCCTTCTCTTCTCAAAATAGTTTGAATAGCCTCTGCGACTACTGCCCAGTTTTCCTCCAAGTCAGCATCTATGGCGGATTGGTTGAGTTCTAATTTGTTTATGCCTTTTTTCAATGATTCCAATGCGATGAGCATGTGCCCAAATGGCAGTCCTATTGCCCTGAGTACGGTGCTGTCCGTAAGGTCACGCTGAAGCCTGCTGATGGGTAATTTAGCGGCAAGGTGCTCCAGCAAGGCATTGGCAATCCCCAGATTTCCTTCCGCATTTTCAAAATCAATCGGGTTTACTTTATGTGGCATAGCGGAAGAGCCTATTTCACCTGCTTTAATTTTCTGATTAAAGTAATTCATGGCAACATATTGCCAGACGTCTTTAGAAAAATCAAGTAAAATCGTATTGATTCTTTTGAACCCGTCAAAAAGCGCTGCCAAGTGATCATAGTGCTCAATTTGGGTGGTGGGAAATGACCTTACCAAACCCAAATATTCACTTACAAATTGCTGGGCAAAGCTGTTCCAATCTCTTTCAGGATAAGCCACATGGTGGGCATTGAGGTTACCGGTTGCACCCCCGAATTTGGCGGCATGGGGGACTTGGTGGACTAATACCAGCTGGTTTTGGATTCTGGCCACAAAAACCTGAAACTCCTTGCCCAACCGGGTAGGTGAGGCAGGTTGGCCATGGGTTTTTGCGAGCATAGGAATGTCTTTCCAATCCTGGACACATTTTTCCAAGAGAAGAAGCACCTCATCTAAGGCTGGAAAAATGACTTGGTTCAAACCATCTCGCAACATCATTGGTGTAGCCGTGTTGTTGATGTCCTGAGAAGTGAGTCCAAAATGGATGAACTCTTTTTGGTTGGAAAGGCCGAGTAAGTCGAATTTATCCTTTAGAAAATACTCCACTGCCTTCACATCGTGATTGGTAGTCAATTCTATTTCTTTAATGCTTTCTGCATCTTTTTCCGAAAAATCACTGACAATTTCCCTGATTTTAGGATAGAGGTTCCTATCGACTTCAGTAAGTTGGGGAAGGGGTAGTTCACACAGTGCTATGAAGTATTCAACTTCTACCTTGACCCGGTATTTGATCAAGGCAAATTCAGAAAAATAAGCCCTTAAAGCTTTGGTTTTTCCGGCATACCGGCCATCTACAGGTGATATTGCCGTCAGGGCATTTAAATCCATTGGTTCTATTTTTGGTTTGATCCTGCAAAGTTAAATTTTAGGAGGGAAAATCAGGCTTTACTTTAAAATTAAATGCTTATTTTAAAAGAATAATGAAACCAGATCCATACTTATTTGTTTTTAGCCAAGAGATTTATGGGATTTAAAGTCAGGTTTTAAAAATCGAGCATTAATTTTGATTCCATAAGTAGGATTCCAATTTAGCAATAAGCAGCAATGTTTAATTTATTCAAAAAGAAAAAAGAAACGCCTAAAGACAACGACAAATATTTGTCTTTAAAAATAAGAGAAATCAAAAAGGAGACACCTGATACCATCAGCCTTTATTTTGAGCAACCTGATCCTTTTTTGGATTATAAAGCGGGCCAATTCTTAACCCTTCTTCTAGACATAGAAGGTAAGCCAGTCAGAAGGTCTTACAGTATCTGCACTTCGCCCTATTTAGATCCATTTCCAGGGATTACGGTAAAGCGTGTGGCAGGTGGATTAGTGTCCAACTATCTGATTGAAAAGATGAAACCGGGAAAAACCATTGAGGTAATGAAACCCATGGGCACTTTCACCACTACTTTTCATTCCAAGAATCAAAATCATTTTATACTGATTACAGGAGGGAGTGGCATCACGCCTATCATGGGTATCATGAAGTCTGTGTTGATCAATGAACCGCTTTCTAAAGTGAGTTTACTGTATTGTAGTCGCTCTGAAGGTCAAATCATTTTTGACAAAGAATTGAAAGAATTGCAACGAGAGTATAAAGACAGATTACAGATAGTGCATAACCTTACCCAGCCAAGTCCAGAATGGAAAGGGCTTCAGGGAAGGCTAAGTAGCCAGGTCATAGAAGATCATTTGGACAAATGGACTGTAGAAACTGCATTTACCCCTAAATACTTCATCTGTGGACCACAAGGTTTGATGGAAACTGCTGAACAAACTTTGTTGAAGAGAGGGGTGTCAAAAGAGATCATTCAGAAGGAGAGTTTTTACATCACGCCAGCGGCAAATACTGAAAATGAAAGTGGAATTCCAGTGTTGACCAAAGAGGTTACTGTAATCCTGGAAGGTCACGAGTTTCATTTTGAAGTGCCGCCTGGAAAAACCATACTAGAGGCGGGATTGGATGAAGATGTGGATATGCCCTATTCCTGTCAGAGTGGCTTGTGTACTGCTTGTAGAGGAAGGCTGATTTCCGGAGAAGTGAAAATGAATGAAGATGCGGGACTGAGCGAAAGTGAAATCCAACAAGGCTACATTCTTTGTTGTTCTTCCAAACCTGCCAATGGAGTCATCAGAATCAATATCGAATAATTTCTTTAACCCAATGAGCTGAAAATGACACAGGTTGAAACCATCAAGAAGCAATACAAGATTTTAGAGCGGAATGTGTTGATTCTAATCGCCATTCCCCTTTCTCTCTTTGGTTTTGCCTATTTGTATACCAACAGTGGAAACCTGGACTGGGATTTACCGGAAATCCCTAAGGCCTTCAGCTCGTTTCTACTTGGCCTGACCACGGCCATTCTGGTTTTACAATATGTGAATTTTCACAATACGATGAAGAAAATCAGGTTTTCCCTAAATGATCTGGAACAAAAAATCCAAAGTTACAGCAAGGCGACCATTTCCCGATTTTGGCAGTTGTTTTTTGTTGGTCTGATTTGTACGGCTGGGTTGTTGGTTTTTGACAATGCCGGATTTACTATAGCTTATGCGGTTACGCTTCTGTTTATTTCCATTGGCAAACCCACCCCCCAAAGAATTATTAGACTACTCAGGCTCAAAGAAAGAGAAAAAGAGACCATACTAGAAATCAACCGATGAGCCCGATGATTCTATTGTGATGGTCCCAGTCTTCAAAAAACAAGTCCTTTCTATTTAAATTGGAGAGGACTTGTTTTTTTCAGTCCTCATTGCTGATGCTGATAAGGCCTGAGGAAATAGAACCTTTAACAGTATGTTGGGAACCATTGTCAATGTCCAAGTTCCTTCCGCCTGAAATACTTCCAACTTTAAGCATGCCACTGCTGGCTTTCATGTTGTAGTTGAAATCTTTCAGATTTGAAGGGGTTTGGATGGTAAAAGATCCAGAAGTTCCAGCTAGAGATGTCTCTGACCCAAGTCCTGCATTGTCAGCCCTGAAAGAGCCCGATGAAAGCTTCAGTGGCCCTAGCTCACCGATGTTTTTCAACCGTGCCATTCCCGAACCCATTTTGATCTCAGCTCGTCCGTCTACATTACTGGCATTCAATGAACCACTGGAGGCCGAATAAATCAAATCTCCGGAGATATTCTGGAGGGAGGCCATGCCTGAAGTGAGCGTACAATCCACAGATCCAACAACACCATCTACCTCAATATGACCCGAAGAAGACTTAGCAGAGAGATCCCCTTGTATGGCATTGGCAGTGATTTTTCCTGAGCTCACAGATAAATACGTTTTATTTCCCAGCACATTTTGGACCCTCAGCGTACCAGAACTGTTTTTGGCATTCAAAGCAATGGATTCAGGTCCAGATATTTTGATGTATCCCTTGGTATTTTCAGAACCGGACCATTTGGTGTTGTTGCTTTGATACGAAACTTTCAGTACATCCCCTATCGTGACAAAAACAATATCCAACCCACTTCTATTTGATTCAAGAAATGCATTGAGATTAATTTCTTGTATGTCAGTTCCACCGATATAGGAAACCTCCAAGGGCCCTCCATTGATTTCAATTTTGTTGATGCCTGTAAAATTCTTCTCCACATCCACTGAGGACTGTGCCAAAATGGCCTGCAAGCCTCCAAGCAAGATCAACAATTGGATGCTGAGTGTTTTTTTTATTGAAATGTGCATTTTTGGTCTCGTTTATGGCTTTAGTTAGTTTTATAAATTTAAAATACAATACCGAAGGTGATCGGGTTCAGCTCAGGACCTCTTCCATCCTGAAACAACGTATTGAGGTCGTAAGTGGAGAAGAAAGTCAGTCTTCTGATTCCGATTTCTCCCCTTAATCCATACCGGAAATTATTCAGGTAAATGCCTGTATTCTGATGGTCCTTTCTTCTTCCTGATCCCTCAAGTTCCCTGTACACAAATTTGCTTCGGCCACCCAATCTATATCCCACATAAGGCCCCGCAGCAAGATGAAAACCTTTTCTGCCATCATCCCTCATTTTTCCAAAATCTACCTTGAGTAAGGTTTGTGCTGTCAAATAGGAAGCGGAGATCTTGCTTTTGAAACCATTTACATCAGTTCTTTGGATAAAATCAATTTGGTCATCTCCACGGACAGCTTGAAAATCCCTGTTCTCAAATTTGAAATTATACCATTGTACCCCTAAACCGAAGTCCCAATAAAAACCTTTGGAGATTTTTTGGCTGGCCATCCAGTTGAGCCCGACATTCCAGCTTCCCCAGCCTCTGACGGAGTAAGGTTGATCCGAAGTCGGAAAACGTCCATTTTCCAAGTAATTGTTGATCCCAAGGTCCAAGTTGAAATAAGTTCTAAAGTTGGGTTCAGGTTTGTTTTTTTTCTTTGATTCGACCCTTACTTTGGTGTTGTGTCCCGACTCATCTACGATTACCCTTAGTCCTCCCACAGTGACTTCTGTCTCATGGCTGCCCTCGTAGACTGTCACGATTTCTTTGGTTCCCCCTTTTCCTTTGATTTCAACCACGGTAAATTCTCCGGTTTCCTCATTGAGTTGCAGATCAAGTTCCCGTATGATCTGATTGACATTCATGTTTTTCAGTTTTTCAAAATCTTCCTTGTTGTCTACGATCAATACTATTTTTCCTGATTTTCCAAACTCCACGATGATACTGTCTTTTTCGGCCAGTTGGGAGGATGTTGAGCCGAAGGCAAACTGCGCCAAGGCCAACATACAAATAAGCAGCATGTACTTTTTCATTTTGTTATGATTATTTCGTTTTTTCTTTATTGTTGGTTATGATGGAGGCAAATAGATTGTTTTTCGCATCCTGCAGGTCTGCAAATCCCTGATCCACTTTATTCAGCAATCCTCCGATTTTATCTATTTTTTCATTGATTTCTTCGGCTAAGGTTTCTTTGGGAGCTTCAGCAGCTATCCCATTGGAAACAATTCTTACCCGGTAAGTCACCTCCTCTTCCTCGGGTATGGTCGGCGAGGTTTGCTCTGCTATGGTATTTTCCTGATTCAGCTCCGGCAATTCAGGAATGATGACCTGTATCGGCTCATTGGTTTCTCTTTCGGTTTTTTCTTCTGCTTCTTTTTCTGCTAAAAGCGGATTATTCTCCTCTAAAGTTGGGACTGGCTTAGGCAGTGCTTTTTGAATATTCGGCCTTACGGCTGGATTTGGTTGCTCTTTTTTATCAGCACTTTCATCTTCTTTATTGGATTCCTTTTCTGGTTTTGGTTCAGCTTTTTCTGGAAGTTCAGCAATGTTTTCGTTTTCCGATTTTGGGTCTTCTGATTGTATTACCTCCTCCTGATTTACCAGCTGATCTGTTTGCTGAAGGTCATTTTGACCTGAATTGGTCCATATAAAAAACCCTATCGCTGCAATCAGAATCAATGAAGCGGCGATTCCAAGCGGGAAGGGGCTTCTTGATGATTTGGGCGGAGGCAGTTGGGAATCTAGTTTTTCCCAAGCCAAAGCGGAAGGATTTTCTTCATGTCCGATGAGTTTTTCCCTGAAAAGTTCATCGATATCTTGATATTTCTTAGCCATTGATTCTCCTTTCTTTTATTTGTTGATCGGCTATTTTTTGTTTCAATATTTGCCTTGCTCTACTGAGTTGTGATTTGGAGGTACTTTCTGTGATCCCCAAGAGTTTGGCGATTTCCTGATGACTGTATCCTTCTATGGCGTATAAGTTGAATACCGTTCTATAACCCACTGGAAGATGCTTGATCAAGTCCATGAGATCGCTGGTTTCCAAGTGATCTGTTTCAATTTGGATTTGGCTGTTTTCAACTTCAGGTTCAAGGTTGATTTCCATAGAAAGGTATTTGTTGTTTCTTAATGCCAGCAGGGATTGGGTGACCATCACCCTTTTCATCCAGCCTTCAAAACTTCCCTTTGCCTCATATTGAGGCAGTTTTTCAAAGATCTTCATGAATCCTTCTATCATCACATCTTCCGCCAAGTCTCTTTCTTTTACATATCGGAAACAGATCGCCAGAAACCTTGCCGAATAGGTTTCATAAAGCTGCTTCTGGGCTTTTCTTTCCCCTCGAATGCATGCTTTGATCAGGTCTGGTTCTGCTGTAAAAGTTTTTCTCCTAAACATCTTCAGTGTGTTCAATAAGGTAGATACAAAGTACTGAAAAAAGGTTGCACAGATCAGCATAAAAAAATTAAATATCCCTACCTTGAATAGTAAAACGGATCAACTATGGATGTTAAAATCAAATTTTTGGGAGCGGCAAAGTCAGTTACCGGATCTAAATTCTTATTGGATATTGATCAAGAACGGATCTTGGTGGATTGTGGGATGTTTCAGGGACTTAAAGAACTCAGAGAGCGCAATTGGCAGGAATTCCCGACTGATCCCTCCTCTATTGATATGGTTTTGCTAACCCACGCCCATATTGATCACATTGGTTACTTGCCCAAACTTGTAAAGGCAGGATTTAGAGGCCACATTTATTGTTCAGAACCTACCTTGGATCTCGTAAAGATCATGTTGGTGGATTCGGGGAAGTTACAGGAGGAAGAAGCTGCATATGCCCAAAGAAAGGGTTATTCAAAGCATGAGAAGCCTCAACCGCTTTATACTGTAAAAGACGCCGAAATGGTGTTTCCTATGTTGATTAGTTTTACTTTTGGAGAGGAGGTGAAACTTTCAGATAAAGTGACTTTAATTGCCTACAATGCAGGACATATACTTGGCGCATCCATTTTGAAGCTCAGGATTCATGGAGGCCATCAAACCAAAAGAGTTGTTTTTTCCGGAGATTTGGGAAGATACCATGATCCGTTGTTGAACCCACCCGTATTTACCCCATTGGCTGACGTGGTGATCATGGAATCTACCTATGGCAACAGAGTCAACGAAACCCAGAATACAGAAGAACAGTTCGGAAGAGCCATTCGTGAAGGATTTCGAAAAGGAGGGGTGATAATCATCCCGTCGTTTGCAGTTGGCAGAACCCAGTTGGTCCTTTATTACCTTCATCGGCTTCAGCAAAAAGGGAAGATTCCATCCATTCCTATTTATGTGGACAGTCCAATGGCGATTGATGTGACGAATCTTTATAAAAAATACGCTCATTATCATCGTTTAGGGCCCTCCTTTGAAGAACCCGATGCGAATCCATTTTTACATAAAAATCTACATTATTATCGGCATCAGGAAGAATCCATGTCTCTCAATGCCATCAGAGGGGATGCCATCATCATTTCTGCCAGTGGCATGGCTACAGGGGGGAGGATCCTTCATCACCTTTATAACCGCCTACCCAATGAGCAGGATACTGTTATATTTGTAGGCTATCAGGCGGCAGGGACCAGGGGCAGGAGATTGCTGAATGGGGAACCTTCAGTAAAAATGTACGGGGTGAATGTGCCTGTTAAAGCAAGCATACAATATATCGATGGGCTTTCTGCACATGCCGACAGGGATGAATTGATCGAATGGTCCGAAGGATTTACCCAAAGCCCCAAAATGGTTTTTTTAGTTCACGGAGAAGAAGATGCCTCCAACAGTCTGGCCCAAAATTTGAAAGATGTTTTGGGTTGGAATGTTTTGGTGCCCGATTATTTGGAATCTTTTATTTTGTTTCAAGGGATCTAGTTTAATTTTGTCATGATGAAGAAATTTCTTTTGTTGATTGTCGTTGTTCTTTTTGTTCTCGGATGCAAATCTCAAAAAATGGAAGAATCTGGTATCATAGGGAATGTATTTTGGATAGAAGGCAACCAAATGCCCATGATGCTGGACGAAAACGAGCCAGGTGAAATGGGTAGGGAAGGAAAAAACCCTATTCCCAGAACCATTTACATCCATGCATTGACACCAATATCCAAAACGCAGCAAGGTGAGGATGGTTTATTCTCAGAGGTAGGTACAGCTTTGTTGAAGGAGGTTCAAACCGATATGGAAGGTAAGTTTAAAGTGGGTCTGCCACCGGGAATGTATTCCCTGTTTACTTTGGAGGAGAAGGGTCTTTTTGCCAATGTGTTTGATAGAGACAACCATATCAATCCTGTGGAGGTAAAAAAAGGAAAATGGGCCGAATTAGACATTGTTATCAATTACAAAGCTGTTTATTGAGTATTAAAAAGGAACGCGATCAAAAAATCATTAAAATTGAAACAACCTATGTTTATAAATTTTACACGCTGCTTTTTTTCAAGCCTTGATTTACTGCCTAAGGATTTTTGAATCATTTATTTTTATGATCCTTTAACTTACCCCGGAATCTAAATATTTGGGGTCAATCGTTCCATATGAATGATATTCCGTTTATTTTGCTCACTGGATTTCTGATATGACAGAGAAAAAACAAAAAAAATTCCTTAAAAAGGTCAAAATTCCACGCTTCTGGGCTTGGTTGATGGGCCTGTTTATTTTTCTGGGGATCCTCCAGGTGGGAATTTATTTTGGATCAGATTTTCTCTTACGTAACTACCTGCAAAATAAGGTAAATGAAGCTTCTGACGGTAAATATCAGATAGACTTTGACCGTTTCAACATATCTTTGATAGAGAGGGGATTTTATTTCGAAGGATTTATTCTTGAACCCGTAGATGAAACGTTTTTTCAGAGTAGGGACCAGCCTTTCTATAAAATTGCTATCCCGGAAATGAGTTTGAAAGGCCTTGGATTTTCTTTTCGGGAGCGTATAGTCACTATTGGCAATGTAAGGTTCCAAAATCCAATGGTGCAGAGTCGACAACAGGTATCCTTGATAGAAACGGAGGGATTAAGTCCATTGGAGATTTTGGAACAGGAGATCAGAAAATCCGTAGGGGACAACCTGAAAGAAATCAAAATACAAAACCTATATATTGATCAGGCAGACCTGTTGTTGGAGAATTTCATCAGTCAGCAAAGAATCAGTGCTGAAAATACCAACCTACACATCAAAAATATTCAGACCCTTCAGGACAGGACCGAACCTACTCCTTTCAACGCCGATGGTTTTGTATTTGATTTTGAAAAATTTGAGATGTTGTTGGCTGATAGTGTACACACCGTCAGAGCGGAAAAAGTGATCGTTTCTTCCCTGGAACAGTTTATTAAAGCCAAATTTGTCAAGATAGATCCTGATGTACGTTTGCCTTCAGAAGTATATTACGATTTCGAACTGGATGATTTAGAACTGACTGATGCCGATATCAATCAGGTATTTTATACTTCAGATGTCAACGTGGGTAAATTGTTGCTGGAAGGGCCAAGGTTTTCCATTTATTCTGAATTGACTGCTGTGGATACCGTAAAAACAGATTATGATCTCTATCCTTTGGTAGAAGATATCCTCAATTCTATAAATATCTCAGAATTGACGATTGAAAAAGGCAAATATCTGCAGAGAAGTATCAAGGATCCGAATAAAAACAGGGTTGAAGCTGAGGAAATCAATTTCCATATGGAAAAAGTGTACATCGGCCCTGATCCAGAAAAGAAATTCAATCAGTTCTTTTATGCCCAAGACGCCGCCTTGGATATCTCCAAAATCAGCATAGCATTGGCAGATGGTATCCATTGGATTGAAGGAGAGCGCGTGATGCTTTCCTCTTTTGATGATGTCCTTGATCTGAAAGGGATAAGGGTCTCCCCAAGGCTTTCATTAGGTGACACCCCAAGCTTGACCCTGATAGATTTTTTTGTCCCTGAGCTTTCCATTACCAAAGCCAACCTCAAGAAAATTTATAATGAAAACATTTTGGATATCGAGGAAATGGTGATTTCCGGCCCCTCAGTGTTATTAAAGGATATCCAATCAAACAATTCCAAAAATGGAGGAAGTTCTCTTCGTGAATTGACAGAGGATTATCTAAAAGCCATCTATGTGCAAAGACTGGAGATAAAGGATGGTAATCTTGTTTTAGATAACCAAATAAAAACCCGGCAAGATAGCTTGGCTTTCGGTAAAATAAGCTTTGTTTTGGAAAACTTTGCACTGGATGAGTCCTCTGTAAAAGACCAGGAAACCAGGATTTTTTTGGCGGAGCACCTCCAATTGGAATTGGGAGATTATGCATTAAAATTGGCGGATGATCTACATATTTTTACTGCTGATAGACTTTTGTTAAACACCAGAAACAGAACCCTGGAGATCAATGGATTCCGGATCAAACCACAAGATCCAGAAAATATCCAAATGAACCTGCTCCGCTACAACAAGACCATGGCTTTGGATATTTCCATTCCGGACTTTTTTGCCTTTGGGATAGATGTGCCTAGGGCTTATTTTCAAGAGAGGTTGAGAATTGGTTTGATCAAAGTACCCGCTCCTGAGATTACCATCAACCAATACAAAGCCAAGCAGACAGAAGATAGTGAAAGTCCCAAACTCAATAGAGAGGATATCATGGAACTGCTGACCTCTTATTTTTCGGTGATCCAAGTAGACTCCATCAATGTCGAAAATGGAACACTAGTGTATGAAAACATGGTGAAGGACAAAATCAGCACGTTTGCGGAAGATAATGTGCAGATAGCCATCAAAATGTTCTATATGGATAAGGTCACAGATCCGGAGGACACACGTACTTTTTTCTCAGAGGAGTTGGATTTTAGCATAAGCAACTATGTATTCAATATTGCAGAAGGTAAATACAACATTTTTGCAAACCGTATCAGTTTCAATTCTGCCAGAGAAGAAATCGTTGCCAACCAAGTACGAATGCGTCCGAGGCGAGGCTTTCCGGGAAAAGTAGCCATAAGCGCGGATGTTCCCCAAATGGCCTTTGAAGGAGTTGATCTAGAAGGGTTTTTGTTTGAAAATGAACTTGACCTGGACAAGGTGAAACTCACTGGGGCCAACGTGAGGTTAAGTATCAATAGAAGTGAAGACGAGGAAGATGCCGGCAATGTTATTCAAGGCACAAAAAGGGAAAGGAAATTACCTAAAACCATCGATTTGGTTAAAGTTGACACCATAGCAGCAGAGAATGCCCGGCTTAACGTAGCTTATTTTTCCGATGGCGAAAGCAATGAATTGATCAATACTGGAATAAACCTGGCTTTCTATGGGTTTTTATTGGATTCAGCCAAATTGAGTCAGGGTGATATAGCTGCATTTTTCACCAACATGGATTTAGGAATCGATGAGTTTTCCCTTTCTCTCCAAGATAGTGTTCACACCATTAACTTCTCTAAGGTGCAATTGAATTCCAGTTCGGATGAAATTGTCTTTGAGGACTTTAGAGTGACTCCAATTGACCATATCGGTAAACCGGGCCAACCAGTCATTTCGGCACATATTCCCAGGGTGTCTTTGGTTACCAAATCCCTCACCAGTTTTCAACAATCAGGTGATTTCCACATAAGAATGCTCACTTTGGATCAACCTGATGTTTCCCTTTACTTAGAGTCTGAAGAAGTTAAAAAAATCAAGGGTGAAGGGAAAGAGAAGATAAGCCAAACCATTATTGAAAAATTGCATATCGATGATTTAAGGCTCTTCGGGGGGAATTTGCAGGTAAGGGAAAAAGACAATGAAGAAGATGTACAGCAATTCAGCAATCTTCGAATTATCCTTAGCGACCTGAAATTTGACCTGACCCAGTCCGGCAACTTCTCGGAAAAGGTTTTTTTGAATAAAGATTACCAATTTGAGATCAGTGATTATGAAATCAAACTTCCGGATAGTTTAAATATTGTAAGGTTTGGTGTGGTTATCTTGGATGGTAACCAATTGATCCTTAAGGATGTCTCTATGCTCCCGAGGTACGGTCGTTTTGCATATGGACGTAAATTAGGCCATCAAACTGATGTGGTCAATTTGCTTGTAGAGGAAATCAAGATTTCAGAAATGGACTTGGAGAGAATCATGGAAGACCGCTCTCTTTTTGCCGGGAAGCTTGAAATTATCCGGCCTGTGGCAGAGATATTCAGAGACAAAAGGTTGGAAGCAGAGGAGGGTAAGCAAAAGCCCATGCCTCAGGAAATCATGAAGAAATTGGGTTTTGACATCAAAGTGGACTCCTTAATTGTTCAAGATGGTAACATTACATACAAGGAATTTCCTGATTCGGGCATGTTACCCGGGGACATATCATTCGAAAAATTAAATGCGGTACTTTCTGTTTTCCAAGGAACCAAATCCCCTTCGGATTTCGGTTTGGATTCCATGAACCTACAAGCTTCTACCCTTCTGAATGGCATTTCGCCTCTCTCCTTGAAGGGCACATTTTTCTTCGAAGATCCATATCCCATGCATATGGCTGCAAAAATAGGGGAATTGGAATTGAAGGAGATCAACAGTATTTTGGAAACCAATGCATTTGTAAGAATAAGAAGTGGAGTAGTCAGAGGGGGAGAATGGTCTTTTGTGGCGGACAAGTATGATGCCAGAGGGACAATGACCCTAAGGTACAATGACCTCAACATGAGCTTATTGGAGGAACGGACCTTGGAGCAGGGAAGGGGCAGAAAAGGAGTCCTTACCTGGGTGCTGAATGCTTTTGCCGTACGTTCCAACAATCCCCGGCCCTTGTTTAAGAATCTGATTTCTTCCACCATTTACGAAACAAGGGATGAAAGCCGGTTTGTTTTTAACTATTGGTGGAGAACCACCCTCTCCGGATTCAAGGGCAGCTTAGGACTCGGACAGCCAAAAATCCCTAAAAAAAGCAAAGAAAAAGGTTGATGGCCCATTGATTTGTTAAGGAACTTATCATTTCTTCCTTTATACAACCTCAATCCATGGTCAAACCCCGAGAAAGTTTTAGCTTTGTGAGGCATCATTTAAAGAACCATGCAAATAGATAAAGTAGCTGAAATCAAGTCAGCCATAGCAACTGCGGAGGCCCGTAACCAACAAGAGCTGGAGGAATATAGACTCAAGTTCATCAGTAAAAAAAGTGTGGTAGGGGAGTTGTTTGCTGAAATGAGACACCTTCCTGCCGAAGAAAAAAAAGGATTTGGTCAGGTAATCAATGAAGTCAAGCAATTGGCGGAACAAAAATTCCAAGAATTGATTGAACAGTTGAACAATGGGCTATCCAATACTAAAAAAGAAACCCCAGACCTTACACTCCCCCCTACCCAAATACCTGTTGGAGGCATTCATCCCCTTACAGCAACGCGACAACGTATCATCGAAATCTTTGAGCGGATTGGATTTAATCTTTCTGAAGGGCCTGAAATTGAAGATGATTGGCACAATTTTACCGCCTTGAATTTTCCTGAAAATCATCCAGCCAGAGAAATGCAGGACACCTTTTTCATCGAGAAAAACCCTGATATTGCCCTGAGAACCCATACTTCTTCGGTACAGGTGCGGGTGATGGAAAATCAAAAACCACCCATTAGGACCCTGTCACCTGGAAGGGTATTCAGAAATGAGGCCATTTCAGCAAGGGCCCATTGCATTTTCCATCAGGTAGAAGGACTGTATGTAGATGAAGCAGTAAGTTTTGCTGATCTCAAGCAGACTTTATTTCACTTTGCCAAAGAAATGTTTGGAAAAACTACCAAAGTTAGGTTCAGACCCTCTTTTTTCCCTTTCACTGAACCGAGTGCTGAAATTGATATTTCATGTCTGCTCTGTGGAGGAACAGGCTGTAATGTATGCAAAGGCACTGGCTGGGTTGAAATAGGTGGTTCAGGAATGGTGGATCCCAACGTTTTGGAAAATTGCGGTATCGATTCCATCAAATACACAGGATTTGCCTTCGGAATGGGTATAGAGCGGATTGCTATGTTGAAGTACCAAATAAAAGACCTAAGACTTTTTACTGAAAATGATGTCCGCTTTTTACGGCAGTTCAGACCTATGTTGTAAGCCAAAAAAAAGGCCCCAAATTCTTGATTACTTGGGGCCTTTTTTTATTGCAAAACATTGCACCGGTCATAGGCAGGGTCAATGTCAATAAAAACCTCTTCTTTTGCGATGGCAAACCAATTGGTCAAAATTTCATTTTCCTTTTGCCTGCGTGCTGCAGCTTTCATTTTTTCATAGTCATCGTTGAGGTTGGCTCGGTGTGCAGGATATCTGGTCTTGTAATATAGAATCCTTACTGCTGTTTCAGGTCTTTGTCTTTCCGCAGACTCAAACCGCATTGGCTTGGTGATGGAGCCTGTTTTCATGGTGTCCAAGGTAAAATACAGTACAGGATCTTCAAGGGTTCTCAGCGTAAGTCTATTCGAACCACTGGAAGGGTCTGTAAAAAATCCCCCGTTGTCTGAGGTATTCCTGTCATCAGAATGGTCTTTGGCGGCCTTTGCAAATTCAATGTCACCCTTTAAAATCACCGTTCTTAAACTATCCAAAAACCTCTCGGCATCGGTGATGTCCTTCTCCGACGGTTTAGGCATCAAGAGGATATGGCGTGTATTGAAGGTATTTCCTCTTCTCTCCAACAATTGGATCATGTGAAAACCGAACATGGTTTCTATAGGATCACTGATTTCACCGGGTTGTTGGGCAAGGGCTGTCGCTTCGTATTCCGGGGCGAGTTCGCCTCGTCGGAAAAATCCCAAGTCACCTCCCTGCACAGCAGAACCGGGATCCTCAGAGTAAGTTCTGGCTAAAGTGGCAAAATCTGATTCTCCGGCAACAATTTGTCTTTTAAACTCGCGTAGTTGGTTGGCAATCTTATCTTTCTCAGCCTGACTTGGTTCTGGCTTTTTGACGATTTGACCTACCTCCACCTCGGCAGAAAAGAAAGGCAGTGAATCTGCAGGAATCCGATTGAAAAATTTACGTACATCTGCAGGAGAAAGGCTCATGCCATCTGTGATATTACCTCGCATTTTTTGGACCACAAGCTGCTCTTTGATGCTCCCTTCCAATTCAGCTTTTAACTGGTCAGCAGTCTTTCCGTACAATTCTACCAACACTTCCTCATCCCCACCGAACTGGCTCATGATCATAGAAAATCGCTGGTTGGTCTGCAATAGGACTTCTGCATCAGTTACAATCACTGAATCTATTTCAGCTTTGGCTACCATCAGCTTATTGATCATGAGTGATTCAAAAACTTCGCACCGATTAGGAACCGGGATCCCTTCCTGGGGCTGGGAAATGGATTCCAGATAGGCTTTTTGTAGATCGGATTCAAGAATAATCTCATTGTTTACCTTGGCAATGATTTTGTCCAGCACCTGTCCTGTAGGTTTTGGGGTTTCCTGCTGGGTTTCTTCGGAATTTTCCTCTTGCGCATACACGCCTTGGAAAAGAAAAAGGCAAGCTGCCAAGAGCAAGGTTAATTTCAAATTACTCATAAATTTTAAACTCATTATTTTCTAATGCTCTGTTGTAAATGTCTTTTTGGAGTTGTTCCGCTATGGCTACTTTCCGCTTGTTCAGGATGATTTTGGAAATTTCATCACTGACAAATTCAATGGGAGGAACTTGGTCCTGCAATTTATATTCCAAAATTTTAAAGTAATAGGAATAGTTGTTGTCATCCACTTTGATCATTTTATTCTGGCGTAACAACTGCACTTTGTTGTTGTGATCAGCCAAGGGTGTATTGGAGAGAATATCATCAAATTTCACCCAGGTAGAATCTTCCAAAAAATAATTATTGGCATATTTTAAGGCCAACTCTCTCAAATTGGTCTTGTTATTTTGGGTTTCTTTACTGAGCAATTGATCTGCTTGTCTGTTTTGGGAGATGCCTTTTTCCATTTTCAGGTAATTGGTCCTGACAATGATTTCTTTTAAAGAGAAATTTTCTTGGTTGGCGTTATAATAGGCCAAGATTTCCTCATTGCTGATGTTCAAATCTATATTTTCTTCAATGTAAGCTTTTTCATATTCATATACCATCAACGCATACTTGTAATCCAACAGCTTGCGGTTCAATTCAGCTTCATCGATGGGGATCTTATTGCCCGCTTCTTTGATCATCAGGTGTTTTTTGATCCAGGTTTGTACATATCTATTGGCGAGGTTTGTACTATCACTTGGAGAATCAGTTTCCTTGGTGATAGAAGCCAATTCCGAATGCCTCAAGGTAATATTCCCAACTGCTGCGACAGCTGGATCGTTGTCATCCTCTTCTTTGGATTTGAAACTGAAATAATCACAGGAGACGTTGAGCATCAGAAGGCAGGAGAAAGTCCAGTATTTAAAGTTGTGCCGCAAGGTTAAATACTTTTTCTTTTTGTTCCTCATTGATTTGGACTTCGTATTTTTCTTTCAATCGGGCGATCAGTTGTTGATCCAAATGCTCCTGGTAATCCTGAATCACCTTGCCTCTGGTATCTTCCAGTTTTTTTGGACCAGCCGGGAGTGCCTTTCCTTTCAATACCAAATGGAGCTTTCCATTTGAGTTGATCTCTCCAAATTGATCATTTCTGGGGATTTGCTGAAGAATTGGGTGCTTTTCCCATTCAAACAAACCATCCTCCATGGTGAACAACAATGGTTCCTCCTCAAGGAAAGTTGTTTCCAACCTGCCATAGAGGTCTTTCTGATAGGTTTTTCCTTGGAGAAATTGCCTGACCTTTCTGGCTTGATCTGCTTTGTCCATCTTGACGATCAGCGCAGGGACCCTCTCTTCCCATTGGTAACGCTCCAAATGCGAATTGAAGTATGCCAACTGCCCTAGGGAATCCTCAAGGGCTTTTTGCCAGACTTGCTCATTCATCAAACTAAACAAAAGGATCCCTTCTCGGTACTCTTGGACCAATAAGCGATACTCGGGATTGTTTTCATATAAGTCCTTTTCCTCTGCTGCAGCCAGTTTTGTCTCCACTAATTTGTCATACCAAGGTTCAAAATTTCTGGCATTGACCGTACGCATGACCGATTTGTCATCTTCTATAAAGGTTATCAACTCCTGAATAGTGGTAGATTCGCCCTTGATTGAAAATAAGTTGCTGTTCATTAAATTTTGCTGATTGAGAGCAGCTTTTACCTCAGTAAGTTTTTGGATGCTGTGTTCATTGATAATAGACTGGATCGTATCTACTAGGGCTTCATTTTCCTTGAATCCAAACCTTTCTTTCTGCATGGCCAATACCTGGGATTTAATCAGGCTAGATCGGCTGTCCCTTAGGATTTTGGATTTGAGGGCAGGTTCTGCTTCTTCAAAGGCGGGGACCCCTTTCCTGTCCTCCAATCGAATGATATGGTATCCGTAGGGGGTTTTTACAGGTGGAGAAATTTCGCCTATCTCCTGTAAGTCAAAGGCGGCATTTTCAAACTCAGGAATGATCGCCCCAACGCCAAACCAAGGCAATTGTCCTCCATTGTTTTTGGAGGCAGCATCTTCCGAATACATGCGGCAAACGTCCTCCCAGTTGCTTTCTTCTTTTTGCAATTCGGCATAGATTTCCACTACTTTTCTTCTGGCCAAATTATCGATATTGGCATCTTTTCCGTCAGACCTGATCAGGATATGGGAAACTTTGACTTCTCCTGGATTGGGTTTTCTATCTTCTACTCTGATGATGTGATAGCCAAAATTGGTCAGGATTGGCTCAGAAACCTCTCCAGGTTTGAGGCTGTAGGCAGCATCTTCAAAAGCATATACCATTTGAAGGGCCGAGAAATACCCCAAATTCCCTTTGTTGTTCTTGACCGAGGGGTCATCAGAATATTCAAGGGCAAGTTCATTGAAATCCTCTCCAGCCTCAGCTTTTTCTTTTAACAATTGCGCCATGGAGAATACAGCGATAGAATCTTCCTTGCTCGCATTTCCGGGAAATTGAAGCAGAATATGGCTTGCCTTGATGACCTCCAAGCTTCTGGCATACGCCTTTCTCAATTCCCCTTCCTGTAGGGAATTTTCCAAGAGAAATGGCTTTTTGAGGTCTTCTTTGAACATGGTAAATTCGCGTTCAAACTCTTCGGATTGATCCAAGCCCAAAGCTTCGGCTTCTTTTACCTTTAATTTATAATTGATAAACAAATCCAAATTTTTGTCCAATTCCTCGCGACTTGATCCATGGTCTTCCTGTTGAAAATTCTGACCTTTGGACATGATGTACATGAACTCATCTGAGGATATTTTATCTCCCCCAATCTGCAATAGAAAGGCATCCTCCAAAGGGGTTTGAGGCTGTGTATCCTGGGTGATTTTAGGGCTACAGGCAGCAGCTGAAAACAACAATAAGAAGCATAAATGCTTAATTTTCATAGATGATTGCGGCAGAAAATGACAGTGCAATGTTACAAATTTTAAAGAAGAAAAAGTCTTTGAAATTAAGAATATGTCAAAAAATTAACAATTATTTGGAATCCATAATTTTGATTAGCCGGCAGGTATTGTCTTTGCCATTGGACTCAAATTCGATTTTATCCATGATTTTTTTGACCAGCATGATACCCAGTCCACCCTTTCTTTTTTCCCGGATTACGTCTCCCAACAGAGGTGCCTGGTACTCGAGCAAATTGAAGGATTTACCGGAATCCTTGATTTCAAAAATCAGCTTATCATCAATTTCCTGCACTTGTAAGGTGATTTTATCTTTTGAATTGCAGCCATGGGAATGGATAATCAGGTTGGCACAGACCTCTTCCACGGCTAAAATCACTTCAAACTTCGTGGTATCTGAAATGGGCTTGTCCTTCAATACTCCGGAAAGAAAATTCCTGAGGTCGGCAAGTTGACTTTTGTCACAATATAAGGTTAACCTATGCTTCATAAAGCTCCTGTAAGGCGGCTACCTTGTCGGGTTTTAATTTGATCAATTGATCCAATCCCAAAATATGAAATACATGTAGCACTTTATCATTTAGGCCAAAAATGACAAATCGAATGGATTTTTCTTGGAAATCTTCCAGGTAGGACATGAAAACTCCCAATCCCGCGGAGGAAATATAATTAAGGTCAGTGGCATCAATGAGCATATGGGTATTTTGGTCCTCTACCATTCCGTTGATCGCCTCATCCAACTCCACGGAATTACTGGCATCCACTTCACCCTTAAGTACGATAAGGGCGTATTTTTCTTCATGCGAAGTTTCGATTTGTAACATATTGATTATACGCTTGCGTTTTTTTATAGTTTAACTTAGAAACTTTATCACCAATATAGAATAATCATCATCTGACAAATGGGTAGAACCCGTAAAATCAAACACCTTTTCCATGATTTTTTTCTTTATTTCCAAAGCAGCCAAATGATGGTGTTCATTCAGTGCTTTCTTCAGTTTTTCATAACCAAATTCCACCCCATCTTTGTTTTTGGCTTCTATGATCCCATCCGTATACAATACCATGACATCTGAGGGTTGGTATTGAAAGGTTTTGTCTGTGATGTATTTTTCAAACATTCGGCTTCTCACTATTCCCAAACCCATGCCGTCCACACTGAGAAATTCTGCATTTTGCTTACTGCTGTCAAAGTACAGTGTAGGACAATGGCCCGCCCTGGACAACTTGATACTGCGTTGTACTGTATCCAGATTGAAGTAGGTGGTGGTGATGAAATGGTTCCTTTCCAGGCATTTGCTTAGGGCCACATTGGCTTTGATCAAAAACTCTGAAGGTTCCAGATCCAACTGAACCAGACTATGAAACACCCCCTTCATCTGTGACATGTTAAAAGCCGCCGAGGTGCCCTTGCCCGACACATCTCCTATGATCAAGGCAAATCGATGCGCGGCAAGCTGCACAATGTCGTAATAATCTCCCCCTACTTCATCTGCGGCCTGCGAAAATCCAGCGATTTCAAAGTGTTCATCATGAACAAGTTCAGAAGGCAGAAGGCTTTGCTGAACCCTTTTGGCAATCTGAAGCTCCTCTTTGTACCGTTCATTTTTGATGGCTTCATTGAGCAATCTATAATTTTCAACCGAAATACAGGCTTGGCCCACAAAGGTGGAAATGATCCCAACCATTTCTTTGTTGAATCCATCTTTGACTTCTTTCAATAAGATCAGATTGCCAATCCACTCTTTGTTAACTACCAAAGGGTTGATCAAAACCGATTTAAAAGCAGCGTCCATCAACCGCCCGTTAATGGGTTCTTTGTTTTGACCACGCGAATCCTTGAGACTTTCTTCAAAAGCTTTCAAACCATTGATCTTCTCCCGTACCTCCTGTCTTTGTTGGTTGCTGATAAAACGTTGGTGGTGGATTGCGGGTGTGCCATCCTCAACATTCAGTTCCAACCAGGCCCCATCAGCATAGGATGCACTCATACAACTGTCCACCAAAATGTCCAATACCTGGTCTTCATTCTGCCCGGGTTGGATGGATTGGCTGAGCCTTTGGAAACTGATGGCTTCAGTAAGCTTTTGTTCAAAGACAGAAGACGTAGGTAGATTGAATAAGGTTACCAAAAATGAAAAAAGTGCATAAACAAAGACAAATCCAAAAAGGCCCAACAGGAAAAGGTTATCCGTTAAATTCACCATGATCAGACTGCTTTCGCTGTAGGATAGCAATTGAACAAACAAATAAGAAATGGCGACTAGAATGATGACTAGAAACAGTAGGGATTTCCACTTTTCCTTAAATGTCAAATAGGGTATCCATTTGAGATTCACCGAAAGGACAACACCGAAAATGAGCATGAACAACAAACCAAAAATAAAGGCGTAATCAAAGGTGTTCTGATTGAAGAAAATGAAAAACATGCTTAAAAGCAGAATAACTTCAAAGGCCTGCCATTGCTGAATGACAGTTTTGTTTTTTTGGTAAAGGATTAAATGTCTCCATATCTGTGTAGTTGAGATCAGGAATAGGGTGGTCAAAGCAAAGTTGACATGATAAAAAAGGTTTTTTAGCAAAGGATCTGTCGATAACCTGCTTTCACCCATCAAATAATAAAAACCTCCGATCAAAAGGGAAATGCCCATGGCAATCAGGCCAGTACTTGCTGCTTTCCAAATCAATTCCAGAAAATTAGATCCTTCGTTTTTTTGAATCGCGTCCCTATAAAACAAAAAAACCAAAATAAAAAAAATGATTTCCAACGCCCACGAAATTTCAGGAGCCATACCGGAATCCATTTGGTTGAGTGCACCGAACAAACGGACCAAGTCAACAAAAAGCAAGGCCATCCAGGTAAGGATGGCTACCAGTAAAGAAATTTTCCCGATATTTAAACGCGGAATTTTTAACATACGTAAAAACTAACACAATAATAACCAAAGAAAATCAATATTCCAGTCAGGAAATTGACACATAAAAAAACAAACACCATGAGAATTGAACCGAAGCAACTAGTTTCCAAAATATTATGTGCGTTTAGCCTCCTTTTTTTCTTTGCCTGTGCCGGCACTGACCTCAACAAGATTTTACAAGGGGTAGGAGAAGGAGCTTTGACAGAACAGGATGTTTCCAATGGCCTTAAAGAAGCACTCGTAAAGGGGATCAACCAAGGGGCTGACCAAGCTTCCAAAGTGGATGGTTTTTTCAAAAATGACCTGATTAGAATTCCGCTTCCGGAGGATGTAAGAAGGGTAGAGTCTACCCTAAGAAGTGCAGGTTTGGGTTCGGAGGTGGACCGGGTTTTGTTGGCCATCAACCGTGGCGCTGAAGCCGCAGCCGTAGAGGCCAAGCCTATCTTTGTCAATGCCATCAGGCAGTTGACAATTCAGGATGCATTCAATATTCTCAAAGGGGAACAGGATGCAGCCACACAATTCCTAAAAAGAACCACAAGTGCACAATTGACCGAATTGTTTATGCCGAAAATCCAGGAATCCCTCAATAGTGTGGGGGCTACTCGATACTATGGCGATTTGGCGAGCACTTATAACGCTTTCCCCTTGACCAACCGGAAAATCGATCCAGATATCAATGCCTATGTGACCGAACGGGCTATTGATGGTTTGTTTACGCTAATAGCCGAAGAGGAAAAAGCCATACGGGAGAATCCGGCCGAGCGGACCAGCAATCTTTTAAGAAGGGTTTTTGCTGCTCAGGATTGATTGATTAGCTAAATACTAAATCCAGGATAATTCCTTTTCCGTATTTTTCATCAATCAGGTGCATGACTTTGCTTTTGTTCATCATGAGTTCCTTTTTGATGGGACCGGAGGCAAGTTTGACAAAAAGTACCTTGTCCTTGATAAATAAAGAGGTGGTTCTGCTGGCAACGGTATTGCCCATCAGTTCCTTCCATTGCGCCACCACCATCCTTTCATTGTACTTGTCTTTTAATTGATAAGCCTGCAGCAATTCATCAAAGGCCTCCTTCAGGGGGGCCATTTCTTTTTTTCTGCCGGTGTGATCACGGTGTTTGGTCATACCTCAAATGTAGGTTATTTTGTTTAAAGAAACAGGGAAGAGGCGATGCTGTCTGCCAATAGTTTGCCTTTGTTGGTTAAGGTTAACTTTTGGTCTTGGTTTTGCAAAAGCCCGTCAGATTGGAGTTTATCCAGTATAGCTTCTTTTTCTGCGGTGAGATTGATCTGAAAATTAGCTTCAATCCAATTGAGATCCACACCCCAAATGGTTCTTAAACTTGTCAAAAGATATTCATTCAGCCGATCAACCCCTTCAAAAGTCTCTAAAGTAGAAGGGACAAGATCTTCCTTGATGGATTTGATGTACCGATTGTTATTGGCTACATTAAATTGCCTTGATTTGCCATCAAAAGAATGGGCACTCGGTCCTATGCCTAGGTAGGGGACAGAACGCCAATAATTGCTGTTGTGGCTGGCGTATTTACCAGGTTTGGCAAAGTTAGAAATTTCGTATTGAATGTATCCTGCACTACCCAATCGTTCCTGCATGATTTCAAACTGAACTGCTACAAATTCCTCATCAGCTTGTACGAACCGACCTTGTTTTTCCCATTTTCCCAATGCTGTTTTTGGTGAAATGGTCAGACAATAGCTGCTGATGTGATCGGGTTCTTGGAGAATGGCTATGGCAAGGTCTTTTTCCCAAATGCTGTGGTCTTGATGGGGAAATCCATACATGAGATCAATGGATAAGCGCTCGAAACCTGCTCCTTTTGCCTTTTCCAAAGCTTCCAAAGCTTCTTTGGCACTGTGGGCCCTGTTACAGAATTTAAGGATCCGCCCATCAAAACTTTGAATGCCAATGCTGAGGCGGTCAATGCCTACTTTTTTTAATTCCGCAAGCTTAGCGGCACTAAGGTCATCGGGATTGGTTTCTAAGGTGATTTCTTCCAAGTCGGTAGTGTAATTTCGCCGAATGGTTTGGGAAATGCTTTCCAAGTGAGTAAAGCTGAGCAAAGAAGGGGTTCCACCCCCAAAATACAAGGTTTTGATAACTTTGTTTTCACCTAAATATCCTTTTTGCAAAACCAATTCCTTGTTGATCATGGCCACCATTTCGTCCATCCTTTGGGCATTGGTACTGAAATGGAAATCACAATAGTGGCATGCCTGTTTACAAAATGGGATATGGATATAGATTCCTGACAATTTGATTACTTTTGGAGGACAAATATAGTGTATTCCGAGCTAACGCCTTTGTGAACAAATCCATTCCAATATTTTATTGTTTGCTGTTCTGCCTGCTTATATCAAGGCCTGCATTCGCTCAGGTGGTGTCAGTGATGCAGGTAGATGAACAAATGTATATCCAAAAACTGGAATCCGTAGAGGAATGGAAGCACCATCAACAAGAGGTATTGCAAGCTTACCACCTTCAGGGCTACCTCATGCCAACACTGCTTGAACAAAAGTTCCTTCCTGATTCGATTTACTCTACTTATAGTTCCGGTCCATTGTATGAGTGGTTGCAATTAAGGCCAGGAAACTGTCCACCGAAAATTTTACTTAAAACTAACTACGACAGCAGGGTTTTTAATCAAAAACCCTTTGATATGCTGCGGTTAAATGGGCTTTTTGAGCAGATACTTGAGGAAGCTGAGGAATCCGGTCACCCTTTTGCACAAGTCAGACTGGATAGCATTGGATTTCAAGACCAACAGATTTCAGCAAGCCTAAATTTTGATTTGGGACCTTTTATCAGTTTTGATACATTAAAAATCACAGGCAGTTCCAAGACAGATCCTATTTTTTTGGCCAGATCATTACAAATTCTTCCAGGAGCTTCCTTTTCTCAGAAAAAAATCAATCAAGCCATCCGTCAAATCAAAAACCTTCCCTATCTCAAACTGACAGGTGAACCTGAAATTTCCTTTCAAAACAGCGAGGCGACGCTCTATTTGCCAATCGATGACCGAAAAATCAATACCCTGGATGGGATCATCGGTTTTCTTCCCAATGAGATAGAACAAAACAAAATGCTGGTTACGGGACAATTTGACCTCGCCTTGTACAATGTGGGTGGCAAAGGCAGGTCCTACCAAATCAATTGGCAAAGACTCAGTCAGCTGACCCAAACATTGCTGGTAAAAGCAGTAGAGCCCATGGTTTTAGGTTCCCGGATTAATTTGGGAGGTTCTTTTTACCTGTTAAAGGAGGATTCAACTTTTCTGAACCGCGACGCCAGGATTGAATTGAATTACCCCATAAGCGCATCTTGGCAATTGGCTTTTTTCACCCGCTGGCAATCTGGGGATTTATTGTCCGTTTCTCCGCAATTGGAAATCACAGAGTTACCTGAAGTAGCGGATTTCAGATTTACCAATTATGGTTTTCATGTTATTCACAATGGGTTGGATGATTTGATCATGCCGAGACGCGGTTGGTTTTCTGATGCTGAGTTTGGGATAGGAAACAAAAAGATCCTCCAAAATACAGCTTTCCCTGAAGCCATTTATGAGGGCATTGAATTGAATACCATACAATATTACATGCGGCTTGCTTTAGAAAGACATGTGTACCTTCGGCCTCAGTTAGGTTTGTTTTTCAGACTTTCTGCTGGAGAGATGGACAACCAAAATCTGCTCCTCAATGATTTGTACCGGGTGGGAGGGTTAAAATCAATCAGAGGTTTCAATGAAAATTTCTTTTTTACAAACCGTTTTGCTTACTTTAATTTCGAACCGAGATTTTATTTTGATGCGGCATCTTATTTTATGGTGTTTGGAGATGTGGCCAGAGTAGAGAACAAGGTTTCAGGTGTTCCTGTGGATCATCCGTTTTCTTTTGGCGCAGGACTCAACTTAGATACAGGTGGAGGGTTGTTTCATTTTATTTATGCTGTGGGAAAGGCTGAAAGTCAACCCTTGGGTTTTAATTATTCTAGAATTCATTTCGGTTTTACAGGGAGATTTTAAAAGATGGCAAGACAAGCAATTACCTTTTGGATTGTATTTATCCTTTTGCTTTGGGTAGGGGAAGGATTTGCCCAGGTAATTGAAAATTACAACAGCAGCATTCAGATTCATCAGCGCAGTGCCTGGTACCATTCTCCTCAGGAAGCCGAGGTGGATATCAATATAAAGGACTTTCCTTTCAGCAAGTTCCTGATAAAAATCCCTGCTGAAACCGTGGTTTTCAGAGATGACAACCTTTGGTTTTTCACCGCAGTAGACAGTGTTTTCCTTTTCTCGACACAGGAACTATCAAACGATTTGCCTCAACAGGCCTATACCGTAAACCTCAAGTTTTTGAAAAAAGGCATAGATAGAAATCAACTGAGTGTTCAAAAGGGATTATTTCAAGAAGCTTCCATCAATACGGGTCAAACCCAAAATGAATACCTTTCCGTAAGAAAGAAAGACATTTTTAAAAGTTTTTATTTTTTTGTTTTGGTGATTGTTTTGATCCTTATAGCTATTTTTAAATTGATCTATCCACTGGTATTTGCCTACATTTTACAGGCTAGAACCATTTTTTCTTCTGAGGATTTTTCTGAAGGCACTACGTTCAATAGGGTTTTCTCTGCTGATGTCATTTTCTATTTGATTATTCTGAACATGATCATTGCTTTGTTTCTCATGCTTTGTGGCTATTATTTAGAACTTCCTTATTTTATCTACATCATTCGTGATGATTTTAATTTCCTGTTGCTCATATGGTTAAGTGGGACCCTGATTTTGTTTTTATTGGCCATTTTAAGGTTTTTATATCTGAAAGTAATGACAAACATCTACGATTTCCCTAAAATGGAATTCCCTCATTTTTTTTACATGCTTCGGATTCTATCCGTAATCATGTTTCTATTTATGTTGGTTTTTACCCTGTTTTTGGTCAATGATTTGGCTGATATGAACAATATTGTGCAATACCTGATCAAGGGGTTTTTCATCACTTATGCCCTTGGTATCATCATGCTTTTTATCTTTATGAATAGAAATATAGTTTTTAAAAGTTATCATTTATTTTCTTACCTTTGCATCGCAGAATTGGTTCCCTTTATGATCATTGTCAAATTGATCGCGGAGTAGGTTCTTAAAATTATTAAGAATTAGAGTTTCATAAGGAGAAAGTACAACAGATGACTAAATCTACAAAAGACAGGTTCAAGCCAGTAAGAAGTATTTTGGTTTCTCAACCAAAACCCCAAGATGAAAAATCACCCTATTTCCAACTCGCCGAAAAGTACAAATTGAAGATTGACTTTAGGCCCTTTATTAAGGTAGATCCTATTTCTGTCAAGGATTTCAGAAAGCAAAAAATTGATATCCTTAAGCATACCGCGATTATTTTTACCAGCCGAAATGCCATTGATCATTTTTTTACGATCTGCAAAGAACTCAAAATTGAAATGCCTGCTGATATGAAGTATTTTTGTATTTCAGAGCAGACTGCGCATTATCTACAAAAGTACATCGTAATCAGAAAGCGCAAATTGTTCGTAGGGGTGAGAACTGCAACTGATTTGTTCGATTATTTCAAAAAGCACAAAGGAGAAAAATACCTTTTCCCCTGTTCTGACATCAGAAAAGAAGAAATTCCAAATCACCTAGCCAAAAGCAACATTGAGTTTACTGAGGCGATTATCTACCACACCGTAGCTGCGGACTTATCTGATTTGAAGGACATCAAATATGATATTTTGGCTTTTTATAGTCCTTCAGGTATCAAGTCTTTGTTCCAGAATTTTCCGGATTTCAAACAAAACAATACCCGAATTGCCGCCTTTGGTCCAACTACCGCTCAGGCAGTCTTAGATCAGGATCTGATTTTGGATATTGAGGCCCCTATGCCAAACGCACCGAGTATGACAGGTGCCTTAGAACTTTACATAAAAAAGGCAAATAATTTGTAGTACTTTTTTTGCTTTATATACCGATAAATTTGTAGTATAGGGCTTTAATTGATAAAGTCTAGGTTCACAAGAAACTCAAAATTATCAATCGTTCTCTAAACCCTGATAAGAGATCGAGAGTTAAAGACAATAGGTTATCGGTCAAGGATGATCTTCTGAGAAACAGGTGTTTGCCAAATGATTATTTGATTTGCTTTTTTAGTGTTTCAAAGGTAGTTTGGCAGTTGATCAAAGTGGAAGGAGTTTCGCTTAGGGTATTTTTGGTGAATGGACATACAAATAAATTCCCCAAGCTACCTACTGATTAAGATTATGTTTTTTGGGTAAATTCTTGGACATTTCCCCTGAAGATATGATCTTTCAAAAAAAGGTTGCAAGCACATGAAAAAAACTAACATTCATCCCATTTTTACTTTTCTGGGATTATTGATGGGACTGTTTTTCAGCCATGCAGTATTTGCACAGCAGGATCCTCAGTTTACTCATTATATGTACAACGGCATGTTTTACAATCCTGCATTGGCCGGAGCAGAATCGGGTTATAACTTTTCTGCACTTCACCGCACCCAATGGTTGGGATATTCGGGGAGCAACGGAGCAGGTGGGGCACCGATCACGCAGTTATTAACAGGTTCCGGGAGATTAGATCAATACAATGCGGGTTTTGGCATTACATTTGTCAACGACGACATCGGGCCCACCAACAACCAAGAGGTGAATGTATCACTGGCCTATCATTACAGCATAGGATTGGGCGTATTGAGTATTGGAGTCTCAGGAGGTATTTTCTCCAGCACATTGAAGTATGACCAAATAGATTTGGTCAATCCTGATCCTCTGGTACCTGGCTCAGGCCGGGAGAATCAAATCAATACCAATTTCGGGGTGGGTGTCCATTATGATCGTGGAAATTATTTTGTGGGAGTCAGTAGCAGGCACCTTAACGAACCGGGATTTGATTTCGGCGTAGATGAGGGTCAATTCAGCAATCAATTGAGAAATCACAGTTATGTATTGGCTGGTTATCGCCTGAGGACTTTCGCCCTTTGGACGATAGAGCCAAGTTTGTTGGTAAAATCAGTTTCCTTCAATAATTTTTCCTATGATGTTAGCGTTATAGCCACACACAACAATAAAATCAGTGGAGGTTTGGCCTTCAGAGGAGAGGAATCCCTGTCTCTCCTATTCGGATATAGTTTATTAAGAGATAATTCTCTTCGGTTAGGATACGCGTTTGATCTGGTTATTTCCGGGGTGGAAGCCAAGGCTCCAACCAGTCACGAATTCATGTTATCCTATAGCTTACCCTCTGCCACAAGAGAAGTTCAAAAGGTCATACAGCGGACCCCGAGATTTAGATACTGAAAAAAAACTGTAAAAATATTAATGAAAAATTTTGCAGTTATCCCGTATTTTATTTTATATTTCGGTCTTTCTGCTTTAGAAAAAATAAGATTTTATTACAAAAGTAAATAAGTGTAATTTATGTACAGAAAAATGAAACCACGATTATTTTCGCTAATTGTGGCACTTTTAGCAGCAACGATTTTACAAGGTTGCAACCTTTTTGGGAGCAGGGGATCTGCTAGTGAAAAGGAAAACAGAAGAGGTGAGGTCACCGGTGTCCCTAAGCGGGCCGGGTGGCAACAATCACTGCCGTATGACATGGTGCCGGTGAAGGCCGGAACTTTTTGGATGGGTCAAGCGGATGAGGACATAGCTGTTAGTCAGTCAGCTTTCAATCGTCAGGTGACCATTTCAGAATTCTTTATGGATAAGTATGAGGTATCCAACAACAAGTACAGACAGTTTCTAGAAGCGGTCAGATCAGGCGCATTGACTCAAGGTACACCAACCACCTTGAAGGAAGAGCCCCAGTTTGAACTCGACGAGTTAATGCCTGACACTACTGTTTGGTCTACCAGTTTTACACACCACTATGGTGATCCTTTGATGGAATATTATTTTGACCACCCTGCATTCGATGACTACCCTGTGGTAGGTGTCAGTTGGGAACAAGCCAAACAATATTGCGAATGGAGGACTTATCATCAAAATGCAAACGACCGTTCTGAGTTTGACATGCCTGGTTTCAGGTTGCCATCAGAAGCTGAATGGGAATATGCAGCAAGAGGAGGTAAAGAAATCGCCAAGTATCCTTGGGGTGGCCCTTACCTGAAAAATAAAAGAGGTTGCCTAATGGCCAACTTCAAACCTGGAAGAGGCAATTACATCGATGATGGATTTGCTTACACAGCTCCAGTCGACACTTTCTATCCTAATGGTTTTGGCTTGTATAACATGGCCGGAAATGTATCGGAATGGGTAGAAGACGCTTACAACCCTGCAGCGAGTGCCTTGACTTGGGATCTAGATCCTAAATACACGGATGAAAACGAGCCTAGAAAAGTTGTAAGAGGAGGTTCTTGGAAAGATATTTCTCATTTCCTGGAGACAAGCACAAGAGCGTACGAGTATCAAGATGTTAAAACCGCGCATATCGGTTTCAGGACAAGCATGACATTTATCGGTAGATCCGGTTCCATGAATGTAGGTTCAAGCCAAAGACGCACAAACAGATAATCAATTCTATTAAACCACTTTTACTTTTAAATCAATTAAGATTATGTCTACAAACAGTAATAATTCATTCAAAAATAAATTTTACGGCTCCATCATGCCTAAGATTTATGGTATCGGTGCATCTGTCGTAATTCTAGGTGCTATGTTTAAAATATTGGACTGGCCTTTTGCAACCCTTATGATTGGGGTCGGTCTTACCACTGAGGCTTTTATCTTCTTCCTGTCTGCTTTCGAGCCGCAGCACAAAGAAATCAACTGGGCCAAAGTTTACCCTGAACTTGCAGACGAAAATGAAGCAGTAGTAGCTAAAAAAGAAGCCAAGAAAAATGACGGCGTATCTCAAAAATTTGACGATATGTTGGAAAATGCCAAGATCGGTCCTGAATTGATCGAAAGCTTAGGTAAAGGCATCAAAAATCTGGCTAGTTCAGCTGAGAAAATGGGTACCGTGGCCAATGCCGCAGTAGCTACTTCAGAGTATGCTGACAATGTAAAAGTTGCTTCCAGAACCCTGGTGGATATCAATCAGTCCTATGGCAAAACTGCCGCAGCGCTTACCGAGATGTCTTCTGCTTCTCAAGACGCCAAGCAATACCATCATCAAGTGGTTACAGTAACCAAAAACCTGTCTGCTTTGAACGCGGTGTATGAAATGGAGCTTCAGGATGCCAATAGTCACGTGAAAGTATTGAATAAGTTCTATTCTAATATCAACGCTGCTTTGGAAGGTTTAAATGAAGCCGGTAAAGAAACCGAGACCTTCAAACAAGAATTATCAAAATTGAATCACAACGTAAGTTCACTCAACAAAGTGTACGGTGGCATGCTTACAGCTATGAAAGGTTAATCCTTTCGACTTTCGAAATTTATACACATGAAATTAGTAGAAAAATATGGCTGGTAGTAAAGAAACACCAAGACAACGGATGATTGGTATGATGTACCTGGTTTTGACGGCCCTTTTGGCCCTTCAGGTCAGCAACCAAATCCTTCAGAAATTTGTCCTTCTAAATGATGGACTAGAGAGAACATCGAACAACTTTGTAGTGAAAAACCAGTTTTCACTCAATGCGATAGCTAATACGGTGGAACAACAAGGCAACAATGCCAAGGATGTTCCTAAAGTGGCCAAAGCCAATGAGATCAGAAAGTTGACGGCTGAGACCTATGCTTACTTAGAAGATTTGAAGCAGGAATTGATCGAGAAATCAAATGCCAAGGATGATCAGGGTGGATACAAGAGTGCGGCATTGAAAAATCAGGATATATCCGGTAACATTTTCAACAACAACCGCAAAGGATATGAAATGCAGGAAAGGCTGAATGCTTATCCTGAGTTGATTACCCAGGCCCTTGCAGAAGTAGGCATTGACTTGACTTTCTCTAAAATTGCCAGGGATGCCAATGAGATCGACTTATTCAAAAACAACCGCGATGTAAATTTTAAAGACTTCGTGAACCTGAATTTTGTCAAATCTCCAGTTGGAGCTGTAATGGCTATCATCAGCCAGCATCAGAATGAAGTGTTGAACATAGAAAGTGAGGCCTTGGCTGCGATTACGCAATCATTGGGTTCCTTTTATTTCAAGGCTGACATCACTGAAGCCAGAGTTGCCGCCTTGTCTAATGTAGTAGCTGCAGGGACCAAATTTGAAGCAGATATGTTTATTGCTTCCAGTTCTTCTTCTGCTCAGCCAAGAATGTTGGCGAACGGTAAAGAAATACCAGTTGAAAATGGATTTGGTAAAATCAGTTTCACAGCACCGCCTGCAGGAAGTTATGATGACAGAGGATTGGCTAAGCAGGTGCTTAAAGGTGAAATTATCACCAACATCGGAGGAGAAGATGCAGTCCTTCCTGTAGAATACGAATACTACATCGCTCAACCCATCATTAGGGTGACATCGGAAACCGTACAGCAGCTATATGCAGAATGTGCCAACGAATTGAACATTGATGTTCCAGCCTTAGGTAACAGCTATGCTCCGGAGTTTGCGGTAAACGGCGGTCAGGCTATCAAAGGAGGCAAGCCGGGTCAAGTGACCATCATTCCTGGAAGTTCCGGAAAAGTCAATATCGGTGTCAGCAGTGGTGGAAACAAAATCGGTGATGTTGCTTATGACATCCGACCAGTGCCTGCTCCTTCAATTAAAGCTTTTGACGGTAGAGGGGAAATCGATAAGCAAAATCCATATCCTTCACCAGGACCTGCTCAATTGGCGATCAAGGCTGTAGCAGAACCTACTTTCGGCAGAACCATGCCTAAAGATGCCAACTTCGAAGTGACATCAGGTGAGGTAAGACTCGTAAGGAATGATGTGCCTAGGGAGACGGTGAAAATCAGCGGTGAAAATGTGGCCATCAGAAATCTGATCCAATCCGCCAAAAGCGGTGACAGATTGGTAGTCGTGGTCAATGAAGTAACCCGTACCAATTTCAGAGGAAACAAAATCAGGACTCCTTTGAATGAGGTGATTCTTATCCCGATTAAATAAATACCTATTATTAGGACATAATTTAAATTATAAGCCAATGAAACAATTATTTAAACTGACAGGAGCGCTTACTTTACTGATGGCTTTTGTTCTTGGCGGTGAGGTCGTGGCTCAGGGAAATACCAGCATTACTCCATCCAACTTCGGTGACCGACAGTTTAGGACGGATACGGTATTCTCTTCCAGACCCATTCGTGAAGATGATAAAATGTATCAGATCGCTGTATGGAGAAGAATAGACCTCAGGGAAAAATTCAACCTCTCTTTATATGGAACTGGTGTGGCAAAACTTGATGGAATCATCAATGCGATCTACAAAGCCGTAGTCGATGAAAACGCCATTGAGGTTTTTGCTGATGAGGAATTTACCCAACCCATGTCAATAGCTGAGTTTTCCAACAAGTTTTGGATCAATGCTTTGGGGGACAGTATTTTCATCAAAGACATGTATTACCTTGATTTCAGAGAAGACTTTGTTTTTGATGGACACAGGTCTGAGGTCCTTTTTGATATCAAGTATCTGGAAATTGTCATGCCAGCAGGAACCAATGCCGGAGTTAGCCAGGAAACGGTTGCCTTTATCCGGTACAAGGATTTCTATGAGCATTTCAAAAATCATCCAAGACACTACTGGATCAATTTCCAAAACACTTCTAAGCACTTGCCTTATGATCAGGCATTTGACTTGAGGCTGTTCAAATCAGTGGTTAGGAAATTCACCAACCCCAATGATGATTTGATTGCTGACATGGTTGATCCTGAGCATCCAAATCCTGACTTACAGGCTTATCTCAATTCTTTGGCTTTTGAATACAAGCTGTTAGAATACGAGTCTAACCTATGGGAATGGTAAAAATACAACACAAAAAAAGCGGATAATTTATCCGCTTTTTTTGTTTAAGGCCTCTTTGATTACCATCGCTTTGGATTTTCCCACCAAGGTTTCCACCTCAGGAAAGGAGGCCTCCCTGAGTTTTTTTACGGATTTAAAATGCTTAAGCAACTTTTCAGCCGTGGCTGCACCAATGCCTTCTATTTCTGTAAGCTGTGTACCTACGGCCTTTTTGCTTCGGATGTCTCTGTGAAAATTGATGGCAAATCGGTGAGCTTCATCCCTAAGCCTTTGAAGCAATTTCAACGATTCTGATTTTTTGTCAATATGCAAGGGGTAGGTGTCTTCTGGAAAATAAATTTCCTCCAATCTTTTAGCAATGCCTATAATGGGCACTTGTCCATAGATGCCCAACTGATGGAGGGCCTCTGCAGCGGAGGATAGTTGACCCTTGCCCCCATCGATGACGATCAGTTGGGGAAGGGGTTTGTTTTCTTCCAACAGGCGTTTGTACCTTCTGCCCACCACTTCTGTCATGCTTGCAAAATCATTGGGTCCTTCTACGGTTTTGATGTGGTAATGCCGGTATTCTTTGTTGGCGGGTTTTCCGTTGAGGAAACAGACCATGCTTGCCACTGGATTGGTGCCTTGGATGTTGGAGTTATCAAAGCATTCGATATGCCTTGGGAGTTCTTTTAAAGAAAGGTCTTCTTGTAATTGTCGGAGCACGCGGTCCTTTTTGTCCTTGGTCTGTCCTGCCAACAGCGCTTTTTCCTTTTTGTAATAAAGGGCATTTTTAAGTGACAGTTCTACCAGTTTTCTTTTGTCTCCGATTTTGGGGACGATAATCTGGAACCCTTCCACTTCCTCTTCAATGTCCACATTGGTCAAAAGTTCCTTGGCTTCACTCTGAAATTGGTCCCTAAGCCTTATGACCGCTGTCAACAGCATTTCTGAATCGGACTCATCCAATTTTTTCTTCAATTCCACTGTTTTGGTCAAAATGATCGCCCCGTTTTTGATCTGCAGGTAATTGACATAGCCGATTTTGTCATCACTGACGATGGAGAAGATGTCAAGGTTTGTGACATTGGGACTGGTGACGAGTGATTTGGCCTGATACTTCTCCAATAGATCCAATTTGACTTTATAGCGCTGCGCCTTTTCATAGGCGTATTGCTCCGCAGCTTCCTGCATGTTTTGCTTGAAATAAGCTCTCGCAGAGGCCAGGTTCCCTTTTAGAATGTGTTTGGCATGTTCTATGTCTTTTTGATATTCGGCTTCCTCCTGCAAACCCACACAGGGCCCAAGACAGTTGCCAAGATGATACTCTAAGCAAACCTTATACTTGCCCTCGGCAACTTTTGAAGGGCTTAGGTCCAGCTTGCAGGTTCGAATGGTAAAAAGATTCCTGATCAACTCCAATACATTTTTCATACCCCCCACACTGGCAAAAGGCCCAAAATAGGTTCCCTTGGAGGGAATTACGGTGCGTGTGGGGTAAATTCTGGGGAAGTGCTCTTTGGTCAGGAGTATATAAGGATAGGTTTTATCATCCTTCAGTAGAATGTTGTATTTGGGCTGGGTTTCCTTGATCAGATTGTTTTCCAAAAGCAAGGCATCAAATTCGGAATTGACGATGGAGATCTCAATCCGGTCGATTTCCCTGACCATTCTTCTCGTTTTGTGGTTGAGGCCGTTGCCTTTATTGAAATAACTGGCAACCCTTTTTTTTAGATTTTTGGCCTTTCCTACATAGATGAGCACATTGTTTTCATTGAAATATTTGTACACCCCAGGCAATTCTGGGAGCTTGTTGGACTCTTGTGGTTTATAAGAAGGGGCCATCATCATGCTACAAATATAGAAAAAGCCCCTGCAATTCAATTTGGGAAAAGGAACGATTGAGGCTGAAACTTTGTCAATTTATAGTATAGATTATATATTGTTTTAAACTTTCAAATTTTGATTTATGGAAAAGGATACGTTGGAGAAAGTTGTTCAATTGCGCAAAAACTTGCATCAAGAGCCGGAACTGTCCGGGAAGGAAACCAAAACAGCGGAAAAAATCCTTTCATTTTTTGAACCTCTAAAACCTGATCGTACCATTGCCAAGCTGGGGGGGAACGGGGTTGTTTTTCATTTTAAAGGTGATGAAGCAGGTCCGAAAACCCTCTTTCGTGCAGAATTGGATGGTTTACCCATTCCGGAAAAAGGAAAAAGCAGCCATAAAAGCAAATTTGAAGGTCTTTCCCATACCTGCGGCCACGATGGGCACATGGCCATCATTGCAGGCTTGGGCTTATATCTTTCCAAAAACAGACCTCGAAAAGGGGAGGTGGTCCTTTTGTTCCAACCTGCCGAAGAAACCGGAGAGGGAGCAGAAAAAGTATTGGCAGACAAAAAATTCAAAGAACTAGAATTTGATTATGCATTTGCTCTGCATAATCTTCCCGGATATGACAAAAACCAAATCATCCTGAAAAAAGGAACCTTTGCAGCTGCCTCCAAAGGAATGGTGGTTGAGTTGACAGGAAATACTTCCCATGCTGCCCATCCCGAGGATGGCAACAGCCCTGCCGAGGCGATGAGCAAAATGATCGTGGCTCTTCAAAAGCTTCCCGATGCCATGAAGCATTTTTCCTTGATTACGGTTGTTCATGCAGTCTTGGGTGAAATAACTTTTGGCACTACCCCTGGAAAAGCGACCATTAGGGCCACTTTGAGAGCTTTTGATAATGAGGTGATGGAAAAGCTGCAGGATTATGCAGAAAAATTGATGATAAGTATAGCCAAAGACTATGGGTTGACCATTCAGGTGGGCTATACGGAAGAATTTGCCGCAACCATCAATGATCCTGAAGCTTGGAATTTTGCCAATGAGGCAGCCAAAAAACTTAAATTGAAAACCAAACACATCCGAATTCCTTTCCGTTGGTCCGAGGATTTTGGTCAGTTTTCTAAAGTGACGAAAACCTTACTTTTTGGGATCGGATCAGGTAAAAAGCACCCGCAACTCCATGATGGAAATTATGATTTTCCGGATGACATCTTGCCTACAGGCCTCAACCTTTTCACCCAAATCATCGAAGAGATCCACCAATAAATGTTTCTTTTGACCTCTTGTAGTTCCACCTTATAAATTTGTTCCTCCCCTAGAATCATGAAGCACACTTCTTTTATCGAAATCAGTAAATCTGCCTACAAAAAAAACATCCAATTTTTAAGGTCCCTGATTCCGGAACATACCAGCATTTCAGCGGTCATCAAAGGCAATGCCTATGGGCATGGAATTGAGAACATGGTGAAGATTGCAGAATCGGTTGGTTTGAGACATTTCAGTACTTTCAGTGCCGATGAAGCCTTCAGGGCATATCAAGTCAGTACCAAAAAAAGCCAAATCATGATCATGGGGATGATTGACAATGAGGAATTGGAATGGATCATCAAGGATGGGATTAGCTTTTATGTTTTCGAATTTGACCGATTGGAGGCCGCCATTCAATGGTCTAAAAAACTGTCAAAAAAAGCCAAAGTACATGTAGAAGTGGAGACGGGATTTCATCGGACTGGTTTCGAATGGAAAAACCGCGAAAGATTACTCCAAATCCTGCAAAAAAATCAGGAACATCTAGAGCTTAAAGGGCTGTGTACCCACTATGCGGGAGCCGAAAGCATTGGGAATTATGTGAGGGTGCAAAACCAGATCAAAAAATACCTGCAATTCAAAGACTGGTTCTTAGAGAATGACCTCCGATTTGAAATCTACCATACCGCATGCTCGGCCGCTACCTTGACTTATCCTGAAACCATCATGGATATGGTCAGGATTGGTATTGCCTCCTATGGATTTTGGCCCAGTCAGGAAACCTACATGCACAAATTCAAGCAGTTGGATGCAGGAAGCAAAAACCCACTGAAAAGACTGATCAGGTGGAAAAGCAATGTCATGAATATCAAGCAAGTGCCCATGGGAGAATTTATCGGCTACGGGACCAGCTACATGGCTTCCAGAAACATGACCATTGCTTTGGTTCCCATAGGCTATGGTCATGGTTTTAGTAGGGTTTTGAGCAACCTGGGCAAAGTCCTGATCCATGGAAAAATCGTTTCCGTGGTAGGCACTGTGACCATGAATGCCATTTCTGTGGATGTAACGGATCTACCAAGTGTCAAAAAAGGGGATGAGGTGGTCATCATCGGCAAACAAAAAAGCAATGAATTGACGGTTGCGTCCTTTGGGGAATCCACACAGCAACTTAACTATGAACTTTTGACCCGATTGCCAGAAAATATTCCGCGCAAAATCGTTACCTAGGGGATCGGGTGTTTTTTGTGTATATTGCCAGAAATACACCCAAAATGAAATCTTTTTCCAAGTTAACTTTGTGGCTGCTGTGGCCGATGCTGTTTTGTTTTTCCTGTGACATGGAGCGGGCTGATGAACAGCCTAACTCTGTAACTGGGATCACTGAAATCAGATTTACAAAAACGCTCAATCCGGAATTACCGGAGGACATCATTTTGGATGTTTTGGATCTTTCAGAGATATCTCCGATTTTACCTTTGGAAGCCAATATCAAAGCTTTTACAGCAGAAGTGATTTTTCAGGGAGATAGGCTTGAGATCAACGGATCTTCCCAAAACGAAGCCATTTTTGAAGCAGATTTTACCAAACCCATCCAATTATCGGTCATCAAAGCAGGTTCGGCTTCCTCGCCCCTCGCCATCCATGCCAAATACCTTTCGGATATTCCGGTGTTAAAAATTCAGGTCAGAAACAATGCCCCCATTGCTAACAAGGAGGATTATCTAGACGCAACCATGGAAGCTTTTGGAAACGGGCTGTATGAAACCGGTTTGTTCAATGGGTCTGTCAATATCAGAGGTAGGGGAAACTCCACTTGGGGCATGCCCAAAAAACCTTACAAACTCAGATTAAACCAAAGTCAGCCCATTTTTGATTTGCCGGAACACCGGCATTGGGTCTTGTTGGCCAATTATGCGGACAAAACCCTGATGAGGACACATGTGGCTACGTACCTTAGCGAGGGGTTTGGAATGGCCTATACCCCAAGGGAAATACCGGTCGAATTGGTGGTCAATGGGGTGCACCAGGGAAGTTACCAACTGATTGAACAGATCAGGATTGACCCCAATAGATTGAATATTGCTGAAATGACCAATCGAGCTGACCCAAGTCAGATCAGCGGAGGCTATATCATGGAAATTGATCAAAGGGCTGGAGAACCCTTTCATTTTACTACCCCGAGAGGGGCATTGGTAAACTTCAAAAGACCCAGTGAAGTGACCCAAAGCCAATTCGATTATGCCAAAAACTTTATAGAATCAGCTGAATCTGTCCTTTATAGTGATCAATTTGCTGATCCGGAACTGGGTTATCGAAAGTATTACAATGTGGAGGACTTTATCGATTGGTTTTTGGTCAATGAAATCACCAAAAACCAGGATGCCCGGGACTTTAGCAGCATCTATTTTTTCTTGGCCAACAATGACAAATTATCCATGGGTCCTATTTGGGATTTTGATCTCGCCATAGGGAATGTGGATTACAGTGTTGCCCAATATCCAACTGGATGGTGGGTGCGGGGAGGTCCTTGGTTTAGCCGTCTTTTTGAAGATCCTGCATTTAGGGCACAGGTAAAAGAAAGGTGGAATATTCATCAGCCTGTTTTGGCTAAATTACCTGAAGTCATTGATAACCGTGCACTTAAAATGGACTACAGTCAGGCCATGAATTTTGCCATTTGGCCGATTTTGGACACCTATGTCTGGCCAAATCCCGTGGTAACGGGCTCTTATGAGGGAGAGGTACAGTACATTCGGGAATGGTTGGAACAGCGCTTGAATTGGATGGATGGACAGATTCAAATGTGGTAATCCAATTCAATAAAAAATCACCGTTTTATTACCAAAGGCCAGCACTTTCCTTTCCAAATGGTATTTGATGGCTTTTGACAAAACGACTTTTTCCACATCCTGACCAATCTGCACCAAATCAGGAATGGTATTGTGGTGCCTGACCCGGGCTACTTCCTGTTCGATGATAGGACCTGCGTCGAGTTCTTCCGTCACATAGTGGGCAGTTGCCCCAATGATTTTGACACCCCTTTCATAGGCTGCATGATAGGGTTTGGCGCCTACAAAAGCAGGCAAAAAGGAATGGTGGATGTTGATGATCTTGTTTGGGTAAGCTTGGATAAACTTTCCACTGAGGATCTGCATATACCTGGCCAACACGATAAAATCAACTTCATGCTCCTGAAGCAAGTCAAGTTGCTTTTGTTCCTGTTCCGCTTTGTTGTTTTTATCGATGGGAATATGAAAGAATGGAATTCTGAAAGCCTCTACCACCCGTTTTAAATCCGTATGGTTGGAAATCACCAAAGGAATGTGCACCCCAAACTGCCCCGAATAATACCTGCTGAGGATATCAAAAAGGCAATGGGACAATTTAGATACAAAAAGGGCCATTTTCGGTTTGGGGAAGTTAAAGTGCAGATCAAACTGCATCTCAAAGCGGCCTGCTACTTTTTCGGCAAAAAGGCTCGAAATGTCGCTAGGCGGAATCGCAAAACTCTCCAGTTCCCATGCCGCCCGCATAAAAAACATGCCCAGTTCCTGATCCACATGTTGATCTATTTCAAGGATATTCCCTCTGTGGGCAAACAAAAATTCCGAAACAGCGGCCACGATTCCTTTTTGGTCTTTGCACTGTATAAGCAGGATAGCAGTTTTCACTAGGCTCTATTGATAAAATGTAAAGATAAGCGCAGTAAAATTATGGAAAATTTACTGGTTAAGGCAATTTTTTCATTTTGGATAGTGAATACTTTCCAACCCTGATAATCTGTATTCCGTTTCTATTACATGGATTATAAAGACTAATTTGACCATTAATCAAAAAAAGATTAGTTTTAACTGACAGAAATTTTATGCTCTTATCTAGTAAAACAGATTTTTTATTATAAAAACCAAAAGCAAGGAAAAATCAATGAAAACATCAAAGATTGAAGTTGTTGCCAGATTTATACCCATTATTCTGCTAAGTGGAATGCTAATCGCTTGTGAAAAAGAAATTGATGATACGCAATTACCAACCGTAACCACCGTGGAAATAATTGATTTTTTACAAACCAACGCTACAAGTGAGAGTACGATTACCTCAAATGGCGGTAGTGATATCACTGAGCGTGGAGTAAGTTGGAGTACCAGCCAAAATCCTACCATCGATGACTCAAGGACTATCGATGGGTCGGGCGAAGGCGATTTTTTAAGTGAAATAACCGGACTTGAACCGAATACCAAATATTACTTGAGGGCCTATGCCACCAATGTAAAGGGCACAGCCTATGGTGATGAGATTTCTTTTACTACGCTAAGGCCTTTTCCTGAACCTGGAAGCACGGTAAGCGACTTTGATAACCATATTTATCGCCCCTTGGTCATAGGTAGACAAGTTTGGTTAACGGAAAATTTAAAGACTGCTCATTTTAACAATGGGGAGCCTATTATTCAAGAAGCAGGAATTGTAGATGATGCAGGGAGTTGGGATTTCGATGACGATCCTGAAAATGGCATGATCTATGGCAAGCTTTACAATCACTTTGCAGTAACCGATGAAAGGGGCATCTGTCCTGACGGGTATCGGATTCCTACTGAGGAAGAATGGTTCGCATTAATTGATTTTTTGGGTGGCAACAGCATAGCGGGAGGAAAACTTAAGTATCCCGGATTGGAATTCTGGAGCAGTCCTAACGCTGACGCTACCAACGAAAGTGGTTTTTCTGCCTATGGGGCTGGGTTTCGTGAAATTGATGGGTCTTTTCAGGGGCTTGGTGGTGTGGCTTATTTTTGGTCATCAACGGCCGTTCCTACTTCCCTAGAAGCCAGTTCTTTTGTTGTAGGCACTTCAGATCCGACAGCGGGAAGATTTTTCGTCATGAAGCGGGCTGGATTTTCTGTTCGCTGCATCATGGAGCCCTATGATGCAGAGGACTAGGGCTGGAAAACTGAAAGTTTTTTACTCGAAACAAACGAATGGCTTTTCGAATATTTCGTATATTTGATTATTAAAGCAAGTTAATATGTACATTAATGAAAAAACGGAAAGACCATCCAAAGAAGAACAAAAAGTAGCAATGGAATCCTATGATGCCTTAGCCACTGCATTGGACCAAATTCATTCTGATTACCCTGAAATTGAAATTAAAGAAACGAATGAAAAGATAAAGGTTTCCTTGAAGGCATTGCAACTTCTGGCCAAAATACTAAAGGAAACCGGTAAGGGCAAACTGGTATCTATTGTGCCTGTAGCAACGGAAATTACGACTCAAGCAGCTGCAGAAATACTGGGTTGTTCAAGACCACATTTGATAAAACTTCTTGAAAGCGGGGAAATTGCCTTTGCAAAAGTTGGAAAACACAGAAGAATTAAATACCAAGATTTACTAGACTTCAAGAGAAAAATCAAACTAGAGCAACGGAAATTATTGATAGAAATCATGAAGTCAGACGAGGAATCAGGGTTGTATGACTCATAGTGTCAGGTTTACATGCGTTCTTGATACCAATGTAATTTATCCCATAGATATCAGAGATCTACTATTTTGGTTTGCTTCCTATGATCTTTTTACTCCAAAATGGACTAAACATATATTTTTGGAGTGGGAAAACGTCATGAAACATAAGGGTATTCCAGATGAAGAAATTAAAAAGAGACTGAACAAAGCCCAGCTTGCCTTCCCCGATGCCTTGGTCGATAATTATGAGTCACTAGTTGATTCTTTAGTATTGCCAGACGAGAAAGACAGGCATGTTTTAGCGGCTGCAATTAAAACGAATGCAAACATTGTCGTTACAAATAACCTGAAAGATTTTCCCGAAACGTATTTAGCTAGCTTTGGCTTATCGGCAAAAAACGCCGATGATTTTATCACTGATACCATTGACCTAAATAACGACATTGCATTGGAAGCTTTCAGGGCATTGGTAATGAACAGATCCAATCCAAATCTTGATGAATTTGAGATATTGGAGCGATTTCGCAAAAATGGACTGATTGATTCTGCAAATTACTTGCATTCGTTATTGTAAAAAATACATAAGCACGATTTTACATTGGATCCTATATTGGCCATTTTCAGAAAAAATGGAGGAGTTTTATTCAACGAAAACCACGTTTATTCGAGGCAAAAATTGTAACGTTTAATGCTTATTATACAATTGCTGAAACTCCCTTAAATTGAAGACAAAAAATCACAATTGTTAAAGCTATTGGATGGATTGGATGAAAAATTGACTTTCTCTAAAGGGGTAAAGATTGATAAGTGTTCAACTGATTCACCTATCCATGATATCAACATTTGATAGACAAAAAAATTCTCCAAAAAAAACTTCAGAAGGAAGAAGTGCCAATTATGGAATGAAAAATAAGCCCATCGAAAAAAACCATGATAAAGCTAATCTCCAAAGCAGCCATTCAAATTCAAAAACCGGTGGAAGTGGTTTTTGAAGGGATTGTAAATCCCGAAAAAATGACAAGGTATTTCATTTCTGAAAGCAACGGTCGAATGGAAACCGGAAAAGAGCTGATTTGGAAGTTTCCCGAATTTCCGGATCAATTCACTGTTAAAGAAATTAAGATAAAAACCAATCAATCAGTTTCATTTGTTTGGGACCAAGAAACCAAAGTAACGATCATCTTGGAAGAACAATCAGATAGCAGCACCTTGGTAAAGGTAACTGAAGACGGAAAGTCCTTTAATGAAGACAACCTGAAATGGCTGATCAGCAATACAGAAGGCTGGGCAAATTTTCTTGCATGTTTGAAAGCCTATCTGGAATATGGCATATCCCTTCGCAAGGGTGCATTTGATTTTATGAGGCCGAATGGAATCCTTGGAAAGGAATAAAAACGGTCAGTATTTAAAACATTGTTTTATCCATATCGATTTGGAAGGATTATAAAGTTTTTTTTCAATGCTTGTCAAAATATGCTGACCTTTATCCTGGACTCAAACCTATAAATCTATGGAGTGGACCTTCGAAAAAATTATCGGCACAGAGAAAGAACTCCGTGACATCATGGGATACCCCAATGAGGTGGTGATCAGGAAAACAATCAATTACATTGACACGCACTGCAAAAATTTTATTGAAAAATCACCTTTTATTACCGTGGCAACCGCTGACTCAAAAGGTAACTTTGATGTATCACCAAAAGGCGACCCTGCAGGATTTGTAAAAATTTTGAATGATAAGATGCTTGCTATTCCGGATCGACCAGGAAACCGTAAAGCAGATACTTTAAGTAATATCCTTCAGAATCCGAACATAGGTCTGATTTTTTTTATACCGGGTATCAAAGAAACCCTAAGAGTAAATGGTGAAGCCAAAATAGTGACAGATGACAGGGTTTTGGAGTTATTGTCCTGTCAAGGCAAAACACCCTCCCTTGCCATCATTGTGCAGGTAAAAGAGGCCTTCATGCACTGTGCCAAGTGTATCATCCGATCCAACTTGTGGATGAAGACCGATGACAACGTAGAGCGAACAGTATCTTCCTTGGCCAAAACCTTGATTGACCATGCAAAACTCGATATCTCTCAAGAAGAACTAGATGCAAGAATAAAAAATGATGAAAAGACCAATTTGTATTAATTGGATTTAAACCAAAGTTTTGGAGAGGCCCAGCCGGCTTTCTGTCAAAAAAGGGTTTTAATTTTTTTTATTAACTTGTTCTCAGTTGACAGGAAGTTGTATTTTTACCATCTGCACCTCACCTTGACCCTCATCCAAAGGAAAAAGTCAAAAAGGTATTGAAAAAAAATTTAAAACATATTGTATTTCTTGTACCTATCCTGGTTTTTTATGGCATTACACTAAATGCCCAAGATGAAAAAAAGTACAATTTCATCGGCATAAACCCGAGTTTGACAGTTGAGCCATTCTATGAGAAAGGAGAATTGGACATCAATATTTTGCCGCTTGTCTATCAAAGACCCCTAACCAAAAGAATGGACATCAGGTTTACATCGATATTAAATCTTGGGATAAGAAATGAAGGCAATGAAATAAGTCACTTTGGTTTCGAGACCGCGCTGCCCATTTTTTTTAAGTCAAAGGAAGTAGTAAAAGAAAGTTCACAAGGGTTTTTCGTTGCTCCTATAGTAAGCTTTACTAGAAACAGGATAGAAGAGCATAATAATGTTGGACTTTGGATTGAACCTGGCTATAACTTGCTATTTGATAATGATTTTGCCCTATCATTCGGGCTTCAGCTAGGAGGGACTTATTTCGCTTACGACAATGGCCACACTAAGTGGGGAAATCACCTCGGTATCAAAATCATTTTTGGTAGGTGGTTTTAAGTCTAAAATCCAGTTCAAATCAGAGCTAAGCACCTGGGAAAGCAATTCCTTTTACACGCCGATACAAAGAAAGCGCGTATTTATCCGTCATCCCAGAGATAAAATCAATCAGTTCCCTCAACAACATATATGGGTTGCCATGGATGTATTCCTCCTTGACCGGAAAATTTTCGGGAAGCAGTCTCAGGATGCTTTTGTCTTTTCCTGAAAACAGTTTGGTGTCAAAAAAGCGGTGGTATAGGCATTTCGAAAAGACCTCAAGCAGTCCTTCCAAGACCTGAAAACCCGCCGCCTCTTTTTCCAGGACGGATTTGGAACGGTAAATTTTTTGAATGGAAAGTGTGCTGATTTTCTGAAGGGCAGCAGCCGAAGGAATGATGTCGGTCAGTGCTTGATCGAACGTACCTTCTAGCATGGCCCATTCCTCCTGAATAAAGGCCTCCACCACTTCATTCACCAAAGTATTGATGGACATGGCCCTCAATATGGCCAGTTTTTCTGCCTGGGTTCCGTAAGATTGAAGCTTGGTGGGATCCAAAGTGTCTTTCAATATTTCCGATAACAATTCAATGGTTTCCTCCAAACTCACCAATCCCATGGTACAGCCATCTTCCAGATCAATGATACTGTAACAGATGTCATCAGCTGCCTCTACCAAAAAAGCCAAAGGATGCCGCAAATAGCAGTCTTGAGCCACTTCCTGTAGTCCCAACTGAACAGATAAGTCCGCATAAGTGCCTCTTTGATCTGTAAAAAATCCATATTTCTTTTGGCTTCTTCTTTTGGGATCCTGATGGGGGATTTGCGAAGGTCTTGGGTATTTGGTGAAAGCCGCCAAGGTGGCACTGGAAATTTTCAAGCCTTTGTTTTTGGCCACCAACAACCTAAATCCCTGCGCGTTGCCTTCAAATTGGCACATGTCCTGCCATTCTGCTGCTGTCAGGTGTTTTTGCCAAACTTGTCCATAAGGGTGGAATTTAAAGAAGTCGGAAATGGCATCTTCGCCTGCGTGCCCAAAGGGTGGATTGCCGATGTCATGGGTAAGGGATGCTGCGGCCACAATAGCGCCAAAGTCTGATGCGGTCAGGGATTGGTTTAAGAGTTCCGGATATTTTTGGATCAGGTGTTCGCCGGCGGTTTTTCCCAAAGACCTCCCCACACTCGATACCTCCAGGCTATGGGTCAAGCGGGTATGGACAAAATCATGTTCAGGGAGAGGAAACACTTGGGTTTTATCCTGAAGATTTCTGAAAGGAGCTGAAAAAATGATCCTGTCGTAATCCTTTTCAAACTCACTTCTGAAAGAATGCATTTCCTTTCCTTCCATTTGTTTGGGAGCTAATTTTTCCGAGCCCAAAAGTGTATCCCATTTCATCATGCCCAAAAATAGGGATAGGCTGGCTATTATTTAACTTCTAACTGAAAATATTCTGGCTACCTCATGTATGGCACATTCACCTTTGATGTAATTCACCATCCCACTTTTAGTTCTTTCAACTTTTTTAAATATATTGATTAAGATTAATCAATTATTGTAAAAATTAGTAAATGAAAGTTTGGATTTTTGTTTTAGCATGCTTGCTTCATTCCCTTTCTTGGGCCCAACAGGCCTCTGACCGGCAAAATTATGTGGCCTACAGGTCAGACAAGGGTTTGATCATGGATGGAAAGCTGGAAGAAAGCGATTGGCAATTAGCCAACTGGTCTGTGGATTTTGTAGACATAGAAGGGCAGCATAATCCTGCTCCTGCCTATGCAACAAGGATGAAAATGCTCTGGGATGCTGATTACCTTTATCTGGGAATATGGATGGAAGAACCCCACCTATGGGCCAAAATTGAAGAAGATGAGCAGGTAATTTACTACGACCCTGACATAGAAGTGTTTATAGATCCAGATGGGGACACCCATTTCTATTACGAATTGGAGATCAACGCATTGGGAGCAGTTTGGGATTTATTGATGAGCAAACCTTACCGAAATGGGGGAAAGGCCATCAATGGTTGGGACATCAAAGGGTTGAAGAAGGGGATCCATTTGGAGGGCACATTGAATGATCCCACTGATAAAGATGCCTATTGGAGCGTGGAACTGGCTATTCCCTGGAAAGCCCTGTCCCAACAAGGCCCGAACTTTTCAACCCCCAAAGATGGGGAACAATGGAGGATTAATTTTTCAAGAGTGCATTGGGAAGTAAAAATGGTGGACGGGGATTACCAAAAGGTTAGAGACAGTGAAACAGGAAAACCGCTTCCCGAACACAACTGGGTGTGGTCTCCACAAGGATTGATCAACATGCACGTGCCGGAAAACTGGGGTTTTGTTCAATTTGTGGATGCTCCTGTGGGAAGTCAAACTGTTGTTTTTCAGCCCCATCCAGATGAATACATCAAAGACGAGCTAAGGGTACTTTACCACCTTCAGCATGCTTATGCCAAGGAACATGGGCATTTCGCCTTTCAATTGAATGATTTACCCATGCCGAACCAGCCTCTTCGCATTAAACCGGAATTTGAGGTAAGTAAAACCCGCTTCAAAATATCTGCCCCATCCAATAATTCGGGTCAGATTTGGCACATTACAGAAGATAGTCGGATTTGGAAACAATAAATTTAACCATGAAGAAAAGAACCTTTATCAGAAATTTGGGATTGGGTAGCCTTGCACTTACAAGTCCCTGGATGTGGTCAGCCTGTCAAAATGCAAATGCAGATCACGGCACTAAAAACTGGATCTGGATGACTCCCAAAAATGGGCTAAGCAAAGATAATTGGAAAAGAGAGTTGGATAGGATAAAAGCCCATGGTCTGGATGCGGTGCTTTTTGAATCCTATAACGGAAGAAAAGCCAGCTTTGAGACGGATCGCTTGCCCATGGGTGAACCCATTCTTGAAATTTTGATCGAGCATGGCCAAAATATAGGCCTAGAAGTCCATGCCTGGATGTTTTCTATGCCCTGCAATATCCCGGAAATAGCAGAAAAACACCCTGACTGGTTTGCGGTCAATGGATTGGGACAACCATCCCATAGCCATCCCGCCTATGTGGATTATTACAAATTTTTGTGTCCGGCCCATCCGGAAGCCATGGAGTTTGTAAGAGGAACAGTTCAATCTCTCGCGGAAAAAGAAGGGCTTACCGGGGTGCATTTGGACTACATCAGATTACCGGATGTGATCCTAGCCGAAGCCCTTCAGCCCAAGTACAACATCGTTCAGGATAAAGAGTATCCGGAGTATGATTATTGCTATCATGAGCTGACAAGGGAGAAATTCAAAGCCATCAGAGGAATCGATCCCTTGAAAGATCTTGAAGATCCCACTGCCAATCAGGAATGGAAGCAATTCAGGCAGGATCTGATCACTGATTTGGTCAACGACACTTTTGCTCCTGAAATCAAAAGTCGACAAAAACAAGCTACGGCGGCCGTTTTCCCAAATTGGGAAAGTGTAAGGCAAGAGTGGAGCAAGTGGGAATTGGATGCATTTTTGCCGATGCTTTACCATAATTTTTACAATCAGGATATCCAATGGGTTGGAAATTCTCTAAAGGTAGAAATTGCAGCATTGAGTAAAGCAAAGCCCGTCTATGCAGGCTTGTTTGTTCCGGAACTTACACCTGAGGAACTGAATCATGCCATTGAAATCTCCCGAAATGCCGGAGGTGCTGGCATTTCCTTGTTTCAACATTGGAGCATGCAGGAGGGACATTGGGAAGCGGTACAAAAAAAGTGACCGTCGTTTTTTTTCACGAAAGGCGCGAGTGATTTTTGTTTTTTTTAAGCATAAACGCAAAGGGTTTTTAATGGACCATTATAAAAGCTTTACAAAAAATAACACATGTTTGAATAACCAAATAAACAATTCCTCTTTGCGCCTTGGCGTGCAATCCTTTTATTCCCGCAAAAGACGTTTTTCACGCAAAGGCGCAGAGGCGCAAAGGTTTTTTTATTGGACTCCTAGAAAAGCTTATGAATATTAGCGTTTAAAGTACCAAATCAACAATCTCTCTTTGCTCTTTAGCGTACAAAATTTATAGGAAAGAGCATGTCATAAATCTTTTATTGTCCCACCACGTTGTCTAATGGATTAATTGTTGATATTTTTGAATGCAATTTAGAATTAAAGTTTTGAAGAAAATCCTTTCCATTTCTATCGTATTATTGGGCCTTTTGCCTTTGGTTTCCTGTTTTAATGACGAAACCGAAAGGACAAATGCGCTTGTGAGTTTTTTGTTGATAGATGCCCCAGGGGACTTTGATAGGGTTTTTATCGAGGTTTTGGGTGTAGAATGTCAGCCTGCGGGAACGAGAGGGCAGGACAATGCCAATTCTGTGTTTTTTCCCTATTCTTCTTCCAATAAAGAAATTGAAGTATCTGTCTTGGTGGCTGGAAGTAGGGTGTTGATTGGTAGGGGAGAGGTAGGAGTAGGTTTGCTTTCCAGCGTCACCCTCCGACTTGGTGATGCCCATTTTGTAGAGGTTGGAGGAGTAAGGGTACCGCTCACTTTAAGCAATTCTGCCACAAACGAGATAAGGGTGGAAACTGATTTGGTATTGGATCCCGGGATTTCTTATGATATTTTTATTGATTTTGACATTCAACGGTCTATCCAGAGATTTCAGGACAATCGCTTCGAATTGAACCCTCAAATCAGGGTGTTTTTTCGGGGTAATACGGGTGAAATCAGTGGGAGAGTGACCCCGGTTACAGCCATTCCCATCATTTATGCCATTCAGGGACAGGACACCATCAGCACCTCCATCAATGCCACTAACGGCGACTTCCTTTTTATGGGCTTAAAAGAGGGGGATTACTCCTTGTTTTTTGAGCCGCTGCCTACTTTTCTGGATACGCTTTTCACAGTCCCCGTTTCGGAAAACTTCACAACTGAGGTAGAGCCCTTTGTTCTGAGAGCTCTAGGAGAAAATGATGGCAATGGTGATGAAGGAGAAGAAGACGGTGAAGAGGAAGAAGAGGAAGATGAAGATGACCCCGACGAAGGCTGATGACAGGGATCAACTTAGATAGAGACCATTTATACATGTTGAGGGCCCTTGAACTCGCCGAGTGGGGCAGAGGCATGGTCAGCCCCAATCCGCTGGTTGGATGCGTGATTGTTCACCAAGATAAGATCATCGGAGAGGGTTTCCATGAAAAGTATGGGGGACCACATGCAGAACCCAATGCCATAGGTAATGTCAGCGAACCATCGCTCTTATCAGAATCTACCTTGTATGTCACCTTAGAGCCTTGTTCCCATTTTGGGAAAACACCCCCTTGCGCGCCTCTCTTGGTAGAAAGGAGAATCAAAAGAGTGGTCATTGCGACCCTCGACCCCAACCCGCTCGTGGCCGGCAGAGGAATAGAGATGCTTCAAGCTAATGGGATAGAAGTTACGGTGGGAGTCATGGAAGCCAAAGCACGGCATCAAAACAGACGCTTTTTTACTTTCATGCAAGAAAATAGGCCATATGTTTTGTTAAAGTGGGCCCAAACCAGGGATGGTTTTGTAGCGAAGGAAAATTATGATTCCAAGTGGATTTCCAATACCCACAGCAGGCAACTGGTTCACAAATGGCGGGCCGAGGAGGATGCCATCTTGGTAGGAACCCGAACGGCCAAACATGACAATCCTTCCTTGACGGTCCGGGATTGGGATGGACGAAATCCAGTTCGGGTCGTGATAGATACGCGGCTTGAACTGGATCCTGACCTGTCTCTTTTTGATGGAAACCAAGCCACGATTTGCTATAATCTGTTCAAGAATGAAAGTCTTCCCAATCTGGAATTTGTCAAACTTGCGCAGGATTTTTCTATAAAAGACCTGTTGAATGATTTGCATCAAAGAAAAATCCAAAGCATCATGGTGGAAGGGGGCGCTTTTCTTTTACAAAAATTCATCGAAGCCGAACTTTGGGATGAAGCCAGGGTGTTTATTGGTCAGGTTAATTTCGACAAAGGTATTGTTGCCCCCAAGTTGGACCTTCAGAGGGCCAATGAATCCAAAGTTTCAGGTGACCGGCTCCTTACTCTCTATAGAAAAACCAAATAAGCTCAATTGATCAAAAATCCATCATGTCTGAATCTCTGTATTTTCCTGAAAGTGGGCTAAAATCCGATAAATATGAAGCTATTTTGCCTCAGATAGAAGCATTGGTTCAGGGTGAACCTGACCTTACGGCTAATCTGGCCAATGTGGCTGCGGTGCTTAAGGAAGCTTTCGGGTTTTTTTGGGTAGGTTTTTACTTGGTAAAAGAAAATCAACTGGTTCTCGGTCCATTCCAAGGGCCTATTGCCTGCACCCGAATTTCCATGGGCAAAGGCGTTTGCGGAACAGCTTGGAAAGAAAGAAAAACACAATTGGTGCCGGATGTGGATGCTTTTCCCGGCCATATTGCCTGCAGTTCTGCTTCAAAGTCTGAAATAGTGGTTCCAGGTTTTCAGGAGGACACCGTTTGGTGTGTTCTGGATGTGGACAGCGATCAACTCAATGATTTTGATGAAATAGACCAGCAGTACTTGGAAAAGTTGATGTCAAGGTTGGATGAATTGCTTTTTCGCTAATATTTTTCTGGCGGAAAAGAAATCATTTCACCTCCCATTTTTCAATGTATCTAGGTTCAAATGCCTTCATTCGGTCCAACAATTCCACGGGGTCATCAGAGACGATCAGTAGATCCACTTGGGCCTGATGCAGAAAACCGGCTTTAGTGGCATGCCGCAGAAAATCCAATAACTTATCGTAATACCCGTGGATGTTGTATAGGGCCAGGGGTTTTTGGATGTAGCCGAGTTGGTTGAGGGTCATGATTTCAAAAAGCTCCTCCAAGGTGCCGATTCCACCGGCCATGGCGATAAAACCATCCCCTTTTTCAGCCATCAGCCACTTTCGGTCGCGCATGGTTTCTACTATGGTCAATTCGGTGCAGCCCTGATGTGCCACTTCTATGTCCACCAGTTTTTGGGGAATGATGCCAAAGACATTTTTTCCCGCATGAATCATTTCATCCGCCAGAATACCCATTAAACCTACCCGGCCTGCTCCAAAAACCAGATCAAGATCTCTCTTGATCATTTCCTGGGCCAATTGGATGGTCCCTTCTTTGTAAGCGATGTCTTTTCCCGTATTTGACCCACAGTACACCGTGATTTTTTTCATACTTAAATTTTCTTTTAATGGATTAAATATATCCCATTTTTTCCTAATGAAGACCCTTCCAGGAAAAAAACAGATGAAGGTTTGTTATGGTTTTTGATGGGTTTTCTTTAAGATTACTATCAGAAAAGCCCAAATTAACTTAATTTTAAATTATGAAAATTTGTTTTGCCACCAATAACAAAAAAAAGATAGAAGAAGTAGTTGCCGAATTGGGAAGCTCACTGACCATTTTGTCCTTAGCGGATATAGGCTGTACGGAAGAACTACCCGAGACTGGCGCTACCCTTGAAGCCAACGCTCTGGAGAAAGCCCAATATGTAAAAGATAAATACGGCATTGATTGCTTTGCGGATGATACAGGTCTTGAAGTGTATGCATTGGGAGGCGCACCGGGAGTCTATTCTGGGAGGTTTGCCGGTGAACCCAGAAGTGATCAGCGTAACATGGATTTGCTACTGAAAAAACTGGATGGGCTCACTGAGCGGAAAGCAAGATTCAAAACGGTTTTTTCACTTATTTTAGGAAGCAATCATTATTCATTTGAAGGCATTGCAGAAGGGGAAATTACTACCGAAAGATCAGGAGAGGGTGGTTTTGGTTATGATCCTATCTTCAAACCCAATGGAATGGATAAAACTTTTGCCGAGCTAAGCATGCAGGAAAAAAACGAAATCAGTCATCGCGGAATGGCTGTTAGGAAACTGATTTATTTTTTGAGTAAGCTATAGTTTTGCTTGGTATATTGATGAATCTATAGAAAAGGCCAGCCCCAATAAAATAGCAAAGCACATCCCATAAATCTCTCGTATATCGGTCAGAAAGGTAGGGAAGGAAAACCTCAAAGATCAAAGAAATGTAAATTACTCCTACAATAACCTGGGTTTTGGTGAACACAAATAGGGATTTTTGGGGATGGATCCACCTGAAAACCTGAAGGGTGATGCCCAAGATTACCGGCATAGCCAAGAGATCATCCAAGTAGGCATGGACATAGGGGATAAAGAGGCCTTGGATTTTTTCCAAGTACTGATTGATCCAAAAAAGGAGACAGGGGATAAAAAAGAAAGGATTTTTAAGGACCGACATTATCCCGGTAATGCCGCCACGAGCCAGGCCAGAAAAGTCACAATACTCATGTAAATCACATAAAATACATTACCGATTTTTTTGAGGAGCTTGACAAATTCATTGTCATCTTCTTTGATGTAAAAGATCCAGTTTTCCTCATTTACTTTTTTATCGGAGGCACGTTGTTCCTCATACTTCAGGTCTTTTACACCCAAGGTCTTACCACAATGGTCACAGGTATCCCTGCTGTTGAGGTTCCAACTCGACCATTCTCCACAATGAGGACATTTTTTTTCTCCCATCTTCCAAAAATATGGCTTTATAATTCAAGTATCAAATATTTTGACGGGTCTTTGGGTGGATCATTATTGGCAAAAATCAATTTTATATTAAAATTATCTTAACCATGGACAGGAAGTGCTGGCGGGCCAATGGCCAAATTTAACTATCTTTGTACCCTAAATCTAAACCATGAAGCTTTATTCCAATACAGTCGAAGGGGTAATCAATGCCCTCGATGAGATTTTCAATCAGGGCAAATACGCAGACAAGGTGATTGAAAGAACCCTAAAATCCAATAAAAAATGGGGGGCTAGAGACCGCAATTTTGTAGCGGAGAGTATTTATGAAATGGTCAGATGGTGGCGACTGATCAATGAAGTAAGCCTGTCTACTGATCCTTATCACTTGTTTGGCACCTATTGGTTGCTGCAGGGGAATGCCCTGCCTACTTGGGAAGAGTTTAACCGGATCCACGCAGATAGAGTCAAAAGCAACTATGAGGCCATTCAAAGCAGGGCCATTTTACAATCCATTCCTGATTGGATGGATCAAATGGGAGAAAAGCTTCTTGGAGAAAAATGGGATGCAGAGATCAACGCCCTGAATGAACAGGCACAAGTGGTTTTACGCGTCAATACCTTGAAAACTACCCGAGAGGCCCTTAGAAATCAGTTGGCCTCAGAGGGAGTCGAAACTTATGCACCCAATGGATACCCATCTGCTTTGGTTTTGGAAACAAGACAGAATGTTTTTAGAACACAGGCATTCAAAGAGGGGCTTTTTGAAGTTCAGGATGCCTCTTCACAAAAAGTAGCCGTGGCCCTAGAAGTAGAACCAGGGATGCGGGTGATCGACGCCTGTGCAGGAGCAGGCGGTAAATCCCTACACATTGCGACCTTGATGGAAAACAAAGGACGTGTGCTTTCCATGGATGTAGAGGATTGGAAATTGAAAAACACCAAGCTAAGATCCCGAAGAAACGGAATTAGCATCATTGAACCCAAGCTGATAGAAGGATCCAAAACCACCAAGCGATTGAAAGAATCTGCTGATCGCCTACTGCTCGATGTTCCTTGTTCGGGACTCGGCGTCCTAAGGAGGAATCCGGATACCAAATGGAAACTCAGCCCTGAGTCGATTGACGAGGTAAGGGTGCTTCAAAAGGAAATTTTACACAGCTATGTGGATATGTTAAAACCGGGCGGCTTGTTGGTTTATGCCACCTGTAGCATTTTACCCACTGAAAATGAGATGCAAATCGCAGAATTCATGGAGAGTGAAAAAGGACAGGGGTTTGAATTGCTGGGTGATCAGAAGGTTTTGGCGCATGAAAGTGGCTTTGACGGGTTCTATATCGCCCGAATACAAAAAAAATAACCGCTTTTTTTTAAAGGAATTGGAATATCTTTAATTTTAATTCCATGATCTTTTGCTTGTTATGAATCCTGAACTGGTCTTTACCGTTTGTAGCAACATTGCCCTTGTGAGTTGGCTTGTGTTGTTTGTCTTTTATCACAAAGGCTGGGTTTATCCGTTGCTTTTTTCTGTGGTCCTCATCATCTTGTCCCTCTTTTACCTGTATTATATCATTCCCGGCATGACAGGTGATGCAGAAGGAGGCTTTTCCAGCTTAGCGGAAGTGGCTTTGCTATTTGGGAAAAAAGAGGCCTTGCTTGCCGGATGGATTCATTATTTGGCTTTTGATCTGTTTGTGGGCATGTGGATGGCATCAGATAGCCTTAAACTCAAACTGTCGAGGTGGATTTTGTTGCCTTGTTTGATCTTCACTTTTATGCTGGGTCCGGTAGGTTTTCTATTGTATTTCATCATCCGATCTATCAAACAAAAACAGGTATGGCAACCACCTTACACCCATTAAATTTTTTATCTGAGCTTTTCAGGCGAAACACCTTATTGGCTTGGTTTGGAAGTTTGAGTCTGTTGACCTTTTTTGTTCTATTGATTTTGTCTTTCTCGGAAGAACGCACTTTTGCCGGGATCAATATCTGGATCAAACCTATGAAATTCCTCATTTCATTGTGGATTTTTGCATGGACCATGGCTTGGTTGCTTTGGCATTTGCCTCAGAAAAGAAAAATAGGGACAATAAGTTGGGGCATCGTTTTCATATTTTTTGTAGAAATGGCCATCATCATCAGGCAAGCTGCCCGCGGAGTAGGTTCTCACTATAATGTCTCCACTTTTCAGGACATGATATTGTTTCAGATCATGGGTATTGCCATTGTTCTTAATACCTTATTGGTTTTTTGGGCTTTTATGCTCTATGCCAAAGTAGACAATCTGCCCAAAGGCTATCACCTGGCCATCAGGCTTGGGATGTTGATTTTTATTTTGGCAAGTTTTGAAGGTTTTTTCATGACCTCCAACCTAGGTCATACCGTCGGTGCCAAAGATGGTGTAGAAGGCATATTTTTTCTCAACTGGGCCAAAGCCTATGGCGATCTGAGGGTGGCCCATTTCCTCGGATTGCATGCTTTGCAGGTATTGCCTTTGGTCGGGTGGTTTTTTTTCAGACATAAAACCTTGCCCGTATGGATTTTTGGGAGTCTTTATTTTCTGTTTTCTTTTGCCATGCTATGGAATGCCTTGGCAGGGAGGGCTTTTTACGATTGGGGGATTTGAAAGAGTCAGAGCAAGGTTACTAAGCAACTTTAGACTCATTGTCATGGTAAATTTCATGTTGAAATTAAGCCTTCCATATCGATTTGTTTCCATTTCCTTGAAACAAACCAAACTTCCATTAAGCCGCTCACCCAAATAAAATTCCTTTTTTTCTTCTCGACAATGCCTTGTAAGTAATTTATTTTCTTTGGGATTTGATTAGCATATGAAAATGTTTGTATCTTTGACGGGCAAATAGGGTCACCTAACCTGATTTGCTATGAATCTCAATACTGATAAATTTCTTTTCGAAGCGCTCACCTACGATGATGTGCTATTGGTCCCCGGATATTCCGAAGTTTTACCGAGAGAGACCGACACCACCACCTTTCTTACCAAGAATATCCGCCTCAACATCCCTTTGGTGTCCGCCGCCATGGATACGGTGACTGAGGCCGAATTGGCCATTGCTGTGGCATTGGAGGGAGGTCTTGGTTTTATTCACAAGAACATGTCCATCGAAAAACAGGCTGCGCAAGTCCGAAAGGTAAAGCGGTCTCAAAGCGGGATGATTCTGGATCCCATCACCTTGCATGTTGATGCAAAAGTGAGGGATGCAGAACATATCATGAGTGAATACCACATAGGGGGAATCCCTGTGGTGGATGAGGACCGGACCCTGAAAGGCATCATCACCAACAGAGACTTGAGGTTTATCAAAGATCCCAATCGGGATATCAAAGAAATTATGACGGTGGAGAACCTCATCACAGCCAAGGCCGGAATCACCTTGGAACAGGCAGAGGAGATCCTACAGGAATACAAAATTGAAAAACTTCCCATCGTGGATGACAATTATAAGTTGACTGGTCTGATCACCTACAAGGATATCCTGAAGAGGAAAGACAAACCACACGCCTGTAAGGATGAATTCGGTAGATTACGCGTTGGGGCAGCGGTCGGAGTGACTCCGGATATTGTGGAGCGGGTCGAAGCCCTAAAGCAAGCTGGCGTGGATGTGGTGTCCATCGATACGGCTCATGGCCATTCCAAAGGAGTGATCGAAACCTGTAAAAAAATCAAAGCGGCTTTTCCCGACTTGGATGTCATCGTAGGAAACATAGCCACCCCAGAAGCAGCCATTGCTCTGGCAGATGCAGGTGCAGATGCGGTTAAAGTGGGTGTAGGTCCGGGAAGTATCTGTACCACCCGGGTCATTGCAGGGGTAGGGGTACCGCAGCTTTCGGCTGTATTTGAATGTGCCAATGCCCTGAAAGGAAGAAATGTTCCTGTCATTGCTGACGGTGGAGTAAGGTATTCCGGTGATGTGGTAAAAGCCATCGCTGGGGGAGCAAGCTCCATTATGATTGGGTCTCTATTGGCCGGTACTGAAGAGGCCCCGGGAGAGATCATCATCTTTGAAAGCCGAAAATTCAAATCATACCGAGGCATGGGTTCATTGGAAGCCATGGAATCTGGTTCGAAAGACCGGTACTTCCAGGATGCTGAAGACAACATCAAAAAACTGGTACCTGAAGGCATCGTAGGTCGGGTTCCATTCAAGGGTCTGGTTTCTGAGGTCTTGTACCAATTGGTAGGGGGACTTCAGGCGGGAATGGGTTATTGTGGGACCAAAACCATCGAAGACCTGAAAAACAATGGCAAATTTGTCAAAATCACTGCTGCGGGCGTACGGGAATCCCATCCGCATGATGTAAGCGTAACCCGAGAAGCCCCGAACTATAGCCCTAAAATGTAATTGAAAAAACACTAACAAGACAGAGCTAGATTTGATGTCATGCTGAGCCTGCCGAAGCCCGCCTGACTTTCGGGCAGGCATCTCTTCGAAAATACGAAGACTCTTCGCTCACAACCCCTTTCTCCACTTTTGGAGGCAAGGAATTTGAGGTCTTTTTTTGAATAAACAAGCCATACTTAATTTATGAATCATTTCGTTATTTTTGGGCCATGATTGAAATGAGGATCTTTTTGGTTGCCTGTTTATTGGGATTAAACTTACTGGTGGATCTTCAAGCCCAGACCAGTATAGGAATAAAAGGAGGGGTAACCAATTCCTCTTTGTCTTACAGGCACAGCCCAGGAAGTCCATCTGCCCGTACGGGTGCGGTCACCCAGCCCACTTTCTCTTTGGTCATAGAACATTTTGTGGCAAAGAACGCCGGCATACAATTGGAATTCCAGCAAATTACCTTGGGCTTTGTCGAAAGGGACACCCTGATGAGACAAAATGAAAGCCGTTTTGAATACCTAAAAATTCCCATTTTATCTAATTTTTACCTCGGAAACAGAGGAAGGTTTCACATCAAACTTGGACCTCATTTTGGGTTTTTGACCAATGCCACAGACATCAGCCGGGAATGGGAAAGCACATTTCCTCCTATATTGCCTGAATATGGGACCCCGGAGGTAGCTCCAAAAAATATGATGTATGGATTGACCGCTGGAGTTGGCATTTCCAACTTATTTGGGAAAAGCACGCTTCAGGCTGAACTGAGGTATTCCTATGAATTTGGGAGGCAGGAAAACCTGAACCGGATCTTTGACATGAATTTCACCAATACCGAATTGACGATTTCCTATTTGTTTCAGGTTTTGAAGTAGTTTTTTGAGATTAACTAAAACAGATATCCTGGTTTCCCTTTCTCTGATATCCGCTGCTATTTACTTTCAGCTTTCACCTTCGAGCTTCCAGCTGTTTCTCTGATATCCAGTTCTCTGTTCTCTCTTCTTTCACCTTCGAGCTTTCAGCTTTTCCTCGGATATCCAGTTTTCTGTTCTCTCTACTTTCACCTTTCACGCTAGAGCTTTCAGCATTTCCTCTGATATCCGGTTCTCTCTGCTTTCAGCTTTTACCTTCGAGCTTTGAGCTTTTCCTCCGATATCCAGTTCTCTGTTCTCTCTTCTTTCACCTTCGAGCTTTCAGCTTTTCCTCTGATATCCAGTTTTCTGTTCTCTCTACTTTCACCTTTCACGCTAGAGCTTTCAGCATTTCCTCTGATATCCGGTTCTCTCTGCTTTCAGCTTTTACCTTCGAGCTTTGAGCTTTTCCTCCGATATCCAGTTCTCTGTTCTCTCTTCTTTCACCTTCGAGCTTTCAGCTTTTCCTCTGATATCCAGTTTTCTGTTCTCTCTACTTTCACCTTTCACGCTAGAGCTTTCAGCATTTCCTCTGATATCCGGTTCTCTCTGCTTTCAGCTTTTACCTTCGAGCTTTGAGCTTTTCCTCCGATATCCAGTTCTCACTACTTTTACCTTTCACTTTCGAGCTTTCAGCTTTTCCTCTGATATCCAGTTTTCTGTTCTCTCTACTTTCACCTTTCACGCTAGAGCTTTCAGCATTTCCTCTGATATCCGGTTCTCTCTACTTTCAGCTTTCACCTTCGAGCTTTGAGCTTTTCCTCCGATATCCAGTTCTCTCTACTTTCACCTTTCAGCTTTCACCTTCGAGCTTTCAGCTTTTCCTCTGATATCCAGTTCTCTCTACTTTCACCTTTCACCTTTGAGCTTCCAGCTTTTCCTCCGATATCAAGTTCATCATTCAGCCACAGTCGCGGTAAGCGGATTGGATTGTCTGATCAGTCCATCGGGTAACTCTCCTTCCGTGCTGGCCACCACGGTACATACCGTCGCATCTCCGGTCACATTGACTACCGTTCTGAACATGTCCAGGATCCTATCCGGTGCAATGATGAGGGCTATGCCTGCTGCAGGTACTCCGATGGATTCCAAAACAATGATCAGCATGATCAGACCTGCACCCGGTACCCCCGCTGAGCCTATAGAGGCTAGGGTGGCTGTCAGGACAATCATCAGCTGTTGGGTCAAAGTCAATTCCATCCCCAAAGCCTGAGCGATAAAAACGGCTGCCACTCCCTGATAAAGGCTGGTGCCATCCATATTGATGGTAGCCCCAAGAGGAAGGACAAAACTGCTCACCTCTTCCGATACACCCAATTCTTCCTCCACCTGTTTCATGGTGACCGGAAGCGTTGCCGAACTGGAACTGGTACTGAAAGCCAACAGTTGGGCAGGCCGGATGGCTTTGAAAAAATCGATGTATCGGACTTTGGTAAACAATTTCAAAATACCAGGATAGATCCCCATGATCATCAACAACAAGCCTCCAATAACCACCAAACTGTATTTTAGCAACGCGAGCAAAAGGTCAACTGCAGAATCGGGGTCATCTCCCGTGATTTCCACAATCAATGAAGCCATCAAAGCAAAAACCCCATAGGGGGCAATCATCATGATGTAATTGACTATCTGTATGATCAGGTCATTGAAACCATCAAAAAAAGCAATCACTGGGGCGGCTTTTTCTTTGGGGATCTGCAATAAACCAATACCGGCAATGATGGCAAAAAAGACCACCTGAAGCATGCTGGTATTGTCTGTAGTAGCTAAAAAGAAATTTTGCGGGACCATATCCACCAAGGGTTGTAGTGGGCCTTGTTCCTTGAGCTCAGCCGCTTGTCCCATTTTGGTACCTACATCTCCTTCGAACTGAGCCATCAATTTTTCCCGTGTTTCATCAGGTAGGCTGTTTCCCGGCTTGAACAGGTTGACTAAGCCCAAACCCAAGGACACGGCAATAATGGTGGTAATCATGTAAGTGGCGATGGTTTTGCCCCCAATTCGGCTTAACTTGGAAATATCGCCCAAATTAGAGACCCCTACAATCAAGGAAGCCAACACCAAGGGGACGGCAATCATTTTTAGGGCATTGATAAAAATAGTGCCTACGGGCTTGATGAAGTTGATGGTGAAATCTTTAGAGAAACCAAACTTGACTACTACCAGTCCGAAGATCAGGCCCAATACCAAGCCGATGATGATTTGTGTATGAAGGGGTATTTTTTTCAACATATCTGGGAATTTAGTCAGGCTTTTATAGTTTGCTCAATCTGTTCAACAAGAGATAGTCTGCCAATACAAGGGCCGTCATGGCCTCCACAATCGGTACAGCTCGAGGCACAACGCAGGGGTCATGCCGACCTTTTCCTGATACCACCACAGTTTCACCAGCTTCATTGACACTCTCTTGGTCTTGCATGATGGTAGCCACAGGTTTAAAAGCTACCCTGAAATAAATGTCTTCTCCATTGGAAATCCCTCCCTGAATCCCTCCTGAATGGTTGGTCCGAGTGCGGACGGTATCGCCCTCCTGATAAAAGGCATCGTTGTGTTGGGAACCTCGCATGCGTACTCCTTCAAAGCCGCTACCGTATTCAAAACCTTTAACCGCATTGATGCTCAACATGGCTTTTCCCAATTCTGCATGCAGGCGATCAAACACAGGCTCTCCCAATCCGGGAGGGACCTGCTTGGCCACACAGCTTACCACACCGCCAACGGTGTCTCTGCTCTTTCGGATATCATCGATATAATCAATCATTGCCTCAGCTACCTTGGGATCGGGGCAACGAACAATGTTGCTTTCTGTTAGGCTTAAATCAAGTTCACCGTAAGCCTTATCCAAAACAATATCCCCGGTCTGACTGACATAAGCATGGATGGAAACGCCAAAATGTTTCAGCAGCATTTTAGCAACCGCTCCAGCCGCTACTCTGGCGGCTGTTTCCCTGGCACTGCTTCTTCCGCCGCCCCGATAATCCCGGATCCCATATTTCTCAAAATAGGTATAATCCGCATGGGAGGGTCTGAATTTATCTGCGATGTGGGAATAGTCTTTGCTTTTCTGATCCGTATTGTGGATAATGATGGAAATGGGAGTTCCCATGCTTTTCCCTTCAAAAACCCCGGAAAGAATCTGAAAATCGTCCTCCTCTTTTCTTTGTGTGGTGATTTTGGATTGGCCAGGTTTCCTCCTTTGGAGTTCTTCTCTGATAAAATTTTCATCTATCGAAAGGCCCGCAGGACAACCATCAATGATGACACCCAGCCCTTTTCCGTGAGATTCACCGAAGGTACTTATCCTAAAAACCCGCCCAAATGTATTCCCCATTATTTTCTTTTCACAAGCAAGATGACCAGCAAAATCACTGAACCAAGTAACAGCAAATTAATAAAGGCCGAAAAATAATACTTATATCTTGGGTTTAAAAGCTTATTGTCCTCTACTTCTATCAAATCATAGATCCCCCCTAGTCTAGTAGAGGAAATCGACTGGTTAAGTTTGCTCTCTCCCTCCGCAAGTACAACTGCCATTGGTCTCAGGGTGTCATAGCGTTCCTGTGTCGGATTGAAGAAAATAAATTCCAGGTTTTTGGCCAGCTGGTGTTCACCTGGCTCATTGATAGTCATGAAGTAATTGAATTCTTTGATCCCCCTGACCTTGCCCATTCCCCGGTTGATTTCTTGTCGCACATTAGGATCGTATGTGTTAAGTTTTTGACCTTGGATCAATCTCGGCTTTCCAATGGCGTTGATGTTTCCCTCTCCTGTGATGCCAAAATTATAGGTAAAACCCTCTCCGGTGCCCACTTCCTTTTGGGTGAAATTTTCCCTGAGCCGATAATCTCCCACACTCACTTCGTTTTTGAGCGGATGGGGTGGGAGTGGCTTCACTTTTACTGTTTTTGAAGAAGAGTAGAATGTCTTAAAGTCTTCCTGTCGGTTGCTTCCAAAGAAAGACGGGTTTTTGGCCACACGGTATTTGATCATCTCCCATCCGATCTGCGGAAGTTCTATTTCACCCTCTGAGAAGGGATAAAATGTAGCCTCATATACCTTGAATTTGGTCCAGCGTTTTCCATTGATTTCCACCGCTTCGGGTTGGATGTTGAAAATGTTGAAATTTTCCTCCCAAACATTGCTGGGTTTGATTTTTTTGAGAATGGATTCCAGCTGCTTGCCCGGTTCATGGAAGTTGAAGGGGGCTTGATTGGTTTCAGACATGAAAAATGCGAGTGAGACATTGAAGCCTTCGCCCACATATACCTCATTTTTGTCCAGCGACATGGAAAAAAACGCCTCATCTTCCAACTCTATATATTCCGGAGCCTCACCTCGTCCAAAAAAGTCATCAAAAGGATCCTGGCTTCTTGATCTGGACTGACCGGAAGCGGGATCCGTAATGGTGATGTTTTTTCCGGCTGAAGTATGATCCTCCCCGTTGATTTTGATGGTAAAAGTACCCAATGTATATTGACCTTTTCGTATGGGTTTGTAATACTGCATGATGCTGTTTGAACTGCTCATCTGTCCATTGATGAGGTTCATGGAGGAGGACTGGGAGATGCCCTGTTTTTGGAATCCGGGGATTTCAGGAAATTGATCGTAGGACTTTACTTTCTCATTGGAAATCGTTACTTTTATAAAGAACGTCTCATTGAGTGCCACTTCACTAGGACCCAATTCTACCCTAACTTCCTGTGCCAAGCAACAGGGAGCAATAAGCAAGAAAAAAAATGATAATAAAATGAGATAATATTTCGTTATTTCCATGACAGCGTCTTCACAATATTAAACGCAAATTAACAAGTATATTTTATAGGCAACAAATGTGAAGATAGTTCGTATTTTAAAAAAACGTGTTATTTATTGTTAAACTTTAAAAACCCTAAATCATGATAGAATATGTTAAGACCATCTTGATGAAAGTTAGTTTTGACGGAAGGCTCTTCGAGAAAGAGTTGCGCAAAGGGTTGAATCTCCTGGTTCCGGCTGAGATTCAGGAATTCAAAGAATGGTGTTACAAGACTTTTTCAAAAATTTATGAACCAGTGCTCAACAAATACTTTGTAAAGCTCGCAGTATAATACAAGAACCCCGAAGCCTCGGGGTTTTTTTATAAGCAACAATTCATTTTTTAAAGACCCCAATATTGTCTACTCTCCTTTGTTGAATTTGATATTTCGTCTTAGCCCTTCAAACTTGCTTCTTTTTACCGCAGAATGCTGAAAAACCTTATCAAAGGTTTCTTTGGTCAGCTCTTCCCAATCTTTGTTCTTAAAATTTTCCAGTTCTGGGTGGGGTAAGAACCCCGATTCCTGATGGGGCTTTGAAAACCGGTTCCAAGGACATACGTCCTGACAGATGTCACATCCGAATACCCAGTTTTCAAATTTTCCTTTCATCTCTGAAGGAAGGGCATCTTTGAGCTCTATGGTAAAATAAGAGATGCACTTAGAAGCATCTACTACCTGATTGGCGACAATAGCATCAGTGGGACAGGCATCCAAGCATCGCGTGCAGGTTCCGCAATAGTCTTTCGTGATCGGAGCATCAGGACTGACTTCCAGATCAATGATCAGTTCAGCAAGAAAAAAGAAGCTGCCTATTTTTGGATTTAGCAAAAGGCTGTTTTTTCCCAACCAACCCAAACCTGACCGTTGTGCCCATTGCCGCTCCATCACGGGAGCTGAGTCCACAAAAGCCCTTCCTGCAATTTCCCCAATGCTTTCCCTCAAAGCCTCCAAAAAACGCTTCAGCTTATCTTTAATCACAAAATGATAATCATCCCCATAGGCATATTTGGCCAATTTGTAATCAGAAGAAGACTCGGGTAATTTGTTTTTAGGGTAATAATTATAAACCAAACTGACCACTGTCTTGGCTCCATCCACCAAGAGGGTAGGATCAAGCCTTTTGTCGAAGTGATTGGCCATGTAGGCCATTTTGCCTTGGTAGTTTCGATTAAGCCATGCTTCAAGCCGGGGGGCTTCCTCTTCCAGAAACTCGGCTTTGGCAATGCCGCAAAGCTCAAATCCCAGTGCCTTGGCCTGGGCTTTGATGATCTGGGCATATTTTGCTGAATTTAAGTGCAATTAGATAAGGTAATGGTGGGGAGAAATAAGGTTTGAACCGCTTAGGAACCAAATAGACTTCCTGTACCTGCTCCAAAATTGGGTTTGATATTGAGGTGATTGAAGGCCATTTCAGTGGCCATTCTTCCCCTTGCTGTCCTTTTGATATATCCTTCCTGAATCAGGAAAGGCTCGTAAACCTCTTCGATGGTCTCTGCTTCTTCCCCACAAGCCGTGGCAATGGTGCTCAGGCCTACGGGGCCACCTTTAAACTTATCTATGATGGTCATCAGGATCCGGTTGTCCATTTCATCAAGACCGTTTTCATCTACATCCAAAGCATTCAAAGCAAATTTGGAGATGGCCAGGTCTATCTGACCGTTTCCCTTGATTTCTGCGAAGTCCCGCGTTCGTCTCAAGAGCATGTTGGCAATTCTTGGTGTACCCCGGCTTCTGCGTGCGATTTCATAGGCGGCAGGCTCCAGAATCGGGGTTTTCAAAATATCCGCTGAACGCAGCACAATGGTGGTGAGAAGTTTTGCATCATAGTATTCCAGTCTTGCGTTGATCCCAAAACGGGCCCTCAAAGGAGAGGTAAGGAGACCCGACCGGGTAGTGGCTCCGACCAGGGTGAAAGGATTGAGAGAAATCTGAACCGATCGGGCATTGGGTCCGGAATCCAGCATAATATCAATCCGATAATCTTCCATGGCCGAATAAAGATATTCTTCCACGACCGGATTGAGCCGGTGAATTTCATCGATAAAAAGCACATCCCCATCCTCGAGATTGGTCAAAAGCCCAGCTAGATCTGAGGGTTTGTCCAAGACTGGTCCAGAGGTAATCTTGATTTCTGAATCCAGTTCATTGGCAATGATGTGACTCAAAGTGGTCTTGCCGAGTCCCGGAGGGCCATGCAGTAGTACATGGTCCAAAGGTTCACCCCTGCGTTTGGCCGCTTGGACGAAAATTTTCAGGTTTTCCACTATTTTAAACTGCCCTGTAAAATCATCAAAACTAAGCGGTCGCAGGGCTTTTTCTACCTCCCTGTCCGAGTCGCTCAACCTCTCGTTTTCCCCACTTAAATAATCTTCTCTCATGATGTACTTTTTCGACGCTTACAAATATAGAAAAATCTTTCCCCCTTCAGACATGTTCCATTTCTTTAAAAGCGGTTCTGCCATCAAATAAAAAAATATGAATTAACTTTCGGAAAAATCGAATTCCCTATGCGTCCAAATGCCAGAAAAAACATCATTTATTCGATCATTCTATTGATCATCGTTTTTATGGTTTACCTATATCGGCAAAATCAAAAACCCCAGGAAACTGTGGAGGTGGTGCCCGATACCAAGATTTCATTTTCTGGGTCTACCATGGGCACTTCCTACAATGTTGTTTATCTGGATGAGAAAAGGAGGAATTTTAAGTCATCTGTCGATTCTCTTCTGGTTGAATTGAACAAGTCATTGTCCACCTACATACCAAATTCCGAAATAAGCCGGTTCAATCAACAGGATAGTTTGGTGTATGCTTCCCCCTTTTTCTTTCCTGTCTTGGAAAAAAGCCGAGACATTTATCAATGGTCTGAAGGGGCTTTTGATCCCACTGTTGGGCCTTTGGTCAATTTATGGGGTTTTGGTCCTGAGGGGCCGGAGAAAAAAGAGGATGCCTCTGTCTATGAGCGACTTAGACTGGTAGGGTTTGACCAATTGGAATTTGACCAAAAAGTTGTCCGCAAAAACAGACAAGGTCTTTACTTAGATTTCAGTGCCATTGCCAAAGGCTATGGAGTAGATTTGGTGGCAGAATTTCTGAAGCAAAAAGGCATCGCAAACATGTTGGTGGAAATCGGAGGTGAATTGGTGGGCAGAGGAGTCAATGACAAAGGTGAAATCTGGAAAGTGGGCATCAATCAGCCTGATGAAGGAGCATTGAGAAATGACCTTTATGCCATTCTTGCTTTGGACAACAAAGGAATGGCCACTTCCGGAAATTACAGGAATTTCTATGAAAAGGACGGAAAGAAGTATTCCCATACGATAGATCCTGCTACCGGTTATCCGGTTCAGCACGAGTTGCTCAGTGCGACTGTTTTGGCCAAAGATTGCATGACCGCAGATGCCATAGCCACCGCCGTGATGGTGATGGGGAAAGAAAAAGCCATTCAGCTCAGGGAAAAAAATCCCGATTTCGATCTTTTCCTAATCTACACCGGAGAAAGTGGAGACCTGGAGTTCTATGCCAATGAGGAGATTAAGCCTTATTTATCTAATTTGCCCAGCCCAAACCAGTAATTCAAAGCACTTAAATCAACGATCCCAATAACAATCCGGTCAAATTCAGCTTATTTAGTAGGATTGTGCCACTCTATAATCAAACAATCAAGGGATAGGCTTATCTTTAGAGCCAAATAATCAACTTCATGCTCACCAATTTTCTGATTTTGTTTTTTTCAGCGTTCCTGGCAGGGCTATTGGCTTATTTTACGCCATCCTGGGAGGAAAAAAACTTCAAACTGGTATTGGTTTTTGCGGGCTCTTATCTTTTTTCCATCACAGTACTGCATATTCTTCCTGAACTTTTTGCCAATCCCAACCATGCCTATTACATGGGACTTTACGTGCTTCTGGGATTTTTATTGCAACAGGTGCTTGAATTTATGTCCTCGGGCATAGAGCATGGCCATATCCACCACCATCAGGGCAGCAGCATCAAAAACTCCGTTTGGACTTTGATGATTGGCTTGTTTTTGCATGCTTTTCTGGAGGGGACTTTGTTGTCTCAGCAACCCAACCTCTCTGGACACCAACACGGTTCAGAGACCCTTTTGATGGGAATAGTCATCCATAAAGCCCCAGCAGCTTTTGCCCTAGTCACCGTATTGTTGTTGAGCCTTAATAAGAAAATGGTATTCTTTCTCTTGGTTGTATTTGCTTTGGCTTCCCCGGCAGGTATGTTAACCAGCAATTTGCTGTATCAAAATGCCATCATCGATCAAGGGGTCATTCAGGTATTGTTCGGGTTGGTAGCCGGTGGGTTCCTCCACATATCGACCACCATATTTTTCGAAAGTAGTCCACACCATAAGTTTCAGCTCAACAAGTTGTTGATCAGCGTTTTGGCAGCTGGTTTAGCGATTTTATCAGAGTATGTGATTTAATGAAAATCATTTCCGCTCCTTTTTAGATCGAGTTTTATTTTTAAAATTCCAAAGTGAATTTTGTATAAATCCTTTTTTGAAATTAGACAATTTGGCTGCTTAGGTTTAAAAATTGCCAAAATTGGCCTTAACTTGTGTTGCTGAAATCAATAAAAAAACCCTCAACATGGAAAACAATAAATTGAAGGCTTATTGGAGACAAAACTTAAAAATACTTCTGATACTCTTATCGATCTGGTTTATAGTATCTTTTGGGTTTGGGATACTTTTGGTCGAACAGCTCAATCAAATTAAAATCGGAGGGTTTAAACTTGGCTTTTGGTTTGCCCAACAAGGTTCCATCTTCGCTTTTGTGATATTGATTTTCGTGTATGTGTTCTTAATGAATAGATTGGATCGGAAATTTGATGTCAATGAATCCTGATTTTTTCAACACCTGATCTTTCTATGGATATTTTAACCTGGACCTACGTATTGGTAGGCTTGTCTTTCGCCCTGTACATAGGTATTGCCATTTATACCCGGGCGGGATCTACCAAAGAATTTTACATCGCAGGAAGTGGTGTTTCACCCTTGGCGAATGGCATGGCCACAGCAGCTGACTGGATGTCCGCCGCCTCTTTTATTTCCATGGCTGGCATTATAGCTTTCTCAGGATACGATGGTTCTGTGTACTTGATGGGTTGGACCGGTGGCTATGTATTATTGGCGCTGTTGCTGGCTCCATACCTAAGAAAATTCGGCAAGTTCACGGTTCCTGATTTTGTAGGAGATAGATATTACTCCAACAAGGCCAGAGTGGTGGCGGTCATTTGTGCCTTATTCATTTCCTTCACCTATGTAGCAGGGCAAATGAGGGGAGTAGGGATTGTTTTTTCCAGATACCTGGAGGTAGACATCAATACCGGTGTGATCATCGGCATGTGCATTGTCTTTTTTTACGCGGTCATGGGGGGGATGAAAGGAATTACTTATACACAGGTTGCCCAATATTGCGTATTGATATTTGCCTATATGGTACCAGCCATATTTGTGTCCATGCAGTTGACAGGTAATCCGATTCCGCAGTTGGGATTAGGGGACACGCTTTCTGATGGAACCTACCTGCTGGATAAATTGGATGGTGTTTTGGTAGATCTGGGTTTCAATGCCTACACTGCAGGAAGGAAGAGCACCATGGACATGTTGGCCATCACCTTGGCCTTGATGGTCGGTACAGCTGGGTTACCCCATGTGATTGTCCGGTTCTTCACCGTGCCCCGCGTCAAGGACGCCAGATTATCCGCGGGTTTTGCTTTGGTTTTCATCGCCATTCTTTATTCCACCGCACCTGCAGTAGCTGTTTTTGGCATATACAATTCCATTGAAACTGTGGCTGGTCAACGCGTAAAAGAACTTCCCGAATGGGTGGCAAACTGGGAAAAAACAAATCTGATCATCATAGAGGATAAAAATCAGGATGGTGTCGTGCAGTTTACTCCGGATATAGAGACCAATGAATTGATCATTGATAAAGACATCATGGTACTGGCCAATCCTGAGATAGCCCGCTTACCAAACTGGGTGGTGGGATTGGTGGCAGCTGGAGGCATGGCGGCTGCCCTTTCCACGGCGGCTGGCTTGCTGTTGGTGATTTCCACCTCGGTATCCAGAGATCTTTTTCGAACCTTCAAACCCTCCATGACAGAAAAAAGAGAATTGCTTATTGCAAGGATCTCGGCTGCAGGAGCAGTGATTTTGGCAGGATACTTTGGCGTAAATCCACCTGGTTTTGTGGCTGAGGTGGTAGCTTTTGCTTTTGGACTTGCGGCGGCTTCTTTTTTCCCTGTGATCATCATGGGGATCTTTTCCACGAGGATCAACAAAGAAGGGGCCATAGCCGGGATGGTTTCTGGACTTGTTTTTACACTTGCGTATATCACCTATTTTAAATTTGGAGTCAACCTTTTCGGTTTATCCCCAAGTGCGGTTGCTGCAGATCATTGGTGGTTTGGGATCTCTCCAGAAGGAATAGGAAGCATAGGCATGCTCATTAATTTCGTGGTATGTTATGTAGTATCCAAATTTACCCCTCCTCCTCCGCAAAAGGTTCAGGATTTGATACAGGACATCCGGATCCCTCGTGGGGCAGGTCAGGCCATAGATCATTGACAGGGTATGGCAGGCTGGAAAGGATAAAAAATGCCTTCGATGGAAATTATTCATATGTCCCATCAAATCCTTGATTTGCCCTTACCTGTTGATATTCAGTTGCAAATAATGGGAAACTCTTGATTTTCCTAGCCAAGCCTTTAAAGACCTTTGGGATACCACTGCGAAAGATGTTCAGAAATTGGTAATTTTAAAGAAGCTTAAACCAAAATTCTAAGTATGGGGTGTTATCTTAAATGTCATTTCCAATAGAAATGAAGCATCAGTCACTTGAACTACTTAACCTTAACCAAACATACTACCTTTAAATCAATTAACTTAACCCATAAAAAAAAATTGTCATGAGTGATAGGTTACATACCCTCAGCGGTTATTTTCATGAGTATCAAAAAAGTGTCACAGAACCTGAAAAATTCTGGGCACGAATAGCGGATTCTTTTCATTGGCAAAAAAGGTGGGATAAAGTGTTGGAATGGAATTTTGATGGACCGGATGTCAAATGGTTTATCAACGGAAAATTAAACATTACCGAGAATATCCTTGAACGGCACCTCTACACCATAGGAGACAGACCTGCCATCATCTGGGAACCCAATGATCCCGAAGAAGAAAGCCGGACGCTTACTTACCGGGAATTGTACCATGAAGTCTGTCGCTTTTCCAATGCATTAAAGGCTAAGGGAATTGGCAAAGGAGATAAAGTGATCATTTACATGCCAATGGTACCCGAAGCCGCTGTGGCGATGTTGGCTTGCGCTAGGATTGGTGCGGTACATTCCGTGGTTTTTGCGGGCTTCTCCAGCAATGCCCTTTCTGACCGGATTTTGGACTGCGGAGCCAAAGCGGTTTTGACTTCGGATGGCAATTTCAGAGGAACCAAGAAAATTGAAATCAAAAAAGTAGTGGACGAGGCCTTGGAAAGGGCTCCCGTAGAAACGGTCATCGTCTACCAAAGAACCCATCAAGAAGTAGTCATGCAATCAGGCCGCGACCATTGGTGGCATGAAGTCATCGCCGAGGAATCCGATACCAACAAGGCTGAAATCATGGACAGCGAGGACTTGCTTTTCATCCTTTACACCTCTGGCTCCACCGGAAAACCCAAAGGTGTGGTACATACTATCGGAGGTTACATGGTATATACCAAATATTCATTTGAAAATGTATTCCAATACTCTCCTGGAGATGTATATTGGTGTACTGCAGACATTGGCTGGATCACCGGCCACTCTTACATTGTTTATGGACCACTATTGGCCGGCGCCACATCTATCATGTTTGAAGGCGTGCCTACTTATCCAGATGCAGGGAGATTTTGGGCAGTGGTAGAGAAGTATAAGGTGAATCAATTCTATACTGCCCCAACTGCCATCAGGGCTTTACAGGCTTATGGTACTGACCCCATTCAGCCCTATGACCTGAGTTCCCTTAAGGTGCTTGGCTCCGTTGGAGAGCCGATCAATGAAGAGGCGTGGCACTGGTACCACACGCATGTGGGCAAAACCAAGTGTCCCATCGTGGATACCTGGTGGCAAACCGAAACCGGGGGCATCATGGTGTCACCCATTGCGGGTATCACCCCAACCAAGCCGGCATATGCTACACTTCCATTACCCGGAGTACAGCTCTGTATTGTCGATCCGGAAGGGAATGAACTTACTGGTAATTCTGTGGAAGGCAACCTGTGTATCAGATTTCCTTGGCCTTCCATGATCAGAACCACTTACGGAGACCATGAGCGTTGCAAGCAAACCTATTTTTCCACCTACAAAGGGATGTACTTTACCGGAGACGGTGTAAAAAGGGATCATGACGGGTATTATCGTATTTTGGGCAGAGTGGATGATGTGATCAATGTATCCGGCCACAGAATGGGTACTGCGGAAGTGGAAAATGCCATCAATGAACATCCTTTGGTGATAGAATCAGCAGTAGTGGGATATCCCCATGAAGTCAAAGGACAGGGAATCTATGCCTACGTGATCTGCGAAATGAAAAACAGAACCGAAGAAAACCTGACCAATGAAATCAAAGATACGGTCACCAAAATCATAGGGCCCATCGCGAAGCCAGACAAAATACAAATCGTGCCCGGACTACCCAAGACCCGTTCGGGAAAAATCATGCGTAGAATCCTGAGAAAAGTAGCCGAAGGAAACTTAGACAGCATGGGTGATACTTCCACGCTTTTGGATCCGGAGGTAGTCAGCCAAATCATAGAAGGCAGGAAATAATTTCCCGCAATATCCCACCATGGCCAATGTCATTGTCAATAGGGTAAAGGAATTTCTTAGGAGATTTCCTCCCTTCAGCTTCCTTTCAGAACCCTTGCTGCTTTCGGTAGCAAGGGAGGTTGAGGTGCAGTTTTATGCCAAGGGGGATTTCTTGTTCCACAAGGATGATTTGCCCAGAAAACATTTTTTTATTGTTAAAGAAGGCTCTATCCATCTCACGGAGAAACGCGAGGGAAAATCAGTTGTTCTTGAGTTTTGTGATGAAGGAGATGTATTTGGGGTATTGGCTTTGCTGGGGAAAAGGCCATATATTCTGGATGCTTGTGCGGCAGAAGACAGTTTGGTTTACGGTATCCCCGTGTCGGTTTTTGAAAAAATATTAGAAGAAAACCAGCGCGTTAGCCTTTATTTTGCAGCAGGATTTGCTTCTGGTCAGGTGGTGGTGAGAACCGATCTTTCTCAATCCCAAAAAGCCCGTAAACTTTTCAGTCTGCCTTCCCAAGACAATGGACTGCTGATATTCACGGGACAGTCTGACCTCAATTATTCCAAAAATGTATTGACTTGTGAAGTTGGCATTTCTGTCGGCGAAGCCGCAAAAATGATGAAGGAAAAGGATGTAAGTTCAATAATCATAACAGATACCAGCAAGTTTCCAATAGGGATCATTACGGACAAAGATATCCGCAACCGGCTGGTGGCCGAAGGTAAAAACTTTGACATTCCAGTGGAAAGCATCATGACCCAACCTGTCATGACCATGCAGGAGAATTCAGGTTTTTCTACCCTGTATCTTGCCATGATCAAAAACCGCCTGCATCACCTGATCATCACAGCAGATGGCACTGACAAGAGTCCCATCACCGGGATACTTTCGGATCATGACATCCTCCTTTCTCAAGGCAATAGTCCCTCAGTAATCATTCATGCCTTATTGAATACCTTGGATGTCAAAGAAATGGCCAAACTCAGGGACAAAGCCGAAATTCTGCTCAGCTATTATTTGGAAAATGAGGTTGCCATGGATTTTGTAGCCAATATCATCTCTGAAATCAATGACCTCATCATCAAAAGGGCCATCTTGATTGCCAAAGAAAAACACGATCCTGCTCATCCTGCGGAAAAGAATACCAAATTCTGTTTCCTCTCCCTTGGCAGTGAAGGTAGGGAAGAACAACTGCTCCGTACCGACTTGGACAATGCTTTGGTTTTTGAGGATGTTCCAACAGAACGCCTAGCGGATGTCAAATCTTATTTTTTACTCCTTGCCGAAGAGGTCATAGAAATCCTGTTGGCCTGTGGTTTCCATCCCTGTCCGGCAGATATGATGGCCAATAACCCAAGATGGTGCCTTCCACTATCCGAATGGAAAGGGCAGTTCAGTAGCTGGATATTGAGTCCCAATCAGGAGGCACTGATGCATGCCACTATCTTTTTTGATTTTCGGGCGATTGCCGGACAAAAAGACCTTGCAGAGGCTTTGTCCTTTCACATCTATGATCAAATCAACGAAAAAAAAATCTTTCTGAATTTCTTTGCCAAAAATGCCTTGCTGAATCCACCTCCTTTGGGTTTTTTCAGAGATTTTATCGTGGAAAAGACAGGGGAACACCGGGATAAATTTGATATCAAACTGAGGGCCATGATGCCATTGGCAGATGCCGCAAGACTCTTGTTACTCAGTCATAGGGTAGTAGGAATCAACAATACCTTCAGAAGGTTTGAAAAGCTGGCCGAACTGGAACCTCAACACGAATCCTTGTTCTTGGAAGCTGGTAAGGCCTATGAGATTTTGATGCGGATGCGCGCACTGGAAGGGTTCAAAAGTCAGGGTTCAGGGCGATACATCGCTCCGGGTAGTCTTGGAAAATTGCAAAGGCAATTGTTGAAAAATACCTTTGCCCCGATAGACGAAATCCAGAAAATCATCCGGGTAAGGTTTCAGGTAGATTATTTACTCAGTTAGGCATGGGTTTTTGGAACCTTTGGAGGCGGGAAATCGGACCCAAGACAGCTTTTGTGTCGGACTATGAAAAGGGCTTTAAAAAGCGAATCCCAAACATAAGAGCCATTGAGCACCTTGATTTTGTGGTGTTGGATACAGAGACCACAGGTTTGAATCCAGCAGAAGACTTTATTGTATCCTTTGGAGCCGTTAAGGTGCGGGGTTATGCCATACAGGTGGAAAGTGCCCTTGAGTATTATTTGGACACTCCGAAAAAAGGGAGGGAAGCCATTAAGGTCCATGAAATCCTGTATCATTATGAGACTTATCCTATAAGGGATTTTGGTAGGGATGTTTTGCAGTATTTGGGCAATTCGATCGTGGTGGGGCACCACATCGGATTTGATGTGGCCATGTTGGAAAAGACCTTTAAACCATTTGGTTTAAGCCGACTCCAAAATCCCATATTGGATACCTTAAACCTTGCTGTAAGACTGGAAAAAGGACCCCATTATGATATCCGAGGGGCAAAGCCAAATGAATACAGCTTGGATTCGATATGCATGCGATACCAAATACCTTTGGATGATAGGCACACTGCCCCTGGAGATGCTTTTCTGACCGCCCAGTTGTTGCTCAAGCTTCTTAAATTGGCTGAAAGCAAAGGAATCAGGGACTTTGAGGCATTGATGCGATAAACAATTTGGGTAGATGATGAAAGGTTTGGCCTTCATTCTTGTACTTGAAGTAAAATTCTCAAAGACTTCAGAATTGAGAATAATCTTGCTGCCAATTTTAATCCTTGTGGCAGAAGCTGAAAATTTAGCTTCTTGCCATAATACCCCCATCTATCGTAAAGACAGACCCTGTGATCCATGAGGCATCTTCGGAGGCCAGGAAAAGCGCCAATTTGGCAACATCTTGGGGTTGACCCAATCTTTTCAATAAAGTGGCCTTTTCTGCATTTTCGAGGGCTTTATCCGGTTCAGGAAAAGCTACTGCTGAGTCATGCAGCAGTGGGGTATCCACTGGCCCGGGGCAGATGCTGTTGACCCTTATATGTGGGGCATAGTCCAAGGCAAGTTGTTTTCCCAAAGCCACTAAGGCAGCTTTAGAGGCGCAATAAGCAGGATGCTCGGGAAAGGATTTGAATGCAGCAATGGAGGCATTGAGGATGACCACACCACGAGTATTTTTCTCCATGACCGGCAAGGCTTGCCTCAGTAGAAAAAATGCCGCATCCACATTGGTCCCAAAGGTTTCTCTCCATGTTTCTTTGTCCAATACCGTCAGTTTCCCCAAGCCCAGCATACCGGCATTACAGACCACACCATCCAGTTTTCCGAATTTCTTTTCTGCTTCCATAACAAGCAATTTATTGTAATCCGGATCATTTACATTTCCTGGAAAATAGAAGGAATGTCCTCCTCTTTTCTGAATGGCCGAGACAAGTTCATTTCCTTTTTCCTCGCTTCGCCCACTGAGCACGAGATGAGCACCTTGGTGGGCAAACTCAAGGGCAATTGCCTTTCCCATGCCACTGCTGGCTCCTGTAATGATAAATGTTTGGTTGTGTAGTTTCATATTCAGAATTGCTTGAGCCTGACATCAAGCTGTCCCGTGGATCGCAGGTAGATCCGAATGTCTTCCTCTGTTGTGTAGATATCCTCTACTTCCAGATCCGGGTTCATCAACCTGAAAGAGGCATAGTCTGTTTCGAAATAGCCCAGCTTCTGCAACTCCCTGCGTGAATCCCTTAGCAGCCCGCCAATAGGATAAACAGACATTTTTCTGATTTGGTTGAGGACCTGCCCCTGCTTCATCCAACTTGCAGTAGAGGCCAATAAGTTTTTGCTGTTGAGGTCAAAATCTATGTCCTCAAAGTATATGGCCTCCATCTCATGGTCAAACTGGGGCTTGCCGACCAGGAATATGTCCCCACTGATGTCTTTTTTGTCCTTTCTGATGGCCCTAAAACCCATTTTGACCAGAGCCCTGTCTCCAAAACTTTGGGATTCAAAGGTGCCTGGGATCAATTTGGTCGATTTGTCCAATGCAAATACCTTACCCTTAAAATTGTCATTTAAATACCTGTCCAGGTCTTTGTAAGACAGGCGCAAGGGCAACACCACATCCACAAAGCTATCCTCCATGTCATTGAAAAATAAGTTGGGAAGAGGGCTTGGTTTGATATCCGGTTTGGAGCCGATTTGGGTAAAAACTTCTCCTTCCAAACCAATGTAAAGTCGGATATGCTGATCGTTGGTGATGACCTCTTTTACCTTGATTTTCTGAGGGATAGTATACACATAGGCTTCGATTCCTTCCTGATCCACTTTGTAAGGTTCTCCATATACTTCCCAGGTTTCTTCCATAAAATGCTTGAAGCTGAGCCTGTTTAAGTTACCTGATAGGATTTCCTTGTTTAGGATTTTCTGTAATTGCCCTCTGATCAAAGGATCGAGATCAATTTCATATCCCAAAAGGTTGTATTTCATGGACCGTCCCCAACTTACGATTTCCAGATTTTTAAGGGAAAGATCCCAATTTTTACCGATTTCTGGCTCAAAACTGATTTCAGGAATCAGTTGCTCATCAAAGGGAATATTGGTACTGATCAGCTGACCAAACACTTTTTTCTCCACTTTTAAAATGCCTTTCAAATCCAAAGGCATTTTGATCAGAAGTTGGTTGTTTTTGGCAGAAAGAGAAACCTCACCTGTCCTTTTTACGCTTAGGTCAGAACTCAAGCCATTGCCAAATGGAAGGCTTTGACCTTCAAAGAGCTGTTCGCTAAGTTCTCTGTTCAAATTGTCCTGAATGTAGATCAAGGGGATATCAAGGGCCACATTGACCCTGGAAGTAGCTTTGGGCAAACTGATGGGATCACCACTGTACTTTGGCTTCTCGGGATTTATTTTCTTACATGCGGAAAGTGCAAGGATCAGAAGGATCAGAAACTGAATGCGTCTCATGGGTAAAGTGATTAATTTACAAGGTTAACGAATCGTAGGGGATAAATGGTGGAAATTTGGGATTTGTTTGGTGAAAGGAGGGTTAATTTTGGTGAAAAAATCTTTTCTTGTTGAAACTTTAGAGATCAAGTCTAGGTTATTAGTTGGATTATTTAAACAAGTAGAAATGAGTTGGAATACCTTGGATCGTTTGGATCAAATTACTGAATTAAAGTTGCTCAGTCAGGAGAAGCCTGTCTTGATATTCAAGCACTCCACCCGATGTTCCATCAGTAGCATGGCCTGGAATAGGCTCAAGAGAAATTGGAAGGATGATGATGCCCATAAGATCCAACCCTTTTTCCTTGATTTGATCAGGTTCAGGGAAATTTCTGATCAGGTGGCACAGGAGTTTCAGGTTTTTCATGAATCCCCGCAGGTTATCCTAATCAAAGGAGGTAAGGCGGTATATAATACCAGTCACTTGGGAATCCAGTACCAAGAAATCATGGATAAAATTTAGAAATACCATTAATAAGATCTTGTTTTTTTAACACCGAAAATAACCATCTAAAACTTTATATTTCCTTTTAAAACTTTGCTCAAAACAGCATTAAACTTTATTGATAGGGTAAAGTCTAAAGGGGGTATTCAATCAGGATGGCATGAAGATTTCTACTTTAAAAATTATTTTAAGCCTGTTTTTGGCTTTTTTTTCTTTTCTAGTAACTGCCCAGCAACGGGGGCAAGAGCGGAAAATCTCAGGAAGGGTTGTTGTAGAGGAATCACAGGAAGGCATGATCGGTGCCAATGTGCTGATCAAGACCCTGGCAGACTCGATTCTGGTATCCACCGTTTCCGGTGCCAATGGAGCTTTTGAAATCCTCAGACCAGATATTCCCACTGTCATTCTGGAAATTTCCTTTTTGGGTTACCAAAGAATCAGAAGAACCCATAACAGGGGTGATGGACTTATTGTAGGAGATTTGGTATTGGTGGAAGACAGTAAATTGCTGGGTGAAGTCACCATTGAAGGGCAGGTTCCGGTGGGAGAAATGAAAGGCGATACCACTTCATTCAATGCGAACGCTTTCAAAACCCAGGAAAATGCTGTTGCCGGAGACCTAATCCGAAAAATACCGGGGATTACCTTTCAGGATGGTGCTATTCAAGCCCAAGGCGAACAGGTTCAAAAAGTATTGGTGGATGGTCGTGAATTTTTTGGAAGTGACCCATCCCTTGCCCTAGCCAACTTGCCGGCAGATGCAATAGATAGAGTGGAAATCCTGGATCAGAGGACGGACCAATCCAGATTAACTGGTTTTGATGATGGAAACTACGCCAAGACGATCAATATCATCCTAAAGGATGACAAAAGAAATGGACAGTTTGGTCGCTTGTATGCAGGTTATGGAACCCAAAACACTTACTCCGCTGGGGGCAACCTGAATTTCTTTAAAGGTGACAGAAGAATCTCCATCATAGGGCTTTTCAATAACATCAACCAACAAAATTTTTCCTCCCAAGACCTTATCGGCGTAGGGGCCGCAGCAGGGGGAGGTAGAGGTGGATTTGGAGGAGGAGGAGGACGTCCCGGTGGTGGAGGTAGACCCGGTGGAGGAGGACCCGGTGGGGGTGGAAACAACTTTCTCGTGGGACAAGACCTAGGCATCATCACCACCAATTCGGTCGGACTGAATTACAGTGACCGATGGGGAAAAAAGATCAATTTTACTGGCAGTTACTTTTACAACAGCTCAGTAAACAGCCTGCGTCAATTGACCAACAGGGAAACGATCATCGGCGAAGATTTGAGGCAGTTTTACCTTGAAAACAGAATCAGTGCAGTGGAAAACCAAAACCATCGGATCAATGGCCGATTGGAATACGACATCAATGATAAGAATTCCATCATCATCACCCCAAACATCAACTTTCAAAACAACGCCAGTTTTACCGATACAGATGCCTTGAACCTGAATGCTAATTTGGATTCCCTGAGTGCCTTGAGGTCCATTTCTGATGGCACCACCGCAGCTTTCAACCTATCAAATAATATATTATACACCTACCGCTTTGACAAAAAAGGAAGGACCATCACTTCCACGCTTTTCACAGCCTTTAATCAAAGAGACCAATTTACAGACCTTTTGGCAGCCAACAGGGACTATGTCAGAAATGTGGCGGATACCATCATTCAAGAGTCTTTTGGACTAGCAGATGGGTTCAATTATAGGGCCAATGTGACCTACACAGAGCCATTGGGGGAAAATGCGATTGGTACTTTGAGTTATCAGATCGGTAACAACAAAACTACCTCAGATCAAAAAACATTTCAGTTGGCTGCCGAGCAGGGAATCATGGTTTTGGATACCGCACTCAGCAACCAATTTGACAACACCTTCATCACCCAGCGATTAGGGACTGGATATCGGCTCAACAAAAACAACTGGAATATCAACCTAAACTTGGATTACCAAAATGCTGCCCTGGACAGCAGGGTAATTTTTCCAACAGAAGAAGAATTTGACAGAACCTTCCACAATATTCTGCCCACTGCGAATATATCCTACAGAAACAGGGAAACAGGCACAAGCTACAGGTTCCGATACAGAACCATGACCAATGAACCATCGGTGGATCAGTTGCAAAATGTCATCAATAACAATAATCCATTGAACTTGTCGGTAGGAAATCCTGATTTAGGTCAAAGTTTCAATCACATGGTTTTTGCCAACATTGCCAAGGTTAATTTGGAGAAATCACGGACCTTTTTTATGTTTATCATGGCCTCTTTAACAGAGGATTTTATCGGTAACAGCACCTTTATCGCCCTTCAAGACACTGTATTGAACGGAAACATCTTCTTACCTACCGGAGGTCAGCTTTCCCAGCCCATCAACTTAAGCGGTAATTTCAATTCCAGGATGTTTATGACCTATGGAGCTCCGATTACCAAAATAAAATCCCAGTTCAACTTGAATTCCAGTATAAGTTTCGCAAGAAATCCAGGCCTGGTCAACAATGAAAAAAACTTCAATGACAACATCGGACTAAGCCAAGGATTTACACTGAGCAGCAACATCAACAAAAACATCGATTTCACCTTATCTACCACAGGCGTTTATACCATTGTCAATAGCAGTTTGCAAACCAACCTTGACAACAACTACTACATTCAAACTTCCAACATTAGGTTTTACTACTCTCCAAATGATGGAAAAGCCTTTATCGGAAATGGGGTGAGCAATTCCCTGTATAGAGGCCTTTCTGAAGGCTTGGATCAGTCTGTATGGCTTTACAATGTGGAAGCAGGTTACCGCTTTTTGAAAAACAACAAAGGAGAACTCAAACTGATGGTTTTTGATCTACTCAATCAAAACAACAGCATTTCAAGGACTGTCACCGATGTGGGAGTCACTGATGTATTCACCAATGTCTTGACTCGATATGCCATGCTTTCATTTACCTACATCCTGGGCAATTTTAAGAAAGAAGAAGAACCGGAAAACCCATGGCAAAGAATGCGACCTGCTGGAGGAAGATCATGGTAAAAAAACAGAGACTTTCAGTATGGAAAGCCTCTGTTGAACTAAACGCAGGAATCAAAAAATCATTTGGGTAAGATGACCGTATCCACTTCGTGGATGACCCCATTGGATTGAAATACATCTGCGATGGTCACTTTGGATTTTCCTCCGTTTTCATCTGTGATGTAAAGGTCTTTACCTTTCATCCAAGCCGTGATCGTTCCGCCCTGTACAGTGGTGAAACTGGCTTTTCCATCACCTTTTTCGATAGCGGCAGCAATTTCTTTGGAGCCTAACTTACCTGCGACCACATGGTAGGTAAGAATGCCTGTCAATGTGTTTTTGTTTTCTGGCTTCAATAAAGTTTCTAAAGTACCTTCAGGTAGCTTTTCAAATGCCGCATTGGTCGGGGCAAATACAGTAAAAGGGCCTTCACCCATAAGTGTTTCCACCAGTCCAGCTGCCTTCACGGCTGCCACCAAGGTGGTATGGTCAGCGGAATTGACCGCATTTTCCACGATGTTTTTAGATGGATACATGGGAGCTCCTCCCACTTCTACGGTTTTTTCCATTTGGGCATTCACCTGTGTGGCTGCCGTGATCAATAAAGCCACTAGGGCCAACTTAAATAATTGAATCGTTTTCATAAAATTGTCTTTTAAAGGTTTGCAGGGATATACGGAGGCCAAACCAATCTTGGATTGGAGGTGTAAAAAATTTTAAACGTTCTCTAAGTGGGCTTTGTAATGTGGTAAAAAAATACACCTGCAACTTGATCGACATTCAGTCAACCGGAAAGGGGTGCAAGTTTTTAGGTTTATTCTAAAAATTCTCCTACCCAAAACGGAACCTGACAGGTTAGGATATGATGACCTTCTTCCAGATCGATAAAGGTGGCGTGTTGGATTTGGATCACCTGGGATTGATCCGGTGATTTGATTTCTATCAGGCTGTTTTCCGGTGCATGGAGTTGAATGCTTCCTTTGGGAAACCACTTTTTGATTTGTCCGTTTTTCGCTGGGAAATAGCGCATTGGACCGTCAAAAAACACCAAATCCATCAGAGGCAAAAAATCAGACAACTCAGGGGTTTTTTGGTGATCATAACCCACAAGGTTTACCGCATGGTGTTTTGAAGCCAGCAGATAGTGCAAGCCTTCTTCTAAAAATCTGTTCTCCGTGACGGTAAGAAATCGAACAGGATACTGCTCTTCCAAAAGTTGGAGGTGGGTTGATTGAAAATCTTGAGGAGCCAAAATCACATCAATCTTGATGCCCCAGGCCTGCACAGTTTCCAAGGCATTTTCAGCCACCAAAACCGTAGGTACCCATTCCAACAGTGCCCCCACTTTTTCAAAACCAATCCCTTCCGTGTCCAAAACCAAAAGGGCAGGTTCCTGCTGTTCTTTGACAAAGTGGTGGGAAGACATGGTTTACCTATTTTTTGAATTCTAAGATAATCCCAATTGCTTTATTTTTTCAATGGATTTACTAATTTATTCCCTTTCCTTGTGGTCTTACCGGGCCGTATGTTACCTTTGGGCATGCCTAGGTACTTTGTTTTATTTAAGCCTTTTGGTGTACTGAGCCAGTTTTCCGGTGATGGCGAGACCCTCAGATCTCTTGGGGATTTTCCGGAATCTGTCTATCCGGTTGGAAGGTTGGACAAAGACAGTGAAGGCCTTCTTTTGCTCACCGATGACAAGCCGCTGAACCATTATCTGCTCAATCCCCGTTTTGCCCATAGCCGGACTTATTTGGCTCAGGTCGAAGGCATTCCCACTAGGCAGGCCCTTGAGCAGTTGGAGCAGGGGGTTGAAATCCAAGTGGAAGGAAAAATGTACCACACCCGACCGGCTAAGGCAGATTTATGTACCATGGATCCAGATTTGCCGGACCGTAATCCCCCCATTCGCTACCGTAAAAATATTCCGGATAGCTGGATCAGATTGACCTTGACTGAAGGTAAAAACAGACAGGTGCGAAAAATGACGGCAGCAGTTGGGTTTCCAACCCTGAGATTGGTCAGATGGTCTATGGAAAAATTGGATATCAAAGGGTATGCCGTGGGGGAGTTCAGGGAATTTGAGCAACAAACTGTTTACCAGCTTTTGAACATAGACCCCAATAGTGCCCAAATAAGAGAAAAGAGAGGAACTAAAAAATCTTTTAGGAGGCCTGCCGTTAAGAAAAGGAAATAAGGGTTATTTATTTCACAACTTTTGTAAAGACTTGAATTGGGTTAAAAGGGTTTTTGTCCTAATTTAGCCCAATTGAAATTTTAAAAGTAAATTTGAGATAGACTAAGGTCTTTTTCGGTAAATCTAGGAAAAAATCTAAACCAACATGCATCAGGAAAAAATTCAGCAGGTCATAGAAGAAGTGAAGAAGGTCGTAGTAGGCCAGGATAAAATGGTCAACAGACTGTTGATCGGACTGTTTACCAATGGACACATCCTGCTTGAAGGTGTACCGGGTTTGGCCAAAACGCTTACGGTCAATACCTTGGCTCAAGTCTTGCACCTGGATTTCCAAAGGATTCAGTTTACTCCCGATCTTTTGCCTTCGGATTTGATTGGTACCATGATTTATAACCAGCAAAACGGGGATTTTGAAGTCAAAAAAGGGCCCATTTTTTCCAATATCATCCTAGCGGATGAAGTCAACCGGTCTCCTGCCAAAGTACAGTCGGCTTTGCTGGAAGCGATGCAGGAAAAGCAGGTCACGATAGGTGAGACCACTTTTAGCCTTGACCGGCCATTTTTGGTTTTGGCCACGCAAAACCCTGTGGACCAAGAAGGCACCTACCCTTTACCTGAAGCACAGGTGGATAGATTTATGATGAAAGTGCACATAGATTATCCATCAAAATCAGATGAAATGGAAGTCATGCGCCGCATGTCCAACATGCAGTTCAAATCCGAGGTCAATTCCATTCTTTCCAAGGAGGAGGTTTTCGCTATTCGGGACGAGATCAACAAGGTCAAAATCGCCGAACCTTTGGAGCATTATATCATCGAATTGGTTTTTGCGACCCGTTTTCCGGAGCGATATGGCCTAAAGGAGGAAGCGAAGTACATCCAGTTTGGCGCCTCTCCCAGAGCGAGCATCAACCTAAATGTGGCGGCTAGGGCCGCGGCGTTTATGGATGGAAGGGACTATGTGTTGCCTGAAGACATCAAAGCCATGGCCGAAGATGTGATGAACCATCGAATTATCCTTAATTACGAGGCAGAAGCCGACAATATCAACACAAGAAACTTGGTCCAGATCTTATTGGATAAAATCCCAATTAACAAATCCGTAACATTAAAATAACATAAAACTAGGTTATTTTGACCATTTTAACCTCAAGTTGACCAAAGCTTGATGAAACAATTGTGAAGCTCCGTGGTTGCGGGGCTTCTTTTTTTAACCATTTGGTAATCATTTATACCTCACCAATTCACATTGTAAGTTGACCTTTGTGGCGTTCGTTTAAAATACGTTTAGTCACATGAAGAAAACAGTTGTTTTATTGTTATTGTCCTTTCTTACCATTTCGGGTCTGTACGCCCAGTCTGGTATCGTTAGGGGGGTAGTTTCGGATGCTGTAACCGGAGAAACCATTATCGGAGCCAATGTCAGGATTGAAGGTACCACTATCGGTGCAGTTTCTGACTTTGATGGCGCTTATGAATTGAAGAATGTGCCCAATGGCAGTCAAACCTTAGTGGTTTCATTCATCACCTTTGCCACTGAAAAAGTACCCTTTGAATTGAATGGAAGCGGAAATCCAGTGGTTATAAATGTAGCCTTAAAGGAAGACATTTCCGATTTGGAGACTGTAGTAGTTACCGCTGTAAGAGAAACAGCTACCGATATTGCCTTGCTGAGGGATATCAAAGAAAGCATGCAGGTGGTCAGTGGTCTATCCGCTGAATCAATCAAAAGAACATTAGACAGTGATGCCTCACAGGTTGTAAGGAGAATTCCTGGTGTTTCTGTTATCCAGGACAGGTTTATCGTGATTAGGGGACTCAATGAAAGGTACAATACTACTTTGCTACACAACGTCAACGCCCCTAGTATGGAACCTGATGTCAGATCTTTTTCTTTTGATGTCATTCCCAGTAATATCATTGACCAGGTTTTGATTTACAAAAGTCCCGCACCGGAATTGCCCGGTGATTTTTCTGGAGGTATGGTCAAGATTTTCACCAAAGGAATACCTGATGGGACCGTCACCACCTTGGATGTCTCGACAGGCTATAGGCAAGGGAGCTCGATGAGGGGATTTTTTGGTGAGGAGCGGAGATCTGCTCATTGGACCGGAATCAATGACGGAGCCAATGATCTTCCAGATTTCTTTCCTGAACGCCTTACAGGCCTTCCTGCAGCGGAAATTGATCAGGCAGGTCGCTCACTACCAAACAACTGGAGAGAGCGGGAATACAATTCAGGAATGGATTATAGAGTTGCGTTGACCCATTATTTTAGAAAAGACATTGGGAATAAAGGGATGCAGTTGGGTAATACCACAAGCATTCAATACAACAACTCAAAAACAATATTCAATGTGCTAAATCAAGCCTTTGAAGCGTATGATTTTGCAGCTGACGAAGAAAAAATCCGATTCACGTTTGAAGATGTGGAATTTGGCCAGGAAATCATGGCAGGAATAGTCCATAACTGGGCCTTCAGATTGAATGACAACAACTTTTTTGAGTTTAAAAATTTATACAATCAACTGACCACATATGATTTTATTGATCGATTTGGGGATCAGGTAGCACAGGGTTTCCGACAAAATAATTTTGCCTTTTTTAATGAATATAGGGGATTGTACTCAGGGCAATTGGTTGGGAACCATAAATTTTTAAATGAAAGTGGAAAATTGGAATGGGTAGCAGGTTATGGATTTTCTTTCAATGATCTGCCTGACTATAGAAGGTATCGGACAAATATTGTGGATGCAGGGACCAATGAATCAGTCCTGTTTATCCCGCGAGGGCAAACCCCTGATTTTCTAGGTAAATTCTATTCAGAAATGAATGAGGATATTTACTCTGGCGCAGTCAATTTTGAACAAAAATTCAATACTGGGAAAGAAACCAATTTCAAGCCGGTTCTTAAGGCAGGTGTATTTCTTGAATCAAGAAACAGATCATTCAGTGCCAGGAACCTCGGTTTTAGCCGGTCTCCCAATTTCTCGGAAGAACTCACCGGTTTAGAAATCGAAGAGCTTTTTAGGGAAGAAAACATAAACAGCACGAATGGGATAAGGCTTGGAGAGAATTTCTCCACAGGCAATTTCTACGAAGCGACCAATGACTTGAGAGCGTATTACCTTTCACTCAATTTCCCAATTGGCAATTTCAATATATCCGGCGGAGTCAGAGTGGAGGATAATATTCAGCAACTAAGAAGCCCGGACAGGTTTGTCGAGGGAACTGCCACACCTCCCATTGAACCTGTCATCATAGATCAAGTTTCCATTTTACCTTCAGTGAACTTGGCCTACAATATCAATAAGAAAATGGTGGTTAAAGGGGTCTATGGCAAAACGTTGAACAGACCGGAATTTAGAGAGATCGCTCCTTTTGGATTTTATGACTTTATTTTTGATGCGACCGTCACAGGTTACACTTTCCTTCAAAATGCGGAAATTCAGAATTTTGATTTAAGGTGGGAAATGTACCCTAGCCTTACTGAGACCATCTCCTTGGCTTTCTTTTACAAAGACTTCAAAAACCCCATTGAATCCCTTTACGGTAATTTTGGTAGTGAACAGACTACATTTCTTTTTAGAAACACCGAAAGAGCCTATGCAAGAGGGATTGAGGTTGATCTTAGAAAATCAATGGCTAATATAATCAAAACCAAGTTTTTCAGTAAAATGAGTGTTTTAGCCAACGTATCTTTTATAGATAGTGAAGTAAGATTGGGGGAGGATTTGTCAGAATTGCTTAGGGCTGTAGACAGACCCCTTCAGGGACAATCAAATTTCATTGTCAATTCAGGGCTCTTCTATGATGATGAGCTTAAAAACCTACAAGTCAATGTAAACTACAATGTGATCGGCAAAAGAATCCTATTTGTCGGAGGGGGCGCCATACCTGACACGTATGAAATGCCTAGAAATGTTTTAGACTTATCTGTAAGAAAAGGCTTAAGTGAAAAATTATTCTTGAAAGTCGGTATAAAGGATCTTCTAAACCAAGAGTTTTTATTGCTTCAAGATGGAAATGAGGATGGAGTTTTTGATCGGAGAAACGATCAGATTTTCAGACGATTCCGACCTGGCACCACCTATACCATTGGCGCAACTTATCAATTCTAACCTAATCATATACCTTAAAAATTTTTAACAAATTAATTACTAATTATCAAAAAAATGAAGACAAACAATGTTATGGGCTTTCTAAGCAAGCGTTTTAGATTGTTCACGCTGATGGCCTTGGCCACCACATTCATCATGGTCACTTCTTGTGGTGATGACGATGATATTCAACCATCGGGTCCCGCCCCTACGGTTTCTTTGGAACCTAGTTCTGCGTCTGGGATACCCGGAGCCACTGTTTCCACTAGGGTCAATGTAAGTGCTCCTGCGGGTGCAAAATCACTGAGAATATTGAAAAATGGTGCACCAGATAGTGCTTTCCCAGATCAAGCCATTAGTGGAACCTCTGCTAGCTATGATTTGTCTTACACCATTGAAAACCTATCTTCAGGATCTATTGTAAACTTCACCTTTGTGGCAACTGATCAATTGGATAGGGCTGTTACTTCTGAGCCTTTTAGGGTAACAGTATCTGATCAACCTGCCAAATTAAGGGTACAGGTTGGTGGTACCACTATGTTGCCTGGATATGACGAACATATTGCCGGCGTGGCCGTGACTGGTTTGGAAGGTACTTATTTGGAGGATAGGGATGTCACCCTGACAGCTGATAAAGATTATTATCTGATCAGTTTTGTAAGGGTAGGTCCAATCCCTGCAGCAGGTCAAACTCCACAGACAGATGATGGAAGAACTGAAGGTGTTTTAACCATTGAGCCTGGAACTGTGATTTTCGGAGACCAAGCCACTAAAGGTACTTTGGTAATTCAAAGAGGTGGTAAGTTGATTGCTGAAGGTGAAGTAAACAATCCCATTGTATTTACCTCTACCAGAGCTCCTGGAGAAAGAACTCCTGGTGATTGGGGTGGTGTCGTACTTTGTGGTCGCGCCAGAAACAACGAAGGACCAAATGTTCAGCTTGAAGGGGGTTACGCTGCCTGGCATGGTGGAACGAATGAAGATGATGATTCCGGAATCATGAAATACGTGAGAATTGAGTGGGCAGGTATTCCTATCAATCCTAATGAGGAAGTAAATACCCTTACTATGGGTAGTGTAGGAAGAGGCACTCAAATAGAATATGTACAAGCCTCTTTTGGTTTGGATGATCAGTTCGAATGGTTCGGGGGAAATGTTGACGGTCGTTATCTGATTGCCTACAGAGGACTTGATGATGATTTTGACGTGGATTTAGGTCATAGCGGTAACATTCAATTTGGAATCGGTATCAGAGATGCCAAAGATGCTGATCAGTCTGGTTCCAATGGGTTTGAAGTGGATAACAACGGAAGCGGTGAATTGAGAGAGCCTTTCACTTCAGCAGTATTCTCCAATATCACGATCATAGGACCTAAGAAGGTGAGGGAAACTTCCATTTCAGCTGAATTCCAGCATGGAGCGCAATTGAGAAGAAGCAGCAAGTTGAGAATTTATAACTCTGTCATCACTGGCTATCCTATGGGTATATTTATTGATGGAAACAGCACAGCTGGTTTTGCTGAAACTGATGAACTGCAACTTAGAAACGTATTTCTTGCAGGTGTAAGAGGATGGGGCGGAAACGGATTCGGTAAAGCCTATGATCCTAGCAGAGCATTTGATCATCAGAGTGCATTGAATTCAGCCAGTTATCCCGATCCATCTGCTGATGGTCTTCCTTTCCTGGATGGAAGTGGAAATCCAAGAGGAAACCACCCTGGTGCAGAACCTAGAGGACATGCCATTCGTTGGACATTAGCTTCTTTCTCAGCTCTGGATTGGTTCAAGACTCCAGCTTACGGAAACCAAATGGTGGCTGCTTGGGATGAATTGGGAATAGATGAATCAGTTTTTGATTTGGGTGTTCCTACCTTTACCATCGAATCAGGTAGCATGCTAGCTGACGGTGCTGCATGGGACAATGTGCCTTTTGTACAATCCAGTACAAAAAGTGATTGGTTTGGTTCCTTTGAGCAGGTTCCTTTTGCCGGTGCATTTGGCACAGGCGAAGACTGGACCGAAGGATGGGCTAATTTCAGCAGAAACACAGTTTACAGAGATTAATTTAAAGATAATTAGCTTAATGAAAGGCAAGTCAGTTTTCACTGGCTTGTCTTTTTCTTAATACAGTATTATGAGAAATTTCCTTTTTGTTGTTATGGCAGTCTTTGTATTTGCCTCTTGTGAAAAAAGAGATAAATATGATGTGGATCAATACTTCAGTAAAGCGGAGCAAGACACCATCATGACCAATATCGTCACCTATATTTATAAAGTACCTAGAGGTGTTGATCCCAAAAACAAACATGATCTAGCCTATCGAAAACTGTATGTTTCTCAGATCAACCAATTTGAGTTTGTCAATTATCACATTGATGCAGTTGACAGTATCCATTATTTTTTTCTTATCCGTCCTGCCCGAAATGTCCATAACCATAAAAGAGGGGTACTGGGCAAATACAAATTGGGTAAAGAGCTTCAATTGCTGGACTTTGAAGAAATTGCCAATACTCCTATGCTGGCTGTAGATGAAATTCGGGAGAAAGGGGCCTATTTATGGGAGGACTTAATGTATTTTGGAAATCTGGATAGGTTCTACCTCAACAAAGCTTATGTGGAGTTTCCCGATGAACGAACAAGATATGATTTCGACAAAAAAGTTTGGACCTATGAAAAACTGTAAATTTAAAACCGGAGAGAAATGCTTCGGTTTTTTCTTTTTAAAGGGAACTCAACACAAACATAAAAAGTGTGACCCTAATAGACTTTTAAAGCACCTACTATCCCTAATAACAACATCTTTTATTTATGTTTTCATATAATCTAAGCGCTATTACTAATTCATAAGACCTAAAACTAAAATAGTTTTTTTATTTCTGAAATATTAGTTTGTATTTCAGAATTTGTTTTTTATTGTTGCTAAATCTTTTTAAAACAAACCTTGATCGCTCAATTTTTAATCACCCAAAACCCAAAAAATGAAATATATCTTTTCAGGATTAATGCTAATCCTCCTTGCCCTATCAGCGAATGCGCAAAGTTACGCTACCCTCGGCCAAAATCCCTGCTATGGAGGGACCACAGCTGGGCCAAAATTTGGACTGACCTTTCAGGCAAGCAATCCCATCAGAGATACGCAGGTGGGCTGGTTTGACATTGACAATGAATCCTTTGATAACCACAATGTCAGAGACAATTCCTTTGCTTTGGGTTTGCTATTCCAATATAGGATGGAGGATGCCTATTTGCGGTTGAGGGTCAATTCCACAAAAATCAATATTCTTGAGTACCATGATAACCAATCAGATCAATATCGAAATGTGACTAATGTTCATGGCCGTCAAAATAAAATAACCCTTGCACCCGGGATCACTTGGCTTTTAAATCATCGGAATTTAGACCTATACTTTGGTTTTGAGTTGCCACTGACACTTCACGGTGTTTTTACTTTAGACAATCAAACCATTCGAACAGGATCAACTGCTGATGAAATCTTGTTTAAAGGTGATATTTACTCTGAAATTCCCAGCGGATATTCAGTAGGAGTAGGGGGTATTTTTGGGTTTAACTACTTTTTTCACCGTAAATTTTCTGTGGGTGCTGAATTTTCACCTTCCCTGTTGTATGCAAAGCTTGGAGGACAAACTGATATCACAATGGATATAACCCATCCAGAACCAAGTTTCTTCAGCGAATCCAACTCCCAAGATGCCCTTTATGGATATACTTTCTATGAAAACCGCTTTTCCTTTGGATTATCTGTTTGGTTTTAAAATTCTTTTTTTCTGAAAAAGATCAGCGTAAGGGAAGGGTAATTGAAAACTGAACCAGCCTCCAAAGACCGGAACGGGAAGAGGTGAAAATTAAAAGTAAGCAGGGTAAGGTGACCCAACTATTGAAGATATTTAATACCTCCACTTATTGGCCAGTGCCACCAAGCTCAGCATAACCGGGACTTCTACCAATACGCCCACCACGGTAACCAAGGCTGCGGGACTTTCGAGGCCAAACAAAGCAATGGCTACCGCTACGGCCAATTCAAAAAAATTGCTGGCTCCTATCATGGCGGCAGGAGCGCAAACGGCATGGGAAAGTTTAAGCTTTCTTCCACCAAACCAGGCAATAAAGAAAATAAAATAGGTCTGAATGATCAGGGGAATGGCAATCAGCAAAATGATCAGCGGATTGTTAAGGATATTGGGCCCCTGAAAAGCAAACAGCAAAATCAAAGTCAATAATAGGGCCATGATGCTGACTGGCTTGAATTTGGGTAAAAATTCATTTTTAAACCATTCCTCTCCCTTTTTATGGACCAGGTATTTATTGGTGATCACCCCGGCAACCAATGGAATGACCACAAATATCAGCACAGAAGAAACTAGGGTTTCATAGGGGATAACTACATCTGTAATCCCCAGCAACAGGCCAACCAAAGGGACAAAAGCCACCAGAATGATCAGGTCATTTACCGAAACCTGCACCAATGTATAGTTCGGGTCCCCATCCGTCAGGTAAGACCACACAAAGACCATGGCAGTGCATGGCGCCACGCCCAAGAGTATCGCACCAGCAATGTATTCACCTGCCAAATCCGGATCAATATATGCGGAATACAGTTTGTCAAAGAAAATCCAAGCAAAGAAAGCCATGGTGAATGGTTTGATCAGCCAATTGATCACCAAAGTCAAAATCAACCCTTTAGGAGCCTTTCCTATCCCTTTGATGCTGGAGAAATCAATCTGCAACATCATGGGATAGATCATCAACCAGATCAATATCGCGATGGGGATGTTGACATTGTAGATTTCCAGGTCTGAAAGAAATGACATCTTGTCTCCTGCAAGGTGACCGATCAGCACCCCTCCTGCAATACACAGGGCAACCCACACACTGAGGTACCTTTCAAAAAAGGCCATTTGTTTTTTACTTTTTGACATATTTTCTGGTTAAGGGGATTTAGGCTATTTGAAATAAGATGGAAATATGGTAGAAAAACAATGGAAATAAGGTTGAAATAAAAAAGGTAACTAAACCTTATTTCTATTTATTTCACGGAGTATATTTCACTTAGCAAATTAGGCCGAAGGCATATTTCTATTTGTTCCACTCAGTATTTCAACACAGCCATATTTCAACTGTATTTCATATAGAAGTTTTCAATTAAATCACTTTGATATCTGAGAGAATACATAAAACATCTCCGAAGCAATCTGAAGGCTTCTTTCATCGTAGCGGGCCGCTTCTTCTGCTGTACCGTCAAAAGCTTTTGGATCTTCATACCGAACAGGAATTCTGGCTTCTGTTCCGGGGATAAAAGGACAATTTTCATCCGCATGGGAGCAGGTCATGACTGCTGCAAATTTGGGAGAGGCATTGATAGGGTCATCAAAAACTTTGGAAAAAGCAATGATGGGTTCTAAGTCTTCGGCAAAATATATCGAATAAGTAGGGTTTTCCGTTCCTTCCTGATTGACCCTAAAACCGGAACGCCTGATAGAAGCAACAGCCCGCTCATTAAAGGCCGTTACTTCGACACCGCCTGAAAAAGAACTGATCGGAATGTCATGATATGTAGCAGCCACTTTTCCCCAAATCTGTGAAAACTGGCTTCTCCTGCTGTTGTGGGTGCAGATAAAATTCAGGTTCACAGGCTCTTTTTTGTTCAGTTTCTGCTGAATGTATTTTATCAATTCCTGAAGAACATGCTTTCTTTCATCAGGGATTTCTAGCGTAAGGGCCTTATCAATACCGGATAAGACTTCAGGATAAAATGTAACCATAAAAGGAATGAAATAATTGGAATAGAATGCAAAAGGAAAATAACAGGTCAGAAATGCGCATAAATTTGATTTAGCAGCAACCTGATCCAGGTTCACAGGCATTGGCTGTGGCTAGGTTTGCCAAAGAAACCCTGACTTTAGCTTTGGAGGCAGGTCCGCAACAGGCTGCGGCTTTTTCTTCAGGAGTAGTGGCCCTGTCTTTCGCCTTGCAGGTCGTTTGGTCTGGGGTCAGCTGGACAATCAAGGCATTTCCTGTGTCTTTGATGTCATGTATCGGCAATACAGCTGTTGGAAATGAGCTATTGCCGTACTCAAATTTGATCTCAGTATCAGGATAAGTAGCCCTCACTTTGTTAACCACTTCAAAAATCTTTAACGCTTTTTTTGAATCGACCTGATGATCTGGCTCAGGAATTTCATTTTCCCATAATTGCACATGGACTTCCGTCCATTGATTTCTGATGCCACCACAATCCACCGTGTCATAGCTGACGTTTTTGATTTCGGTGATGTGGTAATCTGTCCGGACAAACTGACCGGTTTGATACTCAAAGAAAAGGGCTTTTTCTGAGTTGTCCTGTAAGATTTGGGTAAATGCTGATGTTTTCATGTTTTTTCTAGTGTAGGCGTCGAGACGCCATGTTTTTATGGTTTTGCTAACCTTTTAGGTCTTCGGGAAGGTTTCAATTAGATTCCCTCCTGCTTAAAACCGTCGAGGTTTTTTGAAACCTCAAGGGTTTCAGCATTTTCAACAACAATCTTTACCGGCGATTTTTGGAAAGCCGGCGAAGAGGGATGAAAACTGTTGCTGAACTTCCACCCATTTGGTAGGATCAATGCAATAGCAGACTGAAACCCCCTCAATGCTGCCTTTGATCAACCCGATTTCCTTAAGCTCACGGAGGTGCTGTGAAATGGTGGCCTGAGCCAAACCCAACTCCTGAACCAAGTCCCCGTTGATGCAGGTAGTGGATTGGATCAAATATTCAAGAATGGCAATCCTTGCAGGGTGGGCAAACACTTTTGCGGCTTTGGCCAGTTCATTTTGCTTTTCTGTGAAGAGATCTGATTTGGTTACTCCCATGGGTTTACATCATTTGTTTGAAATGAGCTAATTTCATTAATCTACCAAGTAAGCTAGCCCAATTTCGGCTGAGTGAAATACTATATTGCAATATTACGATAAATATACCCGCTAGTCAAGAAAGATTTGCAAAAAGGTCAAAAAAAATTCCCATGGTCACTGACCATGGGAATTGAATCCATTTAAATTTGGTAAGTATCTTTTGCTTAATTCCTTTGGATCACCCCTTCCTCCGCCATTCTATCAATGACCACCTTGGCAAATTCCGCAGAAAATTTTTCTAGAGACCTTGGATTTAGGGTTTTGGACTGGGCAGACCAGACCAATAATTCTGAACCCACATCATACATGTTAATTTCAATAAAATACCTGCGGTCATTGACCATATGGCCCGGAGTCATCATCATGCCATGGTTCATGCCCCAAAATCCTCCAAAATTAGCGCCCATGCCCCAACCCGGTCCCATCATAGGTCCGCCCATCATCATCGGACCACCCATCATTGCTCCTGGAATGTAACGCTGTTCATCCTGTACATCCACCAAAGTCATGGTCAAAATGCCATCGTGTCCATTGCTGCCAATGACCCGCATCATTTCATTTTTGTCCAAATCGGTACTCATCCAAAAATTAGGACGAATGGTGGCATTGCTGGTTTGTGAAGCGACCCCCTTAGTTCTTAACTTTTGTTGCACATCGTCTTCGACAGCCTGTCTTTTTCCGACATCTCCAATGATTGCTGCAACGTAAACGTTGGAATAACCGCCTTGATCCTTGTCAGGACTGGTCCAGGATCGGGTAATTTTGGTAGATGGAGAACAGGAAGCTGCCAAGATGATGATGGCCAAGATCATAGATTTTTTCATATTAAGCTTATTTGTTAAGTACTTTTTATTAGTTGATTTGAAAAAAAGTGGCACTCCTAAACGATATTAAAATTTGGTCCATAAAAATATCAAAAACAGAGAGTATTATCTAAAATATTTGAAAAAGATTGCGAATTCATATTGAATTCATCATTGAAACTTTCAATTTATTTTGATGCTAGCAGTTTAAAAATTTTAAATCTTAAAATGGAACAGGTAGAAACCTTTTTGTGTATTGCCTTGAATTTATTCAAGTTAGTGGGTTGAAAGAGATTTCAATCTTTTGGTTGGTTTGAAAATAGATTTAGCACATATAGTGTATAGTTCAAACGGATTACATACGGAGTTAATACCGATTATATACGGATTTAATAATTTGATATTAAGCTTCCAGTCAAAATAATGATTATGATGTATCTAAAGAAAAGTGCAATTATGCCTAGGCATCCAGCAGGATTTATTAAAATTCAAGGTCAGTAAATTTTGGAAAAGAAAATATTTTAGCTTCCATGTAAATCCATCGCGGTACTACCCGAAATTTACAACCCAATTAGAAATTTATGCTTACTTTATCAACTTAAGAATCATAAAATGAACATTGCATTTCAAATTTTAAATTCTTGGGAAGAAAATGCTGAAGCTTGGATACAGGCTTTGGAAAAATCCGATATACTTTCCAGGAAAATCACCAATCAGGCCATTTTAGTTGCCATACAATCGCATCTTTCAGCTTCAGTGCTAGATCTAGGTTGTGGTGAAGGATGGTTATGCAGGGCTTTGATGGAGTCAGGTTATGATGCTTACGGAGTTGACGCTACGGCAAAACTAATAGAAACAGCCAAAAAGAAAGGCAACAAAGGGTCATTTGCACGCCTTACTTTTCAAGAATTGACCGAATGGTTTCATTCAAAATTGGAATCGGAACTACTTGGAAATCTTGCTAAAAGTCCAAAGGACGGGGCAGTTTTTAATTTTTGTCTATACGAAAAAGAAGGACTTAAAGAACTTCTGATGGCTGCTGCCAAGTTGATAAAACCCAAAGGAAAAATATTGATCCAAACCATCCATCCTTTCACCATGCAATTGTTGGAATTGCCCTACCAAAGCCAATGGATGGAGGATGCCTGGATAGGATTAAAGGGAGAGTTCAGAAATGGGCATCCTTGGTATTTTAGAACGTTTGAAGATTGGATATCCGAGTTTACCACTTCGGGACTCAAGGTAGAAAACATCTATGAACCAACCGCTCCAATGGCCAAAAATCCTTCAAGTGTGATATTTGTTTTAAGTATGTAGTCCTGTATTGTTGGTTGAAAAAGTGAAACTGAGATCGTTATTTTAGACCTGCTCTTCCAAAAACCTTTTGCATGCAAGTACCTAAAACATCATTGAAGAAATTTAAGTTGGTATATTTGAGTTGATTTGTGCTAAACAAACCGGGTCTTTTTCTTACACCATTGACATTTTCCAACATCTTCAAAATTGAATCTACTCTATGAACCAAGAAACAAAATTCCTTTACCAGTATCTAAACAATGCATCTCCAACCGGATTTGAAGCGTCTGGGCAACAGATTTGGCTGGATTACATCAAACCTTTTGTAGACAACTATTTTACAGATAATTATGGAACTGCAGTAGGCGTCATCAATCCCGACGCCCCTTACAAAGTGGTCATCGAAGCCCACGCGGATGAAATCAGCTGGTTTGTGAATTACATCACACCAGAAGGGTACATTTATGTTTGTAGGAATGGAGGATCCGATCACATGATTGCACCCTCCATGCGGGTGAATATCCATACCGATAAAAAAATTGTCCAAGGGGTATTTGGTTGGCCGGCCATTCATGTGCGTGATAAAGCCAAAGAAGAAGCACCAAAACTGGAGAACATCTTTATTGATGTAGGGGCCAGAACCAAAGAAGAAGTGGAAGAGATGGGTATCCATGTGGGTTGCGTAGTGACTTTTCAGGATGAACTCTTGGATCTGAACGGAAAATTTTACTCGGGAAGGGCTTTGGATAACCGAATAGGAGGGTACATGATTGCAGAAGTGGCCAGGCAGCTGAAAGAAGAAAAAGTGGAATTGCCTTTTTGCCTCTACATCGTCAATGCGGTCCAAGAGGAAATCGGCTTGCGCGGCGCGGAAATGATCGCTGCCAAAATTAAACCGAACCTGGCCATCATCACAGACGTCTGTCATGATACCACTGCCCCGATGTACAACAAGATCAATAGTGGCGAACAAATTGCCGGTAAAGGACCTGTGTTAACCTATGGTGCCTCTGTGCACAAAAAACTACTGGATCTGATCATTGAATCTGCCAAGAAGAGAGATATTGCATTTCAGCGGTCTGCAGCTTCCAGGACCACGGGAACCGATACGGATGCCTTCGCCTATTCCAATGAAGGAGTTCCTTCTGCCTTGATTTCTTTGCCGTTGAAGTACATGCACACCACGGTGGAGACTGCAAGTAAAGAGGATATCAATCAGGTAATTGCCCTCATCAAAGGGTTTTTGATTGATTTTCAACCGGATTACGATTTTAAATACATCAGTTGATCCTGCTTATTTCAGGCGGTATTAGATGCGCTAAGGTTTCGGAAGCTGTTGAATTTCCGGCTATTCTTCGCTGAGTTCCCAATGTGCAGGAAACCGCCTGATTTCCAAGAGGTTTTCAGGGATCAATAGGTTCTTCGCTGCTTCTTGAATGCTTTCTGTTGTGACCGCATCGATTCTTTCCCTAGCGCTTAGCAGGGTTTCCAGTGGCCTTTCATTGCTGACAGCTGCGGAAAGTTGTGCGTTCCAAAATTGGTTTCTTTTCAGGTTTTCTTCTAATGCAATCCTTTTCGATTCCCGAACCTTTGCAAGGTCAGCTTCTGTAGGCCCATTTTCTTGGATTTTATGGATTTCAGCCCATGCCGCTGCGATGAGTTTATCCACATTTTCTGGACTGCATGGAAAAGATACCGAAAAGCTGAACCTGTGACTCGGTACAGTTGAGAGGCCTCCTGAAGCACCTACGCCATATACCCCTCCAATTTCTTCCCGTAAGCTTTCTATCAATTTGATGGTGAGAATTTCTCCCAAAAATGAAATGGGTTGCACTTTATTTATATCATAATCTTCATCTCCGGTAAAAAGAAGGATGACTTGACTTTTTTCGTCCGTGCCCACCAAAATGTTTTCTGTCAAACCAACAGGGGGTCTGATTCCTAGGTCCTTGAATGCTGCCTTCTGAGTTGGATCGCCCGGTAAACTCCCCAGATACCTTTCAAATAAGGGTATGGCCGATTCCAGATCTATGTTGCCCGTAAAATTGAATACAAAATCTGCTGCATTGCTGAATCGTTCCCGGTATATTTCAAGGCCTCTGTCTATGTCTATCAATTCTAACTTTTTGGGGTCATAAATACCTTTTCCTCTCACATGATCTTGGCTGATGATTTGATTTAAGGCCATGGAAAATTGGTAATCCGGATTGCTCAGGGCACTTTCCATCTGGCTTTTAGAATTGCTCAGGTAAACTTCAAACAGCTCCTCATCCTTGCGTGGAGCAGTGAAGTAGAGGTGGATCAGTTGAAGGGCCATCTCTAAGTTTTCAGGTGAAGTACTTCCGGAAATGTTTTGCTCGTAAAGCCCTATGTTTGGAGTGACAAAAACGTTTTTGCCCACCAGGATTTTCCGGATATCAGAAGGGGAATAATTTCCAGTTCCCATCACATTGACCATTACTCCTGCATAACTTGCCGAGAAATGGTCCTCATCTGGATAGATGGATGCACCTCCTTTGGCGCTTCCAGAGAAGACAATCTCATCATTTTTAAAATCAGTTGGTTTCAGGTGGATGGTTAGGCCGTTCTCGAAAGTTATGGAAGTGACCTCGATTTCATCATGAAACCTGCTTTCTTGTACCTTGCCGGCAGCAGGCCAATGGTGCATCAGCACATCATCCAGCAATTTATCGGTAAAAGGTTCCAAGCTAATTTCTTTCACCTGGTCCATTAAGGCCAAAATTTCATTTTCACTTGGCAAAAATGGTTTTTCACTTTCGGGAGCAGTGATGATGACCACTCGATTTTCCTCAGTTACCAATTCTTTTCCAAGTTGGTTGATTTCCTCAAGTTGAATATCTGGTATAAGTTGCTCATAGAGCAAATGGCGGTATTTTTCTCCTCCGGCAAAAGTACCGTTGAGAAAATGGGAAACATACCTGCTGACCAAAGATTGGGATTCTGTTTTTTCCATTTCTTTGAAGCCCCTCTCTGCGCTGTTGAGCAGAGCGCGTTGCACCCGTTCCAGTTCGCTAGATGAAAACCCATGTTGCAGCACCCTTTCATTTTCTACCAACAAAGACCTTAAGGCATCCATGGTATTTTGAGTGGATACAGCCCCGAAAGTGGTGTAATAATCCAAGGTTCTGACAAAATTTCCATATCGGGCCCCTGCATATATAAATGGAGCATCGGGTTTTTGCCTAAGGTCATCCAGTCGCTGGGTGAGCATACCCCCATACATGGTCCGGATCAGCCGGTCCCTGTAACTTTTGACCGAATGATCCTTAATGGGTTTATGTTTGTAATATACCTGCACCTGAATACCCGGTGACTCTAGGTCAGTAACTATACTGACAAGTGTTTTTTGGTGCGTTGGAAAGGGGAATTCCTTTCTTTCTCTAGGCTGTTCCGGATTTTCAAGTTCAGCAAAATTCTGAACAACCATATCTTCCAAATCCTCCACCGAAACATTTCCAATGGCAACAATTGCCATGTTGTCGGGTCTATACCATTCCCGGTAAAAACGGCGCAGACTTTCATGATCGAAGTTTCGGATCAAATCCATGTCTCCAATTGGCAATCTTTCTGCATATTGGCTTTGATAAAACAGCTGGGGGAGGTACTCATCGCGCATGCGTTGGTCGGTTCCCTGCCCGGTGCGCCACTCCTCCACAATGATGTCCCTTTCGGCATCTATGTCTTCTGCCAGCATGGAAACCCCAGCTGCCCAATCTCTTAACACCAGAAAACCGGTTTCAATTTTTTCAGGGTTCTCAATTGGGATGGGCAGTTTATAGACTGTTTCATCGAAGCTCGTGTAGGCATTCAGGTCACTGCCAAATTTTACACCAATGGATTGTAGATAGGAAATGAGTTCGTTTTTTTCGAAATGGGTGGAGCCATTGAAGGCCATGTGTTCAGTAAAATGGGCCAGCCCTAACTGGTCTTCATCTTCCAAAACAGAGCCCGCATTGATGACCAACCTGAGTTCCAGTTTATTTTCAGGCTTGGGGTTATGCTGCAGGTAGTAGACAAGACCATTGGCCAACTGTCCAATTTTGACCCGGTCATCTATTGGCAATGGGTCATCTAAGGCAAATTGGCCAAAGACAATAAAGGGATGGTAGAGAGAAAGAAGCAGAAATAGGGTAAAGTATTTTTTCACAGCATGAGCGATTTTCGATGCTTCCAATTTAGGTGCATTATTCCAATTGGCAAAAGAATGCGCAGTTATATCCAAGATGTTGGGATTAATCGTGTTATGCCAATATAGATGGCCTATTTATGTTGTAACTTTGTGATCGATTCTTTTCTTGTAGCCTAACCAAAAATTTTCTACACACGTTTTGAATTACATCCAGTTTTTGCGGCAAAACCGAATCATGGTGCTATTTGGGATCATGATGACTGCTTTGTCCAGTTTTGGGCAGACCTTTTTATTGGCCTTGTATGTGCCTTTTCTGATGGAGGAATTTACCCTTTCCAATGGGTTGATTTCTACCTTCTACGGCGTGGCTACCATTGTCAGTGCGGCTGTTTTGCCAAAATTGGGGAAATTGATTGATACTGTACCATTGAAGCAATTTACCCTTGCTACCACAGCACTATTTGTAATTTCCTTGCTTTTTTTCAGTTTTTCCCAGGCATGGTGGTATGTACCTATTGCTTTTTTTGGGTTGAGGTTAGCGGGTCAGGGGCTTTTTTCGCACATTTCCATCACTTCCATGTCTCGCTATTTTGAGGCAAACAGGGGGAAGGCCATCAGTTTGGCCAGTTTGGGTCACCCCTTAGGGCAGGCCATCCTGCCAGCCTTGATTTTGATTGTGATCGGGAAAATTGGTTGGAGGGAATCACTATGGCTCAATGCAGCACTGGTTTCCGTGATTGTTACCTTATTTACCATTTTTGTCCTTCAGCCTAAACATCTGGTGATGGAAAAAAGTACAAAGCCAGAGGCAGGGGACGGTGGTGGAGGTTTGGATAAGATGAGGCAAAGGGATATCCTGAAATCAAAAGCTTTTTGGTTGCTTGCTCCCAATATTTTTTTCATTCCTTTCGCCATTACGGGTTTGTTTTTTTATCAGTTTCCGATTGTGGAGTTTAAAGGTTGGAATGAAGGGGTGATTGCAGGTGGATTGACAGCCTATGCTTTAGCAAGTTCACTCAGTATCCTTACCTCTGGCCCAATGATAGACAAATATAGTGCGAAGACCTTTTTTCCCTTCTATCTAATACCCTATTTTATGGCGCTTTTGGTTATTTGGTTGGTCCCTCAATCTTGGGGGATGTATTTGTATATGGTGTTGATGGGATTATCGGTCGGGTTTGGAAGCGCTACTGTGGCTGCACTTCAGGTTGAATTTTTCGGCAAGAAATACATTGGGACTGTTCGAAGCCTGTTTACCTCTATCATGGTTTTGAGTTCCGCGGTCGGCCCGGCTTTGTTTGGGGTGATCTTGGATGCTGGACTGGGATTTGATACGGTTTTTCCAGTTACTTTGGTGATGTTGCTATTGGTGATTCTGCAATCATTTAGAGCCATTCCGAGGCATTCCAGAGCCAAATGGAAGTACAAATTCAGGAGATCGAGGAAACAATAGAAAGGGTTTGGGATGAAGGCTGGAATAGGTTTTTTCCTTGACTTAAACATGGAAGTTTAATCCTTCCAAAGCTGGGTAAAATAAAGTTGAAGCAATTTCCAAAACACCCATTGCTCATCCTTTTTTCATCCTCAAAAGGATAACCGCTGCTGATACAATGGTCAGGATGGCGATGGTCGAAATGGATGCCTCAATGCCCAATGCATCAGCTATCAATCCAGTAAGAATGGCGCCAATGGCATACCCCATATCCCTCCAAAGTCTGAAAACTCCTACTGAATTTGCCCTGTCTTTAGGATGTGTGTTTTCTGCCACAGTTGCCAAAAATGTGGGATAAACCATGGCTGTTCCCAATCCCAAAATAGCTGAAAGCACAATGTAATGGATAAGGGATTCTGCCCATGGGAACCATAACAATGCAATGCCTTGCAATGCCATTCCCATGAACAACAGCATTTTTTTGGAATACAGATCAGCCATTTTTCCGGTAAAGAGCTGTCCAAATCCCCATACCGCCGGGTATACAGCCGTCACGACACCGATGGCCTCTAAGGTAAACCCTTTGCTGGCCAACAAAATAGGGAATAAGCCCTAAGCCATACCGTCATTCAGATTGTTGACCAATCCTGCCTGAGTGACAGCACCTAGATTGGGATGTTTCCAGGTGGTTTCCCAGAAGATGTTTTTGAGTATGGGTGTATCCGAAAAACTATTTTCAGCAGCAACATGCTTTCTGGTATCTTTGATCAAGAAAATACTGCCCAACAAACCCAAAACCTCAAGTCCGATTCCAAGAATAAATGGGTAAGGCCTCAAGCCATATTCTGCTGCAATATATCCAGTCAGAAAAGCCACTCCTGCCACCGCCAGATATCCGGCAAATTCATTCAGCCCCATGGCAAAACCCCGTTGCTTTTCGCCAACCAGGTCAATTTTCATCACCACCGTACTGCTCCAGGCCAAACCCTGATTGATTCCCAATAACACATTGGCAGCTACTATCCAGTCCCAAGATGGTGCAAACATCAATACAAAAGGCACAGGAAGACCAAATAGCCAACCGATGACCAGCAGATTTTTCCGACCCAATTTATTGGCAAATGCACCTGCAAAATAATTCGTAATGGCTTTGACAATCCCAAAAACAATGATAAATGAAAGAATAGCAGTCTTGGCAGCAATGGCAAATTCCACCTCTGCAATCTGAGGCAGAATACTCCTTTCCAATCCGACCATGCCCCCCACGAAGGCATTTATGATCACCAAAAGGGTAAATTGCTTCCAGTTTTCTTTTAATCCTAATTCTATTATTTCCATCAATAATAAATCTGAACACAAAATTCAGCATTTGAGAAAGGGAATCCTTTTACATATGTTAAAAAGGACTGGCGACCTTAACTTTTGAGGTCTTTTTTGAGAGCTCGAAGGTTTTTAGTTGGTTATGCGTTTAAAATTCCTACCCCCTGATGAGAATAAAAGACCTTCGGGATTTGTGGAAACCCCAAAGGCCGGGCGTCAATACTTGGCCCTAATTCTACTGAGACTAACCTGAGTAATGCCCAAATAGGAAGCGATATGTTTGAGTGGAACGCGCTGTAAAAGGTCAGGCGAATTTTTAATCAGGTCATTGTACCTTTCCTCGGCGGTATGAAACTGGATGTTTTCTATTCTATGGACAGTTTCCACATAGGCCGCTTCAAAGATTTTTCTGAAAAGCCGCTCAATCTCCGGAAATTGATCATACAGATCAAAAAGTGCAGGGGAAGCGATTCCGATAAATTCCGAATCTTCGAGGGTTTGTATCCCTTTTTTGCTTGGTTTACCTGTAAAAAGACTTTCCACCCTGGCGATCAACGAATTTTCCAAAGCAAATGACTCCGTGATGTCTACCCCTTTTTTGTAGTAATATACCCGGCATAATCCTTTTCTGACAAAGTAAATCGTCCGGCAGGTGTGCCCAATTGATTGCAGGTCTTTGTTTTTGGGGATTTGGACAGTTGAACAAATTGATGCCATCCTATCCTTGGAATCCGAAGATAGGTTTTGAAATGTCTCAAAGTATTGAAAAAGGGGTTGTAAGTTTGTATGAAAAGGAGCCTCAGGATTCATCTTCTCAGTATTTGTTTCTTTTTAAATATACTTCGAAAAAAAATCAAATCCACCCCGCCCCCAAAGCCACCGAAATCACAATCAGCATGATGGCAACAGTGACCTGTAAAAATTTCAAGGTCACTTTTTTCAATAGCTTATTGCCCAAATAAGCCCCTGCTATTGCAGAAAGGGTGGCAATCGTAACAAGTTGGATATTGTCAATGAGGTCCGTTTGGGCAAAGCGGGTCGCGTAGACACTCAATCTGGTAAAATCCACAAAGGTCGACACCACCACAGCTGTTCCTATAAAAGCCTCTTTGGACAATCCGGCCTTGATCAGAAATGCGGAACGCAAAGCGCCTTGATTCCCGGAAAGCCCTCCAAAAAATCCGCTCAAGGCGCCACCTATCGGGAGTTTTTCTTTGCCGAAGGTTAGGTTTTGGAAATAGGGAATCAAATCCATCGATGCAAAAATGATAAGCAAGATCGAAATGATAAATTTCACAGGCTCTACTTCAAAGCTTCTTCCAAACATTTCATAACTGAAGAGTGGCTCTAAATCAGTGATATTCAGCAAGACCCAAGAACCCGCAAATGCAGCAATCACAGCCGGAATCCCAAATCGGATCAAAACCTGCTTGTCCCCATTCCTTCCGACCAGAAAAAGCTTGAAAATATTATTGAAGAAATGCACCACCCCGGTCAGGGCTATGGCCAAGTCTACCGGAAAGAAAATCATAAAAACCGGCGTCAATATCGTCCCCAAGCCAAATCCCGAAAAGAAAGTCAGGATGGCGACCAGGAATGCGGTAAGGGAGATGATGAATATTTCCATAGTAATATGGTTTAACCTTTGGGGTCTTTTTTTGACCCCGAAGGTTTTTTAGATTCCAAATATAATCCAGCAACCGCATCCTTACCCGAACATTACAAGCAAAAATTGAATCGACTGAATATATTTAAAAATATCAACCCAAAAATCCGGATTAAATGTAAAAATATTTGCACAGGTACAAATACAAAAAAGCATAACTACTTGTCATAAATTGAAGATTTATTACAGAAGGCAGGATCATCATAAGAGTGATTGACATTAATTATCTTTCCCGAATTTGTCAACAGCAACCCGGTTCTGAGCAAGAGATGAACAAAAAGTTTATTATTTTTCTTTGATCCGGGAATTTCCTGCTTGGAAAATGCCTTCTGCTTTGCAATCTCATCAAAAGTTACCCCCCTCTTTGTTACAAAACATCTTGAATGTTTCTTTCAAAACCATGATTAGACCACACAGACACTTTTGGTTCTATGTAATCTTTCCAATAATCATCCTATCACTTTATCTTCTTCCAAAATAATCTTAAATGCAGGATCATCATCCGTATAGTTGATATTGATGATTTTTTCTGCTTTTTCCAGGAGGACCCTACTGCTGCTGTTCAGGTGTTTGATATAGACCGTTTTTCCTAACTTGTGATACCTCTCTGTCACTTTGTGGACGGCGTCAATACCCGAATGATCTACAATTCTACTTTCTGCAAAATCAATCACGATTTCCTCAGGGTCATGGATGGGATCAAATTTCTGCCCGAAAGTCATGGCTGATGCAAAGAACAAAGGGCCGAAGATTTCATAATGCTTTACCCCATTTTCATCCATAAATTTCCTTGCCCGGATCATTTTGGCATTTTGCCAGGCAAATACCAATGCGGAAATGATCACCCCAATCAACACTGCTAAGGCAAGATTGTGGAGGAATACTGTCACCAAGGTTACGGTCACCATCACCAATACATCATGGAAAGGGACTTTTCTGAACACTTTCAATGAAGCCCACTCGAATGTGCCAATGGCCACCATAAACATCAGCCCTACCAAGGCGGCCATAGGTACCATTTCTATGTAACTCGATAAGAAAAGGATGAACATCAGCAAGCCCACAGCAGCGACTATACCTGAAAGCCTGTTTCGACCTCCTGCATTTACGTTGATCAAAGACTGCCCGATCATCGCACAACCACCCATACCGCCAAAAAAACCTGTGGTCAGATTGGCCACTCCCTGAGCAACGCACTCTTTGTTTCCATGGCCTCGGGTTTCAGTGATTTCGTCGATCAAGGTCAAAGTCAACAGGCTTTCTATCAAACCTACTCCGGCCATAATGGCCGAATAGGGAAGGATGATCATAAAAGTTTCCCAATTCATTGGAACCATGGGAAGGTGGAATTCCGGCAATCCACCACTGATGGAAGCCAAATCACCGACGGTCCTTGTATCAATACCTCCAAAAATAACGATTAGGGAAATAGTCAGAATAGCTACCAAAGCGGAAGGTACTGCAGTGGTGATTTTTGGCAAGAATTTGATGATCACCATCGTCAGCACAACAAATCCAATCATGATGTAGAGGGGACTTCCTGTCATCCATGCTACACCACCGGCTGCTGTGGTAAATTTAAACTGGTCAAATTGTGCCATGGCAATGACAATAGCCAAGCCATTGACAAAGCCGAACATCACCGGATGCGGTACCAGCCGGATCAATTTGCCCAATTTCAGAACTCCAACCAATATTTGGATCAATCCCATTAGGACCACTGCGGCAAAAAGATATTCTACACCATGAGAGACTACCAAAGCCACAATTACCACGGCAATCGCACCCGTAGCACCTGAAATCATACCCGGCCTTCCTCCTAAAATGGAGGTGATCAGACCAATGATAAAAGCAGTGTACAGACCAACCAAAGGACTTACCCCTGCGATCAAAGAAAAAGCAACCGCTTCAGGCACCAAGGCCAGCGCTACGGTAAGACCCGATAAAACCTCATCCTTTATATTGGCCTGAGTAGGTTTGAACAGCCGGTAAATCATCTGCGTCATAGTACTGTATTTGAATGATAAATGTGTTGATATTGTATTTTCTTTCCGAAAGTGGAAGCAGTTATAGCGCGTTAGGGGAGACGGAAGGCTTAAGTATTATCATTGAAAGGAACCCCTCATTCAGCTTCCAAAATTATTAAAAATTATAAATAAATCAGAATAATAGTTTAATAAATGCTGGATTTAATTGAAAAATTGAAATTTTTAATACCTGAAAACGATTGAAAAGGTATAAAATTCCAAAAATTTGAAGTTTATATTTTAGTTGATTTTGCAAAAAAAAGCGCCTAATGGATCAGAAAGAGCAAGCGCATTTAAGAAAGATCATGGTAGACAAAATTGCATCTTTAGAAGAAGAATGGACTGATTTAAAATCAATGAGTAAACCTCAAGGCTTTGATTCTGCGATAGGTAGAAAAAGCCGAATGGACCATATCAACAAAAAATCAATCAATGAGCACAAATGTAAAAATCGAATAAAAGATCACGGGGCTTAAAAATTGGCTTTCAAATTTGGGATCCAGAGATTTTGGAAAATGTATTGGTTGTCGCCATAAAATCAACCGCAACCGACTGATATTTTTACCCAAAAGTAATTTTTGTATAATTTGTGTGGGAAAGGTTTGATTTTTCTTATGTAAAAACGATTATCAGCATAAGTGACATTCATTCCGTAAGGGTGCTTTATTTGGTTTTAAATCAAACTAAAAAATAAACCCAAAGCCAAATTCCAATCTATTTCCCTCCTCAAGAGCAAAAATGCCTTCATTGAGGTTTTTTCTGAATTGATAATTGGTTTTCAATACGATATTTTCCTTGGTATTGAAGTTGAGACCCAAAGTCCAAATCCTCAAGTTGTTTTGCACCAAGGCAAAAGGGAATGGAAGGCAAGTAGGACAGGTAGGAGGTATAAGCCGATCATCAAGCCTCAGGTGGGTATTCAGTCTTTCATACCTTACAAAAACCGGTAATTTAAATTCACCTGTATTATGTAGAAATCCTTCTGAAGCAGTTTTTCTTTTCTTGAAATAAGAAAGCAGGTCATGTCCCAACTCAAAAAGATAGCCCATAGTCCTGTCACCCATAATTTGCCGAATTCCTTGTTCAGTACCAGTCAGGGCCGCAATTTCCTGTGTTTCATGGAGTGCACCATAAGTGCCCACTGTCACAAACCTCCAATTGCCTTTTTCATATTTGGCATAACCTGTTCCTATCCGCACAGGAGCCTTGACTTCCTGTGGGCCTTCATTGCCGATGATGGTTTGTTCCTGACCAGAATTTCCAAAGAAACCTGAAATACTCAGGTTAAGGTTATCGATTCCGGAGTAATTGAGTTGTGGGGTAAAGGAAAGGGTTTTGGGCAATCCCCAGGTAATGACCCTGCCCTGACGGATCCAGCTGCCACTCAAGTATTCTGCCGCATTCAATCCCTGGGATACTCCAAGCGCATAGCTAAGGTCTTCAGTGATTGTCCCATAAAACATGGCGCCAAATTCGATCCAGGTGGTCGGTGTTATCAATCTTTCCACCTCGGATCTATTCACGGAATAAAACATGATGGGTTCGTCATTGTTGTTGACATAACCGATCGGTAAAGGAAAATATCCGACCCGTGCTTTGAAAGAATCATGAACCAAAAAATCGACAAATGCCTCAAACAAGAATTCGGTTTTACTTTCATTGTTTCCGTCATGAAGGTATTCAATCTGCAATTCCGAGTTCCAGATGATCTTGTCTGTGATCCGATAACCAAAAAAAGTAGCAAACCTATAAAGGTTGGTGTAGTATAGTTCCAGGTCCCCTGATTCCGTATTTTTAGGACCCCGATAATTGACAAAAGAAGCTTCTCCAAAGCCAGAAATAGAATATCTTCGGTCAGAAAAGAAAATTTTGGAGGCAGCTAGGGCTAATCCAGGTTGCTGCTTGTATTTTAATTTTTCTACTGCAACTTTTTCCTCGGGTATCGTGTCATGGGAAGACTGGGATTTAGCCGGAGCAAAAAATATTAAACTGAATTGTAAAGTTAAAAGATACTTAAAATGTAGAGGCATCGGAAATGACCTTTTGAGGTTATTTGGTTGCTGAATTTTTCAAAGTCAATCGAAGATGGATAGTAAAATTATGTTAATTTACATAACTATGGAAGGAAGATTTGATAAATGGATATTTCCGAACCTTGAAATAAATCAGTTATCTACCCCTACATTCGAAAACAAAAAAATGACGTTTTAGGGGTTTGAAAAAGTAATGGAACTGTTTGTTTATAAAATAATTCGTTTTTTTAATCAATCTGCATACAATGGTGGACACTGAAGATTCATAAAAAAAAGCGGGACTTACTTAATAACTTATTTTGTCTATTTTTGAATGAGCTTCACACTTTATAGGATCTCCCCCGGTTTAAATCCCATGTGTGAAACATAGCTTGATTTAAAAATGTTGTTCACTTGACTTTATGTACCGGATATTTTGGATTTTAGATCAAATTTCTAATTCTAAATTGTCAGATGCTTTAGATTTAATTTGAAAATCATAAAAGATGAAAAATATTTTGATCACAGGAGGCTCGGGTTTAGTGGGCCAAGTCATCACCCAAACCTTGGAAAGGAATGGATATCAAGTGGCTTGGTTGAGCCGCAACCCGGAAGAATATGACCAAAAAGCCTTTAAATGGGACATAGCTAACAATTATCTGGATCAAGCTGCATTAGATTGGGCCGATGGCATTATCCATTTGGCAGGAGCAGGGGTAGCGGATGAACGTTGGACTGAGGAAAGAAAAAAGACCATCCTTGAAAGTAGAACCCAGTCCACCCAATTGATTTTCGATCAGCTGAGAACAATTGAGCGAAGACCATCTGCTTTTGTTTCAGCAAGCGCCATCGGGATATATGGCTTTGACACAGGTGATGATTTGGTGAATGAGGCCTCTGATCCAGGTGATGATTTTTTGGCGGGTGTGGTCAAAGCCTGGGAAAAATCAGTGGATCAAATCAATACTTTGGGAATACGGACAGTAAAACTTAGGATTGGTATCGTACTTTCCAAAGATGGGGGTGCATTGAAAGAAATGCTTAAACCACCTGTAGCCGCTCCATTGGGTTCTGGGAATCAATACATGAGTTGGATCCATATCCAAGACCTTGCAGACCTATTCGTATTCGCTTTGGAAAATCAACACATGAGTGGAGTCTTCAATGCAGTGGGTCCTAAACCTGTCTCGAATAGTGTCCTCACTAAGGCAGCAGCCGAGGCAAAAGGAAAAATATACATTGGTATCCCCGTGCCTTCCTTTGCTTTGAAGATGGCTTTGGGAGAATTGGCCAATGTGGTGATAGGGGGCAATCGGGTCTCCCATGATAAAATAAAGAGTGCTGGCTTCAAATTTCATTTTACTACCATTGAGGCAGCAGTCAAAGATATTTTTAGGTAAATTCAGGTAAAATTAAAGCCTTTTTTTCCTTCCTACGAAAAACCATAATAATGTTCCGATCAATGGCAACAGTACAACTATAACAATCCAGATCAGTTTATTTTTGCTGTCACGAAATTCACATCGAATCACATCCACCAATGTAAAAAAGTAGATGAGGGTGCCAATTAAGCCTAATCCAAACATAAATAGGAATTTAAATTTTGGAAATCTTTTGTTCCTTGCTTAAAACCCAATAAATGATGGGCCCCAAAACCTGGGCAAACAAAACGATCAGAATCCAAATAATTTTCATTTTTTCATCTTTAAATTCTGACTGGATGATATCTACTAGGGTAAATACCCAAAAAGTGAAATATACAATTCCGAAGAAAACAAATAGCCAAGTCCCAAAATTATTGATAAAAAGCAGGTACATGATTTTTCGGTTTAGATTGTTTATTTTTGGACAGCTCAATCAGTATTAAACCTGCTTGCAGCTATAAGTTGGAGAAATTGATCTGTTTTCTTAAAGGTGAATTCTTGAAATTCTATCTAGCTTGTTCCCAACGAAACCCATATTGCTTCTTTGGTTTAAATAGTTCTTTTCAATCAGGTATTTCAACCATTTAAACGAAATTAATTAATTTATCGCGTACATATGCGCTTATTTGAAAAATAATCAAAGTTTACCATGCTGCTACTCAGAATATTGAAGAAGTATTTGTTTTTACATTGTTTTCTGCTGGCTTTTGGGGTGCAAGCCCAAGTGGGCCTGGATTATTTTCTTCCACCAGGGTATACTTATGATGAAGCCATTCCTACCCCTGCGTCCATACTGGGTTATGAAGTGGGAGAGTGGCATGTGAGCTATGACCAACTAGTCAGCTACATGAAAACTTTGGCAGATGCCTCAGATAGAATTACGCTTGAAATCCACGGGCAAAGTTATGAAAAGCGGCCTTTGATGATGTTGACGATCACAGCGCCATCCAACTTTTCAAGGCTAGAGGAAATAAAAACCGAACGAAGCCGATTGCGAACTGGAGTTGGTAATATTGATATCCAAAACATGCCGATTGTGATGTACATGGGATATTCTGTCCATGGCAATGAGCCCAGTGGTGTCAATGCTTCCCTGCTGGCCGCTTACCATTTTGCCGCAGCCAATGAGGTCCTTGATGACCTTAAGGACATGGTGATCATCATGGAACCAGGTATCAACCCTGATGGCATCAACCGGTTTGCCTCATGGGTAAATACCCACAAAAGCTACCACATGAACGGTGACCCCAACAACCGGGAGTTCAACGAAGCATGGCCAAGGGGAAGGACCAACCATTATTGGTTTGATCTCAACCGGGATTGGATGCCTGTGCAGCACCCAGAGTCTAGAGGAAGAATTGCAAAAATACAAGAATGGAAACCCAATATTGTCTTGGATTTCCATGAAATGGGGACCAACAGCACCTATTTTTTCCAGCCTGGGATTCCTAGCAGGAGCCATCCTCTAACTCCCAAAAGAAATTTTGAGCTAACTGAAAAAATCGCTCAATTTCATGCCAAACACTTGGATCGGATAGGTTCTCTTTATTATACCCAAGAAAGTTTTGATGATTTTTATTACGGGAAAGGATCCACTTATCCTGATGTTCAGGGTGCGGTGGGGATTCTTTTCGAACAGGCATCATCCAGAGGCCATCTGCAGGAAAGCATTTATGGACCCTTAAGTTTTCCATTTACCATTAGAAATCAGTTTACCGGTTCCCTTTCTTCATTTGAGGCAGCCAAAGAAATGCGGGTGGAAATGAACCAATACATGCTGGATTTTTACAAAGAATCAAAATCTGAGGCAGATGCCGACAACAACAAAGCTTATATATTTGGTGCCAGGAATGACAAAGCAAGAGCTTTTCATCTGGCTGAGATGATATTGCACCATGAAATTCTTGTTTATAGCCTGAAGGAAAACATCACGGTAAACAGTGTGGAATTTGATGCAGATCATGCTTTTATAGTGCCAGCAAACCAGCCCCAATACCGTTTGATCAAAGGAATGTTTGAAACCAGAACAGATTTTCAGGACAGCCTTTTCTACGATGTTTCCGCATGGACTCTTCCCATGGCTTTCAACTTGGATTACATGGCCCTAAACAGCCGTATTTTAAATTTAGCCAAGGTGGAAGAGGTGGAAAAAGGATTGGAAATGCATGAGGGAACATTGATAGGTGATCCTGGGGCTTACTCTTATGCATTTAACTGGCAGGAGTATTATGCGCCTAAAGCAGCCTACAAATTATTGGACAAGGGGTATATGGTCCGGGTAAGTCACAAGGATTTTAATTCTCCTGAGGGGAAGGGATTTTCCATGGGAAGTATCATTGTGGACAAAGGGCAGGCAGAGGTGAGTGACCAAGTCTTCTTTGGCGATTTAAAAGAGGTGGCCAGACAATCTGGAGTGGATATCCACGCCATTAGCAGTGGCTACACCTCTGGAATAAATTTAGGATCCCCCAGCATCAGCGTGTTGGAAAAACCTTCCCTGGCCTTATTGGTGGATGGTGGTGTTTACAGCAATGAGGCTGGAGAAATCTGGCATTTGCTGGATCAGCGCTTTGAGATGCCGATCACCTTGTTGCCTGTCGACAGAATCAATGCTGCAGACTTAAAACGCTACAATGTTATTGTGATGTCCAATGGGAATTACAACAGTTTGGGAAATGGGGAAACCGAGAAAATCAAATCATGGGTAAGAGAAGGCGGCACCTTGATTGCCAGAGGTAATGCGATGACCTGGTTGGATAAAAACGAAATCGGCAAATTCAAATTCAAAGAGGAGCCGGAGAAAACCGGTGGTAGCCAGAAGCCATATGAAGAATATGCCAATGCTACCGGAGCCAAGGTCACTGGTGGTGCCATTTTTAATGCACGTTTGGATCTGACACACCCCATCGGTTATGGTTATACCAAGCCTGAGATGTTTACTTTCCGAAGTAGCAATCAATTTCTGCTCCCCTCAGAAAATCCCTATGCGAACCCTATGATGTATACGTCCAATCCCTTGGCCAGTGGCTATGTGCATCCCAGCAATCTGGAGCAGATGAAAGAAACCGGTGCGATACAGATTTCCGCTTTGGGCCGGGGGAAGGTAATTGGGTTTGTTGATAATCCCAATTTCCGGGCTTTCTGGTTTGGTACCAATAAATTGTTTATGAACGCCATATTTTTTGGCCAAACCATAACCGCTGGAACCGCAAGGTGATCAAGTGAAATGAATTGAATGGAATATATAGCAAAAGGTGGATAAACGCTTAGTTGCTTTTTGTAAAAATCAAAAAACATATAGGTGGCTCAAGAATTCAGAAGTCAACTAAAATTAGCAGACAGAAAAAAGCATCTTGTATTTCCATTTTTGCTTTGTAAATCAGACGCTGAAAAATGTTTGTTTTTCTGATTCTATATGGTTAGAATTGTTTAGAAATCATGGGTTTAGGTAGCATTTTATTCCCAATATAATGTTAATCTTTCATGAAGATTTGGATATTAAAACGAGCATCTGAACCCATCAGTTTTTTCTTACCGTCAGAAAAACTAAATTTGTGAAAAATTCAAAGTACCCCATGATCCAAAAATTGTTCCCTCTGGACAAGAATTACATCTTGCGTCAAGCGCAGTCTGCCATGCAGGAGGATTTGTTGGATTTGATGGCTTTTGAATTGAAACGGTCTTATACGATTTTTTACAATCCATTGCGCCTGATGGATGAGACCTATGCCCAGATACTGGATACCATGGAATTTCCTAGGGAGCGTGCAAGGATGATATATCAGCAATTGGCAGGCATCTACCGCTTTATATACGGCTCCAATCAGCTCGAATTGCTTTTTGATGGAAGGAGCCATTTCGAAAAATTCCAGGAAGATTGGAGAAAACACTTTTTAATTTGGATCCGTGAGCTGGGGCAGCATGAGTCATACGTCAAAACGATGTTGCGGATGACTTTGCTTTTTGATTCTGAACCCAGAGCGGAATGGTCCGAAAACAGGTGCAAAGCTTTTATCAACGCCCATTTCGACCTACAGGTGGTCAAAAGAAATGGGGAATTGAAGTTGAAGTCGGCCTAGTAGGCAAGTGCTTTATTGTCTTAATCCTTTGACTGATCCATCACTTTATTAATTGTTATGCATTTATTTCAGTTGAGGTAATCCCCTACTATTTGCTTGATGGGTTGCTATTTTTTTCAATATATGGATTGCCGTTTCCATTTATCAAAATGTTCCTTTTCTGCCACCTCAATTTAATTATCTTTGCCCCCGTATAAATAAGTTGAATGATGATTACAAAGCGAAATTTAAGCTTACCCACTGGGATTTTAATTTTGTTGATGCTATGCTGCACTGCTGTTCTGGCTCAGAAAAAGATCAGCATGGAAGATGTGTTCAAAAACGGAGCCTTCAGCCAGAAGACCATTTCAGGCATCAACTGGATGAATGATGGGCGTTACTATTCCACCCTGATCACGGATGGCAATGGCCCAAAAGTGGTCAAAATGAACATTTCAACCGGACAGCAGGAGGCTATATTGGTGGATGGTGCCAAGTTGGAGATCAATTTTACCGAATATGCCTTTAACCAAGAGGAAACCAAAGCGCTGATCGGGTCGCAAAAAGAAAGCATTTACCGCAGGTCTTCCAAAGGCGTTTTTCATGTAGTGGATCTCAATAGCGGTAACTCACAGGTACTGATGAACGGGGAGAAAATCTCCTATGCCACTTTGTCTCCTGATAATTTAAAAGTGGCATTTGTTCAAAACAATGATCTGTATTTTACAGACCTAGCTTCCAATCAGGTCACCCGTGTAACCTATGATGGGGAATTCAACAAAATCATCAATGGTGCGGCCGACTGGGTGTATGAAGAAGAGTTTTCCATGGCGCAGGCATTTTCATGGTCCCCGGATGGAAAAAAACTCGCTTTTATCCGATTTGATGAAACAGAAGTGCCGGTGTACAACATGCAGGTATGGAGAGGACTCTACCCGGAGGATTACAGGTTTAAATATCCTAAGGCAGGTGAAAAGAATTCCGAAGTGAGCATCCATGTATTTGATCTTCTCGGAAAGAAAACGGTGCAAATAGAGACAGGCAGTGAAAAGGATATTTACCTACCCAGAATATACTGGACAGGTGATGCCGGTACTTTGGCTTTTATCAAGCTCAACCGACTTCAGAATCAAATGGATCTTTATTACGCCAATACCAACAGTGGAAGAAGCAGATTGGTGCTGGCTGAAAAATCCGAGACCTATGTAGATTTGGATTATAATGACAATTTACATTTTCTGGAAGGGAACAAGGGTTTTATTCGTACCAGTGAACAGGATGGTTTCAAACACATTTACCACCATGATCAGCAGGGGAAATTGATCAGTCAAGTCACTTCTGGAAATTGGGAAGTCACGGAATTGGTCGGGGTAGATGAAAACAAAAAGGACATCTATTTTATCTCGACTGAGGTTTCAACGTTAGACCGGAATCTCTTTGTCATCAATTTCAATGGGAGGGGTAAAAAAAACCTGACCAGCCAGCCTGGCACCCACCGAATTAACATGAGTCCTGATTTCAAGTATTTTATAGACAACCATTCCACAGCCAATACCCCGCTAGAAGTCACTTTAAAGGAATCGGATGGCAAACTGGTCAAAGTGCTGGAAAACAACCGGGAACTCAAAGAAAGGGTCAGTCGAATGGCATTTTCGCCAAAAGAATTTTTTGAGTTCAAAACCCAAAGCAATGTTTCCTTAAACGCATACATGATAAAACCTCCTCAATTTGATGCAGGGAAAAAATATCCAGTGCTCATGTACGTGTATGGAGGGCCAGGTTCGCAAAACGTTACCAACAGTTGGGGTAGCTTAAGGGATTTTTGGCACCAACATTTGGCCTCAGAGGGATACATTGTGGTTTGTGTGGACAATAGAGGTACAGGCGGGAAAGGACGTGATTTTAAACATGGCACTTATGCCAACCTGGGGAAGCTAGAGACAGAAGATCAAATGGCAGGTGCCCGGCATTTAGCCACCTTACCTTTTGTAGACAGCAAGCGCATCGGTATCTGGGGCTGGTCTTATGGGGGTTACATGTCTTCTTTGGCCTTGATGCTCGGACATGATTTGTTCAAAACTGCGATCGCAGTCGCGCCGGTTACCAATTGGCGCTTTTATGACACCATCTACACAGAGCGATACCTCAAAACACCGCAATTGAACCCTTCCGGTTATGATGATTACAGTCCTATTACCCATGTCAATAAATTGAAGGGCAATTATCTCCTTATTCATGGTACCGGAGACGATAATGTACATTTCCAAAACAGTGTGGATTTGGTCGATGCGTTGATTCGGGCAGACAAGCAGTTTGAAACTTTTTACTACCCCAACAGAAATCATGGGATCTATGGAGGAAATACTACTTGGCATTTGTATCATATGATGACCGATTATATCAAAAGAAACCTATAAATCCCGACAACAATTATGGATCACAACAGGTAATTATGTTTTCGGTTTGCCTTCTTCCTGCATTTTTTGATAGACAACCTGAGTGGGTAGCCAATGGCTCCTTAATCCCATAACAATGAGCAGTTGGGCAAGGATATAGGTACCCATGATCATGATACCTCCATCCTGTATGGGCTGGAAAAACAGATTGAGTGCCAAAATTCCATCGGAAATATAAAAAAGGCTTGCACCGACCATGACTTGCCAAAAACTGGATGTATTGGTTCTTTTGAATCGCTCTCTCGCGGTAGTTACCATGGTCAGAATGACAATGATGTAAAGGATGACCGGAATTTTCATTTGCTGCAGATTATTTCGAATCAAGAAATAAACGAAAGCCGCCGGAATATAAAAGACAAGGTTGTAAAAAAACAATTTGATAAAATTAACTCCCTTCAAAATATTGGTCTGGGCCTGGCAAATTTTAAAGGCAATGATGTAACAGATATGTGCCATAAAGAAAGCTCCTAATCCATAAAGAAATAAATTGGGAAAAAGGAGTAAAATATCACCCATCAAAGAAAACAAAAGTGCAGCTAAAATACTTTTTCTCAGGGTGGTGTTCTGAATCGGGGAGGAATTGAAATAGAAATAACTGATCAGTGTAATTAGGATCAAAGGCTTGGTCAAGTAGCGCCAATTTTCTATTTGCTGGGCAATCAATAACATGTCTGCAATTCCTGCAATCAGATATGCATAGAGCCAATATATTCCTTTTTTAGCCATCTCTAACGGTTGCAATGATAGTGAAACCTAAATATAACCCATTTATGGTGTCAAATGAGCATATCTCAAGGATGCAAAAGGACTTAATATTACGGTAATGATTTCTTAACATCAATTAAATGATTCTGATTTAATTTGGCCATTACCATTAAAAAACGCAAAAAACATCCTTTATCCTTCAAAAAAGAAGGGATAAAAAAATTTAATTCCAAAGTCAATGTTAACAAATTGTTAAGTATTATTGTGAAGAAATGTTAAAACTTAACAATTACAAAAAAAAATTCTTGCATATCTCCTATACATTTGCGTCAAGGAAAAAGATAAAACCAACAAACAAATCTTAATATTCCAACAAAAACTAAAATTATGAGGCAACTATTACAAAAAGGAATGCTTGCGTTGAGTTTACTTGTCCTTCTGGCAAGTGGAGCTTTTGCGCAAGGGGTGACAACGGCCAGTTTGCAGGGCAATGTAACTGACCCATCAGGGGAAACCCTCCCTGGTGCGAATGTGGTAGCCATACACGTACCATCAGGTACCAGATATGGAAGTGTGACCAATATGGACGGTCGGTTTGTGATACCGAATGTAAGGGTGGGTGGCCCTTATTCAGTAACAATAACTTTCGTAGGGTTTGAAGACAGAACTTATGAAGGTATTACACTTTCTTTAGGCCAGAATTTTACCATTAATGCAGTTCTTTCTGACGGTTTGGAACTTGAAGCCGTAGAAATAAGTGCTTCCAAAGATGCGGTCATGAATTCAGACCGTACTGGTGCTGCAACCAACCTTTCCAATGAAAGGATCAATAATTTGCCTACTATCAGCCGGGGAATCAATGATTTTACCAGGATGACACCCCAGTCCAACGGGACTTCTTTTGCTGGTCGGGACAACCGATTCAACAATTATACCATAGATGGAAACATCTACAACAACAACTTCGGATTAGGTTCGGACCAATTTGCTGGTGGCAATCCACTGTCTTTGGATGCCATTGAAGAAGTTCAGATTAACTTGGCTCCATTTGATGTAAGACAAAATGGATTTACAGGTGGTAATGTGAATGCCATCACCCGATCAGGAACCAATGAATTTTCCGGTTCAGTGTATTACCTCACCAGAAATCAGGATTATCAGGGAAGCCGAATAGGCGACAATGATCTTTCTGCACAGGAGTTTGATTCCAAAATCTTTGGTGTAAGAGTAGGTGGACCTATCATCAAGAACAAAGTGTTCTTTTTTGCGAGTGTGGAAAGTGAACAATCCACTAGACCGGGTCAGCAAAATTTAGCGGCAAGACCTGGACTTACCGGTGATAACGTGACCAGGGTACCTGCATCAGAACTGGATGATATCCGCAACAATCTGATCAACCTTTACGATTATGATCCAGGAGCCTACGAGGGCTATGGTTTTGGAACGGATGTCTTGAGATTGAACTTCAGGGTGGATTTTAATTTGAGCGACAGAAGTAAACTTGCCCTAAGGTACAACCAATATACCAGTCAAGATGATTCCTTTATCAATGGCAGCAGTACATCAGGTGCGCTTCCGGGCGGATTTGGAAACCGTTCTTCCTTGAATTCCATGCACTTTTCAAATACCAATTATACTGTGGATCAATTGACTCAATCCGTTGTTGCGGAACTTACTACAAGGATCAGCAATACCGCCACCAACAGTTTGAACATAGGATTCACCAACTTTGTCCAGGAGAGGGGAATACCAGGAGGCCAAAACTTCCCGATGATCGAGGTTATAGAAGGTGGTCAATATTACACTGCGATGGGTAACGAATTGTTTTCTATTGCCAATCAGGTTAAAAACAGAACCTTCAATATCACCAACAATTTCACTTATTTCAAGGGCAAGCATACCTACACAGCAGGCTTGAACCTGGAATATATGGAGTTTGAAAACGCTTTCAATAGGTTTTTCAATGGGGTTTATCGGTATGGAAGCCTTGAAGATTTCAGAAGTGCTGTGATTGACAGAAATCCAGCTACTCAGCCTATCGGCTTTATCCAAGGTTTTGCTTTTGGAGATGATCCATCAAGACCTGCAGTTGATGAGACTGCCTTTGGACAATTCGGACTTTATTTCCAGGATGAGTGGCAGGCGACTGAGCGATTGAAATTGACTTTCGGGATTAGAGGTGATATCCAGTTCTATCCAATTACGCTTCAGTCAAATCCAGCTATAGAAGAGTTTACTTTTAGAGACCCAAGAGATTTCAGCCCACTAAACATTGATGTTGCCAAGTTACCTTCTGCAAGACCTTTGTGGTCGCCAAGAATCGGATTCAACTGGGATGTTAATGGAGACCGTACGCTTCAGTTAAGGGGTGGTACAGGTATCTTTACAGGAAGGATCCCTTTCGTGTGGATATCCAACCAAGTCAATAACAATGGGGTATTGAGAGGTTTCGAGGTCATCCAGGGAGATGGTTTCATAGACAATCCCAGGCCTTTCAATCCGGATGTAAATGCCTACAGACCTGAAAATCCAACCCCTGATGCGCCATCCGGCGATGTAGCAGGTACTTCTCCGGATTTTAGATTTCCTCAGGTATGGAGAACAAACATCGCAGTTGATAAAGTATTTGGTGGAGGATGGATTGGTACATTGGAAGGAATTTTTACCCAAGACATCAACAATGTACTTCCTTTGAATGTCAACTTGCCACAACCATCAGGCACTTTTAATGGCCCTGATCAGAGGCCTTATTGGGAAACCAACAGGATCAATGAACCTTTCTCTCAGGCGATCTATCTTGCCAATACCAACCAAGGTTTGTACGGTTCTCTTATGGCGCAAGTACAAAGAACTTGGGAAAATGGCATGTACTTTATGGTAGCCTACACTCGCTCTGTTGCTAGGGATCAAGGGCTTACAGGCGGATCCACAGCTGGATCTTTGTGGACTAACCCTGTTATTTTCAATAGAAATGCTCCAGAAATGGGCTTTACCAGATTTGATCAACCTAACCGGATCATTGGAAATATTGCCAAAAGCTTTAGCTATGGACAATATTTTAAAACTACTTTGAGTATTTTCTATGAGGGTGGAGAACAAGGAAGGTTTAACTATGTAACTGGTGGAAACATGGTTGGTGATTTTGGAACCCCATTGATCTACGTACCGAATAACCCTTCTGAAATCAATTTCTTACCCATCACTTCTGGTTCAGGTGCCGAGCAAGTAGTGAGGTTTACTGCAGAACAGCAATCCCAAGCTTTCTTCAATTATATCGAACAAGATGATTATTTGAGAAACAGAAGAGGTCAATATGTAGAAAGATTCGGTCCTAAATTACCTTGGGTACACCGTTTTGATTTCAGGTTGTTGCAAGACATCACCATCGATGTAGGAGGCAAAGCCAATACCATTCAGGTCAGTTTAGATATCCTAAATTTCGGAAACATGATCAACAACGAATGGGGTGTTCAAAGATTAGTTAACCAACCTCAGTTGCTTAACTATGCAGGAAGAAATGCGGCAGGTGAGCCTCAGTACAGAATAAATCTTGACAGGAACAACTTGCCTACCGAAACATTCAGGCCAAATGTAAACTTAAGCCAGGTTTGGCAGATGCAATTTGGGGTAAGGTATATCTTTAACTAAGCTATAATTTAAATATCAAATGCGATAAATCCCCGGAGGTCAATATCTCCGGGGATTTTTTTATGGTGATACGGGTACCCTAATTGGATAGATAAATGCACGCCAAGTCGCAAAGGAAATAGGTGATTCTAGTTATTGATAGGTGGGAATTTTTTGATAAACTTTTTAATATTTTGATATAAAAAACCTTTTCGATTACATCTCTTTGATAGAGAAAAAAAATTGCACGCCAAGACGCAAAGTCGCAAAGGGAAAAAGGAAATTCCGGTCATTGAAAGGTGGAAAATTATTGAAGTGCTTTTTAATGATTTGCTTTGCATCTCTGTCGTTAAGAGAATAAATATATACTGCACTATCAGGCGCAAAGCCGCCATGGAAATAGGTGATATTGGTTATGAATAGGTGGATAATTTTTAAGAAGCATTTTTAAGAGTTAAAGAAAAAACTTTGCGTCTCGGCGCCTTTGCGAGAAAAATATCAACCACCGAATCCCGTGCATCTTCTGAGAGAAAAAATTTTGCATGCTGAGGAGAGATAATCATTTAAAACATCCTAAATCCAACGGAAACAATCAGCATATTTTGCCTTTGGTCGGTATCTAATCCTGCAATTCTATCGGCCATTTTGCTTAATCCGCCTTCGTATTTGAAATCAAGGATAACGTTTTTTATGTCAAATCCAATTCCGGCCTGAAAACCCAAAGTGGCACTGTTGTAATCTGGAATGATGCCTTGTTGCAATTTATCCGTAAATTCAGAATTCAAAATAAAACTGGCGATTGGGCCTCCTTGAACGCGAAAGAAATTCGCCAATTTGACACCTGCCATCAGGGGAATATCAAATCTGTCAAAGGACACAGTGTACGTATTTTCATTGACCGCATCATTGGTGCTGATAAAGGATCCCCCAGTATTGGAATACAGAAACTCGGGTTGGACAAAAATGGAATTACCGCCCATTCGCACAAATAAACCTACATGGTAGCCATTAGCCGGATCTTGGCTTTGGAAATTGTCTCCATTAACGGAAATACTGCCTTGTGTAAAACCTACTTTAGGCCCGATAGAAAAGTCCTGGGCCCAAAGATGACCTATGGTAAAGAATGCCAGGATGAAAGTGGTAATTTTGGGAAAGCTCATGTTCTGTTATTTATTTGGGGATTCGGCAACAAGTATTCTGCCAACTTGACAAATAAGATAACGAATTTTATATCTAAAAAGGTGTATTATGTCCCAAAATGTCTCAAAAAAATAGAAAACCCAGCAGCTTTGTGTAAAACTGCTGGGTTTCCATAATTAGTCAAGAAAATATCATCCGCCTTCTCCAGGTTCCCCAAAAATACCCAAAAGGTTAAGCAATACGAGTGCAATTACAATGGGACATACCCATTTGATAAAAAATTTCCAAGCCGTGGCAGGGAAACCAACAAACCGTGGAGCTCCCAAACTCAATTCACTCATGTAATCATTGATTTTTTTAGCCCATCCGGTATACAAACTCAACATCAGGCAAATGACAACCACTGCAAAAGTACCGAAAGTAAAGTCCATGATGTCAAAAAAACCGGTTTTGGTATTGCCGAGGAAGGTTATTGATATTCTTTTGAATATACTCCCGTCAATGGAAGACAAGGCAGAGGGTATGGAAAGGGCCATGGCTGCTATGCCGATGGTCCACGCTGCTTTTTTCCTGGACCATTTTTTTTCATCAATAAAATAAGCCACTGGAACTTCAAGCATAGAGATACTTGAGGTTAAAGCAGCCACGAGCAGCAAAAGGAAAAACAAAGCACCAATGAAATTGCCTCCTGGCATGGCATCAAAGACTTTAGGAAGCACATCAAATACCAAAGCGGGTCCTCCTGCGGGATCTTTTCCAGGTAACAAGGCAAAAAGAGCAGGGAATACCATCAAACCACCCAGTAAGGCCACCATGCTATCCATGCCCGCAATCCAACCTGATGAGGTGACAATGTTGCTGTTTTTTGGCAAATAAGAACCAAAGGTGATCATCAAACCCCATCCTACTGACATGGAAAAGAAAGCCTGTCCCAGAGCCTGAAGAATTACCCCCGCATTGATTTTTGAAAAATCCGGATACAAATAGTATTCAATTCCTGCTTGTGCGCCTTCTAATGTCACGCTGCGGGCTGCGATAAATACAACGATGATCAACAGCACCGGCATCAGAAATTTGGCTGCCTTTTCTATTCCACCTGATACTCCTCCCAAGACGACCCCTATGGTCATCAAAATAAAAATAAAGCAAAGGGGGATGACATACATCGGAGTCTGTTGGAAATCCTCAAAATCAACCGGTATATTGATCAATTCTGTAAAAATATATCCAATGGTCCAACCTGCAATCACAGAATAGTAACTCAACACACAAAAACAGACGACGATACAAAGGACCCCTGCGATTTGCCAAAAGCCATTTCCTCCTGTTTCCTTGATGGCTCCCACAGGATTTTTGCCTGATTTTCTTCCCAAGGCGATTTCATTCATCAAGAGAGGCAAACCTATCAAAAGCACACAGATCATGTATACAAACACAAAGGCACCGCCTCCATTTTCACCTGTGATGTAGGGGAATCTCCAGATGTTTCCCAGGCCAACTGCCGATCCGGCTGCTGCCATGATAAAACCTAAACTGGAGCCCCATTGGCCTCTGCCTTCAGTATTGGAACTTACTGCCATGTTGAATGATTTATGTTTAAATGAAGTGTTATGAAAATGTTATGAACGGGCTAATTTAATTTGTTTTGCTAAAATACCAATTCCTTCTTTGAAACTTTTGGGTGAATAGCCCAGCATTTTTTTGGCCTTTTCTATATCAAATCCGGTTATCATTGGTCTTTTGGCATCTTGGGTGAAAGTAGTTGAATCAACTTTTTTGATGTTTTCCTCAGGCAACTTAAAGTATCGCGCAGTGGCAATGGCCATATCATAGGGTGTCATGGTTTCTTCGCCGGAGATGTTGTAAATTCCCTTGGCCTTATTCTTTGCAATCAAAAGGCAACCTGCTGCAAGATCTCCTGCGAAAGTCGGGGTCCGTACGTGGTCATTGACCATGGTAAGGGTTTTTCCAGCCTCCAAGGAACTCTTGATCCAGGTAATAAAATTTCCCTTTTCGCCATTCATCAAAGCCCCATATACCAGTACTGTCCTTACAATTGCCCAATCAAGTTTTGCATTTTGGACAAGCCTTTCAGCTTCCCATTTTGTCTCTCCATAATAGTTGACAGGATTGGGGGAGGCCTCCTCCAGATACGGCCCTGATTCACCGTCAAAAATAAAATCGGTACTCAGGTGGATCAAAAAGCTGCTTTCCAGTTCACAAGCCTTAATCAAGTTCTGAACAGCAACCACATTTTGTTGGTAACATTCCTCCTGATTCAGTTCACATTGATCAACATGGGTCATGGCTGCTGCATGGATGACTATATCTGGTTTCTCTTCTCCAAATACTCGCCGTATAGCCTTGTGATCTACAAGGTCCATTTCCCTGTAGGTGAAGTGATTCCATGCATCGGGTAGCCTGCTGCCGCCTCTGCCTGTTGCAATGATGCGATAAGGGCTATCTTCCAACAATTGAAGTAGAAGATTCTGACCCAGAAGTCCATTGGCTCCTGTAATCAATAAGGTAGGTTTATCACTTTTCTGGATAGGCATATCCATATTTTTTACTGATTCGTCCTTTTTCCATTTGCTCAACTTTCACCTTCATGAATACAGGATCTTTGGGTTTGTCCTGAGCGTCGGTTTCACTTTTAGCGATCTTTTCCATGACTTCAATTCCTTCCAGAACTTTACCAAAGACCGTGTACCCATCATCCAAATGAGGGGTGCCTCCTTCAGTGGTATAAGTCATGATTTGTTGTGGTCTGAGTTTTTTATCCAGATTCAAATTGTAAAAATTTTCCAATTCCTTTTTCTTGGATAGCATCAATCTATTTAGACCAGTGTTGTCCCCAAATTCATACAGCTCAGTATATTGTTGTTTGAGTGCTTGATTGCTTTCCAGAGTAATAAATTTCATGAAACTCTCCTGAAGTCTTTTTATATCAGTTACCAGTTCTGTTTCATCATAGACCCTTCCCTGAACAATATAGAATTGGCAGCCGCTTGATCTCTTTTCAGGATTTTCCCTATCTCCTTTTCGGGCTGCTGCCAAAACCCCTTTTTGATGAATCAGCTCGGGATGAAATTCTGCAGGAAGGGTATAAGGTTCCTCCGATAGACCCTCCTTTCCAAAAACGTCCCCACCTTGTATCATGAAATTTTCAATTACCCGATGGAATTCAGTGGAATCAAATCGACCAGCCTCGGCTAGTTTGATGAAATTTTCTTTGTGTTTTGGCGTTTCATCAAAAAGGATGACGACCATTTTACCATGCTTGGTTTCTATGGTGATCAGCTGATCGGTCTCTTTCCCACAGCCCACCAGGCAGAGTAGGGAAAAAATAAAAAGGGCATATTGATTACTTACCTTCATGCTTTATTTAATTGGCTTTTGATGTTGTCCAAGATGTGTTTTCCTCCCGCATCCAAAACCTCCCCAGCCAAACTTTCCCCCAGGTTGACTGCTTCTTGGACAGGTCCTTTTTTGGTTCGGATGAGTCTTTCTTGCCCATCCAAGCTCACAAGGCCACCTTTAATTGTCAATTCCCCATCTTCAACCGTGGCCAATGCAAAAACAGGAATGCTACAACCTCCTTCCAATACCCTGAGGTAGCTCCGCTCTGCTTCTAAGCGGAATGCGGTATTTGGATGATTTGTGGCATTTTTAATGGCATTCTTGATTGTATCATCCAGGGTTTCATGGGCCTCAATGGCAATACTGCCCTGTCCAACTGCCGGAGTGAATTCTTCAACTGAAAGTTCATGCCGTATAAGATGATCATAATTCATCCTGTGGGCGCCTGCATAAGCCAAAAGCAAAGCATCACAGAGCCCTCCCTCCATTTTTGCTATTCGGGTTTGTAAATTCCCCCTTACTTCCACTGTTTTGATGTGGGGGTAATAATGCCTGAGAGTGGCTACCCTTCGGGTAGAAGAGGTGCCCAATACCAAGGGGAAACTTGGATCCTGATATGGGATGTCTTTTTTATGGCTCAAAATGATGTCATTGACTTTTTCTCTTTCGGTAAAGGCAATCAATTCAAAGCCTTCAGGCAGGCTGGATTGCATGTCTTTGGCACTGTGTACTGCTATATCGATTTTGCCTTCCTCCAATTGCACTTCAAGCTCCTCGGTGAAAACACCCTTGCTGCCGATTTTAGCGATAGAGACATCCAGGATTTTGTCCCCTTTGGTATCAATGATAACAATCTCAGTTGCCAAGCCTTCCTTTTGTAAGAGATCCGCCACATAATAGGCCTGATATAGTGCCAACTTGCTTCCTCTTGTTCCGATTTTGATGGGACTGGTCATTCTTTGATCTTTCTTATGGCTGTTTTCTTGCCAACAGCATTTTCAATGTATTGTACTATTTCTCCTGCGATGTTGATGCCTGTTGCTTTTTCAATGCCTTCCAGACCAGGGGAACTGTTTACTTCCAAAATAAGGGGCCCTCTGGAGGATTGTAATAAGTCCACACCGGCAATATTTAGTCCCAATGCCTTGGCGGCACCCAGTGCGGCTTGTTTTTCCAATCGGCTTAGCTTTATTATTTCCGCTTTACCTCCACGATGTAAGTTGGATCTGAATTCCCCTTCGGCACCTTGACGTTTCATGGCACCTACCACTCTTCCATTAACTACAAATGCCCGTATATCCGCACCTTTGGCTTCTTTGATAAATTCCTGGACGATGATCCTTGCCCGTAAGCCATGAAAAGCCTCGATCACAGACTGTCCTGCTTTCTTGGTCTCCGCCAATACTACCCCCAATCCTTGGGTGCCCTCAAGGAGCTTGATTATTAGAGGTGCGCCTCCTACGTGCTCGATCAATTGTTTTTCTCCGCCTTTGGAAAAATTGGTAAAAGCCGTTTTGGGCATGCCCAGACCTGCTTTAGAGAGAATTTGAAGGCTTCGGAGTTTGTCTCGACTCCTGACAATAGCTTGTGACTCTATGGCTGAAAAGATACCCATCAATTCGAATTGTCTTACTACTGCTGTACCGTAAAAGGTGACTGAGGCGCCGATTCTTGGGATAATGGCATCTATTCCATGGAGCTTTTCCCCTTTGTAAATGATGGAAGGACCTTCCTGTTCTATGACAAGGTCACAAATGGAATGATCTACGATCATGGCTTCGTGTCCTGCTTCTAAAATTGCCTGATATAGCCGTTTAGTTGAATACAAATGCGAATTTCTGGATAAAACGGCGATTTTCATTTGGGAGTGGGTTTATGTTTTCTGGATAAATTGACCTGATCTACGTCGACCAAAAACCTTTCTTTCAATAGTTTTCTGCCGATCAGGATGGCATTCCTCATTTTGGACCGGTCGGTGAGGGTGAATTCTGCTTCGAATTCTTCTCCAAACATAGTGACTTTTGTGCTCACTTTATACCTGAGTTCTGTTTGACCGAAAGAATTTTTGACTTTTTTTTGAGAATAGTCTTTGGTCCTGATCCACTCATCCTTGAACAGCCGGTGGGTTTTGGGCAGTACTTTAAATTCCAGTATTTTCTCTCCGTTGGTTTCTTTTTCTACCACTTCCTCACAATGTATGGCACTTGTGTACGCGCCTGTATCTACTTTGGCGGAAACCAGCCTCAATCCCCAAGGTTTGATACTTATTTTTTCTCTTCTGCCTATGACGTGTTTTTCCATGGTTATCTAATTTTGGGGGTTTAGCACTTCCTCTTTTCTCCTCAATACTTTGGCTATGCTGAAAGAAAGGTCTGTAAAAAGGATTTTGGCATTGGCATTTCTTTCCAAATGATAATGGGCCTCATTGAGGAGTTGATAAAGGTCAAACAATTTTGTTTCGGTCATGGCCTTAAGGGCAAAATCGCTCACAAACATTCGGTCTGAAGCCGGCGTCCGCATCAGTTGGTCCAATTGACTTCTCTTGAGCAGGGACTCACGCAGCACATTTAGCCCCGTCAGCAATAGGGCCTTCTGGCCTTCTTTGTCCTTGGCTTGGAAGCCATCAGCATCCGCTATTATTTGTACAATTTCCAACCCAAAACAATTCCTCATCCAATCCCTGAACTTAGCTGTATTTTCATCTACTACCTGTTCGATAAGTCGATATGCCTCCCTCAAGTTGCCATCAGCCAAAGGCGCAATCTGATCAGCGGCTTGTGCAGTACACAACCCTCCCTCAACAATATGGTCTTTGATTTCCTGGTCTGTAAAGGCCCGGATGAGCACTTTTTGAGTTCTGGAAAGGATGGTGGTCAACAATTGTTCCGGCTGGGAACACACCATAAAGAAGAGCGTTTTTTCCGGCGGTTCTTCCAGTATTTTAAGCAGGGTATTGGCTGCTGCAATATTCAGGTATTCCGGATTCCAAATCAAGACAATTTTAAAACCTCCCTCAAATGATTTTAAAGAGAGTGCCTGTATGATGGATCGGGCAGCCCCTTTGGAAATATTAAGTTGTTTCTTTTCAAATCCGTTATGGTAAATCCAATCATGGACATTGCTGTATGGGCTACTCAACACAAAATCCCTCCATGAGGACAAAACATCTGTTTTTTTACCAGCCCCTTCTTTTTCTGCTTCATTTGCGGCACCGGGAACCGGAAAACAAAAATTTAGGTCCGGATGGATGAGTTTTCCCATTTTTTGACAACTTGCGCATTTCCCACAAGCATCCTCAGGTTCTGGATTCTCGCAGTTAAGAAATGTGGCTAAAGCCAAAGCCATGGTAAGGTTGGGAGCACCTTCAGGACCATGAAAAAGAAGGGCGTGGGCAAGGTGATTGTTTTTCACCGCCTGGATCAATCTGCTCTTGGTTTCTTCTAGTCCGGGAATGGATGAAAATAACATGATGGGGTTTACTTATGATTCCTTGTCCCAAATACGGTAATGCTTGGTGATTTCGAAAACCTTTTGTAGGATATTTTTTTCTGTTTCGTCAAAGTCCAACCCTCTTCTCTTCATCACCACCTCTGCCGTTTCTTCGAATTTTCTTGATTGAAAGGTACTGAACCCGGCTGCGCCACCCCAAGAAAAAGAAGGGATGAAGTTGCGTGGAAATCCATCCCCGAATACATTGGCTCCCACGCCAACCACGGTACCGGTATTGAACATGGTATTGATGCCACATTTGGCATGGTCGCCCATCATCAGGCCACAAAACTGGAGTCCAGTATTGGAAAATCCGCCTTTGGTATAATCCCAGATTTTTACAGGGGCATAATTGTTTTTCAAGTTTGAGTTGTTGGAGTCCGCGCCGATGTTACACCATTCTCCTATAACACTGTTGCCGAGGAAGCCATCGTGTCCTTTGTTGCTATAACCAAAAATCACCGAATTGGAAACTTCACCACCTATTTTGGAATGTGGTCCTACGGTTGTGTCTCCGCGCATTTTGGCTCCCATGTTCACCGTGGATTCTTCACAAAGGGCAAATGGACCTCTGATCAGGGCTCCCTCCTGCACTTCGGCGTTTTTACCGATATAGATGGGGCCTCCTGAAGCATTGAGCACCGCAGCTTTGATTTTAGCGCCCTCCTCTATGAAAATCTGTTCAAGATGATAGCAGATCGTATGGGGGTCAGAAAGGCCTTGGGAGGTGCGGTTTTTGGTAATCAGATTAAAATCTTTTTGGATTTCTGAGGCATTGTGTTGGAAAATATGCCAGGTTTTTTGAATCAGGGTAATGGGGTGTTCATATTCTATTGAAATTTTTCCCTCTGCTTGATCTATGGTGAAACTACCTGGGGAGTCGGTGTGGCTGGCCAATAGGAGACCTGCTTTCCACAATGCTTCGCCCACTTTTAATCCAAGGATGGTTTCGGTTAAATGATCATTAGGACAAAGGCCCCCATTGATCATTAGCGCTGATCCATCCTGAAAGGTGTATTTTTTTCTTAGATAGTCTTGGGTTAAAAATCCCCCCTTGAGCTGAAAATGCTTTTCCCATTTTTCCCGAATGGTAAGGATGCCTACCCGAATATCGGCAACTGGTCTGGTAAAAGTGAAGGGTAAAAGTGAACCCCGATAACCGGGATCATCAAATAAAATGAAATTATCCATATACAAAAATAAAAAAGTCTTCCGGATAAGCACCCGGAAGACCTGAATCTCTTTTTGAGGCAATAAGAATTAATTCTTTTTGTACCTTCTGTTGAATTTCTCCACACGCCCTGCAGTATCCAACAACATCTTTTTACCGGTATAAAAAGGGTGGGAATTGGAACTAACCTCTATTTTGTATAAAGGGTATTCCTTACCGTCTTCCCAAGTGATGGTCTCAGATGTTTCAATAGTAGACTTGGTCAGAAACGAATAGTCGCTGGATGTGTCAAAGAAAACTACTTCTCTATAATTGGGATGAATTTCTTTTTTCATGATATTGCCTTTATAATTGCTCGCTTTTCCAAATGAGGCACAAAGTTATCCTTTTTTGTAAAACTGTCCAAATGTTTGTCTATGAATTATTCTTCTTTGTTCAATTCTTGGGCAAGCAAATCGTAAAATTGCAAAAATTACTTACTTTCCCCAAAATTTAGAATCAGACATTTGATTCTGAACGCTTTAAACAAAGCCATTTATTGAACTCATGAGAAAATTTTTATTTAGTTTGTGGTTTATGGGAGCACTATTTTTTGATCTCTATGGACAAGGTGCCTATATACCCTTTAATCGGGAGTATTATCACCTTATTGAACGGTACGAGATACTTCAAGGTGATTTCAACCCAAATTTTCATACCGGATTTAAACCATACAGGAGGGATCATGTGCTTCAGTATGTGGACAGTTTGCAGTCCAAACAAACCTTTGGCGGCAGGGTGGATCAGTTTAATCTTAACTACCTCACAAATGACAGCTGGGAATTTTCCAGTTTTGAAACCCAGGATTCTGAAAAGCCATTATGGAATAGCCTGTATCGAAAACCATCTGATTTTTATCATTATCGAGACAGCGTGTTTGATTTGCATGTCAATCCTGTTTTATACCTAAGCGGAGGATTAGAGGGAGGCATGGATGAATTCAGGTTCCGGAATTCCAGAGGGGTGGAGGTCCGGGGAAGCATAGATCGCAAAGTGGGTTTTTATACCTTTCTGACCACCACCCAAACGGTTTTCCCCTCTTGGGTGGAACAATATGCAGCCCACAATGGAGCAGTGCCTGGAGAGGGCTTTTGGAAACCTTACCGAGATAATGGATACGGCTTTTTCTCTGCCATGGGGCATGTGTCTTTCCAGTTGACCAAACACATAGCCGCCCAAGTGGGACACGACCGAAATTTTGTCGGGGAAGGTTTCAGGTCCATGGTTCTCTCAGATTTTTCTAATCCATTTATGTTTGTCAAGATCAATACCCAGCTAGGGAAGTTTCAGATGACCAACCTTTGGGGGCAGATGACGGCAGACATAGAATTTGACAATGTGGGTCGGCCTACGGATGGCAGGTATCCTCAGAAATTCTTTAGTCATCACCGAATAGGAATCAATCTGGGCAAGAAACTGAATGTAGGGGTATACGAATCCATCATGGCCAATCAAATTGACTGGAATTATTTAAATCCAGTCATTTTTTACCGCTGGGTAGAACATCAGCTTGGAAGCCCGGACAAAGTCATGATTGGTACTGATTTTAAATGGCATCCCGTCCCAGGCATGCAGTTTTACGGTCAATTTGTTTTGGATGAGTTTGTATTCAATGAATTTTTTGGCATTGACGGAAAGAATTCAAGTAGAAACAAACACAGTCTTCAGATTGGATACAAGTACATCAATGTGTTTAAAGTGTACAACTTGGATTTACAGTTGGAATACAACCAATCAAGGCCTTACACCTATCAGGAGAAATTTGAATACCAATCTTTTTCCAATTACAGGACACCTTTGACACATCCCCTAGGGGCAAATTTTAGAGAGCTGGTCGGTCTGATGCGGTACCAGCCTCTACCTAGGCTAAGCCTTAACCTGACAGGACTGTATCAGTTTTTTGGTACAGATCCATCTGAAACCGTGAATTTTGGTGGAGACGTGCTGAAAAGCAGGGAAATTGATGGAACAGGTTTAGGACTTTATGGCCATACCATAGGGCAAGGCGTTGCTAATGATGTGGTAATGACAAATATAAATGCCTCCTACATGCTCAAACACAACCTCTTTTTGGATTTTGGTCATTATTATAGGTGGCAACTCACACAAGAACGAGTGGCAGTGGAAGAGAATAGCCATTTCCTCCATTTGGCTGTCCGTATGAACTTGGTTAGACAGAACTTCAGTTACTAAACCCATAGAGGAATCCCGCTTAGGGATATTTATGTAAATTGCAGACCAAATTCATCTGAACCGCTGAATGAACACCTATTTACGCATTTTATCTTATGCCAAACCACTGAGCCGATACATCCCTTTGTATGTGATTTATGCGCTGTTGGCTATTATTTTTGGTTTGTTGAATTTCACTTTGCTCAAACCTCTCTTCGATGTGATTTTCGAACAAGTGGACCCAAGTGAAATGGCCAAATACATGGATAAGCCTACCTTTTCCTTTACTTTGGATTACTTTTTTCACGTCTTCAATTATTACTTTTTAAGCATTTCAGAAACTTATGGGAAGTTTGGTACTTTGGTTTATGTCTGTATCATCATAGTGGTTTCAGTATTCCTATCCAACCTTTTTGCCTACCTCTCTGGGGTGGTCTTGGCGAAGGTTAGGGCAGATGTGATAAAAAAAATGAGGCTTCATATATTTGACCAAGTCAGTCAGATGCACATCGGGTATTTTTCCAGTGAAAGGAAGGGGGACTTGATGTCCAAAATGACCAATGATGTCCAAGAGGTGGAGAACAGCATTGTTCAGTCTCTGAGAGTCGTTTTCAAAGAGCCTGCTACGATCATCCTCTATTTTGCTGTGTTGTTTTTCATGTCTGTTCAATTGACTCTTTTTACCATATTGGTCATCCCTATATCAGGATTGGTCATAGGAGGCATCACCAAAAGACTCAAAAAAACAGCCATCCAAAGCCAGGAATCTCTTGGTAGGATCGTGAATATTCTGGATGAAACCATTGGTGGCATGCGTGTGGTTAAAGCTTTTGGTGCGACACCATATGTACATGAGAAATTTGACGAAGAAACAGATTTTTACTCCAGGGTAAATGTCAGTATGGCGCGAAAAAATGAATTGGCCTCTCCGGTTTCTCAATTTCTCGGAGTCAGTGTGGTAGCTGGCATTTTGCTCTATGGTGGGTATTTGGTATTGAACAATACCTCCTCTTTGACTGCTAGTGAGTTCATTGCATACATCATTATATTTACCCAGGTTTTAAACCCCGCCAAGGAAATTTCCCGGGCCATGAGCAGCATTCAGCGGGGTTTGGCATCTGCAGACCGAATTTTCAAGGTTATAGATACCCCATCTGACATACAAAACCCTCCTCATCCTGTTCCTTTGAAGGGCTTTGAAAAAGCCATTACCTTTGAAGGGGTGAGTTTTGGCTATGAACAGGAACTTGTCCTGAAGGATATCAATTTTACCCTAAAAAAGGGCAAAACCATAGCGCTCGTCGGCCCATCCGGTGGTGGAAAGTCTACCATTGCTGACCTTGTGCCACGGTTTTATGATCCTACTGCCGGTGCCGTTTTATTGGATGGGACAAACCTTAAGGCTTACCAGATGGAAGAACTGTTGGGTTTGATGGGCATTGTGACCCAAGAATCCATTCTTTTCAATGATACCGTTTGGAACAACATTGCTTTCGGCTTAAAGCATGTTTCTGAAGAGGCTGTGATTGAGGCAGCAAAAATTGCCAACGCACATGATTTTATCACTCAACTTGAAAAAGGCTACCAAACCAACATTGGAGAAAGAGGAGGGAAACTGTCCGGCGGTCAGCGGCAAAGGATCAGCATAGCAAGGGCAGTGCTGAAAAATCCTCCCATTTTGATTTTGGATGAGGCGACTTCAGCTTTGGATTCTGAATCAGAAAGGCTGGTCCAGGAGGCTTTGACCAACCTGATGGCCAACAGAACCACCTTGGTCATTGCCCATAGATTGAGCACCATACAGCATGCGGATGAGATTTTGGTGATCCAACAAGGGGAGATTGTTGAGAAAGGGACTCATCTGGAGTTGATGGGCCAAGAAGGATTATACAAGAAACTTTCCTCAATGCAGTCAGTTTAGTATATTTAGAGATACAAACTTAAACGATATCTCCCATGAAAAAAGCGAATAGCATTTTCCACCTTTTATTGGCACTCTTTTTCGGGATCAGTCTGGTGTTTTTCCTTGCATTTGACAATGTCAAAGGGATCTTTGGTACTGAAGAACTGACCACAAAGACAGTGGTGTCATTCCTCATTGTTGGGCTTATTATATTTTTGGCCTCTTTGGGCTTCGAATATTTTCAAAAAAGTAAATTAGAAACCAAAATCCAGAAAATCGAAGCAGAAAATATTCAGCTTAAAGCCAAATTATATGATCTGGACCCCAAAAACCAGCCTCAGGTAATTGATAAAAGAAGTTCTGAAAGTCAGACCTTACCCCCTTCAGAGGAAGACAAGGATGGTTCTGGGATCAGACCTCGCCAAAATATCAAGTAGGTTTTTATTCCTAAAACTTTATTTATTATATTGAGAAATCTCTATCGGGGATTTCTTTTTTTTATCATAAATTTTGGATCATGGTAGCAAAAACTTTTGGAAGTGCCGTATCCGGCGTTGATGCCAAGCTGATCACCATCGAGGTGAATGTAGGACAAGGCACCAGTTTTTACATGGTGGGATTACCCGACTCCGCTGTCAAGGAAAGTCAGCAAAGGGTGGAATCAGCTTTGAAGTATTATGGCTATAGGATGCCCAGGCAAAAAGTAGTAGTCAACCTTGCTCCAGCTGATATCCGGAAAGAGGGCTCCTCCTACGACCTCCCGATCGCCATGGGAATTCTCAAAGGGTCTGAGCAGGTGGCTTTCCCTGAGCTCGAACAATACATCATCATGGGAGAACTTTCCCTGGATGGCAGGTTGAGGCCGATTAAAGGCGCCTTGCCGATTGCTATTGAAGCGAGAAAAAGGGGCTTTAAGGGATTTGTCCTACCAAAAGAAAATGCCGCAGAAGCCTCCATTGTCAATAACCTGGATATCATTGGTGTTGATCACCTGGAAGAGGCCATCGGTTTTATGGAAGGGGAACTGGATATCGCTCCTACGGTGACGGATACCAGGGATATTTTTTACCATTCCATTGAAAGCTATGAATTTGATTTTTCGGATGTTCAAGGACAGGAAAATATCAAAAGAGCCATGGAAATCGCTGCTGCCGGTGGTCACAATGTCATCATGATCGGGCCTCCTGGAGCAGGAAAAACCATGCTTGCCAAACGCTTGCCATCAATTTTGCCTCCTCTATCACTGCAGGAAGCTTTGGAAACCACCAAAATCCACTCGGTGGCAGGTAAACTTGGAGGGAATGCCTCTTTGATTGCACGGCGGCCATTTCGTTCTCCACACCACACCATCAGTGATGTGGCATTGGTAGGGGGTGGAGGCAATCCACAACCAGGCGAGATCTCTCTTTCCCACAATGGGGTGCTTTTTCTGGATGAACTACCTGAATTCAAAAGGACAGTACTGGAAGTCATGCGGCAGCCTTTGGAAGAAAGAAAAGTCACCATATCCCGGGCAAAAGTCTCAGTAGACTATCCGGCTAATTTTATGTTGATTGCCAGTATGAACCCTTGCCCATGTGGCTATTACAACCATCCTGAAAAAGAGTGTGTTTGCGGTCCGGGTATTGTTCAGCGGTATTTGAACAAAGTGAGCGGTCCACTTTTGGACAGAATAGACCTTCATGTGGAAGTGACGCCTGTGAAATTTGATGAAATGACCTCCAATCGAAAGTCTGAAAACAGCAAAAGCATCAGGGATAGGGTGATTTTAGGAAGACAAAAGCAGGTGGAAAGATTTGCTGGAAACCCGGACATTTACTGCAATGCCATGATGCCTTCTCATTTGGTCAAAGAAGTCTGTCAGATCAATGAAGCCGGAAAGGTTCTTTTGAAAACAGCCATGGAAAAACTGGGTCTATCCGCCAGAGCCTATGACCGGATCCTCAAGGTGGCCAGAACCATCTCTGATCTTTCCCAGTGTGAAGACATCAAGGTAGAACATTTGGCAGAAGCAATTCAATACCGAAGTTTGGACAGAGAAGGGTGGGCCGGATAGTGAAAGATCTTACAATCAGGGGAAAAATAAATTTTTATTTCAATTTTTAGTCTTTTTGTACACAAATTCTTGTCAATTAACTAATTCCTACCTACATTTAATATGTGAAAAGGTTGCTTTCACCAATTTAAGAATTGTTGTGACGTTTTGTTGGTATTTTCACAACTCTTTCGGAATCTATGGATAAAGATACCGCCATCACCCAGGCGGTTTCTTTTTTACTTAAGGGCTTGTTCTAAATCCTGCTTCAAATCCTCAACATTTTCTAATCCAACAGAAACCCGGATGAGATTGGCTGGGGTCGTACTATCCGGTCCTTCTGAGGCTGCCCTTCGTTCTATCAGGCTTTCCACACCTCCCAAACTTGTGGCATTGGAAAAGTAATGAAGCTTTTTGATCATTGTATCCGCTTCTTCTGCCCCTCCTTGAATCAAAAATGAGAGCATCCCACCAAAGCCACTCATTTGTTTTGTGGCGATGGCATGTCCAGTATGGTTCTTTAGACCGGGATAATATACTTTTTCCACTTTTTCCGAGCTGTTTAAATAATGGGCAAGTTCTAAGGCATTGTTTTGATGCCCTGCCATTCTATAAGGAAGGGTTTTGATGCTTCTGACAAGATAATAGCAATCAAAAGGTGCCGGGACAGCACCTCCCGTAGTTTGAATTAGTCTGATCCGTTTCCAAAAATCATCATTTGTTTTAGTTATCAAGGCTCCTCCCAGTATATCACTGTGACCGCCCAGGTATTTAGTACTGCTGTGCATGACCAAGTCAGCACCCAGTTCAAGTGGATTTTGGAATACAGGAGTGGCAAAAGTATTGTCACAAGCCACACGGATACCATGTTTTTTTGCAATGGCACTCAAAACCTTGATGTCACTTATTTTCAACAGGGGATTGGAAGGTGTCTCTATCCAAAGTAACTTGGTGTTGGGAAGAACAAGTGACTCCAGGTTCTCAGGTTGGGTGAGGTCCACAAAGCTGACACTGAATTGATCTTTAAAGATTTCCTGAAGCTGATACCTTAATCCGTGGTACATGTCATCAGGGGCTATGATATGGCTGCCTTTTGGGAGCGCCTGAAAAACAGCCATACCAGCAGCATTACCAGAAGAAAAGGCAGCGGCTTCATCCCCATTTTCCAACCGAGCCAATAATTTTTCCAAGGCATCTCTGTTGGGATTGCTAGCTCTGGAATAAACGGGAGAGTTTTCCTGATGGCTAAATGTAGTGGATAGGGTAATGGGTTGGATAACAGGCTTCAGGTTATCGGTAATGATATTGCCTCCGTGAATGGCTAAGGTTTCCAGTTTCATATCAAAATTTATTTTGCTATAAGATAGGGTTTATTTCCCAAGCTTAATAAGCGAAAATCAATAAAACGGAATTTCTTGGAACAGTCAAAGTTGCAGGTATTCTTGGAATATTGTGGCAGGTGATTAACTGAATGTGCTACTTAAAATTACAACCCCAAAAACTTCAGCTCTTCTTCAAGGCTCATTTCCAAGTGCTTGATTTTTTGCCTTTCAATGATGTTTTTTTCCAGAGAAAGTCTATTCAAGCTGACAGAATGGGCATGGTATTGGTCTTCCCATTGGAAATCTTTTGCTTCATCGAAATAGTTCTTGATGCGATCCTCTATGAGTTTTTGAATTTGATAGGTAAGTCCTTTTATGGATAATTCTTCGGGCAATTTGACCAAAAAGTGGATGTGATCAGGAAGAATGCAAAACGTGCCCTGATTGTCCGGGATCTGTGATATAAAATCCTCTAAAGCAACCCTGATTACGGGCACCCAACTGTCTTTGAGGAGTGGCTGATGGTTCTTGGTACCTAAGACCAAGTGGGTCCATATCTCCGAGTGTGAATGTCTCATTTGGTATTGTGAATAGGTTAAATTTAGACACAAATGTTTAAAATAAAAAGAATTGTTCAGTCTAATTATAGTGTATTTTGCTAAAAAATTTGGATTTTATCAATAAAAATTCGATTCATAAATTTTGAATAACAAAGAAAAACCCTGCATCCTTAAGGTATGCAGGGCACTGTAATTTTATTTATGATTTTATAAAGGGTTCAATTATTTTTCAAAAATTTCAAAAATAGGTTGTCCTGTGGCTCCATTAGGTAGTCTGGTTTTGAGCAACATGGCCAAAGTGGGTGCAATATCCGTGATGGTGGCATAGCGTACGCTTTCGCCATGAGGGATATTCCAGCCATAAAATATAATAGGAACATGGGTATCATAGGTATAGCCGGTTCCATGGGTAGTGCCCCTGTAGGAATTACTCAGCCAGGCAGGTTCGTAGATCAAAAGCACATCTCCTGAGGCCTTGTGGTTATAACCCATTTGGAGAAGATTTCTTCTGCCAAAATTGTATTCTTGGCGCTGCATTGCTGTTCCGGTGTGGGCTTCTTTTATGCCGTCAAATCGCAAAACAAAGGCAGCGATTTTATTTTGAACCTCTTCCAGGCTTAATCCTTTTTCCTGAATGAGCTCTCGATTCAGGAAAATTTGTTCATTGGAGAAATTTTGTATCCAATTGCCTTCTCCGAATTGTTGTTGCGTAAAACCCCGTATTTGGGTTAACACAAATCTTGTATCCAAGTTTCCGGTAGGTACCTTTTCACTTTCCATGTAGGTGATAATATCAGCTACCCCATGGTCTGCGGTTAAAAAAATTAGATACTCACCTTTACCTATTTCCCTGTCCAAGTACTTTAGGAATTCCGCCATTTCCCGATCCAGCCTGAGGTAATTGTCTTCCACTTCTGCCGAAGAAGGTCCAAATTTGTGTCCAATGTAATCAGGGGAGGAAAAACTGATGGCCAAAAAATCAGTTTCTCCTCTTTTCCCAAGCTGTTCACCTTCTAGTGCTGCATAGGCCATATCAAAAGTAAGTGTGTTTCCAAAAGGGGTAGTTGAAATTAAGCCCAACCCATCATTGTCCTTTTTTAGACTGGGAAGGTCATAAGGAAAACTAGTGGTTTCCCGCCCGATGAATAGTCCTTCAAAAGAATTGTCGTCAGCTATACTTTGCTTATAGGTATCGATCGGGAACAAAGGTTCCCAACTTTTTTCCAGGTATTTTTCCGCCAGTTTTCTTTGATTGAAGGCTTTCACCCATTCTGGCAATATCTCATGATAATATGTAGAGGTCATGAAGTCGCCTGTATACTTGTCAAACCAATAGGCATCACCTAGATGTCCTGCGGGCAAAGCGGCACCCCTGTCCTTGATGGCTATCCCCACCACTTTGGATCTTTTGTTACTGGCAAATCGCAGTTCATCCGTAATGGTAGTCGTTAAGAGATTTCTGGGAGAAATTTTACCGTTTTTATCCGTTCCACCCAAATGGGTAACTGTGCTGTCCCCGGCACAATAAATTGATTTTCCTAACTTCCTGACATACCAGTTGTTGCCTATGATACCATGGGTGGAAGGGGTTGCTCCTGAGTAAATAGAAGCATGACCAGGACCAGTATAAGTAGGAATATAATTGTAATGTCCATTTTTCATCAAATACCCTTCCCCCATCAATCTTTTAAATCCGTCCTCGACGTAGCGGTCCTGGTATTTATACAGGTATTCTTGGCGCATTTGATCAACTACTATGCCTATTACCAATTTAGGTTTATCTGGAGAGGCAGTTTGGGCAAAGGTTATTGAGAAACATAAAGAACTGAAGAATAATAGGGTGACGATGTAAACAACTCGCATGAAGGACTTATTTTAGATTTGGCACAAAGATATAAAATGATTGTTACCTGCATGTGAAGTGAAAATGAAGAATCCAAGCTTTCCTTTGAATGGCAAATAAGGCACTTTAGTGGTTCCAAAGTTTGGATTTGTTGGTATAGGAAATTAAACTAAAAATTGACTGTCCATTCCATATCATTAACCAAGAGCGTTTAAAACTCATCCCCATATTTCCCTACCTTGTAAAAAACAAGTTGAGATAACCGCAAAAATTAGGTTAATTGTGATTTAAATAATGATCATATCCTATTTTATCATGAGCAAGAAGAGCCTCCTAAGTATAGTAATACTGCTTTCTGTTTTCCTCATACATTCCAATATAGCCCAGTCCCATTTTGAGGATGGTCTTGGGGGTGAATTTCACAAGAAAAGAAGAAAGGCACTGAGGGAAATGATGCCACCAAACAGTATGGCAGTGATTTTTACATCTCCTGTAAAAAACCGTTCCAACGATGTGGACTTCATTTTCCATCCTAACACAGACTTTTTTTACCTAACAGGGTTTAGAGAACCCAATGCAGTTTTGCTGGTCTTCAGTGAAAAAAGGTCCATCAATAATAAAATGGTGGAAGAATTGATTTTTGTACAGAACAGAGACGAATTAGCCGAAATGTGGAATGGAAAAAGATTGGGTGTAGAAGGGGTGAAGGAGCAACTGGATTTTGAAGAAGTATTCCTTAACAGCCGGTTTGGTGAGGATGGGCTAGTAGATTTTGCTGAATTTGATAAAATTTTAACCTTTAACCTGACCCAAGACATTGAAGAAAGCAAAACCAACAAGGAAATGTTGGACATGGTAACCCATTTTAAAGCTGCTACGGGATTTCCAGAGGTTTACTCAGAAGTCAAAGATCAGATGTATGAACTTATCAGAACCACAGACATAGCAAACGCCGCCAATGTAGCCCAAATAATCGGACGATACAGGCCGTATTATACAGAAATTGAAGAAGATAAACTCTTGAATGCTTTTTTGGATGCAGATTCCCCAGAGAAAAGATTGGCATTGAAAGCTGATATTCCTGATGAGCGATTGGATATATCAAACCTTACAAAAATGATGACCGTGCTGCGTGAGGTAAAAATGGAAGAGGAAATTGAATTGTTAAAAAAGGCAGTCAAAATTTCGGCTATAGGTCAAGTCGAAGTAATGAAGGCGATGAAGCCAGGCATGTCAGAGCGTGAAATCCAAGGAATTCATGAATTTATATACAAAAGATACGGGGCTGAGGGTTTGGGATATCCATCGATTGTTGGTGGTGGAAACAATGGGTGCATCCTTCATTATATAGAAAATGACAAACAAAACCTCAGTGAGCGGTTGGTGTTGATGGACTTGGGAGCAGAGTGGAGAGGCTACACAGCCGATGTTACCAGGACCATACCGGTAAGCGGAAAATTCACACAAGAAGAAAAAGCGATTTATGATTTGGTTTTTAAAGCTCAGGAAGCGGGTATTTCCCTTTGCCTTCCAGGAACAGAATTTTCAGACATTGGAAAGGAAGCCCAAAGGATCATTAATGAAGGATTGGTGGAATTGGGTATCATAAAAAGGGGGCAGCGTCACAAGTATTTCCCTCATGGCACCAGTCACCATTTAGGGCTTGATGTGCATGACCGAGGCAGTTATGGGGCTTTGAAAGTGGGTATGGTCCTTACGGTAGAACCGGGGATTTATATTCCTGAAGGAAGTGACTGTGATCCAAAGTGGTGGGGTATAGCGGTCAGGATCGAAGACGATATTTTAGTCACAGCAAACGGGCCAGAAAATCTATCAGAATTTGCCCCAAGAAAAAGTGAAGAAATAGAAAAGATGATGGCCCAACCCAGTGTGTTGGAAAATTGGGTATTGCCGGAATTGTAACCGATCACTCAATCCTTACTTTTCAGATCACCCCTTTTGATGGATTTGATAAATTCTGACCAAGCAAATGGATTCAGCAATTGAAATGACCTTGGCCCGTACCGGTCTTGGGTTTGTTGCATCTGTCCGGATTGAAAATAACGGAAGTTTTCATTGCCCGAAGCAGGCATCTGTTCGGCATAACGGAGTAATAGCTGAGGACTGAGATTTCCTCTATCCAATGTCATGGGATCCTCAAGGTTAAGCGCTAGTACGGCCCGTTTAAATTCCTCTTCGGTAGGGAAGGGCATGACCTCTACCTGACCGAGCGTGATTTCATCTTCCATCATGGTCAGGATCAAACTTACTTTCCCGTCTTCATCCCCACTAGGGACCACAAAAGTCTGTCGCTGTAAACCTATATAGGTAAAAACAACTGTATCTCCTTCCAATACTGGCATAGAGAAAAATCCAAATAGGTTAGAGGTAGTGCCTCTGCCTTTTTTTGGAACATAAATGTTCACATTGGGCACAGCATCCGTACTGTCTGCATTCAAAACAATACCAGACAACTGGATTACTTTTTTGTCCTGATCCTGCGCCTGGGCATTTTCACCTCTCCCCAACAGGAAAAACGCCAGCAAACCCAAACTTAAAAGATATGTGTACTTCTTTTTCAAAACCTGCTTTTCTTATTGAAACGATCTGCTGAACAATTGGTTTTTTAGATCTTAACTTTCATTTAATGATGCTATATTAGTCTTTTTTCAGTGAATTTGCTTTATTTACTTTCAACTTTCTTGGTTAAATTTTCCAAAATGCGACTCAAAAACATCAGTTTGAATTATGGCATGCGCATCTTTAAAGCCCTTTCAGAAGAACCAAGGGTAAGGATCATCCACTTGCTGGTCAACAACAAAGAATTGTGCATATCTGATTTGGAACACATTTTGGATTTCACCCAAACCAAGACCAGCAGACACCTCGCTTACCTAAAAAATGCGGGTTTGGTAGGCAGCCGGAGAATAGATCAGTGGACTTTTTATTATATCCTAGAGGAGGCGATAGAAATCATTTTACAGGTTTTGAAGTTTATACAGAAGGATCCAAATTTGATCAAAGACCAAGAAATCTTTCACATCCTTTATTCCAACAGAGAATTGGCCATCAATAAGATCCAAAACAATCCTTACCGTAAATGAAAGACGTTGAAAAAGTATAGACACCTTTTTTTTGATTTGGACCATACGCTCTGGGATTACGATAAAAATGTCAGGGAGTCTCTTTCCGAATTGTACGAAAATTATCAGTTGGTCAATTTAGGTATCGGATCCTTCCAGATTTTTTTGGAGGCTTTTTATGCCATCAATTTCCAGTTGTGGAAAATGTATGACAGCGGTGAAATGGACAAAAGCCTGTTGAGGCTTGAAAGATTCAAGCGAATTTTTCACAAGGCCGGTGCCGATGGGAATGCTGTTCCCGTGACCTTTGAAGAAGATTTTATGTTTCGGACCTCTTCCAAACCTCACCTATTGCCCTATTCCAAAGAGATACTGGATTATCTAAGGCCAAATTATGACCTGCATATCATCACCAATGGATTTGATGAAAGCCAGGCTTTGAAGATGAAGGCATCCGGTCTCACGGATTATTTTCATTTGGTGGTCACTTCTGAAACAACAGGTCACAAAAAACCAGATCCCAGGATTTTTCAATATGCCATGCAACAGGCAGGGGCCTTTCATAGGGATTCCCTGATGATTGGAGACAACCCTGTGTCTGACATCTTTGGTGCTCAACAGGTAGCCATGGATCAGGTCTATTTTGATCCACACCAAAATCCTATACAGATGAAGCCTACTTATACGATCCGACATTTGAAAGAATTGGAAGATTTGTTGTAAGGGGGGCATTTGTATGGGAAATCACAGGCTATGTGGCGGTGAATCTTTATATTTGCGGCAAACAAAACATATAAACGCCAAATATCATGCTTAAAGGTTTTTTCAAAGTCCCGGAACCCAAAAATGAACCGGTGAAAAGTTATGCTCCCGGATCCCCGGAGAGGTCTGAATTACAGAAGGCCATTCAAGATGCCAGATCAAAGGAAATTGAAGTTCCCATGTACATCGGAAGTGAAAAGGTAACAACGGGAAACAAGAAACCTTTAAGTCCGCCGCATGACCATCGGCACATCCTAGGGTATTTTCATGAAGGAGACAAATCCCATGTAGAACAGGCCATCAATGCAGCACTTGGGGCAAAAACGGCTTGGGAAAACATGCAGTGGGAGCAAAGAGCAGCCATTTTTCTGAAAGCGGCAGATTTGATCGCTGGACCTTACAGGGCCAAATTGAATGCCGCCACCATGCTCGGCCAGTCCAAAAATGCCTATCAGGCTGAAATTGACGCCGCCTGCGAATTCATTGATTTTCTACGGTTCAATGTGAAATACATGTGTGAGATTTATGAACAGCAGCCTCCCGTGTCGGGTGACGGCGTTTGGAATCGCTTGGAGCAACGTCCTTTGGAAGGATTTGTCTTTGCTTTGACCCCGTTCAATTTTACGGCTATAGCTGGAAATCTGCCTACTTCTGCGGCTTTGATGGGCAATACAGTGGTTTGGAAACCTGCCTATACCCAAATTTACTCTGCAAATGTTTTAATGGAGGTTTTCCGGGAAGCAGGTGTACCTGATGGGGTCATCAACCTGATCTATGTAGACGGCCCGGCTACTGGAGAGGTAATCTTCAATCATCCGGATTTCGGAGGGATTCATTTCACTGGCTCTACCGGAGTTTTTCAGACCATCTGGAAAACGATTGGTCAAAATATTCATAAATATAAATCCTATCCCAGAATAGTTGGCGAAACAGGTGGTAAGGACTTTGTCATTGCCCACAAATCTGCCCATGCCAAAGCAGTGGCGGTAGGTTTGTCCAGAGGAGCTTTTGAATACCAAGGGCAAAAGTGTTCCGCCGCTTCAAGGGCCTACATTCCTTCCAACCTTTGGGAGGAGGTGAAGCAATACCTCCTTGAAGACCTTTCGTCCATGAAAATGGGAGGAACAGAGGATTTCACCAATTTCATCAATGCGGTCATCGATGAAAAGTCTTTCGATAAAATCAGCCAATACATTGCCAATGCCAAAGAGGCAGCGGGAGTTGAAATCATAGCAGGAGGCAATTTTGATAAGTCTAAGGGGTACTTTATTGAGCCCACCGTGATTGTGACCCAAGATCCCATGTATACCACCATGTGTGAAGAGATTTTCGGCCCGGTGCTCACTATTTATGTGTACCATGCTGAGCACTTTGAAACCGCCCTTGAATTGGTAGATCAGACTTCTCCCTATGCCCTTACTGGAGCGGTTTTTTCACAGGACCGCTATGCCATAGAATTGGCCACACAAAAATTGAAAAATGCCGCCGGTAATTTCTACATCAATGACAAACCCACAGGTGCAGTGGTGGGACAGCAACCTTTTGGAGGTGCAAGAGCATCAGGGACCAATGACAAAGCCGGTTCCATGATCAATCTGCTTCGTTGGGTATCACCCAGGACCATCAAGGAAACTTTTGTTTCTCCGGTGGATTATCGGTATCCTTTTTTGGGGGAGGATAAGTAAAAATTAAAAAAGGTTATCCGCTTCTTTGCCATTAACCCAATATTCTTCTTCAAAAGGGTCGGAAGTCCGAAGTCACCCGCCTTTCGTCGGGCAGGGGCAGGGATCTAAGGGACATTTCAGTTTGGTCAAGAGATTTATATTGAATTACCATTTTACTGGCAACATTGTGTACAATCATGAAATAAAAAAAGGCCTGCTTTTCAATAAAGCAGGCCTTTTTAAAATCAATGATTTTTTTTAGTTAGCCGGTGCAGCGGGAGGGGTAATACCCAATTTGGCTAAGACCATATCGGTAAATTTGTCATCCTCTTTGGTGTATAACAACACGGGTGTTTGTCCAGCTGTTTCTGCAAACACATGGGTGTAATTGTTTTCTGCAGCTACTGCATTGATGGCGTTGAATACCTTGGTTTGAACAGGTTCAAGTAGTTCCTGAAGTTTTCTTTGATATGATGTTTGCGCATCGGTTTCAAATTTCTGGATTTCTTGCTGAAGCTTTTGAAGCTCTTGTTCTTTTTCTGTTCTTGCCTGCTCGGTCATGGATTGGGCAGCTTGCTGATAAGATTGCACCTGTCTTTGAAAACTCTGAGACTTAGTCTGAAGCTGAGTTCCCAACTGATTGCTGTAATCTTGTATATCAGCACCTATTTGTTCCATTTCAGGCATCAGATCCATGATATACTCTACATTGGTATATCCGATTTTAAGATCCTGTGCTTGGGCGACAAATCCTACGCAAAAGATGGCGATTGCTGAAAGGAAAATTTTAACTTTCATAATTCTGACTTTAGTTTATTTTTATTGTTTTCTTTTATTCTATTCCCAACTCCTCCAAAACAAATTCTGAATAATCATGCCTTGGATCCGTATAGATCATGGACAGCCCTGACGCTTTGTCAAACATGATGGCGATGTTGAACCTTCTGTTCACCTTTTCGATCGCATCAAAGATCTTGGATTGCAAAGGCTGCATGAGCTCGGCTTGTTTTTGAAAATATTGTCCATTCATTCCAAAAACACGGTTGTTGAAACTATTGGCATCTTTTTCCTTTTCTTTGATCAGTGCCATTCTTTCATCTACCATTTCCTCTGTCAGCAATACTTCTTCTGCTTTCAAGGTCCTACGGAGTTCTTTTATCTCGTTCTCCAAATTTTGTGCCTCTTTTTTCCAATTGGCTCCAATGGATGCAATTTCTTCCTGTACGATCTTATAATCAGGATGTTTGTTCAGGATAAATTCGGTATCCACATAGCCTATTTTCTGGGCCCGGCTTTCCACTATGAAAGTCCCCGTGAAAAAAAGCATTTGCAAAAGTAATAATTTCAATGATATTTTCATCACTATCTGAACTGTTGACCTATGGTAAAGTGGAATTGTGCTCCACTTGGTCGGGTCTGTCCGGGTATTGGATCAAATCCGTATCCCCAGTCTATCCCCAATAAACCAAACGCAGGCATAAAGATTCTAGCACCGAAACCTGCTGATTTTTTCAGATTGTAAGGGTTAAACTCTGCATAGGATCCCCAGTTGTTACCAGCTTCTGCAAAGGTCAATAGGAAGATGGTAGCGGAGGGATTTGGGGATACCAGAAACCTCAATTCCATCACGTGCTTGTTGTACACAATTCCGCCATATGCATCGCCCTCAGCTGTACCTCTGGTTTCTCTCCCAGGAGTGATGGATTGGTTTTCATATCCTCTCAGGCCTATGATTTCCTGACCCAAGGCAAAGTTATTGAAGGTCATTCCGTCGCCTCCCATGACAAACCTTTCAAGGGGTATGATACCTATACGGTCTCCATAAGAACCCAAAAAGCCCATGTGCGTTCGGGCACTCACTACAAATTTACTGGACCCGAACAACGGCGCATAGAAAGTACCGTCAAACATCCATTTATGGTATTCCAACCACCTGAACCTTTCCTCATCGGGAGACTCATTGTTGATATTCGGATTCAAGGAAGCATAAGGTGGTGTAAAGCTAGTGGCCAAAGATATATTGGAACCAAACCTTGGGTAAATTGGATTATCGATGTTGTTTCTCGCAATGGTGGTATTGAAGGCAAGGCTGTTGGCCCGACCCGTGGCATAACTCAATCCAAACTGACGGCCAAATTCATTGAACTCATAGATTTGAAATTGAAGGGAATTGCTGACTTGAAAATAATCATCGGGCCATGTAACCCTTTTTGCCAAACCTATTGTTGCTCCTGTGATCTTAAAATAACCAATCTCTTGACCAAAATTTTGCTGGCTGAAGAAATCAACCTGCCTTTGGACGGAGTGGTTAAAGCTTAAGGAAAGTGCATTGGGCTTTCTGCCTCCAAACCAAGGTTCTGTCAAGGAAATACTGTAGTTCTGGAAACTTCGACCATTGGCCTGTACCCTTAGCGACAATTTTTGTCCATCCCCCACGGGCAATGGACGCCATTTGTCAAAATTCCCGATGTTTTTGATGGAAAAGTTGTTGAAGACTAAGCCCACCGTGCCTACAAATCCAAAGAAACCTCCCCATCCACCGGATAATTCTATTTGGTCATTGGGTCTTTCTACCAGTTTGAAGGTAATGTCTACCGTTGCATCCTCGAAGTTTGGACGCATGTCGGGTTCAATGTTTTCTGGGTCAAAATAACCCAATTGGGAAAGTTCCCTGATGGTCCTCACTAAGGCACTTCTGTTGAATTTCTGCCCAGGCAATATCCTGATTTCCCGCATGACCACGTGATCTGAAGTCCTTTCATTGCCTTCTATGGCCACCGAATTCACCGTCACCTGAGGACCTTCAAATACCCTCATCTCAATGTCAATGGAATCGCCCTGAACATTGACTTCTACAGGGTCAATTTGGAAGAAGAGGTAGCCATCATCCTGGTATAGGGAACTAACATCATCCCCTTTCTGAGGATCATAATTAAGTCGTTTTTCCAGCCTTTCCTTATTGTAAATGTCACCTTTTAAAATCCCCAATTTATTTTGAAGCACCGCATCAGGGTGTATATAGTTACCGGTGAAGGTAATGTTTCGGTAATAATACTTTTGTCCTTCCTCTATTTTAAGGTCTATGTTGATGGTGTTGTTGTCAAAATTATAAATGGAATCCCCTATAATTTCCGCATCTCTGAAACCCCTTGTATTGTAAAATGCAACTACTTTTTCTTTGTCCTCTCTGTATTCCTTATCCACAAATTTGGAACCACTGAAAAAATTCAGTTTGAAGTTTTTGTTGATATAGGTTTTCACTTCTTCATCGGATACCGGATTTCGGTAAATCACAGCTTCCTTGGCGGTTTTTGGGGTGGTGTTGGAAAGCCTGGAAAAAATATCCCTGAAAATATGCACCCTTGCATGTTCATTGGTTTTTTTCAGCTTTCCTTTTATTTTTCCATCACTAAATTCCTCATTGCCTATGACATTGATTTGGTTGATACGTACCTTGGATTTTGTATCCACATCAAATCTCAATCGTACACTGTTGGGTAAGGTGGTGTCTCTTTCCTGGACGATTTTGACTTCTGTGTTCAGAAAGCCTTTATCAATGAAGTATTTTTGGATATTTCTTTGGGCAGTATTGAGTACATCATCCCTTACTACTCGGCCGCGGATTTTGATTTTGTCCTTCAATTCTCCTTCTTGGGTTTTGTTGACCCCTGAGAAATCGACTCTGGAAAACCTCGGCCTTTCGGTTAGGTCCAAGAGTAAATAGATGTCATCCCCCTCGATTTTTGTCACCAAAAGTTTGACATCACCAATGATCCCTTGGGCCCAAAGTTTCTTGAGGGCATTGGATGCGGCATCACCCGGAACATCAATCATGTCATCCACTTTGATCCCCGAAAGAGAAATGATGGCGTTTTCATCCAAAGTACTGAGTCCCACAGCCTTTATTTCAGCCACCCTGTATTTTTTGGGTTTGGTATAATCTAATTCCAGTATATCTACCGCCCGCTGAGTGGAATACCTGCTCTGACCCAATCGGATCTGGGCCTCGGTAATTCCTGTCATTAGGAGTAAAAGAATGACTGTTAAACTTCTTTTCATCAATTCTAAGGTTTAATCTGTTCACCTGTTTTGCCAAATCGCCTTTCCCTGTTTTGGTAGGCAATAATCGCTTCATGTAGGTGCTCTTTCCGGAAGTCCGGCCAAAGTACTTCTGTGAAGTACAATTCTGTGTAGGCCATTTGCCACAACAGAAAATTACTGATTCTCAATTCCCCACTCGTCCTGATCAACAATTCCGGATCAGGTATTCCTCCTGTATTCATGTGCCTGCCAATTTCTGATTGGTCGATGGCATCTATTTCCAGCTCTTTATTGACTACTTTATTGACAATGGCCTTTACGGCTTGTTGTATTTCCCACCTGCCACTGTAGCTGAGCGCAACGATCAGGGTCATCCCTGTGTTGGCAGCAGTGGTCCGCATGGTTTCTTTCAGGTTTTGATGGCACTTTTCCGGTAAGCTATCCACATCCCCTATGGTGATCAACCTGATGTTGTTTTTCATCATGGTTGGGGTTTCCTCACTCATGGTCTGTACCAATAGCTCCATCAAGGCTTCGATTTCGTCTTTGGGTCTGGACCAATTCTCGGTGGAAAAGGCATACAGGGTAAGAAAATCTACTCCTAATTCTGAGCAGCCTTCGATCGATTCCCGAACAGCGGTAATGGCATTTCTATGGCCAAAGACCCGCATGGCACCTTTTTTCTGTGCCCACCGGCCGTTGCCGTCCATAATAATCGCAATGTGTTTGGGGATGTTGTTCTTGTCTAGGCTTGCCTTCATTACTCGGTTCTGTCCTTTCACCAATTTTGAGGTACAAAAATGGTATTTCTTTTTCAATTATCTACCCCAAAACCAAATTAATTAATCTTGGTAGCACTTGACCTGATGAAAGGAATAACTGACGGTAATGCCTAGAAAATAGTACCAGTCCTTGTCTGATTGGGTACCGAAATTGATGGAATTGGGATTCAATGCTCCCGTATCGGGATCAAATCTTCTTATATAGGTTTCATTGTATTCGATTTTATCAAGATAATCAGAAACCGTCGCTCTTATGCCCAGTTCAAGTGAGGCAAATAACCTGTCTTTGATCTGATATTTGATACCCAAACCAAATGGAATCACAGGGGTACTTAGGGAATAGCGTCCAGGAAAAGGGTCACCTTCATATGCCTGTCCGTTTCCTGTAAATATGGTGTATCCAAATCCCATAAAACCGTAAGGAGAAAAATTGGTAGGAAAATTAGGGGACAAATAGTTTAGGAAATGGAATTCCGCAATCAAATGCCCTTCTACTGCGGTTCCACGAAAACCAGCATTTCTCAATTCAGCCACAGGATCTATAGGCCGGATGCTGTCAGCGGCGTTTAGCCTAGCGATAGCAATTCCTGCCCGGATGCTCCAAACATTGTCAAAATTTCGTCTGCCAAATAACGATCCTTGAAGGCCAACTTGGGTAGGGTCAATTCTACGGATAATGTCTCCAGTATAAGTGGCCACTCCAAGTCCCAGTCCTACTTCATGTTGTTGGGCAAATGCCAATTGATAGGTGCCTCCAGAAAATAAGGCGATCGTGAACATAAAACCTACCAGATGAAGTTTGACTTTTTTCAAGACGATGCAATTTATAAAGTACCCAACGAATAAAAAACCGCTCAAGGTATTTACAGGGTTAATTTTTGTTAATCTAAATCGGCTTTTCCACTCCATCTTAGTTCCTCATGTCAAAGCCCCAATTCAATTTCTGGCGCAAGGTATCAAAAAAACTGTAATCATGAAACTTGACCAACTTGGCCACAAAAGCCTCTTTTTTGACCTTGAGACGTACATTGCTATTTATGGCCGTCGATCTGCTGTCCAAAGATATGAGAAACTTTTTGCTGCGCCCCTCTATTTTGAAACTTATTTCACTGTCATCTGAAACAATGATAGGCCTCACATTGAGATTGTGAGGACTTACGGGTGTAAGCACAAAATTCTTTGCAAGGGGCGAAATCAATGGCCCCCCACAACTCAAGCTGTAACCTGTAGACCCAGTAGGCGTGGCTACAATCAGTCCATCTGCCCAATAACTGTTGAGGTATTCACCATCTATAAATGTATGTACGGTGATCATAGAAGAGGTATCTCGCTTATGAATCGTAAATTCATTCATGCCGTAATTAATGCCATTAAATAATGGGGTTTCTGAAACCAAGCTGATCAAGGTACGGTCTTCAATGGAAAATCGATTGTCCATTAAGGCATCAAAGGCAAATTCTGTATCCTCTTTAGCTATCGTAGCCAAAAAGCCCAACCTTCCCAAGTTGATGCCTAAAATAGGTGTTTCAAAAGCTCCTACAAATGATACTGTATCCAAGAGCGTACCATCACCACCCAAGGAGATGATAAAATCCATGTCTACAAGCATTTCTCGCATATCCAAAGGCTGACAACCTTCCAATTTGACCTGATTGGATTTGAGGGATTTTGTAAATCTGTCCGTTAAAAAAATATTGTTTTTCTGTTTGTGGAGGGTTCGAATCAAATTTTGGATAAAAGGTATACTCTCCTTGGGAAAGCCTATTCCATGGATTGCGAGGTTCATTGATGGAGGGTTAAATGTCTAAAAAGCGAAGTAAATTCCCTATTCTATCCTGTTCCCCACTGACTTCAACTTCTTCTTGGTAATGGTCTATGACTTTGTAACCAAAGCGTTCTAACGTAGCTTTAATGTGTCTTAGCTCTGTTTTGTCCAATTTTAAAGTCAGTTTGATTTTTGAATCATCTAAAGGATCATTGGTAATAAAACTGCTAAGGATCTTGGTATTTTCTGATTCAATGATTCGGGCGATTTCAAAAAGACTGTAGTCGGTCATAAACATGGATAGAATGATGACCCCTCCTTGTGAGAGAATACTGAGGCTGTCAGCAAAGGCAGCAATGGCATCTTCCAAGGTGACTACGCCATGATAAATGCCTTCCCGATCTATGACTGCCACCATATTGGTATGGTGCTCTGACGCAACCCTAAGAACATCATAAATGTGTTTGTCCCGATAAACAAAGCAAGTATCGGATTCCAGCTCAACATTTTTGATGAGCAACTGGGAGTTGTTGATTTTGTAAATCAGGTCATCATTGATCAGTCCTTTGAATCTCCCCTGATCCACTACAGGCAGAACATTCGTTCGGATTTCTTCCATCCATGACAAGGCCATCTTTACTTTATCAGTAAATTTTAATGGCGGGATCATGTTGTTGATGAATTCGTAGGCCTGCATATTTTAAAGATATTAAAAGAATTCAATTATTAAAACGCAAAACACAAAGATGTTGTTTATTTATGGTTTCCCTAAAGCTTTCACCTCGTAGTATAAAATCAAGACAAATCCACTTTGCGGTAAGTTTATTTATCTACGATTTCCAAAATCCAATGAGGATCTCAATCAGTCAATTTATCGGCCAAAGTGGAACCTGGTTTGACAAAAACGTCCAGCCAATTGCTTAAAATTTCCATTCCAAATTCTGTCAGGTAAGCCTCAGGATGATACTGAATACCTAATATAGGGAATTTTTGGTGGACCATGGCCATGATCACTCCATCAGCTGTTTCGAGGAGGGGCACAAGTGACTCGGGTAGTGCGGTTAAAATCAAGGAATGATATCGGGTCACTTCAAAAGTTTTCGGAAGGCCTTGAAGCAAGTGATGGTCACTGGTTTTACTGACCTGATGCACTTTACCATGTACAGGATTTGCACCTTTGATCAATTTTGCTCCAAAAAACTCCCCTATGGCCTGATGGCCTAAACATACCCCTAAGACTGGAATTTTGTCATGGTAGTAGGCCAGAATTTCCATCAGATTGCCAGCTTTTTCTGGTGTTTCTGGACCTGGAGAGAGGATAAGACCTGAATATTTTTCTTGCTGAATGTTAGCTAAGAGCGTATCATTTCTGACTATTTTTAACCTTACCCCTAATTGCAGGAAATAATCTGCCAAAATATGAGAGAAGGAATCGAAATTGTCAATTAATAATACCACCTGCTGTTTGGTTGATAAGGTCCCTGATGGAATTAACAGATTCCTGAATAACGGGAGAAAAAGAATCCAGAAAGGAAATGACCAAAGGGGCAATGGGTTCCACGACAGGATATAGTTTAGATTCCGATTTGTCGAGGTAAGGGATTTCAATTTGGAAAGAACCAGTAATCCAAATTAAGAGACTGACCATAAAGGCCCATTTTAGAAAACCAAGGATAGCTCCTGCAAAATTGTCAAAAGTACCTAAAATGGTTAAATCCAAGGTTTTTTTAACCAAAAATGCCAATATCCTGAGCAAAATCACCACACCCAGGAAGATGACCATAAAACTAACCAATGGCAGCATATAGGTCAGGTTTTCCACTCTTTCAGCAAGAAAAGCAGTTCCCCAATCCATAAATTTGAAAGCCAATAACAACCCTATGAAAAATGCCAATATGGATAAAACCCCAATAAAAAGGCCTTTTTGGTAGCCGCTGTAGGCACCAAGGGCCAATATGATTACGATCAGGATATCCAACATTTATCTTAAGAGAGCAATGATTTGACTTTTTGTGAAATCACTTTGCCATCTGCCTTTCCGGCAAGTGATTTGGTAGCAGCACCCATCACTTTACCCATGTCCTTGGGCCCTTCCGCACCGACTTCCTGTATGATTTGTTTCAGTGCTGCATCTAATTCCTCTTCACTGAGCTGTTTGGGTAAAAATTCATGGATAATGGTGAGTTCATCCAGTTCTATTTTTGCCAGGTCTTCTCTGTTTTGCGCCTGATAAATATCTGCTGAGTCTTTTCTTTGCTTGGCAGCTTTGGTCAGGAGTTTCATTTCATCGTCTTCTGAGAGGTTCTTGTCAGTCCCTTTTGTTTCTTCCAATAAAACAAGAGATTTGATGGCCCTGAGTGCCCTCAGCCTGTCCTTGTCTTTGGCCAGCATGGCCTGCTTAATTTCACTTTCTACCCTTAGCTTTAAACTCATTATGGTTATGTTTGTGTTATCAATTATGTGAGTCACAAAAATACCCTATAATTATTGATATGACCAAACTGAGCGTAAATATTAACAAGTTTGCCACGCTGAGGAATGCAAGGGGTGGCAACAATCCCGACCTGGTCAAAGTGGCCATGGATGCAGAGCGATTCGGTGCGGAAGGCATCACAGTTCATCCAAGACCTGATGAAAGGCACATTCGGTACCAGGATGTAATGGATCTGTACAATAAAATCACAACCGAGTTTAACATTGAAGGATATCCGGACAAAAGGTACATGGAAATTATCCAAAAAGTCAGGCCCATTCAAGCCACTTTGGTTCCAGACCCTCCAGATGTATTGACCTCTAACAATGGTTGGGACACCATCAAACACCAGGAATGGCTCAAAGACATCGTGGCAGAATTACAGGAATATGGCAGCAGGGTTTCTATCTTCATCAATCCAGAACCCAGGTTTTTTGAACCTGCAAAAAGCACGGGAACTGATCGGGTGGAGTTGTACACCGAACCTTATGCTACCCACTACCATCAAGACAGGGAGGCTGCTGTAAAGCCATATGTTATAGTTGCTAAATTGGCCTATGACTTGGGCTTGGGGCTCAATGCAGGACATGATCTGGATCTACACAACTTGAATTTTCTTGTCAAGAAAATACCCTTTCTTGAAGAGGTATCCATTGGCCATGCTTTGGTCTGTGACGCCTTGTATTTCGGACTTGAAAACACCATCCAAATGTATAGAAGGCAATTGGAGATATGATTGTCTGAAAAGAATAAATCATAGGTTTTTTTGTTTGACCCATAACTTAATACTTTAACCATTTTACATTTTTATCATCATGAAATTGAATTTTAGAAAAATAGGAGAGGGGGAACCCTTGGTGATTTTGCATGGCCTATTTGGTTCAGCTGACAATTGGTTCAGCATTGCCAGGGAATTGGAAAAGCACTACACGCTCTACCTTGTGGATCAGAGAAACCATGGGGACTCTCCCCATACAGAAGATTGGGACTATCAGCTGATGGCAGAGGACCTACTACACTGGATGGAGGAGCAGAATCTGGAAGAGATCCATCTAATGGGGCATTCCATGGGAGGAAAAACCGCCATGAACTTTGCCATTCAATATCCTGAAAAAGTCAAAAAGCTGATCGTGGTTGATATAGCACCACGGTATTATCCTGTTCACCATGAGCAAATATTGGAAGGACTGAAATCCATTCAGTTAGACGCATTGAAATCCCGTAAGGAAGCAGATGACCAACTTGCTGAGCATGTGAAAGAAGCAGGGATTAGGCAGTTTTTGTTAAAAAACCTAGGGAGGGACAAAGAGAACAAATTCATTTGGAAAATCAACCTTTCGGTCATTGATGCCAAAATCGAAAATGTAGGAGAGGCACTTGAAGCAGGAAAAAGTTTTGAGGGACCCACACTTTTTATGGGTGGAGAAAATTCAGATTATATCAAAGAGGGAGACAAAACGGACCTTGAAAGGTTTTTCCCCAATCACCACTTGATCTATATCAAAGGAGCGGGACATTGGATTCATGCCGAACAGCCCGCAGCTGTGGTAGAGACGGTCAAAGCTTTTTTGGGATAGAGAGGGGACATGGCGTTTTTGAAGCGATTTATTACAACAAACACAAGTGGATCATGAAAAAAGGCGTCCTTTATCTTATCCCCACTGTCCTGGCTGAAGGAACTGCGGAAAAAATCATTTCTACCCAAGTAAAAGAGGTGATTTTAAATACCCGCTATTTTTTGGTAGAAAACCTCAGAACTGCTAGAAGGTACATCAGCAGCCTAAAATTAGGGATTTCCATTGGGGACCTTGACTTTCAGGTTTTGGACAAAAACAGTACAGAAGGCCAAATGGCCCAACTCATGAAGCCCCTTTGGGAAGGCCATGATATAGGCGTCCTTTCTGAAGCAGGCTGTCCGGGAATAGCTGACCCTGGGTCTCTTGGGGTAGCTTATGCCCATACCAAAGGCATACAAGTAGTGCCTTTATCCGGCCCAAGTTCCATGTTTCTGGCCTTGATGGCTTCTGGATTCAATGGGCAATCTTTTGCCTTTCATGGCTACCTGCCCATTGACAAAAAGGAAAGAGCAACTGCCATCAGGGAGCTGGAAAAGGAATCCCTTCGAAAGAACCGGAGCCAGATTTTTATGGAAACGCCTTTTCGAAACAACCAACTCTTGCAGGATCTGAAGCAGCACCTGCATCCTGATACCTTGCTTTGCATAGCCAAAAATCTGACGGCCAAAGATGAAACCATTCTGACCAAAACGGCACAGTCATGGAAAAAAACCGAAATTGACCTGCACAAAATCCCGACAGTTTTTTTGATTTATGCAAGTAAAATTTAATCCTATGTCCTATTACAACAGGATTTGTGGTTATCCCCAAGATTTCAAAAATCTGATAATGTTGTTCCATGCATTTGGTTGAAGCCTTGGATGCCCTGAAGCCCTCCAGAATGAATGGCCAGGATATGTGAGCCTCTTTCAAATTTTCCTGATTGAATGGCGTCAACCAGACCAAACATCATTTTTCCTGTATAAATGGGGTCAAGTGGAATTCCAGTTTGCTTTTTAAATCTATGGATAAAACTGATCAATTCTGGTTTGAACCTGGCATAGCCCCCAAAGTGATAATCGATAAATAAATGGTATGGGGCATTTGGGGCCACTTGATAACGCTTTAAGAGTCCGTCGAACTCATCTACAATAAAAGATCCTTTGAGGGCAGAAAAGCCCCACAATTGCTGATGGGGCCATATGGAAGAAAGAATCCCAGCCATGGTACCCCCAGTACCTACCCCACATGCTATATGATCGTATTGCTTATCAGTAGCTTGTAATATCTCTGCTGTCCCCTGAATGGCCAATTGATTGGTTCCTCCCTCGGGCAACAGGTAAAAATCCCCAAAACGATGTTGCAGTTGTTCTAAAACCTCCTTTTCATTTTTCTTTCGGTAGATTTCCCGCTGCATATAAGTAAGTTTCATTCCAAGGGATGAAGCGGCCTGTAGGGTGGGGTTCATTGGATTATGCTCCTCACCACGGATGATACCTATGGATTGTAGGCCGGCCGATTTTGCTGCTTCTGCACAGGCCAAGATATGGTTAGAATAAGCCCCCCCAAAGGTAAGTATGGTTTTTTTACCTGCTCTAAGGCACGCTTCAAGGTTGTATTTCAACTTGTAAAATTTGTTCCCTGACACCAGCGGATGAATCTTGTCCAATCGGCGAATGGATAGCTGAACCCCTGAATCCTTAAGTTCTTCCAGAAAAACAGGTTCGGTTGGGGTTTCCTTTCCAGCGAGCATCATTTAAATTCATTTAGGATTAAATCCAAAATTATGGAATTCTTTTGGGTTCATGCCGTATTTTTGTGACATGAGCGAAATACCCGAGGATCTTTTTGAAGATGAGGACGAAATTTTATTTGAGCATTTAAGCATAAAAGTAGACAAAGGCCAGTCGGCTCTGCGGGTTGATAAGTTTCTTTCAGATAAGGTGGCCAATGCGACCCGGAATAAAGTCCAACAGGCCATAGATTCTGGATATGTAAAAGTCAATGACCAAAAAATTAAATCCAATTACAAAATAAAGCCAGGAGATGTCATCACCCTGCAATTGCCCCATGAACCCAGCCATACTGAAGTTATTCCGGAACAATTGCCCTTGAACATCATCTATGAGGACCCATATCTTTTGGTGGTAAACAAAGCTGCCGGCATGGTGGTACACCCTGCACATGGCAATTGGACAGGCACCCTTGTCAATGGTTTGGTTTATTATTTCAACCAATTGCCTGAAATGCCAGGCAACATAGGCAGACCTGGACTGGTCCATCGGATAGACAAAGATACCAGCGGGTTATTGGTGATTGCCAAGACGGAAAAAGCCATGACCCACTTGGCGAAGCAGTTTTTCGACCACAGCATCGAAAGGACTTATTTGGCATTGATCTGGGGTGAACCACAGGAGGATGAAGGTACAGTACATGCCCACGTGGGCCGAAGTTTTAAAAACCGAAAAGTCATGGATACCTTTCCCGATGGTGATTTTGGGAAAGAGGCAATTACCCACTGGAAAGTGTTGAAATACCTTAGATATGTAACCCTAATCCAGTGTCATTTAGAAACGGGCCGTACCCATCAGATCAGGGCACATATGAAATACATCGGTCACCCCTTGTTTAATGATGCAGTATACGGAGGAGACAAAATTCGCAAAGGGACTCAATTTTCCAAATACAAGTCGTTTGTCCACAATTGCTTTGAATTACTGCCAAGACAAGCCTTACACGCCAAATCTTTGGGATTTGTTCATCCCACTACTGGTGAAAAGATGTATTTTGAGGTAGATCTACCTGAAGATTTTAAGGCGGTGCTGGACAAGTGGGAGGGATATGTTCAGTCAGAATGAACAGTTATATTGATTTTTAAACTGTTCACCACCATATTTATACCATTCTTAATTAAAGCACCATACGCTACTTAACCATATTTTCTATGGTTTTTATTTCTTTTTTCCTTAATTATTAACAAATCATTAAATATTGATCAAAATTTTTCGATTACTGAAATTTAATCCGGACATCCCTTGAAGAATATTTAAAAAGCGGGAAATTTCAAACGTTTGAATTATTAATTATTCAATAATATAATCATTAAATTATTGATAATATAAATATTTAGCTATTAATTTAAATTATATTAAAAATACAAATAAAATCATTACATTTGAACTGTAGAAAGTATATGACTTTCTTATTTGTAGGATTTTAGAAATGTGACCAATCAATGGAAGAAGCAGTTGGATATTTTATCCATTCGCTGTTTTTCGAAGGTTCGAATCCTTCTCCTGCAACAGGTTATTTTGGGTTTATTGTTAATTGACTAAAGCTATGAGATTTTATTTCATAGCTTTTTTTATGTGTTGTAAATTCCTCAATGGAATCCTTTAATTAAAGTCTTTCATTGTTTAATTGATATAAATAAATTGATTCGTTGAATATAGTGTAAAAATTTACCTTTTTTTTTGAATATTTTTAAATATATCCCTGCTCTTGTTATATTTGGGCCATCAAAAAGCAAAAAGTGCTTTCTCTTCTTGTAGGATGATGAAACTGGCAGACATGCCCTCCTGTCTCGGGGGTGGAGTCTCAAGGATAAAGCGCACATGGAGCTCTTGTGTCGCCTAACTTCTCCGTGGAGGTTCGAATCCTTCTCCTACAGCAACTTTAATCAATCCCGGTACAAATCATTGTTCCGGGTTTTTTTTTGAACAAAAAAGAAAACCACCTACTTCTTATTCCTGAAAGAACTTGAAGCAGATGGTTTTGCTGGATAAAAGAATTGATACTGTTAAAATGTTTGATTTTTTATTTATTCATGAAGTAGGCATCGTTGAATTTACTTCTTGATAAACTATCTGCGGCATTGTTTTTATGGTCATTGACGCAATTCAAGCAAAGCAACCCATCCTCATTGAATACCCAGTGGTTACGGCTGTTGACATCTCTGATTTTATATCCATGTTTATAGATGGTATTTCTGATGATGGGAAGGATGGATTTGTCCAGCACAAAGGGTTGATCGTAAGGGATTTCTAGCGTCTGACTTAGGTTTTGCCCTCTGAATTTAGCCATGGAAGAAAAGGCGATGCTCCTGTCAAAATTGATTACAGTGTCTTGAACCCCGAAGGCATATTTAATGTCCTCAGCATTTCTAAGCGCATCATCAAAACTTCGTCCTTTGGATTTGAACCGCTGCATCAAATTGGCCTGTTCGTTGGTCGTCCCCTGAAGTGTAAGAGAAACCAAGCTAAAATCAGTAGCGTTTTTGCGGTCATAAGTAGACTTGATCAGCCATGTGCCCTCGCTTAATTCAATCCTTTCCTCATTCACATAGGTGGCTTCATTTTTAAACTGTGCAGCAGTTTTGGGAATCTGGAAGGCACAGATCATGATACTCAGGATCCAAATCCCGAATGCCACCAATCCAAACCGGGAATCAATCAGGCTTCTTTTGACCACTACACTGATACCTGAAAGGGTCAGAATGATACCCGGAATGAGGATGGCGATGGATAAAGCAATGGCCAGCCAGACAGGCATAAACTCTGCCATCATTTCCATAGGAACTGCATCCATAAATCCACTCATGCTGTCACCTACCAGCAACTCAAAGTATACGCCTAAGAATACTATAGGGACGAGTATGATGACCATTCCCAAGAAGAAAATCAAAAGTCCAAAGGCTACCCTTACCACATCCAGTAAGAACCTACCAAATGGACCCAAGGCAATGCCAATACCGTTGATCACTGCACCTAGAAAGCGAAAAGGAGCCAGTAAAATTTTTCTCAATTGGGATTCTTCCTTCTTGTAAGGAGGAGCCATGTTTTCTTTGATGGTGTTTTCAATGTTAGTCAGAGTGATTTCCCCACCTTTCATTTTGATGCGTTCAGTGATGGATTGGGCCAAAGGCGTGATGATCCAGAGAATCAGATAAATCACTATTCCGGAACCTCCAGCAAACACCAAACCGACGAATATCAGTCTGATCCAAAGCACATCGATGTTGAAATAGGCAGCTAGACCGCTGCTGACGCCGCCTAATACCCGATCGTCAGGATTTCTATACAATTTCTTGATGTTTTTGTCCTCGGGCTCTTCATGTGATACGGGAAGTATGATCCATAGCAAGATATAAGCTATGGCTGTCCAAGCTCCAAAGGAGAATTTGAAATCGAAAGCCCCGGGTAGAAAGAAGATTTCTGAGGATTTGAATGCAATTCCTCCGCTGAAAAGCAAAAGTATGGCCACCAACCTGGTCCATAGGGGGTCTATGGCAAGGTAATGGGCAAAACCTGCACAAACCCCACCCAAGATCTTTCTGTTTTCCAGCCTTGAAAGCTTCTTGTACCCTTTACCACCTTCTTGTTGGGGAGGGGTTATGTACTTGTAGAAGTCGTTTTCGACCTGCTCTTTGGCAGGCTCTTCTTGAATGAGATCTTCTTCTACTGCTTTAAAATCGGCAATGGTTCCCATCTTTTCGATGAGGTTTTCCACATTTTCAGCTGTGATGACCTGTTTGTTGTTTTTTAGGTTGCTCAAAAATATTTCAGCAATCCTGTTTTCAATGTCACTGATGATTTCATGGTTGTCCTCATAATGCGAAAAGTGCTTATTGATGGATTCCAGGTATTTTTTAAGCGAAGTATATCCGTCTTCTTCTATGTGGAAAAGGATCCCGCTGATATTGATGCTTATGGTCTTTTTCATGATCTTATTTCTTAGAGGTAATAAATTGGGTGGATTTGACCAGATCCTGCCAGGTTTCATCCAGGGAAGCAAGGAATTCATTTCCTTCTTCCGTGATGGAATAGTATTTTCTTGGAGGACCGGTTTCTGATTCTACCCACTTGTAGGAAACCAGGGAGGCAGTCTTGAGCCGGTTCAACAAGGGATACAAGGTGCCCTCTACAACGATCAATTTCGCTTCTTTCAGTTCCTCTATCATATCCGTGGCGTATACTTCCCCCCGGGCTATGATGTGGAGAATGCAAAACTCCAAGAGTCCTTTTCTCATTTGGGTTTGGGTGTTGGATACTTTCATCTCATTTTCTTTAGTAGGTACAGATGAACCATTTAAGCATTTTTGGCAGCCAACTTCGATTAAAGTGGCCTGTTTCATGTCTACCCTATCCAAAAAATAGTACCAAAATTAAAAAAGCTAGCTTGTATAACCAGTTTCCTTGTTAAAAATGTTAATTTGGGATGCCCGTATGGATGAAAAAACCTTTAAATTGGTGGATTGGAGCCGTTTATTGATGATCGGTATATTTTTGCCATTATTTTATAAGGATGACTTTCTCGCACAGAAACCAATTATGGATGTATATTGAACGAACATATATCTGTTCATATTTGGACATTTCTAAGAGAGAAAACGGATGAAATTTTGATTTTATATGAAATCCGTTGATATTTAATTTTTCATTCCACCCCATGAAAGCAATAGGTTTATTTATTTTCATTTTTTATGGCCTTGGATGCTTTATAGGTTTTGATCAAAATAGCCATGCTCAAAGCATTGCACCAAAATATTCCAATGAGTTCCTGAATATAGGCGTTGGAGCTAGAGCTTTGGGAATGGGTGGGGCTCAGGTGTCTGCTACCCGGGATGTGACGGCTGCTTACTGGAACCCTGCAGGCATCCTCGGTATTAGCCACCAATATGAATTTGCCCTGATGCATGCTGAATATTTCGCCGGTATTGCCAAATACGATTATGCAGGATTCTCTACCCCTTTGGATGAAAAAAACCAAGTAGCGGTTTCTCTGATTCGATTTGGGGTTGATGACATACCTGATACCCGTTTTCTATATGATGCCAATGGTGCCTTGAATTACAATAACATCCGGTTTTTCAACGCAGCAGATTATGCACTGATCTTATCCTATGCCAGAGATGTACATGAGAAAATCAAGGTCGGTGCCAATACCAAAATTATCCATAGAAATGTGGGAAAATTTGCCAAAGCATGGGGTTTTGGTCTTGATCTCGGAGCGATTTTTCTGCTTGACAAATGGCAACTCGGTGCCATGCTAAGGGATGTGACCACCACCTTCAATGCCTGGACCCACAATGCAGAAATGGTCAGGGACATCTATGCCCAAACCAACAACGAAGTGCCCCTCAATACCACCGAACTCACCCTACCACAAGCCATTTTGAGTGCCACCAGAAACTTCAAGCTTTCTGATGAATTTAGACTGCAGACTGTGATGGACCTTAATTTTACTTTTGATGGAAGGAGAAATACCATCGTGAATTCCGAATTAATGAGTATTGATCCCAGATTGGGTCTGGAGTTTGGCTATAAAAACACAGCCTTCCTCAGAGGTGGATTTGGCAATATCCAAAAGCTTAGAGATTTTGACCAAAGCTTTTACACTTCATTCCAGCCCAGTTTTGGAATCGGAGTCTTTTTGAATGAGCTGGTTCACATAGATTATGCCCTCAGTGATATTGGAAGCGTATCGGAAACCCCCTATTCGCATGTGTTCAGCGTCAAGGTGGCATTAAAAAAGTTGGATAAAGAATATCGTTCCTTTAAAGGTTGGCCAGGAGAATGAAGCAGGGAATCAGAAATTTTCTTGGATTTTTTTTGATGTGGTTATTTCCCTACATAGCTGGAGCTCAAGACAATTGGGTGAGTTATGGCCAGGAATATTATAAAATGAGTACGGCTGTGGATGGCATACATAGAATTCCAGCAGCAACTTTTTCTCAGGCCGGATTAAACCTATCTACGCTTGACCCGAGAGACATTCGGGTTTTTCATCGAAGTAGAGAAATAGCAGTTCACGTAGAAGGTGAAATGGATGGTCGATTGGATCCTGGAGATTTTTTGGAGTTTTGGGGCAAAAGAAATGACGGTACTCTGGATTCATTGCTGTACCAAAATCCAGGGCAAATGGCAAATCCATACTACAATACCCATTCGGATACTACAGCTTTCTTTTTGACCGTTACACCCGGCATCAGAGGGAAGCGGATGGCTGTAAGAAATGTCCCCGCCAATCCCGGAGCAGGGATATCGGTGTATGGAAGTGAAAGCATGCAGGTCTTCTCGGACCAATATAACCTAGGGCCCACTTACAATCCCGGTGTAAGGCTTTCTTCCTATGACCAAGGACAAGGATGGACCGGAACCATCATCACCTTAGGAAATAAGCGTGATTTTGTTTTTGATAATCTGGGTCAATTATCCAACGGAGGTACTTATTCTATAGAAATTGGTTTGGTAGGAAGATCTGCAGTAACCCACCTGACGGCCATTTCTGCCGGAAGCGGCGTGGGTAATCAAAGAGAACTGACCCGACTGGAGTACAATAATTTTCAAGCCAGGCAGGTTCGGGCTGACTTGGCTTTTTCTGATTTCAATCCTACGGGTAGCATAACTGTTTCGGTAAGTTCGATAGGAGGAGGCGGTACCAATGACAACATCTCAGTCAGCTATGTCAAGCTGCATTATACCAAAAATAAAGTTTCCGGTAATTTCACAAAGGAATTGCTCAAGTTGGGTCCTGGTGAAAATCTGCTGAAACTAGAAGACATAACCGAAAATTATACAGCGCTCGATATTTCCGCCCAGGATGATCCCCACAAAATGGAGCCAATTGTCGACGGCTCCAGCTTGATTTTTCCAGTAGGCAGAAATGGCAGGCAATCGGTCGTGTTCTTGCAGCAGGAAAGCCAAGTCAATGTGGTCATGGACATGGAAAGGCTTAGGTTTAGAAATCTTCTCGATCAACCCTCAGAATACTTAATGGTCGCCCACAGATTTTTGAGGAGGGCCACAACTTCTTATTCTGACCCTGTAAAGGCCTATGCTGATTACAGAGCCTCCCCTTCAGGAGGGGGATTTGATACCCTTTCTGTCCATATTGAAGAGCTGTATGACCAGTTTGCCTACGGGGAAAAAAGTCCCTTGGGTTTATACAGTTTTTTGAAGCAATACTACCCCAGACACCAACCTGATCTGTTGCTTCTGATGGGAAGATCTATCGGCATCTTTACCATCCAAAGGTCAGGAAATGTCAATTTCAACTACAGAAAAAATCCTGCAATTTTTCCGTTCCAAGACCTAATTCCACCTTTTGGATACCCCTATGCGGACAATGGCTATGGTGAGGGTTTGGATCCTGCCAATCCGGACAGTTCACCCATTGGAATCGGAAGAATTCCGGCAAGAACCGCCCAGGAACTTTCAAACTACTTGGATAAAATCATTGAAAAAGAGGATCTCGGAGTAAGTCAGCCATGGCAAAAAAACATCCTCCACCTCAGTGGGGGCATTACCGCACTTGAATTGGAGCGATATTACAATTTTCTAAACGGTTTCAAAACCACTGCTGAAGGGGTTTATCTAGGCGGAAACGTGCAAACCATCCGCAAGCGTTCAAATACCACGATTGAGGAAATAAACGTATCCACAGAGGTCAACAACGGCACCTCTTTGATCACTTTCTTTGGCCATGCTTCTGCTTCAGTAACCGACATTGAAATCGGCTTTGCCAGTGAAGATCAGCTAGGATACCGAAACAAAGGCAAGTACCCCGTTTTGTTGGTCAATGGCTGTGATTCCGGAAATGCCTTTGGTGGAGGCCTCACCTTTGGGGAAGATTGGGTCATGACTCCCGACAGAGGGGCATCCAATTTTTTTGCCCATGCCCATGTCGGGGTGGATGTTTTCCTGAGGAGGTATTCAGAATCTTTTTATGCCAACGCTTTTGCTGATTCGGCTTTGATTCACCAGCCGATCGGGAAAGTAAAAGCCGAAAGTGAGAAATTCTTTTATCGGAGATATGGAAATTCATCTGTGAATAGGTCCCATGCCCAGCAGTTTGTGCTACTTGGAGATCCTGCTGTAAGGATTTTTCCAGCCGACAAAGCGGACTATTCCATTTCCGAGGAGGAGGTTTTTCTGGAAGGGTTTGAGGGAGAGCCTTTGAACGCACTGTTAGACTCCTTAAATCTTAAGATTGTTATACGAAATCTAGGTAGAGTAGACCTGGACACAGTTGATTTGCAGGTGAGCAGGCAGATTCCTGATGGCACTGTGTTTACCTATGACCTAAGAAAACTATCCCCCATTTTTCGAAAAGACACCATTTCCTTTGCCATTCCAAATGCTGGAATCAGTGCGGCAGGGGAGAACTTTTTTACCATCGAAGTCAATAAATCCAGAGAAGTGGATGAATTGACCTTTGCCAACAACATGGTCATGGTCAACAAATTCATTCAAATGAGCGGTACTTTGAATCTGGCACCATTGGATTATGCCATTGTACATGAAAGAGAGCTTGAAATTGTCACTCAAATGGCTGGTAAATCCATTGAAGAAAGAAATATTGTGCTTCAACTTGATACCGCTGCCGATTTCAGCAGTGCTTATCGAAAAGAAATTAGGATAGCCACACCTAATCTGGCAAGATGGAAAGTCGATGTATTGGAAAACATCGGATCACAGGATACGGTCACTTATTATTGGAGGAGTAGATTTCTGGAACCTAGAGAAAATGAGATCAATGAATGGAGCACTTCAAGCTTCACCTACATTTCAGAAGGACCGGAGGGATGGATACAGCGGCAGTTGCCCCAATTGGAACAAAATAACCTTAACAATCTGGAAGCGCTTACCAGTGGGCCCAGATCATGGAAATTCCAGGATGTAAACCTCAAAGTGGATGTTTTTACCTTTGGTAGCCAAACGGAAGGGTTTTCATTTGGCCAAGTCCAAATCTATTTGAATGATATACCTTACAACTTGGACCTTGACCAAAGAAGGTGTTTTAATGGTTCTTTGGGCATCATGACTTTTGACCGAAAAACCCTACAGCCCTACCTGCCGGTTCCTTTGACAAATTTCGATGTTTTGGATGAAAAGAGTTGTGGAAAAACACCTCAGCTGATCCAAAACATCAGGAATGTGCGGATCACTGGTGCGGGTCAAACCATGTTGCTTGATTACATCAATATGGTCAAAGAGGGAGATTATGTGGTCCTGTTTTCTGTAGGTAATGTAACTTTCCAAGCCTGGCCAGATGAAGTAATACAAAGAATGAAAGAACTCGGGGCCTCAGAAACTGCCTTGAGAACTTTACAAAACGGCGACCCTTATATTCTTTTTGGGCGCAAGGGCATGCAGGAAGGGGAGGGAACAGAAGTATTGGCTGATCCCAATTTGGAAGAAAGCACCAATGGACAGATTCTGAATTTTGATACGGAATTGGCTGGTTTTGAATCCATTGGCAGTATTACCACCAGCAGAATTGGACCTGCTTCGGATTGGGTAAGGTTTTACCAAGGAGTTCAGGAAGTTCCCGATTTCAACTCAGCTTTCTCCACCTTTGACATCATCGGTATCAGAAGCAACGGGGAGGAAGTGGTCCTTTTTGAAGATGTCCAAGAAGACGAAATGGACCTTAGCAGTATCAATGCAGATAGTTTTCCATTTGTCAGATTGATGTACAAGCTTAATGATCCCGATGCGGATGAACCTGAACAGTTGATCAAATGGCAGGTGAATTATACGGGAGTTCCAGAGGGGGTTTTACTCTTGAAGTCCAAAGAGGAACAGTTTGTCTTAGAAGAAGGACAGGAAATCGAAATTGATTTTGAGTTTCTCAACATTTCCCGTTTTGATTTTCCGGATTCCGTAACGGTGGAATGGACCTTAAACAATACTAGCTCCAGGATGACAGAAACTTTTTCCAAAAAGATAGAGGCGCCAAAAGCTGGGGATAGTATCCTGTTTTCCATTCCTTTCACTTCCTTGGGAAGGACGGGAATTTTCAACTTGAATGTATTTGCTAATCCTAGGATTTTTCAAGAGCAAACTTTCAGAAACAACATTCTGGATCTACAAGATTATATATTGGTCAATCAAGACGACTTGAATCCCATATTAGATGTAAGTTTTGATGGCATTTACATCATGGATGGTGACATCGTGTCACCAGTGGTGATGATTTCTGCCCTACTCAAAGATGAAAACAAAGTGTTGTTTAAAAAAGATACGGTCGGTGTGGAAATGTATTTAAAAAGACCCTGTGATGGCTGTACTTTTGAAAGGATCAGCTTCAGTAACCCAAACTTGAGGTGGTATCCAGGTAGTGAGGACGATGATTTTAAGGTAGAGTATCAGCCTGGCCCACTGGAAGACGGTTTGTATACCTTAAGAATCAATGCCACAGATGCCTCAGGTAACCCTGCCGGTGAAAAGCCTTATGAGGTGAATTTTGAAGTGGTCAATGAATCCCAAATCACCAATTTTTACCCTTATCCCAATCCATTCAGCAGCAGTGTAAGGTTTGTGTTTACGGTGACAGGAAGCGAGGTGCCGGATCAGATCAAAATTCAGATCATGACGGTGACAGGAAAGGTAGTTAGAGAAATTTTCCAAGATGAATTGGGACCTTTACGGATAGGCAACAACATCAGTGAGTATGCTTGGGACGGTAAGGATGAATACGGGGATCAGTTGGCCAATGGGGTCTACATATATCGGGTCCTTGTACGGAAAAACGGACAGTTTATGGAACACCGGGCCACTGCCGGTGACAAGGCTTTCAGAAAAGGCTATGGGAAAATGTATTTGTTGAGGTAGGTAATTGGATAAACGGAAATCTGATAAACAGATAATCCGAAAAGCAGAAAACTGATAAACAGTCAAACTGAAAATCAGATAAACTGGGAACTCGATAACCTCAACCCAAACTCCGACAACTTGATTACTTAAAAATCTGAAAACCCTTTACTCTAATTATCTATTCATCTGACAACCTGGTACCTTGAATTCAATCTCTCATTCCCATTGGTGCGGAAGGCCCTACTTCAAAGGTTTTTTCATCTGTCACCAGTTGACCTTCATGGGAAACATAGCTGGCTCTGATCACGAATTGGCCTTCCGTGGCTGATGCTTTAAAACCGATTTTTTGATCTGAAGGAGGAACCACTTCGGGCTGCCAATACAAGACGCTTCTGAAATCAGGATAAAATCGGTCATTGAGTTTGGCTGGCCTGGGAAGGACTGGGATGCGAGCTTTTTGAGGTCCCTTATAGCTGATGTAAAGGGCATTGTTTGGTAAAGGGAACCCTCCAAAGTCGTTTTCAAAGGAGGTAAAGCTAATCACACCGGAAAAGACATCTTGGTTGATGTAGAAGTCCCTGGCCACTACATCCAGCTTTTTCATTTTGGTTGGGTCAAAATTGCCTAGTGCATCGCTATCGAATACGGGCATGGCATCAATCAACATCAGGGGCAAATCTTTGTACAGTACATTGTAAGGGGTGTTAAAAACCCTATAAATCAATTTCTTATCTTGTCTCCTGACAAAAACCTGTGGAACATATTCCCTGAGTGTGGTGGCGATGTCTTCAAATCTATTGTAATCATCCAATAAATAGCTGTGGTCGGCACTGAACCCTGTTACAATCTCATGACAGCTTTTAATTTCATCTGGTTCTAAATACCGATTACTTTCTTTTGAAAGCACCAAATTTTGGAGAAACTCCCGGTTATTTTCATCCAACACCAATTCAGGAAATTGAAAGTCAGAATCAAACGAGGTTTCCAAGAATGGATACTCTATAATAAAATTAAAGGCGGATTGCCAGTTAGAAGATTGAGCAATTAAGAAATTGTAGTCTTGAAAGGGGCCCAAATCAAAATAAACTTCACCCCTTTCATTTGCCTTGGCAGTGAAGAGCATGGACTGCTTTCCATGGGCGGAAAGGAAGTAAGTTTCTTCTTCCGAAAAATTCTCATCCAATTTTTTCCCTTTGATGATATGACCATAGATTTCAGGAAGTGGCCTGTGTTCTATTTGGCCTGATTGATAGATCGATCTGTAAAAAGGTTTAGACAAGGGGCCAATGAGAAAAGGGTTCTGCAAAGAAACCGATAGACCAAGAAATGTTCCACCTGTTTTGCTAAGGGTGAATTGCACCGAATCTTTAGCATTTACCTTGTTTCGCCCCAAAGTAATCAGGTTTTGTGTTGAAGGATTAATTATGCCTGTATTTTTCGAGGGGTCAGTTTGTCTAACTTCCCTGAGGGGGGGCTTTTTTGGATTGACTACAGTGATAAATTGGTGGAAAGGACCCTTCTCTGTATCATCGATGGGGGTCATTCGGGTATAGATCCTGATCAAATAATGGTCTGAGACCAGGTTTTCCGGAATCTCCAGATAACCGCGATTGCTGCCATTATTGAGTGGAATGATTTCCTGCGCCAAAGCTTCTCCATCACGGCTGATCAGTTCAGCATATGCGATTTTGGAAGGTGAGTTTTTTTGATCTAAAAGAGCCGAAACGAAGAAATGAAGCGTCTCGCCAGACACAAAAATGGTTTTATTCAAATGGGCAATAACCTCGTCTTTTGGACCTTTGGAAGGGGAGGTTTGAGCCACCAAAGGCTCTACCATAAGTTTAAGGAAAATAATTCCTACAAAGGAAAACAGGTAAATATTTGTTTTGGCTTTCATATCAGTCCTCCCAAAATTCAGGTCTTTCTTTGGTCCCTCTCAAGGTACAATCTGTACAGGCCCTCGGAGCACCTCTATATCCCACCATAAAACCCATATCATTGGAAATCCCTATCACAGGCACGGTACTTCCGCTACCGAATTCCCCTTGAACTTCACTGATACTTACTGTATCATTATATATCCTACAACCAGCATAGGCTGGTTCTACAACCCTCCATGGAGCGATTTCCTCAAATGAGATATAGAATCGTTTTTGAGAAGATTTCCCTGCCGATACATAGCCTATCACACTTTCGTTTGGGTCATTTTCATTAAAAACATTGCTTCTCACCAAGGAAGGCAAAGGGCTGAATATCCCCCCTAGATCATCTGAATTTTTCCTCATGATTTCCCAAAAATCAAACATTTCTCTGCTTATTGCCCTTTGTTTTACCAAAATGCTGTATCGTTGCCCTAACCTTTCGGATTGAGCGGGTATTCGGGTTATTTCTTTTCTTGGGATAAAATCATTGGAAAATCTGGAAGAAGATTCTATCAGAATGCCGGTAGATTTGGAACTCAGCCAGCAGACATCAGTCCTTTGATCTTGGTTTCTCATTACTACATTACCTACCTCAGGATCATAAATGAAACCTGAAATAATCGCAGGTCTAAACCTCCAGGTTTCTTCATAATCCCAAATGAAATATTGGTTTTCTTCGCTTCCCTGAGTACTGGCAAAAATCTCTACCCAGTCTTCTTGTTGGGTGAATCCTACCTGCTCTATTTCAGGAGTTATGATAGGTTCAAGCCATTCGGATAGATACACCTGACCTTCAAAAGGCATTGATATTCTGAGACGGTAATCTTGATTTTCCGGTAGATTCAGTTCCCCTGAATAGGAACCTGGAGAGGATTGGACAAGGCTCCAATTCTGGCCACTTATACTTTCAACAGATACCTGGGCAGCTCTCACAGGATTGACGCTATCCTGACTGCCTAAAGGAATGGTTCTGCTCAGTCTGATAAGGGTTTCCGAATCTCCGATTTCTATATGGCCTTCTACCACCAATATGGAGAAGTCAATATCGGTCACCTCCGGTTCAAAAGGCTCCCTACATGCCATCAAAAGCATGAACATTAATAAAGGCGGAATTAGTTGGTTAAACCTGAACATCAAAACTTGAAATTATAGGTGATAAAAGGAATCGGACTGGCAAAGATGGAGAGCTGATAACCTTCCAGAATGCCATTGACTGGGGTGAAATAAACGGAATAGGGGTTGCTTCTTCCCAATAGGTTATATACTCCGAAAGACCAGGAAGCATGGGCCAATTTTCTGACTTTGTGGTTGCCTTCCATGTTAAAAGCCAAGTCAATTCTGAAATAATCAGGTATGCGGTATTGGTTTCGATCAGAAAAATAAACTCGTTCTGACCCAGCATACTGGAATTTGGCTATGGGTAAGGTAATTGGTCTTCCAGTGCTGTAATTGGCATTCAGTGAGGTGTTGATTCTCTTGCTGAATTCATAATTGGCCACTACCATGATATCATGAGGTTGGTCAAAGTTGCTTGGGTAATAGGCCCCATCGTTGATTTGTTCCCCAAGTTCATCGGGAGAAGTTCTCCAAAGCGACCTTGAGAAGGTGTAGCTGACCCAGCCATTCAATTTTCCATTGTTTTTTCGGACTAGAAATTCAGCTCCATATGCTCGTCCCTCGGTATTGAGAATGTCTTGTTCTATGGTGTTATTCAGAAACAAACTTGCCCCACTTCGGTAATCAATCAGGTTCCGCATGCTTCTGTGGTACACTTCCACCGAAGTTTCCAAGTCATTGACCGAAAAGTTTTTGTAATATCCGATTGAAAACTGATTTCCCAGCTGAGGCCTAACATGAGGATCACTCAGCTTCCATACATCCGTAGGCGTGATGGCCGAAGTATTGGTCAGGAGGTGAATGTGCTGTCTCATGGTATTGAAACTGGCCTTGACGGAGGAAAAATTATCGAGAGAATACCTGGCAGATACCCTGAATTCAGGTCCGTGGTAAGAATTGATCACCTGACCTCTACCGAATTCTGATTGGTTGACCAAAGTAGATTCGGATTTGGGCTGTCCCACAGCATAATTATTGACTGTACCTGGACCTAAGTAATTGTAAAGCACATACCGAGCGCCATAATTGATGGAAAATACATCATTCACTTCAAAATTATCCCCAAAATACAAGGCAGTTTCGAGTGCCTGTTCCCGGTCCACTGATTCCGGTATGACAATCGAATTTTCTCCAAAAGGATCAAAAGTACCCGGACGAATCCCATAATAAATGCTGTTCATTCCAAAGTTAAAGGTGTGCTGATTGTCCAATTCATAGGAGAAATTGGCCCTCAAATGCTGCTGGTTGATGTTGAATCCAAAGTCGAAAGCATTTGATGGATCGTCCCTTCCAGCGATTTGGAATTGGTAATTGTCAATACCCGCCACAAATTCCCCTTCAAGCCGGTCATTGAAATAATGGACCCATGCTAAGTTGACACTTTTGTTACTGTAGGAAAAAGTGGTATCCGGATCAAACTGGAATGTATCACTGCTCAGGTAAGAAGTGAGCCTAAGGGTATTGTTGTCATCGATCTTATGTTGCACATTCAGGTTAAGGTCATAAAATGAAGCTCCCCCACCTGTGAATTCGGTATTGTCTTCCAGCAGGTTAAGCAACCAATTGGAATAGGTAGAACGTCCGGCAACGACAAAGGTGGTATTTTCTCCTATCGGACCTTCCAGCATCAATCGACTGGTCAATAGTCCAATGCCTCCGCTACCCGAAATTTTTTCCGAATTACCGAATTTTGGCTTGACGTCGAGTACTGAGGAAAGCCTTCCCCCATACTGAACTGGTACACTGCCTTTGTACAGTTCCACACCCTCGACCACATCGGAATTGAATGCAGAAAACAGTCCGAATAAATGGGATGGATTATAGATAGTTGCATTATTAAACAGAATCAGGTTTTGATCCGCAGCCCCACCTCTTACATTGAATCCCACACTGGCTTCACCCACGGTCTTTACACCCGGGAGGGTCAGTATGCCTTTGATCACATCCACTTCCCCTAAGGCAGTAGGTATTTTTCTCAAGGATTGCATGGAAATAGCCTGAACACCCATTTCCGGTCTGTTGATATTGGAAAGTTTCTCTGAACTCACTACCACCTCACCCAGAGAATAGATATTTTCCTCTAATGTGATGTCTAAAGTTCCGTCCCCTAAAAGATTGATTTGTCTTTGCTCCTGTACGCCACCCATACTTTGTACCAAAATGGTATGCCTACCTTTGGGTAGGGTCAAGGAATACCTTCCTTGATCATCTACAATGGCCTGAGTGTAATTCTTTTTTTCAAAAATAAGGGTTCCTGAAGAAGGTTTCCCAGATTCAAGACCTGTTACTATACCGGATAATACTGCTTCAGAAGCAGATTTGCTTTTTTGAGAATTCCCAATTACCCAAAGTTTGTTTCTCAGGAAAAAACGATCCAGCTCCTCACCATCTGATTCATATCGAACGGTATCCAATTCTGAACTACCCTTTTCAAAAAAGTCATCTGCCAAATTCAATTCAAGGGCTTGGTCCCTAGAAATAAAGATCCGTTTCTGTGCATCAATCGTGTATTTCCAATCTGTATTTTCAAAAATGATATCTAAAACATCTTGAATTCTGTTTTGGTCTGCACTCAGCTTGACACGCACAGCTTGTAGATTTTCAGTATCGAAGTAAAACCGAAAGGAACTATTCCTTTCCACCTGATCTGCAAAACGAGGAAATGGAATGTCCAAAAAAACCCCTGAAATTCTGTCTTCAGCCAACTCTTGAGCATCAACTGACGCAGAAAAGGTGAATAATACTAAGGCAATAAAAATGAGAGTAAAGAATTTTTTCATTGTTCTTTGTCAGTAAGGCCCTGTGCATACATTTTAGCTGCTGTTTTTAAATATTCTCTTTTCATGGTCCTGTATCGTATTCCATTTTCTTTCAGGACGGGCTTTAAGGCTTTTTTGTCCAGACCTAAAAGTTTTATCACTTGTTTTTTGCGCTTGATGGGATGGAATTCTCCATCCTTTAGAATAAAAAAGTCACTGACCTGGAAAAAAACCACACTATGCTGTCCATCATCTTTTCCTACTTTGGTATGTTTGTGGTGTTTGGCCAATACCTCAACGCCTTCTTCCCAGATCAACTCATAGATGCCATTTCTATAATAAAAGTATCCGGGATGACTAGGTTTAAAAGTAAATTCAGTACCGTCGCTTAATACAAAACGGGAGACTTTTTCAGGTTTTAAAATGATGCGTTGGTTTTGGCTGGGATGAAATGTGACCAAGTCATCCGTGAAAATATCGTAAGACAGGGGGATGTCAACATAATTGATTCCATTGATGGTTATTTTGCCAGGGGTAAGGGGGGCTTCAATAAATCGAGGATGTCCTTTGATGGTTTTGGATGGCTCCGCATAAAAACCACCCGTGGCAGTCTCCTGCAAAATCGGGACAAACTTACTATAGGTTTCAATGATTTCTTCTCTGTTAGTTCCTTCTTGTGCCAAAAGGGTGGAAATGCTCAGGGTGAGCAAACAAAACAGCAAGCTAAATTGCTTCATGAAATTGTATAGGTAAAAGTAGGATTTGATTTAAAGGTCAAAAAATACATAAAAAAATACTACATAAAAAAATAATTATATAGGAACAGCAATTTTTTCCTTTAAATGACAATACTTGGTTTGAAAGGGATATGTATTTTTACGATTCCATATTTCCATGGTATTCAATGAATTTCAGTTTCCAAAGCGATTTAAAAGCAGGGTAGGGGGTAAAAAATAACTATATAGGTTATTCTTGATTTATATACAAGAACTGATTAAGTTTCATTTTAAAAATGGAATCAAAAGGGAAAAGAAAGCCTTTTCCCTTTTGACTTTCCTAAAATTCCAGCAGAAAAAACCAAGAACCTGGATGGATTTTAGGTGGATTGATTGGGAAAGATTATTATATTGATCTTTTACCTAAAACTTATTAAAAATATCTGATTTTTCGTTCTCCTATTTTCCAATTGGTTCTTTTTTGAAATAATATGCCCTAAAGTCAGGACTAATACCAGCGTTTTTTGGGGCCATTGTACCAAAGATCCTATCCCACAAAGTGGTGCTGAAGCTAAAACAACGATCAGGATATTTCCCATGATGGTGAATATGCATATCCTGGAGATCAGGGAAAACTTTTTCGGCCCATTTTTGATGTAAAACGATATGCATAAGGGTGTAAAGCACAAAACCATTGTAAAACCCAACAAAGACCGTGAAGTATCCATTAAAAATAAAGCTTAGATAAATCAGTGTAAAACTGATTGAAACCAATCCAATTCTATGGCGGTCTGTGATCTGAATATCAGTGGGATGCTTATGGTGATTCATGTGAGAGGCATATATTTTATTGTTCATTTTGTAAATGCGATGATGCATCCAAAACCTGTGGCCCATATATTCTACTAGTGTCCAGGATAGCCATCCAGAGAAAAACCAAAGTACATATTTACCAATAGAAGAAGCAGTAAAGTCCGCCAAAGCTAGAATTGAAACAATCAGGGGTATTGCTACCAACAAACAAGTCAGAAATTGGGCGAAGCCGTCTTTTTTCCGGCTGGAGATCATGTGATTTTTCATGGTTTTAAGCATTTAAAGGTGAGTTTTGAGATAAATATTTGGTACATGAAAAGCCCTATAATGAGCCACCGATTGCTTAATCCCTTCATCGAAAGGGACTATTTCATACCCCAATTCATCTTTCGCTTTATTGCAGTTAAAAGCCAAATTTTGAGTTAGTCTTTCAATGAGGTAGGTCGGAGGTATTTTAGGAAAGAGTTTGACTAAAAAAGAATCATCTAACAGAGGGCAAAACGTTTTGATCAGACCAAGAGGGATTTTTAAATACTGTACATTAGCATTGAAATGAATTTTTAAACATTTCATCAATGTGTCATAGCCAATGTTTTCACCGCCTAAAATGTATTTTTGACCTGATTTCCCAAATGTCATTGCCAATTCAAGTCCATTTACCACATCTTGGATATAGGTATAATTTCCAATGCTGTTTACAAAATCCGGAATGGGAACAATATAATTCGACTGGATTTTTCGGATGAAATTATTCAAGCCTGAACCTTGGTGGCCTGGGGAAGGGCCATAAATTCTTGAAGGCGAAGCAATGACAGCAGGCAATCCCTTTCTTGCATAGGAGATTACCTCCCTTTCTGCCCATAATTTCGAATTTTCGTAGGGTCTTTTTTTGTGGAATAGGCATGGGCTGTTTTCATTCAGAATCTTACCATTTTGAGGTTCGTAAACTCCTGTACTGCTGCAAAAAACAATTTTTTTCAAACCCAATTGCCAAGAGGCTTTTAGCAAATTGGATGTTCCGAAAGTATTTACTTCATAAACATCCAAGTACCTTTTTGGTCTAAAATTTATCAAAGCCGCCAAGTGATACAAAACCTCACAGCCCTGAAGTGCATGCATACAGTCTTGAAAACTACGAAGATCCCCTTTGACGACATGTAGCATTTCATTTTTTGGGAAAGTGAAGCTCTTGGGTTCTCTGACCAAGACTTGGATCTGATGTCCAAGACCTAATAAATGATGAAGGAGTGCGTTACCCAAATATCCCGTGGCACCTGTGATCAAAATCTTCATAATGAAATTAAGTTAAGGTTCTAATAGAAATCTTAGTTTGTAAGCGGGTCCCTTGACGGTCACCTCCTGCAATTTTCCCTCCTTATAGAGGTACCTTTGTTGGACCTGATTAGGAAAAACTATGGCGTAAAGTCCATTATCAATTTCAGAAATAGGAAAAAATCTTCCGTAATTGTCCGAAAATACCTCAGTCAATCCTTTTGGTTCTTCAAAATAGAGACAATGTAAATTAAAGGTAACAGATGGTAATTTGATGACTTCGGTTTGGCCCTTTTCATGCATTTGATATCCCTGAGGGGTCTTTTGAATGGTTTTGTTGGCTTTTTCTTGCCCATTCCAGACACGCCATATGGCGCCATTGACCAAAACACCATTTTCAAAGGTTGACTCCTCAATTCCTATAATGATGTATTTAACAATAAAACGGGTTGAAATTTCAGATTGAAGACTGATGATTTGACGGTTTTCCGATTTGGACTTTTGCAATTTGATCCACCCGATTTTTGAGTTTTGGTGAACAATGGTAAACTGTAGATGATCAGATATGGGGTGCTCAATTTGCTTGGCAAAGAGACTTACCTCTTCTACAGAAGCCATCCACAGGATAAGCAATAAGAGGAGAGAAAGGCAAAAATCTCCTGAATTGTTTCTGGATTTAAGGGCAACTTTTTTCATGGCAAATGGCATTAAATGACAGATAAAGCACGAATCTGAGAACTAAATTAGGTTAGAACCATGTCATTCGATAATTGAAAATCTGCGCTTTGCTTAGCCCTTTGGCAAAAAATAGTAATCAGAAATGCTGGTTCGACTCTAGCTATCTGAATTGCAAACAGCTCATTTCTCCATCAATGGAATTGGGAAAAATACATAAATTAAAATTTTGAATTATTAAAAAACAATAAAATAAAAGACTGTAAATTTATTAAAATAAGAAATAATAAATTGAAATGGAGAGCTAATAATCTTTTAGGAAGAAGTGGGTTGGTGAAAAGAGTAAATTTTTTTACCTGTGTAACCTTTCAAAACCTTGAATTTGAATCCACATCTTCTTCCAAATGACTTTTTTGTTTCGAAGCAAAAGTAACCTTCGGATCAAATAATTTTTAATGATTAGGAATTGCTAATTGCGCAAAGTGAAAATCATAAAGAATCTAGAGATACAACAATACCCACAACATCACGGATACGAAAGCAGCAACAGGACCTATTAAAACAAAAAACAAACCTCCAGCTCTAAAATCCTTTTGTTCCATCAAACCCGTGGCATAGGCAATGGCATTAGAAGGAGTGGAAACCGGTAACAAAAGGGCACAAGAGCAACTAATGGCCACAATCAAGGGTACGGCGGTCCCAAATGGGGGGACAAGGGCCAAACCCAAAGGCACCAAAATGGAAGCCGCAGCGGTATTGCTCATCACATTGGAAAGCAAAACCCCTATCAGACTAAAAATCAAGGCTACTCCGATCACATGTATGGACAATCCATTGATTTTGTCCATTACAATATCCGCCAATCCCACATCCACCAATGCAATGCCCAAAGCAAGACCTCCAGCTACCAACATAAGCGTATCCCATGGGAGAGCCCTCACCTGAAGGGCATTGATCACTTGTGTCAATGTAAGCAGGACTATTGGGATAGCGGAAGTGGCTGCAATCGGAATTTGATGAAGGGGTTCAGTCAACCACATCAATACCGTGATGAAAAGTGTTACTATGACAGCTTTTCTTTTGAAAGGATCAATTTTTGGATTTTTTTGAGGAAGCTGAGAGAGATCCAACTGAACCTTAGAAAGGTCAAGTTTGTACACCAAGTACCGCCAAAACAGAAACACTAAAATTAAGGCAGTAGGAAAGCCGAACATCATCCAGTCCACAAAAGTAATGTAAATTCCTTTTTCCTGAAGAGCTCCCACAGCTATGGCATTGGGGGTACTACCTATTATGGTACCTATTCCCCCCACTGTAGCAGCAGCTGGAATGCCAACAAGCAGGGCTTTTGAATAATGGGAGTTTTTTCCTAAAATCCGAACCAAAGGAACGATGGAGGAAATCATCATGGCCGTAGTAGCCGTGTTGGACATGACCATGCTGGCCAATCCAGTAGTCATCATCAATCCAAGCAGAAGTTTTTCCGGATTTTCTCCAAACCTTTTTACTGTAAATCTGAAGAGAGACCGGTCCAATTCCACCTGACTCATGCCTTCTGCCAGAAAAAATCCACCCAGCAATAACCAAATGACATTGCTTGTCCAAGTACCTAGGTACATTTCCACCGGCGCACGGTGATCCATAATATAATCAGTTCCAAACCCCAGCAAAAGGGTGGCAATGATCAGAATGCCAACAGCAAATGGAGGAATGGCTTCCGTTACCCACAGACCAATGGCCAAAATGCTAACAAAAAAGACAAAATTCACTTCCTCCTCATATCCCAACCTTTTGAAAAAGTAACTGACCAAAAGTGCGATGATCAAATTTCCTGTAAAAGTTGAGGTGTTAAATATCCAGCCTAACCGGAGTTTACGGTACCAGCGCAGGGCTGCAAACCTGGAATCACTGTCAAACATGGTAGATTAAAGTTGAAATCGTAAATTAAATTGATAGCAAGTTAAAGAATCAACCAATGGAATACCAATCCATTTCTAGGTCCATTGGTAAAAAAAACTTATAGGGCTGCTGGGTTTTCTTTCTTTTCCAAAAGCAAAACAACCTAAGCCTACAAAGTCACCCCAATGAGCAAAAAAAGCATCTGTGGATTTGTCTGGTATAAATTTTTTATTTGTTTGAAAATGGTGGCCTTTTTTTTCATCTTTGGGACAACTATCTAGAAAATTTAAATTTTCTTTTCAATTTGAAAGGATGTGTTCTAAATTGACAGCAGATCACCATCCTGTCAAAATAATTTACCCTAACAAAAAAGAGGTAATCAACATGACTGTTCTAAAGGATAATTTCTTGGACAGACATTGTTCTGCTTAGCTGAAAGCGATAAAAAATATGAAATTTGGAACAAAAGTAATCCACGCAGGTATCAAACCTGACCCCTCTACCGGGGCTATCATGACCCCGATTTTTCAAACTTCCACGTATGTTCAGAAGTCTCCGGGAGACCATCAGGGATACGAATATTCCAGGACCCACAATCCTACTAGGACCGTCTTACAGGATAATTTGGCCGCTTTGGAAAATGGAAAACACGGGCTTTGCTTTTCCTCCGGCATGGGAGCTATCGATGCTGTCATCAAGTTATTGAATCCCGGAGATGAGGTGATCAGTACCAATGACCTTTATGGTGGATCTTACCGAATTTTCACTAAAATATTCGAGCGATATGGCATCAAGTTCCATTTTATCTCTATGGAGGAGGCCGTGAGCATTGAAAAATACATTACTGAAAAAACCGAGTTGATTTGGGTAGAGACACCAACCAATCCCATGATGAACATCATTGACATTGAGGCGGTGGTCAAGATTGCCCAAAAACATAAGGTTTTATTGGCGGTGGACAACACTTTTGCGACGCCTTATCTTCAAAATCCCCTGGATATGGGTGCTGATATTGTTATGCATTCCGTAACCAAGTACATTTCCGGGCATTCTGATGTGGTCATGGGTGCATTGGTTGTCAAGGATGATGATTTGGCTGAACAGTTAAGATTTATACAGAATTCCTGTGGCGCTACACCTGGTCCACAGGATTGTTTTTTAGTCCTAAGAGGGATCAAAACCCTTCACCTTCGAATGGAAAGGCATTGTCAAAATGGAAAAACCATAGCTGCTTACCTGAAAAATCATCCCAAGGTGGAGAAGGTCTATTGGCCAGGTTTTGAAGACCATCCCAATCATGATGTGGCGAGAAGACAAATGCGGGCTTTTGGAGGAATGATTTCCTTCACTACCGTAGGCAACAGGATAGAGGATACCAAGACAATACTAGAAAACCTTCACTATTTCACTCTGGCAGAATCTCTGGGTGGTGTAGAATCTCTTTGCGGACATCCAGCCTCTATGACCCATGCAAGCATTCCTGTAGAAGAAAGGGAAAAAGTAGGATTGGTGGATTCTTTGATCCGACTCAGTGTAGGGATAGAAGATGCTGAGGACCTTAAAAACGATATTGCTGCCGCACTTTCAAAAATATGAGCTGAACAAAATAGGATTCAAAACATTAAGAAAATCCCTTTTTTGCTACTTCTCTGGACCATGTGCCTGAATCCTATAGGATCCTTTTGAATAAGTACTTGCATTGATCGGTCACCTTCTCTGTCAATTTGCTTTTCTGGGTGCCCAAATCCAATATCAGCTGTTTATATTTGGAATTGACGTCCTCCTTTTCTGTCAAAAAGAAGCTGAGATGTTGCAGAAGTAAATGATTTTGGTACCAAAGGTAAAGGGACCTTTTTAGTTGATTCATTTTTTCATGGATACTTTCCACAAAAATTGGATTTAATCCTGACAGCATTCTAATATTTTCAAGCGCAATGATGATCTGTAAGCCTTCATGAATATCTTTGATGGTTTTTGGTTTCAAGTTGCTGTTGTTTTCTAACCTGAAATATTCCAATTCCTCATTGATGATTTGGGTAGTGGCAGTATTGATAAGCAGTGGCCGAAGATCTTGGCTGTATTGAAAAGCTTCTTTGTACAGATCTTCCCATATCCCGAAAGGCGTTGCGGTGACCTGATCATAAACCTCATTGTACAAAACTTTTTTTTCGGCCTCTATGTGCTTTTCATAAGAGTTGTAACCCATTAGCTTGAGGCTTTTTTGGTATTCCAAAGCTGTTCTGATCAGTTTAAGGTGATGGACCTTCCTTACATTTTTCAACAAGGCTTTAAACGGCTTAAATAACCTGAACTTGAAAGATTTGTCGCTGAAATGAATTTTGGCCAGTAGATCAATATAGATTTCCAGAAAAATGATTTTTTCCTCCAGCTCAATGGCTTTTTTGGATCTGAATTGTTTATTGAGGGAGGAAAAACTCTTTTTTGCCAAATCAAATTGTTGGTCAAAAAGATCAAAAATCGGAGAGGTCTTCACTTGCATGTGTTTCTATTTTATTTTCACCAAAGTAGCTCCGTAACCAAAACGGTTTTTTTGAGTATCCTGAAAGTACTTAATATTTTCAAATTGACTGAGGTATTTGTGAATTTCTTTTTTCAATATTCCGTTGCCGATGCCGTGGATAAAAGTAATTTCATCCATTCCGCTCGCTATTGCATAATTCAGATTTTTCTCAAAGGTATCCATTTGAAACTTAATGATTTCACTGTTGCTTAAAAATTCATGCTCCTTGCTCAACTTTTCGATATGAAGGTCAACTTCCTTAGGTGGCCGCTTGAATTGCGGGGCTAGGCTGACCGAGGCTTGGCCTTGAAGTTCCCGATTGAGTTTTTGGACATCAAGTGCGACATTTGCTTGGGCAATGTTGAATACATACCCATCTTTTCCCAATATTGGAGCCTTTGATTTGCTTCTGAAAAAGGTGCTGGCTTTGAATTTTATCGTTTTATTGAGTGGGGGTTGTGTTCTTTCTATGGCTCTATTGATCGGATGTAAGCTTAGCTGTAAAGGGGGCCATTGTTCGAATTCTGCCATGACGCATTCCAAGAGTTTGGTGCTCGACAGGCTTTGCAGCATTCCATGGCCAATGGTGATTGAATTTTCCCCGTATACTTGGGAAACTGAAAAATGTTGGTCCTTTTCCATTGCATTGATGAGAAAAAGGCTAAGTACTTTGTCATTATTGGGGAGATAGGCTAAGAATAAACCTTGTTCCTCGGGTTTACCTTTTTTGCTGGTAGAGGGTGAAATTTTTTTGTTTTCATCAGGTGCTTTTTTAAAATGAGCTTGTTCCGCTTCATGAATAAGCACAATCTCATTTTTCATGACAGGTATTCTGAATCCTTCCTCAATTTCAATTTCAATTCGTCCTCCTGAAGAAATTTTGGTAATAACTCCTTCCTCATTGCCATGAAGTAACCTGACTTTGTCTCCTATGTTCATTAATCCAACGCTGATTTAAATGTTTCCAATGCCCTTTCCCGTGCAAATTTATGGTCTACCATTGGGTCAGGATATTTCTCGGTACCGTATTCAGGAACCCACTTTTTAATGTATTTTTTTTCTTTGTCAAACTTTTCGGTTTGAGACTCCGGATTGAAGATTCTGAAATAGGGCTGGGCATCTGTGCCGGTTCCAGCCGCCCATTGCCAACCCCCATTGTTGGAAGATAATTCATAATCTAGAAGTTTTTTGGCAAAATAAGCTTCACCCAATCGCCAATCTATCAATAAGTGCTTGGTCAAAAAGCTGGCCACGATCATCCTAACCCTGTTGTGCATATAACCGGAATGATTGAGTTCCCTCATGCCTGCATCTACAATAGGATAACCGGTCATGCCTGCACACCACTTTTCAAAATCCTTTGGCGCATCTCTCCATGGAATTTTATCATATTGGGGCTTAAAGGCTCGGTCTACTACCTGTGGATTGTGGTAAAGGATCATCATATAAAATTCCCGCCAAATCAATTCATTCAAGTAGGTCTCATTCAGTTTGGCTGCTTCTAGGGCAAGTTTACGGATTGAAATTGTTCCAAACCTTAAATGAATACCCAATCGGCTTGTCCCATGGATAGCTGGAAAATTACGGGTTTTGTCATAGTTCTGTATCAAAGGTTTGTCAATCTCCAAAGGAGGAATCTTGATATCAGACTTTTCAAAACCAATATCCTTCAAGCTGGGAATGGGGAAGGGAGAAGTGGAGTAAAAATTATTTTTTCCTTTACTTAAGTTCAACAATTCAAAATCAGTGGATTTGAATTTCTGTAACCAAACCCTGCTGAAAGGGGTGAACACTTTGTAAAAATCCCCACTTCCGTTGGTTATTTCATCCTTTTCGTAGATGACCTGATCCTTGAAATCTAAAAAATCTACATTGTTTTTTTTCAGGAATTCTTCCACGCTTTTATCTCTTTGAATGGCGTAAGGTTCATAATCCCTGTTGGTGTAGACCGATTTCACCTCAAATTTATCCAGAAGTTCTTTGTAGATATCCAAGGGCCTGCCATACTTCACCAAAATGGATGATTTATAGGATTTCAGTTGATCGTGAAGCCTGCTCACTTGGTCGTGGATAAATTGAACTCTAGCGTCTTTTTTGTCTTCTAATTCGTCCAATATTTCCTGATCAAAAATAAATAAGGGAAGAACATTTTCTTCATTTTGGTAAGCATAATAAAGACCGGTATTGTCTTCTAGCCTTAAGTCTCTTCTAAACCAAAAAAGATTGATTTTTTCTTTCATAATGGAATGGTTTTATAAAGATATAACCCGTGAGGCTGAAAAAGTTTGGTGATTATTCCTCTTTCTCAATGGGGAGCTTAGGCTCAGCCATTTGAACTTTTATAAAATCGTTTTCTGCATCATGGAGTGGAAGATTTTCATTTTCAGGGTTTCTTCCTTCTCCATACCTAAGGAAATCATCAGTATCATTTATTCTTAGCCTTTCATTTTTGCTTTTCCGAATATTTTCAACAAGCTCTTTAAATGAATTAAAGGATATATTTTGGGAAAAAGCAACTCCGTAGGTATTGACCTGATTGGCGAGATTAAGTGAGCTCAGCACATTGTTGAAGTTGGTCCGGTTGTAGACCCTTATCCGGTAGCGACCGTCCTCTGATAGCAGGTATTCCGCCTGCCAGTCACCTGCAATGGTATTGATATTGGAATTGCCTTGTGGATCGGTGAAACCTCCATCCCTGGTTACCCTCAGCCTACCATCCAAAAAGGTATACGCCAACCTAAGTTGAAAACTTTCCAATGCTGCCTCATCTAAAGTTCCTAGGTCAAAATCTATTTCAAGGTTTTGGTCTACTTGAGCTACCAGGCTGTTTAGTTGGGAAGATACAAGTTGGCTGAGGTTGGAAAAACCTATCCCGGCCCCTGCAAACTGTCCCTCGGGGGAAAACCGCCGTAACATGATGACCGAAAAGACCTGTCTGATTTTTTCCTGTTCATCATTGGCAATCCGGTTGTTGAAAGCAGAAATGGTGGTCTGTATTTCCCCTTCCGGAAATTCACTGAAATCAAAGGCAAAACCAATGTCAGGAGATAACAGGTTTCCCCTCAAATCCATGTTGACTCTGACCGGAAATCTCCTTCGCAGATTTGGGTCTTCAAATTCAGGATTGACCTGAAGGGTTTGGAGAGAATTCAAGGCTATATTTTCCTGATAAATAGCCCTGATGTCCATAATGCCTTCATAAGGGTCTCCGAACCAAGAAATACGCCCTCCGGGTTCAATTTTAAATTCTTTTCTGACCACATTGTAAAGTGAAAAATTGTACTTGGCATCTGTGATCTCATAATTTCCGGTCATGGAAAACTCACCCTGGGTATCAATATTGAGCTTTAAAACCCCTTTCCCTCTGCCTTGAATATTTTCGCCTGTTCTGGGATCAATTTGTATTTCCACATAAGCATCGGGAGTCACATCAAGATCAAAATTCATTCGGATGTTATTGATGGCCAGTTTCTCCACCGACCTCCCTTCAACAGTAAAACTGGCGGTATCTCTTACATTTATGATGCGTATATAATCTTCCTGAGCCTGTACATCTGTGGATCCGATTGGGATATAAATCCTCGTATTGGGTTGTGAAGTGGCTTTGGCAATGATATCTAAGTTGGATGCCTCCCCTTTGATATCTAACCTTCCCGTGGCATAAGCGAGGCCATAAAAAAGTTTATTTTGTCTTAAAGTGGTATTCAGCACTTGAAAGTTGCGCATATCAGTCCCGATATTCATGACAAAGTCCCTGAAACCGGCGTGCTTGATGTCCCCTGTCATATTGGCCTGATTGCCTTGGACGTCTGTTATGGCCAAGTTTTGAAAGCTGATTTGTCCTTGGGAAAAATTAATGTTTCCATTTAGCTTATAAAGGGTATTGAGGTAGTTGATGCGGAATGTCCCTTCATCAAGTCGACCTGTACCATTGACTATCGGTCGGGTAAGGGAACCTGTGATGTCTGCACCACCACTCAGATTGCCTCCCATTTCAGTGATGTAATTTGAAAGAAAAGGCTCCAGAACCGAGAGGTTGGCCTGGTCAAATATGGCTCTTAGTTGTAGCCCCTCATCCTCTGTGGCCAAAAAGCCATTGACCTCAATCACCTTGAGGTCCTCCCTGAAATTCTCCATGGTGAGATTGATCTTGCTGTTTTCCAAATAAGTGGAAGCATTGATATCCCCAATCAGAAAATTGTTGATATAGAACTCACCCAAAGAAAGGTTTCCATTGATGATGGGTTGATCAAATAGGCTGCTGAAGGCAAACATGCCATTGGCGGTGCCGGTATAGGATTGAGGTCCCAGGGTATTGAAAAATTCCAAATTAAAATCATTGATTTCTAAAGCCAGTGCTTCTTCAGGGTCAGTGCTTACCAATCCATTTACCGAAATAAACTGATTCTCATTGTAGGCTTTTAAGTTATTGAATTCTATGCCATTTCTAGTAAAAATGGTGTAATTGTCCTCATCAAAATGCCAATACTTATCAATCAGTTTGATATCTGAAGAATCTACCAAAATGGTGATGTTGTCTTCATAAAAGAAAACGTTACTGGAGATATTGGCATAGCTTCCGGTAGCCAGTTGGTCTGTGTATATTTTTACGCCTATGCTGGATTGGTTCCAGAGTGACTCAAGGGAAAAATTGTCAAATTCAAGATTTTTTCCAAACCTTTGCTTTTTGGAATTGACATAAAAAGCAGCCAACACATCGCTGCTACTTTTCAGTTTGGCCGTATTCAAATCCACATCATTGAAAAGAAAAAGGTTGCCATTGTATATCAGGGTGTCTACACTGGAGTAAAAGTTGAGCACCGTATTGTCTGCTGTTTTGTAAAATGCGCCTTCAACTTTGGTTCCCTTGGAAATACTGGCTTTGGGTTCAATTAAGTGGATAAGCGGGTTGATATCATAGAGATTCAAGGAAATATCAATTGTATATTCCTCCGTATTTTCCTGCTCAGCTGTTCGGATGGGTGGCTCTTTATTGGTCAATATGGCTTTGTAGTCCTCAAAAAGGTTTTCCATGTCCTGTATGACATCACTGATCTTAAAGTTTCCTGAAATTCCTGCTACCAATGGATCGGAATTAAGGGAGATCATCCTAGTCCGGTCCATGGTGAACAGGGATTGAAAGAAGAAATTGTCTATGCTGAAACTTCTGTCATCATAGCCCACGGTGACGTTGCTGAATTTGGCAATACCTTCCACATCATCTACAGTGATGCCTTTGGTGTCAAGGTCAAATTTACCCGAAATACTGATGTCCCTGTCAGCAAATCCAAGCGGCTGTAAATGCAGCGTATCTACCATGGCTACAAGCTTGGTGGAATCCTTCCCGTTCCGAAGGTCCAAAGTACCTTTAAAGTTTCCATGGACATTGGGGTCTTTGATGTTCAACTCTCCACTGAATAAGTCCTTACCGTAGGTGGCATTGGTTTGTATGTTTTGATAATTGTAATCCCTAAAGCCTATGTTTCGAACATTGGCATTGACTGAAATCAGGGCAGTATTGGCTGTTAATCCTGTTCCTTGAATTCTTCCGTTGAAAGTGACCTTTTGGAATCGTTCCCGTTCTTCGGTTAAAATTCCCAAATCAAGATTTCTTACTGCCAGATTACCGCTGTAAGTAGGGACATTTCTGGCAAGCCTGAAATTGAGGTTACCCTCGATATTGCCGATGCTGGTTCTAAAGCTTCCTTTGGAAGAGAAGTTGTTTAAAAATCCTGTAAACTCCGTATCGAATCTGATATCTCTGAATTTGGACACCTCGGCTTCTGCTTCCGGAGAAATGTATGGGGTAAGGTCATCGCTTCTGAGGGTGGAATTAACCAGTGAAAGCCTAAAGAAAGTTTCCTCTAAAACAGGTAAACCTTTGATGGAAAACTTTCCAAAAAGGGCCGTCCGCTCACCAAACCGAATCAAAAGTTCTTCAGAAAACAGGTCACTCACTTTACCCAGAATTTCTCCACTCAGATAGATTCGGTCATCAAAATCCGGAATATTGCTGGAAAAAACCTTAAGGTCCTGTAAATCGAGGATTGTTTGGTCCAGGTTTGCTCTGATGTCCACCTCCTCATTGAAATTCCCCAAAGCTGCGACGTTGGCATAATCAAACCTCAGGTAATCTTTAATTCGGGTTTGGTTGGAAACCAAAAGCAGGTTGTCAAATTCCATAAAGGAATTTGAGTAAGTGAAATTGGCTTTCAATTGCTGAAAATCAAGTCCCGAGGTAGCCTCTTCCCCCCGTAGAAAATTGATCTTGAAACTGATGGTGTCAGATTTGATATAGAAATCCTCCGCATCAGCTACCAAATCTCTAAACCGTAGTTTACCATAGTCAAATCCCGTAAGGATGTCTGAAATGGTATAATTAAATACATCCACTGCTGTTTTTTCCAGGGTAATATGGCTGATATTGAAACGAAGAGGGGATTTTCTTTCTTTGGGAACTTCAGGCTTAAGCATTTCATTCAGCCTTGCAATAAAGATGGTCAGGTTGGGAGATTCCCCCAAACCATGGGTGATGATGCGTAATTCACCCTCCTTTAATTTGACCTCATCAAAGCCAGGGTTGTCCCGGTCAAACAAACCAGCCAGGGAAAAATCAATGTAGACTTCATCAAGCCGTGCCATAAGGCTGTCTTTTTGATCATATACTGTGATGCCATTGAGACTAATGGCGTCCCACCATCGGATGTTTACTTTTTCTATGGAAGTTTTAAAACCGGTTTTGTTGCTGATAGAAGTGGTCAGGTAACCCGTGACGCGGGTTTGGATAGCGGGGACCTGAAGAAGAGAAATTAGGATGATCAAAAATAAAAGAATTATCCCAAAAGCCCTTAGGCACACTTTGGAGGCTTTCCATAAAATTTCTGTAAATTTCGACTTCTTTTTCAAGGGATCATTATGAATATCAATATACTGGCAATTGAATCATCTTGCGATGAGACATCGGCTTCCATTATATCTAATGGCAAAATACTTAATAATATTGTGGCGACGCAATCCATCCATGAAAAATATGGAGGAGTGGTGCCTGAATTGGCTTCAAGGGCACATCAGCAACACCTGATCCCGGTCGTCCATGAAGCGCTTCAATCTTCAGGAATTACCAAGTCGGACCTTTCAGCAGTTGCTTTCACTCGGGGACCTGGCTTGATGGGTGCCTTGATGGTGGGAGTTTCTTTTGCCAAAGCGTTTGCCTATGCCCTTAAGATCCCTCTTATTGAAGTTAACCACATGCAGGCCCACATTCTGGCTCATTTTATAGATGAACCAGTACCCGAATTCCCGTTTCTTTGCCTTACGGTAAGCGGTGGACATACCCAGTTGGTCTTGGTAAAAGATTTTCTGAACATGGAAGTGATCGGCGAAACCCTTGATGATGCAGTAGGTGAAGCCTTTGACAAGACAGCGAAGCTTTTGGGGCTTCCTTACCCGGGTGGTCCATACTTGGACCGGTTGGCCCAGAAAGGCAATCCAAAAGCATTTTCTTTTCCAATCACAGAAATGCCGGAACTTAATTTCTCATTCAGTGGTATAAAGACCGCAGTCCTTTACTTTTTACGGGATAATCTCAAAAAAGATAATCATTTCGTTGAAAACAATCTGGAAGACATTGCCGCCTCTGTGCAGCAAAGCCTAATTAAAATGTTGATGTTGAAGCTTGAAAAGGCAGCGGCACATCATCACATAAATACCATTGCGATTGCAGGAGGAGTATCTGCCAATTCAGGACTTAGAAAAGAACTGGAAGCTGCTACTGAAAGACTGGGATGGGAGGTTTTTGTCCCAAAGCTGGAATATTGCACTGACAATGCTGCCATGATTGCTATGGCAGCCCATTACAAATTTATTAAGGGGGAATTCACAGATTTGGAAGTAACCCCCATCGCCAAAATGAAAATATAACCATGGCCCAAGCAAAAAACACACAAAAAATCATCAACATTAAAAATAAGAAAGCCAGTTTTGAATTTGAGTTTTTGGACAAATATGTTGCTGGCATAAGTCTCAAAGGTACCGAAATCAAATCTGTCAGAGAGGGTAAAGTATCTTTGGTAGAGGCTTTTTGTTATTTCAGAAGAGGTGAGCTGTATATCAAACAAATGCACATTGCCCCTTACAGTATGGCAGCCCATTTTAACCATGAGGCTACCAGAGAGAGAAAACTTCTGTTGCAAAAAAAGGAGTTGAATAAATTAGAGAGTAAATTTGATCAAAAAGGGCTTTCTATCATTCCGGTTCGTATATTTATCAATGATAGAGGTTTGGCCAAAGTGGAGATTGCGCTGGCCAAGGGCAAAAAAACCCATGACAAACGAGATGATATAAAGAAAAAAGATGCAAAACGAGAACTCGACCGAATGGCCTTCTGAAAAAAAATACGGGATATGTCAACTGCCTTTGATAGGGGTTTATTTAGAGCCCAGGCACGGCTCGGGTCTCATGACACAATTGCTATTTGGGGAAACCTACGAAGTTATCAGCAGTTCAAAAGATCTTAAATGGATGAAGATTTTTAGACCTTCACTCAATTTGACCGGCTGGATTTTTTCTGTACAATACGAATCACTTTCCTTAGATGATTATACCAATTACCAGGTCGATGATTTCAAAATCACCACCTCACCCATTACCACCATCCAATTCAAAGGCAACAGCATGTATTTGCTTCCCGGAAGCGAACTCCGGATCGGCAATAATGAATTGTTTGATTTAGAGAAGACCATTTCCCTTCAAGGCGAAACCAGGGATTTTATCAAAAAAGCCAGTAGGGAAGAATTGATGGAAATCGCCGATATCTTTGTCAATGCACCTTATCTTTCAGGTGGGAGAAGTTTGTATGGAGTAGGTACGGGGAGTTTTATACAACTGGTTTACAAAATCGGTGGGTACAGGTTACCCAAATTTATTTCCCAATTGATAGATTTGGGAAAAAGTAAATCCATTGAAGCAGGATTACCGGGAGATTTGATTATTTTTTCAAACGAAAAAGGTATACCACATCATGTTGGCCTGATATCTGGAAAAGATGAAATTATCCATGTCAGAGGGAAAGTGATGAGAGAAAAAGTTCAGTTTTCCAAGATAGGAGGCAAACAAAACAATTCACTTCTACATCAGGTTTTTGAAATCAGACGTTTAATTGAGGTATAAAATGGAAAAGAAAGTTTTGGTGCTTAACCTTGATCATACCCCCGTGGCCATCGTCACAGTGCAAAAAGCTTTGGTGCTTTCTTTTTTGGGCAAGGTTTCCTCTTTGGTGCATTATGAATACCTTAGTGTCAGAACAGTGGATAAGTCTTTCCCTTATCCTGCTGTTGTCAGGTTGCATGATTACAAAAACATTCCTTACAAAGGGGTATTGCTCAATAGAAACAACCTTTATCGAAGAGACAATCATGAATGCGTTTATTGTGGATCCAGAAAACATCTCACCATAGACCATGTTTTGCCCAGATCCAAAGGAGGTCAAACCAATTGGAAAAATCTGGTGACTGCCTGCCATCGCTGTAACACCCAAAAGGGGGACAAAACACCTGAGCAAGTAGGGTTTGTGATGAGACAACCCCCTTTCAAACCAACATTGTCTTACTTTCTTGCAGAGTATGCCGAGAGAAATGCGGAGGAATGGTTGCCATTTCTGGATTTGAAAACTGTTTGATGACAATCAAGTTGCAAAGGCGGATTAAATCTCCATATCAATTAAAATGCAATCCTGACAAACTAAATCTCATTTTGGATCGTCATTGATCAAAAGAAGACCTTCATGTTCAAATTTCCAATAATCCTTCTGTTTTGCTTTCCCCTTTTGGTCTTTGGCCAAAATGATACATCTAGTGATAAAATTGTTGGGAGTTGGCAATTGGTTACTTTTGACAACAAGGATCAGGTACTTTCATCCAAATTTTATTTAGAGGCAGAACCTTGGCAGAGAGAATTGATACAGGGACAGCTTCAGTTCAGGTTGGAAAACACTTTTTACCATTTTAAACCATCCGGTCAATTGGAATTTACAGAAGTAGATGGGAGGAATGTTTTTACCCGAAAAGCAACTTATGAAATAGATGAGGAAGCCACACTGACCATCAGAGAAACAGAAAGAGAGGTCATCAAAAAATGTTCTCTGCATGAAGTGAATGATTTTCAACTGATCTTCACCCCAATGACAGCCAATGGTCCAGCAGGAACAGGAAGGCTTATATTTGAACGGAAAATACCTTGACACGATAGAATTAAAACCAAGAATACCATCGTAGAAAGCTAGAAACACGTTTTTTAACTTTAGGTTTGGAATTTGAACCCGTTGGCAACTATAATTTTTCCTTATGGCTGTATTTCAGTTTACAAATTTATTGTACCTTTGCAGTCCGTTCAGGTGAATGGGGTCTTTGCTGCTCAATATCAAAGGCTTATCTACAACACTAAAAACCTCAGCCTCACGACTCTAGGGCTGATGATTACCAGAGTCAATTATTTATTATGCCAAATACAACAGATTTTAACTGGGACAAATTTGAAACCAAGGGTTTCGGAACAGGCTATACCAAAGAGGAAAAAGCCGAGATGGAGAAACTCTATGATCAGACTTTGAACGAAATCACTGAAAAAGAAGTGATCAAAGGTACGATCGTAGGCATCAATGACAAAGATGTGATCATCAACATCGGCTTCAAATCCGATGGGCTGGTACCAAGGAGTGAATTCCGTGACCTTGCCGAACTGAACATCGGTGACGAGGTAGAACTTTTCATTGAAGAGCAGGAAAATTCCTTGGGACAGCTGGTACTTTCCAGAAAGAAAGCCAAAATGGTGAGGGCATGGCAGGACATTGAAGATGCACTTGAGTTTGACAATGTCATCGAAGGTCTAGTCAAAAGAAGAACCAAAGGTGGTCTGATCGTAGACATCTACGGTGTTGAAGCCTTCCTTCCCGGTTCTCAGATAGATGTGAAGCCTATCAGGGATTTTGACATCTATGTAGGTAAAAAGATGGAAGTAAAAGTGGTCAAAATCAACCACGCCAATGATAACGTAGTCGTTTCTCACAAAGTCCTGATCGAAAAAGACCTAGAGAAGCAAAAAGCAGAAATCCTCAACAACCTGGAAAAAGGTCAGGTATTGGAAGGGGTGATCAAAAACATGACCAACTTCGGGGTATTCATCGATTTGGGTGGTGTAGACGGTCTGCTTCACATTACCGATATTTCCTGGGGTCGGATCAACCATCCCGAAGAAGTGCTTAACTTGGACGATAAAGTTCAGATTGTGGTTCTTGACTTCGACGATGACAAGAAAAGAATTTCATTGGGCATGAAGCAATTGACTGCTCATCCTTGGGATTCCTTGTCTGCTACTTTGGAAATTGGTTCCAAAGTGAAAGGTAAAATTGTCAATGTTGCCGATTATGGTGCTTTCCTTGAGTTGGCCCCAGGCGTAGAAGGTTTGATCCACGTATCCGAGATGTCTTGGTCACAGCATTTGAGAAATCCAGCTGATTTCGTAAAAGTGGGTGATGAGATCGAAGCGGTAGTTTTGACCTTGGACAAAGACGACAGAAAAATGTCTTTGGGCATCAAACAATTGACCGAAGATCCTTGGACCAAAGAAGACATGAACACCAAGTATGCGGTTGGTACCAAGCACAAAGGTGTCGTAAGAAACCTGACCAACTTCGGCTTGTTCCTGGAAATGGAAGAGGGTATCGATGGATTGGTACACGTATCTGACCTTTCATGGACCAAAAAAATCAAGCATCCATCCGAATTTGTGAAAGTTGGGGATGAATTGGATGTTGTTGTTTTGGAATTGGATGTGGACAACAGAAGACTGGCATTGGGACACAAACAATTGGAAGAGAATCCTTGGGATACCTTCGAATCAGTTTTCCCACTAGGGTCTGTACATAAGTGTACTGTGGTTTCCAAAAATGATAAAGGAGCTGTATTGGAGCTTCCTTACGGACTGGAAGGATTTGCCACTTCCAAAAATCTGGAAAAAGAAGACGGATCACAGGTAGAAATAGGTGATGCTGAAGATTTCAAAGTCACTGAATTCTCTAAAGACGATAAGCGAATTGTACTTTCCCATACCGCCACTTTCAAAGAGGAAGCGAATGCTCCAAAAGCAGCCAAAAAACCAGCTGCCAAAAAGCAAGCCGCCACTACAGACAACTCAGCTGAAAAGTCTACCTTAGGTGACTTGGATGCCTTGTCACAATTGAAAGAGAAAATGGAGGGCGGAAAGAAGTAATTTTCGATATTCCATAGTCTAAAACTTGAGCAATCAGTTTTAGAAAAATAACAAAAAGTGTCTGCCTTGGGTAGGCACTTTTTTTTATGGGCGGAATTTCTGAAAAAAAGCTCTCTAAATCCTTTGACTTTGATGGGCTATTGAAAATACCATACATTTGTTAAACATATATCCTCCAGAGAATAGTAGGCAGAAGAAGCGAACTTTGAGCTGTAAAAGTTTGAGGATTTGAATTGAGTAGCTTCGATTTAGCTGCATAAATACCCGATATTGGGTATTTTTAGTTTAAAAGAAAATAGATATTTTTAATCAAATTAGTGATTAGGCTGTTCTCGGATATTTTTACATTGATTGATCATGGCAAATACCTATACCCAAATTCATATACAAGTGATTTTTACAGTGAAAAACAGAGATTGCATAATCCTAAAACCCTGGAAAGAGGAATTATATAAATACATTGCTGGTATAATCAAAAACAATAACCATAAATTATTGGCCATAAATGGGATGCCGGATCATGTACATATTGATAGGTATGAGACCCAACCAATCTTTGTCGGACTTAATGCAGGATATAAAAGGAGATAGCTCCAAATGGATCAATCAAAAAGGTTTTGTGAGGGGTAAATTTTCTTGGCAAGATGGTTATGGCGCATTTTCATACAGTAAATCCCATGTAGATAAGGTAATTGACTATATTAAAAATCAAGAAACAAAGCATAGAAAAAAAAGTTTTTTGGAGGAATATCGAGAGTTTTTGGAAAAGTTTGAGGTTACATATGAGGAACGATATCTTTTTAAAGAGATCCAATACGATAGAGAAAGATAAATGGTTTTTGATGAGAATTTGAAATAAAAGGCCAGTGGGCGTTTCATTTGATGCCGTAAGGCCAACAGAAAAAGCAAAATCTTTCGTCAAATGCCTTTAGGTATTTTATGTGGGTAGCCAAGTTGCCGTGAGAGAAATCCCGTCCCGTACGGGATGGAACACCAAAAGGATTGATCGTTCTCTACCCATTTTATCCCAATAAGGTCAAAAAAAATCCCGGATGCCAGCACCCGGGATTTACTACTCACCCAAAAGATATCAAAAAATAATGTGATTCGTAATCAGCTGTAAACTTAAACCGTTGCTGTTTTCAGCCGGAGGGGTCTGAAAACCTCGGAAAACCAAAGAATAAATCCTATTACTTCTGATTTCAATGTCCTGAGCACTGACCAAAGTTTCCCCTTCTGCATTTTTTACGGTAAAAGTGTAATTTCCTTGAGGAAGGGATTCAAAGGACGAAGCCTCCATAAAATCTAGTTCCAAGGTTTCCTCAGTTTCATCTTCTGTGATCTCGAGGATTATCCCCTCAGTATCAGGGGATAGATGCACCCCTCGGAATTTGGCATTGCCCTCGGTGGGATCTGTCCAAATGTCCTCTACTACCAAGGCTTTCAAAGCGGCCACCTCATCGGCAAGAAAAATGGAATAGGCTTTATCAACCTGAAAAGTAAGCGTAGTATCCAAAAGTGTATTTACTGCATTGAATGCTGAAAAACGAAAAGCCCTGTTCCCGGTAAAAAAGCGGTTGTAGTTGATGTACTCTGTAAAATTGAAAGAATTGTTGGTTATTCGCCTGTTGTCAACCTGAATGTCCAGTCCCGGTGCATCCGGTGCACCATGATAAAATGAGACAAAAGCTGCTGGAGGTATTGGGGTACCGTCATTGTTGTTGAGGCAGGCAGTGAAAGTGAATAAGGTCACAGCCAGCAAAAGCAAGGAATTCATGGTCCTGGTCAAAGGACCTTTACAATCATTTTTCATCATGTTGGTTTAGTTTTGTTTTCTTATCCAAGACGAACCAACCTCTAAAAATGCTACAATGGGTTGTAATTTTTTACTTCAAAACAAAAATTAGGCAGGAATTCCAGCAGGATTAAAATAAGACAAAACCTTGAAAGAGAACTGAAAAAGATGAGAGTGAAGTACTTATAAGGGATGTGAAAGCATATCAATTAAATGTAAATTTTCATGTAGCCTACATGAAAATCCAACCTCTTATCTACAGAAAAAGGAATCCATGGTTTTGTTTACCTATGTTGGCCTTCGATCTAAAAAAATGGTTTGATCCATTAAACTTGATCTGGTTCAGGGTGGACCCAAGGGCTTCTATAGGGCCTTCTCAGTAGGGCAGTGGCTTCAGGATCGCCAGGAATTTCCATTTTAACAGGGTCATAGTGCAAAGGCCGACCCAATTTCATGGAAAGGTTTGCCAGAATGCAGGAGGCGGTGGAAATATGCCCTTCCATCACATCGGCAACCGGTGATTGGCCATTGGACACCGATTCCAACAAATTCTGTAGATGTCTCCTCGTTGCCGGAACGGCATGGATTTCAATACCTTCTTCCTTAGTATCTTCAGGATATTTTTCCCTTTCATAAAGGGCTTCCCAATGGATTTTTTCCTCTTTTGGATCAGTGGGAAAGAAGTCTGCCTTAAACGGGCTTCCCGCTAACATCCCCTTTTCACCATAAATCTTGAATGCCCAAGGGTATTCCGGATCCACTGGATTTCCCCAAGTCCTGTGTTGCCAAACCACATTCAATTCATTAAACTCAAAAATGGCTGTTTGGGTGTCGGAAGTGTTGGATTTACTGGCTTTTTGGACATAAATCCCTCCTGTAGAGCTGACTTGATGCGGCCAGCCCAAATCCAACATCCAGCGGACAGCATCCAGCATATGCACACACATGTCTCCCACGATGCCATTTCCATATTCCATAAATGCTCTCCACCAGCCTCTGTGAGGCAGGTCATCATAGGGACGTAAAGGAGCCGGACCAGTCCAAAAATCATAATCCAAAAAAGCCGGAACTGGCTTTTCATCCGGATTTCTATTTGCCCTCATGTGAAAGTAGCAGCAGATCTCCGCATGGGATATTTTTCCCAGCTTTCCACTGTCTATGACAGTTTTCTTGGCTTCTATCAGGTGTGGAGTGCTTCTCCGCTGTGTGCCTATCTGTACTTGTTTGTTGTATTTTTTAGCAGCCGCCACCACAGCTTCTCCTTCGATGACATCAACGCTGATTGGTTTCTGTAGATAAACATGGGCGCCTGCTTTCATAGCTGCAATGGCCTGTAGGGCATGCCAATGGTCAGGAGTACAAATCAATACTATGTCTAATTGGTGATTGGCAAGAAGTTCCCTGTAATCACTGTAAGTTTTGGGTTTTCTGCCGGAAAGGTGTCTTTTGGCAGTCATCTCAGCAGCCTCCCGAAGGTGGTTTTGATCCACATCACAAAGTGCTACCACTTCTACTTCAGCCACCTGAATCAGCCGCCAAAGATCCATTTTGCCATACCAGCCAGTTCCGATGAGCGCTACCTGAAGGGGTTGTTCAGGGCGGATATAATCCATCCCCATCAAACCCATACTAGCCAATGCTAGGGTAGCGGCACTTCCTTTTAAAAATTGTCTGCGGTCTGGCGAAAAGGTTTTCATGGAATAAGGTTTCTTAGGTTTGCTTAAAATTACCTCTCAATTTACAAAAAGCGCATATCCAAACAAATTTCTTTTGAGAAGGCTCCTGTTTAAGAGACAACTAAGCTTAGCCATTTCAAATCTCCTTAAAATTTAAGAATTAAAATACCTCAACAAATGCTAACTCTCTTTTTTAAAAACGACATAACCCCTACTTCGGTTAGTGGGCCAAACCAAAGGATTCAAAGATCCAGAAATACCCATATTCTTTATGAAGAAAAAATAAAGGATTGACTTATTTTATAACTCAATTCCAAATCGTTTACCCAGATCCCTGAGGTCAGTTTCGACAGCAGGAATCAAAGGAATCCCGTTTTTTTTCCTCTCGGCTTCCAGTTCTCGCTCCGGATCACCGGGAATCAGTACTTTTGCATGGTCAGGAGTGGTTTTTGCTGCCCTAAAGCGGCTAATCCAATTGTCCATGTGGGATTTAAATTCCTCAGCAGGCCTGAAGGCATCCACCCGCATGGCACCGAAAAAATGTCCAAGTCCAACTCCAACGGGATTGGGATCAGGCTCCAAAAATGCTACGAAGGGCGGAACCCAAGGTCCATAGTTGGCACCTGACAATACCGCCGAGAAAATATCCACCACTGCACCTAGACCATACCCTTTGTGTGAACCATGTTCACGGTCTCCACCAAGGGGGAGCAAGGCACCACCGGCTTTTACCCCTTTGGGGTCAGTAGTTGGATAGCCATTTTCATTTTGAATCCAGCCAAGGGGGGCATTTTCTCCTTTTCGCTGAAGCATTTCTAGCTTTCCGTTCGCTGCAGTGGTAGTTGCCATATCCAAGACGAATGGAGGTTGATTTTTAGCCGGAATGGCCACAGAGATGGGATTTGTACCTAAAAGTCTTTCTTTTGAAAATGTAGGGCTGACCAGAGGACTGGCATTGGTCAGGGAAATGCCGATCATGTCATGCTTTAAAGCCATCATGGCATGGTAGCCGGCAATGCCGTAGTGGTTCGAGTTTTTAACCGATACCCAGCCGGTTCCAGCAATTATTGCTTTCTCCATAGCGACTTCCATGGCAAAAGGGGCCACTACCAATCCCAAACCACCATCACCATCTATTACTGCAGTACTTGGTGTTTCGTAGCTCACATGAATATGAGGTTGGGAATTGATCCTTCCTTTTTCCCAAAGGCGTACATAACCAGAAAGACGGGCTACTCCATGGGAGTCCACACCTCTCAAATCGGCTGAAAGCAATACATCAGTAGCAAGAGCGGCATCTTTTTCAGGACAACCTATTCGAAGTAGAATTTCTTTGGTGAATTGGTAAAGGTGATCAAAAGTGAAAGTCATATCAATTTTACACAATTGGGTTGGGTCTACAATTTAAATAACCTTACAAGGCTATAAATCAGTCAGGACTGTTCACTGGGGCAATATTTTGGATCAATTGAGCAATTACCCCTTCTTTAAGTGCATAGTTAGAACAGATAATGTTGTTCACTGGAAGTTTATCAAGGATAAAGGAAATGAGGCAGGAGGCCACTACGATCATATCCACTCTCATGGCGATCATACCTGGAATCTTCAACCTTTCTGTTTTGTTTTGGGTGATTAACTTTTGATCCAGGTTTTCAAAGGCTTCTCTAGGTAAATTAAAAACTTGCTGGCCTTTTTGTTTGATTTGTTGGGTGGCAGCAAAATACATGTCGGTGAGCGTATCGAAAGTTCCAGATGCACCCACTAGTCCTGTGGGTTGAAATTGGGCAACGGCTTTGATCAAAGGACCCAACTTTTCCTGCAAATATTCATTGAGTTTTTCCACTTCTTCAGGAAGTATTGGGTCATGGTAATGAAACAAGTCCAACATCCTTTGTCCTCCTATTTCAAAGCTCTGCTTCCAAAGCACCTCTTCTTTGGTGCCAATGATAAATTCAACTGATCCACCTCCGATGTCCATCATCAAATAAGTGGCACCGTTAAGAGAACCACTCAGTTTGATTCCTTCATAAATCAATTGGGCTTCTTCTTGTCCACTGATTACCTGCACCTCAAAATCTAACTGACGTTTGACTTCCTTGACAAATTCCCGTCCGTTGCTTGCATTCCTCACCGCACTTGTCGCAAATACGAAAACCTGATTGATACCCTCTCCATCAATGAGGTGCTTAAAATGTTTCAGGGTATGGAAAGCCCTCTTTTGAGCGTCAGAAGCGATATAATTGTGGGAAATACCTCCTTGGCCAATTTTTACAGGCACTTTTTCCTTGTAGATGGTCTCAAATCCATCTTCTTTTAATTGCACCAATAATAAATGAAAAGTATTGGTGCCTAAGTCAATCACAGCTGCCTTCATATTCCTCTCTTAGGCCTAAAATTAAGATGTGCGAATATATAAAGTTTATTTAAAAACCATGCTCAAATAAGCCAAATTAAACTTTAGCCCCGTGCTACTTGATGAGGGGCATTGGAAATTAAATTAACTTACCTGGATTTGATGAATGAAATTTTTTACATACTTAGGCTATTAATGTATGAGTTAAAGAGAAATCATGCTACTTTTTATTCCAATAGTGACTTTAGAAAACCCCGAATAAAAAGCTTTACAAGGAGAAAATTTTCTCCCTTTGGGATAGCTCCTTATATTTGGAAAAACCTTCTACCAAAAATCAATGGACAGTCAGACCAAAGGCATTTATACCTTACCCGGAAATCAGGAAAAAACAGACCTGCTCAAAAAGAAAAATGAAGAGGCCCTCTTGGGTGGAGGAGAAGCCCGCATTGCATCCCAACATAAAAAAGGAAAATTGACAGCAAGGGAGCGGCTACATCTTTTATTGGATGAAGGGAGCTTTCAGGAAATCGACAAATTTGTCACCCATAGGGCGAAAGACTTTGGCTTGGACAAGGAACATTATCTGGGAGATGGAGTCGTAACAGGATATGGAGAGATCAACGGACGACTTGTCTATGTATTCTCTCAAGATTTTACAGTATTTGGGGGTTCTCTCTCTGAGACACATGCAGAAAAAATCTGTAAAATAATGGACATGGCCATGAAAAATGGCGCACCTGTCATTGGATTGAATGATTCTGGAGGAGCGAGAATCCAGGAAGGGGTGAGTTCTTTAGGGGGATACGCAGATATCTTTTACCGCAATACCCTTGCCTCCGGAGTGATTCCACAGATTTCGGCTATCATGGGGCCCTGTGCAGGTGGTGCGGTGTATTCTCCGGCGATCACTGACTTTATTTTGATGGTTGAAATCACCTCTTATATGTTTGTAACGGGTCCCAATGTAGTTAAGACCGTGACTCAGGAGCAGGTAACTGCAGAGGAACTTGGAGGCGCAAGAACACATAGTACCAAAAGCGGTGTCACCCATTTTGCCTGTCCCAATGAGTTGGAATGCATCAAACACATCAGGAACCTCCTGAGCTATATTCCTCAAAATTGTGAAGAGACAGCACCTGATTATCATTACGAGATTAAAGAGGACGAAATCAGGGATGTTTTGGATGACATCATCCCAGAAAACCCCACCCATCCCTATGACATGCGGGACGTAATCAAAGGTTTGTCAGATGAGGATTCCTTTTTGGAAGTGCATAAAGATTTTGCGGATAACATGGTGGTGGGTTTCGCAAGAATAGCTGGCCGGAGTATTGGAGTGGTGGGCAATCAACCCCAATCTCTTGCAGGGGTATTGGACAATGATGCCTCCGTGAAGGCAGCCCGTTTTGTTCGGTTTTGTGACTGTTTTAATATACCACTGCTTGTTTTGGTAGATGTTCCCGGGTTTCTTCCAGGAACAGACCAAGAATGGAACGGAATCATTTCCAATGGTGCCAAGTTACTATATGCCTTTTCGGAAGCTACCGTTCCCAGAATCACGGTCATTACACGTAAAGCCTATGGAGGGGCTTACGATGTGATGAATTCCAAACATATTGGTGCAGATCTAAACTTTGCCTGGCCTACAGCAGAGATTGCGGTGATGGGTGCAAAAGGAGCTGCTGAAATCATCTTTAAAAGAGAAATAGCCGAATCGGATGACCCTGAGGCTAAATTACAGGAAAAGGTGGATGACTATACAGCCAAATTTGCCAATCCTTATAGAGCTGCTCACCGTGGTTTTATCGATGAAGTGATCATGCCTTCCGAAACAAGGGACAAATTGATCAGGGGTTTTAAAATGTTGGAAAATAAGGTGGATAAATTGCCCAGGAAAAAGCACGGGAACATTCCTCTGTAATTCTATCTAGCTTAGAAATGGCATGTGCTGAAAAATCTTAAAAAGTTCATCGACATTTTTTGAAACATTTAGGGTCAAATGTTAAAGAATGATTGAAACAATGTGTTCCGAAAGTTTGAAGGATAATTGAACATCCATTTAAAACGATCAAAAGAAAGCCAAGTGCCAATGATTTCAAGTACCGATCAACTGAATAGAACCATTGAATTGAAGAATTATCCCCAAAGGATCATCTCCTTGGTGCCTTCTCAGACAGAGTTGTTGGTGGATTTGGGTTTGGAAGACCGGCTGGTGGGATTGACTAAGTTTTGTGTACATCCAGCTGGTCTTAAAAAAAGGAAAACCGTCATAGGGGGAACCAAAACGTTGAACTTGGATAGCATCTCTGCCTTGAAGCCTGATCTGATTATAGGCAACAAAGAAGAAAATGATTTAGAATCGATTCAAAAATTAGAAAAATCTTACCCTGTTTGGATTAGTGAGGTGAATAATCTAGAGGATGCCTACAGTTTGATCCATCATTTGGGCCAATTGCTTGATGTTTCCGAAAAAGCGAAGGCTTTGAGTGAAGCCATAAAAAAGACCTTGGAAAAGCCTAGGCCAAGATTGGGATCTGTCGTTTATCTGATCTGGCAAAACCCATTGATGGCTGCAGGTGCTGGAACCTTTATAGACCATATGCTCCATAAAGCCGGTTTTGAAAATTTAATGAGGAAAAGCAGATACCCTGTCCTGGAAATGGAAATGCTACAATCATTAAATCCAGAATACCTTTTGTTGAGTTCGGAGCCTTTTCCTTTCAAAACCAAACACCTGAGGGATTTTGAAAAAGCTTTACCCAAATCAAAAGTGCGTATGGTGGATGGGGAGGTATTTTCATGGTATGGGAGCAGTTTATTAAAGTCAGGGTCTTATTTCGAACAGCTTTCAAATATTTTGGGTTAGGTGAAAACCTATGTCATTGAGAAAAGTATACCATTTTTCTTTAGTAAAGTAGCAATTGCAGTAACTTGGATATAAGCGGAAGGACTACAACATCTTATAAGGCTTTTCGTAACTGATAAATAAATATGTAGGTATGCCTAGGATTTTGCTAATGTGTTTAATTGGAATTTGTGCTTGTAGCAGTAGTATAGGCTATTATCAGGTTAAAGAGGTTCAGATCAATCCTTTTTCTCAACCTTTAGAGATGGATCAGATTCTGCTGGTCAACCTTCCCAAAAACATTTCTTACGAAGATTTTAAGGTTTTTCAAGAGAACATTCCCGAGCAACTCAGGCACCATGGCTTCTTGGAAATCTGGGACAATGATTACCATGAACTGGAACTCAAATCCGCGGGTATCTATGATTTCACCACCGACCGGATGAAAAAGGCTTTGTATGATGCCCTGGGAGTAATCTACCTTCTAGATGTCAAAGTACTGGAAAAAAAACCATTTCGATATGGCAAACTGACTGCTTTATCCGAATACGGTAACCACCATCAAAGGAATGTAGTAGGAGGAAGTGATCCCATACAGAGTTCTCACAGAGTCACTATGGAATATACTCTCTATCGCACTGATTTTTTGGACACCGTGGCAAGGGTACAGGTTCTCGCCGAACACAAGGACAACAATACCCTTAACCCAAGAGTGCTTCAAAGGGATATCAGTTTACTTTTTCAAAAAATTTACGAATCAGAGGCTTATTAGCCCCTAAAATTGTGATTAAGGCTAATTTAATCCCAATTTCCTACTTCAATGTAATTGAAAAAGTAACATGAAGTCAAACCAAATTCAAAAATCCTAACCAAAGCCCCTGTTTATTAAATAGAAATTATCGAACTAAATGGCATACTTTATTAAAAAATTTAATTAACTTTTGCCACCCAATGCAAGATAACTCAAAATATTTCTGAACATGAAAAACAACAGAAGGCGCTTTTTGAAGCACCTAGGACTGACTGGTGCGGCTGCTGCCATGTCTCCTATGGCATTTGCCGAAGAGGGAGAAATAAAAACATGGTTAAGCAGAAATTTTCCCCACAAGGCTGATCAGCCGATCAAGTTGGGCCTGATAGGAGCAGGTATCATGGGAATAGAAGATACCAATACCGCATTAAGACATGAAAATGTCACTTTGGTAGCTGTATGTGACCTTTATCAGGGCAGATTGGAAAGTGCAAAAAAGAGATGGAATGATCAGCTTTTTTTGACCAAAGATTACCAAGAACTGCTCAGAAGAACAGATGTAGACGCCGTAATCATTGCCACCCCTGATCACTGGCACAAGCAGATCAGCATAGACGCCATGAAGGCAGGTAAGCATGTCTATTGTGAAAAACCGATGGTTCATTCCGTGGATGAAGGCATGGCTGTAATCAAAGCATGGAAGGAATCGGGGAAAATCATGCAAATAGGCAGTCAGGGGATGTCATCATTAGGAAATGAAAAAGCCAAGGAATTACTTGCGTCAGGGCTTATAGGTGATTTGGTTTATGCGGAAGGTTTTTGGGCCCGACATTCTCCTGAAGGGGCTTGGCAATATCAAATACCAGCCGATGGAAGTCCGCAAACTGTAGATTGGAAAAGGTACCTTGCCAATACCAAAAGCAGGGACTGGGATCCGCTGCGATTTTTCCGATGGAGAAATTACCTCGATTATGGAACAGGGATGTCAGGCGATTTATTTGTCCACCTGTTTTCCTCACTACATTTTATAACAAATTCTCATGGGCCCAACAAGATTGCGGCCATGGGAGGATTGCGCTACTGGAAAGATGGCAGGGAAGTGCCTGATATCCTTTTAGGCACCTTTGATTATCCATCCACAGAGCAGCATCCTGGATTTAACCTTTCGCTTCGTTGCAATTTCGTAGATGGAACGAGCGGCACCACCTATTTGAGAATTGTGGGCACCAAAGGGGCCATGGATGTGAAATGGGAAGAGGTGGTCGTCAAGCTTAACGGGAATGCGGAAGAAGATGACCCCTTTCTTCAGGAGCAGGCAAAATTGCGTGGTAACAATGTGGGTAGGGCAAAAATTCTTCCACCTAGGGAAATGACTTATGCGGCCGAAAGGGATTACAAAGGTGCCCACTATGATCATTTTGCCAATTTTTTTGACGCCATCCGCACAGGAGGCAAAGTGGTAGAAGATCCGGTATTTGGATTCAGAGCTGCCGCCCCTGCACTTTTGTGCAACGATAGTTACTTTCAAAATAAATTCATTAATTGGGACCCAGTTAACATGACCCTAACTTGATAAATAGACATGATGAAAAAATTTGTTTTGGTTTTAGCGGCAACCGGGATTTTGTTTGCCTGTGGGACGGAAACCACGGAAGAAGTGCTATATGAAGAAGAAATAATCGAGGAGGTGGGTGATAATAGGTTAACAAACGATGAAAGAAGTGAAGGGTGGATGTTGCTCTTTGATGGTGAAGATCCCCACGGATGGAGGGCCTTCAACGGGACAGCGTTTCCTGAGGGTTGGATAGTGGAAGACGGTGCTTTGAAAGCATTGGGAACGGGAGGAGACATAGGAGGTGATATTGTATTTGGTCCTATGGAGTTTGAGGAGTTTGAAATGGAGTTTACCTGGAAAATTGCCCCAGGTGGTAACAGTGGGGTATTTTACCATGTGGTGGAAGATCCCAAATATGCCGCTCCCTATGAAACCGGGCCTGAATACCAGGTATTGGACCAATTGGGTTTTCCTGAGCCTATAGAGGATTGGCAAGCCCTAGCAGCTGATTATGCCATGTATACACCGGATATTGAAGGGGCTGTCAAACCAGCTGGCGAATGGAATGAATCCAGAATAGTGTTTTCAGAACAGGGTGCAAGTTATTGGTTGAATGGAAAAAAAACGCTTGAATTCATCCCATACTCTGAGGACTGGAATGCACGTAGAAATTCTGGAAAGTGGGATGAATTTCCCGATTATGCCAAATCAAAAACCGGTCTGATTGCCCTGCAGGATCATGGCAGCGAAGTGTGGTTTAAAAACATCAAAATCAAAACCCTATGAAGAAATTAATGCGTTATTCCCTTTTCATTTTCGGTATCTTTATGATCATCAGCTGTGGTGGAAATGATGAAATCACTTTGTTCAATGGAAAAGATTTAACTGGTTGGGAAATTTACGGAACGGAAAAATGGTATGTAGAAGATGGGTTGCTGATCTCTGAAAGCGGACCAAATAAGGAATATGGCTACCTTGGAACCAAAGAAAATTACAAGGACTTTGAACTAAATCTGGAATTCAAGCAAGAGGCTGATGGGAACAGCGGTGTATTTGTCCGATCTACAGTAGATGGTACCAAAGTTTCAGGTTGGCAAGTCGAAGTAGCGCCACCTAACCTACATACAGGTGGTATATATGAGTCATATGGAAGAGGGTGGTTGATCAAGCCTGAGCCTGAAAAGGAATCAGCCCTCAAGTATGGAGATTGGAACAAAATGAAAATAATCGTAACTGGAGACCGGATCATTTCCTATCTAAATGACGTAGAGATGGTTGATTTTTCAGATGAAAAAATCGGAGAAGGTGAAGGAGGAATCCTGCTGCAAATCCATGACGGGGGAGGTATAAAGGTTTATTGGAAGAACATTGTCCTAAAACCATTGTAATATTTTGTAATCCAAGAGTACTCACTTGAATAAAGGACCCTTTTTTTAAGGGTCTATTTCTTTCAAAAATATGGTATTGATTTTCAGTTGAATAGTGAATTTTTTTAGATTTTTTTTTGAGTATCATTTTTATTTTTAAAAAAACCTTGCACCTTTGCAGGCCCAAATGAGGGAAAATAATAACCAAACATTATTCTAAATTAGATTTTCATGTTTGGTGAATTGAAATTTAATACCAGCAATCCATAGGTTTTTAAATGTTTGTTTCGAAAACCTGCTTCATCACCCAGAAGTCATACTTAGCCCTTAAAACACAAATAAGTTGAAGAGGGCTGATTGCATATCGATTAAATTTCCTTATCTTTGTCATCCCTTAACAGGGCACAGAATCCTCT
>NZ_JACEFJ010000056.1 GCF_015354735.1 Pararhodonellum marinum | reverse complement strand
AGAAAGCTCAAAAACACCGAGCATCCGTTGGTCATTGTTTTTTACTTTCCAGTAGTCACCATACCTATCGTTGGCATCATCACTTGGTTCAATTGGGTTAAACCTGAGGGCTTGGATTGGGCCATCTTGTTTGCCATAGGCATTTTTACCCAATTTGCTCAGTATTACATGACAAAGGCCTATCAAAACGCAAATCTTTCAAAAATTGCCAGCCTGACTTATATTGGAATTATCTATGCTTTAGGCTTTGGCTTTCTTTTGTTTGATGAAACCTACAACCTGATTACTTATTTGGGCATGACCTTGGTTTTGGCAGGGGTAATCTTGAATGTCAGGTCAAAGTAGGCCTGTTTCTCCAGCATCCATGAAGCCAAACTACCCTTGGTATATTCAAAGGGATTAATGAAAATATTGTGGTTTTAATTATTGGTAAGAAACTGGTTCTTGAAGCTATTTATTTTAAATTTGATCTTAGGGTTAATTCATTCATTCCAAATCAAACCTGTTTTTT
>NZ_JACEFJ010000055.1 GCF_015354735.1 Pararhodonellum marinum | reverse complement strand
CGCGACGGTCAACGCGGTCACAGACAACGCACTGGAAGTGACCAAGACGGCAGCCACCGCAAGCTATGCGGCGGTCGGCGATCTGTTGGAATACACCATCACGGTAGAGAACACGGGCAACACGACCCTGACCAATATTGTGGTTGAAGATCCCCAGACGGGCTTCAACACCACCATCGCCACCCTTGCCCCCGGTGCAACCGAGAGCTTCAACGTAAGCTACACGGTGACCCAGGCGGACATCGACAACGGCAGCTTCACCAACACGGCGACGGCAACCGCAGCCGACGGTACGACGGAAAGCGACAGCGCGACGGTCAACGCGGTCACCGACAATTCGATTGAGTTGACCAAGACGGCAGCCACCGCAAGCTATGCGGCGGTCGGCGATCTGCTGGAATACACCATCACGGTAGAGAATACGGGCAACACGACCCTGACCAATGTTGTGGTGGAAGATCCGCAGACGGGCCTCAACACCACCATCGCCACCCTGGCCCCGGGGGCAACCGAGA
>NZ_JACEFJ010000054.1 GCF_015354735.1 Pararhodonellum marinum | reverse complement strand
GAACGGAGAAGCAGTCGAAGGAACTGACAGCATCACGGTCACCCTTGAGGGCATCGTGGAAGGCGGCAGCATTGAGGTGACCAAGACCGCGGATGTAAGCAACTATGCAGAGGAGGGAGACGAGATCGTCTACACCATCACGGTAAGGAACAACGGCACTGTGGATCTGACCGATGTAACGGTGACCGATCCATTGACCGGACTGGATGTGACCATCGCCACCCTTCCTGCAAACAGTGAAGAGGTTTACACAGAGACTTATATTGTCACCGCAGCCGACATCGCCAACGGCAGCATCACCAACACGGCAAGTGCCGAGGGCACAGATCCGAACGGGGACACCATCGAAGGAGCTGACAGCATCACGGTAACCCTTGAGGGCATCGTGGACGGCGGTAGCATCGAGGTGACCAAGACCGCTAATGTAAGCAATTACGCAGAGGAGGGAGACGAGATCGTTTACACCATCACGGTGAGAAACAACGGTACGGTGGATCTGACCAATGTGACGGTAACCGATCC
>NZ_JACEFJ010000053.1 GCF_015354735.1 Pararhodonellum marinum | reverse complement strand
GTTGATCCAAACGGAGACCTAGTGGAAGGCAGTGCCTCTGCAGTGGTAACCCTTGAGGGCATCGTGGACGGTGGCAGCATTGAGGTGACCAAGACCGCGAATGTAAGCAACTATACTGAGGAAGGTGACGAGATCGTCTACACCATCACGGTGAGAAACAACGGAACGGTTGATCTTACGGATGTAACGGTAACCGATCCATTGACAGGACTGGACACCACCATTCCGACTCTTGCAGCGAACAGCGAGCAGGTCTTTACCGAGACCTATATTGTCACCGCAGCTGACATCACCAACGGCAGTATCACCAACACGGCAAGTGCCGAGGGCACCGATCCGAACGGAGATACTATTGAAGGCACCGACAGCATAACGGTAACCCTTGAGGGCATCGTGGACGGTGGCAGCATCGAGGTGACCAAGACCGCGAATGTAAGCAACTATGCTGAGGAAGGTGACGAGATCGTCTACACCATCACGGTAAGGAACAACGGCACGGTGGATCTGACCGATGTGACGGTG
>NZ_JACEFJ010000052.1 GCF_015354735.1 Pararhodonellum marinum | reverse complement strand
CATCAGGCTACCCAGGCGGATATCGATGCGGGAACCACATTGGTCAACAGCGTTTCGGTAACCACTGACGAAGTTCCGGGACCCACGGAAGACACGGCAGAAACCACCATTGCCCAGACTGCGGAACTGACGGTCAGCAAAACAGTAAACCCGACCAGCATTTCGGAGCCGACCTTATTACAGTACACGATAACCATAGAGAATACAGGTAATGTAGCCCTTACCGGACTTCAGGTAACCGATATTCTGCCCGACGGCAGTACCGCCACATTGACGGGTTCATTGGCTGATATTCCTGTTGGAGGCAGCAGGGAACTGACCACCACGTATCAGGCCACCCAGGCGGATATCGATGCCGGAACCCCTTTGGTCAACACTGTTTCGGTGACTACCGCTCAAGTTCCGGGCCCAACAAATGACACGGCAGAAACCACCATTGCCCAGACTGCGGGACTGACGGTCAGCAAAACCGTAAACCCGACCAGCATTTCGGAACCTACCTTACTGCAATACACGATTACCA
>NZ_JACEFJ010000051.1 GCF_015354735.1 Pararhodonellum marinum | reverse complement strand
GGTGTAGACAATCTCGTCTCCCTCCTCGGCATAGTTGCTCACATCCGCGGTCTTGGTCACCTCGATGCTGCCGCCTTCCACGATGCCCTCAAGGGTAACCGTGATGCTGTCTGTTCCTTCGACGGTATCCCCGTTTGGATCGGTGCCCTCGGCACTTGCCGTGTTGGTGATGCTACCGTTGGTGATGTCAGCTGCGGTGACAATATAAGTCTCTGTATAAACCTCTTCACTGTTTGCAGGAAGGGTGGCGATGGTCACATCCAGTCCGGTCAATGGATCGGTTACCGTCACATTGGTCAGATCCACCGTGCCGTTGTTCCTTACCGTGATGGTGTAGACGATCTCGTCTCCCTCCTCTGCGTAGTTGGATACATTGGCGGTCTTGGTCACCTCAATGCTGCCACCTTCCACGATTCCCTCAAGGGTTACCACTGCGGAGGCACTGCCCTCCACTAGGTCTCCGTTAGGATCAACGCCTTCGGCTGTTGCTGTATTGGTAACTGAACCGTTTGCAACATCATCTGC
>NZ_JACEFJ010000050.1 GCF_015354735.1 Pararhodonellum marinum | reverse complement strand
GCTACAGTTTATTTATTTTTTCAGTTGCCTCTTTCAATTTATCGGAATTAAATCCTTTTGTTAATTCCGTCAAAATGAGTTTTTCTTTTATTTCACTTTCCAATCCATTAAGTGATTTGTCATCATCTATAATCAGAAAATCTGATACATTGAACTCATTAATGAATTTTGAAATTTCTTCTTGTCGATTTTTACATTCCGCATATTCCGGTAAAAATCCGGCAATCTCTTTTTGTATTCCACGATTTTTAAAAATCACATTGAATTCTGTGAGGGTCTTTGCGGTACGCCGAGATGAACTCAACCAAATTTCAAAATGGGCAAAAGTAAGTAGCTGGTTTAAGTTTTCAACACAAGATTCATCGAAATCAGAATAACCGTCCGGGTGAATTCGGTCGGCTCTCCAAGATGGATTCGTTAATAGAACTCCATCTAAATCTAATATCAACAGTGTGTTTGTTCTCAAATTGTAGCTAACGGTTTCGGGCTTGGCGAAGGTGGCGATATTCACCACAAATGTTGATGCGGAGAACCAAACTTTGATTAACCACAAATGTGTCTGCGG
>NZ_JACEFJ010000005.1 GCF_015354735.1 Pararhodonellum marinum | reverse complement strand
CTAATTGCTTCCCTTTGGCATTCGGAAGTCTGAATAATTAAAATTTACGATCAAAATGCTGGTTATAACAAAGTTTTCGTCGCTTTGCGCTATGGCAAGCTTATTCCTTGAGGATATTTTATTAATCTCCAATGAAAATCATCCCAGCAAAAGGGAAAAGACAATTCGCCTTGTACCAAAATGAGTGATGAAGCCGCTAAAATTATAAAATTTGGCTTTAAGTGTTATATTTACATTTTATAAAACCGCTTTGGAAAATGGATGTTTCCGATCTTTGTAGAACATATTTCTTGACTTGTTTCGAGAAATTAACCTACCAAAAAATCCATGGCATTGAGGTAAGTAAACCTCTATAGTTACCAGTCGAGTAAATAAACCCTAGACCAAATCATGGAAACAAATCCTTTGTTTTTCTCCTTGCTGGCACTTTTTGTATTCAGTCAGCAGGCAATAGCCCAAAATGAACCCATTCGTTTTTTTGCGTTGGGACAGGTGGAACTATTGGACAGCCCTTTTCTCAATGCCCAAAATGTCGATAAAGCCTATATCCTCGAAATGGATGTGGATCGGTTACTGGCACCGTATATGAAAGAAGCGGGCATCGATTGGCAAGCAGAAAATTACGGGAATTGGGAAAATACCGGTTTGGATGGGCATATCGGTGGACACTACCTTTCAGCCTTGGCCATGATGTATGCTGCTTCAGGAGATGAGAAAATCAAATCCCGGCTGGATTATATGCTTGATCGCTTAGAAGAAGCGCAAACCAAGAACGGAAATGGTTATGTAGGGGGCGTACCGCAGGGAAAGGTCATGTGGGAAGAAATCGGAAATGGGAAAATCAATGCCGGGAATTTTTCTCTCAACCAAAAATGGGTCCCGCTCTACAACATCCACAAGATCTATGCAGGACTGAGAGATGCCTACCTTTATGCTGATAGTGGACAAGCCAAAGGCATGCTGGTCAAATTGTCTGATTGGTTTGAAGTACTGACCAAGGATTTTACCGAAGAGCAATTCCAGGAAATGCTCATTAGCGAACATGGTGGTTTGAATGAGATTTTTTCAGACGTATATGTGATCACCGGAGACAGGAAATACATGGACCTGGCCAAAAAAATGTCCCATCACTTACTTCTGAACCCTTTGCTTGAAGGGGATGACAAACTGACCGGAATGCATGCCAACACCCAAATCCCAAAAGTGATCGGGTTCCAAAGAATCGCTGCCTTGGAAAATGATGCGAACTGGCACGCTGCTTCCAATCAATTTTGGGACAATGTGGTCAACCAAAGATCCGTTTCCATCGGCGGCAACAGTGTCCGTGAACATTTCCATCAAGTCACTGACTTCAACTCGATGCTTTCTTCAGAGCAAGGCCCTGAGACCTGTAACACTTACAACATGCTCCGCCTTTCAGAGCAGCTTTTCCAACATTCACCAAACAGTAAATACATGGACTATTACGAAAGGGCACTCTATAACCACATCCTTTCTTCCCAACATCCGGAAAAAGGTGGTTTTGTATATTTTACCCCCATGCGGCCCCAACATTACCGGGTATATTCCCAACCCCATGAAAATTTCTGGTGCTGTGTAGGTTCTGGATTGGAAAACCACGCCAAATACGGTCAGGCCATCTACGCCAATGCCGGAAACGCACTCTATGTAAACTTATTTATTCCCTCTAAATTGGATTGGAAAGAAAAGGAAACCAAGGTCATTCAGCAAACTGAGTTCCCCTATGCTGATAACACCACGCTAAGCTTCCAACATAAAGGAAGAAAAAACATTGACCTAATAATAAGGGCTCCAAAATGGGCGGACCCACAAGCCATCGGCGTCAAAGTCAATGGCAAAGCGAGGGCCATTACCATCGATCAAAACGGTTATTTTACCGTTTCAGGAAACTGGCGATCCAGTGACCGAATTGAATTAAAGATGCCCATGGAGACCAAAACTGAGTCTTTACCTGATGGGTCCAATTGGGTTTCATATGTGTATGGCCCTGTGGTTTTGGCTGCCAAGACTGGAGATGAGGATTTGAAAGGGATTTTCGCGGATGACAGCAGGATGGGCCATGTAGCAGCCGGTAAAATGGTTCCACTGGATCAGACTCCTTTTATCCTCAAAGAAAATGATTATACGTTGCCGGTAAAGTCCGGTGAAGGACTAACCTTTCTTGTGGAAAACCTTGACCACAAGGATGCTTTGGTGAAACAGGAGCTCGTACCCTTTTTCTCCATTCATGAAAGCAGGTACCAAGTTTACTGGCCTGAAGTAGCCCGTAACGAGGCCCAGGGATTCCGGCAGCAATTACACGAAAAGGATGAAAAAAGTGTAAGGATTGCCACTCTGACCGTAGACATGGTAGCCGCTGGTGAACAGCAACCCGAGTCTGAGCATGGCTTCCAAGGTGAAAACACCAAAATGGGACAAAAAGACGGGAGATTTTGGAGAAATACGACGGGATGGTTTCAATACAAGCTCAAAAACCCCGGCAATGCAGGCAAATTGCTTAGAATATCTTTTATCAACGATAAAAAAGGCAGTCCTTTCCGTATCTTGATCAATGGGGAATTGCTGGCTACTGTACAGTTGAACCAAGCCTCCAACCAGGAAGTCATATACAAAGACTATGATGTCTCAAAAATAACTACGGAAGAATTACAAATCAGGATAGAAAGCATAGATGGATTGGAAACCGGAAAGGTGAATGCCATCAGGCTTATGAAATCCAGTGAATGATATCAAATTGACATAAACCCAGCCCTTAAAACCTAAACTAATGATGACAAATGAAACCTTTGTAATCGGTCTTGATTATGGGTCCGATTCAGTACGAGCAGTGTTGGTCGACACATCCAATGGGGAAACTTTGGCCAGCAAGGTATATTGGTATCCGAGATGGAAAGCAGGTAAATACTGTATTCCAGTCATGAACCAATTCAGGCAGCATCCGCTGGACCATCTTGAGGGATTGGAAGCCACCATAAAGGGGGTTCTTTCAGCTTCCCAAGTCAATCCGGAACAGGTAAAGGCCATCTGTGTGGACACCACAGGGTCCTCTCCCCTGCCTGTAGATGAAAAAGGACAATCATTGGCCTTCCATCCCGAATTTGGCGATAACCCAAATGCCATGATGGTGTTATGGAAAGACCATACAGCGATTCAGGAGGCCGAAGAAATCAACCAACTGGCCAGAACCTGGGGTGGTGAGGATTATACAAAATATGAAGGAGGAATTTATTCCTCAGAGTGGTTCTGGTCCAAGATCCTTCACGTGATCCGTGAAGATGAGGCGGTGAAAAAAGCCGCTTTCTCCTGGATGGAACATTGTGACTACATCACAGGTCAGCTGATCGGAATCAGCGATGTAATGGAGCTCAAGAGAAGCCGATGTGCCGCTGGACACAAAGCCCTATGGCATGAAAGCTGGGGCGGATTGCCTCCGAAGAATTTTTTATCCAAACTTGACCCATACCTGGCCGACTTGAGAGATCAGTTGTATACGGAAACATTCACCTCTGATCAGGTAGCAGGTAAATTGAGTGAATCATGGGCTTCCAAATTAGGCCTTACAACAGATACAATCGTTGCTGTAGGCACATTTGATGCCCATGCCGGTGCAGTGGGAGGGGAAATAGGACCCAATACGCTCATCAAAGTCATGGGTACTTCGACTTGTGATGTCATGGTCACTGACAAAGCTACTTTAGGCCAGAAATTGATCAAGGGCATTTGTGGTCAGGTAGATGGATCGGTCATCCCCGGCAGCATAGGCCTTGAGGCTGGACAATCTGGCTTCGGTGATGTACTTGCCTGGTTTAAGGAATTGATTTCAAAAACGAGTCTGGATTTGATACGGGATAGTCAGGTGCTTTCCGCTTCTCAAAAAGATCAATTGATCTTAGAAATGGAAGACCAATATATCAGCAAACTTTCGGAAGCAGCTCTCAAGATTCCCGTGAGTGAATCCAGTATTTTGGCCTTGGATTGGATCAATGGCAGAAGAACCCCTGATGCCAACCAAGCTTTGAAAGGCGCCATCAAAGGGCTCAACATGGGTTCCGACGCCCCCAGGATCTTCAAAGCCTTGGTGGAAGCAATCAGTTTTGGTTCCAGAAAAATTATAGATCGATTCAGAGAAGAAGGCGTGGTGATCAATTCAGTCATAGGAATGGGCGGAGTAGCCAAAAAATCCACTTTGGTCATGCAGACTCTTGCCGATGTGCTCAATATGCCTATCAAAGTGGCCACTTCAGACCAGGCACCTGCTTTGGGTGCTGCCATGTATGCAGCCGTCGCCGCCGGCATTCACGCGGATACGCCAACTGCCATCAAAGCCATGAGCAATGGTTTTGACAAAATCTACCATCCTATCAAAGAACATATCGAGATTTATGAAAAGCTTTATCGAGATTATGTGGAATTTGGTGAATTTGTGGAAGCTTCTTTGGAGTCTAAATCAGTGGATCTGCTTCAACAACCCTGACCATAATAGGCATCCTTGCCGTGTTTTCGTTCGTAATGTTTTCTGATCAGGGATTCTTTTAGCCTTGGCGCTTTTGGATTGATCTGTAAAGTCAGATAAGCCATCCTTGCGATTTCTTCCAGCACTTTGCTGTTGTAAACAGCCTTGGACGCATCCTTTCCCCATGCAAACGGTCCATGATTGCCAATCAATACCATTTCTACCTCTTCGGGACTTAACCCTTTTTTTTCAAAGCAATCCAAAATTTGCTGTCCCGTGTTGTGTTCATAATCTCCTTGGATTAAGCTATCGGCCATCGGGGCTGCACAGGGAATATCCGCTGTCAAATGATCCGCATGTGTGGTCCCAAAAATGGGGATGTCCATTTGGGCTTGCGCCCAGGAAACCGCATAGGTCGAATGGGTATGGCATATCCCTCCGATATTTTCCCAGTGTTTGTATAGAAAAGCATGGGTTTTGGTATCTGAGGAAGGCCTCATTTTTCCGTCCACTACCTTGTTGTCAAAATCCACCACGACGATGTCCTCCACTTTCAGAGATGCATATGGAACTCCACTAGGTTTGATGGCAAAGACACCTTTATCCCTATCCACTGCACTGACATTGCCAAAAGTGTATACCACCAAGTTGAGTTCAGGCAATTGCATATTGGCTTCGAAACACTGTGATTTGATCTGATTGTACTGGTTCATAGTCTTCTTACTGAATTAAACTTCTATTTTCAATTTTTCTCAATCAAGTGAATCATTATTGTGAACAAAAATATTCTATTCGGACCAAAAACTCATTCCGAATGGAAAGGCCTACTCAAATTAAAACCTTTACATCCATTTTTTGGCTTTCTCATTGATGAAATTTTGACTAAACAGCCTGATGTGAATCATTTTGGCACCTCTAATCGGTTTGAAACTGAAACATAAATTTAAGTGTATTATATACAATTAAAAATCAAAATAGGTTTTCTTTTTAACAGCTTCTTGTTCCCAAAAAAGAATTCAGGAAGAATTGATGATCGTCAAATAAAGATCCATAAAAAAACCCGAATCTTACTGATCCAGGTTTATTTTCCACTTAAAGAATCTTTTCTCTTCAGGCCATTTGTTTGCTAAGCGCGGTTCTATAGGATCTCCAATAAAAATAAAGAAATCCAGTTTGAGGGATCAGCAAAAGTGCGGCTTTGATCCCAAGGGAATTTGAACCATTTCCAATCTCTAATCCAAGCAAATTGCTGATGGCTAAAATGGAAATCACCGCTATCAATGCAAATACATTGGCCATGATCAATTTTGTTTTGTTTTTCATAAATAAAAAGGGGTTAGTAAAACATTTTAAACAGTATTAAAGGGCACCTTAATGCACCTGTTTTTTTAAAAATTCCGGGTGATAGAAACCCTAATATGCCATAAAAAAATGTAAAACCCAAATTGAATCAACCCATTCAAATAGACTTAAAATCCATTGATTATGAGAAAGTTAACTTAATATCTATTTCATAAAATGAAAAATGTATCTACCCATAAGTTAATTGTATTTCAACCAATTAGTGCATTCCATTTCTGAGGTTGAACTGCTTAAAAATTCTAGAAAAAAAATTGAATAGTTCTCTTTAGTTGAAAAAAAAGAGATGCAAGGCATTGGCTTTTCTCTAAGCTTTCATTGGGAATTCCTTTCAAACTTCCCCTTGACTTAATACCAAAATCTGCTGTGTATCATCGAAGTCAGATGCGCCCAAATGGATGTTTTTATCCCTATCCACGGTGCCCAAATAAATCAATTGATGCGCAGCAAGCATTTGTTTTACTTCTTGACTATTTTTAAGCAAATCTCTGGGAATATGCTTTCCTACTTCCAACAAATTAAATTCAGCACCCTCAGGATAGGCCAATTCTTTAAATAAGCGGTCCAGATTCTTTTGGAAGGACAACTGCGCAATGTAACGGGCAGAAAGCTTGTGAGAAAGAATGGTGTTGCTCTTCAGCAGATTTTTGCTGAGGAGCTGTTCGGTGACCGGGTCACTCAGAATAGTCACAATTTTGGATAAAAAGCTGGAATTTTTTCGGTTGGCCGAAACCAAAAGCATGGTCAGTCTGAAACCCAATTCGTCATCGAGATTGATGATGAGGTTATCATAATCAGCTTCCTGAAGTTTTTTATGAAAGTCAGACTTTAGGTATTCATTGGGCTCAGCAAAAACAAAATGTGCTTCCTGCATGGCTTCCAGACTGGTCAAATCCATAAAATCTGCCATGTTGCCCAAGGGCCAGGTATCCCCAATCACACAGATACGCTTGCTGGCAAACTCATTCGGGGGAAATATTTCTTCGTGTTTGAGGGAGAGAGCATTCGGAGGCCCGGAGGCATATTTGATGCCATTCACATTTTCCGTCATGAAAATCAGCCAGTCTGAGGCGCCTAATTTTTCTCCGAAAGGGCAAAGATTCATTTCAAAGCGGCCTGCTTCATTGACTCTGGAGTATCCCAACAGGGTACCTCCTTTAAAACAAAACATCAGGTCTTCAAAGGGCTGTCCCGTCAGGCTTTCCCTTTTGGAAAGACGCTTTGGGTCTATAAACTGAATGGTATTGCCATCCATGGAAAGTATTTCAAAGAAAACCTTATAATACACCACGTCCACTTTGGCACGGGATAGGATGCTCCCGATCACATCTCCCGGTGTAATGACCGAAAAGAGCGAACCGGAATCATGGGCGGTCATGGCCATGGCGATATTTCGGCTATCCGGCTGATTGGAAAGCTCTATGGCGCACTTCATCGGTCGTCGGGAAAGTTGACGATCTGAGAGGTGCTTGAAAAAAGCCTGGTCATTGGTCAAGGAGGTCAATATTTTTAGGTTGTAATTGTCAGCAGAAAACTTGTCTTCTTCATGATCCGGCAACAGCAATACCAAACCCAGGGCTTTGAATATGGAAAGGCGTTCATAAGTGCTGAAAGCCATCACATCCCCTTGTCTCAAATAAATATCCAAAAATGGCCAACGGTCTTTGCTGAATTGGGCCCGAAACCCGGAAACGATGGAGGCTTTGGAAAAGAGCAATACGACTGGCTCTACCATTCCCTTTTCTTTGGCCCTAAGGTTGAATTGATCCAAGATCAAGGGTAATTTGATATTGTAATTGATGAAAAGGATATGGCCGCTACGCCGAAAAGGCAGAGAACCCCTTCGAATATTGGCGATCAATTCAACCAAAGCCGCGGAAAGTACTGAAATGATAAAAGAGAAGAGCACCAAACCCAATAACACCAGCACCAAACCAAATCCCAATTGCATGGGCCCTTCTGCCAAGGCATAATTGGCAGGATCGGCAAAAATCCTGTAACTGGTTGCAAGATCTCCCAGTAGGGGAGAAAAAAGGAAGATCAAACAGCCACTGACCACGAAAATGGTTAAAAGCTGAACCCAAACGGGTGACAAGGCAAATCTCTCCGCAGTAAAGCTTCGGCGCAATTTGCGCCACATCCGAACAATGAAATTGGGTTTGGCCAAAGAATAATCAGATTAAAGTGAATTGGAAAACTGCTTTAACTTTCGACACCGACATGTTGTTTCTCAATCCTAAATATAACAATCCAACCCGATTCTACCTCATCCGAAAAATGGAGGTAACGAAAGATAAATGAATTAGCTTTGGATATTTCACTAAGATCTCACAGTTGCCCTGATTTATTCACTTAAAATGCATGCTTTCAGAAGGTCCCATTTTCATGTAACCATTGGACCTATATCCACCATTGAATTTTGATGATAATTGTGTATTTTACCCTATCACTTGATTTGCATAATTTTCATCCACCCATGATTCAATCAAAAATGAACTTGAAAAAACAACTATTTCATTGGCTCTTTCTCTTCGGGCTGGCTTTTCTTTGTTTTAGCTGCGGAACCGATCAACCCGCCGAAGACCAAAGTGATGACATCAATGCCTGGTTTGATGAACAACATGAAGCTTACCTCCAAAAAAGTCCCCTCCGGTTGACAAGTTTAGGAAGAAAAGACCTCTATGATCAGATTGATGACCTCTCTGAGGAAGCAGAAGCCGAGCGGCTGGCCTGGTGGGAAAACAGCGTAGCTGAAATGAAGTCCAGATTTGACTATGACCTATTGGATCCGCAAACCCAATTATCGTATGACCTTTGGATCTACCAAAAGGACATGGCAGAAGCCGAAGCAGCATTCCGAAGGCACAATTATGTGTTTCACCAAATGGGAGGCATGCATACCAATCTTCCCAACATGCTGATCAATTTCCATAAAGTGGATGATACCTCTGACCTCAACGCCTTGATCAACCGGATCAAAGAAACGGGAAGAGCGAACTTACAGATGTTGGAAAGGGCCAAACTTCAGACCGAGCAGGGAATCCGTCCGCCTAAATTCGCCTATGAAACGGTCATCACACAGACAAAAGCCTTGATTTCAGGTAAGCCCTTTACCGAAGAGGATAAAGGAGCTCCACTATGGAATGATGCGATAGGTAAAATGGAGGCCTTGCAGGAAGCAGGTAAAATTTCGGAGGAGGAAGCGGAAACTTTTCGGGGTCAAATTGAGACCGCCTTGGTGGAGCACTTTCAGCCTGCCTATGAGGAATTGATCGCTTGGCTGGAGTCAGAATTGCCTGAATTGGAAGATACTCCTACAGGCGTAAGTCGTCATCCGAATGGCATGGAATACTATCAGCATCAACTCAGATCCTCCACGACTAATGACCTGACAGCTGAGGAAATTCATCAGATCGGACTGGATGAAGTAGACCGGATTTTGGGTGAAATGATGGCCATCAAGGAACAAGTGGGATTTGAAGGCGATTTGAAAGCCTTTTTTGATTTTGTCAATACCGACTCACAGTTTTTCTATCCCAATACGGATGAAGGCAGACAAGGGTATCTGGATGATTCCAAGGCTTTTTTGGATACCCTTACAGAAAAATTACCAGATTATTTCGGGCTATTGCCCAAAGCGCAACTTCAGGTAAGGCGGGTAGAGGCTTTTAGGGAGCAGGATGGGGCTCCTCAACACTACATGCAGGGCACTCCGGATGGCTCAAGGCCAGGCACCTATTATGTGCATCTTTCTGATATGAAATCCATGCCCAAATCCACCATGGAAGGTGTGGCCTATCATGAAGGCAATCCCGGGCATCACATGCAGATCTCCATTGCCCAGGAATTGGAATCACTACCGCAGTTCAGGACCCAGTTGTTCTTTAATTCCTATGTGGAAGGATGGGCTCTTTATTCCGAAATTTTAGCCAAAGAAATGGGAGGCTATCAAAACCCCTATTATGATTTCGGGAGATTGGTCAATGAAATATGGCGTGCCATCCGGCTGGTGGTAGACACAGGACTTCACGCAAAAGACTGGAAAGAAGTCGACGCCATCCAATACTTCAGTGAGAACTCCTCCATCTCAGCGGGTGCCATCAAAGCAGAAGTTCGCCGCTACATGGTGATGCCCGGACAGGCCACAGGCTATAAAATCGGCATGCTCAAGATCCAAGAATTAAGGCAATATGCTGAGAGAGAACTGGGAGATGATTTTGACATCAAAGCCTTTCATGATGTTATGCTTGGAGGAGGTGCCTTACCCTTGAATCTTTTGGAAAAAGAAGTCAATAGATGGGTAATGGATGTCAAACAGAATTGAAGCTAGGATTAACAAAAAAGCATTCCGAAAGCATGCGTTTAATCGCTAGAAGGCAAACAATCACAGGACAGGCCCCATTTTTAGGTGTGGGCCTTTTTTATGATTTCTTCTCAAGGAAACTAATGTAACTACCAATTGAGCCTCCTCTCGTGAAAACCAAATTTAAAAATTGCTAAGATTGATTTGAAATTTTGTCATGGATTCAAATCCAATATCTTAATATCCAGACAGCCCTTTGCTGGCTAAAATCCATCAATATCTCCCCTTCAAAATAGGATTGATGTGTTCATTTATACGATTTAAACCTGACTTAATAGTTTTTCCGCAGCCACCTCCTGTACCTCTTCAAAGGACTGATAAGCAACGAGGATGGTATCAAATAGACTTACATCGGAAAATTTCCTAAGGGCAAGCGGATTTCCAAAAAGCACCAAAACAATGGGCCTTTTTCGGGCCAAATCTGTCAAAGCCTCCACACGTTTCAGATCCAATCCAAAATCATTCACCGGCTTGACTGAAGGCACAAAAAGAGCCGCCAAAAGCGGTTCTTGACTTTTATCTGCCATGATTTCATGCCATGATAAATTTTTAGGTGGGAAAGCGGCATCAAGTTTTTGAAAAAACGGATGATCCGCCGGCCCCTGAGCAGTAGTTTTCAGGATTTGGCCCTGGGAGAGCATGGCCCTTATCTTTTTTCCAATGGAGCCCTTTTTTTCAAAATTCAGGTATCTTTCTGCCAGTTGAGCATTGAAAGTTCGGATCGATCCTTTGTCGTACTGGGGAGTCTGAACTTCAGTTTTGGCATCAAAAAGTCCCAGTTTATTTTTGAGCTCCAAGACTTTTTCGACACTTGTGTCCAAATTATTTCCCTTCGCTTCTCTTGCGATATAGGCTATTCCTGCCTCCACTTCCTCTGAAAAGCAAAGTAGGTCATTGCCAGCCTTAAAGGCCTCCCATTCCAGTTGGCCTGGAAGGGCATGCATGGGGCTTACACTTTTCATATTGAGGGCATCAGAAACCACTAGACCCTTAAAACCCAGTTCCCCTCTGAGCAAATCCTTGATGATGGCAGTGCTGAGGGAAGCCGGGATATTTTGGCCTAAGGTAAGTGCAGGGGCAGCAAGATGCCCCACCATGATCATGTCCACACCTGCTCGAATTCCTTCAATAAAGGGATACAGCTCCTCATCCATCAATTCGGTCTTGGTTTTATCTATGATGGGTAGACCGAGATGGGAATCCACGATGGTATCCCCATGCCCGGGAAAATGCTTGTAGCAGGCTTTCACCCCAGCCGCTTCAAGGCCCTGGTACATGGCCAAAGCAAACTGAGTTACCTTTTCCCTTTCTTTCCCAAAAGAGCGATACCCTATGACAGGGTTTTCAGGTTGGGTATTGATATCCGCCACAGGAGCAAAATTAAGGTGGATACCAGCCGCTTTAAGGTCTTGACCCATCCGGTAACCCACCTCGTAAACCAAATCCCTATCCTTCAAATCCAAGGCTCCCAAACTGATAGCATAGGGATATTGTGGTGTTTTTTCAACCCGCATGGCCAATCCATACTCCGCATCAATGCTGAACAAAAGGGGGATTTTGGCTTGTTTTTGATACCGATTGATCAGGTAGACCAACTTGTCCAAGCTATCCGAATAATCCAGCGTTTCCTGTCTTTTTTCGAAATTGGCCGCTGAACTCGCCCGACTGTGGAAAAAAGTAATGCCACCAATTCCATGCTCCCTGACCAGAACTTCCATATTTTGATAATGTTCTTCGGTGTCGTGAATAAAGGCGGCGGGGCTAAACAATTGCCCGGCTTTTTCCTTTTTGGTCAGTTGACTATGGTTCATTTGTTAGGCTTAATAAAGTCGAGGGTAGCTGCTTCTGAAGTTATCCACCCCATAAATGATAGAAACTTTAATTTGACACCAAAGCTATGGAATCAAACTTAATTTTGACTATCCCAATTCATAGAAATAAAGTTTTATTTGTATCATTGCCTTCTTTCTACAAAAGCTTTGAATTCTAATTCATGTATGTACGCAATGATGCAGGTAAAATGGTAATTCAATCTAGTTCTCGCCACCAAACTGAAATCTCCCGTACATCCCTGCCCGACGAAAGGCGGGCCTGCCCGACAAAAGGCGGGCCTGCCCGACAAAAGGCGGGCCTGCCCGACAAAAGGCGGGTCTGCCCGACAAAAGGCGGGCCTGCCCGACGAAAGGCGGGCCTGCCCGACGAAAGGCGGGTGACTTCGGACTTCCGACCCTTTTGAAGAAGAATATTGAGTTGGTGGCAAAGAAGCGGATAACCAGTCTAAATTAACTATTGTTCCTGATCCTTATCTAAACCTTAATTTATATGACATTTCGAAAGACCCTGTTATTCATATTTGTGTTATCAGGATTTTATAGTTTTCATACGCAAGCCCAAAGCAAACTTCAGCCTATCCATGTGGGTGTCTATCATTCCGGCATAACCGGACAGGTAGGAATCGGATCAGATATGGACAAAGCTTATTTCGGGGAATTGCGGTTCTCGGCCAGTGATGTTTTAGATTATGCTTTTGGTATAGAAGGATATTTCAACAAAAACCTTGTTCGGGATGATTGGTACAATATCCATCTTGGGCTTAGTCTGGGATATTATTTTTCTGACGAAGTACGACTGGGAATTCCTATCGGTATGACTTTCAAACCCATCCAATCGAACCGGAATTTTGGGGTTTTATTGGAAGCCATGCCCAATGCCTTTCTGGCTTCTGAATTCTTTAACCTGCGGGCCAATATTGGTTTGAGGTATAGTTTTGGAAAAAACTGACTTTTTGAGTTTTTAAAAAGAAAAAATCTTGGCTCAATCCGTCTTATGAAGCTTTTGGGGAATCTCTTTCTTCTTCCCAAAGTCTCTGGGAAAATCAACGTACTTGACCATCAGGATGCCCGGCACTGCTGTGATCACGACCCATATGAAAAAATCCCTGTACCCCAGCCATTCCTGCATAAATCCGCTGATCATCCCGGGCAGCATCATGCCCAGTGCCATAAATCCAGTGGCTATGGCATAATGGGAGGTTTTGGACGCACCTTCTGCTATGTAGATCAGATAAACCATAAAAGCCGCAAAGCCAAAACCATATCCCAGCTGTTCGATGACCACTACTATGGCCGGAAAAATCAGAGATTCAGGTTGCCAATAGGCCAAGAAAACATAGAACGCATTTGGCACATTGAGCGCCAGGATCATGGGCAGCATCCACCTGCCCAGACCTTGCCTCGAAATCACTATTCCCCCAATAATGCCTCCTATGGATAGTGCTATGATGCCCAAGGTCCCGTAAATCCATCCAATCTCACTTGTGGTCAGCCCCAAGCCACCCACTTCTCGCTCATCCAATAGAAAAGGGGAAGCCATTTTTACCAATTGGGATTCACCCAAACGGTACAAAAGAACAAAGGCCAAAGCCACCCCAATTTTTTTCTTTCGGAAAAAAGAGGCAAAGATTTCCGCAAAACTCAGTCTTTGGGGAAGACCTTCCTTATAGGCTTTGGTTTCTACTTCAGGAGTTGCGAAGAAATTGCTCAAGGTAAGTACAAACATTAAAGAACCCACCAAGACCATGGTCAAGGACCAGGCACTTTCATTGCTGCCCATGGTCTGTTCCAAGTAACCAGCCACGATTACAATCAGGCCCTGACCGGTAATCATGGCCACCCGGTAAAAGGTGCTCCTCAAACCAATGAAGAAAGACTGTTCATCCTCTTTAAGTGCTATCAGGTAGTAACCATCTGAGGCGATGTCATTGGTAGCAGAAGCGAAAGCCGCTATCCAAAAACAGGCAAGGCTTAAAATGAAAAACTGGCTGGTAGGTAAAGCAAGCCCCACACCCATAAAAGCTGTCGCCATCAACAACTGCATACCCAAAAACCACCTTCTTTTGGTACTGAAAAGATCCACCATCGGGCTCCAAAGTGGTTTGATGACCCAAGGCAGGTACAAAAAACTGGTGTATAAGCCAATATCTGAATTGTCTACGCCAAGTCTTTTGTACATGATCACAGATACGGTAATGATGAGTACGTAAGGGATTCCTTCGGTAAGGTAGAGGGTAGCTACCCAGATCCACGGATTTTTTCTTGGCTTGCTGTCTTCCATCAGGGCTTTTTAAGGAGGTTTTGATATATGCTTATATCAGAATGCTTGATGACCTTGGCCTGTACTGCTTTTTCATAGAAACTTTCGGGCCCCACACCCCCAATGATGGCATAAGCATAGCCCATTTCCCGCATGGATTCAAGACTTTTGATCAAAAGCACTTTGCCTATACCCTGCCCACGGGCACTTTCCATGGTGCCGGTAGGTCCAAAGAAATTGCGTGCGGTACATTCATAGCAGGCAAAACCCAAGATGTGATTTCCTTCTTGTGCTACCCAACAGGTGACCGGCATCCTACTGAATGCGACCTCCACTTCATCCGCCCATAGTGGACCAAATTCCAGATTGACCCAATCTTTGACAAAAGTTTTTTCCGGGGCTATTGGCCTTTTGAAAATGATACCGAATTTAGTTTTAAGGTGGTCTTCCAGCTCCTTCACATCTGGTAATTCAAGCAAGCGGACGAGCATATCTTTCATTTCAGATCCAAGTAAAATGTAGTAGATATATGTAACAAGTAGAGTTGAGATTAAACATGGGAAAATATTCATGCCGGGAATGAAATAAGGCAAAAAAATGCCGTGTTGCAATAAATCCATGCAATTTATTGCTGTTTTTAAAAGATAAGTACTATTTTATGGGAAGTTTTTGCTCGAATTAACCAAACAATACATGCTGAAACAGGAAAGGCAAAAGTACATCCTTGACCAAGTGTACCTGCATCACAGGGTTTTACTGACGGATTTGGCTGAAGGATTGGATGTGTCCATAGATACTATACGTCGAGATGTGAAGGAATTGCACAAAGTCAACAAACTCCGAAAGGTTCATGGTGGTGCCACCTCCTTCGGATTCATGAACTTTACCAAGAACGATGGCAATATTTATCTTCAGTCAAAAAAGATCCATATTGCCGAAAAAGCAGTTTCCATGTTATCCGACGGGCAGGTGATCTTAATGAGTGGTGGGACTACCAATATGGAAGTGGCCAAAATGATGCCCAAGCGCCTTTCCATTACCGTATTTACCCCGAGTCTTCATGTAGCCATGGAGCTGTTGGAGTTTCCGGAGATTGAAGTGATCTTTTTAGGGGGCAAACTGCTGCATGAAGCCAAATTTGCCATTGGAGGGACGGTCGTGAATTCCCTTTCCCAGCTGAAGGTGGATTACTGCTTTCTGGGAACGGGATATGTAGATCCCGAGTACGGGCTTACCGAATTTGATTGGGAGGTGGTGCAGGTCAAAAAAGCCATGATCAAGGCAGCTAGAAAAACTGTATTGCTTTGTGTTTCGGATAAATTCCATACCGTGCAGCGGTATAAAACCTGTGATTTAAATGACATAGATACGCTGATCACAGAACTAGATCCCGGAGATGAACTGCTAAACCCCTTCAGACAAGACTTTATGAAATTGATGTAATTACAAGATTTTGGATTAATTGTTCTACCCAAAGGGATTGAGCTTTTTTTTCAGCTCTCGGAACTGTCGGACGGGATTGGAGCGCATGAGTTTTTTGGATAGGGAGGGAAACAAACGGTGAAACCAAACCATGTGCTTTTCCATTCCGCCGATGGCAAATTCCTCTTTGCCTTTCTCCAATTGCCGAAGGATTTTTTGGGCACAAATGTCGGGATCCATACCTTGTGCCAGGCTTTCCTGTCTTTTGGCATAAGGACTGCCATCTCCTTTTATTCCTGAAAAAGTAATGTCCGTATTGATAAAACCAGGTATGGCAAAATGGATTTTAAGACCAGTCTGATGGGTTTCAGTTCTCAGGGATTCAAAGTAGCCATGTAAGGCATGTTTGGAGGCCGCATACGCAGAAAGTTTAGGCACTCCAAATTTTCCACTAAGGCTTGAAGTAAGTACAAGATGTGATTCAGGTAAGGTAAGTAAAAGGGGAAGCAGTGCTTTGGTAAGAATAACCGGCGCCCAGAAATTGACCTGCATGATTTTTTTCTCCGCCTCTATCTGGGCAAGGGTGACGGGGTCCCGCAAGGATAATCCGGCATTAAAAAAAACATAATCCAATCCCCCAAAAAAATCCCAGGCTTTGCCGGCTATTTCAGGCAAAACCTCGATGTCTTCCATATCGGCTGCCAATAGCTTGATGTCAACATGAGGAAATTCATCGGCCAGTTCCTGCATAAGATTGGCTCTTCTGGATGACAGTACCAATTTGGCCTCCTTGGTGGCCAAAGCCTTCACCAAACCAGCTCCAATTCCTGAGGAAGCACCCACAATCCAAATGCGCTTGTCCTGCCATTTCATAGGTAGATAAATGCTAGCAAATAAAGCGAGGTTTTGAATATTTTTGTTTTCAAAAGCATACGGAAAACACTATTTTAATTGCGTACAATTCAATTGTTTACACTATTAGGTGAACTTATTGGATATGCTTCATCACCCCTTCTAGAGAAGCTTTGAGTTCTTGAGGATTTTTGCTCATCAACGCCGCACCTAGAACCACTATGGCGGCTGTAAACTCTATGGCCTTTTCAATCGATTTTAGCGATTTGAGTGTGCCCTCTATTTTCTCGTGCACTGTTTGGATTTTGCTAAGGGATGCTTCAGCCTCATCCACAACCAATCCCGCAGATTGGGTAAACATGGCATCCGCCCTGAAAATCAGTGATCGACTCAGTTGCCTCAATTCCAACATTTCCTCTGTACTGAGGCTTTGGATATTTTCACGGAGATACTGCCCTACCGCATCCCCGGCATCCAAAAAGAATCTCCCAAGTTCATTTACCTGTTCTGCTGTCAATTCTCCCATTTTAGTGCTATTAAGGCGTGACTTTATTCAAGACTTGGTGCAATTGTGTCAAATCCTCAGCATAACCAAACATCAAGGATTGAAGATCAGAAAATTTCATTCGATCGATGTTTTCTGCCAATTCCCTATGGCCATCTGCCAGCTTTTCAAGCAAAGATGTATATACTTTGATCTCTCGATTATTTCCTTCCAAATTACGAATCCGTTCATAATATTCCCCAGTGGCCGATCTCTTCTCCAATTCCGACAAGGATGGCTCCCTTAACAAGAAAAAGTAATTGTCTTTGAGAAGGAGCTGTTGTGCCCTGACCTTTTGGGTTAGGTTATCCGATAGGTTGAATCGTAGGAACCCCAGCAACTCCTGAACAGCCGGATCCGCTTCTTTTACATAAGCCTTCAGTTTGCTTTTTCTGTAGTTTCCTGTAACCGAATTGGTCAACACCTGTCCCAAATCCACAAAGGCTGATACCTGTTGGCGATTCATGTTGATGCTACCAAAATTTCCTTCTTGGATGCCCGCTGTAATTCCTGAAGTATTAAAACGGGTCAATTCATTGGCTGCAAGTCTGTTCAATCCTCTGAAATAGGTCATCAGGTTTTGATAAAGAAGAAAGGTTACACTGTCTGCTTTTTGATCCCCATCGCATGAACAGTTCATTTCCAGATCGAACGTTTCAATTTTTCTTTCCAGACAATTATCCAAGCAGGACTGTTCAAAACCGTAATCTAGATTTTCATACTGACCTAAACTAGTGATGGCATTGGCAGAAAATTCGGAAACATGCCTCAGATTGGTACAAGCACTAAAAAAGAGGCAAATAAAAACAAGCATAGAGCCAAGTCTACACACATTGAATCGGATGCCTGGTTCAAGGTTTTTCATATTGAATTTCACTTGTGGCAACAATAACAAAAGCTAAACTTTTGACAGGAAAGTAAAAGTCTATTTAGGAAAATCACCTTTAAATATGGCTTTCACAGCTCTTTTAAAGATAATTAAAAGAATCTACACTTCTGTCTTTAAGTATGTTAGTTTTCCAACCTCGGACCATGGCTTTTAACCCGATTATTAATATTTGGCTGGGATCAATTCCAATTTCCGAAATTCCAAGGGACCGTGGTCTCCTTGCAGCATGATAGGCCCTGGAAGCCCTTCATGAGCATCCAAAGCCCCTCCCGTAATCCCCGGAATAATTTGGTCACAAATGATTTGCTTGCCATTGGCGACGATGCTCACTCTTCTCCCAATTAGAGTGATTTCAAAAGTCTGCCACTCTCCCGGGGATTTGGCCACTATTTCGTTGGGGCTGACAAAACCATAAACCCCTCCGAAGTAAAGGGAAGAGGGAGGTGTTCCTTTGTTGTCTTCGATCTGCACCTCATACCGTCCTCGAAGGTAAATACCGCCATTGCTGCCTTCAGGATAGCGGAATTCAGCCAAAAGCTTAAAATCTTCAAAAGTATCTACTGTAATCAAATTGGCTCCTGCTCTGGGATTGACCAGTATACCCTCTTCTACCTTCCATTGATTGACAGCTTTATCAGCCTTCCAACCACCCAGATCTTTGCCGTTGAAAATTGCAATGGGATCTCCCCAAGTGGGTTTTCCCTCTCTCACCAAAGAAGGGGCTTTGACACCTTTAAATGGATATTTGTTGCCGGAAGGATGATGGATAGTCCCGGTCAGTTCCTTGTTCACCATTTGCCCCTCGAATACCAAATCTTGATCAGTATCCTGCCATTGAGGGGGAATCTGGAAGGATACTTTTCCGTCTTCATAGTTGACCCTTGATATGGGTCTTGCGCTACCGTCATCACCCACAAATTGTCCAACCAGAACCCGATTTCCAGACAGTTTGACTTCCAGCCATGAGGGGGCTTCTTTCCCATTCATATCCAAAGTGAGGTTCCATGCCCCTAACAGGTCATTTTGAACTGCCTGCCCATGGACGGATGAGCTTTGACCATAATAACAAAGAAAGAGGGCCAGAGAGAGGAAGGTTTTGATTGTATTCATAGGAGAATGATTTAGCGCTTTACACAGATTGAATTTAAGTAATTTTTGTGGGAATGTAAAAAACCAGATCCAGCACAGCCAAATCTTATCAAAGATCAATTTTTATTCGGTCAAGTCTATTCTGCAACCTAAAAATGCCTTTAAATTCTACTGAATGACGGTAATAATCATGGGATAATTTTCCTATCTTTAAATGCTATTTAATAACCGCTATGGATCTTTTTATCATCGGCGATATCCATGGGTGTTTTTTTTCTTACCTGGAACTTCTAGAAAAATGGGACCCTCAGAAGGAATGCCTCATTCAACTGGGCGATCAGATTGACCGTGGGGCATTTTCCCCCCATGTATTGCTTCATTCCAAGCAATTAGGAGCCCATTTTCCAGAGCAGACGGTCTTTCTCAGGGGGAACCATGAACAACTTATGCTGGATTATTACCTAAAAGGACCCTCTAGAACCTGGTTGATTAACGGGGGCAATTATACCCTAGATCAATTTCAAGCCCTGATGCTCAATCCTAAAAAACTCATCCCCTGGCTTGAGGACCTGCCTTTGACTTGGGAAAATGACCATGTCCTTGTTTCGCATGCAGGATTTTCCAGTACGGAAACACCATTGGATCCCGATAATCCGAATGGGGTGCTTTGGAACCGAAAACCACTTCTCAAATTGGAAAAGACCCAAGTCATCGGGCATACGCCGCGTATGAATGGCCGAGCTGAATACAATGGTGAAACACAATCATGGAACATCGATACAGGCGCTTACCGAAACGGTTGTCTGACAGGAATCAAACTCAGACCCAATGGAGATTTTATAGAAGAAATAAATATTCCCACCAATCCAAAGGACCTTTATACCTGAGGGCAAATAATTTTTTTATAAATTTATGGTCTTCGATTTTTATTAAATGTTACAGCACAGCGCGATAAATTCAGACCAGTTTTTCTCTAAAAAAGTAAGACAAGTCCAACCACGGCATATCAATGTATGTCCGGCTAATATGCCCGTGTATCAGTGTGCTCAAGTCATGAAAAGAGAAAAATTAAGCTGTCTATTTATAGGTCCGGACAGTCAGAATCTTCAAGGATACGTTACTGATATCACCCTCAGGGATAATATAGTAGCCAATAACCTTTCCTTAGAAACCCCTATCGGAGAGGTGATGGATCCCAATATTATTTTCATTGATCAGGAAGCCTATTTATATGAAGCCTTGTTGATGATGTTTCAAACCAAGACAAGGTACCTTTTGGTCAAAGATGGACAGAATTACATCGGTTACATCAGTAGGACAAAAATCCTTACGGAGCAATCCCAAGGCCCATTTATCTTTATACAGTCGGTAAAACAAGCCATAAACAAGGAGGAACTCAGGCAAAAATGGGGAAATGTCCCCATCGTAGTGGACCAGCTGATCTCACGCGGGGTCAAAGCCGAAATCGTCAATCAGGTCATTTCTACTGTCGCCGATACCATTACTTTGCGCGTGATAGAAAATGCACTCAGAGAAAAAGGCCCTGCCCCTGCCAAATTCGTGTTTTTTGTTTTGGGCAGTGAAGGAAGGGAGGAGCAAACACTGAAAACCGATCAGGACAATGCCATTATTTATGAAGATAAGGCCAATGAGCATAGAGAATTGGTCAGAGCCTATTTTTTGGATTTTGCCAGCCATGTTTCCGAACAGCTGGACTTTATTGGCTTTAGTTTTTGTAAAGGAGGTCTGATGGCCAAAAACCCCAAATGGACCCATTCCCTATCTCATTGGAAGCGAAATTATGAAAGTTGGTTTCAGGAGTCCACCCAAGAAACCGTAATGAAATATTCTACTTTCTTTGATTGCCGGGCGATATTTGGAGACTTTTCCCTTTTGGAAGAACTTAAAGGTTATATGGACATTCAGTTACAAAACCCTTTGGAAAGGTTCTTCAACAACATGGGCTTGAATGCCCTGCAGTATGAACCTCCACTTACCTTTTTTAAAAACATTCGGACCTTTGAAATTGAGGGTGAAAAAGTTTTCAACATTAAGAAGGCGATGACTCCGATTGTGGACCTAGTAAGGCTGTTTTCTCTTAAAAACCGGATATTTGAGACCAATACAGGCAAAAGAATTCAAAAATTGACGGAGAAAAAAGTGTTTACTCCCAAAGAAAGTCAGGAATTGGCTCATGCTTATTATTATTTGATGGCATTGCGATTGGAAAAACAAGCACTGATGATGATGGAAAAGCAAAAACCTGCCGTTAACTATGTCAGTATTGAGGAACTTACCAAAGTGGAAATGGTCACTTTGGTAGAAATTTTTAAAGTGATTAAGCAGTTTCAATTGAAAGTAAAAATCAATTTCACCAGGTCCTTGATTTAGTTTTGCCACCAAATTGGTGAAATGCGTATTTTAACTTTTAGACGCTTTTAAAGCTAACTCTTAAACAGCGGGTAGGCTGAATTACTTTTCCCTACACAATTATCCAGTATTTTTATATACTGTTCGATTTCAATGAAACAAGGCAATGATTTCACCTTAAAAAAGACACTTTGCCACTTGTATAACTTTTTTAATTTTTTTATAAAAGTAGCTTGTTTTTAATTTAAGTTTTTATTTATTTGTACTTTGAAACTGAAAGTAATCAAAATTATCTTAACGGAATTTTTGAAGCATAAATCAGTCAATGGTAGAATATTAATGGTTACAAGTGTGATTTCATGAAATATTCATATTCATAAAATTCATATAAAGCTTCAAGACAACAATTTACAATTCTACAAAATTAGCACCAATAAAACCCTAATCCTATGTTAAGCAATTACCCATTATCTGATGTTGAGAAGGAATTTCTGAAGGAATCAGGTGTGGAAAAAATTTCTACAAAGATCCCCTATTTGGTTGCGGATAATTTTCCAAAATTGGGACTGATTACAGCTTGCCGTTTTTTGGAGTGGGCATCATCCAATCCGGATGGAGTCATCAGCTTACCTACTGGCAAAACACCTGAGTTTTTTATCAAATGGACCCAGTATCTGCTTGAAAACTGGGATGGGAAAAAGGGCAAGGAAATCCGCGAAACCTATGGGTTAACCAAAGTCGCCAAGCCTGTTTTGAAAAACCTTCATTTTGTTCAGATTGATGAATTTTATCCCATTTCCTCAAGTCAGGCCAACAGTTTTTACCACTACGTAAATAAGTTTTACATCGATGGTTTTGGTCTGGATCCTAAAAAAGCACTTTTGATCAATTCCGATGAAATCCCATTGGCCGATGGAAAAACATACAAGGAAGTATTCCCAGATCTGAAAGTAGACCTTTCTCTGCGTTTCAGAGAAGCCAAGACCAAACTGGAAGAATTGCAACAGAAATCCATCTACCTGATAGATAAATGGTGCGGAGATTACGAACAAAAAATCAGAGACAAAGGCGGTATAGGTTTCTTCCTAGGTGGCATAGGCCCCGATGGCCACATTGCCTTTAACACCCGGGGTTCACATATCTTTTCCACCACAAGGCTTACTGACACCAATTTTGAAACCAAGGCGGTGGCAGCTGGGGATTTGGGTGGCATAGAAGTTTCCTCCAACCGGCTGGTAATTACCATAGGGCTAGACACCATTGTGTACAATCCTGAAGCGGTTGGCATCATCATAGCTGCCGGTGAAGCCAAAGCACAGATCGTGAAGGACTCTTTGGAAAAAGATATGGATAACGTCTATCCAGCCACCGTGCTCCAAAAACTTAAAAACGGGCGTTTCTATTTGACCAAAGGTGCCGCCTGCAGGTTGGATGATGCAGTGGAGGCCTATTACAAACAAGGAGATTGGACCACCGAAAAAACTGAAAAAGCTGTCCTGGATCTTTGTAAACGCATCAAAAAATATGGGCATAGGCTTAAAATGGAAGACCTCAAAAAGGATAAATTCACTTCGATGATTCCTAATCTTTCGGAGGATACGGTCAACCAAGTGATTCAAAACACCATAGAAAAACTGAATAGAGGAACAGCTAAGGAGAAAAATGAGGTACTCCTCCACACCGGTCCCCACCACGATGACATTTCATTGGGCATCTTGCCCCATATAACCAATCAATTGCAGGAAAACAGCAATGAGGCCCATTTCTCTGTGTTGACATCTGGTTTTACCGCAGTGACCAATACGTTTGTGATTGATACTTTGCAAAATACCAAAAGACTGCTCGATGAAGGCTTGATCCAAATGGTTAATTATGACGATTTTTATGATATTGGATACAGTTTAAAGACAGACAAAGACGTCTACCATTACCTAACCAATGTCGCAAGTGAAGATCCGGAGGAAAGGCTGCGGGGGTTATGCCACAGAGTAGTAAGGGCAATTGTAAAAATCTACCGCGTAAAATCCACTGACCAACTGCGGGAAACACTCAATGATATCATCAGCATTCTAAGAAAATCCTACGATGGGGAAAAAAATCCCTCTAAGATCCAGACATTAAAAGGGATGATCAGGGAATTTGAAGAGGAACTGGTATGGGCACACTTTGGTGTGCAGGTCAAAAATGTCCACCACCTGAGACTTGGTTTTTATACCGGCGATATTTTTACCGAGCAACCGGATAAAAAGAGAGACGTGGAGCCTATCCTCAACATGTTCCGAGAGGTTAATCCTACTAAAATCAGCCTTACACTTGATCCTGAAGGTTCTGGACCCGACACCCATTATAAAGTGCTTCAAGCCACCGCTGAGGCAGTGCGGCAATGGTCAGAGGAAAAAGACCTCAGCAATCTGCGGATCATCGGGTATAGAAATGTGTGGTTTAAATTTGAGGCCCATGAAGCCAACGTGATCGTTCCCGTTTCACTTGGAGACATGTCTGTGATGGAGGATTCCTTTTCCAACTGCTACCTCAGCCAGGTAAATGCTTCCTTCCCAAGCTATGCCCACAACGGTAAATTCAGCACCATTGCCAAGCGGGTTTGGGTAAATCAATTGGACGATATCCAGTTGCTTCTGGGCAAAAACTACTTTTACTTACATGAAACGGCGAAAGTGAGATCCAGTCATGGATTGATATTTTTCAAAGACATGAATGTGGAAGAATTTCTGGCCCATGCCAGAGAATTGGAAAAATCCATAGAGGGCATGATTTGATCAATAAAAATGAGGGGGATCAAAGCAATGGTGACCGTCTATTCCAACTCAATTAAAATTGAAGCAATGACCTGTAAAATAGACTTTTAAAAATTGGCCCAATAACCGAAGTACCATGAAGAACGACCAGGTGATATTAGGTATGGACATAGGAGGAACTTCCATTAAAGCCGCCATTTTGAAAAATGGAGAATTGGTAGGCAAAAACAGCATCCTCACACCTGCCCATGAAACCCAAGATGTTATCCTAAATAGCATTGCGGATTTTATTGCCACTTATGACTCCTACCAATTCAGTGCCATTGGCATAGGCATTCCTGGGTTAGTGGATATCCGAAATGGGGTTGTCCTAAACCTGGAAAATATCCCTGCTTTCCGAAAAGTGGGTCTTAAAGGATTTTTAGAAGATCGATTTCAAAAACCCGTATACCTGAATAACGATGCCAATTGTTTCACCTTAGGGGAATTTAAATTCGGAGCTGCCACCAATTTTCAGCATGTAGTGGGAATCACTTTAGGTACTGGGATTGGTACTGGTATCATAGCCAACGGGCACCTTTATACAGGCATCTATTGTGGTGCAGGGGAATGGGGAGGTGTACCCTATTTGGACAAAACATTTGAAGATTATTGCAGCAGCAAATTCTTTCGTCATTTTCACCATACCAAGGCCAAATCATTGGCTAAAATGGCGGCCACAAAAGATCCGGAGGCCATGCGGATTTTTGAAGAATATGGTCGACACTTGGGTAATTTAATCAAAAACCTCCTTTTTATACTTGCGCCAGAGGCGATTGTTTTGGGGGGTTCCATCCGTAAGGCTTACCCATTTTTTGAAAAAAGCATGAAGGAAACGATCCAAACTTTCCCCTATCCAACCCTTAGTGACGGGCTTAGTATCCTTATCTCAGAACTTGATGATACGGCAATTATGGGAGCAGTGGCCCTTATTGAAGAAGCCGAGACCTATGCCATTATCAAGGTAAATGCTTGAAAAATGCCAACTCCTATGATCTTTTATGTCTTACATGGTTCAAAAAAAATAACCATATAAGGGATTTAAGACTATATAAGAAAAAATTAATGGCTGTTTTATGGTGAAAGGAAACCAATTCACAGAATAACCATTTCAATGAGATTAGTCTATTGGTCAAAAAGCAATATCATCATCAAACTCATATGACCTTATATGCCTTACATGGTTCAAAATAATAAACCATATAAGGGATTTAAGACTTTATAAGGAAAAATTTATGGTTGTTTTTTATGGTGAAAAGAAATCAATTCACAGAATAACCATTTCAATGAGATGAGTCTATTGGTCAAAAAGCAAAATCATCATCAAACTCATATGTCCTTATATTCCTTACATGGTTCAAAATAATAAACCATATAAGGGATTTAAGACTATATAAGGAAAAATTTATGGCTGTTTTTTATGGTGAAAAGAAATCAATTCACAGAATAACCATTTCAATGAGATGAGCCTATTTGTCAAAAAGCAAAATCATCATCAAACTCATATGTCCTTATATCCCTTACATGGTTCGAAATAATAAACCATATAAGGGATTTAAGACTATATAAGGAAAAATTTATGGTTGTTTTATGGTGGTAATTTGTTGGCCCGCCGCTAAAAGGAAATCAAAATCTTGGATAAGAAATTTGGTGAAGAGCAAAGCCAGAAAAACTCATATGATCTTCTATTCCTTATATGGTTCAAATAAAATGAACCATATAAGTTTATAAGGCACAAAAAAAGCCCATTAGAAAATGGGCTTTTGGTGATCCTGTCAGGACTCGAACCTGAAACCTACTGCTTAGAAGGCAGTTGCTCTATCCAGTTGAGCTACAGGACCTTGGAAAATTTAAAATTAATGCACTGGATGTCAATTTTTGGAGGGGAATAAGCCCCTTCCTCAAAAGCTGGTGCAAAGATAAAATAATCGGGTTGGGTTTCCAATAGTTCTACCATATTTTGCCAATAATTTTAAAAACAGTCTATTTTTCTTTAAAAAAATCAATTCTTTTTCCCTAATCATCCATCAAGGTAGATCACTGCACAGCAACGGATTTGAAGATAATTGCCTTTTGGCATGTAGCCAACCCGAAGCCCATAATTTTTCACTTGAAACGAATAGCATCCTTGTTTTTCTGAATAAACTTCAAATTCCTTTCAAACATGTTCTTACAAGATGTATTCAAATGGGCTGACCAAGAAAGGTCCATATGCTCTTGATAATTTGCCATCAAAGCAAGCGCATAGGTTGCCATTTCTTCTGGGATATAGCCAATTCTACTTGCTTCCCAACCTTGATGAGACGTTCCTTGCCACTGGGAAAAACTGAATATGGAGTTTGCTTTAAACACACCGAAGCCCATCGCAATAATGTTTAAATCAGTCAATTCTTCATCATTCTCCTCAATGCGACCTTCCCCTAATAAAACTAGATGAGAAAGTTCGTGAGCTATTGTTGCTACAAGTCGGACGGGATCCAACAACAATTGGTTTTCAATGCCTATAGAAAATCGATTCACCCCATTTTCGGAAAATGTCCCTAGTGTATTTCTATTCGAATACTTGCTTCCCTCAATTTCTTGGGCCGTTACCAATCCTCCTGAAAATTTGATCTGATGGTCATTAAAAAAATGAAGTTCAATGTCAACACCTTTAATTTCCAAATATTGGCATATCAGTTTTGTGATTTCATGTACATCTGACTGATTCCCTTTAAAATCAAATGGAAAAAATTCTTTAGTTGGTAGAATAACAGGTACATTTTTTAAATATACTCTGCCATACTCCTCTTCAAACCAGATGAAAACATCTTCAATCCATTGTTTGTCTTCCTCCGTTACGGTAGGCTTTAACTTTCCAAAAAGCATATATACTTCAATTATTCAAATGGAGAATTACATCCCAAACAACCTAGGCAACCAAAGGGTCAAACCTGGCCATAGGGTAATCACAATTAAGCCTATGATCATGGCAATAAAGAAAGGCACGAGCGGTTTGACCACCTTTTCTATACTGGTTTGGGCAACACCCACCCCAATAAAGAGTACAGATCCGACCGGTGGGGTACATAGACCAATACAGAGATTCAACACCATGATGATACCAAAATGGACAGGATCCACACCCAGTTCTATCACTACTGGTAAGAAAATAGGCGTAAATATCAATACCGCTGGTGTCATGTCCATAAATATCCCTACAAAAAGTAAAATTAGATTAATGAAGATCAAAATCACAAATACGTTGTCACTGATGGAAAGGAGGGAATTGCTGATGGATTGGGGAATATCTTCACTTGACATGACCCATGACATGCTCATGGAGGTGGCAATCAGAAGCATCACAATGGCGGTAGTTTCAGAAGATTTCAAGAGGATGGAAGGCAGATCCTTCCATTTGAGTTCTTTGTAGTAGAATGACAAAACCAAACAATAAACCACCGCTATGGCGGAAGCTTCGGTGGCGGTGAATACCCCGCCTACAATTCCTCCCATCACTATAAACAAAAGCATCAGACTGGGAAAAGCCCTGAAAAACTTAATTCCCAAATCCTTGATAGAACTGCGCTCTCCACCTTTTAACTTTTTCTTCTTAATAAATATGGCCGCGGTCAACATCAGAAGAAAACCGATAAACAATCCCGGCAAATAGCCTCCCAGAAACAGGGCTGCAATGGAGACACCCCCACTTGCCAAAGAATATACGATCAGGATATTGGATGGAGGAATCAATAGGCCTGTAGTAGAAGATGTAATGTTTACGGCAGCTCCGAGTTCTCTGGGGTAACCTTCCTTTTCCATTCTTTTGCCCAGAATACCCCCTATGGCAGAGGCTGCGGCCGCAGCAGAACCGGCGATGGCACCAAAAAGCATTGCAGCAATGACATTGACATACAGCAAGCCCCCTGGAAGCCTACCTGTAATGGATTTGGCCAGCTCAATCAGTCGGTTTGCTATGCCACCCCTGTTCATGATTTCTCCAGCCAAAATAAAAAAAGGAATGGCCAAGAGCGCAAAACTGTCCAAACCAGTTCCCATCCGTTGGGCAATGGTGGTAGCTGAGGGAACTATGGCCACTGAAACCAGCAGGGTGAGAAAACTGGAAAGCCCCAAACTCCAAGCCACTGGAACGCCAATACCCATCAAGGTTAAAAAAGTTAGGACCAAAATTAGAATGCTGATGTATTCCATAGGTTAAGCAATTTTCTTTAATTGTGCGATTTGAAACAGCTGGTAATACAAAACCAAAAAGCCACTGAAAGGAATAATGGTATAAACAAAAGCCAACGGGACCTGAAGTGTGGCAGATTTTTGTTCCAGAATAAATGTGATATAAACCAGATTGCTTCCCCCTAAAATCATGACTGCCACCGCAAAAAATGCCACTAAAGCATAAATCAATATTTGTAACCGAACTTTGGGTTTTCCGCTAAGCTTACGGGGTAATAAATCTATTGCAAGATGTTGGTCCTGACCGGCCACGTAAGCAGCTCCCAACATGCCCAACCAGATCAACATGTACCTGGAAAGCTCGTCTGTAAAGGAACTTGGGGACTGGAGCACATACCTTGAGAACACCTGCCAGCTCACATTAATGACCATCACAGCCATCAAAAAAACCAAGCCATTGGCAATGATTTGATCAACCCATTTTTTTAATTTGAGGTCATTCATAATTCCTTATTTTTTGGATGATTTCGTACATTTCAGGTTGCGATTCTCTGTATCCTTCATACATACTTTCCACAGACTGCCGAAAACCCTCCTGTTCAGGATAGACTATCGTGACCCCTGCAGCCTCAAGGAACGCTAAGGATTCTTCTACTGCCTCAGCCCAAAGCTTGTACTGGAATACTGCAGATTCATCCGCAGCTTCCTGAAGCCACTGCTTCTCATCCTCATTGAGTATGTTCCACCATTTGGTACTGATGATCATGATGTCCGGTACAGCAGTATGTTCATTGATAGAATAAAACTTACAAACCTCATAGTGTCTGGAGGTGTATAGACTAGGGGGATTGTTTTCGGCACCATCTACTATTCCCTGTTGCAAGGCCGTATATAGCTCACCGTAGGAGACAGGGGTTGGGGAACCGCCGAAGCTTTTTACCATATTGATCGCAGTATTGCTTTCCATTACCCTAATTTTCAATCCCTTCAAATCCTCGGGATTGGTAATGGGTTGGTTTTTGGTATAAAAGCTTCTTTTGCCTGCATCATAATAACAAAGCCCACGCAACCAAAAATCTTCCCCTTCCAACAGAAGCGATTTGCCGATCTCTCCGCTCAACACTTTTTCACGATGGACATCATCTTTGAAAAGATAAGGCTGGCTCAAAACCTGAAGCTTGGGGGCAAAACTTTCCATCACTGCCGAGGAGACCTTCGTCATGGCAAGGCTACCGATTTGTAGCAATTCTACCAATTCCCTTTCTGAACCAAGTTGTTGGTTGGGGTAAACTTTGACAATCATCTTACCTTCAGACTTCTCTTCCACCCGCTCCGCCAGAAAAATCATGGCAGTGTGTACTGGATGGGTAACACCCAATCCATGGCCTAACTTCAATACCCTTACCCCACCAGGTTTGGTACATGCAGACAAGGTCAATAGAAATGTAAAAAAGAGCAGTAATTTGGATATTCTTGGGTTCATTTTGGGCAGATTCATAGGTTATAAGGATTGAATGATCTGCAAGGTGGCTTTGATTTTTGCCTCAAGTGGTTTGAATTGCTTTTCTGCCAACCATTCTTTCTTAAATAACTGAGAACCCATCCCTACACAGGTCACTCCGGATTTAAACCATGCGCTCAGGTTTTCTTCATTGGGTTCCACTCCGCCAGTTGGCATCAATTTCACTTCAGGTAAAATGGCTTTAATAGCCGAAATGAAACCGGGACCTAAAAGATTTCCGGGGTAGGCTTTGATCAACTTGGCCCCCAGTAAATGAGCTTGATGAACCTCTGTGACAGTCGCACAGCCTGGAATCCACAGCACATTTTTCATGTTGCAGTAATGGGCAACATCCAAGACCAAAGCCGGGGATACTATAAAATCAGCTCCTGCAAACAGAAAGTCCTTGGCTTCCTGTACTGTAAAAATGGTACCAATGCCCATTACTAGGTCTTCATACTTTTCTGCATACAAAACCAATCCTTTGAATACTTTCAAACTATGAGGGCCCCGGTTTGTAAATTCAAAAACCCTGATACCGGCCTGATATGAAGCATCCAATACCTGTTTGGCAATTTCTAAATCTGCATGGTTGAATACAGGAATCAAACCGGTGTCGGTCATGGCATTTAGGATCGTATCACTGGCAAATCTCATTGTAGATAAAATTAGGGTTATTGTTGATTGGTTTTAACGGAGCAGTTTTCCTACATTCTCCCCCTTTACAAGCGCCTCCACCTCCTGTAGGCTAACTAGGTTTGCGTCTCCAGGAATGCTGTGCTTTAAAACTGAAGAAGCAACAGCAAACTCCAAAGCTTCTTGGGAATGGAGGTGAAGCAAACCATATATCAGGCCAGCCATGTAAGCATCCCCTCCTCCAATGCGGTCTACAATATGGGTCATTTCGTAGGATTTGGACCGGATCAATTTGCCATTTTCCCAAAGGACCGCACTTAGTGCATTGTGGGAAGCACTGACTGCATCTCTATGGGTAGTGGTCACATGCGTAATTTGGGAGTTTAGTTGTTGGGCTGTTTCACAGGCCTTTTCATAAGTTTTTTCATGAATGTCCATGCAGTTTTCAAAATCCGTCAAACCTGCTACCAATACATTTGAGTATTCGATGAGTTCCGGCATAACCTCAAGGGGGCTTTTTCCATACTGCCAGAGATTTCTTCTGTAATTGATGTCAGCACTGACTTTCACCCCGTTTTTTTGAGCAGCCTTTAATGCAGACAGGGTAAGTTTAGCGGCTTTTTCGGATAGAGCGGGGGTTATTCCTGTCCAATGAAACCAATCCGCCCCATCAAAAACCCGATTCCAATCTACCTCATTTCCTTCAAAATGAGAAAATGCGGCATCAAAACGGTCATAAATGATTTTGGATGCCCTTTGCATGGTGCCATTTTCCAAAAAATAGAGTCCCATACGCCCTTCCTTAAAATAAACCTGGCTAGTGTCTACCCCTGTTTGGCGCAAGTACCTGCTGGCGGCGTGACCGATATCATGGTCTGGCATGGCAGTTACATGAATGGCGTGTACACCCCACAGTGCCAAAGCTACAGCAACATTGGCTTCTGCCCCACCATAAACCACTTGGTAGCAGTCCGTTTGTAAAAATCTTTCATGCGATGGTGTGGACAATCGCATCATCACCTCTCCTAGGGTGATTACTTTCTTACCCATGTTTGAACGGTTTTTTTGTCGTTTATATCCGAAAGTGGCCCTTCTGTTTTGTTGGAAAGGTCCTTCTTTTTCATCAATTTAGCCCTAGTCTAAAATAAATTCATCAAAATTTAGAATTAATTTTTATTTCAAGTAAATTGCGCAATCGATTGCGCAATATAAATAATAAAACCCATGAACCATAAAATTTTGAAAATTCATCCAAAAGATAATGTTTGGGTAGCCTTACAGGATTTGGAGGAGGGTGTTCAGCTAAACTTGGAAGAACAGAAAATCACCTTGAAAAACCACATTTCAGCAAAACATAAATTTGCAGAGGTTGATTTTATGGTGGGAGACCAAATATTCATGTATGGTTCTGTGGTAGGTAAAGCCCTTCAACCTATCCCCAAAGGAGGAGTGCTTACCACGAAAAATGTTGCACACCAAGCGGAAAAATTTGGCAAAAAAACAAAATATCCCAACTGGTCCCCACCTGATACTTCCAGATTTGCCAACAGGACATTTATGGGCTACCATAGGGAAGACGGTCAGGTAGGTACCGCCAATTACTGGCTGGTTATTCCTTTGGTGTTTTGCGAAAACAGAAACGTCGACATCATCAAACAGGCTTTTGTAGAAGAGTTGGGTTTCAGCAAGCCAAATCCGTTCAAATTGTTTGTGAAGCAGATGGTCGAAATGTACAAGAACGGGGAAAAAGAAGCCATACCCGAACTCACCCTTACCGCAGCCCTGCCCAAAAAAGAACAACGGCTCTTTAAAAACATTGACGGCATCAAATTCTTGACACATGAAGGGGGTTGTGGGGGAATACGGCAGGATTCAGAGGCATTGTGTGCCCTATTGGCCGGCTATATCACCAATCCCAATGTCGCTGGCGCCACGGTCCTCAGCCTAGGCTGTCAAAATGCGCAACCAGCTATTCTTAAAGAAAAATTGAACCTCATCAACCCCAAGCTGACCAAGCCATTGATCCTTTTGGAACAACAAAAAGAAGGAACGGAGCAGCAATTGTTGTCCAAAGCCATACAGCGCACTTTCCTGGCAATGGCAGACGCTGATCAAATTGACCGAAAGCCTGCACCACTGAGTAAGTTGACTATAGGACTTGAATGTGGAGGATCTGACGGCTTTTCAGGGATTTCTGCCAATCCTTCTGTAGGCCATGTCTCAGATTTGGTAGTCGCTTTAGGTGGAAAGAGCATCCTATCTGAGTTTCCCGAACTCTGTGGAGTGGAACAAGAGCTTATCGACCGCTGTGTAAATGAAGAGATTGCGGATAAATTCAGTCACTTGATGAGAACCTATGCGGCTTCCGCAGAAGCGGTAGGGTCTGGATTTGACATGAACCCTTCTCCAGGCAACATCAAGGACGGATTGATCACCGACGCCATGAAATCATGGGGTGCAGCCAAAAAAGGAGGAACCTCGCCTGTGGTGGATGTCCTGGATTATGCTGAATATGTGAAAAAACCAGGTTTAAACCTGTTATGCACCCCCGGAAATGATGTAGAGAGTACTACTGCCATGGTGGGATCAGGTGCCAATATCATTCTTTTTACCACAGGTTTGGGTACACCCACAGGCAACCCCATTACTCCTGTGATAAAAGTGTCTTCAAATTCCAAACTGGCTCAAAAAATGCCCGATATCATCGATGTGGATTGCGGAGATGTGATCTCTGGTGATAAGAGCATTACCCAGATGGGTGAGGAAATGCTGGAACACCTCATAGAGGTTGCCAGTGGAAACGTTCCTGCCAAAGCAGTGAATTTAGGCCAAGATGATTTCATCCCTTGGAAAAGAGGCGTTTCTTTGTAAGTTAGTCAAAATCAAAACATCTGGTCTTCTTTGAAGTATCCTTAAGAAGTTATAAAAAGAAGACATAATTTGAAAGACTGCTTATTTTTGATTTAACCAAAATTTAACAAAAAAATTAACCGCAGCCCATGAACTTGTTTTCAGTTAAAGACAAAAAAATCATCATAACCGGTGCTACAGGAGTATTAGGCAGTCAAATGGCCAAGCACCTGGCCAAAGAAGGGGCACACATCATCATCATCGGAAGAACACTTTCAAAGATATCCGCTCTTTCAGACGAAATCAAAAAGGCAGGTGGACTCGCGACCGGATTCCAGGCAGATGTCACCAATATGGGTGAACTTCAAAAAGCTGCTGAAAAAATAAAAAATGAAATAGGAGATGTGGACATCTTAGTCAATCTGGCAGGAGGAAACATGCCTGGTGCAGTGGTCAAACCCGATCAGACTTTGGCCGACCTATCACCTGAGGCAGTGAAACAAGTTATGGATCTGAACTACCTTGGGACTCTTTTGCCCATTCAGGCTTTTTTACCCTTGATGCTGCCCAATAAAAGAGGCAACATCATCAATATTTCCTCCATGTCAGCACAGAAACCCCTGACCCGGGTCATGGGCTATGGCTCTGCCAAAGCAGCCATCGACAACCTGACCAAATGGCTGTCCGTGGAACTGAACCAAAAACATGGAGAGGGATTTCGGGTCAATGCTTTGGCACCGGGATTTTTCCTTACTGAACAAAACAGGGAACTGCTGACCGAGTCCAATGGGGTTTTGACCCAGCGGGGCAAACAAATCCTGGACCATACCCCCATGGGCCGTTTTGGTGATCCAGAAGACCTCCTCGGAACCTTGCAGTGGCTTTGCTCTGATGCCTCTAAATTTGTTACGGGGACAATCGTGCCAGTCGATGGAGGATTCTCGGCCTATTCCGGTGTCTAAATGACGGTAATTAATAAAGTTTCAGCCACTAAGTCCTCCTCCCCTTAAAATGGTTCTCAGTCAGGCTGCAGGAAGCTGGGCTCATTCCCGAATCCTTAATCCCAATTCGTAAATCCCAATTCGTAAATCGTAAATCGTAAATCAAAAACATGGCTTATAAAATGGAACAAACCATGCGCTGGTATGGACCCAAAGACCCGGTAAGCTTGGCAGACATCAGACAGTCAGGTGCGTCTGGTATTGTAACAGCACTGCACCATATCCCCAATGGAGAAGTTTGGACCCGGGAAGAGATCAAAAAACGAAAAGACCTCATTGAGGAAGCTGGGCTTTCCTGGTCAGTGGTGGAGTCTGTTCCTGTTCATGAAAACATCAAAACGAGATCAGGAAACTACAAGGATTATATCAAAAATTACCAAAAAAGCATCGAGCACCTCGCACAGGAAGGCATCTTTACTGTATGTTACAATTTCATGCCGATACTGGATTGGACGAGGACCGATTTGGCATATGAACTTCCCAACGGTGCCAAAGCATTGAGGTTTGAAATGAAGGCCTTGGCTGCCTTTGATGTATTTTTATTGCAAAGACCCGATGCTGAGAAGGATTACAAAACAGAGATTTTGAAAGCCGGAGAGGAACATTTGGCACAGCTCTCTGAAGAGGGCAAAGAAAAACTGATCCGAAATATCATAGCCGGTTTACCGGGTGCAGAAGGAGGTTATACGCTGGAACAATTTCAAGATGCACTCAACACCTATGCAGGCATAGACGCCGAAAAACTGGCTGACAATCTTCGTCTGTTTTTGGACGAGATCATTCCGGTGGCTCAGAAGAACAAGGTTTACCTGGCCATACATCCCGATGATCCACCATTTCCCATATTTGGCTTGCCTAGGGTGGTAAGCACTGCCAAGGATGTAAGGAGGCTGTTGAAGGACAACAACAGTTCCTTCAATGGCATCACTTTTTGTACAGGATCCTATGGCGTTAGGCCTGACAATGATCTGCCTGCCATGGTGAGGGAATTTGGAGACCACATCCATTTCATCCATCTCCGAAGCACGCGAAGAGATGAGGCTGGAAATTTCCATGAAGACAATCACCTGGAAGGCGATGTCCCCATGGTGGAAGTTGTCAATGAAATTCTCAAAGTACAAGCCAAAAGAGGCAAATCCCTTCCCATGCGACCTGACCATGGACATCAGATGTTGGACGATCTGAAAAAAGTTACCAATCCAGGCTATTCTGGGATCGGCAGGCTAAAGGGATTAGCCGAACTAAGAGGTTTGGAGATGGCCTTACTAAGGGATTGATTCGATATTTAACGCAGGATTTCACCAAGTTCTGAGCGTTTTTCAACTTTCATAAATAAAGATTTTTGAGCTAGAGTAAACAATTTTGGTATCGAAAGTTGTTACATGGGATAGTATTGCCTCACCCAAAACGAAAGTCATTTAATGGTCAACATCATTATTGGAACAAACAGAAAAAAATCATTGTCGAGAAAAATCGGTTCAATCTATCAGGAAATTTTGGCAAAAAAACAGGTGGACTCCGAAATCATTGATCTTAAAGACCTCCCACATGACTTTGTATTTTCTGCCCTCTACGAGAACAACGGTAAAAACCCCTCTTACAATGATTTTCATGCAAAGTTGATCAAGGGATCCAAATTTGTTTTTATTGTGCCTGAATACAACGGTTCTTTTCCTGGGATATTGAAGGCTTTTATTGACGGAATGACTTACCCCAATGCCTTTCGGAACAAAAAATGTGCTTTGGTTGGTCTTTCTTCAGGAATAGGCGGCGGTGGCATCGCATTGAGCCACCTGACCGACATCTTCCATTACCTGGGTATGCATGTATTAGCTCACAAGCCAAAATTGGCCCGTATAGAGGAAAACATGTCAGAAAATCTGCTCACCAACAGATTGTACATGGAATTACTGCAACTCCAGGCTGAAATGCTGATTGACTTTTAAATCAATCCACATTATCGTGCAAGAACCTGTTGTTACCCAGGATCTCATTTTCATCATTTAGGTTGTACCGGGAAATATTGCCCTCGGAACTGTGCTGCACATCCTGAAGCTTCACCTGCTTCCTCATGTAAGCGGGCACTTCCAGTTTTTCCTTGAATTCATCAGGAGTTTGGTTGGCTGCCCTGAGCGTTTTTAATTTTTCAAATCTCTCATGGGCTCTTTGGATGGCTTTCTGCTTGATTTGCTCATAGTAATTGTTGTTGAAAGCCACATTGCTGTCTTCTGCAGGTTCGGTTTTCTTTGGTTCATTGGCCGTTTCTATCGCCCTTGGAACTACCTTTTTGGGCTCAGGTTGCATGAACTCAAATTCCTCCTCCTCATCTTCTACCTGCTTGGCTGCCGGCGCCATTTCTGGTTTGGCCGAAGGGGCTGGCTTTTCTTCAGCAGCAGGTTCTTCACGCATGGGCATGATTGGCTTCTGTATACTAAAGGTAAAGGTCTGTCCAGCACTGGCCGGCGCCTCCTCTTCTACTTTGGAGGTTTTTCCTGATTCTAGATCGATTACTTTCTTGGTGGTTTCCTCCTGTTCTTTTTTTGCTGCTACTGCTGCAATTACATCTTCTTCAATGGGAGTCAAGGCTTCTGGGATAAATCCCGTCGCAATCACTGTAACCCTTATGGATTTATTCAAATCAGGATCTATGCCCTGACCAAAAATAACCTCTGCTTCATCTCCGGCTCTTTCCTGAATGTACTCAGTGATTTCGCTAAGCTCGTCCATGGACAATTCTTCTTCTTCTCCTGACATGATGGAAAGCAGGATTTTCTGCGCACCTTTGATGTCCACATTGTTCAACAAGGGGGATGCAATCGCTTTTTCAGCTGCTTTGATCGCACGACCTTCACCTTCTTCAGTAGCAGAACCCATTACTGCTGCTCCTGCATTTTTCATCACAGTCTTCACATCCTCAAAATCCACGTTGACATCCTGATGTACCGTGATGATTTCTGCAATGGACTTTGCTGCCGTGGAAAGAATATTGTCCGCTTTGCCAAATGCCGACCTGATGGCCAAATTGCCATAGATTTCCCGCAGTTTGTCATTGAGAATCACCAAGACGGTATCGCAGTTCTCCCTCAAGGACTCTATACCCAACTGTGCTGCAGTCATTTTCTTTTTGCCTTCGAAGCCGAATGGAGCAGTAACTATGCCTACAGTCAGGACGTCCATGTCTTTGGCTATTTTGGCTATAACGGGGGCAGCACCGGTACCGGTTCCTCCACCCATACCTGCTGTGATAAATACCATTTTGGTATTGTCGGACAACAGGTCCCTGATTTCTTCCTTGCTTTCTAATGCGGCATTTTTGCCTTTCTCAGGATTGGCACCTGCTCCAAGTCCTTCAGTTAGGTTGGCCCCCAATTGAAGTTTCAATGGCACAGGGCTACTTTTGAGTGCTTGGGCGTCAGTATTGACTACCACGAACTCCACATCCTTGATGCCTTGATTGTACATGTGGTTCACAGCGTTGGAACCACCTCCTCCTACCCCTATCACCTTGATGATAGATTTGTGGTTTTTTGGAAGGTCAAATTTGTAATCTCTCATAATTTCTGACATTTTTCCTCTTTATGGTGAATTGGTATTGTTATTTTTTGATTGTCTTTGGAAAAAGGGAAATAATGGACAAAACCCATTATTTCCCTGAAATAAATAAGCCCTAGTAATTATTGTCTTCTTCGATATCATCCATGATGAAATCTTTCAATCTATCTCTTATGCTGGCAAAGATGTCCTTACCGGGTAGGGCTACCCGAACCGCTTTGCCTTCTTTAACCTTGGCTATGCCATGATCTTGTCTTTGTCTGTAAACATCTTCTCTATCATCCAAAGCCTTAAAGCCTGCCAGGACCAATCCAACAGTTGTGGCGTACATGGGGCTTTTTACCTCCTCTAATACGGTCCTACCCAGGTGCTCATTGGGATAGCCGATCCGTGTATCCAAACCAGTCATGTATTCAAACAACTGGCTCACTCCTTGTAATTGTGAGCCTCCTCCGGTCAATACGATGCCACCCGCAAGCTTTTTATACATGCCGCTCGCTACGATTTCCGACTGCACCATTTCAATGATTTCTTCCATCCTTGCCTCAATGATACTGGCCAGGTTTTTAATGGAAATCTCCTTTGGCGGTCGGTTCCTCAAGCCGGGAATAGAGACAATTTCATTGGGGTTGGCATCTTCTGCTATGGCTTTGCCAAACTTGGTTTTCAGAAGTTCTGCCTGATTTTGCATGACCATACAACCTTCTTTGATATCCATAGTGATGATATTTCCCCCAAAAGGAATCACAGCGGTATGTCGGATGATGTTTTCGTAAAATATGGCTATGTCTGTGGTACCCCCACCGATATCGACCAAGCATACTCCAGCCTCCTTATCCAGATCACTCAAGACCGAAAGCGAACTGGCCAAAGGCTCTAGAATGAGGTCTTTGGAAGTCAGGTTGGACCGCTTGACACAACGGTTGATGTTGTTAATCGCTGTAGTTTGGGCTGTGATAATATGGAAATCTGCCTCAAGACGTGCTCCTGACATCCCTACTGGATCCTTGATCCCATCTTCATAATCGACCGTATAATCCTGTGGCATCACATGAATGATGGTGTTACCGGGTGGCACCACAATGTTTTCCATGTCATTGGATAATCTTCTGACATCCTCCACAGTGATTTCATCGTCTTTGGTATTCCGGATGATGGACCCGTGGTGTACTGCACTTCTGATGTGTTGCCCAGCAATCCCTACGATCACTTCCCCAATGTTGACATCGGCCATTTCAGAAGCATCGTGAACGGCTTTTTGAATGGCATTTACCGTCTTGTCAATGTTGGTCACGATTCCGCGGATTACTCCGTCAGATACCGCCTTGCCCATTCCCAAGACTTCAAGTTTGCCGAATTCGTTTTTCCGTCCGATGATGGCGCAGATTTTGGTGGTTCCGATGTCTAACCCCACCACGAGTTTTTCATTTTCCATAGCTAATCACAAATTATTTGGTCCTTATATTTTACGTTTACTTTGCTGTAGGTATTCCATCCTTTTTGAGGTAGTATCTGTTGGTAGAACACTTCAATTTTTTTGAATTTCTGTTCGATATCTTCGGGCTTGCCAAATTCAATGACCTGCTTACCGACTTGCTGATGCATCCAGATATTTCCTTTCCGATCGATTTCCAAAGAGGCAATCTGCGCTTTCCAGAACTCATTCTGATTGATAAATTCAATTAAATCCATCAAATCGGAATGGTTGACCTTGAGATCGTCTTCTGCCAATAATTCATCAGCTTTACTTCCTTCAATCAGCAAAACCCGGCTGGTGTACTTGCTTGAAGTAGGCAGGATAATGCCCTCGGATGAGATGTAACCATCCGCTGCCATGGGTCTTGTAATCCTTGCAACAGGCTGATGCTGCTCCACTTTGATAATTACTTTACCTTTGAGATCCTTGAAAACCTCCGCATTTTTTACAAAGGGGTGGCTTTCTACTCGATGCTCGATTTTGTCCAAGGCTATTTCCGAAAGCACTGTGTTGCCCTGTATGTGATCGAAATCTGTTTTGAGTATTTTGAAAATATCCTGTTCATCTACAAAGTACACATCACTGAAACCTTTGATAAATACCTCAAAGGAATGAAATCCCCGCTCGGCAGCTTTTTTCTCTACAAACCCGATAAAGACCAAAAGCACCAGGCTGAGGAGCAGGAAGACAAAAGTCTTTTTGATTTTGAAGTTTTTAAATCCTTTCATCTCTGATCCAATTGGTTATAGGTTCTACCATACGGTCTATGTCACCAGCACCTAGGGTCACTAGGACTTCCACGGTGCTTTTTTTCAAATGGTCCAAAATTGCCCCGTTTGTTAGCACTTGCTTTTCTTTACAGGCTATGCCATCCAGCAACATGGTTGAAGACACCCCTTCAATGGGGAGCTCTCTTGCGGGATATATTTCCATCAGTATTACCTCGTCCGCAATGCTCAAGCTTTCTGAAAATTCGGTAGCGAAGTCTCTAGTTCTGCTGTACAGATGCGGTTGAAAGATTACTGTCAGTTTTTTAATGGGATACATGGCTTTCACGGAACTCAGAAAAGCCCTGATCTCTTCCGGATGATGGGCATAGTCATCTATATACACCATGTCTTCACTTTGGTGGATAATTTCAAACCGCCTTTTTACTCCCTTGTAGACATTCAACCCATCTCTAATTTCTTTGGGTTTCAATCCGAAATACAGGGCCACAGAAATGGCCGCCAATGCGTTTTCCACATTGTGGAAACCAGGCACTTTCAGCTCAATGTCTTTCAATTCAATCTTTTGACTGAGGTAGTCAAAAGTAAATGAAGCCAATCCAGCTCTGATGTTGGCTGCATGAATACTGCCTTGTGTAAGTCCGTATTCCAAAGTAGCCAAGCCTTCAAATTGGCTCCTGTCCAGCTTAGTCATTGCATTGTTTTGAATGAACGCCTGCCCCTTTTTATTGGTCTGGGCGAGGAATTTTCCAAAGCTTTTGGTCATTTCCTCCACCTTTTCATAAATGTCCAGGTGGTCCGCATCCAAACTCGTCACCACAGAAATATTGGGATGAAGCTGTAAGAAAGACCGGTCAAATTCATCGGCCTCCACCACGACAATGGGTGCCTCATTTTTGGCCTCATCATGGAGGATTAAGTTGCTGTCGTAATTTTGTGTCACTCCTCCTAAAAAGGCCGCAGTATTAATGCCAGCATGCTTGAGCAAATGGGCAATCATGGAAGAAGTGGTGGTTTTCCCATGGGTTCCTGCCACAGCCACAGTGGTCATTTGGGAAGTAATCATTCCCAATACTTCCGATCTTTTCTTGAGTAAATAATCTCTGGATTTAAAGAAATTAAGCTGTAGGCTGTCCTTTGGAATGGCTGGTGTCCAAATGATCAGTCTGTTTTTGGTATCCGAGGAAACGGCTGTGGGAATGGCATCCACAACGTCCTCAAAATTGATCGTCATCCCTTCACCCTGTAATTGTTGGGTAAAGGCGGTTGGTGTCTTGTCATAGCCATACACAGGTACACCGAGGTGTCGAAACCAGCGCGCCAAAGCACTCATACCGATCCCTCCGATACCTAGAAAGTAGACGCTATGTAGACTTTTCCAATTCATTTTATCAGGTTTTCCAAGGCCACCACGATCTCTGTGGCAGCCTCGGGTTTAGCCAGGGTTATTATTTTTTCACTGAGTTGCTTGCGCACTTCAGGGTTTGACATCAAGTCTTCTACTTCTTTGGCCAAGTTATCCATGGCCTCATTGTCTTTGATCATTTTGGCAGCTCTTTGGCTCACCACTGCCATGGCATTTTTGGTCTGATGGTCTTCTGCCACATTGGGGGAAGGGATAAAGATAACTGCCTTCCCTGCAAGGCTTAGCTCTGAAACCGAAAGGGCTCCTGCCCTGGAAACAACCAAATCGGCCGCAGCATACGCCAAGTCCATGTCCTTGATAAACTCCAAGGCTTTAATCCATTTAAGATTCGCTGCTGTCACCGCCTGATTCATTTCTTCAAAATAAAATTTACCAGTCTGCCACAATACTTGGTATCCCTTCTCCTCAAACTGATGCATGGACTGTAGCATCGCCTGATTGATCGTTTTTGCTCCTAGACTTCCTCCCAATACCAAAAGCACCGGCCTTTCTGCCGAAAGTCCAAAATGCTTCAAAGCAACTTCTCTTTTCTTGTCCGTATCCAGAATGTCCTTTCTTACAGGATTACCTGTATACTTTATTTTTTCCTTAGGAAAGAACTTTTCCATTTGAGGATAGGCTACACAAATCACATTTGCCCTTTTAGAAAGCAGCTTGTTGGTCAAGCCAGCATAGGAGTTTTGCTCCTGAATTAAGGTTGGTATACCCTTGTTTTGGGCAACAAACAACAGGGGTCCGCTGGCATAACCTCCCACACCCACCACCGCATGAGGTTTGAAATTCCGAATGAGTTTGCGGGCCTTGTTGAGGCTATCCATCAGCTTGAAAGGGAAATTGAGGTTGTCCAATGTCAATTTTCTTTGGAGTCCTGCGATTCTCAGTCCTTCTATGGCATATCCTGCTTCCGGTACCTTTTGCATTTCCATTTTTCCTTCGGCCCCAACGAATAAGATCTCAGATTCAGGGTACTTCTCTGTCCATGCATTTGCAATTGCAATTGCCGGGTAGATATGTCCTCCTGTTCCTCCTCCGCTTATCATGATCCTATAGCTTTGTTTCGTTGGGTTCATGTTTTATCATTAAGCCATTTTGGCTGTTCTTCTTATGCTATTGGCCTCTACTGGAAAGGCGTCCTCATGGTCTCCGCGACTTACACTAAGGATGATTCCCAAAGAAACCCCTGTAAATATCAGGGATGTACCACCCATACTGAGCAAGGGCAAGGGCAATCCTGTAATTGGGCCCAAGCCAACGGCCACCGCCATGTTGACCATGGCCTGCAGCACCAGTGCAAAACTCAGCCCTGCCGAGAGTAAGCCACCAAAAGGCCTGTTGGATATGGCTACCACCCGCATGCCCCGATAGAGCAAAGCGAGGTATAGGAAAAGCACCACACCACCTCCGATAAGTCCGTATTCCTCTACGATGATCGCGTAGATGAAATCGGAATAAGGATGTGGCAGGAAATTCCTTTGTTCACTTTTGCCGGGTCCTTTTCCTGCGATGCCTCCTGTGGCAATTGCGATGTAGGATTGCTGTGCTTGATAGGGAATTTCACCTCCCTTGGCCGTGAAGTTTTCTATCCTGGAAAAGAAAGTTCCGCCTCTTTGTCCTACAAAGATCGCAGTGGTCAAAGCCAAACCCCCAATCAGGCATACCATGGCCAGAAATTTCAAAGGTACCCGACCTATAAACATGAGCAACAGGCAAGTGGCAAGCAGTAAAACTGCTGTGGACATGTTGGCCAAAGCGATCAGCATACAGATCAGCCCTATCCAGATGATGATAGGAATAAAGGTGCTTTGAAAGTCCCGAATGTTGCGTTGTCTTTTGGCAAGCATACCTGCAACTGCTGCGATGAGTGCCAATTTGGCCAAATCGGAAGGCTGGAAGGCCTGATTGATGATGGGTATGGTCAGCCAACGGTTGGCATCATTGATATTGGATCCGAAGAAATAAGTGAATATCAACAAGGGTACTGCAACCCATAGCGCTACCAAGGATAATTTTGCATAGTACTTATAGGGGACCTTATGGGCCATCCACATCACCCCTAAGCTGGCCATGACCAATAAGGAATGCTTGATAAGATAGGCTTCCGTATTGCCTCCCATGCGCTTGTAGGCTAGGGTACCCGTAGCGGAGTACACGACCAAGATGCTGATGATGGACAAAAGGATCACGATACCCCATATGATGGAGTCCCCTTTTAAATTTTCATCCAACCACTCTTTAATTGCTATCATTTCGCTTTCACATTTAGGATGCGCCGCACTGCTTTTTTAAACTGATCGCCCCTGTCTTCATAATTTTTGAATAAATCAAAACTAGCACAGGCTGGAGATAGAAGAACCAGGTCTCCAGGTTTTGCCTGATTCCAGGCCCATTCCACCGCTTCTTGAAGGACTTGCGTTTCCATAATGAGAGGAATGCGCCCTTCAAATGCTTTTTTCAATTTTTCATTGTCTTTTCCCAGACAAATCAAAGCTTTTACTTTGCCGGCTATGCTGGCCATCAATTTTTCGTAATTATTCCCTTTATCCACCCCTCCGGCTATCCAAAGGATGGGCTGGGAATAAGCCTCCAGCGCATAGGATGTCGCATCTACATTGGTTCCTTTGCTGTCATTGATAAAAGTCACCCCATTCGCTTCCTCTACCACTTCCATTCTATGAGGTGCATTTTCAAAATTCCCCAAACCAATGAGTAAGTCAACCTCTGATACTCCGGCAAGTAGGGCCGCTTGAGCTGCACACATTACATTGATCATGTTGTGTGCGCCTTTCAGGACAATGGATTCCTTTGGCAGAGAAATGCCTTTACCTGCATTTCCCAAAACCAGCCTATCCCCAGCATCATGGCTGAAAGTGTCTGTTTTTTCCTTCAGGGAAACCCCGTGCATTTGTATATTGGGTTCGAGATCTTCTAAACCTTGTTGAATGTTATGGTCATCTGCATAATAAATCAAATGGTCTTCTTCATCCATGTTGGCCAACAAATTCAGCTTGGCATGGATGTAATTGTAGAAGTAGTACCCGTACCTGTCTAAGTGATCAGGTGTGATATTGGTCAGAATAGCAACAAATGGTTTGAAAGTCCTGAAGCCGTCAATCTGAAAACTGCTGACTTCCAAAACCCACCATTCATGGTCCCTTTCCGTCAATTGCATCGCCCAACTTTGGCCCACATTCCCTGCAAGACCCACATCAAGACCTGCTGTTTTCATCAAATGATAGGTCAATAAAGTGGTGGTAGTTTTACCGTTCGTGCCGGTAATGGCGAGGATTTTACCTTTGCTGTAGCGAAAACCAAATTCCAGCTCGTCAATGATAGGGATACCCGCCTCTTTCAGCAGCTTGACTATTTTTGTTTTTTCCGGAATGCCTGGACTTTTTATGACCTCTGCCGCATTAAGGATTAGGTTTGTAGAGTGTTGGCCTTCTTCAAAAGAAATATCGGCTTTTTGAAGCAAGGCTTTTCTTTCCTCCGATATGTTGCCAGCATCGGATACAAACACCTCATGGCCCATCTTATGGGCCAATAGGGCTGCTCCTATTCCGCTTTCTCCTGCTCCTAATATGACGATCCTTTTATTCATTTATCTCAGTTTCAAAGTAGCCAGCGTAATGATGGCCAACAAGATGCCCACAATCCAAAACCGCGTAACGATTTTGGGTTCAGGAATTCCTTTTTTTTGATAGTGGTGGTGTAAGGGGGACATCAGGAAAATCCGTCTTCCCTCACCGTATTTTTTTCTGGTATATTTAAAATAGCTGACCTGAAGGACTACGGATACATTTTCTATCACGAAAATCCCACAGAGTACAGGAATCAACAATTCCTTTCTTAAGGTAAATGAGAGCACGGCAATCACTCCCCCAAGCATCAAACTCCCTGTATCTCCCATAAATACCTGTGCAGGGTAAGCGTTATACCACAAAAAACCCACGCAGGCCCCCACAAAAGCAGAGCAGAAAATCACCATTTCGCCGGCATTTGGAATAAACATCACATTCAGATACTGGGAGAATATGGCGTTGCCGCTGATGTAGGCGAATATGCCTATGGTCAGGCCTATGATTGCAGAAGTACCTGCGGCTAACCCATCAATTCCATCTGTAATATTGGCGCCATTGGATACGGCAGTAACGATGAAAATCACCAATAGGATAAACAAAACAGGTGTCATGGCATCACCCAAAAAACCCAAGAGGTTTTCATAGTTGAGCTCATTGTTTTTCATAAAGGGAATGGTTGTTTTGGCCACCTTTACATCCTTAAAAGCAGGTGTTTCCACTATGCCTTCCTCTATGGAAACGGGGTTCTGGAATTCCCTCACCACCACATCTTCATGAAAGAATAGTGTACCTCCTACAATAATCCCAATGCCAATCTGACCGATGATTTTAAAACGACCGGCGAGTCCTTCTTTATTTTTTCTGAAAACCTTGATATAATCATCCAAAAATCCGATGAAGCCAAGCCAAATGACCGATACCAGAAGTAGAATGATATAAATATTGTAAACATTGGCAAAAAGCAGGGTAGGAACTAAAATACCAGCGATCATCATAAGGCCTCCCATGGTCGGCGTGCCTTTCTTTTCTTTTTGTCCCTCAAGGCCAAGATCCCGGACAGTCTCACCAATTTGTTGTTTCCTGATCCACTGAATAATGGTTTTTCCAAAGGTAATCGTGATCAGTAAAGAAAAAAGTGCAGCCATTCCAGCTCGAAATGAGATATACCGGAAGACCCCTGCACCTGGCAGGTCTAAAGCTTGATCGAAATAATCAAAAAGATGGTATAACATGATTAACTGGTATGTATAATTTGCAGCATTTCTTTCGCAATCACCCGGTCATCAAATGGATGCTTGACACCTTTGATTTCCTGATAGGTTTCATGCCCCTTTCCCGCTATTAAAATGATATCTCCTTTTTTGGCCATCACACAAGCCGTTTTGATGGCTTCTTTTCTGTCCTCTATGGTTACTGTTTTCTTGTAGTCCACGGGATTTACTCCCTTTTCCATATCCCGGATGATGCTCATGGGAATTTCATCCCTAGGATTGTCAGAGGTAAGGATCACCTGGTCACTGTTCTTGGTGGCAATTTTTGCCATCAATGGCCTTTTGGCCTTGTCCCTATTGCCTCCACAGCCCACCACCGTGATAAGCTTTTCACCACCCATTCGAACACCTTGGATGGTCTTGAGCACATTTTCCAAAGCATCTGGTGTGTGGGCATAATCCACTATGGTAGTGATCCCATTATATTCAAATTGATCAAAGCGCCCTTGTGCACCTCTGACTTTGGAAAGCTGCATCAAGACTTCATCCGGTTCTTCTCCGAGCAACACGGCGGCCCCATAGACCCCCATCAAATTGTAGGCATTAAATTCTCCGATCATTCGAAACCATACCTGCTTACCTTGAATATCCAATTCAAGCCCTTGTAAAGTATTGCTGATGATTTTTGCTTTAAAATCCGCAGGATAGCGTAAGGCAAAGGTTTGCTTGGCTGCTTTGGTATTTTGCAACATGACCATGGCACGCTTATCATCCGCGTTGACCAGTGCAAAAGCATCTTTCGGAAGCTCATCAAATAGTTTCTTCTTTGCTTTGATGTATTCATCAAAACTCCCGTGGTAATCCAAGTGGTCATGGCTGAGATTGGTGAAAATCGCTCCTGTAAACTGCATTCCGGAAGTGCGCTCCTGCACAATGGCATGGGAACTCGCCTCCATAAAACAATAGGTACAACCCGCTGAAAGCATTTTAGACAGCAACTCTTGGATGGCAAGGCTATCCGGAGTGGTGTGCGTGGCAGGCAAGATTTCTTCCCCAATTTTATTTTCCACTGTAGACAAGAGTCCACTTTGGTATCCCATCTCCATAAACAACTGATGCAGGAGGGTTGCTGTGGTAGTTTTGCCATTGGTGCCGGTTACAGCCACCACTTTCATTTTGGACGAGGGATGTCCATAGAAATTTGCAGCCATGATTCCGAGGGCCTTGGCAGAATTGATCACTTGCACATAAGTGACTCCTGCTTGCATGGATTCAGGTAATTCCTCGCAAATGATTGCGATTGCCCCTTTTTCCAGAGCTTGATTGATGAAAGCGTGGCCGTCTACTTGTGTGCCGGTAATGGCCACAAAAGCTGAAGCAGGAACCACCTTTCGGCTATCAAAGACAAGTTGATCCACTTCCACCTCCATATCACCGATAGAGGCAGTAAGTGACACTTTGTACAATATGTCTTTTATGGTCATCATTATCCCAATTCCAGTCTTATGGTTCCATCCTGAGGCAGATTGGTTCCAGCCCCGATAGATTGCCTCTTTACCCGGCCCTTTCCGGAGTAGGTCACCCTCAGTCCCTTGTTTTCCAAAATATAAAGTGCATCCCTCAAAGTCATGCCCTGCACGTCCGGCACTGTGGGCGCTTCTACCTTATTTTCCTTCCAACTGATGGACCGGTTGGCTACGGTGGATTTGACCCAATCCTCACCTCCCCCATAGTGGTTGGAAATTCCAAACTGATTGCATATCAGCTGCAATTCATCCACCTTCCCGGCCTGAATAAATGGAAACTCTGTTTGTTCCATCTCAGCCAAAATCACCTGTTGGTTTACTTTTGGATTTAATTTTAAATCCTGCGCGTAGATTTTATCCGCAATTTCCTTGAAGACCGGAGCGGAAATATCACCCCCGTAGGCATTGAAACCTTTTGGGCTGTCCACAATGACAATCGCAGAATATTTGGGTTTATCAGCCGGAAAATAACCGGCAAATGAGGTATAGTATTTTTGGGTATATCGTCCGTTGATGAGTTTCTGTGCAGTTCCGGTTTTTCCGGCGATCAGATAATCCTCATCCCTGATATTGCTCGCCGTACCTTGGGTCACTACCCCTTCCAGGAGCTCCTGCAACTGCTTTATGGTTTGGTCTGAGGCGATTTTTCTACTGACCACTTCTGGTTTGAATTCTCTCTCCACTTTTGTAGCCCTTGAGATCCGCTGGACGATCATGGGTTTTACCATGGTGCCGTTATTGGCGATGGCATTGTAAACCATCAATGTATGTAATGGAGTGATCTTTAGTTCATATCCGATAGACATCCATGGCAGCGTGGTGCCATACCAATTTTTGGCACCAGGCTTTTTGAAATAGGGAACCCCCTCTCCTTTCAGCTGAAACTCCATAGGCTGATGAATGCCCGCTTTTTCCACATAACTGAGGAATTTACTGGGATTGACCCCAAAATTCTCTTCCACCAATCTGGAAATGGCCACATTGGAGGATTTTTCAAATGCCTCTCTAACGGTGATCTTACCGAAGCCGCCGTTTTTGGCATCCCGCATGGTGCGGTCATAAAACTTAAATGCCCCCTTGCCTGTATCAATAGAATCTTTGAGGTTGACTTTCCCTTCTTCCAGCAAGGCCATCATGGAAATCAATTTGAAAGTGGATCCAGGTTCTGTAAGACCCTGTTCTCCTATGCCATAATTGTAGTATTCGCCATAACCATAGCTGGTTTTGTTTTTTTGTAGATTGGCGATGGCCTTGATGTGCCCGGTAGCCACTTCCATTACTATTACACTCCCAAATTCAGCATCCTTATTGATCAGTTGTCTCAATAAAGCGGATTCTGCTACATCCTGAATGTTAACATCGATGGTGGTGATGATGTCAAACCCATCCTCTGGCTTGATATCTTCAGCATCATGCACTGGTTTCCAGCTTCCTCCGGCAATTTTTTGAAATAAAGCCTCTCCATTTCTACCTTCGAGATAATCGTTAAAGCTGTATTCCAGACCTGCTCCATATTTGTCTTCATTGAGAAAACCTACTGTCCTACCCGCCAGATTTTGAAAAGGACGGTATCTTTTTTCCACTTTCTCAAAAATCACCCCACCACGGCTACGGCCTTCTCTGAAAATCGGCCATGTGGACATTTTTTGCTTCTCCTGATATCCGATTTGCTGTCTGTTGAGAATTAAATATTGCTTACCATTGAGCCTGGCATCATTGATTGTCCTTTTGTATGCTGAGGCAGATTTGTCTTTGTAAAAATTCGCCAACAAAACCGAAAGGGAATCCAAACCTGCCTTGTATGAGTTTTCACTGGCTATAGAAGGATCCATGACCACCCTGTAAAATGGCAGGCTGGTAGCCAGCAAGCTTCCGTCTCCGCTGTATATGTTCCCACGAGTTGCACTGACCTTTCTATATTGAAGGTTGATATTCTGGGACATTTCTCTCCACTTGTCCCCGTCCACCAGCTGAACATGGGTGATTTTATAAAAAATAAGTCCGGCAAATATGGCCACCACCAAAAATGCCATCCTCACTCTGACCAATATGGATCTTTTGATGTTCACTTCTTGACTTTTATTTTGATGGGTGGTTGATCAATTTCAAATAGGCCCAAGGGCTCAATTTTTCTGGCAACTTCCGACTGCTTGCTGCTGAGCATGTATTCCGCTTCCAGTGTAGTGACATCTGCTCTCAAATCCTCCACCTCCTGTTGTACTTTTTCGATTTTTCGGATGGTGTTTTCGGCCCTGTGGTTGCTCCATATGTACATCAAAGCCAAACAGGCCGCATACAGGAATGGAGGCACCAGATTCACCGGGATTCCTTCACCAAGCAATTCACTCACTTTCAATTTTTCTTCAATCCACACAAAAGGGTTCCAGCCCTTTTTGGAGCTGCTTTTCTCTTTTTGCTTGATCTTCTTTTTAAAGGTGTTGGTCGACATCTTACAATCTTTTTGCTACCCTTAATTTGGCACTCCTTGCCCTGTTGTTTCTTGCCAGTTCTTCTTCTCCTGCCACCAATGCCTTGCGGGTGATCGGCTCAAATGGCCTGACCGGGTTGCCATAGAAATCCTTCTCAAGCTCCCCGTGAAATTTTCCTTTCGCCATAAAGTTTTTTACCAAACGATCTTCAAGTGAATGGTAACTCATCACCACCAACCTGCCGTTCGGTTTCAAAATCTCCTTTGCCTGCAGCAGCATTTCCTCCAACGCTCCGAGTTCATCATTGACCTCAATTCTCAATGCCTGAAACACCTGGGCAAAATACTTGTACTCTTTACCCCGCGGGGCGAATTTTTTGAGCAAATCCCTAAAACCGGCTATGCTTTCGAAAGGCTGGGAAGCCCTTTCAGACACCACCTGCCTGGCCAAGGTTTTGGCATTTTTTACCTCTCCATAAATACCAAATATCTTGTGCAATTGACCTTCCTCATAAGTGTTCAGCACCTCTTTGGCTGTCAGTCCCGAGCCTTGATTCATCCTCATATCCAATTCCCCTTCGAACCGGGTTGAAAAACCCCTTTCGGGCTGATCAATTTGATGGGAGGATATCCCAAGATCAGCAAGCATACCATCTACTTTGGCCACCCCGTAAAGCCTCAAGTATCTTTTCAGATCCCTAAAATTGGCCTGAACAAAAGTAAACCTAGGGTCTTCAGGTGCATTTGCCGCAGCATCTTCGTCTTGGTCAAATCCATACAAATGGCCGCCTTTCAGACTTTTAAGTATCTCTCTGGTATGTCCCCCTCCTCCGAAGGTCAAGTCTAGATAAATCCCTTCTGGATCAATCGCCAAGCCTGTAATGCATTCAGAAAGCATGACAGGTATGTGGTATTCAGGCTGATCCATGTTATTCTGAGAGTAACTTTTGGGCCAGCTTTGAGAAATCTGAATTTTCTTGGATCAGGTAATCTTCGTATTTCTCCGGATGCCAAAGCTCCACCCTGTTGCCCATACCCACCACAATCGCATCTCTTTCTATACCTGAATAGCGCAGCATGGTTTTGGGAATCAAAAACCTTCCCGCATTATCCAATTCTACTTCTGTATTGCCTCTGAAAAAGTTCCTTTGAAAATTTCTGAACTCTTCATTGAACTCGTCTAAACCAGCTACTCTGTTGTATATTTTTCTGTACTCCAACATGGGGTACAGCACCAGGCATGGCTCAAATCCACGTCTGAGAACCAGCTCATTGCCGTTGGATTCCGGTAGCGCTGCCTTGATTTTGGCAGGCAATACCAGACGTCCTTTGGCGTCAAGCTTGCACTCATACTCGCTGGTGAAAAATGCCATTTCGGTTTGTTAAAGTTTTCTACAAGGACAAAAGTAATAAAAGGATTGACACATTACACCACTATCTACCACTTTTTCCCACTTAGTGATAAAAGTATCCAAAACTTTAGATTAATACAAAGAAATCTTAAAAAATTAACCCTTTAATTTGATGGATTGAAAAGTCGAGGAAATGATCAAATTAGACTAAAACAGGAGGACATCATCTCTGAACCTTCTTAAATTGTCTCATATGTAGGGTTTAGGGAAATAAACTGCTAAATTAAATTGACCTTACCTACATGATTCTAAAAAGTGGTAGAAAATCCCATAAAAATCTAATGGATTATGGATTTCAATGGAAAAAGGGGAAAAGTGTCAACAATTAACTGGCAAAAACAGATGAGCTCAAAGTTTATCAGGAAACGGTTCAGGAAAAATAGTATCGCATGAAAAATAGGCTCAATTGTGCCTCATTACGGAGATGAATCTATATTCCAAAGCCTTTGAATTGAAGAAGCTTGATGATTATCTCAATTGAAATACATCCTAAAAAATTGGGTTGAAACTATTTTTTTCGCAGAATGGTAAAACTTACCAATGCCTCAAGAGAGGATTTATATGCTGATTCAGGGAATTCGGCCAAAATTGCCAAAGCTTCTTCATAAAACTGGTTCATCACAGACTGGGCATAATCCAGTCCACCTGACCCTTTGACGAAACTGATTACTTCACTGACCGCTTTTTTGTCTTTGTTTTTGTTCCGAATCAGATAAATGATCCTTTTTTTATCCAGCCATTTGGCTTGATTAAGTGCATAGATCAAGGGCAGGGTCATCTTTTTTTCTTTGATATCAATACCTACAGGCTTGCCTACCTCATCTTCTCCATAATCAAAAAGGTCATCTTTGATTTGAAAAGCCATACCTACCTTTTCACCAAAAAGCCTCATTTTCTCTGCTTGGCCATTTACTCCAGCCGTCGCTGCGCCCACTTCGCAGCAAGACGCAATGAGGCTCGCCGTCTTTTGGCGGATGATGGTGTAATAGATTTCTTCGGTAATATCGAGGTTCCTGGCTTTGGCGATCTGCAAGAGCTCCCCTTCGCTCATTTCTCTTACGGCATTGGAAACGATTTTCAGCAAGTCAAAATCTCCATTATCTACACTGAGCAATAAGCCCCTGGAAAGCAGGTAATCGCCAACCAAGACCGCAATTTTATTTTTCCAAAGTGCATTGATGGAAAAAAAGCCTCTTCTGTAATTTGCATCATCCACCACATCATCATGGACCAAGGTAGCTGTATGGAGCAATTCTATCAACGCTGCACCCCTAAAAGTAGACTCGGTGATGCCTCCTGATACGCCCGCTGTCAAAAAAACAAACATGGGCCGCATCTGCTTCCCTTTTCTTTTGACGATGTAATTGGTGATGTGATCAAGGAGTTTGACCTTACTCTTCATGAAAGAGCGGAATTTTTTCTCAAATTCAGCCATTTCATCGGCTATGGGAGCTTGTATTTGCTTAAGGTCTGGCTTCATTTGATTTCCGTGCTGCAATAATACAACCTATTCAGGCTACCTCAAAAGGTGCACCGCTTTAATTTCTCCAATGAAACGGCCAATTTAAGGATTCGTTCGAAATCTATTGCATAATATCCATCAATCCCTTTTGACTGCTAAATTTCGCCGACTGCTTCTACATTTTTTGTTTATCTTTGACAAACCAAAAAATCTGAATTTCCTTGACTGACGAATATATCAAGCGCGAGTATGACCCCATTCTTCCCAAAAAAGACGAATGGCCAGTTGTGAAATTAAGCAAGTCGCGAAAAGAATTTGTACAACAGGTAGCAAAGGCCAGCAAAGACCGGATCGTCAAGATCACCGGAGATAGCGTGGAAATATTAAAGGAAGAACTCGAGACTACCCTTTACAGGGAAAAGCTGCGCATGAAGCAAAACCCGTGGGTGGTGGATCCTGATGATGAGGCGGATTTTTGGAAAAAAGTCAAATCTGCGCTTGTTCATCTTTCTGCTGAAAACAATGCCTCAGAATCCCAGCAAAAAGCCAAATACCAAGAAATATTAGAAAGAATTACTGATAGATATGCCGATGAAATCGCGGGAAATTTTAAACATTCACATTATAAATTAACCCGAGGCATAGTTACCACTGGCTTTTCACGGCTTTTGAATGCGGCACGGGTAAAAGGTATTCGGTCATTTTTTAGTAAGCAATATACCCTTCAGGACAAAATCCAAATTATAGGTGAGACTGATCAGCTGAGGGATCTTGCCTCACAGGGAACCATTGTGATGGTCCCTACCCACTTTAGTAATCTGGACAGTATTTTGATTGGATGGACCATCAGCACCTTAGGTCTTCCACCTTTTATTTACGGGGCAGGTCTCAACCTGTTCAATATCCAGATTTTTGCCTACTTTATGAATGCCCTTGGAGCTTATAAGGTAGATAGGCGCAAAAAAAACCTTCCCTATCTGGAGACCCTGAAAACCTATTCCAGTGAAGCCATACAATTTGGTTGCCACAGCCTTTTTTTTCCAGGAGGTACAAGGTCCAGAAGCGGTATCATAGAGAGCCGCCTGAAGCTGGGTCTGCTCAGTACTGCCATAGAGGCCCAGCGAGCCAATTACCAAAAAGGAATCGAAGGCATTTCAGGAAAAATTTTCATTGTGCCGGTTACCATCAATTACCACTTTGTATTGGAAGCTCCCGGGTTGATCAAAGATTACCTTAGCCTTACTGGGCAAGAGCGTTATTACAAGGAATCGGATGAATTTTCCACTTCATATAAAATCTCGAAATTCCTGTTTAAATTTTTTACGAAAGGATCCGATATTTCTGTTTCCATAGGAAAGGCCATGGATATCATGGGCAATTATGTTGATGAAGCGGGTCATAGTTTGGACAAGTACGGGCGCGTCATTGATTGCAGGGAATATTTCCTTACCAACGGCGTAGTGACTGAGAATCATCAGAGGGAAGAAGAATATACCAATAAGCTCGGCAGAAGAATAGTTGAGGAATTCCATAGGATCAACCGTGTTTTCAGTAGTCATCTCGTGGCCTTCACCGCTTTCCAAATGATCAAAAAAGAACATAAAAAGCTGGATCTTTTCAACCTTTTGAGACTTCCTGAAGAGGACATTGCCATACCTTATGAGGATTTCAAATCCACTTGCCAGATGGTATTGGATCGCATCAAAGAATTGAAGGCAGAGGGAAAGGTCCATATGGCGCCTCACCTTAATCAAGACATGGACACCATCATTGCCCACGGTTTGGACAACGTGGGAATGTATCACGCAAAAAGACCCTTGATTCGAAATGCAGATGGCGCGGTAATTACCGAAGACATGAGTTTATTGTACTATTATCACAACAGACTAGACGGATATGACCTCGAAAAACTCTTCATCTGATAAGCCTGTAGGTGTCATCGGCGTAGGAAGTTTTGGGACTGTGATCGCCAACATGCTCGCTGAAAAAAACAAGGTCATTGTATACGCCAGAAAAAAAGAAGTGGTTGATGAAATCAACAAACAGCACACCGCTGAAGGGAGGCCTCTCTCTAAAAACATCCAGGCAACCAATGATCCGGAATACATCTGTGAAAGGTGTGAGGTTTTGTTTCCTGTAATTTCCTCAAGTGGTTTTAGGGAGGTGATGAGAAATTTTTCTCCCTTTCTGCATCCTTACCACATCTTGATCCACGGGACCAAAGGTCTTGTTTTGTACCTTCCTGAGGGTAAAAGCATCGCAGATGTCAAACAGATTCGGAGAAGTCAAATCTGCACCATGAGTGAGGTCATTCTCAATGAAACAGTCGTGGTGCGCGTCGGTTGTATGGCTGGACCCAACCTGGCCAAAGAATTATCCGAGAAACAACCGGCTGCCACGGTTATCGCGAGCAAATACAATGAGGTAATTCTAGAAGGTCAAAGACTTTTAAGGTCTGACAAATTCCAGGTCTATGGGAATTCTGATATAATAGGTGTGGAACTCAGTGGGGTACTAAAAAACATCATTGCCATAGCCGCAGGAGCATTGGCTGGCATGGGCTTGGGGGAAAATGCCAAAGGGCTATTGATTTCCAGAGGAATGGTGGAGATCGTGTATCTGGGAAATGCACTGGGTGGAAGTGTCAAATCTTTTATTGGATTGGCAGGCATCGGCGACATGGTGGCTACCTGTAATTCGACCCATTCCCGAAACTACACAGTAGGTTACCGATTGGCTCAAGGTCAGTCCCTTGAACAAATCTTAACCGAAATGGATGAAGTAGCGGAAGGGATCAACACCATCCGTTTGATCAAAACTTTTTTGGAAGGGACTGGAATGAGGGCTCCAATTACAGAAAATTTATATAAGGTGCTCTATGAGGACCTTAAAATCGAGGAAGCTCTTCAATACCTGATGAAGTATCCCTTCAATGTGGACGTGGATTTCCTCTGATCAGTTTTCCAACAACTTGGTCAATATTTCGGAAGCAGCTTTAGGCAGAACCGTTCCCGGCCCAAAAACTGAGGATACGCCTGCTTGAAACAGGAAATCATAATCTTTTTTGGGGATAACGCCTCCGGCAATCACCATGATATCGCCTCTTCCCAAGGAATGAAGGGCATTGATCAGTTGCGGAATTAGGGTTTTATGTCCCCCTGCCAAGGAGGAAGCGCCTACTATATGAACATCATTCTCGGCCGCTTGACGAGCCACCTCCTCGGGAGTCTGGAACAGGGGTCCTATATCCACATCAAAACCAAGGTCTGCAAATCCGGTTGCTATGATTTTTGCTCCTCGATCATGGCCGTCCTGCCCCATTTTCGCTACCATGATCCTAGGTCTTCTGCCCTCAAGTTCTGAAAATCGGTTGGCCAGAATTTGGGCCTCTTTGAAGCTGGTATCATCTTGGGCTTCTTTGGCATACACTCCGGAGATGATTTTGTTGTTTGCTTTATGTCTGCCAAATTCCTTTTCCATAGCCAATGAAATTTCACCTAAAGTAGCCCTTTTTCTTGCAGCTTCCACCGCCACTTCCAACAAATTTCCTTTTCCTGTCCGAGCAACTTCCTGAATTTTGGCCAAGACCATTTCAACGGAAGACTGATCTCTTTCAGATTTCAGCAGAGCCAGCCTTTTAATCTGCGAATTTCTTACTGCATCATTGTCTACTTCAAGGGTCTCAAAAACAGTATCATCCTTAACCCGGTATCGATTTACGCCTACTATCACATCCTTTCCACTATCAATCCTAGCCTGTTTTTTAGCTGCAGCTTCTTCTATCCGCATCTTTGGAAGTCCTGCTTCTATGGCTTTGGCCATACCGCCCATTTCTTCTACCTCTTCTATCAATGCCCAAGCTTTTTTTACCAATTGGTCCGTGAGGTATTCAACATAATAAGAACCTCCCCAAGGGTCAACGGTTGCGGTAATGCCTGTTTCTTCTTGTAAAAATTTCTGGGTGTTCCTTGCAATCCGGGCTGAAAAATCCGTTGGCAAGGCAATAGCCTCATCAAACGAATTCGTGTGCAGAGATTGCGTATGGCCCATTACTGCGGCCAAGGCTTCAATTGTGGTTCGGGCCACATTATTGAAGGGGTCCTGTTCGGTAAGAGACCAACCGGATGTTTGGCAATGGGTCCTTAAGGCCATAGATTTGGGATTTTTAGGATTGAATTGCTGCACAAGTTTCGCCCAAAGCAACCTGCCTGCCCTCATCTTTGCAATCTCCATAAAATGATTCATCCCTATGGCCCAGAAAAAGGACAAGCGAGGTGCAAACTCATCGACATGTAGACCAGAGGCAATACCGGTCCTTAGGTATTCCAAACCATCGGCCAAAGTATAGGCCAGCTCCAGATCAGCAGTAGCACCAGCCTCCTGCATGTGGTAACCGGAAATGGAAATGGAATTGAATTTTGGCATGTGTTGCGCCGTGAATTCAAAAATATCAGATATGATGCGCATCGAGGCCTTGGGTGGATAGATATACGTGTTCCGCACCATGAATTCCTTCAGAATGTCATTTTGGATGGTTCCGGTAAGTTGTTGCGAGTTCACTCCCTGCTCTTCTGCGGCAACAATGAAAAAGGCCAAAACAGGAATCACCGCACCGTTCATGGTCATGGAAACAGACATTTGGTCTAAGGGAATCTGATCAAAGAGCACCTTCATATCCAAAATGCTGTCTATTGCTACACCAGCTTTGCCTACATCTCCCTGCACTCTCGGATGATCGGAATCATAGCCCCTATGGGTTGCTAAATCAAAAGCCACGGAAAGCCCCTTTTGACCGGCAGCTAAATTTCTACGATAAAAGGCATTGGACTCCTCTGCCGTAGAAAATCCGGCATATTGCCTGATGGTCCATGGCTTTTGGGTGTACATGGTGCTGTAAGGCCCCCTTAGGTATGGCTCTTGGCCAGCTATAAATCCTATGTGCTCGATGCTTTTCTGGTCCTCTGGATGAAATACTGGGTTTACCACTATGCCTTCTGCACTTTTCCAGAAACCCGTAGGTTTGGGTTTGGGAAATTGTTTTGTTTTCCAGTTTTGAAGATTTGGCCTCATGACTTTCCTCCTTTTGAGTTTTGACCATGATTGGCCTTTACCAAAAACTTCCAGCCCCCTTCATTTTCCAAATGGACCAAATGGTCCCAGGCCAATTCTAACATGTCTTCTGTCAGCCGATCCAGAAAATAGCTCCCTGCCATAGGATCTATCACCTTATCCAAATGGCTTTCTTCCCTTAAAATTGTTGACGTGTTTCTGGCCATTCTTTTGGAAAATACCGAAGGTTCCCGAAAATTCCCATCATGTGGTTTAACATGTAGGGTATTGGCACCACCCAGAATGGCAGACATAGCTTGGGTAGTATTTCTTACAAGGTTATCTTCTGCTTGAGCTTCTGTTTCAGAACCAGGATTGGTTTGGACAAATAGTTTAAAATCCTCAGGCTTCAAGTCCGATCCATAAGTTTGGGCAAGCCGAAAGATACCCAATCGTACTGCTTTTATTTTGGCCATCTCCAAAAAATAGGAATTTCCGACCGTCATTTGCAGGCAGAAGTCTTTCAGTAAATCTCCTGTAGAGCATCCCTGTTGATTTAACATGTCTATCTTTTCAATTACTCCTGCAAGGGAATAACTGATTTGGGAAACATGATCTAGGTTATTAAAATGCCTGTCCATCATGGTGGTGCATTTGAAATTGGGAAAAGGTTTTCCCTCTAAATAGATATCCACATTTTCCAATAAGATAGGTTGATCACTTAATGAACCTTCAAAACTATCCCAAAGTAGGCCTCCACGGAGATCAGACTTATCCACATGCTGTTTTTTAATCCAGCCGAAGAAATGCCTCATTACATCCAAAGGACGGTTTTTGGGCTTTATCCACAATTCTATATAGGCCAAAAGCACCTTATTCAGTAGTACATCCAAGTCAGTTTCCTCATCCATTTCCAAAATCAAGGCATCAGCTCCCTGATTAAGTACCATCAAAATTTCCTCGTTTCCCGACTTCTCGTTAGTTGCGTCGATCAATACTGCATTGTACCATACTCTTGGAGATATGCCCTCATCATCTATTAATGAATGAAATGCATGATGGGGAATAGGAATGACGGGTAGGTCTTCCTCGGTATAAAAAGGTTGGATGGTCAAATTATGTGGATAAGTCTTGGAAAGTGTCTTTTCCACATCTTGGCCTTTCAAATCATTTTGGGCTAAGGCAAGCCAATCGGATTTATCCTGCTTCGGGAATGCTGAAAACAATATTTGGGTCATCTGAAGGTTTAATTTCCGCCGTTTGAAAAAGTTATCTAGAACTTTTTTTCATTTAGCATATACCCAAAAATAAGGTTTTGTATATTGAAAAACCATTAATATATCTTTTATTCTATCCATAGGGACCATGTCCAAAGCAACAACAAACATCCGATTTTGGGGATTCCCGATGTTATTCTTGTGGATAACATCTTGTGCCCCATATTTGATTCAGCACCACGAGTACAAACTCGTGGATGTGGATAACCAGGTTTCCGAAAAAACAGAATTCATAGCCTTCATACAGCCATATAAGGCCCCCCTAGATGCTGAAATGAACAGGGTCATAGCAGAAGGGGCAAAAGAATTGAGTAAGAAAAGAGGGGAATCCCCTTTAGGAAATTTGGTGGCTGACTTACAAAAGGAATTTACAGAAGAGCATTTTCAAATAAGTATTGACATTTCGTTGATGAACAACGGGGGCTTGAGAAATTCTCTTCCGGAAGGAGATATCACAGTTGGAAGTATTTTTGAGTTGTCCCCATTTGACAACTATTTGTATGTATTGGAAATGCAGGCTTCAGATATCAAGCGTCTTGTCAATTACATCATAGCGTATCAAAATCTAGGAATAAGCGGAATGACCTTGGAAACAGAAAACAAAGAGGTAAAGTCGTTGCTGATTCAAGGTAAGCCCTTGGATGAATCGAGCACCTATTCAGTAGCTATCAATGACTATCTTGCCAACGGTGGGGATCAAATGGAATTTTTAAAAGATCTTCCCAGGCTGTTCATTTCGGAAATCACATTAAGAGACATGTTAATGAAAAAAATTACGTCTAAAGGCGAACAAGGCATAAAAATAGATGCTCAAATAGAAGGCAGACAAATATTTAACTGACATGGAAAACCGAAGAAAATTCCTTAAAAACCTGGTGGTTGGCAGTTCTGCCCTTATCTGCGCGCCTACCTTATGGTCAGGAGAAACCTTTGCCGCCTCTTCTAAGAAAATCACCATTTTGCACACCAATGATACCCATTCCCGAATAGAGCCTTTTCCAGATGATGGCAGTCGAAATGCCAATCAGGGAGGGGTTGCTGCGAGGGCAACGCTGATAGAAAAAATCCGATTGGAAGAAGACAATGTATTGTTGTTGGATGCTGGAGACATCTTTCAAGGAACTCCTTATTTTAATTTTTATGGAGGGGAAATAGAGTTGAAATTGATGAGCAAAATGGGCTATGATGCCAGCACTTTGGGCAATCATGAATTTGACAATGGTCTAGAAGGACTCTTCGAACAACTGGAACATGCCAAATTCCCACTGATCAATTCCAATTATGATTTTAGCACTACCTTATTGCGTAACGAGTTTCCACCATACAAAGTATTTAAGAAAGGTGGTATAAAAGTAGGTGTATTTGGATTGGGAATTGAATTAGAGGGCTTGGTGGCTGACAAACATTATGGTGGTACCCGCTATTTGGATCCAGTGGGTATTGCAATGGAGATGGTGGAAGAGTTGAAATCTCAAAAATGCCAGTTGATCATCTGCCTTTCCCACTTAGGTTATGCTTACCAATCAGAAAAGATAGATGACTTGAAACTAGCGGCTCAAGTAAGTGGAATTGATCTGATCATCGGAGGACATACACATACCTTTTTGGACGAACCTATCGCTGTACAACATGCTGATGGAAATATCACTTTAGTCAATCAGGTTGGATGGGCAGGAATCAAAATGGGCAAAGTTGATTTTGTCTTTGATAAAGATGGCCGAATAAATAACTTGAGCAGCAGTAGCATACTTATAAACCGAAAAGACAAGTGAAATTTCATTTTTTATTTAAATATATTTTGACCAAATTTGATGCCCTTTCAAAATAGTAAGGTCAAAAAAAGGATCATAATATTATAATGAGTTCAGAGGCTACAGCGGTATGGAATGAATGCTTGCGTGTGATAGAACAGCACGTAAACGACCAGAGTTTTTCGACCTGGTTCAAACCCATCAATCCAGTAAGGCTAAATGGAAGTAGTCTCACCATTCAGGTTCCAAGCCAATTTTTCTATGAGTGGTTAGAAGACAATTATGTTCAGGTTTTGAAATTGGCCATCAAGAACGTCATGGGGCCCAATGGCAAATTGGAATATGCTGTGGTGGTGGACCGGGGTAATTCCCAAAACCAACCTTACATGGTAAGTTATCCACATGGAAATGCCGCAACCAATAAAAGGCCCTTACAGAAAAGTGAACAACAGGAAAGCAAATCTCCTTTCGATATGCAATCGCTCCATAGCGATATGTTGCTCCAATCCAACCTAAATGCCAATTATACTTTCAACACTTACATTGAAGGTGACTGTAATAGACTGGCAAGATCTGCTGGATTTGCGGTAGCCACAAAGCCCGGAATCACTTCTTTTAATCCCTTGATGGTTTATGGAGGAGTGGGATTGGGAAAAACGCATTTGGTACAAGCTATTGGCAATGAGATCAAAAACGGACTAGAGGACAAATTTGTGCTTTATGTGTCTTCCGAAAAATTTGTCAACCAATTCATGGATTCCATCAAGGATGGGAATGTCAAAAGTTTTACCAATTTTTATATGCAAGTGGATGTCCTGATTATTGATGACATTCAGTTTTTGGCCGGAAAAGACCGTACACAGGAGATGTTTTTCCACATTTTTAACCACCTGCACCAAAGTAAAAAGCAGATCATCATGACTTCCGATTGCCCCCCTAGAGATCTCAAGGGATTAGAGGAAAGATTGCTTTCAAGATTTAAATGGGGACTGACTGCTGATCTTCAGATGCCGGACTTTGAAACCCGAGTGGCCATCATCAAAAGGAAAATGCAATCAGAGGGTATTTCCATCCCAGAGGATGTACTGGAATACCTAGCCTATACTGTGGATACCAACATCCGTGAATTGGAAGGTGTACTGATTTCTCTCATTGCCCATGCTTCCCTCAATCGTGTGGAGATAGACCTTGGTCTGGCGAAGAACATCATGAAAAACATTGTCAAAGACATTGAAACCGAGGTCGGCATAGATTTTATCCAAAAGACAGTTTCAGATTATTATGGCATCAAACTGGAAGACTTGAAGGCCAAAACCAGAAAGAAAGAAATTGTTACTGCAAGGCAGGTCGCCATGTATTTTGCCAAGGAATTCACCAACCACTCACTTAAATCCATTGGCTATCACTTCGGAGGTAGGGACCATAGCACTGTCATACATGCAGTTCAAACAGTCAATGACCTGATGGAAACAGATACCAATTTCAGAAATGCGGTAAATGACCAACGGAAAAAGTTCAAAATGAGATCCTATTGATCGTCGTTAATAGACCGTAAGCACTTCTTCAAGTTCTGCCAAATTAAATCGGATCTCAGTGGATCCCATTACATAAGGACCAATTTCGTAGGGGTTATAAATCAAAACAAAATCATTTTGATCGAATCCCATACTTACAGGTAGAAAAAATTCCCCTTCATTCAGAAAAAACCTAGGATCATCCTTCAAATCAATGTCTTCTTCCACTCTATGTATTTTTCTGAAGGCCCTTTCAGTCAGCTTCTTCAGCTGGGCTTCATCACCAACAAAATCTGCCTTATTCAACAGCTCTCCTGTTTTCTTATTAAAATTCAAAAAAATCTGATAACCTATGGGATGGGCACCTCCCGTATAGGAATAGTTGGTAAATAAAAGGCTGAGGATTTCGTCAGATTGATAACCTACCTTTCCATTGACCTCCATGGTCCATTCCTGCGTACTTTCCGGATAATCCCGCATGTAAATCTCGTGGGCCTCCAATACAAAATTGATGGCTTTTTCGACACTTTCCCATTCCTGAGGTTCACCCAGTTGAATGTACATTTTTAACTGTTCCTGCACATGTTGGTTGACCCGTTTAGCTCTGTTTCTTCTTCCCGTAAACTTTGGATAGCTTATCTCCACTGTTGCACACTGCTCGTCAACGCATGACTTTTCTTCAATGTCCACCATTTCATATTTCATGTCACCTTTAGGAGTACAGGAAAAAATGCAAATCACAAAAAACAGGAAAATTAGGCTGTGATTTTTCATAAGCGATTGATTTTATACTTTCGAAAGTAAGATTTCATACATTACAATGAGGTTCAATTTTTAATCTCAGCAAAATAACTTTTAAGCAATTTTCTGGCCATTGCGATGGAAGAGGTTTTGCCCGACTTTATTTCGGGCAGGACGCTTTCAATCTGGTCCCGAATTTTTCGGTTGGAATAAAATTGCCTTTCCAGCATGTATCGGATGTTTTCATGCATCCAGGCCACCCTTTGTTGAGAACGATTTTCTTCAAAATAGCCATTTCTTTTCATTTTCATTTGAAAAGAGAGGATCATCTCCCAGATATCAACAATGCCTTCATTTTTTAGCGCAGAACATACACTCACTTTTGGAGTCCATCCAGAGGCATTTGGAGGAAAGAGATGTAATGCATTGGTGTATTCTCTTCGGGCTTTTTTGGCCGCTTTCACATTCTCTCCATCGGCTTTGTTGATAACTAGGGCATCCGTCATCTCAATGATGCCTTTCTTGATACCCTGCAATTCATCCCCTGCCCCTGCCAGCATGAGCAAAAGAAAAAAGTCCACCATCCCTTTGACTAGGGTTTCCGACTGCCCAACACCCACCGTCTCTATAAAGACCACGTCATAGCCTGCGGCCTCACAGAGCAGCATGCTTTCCCTGGTTTTTGCCCCAACTCCACCCAAGGCTGTACCTGCTGGACTTGGTCGGATAAATGCCCTTTCATCCGCTGCAAGGGACTCCATTCTTGTTTTGTCACCTAGGATACTTCCTTTGGTCAAGGAACTGCTGGGATCTATGGCCAAAACTGCCAGCTTATGGCCCTCATTTAAAACCAGCTTCCCAAATTGTTCTATAAAAGTACTCTTACCGACCCCAGGTACGCCAGTAATACCAATCCTCATTGATTGACCTGAATGGGGCAATACTTTTTCCAGGACTTTGGAAGCCAGTTCCTGATCCTCTTCCAACTGGCTTTCAATCAAAGTGATGGCTCTACTTAGAATGATCCTGTTTCCATCTAAAATGCCTTTGACATAAGTGGTCGGCTCCAGCCTTTTCCTTTTTTCCTTCAAACCTTTTCCCTTTAAAAAAACGTAGCTTAAGATAAGTCATAAATTCAAGAAACAGAAGAAATTCCAGCAACTGCTTTGTTTTCTTTGATTATTGCGGTGGTTTGATCTTTTCACCGTAATTTAGTTGAAAAAATTGAGCATGGGATTTGAGTACCTGAAAGCACTTCACATCATTTTTATTGTTACTTGGTTTGCAGGTTTATTTTATATTGTCCGCCTTTTTATCTATCAGACAGAGGCTATGGAAAAACCATTGGAGGTGCAAAAAATACTAAAACCACAATTGGATCTGATGGCCAAAAGACTTTGGCTGGGCATTACCTGGCCATCTGCCATCCTAACCCTAATATTTGGGTTTTGGGTCTTGGTCTATCGCTGGGGATATCTTCAAATGCCTTTCATGCAGGCCAAACTTTGCTTCGTATTCCTGCTTTATCTTTATCATTTTCAATGTCACCGGCTATACCAACAGCTTCAAAAGGGAATTTCAAAATGGTCCTCTTACAAACTTCGAATTTGGAATGAGGCGACTACCGTTCTTTTGTTTGCCATAGTTTTTCTGATTGTACTTAAAAACCTTACGGATATGGTTTGGGGAATCATTGGCTTACTGATTTTGAGTGGAATGCTTTTGTTGGCCATTAAGCTGTACAGAAAATCAAGGCAAAGGAACTAATGCAAAAGGTTTTGTGTAAATAAAAATATGACTAAATACAACCTCGGAATAGCCGGAATTTTAGGCTTGATTTTATTGGTGTGGAACTGTACTTCCAAAACAGAGACAGATTCAAAATTACCCATCCTCGGCAATCGATATACCGAAGAGAGAATGGAAAACGGTCAAAAAACAGTTGATACTGTTTACCATACCATTGCTTCATTCTCGCTGATCAACCAGGATGGCATAATTGTCACCAATGCTGATGTGAAAGGTAAAGTTTATGTGGCCGATTTCTTTTTTACCAGTTGTCCTACCATATGCCCTATTATGAAAACTCAAATGCTCAGGGTTTATGAGAAGTTTAAAGAGGAACCTGATTTCAAAATACTCAGTCATTCCATTGATGCTGAATATGACACAGTGGCTCTGCTGAAAGACTATTCCCAAAGGATTGGGGTGGAAGATGCAAGTACCTGGCATTTTTTGACGGGGGATCAAGAACACATTTTTGAGATCGGACAGACCAGCTATCTGACCACTGCCATGGAAGATAAAAGCGAGCCGGGTGGATTTTTACACAGCGGGGCATTTGTCTTGATAGATAGAAAAGGAAGAATAAGAGCCATTTATGATGGGACCAAAGAAGATCAGGTCAACCGTTTAATGAAGGATATCCCGAAATTATTAGAAGAAAGTGATGGGATTTAGGTCATTTTGGGCCGGAATCTTTTTTTTGGTAGGTGTATTGGCCTGTGGTACTTCAGGTAATGAAAAACAAAATTCCCTAACCCATATCTCTGATACCAAAACCATGAAATATGCCATTGAGGGCAAAATTTTGTATGAGCAATACTGTGCAAATTGTCATCAAAAAGATGGAGAAGGGCTTGGGAAATTGATCCCGCCACTTGCACAGGCAGATTACATGTTAGAAGATGTGGGAAGGACCGTAAGGATAATAAAATACGGGATGAAGGGGGAAATCAAAGTCAATGGCACCATGTATAACCAAGCCATGCCGCCAAACCCCCAGCTTACCAATTTGGAAATTGCAGAGATTACTACTTACCTCTACAACATCTGGGGTGAAAAAAGGGGATTGGTCTCGACAGAAGAAGTGGCAAATTATTTAAATGAAAATTAATTTTCAAGTAACCTTTCTGCTTCATTAAGGGCCCTTTTTATGGCAATGTTTACTTGGGTAACTTTTTCTTTTTGGTCCAACAAATAGGTTTCCAATTCTTCAGGGCTTTTTTTCTCCGGTTCGGGTTGGTATTGCCTCATCCAAACAAACATTCCTTCATAAGCATCGTCCAATTGCATGGCGACAGCTTTGTGTTCTGCTACCCGTAGCGAATCAGCCTCCTGTACCTCTAAAGTGTTGGCTTTTTCCAGAATCTGTTTTCTGGCTTCTTTCAAATTGGACATTTTGGGCATCACCTCGTCGTGGATGGCCAAAACCTCGTTTTTCAACAGATCATTTGACTTGTCTTTGTCTTGACAGGCCCCTAATATCAATAATAGACCTAGGGAAAAGGTAAGCCATTGAAATTTTTTCATAAGTTGGTAGTTTCGAACTACCAATATTCAGAAAATTTAATTAAAAAAAGAAATTATTTGCTTATAACCTTAATGCCTCTATGATTATTCCAATTAATAATATGTAAGAATATTAGGGCAATTGAGCTGCCAATAGAAACATTTACCATACCAGGTATCCATTCATGAACCAAGACACTGACTGAAAAAACCAAAACAATTGACCATAAGCATATTTTGATAATGCCATTGCTGTGCTTTTTTGTGGAAAAATAAACTGCCATTACTGCCAAGACAATAAAAATCAAATCCCAGATTTCATGATTAATGCCAAAAGGAAACTGTAAGACATAGCCCATAGTCAGCAAAACAGGTACTGCCAAGCAATGGATCAGACATAAAAAAGAGGCTGAAATACCGAATAAATCGGAAAAAGAAATCGGGGTAGTTTTTATTTTATGCAACATAGTTGCAAATATAGGAACCATTCGATAAATAAACCAAAGTAAGTCCGATATTATTTCTATTTTTATGTTGGACATCAATCAAATTATGTTGACATGAAACCCTATTGTTTTTCCATTGATTCAATTATTCCTTCATCCTCAGCCTCCATTCACCCACTTGATATCGGATTGATAAGGGGTTACGCGATATTTGATTTTTTTCGATCGGTCAATTTCCAACCTTTATTCTTGGATGATTACCTGGATAGGTTTATCCGATCTGCAGAAAAAACCCGCTTACCTCTAAAATATTCCAGGGAAAAGCTCAAAGATATCATCTTAGTATTGATTCAAAAAAACCAGTTGGAATTTGGAGGAATTAGAATGGTGCTTTCAGGTGGAATATCCATGGATTATTTCAGCCCATCAACTGGGAATCTGTATATTTTCTGTGAAGAATTGAACATGCCGGTGGCCAAGAAATATGAATTGGGAGTGAAATTGCGGAGTTTGGAATACCTTAGGCCAATTGCCGATGTCAAAACCACTAACTATACCCTGGCAGTAATGGCAAGTGCTGACTGGAAATCGGAGGAAATTGAAGACGTTATGTATCACCATGAGGGTGTTATTTCTGAATGTTCCAGAAGCAACCTTTTTATGGTCAAAAATGGGGTTATCAGCACCCCCAAAAAGAATATACTCTACGGCATCACCAGAAAATATGTCATAGAACTCGCTGAAGGGGTAGAGGAAAGAGACATTGCCTTAAAAGAAATCATGGAAGCAGATGAAGTTTTTTTGACAAGTTCTACCAAAAGAATTTTGCCCATAAAACAAATAGACGATCAGCTCATCGGAATGGGTAATCCCGGACCAGTCACTCGGCAAATGATGGTTCGTCTGAAGGAATTGGAAGAAAAAATCTCTGTATAGGCAGTGATTTTAAATTTATTTGAGGACCAATTCTGCATCCTTTAGAATATACATAAGCTTTTCAGGATCTCGGTCATTAAGCACCAGTTTCCCTTTGACCTGAACTCTCTTTGAGGTGTATTTGATGGGATCTTTTAGCAAGACCTCCATTACTGTTTCCGGCCCACCTGAACCGCAAAAAAAACATTCAGCTAGAGGAAGGGAGGAAAGAATAATATGCTCTGGTTTAAACATGCCTTCAAAAGGAATGATATAACCATCAGCACTGACTTCTTTTCCCTCTAATGACTTGATCTCCTCACTAAATACAGGTAAATAAAGTTCTCCAAACTCGTCTTCGCCGATTTTATAGGTGACCTCTGATAGTGAACGCCATACATTTCCTTCTTGGGCAAGGGCCAAGCCTGAAATCAAAATACAGCAGATAATGGTAGATATTCTAAATATTTTCATGGTTGATTGTTTCAATTATCGGGTCAATTGTGCGGCAATGTCAGTTCTGTAGGCGTTCCAAGCTGGAATTAACGAAGCGAATATACCAACAATTAAGGCAAAACACAGGATCCAGATTTCTTCTTTTAAGAACACCCAAGCGCTCAATCCAGACAAGGCGCCTTGTTCATTGGTATAAACAACAAAAGCAAGAAAAAGGTGTCCAAGAATTATTCCAAAGAGGGCTCCCAAGAAAGTAAGAATCAAACCCTCAAGAATAATATGCATGAATAACTGCCCTTTGGAAGCTCCAATAGTTCGCATTACTGCCAAATCATACTTCCTTTCCTTTAAAGAATTGAAAAGGGCGATAAATATGCCTAATCCTGAAATGATGATAATTACTATAGCAAGACCCTGAACCAGTTTGATCCCTACCCCTAAAAGTTCAAATAATCGGGAAATCTCAAATGATGGAGATGCTGCCTGTAATGAACTTCGGCTGTTAATGAAGCGGGGCAACTGCACCGCTGCAATGGGATTCCTATACTGAATTAAAAGTGAGGTTACCTCCCGGGGTTCATCTGATTCTGGAAAGCCTGATTTGACCACTTGCTGCTCAAATTTTTCATGGTCATGACCTTCATCATGAGTATACCAGACTGATTCTATGCTGGTGAGGATCAAATTATCTAACACCTTATTCTGCTTTTCCAAAACACCTGAAACAACATAATCATGCTCGTCGTGGTCATGGCTACTGCTTCCGATACCATGCGACCCCACAAACCTATCACCGACTTTGAGCTTTAATTTCTCAGCCACATCATTACCCAAAACCACCTCAAAAGGAATTTGCCATGCTTGACCAGTTTGGAAATTGACTTGATAAAGCTCCAAATAATCGTGGTTTGTACCTACTATGCGAAATCCTTGGTAATTGTCCCCCATCCCCAGCGGAATGGAGTTTTTTACCAACCTGTTTTTAGAAAGGCTTTTTGCTTCCTCCATATCAATGTTACCAGTGGGGAAGTCAATATGGTAGACACTGGAAAGAATCAATTGCAAAGGACTTCCTTTTGCACCTACCACTAAATCAATTCCCTCTGCATCTCTTGACATTTTATTTTCAAATTGATCCTGGATCAGGAGCAGAACCGTTATGATGGCTAATCCTAAAGCCAATAATAAAATATTGAGCCCCGTATTAAGGGGTTTGTCAATAAGGTATTTCCAACTCAATTTGATTAGATTCATAAAGCCCCTCCCATGATGGTTTGGTTTTCAAAATGATCTTTTACCCGTTGATCATGCGTAACGATGATCAATACAGCATGGTATTTTTCAGCTTGCTCCTTTAATAATTGGATTACTTTACTTGCATTTACATCATCCAGACTTGCGGTAGGTTCATCTGCTAAAATTACTTTTGGATCATTGGCCAAGGCCCTGGCTATAGAAAGCCTTTGAGCTTCTCCTTCACTGAGGGTGGATACCAGAGATCTTCTTTTCTGTCCGATACCCAGGTCTTCTAAGACTTGACTGATCCTGTCTGATTGTTTTTTACCTACAAAGAAATTAGCCAAACTCAAGTTTTCCTCAACCGTAAGGGGACCAAGAATATGCGGTTTTTGAAAAATAATGCCAATATTATTCCCTCTGAATTTATCCAATTTTGCTCCACTCAAGGAATATATGGGTATTTGATCAATCAAAACTTCTCCTTTGTCCGGAGCCAATAAACCCCCCAGAATATTGAGCAGCGTTGTTTTTCCTGATCCAGATTCACCCAAAATCAAAAGCTGGCTTCCTGCCTGACATGATATGTCTGGAAATACAAACGAATTACTGTTATTATACTTGAAGGAAACATTCTTGATAGAAAGCATACGCTTATTCTTTTACTGGAATGTTGACGTAAAAAGTGGTGCCTTTGTTTGCTGCACTCTCAAAAGTTATTTCACCTCTCAATACATCCACACATTTTTTGACGATGGAGAGCCCTAAGCCAGAACCTTCTCGGATGCCCACATTTTTTGCTCTAAAAAACCGGTCAAACAATTGACTTTGTTCTGCTTGAGGTATCCCAATTCCCTGGTCTTTGATTCTGGATTTCAGTATCCCACCTTCCATCCAAACCTCAAATTCAACAGTGGTGTTTTCCTGAGAATATTTCACTGCATTGGAAAGAAGATTTTCATAAATCTGGTAAAGCAGTTCTACATCAGAAGTAATGGTTTTCGGCAATTGGCGCATGTTTAGGTTGATTTTAACCTGATTTTCGGAACCTGCCTTGACCACATCCACCAGATCATTAAAAAATGCACCTGTAAAGAGTTTCTTTGGCTTAAAATCTATTTTGTCTGCATCCGCTTTGCCAAAAAACAACACACTGGTCAAAAGACTGTTGAGGTTTCTAACGGAATTTTCTATCTTTTGGGCATGCCTTCCGATTTTAGCCTTGAAAGGGTGGTCTTTTTCTGCATATTTCTGCAATAGCTGTGCTGAACTCAAGATTGAGGTAAGCGGAGTCTTAAAACCATGGGAAACATTTTGAACTATCCTTGATTTCAGTTCACTGATCTCTTTTTCCTTCTCTAAAGCTCTCCTCAGTTCCTTGTTGGCATCCCTAAGATCTGCAGTTCTCTGCCTAACTTTCTCCTCTAGTTCATTATTGAGCTTTTGCAGTTCCTTTTCTTTCCTGTCTTTGTATATGGCCAGCTCGATGACCATGTGTAATTCCCTGGTATTGAAGGGTTTGATGACATAAGCACTGGGATTGGTACCTACAACTTTGTTTAGTGTTTCAGTGTCCGAACTGGCGGATAAATAAACTACGGGAATACCATATTTTTCATTGATGATCTCTGTGGTTTTTATCCCGTCAAGTTCACCTGAAAGGCTGATATCCATCATGACAAGATCTGCTGAATTTTCTTCCAACATATCAAGGGCTTCTTCGCCCGAATCACAGATTCCGATGATGTGGTGACTATTTTTTTCTAAGGCTTTTTTCAAAAGTAAAGCCGATACATGATCATCTTCTGTGATCAAGATTCTTAATGAAAACATGTTTGACATAATATCCCGGTAAAATTAATGGCAAGAAGAAAGTGTAAACATAATATTTAATTGAGAGGTAAAATAATATGAACGGTGGTTCCTTCATTTTTTTTACTTTGGATATCAATCTTTCCTCTCAGTATATCAACGAGGCTTTTGGTAATCGTCAATCCCAAGCCTGTCCCCTCAAATGCACGCCCATAGCCTACACTTTCCTGTTCAAAGGGTTTGTATAGGTTTTTCAAAAAATCCTCCCCCATTCCTATTCCGGAATCTTTGACCAAAAATTCAAGATTTTTCCCATTTCTTTTCAGCCTGACTTCAATAAGTCCTTTTTCAGAATATTTAATGGCATTGCCTACCGTGTTGTTGACAATCATTTCAAAATATCGCCTGTCTATTTGGTCAATAAACGGTTTGGATTCATATTTTGCTGTTAATAGAAGACCCTTTTTAATGGCAATGGACTTGAGAGGAAGAAGAATTGTGGAGAGAAAATCATTGACATTGGTCTCCTGCTTAACTACTTCCATTTTATTGGCCTCTATTTTTGACATGTCCAGAATACTGTTGATCGTATTCAATAACCTTTCTGAGCTTTCCATGATGATAGACAATTCATTGACCAATTGGCTATTGTTCTGGTTCCTATCAATGATGTTTTCAGTGCTTCCAAGAATCCCATTGAGTGGAGTACGAATTTCATGGCTCATGTTGGACAAAAAGTTGGTTTTTAGTCTATTTGCCTCTTCTGCTTTTTCTTTCGCTTCTTTCAAACCCCTTTCATAGGCCTTTTTAGCAGTGATATCTGTAAAAACGGTTAACAATACCGGCTTATCTTCGTATTTTATATCCAATTTAGTCATGTACAATTCTATTTCCTTTAGACCGGTATGAAAGGGCATCAACCATTCAAAGATCACTCCTTCACCATCATGCTCTTTTAACTCCGCCAAGGCTCTTGCTCTTTCCCTTTCATAATAACCTGGATCTGTGAACAAATCCGCTACGACACCTGTTTCCAATTTCTTCAAGGGAATGCCAGCCAATGTTGCCATTGCCGGATTGGCGGCAATTATTTTTCCTCCTACCAAAGAAAGGAGTAGCCCGTCCTTAGAACTTTTCCAAACATGCCTAAACTGTTCTTCTGCAGAGCGAATCTGCTTCACTTTTTGATCTATGGTACTTTTGAGAATTCCTTGATTTCTTAGTTGGTTAAGCAATGTGTTGAGTAGGAAACCTATAACCAGAAACCCAAAAAGGATCAAAAGGATGAACCAGTTTTGAAGGTAAAAGGGTTTAGCAATTGAAAAAGGGGCTGAATATACCGTTTCACTTTCAAATTGACCTCCTAGGGATGCTTTTAACTCAAGATGATACTCTCCCGGTGGGAGGTTATTGAAAAAAATTGACGTATTCCTAGGGCTTTCTATCAATTGCCATTCATCTTGAAGACCTACTAATCTATAATGGATTAATAGGTTTGCCTCTTCAAGGAAGCTGATGGCTCGGTATTTGATTTCTATATTATTGGTATTAAAAGGAATTTGACTCAATTTGGGGTTGATGGTATTGTCTTCATTGATAACTATAACTTCCTCAATGGCCACAAATGGAGGTTTAGGAAAATATTCATCCTCTTCAGGAATAAATATGGAAAGCCCGCTTTCTGTTCCGATCAAAACTTTACCCTGATCTCCCATTATCATTGCCCCTCTGTTCACTTCTGATCCACTTAATCCGCTTTTTTGATCAAATCTACGTAAAACTCCATCGTTGATCAGGTAGACTCCATTTTCGGAACCTGCCCAGATAACTCCTCTTTCGTCCTCTAAAATGGCATAAATTGGCCTGTCTATGACGTAGTCATTGATGGTAAAAAAATCCCATTTTCCATCCTTGTAGTATTTTAGTCCACCTTCTGTAGCGAGATAAATTACACCATCCTTCTCGAAATAATCATAACCTACAGTAATCACATATTCATTGGTAGATTTAAAGTAGTTCTTAGGAAGTTGGTTTCCTCCTTGCAGCAACATCAATCTGCCGTCACTTAGCTTGCCTATCTTTCTGATGAATATTTCCTTTTGGTCCACCCAATCAAGGATATTTTGGGTGATCTCTTGGTCAAAAACCTGAGCAAGACTTTGATTGATATCTCCTAAATAAATCTTATTGGAACTGACCACAAACAAAGAATCGCCCACTGCCTCCACAAAATTGACGAAAGCCTTTTCTGGATGGGGCTGAAAACGGATGGTTTTTTTATCAGGGTCAAGGAAACCCACTCCTGCCTGATTGGAGGAAAACCAGACTTTGCCGTTCCTGTCTTTAGAAAAATTGGTAATTCTATCAACGGGCTGACCTATGTAATTTGGATTTTGGACACCCACTTTAAATTCATCATTTTCCCAGAATTGAAGGCCGTTGTTAAACCCAAAAATAAAATACCCTGGTCTGATTTTTATCAGTGCGGTGACCTCATCATCAAGCAAGTCGCCTGTGGAATTATAATTTTGAAATCGCAAAGAAGAAATGTTGACCAAACCTCTCTGTGTACCTATCCAAATTACTCCCTGTAGCCCCACCAAAGCCGTGTAAATGCTGTAGGAGTTGGTGGCTTTGAATGCCGATATTTCATAAATATCATTGGTATTGGGATTGAATTTGTACAGTTGTGAATTGTAAAAAAAATATATCCTGCCATCTTGTACCTGCAAGCTATAATAATTGTTTCTGGTAAATATATTCTTGGAAAAATTTTCGAAGATGGTTTCATTTGCTTCTCCAAAAACCTTGCTTCTACTTAAAAAATTGTCCCCTAAATAATAAAAATAGCCCGATTCTTCGCAGTAGGCCACCTGAATTGCAGGTCCAGGCAAATCTTTAACGTAAAAGGGTTTCAAATTGCCCCCTTCCAAAACAAAGGTGCTTTTTTCAAAGAAAAAGTAATAATCCCCATCATAAAACAAGCAACTTCCCAAAGTCCCAGAAATATCCACGTTGTTGGGGATAATTTGCCAGGTTTTGGCAGCAAAATCTCCTAAAGCCAATTGATCCTGAGTAATTAAAACAAACTTTTTCTCTTCCCCTTTCCTCAGTACTTGAAGCGCTATATATGAAAGAAATTCGCCTCCGGGATTCAAAGAATCAGGGAATTCAAATTCATACCATTTCAAGTCAAAAAAATAAAATGCCTTGATGGTATCCTGGCTATTATATACCCAAATATACCCATCTTCATCTTTCATCAGGTTTAGTTGATCACTCAATTTGTTTTGGATACTGTCTGGAAGGGCATAGGTCTGAATCCCATCATAATAAAAAACACCCCTAGAGGTAGAAAACCAAATCCTTCCTTCATTGTCTTGTATAATCTTCCTTATGTTCTCGGAGGGCAGATCCAAACCTTTGATTTGTTCATTCAATTGAAAGTACTGGGCGATTGATGTCTGTGAACAAAACAGGCAGATCAAGCCAAATAAAATTTTTCGCATAAGCATTAAAACCCTGCTTCTAAATTATGAAAAATATATACCAATCAAATTAAATCGATAATGTTTGCCAATTCTTTTTGAGTAAGGGCTTATTGTTTTATTTTTGTGTCGAACTATAAAAATCGCAACATGAGTGTTTTAGTCAATAATAATTCCAAAGTAATCGTACAGGGGTTTACAGGGTCAGAAGGGTCCTTCCATGCCCAACAAATGATAGAGTATGGCACGAATGTCGTAGGGGGTGTGACTCCAGGCAAAGGCGGCTCCATTCATTTGGATAAGCCAGTTTTTAATACTGTTGCAGAGGCAGTTGCTAAAACAGGAGCTAACACCTCGATTATTTTTGTTCCGCCAGCATTTGCAGCTGATGCTATCATGGAAGCAGCTGATGCAGGTATCGAAGTGATCATTACCATTACTGAAGGAATTCCGGTTGCGGACATGATGAAGGCAAAACCATACATCAAGGAAAGAGGTGCCATTTTAATCGGTCCCAATTGTCCGGGTGTCATCACCCCAGGAGAAGCAAAGGTAGGTATCATGCCTGGTTTTGTGTTCAAAAAAGGAAGGGTGGGTATAGTTTCTAAATCCGGTACTTTAACCTATGAAGCTGCTGACCAAGTGGCCAAAGCTGGACTTGGTGTTTCTACTGCTATTGGAATAGGTGGAGATCCTATAATTGGTACTTCTACCAAAGACGCAGTTAAGCTTCTGATGGATGATCCAGAAACGGATGCCATTGTCATGATTGGAGAAATAGGTGGAAACTATGAAGCCGAAGCAGCAAAATGGATCAAAAACAACGGTAACCAAAAACCTGTCGTAGGCTTTATCGCTGGACAGACAGCACCTGCCGGAAGGAGAATGGGGCATGCAGGAGCTATAATAGGTGGGGCTGATGATACTGCCGAAGCTAAAATGAGAATCATGAGGGAAAATGGCATCACCGTCGTAGACTCACCTGCAGAAATAGGTGCCGTTATGGCCAAAGTACTGGGTGTGAAAGCCTAAAAGAAAGACCAATTTTAATTTTCTTGCCACACAATAGTGGAGATTAATATGAAAAAAAACCACTTCAGGTCTGTTCTTGAGGTGGTTTTTTTACTTAAACAATTCCGAACTCAGATATCGATCTCCTCTGTCACAGGTAATGCATACAAGATAACCTGTCTCCAACGTTTCGGCCAGTTTCAAGGCTGCAAAAAGGGCTCCTCCACTACTCATTCCTGCTAAAATCCCCTCCTCCTTAGCCAACCTTCTGGTCATTGAGGTCGCCTGTTCCGAACTGACATCTATGATTTTATCCACCCTGCTTGCATCATAAATTTTGGGCAAGAATTCGGGCGACCACCTTCTTATCCCTGGAATGTTGGATCCTTCGGTAGGCTGGGTTCCCACTATTTGAATGGCTTGGTTTTGTTCTTTGAGATAACGGGAAACCCCCATAATTGTACCTGTTGTCCCCATAGCCGAGATAAAATGGGTTACTTCCCCCTTGGAGTCTCTCCAAATTTCCGGTCCTGTTCCTTTATAATGGGCCAAGAAATTATCCTCATTGGCAAATTGATCTAGCATAAAATACCCCTGATGGGTGGCCATCTCTTCCGCTAAAGTTCTGGAAAATTCTATCGTTTTTTCTGCGGGGGTCAAGATGACTTCAGCCCCATAGGCTTTCATCGTGATCACACGCTCTTCAGTGGAATTGTCAGGCATGATCAATGTCATTTTTACATTCAGTAAGTTCGCTACCATGGCCAGTGCGATCCCTGTATTCCCACTGGTCGGCTCAACGAGTTTATCTCCTTGTTTGATGGCCCCACTTTTGATCGCATTATTGATCATGTTGAAGGCAGCCCTATCCTTAACACTCCCCCCAGGATTCTGACCTTCCAGTTTACAAAAAATCTTTACGTTGGGATTTAAAGGAATATTAACCAGCTCCACCATTGGGGTGTTTCCTATCAACTCAAAAAGTTTCATGAAGACTTGCTTTTTAAAACATACATGTCTGTGGTTTTGGCATTGTCATCATAAAAATTGGTCTGATAATAGATTTTGCTTCCTGCAGGTATGCTTCGGGTCAACCAAACATTTCCCCCAATGATGCTGCCTCTTCCTATTTTGGTCTCTCCTCCGAGAATGGTAGCACCAGCATAAATGACCACCTCATCCTCAATGGTTGGGTGTCTTTTTTTATCGGCATCTTCCTTGGCCACACTCAATGCTCCTAAAGTGACGCCTTGGTAAATTTTAACATTTTGACCAATTTGTGTGGTTTCTCCTATGACGATACCGGTTCCGTGGTCGATACAAAACTTTCTTCCAATTTGCGCATTAGGATGAATATCGATGCCCGTTCGACTATGTGCATACTCTGTAATCATTCTTGGAATCAGTGAAATGCCCAAATAATGAAGCAAATTTGCGATCCTGTAAGCCGCTATGGCATAGAAACCCGGATAACTTCTGATGATTTCGGTTTTTGATTTTGCGGCCGGATCCCCTTCATACATGGCATCGATATCCTCGTGAACCCAATCAAATACCCTTTCCAAACCTTGAAAAAAATCTGAGGTGATTTTAAGCCCATCTTTTTCATGAAGGTGCTTGTTTTTAACTAAAATTTGCTCTAATTGAAGTTGTAGTTGATCAAGTTTAGCCTCCACTTCATTAGGATGCTCCAACACTTTCGATGCGAATTCAGGAAAAAGTAAAGCCAAGAGCTCGTCAAAGAAATTTTGGATGACTTTTGGGGAAGGGCATTGAGGACAGGCTTGATGAGATCGATAGATTTTGTTAACAAAAGCATCCATAGGGTGGTGTTTTATAGAACAAAACCTACTCGGATGATTAATGGTTCAAAGTAAGGTGATCTTACATTGTCATGCAGGATATTGTACAATAAAGTGACATTGGCCCCCCCTCTCCTGCCAAAAGGGACAAAATAACCTCCCCCCAAAAAAAGACCTGGTACCCATTCCCTGACGAAAGCCGTTTCATTAGTGGCAGGATCTACTCGGGTGAATACTGTATTCAGGCTTTCATATTCCCCATGTAGGAAAATATTATTGAACACGTTGTACCTGGTAAAAACCCTACCTCCGTAAATGTTGTTGCTTTGGTTGAAAAAACGAAAATTGAGGTATTGGTAGGTTACGCCGAGACCCGTAGAAAACCTCGGGGTGACCATGAGGCCTGCAAGTGGGGAAATATCGATAAAAGTTACGTCTCCAAATTGTAAACTAAAATTTCCCCCAAAATACATCCTGTCGAGCAATGGTGCTTTTTGCTCAGGATCATATTCTATCTGGGCGTGGCATTTGCCCGAAATCAAACCAGATCCAAGCAGCAAAAAAGGGATAAGGATAAACTTTTGTTTAATCTTCGACAATAACATATAGGTCCTCCGTTTTCTTCTTCATCAAGTATCTTTCACGGGCAAACTTCTCCAAAAGTTCGTAATTACTCATCAATTCTTCTCTTTCTTCTTTGATCTTTTCTTTTTTATCCATGTAATAGTCCTTCTGCTTTTCCATGTCCTTCAATTTGGATTGCAGTTGGAATTGGCTTACAATGTCGTTGGAATCGATGAAAACCATCCACATAACAAACAATACAGTGAAAACGAAATAAAAGTTTTTGGTATACTTCAGGTACTTGGACATTTCTAAGGATTTAAATCAATTAAATTAAAGCTCATTTTACAATGAAACGACCATTTGGCCATTTTCTTTGAAAATTTAGACATAATTTCCTACTAAAAAAACCATCTTTTCATTTAACAAAAAAAAGCAGCCCGTTTAAAGGCTGCTTTTTTAAGATTTGATGGCTTAAAACTTTTTCCCTGGAAAATAAGCCGATTCGCCCAATTGTTCCTCAATTCTGAGCAATTGGTTGTATTTTGCCATCCTATCTGATCTGGAAGCTGATCCTGTTTTGATCTGTCCTGTATTCAAAGCGACAGCCAAATCAGCGATGGTGGAGTCTTCCGTCTCTCCAGACCTATGGGACATCACAGATTTGTATTTGTTTCTATGGCAGAGATCCACTGCATTGATCGTCTCAGTCAGCGACCCGATTTGGTTTACTTTTACCAGCAAAGCATTGGCGATGCCTTGGTCAATGCCTTTTTGCAATCTTTCTACATTGGTCACAAAAAGGTCATCTCCCACAATTTGGATCTTGTCTCCGACGGCATCCGTCAGCGCCTTCCAACCCTTCCAATCATCTTCTGCCATACCATCTTCGATGGAAATAATGGGGTATTTTTTGGCCCAATCTGCCCAATAATCCGCCATTTGAGTGGAAGTTAATTGGTCTCCGGTTGATTTTTTAAAAATATAAAGACCTTTTTCAGCATCATAGAATTCGGAAGAGGCTGGATCCAAGGCAATGAATACGTCTTCTCCAGGTTTGAAACCAGCCTTTTCTATGGCCTGAAGTGTCACTTCTATGGCTTCCACATTGTTTTTGAGGTCTGGTGCAAATCCACCTTCATCTCCTACATTGGTGGAAAGTCCTTTGGATTTCAGTACTGACTTAAGGTGATGAAAGATTTGAGCACCCATTCTCAGGGCTTCAGAAAAACTTGCCGCACCGGAAGGCATGACCATAAATTCTTGAAAATCAATCCCATTGTCCGCATGTGAACCGCCATTCAGAATATTCATCATTGGAACAGGAAGTGTATTGGCATTGACACCACCGATGTAACGGTATAGAGGCTGACCGGCCTCCATAGCTGCGGCTTTGGCCACGGCAAGGGAAACTCCTAAAATGGCATTAGCACCTAATTTGCTTTTGTTTTTGGTGCCGTCCATTTCTATCATGATCTGGTCAATCTGATTTTGTTCGAAGGTATCAAATCCTATCAATTCCGGTGCAATGACGTCATTGACATTGGCTACTGCTTTGAGGACGCCTTTACCCATGTATATGTTTTTGTCTTCATCCCGCAATTCCACTGCTTCGTGAATTCCAGTAGAGGCTCCACTAGGCACAGCAGCCCTACCAAAAGCGCCGTTTTCTGTAATCACATCCACTTCTACAGTGGGATTGCCCCTTGAGTCAAGGATTTGTCTGGCATGAATAGATTGAATCAATGTCATGATTTTAAAAGGTTTAATGGTTCTAATTGGTTATGAATAAGTGAAATAAAATCGTCGAAAAGGTATCTGGAATCATGAGGTCCCGGGGAAGATTCGGGATGGTACTGTACGGAAAATGCGGGTTTATTTTTTACTTTAATACCAGCCACTGTCCCGTCATTGAGGTGGATATGGGTAATTTCAATGTCAGGATTATTTTCAATGTCTTCTTTATTGACTACAAAACCATGGTTTTGAGAGGTAATCTCACTGGTTCCCTTCACCAGATTTTTGATGGGGTGGTTAAGTCCCCTGTGTCCGTGGTGCATTTTATAGGTGGAAATACCACAGGCCTCAGCAAGAATCTGATGCCCCAGACAGATCCCAAATACCGGTTTGCCTGATTCCAAGATGGCTTTTGTGGTATTGACGGCATACTCCATTACGGCAGGGTCACCTGGGCCATTGGAAAGAAAATAAGCATCAGGTTCCCAATCATCCATTTCTGCAAAATCTGATTTAGCGGGGAAGACCTTACAATACACATTTCTTGCTGCCAAACTCCTAAGGATATTGGTCTTGATCCCAAAATCCAAACAAGCAACTTTGATAGAGGCTGCTTCATTACCGTAAAAGTAAGCTTCTTTGGTAGAGACAGTGCTCGAAAGTTCTAAGCCCTCCATATCAGGAACCTTATCCAGTTCACGTTGCAGGCCTTCAAGATCCCCTTCATATTCAGAACTAATGATGGCATTCATGGCCCCTTTGGAGCGGATATGCCTAACTAACTTACGGGTATCGATATCTGCAATTCCCGTTATAGCATGTGCTACCAAGTAATCCTGCAAGGATTGTTTAGCGTCAAGCCTGCTATACACCTCAGAAAAGCTATTGACTACGAGTCCTGCAATTTTTGGAGAATCAGATTCAACTTCGTCATCAATCACACCGTAATTTCCAATATGTGCTGTGGTATTGATGATGATCTGTCCAGTGTATGAGGGATCAGTGTAGATTTCCTGATATCCGCTCATTCCAGTGTTGAAACAGATTTCACCGCCATTGGTACCAGACTTTCCGATCAGGTTGCCATGGAATACCATTCCATCGGCCAAGAGAAGGGTTGCTTTTTGTTTTTCCATCATGTTAATTAAGTGCTCAAATTTAAGGAATTTATCAGTAAGTGACAGGGATTTATGCAAAGGATATAAAAAAAGGGACTGAACGTTTGTTCAATCCCTTTTTTTACAATTGTTGGCTGCATGAATGACTATTCCGTTTTGTCCTCATCCTTTTTATCGTTGGCATCCGCTTCTGGAGCTTGCTCTTCGCTTTTCGCTTCCGGAGCATCCACTTCAGCTTTTGCTTCAGGAGCATCCTCCACTACCTCAGCCTCAGGTGCCTCAGTTTTCGCTTTCGCTGCAGGAGCTTTTTCCTCTTTGGCTGGAGTTTCTGAAGTAGCTGTAGTTGATTTGCCAGAACCGCCTCTTCTACTTCTTCTGGTAGTTTTCTTGGCTGGTTTGGTATCTTTCAGCATCAGTTCGTTAAAGTCCACCAGTTCGATGATACACATTTCGGCATTATCACCTAATCTGAATCCGGTTTTGATGATCCTGGTGTATCCACCTGGTCTGCTACCCACTTTCTCTACCACTTCTCCGAATAATATTTTAATGCCTTCTTTGTTTTGAAGGTATGAAAATGCAATTCTTCTATTGTGGGTAGTATCTTCTTTGGCCCTTGTCACCAAAGGCTCTACATATTTCCTCAATTCTTTGGCCTTGGCAAGCGTAGTTGAGATACGCTTGTGAAGAAACAAGGAATTCGCCATATTGGAAAGCATCGCTTTTCTGTGTGACGCCGTCCTACCAAGGTGGTTAAATTTTTTACCGTGTCTCATTTTAATTATTCTTCATCAAGTTTATACTTAGACAAATCCATGCCGAAGGTCAGGCCTTTTTCTTGGATTAACTGTTCCAATTCCGCAAGTGACTTTTTACCAAAATTCCTGAATTTCATCATATCAGATATTTCAAGCCTGGCTAAATCACCCAAAGATTTTACATCTGCAGCTTTAAGGCAATTGAAAGCCCTAACGGACAAATCAAGATCACTGAGAGGCGTTTTGAGAAGCTTTCTCATATGAAGGAATTCCTCATCAATCGGCTCCACCTCACTGGCTCCTGGAGTATCCAAAACCATGGTTTGGTCAGAAAACAACATGAAGTGTTGGATAAGGATTTTAGCCGCCTCTTGAAGTGCCTTTTCAGGATGGATAGATCCATCTGTACTGACCTCTAAGATCAACTTTTCAAAATCCGTCTTTTGCTCTACCCTTGTATTTTCAACGCTGTATTTCACATTCTTAATTGGGGTGAAAATTGCATCGATGGGTATTACTCCAAACACCTGATCTTTAGGTTTGGATTCCTCAGCAGGAAGATATCCCCTTCCTTTTTCAATGGTCAATTCTAACTCCAAACTTTTTGAGTCGTCCAAATGGCAAATGATCATTTCCGGGTTCAATATCTCAAATGAGGTCGTATGTTTGGCGATATCACCTGCAGTAAATACCTTTTTACCACTGATTTCTACCGTGATTTTACCGTCAATTGAATCATGAATTTTTCTGAATCTCACCTGCTTGAGGTTAAGAATGATGTCGGTGACATCTTCCACTACCCCTTCAATTGAAGAGAATTCGTGCACCACACTGGGTATTTTTACCGAAGTGATGGCATATCCTTCCAAGGAAGAAAGTAAAATTCTTCTTAATGCATTACCAATAGTGACCCCGTATCCTTTTTCAAGCGGTTTAAAAGTGAATAAGCCATGAAAATCGTCGGCTTTTTCCATTACCACTTTTTCGGGCATTTGAAATGCTAGTATGGACATATCAATAGTTCTTTTTTAGTAAGAGATAAAATTTTACTTAGAGTAAAGTTCAACAATAAGTTGTTCTTTGATGTTCTCAGGAATCTCATCCCTGGTAGGTATGTTAACAAACTTACCGGTAAGAGAACTGCTATCCCACTCTAACCAAGGATAGCGGTTATTGCCTTTACCTGCTAGGCTTTCTGTAACGATCAAAAGAGATTTGGAACGCTCCCTTACAGAAACCACATCGCCGGGCTTTAGTGTGTAAGAAGGAATGTTTACCACATCGCCGTTGACCAAGATGTGTTTGTGAGAAACCAGCTGTCTTGCGCCTCTTCTGGTTGGGGCAATGCCCAATCTGTAAATGGTGTTATCCAGTCTGGATTCAAGCAATTGAAGCAGGTTTTCACCCGTAATACCTTGTTTTCTGGAAGCAATGCCGAACATTTTGGCAAATTGTCTTTCCAAAACGCCATAGATATATTTGGCTTTTTGTTTTTCAGCCAACTGTATTGCGTATTCAGACTGTTTCTTTCTTCTTCCTCTGCCATGTTGGCCTGGAGGATAGTTTTTCTTTTGTAGCACTTTGCTATGACCTTCGATAGGTTCACCGAATTTTCTAGCAATTTTAGCTTTAGGACCTGTATATCTTGCCATTGTATTTCTACTTTAAAGTTAAACTCTTCTACGTTTGGGAGGACGACATCCGTTATGCGGAAGTGGTGTTACATCAATAATCGTAGTAACATCAAGGCCTACACCTTGTAGGGTTCTGATAGCAGATTCTCTACCTGCACCTGGGCCTTTTACATAGACCTCAATTTTTCTAAGTCCTAAGTCATAGGCTACTTGTCCGCAGTTTTGTGCAGCCATCTGAGCGGCATAAGGTGTGTTCTTTTTGGAACCCCTGAAGCCCATCTTTCCGGCAGATGCCCAAGAGATTACCTGACCGGAATTATTGGTAATAGAGATGATGATGTTGTTAAAGGAAGCTTTGATATGCACTTGGCCTACCGTTTCTACTTTAACAACTCTTTTTTTACCTTTAGCTTTTTCGTTTCTTTTCTGAGCCATAATCTAAATCAAGATTTATTTAGTTGCCTTTTTCTTGTTTGCAACGGTCTTTCTCTTACCTTTTCTAGTTCTAGCGTTGTTTTTGGTTTTTTGTCCACGAACAGGAAGCCCTTTTCTGTGTCTCAATCCCCTGTAACAACCTATATCCATCAATCTCTTGATGTTCAATTGGATCTCTGACTTCAAAACACCTTCTGTCTTGAATTCCTCAGCAATTAGATTCCTGATAGCGGTCGATTCATCATCGTCCCACTCACCTGCTTTTTTATCATAAGAGATACCTGCCTTTGTCAAAATGGCTCTGGCCGAACTTCTTCCTATTCCGAAGATATAGGTCAAGCCGATCTCTCCTCTTTTATTGTCTGGGATGTCAACACCTGCGATTCTTGCCATAATATTAACCTTGTCTTTGTTTAAACTTAGGATTTTTCTTGTTGATGACGTAAAGCTTTCCTTTTCTACGAATCACTTTACATTCAGCACTCCTCTTTTTGATAGATGCCTTAACTTTCATGATCTTTTTTATTTATACCGGTATACAATTCTACCCTTGGAAAGGTCATAGGGAGATAGCTCCAATTTGACCCGGTCACCTGGAAGAATTTTAATGTAATTCATTCTCATTTTACCCGAAATATGCGCAATCAATTGATGGCCATTTTCAAGTTCCACTTTAAACATTGCATTGGATAATGCTTCTATAATTGTACCATCTTGCTCAATAGATGCTTGTTTGGCCATATTTAGAATTTAAAATTTTCTTCTATGTACTGGTGTGTGGTGATGATTTCAGTTTTGTCCTCAAATACCACCACGGTATGTTCATAATGTGCCGAAGGTTTCCGATCTGCTGTCCGAATGGTCCAGCCATCCCTTTCCTGCACAATGTTTCTAGTACCCAAATTGACCATTGGCTCTATAGCCAACACCATACCATCCTTCAACAGGGGACCGCTACCTTTTTTCCCATAATTGGGTACTTCAGGCGCTTCATGCAGGTGCCGGCCAAGACCGTGACCTACCAATTCCCTCACCACCGTGTACCCTTTGGATTCCACAAATTTTTGAATGGCATTGCCAACATCTCCAATCCGGTTGCCAAAAACAGCTTTTTCAATACCTAGATATAAGGATTCCTTGGTTGCTTTGAGCAGGGATAAAACTTCAGGGGAAACTTCACCAACAGGGTAAGTATAAGCGCAATCGCTATGAAAACCTTGGTGAAAGACTCCACAATCTACTGAGATTATATCGCCATCTTTCAAAACATAATCACTTGGAAATCCATGAACCACCACCTCATTTACAGAAATGCAGAGGGAAGCTGGAAATCCATTGTATCCTTTAAAAGAAGGTACACCCTGATGATCCCGGATGTATTCTTCTGCTATCTTGTCCAAAAAGGAGGTCTTTACCCCCACTTTAACATTTTTGGCAACTTCCCCATGGGCTTTGCCTAGTATTTCGGCACTGTCTTTTATCAACTGGACTTCCTCAGAAGTCTTGTAATGTATCATTTTTATGCCACGGCGTAATTAGAGGGATTATTCCTCATGTTACCACTCTTCATCATGCCTTCGTAATGCCTCATCAACAAATAGCTTTCAATTTGTCTCAACGTATCCATGATCACCCCTACCATAATAAGGAGGGAGGTACCACCATAGAATTGGGCAAACTGAGCTCCTACTCCTGCTACTATGGCAAAGGCAGGCAAGATTGCCACTACGGAAAGAAGAATTGATCCCGGTAATGTGATCCTTGAAATGATGTTGTCAATAAAATCAGAGGTAGGTGCACCAGGTTTGATACCAGGTATAAATCCTCCGTTTCTTTTCATGTCTTCAGCAATCTGTTCTGGATTGACCGTGATGGCTGTGTAGAAGAACGTGAATAGAATGATCATGATAGCAAACACCAAGTTGTATTGCCAAGAAGTGAAATCAGAGAATGTGGTACCAATATAGTTGGCAATATCACTCTCAGAAGACCAAATTTGTGCGATCAAAGCAGGCAAGAACATCAGAGACTGAGCAAAGATAATCGGCATTACCCCAGAGGCATTCACCTTGATCGGAATATACTGTCTTTGTCCTCCATAGACTTTTCCGCCCACTACCTGTTTGGCATACTGAACCGGAATCCTTCTGGTGGCTTCTGTTAAAGCCACTGTACCCAGTACAACAAAGAACAGAACAGCTCCCTCAATCAGCAGCAACAACAATCCAGAAGTGCCTTTTGATATGGTTTCCGCTATAATTGCTCCGGGAAGGGCTGATATAATGCCTATCATAATCAGCATAGAAATACCATTACCGATACCCTTTTCTGTGATTTTCTCACCTAACCACATACAGAACATGGTTCCTGCGGATAGCAATACCAATGAACTGAACATGAAGAGCGGCTTGCTGACCATAATGGCTTCATTCGGTATGGTGGCAGAAAGATAGCCAACTCCTTGAGCCAAAGTGATCAGAATCGTAAGCACTCTTGTGATCTGATTGATTCTTTTTCTTCCGGATTCTCCTTCTTTCTGGAGTTTCTGGAAATAAGGTACTCCAACAGTCAATAGCTGCAACACGATGGAAGCAGATATGTAGGGCATGATCCCCAAACCAAAGATAGAGGCATTGCTAAATGCCCCTCCTAGGAAAGTATCGATCAGTCCGAATATACCTTCTGCAGAGTCAGACAATTTACTGGGATCTACGCCTGGCAATACGATGAAAGAACCAAGTCTGAACACCACTAGAAAACCTAGGGTATTGAGGATCCTGATCCTTAAATCTTCAATAGAAAAGATATTCTTAACTGTTGAGATAAACTTTTTCATTCTTTAAATCTTGTTAACAGTACCGCCTACTTTTTCGATAGCTTCTGCTGCGGCAGCTGAGAATTGGTGAGCACTTACATTCAATTTCGCTGTAAGTTCGCCTCTTCCTAGGATTTTTACAACATCTTTTTTACCAGCCAACCCATTTTCCACCAAAACATCAAATGTGATGGTATCAATACTGAGTTTTTCGGATAAAGCCTGTAGCGTATTCAGGTTGATAGGTTTGTTTTCAATCCTATTAAAGCTTTTAAACCCAAATTTAGGGATTCTTCTTTGAAGTGGCATCTGACCACCTTCAAATCCAAGCTTGGATTTATAACCAGATCTTGACTTAGCTCCTTTATGCCCTCTTGTAGACGTTCCACCCCTTCCAGAACCTTGTCCGCGACCGATTCTTTTACGGGTTTTTACAGAACCTTCATTAGGTTTTAATGTATGTAATTTCATGATTAGATTTCCTCCACTTTTACAAGGTGATTGACTTTTCTTACCATACCGACCATAGCAGGGGTATTTTCAATCTCCACAGACCTATTGATTTTACCAAGACCGAGTGCAATGATGGTAGCTTTTTGGTCTTTGGGTCTTTTGATGGTACTCTTGGTTTGCGTTACTCTTAGCTTAGCCATCTGTTTATCCGTTAAAAACTTTTGACATTTTCACACTTCGTTGCTGAGAAACCGCAATTGCATCCCTAAGTTGGACCAAAGCGTCAATGGTCGCCTTCACCACATTGTGTGGGTTGGAAGATCCCTTAGACTTGGCCAATACGTCAGTTACACCTGCACTTTCCAATACAGCTCTCATGGCTCCACCTGCAATCACACCGGTACCGGGTGCTGCTGGCTTAATCAATACGAAACCACCACCAAATTTTCCGATTTGCTCGTGAGGGATGGTACCTTTCAATACCGGAACCCTTACCAGGCTTTTCTTCGCATCTTCAATGCCTTTGGTGATTGCGTCAGTTACCTCATTAGCCTTACCTAGACCATAGCCCACTACTCCATTACCATCACCGACTACCACGATAGCAGAGAAAGAGAATCTTCTACCTCCTTTTACTACTTTGGCAACCCGATTGATCGCTACAACTTTTTCTTTGAGTTCTGTATCTGTTGCCCTAATGGGTTTTCTTTTAACTTGGGACATAATAATCTATTAAAATTTAAGGCCACCTTCCCTTGCACCTTCGGCAAGAGCTTTTACATTACCGTGATATAAGTAACCGCTTCTGTCAAACACCACTTCGGTGACACCATTTGCAGTCGCTCTTTCAGCCAATTTTTTTCCTACTTCCTTGGAAACAGACATGTTGGCGTTCATTGCCGCACCCAGTTCTTTGGAAGAAGCTTGGGCCAGTGTATGACCTTTAAGGTCATCCACCAATTGTGCGTATATACCAGTATTGCTTTTAAATACTGCCAATCGAGGTCTTGAATCTGTACCAGAAATCTTCCTTCTGATGCTTTTCTTGATTCTAAGTCTTCTTGAATTCTTATCAAAAGCCATCTCTAATTATTTTTTAGCAGCAGTTTTACCCGCTTTTCTTCTAACCAATTCACCTTTAAACCTTACACCTTTACCTTTGTAAGGCTCGACTTTTCTGAAGGATTTGATTTTGGCGGCAATTTGCCCAACCAATTCCTTGTCTACACCTTCTAATGTAACGGTAGGATTCTTACCTTTTGGGGTTTCTGTTGCCACACTTACTTCACTCGGTAGAGAAAAGAAAATGTTGTGGGAATACCCCAAAGCAAGTTCCAAAACCTGACCTTGGTTAGTGGCTTTGTAACCTACACCTACTAGCTCCAATTCCTTTTTGTACCCTTCACTTACGCCGATTACCATGTTGTTGACAAGGGATCGATACAAACCATGAAGTGACTTGTGTCTTTTGGACTCGGTAGGTCTTTTGAATACAATTTCGTTGTTTTCCACCTTGACGGCGATGTCGGGATTGATTTCCCTGACCAACGTACCTTTGGGACCTTTAACAGTGACAGTATTGTGTTCTGACACGTCTACAGTAACACCCGCCGGTATATTTATTGGTTTTTTACCTATTCTAGACATAACGGTTTTTTAATAAACGAAACAAAGTACTTCTCCACCAATGCCCTCATTTTTTGCTTCCTTGTCGGTCATTACACCTTTGGAAGTGGACAGGATGGCGATGCCTAAGCCGTTGATCACACGGGGCATGTCCTCGTGCTTAACATATTTTCTCAAACCTGGCTTGCTAATCCTTGAAAGATTCACTATTGCATTTTGCTTGGTGGCAGGATTGTACTTCAAAGCTATTTTGATGGTTCCCTGAGGACCCTCATCTTCAAATTTATAGTTCTGAATGTACCCCTTGTCATGAAGCACCTTAGTGATTTCCTTCTTAATATTAGAAGCAGGTATCTCAACGATACGGTGAGAAGCCTTGATGGCGTTTCTCAACCTGGTCAGATAATCAGCTATTGGATCAGTCATATTTATATTAGTCTAACTACATGCCCCCATTCGGGCGTGCAAAGTTACACAATGATTATTAGAATAAAAACTTTTATATGAATTTTACCAGCTGGATTTGGTAACACCTGGAATCTTGCCAGCTGAAGCCATCTCTCTGAAAGTGACCCTGTTGATGCCAAATTTTCTCATATATCCTTTTGGACGTCCTGTCAATTTACACCTGTTGTGCAGACGGACCGGTGAAGCATTTTTGGGAAGTTTGTCCAAAGCCTCATAATCACCAGCTGCCTTAAGATCTGCTCTTTTCTTGGCGTATTTGGCTACAAGACGTTCTCTTTTTCTCTCACGAGCTTTTATTGACTCTTTTGCCATAATTATTCTTGATTATTTTTGTTTACAAATGGCATTCCGAAGGATTTCAACAAAACGAAGGCCTCCTCATCAGTATCAGCAGTGGTGACGATAGTGATGTCCATACCGGATATCCTGTTCACCTTTTCTATGCTGATTTCAGGGAAAATGATTTGTTCGGTTACACCTAAAGTGTAATTTCCTCTTCCATCAAAACCTTTGTCATTGATTCCTTTAAAATCCCTGACCCTTGGCAATGCCACAGTCATCAACCTGTCAAGAAATTCATACATCCTCTCACCTCTCAAAGTAACTTTAGCACCAATAGGCATTCCATCTCTAAGTTTAAAATTGGAGATAGAAGTCTTGGCCTTGGTGGCTACAGCTCTTTGACCGGCAATAAGGGTCAATTCCTCAACACCTTGATCTACTAATTTTTTGTCCGCTACAGCTGCTCCGATACCTTTGTTGATCACAATTTTGGTCAGCTTCGGTACTTGCATCACAGACTTGTATTGAAATTTTTCCATTAATACTGGAATAACTTCCTTCTGGTATTTCTCTTTAATTCTTGGACTAGCCATTGATCACCTCCCCGGTTTTCTTAGAATATCTAGTTAATTTTCCGTTTTCACCTGGCTTTCTTCCTGTTCTGGTAGCTTCTCCTGTTTTAGGATCCACCAACATCAGGTTGCTCAAATGAATGGCAGCTTCTTTCTTCTCAATACCTCCCTGAGGATTGGTCGCAGTAGGTTTGATGTGTTTGGTCACCAAATTGAGCCCTTCTACGATCGCCCTGGTCTTTTTGACATCAACAGAAAGAATCTTACCTGATTTACCTTTGTCATCACCCGCCAATACCTTCACGGTATCACCGGTTTTGACATGAAACTTTGGTTTTTTATTGGTCTTGCTTTCCATGATTACAATACTTCTGGGGCTAAAGAAACGATCTTCATAAACTGCTTTTCCCTCAACTCTCTGGCCACAGGTCCGAATATACGGGTTCCTCTGGGCTCATCGTTGTTGTTCAAAAGAACAGCAGCATTATCTTCAAAACGAATGTAAGATCCGTCTTTTCTTCTGATCTCTTTTTTTGTTCTTACTATCACCGCTTTGGAAACGGTACCTTTTTTCATGTTGCTGGAAGAGAGGGCAGACTTGACAGTCACGACCACTTTATCACCTATAGAGGCATATTTTTTTCTGGTTCCTCCCAAAACACGGATCACAAGTACTTCTTTGGCACCTGAATTATCCGCTACGCCTAATCTCGATTCTTGTTGTATCATGATTATTTAGCCTTCTCTATTATTTCCACCAATCTCCAACGCTTGTTCTTGCTCAGCGGACGGGTTTCACTTATTTTTACGGTATCACCTTCGGTGCACTCGTTTTTCTCGTCATGAACCATAAATTTGGTAGTCTTGGCAACAAATTTACCGTAGATCGGGTGTTTTACCTTTCTCTCTACGGCAACAGTGATGGACTTGTCCATCTTGTTGCTGACTACTTTACCTATTCTTTCTTTACGAAGATTTCTCTCTGTAGTAGCCATTTGATTCTTATTTTGCTAGTTGTTTTGCCCTCAAAGCGGTCTTCAATCTTGCGATGAATCGCTTTGTTTCTCTTATTTTATTTGGATTCTCTATGGGAGAAACGGCATGAGCAAATCGCAATTTTGTCAAATTTTCCTGCTCAGCTACAATACGCTCGGCGATTTCACTGTCTGTGAGTGATCTTATTTCAGAGTTTTTCATAGTTTCAAATTATCCCACGTAATCTCTACGTACTACAAATTTTGTACTGACCGGAAGTTTTTGTTGCGCTAACCTTAAGGCTTCCTGCGCTGTTTCCAAGTCTACACCGGTTGCTTCAAAAAGAATGGTTCCAGGTTTGATCACTGCTACCCAATATTCAGGAGCACCTTTCCCTTTACCCATCCTTACTTCAGCGGGCTTTTTGGTAATCGGCTTGTCAGGAAAAATCCTGATCCAAACTTGGCCTTCTCTCTTCATTGCTCTGGTCATGGCAATACGTGCAGCTTCAATCTGTCGCGACGTAATCCATCCAGGTTCCATGGACTTGATGCCAAAGTTGCCGAAAGAAAGCGTATGCCCTCTCTGAGCGATCCCTTTGACCCTGCCCTTTTGCATTTTCCTATATTTAGTTCTTTTTGGCTGTAACATGATTTCTCACTTATTGGTGAAAATTAGTTATTTCTCTTTCTGCGTCTAGGACCATTGTTATCCCTACGTTTGCCTCCTCTTGCGGCGCCTTTTGGCTCGTTGCTCAATCCCGCATTTGGGGAAAGGTCACGCTTGCCATAGACTTCGCCTTTGAAGATCCAAACTTTGATCCCAATGATTCCATATACGGTTTGGGCTTCAGAAATGGCATAATCAATATCTGCTCTCAATGTGTGCAGAGGAATTCTTCCCTCTTTATACATTTCAGATCTTGCCATTTCAGCTCCGCCCAGACGACCGGAAAGCTTTATTTTGATTCCTTCGGCTCCCACTCTCATGGCAGCTGCGATGGATTGTTTCATGGCCCTTCTGAAAGAAATCCTGGCTTCAAGTTGTTGGGCTACAGATTCACCGACCAATTTGGCATCCAGTTCAGGACGCTTGATTTCAAAAATATTGATTTGAACGTCTTTGTTGGTCAGGTTTTTCAGCTCTTCTTTCAGCTTATCTACCTCTGCTCCTCCTTTACCGATCACCACACCCGGACGGGCTGTGTGAATGGTCAGGGTAATTCTTTTCAAAGTTCTTTCGATGATGACCTTGGAAATACCCCCTTTTGGAATCCTGGCATGTACGTACTTTCTGATTTGCTGGTCCTCATAGAGTTTCTCAGCAAAGTCTTTTCCTCCGTACCAGTTGGAATCCCAGCCTTTTATGATACCTAGTCTTAAACCAATTGGGTTAGATTTTTGTCCCATAGTTTGATTTTAATTAGCGTTTTCTTTAGTTTCTACTTCATCAGCGGTAACGGTGCTATTCAAGGCATCGACTATCAGCGTTACATGATTTGATCTTTTACGAATTCTATGGGCTCTTCCCTGCGGTGCAGGTCTCAACCTTTTTAGCATTCGTCCACCGTCTACGGTTAGGGTCTTGATATATAAATCGGCTTCTTCCAATTTTGCATCAGGGTTCTTAGCCTGCCAGTTGGCCACTGCGGAAAGCAGAAGTTTCTCCAATTTGGGAGCACCGTTATTAGGTGTAAACTTCAGAATGCTCAAAGCTTGGCCTACACGCTTCCCTCTTACAAGGTCAGCCACCAATCGCATTTTGCGGGGTGAAGTAGGGGCATTGTTTAATTTTGCTATTGCTTCCATGATTATCTCTTTCCTTTATCTTTTTTGGCAATGTGACCTCTAAAGTTTCTGGTAGGAGCAAATTCCCCCAGTTTATGGCCAACCATGTTATCGGTGACAAATACCGGGATAAACTTGTTGCCATTGTGCACAGCAAAAGTATGTCCGACGAAATCCGGCGAAATCATGGATCTCCTTGACCAGGTTTTGATCACGGATTTCTTTCCCGATTCGTTCATTACCTCTACTTTTTTGCCCAAGTGATGTGCGATATAAGGGCCTTTCTTTAACGAACGTGCCATAATTATTTCGGTCTACTGATGATGTACTTGTTTGAATATCTTTTGGGAGAGCGGGTTTTCTTACCTTTGGCAAGCAACCCTTTTCTCGACCTTGGGTGTCCACCTGATGAACGGCCCTCACCACCACCCATAGGGTGATCGACAGGGTTCATGGCTACACCTCTTGTCCTGGGCCTTCTGCCCAACCAACGCTTCCTACCGGCTTTTCCAAGCACCACGTTCATGTGATCTCCATTTGACACCACCCCTACAGTTGCCATACAGACACCCAACACCAACCTCATCTCGCCTGAAGGCAATTTGATGGTCACGTATTTTCCTTCTCTGGCCACTACCTGGGCATAGGTTCCTGCACTTCTTGCCAACACTGCTCCTTTACCGGGCTTAAGCTCGATATTGTGAACGATGGTACCCAAAGGTACATTGAACATGTGCATGGCGTTGCCCACTTCCGGGGCAACGGTCTCACCGGAAATCACCGTTTGTCCTACTTGCAAACCTTCCGGTGCGATGATATAAGCTTTGGCACCATCCACGTAATACAGTAAAGCTAAACGAGCAGTCCTGTTGGGATCATACTCAATGGCTTTTACCACACCGGGAACACCGAACTTATCTCTCTTAAAATCAACGATTCTAAGTCTTTTCTTATGGCCACCACCGATATACCTGGCGGTCATTTTTCCTGCGCTATTTCTACCACCTGACTTTTTGATAGGTGCCAGCAGGGATTTCTCGGGCTTTGACTTGGTAATCTCGTCAAAAGCCGGCGCCACCCTAAATCTGGTACCCGGAGTAACAGGCTTTAATTTTTTAACTGCCATGATTCTGATTCAATTAAATTTCTCCGTAAAAGTCTATGATTTCACCTTCAGCAACTTGTACGATAGCCTTTTTAAAGGAATTGGTGAAACCACTTACAATTTTATTTTTGGTGTATCTTGTTTTATGCTTTGCAGCATAACGCATCGTTCTTACGCCGACGACCTTCACACCATACATTTTCTCAACGGCTCTTTTGATTTCTGGCTTAGTTGCGGTTTTTTCTACCACAAACCCATAAACTCCTCGTTCGTTCATCGCAGAAATCTTTTCCGTAATCAAAGGCTTTTTTAGTATATCCATTGTCTTACTTCGATAAAAGGGTTTCTAACTTGTCCAAGGCACCTTCACACAATACCAGTTTGTCGGCATTCAACACCGCATAGGTATTGATGTCGCTTACAGCCAGGACATTGGTCTTAGGAATGTTTCTGCTGGACAGATACACGTTTTTGTCGTAATCCGGAAGAACAAGAAGTGTCTTTTGGCCAGTAAGATTCAGGCTGTTCAACAGAGCCAAATAGTCTTTGGTCTTTGGTGCATCAAAGCTGATGTTTTCCAATACCATGACACTTTCGTCCTTGGCTTTGTAGCTAAGGGCAGAAAATCTGGCCAATTGTTTTAATTTCTTATTCAGTTTGAAAGAGTAATCTCTCGGTCTTGGACCGAATACCCTTCCTCCACCTCTGAAAAGCGGAGACTTGATGGATCCTGCTCTCGCACCACCAGTTCCTTTTTGCTTTTTGATTTTTCGGGTAGAACCTGCTATTTCGTTTCTTTCTTTGGACTTGTGCGTTCCCTGTCTTTGGTTAGCCAGATACTGCTTTACATCCAAATAGATCGCATGATCATTGGGCTCGATAGCGAAAATATCATCTGAAAGGGTGATTTTTCTACCGGTATCTTCGCCGTTATGTTTAAATACTGCTAATTCCATTTGCTTACTTCTCTAGGATAACGAAAGAATTCTTTGCGCCCGGCACTGAGCCGCTCACAAGAATCAAATTCTTTTCAGGATAAATTTTGAGTACTCTGAGGTTCAATACTTTCACCCTGTTTCCGCCCATTCTTCCTGCCATACGCATTCCTTTGAATACCCTGGAAGGCCATGAACACGCTCCGATAGAGCCTGGGTGCCTCTGTCTGTTGTGCTGACCGTGGGTTTGTCCACCTACACCAGCAAAACCATGGCGTTTTACCACACCTTGGAATCCTTTTCCTTTAGAAGTGCCAATGGCATCAACAAAGTCACCTTCTACGAATACACCATCAGGATTTACGGTTTTGCCGAGGTCTACCTGACCTTCAAACTCAATCCTAAAATCCCTGAATTCTACAACTTTCTGCTTCGGCGTGGTGCCGGCCTTTTTGAAATGGCCCATCAGTGGCTTAGGCGTATTTTTTTCCTTACGCTCACCAAATGCCAGCTGAACAGCGTTGTACCCGTCTGATTCAACATTTTTTACTTGCGTAACTACGCAAGGACCAGCTTCTATTAGCGTGCATGCGACATTTCGTCCATCGGCACTAAAAATGCTAGTCATTCCTACTTTTTTTCCTATTATTCCAGACATCTTCTGTTGTATAATATTATTGTACACAGGCGTTTACGCACCTGTGCCCTTTTTAAAGGACTGCAAAGTTAGTAATTTATCATCAGCTAACAAATTACAACTTATATATTTTCAAACATTTACGTAAAATAATCTCCTTAAAAAGCAATTCAACCTAGGCATGGATCGAAAGAAATGAACTGCGTTTTTAAAAATGACAAAATAAAAACCCACACCGCATAAGGTGTAGGTTTTTCACTGATATGTTGTAGGCAGGTCAGACTTTGATTTCTACATCGACACCGCTAGGGAGTTCGATCTTCATCAAAGCATCTACCGTCTTACCGCTGTTGGAATAAATATCCACCAACCTTTTGTAAGTACAAAGTTGATACTGATCTCTGGCTTTCTTGTTCACGTGAGGAGACCTCAATACGGTGAACTTTTCTTTTTTGGTAGGCAATGGAATCGGTCCCACTACAATGGCACCGGTAGATTTCACTGCTTTTACGATCTTCTCAGATGACTTGTCCACCAGGCTGTGATCGTAAGACTTTAATTTTATTCTGATTTTCTGATTCATTTTCGATAGAATTTAGACTTTCTCGCCTTTTACTTTTGCAATCACAGTTTCCGCTATGTTGGTCGGAGTAGGCTCATAATGAGAGAAGGTCAAAGAAGCGGTAGCTCTACCAGAGGTGATGGTCCTCAAGTCAGTAACATAACCGAACAACTCAGACAAAGGGACATCAGCTTTGATTACGCTGGAAGTGCCTTTGGTATCCATTCCTTTCATCAATCCCCTTCTTCTGTTCAAATCTCCGGTAATGGGGCCGGTATATTCATCAGGAGAAACCACTTCCACCGCCATGATGGGTTCCAAAAGGGCTGGCTTACACTTTTTAGCTGCCTCTTTAAATCCGATTCTAGCTGCCAATTCAAAGGAAAGGGCATCGGAATCGACATCGTGGAAAGATCCGTGGAAAAGCCTTACTTTCATGGACTCAATGGGGTAACCCGCCAATGGACCGTTTTTCATGGCCTCGTTGAATCCTTTTTGGATCGCAGGGATAAATTCTTTCGGAATCACACCACCTACAATGCCATTGACAAAGTCCAAACCTTGTTTGATCTCACCTGTCTCAGGATCTTTGTCCTTGGGTCCAAGTTCAAATACGATATCGGCAAATTTTCCTTTACCACCGGTTTGCTTTTTGTAAACTTCTTTATGCTCAACCGAACTGAATAGAGCTTCTTTATATGCCACCTGAGGAGCACCTTGGTTGATTTCAACCTTGAACTCTCTTTTCAATCGGTCTATAATGATGTCTAAGTGAAGCTCACCCATACCTCTCAAGATGGTCTGACCGGTTTCGTGGTCAGTATTGACCTGAAGCGTAGGGTCTTCCTCTACTAGTTTGGCAATGGCCATACCCAGTTTATCCACATCAGCCTGCGTTTTAGGCTCGATGGCATAACCGATTACTGGCTCTGGGAATACCATGGATTCCAGAACTACTTTACGCTTTTCGTCACAAAGGGTATCACCGGTTTTGATGTCTTTAAACCCAACCACCGCAGCAATATCACCAGCTACCAATCTTTCGATTTGGTTCTGCTTGTTGGCATGCATCTGGAATACCCTTGAGATTCTTTCTTTATTTCCTGAACGGCTGTTGAAAATGTAAGAACCGGATTCCAGCTTGCCGGAATAAGCCCTTACAAAACATAGCCTACCCACAAATGGGTCGGTAGCAATTTTGAAAGCCAAACCGGTAAAAGGTTCGTTTTCATCAGGACTGATTTTAACGTCTTTTTCTGAATCCAAAGAAGTAGCAACGATATCATCTTTGTCCATAGGAGATGGCAACAGTTCCATCACCAGGTCCAACATGGTCTGTACTCCTTTGTTTTTGAAAGATGATCCGCAGACCATAGGGACAATTTTCATGTCGATGGTTGCCGCTCTTAGCGCTTTCAATATTTCAGCTTCTGTGATGGAATCGGGATCATCGAAGAATTTCTCCATCAATGACTCGTCGTAGTCAGCAACAGCTTCTAAAAGGTGCTCTCTATACTCGGCCACTTCTTCCTCCATATCTGCTGGAATGGGAACTTCCTCGTACGTCATGCCCAAGTCATCTTCGTTCCAGATGATGGCTCGGTTGTTGATCAGGTCAACTACCCCTCTGAATTTTTCTTCTGCACCAATGGGTAACTGCAAAGGCACCCCATTGCTACCCAATTTTTCTTTGACCTGCTTGCACACATCAAGAAAATCAGCACCTGCACGGTCCATCTTGTTGACAAATCCGATTCGGGCTACTTTATAATTATCTGCCAGACGCCAGTTGGTTTCAGACTGAGGCTCTACCCCGTCTACAGCGCTGAAAAGGAATACCAACCCATCCAAGACCCGGAGCGACCTGTTTACCTCTACGGTAAAATCCACGTGACCTGGTGTATCGATGATGTTGATTTGGTATTTTTGATCTCTGTAATTCCAAAAAACGGTGGTGGCAGCCGAAGTGATGGTAATCCCTCTTTCCTGCTCTTGTGCCATCCAGTCCATGGTAGCTGCTCCATCATGAACTTCACCTATTTTATGGCTTACGCCGGAATAAAAAAGGATTCTTTCAGTGGTAGTAGTTTTACCTGCATCAATGTGTGCAGCAATACCGATGTTCCTAGTGTACTTTAAATCTCTGGCCATTACTATTAAAATCTAAAATGTGAGAATGCTTTGTTGGCTTCTGCCATCCTGTGCGTATCATCTTTTTTCTTCACTGCCGCGCCTTCTCCTTTGGAAGCAGACATAATCTCTCCCGCTAATCTGTCCATCATGGTCTTCTCACCCCTTTTTCTTGCATAGGTGATCATCCATTTGATTCCAAGTGACGTTTTCCTTTCGGGTCTGACTTCCATTGGCACTTGGAATGTTGCTCCACCAACTCTTCTACTCTTTACCTCTACGGCAGGAGTGATGTTGGTAAGCGCTTTTTTCCAAACCTCAAGACCGTTCTCACCTGTTTTATCCTCTACTTTAGCTACCGCATCGTAGAAGATTTTGTAAGCAATACTCTTCTTCCCGTCTACCATAAGGCAGTTCACAAACTTGGTGACCAAAGTATCATTGAACTTCGGGTCAGGAAGAATATATCTCTTTTTTGGTTTCGCTTTTCTCATTATTTCTTAAATGTGTTTTTCTTATTTCTTGGCATCTTTAGGACGCTTCGCACCGTACTTGGAGCGACCTTGCTTACGGTCTTTTACTCCGGCAGTATCCAATGCACCTCGGATGATGTGATACCTCACACCTGGAAGGTCCTTAACACGACCACCCCTAATCAAAACTATGGAGTGCTCCTGCAAGTTGTGACCCTCACCAGGAATATAAGCATTCACCTCTTTTCCATTCGTCAATCTTACCCTGGCTACCTTCCTCATCGCGGAGTTCGGCTTCTTAGGCGTGGTAGTGTACACCCTGGTACACACACCCCTACGCTGAGGGCAAGCGTCAAGTGCTCTTGACTTTGACTTGGTCTCAAGGGTGTTTCTACCTTTTCTTACTAACTGTTGTATAGTAGGCATTAACTGATAAAATTTATTTTGCTTCTTTAAACTGTTAAATTTTGGACTGCAAAGGTAGTGAAATCAATAAAACAAACAAAATTAACGTGTTATATTTTTGTTAGGCTTCACCGGGACTTCCAAAGTTGAGCGGAAACTGCGGGGCAGCTCCTCCGGTTGGAATCTTGCCAAATGCTTGTTCGTATTTTTCAATGTTGTCCTTCAAGGCAGCCAATAACCTTTTGGCATGATCCGGGGTCATGATGATCCGTGATTTTACTTTGGCCTTGGGTACGCCTGGCATAAGTCTGATGAAGTCCACCACAAATTCCGAATTGCTGTGCGCGATCATGGCTAGATTGGAATAAATGCCTTCCGCCACTTCCTCAGGCAATTCTACATTGATCTGCTGATCTCCCCTTGGGGGTTGTTTTTTGTCCTCTTCCATATGCATTTGATTGAAAAAGGCCTGTAAATTACGCTTACAGGCCTTTATTGTATTAGAACCTAAAATCTTATCTGATCACCTCTTTGGCTCTCTTCATAGATTTTTCTTTCTCTGCGGTCAATTTGTCATATTCTTCCTGTGACCCTACGATCATTTTGTGGAAATGTCTCTGACCGGTTCCGGCAGGGATCAAATGGCCCACAATCACGTTTTCTTTCAGTCCCAGAAGTTCATCTCGCTTGCCTCGGATCGCAGCTTCACTCAATACTTTGGTGGTTTCCTGGAAGGAAGCTGCTGAAATAAAGCTTTCAGTTCCCAAAGACGCGGCAGTTATACCCTGTAAGGTAGGTTTGGAAACGGCTGTTTCTGCGTCCCTTACCTGCACTAGCTTGAGGTCTTTCCGTTTCAGACTGGAATTCTCATCTCTAAGCCTTCTAGCAGTGATGATCATACCTGGCTTTAAGGTGCTGGAATCTCCGGCATCCATAACCACTTTTTTGTCCAAGATGGTGTCGTTCTCTTCACGGAACGCCCACTTGTCTACAATCTGACCCTGAAGGAATCCAGTGTCCCCTGCATCCAAGATCTCAACTTTCTGCATCATTTGGGTTACGATAACCTCGATGTGCTTGTCATTGATTTTTACACCTTGTAGTCGGTAAACTTCCTGAATCTCATTGACCAGGTATTCCTGCACCGCCGTTGGGCCTTTGATGGAAAGGATGTCATTTGGAGTAATCGCTCCATCAGACAAAGCCTCACCTGCTCTGATGAAATCATTTTCCTGCACCAAAATATGCTTGGAAAGAGAAACCATGTATCTTTTCTTCACCCCATCTCTGGACTCAATGAAGATTTCACGGTTACCCCTCTTGATGCCACCATAGGTTACCACACCGTCGATTTCGGAAACCACAGCCGGATTGGATGGGTTTCTGGCCTCGAACAATTCAGTTACCCTAGGCAAACCACCGGTGATGTCTCTGGTTTTTCCAACAGAACGTGGGATTTTTACCAGGATCTGACCAGCTTTTACCTTTTCGCCCTGATCTACCGCCAAGTGGGCGCCGACAGGAACGTTATAGGACTTGCTTTCGTCTCCGTATTCCACCACCACTGCGGGGTTTTTGGTTTTGTCCTTGGTATCTATGATTACTTTTTCTCTATAGCCTGTCTGATCATCAGCCACTTCTTTGTAAGTGATGCCTTCAATGACTGCCTCAAAAGCAACCTCTCCATCGTATTCGGATAAAATCACAGCATTGTATGGATCCCAAGTACAGAGAGAATCTCCTTTGGCCAATTTCTGACCGTCCTTGACATTCAGTATCGCGCCGTAAGGCACGTGGTTCGACACCAGGGTCTTACCGGATTTTACATCATTGATTTTGATCTCACCGGATCTACCCATCACGATAGAAACTTTCTCACCATCCTTATTGGTAGTATCGATCCATTTCAATTCTTCGTCAAATTCGACCACTCCGTCAAATTTGGCATTGATACTTGCTTCAACGGAAATGTTGGACGCTGTACCCCCTACGTGGAAGGTTCTCAAGGTCAACTGAGTACCTGGTTCACCGATAGATTGAGCGGCGATTACACCTACAGATTCCCCTACTTGCACCATGTTACCGGTGGCCAGGTTGCGTCCATAACATTTGGCGCAGACACCTCTTCTGGTTTCACAGGTCAGTACAGATCTGATTTCAACTTCATCTATCGGAGATTCATCTACATTTCGGGCAATCTCATCCGTGATTTCCACACCTGCTGGTACGATCAATTCATCTGTGATCGGATGGTAAACATCGTGGACAGACACCCTACCCAGAATTCTTTCGGAAAGCGGTTCCACGATCTCGTCGTTGTCCCTCAATGGCTGAACGATCAATCCCCTCAAGGTGCCGCAGTCATCTTCAGAAATGATCATGTCTTGGGCTACATCCACAAGCCTTCTTGTCAAATAACCTGCATCAGCTGTTTTCAAAGCTGTATCAGCAAGTCCTTTTCGGGCACCGTGGGTGGAAATAAAGTATTCCAATACATCCAATCCTTCTTTAAAGTTGGAAAGAATCGGGTTTTCGATGATTTCTCCAACTGAACCCTGAAGGTTTTTCTGTGGCTTGGCCATCAGACCCCTCATACCGCCTAGCTGACGAATCTGCTCTCTGGAACCTCTCGCTCCTGAGTGCATCATCATGTATATCGCATTGAAACCTTGCTTATCCTCTTCCATCTGTCTCATCAGAATGTTGGTCAGATTAGAGTTGGTTCTGGTCCAGATGTCAATGACCTGGTTGTATCTTTCGTTGTCGGTGATCAAACCCATCAGATAGTTGTTCCATACCTGGTCAACCTCATCTTTGGCTTTGTTGATCAATGGATCTTTTTCCTCAGGAATGATCACATCATTCAGTCCCATAGATAACCCACCTTCATAAGCCATCTTGAAACCAAGATTTTTGATATCATCCAGGAATTGGGCTGTTCTTGCTACCCCACAGATTTTTACTACTGTAGCGATGATCTGCTGTAGCTTTTTCTTGGTCAACAGCTCATTTACAAATCCAACCTCTTTAGGAACAAACTGGTTGAAAATCAACCTACCGGCTACGGTATCGATGATTTTATCTTCCAATTCTCCGCTTTCCGTTCTTACAGAAACCTTACACTTGATGTTGGCATGAGGGGATACCCTTCCTTCATTTAAAGAAATAAGTACCTCTTCCTCTCCATAGAATGTCATTCCTTCACCATCCACTACCTCTTCAGGGGTGGATTTCTTTCCTTTGGTCACATAGTAAAGGCCCAACACCATATCCTGGGAAGGAACAGTAATCGGTGCCCCATTTGCAGGGTTCAGGATATTGTGTGAGGAAAGCATCAAAGTAGACGCTTCCAAAATGGCTTCATGTCCCAAAGGAACGTGTACAGCCATTTGGTCACCGTCAAAATCCGCGTTAAAGGCAGTACAGACGAGTGGGTGCAATTGAATGGCTTTGCCTTCGATAAGTTTAGGCTGGAAAGCCTGAATACCCAATCGGTGCAAAGTTGGCGCTCTGTTAAGCAATACCGGATGTCCTTTCAATACGTTTTCCAGGATGTCCCATACTACCGGATCTTTTCTGTCTACTATTTTCTTGGCTGATTTTACAGTTTTGACAATGCCTCTTTCAATCAGTTTTCTGATGATAAAAGGCTTGAACAATTCTGCCGCCATATTTTTAGGCAATCCGCATTCATGCAGCTTAAGTTCAGGGCCTACCACGATCACAGAACGACCGGAGTAATCCACCCTTTTACCCAACAGGTTTTGACGGAATCGGCCTTGCTTTCCTTTCAGCATGTCTGAAAGTGACTTCAATGCCCTGTTTCCATCGGATCTTACTGCATTTACTTTTCTTGAGTTATCGAATAAGGAATCCACCGCTTCCTGAAGCATCCTTTTTTCGTTTCTCAGAATCACTTCTGGCGCTTTGATGTCGATCAACCTTTTCAATCGGTTGTTTCGGATGATGACCCTTCTGTAAAGGTCATTCAAATCAGAAGTGGCAAATCTACCACCGTCCAATGGCACCAAAGGTCTTAATTCCGGTGGAATGACAGGAACCATCCTGACCACCATCCACTCCGGACGGTTTTCAATTCTGGTTCGGGCTTCTCTAAAGGCTTCCACTACTTTCAGCCTCTTCAAAGCTTCCGCTTTTCTTTGCTGTGAAGTATCAGTGGCAGCTTGGTGACGTAAGCTGTAAGAAAGATCATCCAAATCCAGTCTGGCCAACAACATCTCAATGGCTTCAGCACCCATTTTGGCGATGAATTTATTGGGATCTTCGTCGTCCATCATTTGGTTTTCCTTAGGAAGCTTGTCCATGATGTCCAAGTACTCGTCCTCAGTGAGGAAATCCAGGTATTGGATACCATCTTCAGCCTTCACGCCAGCTTGGATGACGGCATATCTTTCATAATAGACAATCTGATCCAGTTTCTTGGTAGGCAATCCCAACAAGTAACCGATTTTATTTGGCAGGGATTTGAAGTACCAGATGTGAGCGACAGGAACCACCAATTCGATATGGCCCATTCGTTCCCTTCTCACTTTCTTTTCTGTCACTTCTACACCACATCTGTCACAGATGATGCCTTTATATCTTATGCGCTTGTATTTTCCACAATGACATTCCCAGTCTTTCACAGGACCGAAAATTCGCTCACAGAACAAACCACCCATTTCAGGCTTATAGGTTCTGTAGTTGATGGTTTCCGGCTGCGTCACTTCACCATGGGAGCTGTCCAGAATGGATTCTGGGGAAGCTAAACTTATGGTGACTCTGGAAAAGTCGATGTTTAGTTTTTTATTTTTTCTGAACGCCATAATTTAATCAGTGAGTATGTGAAGGGCCTTTCGGCCCATTTTTTTTCAATTAGTCTAATGTAATCTCAAGGGCAAGACCTCTCAGTTCATGCACCAAAACGTTAAAGGATTCCGGAATGTTCGGTTTCGGAAGGTTCTCTCCTTTTACGATGGCTTCATAGGCCTTGGCCCTACCGATGACATCATCAGACTTCACTGTCAGGATCTCCTGCAACACATGAGAAGCACCGAATGCTTCCAATGCCCATACTTCCATCTCCCCGAATCGCTGTCCACCAAATTGGGCTTTACCACCCAAAGGCTGCTGCGTGATCAAGGAATATGGCCCGATGGACCTTGCGTGCATTTTGTCATCCACTAGGTGACCCAGTTTCAGCATGTAGGTAATTCCTACGGTTACAGGCTGGTCAAAGCGCTTACCGGATAGTCCATCATACAAGTAAGTTCTGCCATAAGGTGGAAGTTTTGCATCCTCCAGTTCCTTGGCTACTTCTTCCATGGTGGCCCCATCAAAGATCGGTGTTGCGTATTTCTTGTCCAGTTTCTGTCCAGCCCACGCCAATACCGTTTCGAAAATCTGACCGATGTTCATCCTGGATGGTACACCTAGCGGATTCAATACGATATCCATTGGGGTTCCGTCTTCCAGGAAAGGCATGTCTTCTTCTCTAACGATTCTGGCCACGATGCCTTTGTTACCGTGTCGACCTGCCATCTTATCGCCCACTTTCAGCTTCCGCTTCTTGGCGACATAGACTTTGGCCAGCTGTACGATTCCTGCAGGCAATTCATCTCCCACTTCGAGGGTGAACTTATCTCTTTTGAATCTGCCAGAAATCTCGTTTCTGGAGTTCACGTAATTTTTCACCAATTTCTGTACTAGAGAATTGATATGGGCGTCCTCTGTCCAATCATCCAAGATGATATCAGAAACCAGGTTCGCTTCCTCTGGCACATTGTAATTGCTTTCGTCACGGTAAGGATTTTTGGCAGGGAATAAATTCTGCTCAATGTTTTTTGCATTGAATTTCATTCCTTTGCTGATGATCTCATCACCGAATTTATGCCTTACGCCCTGAGAAGTTTTTCCATCCAGAATATCGATCAACTTGTTGATCATTCTGGCACGGATACCCAAAAGGTCCTTGGCATATTTAGACTTAAGCTTTTCAACTTCCGCCTTAGCTTTTACCCTTAGGTCCTTGTCTTTTTTAGGTCTGGAAAAGAGTTTGGTTTCGATCACCACACCGTTCAAGGAAGGAGAGGCCTTTAAAGAAGCATCTTTTACATCCCCTGCTTTGTCACCAAAAATGGCCCTTAGCAGTTTTTCTTCCGGAGTAGGGTCTGTTTCACCTTTAGGGGTGATTTTACCGATGATGATGTCTCCTTCTTTCAGTTCGGCACCGATTCTGATGATCCCGTTCTCATCCAGGTTTTTCACCGCTTCTTCAGAGACATTTGGAATTTCAGAGGTCAATTCCTCTTCACCCCTCTTGGTGTCCCTTACTTCAAGCTGAAATTCTTCGATGTGGATAGAAGTGAAGATGTCTTCCCTCACCACCCGTTCTGAAATTACAATGGCATCTTCAAAGTTATAACCCTGCCAAGGCATGTAGGCTACTCTCAGGTTTTTACCAAGCGCCAATTCACCTTTGGAAGTGGAATAACCTTCTACCAAGACTTGACCTTTTGTAACTTTTTCCCCTTTGAGCACCAAAGGAGAAAGGTTGATGGTCGTGTCTTGATTGGTTCTCCTGAATTTGATCAGGTCATATGTTTTATATTCATCACTGAAATTGACCAAAAGGTCATCTTCAGAAAGATCATATTTAACCACAATTTTTTTGGCATCCACATAGTCCACCACACCATTGGCTTCAGCAATGATCAGCGATCTCGAGTCGGTTGCGGCTTTGGCCTCAAGTCCTGTACCCACGATCGGAGATTCTGCTTTTAGCAACGGAACGGCCTGACGCTGCATGTTGGATCCCATCAGCGCCCGGTTGGCATCATCATGCTCCAAGAATGGAATAAGCGATGCTGCCACAGATACGATCTGATTTGGGGCCACGTCCATGTAGCTGATTTCCTTGGGTTCCAATACCGGGAAGTCACCCTCAAATCTGGCTTTTACCTTTTCGTTGACGAAATTTCCTTTTTCATCCAAAGGAGCATTGGCCTGAGCGATATTGTTGTCATCCTCTTCTTCTGCGGTCAGGAACACGATGTCTTCCTGATTCATATTTACTTTGCCTTCTGCTACTTTTCGGTAAGGGGTTTCCAAGAATCCCATGGCATTCACTTTGGCGTGAACGCAAAGGGAAGAAATCAAACCGATGTTTGGTCCTTCAGGGGTTTCGATGGTACAAAGTCGACCGTAGTGGGTGTAGTGCACATCCCTTACTTCAAATCCTGCTCTTTCTCTGGAAAGTCCACCGGGACCCAAAGCAGAAAGTCTTCTTTTGTGGGTCAGTTCCGCAAGCGGGTTGGTCTGATCCATGAACTGGGAAAGCTGATTGGTTCCAAAGAAGGAGTTGATCACAGAGGACAGCGTCCTTGCATTGATCAAATCTACCGGTTTGAAATCCTCATTGTCCCTTACGTTCATTCTTTCACGGATGGTACGGGCCATTCTGGCCAGTCCCACACCGAATTGACTGTACAACTGCTCGCCCACTGTTCTTACTCTCCTATTGCTCAAGTGGTCAATGTCATCGACTACTGCTTTGGAGTTGATCAAACCGATCAGGTATTTTACAATACTGATGATATCTTCAGTGGTAAGGACAATTTTCAGGGAATCAATGTTCAGCCCCAGCTTTTTGTTGATTCTATAACGACCTACCTCACCCAGATCATAACGCTTGTCTGAGAAGAACAATCCGTGGATTACTTCCCTTGCAGTCGCCTCATCAGGTGCTTCGGTATTTCTTAATTGCCTATAAATTACCTCTACGGCTTCTTTTTCAGAATTTGAGTTATCCTTCTGTAAGGTATTGTAGATGATAGAGTAATCAGCCACATTCACATCTTCCCTGTGCAGGATGACGCTTTTGGCACCTGATTCCAGGATCAGCTCTATGTCTTCGTCCGATAGGATGGAGTCTCTTTCCAACAACACTTCGTTTCTGTCAATAGAAACGACTTCACCGGTATCTTCATCCACAAAGTCTTCCACCCAGGTTTTCAATACCCGGGCAGCCAATTTTCTACCTGTGATTTTCTTCAGGGTAGATTTATTGGCAGGAACTTCTTCAGAAAGGCCAAAGAGATCCAATATTTCTTTATCTGAACCGTAACCAATAGCTCTAAGCAATGTCGTTACGGGGAATTTCTTTTTCCTGTCGATGTATGCGTACATGACATTGTTGATGTCAGTTGCAAATTCGATCCATGAGCCTTTGAAAGGAATGATCCTGGCAGAATACAGTTTGGTACCGTTCGTGTGCTTGCTTTGGGCAAAGAACACCCCGGGAGACCTGTGCAGCTGAGACACGATGACACGTTCGGCGCCATTGATGACAAAGGAACCTTTTTCGGTCATGTAGGGCAGGTTGCCCAAGAATACTTCCTGTTCGATGGTCTCGAAATCCTCATTGTCCTCATCATGGCAAAGGAGGCGTAGTTTGGCTTTGAGGGGCACTGAATAGGTCAGGCCTCTGTCAATACACTCTCCCACACTATATTTGGGGGGATCTACGGTGTAGTCAATAAATTCAAGGGTAAAGTTCTCTCTGGAGTCACTGATCGGGAAATTCTCGGAGAACACCTTGAACAGACCATCTTGCCTTCTTTTCTCTGCGGGAGTATCCAACTGGAAAAAATCTTTGAATGATTGAAGTTGGATGTCGAGAAAGTCTGGATAGTCTTTGACTACCTTAATGGATGAGAAACTTTTCCTTACGGTTTGATTCTGGATAGCCAAGGCAGTATTTGTTTATAGTGAAAATTTTTCTAGTATTAAGCTAATTAAAGCTTGGAATAGTGCAATTTTGTACCTGTGCACAAACAGGAAAAGACCTGACTTAAAAGTCAGGTCTTCTTTGGATAACCATTACCTAATTGGCAAGGTTATTCAAATTATTTAATCTCTACTTCAGCACCAGCTTCCTCAAGAGACTTCTTAAGTGCTTCAGCCTCGTCTTTTGCGATGCCTTCTTTGATGGCTTTAGGAGCAGAGTCTACTACTTCTTTAGCTTCTTTCAGGCCAAGACCGGTCAATTCTTTTACAAGTTTAACCACTGCCAATTTTGCTCCGCCTGCGGCTTTCAAAATAACGTCAAAAGAAGTTTTTTCTTCTTCAGCGGCTGCTTCACCAGCTCCTGCACCACCAGCTACTACTGTAGCTGCTGCAGCAGCAGGCTCGATGCCATACTCGTCCTTCAAAATAGCGGCTAACTCACTAACCTCTTTAACAGTCAAGTTTACCAACTGCTCAGCGAATGCTTTAAGATCTGCCATTGTATTATAAATTTAATTGTTGTTTGTTACTGATTGAATTGATTGAAATTATGATTCCCTTTCGGAGAGTGTTTTGACCAAACCTGCCAAGGTATGCTGACCGCTTTGTAGAGCGGAGATCACATTTTTGGCTGGAGATTGGAGCAATCCGATGACCTCTCCCAGAAGTTCTTCTTTAGATTTAAGTTTGGACAGTAATTCAAGGTTTTCTTCACCGATGAAAACGTCCGTATCTATAGAAGCTCCTTTGAGCGCAGGTTTGGTTGCTTTTTTCCCCAACTTTTTCCTAAAGTCAATTAGGATTTTGGCAGGAAGGTTTGAAGTTTCAGGAGAGAAAATGATTCCTGAAAATCCTTTAAGCGCTTGTTCTGATAAGGTTGAATAATCAGCTTCCTGATTTTCAAGCGCCTTTTTGATCAAGGTGTTTTTGTACACTTTGTACTCTACACCTTTTTCAAAACACACTTTTCTAAAGGCATTGATCTGAGCGACACTGAAACCGGATGCATCTGTAATATAGAAATGCGGGGTTTCCTTGAATTTCTCAGTAAGACCTTCGATTATTACTTGTTTCTCGTCTCTAGTCATGATTAAATTCCTTGAATACTCCCTTTATCTACGATGATGCCTGGCGACATGGTGCTCGACAAATGGATGCTTTTAAAATAAGTACCTTTGGAAGAAGCAGGCTTTAATTTAGAGATGGTCATCACCAATTCTTTCACATTTTCCTGAATTTTCTCAGGGGTAAAAGACACCTTGCCAACACTGGCATGGATGATTCCGAACTTGTCTACTTTAAAGTCTATCTTTCCAGCTTTAACTTCTCTAACTGCTTTGCCCACTTCCATGGTCACAGTTCCTGATTTTGGGTTGGGCATCAAGCCTCTTGGACCCAAAACTCTACCTAAACGACCCACTTTAGCCATGACACTAGGTGTAGTGATGATGACGTCAATGTCAGTCCACCCACCTTCAATCTTGGCGATATAATCGTCTAAACCAACATAGTCTGCACCAGCTTCTTTCGCTTCCTCTACTTTGTCAGGGGTACACAAAACCAAAACTTTGATTTCTTTTCCCGTTCCATGAGGCAAAGCCACCACTCCTCTTACCATTTGGTCTGCCTTCCGAGGATCCACGCCCAATCGGACATCAAGATCAACAGATGCATCAAACTTGGTAAGTGTGATGTCTTTGACGATTGAAGAAGCTTCAGCCAGGGAGTACTGTTGGCTTGCGTCGTACTTAGAAAGAGCTTCTTTTTGCTTTTTTGTTAACTTAGCCATTTTTTTGATTTTATTCCTCCCAAGGAGCTTTTCCTGAAACTGTGATTCCCATGCTTCTTGCTGTACCGGCGATCATTTTCATCGCTGATTCAATCTTGAAGGCATTCAGGTCAGGCATTTTCACCTCAGCAATTTCTTTTACCTGATCCCAGGATACAGAACCTACTTTCTTCCTGTTGGGCTCAGCAGAGCCACTTTTGATTTTGGCCGCCTCTATCAGCATGTTTGCTGCCGGAGGGGTTTTGACTACAAAATCAAACGTCTTATCCGAATAAATCGTGATAAGTACAGGAACAATTTGTCCCATTTTTTCCTGAGTTCTGGCATTGAACTGCTTACAGAACTCCATGATGTTCAAACCCTTGGATCCAAGGGCAGGACCAACCGGAGGAGATGGATTAGCCTGACCACCTTTCACCTGTAATTTCAGATAACCAGTGATTTCCTTAGCCATTTCCTAATCTTGTTTTTCTACTTGTATAAAGTTTAATTCTACTGGGGTATTTCGACCGAAAATCTTCACCATAACATTGAGTTTTTTCTTGTCTTCAAATACCTCTTCTATTGTTCCCGAGAAGCCACTGAAGGGACCATCCATTACTTTTATGGTCTCTCCTACTATAAATGGCGTATCCAGTTTCTCCGCAAACTCATCAATCTCCTCAACCCGACCTAAGATCCGGTTGACTTCTGACTGCCGTAATGGTTCAGGGGTTTTGGAAGCCCCCCCTTGGTTTGATCCTAAGAAACCGATAACACCCGGAATGCTTGTAATCACGTGATTGGCCTCACCGTTGGTCAGATCCGCATTGACCAAAACATAGCCCGGAAAGAAATTTCTCTCCCTGACCCGCTTTTTACCATTGCGCATCTCGTAAACCTTCTCTGCTGGTATCAAAACTTCAGGAATAAATTCATCAAGTTTTTGACGGGCAATTTCATTGTCGAGATAAGTCTTCGCTTTCTTCTCTTGCCCGGCTACCACCCGGAGTACGTACCATTTGTGTTCAGCCATCCGTAATTTATATTCTATTAAAATAAGTCATAAAACCACTTCATCAGGTTCTCGAAACCCAGATCAATTACCCCGATTACCAAGGCAAATATCAATGAGGCAACAAGAACCAATACAGCACTATTTTGTAAAGATGAATACTTCGGCCAAGTGACCTTGTTTTTCATCTCATCGATGGACTCGACAACAAAATTTTTTACATTCATGGTTATACTATTTGATTGCACGGGCAGAGAGATTCGAACTCCCATCAACGGTTTTGGAGACCGCTATTCTACCATTGAACTATGCCCGTAGAAATTTAAGCCCCCAAAAGGACTGCAAAATTACACAACTATGTCCAAAGAAACAAATGCGATCCCGAAAAACTTCAAGATCGCATTTGAATAAATATTGATAATGTGTGATTAGTCAAGAATTTCAGTAACCTGACCGGCTCCTACTGTTCTACCACCCTCACGGATCGCAAAACGAAGACCTTTTTCCAAAGCCACTTTGTTGATCAAAGTCACTTCAATGGTCACGTTATCACCTGGCATTACCATCTCCACATTTTCAGGAAGCATGATCTCACCGGTTACATCTGTGGTTCTCAAGTAGAACTGAGGACGGTATTTGTTAAAGAATGGAGTATGACGTCCACCTTCTTCTTTTGAAAGTACGTAAACTTCTGCTTTGAATAAAGCGTGTGGCTTTACAGAGTTTGGTTTACAGATGATCATTCCTCTTTTGATTTGGGATTTTTCGATGCCTCTAAGCAACAAACCAACGTTGTCACCAGCTTCACCTCTGTCCAAAATCTTACGGAACATTTCCACTCCAGTTACGGTAGACTTCAATCCCTGAGCTCCCATACCGATGATGTCCACTGGATCACCGGAGTTGATTACTCCTCTTTCGATTCTACCAGTAGCCACTGTACCACGACCAGTGATGGAGAACACGTCTTCCACTGGCATCAAAAAGTCCTTGTCGATCAAACGCTCAGGAAGCGGAATGTGCTCATCTACTGCATTCATCAATTCCATTACGGTATCTACCCACTTGGCTTCGCCATTCAAGGCACCAAGAGCTGATCCTTGGATCACAGGGATGTTGTCCCCGTCAAATTCATAGAAAGAAAGCAATTCTCTTACTTCCATGTCTACCAATTCAAGCAGTTCTGGATCATCCACCATGTCTACTTTATTCAAAAATACCACTAGAGCTGGTACACCTACCTGACGGGCAAGCAGGATATGCTCTCTTGTTTGAGGCATAGGTCCATCAGTAGCTGCTACTACCAATATTGCACCGTCCATCTGGGCAGCACCTGTTACCATGTTTTTAACGTAGTCAGCGTGACCAGGACAGTCTACGTGCGCGTAGTGTCTCTTCTCAGTCTGATACTCTACGTGAGATGTGTTGATAGTGATACCTCTTTCTTTTTCTTCGGGAGCATTGTCGATAGAAGAGAAATCTCTTAATTCAGAAAGACCCTTTTCCGCCAATACCTTAGTAATGGCAGCAGTCAATGTTGTCTTTCCATGGTCTACGTGACCAATCGTACCGATGTTTACGTGCGGTTTGGAACGGTCAAAGGTTGCTTTTGCCATGCGTGAAAATCCTCTGTTTTAGTTAGTGTTTGAAATAAATTTATTTAATTTTCAATGTATCTGAGCCAACGACGGGATTTGAACCCGTGACCTCTTCCTTACCAAGGAAGCACTCTACCCCTGAGCTACGTCGGCTGATTACATTACCCTTATGCTATTAAAAGCATAGAGCGGGAGACGAGGCTCGAACCCGCGACCTGCAGCTTGGAAGGCTGCCGCTCTACCAACTGAGCTACTCCCGCATTTTTACGAACTGCAAAATTAACACATTTTGCCGATAATAAAAGTGGGGGAAACAGGATTCGAACCTGTGAAGACATAAGTCAACGGATTTACAGTCCGTCCCAGTTGGCCGCTTTGGTATTCCCCCAACTGATTTTTTTGGTTTTTAACCGCTTTAAAGACCTTTTGCCTTCTTTAACGGATGGCAAAATTATACCCTTTTCTGAAACATTCAAAATTAAAAGAAAAAAATCCCCGAAAATTTTATTTTGCCATTTTCAAACGTTTCAGCTACAGAAGATTAGGGATTAAAGCACTAGATATCAAGGTAAAATTCCTGATACCTTTTGACCAACTCGTTGGTCTCGGATTCATACAAATTCTTCACTTTTTCAGGAATACCTTTTTTGTCAATAAAACCAAAAAGGGATTGGAAAGCGCCTAGCCTGATATAATAAGCCTGATGGTTTTTGGCCAGATCATACAGTTTGTCAATGGCCATGGTTTGGTTGGACTGCTTGACTTTTACAAAATAGTCCCCATAGTAGCCGATGAAATAATATAAGGATTCGCCCTGCAAGGCCTCCACCTTCTTCTGAAACCAAAGATCCTTGTCCGGCACTGCATTGCGGGTAAAATAATCGGCCAGAGGGACTAAAATCCGGATGTTGTTTTCATGCTCGAAGCGTTTGACCACTGCCTCCTTGTCCATTCCATGGTTGCCTTCCAGAAATGCCTCCAAAGCAGATCCAGCCACGTAATAGGAAGGATCATTGAGGAGTCGGTAAAACATCATCGCATATTTATCCGGATTGATCTTGTTGAGCAATTCAATGGCTGTGGAGCGAACGGAGTTTTTGGGGTCATATTCCGCCAACTGGAAAATTTTTTCTTCCCAGAAATCTGGAAGTTGCTGAATATCGTCAAAGGCTGAAAGCCGGGTCAGGGCAAGGTTGCGGTTGGCCCAGAACTTGTCTCCCATGGCGGCATACAACGCTTCCAAGGTCTGTACCTCGTCTTGGTAATGCTGGCTTAGACTGTCTAGGGCCTCATAGCGGGCAATTCCGAAATGGGATTCCAACGCTTGCTTCTTAAAATGGTCAGCATCTCGGTAGGTGATTTTCTGAGATAATACTTCCAAAGATTCATCAAAAAGCACCATATCCGTACCTGGACCATTTTCCAAAGCAAAATAATCCATTCCCCTTTCGAGCATAAAGGTTTTTTCAAAGCGCTCCCCTTTTTTATACCAGCTTACTTTGAAAGGAAGCTTATAAAGCGGGGCAGAAGCCATGTCTTGTCTTTGGGCAACGGTCAGCAGGATGTTATCAGGCTCACTCATGTCAAAGTCTACCTCGAGGATGGGATGACCTGCATCCAGAAACCATTGGTTGAAAAACCAATTCAGGTCTTTACCGGAGACCTTTTCAAAGGCCAGCCTCAGATCATGGATTTCCACACTGGAAAAAGCATTTTGCTTGAGATAAAGGCGCAAGCCTTCGAAGAAAGCCTCATCACCGAGGTATTTACGCAACATATGCAGCACCCTGCCACCTTTGGCATAGGAATGGCTGTCAAACATGTCTTCCGGGGTGTCATAGTAAAACCGGATCAAATCTTCTTTTTTTTCTTCTGATTCGGCCAGATATTGCTCCATTTCGGATACATGACCGATGTCTGCATCATCCCTTCCATATTTATACTCATCCCACAAGTATTCCGAATAATTGGCAAAGGCTTCATTTAATGGAAGATGAGACCAAGATTCAGTGGTGACATAATTGCCAAACCACTGGTGAAAAAGCTCATGGGCGATGATCCCATCCCAATCATGGTCAATGGCCTCCCTTTCATTCAGGTTAAGCCCCTCCATAAAAACTGAGATTGTGGTGTTTTCCATGGCTCCCGACACAAAATCCCTGACCACCACTTGGTCATACTTAGGCCAAGGAAACCGGACATCCAACAATTCAGAAAAAAAGCCAATCATTTCCGGCGTATTTTTAAAGACGAGTTTAGCCCCTTCCTTGAATTCTGGCTCTACCCAATAGCCCAGTGGTATGTCTTCCCATTGGTCCTCAATTTTGACAAAGTCCCCTACGACTACTGCCGCCAAATAAGGGGCATGGGGCAATTCCATTTTCCAGTGGTCCGTTCGGCTTCCGTCAGCGTGACCTGTTTGGCCTACCTTAATCCCGTTGCTGATGGTCACATATTTATTGGGCACATTTAACTTGATTTCCTGTGTGGCTCTCTCATTGGGGCTGTCAATGGTAGGATACCATTTTGAATTGTGCTCGGTCTCACCTTGTGTCCAAATCTGATCAGGCAATCCATCATTTCCTTTGGTATTGACAAAATAAAGCCCTTTGTTATCTGTAATTGCCTGACTGCCCATACCGCTCCCCTTTTCAGGATAAGCGGTATACCGCATCTTCAAATGAATGGTATCTTTGGCAGTGTATGTTTTGGGAAGATAGATTTCAACCTTTTGCTGATCATATCTGAAGGCCAACTCCCTAGCTTCTTTCGGATTGAGCAGTGAAATTTCATGAATCTCAAAGTCCTTAGCATCCAGATGCAGGATATTTTGTTCATAAAAAAACGGCTTTAAAGTAAGTTCTGCGACTCCTCTGACGTTTTTTTGTTCATAATCAAATCTAAGATCCAAAGATGTATGCAGTAAATCAAATTTCCTTTCCTCGGTTGACCTGTATTGAGCGATCAAGGCTTCTCTTTGTACCAAGTCCACGGTTTTTGCCAAAGGTTTTACCCTTTCCACCTGAGGCGTTTGGGTTTTTCCAACTTCTGAGATGGCGTTTTTTTTGGATTGACACTGGGTGAGAAAAAGAGCAACGAGCACCAAAACCAAGAGGTAATTCCTTTTCATAAAAGCCTTTTAAAGATTAATTGTATATTTAGCGCTAAAATTAGAAAAATGTATTCAGTAACAATAGGTCAAGAAAAATTAAATGTAGAAAAAAAAGAAGAGGGTTTTCGTGTTGACGGGGTTTTATTGGATCTAGATATCCATCAGATCAATGACCGCACCTTTCATGTGATCCATGAAAACCGATCTTACACTTTGGAATTGATAGAAATTGACCACCAAGAAAAACGATTGGAACTGAGGATCAACAACAAGAGTACAGTGCTCTCCATTCAAGATAAATTTGATATTTTGCTGGATAAATTGGGCATGAAATTGCCAGATCAAAGCATGGTCAAAGACATCAAAGCCCCCATGCCTGGATTGATTTTTGACATTAAAGTCAAGGTAGGAGACCAAGTCAGGCAGGGCGATGCAGTGTTGATATTGGAAGCCATGAAAATGGAAAATATTTTGAAATCTCCCGGAGATGGCATAGTCAAAGAGATCAAAGTCAAGCAAGGACAAAGCGTGGAAAAAAATCAGGTTTTAATTCAATTTTGATGAATGGATTTAATATTCTAAATACTAGAAATTATATTTGTCAAGTTTATAAATAGCAATCCAACAATTTTCAGCTAAACCAAGCCTCAATTAAAGTCCAAAATGATCAAGTACAAAAGAATTTTATTGAAACTCAGTGGTGAAGCCTTAATGGGCGAAAAAAGCTATGGCATAGACTCCAAAAGGCTTGAACAATACGCCAAACAAATCAAAAAAGTAAAGGATTTGGGGGTAGAAATCGCCATCGTGATCGGAGGAGGCAATATCTTTCGAGGAGTTCAGGCTGAAAATGTAGGCATAGACCGGGTACAGGGAGACTACATGGGCATGTTGGCCACACTCATCAATGCCATGGCACTACAGAGTGCCTTGGAGCAAAACGGCAACTATACCCGATTGATGTCCGGGATTAAAATCGAAAGCGTCTGCGAACCCTTTATCCGCCGCAGGGCCATCCGACACTTGGAAAAAGGAAGGATTGTGATCTTCGGCGCCGGAATCGGCAATCCTTATTTCACTACGGATTCCACGGCCAGTTTGAGGGCCATAGAAATAGAGGCTGAGGTGGTACTAAAAGGTACAAGGGTCGACGGGGTGTATACCTCCGATCCGGAAAAGGACAAAACCGCTACCCGTTACACCACCCTATCCTTTCAAGAGGCCTATGAAAAAAACCTCAACATCATGGACATGACGGCCTTTACCCTGTGTCAGGAAAATAACCTGCCGATCATTGTTTTTGACATGAACAAACCCGGCAACCTGGAAAAACTTGTAAAAGGTGAAAAAGTAGGCACCTTAATCACTTCAAAATAAGCTAAAGACATGGAAGAAATTGAATTGCAACTGGAAGAAACACAGGAATTGATGAAAAAAGCGGTAGAACATACCAGCAGTGAACTTTTGAAGATCCGTGCGGGCAAAGCCATGCCCAATCTTTTGGATGGGTTATTGGTTTCGTATTACGGCGCTCCTACACCCATCCAACAGGTGGCTTCCATAAACACGCCTGATGCAAGGACGCTGACCATCAAACCATGGGAAAGAAACCTGATCAGTGAAATCGAAAAAGCCATCGTCAATTCAGACCTGGGTCTTGCCCCTCAAAACAATGGCGAAATCGTCTTGCTTTCCATTCCTCCCCTTACCGAGGAAAGAAGAAAAACGTTGGCCAAGCAGGCCAAAATGGAATGTGAATCAGGCAAGATCAGTATCCGTACCGTCCGAAAAGACACCAACGATGCCTTAAAGAAACTGCAGAAAGAGGGCATCTCAGAAGATGAAATCAAAAGGGCAGAAGAACGGGTACAAAAATTCACCGATCAATATTCCACCAAAATCGATGAGCTTCTGGAGAAAAAAGAAGCGGAAATCATGAAGGTCTGAGGACCAAGCTATGTTTGCGATTAAAAAGCCATCCTTGGGGACAAGGATGGCTTTTTTTTGGGATTAAAATCTGGACGGTCGAATCTTATTTGGGAGGAATTTCTCCATTAAATACGAAGACTCCCTCCTTTGGCGGGCAGGCTTCGCTCCGCTCAAGGTGACGGTAAAAGGTGTGGCGGTTTTCAAAATTTCGAAGACCCTTCGCCAGATAGAAGTCTCAGACCGTACTAAAACGTCATGCTGAGAATGCAGTAGCCCGCCTGTAGTTTTGGGCAGGCTTCTCTCCGAAAATACAAGGATTATTCGCTCCGAAATAACGTAGACCTTTCGGCAGGCTCAAGGTGACAGTAAAAGGTGTGGCGGTTTTCAAAATTTCGAAGAACCTTCGCCAGATAGACGTCTCAGACCGTACTAAAGCGTCATGCTGAGCCTGCCAAAGCCCGCCTGTATTTTGGGGCAGGCCCGCCTGACGGACGGGCAGGCATCTCTCCGAAAATACGAAGATCATCTGCTCCGAAAGAACGTAGACCTTTCGGCAGGCTCAAGGTGACGGTAAAAAGTGTGGCAGGTGACGGAAAATGTTGCAACATAATTCCACATTTTAAAACATCACTAGGAATGTGGTTTTAGCCCATTCCCAAAAAAAAAAGGCTTCAAAGAAGCCAGTGAATTAAAAGAAGCGACAGCCATGAGCTGCCAATTCTTTTCCATTAATTAAACCTTACATCTTTAAATATAGATTGGATTGGATCTATTTCAAAATAATTTGGGATAATCGGCTGATTTGGGACCTTAAACCAAGAAAAGCATATTTGGTCCCTCAGCCCATCAATTTACAGTAATAAAAGTGGCAATCCCCAACCGGATTCCGGAAGTTGCATAGCTGCCATTTTCAAAACCCGCTCCAAATTCTACCCTGAAAATTCTAAACAAGTTGTCCAACGAATATCCCAACTCCCAATAATGTGGTGAATTCTCGGTCTTCAGGTAATTGAAAAAGATGTTTTCCCTGACTCCCGAAAAGCGGAGTTCAGGCAATTGGGTAAGCAAAAATTTCCTAAACTGATAGTGGACAATGGATCCCACATAACCCCCAGAAGTGCTGTATTGGTAATAATCCAGGAACCGGTAATTGCTCGCTGCTCCCATGTCCGAAAATATCGTCCTGTTGCCACCAAAATGCTTGAAATCCATAAAGTAAACCTGATTCTGGTTTAAGAAAGTCCCCCCATTGACCTTGAATTCCAGTTTGCCACTTACACCGAAGTTAAAGAAATGCTCCACCGTAGCATCCAAATGGTCAAAGTCGGCCGTAGCATCGGTAGGCAAAAACCCCGGGATCCCCTTTCGGTATTTCACTTTGATCAGTGGGGCGGTATTGGTCAATGGAATCTTCCTGCCATTTCGGATCATGTATTTCATTCCCGGTCTCCAATCAAATGAGGCATTTAGCGTCATGGCTTGATGGTTGGCAAAGGCAATGGGATCTGCCTCTATATTTTCAGGTCTGTTGGGTGAAAACTCCCTTCCTTCCCGATTATAAAAACTGTATCTGGAATTGTTGAACACTTCTCTTCTTTCGGCAAACTCCATGTTGACCCTATAAGTGAAAACATCATCCCGCCTTTGGATAAAATAGAAATTCACAAAGTCCTGCTCAAAAAGCTTCATAAAGTTTTGCCTGAGCAGGATGGAATAGCCTGCATTCACCCATTCCGAAATGGGATTTTCCCGATTGTATTGATAAATGAAGCTCCCCCCTGTCACCCCGAATCGGGTGGCATTCCGCTGCAAAGTGATTAACCGGTCAAGATTTAAGGTGCCATAGGCTTGCTGTGAGGCAAAACCATAGCGGAATTCAGGTCTGATTTCAAAGGTTTTCCTTAAAATGCTGACACTATCGGCCTGCTTTTCTTCCTTTCTCCACCTGTAATAAGCTTCCAATCCCACCTTAAAGCCCTCCACAGTATTGAAGGACATTTTGCCTGTATTAGGCACAAAACCTAAACTCCTGCCTTTGCCAAAAGCATAGTTTCCTCCGGTTAATACATCCAAGGGGTTAAATTTCCGCTTGGCTTTTTGGATGGTGGAATCATTGTCACTCATCTCTGCCGCCTCCGCGGTGGCAAGGCTATCGTCTCTGGAATACCCCTTGATTTCCTGATCGGTAAGCTTGACTGGCCTGATGCTGTCCCAGTAACTAAGGCCTCTCTTTCTGGCCAATGAATCTACTTTGTAGGCCGTTTCTAAAATGATGTCATTGTCTTTTCTTTCTTTCAAAGTCTCTTTTTCGTACTCATTGATCATCTTTCTGAAATCTTTTCGGGTCATCTTATCTGCATCGGCCAGTTGATCCAGGGCAGAAGCGTTCTTTTGAAAGGCTACCACATCTTCGGGCACCTCATCGATTTTTTCATCGATGATCTCTGTTTCCACTACCAAATCTTCATTCAAAGTGATCTGATAATCGCTGGTAGAGGCGAGATATCGAAACTCACCTGCAAAACCGAAAAATTTTCCGCCAAAATTATAGGTATGGGTGGTGGGCATCCATACATTTTCCGCCACGGGCGCGTATTGCTGATTGACCCTGATCTCAAATCCGAACAGGGAGGTCTTGAGATCCAGGCTGTGGATGGCCCAAAGGTCTTCGATGATGTACAGATATCCGTCAAAGACCCTTTCCCCTTTGGCTCTGGGAATCACCCTGATTTTGTTGACCAGCACATCCCCTTCAAAGAACGATCCCTCGTACCTGAATCGGTAATAGGCAAAAGCCGCCCTGGAAAGCGGCGAGATAGACTCATTGATTTTGTCATTGTAAAAACTGGCGCCAATGTAAGGAGCAGGTGAAGTGGCATTGTTGTCCCCGTTGGTCCTGATGCTGATTACCTTTTCTTCGATTTTATTCGGAAGGGTTACGGTGATCTCGGAAACAGATTCTGAAGTATAGGCTTCGTTCAAATTTAGCCCCTCTTCTTTGAGTTTCTTTTTCAGGAAAAACGGGGCATTGGTCAATTCCCCGGTACCTTTGATATAAACCCGCATGCTGTATTCCTGAACCTGCAAGCGATGGAATTTGGCTTTGGAGATGGCTCTTCTCATGATGGTAAGCGCAGGGTCTTCCTGTCCACTTCGCACAGTTACCTCTTGTAAAGCATACACCTGTTCGTCGAGATTGACATCCAGGTTTACCCAAGATTCATCAATTTCTACGGTTTTCAGCTGGGAGGCAAAGCCCATACTTTGAAAGACCACATCATACAATCCACTTGGAAGTCGGTATTCGTAATCCCCATTGAGATTGGTGGGCACGCCATTATTGAGGTTGCGGACAAAGACAGTGGCAAAAGGGATGGGATCTCCCGAGGAATTGGTTACTTTTCCCCGAATTCCTTGGGCCAAAAGGTCATGGTTAAAGTAGCCGAAGGATGACAAAAGCACTGCAAAGTAAATGACTAGGGATTTAAAAGTAAATCGAGCGGTTTTTTCCATAGGACCGGAAAGTTAAAACTTTAATGCGAAAAGGACCTCTTGGCAATGGCTGATTAACGTTTTTTAGGGATAAAAGTTGAAAACTGTAGGGGGAACAAAACCATCAATAGAATAAGCATTTATCATTGGATATGTTGGGTTGCCCGCTCTAAGAAAATTTGACAGGGAATTTCCTGATTTACAATAATTTGAATATCCGCTTCTTTGCCAGTAACCCAATATTCTTCTTCAAACGGATCGGAAGTCCGAAGTCGAAAGTCCCGCCTGTCGTCGGGCAGGCCCGCCTTTCGTCGGGCAGGGATGTACCGGACATTTAAGTTTGCTGGCGATAATTACATTGAATTACCTTTTTACTGACATCATTGCGTACATACATGTACAAAAAATTACAGATCATTTATTCAAAATCTTTTGACCAAAAATACACCTGGTTTGATTGTCTTTTTGACCAGAATTGATTTGATAAGGATCAACTCAATTTGTAAAGGAAAACCGGATGAACCCTTACTCTATTTATAAAGGAGTAAAAGGCTATAAACCAGCCTTTAAAATAGGTTTTTTGATAATAGGATGATTTAACAAATGAGGAGAATATGGCTTAAGATTATTAAAATAGGACGATTCTCAAAAACTATTGGGGTGAATTTTGATATTTTTAATAAAATCTAAAAATTTTAACATTTCGAAAGTATCAATCGATTTCGATTATCCATTCCTTAATTTTTTTTAACATTAATTAACAATACCGTAATTTTTCATGATTTCCTTTAAAAAATTGATACTGAAATACAGTGTTAGTTAAAAAGGAAATATTGCATATGTGGATTTAAACCATCAATTTAGAATTCAGTTATACCATTTAAACAATGAAAGTTTTTTTCAATAAACAAAAACCCTATGAGAAATAATTTACAAAAACTAAGGGTGTTTCTGCTGTTTTCAGCCCTGATGGTGGCATCAGTTCTGGCAGCAAACGCCCAAACCAGGGAAGTCACAGGAACGGTCCTGGATGGAACATTGAAGGACCCACTGCCCGGTGTATCGGTAGTGGTCAAAGGCACCACTAGAGGAACCGTAACGGATCTGGATGGTAATTTTAGGTTATCCGTACAATCCGGCGATGAGGCTTTGGTGTTCTCTTTTGTAGGGTTCGAAACCTATGAAGTGGCCATCGGCAATCAGTCTACCTTTAATATAGAGTTGGATGAAGATATCCAAAGCTTACAGGAAGCGGTGGTAATTGGGTATGGTACCCAAGATAAAAAGGAAATTACTTCTGCAGTAACCTCTGTAGGAAGAGAAGATTTTAACCGCGGTAACTTTACCAACCCAGCCCAGCTTTTGCAAGGTAAAGTGGCTGGTTTGTCTGTAACAAGGCCAGGTGGTAACCCAAATGCTTTACCTGAGGTAAGACTTAGGGGTATTTCCAGTTTTGGTGCCAACCAATCTCCATTGTATGTAATTGATGGGGTGATTGGAGGAACCATTGATATGGTGGATCCTAATGACATTGAAACCATCGATGTACTAAAGGATGCTTCCGCAGGTGCCATTTATGGAACAAGAGGTGCTGCAGGGGTAATTCTGATCACGACCAAAAAAGGAAGTTCCAAAGCAGGATTTGCCAATGTACAAGTCAACACTTTCGGTACCTACGAACAAGCCACCAATTTGATTCCTGTCCTCAGCCCTGAGGAGTTTGTGGCAAGAGGCGGTGTGGACTTTGGTTCCAGAACAGACTGGAGAGACGAAGTGACCCAAAGCCCCATCAATGCGACTACTAACGTCACTTTATCCGGGGGATTTGAGAATACCAATTACAGTGCATCTGTCAACTACCGGAACAATGACGGTATCGTAAAAGGAACCAATAGAGAAACCTTGAACACCAGGTTCAACCTGAATCATGGCGCTTTGAATAATCGGCTAAGATTTAACGTCAACTTGTTCCTCAATAATACTGATGCCACGGATGTAAATGGCGAGGCAGTAAGATATGCCACGATTTACAACCCAACAGCTCCAATCTTTGAGAACGGAGAGGAAAATGTGAACGATCAATTTGGTGGTTATTTCCAGAGACCATTGTTTGATTTTTACAATCCCGTAGCCATGATCAATCAGCAGCAATTCAATACCCAGGTAAAAACAGCCGTTATGGCTTACCGAGTCGAATATGACATCACTGATAAAATCACTGTTTCGGGCCAATATACCCAGGATAGGTTGAATACTTTAAGAGGTGCCTCCTTTTCAAGGCAGGATTTCCAGGTGGGTTTTGGTCGATTGGGTCAGGCAGAACAGGAAACCTTTGACCGATTTACCTCTATTGTTACTGGTACGATTCGTTACGAGGACGAAATCTTTGACGGTATGAACTTCACCCTACTTTTAGGAGGAGAATCTCAAATGTTCAACGAAAGGGGATTCACTGCAGCATCCACCCGATTCTTACAGGATCAGGGCTGGAATAATTTAGGTGCTGGGGGTTTACGATTAGGACCGGGTACTGAAATGAGCAGTTTTGCAAATCGAGCTGTATTGAATTCTGCCTTTGCAAGAGCCAACTTTAATTATAGAAATATTTATTTTCTATCGGCATCAGTGAGGTCTGAAACTTACAGTGGGTTTGGATCAGACAATCAAACCGGTTATTTCCCAGCAGTTTCTTTGGGTGCTGACTTGAGTCAGGCCTTGGATATGGGTATCTTCAATCAGTTTAAAATAAGGGGTAGCTTTGGTATTGCAGGTCAAAGGCCGCAGGAGCCAACCTTAGCTTTGGCCATCTTTCAAAACGGAAACAGAATACCTTTGGATCCAGATAATCCCAATTCAGTATTTGTCGGAATAAACCAAACCACCAATCCTAACCCACAACTGAAATGGGAAACCACTACAGAATATAACTTTGGATTAGACTACGGCATTTTTAATGGTAAAGTGACCGGTACCATGGATTATTGGAGAAGAAATGTTGCGGATCTGCTTTTCAATACCTTTATTGGTAGAGGCGTTCCAAACCCTTTCTTGCCCGGTGCTTTTAACAGGGTGGACAATACTTGGGCCAACGTAGCAGATTTTGAAAGTTCAGGCTTTGAGTTTCTGGCTAGTGTAAATAATATACAACTTGGATCTGTATCTTGGACTCCTTCTGTCAACTTCACCATCTATCAGCGCCCCAAGATTACAAGTTTGGGCGCCGGTGGCATTCAGCTACCTGAGTTGAGAGCAGGGGTGCCGGGAGCTCCCGGGCAAAACAACAACCCGATAGTTTGGAACAGGTTGGGTGAAAGAATTGGAGATTTCTATGGTCCAAGGACTTTGGGAGTTACCGAAGGTGGCGAATTGATCAATACCACCAACAATCCGGATGACTTTGAGCGTTTGGGCAATGCCTTGCCTACAGGTGATTTTGGATTTTCCAACACCTTCATTTACGGAAGCTGGGATTTGAACTTCCTGCTGAGAGGAAGTTGGGGACATATGATCTACAATTCCTTCCGTGGATTCTATGAGAATGCTGATGGTGCTTCCACCACTTGGAACAGTGTGATTACCAATAACACACCTACCAGTCCATTAGTCACTTCCACGCCTACCTTTTCTGATCTTTATTTGGAAAGAGGCGACTTTTTGAGATTGGACAACTTACAGATTGGATACAATGTGGCATCCAGAAGCAACAATATCAGCAATTTCAGGTTATATGCTGGGGTACAGAACTTGTTTACGATCACACAGTTTAGTGGTGTAGACCCAGAGGTAAGGTGGACAGACAGTGCTGATGACAATAATCCGCTTGCACCTGGTATAGAAAGAAGGAATACTTACTTCCTCCCCAGAATCTGGCAATTGGGTTTAACAATTAGCATCAAATAAATTGTATAAAACATGAAAATCATTAAAAATATAAAAATAGCATTGGCCAGTGGACTCCTCTTGTTCTCCACGAGTGCCTGTTGGGAATTGGAACAGGAAGTGTTGACAGGTATTCCCCAAGAAAATCTGATCATCACAGATGAATTGATTGAGGTACTTAAACAATCTGCTTACGGATCTGTGAGTGTAGGAGGAAGCTGGGGAGGCCATGATGGTATCTACGCTGTGCAGGAAGTAAGCTCAGATGAAATGGCCATCCCTCAAAAAGGAGCCGACTGGGAAGATGGAGGCATTTGGTTAAGGACGCATCGACACACCTGGTTGGCTGTGGACGGACCTTACAACAATGCCTGGGGGTACTGTTTCGGTATCGTTGGCGAAACGAACAACCTATTGGTTCAATTCCCCGATATTCCTGAATTGGCCGCAGAAATGAAAATACTAAGGGCATTGGCTTACTTGTGGTTAATTGATAATTTTGGAAATGTTCCCATCATTACCGAAACTTCATTGGGTTCTATCCCGCAAAGTCCAAGAGAGGAAGTATTTGCCTTTATCGAGGAAAGTATCCTTGAAAATGTTGATGTTTTAACTAGAGACAATGTTCGGATCAACCTGAACTATTGGACAGCGCACATGATTTTGGCCAAATTATACCTGAACGCGGAAGTGTACACAGGTAATGCAAGATGGGCAGATGCTGAGCGGATCCTCGACGTGATCATCAATGAAGGTCCTTACAGTTTGGCTCCGAACTTCTTTGCCAACTTCGTGACCAACAATGCCAATTCTCCGGAGAACATGTTTACCCTTCCATACGATTCCAATAACAATGGCGGATTCAACATCCACCAAATGTCATTCCACTATGGTAACCAACAGACTTTTGAATTGCAGGAGCAACCATGGAATGGCTATGCTGCTTTGGAAGAGTTTTACAACAGTTTTGATGATGGGGATGTCAGAAAAGGTTCGTTAAGAGAAGGCCCTCAGTTCCAGTCTGATGGAATCACCCCTGTAATCGACGACGCCTACGATGGTGATCCTGATGGTCCGGAGCTGGTATTCACCCCACAGATCAATGAGTTGGCTCCCAACGCCTTTAGACAGGCAGGTACAAGGGTCAATAAATTTGAAATTCAGTTGGGTGCTGGGCCGGATTTGAACAATGATTTCCCTGTGTTCAGGTATGCCGATGTCCTTTTGATGAAAGCAGAGGCTGCTTGGAGACAAGGCAACAATGCAGTGGCCCTTCAGTTTGTCAATCAAGTAAGGGAAAGAGCGAATGTTCCTAACCTTACCACTCTTGATGCCAACACACTTTTGGCTGAAAGAGGCAGAGAGATGTTTGCAGAAGGATGGAGAAGGTCTGATTTGATCCGCTTTGGCAGGTTCAACCAACCATGGTGGGAAAAAGGCACTTCACAGCCTTTCAGAAATATATTCCCAATTCCATTGAATGTAATTCAGGCCAATCCGATTTATCAGCAGAATCCTGGATATTAATCCCATTTTAAAATACCATAATTAAAAGAAGTGTGCGTAGGCACACTTCTTTTTTTCATCTTAGCCTAGTAGGATTTTGCTTAAAATCCTTACAATTGAAACCCAAATTACTTAACATTGCCTGAGCCTGGCCTTCTGGCATTTATCCCATGAAAACCGTCCTGATTTTCCTATCTATCATCTGCCTGTTGATGGGCTGTTCCCAAAAAACCGGAACAGATATGACGCTTTTTTCTCTGATGCCAGCTTCTCACACGGCTATTGACTTTCGAAATGATTTGAAATATGATGAAAAATTCAATCCTTATACTTTTCGTAATTTTTATAATGGTGCAGGTGTAGCCCTTGGGGACATCAACAATGATGGCTTGGTTGACATCTTTTTGGCAGGCAATCAAACCGGTAACAAACTTTACCTAAACAAAGGAAATTTCCAGTTTGAAGACATCACAGAAAAAGCCGGACTGGCTGTTCCCGGCATCTGGTCCACGGGCGTCAGCATGGCAGACGTGAACGGGGATGGATTACTCGATATCTACATCTGCAAATCCGGACCCTTGGAGGGACAAGAAAGACACAACGCACTTTATATCAACAACGGAGACCTTACATTCACCGAGATGGCCCATGCATATGGCATTGCGGATGAGGGATTGTCCCAACATGCCGTGTTTTTCGACTATGACAAAGACGGGGATTTGGACATGTATCTGCTCAACAATTCCGCCCGTTCCGTAGGTATTTATGATCTACGCAAAGGTCAGCGGGAGATAAGAGATCCTGAGGGAGGAAATAAATTGTACAGAAATGACGGTGACCACTTCACCGATGTGAGTGAGGAGGCGGGGATTTATGGCAGTGCCATTGGCTATGGTCTGGGAGTGACCGTAGCAGATCTGAATAAGGATGGCTGGCCTGACCTCTATGTCTCCAATGACTTTTTTGAAAAAGATTACCTCTACCTCAACAATCAGGATGGGACTTTTACGGAGTCTTTGGAAGAGATGATGACAGAAATCAGCATGGGAGCCATGGGCGCAGATATCGCCGACCTGGACAACAATGGCTGGCCGGACATCTATGTGACCGAAATGCTTCCGGAAAGCATGGCCCGTTTCAAAACCAAAACCCCCTTTGAAGACTGGGATAAATACCAAGCCAACTTGGATGCAGGCTATTACCATCAGTTTACCCGAAACACCCTCCAAAGGAATTTAGGCCCGATTCCTGGAACGGATCGCGTCCACTTTATTGATGTTGGCAGGCAGTCCGGGGTTCACGCGACAGACTGGAGTTGGGGAGCCTTGATCTTTGACATGGACAATGATGGGCTTCGGGACATTTTCGTGGCCAATGGCATCGTGAAAGACCTGACGGATTTTGATTTTGTAGACTACTATCAGGACAATCAGGAACTGGTGGCCCAATTCAGGAAAGACAGTGTGCTGATCACAAAAATGATTGAGGAATTTCCCTCCACACCAATCAGAAATTACCTTTTTAAAAACCATGGTGATTTCCATTTTGAGAATGTGGCTGCCGCTGCAGGCATGGATCAAGTGGGATTCTCTACCGGAGCCGCATATGCTGACCTTGACAATGACGGCGACCTTGACCTTGTTGTCAACAATCTCAATGGAGAAGTTTTTATTTTCAAAAACAACAGCCGGGAAATTTCAGGGAACCAAGCCATTCAATTTGACTTAAACGGAAATTTCGGAACCCAATTGACCCTGTATTCCGGAGACCGCCTTTTTTATGCAGAACACAATCCCGTCAAAGGCTACATGTCCTCCGTGGACCATCGGGTGCATGTGGGTTTGGGACAAATTGAAGTATTGGACAGCATCCATGTCTTGTGGCCCAATGGGCAGCAATCCATGCTCTATGATATTCCCTCAGACCAATTGCTCAAATTGAATCCACGGGATGCCTCCACCATTTCGCCTTTGCAGAAAAAGGTGGCTACTCCAAAATACCAAACCATTTCCTCGGATATTTTGGATTGGCAACATCAGGAAAGTCCTTTTATTGATTTTGACCGGGACCGACTTCGCTTTCATATGGTCAGCAATGAAGGACCCAAAATGGCCATCGGAGATGTCAACGGGGATGGACTGGATGATTTGGCCATCACTGGAGCCAAAGGTCAGCCTTCCGCCTTGTTTTTGCAAACGGCAAGCGGCAACTTCCTTCCCCACCAAACCGAACTTTTTGAAGCGGACCAATTGGCGGAAGATGTGGATGCGCTGTTTTTTGATGCCAATGGGAACGGTCACTTGGACCTCTATTTGGCAAGCGGTAGCATCGAGTTTGGCAACCGCACTCCCTATTATCAAGATCGCCTGTACCTGAATGATGGCAGGGGTAATTTTACGAAGTCGCAAGATGCCCTACCTTCCAGGAATGAAAGTACTTCTTTTGTTAAATCCTTTGACCACAATGAAGATGGAAAAATGGATCTGCTGGTCGGCACCCGGGCCATACCATTCGCCTATGGCATCCCCGGAGACGTGCGCATTCTGGAAAACCAAGGCAATGGACAATTTCAGGACAAAACCGAAACTTTGGCAACTGGTCTGAAAGAAATCGGCATGACCAGAGATGCTGCCATCCTAGACTTGGATGGAGATGGTCAGGAAGAGATTGTCTTGGTAGGTGAATGGATGGGCGTCAAAGTATTCAAAAAAAACAACGGAAGTTACGAGGATATTTCAGAATCAAGTGGTTTTAAGGATACTGAAGGTTTGTGGAACACCCTTCAGGTCCTGGATGCCAATGGAGACGGCAAGCCTGACCTGCTGATCGGAAACCATGGCCTCAATACCCGACTCAGCGCCAGCATCGATCATCCGCTGGAAATGCACATCAATGATTTTGACCAAAACGGAAGCATTGAACACCTGATCACCCAATATGAAAATGGGAAGGCTTATCCATTGGTTTTGAAAACAGCCCTTTTGAAACAGATTCCGGGATTAAGAAAACAACTGCTTCGCTATGATGATTATAAAGACAAAACCTTGGAAGATCTCTTCCCGGAAAATGTATTGAGCAGAAGTGTGGTGCTTCAAGCAAAAACTTTGGCCACTACCCTATATATAAATCAGGGAAATGGTAAATTTGAAAAATCAGACCTTCCTTCAATCATCCAAGCTAGCCCTGTCTATGCCATCCATTCCGAAACAGACGAAAATGGGCATCTATCCGTTTTCCTAGGGGGCAACCAAAGCCGCATCAAACCCGAACTTGGCATCAACATGGGCAGTTACGGTTGGCTGATGGAAAGGGATGAAAAGCAGACTTGGAAGGCACTTTCCGCCTCGGCATCGGGTATTTATATTGAGGGAGAAATCAGAGACATCAAACCGCTGACTATAAAAGGAAAAGAAATGTTGGTATTTCTGCGCAACAACAGGGAGCCAGTGATTTTGGAAAAAAAGTAAATGAATAATACATGGTACACGATATTTGGATGAGATCCATTTTAACTCAGATTTTGATTGGGATTCTTCTGATCTTTTTGTTCACCGCCTGTCAAATCCAAAGCGACTATGAAAAAGTCAAACAAAAGGAATTGGCATCAGGGGAGATTCACAATGAATTGTTCTTGGACATTCATTTCGGCATGACCAGAAAGGACTTCTATGTGACCTGCTGGGAACACAACAAAAATGGCATTTTAAGGGATGGCGCCAATGCCTTGCGGATACAGTACAAGCCTGAAGTCAGCTCCGGCAAAGAAGTAAATATGTTTTTTTACCCAAAATTTGAGGATGATAAGATCTATTATATGCCCATGGAGTTCAAATACCCCGCCTGGCTTCCTAACCACACTGATTTCACCAATGATCTCTTGTTGGAAGATGTGATCGCTTTGCTGGAATCATGGTATGGAGAGGGCTTTTTTGAAGTTACCAACAAACAAAAAACCCAGAAAGCATGGGTAAAAATCGACGGCAACAGACATATCAGGGTTTTTATACTTAACCTTTCGATTGTCAGGGCCGAAATCCTTGACCTGAACGTCAAAGATTATTCTGACTTGATGAACCATGACCAAAATCAATAAATATAGCTGGCTTGGCTTGTTAGTTGGCCTGTGGGCGGGTTGCCATACCAAAGAATCTCCTCCCCAGGATACCCTGTTTGAGAAGATTGGTTCCCAATCCTCCGGCATTACCTTCAGCAATGACCTGACCTTTACGGATGCATTTAATATTTTCACCTACAGGAATTATTACAATGGCGGTGGGGTGGCTTTAGGAGATGTCAATAATGATGGTCTCCTGGACATCTATTTCACTTCCAACATGGGTGAGAACAAGCTTTACCTGAATGAAGGTGATTTCAAATTCAAGGATGTCACCGAGGAAGCAGGTGTAGCCGGAACCCGCGCCTGGAGCACAGGAGTGGCCATGGCTGATGTGAATGGAGATGGTCTATTGGATATTTACGTGTGTAATTCCGGCGATATCCAAGGGGACAACAAACAGAACGAGCTCTTCATCAACAACGGTGACGGGACCTTTACTGAGCGTGCCGAAGAATTTGGATTGGCGGATCAGGGGTTTTCTACCCATGCCGTATTTTTCGATTATGACAATGACGGGGACCTTGATGTCTACCTTTTGAACAACAGTTACCAAGCCATCGGCAGCTTCAACAAAATGCAAAACGAACGCCCAAGGCGGGATCCGGTTGGTGGGGACAAGTTGTTCCGGAATGACGGTGGAAAATTTGTTGACGTTAGTGAGGAGGCGGGTATTTTCGGAAGCCTCATCGGATTTGGTTTGGGGATCACCATTGGAGACGTCAATCAGGATGGATGGATGGACATCTTTATTTCCAATGATTTTTTTGAAAAAGATTACCTGTACATCAACAATCAGGATGGGACCTTTACCGAATCCCTGGAAAACTACATGCGGTCCATTTCTGCAGCTTCCATGGGCGCAGACATCGCCGACATCAACAACAACGGCTTCTTGGACATCTTTGTCACTGACATGCTACCGGAACCGCTGGATCGGCTCAAGCAGGTGACTACGTTCGAGAGCTGGGACAGGTATCAGTTCAACAAAGAACATGGCTACCATTATCAACTTTCCCGCAACATGCTCCATGTCAACAACGGGGACGGGACCTTTTCAGAATTGGGCAGGTTAACCGGTATGGAGGCCACGGATTGGAGTTGGGGGGCCTTGATTTTTGACATGGACAATGACGGTAAAAAAGACCTCTTTGTAGCCAACGGCATCTATCAGGACATCACAGACCTGGATTACCTGAACTTTATAGACAATGAGGAAACCAAAAAGAAAATCATTTCCCAACAGGGGGTAAATTACCGGGCTTTGGTGGATCCCATACCAGTGACGCCGGTTCCAAATTATGCGTTCAAAAACGAAGGGGACCTTAAGTTTACCAATCTGGCCGTGGAATGGGGCTTGGGAAACCCCATTCATTCCAACGGTGCAGCTTATGGAGACCTCAACAATGACGGTAGCCTGGATCTGGTGATCAGCAACATCAATCAGGAAGCCTTGATTTTCAAGAACAAAAGCGGGGAATTTCATCCTGAACATCGTTTTTTGCAAATCCAATTGGAGGGAAAGGAAGGGAATACCCATGCCATAGGTGCACAGGTAAGGATCAAAGCAGGGGAAGACATTTTCTACCAGGAACAAATGCCCAACAGAGGATTTCAATCCTCTGTGGACCCTAAACTGACTTTTGGACTTGGTGCCCGTGAAACCCTTGATGAATTGACCATTCGCTGGCCGGATGGGAAGATAACCCATGAAAAAGATCTCCCCACCAACCAATTGCTCACTTTCAAGTGGGAGGAAGCGAATGAATCATCTCCAAATTTTGCGTTTTTTTCACCCAGGCCGACCCCTTTGTTCCAAAAAACAGAAACTTCAGAAAAACTGGATTTCCAACATATAGAAAACAACATCATTGATTTTGACCGCGACAGATTGACTTACCATATGTTTTCTACAGAAGGGCCAAAACTTGCAGCTGGTGATATCAATGGGGATGGTTTAGAGGATTTGTATATTGGAGGGGCCAAAGGCTTTCCCGGAGCACTCTTCATACAACAAGGCAACGGGAAATTTGTGAAATCAGAACAGGAATTTCTGGAAAAAGACCGCTTTTCTGAGGACACCGATGCGGTATTCTTCGATGCAAATGGCAATGGGCACCTGGATCTTTTTGTGACTTCAGGGGGCAATGAATCCGGGTTCGGCGCCTTGGATCTGGCAGATCGCCTTTACCTGAATGATGGCCAAGGCAACTTCACCAAATCAGAGGGAAATGCCTTTCCTGCTATTCGCGGAAGTTCTTCAGTCGTACAGGTTTTAGACATCAACGCAGATGGATATCCGGATTTGTTTGTGGGCGGCCGGCTGGTCCCTTTTGCTTATGGCATCCATGCCAGCAGCCATATTTACCTCAATGATGGAAAAGGCAATTTCAAAGAAGCTTCTTCAACCCATGCCCCGGAATTGAAAGACTTGGGAATGGTCACAGACGCCATAGCAGCTGATGTCAATGGAGATGGCAAAGACGACTTGGTTCTGGTTGGATACTGGATGGCTCCAAAGGTCTTTATTCAGCATGAAGGCAAATTGGTTCGACAGGAAAACAGCCAATTTGATGCGTACAAAGGCTGGTACCAAAGCATCGCCGTAGGTGATTTCAATGGGGACGGTTTACCTGATTTTGTCTTGGGCAATCACGGATTGAACACCAGGTTCAAAGCTTCACAAGAAAATCCCATCCGGATGTTTGTCAATGATTTTGACCAAAATGGCAGCATAGAACAAATTTATACACAAAAGTCGGGCGATACGCACATTCCATATACGCTAAAGCATGAATTGGACATGCAGGTGCCGAAGATTAAAAAGCGCTACCTGAAATACGCGGCCTTCAACAACCAAACTTTGGAGCAGATATTCAGCCCTGAAGAGTTGGCCAACTCGGTCATTCAGGAGGCCAATTTCTTTGAATCCGCCGTCATGCTCAATCAGGGAAATGGAAATTTTACCATTGCTTCACTGCCAAGAATGGCTCAGAAATCCTGGGTATATGCCATATCGGTTACCGATATCAATAAAGATGGCATCGACGACCTGATTCTGGGCGGCAACCTGTATGGGGTAAAGCCTCAGGCAGGAAAATACGATGCCAGTTATGGCGAAGTTCTTCTGGGAGAAGGCGATGGGAGTTTTGAGTACCTACCCAATAGAACGCATGGGCTGTCTCTGACAGGCGATATACGGGATTTCTACACCCTAGAGCAAAAGGGAGAGCGGTTCCTGGTGGTGGTTAAAAACAATGACGAATTGGACATGTGGCGCTACTAGGTCACCCTTGGAATTTGCTGCATCGATACATAAACACAATGCCTAAAAATACCTTTTGCCTCCTTGCAAGTATTTTGGTCCTTTTGATAGGCTGCCAAAAACCCGAAGAGGACACCCTTTTTACATTGATGTCTTCAGAGACGACAGGGATTGACTTCAACAACAGCCTGCAGTCAAGTCCTGAACTTAACATTCTGGAATACCTTTATTTTTACAATGGAGGCGGCGTCGCTGTAGGAGATATCAACAATGACGGCTTGGTGGATATCTATTTCAACTCCAATCAGGGGGAGAACAAGCTTTACCTCAACAAAGGCAATTTCAATTTTGAAGAGATCAGTCAAAGTGCCGGGGTGACCGGAGATGGCGGCTGGTCTACAGGCGTGACCATGGCAGACGTCAACGGGGATGGTTTGTTGGACATTTATGTCTGCCAGATTGGTGATTACAAAGGGCTCAAAGGAAAAAACAAACTCTACATCAACAACGGGGACTTGACCTTTACAGAAAAAGCCTCAGAATATGGCATAGACTTCATAGGATTTTCTACTCAGGCCCTCTTTTTTGACTATGACAATGATGGAGACCTGGATTTGTACTTACTTAACCATTCAATTAAAAAGCCAGAAGTCTTTTCTGCAGCCGATACCCGTGAAAACCGGGATGAAATGGGCGGGGATAGGCTGTTCAAAAACCTTGCTGCCCAAGGGGAAGAAAGGATGACTGATGTTACTGAGGAAGCAGGCATTTTCTCCAGCAGCTTGGGATTTGGATTGGGCATTGCAGCCGCAGACCTCAATGGCGATGGTTTTATGGACCTGTATGTGGCCAATGATTTTACCGAAGATGATTATTTGTACCTCAACAACGGGGACGGAACCTTTAGGGAAGCCTTGTCCGATGCCATACACCATACTTCTCGCTACAGCATGGGCAATGACATCAACGACTTTAACAACGACGGCTTTCCCGACATCTTTACCACAGACATGCTGCCAGAAAATCCTGAAATCTGGATGAAATCCGTAGGGGAGGACAAAGCTGAAGTCTTTGCCATCAAAAAGAATTTTGGGTACAAAGACCAGTATGTGAGAAACCACCTTCAGCTCAATCTAGGCAATGGTATGTTCAGTGAGATTGCCCTATTGACCGGCACCTATGCCACCGATTGGAGCTGGTCTCCTTTGATTTTTGACATGGACAATGATGGATACAAGGACCTCCACATTACCAATGGTATTGTCAAGCGACCCAATGATTTGGATTTCATACAATACAGCCAAGAGCCCACACCTGGATTAAGTGACGAGGAAATTGAAGCCCAACAGATAAAGATGCTGCCTACCGTGAAATTGCCCAATTACAGTTATCACAATCAGGGAGATTTTCGGTTTGAGAATAAATCCTCTATCTGGGGCCTGGATCAAGCCTCCTACTCCACCGGATCGGCCTATGCAGACTTGGACAATGACGGGGATTTGGATTTGATCATCAACAATGTGGATCAGCCTGCTTTTATATACAGAAACAACAGTTCTGAGCAATTGGGTTATCATTTCATTCAATTTCAATTGAATGCGGGGCCATTGAATCCATTTGGAATAGGGACCCAGGTCAGGATCTACCGAGCAGGTGAAATCCTTCATCAGACTGTGGCCAATACCCGAGGGTTCCAATCAGGTGTAGACCCAAGGCTGACGTTTGGATTGGGAAAGGAAGAAAAGATAGATTCCATCCAAGTCATCTGGCCTGGAAATCAGGTGGAGATTTTTGACCTGGACATAGGAAAAAACCATGTCCTGCGACAAGGAGATGGTCGGGAAGTTCCCTATGAATCACCTTTAACCCAACTGGCAGTTGAGGAGCCTGAAATATTTGAGTCCTGGAAACATCAGGAAAACAGGGAATTTAATCCCGAGAAAAGAGAGTACCTGCTGCCCAAGCACTACAGTTCCATGGGACCTGCTTTGGCTGTGGCCGATGTCAACGGAGACGGCTTGGATGACCTTTACCTGGGAGGGGCCAAAGGTCAGCCTGGAGCCCTTTTCCTCCAGCAGCCGAATGGAGAATTCACCCTAAAACCTACACCGATTTTTGAGCAACTCAAGCTGGCAGAAGACGTGGTGGCCGTTTTTTTTGATGCCAATCAAAATGGATTCCCGGATTTGTATGTAGGAAGTGGTGGGCAGGAATTGAACAGTGGTGAATTGTTTAACTATGACCGGCTCTTTCTCAATGACGGTCAGGGCAACCTTGTTTTTTCACCCAATGCTTTACCCCCTTTAGGGGAAAACACCGGCGCTTTGGCCATTCATGACGTAAATGGAGATGGATATCCGGATATCTTTGTAGGAGCCCAGGTCGTGACGGGAAATTATGGTGCTGCTCCTTATTCCTACCTTTTGATCAATGACGGCCAGGGAAAGTTCAGGGATGCTACTGAGCACTATTTTGGAGCAGGCTTTAGACCTGGTATGGTCAATGCAGCGCAGTGGGCCGACCTGGATGGGGATGGGGTGAAGGAATTGATACTAGCAGGAGACTGGATGCCTGTACAGGTTTATAAAAAAACAAGCGATGGAAAATTTAAAAGGACCCCTATCACCGGCCTGGATGACCGAGCAGGCTGGTACAATACGGTTTCGATAGAAGATGTCAATGGGGACGGGCACCTGGACATTTTGGTAGGGAATCTAGGCCTTAATTCCAAGCTCAAAGCCAGCAAGGAAAACCCCATTTACCTTTACCACCATGATTTTGATGGCAATGGGCAGGATGATCCGCTTATTTTTCATTATATGGGTGATCAATTGGTTCCCTTTGCTACGAGGGATGACCTGATCAAACAACTCCCGGTAATCAAAAAGCAACACGAAAGTTACTTCAGCTACGCTCAAATCAGAAAACCATCAGATTTGTTTGGGAATGATGTGCTTCGAGCCGCTCACGTACTTGAAGTCAACGAACTTCGGTCAGGGTATTTCCTCAATAATGGAAATGGGGATTTTGATTTCCACCCTTTTCCCATAAAGAGTCAATTTAGCCCGATCATGGCTTTACACTGGTATAAGGATAGCTCAGAATCCATGGTCTTAACCGCTGGGAACTTCTATGATTTTCGTCATGATTTGGGCAAATCAGCAGCAATGCCCTTTACCCGGATTTCCCTATCCAATGGCATGTCTACCATCTTCTCAAATTATGATGAAAAGACCAATTGGGGTCAATATAGAAGAATGGTAATGGTTAAAAAAGGAGGGAAAAAGTATCTATTGGCCGTCAGAAACGATGATCACCCAGTTTGGATTCCGCTTCCCTAAGGAATTTCTAGGTAGATATAGTTGTTGACAATAATAATAAATTCCGTTAAATTTCGGGTCCAGTGCAAATAACAATACCCATGATACAGTTCAGATTATCCGTTTTAAGCATTTTATTGGCCGGCATGTTGGTTTGGGGGGGTTGCAAAGAGAATACCGCCTACAAAGATGCGATGTTGGATAGTGATGCTCTGGCACAGGGCAATACCCAGATCACAGGGGTGATCATTCATGATATTTTTTCTCCACCGGTAGCCAGCAGAATTTATGCCTATGCCAATATCGCCGCTTACGAGGTGGCTGTTTTGGCTGATCCCCAGTACAAATCGATGATGGGCCAATTGAATGGTTTTGAGAAGAAAGAATTTGATACTTCCAAAGCGTGTCACTTCCCCCTGGCATCCATGACTGCATTTTATGAAGTGGGGACCAGTCTGATTTTTTCGGAAGAGAAAATGATCGCTCAGCAGGAAAAAATGTTTGAAAGAATCAAAAAGCAGGGAATTCCCAAAAAGGTATTTGAAAACTCCGTGGCCTTGGGCAAAGAGGTAGCCGCCCATGTCTTGGCCTATGCCTCCAAGGACAATTATCACCAAAGCCGCTCCTTCGAAAAATACACCATCAGAAACGATGACAATTCCTGGAAACCAACCCCACCTGCCTACATGGAAGGGATTGAACCTCATTGGAACAAAATCAGGCCTTTCCTTTTGGATTCAGCCAATCAGTTTATTCCTAAAGCCCCTACCCCATTTGATATCATCCCGGAAAGCGAATTTTATCAGGAAGCCTATGAAGTATTCAAGGTCGGAAAGGAATTGACCAAAGAACAATCCGATATTGCTTATTTCTGGGATTGCAACCCTTACAAAATGAATGTCAAAGGGCATGTGATGTTTGCCGAAAAGAAAATTACCCCTGGTGGACATTGGATCGGAATCGCCTCAATTGCTTCCAAGGCAAAAGGGCTTGATTGGAAAGCTGCCGCAGAAACACATGCGGTTACTGCCATCACACTATTCGATGGTTTTATTTCCTGCTGGGATGAAAAATACCGCAGTGTCTTGATAAGACCGGAAACCTACATCAACCTGCACATCGATGAGGATTGGTTGCCCTTGCTTCAGACCCCTCCATTTCCTGAGTACACCAGTGGTCACAGTGTGATTTCAACGGCTGCTTCTTTGGCCTTAGGCCATTTGCTCGGGGATGAGTTACATTTAGTGGATTCCACTGAAGTGGCTTATGGATTACCGATCAGAGAATTTGATTCTTTCAGCCAAGCAGCGGCAGAGGCTGCCATTAGCCGTTTTTACGGGGGGATTCATTATATCCCCGCCATCGATAATGGGGTAGACCAAGGAAGAATGGTAGGTAACCATGTCATCCAAAACATACATACCAGACAGGAAAACCTTGCTGCCAATAAGGATTGATTTCTTGAAGCAAATTCATATTCGGAATATCTGAAAACTCGCATCCCTTGTCATTTCGACTTTATCGCCTCTAGTCATTTCGACCGTAGCCCCTTGGTCATTTCGACCGAAGGGAGAAATCTATGATGCTTCAATCATTTTATTTCCCCTAAAACCCGCTAAATTGGAACATGAAACCAACCGTTATCATTGGCGGAGGCATAGTGGGACTTTTCACCGCTTACTATCTGCATAAACAGGGTATAGAGGTGATGATCCTGGACAAGGGAGACCTTCAGGTCAATTGTTCTACAGGCAATGCGGGCATGGTTGTGCCCAGTCACATCATGCCATTGGCCTCACCGGGGATGGTCAGCAAAGGACTCGGGTGGATGCTTTCTGCCAAAAGCCCTTTTTACATTCATCCCAAATGGGACCGAAAACTTTTTCATTGGTGCCTGCTTTTTTACCGTTCCGCCAATGAAAAAACAGTAGAGAAAAGCATTCCTTTTTTAAAAAACCTTGGGCTCTACAGTAAATCACTTTACCATGAGTTTAAAGAATCGCACTCAAAAACAGATATTGGATGGGTTGAAAAAGGCTTGATGATGCTTTACCAAACTTCTGCCGGAGAAAAAGAGGAAAATGAATTTGCTGTCTTGGCCAGGAAAAATGGCGTGCAAGCAGAAATCCTCAGCCCAACCGATATCCAAAAACTGGAACCCAATCAACAGGTCAATGCCCGGGGAGCCGTGCTCTTTCCCGGAGATGCCCATCTTAAACCCGCAGCCTTATACCAATTTCTTCAAAAATACCTGTTGAAAAACGGCGTAACCATCCAACCCAATTCGTTGGTAAGGGCTTTTGAAAGGAAAAACGGCACCATCAATAAGGTGATAACCCAAAACGAAGCCATTGATGTGGGAAAGATCATTCTTTGTGGTGGAGCTTGGTCAGCTGAATTGGCGGAAATAATGGGCTTTAAATTGCCCTTGATGGGAGGCAAAGGGTACAGTTTTATGCAAAAAAACCAACCCCAACTGCAACAGGCCAGCATCCTGACAGACATGAAGGTTTCGATGACCCCTTTCGGAGATGAGGTACGTTTTGGTGGTACCATGGAAATCGCCGGGACCAATGAAGCCATCAACCTCAGCCGGGTACGCGGTATTTTTGAAGCCATCAAGCGGTATTATCCTGACTTTGAGGCCACCTTTCCAAAACAAGAGGACATTTGGCATGGCCTTCGTCCCTGCACGCCTGACGGATTGCCTTACATCGGCCCCGCGCCAAACCTTGACAACGTTTGGGTGGGCTCCGGGCATGCCATGATGGGCGTCAGCCTTGCGCCAGCTACGGGAAAAATCTTGGCCAATCTGCTGAGCGGCCAATCCCCTCCTTTAAACATCGAAGGCTTTCGGGTTTCGAGATTTTAGTTGGGATTTGAGACTTATTTTCCGTGAAGGAGTCGGTACACCAATAAGGTACTTCTTTTGATCAGGTCAGGATACTCTTTTAAGTTGATGGTTTCATTTGGGGTATGGGCTCCTCTACCCGGAGCTCCTATTCCATCGAGACAATCCAAGTATTCGGCAAGGTAGGAAATGTCCCCTGCCCCTCTTGAACCGGGATCCCCGGGCCTTACTTCCCCAAAACCCAAATCCTGACTGACTTGGTCCAAGATGCCGGCCAATGCCAAGTTCCCCTCTGTCGGTGGCATAGATGGAATGCCATCTTGAAACACAATCCTAGCAGACGTGCCAGGCAGGTTTTGATCCACAATGGCCCGCATTTTTTCCCTTGCCCTTTCTTTTTGATCCTCTCCCAAAAACCTAAGATCACCGGTCACATAGGCTTTGCGGGAAACAATATTCGTTTTACCCAATGCCTCAGCTTTTCCACTTTGGGAGTCAAAAGAAATGTCAGAACCACCCACAATTTGTCCGGGATTAAAAGTCAGATAGGTTTCCCCTCCTAGTTCTTCTCTGAATTGGTTCAATATGCGGGATGCCTCATAAATGGCCCCATAGCCTACCCTTTCACTGAAGACACCCGAAGAATGTGCTTGATTGCCTTCCGTTTCCAAAGACCATGTACTGGCCCCACGCCTTGCAACAGTGGCAATGTTAAATCCTTGAGCAGTCTCATAACCTAAGGCAATATCACAGGACTGGGCTCTTCTGATAAAATCCCCCCGGCTCACCTCTTCAGGGTTTCCGGCATTTTCTTCATCTCCGGTAAAATAAACTACAATGGTTCGGTCTTTCAACATACCCAACTCGTGTAGGGCTTTTAAGCTGGCAAAGATCATGACATTTCCACCCTTCATGTCATTCACTCCCTGTCCGGTAGCGGTGCTGTCATTGATGATGGTAAAAGGAGAAAAAGGCATATCTGCTTCAAAAACCGTATCCAAATGCCCGATAAAAAAAAGCTTTTTGCCTATACTTCACTTTTTTGTGGCCACAAAGTGACCTGCTCTGTTTAGGGAATCCGGCAGGCTCACCCATTCTGTTTCAAAACCGATGGTTTGAAACTCCCTTTCGAAGATACGACCCACTTCCCTGACACCATTCAGATTTAAAGTGCCCGAATTGATATTGACCGTTTCTTCTAAAAGACCCAACATCTCCTCGTAATTTTCCTCAACCCGCTGAATGAGTAGCTTCTCCTTGTCAGAAAGCCGTTGGCCCATGGCTTCAACCGTTAAAATCAGAAGGGCAAAAGCAAAGAATTTTTTCATAAGCTAAGGGATTAATGAGTAGATTTTGGGTTTGTTTAAGGACAAAATTAATCATCTTGGGCATCTTTGAAACCACAGTGACATAAATCTATACCCCTTATCAGGAAATAGACCCTTCTAGATGATACATGAACATTGACACTTTTCAATTCCGGACCGATTACGTATCTTTCTACATCTGCCTATTTATCTAAAGAAAATTTCCTGAAATGATAAACCTGAAAAAACTGTTGATTTGCCTTACTATTGGGCTATTTGGGAGCTTGTCTTCTATACAAGCACAATCGGTATATCTTGCGTATGACAAAACCTCACCCCAATCCACATATGCTTATTCTCAACTTTCCCAAGTTCTAAAACAAAAGGGATATCAAATTCAATCAGCACCCGGCAATTATGATTTCCTGATTAGTTTGGCCACTCATCCCATGCGGCTCAAACCAGAATCATTTTCTATCATTCCGGAAGCAAAAGTCATCAGCATTTATGGGGGTGATCAAAGGGGAATGATTTACGGGGCCCTCGCAGTGGTGGAGGCCCTAGAAAATGGACAAACCCTAGGAGAGATCAAAGCTTCCGAAGCAAGTCCAAATCAGGAGTTTCGAGCCATCAAATTCAACCTTCCATGGCAAACCTACCGTGAGAGTTCAGCGCTTGACCTGCATATGGAGACAGCAAAAGATCCTGAATTTTGGAAGGCGTTTTTGGATATGATGGTCAAGAACCGCTTCAATACCATCAGTCTTTGGAACATGCATCCATATACTTTCATGATCAAACCGAAGAATTTTCCTGAGGCAAGCCCTTGGACCGATCAAGAACTGGCGGAATGGAAAAAATTGTATGCCTCCATATTCCAAATGGCCAAAGAGCGTGGATTGGATACCTATTTGGTACATTGGAGCATATTTGTATCTGAGGAATTTTCCCAAGCCCATGGGTTAGCAAAAGACAATGTCTTCCCCAATTATTATGTAGAGGGGGATACCTCTGAGATAGTTCGTCGGTATTTGCGGGAAAGTGTAACACAGGTTTTGGAAGAATATCCTGATCTGGATGGCATAGGCATCTCACATGGGGAAGGCATGGCTGGTATGACTCCCCTGGAAAGACAACTTTGGATGGATGATGTCCTGATTGCAGGAATGTTGGAAGCCAATAGGCCCGTAAAACTGATCCACCGGGTTCCGTTTTCTTCCGGTCTGTCATCTGAAGGCGGTACCAGCAGAAACGTAGAGGTAGTCACAAGAGAGGCGATCGAAAGGTTGGAAAACCGCTTCGATGGGCCTATTTGGGCCGAGATGAAGTTCAATTGGTCCCATGCACACTCCACCCCCAAACTGGTGAAAGTCCATGGTGGGGATCTGGGCGATACCTATTTCGATCCCCTTCCTTCCAATTACAAAATAACATGGATGGCAAGGAATGAAGATTTCTTTGCCTTGAGGTGGGGAGTGCCAAGCTTTATCCGAGAACATATTGCCCGTAACGGAGAAGCTTCCTATGTAGGAGGGTACTTCGTTGGATCCGAATGTTATATTCCCGCCAAAGATTATTTCACTTCCTCAAACGGTTCCTTCAACTGGAAATATGCTTTTGAAAGACAGTGGCTTTTTTATAAGCTTTGGGGCAGGTTGCTTTATGATCCTAAAACCCCCGATAAGGTTTTTCAAGCGGCTTTCAATCAGCGGTATGGAGATGGTGGGGACAATTTGTTGAATGCATTTTCTCTGGCCTCTTCCACCCAGCTTCGTTTGGCCTCTCAATATGACTCCAAATGGGATTTTACATTGTATAGTGAAGGTTTCTTGGCCCTTCAGGGAGATACTACCAAATTTATTTCTGTAAACCAATTGATAGCGCACCCCACCATGGATAAAGATTACGTGTCAGTGGCTGACTATGTGGATAAAGGGCTCACCAAAGGCTCATTTGGTGCCGGGTCCACCACTCCACTAAGTTTGGCCAAAAATCTGGAGCATGACAACCTTGAGGCATTGCGGCTTGTTGAAGGGATTGATGTATCCAATGATGCTTCCCTTCTGCATGAAGTGGCCGATGTGAAGATTTGGGCAAATTTAGGCCTATATTTTGCCGAAAAGCTACGTGGAGCAGTGGCTTTACAGACTTTTAGAAAAACGTCAGACGCCAATTATCAACAGGAAGCGATTGATCACCTTGAAAAGGCTTTGGCTTATTGGGATGAGGTAATTCAGATTTCACGCCCTCTTTACAAAGATATGCCTCTTACGCATTACAACCACAATTTCTTTTATCCCAATGAGGACAATCTTTTCCATTGGGCATTATTGCGAAAAGATGTGGCTAGAGACATTGAAATAGCTAGAAATAGTGTTGGTGAGCACAAATAGTATAAGCATGGTTAGGTTCAAAAAAACAGGATGGGTCTGTAGGAACAGGCATTGAATTCGATTAATCGAAGGAATAGGTCCGATAAAGAAAAAATAAAGGCAGCTTACTAAAGTGACCCGCAATTTTTGGTCATCCCCGTTGATGCAGACATTGTGGTACCCTATTGCCAAAGTGAACTTTTTACCAAAGCATTGGAAGCAAAAGGGCTATTATATAAGTTTGTAATCGTATCAGGAGGACAACATGTGCCAGACACCTTCAAATAAGACAGGTTTGTCCAAATGATAGAATTCTTTCTGTTAGCATCAAAGAAACCATAAAAATTTGGCTCTAGTATTAGGGATCAACAATGGAATTTAAATATCCTCACGATACGATTGATCATTAACTTTTGAAGGAAGGCACCAAAAAAGAGAAAGGGGCCTAAAAAACGATTTTTAAAATACCCCTCGCAGTGACTTAATCTTAAAATTTTTAGCAGAAAAAGTTGCTTAATCACCCATGTCAAAATTAGTAAATAATTTCACATTAACAAAAACATGTTTTGAATTATTTTATTTGCATTTTAGACAAAGATATTTTTAATTTTTCATGAATTAGTTCAATTTGAATCGATGATATCCTGAGATATCTGTTTATAAATTTCAGCCAGCTGCTCATTGTAGTTTAGAAAATGAACATGGTCTTCGAGGGTTTCAAAATCATTGCGTATGGCCGGTCCTGTTTGGGCATATTTTGATCCCATTTCTAAGCTTTTGCCGATGGTCTCAATGATGAGGGGTTTGAGCATGTCAAAATCCAATCCTTGTCTTCGCATCACCTCTTCTGCGATCCTGATCATATGATTGGTAAAGTTATTGGAAAACACTGCTGCGATATGCAAGGCCTTACGATCTTTTGATTTAACCACATATTGCAGAGGAGAAAGGCTTTTAGCCAATTTTTTCAACTTCTGCAGCGTAGTCTGATCATCCGATTCCAAAATAAAAGGTACATCATCCATTTCCAACTCTCTTCCGGCGGTGAAGGTCTGTAGTGGGTAAAAAATACCGGTGAAAGAAGCCGAACTGTAGTTAAGGTAATCCAGTGGCACTGTTCCTGAGGTATGGACCAGAATGCTGTCTTCTGGAAGGATCACCTTATCAGCGATTTCACTGATAGCAGAATCACTTACAGCCAAAATAAAAATTTCTGCTTTGCTTTCTGAGAAGTCCAGGTCATCCTTGGGCTCAGCTTCATACAGCCGTTCGGTAATTTTTGAAGCTGCCTTTATATTTCTTCCGTACACCTGCAAGACATGGTGCCCCGCATTTTCCATTGCTGGAGCCAGGTGCCAGGCTACGTGACCTGTACCTAAGAGAACAATTTTGAAATTCATAGCTGAAATAACCAAAATTTCCTGAAAAAATAAAGAAACCGAGACCAACTTCTTTAGGGTGGTCTCGGTTTCTTCTTTCCATAAAAATTTTATTCCAATCCTTTGTCACGCATCTTACTGAATTCATCATATCGCCTGTAAATGGCTACTGAGAATCCGAAGAGCATGATGATGGTGCCAGCCCAAAGAATGTTGATATGGGGTTTGACCATGGCTTTCATCACCACATAATCCTTTTGGTAGCGGTTGACCTTAAAAACAAATTTGTTTTCTTCCGGCAAAATATTTTCCAAGGTCACTTTGACACCCAGGTCATTGTCAATGACCGGAATCCTACCCACTTGACTGCCCCGGATCAGAAAAATGGGTTCAAGAGGCTTTCTTATATCATTGTCCAGAACGATCAGCTTGGCTTTCACCGCAATATCACCTTCCTCCAATTCAAAGCCTTCCACCTCTGTGATTACTTCCCCACCTTCAAAATTTGTTACGAAATCACTGATGAAAACCTGTTCTCCGGGACTGATTTCGTACCATTCATCTTCCTTCCATTCAGGATCCTCATAATCATTGATGGCAGATATATGGGTGTATAAGTCCTTGGAGAGAAACCTTTTGGAATCCGGCGAGGAGATCAGCCCCATCGTGGGATTGGGTTGAGACATAGGGAAGAGGGTAAATTTGTACTCATCGTCCTGATAATATTCTATTTCAAAATAACTGTTTTCCTCAAGGACCAGATTTACTTTATCTCCTTTTTGATGATACACCTTTCCTTTAGCCGAAATGTCCTCAAGGGCAATGGCTACATTGACATCATCTGTGGTTTGTAGCTTATTTACTCTGACATAACCAGGCACACCCACCACCTTCTTGTGTCTTCCCCGGTATACCACATCGTAATCCTTCATTTGGGTGGGTTTGTTGACCCAAAGCAACACATTCTGCTTATTAAGATCATCTTCCCATTCTCGCTTATAGGTCAAACCACTCAGATTGGTAGAGATTACTTCAGAGTATCCCGAAGAAAACATGATCCCAATCAATATCATCCCCAAGCCAATATGGGCTAGAGAACCGCCAGCCAATTTAAAGCTTGATTTTCTGAGTATCTTGATTAAAATGGTGCTGTTGGCCACAATGGTAAACACACCTGCCAAAACAATCACCATAAACCTTATGTCATACACCTTTGCCAAAACAATAATGATGGCTGTGAGTAAAATGGTAATGATGTAAGGAACTGTCAATGCTTCTTTTAGGGTTTTTCCGTCCATTTTGTTCCACCAAAAGAACTGTCCCACCGCGGTCAACAAAGCCAGGATAACGGCAAACCACAATTGGAATTTGGTGTAAAAACCTACTTGGTCCGCCGGGGGAGCCATGTTTGAAATGCCTCCAAACATTTCCACGATGGCATTAAATACTGGAATGGAAGTAGGCAAAATAACCTGAAAAGCCATCAAAGCCAAGGTGGTGGCTCCGATGAAAATCCAAAATTCTCTGGAATAAACTGATGCCTCTCTTTCCGAAGTGGGGATGTGTTTCCAGGACTTTGCGGCCAGAAAAACTGCAGCGAAGAGAAAAAAGAGCATGTAAATCAACAATTGCCCTGATAGCCCTAAGTCTGTAAAGGAATGTACAGAGGCATCTCCCAAGACGCCACTTCGGACCAAGAAAGTAGCATAAAGTACCAGGATAAAGGTGGAAATCACCAGAACAATGGAGGTTTTGAGTGCTGTGCTGCTTTTTTTGAAGGTGATCATGGTGTGAATAGATGCCACCAAAATCAACCAAGGCACATAAACGGCATTTTCTACTGGATCCCAATTCCAATAACCTCCAAAATTTAACGTCACATAAGCCCAATAGGCTCCCATTATGATGCCCATCCCCAGAATCATAGCCGAAAATATGGCCCATGGCAATGCTGGTCTGATCCATTCGGAATATTTTTTTGTAGCCAATCCCGCCATCAGAAAGGCGAAAGGTACCAAAGTAGAGGCATACCCTAGAAACAAGGTAGGTGGATGAATTACCATCCAAATGTTCTGCAACAACGGGTTAAGCCCCGTACCATCAGCAGGTACAAAATCTGGATTGATCTGGAAAATAGGGGCATTGCTGACATCTCTCAACAACATGAAAGGAGAACTACCTATCTTTAAATCCCCAATTACCACGCCTAAAATCATGGAAACAAGGAAAGCCTGAACCAATGCGAAAACGATCATGACAGGTCCCTCCCATGCCTTGTTGGTGCGAATCAAAATAAGTCCCAAAACCATGTTCCAAAAGATCCAAAGGATAAAGGCCCCTTCCTGACCTTCCCAAAAACTTGAGATCATGTAATGCACTGGCAGTGCTTTGGAGGAATGGGAATAAGCGTAGAAATACTCGAACCGGTGGTTGTAGATAATTTCAAAAAGAGCAAAAGCGATGGTCACGCTGGAAAGCGCATGCACGTAAAAAACCGTCCGACTGAATTTTTGCCAACTGGGTTTTTCCAATTCAGAAGCGATACTGAATCTGTAATAAGCATAAGCTGTGAGGATGGCGCTTACAAAAGCCAAGACCACTGCGAAATGGCCTAAATTACCAACAAAGGTATTGATCATAGTTTACTTTAATCGAGAAGGAAACATGCTTACATTCCGGCTGACTGTACCTCAGTCTCCTGATATTTGGATGGGCATTTCATGAGGATCTTATCTGCAACAAACATTTCCTCAGACTTAAAAGAACCGATAACGACGATTTGTTCAGTCCTAACAAAATCCGCTGGAACAGGTTCGTTGTAATAAACCTGTTGCTCTATGCCATCATTGTCCACCATGGTAAAAATGAAGGAGGTTTTATCTTCTTCTACCTGCAAGCCTACTACCCTACCATACGCGTCTTTTTTCAATTCTCCTACCACGTGGATGGCTTTGCTATCGCCTTTTACTGCCAAGGCTTTAGCTGTGGAGAAACTTTCATAAGTACTTGCATCTCCAATGGAGGAAATGATGATCAAGATGGCGACGGCTATGATTCCAATCCCGATGATATGTCCCTTTTTCATAATTTTTATCAATTTATACAGCAAGAAGGCTCATTGTACCTAACGACAAAACCTATCTCTCTGATCATTGTTATTAAGCATTTTAATCGGAAATTTTCTGAATAAAATGATATTCAATCATATCCACTCTCTTCTTTGAGCATTTTCTCGAGTTTGACCACTTTCCTATCGGTACTTATGAGGTAAACCAAAATTCCGCCGAAAACAATCCCGATAATGCCAACTAGCACATAAATTTTTCCGCTAGAACGCATGACGTCCGCCATTTCAATTCGGGAATTTTGATAGTCTTCCTCTGTGATGGGGATTTTATCCTGAGCCGATGCATTCAGGCTGATCACTAGGAAAAGGATGCAGAACCAGTTTTTCATTTAAGTCTGATTAATCAGTTTGTTTTCAAGTTTTCGCTCTATCCTTCTGAGTCTCACCCTAACTGTACTCAACCATGCTCCCAAAAGCGTCCAACCTATAATCGCGGGATAGAACACCAATCTAAGATTGCTGTCAAGATCATAGGCATTGAATCCAGGATTACCTCCGTTGCCAGGGTGAAGGCTATCGGTAAGTCTTGGCAAGACAAAGATCAGCGGAATAAAAGCCGCAAAGGCAAAGATATTGTAAATGGCACCTATTCTGGCTCTTTGATATACATCAGTGAGTGAATTTCTTAAAACCAAATAGGCAAAATACATCAGCAATCCAATGGCTGAAGCGTTTTGTTTGGGATCACCACTCCAATAGTCTCCCCAAGTAAATTTAGCCCACAACATGCCCGTGACAATTCCCAAGACACCAAAAAGAATGGCGGAATTGGTAAATTCTATGGCCATATCATCATGCTTCAGGTCATTGGATCGCAGGTATCGGATGCTGTGGTATACCGCTACCACCAGCATAAGGATCATGCCAAACCACATGGTCACATGGAAATACAAAGCCCGAATGGTTTCATTGAGAATAGGCAGTCTAGGAACATCTCCCAAAAGGCCCACGGTCAGGGTAAATCCCAATAAGATGACTGACAGTACCTTCCACCAGTTTGCTCTCATTTTATTTCGTTTGCTTAATTAAGTGCAAAAATAAGCCATAAGTTTCTCATTCCTGTGCTTTTTGTCATATAATAAGTCCCGTTTTGGATAAATGGCAGAAAATCGGAAAGAGGGGTATAGAAACAGGAAACCAAAGAGATAAGGTAAATCTTTTGTTTTGGGGTTTCAAACAGCTTTCGCCAAGTGGAAAATCTCAACTCCTCCAGAGGTAAGGAAAAAGTATATAAGCCGTGGCAGCGATCACGGCATTGATCGCCAAAAGGGTGATCAACTTATCCACACTGACAGACCAATCCAAACCATCCAGGGCGTTTTTAGAAATCCGTATGGACATCAATAAGATGGGAATAATGATGGGAAAACTCAGGATGGCCATCAGCGTCGCGTTGTTACCCGCTTTGGAAGCAATCCCCGAAACCATGGTAAGACAGGCCGAGAATCCCACAGATCCCAAAAAGAGGTTCAAGAGAAAAAGACCTTGGTCCTGCACCGGATTTCCCAATATCACCCCAAACACCAGATAACCCAACAAAGCCAACATCAGGGTCAGCAAGGTATTGTAAAAAATTTTGGAAATAATGATGGCTTCAGGGGAAGCGATCATGTAATAGTACAGCTGCCTGCCTTGATGCTCCTGAACGAAACTTTTGGCAACCGCATTGACAGCAGAAAAAAGAATGATGATCCAATACAAGGCATTCCAAGTCCCGACATTAAGGTTACCTTGCTGGGCACCTACACTGAGATAAGTGAGAAAAACCGCACTTACTACATACAATAGGATACCATTGAGGGCATACTTTTGCCTCCACTCCAGGGTGATTTCCTTTCTAACCAATACGGCAATTTCTTTCCACATGGTTTTGGTTCTTAATGACAATACTGATCCAACAGCTGACCCATTTCCTCTTTTATCTTTATCGCCTCTTTTTGTGCTGACCGTCCAAAATCTTTGTCTCTTGAAGCATAAATGATGCCTCTTGAGGAATTGACCAAAAGGCCACACTGTTTGTTCATCCCGTAGCGGGCCACTTCTTCCAAACTCCCGCCCTGCGCTCCAACGCCCGGTACCAGAAAAAAATGGTCGGGAACAATTTTTCTGACTTCGGCAATTCTTTCCCCTCTCGTCGCTCCCACCACATACATCAGGTTATCCAAATTTCCCCATTGTTGACTCTTCTTCAAAACCTCCGAATACAGAGGACTCCCGTCTTCAAGGAGCAGGGACTGGAAATTTTGACTGCCTTGGTTAGAGGTCAGGGCCAATAAAATGACCCACTTGTCTTTGAAATCCAGGAATGGTTTTACACTATCCTCACCCATATAGGGCGCCACAGTTAAAGCGTCAAAATCCATGGTTTCAAAAAAAGCTTTCGCATACAATGCAGAAGTGTTTCCGATATCGCCTCTTTTGGCATCGGCTATAGTAAAAATGTCTTTGGGAATGTATTCAAGGGTTTTCTGAAGGCTTTCCCACCCTTTAGGTCCTTGGGCTTCGTAGAAGGCTAAGTTGGGTTTATAGGCTATCGCATGGTCTGCAGTATGATCAATAATTTGTTTATTGAAGGCGAAGACCGGATCTTTTTCCTTCAGCAAATGGGTAGGTATTTTGGAAAGGTCTGTGTCCAATCCCACACAGAGGAAGGAGGACTTGTTCTGAATGTGTTGAAAGAGGGCTTGTCTATCCATGGGTTGATGCTGGGTTTAATGGAGAGGCCGTATAAAACTTGCCCCAACAAAAACTAGCACAAACTTAATACAAAGCATGCAAATAGTAAGGAAAAAGGTGCCTAGTTAAATAGCTATCAAGATTGGAACCCATTTCTTGGTGACTACACTTATTTTGAAAGCAGGGCAAACTCCTTGGCAAAATAGCTTAGAATCACATTGGCGCCTGCTCTTTTGATACTCAATAGAGATTCTAACATGGCCCTTTCTCCGTCTAGCCAGCCTTTTTCATCTGCTGCTTTGATCATGGCATATTCACCGCTCACATTATAGGCGGCGATAGGAAGGTTATAATTGTCATTCAGCAGGCGAATCACATCCAGGTAAGCCAGGGCAGGCTTGACCATCAGAAAATCAGCCCCTTCCTCTGCATCAAGATCTGCCTCTATCAAAGCCTCCCGATAATTCGCCGGATCCATTTGATAGGATTTCTTGTCTCCCATCTTAGGCGCAGAGTCCAAAGCATCTCTGAAAGGCCCATAAAATGCACTGGCGTATTTGGCGGTATAAGACATGATGGAAACTTCGGTGAAATCATGCTCATCCAGTACCTGTCGGATATACCCAACTCTTCCATCCATCATATCAGAGGGACCTAAAATATCGGCTCCTGCCCTTGCTTGGGCCAAAGCCATTTTGCCAAGGATTTCTAAGGTCTCATCATTGAGTATCTTGCCATTTTGAACCAATCCATCGTGTCCATCTGAGCTGTACGGATCCATGGCCACATCGGTCATCACACAGGCTTCTGGAAAAGTGGATTTGATCTTGTGGATGGCTTTGAGGTAAAATGTATCAGGCTGGTAACTTTCTGTAGCCCATTTGTCCTTCTTGTCCTCAGGATAAGCGGGGAAAATATCAAAGGCTTTAATCCCTAATTTTAGACAGCTTTCGACCTCCTCCAAAAGCAAATCCAAGGAATAACGATAAATTCCAGGCATGGAGGCAACAGGAATTTTTTGGTTAACACCTTCTATCAAAAAAACAGGGAAAATGAAATCCTTGACTGATAGTCGGGTTTCTTCGACCATTTCCCGAATTACGGTTGATTTCCTGTTTCTTCTGGGTCTTCTTAGCATGGCAATTTTATGGTTTACCAACAAAAGTAATGATTATGAAAGAAGATTCGGGTCCGGAATGTTTCTAATTCTCGTAAAACCTTTCTCAAATGCTATTTCAATTGTTCATCTAAAAAGTTTTCCATCATTTGTGGATGTAAAGGTGAGGCGCCCACCAATACCTGTTTGACTTCACCCTCCGCCGTTACCATAAGGTGAAGCGGAATGGCTCTTCCATGGTACCTTTGATCAAAGGCTTTCAGAAAATCATACGCATCCAGGTTTCCAAAACTGAGCTCATAATCAAATCGAAACTGCCTTCTTTTTCCAACAAATTTCTGATAGACCGTTTCATTTTCATCCGAAAAAGCAATAAATCTGACTTTCTTTCCTTCATACTTATCCACCAGATCATTAAGGTCGGGAATCTCTTGGATGCAAGGGCCGCACCAGGTAGCCCATAGGTTGATGATAACCACTTCTTCCGGTTGCAGCATGGGAATGTCACCTTCCACAAGCAGTTTATTCAGCCTATCCTTTACATTGTCTGCTTGAACAGGTTTATCGGGAACAGCTGTGTAGGATTTGATGTATTCAAATCTAACGGGTGTAAGGAGATATACTGTGAGCCAAACAGCAAAAATCTGAAGCTTGATCGTGTTCATGTATATAGGTTTGAACCAATAAGCCCAAATTTAAGAATAGAAATCCAAAATTTTACCATATGGATTTTGTTTGGAAAATATTGCTCATTGGCATCTTCAGGAATCTAAATCAAAAATTGATTTGTGCCTGTAATCTGAGTAGACTTCCTTTTTGTCTGTTGTCAGGGTTAAGCGAATTTTCAAAGGTCCGATCTGATATGGTATACATAGCAACGAGTTCAAAATTTCGATGCGGTTGCCACTCCACCCCTATCTCCAGTTCTTTTACCCGATGCCGTGTGGCATCCAACTCATGTTTTTTCCCGCCCTTATAATAGTGGTATCTAGTGAAAGGAATAAAAATATCCTTACCAGATCTCAAAAAATAGGAAGCCAATACATATCCACCTTCCAATGGCTTGTCCTCCACATCCATGGTTTCAGGATTGAACTCAGGTCCTCTTCCCCAGTTAAATTCGGCCTGAATACCAAAAGGCTGTGGATACATGATAAAGCTCGGCCCATACCTATATTCCCTAAATTCGGTCTGGTCAAAATCAGTCAAAGGATTTCGGTTGATGACAAATTTTCCGGTATACCCTTGGAAAGAACCTTCAATGATCTGTCCTGACGGCAATTCAAAGGGATAGGTCACCCTTGATACCACGTGCAAGGAGTTGTTTTTTTCCGGATTGTTGGCAGTTTGTCCGTTGTACAAGCCTAGTCCAAAAACACCATAATCTCCTGATCCTTTCAGTCCTGATGACACCAGGTATGAAAATCTTTTTCGGATTTCAGTAGGTGCATAATAAAACATGACCCCGATGTCCCGTTCGTTGGCGACTGCGGAATTTAAACCATCATTTCGGTCCAAGGGAACCCGGTTTTGACTGGACTGCAGGTTTTCGAAACCAAAAGGCACCTTGCTCTGACCAATTCGCAACCTAAATTCCTGCTTGGCATCCAAGCCAAGATCAAAATAGGCATCTCTGATCTGAGCAAAATTTCCTCCTCCGGAAGCGAAATCCGGCTGAATGTAAAAGTAAATCCTAGGATGAATGTCACCATAAAAGATCATCCGGATCCTACGAAAGAAAAACCCTCCGTTTTCCCCCCAGGATTTATCGCATTGTTCACACTGGAGCAATGGATTGGTCTCAAATAGCCGGTTATACCGCAATTGGGCATAACCTCTCAATTGGATACTTTCAGCCCAATGCTTTTTAACAGGTGTTTCAACAGCATTGGTACTTACTGAGTCTTCCATCGTGTCCCTTGCAAAAACACCATGGAAGGTCAAAACCAGGAAGGTCATGACCAAAGCGAAAGTTGTTCGCATACCAAGAAGTAGATAAAATTAAATTGTACAGCGATGCAAAGTTGAGAAGTTATTGTTTCCTTATCGTGTCCGGTAGATTATCAATTTGTTATTTGAATTTTGGGAAAAGAGGTGAAATCCATAGGATGACGCCAGAAATACTTTGAAAAAGGTCTAAATCACCATAATTCAGGCTATTCAGCAATGTTACCGAATTGTTAACAAATCAACTTATGTTAAGAAATCTTTACTGGATTGTTACCTAAACACATGTCCGGAAGTGATCTGATAATGGCGATTAGCGTTTTTTCCCTTTTCGCTCGTGATTTTTTTGCATTTGCCCAAAAAAATAAAAGTGGATACCATGCATCAATTTTCAACCTTTGAGTTGCCAAAATTTTAACTTAACCCAATAAAAAAAACTGCCCAAAAGGTTTTCCTAGTGGGCAGTCAAAATACTGTGATGGAGTGTAAAAAGCCTACTTTTCAAACTCCTTTACAACCCTCTCGATGATGTCACAGCATTCATGAAGCTGCTCCTCAGTCATTACCAAAGGGGGTGCAAATCGGATGATATTGCCATGGGTGGGCTTGGCCAAAAGCCCATGCTCTTTCAAGGCCACACACATGTCCCAGGCCGTGGAACTTTCGGGAGAATCATTGACCACCACTGCGTTCAATAGACCTTTTCCTCTTACCAGTTTGAGAATGCTATACTTATCCACCAAAACCTGCATCCTGTCTCGAAAGATTTTACCTAGTTTTCGGGCATTAAGGGCAAGTTTTTCATCCCTGACTACCTCCAAGGCCGTCATGGCAACTTTAGCCCCCAGCGGATTTCCTCCAAAAGTTGAACCATGTTGGCCAGGCTTAATGACATTCATGATGTCATCATTGGCCAAAACGGCAGATACAGGATAAAATCCCCCAGAAATAGCCTTACCAAGAATCAGTAAATCAGGCTGGGTATATGTTTCTTGTTTTTCGCAGTGACCTTGACATGTACAGTTGCCACATACGGCCAAAAGAGAGCCTGTTCTGGCAATTCCAGTTTGGATTTCATCAGCTATAAATAAAACCTGATGCTTCTTGCAAGTTTCTGATGCTACTCTTATGTAGTCTTCTGCCGGAGTATATACACCAGCTTCTCCCTGTATGGGTTCGACAAGGAAAGCAACAACATTTTTTTGCTCAAGTGCCTTTTCCAAAGCAGAAATATCATCGTATGGAATCTTTACAAAACCCGGGGCATAAGGACCAAAGTTTTTTCTTGCATTTTTGTCATTGGAAAAAGAGATAATGGTGGTGGTCCGACCATGGAAGTTGTTTTCGGCTACCACAATGACCGCTTCATTTTCTTCTACTCCCTTTTTTTCGTATCCCCATTTCCTTGCTATTTTGATTGCCGTTTCCACTCCTTCGGCCCCGGTATTCATGGGTAGTACCTTGTCAAATCCAAAATACTCCGTAATGTACCGCTCAAATGGACCTAAAACATCATTATAAAATGCCCTTGAAGTTAGGGTTAGTGTTCCGGCTTGCTCAATCAGGGCTTCTTTGATCCTGGGATGGCAGTGTCCTTGGTTGACCGCAGAGTAAGCGGATAAAAAATCAAAATATTTCTTGCCCTCCACATCCCAGAGGTATACACCTTCTCCTCTGGCCAAAACTACGGGTAGGGGGTGGTAATTGTGTGCTCCGAATTTTTCTTCCAGGGCAATGGCCTGCTGACTTGATGTAATTTGTTCCATAATTATGAGTAATTTTGTTGTCTCAGCCGCAAAGTTAGCAAAAGGGAATTTCAAGCCATGTTAATTTGTAAAAAGATGCTTATCTGAAATCAATCTAAATCTCTGAAACAATCCCTTGGCATGAGAAAAATGTAAGTTGAGTAATGAAAACACCAAAAAAAACGGTTAGACCGATGGAAATACAGGATGGGGATTATTATATGGATGCCAATGGGTTGATGGTATTTACCGCTCAATACCATCTCAGAAGGGGGAGCTGCTGCGGTTCGGGGTGCAGGCATTGCCCTTACCATGAAAAGAAAGATTAATCAGGGAAAATCAGGGAATTATTTAGGCAGCTCTTTTGGTAATTCACAATTTCTTCCGATATTTGCAAGCTCAATTGAAAAACGTCTTTAATATTTCGATCATATATCATGGCAAAAGTTTGTGACATCACCGGTAAGCGACCTCAAGTAGGTAACAACGTATCGCATGCGAACAACAAGACCAAGCGTAAGTTTTATCCCAATCTTCACAAGAAAAGCTTCTATGTGCCTGAGGAGGATGCTTGGATCACGTTGACCGTTTCCAGCAGTGCTTTGAGAACCATCAATAAGAAAGGCATCTCTGCCGTATTGAAGGATGCTCAAAAAGCAGGAAACATCATCATCAAATAATATAGTATTAGCGCACCCTATAAATAGATCAAGCGATGGCTAAGAAAGGAAACAGAGTACAAGTAATCATGGAATGTACAGAACATAAAACATCAGGTCTTCCTGGTACTTCCAGATACATTACTACCAAAAACCGTAAAAACACAACCGAAAGACTGGAATTGAAAAAATTCAACCCAATCATGAAGAAGGTGACGGTTCACAAAGAAATTAAATAATTCAAGGCATCAATATTGCTGCAAAGCATTATTACTAAACCTAAACGCAATGGCTAAGAAAGTAGTAGCAACCCTAAAAAAAGAAGGTGGCGTAACTTACGCTAAAGTGGTCAGGGCGATCAAGTCGGAAAAAACTGGCGCCTACACTTTCAAAGAAGAAATGGTTCCAACCTCTTTGGTACAGGATACCCTCAAGAAATAATCAACGGTCCTTATTCAAAGGCCCAAGATGAAAAATCCCTCCTGATATTTATTGGGAGGGATTTTTTATTATCTTCATGGCAAAATTAAAATGTAGATTATGGGAATTTTCGGTTTCTTTTCCAAAGAAAAGAAAGAAAGTCTAGACAAAGGGCTTCAGAAAACCAACGAAAACCTCTTTTCCAAACTAGGGAAAGCGATTGTTGGAAAATCCAAAGTGGATGAAGAAATTTTGGATGAACTGGAAGAGATCCTCATCACTTCTGATGTAGGTGTAGATACCACTATCAAAGTAATTCGACGCATAGAGGAAAGGGTAGCGAGGGATAAATATGTAAACACTGCCGAGCTAGATGTGATTTTGAGAGAAGAAATCGCGGGTTTGCTGGAAGAAAACAACTCAGAGGACCTGTCCAATTTCGATCTTCCTGAAGATAAAAAACCTTACATCATCATGGTAGTCGGCGTAAACGGTGTAGGCAAAACCACCACCATCGGAAAATTAGCCCACCAATTCAAGACTGCTGGTAAATCAGTTATCTTAGGTGCTGCGGATACCTTCAGAGCGGCGGCTGTAGATCAGCTGATCTTATGGGGAGAAAGGGTCAATGTGCCAGTGGTCTCGCATGGCATGAATACCGATCCTGCCTCAGTAGCCTTCGATGCAGTCAAAAAAGGAGTGGATACCGGTGCAGATGTGGTCATAATAGATACTGCAGGCCGACTGCATACCAAAGTCAACCTGATGAATGAACTATCTAAAATCAAGCGGGTGATGCAAAAATTCATTGAAGACTCACCTCATGAAGTCTTGTTGGTCTTGGACGGGTCTACGGGTCAGAATGCCTTTATCCAAGCCAAAGAATTCACCAAAGCAACAGAAATCACCGCACTGGCCATCACAAAACTCGACGGAACAGCCAAAGGTGGCGTGGTAATAGGCATCTCCGACCAATTCAAAATCCCGGTGAAATACATAGGCGTAGGAGAAAAAATGACAGATCTTCAGGTCTTCAACAAAAAAGAATTTGTAGACTCCCTTTTCAAGAAAAAACTGGCATGATCCTAAATGCATTTTTTGTCATGTCATATCTTTATTTATTTTAGTTTTATTTCGAACTTTCGATGATGTCCAAAATTTTGCTCTTTTTTTAAGAAAATTGGCTTAGATTTTGTCAATGAAAAATCTATTCTTTTGGCAGATTTTGGTGAATTTTGAATAATTAGGGCGAAATAATTACCTACACGTAATCCTTTTGTAACATGAAATTAAGTGATTTGACTGAACACAGGTTGGTTCATGTGAAAGTCTGGCTTATGCTGGCCTTGGCTATTTTTTCTTGTAGCCGTAATGTGACCATGAATAGGCTTATGCCGGCTGACATTACCGTACCTAGCCATGTGCAGCGCATTTTGATCGTGGATAGAACGGAACCGGAAAGCCAAGGTTTAGCCATCATTGAAGGCATATTGACAGGAGAAGCGCCATTTGAGGTGAAAAATGCGGTGGAGTCCACCATCGCCACCATTACCCAAGAGCTAAACACCTCACCCCGATATGAAATCATCAGAGCCAGAGAAAGACTAAAAGGCGGACTTTTTGCCCAAACCTTTCCCCAACCCCTTTCTTGGGAGCTGATTGACAGGTTGGTAAAACAATACGATGCAGACGCAGTGCTGAGTCTAGAAATGTTCAGTTCGGATTTTATCGTGACAGATAAAGCCCAACTCATTAAGAAAACAGTGGGCAGCGGTGAAAATGCCAAAGAAGTCGAGGTACAGGGATTTTATGCAGAAGGCATTGCCAACGTCAAAGCAGGATTTCGTTTCTATGATCCTGTAAACCGCAATCTCTTTGATCAGAAAGAGTTTTCCAAAACCAATACCTGGAGTGCCACGGCGGAATCGAGAGGACAGGCCTTGGCATTATTGATAGACAAATCAAGGGCAACCATTTATGTGGGACAGATGGCAGGGGCCTCCTATGCCAGAAGGGTAGCACCCATGTACCTCAACATTTCCAGAACCTATTACCCCAAATCCAAAAAGAATCCGCAAATAGAACGAGGGGCAAGGTATGCCCAAGTCAACCAATGGGAAGAGGCGATTGCCACCTGGGAAAGTGGACTACCTTCTGCCCATCCCAAAACCGGAGGTAGAATGGCTTACAACATCGCATTAGGTTATGAGGTATTGGGTGACTTGCAAAATGCAAAATACTGGGCTGACTTAGCCTACCTGGATTATGGTTTCAAAAATGCCCGTGCTTATTCCCAACAGCTGGACAGGAGAATGGGGGATGAAGAGAGGCTAAGGTACCAAATGGGAGAGGCACAGTAGTTTCTATTTATCTTTCCTCTGCCAAAGCAACCTTGAGTTGAAAATAGCTGTACCTTTCTCCAAAATGTTCTTTTAGAGGTTTGAGGAAGTGTCCTTCCTGCCGCCTATAATACAATCTTATGTTCAGCAAGTCATCTTTTCCCATCACCTCAAGGGGATCTATTTTTCCTGCCTTGACCAATCCCACCAAGTGGGTTTCAATGGTAGAAGGAGACATGTTTCGGTCCTCAGCAATCTGATACAGGCTTTTCCCTTCCTTAAAAAGTTTCAAACTAAGCAACTCCGAACCAGAAGCTGAAGTTGTGGAAGCTTCCCTTACTCTTTTTGAGGCTGGCTTTCTTCTGGACTCCAATTCATTGACATCAGCGTACTTTTTTATGAGATCCATAAATACTGCTCCATATTTTTCAGCTTTAAGTTGACCTACACCGGTGATGTCCAAAAAGGCCTCCTGATCCATAGGCAGGTAGGTTGCCATTTCCAGCAGGGATGCGTCAGAAAAAATGATATAAGGAGGCACCTGATCCCGTTGAGCTAGCCTGAACCTGAGTGCTTTCAGTTCATCCAAAAGGCCTTCTTCCCTTTTTTCCTTGACTTCTGAAACGGGAATGCTTTCTTCCATGGACAGCAGTATTTTCTCTTTCTTTTTGAGCTTTTCCCAAGCCAATTGGGAAAGTTTGAGGGTAGGAAACTGACTGCCCACTTCCTCCAAATACCCTTCCTGAATGAGTTGTTCACCTATCTTTTTCCAAAAATCCTCCGACTTGTCTTTTCCTAATCCGAAAACGGAAAGGGTTTTGTGTTGTTCTTGGACCTTGGCAGACTGCGACCCCCGCAAAACCAAGACAGCATAACCCAGTCCAAAATTCCCATCCAATCGCCCAATGGTGGATAGCAGCATTTGGGCAGGAATGGTCTGATCCTTTTTGTTCCCGCGCTGAAAACAAACATCACAATTGCCGCAGGCATCGGGATGTTCTTCTCCAAAATAATTCAAAAGGTATTTTCTTCTACAGGTTTTGCTCTGACAAAAAGCCTTCATCCTGTTCAGTTTGGCAAGCATGACTTCCACATGAGCGGGATTTTCTGACCCTTCAATCATCTGGGACAAGACCATGGCATCCCTAATCCCGAAAAAGAGCAATGCATCACTGGGCAACCCATCTCTTCCGGCCCTGCCGGTTTCCTGATAATAGCTTTCGATATTCTGCGGCATGTTCATGTGGACCACAAAGCGCACATTGGATTTGTCTATTCCCATCCCAAAGGCTATGGTTGCCACCATGATTTTCACTTCATCCTTGATGAAAAGGGTTTGATTCTTTCTGCGCACATCCGCAGACATTCCTGCATGATAGGGCAAGACGGAATAGCCATGGGCCATCAATTTTTCTGAAGTTTCCTCTACGTTCTTCCTTGATAGACAATAAATGATTCCGGCATTCTTTCGGTGAAAATCCAGAAAATCCACCAACTTATCAAACGCATTTCTTTTGGGGGCAATTCGGTAGGTAATGTTACTTCGGTCAAAGGAGGAAATAAACCATTCCGGTGAAAAAAGTCCCAGCTTATCTGCGATGTCCTTGCGGGTCTGCTGATCGGCTGTCGCGGTCAAAGCCAAAAACGGAACATCCTTAAGGGCTTTTCGGAGGTTACCGATCTTCAGGTATTCAGGGCGGAAATCATGCCCCCATTGAGAGACACAGTGTGCCTCATCCACCGCCACCAAGGACAATTTGATGGATTTTAGCCATTGATCTAGCGGCTTACTCCCGCTAAATAGCCGTTCGGGCGCAATGTAAAGCAGTTTAAGGGCTCCCTTTTCCGCTTCTTGAAGCACAAAACGCTGTTCACTTGCATCTTGGGTGGAATTCAGAAAAGCTGCCGGTATGCCATTGGCCTTCAAGGCATCCACCTGATCCTGCATCAATGCAATCAGCGGGGATATCACTAGGGTCAAACCCTCCATGACCATGGCCGGCACCTGATAACAGACCGACTTTCCCGCACCAGTGGGCATCAATACGATACCATCCTTCCCCTGAAGGGTGGATGAAATGATTTTTTCCTGTTTGCCCCTAAACGAATCGTATCCGTAAAAATCCTTTAAAACCTCTAAAGCTGTCATATTTTAAAAAACTTGGTGATAATTCTAATTTATGAAAAACAAGCTTAATTTGGAATTGAAACGAAATCTTTATTTATAGAATCTCCGGATTTTTGAGCACCTCCCCAGTTGATGTCATGCATAACATGAAATCTATTACGCTGATTAACAGAAATTTTAACCTATCCTATCAAATCCCAAATAAGGTTGCAGAATTTCCGGCATGCTGATGCCGTTTTCGTCTTGGTTATTTTCCAGAATGGCTGCCACAATCCTGGGCAAAGCCAATGCGCTCCCATTCAGGGTATGGGCCAGCTGCATTTTACCCTCTTCATTTTTGAATCGAAGCTTGAGTCTATTGGCTTGGAAATTTTCAAAATTACTGACAGAACTTACTTCAAGCCACCGCTCTTGAGCAGCAGAATAAACTTCCATATCATAGGTCAGCGCGGAAGTAAAGCCCATGTCCCCACCGCAGAGTTTCAATACCCGATAAGGAAGGTTTAATTTATTCAACAAGCTTTGAACATAAAGATTCATCTCTTCCAAGATCTCATAGGATTGATCCGGATGGGCGATCTGCACGATTTCGACTTTATCAAACTGATGCAGTCTGTTGAGTCCCCGTACATGGGCTCCCCAGCTACCTGCCTCTCTTCTGAAACAAGGTGTAAAGCCAACATTTTTGATTGGAAAATCAGACTCTTGGAGGATCACATCCCTGTACATGTTGGTAATGGGCACTTCCGCTGTAGGAATCAAATACAATTTGTCCGCCGTGGCTTCATACATCTGCCCTTCCTTATCCGGCAATTGACCTGTACCATAACCTGAATCTTCATTGACTAATATCGGGGGTTGGACTTCTGTGTAGCCAGCTTTTTGGGCTTCATCCAGAAAGAAGTTTACAAGGGCCCTTTGAAGGCGGGCACCTTTTCCTTTGTACACAGGAAAACCTGCGCCTGAGATTTTTACTCCTAAGTCAAAATCAATGATATCAAAATCTTTGATCAATTCCCAGTGGGGTTTTTTCCCTTGGTGAAGAGCAGGTATGGTGCCACTTTCCAGGATCAGTTCATTGTCATCGGCAGATTTACCAGCCGGAACACTGCTATGTGGCACATTAGGCAAGGTGTACAACACCTGTTTGAGCTCCTCCTCATAAGTGACATATTGTTCTTCAAATTGCTTGATGCTGCTTTTTATTTCTGAGGTCCTTGCTTTGATGTTTTCAGCTTCTTCCTTATTTCCATCCCGCAACAACAAACCGATCCGCTTTGAAATGACGTTGGATTCTGCCTGCAATTGATCTCTTTCCAGTTGGGTGGACTTTCTTTTTTTGTCTAAATCAAGCACCGTATGAAGGATACTTTCCGCATGTGCAAAATTTCTTTTTCGCAAGCCTTCCAGGACCTGTTCAAAATTTTCCTCGATGAAATTTACCTGTAGCATAAATGTGAAGTCTCTCAAGATTTGAATGTGCAAAGATAATGATTTGGGACTGTTTACGCAGTCAGAACCAGGATATCCTCAAATTTTATCTTTCTACTGCATGACCTAGTTAAAAACCAGCCATAGCAGACCATCAAGAAAGGATGATTGGTGTGAAAATTAGGGCCATCATGTCCCTAATGGATTTTTGTTTTTTTCCGGATTGATTAGATGAAGGTTGTTCCAGTCTATATTTCTAGTCAAATACATGGTAGCTCCCAAAATCAAGAAAAGCCCAACACTTCCCATCAGCAGGGCAAATTCCTGTAATTGGAGGTTGACAAATAAGAATCCGAATAGCACCAAAAGTAAGGTGGTGAGTACAAGAGTGAACTTGGTGGATTTGAAAAGAGGTATGGAATAAAGGCTTATCATCGCTACAATGGCGACAGTAGATAATACAAAGGCCAAATCAAAACCGCTGTGTTCAGCAATCGAAATTAAAAGGATATAAAATAAGCAAAGGGCCAAACCGACCATCCCATATTGGAAAGGATGTATTTTCCTTTTTCCAAGAATTTCCACCAAAAAAAACATGAGGAAAGTCAAGGCAATGGTCATCAACGCATATTTGGCTGACCGCATGGATTTTTGGTAATCGTCCAAAGGAACCAAAAGGTCAATCCCAAAATCGGAGCTGTTCAATTCAGGAAAGTAGCTTCCTCCTGTCCAAGATTGAGGAAAATTACGGTTCAATTCCAGTACTTTCCACTCTGCCGAAAATCCATGTTCGCCCAAATCCCTTTTGTTTGGAAGAAAATTACCGTTGAATTTGGGTGAGACCCAATTTGACTGGATTGAAACCTGGGTAATTCTACCAACCGGTACAAAAGAAAGATTTTCACTCCCTTTAATCTTAAGGTCTAACTGGAAGGGTACATTGTCCCCTATTTGTAAAGACTGATCCTCAAGCTTGACCCCAAATCCAGGCCCAGAAAGATGCTGGCTTCCAATGCCCGGCTTGACTGGGAATTGCTGTCCATTCCAAGTGAGATTTACCTCTTCCTCAATACCCCTCAAATCGGTCAATCCAAATGAAATCGTCGCATCATCCCAAAGGATGGACTTTAGGTGGGCAAGATCCATTTCAGCTGAAATTTGAAAATGACCACTATAATTTAGTGTTGACCTGTAAACCGCTACCTGATAAATGCCTCTCTTGAGTAATTCGGGATCTATAGTACCTTGGATTTGAAGATCTTCAGGAAGCAGGTGATAGTATTTGGTCTCTTGGATCATTTCACCGGATTTTTCTTTCTCATAAATAAGAGGAACACTCAAAATGGGGCCAGTCAATTTTTGTTGACGTGCCCATTTAGACCCGACTTCCTCTTTGGCTTCAATACTTAGCAGTTGCCTTTCAAAAATGGTGGATTTTATCATTTCGGAAGGAATCAGCAGCAACAAAGCCAGGATGCCAATGACAGCAAGCTTAATGAAAACCGAAAAGCGATTAAAGTATTCAGCAATGAATTCTAAGGGATTTTTCATAGTCAGTTGAGTAAATGGATTAAAAGTACTTTGTTTTTCAAAGTAAATGTTTAAATTTTTTATTTCAGTAAGTTTTCAATCGCTTTTAAATGCTTGAGAAAGGCCTGCCTTCCTGCGGGTGTGACGCTGTATTTGGTATTGGGTTTTCTTTCCAGGAACTCCTTGGAATAGCTGACATAGGCTTCCTTCTCCAATGTTTTCAGGTGGCTGGCCAAGTTGCCATCAGTGGCACCCAAGAGGTCCTTAAGTGAATTAAAGTCCAAGTGATCATTCACCATCAATGCGGACATGATGCCCAACCTGAGTTTGTTTTCAAATGCTTTGTTTAAATCTTTTAACTTCTGCTTCACGATCCGTACCTCATGTGCATGATTATACCATAGATGATGTGCAATACTCCAAATCCAATGGCCCAGAACAAAAGTCCATAACCAATAAAATACATGGCCATCAAACCCAAAACAATTTCCAGAATCCCGAGGCTACGAATTTCATTTAAAGTGTATTTGCTGGCGTTGACCAGTGCCAAGCCGTAAAAGATAAGAGTCAAAGGAGCTAAAATACCCACATATCCCCGGCTAAGAAAAATTAGGCAAAGCACCCCGCCTGTAGCTAATGGAATCATTAAGTTGGAAAGTAGGCGCTTTGAATTCCTGTCCCAAATTTTCTGCTTGTTTTTGCCTGCTTTGAGACTTGTGAAAAAGATCCCTGACCCCAAAGACAACAAAAGGACAACTCCTGCTAAAATAAAAAGATTGAACATAGAAGTCTCATCGATGCCCACCATCTTGTAATCAAAGTATTCGCTTTCTTGATAAATGAATAGGTAGGCAAAATAAGCTCCAAACAAGGCAATGATGCCTGCGGATACACCAGATAAACCGCTTAGGGATATAAAACGGGAAGACCGGTCCATGATTTCTTTAATGTCGTGGATATCCGAAAGGTATTTTTCTTTGTTCATATAGAGTACTTTGAATTTCAAAGTAAATACAATAATCCGATTTGAGCAAGGTATTAACAAAAATTCACAAAAAAAGCCCCTCATCAGAGGGGCTAAATATATTGATGTATTAAAGAAGGTTTAATTTTTTGCCAAATATGCAGATACTCCTTCTTTGGTCGCTGACATGGCTTCTTTTCCTTCTTCCCAGTTGGCAGGACAAACTTCTCCGAATTGCTCCACATGGTGCAGCGCATCTACCAATCGGATCATCTCGTCAATATTTCTTCCCAAAGGAAGGTCATTGATGGTCTCTTGTCTTACTACCCCGTTTTTATCAATCAGGAAAGTCCCTCTGTAAGCTACCGGTGCTCCTTCGAAGGTAAGTTCTCCAGCATCATTGTAGTTCCACTCACCCGCCAAAACGCCATAATTATGGGCTATGGTTTTAGCGGCATCTGCAACCAAAGGATAGGTTACACCTTCAATTCCCCCATGGGCTTTAGGGGTAGCCAACCACGCTAGATGGGATTCTTCTGTATCACAGGATGCGCCGACTACAGCCACACCTCTTTTTTCAAACTCTTCCAATTTCTCCTGAAATGCAAGTATTTCAGTGGGGCACACAAAAGTAAAGTCCTTTGGATAAAAGAAGAATACCACATCTTTGTGTCCAATGTATTGTTCCAAAGAAAAGTTTTCCACGATTTCCTCTCCGTCAAGGACAGCTGCAGTGCTAAAATTAGGAGCTTTTTTTCCGACTAACGACATATTTTTTTAAATTTTATATTGATAAATTGTTTATCTGATTTTTAATTTTTCTCAAGCTGATTTTCCTGAGTTCATCAATGAATCTATGAGGGCATTACTTTTAGAACCTTAATATTCTTATCAGTTAACATAATCATTCCTCACCTGGAAACGTTCCACAAAACTAATAAAATTTTGTGTTTTCATTAAATTTTAACAAAATCAGAATTAATATTGCTATTTATACGAAATAAAATAATTAAATACTGAATCTTTCTTTAATTAAAAGATATTTTATCGATTTTATTGAAATTACTTCTTTTTCTTAGACATATGTCAATATTTGATGTCATTTACTAATCATTTTTATCCAAACAAGTGATTTTTTTTGCTTCTTTTAAAAATAAAAATTGCTTGAAAGATGGTGGTTTTTGCAGAAATTTGGCTAGCCATTTAGAATTCAAATGTGACATTCCCATTGATTTTCAATTCCTTAAAGACAGCTACTAAGTTTTATTTTTTATGTATTTTTTCGAGGAAGGATGTTTTGGCATTAAAAATTTTATTAAATTGAATCCTAAAGAAATGGTCAAAATAAGGAATCACCCAATAGTTAATATTTGACGATTTTTTGTCCAGCAGGATTAATTTAGTCATTCTTTTCATCATGTGTAGGGTATCGTATGCATGATGAAAAAAGTGATTTGAATGGGTTTATTTAGTACAGGAAACCTAAAAACAAAAGTCAAACCGAAGGTTTAAATTTCAACGATGATTAAAGTTTTATTCGTTTGTCTGGGTAATATTTGCCGATCACCTCTGGCAGAAGCCATTTTTGAACATAAATTAAAAAATCACAATCTTCATACTAAATTTTTCAGTGATAGTTGTGGCACCTCGGATTACCATATCGGAGAACTACCAGATGAGCGTACGATTGCCTGCGCAGAAAAACATGGCATCCCCATCAAACACAGAGGCCGTCAGATCAATCGGGTGGACATCCGCGAATTTGATTACCTGATCGCCATGGACCGTTCCAACCAAAAAAACATACAAAATCTGATCGATAAATCAGGGATAAAAAATAAGCAGGTTTATTTGATACGTGATTTTCAACCTGATGCAGATGATCCTGAGGTACCTGACCCATATTATGGGGGTTCGGAAAGTTTTGAGGAAGTATACCGCATCTTGGATGATGCCATTGATCACTTGTTACAACAGCTTCGACAGGAGAATCAGATCTATGCGTGACCCAAGTTTGGATTTTGATCAGGTACTCAGATTGATCACTAACCAAAATATCCAAGTCCATTCCTATCAATTTATTTCCTCAGGCAACATCAATCAAGCAGTTTCCCTAAAAACTTCTCACGGTGATCTGTTTTTGAAATCAAATTTTCAGGCTCAGCCAGACATTTTTGAAAAAGAAATAGCTGGTTTGGAATTGCTTAGAAAGCATAGTCCGCTTACTATTCCCAAAACTCTGGGTCATTGCCAATGGGCTGAACAGCATTACCTGGCGATGGAATGGATCAAACAAGGAAGGAGGAGTCCAGATTATTGGCAAAAATTGGCGCAAGGCATGGCCCAAATTCATTTTACCTCGGATACCCATTTTGGTTTGAATGAAGACAATTACATTGCCATTCTACCCCAGATCAATAGCAGAATGGTCGAATGGCCTGACTTTTTTTGGACTTGTCGCCTGGAACCACTTGCCGGAAAAGCTTACTATGAGGGTTTGATTCCCAAAGAAATTTTGAAAAGTTTCCAAGCGTTGCAGCCTAAATTATCTCAGTTGATGCCGAAAGAAAGGCCCGCTCTGATCCACGGAGATCTCTGGTCTGGAAACATTCTGGTCAATGAAAAAGGAGATCCTGCATTGATTGATCCTGCGGTCTACTTCGGACACCGTGAGATGGACCTGGCTTTCTCATTGCTTTTCGGTGGATTTGAGGAGTCTTTTTATGAAACCTACCAGGAAATTTTTCCAATGGAGCCGGGATTTGAGGACCGAGTAGATCTCTACAACATATACCCTTTGCTCGTTCACTTGCATCTTTTTGGCAAAAGTTACCTCCCGGGCATCAACAGGGCATTGAACAAGTACCTCCACTAAGCTTTGGTAACGACCTGAAAAGTAGTACGGGTGGCTTGTTCGAGCAAAACCTCCCTTCCTTTTAGAATACCATCAATGGTGTTCATCTCTTTATTTTTTACAGTGATGAGCAATAGGTTTTCATTGTAACGAATTTCAAAAAAATGCCTTAATTCCTGCATGAGTCTTTCCAATTTGAAAAGTTCATGATCGATGCAGATGGAAAGGGTGATGGCTGATATCTGCAAAAGATTTACCTTCAATTTTAGCTTTTCCAAAACCCTGTATACCTGATGGATATGGCTTTCTTCTATAAAGGTAAAATCCATCACCCTAAAAGTGACCAAAATCTGCTTTTCCTTAATCACAATTACCGGGGTTGCATGCTGGACATCAAAATTTCCAATAGCTGTTCCCGGTGCCTCTGGGTTCAAAAAAGATTTAACAAACAGGGGAATTTGGGCATTGGCTAATGGCTTGATGGTCTTGGGATGGATCACCGATGCACCATAATAAGTCAACTCCGCTGCCTCCCTGTAGTCGAGTTGCTCAAATCGAATGGTATTGGCAAATCGTTTGGGATCCGCATTGAGCACGCCCTCAACATCCTTCCATATCGTAACCGACTTAGCTTTGACGCAGGTAGCCAGGATTGCGGCAGTAAAATCAGAACCTTCTCGGCCAAGTGTGGTCGTCCTTCCTTTTGCTTCCCGGCCTATAAAGCCTTGCGTGACGATTGGAAATTGACTTGAATTGGAGAGCAACAGTTTTTTACAATTGGCTTGGGTGATTTCCCAATCCACTTTTGCAAATCGGAAATCATCGTTGGTACGGATCAGTTCACGGGCATCCTGCCAGATACAAAAAAGCTGCTGTTGACAAAGATATTCCTGTACAATGCGCGTGGAAAGCAATTCCCCAACACCTACTACCTGATCATAAAACTCATCATAGTTTTCTTTGGCCAGGTTTTTTTCCATTTGTCTGGAAAGCTGGGTAAATAAATTGTCAATCCAGGCAAAAACCGGTGCTTCTTTTTCAAACAATTCGCCACATATATCCAGATGAATTTGCCTGAGAGCAACCATATTGGTAGTGTATTCTAACCCTTGCAATTTTAGATTCAGAATTTCCTCAAGCGCATTGGTGGTTTTTCCAATGGCGGAAATAATGATGATCATTTGGTTTTGCAAACGTTTGTTTATTATATTTGAGAGGTTTTTGATCGCATCGGCATCTTTTACAGAAGCCCCTCCGAATTTGAAAACATGGTAATTTTCCATTAAAAATGATGGGTTGAATATTTTAATAGAAGTATAATTTTAAATTTTTCACGATTATGAAAACAAAACCTTACGTTCGGGACAAATCGGCTTTAGGTTATTCTGTTGGTGTCACTTTAGACCGATTCATCAAAAGCAAACAAGATGACTTTCCTTTTGCCTCAGGGGAACTTTCCCAGTTGCTTCGGGACATCGCATTGGCGACAAAGATAGTAAATAGGGAAATCAATCGGGCAGGTCTTTCCAATATTGGAGGGGCATTTGGCCAAACCAATGTGCAGGGAGAGGAACAACAAAATCTGGATGTGATTGCGAACATCCGCTTTACCAGAGCCCTTAGCAAAGGTGGGGAAGTCTGCGCCATTGTCTCCGAAGAAGATGATGAGGTGATCGACCTTCAAAACCAAAGTGGTAAATATGTCGTAGCCATTGACCCACTAGACGGTTCTTCCAACATTGATGTCAACATCAGCATCGGTACCATTTTTTCCATTTACAGAAGGGTCTCTCCAGTGGGCCATCCCATACAGCCTGAGGATATTTTACAAAAAGGTTTGGATCAGGTAGCCGCAGGCTATGTGTTGTTTGGTTCTTCCACCATGCTGGTTTACACTACCGGCAATGGGGTCAACGGCTTCACTTACGAACCTTCTCTCGGAGAGTTTTTCCTCTCACATCCCAACATGTGTGCCCCTAAGACAGGAACCATCTATAGCATCAATGAGGGAATGACCAATCAGATGGACGAAGGCTTGAAAAACTACATTCAATATTGTAAAGAAAAGGCATACAGTGCCCGATACATAGGCAGTTTGGTAGCTGACTTTCACAGAAATTTGCTGAAAGGAGGCATTTATATCTATCCTGCCACTCAAAATACCCCAAATGGAAAAATCAGACTCATGTATGAAGCCAATGCCCTCGCTTTTATTGCCGAACAAGCCGGAGCTGTGGCGATAGATGGAACAAGGCGCATTTTGGAGATTCAACCTGAAAGTCTCCACCAAAGAACCCCACTTTACCTTGGTTCGGAGGAAATGGTAAGCATGGCGGAAAGCTTCATCAAGGAGAAAGTATTGAATTCATGAGATTGAAAACCTATCATTAATCAAAAAATAAAAACAAAAACCCAATAATAACGATAGGGCCCGGGATCAGTTCCGGGCTTTTTTATTTTCCGTATTTTTTTCTAAATGCAGCTTTTAGAAGATGTCGGTCTACCAAAGCGGTGGTGAGGTCCAATTTAACCTTGTCTGGTTCGCTTTCGTGCAGAATGGCTTTCAGGGTTATTTCATCTAAGTCCACACGATAGCATATTTGAAGCAGTTTTTCAAAATGCTGGTCTAACAACTCCCCCACCACTGGAATCAAATACTTGATTAAAGCTGCTTTGTCTCCTTGCTCAGGTATGGGCTTCAGGTCAAGGTTTTTTTCAATCAATGGCAGTGAAGCAGCCAAAATTTCATGGTCCATCTTTGCAAAAACCTTTATTTGACACTATTTAATTCCCTAAACAGTTCACATCATTTATTCTTCCGTCTTCTCCGAATCCTTTCCTGATTCTTTTTTCTCCTCCAGCAATTCGGGGGCCTGAACCCGAATAATCTGATACCAGGTAACCAGTTTTTTGATATCCGATGCGTAAACTTTGTTTTCATCTACCTCAGGCAGCACATGCTTCATAAATGCCCGCAATTCATCCTGATCGGCAGTAGCATCCAGACCAAGGTCCCCTTGAAATTCCTTTTCTACATCGATCAAAATATCCTCTAAAGGCTTAGCCCCTTCTTCATCCATGGTATACATGGATATTTCACTCAAAACAGATACCCTATGGCTACCTCCTGCAATCAATTTGGATTTTTTCTCATCCAAGGACTCCAGAATTACACCTCCACGGGTGGGTTTCAGTACTTTGTACAAACCAGGCTTGCCTGCCACTGTTGCTATGTCTTTAAACTGCATTATTTTAAATTTTTGATTTTATCTGCAAAGATAGTTTTTTTTACCAATGCCCAAGTCCTATCGGGATTCTTGCTCAAATTCCTCAACCAATTCCTCTATAAACCCTATGATTTCTTCCTTTCCTCTCCCTTTCTCTGCTGAGGAAATGAAATAAAGCGGTGGTTCTTCAAACATCTTTTCCATCTCTTTCAGAAATTTGTTTACGTTTTGTTTCACTTTGCTGTTGGAAAGTTTGTCGGATTTGGTAAAAATCAACACAACGGCCACTTCATTTTGGGCGCACCAAAGGATAAACTCCAGATCGATTTTCTGAGGTTCCAACCGACTGTCAATCAGCACAAAGGTAACCTGCAGGTTTTCCCGATGCGTCAGATAGCCCCGGATCATTTGATCCCAATCTTTTTTGAGTGTCTTGCTTGCCTTGGCAAATCCATATCCTGGAAGATCCACCATGAGCCATTTGTCATCTATGTCAAAATGGTTGATCAACTGTGTTTTGCCTGGGGTACCCGAGGTCTTGGCCAGACTTTTGTTGTTGGTAAGCATGTTGATCAGTGAACTTTTGCCTACATTAGATCTCCCGATTAAGGCTACTTCTGGTTTTGAGGTAGCAGGGCAATTCTTGAAATCGCTGTTACTTACCAAGAAAGTTGCTTTTTTGATCATTATTTTGCCTAGTTTTTCGTCAAAGGTATGGTTTTCTGCTTAAACTCGGACTGCCAATTTATCATTAACATTTTTCCTTTGCTCAGGTTTACTTAGTAATATTGTGCCACGTTAAAAAAAAACAAATGTCAGTAGTACCATACAAGGACAAAGAAGCAGGGAAAAAAGAACAGGTTGCCACGATGTTTAACAACATCAGCAAACGGTACGACCTACTGAATCATGTACTCAGTTTGGGCATTGACATCAGGTGGAGAAAGAAAGCAGTGAAACTGCTGCAAAAAGACCAGCCCAAACTCATTTTGGACATCGCGACAGGCACGGGCGATTTTGCTATCGAGGCCTTGGCACTAAAGCCAGACAAAATCATCGGCGTAGATATTTCTTCAGGCATGCTGGAAGAAGGCAAGAAGAAACTCAAAAAGAGAAAACTGGATCACCTCATTGAACTTCAGATGGGGGATTCAGAAAAGCTTTTGTTTGAAGAAAATAAATTCGATGCCGTCATCGTTTCGTTTGGAGTGAGAAACTTTGAAAATCTTGAAAAAGGTTTGGCTGACATGCTCAGGGTTTTGAAACCAGGAGGCAAAACAGTCATTCTGGAATTTTCCAAGCCTACAAGTTTTCCTATGAAACAAGGTTATAATTTCTATTTTAAATATATTTTGCCCCAAATCGGCAAGTTGGTATCCAAAGACAATTCGGCTTATACCTATCTTCCGGAATCAGTTCAGGTCTTTCCGGATGGGAAGGATTTCTTACAGGTCTTAGAAAAAGTTGGTTTTAAAAACACACAATGCAAACCCCTCACTTTCGGAATAAGCTCGATCTATTTGGGAGAAAAATAGTCCTATCGCTACTTTTCTTTTGCTGTATCGGTACAGGTTTTGCCCAAAATAACTTTTCAATCTTCAATCCATCCGGACAAGATGATCAGTTCTTTTCCTATGGCTTCTTTCTAGCTGCCCATACGGGTACTTACCGAATCAAATATTCTGATGCATTTCTTGACCCGGAAGATCCTAGATTTCACGGAATTCAAAGCATTCAACCCATTTATCAACAAGGTTTTTCTCTTGGTTTTTTGGTTACCATGCGCCTTCATGATCAGGTGAACTTGTTGTTTACTCCGAAGGTTGGATTTTATGAACATGTGGTACAGATCAACAATTTTGTTGCAACAGATTTTGCCGAATCTGGTTTAGGAATACGGACAGAGGAAGCACTTGTAGAGTCAACACTGGTGGAATTTCCCCTTTTGCTGAAATATAAATCACAGAGATTCAACAATACCCGAATGTATTTTATCGGAGGGGGCAATTACTCCATCAGGACCAAGGCACAGGATGAGGCAGATGAGGATCCAATTTCTACATTGGGCCAAGACCTGGCATTGGAAATGGGATTGGGTTTCGATTTTTACTTTAAATTCTTTAAATTTTCCCCGGAAATTCGGTTCTCCCATGGACTTTTCAACATCTACCGGCCACAGGCTACTGATCCTGCATTTGCTGATGCCATTACGGATATCCGACGGAAATCAATTACCCTGTACCTTAATTTCCAATAGATCGTACCCCACTTCTCCTATCAGTTCAGAAAACCAACCATCACCAAAACGGTAATTTAATCTTTGTTTCCCTTCGGATAGGTTATTTTTCTCTTTAAATTAAGGCATGGATCAAAAAATTGCCTTGATAACCGGAGCCACTTCCGGAATAGGAAAAGCCACTGCCATCACCCTAGCCAAAATGGGCTATGCGATTATTGCCACTGGGAGAAGGGCGGAAAGGTTAAGTGCCCTCAAAGATGAACTACCCAAAAATACCCCTTATCTCCCCCTTCAATTCGATGTAAAGAAAAGGAAGGAAGTGGAAAAAGTATTCAATGACCTTCCAGAAACCTGGCTTAAAATCGAAGTTCTAGTCAACAATGCGGGAAATGCGCATGGGCTCAGCCCCATACAGGATGGAGATGTGGACGATTGGGATGCTATGATGGATATCAATGTCAAAGGTCTACTCTACGTTTCTAAAGCAGTCATTCCCGGTATGGTTGAACGGAAATCCGGCCAGATCTTGAATGTAGGTTCAATTGCTGCCAAAGAAGTGTACCCCAATGGCAATGTTTATTGCGCTTCAAAGCATGCCGTTGATGCCATTACCAAAGGCATGCGGATGGATCTAAATCCCTATGGGATAAAAGTGATGGCCATTCATCCGGGATTGGTGGAAACGGAGTTTTCTCTGGTCAGATTCAAAGGTGACAGTGACAAGGCAAAATCGGTTTATCAAGGATTTGCACCGCTGCTTGCGGAAGACATAGCAGAAGTCATTGCTTTTGCCATCAGCCGGCCCAGTCATGTAGTAATGGCTGATATGGTGGTCTTGGCAACCGCACAGGGAAGCAGTACCATGGTACATAAAGACCTACAAAAATGAACCATCATCTTTTGCTGATCATTGGCCTCCTGTTGTTCTGTTCCTCCTGTTCCCAAGAAAAGTCCAATGAGCAACGCATGCTGGACGACATTTTACAGGAAGGAACTTATACCATTCCTGAAGAAGCAGCGGAAAACCTGGATTTCAGTGATTTTGGTGAATTGTCTGAGTTGGAGCAGCATTTGATCGATGCGGGGTTGGTGGACATAAAATCGGTACTTCCAGAGGTATATGTTGACCTCAAGTATTCAAGTGAGGACAATTTTTTTGGCCAAGATGTGTATGGTGACCTTCAAAACTGCTACATGCAGCCTGAAGTTGCTGAAATGCTGGCAATAGCCCACAAAGCCTTAAAAAATGCTCATCCCGAACTCACTTTTTTAATTTACGACGCGGTACGTCCCTTAAGTGTCCAGCAAATCCTTTGGGATAACCTGGACAAACCAGCATCTGTAAAACCCCTGTATGTAGCAGATCCTAAAGAGGGAAGTTTGCATAATTTTGGCGTGGCGGTAGACCTTACCCTAGCCTATCAAGAAAATAGTGAGGCTTTGGACATGGGTACGGCCTATGATTATTTTGGCTATCCCGCTTATCCAGACCGTGAACAAGAAATGCTAAAAGAAGGAAAAATCACACCTAAACACATAGAAAACAGAAAAATTCTTAGGGCAGCTATGAAAGCCGGAGGCTTTTCGGGCATTGCTTCAGAATGGTGGCATTTCAATGCCTTTTCCAAAAAACAAGCCCGTGAAAAATTTGAAATCATCCCTTGACCAAACCTTTGCATTAACCTTATCCAACAATAACCGAAATATGAATACTTCCAAAACCTTATTTGTCTTAATGGCGGTTTTTTTATTGGCCCCATTGATTAGCCTTGGCCAAAATGCACAATTTAAAGCCTTGGTTTTCAGTAGAACAGCTGGTTTCCGCCACCAATCCATCCCTGAAGGAGTGGCTGCACTCAAAAAAATGGGGAAAGACCATCTGTTTGAGGTGTATGCCACCGAAGATCCGCGTGTATTTTCTGACAAAGGTCTGGAATCCTATGATGTGGTCATCTTAATGAATACCACAGGCACTATTTTCAATGAGGAACAAAAAGCCGCCTTTCAGAAATTTGTCCGATCTGGGAAAGGTGTCGTAGGCATCCACAGCGCCACGGATACCGAGTATGAATGGCCATGGTACAATGAAATGATTGGAGCCCAATTTATGAACCACCCCTATTCGCAAACAGTAAGGCTACAGGTTTTGGACAAAAAACACCCATCCACCTATCACCTTCCGGACAATTGGCTGTGGACAGACGAACTGTATGCTTTCAAAAATTTCAATGAAAATGTCAAAGTCCTGATCAACGCAGATGAAACATCCTATGATACCAATTTTTCCTGGCAGCCAACAGCAGGAATGGGTGAGTCTCACCCCATGGCTTGGTACCATGAATTTGATGGAGGAAGGGTATTTTACACGGCTTTGGGACATATAGAAAGCACGTTTCTAGACCATGATTTCAAAAAGCACCTTTTTGGTGGCATTTGGTATGCCGCCAAAGGATTTCCAATTGAATGACCTTTGAAAATTCAGCCATTAAGGTCTGAAAATTTAAATGGAAGCAGCTGATCTATTCCTTCTGCCTTGAGCACTTTACCTTCCGGTGTCAGAATAAGGATTTCTATGCTTTGCTTAAATATCATTTCCATCTCACTGATGGTTTGTCTGCATATGCCACAGGGAGTGACGGAGGCATAACGTTCTCCTTCTCTTCTCTTGGCTGTTATGGCAAGCTTCAAGGGGGCTACATTGGGATAGTTGGCATGTGCGTAAGTCAAAAGCACCCTTTCTGCACAGACACCACCCGGGAAAGATACGTTTTCCTGGTTGTTTGCATGGAGTGTTTCACCATTGTCCAGCAATAAAGCCGCTCCTACCATAAAGTTGGAATAGGGCGCATGGGCGTTTTTCCCGGCTGTTTTGGCCATCTGAATGAGTCCTTGGTCTTCGCTTGTCAACTCATTCCATTCGTATTCTGACAATAAAACCGTCCGTTCGAGTCTCTTTACCATACATAAACCATTAAAAAGGGGAAACAAGTAACAAATTAATTGGGATAAAGTTGGAGCAGATCCTATTTTTTGACAAATATTTTTTCACTCCGGAAATATTTAGCATCTTCAAATTCCTCAAATAAACCATTAATTTTTACATGAAAACCATTTTGATCATAGGTGCAGGCAAGTCCTCAACTGCTTTGATAGATTATTTGACTGAACAGGCCAAACCCAAAAACAGGCAGGTGATTTTGGCTGATATATCCCTTGATTTGGCTGAAAAAAAGCTAAAAGGAAAACCGCAGACCAAAGCTGTCTCCCTGAATATAGAAGAGGAAGAGGAAAGGCAGAAACTCATCAAAGAAGCAGATGTAGTGGTCAGCATGTTGCCTGCTTTTTTACATGGTAAAGTGGCTATGGATTGTCTTGCCTTTGAGAAACATTTTTTTTCTGCTTCATATGAATCAGAAGAACTTAAGGTCATCGCCGATCAGGTTAGGAAAAAAAACCTTTTCTTCTTAAATGAATGTGGATTGGACCCTGGCATAGACCATATGTCTGCCATGAGGATCATCGATCATGAAAAAAAATCAGGCAATGAAATAGTGCTTTTTAAATCATTTACAGGTGGTTTGTTGGCGCCTGAATGTGAAGACAATCCCTGGAAATACAAATTCACCTGGAATCCCAGAAATGTGGTTCTTGCTGGCAAGGGCGTCTCTCGATTTATCCGAAACGGCCGCTTAAAATTTATCCCTTACCACATGCTGTTCCGGAGAACCGAGAAAATAAGTTTCGAAGACGTAGGTGATTTTGATGGCTATCCCAATAGGGACTCGCTGAGTTACCGTAAGGTATATGGGTTGGAAAATATCCCCACCATCCTCAGAGGCACCTTAAGAAGAGAAGGATTCTGTAAAAGTTGGGATGTGTTTGTACAGTTGGGTCTTACGGACGATTCTTTCCAGATGGATTTACCTGAGGATTTTACCATGCGTATGTTCATCAACACTTTTTTACCCTACCATCCAGATAAATCCGTGGAAACCAAACTCATGGAAATCCTCCCCCATTTGGACGAAGACACCATGAACAAACTGGAATGGCTAGGTATCCTTGGCCATGAAAGCCTGCCGCGATTCAAAGGAAGCCCCGCTGAAATTCTGCAGGAAATCCTTGAAAGTAAATGGCAGCTCCTTCCCAACGACAAGGACATGATTGTCATGCAACACCAGTTAGAAATCAACACTGGCCAAGGCCAAAAAGTGATTACCTCCAGTCTGGTAATCAAGGGAGAAAATCAAGACCAAACTGCCATGTCCAAGACCGTAGGCTTGCCTTTGGCCATTGCCGTTGACCTGTTTTTGGAAGACAGGTTTTCAAGCAGAGGTTTGATGTTGCCCATTCATGAGGAGATTTATGAACCCATTCTTAAGGAATTGGAAAAACATGGCATTGTATTTAAGGAAACGGAAACTGTAGCCCAAACCTAAATGGGGATTTCTTGATTTCTTTGACCAGCATAATGATGCTTTTTTGTTCAATAAGGTAGGCGATTTAGAAGAATTCATTCTTGTGGCTGATCAAAAAATGGTCAGAAAATCGCGCAAAAGATTTCGGTACACTTCAGCATATGCGCCTTCTTCATTTTTGATATGGATAATTCCTTTCCTAGGTTCCTTTTTTTGAAAAGAAAAACAGTAAACCTCTCTGATTACCTTAGTGGAGGGCTTGTCTGAAACCTGTATGCAGGTCAGGGGCCATAAATGAAAAAAAGCCGCCAACCTTTCAAGTTCTCTCATTTCTTTTGGAGGCAGGATGACCCAAAACTCCCCCTCCGGATGCAGCAGCTCAGTGACACCTTTGATGAGTTCCTGAAAAGGAAGCGAATCATTGTGCATGGCCAAGTCTTTCTGTTCATTGCCTGATTTTAAATGGCTCGAATAATATGGCGGATTAGTGATGATCAGGTCAAATTTGTGGAGCACTTGTTTTTTATAATCCTGAAAGGACATACCAACAATGGCTATCTTATCCATAAAGCTGGAAACCTCCACATTGGATCTGGCCTGAAGGATGGCTTTTTCATCAATCTCCAAGGCGGTTATTTGGGCTTTAGCAAACCTTTGGGCCATCATAAGGGCAAGCAGGCCGGTACCTGTTCCAATATCAAGGATGGTTTTGGGTTGACCTTTCCCAGCCAAAGCACCTAAAATCACCCCATCGGTACTCACTTTCATGGCGCATTGGTCTTGCCGGATGGAAAACTGCTTGAAATGGAAGTAAGGATTTTTCATTTACTATTGAAGACTAAAACAACCCCTGTTTGTTTTCTCCTTCATAAGCTAAATCAGCTGGTAAATTAGGCAACTCTGCGGCTTGGACGGCCAATTGGTCACAGCGCTCGTTTTCCACATTCCCTGCATGCCCCTTTACCCAGTGAAATTTGGGCTTGTATTTGAGGTGAAGCGGGATATACCGCTTCCAGAGATCCACATTTTTCTTGTCTTTAAATCCTTTTTTTTGCCAAGCCCAGATCCAGCCTTTTTGAACAGCATCTACCACATATTTGCTGTCTGAATAGATATTTACTGGAATATCTTCCACTTTAAGTGACTCCAAGGCCTTAATCACCGCCAATAGCTCCATGCGGTTATTGGTAGTCAGTCTAAAGCCTTCAGCCAATTCTTTCCGGTGTTTCTTATAAAGCAAGACAGCACCATATCCCCCGGGTCCCGGATTGCCTTTGGCTGCGCCATCAGTGTATATATTGATCATCCTTCAAAGAAACAAAAAATGCCAGAATTGAGCAGGGCGGTTAGAGAAAATCAACAGTCTTTCCAAAAATATAAACACATTTATTACATTTGAAAACTATTCAACAACCCAAATCTTTCCATGAAAAAACAACTACCTGTTCTTCTCCTCATGCTATGGGGATTGGTATCGTGTCAAACCTCAGATAAGAATGAGCGAGTCGTTTTGGATGTCAATCCCGTATTTCCCATACTCACATGGAATCTTTCTGACACTTTTTCCGAGGTTGCCTATGAACGTTTTTTCCTTCCAGAGGGATTGGAAACCGGACAATTTGCTTTGGCAAAATCTTACAAAGACCAGCTTGCCATTCTAGACAAGTTCTTCAACCGCATCTATGTATTCAATGTCCTAAATGGAGAGTATCTCTATACCATAGAAGCAGAAAATGACGAGGATTATGAATTTGAAATCATCGGTGACTTTGAGTTGGGGGACAATGGGCAACTCTATGTGTATCACCCAGGCAAAAATGTGATGCTTTTTCAAAATGGCCAGGTAAAGAAAACTTACCCAGTTTCTGTAGTTGGATACGGTTTTGCGGTTGCCCAAGATGGCTTCATGTTTTTCGTTCCCACCACCCAGTATAAAGAAGAGTCAGGTTCCATCTTGTACCTAGATTGGGAAGGCAATGTCAAAGCGGTTTATGGCGGAAATAAAATAAATTCTGAAGTGTATGCCTCGAGTTTAATTCAAACGCTTGAAAAAGAAATCCTGATCAATGATTATTACCATCAGCACCTGCTTTCCTTCAACAAAAAAGGGGAATTACAAAAAACCTACCGATGGGAGGCTCCCATGGATGTGAAAGTTGAGCCAGGTTATTTTCTGAAGTTTGACCCTTACCTTTTTACTGTCACTTCCATCAACCGGGCCACATCCCAACCCCTGTTGCAGCTCTTTGAAAACGGAAAATCGCAACACAACATCGGCAAAGTGTTCTCTGATTTTGACGGTTTTCCAGTGGATGGCTTTGCAGGGTTTAATGAAGCGCACCGTTTTGTATTCAGGGTTTTTGGGGAAGAAAACTACGATGATATCCGTTACCTCTATACCGAGAAAGGCCTGGCCCAAAATTTTGTTGAGGAAGATGGGTATTTCAAAACAAAGGGTTATTCTGAAAGCAAGATATCTGGAGAGAAGCTGGATAGGGCAAAAGAAAGGTTTGATTCCCTTCTCTTGCCAACAGAACAGTCCAGCTTCTTGATCATGAAGCTTTACCAATAAAAGCGCTCAGCTAAAGGTACCTAGGTTGGTCTTAAAAATTTTGATGGCGATGGAAAGCAGGATGATGCCAAAAATCCTCCTTAACACATCCAATCCGGTTTTACCCAATTTTCTTTCCAACCAATTGGTACTTTTCAATACCACATACACAATGATGAGGTTGATCACTATACCGATGGCGATATTGACCTGGGCAAATTCGGCTTTGAGGGTAAGAATGGTGGTCAATGTTCCCGCCCCAGCGATCAAGGGGAAGGCAATGGGAACAATGGAGGCACTCCCACTGGCATCGGGATCGGGCTTGAAAAGCTCTATCCCAAGGATCATTTCTGCCCCCAAGGCAAAAATAATCAGAGCACCGGCGATAGCAAAATCCTCCACGCCTATCCCAAATAAACTGAGGATGGATTTACCTATCAGCAGAAAAAGAATCATCAATACGCCTGCTGCCAAGGTGGCTTTTTCGGACTGAATGTGGCCCACTTTCTGACGTAAATTGATCACAATAGGAATGGAGCCCAGAATGTCAATGACAGAAAACAGGATCAAGGTGACGGAAAGCGTCTCTTTTAAATCAAACATATGCGGAAATTTCCCGCAAAGGTAGGTGTATTGTTCAGGATAAACTATCCCCTATCCTCAATATTCTTTCAAGAACCTAAGCAAGTTCTCAAACTCCCGATCATTGATGGCTGGAAAGTTGGCGATTCTGAAGCTGCTTGCCTTCAGTGGACCATAGCCCCCACCCAACTGCATGCCCTTAACTTCAGCATCCTTTTTGATCTGCGAAATAAATGGCTCTCTCGCAGTCACTGCAAGCACAGTACTGCTTCTGGCCTCGGGGTTTTGGATCAGCATCCGCATAGGTCCTGTATTTGCGATGGCATTCTCCAATTGCTGCATCCTGCTACGGGTTTTTTGATCGATATGCTGGATTTCAGGGATATCTTGCAAAACCCTTTTGAGCAAATAAATGCCCAGGACATTAGGGGTGTAATGTGTTTGGAAGTTTTCTGCATTTTCAAGCATAAAACTGAGGCTGTTGTACCTTCCTCTTTCCCCTTTTTTCTTAACTTTTTGGATGGCTTTGGGAGAAAGAAGCAAGACTCCAAGACCTGCTGGCATGCCGAAACATTTTTGTACAGAAGCATACCAGATATCCGCCAAAGAAAAATCCAACTCAATGCCCGCCATCGAAGAAGTGGTATCAATCGCCATCATTTTTTCCGGAAATTTGTGTGCAATCGCAGCTATGGTTTCATTGCTCACCTGGGTGGCATTGGAGGTTTCATTCTGTGTGATCGCAATCAGGTCAAACTCATACCCGATGTCAAGGTTAGTCACATCAACAGTCTGATCCGGTTCCAACTTTAGAATCCCGGTCTTGGGTTCAATGTACTTGGCAAATTCATACCATTTTTTCCCAAAAGAACCTGAGAAAATATGGAAACTGGCTGATTCCGTCACAGACTGGGCTATGATTTCCCAATTTTCCGTAGCACTGGAGGTGAAGAGCAACTTATAGTCCTGAGGCACGTGCAGTTGTTCTTTGATCAGGGTTTCGGTTTCCTGATAAAGGTCCATGAACATCGCACTTCTATGGCTGATGCTCATGATGCCCATTTCAAATGCTTCTTTTAAATAGAGGGGCAGTGTATCGTAGACTTTTGAGGGTCCAGGAGAAAATGTAACCATGGATTATTTTTTAGCGGTAAAATATTGGATGCCCAAGGCATAGCCTTCCAGACCCAAGCCGGAAATCATGCCTACACATTCTTTTGAGATGATGCTTTTGTGACGAAACTCCTCTCTTTTGTAAATGTTGGAAATATGGACTTCGAGCACCGGAGTGTTGATTCCTGCGATCGCGTCTGATATGGCAACTGAAGTGTGTGTATAACCTCCTGCATTGATCAAGATGGCATCATGGTCAAACCCAGCCTCATGGAGTTTGTCGATGATTTCACCTTCTATGTTGCTCTGAAAATAGGTCAGTGAAAATTGTTGAAATCTTTTTTGAAGGCTTTCAAAAAAATCTTCAAAAGATTCTTTACCATATATTTCAGGCTCTCTTTTTCCCAATAGATTGAGATTGGGTCCGTTGATGATACAGATTTTCAAAATGATATAGGGTTAAGTACCGTTTTCTCAAACAAATTTAGCGAATGCAATTGGATTTGTTCCCAGCAATCCAAGGTAAGAAATTACCTTTGGGCAAGTTTTTTTGATTTATCTTTATCGGATGGCAAGTCTGTGGGAAAAACAAATCAAGGGGTTTCAATACCATCTGAAAATAGAAAGGTCGCTGAGTGAAAATTCCATTCTTGCCTATGTGCAGGACATGGAAAAGCTCAGAAACTTTATGGAGGCCCATTATCCGACCACGCAACCTGAACAGGCTCAATTAGAACATCTCCGGAATTTCGTAAATGAAATTGCGGCTATGGGCATCGCGGCTTATTCCCAAGCCAGGATCATTTCCGGGATCAAAGCCTTTTACAGGTACTTGATGTATGAGGATAAAATTGAGGAAGACCCAGCCCAGCTGCTGGAAGCCCCAAAACTGGGCAGGAAATTACCGGACACCCTGAGTTTTCTTGAAATCAACCAGATATTAGAAAGCATTGAACTTGGAAAACCCGAAGGACACCGCAACCGGGCCATGTTGGAAATCCTGTACAGCAGCGGGCTAAGGGTTTCGGAATTGACCGAGTTAAAAATCGGAAATGTATATGCCGATATAGGATTTCTGAGGGTCACAGGAAAAGGTGACAAAGAGCGATTGGTTCCAATAGGCCATGATGCCCTGAAGTACTTAAAGATGTATACGGAGCTTGTTCGGGTACTTCAGCATCCCGCTAAGGGTCATGAGCAATATGTATTCCTCAACCGAAGAGGCAAAAAACTCAGCCGAGTCATGGTATTTCTTATCATCAAAAAACAAGTGGAATTGGTCGGTATAAAAAAGAATGTGAGTCCACACACCTTTAGGCACAGCTTTGCCACCCACCTGATTGAGGGCGGGGCAGACCTCAGGGCAGTGCAGGAAATGCTTGGCCATGAAAGCATTACCACTACAGAGATCTATACCCATTTAGACAGGGATTATTTGAGACAGGTCCTGACCGAGTTTCACCCAAGAAAATAGCCTGAAACTAAGTAGGATCAAATGCCAGGAAACGCAATATATTTAACATAATTCCTTTAATTTAGCCGATTGAAATCAATTCCTTCCCGTGTATAAGTCAATTCTGAAACCGCTGTTATTTCTTAAAAATCCGGAGAGTGCCCATCATTTTACTTTTACCTGGATCAAAAGAACCTTTAACCTTCCCGGAATAAAAGCCATTATTCAGCGGACTTTTGCCATGGATCATCCTTCATTGAAGCGGGAGGTATTTGGGCTTACCTTTGATAATCCTGTGGGGTTGGCAGCAGGCTTTGACAAAGATGCTAAACTCATAGATGAAATGGCGCTGTTGGGCTTCGGCTTCATTGAGATCGGTACACTTACTCCCAAACCTCAGGAAGGGAACCCATTGCCCAGATTGTTCCGACTGCCGGAAGATGAAGCATTGATCAATAGAATGGGTTTTAACAATGGAGGAGTGGATGAGGCTGTGAAAAGGCTGAAAAAAAGAAAATCAAAAGTCATCATCGGAGGCAACATCGGGAAAAACAAACTGACACCCAATGAAAATGCAGTGGACGATTACCTTCACTGCCTGGAAGTTCTCCACCCTTTTGTGGATTACTTTGTGGTCAATGTGAGTTCCCCCAATACGCCGAATCTACGTGAACTGCAGGAGAAAGCACCGCTTCAAAAACTTTTGACTGCCATTAAATATGCCAATAATCAAAAGACCAAACCTAAGCCTATCCTCCTTAAGATTGCCCCGGATTTGAGTCAGGGGCAATTGGATGACATCGTGGACATCGTGAAAGAAACGAAAATAGACGGGGTCATCGCAACAAATACCACCATAGACCGGGCCCAGTTAAAAACAGCTACCGCAGAAGTAGAAGCGATGGGAGCTGGAGGTGTCAGCGGAAAAGTTTTGGCTGACAGAAGTACGGAAGTCATTCGCTACCTTGTCGAGCGTTCCGGAAATGCATTTCCCATCATCGGGGTGGGAGGCATCTTTTCTGCAGAGGATGCCATACAGAAACTGGAAGCCGGAGCATCTTTGGTTCAGGTCTACACAGGCATGGTTTATGAGGGGCCAAGCCTGGTTAAAAGAATTAAACACGGACTTGTCCGTTATTATCAAAATTGAGATTTTATTTGTTCGATAATTCCTTTATCTTAAAATCCGAGAAATCGCCCAATTGAATAAAATGGCTGCCAATACCCCTAAATCCAATACTTTTAGAAAAAAAGGAGAACCAAAAAAAAGCGGCTCTCCCAAAAAGTCTTTCAACTGGTCTTTGGGCTTTCTGAAGGATAAAAAAATAGGCCTTTCCGTAGGAATCATCCTAATGATGATAGGCTTGTTCCTATTGTTTGCCTTTGTGGCTTATTTGTTTACCGGACCAGCCGATCAAAGTGTGGTATTGTCCAGTACTGATGCCTCCCTTAGAGAAAATGCAGGTGAGACCCGCAATTGGCTGGGTTTAATGGGTGCAAAAGTTTCCCATTGGCTTATCTTCAGGTGGTTTGGACTGGCCGCTTTTCTTCTCCCCCCATTTTTGTTTTTTCTTGGGTTCAAGTTGAGCTTCAAAAAACGACTCATCTCACTGACCCGATATAGCACCTTTGCACTTTTCTTTACCTTTTGGTTGGGTTTGCTGCTGGGGTATTTGGTCCATATGGCTGACAATTATACCGTATTGGGTTTCTTGAGTGGTGGATTTGGTTATGAAATGGCTCAGTTTGCTGATGATTTTCTGGGATGGGGTACTTTTATCCTGATCTTTGGTTCGTTGCTGATCTTCATCATTTTCTTTTTCAACATTGACCAGCTCAACTGGTTTACCAGTCAAGACGTCCCGAACACCTATGAAGAAGAGGAAGCGCAATGGGATGAAGACCAGGCCTTGGCCGAGCGAAATGCCTTGAAAAATAAACCCACCTTAGCCAACAGTAACAATCCTTATGACGAGGAGGAGGATCTCGATGAGGAAGAATTTGAAGAAGAAGGCACCGATGATGGCAGTAGCTGGGTAATCAAAACAGAAGAGGAAGAAAAGAAAAAGCCCGTCTCCGTACCAGAGCTGAATATTGAAGAAACTGATCGCTTTGAGGAGAAACTGGTGGTAGAACACCAGGAGGACAGCAAGCAATTTTCCATAACCAAAGCGGAAGGAGAGGAAAAAACGGCAGAAGAGGTAGAAAATCTTGATCCCTACGACCCTACCTTGGACCTGCCGCATTACAAATATCCATCCCTTGAATTGCTCAATGAGTACGACGTACAAAAAGTCACTGTGAGTCGTCAGGAATTGGAAGAAAACAAAAACAAGATCGTAGAGACCCTTGTCAATTTTAAAATAGGCATTCAGGAGATCAAAGCCACCATAGGTCCTACTGTGACGCTTTATGAGATTGTGCCAGATCCAGGTGTAAAGATATCCAAGATCAAGAACCTGGAAGATGACATTGCTTTGAGTTTGGCAGCCTTGGGCATTAGGATCATTGCACCTATCCCCGGCAAAGGCACCATAGGGATAGAAGTTCCCAACAAAAACCGTGAACTCGTTCCTGCTAAAGCGGTGATCGGCACGGAAAAATTCATGAAAAGCGACAAGGACCTTCCGGTAGCCTTTGGTAAAACCATTTCCAATGAGGTATTTGTCATGGACCTAGCCAAAATGCCTCACCTGTTGATGGCAGGTGCAACGGGGCAGGGAAAATCAGTGGGATTAAACATGATTCTTGCCTCACTTATTTATAAAAAGCACCCTTCTCAACTGAAATTTGTACTGGTAGATCCAAAAAAGGTAGAACTTACTCTTTTCAATAAAATCGAAAGACATTTCCTGGCCAAATTGCCCGGTGCTGAGGAAGCCATCATTACGGATACCAAAAAAGTGATCTATACGCTCAATTCCCTTTGTATAGAAATGGACAACCGATACGACCTGTTGAAAGATGCGGGTTGTAGAAACCTGAAGGAATACAATGCCAAATTTGTAGCCCGTAAGCTTAATCCTGAAAAGGGGCACAAATTCATGCCATACATCGTCTTGGTCATCGACGAACTGGCTGACCTGATGATGACAGCTGGGAAGGAAATTGAAGCCCCTATCGCCAGGCTGGCGCAACTTGCCCGAGCTATAGGAATCCACTTGGTGGTGGCCACACAGCGGCCTTCTGTCAATGTGATCACCGGTATCATCAAAGCCAACTTCCCGGCCCGATTATCTTTCCGGGTGACTTCAAAAATTGATAGCCGGACAATCCTGGATGCCGGAGGAGCAGATCAGCTTATTGGTATGGGAGACATGTTGCTTTCCCATGGTTCGGAAATGACCCGTTTGCAGTGTGCCTTTTTGGATACTCCGGAAGTGGATGCCATCTGCGACTGGATTGGAAGCCAAAAAGGCTATCCGGATGCCTACATTCTGCCTGAATTTGTTGGAGATGAGGGAGACAGTGGGGCTTTGGATGTGGACCTTTCGGACCGGGACCCCTTGTTTGATGATGCCGCCCGACTGATTGTGCTTCACCAACAAGGAAGTACCTCCCTGATACAGAGAAAGTTGAAACTGGGATATAACCGGGCTGGTAGGATTGTGGACCAACTGGAAGCTGCTGGAATTGTAGGACCTTTTGAAGGAAGTAAGGCAAGAGAGGTATTAATTCAGGATGAAATGAGTTTGGAACAATTATTGAATAGCCTGTAAATGTCTTCAAAAAACCTTCTTGAAGGGCTATATTTATGTCAATAATGAAATTTAATTTATGGATGATCCTTTGGATTTTTGTGGGATTTTCGACTTTCGCCCAAAGTCAGAAAGATCCCAAAGCCAAAGCGATTCTGGACGGGGTAAGTCAAAAATACCAGTCTTTAAAAGGGCTTCAAGCCAGCTTTGAATACACTTACGAAAATGAGATTGATGGGAGTTCCCAAACCAATTCGGGAGAAGTGACTATCAAAGGAAATAGTTACCTGCTCAAATTGGATAACCAAGAAATTTATAACAATGGTAATACGGTATGGACTTACATCGAATCCAACGGATTCAAGGAGGTTACCATCAACAATGTCAATACCCAAGAGGATGAATTGACCCCTTCCAGTGTATATAACATGTACAAAAAAGGGTTCAACTATCAACTGCTAGGTGAGAAAAATGAAAACGGAAAAACAATTCAAGTTGTCGAGCTGACTGCAGAAAAAGCGAATGCTCCTTTCAAAAGGGTCAAACTAATGGTGGACAAAGCCCAGAAAGACTTGATCGGTTGGGAAATATTCGATGATCAAGGGACTGTATTTCGCTATAAATTCAAGGATGTCGATACCAATATAGACCTTAAAGATGATTTCTTTACCTTTAATGCAAGCAATTACGGAAAGGTTGAAGTGATAGATTTAAGATAAACAGATAATTCTTATACAAAAGAAAAGCCATGACTTCTGTCATGGCTTTTCTTTTTGCAAGATTTGGAAATGAAATCATTTGGAAATATTCCTGATGTTACCCGGCAAATGATCCAAAATTAAAGATCTTCCATTTATAACATGTAGGTGCGCAATGATGCCAGGAAAATGGTAATTCAATACAAATCTCGCCAACAAACTGAAATCTCCGGTACATCCCTGCCCGACGACAGGTGGGCCTGCCTGCCTATGGAAATGGGACTTTTGATTTCCGTCCCCTTTGAAGAAGAATATTGGGTTAGTGGCAAAGGAGCGGATAACCATTATTTTACAATTCTTCCTCTCTTTCCAGCATCAGGATGGAATGCTGTGGGACAATAAAGTACTTATCTCCTTCATACATTACTTCGTAGGCCCCATTTAATAAGAAAACAGCCAAATCTCCTTCTTGTGCCTGCAAGGGAATGTATTTGATCCGGTCTTCTCGGTCCTTCCAGAGTTCCTCTTCTTCCATAGGGGCTGGTATGGGATATCCTGGTCCGGTTTTAATGATGTATCCCTGCTGGATCTTTTCTTTTTCCTGAACTCCGGGCGGCAGATATAAACCGCTTGCGGTTTTTTCATTTGCCTTTTTCAATTTGATCAAAACCCGGTCTCCAACGATGATCAGTTTCCTCAATTTATTGTCTGGGGTGATTTGTGTGGACATATTGTGTTTTACTGCCTAATGTGAACATTCCTGACTGTATTAAAAATTTCTACAGGGAAAAAGAAGGGCATCCAAAATCAATCAGATGCCCTTTTTGGTTGGTAACTAAACGAGTTGGTTACTTTTTATCTTCATTTACTTCTTCATAATCTACATCCGATACTCCGTCTCCGGCGTCTTCAGTAGTATGACTTTCTGTAGCTCCTGAAGCTCCGGCTCCGTCAGGAGCACCTTGGCTGGCACTGTACATTTCCTGAGAAGCAGCTTCCCAAGCTTTGTTCAAGCCTTCCATAGCGGTGGTGATGTTGGCTAAATCCTGCGCCTGATGGGCTTGTTTTAGGTTTTCCAAAGCACCATTGATCGCTGTTTTATTGCCTTCGGAAAGTTTATCTCCAAACTCTTTCAGTTGCTTTTCAGTTTGGAAAATCAGGCTGTCAGCTTGGTTAAGTTTTTCAACTTTTTCCTTGGCTTCTTTATCTGTTGCGGCATTGGCTTCCGCTTCTTTCTTCATTTTTTCGATTTCTTCCTGAGAAAGTCCTGAGCTCGCTTCGATCTTGATCTTTTGCTCTTTCCCGGTTCCTTTGTCCTTGGCAGACACATTAAGGATACCATTGGCATCAATGTCAAAGGTCACTTCAATCTGAGGAACACCTCTTTGTGCAGGAGGAATATCCGTCAACTGGAATCTTCCGATGGTCCTGTTGTCTTTGGCCATAGGACGCTCTCCTTGCAAGACGTGGATGTCCACAGCAGGTTGGTTGTCGGCAGCTGTAGAGAATACCTCTGACTTTTTGGTTGGGATGGTGGTGTTGGATTCAATCAGTTTGGTAAATACACCGCCCATGGTTTCGATGCCCAGAGACAATGGAGTCACATCTAACAACAAGACGTCCTTCACTTCTCCAGTCAAGACACCACCCTGAATTGCAGCACCAACGGCTACAACTTCATCCGGATTTACTCCTTTGGAAGGTTTCTTGCCGAAGAATTTTTCAACTTCTTCCTGAATCTTTGGAATTCGGGTAGAGCCCCCTACCAAGATGATTTCGTCAATGTCAGATGGAGACATGTTCGCATCCTTCATGGCTTTCTTACAAGGCTCCAAAGACCTGCGGATAAGATCTTCTGCCAGTTGCTCAAACTTGGACCTGGAAAGGCTTCTGACCAAGTGCTTGGGTCCGGTTTGTGTAGCAGTAATATAAGGCAAATTAACTTCTGTATTGGCTGAGCTGGACAACTCTATTTTGGCTTTTTCGGCTGCTTCTTTAAGACGCTGAAGGGCCATAGGATCTTTTCTGAGGTCAATCTGTTCTTCAGTTTGAAACTCATCTGCAAGCCAGTCTATAATGACCTGATCAAAGTCATCCCCCCCGAGGTGAACATCACCATTGGTCGACTTCACTTCAAATACCCCATCCCCTAGTTCAAGGATGGAAATATCGAAGGTACCGCCACCAAGGTCATACACCGCAATTTTCATGTCTTGGTTTTTCTTATCCAATCCATAGGCCAAGGCAGCTGCTGTAGGTTCGTTGATGATTCTTTTCACATCCAAACCTGCAATCTGACCCGCTTCTTTGGTAGCTTGCCTTTCTGAATCATTGAAATAGGCCGGAACAGTAATGACTGCTTCAGTCACTTCCTGACCAAGAAAATCCTCTGCTGTGGTCTTCATTTTCTGAAGAATCATGGCAGACAGTTCTTGGGGTGTGTAAGAACGATCCCCTATTTTGATAACCAAAGTATCATTTGGTCCTTTTTCTACTTTATAAGAAGCATGTTTTTTCTCTTCAGATACCTCTGAGAACTTCTTACCCATAAATCTCTTTACTGAAGAAATGGTATTGGCGGGATTGGTGATGGCCTGTCTTTTGGCAGGATCACCTACTTTTCTCTCTCCGTTACCGTTATCCAGAAAAGCCACGATAGATGGCGTTGTCCTTCTTCCTTCACTGTTTTGGATTACTACCGGCTCATTGCCTTCCATTACGGCGACGCAAGAGTTTGTTGTACCCAAGTCTATACCTATAATTTTTCCCATGATAATATATTTTCGTTTATTAGTTACAAATTTCAATCTACATGGACCTTATTGACAAGGGTTGTGCCAACGTGCTATCTGCCTATTTCCGTGTCAGAGTGACAGATTTTATGACAGGAGTAAAGTAAAATACTTACTGAATTGTTGGGTTTAGTGATGTATTGTCAGGTGCTTACCTCTTCCAGCCGACGGGCGAATAGGCAAATCCCATCTTTCTAAATCAATTGAACTCTCAATCAAATACCCACCATTCGGGACCTCCTTCATCCCATTTTCTACTTCCGGCTCTAATGGCACAGTTCAAGCATGCTGGAGGATAGGCATCTCTCGGTATTTCAGGATTATACTTACACGGTTCAGGCATGAAAAAAGGAACATCTTGCCTGGTCGTATAGATCCTGGTAATTTTGGCTCTGCCTACCTCAAAATATCCAAATACTCTTTCGTTTCCGTCATCGACGTTGGAAATATTGCCAAATATAGGTGCAGGTGGAATATCAAAAAGTGACCCTTCATTATTGACCATGATTTTGACTTTTTCCCAATATTCATAGGCTTCTCTATTGATGCTCAATTGCGTGACACTGAAGAAAAACGGGAAAAAAAATGAATTATCAACATTTCTCCTACCCATAACCTGATTTAATACCCGGGTATTTGAAGTCAGTCCGTCAAATAGATTTAGCCTACTGGGTTCTAAAAAATCGTAAATAAAACAATTTGGAGGAGGCGGAGGACACAATCCGGAACAAGGGAAAACAGTGCGCATCCACAAATGTGTTTCTTCAGTTTGCCATCTAAGGTAAATCGGTTCAGAGGAAGATGGAATTTCGGTGTAAGCAGAAAGCGTAAAAACCTGTTCTGGAATTTCATTTCTCAACGGTTCAAAAGTAAATGTAAAACTTAAGCTGTCTTCTGCAATAAGGGAAGGGATTTTTTCATATGAAGACCTATAAACTTTGCCATCAGCCAAAACTTCAATTGCATAACTTTTATTCTCCATGCCTTTAATGCCCTGTAATTCGTAATTGCCGTTTCCAGCATTCAAGTAAATAAATCTTTCCCCTTCTTCCGTCAAAAGTGTAACTTGTGCATTCGTGACGCCTATGGGTATCAAACCCATAGAAACTGTCTTGCTTACATTTACAACCTGTACTTCATCAAGGTCTGTGAATAGGCCATAGATGATAATTTGTCCTTCATCGGTTTCTGAAAAAAAATCAAGGCTATCAATGCAGGAAGACGTATGGGTCAATATCACCAAAGATAAAAACCAATAGCCTAACAATATTTTTTTTGAATTTCTCATTTGGTACAAAATAAGCTGTTTGCATACTGAGGAAAGCTGGAATTAAAGCCGAATCTGAGCTTATACAATAGGTTTGTCTTCTTCATTTATTAAATGATACAGTATAGGCAATTGACGGAAAAACCGAACCCAGAATAGAAACCTGGTAAGGTCTTAGGCGTGAGGAATTTTCATCTCTTTGAAAAAACACCGAATAGGCGTTTCTCCTTGCCAATAGGTTATACACACTGATATTAATTTTATCATTCCACTTTCTTACAAACCCATTCGTAATATAGGAAAGGTCAATTCTAAAGTAATTTGGTATTCTGAATTGGTTCCTGTCACTGTAATCAGGTATCAAAATTCCTCCTATCAGGTAATTTGTTGTGGGCGATGTAACAGGTCTTCCGGTTGAAAAATTGAAGTTCAGATTAAAATTTCTCCGATTTCCCAAATGAAAGTTGGTCACTAATGAAACGATATGTGGCCTGTCAAAATTTGTAGGGAACCAATTGCCCCGGTTTACCTGAATTTCACTGAACTCTGACGTGGTCCTGATCAGAGACCGGCTATAGGTATAGGCTAACCAGCCTGTAATGCCCCCGCTGTTTCTTTGGATCAAAAATTCAGCTCCATAAGCAAGTCCTTGCCCTTGGACCAATTCTGTTTCTAAATGGGGATTTAGAAACAAATCTGCGAAATCCCTGTACTCCAACTGGTTTTGGGTAGTTCTGTAAAAGCCTTCCAGGGAAGTGGACCATTCGTTTTCTTTGAAATTTCTGAAATACCCTAATGAAAAATTATGGGATCTTTGCGGTTGAATGTAAGTGGTACTCAATTGCCATAAATCAATGGGTGTTGGACCTGTGGCATTGGAAATGGTCTGTAAATACTGGAACATGCTTGAATAGCCCGCTTTGATGGAATTTACCTTGTTAAATGTCCATCTGAAAGAAGCACGAGGTTCAAATCCACCGTATTGGACTATTGTACCGGTTTCAAAAAAATCGATGTCAGAAATGGTAAGACTTGTCTGTGGTAATCCTTCCTGATATCTAAATACTGAATCGGGTCCCAATTGGCGGTATTGCGAGTACCTAAGGCCTCCTGACAACCCAAAGTTTTGGGTAGGATTCCAATCCATTGAAACAAATGGCGCATATTCCAATCCCTTTTGCTTGCTTACATTTTCCTCAATAACCCCTGACTCGACGGTATAGGGCATAAGGGTTTCGGGCCTCATCTGGTATTGGACACCTTCTCCCCCAAAGGTTATATTGATCTTTTCAAATGTGAGCAGGCCGGTGATTTTTCCCTGAAAATAATACAAGCCATTTCTGATTATCGCTGGATCCGCGCCTTCAGGCTCAAAAAACCCGTTGTTAAATGAACCAAAGGCAGCCATCCCAATAAGAGAAAAATTCTCGGTCAAAAGGTTATTGCTGGTTAGTGAAGTGACAAAATTGTTCCACTCAAATCCAAACTGATTCGAGAATCTAAAATAATCTCCAGTATTGAGCAGGGAAAAATCGATGGAATGATCTTGGGAGAACATGTGGTTGATACCAAGATAAATATCGTGAAATTTAATGTTGCTGTTTCTTACATCCGATTCATTGACTATATTCAATAACCAATTCGCATTGGATCTTCTCAATGCTGCAACCATACTTGTTTTTTCGGGAATGACTGGGCCATCAATCAAAAACTTGGTCAATGGCGTGCCTATGGTTGCCGAATAATTCCATTTTTCAAAATCACCTTTTTGCATTTCTATGTTCAATGCCGCAGCACTCCTACCACCAAAATTGCTGGGTACTGTACCTTTATACAATGTAAAATTCCTGACTACGTCACCATTAAATGACGAAAGAAAGCCGAGCGCATGACTGTTACTCAGAACAATCGCCTCATTCATCATGATTAGATTTTGATCTGCCTGACCTCCTCTGATATTCAATCCAGAAGATCCTTCACCAACAGAAGTGACACCTGGAGTAGTCTGAAGTACATTGAAAACATCCGGTTCTCCCATCAATACAGGTACCAACCTTATTTCCTCAATATTCATTTTGGTAACACCTGCGATGGGATTTGTGATATTCCTGTCTTTTTCTTCATCCCGCACAATAATTGTCTCTAATTCGAAACTAAGATTTTCCATTTCTACATCCAAAACCCCATCTCCGAAAAGTTCCACAATGAAAGGCTGTCCCCTTTTGCCCAATTGTCTGAAAACAATTCGGTGTCTGCCGGAATCTAAATGCGCCAGGTACAAACCATTTTTATCAGTATTAATTCCTGAAAACAAACCATCTATGTATACGCCTACACCTGAGATCAACTCACCGGTTTGCTTGTCCGTGATTTTGCCGGTCAAGATGTATTTGGACTTTTTATTGTCAGGATCTGCCCTAAATTCCACGGTTGTAATTTCTGTTTGAGCTAAGACCTCAGAATGGACATTGATAAAAAAAATAACAATTATAAAACAAAAGAAAAATCGGTACCCCAGTGTATATTGACTGCTAAAATTCATAGGTCCAAGCTTTTGTTTTTGGCATTGAAAAGTATTTAGTTTAAAGTAAACGATTATATTTAATTTTAAAAAAGAACTGATTAAAATAGATCAACCTTCTCTTCTTCTACGAAATGCCCAAAATCAATAATTTTTTTTTGCCTTTGGTTTTGAAGGTTACCTTGTTAATTTGATGACTGTTTTATTTTTGCTTCAAACAGGAATTTATTTGTTGTTAAAAATTTTCCAAAAGAAAAAGTTTTCTTTTGTACTCAATTCCAAGAGAATCCGCCTCCCTGAAAACGCTTCTCCTTTTTTGCCTTTTTCACTATTGACTACAATAGAATTGCTAAAATGGCCCTCCACTTTGATCGATCGGGAAAAGTCAGCTAAAAATTTTAACCCTTTGAAATGATTGTCCAACGCACTCGATGATGATAACTGATCAAGTGATTCCCATGATCTATCCCACCGGCCCATGCAACCCAAATCAAACTTTTTGTATCTTTACAGTATAACACTTTTCGTTATGAAAAATAATTTGGTAAGAGATCGGATAAAATGGTTTATTGTTTTGCTCTCAGGGGCGCTGCTTTCCGGATGGGTATCATTTGGACCCAATCAGGCTTTGCTTCCTCATTTGCAGCAAGTTGTAAAAAATTCTTTTTTTTCGATAAACAAGGATGATTTTGGTAAAAAAGTGATTTTTAAATCTATTTCAGACAAATACCACGGAAGATTTCAGGAGTTGTTTTGATTCAGGAAGTTCAAAAACTAACTTTATCACAAACAAACTCCCAATCCTTATGCAAGTATCGGCCATCTACATCTATCCCATCAAATCGCTGGGGGGCATTGCTCTACCTAGTGCAAAAGCTGAAATAAAAGGCTTTCAACATGACCGGAGGTGGATGCTGGTAGATGAAAGTGGAACATTTTTAACCCAACGCAAATATCCCCAGATGGCATTGCTCCAAGTCACCCTCGAAAATGATGGTTTGAGGATCAGTCACAAAAAAAATGAGGAAAAGTCCTTATTTGTAGCTTTTGAACCCCAAAAGGGTAACGTAGTCCAGGTTATAATCTGGGATGATGTAGTGGGGGCAATAGAGGTAAGTAACGTGGCCAATGACTGGTTTACAGAACAATTGGGCATGACCTGCAAGCTGGTCTACATGCCCGATGTAACCGAAAGAAAAATCAAAGCCAAATATGCGGTAAATGAAGAATCCGTCAGTTTTGCAGATGGCATGCCTTATCTTCTGATCGGGCAAAGCTCCCTCGATGACCTCAATGGCAAACTGGATAATCCGGTACCTATGAACCGTTTTCGGCCAAATCTGGTATTTACAGGAGCAGAGGCTTTTGAAGAGGACCAATGGAATTACCTTCAAATTGGAGCAATTTCCTTTAAAGTCACCAAACCCTGCGCAAGATGTGTGCTGACGACAGTGGACCAAGCGACGGGTAAAAAAGGAAATGAGCCCTTAAAAACATTGGCCTCCTACCGCTTAATGGATAAAAAAATCATGTTTGGTCAAAACATGATTTGTCTGGAAGAAGGGGTAGTATCGGTAGGGGATGAGATTAGACTGTCTCATTAAAAAAAAATGCCACCGTCCTTTGGCGTGACGGTGACAATTCTCAATCAAGTTTAGTTTAGTTGTTTACTTTTTAGAAGCTAAATCCAGTAGTGAGTTTGAAGAAGGAGTCCCTTCCTTCTACCAAATCAGTACCGAAAGAAAGCCTTGCAAATGCTCCACCAGATGGCCTTGAAAATTGTACATATGGTCCTAACCATTGGTACACGTCCGTAGAAGACTCCACTTCAGATCCACCAGTGTTAACCAGATGCTCAAAGTGGGCGCCAAGAGAAAAGAATGAACTGGCTTTGAAACCGAAATTTGCCCAGTAATGGAGGTAAGATAAGGTGGTTTGAGTTCCCACGGTTTCATTCCTTAAAGGAGCATAGTAGCCCAGGTAGATTTGGCCTTCTGTTTTGGCTTTGTCTAAGCCTATGGTCAGGTTAGGAACAATACCATCTCCAAATATAGCGGGACCAGCAGTACCTGATGAAAGCAGGTTTCCACCTAGAACACCAATTTGTGGGTTGACATTAATCCCTTCAGCTACTGGAAAATTCAAACCGACACCGAATTCAGTCCAGTTTCCCCAGCCTCCACCAGTTCCACCAGACCATAAAATTCCGTAGAATGTGAAATCCAAGCTTTCAGTTACGCTGTAGGAACCTTGAAAGAATGGATAAAACCCGAAGAATGTATCGGAGTTGAGACTGACATCAAAGCTGAATTTGCTGTCATCTTGTGCTACAGCGTCGGTCATTTGGATGGCTAGGCATAAGATGCTCATCAGGGCACCTTTTACCATCATTTTGGTAAATCTTTTTTTCATGGTTTAAATAGGTTTTGTGTGAGTTATAATTTGAAGCATTTATCTAGGATCTTGCATAAATAATTCAAATGTTGGATCGAAAGTAAACCATATTTTTGTTATTTGCAATAGTTTAATAAAAATAGTGCTAATTTTTTAACCATTATCTTATAAAATTGCATAATTAGTAAGTTTAGTGGGTCTTTTTTGAACCGGAAATAAAAAAAGGGATCCATTGGACCCCTTTAGTAAGTGAAATGCAAATTTCTTGACAAATCAGGTATAATTTTTAACCGCTTCTATAAATACCTTTACATTTTCCGGATTGGTATCGGGATAAACCCCATGTCCTAAATTGGCAATGTGGCGGGTCCCTTTAAATTGATCCAACATCCTGTGGGTGGCCTGTTCAATGGACTTCGGAGAACCATAAAGTACCGCAGGATCCAAATTTCCCTGTAAAGTCTTGTCCTGACCAATCAACGCCCTGGATTCCTGAATATCCATGTTCCAATCCAGGCCTATGGTTTCACAGTTGAGTTGGCCAAGGGCTTTTCTGGCAAAAAAGGCCCCTTTGGCGAAAACAGTCTTGGGAACTTCATGAATGGCATCACAGATTTTTGCTACATAAGGCAAAGAAAAATCCGCATAATGATCAGGTGGTAAAATCCCGGCCCAGCTGTCAAAAACCTGAACCAGGTTGACGCCTGCCTTGATTTGTGCTTTCAAATAATGAATGGTACTCTCAGTGATCATGTCCAAAAGTTGATGGGAAAGTTCCGGTTCATTGTACAACATGGCCCTGGCTTTGGAAAAAGTCTTGCTTCCCGAACCTTCCACCATGTAGGCAAAGATGGTCCATGGAGCTCCGGCAAATCCAATCAGTGGCACCCGGCCATTCAGGGCTTTTTTGGTGATTTTGATGGCTTCAATTACATAACCGAGATCATTGGAGCCATCTGCAATCCTTAATTTCTTGATGTCTGAGGCACTGGCAATGGTCTCGGGAAACCAAGGGCCCCGTTTTTCGACCATTTCATAGGGCAAACCCATGGCTTCCGGAATAACCAAAATATCAGAAAATATGATCGCTGCATCTACCTTCAGTAGATCCACAGGCTGTATGGTAACTTCTGCGGCCAGATCCGGGGTTTTCGCCAGCTCAATAAAACCGCTCACACTGTTTCTCACCTCACGGTATTCGGGAAGGATCCTACCAGCCTGCCGCATCAACCAAACCGGGGTACGTTCCACCTTCTGCCCAAGAGCAGCACGGATCAATAAATCATTTTTCAATTGCATAGAACAAAGATAAGGCGGAATTTTAAACCAGAAAGCCTAAACGCACCATTTGGGTCAAAAGAAAAACCACCCCATACGAAAGGGATGGTTTTATATATACGATTGAATATATCGATTAGACCTAATTAACGAGTCCAGCCTTTGACCACATCACTTTCGTCCACTCCGATCAATTGCATTACTGCATTGTAATCAGAGAAATCAATTCGGGCATTGGCAAGGTCACCGGGAACAATGACTACCCTAAATAGTTGGTCAATGGTCCATTCATTAGATAGTATCCCTGGGTCAAAGGAAGTTTCCAGAAAAATGCTAAAATCCTCAATCGTGAAATCAAAATTATACTGTAGCACTCCTTCCTCAAACAACACGAGTTGTGGTAATTGTCTCCAAACTGGTTCACCGTTGTTAAAATCCCATGCGATATAGATCAATAAAACATCCCCGGGAAATAATTCTGGATCAAGTGGGAAAAAATTCGCATAATCATTTTGCTGTGTAAAGTCTAAGTCCAGTTCGAAAACCTCGGCCACAATGTTAATCCCAGCAGGACCAGCAGGACCAACCGGGCCAGGACCGCCAGGAGGGCCTTGGGGTCCTTCGCAGGCCTGAAATCCCAAGCCGCCTATGACAAATAATGCAATTAGAAGTTTCTTCATGTTTTTTGGTTGATTTAGTGAATAATAAATAAATGATCTTTTTTAGTTAGGCCTTTCACCCTCATTTTGAATTGGGTAGTTAATTTACCAAAACCACCGATAGAAAAAAACCATACAGTTATAAACCCCAATTGGAAAAAGAAGGTTGTAGCTGACTTTATGGTTTTTTGACAGGTGCAAATACTTCCACAAAATCTTCCCCAATAATCCTGTCTATAAATATTCCTTGGAGCACTTTACCCTCAGCTTGCGCAAATGCCTCTATTTTTGATTTTACTTTCTCAGGACCTGGCATGACCCAAGGATTGGTTTGAATCCTTGCTACTATACATTGATCTCCTGAAAGGCTAAGCGTATCCAACGCGCCGCCTTCAATGATGGCAGGATATTTATCCAATCCGACAAAAACCTCCATGGTATCCCGTTTCCCGGCAGGTTCAACTTGATACCAGGTATGTAGGCTAGCACCTTCCGTCTGTTGCACCAGCCCAATTACCTGATCGAAAGTTTCCTTCAGGGCTTCATCCTGCGGCGTCCCTTTGAAATAAATGCCGTAGAGCTCCATGGATCCGTTTTCCTCTAGACTGATTTCCGGTTCTTTAAACCCGCCTAGATAATACAGGCCTACCCAAGCGAGCAGGATGACAAAAAATGCAAAAAGCAGGGCCTTTTTCATTTTCCCAATGTCACTAAAACAGATACCTGATGCCCACTCCACCCTGAAGCTTGACATGCCCAGGTCTATCCAATATTTCAATAAACATCCCTACCTCTGCAAAGACATTGATCGGTGCATTGGCAAAATAATATTCTGTACCTACAAATCCCTCAGGGCCAAAATCCATATTTCCTCTGCTTTCCATAAGTGGGGTAGACGAGGAAGAAGTGGGGTCATTGTATAAAAAATCTACGGATACTCTCCTCAATTGCGCCCCAACTCCCCCATAGGCCAATAAGATGCCTTCGTCTATACTAAACTGATCCGTGATGTCTTCGTGATAGGCTCCACGGATGTTTAAGGAAAACGAACTGCTCGCACTGTGGCTAAGGTACACGGCATTTGGAGTTGGGCGGTTATTGTCAAAGGACCTCCTGTAATATTGTGGATTGTTTACCCCTGCCCTGCCGAACATCCCCTCAAAAGATATCTTATCAGTAAAAAAAGATTTATAAGTGATGGAAAGGGGTTCACCTAACCGTACCCCTATGCCCCTTTCCTGAGCTTTTAATGCGAATGGGACCAAAAGGACGAAGAACAAAAGTATTTTTTTCATGCTGAATTTTTCGTGTGAGTTACTCCCTCAAAATTATACACAAAAGTCTAATATCCATACAAACAGGTTGCTTTTGAATTATAAATCTAGCTGACCATGGATTTGAGCTGCAACTGATGAAGGTGCGCATAATAACCTTCCTGCTCAAGCAAACTTTCATGGGTTCCGGATTCCTTGATTTCACCTTGGTGCAAAAGGATGATCTTGTCTGCTTTTTTGATCGTTGAAAGCCGGTGGGCAATGACAATGGAGGTCCTCCCCTTCATCATTTTTTCAATCGCTTTCTGAATCATTTCTTCAGTCTCAGTATCCACTGATGAAGTGGCCTCATCTAAAATCAAGATCTCAGGATTATATACCATTGCTCTGACAAATGAAATGAGTTGTCTTTGTCCCACAGAAAGCGTGGCCCCTCTTTCCATGACATTATAATCCAAACCCCCAGGCAATTTTTCAATGAATTTTTTAGCTCCTACCAATTTGGCCGCATGCATGACCTGTTCTCTACTGATATCAGGATTGCCTAAGGTGATGTTGAAATAAATGGTGTCGGAGAACAGAAACACATCCTGCAAAACCACACCGATATGCTTTCTCAGAAATCCGAGTTCGTATTCCCGGATATCCCTACCATCGACCAGTATATTTCCTTTGTTGATTTCGTAGAACCGGGTGATCAGGTTGATGATGGAGGATTTTCCTGCCCCTGTAGCTCCTACCAGAGCAATGGTCTCACCATGTTTGACATCAAAACTGATGTTTTTGAGTACCCATTCCTCATCATTATAAGCAAACCATACGTTTTGTAGTTGGATTCCACCATTGATTTTTTCCGGGGCATAACTGCCTTCATTGGGTATCTGATCATGGTTATCCATCAGTTTGAAGATCCGATCGGAGCTCACTACTCCCATTTGAAGGGTATTGAATCGGTCGGCTATCATCCGGATAGGACGGAAAAACAGCTGCAGGTACATGATAAATGAAATCAGTACCCCAACCTTTAAATCCAAATCAAATACTCCAGTAGCACCATACCACACCACCAATCCTAGGCCGATAGCCTGTATGATCTCAGAAACTGGATAATACACCGAATAGTAAAGCACTGATTTCAGGTGGGCTTTGCGGTGCTCCTTGTTGATGGACTGGAATTTTTCGTACTCCCTTTTCTCCCGGTTAAATATCTGGACGATGTTCATTCCGGTGATGTGTTCCTGTAAAAAAGCATTGAGATTGGATACGGCATTTCTAACCTCGTTAAAAGCTACTTTAATTTTTTCCTTGAAAACATAGGTGGAAATGATGAGCAAAGGCAAAGTACTTAAGCTGACCAAAGTTAGTTTCCAATCAATGTAAAACATCACTCCCAAAATGGTCACCAATTGAAGCAAATCTCCAATGATGGCGGCGAGCCCTTCACTGAATACGTCGGCGAGGGTTTCTACATCTGAGACATTTCTGGTCACCAAACGCCCGATAGGGGTATTGTCAAAAAATTTAAGCCTCATTTTTAGCAAATGGCGGTAGAGTTTGACCCGGATATCACGGATAATGACTTGACCGATCCAGCCGGAAAGATAAGTATGTGCCCACTGCACCAACGCTTGGGCAAGCATCAGTCCTACGAGAATGTATATGATCCTGGTCAATCCTTCTTTGTCACCCAAAGCCACATAATCATCTATGGCTATCTGTATAAAAAGGGGCCTGGTAGGTGCCAGAATAGCGAGCAACAACGTCAAAAGCACCAATAAATAAAACCTTGATTTGTAGGGTTTTACAAATTGGTAGAGTTGTTTCAGGACCTTAGCATCCAGAATCTCCCCACTTTTTACGTTTTCTTTTTCCAGACTCAAGTTGTTCTCTTTTTATGTAAAAAGGACATCGGGATAAACTACTTTACTCAAAAACAAACCATCAGCAGGCACATTGGCACCTGCTTTTTTTCTGTCTTTGCTTAAAATGATCTGACGAAAGTCCTCTTTGTTGATTTTACCGGTTCCCACTTGGACCATAGTGCCCACGATGGCACGTACCATTCCTCTCAAGAACCGATTGGCGGTTATATGAAAAATCAAATAAGATTCTTTTTGTTCCCAATAAGCTTCTTTTATTTTACAATCAAAATGCTTCACATCCGTATGGATCTTGCTGAAGCACTGAAAATCCCGGTGTTCTAACAATACACTGGCTGCTTCATTCATTTTCTCCATGTCTAAATCGTAGTAGCAGTACCAACTTAGCCCCTGTTTAAACGGATTTTTTCTCAGTGAAATAACATATTCATAGCTTCTCCACAAGGCACTGAACCTCGCATGGGCATCTGAACGGACTGCTCTAAGGTCATAAACGGCAATGTCTTTGGGAAGGATGCCGTTTAGCTTTTTTACCGCCATTTTTGGTTCTAAATCCCCATCAAGATCAAAGTGAAGAAACTGCTGAGAAGCATGAACACCAGTGTCCGTTCGTCCACTGCCCATGACCGACACAGGTCTTCCGAAAAGCAATTCAAGCGCACCTTCCATTTCTGATTGAACGGAATGGGCATTGTGCTGCAGCTGCCAGCCATGATAATTGGTTCCTTTGTAGGCAAATTCCAGAAAATACCGCTTGATGTCTCCCATTTTCCAAATACAAAGATACTATTTCCCCATTCAAATTGAGGGAACAATGCTTTTTCTTGCTAATAAACAGATATCCTCCTTACTTTGTCAAAAAAATCAGATCATGATACAGAGAGTTCAGACCATATTCCTTTTCCTTGTGGCAGTTTTTATGCTATTGGTGACTATTTTCCCCATTTGGGAGCAGGTCAATGACGCCCTCACCGAGCAGTTGAAATTGACCGCCTGGTCCATGGATTTAATCTCCTTGGAAACAGATCAAACGATCAGTTCCCGACAAAATATTTACATTGGACTACTGGCCTTGATCGGTGCGGGGATCGCTTTCTATAGCCTTTCCCAGTTCAAGAACAGAGGAAAGCAGATGATGCTGAACATGGTCAACTCCCTGGTCATGATCAGTGGTTTGGGCATATCCATTTACCTGACTTTTCAGGCCAATGAAGACTTCAATTCCGTCGATCAAGGTCAATTTCTCGTTGGCTTTTATGCCTACTTTGCAGGCATGATCTGTAACATCCTGGCCAACCGATTTATCAGGAAAGACGAACTCCTTGTCAGATCCGTAGACCGGATCCGCTGATCATTCCGTCCAGCTCATGGGGTAATTTTTATCCACATACTCCAGGGCAGCGGTGGTGATCTGCAAAGGATTGAAAGTATCCAACATCACTGCGATTTCGTCGGTTGATTTGGCGCCAATGCTTTTTTCGACCGTGCCTGGGTGAGGTCCATGAGGCAAGCCTCCCATGTGGATGGTAAAAGAACCTCTGTCTATGCCTTTTCTACTCATAAATTCCCCTTCCACATAATACAACACCTCATCTGAATCGATGTTGGAATGGTTGTATGGGGCTGGAATGGCCTGCGGATGGTAATCAAATAGACGGGGCACAAATGAACAGATCACAAATCCCATGGCCTGAAAGGTCTGATGAACCGGAGGTGGCTGATGGATTCTTCCCGTTATAGGCTCAAAATCATGAATTGAAAGTGTGTAAGGATACAGGTACCCATCCCAGCCTACAATATCCAATGGACTGTGTTCGTAAGCATATTGGTGAAGCATCCCCTGCTTTTTGATCTGAATGAGGTAGTTTCCTTTTTCTTTTTCCAAACGCAGCTCATGGGGAGGATGGATGTCCCGTTCACAATAAGGCGAATGCTCAAGCAACTGACCCAATTCGTTGCGGTAGCGCTTCACGGTTTCTATGGCACCTTTGGATTCAATCACCAATAATTTGAGGGGACCTTCATTCCATTCAAAGCGGTAAATGGTGGTTCTTGGAATGACGATGTAATCGCCTGCTTTTACTTTAAGCTTGCCAAACTGGGAAAAAAGATAGCCATCTCCATCATGCACAAAAACCACCTCATCTCCGTCTGCATTTTTAAAATAATAATCCATTTTTCTTTCCTCAGGCACACAAATACCCATCATCACCTCATGGTTCATCATAAGGATTTTTCTGGCCCCTAAATAATCCTTTCCAGTGGTTTTTACATTGGCCGTATTGAGGTGGGTTTGCTTGAGCCCATGTTCTTTGGCAATTTCCCAATGGAAGTGTTTTGGTTCCCCTATGGATTTCACTTGGTTGGGATTGTAGAGGTGGTAAAGTGTGGAATATATTCCAGAAAAACCTTTGGAACTCACCACTTCTTCCTTGTAAAGTGTGCCGTCAGCTTGTCTGAATTGGGTGTGTCTTTTGGGTGGGATTTCTCCCAGTTTATGATAAAATGCCATTTTTATTTGGGTTTATTGAATGCTTAAAGTTAATAAAATGAATTCAGTTTAAGGACCAAACCTAAAGTAAATAAAGTGGGCCTAACTTTTAGTTAACAAACAAAAAAGCCAATCCATTCGATTGCGATTTATTTTCTTCTGGTTTTTGGAATTTTGACTATCTTACCCTCTGACCAAAAACGTAAAATCATGCGTGCGACTTTATTCCTTTGTTTAGTGCTTTTTGCGGGCTGCCAGCAAAACCACACTCCCCTCATCACAATCAAGGTAGCTTCTGAATTCCGTGACCAAGTCAAAGATGGCAGGCTACTTTTGTTGATCCACCATAATGACCAAGTAGAGCCTCGTTTTGCGGTAAGTGATGAAGTAGGTTCTGCGCAGGTTTTTGGAATGGATTTCGAAGACCATCCAACTGATCAGGATTTTTCCTTTGAGCTGGACACTTTTGGTTATCCGGTGGAAAAATGGGAAGATCTGCCGGACGGAGAATTCCACATTCAAGCCTACCTGATTCCTTATGAAACCTTCGAAAGGGCCGATGGCCACACCATCAAAATGCCCATGGACCAAGGGGAAGGCCGACAATGGAACCGTACTCCCGGAAGCCTGTTCAGCCTACCCAAAAAAGTACAATGGGATGGAATTCAAGGGCTCGAACTCGTGTTGGACCAAGCCAATCCACCGGTTACAAAGCCAGAGGATACTGAATTTATCAAGCACATCCAATTCAAAAGTGACCTGCTCTCCGAATTTTGGGGACGGGACATTTACTTGGGTGCCCACGTTTTGCTCCCAAGGGATTTTGAGGAGAATCCAGAGGAATATTATCCGCTGATGATTTTTCACGGACACTTTCCTTCCGATTTCAGTGGCTTTAGGACCATCCCCCCTGATGAAGACCTGGAAGATACCTACAATGCCCGATTTGGCATCTATGGCTATGAAAAGATCCAACAACAGGAGGCTTACGACTTTTATCAGCAATGGATTTCGGATGATTTCCCAAAATTCATCGTGATCGAAATCCAGCATGCCAATCCCTTTTATGATGACAGTTATGCTGTAAATTCTGAAAATCTCGGCCCCTATGGAGATGCGCTCACTTATGAATTGATCCCGCATATCGAAAAAGAATTCAGGGGTATAGGGGAAGGATGGGCCAGGTTTACCTACGGCGGATCCACCGGAGGCTGGGAAGCTTTGGCAGTACAGGTGAAATACCCCAAAGAATACAATGGTTGTTTTGCAGCCTGTCCTGACCCCATTGATTTCAGGGCCTATACCTCGGTGAACATTTATGAAGAAAGCAATGCTTATGTACTTCAGGGTCCTTTTAGAAAAACCGATCGGGTGGGGAAAAGAAACTATTTGGGCCATGTATCCGCCATGCTTCGGGACATGAATCACAAGGAGTTGGCCCTGGGAGGCACCAAAAGCAGGTCAGGGGATCAGTGGGACATTTGGCAGGCTGTCTATTCGCCTGTCGGAGAGGATGGCTACCCCAAACCGATCTGGGACAGGTATTCCGGAGAAATCGACCCTGAGGTGGCAGAATTCTGGCGGGAAAATTATGACTTAAGGTACATCATGGAGCGGGATTGGTCCGACCTGGGGCAAGACCTGGAAGGCAAGGTCCATATTTACTGTGGTGACATGGACAATTATTACCTCAACTATGCGGTTTACCTGACGGAGGCCTTCTTGGAGAGCACCAATGATCCATATTATGGCGGGGAGGTCTTGTATGGAGACCGGGCCGAACATTGCTGGAACGGAGATCCAGATCTGCCCAATTACATCACCCGGCTGAGGTACAATACGATGTATCTGGAGAAAATCGCCAAACGGCTTCAGGCTACCGCTCCTCGAAGTTTTGATCAAAAAAGGTGGGTGCTAAAAAAAACGAAGTAGTCCTCCTGGTTCCTTCTTCTTGATTTTTCACACTCTGCCATTTTGACACCAAACAAGCTTTGGAACAGGCCTTGATATGGGGATTGTATCAGATCATGTTAATCAACTAAATCGAATATAGCTATGCAGGAAAAAGGTACCATCTCGATACATACCGAGAATATCTTCCCGATCATCAAGAAGTTTTTGTACTCAGACAATGAGATTTTCTTAAGGGAACTGGTTTCCAATGCCGTGGATGCCACCCAAAAAATCAAAAGACTGGCCACCTTGGGCCAATACAACGGGGAATTGGGTGATGTCACTGTGGAAGTGGCCTTTGATAAGGACAAAAAAACCATCACTATTTCCGACAAGGGCTTGGGCATGACTGCCGAGGAAATCAAAAAGTACATCAATCAGATTGCCTTCTCAGGTGCTACCGAGTTTGTAGAGAAATTCAAAGATGCCAAAGATGCCAATGAAATCATCGGTAAATTTGGTCTGGGATTCTATTCTGCCTTTATGGTCGCTGACCGAGTAGAAATCAATACCCTTTCCTATCAGGATGGGGCAGAAGCAGCCAAGTGGACCTGTGATGGAAGCACGGAGTTTGAAATCACACCCGGGGACAAAAAAGAAAGAGGAACAGAAGTCACCCTCTTTATCAATGCCGATTCAGAGGAGTTTTTGGACAAGTGGAAACTTCAAAGCATCCTGGACAAATACTGCAAATTCCTTCCTGTCCCAATCAAGTTCGGCACCAAATCCGAAAGTGTGGAAGATGGAGAGGACGAAGAAGGCAAAAAGAAATGGAAGTCTGTAGAAGTAGACAACATCATCAATACCACGACGCCTATCTGGACCAAATCCCCCAATGAGCTTTCCGATGAGGATTACCTGGGTTTTTATAAAGAATTGTATCCCATGAGCGAGGATCCCCTATTCTGGATTCACCTCAATGTGGATTATCCTTTCAACCTGACTGGGGTACTTTATTTCCCAAAAGTCAAAAATGAATTTGAACTGCAGAAAAACAAGATCAAGCTATTCAGCCGTCAGGTGTTTATTACCGATGAGGTTAAAGACATTGTTCCGGAGTTTTTGATGTTGCTGCATGGGGTCATCGATTCACCGGATATCCCATTGAATGTGTCCCGTAGCTTCCTGCAGTCTGACAGCAATGTGAAAAAGATCAACAACTACATCACCAAAAAAGTGGCGGACAGGTTGAGCGATCTTTACAAAAAAGACCGAAAGGTATACGAAGACAAGTGGAATGACATTGGCCTGTTTGTAAAATACGGCATGATCAGCGAAGAAAAGTTTGCTGAAAAAGCCAAGGAATTTGCTTTGTTGAAAAATACAGATGGTCAGTATTTTACTTTCGCCGAATACAAAGAGAAAGTGGCTACGCTACAAACTGACAAAGAAGGCAACACCATCTATTTGTATGCCACAGATGCGGACAAGCAGGACAGCTTTGTCCAGTCTGCCAACAAAAAGGACTATGATGTGTTGGTGATGGATTCTCCGATAGACAGTCATTTTATCCAGCATGTGGAAATGAAAGAGGAGAAAACCCAACTCAAAAGGGTGGATGCCGATGTGGTGGATAAACTGATCCAAAAAGAAGCACAGTTCGAAAACCTGTTGACCGAGGATCAGTCCAATAAGGTGAAGGAAATCTTTGAAAAAGCCATCAACAACAAAGATTACTCAGTGGCAGTGGAAAGCCAAAGTCCAGAAGAGCTGCCGGTGACCATCACCATGGAGGAATTTATGCGAAGGATGAAGGACATGGCCCAGAACGGCGGAGGAATGGGCTTCTATGGCGCCATGCCGGATCATTACAAGGTCGCCATCAATGGCAACCATCCTGTCATCGACAAAGTACTCAAATCCGAGGACGAAGCCATCCAGACCACGCTGGCCAAACAGGCCTTTGATCTGGCCCTGCTTTCCCAGGGATTGCTGAAAGGCAAGGACCTGACTGCTTTTGTCAAAAGGAGTGTTGATTTGATTTAAGCTTTAACCCTTGAGGTTTTCCAAACCTCGAGGGTTTTTTACTTTGAATAAAACCTTTGAGGTCTTCTAGACCTCGAAGGTTTTTTTTTGCTTTAGGAAAGACTTTGGATATTGGACTAGCTTTCAAGAGACGAGGTTTCTAAAACCAAAAGGTCATGTATGCATTAAAGTAAAAACCCTATATTTTTTCAAGTAAAAATAATTGATTTTAATAGGATTCATAAAGACATCAGATGATATTTTTTCGTCTTGGCAAATAGACAAACCTAAATCATGTATCATGAAAATCTTTTCCGGTATTTTAATTCTGATGGTGAGCTTTTCCTTTCAGGTTTTTTCTCAAGAAAAAGAATATTTTGAGAGTCAACAGGTTTCCTTGATTATGTATCCCAAAATTTACCAAATCATTGAGCTGGAAGACTGCATGGAAACAGGATCAAGTCTATTTAAGGAATTTTTGGCAAAAAACCAGGTAGACTGGCTGGAAACTGAGGAAGGATTCATAATGATGAAAATCTATGAAGACACTTACCAATATGAAAAAACTGAGTTGATCAAAGGCCTTGAGCCCATGCTTGGTCCAGAAATAAGAATCAAGTCCGTCAAAGCCTACGGGTGGGAATACCTGCCATACAATTACAAACGGGACTTTAAAATTCAACCCATTTAAAGCCTCTGAGGTCTCAATGACCCGGAAGGTTTTTTTGCTTTAGGAAAGACTTTGGATATTGGCCAAGCTTTCAAATGACGGGGTTTCTGGCACAGCCCATTTCCCATTGAAAGGCAATGTTGAAGTGATCGGATCAGTGGCGTTTGTTAAAATGGCTCAACTGTATAACTGATCTTAATTTGCTTGACTATCTTGGCTTGACTTTCTAGTTTTGGCTCTTCTGTGATTCCACCTCATTGCTTAATATCAAAGCCCTTGGAAATACCTGTTTCCAAGGACTTTTTTAGAGAATTCAAGCAGGTTAAAACAAAAAAAACCACTACCTTTTCTATAACGAAACCTAATGCATACTTGAGTTAAAGCTTAATCCGAAAAAATTTTTACTTATTTCTAGTAGGCTTATAAAATAAAAAAAAACCCATGTGGGTTTTTTTATAAAATTACTGGTTTTCAAAACCAGAATTATTTTCCATTTCTCTTGAAAACTTTCTTCACAGTTCCAATAATGATGGTGATATCTTTTTGGATATTTACTTCATTAAGATATTGTAAATCAATCAACATCCTTTCACACATTTCATCAACTGTTTCAGCATATCCATAGTCTATCTGACCCACTGATGTAATCCCAGGCTTGATGGCCTGAAGTTTCAAGAAACTCGGGGCTTTTCTTACAATCTGATCGATAAAATACTGTCTTTCAGGCCTTGGCCCAACGATAGACATATCCCCAGCCCATACATTCCAGAACTGTGGAAATTCATCCAAGTGTGTCTTTCTCATAAAACTACCCCATTTTGTAATCCGGGGATCATTATCTGTGGTAGTCTTTACACCTGATTTCTCTGCATCCACACACATGCTTCTGAATTTATACATCTTGAAAGGGATGCCGTTTTCACCGATCCTTTCCTGCGTATAAAAAGCCGGACCTTTTGAGGTGACTTTAGTGATCAGCAATAAAATAAGGAATACAGGGGAACCGAAAACCAGCACACAAAAAGAAAATACAATGTCAAAAACCCTCTTGAGAAACTTGGCAGAGGCATCGATTTCCGCTTTGTAATTTTCTGTTTGAAACTGACCTTTCCAAAAGATGGGATCAGTAAATGATAAAAGGTTAGGAATGAAATTATCTTCCTCAAATCCTTTTTTAAATCTAATTTCTTGCGATTGACTAGGGCTACTCATTATTACTTTAATTCTTAATAGTTGGCTTTATTATTCAACAATACCACTAACCAAGTACCATGCCAAGTAATTTTCTGCATTTTGGTATCTACTAAAGGTTATTTAGGTTGTTTGAAGTAAATAATGGGTATATTTTCCACATGATGTGAATACAATTTTTCACCAATTTGGCCTATTTTTCGTTTTTAAAACTCCAAAATCTGCGGTTCATAGATAAAAACATGTTAGTGGCAATGGGTAAAGAATCATGAAGAAGCCCCAGCTTATACCCCAGCCATTTGGCCATTAAAGAGCTCAAGGATTTTGGCAAATAAAGAACATTGTTATTGAATACATATCCTATTTCAGATTTGAGGTATTTCATTCCCTGACTTTCAGCTCTTCCAAAGTGATTAAAAATCCATGTATTGTCCGCGTGAAACACACCCAAATCGAAATACCGCTTAAATTCTTCTTTGAGACTGTAATTATGGGAATGATAAACCTGGGCGTCGGATATATAGCCTTTTTTCCAACCCTTCAATAACATCTTACCTGTTGTGATCACATCCTCACCAAAGATAGATTTCATAGGGAATCCTCCCGCCTCCTCAAAAGCAGTCCTTCTGTATGCGGCAAAGGAATTGGAACAGGAAATGGTTTTGATACCATACTCTTCAGCATCTTCCATTCCCAGTATCTGTGTTGTAGCTGGATAGTTAAAGTGCCTGGCATGGGCTTCCAAGACCTTTGCACCAATATGTGGCAACTGCCTGCCATAAACTACTCCCAGAGAAGGGTCAGCATCTAATGGCTTTATTAGATTTGCGATGGCATCTGGATGAGCAAGGATTGCGTCTTGTGTCAAAAATAGGTAAACATCTGCTTGAGGATATCTTTCCACAGCAAGCTGACGTGTGCCACCGTGGTCAAAATCGTTTTTATCTATGGAGAGAATCTCGAATTCTTTAATGGATGGCAAGTGCAAAGTATTGTCAGTGGATCCGGAGTCTATGATGATTTTTTTGTGAAAGGCCACCGTTTGGGAATTTATTCCTTTCAATACGGCAGGCCATAAGGCTCCGGCATTGAGCGTGGGGATAAAAAGGTTGATTTTCATCTCAGAAGTCATCAAATCCCTTTTTTGGTGATCTTAATCTCCCCGTATTCTGCCACACCCTCTGTAAATATTTCACCTTCCACATTGGCTGTCCCTTTCCCCTTAAACAAAACTGCCTCGGAATTTACCACACCCTGATGCTCATTGCCGGAAAGACTAAGGTTGTTGGGATTGTTGCTTTCTATGGTCAACCGGGTCTTGCCACCGGCCAAAGATTTGAGTTTGTTTCCCGAAATGCTCAGGTTTTCAGAACCGTCATCGGATACGCAACTTTTCACAGATGAGATGGTATTGTTTACAATGGAGACATTTTGAGCAGTCTTTTCGACCCGGACAGCACTTGCTTTTAGGCTGCTGATTTCATTGTTTTCCAATGAGAAACTGCTTTGGTTGACAATTAAAAATACGGGATTTTCAGCCTTGCTGCTTACCTTATTCCCTACAAAACTGACATTTCCGGTCATGTTGAAATTTATCATTCCATTTGTAATCTCATTGTTCTGAACCCACAATGAATCTACCCTCACTCCATTGGGCATTGATATATTGTTCAGCTTGTTTTCTCTCAAAATAATTTTTTCAGCGTTGACATTTGCCAACAAATTAAGGTTTCCAATTTCATTGCCTAGTAAGGTCAGTTGTCTCAGACCCAATACCAGCTCAACTTGATTATCTGCCTTATTTTTTTCAGCATGTATATCACCGCAGCTTTCGATGTAAAGGGCCGGCCTGTTGTTTTTTTGCGCGGTATTGTTGATCATTCTGACTCCTGAAACATTTATCAGAGTGGCAATTCCCGACCCATCAGGTGTCGATTTACCACTGACAAAACCATTGTTTCCGGAAAAATTGCCCTGAATCAGGCAATTGATATCCCAAAACGCTTTATCAGAACGGTTGTTGATATCAATCGCATCAGCTCCATTGTGCTCCATGGTGTTATCTCGAAAAACATAATTTTTCTCTGTTCCAGTATTTCCAAAAGCCACCTGAATGGCGCTCATTCCGTTGAACCGAAATAGGGTATTGATCACGGATATGTCAGGGCTTTGGTAAATAAAAACCCCATTTTCGCCATTGTATTTAATTTCAGCGTCCGTTATCCTTACTTTTTCACTTTCGAGGATCCTGATTCCGGTTCCGGGTTGGTAGGTATGGGTTGCTATCCGGGCGGTCCCATATTGGGACACTTTGGTTTTATTGATGCTCACCGATTTGCATTTATACAACAATATACCGGCAAATGACCTCAACTTGGTAGCATCCCCTGTCAGGTCTGAATGGCTGATGTGTATATCTTGGCTACCTGTAAGGTAAATGCCCTCATTTTGGGATTCCAAACGCAGGATCATATGAACATTGGATACATCCTTACCTCTTATCAGCGGGGCCGAGGAATTTTGTTGCGAGTTGGTAAACTCCTCTATGTTCCCAATCTGCTGTCTCAATATCCCCTCACATTTTATATGTATACCTGAAATCAATCCAATGGTCCTGACCAAAAATACCCCTTCAGGTATCAGTACGGTATCCCCCTGTACAGCATTTCTGATGACCTCCTGAATGGCTTGTGTGTCATTGGTCTTTCCATCTCCTTTTGCCCCAAAATCCTTGACATTCAATATATCTCCCGCAGGCATTCCACTAATCTCTGCCGGAAAAACCAAAGTGAATACCACCAGGAAAACCAATAAATGTCTCAATTTAAATCTCATGCTTGTTCGTTTTGAGTTGAGCATCTGCATTCTTAAATTCTTTATCCATTGAAACCATAATTAGCAGCTTCTGGACCGATTTCGAAATCAGCTCGTATTTCTAAAATTTCTTTCCCTAAGAAAGCAGGATAATTAAATCCTTTAAGTTAAGAAAGGATCAATTCCCAGGTCTTTTTTGCTGTAGTTTCCCATGAAAAGTGCCCTGCCCTTTCGTAGCCTTTTAATACACATTCCTGATACAATGTCCGGTCATTCACCAACCTCTCAATCCCTGACTTAATGGCTTCTACTGATAAAGGATCCACACAAAGGGCAGCACCTCCGGCCACTTCTGCCAAAGCATTTTCGGAAGAAGTAAGCACCGGGGTCCGTGAAGCCATGGACTCTATCAGGGGCAGCCCAAAGCCCTCCATCAAGGAAACAAAAAGCGTGGCAAACGCTCCTCTGTAGTACTTGGGAAGATCTTCATCTTCTATAAACCCTAAAAACCGTACCCTTTTTTTTATTTTTAGTTTCTTTAGCAATAATTCCAGGTCACTATCCGGATGGCCCGACAGCGCTAAAATAAATTCACCCGGAATGTCTGCCGTTGCAAAGGCGGTTATCATGGCAGGAAGATTTTTGTTTTTTCTTCGGTTTCCCACATACAAAAAATAAGGCCTGTCAAGGGACATCTCTTCGGAATTGTTCAAAAAAGAAGCATCCACTCCATTGTAGATAACAGAAATGATTTCTTCCCTGATTCCCAAAAGCGAAATGAGTTGCTGCTTGCTAAAGTGGGAAACAGTGATGATTTGCTTTGCATTTGAAGCAAGTCTGGCAATAACCTGTCTGTAATAGATACGATGCAAACTTGAATAATAAAAGAGATGCATCAGGTCATGGATGGTAAAAATAAAAGGGGTTCTGGAATAGAGCGGCGGCATAAATGACGGACTATAGAAAACTTCAGCAGATGACCTCTTGATCTCATTGGCAAGCATCAGAGGAGAAAAAAGATTTCCCAATCCCATGTTACTCTTTACGAATTCAAAATCCACCGCAGCCGGAGCATTGGCCATCACCTCCTTGTAAAGCCTTCCGATACCGGTATCTCCTGCCCACCTTCCGTCTATCAATACGCGCTTGGTTTTCATAGCAAAGACAGCTTGGTGGTTTTAAAATCAATGGGCCTAATGGTTCCCAATAGGTAAATCAGGATCAGGAAAAGGATGATGTCATTGTCATAACCGGAGTATAAGATCATCATGATAGCAAGCAATGGCAGAAGAACTATGATCCAGAAATGGGTGTTCACCGTTTTTCTCCAACTGTACTGAACAAAGCAATAAAGGAATGAAACAAATGATACCAATCCGATGATTCCCAATTCCAGGTAAACATTCAGGAAAGTGCTGTGGATATGAGGCTCACCCCTGTAAAAGTCAGCGTATTTTTGAATGAATTCCGGCGCTTTTTCAAAACCGATACCCCAGAAAGGGATCTCGGTGAAGTTTGAAAAAAAAGCCTTCCAATAAACCAACCTAATGCCCATCCCGTCATTGGAAGCGGTGATTTGCTCTACCCGGATGATTTTCTGAAGCAGCAATGGAATTGAGGCCATAACACAAACCGCCATTGCTACCCTTATCCATTTGTTGGCCGTAATCCACACCAAATATCCACATCCGATCATCAATGCCACGATGGGAGTCCGAGACATGGAAAGGTAGGCCAATAAAAATATAAAAATAATCCTCAGGAAAGATACCCTGTTTTTTTGTACCAATGGAATCAAGATGTAAGGAAAGCCAATCATGGCAATTCTGGCTCCAAACATATTTTTGTCATCCAATCCCCAAAAGAACAAATTCTTGTTGTACAGCATGCTCGCTTCTCCAGAGGAGGAACTTCCGCCTAGCAGCCTGAAATCCAAAGCCTGATGGTAACAAAGCAGTTGCAGAAAGACTAAGAAAAAAATGATATGCAGAAAGATGTCCAATAAATTGATCAACTGCTTGTTGTCCCGTTGGGAAAGCCATGTCACGGTAAAATACAGGAACACAAAATTTACGATAAGCTTGATGATATTGGTTACCCGGAAACTTTGAACTTCATATACAGCAAGAAAGCTGATCAATGCATACAGCACAAAAACAGCAAGAAAAATGGTCCATCTTGGAAAAATCAGTTTCGGAAAATCAAAGTAAAATACCAGCGCACTGACCAAAAAGAAAATAGGATAGATTTTTACCGGAAAAAACACAGATAGAATAGCCAAACAAAACAGGATTTCCGACAGCTTGATTTGACTCAGCTCAAGACCAAGTTTTGGGAAAAAACCGGAAGGGCGTTTATCAACTGTTTCTTCCATGTTTGGTGATTTTTGGATTACCGGAATGTAAAGCATTTTTCAGAACATTTTCATACGCTTGAACCAAGCGGTCCCGATTCAGGATTTCTGCCACCGTATTTCTCGCATTTCCGCTTACCCTGTTGTATAGGGAGAAATCCTCACTTAGCCTTCTCATGGCCATGCCCAAAGTACCTGGATTTTCTGCATCGCAAAACAAACCGTTTTCTTCATCAATTACCGTTTCTTTTAAACCGCCAGCCCTGTTGGCTATGACAGGAACATGATGCGCAAGGGCTTCTATGGCCACCATTCCCAAAGGTTCCTCCCAGAGGGATGGCACCACCAAGACATCTATGGATTTAAAGAACTTGCCAAATTCCACATACCCCAAAAAAACAATTCTGGGATCTTTTGCTTTCATTTTTAGATGCTCTTCATAATCTGATTTCCCCTTTCCTGCTATATGAAGGGTGGCGTTTATATTGGATTGTTGAAATTCCTCAATCAGCCATTCTATGCCTTTGACTTTGGACAGCGTGCCCAAGTATCCGATGCTTAGCGTTTCGTTTCCTTCTCTTTTGGCCTTGGGTCCTGGATCCGGAATGGTTCGTGTATTGTGGATCACATGTTTTTGGGCATTGGCAAAATAACCCTCCTGTTCAAACCGGCTCAAAATACTTTGGCTGATGCCCACCACTGCCGTCACATTTAAAGATAGCTTTCGATGCTTGATTCTCAACAATTTGCAGCTTATACAGATTTGATGGCAGGGGGAATCTCCTTTGTACATGTTGCTATTTGCACACAGCAAGTACAAATCATGCAACACTTGGATGATTGGGACACCATATTTTTGAATCTCGTCATATACTGCCACAGACCATCCTGCGAGGTTGTGACAGGAAACCACCTCTGGCTGCTCAGCATGAAGCACTTCTGATACATACCCCATCATCCTCTCATTGTAGCGGTCTCGGAGATGCCATTCCAGCCTTTTGACAGTCGGCTGTTTTTTATCATCAAAAGGCCAATAAATATTTTTCAGTCCAGCACGATATACTTTTACCCCATTTTCTAGATCGACTTTCAACCCATCTTCCTCTGCCATACTCAGAACAACGACCTCATGTCCCAAGGCCTGCATGCCCTCCACCAATAATTTCAATGAAAGCTCGGCACCTCCACGGATGTATGGACTATAAAGTGAATTGATATAGAGAATCTTCATGTGGGTTTGGTTCAGGAATGAAGGACAGACTGATATACCTGTTTCAATTTTTCAATGACCATTTTTTTGCCATGGTTTTGCTTTACGTAATGAAACATCTTGTTGCCCATCATTTGAAATACCTCCGGATTATTTTTTTTTAATTGGAAGGCGGATTCCAGCATTTCTCGAAGTTTTGAAGCATGTTCTTCATCAGAGGTATAATGGTATGACAAAAATTGGTCCTGCATCGCAGTCATATCCGTCAATGTGCCGATTTGAGGAAAGATGCCTGTTTTTCGGTACGAAAAGGCGAGCAGGACGGTTCCAGAATTCAGGCTGCTGTTAAGATCATAGGGCAGGATAAGCAGGTCACTTTCCCCCAAAAGATTTGGAATATCACTGTCTGGAATAAATTCCAGTTTAAGTTTTATGTTGTTAAACACTGCTGCAAATCTGGTCAAGTGCGCTTTATAGTTTTCAGTAGTGGGATTCCCTGCAATGGAAAGTTGGAGTTTATCCTCCATTTGCCCGGCTGTTCTGATCAGCAGTTCAAGATTTTTATAGGGCTTAACAGCACCAAGAAAAAGCAATTTCAGTTTTCCATTTGAACTATTTTTTTTCTCCACTTCCGGCCCATAAATCTCCGTAAAATCAGGATGGGGGATGTAATGGATTTTGGAAGCCTGTGATGGATGGCTCTCAAGGATCAAATCCCTCGATTGGTGGCTGTGGATGATTATCGCGTCAGCAAATTTGATCAAGTTGTGTGTCAGGATTTTGCTTAGACGATTTGATTTTTTTTCATGCGAAACCCTGTTGTGCATGGTCCATACCAGCTTTTTATTGCTCAGCCTGATTACGGTCAAAACAATGGATTTCCTGAAAAAACTAATTAACATCTTAATGTAAGAAGTCTCATCCAGGTTTTCAAACCAGTTGAGATGGACCAGTCTGATGGACTTGAAATGCCGGTAACCGGAAAAAATCCCATCAAGAGGGTGAACCTTAAAACCTGCCTCTTCAAGCCCATTTACAAGAATGGAGATGTATTGATTGGCTTTATTGACCGGTGGATTAAATATGAGGTCCATGTCTTTCAAAAGCCCTGGGTTTTTCTTTTCATATTTTGGCTTTTTGCAAAAGCAACTAAAATGTCCTTGATGGTCAATCCAAATTGTTTTCTGTGCTTCAACCAAAAAATCAGCTTTTTGAAGGAGTCTGAGACCATTACCTTGCTTAAAGTGAAAATCTTCCTTTTATGCATGTAGGCATGCTGGTTGTGGACAAGATGACGATGCAATACCACCTCCTCCGGTTGGGTCGGCACTCTTTTCAGAAACTCTTCCAGCCATTTGGCATATCCTTGATCGGCAATCATTTTTTCGAAATCATTGCTTTTGGTGGATGAGATAGAAGTGCCATGGCTTCTATATTTAAATACCGGCCTGTTGCTGTGTGCAATTCCATGATCAGCCGAAGCCATAAAGGCAGTGATATCATCTGTTCCCCATGCAAGCGGTAAATCATAAAAACCCCCACTTTTACGAAGGGCATCTGTCAGGTAGACATAATCAGAAATATAATTTGACCTATATTGGTTGAGCCTGTGCCAGATGGAATCATAAACCGACTCAATAGAGGGACAAGCAGGCGTGAGCATTTGGGTTATGCCCCTTTCATCGATGATCTGACTCCTGCAATGGTAGACATGTAAATCCGGATACTTTGACATCAGATTCAGAAACTCTTCGAGGTAATCAGGTTCAAGGACATCATCATCTCCCATAATCATGATGTATTCGCCTTTTGCTAAGAAAAGGCATTTGTTCCAGTTGTCCACCAGTCTGACTGCCCCGACATTGGTTTCGTTCTTGTAATACCTGATCCGCTTTGGATCAAACTGCAGAAAGGTTTCCTCCACAGGTTGAGGCGAATCATCGTTCAAAAGCAGCAACTCAAAATCCTGGCAGGTCTGATTCAGAATACTTTCAATGCATTCTTTAAGATACCTGTTTTTGTAAGCAGGAATACAGATTGAAAATTTGACCTGATCAGTTGAGGGCATCGGATGTTGGTTTGTTCAATAATTTTTCTTTTAGATAATGGATGTCAGCCGCTTTGACCACAAAGGCCCAGTGGTAGGCAATGAACAATACCACAAATACAACCGAATTGAAAGAAATACCCACAATAGGGTTTTTAAAATCCATCCACACTCCAAGATAATGTGCCAGGAACAGTGCAATAACTGCGCCTAAAAGAGAGGGGAAAAAACCCCCAAAGAAAATTTTTCTGCTGTTCAAGGACAATACCCTGGGAATGTAATAAAGGTAGAAAAAACCGATCTGTATCAGCATATAGGCCAGATAACCAATCACTGCTGCCCCTACATTGAATTCCGGAGCCAAGACCACGGTCATTGGTAGGGAAACCAGGCAACCTATGGCGGAAGAATACACCAAAGCCTTGGTCTTCCCTGATGAGAGTACAAGGCTTGCCACAGGTGTATTGTGCATGGAAAGCAGCACGGTCAATAGCCAAATGATCAGCCATATGCTCAGATGTAGATAATCTTCCCCCATATAAACGAGCAGAATTTTATCTGCATTCAGGATCAGTACAAAGACGACAAAAGTCAGGAACACTGAAATATATCGGGTCGCCTCAAAGACCATTTTTTCCATCTTTGGTTGGTTATTTTCCGCATAGACTTTGGATGCAGAAGGTAGCAAGACCTGAAGGAAAATGGTGCCAAAAGACAAAACCAACATGGCAATGGTCTGGATTACCCTGTATTCGGTCAGGACCTCGATCCCGGAAGCGTACCTTGCCAAAAGTATGGGGCGGAGTTCATTGGCAGAAAACTGAAAAATACCCATAACAAAAATCGATAGGCTATACCCTATGATCTGCCCAAATGCACCGCTGTCCCATTTTGGTAAAAGCAACTGCTTAATCGGTACCGGAAATACCTTCAATCGATGGACATAAAACGGGTATACGATTAATGTAGACAAGGTATAAAAGAGGAAGTATACCGGAAGAGACCATTGGAAGTGTATGGCAGCCAATGCGACCAGAAAATTGAGGATACTGCTGATAAAGGTGATTCTGTTGACAAATCCAAGTTCATCCTTTGCGCTCAGGAGTTGGATGACCACATTGGAAAGCCAATTAAACACCGTACTACCGGCAAGGATGTACATCATGATCCTGTAGGTGGGGGCTTGTTCAACCGAAATATTGAACAGGGAGGGCCCATAATCTGCCATCAAAACAAACACGAACGTATTGATCAAGCCAATGACTCCGTAGAAGACCATGCTGGATCTGGAGGCACGCATGATTTTTTTGTATTTGGATTTTGCCTCCCACATGGCAAAATACCGTACAGAACCCACATTCATCCCTAAATCCATCAATCTCAGGTAAGCATTGAGTGAAAAAGCCAATGCGATCAAACCATAATCCCCCTTGCCATAATAGCCGACCAACAAGGGAATGGTAATGAACTTGGCCAAGGCATCAAAGACCTTCGCGACTATACCCCAAATGGATCCTGAAAAAATTTTTTTTACTGATGTCGTTCCAGCCATTGTATGTGTAATGTGGAAAACCTGATGTGGAATTGAAGGTACCCTTAGCAAAATGGATGCTCCAATTCCAAAAGTTGCTTTATTTCAGCAAATTAAACATAAAAGTACCGCAAGAAATGATACTCCTCTAAATTTACCTTGAAATCTGCTTATTTTTGGAATGGACCACATCTTCTACATGCCGGCAATCCAATATGAAAGATATCTTAAGCTTTTAATTAAATTTGTTGTCGATCCCTTGATTTTTAAAACAGGTCAAATTTTTGCTTACATGGATTCTGATGGAAAAAATACTGATTATTGGCGCATTCGACAGGTACAATTATGGTGATCTTTTGTTTCCACTTATAATAGAAAAACAACTGAATACCTACGGCAAGGAATTTGAATACAGATTTTTTGGGCTGATTGCAAGTGATCTGTCAAAAGAAGGAGGTCTGCCTACCGAGAACCTGCAGGCATTTTACCAGGCTTGCCAAAATCCCAAAGACCAAGTTCATGTGATCATTGCTGGAGGTGAAGCATTGGGTGTGACTTGGCATGCACTTTTGGCGGCAATCCATAAAAATTACCAAAAAATCCACCGGTACCATATCCGGATCTCCAAAATTTTGGATTTGAATAAAATTGCCAAAAAGGTACTGAAAGGAAAAACCACCCTTCCTTTCGTCTTTACCAAGTCTGATTTCCCCGGGGTCAAATCTGTAATTTTAAATTCTTTGGGAGGATCGGGCCTGAAGAAATCCCATTTTGAAAAGTATGGTTTTTTGAAGGAAAAACTCAATCAGGCAGATTACTTTGCTGTCCGGGATAAGACCACCATCACCAATCTTACGGAAAACGGGGTACATGCTCAGCTGTTTCCTGACTCCGCCATACTCATGTCAGCATTTTATCCCCTGGCCTGGCTGGAAAAAATGGTTACCCCGGCTGTGAGAGATTATGCTGATGAAAATAAGGGCAATTATGTTTTTTTCCAGATCAATAAAAAAACGACCACCGGCAAGCATGATTTGATTGCTGCGGAATTAGATGTCATATATCAAAACGAAAAGACAGAAATCTGTCTCTGTCCGATCGGAAAAGCGCTGAACCACGACGACCATCTGGCTTTGGCATCTGTAAAGCAGCGGATGAATTCCCCTGCTGTTTATTTTGATGCGGATAACATCTGGGACATTATGTACCTGATAGCCAATTCAAAATGCTATATCGGAACAAGCTTGCATGGGGCGATTACAGCCCTGAGTTATGCCGTGCCACATGTGGGTCTGAAAGTGGAAAAACTGGAAGCCTATCTCCGAACCTGGGGTGCCGAGGGTAATGATTTTGCTGTTGATTTCAATGAAATCCATTCCCAGTTCCTGGCAGCCACAGCCATTTCAAAATCAGTTTATGAGGAAAAACGGGACCTTCAGCTCACAGCCATCCGAAAGGGATTTGACCAGATGGTCAATGTTTTTCAATAAACTACTTTTGGTGTTAAGTTGGGCCATTGCCAAATTATAAGAGTTGTCCTGAAATACCCATCCGTGTAATTGAGTGCATTCGTGGCATTTCCAATTTTGCCGCGGACCCGCCGGCTGCGGGCAGGTACACGAATAGGCGCTATTTTTTTATGCATTAACCTTTGAGGTCTCCCGGACCTCGTTTGTTTTTGTTGAGACCGAAGATACCAGGATTACTGAAAACTTTTTGTGGCCAGGGGCATGCCTTTGCTGACAGGTAAACGAATGGAAACAATTTATTTATATGATAGCGTTTCAGATGGCATCAAACATATTGAAGTTCAATGGAAGAAAGCTTTCGGAAATCCTTTTCATTTGTGAAAATTAGTGTATTGGTGGCATTTCTTTCCTCATCAAGGTTAATAGCATTAAATCTTTCCAAGGAAAGCTGGTAGAAATTTCATGACAAGCGCATTCCCGGAAATATTGAAAAACATTTGGTTGGGGTTCTAGTCCCGATAATCAGGCAAGAAATTACTTTTGGCTTTGTGAAACAGAGAAAAACCCTATTTTTGTAGCTATGCTATCCAAAAAAACCAAGTACGCTTTCCATGCCCTCACTTATTTGGGAAAGCACCGAGAACAAAAGACTGTTTTGATTCAGGATATTTCGGAAGAATACGGGATCTCCCACAAATTTTTGGAAAACATCCTGCTCGAACTCAAAAAAGCCGGGATTCTGGGAAGCAAAAAAGGCAAAGGAGGTGGTTATTACCTGATCAAAGAACCCATTGATGTCCCGCTTTCCAAAGTAATCCGTCTACTCGACGGCCCCATTGCCCTCCTCCCCTGTGTCAGCCTCAATTATTACGAACCCTGTGTGGAATGCAAAAATGAAGAAAAATGTGGCCTGAATAAAGTGATGATCCAGGTGCGTGATGAGATGCTTAATATACTGGAAAACAAGTCTTTGGCAGATATTTTGGACAAAGAATAAATTTTTTTCCCATTTACCCTATTTTTTTTATAGAGTTTATATACTTTTGTAATTAGACTTGAACCAAAAAGGCATATGATCTTAGATCAACCGATCAAAAAATGGTTTGTAGACCACACCGGAAAAGACAGCAATTTCAAAAGTTTCCTGAAATCGGTTTCCTGGAGAATGGTAGGCACCATGGACACCATTGTCATTTCCTATTTCATCACCGGACAGATCAAAATGGCCGTATCCATCGGTTCTATTGAAGTAATCAGTAAAATATTGCTCTATTACCTACACGAAAGGGCATGGGAAAAAGCAACAAACCCCAAAAAGCATGAGCCTGAAGAAAAATTTGCTTGAGCTTTCCGAAAAGATTGAATCACTCTCCCCGGTGGAAGGGTTGGGTCTTTTGGCTGATCTGTTTCCAGGCAAGGTGGTCTTTTCGACCTCTCTAGGCCAGGAAGATCAGGTGATTACGCAATTGATCGCTGATTACCACCTCCCCATCCACATTTTTACGCTGGATACCGGGAGACTTTTTTCCGAAACACTGGATCTACTGGCAAGAACTGAAAGCAGATACAAGAAACGCATTCAGGTTTACTACCCAGACCGGGAAGACATCGAGGATTTGGTCCAAAAACAGGGCATCAACGGTTTTTATGACTCGGTCGAAAACAGAAAATCCTGTTGCTATATCAGAAAAGTTGCCCCACTTAAAAGAGCTCTTCAGGGAAACAGCATCTGGATCACAGGACTGAGGGGAGAGCAAAGTGCCAACAGAAGCAGCATGAAAAAATTAGAATGGGATGAAGCCAACCAAATCATCAAATACAACCCGCTACTGGATTGGTCTTTTGATGAAATGCTGGCCTATATTTCTGCCCATAACATCCCCTATAACCCCCTCCACGACAAAGGATTCATCAGCATAGGCTGTGCCCCTTGTACAAGAGCCATCCTACCAGGCGAAGATGCCAGGGCTGGAAGATGGTGGTGGGAAGATTCCAAAAAAGAATGTGGTTTACACGCAAAATAAATTGACATGAGTAGAGTATTGATTGCAAATCCCAAAGAAGCAGAATCCATTCACATCATCAGAGAGGTGGCTGCACAGTTTGAACGACCTGTGTTGCTTTTCTCCGGAGGTAAGGATTCCATAACCTTGGTCAGATTGGCACAAAAAGCCTTTTTTCCTGCTAAAATCCCTTTTCCACTCCTACACATTGACACCGGACACAACTTTCCCGAAACCATTGCCTTTAGGGATCAGCTTGTGGAAGAATTGGGGCTGGAATTGATTGTCAGAAACGTTCAGGACAGCATAGACCAAGGCAAAGTTTCCGAGGAAAGGGGCCGATATTCCAGCCGTAACACCTTGCAGACCACTACCTTGTTGGATGCCATTGAAGAGTTTAAGTTTGATGCCTGTATCGGCGGAGCAAGAAGGGATGAGGAGAAAGCAAGGGCCAAGGAAAGGGTCTTTTCCGTGAGGGATGATTTTGGCCAATGGGATGAAAAAAACCAACGCCCCGAACTCTTCGACATGCTCAATGGTCGGATTCACCAAGGTCAGAATGTCCGCGTATTCCCCATTTCCAACTGGACCGAACTCGATGTATGGGAATACATCAAAAACGAAAACATCAAAATTCCATCCATCTATTTCGCCCATAAAAGAGAAGTCTTTTTCAGAGATGGCATGATATGGACTGCCAATGAACACGTGTACAGGGAAGCCCATGAGGCCGTAGAGGAGAAGATGGTCCGCTTCAGAACAGTAGGAGACATGACCTGTACCGCTGCTGTACTTTCGGATGCGGTTTCTTTGGAAGAGGTAGTTGATGAAATTCGCTTATCAACCATATCCGAAAGAGGTGCCCGGATAGATGACAAGCGGTCTGAAGCTGCCATGGAGAAAAGAAAAAAGGTAGGTTATTTCTAAAACCTTTGAAATCTTCCAGACCTCCAAGGTTTAGATAAAGCAAGAATTCCCGACAAAAAGACCTTCGAGGCTATGGAAACCTCAAAGGTCAGGAGAAAAATCACTCACAACGACTCAAAACAATGTCCGACAATAGAAAACTGATCAAAATTGCCACGGCAGGTTCGGTCGATGACGGTAAAAGCACCCTGATCGGCAGGTTGCTCTATGACACACAGTCTCTTACCACCGATAAGCTGGAAGCCATAGAACAAAGCAGCCGGAAAAGAGGATACGATTACCTTGATTTTTCCTTGGCGACCGATGGTTTGGTAGCGGAAAGAGAACAAGGCATCACCATCGATGTGGCCCATATCTATTTTTCCACACGTAAGACCAACTTTGTCATTGCGGATACCCCGGGGCATGTGGAATATACCCGGAACATGGTCACCGGTGCTTCTACCTCCCAAGTGGCCATCATCCTGATTGATGCCAGAAAAGGAGTAATAGAACAGACTTACCGACATTTCTTTATTGCCAATCTTCTGAGGTTGAGCCATGTGGTGGTAGCCATCAATAAAATGGACCTGGTCAATTACGACGAAGAGGTATATTTGAATATCAAAGCCGAATTCGAAGAATTGGTAGAAAAAAGCCATTTCAACACTGAGCAAATTACTTTTATACCTCTGTCTGCTTTGAAAGGGGAAAACATCGCCTCCAAATCAGACCTCATGCCATGGTATCTTGGAAATTCCCTCTTGGACCATCTTGAAGTCTTGGAACCAGAAGACCTCTTTGAAAGCAGTGTGGCTAGATTCCCCGTCCAATATGTCATTCGGCCAAAAACTGAAGCTTTCCATGATTTCCGGGGGTTCTCCGGTAAATTGTATGGAGGAAAACTGAAAGTCGGAGATGAAGTCACCGTGCTGCCATCCATGACAAGTACAAGGATCAAAACAATCCAATTTCTGGATGAATTGTATGATGAAGCTTCTCCGGACAGCTCTATAACCATCACTTTGGAGAATGAAGTAGATCTGAGCCGAGGGGACATGTTGGTCAAATCCAACGAATTGCCTAAATCTGAAAAACAGATTGCAGCCACACTTTGTCAAGTCAATAACAAGCCTCTTAAAGTAGGCGATAAATATACTCTTCAACATGGTGTCAACCGCGTCCTTGCAAAAGTAGACCGGATCGAAAGCATCATCCATACGGACTTCTCCGGCGAGGTACCCGCTGATCAACTCAGACTGAATGACATCGGAAAGGTACACTTCCGCTTGAGCAAGCCCATTCACTATGATCCATACCAGAAAAACAAATCAAATGGTAGCTTTATTCTGATAGATGAGGGCAGTTATGACACGGTGAGTGTAGGCTTTATCAATGCCTAGATGATCCATTGGGTCGTACCCCAAAGGTTCGGCCTGATTTTAAAACCTATAAACCACAAACCCAATAGGGTAAATTACTTCGAGCATGCAAAGTTTTAGAACAGAAATAGAAGATCCCGTCGTTCAGAAAGACATCCTGGAGTTGGAAAAGAAAATCCGGCTATTCAGAGAAGGAAACATCGATGAGGAAAAATTCAGAAGTCTCAGGTTGGCAAGAGGCGTTTATGGTCAGCGACAGCCCGGGGTTCAGATGATCCGAATCAAGCTGCCCTATGGCAAGAGTACGGCTGAGCAACTGATCCGAATAGCTGACGTTACCGACCATTATTCCACCGGCAAACTTCACATTACTACAAGGCAGGACATTCAAATCCACTATGTAAGTCTGGATGAAACGCCTCAGCTATGGGCTGAACTGGAAAAAGATGATGTGACCTTGCGGGAGGCCTGCGGGAATACGGTCAGAAATGTTACTGCTTCGGAAACTGCAGGTACCGATCCTTTGGAGCCCTTCGATGTGACACCTTATGCAGATGTGGTCTTTCGTTATTTTCTTAGGAATCCCATCTGCCAGGAAATGGGCAGAAAATTCAAAATGGCTTTTTCTGCCTCTGAAGAAGATACAGCCCTCAGTTACCTGCACGACTTGGGATTTATCCCTCAGCTAAAAAACGTAGGCGGTAAAGAGATCCGTGGATTCAAGGTTTTGTTGGGAGGTGGACTAGGGTCCCAGCCCAGGCATGCTGATTTAATCACAGAATTTTTGCCTACAGATGAACTTATCCCCTTTATTGAAGGTGTCTTGCGGATTTTTGACCGACACGGAGAGCGGGCCAAAAGGCTGAAAGCAAGAATGAAATTTCTCATCAAAGACATCGGTGTCGAAGCCTTCCTCCAACTGGTCAAGGAGGAACAAAATGCTTTGCCATATAAAAAATACCCAATAGATTATCAAACCTATGAAGCCTCCAAGACCCTCCCCCAGCCAGAAACAATTCTGGTGGAGGAGCCCTTGGAATTGGCCTATGAACAGTGGAAGCTGACCAATGTGCTGCCTCAAAAACAGGCTGGCTATGTTTCTATTGGGATCAAAGTTCACCTTGGAGATTTCACAACGGATCAGGCCAGAAAATTGGCTGTTTTGGTGAAAACCTATGCCAACAATGAGGTGAGGTTTACTTTGAGACAAAACATTTTGATACGGGATGTGAAGCAGGAGTTGGTACCCTTTTTCTACCAAGAGCTCAAAAAACTGGATTTTGCTTCTCCGGGGTATAACACCTTCGGAGACATCACCGCATGTCCCGGTACGGACACCTGTAACCTTGGCATTGCCAGCAGTACCGGCATTGCGAAAGAACTGGAAAAAGTAATTCTGTCAGAATATCCTCAATACCTTCAAAACCAAGACCTGACCATCAAAATTTCAGGTTGTATGAATGCCTGTGGACAACACAACATGGCCCATATTGGTTTTCAGGGGATGTCCATGAAGGTAGGCAAAACCGTCTTCCCTGCCCTTCAGGTCCTGTTGGGTGGTGGCACACTCGGAAATGGCAACGGCAGGTTTGCTGACAAAGTGATCAAAATTCCAAGCAGAAGAGGCCCGGATTCTTTGCGTATCTTGATCCAAGACTATGAACAACATGGGGAAGAAAATGAAAGCTTTCTGGATTACTATGACCGTCAGGGTCAGATGTACTTCTATGATATTTTGAAAGTATTGACCGATACAAGCACGCTTACGGAATCCGATCAAATCGACTGGGGTCACCATGAAGCCTATCAAATTGCCGTGGGCGTGGGCGAATGTGCCGGCGTAGTCATTGATTTGGTCGCCACGCTCTTGCTGGAAGCCGGTGAAAAGCTGGATTTGTCCAAAGAGAATCTCGAAGAAAAAAGATGGTCCGACAGCATCTACCACACCTATGCCGGACTGGTCAATGCAGCCAAAGCCATTCTGCTGTCTGAGAGCATCAGCACCAATTCCTATGCAAGCATTTTGGAAAAGTTTGATGAAACCTTTATTGCGACAGAGAAAATAAACCTAGAGGGCACCTTGAGTGATCTGGCCTATCAGATCAAATCGAATGAACCTACACAGGAATTTGCCAAAGCTTATTATAAGCAAGCATTAGGGGCATTTGACCAAATCAACCAATACAGAGAGAAGGAGGTGGCGATATGAATTCAAGAGTAAAACCAAAAGTTACTTTGGTAGGTGCAGGGCCAGGTGACCCTGAATTAATCACCCTGAAAGGTGTTTTAGCCCTCAATAGGGCAGACGTGGTCTTGTATGATGCCCTGATTGACAAAAGGCTTTTGAAGCATGCCCCTTCCAAGGCACTGAAAATATTTGTGGGCAAACGTAATGGCAGCACGGTGAATCCGCAGGACGAAACCAATCGCTTGTGTGTCGCTTACGCCTTAAAACATGGGCATGTGGTTAGACTGAAAGGAGGGGATCCATTTGTTTTTGGCAGAGGGGCCGAGGAAATTGATCATATCCAAGCCTTTGGTATACCAACTGAGGTGGTTCCCGGCATCACCTCCTCTATCGCTGTACCTGCCTCAGCAGGTATTCCTGTGACCAAAAGAGGGGTTTCAGAAAGCTTCTGGGTAATCACCGGAACCACTTCCTCTGGCCAACTTTCAAGGGATTTACAATTGGCCGTTCAATCTACAGCAACCGTAGTGGTTTTGATGGGGACTAAAAAACTACCGGAAATTGTAAATCACTATCAAAATGGAGGCAAGTCGGAAACTCCGGTAGCCATCATTCAAAGTGGTACTACCGCTGAGCAAAAAATTGTAGCTGGTACCATTCAGGATATCCTTTTCAAAGCGGAGGAATCCAAAATAGGGGCGCCTGCCATCATCATCATTGGGGAAGTGGTAAAAGAAAGCATGTCCTTGATGGAGGTGTATGCCGAGGTAATGGAAAAATAAACAATGGAAATCCTCAAAAATTAAACTTACACCCAGTAACCTTAAATATATCCTAAAATGGCCAATCCATTATATCCCATCTTTCTCAAGGTCCACCAATTGAACACATTATTGGTCGGGGGTGGGTTTGTTGGGACCGAAAAACTGTCTTTCTTACTTAAAAGCAGTCCAAATGCACAGGTCACCGCTGTTTCTAAGGAATTTTCGGAGGAGTTTTTGGAATTGGCGCAAAACAGTGCCAACGTTACCCTCATCCAGGACCTATACCATGAAAAGTATTTGGGAGGGAAACACATCGTAATAGCAGCCACGGATGACAAGGGGGTCAACAAACAAATTCATGATGAGGCCAAGGAGCGATTCTTATTGGTCAATGTAGCGGACACCCCAGCGCTTTGTGATTTTTACCTTGGGGGAATCGTGACCAAAGGCAATGTAAAAATCGCCATCAGCACCAATGGCAAATCCCCTACCACAGCCAAACGACTCCGGCAGTTGTTGGAAGAAGTCATTCCCGAAGACATCAATGAACTGGTAGAAAACATCAACCAATACAGGGAAACCTTGAAAGGGGATTTTGAATACAAGGTGGAGGCCCTCAACAAACTGACCCAGGGATTGGTGGAAAAAAGAAAAACCGAGGAATCCGTATAGAGAATCCATTATTTAATGTTCATGTAGGTATGCAATGATCCCAGTAAAATGGTAATTCAATATAATTCTCGCCACCAAACCGAAATGTCCCACACATCCCCTGCCCGAAGAAAGGCGGGTGACTTCCTACTTCGGACTTCCAACCCTTTTGAAGATGAATATTGGGTTAGTGGCAACGAAACGGATAACCATTTTAATGCTTCAAATACTCAGTAATCCTGATATCCTGTCGATTTCAGGATTTTTTTATTCCTACCTATCCTTGGTGGAACATTCGAAATTGTTTTGTATCATTAACCATGAACAAAAACATCACACTCTTCCTTGGAATACTAGCCCTTCTATCTTTCTCCTGTAAAAATCAAAACACATCCACAGAAATCAACCTACTGATCAAAAATGCACAAATCATAGATGGAAGTGGTGCGGAGCCCTATTACGGGCAGATCTTGATAATAGAGGATGAAATTTTCAAGATTGAGAAAGATACCAGTCTTGACATCAATGCTGAAAGGATTATTGATGCAAGAGGGAGCATGTTGACACCAGGTTTTATTGATTCTCATGCCCATGGAGATCCTATGGAGACGCCTGCATTTGAAAATTTTCTGGCCATGGGGGTTACCAGCATCTTTTTGGGACAGGACGGTTTCAGCCCTGAAACCATAGACCTTAAAGGGTGGATGGACTCGGTAGACCAGATCAAACCCGGTGTGAATGTGGGCATGTTTGTAGGTCATGGAACCCTAAGAATGCTTTCAGGAGTACAATATGACAAAACACCCACCGATTCCGGAATGCGGTCTATGGAAAATCTGGTGAACTCAGCGATGGAAGCAGGATGTTTTGGCCTATCTACTGGGCTGGAATACAATCCCGGATACCTTGCCGGGCCAGATGAACTAAACAGGCTGGCTAAGGTGGTCGGGAAGAAAGGCGGCATGATCATGAGCCACATGCGCAATGAAGATGATGCATACATTGAAGCATCACTCAAGGAATTGTTGGATCAGGGAGAATTCTGTCCTGTACATGTGTCTCATATCAAAGTAGTATATGGAAAAGGGGAAGAACGGGCGGCTGGAATTTTGGCTTTTCTTGACAATGCAAGAGGCCAAGGCAAAACGGTCACAGCTGACCTATATCCTTATGAGGCCAGTTACACCAGCATATCCATCCTATTCCCGGAATGGGCCCTGCCACCTGCTGACTACTCCCAAGTCATGGCAGAAAGAAGAGGGGAGCTGGAAACCTATTTAAGAAACCGGGTCAACCTAAGAAACGGGCCTGAGGCCACCTTGATCGGCAATGGGCCCTATAAAGGAAAAACCTTAAAGGAAGTCGGAGAGATTCTGGAAAAACCATTCGAGAAAGTTCTGATAGAGGATATCGGACCTTCTGGAACCAGTGCTGCTTATTTTGTGATGGATGAGGTTCTCATGAAGGCCCTTTTGGTAGATGAACATGTCAACATATGCTCTGACGGTAGCCCCACTTCTAACCACCCGAGAGGCTATGGTACATTCGCAAAAATAATCGAATCCTATGTCATCAAGGAACCTATTCTATCTCTCCCGGAGGCCATTTATAAAATGACCGGCTTGACAGCCCAAAGCTTGGGGATCCATGACCGTGGACTGATTCGGGAAGGCATGAAAGCGGATTTACTGGTCTTTGATCCCGAGGCCGTCAGAGCCAATGCCACTTATGAAAATCCCGCTCAACTGGCCGAAGGATTTGACTATGTTCTGGTCAATGGGCAAATTGCTAAGGAAAAGGATGTTTTTTCCAACCAGTCAGGGAAAATCATTAAAAAAGCAAAACAATAATTTTGGGTCTGAATCTGAGGAATGTTATTCGTAATAATCATGGACTTTCGTTCAAGGAGATATTGATGGATATTAGATGGATATTTGGATACTAAAATTAATCTACTTTTATGGGGCGGTAACTCTTACTTGTGAAATAAGGAAAGCTTAAAAATTTTTTTAAAAACCCATGCAACCTCTGGGAGACTTGGTGTATCTACTTTATTGAATGATGCATTTCAATGATACAACCATGAAAAAAACCATACTATTTCTTGCCGCTTCTTGCCTTTTGTCTTGGGTCACTTTTGCCCAGGATTCCACCTCCACGGAACAGGCAACAATCAGAGTCAGAACTTTCTCCCTGTTTGACACCAATGTTACAGTGATCAAAAACCAAGACGGAAGTAAAACCTGGGAGTTTGAAGATAAATGGAAAACCTATGAAGGTGATGAGGTCAGAATCTTTGTAAACCGAAAGTCAAGCACAGGGCTGATCTTTGATATCGGTATCAATTCTTGGGTTGGCGATGACACTGCACCAGCTGTGAGGCCTTGGGGAAGCTGGAATCCGGCGATCAATTTTTACCATCAATACCGGGCAGGCAAAAACTTTCACCTCAAGTCCACCCTCGGAGTAAGCTGGTACAACTTTAAATTTGAAGAAAGGAACCTACAAGCCCTACGAACACCAGATGGACTGATCTTTGAACCCTTCGAAGATGGGACTGGAATCAAATCCAAAATTTCTGCCTCCTTCGCCAATATTGCAGTCATCCCTACTCTGAAAAGCAACAACGGGCAATTTAGAATAGGGGCGGGGCCTTATGCAGGTTATAGGCTCGGAGGTAGAGGAAAATTGGTTTACCGGGACGACAACGGGAACCGAAGAAGGGAATTTCAGAAAACAAATATGTTTGTCAATGATTTCCGATACGGAGGAAGACTGGAAATCGGAGTAGGTGATGTGGATCTGTTTTTCAATTATGATTTTAATGATCTTTTCCAATCAGACAGAGGACCAAAACTGAATGCCATTAGCTTTGGGATTATTTTGTGACGGTTTGTTTTTTTTATTACTGACACTGTAAATAAGTTCAGTTTACATTACGATCCTTTATGTCAATAACTGGACCCCAATAGGGTTCAGCTGTTGATCTTGCTGCATTTTCGAGGAATCCATTTTATAGAAACTACATTGTGTAAGGTGAGAATTAAAACCTTGATTTTCAAATTTTTAAAAAAAACGAATTAAATATCAAAAAATAATTATTTTGTGGGTGGATTGACTGACATTATGATTGAATTCGCAATCCTATGTCGTTTAACACAATTCCGGTTATTCACTTTGAAACAATTTTCCACCTATAAATTAAAATCAAATGTCAACCGAAAAAAAATTCGTCGCCAGTCCGGAAGGTAAGGGAAAAGCCAAACAACTCCGTATGTTTGCCCTGCTTGCCTGGCTGATTGCCATGGTTGGTCAGGTAGTCAGCATCTTGTATCTGATCAATGATGAAACCCTGACCTACCTGATCATTGCCATCGTTGTGATCTTGGCTTTGGCCATTACAGGCTCCACGCTATGGAAAAAAGCCAACCGTTTGGATCCCGCTTCTGAAGCAGACCAAACGAAATTTTTCTTCCAAAACCAGTTTGGGGCCATCATGAATGTGTTGGCTTTCCTGCCTATGGTCATTCTGATCCTTACCAATAAAGAGGCAAGTGGCAAAACCAAAGGGATTGCAGGAGGTATAGCAGCAGTGGCCATGTTGATAGCGGGCATATCAGGGGCGGATTTCGATCCACCTTCTGTAGAAAAATACACCGAACAGATCAACTCCCAGACCGAGGTGGTCAAAAAACTGAACTACGACAGTGACAACGTCTATTGGTCAAGGGCAGGCAACCGCTACCATTTATTTGATGACTGTCAGCATATCAGAGGCAGAGAACAAAGTCTGGGTAGTGTACAGGATTCCTGGGATGAAAAGGGAATCTCCGAACTTTGCAAGACCTGTCAGGCAAGGGCCATTAGAGATAGAAACATTACGGATGCAGACTTGGATATTCCAGTGCTTGAAGGAGAGGATATTTTGGAGAATTAACTGGTCTAGCTCTATGGAATCTCACCCGCAATAACAATGGTTGCTACCTATAGGCGATGTTTATGGATATTAGCTGGATATTAGGATATATTAAAAAAGAGATAAAAAAACCAGCCTGTGAGCTGGTTTTTTTGATGTGTTGGTTCAATATTATTTCAAAACTGTATTGAGCACCGGGGCGGTTTTGGTCCAAGGGCTCGTATCCAGTTTTCTAGGATTGGGAAGGATTTCGTCCAAGGTTTCCCCATCGTATAACCGGCCGTTTTTGACCACATGGGTGATGGTATTGGTGTGGCGGATATTTTCAAGGGGGTTGTCTTCCATGATCACGAGATCAGCCAATTTTCCTGCTTCTATGCTGCCCAATTCCTTGTCCAACCCAAGTGCTTCCGCCCCAAGAATCGTAGCGGTTCTAAGTGCATCGATATTGCTCATGCCTCCACTTGCCACCGACCAGAGTTCCCAATGGTACCCCAATCCCTGCAACTGCCCATGGGACCCTATACCTGCAAGACCACCCTTTTTTACGATGTCATTGACCCCTTCTGCATGCTGGGTGAATACATGGTCTTCAGGAGCAAACCAACCGCCCAATGACCCGGCCCTTCTTCTGGCTTTGGAATTCAATTCCTCGTAAGGGGTGAAGCGCTTCAGCTTGGGATCATGAAGGGGGCTTTCCGTGGTGTAGAAATAATTTTCTGCCCAAGGACCACCATAGGCTACCAACAATGTGGGGGTGACTGCCATTTTGCTTTCGGCGATGGTTTGGGTTACATCATTGAATAGCGGATAAATGGGAATGGCATGTTCATGACCGGGATATCCGTCGATGAGTTGGGTCATGTTCAGCTTGTAATCCAGTCCCCCTTCAGTGGTGGGCATTAGTTTTTGTTCCTTGGCGGCCATAATGACCCATTGTCTGTGCTGCCGGTTGCCTACCAAGTACATTTTGATGTATTGTGTATTGTAATATTTGCTATACTGTTCCAATACATTTTTGGTTTGTTCGAGAGACTTGAGGTTATACATCCAAAAACCTACCCCCGGTCCTGTGCTGTAAACTCTTGGACCGGGGATTTTGCCGCTTTCCACCATGTCCCCATAAGTCAAAACATCAGAAGTGGAAGTCTGGGGATCCCTCGTAGTGGTCACCCCGTAGGCCAGATTGGCCGCATACATCCATACGGTGTTTTTGTGCAATCCCCATACCGGCCACATGTGGGCGTGGGTATCCACAAAACCCGGTGTGACCGTCTTTCCGGAAATGTCTATGGCTTTGGCATCCCCTGCCTCCAAGGTCCCCGACTTGCCTACCGCTTTTATCCGGTTATTTTCGATCAGGATATCGCCCTTTTCGATCACTTCTTCCCCCTTCATGGTGATAATCCTGGCATTTTGGAGTAAAATTTTTCCTTTTGGCTGATCTTTGGCATAGTACACCTTCACCTGTTTTTCTTCGGGCTTATAGGTTTCCTTGGCTTTTTGTTCCGCTTTGTAAACACTGTCTGCCTTTGCTTTTTCCTTGTCGTTTTTCAATAATTCCGCCAAAGCCTCCTTCTCCTTTTTAGCTAAAGAATCAGCCAACTTTACGGCATCTTTTCCTTTGGCCTTCAGGGTCTTTACACTATCCGCATCGGACAGCATTTTTAATTTTTTGGCGGTCTTCACTGAATCCTCCACCTGCTTGGCCTTGTCAATGTCATAGACCCAATGGCCATTTCCGAGAGACCAATGGACTTTTTTGCCGTTGGCTTCCCAAGCGGGCCATTCTCCTCCGATTTCAGTCAGCTGACGCGAAGGGAAATTGCTCGAACTGGGTTCACTCACATTGATCGTAGGTGTTTTGCCTGCCACCGGGATAGTGACCACATACACATTGTTGTTGATTTGGGCCAGGGCCAAGTTGCCTTCCGGAGCCATCAAAATGGTACTGGCACTGCTGGGCTGCATCTGAGGCTCCTGAGCACTCGCTCCTGAAGGGAGCATGCAGTAATTGACTGCATCGGCATTGGAAACGGGCATGCCCATGACATAGCGAACCGAAGAGAACTCCTCACCGTGTCCGTGTCCACTGTGGTCATGGGCATCTGCTACCGAACCAAAAACCGTGATACCGGTCACTTTGGCATATACCTTTTCGTCTGTGCCATCCCATTTGAGGCTGACCAGGTTTCCTCCTGATTTATTCAGATATACCCTGGAAGTATCTTTGGTAAAATGTACATTCCCATATCCTGATGCCTCCGTAATCTTCCTGGGAGCACCGCCTACTGAAGGTATCCACACCAAATCCGCATCTGCACCGCCAAACATAGGGCCCTCTGCATCTTTCCACAGTTGTTTGGATCCTTTGAAGACAGCGATTCGGTTATTTTGACTCCATGCTGGCCCAATGTAAAGGCCGCTTTCTTGGGTTAGTTTGGTGACTGTATTTTTCTTCCCTAAGCTAGCCTTGTACATATGGCCCTCTTCCTCATCCCAAGTGACAAATACCAGTTGCTTTCCATCCGGGCTCCAGGCCGGCATCGCCTCTGTAAAGTCATGGTCAGAGACCCGCTCAGGGGTCCCATTGGGATAATCCATCACATATAGGCGGTTCAAGGCCGTAAAGGCAAGCTTCTTCCCATCGGGAGAGGGTACCGCATCCCTGATTTGTGAAGCCAAAGCTGCGGTAGTGTCCTTGATCTCATAATTGAAATACAACCTGGGACCCATTCCCAATTTCACATCTACCTCAAAGGGTATTTCTTGAGCCTTACCATTTTCTGTCACAGGAATGCGCCATATTTTTCCGCCATAGGAAGCGATCAGGTATCGGCTGTCCGGGGTAAAAGACATGCCCGGCAAAACCCCCTGCGGGGCAATACTTTCCTGCTCGTCTCTTTGTACTGGATAGGCAAGCCATCTTTCCTCACCGGAGTCCAGATTTCTTAGAACCAGACCGGTCTTTTCCTCCCATCGGCTGCCATAGACCATCCATTTTCCATCCTTGCTCAAGGTAGGGGCAAAAGCCGATCCGTATCGACTGCTGATACTGTTGATTTTACCTTTTTCGAAATCGTAGGTACCAATTTGGTATTGCGGCAATAGGGCATTGTAATTCCATGAACCGGTTCTATGGGAAAAATACACCTTTTTGCCATCAGGACTGACGAATGGGTCGATGGTTTTCATCGAGGTCGGGGTTTCATTCAACTCAATTCCTCCTCCACCGTCCTTATGGTAAAGCCACAGTTTGGTGATCCTTCTTCCTTTTGAAACCACAATATATTCTCCATCCGGTGTCCAGGCCGCCCCCGGCACATCCCCATTTTTGTCCTTAGTCACCTGTACGGTATCTTGTTTTTCCATATCGATGTACCAGAGGTTGTCGTTGCCAGCCCGATCGGAGGTAAACAATATTTTTTTGCCGTCAGGAGAAAAGCGAGGGTGGGTTTCATAAGCCATGCCAGAAGTGATGGGCGTGGCCTTTCCCCCTTCGATGGGGATGGTAAAGATGTCTCCCAACAAATCAAAGGCCAGCGTTTTTCCGTCAGGGCTCACATCCACACTCATCCAGGTGCCTTCTTTAGTCGTAAATTTTACCTCACGCTCCGGTTTCAAGGGCAGTTCCTTGAATTTGGGATGGTCCAGAGAGTCTTTGGAAGTACTGTCACTTGCATAATGGGAAGTAGAATTTAAATACTTTTTTCCTGCTTTGCTTGGAGTCAAATCAACCAAGAATCCGCTCAGTGTTGCTGCAAAGAACAACAGAGCGATATAAGTCATTTTAATCATAATGGAAAGTTAAGGATAAAGGAAGAAGGGATGTTGAAGGTTTGAAAGGCCATCGCCCGTAACCTGGCTAAATTTAGAAATTTTTTCTGAAAATTGAGATTGGTGGGATTTGGGGAGAAAATAAAATATGATAATCCGCTTCTTTACCAGTAAATGTAAAAAGTCAAAATGGCCTCGGCAGGCTCGGTCTCCGGGTTTTGGCAGGCCGGCTGAGGGGATTTTGAGGATACACAGAAAATTAATATTCAATTTTAACAAATCCCTCCCTTAAGAAACTTAAAATCCATACTTTTCAGCATCAAAACCAACCCAATAAAAGGAATCCACTTGAATAATCTATTTATCATTCTTGGCAGATTTAGTCTATTAACTTTGATCTTGTCTGTCTTGTCATGTATGAATAAACAACCTGAATTTACCCTTTCCCATGCCACTGTGCTGGAAAATATCCCCAGTGCTTCAGGGGTATGTAAAATTGAGGATCGTTGGTTCGTGATCGGGGATGACTCTCCCTATTTGTTTGAACTGGACTCAGGTCTATCCATCATTGGCCAAATCTCTATTTTTCCCTTAGAGGATTTGGTCGAGTCCAGTATCCCCAAAGCCCTTAAGCCTGATTTTGAAGCCATGGAAAGTGTGAATGGTGAAATCTGGATATTCGGTTCAGGTTCCAAATCTCCAGAGCGCGACATCATGGTCAAGGTAAATCCGAACCAGCCTATCCAAGTCAATACCTATTCCATGTTGGATTTTTATGCCCACTTAAAATCCTTTGAGGAAATGAAGGGGGCAGAATTGAATTTGGAAGCCTTCACAGTCTATAAAAAGGATTTCTACCTTTTGAACCGAGCAAATAATCTGATTTTTCGGTTTAATGGCCAAGCCTTCTATGACTATTTATCCGGCAAGGGGAAAATTCCTCACATCGATATTTTTAAATGTGTGATGCCCAAAATAAATGGAATAGCAGCTGGATTTTCCGGGGCAACTTTTATCTACGAGGACCCCTTTCTGATTTTTACAGCTTCTGTAGAAGATACCCCCAATGCCTATGACGATGGGGAAGTTTTGGGCAGCTTTATCGGAATAGTAGCGCTGAACAAGATCAATCAACCGGAAGCTTTTCGTTTTGCCCCAATCTTGGGACTAGAAGAGCCTCCTAAGGTAGAATCCATCTGGGTTAAAGAAAAAAATTCAGACCGAAAGGTCCAGCTCGTCATGGCTACTGACAGCGATGGCGGCCCCTCTCTTTGGATCGAAGGGGAATTAAGCTGGTAAGGTTGTGGCCAATTAATACATAAAGATGATGGGTATTTTTTTGTGCAGTTTGTGCAGTTGAGATCAGAGGAGAAATCTATTGGTTCTGAGTCCAAGAGGCAAAAAAAATGCGCAACAAACAAGGTTCGCTGCACATCAAAAAATTAAAATCCCTAACTATGTTTCATTCCTTTCTATCATGGCTACAATCATGGCAGAAATTGAAACTCATCACAAAGATTTCAACATCTAAAAAAATGGTATCAATTAAGAATTCGAGTTATCCTTATCACACTTTTCTTTACAGTCTTTTGCATGTCTGAGGTGAGTTTTCATGCCTGGGAGCTTTTCAGAAGCCCAAGCTTTGATTTGTGGGTCTTCAGCATCTGAGGCAGCCTTTTCAAATTTATCCACGGCATCCTCATGGTGATCGACCATCATATCGCTGTATGCTTTGTCAAAATCATTGCCTGTTTTATCCTCAAGCTTTTTGAGCGCATCTCTTGAATCCTCCGTAAGGGTGGTTGGGATAGCTACTGATTTAGACTGTGCCAATACCTTAAGTTCTTCAAGGGTTTTGGTATGGTCTTCCTCCATCATTTTTCCCAGTTCTTTGACATGGGGAGTATTGCTCTTTTGCTGGGCTAATTTTCCCAAGCTGATTTCTTCCATTTGCATTTCAGCTGCATCCATCAAAAACCTGGCATCGTTGTCATTTTCGATAACCACAGCTGTGGTGTCATTGGGTGTTGCTCTATTGATATTTTCCTGTTCTGCTATTTCCTTGGAATCAGTTGCTCTGTTTTCTGAACATGATGCCAATACGAGCGGCCCTGTCAAACATAAAGTATAGACGAGGATTGATTTAAAATTCATGTGAATTTTCATGGTATTGATTGGTTTAGTTTCTTAAAATAGGCAAGGGTGAAAAAAGCCCCTTGCCTACTGCAATGTTGGAATTTTACCAGTGAACCTCTTCACCGCGGTTATCTCTCCAATTTTCTTCCAGATACTTCGCATCTTCAGTATTTTTTGGAGTTACTGTGATTACGACGTTACCTTCTTTGATTCCAGATTCATACAGTTTTGCCCTTGCCTCTGGTATACCAGATCCAACTAGGGCTCCGATAAGGCCTCCTGCCAATCCACCAGCTCCGGCTCCTGCAAGCCCGGCAGCTACTGGTCCAGCGATCAGAATACCCAGACCAGGAATTGCCACACTTGTACCAATGGCGGCGATTACTCCCACAACTGCGCCGATTGAACCCCCGATGGCCGATCCTTTGCCTGCATGTTCTGCAGCTTTCGTTCCGATTTCAGTTTCTTCAGCCGCGTTTTCATTGTAATCTTTTTCGCGGGTTTCCTTGGACATGACCAGGTTGATTTCATCTTTTGAGTACCCTCTTTCAGAAAGGGTATTGTAAGCTCTTTCAGCACTTTCACGGTCTCGAAACATGCCTGACAGCACTCTTTTCTCGGAAGTACTCTCATTTCGAACCTCATGTCCCTGCTGATCAGTAGCCCAGTCATTTTGGTCTTCAGAAGTTCTATTCAACTGGCCTTCATTTTCATTATGGGCAGAAGCTATGTTTTGTCGGACTTCTTTTTCGCTGAGTTCAGAATCCCGATCGTTATGGATTTCGTTATCATATTCATAACGATCAGAACCGCTATTCTTATAGCCTTCATTTTCATCGTACTCGGAATCTACTATATTTCGGTCCTGATTTTCATCATGTTCAGAAGACCTATCATTTCGGTCCTCATGTTCAGAAGCCCTGTTGATTCGGACTTCATCTTCGTTATGTCTATTTTCCATTTTCTAAGTTTTTTATTGGTTAAATTTTGATTAGGTTTTAAGTTTAGGTGCATTGCCCCATGAGGAAATAAATGATCACAAAGACCAGAATTGTCCCGAAGCAACCGCCTCCTAATTTTTTAGCTCCATAGCCTGCTACAAGGCCTTTGAATAAGTTATTCATCTTGTTTTTTTACCGCTTCTTTAGCTAATTGATTTTATAAATTTTTTGACCTGTAGGCAGTTTTATCTTGAAGCATGGGTTTTCTCCTGCTTTTCGTTGCTATCATTGAGCTGGTATTCAGACCAACTCATGACCCCGTTTTTAGGGGCAGTTGCTTTGTCCACCATTTCCTTCCTTTCGGAACTCAGTTCTTTATTGGTAGATTGTACACTTTCATCAGTTCTAATTGTACCTTCTGATTTTTCCTCCAACAGACCATCAGAATCCCTGACATGTTGAAGTGGATTATCTATAAACTGCCAATCCTCTCCCAGCAGTGGACTTGCACCTTGATTCCAAGGCCCCTTGAATTCTTCTCCTTTTGACATGTTGAAATATTTGTTGCTGAATTTGGGATCGCTTTCCAGAATTCCTGGAGGAAAATTGGGCTGGATGGTATCCAAAGCCGCTTGAAACATCTGAAAGTGCGCCACTTCTCTGGTCATCAAAAAACGCAACGATTCTTTTACATAAACATCGTCTGTGAATTTCATCAGGTTTTCGTAGACCAATTTGGCACCAGTCTCTGCACCTAGGTTTAAGCGCAGGTCAGCAGTCAGATCACCCATACCCATAATGTAACTTGCAGTCCAAGGGTTGCCTACGCTATCTGTAAGCGTTGGGGTACCACCGCTTACCACGAAAAAATGTGGGTTGACCATGGCATCGTGGATGTAATTTTCCTTCGCAGCTTCACCATCCAGCATTTTAGTGAGGTCGGATTCATCTGCAGCATTTTTCAGTTCACCATTAACACCTGTGAGCAACATCTGAATGGTAGCGCCGACAATTTCCAAGTGACTGAACTCCTCGGTAGCAATGTCCATCAGCATGTCATATTTGTCAGGATAAGCTTTTCTACAGCCAAAAGCCTGCACAAAATATTGCATGGCTGCTTTCAGTTCTCCGTTTGGGCCACCGAACTGTTCCAGCAATAATTTCGCAAATCGTACATCCGGTTTGGATACCCTGGCATTGAATTGCAATTCTTTAACGTGGTGAAACATATCTTTTTGGTTTAGTTAAAATGGTTGGGTTTATACTCTTGTTATGATACTACAGTGGTTTTGATCTGTGCAAATCCCTTCATTCAAAATATGGCTTTGAAAATCAGAAGCGCTTTCCCCTATTTGATCACGTTTACAGCTGGCCGACTGCTATTTCTTTTTCTTGGAATTATCGTTCATATTGCCAACTACCGCTTTATCCTTTGTATCCTTTGTAGCTTTCTCCTTCTTTTGCTTCTGTTCGGGAGTGTCGTTCATTTTTAAAACTTCCGCCTTTTTTTGGCTTTGGTCTTTTTTTGGCGTCTTTTTCATAATAATCTCATGTGCATTTTAAAATATACACAACACAAAATTCAGTATTTTTGTATTATTAAAATTATATCTTATTTTGAATATGTTATAAAATTAACGGTTAGAATAAATTTTGTCAATCCGCCAAATGAACTGGATGTTTTATACACAGAAGGATAAGGTACGGTTCTAAAAAAAATCTTTTGGCAACTCAGAACCTTTTCAGCAGCTTATATCCATTCTGATTTTTTTGTTAAAATCTCTAAGGAATCAGTCGGTTTCAAGGCTAAAAATGGTTTTTCAAGTAATTTTTACAATTTGAAACAATATTTATGTAAGCATAACCGACAGTAGGGATAGTAAATTTGTATTACAGAGACCAAAGCTTGTAATGATTTCTGAAAGAAAATTAACCCCGCACAGCATCAATTAACCTGATCATGAAAAACTTTAGAAATTGCTTGTTCACAGTTTTCCTCTTCTTTGCTTTGGGACTAACTACTGTCTATGCCGCGGATACCAATAAAAATCCTGTTGAGTCAAAGTTAACACCTGCCGAGATTCAGGTGTTGGTGGATCGTGTGGAAGAAATAAAGAACATGGACAAGTCTACCTTAACCAAATCCGAAAGGAAGGTTCTTCGTACCGAATTGAAAGAAGCCAAACAGGAAATTGTAAGAAACAATAAAGGGGTTTTTCTATCTGCCGGTGCCATAATTTTGATCATCGTTTTGTTGATTGTGTTGCTTTAATACCTAAACAAAGGTTTTAGGATAAAGAATAAGTAAGTAAAAATCTTTGACATCATTTCAAACACTAAATAAGCAGAATTATGGGAAATCTCCTTTATATCATTGCTGTCATATTGGTCATTATCTGGGCCGTAGGATTTCTCGGTTACAATAGTGGCGGTATTATTCACATCCTTTTGGTCATAGCCGTTGTGGTTGTTTTACTGAAGCTCTTCAGTGGTGGTAGATCCATTTGAACAAAAAAAGAATAGATGGTCATGTTTTCATTTATCACTTTAATGGAGAAATATTCATTCAGGAAAGGTATGATCAGTGAAAGTTTAGGTTTATTGAAGATTCTTTCTTCGATTTGAAATTATCAAATAAAAATCAACCCCATTAACATGAAAAACACCATTTTTTTGATTTTCCACGAGTAAGCAGGCCGCTGATTTGGTAAATAAAATTTCCTATAAGTAGAAATTAGACTATGCCAATGATATTTTTTATTTGGGAGAAGTTTGTTTGGGTGAACAAATTATACCGAAACCTGCTGAAAGTGGTTAATCTTTTTTTCCACTAAATCACGCTTACAATCACCATAAAATGTCAGATTTCAATAACTGGCAAAGTTCAAAAAAATTAAACCATAAGCTTTACCTCAATATGAAAAAGATCACAATAAAAATACCCAATCATAAATATGCTTTTTTTATGGAACTGATCCAAAATCTGGGACTGGAAAAGGTAAAATCTGAAGGTACTAGGGAAGAAGTCATCAAAGGGATTAAACAAGGCTTTAAAGAAATGAACCTTAATCAGGAGGGAGAATCCAATGGTAATGAACTTAAGGATTTCTTAGATGACCTTTAATAATACGCTTAGGCAAAAGCGCATAGAATTGAATTAAGAAAAAAGAACCTCATATTGGGGTTAATGCTTTTTCAGCAATCCTTAATTCGAAGGCTCGTTCTCTTTCTTTTCAAGGCGTCTAAGTAAAAGAGCCATTACCACAGTCATGACAACAAGACTAGCTACTTTTCCAAAATCAACATCTAACAGCCCCATCAGAAAAGAAACAGAAACTCCTGAGAGCGCTGCTATAAGAATAATGAGAAAAAAACTAGCACTAAAAGATAATTTTTTCATGATCGTAAATTTATTTTAATCCCCCTGCTTATGATTAATTATATAGTCAAGATAATTAATTTTTTTGATTTTGACATAATCCAACTAAAATGGTTATCCACTTCTTTGTACTAACCCAATATTCTTTTTCAAAAGGGTCGGAAGTCCTAAGTCGGAATTCACCCGTCTTGTAGTCGGGCAGGCCCGCCCGTGGTCGAGCAGGCCCGCCGTGGTCGGGCAGGGGATGTATGGGACATTTCGGTTTGGTGGCGAGAATTACATTGAATTACCTTTTTACTGGCATCATTGCGTACATACATGTAATCAAATGAGATTTTTTTCGATTAACAAAAGATAGGATTGCCAGTAACTTTGATTACTTGTCTGTCCATAAAAGAACAATAAGAAACCTAAGCAAGTCCAATGACATAAAATCCCACCCCGTTTATCAAAAGCGCAAAACATTTGTGATTAAATTTGATTAATTTTGATACTAACCAAATTAGAAACCATGAAACATTTGAAAAAAACTGTTTTTATTCTGATGACTGGACTGTTTCTGTCTTTGAATGCCTGTGGCAACAAGAACCAAGAAGTCGAAAAGTCAGAACCAGATCCATATGCCGTATCTACGGACAAAATGACCATCAAGCTTGACACCCTTTATTCAGACCTTGAAAATCCTTGGGGAATGACCTGGCTGCCTGATGGCAGAATGCTGGTCACGGAAAGAAAAGGGGAAATCCTCATTTTCAAAGAAGATGCATTTACCGGTGAAAAACTGACCGGCGTACCTGAGGTTCATGAGGTAAACCAAGCTGGCCTTTTAGATATTACACTCCACCCCAACTATGAATCCAACGGCTGGATTTACATGGCCTATGCCAAAGACCAAGGTGAAGGCGGAGTATTGGTGATCGGGCGAGCCAAACTGGATGGCAATGCCTTGGTCGATTTGGAAGAGGTATTTGTTTGTGGTCCCGAATGGAAAGGGGGCAGGCATTTTGGATCCAGGATTATTTTTGATAAAGATGGCTACCTGTTCTTCTCCAATGGAGACAAAGGATCAAGACCTCAAAATGCACAGGAACTGGACAATGACCATGGTAAAATTCACCGAATTCATGATGATGGCAGGATTCCTGAAGACAATCCCTTTGTGAATACCCCCGGCGCATCTCCCTCTATTTGGACCTATGGCAATAGAAATCCCCAAGGCATGGCCTATGATACAGCCAATGATAGGATCTGGGCGGTAGAACATGGACCGAAAGGTGGTGATGAGATAAATCTGATCGAAAAAGGCAACAATTACGGCTGGCCTGAAATCTCATATGGGATCAATTACGACGGAACTGTCTTGACTGAGTTTAAAGAAAAAGAAGGGATGGAACAACCCGTCACCTATTGGGATCCTTCTATCGCCCCTTGCGGAATGGCATTGGTAACCTCAGACAAATATCCTGAATGGAAAGGAAATCTACTGGTGGCCGCTCTAGCCCACCAACATGTGAACCGGGTTGTCTTGGACGGAACCAAATATGTTGAAGAGGAAAGACTTTTTCAAGATATCGGAAGGGTAAGACAGGTAGCTCAAAGCCCAGAGGGATATTTGTACGTCGTGACTGAACTGACTGGATTATTGGTTAAACTTGTTCCTCAGGATTAAAAGATATCATCTGACCACGTGGAATGTTACATGCAAAAATAAGGCATTCTGTCCGAAGGCGGTATTTAAGGTATTAGTGGATACTTTTTGATATCAGGTGGATATTTGGATATTAAGATATGTCTAAATAAGTCCTATCGATTAAAAACTGGATACTTTTCTTTATAAGACTAGGAATACTTAGTAAATAAAAAAACACAAAAAGAGGAAACAAAACTGTTTCCTCTTTTTATTTCTCTCAATAGAGATAAAAATTTTTCCACCTTTCAATGTCCTTTAAAATCCCTGCGAAAATTGTAGGGGATTTGCTCATTGATTTTGGTCAAGGATATGTTGATTGACCCAGTCTACCTCCTCCTCTCGGATGGTATGTTGTTGGTCTTCAAAGATCATGGTTTTCACCTTGGCACCCATCCTTTCAATTACCTTGGCTGAGGCATCGATCCGACTAAGTGGAACATGCATGTCTTTGTGACTTGAGCCAATAAAAACCGGGGTGCCTTCAAAATCCCCCTGATATTTTTTTTCATTGATCTCCTCACCAATCAAACCACCTGTGAAGGCAATGACCCCTCCATATTTCTGTGCATTTTGACTGGCATATTCCAATGCCAGACAAGCACCTTGGGAAAATCCGAAAAAATAAAGCTGTTCTGATGAAAATCCTGCTTCATTTGCCGTTTTCACGAGCTCTGAAACAGCTTGAATGGCCTGGCTAAATGCAGGCTCATTTTCCTTGTCAGGAGCCATAAAGCTATAGGGATACCATGTATTACCGGGTGCCTGTGGGGCAAGTAAGGCAAAATCCTCCAGATGAAGGTAATTTTGTAGGTCCAGTATGCTAGTAGCCGTAGCTCCTCTCCCGTGGATCATGATGGCTACCTTTTTGGCTTCTTTTAGGGGCTTTCCGGCTTTTTTCAAATCAGGCATAATCTTTCAGCTTTAATTCAACTTTGGCAAGTTTGGATTCAATTTTATCTCTGTTGGGCTCCGCCCATTCCGGCAGTTTGATCAATTCACCCAATTTGTCCATGTCTTCATCGATGGCAAAACCCGGCTCATCTGTGGCCACTTCAAACAACACCCCTCCCGGTTCTCTGAAATAAATGGATTTGAAATAATTTCTGTCTTTAACTTCAGTCACATGGTAGCCATTGTCCAACAGGACCTGCTGAATTTCTTTCTGGGTGTCGTCATTATCGGTACGGAAAGCAATGTGATGCACTGTACCCGCACTTTGAATTCCCTGTCTCCCCTGAGAGTCAACTACTATGTCAATAACGTCCCCAGGTTTTCCTTCCGTCCCATAGCGGTATCTTCCGTTCTCTTCTCCCAAAAATCTGTAGTTCATGAATTCTGTAAGAAGCTTTTCGGTCAGGTCTTTGGCTTTCAGATTCAAGGTGGCTCCATAAAACCCCAGTATTGCATGTTCCTGAGGCACTTGACCGTAGGTCCAACCTTTCCTGTTGTCTTTATTGGTGGCAATCAATTCGATGCCCATGCCGTCATGATCTTCAAATCGGATGTATTTTTCACCAAACCGATCCAATTTGGTGGATACGGTAACGTCAAATTTACTTAACCTCTCTATCCAATAATCCAAGGCGTTCAGAGGCACTGAAAATGCCGTGTAGGTCAACTCGCCGGTACCTTTGGTGCCTTTTCTTGCACCGTCAAAGGGAAAAGTAGTAAAGATGGTTCCAGGTGAACCAGCCTCATCCCCAAAATAGAAATGGTATACATCAGGCGCATCAAAATTGATGGTCTTCTTCACCAGCCTTAGTCCTAAGATACCGGAATAGAAATCGATGTTTTTCTGTGGATTTCCTGCGATGGCTGTGATGTGGTGGATGCCTTTTATTAATGATTTCATGGTAGTTTAGCTATTTGGAATATGGATCGGGGATTCTTAAATTTCTATCGAAGCTATAAAGGGTACGGAAAAAAATGCTTTTCCGTACCCAAAGATTTTAAGAAAATCACTGTTTAATAACTTGTACATTGGCCAAAATCTTCACTTGATCACTAACGACAACACTGCCTGCCTCTGTAACCGCATTCCACATCAACCCGAATTCTTTTCGGCTGATTTTACCTTCTAATTCAAATCCGGCTTTGGTGTTGCCATAAGGATCACCGGCCACTCCACCGAAATCAACAGACAATTCAATGGATTTGGTGGTATCTTTGATAGTAAGATCACCTACCAAAACGTATTCACCCCCTCTGTTTTCCAGGATTCCGTTTTCGAATTTCAATTTCGGAAATTTTTCGGCATCAAAAAAATCAGCCGACTTCAAGTGGGTATCTCTGTCTTTCTGATTGGTATTGACGCTATCGATGTCTGCAGTAAATTCGATTTTCGCCTGCTTAAAATCATCGGATTCAGTTTCTGCGAATCCTTCAAAACTTTTGAAGAATCCGGTTACGGTAGAAATGACCAAGTGTTTTACCTTAAAGGAAATTTCTGAATGGGTGGGATCGATGGCCCATTTTGTCGCGTTTAATGTTGATGAATTACTCATGGTTTTAAATTTTAATTGGTTATAAATTGATTAAGTGTTTCTACATTGCATGTATAGACATATTTTAAGGAAAATTTTTTATCCCCTCAATTTGTCTAACAATCTATTCAGCTCTTCTGTTTCCTCTGTGGTCAGATTAACTATTTTTTTATTGAAATTATACACTGATTTTTCAAGTTTTTCCAAGACTTCCAAGCCTTTTTTTGTAATGACGATATCGACTTGTCTTCGGTCATTGGGACACTCTTCCCGCAACACCAATTCTTTCATTTTCAGTTTTTCCACCAATCTGGAGGCATTGGACATTTTATTGAGCATTCTGTCCTGAATGGAAGAAACGGTGATGGGTGTGCCTTTTTGGCCTCGAAGAATCCTTAAAACGTTGTACTGTTCAGGTGACAGGCCAAACGGTTTAAACAAGACACTTTGATTGGATACAATATGACTATGTGTAAACAATAAATTCACCACAGTCTTGTTGTATGGGTCTATAAATTCCTTTTGCTTAATGGCCTCTTCTATCCTCATCTGTATATAATGTTTTTGTATTAAATGTATATACATCAAAATTGGTCAAAAAGTTTCAGTATACAAGGTTTTTTTTAATTTTTTTGAACACAAGTATTTTATTTCAAATTGTGCTTTGGAAAAAATTTACAAAAAAGGAGGGAATCTTTTGCTTATTCAGTTGATGATGCTATAAAAAATGGTTTTAGGAGAGCAATTAAACATCAAATTTAAAATATATATCTAAACTATTTAAAATCAATGAAATAAGTTCTATCCTCATCGTTCTTTCTTTCATTAACATTCATCATAAAAATCATTTTCTTATCGTTACATAATGTTTCATCATTTTCAGAATCATAAATACGCCCCTCGACTTCAAAAGTTATCCAATCAATAATTCTAGATTCTATTTTTATGCTTTTCAGGTTATCTTCATTAAATCTTACAGAAGGTGATCTAATTTCTTTTAGTCCAGCTTTTTCAAAAACGTCACAACCTCGATTTCTTAAAGCGAGGTTAAATCCCCATATTTCTCCTGCACTACTTTCTTCGTAATTTTTTATGTAATTTATAATAAATTTCTCTTCCAGCATCTTATAATTTTTTATCAATCAATGCAATATAAGAAATTAAATTAATAATATCGCCATTTAAATCAAAATTTTACCGTTTATCACTGTAAATTCTATTTCTTAGACCCTCGTCAACATGAACAGTTTAAAAAAAAGATGCTATTCATACCTTTTGGTACTAGCCTTCATGACTTTAGTTCCACAGGTCAAAGCCCAGGAATTGAATTGCCCAAGTTATTTGACCCCGCAGATGCTTGCAGAGGTCTTTGGCGATCGGGTAAGTGGCATTCAAATCCAAGCCACCAACTTGGAAAAGGAGAACCTTTGCAACCGAACCATTTCAATAGGAAAAGTAGATCATTTCAGCGATCTGCTGGTATTTATCGTCAGTACTTCCCAAAGCCATGAAGGAGCTCAACGAACTTTAAAATTTATGGCAAAGGGCCACGAAGCTGATTTTTACTATGGTTGGCCGGAAAATATTGGCGACTTATGCTTCAGGTACCTTCAGCCAAACCTTTTGAGCAGTCACAGGACTGAGATGAATGTAAGTTTTGTATACAAAAATCTTTTAGTTGAACTGAAGTATTTTAATGTGGATGATGGCAAGAACAATAAATTCGTCTATCAAGTGTCCGAACTGGAAGCTTTGGCTAAAATGATTGTGGAAAATCTGCCTTAAAAACGTTTCATCCAATCCCCAATCAGCCGGTTGATTTCTTCTGGTTTTTCTATGCTGCTGCTGTGGCCGGCACCGGGAACAAGGTGTAGCACCGAATTGGGAATGGACATCTGAATGAACTTGGCCTTTTCCGGCTTGGTAGCCACATCTTCGGTGCCTACGATGATCATTGTAGGGCAAACAATGTTTCTAATCTCATCCTCCACCCCCTTCCTATAGATGACAGCCTCTACTGATTTTGTGATGCTTTTCCGGTTGGCTTTGAGTTCATCCAACCAAGTCTTGTAAGCCTCTGAATTGTCAGGGTTTTGAAGCCAACTTTCTGCAAACATGATTTTCATGACTTTTTTGGCTACCCCAGGAACTACCCCAAACCACCTGACTACCCCATTCAGAAATTTGTACTTGGGAAGGTTTTCGACAGGCTCGGGTTGGGCTGATGTTTCCAACAGGATCAGACTCTTTATTTTTTCTGGATATCGAGCAGCTAGTCGCATGCCTACAAATCCTCCCATAGACAAGCCCACAAAGTGAACCGGCTTGCCGACTAGTTTCTCTATGATTTCCAGCGCATCTTGGGTCAAAAGATCCATATCGTAAGCACCTGCCGGCACATCACTTTGACCTTGACCTCTATGGTCATAGGCAATCACGGTATAGTCTTTTTTAAAAAAATCTATCTGCTTTTTAAACATTTTATGGCTCCAAAGTAAACCATGGGAAAAAAGGATTACCTCTTTTCCCTCTCCTTCCTTGATGTAAAAAAGTTTGGTTTGAGAAAGCTGAATGAATGCCATACTTTGATTCGTTTAACTTGGGTTACACTCGTGATAATGGAATAGCATTAAATTATAGCAAGATTGAAGGCACAACTGATTTTTTAACAGAAAGTTGGCCTATTTTTACCAATCCAGCCCTGGTTGGGTAATTCTCGCATTTTCCCTGTCCTTGTGGGCTTGCACTATCCTACGGACATCTTCGAGCATTTGTTTGGCATCATAGACTATCCCATCCTTGACTGTGTACTTGACCCCTCCCACACGAATCGGTTCATTGTCATCCCCAATTCTAATCGCACCCGTTCCATACAGCAGTTTGATATTCTGCAAAGGGTTTTCTTCCAGGATCACGAAATCAGCCAACTTGCCTACTTCCACCGATCCGATTTCCTTGTCCATGCCCAAGGCCTCGGCGCCATAAAGGGTGGCAGATCGGAATACTTCCAAAGGATGAAATCCAGCTTCTCTCAAAAGTTCCAACTCCCGGACATAGGCAAAGCCATAAAGCTGATAGATAAAACCTGAGTCTGACCCTGCCGTGACCCGTCCGCCCCTGTTTTTGTACTCATTGACAAAAGTCATCCACAACCGGTAATTCTCCTTCCATTGGATCTCTTCTTCTGTCGTCCAATCAAACCAATAAGAGCCATGGGACTCTCGGGAAGGCTTATAAAACCGCCACAGTGACGGTAAAGTATACACATCATGCCATTCGGCACGCCTGGTCCTCATCAGGTCCCGATTGGCCTCGTAGATGTTGAAGGTCGGATCAATGGTAAAGTCCAAGTCCAACAGTTCCTGCATGACCTGATTCCAATGATCAGAGTACGGGGCAGCCGCCTGTTTCCATAATTTTCCGGCTTCGGCAAATCGATGCTGTTCATTTTGGTAATTGTAATCCAGCCTGTAATCCTGAATGGTCCGGTCTGTAAATAAGGCTTCCGGCAAGCCATACCAATGTTCCATGGTGGTCAACCCGGCCCTTGCGGAGTTCAATACGTTCCATCTGGCCACATCCATTTGGGCATGGTGCATGGCAGACCTTAGCCCGATCCGCTTGTTTTCTTCCATAGCGGCCTGCATTACTTCGGGTTTGGCACCGAAAAACTTGATTCCATCCGCTCCTTTCTTTGCATTTTCATTTACCCAAATTTTGGCATCGGCAGCATCAGTGATGCTTTTACCTGCACCTTGGCCAAAACTGGTATAGGCCAGGATCCTGGGTGCGGTGATGCTGTTGGATGCAGACTTTCTCTTGTGGTCCAATACCCAATCCAAACCGTTACCTGCCGATGGATCCCGAATGGTGGTGATGCCATGTGCCATCCACAACTTAAACACATACTCAGCCGGAGTACCTTGCCCTGACCCTCCAATATGTCCGTGCATGTCCACAAATCCGGGCAAAAGATAATGCCCCTCCAATTCCATTACTTTGTCATTGGGGCCTGCAGTGGGTCTTCTTTCTTCCTTGATAGCCAATCCGGGATATCCCACCACCCTGATTTCTGAAATCCTATTTTGGGTCACCACGATGTCCACAGGGCCGATAGGCGGTGAACCGGTCCCATCCACCAAGGTAACCCCTCTAAGTATCAATCGGTCAAAAGGACCCTCTCCTTCAGCTCTATCCGGAGCAGGCATGATCTGGGCGGGGAGTTGTAAAGAAATAAAAAGTAAAAATACGAAGGAGAAGAATTGGTGTTTTTTCATAAAACTCTGGAAGATTGAAAGGGTAAAATAATCCTTTTTCCTCCAATAAAAAAACCGGATACCTCTTGAAAAGAAGTTCCGGTTTTGGATTGTGGTAGTTGTTTGTACTAATTTATTGTCATTTAAATTAAAGCGAAATCCGATAGGCTGCCCTCAAACCAATAAAGGCCATATTGAAAGGAACGGGACCCGTGTTTTGAAATCTTGCACTGAATTCTACTCTATTGAGCACGTAGCCCGCTTCCAATGCCCAGGATAACTCAGTCATGCTTTCATTGGCCTTGAAGCCATCAATGACTGTCCGGTCTGTATTGAAAGAAGCACCTATTTGGGGTTCGACGAAAAAATGATTGAAATAGGCCCTGTAGCCAAGCATCAGCGGAACTAAATCATAAGAACTGCTGAATCCCGAGATCTGATTGGATGATTCCAGAATAAAACGGTGAAATCCCGAGGTAATGCTGACCTGCCCGGTCTGACCCACTCCGATCAGACCTTTCAACCCCAATCCGAAGCCAGTGGGATACTGAGACTGGAAATATTCGCTCGTGGTAATCCCCAAGTCAGCACCAACCACCAACTGATTGTTTCCTTGCTGAGCATACGAGAGGTGAATGGAGAAAAAGAAGAAGAGAAAAAAAACAATAGAAATCTGGACGAACCTTTTGGTAAAATTTTTCATTCCTTGGGTGATGTTTAGGTTTTTTACTGAAATTTAAGACCACCAGGCACAAATACCCTGCCGAAGGAGGCTATCCTTGCCTGACCAGCCTAGATTATAAAAATCTATACTATTGAACTCAATCCCAGCAGTAACATTCGAAATCAAAAAAACAAAGGTTAAATGCTTAATTGGCGCAAAAATCCCTCTTTTCCGGCAAGTAGAGGTAATCGGTTTACCGGCTCGCTTTAAGCATGAATTATACCTTTCTGGCTAGAAAGCGAAAAACAAATAAACCTATATGCCAAAGCAAAAAGTAAAAGAAGTTATCCAAAAATCTCCCCAACCTGTGTTGGTGGACTTTTTTGCAGATTGGTGTGGCCCCTGTCAAACCATGGAACCGGTTTTGAAGCAAGTCATGGATGATTTGGAGGGCAAAATCAAGTTGGTCAAACTGAACATAGACCGAAACCCGCAGATGAGTCTGCAATTTGGAGTGAGGTCTATTCCTCACTACATCCTTTTTAAAAACGGCAAAATCCTTTGGCGGAAAGGCGGCTTGATGACCAAAAGAGACTTGATTCAGGCTTTAAAAGGGTTTGTATAAAATCTGATAGAGCGGGATACTTTTTCCAGTAATATGGATTCTACCTAAATGCGATATTGATGGATATCAGGCGTATATTGTGATATTATCTAATTTAATTCCCAACGTTTACCAAGTTGATTTGTTTACCTAAACGATTAGAGTTTCTCAGTTAAAAAAACATGGCTTAAATCAAAAAATTTAAGCCATGTTTTGGTTAGGCTGAGCTAAAGCCTTGAACCACTTCTGAAAGCAGATTAATAAAATGGGTTTACTTCCAGTTGGCACGGCCTCCCTTAGCCGAGTCTACCTCGATGCTGTAATTGCCCCCACCTGACACAATCCACCTCACTTTGACCGCATTCATCCCAGGTATGTTTTCCAGTGCCAACTTCTCTGGACTCAATTGCTGTTCCTTTACTTTATTGAAATCCTCATTTTCTACGACCATACCGGCAATGACTTTTGCCCCTTTGATGGTGACATAATCGGGTCTTTCTATTTTATACTTGCGGTCTTGGCTGGAATGGGTCGGCATCAAGCGGTCATTGGAAATGGTGGCCGTGATTTCCTTCAACCCTCCACCCAGATTTTTCTCTCTTACATCTGTAATGCTAAGTTTAGGAGTATGGAAAGCATGGTAGATGGTAAATGCCATGTTGCGATGTGCATCCTGTTCCAGCAAAAATCCCGGATGGGCCCTACCGAAATTCTTTTTAAACCCACCGATTTCTATGGTGCCAAATTGTGGGTGTTCATATTCCTCCCAATTGACAAAAGCATCGCCAAATGTCAGGTACTGATCCACCTTTAGTTCCTCATCCTGATTTCCACGCCCGGCATTTTTATGGAAATAAAGGTAAGAAACCATCAGTTCGTTGGTGTAGGTATAGATTCCTCTACCTCCATAAAACCAATCCAATTCTCCACCGAATACCGAATACAGGTCTTTGTAAACCACCAAGTAGCGGTAACCCGGAATCATTTCTTCGCCTTTTTTGGCGATGGCATCATAGATCTGAATGTCTTCTCTGTTGTAAGTATCCAGGTCTTCTTCTGCACCGGGTCCTCTCAGGATCATTCCCCCATAGTTGTGGTAACTCTGGGCTCCCGCGATGTTGGGGTGCTTCATGACAAACTCCATCACCGCTCTGTTTTCCGGTAGACTGAAAGGATATTTGTAAGCTCCCCTTTGGACATAATCGGGCTGCCATTTCCATCCCCAATCCCGGTTGGGATCATAGTACCCTATTCCGTCTTCATTGACCTTCCCATCGCCATCTCGATCTATCCCTTCATATCCCAGCATTTCATATTCTCCTTTTTGTTCAGGTTCCACCTGAATTAATTTTCGGGGATCCAATGGATCCTTGATGTATCGTCCCGTGGGGGATTTTCTAATCATAAAGGTAATGTGGCCATCCCCATTCAAGTCATCAAAACCATCTTCTCCTGCCTCTCCATCTCCGTCATTATCCAAAACGATCATTCCTGACCGGGGCGAATGTGGGGTATTGGGCTCTTTGATAAAATTATCCCTCGCATCGGGATTGATGGTAGGGGCAATGTAAAAGGTCTTATCGGCCAGCAGCTCCTTGATGAAATCATTGTCTTGAAACATTTCAGTCAGATACCATGCTGTGTACAGGGAGAACTCGGTACCCTGGATTTCATTGGAATGAATATTCCCATCGATATACATCGCAGGTTTCTGGTCAGGGTTGCCGGTTTTGAAATCCGAAATGGTCAACAACCAAATGTCCCTGCCCTCATAGGATTTGCCTATACTTTCCACTCTCGCCAAGTCCGGATGGGCCTTGGCTATTTTCTGAACAATGTCCGTCACTCCTGCATAGGTGTAATACCGATTCCAGGCCACTTCCACCTTGGGTGCATGGGGAGTACCGATGGCTCTGAAAAATTTCTCCTGTGCCATGGCTTCTTTTATGGGTATATTTCCAAAACATGCCAGAACTCCCAATAGATATACGAATTGCTTAATTTTCATAAGGCCTTAACTTATAATTTAACATCCAAAGTAGCGAAACCGGCATGGGCTGCTCCTGCTTTGATCTCTACATTTCCACTTCCTTTGACAATCCAGCTTAAGCTAATTTTGTCGAAAGCCCCTAATTTGTCCATCAACTGGATTTTGTCACCAGCTACCAGATCTTCTGCTTTGCTGCTGATATCCACCCTGATTTTTCTCAACCAGCGTGATTTCTCCCCCATTTCACTGTGTGTCGGAAGAGGGGAATTGTTGAATAAATCCACACTGATTCTCGTTAGTCCGTTGCCCAGTTTTTCTGTTTTCAATTGGTGAAATTCGAGCTTGGGCTGGATCTCTGCAAGCTTTAGGATAAAGCTTGTGTGTTCTTCTGCAAGTCCAGCCACCTTTTCATAAGGAGGATTGTATTTGACAAAAGGTTTCATCCCCCCAATTTCCACCGTTTCATTGGGAAAATCGGGATGTTGGACTGGAGTCCAATCCACAAAAACATCGGCAATGCCTTCTTTTTCCGCAAAAGCCAAAAAATTCGCCTCACCATTTTTAAAGGATTTGTCTTCCTCATTTTTTACTTCAGGCACCCACCATCCCGGCGTGCTGAAACTCAAGCGGCCAAAGTGAAAATAGGCCCATTGGAAAAAATCACCGTCTGTACCTTGATTGTCCTGTTGAAAAGACTTGGCTGATATGGTCTCATTGTACAATTCGGAAACCATGGCATTGATGGCCACATCCTTTTCCAACATTGAAGTGACAATTCTTTTCTTTGCCTCTCCCGCATTGTACTTCAATGGACTGGAAAGGTTATTGGCTGGACTGAAGGTGACAAAAGCAAACACATTCCATTGGTCAAATAAATAATCCAGCATGGCCCGGCTTTCCTTTTGTGAAACCGGAAAATCGCCGGCCAATGGTTCGAAAGCAGGAAACTTATAGGTCAGGCTTTTGTTGAAAGCAATGCCTTCCTGCGGATCCTCGTTGAATTTGCCGTCTTTGTCATTGTCAACGCCCTCTGTATGCAATATATGCGTACCCGACTCACCTTTGCTTCGGTCAGCTTTGACCATCACCCGCCCATCTTCATCCGATATTTTATACTCCCCCATCGGGCTTTTGATCCGCATCTGTGTAATGTAACCGTCACCATTGAGGTCTTCAAAGGGATCTTCTCCTTTTTGTCCATCCCTGTCATGGTCTACTTGGACAGCATTTCCCCTTCGTTCAAATTTCAAAGCAGCATGATATTGGGCTGTGGCATCGGGGGACATATTGGGAAAAACATAGAATGTCGTCCGCTCCAAAACCTCACTTTTCTCATTGATGACTTTTTCTGCAAACTGAAGAGCGAGCTCCACACTGAGCACATGAAACCCTTCTACTCCACCTACCACTGCGATGGCCGGTTTTTGGTCCATAGCACCGGTACCGATTTTGAGGACCCAGATATCCTGACCTCCTTCGGTTTTGATAAGCGATTGAAGTTGGGCATTGGTGGACCGGGAGAGGGATTGTAGCCTTTGAGTGACTTGGGAATTGGTGGGATAATCACCTTGTGCTTGTACTGCGATAGGTGGGCAGGTATACATTGCCAAAGCCAAAACGGGTAAAAGAAAACTGTATTTCATAGGCAAAAGAAACATGATTCAATAGATGTAAAATACCTTTGTTTGGAGGTATCAATCCGCTATTTTAAACAAATTAAAGTGAAAATTAAGGTGAATTGTATCTTTTTGGATAAACCCTTTTTCAAATGGTGTCCTTGACGGACAAATGGGCATAAATCCGAAAATTAGCTTTGCCTTCGTAAACAAAATTCTTTATGTAGGCTTTTTTTACTATTTTGAGGCGCTTTGCCAATTTGGATCCCAAAAATATGTTTAAAAAAATCGCTGTTGCCATCGCCTTCTCTCCCAGACTCGAGGCCTTGATTGCTGAAACCGTACGCTTGTGTGAAATTCATGAAGCCTCAATGCTTCTGATACATATCGGAACCAAAACGGCAGAATTGGAATCCAGATTGAATGATTTGTTGCAAAAATTCGATTTGGATTATTCCAAAGTGAAAATCATATGGGATGAAGGTAAGCCCACCAAAAAAATCCTTCAATATTGTAAAGACGAAAAGGTGAACCTATTGGTAGCCGGTGCCTTAAAAACAGAAGGCTTTTTTCAGTATTACATGGGTACTGTGGGCAGAAAAATCATCCGAAAAGCGGACTGTTCTGTGCTGACCTTGATAGAGCCTATGCTGGAGCCCCGCCCCTTTAAGAAAGTGGTGATCAATGGCACCCAATTGGAAAATACGCCGGATGTGATCGACCAGGGACTGGACTGGTGCAAAAAGGAAGGCTCTTCCCAGGTTTTTATCGTCAATGAAATTAAGATGTACGGGCTACAAATGGCAGCGGGCGGAGAAGGCAGTGAAGAAGAAGTGGCAAACCTGAGAAGAAAACTGGTATCAGAAGAGGTGGCTTATGTGGAAAACATACTCAAAACCATCGATAAAGGTGATTTAAAGATCAACATCAAGATCACGAGTGGCAAGTGGGCCATTGAACTCGCCCGTTTCGCCGAGGACATCAAAGCTGATCTATTGGTAGTTGGAGATGAGGGAAATCTTGGATTTTTTCATCGGATTTTTCCACATGACTTAGAAGACATACTGGCCAATCTTCCATGTAACTTATTGATCATCAAAAAATAGAGACTACATGGAAAATTTATCACATCAGGATGTAGTCAACCTATTCCTGCAATTGGCAGCCATGCTGCTTCTGGCAAGGATTTTTGCTGAGATCGCACAGCGATTTAAGCAACCGGCTGTGGTTGGGGAATTGCTGGCAGGTATCATTTTAGGACCCACCATTCTCGGCACCTTTTCACCGGATTTATTTGATTATCTCTTCATGAGTAATCCCAGTGCCAACTTGGCCTTGGACGGTTTTGTACAGATTGCGGTGGTCTTGTTGTTATTTATAGCCGGATTGGAGGTAGAGCTTCACCTGGTATGGTCACAAGGTAAATCTGCACTCAGCATCAGCTTATTGGGACTGGTGGTCCCCTTTACCCTAGGATTTGTGTTCCCTTATTATTTTCCCACTTTTTTTGGTTTGGCAGATGGTGATCGGCTCCTGTTTTCATTATTTATGGGAACAGCCATGTCTATTACTGCATTGCCTGTGGTAGTCCGTATCCTGATGGATATGAATTTATTTAAGACCAAAATGGGTATGTTGATCGTTGCTTCTGCCATGGTCAATGACATCATTGGATGGTTGATCTTTTCGGTAATTTTGTCCATCATGGGCAAAAGCAGCTCCCTTTCCCTGGTACAGACCGTTGGGGTCACCTTGCTGTTTACTTTCTTTATGCTCACCTTAGGAAAGGCGATCATCAACAAAGTACTGCCTTGGGTCAACAAAAAACTGGCCTGGCCTGGGGGAGTACTATCTCTGTCAATGGCATTTTGCTTTATGGCAGCAGCTTTTACAGAATGGCTTGGAATCCATGCCATCTTTGGTGCTTTCCTTTTGGGTGTGGCTTTGGGGGATTCTGAACACATGTCAGAAAGAGCCAAAGAAATCGTCCATCAGTTTATCAACAACATATTCGCTCCGCTTTTCTTTGTATCCATTGGTTTAAAAATCAATTTCTTCACCAATTTCGAATTGCTTCTCACCTTAGCTATTCTTGTAATCTCTTTTGCAGGTAAAATTGTCGGCAGTGGATTCGGAGCTTATCGGGGTGGATTTAACGTCAAAGAATCCCTCGCCGTAGGCTTCGGCATGAATGCTAGAGGAGCCATGGAGATCATACTTGGTCTTATTGCATTGGAAAATGGACTGATCGACGAAAAGCTTTTTGTGGCTCTTGTCATCATGGCCATCGTGACCAGCATGACGAGCGGACCGCTGATGAAATGGGCTTTGAAAAGCTCCGGAAAAAAAGTCGTCATTGCTGAAACATAGCAAGGATATTGATGCCATATCCAATAAGCAGGAAAAGCCAATCCGTAAACGTGGAAACCACTTTCCTTTGGTAAGTCCTCAGCGAATTGTCTGGTTTTTTCTAACCAAAGACTTTACTTTTGGTTCTATATGGAGCTTTCTTTCGTATATCAACTCATATGAGCGCAAATAAATCTAAAATAGGGGTATTGCTTGTCAATTTAGGCACACCTGACAGCACGGCCACCGGAGATGTCAGGAAATATCTAAGGGAATTTCTGATGGACGGAAGGGTCATCGATTTTCCATTGATCCCGAGGTGGATGCTGGTCAATCTGATCATTGCTCCTTTCAGGGCTCCCAAATCCGCCGCCGAATACCGCAAATTATGGACAGATAGGGGTTCCCCCCTTTTGTTCCATACCGTAGACCTTAAAGAAAAACTGGTTAAAAAACTAGATCCCAACAAATACATAGTAGAGATGGCCATGCGCTATCAGACACCCAGCATTGAAGCGGGATTGAATGCCTTGAACAAAGCGAATGTGCGAAAAATCATTGTTCTGCCTCTCTTTCCCCAATACGCCTCTGCTACCAATGGATCCGTTATCGATAAAGTCATGGACATTGCCAAAACCTGGCAGATCATTCCGAACATCACCTTTATCAACAATTTTATAGAACATCCCCTTTTTCTGGAAGCCTGGACCGAGTTAGGCAAAGAAATGATAGAAAAAGAAAATTATGATATGTTCCTTTTTTCCTACCATGGCCTCCCCGAAAGACAAATCAAAAAGGGTTCAGTGGATGGATACTGTCAACTCAGCGATAAATGCTGCGGAAATTACACCAAAAAAAACCAGTTCTGTTACCGTGGGCAATGTTTTCACACCACCCGACTTCTGTCCCAAAAATTAGGACTACCTAGTGAAAAAACAATGACTTGTTTCCAATCGAGGTTAGGAAAAGATCCTTGGATCAAACCCTACACAGAAGACGTGATCAAGGAGCTCACAGATAAAGGGATAAAAAAAGTACTCGTTTTTTCCCCGGCTTTCGTGGCGGATTGTTTGGAAACCACCGTTGAAGTTGGGGAAGAATACAAAGAGGAATTTGAAGAGCTTGGGGGAGAAAAATGGGATCTGGTTCCCAGCCTCAATTCCAGAGATACATGGGTAGCCTGTGTGCAGGATTTGGTGGAACAACAATCCTGATAGGATATTTTGAGATACCCCTAAACATGAGGAAACCGAAAATGGACTTTGAAAGCATCGCAAAGAAATTAATTGACCTCAGACTTCATCTCATCCCACACCTAGCTCCTCTTCACTTTTTGAGCCATCTCTCCCAAGCAAAATGGAAAAAAATATCCCTTTTTACAAAAAAAACTGGTTCCTGGTTCTGGGAATTCTTCTGGTATCTTTCAATCTCCGTCCATCCATCACTGCTGTGGGACCTTTGATTCCCATGATCAGGGAATCAATGGGACTTTCCAATGGATGGGCAGGCTTCTTAACCACCCTACCACTTTTAACTTTTGCTACATTTTCTCTTTTTTCTGCAAAAATAGGCCTCCGCTTAGGCAATGGACGGGCCATTTTACTGGGCTTGATCATTTTGATGATAGGATCTATCATCAGGGTATCGGGAGGAACCTGGCTACTGTTTATTGGAACGGGATTAACCGGGGTGGGCATTGTGATTTGCAATGTGTTGATCATTCCTATGGTGAAACTCAAATTGCCACATAAAATAGGCTTGATGACTGGTCTCTATACTACGGGAATGAGTCTGATTGCTGCCATTGCTTCGGGAGTCAGCGTGCCAATGGCCGAAGATTTAGGCTGGGGTTGGGAAGGCGCTTTGGTTTCTTGGGTGGGCTTATTGCTTTTGACTTTGGTATTTTGGATTCCCATCATCCCCAAAAATAAGTTGGTAGAAAAACAAGTCAAGGAAGATACCCCTTCAGTTTGGAAATCCCGACTAGCCTGGGAGGTGACTTTGTTTATGGGCTTTCAGTCTATTTTGTTTTTTACTCTGATTGCTTGGCTTCCTGACATGTTGATTTATAAGGGATTAACCCCTTCCCAGGCAGGGTTGGCGGTATCTGTTATGCAACTGATCGGGCTGATTGGGGCATTTACCACACCCATCATAGCTACCAAGTTCATCCATCAATCCTATATCAACATGGGTTTGGGTTTTTGTTATTTGCTTGGATTTGGGAGTTTGTTTTTAGAAAGCATCCTCTTAAATCTTACAGGAATAGGTTTAGTGGGACTTTGTATGGGTGGAAGTATCAGCATGGCTTATACGCTGATAGGACTGAGAACCAAAAACGGAAGTACTACCGCTGCACTTTCAGGTATGGCTCAATCCGCGGGATATTACCTCGCCGCCTTAGGTCCTCTGTTATTTGGAATGGCTTTTGACCTTTGGGAAGATTGGAATTTATTTATTTACCTGATGTTAAGTTGCTCTTTTGTTTTTATATATTTCGGTTTTAGGGCGGGCTTAAATGTGAAGATTTAAGCCAATCCTTTGGTCCCATCATTAAAGCATTCTTCCTCAGAGAATACCCAGATCTTTTATTGGTAGGGCCTCCATTAGTGTTACCTTTGCAAAAAAAATCCCAAGCTATGCAGGAATACTTATCCACATTCGGTATCTCAGAATCGCTTTTCAATTACCTTATTATGCCTGTTTTGATCTTCATGGCCAGGGTAATGGATGTTTCCATCAATACCCTCAGGATCATGTTCGTATTGAACGGCAAAAAAAACATTGCTCCCATTTTGGGCTTTTTTGAGGCATTGATCTGGCTTTTGGCTATCGGACAGATTTTCCAAAACATCAACAATCCCATGTCCTACATCGCCTATGCAGGCGGTTTTGCAATGGGTACCTACGTGGGAATGACCATAGAGGAGAAGTTGGCGTTGGGAAAGGTATTGGTTCGGGTCATTACCCCTCAACCCATGACCCAATTGATAGACTACATGAAAGCCAAAAATTATGGATTTACCAGTATTGGTGGGGAAGGGAAATTTGGCAAAGTCAATCTTCTTTTTACCGTGATGAAACGAGATGCTTTGAAGGACTTTATTGAAAAGGTGACCTCATTGGATGAAAAAGCCTTTTATACAATTGAAAGTGTGAAAAGGGTCAGTGAGGACGAAATAAATATCATGGAAGACCGACCCCGGTTTACTACCAGGATCCTGAGCAGAATAAGGAATTAATAGCTCAAACTGGGCCATTTACGTTATTTTCGCCCGGAACCAATTGAATTGCAATTATCAAATGCCCAGTTCAAAAACCTGTATGTTTTCAAAGCTGTAGTTAATTTGTTATTTGAAGCAGAAACTCTATATTTACGATCCATTTATTTAAGCTAAATAAAAATTTATGCCATACCTATTTACTTCAGAATCAGTTTCTGAAGGGCATCCCGACAAAATTTCAGATCAAATTTCTGATTCACTCATTGACCATTTTTTGGCATTCGATCCCCAATCGAAAGTGGCCTGTGAAACCTTGGTAACCACCGGTCAAGTGATCCTAGCCGGTGAGGTGAAATCCGAAACCTATTTGGATGTTCAGCAGATTGCCAGAGAGGTCATCAACCGCATCGGCTACACCAAAGGTGAATACATGTTTGATGGCAATTCCTGTGGGGTATTGTCTGCCATCCACGAGCAATCTCCGGACATCAATCAAGGCGTGGAGCGAAAAGATCCGGAAGAGCAAGGAGCCGGTGATCAAGGGATGATGTTTGGGTACGCCACCAGAGAAACCGGAAACTACATGCCATTGGCCTTGGATATCTCGCACCGCCTGCTTAAGGAATTGGCCGCGATGAGGCGAGAGCATGATGCCATCAAATACCTCCGTCCGGATTCGAAAGCCCAGGTCACCATTGAATACAGTGATGACAACGTACCTCAGCGCATAGATGCCATCGTGATTTCTACTCAGCACGATGAATTTGACGAGGAAGAGGCCATGCTGGCCAAAATCAAATCAGACATGATTGAACTGCTGATACCTCGGGTCAAAGCACAGCTGACTCCTCAAATCCAGTCTCTTTTCACGGATCAGATTACTTATCACATCAATCCAACAGGCAAATTCGTGATCGGTGGTCCCCATGGGGATACCGGACTTACAGGAAGGAAAATCATTGTGGACACTTATGGTGGAAAAGGTGCGCATGGAGGTGGGGCTTTTTCAGGCAAGGATCCTTCCAAAGTGGATAGATCGGCAGCCTATGCCACCCGACACATCGCCAAAAACATGGTTGCTGCGGGCTTGGCCGATGAGGTATTGGTCCAGGTTTCCTATGCGATTGGTGTTGCCAAGCCGATGGGAATCTATGTCAATACCTATGGCACTGCAAAAGTGAATCTGAACGATGGTGAAATAGCCAAAAAAATAGAATCTATTTTTGACATGAGACCTTACGCCATTGAGAAAAGATTGAAGTTGAGAAATCCAATTTATGAAGAAACAGCCGCCTACGGCCACATGGGAAGGGAAAATGAAGTGGTAACCAAAACCTTTTATTCACCTGATCGAACTTCAATAACCTTGGACGTCGAGTTATTCACTTGGGAGAAGCTAGATTACGTAGACCAAATCAAGAAAGCGTTTAGCATATAAATTTTAATATAGCGGTCAAATGGCCGCTATTTTTATGGCTGCACCAATACCCTGTAGGATTCATACAAGTTGACCACATCCCGGACATAATTGACGGCTACTTTTCCTTTTGCATATCCGTTTTTAACCACCGGATCTCTATAAAATTCGGGCTGTGATTTTCGTTCAAGGAAATAGGCCACATTTTCCCAGCTTTGCGGATTTTTTCCAAACTTAAGGGCAAGCCTCCAGGCATCCTCCACGTGACCATGACCCACATTGTAGGAAGCAAGGATAAAATGGATACGGTCATTGGTTTCAGGCACCCTTTCCCGCCAAAATCTATCCAAATATTTTAAAAAATTGACTCCTCCCAAAAGACTTTCATACGGATCATTGGGATTCTCTACGCCAAAACGCTCCAAAGTGACCGGCATCAGTTGGAGCAAACCTACTGCCCCGGCATAGGAGGTAGCTGCGGTATCAAACCGGGATTCCTTGTAAACCAAAGAGGCTAAAAGACGCCAATCCCAGCCCAGTTCTTCTGCACCACGTCTGATTAAATCATCAAATTCGGAAATCCTGTTTCCCGAAATGGAAGAGAAGGCACTGTTACTCCTGAAATAAGAGTTTTTCTTGTTTAAAAAATACTTCTGAAAAAGGATATCAATATAACTGGACTCATTCTTTTGCTCAATCCATTCATTGATTGCATCCAATAACCTAGGTGCATTGGTCCTAACGGCCCATCCCACCGGGGAAGCTTCACTGATGACCATGGATACATCAATTTCATCATAGTAGGTGGCATTGACCAAAGCCAAATCACTGTCTGTTACCGTAAGGGTAATTTCATCCTGAATGACTTGCTGAATAAGGCTTTCCTGGTCCAGTTCCACTTCCATGATTTCCATATTCAATTCTAATGAATCCTTTATGGTATCAAGGTATTGTTTGTGGATAGCCCCCTTTCTCACATGAACGGTTTTGCCCTCCAAGTCATGGAAGGATTCTATTTTATTTCGTGATTTCTTTTGTAAAAGCAAGGTACCAATCTGTCGGGTGGGCAAGGTAAAGTTGGCATATTGAAGCCTTTCTTCATTGATTTCCAGATTGATGGCCACTATGTCTGCCTGCCCCTTGTTTAACAGCCTGAAGGCTTTTTCAAGATCCGACTCGATGATCAAATGAAGCTGAACGCCAAGATCAGCGGCTAAATTTCTTAGCAATTCAAACTCATAACCCATTCTCCTTCCCCGATACACGTAAAAGCTGGTAGAAGTATTATCCACTATGGCCCTGATATAGCCTCTTCGCTGAATTTGGCTTAAGTCGAAAGGAGTTGGATTCACCCAGAACTCTGCTTCTTGAATGACTTCTTCTTTGGTACATTGAAAAAATAAGCATCCGAAGATTATTGGCAAAAAATATCTGAAACAGGCTTTATTCATGCACAAAAACCAGAGCGGCCATACGGTCAACCTACAAGTTAATCCTATTTGGGGAGAATAACAATATGGGGGCTTTTCTCAGGTTTGGCGCCTAAAAGATGGGGCAACCAATTTAGTCCATCAAAAATATTTTACCCGAAAGGCGCATCAGTTCTATTTCTGTTTCCTTGATCAGATAGATGGCATTGATCAACCGGCTTTCTACATCCAATAAGTTAACTTGGGCATCACGAAATTGCAAGTAGCCATCAATCCCTAACTTATACCTTTCCAAGGCGAGTTCAGAGCTTTCGGCCGCCACTTTATAGTTCTCAAGTTCGACCTCAAACAACTTCTGATTGTTGATATAGGTATTGTAAGTCTGCAACATGGCTGATTCTAGCTGTAGTTCCAGCTGATTGCGGAAGAGTTCTGCATTTACCTTCTGAATTTTGGCACTTTGGATCCTTCTATTGAGGGCCAGACCGGTAAATAAATTGATGGTTATATTGGCTGTACCAACAAATCCCCTTTGAATATTTTGACTAAAAAAAGCGGCATCAGCAGTGGCCACACTTGATATGTAGGCACCTGTTAAATTTAGGGAAGGAAGCCGCTCGGCCATTATGCTTTTTACCTGCAAATGCGCCGCCTCTACCTGGATTTTGGCAGCCAACAACTGCGCATTGTCCAAGACACGATCCATGGCCAATTCTTCGATTTTTATTTTGTTTTCCACGATGATCGTGTCATTTACCAAAACTTCGGTGGTCACTTCCCTAGCCAACAATTCATTCAAAATCACTTTGGCATTTTGGATCACCTGTTCCTGACTGATAAAAACCGTCATGTCGGTATTGTAATCCACCTGCGCAGTGAGGTAATCTCTTCTGGACACCCTTCCGAACTCATATTGCGCTTTGGCGATTTCGAGCCTTTCCTCTGAAAATTGAAGGTTACGCTTAAATATTTCCTCCCTTTGCTGTTCCAAAACCAACCTGTAATAGGCTGTGGCAATGGCAGCCACTGTATTTTCCAACATCAACCTGGCCTCCATTTCTGACGCATCGGCCACCCTGCCCAAAAACTGATAGGTAATCACATCACTGTATTGAAATCCATAAATGGCCGTTACATTGGCATTTCGGGTTTGCGATTCAGCCCCATCCCTAATGATGGGATTTCCAGGATCAGAGACCAATTCCAATTCCGTATCTTGGCGGGAATAGTTGTAATTTCCAGCAGCAGTAACCAAAGGCATCAAAAGTGCAGAACTGATGCTTTGATCAATTTGGGCAATTTGCGCATCATTGACCGCCAATTTAATCCCAAAGTTGTTTTGCATACCAATTTCTATGGCCCTTTCATAGGTCAAAATTTCCTGCCCATTCACCACCTCAAAAAAGGCCATGGATGCAATTAGTAAAAGCAATTTCTTCATTATATTCTGGCTAATCTTCCTTTTTTGGAGGTCAAATAAGTATAAATCGCAGGAATCACAAATAGGGTCAAAAGGGTAGAAAACAACAAGCCTCCAATTACTGCAACACCCATGGGTACCCTACTTTCTGCTCCGGCACCCAATGCCAAAGCTATGGGTAATATCCCTAGAATGGTGGATAAACTGGTCATCAGGATAGGTCTGAAACGGGCACTTGATGCGCCCAAAATGGCCTCTTCTATCGACATGCCGGTGGCCTTCCTTTGATTGGCAAATTCCACAATCAAAATACCGTTTTTGGTAACTAAGCCTATAAGCATGATGATGCCGATCTGACTGAAAATATTGAGGGTATGACCCAAAGCCCACAATGACAACAGCGCACCACAAAGTGCAAGTGGAACAGTGATCATGATGGTCAACGGATCTGCAAAACTTTCAAACTGAGCAGATAAAACCAAGTAAATCAGTATTAATGCAAAAATAAATGCAAATATTAAGCTGTTGGAACTTTCCTGAAATTCCTTGGATAGTCCTGACAATTCGGTGCTAAAGGTTTCATCCAAAACCTCTGAGGCAATTCTATCCATTTCTTCCAAACCATCCCCCAGACTGTATCCTGGAGACAACCCTGCCGACACTGTGGCACTTACAAAGCGATTGAAGCGGTACAACTGTGGCGGTGTACTTTTTTCTTTGATGGTTACCAGATTATCCAATTGGACCAGGCTGCCATTCTCTGCCCTTACATACAACATTCTTAGATTAATCGGCTCATTTCTGTCCTCAAGCCTCATTTCACCCACGACTTGATACTGCTTGCCATTCATGATGAAATAATCGAAGCGTTGACCTGAATAGGAAAGCTGCAATGTACGGGCTATTTCCTGCACCGATACGCCAATATTCCTGGCCTTATCCCTATCGATTTCGATTTCCAGTTCAGGCTTGGTGAATTTAAGGTTGATATCAGAAAAAGTAAAATGTTTACTTTGCCCTACCTCATTCATAAACGTTGGAATAACCTCTTTCAGCTTGTCCAGATTCTGGGCTTGGATTACAAATTGGACAGGAAGTCCGGCCCTTCGATCACCTATTGAGGGCGGCTGGGTCGCAAAAGCCCTGACAGCGGTTTTATTTTTAAGAATTTCAGAAACCTGATCATAAACTTCCTGTTGACTACGGTCTCTTTCATAAGACTTTGTCAGGATAAGCCGCATAAATCCAGAATTGGTACTTGAAGTGCCAAATCCAGGAGAAGTGACAGATATGATCCCTCTTCTTTCATGATCTGGGATTTTTTCTTTTAGCTCCAGCGTCAGTTCATCCAAAACCCTATCCATGTACCCAAATGTTGCTCCTTCTGGTCCGCTCATGTTGACTCTCATTTCTCCTCTGTCCTCAATAGGAGCCAACTCGCTGGGGATCTGGGCAAACAAAAAATAAATACCAAAGCCCATCAGGATAACGATCACAAAAGAAACCCACTTGACTTTCATAAAGGATACCAAAGCATCATTATAGATGTTGTTCATCCCCACAAAAAAGGGCTCGGTTTTTCGGTAAATCCAATTGGGCTGCTCCCTGCGCTTCAGCAACCTGGAACTCAACATAGGTGTCATGCTCAAGGCCACAAATGAAGAAATGATCACCGCTCCTGCTACAACAATTCCAAATTCCCTAAATAATCTTCCCGTAGTGCCGGAAAGAAAAATCACTGGAAGAAAAACAGCCGCAAGGGCGATGGTTGTAGCGATGACAGCAAAAAATATTTCCTCAGCCCCTTTGGCTGCCGCAATCATGGGTTTCTCTCCCTTCTCGATTCGGGTATATATATTTTCCAATACCACAATCGCATCATCCACCACCAAACCAATGGAAAGCACAATGCCCAACAAGGTCAAAACATTGATGGAGAAATCCATCAGGTACATGATAAAGAAAACCCCTATCAAAGAAATCGGTATGGTAAGGACTGGGATAAAAGTAGTCCGCCAATCTCTTAGAAATATGAAAATGATCAACAAAACCAGAACGAAAGCCACCACAATAGTTTGTTTAACTTCTGAAATAGAGTCCCGGATGTATTCAGTGGAATCAAAGCCAATGCCCAACATGACATCCTGAGGCAGATCCCTTTTGATGAACTCTAGCCGTTTGTAAAATTCATCTATGATTTCAATGTTATTGGACCCTGGCAAAGGCACCAATACCACTCCCACCATTGGTATTCCGTCTCTTTTTAATGCCGTCCTTTCATTCAATGGTGCCAGTTCCGCATTGCCCACATCCCGAAACTGAACGATGTTATTATCGTCTTCCTTGATAATCAGTCGATTGAATTCATCAGGGGTGGTCAATCGGCTCATTGTCCTGACTGAAAGTTCAATGGAGGAGCCTTCTATTCGGCCTGAAGGCAATTCCACATTTTCACTTTGCACTTTGTTCAGGATATCCAAGGGTGTGATTCCATAAGAAGCCATTTTCAAAGGATCCATCCTAAGCCTCATGGCATATTGTTTTTCACCCCAAATCTGAACAGTACTTACACCATCGATGGTTTGCAACCTTTCTTTAAAGATGTTGATGGCTATATCCGTTAACTGCAACAGATTCCTTTTATCACTCTGCACGTTGAGGAAAACGATCGGCTGAGAATCACCATCCGCTTTGGAAACTACAGGAGGATCCGCATCTGGTGGAAGGTTTCGCTGGGCACCGGCCACTTTATCCCTTACGTCATTAGCGGCAGCCTCCAAATCACCTCCTACATCAAATTCGACTGTAATACTACTGGAACCATCATTACTAACAGAGGTAAGGGATTTGATTCCGGAAATTCCGTTGATGGCTTCTTCAAGGGGTTCGGTGATTTGCGCTTCTATCACATCGGCATTGGCACCTACATAATCAGTTCTCACATTGATCACAGGGGGATCCACACTGGGAAATTCTCTGACACCCAGAAAAGTCATGCCGATCACCCCAAATAGCAGGATGACCAAAGACATGACAATAGCCAAAACAGGTCTTTCAATGCTTACTTTGGATAAACTTGCCATGCTTAACTGATTTTGGTATAATCCACTTCCATGCCTTCCCTAACTTGTAACACACCCGTAGTCAAAACCAAGTCACCTGGTTCCACTCCTTCTACGATCTGTACCCTCCGGTCTGTTCTGGTTCCGATGGTTACCTTGCGCTCTTCAATTCTTCCTTCACCATTGACGATATATACTTTATAACCTTCCAGGTCAGGTATAATTGCTTCAGCAGGTACCATCATGGCATCTGCCTGGCTTCCCAACACATACTTGATCCTGACAAACATTCCTGGTAAATATTGCCTATCTCTGTTGGGACTTTGTGCCCTTAATCGCAAGGTTCTGGTTGCCGCATCAATGTTTGGCTCTATGGCATATACTACCCCTTCTGCTTCTCCTTCCACCGCATTGCTTGAAAAAAAGATCTTAGAACCCAATTTAACGGAATTGGCATAACGCTCCGGAATGGAAAATTCGATTTTGATCGGGTCTATATTGACCACACTGACTATGACATCTGTAGAACTGATAAAACTGCCTTCGGAAACCATCCTCAAACCTAATACCCCGTCAAACGGTGCTCTTATCACAGTTTTATTCAATTGCGCTTCGATTAATCTAAGGTCTGCCAGGTTAGTATTAAATTGATTGAGAACGATGTCGTATTCTTCTTGGCTGATGGCTTCCCTGGCCAAAAGTTGTTTCTGCCTGTTTTCCTGGCCTTCGTACAACTTTTTGGTAAACTCAAGCCTATCCAGCTGGGCCTTAAGTTCATCGTCGTTGAGATAAAGCAACGGAGTCCCCTTTTTGACAAACTCACCTTCCTTAAATGCGATTTTGGTCACAAGTCCCGATATTTCAGGTCTTAGGTTTACGGTTTCATTGGGTAAAATACTTCCGGTTACGCTCAGGTTGTTTTCTAAAAATTCCCCTTTTATTTCTACCACATTGACGGGTAGATTGCTTGCAGAAGGGGAACTTACTTGCGCCGCTGCTGCTTCTTCTTTTGAAAAGTAAAGGTCCATCCGAGGATAGATAAAAATAAACGCAATGACCAAAACGATCAATACGGTCAATATAATTTTGGTAGACTTTTTCATCCTTGCGATTGAAAGGTAGACTGGGTTTTGTGATCTAGGAATTCTAAAGAAAATTGATTGAATATTTCAGGTTGTTCCACATTGACGACGTGGCCACAATTTTCCACAATTTTGAGAAAGGCATTCCTGTGTTCTTTGACCATTTTTTTAACTGGCTCCAAAAACATGATATCCTCTTCGCCCATGATGTAAAGGGTGGGAATGCCAAGGTCGCTTTCTTTGAAATAGCGCAGCAAAGGATTGACTTGTTTGGTCAATTTAAACCAACGAATAAACTCTTTCTGACATAACCTTTTTGCTTCTCTGACAAACAAATTTCGGGATTCCGAATGGTGTTTCCTTGGCATGATGATCCATGCAAAAAGCCTGTAAAGCCACATGTACGGGATGACACTTTTAAAGGTGTTGCCCATAAAAACCAATAATCGAGAGGTGAAGTTAAGCCTCGTGATCGCTCCCGTCATGATCATGGATTTGACCTTTTGAGGTTCCATTTCGGCAAGCTGTCTGGCAATGATAGTACCCAAAGATACCCCCATCATATGAACAGGGGGTAATTTTAAATGATCCAGAACCTCTATGATGTCTTTGGTGACTGCCTCAAAGGTATATTCATCTTTCCACAAATTCCGGAGTGAGGCGGCTGATTTTCCATGTCCCCTCAGATCAATGAGCAACAGGTTAAAATCATCCCTAAATGCCTTGATCTGCTTGTACCAGATAGAAGAAGAACCTCCTGCCCCATGGATAAACAAAACCCATTCCTCACTCGTGGGGTGCTTATAGGTTTTGTAATAAAGCATTTTACTTCTCATTTGGTATCAGCAGGTATAACTTGTAAATGGAAAGAAGGTTAAGTTAAAGCAAATTTATTCTTTAATCAGCTGGAATAAACAAATTAAACACAGATGGTATAAGTAAGAGACCAATGGTCAATATTCCTTGGAATGATCAGAGAATCGTGATCAAGCACCTATTCTTGTCAGCGCGGTTCTTGGCTTGTTATTTAGCTTTTTATAGTCAGATGGCGTCATTCCGGTCACTTTTTTGAACTGAGCGCTAAGGTGCTGCACGCTGCTGTAGCCCAATTTCCACGCCATTTCGCTGATGGTCAATTCCTGGTAAAACAACCATTCCTTAATTTTTTCTACTTTCAATAAAATATAATATTTTTCTATGGTAATTCCTTCGGTACTGCTAAAAAGATGGCTTACAGTGGCATAATCCTCATTGAGGTTTTCAGTAATTAAAGCCATGAGGTGTGCCCCCTGCACCATTTCTCCGTTGTTCAATTGTTGGTGCAAAAGGTTTTTGATTTTTTCTATGGTTTGGCTTTCCCGGTCCTTAAGCACTTCAAAGCCGACCTGTTCAAGTCTTTCACGTAGATCTTCCATTTTATCAGTGGAAAGCGCCTGCTCCAAAACAACTTTTCCCAGATTCACACCTTTATAGGGTATTCCGGTTTGTTTCAGGGCTGTTTCTACCGCCATGATGCACCGAGGACAAACCATATGTTTGATGCTGATTTCAATCATATAGGTACAACCTAAAATAAATGGCAATTGGTTCAGGATCAAAGAACAAATAAGGAGGATAAAAGGTCTCATTTTGGAATCGAAAGTTCTGTGAAACGCAATGAAAGGACAGGATCAATTAAAATTGACAATGGCCAAAAGAATTGCTTTCTTTGAAGTCTCAATTTTATCTATGAAAAACCCTAGTCTCACCCAATTTCCCATGGTTTTTGACCGCAAATCACATGCTGATGAAACCCTGATCCATTTGTATGAATCCCTGTTACTACCTAGACGGATAGAAGAGAAAATGCTGATCTTGTTGCGGCAGGGGAAAATTTCGAAGTGGTTCAGCGGATGGGGGCAAGAGGCCATATCCATAGGCGCGGTCAATGCCTTGGCAGCTGATGAATACATCCTGCCCATGCACCGAAATCTCGGAATTTTCACAGGAAGAGGAATCCCATTGGAAAAGCTTTTTGCCCAGTTCCAAGGAAAAAAGTCGGGCTTCACCAAAGGCAGGGACCGCTCTTTCCATTTTGGAACCAATGAGCACCACATCGTAGGGATGATTTCCCATCTTGGTCCTCAGATGGCCATTGCAGATGGCATTGCCTTGGCCCATAAGCTGGCAGGAGAGGAAAAAGTGGCGTTGGTATTTACCGGAGATGGAGCAAGTTCCGAAGGGGATTTTCATGAAGGACTGAATGTGGCTGCGGTATGGAAACTGCCGGTCATTTTCGTCGTGGAGCACAACGGCTATGGGTTATCCACACCGAGCGAAGAGCAATTTGCCTTTCAGAATTTTACAGAAAAAGGTCCAGGATATGGTATGGAAGCCATTAGCATCGATGGAAATAATGTGTTGGAGGTCTATGACACCATCAAGCAACTAGCAGAAGATATCCGCCAAAATCCTAGACCGGTTTTGGTAGAGGCCCTAACTTTTAGAATGAGAGGACACGAGGAGGCTTCAGGAACTAAATATGTCCCTAAAGACCTGATGGAAGCCTGGACTTTGAAAGATCCTGTGGATAACTATGAAAGGTTTTTGGAAGAAACAGGGGTGCTTGATCGGGAAACCAAAGAAAAGATCAACAAAAAAATCAAGGCCGCCATCAACAAAGGTCTCGATCTGGCTTTTGCCGAAGCAGCTGTCCAAGCGGATACCGGGGATGAATACCAAGATGTATATGCCCCTTTCCATCAAAAAGTCCATGTTCCTGATAAGGATAATGTGGCGGAAAAAAGGTTTGTGGATGCCATTTCTGACGGATTAAAACAGTCTATGGAAAGGTTTCCCAACCTGGTGTTGATGGGGCAGGACATTGGCACTTATGGTGGGGTTTTTAAAATCACGGATGGTTTTAAAGAAAAATTTGGTGCCGAGCGGGTTAGAAATACGCCGCTTTGTGAAAGTGCAATCATCGGGACCGCTTTGGGTCTTTCCATCAAAGGTTACAAAGCCATGGTGGAAATGCAGTTTGCGGACTTTGTTACCTGTGGATTCAACCAAATCGTCAACAACCTGGCGAAAATCCACTACCGATGGGGGCAGCAGGCGGATGTCGTAGTCCGCATGCCTACCGGAGCAGGAGTGGCAGCAGGTCCTTTTCATTCCCAGTCCAATGAAGCTTGGTTTTTTCATACGCCTGGGCTCAAAATTGTTTATCCCTCCAACCCTTTTGATGCCAAAGGGCTGTTGAATGCTGCAATAGAAGATCCCAATCCCTATCTCTTTTTTGAGCACAAAGCGCTCTACCGTTCTCTGACAGAAAAAATTCCGGACAATTACTACACGGTGGAGGTGGGAAAAGCCCATTTGACAAGTGAAGGCAAGGACCTGAGCATCATCACCTACGGCATGGGGGTGTGGTGGGCCAAAGCTGCCATAGAGGAATTGGGTATTTCTGCAGATATCCTGGACCTAAGGACCCTATTGCCATGGGACAAGGAGGCCGTGGCCCAAACTGTCAAGAAAACCGGTAAAGTGATTTTTCTTCAAGAGGACTGCCTGACGGGAGGCATAGGGGCTGAGATTGTGGCATGGATTGCCGAGCATTGTTTCGAAAACCTCGATGCCCCAGTCATGAGGGAAGGCAGCTTGGACACGCCTGTTCCCTTTGCTCCTACACTGGAAAAGAATTTTCTACCTGTGGAAAGGTTCAAAAAGAAATTAGAACAGCTGCTGGCCTATTGAGTTTGTTTAAAAATTACCAATTCTTATCCAAAAGCAATCAATTCTGGCAAATTCTGCAATTTTTTGAAGAACTTTTGCTGAAGAATGGCGAATCACCATGGATAATTTGCCAACTCTCATGGCTCAAGATGCGTAAATGTTTTTATGAAAAGCACCTTGCTCCTTTGTTTGTCCCTCTTGTTGGGCATCGGCTCCGCTCAAGCCCAATACTTTTTCGGGGCAGGTCAGCTCAATTATGGCATTCCAACCGCTAAATTCAGAGAAACCTCTCCCCAGGTGGTGGTCCCTGGACTAGACCTTTACGTCAATTATCAAATTCCTAAAACACCTATCGAATTGGGCATTTCTGTTGGATATTCCCAATACAGCACAGGTGTTACAGAAGTAGTGGGTATTTACGATATCCCCACCCAAACTTACAGAGAAAGAATCAACCATAACCTCGCCACTTTTATGGGTACTTTCCGCTTTCTACCAGAGGTCAAATCAAGAACACAGCCTTTTTTTGAAGCCCAAGCGGGTCTTTTTATGTCATATTCCCGATTCAAAGTACGGGAAAGCCGATTTGAAGAGGTGCTGGACTCTGGCACATCGATTCGGGATACTGCTTTTGGTCGTAGTTTAGGAGGTGGCATTTTGATTCCACTGAGTCCAAAAAACAATACCTATCTGGAATTAAAAGTACTTTATTTTAGAACAGGTGAACTGGAATATTTGACCCAAAAGGACATCAACTATTCACCTGATTATGACATTGAATTTTCTGCCCGAAAATCCCCTTTTGACATGGTCAGGCCTTCTATAGGGATCAACATCTGGTTAAATGAATGAACGGAAAAAGCAAAAAAAAACCAACCCAAAATGGGTTGGCATTTTCATCGATACTGTTAAACTTAAAAATAAATATTTTTTGTACGGCCCTGAGTGTCTACAACTTCTAGGTAAATCTCACTGGTTTTTAAGTGTTTGAAAGTATAGTCTCTGGAAAATCCTTCAGGTTGGTCCACTTGGTCTGATTGAATAAGCTTTCCATTTTGGCTCCTGATATTTACAGTGACTCCAGGTTCTTCCAAACCTACAACTAATAGCCTGATTGTATTGTAATCCACTTTTTTACCATAAGCCATCAAGGGCAGTGTTTTTGGTAAAGGTGCTTTTGAGTTTACTGTGTAGGTAGCTACTTCCTCCTCGTTTTCGATTTTGAATTGATACTCTCCTTCAGGCAATTCGGACAAATCAAAAGGAACAATCAACGCTTCCTTCACATTTAATTTTTGGGCATGAAGCAATTTACCTTTGGGACTCATGATTTTGATGGCCAGTTTACCTGCACCTTCCTGCAAGGAAACTTTTACTTTTTGGTCAGTTACCTCTACTCGAGAGGCCTCTGCGAGGCTAAGTTCATTGGGCTCCGCCAAGGATAAGTTAAAGGCGAGTCCAAGTACGACGATGGTTGAAAATAATGTTTTCATGGTGTTACGGTTTGTTGTTAAATAATGAATTGGTTACGATCTCAATTCTATAGATGCCATTTTCCATACCAAAGTGGCAGGAGCTAAAATTCTGATAGATAAGTTTTTACAAATTTTAAATTAGTGTAAAGAGAAAAATGGATTTGAGCCGAATCTTATTTTCCAGCCAGTGTAAAAGGTGTATCTTTTTCGTTACAACTAAGTATGAAGTTGTTAAGTAGGCGGACAGTTTTGGCCTCCTTTTCGCAAAACCCATTTTCAAAAGGTTGCATGGGTTAAGAAAATTTAATGTCAACTTTTTTTCCAATACTCCTCATCCCACAAAATACAATTTGCCCTCAGCGTACATTTTCGTACGAACAGTGTTTGCAAACGCACAAAAAAACCATCCCCGAATCAGGGATGGTTTAGGTTGCTTAGATATATGGAGTTAAAAATAGATGTTTTTTCTTCTTCCGTTGGTGTCTACCAACTCTAGGTAAACCTCATCGGCTTTCATGTTTTTAAGTACATAATTCTTAGAAAATCCCTCAGCTTGTTCCACTTGATCTTTGTGAACCAATTTTCCGTTTTGGGTGCGGATGTTGACAGTGACCCCTGGTTCTTCCAAACCCACGACCAAAAGATTGATAGTTTGATCATCAATGGTTTTGCCATAGGCCATCAAAGGCAATTGAGCAGGTTGCGGCGCTTTGGAGGCTACATAATAAGTAGCTATCTCTTCTTCGTTTTCGATCTGTACCTGATACTCTCCTTCAGGCAATTCAGAAAGGTCAAAAGGAACCACCAACGCATCCTTCACATGAAGCCGTTGTGAATGAAGTAGCTTACCATTAGAACTCATGATTTTAATCATCAATTTGCCAGCTCCTTCCTGGAACCTTACTTTTACTTTTTGATCTTTAGCTTCTACTTTGGAAGCCTCCATTAAACTGGTGTTGCTGGGGTTGGCCAAGGTCATAAAAGCAAAGCCAACAGCGAAAAGGAATGTGAATAGCGTTTTCATAATAGTTGTATTTAAATAGTGAATAATTTTTTTAAAGTTTGATTTACACTACCATAGCCATTATCTATTCCATATTTTTTTGGCATAAATACTTAAGGGCCAAAAACTTAAAAAATCACCCTAAAAATTCATCGACCGATTCACGAAGCATTTTTTGGCAAAAGGTTAATATGCTGAAAAAGTGTTATGGTATTAGGACAACTTCATTTGGGTGTGTAAAAAAAGCGGACACTTTTAGGCTGAAATCTTCACAAGTGCTCAAAAAAAAAAGTTGCATGATCGACCAAAAATATATTTATGGAATTTTTTTTCCTAAAAATAGCGGAAGGTCTTGGCTGAATTTAAGCGTTCACTTTTGAACACCTATTGTTTGCGGGGGTACACTTTCTTTGAAAAAAAGCAAAAACTAATCCTCTCCTCCATTTGTTGAAGCCATTGCTTTGGGGTTGGCATGCCCAATTTCCTATAAGGGTCCTTTTATTTTTTTACCCCAGAGCACACAAAGGTTGGAACAGAGAGCACAATGGATTCTTTACTTGGTTAAATGGTTTAGCCTAAATCATTTCTTGGTGTACTTTGTGGTTAACTCCCTCTCTTTCTTCCTCCATAAAAATACCGGCAAGGCCAAAAACACCCCAAAGATGCTGAAAAGTAAGCCTCCGATGGTCCCTATAGCAAGGGAAAACCAAAAAATCTCATTTTGTCCTTCCATGATAAAAGGAATAAGGCCAAAACAGGTGGATAGAATCGTCAACATGATAGGGACCGCTTTCCCGGCGACCGCCTTGAGCACGTTACGGTTGTAGCGCCCAAATTCCCGGTTGTTGAGGTCATTGACGATAAAAATGGCGGCATTGACTGCCAATCCGCCCAACATCACAAAAGCAGCATACCCGCCCTGATCGAAGTAAAAATCAAACAGGGAAAAGATGAGAAAGAGGCCTATAAAGGAAATCGGAATGATGGCAATGATATAAAAGGGTTGCTTGAGGTTTTCGAAAAGCACCGAACAGATAAAGAAAATCCCGACGATCAATACCAGTAATAAGCTGTATTGTCTTTTGGCTTTGTTGGAATCCCAGGACCAGGTCTGTTTTTTGGCGGTGTAACCGATGGGCATGACTTGCTTCATCTCATCCAAAACCTCATCAAGGTATTCATTCCCGAATTTATGCGAACCCATATATTCAAAGGCCACCACCCTGATGTACTGCCGGTCCTCTTTGTGCAGGGCATTGGTGGTGGTTTCTTTGTTCAAAGTACCAAAATCACTCACTTTAAAGATTGCTTCCTCTCCCCCTATCATGCTTCTTTGCTCCAGATCAAACTTGGAGAACTTCTCGGCATTGAACTCCCTCACGGTAACTCCGTAGTTTTTATCCGCCAGAGCGAGATAGGAAGAAGGCCCGGAAGGTTTGCTAATGTCATTCAGGGCATTGATCAGCTCAAATTGGTTGGTTTGACCCAAGGCCAACCGCTCCTGATCAAAGCGAAGCACATATTCTTCGGTTTTTTGCTCGTTGTAGCTCAGCCGCTCATTGGTATTGACCTCTTGGATTCTTTTGTGCCTGAGCAGCTTGTCAGCCAGAATTTCGGATTGGTTTTCAAGCTCATTGAAATTGTACCCTCTCAATTCTACCCTAAATGAAGGAATACCTTCACCCCCCGCCCCGGTATAAAATCCCTGGCCTACCCCAAAAATGGTCCACCTAGCCCCGCTCCAATCGGTGGATTTCATGGAAAGACGGCCTTTGAGTTGATAGGGCAAGGCCGATTTTTCGTAGGCCTCCTTGAAAGTGATCACAATCTGCGCATACTGACCGGACTGAACATAGGTCACAAACTGTTCTATCCCCTCGACACCTTTTAGATATCCCTCAAACTCCCGCATGATAAAATCCATCTGATCCAGGGTATTCCCAAAAGGCAGCCTTGCTGTCACGTACAATTGCGTCTTTTCAGCTTCCCGGTACGATGATTTTTCAAAAACTCCCCTGACAAACATCCGAAGGGACCCTCCCAGGTATTTATCCACATGGGGACGAATGTCTTCCTGATACACCGTACTTCCTACAGACTTGTTGTACCATTCCTGTCCTTCCCATTTTGCAGGCAGGTAAAAGATGGGCAAGCCAAAAAGCAATACTATGACAGTCACAAAGGCCTTTCTGTACCTGGCCAGAAAAGCAATGGTTCTTTCATAAATGCGAAACGCCCTTACCCGCGTACGAAGTTTGGGCAAGGTGAGCTGCCTACCCAGTTTCGCCTTCTCTTTGAAAAAAAGTTCATACAAAGCAGGCGTGAATAACAGGGCCACCAGTAAGGAAACCGCCAGCATCACTGCGACGACCTGGGAAAACTCTGCCAGGTTCTTACGGTCTTCTTCCGGAAGGAAAAACACCATCAGCAAGGCAGCAATGGTAGTCAGGGAAGCAGCCAACAAAGCCACAAAAACCTTTCTGTTTTTATGCTTGTGCAGGTGATCCATCATGATGATGGCATTGTCCACAATCAATCCGAAAGAGATGGTCAGGCCGGCAAGGGAATACAGGTGGATATCCACCCCCATCAGGTACAATATAATGGCGGTAATGCTGAGATTGACCACGATACCCAAAAAGAGGGTGCTCAGGTATTTGAAATTTCTGTTGATCAGGAAAATAAAAACTATCAAAATCAAAATGGACAGGCCTGACCTTTTGTAGATCTTGTTGAGTTCTTTTTCCAAAAACTCCGTATCGTCAGATTCCAGTCTCACTTCAAAACCCGCCGGCAGCAGTTCCTTGGTCGCTTCAATGGTCTGCTTGATCTGTTTGGCAAGGATTACTTTGTTTACCCCGTCGCGATTGATCACCGAAAGCGTGACGGAATTGTTGCCGTTGATTCTGTAGTAGTTGTTGGGTTCTGCTTCTTCCAGGGTGATGGTTGCCAGATCCTTTAAATAAACCTCCTTGCCTTCCTGTGTACTGATCTGAAGGTTTTCCAATTGGCGCATTTCTACCAGAGACTTGTCCAGCTGAATGAAAAGTGTTTCCCCCTTGAGGTTGATGACCAGACCGGGATAATTTCTTCCGAAAGATGCATTCAATACCGACACCAAGTCCCCTCTCGAAATCCGGTAAGCCTGGAGTTTCTTGATGTCATAAGTGATGTACAGCTGAAGGTCATTGGCGCCACGGACATAGACTTCTTCCACTTCTTCAAATCGGGTCAAGGCAGATTTCAGGAGATCCTCCGTGATTTTTTTGATTTCGAAGGAAGCAAAGGGTCCATTGATGCTGTAGCTCAAAATCGGAGTTTTTTGGTCATTGCGTCTTTCTGCGGATTGGGTGACCTGTGGATAGCTGACTTTAGGATCCATCCCTGGGTAAACCTGCCGGATCAGCGAAGCGACTTCAAACCGCTTGAATTCCATATCCGACTTTTTGTCAAAACGCATCGTGATGGAGCCACGGTCATAATTGGACACTGAAGTGATTTTCTTCAGATCGGCCAACTGTGAAAAAGCGCCTTCGATTGGTGAAGTCCCCAGTTTTTCCACCAGCTCAGGAGAAGAGCGGGGCACCGAATAGCTGACTGTCAACACAGGTTCCCGGTCTCTGGGATTGAGGTCCACAGAAAGCTTGGGTACCAGTGCAAAACCGATCACGGTCAAGACGATAAAAGCTATAACGACTCTAAATGGGGTCACTTTTGTGTTTGTTTCAGGACATACGATCCTGCATTGTTTAATTACCGTTTTTTACCTTCAAGAATGAGCATATTTACTGCTTTTGGTTTTTTTTCTGCTCAGAAACCAATAGGCCAAAGGCACGAAATACAGCGCGGTAAAGGTGCCTATGGTCAGCCCTCCGATTACAGAAAATACCAGCGGGCGCTGCAAATCAGCTCCAAGCCCCGAACTGAACACCACTGGCAATAAGGCCAGAATGGTGGTGATGGAGGTCATCAAAATAGGCTTCAGCCGAATTTCTCCTGCTTCATACAATGCCCGATCCAGTATCAGATGAGCCGGCATTTGATCCTGAGCCGCATATTTGATCCTTAGTCTATTGATGGTGTCAATCTTGAGGATGGCATCGTTCACCATGATCCCCAACATGACCACGAGGCCGATGGCAGACATGACATTGAGGGATGTTCCGGTCAGCAACAAAACCAGAAAGGCTCCACCGATTCCCAAGGGCAGGGTGAAAATCACAATCATTGGCTGAATAAAGCTTTCAAACTGGGCCGCCAGAATAAAGTAGAGCAGGAGGATGGCCACCAACAAAATCCCAAGCAGTTCCCGGATCGTTTCCCTGTCCTTGAAATACTGGCCAAAGAAATCCACACTGAGGTTGTGTTGGGCAGCCCAAGCTTTGACCTCAGAATTATACTTTGGCAGGTTTTCTCCTTGCAGGTACAATGATTGGTAAATGCCCGCCTTATCTGCAGTAACATATTTATAGTGGCTGTCATAACTGGGCCGGATAAAATTGGCCAAGGCATACTCATTGTCATCTTTGCCTGCTATGGTATTGCTGCGCAGCAGCTGTTCAAAGTTGACCCTGTCCCCCTTGAGCCTGATCGGCGTGATTTCCCCGAAGCGCTTGATATCTGCAATGTTGAAGTTTCCAAAAAGCCGCTGGATCTTCGACTGAAGCTGATCTGCTGCCACCCCATAGGTTGCCATCTTTTCCAGGTCCAGTCTAAATACGACCGCTGATTCTTTTAACAGTCCCGGTCCGGCTTCCCAGTTGGAGACCGGAAAATCCTCCAGCCACCGGTCCATGATGTTTTCAGGTATGGGACGCTTGCTGCTCAGGTCCTTCCACCTCACCTCATAATAAGGCATATTGGAACTGAAAAGCTGATCAAAAGCATTCGGTGCATCCGCCAGGTCAACATTGGCATAAGGATGGTTGCGTTTGAGCAGATCGGCCAGGAAAGCCATTTGTTCTTCCTTTTGCCCCTGAGATTCAAATAAAAAATAAACCGTAGCCTGCTGAATGCTGTTTTCCCCGTCAAACAACAAAAATTGCCTGACCCCAATGTCGCTTTCGGATTGAAGGTATTGCCCCTTCATGGCGGCAAGCAAACTCATGACCCGATCTTTGTTTTGTTCCACACCGATGGGTTCGTTCCAGTCGATTTCCATCACGGCGTCAAATTTCTCTATGGGAGGAAGTCCTTCTACCTTAAGCAGCTGACTGAGCAGCAGCAAGACCGGGACCAGCAACAACAAACCCGTAAAACTCAATCCCGGCTTTTGGAACAATCGCCGATAAACCGTTTTGTATCCTTTAAGAATCTTAAGGAAAAAACGGCTGTCCTCCCTTTCAGAAATTTCCCCTCTTCTACTGAAAAAAAAGTAATACAGCATGGGCAACAAGACAAAAGCAACCATCAGGGAAACAAAAAGAATGGCCGCAACCGACACCGCCTGATCATAGAACAACGCCCCTGAAATTCCACTTAGAAACACCAACGGGATAAACACCGCCAAGGTAGTCAACACGGAACTGATCAGGGCCGACATGACTTCGTTGACCCCTTCCACACAGGCGGGGAAAAGCGCAAGGCCTTCTCTTCTTTTCCGGGTGATGTTGTCCAGGACAATGATGGAATTGTCGATCAACATGCCCAGTCCCAAAGCCAATCCGCTGAGGGAAATGACATTGATGGAGATGTTGAAAAAGTAGAATACCAGAAAACTGATCACCAAAGAAGTAGGCAGGCTGATTCCGATGATGATGGGGGTACGGTAATTTCCCATAAAAACAAAGAGTACCGCAAAAGCAAAGATGCCCCCAAACAAAAGGGAGGTCTGAAGATTGCTGATTCCTGCATTGAGCAGGGTGGATTGATCTTGTGTCAATTCAAAATCAACCTGTGGATAATCCTCCCGAAACAGGTCGATTGCGGCATAGACCAAAGGCATCAGGTCATTCATTTTGGCAGCTGCCTGTTTGTGTACCGTGATGACCAAACCTTGGCTTTCACCAAAAAAATGGAAGCCTATCGGTGCATCCAGTTCATACTGTACCTCTGCTAGTCTGGCCAAACTCACCGTGGTACCGTCTTGGGCGGTGACCGGTAATTTTTTGATGTCCTCCGGATTATCCACACGGGTGGCCAACCGGAGGTAATACCTAAATTGCCCATCCTCCACACTGATTCCCGGCAATTCGCTGTTCCCTTGTTGGATGGCGCGGATAAGGTTTTCCTCCGTCATGCCAAGGGATCTTAAGGCAGCTGTATTGGGCTTGACAGAAATGATCCTTTCTTTCTTGCCATTGATATCTACCAGAGAGACCCCTTCCAATGATTCCAGCCTTTTTTTGAGGACATTTTCCACCAACAAAGTGATTTCCGCCTGGTCAAAGCCGGCTTTTGGAATCACCTGAAGCCGTGCCACCGGAATGTCATTGGTGTTGATTCGGATGACTTGTGGTCGGGGCAGATCCTCGGGCAGGCTATTGGTCAGGCGATCTATCTTTTCATTGACATCAATATAGGCCAGTTCCATTTTGGTACCAAAATCAAAACTCAATCGAATCGTGCCCACTTCACTGCCGGCCTTGCTGTCCATGTTTTCCAGCCCGCCTAGGGTGATCAGGCCTTCTCTGATGGGACTCAGTACATTTTGTTCTATGGATTCGGGAGAAGCATTGGGGTAATTGACCTTGACGACGATCTGAGGCACATCTATGGGGGGAAGCAGGGAGATGGGCAAGGTACGGAAGACAATGACCGAGAAGACGATCAAAGCCAAAAAAGTCATGGTAACTGCAATCGGTCTTGCCAGTAAAAACTTGACCATAGGTTATTCTTTGACGATTTGAACAGGCGCCTGATGGGCCAGCTGAAGGTTGTTGGTGATGATTACGGTGCTCTTATCAGGAATGCCCTCCAGGATTTCCACCTCTTCGCCGTTGTCCTTGCCTACCTCTACATAATTCCACTTGGACTCGTTTTTTTCAATGGTAAAGACCACCGGTCTGCCCGAGCGGTAGACGAGGGCCTGCTTGGGAACCACCACACTGCTGCTTTGCGGGGAGCGAACCACCGCCCTGGCGTTCATCCCGGGAAGCAGGCTTCCGGTATTCGACAGCCGGATATTGACCTGTACCAGACCGTTTTCATCCACTTTGGGATTGATGCTCTGTACCGTTCCTTTTAAGTTGCCGGGACCGCCGGATACGGGATAAATATCCGCTTGCTGACCCTGACTGATGTATTGGATGTCAGACTCCAGCACTTTTACCTTAAGGTTCAACAGATCGGAACTGATGATTTCGCACAGCTCATCTCCTCCGTTGACCAAACTTCCTGATTTGATTTTGACATCAGCCACTTTGCCGGATATAGGTGCTCTGATGATGGATTTTTCAATGTCTATTTCTGCTTCCCGCAATTCGATCTCAGCCGATAAAAGTCCTGAGCTAGCTTCCAGTTGTTCCTCCAACAACCTGATTCTGCTGGTGTCTTCACTGGCATAGATGCTGCCGAAGCCCATTTTATCGCTGTCAAATTTAGCGCGGGCGATGCGCATGTTCGCCTGGGCTTTTTCCAGCCTGAACTGATTGTCGGTATTGTCCAGCCGACCCAGTATGGCCCCTTTCTGCACATAGCCTCCTTCCGTGGCCTTCCATTCCTGTAGGTAGCCGTTTCTTTCCGAGATGACTTTTACCTGACTGTTGGCCTCCACTTTTCCGGTGGCATTGATCAGGTAATCAAAGGATTTTTTTTCTGCCTGGGCCACCCTGACTTCAGTGGCAGTCACCTCGTTTCTAAAGGATTCCATGGGAGCTTCCTCCACCTTGGAATTGCCCGCCTGACAGGAAACAATTCCAAAGAGGATCATGATCCAGATAAAATTCCAAGAGGTTTGCATGCTGATCAATGTACGCGACATAGGGATTTAGAACACTAATAAACTAAAAATTTAAATAGGGTCAAATGATATGAACTTAAAATTTACTAAGTATGGCAAAAGGTGTGGTAAAGGCAAATCACAGAAAAATAAAAATGATTTGTGGTTTTTCGAAAACAAAAAAAACTATTCTTTAACCTTCGCTTTGATGATCACGTAATGATCATCGGTCAGTTTTGCTTTGAAATCTTGAAAAAAGCTATGGATCCCTGCTTGATCTTCTAACATGGAGGCAGATATTGTCCTACCTTCAAATGACCTGACATATTCATTGTAAAACTGACGGGATCCTTTCATCAAGACCGCATAGTCTTTCATGCTTGAGTAAGGGGAAAAATCCCCTTCAAAATAATCCAGGTCATTAGTAAATTTTTCTATGGTCTTGACCGGTTGCATGTCTTCATCCAGCATCACATATTTGGTTTTTAGTCCATTTTGGTAAACGGTCATCAGGTATTGACTATTCAATGCTACAAAAGACCAAATATTTTCTACCATAGAATTTTCCCTTAAGTATTTATATTTTTCTTCAGTCAAACCAGCCAATTCCTTTCTAACCTTACTAGGGAAATTGTATCTGCCAAAATCAAATTCATATTCCCTAACCAAATCACAATTCTCATCAAAAAACAGAACTTCATAGGAAGTATCTAACTTAATAAATGTTTGTTGATGGATTTGGTCAACCTGAAAACCTAAAACAGGTGAGTAGTTGATCCTACCAAAATCAGGATTGAATTTTTTTAGTCCTGTGATTTTTTGACCTGATTTCCTGATGATTGAGTAATCCTTGTATTCGGGGCTATTTGCAAAATAAAACAATTTACTATTACCTGATTCGTGGAAACTGAATGCATGAATATCAATCTTTGATTCAGCCAAAAAATTACCTTCCAGATCAAATACCATTAATTTCCTCAGTGCTCCTTCCATAATGTAAATCAAGTCGTCTTTGACTTGATAATCTTCGAAAAAAATAAATTCCCCCGGTCCATCTCCGCCAGACTCTATTATCCTTTGAAATTTCCCATTGTGGTCAAAAATAAGCAGATTGCTCAGTTCCCGGTCATTGAGGAAAATATTTTTATCAGTCATTGTCAATTTCCAGGATTGAACCAATGGAATAGAATCAGGAATTTCGAGAAACAAATATGTTAAACCTTCGAAATAATCTGAAAAATTGGCCTGAGAAACTACATCTAAATCCACAAAAATTTTATTCCTCCTCTCGCTACAGGAGAGGAGGAATACTATTAATAAAACAAATACAACTTTTTTTATCATCATTATGAATATAATAAAATAACATCATTTACTGAAAGGTGCTATTTTTCATTATCCACCCATGCTCGGAGGTTCAGAACAGGGAATTTGACCTTCAACTTGACAATAATCGCTAGCAGAAATCCGACATTTTACTCTAAAACTGCAAGGAGCTATTATAGGGTCGCAACAGGCCTCTTCCATTGGTCTATATCCAAGTGTCTGTCCTTGGGAAATTGCCAAATTAGGTAAGGTTAAGTAAATTAAAATTGCTACAAAAGCAACAAAACATTTTACAGAATTTTTCATAATGGACATTATTTATTTAAGTCTCTATCACAATATGTAGGGCAGACAATGAATCCCTTAAAAATAAAAAAATGCGCATCAATTTATTTTGAAACCAATTTACCCCCCCCCTAAATTAAAAAGCAAGTTTTACATGATTTTTTTTAGTTAAATTTTTATAACATCAGTTATATAACTAAGCAGACTTTAACTTGGTGTTCTTTACGGGCTATATAATCGAAAAAATTTACACACATTGTTTACCCAAACTCTCAAGGTTGAATTCTATATACCTGCATTTTATTTTTTTTATGTGCACGCTGAAGGATATTTGAAACAGCTTTGATGATGTTCTAATTTACACATACTGGATTTTGTTATACAATATTTATAACGAAAAACGCTTGCCAAAAAAATATTTTATAAATTTAAAACCTTAAAGTAATTAAAAATGGAAACAACAGATATAGATACAGCCCTTATTAACAGTTACTTTACACTCCTTAAAAGTTTAAGTTACAACAACAAACTAGAACTTATTGCAAAGCTCTCTACATCTTTGAAAAATTCAAAAAAATTGAAAGACAGTTCCTGGAAATCACTTTTTGGTTCTTTGGAGCTCGACCAATCCGCTGATGATTTTATAGATGACTTAAAAAAAGATAGAAGGTTCAGCCGTAAATCAATCAACTTGTGAAAAAGTATCTTTTGGATACCAACATCTGTGTGTATTTTCTCAATGGAAAATTCAATTTGGATGTAAAAATTGAAGAAGTCGGTTTTGAGAATTGCGTTGTTTCTGAAATTACAATGGCTGAACTTAAATACGGTGTAGAAAAAAGTACGCATAAAGTAAAGAACAGGAAAACCCTTGAAACATTTCAAACGAAGTTTAACATAATTCCTATTTTTCCTTCACTTGACATTTACGCAAAAGAAAAGGCACGTCTTAAAACCAAAGGGAAAATTTTAGACGACTTTGATTTATTGATTGGCTCCACAGCTATTTTTAACAATCTTACCTTGGTAACAAAAAAATGTTAGCGATTTTGACCGACTTGAAAACATTGAAATCGAAGATTGGACAAAAACGTAACCCTTACAATTTTTACTTCCGTCTTCGGTCTTCTAGCCATTTATGTAGAAATCTGTCAACAAGGGCTGCATAGATAATCACTTTTAACCGAGTTATTTCAAAAAGAAATGATGATCCAATCCGCTTAAGGCAGTTCCCTTTCCAGACTTTGAGGAATCTCTAGCGTTTCATAATATGGCCTGAGGCGTATTTCTTCAGGCACTTCTTCATAATGGGCCAAAACTTCCTCCATGGCCTCAAAATCCAACAGACTTAAGGTGACCGGGGCCAAGCCGCTTTGGACCATATTGATCTTCGATGCGGCAGCGCGGGAAAGGTCTATGACTCTTTTGGAAGAAGGGGGCAGGCGGTCATTGATGGTCACGATCACCTCCTTTTGGTTCCGTTGGTTGACCACCCTGATTTGGGTGCCAAAAGGCAGGTGCTTGTGGGCAGCCGTCAGGCTGTCCATATGGAAAATCTCCCCACTTGCCGTAGGCCTGAGATGGAACTTCTTACCATAATAACTGGCCGTCCCTTTCTGAATCACAAGCAAGTGTGTGAAATCCTTTACCTCATCCTGGGCATGTACATCTCCGCTGACAAATAGCCCAATCAAAACAAAAAATAAAATATGTCTTTTCATGCATCTGCCTTTAACAATTCACATGCCAAAACCGCTGAATTTTATTTAAATCACTCTACAACAAAGACTTGCAAAACCAGCCTTATCAACAAAATATTAGGAACAAGTTCAAGATAAACAAAAAATACGCAACCACCATATTTCTAAACCTTGGTATGTTTTGGGTAAATGGAGGTCCGGTTAAATATCTCCTTTGCTTTTTGAGGCCTTCGCTTGAGAAATCCATCAGAAATCCCTTTTACCTAAAAGTTAAATCAATTGCGGTTTGCTTCATTGGGATTAAGGCCATAAATTTAATTTTTTGGGAAATCGAGGGGTTTCTTTCACCAAAACCAACTACAGCATGATCAAAATCCTCCACACCGCAGACTGGCACTTGGGAAAAAGGCTACAGGAATTTTCCCGCCTGGAAGAACAAAAAGCCGTTCTGGAAGAAATCATTCAGATTGCAGATGAGCAGGAAGTGGACCTGGTGCTGTTGGCCGGGGATATTTTTGACAGTTTCAACCCCAACCATGAAGCGGTGGAACTGCTTTACAAAACACTAAGGAAACTTTCCAATTTTGGAAAAAGGCCCATCATCGCCATTTCAGGAAACCACGACAGTACCCAGTTTATAGAAGCTCCGGATCCATTGGCCAGGGAAATGGGCATCTTTTTCTACAGCCGCTATGACAGCACCATCCCTGTGGGCAAACTTGAGAATGGCCTGGAAATCCTTGCTTCTGCCCCCGGTTTTGTGGAACTGAAGTTAGCCAACCATGATTTCCCCATTCGCCTGCTGCTTAGCCCTTATGCCAATGAGGTTTTGCTCAGAACCTATCTGGGTGAAGGGGACAGAGAAACGGAATTCCGTGAGCTTATGCAGGCAAAATGGAAAAGTCTCGCAGACCAATATTGCGATCAGCATGGGGTCAACCTCTTTTTAGGCCATTTCTTTTTTGTCAAAGCGGGAGAAAAACCGGAACCCGAACCTGAAAGTGAAAGGCCAATCCTTCATGTTGGCGGTACGCAGGCCTTGTACACCCATCACCTCCCCGAGCAACTTCAGTATGCTGCCTTGGGTCACCTACACCGATACCATGCCGTAGGACTGAATCCATTTCCAGTGGTGTATGCAAGTTCACCGCTAGCTTATTCATTCAGTGAGGCAGATCAGCAAAAGCAAGTGGTCTTGATCAAAGCAAGTCCCGGAAAACCTGTGGATTTCAAACCCATTCCTTTACAATCCGGAAGACCTTTGTGCCGAAAAAAGTTCGATGAACTTCCGGCTGCCCTGCAATGGCTTGCAGAAAATCAGTATTGCTTCGTGGAAATCACCTTTGTGACTGAGCACTCCATTGATGCCCCCACAAGAAGGGCCATCATGCAGGCCCATGACGGTATTATCAACCTGATTCCTCAAATCCTACAGCCGAAAGACCAAGAAAGCCTGAGCCTGAAAGTCGAGGACCTTGAGAAAGACATGCTCAGCCTGTTTCAGCTGTATTACAAAAGTGAGAAAGGGGTCGAGCCAAATGAAACCCTTTTGGGGATTTTTAAGGAAGTCATCAGCCAAAACCAGCCAATATGATACCCGTAAAACTGGAAATTCAGGGATTGTATTCTTACAAAGAAATGCAAGTCATCAACTTCGAACAATTGACGGCAGCGGGATTGTTTGGCATCTTCGGTGCGGTAGGCAGTGGCAAGTCCTCCATTCTGGAAGCCATCCTGCTGGCACTGTATGGTAGTACAGAAAGGCTCTCTGACCGGGGAGAAAAAAACAGCATGCTCAACCTGCAGAGTGATCAGGTTTTGATCAATCTGGAATTCAAGGCCGGAAAAAACAACGCCAAGACCTACCTGGCCCGGTATAGTGCCAAAAGGAACAGCAAGAATTTCGAAGAAATTCGGCCTGCCGAACATACTTTTTATGAAATCACTCCTGAAGGCCTGCTTCCCCTTACCGAAGGAGCTGAGACCATTGTGGGCATGAAAAAGGATCATTTCAAACAAACGGTGATTATTCCTCAGGGGAAATTCCGCGAATTTGTTGACCTGACTCCGGGACCAAGGGCCGACATGATGAAGGAACTGTTTGGCTTGGAACGCTTTGATCTTGCCGGGAAAACCGGGAGCCTGCTAAGGGCTGTCAAAGACGATAAGATCAGGCTGGAAACCCATTTGCAGCAGTTGCAGGAATTTTCAAAAGAGGCCTTGGAAGAAAAAACAGCGATGATCAAGGAAACATCCCTACAGGTAGAAAAAGAGGAAAATCGGTACCAAAATACTGAAGCCAACTGCAAAAAACTGGAACAACTGAAGCAAAAACATGATCAACTGATCAATTTTCAGAAGGAATGGAAAGCCCTTGAAAACCGACAAGAGGAAATAGAAGAGAAAAAGGCCATCTGGAAAGATTTTCTCAAAGCCAAAACCTACCTGAAGCCGGTCTGGGAGCAAATTAAAGAGAAGGAAATCGATCTTGAAAAATTCAGGGTCAGTGTGGTAGACTGTACTCGATTCAAAGTCCAATACCAAGAGCAGGTACAAAAACTGGAAGAGGAGGAAGCTGTGCTCAAGGAAAAAGCAGAGCAAAGGCCGGCAAGGGAAACCAAAATCCGGGATCTGAAACAGGTGCTTGAGATCCAGAGGCACCTAAAGCAGGTGGAGAAGGAAACACAACGGGCTGCAACTTTGCGACCTGACATTGAAAAGAAAAGAGTTACCCAAAAAACACTTTGGGAGAAGATCAAACAATCAGAGAACTTGCTGGAATCCTTTCAGATACCTGATTTACAGGAATTGAATGAAGTCAAAAACGCAGCCCTCCAATGGGATCAATTTGTGGTACAGGAGAAGGAAATTCGTTCCGAATTGACCGAGTTGGAAACACAGAAACAGGTTTTGGATGGCTCCTTAAACCGCCTCAGAAGTAGCCTTCCCTCAGGTGAATCCTTTGAAACATGGATCTACAATCTGAAAGAGAAATTACAGCAACTCGAAAATGAAAAAGACCTTTTGCTCCAAAAAAAGGGCTTAGCAGCTCATGCCCATGTCTTGGTCGAAGGGGTGCCCTGTCCACTTTGTGGGTCTGACACCCATCCTTTCCCCCTTTCCCCGGAGGCAAGTGAAGGGGAATGGACTGCCATGACGGATGAAATCAGTCGAGTCAAAACAGACTTGGAAAAAGCAAACCAGACTAGCCAGGAAATCGCCAGCCAAAACATCTACCTGAAACATACCGATGACCTAAGGATTCAAAAACAACAAACCCTTGATCAGCTCAACCAAAAATTGGCTGATTTGGCCAAAAGTATGGAAAAAAAGCAATTGTTTGGCAAAGCAGCTTTGGTGGATTTTGTCGGGACGGCTGAAAAAACCTATTCAGACAAAGAAAAACTGGTGAAAGAAGTCAAACAGCTTCGGGTCAAATGGGAACAGGGGAATGAGGCATTGGAGAAGGAAAACGAGGAGTTAACAGCGATAGACCAACAATTGATCAATTTACAGACCACGATTGCAACAAGGAAAGAGGCCATCAAGGACCCGGTTTTTTGTCAGGCCTTCTACGACAAATCCCCGGATAATATTGAAGCGACCATCCAAAAGGTATTGGAAGACATCAAAGAAACCGCTTTCAAACTGGAAGGAAAACAAAGGGCCCTCAAAGAACTCCGGGAAAAACAAGCCACGAATCTGGCCAACCTGCGTCATTTTGAAGCCTCCACAACAAGTACGGAAAAAAAATTGACTGAGCTTCGCGCCACCTACCAGGCATTGATGCAAGAACATGGATTTCAGCATGAGCAGGATCTGATCGACTTGTTTGGACATTCCTTGGATGCAGACAAGGTGGATGCAGAAATCCGACAGTATGAGGACCGAAGGTTGATTGTAGCCTCCAAGATCACTGAACTTGAATCAGAACCTGGGGTTACCGGTTTCGATACTTCCGAATTCGATCAGCAAAAACTTGCTTTGGCCGAAATTAAAACCGAATTGGAAAGTATAAAAAAAACCTTTATGCTCCTAGACCAACAAATCATAGAAGGCCGTGCAAAACTAAAGGAAAAGCAACAGGTGCTGGAAAAATTCCACCTGCTGGAAAACCGGGAAACAGATCTCAAAGAGTTGGAAAAACTTTTCAAAGGCAGTGGCTTTGTCAAATATGTCAGCTCCATTTACCTCAAAGAACTCTGTGCAACCGCCAACCTCCGTTTTTCGAAACTGACCAAAAACAGCCTCAGCCTTGAAATTGACGACAACAACACCTTTTGGGTGGTGGATTACCTCAACGGTGGCAAAAGAAGGCTGCTGAAAACACTCTCAGGGGGACAGACTTTTCAGGCCTCACTTTGTTTGGCTTTGGCTTTGGCGGAAAAAGTAAAATTCCTCAATCAGGCGGATCAGAGTTTTTTCTTTTTGGATGAGGGATTTGGGGCTTTGGACAGGAATTCCCTACGGGTGGTCTTTGAAACCCTGAAATCACTCCGTCATGAAAACAGGATTGTAGGCATCATCAGTCACGTGGAAGAACTCCAGCAGGAAATCGAAGTTTATGCCAAAGTGGAAATGGATCCGGAGAGAGGGAGTCAGGTGGGGTATTCTTTTTAGAAGTGAAAATTTAGATATATGGAAATCATATATTATCAAGGTCATCAAAATCCTTAGGCCTTTTTGAAGCTGATTTTGCTTTGATTAGGTCTTCCTTGGAAAGGGTTCGAATTGGAATTCCAACTTGTACAAAGTAAGTTGCGTTTCTGAATGCCTGATCAAAATCAAGTCCTTTGACATTTCGCATAAGGTCTATGGCTACTGGGGATTTTCCGAAAGTATAGACATCCCATTCTGGATGGGTCAAAAAATTTTCTTCGGTCATTTCAAAAACCGGCATTCCAAATTCATCAAAGGCCCTTTGTATTTTTTTATAGTTTTCAACTGATCTTCTGACCCAAATGTCCATGTCTCCTGTAGGTCTGGGATAGCCATGGAGTATCACTGAAAACCTTCTACCAAGATGTAATCCACCTGATTGTCATTAAATGAATGAAGAAAATCCAAAAAATCTGAGGGGAAATTATTGGCCATCATTTCCGGCTTCTTACACTGCATTTTGATTTGTCCATTTTCGGTGGATTATCCATTGGATAACCAAAAGCCAGGCTATTTAAATAGGCTGCAATCTTTACCAATTCCTGGGATGTTTTTTTTGATAAATCTCACCATAGCGGAATCTTTTTGAGATCGATGATGCCTGAAAGGCAGTTCTGTCTAACTTAAATTTCATACATCTTCATTTTTATCAAAGTTAGTCAAAAACTGGAATTGACCCTGAAAAAGGCCATCTCGTTCGTGGGGATTTTCGGATAATTTTGGACATTAAATCAGACTTGGACCACTACTTTGCAGTCTTCAAACTGCCCATTGTAGGCATTTAGAATAGCGAAAACCTGGCAAGGCTAAAATTATAGACGGAAAATCCATTTCGCGATCATGGGAATGAAGGGAGATGTCTATTTTAACTTCAGGACTAATGGTAATCGAATAAGTAAGAGGATTTTGTAGGTATTTTTGATTATATTAAAATCATGGAACTATCGAAATCCGTCTTTTACACAATTTTTTCAATTTTCACATTGTCTTTTCTTGTTGTATGCTGCAGTCCCAAGGAAGAAGAAATCGAAATGGAAGAAGTCGAAGGAAAAGCCAGCTACTATGCACGCAGGTTTGATGGTAGAAAAACAGCGAGTGGAGAGGTTTTTGAAAACCAGGAACTTACAGCAGCCCACCGATCCCTGCCATTCGATACGGAAGTAGAAGTTGTCAATCCGGAAAACGGGAAATCAGTTACCGTCCGGATTAATGACAGAGGTCCCTACCGCCGAGGTAGGATCATTGATTTATCCCGGGCAGCGGCACGCGAACTAGGGATGTTAGACTCAGGTATTATTGATGTGATCATCCGCTATCCCAAAGTGGTAGAAGAAGGTGGTGAGGACAATTAAAATCATCGGCACCTTTCGACCGTAGTTTGAGTGTTCACCCATATTGGTTCAGATCTTCAGACTGCTATTGAAATGGATCAAGACTAAGTCTTTAACCATACCCATTTTTGGCCCAAGAATGGAATTAAATGATTTTAGTCCTCGGTTGATATGTGATCAGCCATAAGATTTTCTAGTAATTTTATCTTGATTGATCCAAAGAGAGGAAAAATTTCCAAAATTTTGAAGAAAATGACATCCTGTAATCATATTTACAAAATTTGACTAAATTATATTTTTTGTATTTATATTTACAAAATGTTTAAGCTACCTCAGGATATATCACCAAGAAATCACTACCTGAAAAAGGCAAAGCCTTATATCGGGAAAAAGATTATCAAGGTGTTAACTGGACAAAGACGTGTGGGGAAAAGCTACTTATTGTTTCAACTGATCCAATATATCCGAGAAAACCATCCGAATCATCACATTATTTATATCAACAAGGAAGATCTTGATTTTTCTTGGATGAAAAATGCCAAAGACTTAGACCAATATATCAAGCAACACCAAAAGCCTGATTGCTTTAATCACGTGTTCATTGATGAAATACAGGACATTCAAGATTTTGGCCAAGCCCTGAGGTCTTTGATTTTGGATGATTTTATGGATATTTATTGTACCGGAAGCAACGCCAATTTACTATCCGGTGATATTGCCGGCCACCTCAGCGGACGCTTTGTAGAAATCAAAGTTTATAGTTTGTCCTATACAGAATTTTTGGAATTCCATCATTTAGAAAACCACCCTGAAAATCTCAATAAATACCTAAAATACGGCGGGCTTCCTTATATAAAACACCTTCCTCTCCAAGATGAAGTGGTATTTGAATACCTGAAAAATATTTATACCACGATTGTTTACAGGGATGTGGTCAACAGGTATGCGATAAGGAATACCGTATTTTTGGAGCAATTGGTTCAGTTCTTGGCCAGCAATGTAGGGAGTCTTTTTTCAGCCAAAAAAATTTCCGATTTTCTGAAATCGCAAAAAATCATGGTATCCCATAATCAGGTTCAGACCTATTCGGACTACTTAAGCAATGCTTTTTTGATTCACAAAGTGAGCAGGTTTGATGTTTTAGGAAAGCACCTTTTCGAGTTTGGTCATAAATTTTATTTTGAAAATTTGGGTATCAGACATGGTATCTGGGGATACCGGCCTGAAGACCTTGGTAAAATATTGGAAAATGCGGTATTCAACCACCTGCTATTTAAAGGTTACGACATCAAGGTAGGGGTAATGGTCAATGAAGAGATTGATTTCGTCTGTCAAAAAGAGGGAGAGACGGCTTATTTTCAGGTGGCCTTAAGTCTTCATGAACCAAAGACCATTCAAAGGGAATTTGGAAATTTGCAAAAAGTAAAAGATAATTACCCCAAAACAGTCATCACCTTGGACAGCTTTGAAGGAAATACCTTTGAGGGTATCAGACATTTGGATTTACGGAGTTTTTTAAGTGAGTAACCCAATGGTTCAAGTCTTCAGACCTACTTTTTCGCATAAAAGAAACCTTTGCGACTCTGCGTCTTTGCGTGAAAAATGATTCCTCTTATTTTACCCCAAAATGGTACTGAATCCTATGCTGGTATTTTTTAGACATGAGATATTATACAGGTATTTTTTGATCAACCAAGGTTTCATTTATTTTTCGCATAAAAGAAACCTTTGCGACTCTGCGCCTTTGCGTGAAAAATGATTCCCTCTTATTTTACCCCAAAATGGTACTGAATCCTATGCCGGTATTTTTTAGACATGAGATATAACACAGGTATTTTTTGATCAACCAAGGTTTCATTTATTTCTCGCATAAAAGAAACCTTTGCGACTCTGGGCCTTTGCGTGAAAAATGATTCCTCTTATTTCACCCCAAAATGGTACTGAATCCTATGCCTGTATTTTTTAGACATGAGGTATTACACAGGAATTTTTTTAATCAACTAAGGCTTCATTTATTTTTCGAATAAAAGAAACCTTTGCGACTCTGCGTCTTTGCGTGAAAAATGATTCCTCTTATTTTACCCCAAAATGGTACTGAATCCTATGCCTGTATTTTTTAGACATGGGATATTATACAGGTATTTTTTGATCAACCAAGTTTCTTTTATTTTCGCATAAAAGAAACCTTTGCGACTCTGCGCCTTTGCGTGAAAAATGATCCCTCTTATTTTACCCCAAAATGGTACTGAATCCTATGCCTGTATTTTTCACCTGGATCCAATCTTGGAGAAGGAAAGGAAGGTTCATTGGGGGAATTGGGGAAATGTTGCGGCTCAAGGCACATCCCCATATGCTTGCTGTAAGTGTGTCCGTCAGTAGTCAATTTGCCATCCAGAAAATTTCCCGAATAGAACTGTACCCCTGGCGCATCTGAATACAATTCCATGTGTCTACCCGAAGCAGGGTGGTACAAGGTGGCCATTTTTGTCAACTCTCCATCAGCTTTGTCCTTGACCACATAATTGTGGTCATATCCTCCCGGTACATCCGCTATCCTTGCACCGATGGTTTGGGGTTCCCTGAAATCAAAGGGCGTACCCGAAACCGGAGCCAGCTCCCCGGTGGGGATCAGGCTCTGGTCAACAGGTGTATATCGGTCAGCAGAAAGCGTCAATTCATGATTTAGCACATCTTCCTGCATCCCACTGAGGTTAAAATAACCGTGGTGGGTAAGGTTAACGATGGTAGGCTTGTCTGTTTCTGCGGTGTATTCGATCAAAAGTTTGTTGTCATGGGTCAATTCAAAAGTGATGGTGGTTTCCAGATTGCCGGGATAACCTTCTTCCCCATCAGGGCTGACATAGGTCATTTTCACTTTCATAGAATGATCCCCTTCGATGTACTCCGCATCAAAGAATTTCCTGTTGAATCCCATCGGACCGCCATGCAGGTGATTGGCTCCGTTGTTGGTAGCCAGTTGGTAAGATTCTCCGTCCAGTTCAAACTTTCCCTTCGCAATCCGGTTGGCATACCTACCCACTGAGGCACCCAGAAAATACTGATTGGTGTCATAATCAGCCGGGTTTTCATATCCCAAGGCGATGTTTTCCACATTGCCATCTTTATCAGGCACTTTCAGTTTGGAAATGATCCCTCCGAAACTCAGGAGTTCTACCTCCATCCCGTTTCCGTTCGACAATTGGAAAACTTTGGCTTTTTGATCTTTGATGGCTACTTCTTTAATATTCACTTTGAATTGTATGTTTTCTTTTTCTTCTGACTGGGTTTCTTCCGTTTTTGGGGAAGTACAATTCCAACTGATCCCGACTATCAAGAGCAGGACAATTTTGGATAATGGAAACAAGTTAGGTTTTTTCATTTTCTTTTTATGGTTATTCCCGATCCGATTTCTAATTGAGAACGGTGATGGTCATTTGTTCAGACATCTTTTGATCATCAAGAAAGGTCATTTGACCCTGACCATCAATACAGAATGGGCGGGAACACTGATCTGCAACTGGGATTTGTTCAACTTGAAGTCCTTGAAATCCGAAACCTTCACTGCTTCTTTGTTGTCAAAGGTATTGTAGGCATCAATGCTTGGCCCGGTAAGGGCTCTTGCCGTAACCGATTTAGGATCAATTCCTCTCAGCAACACTTCCAGATCGATCTTTTTGTCCGGGTGGATATTGGCTATGCTGATGTTGACGGTTCCATCAGCTGATTTGGAGGTGGACACCTGCAGGCTTTCCAATTTTTGTTCACCGAAACTGACTTCCTCAGTACTCAGGTGATGGGAAAGCAACTGGGCGTCCTGATGGGCCCTGTACAAATCAAAAATGTGATAGGTAGGCGTCAGAATCATATTGGTGTCGTCAGTGAGGATCAAGGCCTGCAATACATTCACGGTCTGGGCAAGATTGGCCATATACACCCGCTCGGCGTGTTTGTTGAAGATGTTCAGGGTGATGGCGGCCACAAAGGCATCCCGCATGGTATTTTGCTGGAAAAGGAATCCGGGATTGGTACCAGGTTCTACCTCAAACCAAGTCCCCCATTCATCCACAATCAAACCCACCTTTTTTTCAGGATCGTATTGGTCCATGATGCTGGAATGTCGCGTGATCAACTCATCCATTCTGGCAGCTTGAGATAGGGTTTTGAGGTATCTTTCATTGTCAAATTGGGTGGCAGATGTTTTTTCGGCCCAGGTCCCGGTGATGGTGTAATAGTGCAGAGAAATCGCATCCATCATCCTGAGCGGTATGTTTTTCATCAATACTTCTGTCCAGTTAAAATCCCAGTCACTTGCGCCGCCTGCAATTTTAAAGAGCTCATTTCCTCCGTAATCCCTGGCATAGGTAGCATACCTGCGGTATTCGTTGGCGTAATATTCAGCGGTCATGTTTCCGCCACATCCCCAGCTTTCATTGCCTACCCCCCAGTATTTGATGTTCCAGGGATTTTCCTGACCATTTTTCTTTCTCAGATTGGACATGGGGCTTTCCCCGTCAAAGTTGATGTACTCTATCCATTTGGACATTTCATCCACCGAACCGCTGCCTACATTCCCGGTGATATAGGGTTCGGTGCCGATTTTTTCACAGAAATTCAAAAATTCATGGGTGCCAAAAGAATTGTCTTCCGTCACACCGCCCCAGTGGGTGTTGACCATGGTGGGACGGTCTTTGGGGTCCCCTATCCCATCTGTCCAATGGTACTCGTCGGCAAAGCATCCGCCAGGCCATCTGAGGTTTGGAATCTGAAGATTTTTCAGGGCGGTCAACACATCCAGTCTATATCCATCCTCATTGGGAATATCGGAATCAGGGCCTACCCAGATTCCCCCATAAATGCAACGGCCCAAATGCTCCGCAAAATGGCCGTAGATGTGTTTATTGATGGTGGCACTGCCTTGATCTGCGTTGACGATCAACTGGTTTTTCTGAGCGACAACTGTAAAACTGATGCAACACATCAGCAATATCGGCAAAGGAAATGTTAGGCATTTCTTCATGGTTCGGTAGGTTGATTTTGGATTTTGAAATAAGGTTGTCGTAAATTAAGGCTTAATTTAATCTAATATTAAAAATAAAACAGCAATGTTCAAATTTTTTAAATGTGTTTTTTACACTAATTAATCACCTTGGCACGCATTCTCTGACAACCCTGCAACAGGCCCCCGGGTGGGGCTTGATAACATGACAACTGAAATGGGTGGAAATTGGAGGGAAAGAGTTTAAGGTTGGCAAAATTCCGGTAGGTCTTCTATTTTAGTCTTCTGAATGCTTTATCTTGATGGTGAAATCCAAATGCCAATTCACAAGCCAAACATATGAAAGACAAGCAGTATAAATTTATAAGCCCAATGATGATGCTGCTTCTATTGGGATTTGCTTATTCCTGTCAGGTCACCCCATCATCAGACCAAAAAGAAAGGGATGCCGTGGAAGCAACCATAAATGCCTATTTTGAAGGGATGATTGAGCGGGACCTTCAAAAGCTGCAAGCTGCTTTCCATCCAGATGCCAGGCTGATGGGATACAGGGGAAAGGAACTGACCATCACATCCTTTTCAGATTGGGCGGCGGGCACGGCTTCCGGCCAGCCCAGAGATCCCGAATTGTATGACAACGGGCTGCTGGAGGTGGAAATCAAAGGCTACACGGCTTTGGCAAAAACAGAATTATACTGGCCGGGCATTTACTATTACGATTTCCTCACGCTGATCAAGATCGAAGATCAATGGAAAATCGTACACAAAACCTGGTATGAAGAACCATTAGACTAGGGTTTTTCTGAATACACCCGGACATATTCCACCACCATTTCCTGCGGCCAGATGCTATCATCCACGCCTTGGGCACCACCCCAGTCTCCCCCCTACCGCTATATTAAGGATAAGGTGAAAGGGATGGTCAAATGGCCAGTCTGCCGGACCACCTCCCGTATTTTCAAAGGTATGATACTTTTCACCATTGATATAAAAACATAATTCAGTTTTATTCAACTTTTTATTGGAATTATTCAAATTTAAACTTCAATAATAAAATTAGCATCAAATTCCGACATCTTCCCGGTTTCATCAATTAAAACTTTGGGCGAAATAAAATTATCCAGATTATTTATAGGTGATTCAAATATCAGAAGATTTTTAAAATCATTAACATTCCTACCCAATTTCAAACTAAGCTCTTTTTTACTCCTTACTTCTTCAATTACAAAAAATATTTTATTGTTATTTTGATGTTTCACCAGATTTTTTTCAGCAAAAGAAATGCAACCGGTACAACCAACAGTCGGAACAAAAATTATATATTTAACTTCTTTGTTTTTAACAAGAATATCTCGAACTAAATTATCATTTGCAAAACTATCATTGGGACTTTTACATGAAATCAACAGAGCCAAAATTGCCAAAATAGATAGATTACATAAATTCATAAATTTCAAATTTAATTTCATCTTCCTCCTCTGTATTTCTATATATCAAAATTCCAATTGGTGTAGGTAGGATTAAACCTTCATAAAATTCAATTTCATCCAGGCAGATCTCCAGTTTAAGTTCATTACTACCTGGGTCAAAAACCAAAAGTTTTCTTTTCTTAAGGATTTCCTTTGAATCTTCAAGCCTTTTTTTTGGATTTTCAACTGGAAAGTAGGCCAATCTATAAATTAGATTTCGGAATTTATCATAAATAAGGTTACCGTAATTATAATTATCCAAGTAATAAATCTGTCTTTTGGAAAAATCAGAAACATCCCTGCCCCTAGCATTTTTCACCTCAAAGAAATCGGTTGGTTTAATTTTTAGGAGATTTGGCTGCTTTTCAAAGCCATCAATTAAGGCGTATTTCAACACAAAATCTGAGGCTGAGAACCCGAAATATATTTCCTTTTTCTGATCATCTATTGCAGAAAAATAAAGACCGAGCTCCGGTGAAAATCCATCTTTATAGATTGCAGGATAACTCAAAAAATTAAATGAATCTTTGCCTGAACCTAAAACTAAAGCATGTAGATTATAGACTGAAACAAGAGATTCCTCTATTATACCATTGCTATCAAACATGGCAACTTGATTGGTCACTAATAGTAAAGAATCTAATTTAAAGGTATTTAGACCAATTGGAAGTGGAGATCCTTGAGAATTTTCAATCCTATAGGTTTTTAATAGATTAGCCTGTTCATCCACTAAAAAAGTCCTTAACTTGTCATTTGAGGTAATGAATATTGAATCCAATGAAGAAATATGGTAACCTGTTATAGTTCCAAATAAATTTTTATCAAATGGTATTTTTTTTATTAATGATTCTGAATTAAAATCAAAAAGTTGTATTTCATTATAATGAACATTTAAAAAGCTAATAACATCTTTGTCCCGCAAGGTATGATATTGGATGGATGACGGCCTATTGGAAGTCAATGAGTCAACTGGGAACTGCTTTTCTCCCATTTTTTTCCATCCCTGATTTACCTCAGGATTGCAATCAATATTGGCTTTATTGCTGCAATTCGATAATGTAAACAACAGTAAAAAACTAAAAAAGAAATGCAAGACCCAAATTCCAGGCCTTGCATTCACAAAAAACCTAACTGTCAACTTCACCTGTAGATTGTTTACAATCACCTTTAGCCTCTCCTGTCTTGTTTCCACAAACTGCCGGAGATCCATTAACGACTATGCAATAGCCATCAATTCCAGTATCACAACCTGAATTAGCTTGGAAGCTTAAACTCCAAGCCATGGCTGTTAACGCAAAAGCAATTAATCCAAATTTTAGCTTCATATACATTAAAATTTTAGTGAGTTTCAAAAAAAAAAGAACTAAAAGTCAAATATTTCTACTAATTTCTTAAAAAAAAATTATTATTTTCCGGAATTTGCGGTATCGTTTATTTTCGCTTAAAATGGATTTTTAAATTAACAAAAATTTCAATTAGGTTTTTCCGAATACACCCTGACATATTCCACCACCATTTCCTGCGGCCAGATGCTATCATCCACGCCTTGGGCACCACCCCAGTCTCCCCCTACCGCTATATTGAGAATAAGGTGAAAGGGATGGTCAAATGGCCAGTCTGCCGGACCACCTCCCGTATTTTCAAAGGTATGGTACTTTTCACCATTGATGTAAAAATCGATCTTGGTTTCATTCCAGTCAACGGCATAGACATTAAATGCAGCGGCAAAGTCCTCCACTTCTTTCTGCTTGCCCACCTGGGTGCCGATTTTATGATTGAAGGATTCGGTGTGGACGGTGCCATGTACCACTCCCGGGTCATAACCCACATGCTCCATGATGTCGATTTCCCCGCTTTTGGGCCATCCACCGAATTGGTTCTCCTCCGGCAGCATCCATATCGCCGGCCAGGTACCCAATCCTTTGGGAAGCCTGGCTTTGATTTCAAAATACCCATATTGCCAACTGCCTTTACCCCTTGTCAGTAGCCTGCTTGAAGTATAAGCCATGTTTTCATGGTCTTCCCTGATGGCGGTGATGATTAAAGTCCCGTTTTCCACACGGGCATTGGCCGGTCTTTCCTTGGTATAATACTGCAATTCATTGTTTCCCCAACCATGGCCTCCCACATCATAAGTCCACTTATCTGGGTCCGGCAAACCCTCATAATCAAATTCGTCTGACCAGACAAGCTTTTCTTGCTGTGCCTGTGAAGAGGATATGAAAACGATTAAAGAAAATAGTAAGACTAGGATTTTGCTTGACATAAGCCGAAAATACAAAAAAACAGGGAATTTGGGCAATCTTAGCATTTGGAATGTGAAGCATTATTGTCAATATCCCAATATCTATAAATATCAATCTTGACCAGACTTTTATACATACGTATAACTTCCAGTAATATCAGGTTTTAGAAACGAGAAGTATAAAAAGACAACTATACCCACTTATTTTTCAGCGCCAGAGAAATCAATTCCGCGCTTGTATGCAAGCCGTGTTTCTTTTTGATGTTTCGGATGTGTGTGGTCACAGTATGATAGCTGTTGTTGAGCACATTTGCAATTTCTTGAGAGGTTTTCCCCTCCACCAGTTGCTGGAGGATCAGCATTTCCTTTTTTGACAACTTCGATGGCTCTTCAGGTACCCCGATTTTCTGTCTTGCTATCTCTATGGCCGCCTGCAGTTGGTTTTCCACAAAAGGCTTGACCAAATAATAGCTAGCCCCCACAGACATTGCCCGGCTGATGGTTTTCTGATCAAAAAAACCTGTCAAAAAGATGACAGGAAAATCCCTTTCCCGTTTCATGCTACTGACAAGTTCGATTCCATCAATGTCCGATTTAAGGTTGATGTCACAGATCACAACATCTGGAATCAGGGATTGAAAAGTCTCTTTGGCTAATTTTGGCGAATGGGCTGTCTTCACCAAAGGATAGCCTAACCTAAGTAGGGTTTCCTGAATGTCCATGGCGACGATCAACTCATCCTCCACCACCAAAATCTTAAAATTGCCTCGCCTTTCCATTTTATTTTCGTACAAATTCAAAGGAGAACTCACTGCCTTCTTTCCCTTTGCTGACCAATTCACTATCCAGTTGCTCAATCAATGTGGTGACCAATTTCAAGCCAAATGAACTCTCATTCAAAGGATTTAACTCTTCAGAAAAACCCTTGCCGTTGTCTTTCAACTTGAAGGAGATCTTCTGCTTCTCCTCCTTGATCTCAACCATCAATTGTGCCAGCTCCTTGTTTTCAAAAGCATGTTTGAAGGCATTGCTGGCCAGTTCATTGACAATAAGTCCAAGAGGAACTGCCTGGTCTAAATTGAATATAGGATTCTCAAGATCAATATCACTTTTGACCGCATCCACTGGAAACCCATAGCTGACGGCCAAAGATTGTGTCAGAAAATCCAAATAAGCTTTAATGTCAAGGCCAGTGAAATCTTCATCCATGTACAGGTTTTTGTGAATCAAAGACATTGCCTCCAACCTACTCTGTCCTTCCCTAATGGCCTGCTTGGTCCCCTCATCGGTTACCCGATTGTATTGTAGGTTCAAAAGACTGTTGACAATCTGTAAATTGTTTTTGACACGGTGATGAAGTTCACGGATAAGTGTTTCAATCTTTTGATTTTTCGTTTCCAATACTGCATTTGCTTTTTCCTTGACCCGATAGAGGTAATAGGAAACCAGCAGGATGATCACCAGAAAGACCAATATCACAGTGACTAAGGTGATCTGTACCTGCTGTTTTTCCAGCAAAGCATGTTGAAAATCCTCATTTTGCCGGAGCCGAAGTATTTCCTGACTCTTTTGCTCACTATCAAATTCAGCCTCCATTGAAGCAACATCTTTGCTGTATTTCTCCTGATTGAATTCATCCAGGCTCTCTTTATACGCTTCCAAGTAAGCCAAAGCCTCTTTGAGATTGCCCTCAGCTTTGTTTACCCGATACAACAATTCCTGGGACGAAGATGTCTCTTCAAGGTATTTTTCAGACTGAGCCAATTTCAGTGCTAGGGAGGCGGTTTGTTTGGCTTCTGTAATCAATTCATCTTCCAGAAGCAAATTTCCTAAATTCAGGTAATTGGTGACCAATTGGTATTGATGGCCTACCTTTTTATTGATTTTTATGGCTTCCCTATAGTTTCTTTCTGCCTTTTTTCGGTCCGCCATATGATATTGGGTAATCCCGATGTTGTTGAGCACATTGGCCAACTCAGCAGAATCCCTCTGATTTTCTGCCATCATTTTTGCTTTGGCAAACCATTCCAAGGCCTTTTCATACTGCTCCTCGCGTTTCAACAGCAAACCTTTGTTGTTGAGGGTTTTGAGATATATAATCGGCTCGGTTTCAGGGTTACAGTAAAGGAGTATTTTGTCGTAATATTTTTCTGCCTGCTCTTGCTCCTCTCTGATCATAAAAATATGCGCCATGTTGCCATAGAGTTTCAGTAAGGTGCTGGAATCTTGGTTGGCTTCTGCATGGTTGACTCCTTCCAATAGAAAATTCATGGCTCTCCTCAGCTGTCCAGAACGCAGGCTTACCACACCCTTATTGTTGTAGTATCGGCCCATTGCCCTAGAATCATTATTTCTTTCCGCTAGTAAAATAGCCGAATCCAAATAGGCAAAGGCGTTTTCATTGTCTTTGAATGCAAGCTCAAGAAAAAGATTGTTGAATACCTTTGACCTCTCCGAATCAGGATGGTTTTTGCTGAGTTCGGCTTTTAGGCTGTCAAGTCGTGAGGTCTGTGCTAGGGCCAATAGGGGTGATATCAGCAGCAAAAACAAAGCAATTAGTTTCATTTATTGAAATTTCACCTTAAATTAAAGAAATATTTGGGAATACATTCAATCAATTTTTAAGAACTTTTTTATGATGGATTTTCAGGAAAATTTTCTGCAGCTGGTATGGAAGTACCAATACTTTGATCAAAAACAACTGCAAACAACCGATGGACAGGCCATAGAGGTCAAAAAAATAGGCTACCACAATTTCCATGAAGGACCGGATTTTTTGGAAGCACAAATTAAAATCAGCGGAGTCAATTTCCATGGGCACGTGGAGGTGCATAGGGAATCTTCAGACTGGAAACAGCACACCCATGATGTGGACGAGCGCTACAACAGTGTCATTCTACACGTGGTCTGGGAAAATGATGAAAAGGTCAAACGGTCTGACGGTACCCATATCCCCACATTTGAACTCAAAGGAAAAGTATTGTTGGATGTGGTACGAAATTACGAAAAGCTACTCAATTCGAGAGAGCCGCTACTTTGCGGACCGTTTTTGGAAGAGGTACCCGGCATACAGCGGTTTTCTATGCTTGAAAAAAGTCTGGTGGAGCGTTTTGAAGAGAAGGGCAAAATGGTCCATCAGATTCTTGCTGCCACCCATGGGGATTGGGAAGAAACCGCATACCGATGGCTATTTTATTGTTTTGGCTTCAAAACAAACAGTCAGGCGATGCTAAGACTTGCCGAAAGCCTTCCTTATAAAATCTTAAAAAAACATGCCAGCCAGCCTATGGTTCAGGAGGCCATCCTCTTTGGGCAAGCTGCGTTTATCCCTGAAACCCCTCCTGATGACTACGCAGTTTTTGCAAAGAGAGAATACGGGATTTACCAAAAGAAGTATGGCCTTCTCCCTGCTTTGGATGTCAAAGAATGGAAATTTATGCGGGTGAGACCGGCCAATTATCCTACCATCAGGCTTTCCCAATTGCTAAGTTTTTTATCTCAGAGTCCTCACCTATTCTCGGATTTGTTGGAGAAGACTTTCGATTTTTCGACTTTCAAATCCACGCTCAGCTTTGACCCAATGCCTTATTGGCAAAGACATTATCAATATGGGAAAGAAAGGAAACAAGTTCAAAAAGGTCATTTAACAGAAGGAGCCAAAAGCCTGATTGCCATCAATTTCCTTGTACCCCTATGGTTTGCTTATGGCCAATACCAAGGGGATGGACATTGGCAGGAGAGGTGTTTTGACTTACTTCAGGAAATCCCGTCAGAACAAAACCACATCATCAGACATTTTGACCAGGTTTCATGGAGGGCAATTAATGCCTATGACAGTCAGGGAATGATCGGCTTGTATAACAACTATTGCAAGCTGAAGAAATGCCTAAACTGTAAAGTTGGCCAATCTTTGTTGAAGCCGGCTTAGGAAATGATTTTTGTTTAAGCCGTTATTTTCCACTAATTTTGCATGCCAAATCTATCAAGTCCATGGAAAAACCGGTGATCATTTTAGGAGCAAAAGGCATTGCCCACCCTGCATTGGAAATATTCAACAGCCATCAGGTCGTGGTCTATGGGCTCTTGGATGAGGACGAAAAAATCCATGGAACCGAAATCAATTATGTCTCAGTCCTTGGCCACACAGAAGATGACGGCTTTCTGAAACTTATTGGTAAGAAATGCGAGGCATTTGTTGCGGTAGATGACAACAAGTACCGAAAATTCCTGGTGGAAATGCTGCAGGAAAGACGCAAAGTGCAACCTGTAAACGCCATCCATAGCAGGGCTTACATCGCTACTGATGCAGCCCTTGGGCATGGGAATTTTATCAATGCACATGTCAGCATCGGTGCAGGAGTACAGATGGGTCATCACGGTATCTATCATTCCGGTGCCATTATTGAACATGGAGCAGTCCTTGGGGATTATGTCCAAGTAGGGGCCGGTACCATCATCAACTCCTCAGTGAATTTGGAAGAAGGAGCCTTTGTCGGTTCAGGGGTGACCATCGTCTCTGGTGTCAAAGTAGGAAAAAACGCAAGAATAGGGGCAGGATCCGTAGTCATCGCCGATGTAAAAGCCAATGAAACGGTCTTTGGAAATCCTGCCCAACCTGTTGGCAAATAACAACAATATAATACATATTATTTCAACCTGACACCCTGCTTGAAACAGGGCTTAAGTTATGGAAAATCAATATTACCTTATTTTGCTCTATTATTGCTATGCGGAGATCCAAGATACCGAAGCATATAGAGAAGAACATCACCTGTTCTGCATTGAAAACAACATCAGGGGCAGGATCATCATTTCCCACGAAGGGTTGAATGGCACCGTGTCCGGTCTGAAGGAAGACTGTGAGCGTTACATGGCCTATGTGAAATCAGATCCCAGGTTTGCCAAAACCGATTTTAAAGTGGATCAACATGATCGGCATGCCTTTACCAAGATTCATGTAAGGACCAAACCGGAAATCGTTCACTCCAGTCTCAGTCACATCAATCCCAACCTAAAGACGGGTAAGCACTTGGAACCCTTGGCTTTCAAAGCCCTTAAGGACCAAGAGGATGTGGTGATTTTGGATGTGCGTTCCAATTATGAACATGAATTGGGGAAATTCAAAAATGCCCTGACACTGGACATGGAGAATTTCAGAGAATTTCCGGAAAAGGTGAAAGAACTTGAACACCTGAAAAACAAAAAAATACTGACCTATTGTACCGGAGGCATCAAGTGTGAAAAAGCTTCTGCTTACCTGCTGGAACAGGGGTTTGAAGATGTCTACCAATTGCATGGGGGTATTATCAAATACGGCATGGAGGCAGGGGGAGAGGATTTTGAGGGCAAGTGCTATGTGTTTGACAACCGGCTTGCAGTAGGTGTCAACAAGGTAAACCCAAGCATCCTGTCCACCTGTCATGTCTGCGGCACCAAATCAGACCGCATGGTCAATTGTGCCAATCCAACCTGCAACATCCATGTACCCATCTGCGAAAACTGTGGTTGGGAACTGGAGGGTGCCTGTTCGGATTCCTGCCAATCCCATCCTGAAAAGCGGCCTTACGATGGATCGGGCTATTACCAAAAAAACACCAATGGCTACAATCCATACAAAGGATGGCAACGATTGGCAAAAAACAAAAATTTAAATTCCGTTGAAAATGAGTGAGCGCATCCCGGAGTCCGAGCTGATCATCAATCCTGACGGAAGTATTTATCATTTGAACCTGAAGCCAGAGCATCTGGCTTCAACTGTTATTACCGTAGGGGATCCTGACCGGGTGGAGAAGATATCGAGAAATTTTGATTCCATAGATTTTAAGGGATCTAAGAGGGAATTTGTTGCCCATACCGGTAGCTATAAAGGGAAAAGAATGACCGTCCTGAGTACAGGCATGGGCACTGACAACATCGAGATCCTGATGACGGAATTGGATGCTTTGGTCAATGTGGATTTTCAAACCAGGCTACCCAAGACCACACACACCTCTCTTGATATCATTAGGATAGGCACCTCAGGAAGCATGCAGGGCACTCTACCTGTTGATAGCCTGCTGGTCTCCAAGTATGGTATTGGTTTGGATACTCTGATGAGCTTTTATACAAATCACTACAGTGATTTTGAAAAACAGGTAGGTGAAACCATACATAAATCCCTAGGTCTTTCCTTTACACCCTACTGTGTTTCGGGATCAGAAAAGTTGCTTCAGCAAATGGGTGAAGGCCTTTTGATCGGCAATACAGTAACCTGTCCCGGATTTTTTGGACCTCAAGGTCGCAAAGTGAGGCTGACTCCAGCCATACCAGACCTGATCGAGAAATTGAATAAAATTAGGATCGGAGATTTTTTGTTGACCAACTTCGAAATGGAAACTGCCGGATATTACGCTATGGGAAGGCTTTTAGGCCATGAAGTCTTGAGTCTGAACGCCATCGTGGCCAATAGAATCAACCATACTTTTTCAAAAAATGCCGATCAGGCCATGAATGCATTAATCCAGCATACATTGGAACAATTAACAGGAAAAATTTAACTATACAAGTATCCTCCTACCGCCTATCCCAAATTATTGCGATTAAAACCAGTATATCTCTATTAATGTATATACAATTATTTTTCAAACCTTCTCAGGTTATGGGGTGTTTCTTTATTGTGTCAAGCTTTGATTTAAAGCAGTTTAAATCAAATTTCCTGTACCAAAAAAGAAATTTTACAAAACACGCTTTCCAGTTCCTTTCAACACATTTTATTTCCACTAAGCCTATTTAGGTTCCGATTCCAAATAAAATTTGGAAACTTTGCATTTAACTAGACAACCAACGATTACCATGAAATCCACATTATTTACACTTTTAATTTTCTCCACATTTATTCTTTCCCAGACTGTTCAGGCGCAAGGCATTAACCTAAAAGGCAAAATAGTTGATGCCACTTCTAATGATGCTCTCGAGTTTGCCAATATTGCCTTATTGAGTCCTTCAGATTCAGTTGTTGTCTATGGAGGCATGTCGGAACTTGATGGTACCTTTTCCTTTAATGCCACCGCAGGAGAGTATATTTTCAGGGCTGGTTTTATAGGGTTTGAAACCTATTACCAAAATGTCACCCTTGGAGATAAAGAAACTGTGAATTTTGGAAATATAAAATTACAATCAGGAGCCGAAAGCTTAGATGAAGTAGTGGTAGAAGGGGTAACTTCCATGTTTGAAAGTGACATTGACAAAAGAAGGTACAATGTGGAAAACAGCATTGTTGCAGAAGGAGCAACAGCATCTGAGCTATTGGGAACGTTGCCTTCAATCCAAGTGGATGATGAAGGAAGTATCACCATGCGGGGCAGTGGAAACATCCTTATCTACATCAATGGTAGGCCATCCAACCTTTCAGGAGATGATGCCGAAAGCATTCTTTCCCAGTTTCCTGCTAACAGCATTAAAACTGTGGAACTCATAACTAACCCTTCATCCCGTTACGACGCTACCGGCGTAGGGGGAATAATTAACATCATCCTGAAAAAAAATGAATCTACCGGCTTCAACGGCCAAGCCAACGTTTCAGTCGGCACTAGAGACAAATACAATGCTGGAGTCAATCTAAATTACGGTACAGAAAAAGTAAATTACTATGGATCCTACAATTTTCAGGATAGAAGGTTGTTCCGGGAAAGTGAGGGATTGAGAAGAACGGCTTTACCTAATGTATCTCCTGTTTTGGATCAAGATTCTTATGGAGAAAATGTGGATGTATCCCATTTGATCAGAGCTGGTTTAGATTACAACATTTCTGAAAGCAAGGTTTTTGGATTTTATGCCCAGGGGAATTTCAGGGATAGAACGGGGACTGATTTGCTGAACCAAAGGAACATAAATAGTGCAGGCAATTTAGATAGCCTTTTTATAAGGGAGACAGAAGATTCGCGACAAAGTTTTAACTTTGAAACAGGAGTCAGTTACACCTATGAAATCGATACATTAGGGCAGCGGTTGTTTACTTCAGCCTCTTATTCACGTGATGAGCGTACCCAGGAAGAAATTTACAATCAGTTGTTCTATGATCAGTTCAACCAAGAAGTACCTTCAAACAGACTGATACAAATCAACGACAGGCCACAAACCAGTGACCTCTATGTATTGCAATTGGACTATGAGAAACCTTTTGAGAATGGAGGAAGCTTTGAATCCGGGCTGAAAGGAACTTTTGGGGTTTGGGACAGGCAGCAGAATTTCTTACAAGGTGATGAGTCTACCGACTTCAATCCAGTTCTTGATCCTGAATTTACCGATGGATTTAAATTTAATGAAGATGTATATGCCGCTTATTTCAGTTACAGAAACACCATTGGGAAATTGGGCTACCAAGGTGGGTTGAGGGCAGAATACACCGAAACAACAGGTTTGCTTGAAAGTAATCCTGAGCCTATCATCAATAATTATTTCAATTTATTCCCCAGCGCTTACTTAAGTTATAATTTGGGCCAAGAGGAGGAATTAACGGTTAATTTCAGTCGGAGGATATCCAGGCCAAACATATGGGCACTTGCTCCAATTTTCAGGGTAAGCGATTTGTTCAATTTGAGTGTTGGAAATCCATTTCTTCAACCGGAATTTACCAATAGTTATGAATTGGGTTATATGAAAGGCTGGAAAAATTACCTGCTCAATGCCACTGTCTATCACAGGTTTTCTACCGATATCCATACTAGGGTAATCAGATTAAGGGATGATAATGTGGCCATTCAAACCAGGGAAAATGCCAATAGCAGAAGCAGTACGGGATTTGAAATGGTAAATCAAATCCAGGTTACTCAGTGGTTCGATGCAACTTTAACTGGAAACTTCTTCTATTCCGAAATTATTGGTGACAACATCGAAGAAGGCTTCAACAACTCCAACTTCAGTTGGACGGTAAGTTTATTGGGCAACATGGCTATTCCAAATTTTGCCACTATCCAGATCCAAGGTAACTACAGAGGTCCGATTGTCCTCCCTCAAGGTGAGATTGAGCCATTTTGGGGAATAAATGCTGGAATCAGGAAAGACATCATGAACAAAAGAGCTACAGTAAGTCTCAATGTGAGTGATATCTTCAACACGCGGATATTCAGGATAAGAACAGATGACCCGAGATTTGAGCAGGATCGTTTGTTCAACAGGGAAACCAGAATTGGAACCATTGCCTTTACTTATCGTTTTGGAGGATTTAGGGATAGGAAAAATGGGCGAAATGGCGACAGAGAGGAATTCGACGAAGATGCAGATTTTTGATTAAAACCACCTGTTCTCTAAAAGCTTCCAGATTATTTTTCTGGAAGCCTTTTTTTTCTCCTATTTCGCCGGCAATTTTGGGTTTAAATACCCTAAATACCATTTGGATTGATGGCTAATGTCCTTGCAGAACAAATTTTAGAAGAGCTGAAAGCAAAAGCGCAGCCTGAAAAGGTAAGCGGGGTCATGAAGTATTTTAAGACCGGAGAGGGTCAATACGGTGAAGGAGATCTTTTTTTGGGGGTTAAAGTTCCAGATCAGAGAAAATTAGCCAAACGATACCAAAAACAAGTTATAGAATCGGATCTTGAATACTTGATACAGTCGGCATTTCACGAGGCCAGATTAACTGCCCTTTTATTGCTGGTTTACAAATTTGAAAAAGCCAAAACCATTGAAATCCAAAAATATTGGGTAGATTTTTACCTAAACAATGTGGATAAGGTCAACAATTGGGATCTTGTGGACAATTCCGCTCCAAAAATTCTAGGTGCTTGGCTATGGGATAAAGACAGATCACTTTTGTACCAATTTGCAAACTCAGGTAAGCTTTGGGAAGAGCGGATTGCTATCTTATCCACATTTCATTTTATCAAAAAAGGGGACTATAAAGAGACACTTCAATTGGCTGAAATCCTCATGAACAAGCCCC
>NZ_JACEFJ010000049.1 GCF_015354735.1 Pararhodonellum marinum | reverse complement strand
TGGTGGTCAGTTCCCTGCTGCCTCCAGCAGGGATATCAGCAAGCGAACCCGAAAGTGTGGCCGTGCTGCCGTCAGGTAAGATATCGGTCACCTGAAGTCCGGTAAGGGCTACATTCCCCGTATTTTGAATATTGATGGTGTACTGTAAAAGAGTCGGCTCCGAAATGCTGGTCGGATTTACCGTCTTGCTGACCGTCAGTCCAGCATTCTGTTCTATGGTGGTTTCTGCCGTGTCTTCTGTGGGTCCCGGAACTTCGTCAGTGGTTACCGAAACGCTGTTTACCAAAGTGGTTCCCGCATCGATATCCGCCTGGGTGGCCTGATAGGTGGTGGTCAGTTCCCTGCTTCCTCCAACAGGAATATCAGCAAGCGAACCCGTCAATGTGGCGGTACTGCCATCGGGCAGAATATCGGTTACCTGAAGTCCGGTAAGGGCTACATTCCCCGTATTTTGAATATTGATGGTGTACTGTAAAAGAGTCGGCTCCGAAATGCTGGTCGGATTCACTGTTTTGTTGACAGTCAACCCAGCAGTCTGGGCAATGGTGGTTTCTGCCGTGTCTTCCGTGGGTCCCGGAACTTCGTCAGTGGTTACCGAAACGCTGTTGACCAATGTGGTTCCCGCATCGATATCCGCCTGGGTAGCCTGATA
>NZ_JACEFJ010000048.1 GCF_015354735.1 Pararhodonellum marinum | reverse complement strand
ACTTTGAAAGAAAGAATTGTGCTTCAGAAGTTGCCACAAGCCATACGCGCAAAACGTTAGGCACAATTATGAACAGACCCCGTATCAATGAACATCACATATAAGACAAGAAATTTCTATCCTGACGAGTTGCGAATATTAAAATCATTGAAAACTCAGAAAGAAAAGGAAACTAGTAGCAAAATCAAAGTTTATCATTTTCTTATTGCTGGACTTTTAGGAGCAGGCTTGACATATGTTACGACTATAATTCCTGACAGCTTTTGGACTTTTCTTTTAGGGACAATTGCAGTTTTCGCATTTGGATTTATTGTTTTTATGCCCTACAAAATCTACAAACTAAAAAAACGACACAAATTATTTTTACGACAATTAAGCTCAACCATAGAGAAAGGAACGGTTGAAACTTGCTTAATTAACACAAAACGGATTGCAATAGCACCAGAATATGAAGACGAAAGTGACTTGTATATTGTCGCACTTAATAACAACGAAGTTTTGTATTTGTGGGACACGGAATATAACCTAAATAAAAAGTTTCCATGTTTAGACTTTGAAATTTATGAAATTAGCTTCTTCAAACTTATTGGCAGACAGATTTATCCGTTAAGTGAAAAAATTCATCCAGTGAAAATTGACAAAAAAGCAAAATGGAATTTTATGAAACAGTATGGTGCTTCAGGACATTTAGAAACTGAAAAAATTAACTTTGACAACTTACTGACAAAATATAATAACTGTGCCT
>NZ_JACEFJ010000047.1 GCF_015354735.1 Pararhodonellum marinum | reverse complement strand
TATCAGAAAGCATCAGCTGATCTACAGCTATGATATGGTCAAGGATTCAATCGCCTGGTATGATGTGTTTTATGCCGATGATTATTGGGATAAGGGGAAAAAGCTTACGGATTACTCTTGGGCTATAAGTAATGATAAAATTATCCTGGCTCCTTTGTATGATCATGAAATGCAGGTTTTTGATATCCCATCAGGTCAGGTGATAGATCGGAAGACAGTAAAGTCATCTGCCATAAATAATTTTGATTTTGTAAATTCTTTACCTTCAGGTATCAACGAAGGACTCAAAAATGATCTTAAATATGATCGATACAATACTTTAATTTATGACCCTTATAGAAGGGTTTTTTATCGTTTTTATGATCAGGGATTTGAATTGGAAGAAGATTATCCGGTTGAAAAAATAAGTTCAATGGATTTATCCAGGCCTTATTTAGGAGTATTGATACTGGATGAGGACCTGAATCCCATAGGAGAGCATAAGTTCCAAAAAAATGAGGTATATACCTTTTCCAACCATTTTGTAGGTGAAAAGGGACTTTATATTTCCACCAACAACCTTTTCAATGAAGACTTCAGTGAAGACAGTTTCAGGTATGCGGTATTCAGTTTGGAAAAACAATAGTAGCCATGTTTAGATCGGATTCCATCTTGCCTTCGGGGATTTTTTTCTGTGGGTTGGCATGTCCTCGTCAAGCCCCTGTGGGATTGGGAGATATTAATATTTTGACCATATTAACGTAATATTCAATTATAAAACTAATAAAAGTTTAAAATAACTTTGATTTTAGG
>NZ_JACEFJ010000046.1 GCF_015354735.1 Pararhodonellum marinum | reverse complement strand
CATCAGGAATCATCAGCTGATCTACAGCTATGATATGGTCAATGATTCAATCGCCTGGTATGATGTGTTTTATCCGGATGATTACTGGGATAAGGGGAAAAAGCTTACAGATTACTCTTGGGCTATAAGTAATGATAAAATTATCCTGGCTCCTTTGTATGATCATGAAATGCAGGTTTTTGATATTCCTACAGGTAAGGTGATAGATAGAAAGATGGTAAAGTCAGATGCAGTTAAGAATTTTTATTACGTGAATACTTTTCCGTCCAATTCCACAGATGGCATTTTGAACAGATTGAAATATGACAGATTTGGTACACTGATTCATGATCCTTTCCGGAGTGTTTTTTACCGCTTGTATTATCCCGGCTTTGAACTTGAGGAAGATTATTCCATGGAAAAACTGAACATGATGGACTTATCCAGACCTTATTTGGGGGTTTTAATCCTAGATGAAGACCTGAATACCATAGGAGAGCATAGGTTCCAAAAAAATGAGGTATATACCTTTTCCAACCATTTTGTAGGTGAAAAGGGACTTTATATTTCCACCAACAACCTTTTCAATGAAGACTTCAGTGAAGACAGTTTCAGGTACGCGGTATTCAGTTTGGAAAAACAATAGTAGCCATGTTTAGATCGGATTCCATCTTGTCTTCGGGGATTTTTTTCTGTGGGTTGGCATGTCCTCGTCAAGCCCCTGTGGGATTGGGAGATATTAATATTTTGATCATATTAACGTAATATTCAATTATAAAACTAATAAAAGTTTAAAATAACTTTGATTTTAGGTTTTT
>NZ_JACEFJ010000045.1 GCF_015354735.1 Pararhodonellum marinum | reverse complement strand
ACCAGTAGTTTTTTTCTCTGTCTCGTCTATTATTTCTGTCTTTAATGTGTCGCTAAAAAAATAAAGTGTCGTTGAATTTTCTAATTTAGGTTTTGCAATAACTCCATTTTTTATCAGCTCTTTGAACTCTCTTTCAATTTTGTCCTTGTCTTTATAGTCAGGATATTTGTTGCGTTGATTTTGTATAAAGTTTGTCAGTCTCCATAAGTCAAAACCATCGTGTCTTGGTTCAGGAAAATATGCAAAATCAAAGTCAACAATTTTGTCTTTGAAATGAGCAGCTAATCCAATTCCGTGAAAGGCGTAAAAATAAAGCCCTTCTTCAATTAATTTACCTGTCTGTTCGTATACTCTGCAATGCCAACCTTCAAGAATGTCATTGACTTTGTATTTATCTTTAAAAATTTGAACTGCTTTGTCAGCGGATAATTGATAGTCCTTGATAATGTCGAGAAGGTTGGTTCTTGTTGTTGAAATAGTTTTGGTCAACTCGTCAAACGCTGGTTGGTCACAGAGTGATTTAATTTTTTCGATTGACTTGTCTGCATATTCTTTGGAAACAAGTCCTTTTTCAATTAACTCTACGTCTTGACTAAAACTTGTAATTTCCCCCCAAATGTTATCAAGGTTAGGTCCGAATGCGTCCAAGTCGGATTTCTTTCCCATTCTCAAAAGTCCGTCTATGTCGCCACCATAATTGCGATAAATCTTAAGTCTGTCTATGTTTATTATGGTTGTCATAAATTTACTGGTAACGTCTGTCGGCTTGCTACAGTGGCGGGCAAAATAGCAATTCACTTTCGTTTCAGTTTTCAAAGTTAATAAATTTGCCTAGACCTTTCGTTTCAACTCCAAAACCCTGCCATTTTTGCAAACCGC
>NZ_JACEFJ010000044.1 GCF_015354735.1 Pararhodonellum marinum | reverse complement strand
CCAGCAGTGTTTCTTATTATATTGATTCTTCATTATTTCATAGAGTACCGTCCAATCTCTTGATTGTTAATGTCAACTACAAATAACAAGTTGTCCGCAAACAATCTTTTTTCCACCTTATCAATGATGGCTTTTGCCGAATCATTAATGAAAATTGTGTCATTTCGGATTGATAGAAAATTGTCTTCAAAATTCAACCAATCACTAATCCAAGCACCGTCTGAGTATTTCCAATTATGTTTGCTGACGTAATCAATATCATTTGTACAAGCTGACAAGTACAGCATTGTTATCAAAAAAAGTATCACAGAGCATTTAGAGTTGAATTTCATAGATGTAACTAATTCCTGTTAGTGTATCCCTGAAATATCGAGAACCTAGGTCAAAGTCATCTTTAATGCCATACCTTATTGAATTGTCCGAAGGTTGAAACCAACTTGGTGCATCAGAAGGTTTCGTCCATGCATCATTGTCTTCTGGAATGAAGTTTTGCTCAAGAAAGGCTTCCCACCAAACTTCGGTCGATTTAAACTTTAAATACATTTTATATTCTTTAGTCCAGTGAGCGGATTGCCAGTATTTCCCTTCTATTAATTCTATATCGGCAGGTGGTTTTGTGCCAGCCCAATATTTATACGTTTGAAGTGCGTCATCTGAATTTTTCTCGTAACACCCTGTCAGGATAAGACATAATAGTAAAATGATCAAATGTCGCTTCATAGTATTTCTTTCTGTTCTACTTAGTCGTGCTGGCGCTGTCGTCCACATTGCTGGTAACGGTTTGCAGCTACCCGAAGGGCGGGGCTTTTACCACAAAACTTGATTTGAAAAACTAATGTTTGATTAACCACAAAACTGTCACTAGAATACGAAACCCCGCCTTTTGGG
>NZ_JACEFJ010000043.1 GCF_015354735.1 Pararhodonellum marinum | reverse complement strand
TTCAAATAAAAATTATGTGCTAATTTCGGGCTTTAAGCGGTGTTTGGAAGTTTGGTGGGGAAATCGCCACCTTCGCCAAGCTGCAAAACGTTATAGCCAATAATAACACAGAACATCGAAAATGAAGCAAATACTCCCTTTTTTAATGTTGATCATTTTTATGTTGTCATGCAATTCTGAAAAAAATCAGAAAAATGAAATGACAGCCATGGAAATAAGCAATACTGAAATGAAAACCGCAGAAATCAAAGGTGACTCTTCATTTGTGGACTTCTTTGAAAAATTTATGTGGAATAGAGAATTTCAAAAATCCAGAGTTGTTTTTCCTATTAAACTAAAAGACAATAATATAAAGAGTTCTGAAGAATGGAGACATCTACCATTTTATACTGCAAATGCATATATTCCAACCTTGACTTCGGACACGCTGAGCATTTTTGACAAAGACGTAAAACTTGAATCTACAATAATGTTTACAGTAGATTTCAAAAAGGAAATTGCAGAATCATTTGCATTTAAAAAAGTAAATAAGAATTGGTATTTGAAAAATTCTAAGAAAACGACTTTTGCGAATTTGCCAGACCTTGACTTTATTAATTTCCTGACGAAGTTTTCTAAAGATTCAATTTTTCAAGTTAAAAGTATTTCTTTCCCAATCACAGAATCATTTGCTGACTCAGACAACGACTATGAAACAGCAACAAAAACAATTAAACAAGAAGACTGGGAATTTTGGAAGTTAACTGACGACATAAATCAACTTATGATTTTATCTAACGTCCAAGCTGACAATAAATACAGAAATATATTTTTTCGTGGAGTAGAAAACGGAATATGGGTAAAATATACATTTGAAAAAATTAACGGAAATTGGAAACTAATTAAAATTGAAGACTATTCGACATAAAAGAATTACTGGCTAT
>NZ_JACEFJ010000042.1 GCF_015354735.1 Pararhodonellum marinum | reverse complement strand
CGATCGCAAGCCTTGCGCCGGGTGCCACGGAAACCTTCACGGTGACCTACACCATCACGCAGGCTGACATCGACAACGGCAGTTTCACCAACACGGCGACTGCCACTGATGACAGCGGCGATGCGACGGGCACCGACAGCGTGACTGTGAATTCTGATGCAGAGGGTAGTTTGGAAGTGATTAAAACTTCGGATGTTACTACCTTCTTTGAAGCGGGTGATGTAGTCAATTACACCATTTTGGTAAGGAACAATGGTATTGTTGCCATAAACAATATCACTGTAACGGATCCAATCACTGGACTTGATACAAATATTGCTTCGCTTGCCCCTGGAGATGAAGAAACATTTACAGAAACATATACCATAACAGAGGCAGATGTAGCCAATGGGTTTGTACTTAATATAGCCACAGCCCAAGGAGTAGATGGACTTGGAGAAACAGTTACAGCTTCCGACAATGCAACGGTAACGCTTGAAGGGATTGTGGATGGAGGAAGTGTTTTGATTACCAAGTCTGCCAATGTTTCTTCTTACAGCGAGGAAGGAGATGAAATTGTATATACCATTACTGTTAGAAATAATGGAACAGTTGCACTGACGAATGTCACTGTAACTGACCCACTAACAGGATTAGATACTACCATTCCTAATTTGCCTGCTAACAGTGAACAAGTGTTTACTGAAACCTACACGGTAAATGCAAGTGATATTACCAATGGAAATGTCACCAATACAGCGAATGTTCAAGGAGTTGATCCGAACGGAGACCTAGTGGAAGGCAGTGCCTCCGCAGTGGTAACCCTTGAGGGCATCGTGGACGGTGGCAGCATCGAGGTGACCAAGACCGCGAATGTAAGCAACTATGCTGAGGAAGGTGACGAGATCGTCTACACTATCACGGTGAGAAACAACGGTACGGTAGATCTGACCAATGTGACGGTA
>NZ_JACEFJ010000041.1 GCF_015354735.1 Pararhodonellum marinum | reverse complement strand
GGATCGGTGCCCTCGGCACTTGCCGTGTTGGTGATGCTGCCGTTGGTGATGTCAGCTGCGGTTACAATATAAGTGGTGGTGAACTCAACCTCCGCATTGGCGGCCAGGTCTCCCACATTCTCTGTCAGTCCGGTCAACGGATCGGTTACCGTCACATCGGTCAGATCTACCGTTCCGTTGTTCCTTACCGTGATGGTGTAGACGATCTCGTCTCCCTCCTCTGCATAGTTGCTTACATCCGCGGTCTTGGTCACCTCAATGCTGCCGCCTTCCACGATGCCCTCAAGGGTTACCGTGATGCTGTCAGCTCCTTCGATGGTGTCTCCATTCGGATCTGTGCCCTCGGCAGTGGCCGTGTTGGTGATGCTGCCGTTGGTGATGTCAGCTGCGGTGACAATATAAGTCTCCGTAAATACCTGCTCGCTGTTCGCTGCCAGGGTCGGAATTGTAGTGTCAAGGCCTGTCAAAGGATCGGTTACCGTTACATCGGTCAGATCTACCGTACCGTTGTTTCTCACCGTGATGGTGTAGACGATCTCGTCTCCCTCCTCAGCGTAGTTGGATACATTGGCGGTCTTGGTCACCTCGATGCTGCCACCGTCCACGATGCCCTCAAGGGTTACCGTTATGCTGTCGGTGCCTTCAATAGTATCTCCGTTCGGATCGGTGCCCTCGGCACTTGCCGTGTTGGTGATGCTGCCGTTGGTGATGTCAGCTGCGGTGACAATATAAGTCTCTGTATAAACCTCTTCACTGTTTGCAGGAAGGGTGGCGATGGTCACATCCAGTCCGGTCAATGGATCGGTCACCGTCACATCGGTCAGATCCACCGTACCGTTGTTCCTTACCGTGATCGTGTAGACAATCTCGTCTCCCTCCTCTGCGTAGTTGCTTACATTCGCGGTCTTGGTCACCTCGATGCTGCCGCCGTCCACGATTCCCTCAAGGGTTATCGTGATGCTGTCCGCACCTTCGACGGTGTCTCCGTTCGGATCAACGCCTTCGGCAGTGGCCGTGTTGGTGATGCTGCCGTTGGTAATGTCGGCTGCGGTGACAATATAAGTGGTGGTGAACTCAACTTCCGCATTGGCGGCCAGGTCTCCCACATTCTCTGTCAGTCCTGTCAAAGGATCGGTTACCGTCACATTGGTCAGGTC
>NZ_JACEFJ010000040.1 GCF_015354735.1 Pararhodonellum marinum | reverse complement strand
ATATCTGAACCTACGTTCTATAACTGGAAGAGCAAATACGGAGGGATGACCCTCTCGGAGTTACACCGGGTAAAGGAGCTGGAAGAGGAAAATGCGAGGCTTAAAAGAATTGTGGCCGAGCAACAGCTCTCCATTGATGTTCTTAAGGAAGTCAATTCAAAAAAGTGGTGACGCCTTATCAAAAAGAGCAGTGCTTAATTCTTATTCAGGAGAAGTTTCCGGAGTTGAGCTATGCTAAGGCGTGTAAACTTTTCAATTGCTCCAGAACAAAGAAATATTATCAAAAGCGGATGCCTCAAAAAGACGCAGAAGTAAAATCGGCGATTGAAAGTGTGGTGGGCACAACTCGTTTGGGAAGGCGAAAAGTTATAGTTAAGGTCAGGAAAAAGCATCCCAAACTGGGTTCTTCAAAAATAAGGAGGGTTTATGAAAATGAAGGATTCTCACTTTATAAAAGGTTGAAAAGAAAACGGCTTAACAATCCCGCAAATCCCATTGAGCTACCGATGGCTGCGAATGTGGAATGGGCAATGGATTTTATGTCAGACTGTTTGGTAAACGGCAGTAAGATCAGAACCTTGAATTTAATAGACCAATTCAACCGGAAATGTTTAAAAATAGAAATCAGCAGAAATATGCCTTCAAGGAAGGTCATTGAAATAGTAGGGAAAGCAATCGATGAATATGGCAAACCTTTGGGTATACGAACCGACAATGGCCCAGAGTTTACTTCGGGATTGTTCCAGAATTGGTTGGAGGAAAATGAGATTGATTGGATTAAGATCCAAAAAGGCAAACCCCAGCAGAACGCAATTGTCGAGAGATTCAATAAAACCTACAGGGAGGATGTATTGGATTCCAACCTGTTTTTCACAGTAGCACAGGCGCGGGAAATCACAGATCGATGGGTTGAAGAATACAATAGCGACAGGCCTCATGAGGCTCTCAAATATCAAACGCCAAATGAATATGCCGCATAATCTGATCATCGATTTAACGAAAAAATGGGTTTTCTAAGGAATACAGCTCGGAAAATAGACAAAAAGAAAGACGCAATATATGCGCCTTACTTTCATTTTCGTCGGTTCGATCTATCCCTGGTGGGTTGCTCCCCAGCAGAGCCCACTTCCGTTTTAACCGAACAATGCAAATTTCTAAACAATCAACTATATTTACAAACTGTCAAAAAAGCCAGCCACTTAC
>NZ_JACEFJ010000004.1 GCF_015354735.1 Pararhodonellum marinum | reverse complement strand
AGCAAAACAATTTCTCAGGAAAAGTTTCGGGACAAATCCCGGAACCCCTTCGACCCCCTCTTTTGGGTCTGCAAAGGTCAACACTTTTTGCCGACTTGCAAAGGGTAATTATAAAAAAACATGGATAAATAAGCTTAACGATTGATTTACAGCTTATTTATTTTTGAAAGAAGCCACACTTACAATGTTCCCAATATTAAAACCGACGGTAATTTTGTCAGGATTCCAATGCCGCGAAATGCGGCACAGGCGCCGCAATCTCCCCGACCGTTGCCGGGAATGCTCAATTCAGTTGAGCAAGGATTGATTGAACCATAAATGCAGAAGTGACCTCGTCAGGATTCAAACCTGAAACCTCTTGAGCCGTAATCAAGTGCTCTATTCAGTTGAGCTACGAGGCCATTTTAGGAATGCAAATGTAGCTATATTTTCATGATTTACAAAAAGCATAACTTTGGTTTTTTTATTTTCAGATGGATCCACTATCCCTCCCATTAAGAATAATTAAGATAAAATGCTCTAGGAATCAAGTAAGTTTTCCTAATTTAGCCCGTTGAAAATAAAGCAGATTTGGTTCAAATCCCTTAATTGTCAATAAATCAAACCGATAACGAGCAAAGCTTTTCGCAAAACCCAACCCTTTTGAGAGGCGCAGGTATAAAAGTATGATGTACATGAAAAAAATCACCCTTATCCTAATTTCCTGCATGATGTCTATGCAGCTACTGGCCCAAGAAGAAGAAGTAAGCAAAGAAAGAGCGAGAACCCCTATCGGCGGCAGGCCAAACATCAAAGGAGATTTATTTTTGGATTTCGGTTTCAACACCCTCAATAATCGGCCAGAAGACTTAAGTACCAGATTTATAGGTTCCAGAATAATCAACCTTTACTATCACTTCCCTATCAACCTTAAAGAGGGCTCTGGATTTACACTTAATCCGGGTTTCGGTTTTGGCTTGGAAAAATATGCCTTTGGAGATGACAGCAACCTCTTCAACAACCCTGCTGTGGGAACAAACAGCAGTCAGCTACTCCCCATAACTGAGGTATTTGGAGAAGACATAGAGATAGGTGCCAATACTTTTGCCGCCAATTACTTCGACATACCCATCGAAGTCAGATATCATGTCAACAAAAGAGACTATGATAAAGGGGTAAGGGTTGCACTAGGTGGTAAGGTAGGTTTTCTGTATGATGCACATAGCAAAATCGGCTACACCAATGAGGCAGGCCTGGAGAGGAAAATAAAAGACAAACAAGGTTATGGCCTTACACCAATCAGGTATGGAGTATATACAAGAATCGGTTTTCCAGGATTCAACGCTTGGATGTATTATGGACTCAATAAGGTATTCCAATCCAACAGAGGTCCATTTAACACAGAGGCCAATCAAATCAATTTCGGTGTCTCAGTAGCTTTGTTCTAACAGATTAAGGTACTTTAAAATAAAAAAGAGGGCCGATTGGCCCTCTTTTTTATTTCCCTTTGAAATCAGGTTTCCTTTTCTGTAGGAAGGCCATTACTCCTTCTGCAAAATCACTTGAACTTCCCGCTTCTTTCTGGTACAAGGCCTCCATTTCCAAGACCTCAGCCAAGACCATTCCACCGGAACGGTTCAACATTTCCTTGATGAGCCCTACCGCTTTGGAAGGGGCATTTTGGTAATAATGGACGAACTCCATCACAGCATTTTCCAAATCGGATGCAGGAACCGATTTATTGGCCAAGCCAAGCCTCTCCGCTTCTTCCCCATAAATTTTCCTTCCGGTGGTGGCTATTTCAAAAGCTTTGTAAGCTCCTAGTGCGCGGGGCAGAAAATAGGTAGATCCCGCATCCATAATCAAGGCAATGTTAATAAATATTTCAGCTAGGTAGGCTTCATGCGACGCTACAATGATATCTGAAGCCAAAGCAAGGGAGCATCCGGCCCCTGCTGCCACACCGTTTAGTTGGCAGATGATGACTTTCTTCATGGTCCTCATCTGTGTGATCAACGGGTTGTATTGGTTTCTGATGATATCATCAAAAGGTACGTTTTTGATATCGCCACCAACAGCCTTTAAATCCTGGCCGCTGCTGAAGGCCTTTCCTTCACCGGTCAAAACCACACAGCGGATGTTTTCATCATTTTCCACCTCCCTGAAGGCCGCCAATAACTCTTCAAGCAGGGTCTTGTTCAACGCATTGTAAACTTCAGGCCTATTTAGGCTTACTTTAGCCCAAGAGGTGTTTTTGGTATATATGATTGTCTCAAAATTCATCCGTGTTTGGGTTTAAAGGAGAAAATAATAATAAGAAGTAAAACATACAGAGAAACCGAGCACAAACCCTCCTAAAATTTCTAAAGGGCGGTGCGCATTAAGGTACAACCTAGCCGTACCCAATGCCCCACAAAGCAGGATGGCCCCCACCAAAGGATATAGCAGAATTTCAGTATTGTATTTTATGCTCAGGACCAGAATAAAGGCCAGCAAACCTGAAAGTCCAGTCAAATGAGCCGATATTTTCCAGAAAAAAGTAATCAGAGTCAAAAGGATAATACAAACCGTCATCACCCAGAGTGTAAAAACCAACAACCTGTCTACATTTAACCTGGCTTGAAAGAAATAAGTGGTAATGAGGTAAAAAATAGACACCATGGAAAAGGGTAAAATCCGTTCCTGAATGGTTTCCATATGGTAACTGCGAATCGTAGCAGTCATTTTCATGCCAATGATGCTTAACATAGGAATCAGCAAGGTGGTTACCGCAATAAGCAGAATCATGGACCATTTGGCATTCTTTGGAATACTTGTTGACTCAGGAATTACAAAGAAAAGCACGCAGAATACCAAAGTCGGAACCAACAAAGGTTGAAAAACCACAGAAAGAAAAAGGGCTATCTTTCTATTCACTACAGTTCTTTTCTTAATCTTGCCACGGGTATTTGTAGTTGTTCCCGGTATTTGGCCACTGTCCTTCTGGCAATATTGTATCCCTTTTGGTTCAATAACTTCACTAGTTTATCATCCGAAAGTGGTTTCCTTTTATTTTCATCATCCACCATTTGTTGTAACACACTTTTCACCTCTTTGTTACTGACATCCTCCCCTGTATCTGTAGCGATCCCTTCTGAAAAAAAGTATTTTAAAGGAAAAACCCCAAATTCAGTCTGTATGGATTTGCTGTTGGCCACCCTGGAAACAGTAGAAATGTCCATGTCTATTTTTTCAGCAATGTCTTTTAAGATCATGGGCTTCAACTTGGTTTCATCCCCATCTTCAAAAAATTCAAGCTGATAGTTCAAAATCGCATGCATGGTCTTGAGCAGAGTTTGTTGCCTTTGCTTAATTGCATCAATAAACCACTTGGCTGCATCCAGTTTTTGTTTGACAAAACTCACCGTATCCTTGAGCTTTTTGTCCTTTTTGTCACTCTTGTCATAGGCATCAAACATGTCTGAATAAGAACGGCTGACCCTAAGTTCAGGTGCATTTTTTGAATTCAGGGAGATTTCAAATTTCCCATTTACATTGCTAAGCGTAAAATCCGGAATGATGTATTGTGTTCTCATCAGGCCATCTGAGGTTCCCCCCGGCTTTGGGTTGAGACGGGTCACCATGTGGATGATGTCCTTCAGTTCATCTTCCTCAATGTTGCACTTTTTGAGGATCTTGTCATAGTGTTTTTTGGTGAATTCATCGAAACAATTGCTGACCACATCGAGGGCATGTTGGACAGTAGGATCTTCTGGATGTTCCTTTCTTTCGAGTTGTATGATCAGGCATTCCTGCAAGTTTCTAGCAGCAATACCAGCGGGATCAAAGTTTTGAATCTTTCTTAAGACTTCTTCTACCTCATCAATGTCGGTTTCCATGTTCTGGCTAAAAGCCAAATCATTCACAATTGACTCCAAATCTCTCCTGATGTAGCCATCGCTTTCAATGCTGCCGATCAATTGGGTACCGATTATTCTTTGTCTGTCGTCAAGCTTAAGAAACCCGAGTTGGCTTAAGAGTTGCTCATGCAAAGATTGGTTACTGGATACAGGCATTTCTCTGTCTTCGTCATCGGGGGAATAATTACCATCCCCCTGCATTTTGTAACCTCCGTAATCCTCATTCAAGTAATCATCCAGATTGAGATCAGAGTCATCTTTGCTATTGCTTTCTTCTTCATAGTTGGAAGCCAGATCTTCCTCATTCTGGTTAGGCTCCTCCTCTTTACCTTCCTCAAGGGCTGGGTTAATCTCCAATTCCTCTTCTATCCGGGTTTCCAACTCAGCAGTAGGCACCTGCAGTAGCTTGATGAACTGAATCTGCTGTGGCGAGAGTTTCTGGCTAAGAACCTGATTTAAATGAAGTTTCTGCATATGGTATGCTATATTTTAAGCTTTTTTATTGTGCTAGACTGATTGGCCATCTTCACTTATTCCAAGATGGTTTTTCAAATTTAGGAAATTAGATCAAAATTTTGATAAAAAGCTTATTATATCGTTTTTTGCATTCCCGTTCAAAACGAACAAGAAAAGAGATCATCTTAACCGGCTAAGCAAACTGAAAAATGGCATTCAACCGTAGAATAAAAATCAAACAACTGATAGAGGAGGGAAAGCTGGGAGAACAGGTAACCCTAATGGGTTGGGTAAGGACCAAGAGAAGCAATAAGCACATTTCTTTTATTGCCTTGAACGACGGGTCTACCATCAAAAATTACCAAATCGTAGCAGATCCAAGCCTGATCAATGAAGATGTCCTTAGAAAAATAAGCACGGGAGCTTGTATTAAAGCAAAAGGTACGGTGGTGGCCTCCCAAGGTGCCGGTCAAAGTGCTGAATTGGCAGCGGCATCTATCACTGTTCTGGGAGAAGCTGACCCCGAAAAATTCCCGTTGCAACCCAAAAAACATTCTATGGAATTCTTAAGGGAAAATGCCCACCTAAGAATGAGGACCAATACTTTTGCGGCAATCTTCCGGGTAAGGCATGCCTTGGCTTTTGCGGTACACAAATATTTCAATGACAAGGGTTTTTTCTACATCCACACCCCTATCATCACGGCTTCTGATGCTGAAGGAGCAGGAGAAACCTTTAAGGTGACCACATTGGATCTGAAAAATCCTCCGCTGACATTAGATGGGAAAATTGATTTCAAACAGGATTTTTTTGAAAGGGAAACCAATCTTACCGTCTCCGGACAGCTGGAAGGAGAACTGGCCGCGTTAGCGCTATCCGATATTTATACATTTGGACCTACATTTAGGGCAGAAAACTCCAATACCACCAGGCACTTGGCAGAATTTTGGATGATTGAGCCTGAGATGGCCTTTTATGATGCGGAAGATAACCAAGATTTGGCTGAGGATTTTCTTAAATACGTCATTTCATATGCTTTAGACCATTGCCAGGATGATCTTGCCTTTTTGGATCAAAGGGCAGCTGAGGAGGAACAACAAAAGAAAGCGGATCAGCGCAGTGAATTGGGCCTGATTGATCGCCTAAAGATGGTGGTAGAAAATCAATTTGTGCGGTTAACGTACACTGAAGCCATAGACATCCTCAAAAACTCCAACCCAAACAAGAAAAAGAAATTCAGTTTCCTCATCGAAGGTTGGGGATCGGACTTGCAATCGGAACATGAAAGATACCTGGTAGAAAAACACTTCAAAAAGCCAGTGATCCTCTCCGATTACCCCAAAGAAATTAAGTCTTTCTACATGCGCCAAAATGATGACGGAAAAACTGTCGCCGCAATGGATATCTTGTTTCCTGGTATTGGTGAAATCGTAGGTGGTTCTCAAAGAGAGGAACGCTTGGATAAATTGACCGAGCGTATGGATGAGATGGGAATCCCCAAAGAGGAGATGTGGTGGTATTTGGAGACGCGAAGATTTGGCACTACACCCCATGCCGGTTTTGGTTTGGGTTTTGAAAGAATGGTGCAATTTGTTACCGGAATGGGTAATATCAGAGATGTGATTGCCTTCCCCAGAACCCCTGGAAACGCAGAATTTTAGATACCAAAGGCCGGACATCAACATCCGGCTTTTTTATGTTTTATTGACCAAAACTTTCTTTGCGGGATCCAAAATGACATCAGGATCTCCAGTATCTACCACTTTGATTCTCCTTGCCAGAGGAATACAAAGTAGACTCAGAACCACTGCGATATAGCCAACCACTTCATAGTTGACCAATTCTCCGCTGATCCCTTCTGCCAGAATCAGGCCTGCCACGAAAGAGGCCAAACCAGCAGCAAGCTGCTGAACGGCCGAATTGAAACTCAAGAAACTGCCGCGATTTTCCACTTTTGCTGTTCCAGTGATCAGTGCCGCAGCAGGAACCATCCTCCCATTGGAAGTCACAAAAAACATTGTGGAAATCAGCAAAACATAGGGTATGGGAGTTTGGCCCAAATTGGTAATGATCGCAATTGGAATGATGTTGAAAGCCATAAATATGGTAAAAATCTTTATCTTACCGTATTTGTCGGTCAATTTTCCAACCCATGGAGAGGTAAATATGGTGAACAGGCCTCCAGCCATATAGATGTAGGTCAATTCCAATTCGGAGAAGCCTACATTCGAAACCATGTATGGACTGATAAATGGAATGATCATAAACTGGCCCAGCATCATCATAATGGTCAAAGATATGGCCCGCATCTGATTGGGATTTCCTGTTACTCTTTTTACTACCTGCACAGGACTGGGCTTGATCTGCTGCTTTTCAATATGTGCTGTGATGGAAGGGATAAATTTGTATATCATCCAAAGGATTATCAGGGAAAGTCCGGCCAAGAACAGAAATGGAAAATGCCAATTGGTAAGGCTGGCAATAAATAAACTGAAGGGCACCCCAAATACTGAAGCTACTGAAAAAGCAGCCATCACCAATCCCATCGCCCTTCCTCTTCGCTTATCCGGAATCACATCTCCGATGATGGACAGAATCAAGGCAGAGGTCAGCCCTCCAAATAGACCAGAAATGATCCTTGCTATCAACAGTATCAGGTAATTTGGAGATAATGCACAAGCCACTGTACCCAGGAAAAAACCAAAAAAGACCCACAACATGATGGTGCGCCGGTCGTACTTATCCAATACAAAAGCACCCAAAAAACTACTGAACCCTGCTGCAAAGGTGTAGGAAGAAACCAACATACCAAATTCTCTGGGGCTGATCTCAAACATCCTCATCAATTGAGGCCCCAACGGCATAAGGATCATGAAGTCGACAATATGGGTAAAATTGATCGCAGCTAAAGTCCAGAGTAAAAGTTTTTCCTTATTCATGAGTTTAAAACATTGAAAAGTAAACCCTTGTCCAAAGGATTAAGTTCTTTTAAACTTCCAAAAAATCAGAATATTACAGGATGTTTAATTGAGTGAAGGTCTGCGGAATGCGATCAAGGATATCAGTAGCCATGGTCCCCCGTCTATTTTGTTCACCGGCGAGTTCTCCAGCCAATCCGTGGTGATAAACCCCGCAGAGCGCTGCCTTTTCCGCTCCATAGCCCTGCCCCAAAAAAGAAGTCAGCATGCCTGTAAGCACATCTCCAGCCCCTGCGGTAGCCATGTAATGGGTCCCAGTGCTATTGAACCATTGCTTTCCAGCAGGAGAGGTAATGACCGTATTGGCCCCTTTCAGCACTAGATAACAATCGTACTTAGCCGCAAAGTTTTTTGCCTTAGCCAGCCTCTCGATGTGGTCTTTACATTTTCCTACCAGTCGATCAAATTCTTTGAGGTGTGGCGTGAGTACCGCGTGAGGTGGCAGGAGTTCCAATAAACTTGGCTTATGTGCCAAATGATTAAGACCATCGGCATCTATCACCAGATGCTTGACTCCAGAAAGGAGTATTTTTTTTAAAAAGTTTGAAGAACTTTCACTTAGGCCCATACCAGGGCCAATCCCAACCGCATCGAATTCTTGGATGCGGATGGGTATATCTCCCTTAAGTGCTGCTTTTCCTTGGCTACAAATGACCATCATTTCTGGACAACTACTCTGTAGAACATTCAGTCCGCAAACAGGCACCAAGGCACTCACTAAACCACTTCCGGTTTTTAAAGCCGCTTTTCCAGCCAAATAAACGGCTCCAATTTTACCCTGACTTCCCCCGACCAACAATACCTTACCAAAATCTCCTTTGTGGCTGAATCTGGAAAATTCCCTGTGCAAAGAAGGCACGTCTTTTTCCTCTAAAAAATACCTTCCTGAGGAAAACTCCTCCATCAAAATAGGATCTATTCCTATGTCTTGTACCACTACTTTTCCTGAAAAAGGGGCATTTTCAGGGATTAGTAAGGCCAACTTGGGAAACTGGAACGTCAAGGTATAATCAGCCTTGACTGCAGTTCCGAAACCCACACCATCTGAAGGAAGTCCAGAGGGAAGGTCAATGGCTATCCGTTTTCCGGAAGCTTGATTCAATGCCTCCACCAACTCCTTGTATTTACCTTCTAATGGCCTGTTAAGTCCCACTCCAAACAAGGCATCGATCAACACCTCACTCTGTAAATGAGCAAGTTTATCACCAGGTTTAAATTCCAATACGGACAAGTCAGCCGGTAATCTTTTCAGGTTGGATTTAAAGTCGCTTGATCCTTGTGTCGGGTCTCCTACAAGACAAATTAACACCCTATATCCCTGTCTATGCAAAATCCTACCTATGGCCAAGCCATCTCCCCCATTATTCCCGGTCCCACAGAAAATCGCCGTGGAAAGGGAAGGATCAAATAGCCCCACATACCAATGCACAAAAGCCTGTGCTGCCTTTTCCATCAAATCCCAGGAAGAAATTTCATGTTTCAGGATATGTTTGGCATCCAGTTCTTTTACGGCAGATCCTTTTATTACATTAATCATGTGCTAAGGGGACTTTGGCCAATTCAACTTGGGGTTTAGGGATTTTCACCAAGATCAAAAACCCAATCCCAACCACAAAGAACAAGCCCAAGAACAAAGAACTATTGCGCATGTTTCCGGTAATTTGTTCGATAAGGCCATAGGAGAAAGTGCCGATAACTATGGCAATTTTTTCTGTTACATCATAAAAACTGAAGTATGAGGCGTGGTCAGTGGTTTCGGTTGGAATCAATTTGGAATAGGTGGATCTAGACTGGGACTGAATACCACCCATGACCATTCCCACCACGAAAGCCAAGGCGTAAAACTGGTATTCATGGTAAACAAAGTAAGCACCTACACAGATCACAATCCATATGAACACCATGATCAAAAGGGATAACCGATTGCCATGGACTTTGGAGATGTAGGCAAATAAGTAACTGCCTATTATCGCCACCAATTGAATGATCAAAATGGTCAGAATCAGCTTGTCACCAGGAAGGCCTAACTCCTTATCTCCAAAGGTGGCAGCCAAATACATGACGGTTTGCACCCCCATACTGTAAAAAAGAAAAGCCGCCAAAAAGCGGTTCATCACTTTTTGGGAACGGACTTCTCTGAAGACACTCCGGATTTCCTTGTATCCTTTCAACAACAGGGATTTGGATACTTTTTTCTTGTAAGGATTGTCAGGAAGATATTTGAAAGGAATTTGAGAAAAAGCTGCCCACCAAATTCCCGTTATTAGAAAAGACCAACGGGCAGCCTGACTGCCATCAGACAATCCGAAATACCCGGGAAACTCAATCATAAGCAAATTGGCCACCAACAAAATGACACTGCCTATGTATCCTAGGGCAAAGCCACGGGCACTTAAGAAATCGTATTCGCTTTCATCTGCTATTTCCGGCAGAAAGGCATTGTAAAACACAATACTTCCGGCATACCCTATACTTGCCAAAATGCTACACATGATACCATATTCCAGGTTACTGCCATCAAAAAAGAACAGGCCAATGCAGGCCAATGATCCCAAGTAGGCAAAAAGTTTCATAAAAAGGAGCTTCTTGCCACCGGAATCAGCCATCCCTGAAAGCAAGGGGGATATCAGTGCCACCACCAAAAAAGAAAAGGATATGGAATAAGAATACAAAACCGTATTGACAATCTGAAAACCGAAGAAAGACACCACATCATTCTCAGTGACAGATTTGGTTACGGAATTGAAGTAAACAGGGAAAATGGTAGAGGTGATGACCAGGCTATACACCGAATTGGCCCAATCATACATGGCCCAAGCAGTCTGCACCTTCTTCTTGCTTCCCAACTTTAGAGAAATCATCTTTAAATATAAAAATAAATTTATTTTAAGAAGTTTTTATTTTCAACCTCAGGATGATGGGAACCTGTTCATTATTTGGCCTGGGGATACTTCTTCCAGTTTAGCACACTGAAAAGCAACTTAAAAATTCTTATTGGTTGCCGTTTGGTATACCCGATGACTCCCATATCACCGGACAGCTGGAAAATTTTAATCCAAAAAAAAAAGCTGCACCAGGCAGCTCTTTATATTCTATCATGATTTATTGATTCTCTTTACTCCACTCTACCCACCGACGCATACATCAGCTTTCTGGCATCCGCTTCTCTGAGTTCGAACTGAATATCCGAAATAGGGCCCATTTTCACCTCTCGGTCAGCTTTCATGGATACGGTAATTTGATCCCTTTCCACCTCAGACAGTTTATCTTTCTCTTGGCTAACCCAAAGAAGGATATCTGAAGTATTGATCAAAACATCATTGGCCTGAATTCTAGGTTCTGTACCGTATAGGGCCGTATTTTTTGGCTTACCTACAAAAAGGTACTTGATCAATGATTTCTTTTCCATCTTTTGAAGCTGGGTGGCCTGTGGTAGTTTTTGTTCCACCAAAAGCTCCTGATCTCTCAATACGGTGGTCACCATAAAGAAAAACAGCAACATGAAGATGATATCAGGCAATGCCGATGTGGGGATATTCTCCTTGGTATTGGTTTTTTTCTTGAACTTTGCCATATTACTCTGATCCAATTTTATCTGGTTCCGCGATAGAGATTGCCATAGGAATACCTTCTTTTCCTCTATCCATCAATTCCTTTTCAGCAGCATCCCGGCTTGAAAGAGCCCGGTATTGATCTGTGGTAATGCCAACCCTTTCGGCATAAATGTCAAAATAGGCTTTTTTGACCAAATCCAAAACCTCCAGGTAACGCTCATAGCTGGTACCTCTGTTGGTTTTAATAGATACTACTGCACCGCCAGCTCCAGGATAATCAGAAGAGTTTGGGTCTGCCTCGGCCTGAGACCTCAATGAGGCCGGAAGGCTGTTGAACAGCGACATGGCATCTTCATCGGGCCTACCGAAGTTCAAGATAAACTTCTTGATATCTGCTGATAAACCTTCTGTATTGTCTCTGAATTCACCCTCAATCAGCAACTGGTCGTTGGCATTGATCAGAATATTAAAAATATTCCTTTCGTTCAGTTCAACTTCCGGTGGGGGCTGATTGGGATCTTGCTTTGGGGGAAGGATATTAAGTATACCCTTGTCCGAAGCAATGGTTGTCGTCACAAGGAAGAAGATAAGCAACAGGAAGGCGATATCCGCCATGGACCCTGCATTTACCTCCTGAACCATTCTGCTTCTCTTACCTGCCATTATTTAGTTAATTTGTTGATTTCTGTAAATACAATACCGCCTATCGCCAGAATAAAAAGGAAATATACGGTAATTAGCGTACCTCCAACCAACTTGGAAGTACCCGGTGTCAAATTAAAGGGATCTGCCGCATATTTGGGTAGTACCTCACTGCCAGAAATAGAGTAAGCAATGAAAAACAAAACCAAGATACCGACTATTCCCGCTGCTGTTTTTAACAGGCTTTTTGGATTATCCAAGGATTTGATCAATGGCATAACGACTGCCAAAATCACACCCACAATAATCAAAAGGTCTGCTGCGTATAGGAAAATATCTATAGAATCCATATCTAATTAATTCTTAAGTTAATAATTTCTTTTGGACAAAACAAGAACTAACTAAATTTTATTTAGTTAGTTTGTGCTTCACAAGCAAATCAACCAATGAGATGGAAGCGTCCTCCATGTCATTAACCAAAGAATCTATTTTAGCAACGCAATAGTTATAGAATAATTGTAGGATGATCGCAACTATCAAACCAGCCACTGTGGTCAAAAGGGCGATTTTGATACCACCAGCCACTAGGGATGGGGAAATATCACCGGCAGCCTCAATGGAGTCAAATGCTCCGATCATACCAATTACTGTACCCATGAAACCTAGCATAGGTGCAAGGGAAATAAATAAAGAAATCCAAACGAGGCCTTTCTCTAGTCTACCCATTTCTACAGAACCATAAGCAATGATGGATTTTTCTACCATGTCTATGCCTTCGGAGTAGCGCATCAAACCTTGGGTGAAGATAGATGCAACAGGACCTTTAGTGCTTTTGGTTACGTCTTTGGCAGCTTCAATGCCTCCTTGGTCCAAAGCATCTTCAACTCTGGCCAATAATTTTTTGGTGTTGGTGGTGGAAAGATTAAGGGTGATGATCCTTTCCAGGGCCACAGCAAGACCTAAGATCAAACAAATCAATACTGGAGTCATGTAGGTGGGATCACCTTCTATAAATTTCTCCTTGATGACTTGGTGGAAGCCTTTTTCCTCTTCTACGATATCATCATCTACCATAACTGGGGTTGGGGCTGGGGCGGGTGCTGGCGCCACCGCTTCAACAGTGTCTTCAGATACATCTGATTCATCTTGAGCTTTCGTGATCATCGGAGAAAGTAGAATTCCAGAAAGCATGAAATAAGTGATTAACTTTTTCATAGTTTAGATTTTAATGGACTTTAAATTAAAGGTTAAACGGTTTCTTTTTTAATAATGAATTTTAAAGTTATCATTTTTTCAATTCAAATTGCAAAGTAACTTATTATAATTTTTTAAGAAATGTCAAAATGAAGCCTTACAAACCCTTACTTTTCTAAATGTAATGGGTTTTCAATTAAATGGCCCATAATTTTAGATGAATGGGGATATACTGGATTGGCCGTACTTTATTTGTTATAGGTATTTTACACTAAATGAACAGATATCTTTCGTTCATTTTGGTTTGGTGTGTTTGCCTGATTGCTTCAAATACAATTTATTTTTCAGAGTCCTGGATCTTTGAATAATCTCCATGGAAAATACCTAAGCGATTTTCAACCAATCACTTACAAAAAAATAATGATATATTTATAATGCAATAAACAAGAAAAAACAGGTAACTTAATGAATAGTGGTAAAACAATGAGGTTGAAATTTTCAATGAATTGTCCATTTATTAAAAAACCATGAAAAAAATTGGCTATCCCGTAGGTTTATTCTTAATCGCTTGCTTGATAAGTGGATGGCTTTCTATTTCCAACAAATACATCCATAAAACCCAATGGCTGTTGGGAACTTGGGAAAACAAAACTTCCCGCGGCAGTCTCTTCGAAACGTGGAAATGGGTCAATGAGATGGAAATGTCAGGGAAAAGTTTTTACATCAATAATGGAGATACAGTGGTTTTGGAATCCATTAAGTTGGTGGAGGAGGCCGATAAGCTGTTGTATATTCCCATCGTTGTGGACCAAAACAACGGACAACCAGTCCGATTTGAAATGAAAAATCTGACAGATTCAGCCATGGTTTTTGAAAACTTATCCCATGATTTTCCGCAGGTGATTGCTTACAGGATGATTCATAATGATTCCTTGGTCGCCGAGATTTCCGGATTAAGGAATGGGGACGAAAGAAAAATTGCATTTCCAATGAGCAGGGTGAACGACTAAATAGGACCCCATGTAGGAAAGCAATGGTGCCATCAAAACGGTAATTCAATGAAATTCTCGCCACCAAACTGAAATCTCCGTGTGCATCCCTGTCCGACGACAGGCGGGCCTGCCCGACGAAAGGCGGGCCTGTCCGACAACAGGCGGCCTGCCCAAATACAGGTGACTTCCAACTTCGGACTTCCAACCAGTTTGAAGAAGAATATTGGGTTAGTGGCAAAGAAGCGGATCACCAATAAATAAATAAACCTTTCCTTCTTTCACTTTAATCTTTCCCTGCAATTTATTTCACTAGTCTATTGCAAATTATTGGATTTTAATATTACTTTGTAATTCAAAGTACTTTAAGAATTAAAAATTAAGCAATCCAATCGTTGATCTTCAAAAAATCTAAATGCCAATTGCCTTTAAACATTTACTCTATTCGTCCTAAACCAAGTTTCAAACAAAATCAGCAACAATATGAAAAGACTATCAATCATCTCTTTGGCGGTGGTATTCCTTTTGGCCATTCCATTGATTGCCATGCAATTTACTAACGAAGTAAACTGGACCTTTATAGATTTTGTAATCATGGGTGTATTATTGTTCGCTACTGGTTTGATGATCAATCTAGTGGGGACCAGAGTTACCAAAAAAATACATCGATTTGCTTTAATCGTTTTGGTTTTAGGGATTTTCCTGGTCATTTGGGCCGAGCTTGCTGTGGGGATTTTAGGTACCCTCTTTGCGGGAAGTTAAGCTTCAAATCATTTTTTCATACCCTTAAAATTCCCCTAAATCCTCTCACTCCATAGTAAGATTCAGCCCCATTGTGATAAATGAAGACACGGCCGAATCTCCAGTCCCCAAAGATGGCTCCACCAAGTTTTCTGATATCAGATGGTGTTTTGATCCAACTTGAAGTTTTGGAATCAAACTTTCCGAATTCCTGTAATTTCCTGTACTGTTCTTCATCCAATATTTCGATACCCATTTCTCCGGCCATACCCACGGCACTATGGTGGGGTTTGTAGGTTTTACGGGATTCCAAGGCTTCATGATCATAACAGATGCTGCGCCGAGCTTTTGGGCTTTCTGCTGAACAATCAACAAATATAAAATCGCCTTTTTGCTCCTCCATGACTACTACATCAGGCTCCCCTTCTGTCATGTCCATTTCATTCAGTGACCAAAGTTTTTTGGGATTGGCCAACAGCTTCTTTTCTACTTGATCCCATTCAATCCCCTGATGCCGATGCATGTTTTTCTGAAATCGGGTTTTTAAGGTTTTAAACAGGGATTCCGTAAGTTCTTTGGTCAATTCCATATTTATGCTTTAGCTGAATTTGATATAGTACTTCAAATAGGTTATTCCAAATAGCTTTACAAAAAAGAAAATTAAGAAGAATCAATTGGACAAGCAAAGAGGGAAAGGCCTATTTTTTCATGTTAGACAGCAATGCTTATCTCATTCTTATTTACAACCCTATCCCGATTCTAAACCCTGGACTGACCTGCTGGAAAAATCCATTGAAGTAAAGTTGCGGAGACACCGTGATGTGTTTTCCAGCCTGCCAATTGACGCCCAATCTCATGGTATTTGGTCTAAAGATGTCGCCGCTTCTTTTGGTCACTGTACCGAATTCAACGCCCAGCCAATTGGGTTTGTCCCTTTCATTGGACAGGTTTCTTCTGTATCCTATACTGGTAAAATTGTTGATGATTGCGGCATTTTCAGCGTCAAAAGAAAACATCAGATTATTGGAAACATAAAACTGGTTTCTTAAAATTCCTTTATGGTTGAGATGCAGGCCGATCTCACCGGTGATATCGGTCAAAAACTTGTTTCTGTAAACATTAGCCCCTACTCCAGCCTGCAAACTCAACATATCCAGGTAACCTGAAGGCCTGTTTTCGGTCAATTTGGCTTTACCACTTTGGCTGTCGGGCTGATATTCCAGATACCTCAAGTACCTGTCTTTTTCCGGTAACTCACCTACAATTTGTGAAGCAATGCTTGAAAGGTCTGCTTCTAACAATTCATCCATTTCATCAAATCCGATGGTTACCTGTAATCCAATGATGGGGTCGGTGATTATGGCCTGGTTACGGAAATTTTCGGTCAAGCCGCCTTCTTCTGATAAATTGAAACTTTTGATATTGTTGCTTTCAAGTATATCAAGTTGCTTTTGATATCGATATTCTATGATATAAGCAATTTCAGGAACGTTAGCTTTGATTTCTCTTAATCTGGACTGGAAATCAATTAGAACAGTCTGAAGATGATTGTCCTTTGTCAAAAGGTGGTAATCTTTAGTTGTGATAAGCAAATTCAGCTTTTCGTTTCCCTTAAAGAATATGCTGTCATTGGTTACCCCATCTTTTTGGCCAAAGGCATTGTTGAATTGAAACAGGCACATCAAGCCAATCATAAGTTTTGAAATAGTTTTCATAAATAGTTGGTTTAGTTTTCTACAATTTGATATTCAAGGAAAGGTCATTTTGGTGGCCATTAGCCTGACTGCCGTTTCCTATTCTGAATTTTATTTTTCTCTCTGTTTTGGATTTTAGACTTGGTGTAACCTCTTCTTGCATTGCCTCTGAAAAAACCAATTCTGTTATCAGATCTGGACTTTGGAATTCGGGAATTTCCAATGCAGGTATTGCTTGCACCTCCAAATTTTCAGGGACTGAAAATGCATTAACTTCAGGTTTTTCGACTTCCTCTACTGCTACTACCTCCCATTTTGGTTTTGGATGAGTTGTTTTTAATTTCTCATTCCTTTGAAAAGGCTTGGTCGCTGAAGATGCTTCATGGTGAACCTTTTCCTTTGGGCTTTCGGATCCAAAGGTGGTTTGGTTATCGCTTTGGGATATCATGGCCGACAATTCCAAGTTGGCCTTTGCCTGCCATGCAACAAGCTCTTTCTCCTTGGTTTCCAATTTCAGAAACAGAAAAACAGAAACAAGGAAGAAACTGACCGCTGCGGCCATGGCTGAAAAAAACTTCCAGTCCACAGTACTTTTGCACTTGGGTAATTCAATCGCATCCCAAACCCTATCTTTTGCTTGATCGGCAAATTTTCCCTCGATTGTTTCAGCCTCTTTTGAGCCTTTTCTGAAGATTTCATCTAAATCAGGATAATGCATGGCTATTCTTTTTTTTTAATTTTTGGATCATGTAATTTCTAGCTTTGCTGAGCTGGGACTTTGAGGTGTTTTCATTGATTTGCAGCATTTCGGCTATTTCCCTGTGGGAATACCCTTCGATGGCAAAGAGATTAAAAACTGTTCTGTATCCTTTAGGCATTTGTTCCAGTACCTGATGAACTTCCTCCAAATCCAATAGGTCATGGCTATCCTCCCTTCGGAGATTTAAGCTCAGAATTTCTTCCTCTTCCTGAAAAAACAAGGTTTTTTTGCTTTTCAGAAAACGGATGGCTTCGTTGATAACAATGGTATTGATCCATTTTTATAAGCTACCCTCCCCCCTGTTATCAAACTGATGGATGTTTTTGAAAATTCTGGTAAAAGAAATGGAAAGCACATCCTCCGTGTCATGGTGGTTGGCGAGGTATCTCATGGCCACATGGTAGCTGGGCCTGTAATACCTGTCAAAGAGGTACCGCTGCGCAAAGGGGTTGTGCTTTCTGCAGCCTGCTATTATTTCCGGTTCTTCCAAAGGTTTATGTGGTTTTCAAAAATTGGAACCTGAAAATGTAGACAGTCGTTGCCTGAGGAAAAATTATCTTTTGTGAAAAGATGTTAAGGCGTTAAATATGAAAGTGGAATGCAAACCCTTTGGGTCTGATATGAATGATTATTTTAACCCTGGGTAGGATTAGATGCTGCATTTAATTTTGTGTAAAATCTTCTAAGTGGAAATTGGCTAATCGATATGCCCTATCCAACGGGAAATATATATCATTTCATTTCACTTCTACTGAAATTGAGGATACTCAGATGTTTTCAATTAAACCCTTGAATTCAGGAAGTTGATTTATCAAGGATGTTTAATCTGAATTTGATTAAGCTAGGATTGCAATTTGGAAGCTAAGCATGAATTGCTTTTGGTCACTGGGAAGTAAATCTTTAAATTTAATGGAGACATGTCTAGAGCAGAAGCGAACCAAGGACCAAAAGTCGGCAAAGGGGAAATCAAAACCTCCCAAATCCAACCTGCAAGGGTGTTGAGGACAATTGATGCTGTTGCCCTGATCGTGGGCATTGTCATCGGGGCAGGCATTTTCCGCACCCCTTCTTTAGTAGCAGCAAATGTGGATTCGGGTTGGATGCTGCTTTTGGTCTGGTTGGTGGGAGGGTTTGTCTCTCTGGCAGGTGCTTTATGCTATGCAGAACTGGCCACGGCATTTCCCAATACAGGCGGTGATTATCATTTCCTCATGAGGGCTTTTGGAAAAAGGGTCGCATTTTTATTTGCTTGGGCCAGGATGGCCGTCATACAAACGGGGTCAATTGCTTTATTGGCATTTATTTTTGGGGACTATGCAACTGAAATTTATCCATTAGGTCATTATTCACCTGTTATTTATGCAGCCGCAGCAGTAGTATTGCTCACCACCATCAATCTCAGTGGGGTCAAAATGGGAACAGTTACGCAAAAAATGCTGACCATGTTGGAGGTGGTTGGTTTGTTGATGATCATTTTTGTAGGATTTTTTATCTTGTCTCCTGCACCACAATCAGGTCTTATGCCCGGTTCAGAGTCAGGCAGCGGCAATGAATTTGGCTTAGCTATGGTATTTGTTCTGTTGACTTATGGAGGCTGGAATGAGGCTGCTTATATCTCTTCCGAAATGAAGGCAGGGCAAAAATGGGTCGCAAAGGCCTTGATTTTTGGGATTTTGCTCATTACCTCTATTTATTTCTTGGTCAACTTTGCTTTTCTTAGGGCAATGGGGCTTTCCGGTATGGCAGGTTCGAATGCCATTGCCAGTGACCTCATGGGCAATGCTTACGGGCAGACAGGTGTCGTGCTGATTTCCGTTTTGGTGGGAGTGGCTGCATTGACTTCTGCCAATGCCACTATTTTTACAGGAGCGAGGTCGAATTATGCCTTGGGGAGGGATTTCCCGGTATTTGCTTTTATGGGCAAATGGAAAAGCCAATCTGAGGGGCCGGTAAACGCATTTATCCTCCAAGGGGCCATTGCGATTATTTTGGTAAGTTTTGGCTTGTTTTCAAGAAGCGGTTTTGAAACCATGATCGATTATACAGCTCCGGTTTTCTGGTTTTTTCTTTTGCTGGTTGGGTTGGCTTTGTTTGTTTTGAGGAAAAAAGAACCTGAAAAAGAGAGACCTTTTAAGGTTCCATTTTATCCTGTCCTGCCTCTGTTGTTCTGTTTGTCCAGTACTTATTTATTATATTCCAGTTTAGCATATACCGGTTGGGGTGCCTTGGTGGGTATCATTGTATTGCTTATAGGCGCAATCTTGCTTCTTTTCAAACCCTCGATGATCAAATCAGGCGCGGATAATTCTTCTTAATGCAAGTTGCCTACATTGCCCTTAACCTATTGAAAGACCAGATCTTGAATTGACAGCTGATGATTAAATGACAAGAAAATGAAAAAATGCAAAATATTTACTTTGATGCTACTGATCGGTTTTTTTACTTCAGGTTGGGCTTTTTGTCAGGATGTGGTGTATGTTCCCACTCGGCCATTCGTGGTGGATGCCATGCTACAACTAGCCAATGTCCAAAAAACTGACATTGTGTATGACCTTGGATGTGGGGATGGAAGATTGGTGATTGCTGCGGCCAAGAATTATGGAACACGCGGAAAGGGGATTGATATCGATCCAGAAAGGATCGAAGAAGCCAATAAAAATGCCCAAGAGGCAGGGGTTACAGATAAGGTGGAATTTGTCCTGGGTAATCTGTTTGAAGCGGATGTCAGCGAGGCCACTGTGGTGACCTTATTCTTGCTGGAATCATTGAACCTGAAATTGAGACCGAAGTTACTGGAGCAGTTAAAACCCGGTTCCCGAGTGGTTTCCAATACCTTCAGTATGGGAGATTGGGTGCCTGATACGGTGTTGTCTGTGGATGGATATACCATATACCTTTGGACGATAAAGGAATAAGGGGAAATTGGAAGTGTTCACTGTGTTACCTGCCAGCAGAAATGCTTACCTTTATATAAGCAAATCAGACCTTTTGGATACCATTTAATATTATAAATTCATTGGTATTCATTGGTATGCCAGAATTAAACAGGAATTAAACCTTTATTGCCGGGATTGCGGAAATTCCAAAAAAATAAACCCAAAAGTCATGAAAAATCCAACAAACATAAAGCTATTGCTCATAGGGTTGATCGCTGTTTTGGTTTCTCCTTTCTGTTTTGGACAGGATTCAAGGGCGCTTGATCAAAGGGTGGAGAAATTTCTACAGGAAAATAGGCAGCAATGGAAAGACCTCAATGTCCCCTATGTGGATGGCAAGATGATCCATGACATCATTGTGGAAAATAATTACCAATCTGCGCTTGAAATTGGCACCTCTACCGGACATTCCACCATTTGGATCGCTTGGGCTTTGAGCAAAACAGGTGGCAAATTGATCACAGTCGAACTTGATCCAAGCAGACAAAAAATGGCTATTGAGAATCTGAAAGAGGTGGGTTTGTCTGATTACGTTGATTTCAGGTTGGGCAATGCCCATCAGATCGTGAAAGAGGTAGAGGGACCATTTGATTTTGTGTTTTCGGATGCAGACAAGGACTGGTACATTCAGTATTTCAAAGATGTTCATCCGAAGTTGAAACAAGGTGGACGGTTTACCGCCCACAATGTCCTGCAAAATATTAGCGGAATCAGGGAGTATATGGAGTTTGTAAACAATCACCCGGATTATGTCACCACAGTGGACAAAAGCAGCAGTTCGGGCATTGCGATCAGCTTGAAAAAATAGGATTCAAATGGCATCCCTTATACTTTAGATTGATCAAATTTTAAAAGTTTAAAAGGTCCAATACTTTAAGTTTAACCTGAAAATGTCATGGGATTCACAAAAGGAGATAAGGTCAAATGGAAATGGGGAAAGGGCTATGCAGAAGGTGAAGTAGAAAAAACATACACCACATCGACTACCCGTAAAATAAAAGGGTCTGAAGTCACACGGAACGGCTCAAAAGACGATAAAGCCCTCTATATCAAGCAGAAGGACGGGGATGCGGTGCTTAAATTGGAAAGTGAGGTTGAAAAGATTTGAGGACAAGCATATAAATTTATTCTTTAAGATTTTTTTTCCTTGGCTTTAAACCTGTTAGGAATTGTGCTTACTTGGCCAATAGTCAGAAATTTATAATCTACAGTTTGTTCGAGTAGGTTCAAAACCGTCCGAAAGATGGGTCTTGAAAATTATCTTTTTGGTATTTATACAGGGACAAATATCCAGTCAAAGAATTGTTAAATTCCCTTAAATCACTGAAAACGAATAGCTTTAATTGAAACTAACTCCTATTTTTAACTAGGTTAAAACTACTAAACTCCTTTTCCCTCTTCTATGAAAGCCAATCCAAAAAAATCCAGCCTGATCGAGTGGCGGAATGCCCTTGTATTTGCAGTGGTAGTGGCCACTTTTTTCCGTTGGTCATTGGCAGAAGCCTATGTCATTCCCACTGGATCAATGGAAAACTCGCTCTTGGTGGGAGATTATATCCTGGTCAGTAAAATCCATTATGGGTCCAGAACTCCCCAAACCCCTTTACAGGTCCCTCTTACCCATCAGAAAATATGGGGCACTGATATTCCCTCCTACCTTGATTGGGTGCAACTCCCCTCCTACCGACTTCCTGGCTTGAGAAATGTGGAGAGAGGTGAAACGGTGGTTTTCAATACGCCCAAAGACCTGCTCGACCCAACAGATCGCCCAGATGACTTGATGACCTTTCTGGTGAAGCGTTGCGTGGCGATTTCTGGTGATGTTTTGGAAATCAGGGACAGGCAAATTTATATCAATGATGAAGCTATGGTCAATCCTCCAAGAATGAAATTTCAATACCATGTCATCACCCAATACCCTCTTCAGCCCCATCACTTGGCCAATCTCGGTTTGGACGGTGATGACTTTTGGTTTTCAGGATTCAATGATAATAAAGCTATCTACAGCATGTTTTTAACGGAAGATCAATTGGAAAAAATTCAAAAAGCACCCTATTTGGTATCGGTAGAATCCGGTTCAGGATCCCCTGTTGGATTCCCTCTGTTTCCAGCCACAATGAATGACAAATGGGACCTGAACAACTACGGGCCATTGACTTTGCCTCAGAAAGGGTTGAATATAGATATTAACGAAAACACACTGGACTTTTATGGTGAATTGATTGAGAAATATGAAGGCAATAGAAATGTGAAAATCAGGGATGGGAAATTGGAAATCGATGGTAAGAAGGTTGATAATTACACCTTCAAGCAAGGTTACTATTTTATGATGGGCGATAGTAGGGACAATTCGATTGATTCCAGATACTGGGGATTTGTACCGGAGAGCCATATTGTAGGCAAACCGCTTTTGGTTTTATTCTCAAAAAATGAGCATGGTAAAGGATTGGACAAGGTGCGTTGGGAGCGGATATTTTCAAGGATTGAGTAGCTAAGCATCAGGTTACTCGGATGCTTACTTTCTTGATGCCGTTTCTTTTTGTAAAAAATTGAATATTAATTTGCCATTTTTGTGGGCAATATCTTCAGGACCACCCTGAAAGAAATCGACCCCTGAATTACAATTTCATAGGCTATTTCAGCTCTGAAAAAGTAAAATATCGTTATATTAGTTATCCCTGAATATAGGTGTAACTCATTAGGCTTTTATGTTCCAAAAAATTGCTCCCAGGCTACTACCTATTCTTCTTCTACTGTCATGTGTAGCTGAAGACAATATTCCCACCGGAAGTCAATTAATGTTGAATCCCAATCTATCATTGTATCCGGATTCGGTTTTCCCTTGGACAGCACATAGTACCGGAGAAATTGAAGCAGGGGTAAGCCATGAAATTTTCTTCACTGGAAATCGATCCTTGTTTATAGATAACCAGGATAGTTTAGCCTTCGGTTCCGGATCCTGGTCGCAAACCTACACCGGACCAATGCCGGTAACAGGGAGCAGTTTAGAACTCACTGCTTTCGTAAAAGGAGAAAATATCAGGTACTTAAGTACCGGCTATATTGGTATTAGCATTTCCCTTCAACCTTTTCAAGAACATAGTCCAGGTATTAGATCGGCCCATTCCGGAAAAATTGAATTTTTAGAAGGGGATTTTGATTGGACCCCCATCAGACTTACCTTAGAAAACTTTCCTGAAGAGGTTGATGGCATCAGCGTCAATTTGGGATTGGGATTTAGGACTGTGGGGAAAGTTTATTTTGATGAAATTACACTTGATGTAAAGTAGCATTACTGAACGCCTTAAACACTTTAATCCAGTCTTTGTCCGAGGAACTGCCTATGGTCTTGATTTTCTTGTATAAATCGAAACTCTTTTCGATGTCCTGTTCAGAAATTGTCCTTAAATGATTCTTTTTGGCCCTGACGAACATGGCTTTAGTTTACAAACTGAAAATGGGACACCCTAAATCCCAATATAAAATGCCTCCATTTGCAGGAAATGGGTATTTTTGAAAGAACCACCCAAAATTGATGAAGTTTGATCAGTAAGAATTTGGCATTTGCATTTTTTAAATTTAGATTATTAGAGTCGAAAATTGTTAAGCACTGATCTGTTGAATTATCTTTCCACCACTATCCCATCAAATTCATCCAATCTCTCCACATTGAAATTGGCTCTTCCATTCTGATATTTAAATGGAATGTCTTTCTCATTTACCATGCTCCAAATGCGTTTGGGTTTGAAATCAACTTTTACATCAAAGGTGGTTTCAAAAACAGGCAATGGATTAAAGTAGGTATTTCCACTGGAACCAGTAAGGTTGACCAAATGAAGAATCATTCCATCATTGATCTCCTTACCAAAATTTTCAGGAGAATTAAGGGCAAAATGCTGCAAAATCACTTCTACCCTGGGATGGGCATTCGTTTGGATAAGCTGATTCACTTCAGGAAAAACATAATCAACCAAGTCCAACAGGATATTTTTATGCTGTTCGTATCCATGCAGAAAATACAACTTCCCTAAATTGATGGGCATCAGAACTGCCTTACTTTTGTTATGGTTTTTAATCCCAACAGCATAATATCCAGTTGGCTCGTGACCTCCGATAATTTCAGGGGGACCTGGAACTCCGGGAGTAAATATAGGCAATTGGGATTCATCTGATCCCGAAAAATCATAAAGGCCAAGATTGAACTTCCAGAACAAAAGCTGTTGCTGCCTGAATCGGGTAAACAATTCCTTGTTTTCCGGTTGTAGGTAAAAACCTGCCCCATCATGATCCATGTTTTTGATTTTGGCACCGAACATTTCCCATATTGTTTCCGGATGATCTGTAAGGGACCTGTTTGTAGCAATAATGTTTGTGCCGTTTTTGCAAATCCTTTCCAATGCTTCCAATGAGCCACCGTCCAGATTGACAATCTCAGGTAAAATGATCAACCTGTATTTTTTCAAAGATTCCTCCAAATCACCGATCTGACTGTTTTCAATGATGTCATATTGGATATGTGCTTCTTTGAGCATCAATTGGATGCCCCTGTATTCCTGTGCTGCATCACCGGAAGGCCAAGAACCTGGAGCAATAACTGCTATTTGGGCAGTAGAGGTGTAATTGCCAAAATAAGGTTCATACTTCTTGTGATGCGCATAGATTCTCTGGAACACATCAAAATTCCTTTCATCTTCATAATCTCTGAAATCCCCCATCAAACTCAGGTCCAGTCCGGAACCATTGGCGATGTTTTCATAAAGCCGGATGACGACCTCGGCAGGTTCCACGGCATTGTACCTGGATTGAAACGAGATCTGCTGAATGCTGGCATTGCTGACAATATGGTCGGGATAGGAATGTTTGGTATTGCTGACATTGTCAGAAGCATTGTATGGCCAATAGGGCAAAGTATTGGTCTGTGACTCATGCCGGATAATGTCAACATGATCTTCGGAATAGGTACAGATGGCTATTTGTTCATTTTTGGATTTGACCAATTCATTCAACCTTCTGATAAGGTCATCTGCTGTGAACTTTTTGAACTCTTCATATTTCCTAAAAACCGGATCATTTCTATCTTCATCAAGTGGCAAGGACAAACCTCCGCTATATTCGGCAAATCGTTTTTTGTCGTATGGGTTTTGGTCTATACCATAATACTTTCCGATGTAGGGATTCCTCGTCTGATACCCTGGCATATTGATAAAAACCCCATCAATGGGATATAGGTCAATGACTTCCTCTACGATGTTAAAAAGCTGCTCCTGTTCATAAGGCGCATTGATGGAAATGGTATAAAGGTCCTCATTGGTAATATGCTCTCCTTGCGGAGAAATGTAAAACCAGTCGGGATGTTTTTCAAAAACACTCTTGTGCGCCCTACTGAAGTCAAACCTGACAATGACCCGGATTCCATTCTCATGACATTTTTCGATCACGTCACCCAACATATTTTCCTTCATATAAGGGTTGGTATAATGGTATTCCAATTTGGTCGGATAAAAAGCCATGATGCCGCCTGCATTGATAATAAGGGTATTGGCAGAAAAATGGATCAGATCCGCAAGCAATGAATCCGGATCAAGAGTAGCCGCTTCATAAGCAGGAAGGTTGGTTTGGATCACCCGGAGATTATTGGCTTTCCACCAAGGAATACTGTCTGGCCAATCCACCGACTGTGCTTTTACATGATTGGGAGACAAAAAAAACAACACCAATACAATGGTTAAGATAGGCAGGCTCTGTCTTTGAAAATGCGCATTGGTTTGAAATTGGACCATGGTATAAATTGGGTTATGATTTGAAGTGTATGGTTCCAACGGCTTTGGCGTAAACTTCTACAATTTGCTCTTTGAAATATTTTATGCAAAAAACAGGATTTGCAATCCTGATTAAAAACATTCTCTACCGCAATTATAATTTAGTTTCTTTTCTCGCGATTGGAAATTCAGAGAAGCGGTTTTATTCATACCAAGATATTCAATCATGGCATGAATTTAAAACAACATCGGCACAAACTGAGTCAGGTACACCCTCCAATTTCTCCAGATATGCCCCCCTTCCGATTCCACATATTCGTAAGGCATTTTCATGGAATCAAGCTTTGCCCTGTATTCCTTATTGGCTTCAAACAGAAAATCAGTCTTTCCAATGGCGATCCAATACAGTTTGTAGCCATTGTCCATTTGCGTTTTCAATGTACCGTCTATATCCGTGTAAACTTTATTTGTAGCATCTTCCCTGGGCATGATTGCGGCGGAAAACAATCCCATATAATCAAATGTATCGGGATAGTATCGGGAAATGTGCATGGTATGGAACCCACCCATCGATAGTCCTGCAATTGCCCTGTTTGACTTGTCAGCGTGTACCCTATAATTGCTTTCGACAAATTTGATGATATCCATAAAATTTGCTTCAGAGGTTCCGTCCATGGTTTTGGGAGCCATAAAGACAGGCTTGTAAAAGTTCAAACTTCCTTCTCCTGGGGCGGCATCCTGGATGACATTGCCGTTGGGCATGACCACAATCATGGGTTTGGCTTTGCCTTGGTGAATTAGGATATCCATAATCTGGGCCGTACGACCCAATGAAATCCAGGCTTCTTCATCCCCTCCTGCTCCGTGAAGCAGGTAGAGGACCGGATATTTTTTGGAAGAAGTTTCATAGCCTGGTGGGGTATAAATGGTGATTCTACGATCCATTTCCAGCCCCGGCGAATCGTACCATCGACGACTAACAGTACCATGGGGAATGTCCTTGGTCTTAAAATAATCAGCTTGGCCTCCTCCAATGATAAAGATATTGGTCACTGAAGCCACATCCCGGATCAGAAAGGGATTGCTGGGATCTGTGGTGCTAAACCCATCTATGATAAAGGAATAATTGTACAATTCAGGGCTAAGATTCTGACTTTTAAATTCCCATACCCCATTTTCCACCTTGGTTAGGTCCGCTTTTCCAGGTCCATCCACAGTCCCCATTTGCGTTTCCATTTTTACTGTGGGTAGAAAATCTCCGGTTATCTGCACCGCATTGGCATCCGGTGCAAAGAGCCGGAAAGTGACAGATTGATCTTCGTGTATTTCCGGGGATGTGATTTGTTGGGCTCGGAAGATGGCTTCCTGAGCGAAGGTTGGAAATTTAAATACGAGGAGAAAGGATAAGATAAGGAGAAAGCGCTTTTTCATGGGTCATTTTCTTTAGTCAGTTGCTGTAAAGTTAGGATAAAGTGTTTTGATTCCTACATGAAAAGCTTTAGGGATTATTTGGGCATCGCCAACTTAGCTTTCAAACTTTCCAATTCCTTTCTTCTTCCCTTATAGATGCGGTGTTCGAATCCTGAGGCGTAAATGGTCAGGATAAAAAACACAAGGACTCCTGCCAGCACCCAGATGGATTGGCTACTGTCCCAAAGTCCAAGCGCAACAAGTGTTCCTATAGGCACGATATTCCAACGGCCAAGGATTGAAAACCGCTCTTGATAAATGGCCACCGATATCGCATGTTCCAAGTCCCCAAGCATGGTACGGTCAAAATTTTTGCTGGCTCCAATCCTGCGGACCCTACTGGCCAACAAAAAGAAAGCGGTACCAAACATCCAAGCCGACATGAGGTACATAAAAACATTTTCACTCCCTTTAAATAAATTTATACCGAGAACAAAACTTCCGGCAATGATATTGACCACAATCCAGAGCAGTTCACTGGTATTGGTGATATGTTGTCCTACCTCCTTTTTAGCGTGGATCATGTTGTGCATGGCTTGTTCGTTGATGCCGAAAAGCATTTCGTTGTTTGTTGTATCCCAGATTGTTTTCATTTCTTCAAATTTCATGGTTATTGTATGTGTTAAGTTTTGAGATCAGTTGTTTTTTGATGCGGTTGATTTTGACTCCGACATAGGATTCTGATATCCCAAGGATATTAGACATTTCCTTATAACTGAAGTCATCCAATAGCAACAAGGCCAGAGAACGGTCAATTTCATCCAATTGGTGGATCTGTGCATACAGCCAATCCAGTCTTGGATCTATCGGAATCTGGCTTTCCTGCAATACATGCTCGACCTTTTCCAAAGGGTCATGTTGGTGCTTGGTTGATTTTCTGCTCCATTTGATCGCTGTATTCAAGGAAATCCTATAAATCCATGTTACTGGTGTAGATTCCCCTTTAAAGGAAGAAATGGAATGCCAAAGTTGGATGCTGATTTCCTGAAAAAGATCATCCTGGTCTTCTAGGGAATTGGCGTAAGCCTTTACAATTTTAAATACCAAGGCCCGGTATTGTATCAGCCATTTTTCAAAAATCTGTTTTTGTTCCTTTTCCTTCACTTTTGCTGCTTTATGCCATTAGTACCAATATGGTATAAGATTCTTACAAATGTTCTGGATATGGTGAAAATATACCTTTAAGAAGTGAGTTCAGTGTTTTACCCTTTTCTAATCATGGATAAATATTGAGCCATCCTCATTTACAATTTCAAAATCAAATTTACCCCCTTCTAAAGGAAAGCATGTTGTGATTTTGGTTGGTTATAAGGCTTTCAAATTAAGTTATCATCTGGAATAATTATTAATTTATATAGATTAAAATGATAATATATTTTTTCAATAATGGAATGATATAACTATTTATAAATTATATATAACACATATATTTTTCCATTTCATGAGATTTGTATTTCATCAAATTTACCAAAGCCAAATACACCAAGGTTTGGTATCCAAACACGAGAGCAACCAATTGATTGTGGGACAAGTACCCATGAAATGATGTAGCCTACATTCAATTTTTGTGCTTAAGTATTTAAAATATAATGACCAAAATGTAAACTATGATCATTGAAAAAAAAACACCCATGCAACTCGTTTGCTTCTCCCATTTGTCGTGGAAATTTGTTTATCAAAGACCCCAACATCTTTTGAGTCGCTTTACAAAAAAATATACTGTTTATTATGTAGAAGAATATGTATCAAACACTGAAGAAGATGGCTATTACATCAATGTTACGGATGAAAATGTTACTGTAATTGTCCCACATTTGAACAATAGGAAGCAAGGTGAAATCAATGAAGCTAAAAGGGTTGAAAATATACTTAAAAAGCTGTTCAAAGAACAAGCCATTCATTCCTATTTATTTTGGTATTATACCCCAATGGCACTGGCTTACTCGGATATTTTTCATCCAATAGCTATAGTTTATGACTGTATGGATGAGCTCAGTGCCTTTAAATTTGCTCCGCCTGAGTTAAAATCATTTGAACGGGAGCTTTTTAAAAAAGCAGACCTTGTTTTTACCGGAGGAAACAACCTATATGCGGCCAAAAAAGCTCAGCACCATAACATTTATGCTTCCCCCAGCAGCATTGATAAAGCACATTTTGCTGGCGCTAGAAATTACCAAAAGGATGCCTCAGACCAAGCAATCATTCCACATCCCCGTTTAGGTTTCTATGGGGTCATAGATGAACGTTTTGACATCGAGTTGATCAAGCAGGCTGCAGAAGCAAAACCTGACTGGCAATTCGTCTTGATAGGTCCTGTCATAAAAATTGATGCAGCGACTTTGCCCCAAAACAAAAACATACATTATCTGGGAGCCAAATCTTACGAGGAACTACCACAATACCTCAATGGCTGGGATATCGCATTGATTCCATTTGCCATCAATGAATCTACCCGGTATATCAGTCCCACCAAAACACCGGAATATCTAGCCGGTGGGAAGCCCGTAATTTCTACAGCAATTACAGATGTAATCAATCCCTATCATGAATTGGGGTTGGTGCATATCATCCACAATGCAGATGAACTGGTACAAGTTGCCACCATAGAATTAGGTATGATAGATAAGTGTGCGTGGTTAAACAAAGTGGATGAATTCCTCAGTGACATATCCTGGGATGCCACTTGGGGAAGGATGGATGAATTGATGCAGATGGAAATAGACAAAAATCAAAAATTAATTAACGGAAAAGTCAATAAATATGTACGATTATTTGATAGTGGGAGCAGGACTGGCAGGATCTGTTCTGGCAGAGCGACTGGCCTCAAAAGCCAATAAAAAAATCTTATTGTTAGATAAGAGAAATCACATCGGTGGAAACACTTTTGATTATTATAACAGTGATGGGATATTAGTTCATAAGTATGGCCCTCATATATTTCATACCAACAGCAAAGAAGTTTTCGATTACCTAGGCAATTTTACCGAATGGAGACCTTATGAACACCGTGTCTTGGCTAGTGTGGATGGACAATTGGTGCCGATACCCATCAATCAAAATACCATCAATGATTTGTATGGATTAAATCTTTCTCAACAGCAGGTACAGGAATTCTTTGATGCAAAAGCAGAAAAAAAAGATCAGATCCTTAGCTCAGAAGATGTGGTAGTGAATGTGGTAGGAAGAGAATTGTATGAGAAGTTTTTTAAACAATATACTTTCAAGCAATGGGCTTTGGATCCCTCTGAACTGGATGCTTCCGTCACCGCTAGGGTGCCAACCCGAACCAACAAAGACAACAGATATTTTACGGATAAATATCAGGCAATGCCCCTTCATGGTTATACAAAGATGTTCTATAACCTATTGGATCATCCCAATATCCATATCATGCTCAACACAGATTACAAAGATGTGGTGGATGAAATCAATTATAGGACTTTGATCTATTCTGGGCCCATTGATGCCTATTTTGATTATTGTTTCGGAAAACTGCCTTATCGCTCCATCAATTTCAAAAGCCAAACCATCGACAGTGAGAATTATCAGCCCACCGGTACAGTAAATTATCCAATGAGTCAGGCTTATACCCGTATCACTGAATTTAAGCACTTAACCGGGCAAAAGCATGGGAAAACTTCCATTGTTTTTGAATACCCTACAGCAGAAGGTGATCCTTATTACCCGATTCCTCGAAAAGAAAACACGGAGATATATAACCAATACAAAACATTGGCTGAATCAGAACCCAATACGTTTTTCACAGGGCGTTTGGGCACCTACAAGTATTACAACATGGATCAGGTGGTAGCGCAATCGCTAACCTTGTTTAAAAAAATAACCCTGAAAAAGGTGGCACAAGTAAATGGCAAAGATTTATTCTAAGCCATAGATAATGGATAAAGCAAAGAGAATTTCTAACGAATTTTAAACACCAAGAAAATGCCAAATGATAAATCCCCAGTTGCTTCTGACTTTTACAAAGTTATAAGAGGCCAAATTGAATACATTAATAACGGTATCAATGCAAGAGTTATTTGGTTAATCATTGCGATGTCATTTTTCTTCAGTGGTTATGCTATATTGATTACCGGCAACCCGGAATCTGAATTCATGCAAAGACAGCAAGAAATATTATTCTCAATATTTCCATATGCTTCATTGTTAACGGTCGTTATATCCACCATTGATATTATCGGAAGCATTATGTACTTAAAATCTCTTAGACTTAATTACGAAAAAGAGAAAGAAGATGGAGAAGAGTTACTGCCTCCGATCGCAGCTTGGCAAAAGTATTTTATATTGGAGCATGCCTCAGCGATTTTGTTGCCAATAGCATTCACTTTAATATGGATCTACATTATAGTAGCATGACAACAACCGAAAAAAGTTTTTGATGGAACACCAATACCCTTTTCAAAAACCTGAAATTTGGGGTGGTATCGAGTGTACGATTAATCGTATTCAAAACAACTACCTTGACCAATTGGCGCTAGCGGGTCATTATGATAGGGCCGATGATGTTAAATCTATTGCCCAATTAGGCATTAAGGCACTTCGATATCCGATTTTATGGGAACATCATCAACCCAGCAAAGAACAAGATATCAATTGGGACTGGATAGAAAATCAATTAAATGAAATTAAAGAACTCAACATAGTTCCAATCGCAGGTTTGGTGCATCACGGTAGCGGACCTGCATTTACCGATCTCCAAGACGAAAAGTTCCCGTATTATCTTGCAGACTATGCCAGTAAAGTAGCTACAAAATTTCCTGCCCTGGAATATTATACACCCATCAATGAACCACTGACCACTGCTAGATTTAGCGGACTATATGGTTTTTGGTATCCTCATGCTGCCGATGATTTAAGTTTTGCAACCATGCTTATCAACCAGATAAAGGGCGTTGTGCTTGCTATGAAAGCAATCAGAAAAATAAATCCATCTGCAAAACTCATTCAAACTGAAGATTTAGCCAAAACCCATAGCACGCCGTTGCTGAAATACCAGGCGGATTTTGAAAACAACAGGCGTTGGCTTACCTATGACTTACTATGCGGAAAAGTAGATCAAGAACATCCACTTTGGCAGTATTTTTTGTACGTGGGTATTCAGGAAAAAGAGCTGGTTTTTTTACAGGAAAACACCTGTGTTCCTGACATCATTGGACTAAACTATTATGTCACTTCTGAGAGATACCTTGATGAAAATCTTGAAAAATATCCAGCTTACACACACGGTGACAATGGACAACATTGCTACGCGGATACGGAGATGGTGAGGATGGCTGAGCTGAAAGTGGAAGGATTCAGAGCATTGGTAAATGAAACCTGGGAGCGATTCAAGTTACCGATAGCCATTACAGAAGTACACCTTTGTTGCACCCGTGAAGAACAAATGAGGTGGTTTAAGGAAATTTGGGGTGAAGCCAATCAATTGTCCCAACAGGGAGTCAATTTAAAAGCCGTTACTGCATGGTCGCTTTTGGGAGCTTATGATTGGAATTCTTTACTCACAAAAAGCAATCATCATTATGAAACTGGCGTATTTGATATTCAGAATAATAAATTACGCCCAACCGCTGTAGTAAAATTAATCAAATCATTAACTGAAAACAATGAATATCACCATCCGCTCTTGAACCAAAAAGGGTGGTGGCACAATGATGGGCGGCTTGAAGAGACACCTAATCAATCTCCTATTTTAATCATTGGAAAAGCTGGAACTTTAGGCTCTGCTTTTATCAATATCTGCAATTTTAGAAAAATTCCCTTTGTAGCATTTTCAAAAAGTGAACTGAATATTTTTGATTTGGAAAGTATACAAAACGCTTTTGAAAAATATAAGCCATGGGCGGTGATCAATGCCACAGGATATGTAAATGTAGATGATGCTGAATCTGATGCCCAGAAATGTTTTGCCGTCAATGCCACAGCTCCCGGGTTGCTTTCGCAGGCTTGCAAAATATTTGGAATCCAGTTTATGACCTTTTCTTCGGACCTTGTTTTCAATGGTTCCAAAAAAAATCCATACGCCGAAACAGACAGCGTAAATCCTTTAAATGTTTTTGGGCAAAGCAAAGTTTCTGGAGAGAAATTAGTATTGACTAACCATCCAGAAGCCTTAATCATCAGAACTAGTGCTTTTTTTGGACCTTGGGACAAGCGTAATTTTGCTCATTCCATTTTACAGGCTCAGGATCTACTCAACCCCTTCTGTGTTTTGAGTGATGTGGTTGTTTCCCCAACTTATGTTCCCGACTTGGTCAATACAGCGCTTAATTTACTGATTGATGAAGAAAGGGGTATTTGGCATTTGAGTAACCAAGGTAGTCTGACTTGGGCAGATTTTGCTTGTGAAATTGCTCTCCGGGGAGGAATGGAGGAGAAAAGCTTTCAGACAAAAAAACTATTACAAATGAAATGGAAAGCAAAACGGCCACGCTACAGTGTATTACATAGTGAAAAGGGTGTTCAACTTCCCGTATTAGAAAATGCATTGAATCGATTTTTTGAAGAAAAAATTTACTGATAATCCAGAAAACCATGCTCGGAAATAAATTCATGTTCGCCACCGGAATTGAGAATAGTTATCCGAACATTTTGTTGCCGGATGGTACCACCAAGCGGGTGGACGAAATGGAAAAGACGGGTCACTATGACCTTTGGGAAAAAGATTTTGAGCTGGTGAAAGAAATGGGGATAGAATTTTTACGCTATGGACCTCCCTATTATAAAACACATCTGGCACCTGGTAAATTTGACTGGTCGTTTACAGATTTGACTTTTAACCGCCTAAAAGAACTTGATATCACACCCTTGGTTGATCTTTGTCATTTCGGTGTACCGGATTGGTTAGGAAATTTTCAAAACCCAGATTTTCCTCATCATTTTGCTGAATATGCCACAGCCTTTGCCAGTAGATTTCCCTACCTGCAGTTTTATACCCCGATCAATGAAATATTTATCACAGCCATGTTTTCTGCCCAGTATGGCTGGTGGAATGAGCGGCTGAGTTCTGACAAAGCTTTTGTAAACGCATTAAAAAACCTGGCCAAAGCAAATGTCATGGCCATGCATGCCATTTTGAAAATCCAGCCTGAAGCCACCTTTATCCAAAGTGAATCCACAGAATATTTTCATGCAGTCGAACCAAAAGCATTGCCCCTTGCCCGTTTTCTCAATCAAAAAAGGTTTCTGTCACTTGACCTTACCTATGGCTTTCCGATCAATGTGACCATGTATGAATACCTGCTGCAAAATGGCATGACCAAAAGCGAGTACAATTGGTTTGCACAAAACCAGGTCAATGCAAGATGTGTCATGGGCAATGATTATTATGTGACCAACGAACACCTGGTCCATCCGGATGGATCCACACAAGCTTCCGGGGAAATATTTGGTTACTATGTTTTGACCAGTCAATACTACAAAAGGTACAAATTACCCATCATGCATACCGAAACAAATATCAAAATGCCGGCGAGCAAAGAGTGGCTTTTGAAACAGTGGGCGAATCTGCACATGCTCAAGCAAGATGGAGTACCCATCATAGGTTTTACCTGGTATAGTTTATTGCATCAGGTGGATTGGGATTCTGCTTTAAGGAATGATGCGGGAATCGTCAATGAACTAGGCTTATATGACCTTGACCGAAAAATAATGCCGGTCGGAGTAGCCTATAAAAAATTGATTGAGGAATGGAAAGATATTTTGTTGGAAGAAAGCTATGGGCTTCTCTTTCTTCACCAATGATTAACGGGTAAAAATAACATCCTTCCTGATGATGTCAGCTGTATAACTTGAAAACAGATCATAAGGATTCATGCGAGCAACACTTTCCTGACCGGTATCCTCTATACACGGCCTCTCTCTGAAAGGCCTAATAAACGTATTTTCTGTCTCTGAAATTTTTACGTTTCTTCTAAATGCTTTTCTTTTTAACCTTATCTTCAAATTATTCATTTTTGCATAGTTTGATTGTGAAACAGCACAAAACGTGTTGAAAGTAATTCTTCATTTACACAAAATTGATAAATTGACTGTGAAATTTGTTATACAAATTCTGCATATTCTTATAAGATAAAGGGGTCTTTCCTAAGAGACCAAACCCTTTTAGTGCGTGAATTTTTATTGACCAGAGCTGATGGAGTTGCTAATGATTAAAGAAGGGAAGCACGATTCAATGAAAAAATCTTAATGGTAATGGATGAAATGATCCTGGGTTCAACTATTTCGCTGATTAACAAACAAAATCGTCTCAAGAATGACTTTTTTCTTTTTAAGTTCAGAGCCTCGGTAGAGGGAATAATAACCTAAAAAAATGTAAACAAAACCCAATATTACTTTAAAAATTTCGAGTAATCCCACGGTGTCTACCGCTAAAGGAATGAGGCTTAAAATCAGCCACACCGTTCCAAGTATTGCCCAAACAATACTCATGAGATCCATATTAGAAATATTTTTGTCGACCAGATTCAATTGCTTTTGAATGGTTGTATGGTCGATGTCAGTAAGTGGTTGTCCACCGTCAATCCTTTTACCATATTTCAGGACTAAGAATTCAATTAGGTCTTCGTTCATGGGACGAAATAATTTCTTTAAAAATAAAAATTTAACTGGGTTTGGCAATCCGGTCAATCATCCTTCATCTACATATTTCCTCCAATTGTGTTGCTCTTTAAATCCCAGTACATCACGGATTTTACGGTTTGAAAACAAAGCCTCATGTTCCCCCAGTTCACGGGTGATGGGCACGCCGGGAAAAAATCTTTCTGCCAATTCCTTGCTGGGGATAATGGCCCCGTTGTGATCGTTTCCGGCATTGAAAATCTGAAAGCCAAGGCCGTCTTTTTGCAGACACAGATCCACGATTTGACCCAAATCACGGGCATCAATATAACAGAAGGCGTTTCTGCGACGCACTTCGGGGTTTCTGAAATAGTGGGGAAACAGTTCCGCATATTCGTTCGGCTCGATCACGTTTCCAATACGCAGGGCGTAGATATCAAATCCTGACCTTTTTTGAAAAGCACGGGCAGTTTTTTCATTGACCACCTTAGACAATCCATAACTATCCATGGGGTCCACATCATAGTCCTCCTCCAAAGGCAGGGATTTGGGATCGGTTGGGCCATCCGAAAAGCAGATCCCATACGTAGTCTCCGAGGAAGCAATGATGATCTTCCTGATGCCAAGTTTGACCGCCGCTTCAATCACATTGTAAGTGCCGATGGCATTGACCCGAAAAGTTTCCTGGTCAGGTTTGATCAGAATTCGGGGGACGGCAGCAAAATGCACCACTGCATCAAATTTTGGCACCCCATTCCCACTTTCCAACTCATCCAATCCGGCATAGGAACTCATGGCATTGAACACCTGACCGGAATCCGTGATGTCCGCCGTCAGGTTATCCACACCGGGGTAATTCAAAGGAGTCAGGTCCACATTCATCACCCGGTGACCTTGGGCTAGCAAATAGGGTATCACATGCTTTCCTGCTTTTCCCGATCCTCCGGTGAAGAATATTCGTTTTTTGGTCATGGGGGGTTTATTTATTATGAATTTATGGTCATAAAGGTAGAAATATTAGATCACTATGTTTAATGACCGATGAAGGGTTTATGTTATAAATTGAAGTAAAATGATCAAGATTTATCAGGTAACTTATAATGCGATGGAAATGCGTCTCTTCTAATTTTTCATTCCAATTCAATAGAATTTATCGTCATCCCATTTTGCGGGATTGTTTTTAATATAATTCGAAATGCGGTGATTTGATTGTTCATTGCGGATGATGATTTTATAATAATTGCGTTGCCATAAAACAGGCCCTGTCCTGACAACATATTGTTACAAAATACAAACCTGCCTGCGAATAATCGTAACCTTTTAATCGGATAGACCTACGATGGTGGATTATTGGGTTGTATTTATTGTTCATCTAAAATTGAATGGATACCAGCATTGAAGGACAAAATTCTTAAAATAAATATAAGGAATCGGAATTAACCTTTTACTAATCCTTTCTTATATTATTATGTTCTGAGGTGTTGACCTATATCACCAAATCCCCTCCTCTTCCAGCTTTTCCCTGATTTTTTGGTTGTTGCGCCAAAATCTGGATTCTATTTCGTCCATGATTTCTTTGAACTCGGGATTACCTTTGATGTTGTCCAGGATTGGATCCATTGGCAGGAAAAGAATAACCCAAAATTGGATGTTGTCTTCCTTCGAAAACTGCCTGAGGTAATCCATCCCTTTGGCTTCCTCCCCTTTGTAAAAATGATACATGCCAAGGGCAAGATCCCGGTAAACGGTTTGGTTGTCTTTAAAGAATTCCCTGTAACTTTCGATAAATTCTTTTCCTTTTTGTTCCTGCCCCACTTTATCATAAACGATCCCTATGATCATGTGCTCATGGGTGTAGACATCCAACCCCAGCCTCTCCCTAAGCCGGATGAATCTTTCGTAATATTGGTATGCATCCTCATATTCTCTTAGGTAATAGCTGACTTTACCCAGATCCTGCAAAATGTCAAACCTGTTGGTGTCCTTTTCAAATTCCACTTTTAAAAGTTCCCGTGTCTTGCGCAGGTCCTTGTCATGGGCATGAAGGACAAAGGCACGTACATAATGGGAGAACAGGTTGGCAGGATTGACCTCCAGGGATTTGTCGAGATACTCCAGAGATTTGTCAACAAACCCCGCCTGAACCAAAGCATTGCCGAGCCTGAGGTAAAAATAGCTTGCCGATACCGAATCTTCAGATCCCGCATCCAGACGCAGCCCTTTTAAGGCATACTCTAGGTATTTACCTGTATTGGGCATGTAGTTATTGTAATAGTCTGCCAACAAACCCAGGATCTGAGTGGAGTTTGGATTGTACTCCAATCCTTTTTCCAAATAAGGCAATGCTTCCGTATATTCCTTTTTGTGCATGTAATACATGGCCTTGGCCGTGAGACTTTCTCCTAGTTTCGGATCATACAAAATGGCTTTGTCCGAACTGCTTCCGAGCTCATCCAGGTACTGCTTGTCTGTTCTGAAATAATCCAAGAAGTAATAAGCCATTGCGCTGCAGGCATAGGCATGTGCAAAGGTGGGATCCAAATCAATGGCTTGCTGGAAATACTCCAATGACTTTTCAAGATTGGTGTCATTTCCGGAAATCAAGAGACCAACTCCCTGTAGGAATAAATCGTAAGCTTCAGGATTATTTGTGGGGATTTTTTCTATCCGTTGCTTTTCTTCTGGGGAAATAAAAACCTGGATCTCTGCCACGATGTCCTTGGAAATTTCCTGTTGCAAAGTAAAAATATCCCCCGCCTCCCTTCGGTACTGCTTGCTCCAAAGGTGTCTATCCGTAGAACCATCTACCAGTTGGATGTTGAGGACGATCTTGTCACCCATTTTCTGCCCACTGCCCTCTACCAGGTAATTGACATTGAGCTCTTCTGCAATTTCAGGGATGGACTTGCTGCTGTTTCTGTACTTTTCGGCCGAAGTCCGGCTGAGTACTCTTAGGTTTTTTATTTTCTGAAGATTGTTGAGAGTGGCTTCCATCAGGCCATTGATCAGATAGACATTGCTGGAATCGGAACTGTCATTTTTGAAAGGCAAGACCAAAATTGATTTTTCGGATTCTATAGGTTTTTCACCGGCAGCGGGCCAAAGCCAGGTGGCCAATCCCGCCAATGCCAATAGAAGCACAGCCAGGGAAATCAGCAGCGCAGGGCTTCGTTTTTCAGTTTCTTTATCAGGCTCAGGTATTGGAGTAAATGCCTCTTCCAAGGGTCTTTTCCCTACCTCCCCGGGAGGGTACCCGAAATGCTCCCTGAAGCATTTGATAAAATAAGAAGTGCTGTTGAATCCTACCTGATGGGATACTTCTGATACGTTCAGGGAAGTAGTCCTCAACAATTCCATCCCGCGTTGCAATCGGGTCTGATTGATCAGCTGACTGACGGAAAGGTTGGTAGCCTTTTTGACTTTTCTTAGCAGATTGGATCTGCTCATGTTCATGGCCTCTGCTAGCTCAGACACCCCAAACTCTTCCCTTGCAAAATTCTCTTCAATCTTGCGGTTCAATTGATCCAAAAAACCATTGTCCAGGTTCAAAAAATCGCCCATTTGATTGTGTGCTGATTGAGGTTATGGATAAACGCAATTACCATTTTTTGTGGTTTTTTAGCAGCATAATTTACGGTGAAGTTAGACTTTCCGAAGGTATTTTCAGCAAAATTTATATCGATGCATCAAAATTTATATGTGTTTAGCCAAATTTGATGGTTTTGTCCGCAGGATTGTTTAGCCTGCCTTTCATGGTTGGCCTTACTTTGTGCTTCATACAAACCATAAGAAAAATGAAAACACAAAATCTGTTTATCCCAATTTTAATGGCTGCCATGTTGGTCTTTTCTTCTTGCAGCAGCCAATCCTCCGCGGAAAGCGCCAACACCACTGCGGATGGCGATATCCATGGGGCGATCATTTCCGATAACATGGATGCGGTAAAAAAATACATCAGTAATGGCGGAGACCTAAATGCCAAGGATCCCTTTGGAGGCTCTAGCCCTTTGATCACAGCTACCGTGTTTGGCAAACCGGAAATGGCAAAAGTGCTGATCGATGCAGGAGCGGATATCAACTTCCAAAACAATGAAGGCAGTACAGCCCTCATTACCGCTGCATTTTTCTGTAGACCAGAGATCGTAAAGATGCTGCTAGACAAAAATGCGGACAAAACCGTGGTCAATAAATACGGCACCACAGCCTATGATAACGTGGCAGGTCCTTTTGACCAAATGAAAGATGCTTATGACATGATGGTAGCTATGCTGGGTCCAATGGGTCTCAAACTTGACTATGATTACCTCAAAAAAACCAGGCCAGAAATTGCAGCAATGCTGAAACCTTAAAGCTTCAAAACTGCCAGGTGGATGGTTTGAACTCCCACAGTCCTGTTCCTTTCTCAAAACCTGGCAGGTTTTCATCCCTTCCTTACTACCAAACTCCTAACCCATGCCTGCTCCTGAAAGAAGATATGACATTGATTGGCTCCGCGTGATTGCCATCGGTTTGTTGCTGATTTACCACATTGCCATAGGTTTCCAACCCTGGGGCGTCATGATCGCTTTTATTACAAATTCCGAATCCTGGCAAGCGCTTTTGATTCCCATGTCTATGCTCAATATCTGGAGGATTCCCTTGTTGTTTTTTGTTTCCGGAATGGGCCTGTACTTTGCGATGGGAAAAAGAAATTTTACCCAGCTGATCATGGAACGCAGCAGGCGCATCTTGCTGCCCTATGTATTTGGGATGTTTGCGATTGTACCGATTCACCTGCTGATCTGGCGCTACCATTACAACATGGACATGACCTACACCTGGGATGCAGGACACCTGTGGTTTCTGGCCAATATCTTTGCCTATGTCCTGGCTCTGGCTCCTGTTTTTTACCTGCTAAGATCGCAGAAATCATCCCGAATAAGGAATTTGATCATTAAGGTACTGAGCCATCCAATGGGTCTGTTGGTGGTGGCTGCCGCCATGGTGGCTGAGTCAGTGCTGCTAAATCCCATTCCCTATGAATTGTATGCGAAGACTTGGCATGGCTTTTCACTGGGTTTATTGGCTTTCTTTTTTGGGTATTGCTTTGTGTTGGCTGGACCAGGGTTTTGGAAAATGATCCAGAAATACCGATTGGTTTTTGTCCTTATGGCTACCGCTTTATTTGCAATTAGGACCTTTTATTTTGGCATCGGTGTACCATTGTACCTGATTCCAATTGAGTCATTGGCTTGGATTCTTTCCTTGTTGGCTTTCGGAAGCAAATACCTGAACAGACCCAGCAAAGCTCTGGCTTACCTTAGTGAGGCGGCCTATCCGGTGTATATCCTCCACATGATTTTTCTTTATTTGGGGTCCCTATTGATTTTCCCAATGGATATCGCTGTGCAGTTAAAATTTGTTTTGGTTTTGCTTTTCACTTCCATCGGCTGTTTTGCGGCTTTTGAGGGAATCCGGAGAGTGAAGTTGCTACGGCTGTTGTTTGGGTTAAGGGTTCAAAAATCTGAAAAACATTTTGGTCAAATATCCCCATCGGAAGATCAAAGTTCTCTGGACCGGGTCGTGTTAAGAAGATAGGGTTTTTTCAATCGGAAAATATCTATAGGTCCTATCTAACAATATTGATGAAAAAGTAAGTAAGGTTATTGTCATAGGGTTTCGTTTAAATAATAGGCTAAAAAAATTTAGTAACCACTTTAGTTCAGTGGTATTTAAACATATCCCTTTTGGGAGTATCGGGGGTAGTTCAATCAAAAAGGCTTTGTGAACTATACTCCTATGTGGTTAAAGAAATATCAAAGCCCCTAAACTAAATTTGGTTTCAATACCAGCAACCACCACCTATGGCTTATTCTCCATCGATTCAATTACTGTCAACATATCGATCCCTTTACCCAAAACAGGCTTCCACAAATCCCCCTTTTTTTCAATACGTTGCAGCATGTTGTGGATGGTAAACCGGGATGGGGACAATGTATGGTTCACTTCGTCCCATTCAAGGGGCGTACTGACGGTTGCGCCGGGTTTGGGTCTTGCGGAATAGGGTGCTGCAAGTGTTTGTCCTTGCCGGTTTTGTAAATAATCTACGTAAATCCTGTTTTTCCGCTGGTTCAATGGCCTATTGAGGGTGGTGGTTTTAGGCAGTTTGTCATTGACCTTTTGGGCAATAAGCTGTGCAAAAATTCTTACCGTATCATATTCATATTTTGCCCCCAGAGGAATGTAGACATGTAATCCGGTGGCACCTGAGGTTTTGCAAAAGCAGTCTACCTCCAATCCATCCATAATCTCCTTCACCACCAGGGCAGCATCTATGACCTGTTTGAATTCAGGCTTCTTTTTAGGTGGGTCCAAATCAATCACTACCCAATCGGGTTTTTCAGGATTTTTGGTGGTGGAATTCCAGGGATTAAATTCGATACAACCCAGGTTGGCCATGTAGATCAACGTGGCTGTGTCATTGCAGATCAGATAATCAATGTCTTTTTCTGTGGATTCGGAAAATACCTTAAAGGTCTTTAGCCATGAAGGTATTTTGTCGGTATCCATGTTTTTTTGATAGAAACTCTGCCCGGTTATGCCATTGGGAAACCGGTTCATGGATTGCGGCCTGTCTTTTAAATAAGGCAAAATCACTTCCGCAACCTCCAGGTAATAATTGACCAGATCACCTTTGGTAATCCCTTCTCCGGGAAAATACACTTTTTGCTGATTGGTAAGTTGCACGGTTGTTTTGCCAATCTTTATACTCCGGTCACTGTCTTTTTTTGATTGGACTTCCTTTTTGGCATCGGCGGCAACTTTTTTTGCTTGGCTTTCGATTTTGGGAGGAACCTTTTCAAGCTTTTCCGATGATTCTTTTCCGGTTGTCGCTTGATTGCTGTTGGCTTGTATTTCTGCAGGTTCCTTATCCGTTCTCAACCCCAAAAACACAGGGTGCCTTAAATTACCCTCCTGCGTAAACTCCGTGAATTTAACCTGGGCGATGTATTTGGGTTCCATCCACTGGATTTTGCGGATGATGGAAACCTTTTCCTTTAGGGCTGAAGTATCTGTAAAGTGAGGTTCAAATTGACTGTACAATTCCTTTAGGTCTGAATCACTGAATCCCGTTCCGCAGTTTCCGATGTACTTCAATGCTTTGCCATGGTATTGGGCCAGTAGGAGCGATCCAAAGTACTTCCGTGAACCCTTTGTTTCTGTGATCCCTACGATGATGGCTTCTTCCTGATTGATCAGTTTTATTTTCAGCCACTCCTTACTTCTTCGGCCAGCCCGGTACTCACTGTTCCCATCTTTGGCCATGATGCCTTCCAGGTTCTTTTGAAGTGCTGCTTTCAAAAAATCAATGCCTTTTTCTTCAATGTGATCGGAGTAAAAAATGTTTTTGAGTTCATAATTTGACAGGAGCATTTTCAAAAGCTCCTTTCTTTGAATCAAAGGAAGTCCCTGCGTATTGTTTCCGTCCAGTTCCAGGATATCAAACAGAAAATACTTCAAGGTCCCCTTGCCGCTTTTTCGAAAGTTTTGCAGCAATTGAAAATCAGCCCGGCCCTTGCTGTCTTCTATGACTATTTCCCCATCCAGCACCACCCCATGATCGATGACTTTTAATTCATCAGCCATGGTTTTGAACAAGGCAGTAAAGGAGTTCTCATTGCGACTAAAGAGGTCCACATTGCCATCGTTCAAGACAGCAATGGTCCTGTACCCATCATATTTGATTTCGTAGATCCAATCTTTTCTGTCAAATGCTTCTTTTACGGTTTCAGCCAGCATGGGCTTGATAAAGGCTGCTGCTGAACCTTTTTTGGAGGAGGACTTCGAAGATGTTTTTTGAGGCTTTTTGCTTTTGGCGGATGATTTTTTCAACTCCTCCAGCGTTTGATCGGATAGTACAGATTTATCCTTTTTCAACACATCTGTTTTTACAGCGAAGTCATCCGCTTTCTTGATCAGCAACCAGGCATTGTCTTCATTAGCCTTCAATTTCACCAAATCAAAGCCTCCCTTCAATTTTTCTCCGTTAAGCTGAAGGGCCAAATGCCCTTTAGAAAATCCGGCTTTTAAATTTTTGTACGTTTCAGCAGCATTTTCTGAGTCGGGGGATGTAAAGGTTCCGGCATCCCACACGATGACATGGCCAGCGCCATAATTTCCTTTAGGAATTTCTCCCTCAAAATCTTTGTAGCTGTAGGGATGATCTTCCACCATAATGGCAAGGCGCTTGTCATCTGGGTTTAAAGAAGGCCCTTTGGGTACGGCCCAGCTTTTGAGTACCCCATCAAATTCCAATCGGAAATCATAATGCAGGTTTCTGGCGGCATGTTTTTGAACGACGAACAGGAGTTCCTCGCCCGATTTTTTTGTCTTGGCATCAGGTTCCTTTGTCGATTTGAAATTTCTCTTTTTCTTGTATTCCGACAAACTCATCTGAGGAATGTTTAAGCAGTTTTTGATTTTTTATCGGACAGGCTGGCCTTGAGCATTTCCATCAAATCATCGCTTTGCCTGTGGACCACCTTCATTTTAGTTTTTGCAGGTTTTTTGCCTTTGGCTTTCGCTTTGATGATTTTTAAAAGTTTTGCGCTGTAAGTGTCTTTGTATTGTTCTATATCAAACTTCTCCGTAAGCTGTTCAATCAGCTTATCTGCCATCTCCATTTCCTTGGTTTTCTTTTTGGAAACTGCCGGTAATTTTAATTCGGTGGTATCCCTGATCTCTTGTACAAATCTGATCCGATTCAGTACAATTACATTTCCATAAGGTTTTAATATGGCCAGTCCTTCTTTGTTACGCATGACAAAGGAAGTAACCCCCACTTTACCCGAGGCTTTTAAAGAATCGCGAAGCAAGGCATAGGCTTTATTTCCGGATTTATCCGGTTCCAGATAATAGGGCTTTTCATAATACAGGCTGTCGATTTCCTGGCCATCCGCAAAACTGAGGATATCGATGGTTTTTGTTTTTTCGGCATCCGCTGCCTCAAAATCCTCATCCTCCAACACCACATATTCATCATCTACTTTGTATCCTTTTACTATATCCGCGTATTCGACCTCTTCCCCTGTCTTTTCATTTACCCTTTTGTACTTGATATTGGAGTGGTCGGCACTATCCAGCATATCCAAGTCCAGCTGACTGGCTTCGGTAGCTGAATAAATTTTTATCGGGATGTTGATCAACCCGAAACTGATAGAACCTGTCCAAATGGCACGCATAAAACTATATTTTATTTGACACTAAATTAGGCTTTTTTCTGTCACTTTTGACTTATATCCCATACCCGCAAATGCACCAAAAACCACATGGGCAAGCAATAAGTGGCCAAAGTATTTTTTTAAATTTTTCGCAGGTGGATTGGGGTGCAATTTAAAAACAGTCTTCCAGACCAAAATACCAGCTACCCCACTTGCTGCACCCAATAGACTTCCGGATAATATGCCAGGCTTTACTTTACCGGTTTGCCATAATTTATGATAGCCAAAAGCGAACATAAGGCCTACGAGATAATGTAACCCCCAACCCTCAATAATGGCATCTGATTTTCTCAATGAAGGACTAAGCCTCGATAACAAGTCAGCCAAAATGACTGGCTCTCTGAAATTTTCTTCCTTCTTTTCAGATACCAGATAACTGAAAAGTGTCATGGCTGAAGTTCCTGAAATCGCTGACTTTACAAGAGGTTGTACCTTCATACTTACAAAGGACATCTATTTTCACTGAAAAAGCTTTACACAACCTAACCATTGTTTTGCAAAATTCATAGATAGAATGACATCGAAATCACTTTGGATCCTGCTTGATTTTTATCCCTATCGATATCCATCAAGTGGGATCTCCTTCAAGGGGTTTCCACCATCTATAAACAGTTTGCCGTTTTTGGTCAAGGCCTTTGCTATTTTGGTCAAAGCCTGATTTTCTATTTCGGGATGTCTCCCATCCAAGGCGCCCACCCTTACAGCAAATGCCAGGTCAAAAAGATCTTCCTCTACACGAAGATCAAATGCTTCAACCGATGCTTTTCGAAAAGTTAGTAAACCCGAATTGATTTCATTTTGAGACTTTGAAATGGCCATCAGAATGGCTTTTTCGGACCGGTCAATGCCCAAAACATGTCCATCACTGATTCTATTTAGAATTGCTCTTGCCGCAGCTCCAGAACCACATCCAATTTCCAACACCCTTATCCCGTCATAGAGGGGCAAAGCGTTTACAAAGGCTGAAAGGCGCACGGAAAGGTTTTTGTTCATTTTGGAATGGTTTTATGCAGCCTCCACGATCTCTTTCAGCTTTTCTAAAGCCTTGGGATAGGTGGTTTCAAAATAATCCGAAAATTCATCAATGACATCGACCTCTACAGTTACAATGGTTCGATTTCCTTTTACTTCAAAAGTATAATCCTCCGTTCCTCCTGCCCATTGAGCAACCTTAGGACCTTCCAGAATTTCATTATCCCCTTCCAATAACCCATAGTGATGAATTGAAACAAATTGATTGGGAATATGGGATGCGATATTTGCAATCATTCCACCACGATTGCCCTCATCGTCTGTTCCGATAAACAAAATTTTGGACCCCTTTTCCCAGCTTCCTTCATAGGTTGAGGTAGGATTGAATTCGGCTGTCCATTGTTCGTAGGTCTTTTTATCGCTAAGTCCCAGCATGCAATCAAATGTTTTTTCCACAGGGGCATTGATTCCGATTTTGAATTGTTTTCGTTGCATTTTTTTGTCTTTTGAGTTGTTTACTAATGTTAGATAGGGAAACAAAACACCATTTGGAATGGTATTGAAGGCTTCACCCTGATTTCAATTTGATTTTAAAACTTCGTAAATTCTCCCCAATTGATGCAAGTGGCGCTTGGAATGAAAGACAATAAAATTCGCCAATTCCCATTTGGTAATCAACCCAAACGGCATTTTCAACATCGGTGTCAAATCACTTTTGGGAAGATTTTCAGCGAGCGCATGGAAAGCATGCTGGATCAATGCAAGGGTTTCCTGTTTCGAGAACAATCTGTTCTCCGGAACAAGAAAATCCGGTGAAGTCATTTTGATTTCAAAATTTAAAAATTGTCTTTCAAGGTTTGGGATCTGCTCACCAATATCACGGTCAGCTTGTTTGCCAGTGGCAAAAAGAAATCTACAATCATTGGCCTTTCCGATATGTTGAATAACCTGTGCCGCTGTCCAACTCCCTTCAAAAGGAATAGTATTGAGCTTTCTTTCATCCAAATCCACAAGTATTTTTGTGTATTGCTCTGAAAGGTTCCGATAAGTGGATGCAATCAATTGAATTGCCAGTGGATCGGGCATGGGTCTATAAGATATTTTATTTTCTCATCAGTCTATATTCAACTGTTTTCTTTTCTTTACTATTCCCTTCCTGGTCAAAACTCTCAATCAGGATGGTATCCGCATCGACAAATGAAATGGTTTGGCGAACATTTATCCGCCCCTTGGTCATCGGATTTGTCAATTGTCCGCTTACGTTGGCCGAGTTGGTTTCTTCATCCCAATCTCCAAAGAGACTTAAAGTTCCAGTTCCCATGTTGGTGATTGTCGTCAAGGCAAATGATTTGTCTGAGTTGTTAAAGCCCATTATCGTGATGGATTCATATTCCATACCCATCATGTTTCCGGTTTGTTTCAATTCCAAATACCTTCCTCCAAGCAACATCAAATGATGGGAATCCACCGGTATTTTGCTTTGATCAAATCCTTCGCCCATATCCATGCTGATTTCCATCTGGAATTCCCCTACATATTTTTTAAGCATATCATGCATGCCTGAGGGGGTCATGTATTCGGTCCAGGGATCCTGATTTTGGGCCTCAATGGGATTTACACTAAAAATTACTAGTATTAGAAGAAGTACATTTTTCATAGATTCAACCTTAAACTGCCAGATTCCATTTTTTAACAATATCGGCATTAAATCCATCTTTTTCTTTTCGATTGGGACTGCCATTTCCATTTTCTATCAAGTTGAAAAGGCTGTTGGAAAAATAGTTTTCCCAAGATTCACAGCATATATCATAGCATTCAAATTCCGGAGTCAGGCCTTGATGGGTAATGGTCACTTTGGTTTTTCCGTCTTCGATTGAAATTTCAAACACCAATTCTGTGCCCACCCATTCGGTAGAGTCTGAAGTAAAGCTGAAATGATTGTCCAATACTTCATAAATCAAGGTCTCTCCGGGTATAGAAGTTATCAATTTTAGTTTACACAGATGAACATCTTCGTAATGGTAGAAGAACGTTTCGTTGAGTTGGTCGGTGTTTCCGTCGATTTCCTCTGACCACCAAGCACGGAAATTTGAAATGGCATCAAATACATACTCAGGACTTTTTTCCATCAGAAAGGAATTGGTATAACTGTTACGGTTCATTTAGTTTTTCCGGTTTGCATCTTTTCAAATTTACTGTTTTATAATCATCTTAAAGTGGTGTGAAAACGACATTGTAAGGGGTTGATTAAGACACTGCTTTTGGGAAATTTGGTAAAAAAGTTGAAGCACCTTACCATTATTGTACCTGATGGACAAAGAAATAACCTCAGGTGCATTGTAAACGCTAACATGATTTCTTCCAGAGCCAATGAAATTTGGAAACCAAGGAGGGAAAAAGGTTTTCAATATAGTTCTGGCAGGAGTTGCTGAGTGGCAGACTTACTATGGCCGGTTGTTTTGGATGAATCCCCATACCACCCTATTCAAAATTGAAAGAACCGATCAACTAAATGAATTCTGGAATACAACCGGAAAACCATCGGCGAAATCATGAATAATAAGGGCTATTTTGAATTCAAAGTGTATGAAAAAAAATCACCCTACCGATTAAATGATTTGACCACCAATTCTCTTAAAGTCTCCGAAGCACCAGAATTCGTTTTTCTGAAACAATCGGGTAGAACCCGATTGTTTCACCCATAAAAAGAATATTAAAATACTTTATTTAGGTATTACATTATCCTTTTTCATTTGTTCAATGAAAAACTTGGCCTCATTGATCACAGACCTAATTGTATCCGGCACTTTATTCTTCGGGTTCAATCTACTGTAAAAAGTATCTCTTAACATATCAAACAGAATAAATGCCGATTCTTTAGAAAGGTTGACCTCACGCTTCCAAAGCGGCAAAATTGCCAGATCAATTTTTTGGTTGATTTCATCGAACGTTTTTTTGTAGCATAGGTAATGACCGTTGCGGATCAGTTGTCTGTGGAACAAAACTGAATCTTTATATTCTATCAATAATTCAACATATCCAGGATCAAACGACTCCAAGTTCATTATTTTACCGACCATTTCATCCCCGATTTTTCTGTGTATTTGAATCAATTCATCAATAAACATTTCCTTATTGACAAAAAAATGATAAAAGCTTGATTTATTATGTTGTAATATCCGGGCTAGGCGCTCTATTTGGATACCTTCTGGACCATCTTCACCAAAAAGCTGATATCCTACCGTAAGCCAACTACTTCGAGGATTTTTAGATTGAAACATACAGCGATAGTTGTAATGATTGAATAAAAATTCCGTAATCGAAAAAGAACTTATGCTCGGGAAGTTACATAATATATTTCTAAATCTCCTCAAAAAAATCAAACTAAAATTATACACTTAAATCCAGAGGAAGTTTTTAGAATGCGAAAAACCGGACAATGGGGGGTAAAATATGGATTTATCCTCAAGAATTGGTACCTGAAAATTTTTTTTTGACAATTGTCTTTCTCTTAAATCGATGAAAAAATGGCTTCAAAACATTGTGGAAATCAGTCTAGAAATTATTTCTGCCAAGGGGATTTCGATGAGGATCACAAATAAAAATGGAAATAAAGTCAAAAACATCAGAGGAAGCAGATCTCTTATCTGAAAGAGAATTAATCTCATGTTTAGTACATTCTCTAAAACCGCATTAAAATCTGAAAAGGAAGAGATGTAAGGAACATCTTCGGAATTTGTAGCATGGTCCGTTCCGGCATTAAAGGATTTTAAATTTGCCTTATTGTACACTTGCTGGATTCCATCGTAAAGTTCGAATATACTTTTTTCTTTAAAATCGAGAAGCTTTTTTGAAAAAACAAACAATGGATAAGTAAAAAACCCCGCAACAAATAATATATAGCAAAACAAAGTCAGTCGAAAATCAACCAGCATCATCCCATCTACTATCATTAAATCGGCCATATTCCCTGCTAAAATAACCGAAATTGCTAGACAGACAGGCGCAAAGTAGGAAATACTAAACGCCAGAAATCCGAGACCTCCGACTTTATCTGCATGGAAGGGGGAAAGGCATAGATTCAACTGGGCTACCTTAGCCAAAATTCTTCCCCAAACCAATACCCTTAAAATCCACCTATAAATAAAAAACAAGGTAAAAGGTCTACTAACAATCACTGCCCATTTTCCCACCATGTTCAGAAATGGCTCTCCATTGTTTCTTTCAAACTGCCAAGCAGCAACTGAGGTGTACTGTGCTTCAAAAAAAAGTATAGATACTACCTGGATGTAGCAAATGACCAACAAGAAGAAGTCAGTCCAAGGACTTTGAAGGAAGTTGATTTTGCTTTTGATTATGGATTCAAACTCAGCCACTTGGTCCTTGGGAATCATTCCGGCGTCAATAAATTGAACGAGGGTTTTTACCAGCTTGCCACTAACCAAAGGCTCCGCCAAGATAAGAATGGGCAAAGAAATCAAAAATCTGGTTTGCGCTTCGACAGAAGTGATAAATGAACCCTCGATACTACCAGTCCAAAAATTACCATGAATGAGGGAAAGGACAACCAATGGAAGCCAGCATACGCCAATTGCAACAAGAACTTTGACTTTTAATTCTTTTTTTTCGGAAAAGTGCCACCCAAGCTTTTTAAAGATCCTATCAAGATTTTTGTCTCCGAATGAAAATTCAGCCAAATTTACTTTTTTGGTGTCGAATACCATCTGAAGTAATTTAATTTGTTAAAACAGGTCTGCCAAATAATCCTTGTACATGCCTGGCATTGTTGCCCTCAATCTCGTTAATTGTTGTAATTTGCTCTTCAGAGGCCTCATACACGTGCTTGGAAATATACCATCGAACAGATTCCGTATAGGGTGGTGTAGTAAGCGATCCTTTGTAATGGTAATAATTGTCGATTACATGAGAAGGAATGGTCCCAATTAAGTCAGAGATTCTGACAGTCCCTATCTTTAATTCAGCAGTTTCACTTTCTTGCTTTGGGATAGCATCCAAAAAATCAGTTACGAATTTGTTGGTTGATCCTTCCTTGAATAAAATTCCAATTACCAGATATTGAGGGGTTTCATTTTTGGCATCGTTTGGCATGATGTTCACAATGTGCATTTCCATGGGGTAGGTGATCCCGTCGATTTCGTGTTCGGAGGGCGTGTGAAAATGGAACTGTTTGAACTGAAAAGTAGTATCATCAACTGTAATACTACTGCCTTCTGCAAAGTCCAATTGTACCGTATGCCCAAGATTTTCAATTTTATTGATTTCATCTTTGTAATTGATAGAAATAAGATGCCTTCCTTCTTGTCCGGTTTGTGAAGATTGGATATTGATGGGAGATTGGCAAAGCCCATGATCAAGTCCCGGCAAGGCAGAACCGAGGTTTCTCATTTCAGAAACATCAGGTGTAGAGTCCTTTCCTTCAGTTTTGTATTCTATTTTGGTTTCCGAGGCGGGTTTGGAACATGCAAAACAACCCAAAACCAACACCAACAACAATGCATTATTTAAGGTCTCTTTCATATGAGCGGTTTTAATTACTGATTTGAATAGTTAAATTTATAGGTAGCATTCATCTGGGTTCTCAATGCAGAACCTTTCTGGCGGTCTATATTTACCCTTTCTCCAGCCAAAGCCTCCAACCCAAAAGTGAGATTTGGCACAGGATCCCAAAAAAGATTAACAGAGCCATAATAACCTTTCTTATAGTCTGTTGATTGCAGGTTTGGATTACCAACTACGTCTAACCAACCACCTGTAATTGAGGAATGAATGTGACTTTTCCAAAAATGTTGAAAAGAAATGTTACTGCCCCGAATAAACAGCGATTCCATTTCAGGAGATCCATTATAGATGGCATCATAGTTTAAATTGATTATACCTTGGATATATCTGGCTATCCCAGTTCCAATGACAGTCTGGAATTTTAACTTATCCACATTCCCGATCTTTACAGAACCCAATACAGTACCGCCATATCCATATAAACTTCTGGACTCGTCGCTTTGGTATCTTACCTCTCTAAACAATCCCGCCGCCTTGATAAAACCAAACTGCCCATTGACACGATATGAAGCTATTACATCAGGAAATCTCTCAGGCAATGCAGTTACATTTCCTCCCAAAGTGATTTTTTCTATTGGGTTTTCGAAGGAAATTGATAGTATGTTCTTGGATTTGTAGGTAGCAAACACAATCTGAGGAGTCCTGGACAAAGTAGAGCTGTTGGGTCCTTCAAAATCCACGGTGGTAGGATTGGCCTCAATATCAAAAAAATTGCTCCATTCCATTCCGATGAGTACAAACTTATATTTGACAAGGGCATGCCGCATCCGGAATATTCCTGTGGCGTCTGTGGCGTCGTTATGAAAATCACCCTCTAATTTTATGAACAACTCTTCGTCTCCCACAGGCTGATGAAAATCAAATCCAATTCTTGTTTGTTTTGCTCCAATAAAAAAGTTGGGATTTCGAGGTTGGCCCACTTTAATATTCGCTGGTACAAATAGATCGCTCCTGCCCATATCCTGATTGTCCCACACAAAATTGGTCCTTCCAAAACCGTAGATATTAAACCAGCTTTTTTTTTCGAAGTTTTGTTGAGCAAAACCTAGAACCGATAGAGATAACATAACAAAGAATAAAGTGCAAAACCTCAAATATTCTTTCATCATATCCTAAATGGTTGAAACTCGAATTTTGGTGAATTGTAATGAAACGCAATCACTGGGATCTAGAATTAACTCCAAAAGGCACAAACCTGTGGAGTTAATTAGTCTCATGTAATGCTATAGTAACAACTTAAGATTCCTAACTTTTTATTGGTCAAGAAGTATCTCTTAAAATACAGTACGTTCCGTAAAACTTTTTCAATTACAAAGTGGTACCCTTGATTATTCCAACCATTCGGCGGGAACCATTTGATAACCCAATTGTCTCAATACATCTGCTTCATTATAGAAAGTCAGGCTTTTTTTTATTTTGCCATTTTCAACCAGGTAGTTGGAATTCGCCCAAATGATCACCGAATCCCCATCTTGGAATACGATACTTAATTCAGCCCAATTGGCAACCCAATCTCCTTTGCTCTCACCATCAGGGATAGTTACCCCTGCAAAACGGGATCTGTTATATTGGATTTTTTCGTACAGGTTTTCGACATTGTATTTCCAATTGGCTACTGCGTCACTTTTTCCAATTGAATCACCATAAGAGGGGCCAACACCAATGTAATCATCATCCAGCATATTTTCCATACCCTCAAAATCAAGGTTTTCAACAGCATGGACATATTTTTTGACCAATTCAATATTTTCTTTTTGATTGCTTTCGGTTGATGTACAGGCTAGTGATGCAAAAGCAATAGCGACTATGATAATAAGATTTTTCATGTTTCGAAATTATTTAATAGTATACCCTTTGCCTTCCATACATGCAGAAAAAGCTTTTTTGAATTTGTCAAGCATGGCTGATTCCTGTGCAGCGGCTTCGGAATGGGCCTTTTGATTGTATTGAGCCTGTGCTTGTTGGCCGGCCCTGCGCCCTCTTAGTGCCCCAAGTGTTGCACCTATTGCTGCGCCTTTTCCAGTATCCCCAGCGATTGCACCTATGGCCGCACCCGCAGCGGCCCCTCCCGCTGCTCCAACAACAGCTCCTCCTGTCGGGCCTGTGGATTCCTCAACTTCTATTTTGGGGATGTTTTGAGGATCAATGCCGGATTGGTCCATCGCCCATTTGTAGCATTCAAATTCGTCCTGCTTTTGTTTGCCTTGACTTTGGTTTTTTGAAGGGAAAACAAACAGTCCAAGTGATTGAGAAATCTGGTTATAAGTGATTTTGCTGGTATCCGGAAGGGCCTGCATAGTTGGCACTTGGGCAAACCCTGGATTCAAACACATGACAAAACCTAACAAGAGCACAAGAGCTACATAATTGGCCAATTTTTTTTCTTTCATAGTAGAAAAATTTTTGTGGAGTCTACATTAAATTTTCAGTTAAATGGAATAGTTCTTAGAAACACTGTAGGCCGTTAAAAACTACCCCTTTTATTTCTTGGTGTACCAAATTTTTGTGGTGCCTATAGTGCCGTTGAAGCGAAAGGGTGCATCATCATAATAATCAAAAGATACAGGCGAACCCAAGTCGCTACCAAAGTCAAGACAGTCGTTGGCGGTAAATGCAAATGCTGCTGTTACTGGCACTTGACCTTCTGCTACCACTTTTCCGTTTACTTTCAGTGTGACATCAAGTGCAGATCCGCGATGGGGTGATGTTAATCTGGACACCACATCAATTTTAACATTCCCTGTTGGTATTTTTGTTTTTGACTTGATTCTTGTTCTATTGATTAAAAATAGATTATACTCATAGTGTAAATATCCATCCTTTACAAAGCAGGTGAGTCCGCCAGAAAAACCTCCAAGTGCATAAAGTACACCATTGGCATTTTCAGGAATTGTAACTTCCATACTGACGTCGTTGTCGAATTTCCCTAGTTTTGGTGCTGCAAATTCAGGCATTCTCTCAATCCGCCCGGTAAAAGTCCATTCTGTATAGGGTGTTGCTGGAGCGTGTTCTGGATGATATACCACAGACCACAAGCCTCCTCCAATAGGAAGATTTTTGTTTTTGGCAGATTCCACCAGAAACATATTCTTCATTTCTGCCAGCTTCTCAGGCATTTCTTTCGCCAAATCATTTGCTTGACTCCAATCTTTGTCAATATTATAGAGTTCCCAAGTGTCCTCCTCAGGATTCCAGGTAGCCGCGCCTTCCGGAAGTCCGGGAACCCAAGGATTGCGAAGTCCGAAGGCAGAAGCAAACCAACCATCGTAATAGAGACCACGGCTTCCCATGATATCAAAAAACTGAAGTTTTCTGGTTCCTTCTGCTGTAGCATCTGTAAAAGTATAATCCATACTCACTCCATTGATCGGATCTTGTGTAAAGCCATTAACCTCAAGAGGAGCTGGGATATCTAAAACTTCATAAATTGTAGGTACGATATCTATCACATGGTGGAACTGGGGTCTTGGTGTTTTGTCGCTTTTGATTTTTTTCGGCCATGATATAGCCATTGGTTGACGGGTGCCTCCAAAATGTGCTGCGACGAGTTTTGTTGACCTATACGGCGTAGAACCAGCCCATGCCCAACCGGCATTGTACATATTATCTGTTTTAGCGGATCCCAATACATCAAGGCCACCAAGCTCTTCAAGGGCGTCAATATGTTGTTGGATGGTAGTCGGAATACTGTTTTGTGCAAGCAATTCACTGATGGTTCCATTTTGTCCCTCGGCAGAAGAGCCATTGTCACCCCAGATATAAAAAATGAGGGTATTATCCAGTTTGCCTTGCCTTTCTATTTCATCAATAAGTAATCCCGCATTGTAATCTGTGTGTTCAGTAAATCCGGCATACACTTCCATTAACCTGCTTTGGAAGGCTCTTTCAGATTCAGGGATATCATCCCAACCATTCATGGTTTCGTCGCGTGCTGTCAACTGTGCATCTTGAGGTATCCAACCCATTTCCTTTTGTCTTTTAAATGCTCTCTCACGGTAGGCATCCCAACCATCATCAAATTTACCTTTGTATTTATCGGCCCACTCTTTGGCTACGTGGTGTGGCCCATGCACAGCTCCCGGAGCCCAATACATAAAGAATGGTTTATCTGGTGCAAAAGCTTGTTGTTCTCTTAACCATTTAATGGCATCTTCGGTGATATCTTCAGTGAGGTGATAATGGTCATGGCCCTGCGTAGTTTCGGGATGATCTACTACGGTTGTGTTTCTCACCATGTGGGGTTCGTATTGTGATGCTTCACCAGCCAGAAAACCATAAAAATATTCAAACCCATAACCGGTAGGCCAGTAGTCAAAAGGACCTTTGGATGTTGTTTGCTCAGCAGGCGTATTGTGCCATTTTCCAAATGCACTTGTGTTGTACCCGTATGCCTTCAGGACTTCGGCCACGGTTGCCGAAGTTTTGGGTATTGTTCCGCTAAATCCATCCCAATCATTTGCGATTTCGGCTATTTGTCCATTGCCAACTACAGTATGATTTCTTCCGGTGAGTATAGAAGCCCGCGTTGGAGAACACATGGCCGTTGAGTGAAATCGGTTGTATGAAATCCCCATATCAGCAATACGGCTCAGGTTTGGTGTATTAATTTCACCACCATAGGTCGTAGGTGTAGCAGGCCCACAATCATCAATAAGAATAATAAGAATATTAGGTGCATCCTCAGGAAGCCTTTGCGGTTCAATTCGCTTTTTATAAGTTGAAGTTTTCATGGTAAGCCCTGCTTCACTAGCTGAAGGGGCTTTCGGAAAAGGCAAAACACTTTGTGCCTGAATATAACCTGTGAAAACGAAAAGATTAATACAGATTAAGATTGCCAATGAGTTGATGTTAAATCCCATAATTAGTAGCGTTTTTATTTAATTTGTTAAATACATTTTTCAAAGCCATCATCCAGGCACTGTTAAATCCACCTAATAATCCTGGAGGAGCTTCAAACCATTGGTACATTCTCTTTTAAATTTTAACACAGTAATAATGTATAATGAAGAATTAGGTTGTGGATTTATAAAAATCTTCAGCATAGATTGTTCTCAAGTTATAAATCTTATCAAATAGGGTTTAGACGTTGCCGTACAGGGGAATTTTTGAAATTTAGAAAGTCTCAGAAATAGCAAGATAAAATCCACTTGACTGCTCTCCACGGCCGTAGTCAAGAACAAGGTTAGTTCTCGAATTTTTATCAATTTTCACCCGTAGCCCTATGCCATAACCCACTTTGACTGATTCGAACATTTTCAGTTGTTGGACCGCGTTGGTAGCTGTAGTTCCGTTCACAAATAAAACCCCTCCCAAAATGCCACCGCATTTTGAAATAGGAAATCTATATTCTGTTTCTCCATACAGGTAATTGTTGCCCCGAAATCTCCCCTGTGTATATCCTCTACCACTTCTACCTCTTTGGTCAAAAGCAGTTGCAGGTAAAATCATGTAAGGAAAATCCCCCTCTGGCGTCAAATCTCCCAATAACCAAAAACCAATCAAGTGGGCAGGGTTTTTTTTGGATAAGTTATGGAAACTTCTCCACTCACCTGAGAACATTTCGGCGTTGCTCTTGTTCCCAAAAACCCGATAGGCTCCTCTAAAACCAAGGGAAAGAAAATACCCTTTGTATGGTTGGATCATATTGTCCCGCTTGTCAATGATGAAATTTCCAAACATGGCAGAGGAGTAATATTTTTCTGCATTGAAGGAATATAACATACTATAGACATAATGAGAGGTCAATAATTGGTTTTCGGGGTCGAGATTGAGTTTTTGATCCACAATTTTAAAATAGGAATCAAAGTGGTATCCCAAACCTAAATATATCCCTTGTCTCAGCTTGAATCCCACAGATTGATGAAACCGGGCAAAATTGAATGTCATAGGCTGGGCCAAAGAATCTATATCAGTTTCGGAACCTCCCAGGCTAAATTGATAATCCAAAATCCCACCTTTCGGAGCATTCGTTCCTAAGCCATAAGTGGATTGGGAAAAAATCATATAACGCCAGTCTCCTGTAAAGAACAACTTTTCCCGTTTTGTGTAAATACTGTTTTTGGCCGTAAATATGTACTGGTCTTTGGTAGTAGCCTGCAAACTCCCGCTAATCAGGGAATAAAGATTGGTTTCAGACATTTTAAAGGCAAACTGTCCCCCCAAACCAACCATAAAACCAGTAGCAGGATTGGATCCGATGATCGGAACAACCAACAAAGAATTCGCACCTATCTCTTTGGGTTTGGGATCCTTACCCAAAGCTTCTCTGATCAATTCCGGCAAATCTTTATCTATACATGTGGTGTCAGGAGCTAATGCCTGCCCCTTTACTTCTGAATGGAAGTATAGAAAAATCCAGAAAACGAAAAAAGAACGGTTAAGAATTCGAATCCATAACATAATACTTATCTTAATTCTTATTGATCTATATAGACAGCAGATATTTTAAAGGAAATGGAAATTAAACCCTAATGCCTATTAGAATATCAAAGAAAAGGAATGATTAGTTTTCTTAATCTCACTGCTTCTCAAACTCACCGATAAAGGGAATTGCTTCCATTAGGGAAGCCCTGATTTCGCTGAGGATATACTCCTCTATTTGAAAGAATTGGGTTGCCACTTTTGAGCCTGAGGCTTTCTTCACCTTCTTATAGTATCCTTCAATCAATTTATCGTTTCGTTTTTTTAAGGAAATCATAGTACTGACCACCTGATCATAATCAGCATCCTGCATAGTGGTATATTTCTCGGCATATTGATTTATGGCCTCTATCCTCTCCTTACCCAATGCTTTTCTTTCAGTTTCATACTGGTCATAGATTTCCCAAAATGGATCACCCGGACTTATGTTCAAAAATTCAGCTACAGCTTGCTTTTTTTCCATTCCGAAGATGGATTGGATAAAATCTAATTCTTCCTTATTGGTTTGCGCTTGGACATTTTGAAAGAATAAAGGCGTCATCATCAAGATGAAAAGGAGAAGAGTAGTTTGCTTTTTCATGGTTTATTTTTTGAGATTTGGTTATAAGTTTCAATTTTGATTTTAAGATTTTATCCCTTTGATTTTTTTTCACCCGCACCGATTGGAATTCTGAGGTAAATGTTCAAAGATGAATTTCTGGTTTTATGCGAGGTAGCGGCATTGACATCCACCAGACCATGGTAATATAAAAAGCCCAGGCTCGTACTTTTAAGGTCTTTTTTCAATTTATATCCCACGCCTCCAACCACTCCAGCATCAAGTCGATGATAGTTGTCACCCAATTCTTTCTCAAACTCAAGCTCCCCTCCATTGGAATCCACAAAAAATAAATCGAAGGCCTTTGTCCTAAGTCCGGCCTGTAACCCACCTTCAAGCAATATCCGGGTACGGATTCTTTGTTGCCACATAATCGGAATGTAAAAATAGTTGATTTTGGTAGTCAACATCCCATCTTCAAAAATTCCGTCAAAGTCCTCATCGCCCAAGGGATAGGTAGCCATTCCTGTGGCCCCGACATTTGATTTGACCAACACTCCTGTACTCAAATAAGCGTTCTCCAAAAGCAGGATATTGAAATAGAAACCGAGATTGAAGTTGTTGAGTCCTTCGGAATCTGGGATATCCCTCAAATAAGATCGATTCATGCCACCTGTCAATCCAAATTCTATCTTGTCAGTGTTTAAGGCATCCCCAAAAAGCAAAGAAATCAGTACTTGGGCGTTTGAGCTTGCTGAGATAAGAAAAAAAAAGAACGGGAGGCCAATTCTAAAATTATTTACCATATCAGTTAGATAAAGGATTTTCGGATTTTTTTAAAAATAAATTTCGCATCGAGTCAACTCCATAGTGTCTTGATAATTCCTTAAATGCAAAAAAAGGCAAAAAGGTAAATGCCACAATCAGTACACCTCCAAACCAAACCATATTAAAATGGTGGGTAAAGGAATCTGTAATTCCTGTCCAGGATTCTGTTTTCCACAAGGTTTTGACCGTGACTTCCAAAAGTTCAAAAACCACAACCAATAAAGTAAAGAACAAGGTTTTGTAAAGTGTAGGAACAATGAGAGGTTGATTTTCAAATCTTTTACTGATTTTCAAAAAAGTCCCGATCATAATCACTTTTCCAAAAATCAAAGCTTTGACCAGTCCAATAAAATAATCATTCAAATAAATCCCATATTCAGCCAGCAAAAGTCTCCTGTATAAAATAAATACACTAAAAAAAAGACCGAGGTATAGTACATTAAAACCATATTCAGCTAATTCGTGAAGTAATTTATCTTTCAGTGGCTTTTCAATAGTCTTATTCTCCATTGTATCATTATTGAATAGGTTTTTCAATTCATATTTAAGGTATATGGATCAAACCTTCTGAATATTTTTGGAGGTTTAAACAGCATCCATAACTTGACTCTTTGAAAGTAGATCCTTGGAAAACTATAATGAATTTGAAATCAAGTTCACCAAGGAGAATTTAATTTTTTTGTTTGAATACTTTCAATCAACATCCCAACCGAAACAAATTGGACTGCTTAATTCCCAATATTTAATTACAATCCAAATCTGTATTGAAGTCCTGTTATAAGTTGTTCTCTGGAACTCAAAAACCCATATTCGAGACGAAGCATTAGGTGTTTATTAAATTGGTATTGGGTACCCACAATAAAATTCCACATGTCTTTTGGGCGTTTATCCATCGTGTACTGAACCGTAGAAGTCTCGATTGTACTTACTGCACCATCAGCTGCTACCAAAAATTGACTTGCCCGATCCAAAATTGAATTGGCCTTTTCATATTTAGACCTATTTATCGGGTTGTTTTGTTCGAGTTGGCTAAGCCCATTCCACCAGTTTTCTACTTGATTAAAAGCATTTTCTACTTTCTCCTTTCCCTCATCTATTCTTCCCCCCAATGTTCCTGGTGGAAATACCTCGCTGAGTAGAATTGAACCATTGGTCTCTGAATTCAACTGGACCCTGAACCCTCCGACCCAAACTGCAATGGAGCTTTCAGGCTTTTTCATTCTAAAGTTTTTGCCAAACCGGGGGCCAAATACGAAGGTCCGTGCAGGAGTGGCCAATTGGGGAACATCGGTCCAAGCCACATTCATATCCAATGCCAAAAACCCTCCGCCCACACCAATTGTTGGTGTCATGCCAATACCAAATGTGGTGGCATTAAAATCCACCTTGGTACCTGCAGAAAACACCTCATTATAATTGTTTGAACCATCTGGCAGCCACAGTCCGAATCCGATATCTGTCGAAGCAGAAGTTTTTCCCAAAACGGAATAAATATTCAAAAATGGAAACAGCCAAATATCCGGTCTTACGGAGACAGCGCTTGCTGTTGCAACAGCTTTGTTGAAGCGGACAAATTCATCAAGTTCATGCAGTTGACCGTTGTTGAAACCGACCATCAGGTTTTCAATGATGATATCCGATTCCTGCCAAAAATACTGGACACTTAAGCCTGCAGAGTATGGAAGAGAATATCCTGCATTAGTGGCTTTGGCCCCCCAGATCGGCAATGAATAAGGGTATTCCACATTCTTGAGACTATCTTTTCTAGATAGATTTCTTTGTCCCACTTCTTTATTTGTAAAGACCTGTGAATAGACGGTATTTACACAAAAAAACAGGATGATTTTGAAAAAAAGTATTCGTTTCATTCTTTAGATGATAATTCTCAAATTAAAAATAAAGAATGTTGTTAGTTAATTATGGACGCCTCCGTCTAGAATTAAAAAAATAAACTTTCTCATCCACGGCAGTAGACTAAAAAATGCTTTATTATTGGCAAGAGGTAGATTCACTGGCATAAAATCTTTCACCATCCGCATATAGCTGCTCATCTTGGAAACTTAATTTTACACTTAAAGAGGTTAGATTTTTTCTTGAAAAATTCAAAGACAATAAAGCCTGAGGTCCTATTCCTTCCGCAGTCCATGTCCCTGACATATTCCCCTTGTACTGGGGATTTGTTTGTTTTAAAATCCCCTGTTTCCTTACGTTGGCTTTGAATGTACCGTCTTCGCATAAATTGATTTGAGTTCTTTTGGCACCTCCACGGATTTCATCATAAGTGATCAATAGCTTGTTGGAAAGAAATTTTTTCCAATTGAAGTTGTCATATGGTGAAGCGTTAGAAGGCTCCTCAAAAATTCCTTTTTTCAACAATTCAATCGATGTTTTAGTGACAAAATCTAAATGACCTTCATCGGCAATTGCCAAAACAGTAATACATTTTCCTTTATCGCCACATCTTGTAGCAGCAAATGCTTTGTATTCTTTATGAATGTAATTACCCTCTGCAATTACTTCGTTGGAAATCAATAAATCACCTTCAATTATTGGATTGGTTGCTGTCAGCCTAACATTATCGGTGATATCCACTCCTGAAATCCATGTTTTGGACAGAGATTCAAGATTGATAGACTCCCTTCCAAAAACAAAAATTTCTCCAGAGGTGTTGGAAGTATTCATCAACAAAAAAACTTCACTTTCCCTTGGAAGGTTTCCTATCCATCCCTCTGGGACCAATGTAGTAAATCCAAAAACAGGGCTATAAAGCGTATCACCCTGATGATACATTTTCCCTGGCTGTAACCTGGATTTTTGAGATTGAGCAAGGGTGAATGAGAAATTTATACCCATAAGCATTGTGAAGAATAGGAATGCAGATGTTTTCATGTTTGAAGAAATTTATATGTTCAAATTACACAACATTTTGAAGATTTAATCAAAATTTTAATCCAAACAAAGATCGATGTAAATATTTAATATGGTTATCCGCTTCTTTGCCAGTAACCCGATATTCTCCTTCAAATGGGTCGGAAGTCGGCAGGCAGGGATTTACCGGACAATTCAGTTTCCCGGCGAGTATTATATGGAATTACCATTTTACTGGCATCATTGCATACATACGTTGTATTTAGAAAAACAGAGGATGGCAAAATTCACCATCCTCAAAAATTTTCTCATAATGAATTCCTAATTAATTACCCATGAACACGTAGCCAATGTTTAAGGATAAAAAAGACTGGGCACCACTCAAGTCCCCTGCTGCCAATCCATAGGAATATTTTGCTGACAAAGAAATCCCTGCATAATTGTTCAACATATGAATCAATCCTACCTGTGGTTGAAATGCAAAGCTCCAAGCTTTCTGATCTAATCTATAAATTCCCATATCCGTGGTTCTCAAAGTGTAAATGGTTCCCACTCCCAAGCCAATAAAAGGGTTTAGGGGTTCACCAGGTTTGAAGAAATAATCTCCTGAAACCATAATGGGTACGTTGTTGCTGTACCTCCATTGCTTCCCACTTAATGATCTATTGTCAATCGTATATACCCCAAATGGTCTTTCCTCATAGAAGGTATTCAAACCTGAACTGATACCGATGCCAATATTTGATTGAACCAGTTTTCTATAATCAACAGAAAAGCCTCTCCAGCTTACATTCGAAACAAAATCACCCATATCACCTGTAGGAATACCAATGGAATAGGAGGTCGTTGTCAAGCTTTGAGCATTTACATTGGCAACATTCAAGAATGTAAAAAAAACGATAAATATTAATGCCTTTTTCATAATTGATATCAGTTATTAAGTTTCAGATAGGGCGATTGCTCAAAGGCCTGATCAATGGCACTTGTAACACGACTTATATTTCCAGATCCTGAAAGAAGACCGTTACCCAGCATGATCCATGATGCCCGGGATTGATTGATGGGATTATTTACATTTGGATCGGCCATTGCAATGATCATGGTGCCTGTAGTATAGCTTGTAACCGTCCAATAAGGTGGATAATACCATCCCCACCCAGGATAATAACCTCCCCACCACCACGAATACCAATAGCTATAAAAATAACTTGTATCGGTAATTGCGGCAGGCGTCAAAACAACATCTGGTCTTTGGGCAATACTGACTTTTGACCAGCCATTTTGCTGCATGTTTGCATCAATTGCTACCAGTATGGGTAGAGCAAAAGCATCCTTCATATAAACAAGGGTAGTATCACCTCTGTCAATATCAATGTCCACCACAATTTTGTCGGGAAGGGCATAGGTGTTTTTGGTTTGGAAATCGAATTCGGGTTCAAAAGAGGTATAAACCACATCTGTATCCTCATAAAATTCCGGACCTCCAGGATAACAGGCAGCAAGTATTACCCCGGTAACCAATGGTAACCATCGGGAAAATTTCTTCTTCATCTTAAATTGAAATAATTTGTTTGTGGAATATTTTAGCGAGGAAAATTTTGGAATATCCTTTTTAAATTTTGTTTCCCTGTCACTAAAAGTAAAATTATGGGTGATTTAGAAAAAAACTTAAACGATATCGTCTATAAATCAATCACTTGTTGGGTTAAAACACCAAATATTTCATGTACTTAAGTCATTTTTTATTTCTCTGAAAAAAATAGTTATCCGGATAAATTTCCTAGTCAATTTCAACTCCCCTTAGTCTTGATCATCCCAGAGCGGTAAAGATCCAAGGCGCTTTGTAAGACCATCTCAATGGTCTTGATGGGCAAATCAGTATAGGGATCCACGCTCAATATTTTCATCCTTGAGCGGTCACCCTGTTCCAGTTCGGGATGGTTTAAGTGTTTTGCCTCAACCATCAAGAGATAGGGTTCCCCTGTTTGCTTATCCGTCCAGAGGTAACAAAACATCTTTTTCCTAAAGCAAAAGCAAGGCATACCGTATTTCCGGGTCTCTGTAACCTGATTGTCCTGAGCAAGGATGATGTTCCTCAAAGCCAGCAGACAGCTTTTATTTGGCTCGGCTTGGTTTAGGTAAAAAAAATCGTGTTCAGGATTGGACATTTACATTTGGATTTGGGTTAGGAGATTTGTTGTATGGACATGTCGGAACCGGGTCGAAGCCCAATTATAATCCCCTACCCTTTCCTCAAAATCTTCTCCATTTTCCTTCCTTTGGCCAATTCATCCACCAATTTATCAAGGTAACGGACTTTCTGTGTCAATGGATTCTCGATGTCTTCAATGCGGTAACCACAGATCACTCCGGTGATCAGGTGAGCATGTGGGTTTAAATCTGCCTCATCGAAGAAGGTTTCAAAAGTTGCTTTTCTTTCGATCAACTCATGTACTTTCGCCTGATCAAAGCCGGTAAGCCACTCAATGACCTGGTGCAATTCCTCTTTGCTTCGGCCTTTGTTCTCCACTTTGGTGATGTAGTGGGGATAGACAGAGGAGAAAGTCATTTTTGCCATGCGTTCGTTGTGGGTGTCCGTGGTGTTCATGGTTAGGGTTTTTTTGTTATCGGATCAATACATGTTGCTACTACCAATGCTATCAAAAATTTAGCATTTAGGGAGCATATACAAAGATAAAAATTATTGACTTCAAGATGTAAAGCGAGCAACAATCAAACTAATCTAGAAATCCAACGCAAAATATCCCTGGAAATTCGTTATTTTTCATTCTCCCAAACCACCTGGCCATGCGCAGTTTCACCAAAACCATCTCTATTCTTTTTTTCACTTTCATTTACTTATGTTCCCATGCTCAGGATCTCCCGGGACCTAGGTTGATCGTGAGGGGAGATGACATGGGCTCCTCACGCTCCTCAAACCTCGCCAGTATAGAAACCTTTGTTAACGGAATAGAATCTTCCATCGAATTGATCGCAGTGGGCCCTTGGTTTCCCGAGGCGGCTCTTTTGTTAAAGGAAATTACCGGAATCGATGTAGGATTGCATCTCGCCATCACCAGTGAATGGGATGGCATCAAATGGAGGCCTCTGACCCATTGCCCCAGTCTTATGGATACAGATGGGTATTTTTTACCCATGATCTGGATGAATAAAAATTACCCCGGTCTCGCCATCACTGACAATCCATGGAAACTGGAGGAGGTGGAACGTGAATTTCGGGCACAGATTGAATTGGCCCTGAAACATGTGCCCCAAATCAGCCACCTTTCCGGTCATATGGGATCTACCGGTTTCCATCCCGATGTGGCAAAAATGGTGGCCATGCTGGCTGAGGAATATGACCTGCCGGTAATGAGTCGGGATGTGATGCAGAGAATAGGTGTAGCCGGCACCACCTACGATGGACCAAAGGAAACTTCAGCAGAAAAAGAGGCTTCGTTTATCCGGATGTTGGAAAAACTAGAGGCTGGCAAAGCCTACCAATTTGTGGATCATCCTGCCTACCACAACATAGAAATGCAGGGAGTAGGCCATATCGGTTATGAAAATGTGGCAGTGGATAGACAGGGGGTTACTGATGCCTGGACCAGTGAAAAAGTAAAGGAAGCTGTAACCAAAAACAGGATTGAACTGGTCAATTTTATCACTTTGATCAAGGCCTTGCCACGGAGTGATCCAGAGAAAGAGCGGATAAATCCCCAAGCCATTTCTGCATACCTTCAAGCCGTCCAAAGCAATGAACAAGACCTCCACAGCCTGATGATCTTAAGAAACGGTAAAGTGGTTTTTGAAGAATGGTTTGGAGATCATGCCGCAAATAAGACCCATGTGATGTATTCTGTCAGCAAAACATTCACTTCAACGGCTATTGGCTTTGCCATTCAGGAGGGAATTTTGAATGTGTCTGATAAAGTCATTTCATTTTTCCCTGACAAGCTTCCGGACGAAATCAGTCCCAATCTTCAGGCACTGGAAGTCAGGCATTTGCTGACCATGACGGTAGGTCATGACGTAGATCCGACAAGTGTGCTAAGAGAAAGTGATGATTTGAATTGGGTGGAAGCATTTTTGGCATTTCCGGTAGAGCATGAGCCGGGAACCACTTTTATGTACAACAGCCTGGCTACCTATTTGCTTTCGGCGATTCTCACAAAAGTATCAGGTGAGCCGCTTTTGGACTACCTGCAGCCCAGGCTCTTCAGACCCTTGGGAATCGTGGGAGCAACTTGGGACAAAAGCCCTCAGGGAATCCATATAGGTGGTTGGGGATTAAAAGTGAAAACTGAGGACATGGCTAAACTAGGGCTGTTTTATCTCCAAAAAGGACAATGGAACGGCAAACAGCTACTTTCTGAATCTTGGTTTGATGAGGCCACCGCTGCGCAGGTTTCTTCCCTGCCGGCAGGGGTAAAGGAGGAAAATCTAAAAGTTGATGCCAAGAATTCCGATTGGATGCAGGGATATGGGTATCAGCTATGGCAAAGTAGGCACAACTCCTACCGTGCAGATGGCCTCAATGGGCAGTTTATTCTGATCCTTCCCGAGAAAAATGCGGTAATCGTTACCACCGCCAACATTTCAGACATGCAGGCCGAACTCAACCTGATCTGGGAACATTTGTTGCCGGGTCTTGAAAATTAGGGTTTTGAGGCGTCAGTTTTTAACTTCAAATTTCCTTCAGAATTTTGGGCGTATATGCTATCAATCACCGCTACTCCGATGGTATAAATGAAAGTATTATTGATCGAAGACAACAGGGAATTGACCCAAAACATCATTCAATACCTTTCTCATGAAGGAATAATCTGTGAGGTAGCCGGTAATCTTTTTGATGCACAGGATAAGATCCTATCATATGAATATGATTGCGTTTTGCTGGACCTGATGTTGCCCGATGGAAATGGGTTGAGTATGCTGGAGATCATCAAAAAGCGGGAAGTCAGACCCAATGTATTGATCATTTCTGCCAAGGACGCTTTGGATGACAAAATCAGAGGACTGGATCTGGGTGCCGATGATTATCTGCCCAAACCATTTCATTTGTCTGAGCTTTTGGCCCGGTTAAAGGCAATATATCGTAGGTCTAAATTAGGCGGCTCGGATGAACTGCGGTTCAATGAAATAATAGTACAACTTCAGAATCTCCAGGTCCATGTTCATGGAAAATCCTTGGACCTGACCAAAAAAGAGTTTGACTTATTGGTTTTTTTGATCATCAATAAGAACAGGGTTTTGGGTAAAAACGCCATTGCGCAACACCTGTGGGGAGATTATACGGACAACCTTTCCAGTTTTGATTTTATCTATCAGCACATCAAAAACCTCCGTAAAAAGATTTCTGAGGCTGGAGGCAAGGATTATTTGACGACTGTATATGGGATTGGATATAAATTTGGAGACCACCAATCATGAAACTTCTCAACTTACTTACGTCAGTTTATTTGATCATCATCATGGTGGCCCTGCTTATCGGGGGATTTTTTATTTTCAAAAAGCTCGGAGAGGAAATTGATTTTGAACTGGGCTTGGAGTTGGACAGGCAAATCGAAGCCTATGCAGAAAGAATCAGACAGGGAGTTTCACCCGAGGCCTTGGTCAATGAAAGGCTGGAGATCATTGAATTGCCAATCCAACTGGAGGAAGAGCAACTGAATCTCAGGGATACCATTGCCTACCACGACCCTTTGAACAGGGAAGAGAAGCAATTGAAAGCCAGCAAATCCTTCAGAATAGCGGACAAGCATTACAGGATTTCTTATTACAACCTGGTAATCGAAGCAGAGGATATCACAGAAACCGTGGTTTATACCATGTTGGTGGTCTTCTTTATCCAATTGGTTTTTTTGGGGTTGTTTTTCCGTGGCATTTCCAATCGGATCCTAAAGCCCTTTCAACATACCTTACAAAAAATCCAGCAATTTAATTTTCAGGCCAACAAACCCTTGCATTTTCAAAAAAGCTCCATTTCAGAGTTTAACCAACTCAATGAATTTCTGGAAAAGATGACCCAAAAACTGCTCAAAGATTACAGGCAAATCAAGGAATTTTCAGAAAACATTTCCCATGAGATACAAACTCCAACTGCTGTGGTCAGCGGAAAATTGGAAAACCTGATGAACCTTGACATGACTGAGGAGCAGGCACTTTTGATCTATTCCGCCTATCAAAACAATGAACGCATCCATCGAATAGTAAGGTCCCTGGGCTTACTTGCCAAACTGGAAAATGAAGAGTTTGAGTCACCCTCACAGATTGACCTATCTGATATTCTCATCAAAAACATTGAACTTCTTTCTGAGCTGGTCATCTTGAGTGAATTGAAGCTGGAAACTGACATCAAACCAGAAGTCATGGTGAAAATGCATCCGTTTATAGCTGAAATCATGGTCCATAATTTATTGGGAAATGCCATCAAACACAACTTAAATGGGGGCTGGATCAAGGTTCACCTGGATAGGCATCTGATTAAAATCGAAAACTCAGGAGCTTCCATCCAACATGATCCCGATGAACTTTTACAAAGATTTAAAAAAGAAAGTAGCAATCCTGAGTCCATAGGACTAGGTCTTGCGATTGTAAATCAAATATGCAAAACATATGGGTTCAGATTGAGTTATGCTCCCGTGGGAAATATCCATCTCACTACAATTGAGTTCAAGTAAACAACTTCAAAATTGAATCAGATTGTAAAGGTATTTTTGTATTGAAAACAATCCAACCAAGTCTACTTCAATGAGAAGCGTACCATATTTCCTTGTAATTATTATTTTGATTTTTATTGGAGCACCCGATGCTTTTGGTCAATCTTTTTCGGTAAAAGGTACCTTGGTAGATGCTGATTCGAAAGAACCTCTGAGTTTTGTCCAAGTGGCTTTGTACACTAGACAAGACCAAACACGACCCGTCACGTTTTCAGATTCTGATGAGAACGGACGCTTTTCTTTGCAGGCTCCCAAAGGAAAGTATTCCTTCAAAGCATTTTTTATTGGATACAAAGATTTTCTGGTAAATGAAATTGAAATCAACGGGCCCATCGATCTGGGTGAAATAAGCCTGGAAGACGAAAGTCAAAACCTGCAGGAAGTGATTGTAGAAACTTCCAAAATGCCTATCCGAACCAGCATGGAGGGAATCATTATTTCCCCTGAAAATAATTTGGCAAATGTCGGAGGAACCCTGCTCGATATTTTGAGAAACACCCCTTCCATCACCGTATCTGAAGACGGTACCATTTCACTACGCGGAAGTACGGGTACCAATATTTTGATCAATGGCCGGAATTCCTCTCTTACCCAAAACCTTGACAATTTGCCTGCAAGTGCTGTGGAGGAAATAAGGATAATCAACAACCCCAATGCCAGGTATGATGCCGAAGCAGAGGGTGGTGTAATCGATATCATCCTCAAAAAAGGACAAGACCTGGGTACAAATGGCGGCTTGGAAGCTACTTATGGCACCAGAAACCGGACAAATCTAGGCGGGAGGATGAACCATAGAAATGCCAGGTTCAACTCTTTTGTGGGTTACAATTATAGAGACTGGAAGAGCATTGGGAATCGGGAGACGACCCGGATTTTATTTGAAGACCAAGAAACTTTAAGACAAAGCACTGAGAATACCAATAGAAATGTTGGCCACAATTTGAACTATGGCGCGGATTATTATTTTGGCAACAATGTATTGAGCTATGAGGGGGTGTTTCAGTCCAGTTTGGACAGGCAAGTCAATACCCTTTTTGCAGAACTGGAAAGGCCGCAAGGAGAAATTGATGCGTTTGATTATGTCCGTAGAAATCAAGAAAGTGAAACAGATGTGGGACTGGACAATGCTTTGATATTTGAACATTCTTTCGAGGATAAAGGTCACCTTTTGAGAGCCACGGCAAGCCATTCCTTCAGAAACCAATTCAAAACTCAAGAGATTGACATTTTCAACAATACCTTGGAACCCCTCCCTGAAAACCGAACAGGGCAGGAACTTGCTTATATAGATGAAATCAGAAACATCTCCATCATGCAAGTTGATTATATCAAACCATATGAATCGGCCAAGTTTGAGACAGGATTGAAATCAATCATCAGGAAATTCGACAATGATTATCAGTATTTCAGGTTTGATGAAACAGAAGGTGGCTTTTTGGAAGACGAGCGTGTCAGCAACAGATTTATCTATCAGGATCAAATTCACGCGGGTTACGCTTTGATTTCGGTCTCAAAACCCAAATTTGAATACGGCATTGGTCTTAGAGGGGAATACACCATAGTGGATACTGATCTTCAAAATACGGGAGAACAGAATAGGCAAAACTACTTTAACTTATTCCCCAGTGCCCAAGGGATGTATAACATCAATGAGGTGCATGCCATAAAAGCCACTTACAGCAGAAGGATTGACAGACCTACTGCTTGGAGATTAAATCCATTTCCAGACATTACGGATAGCCTGAATGTCAGAAGGGGAAATCCTAACCTTCAGCCCGAATTGATCAATTCATTTGAGTTGGGTCATATGATTAACCTTAAAAAAGCCAATTTTATCACCAACCTATTTTACAGGAAAGTCAATGGGCAACTTGATTTCATCACCATAGTGGAAGATGGAATCTCCTATTCCCAGCCCGAGAACTTGCTATCGGCCGAATCCTATGGCGTGGAATTGATCGGAACCGGTGAGGTAAATGACTGGTATTCGGTCAATGGCGGATTGACATTGTTTAGTATATCAGTAGATGGTTCCAACATCAGTGAGGAATTTACCAATTCCGGATTTGCCTGGAACGTCAAGTTAACACAGGACTTTAAACTGCCCTATGGCATTAATTTCCAAGTGGCTGGAAATTATGAATCCCCCGAAATAGAAGCACAAGGCCGGGATTTGGCGCAATATTTTGTGGATGCCACCATCCAAAGAAACTTCTTCAATAAAAAAGGTAGCCTTGCGCTGAGCGTTAGAGACATCTTTGACACCAGAAGATTTGCAGGCTTTGCTCGTACCAATTCATTTTCGCAGGATTTCTATTCGAAACAGGAAACGAGAATAGTCCTTTTGTCAGCGAGGTATAATTTTTAATTGAAAAGAAATCATTCTACTGCTTGCCCGAAAGTCAATAAATTATTGTCCGGATCAAGCAAGGAAAATTCCATTTGTCCCCAAGGTTTAGTGGCCAAATGCCCGTTTGGGTGAATGGATATTTTTTTTTGCAGTAAAGATTGGTAGAATTCCTCAATGCTGTCCGTTCGGATGTATACCTGACCATAGTTTTCTTTGGGATCCAATTCCTTGAATTCAAAAAAATGGATTTGAATCTGATCTTTCTGAACCATCAAATAACCTTCATAATCCTGGTTTCCTACTTCCCCAAATCCCAATTGGTTGTAATAGTCACGTGTCTTGGCTTTGTCACGCATGGGCAACTTAGGGTGGATGGCTGTAAGCATTTTGACTGGATTTTTAAACGGATAAATATTCAACTAAATCTCTTAAATTTAATACGCAATGCCAAGCAATTTGTGGAAGTGGTAGGTTTGGATAATTTTGAAACCCAAAGCAGGCATCGGTGAACAGGTTCGGATTTATCTTTCGAAGACGCTTATCACTCTGTTCAGATTGTTTTGAACCGAGAATTCCAAAGGGTTTGGTACTTTGATTATGATATACTAGTTTTCCATTTATGCAGCTGGATTTACATTGGGTCAATATTCTGATACTTTTTGGTGCGATCCAAGGATTGGTCTTTATAGGTATACTCCTTCTTCACAAGAAGCATCCCGGACGTATTTTTCTTGCTTTGGTCATGACTGCCTTGGTTTACAATGCCCTTGAGACTTTCAATTGGAGTACTGGTTTGAACAAGTATGCCATGTTTTTTGACTTTTTTCCTTTTGTGACAATCTTCCTGATCGGACCTGGATTCTACTTTTATTTTAAGTCGTTGTTGGTCCACAGATATGTACCTAGTCGAAAAGAGATATTCCTATTTTTTTCACCCTTCCTATTTCAATTGACCTATGCCGGCATCAATGTATTAGGATATTTCGCTTATTTCAAATGGGAATGGAAAGAAATCGAAATTCCCTTAACCTGGATGTTTCGGATTTATGATTTCTACAGTGAAATCTGGAGCTTGTTGGTGTTTTTGTTCTTCACCGTTATTACGGTGGTTATGGTGAGGAAAAATATCAATAATTTAAAATCCGGTCCAGCTCAAAAAGAGATTTTTATTTGGGTAAAAAGTATGCTCGTAATCCAGGTGTTTTTTGCAATTGGATGGGCTTTAACTCTACTTGTGCCAATCTGGTACACAGGAATATATGGCTCGCATTATTATCCCATCGAACTTTTTTTGGTGTTGTTTTTATATTGGTCTGCCATGGCAGGATATTGGAAGGTCAAATCCATTCAAAAAGTTGATTTACCAAAACCAACCAATCCCGAGGCTTTTGACAATTTAGACTTGCTCCGTTCAGCAATGGAAAATGAAAAGCTTTTCCTTAATCCCCATCTCAACCTTCAAATGGTGGCAGAACATCTTGGGATTCCTACCAAAGAAATTTCCTATGCACTCAACCAAGCCGGAAACACCAATTTCAATGATTTTGTCAACAATTATCGGGTTGAGACTTTTTGTGAAAAGCTGGAAAGTGAAAGCAAACCTAATTTGACCATTTTTGGCATTGCACAGGAATGTGGATTCAATTCACCCGCTACTTTTCAGAGGGCATTCAAAAAAGCCAAGAACATGAGTCCAAAGGTATATCTGGTCAAAAAAATGGAATACAAGGCGACAGTTTAGGCTGGATATTTTTGCTCAAATCTGGATTTGAGACGAATTGTTCCATTTTTATGCCATCATAGGGATAAGGGCATCCGTATTTTTGTATGGATTCTTCTGCCAACGAATATGAACCAACATTTAAACTTCCTCCTAAAGTGCATTATAGTTGCTTTCACTTTTTCCGCAGTTTCCGGTTATTCCCAAAGCCTGACCATTCATGGTAAAATCATAGATAAATACAGCAAAGAAGCCATCCCTTTTGTCAATGTAAGGAACATCCAATCCAATGCCAGCGCGGTCGCTGACCTTAACGGATACTTTTCCATGATCTTTTCCAAGGGGACTGATAACATCAGTTTTTCCTGTATGGGATATAGACCGATAACTATAGCAGGGCCTAATCCAGGTAAAGAAATAACTGTAGAAATGGAACAGGATGTAATCCAATTGCAAACTGTGGATGTCAAGCCACTTAATCCTGTAGCTATAATTAAAGAAGCAATGCAGCGTATACCGGAGAATTATGGAATTGACACAACAGCTATCAGTGGCTATTACCATAATTTCACTTTATTGGATGATAAAAACCTGCGTTATACAGAGGCATTTATCGATGTATACAAACCACCCTTTATTCCCCATGATAATAAAAAGAACGTGGTGGGTGATTCTATTCTAGTCAAAGAAGTCAGAACCAAACCTTCTGAATTTGATGATTGGAAGATCATGATGCTGACTCCTTGGGAATTGGGCATTCATCTGTTGCAAGGCAGAGACGTGGCAAGGGATTTTACATCTTCGGTTATGTCCGAAGGATTTGTTGGTAGTTACCATTTTGAATTGGAAGACATGGTCAATATGGAAGGTAGACCCACATACAAAATCCTGTTGGCTCCAAGAAAAAACAAGAAAACAGGTATTTGGAACGGGCATTTGTACATCGATGAGGAAACGAAAGCTTTTGTCAAAATCGATTTTAAATCCAGTCCAAAGCTATTCAAAAGGGTAATTTCCAGTCCCAGCTATATCATGGTGACCAATCTCTACAAATTCCATTATAAAGAGGGGGAATGGCGGGAAGTGATCCAATACAAACTACAGGATGGAATTTGGTATTTAGATGAAGTCAATTCAGGGAAAAACTTCATCGTCAATAGCAAAAAGCGGAATATGGATTATATCCCTTTGGTTCAAAAACTTCATTACAAAACTGCTGATTTCATAAAAAAAACTACATTACCAGATTCAGGATTTCTTTCCCATGACCTAGGCAAAGCTGATAAATACTTTGAGGCAAACTACCGGCAAGAGTTCTGGCGAACTTTTGACAAATCAATGGGAATAGAAACAGATGACCACAAATACGGGTTGAAAAATACCTTTGCAGAATCAAAACCCTATCAATTTTCCAGATTGGATACACTGAAAGGTTCTTTGACGCAGTTAAGGACAGCTTTTGATGTAGGCTATTACCATTTGGATGTGGAAGTGTTTCCGGATGCAGAAGAGATCTTGGGAAGCAGTTTGATCAGATTCAAGTTAGTGGAACCAACAGATAAAATCCAGATAGACTTGTATTCAGGAATGAAGATTGACAGTATTATTTATCGTGCAAAGCATTTGGATTTTGAAAGGGAATATGATGCTGTTTATGTTTCCTTTGAGAAACAACTAGAGCGAGACAGCATCGAAGAAATCAAGGTGTATTTTGGTGGAAGGCCTTTGGACTTTGACCCTTTGACGCCCATGTATGCCTCTTTTCTTTGGTTTACTGATAATAATGGAAATCCTTGGATCCAGGCCATTTGCCAGGGATATGGGGCAAGTGGTTGGTGGCCTAACAAAGACCATTTATCGGATGAACCCGATTCCGTAACAATCAGCATTACCAATCCTTCGGATTTGGTGGCGGTTTCCAATGGGAGATTGGTTGATAAAATGGAATTGGAAAATGATAGGACCCGTACTACCTGGCATGTCTCCTACCCCATCAACAATTATAACATCACCCTTAACCTTGGGAATTATGAACAGATTAAGAGAATTTTTCCCTCTCTGGATGGTGAATTGGATGTGGAATACCATGTGATGGATTACCATCTGGACAATGTGGCTTCGAAATATGAAACCACTGGGAAAGCCCTGAATACATTTGAAAAGTATTTTGGCCCATATCCATTTCCGAGAGATGGCATCAAGTTTATAGAAGCCCCACATGCCATGGAGCATCAGAGTGCGGTGGCATTGGGTTTTGAATATTTCCAAGATGATGAATCTGAAGGAGAGAAAAATTCAATACCTGATTTTGGGGCAGCAGAACTTCCGGATCAGATTCTTATCCATGAATTCGCCCATGAATGGTGGGGCAATAGCGTGAGTTGTACAGACAATGCCGAACTGTGGATCCATGAAGCATTTGCTACCTATGCGGAAGCCCTTTACATCGAGGAGCAATACAGCTATGAGGAATCATTGGTTTATCTCAATGCCATGAAACCAAGTATTTCCAACAAACATCCTGTTATCGGAAATTTCGGGGTCAACCATGTCCATTATAATATTTGGGACATGTATGCAAAAGGGGCGCTTTTCCTCAATACTTTAAGACATATAATTGATGATAACACTTTATGGTTTGATATTATTAAAGGAATTCCCAGAGATTTCAAATACCAAAGCATCAATACAGATCAGATCCTTGAATATTTCAACCAAAAAACCGGAAAAGAATTGAGACCAATATTTGACCAATACCTCAGATTGGCCGAGATTCCGGTGCTGGAATTTGAAATGAAAGAAAGTCCATCGGGTAATATGCTACAATATAGATGGAAAGCTAATGCCGAGGGTTTTGCCATGCCTATCTCCTATCAATTGAGTTCAGGTGAAAAACAATGGCTACAACCCAATTCTGATTGGCATGAACTGGGGTTGGATGAGTTAAACATTTTTGAAGTAGATTTCAATACTGATATGTTTTACATAGAAGTAAGAAATAATTCAAAATAAATACTATTCATAATTGTATTATTTACAAATTAGGTAAATATTACCTTTATTCTAACAATTGAATTGCACGAAATAAACAGTCAATTTTAATCTCCTTAACTTAAAGAACTATGGGTCTTTTTGACATTTTTAAGGCATTCCAAAATGAAAAAACCAAATCTGTCACAAATGATTTAGGTACATTTTTTTTGGTTGAAGCCCACAGAACAAAAGAGTATCAAGGTTCAGTCAAATCAAAGATTGATGACAGAACCAAGATTCATTTTCCTCCTGAAAATGGAGTTATTTCAAATTATCAAATTGAATATTTCAGAAGAATTGAAAATAATTGGAATTCAATTTTAAACCAATTGAAATTCAAAATTCCAAGAAATGAATTTTCGGAAATGAAAATATCAAACATCCTTATTCCGGACAAAGAAAATGATGACTATGATATGGATGCCGAAATTGTTTTCGACAGCAAAGGAGATTACATTTCAGTAATTTTAGCTGATATTGATGTGGATGAGGTAATTCAAATTTAGTCACATTGGTTTGAAGGTTGGTTCCGATATTGATTGGGCTATGAGTTATTATTGTTACCAATTTGGATCTCAAATGGCTCTATTAAAGAATTTTAATTACGATTAATTAGTTAAATTAGTACATTTAATAAAATTAGCAGATGATGAATACGCTTGAAAACATACTGAAAGAAATTAAAGATGTCCCTGATAATCGATTGAAGGAACTGTATCAGTTTGTTCAATCCTTGACTCCTAAATCCAAAATAGTTGAGTCCAAAAGTGATAAAATTCTTTCTTATGAGCATTCAGTGATTTGTAAAACTCTGATTATGAAGAATTTATCAATCAAACCAAAGTAATTAGAAAAACTCTTTTCAACAGAAAAGTGGATTTATGAAACCGTCCATGCTGGAAACTGATGAATAGTAGGACTTGAAATTGAAAATTGGAAAAATTAAGATAAATTCCTCTAGATATCTACCTATGAAACCTTTGACCAAATTCTTCAAATCAATCTGGAAACCCATCAAAAATCTGGCTTGGGCATTGATTGTGGCATTTATGCTTGGCATCCATAATTTTTATACCGGAGAGACCAAATCCAAGGACGATATTGTATTTACCATTGAACAGGACGTGGTAGAGGAGGATTCGGCACCGAAGGATTGATATTTAAATTTTTTTCCTAAATCCAATCCCGAATGGGTTTAGCTGGGAAGCCAATATCGAAAAGATATTTCCCTAAATATCTGCTTTTGAATTGAAGACCTTTATAATTCAGTAGTGGAATGACTGGCAGACTGGACAAAAATCCCGTTGTCTTTGCAGGTTAGCCGTGAGTAAATCATGTAGGATAATTATAAAAATGTGTAACGGATAATTTTTTAAAGATGCTTACATTATCAAATCATTGAAATTCATCTACACATTCAACCCCAATAAAATGAACAATTTAAAAAACAGCATAGAAGCCTGTTTGGATTGTTTGGTGACATGTGAAAGGTGCATCATAGATTGCATCAAAGAAGGCAAACAAAATTGTATCACCATCTGTCGCGATTGTGCTGACATCTGCGCTTTATGTGCAAGATTTGATGCAAGGGAATCTGAATATGCAGGGCAACTGCATGGTGTGTGTGCTGAAATCTGCAGAGCATGCGCCGAAGAATGTGCTAAACACGCTTCTCACCACGACAGTTGCAAGGAATGTGCTGAGGCCTGTCAAAAATGCGCTGAAATATGTGGGGAACTTGCTTCTTCCAATTAGTATTCAGACACTTCTATATTAAATACAACTCGATAAATAAATGACCATAAATGATATAAAAGAAGAATTGAAGGAGGCCAATCAACCGGTTGCAAAATCGCTTCATCATGGGAAAGGGTTCAAAGTTCTCATTATTGGGTTCAGGAAAGGCATGATTTTACAGAAACATAAAGCCCATACGAAGTCTAAATTGACGGTTTTGGAAGGTGCTGTAGTCTATAAAGAGGAAAGTAGAAATGTAGCGCTTACGCAATATGAAGAAGTGGAAATACCGGTTGAAATCATGCATGCTGTAGAAGCCGTTGAGGACAGTCTTTGTATTTTGACACAGGGTGAATAGAAGTCCCCACTAAAAGCACATTGAATAATGTGGAACATTGATTTTTTTATTGATACATCATCTAAAGAAAGTGTCAGCTAAATTCGATTCCTCCTCCTAAGGATTCTTAGAAACTAGAGGTAATTTTTTTTTGGAAAATGCATTATTAGGTGTAACCAAATTTGAAATTTTTCAAACTATGCCAATTCCTTATACGGATAAAAATTGAATTACTTCATAGGCAAAAAGAACGCATTGACTTGAAAAAAAATCGTTTGAGAAAAATTTGTTCTTTAACACAGAGTAAGCCATTGAAAAAACTTGTGATTTTTTTGCGCAACCAAATAATTGCATATATATTTGCAACCATAAGGTAGCAAATAAGAAATAATGGATTTTAGAAGAGATGTATTTCAGGCCATTGCCGACCCGACTAGAAGGGCTATCATCATGCTATTGACAGTGGGTGCAATGACACCCAATAACATTGCCGATCATTTTCAAAGCAGTAGGCAAGCGGTGTCAAAACATATTAAGGTGTTGACCGAATGCGAAATCCTGACCCAAGAGCAACAGGGAAGGGAAATCTATTACCACCTCAACGCCGACAAAATGAAGGACATTGAAAAATGGTTGGATCAGTTCAAGGAGCTTATGGCGAAAAGATTTGACCAATTGGATCAAGTATTACAGCAACTAAAACAATACAAAAAATGAACCCAGCAATTCTTTTCAATTTTGAGGTGGACAAAACAAACCATTCCATCCACGTAGAGCGATCCTTCCCTGCCCCTATCGACTTGGTTTGGGCGGCTTGGACAGAAGCCGAAATTTTGGATCAGTGGTGGGCACCAAAGCCCTATCAAGCCGTGACAAAATCCCTGGATTTTAAAGTGGGCGGTCGTTGGCATTACTACATGAAAGGTCCAGAAGGTGACATCCATTGGTGCAGGTTTGACTACGAATCCATCGAAAAGGAGAAGTCCTTTTCAGGGATAGATGCCTTTTGTGATGAAAATGCCAACATGAACAATACCAAACCGAGGGTAAAATGGAAAAACGAGTTTTCCGAAGAAGAAAATAATACTTTGGTCAATATCCATCTTGAATTTAACTCATTGGAAGACTTGGAAACCATCATTCAAATGGGCTTCAAAGAAGGATTCACCGCAGGGTTGGAAAATCTGGATCAATACATCAATGCACAGTTTTACCTGAGATTGCAGAAAAAAACCAACAATCATGTGAGGGTAAATACCTACGTAAACTTCCCGGGCAACACCGAAGAAGCATTCAATTTCTACAGGAATGTGTTCAAAACCGAATTTGTCAACGGTATCCAAAGATTTGGGGACATTCCAGCAGATTCAGACCATCCACCCATTGCGGAAAATGTCAAAAAATTGGTCTTGCATGTGGAGCTTCCATTGATCGGCAACCACATACTCATGGCTACTGATTCACCAAAGGAAATGGGCTTTACCGTCGTACCCGGCAACAACATGCACATCAACTTGGAACCAGAATCTAGGGAAGAAGCAACACGGTTATTCGACGCACTCTCAGTAGGTGGAAAAATTGAAATGCCACTTCAGGATACTTTTTGGGGTGCTTATTACGGTAGCTTTACAGACCAATTTGGGATCAACTGGATGATCAATTACCAAATAAAATGAAAATCCCACATAATTTAAAATGGTTATCCGCTTCTTTGCCAGTAACCCTATACTCTTCCTCAAACGGGTCGGAAGCTCGAAGTCGGAAGCCGGATGTAATGGACATTTCATTTTGCTGTGGAGAATTAAATTGAATTACCAATTTATTGGCATCATTGCGTAAATACAAATAATTTAAATGCCCATGGCCAGATCAGGTTATGGGCTTTTCTTTTATTTACACCAATCCCCCAAGTTTCTCTCCAAATAAGGGTTTTTATGATATTCTATCTGAATATAAAATCATGGGGTGAAATGATTATTCCTAAGAAAAATTCCAAATTACCATTCACCTTCCTCACCAAGGGCTTGAAAAATCAGGACAGCAATAAAATAAGTGTGAAAAAAACATTAAAAGTATTATAAGCGGTCAATATGCCATTCAGCTTTCTTGCTAAAATCATCTTACCACGATAATTTTATACTTTGCACAATGCCTTAATGCTATTGATCATGAAATGATTATATAGAAAACGCCAAGACCCAATAAGAACGTGATGGCTAAGTGCCTAAAAGCCTATTAACCTAAAATAACCTATTAATGAAATGATGAAATACCAACAAAAATTTTCGATTAAAATGGGTCGGATCGTTTTCATTTTTGTTTCCTTGGTCCTAATATTCGGATGCAGCAAGGACAAAGGGATACCCCAACACACCACCTGGACCCATTATGGTGGCTCACCCGATCAATCCAAATATTTCAAATCGGACCAAATCACCAAAGAAAATGTTTCTCAATTGGAAGTCGCTTGGGTTTATCCCACAGGTGATGAAATGCCTTATTTTTTCAGTCCCATCATCGTAGATACTACCATGTATGTCATGGGTAAAAATTCTTCATTGATAGCTGTCCACGTGGAGACCGGTGAAGAAATTTGGATTCATGCTGGCTTAATGGGCTTAACCAGAAGGGGCCTCAATTACTGGGAAAGTAAAGATAAAAAAGACAAGCGACTGATATTTACCATCAACAATACCATTCAGGCCATAGATGCCATCACAGGCCAGTCCATATTGAGTTTCGGGGAAAATGGTTACGTTGACCTTCGAAAAGGTTTGGACAGGGACCATACCTCCATCCGCAGGATTCAACCTTTGATGCCCGGGGTTATTTATGACAACCTGATCATCATCGGATCAGCACCGGGAGAAAATTATTTTTCTCCTCCCGGACATGTCAGGGCCTATAATCTGTTGACAGGAGAAATGGAATGGATATTTCATACTATCCCCCACCCTGGTGAATTTGGTTATGATACCTGGCCAAAAGATGCTTACAAATATGTGGGAGGAGTGAATGTATGGAGTGAAATTTCTGTAGATACGGAAAGAGGAATCGCTTATCTTCCTGTGGGATCGCCTACATATGATTATTATGGCGTAGACCGGATTGGCAGCAATTTATTCGGAAATTCACTGGTGGCCTTAGACGCCAAGACGGGGAAAAGACTTTGGCATTACCAGACCGTTCACCATGACCTTTGGGATTATGATCTTTCACCCGCACCACAGTTGCTCACTATCAACAAAGATGGTAAAACCATTGACGTGGTGGCTGTGGCCACCAAACATGGATTTGTATTTGTTTTTGACAGGGTTACCGGCGAGCCGATTTTTCCCATTGAAGAAACACCATTTCCAAGCAGTGATATGCCAGGAGAAGAGGCGTGGCCTACTCAACCCATTCCCTCCCTTCCTAGCTTTACTAAGCATGAAGTCACCAAAGAAAACCTGAATCCACATTTTCCAGACAGTGTCAGAAACTTTTGGCTGGAAAGGTTGGAAAGTGCAAAATCAGGGCTCTTTGTTCCCCCGTCCGATAAGTATGAAACTGTGATGATGCCAGGCGCTTTGGGCGGTTCCAACTACGGGAACACTGCTTCAGATCCCGATCGGGGAATTCTGTATGTACAAACTCAAGAACACGTGTCGATCTACCAACTGAAAAAAGTAGAACCCCCAAAAATAAACTTGTCGGACAATGAAATCCAGAGGGTGAAATCCCTCTATGCGAGTTCATGTCAGACCTGCCACGGCGCGGACATGTCTGGGGGATCAGGACCCTCCCTGTTGAATATCGGAGAGCAACTGTTCTATGATGAATTCAAAAACACCATAACCAATGGCAAAGGTCAAATGCCAGGATTTGTCCATGTAGACGAAGAAACCCTCCGGGCCCTGTACCGATACCTTGGTGGCAACCCTAGAAGTTTTAACTTTAGAAGAAATATGGATACCAGTCCACCCGAAGGGCCTGTGGTCGCTTCTGGCGGAGCCACGATAAAACCCGACACAACAAGAGGTGCTGCCATGACGGATTATCCTGAAAATGTAGACCATCCTGATGTCCGATATACCACTGATTATGGACTGGAATGGCCTGGGCTAGCTGCACCACCTTGGTCTTCCCTAGTTGCTTATGATTTAAATGAAGGCACCATCAAATGGCGCAAACCCATCGGTCAGGATTCCCTCTATGTTCAGGGAGACCAAAGTAAAGGTGCTCCTGGTGGCGTATTGAGAAAAGGAATGATTGTCACTTCAACGGGAATCGTCTTTGCCACTGCCAAAGGGGGCAAATTGTATGCTTTTGATGCAGATAATGGAGATCTTCTCTGGGAAACCACCCTAAGTCATGAGGTAAATGCCCAGCCGAGTATATACAAGCACAAGGGAAAGGAATTTCTCGTCATCAATGCAACCTCCAATTTTACCAGAGACAGCTACGACCATTCCAAGAAACCCGGTGCATTGCCCAAAGGATACGTGGTTTATGCTATACCTGAAGCAAAGTAAGACCATGACCGACATTATTGAAAATAGGATTATTTCAAATAAACCAAACCTAGCACTTCTATGAAAAGATTGATGATATTTCTATTGATACTGATATCAGTAGACTCCTTCGCACAGGCTATACATGAACGGATAGTTCCGAATGATCCCGAGAAGTATAGAGAGCTCTCCGCTGTCCATGATGGCGCCGGAAAGATGGGTTTTACGCAATTGATAGGCCGAAATGATTTGGCATCTAACTTTCTTTACCTTCATGCTGGAAGGATAGAAGGAAGGTCAGGCATAGGCCACCATTTTCATCATTCCATCGAAGAAATGTTCGTGATCCTGGATGGGGAGGCCGAATTCACCATCAATGGCCGAACCTCAAGGATTAAAGCACCGGCAATTGTCCCTTGTAAAATGGGGAGTTCCCATGGTATATTCAATCCCTCAGAGGAAGGATTAACCTGGCTCAATTTTGCCGTGAGCAGTGTCAAAGGCAGAGGAGATGCTTTCGACTTGGGAGATACCCGTGAAGGAGCAGCAATAGACCCCATCCCCACTTTTGTCAATGGCCAACTGGACAAGGAAAAGCTTCGAGCCAATACCACTGCGTATGAAGGAGAAAATGTCCGCTACCGAAGGATACTAGGCCCGGAGGTTTTTAGGTCAGACTGGAACCATGTTGACCATGTGCTCATCCCTTCTGGAAGCAAAGAGGTGATCCGTAAACTTGAAGGTCTTGAAGAAGTGTATTATGTGACCAATGGAACTGGAACTGTGGCAATTGGTTCCGATAAGGGCAGTATCCAATCTCATGTTGCCTTTTTTGGCTCATTGGGTGAAACCCTTACTTTTTCCAATGAAGGATCTGAGGATCTTGAAATTTTGGTGATTGGAATCCTTCCTGCCAAACAGAGTGGTCGCACCATTGAAAAACCGCTGGAAAACCCAAAAGCAATGGTCTTACAAATGGACTTTGTGGTAGACAAGGCCAATGCCAAAGCTTTTGAAGAAATGTATTATTCCATCTATGTTCCTGCCATGGTTCTTCAGACTGGCTATCTGGGGTCCAAATTGTTGAGACTTTTTCCGGAAAAAATTGCCAAAGAAATTGAGGCAGAACCTACCACCTACAACTACCAGATCATGATTTCATTTGATACAGAGGAAAACCGGAGAAAATGGGTGGCAAGCAAACAGCATGATATTGCCTGGCCCGCAGCCTCCTCACTGGCTAAGGAATTCAAATGGAGAGGCTATGATGTCATGGGGGACGATGACAAAAAATAGCCGCTGAAAATGGGTGATGGTGATATAAGGATATTGTATTTAGTAGATCCTTATGTCTATCAGGTTCATTACTTTTTCGAGTAATAGTATGGATAATCAGTTTTTATAATGGTCCACAAGATAAAAACACAGCATTCAGATTAGACAGAGGTGTTTTCCTTGATTGTTACCTGAACCATTGTAAGGAAAGTCCCTATCAAAACAGGAATCAGGCGATAAAAAAAGGCGGTTTGATTGAATCAAGCCGCCTTTTTAATTGAGATTTATTTACTAGTTATCAAGGTCATTGCGTATCCCAGAAAACCCTGGAAACCAAATCATTGGGCCTGATAGCAATTGCAGCCGCATAGCTTTGGGCATTTGCAGAAGCTTCACGGTCAGGGTAAGACATTCTTCTTACGAATCCTCCGTTCAGGTTGTTATTGAAGAGATTAGGCTGCAAATCAGGATATCCACTTCTTCTGAAATTGGCCCAGGCTTCACCACCGTTTCTGAGATTTACTACCCAGTATTGGGTATTGATGAGCTCCAGCGCCCTTCCTGCATCGAAAAGCACTCCCGGTTCATTGAGATAGGCGTTGATTTCCGCGTCAGTGATCGGCGAGGTTGCAGGGTATAGTTCATACACCTGCATGTCTGCCCTGATGGCATTTTCATAATAGGTGCGTACGTCACCGCTTACCCAACCTCTGTGAGCTGCTTCTGCCAGAAGTAAAGAGGTCTGGGCATAAGTAACCCAAAAATCCGGGGCTGCAGGTGAAGCTATCGCCCATATATTCATCTGAGAATAGTTCAGACCACCTAACCGACTGCCTCTGTAAGGCCCGTTTGGATCGGCAAGATCTGTACTGATCACCCCAATGGGTACACCAAACTGATTGGCCAGCTCCGTATCAGGTTCCGGATCATTTACCACCGCCGCCGGATCGGTAAAATTCGCCAGAATAAACTGGGCACGCGGATCATTGGTTGACTTCAACTGTTCCACAAAAGGCTCAGCTGCATAATAGAAGTAGGAAAAGTCGCGCAAGCCATTGTTGGCTCCCTGTGTAAACAATGATCCATCGTATTTCACATAAGCATTGTCATCATTGGAAGTCATCACCCCTCCTGCAAATGCTTCTGCCACAATAGACTGGGCCTTGGAAGGATTGACTTTGGAATAGCGCATGCCCAATCTCAACAGCAGAGAATTGCCAAGTTTTCTCCACTTTTCCACCTGTACCGTCGCATTGGCTGAAGGGTTTTCACTGTTTGCACCATAAAAAAGGTCCTCCGAAACAAAATCAGCCCCTGGATTTAATGCCGCCAAGGCACCGGTGAGCTCACTGTACAGGTCATCGTAGATGGCTTCATCAATGTCATATACAGGAAAGAAAATCTGTTCGATAACTGCCTTTCCTGCTTCGGAATAGGGAACATTTCCATAAGCATCCACCAAACCCATAAACACCTGGGCTTTCCATATGCGGATCATGCTTTTCAGATTGACCCGGTCGGTATCTTCACCTAAAATTTCCAATGCCTGAACCATAAGTCTCACATGTCCGGGACCGGAATAAGCCGAATTCCATCTTCCGGAACTCCTGAGATCAATGTCCTCGTTGAAATTAAAACCGAGTGTAGCACCCTGGTTGTAAGGGTTCACAAAATGTTGGACGATGGTGTGTTCATCTTCCCAACCTCCAAGTGGAGTCCGTTGTGCTCCTGCAAACAAAAGCGCAGGATTAATTACCGTTACCGCATAGGGGTCTGTGTTGATTTCAACAAAATCCTTATCACAGCCTAGTGTGCTCAGCAGAACAGCAGATACGATTATATAATTTTTTAGCTTTTTCATAATTCTAAAATCTAACGTTTAAGCTGAAATTGTAATTACGGGTAGTCGGAAGTGACGAGTTTTCATATCCTGCCCTGAAGTCGCCGGATGACTGAATGGCTTCGGGATCCAACCCTACGAAGTCCCTATGAAGGAATGCCAGGTTTCGGACTGCTGCCGACACTGTAAGACCACCTATAGTACTCAAGAAAGGTACTTTACGCGCCGCATCCGTAAGATTGTACGCTAGGGATACATTTCTTACCCTGATAAAATCAGTGCTGAAAATAAAAGGGTCTCCGATCTGAAGGTTCCTGTAGTCGGCATAGAAAGCCTGAAGGTTTGTAACCGCCGTGGTGTTGGGTTCTCCCGAACTTGCATAAACGCTGTTGGGAACAATAATGCCGTTTTCGCCTTCTCGTCGGCCTTCCAAAGACAGTTTCGAATGGCCCTGTCTAAGCATATTTAAATGGGTAGCTGACATTACGGTACCACCAAAATTGTATTCAATATGAACACCCAGGCTTAGTTTTTTATAAGTGAAAGTGTTGTTCCAACCTCCTACCCACTTAGGAATCGAACTGCCTATGGGAAGAAATCCATTGGTCAACTCGGCTCCCGGCGTAGCACCTGTAGTGGCAAGTAAGCGACCATCATCATTTACCAAGATCTGCCCGGCTTCATTTCTCCTGTAAGTTCTGGTGTACAATTGGTTCATCGCCAACCCCTCGGTGTATCTCAGTTCTCCAAGAAACTCATTTCCTGTTCCATTGAAAAAGATCACCAGAAGGGTTCCACTTTCATTACCCACATCCAGTACGTTGGTATACAAGTAGGAATTGTTCCAGGAAGATGTCCATCTGAAATCACTGGTTTGAATAGGTGTCACTTCAATCAAAGTTTCCAATCCACTGTTCCTTAATGAGGCCTGGTTTTGTCTTGAATTGTTATAGCCTGATGCATTGGAAATGGTGACATCAATGATTTGATCTTCAGTCACTTTGTCAAATACAGCAACATCAAAAAGCACCTTGTTGTTGAACAGCCTCATTTCAACGCCAAGTTCTTTTTCTGTAACATTATAAGGTTGGATCAACGCATTTGGGGCTAAAGTCCCGCTGATACCAGCTATCGTCTGACCGTTGAACTGATTTGGGTTGATGGAATATCTGAGTACGTTCTGATAAGGACTTGCACCGTTTTCTCTTCCTGCCATGGCCCAGGATGCTCTAACCTTACCGAATGAAAGCCAACTTGAACCTTTCAATGCCTCTGAGAAAACGAAACTTCCCGATACTGAAGGATAAAAAGCACTGTTGTTGGCAGGATCCAGCACTGAAAACCAATCCTGACGTCCTGTTATGTTCAGGAACAGCATATCATCATATCCAAACTCTGCCCAGCCGTACAGTGAATTGACTCGGAATTCACTGAAGCCAAAGCCAGGCTGTCTTACCGAACCGTTTTCAATGGAATAGAGATTCGGGACAGTAAAATTGGTCACTGTTTGATTGTTTGACTGGTTCTGTACTCTCCAGGTATTGCCTCCAAAATTTGCGTCGACGGTTAATTTGCCGAACTCTTTATAAGCACCCAAGATAAAGTCAGCATTTATATCAGTCGATACACCCTGTCTGATATTATAACTTCCTCTGTATGAACCATCTCCTGCAAAAAGACTTGTGGCTCCTGATCCATTCAATTCATTCCATTCCTGAAAACTTGACCCACGGTTATAATTGTATCTTCCTTGGGCAAAAAGCCAATCTGTGATTTGATAGCGCAGGGTGGCTGTTCCAAGTAGGCGGTTTCTGTCATCGTGGAAGTATTGGCCGTTTTGAATGTCATAGTAAGGGTTGTTGATTGTTCCAAGGAATCCATTTGTCCTAAGTTCAGCACCGGTAACGGGATCGGTAGAGTTTTCCCTATATGCCTCAATTGGCGTGGAAATACCCACTCTGGTGAAGAAGTTGACAGCCCCTCCGCCCTGCGTACCGATCTGCGGGGGATTGATGTTTTCTTCGTTGGCATAATTGATATTCAACTGTAGCTTGAGTTTACTTGTGATGTCATGGTTGATGCCTACATTGAAAATCCTCTTTCTGTATTCATTGTTGGGCACAATCCCTTTTGCATCAGTATCGGAAAAAGAAACCCTGAAACTTCCCCTTTCGCTTCCCCCTGACAGTGCTACAGTATTGGTGAAATTTGATCCATTGCGTAAAAAATCAAACAACTGATGGGGATAAGCGGAGTAGGGCCTCATAACCCCATCAAAATTCATCGTGGGCACCCCATCCAATCGGGCACCAAAACCAAACTGACCAAAAGTCTGCGCATCGCCTTGGGTCATGGGGCGATTGCCGCCTGTGCCTATACCATACTCGGTCTGAACAATTTCATCCATATAGTTCAGAGGTTCCATAGTTGTAAAGCTGGAGGTGAATTCAACTCCCATTCCACCGTCTTTTTTCCCGGACTTGGTGGTGATGATAATGGCACCTGCAGCGGCCCTTGCTCCATAAAGCGCTGCCGCAGTGGCCCCTTTCAGCACAGTCATGCTTTCAATGTCATCTGGATTGAGGTTCTGTAAATTATCCCCTTGGTCACGTTGTGCCTGTTGCCCAGCCCCGTTGGCTCCCCTTGCTTCCTGATCCAGAGGCAAACCGTTGATCACAATGAGCGGTGCGTTGTTGGATCCGGCAAATGCGGACTGTCCACGTAAACGAATCTGTGTACTGGCACCTGCTCCGGCCGCGGGTGCAGTAATGTTCAAACCTGCTACCCTACCGGTAAGCGCCTCCATCACATTGGTGGTCCGGTTGACCACAAGTTCTTCGGTATTGACTGCGGTCACAGAATATCCGAGCTTTTTGGTGTCTTTTTCTATACCCAGTGCGGTGACAACCACCTCCCCCAACGACACCAAATCAGGACTCAGAGCCACATTGATGATGGAACGTCCGGCAATGGCTTCTTCTTTGGATAAAAAGCCGATAAATGAAAAAACCAGAATGCTGTTTTCATCGGGTACATCGATGGTGTAGCGACCATCCAAATCGGTAATTGCCCCGATGGTGGTGTTTTTTACCGATACCGTTACTCCGGGAAATGGTTCCCCGTTTTCATCGGTGACGGTTCCCGAAATTCCTATCATTTCGGGGTTCATGGCAGTCACCATAGGATGACTTGAATAAAGATGTGAAATTTCTGCTTCAGAAGCATACCGATCATTTTCGATGGCATTTGCTCCTTCATGAAACAGCAGAAATAACCCGCACAATGCGTACACTTGTTTCATGGTTATTGGGTTTAATGTTGAACATGAATTCTGCAATGCAGATACATTTTCTTCAGCTGACCAATCCGTTGTTTACCCAATAATCATTGGAGCAATCTACATATCACAATCAGATCAAATGAAATGGAAATACACGACAGAAATTTTAATAAATGTTCAAAATACATTTATTATATTCTTCCAATTAAACCCAATGTAGATTTTTGAACAAAATCTTTTACAAGCATAGTTTTGATATTCCATATATAATTGAGAGATATTTTATCAATTCCATTGGATATTTTATGTTTTAAAAAAATTCAAGGAAGCTGTTTTCCTGCATATCCATCCGGTTAAGTCCTGCGTATGGAATGGATATAAAAAAACCCAAATGGCTACACATTCCTAGCAAAAATCAAGAATCTCCTTCTTTTTCATGAGGTAATTTCAAAAAATCAGGATAAAATTTTGTGATATGTTAAAGTAGAAAATTCACTATTCCAAAAAGTCAAATTTTGCCAGTGATTTAGTTATATGTTATGGAACAGCCGCACCGATTGCACCATCATTCTTTAATCCCTCAGCTTGGCAAGCTTAACCACTCGTGTAAATGTTTTTGATGGATGGGAAATGAGGACAACAATAAGATGATTTTTGGTTTGTTTGATACTGTGGCTTACTCAATAGATTAAGGGTGTAGAGATAAAAAACAGAATGCCTTTAATTTTCAAAAATGAGATCTTTATAAACTTATCAATAGCATTTCTTTTTAGAATTAACCTTCCTTCTGTATTCTCCTGGGGTATGACCAGTAAGCTTTTTGAAGGTGGTGGAAAAATGCTGGGATGAATAAAAACCAGTATCCAAGGCCACTTCTGTGATACTTACTTCCTCCCGTCCCAAAAGCTTCTTGGCTTCAGAGATCCTGATATCGATCAGAAAATGCAGAGGAGCGAATCCAGTCTGATTCTTGACTTTTTCAGTAAATGCCGAAGTCCCAAGTCCCACCATAGCAGCCATTTCAACCACTGTCCATTGGTGGTCCAGATTTTTTCTCAAGGTCTTTTCTAACTTTGTGATGGCCTTTGGGAAATTTCTCTTAGAAGCTGCCTGACGCGTGGATTGCCTACCAATATTAATCAATAAGGAATCAATCAAGGCATTGACCCGGGTTTGAAACCCAAATTCTCTGGTCTCAATTTCATGGTACAAATCTTGAAAAATCAGGCCGAAATTATTTCCCTTCAGTACAGAATGAGCATTTAATAGTAGAATTTCGCTCAAGTCTCTACACTCCATTTTTGTAAGGGAGCTCCATTTACCCATCCTCAGGATGTTTTCCCAACTTATCAGTTCCACTTCCAGTTTGAGACAATAAAACGCTCCTATTCCTAAAAACCCTTTTACTCCTCCTATTTCCTGTCCCGGTAAGACGACTGCAACGTCTTCAGGGAATAAAACATGCTGGTGATGATTGATTGTCCATTCAAACTTCCCTTCCGAAACAAAATATATTTGCAATTCATTTGCTTTTTCAGGAACAAAAGAACCAAGTTGAATGGACTTGTTTTTCACAAGACCAAACTCCAATATCTGGGGAAATAAATCTAACACCTCAGAAACTCCTTGTTGAAATTTAAATTGGGCTTGGGACATTTTAGCAGATTTGTAGGGTTTATTATGGAAATTTGGCGCTCCGCTAAAGAAATGATTCTTTTGGGTGCTTTAAATCTTAGCGATTCAGTCTTCCAATTATATCCTTTAGTATTGCCGTATAAAGGTGAAGAAACTAGCGTCTCGGTTAATGAGCATATGCTTTGCATTATAGCTTTACGAACTCAATTGTTTTTCTCAACCTTAATTTACAATTATAAAGTGTATTTTTTACAGATAATGGTAAAACAAGTTTAATGTTTTTCTTTTTTTTAAAGAAGAAAGAAACAAAATTTTACACAGTTGGTATATTTAGGTTATGTAGATGGTTTCAATTAAGGGTTCCTATGACTAAAAAATGTGTATAAAAGTAATCAAAGAGGGTTTAAACAAAGGTGCATTTCATTTTTTATGATAAAAGCATCAGTTTATCATCAAATTTTCAAAATGGTTGACCGAATTTACTTTCATACCTCCATATATGTAAAAAAAAAATAAATTATCAATTTTAATTGTATAAATTACATTTCATTTTTCTCATAGTAAAACAAACAGTAGTATGAAAATCCATTTGGTAGTTTTGATGGTGTCCATGATCTCTTTGAGCGTTTTTGTAAATGCACAAACCCTATCGAAAGAAGAGATGATTTTCCTTACCTCAGATTGGAAAGGTGAACGCTTTTCAGATGGACGGCCTAAAATACCCGATGAACTTTTGGAACGGGCAAAGCACATCATGATAGATGATGCTTGGAATGCTTTGAGAAATGAGGGCTATTTAAATCAATATGAAGGTGGATGGAAAACGGTAAACGAAACCTTGATGACAGGACGTGCTGTGACTGCCATGTACCTGCCAAGCAGACCGGATGTTGAGCGAAACATCAAGGAGCGGGGTGCCAAAGAAGGAAGAAAGGGAAATACCAATTCATGGCCAATCGACATCCTTACAAAGGGGGACCTTTATGTGGCTGATGCTTTTGGTAAAATCGGAGGTGGACCCATTATGGGGTCCACATTGGCCAATTCCATTTTCAGCAAATCTGGAAACGGTGTTGTTTTCGATGGGGCTTCTAGGGATTTGCAGGAAATCAGGAATATCCCTGGATTCAATGCGTTTGTACGTGATTTCCACCCGTCATTTACCGAAGAAATGGTCCTAATGGGACTCAATACGCCCATTCGGATCGGAAATGCGATTGTGCTTCCCGGGGACTTGGTCATAGCCACTATCGAAGGTGTGTTGTTTGTACCGGCACATTTGGCCGAAGAGGTGATCAGTGTTTCAGAATTTGTGGTTCGCAAAGATCAATTCGGTTTTGAAATGGTCCGCAACAATGTATACAGCACCGGTGAAATCGACAGCCAATGGACCGATGAAATAAAATCAGCATTCCTAAAATGGCTGGAAAAACACCCGGAACTTGGTAGTATGACAAGAGCAGAATTGGATCAGATGATGGAGAAAAGAACGTGGTAGGACGCCACTTCCCGTAAAGTGCATTTCTATTCTAACCTATATACCTTAAATCAATTTTCACAAAAAACCCAGCATGATGAAAACAGTATTGATTGCATTATTCTTTGTCGGCAGCTTGACGGCATTTGCACAAAACCCCATCGATGGAGAGTGGAAGGGCTCTCGGGACACCCCTAACGGGACCATGGAGATCAACTACACCTTTAAAGTGGAAGGCACAGAACTCAAAGGAGAATTGGAAACTCAATTCGGAGAAGTCCCATTAGAAAATGGCCAAGTGGATGGCAAAAAATTTTCATACCGCATTTCATTCAATGATTTCAGTATTGAAAGTAAAGGTGAGTTGGTCACCGATGATGAAATCATTATTAGAAATGAAATGGGAGAAATGACCCTAAAAAGGGTGAAGTAACCTGAAATTGGTTATTCATGCCCCATGAATACCGAAAAAGATTAGCCACTAAACTTTCTTTAAACTTCGAAACCTCTCAGACCAATAGTTGTCTGGGAGGTTTTTTATTCTTTTAGTGAACCCTGTACCATACTTTTTGCGCTCTGTGGTGAAATACACACCAAAAGTAAAAGTCGAGAAAGCGATTCCCCATTGATCATTAAGGACCAAACCCGAAATTTTGTCGGAATCAACCCTCCATATTGTCGAATTTCACCATTGGTTTAGCGCCAAGTGTTTTATAACTTTATTGAAGGAAAACTTCGGCGAAACAAACCCTGACATTAGGCAGGAAAGGACAAAACCAGCTTTTCCTTTAACCTGAGACAGCTGCAGACCTTTGGCATTTAGGGTATTCCATAGGTTTCTGTTTAAAAGGAGAAAATATTTTAAAAAATATGGTGACCCAAAAACAAAAAAGAACCTACAAGTTTGGACACACCTTTTACAAGAGCAGTGACTGTCCTACTTGCCCGACCTGCGAGAAACTGAAAGAACCTGCCTCGGGTTTCTTGGCTTTATTGAGTAATCCTGCGAGAAACTCCTTGCTCTATTACGGGATTGATACTATTCAGAAGCTGGCCAGTCACACGGAGAAGGAAATCTTAGCGCTACACGGAATGGGTAAAGCTTCCCTTCCTGCTTTACATAAAGCGCTAGAAGAGGAAGGTTTGACATTTAAAAATAAAGTGAACCATGACTAAAGACTTCAAACCGGAAGGTTACAATTCTGTTTCACCTTACTTCATTGTAGATGGAGCAGACAAGTTTATTGACCTGTTGAAACAGGTTTTTGATGCAAAGGTTCTCCGAGAATTCAGGTTGTCGGATGGAAACCTCATGCATGCAGAAGTACAAATTGATGACTCTGTCATTATGCTTAGCAATTCATCAGCAAAATACCCTCCCATCACGCTAGTCATGCATGTTTATGTACCTGATGTTGACAAAATTTACCAAATCGCCATTGAGGCGGGATGTGAAGCGGTGGAGGCCCCAAAAGAAAATGATGGGGATCCGGATAGGCGGGGGACATTTAAGGATTTTGCCGGAAATATGTGGTCAGTCGGAACCCAAATGTGTTGAAAATTGGGTCAAATGGCGGTTAAAACTAAATTGGTGAATGACTTCTCGCGATTTATTCGGGATTAGATATTAGTTCTATAAAAATAAAAAAATGGTTATCCGCTTCTTTGCAACTAACCCAATATCATCTTCAAAAGGGTTGGAAGTCCGAAGTCGGAAGTCATCCGCCTTTCGTCGGGCAGGAAAGTACGGGACAATTCAGTTTGGTGGCGAGAATTGTATTGAATTACCATTTTACTGACATCATTGGGTGTATACATGAATAAAAATATGAATTCGGACATCAAGAATTTTAACGAATCGCAAAGTGAAGGTGAAAACGAAATTTGCAAAGCGCTTGCCAAAGAAATTGACAAAGGACTTCCCGAAGCCGAAAGTAAAATTTGGCACCGGCACCCGGTTTGGTTTTTGGAAGACAACCCTACAGTGGGGTATAGTAAGCTGAAAGCCGGCATTCGGTTGATGTTTTGGAGTGGGGTGGACTTTAAGGAAGAAAAACTTCAGCCAGGAACAGGGAAATTCAAAGATGCGTCTATAACCTATACTTCGGTAGATCAAGTTGATAAAGGAGAACTGAAAAGGTGGCTGGAAAAATCCAAGGAAATCCGCTGGGATTATAAAAACCTGATCAAAAGAAAAGGAAAATTGGAAAAACTCAAATAATTGCCATAAAGGCACAAGGGCATAAAGGTTTGAATGGAGAATATATATAATTTCTTAGTGCCTTCGTGTCTTCGTGGCCATAGGATTTCACGCTTAATCAACTAGTTTTAATTTGACCTAAAAATTTCCACCTATGAAGAAGTCCGTTCAACCCTATTTGCATTTCGATGAAAACTGCCGGGAAGCCATGCAGTACTACCAAAGCCTGTTTGGTGGAGACCTGGAACTGATGTCCATCGGTGAGTCCCCGTCAAAAGAGGAGTTCCCCTCAAAGTTACACCATCAGATCATGCATGCCAGTTTGATCAACGAGGACTTTAACCTAATGGCCTCAGACATGTGCGGACAGGGACCACTCCATCAGGGAAACTCGGTCCAGTTGAGTCTCGATTGCAGTTCTGAGGATGAAATCAATAAACTCTATCAACAAATGATTGATGGAGGTAAGGTCGAACAGGAATTGGGTGAGCAGTTTTGGGGGGCATTGTTTGCTATGGTGATCGATAAGTTTGGTGTGCGGTGGATGCTTTCCTATGATAAAAACCAACATGAAACAGGTTGATCTCTTAAAGACTTATTCTCTTTCCCTCCCCGAGGTGACCGAAGAACCCCATTTTGAAAAGACTTCATTCCGGGTTAAAAAGAAGATGTTTGCAACCTATGATGCCTCAAAAAATCAAGCTTGCCTGAAGTTTTCTGAAACTGATCAAGACCTTTTTTCCCTGATTGACCCTTTGTTGATTTATCCTGTACCCAACAAATGGGGCAAACAGGGATGGACGATGATGGAGCTCGACCGACTGGACAATGAAATCCTTCAGGATGCGATTACCACTGCCTATTGTACAGTAGCACCCCAAAAGCTGGCTGAAATGATCAAAAGATGAAGCAATAAACGTTTCATGCAGTTTCAAAAGTGGTTCTAACCAGGGATCCAAAAATTGAGGCATTAGGGTCTTCTCAAACCTTTCATAAGCAGTGTAAAATTGGACTTGCTAGGGTTAGCTATAGCTCTTCGGCATTCCTTGACCAAATAAATGCCATTCAAGTTCATACCAAAACTAGGACCAATATTCCAGATCCTTCCTCTATTCTGGATATTGACCTCATATCCATATTTTATTTTGAAAAATTACACTTCCGGCAAAATCCGCTTTATCCAAAAATCTTATGCTTACATTTTGTATTTTTTGATTAAAAAGAATGTATTTTTAGGTTATCAAGTGTCGAAAAAAACTCTTCCATTTTCAAAGCATTGACCCCAAATCATTTACATATGAAGAAATCTCTTTTTTTTGTCCCCTTTTGGCTTTTAGCATTTTGCGGATTTAGCCAGGAAAAGGCCTTGGATTCCAGAGCGGTTATCGTCTTGGACAGGATGAGTGAAGTCATAGGTGATTTGACCTCATGTAGTTTCGAACTGAAAACTACCGTAGACCAACCTCACGATTCGGTGGGGGTCATTCGGGAATTTTTCAGCCATGATGTTTTTTTTACAGGACCCGACAAAATGCACGTAGTCACCAAAGGACCTCAAGAAACTCATGCTTACTGGTATAATGGAGACATCGTCATGTATTATTCTTTTACTTACAACAGATATGGGTTTATAGATGCTCCTGATAACATTTTAGAGACCATTGATTTTGTCAATAATGAATATGGTGTGGATTTCCCGGCTTCGGATTTCTTTTATCCCACCTTTACGGATGATTTATTGGAGAACAGTGATCGGGTGGATTACATCGGGCGAGTCAATGTGGACGGCAAAGAATGTCACCATATCGTGGCAAAATCTGAAGATTCCCACATTCAGATTTGGATCAGCAATGACACGTTTGTTTTGCCCATGCGGTATGTCATCAGTAAGAACCAAAACGGAAAAGTAATGGATTTTGAAGGTGTGTTTTCAAATTGGAAATTAAACCCCAATCTCCCAAATGCCATATATGATTTTGTGGTGCCGGAAAGTGCGCGAATTCTAACGATCCTTCCCAAATCATCCATTCAATAATTGAAATTATGAAAAGATCAGCCTTAAAATTTCAGATGGGTTTTGCGCTTTTGTTGACATTTTTTCTAGTGGTAGAACCTGAAATGCTTTATGCCCAAAGGATGAACCATGCTCCAGCCCGTGGCGGTGCAGCCCCCTCGAGGGGAGGCGGTTCTATGTCAGCCCCGCAAAGATCCGGCGGATCGATGAGTGCCCCATCCCGAGGGAACCCCAGTGCTGCTTCCAGAAACATGCCTTCAGGTCCATCGAGACAAACTGCCGCACCACCAAGAAACAATACCATAAATGGTGGAGCCCAGCGAGCGCCAAACAGAAGCGGAAGTACCAATAACGCAGGACACAATAGGTCCATCAATTCAGCCCAGCAAAACAGACAACAGACCACTAGACCCTCGGCTGGGTCAAGTAGGGATCAGGGAAATAGGGCTGCACCCTCGGATCGAACATCCAATAGGGGTGGAGACCGGTCCAACAGTGCCACAGGAAGCAGGCCGTCCAGCCGTCCTGGCAACGATAGAAACCCAGGGGTTGGGAATGGCCGTCCTAGTACGGGAGGAGGCAACAGACCGGGAGGAGGCAGGCCAGGTGGAGGAAATAATATCAACATCGGCAATAACAACAACATCAATATCAATGCCCAGCGCAATACAGTTGTAAGGATCAATGTCATGTCACCCATGATGATGCGGCCCCCCTTTATGTGGGGAGGAATTAGGGTATTTGCCTTTCATCCTTTTTATATGTTTCCTTTCAGACCTATGTTTTGGGGACCAATGTGGCACCCGTGGGGTTTTTATGTACCCATGCCCCCACCTCAGGCCCAAGTGGTCAATGTAACCAATGTAACGAATGAAAAAAACATAACAAATGTCACCAATGTGACCAATGTCATCAATGAATACCATTACTTTGACGGTGTGTTTTACCAAGAAGATGATGAGGGTTATGTCGTAGTACCTGCACCCATCGGCGCTGAAGTAAAATCCATTCCTGCCAATTACGAAAGAGTAGAAGTGGGTGAAAACGAGTACAACTACTATTGGGGAGGTGCCTTTTTTGAACAAACAGCCAATGGTTATGTGGTTGTGCCTCCTACAGCAGGAACTCTGGTAGAGAATATCTCAGAAGGTGGTGAAGAAATCAAAATGGGAGATAGAACATTGATCCGTTTTGGTGAAACCTATTATCAACCTGTACAGGTTAACGGAAGAAATATGTTTGAAGTGGTGTATATAGAACCTGAAGAGGAGTGATTTTAAAATTTAAAAAACTTCACTGAATTTAGACAAGTCCTCTATCTGAAATATTCAAATAAAATAAATCAATAAAAACTGGGTTGAACTTTAAGTTTTCCTTAGTTAAATTATCCTCTAAGAAAGACCCTGAGCAGCAAAGTTTTGGTTTGACCATAGAGTTTAGCATCATTTGAATTTATAGCCTATATTCAACACGAGACCATAGTCAAAATTGGTGTTGCTACCTTCCAATGCCCGGTTGTCATAATTGGTATAAGTTTGTATGCCTAGGTTAAGGTTGTTGATCACTTCCCAATTAACCGTAATATCTCCATCAAATCTCAGCCTGCCATCCTGGTTGACCCCGAAAAACACCCTTGGATTAAACACAAACTGTAAATTGGGAGCAGAATAATGGAAATAATTCAACCTGAAATTCAGTGGGATCTCGTACAGGCTTCCGCTGGAATTTCCGGCTAAGTCTCTTTCCTGATTGATGACTCCCCCTGTAACCAACATTCCCTGTAAATTGCTCTTCATCAGAATCCTACGGCCGAAACCCACCCCCTGCTGTAAGCGGCTTGCCAATCCGAGCTCAATATTTCTTTGGTAATTGAAGTAAATACCTCCTACCAAAACCGTGGAAAAATTGTAAAAGCCGACCAGGGAAATATTTTCCCTGTCTCTTGATTTTTCACCTTGATTATTGGTAAAAATGAAGGAGCCCATAAAATCAGCCTGAAATTTTTCCTCGTCCATATGCAGGTTCCAGTCAAAATTCGTCCTTCCGATGTCCGAATTCTTGGTGTAGGAATATCCGGCACTGACCGTTCCCTTTATTTTCTTGATAAATTTCTTTTCAAGAGATACCAACTGGTAGATTTGATCCAAATGATATGTTTGTTCCACAAACCCATCATCTACGATCACCTCTCCAAAAACATTGGAAGGTTTAATCACCCCAAAATAAATGGATTTGTCTATGGTTTCTATCCTGAAAGTCCTGGTAGCGGCCTTTAAAGTACGGATCTTGTGATACCTTACATTTTGGATATTGAGGTCCACATCATCAAATTCTATGGTGCCCAAACTGATTTTGTTGAGTTTACCCACCATGATTTGTCCGTTTCTCAGGTACACGGTATCCCGTTCCTGCGCTTGGGCCAAAAAGGAAAAAGATAACAGACAAAAACCAATACACAAAAATTTACTCATACCAACCAGTTTAGCCATGAAGATTTTAAGCTGTTAAAAAAACAAACTTGACTAATGCTAGAATATCAAGATATTCAATAAGCGTCCTTAATTGCAAAATAACAGTTTAATTTAATGAAATTCATGGTTAAACGGATATGAATTGAAAAATGATGTTTCATAAAAAGTAGACCTTAAAAACTTTTGGAATGCCTAAATCAAAATCTGATAAAGTCAGGTAAAAAAAACTTAAAAGCTGCAGTCAGATTTCAACTCAGGTAAGCCAGATAAATTGGATTCATTAAATTTGAAAAACAGCAATGCTTTTGAAGCCGATGGTTGAGCCTTTTAGAAAATACCTTCAAAACAAAGCCATGGTGCGTCAGGAGCACTTGGAGGAGATCATGGATATGGTTATCCACAAATCCATTGACAAAGGGGAATTTCTGCTGCAAAAAGGACAAGTGTGTACGCATTCGTTTTTTGTCTTGGAAGGTCTGGTAAGATTTTTTTCGATAGACCAAGAAGGCAAAGAGCACATCGTCCAATTCGCCCCGGAAAACTGGTTTATCAGTGACAGAGGCAGTATCTTTTTTGGGAAACCCTCCGAGTACTTTATAGATGCGATCGAGCCTACCCATGTGGTGATGTTGGACTCCGGATTTTTCCATAAAGCCACAGCCATCAGTTCTGAATTCCGTACCTACAATGAATATCTCCTCCAAAACCACATCCGGCAACTCCAAAACAGGATTAACCTGTTGATAGGCGCAAATGCGGAAATCCGGTACCTTGACTTTTTGACCCTTTATCCCAACATTACACAAAGGGTTCCCCAATGGATGGTGGCCTCCTACCTAGGCATCACCCCGGAAAGCCTAAGCAGGGTGAGGAAAGGATTGCTGTCTAAGGAGTAAGCCTTCCTTTCTTATCATACATCAATGTACGGCAAGGGTGTCTGATTTAACTTTGTGTCAAACAAATGAAAAAAGTTATGGCAACAAGGCAAATAGAATTGGTAGCAGCACCCAGGTCACCACATTTCGTTGGGGACGGCTTTAGGGTGCATAACTTCATTCCAAGTGGCTACTGCCTGGATATGAAACGCATGGATCCCTTTATCATGTTGGATTACAATTCGAAGTTCTACTTTCCTCCTTCCGACAAGCCAAGAGGTGTAGATGTACATCCACACAGAGGTTTTGAGACTGTCACCATCGCGTACAAGGGAAAAGTAGCCCACCATGACAGCAGTGGCGGGGGTGGCATTATAGGTGAAGGAGATGTACAATGGATGACGGCGGCTTCCGGCGTTTTGCACAAAGAATACCATGAGGAAACATTCAGTAAAGAAGGCGGTGACTTTCAAATGGTACAACTTTGGGTGAATCTCCCAGCCAAGGACAAAATGTCCACCCCCCACTATCAGGGCATCACGAATGCGATGATTCCAAAAGTCAACCTTCCCGGAAACGGGGGAACTGTTGAAGTCATTGCGGGTGAATGGAATGGGGTAAAAGGGGCTGCAACAACCTATTCTCCAGTGCACCTTTATAACCTGAAGTTAAATGCCGGGGGAAAAGGAAGCTTTTCGCTTCCAGAAACTTACAGCACAGGGCTATTGGTGATTGAAGGTAGTATTCTGGTGAATGGTGAGGTGAAAGTGGAATCTGACCATTTTGTGTTACTCGAAAACTCAGGGGAGGAATTTACAGTCGAAAGCATGACGGATGCCACAGTTCTGCTGTTGAGTGGAGAACCGCTGCATGAACCCATCGTGGCCCATGGCCCTTTTGTGATGAATACCCATGAGGAAATTGTTCAGGCAATTGACGATTTCCATTCAGGCAAATTCGGAAAATTGGACTAAAACAGCGCTTTTTATGCTCAATCAGGTTCTTTGTATATGTCAAGAACCTGATTTTTTTTAGTAAGAGCAGGGTGTTTCACCAAATGTTACAAGGCTTTTACCTTTTTGATATAAGCAGATGGGGACATTCCAGTCACCTTTTTAAAGGCCTGTGTGAAGGTGTTTCGGTTGTTGAATCCACACTGTTCGGCAATCCAGTCAATTTTTTGGTAAGAAAACCTATCTTCCTGCAATTTTTCAAGACAGTATTGAATCCTGTACCTGTTTAAAAAATCATTGAAATTGACCTGATCACATTCATTGATGGCAGCAGACAGATATTGCGCAGGCACACCCAGTTCTCCGGACATTTGAGAAAGGCTGTATTGGAGCTTGAGGTACGGTTGATGCTGTTCGAAATGATCGTGAACCAAATCGGAAAGCTCTTGAATTTTGGCTTTCGAAAGGTACCGGTCTTTGGCATTTTCGACATTTGGCCTGGACTGCTTTGAAATCAAGGAGGCCCTGTGTGGCAATTCCTGAATACCATAGAGAATTTCAGGAAAAAGAAACAAACTAACCGCCGATAGGGTACATAAGCTTCCTGTCATAAACAGATAGACCAAATATTGATATTCCCTAAATGCTTCCCCCAGGAAGGGCAAAGGTGGCATGAAAACAGTCAGCTGACAGAACAGAAATACCCCAACCCAAATCAGAAGGACTCTATTTTTTGCCAATACCTGCTGCTTTTGGTTATGGACATACCGGAATAAAATACTTGCCTGTAACATCCAATAAATCCCTTGAATCAGGTATTTGAGGGTAAGGTAACCCCCGGCGGGAAGGAAACGGCTTTCGGCAAACATCAAAATTGTAGAACCTGCTTCTCCACTGTTGAGGGCTTGCATTTTTTCTTCACCAGTCAACAAAAAAAACGGAAGAAAATCCAGCAAATATAGGAGGGCAGGCAGACCGTGCCAAAGGTCCTTTTTGGAAAGCTTGACCTGAGAAAACAAAGATCTCACATAAAGGTAAGACACCGGAACGAACAGAATCATCGCCACGTAACCGGTCCGATAGAGGTGAGGAACCACCTCTATGAATCCTGTACTCACCAAGTAAGTGAGAAATATCGGATAGGATAGCAACAAAAAGGCAAAGGAAAGCAAATTTCCGGCTTCTCTGTTGGTGGATTTAAACCACAAAAGCAAAACCCCCACAAAAAATGAAACCGAAGAGGCTAAAATCAGACTGGATTGAAAATAAACTGGATCCATAAAACAATCAATTGAAAATATACCATATGGTCAAATTCATTGGGAATACCTTATTCACTTCGGGAATTATATAGCTTAAACTTTAAATAACCCACAAAATCTTTTAAACGCTACTCTACATGACAATCAAATTCAGAAAAAAATACTACAAATACAAAAAAACGATCCTGGTATTTCCAGTTTAAAATGGAATAACTTATATGTTTTATTAAATTTTTTCTTGCAAAGAATTGATTATTTTGTGCGAAAATAATCTCCATACACTTTTCAGCTCTATTTATAGAGGATACCTTTAAATTTCTCAAAACTCAATTTAGCGTCTTGCAAAGGCGGACTGTCGGACATTTTAATAAAAGTTTCTTTATATCTCAGATCGGAAAAACTTCCCTTGTAATAAGGATCAATCCACTGGCTCCTATCTTTTACTTGGATCACAATTGGCTGGATTGAGTATAAGAATTGATTTTAAGTCTTGAAAAAGGACTTTAAGTGCTTCGACCATTAATTAAAGGGTAGAAAAACCCCATCATAAAAGTGAGTGCTAAAGGGTCTTTTGGCAGATTGTGTTGGGATGTGAATTTGAATTCTTTGCATACAAGTTATCAACCTTAAAAAACAAGTTACAATCAAATGAAAATGACCAGACACATCATCGGAATTTTGGGCCTGTTTGTCTTCATGACATGGTCAGGCTGTTCCCCTTCCACCAAAATCATTGGTTCTTGGAAAAGTCCTGAAGCTGCTGAGACAGGTTATCAAGACCTCTACGTGGTTGCCCTGATCAATGAAAACATGGTGGCCAAAAAAACCATCGAAGATGACATTGACCAGCTTTTGAGGGAAAAGGGCATTCAAGCAGAGAGTAATCTGGAAAATATACAGCCGGGACTTTCAAGAAAAAAAGACAACATCGATGAGGTCGTGCAGGCCATTAAGGAAAGTGGAAGTGACGGCATCATGACTGTGGCTGTATTGGTAAAGTCCACCGAAACCAGGTATGTGCCTGGAAGCACCAACTATTACAATCCCATGCTTTATGGAGGGTATGGCAGGTTTGGAGGCTACTACGGATTGTATCAGCCAATGGTTTCCTCTCCCGGTTACTATGAAACGGACAACAATTACTTTTTGGAAATCAACCTTTACGACACCTCCACTGAAAAACTGGTCTGGTCCGCACAGTCTCAGACCACCAATCCATCCAACATAGATACGGCTGCCAAGGCATTTTCCAAAAAGGTGGTGGAACAGCTCATTGACGATGGGATCATACTGCCAGCCACTCAGAATTAATTCCAAACCCTAAATAAAATTACACCATGAAAAATCCAGTACTTTGTTTTTTGTTCTTCACCTTGAGTATGGGCATCTTAAATGCCCAAGAGTCCAAGCCAAACATCCTCGTGATTTGGGGAGATGACATCGGCTATTGGAATGTCAGCCACAATAGCCATGGCATGATGGGATACCAAACCCCTAACATAGACCGGATTGCAAAAGAAGGCATTTCGTTTACTGATTATTATGGTCAACAGAGTTGTACTGCTGGTCGTGCAGCCTTTCTGGCAGGTACTTCCCCTGTCCGCACAGGAATGACCAAGGTAGGAATGCCTGGTTTCAAAGAGGGCTGGCAAAAAACAGATGTCACCATTGCCACGGTATTGAAGAGCCAAGGATACAATACGGGACAGTTTGGTAAAAACCATCAGGGAGATAGGGACGAACACCTGCCAACCATGCATGGATTTGATGAATTTTTTGGGAACCTCTACCACCTGAATGCAGAAGAAGAACCTGAAAACGAAGATTATCCCGGGGATATGGTGATGGCCGATGGCCGAACTTTCAAGGAGGCTTTCGGACCCAGGGGAGTGATCAAAAGCTGGGCCGATGGCAAAGGCGGTCAAAAAGTGGAAGATACCGGGGCTTTGACCAAAAAGCGCATGGAAACCGTGGATGAAGAAACCCTTGCGGCTGCAAAGGAATTTATTCAAAAACAGGTTTCGGATGGCAAGCCATTCTTTTGTTGGTGGAATGCCACCCGGATGCACTTCAGAACCCATGTTAAAGAAGAGCATAGAGGTCTATCCGGTCAGGATGAGTATGGTGATGGAATGGTGGAACATGACATGCATGTAGGCGAATTGTTGGCTTTACTGGACGAATTGGGGATCGCAGACAATACCATCGTGGTCTATTCTACGGACAATGGCCCACATTATAATACCTGGCCGGATGCAGCGACGACTCCATTCCATGGAGAAAAAAACAGCAATTGGGAAGGCGCCTACCGTGTACCTGCTTTTGTGCGCTGGCCGGGAAAATTTGAAGCCGGGAAAGTCCTCAACGGGATTGTCAGTCATGAAGACTGGCTTCCTACTTTTGCTGCCATAGCAGGAAACGCCAACATATCGGAGCAGTTGAAAAATGGCACTTCTTTAAACGGACGTAAATACAGAAATTACATTGATGGTAAAAACCAATTGGACTACCTCACCGGAAAGTCTGAAACCTCTGCGAGAGAAGGGTTCTTTTACATGACTGATGGAGGCAATATTTCCGGCATCCGCTATGGTGACTGGAAAGTCAACTTTTTGGAAAACCGTGCCAGACAATTGCAAGTTTGGCTGGAACCTTATGTGGAATTGAGGTCTCCCAGCCTGGTAAACCTAAGAAGGGATCCTTTTGAAAAAGCCATGGAATCCTCTAACACGTATTACGATTGGACCCTTGACCGTGCTTTCGTCGTTGCACCCATTCAACAATACGCTTCCCGATTTCTGATGACTTTCATAGACTATCCTCCAAGCCAGACCCCAGGTGAGTGGAGTCTGACAGCCTTGGAGAAAAGGGTAAACGATATGTTGAAGAGTATGAGTAATTGATTTATATGGACATCCATTTGTCATGGGAAAGTATATTTTTCTAATTGTTTGTTTTGGTATTCTGTGGCTATCCTTTAGCTGTGGGCAGCCACAAAATGTATTGGCATCACATCCTGAAAATGGGTTGGATGATCCCCTGCCATCTTGGAAGGAAGGTAAGGCAAAAGAGGCTGTTTTGGATTTTGTCAGGAACACAACGGATAGCTCCCACACCGATTTTGTCAAACCTCCGGACAGGATTGCCTGCTTTGACAATGATGGGACCTTATGGTCAGAACAGCCCATTTATTTCCAGTTGGCCTTTGCGCTGGATGAAATCAAACGGAAGGCTCCACAACATCCCGAGTGGAAAACGCAGCAGCCTTTCCAAGCGGTATTGGAAGATGATCATTCCTCCTTGATGGCTTCCGGAGAGAAAGGACTGGCTAACCTTATGTCGGAAAGCCATAGTGGCATGACAGCTGCCGAGTACGATGCTTCGGTCAAAGCGTGGCTGGTTACAGCCACCCATCCTGTAACGGGCAAAAAATACAATGAAATGGTGTTCCAACCTATGTTGGAGCTTTTGGAGTTTTTGCGTTCCAATGGCTACAAGACCTTTATCGTCAGCGGAGGAGGGATTGATTTTATGCGTGCATGGGTAGAGGAAGCCTATGACATACCTCCCTACCAGGTAGTGGGCAGTATGGGTGGATATGAATACCGTTTTTCTGAAGGTGAGGCCAGTCTGCAAAAGCTTCCGGAAATGGTATTCAATGACGATAAAGCAGCCAAACCCATCGGCATTCACCGTGCCATTGGAAAGATTCCGGTATTTGCTGCAGGCAACAGCGATGGGGACTTTGAAATGCTTCAATATACAACGACAGCATCAGGTCCGCGGTTTGGGATGTTGATTCACCATACTGATAGCATCAGAGAGTTTGGCTATGACCGGAAAGGGCATATCGGGGTATTGAATAAAGGATTGGACAGTGCTGCATTTTACAACTGGCAAGTTGTCGATATGGCCAAAGATTGGAAGCAAATCTTTCCCAACGGAGATTTCCCATAGACTTCCTACTTAACCTGCATTCATTTTATTGATAATCAAGTATTGATCATTTACCAAAGCCAAAAGTATGATGAAGCTACAAACATTTTCAAAATGGCCCAATTCCTTAACTAAGGCCTTCACTGTAATGGCAATGGTGCCATTCATGTATTTCCCAATACTGGCAAATGCGCAGGAAATTTTACCGTTTAAACAAACACCTTCTGCCAGTAAAGCTGGAAGGACCATGCAGGAATCGGTATATCAAAACCGACAAATCCCGTCAAATTTACCCGATGATGCGCCTAATATTTTGATCATCTTGATCGATGATTCAGGTCCGGCCCTGCCCAATACCTTTGGCGGGGAGGTAAACACACCGAGCCTGACGAAGTTGAGCAAGGAAGGCATTTCCTACAACCGGTTTCATTCCACGGCCATGTGTTCCCCTACCCGTGCCTCATTATTGACTGGCAGAAATCATACCCGGGTAAGCACGGGACAAATCACCGAGTTTGCTAATGACTGGGATGGATTCAGTGGTGTGATTCCCAAGTCAGCGGCTACCGTAGCAGAAGTGTTGAGGAATTATGGGTACAGCACTTCAGCCTTTGGAAAGTGGCACAACACCCCTACGCCCCAAACCAGCGAGACGGGTCCTTTTGAATTTTGGCCTACCGGATACGGTTTTGAATATTTCTATGGATTTCTGGCAGGGGAAGCTTCCCAATATGAACCCAATCTGGTCAAAAACACCACCTTGGTGCATCCCCCAAAAACTCCGGAAGAAGGCTACCACCTTACAGAAGACCTTGCTGACAATGCCATAGAATGGATCAGAAAGCATCAGGCTATCCATCAAGACAAGCCTTTTCTCATGTATTGGGCAACAGGGGCTGTCCACGGCCCCCATCATGTACACAAAGAATGGGCAGACAAATACAAAGGGAAGTTCGATGATGGTTGGGACAATTACAGGACAAGGGTATTTGAAAATCAAAAAAAATTGGGGTGGACACCGGAAAACACCATTTTGACTGAAAGGCCGGAGGGGTTGCAAGCTTGGAACGACATTCCAGAAAATGAAAGGCCCTTCCAAAGGCGATTGATGGAGGTATTTGCAGGGTTTACCGAACATACTGACTTTCATGCAGGCAGAATAATTGATGAGCTGGAGCATTTGGGTATCAAAGAGAACACCTTGATTTTTTATATTTGGGGGGATAACGGGTCCAGTGCTGAAGGCCAACAGGGTACGATCAGCGAATTGCTGGCCCAAAACCAGATCCCCACCCAAATTTCTGATCACCTCAGAGTGGTTGATGAATTGGGTGGATTGGATGTGATCGGAAGTCCCAAAACAGATAATATGTACCATGCAGGGTGGGCTTGGGCAGGGTCTACCCCTTTCAGAGGCACCAAATTATTGGCCTCCTTTTTTGGAGGGATCAGACAGCCCATGGTGGTGTCCTGGCCCAAAGAAATCATGCCTGATGACAAAGTCCGTTCACAGTTTCACCATGTCAATGACATCGTTCCCACGATCTACGAGATCCTGAACATAGAGGCACCACAGGTGGTAAATGGATTTCAACAAATACCGATTGATGGGGTCAGTATGGCTTACTCATTTTCAGACCCAGATGCTAAAGGAAGACTTTTGACCCAATTTTTTGACATTATGGGCAGTAGGGCCATCTACCATGATGGTTGGATGGCTTCGACTTTTGGTCCAAGGATCCCATGGGTGACTGTCACCCCGGGTATACAGGAATGGACACCTGATAAAGATGTATGGGAATTGTTTAACCTGGAGGAAGACTTCTCACAGGCAAACGATCTTTCACAGGAATTTCCTGAAAAACTGGAGGCACTCAAAGAACTCTTTTTGATTGAATCGGCTAAAAACCAAAACCTCCCCATAGGAGGAGGGCTCTACATGTTTTTACATCCTGATTCCCTTTCCTTTGGTGAGACCACTGAATTCCAATACCATGGACACATCACAAGGGTGCCTGAAGCTGCCGCACCCAGGATTGGAACCATTGCCAATAAAACCACCATAGAGGCCGAAATACCCAAAAACGGCAACGGGGTTTTGTTTTCCATTGGTGGCTATGCAGGCGGGCTTACCTGTTACATGAGGAATGGGATCATTCACTATGAGTACAATCAATTTCTGGTTTCCCGAACCTTCATGAGTGGAAAAACCAAAGTGCCGGAGGGTAAAGCCAAAATTGAAATAGACCTGAATACCAAACCCAATGAGATGTACCCCCATCTTAAAAGCGGAGAGCTTACCCTGTATGTCAACGGTAAGGAATACCTCAGTGGCCATATCCCCATTCTTGCCACGGTCGGCTTTACCGCTAATGATTGCTTTGACATTGGAGAGGATTTGGGGTCTCCTGTTTCAGATGCTTATTTCAAAAATGCGCCCTTCAAGTTCAATGGAAAAGTGAATAAATTGGAGGTGGCTTATAAATAACCAATATCCACAAATATTAAAAAACCAATAGCCCTAGGGTCCGAAGATATGATAAAATGTAAAGTAGTGCTGATGGCAGCTTTATTTTTAATTGTTCCGGCTTTCTGCCAAGGCCAGATATTGATTTCCCTGCTTTTTGGGGATGCCCTCAATACGGATAAAATCGAATTCGGCATCACCGGCGGCATGAACCGCTCGGACCTGAGAGGAATTGAGGATGCCCAAGCCCTCAATAATTTCAACCTCGGGTTCTATTTCAATATTCTCCTGATGGAAAATTCCTATTTAAGTACCGGACTGCTGGTCAAATCCAATGTAGGGGCCAGGGGAATGGCCACCTATCCTTTGGGCGACCCTGGCTTTGACGGGATATTTGAAGGGGGAGCATTGACCACAAAAATCAATTATTTCTACCTTCCTGTTATGTGGCAACAACGGATTCAATCCAGGTGGTTATTGGAAGGTGGCTTACAGGCAGGAATCAGAACTAGGGCATTTGATTTTTTCGATGTGGAATTCGATGGAGGGGATGTTGAATATCAAAGGGATGTGAGAAGTGATTATGGCAGGTTTGATGCAGGTGTAGTAGGAGGTGTGGGGTACAAACTGAAAGAAATAACAAAAAGCATGAGCGTAGGCTTTCTGTACTACCATGGACTGGTGGATGTATTGGCCTCTTCCGGGCAGGAAGTCCGGAATTCATCTTTGTACCTTTATCTGAGGATTCCCATTGGAGGGAACAAGCCAACCAAGCAAGACTAGAATCTACGGGTTGCAGAGACTTTAATATTATATAATATGATTAACCGCATCTTGGCCATTAACCCAATATTCTACCTCAAATGGCTAGAAAGTCCGAAGTCGGAAGTCAGATGTTGCCTGAGATTTCAATTTGCTAGTGAGAATTATATTGAATTACCATTTTACTGGCATCATTGCGTACATACATGTTTAATAAAACCTCAACCGATTTAATCAAAGCAAATATGTTAAAAGCCAAATTAAATTGTTCTGAATCAAAAAGAAACTGGAATTGCTTGCCGCAAAAAGCATTTTTTTCTTATGTGGCCTTGTTGGGAATGATCCTTTTGGTATCCTGTCAGGGGCCCCAGGAAGAAGAAAACAAGCTGACACCGGAAGAAGTGGAAAAGATGGTGGAAGAAGCCTATTTCCACACATTCCCCATTGTGGAAAATTACAAGGCCATATATGCCTTTTATGTAGACAAAACTTCTCCCAGGTACCAGCCTATGAACAAATTGGTTCATTCAGCCGTATTGTACACTCCAGAGGATAAATTCGTGGTCAGCCCCAACAACGACACTTTTTATTCAACCGCCACACTCGACCTTCGTTCCCAACCTGTCGTGATAAAAGTACCTGAGATCAAGGACCGTTATTATTCCTTTCAATTTATAAGTTTGGTAACCGACAATTTTGCTTATGTGGGAAGTAACTCGACTGGTACAGACGAAAATATTTTTGTCATTACCCCTCCAACCTTCAATGGTGAGCTTCCTGAGGGAGTGAAGCAAATAGCTGCTCCAAGTGAAATTGTATCGGTAATAGGCAGAACAGGGGTCAATGTGGATGATCCCGAAGATATAGAAAAGGCCAAACAAACCCAATCCCAATATGAACTGGGATTGATGAGTGAATTTTACCCTGAATTCCAAGCCAAGTCTGTTGAACCCATCAATTTCCCTTCTTATCAGGAAAGTGATAAGGAAAACCAAAGGTATTTTGAACTGCTTAATTTCCTTTTGCAATACACCAAGCCAAATGAAAAGGATGCCCAAATCATAGGCAGTTATGAAGTGATTGGCGTTAGACCTGGAGAAGGTTATCCTTTCTATGAGGAAAACCCTGAATACCGGGAAGCCATCTTAAGTGGAATAAAGAAGGGAATAGAAAAGATCGAAAGCAGCTCCAAAAACCTAGGTAAAGTGGTCAATGGCTGGACCATGTTTCCACTAGGTGAATATTTTGGGGATAATTTTACAGCCAGGACAAACATCGCCAAAATCGGGATCTATGCCAATAGCCCTTTTGAGGCATACTACCCGCTGGCCTTTGTAGATGGAGACGGGGAGATTTTGGACGGTAGCAATACCTATGCAGTAACTTTTCCTAAAGGGGAACTTCCTCCAGCCAAATATTTCTGGTCCCTGACCATGTATGACAATGAAAACCAGCTTCTCGTGGAAAACAGCATCAACAGATACTCCATCGGCGACAGGACCAAAGGACTGAAAACCAGTCCCGATGGTTCTTTGACGATATATTTCAGTCATCAAGAACCTTCCCAAGGAAAGGACAACTGGCTGCCTGCTCCAGCTGGCGGGTTCAATGTCATGATGCGGATTTATGGACCTGAAGACAAAGTATTGGATGGCACCTGGAAACCAGCCCCGATTCGGAAAATCTGAACGGATCCCTTCACTTGTTTCAGAACAAAATAGCCATATTATGAAAAATCATAGCAAAATTTTTTACCTAAGCCTTCTCATATTTATCCAAAGCTGTGGGAAACCCGATCAAAAATTACCTGTTGAGGAGGCCAAAAGCATCGCCAAGGAAGCCTACATTTATGGCCTCCCTTTGGTGCTTAATTATAAGACCCTATATGCGAATGTCGTAGATAAAAACTCAGGTGATTACAAGGGGGAGTTTAACGAAATTTCCTGTGAAGCCAGGCTTTATACGCCTGAAGACAAAGCCATTGTCACTGTCAATTCCGACACGCCCTACTGCATGTTTTGGAGTGACATACAAGAGGAACCTGTAATTTTTACAGTACCGGAAATGGAAGATGACCGGTATTACAGTTTTCAATTGATTGACCTTTATACCCATAATTTTGCTTACATAGGTTCTTTGACGACCGGCAGTCAGGCCGGAAAATATCTGGTCGCCACCAAAGATTGGTCGGGAAATGTACCGGAGGGGATTACAGAGGTGCTCCGTACAGAGACGCCTATTTTCTTTACCATCGTCAGGACCCAAATGATGGATACCCATGATCTCGGGCGAGTCCAGGAAATCCAAAACCAATACAAGATGCAAACCCTTAGGGAATATCGGGGTGAATCCTCAAGGCCAAAGAAAAGGAACATGGAATTCCCGGTTTGGCAGGAGGGGGATCAATTTACCGAAGCTGCTTTCAACTACCTGGATTTCGTGCTCAAACTCGTTCAGCCTGTGGAAAAGGAGAAGCCTTTGATGGAAAGGATGGCAAAACTGGGCATCGGTACCCAAAAGGGATATGATATCAACCGTTTTGAACCTGAAGTCCAGGAAGCCATTCAACAAGGTGTAAAAGATGCCTTTGCTGAAATGGAGGCCTTTATCGCCAAGACCAACAGTGACCCTCTTGGCAGTTCCAAAATTTTTGGCACCCGGGAATTTCTTGAAAAAAGTGCTCAGGATAACTACGGCCATGACAACATACATATGATCAGGGCTGTAGGCGCATATCTGGGAATATATGGGAACTCCGGTTCTGAAGCCACCTACCCATTTTATATGATTGATAAAGAGGGACAACCTCTGAATGCTTCGGCATATAATTACACGATGACACTGCAACCGGATAACCTTCCACCTGTAAAGGCATTTTGGTCGTTGACCATGTACGATGGTAAGTCCCAATTGCTGGTCGACAACCACATCAACAGGTATTTGGTCAATTCCAATATGATAGATGATTTCGTGAAAAATCCTGATGGATCCATTACCATCTACCTTCAAAAAAATTCCCCCGGTAAAGAACTGGAGGCCAATTGGCTGCCTGCACCCGATGGTCCTTTTTACAGTGTCATGAGACTATACGGCCCTGAAGAAACGGTTTTGACAGGAGTATGGACCAATCCTCCAATTGAGAAAGTAAAAACCCCATAATTGAAAAATCTCAAGTTTGTTTTTTCGAAATAAAGATTTTCTTATTCTAGATGTAGATAAAAAGAAACAGACATGAATCCAAAATTTTCGGGTGGCATCAACATCGCCGTAAAAATTCCTAAAAGCAAGTATGACAAAAGCGTAGCCTTTTACAGGGACATTTTAAAATTAGAAGTGGAGGAGAAACCCATAACCCACCCCACAATTTCAAGAACCCATCAGGTTAAATTTGGGAATAACATCTTATGGTTGGACTGTGTCGACAATTATACCCATTCGGAAACCTGGTTGGAACTGAATGTTGACAATGTCGAGCAAGCCACAAATTATCTTCAGGAAAATGGCATCAAGACCTGTGACGAATTGGAACAACTTCCGGAAAACATGCACTGGATTACTGACCCGGCGGGAACGGTGTTTATTGTCAGTCAAAGAGAAGATTAGCACTTTTCAAACCTTCTTTTTTTTGAATGAAAATATTTAATTTTTCTAAGATAAATCAAAATTATTGCCTCAAATATTTCAGTCAAAAACCAATCCTCCTCAGTATTCACCAGCCTTCTCCAAATTATTATTTTTTAAAATTCCTTCAAACTGAACAGGCTCTAATTGCCTTTTAATCAAGCAAAAAAGCTAATTCACATGGGTGATTACCCTATAGATAATAAAAGCAAAAATACTTTTCCCATTTTTCTATATTAGTTGTTCACGAATGATTAATATATTAATCTTATAATTATATTGAGTTTTATTTCCTTTTTAAAAAAACACGAAATATGGCCACTGAAATTTCCTCTGAATCACACAAGATTTTAGCCATAAGCACCTTGGCTTATGCACTGACTTTTGCTGCTTGGACCATGAACGGAGTACTCGTCACCTACCTGGCCAACCAAGGGATATTTGAGTGGGATTCCATCCAGACGGGCTGGTTAATCGGACTCCCGGTATTTACTGGTGCACTTTTTCGTTTTCCTGCAGGAATTTTAACTGACAAGTTTGGAGGCAAAACGATGTTTATTGCTTTGATGCTGATCAGTGCAGTTTTCTTTTATTCGTTGAGTTTTGCCACTGGATTTACATCTTTCGCCTTGATCAGCTTGGGTTGTGGATTGACAGGTGCTAGTTTTGCCATAGGAGTAGGCTATGTTTCTGCCTTTTATCCATCCAACTGGCAGGGTCGGGCCTTGGGCATATTAGGAGCAGGAACTGGAGGAGCCGCGTTGACCACCCTCATCGCTCCCTATTTGCTCAATGTGTTAACGGATGAAGGTTTAAACCCCGAAGGATGGAGGGAATTGCCAAAGATTTATGCCTATGTGTTATTGGTAACTACCGCTCTGTTTGCTGTCTTCGGAAAAAGTAAAACCGTCGTCAAAGAAAGCAAATCGCTTGCTTCAATTCTGGCTCCCATCAAACATGGCAAAGTATGGCGCTTGGGTTTGTATTATTTTCTGGTATTCGGCTGCTATGTGGCCCTTGCCCAATGGTTAGTTCCTTATTTCATGAATGTTTATGGTGTAACTTTGGTGATGGCTGGGTTCCTTGCTTCAGCATTCAGTTTACCTACTGCATTAACCCGTATTGTTGGCGGTATCATGAGCGATAAACATGGGGCCAAAAAGGTTGTATTGTTTGCCTTCCAGGCCACCATTTTGTTATCAGCCCTTTTAATGATTCCAAAAATGGATATTTACACCCCTGGAAAAGGAATCACATCCACTGTTTCTGGCCCTGTTGAGTTGGTTTCTGAAACAGAAATCCAGGTATCTGGAAGATCATTTAGCCTAAGACCCCAAGAGCTTGCCCAAGAGAGAATTGATAATCCTACTGGTATCGCAAAGTATTTTCCTGCAAAATACAGTTGGAATGAATCGGTGGTGGAACAAGGAGATAATGTAGGACAAAAAGATTTGTTGGCAAGAGGAGTGACTTTGATCTCCTTTCAGGCAGACATGTGGGTTTTCGCCGCATTTGCCATTCTATTGGGTGCCATTTGGGGGGCTGGAATGTCAGGGGTATTCAAGTATATTCCGGATTATTTTCCAAACGAAGTGGGATCTGTGGGAGGAATGGTTGCCTTCATTGGTGCAATGGGCGGATTTATCTGTCCAATCTTATTTGGCTATTTACTAAAATGGACCGGATTATGGAGCAGCTCTTGGTTTTTAATCCTTTTGTTGGCCATTGCCAGTCTCTGGATTTTGAATAACATCAGTTACAGCTATATCCCCAAGGAATCAAAAGAGGAGGTTTAACTCCTCCTCTTTTTCCAATTATTCAGATGGCATGAATCACCAATATTGATAAAATGCTAAAAAGACATTTTGGATAAGACTAGGGATTCAAAGGACTACCTAATAAATCATTTAAGGTATTTGATCTAAATATCTTTTAAGCGCAAGCACATCAAGGAATCATGAGCATGCAATTGCAAAAAATCCTCCTTTCATTTTTCATCATGGTCATTTCAATCCAAGCCTTTGGTCAGACTGAAGATCAAAATGAAGCTGACTCCCTGAGATACGCCTTTCCAGGAGATGAAATTGGAGAGGACTATCAACCCTTGATCTTAAAGCTTTCTGAGGATGGGTCCAAGTATGTGCGAATCATATTGTGGGGGCAAATTTGGTTTAGAAGTTTGGAGAATAATCCTGGGACTCTGGGAGTAGATGGGAATCCAAGAAATTCAACGGCAGATATAGGAATTAGAAGAGCCAGGATGTTGACTTATGCATCCATATCTCCCAAGTTTTTGATCCTGGCGCATTGGGGGATCAATAACCAAACTTTTATGAATGGAGGTATACCGGGTGGTGGCATGAATGGCAATGCGGGAACCATTCCCATCACTCTGGATCCTAACAATCCCAACAACAATGTAGATTTGAGATCATCAAAAAAGCCACAGATGTTTTTCCATGATGTATGGACAGAATTTAAAGTAATCCCTGAACTCCATATCGGTATGGGATTACACTACTGGAATGGCATATCAAGGATGTCAAGTGCGAGCACGCTTAATTTTCTGACCATGGACGCACCGATATTCAATTGGCCATTGATTGAAATGACGGACCAGTTTGCAAGACAGTTTGGGGTCTACGCCAAAGGGCAGGTATTAAACTGGGATTACCGCTTTGCCTTAAACAAACCATTCTCCGTTGGCGCAGGGGGGACATTTGATGAAGACCGCCAACGCCCTATTGCCGTCAATGTGGTCAATGACAACTGGGCAAGCCAAGGTTATGTGGCCTATCAGTTTTGGGAGCATGAAAACAACAAATTACCCTTTTTTGTAGGTTCTTATCTAGGTGCCAGGAAAGTATTGAATGTCGGGGGAGGCTGGCACCACCATGCTAAAGCAACCAGTTCTGTAGATGGGCAGGGAAACATCAATTCCCATGATATCAGTTTATTTTCATTGGATTTGTTTTTGGATATGCCCATTAACAGTTCTTTAGGCACTGCCTTAACGCTGTACTCTGTGTTTTACAACTATGATTTTGGCCCGAATTATATCAGGAACATTGGAATTATGAATACAGGCCTAGGTCAAGGAACCACTCAAAATGGGCCAGGCAATGCCCAACCGATGATTGGGACAGGGCATATTTTCTACAGTCAGGCCGGATATCTGCTTCCGAAAAATTTGATAGGTGATCTCGGTATGCTTCAACCTTTTGGATCTGTTACCTTCAATAGATTCGAATTCTTTGATGAGGGATCTACACAGTTCAGTTTGGGCCTCAATTATTTTATTACCGCCCATAGGTCCAAAATCAGTTTTGAATACCGACAAAGATCATTTTTTGAAAATTACAGAAATGCAGGAAATGCCGGAGAATTTATTATTCAAACGCATATTGCTTTGTGATGGTCCCTTTTTAAAACAATAAGCTACATTCCAACCCTTTACAGAAAAAATCAGATCTAAGTCTCAGCAATAAAGAAAATTGGAATGCAGGTTTATTTTACTTTGAAACGCTTATTTTCTGGAAGCTTTACTTTGTCTGTTTCTGTTTAACCTCACGACCAAATAAGCTATGGCAGCAATTGCCAATACCAAGGGAATTGAATGCTCTGGGTTTTTCAACCAATGAAGAAGGCTCTGTGGATCTTCTTCACCATGACCGGGATGGGCCGATACCATAAAAGGGACAGCAAATAAAGCTGCCGTTAGCATACTGATTAGTTTTTTCATGATTGTTTTGGTTATGTGTTTTTGTATTATTTGAAAACTGAGATTTAAAATTCCTGCTGTTGTGTATTTATAAGCTTACTGTAAATAATTTCCATAAGCTTTTATCATTTCATGTGGATGCAAGGACTTTTGCTCGATTCTGATCTGAAATCCGAATGAGGACAGCATCTGATAAGACTTTCCATCATAGGCCAATAAAAGTTCATCTTCCTGATTCAAAAAGATGGGCAAATGTTGGTTTCCGATAGCAAAAGAAACCTGCCCAACCTCATTTAAGTTTTGAGATGAAATGACGATACAATCACAGGGTTTTAACCTGATTCGAATGATCTTTTCTGAATCAATATAGATGAGGTCATGATCCTGATAAACGTGGTTGCTGCTTTTTCTGATTTGAACCTTCAGACCATGATCTGTTTCACGAGTCAGTTTGCCACTGTTCAATTCATACCATTCCAGATCCAGGTAATGGATCTCTTTTCCATCCAAATTCACCTTTGAATCAAGGATCATTGCCTCAGAAGCCAGTATGGTTTGAAGTTCTTTCGATTCCATTATTATCTTTTCAGGATCATTTGATGTAGCGTAGTGAAACTGTTTCTATTTATTCTTGAGCTACTTGATTTTTGGCTTTCTTCTCTTCGACTTTTTCAATCAACCAATCACACCATCGGTCCAAACCTTCTCCCTTCAAACTACTGATCGTAATTACCTCCAAAGTTGGGTTGACTTCACGTGCATCCTTCGTTACCGCTTCAATGGAAAAGGGAACATAGGGCAACAAATCAGACTTGGAAACAAGCATCAACTCACTTGTGAGAAACATCCTAGGATATTTTTTGGGTTTGTCATCTCCCTCAGTAGAGGCAATCAGCGTTACCCTGTAGTCCTCTCCCAAGTCAAAAGCCGCAGGACAAACCAGATTCCCTACATTCTCGATAAATAATAAATCAGTATCTGTAAGGTCAATGTGATCCAAAGCCTGAAGGATCATCTGCGCCTCAATATGACACATCCCTCCAGTAACGATTTGAAGTGCATTGATTCCAACTTCCTTCATCCTAACTGCATCTCTATCGGTTTCAGGATCACCTACCAATACAGCAATGTTCAACCGGTCCCTCAATAGCTTTCCTGTTTCCTGCATCAAGGTGGTTTTTCCACTTCCGGGAGAGGAACATACATTGACTACCAATAGGTTTGGCAATTTATCCTTGATGGCTTTTGCCACAAAATCATTGGCCTTAAGTAAGTTCAATGTGGTGTTGTCACATTGTACAGAACCTGCCGGCATTCGGTTACTCTTTGGTGTTCTTAAATCACTCATAACTTATGTCTTAATAAATTCAACTTTACTGATTTGCAATTCATCTCCTTGGATAACCTCTTTGGTTGGTTCTCCGCAAGGACAGATGAACCTGTGATATTTTACCTCAAAATTTTCATTGCACTTATTGCATCTGGCAATAATGGGCAAAACCTTGACTTCCAATTCAAGTTCCATCAATTCAGGTAACTCCAACCTCAGCGCTTCAAATGCGTTTTGAATCAACACCGGCTGAATATTACTCAGAAGACCTGCTTCAATTTCAACCTTCGTGATTTTATCGAAATTTCCTTCATATTTCTCTTTTAAAGTGCTTACAATGGTTCTAATCACAGAAATTTCATGCATGACCTCAATTCTTATTAATTCTTAAATGTGATCGGTTGGTAACTTTTTACCAGGTGGTTGACCGAACCCAACTGACTTGTTTTCAATATTTTTCTCTCCTCCCTTTTGGGCTTGTATCCAAATCTTTCCAATAAGTGATACAAGGGGTGTTCAAAGGCAACAATTACCTCGGATTCCTCATTGATGTAGATAGGGATATGTTTGTTCCCGATTTCATAACAGACTACGGCCATTTCCCTAATTGTTCGTGGGCGGAAAACGATACATAAAGTGGGTCGGATCGAAATCAAAATGACCGTCTCCTCATTTAGGTAGATCACATCGCCTTCTTCTAGAGGATTTAAGTCCTTTTTAATCCCCACCTCCACTCCGTTTCGGGTATGTTTTCTGATTATGGTCCTGCCCGCTTCAAACCACTCCAAATCCAAAAAATCAAGCCTCTTACCTGATACATCAATATCCTTGGTATTGCCTAATATTTTTTGAACTAAAATCATATCGAAACCGGATCTATCTTTGTTTTGATTTTATTATTCTGATTTTTTACTAAGAGATGCTTGATCCACAAGGTAATCCATGTGCCTGCTACAAAGGGGAAGGTAAGGAAAATCAGCCCCCTGCTCATCATAAAGTTTTCAATAAGAACAGAAAAGAAAACAGCAATCAATACAAAGAGCCCGTCTTTCTTTTCCAATCCCGAAAATACAATGGCACAAAGGACGGCATTGAAAGTAAACCATCCTTGTTGCAAAGCATCAAACTGATCGATGGTCAATACGGCAAACAAAGCTGCAAAAAATGCCCCTACGAGACCATAGATTGCAGCAATGGGATTATTGATGTACACAGCGATCATAAAGATCAATCCGGACAATAGGCTTCCCTGAAAAATGACCTCACCAAAGCCAAAACCAAAATTTGACAGTTCGAAAACAACGGTTTCTTCAATAAGCCCAGCCAAATCACCCTCTGCGGGTGGATCTACAGGAACTACTTCATGAAAGAAATAAAGGGCAATCCAGACAAGAGCAATGAAAGGAAAGGTGAAAACTGGAATTTTTTTGTTCAAGAAGAAATTCATGACAAGGGTTGAAAGGGCAGCAAGCAAAATGATCCCAATCCAAACCAATATACTTCCTTCAAAAAACACCAGCATGGCGATACCTACCAGGGCAGCATTGAAACCATAAAGGCCGCTGCTGATGTTTCCTTTATCGTATTTAAAAAGTTTTGCCGTCAAGGTACCAACAACAGCACCGACCAAAGTTCCTAAGGCCAATAGGGGAGAATTGATCAAAATTCCGATCAGGAATAAAAGCCCTGTCAAGGAATTCTCCTGAAGCATGATTTGCCCTATTCCTTTAAGAAACGGATCGTAAAATTTTTCATCTTTATTTTTCATAAATAGAGTTGTTTTTTTAGAAGAAAACCAATGGAGTTATTAAACCTACCGATAGTTGTCCGGTATTGGCGTCAGCCAAATCAAATTGCCTTATAGCATAATCTGAATGCCTAAAATACCTTCCTACATAGGCCAGAAAGATTTTATGCTTTTGAGAGGGGAAAACATGGTATTCCAATGCTGCCGTAAAACTCCATGAGGTCCTTAGATGATCATCTTTTGGAACATCGATTCCGGGTAAGTTGTCATCAAACCAATAATCTGAACTCACCATTCCTATCAGCGTTGCTGCTAGTCTTGGGGTCAAAAAATACTCTCCACGCATCCAATGCTCCACATACCTCACATCCAATGCCCTGAAACCTAACTGTTCACTGATCAGGTTACTCACTTGTCCCAAGCGGTCAATTTGATCATTGCTCAGCTTATAATCATATTGTAAGGTAAAATTATTCAGCCTTAGCTCGTTTCCAAGCTGCAAAAGAAGCATCCTTTTGTTGGCCGCTTCGGTGTAAGCACTGTAACTCCAAGCAGTATTGTATTTTCCTTCAAAAAGATTCCCCCTCCAATTGACAGTAGCACCTAGAGGTATCTTTGCCCTTTCCACACCTGGCACAAAACCATATACTTCTTCAAAGGACCGACTCCTGGAATTAACCACTTGAAAGGAAAGCAAGTGATTGGTTTCTACCTGCCATTTTCCCACGATACCTGTTTGAAAATGATCTCCATATTCTATCAGGTGATTAAAAGCATGCAGGTAGATCGGATTGAGTTCAAATTCAAATGCCCCCCACTCAGGGAGCATTTTGCCACCAGCTATAGAAAAAGTTGGGCTTACATCATACTGGATCTGAACTATATCAAGAGAATGTCTCAGCCTGTCCTGACTGTTGGGCTCTGTAGCCCGGCCGGCATAGACATCCCGAATCCTAAAATGAACTCTTTCACTGACCTTTCCCATCACCTCCATCCTTAATTCCGGCATGGCAAATCTACCGTTTGTTAAATCTCCGTTTTCAAAATCCGAATAAAACCCAAACCGGGTGTTGGCTATCATGTTGATGTCTTTCAAAAATTTGTATTTATCCAAATTTAAGACTGGCTGGGCATTCATTATGGCAGAATCATACTGAGCATAATTGACCTGTCCATACGAAGAATTCAAACACAACAAGAGCAATCCAAGTAGCGTTAATCTTTTCATAGCAGTAAATTGTTACAAAATGCGAAATCTAGATTTAGATGTTGATAGCACTACAATTTTAGATCTTCTAAAAAGATCCTGTTAAGGATTGACATCCAGTATACTCAGCTTCGTGTTGTTATCTATTTCAGGAGTAGCGTTTCCCTTTCCATTTTCTTCACTTGGACTTTTTCAGGAGAAACCTTGTTTATGTGTTTATTCAATTCCCAAAGGGATTTTTCTATTTTTTTAAAGGCATCAAGCAATTGCTCGCCACCGTTTCCTAGGACCCTCAAGACCACCAATTGTGGCAATGGCTGTGAAACTCCAAAAGCTAAATCCTCTTCTTTTGACATGGCCTCATGCATCAATTCTACTTCTGCATTGGCTTCCAAATTTCTACTGTTGACATACATTAATGTAGCTTGGTGGGTGTACCCCTCCACCTGACCCAAGGCATTGATATCAATTTTATCAGGCTGTAGCAAAATGTTGTCCTTGAGGATCAATTTTTGATTCAAAAAAACCTCTGTCAGGTTTTGAAATCGTTTAAAATGAAATATTTCACCGCACAATTTTCTGCCACAGGTTATGATTTCTCCATAGGTAAAAATGCAGTTTTCTTCAAGATGGATGGTCGATTTGGAATGAAAAATGGATTGAGACTGGGGTACAATGGGATGCTGAATGTAGCTTAGCTCACTGTTCTTCTGAAGATTGATGGTCATTTGCTGCTTTGCACCTTTTTTCATGGTGAATAAACGTTGATATCCTTGATTCAAGAGCATCATCCTACTACCTGCTTCCAGATTGATTTGTATATCCAGGTCATCATCGTCTAAAATTCCAGGAGATGAACTCATGGTCATCAAATAACAGGCAGGATCATTTCTGTTCTCACCTACATTGGCGATTTTGAAAGGAGGAGTAAAATATTTGTCTTTTAGGTATGAACCAAAGGCATTAAACCCAACGGTAATATGTAATTTTCCTATCTCTTTGATCATGCGGTTTTCTTTAATCCATGGATTTTAAACCATTCATTTCCTGTTTTGACAGATTACATTTCATTTTAACAATAAAGGAGAATCCTCGGCATTTTCCAGCAGGGCAAATTTCTTGATCCAAGCAATAACTGCATCAAGACCTTCTCCTATCATCAAGTTTGTAAATACAAAAGGCGCCCCTTTTCTCATTCTTCTTGCATCCCTTTCCATTACATCCAAATCTGCGTTGACATAAGGAGCCAGGTCCGTTTTATTGATCACGAGAAGGTCTGACCGCGTGATTCCCGGCCCTCCTTTTCGGGGAATTTTATCCCCTTCGGCCACCGAAATGACGAAGATGGTCACATCGGCAAGATCAGGACTGAAAGTGGCTGATAAATTATCCCCGCCACTCTCAATAAAGATCATTTCTATATCCTCAAAGCGGTTGGCCATCTCATCTACGGCTTCCAGATTCATACTCGCATCTTCTCGGATTGCGGTGTGGGGACAGCCTCCTGTTTCTACACCTATAATTCTATCCGCAGGAAGCAGGCTGTTTTTCGTTAGGAATTCAGCATCTTCTTTGGTATAAATATCATTGGTAATTACTCCAATGCTATATTCATCGATAAGACTTCTGGATAGTTTTTCTAAAAGTGCTGTTTTGCCTGACCCAACTGGCCCGGCTACGCCTATCTTAATGTAATTACCTTTGGACATTTTTAATCTTACAATTTGAGTTAAAATATTATGACATGTAAAGCCTTGAATACAGTTTTTCGTGCTGCATGCATCGGATATCAAAGCCGATATTGCAGATGCCTACCAGTTCTCGGTCAAGTGAAATGACTTTTTCTGTGGTCTTAATCAAGATTTCCTCCATTTGAAACAGTAAATCCTGACCTGATAATTGACCTAAGGGTACCATTTTGACCGCATTGGTAATCAAATTCACCGTAGCCGAATAACAGAATGAATAAATGGCTTCATAGAGTGGTATTTGAAATAAATGGGCATAAATACCGTACACAATGGCATATTGGCCATCTGCCCCTTTATTCTTTATTTCCAACTGGTAAGCGTCAATCAAGTCAGAACTTGCCTGTCGGTCAAAAATTTTAAAAAGCCGATTACCTAATTTTTTGCTTGCCTCTTTGATTTCAACAGGTGCTTTTAAGGCAGAGCATTCATGGTCAAGGACAATAAGCTCCTCCACATCATGCTGCTGCGCAGCCTCAAAAGCCAACTTGACAAAAGAAGCATCGTTGTACAACAGATTGTTTTCAACCATACTTTTCACAAAGGCCGCCGCCGTGGTCTCATCTTTCACGATGCCTAACTGCACATAGGTCTCCAAACCATTGGAGTGACTAAATCCTCCAATGGGTAGCGTGGGATCACATAAATGGAGCATTTTTCCGAGAAAATGGTTCATCCTGTTAATAGTTAAATGCCTATTTCGAAATTTGCAATTGTGAAAATCCATCTTAAAAGAAGGCAGACCACTTAAAAAAGATTTTATTCGAATACGCTTGATAGCTCGTTCCTTACTTTTAGAAATTCTAAAGATTGAAAGGAAAGTCAGTTATAGATGTTTCGAAGTAAATTTTTATAAAAGGAATGACAAAATTTTAAAAGGGATCTCCAGCTTAAAATATTTCCAGGCTCAAATTTTATTGAACCTGGAAATCATTTTAAAATTTAAAACAACCAATAAAGCTGGCCTAATGGTACCACATCCAAAGGTTCACAGGTGATGAGTTTTCCATCAACCTTTACTTCATAGTTTTCTGGATTCACATCAATGTTTGGAGTTTTGTCATTGTGAATCATGCTCTTCTTGGAGATGCTCCTACAGCCTGTAACTGGCACTACCATTTTTTTCAGACCATATTTCTCTGCAATGCCTTTTTCATAACCTGCTTTGGAAACGAAAGTCATACAGGTAGTAGATAGTGCTCTGCCATACGCGCCGAACATATTTCTGTAGATCACCGGCTGAGGGGTAGGGATGGAAGCACTTGGATCACCCATTCTGGAAGCAATGATCATCCCCCCTTTGATAATGATCTCCGGCTTGGCACCGAAGAAGGCCGGTTTCCAAAGCACAATGTCAGCCAATTTTCCAGGCTCAATACTTCCGACATAGTTAGAAATTCCCTGAGCAATGGCCGGATTGATGGTATATTTGGCCACATACCTTTTGGCTCTAAAATTATCATTGTCATTGCCTTTGTCTTCTTCTAAGGCCCCAAACTGCACTTTCATTTTATGGGCAGTCTGCCATGTTCTTGTCACTACTTCACTGATACGTCCCATGGCTTGGGAGTCGGAACTCATCATGCTGAAGACACCCATATCATGGAGAATGTCCTCTGCGGCAATGGTTTCTCTTCTGATCCTTGATTCAGCAAAGGCTACATCCTCGGGAATGCTTTTTTTCAAGTGGTGGCACACCATCAACATGTCCAGGTGTTCATCTATCGTGTTCTTGGTAAATGGTTTGGTAGGGTTTGTACTTGCAGGAAGTACATTGGGATACATGGAAATTTTGATGATATCCGGAGCATGTCCACCACCAGCTCCCTCGGTATGGAAGGTATGAATGACCCTGCCATTGATTGCATCCATGGTGTCCTGTAAAAATCCTGCTTCATTCAAGGTATCTGAATGTATGGCAATCTGAACATCATACTTGTCGGCCACTTTTAATGAAGCATCTATTACGGCAGGAGAAGTACCCCAATCCTCATGGATTTTAAGCCCTAGAGCACCTGCTTCAATTTGTTCATTCAAAGGCGCTTCCTGAGAACAGTTCCCTTTTCCGAAGAAGCCAAAATTCATTGGAAATACATCTCCTGATTGCATCATTTTTTCAATGAACCATGCTCCGGGAGTGACCGTGGTAGCATTCGTTCCATCAGCTGGGCCCGTTCCTCCACCGATCATGGTTGTCGTTCCGGCATAAAGCGCATGTTCCACTTGCTGCGGGCTGATAAAGTGGATGTGGGTATCAATTGCCCCAGCTGTGGCTATAAGCCCTTGACCTCCATGGACTTCTGTGGAAGCTCCAATGATCATATTGGGAGTAATGCCATCCTGGGTATCAGGATTCCCTGCCTTACCTATGCCTACGATCTTACCATCTTTTATTCCTATGTCACCTTTTACTATACCCCAGTGGTCAATGACCATCACGTTTAATATCACAAAATCAAGCACCCCCTGGTCCCGTGTAGCGGTGCTGGATTGGCCCATGCCATCTCTTACGGTTTTACCTCCACCAAATTTGTTTTCTTCCCCATAAATCCCATAATCCTTTTCAATTTCAATGATAATTTCTGTATCACCCAGTCTGACCTTATCTCCAGTAGTAGGGCCATACATGCCCGCATATTTGTTTTTATCTATTTTAAAGCTCATGGTTACTTGTTTTTGAAGTTTTTACTTTTTAAGGCAGCTAGACTTTGGTGCTTGTTGAATTCCGAGGAGGTATCTCCGTTGACGAGGTTATTGTTGCCAAAAACACGGCGTAAACCCCCATAAGGGACGAGTTCTACACTTTTCTCCTCTCCCGGTTCAAAACGGGCAGCGGTTCCTGATGGGATATTGAGCCGCATACCAAATGCTTTCTCACGGTCAAAACTCATGGATTTGTTGACTTCAAAAAAATGAAAATGAGAACCTATCTGAATCGGACGGTCCCCAGTATTGGTAGCCTTAATCTTGATGGCCTTGAAGGAGGCATTGCAGGTAATTTTTCCTTCTTTAACAAAATATTCTCCTGGTATCATAGGGTATAGATTTATCAGTTTTGATTAAACGATTGGATTGTGACAGGTAACAAGCTTGACGCCGTCTGGAAAAGTAACCTCGATCTGAATGTCTGCGATCATCTCAGGCACACCCGACATGACATCATCCCTTTTCAATAAAGTGGTCCCATGATTCATGAGTTCGGCAACAGACATGTTGCCATCTCTTGCAGCCTCCATCAAATGGCTGGATATGTAGGCGATAGATTCGGGGTAGTTCAGTTTCACTCCCCTATCTTTTCGTTTTGATGCCACTTCACCTGCCAGATGAAGCAATAATTTTTCAGTTTCTCTTGGTGTTAGATGCATATTGTATTGAATTTAGGAGTATAGATTCGTGAATATAAAAAAGTGAATAATTTCATCGATAAAGAATATGATTCTTTACCTAACAAGATAATAAAATAAATCTTATGAATATTGTAAGTTTATATAACTATTTTACCGTTCAGGAATAAAGTAGAATTAATTTTTTAAATTTTCCCAAAATCCAATTTATTCTTCTCTGAAACCTATATGATCCAGCATCTCAATAAGCCCGCAATATTAATTTTTCGAGGCCTCTAAGAAGCTATAAAAAGCTGTGTTAAAGTTTATTTTAATGGTTATCCGCTTCTTTGCCACTAACCCAATATTCTTCTTCGAACGGGTTGGAAGTCCGAAGTCCGAAGTCTGACATTTCAGTTTGCTGGCGAGAATTATATTGAATTTCATTTTATTGGCATCATTCCTTACATACACATTATTTTTTTAAAGAAGGTACCTTTAAAGCCTTATGGTTAGCACTGCGATAAGCTTTCATCAAAATCACCATACCAAAAAAAACTTTGTGCCTTCGCCCTTCGTGGCAACCCAAAATTTAAAAGTTTATCAAAATTCCAACCTGAAATTCCCCCCTTTTCTGAATTGGGTCAGGTCAAATTCAGGCATGCTTTTCTCAGAATAATAGCGGTTTTTTGATTTTTTGAACAATTGTTGGATCATGTTGGCCCAGATGCCCTCCCCTTTCATTCTTCGGCCAAACTGATTGTCGTTGACTTTTCCGCCATGCAGGTCTTCGATTTGATGGATTACTTTGGCATATCGGTTGGGATAGTTTTTTTGCAGCCAGTCTTTAAAAATTTCCGACACCCTTCCATTGAGCCGGATCACGGTCATGGCGGCACTCAAGGCTCCATGGTCTGAGGCCGCTTTTAGGATGGAGGGAATTTCCTGGTCATTGAGGCCTGGGATGATGGGGGCAGTCATGACCGCCACTGGAATGCCTGCCTGTGATAGGTTCTCTATAACCTGCAATCGTTTGGCCGCACTTGCGGTCCGCGGCTCCATTTTTCGCCTTAAATCCTCATCCAAGCTGGTGATGGAAATGTACACCTGAGCCAGTCTGTCTTTGGCCAAATCCTGCAATAGATCAAGATCTCTTTGGATCAGACTGTTTTTGGTGATCAAGCCCACAGGATGTCGGTACTTGGAGAATACCTTGAGCAATTTCCTGGTGATTTCCATTTCCTTTTCCAAGGGCTGATAGCAATCCGTATTGCCAGAAAGTGAAATGGGAGCCGCTTTCCAGTTAGGATTCAGCAGGTGTTTTTCCAACAGCTTGGGGGCATCGGGTTTGGCCATCAGTTTGGTTTCAAAATCCAGCCCTGCACTGAAACCATAGTATTCATGGGAATTTCGGGCATAACAATATGAACAGCCATGCTCACAGCCCTGATAAGGATTGAGCGAATAAGCAATCCCTATGTCGGGGCTAGTGACAGGATTGACGATGGTTTTGGGATGCTCCAGGGTCACCTGGGTTTTGGGTCTTGTGATCAAAGGCTCATCCAGGCCCTCGATGTGTTCGGTGACCACCTGCCATTCCCTGAAACGGTTTTCTGGTTGAACCTGAGCGCCTCTCCCTTTTACATAGTTTTGCTTTCCTTCTCCTTGATCTTCCCCCATTGCATCCAAATTTTCTGAGATCCTGGCTTGGCAAAGTTTCCCACACTACAGGTGCCTTGGATTTCTTATTAAGAACTTAAAGTACAAAAAAAATAATGATAACATTCAATAATTCTACTCGCACTCAGTTGTTTAGTGAGAGTTTTTTTAGGTAAATCAGAACCCAAAGGGCATGTTAGCTCCCACAACCTACCGAAGGCAAGCAAGCCCGAGAACAGCCCTCGCAGGCGGGGCTTGACAACCTGACAACGGCTATAAATCCTCAATTATCTTCAAATACAAGACTTTGGTATCGATCAAACATCTGGACAAAGGTCACCCAGGGATGATTTAGGTCCTTTTCCTCCCTTTCTTTGCCGGGGTTTTCCACATAGTCATAAAACCCATTCAAAAACGGAGTCACTCCTGACCATACGGTAAGAATCACCCCGGCAAATTTGTCCTTGACCTGATCGGGATTGTTTTTTCTGAAGAGAAACATGTCATCGACATGGGCCACGCCGACTTCAGGCCTTCTCCATGAACAGCTCATGACCTCAAATCCCTTCATGGCAAACAAAACCGGGGTATGGACGGGCTTTTCATAATGCCAATCATTGATCACCACATCCTTGGGAATCAGGTCAATGGCCTTATGGGTACGGTTGTAACTTCCCTCCCACAAGCCTACTCCGGTGGCCCTTCCGTCGATCAAGCGGTCACCCCATATCCATAGCTTCCTGTCAGATAAGGCCAGGTGATTCCTGATTTTGGTGACCTCCCCGGCAAAAAGCTCCGCTTTATCCAATCCCTGACACCTCGGACATTTGTCATCTCCGATGTAGAAAACCTCATCCATTCCGGCATGAAAAGCATCTGCTTCAAAGACCTCCACAATCTCATCCATCAAGGCAAACACCACCTGATGGACCTCCGGATGCAAAGGGCAATAGCTCTTGCAGTAAAGGCCGTCTGCATTGGGCCATTCGTATTTTTCAGGCAATGCTACATGAGGGGTTTCATCAAACTCCGGATAAACCTTAAGCAGATTGCCCAAGGTGCTGGCCCAGGATTGATGACCTAAAAGGTTGATCTGAGGAATGAGTTGGATGTCATGCTCTCTTGCGCCAGCCACCAGTTTTTTGACTTCGGATTTGCTCAGGGCATTTTCATCCCGGAGTTCGGGATGGCTTTCGAACTGATAATTGAAATCCACCCTTAGGATAACCACATTGACTCCTCTCGGTGCCAATTCCTCCTGCATAAACCGGATAAAGCGATCCAATTCCTGGGTTTTTGGCGCAGCAATGGCAAATCCCCGCACAGGGAGTTCATCTTTCACATCCTGAAAGGCAGAAGTTTCCTTTGGCCAATAAAGACCGATAATTAAAATCAGCAGTGTGTAGAAATAGGTTTTCATGTTGCTTTATTTTCTTTAAATTTTCAATCTCAGTTTTTTTCTTTCTAAAAACCCTGTTACCAAAATGATGACCAAGGCATACAAGAGGGATTTGACAATACCAAGCATCCCTGTTCTCAAAACCAATGGCAGACTGATGCCTACCAGAGTCAGTAGCGCATAATGAATGTAAGGCAGTAAATAAGCGGTCAGGGTACTCGTTCCAGCAGGTTTGATCAGGTCAAACCAATGGGCTTTGCCTTTTTGATCCACCAGCCAGATCAAGGCGGCCAAAACCAAAAAGCTAAGGCCGGTACAAATTGCTATCCAGGATGGAGAGGCCCCTATTTTATGGATTCCCCAGAGTGGTCTAGTCAACAAACCAAACAAAATCAAGGCGAAAGCAAATGCTCCCAAGACAAGCCAATAGTTTTTGTATTTCCCTGGGGACAAATAATTTTTATAATACAACCCGATGATTACACCAGCCATGGAGAAGGCTGGATTGGAACCATCTCCCGAAATCCAGATGTACGGCTTGATGTTTTGTAAAAAATCCAACCATCCCAACTTTGAAGCCGAGTTGAAAAACAGAAAGAAGAGAAAGAATCCCACATAAATGGCCATACTTTCCCGGAAAGCCAAGTATACCAAAGAAGCGATAAGGTAAGCCCAACCGATCAAGCCCAGAATTCCCCACCAATGGAACTGCATCCAGATGGGAGCATCCGAACTTCCTCCTTTGTACAACAAAGCCAAAACCCCTAGCAGCAAAATCCCAGCGAGCTGAATGGTGATCTTATTCTTTTTATGCTGGTATTTGCTGTAATCCAGCCAGATCATAAAAAATGCCACCGTAATCAATATCTGCCACATCGGTTTGGAAAGCAAGGCCTCTGATTCGTTGTAATGTTCAAGATTGACATGAAATACACCTATGGTCAAAAGCGCCAGGGTCCTAAAAAAAATATGCATCAAAGTTCCATGGATTCCCTCTCCTTTTGCTATCCTTCTGGACAAAGCAAAGGGAATGGAAAGCCCCACGATGACCAAAAAGGCAGGAAACACCACATCGGCCAAGCCCAACCCATCCACCTTAGCAGGTACATGATCCAGCCACTTTGGGATTTCTCTGAGTGTCCAAAGGTCATTCACAAAAATCATCAGCAACATGGTAAGGGCCCTGAAGACATCAATGGAATATATCCTGCTGAATGAACCTGATGTGTTGGTGCTGGGCATGTGGAATGATAGGGATTAAACAAAAGATCTAGTATGAAACGAATTTTATTTTGAAACTTCTTCTTAATTCTAATATCCCATTCCCATACCTTGCGCTATGGAGGACATTGAATTTTAAAACCTGAAAGATGGGGCAAAGCAACTCTTTTTGACTCAAAATATTGAAAACAGGTAGTAATACGAGCCCTTTTAACAAGGATTCATCCATTCTTCTACCTTTCTTAAAAATAACATAAAAATGAATAACCGATCCTTTTATTGAATAGATTTACACCAATGGTTGCCAACAAGCTTTTCACTCCTAAAATGGAATTAAAAAAGGAAACAAAAATTAGAGGGATTGGTCGGTTTCACGGGTTACCTTGAAGGTAAGCCAACAAATCCCTCAGATCCTGATCGCTCAATCGCTGTTCCAAGCCATCCGGCATCAGGGATGCTTTGATCATGCCATAATCTGCAATGTCTTTCTTGTCAACGGAGACAAAGCCCTTGGACTGAGTATACAGTTTGATGTCATTATTGCCCACGTCGATCTGTCTTCCATCGAGCCTATTGCCATCTTTGAGCAGGATATACCAACCCTGCCACTCCGGACTCATTTCTGCCGAAGGGTAGAGAATGGATGAAATCAATCCCCTACGGTCTTTTGATCTTCCTACCTGACTGAGGTCGGGTCCCAGGTCCCCGCCTTTGCCGTCCATTTGGTGGCACGTCGCACAAAGGGAGGTATTGGAAAAAAACACCCGTCTGCCCCGTTCTGAGTCCGCCTTTCCCTCAAGCAGTTCCTGCCAAAGTGCTTCTTCCTCTTTATCTGGTCTACCGGGCATTTGCTGTTCCAGTCCCAGCAGTAGCTGTTGTTGAAAGGCGTTTGGAGGGGAAGCATTGTCTTTCCTTTTCTCAAAGGCCTCTCTGACCTCTGGCCTGGATATTTTACTTCTAAGGTAGCGAGCAGCCTCTGTTCGGATGTTTTCCTCGCTCGTATCCAGTAGGGGGATGATCCTTTCCCAGTCGTCCAATGGCTGGGCCGCCAACACCGCCAAGGCATCCGAACGGATGATTTCCGGATTTGAGGTGTCTAATGCCATTTCCAAAAGCTTCGCCGCCACGGCTTTATCCGGTAGTCCCTGAAGGGTTCGAACAGTCTCCAGTCTGATTTCTGATTCATGGTTTTTTTCTAAAAAGGAAAGCAGAAAATTTTGGTGCGCACCCAAATCTTCCAGATACCTAAAAGCAAATACCCTGATTCCCGAAGGCTTGGAAGCATCCCTGACGATCTCAGAGACAAAACCTTCCGGAAGTGACCGAGGAAGGGTGTTGCTTCTGGTGATTTCCCGGCTTTGATAGGCATTTACAAATTCGGGCTGCAGCAATTTGACTGTTTCCAAATAGGTCTGAAAAAGATCATTGTTTACTGGACCTGCGGTAAGGACGGTTTCGATTTCATTTTTGTAAGCAGTCAGCTGAGCACTTCCGACCCAAATCAAGGCCATTTTTCTGACCTCCGCATCCTTATCTCTCAGAAAGTCCCTGACCAAATATTCCATGGATTCATCCCCCGATCTCATGGCCGTCAGCAATGCTGCCATTCTGATGGATGGATGGTTGTCCTTTGCGGCCATCTGTATTTTCGCAGGATGTTGTCCCATGGCCATCTGGGCAGCATGCACTTCAAAAGGATCATCCGAAACAAGATGCTTAAGGATGTCTTCCCAAGTAGCAGTGGTTAGGCTTAATAAGGGCTGCATTTTATCCTGAACAGGCGCTTGGTACATTTCACTTCTCTTCAACAGGGGGACGTCTTGCTTAGTGGTCATTTTCCAGATCTTGCCCCGGCCATGGTTGGGATAATAGCGAATGACCCAGTCTGTGAAATAGATGTTTCCTTTGCTGTCCGAAGCAAAGGAAACAGGCCTAAATTCCTCACCTCCCTGGACAATGACTTCCGCTTCACCTGTCAAAGACATTCCTTGCTCCCGAAAATTGACCCTTACAATATTGCTTTCCTCCCAGATGGTACAGAGCATCTGATCCTGATAGTCAGCTGGCAAAGCGGCGAAATTGGCATTGAGCAGCCCTGAGGGGGCTTCGCCCAAAGGCACTGCGATCGGAAGGGTGCCCGGGAGTTCGCCATCCCATGCCAGGTAAGGATGGATGCCACTTCCTCCAAAAAGCGATTGGTATCCAAAATCCGATCCTTGGACCGCATGCACCAAGCGATTGGGTCCTCGGCTGTCGGGGTCATTGTCCGCCACCAAGAGGCGTCCGTAATCATCAAATTTTAAGTCAAAGGGATTCCAATAGCCGGTGCTGAAAATCTCCACTTCAGAACCATTCCATTTTGCCCGAATGATGTTGCCTCCATCGCCAAAGCCGGAAACCTGATTTCCGTCAGTTCCTTCCATGATCCAAAGGTCACTGCCAGTATTTCCCCTACCGATATACATCCAACCGTCCGGAGAAAAAGCGATACTCAACAAGGCCGCATGGGGGTAAACATAATCCGGTTTGGTCAATTCAAGCAGCTTTTGGCGTTCTTCAGAAACTCCGTCCCCATCGCTGTCATAGAAGACCCATACTTCTCTGGAAGTGACCAGGTACAGATGTCCCTCCGGTGAAAATGCAAGGTTCAATCCTTCCAGTATGCCTTCTGCGAAAATGGTTGTTTTGTCCAGATTTCCATCACCATTGCTGTCCTCAAAAACCTTGATCAGGTCGCCATCCGGACCTGCATAGTCTTTAGGCTGCAGGTGGGTATGCGATTCCAATACAAACACCCGGTCCCGCTTATCTATCGCTATTCCTACTGGGGTGACAATATCCGGGTCTTCTACCGCTACAGAGAGATCTAGTCTTGGATCAAGAACCTTTACCCCCGCCGGGAGCTGTTCTTGAATAGGGTTGTCATTTTTACAGGCATAAAAAAAGCAACAAAGTATCAGCAAAAAAGGAATGAGGTAGCGCCTCAAGCAAGAGGTAAATAAGAATTTCATACAATAGGTTTAGGTATATTGCCAAACCTTTCAGGTCTCAAAGATCTCGAAGGTTTTTAAGCCAAACATAAGACCTTCAAGGTTTGAAAAACCTCAAAGGTCTTTTAGGACTCATACTTTTTAAACAAATCATAGGCCCTTGTGAGGTCTTTGACCAGGGTGGCTTCATTTCTGGGCGGGGCCATTTCTATCAGGAGATAGCCCGCATAGCCATGTTCCAGCATTTTTTGGACGACGGCATCGTTTTGTGTAACCCCTTCGCCATAGTTGACGACTTTATGTACGCCAAACTTTTCAGTGTCTTTCAGGTCTATGTGCAGGATTTTGGAATGGAAGCGATCGACTACTTCCAGCAGGTCAACCTTAGAGCCATCAAAATGGGCATTGTCCATACACATGCCCACATGGCTGGAATCCACTGCCTCAAAGATGCGGTCATAGTCCTCCAAAAACTCGATGTTGTTGTTGGCATGGTTTTCCACCAAAACCAATACATCCATCTCCTCCGCAGCTGGGGCGATTTCCTTGAGACAGGCAATCACAGCATCCAGCCCACCTTCTTTACCCCTTCCGGCACCGGTAAATTTCACTCTCCTGCATCCAAGTTCTTTGGCTGCCTGCATGTTCCAGAGCTTGTGGGCCACATCCTTGACAATGTTCCCCTCAGCTCCAAAAGAGCTCCCCTGCACACAAATCGGCGTCAGCCCATGTTGGTTACACCTCTCCTTGATGGAGTGGATGCCTGTTGGGGTAAGGGTGCGCCCGTACCAGCAATTGAATTCGACATTTTTGAAGGGAAGCTGCGGAAGGATTGCAAAGGCCTTTTCAAAATATTGGTCTCCAAACCCATCCATGGTAATGGTGGCAATGGCGAGCTCCACCTTTTTGTCTACTTCAGGAGCATTTTTTGACTGAGCTTCAGATAGGGCTTTATGTGACAGCAGACTGACACCTGCAAGCCCTAAACCTGCTTTTTTTAGAAAACTTCTTCTGGGTTGATTGTTGTCCATGACTGAGGTTTTGCTTTAAAATCAATTTACAATATAGTAAATATCATGTTGTTCTTTTGGGTTGGGTTTTGAAAAGTGGGTGATTATCTAAAAGAACATGCGTATTCAGCCCAAAAGAAAAGGCATGTAAACATTTGGTTAAATCCGTGTTTAACATGTGTGAGCGTAAATGGAGATGAGTGGGAAATAAGTCCCATTAAAGAATGGATTATTTAAGTTAAGGGTAACTGGATTTTAAAAAACAAGACTGCAAATAAGAGTTGCAATGGTCTAATGCAGTTGATGGCCCCACAATGCCTTGCACATCTTCGGTTTTCCGGCGTCACACCGCACAGTCTCAATGACAATTGTTCAATGATGGCCATCAAAGTCAGACCTTAAAATATTGTCTGCTGTTTTTCTACAGACGAAGACCCTTCGGCAAGCTCAGGGTGACGGAAATAAAGAAAGATTCGTTTCCATAATGACAGATTCTTATCACTACTTTGAGAACGATTGATCACTAAATGGCATCAAAAAATACACTCCTTATTATTGAGAAATGGACATTTCAGCAGAGAGGAAGGGATTGCTCGTACGCGCAAACCATGCCGCACAGCCCCTCGCGAATCTCCCTACGGTCGATTTCAAACCCGGGGGTTCTCATCCCTTCCTTGAGGATGTATGATCGGTTTAGGGCATAAAAAAACCGATCACATGTTCTGTATCGGTATTTATAATTGCAGAGAGGAAGGGATTGCTCGTACCCGCAAACCATGCCGCACAGCCCCTCGCGAATCTCCCTCCGGTCGATTTCAAACCCCGGGGGTTCTCATCCCTTCCTTAGGGCTGTTTGATCGGTTTGTGCATAAAAAAAATCCGCTCCTTTTTTTAAGGAATGGATCTTTTGGGCAGAGAGGAAGGGATTCGAACCCTCGATACCCTTGCGGGTATACACGCTTTCCAGGCGTGCTCCTTCAACCACTCGGACACCTCTCTGTATGGTTTTCGCTCAATCGAAGCGCAAAGAAAAATATAAAAAACCCCCAATCCAAATTAAACCGTGGATTCTTCCCCGAAATTCCCTAATTACTCGTCAGGGACATCTCTCCGGCTAGTGGCGTAATCAGCTTCCTCCTGATCTCTTCCTCATCGGGATCATGGGCCAGCAGGTGCATCATTTTGGTGATGGCAGCCTCAGTCGTGATGTCCCCCCCACTCAGCACCCCTACCCGCTTCAGGTCTTTGCTGGTCTCATACCTCCCCTGGATCACACGGCCACCGTTGCATTGGGATACATTCAGCACGATGATGCCTTTATCTATCGCTTTTTCCAAAGATTGAAGAAACCACTTCTCGCTAGGTGTATTGCCAGAACCATAGGTCTCCAACACCACCCCTCTCAGGTTTTTGATCGCAAAACAACTGTCCAAGACATTTTTAGTGATCCCCGGGAAAAGCTTGAGTACCATCACCCGGTTGTCCACCCGGTTTCGGTATTTGAGTTGGGCGCCTTCTTTGAAGGGTTTGATCGCTGCATAGTTATAATCGATCACGATACCGGATTCGGCTAAAGGCGGATAATTCTCCGATTCGAAAGCATCAAAATGCACACTCTGAACTTTCTTGGCTCGATTGCCCCTCAGCAACATGTGGTTGAAAAAGATGCAGACTTCAGGCACAATGGGTTTGCCATTGGCCTTGGCGGTAGCGATCTCCAAGGAAGTCATCAAATTTTCCCGGGCATCTGAACGCATGGCGGAAATGGGCAATTGGGCCCCTGTAAAGATCACTGGCTTGCTCAGACCGTCGAGCATGTAGCTCAACATGGAAGCGGAATAAGCCATGGTATCTGTTCCGTGCAAAACCACAAAACCGTCATAGGTATCGTAATTTTCATAGATGATGTATGCCATGTCCATCCAATGTTGCATGTTGACATTGGAGGAATCGATGGGTTCCGGAAAAGAAATGACGGTAATGGCGATGTGCATGTTGGTCAGATTGGGAATCTTCTCCAGAATCTGACCGAAGTTGAAGGGAACTAGTGCTCCGGTAGCGTCGTAGGCCATACCCAGCGTACCTCCGGTATAGATGATCAGCACAGATGACGTGATGGCCTCTTTGGCACTGGTATTTAACCGGACAATTTTATAATTCATTTTCATGGTATCCTGAAAAGATCTAGGGTGTTTTGGGTACTGGTTTGAGCCACTTTCTCAAGGCCCTCTCCGGTCAATTCAGATATTTTTTCAGCGATCAATGGGATATATTCAGGGGAATTTCTTTTGCCCCGGTATGGAATCGGGGCCAGATAAGGACCATCGGTTTCCAAAACAAGCCGGTCAATGCCTATCTCTGGAAGGACCTTGTCCAATCCTCCGTTTTTGAAAGTGACCACCCCTCCTATACCCAGAAGAAAACCAAGTTCCAAAATTTCTTTGGCCTGTGCAAGAGTCCCCGTAAAACAGTGGAAAACTCCCTTGAGGGCTTCATCATTCAGTTCCTTGACAATGGCTATGGTTTCATCAATGGAATCTCTGCAATGCAACACGATGGGAAGTCCCTTCTGCTTGGCCCAACGCATTTGGATCCGCAAGGCCTCTTTTTGCTCCTCAAAAAAAGTTTTGTCCCAATACAAATCCAAACCGATTTCTCCCACTGCGGCAAAGGGCCTTTTTTCCAGCCAGTCCTCCATCACATACAGGCTTTTCTCAAAATCCTTCTTGACATCACAGGGATGTAGGCCCATCATGGGAATACACATGTCAGGGTAACGGTGTTCCGCCTCCAGCATGGCATCTATGGATTCCAGGTCAATGTTGGGCATGTAAATTTTATCCAAACCCAATTCCCGGCTTCGGCGGATTACCTCATCCCGGTCATGGTCATATTTTTTGGAATAAATGTGTGCGTGGGAATCTATGTAGGTCATGGGTATGCTCTTCCTTTCCAAGTGGTTTTTCCTGGCCAAAAATAATAGAGAATGGTTGACCAAGAAACGATCAAATAATAAAGATCAAAGGTAATCAATTCCATTTTAGGGATTTTAGTTTCCGTCTTGGCTGCAAAAACGGACAGAAAAACGCCCTGCATGACCACCTTGCCCAACCATAAGCCCATACCCCAAAGAGGCAATTGACTGATTAAAAACAAAATAGCCGGAAAAAACATCACCTGTAGAAACAGTAAAAATTTCCAGATAAAGGGAAGTGACATGGCGCCATGCATCCACCTTTTGCGTTGCTGCAGTAATTCCCGCATGCTTTCTTTCCCTAAGGTTTCTATCAGGCTCTCTGGGGATACCTGTTGCCGGATGGTAAAGCCGGCTCCCGCCACGGCCTTGGCCATCTCCAGGTCTTCCGTCAGTGAAAAAGGAATTAGATCAAAACCCCCTGTCTTGTCATAGGCTTCACGGGTGACCAGCATGTTGTTTCCCATGGAGGTGAGATGGAATCCCAAATCTACGGTGACTTTGATGATCCCGAGCGTCATCCACCAATCCAATGCCTGCATTTTGGTAAACCAGGTGTTGCCTCTGACCTTGGTGGTACCGGTGACCAATCCGGTACCAGGTTTTAAGCAGCGCACCATTTCTTTTGCCCACAGTGGATTGACCTCACAATCCGCATCGGTAAACAAAAACACCTCTCCACGGGCTTTTCTGACCAACTGCGCCAAGGCATGGGCTTTTCCATTGACTTTGGCTTGAAGAGAGGGGTGAATAGTTGTAAAATGCCTGTTTGGGGCTAGTTGGCACCAAGCTTCTAAAATTGCTCCGGTTTCGTCCTGACTGTTGTCATCCCCCATGATAAATTCCAGTTTGCTCTGAGGATAATCAATTTGTGCCAAGGATGCCAACAAAGGTTTGATCACCTCGGCTTCATCCCGGCTGGGCACCAAGATGCTTACCAAAGGCAAAGCTACCTGAGGGGATTTTTCCACATGGTTTTTGAAATTACTTTGCAGCAATCCAAATAGGGCCATGTCCTGCATCCACAACAACACCACCAGGATGAAAGCTACCCATACCATCATAAAAGGGCAGTTTCGAGGTTTTTTTGACGTATAAAATCCAAATAGTCTGGCAGTACTTTTCTGATCACTGCTCTGGTTTTTTCCTGATCATGAAAAACCACAATGGAGCCTTCTTGGGTATATTTTTTGGTCTTGGCCAGGCAGGTGGTAGCAGAAAGACGGCTGTCATAATCTCCCGATAACACATCCCACATGATGATCTGATGGCTTTTCTTGATTTTGTTGGCCTGCTTAGAGGTCATCCTGCCATAGGGAGGGCGGAACAAATGCGGTCTGAGCCCCAGCTGATCGATAATGACCTGATCACAATCCTTTACATCGGCAAGGTAGGTTTCAAGGTCTGTTTCCATTCCTCTGAGGTGTCTTTGGGTGTGGTTGCCTATTCTATGTTCCGCATTGACAACGGCCAAAGCCAAAGCAGGATGTTTCCTGACATTTTCCCCAACCATAAAAAAAGTGGCTTTCATGTCCCTTTTGGACAGTTCTTCCAAAACATACTCTGTCACCCCGGGTACCGGTCCATCATCAAAGGTCAAATAAACTTTGGATTCCTGCCTGCTGTGGTTCCAGATGAAACCCGGATACCACATCTTGATCCATTGAGGTACATGATGGAAGACCATCGCTATTTTAACCTTAAGCTCAATAAAGTCACATCGTCCTTTCTGGTAACCCCCTCCGAAAACTCATTCAATTCCATGAAAAAAGTTCTGTGGAACTCGGTTGGGTCTATGCAGATGTTTCTTCTGACAAATTTCAAAAACCTCGCTTCCCCATATTCTTCATCTTTTCGGTTGAAACATTCCGTCAAACCATCGGTATAGAGGTGAATGCTGAAACCCTTCAAATGATCTCTATGGCCCATTTCCAAAAAAGGCAGCTCTTCGAAAGCACCCAGAATGGTGGTACCTGCTTCCAGTAATTCCGTCCTTTTTTCGCCTTCCCAACAGAGCACGGGCGGATTGTGCCCGGCATTGATGTATTCCAGTCTCCTGGTTTTAAAATTGTAGTAGCCCAAAAAGAAAGTGATGAACTTCTCCCCATGGGTATTTTCAAAAATGGTAAAATTGAGTTGCTCCACGATCATTTTCAAGTCCGATGTACTCCTCAAAAGGGTACGCAGGGCAGCTTGGAAATTGGACATCAATAGCGCAGCTGGCATCCCTTTGCCTGACACATCTGCCACACAGAAAAATACCTCATCGGCTGATTTTTGGATCAGGTCGTAATAATCTCCCCCTACCGTGCTATGGGGAAAATAAGTCACCTTGGCCTTTAATTTTTGGGTTTGGGGAAGTTGGGCCGGGAAAAGCATGCGTTGAACACTGCTGGCTATTTCCATTTCCTTGTTGAGCCGCTCCTGTTCCAGTTGCTTTCTGGCAAAACGTTTGTTTTCCAGTGCCACCACTAAGATATTGGTCAGGGCTTGGGTAAAATCCAGGTCAATGCCGTTTTCCTCATCTTTGGTTTTCAGGAGCAAAATGGCCAGCATCTTGTCTTTGTGATATACTGGAACATAAGTGTCCAGTTCCGCAAAGGAATACTCAGGAGGAAGAATTAGGTTAAGTTTTCCGATTTTATGGTTGTCTTCTACATCACCAATGGGAATTTGGTCAGGGATATTGTGTTTGATCCCATGCGCGATTCTGGAGTCAAAATGGCTGTCGGAAGAAACATAAAGCACCAGGGCCTTGATGTTGAGGTGTAGCAAACAGGTAAACTTGAAGATATTGAGCAATACCGTCTCGTTTTTATTTTCATTGATGGCCTGTGTGATTTCCAGCAGGGCCTTCAATTCAAGTTCTTTTCTTTGATATTTTACGGTTTCGGTGTCCAAGTCTGTCATTCTTTAAAGGGCATTGTGCTCCATCAGGCCTTTTTTGCTAGCCAGGTAGTAATAAGCCTTGCCATCTTGTAAAATCCGGGCGTCTGAAAAGATCTCCTCATCGGGCTGATAAAGACACTTGATCCATTCCTTTTGATAAAGCAGTTGCAAGGTACTCAAAAGCTTTTCATCTTCCCAACCCAGTTGTTCTTTTAAGTGGACATAAGGCTGGACAAAGTACAGCTCATCCATCAAATCAAATTCATCATCAGACATTTTCTTTCGGGTATTTTATGTTTGTGGTATGCCCTTTTCTGCCTTTCCATTCAACTTCTTTTCCAAGGGTGGATAAACCAACCCTGATGGCATAAATGGGATGGAGAAAACTGGCTTTGAGGTAATCCAAAAGCTTAAATTTAAAACCCATATCTTCCAAAACCAACCCCAGCACCTGTTTTTCTGCCAAGCATTTGATTCCCCAGAGGAAGATGAAAACCATGGCAGCGGCTTTACCAAAAAAGGGCAAAGCAAAACTGCTCAAAAAAACAATTTGAATTCCGAAAGTCCCCATGGCTGCCCATGCCTTTGACTTGTTCTCGGGATGTCTCCATTTGCCTGCCCACCTGATTCTTTGGGAAAGGTAGGCGCCCCAATCCGGTGAAGGTTCGGTATGGACCAATTGACTTTTTGAGGTTTGGTAGATTATGCTTTCAGGGCCAAAGGTGGCAGCTATTTTTGTCAACAGAAACGCATCATCTCCACTCAACCATTCCCTGTTTCCTTCGAAACCTCCAACTTTTAAAAAAGCTGCCTTTCGATAAGCCAAATTGGCTCCGCTGCACATGAGAGGGGATTTTTTATAAAAGAAAAAATGGCTCAGCAAAAGAATACTACCCCATTCTATCTGCTGGAAAGTGGCGAAAAAACCGGGTTTGGGAAGACTCATCACCGGACCTGCCACCATCATGGTTTTGCATTCCCCAAAACCTGCCAACAGGCCTGAAATCCAATGATCCGGCCACCTGCAGTCCGCATCGCTTTGGACGATAACCTCTCCTTTGGCCTTGAAGATCCCTGTTTCCAAGGCTTGCTTTTTCCCCGTACCCTCATTCAACAGGTATTGTATCGGCACCTTCAAGGCCTCATTTTCCCGGCTTTGAATCAACGCCGCACCCCCATCTTCGCTGTGGTCATCCACCAGAATTACCTCAAGATCCGGATATACCAAAGACTCTATTTCCTGAAATAGCAGGGGCAGGTGATGTGCTTCATTTCGGATGGGCAAGATCAGGGTTACCGGAATTGATGGTGATTCCAGATCAACTTCAGGAATCTTATGCCACCAGATCTGTCTCAAATAGAACAGCAAGCCTCCGTAGAGAAGGGCGAAAAAAATGTACAATGTTAGCATGAATTCCATTAAATTGCGGTGATGGGTAAAGTAGCGAAAATTGCGGTAAAAGAAAAAATCATCCTCGGTATAGATCCCGGAACCAACATCATGGGATACGGACTGATTCTCATAGAGGGGAAAGCCTACAAAATCCTGCAGTTTGGAGTCATTCACCTGAAAAAATACGGCTCCCATGAGCTTAAGTTGAAGAAGATTTTTGAAAGAATTACAGGAATTATCGATGAATTCCATCCCGATGCCGTGGCCTTGGAAGCACCTTTTTACGGGCAAAATGTCCAATCCATGTTGAAACTGGGACGCGCACAGGGGGTGGCCATGGCTGCTGCCTTAGCCAGGGATATTCCCATTGCGGAATACTCTCCCAAGAAAGTCAAGCAGTCCGTCACAGGCAACGGCAATGCGTCTAAAGAACAGGTTGCCGAAATGCTCAAAACCTTGGTTCAAATGACAGAAACGCCAAAATTGTTGGATGCCACAGATGCCTTGGCCGTGGCCATCTGTCACCACTTTCATGATGGCCGATTGCAGACCCGTGGCAGGGCTGCAGGCTGGAAATCATTTTTGCAGGAAAACCCCGACAGGATCAAATAAGCTGGACTGCATCAAAATGAATCTTTAAAGAGCAGCTTTGATTTTTTCAGCAGTCTTGGCCAAGTCCTCAGAACTTGGCTTCAACTTGGGCCGGGTAAAATTGATGTCATCCATGGTCCTGAGAGGAATCAGATGAACATGGACATGGGGAACTTCCAAACCAATCACGGCAACGCCAACCCGTGTACAGGGAATGGTTTTATCGATGGCCTTGGCTACTTTTTGGGAAAAGACATGCAATCCAGCCAGGGTCTTTTCATCCATATCAAAAATATAGTCAATCTCTTTTTTGGGTACCACCAATACATGGCCCATAACCAGTGGCATGATGTCTAAAAATGCAATGTAATCCTCGTCTTCCGCAATGATGTGACCTGGAATTTCTCTGTTGATTATTTTGGTGAAGATGCTAGCCATAGCCTAAAAATAAAAAATCCCAATGGGAATACCATCGGGAAGCGTAATTTAATAATTGATTTCCAAGACCTCAAACTCCAAGGTTCCAGCCGGCGCCTTGATCTCGGCAACCTCGCCAACCGATTTTCCAACCAGGCCTTTGCCGAATGGGGAAGCCAAAGAAATCTTTCCGGCTTTAAGGTCCGCTTCTTCTTCAGAAACCAACGTATAAGTGACCGTCATGCCGTTTTTAATGTTTTTGATTTTGACAGTGCTCAGGATACCTACCTTAGAGGGGTCCATTTTGGAATTGTCCAGGACTCTGGCATTTCCTACCACCTCTTCCAGTTTGGAAATTTTCAGTTCCAACAGACCCTGCGCATCCTTGGCAGCATCATACTCGGCATTTTCGCTCAGGTCCCCTTTGTCTCGGGCTTCAGCTATCTGCTTGGCGATGTCCTGTCTTCCTTTGGTCTTCAGTTCCTGAAGTTCATCCTTTAATTTCTTGAGTCCTTCCTCAGTATAATATTGAATTTTTCCCATGTTTTGATATTGCTATGGCTATGAAAAATAAAAGAACGGTTTCATTTCTGAAACCGTCTCTTTCCGTTTTTTGCTATTTTGTAGCTACAAAGATAAGAAGTTATTGAGGACAAAGCAATTTTAGGCGGGAAAGAATGTTTAAGGCAATCATTTAGGGTCTGAGAAAAAAAGAAAAAACGGATTATGAATGGGTATTTTTAATTTTTTAAAGAAATCTTTAGCAAAGTAGAACCCGATCCAAAATGCTAATTCATAATAGGCCCCAGAATTCTTTTCGACCAAACTGAATTGAATTTTAAAAGATAAAGACCTGGTTTCCGCAATTGGCAGCAAGACCACTGTAAGCCTAGTACTTAACCGTAAGAAATCATTGACCCTTGATATGATCAGAAACCTCTCACAATTATTGGGATTGCCCGTAGAAGTGTTGATCCAACCCTACGATCTCAATAGCAAACGGGCGTTGGTAAATTGAAAAATATCAGGTATCTCCAGTTTTTTAGCTTGCAACATTTGGTGTTGGAATGATTTTCAGCCTAGCTTGATCATGTTCTTTAAAAGCATTGCTTGCTTCCAAATGTTCTTTCATGCCATCCATATCATCTCTGATTTTTACTTCACTAAATTCCATCCCCATCAAACTTAAAAAAAGAAGAAAAATACAGTAAAGCAGAGATATTGGCATTCATGAACAAAAATATTCCATTGTAAGGGCCAAATTGGAAATTATTTTCTATTGTAAAAATAGGGGGATTTAATTATCGTTTTTTTCTGATATTTAGATTTTTGTTATTTTAACTCCGTATCCTTTTGCTTCCAGTAATCCGATAACTTCAAAGGATCCTGCTGCAGGAGCAAGACGATTCCTTTATAAAGCTCAGCATTGTAAGCCAACAACCGGTCAGGGATTTCAAAGAAAGCTTCCAGCGCTACAGCAAAGAACTCATGCTCATTCTTGCCCGCACTTTGCCGAAGGATAGTATATTCACCGGATCGGATTTTTTCAATTTCCTTGGTGGCCAAGCTCACGTATTCCTGCCAGGCCTTGGGATGAAAGAAATCACTTTCCCCATTGTAATGGATCCTGTTTTCAAGTTTTAAGGCATGCGCTATTTCATGGATGCCCAGATTGACCCCATCTCTTGTATCAAGATGACCTCTAAGGAAATTGCGCCAGGAAATCACAATCACCCCCAACCGGGGATTGACTTCTCCTTGGTGGTAGGTTTCATTGATGGTGCTGTAATAATCATCGGGATAGATCAGGATTTTATTGAAATGTTTTAGCGAAACGCCCTCCAGTCCAAAGGTCACCTTGACGGCTACTGCTCCGATCAAAATCCGCATTTCTGTACTGACCTGTTGGATATTTCCTCTCGGTATAAACTGTTTGGTCCAAAGAAAATAAATAAGGCGCTCCTTGAATTCCTTTTGGTGGGCAGGTGAAAGGCCTTTGAAGTAAGGTACATGCTGATGCAGGATCTGAATTTCTTCTTCCTGCAGCTTTCTGACCCCCAGTTTGACCAAAATCCAATGGTAAAGTTCAAAAAGAAAATTTCGATTCACCCGATGTATATTCATGTTATGTAAAAATTTATTTTTTAGCCATAGGAAGCTCTCGACCTTATTTCCTACACTTTGGGGACCGAAATCAGAGGACCGAAGTTATGTTGAATGAAATTTAGTCTTAGTCCTTACTAATTAAAAGGTGCGTATTTTTAAGGTACGATATTCATTATGGATCATTAAAAAAATAAGATCGGGATGTCCCGATCTTATGGTTATGTTCTTTCTTTCTCAAGGTTTACTTGGCATAATTGACCGCTCTCATTTCTCTGATCACCGTGATCTTGATCTGACCGGGATACTGCATTTCTTTTTCTATTTTTTGGGAAATATCAAAAGAAAGCTTGCCTGCAGTGCTGTCATCCACATTGTCTGCATCCACCAGAACCCGCAGTTCCCTGCCTGCCTGCATGGCAAAACATTTGTTGACCCCATCAAAACTCAATGCGAGATCTTCCAGTTCTTTCAGCCGCTTGATATAGGAATCCATGATTTCACGTCTGGCGCCAGGCCTGGAACCTGAGATGGCATCCGATGCCTGCACGATGGGCGAGATCATGGAAGTCATCTCGATTTCATCATGGTGGGCTCCTATGGCATTGCATACCTCAGGATTTTCCTTGTATTTTTTGGCCAGTTCCATGCCCAAAATGGCATGGGGCAGCTCGGCCTCTTCGGGGTAGACTTTCCCAATATCGTGAAGCAGGCCTGCCCGCTTGGCAAGCTTGGCATTGAGTCCCATTTCTGCGGCCATGGTGGCACAAAGCTTGGCCACTTCTCTGGAGTGTTGCAGGAGATTCTGTCCATAAGAGGACCTGAACCTCATCCTACCTACCATCCGGATCAATTCTGGATGCAGACCGTGAATACCCAGTTCGATACAGGTCCTTTCTCCGATTTCTATGATTTCATCTTCGATATTTTTCTCCGTTTTGGCCACCACTTCTTCGATTCTGGCCGGGTGAATCCTGCCATCCTGTACGAGACGGTGCAGGGAAAGTCTGGCGATTTCCCTTCTTACCGGGTCAAAACCGGAAATGATGATGGCTTCAGGGGTGTCATCCACCACAATTTCCACTCCTGTCGCAGCTTCCAAAGCCCGGATGTTCCTACCTTCCCTACCGATGATTTTACCTTTGATGTCATCGCTTTCAATGTTGAAAACCGACACGCAGTTTTCAATGGCATGCTCAGTCGCAGTACGCTGAATGGTATCCAATACAATCTTTTTGGCCTGTTTGGTAGCCGTCAGTTTGGCCTGGTCAAGGATGTCCTTGATCTGTGAGGAAGCTTTGGTGGTCGCCTCATCCCGCAGCATTTCCATCAATTGATCCTTTGCTTCATCTCTTGAAAGGTGGGCAATTTTCTCTAAATCGGAAATCCGCTGATTGGTCACCCGATCCAGTTCTTCTTTTTTTATCCCAACGGCGTGAAGCTGCGCACTCAGGTTTTCTTTCTTGCTATCAAGTTCCGCCTCTTTCCGCTTGATTTGTTCCATTTCCTTGGAAAGTACCTGCTCTCTTTGCTTCAGTTTGTTTTCATTGGTGATGAGCAGGTTTTTCTTTTTGGACACTTCCTCTTCAAACTCTGACTTGAGCCGAAGGTATTTTTCCTTGGCTTCCAGCATCCGGTCTTTCTTGGTGGCTTCAGCGGTGATTTCCGCCTCCCTGATGATTCCTTTGGCTTTCTCTCTGGCCTCTTCTTCCAGCTTTTGATTGTTTTTTCTTAGAAACAAGGCCGCAATGGCCACTCCCACGCCCAGGCCTATCAGGCCGGCCAGGATGATGTATATCGATTCTCCCATAGGTTATTTTTGTTACCTACCGGTAGCCGAAAAGTGCCGAATAAACAATATTTTCAATAATTATAAAAGGGATGCCAATTGGTCATTGATGTCAATGATGGCCGACTTTATCTGCTCGCTTCCTTCAGAATTGATCTCACTCATTTCCATGGTTTCCACCATACAATCGAAAGCTACCATGGCCAATAAATCCTGCCTGTCATCCAATCCAAATTCTTCTCTGTATCTTTTAAGTTTATCATTGATTAATTTTCCTGCCCTTCTGATTTTGGCTTCATCTTCCGCCTTCACCTTCATCGGGTATTCCCGATCTCCAATTTTCAGTCTTATTGAAAGTGTATCCATATCACTCTGACAGGTAGGTAATGATCTTATCGATTTCTTTGATATAACTATTGATCTTGTTGCTCATTTCGGCAGATTCTACTTCCTCCACCGGTATGTTATTCACAATTTTACTAATTTTAATTTGATTTTTAAAATGATCCAAGGCCTGCTCCTTCTCTTGCAACGACTGCTTAAGCAATTCCAATTCTCTAGCCATGGAAGCGTTTTGTTCTTCCATTTGCAGCATTTTCTTTTGGACCTGATTGGCTAATCTTTCTAAGCGTTGGAGTTCCTCGTGAATCATTTTATTTTCTTATGTATGCATCTATTTCCTTTTCAAATTCCTGCATCAACTTGGCCATCGTTTTGTCTATCACTTTGTCGGTCAGGGTATTTTCCTGATCCTGTAGGTAAAAACTCAGTGCATAAGCCTTTTTTCCCTCATCTATTTTATCACCCTGATACACATCGAAAACCTGTATCTTTTGAAGCAGTTTGCCACCGGCTTTGTAGGCAATCCCTCTGATCTGATCAAAGCTGATCCCTTGGTCAATGACCAAGGACAAATCCCTTCTCACTTCTGGAAACTTCGAAATTTCCTCATACTTCTTAACACCTGTTGCTTTCTTGCCTAGGTAATCCCAGTCCAGTTTGGCAAAGAAAACCTGTTGCTTGACTTCATTCAGCTGCGCAGTTTTTCTGTCCAAGAGTCCCAATATGCCTACCTCCCGCTCTCCTGCCATTAAGCGTAAGGCATATTCAAATGGGCGTTCGTGGATCACCTCCACCTCAGGCATCCTGATGTTCAGTTTTTCCAGCAAAAGCTCAACCACTGCATAAAGGTCAGAAAATGTCACTTCTTGGGTCGAAGAGCGCCAGCTTTCCACCCCTTGGTTTCCAGTAAGGAATAAAGATACATGTTTTTCTTCTCTATATCCCTTTGAAGTCTTAAAATAACAGGTACCAAACTCGAAAAACCTGAGGTCTTTCTGCCTTCTGTTGATGTTGTGGGCCAAAACTTCCATTCCTGAAAACAACAGTGTCTGCCGCATCACGCCCAAGTCTTCACTGAGCTGATTCAATATTTTGACACTATTCTTGGGATCCAAAAAACCTGATTTTTCCGCATAGGCGGGTTTTGTCAGGGAATTGGTGATGATTTCATGGAAGCCGATTCCGGATAGAATTTCAGTCAATCGGTACTGCAGCTTGTTGAGGTCTTTCTCAGGGTGCTCTGCCAGATAATCCGCATGATAATGCTCAGTTAAAGGGACCTGTTCAAATCCATAGATCCTTAAGATCTCCTCAATAATATCCGCTTCTCTTGTGACATCGACCCGGTAGGGTTTTACGATCGCCACAAAGCCCTCTTCGGTTTCCTCGCTTACTTTGATCTCTAAGTTTTTCAGGATGGATTTGATTTCTTTGCGGTCTATTTTTTTCCCTATCAGTCGGTCAATGTGCTTGTAAAGTACCGGAATGTTGCAATCCAGGATGGGTTCCGGGTAGATATCTATTATATCTGAGCTGATCACTCCCCCAGCCAGTTCCTTAATCATGAGTGCCGCCCTTTTTAAGGCATATACCGGCATATTGGGGTCAGTGCCCCGTTCAAATCGGAAAGAGGCATCCGTTTTCAGGCCGTGAAACTGGCTGCCCTTGCGGATGATATCGGGAGAAAAGCAGGCACTTTCAAGAAAAATCCCTTTCGTTTCACTGCTCACACCCGAGCCCTTGCCGCCAAAAATACCGGCCATGCAAAGCCCATCTACTTCATCACAGATCATCAACTCTTCTCCTGACAATTTCCTTTCTTTGTCATCTAAGGTAACAAACGGAGTGTCTTTGGTCAGCCGCTTGACTACTATCCAGTTTCCCTTGATCTTATCCAGGTCAAAAGCATGAAGAGGTTGGCCAAGGTCATGCAGTACATAATTGGTGATATCCACCACATTGTTGATGGGTTCCAATCCAATCCCTTTCAGAAAATGCTGCAACCATTCCGGTGAAGGTGCGATTTTCAATCCGGTAATGGTCACACCTGCATACCTGGGACAGTCCAATCCATTGGCAACGATCACCTCTACAGGTTTTTCGGTGTTATCAGGTTTAAAACCATCTACCTCAGGAAGGCAAATCTCTTTTTGCAGCAAAGCCTTCAGGTCTCTGGCAACACCCAAGTGTGAGGCAGCGTCTGCCCGATTGGGGGTAAGGCCTATTTCGAGGATATGGTCTCTGATTACTTTGAAATATTTGGATGCAGGGGTACCATTCGGCAACTTTGTGTTCAGCACCATGATGCCATCATGGCTCTCTCCCAAACCTAATTCGTCTTCGGCACAGATCATGCCTTCCGAAACCTCTCCTCTGATTTTTGCTTTCTTGATTTCAAAGGACTCTCCAGAGGTCGGATACAACTTTGCTCCTACTGTGGCAACTGCCACTTTTTGTCCCTCGGCTACGTTGGGTGCGCCACAAATAATAGGGACTATATCTGTTCCGATATCTACGGTTGTTTTGCTGAGCCTGTCAGCGTTGGGGTGGGCCTCACAGCTGAGTACTTCTCCGATCACGATGCCTTCCAAACCCCCAGGTAGTGAATCATACATCTCGATCCCTTCCACTTCCAAGCCAGCCTGAGTCAACAGGTCAGCTACTTCTTCCGGGCTTTTATCTATAAAAATGTAATCCTTGAGTCTATTGATAGAAATCTTCATTCGCTATGTGCACTAAATTTTGAAAGCTTTAAATCGGCTCAACTCAACTTAAAATAGTCAAGTTTTAAAAAGCATTCGATTAGGGATAAATGCTAAATTAGCGACAAATTTAAGATAATTGGGCAAGCCATTTGCCGAAACCTAATATTTTTTCTCTCCGGCGCGGACAGGAACGGTAAGCAGATTCTCAGCAGGGGGCAAGGGGCAGGCAAAGTCAGGGTTATAAGCGCAATAGGGATTATATGCCAGATTAAAATCAATGGTGATGGAATTCTGCCCGTCTTTTTTGAGATTGAGATAGCGTCCACCCCCATAGGTCTCTGATGCGCTCGTCTCATCAGCAAATGCCAAAAAGTAATTTCTTCGATCAGGTTCGCTGACAGCCTGAAGCAAAAGCAGGCGATGGGTGGTGCCTTCAAGATCAAATTCGGCAAAGGAATCCCGGATGTATTTCTCCACGCTACCATCGGTCATCGGCAATTCGATCACCCTTTTGTTTCGAACAGGGACCACCCTGGCCTTGATCTTGAAGTTGGCATCAATAGGAAAGTAGGACAGGGAATCCAATTCCCTTTTTTGTTCTTCGGTAAGCGGAGAATCCGGATTGTATTTGAGGTACTTAAACTGCCTTTCTCTTTCCTTTTCGATATTTTCTTGGTAAACGGCAGGATTATCGGAAGCTACAAAGGTATACGTGATTGAAGCCAGGATTACCAAAACGACTATTCCCAGCAGGATGTTTTTTTTACTCATGAAATTTCAGATCAATGCTTCATCGGCAAAGCTAAAATAGCCAACATCTGTGAAAATCAAGTGGTCCAATACCGATAACTCCAGATTTTTGCCTACTTCCACCATTTTCTTGGTCAGACGGATATCGGCCTGTGAAGGTTTTAAGTTGCCGGAAGGATGGTTGTGAACCAAAATCAAGGAACTTGCACGATGTTCGAGTGCCGCTTTGAAGATGAGCTTTGGGTCAGCAATGGTGGCACTGGTTCCCCCTTGGCTGATCAAAACTTTTTTGATCACCTGATTGGCCCTATTGAGGAGCAAGGTATAAAAAAGTTCTACCTGTTCATCAAGCATTTCTGGCTTCATCAGGTTGTAAACATCTCCTGACGAAGTGATTTTAAACTTTTTCTGAGGTTCGGTATTTTTCCTCCTTCTACCCAATTCCAGCGCACTGACGATGCTGATGGCCTTGGCCTCTCCTATTCCTTTGAACTGTTGCAGGTCTTTGATACTCATTTTTGCCAAATTCGCCAAATCATAGTCCACACTGGAAAGGATGTGTTTGGCCAGGTCCACGGCGCTGAGCGCTTTGGTACCCGATCCGATTAGGATGGCGATCAGTTCTGCATCCGTAAGTGCCGATTTGCCTTTGAGTAAAAGTTTCTCCCTGGGTCTGTCCTCCTCAGCCAAGGAGGAAATTTTGATTGACTGGTAATTGTCCATAAAAAAGTCTTTGTTAATGAACTAAAGTATCAAATATCAGGCACAAAAAAAAGCTTTTCAGAGTGAAAAGCTTTTGTAATCTCTTTTTGGCTGAAGTAAAAGCTTAAGCCATGGCGTTGACAAACTTGGTCAGCTTGGACTTTTTGTTTGAAGCGTTTTTTTTATGGATGATATTCTTCTTTGCCAGTTTATCAATCATAGAAGTCACTTGCTTCAACAGTTCTTGGGCTTCTGATTTGTCTTCGGCGTTCCTCAGTCTTTTGATAAAAGTTCTGGTGGTTTTGGCCTGATACCTGTTTCTCAAACGCTTGGCCTCGTTTGCACGAATTCTTTTAAGAGCCGATTTGTGATTTGCCATATTTTGATTTTTACTTGATTTCCTTCTTTTCCCAAATTGGAATGCAAAGTTAAGGACTTTATTTTTAAAGACAAAAGAAATTTCTCAGTAAACCTATGGTATACTTGAAATCTGTCTGTTTTAAACACCTCCTTTTACCAATAGAGCACAAATGTAGTTGATTTTACTTCCCTCTTTTTAAATTTTTCATTAATTTCCAAGATGAAAAAACTTTTTTTATCTCTATTGGTATTTTTTTTCCTTTCAGATGTGCTGGTGGCTTGGGGATTCTTTGCCCATAGGCGAATCAACCGATTGGCAGTCTATAGTCTACCTCCAGAGATGCTGGGTCTTTTCAAAGAAAACATCCAATTCATCACTGAGAATGCCGTCAATCCAGACCGTAGGAGGTATGCGGTCATGGGTGAAGCCGAAAAGCATTACATTGATTTGGAGGCTTTTGGGGACAGTGCTGCCTATCGCTTGCCAAGATACTGGCAGGATGCCGTTGACCTGTACACAGAGGATACCCTGCGGAGGTATGGCATTGGCCCTTGGAATGTTCACCGCACCACAATACAGCTTACCAAGGCTTTTGAAGAGAAAAACAAAAAGAGTATTTTAAGGCTTGCTGCAGACTTGGGACATTACATCGGTGACCTCAATGTCCCTCTACACACCACCCGCAACTACAATGGTCAGCTGACCGGACAGGTGGGTATCCATGCTTTTTGGGAAAGTCGTGTCCCTGAATTGCTCTCCGATGATTTTGATTTTTTTGTGGGAAAAGCCAGCTATATTGACAACACACAACTGGCAATTTGGGAGGCTGTAATCCAGGCGCACACGGCATTGGATTCTGTCTTGAATGTTGAAAAAATATTGAGTGATCGGTTTGAAGCAGACAAAAAATACAGTTTTGAGGAAAGGGGAAACATCAATACCCGGGTGTATTCCAAGGAATTCACCACCGCTTACCACCAAGCCCTCGATGCACAGGTGGAACGTCAGATGCGAAAATCCGTAAAAATGATCGCGGATTTTTGGTACACCGCATGGATAAACGCCGGTCAGCCCGACCTAAAAGAGCTGCAAAGAAAGCCCATGGAAGTCGACACCGAAGAAATTCACGTAGGCCCCAAGCCCCAAAATATCAGGGAACACGAAGGCTACCTAGTTCAGCCCGATCCGGATCCAAGAAGGGCCTTCATTTCAAGCATGTGGCGCCCTTGACACTTCCTTATGACTGCTTGAAGAGAGATAAAAAGAAATGCTATCTGCCAGTTTCTCGAAGGTCTCCCTAAACACCTCCTCATCTTCTTCCAGCAAAGTCACTCTAAAGCCTCTCAGGTCCGAACAAAAGGAACTCACTGGAACTACACATATCTGAGCAGCGGCTAGCAGATTATAAACAAAACGCTTGTCATGGGGCATGTCTTTTTCTTCAAGCCAATGATTCAACAACGATTGGATCCTGATGTCATCTACCGGAAGGTATTGGTCACTTTTCAGTAAGTGCTCATCGAAAACCACGGTATTGTAAAATGCCCCCTTTGTTTTATTGAATTTGATGCCTTTGACTTTTCCCAGCACCTGTTCCATGATTTCACTCCTTCTACCGATTCTGCTGTTGGCCTCCTGACGGTAGGCTGCATACTTTGGATGCTGCATGATTCTGGGAATGGCCAACTGTGGCAACATGGTGGAACATACCTCAATCATCTTGGCATTTTCAAGGGTCAGGCAAAGCTTGTTGAATTCCGGTGAAGCATCACGGTTGTAAAATTCCATCCACCCACACCTTGAACCCGGCCATGGAAATTCCTTGGAAATTCCCTTCAAAGAAATACCAGGCAAATCCCCCAGTACTTCAGCAAGAGAAATCGCCTTATGCCCATTATACGTGATGTTTTGGTAAATCTCATCCGCAATGAGCAGCAGGTTAAACTCTTTGGCCATGGCCACAAAAACCTCCAAGACCTCTCTGGGATATACCATACCCGTGGGATTATCCGGATTGATGATCAGAATACCTACAATGGCAGGATTATATTTGACTTTGTTGTAAAGGTCCTCCATATCCGGATACCAGTTGTTGTCGGGATCCAGTTTATAGGTGATGGGGCTGGTATTGGCATGGGCTGCCTCTGCTGAACTGTGGGTAGAGTAGGCAGGCGATGGGCCGATGATCCTGGCTGTTGGAATCAAAAATTGGTACAGTTTGGCAATCGCATCTCCCAATCCATTGAAAAATAAAATGTCCTCAGGTGAAATCTGCACCCCTTGGTTTTGATTGTTGAGCTCAGCCAGAAACCGCCGTGTTTCCAGCATCCCCTTGGAATCCGCATATCCGTAGGTTTTGTCCTGAGTCACTAAATCTGAAACAATATCCTTCATCCATTCAGGAATGGTATTGTGCTTCTGAATTGGATCTCCAATGTTTTCCCAAGTAATGGGATAACCAAGGTTCTCTATCATCCTGGCTTTCTTGACGATGCCACGGATCTCATAATTCAACTCTTCAGCCCCAGGCCTTAATAGCAACTGTCTCATATCAAATGTGCTGGTTTTGGTTTGCTATGGAAGGGCAAAGAAACTAAAAAGAATCCGAAATTTTCTTTTTAAACCCCATGATTCCCCGTGTTTCCATCAGAATTGGAACATTCTTGAAGGTTGTAGGCACAAAACCAAATTAATGTACATTTTTCGATAAAACTAGTCCCTCACTCAAAAGAAACTTGGGAAAAAAAATTAAAGCCGTCCCTGAAAATTCAGTTATTAAACCCTTTTTATCAATCCCAGTTTTGTCATTTCCTCCAAGTATGACAAAGTGTCCTTTTCGCAAACTTCAGAGGCAATGTCATACTCTTCCATCAATATAGAACAAAGCTCCTGTTTATTTAGCGGATTTTCAAGCAGTTCCCAGATCCTTGTAGCCACAGGATTCAAGGAAAAATATTTACCTTTTTCCAAATCCATCATCACCAGTTCTTCCTGGAGCTTCCCTGAAATCACATCTTCTTTTCTCTGGTACTTGATCATAGCATGTGCCTTTTATAGTAGGCATTTGATTTAAATTAAGGTCAAATATCCAGCTTTGTCCTTGGAATGTCAATGATAGGAGTTAGAATCGAAAGAAATGACTTGGATTAACTCATAGACACAAGCAAAAAAGCTAGATCCTGTGTTTATGGCTCTTTCTTTGGTGCTCCCGATTTCTTTTTTCTCTCTTCCATGGCCTGTAACCAAAAGCCAAATGCTCCAAGAACAAGGATAGCACCTACTACCCATCCGGGAACCTCAAACCATTCAAAATAACGGTTGATCAGGTAAAGCAAAATCAAAACCATGGTACCATAATAAAATGGCTTGATCCACCGCTTCATTTTCTTTTTTGCTGTCGCATGCTCATGATGATGCTGAAAGAAGTCAACAACATGGCCAGCGAACTGACAATGGCTGTGTTGAAATTCACTTCACCTATTTGGTACAAAATCCATGACAACACTAAAATCATCATGGCCAGCCCCAGCAAAATTCTTTGAAATCTTGTTCCTCCCATATTCAGTCAATTTTTTATAGACTTTATTTTGAAACCCTAGTCAAATTGTCATTTGCCTTGGGCATTTTCATTACTTCAGTTTCTTGTATTTGATCCTTTTTGGGGTGACATCACCCAGTCTTTTCTTCTTGTTTTCCTCATAATCGGAAAAATTACCCTCAAACCAATACACCTGAGAGTCGCCCTCAAAAGCCAAAATATGTGTACATATTCTATCTAAAAACCACCTATCGTGGGAAATAATCACTGCACAACCTCCAAAATTTTCCAAGGCCTCCTCGAGTGCCCTGAGGGTATTGACATCCAAATCATTGGTAGGTTCATCCAGAAGCAAAAGGTTTCCTCCTTCTTTCAAGGTCATTGCCAGGTGTACTCGGTTTCTTTCACCTCCGGACAGTACGCCTACTTTTTTTTCCTGATCTGATCCGCCAAAATTGAATTTGCTCACATAAGCCCGTGCATTCATCTCCTTGTTGCCCAACTTGATGAACTCATTTCCTTCCGAAATGGACTCATAGACTGATTTTTTTGGATCCAGATTGTCATGCTCTTGGTCCACATAGGCCAGTTTTACAGTGTCTCCCACTTCGAAGTGCCCTTCATCCGGCTTTTCCCTGCCGGTGATCAATTTGAATAAGGTGGATTTACCGGCACCGTTTGGCCCGATGATGCCTACTATCCCACCTTGGGGAAGGTTAAAGGATAAATTTTCAAAAAGCAACTTGTCGCCATAGGCTTTGGACACCCCATTTACTTCTATGACTTTGGCCCCTAGTCTGGGTCCCGGCGGGATGTAGAGTTCCAGTTTGGCTTCTTTTTCTTTTCCTTCATCTCCGACCAGTTTGTCATAGGCACTCAATCTGGCTTTTCCTTTGGCTTGACGGGCTTTGGGAGTCATTCTTATCCATTCCAATTCCCGCTCCAAAGTCTTCTGCCGCTTGGACTCGGTCTTCTCCTCCTGCTTGAGCCGGTTTTGTTTTTGGTCCAGCCATGAGGAATAATTTCCTTTCCAGGGAATCCCCTCGCCCCTGTCCAACTCCAGAATCCAGCCTGCCACATTATCCAGAAAATACCTATCGTGTGTCACGGCTATCACCGTTCCTTTGTATTGCTTCAGGTGCTGCTCTAGCCAAAGCACGGATTCGGCGTCGAGGTGGTTCGTAGGTTCATCCAGAAGCAGTACATCCGGTTCCTGTAGAAGTAAGCGACAAAGTGCCACCCTCCTCTTTTCTCCACCCGATAGATTTCCCACCATGGCCTCACTGGGAGGGAGTCGAAGGGCATCCATGGCTTTGTCCAGCATCACATCCAGCTCCCAGGCGTTGGCAGCATCCAGTTTTTCCTGAACCTCTCCTTGTTTGTTGATCAGTTTGTCCATGGCATCAGGATCATCCAATACGGCTGGATCCATGAATTTTTCATTGATGGCTTCAAATTCCTTGAGCAGGGCGACCGTTTCAGAAACAGCCTCCTCCACGATTTCCTTGACCGTCTTGTTGGGATCAAGTTTGGGTTCCTGTTCAAGCATCCCCACAGAATAACCGGGTGACCAAACCACTTCACCTAAAAACTCAGTGTCAACTCCTGCAATGATCCGTAACAGGGAGCTTTTACCCGAACCATTGAGTCCCAAAACCCCGATTTTGGCACCATAAAAAAAGGAAAGGTATATATCTTTTAAAACTTTTTTCTGTGGCGGGTAAATTTTGGAAACCCCAGCCATGGAAAAGATGATTTTTTCTGCACTCATTTTTTAATTTTTTCTATTCCCAATAAATTATAAAAACAAAGATGGCAAAAAATAGCCTTTCTTAGGATAAATGCTTTTGAATTAATTAATTTGCAGGAAAAACCAACTATCCACTAACCTATTAAATCATGACGGAGCATCCATACGGATACATTAAGGAAAACAAAGTCTATTTGAAGGGATTTTTGGGTCAGGGAGACAGGGTCATAGGGGAAGTAAAAGAAGACGAAGCCTCTACCCTCCGTTATTTTGAGGACCGCTTTGAATCGGTCAAGGAAAAAATTGCCCAGCTTAAAAAAGAAATAGAGGAAAACCAAAACAAAGGTTCTTTCATGATGAAATTGATCCATCTCAAAGAATCTTTGATGCAATATGATGCCTTGGGAGATTTTGTGCCTTTAATAGAAGAACTGGAAGCCCAGGAGAGCTACTTGGAAGAGATCATCGCAGCCAACAGAGAAAGAAACCTGGAAATCAAAAAAGGCCTTATCATGGAAGCAGAGGCCCTGAAAAACAATACAGATTGGAAAGCCACAAGCGAGCAATTCAGGGAAATCAAGCAACGTTGGATCAAAACAGGTCCGGTTGGAAAGGAATTAGAAGATGAGGTAGAGGGGCAGTTCAATGCTGCCATAGACACTTTTTTCAAAAACAGGAAAAACTTTTTTGAAGGCCTGGCCATCCAAGCCGAAGAAAACATCAAAGTATATGAGGCTTTGGTCAGGCAAGCCAGGGATGCCTTTGATTTACCTGATGCCAAACAGGCTTTTGAAATCAGCAAAAGAATACAGAAAGAGTGGAAAGCCTCCGGCAAGGTTCCTGCTGAAAAAAGACAGCCACTCTGGGATGAATTTTCCAAAATCAATAACCGGATTTTCAGCAGGTTTAAAAGAAATGCCCAGTCCAATCAGCTCAATCCAAGGGAACTAGCCAAGAAGGTTGAGCAAATGACCGAACAGATCAAACAGTTGTCCAAAAAGCCACCTACGCCGGAAAATGTCTCTGCAGCCAGGAGAATTCAGGCGGAGTGGAAAAAGCTCCCTCCGAAAAAACCCAGAGAAGTACAACAATTATCCTGGTCATTCGTATTTTTCTCAGATATCGTTTCTGAAAAATCATTTTTGGACAAGCTTGCCAGATCCAAATATGAAGATTTCAGAGAAAAGTCACCCGAAGAGCAGGATAAAATTAAAATCTCCATTCTCAAAGATTTGATTTACAGAGACCAAAAAGAGCTGGAGACGGTCAAAGAAAACGCCGAAAAATTTAGGACCAATGAAGATGATTTTGAGATCATGCTGAAGCGGAAACTTAGTTCTTACAAGCGTAAAGTCGATGTAAAAAACCATATCCTCAGGGAACTTTCAAACAAATAATCGGTTACCGTTTGTAATCATAAAAGAATTTCTATTTTTGCAACCCGTTACGGCGGAAAACTTTAAAAACTGACACTATGTATTGGACATTAGAACTCGCGTCTTACTTGGAAGATGCCCCTTGGCCAGCAACTAAGGATGAGCTCATTGATTATGCGATCCGTTCAGGTGCCCCTTTGGAGGTTGTGGAAAACCTACAAGAGCTTGAGGATGACGGAGAGCCTTATGAGAACATCGAAGAAATATGGCCGGATTATCCAACTAAGGATGATTTCTTCTTCAACGAAGACGAATATTAAAGAAAGCCCTCCCAGGGCTTTTTTTAAATCCCCAACAATTCTTTCAACTGAACATATCCAGTCTTACTCACTGGAATTTTTTCCCCTGTCCTCAAACGAACGATATGCTTTCCCTTTTCATAAGCCTCGATCTTGGTGATTTCGCTGACTTTGACTAAATAGGAGCGGTGGACCCTAACAAAACTTTGAGGATCCATAATTTTGTCAAAGTATTTGAGAGGTTTATTCTTTAAAAATTTACCCTCAGCGGTGTAAATGTTTATGTAATCATCATTGGCTTCGAGGTATTTTATCTCCGAAAAGGGAATAATTTTGATGCTTTGGTTCATTTTCAGGACAATTCTATCCGCAGGCATGATATCCTCCTTAGGACTTTCTGGGCTTGGGATTTGAGAGGTTTGCTGGTGAAAGCGATCAATTGCCTGGTCAAACCGCTGTTTCGAAAACGGTTTTAGCAAATAGTCAACAGCAAAGGCATCAAAAGCCTTGACCGCATACTGGTCAAATGCGGTAGTAAAAATTACGGCTGGAGAAGAATCAAGCAGTTCCAGCAGTTCAAACCCATTGATTTTTGGCATTTGTACGTCCAGAAACACAAGATCCGGCTGAAGTTCCTGAATCGCTTTGAGGCCTTCGAATCCATTATGGCAAATTTTTAGTATCTCTAAATCTTCATGGTCCTCCAGGTATTCCTCTACCAGGGCCGTCGCCAAAGGCTCGTCATCAATGATGAGTACTTTCTTCATATTGCTTTGGGATTTTGATTTCTGCTGTAAAACTATCCTTTTGAATATCCAATTGAAGGAGATCATTCCTACCGAAAAGCAAATAAAGCCTTCTGCCAATTACCTCAAGACCAAAGCCTTCACCTTTAGGCTGACCAGCTGTGCCATCATAAGGATTCTCCACTTTTACTTTTAAATAAGAAGGATTACCTTCAAAGATAACCCGAATGCATACTTCTTCCAAAGTGCCATATAGGCCATGTTTGATCGCATTTTCCAGCAGGGGCTGCACCAACAGTTGAGGCATCTTTGCCTCTTTTACCTCATCTGGGACTTCAAATGCTACCGTCAATCTGTGTCCGAACCGTATTTTTTCTATGGTAGCAAACAGTCCAAGGTATTCCACCTCTTCAGACACTGATATCCAGCTTTTGTCTTCTTTTCGGATGGTTTTCCTGAGAAAATCAGACAATTGTATGATCATCTCACGGGCTGCATCCGGCTGCCTTTTGACCAGAGAACTGATAGAGTTGAGGCTATTGAATAGAAAATGGGGCTGGAGTTGTTGGCGGAGTTGATGCAATTCCGATTCTTTCGCCATTCTTTCCAGTTGCTTTTCTCTTTCCACGCTTTGCATCTGTTGCTCTAATTTTCCATGAACAATGTGGATCAGGGAATACCCAAGCAAAACCAAAAACACGATAAAGCCCCTCAACCAAGCGGTCTGATTCAAAAATTGATCATAACCAGGGAGATCTTTAAAATACCAATTCAAAGTCCACAGGGAAATTCCTTGAATAAGCAGCATGATCAAGGTAGGGAAGATCAAAAAAACCAATACATTTTTAAGCCTCGGGGCATAATACCTGAAAATATTTTCAAGAACAAAGAAGCCAAAAAACAGGAAGGAAGAAGACAAAGTCGCATCGGTAAGCGCAATCTGGTAAGGCTGACCATAGTGAACCAAAAGGTAAGCCACACCCATTATCCATAAAAGGATAAGGAGTATGGCCATATATCTATTGATTTTACTCTTTTGGAGCAGAGACCTTATCATGGAACCAAGATCGATCAGAATGACTTGATTTCCAAACCACCGAACATCACTGATCCATAAATATGAAGGATTTTTTCAGGGTCTGTAGAGGTAGCAGGAAAAACCCGCTTATCTTCTACCCCGGCAAAAATATTGGTCACATTTACCCTCACATCCCAATGAGCGGGTACGACCAGTTTGACTCCGCCGAAAGCAACCTCCACATTCAAGGCCGCGGGTGAGGGTATATCTGCGGAAGAAAAATCTATGTCCACACCTCCCATGATGGCGGAGACTTTCCCACCTTTGAAATTTTTAGAAATGATCCTTCTTTGGTCACTGGAAAAGAGTGCCTGTGAATTGATCACATCCCCGCTTTCTTCAAACTCTCCCTTAGTGAAACCATCAAATCCCACTTCCGAGGATTTTCCTACTCCTGATTGAAAATTGAAATCCTCCGAGAGCTTGTTTTTTTTCAAGGTCTGATTCAAAATGAAAAAAGTACCTAAGATAATTAATCCAATTGGAAGCAAATACGGTTCGACCTCATGAGGGAAACCTATTTCTCTTTTGATCAAGAAAAAGCCCCCTATAAGCAAAATGACATATCCGAAAGCGCTTTGGAATTTTTGCTGTACAAGAATCACGATACCTACTGCCACAAGTGCCATAGGGAAGGAAAAAAACCACCCCGGAAACCAGATTCCTAGTCTTCTTAACAGGATGAATGAACCTACTGCAAGTAGGATGATGCCCAAGGTATAGTTGGTGCTTCGATTGGTGTAGTTTTGTTTAGTTGCCATGATGCTGTGCTTTTAGAAGTTTAACTTGAAACAAATCTAAGCCAAGTCCCTCATGAGAGAAATACCCATTAGGTAAGCAACAGACAATACTCGGTGAAAGCTTACTTTTTCTCGGTAAAATTAACCTGGTTTTTAATCTACATGCTCCGAGATTAGAAATCGGGCGTAGACCATGTCCTCCGGCGTGGTGATTTTGATGTTTTCAGGATTGCCCGCTATCAAAGTAACCTGCCAGCCTTGGTGTTCATATACCGTGGCATCATCGGTAAACTGACGCAGTTCGGGGACGCTAAAAGCCTGTTTGATTTTATTTAACTGAAAAGTCTGCGGCGTTTGAACCATCCGGAAATACTCTCTTTCCTGATAAAAAGATTTATCATCATCTGTAAGTTTACGGATGGAATCCTTGACCGCCACCACAGCTATGGCACTCCCTGACCTTAGGGCAGTTTGAAAACTCTGGGCAATGACCGCTCTTTTCACAAATGGTCTAACCCCGTCATGAATGGCCACTAAACCTTCTTCCTCCGAGATGCTTTCCAGTCCATTTCTGACCGACTGAAAGCGTGATTTTCCACCGGCAACAAGGGTATGGGGAATATTGAAATCAAATTTTTCCTTAAGCTCCTCCCAAAATTCAAAATCCTCCTTTGGAATCACCAAAATCAGCTGTAAATGAGGATCATATTGGTGGAACCTCTTCAAGGTATGCATTAGAATAGGCATCCCTCCTATTTCAAGGTATTGCTTGGGAATTGGAGTCCCCATTCGGTTGCCTTGGCCCCCTGCTACTATGATCGCAAATTTCTTCATGGTATATTCAAAGTCACAAAAGTACCTTTATGTCTGCCAATACACATTAAGTTAGGATCAAAAATAATTTAATTGTGCAAAAAAAAAGCCCCAAATCGGAGCCATTTTTTATCATAAAATTAACATTGCATCTCCATAGGAGAAGAATTTATATTTTTCCTTGATTGCTTCCTGATAAGCTTTCATGATCAAGTCGTACCCTCCAAATGCAGATGCAGTCATCAAAAGGGTTGATTCCGGCAAGTGAAAATTGGTGATCAAGGCATTGGCTATTTTGAATTCATATGGAGGAATAATGAATTTGTCTGTCCATCCGCTGCTTGCCTTCAACCTATTATTGGCAGTTACTGAGGATTCGATGGTTTTTAAGGAGGTGGTACCCACAGATACCACTCTTCTTTTATGGTCCAAAGCTGAATTGACCAAGTCCACTGTCTTTTGAGGAATATCGTAGTTTTCTGAGTCCATTTTATGTTTGGTAAGGTCTTCTACATCCACCTGACGGAAAGTTCCCAATCCAATGTGCAATGTAATAGGACTAACCTCCACACCTTTTATTTCAAGGCGTTTGAGCAAATGCTTGGTAAAGTGAAGTCCTGCGGTAGGGGCAGCTACAGCACCTACATGTTGGGCATAAATGGTCTGATAACGTTCTCTATCCTCAGTTTCTACTTTTCTGTCAATAAATTCCTTTAGGATAGGTGTTTCACCCAAGGTGTCTATGGTCTTATAGAATTCCTCGTCAGTTCCATCAAACAAAAAACGGATAGTTCTGCCTCTCGAGGTAGTATTGTCAATCACTTCCGCTACTAAATCGCTGTCCCCAAAATAAAGCTTGTTTCCAACCCGTATTTTACGTGCAGGGTCTACCAATACATCCCAAAGTCTGAGGTCTTGGTTAAGCTCTCTAAGCAAAAAAACTTCAATTTTGGCACCGGTTTTTTCTTTGTTTCCGTATAACCTGGCAGGAAACACCTTGGTGTTATTCGTGACAAAGACGTCACCTTCTTGAAAATATTCAATGATATCCTTGAATACCCTGTGCTCAATCTTACCGGTACTTCGGTGAACTACCATCAGACGGGATTCGTCTCTATTTTGAGGTGGATATAGGGAGATTAATTTTTTGGGAACTTCGAACTTGAAATCGGATAATTTCATAGGTTGTGTTAAAATGATGCTGCTTGCTTTTTTTACAATAAGTTTGTAAAAACTGCAAAGATAATAAGAAATATATCTATTTCTACTTAACTTGTCAATAACTTTATAAACAAATCTGCCGTGGCTTTGATTAGACTTATCTGGGAAAGTATCCGTTTCGCCTTTCAGGCTTTAAAATCCAACTTGACCAGAACAATTTTATCTTTATTGGGAGTTACAGTGGGTATTTTTTCGATTATAGCTGTTTTTACTTTGGTAGACTCTCTGGAAAAAAACATCAAATCAAGTTTTACTTTTCTTGGCAGCAATGTCATGCGGGTCGACCGCTTTCCTTTCGCCGGAGGTCCCGATATGCCTTGGTGGAAGTACATACGAAGGCCTGCATCCACTTTTGATGAATTTATTTTCCTGCAAAATAAGTTGAAATCAGCAGATGGAGTCACCATTTCTGCAAGCGCCAATACCATACTGAAACAGGCCAGTAACTCCTATGAAGGAGTAGGGCTACAGGGCGTACACTCTACCTATGATGATGTATATGAGGTCAAATTAAAATCAGGTCGCTTTTTTACCGATCAAGAAGTGATGGCATCCAGAAATGTAGCCATTTTGGGGGTAAAGGTGGCCGATGTCCTGTTTCCTGGAGAAGAACCTCTTGGCAAAGAAATGAAAATTAGGGGACAAAAATTCTTCATTATCGGCATCTTTGAAGAAGAAGGTGAAGGACTTTTCAATATCAGTTCTAAAGATGAAGCCTGCATGATTCCTTATGGAGCATTCAGCAAGATGTATACTATAGGTCGGTATGGCATAGAGCCCACGATTGCCGCAAAAGGTAAAGAGGAAGACATCGGTCTAATTTCTCTTGAAAACGAAATGGCTGGATTGCTCAGGGCAAAAAGAGGTCTGAAACCCTCAGAAGAAGATAATTTTGCCCTTAATAAATCAGAGTTTATTCAAGATGCCATCGGTTCGGTTTTTGATGTGATCAGTATCGCTGGTTGGGTGATAGGGGGCTTCTCCATATTGGTAGGTGGATTCGGTATCGCCAATATCATGTTTGTTTCGGTAAAAGAAAGAACCCATATCATCGGGATACAGAAATCATTGGGAGCCAAGAATTATTTTATCCTGTTCCAGTTTTTGTTTGAGGCGGTGTTTTTAAGTTTGATTGGAGGCATGGCAGGTTTATTCCTGGTGTACCTCATTACTTTTATTCCTTTAGGTACCTTGGTGGTCTCCATTTCATTAAAAAATATTCTACTCGGGCTCGGGCTTTCTTCTGCAATAGGTATGTTTTCCGGCATAATACCTGCCGTTATGGCCGCAAGGCTGGATCCTGTAGAGGCCATTAGAGCCAATTAAAGGAGAATGCATTCATAAAAAAAGAACCCTGATGACTAGAAGGCATCAGGGTTTTTTTGTCAGTACAAATCAAGGCATTTACCTATTCTTCGATGGGTTTTTCTTCTTTAAGACCGTTGATCCCGGCTTTGTCTTTGATTTTCTTTTCCAGCTCTTCCATCAATTCGGGATTGTCCAGCAGAAGTGACTTCACCGCATCCCTGCCCTGTCCCAGCTTGTTGCCATCGTAAGAAAACCAGGATCCTGCCTTTTTGATGATGTCAAACTCCACGCCCAGATCAATGATTTCCCCGACTTTTGAAATGCCCTGTCCATACATGATGTCAAACTCCACTACTTTGAATGGAGGGGCCACTTTATTTTTGACCACCTTGACTTTGGTTCTGTTGCCTAGAATATTGTCAGCTCCTTCTTTGATTTGCCCGATCCTTCTGATATCCAATCGGACGGAAGCATAAAATTTGAGTGCATTTCCACCTGTTGTGGTCTCAGGGTTGCCAAACATCACCCCTATTTTTTCTCTCAGCTGATTGATAAAAATACAGGCACATCCGGATTTATTGATCGCTCCGGTAAGTTTTCGAAGCGCTTGGGACATCAATCTGGCTTGTAGACCCATTTTGCTGTCTCCCATATCTCCTTCCAGCTCCCCTTTAGGAACCAAGGCAGCCACGGAATCAATCACTATGATGTCAATTGCCCCAGATCGAATGAGGTGTTCGGCTATTTCCAATGCTTGTTCGCCGTTATCCGGTTGGGAAATGAGTAGATTCTCGGTATCAATTCCCAATTTCTCCGCATAAGTTTTGTCAAAGGCATGTTCTGCATCTATGAAAGCAGCCAATCCACCGGCTTTCTGTGCCTCAGCGATACAATGCATGGTGAGCGTGGTTTTTCCTGAAGATTCCGGTCCATAAATTTCAATCACCCTACCCCTCGGGATTCCTCCGATTCCCAATGCCATATCCAATCCAAGAGATCCTGTGGAAATGGCAGGAATATCCAACACCTTGTTGTCACTCAGCTTCATTACAGTGCCCTTGCCATAGGTTTTTTCCAGTTTGTCTATGGTCAGTTGTAAAGCTTTTAATTTTTCATTATTTGCACTCATAGTCTTCGGTAAAAATCTTCAATATTAATTTAACATGTGAAAGTAAAGAATCAGAATCGGATAACCAACGGAAAGGGTAACCATTGTTTTCCAAATCCGTTTTACTAATTTTAACAAAGATACAGATTTTGTCCATGTAGATTTGGTATTACTTTTGAAGCATACTTTATCCATGAGAATTCAATTTATGCGTACAAAGATAATAAGCAGTATTGCCCTTTGCCTTTTTTTATGGTCAGCCAAACCCATGCACAGCCAGCAAAAAAACCAATCCTTTAATTCTGGAGAAGAGTTGCTGTTCAATGTCAGCTATGGATGGATTGGCCTTGCAGATGCAAAACTGGTCATTTCAGACAGCATTTTCACCATCAACGACCATCCAACCTACAAAATTGACGTATTCGGCAAAACCAAAGGGCCTGCAAGTTGGTTTGGCAAGGTCAATGACAACTGGGGGACTTATTTGGACACTGCCAAAATTCTCCCCCATCAATCCTACAGGCACATTCAGGAAGGCAAATACCGCAAAAACGAAAGAGTACATCTGGACCAAAAGGCCAAAAAAGCCAAAATGGAGCTTTATGACCGTGAGAATAAGGAATTGGTAGAAACAAAGTCCTTTGACTTACCCGGAACTGTCCAAGATATTGTGAGCGGATTTTATTACTTGAGGACCATTGATTTGAAAAAATTCAAATCAGGAGATGCCGTTACTATCCCAGGTTTTTTCGACAAAGAAATATATAACCTAAACTTAATATACCAGGGAAAAGAAAGGATTTCCACTCCTGTCGGTACGTTTGACACTTATATATTCACTCCACAAATGCCACCCAACAAATTGTTTAGGGGGGAGTTCCCGGTAAAGGTTTGGATTTCTGATGACAAAAATAAGATTCCAGTTAAAATTAAGGCCAATCTTGTGGTGGGCTCGTTAGATATGGAAATTGTCTCTGCTAAAGGATTGCGTAACAATTTGGTGACAAAGGATTAACATTCGGATAACATACTTGACTGTTTTTTAATTTTTGTTTGTTTTTAGATTGGATTACCTGGTCTAGAAAGCCAAACCTAATGGTTCTTTTTCTAAATTAGCACCGGATTAACCCCACAAAATCCCCACTGATGAGTGAAAAACAGAAAGTCAAAATTTTAGTTGTTGACGATGAGCCGGATATCATAGAGATACTGACTTATAACCTGGAAAAAGAAGGCTACGAAGTAGCTTCTGCAGAAGACGGTATCAAAGCCGTGAAGACCGCCATCAAATTCAAGCCAGATGTAATCCTACTCGACATCATGATGCCTAATCAGGACGGGGTAGAAACCTGCCGGCAAATCAGGGACATCAGCGACTTGAAAAATACATTCATTATATTCTTGACAGCAAGATCTGAAGAATACAGCGAAGTAGCTGCATTTGATGTCGGGGCGGATGATTACATTACCAAACCCATCAAGCCGCGGGCTTTGGTAAGCAGAATTTCAGCTTTGTTCAGGAGGGACTCCAAAAAAGAACAGGAGGTATCTCAGATCAAAATCAAAGACCTTACAATAGACCGGACCAGTTACACCATTGACAAAAACGGGAAAACCATCACCCTTCCCAAAAAAGAATTCGAACTGTTGTATTTCCTCGCAAAAAACCCTAATATGGTTTTTAGTAGAGATGACCTTCTTCAAAATATCTGGGGGGCGGACGTTTTTGTATTGGCCAGAACGGTTGATGTGCACATTCGCAAAGTCAGAGAAAAGATTGGAGAAAATTACATCACTACTGTTAAAGGAGTAGGATATAAATTTGATCTGGGGTAAATAATATGTTCACCACTTCGCGGGGAATTGCATTGGTATTGGCCTTGGCCATATCAGCACTTACCGTTGCCTTCTTGTCCCTGATGGAAAGTGCGACAGCTACTCTGTTGATAGTGGCCGGGGGAATCTCTTTTTCTGTTTCCTATCTCCTGATGAACATTACCTTGGAATACCTCATTTTCAAGGAAATCAGCAGCATTTATGTAATGCTGGAAAAAATCCAAAAGAAAGATCTTTCCAATGTGGTGGACAAACCCAACAGGGCTTCCATCTCCCCACTAAAAAAAATCAACAAAACGATCAATTCCTATGCAGTAGCCAAAAACAAGGAAATAGAAACCCTTCAAAAAAATGCGGTTTTCAGAAGGGAATTTATTGCAGACATCTCCCATGAGCTGAAAACACCCATTTTTGCTGCTCAGGGATATGTACATACCTTATTGGACGGAGCAGTGGAAGATGAGGCCGTCCGTTATAAATTTCTGAAAAGAGCAGCCAAAAGCCTCAACTCTCTGGATAAGCTGGTCCATGACCTGCTTACCCTGAACCAAATGGAAAGCGGGGTGATCAAATTCCATTTTGAGAGTTTTGACCTCAAAGATCTGGTATTGGAAGTCATCGAAGAATTGGAACAGAAAGCTGCCAAGCGGGATGTGCTGATCAGATTTTACTTCGATAAGAAAAAAAGCTACCCTACCTATGCTGACAAGGATAAAATCTTCAGGGTCTGTCAAAACCTGATATCCAATGCCATTAAATACAACCATGATGGCGGAGAGGTGGAGGTACATCTCAAGCAGCACAAAAACCAATTGCATGTGGACATCAAGGACAATGGACAAGGCATCCCACCGGAAGACATCAAGCGGGTGTTTGAGCGGTTTTATCGGGTGGAAAAAAGCCGGTCAAGGGAAAAGGGCGGTACTGGTTTGGGCTTGGCCATTGTAAAACACATTCTGGAAGGACATAAGAGCAAGATATCCGTCACCTCTACAGTGGGCAAAGGATCCATGTTCAGTTTTGAGTTGCCTTTGGAGAAAAAAAATTGATTCTTCAACCTACAAATTTATCAAAAAGATCCCGGGTCACTTCCTCTAGGTCATCTGCAAATCCGACATGGGGTCTGGAGGTCTGAATAATAGAACTTCTCATGGCTGTAAGCCATCTGAAGCGGGAGGCGGCATCCTGATGGCTTATCGGACTCCCATTGGGATCACCCTGGCAGACCTGTTTGAAGGATTGCAGATAGGTTTCTATGGTGGATAGATCCGCTTCCTTGTCCAAAGCAAGGAGTTTGTCCCGGCTTATTAAGAATTTGCACAGGAGCTCATTTGTCTTTTTGCAACATACCATGACGCCCACGTTGACAAATTCCTCTCTTTCGACCCGGGGCACTGCCCGAACCACAGCATATTCATATAAGTGTTTCCCTTGCATCCTTTGCTCCCTTTACAAATATCCCTGAATGTTTTAAACGTGTGATCAAATAAGTTGCATAGATGGCTCTACCCTCTTCGGCATTTTCCACATCCCTGGAAGCAAGTATCCATTCATCGGGCACCAATTCAACAATGGATCTGATCACTTTTTCATCAAGTTTGGATTTGAGTTCGGTATCTACCTCGTCCAATAGGGAAGCCTGTGGAAGTAACACATGGTCTTTGATCATCGGAAAAGGACTCAGGACCTTTTTTTCCCAGGTATCCCAGTTGTGGTGAAACAAAAACGAGGCACCATGATCGATCAACCAAAGTTCCCGGTTCCATATCAGCATGTTGGTATTTTTGAAGGTTCTGTCCACATTGGTAATCAAGGCATCCAACCAGACGATTTTGGAAGCCAATGCTTCATCTATCTTTCCGGCACCGGGATCAAAAGTCAGTGCCTTGGAAAGAAAGTGCAGGCCAAGGTTCAAACCTTGACTTGCTTTGAGTAAATCCTGTATTTCCTCATCCCCTTCCGACCTCCCGAAGGCTTCATCCAGATAGGCAAACACCAGTTCAGGGACCTTAAAGCCCAAAATGCGGGCAATCTCTCCCCCAAGCAGCTCGGCGATGAGGGCCTTTTCCCGCTGACCAGCTCCTTTAAATTTAAGGACATAACTGAAGCCATCATCTGCATCAGCCAAAGCCGGTAAGGATCCGCCTTCACGCAACGGCATCACATACCTGGTGACCAGTACATTTCTCAGTCCGGGAAGAACGGGATTTTGCTTCATTGTATATCTTTTAATCCCAAATGTAAGGATCATTTTGGGATTGGCTTTCAAGAAGAGGAACTAATCTATTGACCGTATCGCAGCAATGACCCCATCTTTCAAATGCATTGATAACCTGCGTGAGTTACCGAAAAAAAATTTCTGTTGTTTAGTATTTTATTTAGAAAAATAGATTTAGTTTTCCGCACAATTTTCACCCATGAGACAAAAGTTATTTTTATTGCTTGCATTTTTCCTTTTCCTACTTCATCCCTCTTTAAATGCCCAGACCAGTCAAGGCGATTGGATGATCCAAGGAAGCGGTTCCCTTCACTTTTATCGATACTCGGAACCAAACAATTTCACCAGCTTTACAAATTTCGCGGCAGGATTTAATGTTTCACCATTATATTTTGTAAATCAAAACCTCGCTTTAGGGATCGTGACCGGTATTGGTATTTTCAGGGAGACCAATACTGTCATTGCCACCAATGAATTGGAGAAATTCTGGCCTTTGCAATATTCTTTCGGTCCCCAGGTTCGCTACTTTTTTCCTTTAAGTGAAAAGTTTTCACTTTTTGCTGATGCACGTTACAGAAGAATTTATAACACCCGAAAAATTTTAAATAGCACGCTAACTGAGTACGTTTCAAAAGAGCGGAATATTTCTTCCACTGACCTTTCTTTGGGAATTGGACTGGTTTACTTCCTCAGACCCAATATCGGGTTAGAAGGGCTCCTGGCTTACCGGACCTCGCAAACGATACTCAAATATTCCAGCAATCAGAACCTTGACCTGCAAAATAGAACATCCAACACCATCTTATTTTCTGGCGGACTGCAATTTTACCTCAGAAAAAATCAAGAGTGATGAAAAAACATTTTATCCAAATTCCATCCAGAATTACCATGCCTCTTTCCAGAATCATCGCTTACTTCCTTTTTCCCTTGCTTCTAATGGTCTGTACGACTAATACTACGAGGGCACAAACAAACAAAGGTGATCTGATTATTGGAGGTCAGTTTCATGTATCAAGGCAGGAGAATAATAATGACATTGATCCACAATTTGCCTACAAAATGGTCAATTTTTCAGTAACCCCTACCCTATATTATTTCATTATCCCAAACCTGGCAATTGGTGTTCAGACTGGGCTAAACCACAACAGGGTTATTTATCCTGAATTAACTCCGGGAACCAATATAGTTAATCAGTCATTTACTTTATTTAATCTTGGCCCTGTTGCACGTTATTACTTTCCCTTGGACGAGAAGTGGGCCGTTTTTGCTGATTCTAGGTACAACCTCTCCTACAACTCCCAAAAACGTCTTGACCCTGTGACAAATCTCTTCATCCCCAAAGACCCCAAGCATGAGCAAAGGATTTTTAGTGGAGGACTGGGCTTGGTTCATTTTATTTCTCCCAACATAGGCTTGGAAGGACTGATCAGCTACCAAAACACAAAAAGATTCAGAGATTTCAATATTTATTCCATTCCTGCAACGACCACTAAAATAGGTCTGGATTTGGGGATTCAATTTTATCTTAATTGAATTTGCCATGATTGGCATCATGCAGGATTAAAAATTATTTCACAGACCTTATTCCTGATTTGTGCCGGTTTGCCATTAATATCCCGCTTGCCAAAAAATTGGATATTCACATTAAAGTTTAATAAAGCCCCGAAGGCCCATCAGATTTTTAAGAGAATTTCGGATTAGTTTCAAAGTCCTAAACCTACGTGTCCTACTTCCAGTGGAGCTAAAAAATGGCAAGTGATGAAAAGGGCTGACTAATTATTTCCTCAAATAAATATTGGGATAAATAGAATTTCCCTACTTTTGCAGGCTAATTGGGAATGCGCACAGCATGAAGAAAATAGATTTTAGAAATCTGGTCCTGTTCGAAAACGACGATTACCTGGTGGTCAATAAGCTTCCTTATTTATCGACCCTAGACGACAGGCATGAATCCCAAAATATCCTGGAATTGGCCAGACAATACACCCCTGATGCCCAGGTGTGTCACCGACTGGACAAAGAAACCTCAGGTTGCCTGGCCATTGCCAAGCATCCGGAAGCCTACAGGAACCTGGCGATACAGTTTGAAGACAGACAGGTGGACAAAATTTACCATGCTGTGGTGGATGGTGTAAAGGACTACCAAAGAGTTCTTGTAGACCGAAATCTGGCCGCAACCAATAAAGGCATCGCTAAAATCAGCAAAGATGGAAAGCCTGCCCAAACCTATATTCAAACTCTTAAAACCTATTATGCACACACCTTGGTGGAGTGCAGACCGGTTACCGGGAGGCTTCATCAGATCAGGGTCCATTTGGCTTATCTGAAAACGCCGATCTGCGGGGATGACTTATATGGAGGCAAGCCGCTTTACCTTTCTGCTTTAAAAAAGCGGTTTAACCTCAAAAAAGACACCGAGGAATTGCCCATTATGCAAAGAGTTTCCCTGCATGCCTATTCCATAGGCTTTGCGGGGATGAACGGAGAAAGGGTAGAAGTTACGGCTCCATACCCCAAAGACTTTGATGTATTGGTCAAACAACTCGAAAAAAACAGGTAACCCAAAGAAAATTAGGGGGTAATGTATTAATTCTTTTGAAATAAAAGATAATACTTCTATCTTTGTGTCCCTTTTTGAGGGTGATCTATATTTAACAAGCTAATAATTAAACGTTTACACAGTGGATACATTAAGCTATAAAACCAAATCAGCAAATACTGCTACTGTAGAGAAAAACTGGGTGGTAGTAGATGCCCAGTCTGCAGTATTGGGTAGGTTTGCGAGTGAGGTAGCGAAAATCTTGAGAGGAAAAAACAAACCCAGTTTTACTCCTCACGTGGACTGCGGTGACAATGTAATCGTCATCAATGCCGACAAAGTAAGGTTGACAGGAAAAAAGTGGAACGAAAAAGTATATGTTCGTCACACGGGATATCCTGGAGGACAAAGAATTTCTACCCCAAAAATGTTGAAGGAAAAATCGGCTGCCATCCTTGTGGAAAAAGCAGTAAGAGGCATGCTTCCTAAATCCAGATTGGGAAGAGAAATGTATAGAAATCTGTTTGTGTATGAAGGTGCTGAGCATCCTCACCAAGCACAGCAGCCTAAAGAAGTTAAATTGTAATCAAAGCAATCCATGGAAGTAATCAATACCATCGGTAGAAGAAAGACATCTGTCGCCAGAATCTACATGAAACCAGGCAACGGGGAGATTTTGGTCAACAAAAGAGCTCTAGAAACCTATTTTCCTTTTGATTTGCATCAGATTGTGGTAAAGCAGCCGCTTGAGCTCGTAGGGCAAAACGGTGCTTATGACATCATGATCAATGTAGACGGAGGCGGCATCAAAGGCCAGGCAGAAGCTGCCCGGATGGCCATCGCCAGGGCCCTATGTGAAATCAACGAGGAGCACAGATCACCTTTGAAAAAAGAAGGATTTCTGACCCGTGATCCCAGAATGGTGGAACGTAAGAAGCCAGGACGTAGAAAAGCAAGAAGAAAATTCCAGTTCTCCAAACGTTAATTGGGAGTTTATCCAATTTTATACAAGTTCAATTTTATTTATTAATGGCTAATCTAGAATATAAAGACTTACTGGATGCTGGTGTTCATTTTGGACACTTGACGAGAAAGTGGGATCCGAGAATGGCTCCATATATTTTTATGGAAAAAAACGGAATCCATATTATCGACCTTAACAAAACGCTTGTTTGCCTCGAAGAAGCATCCAACGCAATCAAGCAAATCGTACGCTCAGGAAAAAAGGTCATGTTCGTTGCCACCAAAAAGCAAGCGAAAGACCTGGTAGCTGAGGAAGCAAAAAGACTGAACATGCCCTTTGTCACTGAAAGATGGTTAGGTGGCATGTTGACCAACTTTGCTACCATTCGGAAATCATTGAAGAAAATGTCTTCTATAGACAAATTGATCAAGGATGAATCCTACACCAACCTGGCTAAAAAGGAACGGTTGATGATCACCCGACAGAGAGAGAAACTGGAATCAGTATTGGGCGGTATCGCAGATCTGACCAGACTTCCAGCAGCGCTGTTTGTAGTGGACATCAAAAGAGAACACATCGCCATTTCAGAAGCTCAAAAGTTGGGCATTCCTGTTTTCGCCCTTGTGGACACCAATTCCAACCCCAACGAGGTGGAATTTCCGATTCCGGCTAACGATGATGCATTCAAATCCATCTCTTTATTGGTAAAATCCATTGGAACAGCCATTGAAGAAGGGTTGAGCGAAAGAAAACGTGATAAGGAAGATGCCAAACTTACTGAAGAGGAAGAGGCAAAAAAGGCGGTTGATGCCGGTGCACAGGAACAAGAATAAATTTTCTTTGAAAATTGACCTATAGAAGATTGAACACAAGGCATGATCCTGTGTTCAATTTTTTATTTACCCTATTTTGATCTTTTTCCTAAACAGAGATCCACTTTCTCAGGAAATCAAAAGAATAAAAGAATACCTGAATTCGAATATAAAATTCCCATTTCTTTAAAACAGGATTGGAACTTACAAAAGAACCTAAAAAATAAACAGAAAATAAAATGGCTATTACTGCACAAGAAGTTAACAAATTGAGACAAATGACCGGTGCCGGTATGATGGATTGTAAAAAAGCACTTACCGAGGCAGAAGGTGATTTTGAAAAAGCGGTGGATATCCTTAGAAAAAAAGGACAGAAAGTATCTGCTTCAAGAGCAGACAGGGAGACCAAAGAAGGTACCATTGTCACCAAAACCAATACAGACCAGACCAAAGGATTTTTGCTTTCTTTGACCTGCGAAACTGACTTTGTGGCAAAAAATGAAGAATTTGTTTCTTTTGCCAATACCCTATTGGATTTGGCGGTGGAAAAAAATGCCACCTCTATTGAAGCTATCCATGCATTGCCATTCGATACTCTTACCGTACAGGAAAAAATCATTGAAATGACCGGTAAAATCGGTGAGAAAACTGAAATCAGCCATTTTGAAATCGTGGAAGGTGATGCAGTGGTTTCCTATATCCACTCCAACGGTAAATTGGGTGTGTTGGTAGGTCTTAAAAACGCAAACGGAGACGTGACAGAAGCAGGTAAAGACGTGGCCATGCAAATTGCAGCGATGAATCCAGTAGCTGTAGACAAAGACGGTGTAGATGCTACCATGGTGCAGAGAGAAATTGAAGTTGGTAAAGAACAGGCCAGAGCTGAAGGCAAGCCGGAAGAAATGCTGGAAAAAATCGCCATGGGCAAACTCAATAAATTCTACAAAGAGAACACCCTTTTGAGCCAGGCATTTGTAAAGGATAACAGCAAGACCATTGCCCAATACCTGGACGGAGTCAGCAAAGGACTTACAGTTTCCAGTTTTAAAAGAATTGCTATAGGGTAATAAACAGCCTCTCAAAAACATTCAAAAGCTGATCTCAAAAGGGGTCAGCTTTTTCTATTTTAACCAATGTGGTCCCAATGAACTCTAACATTAAGCCTATGACTGATTAGGTGGATGTATAATAAATTACTCACCTTAAATTAAGATGGGATTCCAAAACCGAAAAAGTCAATTCAAAAGGCCCCAAAAGCAATCGATAACAATCAAATGCTGCGTCTAAATCCATTAATTTCAAAATGTTTGAGAGATCAGAAAAATTCTATCGGCAATATAATCTGGGATAGAGAACAAAATAAGAGGAACTATTGGAGATCAGTTTTTTTCTTTAAGGGTTTTAAAACTGCCCTTCTGATAAATTTATGATCATGATTTATTGTAAATCCTTCAAAAAAATACAGGGTATCCCTTTCTATGCCCGCCAGACTTCCAAGCTCGAAGAGTTTTCTTGGTACATCGAGTTCCATCCATTTACCTTCCAACCTGTCATAGGTTATCAAATGGGTTAAAAATTCTCTGCTGTCCTCAACCTCTTTGTTATACATCCAAGTCTGAATCAATAATTGCTTTTTAGTTTCATGAATTGAAAGAAAATAGTCGTTGAGAGGGGGACTTGCTACTCCAGCCATCCTTTCTTCCATGGTTATGATCCCATCTGCTTCACGAAGGGCAAAATCGAAGTATTTGCTATTTGGAATATGAAGTATTTTCGGGTTTTGTTCAAGATTGGTCAAATCGAAGCTTTTTATTTTCTTTTCATGTGGAAAAGAAAAATTTATGGAATTGCCAAAGGAATTGGAAACAAGATACGTATTGGGCAATATCGAGCCTTTGTTAACTTGATATTCATCCGGATACTCCAAAAATGAATCCAACACTTCCCCATCATTATCAAAAATATAGATCAGATTGCCACACTTACGATAATATTCTGGATCTGAAGCACTAAACAATATGGAATGCAGTTCTACTAAATATCCATTAGGAAGAACCTTGAATTTTGAATTGATAAATTTCGGGGCTTTCCCTTCCGGCAAATTAAGCTTCTTGGTTTCTATAAAAGATTTTTGCTCTACATTAAATTTGTGGATTGTTCCCCTTCTGTGCTCTAACACATGTAAAACAGGAAATTCTGTTACGTCAAAAGAAGATGGAGAAAAAGGTGCCTCTGGAAATTCTCTAGAAGAAATGTGGCCATATTCTGTTCCGTCCACTCTAAAGAAAGAAATAGCCAATGACTTAAAAGATGAAACAGCGATCAAACTGTCTCCAATTAGCTTTACTTCTACTTGGCCATTCAGAAAAAAATCCTGCTCGATTACCAAAGTGGAATCCACCACTTCCAACTCAAAAGAATCAGTAAAGGCATGATTCTCCAACTTTTTCTGACAAGAAAAAAAAGAGAACCATGCCAAAATCACTAAACAACGTTGTATCATAAAATAAATGGATTATTCGTCACAAACATGTGCTACTCCCCCACCACAATCCCATAAAAAGCAGACCTGGCAATCAGCGTAAGCACATCCGGCAGGCCTTTAACTATTTTCTTTTCCCCTACTTCTCTAACAATTCAGAAAAAATTCTTTTGAAATCTACAGATTGACTCTCAATTAAAACAAACCTCCAATTTACGCTTGAACATTTCCAAGAATCTCAAGGTGATCAAAAGCCAATTCCGGCAATGCGATCCATTCGAACCAGCCCACCTCGCTGCTGTCAGAACCTTCCTGGACTTTGGATTTGGTTGTCTCTAAGACTTCAAAAAAATATACGACTGAGACGGTCCACCCTCTGGGATCCCTGCCTTCTTGTCCATAAACCCCCACAAGAATTTCCGGATGTCCGTAAAGTTCCAAAGCTGTTTCCTCTTTCAATTCCCTGAGACAGGCCTGAAAAGGAATTTCATAAGGATCTACAAATCCTCCCGGAAGGGCCCATTTACCATGAAAAGGTTCATTTTTCCTTTTGATCAAAAGCACCTCTTTGGTATCCATGCAATACACTATTGCATCGGCTGTAAGAGAAGGTCTTGGATAATCATAGGTATGGGCCATCAACTCATCGGTTCATCAACTCCTCAATTTCCTCTGCCTCAATAGGGATATTTTTCATTAAGTCTAGATAACCCTCTTTTTGGATCACAATATTGTTTTCCAAACGGATCCCTATTCCCTCTTCCATCACGTAAATACCAGGCTCAACCGTAAAGACCATACCCGGTTTGATGGGATTGTACATGGTCCCCACATCGTGGACATCGAGACCCAAATGATGGCTGGTTCCATGCATAAAGTACTTTTTGTAGGCTGGTTTCTGGGGATCCTGCTTTTTGATGTCTGTTTTGGTCAAAAGCTTTAATCCCAGCAACTCGGACTGCATGATGAGCCCAACTTCCTTGTGGTAATCCTGAATATTCGTGCCGGGACGGAGGAGATCCATGGCCGCTCGCTGAACCCTCAATACTGCTTGATAGATGTCTCTTTGCCTTTTGGTAAACCGTCCATTGACAGGGATCGCACGACTCATATCTGCATTGTAGTTGCCATACTCTGCCCCTACATCAAACAGGATGAGGTCCCCGTCTTGGCAGACTTCCTTGTTGTCAATGTAATGCAGCACACAGGCATTGGCACCGGAGGCGATGATGGGTTCATAGGCAAATCCTCTGCTTCCTCTTCTCACAAATTCATGCAGGTATTCTGCTTCTATTTCATATTCCTTGACACCGGGTTTTATATAAGAAAGGATGCGTCTAAAGCCCGCCTCGGTGATGTCGCAGGCTTTTTGAAGCTGCTCCCATTCCTGCTTTTCTTTGACAGCACGCAATTCTTGCATCAAAGGAGCCAATCTGTGGTATTGGTGCAAGGGGTACCTTTTCTTACAGTTTTTGATAAAGCGTGCATCGCGGGTTTCCACAGCCACAGCTGCCCTTAAATGCTCATTGGTATTGAGAAATACCCCCTCACTCAATGCCATCAGGGTATTAAATACCGACTCAAAATTGGATACCCATTGGATGTTTTTGATGCCAGATGCGGCATAGGCCTCCTCTTTGGTATATTTGTGCCCCTCCCAGATGGCAATGTGCTCATCTGTTTCCCGAAGAAAAAGGATTTCTCGCATATCAGGATTGGGAAAATCGGGACAAAGGACCAAAACCGTTTCCTCTTGGTCTATTCCCGTGAGATAAAGGAGGTCATTGTTTTGACGAAATCTCATGGTCCCATCCGCATTGGTGGGCATGATATCGTTGGAATTTAGTACCACAATGGCATTTTTCGGGAGTTTTTTGAGTAGTTTTTTCCTGTTTTTCACATAGAGTGCAGCAGGCAGGGCTTCGTATCGCATAAGCTTATCGTTGTGGTTCAAAAATAGCATATTTATCCCCTTCAAAAAAATATGCCGATAAAGTCCATTATTTTTGTAATTTCAAATTGAGATTACAATTAAGCATGACATACAACATCAAGGAGTTGGCCAATGGCATCCGTATCGTTCATCAGGAAGTCACCCATACCAGACTCGTACATTGTGGATTCATTTTAAATATAGGAAGCAGAGACGAATCAGTAGAACAGGAAGGGCTTGCCCATTTTTGGGAACACATGGCCTTCAAAGGAACCCATAAAAGAAAGGCATTTCATATCCTCAACCGCTTGGACTCCGTAGGAGGGGAACTGAACGCCTATACGACCAAGGAAAAAATCTGTTTCTACTCCAGTACATTGAAAAATCATTTCAATAAAGCAGCTGAACTCCTCTTTGACATCACTTTTCACAGTATTTTTCCGCCAAAGCAAATCGAAAAAGAAAGACAGGTAATCCTGGAGGAAATGTCCATGTACAGGGACTCGCCCGATGATTCCATACAGGATGAACTGGACGAAATGATCTATGCGAACCATGCCCTAGGTAGAAATATCCTTGGCAACACGATGACGGTTTCCCAGTTCCAACAGCAGGATTTCTTTGATTTTATTTCCAGTAGGCTGGATACCCATAAAATCGTTTTTTCGGTAGTAGGTAACATCAGCTACCAAAAAGTGCTAAAGCAGATCCAACCTTTGCTGGAAGAAATCACGGAAAAGAGAAGTCTGTATATCCGCAGTAAATTCCATCAATACGAACCTACCCATAAAACCATTTATAAGGATATTTCTCAGGCACACTGTGCCTTGGGTAAGCCTGCTTATCACCTGCACCACCCAAAGCGGTATCAATTGTATTTGCTCAACAACATCCTAGGTGGGCCAAGTATGAATTCCAGACTGAACATGGCACTTAGGGAAAAACATGGGCTGGTATATAGTGTAGAATCAAGTTTTCAGACATTTTCTGATACCGGATTCTTAGGCATATTCTATGGAACAGAAGAAAGCACCGCGCCCAAAGCCCGCAAATTGGTGCTCAGAGAGCTGAAAAGCCTCCGTGATAAAAAACTAGGTACGCTTCAACTGCACATGGCCAAGGAACAAGCCATCGGCCAAATGGCCATGGCCGAGGAAAATTACGCTGCCTTAATGTTGGTTTTTGGCAAAAACCTGTTGGATAAGGGTAAAATTGAATCTTTGGACAGTATATTTGCCACCATAAGAAACACGACTGCAGAAACCTTACAGGATATTGCCAATGAGGTATTGGACGAGGAGCAGTTGAGTTTCCTGACATATTTACCGCAATAAAAATGGAGCTGATTGACCCACTTATTTCGCAATATTGTGAAGACCACAGCAGTCCCGAAGATGCCATCCTGTCAGAAATAGCCAGAGATACACATGCTGAGGTATTGATGCCAAGGATGCTTTCGGGACACTTACAGGGCAAAGTGCTGGAACTTATCTCCAAAATGCTCCGGCCCAAAGTCATCCTTGAAATAGGCACCTATACTGGTTATTCAGGAATCTGCATGGCGAGGGGATTGGCTCCGGAGGGTAAGCTGATCACTTTAGACATCAATGATGAGCTGGAAAGCAGGGTGCGGAGCTATTTTGAAAAAGCAGGACTTCAGCATAAAATTGATTATCGATTGGGCAATGCACTGGATATAATCCCTACCCTAGAGGGAACTTTTGATTTGGTTTTCATCGATGCAGACAAGCGCAATTATATCAATTATTATGATTTGATCGTTGACAGAGTTAATCCGGGAGGCATCATCTTGGCTGACAATGTGCTGTGGTCGGGAAAAGTTGTACAGAAAACTGAAGATAAACCTGACAAAGATACAGCCGTGCTTTTGGAATACAATGCCATGGTGCAGGCTGACCCGAGAGTGGAAAATGTGCTATTGCCCATCAGGGACGGAATAATGATCGCTAGAAAAATATAAACATCTTCATGAAAACAGCATTTTCAAGATTGCTATCCCATTGCTTTATTTTTGCTTTCTTGCTTTCTTCAGGGCTCAAGGCCCAAGTGCCACAGGTACCTTCCACCATTCAATTTGCAGACATGACCCTCCGCCTCAATGAGCAGGCGAGGCGTGAGATCCAATTGGATGTGGACGCTCTGTACCGAAACCAAAACTACTTTCAAACCAAATTGGATCGGGTCAACTTGTACATGCCCGTCATAGAGCAGGTCTTGGCGGAAAAAGGAGTGCCTACAGATCTGAAATATCTGGTGATTCAGGAGAGCAGTCTGATAGCAGATGCGGTTTCTACCAGTAATGCGGTAGGTTTTTGGCAGTTTAAAAAAGGGACTGCCGAAGAGGTCTTTCTCCGGGTAGACAATCAGGTGGATGAAAGGAAAAACATTGTCTCCTCCACCCAAGGTGCTGCACTTTATTTGCAAAAACACAACCAATACTTCAACAACTGGGCCTGTGCCTTAGTCTCCTACCAAATGGGGCTAGGCGGAGCCAAGGGTTATTTTGGTGACCGATACAATGGCAACAGGACCATGAACATTGACAAAAACTCCCATTGGTACCTCAAAAAATTTCTTGCCCACAAAGTGGCCTTTGAAGGGCAACTAGGAAAGCTGGTCAGCAACAGTGCATACCTGGAAGTTATGCCAGTGAAGGGTCCCAGCACAGTCAAGCAGATAGCTCAAAGTGCGGGGGTTCATGAAAACCAAATCAGAGAATACAACAAGTGGATCGGCGGAAACCAAATCCCTGGAGACAAAACCTATTATGTCACCTACCCACGTCAAGGCATGTCTCCGTCAAGGCCCGTGCTTACTTCTAACATTCCCGACTATACCTACTCAACCAACACACCAATCATCAATCAGGCAGCCGCATTTCCCAAGGTCTCCGGAAATACTTCGAGACCTGAACTCCCCGGGCAAGTTAAAGTCAACGGAATCAAAGGCATCCTGGCTAAAAACACCATGAGCCAAGAAGCCATGGCAGATAGGGCCGGAATAAAAGAGGGGAAATTTAGAAGGGTCAATGATCTGGATAAAAACACAAAAGTAGAAGCCCAAAGATACTACTATACCAAACGCAAAAAAAATAAAGCCGCTGTACCCGACCATGTGGTCAAGCAAGGTGAAACCTTGTGGGAAATTTCACAGCTTTATGGCATCCGCTTACATGCATTGAAAGCTAAAAACAGGATATTTTCAGATAAAGACCTCCGTCCAGGTATGGTGCTGAAGCTTCAGGAATATTACCAAAGGGGCGAAAGCATTAAAATGGTTCCGGTCCCAAGCCAACAGCAAAGCCGGCCTGTCAGGACAAGTCAGGCAGTGCAGGTAAACCAAACGGTTGATTCAAATCCTGTATCAACCCCCCAAGCTACTCCCCCTGCCGCACCCAATGTAGCACAGATCACCCATACTGTGGTAACGGGTGAGACACTCTATGCACTTTCCAAAAAATACCAGGTGACGGTCGACCAATTAAAACAATGGAACAACATTGGTCCAGACAACAACCTCAAAATCGGACAGCAAATTATCATCAAAACAGATGGAGGTACATCCAACTTTCCATGATATATTTGCCCTGCCCTATGAAGAAGAATTTGCCCTATGTATAGGATTATCTGTTTGATTTTGATTTGTATGTTAGGCCTTTCCATTCATGGTTGGGCCCAAGATCAGGATCAATTTATTCTGGCAGACACGGTCTTGATCGATGGTGACACTTTGATCATGCTGGGAGATTCCTTGATCTTTAAGCCCGAAGTAAAAGAGATTTTTTGGGATAAAGGAGGAAATTATAACTTGAGCATACAGCAGGTTTCTTTAAGCAACTGGAATGCTGGTGGAGCCGGTTCCTTTGCTTTGAATACTGGATTGAACCTGTTTGCCAACTACAAAAAAGACGATAAAATCTGGGACACCAGACTCACGATAAACTTTGGGTTTAACCGGCAAACTGGTAGGGCATTTCCTACCCGAAAAACCAATGACAACTTTATTTTTTTAACAAAATATGGCCGAGAACTTTCGGAGAAACTTTACCTATCCACTCAGTTGGATGCTCGAACCCAAATGTTGGCTGGTTATAGGTATTCGAGGCCTGGGGGGTCAGATTTGGAAGTCAGGACCAAAATTTCCGATTTGCTCAGCCCGGCATACATACAGTCATCCACTGGTTTGAATTACAGAGAAGAATTTGAAAATGGAGATAAATTATCAATCATTGCTTCTCCGTTTTCAGGGAGGTTTACGATAGTTTTAGATGATTCATTGAGCAGGGCCGGCGCATTTGGGGTAATCCCCGGAGAAAAGGTAAACGCAGAGGCAGGGGTGTCACTGGGTACCTCCATAGACATGAAATTAATGGAGAATGTGTCTTGGAAAGCCGACCTCAACCTTTTCTCCAATTACGAAAGACTCGGCAACATGGTGGTAAACTTCAATTCAATTATCAATCTTAAGGTCAATAAATACATTTCCACCCGAATCGAGACCATTTTGATTTATGATGAGAAAGTTTTTATAGATCAGGGAGACGGGACGAGCAAGCAAGCAGTCCAATTGCAAAACCTGATCAATTTTGGGATAGGAATAGATTTCTAAAAATCTACCTCCAAGCCAAATCTTTTTTGGAGTTCTTTTAGCGCAGGATTTTTTTCTTTTAGGTAATTGAGTTTGTCCGTAGAAGTGTAAAGTCTACTGCCGCTGTTTTCCGAATCATCCTCAATCCGCATGTCCAGGGTAATCCTGTAATTATTGAGTGCTTTTTTCAATATACCCAAAAGCTCAGGCTTTAATTTTTGAAAAATATCTTTTTGCAGGTCTCCATGAAGCAAAAAAGTAATCTGCTCACCCTGGAGTTCAAAGGGTTGCTTTACCACGGTTAATTCCAGATTTTTATGGCCTTTTTTAAATTCCAGAATGATGTTTCCCATCACTTGTTCCAGTTTTTTCAGATCAAATGGATCATAGGGTATGGTCTCTCCCTGATTTTCTTGCTTGCCTGCTTTTTTGACCTGATCCTTTTCAGCTACATTGGAAAGCATTCTTTTTTTGGCTTCCGCTACGCTGTTGGGAATGACCATAGTCCTTTTTAAATCCTGTAAAATCGGAGTTGAAGAAGGTTTTTTTTCTATTGTACCTGCTGTAGTTACCTGCTGTTTTTGCGCCTTTGGGACGGGCTCATTCAGGCTTTTTTTTTTGTTTCCTCTTGAGCCAAAGCCGCAAGGGTGATGGCATGGGGAAGTTTTGCCAGTTTCATTAAGGCCAATTCCACATGCAACCTTTGGTTTTTGCTTGCCTTGTAATGGATGTCACATTGGTTGCAGATGTTCAATGCGGAAAGAAGAAAAGTCAGGGAAGTCTGTGCAGCCTGTTCTTTGTACCGCTGTTGTGCACTTTCTGAAACCTGCAGCAAAGTGATGGTCGTTGGATCTTTACAGACCATCAAGTCCCGAAAATGCTCACTTAGACCGACAATAAAGTTTTGTCCGTCAAATCCCTTCTTCAGGATTTCGTCAAAAACCAAAAGTACTTTGGAAATGCTTTCTTCCAACAAAGCATCTGTAACCTTGAAATAATAATCATAATCCAATATGTGCAGGTTGGCTATGGTCTCCTCATAGGTGAGTTTGCGGCCTGCGGAATAGGTGACGATCAGATCAAATATAGACAAAGCGTCCCTTAATGCTCCATCCGCCTTGGTAGCGATCAATCTCAACGCCTCCTCCTCAAAAGTGATGGTTTCCTCAGAGGCAATGTACTTGAGATGATCCGCAATGTCCTTGATCTGAATCCGGTTGAAATCAAATATCTGACAACGGGAAAGGATGGTGGGAATGATCTTGTGTTTTTCAGTGGTAGCCAAAATAAAAATGGCGTATTTGGGTGGCTCTTCCAGGGTTTTCAAAAAAGCATTGAAAGCCTGATTGGAGAGCATGTGCACCTCATCAATGATGTAGATTTTGTAATTGCCTTTTTGAGGGGCATATCTTACCTGATCTACCAGGTTTCGGATGTCCTCCACAGAATTGTTGGAGGCTGCATCCAGTTCATGTACATTGAAAGAGCTGTTGGTATTGAAGGCCTTGCAGGAATCACAGGTGTTGCAAGCTTCAAAGTCCGCGGTAAGGTTTTCACAGTTGATGGTTTTGGCAAGGATTCGCGCGCAAGTTGTCTTCCCCACACCCCTTGGTCCACAAAATAAAAATGCCTGAGCCAGGTGGTTGTTCTTGATCGCATTTTTCAAGGTTGTGGTGATGTGCTGTTGCCCCACCACTGATTTGAAATTTGACGGTCTATATTTTCTGGCTGAAACTACGAAATTTTCCATCACCGCAAGATATAAAATTATTCCTATTTACAGCTTTTCAAAAACCAAATTCCTATATGGAAAATCATTAATCAGTTGGATTCCAGCACATTTAAAAATCCAATGAAATTCCCATCCTAAAGGCAAAAATAAAAGGCGTAATAGGAACTATTGGACGATCTTCATAGGCAAATTCAAAGGTATTGTTGAATGAGAACCGATCTGTAATTTTTGTATTCAAGTTGATGGTGCTGTTGATTCGGTTCCTGAAGGCTTCAATCCCCTGATCATATCCTACCTGATAATAGGTGACGGTGTTGATATCCACATTGGGGCTTATGGTCATTCGAAGGGAGACATAATTGCTGCTTTTGAAAAAATCAATCTGCACATCCTCTTCTGTAAATGGGTGGATCCAGGTTTCATGTTCATAGATGGCGCCCATTCCTAGAATCAGGGTCATCCGATCACTTTTTACCGCTTGATACCTCAAGGTTCCGCCCATTACCCACCGAGGCTCGAGACCCCTGAAATTGTCAAAAGAATACTGGGCGAAAGTTTCAATATTGGTAATCTTTTCCCGATTAAAAACCACTCGGCCATGGATCAAACCAAAATTCAAAAAATCGTTTTCATTGATTCGGAGGTAATCAAAATTGGAGACAAAAATAAAGGAGTGTTTTCCCGGAAAGTAAACCGCATTTACATCCCACTTGTATCCAAAAAGGTTCACAGGCGCATCGGAAGCAGCACTTCTGTTGAATACATTCAGGCCAGCCGTTGCTTTAAACATGAAATTTTTTGTGGTGTCTTTTTCCAATCTGTATCTTTCAATGTTCAGAATCTGGGCCTGTGAAGCGGTGAAGGTAAAAAACAGGAGGAGAAATGTAATTCTTTTCAAAACGTGTGGCTATTTTTTGACTGTGCAAAGTTTTGGAATTTAAGCCGGGAATCCAAGGAATAAGGTCAATGGTTAGCGGCATTATCACTTCTAAATCAGAAAAACTTAAAATGGCCTTTTTTCAGTGAATATTCACGGAAAGCCCACTACCAGCAAAAAGGTTTCGGAACTTTATTTGTGGTATATTTGTCGTCCGTATTGGAACACAATGGGGCTGACCGGTTTTGACAGTAGGTGTAAGGACTGGGCTCGCATGTCGGGTGGAGCATGTACGCCCGTGAATCATTCATGCAAACCACAAATGGCGAATCTAATTACGCCATGGCTGCCTAATCTTACCCTCAGGGGATAGATCATGCTTAAAGGGTTGAACTTCGATAGAAGTTCCCCGGCCACATCCCGCAACCCTCCGTCCTTTCGGGGTTGAGTCCGGGGTGTCGAAATGATGGGACTAGTGCCTGGGATGCTGCTAAACAGGTGCGAAAATCCAGCAGATAAGTAACACATCGGTGTGTCATCCAGCAGTGTGTTAACGAAAACCCAACAGGTGACTAAACATGTAGACGGTACAGTGTTTCCCTATCTGGACGCGGGTTCGAATCCCGCCAGCTCCACTAAAAAATCCTCAAGAAACAACAATTTCAAGAGGATTTTTTTATTTCCACTTATTCCTAATATTTCAACCCAACTTCACTTGCTCCAAATACTTGGGGAACAAATTGATTTTCTTGGCATCATTGGGATTGAATAAAAAGGGTTGTACATCTACTGCCATTTCATTCATGTCCAATTATTTTGGATATATATCCCTTCCCCTGCCATTCAACCAAACGTCTTTGATCGAAGTCAGGGCATACTATTCGGTTCCAGGTCTTCCGGCAAAAAATCGTTGACCACATTGCCCAAGGAGTTCACTACGGCGATTCTCCTTGGATACTTTTTCTTGATTTTTTCCCTAAAAACAATCCACTCATCCTCCGACTTATTGGTCTTGCTTTACTCTAAATCCAATTCATCATATCCTGGAAAATACCCGATCAGGAAATACGCTTTGGTTTTTTTTTGTGCTGTTTTTCGGAAACTGGATAAAAGGCTCAATTTCCCCTGTTTCGGGATACAACCATTTAAATAGATATATATCTTGTAAAAAATTTTTGTGAATGTACGGAAAGATGCCAGTAAAATGGTAATTCAATATAATTCTCGACAGCAAATTGAAATGTCCGGTACATCAGACTTCGGACTTCGGACTTCCAACCCGTTTGAAGAAGAATATTGGGTTAGTGGCAAAGAAGCGGATAACCATTAAAATTTTTATCTGAATAATCACTATTTGGTGGAAACTCTTGGTTCATGTGATAATATTTATTTTCCAATGGCTCCATTCCATATCCCATGATTTTCAAGGTCCGATCTGGTGTTTCATAAATCCTCCCAATCGATTCGGAGGATTTTTATTTTGTAAATCTCATTTCTAACATCAATGGTACATCTTTTTAACCATGGAATTTTCAAAGTATCAATGAAAAATTCTTTTCATCAGGTGAAATAGCACCCTTGGAGGAATAATTGTCATCCTAAAAAATAAACATCAAGTATTACCTGCTATTTTGATATCTTATGTTTCGATAACCTATCTGACCCTAGCATGAAAAAAGTTTACATCCTCCTTCTATCTTTTTTTATTTTTCTACAAGCGCATGCCCAGTTTTCTCAAGCTGCCAGGGATTCCATCAACAAGCTTACTCAGGCCGATTTTGTTCAGATGCTCGAACAATTGAAGCTGGATCCCAATCAGCAAAGAAGGGGACCTTCAGGAAACCCACAGGATCCAAATGCTGCCAACAGTGCCGAGGAACTCGTCCGGAATTATGTGTTACCCGATCCTTTGCTTTTAAAAGAGGGAGGAAAGGTTAAATCCAAGGCCGATTGGTGGGAGCAAAAAAGACCGGAAACCGTCGAAGAATTTGAAAGGGAAATTTACGGTCGCCTTCCTGATAATGTCCCTGGAGTAAGTTGGAAAGTAAAAGCTGCCTACGATACTGTAATCGGCAACTTCCCCATTAGAGAAAAAATATTGATCGGGGCTGTGGACAATTCCGCCTATCCTGACATAAGCGTGGAAATAGAATTGTTGGTGGCTACCCCGCTACATGCCACAAGTGCAGTGCCTTTGGTGATGGAATTTGGCTTTATAAGATCACCATTCGGTCCCGGACCTGGAGCACCTGCTGGAATGGGTGCCAATGAACCCTCTTGGAAGGAACAGTTGATTTCCAAGGGTTGGGGCTATGCGGTTATTGTCCCTTCCAGCTTCCAGGCTGATAACGGGGCCGGTTTGACCCAAGGCATCATAGGTCTGGTGAACCAAGGAAACCCAAGAACCCCGGAGCAATGGGGAACCTTGCGGGCATGGGCCTGGGGTGCCAGCAGGGCAATGGATTATTTTGAAACAGACAAAGAAGTAGATGAAACAAAAGTCGCCATCGAGGGACTTTCCAGGTATGGCAAAGCTGCCGTGGTCGCCATGGCTTTTGAGCCGAGGTTCTCTTTAGGATTTATTGGTTCCTCCGGTGCAGGAGGAACAAAAATTCTCAGAAGGAATTTCGGGGAACAAATAGAAAATCTTGCTTCTTCGGGAGAATACCATTGGTTTTGTGGCAACTTTATCAAGTATGCCGGACCCTTGAACCAGGATGATCTTCCGGTAGATGCCCATCAACTGGTTGCCTTATGTGCACCTAGACCGGTTTTCATCAGTGTCGGTTCCCCATTTGTAGAAGGCAATTGGATAGATGCACGGGGGATGTTTATCGCCGGACTTCATGCCGGACCCGTTTACGAATTGTTAGGCAAAAAGGGCTTGGAGACCCGAGAATTTCCGGTGCTAGGTCAAGCCCTCACCCAGCATGACATCGCTTTCAGACAGCATGCCGGAGGCCATACCACCGGTCCCAATTGGAGTACATGGATCGCATGGGCCAGTAAATATTGGGATTAAATCCCAATTTTACCTTAGAATTGAAGGTTAGGATCTAAAATCCAATTCAGATTTCAATCAGGAGTAAAAAAGCAAGTACACCAGGTATACCACATAAAGCGAAAAAAATATCCCTGCTTCCCAACGATCCAGTTTCCTTCCTTTTCCTGAAAAAAGGAATACAAAAAGGAACAAACCGGCCAGCACATTGACCCAGATATCCAAGAAATTTGAATCGGCAACCTGAACGGGAAGGATGGTGGAAGAGAGACCTAGGATAAAAAAGATGTTGAAGATGTTCGACCCAACTACGTTCCCAATGGCAATGTCCACTTTTTTTTGCCTTACTGCCACCAGCGAGGTGGCCAATTCCGGGAGAGAAGTGCCAATCGAAACGATGGTCAGTCCTATGACCCTTTCCGAAAGGCCAAATTGCCTGGCCAATCCCACGGCATTGTCTACAATCAGCTTTCCACCTAAAACCAAGCCAGCCAAACCAAGTAACATCCAAAACAAAGCCATCTTATTGGTGTAGGTTTTTCCACCTGCTATAACCTCTTCGTTCGAGGAATTTTTAGAAACCATGATGTTGTAAACCAGAAAAACTCCGAAAAACAGCAAAAGCACCAATCCATCTCCTTTGGAAATGATGTTGGCCGTTCCTTCATTGAGTAGCAGGTCAGCAGCCAAGACCCACACCAGAACAGCTGCGAGTAGACTCAAAGGGATTTCGATCCAAGTGGTGTTGCTTTTGACGGTAAGTGGATAAACCAAAGCACAGATGCCCAAAATACCCAAAACATTAAAAATATTGCTGCCCAATACATTGGCCAATACCATTTCGGAGGCACCACCTAAAGAAGCAAATACATTGACTGTCAATTCGGGAGCAGAGGTCCCAAAGGCGACCACCGTCAAGCCAATCACCAAGGGAGGAATTCCAAAATTTCCGGCCAAAGCGGAGGCTGCACCTACCAATTTATCAGCCCCTGCCACCAGCAGTACAAACCCTAAAAGCAACAGCAAAACGGACCAGACCATAGACATTTATAGCGCATCAAAAGTACATTGAATTAAGGATAATTTAGGGTTTGGTACTTAAAAATTTTTCAATCAAAAAAAAAATCCTTTGGTTACATCAAAACCTATTCAGAAAAAAGTAGGCTCAAATGCCACTTTAAAAGCATTATTATTAGAATAGTGGAGTGATTTTGATTTCCTCAAATCCTAATCAAGGACAAAATTTTTCAGTATGGTTTTAGTGTGTACAACTGACTGCTCTTTCAAAGTTTTATTAATCAACCATTTTTCAAATTTTTAGCCTGACTGGCTTTGCACGGTCAAGTATGGTTGTCTGAAAAAATATTTAACATGGGTTGTCGCGATCCGTGAGTTGCATGCGTCTAGTAATAAATCCCGACAACTAATATTTATATGCTATAAATATTTAAATAAATATATTTATATTTTTAATCTTTTTATGAATATATTTGTATATTGTTGGTCCAAAAAACTAAAACCAACTTCAGTATGTCACATTTAACGCTTTCCGAAAATCACATATCAACGCCTGATTATCATAGCGATATAGGGCAAAAATTAGTGAGTGTGGTAATTCCTTGTTACAATCAGGGTAAATTCTTACAAGAAACTGTTCCCTCAGTATTAAATTCCACCTACAAGCCACTAGAAATTATCATCGTAAATGATGGCAGCACCGATGATTCACTGGAAATCATCAAAGAGATTGCTAAAAAAAATACTGGTGTGTATTATATCAACCAATCCAACAAAGGACCATCAGAAGCAAGAAATGTAGGGATTGAATTTGCAAATGGTGAATATATACTTCCACTGGATGGGGATGACAAAATCCATCCGGAATATATAAGTCGAGCCGTAGAAGTCATATCTTCAGATGCAAATATCAAAGTAGTTTATTGTCAAGCTGAGAAGTTTGGAAGAAAATCCGGTAAATGGAATTTACAGAATTTCAGTCATCAAGCATTGGCAACCGAGAACATGATTTTCGTATCCGCATTATTTCACAAATCTGATTGGGAAGCTGTTGGAGGTTTTGATGTAGCCATGGAAGAAGGATGGGAAGATTGGGAATTTTGGATCTCTATGCTGAAAGACGGCGGAAAAGCTGTACAATTGCCGATCACAGGTTTTTACTATAGAATCCACTCGGCATCAAGAAGAAAATCCTTCTGTAGCGAAGCAAAAAAGCAAGCGATAACCTATTTGAACAAAAAACACGGGGATTTTTTCTGGAAGTACATTAATGGACCTTTGAGAGTAAAAAGAAGTGTCTCAAAATATTATAATAGGATGGCGCATCTATTTTTTCTGTAAACCCTCAATTTCCAAATTTCAACGTTGGGAGAATTCAAATATTTATCCTGAATGACTCCAGAGCTTATTAACCTTATTGAAGCCAACTATTCCAATGCCAAATATAAAAGAAAGGTCCCTTTCCATCATCATACCCAATTACAACGGGGAAAAGCTGCTACAGGAGTATTTGCCATACACCTTCAGGGCCGTTCAAGTTCAGAATATACCTTACGAAATCATTGTTGTAGATGATGCATCTACAGATAACTCTGCGGCTATATTGAAAAAGTGTTTCCCTTCGGTGAAAATTATTGAAAGCACCCTCAATGAAGGATTTTCAAAAGCCTGTAACAAAGGGATTGCCGCAGCCACCATGTCTTACTCATTTCTCTTGAATTCGGATATTCAGTTGACTGAGCGGTATTTTGACGCGCTCTGGAAGTATGTAGAAATGGAAAATAGCTTTGGTGTGATGGGCACTATCCTTCAACCTGATGGTTCGGTTGAGATTTCAGAAAAATCTATGTTTTTGAAAGGATTGACCCTAAAAATCAAGAATAAAAAATCCCATTCTAAAAAACCTTTGCTAACAACTTTTCTATCCGGTGCGAATGCACTTGTCCATACAGACAAAATTAAGCACCTGAACGGTTTTGATCCTATTTTCTCACCTTTTTACTCAGAGGATGTAGACTTATCTCTACGAGCTTGGCGAATGGGATGGGAGTGCTATTTGGAACCAAAATCCATCTGCTACCACTTGGGTTCAAGCTCAATAGGTAACCATTTCGAGCGTTCCTACATCAAAGAAATATATTTCAGGAATCGAATGATTCTAAATGCAATTCATACCACTGACCTTACAAGATATCAAAACAGCCTTCTTGTTTCAGACATATTGCCGAAGTTGCTAATCGGAAAAGCTTGGATATGGAAAAGTTACAAAGGTTTTAGAAAGCAAAACCAAGCGATTTTAAAATCAAGAGGGAATCTAAAAAAAATACTGAAAAAAAATCCCCAATCAAATAGTTTGGAGGAAATCATTCAAAAACTAAGCAAACAACAGGAAATCAACTTCAAAAATGAAGTTTCTCTAGGTACAAGCGCTTCGTTAACATAAACAAATGAAAACTTATTTTAGGCTACTTTCCTTCGCCAAACCGATTGAAAAATACGCCATACCCTATATCATACTCACGCTACTTGCGGTCATATTCAACACCTTGAATCTGGCACTTTTGGCTCCCCTTCTCTCTACTTTATTCGAAGAAAGTTCTGGAGAAGTATTTCCTAAACCCGAGAATTGGTATGACATCATGGCGCAGTTCAAGTACATGACGCAATCCATACAATCGACTTATGGTGCTTTTGATGCTTTAAAATGGATTTGTATTGTTCTAGTACTCTCTGTATTTTTTGGCAATGTTTTTCGCTATCTGAGTCAAAGGGTGATGGAAAATCTCCGAATACACACCCTGCTCAAACTCCGCAAAGCGGTCTTTGAAAATGTAATGGATCTACATGTTGAATATTTTAACGAACAGCGAAAAGGAAACATCATTTCCAAGATTGCCTCAGATGTTCACGTAGTACAGTTTTCCGTCACCAGTACCCTTCAGGTTCTGTTCAAAGAACCGCTTCAGCTGATGGCATATATATTCATTCTATTTGCCATATCCATTAAATTGACCATGTTTGCCCTTTTGGTCATTCCCATATCGGCTTTTGCCATTTCAAGAATCGTAAAAAAGTTGAAGGCACAGGCCACTGAAGCACAGGAGCGCTATGGGCAGATGATCAGTTTGCTGGATGAAGCCTTATCAGGAATCAAAATCATCAAGGCTTTCAACGCATCCAACAGAACCAAGGACAAGTTTCATCAGGAGAATGTGGCTTATTCGGATTTGGGGAGAAAGATGGCTTACAGGCAACAATTGGGATCGCCGGTATCCGAATTTTTAGGTGTTTTGATGGTCGCAATCATAGTACTTTACGGGGGGTCGCTGGTGATGACAAACCAATCGGAATTGTCAGCCGCGGAATTTATCACCTACATAGCCATTTTTTCTCAGGTCATGCGTCCTGCTAAAGCCATTACAGAGTCCTTTTCTACCATCCATGCAGGACTTGCTGCCGGTGAGCGGGTTTTAGAGCTCATTGATGAAAGACCATTGATTATCGATGAGGACAAGCCTTTTGTGATGAAAGGTCTTGAAAAAGGTCTTCAATTTGAACATATCAATTTCTCTTATGGCTTACCTGTTTTGAAAAACATCAATTTAAATATCCCTAAAGGGAAGACAGTGGCCTTGGTGGGGCCATCAGGGGCTGGAAAAACCACTCTGATGGATTTGATACCTAGATTTATAGAAGCCAAAGCGGGGAGAATAATGATTGATGGCATTGACATTCGTTCCATCAGTGCAGAATCCCTACGCAGACATATAGGCATTGTCAACCAAGAATCCATTTTGTTCAATGACAGCATACGCAACAACATTGCTTTCGGCAAACCTGAGGCTACCTTGGAAGAAATCATAGAAGCAGCTAAAATTGCCAATGCCAGCGAATTTATAGAAAAAACGGTGAATGGATATGATACGAATATCGGTGACCGGGGAACCAAGCTTTCCGGTGGACAAAAACAACGGGTGTGCATTGCACGGGCTGTGTTAAATAATCCACCCATTTTATTGCTGGATGAGGCAACTTCTGCACTGGACACCGAATCGGAGAAACTGGTACAGGATGCTTTGGAAAAACTGATGCATAACCGTACGACTTTGGTGATTGCACATAGATTGTCTACTATCCAGAAAGCTGATTTGATTGTGGTGCTTGACAATGGTAGGATTGTGGAACAAGGCAACCACCATGAATTGCTTTACAAAGAAGGCCTATACAGCAGGTTAATAGAAATGCAGCAATTTTCAAATGCTTGATGATTTGATGTATGCAATTTGGCTTATTCTAAAAACGCTTTAGGTTATAAAAGAAAAACAATGAGTAACCCCAATTCGGAAATGAAACCCATTGCACTCTATCTACCCCAATTCCATGAAATTCCTGAGAACAATGAATGGTGGGGAAAAGGATTTACGGAATGGACCAATGTGAAAAAATCAAAACCTGTTTTCCCCGGACATTATCAGCCTCATGTTCCCCTCGATGGGGACTACTACGATCTCACCAATCTTGAAACCATGCGAAGGCAAGCAGATCTGGCCAAATCCTACGGTATTTATGGATTTTGCTTTTACCATTATTGGTTTAGCGGCAAATTGCTTTTGGAAAAACCGGTGGAAGAATGGCTGGCCTCAAATATCGATTTCAATTATTGCCTCAGCTGGGCAAACGAAAACTGGACCAGGCGATGGGATGGTAAAGAACAGGAAGTATTGATGCAGCAAAATTACTCCAAGGAGGATGAGCTGGCCCATATCAGGTATTTAATGAAGTTTTTTAATGACCCTAGATACATCAAAGTCGGAAACAAACCTGTACTCCTGATGTATAGGACCGAACTCCATCCTTTCATCAAAGAGGCTACGGATATCTGGCGTCAAGAAGCAAAAAAAGCGGGTTTCGAAGACCTTTATTTGATCAGGATGGAAAACTTTGTCAGAAATCAAGCGCCTTCCCTAAGTGGTTTTGATGCCGGAATGGAGTTTGCCCCAGACGGGACTTGTCAAGGATTGAAAGTCCTGAAAAAAAACCTGCTCAGGTACCGTCTGAGTAAGGTTCTCCATTACACTAAGGTCCGACGAAGCGGCTATTTTACAAATTATGTATATGACTACTCGGATCTTAAATCCAATATGGAAGAACGGGTAACGCCAAATTATACTTATTTCAGATGTGCATGTCCATCTTGGGACAATTCTCCAAGAAGAAGTCAAGATGCGCAGATTTATGTCAATATAAGTCCCAAAGCCTTTGGAGAATGGATAAAGACCCTAAAAGCATACACCGAAAAACGCCTAAGTACAGACAAGCAATTTTTATTTATCAATGCATGGAATGAATGGGGGGAAGGATGCCACCTAGAACCGGATTCTAAATATGGGCATCAATTTTTAGAAGCATTAAGGGACAACATTTGAAGGGACAACATTTGATTTTGGGAAGTTCCTTAGAACAGTTCAGCGTGATGATATCAAAAATTTACATGAGCTTGACATCAGCTCTTTTCCTGTTTACTTAGGTAGGCCTTAGCCAAGGAAAAATACATTTTCAGATAGGTGGCATAATCCAACTGCTTCAGGGCACTTATCTTCAGCACACCGTACATCCTTCCTATGGGGACATGCTGGCTGAAGAACTTCAGAATAGTGCGAAAGGTATGTTTTTCACAGATGGCCATTTCTCTTTTTATCAGATTAAGAGGGTTGAGAGGCAATTGATCTGCCCATTTCTGATTGATATAAAATGTACTTTCTATCCATTCAGAATTCAATGTGCCTTCAGAAAAATGTTCTACTAGCACCTCAAAGGTGACATACACTTCGTATTTTTGATTGACTGCAATCGCAAAATCAATGTCGTACCCATGAAAGCCTTTTAAGCTTTCATCAAACGGAAATTCTTCAACCACCTTTTTTTTGGTGGCTAAAAATACCCCATCTACACAGGCCACTCTGGCAAGCTTTTCTTCTCCTATTCTTTGGAAAGCATGCAAACTTTCTTTCTTCTCATATTTGTAGTGTTGTATGAGATTAATTTTGATCAGTCTATACTCCAGACCATGAGAAATCCATCCAGTAGGAAACCTTGTTTTGTAAGCACATCCGGCAATCCCTACCAAACCGACATTTTTTTGACTTAGGTTGTCTACCAGTAATTTACCCCAATCCTGCGTGTTGAATTTGACATCTTCGTGGACAAACAATAGATTTTCGAAGGTTGCTTCTTTTGCCCCTTGGTTGTAAACACTGGTTATTCCCCTGGGATCAATGGAATTGTCAATGGCAATGATTTCATAAGGCACGCCAACGGTGAGCCTTATGTTTTCCTTTAAAGTCCTCAATCGTTCCACATCAATTGAGCAAATCACTATACTTAGCATAATAACATTTTTTTATCTTAGCTTTCGAAGTAGGTTTTAATTCTATTGATTCGAATTGATCAATACATGTGCTTAATCTTTTTTTGAACAAAAAACTGTAATAGCCATGTCATAGCGTTCACAAATCAAGTCTTTGTCTATGAATGGTTTCATTCTTGCACTTGACTCCTTAAGATGATAAGTAAAACCTTCCTCTACCACCATCTGCAATAGTTCATGCAACGTCTGAACTTTAAAAACATCATTATGGTATTCAAAAAATAAATGTTTCACTTTGGAAAGTTCATTCTTGCAATCCTTTAATACCTCATACTCAGCCCCTTCAATATCAATTTTCAAAAAATCAACCTTTTCATTCAATAATTTTTTCAATTCAATGGTCTTTACCTTGGTCACCTCAGCAGGTGAATTTTTATAGATGGTATGTATCCTTCCTCCCATTCCTCCATCTGAATGAAAAACAAGTTCGCTTTCCTCAATCCAAACCGCCTTTTTATATAAAGTCACATTCTTAAGGTCGAATGCCATTACATTTCCTTTCAAGACCTCAAAAATTTCAGCTTCCGGCTCAAAGGCCAGGATTTTATGATCCGGATAATTCAGTGCAAAATACAAGACACTTAAGCCCATGTTGGCTCCACAATCCAATATTAATCCACCAGAAGTAACCAGAGGATCAAATTTGTAAATCTCATCCTGAAAGATCTCCTTATAGGTATTGACAAAACTGGCAGCATGGTGAAATTGAAAAGGCTTGTCAAATATCCCCACCGCAACCCCAGATTCTTCAAAGGCCATTGACCTTATTCGATTCAATTCGTCCTCTTTTGCATTGGGAATTGGTTTTTGCTTGGCTTTAAAACTGAAAAAAGACATTGTGTTTTTTTAACGAAGGTTAGTTCTTACTTTTTAGACGACTATTAAGTGCTGATGCCCAATTGGTAAAGTGGTAATTTCATTATCTTTTTGGAAAAGTTTCCAAAACTCTTTTTATCATTGGAAAAGTATTAAATTTATATTTTTTATTTGACATTTTATATTTAAACCACTTAATGGACACAAATAATTCCCCTATCAAACCTATTGCACTCTATTTACCTCAATTCCATGCAATTCCTGAAAACGACTCATGGTGGGGAAAGGGCTTTACAGAGTGGACCAATGTTCGAAAGACAAAACCGGTTTTTGAAGGCCATTATCAGCCGCATGTTCCCGCTGATGGAGACTATTATGATTTGAATGATGTAGAGGTCATGAGAAAACAAGCCGATCTGGCAAAAGCCTATGGGATTTATGGATTCTGCTTTTATCACTACTGGTTCAATGGCAAATTGCTTTTGGAAAAACCTTTAGAACAATGGCTTACCTCCGACATCGATTTTAATTATTGCTTAAGTTGGGCAAATGAAAGCTGGACAAGGCGATGGGATGGAAAGGACAAAGAAATTCTCCAAGTGCAAAGTTATTCATTGGAGGATGATTTGGCGCACATCAAATATTTGATGAAGTTTTTTCGAGATCCACGGTACATAAAAATAGGTAATAAACCCGTTTTATTGGTATACAGATCAGAGATTCACCCATTCATCGAAGAGGCTACTATGATATGGAGAAAGGAGGCAAAGAAAGCCGGATTTGATGATTTGTACCTTATCAGAATGGAAAATTTTTCAAGGGACGACGACCCGGTCAAAAGCGGATTTGATGCCGGAATGGAGTTTGCGCCGGATGTCTCATGCCAAGGTTTGAAAATCCATAAAAGAAAAAAATTTCAATACCTCTTCAATAAATTATTGCACACTACCGGAATTCGAAAAAACGGCATTTATGAGAATGGCGTGTACGATTACATCACCATGAAAAACAATATGGAAAACAGGCAGATTCCAGCTTATCCCTATTTTCGATGCGCCTGTCCTTCATGGGATAATTCTCCCCGTAAAAGGAAACATGCGAGAATATTTGTAAACTCCAGTCCGGAACTTTTTGGAGCATGGGTGAAAAAACTAGCAGACTACACCAAAAATAACCTGCCTAAGGACAGGCAGTTTTTATTTATCAATGCCTGGAATGAATGGGCTGAAGGCTGTCACCTGGAGCCCGACCAAAAATATGGGGAGGATTTTCTCAAGAGTTTAAAAGACAATATTTAATTTTCATCATTTCGATCTGATTGCAGTTTTCAAACCAAGAAAAAAACACCTAAAAACCGGTGGTCTTTTTTACCTTCCATTTAGGCTATAAAATCTTTTCCCTTTTATTTACAAGCTCTTTGTACAGTCAACAATATATTATGATCTAGAAAAAACAGCATCTGCTAGATTACCAAGCCTTTAAGGATTCTCAAAATCAAAAGGGAGGTTTATGCAAAAATGAAATGGGATATCAGTCAATGTAAATTTTAGGTTAAGTTTTTCAAAACATAATACAACAAAAGTAAAAAGCACTATTTTTCCATCGTTTTTAACTAAATTTTCAATAACGTGAAAAGTCCAATCATTTATTTAATTGTTTTATTGTTTTTTCAAACGCAATCCTTTGCCCAGTCTGACGAGTGGCATATTGCAGGTTTTACCCCGGTGGAAAACATCAAAATCCTGGATGAACTTGCGGAGGGTAAGGACATGCTAAAGGGAGATCAGATTTTTGCAAAGGCCAGAGGATTTTTTTCATTTTCTCCCATAAACTCCATCAATAACAGGGCTCTGACAAAACTCCGGACTGAAGCTTCCATGAAAGGAGCAAGCCATATTTACATCAGCTACAGGTCCATTGAAAATTCCTGGTTTTCCAAAACCTCTATGTACACGGCGCGGATTTTTAAGGAAAGCCCAGTTACTTTTCAAGAAGTAAGTCAGGCAGTGAAAGGGAAGAAGATGGTTTTGAAAGTAGAGACAAAATACTCGAGAGATCAATGGAGGGCAACAACAAAAGAGGTCAACGAAACTTCAAATATCAATCTCAATGCTCCCTTAGAGGAAAAGGACGGCAAGGTCTTGATAAAACTGAGAACCAAAGACTTCAAATCCGGGAAATACTCTGAAGGGGAATTTTACGAGGTGATCGCTTTAGAAGGCAACAGGATGATTGTCACCAAAGAAATTGAAAAGGAGACCGGCTTCCTGATGTATGGAGTGGAAATACAATAAACTGTTAGAATAACCTGATCCTCGGGTCTGAATTGGTGAAAAACAGGCCAAACTAAGGAGACCTAAAGAGTCGGATCATTTTAGGAATTATTCCCAAAATTATTTATTTCCAATTCAATAAAAATGGTGTGGATTTTGACCTAAATTGTCGATCTGATTTTCTCAATCCGATCACTGTCCATGAACAAAAAAACCAACTTTCAGCAATCACTTTTGGCCATTGGGATGGCCTTTCTGATCTTGGGTATGTCATGGTCATTTCCTCAGGTAAAAGGGGAAGACAAGGCTACTGACAATAGTGCCACCATTGACAATCTCTTAGTTTTTAATGAAGGGGGCGGTCAATTTTTTATGGGCACATCCGGAAAGCTGCTTGTGGTCAATGATTCAGGTGGTTCAGAAAAAGCCTCTTTTTTGGAATTGCCGTATTTTGGGGAGTACTTGCTTTGCAAAGCGCTCAAAGTCAAATTGCATGTATTGGCCCACAAAAGGCCCATTTTTCAGGCCATCACTTTCCTATACCCCTTTCATTATTTCTGGTAGATAAGGTATTCTATTAAGCCAAGGATTCACTTGCGTCGAATCCTTCTGCTTTCTAGACTGTGTGAGATCAGATTTGTTCTCTACAGTCACCTATACCCTTATCTCAACATTTTAATCAGAAACCATGATTGACATTGAACCGGTCAGCCTAGGGATATCCCTGCTTGCCCTCTTGGCCTTTGTTGCGCCATTTTACTTTCATCATAGAAAACAATCCAAAAGAAAGACACAGCAACGTGAAATCATGGAGAGTTTGGCCAAAACCCACCAACTTAACTTGAACGAGGTGGATTATTGGAGAAACCTATACGGCATAGGCATTGATCTTTCGAAGAAAAAATTGCTTTATGCCAAATTCGATGCGAATCCATTGACCCACCTTGTAAATCTGGATCAATGCTGTGAACTTTCAGAAATAAAAAAAACACATCAAACCGGCCAGGGAAAGAACAAAAATGTGGTATTGGATTACCTGGCCTTGAAACTTGACGGAGAAAAAGAGGTGGTTTTGGAGTTTTATGACAGTGATATTTTCTCAGATAATGATGGAGAACATCCACTCATGCAAAAATGGCAGATTATCATTCAATCCTGCCTGACCAAATTGGAGAAAGTACCTGAACTCAACTAATTTACCTTCGAGATTTCACCCCTTTATAGTCCAAACTATAATGGGGTGATTTTTCTCCTTGTGATTCGGTTCAATTTAATTTTTGATAATTCAATAATCAGGATATCAGAGAACAGAGGAAAAGCTCAAAGGTGTAAGTAGAGAAAACCTAACAGATGTCGGAAATAGTAAGAGGTTGTAGTTGGGATGTAATTGGTAAAAGTTGTAAGTAGTAAATATTGTAGGCTTGAGGGTTGAAGCTTGAGGCTGAAAGATTCGTATCTCGTAACTCTCCTTCATCATTCATCTTTATAATTCAAAACCCGTGTCACGTAAATCGTAAATCGTAATTTGATTTATATCCCATATCAATGAATATCAAATATTAAAATATCTTAACCTAGGTAAAAAGTAAAATCTGTTTTCACAATATTACTCCAATTCATACCATTCATCCACCTTCAATTGCTTTCTTCTTCCCAGCTCCTCGGGAGCATAATATTTTGCTAAATAAGCTACGATCAATTCCTCATTGGTCCCCAGGTCCCATAAATCCTGGGTTTCCTGCATCCACCGGATCACCCTGATCCAACCTTCTGCGGTAAATCGGTTTTGGGTCACGAGTTTGGCAGAGTGGCAATTGGTGCAATTGGCAATGACTGCAGTCAGGCCCTCCCCTGCTATCAATCCTGTTTCCACATGGATTCCCTCCTCAATTGGACCTATGATTGGCCCACTTTCTTCTATAAGATGTTCTTCCCCAATACCCGCTACAAAAATATCTGGCTGGAAACGTAGTGTAAAAACAAAAGCCAATACAACGACCATCAATCCCAGCAAAAGCAAACTCAACAGCCCCAATGAGTCGAGCAACTTTTTTAAATCTCTTTTTTCCATCACCTTACTTTTACTGCAATTCGGTGACAGGCATTATTGAGGTAGCCTTTGGGATTCCAGCCCGGAACCACCATCGGTTGTGAAATGCCTTTTTCGTCGGTGGCTTTGGCCCAAATCTCATAATAGCCCTTTTTGGGGAAATCTATTTTTGCAGAAAAATGCTGCCAAGCAAACCGATTTCTTGGCTTATCAAGCACACATTTATTCCAAGTACTGCCAAAATCGAAGGAATAAGCAACTTGATCTACTTGTAATTCCCCTGCCCAAGCATGGCCCCTTATTTCCAGTGAGCGACCCAGATTAAGGATGGCTCCTGTTTTAGGATAGGTCAATACGGATCTTACAGGCATAGACTCTATGATACACATGTCTTCAGGAGAAACCTCGACACCCGCGGCCACTGGTTCACAGGGTACTCTATAGGATGGAGATTCCATTTTGGCACCGTCATGTATCCTGTCACGGATGGAAAGCCCAGTCAGCCACTTACCTGATACAGAAGCCGGATATCCGCCAGCCACCAAGCGTAAAGGATGCCCATGGATCAAAGGAATGTCTTTTCCGTTCATGCCAAAGGCGATTAAAGTCTCTTCCTGCATGGCTTTGGCAATGGGTATGCCTCTTGAAATGGCTTCCTTTTTAGGATCACCACTGAGATGTCCATCGTTGCCATGATAGCCTACATATACCGCATTTTTTTTAACCCCTACCTCCTGCAAAAGGTCCTTTAGCCGAATTCCAGTCCACTCGGCAGAGGATACCGCCCCGACACCCCATTGGTTACCTTCAGTAGGGGGATAGAATTCACCTCGTCCGTTGCCACCACACTCCAGGGTAATCTGATACGTATGGTGAACAAATCCATTCTTTATTTCAGCCAGAGAATAAGTCTTTTCCTGATTGACGGATTCCCCGCCGATTTTTAGCATCCAAGTCCTCAAGTCGCTGATTTCAGGAACGAGTCCATTGTTTCGGACAAACATTTTTTCAGCAGGGGTGATTTTGTCATCCAGTAGATGGGAGGGGGTTTCTATATTCCAGGGTTTGTCATTCAGCACAATCAACTCCTCCATTTTCCCGAATTCCTTCAGCGTTTCAGGATCAGAAAGAGCTAAAGGAAGATAACCTTTGGGCAATTTTGAAGCAAACACAATTTCAGCCCCCACCAACATGGACAAAGTGGCAAGTCCTGAATTTTTTAAAAAACGCCTTCTATCTTTCATTATTTTATGGTCACTGCAAGGTATCCTCAGCTCCACCACCAAGTTAATCCATTCCGCTAAAAATAAAAAAACAGGGCATCAATTATGCATTTTAACTTCAGACAATACTCCACCCTTTAATAAGTAAGTTCAAATCATAAACTCCCGAATATTGGCATTTAGCAAAATTTTCCCCGTATGTCAAGATCAATTAATTCTTTGTTCAAAATTGAGAACATTTCAATTGAATCGTTTTTATTTCAAACAATGAAACTACAAACCTGTTATCTCAATGAACTTTAACCAATTATTTATATCATGTCACAAGAAAATAAAAACATCCAGTCATGGCCGGATCTGGCCATAGGTCTCTATGAAAAACTAACAGGAAAAGGTGCAGTAATTTCCTATGATTTTGAGGATTTTTCAGTAGGAGTTCCCAAAGAAGTCGGTTCAAGCGAATATACTTTCTGGAAGCTGAACGGCAAGCTTAACATTTCAACCACTGAAAAAAAATAGCCATGTATCCCATTCAATTGATCAGCGACTTGAGTCTGGAATCGGATGAGATCAGAATCACCATCTTGAGTAATGAAAAAGAAATTGCCATAGCGATAACTGGTGAAGCTATTCCAAAAATCGATGTTCCATTCAGAAAGTTATATGGCATGTACAAAAACTTTCCATTGCATACGGATCAATTGATAACAGTGGTTTACAACCAAAAAGAGATTTATCGATCAGATAAATCTCTTCTTTCCAAAGCCAATTGGATCTTTGTGATCAGAACATTTTTTAAAAACCTATTTTAGGTCCCAAAATAGGTGTTTAGTTCCTCTACCATCAATTCCTTTTCTCTGAGATCTTTGATGATTTTCCCCTTCTCCAAAAGCACGATCCTTTCACAGATGTCAGTGACATGGTTAAGGTCGTGGGAGGAAATAAGGAAAGTGGTCTGACTAACTTCTTTTTCTTGTAAAATGAGCTTTTTAAGTCTAATCTGTGAACTTGGGTCCAAGTTCTCGAAAGGTTCGTCAAGCATTACAATTTCCGGATTCCCCAACATAGCCGCCGCAATGCCCACCTTTTTCAAGTTCCCTTTTGACAGATCTCGGATGTATTTCTTCTTCCCCATGATTTCATCGTTGAAAAGCTCCCTGAATTTTTCCAGATGAAGATCTATATCGGCCTCAGATAAGCCATAGATTTTCCTTAGGGTTTCAAAATATTCATCAGGTGTCAGGTAGGAAAGCAACATGTGTTCATCCAAGTATGCGCCTACTTTAGACTTCCATCCCTCATCCTTACTGACATCAGCCCCGTCTATGAAAACCACTCCAGAGGTGGACCGCACCAAATCCAAAATAATCCGAAAGAGTGTGGTCTTTCCTGCCCCATTGTTTCCTACCAATCCAAAACATTCTGTTTTTGGAATATGGAGGCCCTCCACATCGAGGACCACTACATCTTTGTATTGTTTCTTTAAAGCTTCTATTTTAATCATAATTCTTGTCTGAATGATGCTGATATCTGATACCGGTTTTTCAATACTTTTTGAATGGCAATTCTGGATAGGACAGGGAAAGCTAGGATACCAATTATCCCTGTAATTGCCAATGCCGCCAATCCTGCATAGTCACTTACAAAATAAGCAAAGGGAAGGTAAACTGCATAAGGGGCCACCATCATGGGAATAATCATCAAAAACTGGGCGATGCCCACTCCCTCATAGTTGAACATGGCCCCTTTGTTTAAATCCATAGGTTTAGGTTTCCATAAGGCCAGATATATTACCAAATGGATAATTACCCCGATGTTGAATAAAAATGTAGCTAGGTGAATCAAGAGAAATTGCCAGCCAAAATAAACATAGGGTACTGATAAAAGAAAACAAAGGCAGGATATTGCTATAAAGAGCAAGTATTTGCCCTTGACCAAAGCCTCAGCTCCAGCCTTTTTACTCAGGAAAAAATCAAAATTCGCCGAATTCCAGCTTAAGAAGAGTTGTCCATATTGCAACATAAATATTCCTGTGATAAAAGCACCTACAAAAATGAAGATGGCGGAAATCCCTCCATCTGAAGTCTGATAAACTGGATTGGAATAAAAGATCAAACCATATAGTAGGAAGAAGGCACTCAGCATCAAATAAGTCCGGCTTTTTTTGTGCCTTAAAATGAGTTTCCATTCCACAGTGGCCATTTCCCCAGCCAATCCGAACCTAGACAAAAAACCGAAAGACTGTTGGGCAAAGCCTCCTGATGCTACTTCCTCCTGCACCAAATCCTCTAAATAGGCATTTTGCCTGTAATATTTATAGGCAAGAAAATAGGTGATGCAAAATAGTCCAAACAATACCAATACCGGTAAAGAGGAGCTTAGGGCAAGATCAAAAACAGGTTTCATGATTTCGCCCAGGTTATACCACCCGAAATAGTTGGAGCCAGCACCCAACAAAAGAACAGCAAAAACTACAATCAAGCCAATGAAGCTGTCCTCAAATTTTTGCTTGAACCACAGCATAACCCAATGTAAAGTCCAACTTGTCAACAGGATGGACAAAAGCCAAGTCCAAGCGGAGGTGGTACCAAAGACTACCGCCACCTCCCTGAATGCAAAAGGCGCAAAAAGAAGCAAAGCCATAAGGCTCAGCGGAGATATAAATGATCTGATCAACAAGAAATGGATGAGGTGGGATTTTTTGATGGGAAGATGCAGCAAGCTTCCTAGATCGAGAACAGGAAGCTTCTGTATAAAATACCGATACATGAACTCAAACAAAAAGAAATAAATCAGTACACTATTAAGGTAATCTGTTGCTTGTGGCTTTTTCAGAAAATCAGTAATGATTTCTTTGAGCACTACTCCCAATACCAAGACATATCCCAATAACAGGAGCGCAATAAATACCAGAAATATCCCCACCAAAAGACTTCTTGCAAAAGAAGTCGACCGCATGGTCTTCAGAACTTCCAGTCGGATCAATTGAAAAATCATAATCTCGCTTAAATTAAATCTTCCTAAATTAGCAACATATCTTTATACAAAGCAATGATAGGTTATTAAAAATTACCTTTAAATTCCTTTCACATGCGCACTCATTACAACCAAAATTTCTTTGATCTCCTTCAGGAAAGAAGGTCTGTGAGGATTTTTGATCAGGAGCGTTTTTTTGATCATGAGACCGTAAGGGCATGTTTGGAGATGGCCACCCTGGCACCTAACAGCTCCAATTTGCAGCTCTGGGAATTTTATCGGATCAAGGAAGGAGACCTAAAGAATAAAATGGTACCCCTCTGTATGCGCCAAAAAGCAGCACTCACTGCCAGGGAACTTGTGGTAGTGGTAACAAGGAGAGACAAATGGAAGAAAAGATCAGAAGCAAACCATGCCTATATCAAAGAGTTGTATCAAGCGGCAGACGAAAAAAAACGCAGGCAAGCCTTAAACTATTATGGTAAACTTGTGCCTAAGCTATACACTAATTTTTTTGGTTGGTCTTGGATCAAGCAAGTGATCGCATGGTATTTAGGCTTGAAAAAACCCATGGTGAGAGAAGTCTCAGAAACGGATATCAGGATCAGTGTACACAAAAGTGCCGCTTTGGCAGCCATGACATTTATGTATGCCATGAAAGCTGAAGGTTATGATACTTGCCCCATGGAGGGTTTTGATTCCAAAAGGGTGAAAAATCTGCTCGATCTGCCAAAAGCCTCAGAAATCTCCATGATCATTGCCTGCGGTGAAGCTAAACCAGAAGGGATTTATGGCAAACGATTCAGAATTCCATCGGATGAGGTCATTTTTGACCTTTAAATCTAAAAATTCGGATAACATGATAACCTGACAACTTCTAGGGATTAAAGTTCGAACTGCTTAATTTCCTAAGACTAGGAAGAAAATAAAAGTAAGGCAATCAATAATCCCTATACTTCCTTTTGATCAATTCGCTCTTCCCGTCTTCTTTCAGTTCTACGATAAATATATTTTCGTAATCGATTTCTTCTATTGGTGGGATTTTTGGTTCTTGCCCAATAAAATAATTGGCCAGGTGATGGATAGAATTGGAATGCCCCACTACCAAGACATTCCCTTTGATTTCCCGTAATTCTTTGACCAAAGCATCTTGGTCTTGGGCGGAATAATAGCCCATAGCAATACCGGTTTTTTCGGCCAGGGGTGTGGCTGTCAGGCGTGTTCTAAGGGTATTCGTGATAAATATGTGTTCAATATCCCTGTTTTCAAGGATCTGTGCAAGCTTTTTGGAACGGACCGTTCCTGCCACACTCAATGGAGGATCCTCTTTTTCAAGCTGCTTTTCAGCATGCCTGACGATGTATATGGTTTTGGGTTCTTGCTTGGTGCCACAGGAAAAAATGGCCCCTGCAATGGTTGTCATTAAGAGAATAGCTAGTAATTTTTTCATCGTTCGAATTTAACTACTTCAAGATGCCCAACATAATCCTTGGGTGATGATGTAGATACAAATGGAATTGACCAGAATGAAGATTCAACCGCTAAAGGTATTGTCGAGGTGTTGGTCTTTGGCTTTGATGATTTCAAATTCCAAATATTGTTCCCAAAAAGGCTCTTCCGGGAGGGCGGCACGTAGATAAAGTTTTACCTTTTTGATGGGGTGTACAAAAACCAAATGAAAAGCATGGAGATTGATGCTGGCGTCCGGATTAGGCTTGGAAAATCCGTATTTCAGATCCCCACGGATAGGACAACCCATGCTGGCCAATTGTACCCTGATTTGGTGTGGTCTGCCTGACACCGGCCTCACTTCAAGCAACCAGTGGTCATTGAGCTTACCCAAGGTTTTGTAGTTCAATTCTGCTTTTTGGGACCCTGGCACTTCACGGTCATGGGCTGTTACCACATTTTTCTGCTCGTCCTTGACAAGGTAATGGTTGAGTTTACCCATTTCTTCTTTGGGCTTTCTTTTACAAATGGCCCAATATACTTTATGGATTTCCCGTTTTCTAAAAATCTCCATCATCCTTTCAAGCCCTTTGGAAGTCCTCGCAAAAACCACCAGACCACTTACTGGCCGATCCAACCGATGCACAGGATGTAAGAATACCGCCCCAGGTTTTTCATACTTTGCTGCGATGTATTCTTTGGCATAATCAATCAAGGTCTTATCCCCCGTGATATCTCCCTGTACCAAAATACCGGCGGCTTTATTCACCACCAAAAGGTGATTGTCTTCATAAACTACGGTAAAAGGTTTCTTTCTCATGTCTGGCAAAATTTCCTCTGCAAAGGTAGCAAAAGTATTGGGAAGGGGCTAAGGAGAAATATGCAACCCAAAAATAAGTAAAACTATGCATTTCATTGAATCCGATTTATTAAGCCTATTCGTGTAACTCCACTACCGAAAATAAAAATACATGATTCCCTTTTCATAACACCTTGCAGCAATAAGTCGGAATGTAGGGAACCATATAAATGAAACGTTCCTTAATAAGGAATAATCATCAAACCTAAACTGAGTAATTGATGAAATCAGCCCCCATCCGGGGTTTAACTCGAAAATCCTGAATACCATGATTTCACATTTTTTCAAAACCACCTGGGAAGTCATCAAAAAATCCCTCAGCAGCCTGAGAGAACAAGAACCAGTGGTGTATTGTGCAGCAATAGCTTTTTTTACAATTTTCTCTTTACCTGCCATCCTGTTGGTAGTTATTTTGGTAGGCCGGCTTTTCTTTGACGGAGAAACCGTAAAGGAAGAAATTGTGATAAAATTCAGGGAATATGTGGACGCTGAAGCTGGTGAACAAGTGGGCAAGGTAATCGATAACATCATTGAGCTGCCCACCGGCTTTATTTATATGTTTTTGCTCGCTCTGATCGTGATAAAAAGTGCAACCATGATTTTTTTTATCATGCAAAAAGCCCTGAATTCCATTTGGAAAGTGTCTGTCAAAAAAAAGGTTAATTTCTTTAAACTTTTGAAATACCGGTCTGCTACGTTGATTCTTGTCGTTGGTATGGGATTTATACTTGTACTAAGTCTGCTCCTGGATCTAACAATAGGCTATGTGCGAGGTCATCTGGATATTTTGCCTAACTTTCTGGAAGGCACCCTTATCACAGGAGTCAGTTTGCTTTTCAATGTTTTGGTTGTGTTTGTTTTTTTTACTTTTATACATAAGTACCTTCCTGATGTCCTCATCACTTGGAGGGATGCTATTGCAGGAGGTATGATCACTACCCTTTTGTTTGTTATTGGAAAAGAAGTGATTGCTATCATTCTCAACAATGCCAAGATCGAAGGTTATTATGCTGCGGCAGGGTCTTTGGTGATACTGCTACTTTGGATATTTTACAGTTCAATCATTTTCTTCATTGGAGGTGTTTTCACCAGATCTTACAGCAGGCACCGAGGACATGTAGCGGAACCAAAGCCGATTGCCTACCTGTATGAAAAGGAAGAAAGAGGAAACTAGATTTATGGTGGGGGGATTTTACCCCTGTCAAAATTCCGAAGTGAAATGAAATTCTATCTCTGGATAGTTGTCTTGAACCATCTGAAGCCAAGACTTGGTTTCTGCCATAAAGACTAATTTGCCGTCTTTGTCCCTTGCAATGTGCCTGTTCTTGGAACGAACGAATTCATCCAGTTGCTTTTTATCCTTGCTTTGGATCCAGCAGGCCTTATAGAGATTCATCGGTGCAAATTCAACTGTGGCATTGTACTCATTTTTCAGCCTGAACTGAATTACTTCAAACTGTAGCTGTCCCACGGTACCTACCACACGTCTTGACCCCATGTCAAAAGTGAACAATTGGGCCACCCCCTCCTCCATCAATTGCTTTAGCCCTTTTTCCATTTGTTTGGTTTTCATGGCATCTTTGTTGATCACTTCCCGAAAAATCTCAGGAGAAAAGCTGGGTATGCCTTTGAAGGTCATCTCTTCCCCATCGGTGATTGTGTCTCCTATTTTTAGATTCCCCGTATCATACAAACCCACAATGTCACCAGGAAAGGCCTCATCGATGATTTCTTTATCTTGAGCCATAAATGAGGTAACATTCGAAAACCGCAAAGGCTTTGGGCCTCTTACGTGGTTATAGGGTTTGTTTCTTTCAAATCTGCCTGAGCAAATCCTGAGGAAGGCAATCCTATTTCTGTGATTGGGATCCATGTTGGCATGAATTTTAAAAATAAATCCAGAAAAGTTTTTCTCCTCCGGAGTCACCTCCCGGGATTCCGTAAGCCTGCTTTTGGGCGCCGGTGCAATGCGGATAAAGGTGTCCAACATCTCATTGACTCCAAAATTATTGACCGCTGACCCAAAAAATACGGGAGCAACTTTTCCTTCCAGGTAATCTTTGGTATCAAAATCAGGGTATACTCCTTCAATCAGTTCAACATCTTCCCTCAATTGATCCGCATAGCTATTTCCCAATATGCTGTCCAACCGTTCATCGGTGAGGTCTTCAAATTCTTCTCGTTCATCACTGAGCTTTCTTTGGCTTGGGGTAAACAGATTCAGTTTTTTTTCATAAAGGTTGTAAACCCCCTTAAAGCTTTTGCCCATACCAATAGGCCATGAAAGTGGCCTTACCTGTATGTTGAGCTTTTCCTCCACCTCATCCAAAAGATCATACGGATCTCTTCCTTCCCTATCCAGTTTGTTGATGAAACAAATCACAGGTGTATTGCGCATCCGACAGACTTCCATCAGCTTTTCGGTCTGAATTTCTACCCCTTTCACACAATCAATGACCATAATGACCGAATCAACCGCAGTTAAGGTCCTGTAGGTATCCTCAGCAAAATCCTGGTGACCTGGAGTATCCAAGAGATTGATCTTGATATCTTTGTATTCAAACCCCATCACAGAAGTAGCCACAGAGATCCCCCGTTGTTTTTCTATTTCCATCCAGTCAGACTTGGTTGCTACATCAATTTTATTGGATTTCACGGCACCTGCTGTCTGGATGGCTCCTCCGAATAGCAGGAGTTTTTCTGTCAAGGTGGTTTTTCCTGCATCCGGGTGAGCAATAATGGCAAAAGTGCGCCTTTTTTGTATTTCTTGGGTGAAACTCATGGTGAATCCGCTAGTGTTTTGGAGGGGCAAAGGTAAGCCTAAATTCAGTAGTTTGGAAAAATTACTTTTACAAATGATCCATTTCCAAATCTAGATTTTGTTGGAGGCAAGGGCAATGCATGCGATGCAATCCACCTAAAAAAATTATCCCAAAAAGCCTTCTGACCTAGCCTCGTAAGCTTGCTCATTGACACCATTAAGGACAATTCTGAAAGTGGTGCCTTTTCCCACTTCTGAGGACTTGACAAAAATCTTTCCGCTATGGTAGCCTTCAATGATTCTTTTAGCCAAGGTGAGTCCAAGACCCCAGCCCCGCTGCCGTGTGGTAAATCCTGGATGGAACACTTTTTTATACATTTTCTTTTCCATTCCTCTACCCGTGTCTGTTATGTCTACAAAAACATACCTTTCGCTTTCTTTGACGATATCGATGGAGATGGAACCCTGACCTTTCATGGCATCTACCGCATTTTTACAGATATTTTCTATGACCCATTCAAATAAGGATCGATTGATTTTGGCTTCAATGTCTTCGGCATATTTATTCAACTGTATATCCACCTTGCTGGAAATCCGGGGTCTCAGATAAGTGATGGCTTCATCAATCACCTGATAGACATTTTCATCTTGTATAGAAGGCTTGCTTCCAATTGAACTGAATCGCTCTGTGACCATCCTCAACTTGACCACATCCTTATCCATTTCCGATATCACCTCTTGGTTTTCCTCCCATACGGGTGAGTTTTTGAGGTAATCTATCCAAGCCATCAATGAAGCAATGGGAGTACCCAGCTGATGGGCCGTTTCTTTGGTCAGCCCCGCCCAAACACGGTTTTGTTCTGCAATTTTGGATTGGTTAAAAACTGCATAGGCTAAAATGCCAAACACCAGAATGACCGAAAGTTGCACATAGGGATAATACTTCAATCGGGTCAAGAGCTCAGAATTTCTGTAAAAAATCAGGAGATCCTCAGTCATTTGGATGGGATCATATTCTGCTTGCATCAGTTTAATTTCACGCTCTAGGGTTTCCAGTTTTTCCTCCTCTGTGCTGTTTGGTTTGAACTTGATGTTTCTGGATTCTCCGGTCGGATTGCCCTCTATGTCCGCTATGATGGCCGGAATGTTGTTGTTTTGCATGATGATCTCCTGGTTGATGAAGTTCAGGTTGTCATCCATGTTGCTAGCCGCATACTCCAACGCGGATGCATAAAGGTCAATTTGCTTTCTTTCCCTTTCTTTCAGCTCTTCTACGAGTGTATTTGTATAATAAATAGACCCAATACTAATGATCAAAGAAAACAGGAATATCAACCATTTTACGCTCCCTCTGTTGGAATAAAGGTCAATAGCGGCTAAATCCTGAAATTTATTTTTTATCATGGGCACGCGCTGAGTCAGCAAATTTTTTGGTTTTGATTATAACTCCTGTTTCGGATAGATATTATCTATTCCAAATAGGAAATATTCATTAGAAAGGCTGGAGATAAAGTTGTAAATTGGAGTAATATTTTTAAAAAAACAAAACTTACCAATTTATGAAAACCAACGATATCGGCTTGAGAATAAAAGAAAGTCAGGCATTGAGTGAAAAGCTCAACCTCCTTTTAGCCAATTACGAAATATACTACCAAAACCTGAGAAATTTTCATTGGAACGTTTCGGGACCGAATTTCTTCGAACTCCATGCCAAATTTGAAGAGTTGTACAACGAAGCCAATCTGGCCATAGATGAGACTGCCGAACGTATCCTTACCTTGGGTGAGCGTCCCTATTCATCCTTTCAGGAATACATTGATAATGCCGAGATCAAAGAGGCCAAAAAAGTGGATGACCACAAACAGATGGTGGAAATTATCAGAGAAAACCTAACCACCCTGCTAAACCTCGAGAGGATGGTTCTAGAAGCGGCTTCAGAAAAGGGAGATGAAGGTACCGTCACTTTGATGAGCGATTACATCACATCCAAAGAAAAAGTGATTTGGATGCTTTCGGCATATCTAAAATAATTAATAATAAACATCCTATAGGCGCACACAGCCGTTCCTTATTGAGGAGTGGCTGTTTTTGTTTTAATCTGCCTTTATCCATCTCCATAAAGTTCTGTAATTGACTTTGGTACCATGGACTAAAATACCAATTCGGTAAATTTTTCCGGCCAACCAAGTGGTAAAAAGAAATCCTAGGATCAACAGACCCATAGACAGGGCCAAATCAAAAAACGGCACCCCATAACTTGCTCTGCCCATCATGGCAATGGGAGAGGTAAACGGAATGATGGACAACCAAAAAGAGACTTGACTGTTGGGGTCTTCTAATACAAAGACAAAAAGCCCCATATAAGCAATGATAAGGGGTATGGTAACCGGAAACATAAATTGTTGTGCATCTGATGGACTATCTACCGCGGCACCGATAGCTGCAAAAAACGCCCCATAAAGAAGGTACCCACCTATAAAATAAAACACAAAAGTCAATGCCAATTTTATGAAATTAATACCATAGATCACCTCTAAAATCTGTGCCATTTCAGCAGAATCTCCCATAGCCGAAATCGCAGCCGGATTGGCCATTTCCATGGCCTGTTGCTGAGGCATCTGCATGCCAAAATACCCCACCACCACAGAGGTCACCGCAAAAATCAAAACAATCCAAATCAAAAACTGTGTCAAACCCACAGCACCAATGCCGATGATTTTTCCCAACATCAACTGAAAAGGCCTAATGGAAGAGACCAAGATTTCTATGATCCGGCTGGATTTTTCCTCTATTACTCCCTGCATGATCTGATTGCCATATATCAGGATAAAGACATAAATCAAGATCCCTGTCATGAATCCAATCACGAAATTGACCGTGGCATTGGATATTTTTTCCTCCCCAGCATTGTCAAGGGTGATGGATTGAATGCTGACATTGGTCCTAAGGGAATTGATCAATTTGGGATCTATACCAGATTGAAAAAGCCTAAGTTCTTCAATTTTCCGTTTCAGGGAAGATTCAAGGGTGTTGACCAAAGCGAAGCTGGGGGTCTTATTGGTATAATAAACTATCCCTGAAGGATTTGTTAAATCGATTTTTGGAATGTACAAGAAGCCATAACGATCACCGTTCTGTACCAAGGTTTTGGCCTCTTCCCTGCTTAGATTTGAAAAAGTGAAAACATACTGATCCGCACTTTCCAGAAAAAATTCGTTACTTTCATCAACTACTTCTATGATTCTCAGAGCATCCTCCCCTGTATCTTTCATGGCGATCCATAGAAAAACGGCCATGATAGTGGGGAAAATCAATGGCGTGAGTAAGGTAACCAGTAAGAAGGATTTCTTCTTAACTCTGGACAGATACTCCCTTCTGATGACCAGTAGAATTTTATTCATGGGTATCTTCTTTCACTTTTTCCATAAAAATCTCCTCAATGGAGGGGATGATCTCCTCGAATCCCAAAATTTCCCCATATTCCATGGCTTGGCCTAGAATCTGATTGGGAGATTGGCCATTTAAAGGAATGAGAAAACTGGCATAATCCTCAGTTTCTACCCCATATTGCCAATTAGCTGGCAGGGGTTTCCCGTTTTTCTTGATTTTGGCCAGAAACTCATGGGGTTTTGAAGCTAGCTTTACTTCCTTTACAGGTCCATCAAGCACTTTGAAGGAGCGATGGATCATGGCAATGTGATCGCAGAGTAGCTCTACGGACTCCATTCGGTGGGTAGAAAGGATCACAGTCGTGCCCAAAGATTTCAGTTCGAGTATCTCATTTTTTATCAGTTCGGCATTGACAGGATCAAAACCACTGAAGGGTTCATCCAAAATCAGGATTTCAGGACTATGTATCACAGTGGAAATAAACTGGATCTTCTGTGCCATACCTTTGGAAAGGTCTTCTATCTTTTTCTCCTTCCAAGAATGTATGTCCAAACGTCTCAACCATTCTTCTACCTTTTGTCTGGCTTCCCCTGTCGGCATGCCTTTCAGTTGGGCAAAATATAGCAGCTGTTCGCCCACTTTCATTTTCTTGTACAAACCCCTTTCTTCCGGAAGGTATCCAATTCTGCTTATGTGCTTAGGTTGTAATCGCTCTCCCTGAATCAAAATATCACCTGAATCTCCCTCGATGATTTGGTTGATGATTCTAATCAGGGTGGTTTTACCTGCGCCATTAGGGCCCAATAGTCCAAAAATAGATCCTTGAGGTATTTCCAGATTTATATCTGTAAGGGCGGGAGTTTTCCCGTATTTTTTACTCAATTGGATCACTTCCAGGGTTTTCAACACAGTACAGGTTTGAGGAATTAATATTAGTAAAAAAATGCGAGTCTAAAAATCATTTTAATGTAACAGAACCTACAGAAACATCGATTCTCATGGTCATCAAATTTTCCGCATCTTCCTTAAATGCCTTACTGACATAGGTTTTGTTCCCGATGTTTTTGAGGTACTTAGGAACCGAAGTCCTGCACATAGGGGTGGATTTGATGATGACTTTGTAGGGTTGGTTCTCTGAAGGCAATACCACATTGACAGATCCGGCTCCCACAATGGCAGAGATGTCACAGGCTTTGGCCATCCCCTCTTCAAATCCAAGGTTGACTTTGCCGTAATTTATTTCAAACATCATGGTCTCTGCATTAGCATAATTGATATTATTGGCTTCCAAAGTGCCCATATTGATTTTTACCATCATGGTATCCATTAAGGTGGCATTGATTTCCTTTTTGGTATAATAGAGGTTAACATCCGCGCTGGCAGTGTTAATTTTACACCGCGAAACCAACAGATCTGAAAAATCCAGATTTGCCATCCCGATTCCAAAATTTAAATTCAGATTATAAAGGTATGTACTTCCCAATCCAATTTCCCAGATATGGTCAAAATCTCCTTCATTACTGCCAAACAATCTATAAGAAAGACTTTTCCCTAGATTTTCCGATTCCACATTGCTATGAGAAAGAGAGGTGAAAAGTACCGCATCATCTCTGTGATGTGAAAAGGAGGGCAGGATGTTGACTTTAGATAAATGGGCATGAACCATTAACGGAAATCCTGTAGGATCTCTTTTTATTTTGGAGACTCCCTTATAGGAGGAAAAATCAAAATTTACGGCATTTAAACCAATCCCTTGCTCCACCTTGAACTCCTTGACAATCTGTGCCTCGGAAGTTACAAACAAGGTAAGGCTTCCCACGATCAACAAGCATAGTACTCTCCACATACGCATAAATTACGACTCAAGAGTTAAAAGGTTTGGTTTGGACAAAAAAAAGCCAGAAACTTTTCTGGCTTAATATGCTTATTTTTAAAAGAACTCTTTCATTTTGTCAAAGAAACTTTTTTCTCCGCTTCCGGGGTCGGGATTAAAATTGGCAGAATCCCGGAGTTTTTCCAATGTTATTCTTTCCTCTTTGCTGAGTTGCTTTGGTGTCCACACATTTACATGGATGAGTTGATCTCCTCTGTTGTAGCCATTGATGTCTTTGATTCCTTTGCCTTTCAAACGGAGAATTTTACCACTTTGTGTACCTGGTTCCAGTTTGATTTTCACCTTACTTTCTATGGTAGGTACTTCAATCTGAGCTCCTAGGGCGGCATCTACAAAATTGACATACAAGTCATAGACCACATTGTTTCCATCACGCTGAAGGATGTCGTCCTGCACCTCCTCAATGACTATTAAAAGATCGCCAGGAATACCACCTGGTGTCTCATTGCCTTTGCCAGACATGCTGAGTTGCATGCCATCAGCCACCCCTCCCGGGATATTGATGGATAAAATCTCTTCTCTTACGATCAGGCCTTGAGGATCAGCATCGGCTGGCTTTTTATCAACCATTTGACCGCTACCACCACAGGCAGGGCAGGTGCTGGCGGAAACCATCTGTCCAAGCATGGTATTGACCACTTTTCTCACCTGACCAGCCCCATTGCAGGTGGTACAGGTTTTGAAAGAAACTCCTGGTGCGACTACGTGGCGTTTTACTTTGATCTTTTTTTCAACCCCATTGGCTACTTCCTGAAGGTTCATTTTCAACTTAACCCTCAGATTAGTTCCCTTTTTGGTCCTTCGACCTCCTCGGGAACCGCCTCCAAAGAATCCATCAAAACCTCCTCCGAATATATCTCCGAACTGGGAAAAAATGTCCTCCATGTTCATTCCACCACCGCTGAAGCCACCGTTGCCCCCTAAGCCTTGATGGCCGAATTGGTCATAACGTTGCCTTTTTTCAGGATTGCTCAGAACCTCGTAGGCTTCCGCAGCTTCTTTGAATTTATCTTCAGCTTCGGGGTTTCCTGGATTTTTGTCAGGGTGATATTTAATGGCCATCTTTCGATAGGCCTTTTTTATTTCTTCTTGTTGGGCACTTTTACTGACCCCCAATACCTCGTAATAATCTCTCTTTGCCATAATTTTATGCTCCTATTACCACTTTGGCATACCGGACTACCTTATCGCCCAATGTATATCCTTTTTCTACCACATCCACCACTTTGCCTTTCAGGTCTTCTGTTGGGGCCGGGATCTGCGTTATGGCTTCTTGGGTTTCTGCATCAAAGGGTTTCCCATGCAGGTCGTTCATCGGTTTCAATCCTTTCGACTCCATAATTTTGACCAGCTTCTGGTAAATTAGTCTGTTACCTTCTTGATCATTGGCTTCATGGCCTTTGCTTTCTTCAGCTTTGAAAGCCCGCTCAAAATCGTCAACCACAGTAATCAAGTCTTTCAACACATCTTCAGAAGCAGTTTTAATAAGTTCCAGACGCTCTTTTGCTGTTCTCCTTCTGTAATTATCAAATTCAGAATAGAGCCGTAGGTACTTTTCTTTCAACTCCTGATTCTCTTTCACCAGCTTCTGATCATCTGTCTCTTGATCTTGTTCCATACTGGCTTGCTCCACATGCTCTGTTGCGGTAGTTTGGTCTTTCAGAATTTCTTCCTTTTCTAAATTGTCTTTTTCCGCCATTTGATCTTTCATCTTTTAACCTTTTCCTAATCATCAATTCTTTTGCCATAAAGCACTTGCTGACAAAGTGGCACTATTCTATCAGGGCCTGCCAGATCATGTCCTTCAACTTATCGAGTTTATATTGGCTGACAGAGGAAATAAATATGTGTGGGATTTCTTTAGGGACTTCCTTTGCCATTTCCCTTATCAATTCTTCATCCAACATGTCTGACTTCGAAATGGCCAGTAAGCGGTGCTTATCCAATAACTCAGGATTGTATTTCTTGAGTTCATTCAGCAATATGTTGTACTGATCAGCAATGCTTTCAGCATCAGCAGGTATCAAAAACAATAGGATCGAATTCCGCTCGATGTGTCTCAGGAACCGGATACCTAAACCCTTGCCTTCCGAAGCCCCTTCTATGATTCCGGGAATATCAGCCATTACAAATGATTTATCATCCCGATAGGCAACCACCCCCAGATTTGGTACCAATGTGGTAAAGGGGTAATCTCCAATTTCCGGTTTTGCTGCTGACAAGGTGGATAAAAGGGTAGATTTGCCTGCATTGGGAAACCCTACCAATCCGACATCCGCCAAAAGCTTAAGCTCAAGTATAATCCATTCCTCTATGCCTGGTTCTCCAGGCTGAGCAAAATGTGGAGCCTGGTTGGTGGCTGTTTTGAAATGGTCATTTCCCAAGCCACCTCGACCTCCAGAAGTCAGAATTACCTCCTGGCCTTCTTCTGTAATTTCAAATCTCACTTCTCCTGTTTCAGCATCTTTTGCAACAGTACCCAGTGGAACTTCCAAGACAATATCGGTACCGTCAGCCCCTTTTCTTCTTCCACCTTCTCCATTGGCTCCAGCTTTTGCAATCACATGCTTTTTGTATTTCAAATGAAGCAATGTCCAGAGCTGTTTGTTCCCTACTAGGATAACATGTCCTCCCCGGCCCCCATCACCTCCGTCAGGCCCGCCTTTAGGTACATGTTTTTCCCTTCGGAAATGAACCGAACCTGCACCTCCTGCACCTGACCGGGAACAGAACTTAACATAATCTATGAAATTGGAATCAGCCACTATTAGCTTTTGGTTTTGGTGTAAATAAAATTGGCTAAGCATCGCATACTTAGCCAATTGAACACGCAAAGGTAAGAAATATTTTTTATATGCTTTCGTCTACCACCTTGGTGATTTTTTGGAAGATTTCGTCTATTCCTCCTACACCATGCACTTTGGTGAGTTTGTTTTGTGCTTGGTAATATCCCGCCACAGGTAGTGTTTCTTCCAAATAAACCCGGATCCTGGTGTTGATCTTTTGTTCATTCTGATCGTCTACTCTCCCTGAAGTTTTTCCTCTTTCTTTAATCCTCTCTTTCAAAACCTCTTCCGGCACATCCAAAGCAATCATGCAGGAAATCTTCATGTTGTTTTCTTCTAACAAGGCATCTAGGGCTTCCGCCTGAGCCACTGTCCGAGGAAAACCATCAAATATAAATCCATTGGCATCTTTGGTGCTTTTGATTTTATCATCGACCATTCCGATGACAACTTCATCTGGAACCAGGTTGCCTTCATCCATGTATTTTTTGGCTAGATTTCCTAATTCTGTTCCTTCACCCAAGTGTTTTCTGAACAGGTCACCCGTAGATATATGAATCAAGTTGTATTTTAGGATAAGTTTCTCGCTTTGCGTTCCTTTTCCAGCGCCTGGAGGTCCAAATAAAACGATGTTATGCATCTTTCTTTTTGAATTTAGTTGAGTTTATTGCCTATTTAAAATAAATGTTATGCTTTTTAAGCTATTTCAATTGATAGATCTCTTTGAGATTTCTCCCTAAGCCATCATAATCCAAGCCATACCCTACCACAAATTTATTGGGAATTTCAAAACCCAAATATTTGATTTCCACGGGAATTCTCAATGCTTCAGGTTTCAGCAAAAGACTTGCAATGGCTATAGACTTGGGTTTTTTTTCTTTCACCACTTTCAACATGTGCTGCATGGTAAGCCCGGTGTCAATGATATCCTCTATCAGGATAATGTCCTCACCGATAATTGGGTATTCCAATCCAATCAAGTCCTTGACTGTTCCACTGGAAGCTGTAGATTGATAAGATGAAAATTTAACGAAGGAAATTATGGTATTCAAATCAATTTCCTTTACAAGGTCAGAACAAAACATGAATGACCCGTTCAGGATTCCGATCAAAATTGGGCGTCTCCCCTTATAATCCTCAGAAATTTGCTTCCCGAGCTGCTTGATCCTCTTATCGAGGGCTTTGGCAGAAAGGTAAGGGACGAATTGTTTGTCTTTTATGATGATCATTCAAAGGAAATAAAAAAGCCCTAATCAAAGGGCCGTACAAATATAAGAAATTAAGTTATCAATACAGCAATACCTGCTCATTTGCCTTACAAATGAGCCATCAAATACCGGTACATGGACATCATACTTTCCAAATCCTCCCAATACACCTTTTCGTCAGGACTGTGCACATGGTCTTCCGGTGCCCCTATAAAACACCAATCCATTGGGTAAGGTGACATTTGAATCTCCCGGCCGTCACTACCTCCGTGTCCTTCTACTTCCAATTGATAGGGTATTCCACTTGATTTTGCCAATTTCAGTATTTTTTCTAGAAAAGCTTTTCTTGGAATATAGCGGTCTCGCATGGAAATGGCAACTCCTTTTTGGTGCTCTACTCCTTCTGTTATCCAAGTAATGTCAGAAATCAGCGCCTGCTTGATTTTCCATTGTTCATAGATAAATTTACAAAGAAACGGGACGCTTCCTCCACCATGTTCTTCATAGGTAGAAAAAACAATTACCCCATCCTTTAGAACTTCACATAGTTTCAAAGCATTGTAAATACCAAGCCTGTTGTCAAGATAGGCCGCTTGAATGTAATCATTTTCAATTCGGATTTTTTGCCTGAAAGACAAATTGGTGCCTCTTTGGATAGCACGGGGGAAATTGTGAAAAATCTGGTCATTTTCAACCTTCAATTCACATGAAATTGGGCCTAACTCATCTTGACCAACCAGGAAAAAGCCACTTTCAGTTTCAGGACCACCAATGGGAAGCAGTTGATTTGCATACCTTGCCGTAAATCCCACGGTGTCCATATGAGCAAATACTGCCGTTCTAGGTTGCCCAAATTTCAACACAATGGCATCTTGAAAATTTTCACCAAAATAAAGCTCAGGCAAAACATTCCATTCACTTTTTCGTTTTTGAACAAAATCAAGTATAAATTTTGACATTCTATGTTCATCTCCGGAAACACTTTGAATTTCTAGCAAGCATTTAAGTAGTTTCATCTGTTTAGGAATGGCATGATTTGTGAGTACGAAATTAAATTAGTAGATTTTGTGAAATCGCAAAACATTTTAAATTATGTTTATATTTCTAAATAAAAAACATACATTTGCATAACGCAAGTAGTATTCAAAACTAGGAATCTATCAATTAATCAACTTAAATCTTTGGCAAAAAATTTTTTACACATGAAAAAATTATTACTATCAACGTTATTAGTTGGTGCATTGGCATTTCTATCCAATGCCCAGGACGACTTCAACAAGTGGTCCATCGATGTAAATGGAGGCTTTAATAAGCCCATGGCTCCCATGACGCCCGGGTTTTTCTCTCCTAGTCTCAGACTTGGTCATGCTGACTTAGGTGTCAGATACATGCTCAACGAAAAATTTGGTTTAAAACTGGATTATGGTTTTGGAACTTTTAGAAGTTCTAATGATGCTGCTCAAGCAGCTCAATTTGAAACCAGTTACAATCGCCTGAACATTCAGGGTGTTGCCAATTTGGGCAGGATCATGAGTTGGGAAACCTTCACCAGGACCTTCAATGTATTGGGTCATTTTGGTGCGGGTTGGGGCAGTATCACTCCGCAAAGAAATCAGTTTCAGGAAAGAGACGACAATTACAATTTCATCACTGGTTTAACGCTACAAGTTAAACTTGGAAACAGAGTTGCCCTTGTAGGTGACGTCAGTACAATTATCAACGGTCGTCAAGATGTTGCCTTCGATGGTGCATCTGAGATTACTCCTGCAACAGATAACGGCTACTACGGTGCCAACGGTGTTTGGTGGACTGGTACACTAGGTTTGAATTTCTACCTAGGAAGTAAAGTTACTCATGCCGACTGGTATTTAAGAGAGTCTAAGTATGCTACCAAGGATGAACTTGCTCAGCAGATCGGTGAGATCAAGGACATGTTGAAAGATTCTGACGGTGATGGTATCCCTGATTATTTGGATCAAGAGCCCAACACACCTGCAGGCGCTAGAGTAGATGCTAGAGGTAGAACGTTGGATTCTGATGGAGATGGAATTCCTGATCACCTTGACAAATGTCCTTTCTTGCCTGGTCCAGCTGCCAACGATGGCTGTCCTTACGAAGAAGAAGTTAAAGAGATCGACTACTTCAAACAAGCTATCAATGACGGATATGTAAATGTTTACTACGCATTTGATTCTGCCAAACCACTTGGATACTCTGCCTCTGCTGCAAACTATGTGGCCAATTTCTTAAAAAGAAATCCAGGAGTCAATGTAGAAGTAAAAGGTTATGCTGACGAAATCGGACCTGAAGACTACAACATGAAGTTATCTGAGAGAAGAGCTAAAGCAGTATATGATCTTTTGATCGCTTCAGGAATAGATGCTTCCAGAATCTCTTATAAAGGGTATGGAGAAGATACCAGTGTAGATAAAAAATCTGCTGACGCAAGACAACTTGCCAGAAGAGCCAGTTTCGAAGTACAATAATTCAAACAAAATAATATTTAAAAGCCCGGTCTCCCCAGATCGGGCTTTTTTTAGTCCAAAAACTTTGATCCCATGTTCATCCTCAACCAACATGATTCTATAGCCAACGAATTTCTTGCAGATATCCGTGACATATCTGTCCAAAGTGACAGGCTAAGGTTTAGAAAAAACCTAGAAAGGTTGGGACAGATCCTTGCCTATGAAGCCTCCAAATCCATGGATTTTCAGCCTGTTAGCATTGAAACTCCATTAGAAGGAATGAACATTGGCAAGCTTCAGCACCAACCTGTTATCATTTCGGTTTTAAGAGCTGCCATGCCTTTTTTTAGTGGCGTATTGGACTTTTTTGACAAAGCAGATGCCGGTTTCATTGGCGCGTTTCGAAAGACCCATCAGGATGACAACCCTGAAGTTGAAATTGCACTAAATTACCTGGCCGCTCCTTCCATTGAGGGTAGAGAGTTGATCTTGGTGGATCCGATGTTGGCTACAGGAAAATCCTTTATGAAAAGCATTGATCAATTGATTACTCATGGAAGGCCCAAAAAGATCCACATCATGGCAATCATTGCAGCGCCTGAAGGCATTAAATTCATCAAAGACAACCTAGATTTACCTCATGAATTTTGGATCGGGGCGCTTGATACAGGCCTCAACCAAAAAGCCTATATAGTACCTGGTTTGGGGGATGCCGGAGACTTGGCCTTTGGTCCTAAACTTTAATCAATATGGTATATTTTTATCTGTTTTTAGGTTTGGCATTACTGCTTGTATCAGCCAAATTCCTAGTGGATGGGGCTTCGAGCATTGCAGCTAAACTGGGCTTGAGCGCAGGTTTGATTGGTTTAACTGTAGTTGCTTTTGGTACTTCCGCCCCAGAGCTTTTGGTCAGCGTAACTGCTGCACTTAAGGGAACAAGTGATATTGCCATTGGAAATGTCATTGGTTCCAACATTTCGAATATCACTTTGGTATTAGGTATCAGTGCTTTACTCTTCCCGATAGTATTTCCCAAAACCGTCATAAAACTGGATTACACCTTTACTTTACTAACTACTTTGCTGTTTTATGGCCTTGCCTACAATGGAATCATCTCTTTGATTGAAGGAATTGTTTTAGTCATTTTATTCGTCTTGGTTAATCTATATTTCTTCAAAAAAATAAAAAATACCGATCCTGAATTGTCCCCTGAGGATGCAGAAAAACTAAAAAAAGCACCCTTGGCCAAAGCAATAATTCTTGTTCTCATCGGTATAGTAGGCTTGTATTTTGGTTCGGATTTAGCTGTTGAAAGTGCTGTGGAAATTGCCCAAATTTATGGTATTAGCGAAAGGGTTATCGGTGTGACTATTATAGCCATAGGTACTAGCCTTCCTGAGTTGGCCACATCTGTATTGGCAGCATTAAAGAAAGAAACAGATTTAGCCTTGGGAAATATTCTCGGAAGCAATTTGATGAATGTACTATCGATTATCGGAATCACGGCCATAGTAAAGCCGATTGAGGTATCTGACCTGTTTCTTCAAACAGATTTTTTATGGATGATTGGATTCACCATCATCTTATTTCCAATCATGCTGACAGGGTTGAAGATCAGCAGATTGGAAGGGGGATTACTTTTGGTTGGATATGGATTGTACCTATATTTTCTACTGTAATGGAATACCTGATCAAATTTCTAGGAATTTACTTTGCCTGTTTGTTTAAATTCATTGCCGGACCGGTACTTGGATCGGCATTAGGCTATAGTATTTGGGAAATTGTCTTGGTCACCGTGAGCGGAATGATGAGCAGCGTTTTGATATTTACTTATCTAGGAGATTGGATAAGGAGCGAATGGAACATCCGGGTCACTAAAAAAAGAAAGACTTTTAGTCCAAAAACCAGGAGAATCATCAGGATATGGCAAAAATTTGGAGCAGGTGGCGTGGCCGTGCTTACACCACTCTTACTCACTCCTATTGGAGGGACGATCGTATTGACCAGTTTTGGGGTAAAAAAAACCAAAATATTCAGCTACATGTTTGCGAGTGGGTTATTTTGGTCAATGGTATTGGGACTAAGCATCACTGAGATTTTAAAAATACCGTTTTTCAATTACTTACTGCGGTAGTTCTTCATCAGGTAGGATTTCTATGTCTTGAATCAAGACCTTTTTAGATATCTGTTGACCCGTGAGTGTAGCCGCAAGACCTCCCATTGCTGTTTCCTTGTATTTACTTTCCATACTGGAGCCAATTTCTCCCATGGCTTCTATGCATTCATCCACAGGTATCACCGCGCTGACATCAGCCAAAGCAATTTGGGCTGATGAATTGGCAATGGCAGCTGCACTGGCGTTTCTTACCACACACGGAATTTCCACCAACCCCGCAACTGGGTCACAGATAAGCCCAAGCATGCATTGAATGGTTATGGCCACTGCATTGAAAATCTGATCAGTGCTTCCTTCCAGGCAATAAACGATTGCTCCGGCAGCCATGGCAGCCGCAGAACCAGTTTCAGCTTGACAACCTCCCACAGCCCCTGCCAAACTGGCCTTTTGTTCTATGATCAAGGCAATCCCCGCTCCGATTAGCAAGCCCTCCAAAATTTTCTGATCGGGTAAATCATGGATTTCCTGAAGGGTGTACAAAGTGCCTGGAAGGATGCCTGATGCTCCGGCTGTAGGTGCCGCTACTACCCTTCCCATGCAAGAATTGACTTCTTTTGCTGCCAAAGCCCTGGATATCAACTTTTGAAATTCGGGTGAAAGCACAGCCAAAGGGTGTTGAAATACCTTTTTCGCTCCATTGTTGATCATGCCTGATTTAGAAACCATATCTTCTCTCAGACCGGTATCCACAGCTTCTTTCATGACTTGGTAAGCTTTGCCAAGTCCCTCCCAAATTTCTGGTTCTTGTCTTCCTTTTTGATTTAGTTCATATTCCAAAACCGAGGCTATCAATGTCATCTCGTGTTTTTTACAGTAAGCTTTCCATCCTTCAAAGGATTCAAATAAAAAACTCATATTACATTTGGGTTTGTGTATCAATAAAGTTCTAAATAGAAATCGACAATAAAAACTTTTGGTGAAAATACATTCTGGATCAAAAAAAATGATAGGTATAGATAGTTGTTTTCTAAACATTAAAATTTGGTTAATTTTAAGTCTTAACTAGTATTTTTATGCATTTTTATGTATTTTAATTACATTATTTAATGTAAATTTTAAAATCAATACTATGGGTCTATTTAGTTTTCTAAAGGGCAAAGGCAAAAAACCTACCCCAGCACAGCTTGAAGCGGAAAAAGCTTTAGCTGCTGCTAAAAATGAAGCAGATATTATCGCAGCCAATGGAAGAATTGCCGCTGAAATCTCGAGGGATGTTATGGCCTTGGGTCTTAAAGTGGATAATTTTAACTTGAAAGTAAAAGATGGTACAGCTACCATTTCCGGTACTGTTCCTGATCAATCCACTAAGGAAAAAGTTGTTTTAGCAGTAGGAAATAATGTAGGAATTGCCACCGTTGATGATCATTTATATGTGGCTGTGCAGGAACCCGAAGCTGAATTTTACACTGTTGAGAGCGGCGATACCTTAGGCAAAATTGCCAAAAAATATTATGGAGATGCCATGAAGTATCCAGTGATCTTCGAAGCCAATAAACCCATGCTGGCCGACCCTGACAAAATCTATGTGGGGCAAACTTTAAGAATTCCGCCTCAAGCTTGACATTAAATTTAAAAAAAAACACCTCCAAGTAGAATCAATCTTGGAGGTGTTTTTTTTATTTCACTTCAGTTATATGGGCTTTCATCAATATTGGCTCCATCGGTCTAGCCATGCTGTTTATATATCCCTTGGCATACAGGTCTTCCCGGATCGAAAAAGGAATAACTTGGGTGGTATTTCCAAAACTAAGATGAGAGGGAGAGATCAACTCTACCTTGGCACCTTTTTTTAGACCCTTGAACCCCTTGTTCATGAACTCAAGATTCCCAGTGGCCCCAATGACAATTCTAGCTGGACTAGAACCGGTTTTTATCTCTGCAAATGGTTTTGCCTCATTAAAATGATAAATGGAAAAAGTGAAATCTACCAAAGACTCATTTTTGGAGACCTCAGAAGCCGCATTTCCTTCTTCAACTATTTTGAGATAAATACCATCTGATAGCTTTTCAAACCCCTCGAGTTCATTTTCAGATATGTAGGCTTGAATCATGTCATCCTCTTTGATTTTGCACTCTTCCTCGGATAAAACCTCTGCTACTTTAAGTTTAATGATAAGATTGCTGTAAGGTAAAATCAGTTGTTGATATCCATAGTTAAAGTAGCCCAGATGAGAAGGTGCATATACGGTAATACTTTCACCTTCCTTAGCCAGTCCAACCGCAAAGTTGATAACCCTAGGTACCATTCCAGGCTCCCCGTGAAGAAAAAAAACGGGATCCTTGGACTCATCCATATGACTGTCAATTAATTTCCCATCGAGGGTTTTGATTTCATAATAGATCCCTACCCTGGAATTGTTGATGATAGGGTCGGCGTCTGGAAAAGTTTCATCTTTGGTATAATAATACCCTGCTTCCGTTATTTGAGGAGAAAGGTTATTGCTTTCCAAGTATTCCTTCAAACGCTGGTTTTCTCTTTCTACGATTTGGTTGTTCTCATTATCCATACTATTCATACAGGAAAATGAACATACTGCTAACACTAGGGCAAATATTGCCCCCTTATTCATTGGATTCATAGTAAATTTATTGTGGTTTATTTTTTGAGTTGGAAATTCATCCGTAGGTTAAGCCCTCCAATAGAAAACTGTTGTTCTGCAAAAGTCATGTTGCCCATGGGTAATTTATAAAAAGGTTCGATTGAAAGGAATGTCCCGTTTTTTAAACTGTATTCGTAGCCAATAGATAAATTAAGCATCCTGCCCAGATCAACGCTGCTCTCGTTCCCTACTGGACTGAATTCAGCAGAGAACTGTTGAACTTGGGTAAATCCAGAAGAGGCTTCCTGGGAAGAAAGGGCAAACGCATTGGTGTTGAAGGTACCCGTGGTAGATTGGTTCAGGTAAATCATACTGGAAAGACCTGTCATCACAAACAAGCCTGAGTTTGCTTTATCTACTACTTTGTATTTAAGGTTCACAGGAATATCAAGGTTGGCAAAAGACAATTCATAGTCCGCTCTAATCAGGTTATTGGTAAGAGAGTTAGCTCTATAAACAGAAGAACCCATGGCAGAAACATTGGCATCAGCAATAGGTACCATTTGATCTTGAGGAAGATTGACGGAAAGGTTTCTTCCGGTAGTAGTAAACTCATTGGCTACCAGATTCTGTCTCGCATAGGCAAGTCCCACATCCAGTTTCAATCTTCTACTGAAGGAAAATTCAGACATAATTCCAGCACCGAAATTCATTCCCGACACGGCAGTGGAGGCTGCCTGTGGTGAAACCATTACTCCCAACCTCATGGGATTACTGTTGTTTTTATCTAAAGATTGATTTTCAGACAAAACATCCTCACTTTTCCACTTATTGATCCAATCTTGGGCATCGGTTTCATCCTGAGCCAAAATACTGGCCCCAAGGTTCAAAATAGGGACTTCCAATACTACGTCTGGATACGGAAGTTCTAATCCCAAACCTTGGATTTCCATGGTTTGCTCTAAATTGGAAGCAGGCACATTCGTGTCAATTTTAGAAGAACCGATTTGGTTGTGAATAGATTTACTTTCTCCAGCGAATAGGTCTCCCCGTTTAGAAGGCCCATCAGGCAATGTAGCGATCCATGGGAAATCGGTTTCGGAAATCTGTTCACCTCTTTCAAGAGTCGACAATGCTTCAGACAATTTATCTCCCTTGGCGCTGCTGGCATCGTCAGAAGGTCTCAAGACTTCAAATTTGCTACTGTCTAAAGAAAGGGTATCCGCCAAGGAATAGACTTTCTCCTCCAATTGGTCCGAAACCGGCCACAACACAAATAATAGTAATAAACTGGCCGCAATGCCAGAAACCCAAACAGGCCAGTATACCCAGATTGGTTTCCTTTTGGGTTTAAAATAAGCCTTGGAAAATTTATCCCACTCTCGAGGGTTATAAGGCTCCTGATGTTGTTCAAAGGAGGCCTTTATCTTTTCTACCAGCTTTTTATCGAATTGCTCCTTCATTTTTTTCTTGATTCATCGCTGTTATTCTTTGCCTTAACTTTTGCTTAGCCCTGGCCAGATAGGTCCTTGAGGTACTGGAAGGAATTCCCAGTTCCATGCCTATTTCGTTGTGGTTATACCCTTCAATTTCGTACATGTTGAACACCATCCTCAGTATCTCAGGCAATTCCCTCAGAATTCTCATGATCTCTTCTTTGGTAAGTTCATCTATGACATTGGCATCACAAAGCTCTTTTTCGGCTTTATCAATATCCATGACAGCATAGTACCGGACATTTTTCCGATAATAATCAATGGAGGTATTGACCAAAATACGCCTAAACCAACCTTTAAAGGACTGCTCATCTATCACTTGATTAAGTTTTTCAAAAACTTTCATAAAGCTGTCATTGACGATTTCGCAGGCCTCCTCGCGGGAATTGGAGTACCTCAATGCAATGCTCATGGCATAGCCATAGAAGTGCTTGTAAAGCCTTTCAAGGGACTTTGGGTCCCCTTTTTTTGCTTCCTTAATGAGGTGATGCTCCAATCTTTGCAGATTTATTTGATCGATCTATTATTATGACGTGAGTCAAGTACAAAATGCTACATTTCAGAAAAAAAAAGTTGAGCGATGATGGCTTAGGCTTAAAAATGAAAATGAACGGTTTGCTGAATACCCGGATCAAGGCTTAAGGCTACCGGGCAAGTTAAGGCTGCCTTTTTCAACTTTTGAAGCAGATTTAGATCTTCAAAAGGCTGATCCCAGTAAAATTCAACCACAATTTCTTTGATTTTTCTTGGGTTTTCCTGCATGATTTTCACGATTTCCCATTTCAACCCAGTTAAATCCTTTCCCTCACGGTTCGCCAAAATTCCCATGATGGTAGCCATACAGCTTCCAAGTGATGCTGCTACTAAATCCGTCGGGGAAAAAGCCTGCCCCTTTCCATTGTTGTCTACAGGGGCATCAGAAATCAAAGTTGTTCCAGAAGCCAAGTGCTCGGCAACTGTCCTTAGGTTTCCTGAATAAGAACTTTTTATAGTGGGCATAATCGTTTAAATTTATTCTAAGTTTGATAACTTAGTGCCAAAATTAGCGTTTAATTCCTAGCTGAGCATGAAAAAAGGAACAAAATATATCTGCCTATTATTGCTTTTAGGACTTTCCCACCTTGGATTTGGACAGAGAAGTGATGCGGGGGATTATGATTATGATAGGGAGGTACTTTTTGGAGTCAATAAAAACACCAATGGGGGACTGATCGGTGCATTTAATTTTAAGATAGGATCTAGATTAGATGATACCAACTTTCAGTTTTTTGGTCTTGAATTGGCCAATGTCAAAAATCCCAAAGAGGTGCGGTACAACACCGTCTTGGGGAATAGCTATATTTTTGGCAAATCCAATTACCTCTATTCCATAAGGCCTCACTACGGCAGGGAGGTTATCCTGTTTAAAAAGGCGCCACAACAAGGAGTTCAAATTTCATTACTTTCTGCCATAGGTCCGACCCTGGGAATCATTGCGCCTTATTACATCGAATATGCCATAAGCCGGGTAGAAACAGTCAGAGAACAGTATGATCCAGAAAGACACCAAAGTAGGTTCAATGTTCTGGGACCTGGGAGAATTTTTGAGGGACTTTCCAGATCTGAGATTGCTTTTGGAGGCCATGCCAAAGCAGCAATCAATTTTGAATTTGGTATTTTCAAATCCAACGTGACAGGTTTGGAACTAGGTTACCTGTTGGAGGGTTTTACTAAAGAAATTCCATTGATGCCTACCGTAGAAAACAGACAGGTGTTCCAATCTGTTTATTTCACTTTCTTCTACGGTTTCAGGAAGTAAGGTCCTTGTTGGGTTTTGATAGTGGAATCAATTAATTTTGAGAGCTGAAAGGAACTGATAGCATGATAGAATTACCGGTAATATCCGAGGAAAGTACCAAAAGAAAAAAACCCAATTGGTTAAGGGTTAAACTTCCCGTAGGAAAAGAATATGCCAAGGTCCGCAAACTTGTGGATGAACATAAACTGCACACCATCTGTGAGAGTGGCAATTGTCCCAATATGGGCGAGTGTTGGGGAGCTGGCACTGCCACATTCATGATATTAGGCAATGTTTGCACTAGATCTTGTTCTTTCTGTGCAGTTGCAACAGGCCGACCTCCTGAGTACGATACCGATGAACCAAGGAGAGTGGCCGAAGCCATCCAATTGATGGGAGTGAAACATGCTGTGATCACTTCAGTAAATAGGGATGAACTCAAGGACCGCGGTGCGGAAATCTGGTATCAAACCGTGGTTCAAACAAAATTACTTTCTCCACAGACTACCATAGAAACTTTAATTCCTGATACCAAAGGGAACTGGGATGCACTCTATCGAATGATCAGTGCAGGACAAGAAGTGGTTTCACACAACATGGAGACAGTTGAAAGCCTCTACAGGCGAGTCAGGCCCCAAGCCAAATACTCTCGGTCTCTAGAGCAGATTAAATTGACGAAAGCATTTGGCAAAAGAACAAAAACAGGCATTATGCTAGGTCTTGGGGAAACAAAAGATCAGGTGCTTAAAGCCATGGATGATTTGGTAGAACACGGATGTGATATCCTTACGCTAGGTCAGTATTTGCAGCCAACCAAAATGCACATCGAAGTGGCTGAATTCATACATCCCGAAATTTTTGACATGTACAGAGAAGAGGGATTGAATAAAGGGCTAAAATATGTAGAATCAGGCCCGTTGGTAAGGTCATCTTATCATGCTGAGCGGCATGTAAACGTATAAGTTTTACAAAAAGAAATAAAAATCAAAAAGGAAAGCTCTTAGGACCTTTCCTTTTTTTGTTTCTTTGGACCTCAACAATAAAGAAGGTTCAAATTGGTAGCTTAGATTCCATTTCCAACTAATATTAAGTCTGAGTGAGGGAGGTTTTTAGTAATCCAGCTAAATTTTGTTGAAGAATTTTACACCTCCTTGACTGAATCTTGAAAGTATAAAAACCACAATTCAAATATCAGGTTTCTTTGCCCCTTAATTTTTGGAATTGGTTTATAAATTAGGTAACATTAAGTAGAGGAGTTGGTTTCCAGAACCCAACCAAGCCATATGAAAAAAATCTTGTTTTTTTGGGAGGAGTTGAAGGCCACTTTTTGGTTTTTCCCGGTTCTTATTATTTTGATCGGAATAATGATGGCTTCAGGTTTTATTTATTTAGATACAGAATTTGAAAAACCTGACAAATGGAACCAAGTTATACTCGTCAAAAGTGCAGACTCCGCACGAACCATACTCTCCACCATTGCCGCAGCCATGATTACTGTAGCTGGTACAGTATTTTCCATCACCTTAGTAGCCTTGACGATCGCATCTAATCAGTTTGGTTCGAGACTGGTCAAAAGATTCATGTATGATAGGATCAATCAGGTTGTATTAGGCACCTATGTGGCTACTTTTCTATACGCATTGCTTGTGTTGAGTGTGATCAGAGATAATGACAACATTTTGTTTATCCCTGCCTTCTCGGTCTTATTCTCTCTTGTTATTTCCGTTGGAAACATCCTACTTTTGATCATTTTTATTCACCATGTTTCGGTAAGCATTCAGGTGGATAGAATTATCGCCGACCTTTTTAAGACGATTTCCTCCAATATCAAAAGTCTTTTTCCGGAGGATATGGGAGAGGACAGAGGGGATGCAAAAGTTTGGAGCCAAGAGGAAATCGTTCGTGAAATGACCCTTACACATAGTGAGGAGATATTATCTCCGGATAGCGGCTATCTTCAGTATGTTGACAGCGAAGGTCTTATCAAGGAATTGTTAGAAAAAAATCAATTTCTCAGCCTCTACTTCCGGCCTGGAAAATATTTGGTTAAGGAGCAAAAAATCGGAGAAATACATAGCAAAGGAAAGTTGGATAAGAAAGATCTCGAGTTCATTCGTAAAAGTCTGGTCATTGGCAAGACCAGAACCCACCAACAGGATGCGGAGTTTTCCATTGACCAAATGGTAGAAGTTGCTACCCGGGCACTTTCTCCAGGGATTAATGATCCTTACACTGCTATGACCTGCGTGGACAACCTTACCTCTTCTCTTTGCTACCTATCCAAGGTTAAGTTCCCCTCTTCTTATCGAAGGGACAAGAATGGTCAAATCCGGGTCATCACTGACTGCCTTACTTTTGAAGGGATGGTAAATGCCTCTTTCAATCAAATCCGCCAATTCTCTGCCCAAGTCCCTTCGGTTTTGATCAGGATGATGGATGGATTTATCACCTTAGATGGATTCGCCAAAAATGAAGAACAAAAAAAAATCATCCGAAAGCATGCCAAGATGGTTGCGGACTTGGCAAAGAATTCATTTAATGAAAACAATGACATTGAAGATCTACTTAAAAGATATAAAAAGCTGATTTGAACTCTGTTTTTGCTGAGTTTAACCAAGATAAAAAAATCTTTATTTCCTTTAAGACCCAAGCTTTAAAAAAATGCCTGAAAACAAGAGAAAAAGTCTACATCCTTTTCACTTAACACAACCAATCAAACATTGAAGACACAATTTAATATATATTCTCTTGGCTTTTCCCCAATTAAATCAACACTTTTCCTTGTTCTTTGGCTAGGTCAATGCTGCCTCATGGTACAGGCTCAAGTAGAAACAAAAAAAAACTTGGAGGAACTCACTGATACTTATTTTCTCAGTGGGATAGAAATTTTAAATGACCTGGTTTCTATACCCAATGATGCTCAGGATCAGGATCAATTGTGGCCAAATTTAAAATGGTGTGAGGAAGCTTTCAAGGACCGTGGATGGCAAACGCAAAAACTTGCTACCAAAGGATTCCCCATTCTTCTGGCCGAGCGTCCTGTTGCAGATGCCATTAAAACGGTATTGTTCTATTTTCACATAGATGGACAACCTGTAGATCATAGGTTATGGAATCAGGAAAATCCTTATGAGGCAGTCCTAAAAATGAATAAAGGAGACGGTTGGCTGGAAATCCCCATGGATACCCTACAACTTGCCTATAATCCGGAATGGAGAATATTTGGCCGCTCGGTGTCTGATGACAAGGGACCTCTGGCTATGTTTCTTACCGCATGGGATGCCCTTCGAGCTTCAGAACAATGGCCAAACTATAACCTAAAAATCATTTTGGATTTTGAAGAGGAAATTGGATCTCCAAATTTACCTGAGGCTGTCTTTGATCACCGGAAGCTTCTCGCTGCCGACATGATGTTGATTATGGATGGGCCTCGCCACGTCAGCAATCAGCCCACCCTTACATTTGGTGCCAGAGGAATAGCTGAAATTACGCTAACTACTTATGGGCCTGCAGTTCCTCAGCACAGTGGCCACTACGGAAATTATGCACCCAATCCAGCTTTGAGGTTGGCTCAACTTCTCGGCTCCATGAAAGACGAAACCGGAAGAGTCATCATTCCAGGATTTTATGATGGCATAAGCTTGACTAAAAAGGAACAGGAAATCTTAAAATCTGTACCAGATGATGAATCAGAAATCAATAGGAAGCTGGGCATAGCTGAACCTGACCGTGTCGGCATATCCTACCAGGAGTCCATCCAGTACCCGTCTTTAAATATCCGTGGGATGGCATCGGGATGGGTAGGAAAAGAAGCCAGGACCATAGTACCTGCTGAAGCCATAGCCGAAATTGATGTTAGGTTGGTTCCAGAAAGTGATCCAGAACGCTTGTTCCAACTGATCAGAGAGCATATTTCCTCCCAAGGATACTTTTTGTTGGATAGTGCACCAACTAGGAAAGAAAGACTTACTCATCCGAAGTTAATACAGTGGCAGGGAAACATAGCCTATCAAGCATTCAGGACTTCTTTTGATTCAGAACCTGGTCTCTGGCTGAACAAAGCCTACCATCGGGCCTTTGGTATGGATCCCATAAAAATCCGGATCGGTGGAGGATCAATACCGATTTCACCTTTTGTAGATGCTCTGGGTTTGCCTGCTGTAAGTGTGGTTACGGTCAATCCGGATAACAACCAACACAGTCCCAACGAAAATCTGCGTCTCGGTAATTTCAAAGAGGGCATCAAAACCATTTTGGCCATTCTCACAGAAACTCTTTGATCCAAATTTTACAAATGGACTGTAAACCAATTGCGCTTTCTGGGCAGCCCATAAAAAAGCCCGGATACTTAACATATTCGGGCCTTATCTGATAATTAATATAGAGAAAATTAAGCCATTGCAGCCTCATTTTTTTCATAATCCTCTACAGGAATACAGCTACAAACCAGGTTCCTGTCTCCATAGGCGGAATCAATTCTTCTTACGCTTGGCCAGAATTTATTGCCTTTTACAAAAGGTAAAGGATAGACTGCTTTTTCTCTGCTGTAGTCAAAAGCCCAGTCATCCGCCAGAGCAAGGCTAGCAGTGTGGGGGGCATTTTTCAGGACATTGGAATCCCTGTTCGCTTTTCCGTTCTCAATTTCCCTAATTTCTTCCCTGATACCGATCATGGCCTCACAAAATCTATCAAGTTCAGCCAAGGTTTCGGATTCAGTGGGTTCCACCATCAGCGTACCTGCTACCGGAAAGGAAACCGTCGGAGCATGATAGCCATAATCCATCAAACGCTTGGCAATATCCTCTACTTCTATGCCTACTTCTTTGAATGCACGGCAATCAAGGATCATTTCGTGTGCGGCTCTCCCACTTGTCCCAACATATAAAATAGGATAATGGGCTTCCAGCTTGGCCTTGATATAATTGGCATTCAAGATAGCGAGCTTGGTGGCATTGGTTAAACCTTCACCACCCATCAAGGCAATGTAAGCATAGGAAATAGGAAGAATGCTCGCACTTCCAAAAGGAGCCGCAGAAATAGAAGTTATGGCATGGGTTCCGCCCGTTTTGACCATAGGATTTCCCGGAAGGAAAGGTACCAAATGGGAAGCCACACATATGGGTCCCATTCCTGGACCTCCTCCACCATGCGGAATGCAGAATGTTTTATGAAGATTGAGGTGACAGACATCCGCTCCGATATTTCCAGGGGAAGTTAGCCCTACCTGTGCATTCATATTTGCCCCGTCCATGTAAACCTGTCCACCAAAATCATGGATGGTTTGACAGATTTCCTGTATTGAAGCCTCAAATACGCCGTGAGTCGATGGATAAGTGACCATCAAAGCCGCTAAATCGTCTTTATGTTGGGCTGCTTTCTGCTTTAAGTCTTCAAGGTCAATGTTTCCTTTTTCATCACATTTGACAATCACTACATTCATTCCTGCCATTACTGCGGAGGCAGGATTTGTACCGTGGGCAGATGAAGGGATCAAGGCCACATTTCTATGGCTGTCCCCTCTGCTTAGGTGGTAGGCCCTGATGACCATTAAGCCAGCATATTCACCCTGTGCGCCGGAATTGGGCTGCAGAGAGGTGTCGGCAAATCCTGTGATTTCGCTCAGCCAATTTCTTAGATTCTGAAAAAGCTCATAATAACCGGCCGCTTGGTCTTGGGGAATAAAAGGGTGCAATTGCCCAAATTCAGGCCATGTTACCGGTATCATCTCAGTAGTAGCATTCAATTTCATGGTGCATGAACCCAATGAAATCATGGAATGGACCAAGGAAAGGTCTTTGTTTTCCAATCTTTTGATGTATCGAAGCATCTCATGCTCCGAATGATAAACGTTGAAAACAGGATGTTCCAAAAAGGAGGTGGTCCTTCCCAGTCCTTTCGAAGGACCGAAATACAAATCTCCAACGAAATCATCCACCACGACAGATTGATTCAGCGTGGCTTTTGCAAAAATCCTTACTACAGACTTAACATCTTCAATGGTTTTGGGCTCATCAAAAGAAAGCAGAACAGCGCCATCATCATACCGGAAATTCATTTCCTCAGAAACGGCGAAAGCTTGGATTTTCGATTGTTGTACCGGGTCAACTGCAATTTTTATGGTATCAAAATAATCGGTATTCATTTGCTTGAATCCAAGCAGTTCAAGTGACTTTGCTGTTAATTGTGCCAAGCCGTGAATTCTAGAAGCAATTTCCTTCAATCCCTTGGGTCCGTGGTAAACTGCATACATGCCTGCCATGACCGCAAGCAAAACCTGTGCGGTACAAATATTGGAGGTAGCCTTCTCCCTCTTGATGTGTTGCTCTCTGGTCTGAAGGGCCATTCTGTAGGCTTTGTTCCCGTCTTTGTCTACCGAAACACCGATGATTCGTCCGGGAACTTGTCTTTTGTAGGCTTCTTTGGTAGCAAAATAGGCCGCATGTGGGCCTCCGAAACCCATCGGAACCCCTAACCTCTGGGTGGTGCCTACTACCACATCTGCCCCCATTTCTCCAGGAGGTGTCAATAAGGTAAGACTCAGCAAATCGGCAGCAAATGCGGTCAGAATTTGGTTATCTTTGGCTGTATCAACCAAGGATTTGTAATTTCTTACTTCACCATCCGAATTGGGATATTGAATCAAAATCCCATATAACTCTGGGTCGGTCAAGTCAATTTCAGAGATTTTTCCCACCACCAAATCAATCCCTACCGGAATGGACCTGGTTTTCAATAGGTCAATTGTCTGTGGAAAAGCCTTTTCATCCACAAAAAATTTATTGGCTTTCCTTTTTTCTTTGGGTTTGGAAGCATGGAGCATGGTCATGGCCTCTGCAGCAGCAGTACTTTCATCCAATAAGGATGCATTGGCCATTTCCATTCCAGTCAATTCCATCACTACTGTTTGAAAATTAATTAAAGCTTCAAGTCTCCCCTGGGCTATCTCTGCCTGATAGGGCGTATAAGCAGTGTACCACCCTGGATTTTCAAGAATATTCCTCAAAATAACCCCCGGTACAATGGTGTCGTAGTATCCCAATCCAATAAAGGACTTGAAGATTTTGTTTTTTCTGGCCAACTGCCTGAATTCTTTCAAAAAAGTAGCTTCACTTTTGGCTTCTGGCAACTGCAAAGGTTTCGTATTCTGAATGGCTTTGGGAACCGTCTGATTGATCAAATCATCCAAGGAAGCAACGCCTATGGTTTGCAGCATCACATCGACTTCAGCAACAGAAGGGCCGTTGTGTCTGTTTTCGAAAGTGACTGAGGGATTCAAATTAATTTTCATGTCTTCTTATGCTTGAACAAATTTGGGAAAATATTCTGCTTTTTTTTTGGTAGTGCAAAGGTATAAATTATTGAGAGATAATGATTTTTCTCCTTGTAGATTTATGGTCTTGAAACCCGTAAAATGATAAACGGTTTTAATCAATTGGGAATAATTTCTAGTTTTGAAAAAATTAGTAACTCAACTACCAAGATTACACGATGAATAAGAAAATGATATTGGCCGGGAGTTTGGCCTTTTTGATGGTTTGGAAGGTCCAAGCACAAGATGCCACAGCCATGAAATACGCTGCTTCCATTACGGCAGAAGATTTGGAAACCCACCTCACCTACTTGGCTTCCGATGAGTTGGAAGGAAGGGATACTGGTGAAAAGGGACAAAAATTAGCAGCCGAATACCTTTCGGAGTTTTACAAAACCCTCGGTTTGGAAGGCCCTGTGGAAGGAAGTTTTTACCAAAAATTCAACCTGGTAAGTGTAAAATTTGAAAAGGTAGAATTACAAATTGGTAAAAATAAATTGGTCCAAAATGAGGATTTTGTTTTTATTGGAGATGGGGATTTCAAAAAAACCCAAAAAACAGATTTGGTCTTTTTAGGAATGGCTAGTCCTGAAAATCTGAAAAAGGTAGATGTAAAAGGAAAGCTTGTGGGCTTATGGGCCATTGGTACTCAGGCGCAGGGCGTGGTGAAAGAAATGATGGATGCTGGAGCTGCAGGAATAATTATTGTAACCATGGAGGGCCAGGCCAATTTTGACCGAATGGCCAACAGGTACAAGACTATGTCCGGTTTTGGAAGACTGGGTTTTGAAAAACCAACCAAGCAAGAGCCGGTATTTATGGTCAGTTCAGATAAAATGGCGGAACTTTTCAATGCATCTGTGGAAGACTTAAAAGAAGCAGCCAAAAGCAATCCTGAAAGCATCAAATCACAAACTGCCCGATACAGTATGCAAAAAAACACCAAACAAGTGCCTACGGAAAATGTCATGGCTTATCTTGAAGGAACTGACAAAAAAGAGGAAGTATTGGTGATTTCTTCCCACTATGATCATGTAGGTATCAACAGCAAGGGGGAAATCAACAACGGCGCTGACGATGACGGTTCAGGAACAGTTTCCGTTATGGAAATTGCAGAAGCTTTTGCCATGGCGGCAAAAGAAGGCAATAGACCAAGGAGAAGCATCCTATTTCTGAATGTCACCGGTGAGGAAAAGGGGCTACTGGGCTCTGAATATTATGCTGAAAACCCCGTTTTCCCACTAGAAAACACTGTCAACAACATCAACATTGACATGGTTGGCCGAATTGACTATGAATATCAGGATGCCGAAAACCAAAATTATGTTTATGTGATTGGCTCCGAGATGTTGTCCTCTCACTTAAAAGTGATCAATGAATACAACAACATCACGTATACCAACCTTATATTGGACTACCGATATGATGCCGAAGATGACCCAAACCGATTTTATTACCGGTCTGATCACTACAATTTCGCCAAACACAACATCCCTGTTATTTTCTTTTTCAATGGGGTCCATGATGACTACCACCAACCCACGGATACCGTGGATAAAATAGAATTTGACCTAATGGAAAAAAGGGCAAGGCTCATTTTCCATACTTCCTGGGATCTTGCAAACAGGGAAGAAAGAACCCCTGTGGATGGTACCAACACAAGAACCAGTAGATAATCCAACTTCCGATTATCTCCTACATCAAAAATCCCTTCAGCAACCAAAAAAGGCTGAAGGGATTTTTGTTGAAAAGTACCTGTCTTCCAGGAATTCACTTCAAATCAGTCAACCTGACCGAATGATTTGCCTGTAAATTTTAATTGGGCTATTTCCTGTTTTTTTGACCTTTCGTTTTCATTTGATTTCTATTTCTCTTGGCTTTGGAATTTTTGTTGCCTCGCTTTTCTTTCGGTGGCTGGGGCTTGGTTCGATTCTTATGTTTTTTTTCTTGAAAAGCTCCTTTGAAGTTGGGGTCATTTTTCTTCTTTTGGATGTCAATTTCCCTGTCATAGCCCTGTTGTTCCGCTCTTGGGGTTTCCGGCACATCAACGGTTTCTGGAATCTGGCTTTCAGGGATACTCATTCGGATGATTTCTGATATCCTTCCCATGTGGTATTCTTCTGCTGGATTTACGAAGGTGATGGCCACTCCTTCATTTTCGGCCCTACCGGTTCTTCCGATTCTATGTACATAATCTTCATAAATCAAAGGCACATCGAAATTGATCACATGGCTTACCATACTGATATCCAATCCTCTAGCGGCTACATCGGTAGCTACAAGCATCCTGACATTTCCTGCCTTGAAATCTTCCATGGCATTGATCCGGGTATTTTGACCCTTATTGGCGTGAATCACCCTAATTTCACCCAGCTTATTCCTTTCCAGGAAATTAAAGACCGATTCAGCGTTTTTTCTTGATTTGGTAAATACGATGACCCTGTTGACTTCCGGATTGCCCATAAGATGTTGCAACAGGTTGATTTTGGTTTTCAGGTTTGGCGTTGCATACCAGGTTTGATTGACGGTTTCCGCCGGTGTGGCTTGCAGGGCTATTTCAATTCTTTCTGGGAACTCCAAAAATTCCTGTGAAATAATTTCCACCCGATCCGAAAATGTGGCCGAAAATAGTAGGTTTTGCCGTTTGCTCGGAATCACCTCCAAAATACTTCGAATCTGTGGCATAAATCCCATATCCATCATTTTATCCGCTTCGTCCATGACCAGCGTTTTGATGCTTTTCACGTAAATTTCGCCGCGGCTGTAAAGGTCCAGAAACCTGCCTGGAGTAGCGATGATGATGTCCACCCCTTGCTTGATCTTTTCTATTTGCGTTTTAGGACCCAATCCACCATACAAGCTGACAAATCTGATATCGGTATACTTGGCAAAAATCTCCACGGCACTTTCTATCTGCATCACCAACTCCCGGGTGGGTGCAAGTATCAAAGCACGGGTATGCATCTCTTGGGCATATTTGATCTTCATCAAGAGCGGAAGCACATAAGCAGCGGTTTTTCCTGTACCTGTCTGAGCGATACCCAAAATATCATGGCCTGAGAGAGACAATGGAATGGTTTTTTCTTGTATAGGTGTAGGCCGCGTGAAACCCGCTTCTTTGACAGCATCTAAAAGCTGCTTATTAAGCTTAAAGTTTTCAAAAGATAACGGGCTATCAGACATGATTTGTTAATTTTACAGATGAAGTGAAAAAGAACCCCTTAAAGAAAAGAAGTATGAAGAGTATCTTAATCAAGAATGCAAATATAGTGAATGAAGGTAAGATATCCCGAGGAGATGTGCTGATCAGGGATGGCTTGTTTTATATAACAGGAGGAAACCTTGAGGAACATGAGGCAGATATTGAAATAGACGCGACAGGTAAATACCTTTTCCCAGGGTTGATTGATGATCAGGTTCATTTTAGGGAACCCGGTTTAACTCACAAAGCGGACATTTACACAGAAGCCAAAGCTGCCGTAGCCGGTGGTATTACGTCATTTATGGAAATGCCTAACACCCATCCACAGACCACCACTTTGGAACTTCTGGAAGAGAAATTCAGCATCGCAAAGGAAAAATCCCTCGCCAATTTTTCATTTTATTTGGGGGCCACCAATGACAACATTGATGAAATAAAAAAAATCAATCCAGATCAGGTTTGTGGCTTAAAGGTATTTCAGGGTTCTTCTACCGGAAATATGCTGGTGGACAATCCACAGTCCTTGGAAAGAATTTTCGAAGAAAGTCCTGTTCTGATTGCCACACACAGCGAAAATGACCAAATCATCAGCCGAAATCTCGAAAAGTATAAGGAAAAATATGGAGATGAAATCCCTGCGAAATACCATCCAAAAATCAGGACAGAGGAAGCATGTTACGATGCATCCAAAAAAGTAGTGGACCTGGCCAGAAAGTATGGGTCCAAATTACATGTCCTGCACATCAGTACAGCCAAAGAGGTCATGCTTTTTGATGACAAGCTCCCCTTGGAGGAAAAGCGAATCACGGCAGAGGCATGTGTACACCACTTATGGTTTTCTGATGAGGATTATGATAGGAAAGGCAATTTTATCAAATGGAATCCAGCCATTAAAACCGCTGCGGACCGTGAAGGAATTTTGGAAGGCCTTCTGGATGGGCACATCGATATCATAGCCACTGATCATGCCCCACACACCTTTGAAGAAAAAGAACAGCTTTATGTCAAAGCCCCATCAGGCGGGCCTTTGGTGCAGCATAGCCTAGTTGCTTTGCTTGAATTGTATCATCAGCAAAAAATTAGTTTGGAACAAATTGCTGAAAAAACCAGCCATAATGTATCAAAAATATTTGAGATTGATAAAAGAGGATACATTAGACCTGGATGGCATGCAGATGCAGTATTGGTGGATTTAAATGACGCTTGGACTGTAACCAAAGATAATATTCTTTCTAAATGTGGATGGTCCCCTTTTGAAGATGTCACTTTTCAATCTAAAGTAACACATACCATCGTATCCGGTCATCTTGCGTACGAAAATGGCACATTTCATGAAGAGAAAAAGGGAGAACGACTTAATTTCTCCAGAAATAATTCAGGGAATCTATTGTTTGAAGAGGATTAGCATATTACCTTTGCAGTCCAAAGAAGCAAAATAGCTTTAATGATGATATATGGTGATTGTAGCTCAGTTGGTTAGAGCGCTGGTTTGTGGCACCAGAGGTCGCCGGTTCGAACCCGGTCTTTCACCCAAAACCCCTCCTAGTGAGGGGTTTTTGTTTGATTGGACCCAGGTTTATATAAATGGCATATTTTTTGTTAACAATGGAAAAATACTAAAATGTTAAGATAATGTTTACATTATTTAAATCCACTCCCATTGCTCCTAAAGTGAGACCGGTCAATCTTAAATTTGTCCAATTGTATAAGGTGAAGTTCGAAGAATCAATAAAAAATTTTGAAGAACTTCAGAAAGAGAAAATCTACTCTGTTTCAAAATAAAAACCTTAAGGCCATGTAAATGGCCTTTATTTTTTGTATTATTATTTTTCTTTCAACATCTATAAGTTAATTTTATAGGATACTGAAACTTTTCCCCAAATGAGCTATATACACTTTGACAAAACCGAATTAATCAATTTAAATTATTCTCTAGAAAAGGAAATCATACGCTCAAACCACTCAGGATGTTACACCAGTACTACCATCATTGGATGTAATACCCGAAAATACCATGGCTTGTTAGTGGCACCGCAACCTCAGCTTGACTCCCAGCTGCATGTCCTGCTGTCGACCCTGCATGAAACCGTCATTCAGCATGGGTCCAGTTTTAACCTTGGAATCAATAAATATCCTGGCAATTACAGCCCAAGAGGACATAAATACCTCAAGGATTTTGATTCTGAGCCCATTCCTAAACTTACTTATAGAGTGGGGGGTGTCCTTTTGCAAAAAGAAATTATCCTGGATTCGAACCGGGATCGCGTCATGGTAAGGTATACCCTTTTGGAGGCCCATTCCCCTACCAAATTGAGGCTGAGCCCATTTTTGGCTTTCAGAGGATATCACAACCTCTCCAAAGCAAATGACGATATCAACAAAAACTATAAAAAGATCAAACAAGGGATACAGGTAAAGTTGTATGAACCCTATCAACCCCTTTCCCTTCAGATTTCAAAACCTAATCAATTTGTCCCGACTCCAGAATGGTACCACAACATAGAGTATATCCGGGAAAGAGAACGGGGTTATGACTACCAAGAGGACTTATTTGTACCTGGCTATTTTGAGTTCGATATAGAAAAAGGCGAGTCTGTTATTTTTTCGGCCGGATTGGAAATTGCAGATCCAGATACCCGTCAGGTAGCTTTTGAAAAAGAGATAAACAGAAGAACACCGAGAAATAATTTTGAGAATTGCCTAAAAAATTCCGCAGGTCAATTTATTTTCAAACGAAAAGGCGAGACCCGGGTGATTGCAGGCTATCCGTGGTTTGGTTGGTGGGGCAGAGATACTTTCATCGCTACTCCAGGTCTGACCCTCACTCAAGGGGATAAGGATACCTTTCTGGAAATTATGGATTCCATGACCAAGGACCTTCAAGGCCCGCTTTTCCCAAATGTAGGTAGCGGGGTAGTGACCAATATGAACTCTTTAGACGCCCCACTGTGGTTTTTCTGGTCTCTACAACAATACATTGAGTTTACAGGAGATACCAAAACCATCAAAAAGAGGTATCTTGATAAGCTTAAAGGCATCATAGATGGGCTGATTGCCGGTACTGATTTCAACATAAAGGTTCGAGAGAACGGTTTGCTTTATGGAGGTCAGGAAGGGCTCGCGTTAACTTGGATGGATGCGGTCACTACAGACGGGCCAGTTACACCAAGAATTGGTGCACCTGTTGAAATCAATGCCTTGTGGTACAATGCACTCTGCTTCTACCACGAACTAAGCGGAGAGAATTACGCATTGGAATTGGCAGAAAAAGTAAAACATAGCTTTGTTGCGGAATTTTGGGATGAGGAAAGGGGCTATTTGGCTGATGTGGTGGATGGTGAGGATAAAGATTGGTCGATTCGGCCAAACATGGTTTTTGCTACCTCCCTTGCTTACAGCCCACTGGAAGAAGAACAAAAAGATCAGATTTTAGAAGTGGTCAAATCAAAACTGCTTACTACAAGGGGTTTAAGGACCCTATCTCCGGAAGATCCCCGATACAAAGGGTATTATTTTGGGGATCAATACAGCAGAGACAATGCCTATCACCAAGGTACAGTTTGGGCTTGGTTGCTAGGACATTTCGTCGAAGGTTATATAAAGCTGCATGGTAAGTCTTCAAAATCATTCATTCAGAAAATGATCCAGCAATTTGACGGCGTTATGAGTATTTATGGGATTGGAACAGTAGCTGAAATTTATGATGGTGACCCCCCTCATAGACCCAAAGGAGCGATTTCCCAAGCCTGGAGCGTGGGGGAATTATTGAGAATGATGTACCTGGTAAATAAAATTTAAAGTTGTGGATATGAAAGTTTTAATGTTTGGTTGGGAGTTTCCTCCCCATATATCCGGTGGCTTAGGTACAGCCTGTTATGGTCTGGTCAAGGGTTTGGCCCATCACAATCAGGACATCATTTTTGTGGTACCAAAATTATGGGGTGATGAAGAGCCTTTGGCAGATTTTGTCAATGCGAGTGATGTGGAAATAGATTACAGGGAAAGAAGATTCAAAACCATCTGGAAAAACCTCACCTACCTAGAGGTGAGCAGTTTTTTAGTGCCCTATCTGGGGCCTGATGAATTTCGGAAATTTTCTGAGCGTGTGGCCCACGACCGAACTGATGTGGACGAAAGCATTTTTTCCAACAAGTTTGAATTTAGTGGCAAGTATGGCAAAGACCTGATGATGGAAGTTTCCAGGTATGCGCTGGTAGCAGCACAAATTGCCAAAAACAAAAAACACAGCCTAATCCATGCCCATGACTGGCTTTCTTTCCCAGCAGGCATTGCCGCCAAAGAAATCAGTGGAGCTCCATTGATCGCTCACGTGCATGCGACTGAATATGACCGATCCGGTGAAAGTGTCAACAAAGTGGTCTATGACATTGAAAGGGCAGGTGTTCATGCAGCAGACCATGTTTTGGCTGTAAGTCACCTTACTAAGAACACTTTGGTCAAAAGATATGGTGTGCATCCTGACAAAATTTCTGTCCTACACAATGCCGTACTGGATACCAGTATCATCGAAAGTAATTTTGTCAAAAAAGTACCCGAGAAAATTGTGACATTTTTAGGTAGGATCACCTTTCAAAAGGGACCGGAATATTTCGTCGAAGCTGCATACAAAGTTATCCAAAAAGACCCGAATGTGCGATTTGTCATGGCTGGTAGTGGTGACCTGCTCAACCGGATGGTAGACCGTGTGGCTGAGCTCGGGATAGCGACGAAATTTCACTTCACGGGATTTCTGAAAGGAAAAGATGTGGATGAAATGTATGCTATTTCAGATGTGTATGTGATGCCCTCCGTCTCAGAACCATTTGGAATATCTCCTTTAGAAGCGGTAAGACACAATACACCTGTTATAATTTCCAAACAGTCCGGTGTTGCAGAAGTTTTGCAGAATGCGATCAAGGTGGATTTTTGGGATATAGATGCCATGGCTGATGCCATCTTTGGATTGCTCCATTACGATGGAATTTCGAGGATGTTCAAAGAATTGGGCAGCCAGGAATTGAAACGGTTGAAGTGGGAACATGTGGCTGCCAAACTTATTAAAGTATATGAAAAAACCATAAAGACGTAAACATGAGAACCATCTGTTTTTACTTTCAGGTACATCAACCCTTCAGGTTAAAGCCTTATCGATTTTTCGATATGGGTGAAGACCATTATTACTGGGATGATTATGGCAACAAAAACATCATGAGGAAGATCGCTAAAAAATGCTACCTGCCCATGAATGCCCTGCTTTTAGACCTGATCCATCAATACAATGGAAAGTTCAAAGTCAGCTTTTCCATATCAGGAGTTTGTCTTGAACAATTTGAAGCCTACGCACCTGAGGTTCTCGATAGTTTTCGCCAATTAGTCGCTACTGGTCATGTAGAATTGCTCAGTGAAACCTATGCCCATGCTTTGGTATCTTTGAAAAGTAAAGAGGAATTTCAGGCTTCTGTCAAAAAGCACCAGCAAAAAATAAAAGATCTTTTCAATGGGTATACCCCAAAGGTTTTCCGAAATACTGAACTGATCTATTCCGATGGTATTGGTAGTATGGTTTCAGAGTTCGGCTACAATACCATATTGACAGAGGGAGCCAAGCATGTTTTGGGATGGAAGAGCCCTAACTTTGTTTACACAAATGCCCACAATGAAAATTTGAAGGTTCTCCTTAAGAATTTTCAGTTGAGCGATGACATTGCTTTCCGTTTTGGCAATAAATCCTGGCCCGATTATCCACTAACCACAGATAAATTCACCAAATGGATCAATGCGTTGCCTAAAGAAGAGCAGGTACTGAACCTCTTTATGGATTATGAAACTTTCGGGGAACACCAATGGGCGGATACCGGTATTTTTGAATTCATGAGGGCTTTACCACATGCTGTCTTTAACAACACCAATTACACTTTCTCCACCCCTTCAGAGGTGGCTGAGAATGGAAAGGTAGTCGGTAAGATTCACGTACCCATCCCTATTTCATGGGCAGATGAGGAGAGGGATCTTACTGCTTGGCTGGGTAATGACTTACAGGATGAGGCATTTGCCAAATTGTATGAATTGAAAGAACTTGTCGCCAAAGTTGATGATCCTGAAATTCAGAGAGACTGGAATTACCTGCAAACCTCTGACCATTTCTATTACATGTGTACCAAGTTCTTTTCCGATGGAGATATCCATGCTTACTTTAGTCCCTATGAAACGCCTTACGAAGCCTTTATCAATTACATGAATGTGCTCAGCGATTTTATTTTGAGGTTAAAGGAATATGAACAAGACAAAAAATCGAAAAAATAAGTCAATGGAATCCGAATTTAAAGAGGCTAAGTAAGCCTCTTTTTTGTTTCTGACAAATTAAAAAAAAAATGAAAAGCAAAAAATCGATCTTGGAAATCTCTGCCTTTCTGGCTGTGGGGTTGCTAATTTCCTGTGGGCCACAGAATAGCAATTCCGAAAATGAACAATCACCTATTGTCAGGTATGACAGGCCAGAAGCCAGCATTTTAAAGGGTGTACATCTACCCGAGGGTAAGGAGTATTATTTTACTTCAGGCCTGGTAGCGCCGGTCAAAGACCCTGATGCTGCAGAAGGTACCTATGAAAAATTCGGTGACACCTATGAGCAAAGTGTAGGGACCCTGGAAAGGATCAAAGAAACCTTGAGTGAGGCGGGATTTGAGCTTGCTGATGTATTTTTCTTAAGGATTTACCTTGCTCCCAACAAGGAGGGTCACATTGATTGGGAGGCTTGGTTCAAAGCCTATGGGGAATATTTCAACCTAGAATCCAATCCAAACAAGGTGGCCAGATCCACCATAGCTGTTTATGCTTTGGCGAATCCAGATTTGCTTATCGAGATTGAAGCGGTTGCGGCCAAGTGATCACACCATTACGCCACTTCTCCAATCACAACTAGATTTTCCAAAGTAGGGCTTTCACTCCCGCCTTTAGGTTCAATGGTGATGGCAAAAGCTCCGGCATCCGAAACCGCCTTCATTTGTTGTAGGCTAAGTTTTTCGCCTGCAGACACCAGCCCTATCCCCAAAGGACCATCCTCACCTATGGCCCAGAGTTGGTAATCCTTATCCTCATCAATAGAAGATAGGTTGTTCACTGAAATCCAAACCTCCTGCTTGTTTTTATCCCAGAAAACATCCACTCTGGCATCCTGCTGTATCTCAAACCCTTCTCCGGTCATCGGAATTCTATCAAAATCCCCAGCCAAAAGGGTTTCCAACTGGGCATCTGCCTCTTGGAACCTGACTTTATATTGGTCTACTTCCTCAGCCATTACCGCCTGATCTTGAATTAATGCGGTCAACCGACTATCCACCTGATAGTAGCGGGAAGCAAAATAAATGGCCAATACTGAAGCTATAAGGGCCACTATTGACGCGGCAGCAGCGTAGGTTTTCCATGGTTGCAAGGGCACTACAGGTGTCGTAGTGTTTTTTTTCTTATCAATTTTTTCCTCAAAAACTTCATTGTCCAAAGTTTCGAAAATCTTGGCTTTGACAGCAGAGGAAGGCTTGGGTCCGGATTGGTTGTCAAAAGCGAACATGGCTGTCTCAATTTCCTCCAATTCTTTTTTGACCTGAGGGTGCTTTTTGGCCATTTCCAGCACTTCTTCACGTTCCCGCTCACTAAGCTCTCCCAGAACAAAAAGTTCCAGTTTACCTGACGATATGTATGCTTGAATATCCACTAAATTTTCTCTAAGTTCTTTTTTAAAACATTTATTCCGGCCCGAATCCTGGATTTGACGGTACCCAGGGGAATATCGAATTCCTCAGCTATTTCCGAATGTGTGAAGCCCTTAAAATAAATACACTCTATCACAAAACGTTGCTCTTCAGAAAGTCGGTCCAACAATTCGCTCACGCCAATTCCGTCCACTATTTCAGAAGTCCCTGACTCGCTGGCCATTCCATATACGTAATCATCTATCGAATTGGTCTTACCTGCATTTGAAAATTCCTTAGACCTTGTTTTGTCAATGGCTGCATTCCTGCAGATGTTGGCCATCCAGGTGTATAACCTTCCCTTGGATGCATCATACCGCTCCATGTTTTTGGTGATCTTGACGAAAGCATCATGGAAAACCTCTTCCGCGATATCCTTGTCCTGAATGATCCTTGAAATCACAGCAAAAAGGGCACGGGAATATTTTTCATACAAATATTCAATGGTCTTTCGGTCCCGGGACCGCAGTCCCGCTATCAATTGTTCTTCTTCCAAAAGTCAAAATGTTAAATACTTTACAAAAAGAAAGCACAAGGATTTACTCCTTGTGCTTATAATATTAGGATAAAGTCATCAGAATTACAAATGAATCACTTCACCATAAGCTGCTGCGGCCGCTTCCATGATGGCCTCTGACATGGTAGGGTGAGGATGTACAGTTTTTATAAGTTCATGACCAGTCGTTTCCAGCTTTCTGATGGCCACAATTTCAGCGATCATCTCGGTAACATTGCTGCCAATCATGTGGCCTCCAAGCAATTCTCCATACTTGGCATCAAATATTAATTTGACAAATCCATCCTTTGCCCCTGCTGCAGATGCTTTTCCAGAGGCTGAGAAGGGGAATTTACCCACTTTCACATCGTAGCCGGCCTCTTTGGCCTGTGCTTCCGTAAAGCCGACCGAGGAAATTTCAGGAATGCAATAGGTGCATCCCGGAATGTTGTTGTAATCAAGCGGCTCAGGGTCAAGTCCTTTTATTTTTTCCACGCAGATGATCCCTTCGGCTGAAGCCACATGAGCCAATGCTGGTCCAGTGGTGACATCTCCAATGGCAAAATATCCAGGCATATTGGTTTTATAAAACTCATCTACCTTGATTTTACCTTTTTCCACCAAGATGCCCACATCCTCCAAACCGATGTTTTCCACATTGGAGGTAACACCTACAGCTGACAGGACGATGTCGCATTCCAGGGTTTCTTCACCTTTGGGGGTTTTTACACTGACCTTGCAGCCTTTTCCCTTGGTATCTACAGCTGTCACTTCTGACTTGGTCATGATTTTGATACCCGCTTTTTTATATATTTTTTCCAAAGCTTTAGAAACTTCTTCATCTTCATTGGGAACGATGCGGTCTAAAAATTCCACAATGGTCACATCCACCCCAATGGCATTGTACACATAGGCAAATTCCACTCCGATGGCTCCGGAACCTACCACCACCATTTTCTCCGGCTTTTTTTCCAGGACCATGGCTTTTCGGTAACCTACAATCTTTTCATTGTCAATTTTCAAGGCAGGTAGCTCTCTTGCCCTGCCCCCCGTAGCAATGATGATGTTATCAGCACTGTAGGTGGTTTTCTTTCCATCCTTGTCTTCAACTTCCACTTTTTTACCGGACTTGACCTTACCCCATCCCAGCAATTGGTCAATCTTGTTTTTCTTAAATAAAAACTGAATGCCTTTGGACATGCCATCAGCAACATCTCTGCTCCTTTTGATCATTTTGGAAAAATCTACTTCCGCATCCTTCACTTGGATACCGTAGTCAGCAGCATGATTGATGTATTCAAAAACCTGGGCGCTTTTAATAAGTGCTTTAGTGGGAATACATCCCCAATTCAAACAGATTCCCCCAAGCTCGGCCGCTTCTACTACGGCGGTTTTTAAGCCCAGTTGAGAAGCACGGATGGCGGCTACATAACCTCCCGGTCCACTTCCTACTACAATCAAATCGTATTTTGTTGAAGACATATCTTTTAGTTTTAATTTCTGGTTAAGCTATGCAAAAATAAGGTTTTTGGCCTTAGAAAAAAATTGGATTTTAGGAAGTAGAGCAGTGTCGAGAATCCACAAATAGAAGTTAAAGGTGAAGTTGAAGACCAGGTTTCAACCCTATTTTTTCTCAAATGTCCTATTTGTAAAATCACTAAATGAGGACCTTTTCAGATTCCGCCATCGATCATGCATGCTTATTCAATCCAAGCAAGAAATAATTTTATCAAATCCTAAGTTAGCATTCCAAAGGAAGCGCTAAAAAATGGGATGAAAAGTCCTCATTAATCAATTGTCATTCTTTAATTATACCCAGAGAAGGTTAGGCTAATCCTGATTTATTTAAAATTTCCTTAATTTTAAGCTCAATTATAACCAACCTAAAAAAAATATGGGATTACTGACAGGAAAAACAGCATTGATCACCGGAGCTTCAAAAGGCATCGGTAGGGCCATTGCCATCAGGTTTGCACAAGAAGGTGCCAATATCGCCTTTACTTATCTTTCCAGTGTCGAAAAAGGGCAAGCCTTGGAAGAGGAACTCAACAGCTACGGAATCCAAGCCAAAGGATTTCGATCTGATGCTTCGGATTTTAACGCAGCCGAGGTTCTGATAAATGGAGTGGTAACCGAATTTGGTAGTTTGGATATTCTGGTCAACAATGCCGGCATCACCCGCGACAACCTATTGATGCGGATGAGTGAAGAAGCCTGGGATGAGGTGATCAACATCAACCTAAAGTCCTGTTTCAATACCGTAAAGGCCGCTACTCGAACAATGATGAAAGCCAAAGCAGGCTCCATCATCAACATTACTTCCGTAGTGGGCATCAAAGGCAATGCTGGACAGGCCAATTATGCGGCCTCCAAAGCAGGAATCATCGGCTTTACCAAATCGGTTGCCTTGGAATTAGGTAGCAGAAACATCCGAAGCAATGCCGTAGCGCCAGGTTTTATAGAAACGGAGATGACTGAGGTGCTGGATGAAAAAACCGTACAGGGCTGGAGAGATGCCATTCCCATGAAGCGCGGCGGTCAGCCGGAAGAAGTCGCCAATGCCTGCGTATTCTTGGGTTCAGACATGAGTTCCTATGTCTCAGGTCAGGTGCTTCAGGTAGATGGGGCTATGTTGACTTAAAAAAGATTGAATCGAAAGAGATCATTTCATTCAGATTAAAACCCAACATCTAGTTTTCACCCCAAATATCAATTTCATTGAAGTCTATCCTGTAAAAGTCAAAAGATTTTTACAGGATTTTTTTGTTCAATTTTAGTTTACTATTTTTTTGCAAACGAGATTCAACCCTAAAATAATTTTTGAAAAACCAACTTTTTAAAAAATTTTCCGTAATTTACATTGATATCATTTTAATATCATTATAACTATGGAAAAACTCACAAAACCCCTCTCCGGCTATCTGATGGTAATGATAGCTGCGGTACTTCTTGTTGCATCGATTTTGTTCCTGACCCGGGGACTGGTAATCCCGGGAATGATTTTGGGATTTGCCTTTATTTTATGCATTCCCGGTTTCTTTACCCTACAGCCCAACAAGGCCATGGTATTGGTTTTATTTGGCGCCTACAAAGGTACTGTGAAAGAAACAGGCTTCTCCTGGGTCAATCCATTTATGGTGAAGCAAAAAATCTCTCTCCGTGTCAGGAATTTTGAAAACAAACCCTTGAAAGTAAATGACAAAATCGGAAATCCCGTGATGGTGGGAACCATTGTGGTCTGGCAGGTGGAAGACACCTTCAAAGCGACTTTTGATGTGGAGGATTATGAGAATTTTGTCCATCTTCAAACTGATGCCGCAGTCAGAAAAATGGCCGGCAAATACCCCTATGATGATTTTGAGGCAGAAAATGCAGAGATAACGTTAAGGTCGGGAGTAGAAGATGTCAATCATTCTCTGGAAGAGGAAATCAGTGACAGGCTGATGCATGCCGGAATCAAAGTTATTGAGGCAAGGATCTCACATTTGGCATATTCCTCAGAAATTGCTTCAGCCATGCTCCAAAGGCAACAGGCAACAGCCATCGTAGCGGCAAGAAGGAAAATCGTGGATGGTGCAGTAGGCATGGTAGAAATGGCACTGGAAGATCTCAAGATCAAAGGAATCATTGATTTCGAGGAAGAGAAAAAAGCGGCCATGGTCAGTAACCTGATGGTTGTCCTTTGTTCTGATAGAAGTGTCAGTCCCGTTCTAAATGTAGGAACCCTGAATCACTAGAAAATGCCGGTCAAGGAAAAGCAGGATTTTCGAAGTAGCTTTTTGTTGTATGGCATCCTTATGATTGAACTGCCAAAAAACTTAGCGATAGATGGAATGTGAGCTCACCTCAAAAAATTACAGAAAATGGAAAATTTCATCTTTAAAGAATCACAAAAATTCCGACAAAAATGGATATGGGTTTTAATGACCTTGCTTACTTTAGTCACGATTTACCTGATTTTGACCACAGGTTCATCTATTTCTGCCGATAATTTTGGTAAAGTGTTTTCTATGTTGCTTTTAGGGCTGATGTGGTGGTTGCTTTTGGCCATAAATATGGAAGTGTACATGGATCAAAATGAACTCAAATATCGATATCCTCCTTTTATCAACCGATGGCGAAGATTTCCATTTGATCAAATTGATCAATTGGAGATTATAGAATACAATTCATTTTGGGAATTTGGTGGTTGGGGCATCCGATACAATCTAAATTACTGGTTGTATAATACTGGCGGGAAATATGGAATTAAGGTCAAATCCGGAAAGAAAAATTTCATCTTGGGCACTTTTAAGCCTGATGAAGCTCGGATAGTGATTGACCATTTTAATCAACAAAAATCTTTTTGATCATGTCCAGGAAAAAAGCATTTGCACTTAGAATAGATGAGGAAATGATGAAAGCGGTGGAGAAGTGGGCTGCAGATGAATTCAGAAGTACAAATGGGCAATTGGAGTGGATCATTTATGAATCTCTCAAAAAATCAGGCAGGTTACCCCGATCTCCCAAAACTTAATCTCTGATTTTGTTTCCTGGTCAAATAAATAAACATCAAAATTTCTAAGCAGATCATGTATAAGGAAAAATCACATTTAATATTACTTTTGTTTAAAATAGACTTAATTTATTAAAAATAAATTTTAAATTAAGCGGAATTTGTTTAAATTAAGCTGTATATTGCTTTTACTTAAAAATTGAAAATCAATTTTAAGGCGACCTCTTGTTTGCAATCGAAAAATCTACCCTTTAATTAAACACAGGGCTTATTGATTCAAACACAATTAATTTTAAGATTAAACTAAAATACATTCCAATGAAATTGATCATAAAAACTGCAGCTATTTTCACACTTGTTTTCCTATGTAACTTAGGGTTTTCTCAAGCCCAAAATAGCAATTATGTGAAAGAGGTGGATGAAAAAACTGAAAAGAAAATTCTGAAAGCAGAGAGTAAATTGGAAAAAATTGATGAGAAAATTGAAAAAGCAGAAACAAAGCTCAATAAAGACCAAAATAAATTTGAAACACAAAATGCAAAAGGAGATCTTTCTCCAAACGATGTGATCAAATGGAACAAAAAACTGGACAAACAGAACAGTAAAATTGAAAAATTAGAAAAACAGGCACAAAAATTAGAAGAATTTTTGGCTCCTTACTCTAGGATTGAAGATGGGAATTAAGATTATCCCCTATTCTTCCACTTCTGCAATATAGAGCAATTGCTGACTTTCAAAATCATATAAAGTAAGTTGTCTTAACTCATAATAAGCTGTCCAATAATCCCTTAAAGAAGCTATATACCTTTCTTTGTTTGAGTCTTTTTCTGTCTGGGCGATGTTCAGGTTGGTGATATCTACTTTTCCACTTAAGTAGCGTTGTCTGGAAATCTCATAGCGCTTATCTGCTACTTCATCGGCTTTTTTCGAAATCTCAATCCGATCCTTTAGCTGTTGAAAATTCTTCACCTGTACAAATACCTCCTGTTCGAAATTGATTATTTCCTGTTCGATGGTGTAATCCACCAGTTTTTGGTTGGCAGTAGCTATTCCCATCCTGGCCTTGTTGCGACCCCAATCCAATATCGGGACACCCAAACGAAGATTGACCAACGCTTGCTGATTAGGGTCAGAAAAAATATCCCAAAAAGTAAATGCAGCATTGTTATATCCATAACTCGCCTCTAGGTTCATGTTGAACCTAGAACCCCTTGCTCTAGCCACCTCGGCTTCAGCTTCTATTTTTTGCCTTGCAAAGGCTACAGCATCAGCACGGTTCTGGAATGCCAAATCAATGGCTTGGTCCACGTCTACGATAAACTGCGGAATATCATCTGGAAGTATAAGATTAAAATCAACAGTTTCGTTTAAACCTATAAAGGATCTGATTTCCAATGCCGAGGATTCCTGATCCAATCTTGCCGAAGCAAGGTTTTGTTCGGCTTCCAAAACACGCAATTCTACCTGGAGCAATTGATCTTCAGTAGTAGTCCCAATGTTATACCTCCCATTTTCTATTCTAAAAATCTCTTCGGTATTGTTTTTATTTTTAAAAGCAATTTCATAGCGGACTTGTGCCAACAGGTAATTGAAAAATAAATTGGTTGCAATCCGGCTGATGTTTTCCATTTCTTCGACATAGGTCTTTTTGCTTTCCTCATACCGAAGGGGTTCGATCTTTTTGTTCCATTTGAGGTCATTGAATGCAAAAATGGGCTGCACAAGTCTTACATTGACTGGAATACCACTATATCTTGTTTGAAAATCTCCTGGCAAGGAACGGAAATTATCAAATCGGTTGGTAGCGGTATTTACAGAAATAATGCCTCCTGTTGCCGCAATGTTTTGTTCCAACCCCAAACCTAATTCCACCAAGTTTTGCTCAACCTCTCTAAACTCAATGGTACCGTCAGGTTGTACCACCTGGGTAACGGATTGGTTGTATCCGGGAATCAGACCCTGGAACCTAAGTTGAGGATTATAATCGGATTGAAAAAAGCGATATTGCCAATACCTGTTTTCCCTTTGGGTTTCAGCCCGCAAGGCCGCCGGGGAATTGGATTTAGCTCGGCTGATGATGTCCTCAAGGGTGTAATTGATTTTTTCTTGGGCAATAACAGGTTGCAAATGGCCAATAAGCATGGCCAAAATCATCATTTTGTAAATTCTTCTACTCATATCTTAGGGAATCTATGGGATCTTGATTGGCAGCTCTACGGGCAGGAGCTATTCCAAAAACCAAACCTACGGCGGCAGCTACGCCAAATGAAACAAATATGGATGAAAAGGTAATTATGGTGGGAAAGTCTCCCAAACTCGATACGACATTGGCTAAGACAATTCCCAAAATAACCCCTATAAGTCCTCCTGAAACACTAATCATAATGGCTTCAAATAAAAACTGATTCACAATATCGGATTTTTTTGCTCCTAACGAAAGCCTTAGTCCTATTTCTTTTATTCTTTCCATTACCGATGCCAACATGATGTTCATGATTCCGATTCCTCCTACCAAAAGCGAGATACCTGCAATCGCACCGAGAACGATATTAAAAATGTTTTGGGTCTTTTGTTGTTGTTTCAATAACATTTCAGGAATCGTAATTTCAAAATCAACCACGCCGTAATGTTTCCTTTCTAGCAATTTGGCTATCACCTCAGCTGTTGGATTTAAAAGGCCGCTTTCTTCTACCTGAACCACCAGTTTGTCAATTTGGTGGTAATTGCCTCGGCTTTCATTGCCATTTTCGCTGTCTCTAAGGTCTGCGGTGGTGACCAAATTCCTGTTTTTATACCTTACCAGCATACTTTGGATAGGTATATACACATCCATATTGAAATCCCGGATTCCCAGTTTGGAAATACTCTGTTCCGAAACCTTGCGGTCCTCCATGATTCCGATTATTTCAAGCCACTGATTGCCACTTTTTATTTTCTTTCCTATAGGATTTTCTTTCGAAAAAAATCTGGTCTGAATACTTCTCCCAATGATGCAAACCGGATCCCCCTTTATCAGATTATTTTCTGTAAACATCTTTCCTTCGTTTAATTTGAAGTCCAAAACGTCAAAATACTGTGGGGTTACACCTACTAGTTTAGCAGACCTTCGAATACCGCCTTTTACAATATGGGTATCAAAAACAACTTCTGGACTTATTTTTTTAATCCCTGGAATGGTGTTTTGAATGGCCTCCACATCCATGAGGCTCATGCCGGGAGAAAATCGGCCCCGCTCTTTTTCGAGATCACTGTTTTCATCCACTTGTTCATCTACTTGTTCTACTATCGGAGCAATGACAATGTTATTGACACCTACCAGCCTGATCTGCTCAAGAATTTCCTGTTGGGCTCCATTCCCTATTGCAAGCATGGCTATGACTGCTGCAACACCAAAAATTATCCCTAAAGCAGTCAAAAGAGATCTCATTTTATTACCCAAAATGGCCTCGAAAGCAATGTAAAAATTAGCTTTTAATCTTTCATCAATCATAAAGAATTGCTGTTTTTCTGGCAATGGGGATTTGAAGGAGATTTTATTGATCTTCTTGCATCGGATGGGATAAAGAAGTAAAATCAACATTTCCTGCTAAGGTCTCTTCCAGTTGATCATTCCTTTTTCCATTTAATTCATCCAGTAATTTGACGGCTACATTCTGTCCCCATGAGGGGGTGGATAAATATACTTTATCGCCCTCTTTCAGACCTATTTCTATAATGACATCATTGGCATTGGCCATGCCTAACTTCACTTCTTGTTTGGTCCCGTTTTTTAAGTAGACATAATTGATACTGTCATTTTCTACATTAACAGCCTCTAACGGAACATAAAGGGCTTCTTCAAACTCATCAACAATGATACTGTTTCCAGTCGTCATAGACGGTCTCAACAAAGGATCACTTTCATTGACCTTCACAATCACTTCAAATACTTTTGCATCAGAGTTGGGCCTCTGCTGACCCACATTGGCTACTTTGGTTACGACTCCTGTAAGTTTCTTTTCTGGAAATGCATCTAAATTCAATTCTACCAATTGACCGGGTTTCACTTTCCTTATATCCACTTCATTGATAAATGTAACGCTTTGCATAGCAGTTAGGTCTGGTAATGTGGCTACCACGGGACTCCACGAACTGATTTGGGAGCCTTCTCTTACTTTCCCACCTCTACCCTGGGTATAGATGACCATGCCATCCTGAGGAGCCAATACCACAAACTTTTCTAAAACGTCCTCCATCTGGGTGACCTCAAGTCTTACTTCTCTGAGTTTGGCCGTTACCTCTGTCATTCTGGCCTTTTCCTGCATGGTTTTGATTCTGTATCTTTCTTTTGCTTGTTCAAATTCTCTGATGGCCCTTTCAACATTGTATTCATTTTGTTTGATAATTGCTGGTGGTTCATATTCAGATTGTTCCAAGACCAATCTTTTTTCTCCTACCATATACTCCAAATTGAGTAAATTATCACGCTCAGCCCTCAATACCAAAGAGGTATCCAATTGAATCTGTTCATACTGAGCCTGTATTTGTTCAAAATCCAACCTTTTGTCTTCGAGTCTTCCAAAAAGCTCGGTTTTATCCAGGGAGGCGATAAATTCACCTTTCTTCACCACTGTCCCTTCATCCACCATATTTTCAATGGTGAAGTTGCCTACTCTGAACCGCCTTGCTTCTGTAGGACCTAAAACTTGCACAGATCTAAGGGCCTCCAGTTCTCCTGAGGTAGTAATTTCAACTTTAAACTTACCTAGCTTAGTCTCTGACAAAATTTCATTTCCTTCTCCCGTAGATGATGGAGAAAAGATGAGATATAATACAAAAACTATTACTGCACTGCCTAGGGTCCAATAAATTAATTTTAATTTCATTTTTTTATCATTGACTTGCTTAGGAATCAAGGAAATTCCCATATTCAAAATTAACTATTTGAGGATGGATTAAAGACCCAATGAAATTTTTATAGCACCATTGGAGTAAATCCTTAGAGAAATAGTCCTATTTGGGTTGGTGATTATGGCAGTTCCCTATCAATGATTAAATTGCCGTGCTTTAACTTTATTGCTTGTCAACCATGAAATCCCTGATCAGTATAATTATTCGGTATATCCCTAGGAAATTCTTACAGGTGTTCAGCCATTTTTTCTTAAGGATCCTGGCCTTCTTTTATCGGGGTGCTAATGTAACCTGTCCAGTATGTGGTCACAGTTTTAAAAAATTCCTTCCCTATGGTCGTAAAGCAAGGGAAAATGCACTCTGCCCCCATTGTTTGGCATTGGAAAGACATAGGTTGATGTGGCTTTTCCTTCAGAAAGAGACCCCATTTTTCAAGGATGAATTGAAGGTTCTTCACGTAGCGCCTGAACACTGTTTTATTGATAGATTTGAAAGAATGAAGAATCTGGAATACATCACAGGGGATCTTGAATCTCCCTTGGCCAAGGTAAAAATGGACATTCATGAGATCCCTTTTGAGGCAAACAGTTTCGATGTGGTTTTCTGCAATCATGTGATGGAGCATGTGGCCGATGATCTCAAAGCCTGCAGTGAAATCAACAGGGTATTGAAAACTGATGGGTGGGGAATTATCCAATCTCCTGTATACGACCTGCCACAAACCTTGGAAGATCCTAACATCACATCACCACGTGAAAGGGAAAAACATTTTGGACAAAGGGACCATGTGCGGAAATACGGAAGGGACTATGCAGAGCGGCTGAGTCGGTCTGGGCTCACCGTCAAGGAAAACCATTTTGTGAAAAGCCTATCAAAAGACCTAATCGAAAAACACGCCCTCCCAGAAAATGAAGTAATATTTTTTTGTGAAAAAGGCGGGCATTGAAATTCACAAAGGACCCTGCTTTCTCCAACTCCCCACCAATATCCCCCATCCGTAAGCGGTAAGTTGGCCAAAAGAAGTAAAAAGGCTGAGAAAACCTACTATAACAGACTGAGAAATGACAGTTGCGTGTAAAAAAATCAACAAAAACCAAATACCATAAACCCCCATAGCCAGTTTAAACAAGGGTAAATAAAGGATAGAAATTATTGGAAAAATAAATAGACCCATTAAGAAAATAACCGGAAATAGATGAACTGGCTGTAGAGCCTCGGGATGGTATCTGCTGACATTGATCCTGTTTTTCCCGAAAGAATAACATTGCCTAAGAAATGAGTCGAAATCATTTCTCCGGGCATGGTACACAAATGCCTCCTTTACCAGTTCCAGCCTATACCCTGCCTTCTTGATCCTGAAACTTAATTCTATATCCTCTCCTTGATTGGGATCGATAAATCCTCTGGTCTCCTCAAAAACCGCTTTGGACATTCCCATATTGAATCCCCTTGCCTGAAATTTTGCTGGATCCTTCATCTTACCCCTGATACCGCCGGTAGTAAATACTGAGGTCATGCTGTAATTGATTGCTTTTTGCAGTGAGGAAAAATCTTTTGCGGCTGCATCGGGTCCCCCATGGGCATCAAGTTGCCTTTCCAAAATGGATTTGTTGAGGATTTCAAAGTAATTTTTTGGAATGATGCAGTCCGAGTCAAAAAGAACAAAATAGTCCCCTTTGGCCATCTTCATTCCATAATTTCTGGCTAGACCCTGCCCTTGATTTTCCTCATAGAAATACCTGATAGACAATTTGGAGGAATATTCAGCAATCTCTTTTTCACAGGTAAGATCTGAGCCATCCTCTACTACAATAACCTCAAAAAACTTATAGGTTTGATCCAAAAGACTTTCCAAAAGTCTTCCTATTTCCTCAGGTCTGTTGTAGACAGGGATGATGATGGAAAAAAACATCAGAAATCCATATTTAATACTTCATCAATGTTGTATTCTTTTTTGGTGGAATTGTTGGATATCATCATTTCAGCGAGAAAACCAGTCAGAAAAAGCTGAATTCCAGCCACCAAGGCCACCAAGGCCAAAAAGAAAAGGGGCTGATTTGTGATATCCCGGACTATGATGCCTTTCTGTAAGCCATAAATCTTTTCTGCAATCAACCATATGGTGATCAAAAATCCAGAGATGAAAGAAAGGCTGCCCAAGGTGCCAAAAAAATGCATGGGCTTTTTTCTGTACCGGTTTACGAATGAAACAGAAATCAAATCCAAAAACCCGTTCACAAACCTTTCCAACCCAAATTTTGTGGTGCCGTATTTCCGGGGTCGATGGTCTACAACCTTCTCACCAATCTGATTGAATCCATTCCATTTCGCTATCAATGGAATATATCGATGCATCTCTCCATAGAGATGGATGTTCTTGACCACCTTGTTTTGGTACGCTTTCAGGCCACAATTAAAGTCATGCAGCTTGATTCCTGAAATCATGCGCGTAACCCCATTGAAAAACCGGGAGGGAACCGTCTTGGTGATCGGATCATGCCGTTTTTTTTTCCATCCGGATACTACCTGATAACCTTCTTCCACAATCATCCTGTAAAGATGCGGTATTTCTTCAGGACTGTCCTGCAGGTCAGCATCCATGGTGATCACCACATCCCCTTTGGCCCTGGCAAAGCCCACGTCGAGCGCAGCTGATTTACCATAATTCCGGGTAAAACCAACTGCTTTGACATGCGAGTCGGAATTACCCAGATTCTTGATGACTTCCCATGATTGATCAGAACTTCCGTCATTGATGAAAATAAGCTCATAAGAGTAACCTTCAGCTTTCATTACCCGAGTAATCCAACTATGGAGTTCGGGTAGGCTTTCTTCTTCATTGAAAACGGGTACAATTACGGAAATCTGAATCATTTATCTTTTAATAGTCGAAATCTTCTGTCTTTTTATTGATTGCCGCTGCCACTGCACCCAAGATCAGTCCGGCAAACAAAGCACTAAATAGCGTGGAAAAGGAGATGAATTCGGCGGTTTGGAACATTTTCACAAACTCAGGTACCTGATCTGGGTCAGGAGCTCCGCCTAACCTTTCCTGCATTTCCTCACTGGCTTCCAACATTTTGTCCAAGTAGGTCGTGTCTACAAATTTGATGTATAGATAAAAACCAACGGAGCGGATAAGTCCGCCTAAAAGGGCAACCAATATGGCAATGCCATAACCTTTTCCAAAGCTCATGACCCCATTGTCATTTACATATTCTTTGGTCGCAAAATAAAACATTAAAAAAGCAATGGTAATGTTAATGATAGAGGACAAAATTGTTCCGGATGTCGAGCCAGATCCCAGGTTAAGCACTGCCCCCAAAATGACTACAATAAGTCCAATCAGCCCATAAATCAATCCCCATTTTTTGACTACATCTCCTGTTGTTGTTTGATTTTCCATAAAATGTTAGGTTTTAGTTCTCTTTAAAATTATAGAAATAATGATAGTAAAAAACAGTCCGGGAAATATTTTTCTTAAAAAATCATCGATTGCTGCATTATAGGCACTCATGGATTGGATGCTTTGCAGGGTTTTTTCAACTGCGTCCGCATCCAGTTGCTCAATAAGTCGGGTTTTGTTGGTCAGCACCATATTGTATTTCAAATCCCGATAGGTTTCCAAAATCTCAGGAAGTATAGAGAGGGCAACCCAAACGTTTATAGCGGACATCATTGCGATAAGCATATAAATACAAAATCCAACTGTCATGCCTGGGCCGAAAAACAATTCTCCTCCATTGAGTTTGTCTCTGTAATTTTTGATTCCAAGAAATACGAAAATGGGGATGATGAGGTATCCGAAAGTCAAGGTAATGTTAACAGGTTCTTGACCCATCCAGTGCATCAACCAAAATGCTATGATACAAAAAGCTCCTCCTGTAAGCCCAAATGGAAAGGAAGCATTCAGGTATTTACCCATCTATCTGCTCAAATTTACCTTGATTGATCACATATTTTACTTTTCCAGTCAGTGTCTTTCCAAACCATGGGGAATTAGACGAAAGCGAGCGATTGGATTTCAAGTGATAAGTCCAGGCCTCTTTCGGATCAAAAACGGTGAAACTTTTGGCATTGGAAACTGATAAAACCTTTGAAGGACCTTCTGTCAGTTTTTGGATCAACAAAGGCCATCCTAGCTCTTCGGATAATTTAACCAAGCCAGGTAAAAAAGTTTGCAGACCGGCCATGCCAAAGGCTGCCAGATCAAATTCCATGTGTTTTTGATCAAAATCCACAGGCTGATGGTTGGAGACAATCGCATCTATGGTACCATCTTTCAATCCCTCTATTAGGGCTGCTCTTTCAGATGAGGTGCGGAAGGGGGGATTTACTTTTAAATTGGCATCAAAGGCTTTCAAATCTTCATCCAAAAAAAGCAATTGGTAAAGCGAAACATCGGCAGTTACTCTAAGCCCCTCTTTTTTGGCAAGTCTAATATAATCCACTGCTTTGGCTGTGCTGATGGTTTGAAAATGGATGCGACCCCCTGTATATTTCAAAATTTCTATGTTCTTCTGAATGGCCACTTCTTCGGCAAGAGAAGGGATGCCCTTCATGCCAAGTTGCGTGGAAACGGGTCCCTCATGCATTTGCCCAAAAAGAGCCAAAAGTGGATCATAGGCCTGATCAAAAAGCAATCCATTGAATTTCTGCAGGTATTGCAAGATCTTCATGAGTCTGTCTGAGTTGGACAAAGGGACCAAACCATCTCCAAATAATTTTACACCGTTGTGATGAAGATCAAGAATTTCCGTAAGATCTTCTCCCAAGGTGTCTTTTGTGACAGCCGCTTGTAGATGAATAGTGGTAAAAAAATCCTTGGTTTTATTTTTGATAAATTCAGCCTCGTTTTTACTTTGAACTACCGGTTGCGTATTGGGTAGCAGTACGGCCTGGGAAAAACCGCTTACTTTTAAACTTTCCCCTAAACTCTCCAGCGTTTCCTTTGACTCCAAGCCAGGTTCTCCCGCCAGGCACCTGAGATCTATCCAACCCTGAGAAGCCAAAAAGTCACCCGCTTCTATGGTAAGGTCTGCTTCCTTGTTTTCTGAATCCATTACAGGCTTGATGTCACTTCCATTAAAAAAATAATCGGCTGCATCCTGAATACCATGCGGGTCTATTACACGGAGGGACTTGAATAAGACGGTCATAGGGTAAAGGTTTTTGCAAAACTGCAACAATAATCTTTAATATGGAAAATTCCACAGAAAATTAGCTACAATTCCCGTCATTATGTACTTCCTAATATCAAATCATAAAAAAGCTCGTTTTAAGAACCTTTAAGATCGATTCAATCCTTAAGACTTTTGATCAATGATTTGAAAATAAGGGTCATGCCAGGTTCAGCTTTCATCGCTGCGGCAATCACTTCCTGTACCGATATTGGTTTGATATTTCCTGGAGAACAAAGATCTGTGATGGCTGAAATCGCAAAAATTTTCATTCCCATTTGTCTGCCAACAATCACTTCAGGAATGGTACTCATGCCTACGGCATCGGCACCTATTTTTCTAAGGTAAGCATATTCGGCAGGGGTTTCCAAATTAGGCCCCTGAACGCCTGCATAAACTCCTTGATAAATAGAAATACCATTTTTTCCTGCTATTTCAATGGCCTTTTCGACCATCTCCAAGGCATAGGGTGCGCTCATGTCAGGAAATCTTACACCTAATTCATCCAGGTTTTTGCCTCTCAGGGGATTTTCAGGAAAAAGATCAATGTGATCGTTCAAAATCATCAAATCGGCTATTTCAAACCTTGGGTGCAATCCGCCTGCAGCATTGGATATGAACAAATGCGTTACGCCCAAAAGCTTCATGACCCTGATAGGGAAAGTAACCTCCTTCATGTCATAGCCTTCGTAATAGTGAAATCGACCCTGCATGGCAACCACCTTTTTCCCAGCCAACTTGCCAAAAATCAATTTTCCGCTATGGCTTTCAACAGTCGAGACGGGAAAAAAAGGAATGTCTTTGTAATCAATTGTCACTTCTATCTCAATGTCATCAATAAGTTTACCCAATCCAGTACCTAAGACGATACCAACAGATACTTTGTGTTGATAATGGTTATGGATATATTGGTGGGCATTATGGATTTTTTGAATTAAATCTATTTTAGGTTCTTCTCTCATGAAGTATACTTTTTATTCTCTCAACAATATAAATCATTCTACTGTAAATCCTGACACCAATCCCATCCAAACTAAAGGAAATCAATATCCTTTAATCTGGTAAAAATACTGCCAAAAGCTTTCAAGATGTCATTTTTGACATTTGTTTCTTATATTGGAAAATAAAATTTCTAAAACCCAAAATAAATTGAATAGAAGAGATTTCGTCAGATACGCAGCAATAGGTGCAGGTTCGTTTGCAATTCCCGGAGGATTGTATTCTACGGTTAGCCGTACCCTAACTGATCCATTTCGATTGGGAATTATAGGATTTGGAGACCGTGGAAGTGGTATTTATAAAGTATTGCGTGATTTTAAAGACGAATTCCGGGTAACAGCCATCTGTGATAACCTGCCTTTCAGGTTGGACAGAGCAAGGAAACAAACGACCTCTGACCAGATTACCTATTTTGCAGATTACAGAAAATTGTTGGACAGCAACCAAGTGGATGCAGTCATCATTGCTACACCGCTTAACGAGCACTTTGAACAAGCCAAAAATTCTTTATTGGCTGGTAAGCACATTTACTTGGAAAAAACCATGGCTTTTTCCATTCAGGAAGCCCAGGAACTGGTAAAACTCGCAGAAAATCATTCCAAATTAGTGCTACAAGTGGGTCATCAATACCGTTATTCTCCACTTTACTACAAAGTGAAAGAAATGATTTCAGAAGGTTATTTAGGCAATGTAACCCAGATCGATGCCCGCTGGGATAGAAACTGGAACTGGCGTAGGCCCTTACCTGAACCGCAGCTTGAACGGCAGGTAAATTGGCGCATGTATAAGGAATATTCCGGGGGTCTTGTGGCAGAATTACTCTCTCATCAAATGGATTTCATCCATTGGGCATTTGAAGCCACTCCAGATAGCCTTTACGGAACAGGAGGTATAGATCATTTTAAAGACGGGAGGGAAACTTACGACAATGTGCAGGTTACCGCAAGATATGAGTCGTTGGGAATGATAGGCAACTTCGGAGCTACTTGTGCCAACCAATATGAGGATTATTCCTTTATCATCAAAGGTTCCAAGGGTACAGTTTCACTGCTGATGAATGATGGTATTTTTTACCCTGAACCCGAATCAAAAAAGGCCTTAGAGGAAGTGGATGGAGTATCCGGAGCCACACCATTAAACTGGAATGACAACAAAACAGGAATCAACCTATCCCAGGAAAAATACAAGGATGGGACTTTTTATGCGTTTGAGGATTTCCATAGATCCCTCATACAAAAAAGTTTGCCTGCCTCAAATGTGTACACAGGAGCAAAGACTGCCATAGCAGTAGCCTTATCCAATCAAGCAATTTACCAGGGTTCGGTGGAAAATTGGCCGAAAACCGCTTAAAACCTCCCAAAAAAATCAAAAAAAAAAAGGAGGCCAAAAGCCTCCTTTCTTCATTTAATTAAACCAGTATAAATCGAGAACAATTAAAATTACTCAGTACTCACTGGAGGAGTTAAAACCCTGTCAATGGCATGTAACACTCCATTTGTGGCGTGCACGTTTAAGACAGATGGAATTAAACCGGATTCGTTGATCTGTAGGTCCGCCAAATTTACATTTACATCAGCACCGCTCAAAGTAGTCACAGCTCCCTCCCTCAAATCCTGAGAAAAAGCCCTGGCATTGACTACATGATAACTTAAGATTTCAGTAAGATCTTCAACCTCAATTTCTTCAACACCACTCACACCAAGATCTGTGTACAAGGCTTGGAAAGCTGCATCGGTAGGCGCAAACACAGTGTAGTTATCAGAACCATCACCTGAAAACAACCCGACTAAATCAGCTCTTGTCAATGCGGCTACCAATTCAGTAAATTCTGGTGTATCCGCCTCATTAGCTGCTAAAGCTATTTCTGTAATATTCTGAGTGGGTTGTTCGATCACATAGTCCAGCTCATGAATAAATCCATTCGTTCCTTCAATGTCAGCATTGACCACCTGAGCTCTTCCATTGATCCAAATACCTCCGTCAGGATCAACACTTACATAAAATGTTTCATCGTTCAATGTGGTTACTGGACCTGCTTCTACAGCAGAAGAAGGAACTGCAGCCCCAACAACGTGATACTGCAAGATACCTGCTAATCCAGGATTGTTCAACAGGTCATCAGGACTAAGTTCATTATCGCTCAAAAATTCAGTAAACGCTGCATCATTAGGCGCAAAAACAGTGAATGGTCCATCTCCAGAAAGTGGAGTAATCAAATCTGCTTCCTCTAAAGCTGTTACCAACACAGTGAAATCCTCACTTTCTTCTGCAATCTCTACAATGTTTTGATCTTCAGTAACCGGTGGTGGTGTTACTGGATCAGGATCATCACTCGAACAGGCAAGCGTGAAACCAGCTAAAGCCATAAAAGCCAAAGCTTTACCGCTAAGATTTGTCATTTTTTTCATCTTAAACATAATTTTATTGTGGTTTTAATAATAGTTATGTGATTAAAACGATTCAAGTTTAATTTGGTTCCAAAAAAAAATACAAAACATTTTTTTGATTATAAGGAAGGCATTTGTGTATACAAAGGGAACAAGCTTTAAGTTTGGCCGATTTCTCTTTGGAGAAAAATCAAAAAATTAAATTTCATTTTTATAGGCAACTAGTCTTAATTGGGCATTTAAAAAAAGCCTCTGAATCCGTAGACATCAAAGGCTTCTTTTTAAAATTTCAGAATACAACTTAACTCATTATGGAGGAAAGGATATCATTAAGCGTTCTGCTTGGCCGCATGGCCTTTTCGGTTTTTGCTGCATCCGGTTTATAATAACCCCCGAGTTCTACAGGCTGACCCTGTACTTCGGTCAATTCCTTGATAATTTGCACTTCTTCATCTACCATCGACTTTGCTACAGGAATAAACTTTTCTTTTAGCTCCCTGTCATCATTTTGCTCGGCCAAAGCCTGGGCCCAGTACATGGACAAGTAAAAGTGACTCCCTCTGTTGTCCAACTCCTTGGCTTTTCTGGAAGGGGATTTGCCATTGTCCAAAAATTTTCCCGTAGCCTGATCCAAGGTTTCGGCCAAGACCAATGCCCGCTTGTTGTCAAAAGAATTGCCCAAGTGCTCTAAAGAAACGGCAAGGGCGAGGAATTCTCCCAGGGAGTCCCACCTGAGGTGATTCTCTTCCACAAACTGCTCTACATGCTTGGGAGCTGAACCACCTGCCCCTGTCTCAAACAATCCTCCTCCATTCATCAAGGGCACAATGGAAAGCATTTTAGCACTGGTACCAAGTTCCAATATTGGAAAAAGATCGGTGAGGTAATCTCTAAGGACATTGCCGGTCACCGAAATCGTATCTTTGCCCGCCTTGATCCGATCCAAAGTAAAACGGGTTGCGTCCACTGGACTCATGATCCGAATCTCTAAGTCTTTTGTGTTTAAGCGCTGTAAGGCGACTTCTACCTTTTTGATCAATTCCCTGTCATGGGCACGGTTTTTATCCAACCAAAACACGGCAGGAGTATTTGAGGCAGATGCGCGGTTGACAGCCAATTTAACCCAATCCTGAATAGGAGCATCTTTTACTTGGCACATCCTCCAGATGTCGCCTTTGCTGACTTTGTGTTCAAAAATCACCTTATCAGATTCATTCAACACTTTCACTATCCCATCTTCTGGAATTTCGAAAGTCTTGTCATGCGAACCGTATTCTTCCGCCTTTTGGGCCATAAGTCCCACATTGGGAACAGACCCCATGGTGGCGGGATCAAAAGCCCCGTGCTTTTTACAGAAATCAATGGTTTCTTGATAAACCCCGGCATAGGATCTATCTGGTATAATGGCTTTGGTGTCCTGTAGCTGGTTGTTTTTGTTCCACATCTTCCCGGAACTCCGGATCATGGCCGGCATGGAGGCATCCACTATTACGTCACTAGGCACATGAAGATTAGTAATCCCTTTGTCAGAATTGACCATCGCAAGATCTGCTCCTTCTTCAAAGCACTGCGCTATGTCTGACTCAATTTCTTGCCTTTGTTCAGGTGGCAACTGGTTTAAAGCTGAAAGTAAGTCTCCAAAACCATTCCTGACATTGACTCCAATTCGCTGAAATGTACTGGCATGCTTTTCAAATACAGGCGCAAAAAACACTTCCACAGCATGCCCAAATATGATGGGATCAGAAACCTTCATCATGGTCGCTTTGAGATGGATGGAAAACAAAACCCCCTCAGCCTTTGCCTTTTTCTTTTCTTCTTCCAAAAACTGTCTCAGTGCTTTTACATGCAAGACAGCAGCGTCTATGATCTCACCTTCCTGTATCTCTAAATTATCTTTCAAAAGCGTCGCTTCGCCTGCATGATTGGTATGCTGAATACGTATGTTACCGGCTTTTTCCATGGTTTGAGATTGCTCACTTCCATAAAAATCGCCTTGGCTCATACTGGACACATGGGATTGAGAATCCGGACTCCAAGCGCCCATACTATGGGGATTTTTTTTGGCAAACTGCTTGACTGCAAGTGGTGCCCTTCGATCCGAATTCCCCTCTCTCAATACCGGATTGACTGCACTCCCTTTGACTTTGTCATATCTGCTCCTGATGGATTTTTCTTTTTCTGTTTTGGGCTCATCAGGATAGTCTGGTAGGGCAAATCCCAAACCTTGTAGTTCTTTGATGGCAGCTTTTAATTGGGGAACAGATGCACTGATGTTTGGGAGTTTGACAATATTGGCCTCTGGTGTTTTGGCAATTTCTCCCAATTCAGTCAGGTAATCTGGAATTTGTTGCTCAGGCTGAAGAAAGTCTGGAAATTGGGCAATGATTCTTCCTGATAAAGAAATGTCCCGAGTTTCCACACTTACCCCTGCAGAATCTGTGAAGGCTTTGATTATGGGAAGAAGAGAATAGGTGGCCAAGGCCGGGGCCTCATCGGTTAATGTATAAAGAATTTTTGGAGTTTTGTTAGTCATGCTTGTTTACTTTTGATTCAGGTAAAAATCCATTGATGGGAAATTGGCCCCCAAATGAGGCCTTCTTAAAACCGATGGCTAAAATAAGCAAAATATTGGGTTTTTTCCCTAGTTAAAGATCGTGAAAGCCAGATTTGACCCTAGACATAGTAGGTGAAATTAGATGGACAAGGATTTGTACAGAGTTAGGATATGAACTGATGGCGAGCACTTGATTCATCCAGTCATTTACTATCAATAACTCTCTTGATCATTGGGAAAATCCTTTGACTTGACGTCTTTGATATAGTTTTGAACTGCTTTGTTCATGTCTGCTCTCAAATCGGCGTATTGACGCAAAAAACGGGGCTGAAATTCTTGGGTGATCCCCAACATGTCATGGACTACCAATACCTGACCATCCACATGTGGGCCGGCCCCGATCCCGATGATGGGGATGCTGATACTTTCCGCTACTTTTTTGGCAAGGGAAGCAGGAATTTTTTCAAGAACAATTGCAAAACAGCCACAATCTTCCAAAATCTTTGCGTCATCCAATAATTTTTGAGCTTCGGTTTCTTCCTTGGCTCTGACCGTATAAGTGCCAAACTTATAAATAGATTGGGGCGTAAGGCCCAAATGGCCCATCACAGGAACTCCGGCACTTAAAATCCTGCTCACAGACTCCTTTATTTCAGATCCTCCCTCTACCTTAACAGCATGACCACCCGATTCCTTCATGATACGGATGGCGGAACGAAGGGCCTCAGAACTATTGCCTTGATAGGACCCAAATGGAATATCAACCACTACAAAAGCCCTTTTCACTCCCCTGACCACTGAGGTAGCATGGTAAATCATTTGATCTAGGGTAATAGGAAGGGTAGTTTCATGTCCAGCCATCACATTGGATGCAGAATCACCTACAAGAATGATGTCAATACCGGCAGTATCCACGATTCCTGCCATGGTAAAATCATAGGCTGTTAACATAGAGATTTTTTCTCCCCTGTTTTTCATCTCCTGCAGGATGTGAGTTGTGATTCTTTTGACGTTGGAGGATTGATGTATGGACATAGTGGATTTAATGAAGGTGCACGGTGTAATTTTCCCCCTCTAAGTCCACGGCTATGCGTTCGCTGAGGGTGGTAGCTAGGGCAAATCCTGTATAATCCGCAGTAACAGGAAAGAGCTTGTGGCTCCGATTGACCAGTACCGCGATCTCAATTTTACGAATTGGGATTTCAAGAAATGGTTTTAAGGCATAGGCCAGGGTTTTCCCGGTATTCAATACATCATCCACCAAAATAAGGCAGTGGTCCTCTAAATCAAAGACCTTAGACAAGACTACCTCCCCCTGTACCACAGCAAACTTATCCAGTTTAACTTCCATGATCTCCACTTTAAGGGGAGAAATTTCCTCCAATTTTTTAGCAAGCAACAAAGCCAGCCTGTAGCCCATTCCAGAGATTCCAGCAACCACTACCCCTGCTTCTCCCACATTTCGTTCGTAGATCTCATAGGCCATCCGGGTGATTTTCTGTTGCACCTGCTTGTGGTTCAGTACCAGTGTTTTAGTTTCATTCATTTTGTCTAATGTCCGCCCCTGTTTAAAAAATGAAAATTAAATCAAATGTGGATGGTTTCAAAGAAAGGTAGAGGAAACTTGGAGAAACCACCCAACTCCTACAACTTAAGCTAGCGATGACTGTCTTCTTCATGGTAAATTTTCAAATAACTGTCATAGCGGTAGGGATGGATATACCCTTCCTCAAGTCGCTCCAACACCAAGCACCCCGGTTCATTGATGTGGGTACAGTTATGGTACTTACATTTACCTAGATAGTCCCTCAGTTCCACAAAGTAATGGGAAAGCTCCTGACCTTCTATCTCCAAAATACCAAATTCCTTGATTCCAGGTGTATCGATTAAGTAGCCTCCTTCAGGCATGGGAAACATCTCGGCAAATGTGGTGGTATGAACTCCTTTGGTAGTGAATTTTGATACTTCCCTGGTGACTTGATTAGCTCCAGTAGCAAGTTCGTTGAGCAGGGTGGATTTTCCAACGCCAGAATGACCTGCCAACAGGGTGGATTTTCCTTTGAGTATAGGCAAAAGTTTTTCTTTGAGGTCATCATTTTCCAGTGCAGAGATTTCATAAACAGGATATCCCAATGGTTTGTAGATCTCTTGAATAACTTCCAGAAATTCCATATCCCTTTCTTTGATCAGATCCATTTTATTGATGATCAAAAAGGCCGGGATCCTGAAACTTTCTGTGGAAACCAAGAATCGGTCGATAAAACCCAAAGAAGTCCGTGGATTCCTTAAGGTAATGATCAAGAAGGCCTGGTCAATATTGGAAGCCAAAATATGTGAAAAATGCTGTTTTCTGGTGGATTTTCGGATGATGTAATTTTCTCTTGGCAAGATATCCTGGATCACCCATGTAGCCTGATCTGCCTCTTTGGCAATTTTCACCCAGTCACCCACAGCCACAGGGTTGGTGAGTTTGAGTTCCTCTTGTTTGAATTTACCCCGAAGTCTTGCCTGAATGGTTTCCTCCCCTAACTGAACATGGTACCAACTACCTGTTGATTTAATCACTCTACCTTTCATCCTTTTTTTCCAGTTGAATTACTTTGTCAATGATTTTGGTTGCACTTCCCAGATTGGCCTCCACGTATTCCTCAGATGCTTTACAGGCTTTCACATACCTATCTCCCTCCTGAAGCTGGGTAAGAACGGTGTTCAGTTGTACGGCATTTTCTACCGAAAAACCACATCCCGCAAGCTCAGCAATACCTGCCTCAGGAAATTTACTCTCCTTCCGGAGTTTACCAAAAACCACCGGTATTCCAAAAGCAATGGGTTCAAGGATGTTGTGCAGCCCCTTGCCAAAAGCGCCTCCCACATATGCGATGTAGGCAAATTGGTAAAGGGAGGACAGCATGCCAATGTTGTCAATAAAAAGCAATTTTGCTTCAATATCCGGGTTCTTCAGCCATTCAGAATATCTTTGGCTTTTATGCTTTATAGCTGCTTTCCATGATTCTATCACCTGATGATTGATGTCATGAGGTGCTATGATATATTGGAAACCCTGCATACTATTAATGTAAGGAAGCAAAATATCCATATCTTCTTGCCAGGCAGAACCAATGACCATCACTTTATGGCCATTTGTAAAAGGAGAAAGTTCCGGAAAAGATTTAGGATTCATCCGCGTCATATGAACCCTGTCGAAACGGGTATCACCAGAAAGAGAAACCTTATCAATCCCAATTTTTTCAAGCAAGCTAACTGATGCCGAATTTTGAGTAAAAATATGATCAAAGTGACCCAGAGCTTGGCGAAATAGCCCTCCATAGGATTTGAAATAAATTTGATCTGACCGGAAAGAAGCTGAAAAGAGGTAAAGTGGAATGTGCTTTTTCCGGACTTCCGCCAGATAATTGGGCCAAACTTCATACTTCACAAAAAAGACCCTTTTGGGATTGGTCGCCTCCAAAAACCTTTTGGCATTGGAAGCGGTATCAAAAGGAAGGTAGGTAATCAAGTCCACCGGTTCCTGAGTCTTTTTTATTGTATTTTCATAGCCCGAAGGACTGAAGAACGTAAGTAAAATAGCCTGGTCTGGAAATGATTTTCGATAAGATAGGATGACGGGTTTGGCTTGCTCATACTCCCCCAAAGAAGCGGCATGGAACCATGTCAATTCCTCCCTTCTCTTTGACTTAAATCTCTCTATTGAACTTAATGTGTGCCGTTGTCCTTTTACTAGTAGGCGGGTTTTGGTATGGCAGAAGGATAGGGACTTAGCCAAGCCCGCAAAAAGAAGTACAAAAAGATCATAAAGACGCTTCATTGTGCGTAAAAATAGAAAGAAGTCAGGTGAAAGCACCTTGATAACTGCATTTTATTCTCAGGGTTGGTTGGCTCAGAGGCATTTTGTCCACTGAAACCATAAAAGCCCTCCTTCAAAAAATCTACTTACGAATTTGAAATGAAATAGCTACCTTTACAGATAATATTGTTTAACTTAGATAGTGACAAAGAAAGTTACGACGATACCAAATTTGCAGCATGCTAGCTGTCAATTGGAAAATTTTAGTTCCAAGAATTGCATAAATATAGTAAAATGAAAAATTCAGCTCATATCAATTACGAATTGGAGAAAAACATGGAAGTGATCTCCCAGCTTGACGGTATGGTTGGCCATGCGGTGGACAATGTCCTTGTAGATCCTGATGACTGTTGGCAGCCTTCCGATTTTCTTCCAGAAATGGATAAACCTGATGCTTTCGAACAGGTAAAATTGTTACAGGAGCGTGCGGCTGGCATTCCAGATACCATCATCACTTCTTTAATTGGTAATATGATTACTGAGGAGGCTTTACCCAGTTATCAGACCTATTTTAACCTATTAGAAGGCATTAATCCAGAAGGCAATTTATTGAGCCCCTCTGGATGGGTCCGGTGGTCAAAAGCTTGGACGGCAGAAGAAAACCGCCACGGAGATTTGCTGAACAAGTATTTGTATCTTTCTGGTCGGGCTGATATGAAAAAGGTGGAACAGACCATTCACCGGTTGATTTACAATGGTTTTGATCCACGGTCTGAAAAAGACCCTTATCAGGCCATCATTTATACCTCTTTTCAAGAGCGTGCCACCAAAATCTCTCACGTAAATACCGGTAAACTTACCGACAAAGCAGGAGACGAGGTGCTGTCCCGGATCTGTAAGACCATTGCGGGAGATGAGGCCAGACATGAAAAAGCATACAAAAGTTTTATGTCAGGCATTTTTGAAATCGACCCCAGTGGGGCCATTGTCGCTTTCGAAAAAATGATGCGGAAGCAAATTGTAATGCCTGCCGTGTTGATGGGCGAAGGAAGCAGTAACCCTTCCCTTTTCAATCAATTCTCTGCCATCACCCAAAAAATAGGCATTTATACTGGTTGGGATTATGCCAGAATCATAGAGCATCTGGTAAAACTTTGGAAAATAGAAACTTTAACCGGGCTGAATGATGTGGCCTCCAAGGCGCAGGATTATCTTTCAGGTCTGGCAGACCGCTACATGCGCGTGGCTGACAGGATGAAGGCCCCGGACGAAGTGAGCTTGGCTTGGCTCAAATAGGTGACCATAAAATATGTGACAAAATCCCCTAAAGCACCTTGATGCTTTAGGGGATTTTTATATCGGTCATATTTCAAACAGACTGGTGTTCCCTTTTCTATATTGAAAAATTCAAAGATCGAAGGGTCAGCGGTTTTTCAACGAAAGATCTATCATTTGTTTACCTCGATGTTGCTAAACCAAATAATTCTTTGTCCGGCCTCATTTCGATGGGAGGTGGCCAGGGTGATGCCGTTGAATTCCTTTTCTTCTTCCCATGTAATCGCCCTTCCCTCAGGACCGTTGCCTCTACGGAATACCCATTCTTTGATCTTGTGATTCTCGTCAAGATATAGATCATAAGCATCCCCAGGGGTATAGCCATCCTCTTCATTGTATACAATGGTCAACTTGGTAGAAGCATTCCCTGATATCGGGGCGCTTACTCCTTCCTCCACTTCGTGGGAATAGCCTTTGTCCCATGCCAATTGGAAAGGATACATCAGCCAGTACTTGTCATTGATGAATCCTCTGTCTGCCGGAGGCTTTTGGTCGGATGGAAGATCCAGGCTATAGGTATAGGAGGTGTCCGCATTGGCAAAATAAACGGTGTTTTCCTTCAGATTCCATTTCCAATCCCTTGTGCTGACAGTTGCACTGTCTACCTGAACATTCCAGGTATAAGCGATGGACTTTACTTTTTCCATTTGATCAAAGCCATAAGCTTTGGCCACTTTCATGGGCAATATCTGATCGGTTTCGGTTTTTGGGCCGTTGCAGCTTGCCAGAAGAATAATTGTCAAGCAGGCTGAAATCCATCTATTTTTCATTTGTCAGGTCAAATTAAGTTTTTGGGTTATTATTCTAAAAGCAATATACCTATAAAAACCAATGAATACCATTAAAAACTGATAGGATTGTAAAGCCTGTTTAGGCCTGCCAAAGGGCTGTCATTTCCTATACAGGGGCATGCTGCAACAGCGAAAAGAACCTCCTGTAGAGGGCGCGCCGTCAAAGGGCAATGTGATGACCTTAATACCAGCATTTCTAATCTGTTCATTGACAACAGTGCAATCCTGATGCGCTCTACTGATCAATTTTTCAGGAGTGAGAGACAATACGTTGGTAGCCAAGGCAGCTTGCTGGAGCTTATCCACGCAGATCCAAATGTAGAGCTCTCGTATTTCTTGAGGGACTTCCTCGAAACCTGCCTCATAAATCAGCGCATGTTGTTTGCCGATGGGGTTAAACATACAGTCCAGGTGCAATACATCTTCTCCTTCATCGAGGCTCTTTGCCAGAATAGGAACCACTTTGAATTCTTCCCCAAAATTATTGCTGAGAAATTCTATTCCTTCCCAATTGGTTCTCTGGGAAATGGAAACAAAAAGATGGCCCTTGTCCACCATAATGTCTCCTCCTTCAATCAAGCAAGTCGGGGAATCAGGGATGATAATTGGGGAATTTAGTTCTTTCAGGTAGGAAAGCACACCTGCTATTTCATATCGTCTACTTCTTTTCACCATGTTGCAGATCAGAAACTGTTCTCCAATGACTACCCCTATGTCTCTGGGAGTAAGTTGATCATAGACAAAGCCACCGATGAATTCCGGGACCAAAACCTCAATTCCCTCAGCCTCTAATACAGCTTGAAAACTTTTGAATTCGTGCATCAGGTCTTCGGTTTTTGGGAGGCCTTTCTTTTGTACCTCATTGATGATTTCGATATAAAAAGGCTCTTGGGCATAGTTGGCAGCCCTACCGATGATTACCTTTTCCAAAGGGTCGGTTTCGTTGAATTGTCTGATTTTAACTGTCATGGTAAAGGATCAAAATGTAAAAGTCAAAGGGTTTCTGCCGCTGAAGATTTTGATTTCCAAAAACCACGCAAAATCGACCCAAACGCAAACAAAACGATTACTGCCAGGGTAAACCAACCCAATATTGGAATAAATGTCAAAACCTTCAATCCAATAAAGATGGCGAAAGCAATCAGGATAACCTGCCAAAAAGGCCAGATCGTTTGGTTTTTATACTGAATATAATGCGCAATCATTAAAGCCGATATAGTGGCCGCAAATAGCATGATTAAGGTGTATAAAAACAAAAGGATCAACCCTATGGGTAAGCCTATCAAACTTAAAAACGCCATTAAGATCAAAACGGGTATTCCCAACACAAAAAGAAATCCTAAACCGAGTGTTTTTCCTAAATCATCCAAGCCAACCCTTGCGGCTTTCAGAAAAATGGGCTTCATCAACAGCAGAAGAATCACCATCATTAAAAGCACTGTACCCAAATACCAAAATAACCCTATCAAAGTGGCAAAGCCAAATATTTTCAAGCCTTTTCTTTCAGGTTTTAGGTTCTCATCAAAAACTGCCTCTCCCCCTTTTAAAGAAGAACCAAAATCCAGGTTTTTATCTTGGGACCAATACCTCACCTGATCCTCAAAAACAGCATTTTCTCCGATCTGAATACTTTCTGCGGTCAATAAGGCGATACCTTCTACTACACCGTTGATGGTAACCTGTCCACAATTTGCCTCTAGCTTTTGGTGTAGTGTTCCATTCAGGACAAAATCGCCCGAAGCCAGCATCACTTCACCCATTACAGACCCGTCAATTTGAATGGTACCTCCACTTACAATTAAATTGCCATGAATGATTGCATTTTTTCCTACCGTCAACTGACCTCCAGCCATGACCACATCTCCCCATACTTCTGAAGCCAAGGCCACTTCTCCTCCTGCACAGCGCAAGTCATCCCCTATTATGCCATTGAATATTAAAGATCCGCCGGCAGCCAATACATCCTCCTGAATGCTGTCATTTACAGTCAAATTGCCTCCTGCCGCTAACAAATCACCGGAAACCGGTGCATTTATGGTTATGTTTCCACCTGCCACATAAAGATTTCCAGGATGGGGTTTGTCGATGTTTACATTTTCCCCTGAACTAAAATCCTTGATTTGAAAAGCACAAAGGGAAAAAAACAACAAGACACAAAAGGACAAATGGATTGGTTTTTTCATGGCGCTGGAGTTTATCCATAAAAATGGCTTAGGTAAGTTACCCAATAATCAATAGTTTATCAATGGGATGATTCAATATTTACAACTAAAAAAAAATGGATTTAAAAAAAATTAAAATTTCAAGAATGTAAATACATCAATCAGTTGTACCAATCGGCAGTTCAAATGTCAATTCACCCATTCACATTTGCTCTTTTGTCTTTCGGAAAACGATTAAAGTATTTTGTGAAATCTTTTTGCCAAATCCTTGACTACGGTTCAATTCACTTTGGCGATATGGTACCATTGAAGATTTTAAAAATTTAGTAAAATCTATGAGTAAAAGAACAATAATTTTAAATCGTCAAATTCAATAACTCAACTGTTCTTTTTGGTTTTTGTACTGTTTTTTATGTATTTCAAAAATAGCTTTTAGCTTTTTGAAATATGGAATACAATTTGAAAAAATAATTGAATTGTATTCAATTTATGATGAATTGTAGCATTTCTTTCATTTCACTTCCAAGCTTATCGGTAAACGCTGAGAATTTAAAGTTTTAATTTCAAAATGTGCATGATAAAAAAATGGCAAATGGGAAGCAAAAAACCCAACTGAGTTAACATCTACATCTTAAACTACCAATAAGTTAGATTGAAAGGAATCAAACTGAATGAAGCTACAATTTAATCCATCCTGACTATGTCAGCTCCCAAGGCATTCAGCCTTTGATCTATGTATTGATAGCCTCGGTCTATTTGTTCGATATTATCGATCACTGATGTCCCTTCGGCGGATAAGGCAGCAATCAACAGCGCCACACCTGCTCTGATGTCAGGAGAGGTCATTCTGATGCCCCTTAGGGAATATTTTCTGTCCAGCCCGATGACAGTGGCTCGGTGTGGGTCGCACAAAATAATCTGAGCCCCCATATCGATCAACTTATCCACAAAAAACAAACGGCTTTCAAACATTTTTTGGTGTACCAATACGGTACCTTTGGCTTGCGTGGCAGTCACCAACACGATACTCAGCAAATCAGGTGTAAATCCTGGCCAAATGGCATCTGCAATGGTGAGAATAGACCCATCGATATAGGTATCAATCTCAAAATGCTTCTGGGCCGGAATGTGGATGTCATCTCCACGGAACTCCATCTGAATCCCCATCCTTTTGAAAACATCCGGAATGATCCCAAGGCGGTGAATCTGTGCATCCTTGATGGTGATTTCTGACTGTGTCATGGCAGCGAGGCCTATAAAAGACCCAATCTCTATCATGTCAGGCAGAAGGGTATGTTCCGTTCCCTTTAGAGATGATACCCCCTCAATGTGCAGGAGGTTGGATCCTACTCCGGTGATTTTTGCACCCATGCGGTTAAGCATGTCACACAATTGTTGCAAATAAGGTTCGCAGGCAGCATTGTATATGCTGGTCTTGCCTTCTGCCAACACGGCGGCCATGACAATATTGGCTGTGCCTGTCACCGAAGCCTCATCCAGCAGCATGTAGCAACCTTTGAGGTTTTTTCCGTCTATGTTGTAAATCTCCCTTTTTGCATCGTAGTGGAATTTGGCCCCAAGTCTTTGGAATCCTACAAAGTGTGTATCCAATCTTCTTCGACCAATTTTATCACCTCCGGGCTTGGATAGTTTACCGGTTCCAAAGCGGGCCAACAGTGGCCCTAAAATCATCACAGAACCCCTGAGTGCGGAGGCTTTCTTTAAAAAATCATCGGTTTCAAGGTATTTGAGGTCAATTTGATCCGCTTTAAAACGGTAGCTTTCAGGTCCGGTCTTGTCTACCTTTACGCCCATTTCAGAAAGCAATTCGATCAGCTTGTTGACATCTCTGATATTGGGAATTTTATGGATCGTGATTTCTTCTTTGGTCAACAATACCGCACACAAAATCTGTAGGGCTTCATTTTTGGCCCCTTGAGGGATGATTTCACCTTTAAGCTTCAATCCACCCTTTACTCTGAATGATGACATTAATTTCTGCGTTTTTTGTGGTTTCCTCCTCCGTTTCTTTTCTTAAAGCCATTGCCATAGCGCGGTCTTGGCGCATTGCTTTCCATTTCGGTATTAGATGGCAGTTTAAAATCTCTACGGGTATTGGTTTCAAAAAGTCCGTTCTCTTTTACTTTATCCAGATCAATGTGCAACTTGCCTTTGGACAGGGTCTTGATGTCATCCAGGATGATGCCATCATCAAAGTTTTCCCTGTTCCAAGTGGAATGGAAGCTTCGCATCAACTGACCAATGTAAATAATGGCTGCCTCCTGTTCTTCGTCGTCCTCAATTTCTATGGCTTTTTCAATGAGTTTTTCAATGTTTCTGCCATAGTGTTTGAATTTAACTTCGCCTACCGGATAACCCACTTTCTGTGGTTTTTTACCCAACAGTTCCTTCTCAGGCATGGGGAAGGGGGCATCCACATCCAGCTCGAAATCCGACATGATGTAAAGGTCGTCCCAGAGTTTTTGGTCACTTTCTGATTTCAGTTGGGGATTAAGTTGTTTCATCAACTCTACGAGGGTATAGGCTGAAGCTGTACGCTTGTCCTTGTCAGAAACGGTCTTGATATGATCAACTAGTTTCTGGATGTTTGATCCGTATTCTTTCAAAATTAATGAGTTTTTATGCTTTCTTAAATTTTCCATGCTTTCCCCGGCTTTCAATAAGACCTGCTTAAGGTACAAAAAATCAAAATAATAGGGGAATATTCAGCAAATTATCTATCCTATGATATGAAGCTTCGCAAAGCTAAGTAATAATGTCTTTTCTCCAAAATTATCGAATTGAATTACCGCCTTTTTATTGGCCCCTTCTATTTCTATCTTTTCCACCAGCCCATAACCAAATTTCTGGTGCTCCACTTTCATGCCTGCCTGAAGGTGGTTGGTATTGGAAGGTTTGAAATCCGGACTTGGGGTATGCACTTTAGCCGTGACACCGGGTCTTACCGCAGGTTTTTTGAGTCCTATAAATCCATTTCTGCCTTCTCTGAGTTCCTGAGCAAAAGAACTGCTCGGCAAGCTGCTGCCCATTCTTTTGTTGACTTTGATACAAGCGGGGTCCACCTCCTCTAGAAAGCGGCTGGGTTCACAGTTCAGCAAACGGCCATACCGGTAACGGGTAAGGGCATAGCTCAGGTAAAGCTTATCCATGGCACGGGTACAGGCCACATAAAAAAGCCTCCTTTCTTCTTCCAGGTCTTCCCTGCTTTGCATCATCATCTGGGAAGGAAAAAGGTCCTCCTCCATGCCCACCACAAAAACATACCTGAATTCCAACCCTTTGGAAGAGTGGATGGTCATCAAGGTGACTGCATCTGTAGTATCCTTGTCTCTGTCATTATCGGTCAACAGTGCGATTTCCTGTAGGAAAGACCCCAGGCTTTTGTCCTCATTTTCAGGATTGTCCACATATTCCTTGATGGCATTGAGCAATTCCTGCACGTTTTCGTAGCGGTTGAGTCCCTCTATGGTTTTGTCCTGATAGAGTTCGCGCAACAAGCCGGATTGTTTGGCAATGAATGTGGAGGCATCATAGGCATCCTTCCGCTCCACCTCCATCCTGAAACTCCGGATCATGGTATTGAAATCCTCCACTGTACTGACCGCTCTCCCGGTCAAAAAGCTTGAAGCATTGTTCAGCACTTCCTGGATTTCGATGTCATGCTCATAGGCCGCAACCAGGATCTTCTCCACTGTGGTGTCACCGATTCCCCGTTTGGGAAAATTGATGATCCTTTTAAAAGCCTCTTCGTCGTTCGGATTGACCACGAGGCGCATGTAGGCCATCAGGTCTTTGATTTCCTTCCTTTGGTAAAAAGATAGCCCTCCGACGATTTTGTAGGTGACATTCATTTTACGAAGGGCTTCCTCGATGGACCTGGACTGGGAATTGGTTCTGTACAATACCGCAAAATCACTGTTGAGCAGCTTCTTGTTGTTTTTCTCTTCGAAGATGGTTGTGGCGACAATCCTTCCTTCCTCATTGTCAGAACTGGCCTTGATCAATTCAATGGCATCTCCATCGTCATTTTGAGTCCAGACATCTTTTTTGAGCTGGGCTTTGTTTTTGGCAATGATGCTGTTGGCTGCCTGTACGATGTTTTTGGTGGAGCGGTAGTTCTGCTCCAACTTGACCACATGCAGGTCCGGGTAATCCTTTTCAAAGTTCAAGATGTTCTGGATATCCGCCCCTCTGAAGGCATAGATACTTTGGGCATCATCCCCCACCACGCAGATGTTCTGATGCACCGCAGCCAGTTTTTTGGTAATCAGGTATTGGGAAAGATTTGTGTCCTGAAACTCATCCACCATCACATATTTGAACCTTTGCTGGTATTTGTTCAGCACGTCCAAATGATCTCTAAACAAGACGTTGGTGTTGAACAACAGGTCATCAAAATCCATGGCGGAAGCCTTGAAAAGCCTTTTTTGGTAAGTACTGTATATTTCCCCCATTTTGGGTTTCATGGCCGTTTCATCATCTGCTTTGATGTGGGGATCCTGCAGGTAGGTTTCCCAAGAGATCAGCCTGTTTTTAGCGCCAGAAATTCTGGCCAATACCGTTCCCTGTTTGTACACCTTATCGTCGAGCTTCATCTCTTTCACTATAGTTCTAATCAGAGATTTGCTGTCGTCACTATCATAAATGGTGAAATTGGATGGATAACCCAGTTTGTCGGCTTCCACCCGGAGGATCTTGGCAAAAGTGGAGTGGAAAGTCCCCATCCAGGTATTTCTTGCTTCCAGTCCCACGATCCTTTCTATCCTGTGCTTCATTTCCTGGGCAGCCTTGTTGGTAAAGGTGAGCGAAAGAATGTTAAATGGATCTATGCCTTTTTGGTAAATCAGGTGTGCTACCCGATAGGTCAATACCCTGGTCTTGCCGGAACCTGCTCCTGCGATGATCATCAGGGGACCTTCTGTATGTTCTACTGCTTCTCTTTGGGGGGGGTTGAGTCCTTTGAGGTAATCCATTCTTTTATAACTCTCCTGTAAACTGATAAGGTTCAAAGTTAAGGGATTTGTTCCAAATAGGGAGAAAGAACATTTATTTTGAAAGGAAAAAACCTTAAGGTTGGTTTTAGTCTCCGTTGCCATTTTCATCCTGAAAATAGGTAAAAATGCGGGTATGTAAAAGTTGGAAACCGAGTTGCGGATAAAACTCCTCTTCTTTGACCAACTGGTCTTTTTCATTGTAATAGTACCGAAAGACATCGTCTCTCTCTAGACTGCCTATTTTATTGGTTTCTTTGGCTTCTAGGCGATTTAAAGCATCGTAGCGGAAAATGTGTTCGTACATCGGTGTAGTTCCTGCCCAAAAGATATGTTTGATTTTCCTCCCCTGCTCATCATATATGAACTCATCGGCTTCAGTGTCTTGATTTTTTCCGTACCTAATGAATTGGAGCTGCCCCAATTCATTGTAATGATGGGTCAACCTGGGTTCATTTTGGGAATTTAGGATTTGAAAAAGTCTACCTTGATCATCGTAAGTAAAATATTTTGTTGAATTAAGAGTAAACTCTCCAGATTTATGAAAAAAGTCCAATTCTCTTCTGATTTTGTTGTCTTCGTATTCGATTAATTTTGCCCCTAATGTGTCAAGGCCAAATCTTCCAATTACTAGGGTAGGCCTTCGGTCGCTATCATAATACCAATCTTGTATTACATAATTCCCTTCAATATCCCCAGGTAATACCTCGACTAATTTCAATTCTCCTGATGGAGTGAATAGATCACCTTCAAGAAGTGCCCTGACCTCATTTTCCATAACGGAATCGTCCACAATAGGAGCTTCTACTTGGTCCAGATCACAAGCGTAAAGGCATGAAATACAGATGATCAGCAAATATTTTCTTCTTTTCATTTGAATTTAGTTTTGCTTCACTAAATTAGCAGGTGAAATTATAAATACAAATTTTAAAAAGAGAGATTTCACTTTTTGTATTGCTTGTTGCCTACTTTGAGCTATCAGCTTCGAGCTGTTTATCTGATTTCCTGTTCTCTATTCTTCTGTTTTCCCACACACCGCTCTGATTTTTAAAAAATGATAGATGATGAATTGGGGTTTACGAGGTACGGGACAACGCCTTTCACCTTTCGGCTTTGAGCTTTGGGCCTTATTACTTAGATCTTCAGGTTTTTCATTTGATACTGATATCCTATTCTTCTGATTTCCAATATGGAAGCCAAAATCCAAGTCCCGGTAGCCTAGACAACATACCAAAGGTACACATTCCGACAACAGCCCTCTGCAGGTGGGTAAGACAACCTACTTGAGGTAGGTATGCTGGATAACAGGTCCCCAAAGGTGGGCCTTGAGAACCCGACAACTCGAATTGGATGCCTTGCTACGAAGACAGATTAAGGTGGAGCGGTAAGAGGGACATGGGCATTGAAGAAAAGAAAAAAGGGAAATGGAAAAACGCACGAGGTTCACTCCTTCCACCGGTTGTGGCTCCATAGGTACAGGTCGGGTTCCTGACGGATATTATCTTCTGTCCTTAGGATAAATTCATCTGTAATGCTGTGGTCCGGGGTATCGGCATAGGGGGGCTCGGCAATGAGGCTGTAGGTGAAACTGTAATGGCCCCTTTTTTCCTTTTTGCAGTAGCCATAGACCACCGGATTTGCAAACCGCTTAGCAAGTTTTTCTGCACCTTCGAAGAAAGCGGTCTCCCTATTCATAAACAGGGTCTTGTAGCGGACTTCGGCATGCACCGGCCTTTGGTCTGCGGCGAGCACAATCAGCCTGGGCTCATCCCGCCGGCGTAGAAAATCCCTTTGAAAAGCATTGCGCTCAATCAGGCTGGCATTGAACCTACCCCTGATGGTCTTCATCAGCTTGTCCGAAAAAGCATTGTTCAGTTTCAGGTAGACCACTTCGGCTTGGTTCCCCATAAACCAAGAAGCCCCCAACAGATGGGCCTCCCAGTTGAAAAAATGTCCCTGAACCCCTATCACGACCTTTCCATCATCGATCAGGTCCGTCACGAGTGACAGATTCTTGATTTTGACCCTGCGCTGCAGTTCTGCCTCTGACATGGTCAATAGCTTAAGGATCTCGGCAAATGAATCCGTGAAATTCCGGTAAAACCGGTTTTTGATCTCCTTTCTTTCTTTGTGGGTTTTCTCCGGAAAGGCATAAAGCAGGTTTTTGTCGATCACCTTTGCCCTGTAGCGGATAAGATAGCGGGCAATAAGGTAAAAAAAATCAGACAAAAGGTACAGGAAGCCCAAAGGAAGGAAAGAAATCAGGCGGAGGACAAACATTCAGGGACGGGACAGGTTTGGTTTAATCAAATGAAGCAGGCAGGCCGCTTAAGCAAGCCCAAAATAAATGAAAATGGGTGAATTCTTGCTAAAAATTAGTTATAAATTCACCCATTGATTATTTTTGAAACTTATGTCAGAAGTACAGCGAAAAAAATATTCCGATAAAGAGAAAAACGACATTTTTGACAATGAGTTTATGCCCCATATAGACTCCATGTACAATTTTGCGTACCGTTTGACTTTTGATGAAGATGATGCGAAGGATTTGGTGCAGGACACTTATCTCAAAGCATTTCGTTTTATCAATTCCTTTGAACAGGGCACTAATGCCAAGGCATGGTTGTTTAGGATATTGAAAAACAGTTTCATCAATGAATACAGAAAGAAAAGCAAGCAGCCGCCAAAGGTAGATTATCAGGAAGTTGAAACTTATTACAACTCTGAAAACGTTGACTATACGATAACCTCAGACCTCCGAGTAGATTCCGTCAAAGACATGCTCGGGGATGAGATTTCAAATGCACTCAATAGTTTGGCAGTGGATTTCAGAACCGTCATTATCCTTTGTGATTTGGAAGGTTTCACCTACGAAGAAATGGCTAAAATTCTGGATATCCCTATCGGGACGGTCAGGTCTAGATTACACAGAGCCAGGAACTTATTGAAAGAAAAGCTGCGTTCTTATGCACAGAACATGGGCTATGATACAGATGAAGAAATTTAAAAGCTAGATAGGACAATAATAAAAAGATGGAGGAGAATAACTTAGAAACATCCGGAGAAAGGAAATTAAATTGTGGTGAAATGGGAAAATGCTTCCAGCTTTTGGAGAGCATACTGGATGGAGAAGCCATGGATGAGGGAAAGGCAGTCCTTGATGAAAAGTTGGCCAAGTGCCAGCCTTGCTTTGAAAGATACCATCTTGAACAGGCCATCAAGGAAGTGTTGAAGACCAAGTGTACAAAAAAAGCCGTCCCCACCGAACTCATCATGAACATCCGGTCGAAAATAGAAGAATTCAAATAATTCCCCTTTCATGTCCTCAGGCAAAGCCATCATATTTTCTGCCCCTTCGGGTTCCGGAAAAACCACAATCGTACGTCACCTCATATCCCAAAATCCCAGTTTGGGATTTTCTATTTCTGCCTGTACAAGAGATAAAAGAGGCCGAACTGAAGTCAATGGGAAAGACTATTATTTTTTAAGTCCTGAAGAATTCAAGCAGAAAATAGATGATGATGCTTTCATTGAGTGGGAGGAAGTGTATGAAGGGAATTTTTACGGAACCTTAAAAGAAGAAATTGAGAGGGTCTGGAATGCCGGAAAACATGTGATTTTTGATGTAGACGTAAAAGGAGGACTCAAACTCAAAGAATATTTTGGAGAAAAAGGGCTGGCCATTTTTGTGGAAGTACCTTCTTTGGATATTTTGAAAGAAAGACTCAAGGATCGAGGTACCGAATCTGAGGAAAGTCTTTCCCGGAGACTTTACAAAGCCCAGTTTGAAATGGGCTTCAAAGATAAATTTGATGCCATCATTGTCAACGATGACATCAACAAATCCAAAGCGGAAGCTGAAAAACTGGTCAAAGAATTTTTAGGAGGTTAGATTGTGAACATAGGTTTGTTTTTTGGCTCTTTCAATCCAATCCACACCGGTCATTTGATCATTGCCAATATCATGCTTGACCGGACGCCGCTGGATGAGATCTGGTTTGTGGTATCTCCTCAAAATCCCCACAAAAAAAGAAATACCCTATTACATGAATTCGACCGGCTCAGAATGGTTGAATTGGCCATTGGCAACCACTATCAGTTCAGGGCATCCGATGTGGAATTCAACATGCCAAAGCCCAGTTATACCGTGGATACCCTGACCTACCTGACAGATAAGCATCCAAACCATCAATTCAGCCTGATCTTGGGTGAGGACAATCTCAAGCACTTTCACAAATGGAAGAACTATGAGGCCATACTTGATCATTACAGCATTTACGTGTATCCGAGACCGGGTGACCGGGTCAATTTTGACCACCCAAAAGTAACCTTTGTGGAAGCGCCATTGATAGATATTTCTGCCACTTACATCAGGGATGCCATTCAAAATGGCCATTCGGTGAAGTATCTCATTCCCGCAGATGTGGAATCTTATATCCAGGCAAAAAAACTGTTTATCTAATCCAAAAGAATTCAGATCACCTGAAATCCGTGAACGTAAGGATCCTCATCATCTAAGATAATTGTGTTGTAGCCGGTGACCATGGCCCAACCCTGTATACTTGGAATGATCCCAAAGTAAGTTCCGACCTTCGCCTCCGAAACAATTTTCCCGATAAATTGAGAACCTATAAAGCTTTCATGGATAAATTCCTGCCCTTTCTCAAGCTGACCTTTGGCATACCACTGGGCCATCCTTGCGGAAGTACCTGTCCCACAAGGTGACCGGTCAATGGCTTTTTCTCCATAAAACACGGCATTCCTGGCTGTAGCCGTGGCAGAAATTGGTTTCCCTGTCCATAAAATATGAGAAATTCCGCTGATTTGTGGATGATGGGGATGGGAAAATGAATGGGATGCATTGAGATTTTTGCGGATAGCTCGGCTCATGGCCACGAGCTGTTCGGCTTTGAAGTGCTCAAGACCCGGGAAATTTTCCTGAGCATCTACGATGGCATAAAAATTCCCTCCATAAGCCACATCTACCTTTAACCGCCCCAACTCCTCACTGAACACTTCAATATCCTTTTCGGCGAGGAAACTGGCTACATTGGTCAAGGTCACAGCAGTTACTTTTTTTCCCTTCAATTCATAACTAACTTCAATGAGTCCCGCCGGAACCTCTAGCCTGAGAAACCCGGGTTTTTTCGGAATAATCAGTCCTTCTTCCACAGCTATGGTCACGGTACCTATAGTACCGTGACCACACATGGGTAAGCATCCGCTCGTTTCTATAAACAAAACACCGGCATCATTTTCAGGGTCATGGGGCGGAAATAACATAGCCCCGGACATCATGTCGTGTCCCCTCGGTTCAAACATCAGCCCTTTGCGGATCCAATCAAACTGATCCATGAAATGCCTTCGTTTTTCCAACATGGTATTTCCTGAAAGGAAAGGAACCCCACCCGTAACCAACCTAACCGGATTGCCACAGGTATGGGCATCTATGCAGCTAAAGGTTTTTCTCATGCAAAGTCCCTTAGAAAAACTTGCCTATTGGGTGTATTTTCCATCCACCAAACGCCAGATTCCAAGTGGATTATCATCTCTGAGGGCATCCGGAAGTAAGGATTCAGGCATATCCTGAAACGCAATGGGGCGAGCAAATCGTTTGATGGCATAAGCCCCGACTGAGGTCCCGCGACTATCTGTAGTAGATGGATAAGGTCCGCCATGTTGCATGGCATAACCCACTTCCACACCAGTAGGAACCCCTTTGAAAAGCAATCTGCCACATTTTTCTTCCAATAGATTGATTAGGAACAACTGATCCTTCAGCTCATCATCCTCCGCCCATATCGTACAAGTCAACTGTCCCTGCAGCTTATGGGCTACTTCCAAAAGCTCATCATTATTATGGTAAACCACCATGAGCGCAAAAGCCCCGAAAACTTCTTTCTGGAAATGGTCATCTTTGAGCCAGTCTTTGATTTTGATTTTGGCTAAGGCCGCGCTGCCGTTGATCAGGTGTTTTGGTTTTGCCACCTTGACCCAATCCAGCTCATTTCTGGTTTGCAGGTATTGCAATGAGTCATAATAGCTCTGGGCAATGCCTTCGTGCAGCATGGGGGCGGCTGCGATGTCCTCAAGTTCTGCTTTGACCGCATCCGAGAATTCTTTTTCTTGATCTTTGTGAACGAAAATCAAACCTGGATTGGTACAAAATTGGCCCACTCCCATGGTGAGAGAACCCACAAAAGACTTCGCTAAAGCTTCAAGGTTTTTACCCAACTTCTGAGGAAAAGTAAAAACCGGATTGACACTTCCCATCTCGGCGTACACAGGAATGGGATGCTCTCTTTTATTGGCCAGATCAAAAAGGGATTTCCCACCTTGATGTGATCCGGTAAAGGCTACTGCGCGAAGCAACGGATGATTGACAAGGTTTTGGCCCATTTCTATACCTCCTTCCACATGTTGGAAAATCCCTTCGGGAAGAGCGGATACTTCAATGGCTTTTTTGATGGCACCAGCCACCAATTTGGAGGTTTCCGGATGGGCAGGATGGGCTTTATAAATAACCGGGCAACCTGCTGCCAGGGCAGAAAGGGTATCTCCACCGGCGGTGGAGAAAGCAAGTGGGAAATTGCTGGCTCCAAAGACAGCTACAGGTCCAAGTGGGGTGATCATCCTTCTGACATCAGGCTTGGGGGCCGGCTGTCTGGAAGGATCAGGAAGGTCTATGGTCGCTTCTACCCAGCTTCCTTCCTCAACCAAATTTGCAAATAGGCCGATTTGTCCAAGCGTCCTGCCCAATTCCCCTGTGATCCGTCCCTCAGGCAGATTAGACTCCTTGCTGGCTACTGGAATCAACTCCGTTCTAATGGCGTCAATCTGTTTGGCAATTTGCCTGATAAATGCAGATTTTTCTTTGGGTTGGACATTTTTGAAAAAAAGAAAGGCTTCCTGGGCTCTTTCCAGGATGTGATCTAAGTCAATAGGCATGGTGGATTTTTTTTAGGTTAAAGGCTTTTACTTCACTACTTCGACAACAAAATTTGTTGTTCGATTTGTTCAATACTGGGTCTTTTTTCGATTCCTTCTTGTAGGAGGGATGTGATTCTTTCTCTTTCTTCCCCGATCAAATTCAGTCTGGGAGGGCGGACAAATTCAGTACCTATTCCTGTCATTTGTTCAGCAAGCTTGATGTACTGAACCAGTTTAGGATGGATATCCAATTCCAATAAAGGTAGAAACCATCTGTATAGGTTCAAAGCTTCTTTTATATGACCGGCTTTAATAAGATTAAACAAGGTAACAGTTTCCTTTGGAAAAGCACAAACCAGGCCTGCTACCCAGCCATCGGCTCCCATCAACAAACTCTCCATGGCTAAGGTATCCACCCCGCAAAGAATCTTGAACCTATCCCCAAATCGGTTGATCATGCGGGTCACATTGGAGATGTCCCGCGTGGATTCCTTGACTGCTTGGATGTTTTCCATCTCCACCAACTGCTCAAATACATCCAAGCTGACCAAGGTTTTGTAATCTATTGGGTTGTTGTAAATCATGATCGGGAGTCCGGTTTCCTTGGCAATGCTCTTAAAATAAGTCAGGGTTTCACGCTCATCGGGGGAATAGCGCATGGGTGGAAGTAACATTAACCCATCCACAAGCAGCTTTTCGGCTTCCTGCGCCCAAAATATGGCCTCAGACGTAGCTCCTTCAGCAATATTCAAAATCACTGGAACTTTACCTTTGACATGCTGGATGGTCTCTTTGACGAGAAGGGTTTTTTCCTTTTGGCTGAGCACACTTGATTCTCCCAAGGTACCCCCGAGGATGATTCCGTGTACACCCGCTTCAAGTTGAACATCTAGGTTCATCAAGAAGCTCTCCAGATCCAAATTGCCATCCGGATAAAATTTGGTGGTTACTGCGGGAAACACGCCTGTCCAATTCATAATTTTGATCTGTTTTTTTGCTGGATGTCTATCACTTGCCAATGCAATTCTGCCATTGGAGGGATAAGATACATATTGCATTTATTTTTTTTAATGTCAATTTTAAAATTCTATATTGATTGACTGGAATGCTGCTATTCTTCAGGCAAAAAGCTCCATTTTAAAAATTGACCATGATGAAATTTCTTTTAATTATCTTTTGCTTTCTCAGTTTCTCGTTCACAGTTTTTGCATCTGAGCTCTATGAGTCCATCATGCAGTACCAAGCTGATTTGGGTGCTTTAAATCGCAAATACAATAATCCACTTTCCATAGAATATTTTGAAAGAATGGAAAAGTTGCACCGGGATTGGTTGGGTTTCTTGCAGAATATGGAGTATGAAACCTTGTCGGAAGACGCAAAGATAGATTATGTTCTCTTTCAAAATCATCTTAATAAGCAGTTGTACTTCCGCAATCAGGAACAGCAGGATTATCGGAGTGTGCAGCAGGTGACGGACTTTGCGCTTCCATTGAAAACTTTCTATCAAGAGCGAAGGCGCGCAGTACGACCGGATTCTCCCAAACTTGCAGCCGCATTTGACAATTGTCAACAAGCACTGACCAAAGCTTGGGAGGACCAAAAAATGAAAGTCCCCTTTGAAAGCTGGCAAAAGGCCGATCTGGCCGCACAGGCCATCACCCAAATAAGGATGCAGACAGAAGAAGCCTTTGGTTTTTATGATGGCTATGATCCAGCTTTTACTTGGTGGATGAAAAAACCTTGGGAAAAACTACGGCAAAGTCTTATGGATTATGAAACTTTTTTGAAGGATCATTATGACAATACATTGGTCAAAGATGATGGAAGTGGCATCATCGGAAAACCTATTGGAAAAACAGCCATTGAAAAAGAATTGCAATTTGAGTTCATCCCCTACACCCCGGAGGAACTGATTCTAGAAGCGGAGAAACAATTTGCCTGGTGTGAGGCGGAAATGTTAAAGGCCTCCAACGAGTTGGGATTTGGGTCAGACTGGAAAGCTGCTTTAGAAATGGTGAAAAACACTTATGTCCCAGCTGGACAATGGCCTGAAGATGTAGTGGCTTTAGCGGAAGAGGCCATTGATTTTGTGGAGAGCAGGGATTTGATCACCGTACCTGAACTTGCCAAAGAAACTTGGCGAACCTCCATGCTTTCTGCAGGTGCGCAGCAAGTAAGCCCGTTTTTCCTGGGAGGGGAGGTGATACAGATCGCTTATCCTACACTTGAAATGGCCCATGAAGACAAAATGATGAGCATGCGGGGAAATAATCCGCACTTTTCCAGGGCCACCGTGCAGCATGAACTGATCCCCGGTCATCATTTACAGCAGTTTATGAACCAAAGACACAAACCCTACCGGAGGTTGTTCAATACAGCGTTTTGGACGGAAGGCTGGGCACTGTATTGGGAGTTTAATCTGTGGGATAAAGATTTTCCAAGATCAGCAGAAGATAGGGTAGGCATGCTCTTTTGGCGCATGCATCGCTGTGCCCGCATCATTTTTTCACTCAATTACCACATGGGCAACATGAGTCCTCAGGAATGCATCGATTTTTTGGTAGAAAAAGTAGGGCATGAGAGGGCCAATGCCGAGGCTGAGGTAAGGCGCTCTTTTACAGGCCGATATGGCCCGCTTTATCAGATAGCCTATATGGTTGGGGGATTGCAATTTGACGCCCTCAAAGCCGAAATGGTGGACCGCGGAGGAATGATTGAAAAAGATTTTCATGATTTTATTCTTACGCAAAATTCCATCCCGGTTGAGTTGATAAGGAGTAGAATCAAAGGGGAAAATTTAGATAAAAATCACCAAAGTAAGTGGAAGTTTCTGGATTGACTCTTCCACATGATCAATAGATGGACAGGACAACTGATCCTGAACGATTTACATGAAATTCAAAAATTGTTGTATAAATTTGATCTGCAAGTAAATTTATTTTTGATATATGATATCCGTTCCTTATTTTTCTCAAAATTTTACGGTTTCCCAACATGTTTACCCTATCTGAAAAAGAAGTAGAAAAAATAGCTGCTCAGCTATTGAAGGGAATGATTTGTTTTTATCAGTTGGACAAGAAAAAAATCTACCAATTACCTGATGATGAAGATTATTTCAACTACGATTTGACTCCTGACGAAGAGGATATTTTGGATGAAATTGACGAAAATCCTGACAATTATGCTGAGTTCACCAAAATGGAAGCGGCTGAAGAGCACCAAATGATGGAATCTTTTACTGACAGGATCGTCAGAGACAAGAAATTTCAGGATGAACTAATCGACGCCTTAAGCAAACCCAAGGCCGCAACCTCCTTTAAATTCCTGATTGACAGCTCCTCCTACAAAGACAAATGGTTGGAATACAGGATGGACAAATACAAAGACTGGGTGCTTGAACAAGTGGATACCTTCAATTACACAGAAGAAGGTTAAAGTAACACAGAACTATTTTTTGCTCATAATCCGAAAAAATCTTACATTCAGGAATGACCCTGAGAGATATAAATATCCGTCATCAACTCCAAGCAGGAGACTTGGGATATGTCATACACTTGCATGGAAAGATTTACCATGAGGAGTATGGTTTTAAACTCGGTTTCGAAAAGTACGTCATTGAATCCCTCTTGGAGTTTATGGAACGTTATGACCCTAGTCGTGATAAGGTTTGGGTCTGCGAACATCAAAACAGAATGATTGGCTTTTTGCTGGGGATGCACCGAAGTGATTACACCGCACAGCTTCGGTATTTTTTGATCGATAAACCTTACAGGGGCATAGGTTTAGGAAAACAGTTGATGCATGAATTTATGGATTTTTTGATCGAAAGACACTACAAACAAGCCTACCTCTTGACTACAGATAATCTAGCCGCCTCTGCCCACCTTTACCAAAAATTCGGTTTCCAGATGACCGAAGAAAAACCTTTGATGGAGTTTGGGCCGGCTTTAAAACTCCAGAAATATGAATTGGATCTTGCAGACCCATATCATCCTGCTGACCGCCTTGCCTAGGTCATATCGGAAAAATTCACTCTTGCTGACCTTATTTTCGCTCACTTCGATTGGGGTTTTTGGGCAAAGTCTACCTGAAAAAATTCTTCAGGACAAGCTGATTGTCTGTTCTCATAGAGGGGTCCCCACACCTGATTTCCCTGAAAACAGCATCGCTGCCATGAAGATCTCCAAAGAAAAAGGCCTGTTGATGCACGAAATAGACTTGATGGAAAGTGCGGATGGTGAATTGTATCTCCTCCATGACCTTACGCTTGACAGGACCACTACCCATAGCGGACTTATTTCCGATTTACAAAGTTCAGACTTAGATTCGGTAATGCTCTTGGATAACAATGAACCCCTCCCCAGATTTGACAAGGTTTTGGATTGGGCCAAAGCAAACGAGGTGTACCTTATGCTTGATGTCAAGCAGGCCCCTTTGAAGAAAGTTGTGGGTGAAGTGAAAAAGGCCGAAATGCTGCAACAAGTGATGGTACTTACCTTTACTGAGACGAGGGCTAGGGAAGCCTTTGAGTTGGAAAGTGATTTTTTGGTATCTGTCTTGATTGAAAAGGCCGAAGACATCGACAATTACCTTTGCGCCATGGAAGACCCCAATTACTTATTGGCCTACCTCAATAAAGACGCTCCGCTTGACCTATATGAAAAGGTCCAAAAAACCGGTTTGCCCATAATCACGGACGTTATGGGTACGATAGATCAGGAAGCACTGGAAAAAGGGATCGAAGTTTACCTGGATTTTATCCAAAACCGCAGTCCGAGAATTCTGGTTTCGGATTATCCACTTTCTTTGATTTCAGCATTGGAGAAGATTCAATAAATTGATATTTGGAGAAAATAGCACAACATATCCATCCCGCAGCTTTCCTCAACACGTCGAATAAAATAAATGGAATGATCGTATCAATATTTATTTTTGAATATCCTTTTTCTGCTCTTTACTTCAATAGCATCGCCTCCTGAAATAAAAAAACTAAATATTGATGGGAATTTTGGTTTAGGAAATGCCCTAACTTTAACTGGTTCGATATTTCGAATGCACGGCACTTCTTTAGACAAATTTTATTAATCCCCGAATTTGTTTAAATTTTGTCTTTAAATCCTCTGGTATGAAGCTACCTCTTACATTTTTATTCATTTGTTTTTACTTCATCGCCTCAGCCCAAACCCAAGAGGCTTGGACTTGGGGGGGGCCAATTGACCCTCTCCAAACCAAATTCAGAGTCCTCCATTACCAGTTGGACCTTGAAATCATCCCTGAATCCCATGAAATCAGCGGAGTGGTGAAGGTTACCTTTGAGGCGCCAGAAAAGTTGGATACACTGAGGTTGAATCTAATTAGTGACTATCAAGTAGAAAGGGTCATCATGGATGGAGAAAAAGTAAATTTTTTGCATATGGGCGAGATTTTGGACATATATCCGATGGATTGTACTTGCGAAGAGGTCATCATTTACTATAGCGGTTCTACGCCGATAGCACCTAATCCGCCTTGGGTGGGCGGTTTTACTTGGGAAATGGATGAGTTTGACAACCATTGGATGGGCTTAAGTTCACAAAACGAAGGTGCAAAAATCTTTATGCCTTGCCTCGATCACCCATCCAGCGAGCCAATCAATGGGGTTGATCTTTATCTGACCGCTCCCAAACCTTATTTCGTAGCCTCCAATGGCAGACTGGTTCGAACGGAGGAAAAAGGGGACAATATCACCTACCATTGGTCCACCCAATATCCCATCAACAATTACAACATCAATTTTACTTTAGGAATTTTTCATGAAGAGAAGACCACTTTTACATCGGTGGATGGGACTGAAATTCCCATGATGGTCTATGTGCTGCAGGAAAACCGGGACAAAGCCAAAGCCCTTTTATCGGTTTTGGAAAACAGTACCCGCACGCATGAAAAATACTTTGGTCCTTTTCCCTTTGCCAAAGATAAAATAGCCGTGGTGGAAACACCTTATCTGGGTATGGAACACCAAACCATCAATGCCTATGGCAATAATTTCCAGTTTGTACCAATGGGATCGGTCCAATATGACTGGCTTCTCCATCACGAACTGGGCCATGAATGGTTTGGAAACAAAGTATCAGTCAAAGATTGGGCGGATTTTTGGATCCATGAGGGTTTGACTGCTTACGGAGATTTCCTTTTTTATCTGGAACATGGGGGTGAATCAGCCTACGTAGATAAAGTGCATGCCACCATGCGTCAGATTATAAATGAAAAACCGGTGGTATCCCCTGTCAACTCAACTTCTGACGAGGCCTACCATCCGGAAATCTATACCAAAGGGGCGGTCATCATGCATTCTTTGAGGTTTTATCTAGGGGATGAGGTGTTCTTCCCGATGGTCAAAGCCTTTGCCAATGATGATCGGTTTACTTACGAAAACTTTGTGACAACCCGTGATTTTATAGGTTTTGTACAAACTTTCAGCAACCAGGATCTTGAGGGATTTTTTGATTTGTATCTCTACACGACCAAGCTACCGAAGGTTAAAATCTCGAAAAAAGGAAAAAAAGGGTACAACATTAGCCTAAGAAATGTGGATTTCATGCTTCCTATGGAAGTGGAAACCTCCGAAGGGATCAAAAGGGTGACCCTATCCAAAGCACCTACCTTTGTGGACAGCAAGTCACCCGTAGTAGTTGATCCCAACATGTGGTACCTCTTGGATCGTTAGGCCGTTTTGAATCTGCTGTTATTACATATCATTGGAGCCATAATCTGGATCATCCTTGGCACTTCCAAACTCAAACTGCATCCCCTGATCTGCCTGGTAACCGCCTCAATTTGGGTAGGGATGGCGGCAGGTTTTGATTTTTTGGGAGCACTCGAAGCCTTTGCGGTTGGTTTCGGGGCTTTGATCGGGCAGATAGGACTGATCATTATTTTAGGTAGTGTATTCGGGGTTTTACTGGAAAAAAGCCGCGCCGCTGTAAGCATCGCAGAAGCCTTATGGCAGGGAATAGGCAAAAAAATTCCAGCATTGAGCACCACATTTATGGGTGTGGTGGTGGGGATTCCGGTTTTTTGCGATTCGGGATTTATCCTTTTGAATCCCATTGGTAAAAACCTGGCCAAGACCTCAGGTTATTCTCCTTTGACTTTCGCCCTATCGTTGGCTGGTGGATTGTATCTGGCCCATATCCTGATACCTCCCACGCCGGGACCTTTGGCTGTTACAGGGATTTTTGGTATGGAAAAGCAGTTGGGTTTGGTCTTGGTGGTGGGGATTTTGGTCTCCATTCCTGTTATGCTGGTAGCAGCTTGGTGGGCGATGCGCTTCAAACACATTTTTCCGGAAAGTAAGGTAGTAAGGGAGCCAATACCGGAGCCTGAAACCTTGGCTTTAGCCAAACCCAGTGCCTTTGCATCTGCTACAGTCATTGCTTTGCCTTTGTTACTGATTACTTTAGGCAACCTAACCGATTTTTTGACTTCAGAAATATTGATTCAGCTTTTTCTTATTTTAGGCAATCCCATTGTGGCTATTGCTACTGGACTGACCTTAGGTTTCATGGTATTAAAAGACCCCAGTTCTAAAAACCCCCTGATGGGACTTTCTTTCCGTCAAGGGATTGAGATTGCCGGCCCAATCCTGATATTGACCGGAGCAGGTGCTGGTTTTGGGGCCATCCTCAAGCAATCCGGGTTAGAACAGCTATTTGAAAACTTGGACCTTCATTCTGCCTCTTATGCTACCTGGATTCTTTTGGCGTATGGTTTGACGGCATTTTTAAAAACTGCCCAGGGTTCCAGCACCTCAGCGATGATCATTTCGGCTTCCATTGTCCTATCAATTTTGCCTGTGGCCTTTCAGGATCAAGCATTCGGAACCGTCCTGATCATTTCCTCAATTGGAGCCGGAGCCATGACCATATCCCATGCCAATGACAGTTACTTTTGGATCGTCAAAGAGTTTACCGGCTTGACGGTCAAGGAGGCCTTAAAAAGCTATTCGCTTTTGACCGGGTTGATGGGGATCACGGCTTTGGTTACCGTCCTGGTGTTGAGTCTGATGGCTTAGGATCTTATTCGATTTTGGTCCAATGCCTTTAGAAATCGGAACTATTTTTCCCCATCAAAAAATATTCAACCTCAAGGCAGTTTTTGGCTACTTTAGAAGTCTACAAAAACACTAAAATCAGTAAAAGAAATTTTTTAAAGAAGGAATTCTACCTGTTTTTACTAGCTTCTCGTACATTTTTAATTTCAAGAATTTGTTACACTTATTAGATTTAAATCTCCCAATTGGTAGTTATTTTCTAAATGCCATTAAATATCAATTTAATCCGATTAAGTATCAATTCTCCATTTTCATGATGAGCTAGATTTGACATTAAGACCAACAACTTACTTGGAAATAGTATGTTTATAGATGCAGGTGCTAAACATAAAACACAACTATAAATTAGTTTCTTGTTTTCCTTTTTTAATGTTTTAAGAAATTTCGGAAATATTCATCAACTTTGCGAATTGTTAAACATTCCGTTGGGGAATATCTATTTAACGCCTAAATTGTTAATTATTCCTGGGTGTCCAATCAGACCTAATTTACGATTTCAATATTTCCTGAATTCACTTCTCCATTAATGGTGTGAGCAGATCCATTGATGATGACCAAATCGCCGGTAGACTGACTCTCTCCTACCCTTATCCTGCCACTACCTGCGGAAATGTTATAATTGAAATCACCCAGATTACTGAATGTTTGGATGTTTACATTTCCTGAAGAAACTTTGATGTTTGTGGTGGGGTCCAATCCTGTGTTAATGGCTGAAATTTTACCTGAAGAAACATGTGCGTTTCCTAGGGCAAGGATATTTTGCATTTCGATTTTACCTGAAGAAATGACGGCATTTACCAAGCCATTGATATCTTTTAATTTAAACTCCCCGCTTGATCCGCTAGCATCTAAATTTCCTTCCACCTTCTGAATGTCAATTTTACCTGAAGAAGTTATACTTAGGATTTTCCCAGTCAAATCCTGTCCTGACAATGTACCAGAGGAGGTAGTTAAATACATAGTTTCGGCACTGACCCTACTGACTTTCAAATTGCCTGATCCTACAAAAAAGTTTGGCTCTATAGCAACAATATCCGATGCGGTAATATTTCCTGACCCGGTCTCCAAATCAACAAGCATAGTTTTTGGACCACTTAATCTTATGTGGCCTTCACTTCGGAAATTTCCCAAAAATCCACTTTTAGAGCTCACCTTCACGATTAATTTTGATCCTTCTACCTTATAGTCAATTGAAGTTCTTTTGTTAGAGTTCGCTTTCAAAAACGCATTCAAACTGACATTTTGTTTTCCGGTTTCTCCGGTATATGCTACGTCGAGAAACCCACCATCGACTTCGATTTCCGTGATGTTGTCGAAGTCCTCCTGAATATCTGCTACGACAGAAAGGTCATTATCCAAACATGAGGTAAGGCCGAACATGATTGCCAACCCAAGGGCAGTGCTAAAGAAAATAGTTTTTAAAGTTTTCATAATGTGATTATTAAATAGTTTTGTTGGTTTTCGGAATAGACTTGACTAACTAAATGCCAAAATATTTTTAGAAACAATCGTAGATAAAAAATTTTTTTTGATGTCCCGAAAATATTTGTCAAAAATCAATTTAAGTGGCATATCCACCATTAAAAACCTAGCATTCAAATGGTAAGCATCACTTAGAAAAAATATTACCTTGTCCAATTTCGTACATTTGATGGTTACCAACGATCAAAGTTGCTAGACCAAATCATACTTTGCAAAGGTTAGGCCTGCCCAATCATCCTGTAATCAGGTTATCAAGTTGTCCATATCTAGATTTTCAAATTTCTCCTATTAGCTTTTTTCTGATTTCCTGTTCTCCGATATCCTGTTTTTCTGTTTTCCACCACTTTCACCTTTGAGCTTCAAGCTTTTCATCTGATTTTCTGATATCCTGTTTTCCTTACTTTCATCTATGCGCTTTGAGCTTTTCTCCATTTTTAGCCTTAGCTTTGCCCTTTGAGAAGTAAAAAATGAAAAGATTTATGAAACTGATGCAAATCCCACTTTTCCCCCTTGTTTTTTTAATAGGCCTAGGACTTACTTCCTGCCAAAGCCAGGAGGTTACCCCTCCCCCAACCCCACCTGTTACTGATCAAAACCCACACTCTTTGGGAAGAGTAGGCAATCCTGAAGATGTAGATACAGAAACCGAATCGGGCTTGGTGTTGATGGGTGGCAGCACGGATGTGGACCAAGCCATGCGTTGGATGATAGAAAAGTCCGGGGGCGGTGATTTTGTCATCATCCGGTCTTCTGGTGCTGATGGGTACAATGATTACCTGTATGAACTCGGTCAGCTGAATTCGGTGGAAACCTTATTGATCAATAGCGCGGCGGGTGCCAATGATGACCGTGTTTTTGAAACGCTCAAAAATGCTGAGGCACTTTTTATAGCCGGAGGAGACCAATCCCAGTACCTTCGATTTTGGGAGGGAACCAAAGTGGAAGAGGCCATCCAATACCTTATTCATGAAAAACGAATCCCCATAGGGGGTACGAGTGCAGGCTGTGCCATCATGGGGGAATTTGTGTACACTGGAGAGAACAACAGTATCATCAGTGCAGAGGCTTTGGCCAATCCCTTTGACCCAAATCTCACTGTAAGAAGGTCAAGTCTAATCAACCATCCCTTACTCCAAAACACCATCACCGACCAACACTTTTCCCAAAGAAACCGGGAAGGAAGACTGGTGGCCTTTATGGCCAGATTGAAAGAAGAAAGCAACGGACAGGCTTTAAAGGGAATTGCAGTAGATGAGCGGACTGCCGCTGTCATTGATGGAGACGGAAAAGTTCAGATTATGGGTCAGAACCAAGTCTATTTTGTCAAAGAAAATGATCCTGATCAAGCGCCGGAGCAATTGAGCAACAGCACGCCGCTCACTTGGGATTTAAACCAAAGTGCCCTGAAATCCTTGGAGACCAGTAGCTCCAGTAACCTAGAAGCATTTGATCTCAAGGAGTGGAATACTAATTTTTCTGACTTTTGGTTTGTGGAAAACGGCACCTTAAAAACGAGAGCGAAGGAATAGTATTTCAATGGTCATTTGGGAAATGGTTCAACTTCCAAATCCCAAATGACCTTTTTCCTTTTAGGAAGAAGCAAAACGCTCCACTTCTCTCCATACCCTGAAAATATTCTGATAACATATTTTTTCAATATCCGATTGACTGTATCCCCTTTTGAGCAGTTCGGCTATCAGATTGGGATACATGGAAACATCCTTAAGACCTGTGGGCAGTGAGTCTCCCACTCCGTCAAAATCAGAGCCCAAGCCCACATAATCTATCCCGGCAAGTGCCACCACATGATCGATATGATCCGCTACCTTTTGCACATTGGGAAACGGATTGTTGGCTGCAGTGTACGTTTCTATGTATGCTTTTGCCTCAGGGTCATTCCGGCTAAGCTCATTTTCAGCCAGCCAATTGACCAAATGTTCTCTCACCTCGTTTGCACCCTGTTGGTAGGCTGAATCAATGAAACTTCCCCCAAAATTGATCATGATGACCCCTTGGTTTTCTGCCAATGCCGTGATCATCTCATCACCCATGTTCCGCTCAAAACCCGGGGTAAAATGCCTGGCAGAAGAATGGGAGGCAATGACAGGAACTTGTGTGATCTCCAAAACATCATAAAAGGTATTGTCTGATACATGGGAAATATCCACCATGATCCCCACCTCGTTCATGGTTTTGACAACTTGTTTCCCATATTCACTGAGACCCCCATGGGTAGCCGTAGTATCATAAGAGGAATCTCCGATAAGATTATCTGTTCCATGGGTCAAGGTGACATATCGAATGCCTCTTTGATGGAAATAGGTTACATTATTCAGGTCATCCTCCAGGGCAGCGCCGTTTTCCATCCCCATTGGCAAGGATATTTTACCATCTTTGAAATTATTTTCAATATCATCGGGAGAATAAGCCATGGCAAATTTGTCCGGCCAGGTATTGGCCAGCCTTTCGGTCATTAGAATCAAGGAATCAGCGAGGGCTTTAGCCCCTCCTCTTTCCTGATATCCGGAGGGAATATAAATGGACATAAATGGAGCATCTAAGCCCCCTTCTTTCGAACGCACATAATCAAAATTACCCCCATCGGTCCGCTCCGACACATCCAAAATCTCTCTTTGTAAAGTGAATCCTCCCACTTTCATGCGATAGGGAAGGTCTACGTGTCCATCCACCATGATGGTTTCCCTTGCCATCTTGGTAGCTGCTTCCAACCTTTCGGCATCGGTCATTTTAGAATAGTCGGGTTCTTTTTCAACCGCATTGCAGGCCAGGAACAGGCATGAAACAGTCAGGGTGTAAATGATTTTCTTCATTATTAGAGGTGGTTTATTTACTAAAATAAGTAAATCAGGACAATCCTTGATTCAAAGAATGATAAGCGGTCCCTTTTGGTTTTAATTTTGGGTGATTGTAGCCGGTAGGCAAACAAACTTTTTTAAATTCATTGGTAAGAAGTTTGAATTTATTGATTTCTCTTTTAAATCTCTGGTGGAAAAGTGATTTGTTGGTCAAAAGTTCTAAAACTTCCACTTTTTCCTTAAAATTGGTAAATTTGAAGTACTTTTAAAAAAAATCACAACCATGAAAAATCCACTCTCCCTATTTTCGCTCATTGCATGTTATGCCATGCTTTTCTGGCAATGCGGTGCCAAAGACAGCGCGGAAGCTGTCCGCGTGGTTCCGGTAGAACCCAGTCTCGAAATGGTCTGGGAAACACCGGCTGAATTGAACACCTGTGAATCAGTACTTTATGACCCTCAGTCTGGAAGAATTTATGTCTCCAATATCAATGGAGATCCTTCTGTCAAAGACGGGAATGGATTTATTTCCATCATCAACCTAGAGGGTAAAATCGTTACCAAAGAATGGGTCAAAGGCCTGAATGCACCTAAAGGAATGGGTATTGTGGGAAAATTGCTCTATGTGACTGACATAGATGAATTGGTGGAAATCGATACCGAAACTGCCCGAATCACCAATCGGTACCGAGTCAATGGTGCCCAATTTCTGAATGATGTGGATACCCATGAAGGCAGGGTATATTTTTCTGATATGAGGGCGGGCAATATCCACTTGTTACAGAATGGTTCCGTATCCCTCTTTGCCGAAGGTCAGGAAAATATCAATGGACTAAGGGTAAGAGATGATGGTACGGTTTATGGCTTGGATGGTTCGGGTTTAAAAAAATACAGCTCCGATGGCAACTTTGAGGTTGTAAATGCCATTGTGACAGGAGGGGATGGTTTGATTATCTTAGATGATGATGCTTTCTTGGCCAGCCGATGGCAGGGTGAGATCTGGCTGATTGAAGGGGAAAAGGAAACCAAATTACTGGATACCAAGGATCAGGAATCCAATACAGCAGACATTGAATTTATTCCTTCTCAGGATTTGGTACTCGTACCTACTTTCTTTAAAAATAAAGTGGTGGCTTACAAATTGGATTATTGATCGGTAATAGCTGTTTAATGTCATATGATTTGACAGAAATCATACCAGCTGATTGCCTTTAAATGAACAGGACAAAAAAAGCGGCTTGGGAAATTTCCCAAGCCGCTTTTTATTTAAATTCATTAAGGCATTTAACAGGATGCGATTTCAATGCAATATTTGTATCCATACATAATATGTATCACTATCAAATATCAATTGGTGTCATGATCAAACCTCCAAATCTTTTCAATGCTTAAAATGCCTCACTCCAGTCATCACCATACTCATGCCATGTGCGTCACAGAAATCAATACTGTCTTGGTCTTTGATGCTTCCGCCCGGCTGAACCACCGCAGTGATACCTGCTTTGTGGGCAATTTCCACGCAGTCCGGAAAAGGAAAAAAGGCATCTGATGCCATCACAGCACCTTTTAATTCAAAGCCAAAGGATTTGGCTTTTTCAATGGCCTGTAGCAGGGCATCCACTCTTGATGTCTGTCCTACTCCGGACGCAAACAACTGATTGTTGTTGCTGAGCACGATCGTATTGGATTTGGTGTGTTTGCAGACTTTGGCAGCAAAAACCAAAGCATCCTTTTCTGCCTCAGTAGGTGTCACTTTGGTCACAACTTTAAAGTCTGCTTTGGATTCGGTTTTTAGGTCTTTGTCCTGCTCGATGATGCCATTGAGTAAGGTCTTGATTTGCTTGGTCCCTTCAAGTTGGATCTTTTGCTTCAATAAAATCCTGTTTTTCTTCCCTTTGAGTACAGCTAGGGCATTGTCATCAAATTCTGGAGCAATCAGGACTTCAAAAAAGAGGCTATTCATCTCTTCTGCGGCAGCAAGATCTACAGTTTGGTTGGTGATCAACACCCCACCAAAAGCAGAGGTGGTATCAGCTGCAAAGGCTTTCTGATAAGCTTCTCTGACAGAATCAGCAGTGGCCACCCCACAGGCATTGGTATGTTTCAAAATGGCAAAGGCAGTCTCTCCCTGAAATTCAGCGATCAAGGCCACAGCCGCATCTACATCCACCAAATTGTTGTAAGAAAGTTCCTTTCCATTCAATTGATCAAAAAGAGCTTCCAAATCTCCGTAAAAATGTGCGTTTTGATGTGGGTTTTCCCCATAGCGAAGGGCTTTTGCTTTGGTTTCTGAGACTTTTAAGACAGGAATATTTTCGGACTGATTGAAATAGTTGAAAATATGGGTATCATAATGAGAGGAAACCTGAAACGCCTGTGCAGCAAAATACTTCCTGTCTTCCAGACTTGTTGCGCCATCCTGTTTTTTTAGCCTATCCTCCAATTCAGCATACTGGGACTTGGACGCAATGATGGTGACATCCTTGAAGTTTTTGGCGGCAGCCCGGATCAAAGATATCCCACCTATATCAATTTTCTCGATGATTTCTTGTTCCGATGCTCCGGAGGCAACAGTTTCTTCAAATGGGTACAAATCCACGATCACCAGGTCGATGGCCGGAATGTCAAACTCTCTGGCTTGGGAAACATCCCCTTTATGATCTCTGCGGTGCAGGATACCCCCAAAGATTTTGGGATGGAGGGTTTTCACTCTTCCCCCAAAAATGGAAGGATACCCGGTCAATTCTTCCACTGGAATGACTTCAGCACCTTGGTCTTCTATGAATTTCTGGGTTCCGCCTGTTGAGTAGATTTTTACTCCTTGGGCTTTCAACTGGGCAATGAGGGGTTCAAGGTTGTCCTTGTAATACACGGAAACTAGGGCGGATTGAATTTTTTTGTTGGCCATATTTGATGATTATCTTTGGGTTAGTTTTTCCTAAATAGAAAAAAGAAAGCAAAAACCCAATGGGGAAGATTGTAAATTTTACCAAGTCGCAAAGGTACAAAAACCAAAGGATTATAGCAGGCTTTCGATTACATTTGGGAAGTATTTGTGCTCTAAAGCATGCACTTTTTGGGCAATTTGATCCGGGTTGTCCTGATCATCGACCTTCACCGCAGCCTGAAAAATTATCTTTCCTTCATCATACTGCTCATTGACCAAATGAATGGTTATGCCTGTTTCCTTATCTCCTGCAACTTTTACCGCCGCATGTACCTTTGCACCGTACATGCCCTTTCCTCCATGTTTGGGCAACAAGGCAGGATGGATGTTGACAATGCGGTCAGGGAAAGCCTGAATCAGGTGGTCTGGAACCTTGAGTAAAAATCCCGCTAATACAAGAAAGTCAACACTAGCTTCCTTTAATTTATGCATGACCGCACCCTCTTCAAGCTGGGCTTTTGAAAAAGTCAAAGAAGGTATCTTAAAATTCTTTGCCCTTTGGAGAACATAGGCGTCAGGTTTATTGGAACCTACCAAAACGACCTTTCCTTTGGGTGAATTCTGGAAATATTTGATGATCTCTTCCGCATTGGTACCACTACCGGAAGCAAGGATGGCGATTTTTTTCACAACTGACGGCTTTTAATGAGGCATCAAAGATAAAAATATGAATAAAGGGAATCCTGTTAATTCAGGAATTTTATTTTAGGGGCTTCAGAAAAATGCCCAAGAGGTTTGAGATTGGGAGTGTTTCTTTGACATGCGAAAGGGCCTATTTGGTCATTTGTTTCCATTTTCAAAATATTGTTTTAATTTAAGGAGTCAATCCTCTTTGATTGACCCCTTAAATTCTGTTTTTAAAAGAAATGTATAATCAATTCTCAAAATTTGACTCCATCCTATACTTTAACCCAACCCCTGATGAAAAATTATTTGTTTCTGATTGCTATTGTATTTCTGGCCTTTCTTTTAGGCTGTGAGAAAAAACCCATCAAAGTGGCCTGCGTGGGGGACAGCATCACCGAAGGTCCGGGTAGGGAACATCCGGATAGCTATCCCTTACAACTGCAGCAAATCTTGGGCGAGGGGTATCAGGTTACAAATTTCGGGGTAAGTGGTAGGACTTTACTGAGGAAGGGTGATTTCCCTTACTGGGAGGAAACTCAATTTAAAGAAGTAAAGGCTTTTAACCCGGATGTATTGGTCATCAAGCTGGGTACCAATGACTCAAAGCCACAAAACTGGCAGTATGCAGAAGAATTCAAACAGGATTACCTGGATTTGATAGCGGAATACAAACAGCATATGCCTAAGAATGGCAAAGTATATATCTGCATACCAGTCCCGGTATTTGAAGATAATTGGGGCATTACCGAAAGCATCGTGGTAAAGGAAATGCGACCCATCTTAATGGAAGTCGCAAAAGAAAGCGAGGCTGAAATCATCGATTTATATGCGCCCCTGGAAAACAAGCCTGACCTACTTCCCGATGGGGTACATCCCAACAAGGAGGGCTTGGGGATTATGGCTAGGGAGGTGGCTGAGGGAATTAGAAGATATTAATTACCTTAAGTAATTTAAAGACTATTGGCCATTTTGAATAAGTTTAAAGAGTAAAGATACAGTTGAAACGAGTGGCCCAATTGTAACTGTAAAAGGTTGTTTTAGAAAAACTTCAGCAGGGAGTATACTTATGGAGGTGACTTGTGATGCCCCTGGACCTGATTCGTGGACTTTAACAAATTTTGGCTAATTTAAAATTCAGGTAGGATTCCTACCCGAATATATCTTAATTCTTTAAATGAGAGTCCTTCAATTTGTTCTAATTTGGCTTTTCCTTTTTTCATGTCAATTGAAACCCGTGGCAATTGAAAATTACACGGGGCCAATCCCAATAAAGGTCTATGAAAAATCCAATGAGCTAAGACCGCTTTTGAAAAATATAGAGGTGGTTTATCTCAATGATAAAGGAGATAACAGGATCCGAATGGTGGAAAAAGCGATACAAGTCGATAGCCTGTATATATTTTTAGACAGGATGCTTGGTAATGGTTTTCATATCTACACCCTAGAAGGTCAGCCTATTCATACGATCAAGCGGATCGGTGAAGGACCAGGAGAATATAAAAACATTGCCAACATTTATTATCAGGAATCGACCAAAGAGCTGGTCACCATCCCCATGGATGGGCAGCAAAAAATCTTTTTTGATCTAAGTGGAAATTTTTTAAGGGATGAAAGGTATAATCACGGTTATTATTATTCAGACTTGCATTTTCTGGAAAACAAGGAGTTTGTCATCAATTTATCTGACATGAATGGATTTCACAACGTGGCCCTTCTACAACAGGAAAAAACCATACAAACCTACCTGGAATATGCAGGCACCATAGATGATGGTACCTTCAACAGAATCAATCTTATTTCACCCGAAAATGAAAAAATTCTGAATTTTGTAGTCGGTTTTAGGGATACAATTTATCAATACAACATTCAGGAGGAACTGTTTTCGGCAGCTTACTTCCTCGATTTTCAGAGAGATGGCCTTGATCTTGAAAAAATGGTTGAAAAATACGGGGACCTATTGCCATATTTTCAGCAAGATGAAAAGTTTGAAAGTAATCCATTCAATCTGTTTCAAAATGAAAAATTCATCAGTTTTGGCACTATAAAAAGAACAGGTTTTGAATTGTATTTCTATGATAAAGAAAAAAAGATGGTCACATCAGGTTCGGATTTGTTTAGAGAAACTTTTGAATATGGAAAAGTAGACCGGTTGATTGGGGTAACCAATGATGGACAGTTCATGGCTATTGTGGAGCCTTTGAGACCTAAGCCTTGGCGGTTCAAGAATCTTCCTGAGGCTCAAGCCAAACTGGAATCATTTGGAATCTTCGACCCTGAAGACAAGGTTCTGATCCTTTTTGATTTACAATAAAGAAAGCCACCTAAGGGCAGCTTTCTTTATTGAATTTTGGTTTATAAATTTTTCACTTACTTGCCTTCCAGCGCATTGGCACCTGCTACGATCTCGAGGATTTCGTTGGTGATGGCTGCCTGACGGCTTCTGTTGTAGAGTAGCCTTAGTTCTTTGAGCAATTCGCCGGCATTTTCTGTGGCTTTGTCCATCGCAGTCATCCTGGCGCCATGTTCAGATGCATTGCTTTCCAATACTGCTTTGTAGAATTGAATTTTCAAAGCATTAGGAACCAATTCCTCAATGATATATTCCCTGGAGGGTTCCATAAGGTATTCCACCTCATTGACTTTTTCAGCACCCTCTGCCTCAAGCCGCTGCATGGGCAGAAACTGCTCGGCAACCACAAACTGGGTAGCCACATTTTTGAATTCATTGAATACCAAAAACACCTGATCGTAGGAACCGCTGGTAAACCCATTCATGGCATGAAGTGCCGCCTCGCGGACATTGTCAAAAGTAAGGTCTGCGAAGATTTGATAATACTGATTTACAGCCGGGAGATCCGTTTTTTTAAAGGCTTCGTAGGCTTTTTTACCCAAAGGGAGAATGGTGATGTGCTTACCGGCAAGCTGATTGTGGATGAGTGCCACTGTGGCTTTGATGATATTGGAATTGAAGGCACCACAAAGTCCTTTGTCAGAGGTGACAGGAACAATTAAAACATTCTTGACTTCTCTTTTTTGGGCGTATACCACGTCATCGTCTCCTTCACTGGCAGCAGACACATTGTTTAGGATGGCAGTCAACTTTTGGGAATAGGGGCGCATTTGGACAATTTTGTCCTGTGCCCGCCTCAATTTCGCAGCAGAAACCATTTTCATGGCTTTGGTGATTTGCTGGGTTGATACTACCGAGGTTATTCTTTCTTTGACTTCCTTTAAATTAGCCATAATGATGGATATAGGATATTCGGGCAATGGCTACAGCCACTGCCCGCAATAATTATTTTATGCAAATTTTGGGGTCAATTCTTTCGCAGCGGCTTCCAAAAGTGGTCCGGCTGTATCCAAATCTCCTTTTTTGATCGCAGTTAATGCCTCAGTATAAGAAGCCTGCAGCAAATTGTAATAAGCGGATTCAAATTCCCTTGCTCTGTCGACAGGAACTTTGTCCATCAAACCTTTTGTAGAGGCATAAATGATGGCCACCTGCAATTCTACCCGAACAGGAGAATATTGGTTTTGCTTTAGGATTTCTTGGTTTCTTCTGCCTCTTTCTATGGTTCTTTTGGTTGTGGCATCCAAGTCTGAGCCAAATTTGGAGAAGGCTTCCAATTCACGGAACTGGGCCTGATCTAATTTTAGTGTACCTGCAATTTTTTTCATGGATTTGATCTGGGCATTACCACCTACCCTAGATACGGAAATACCCACGTTGATAGCCGGTCGTATACCGGAGTTAAACAGATTAGTTTCCAAGAAAATCTGACCATCGGTGATAGAAATCACGTTGGTAGGAATATACGCGGACACGTCACCTGCCTGGGTTTCAATGATCGGCAATGCGGTCAATGAGCCTCCCCCCTTCACCAAATGTTTGATGCTGTCTGGCAGGTCATTCATTTGTTGAGCAATGGTATCGGATTTATTGATTTTGGCAGCTCTTTCCAATAGTCTGGAGTGAAGGTAAAACACATCTCCAGGATAAGCTTCACGTCCCGGAGGTCTTCTCAAAAGCAAAGAAACCTCTCGGTAGGCTACGGCCTGCTTGGAAAGGTCATCATAGATCACCAAAGCTGGACGACCGGTATCTCTGAAGAATTCACCAATCGAAGCCCCTGTAAATGGTGCAAAGAACTGCATAGGAGCAGGATCTGATGCTCCGGCCAGTACTACTACAGAATACGGGGATGCACCACCTTTTTCCAAAGCAGCAACCACACCGGCAACCGTTGAGGCTTTTTGTCCAATGGCAACATAAATACAGAAAACAGGTTCCCCTTTTTCATAATATTCTTTTTGGTTCAGGATGGTATCAATGGCCACGGCAGTCTTACCAGTCTGACGGTCACCGATGATCAATTCCCTCTGCCCTCTTCCAATTGGAATCATGGCATCGATGGACTTGATCCCTGTCTGAAGTGGTTCACTTACCGGTTGACGGTAAATAACCCCGGGAGCCTTTCTTTCAAGTGGCATTTCGTAAAGATCTCCCTGTATGGGACCTTTACCGTCGATAGGCTGACCTAAGGTGTTGACTACCCTGCCCAACATCCCATCGCCCACCTGAATAGAAGCGATTTTTTTGGTTCTTTTGACATTGTCCCCTTCTTTGACCAATTTGGAGTCTCCAAACAATACGGCTCCAACATTGTCTTCTTCCAGGTTCAACACCATGGCTTTTAGGCCATTGTCAAACTCAAGCAATTCACCTGCCTGAGCTTTTGAAAGTCCATATATACGGGCAACCCCATCACCCACTTGGAGTACGGTGCCCACTTCTTCAAGTTCAGCCTCTGTTTTGACATTGGAAAGTTGTTCTCTCAATATTGCCGAAACTTCATCAGGTCTTACTTCTGCCATTATCTATTGGTATTAAATGTGATGCTATGATTTAGTACAGTTTTTCGTAATATTTTTGGGCAAACTTCAACCGGAGGTCTCTTAATTTGCCACTCAGGGATTCATCGAGTCTTTTGTCGTTCACCTTTAGTATAAATCCCCCAATGAGATCTTTGTCTATTTTCTCGACCAATTCCACGGTATCCAAGCCAGAAATTTCCTTGACGATATCCACGATCTCCTTTTTCAACTTATCGCTCAATGGAAAAGTCGTAGTCAGTTCAGCCACCTGAATACCTTTGTATTGGTTGTATTGCCTTTGGAACTCATTGGCAGTCTGCACCAAAACATCCGCTCTGTTTTTACTGGTTACCAGATCAAAAAACCTCATGGTGATAGGATCTGCACTTTTTCCGAAAAGGGATTTCAACACATTGTTTTTTTTGTCTGTGTTGACTATAGGGTTCCTTAAGATCAATACAAAATCTCTGTTTTGATCGGCGATCGTATGCAATTTCTGCATATCTTCCTTTATGGCTTCAAGTTTCCCCTTTTCTATGGCCAAGTCCAATAAAGATTTGGCATATCGGGTAGCTACCTTAATATCCGACATATCAATTTAACTTAAGGTCGTTGACCAACTCTTCGACATGTGCTTTTTGGGTGGCATCGTCAGCAAAGTTTTTCTTGAGTAATTTTTCTGCCACATTCAGTGAAAGCGTACCTACCTGTACCTTTAAATCCTCTAATGCGGCATGTTTTTCAGTCTCAATTACAGCTTTGGCATTTTCGATCATTTTTGCACCTTCCTGAATGGCTGATTGTTTGGCATCCTCGATCATTTGTGCTGAAACCTCATGTGCCTTTTGTAAGATAACATCTCTTTCGATCCGAGCCTCCTGAAGCAGTTTTTCATTTTCTGCCTTCAGATTTGCCATTTCATTTCGCGCTACCTCAGCAGACTTAAGCGCACCTTCTATGGTAAGCTCTCTTTCATCCAAGGCAGACAAAATAGGTTTCCAGGCAAATTTTGCCAGTAAAATCAAAAGAATGGAAAATCCTATGATTTGCCATATCACCAGTCCCGAACTCGGTAAGATAAGATCCATAACGTATTATTTTTTAAGGTCTATTTCTGTTTTGTTCAATTGAAAGAAATTAGGGAATCAGCCTAGCGCTGATCCCCGGATTTTTCTTAGAAAGTGTAATCACCCAAAGCAATCAGTAGACACACTACCACTGCAAACAGGGATACCACCTCGATAAGGGCAGCAATGATCAACATGGCAGTCTGGATTTTCCCAGCTGCTTCAGGTTGACGGGCGATGCCCTCCATGGCTTGACCACCGATTCTACCAATACCCAGACCTGCGCCTATCGCGACAATTCCGGCACCGATACCAGCACCCATAAGTGCAAAACCGGCAGATAACAAGATTGAAGTTAACATACGTGTTTATTATTTATAAATTGAACAAAGAAAATGCACTGAATTAATGATGCTCATGTTCTGCGACTGCCTGCCCAATGTACATAGCAGAAAACAGCGTAAACACATAAGCCTGAATAGTGGCCACAAGAAGTTCAATCAGGAGAATGAAAGTCACCATGACCGTACTGGCTAGCCCCACTGCATACGATTCGAATACGAAAATCAACCCAATGAAGCTCAGGATCACAATGTGACCTGCGGTAATGGCCACAAACAATCGGACCATTAAGGCGAAAGGTTTGGTGATGAAAGCCCCAAGAATTTCCACGGGCACCAAGATGGGAAGTATTGCCTTTGGTACTCCGGGTGTTGCAAAGATGTGCTTCCAGTATTCCCTATTTCCACTGAGGTTGGTTACCACCAAGGTGAAGATCGCAAGGGTAGCAGTTACAGCGATATTTCCAGTCAAGTTTGCAGCACCCGGCATCAATCCCATCAAGTTACCTATCCATATAAAGGCAAATATGGTCAACAAATAGGGGGTAAATTTCCTGTATTTGGGACCGATATTGGGCAAGGCTATTTCATCCCTGACAAAGATCACAATGGGCTCTACAAATGAGGCAATCCCTTTAGGTGGTGAGTTTGGATTGTTCTTATAATATTTTGCCGTGGACAACATGAGGTAAAGTACCACCAATATGACCAAAAAAAGCATGGCCACATTTTTGGTAATGGATAGCTCCACAAAGCTCCTCGATTTATCCTCAGCTTTCAGGTGGTCATGCTCATCAATATAGTACCCATTGTGTCCATATTCTTTGCCAAAAGCATGGGTGTCTGGATTTTGAAAGTTTTTGGAAGAGTAAACCTCTAATCCCCTGTCTTTGGAATATATGATCACCGGTAAAGGAAGCGTCACATGGGTATGCCCGAAAGTGGCAAAATGCCATTCGTGGGAATCCTTGACGTGATGCATGATAAAACCAGTTTTATCCTCTTCTTCTCCACTACCTGCGGCAGCGAAAGCGGGGGCTGAGCACATCAGCAAAACCACTGAAAATAAAACACTTAAGTGCAATAAATGACGCGTCATCAAACGGAATTTTAGGAACTTACTTTGAATGCGGGCGCAAATTAGTTATTAAGGCGTAGATATCAAACAATAAATACAACAAATAAACAACGAAGAAATTAACCACAAACAAAATTAAATTTTCCACCCCAAGGTAGAGAAGGACGCCAATAAAAACTATACTGGCCAAAAATCTTATTATTGTGCCCAAGAGCAGGATACTCGCAAAATTTTCTTTGCTTATTTTGATTAAATATTGAATCAATAGCCCAGAAAAAAGGGTGAGCAAACCATAAAACAAAATTATTTCCCAAAACTTGGTGTGAACCCATTCCGGCTTTAAAACTGATTGCATCAACCAGCCAATTAGAGCAATCAAGGATGTGAACAAAAAGAGTTTGAAATGGGTGGAATTTCTAATTTTCATGCCTTTCATTTAGAAGGCGCAAAATTATGACTTTTTGTTCCTGTTTTCTTGCTTTTCGTCATTTTTTATGGATCGGTATAACTGGTAAAACGCCAAAAAAATGGAAAGAAAACAAAATAGCAAAAGCCAGACAGGAAATCCCATTTGGCTTTTGGTCTGTATTTTAAATCCTATCCAGGTACCAATACCGATGACTGCACACATCTGAAATGCCAAACCAAAATATTTGATGTAGCTTGGCATGTTAAGTTAGACCAGCTCTTTTTCTCTGGCTTTTGGTTTTACCCCGTTGCTCTCGTGGGTTGGCTTATTACCGGTCATATTGCATTGTCCTATAAATACAGCTCCGTTTTCTACCACCAATTTTTTGGTGAAGATATCTCCTTCAATTTGGGCTGTTTTTTTAAGAAAAAGAATGTCTGAACAATTGATGACACCCTTGACATGTCCGGCTATTTCGGCCTCAGTAGCTGAAATGCTGCCGATTACTTTGGCAGATTCCCCGATAACAATTTTGTTTTTGGAATCAAGAGTACCCTCAAGTACTCCTTCAATTCTGATATTACCCTGTGTGATAATATCGCCTACGATTTTTGTCTCCTTCGCGATCAGGTTGCTTGAATTAACCATCTGGGCAACTGACTTTTTCTCTTCTGTTTTCGTGTTATTGAACATAACTAGTTAAAGGTTATAAATTCTTGGGGATTAAGCGGGTTTCCTTTGTACCACAATTCCAAATGCAGGTGCTGCCCAGTAGATTGTTCGCCGGTATTGCCGATAATAGAAATAATTTCTCCTCCGCTGACCACATCACCTATTGATTTCAATAATACAGAATTATGTTTATAAATGGAAATTAATTCATTAGAATGCTGGATACTGATCACATAACCGGTTTCCAAAGTCCAGCTGGCCAAGACCACGGTACCGTCAGCTATGGCCTTAACTGGCTCGTTGTCAGTAGCTACAACATCAATGCCAAGATGATTTGAGGTAGGCGAAAATGGGCTGGTGACGACACCTTTAACCGGTGGAAAAAAATAAGTGTCAATAAATGAAGTTCTACTCACCCTTCCCAAATTCAATTCCTCTATATTTACCGTTTCAAATTCGGCGATAATACTTTTGGTTGCTTCTCCGGATTTATAGAGGTCAATTTCTCTGTTCCCAGCCAAAGGCTCTACACTTTCGGGGCTTGACACCTCTTCCTCACCCGGATTTTCCCCAGCAATGATCCGTTTGATGTTGTTGAGGTAATGGTCTTTTGCTTTTACTTCCGTAAGCAGTGAATCCACCGTTTCCGATAAAGCATAAATTTTGGCCGTATTTTCAGTTTCTTGGAAAGCAGGGTCAAACCACTTGTTCAAGAGCGTTCGAGCCAAGAATAGTGATATGACAAAAGACACCATGAAAAATAGAATGAGCAAAAGACCGATTCTTTTTTTGGAAATGCTGAAAGAGGTAATGACAGAAAAATCCTCCTCCTTTCTGACTACAAAAAGGAATTTGGTCTCAATCCAGCTTTTTATCTTTCCTAAATTCAAGTGAGAGTTGGGTTATTAATGTTGGCCTTGCAAAAATAGAATATAAAATTGAAGCGTTTAAATATTTAAGTCAAAAGAACTAATTTAGGACTTTATTAATGTTGAATGGTGCTGAATAAAAAGCAAATCTTGTTTTTCTTAGTAATGGGTATATGGGTATTTTCCAGTTGTTCCTCTGAAAAAAATACCTTTACCAACAGGATGTTCCATAATGTAACGGCCAAGTACAATGCCTATTTTCTGGCCAGCCAAAAAATTGCAGAAGTGGAAAGAAGTATCGCTTTGGCCCACAAAGAGGACTATACTCAAATCCTTCCGGTATTTTACCCCATCGACAGTGCAGTGATTGAACAACAGGAAGCTGTGTTGGAAGAGGCAAGGGAAATGGCTTCCAAGGCAATTGATTGGCATCGAATCAGCAAATGGAAAGATGACAGCTATTTCCTTATTGGGTTGGTGGACTATTACAATGCGGAATTTGATGAAGCCATCAATACCTTTAAATACTTGAATGTCAACAGCAAGAAGGATGATATTCGCCACGCCGCACTTATTCAGCTTTTCCGAGCTTTCACAGACCTCAAAAAATATGAAGATGCCACTTATGTCGTGGATTTTCTTTCCAAGGAAACCAAAATCTCTGATGAGAACAGGCAAAAATTGTATAAGACCCTGGCCTATTATTACGAACAAAGGCAAGACAAAAATGGGTTGATTACCTCCTTGAACAGGGCCATAGAATTGACCAATGATGTCAAAGAAAAATCCAGAATCAATTTTATTTTGGGGCAACTGTATCAAAGGGAAGGTTTAGATGCCATTTCCTTCAATTTTTATCAGGAAGCATTAAAAGGTAATCCACCCTACGAGCGGACTTTTTTCGCGCAACTTTACTCTCAGCAGGTTGCCGAACTCAATAAAAGCAAAGACTTCAGAAAAGTCAGGAAATATTACGAAGACCTCTACAACAACAGTAAGAACAGGGCTTTGAGAGATGTGGTCCTGTTTGAAAGGGCCATGTTTGAAATTAATCAGGGAGAACTGGAAGAAGGAATAAGATTCCTCACTTTGGCAGCCAGAGAGGAAGGGGGCAACCCAAAGCAAAAGGCTTATATCTATCAGAAATTGGCTGAAATTGCCTACACGGATAAGAAGAATTATAGGGCTTCGAAATTTTATCTGGATAGTGCCCTGACCCATGTAAAGCAAGGTGACAATTTATATTTGGCTTTGAATGAAAGAAAAACTGTTCTGGACAACTATGTGCTTCATTATGATCGAATCTCCAAGAACGACAGCTTGATTGCTCTTTCAAAACTGAGCCCAGAGGAGCAGGAACTTGTCGCAGATGCATTTATATTAGCAGAAGAAGAAAGGTTGATGCGAGAAGCGGAAGAAAAAGCAACACCTCAACCCACCAACATCTTTAGTAACCTTTTGGCTTTCGGTGGAAGCTCGGGCGGGGGGTCTTCATTTTATTTTGACAATAGCCTGGCCATTCAGCAGGGAGCCATCGAGTTTTCAAGGATTTGGGGAAGCCGACGCTTACAAGACAACTGGCGGAGAGGTTCTTCCATGAACCTTGCCGTCACCGAAGAAGTCCCTCAAAACAGACCCGATTCAGCAACTGAAGTGGTGGATGACATTGAAGAAACCCCCTTGGCCTTGCCAGACAAGAATGACCTGTTGGCCAATATTCCCAGAACTCCAGCTGATATGGATATTCTTAACCAAGAATTGGAGGAATCTTATTTCGAATTGGGAAAGTTGCTGTTCTTTGACCTAAATGAACCCCAACTCACCATAGATTACTTAGAAAAATTCATCTCAAATTTTCCAACAAGTCTAAAAAAACCCGAGACGTATTATACCCTTTACTTGGCTCATAAAGATTTGGGCAGTGATTTTCAAAAATACAGCCTCTTATTGAATTCGGAATATCCTGGGTCTCCTTTTACTGCATCGATCAACAATCCAGACCTTGCTCCAAGTACTCAATCGAACAGAGTAGCCGCTTCTGCCTACAGGGAGGCCTATGAAAATTATGTCAATAAATCCTATGAAACATCCCGACAAATCATTAGGGGTGTACTGGAGAATTATCCCCTAACCCAACATACTGACAGGCTGTTGCTGTTGGACATCATGGTGGCTGGAAAAATTGAACCTCAGGAAATCTATCAGGAAAAACTGGAGGCTTATATCCAAACTACCAAAGACAAGGACCTAAACAACATGGCCAAAAAAATGTTGGCTGTAATTCTTGGAGAACCGGAGAGGGAAACCTTTGACTTAGTGGCAGAGTTGCCAATGCCAAATGAAGCTGACATTGAGGCAGCGGTTAATGCCACTTCAGAAGACCAGCCATCGGAAGAAGGGATTTACAAATTAAACCTTAACCTCACGCATATCTTTGTTTTGGTAATAGAACCTCAGGAGGCTTCTGCTGCCAAAAACCTAACCGGAGATCTTGAGAATTTTCACAGCCAAAGTTTTCCCAATGCCAGGTTAAGGACAGGAAATCTGTCATTTACCAGAGAACAAACCATCATTATTGTGAGCCCATTCTCCAATGCAGAAAGAGCACTTAGCTATCAAAAAACCTTCTTAGCAAATTTTAACCCTCAAGGCGTCGGTGCTGAATTTAAAAAGAATACTTTTGTAATTTCCATAGAAAATTTCCAACAACTCAATAAAAGAAAGAATCTGGCCGAATATTTGGTTTTTTATTCCAGATCCTATAAATAAGCTTATGCCAAAGAAAACTTCGCCGAAAAAAAACACCTCTTCGGGATCCAACCTCATCAAGTATGCTTGGTACACCTTCATTTCCCTCATTCTGGCCCTGATTATATTCATCTGGTCTGTGAGTGTCAACTTTTTGGGCTTGTATGGAAATCTGCCGGATTTCAAAGCCCTGGAGAACCCTAGAAGTGAACTTGCTTCTGAACTGTATTCCGCAGATGGTGTACAGCTGGGAAAATACTACCGGGAAAACAGGACTCCGGTCACTTACAATGAACTTTCAAAAAATCTCGTCAATGCTTTGATTGCTACGGAAGACATCCGTTTTGAAAAACATTCTGGCATAGATCCCCAAGGATTACTTCGGGTATTGTTCAAGTCAATCCTACTGGGCCAAAGCAGTTCTGGAGGAGGAAGTACTTTAAGTCAGCAAACTGCCAAAAACCTATTCAAAACAAGAACATCAGCTTCTCAGGGATTGCTAAGCAATGTTCCCGGATTGAGGATGCTGATCATCAAAACCAAAGAATGGATTGTAGCTACCCAATTGGAGCGCTCCTATACCAAAGATGAAATAATTACCCTTTACCTGAATACTTCGGAATATGGAAGCAATGCTTACGGGATAAAAACAGCCGCCAAGACTTTTTTTAACAAAGAACCCATGGATCTTAACGTCCAGGAATCTGCTACTTTGGTAGGCTTGTTCAAAGCACCGAGTTATTACAGCCCGGTATTCAATCCGGAAAATTCCCTGAGGAGAAGAAACACTGTTTTGGGTCAAATGAGAAAGTACGGGTACTTGAATGATGTTGAATATGATTCCATCATGGCCGAACCCTTGGCTTTGGATTATTTGGTTGAGAGCCACAACAAAGGTCTTGCTCAATATTTCCGAGAAATCATCAAAGCGGATTTACTTCAATGGACCAAAGAAAGTCTCAAACCAGATGGGACACCTTATGATTTGTTTGCTGATGGGCTGAAGATCTACACCACCATAGATAGCCGCCTTCAAAAATATGCAGAAGAAGCCGTGGATGAATCCATGCGCGAATTACAAAAAAGGTTTGACCAGGAAACTGGAAACAGGGTGCCTTGGATAGACAGTCAGGGAAGACCTATTCAGAATTTCCTAGAAACTGCTGTGAAAAGAACAGAAGCATACCGTGTATACAGAACGAGATATGGGGCCGATTCTGACTCTTTACAGATCAAATTGAATGAAAAGAAACCCATGAGGGTATTTTCATGGGATAAAGGGGAAATAGATACATTGATGAGCACAATGGATTCCCTTTACCATTATAAAAAACATCTTCAGACAGGATTTGTGTCTGTTGATCCGAAAACAGGCCATGTGAAAGCCTGGGTAGGAGGCATCAATCAAAAGCATTTCAAATATGACCATGTCAAACAAGGAAGAAGACAACCCGGCTCTACTTTTAAGGCATTTGTGTATGCAGCAGCTGTGGAGAACGGATATGGTCCATGCTACACGGTCATAGACCAGCCTGTTGAAGTCAATATACCCGGTCAGCCTACCTGGAGCCCCAGAAATTCTGATAATAAATTTTCCTACGAAAGAATGACCATCAGAAAAGCAATGGCTCAATCCATCAACTCTGTGACCGCTTACATGATGAAGAAGCTGAGCCCAAAACTGGTAGTGGAGACAGCTCACAGGTTAGGAATTACCAGCGAATTGGATGAGGTGCCGGCCTTGGCTTTGGGAACAAGCGATGTATCTATTTATGAGATGGTAGGTGCTTTTGGGACCTTTGCCAACCAAGGAGAACACATCACTCCTTTTTATATCGATAGGATTGAAGACAGCAATGGCAATCTGCTGCATCAATTCACCCCAAGGAAAAAGCCTGCCATGAGTGAAGAACATGCTTATATCATGTTGCATATGCTAAAAGGTGGATTTGAAGAACAGTCAGGAACCAGCCAAGGAGTACCCTGGTCGCTTAGGGATGAAGGCAACGAATTGGGAGGAAAAACCGGTACCACTCAGAATGCTTCCGATGGCTGGTACATCGGGGTGAGCAAGGATTTGGTAAGTGGCGCATGGGTAGGTGGTGATGATCGAGCCATTCACTTCAGAAACTGGGGAAGTGGCCAAGGTTCCCGAACTGCAAGACCCATTTGGATCAAATACATGACCAAAGTCTACGCCGATGCAAGTTTGGGCATTACCAAAGGTCCATTCCCGAAACCGGAGCGGCCACTTAGCATAGATCTGGATTGTGAAAGGTATAAAATGGATGAGAGTCCTTTTCAGGATTATGATTATGATACCAGAAAAAATGATTTTTAATTGGGATTTTCCAATGGGTTGTATATTTTCAAACAGCTAAAAACCCTAATATGAACACAGAGCAAAAAAACAACCTAGAGGCAGAAATAAATCAATTGAAAAGCACCCTTACCGGAAATATGTTCACCGATATGGAGATCAGAGACAAGATCCATAATTTACAGATGCAACTGGAAGGGACCAAGCCCATTGACAGCCATTTTGATTGCTTTGGCTGCGGAAGTTAATTTCTCATTCTTAAATTGAAAAGACAGGTTTTTTTAAGTCCCTCTTTGGGCTTTGCAAAACCTGTCTTTTCCATGCATGTCTTTTAAAAGCTCAATGTTTTGATAACCCAATAGGCGTAAGACTTCAGTCAACTGTGCACCTAGCGCCTCGTTGATTTCAAAATACAGCTTTCCGTTTGGTTTTAGGGCTTTATTGGCTTTTTTTCCTATTTCCCTGTAAAACTTAAGGGGATCATCATCTGGAACGAACAGTGCCAATTCTGGTTCATGGTTGATTACGTTCCTGTGCATGGCCTCTTTTTCCATTTCCCTCACATACGGGGGGTTGCTAACGATGATATCCAAATCAGTTCCAGGAAGAGAATCCCTCAATACATCTCTAAGGTAAAATATAACCGGCAACTGGTGAAAAAAGGCATTTTGAGAGGCTATCTGGAGCGCCTCCAGACTAACATCCATGGAAAATACCTGCGCTTTGTCCATTTCTTTGGCCAATGTAATCGGAATACATCCTGACCCAGTTCCAATTTCCAATATCTTCAAATTGCTTTCGCGATTTTCTTTGATGATCATGTCCACCAACTCCTCAGTTTCCCCTCTCGGAATCAGTACTGAAGGGTCTACTTTGAAAAGGTGACCGTAAAAATAAGCTTTACCCAATATATATTGAATTGGTTCTCCCTCAAGCAGCCGCTTGAAGGCCGCTTCGAATTCCATGGTATTTTCGGGGAGGACGGGGTTCTGGGCAAAATCCTTTTTATCGACTCCCAAAAGTTCAGAAAAGAGCCAAAGAACCAAGGCATCCGCTTCTCCTTCTGGATATAGATCTTTTAATTTGATTTTGTATTCTTCAAAAAGGCTTCTGGCATTCATAAAAGATATTAATTCATAACAGTTGGCTTTGGCAAAGTAGGAATTTTTCTTGAAAAAATCCCAATTGATAATACAAAACTTCTAGTTAACAAGCATTGTTGAAAATTGATCTGCTTTCAGTAGAAATTTTAGGTGACTTTGAACACTGAGTCCTTTCTTAAATATTTTTTTTTAATTTTAACCCCCATGAACAAGCCATACATTGTAGGAATCACCGGTGGTAGTGCGTCTGGAAAAACCCTTTTTCTTGAAAAATTATTGAACTCTTTTGAATCCAGTCAAATTTGTCTGATTTCGCAGGACAATTATTACAAAGCAAGGCATCTCCAACCTATCGATGACAAAGGAGTTCATAATTTTGATACACCTCATTCCATAGATTTCGAACAGTATGCGGAAGATATTCGACAAATTCAAAAAGGAAAAACCATTACCCGTCAGGAATATACCTTCAACAACCCCAATAAAACCCCTAAAATTTTATCTTTCAGTCCTGCCCCTGTAGTGGTAGTGGAGGGGATATTTGTGCTGTACTATCCAGAATTGGCTGATCTTTTGGACCTGAAGATTTTTATCGATGCCAAAGATTATATCAAGTTGAAGCGTAGGATCGTGAGGGACAAGGTGGAGCGAGGTTATGATCTAGATGATGTGCTTTACCGGTATGAAAAGCATGTCATGCCCACCTACGAAAAATACATAGAGCCCTTTAAGCATGATGCTGACATCATCATTCCCAACAATCGGAGTTTTGAAAAGGCTTTGGAAGTAATCAAAACCTATCTAAAGGCTAAGACTTCCGCAAAGCCAAAAATACAATAAGTCTGTTCTGCCTTGAGAACAGGCTTATTGATTCATCGCTTAATTATCGATTAGGCCAATTTCCCCACAAAGAACAATGTCCTCCGTTGTCCGTTCCAAAAAGTTGACGTTGTACCCCAGTATAATTGGCATTCATCACAGCTCTTGGTGAAATTTGAAGTCCTCCATTTTTTTAAAGAACCCGGTCCCAAAATGCTCTTGGCTTAGACCGTGACCCATTTCATGAAGTGCAACAGTTTCCAAATCAAGATTCAATCCATCAGTTCTCCAAGGAAAGTTGTCATTATAGTATATCTCTCTTAGAGCAACGTCAAGCTTCCCATCATTGTTGGTATCTATGTTTTCCCCAGGGGTTGTATCTACTAAAAGAAATGTAAAAGTTAAACATTGAGTGTTCCGACAAACATCGCTTTTCTGTAAATGTTTAGTTTAGCTTTGTGTTTAAATGGGTAGACCAGTTTTGGCTACAGTGGTATATCGTTAACAAAGACTTCTCTATTGTGAAAAGCATTAAATATATGCTTGATAATTGTGCTAGAAAACGTGAAAAATCCTATATTTGCAGTCGATGAAAAACAATCAAAGACATAATGGCCTGAATAAGAAGAGGTTTAGCCTCTTTTTGGTGCTGATGTTGTGTTTTTTCGTCAGCGGTTTAGAGTATCATCCCGCGCTTGACACTACCCCTTCGGTAGAAGATTCTCAATCTGGTTCTGAAGAAAATGAGGTACCAGGGTTTTTCTTGAATGCAGCTTCTGATGCCATTGTTCCTTTTGTAACCAATTTGGCTACTGCTGTTCTTCATTTCATTTATGAGGTCAAGCCTGTCGAAACGTTAAATTATTTCTTTGAAATTGATTTTGGGCCACAAAATAGCCAATTTATACAGATACTTTTTGAGCGGATAATATCTACCAACGCTCCATAATTCAACAAACCACCACAGAGTAAAATCCAAGCTGGCCTGTTCAGGTCATGCTTAGCCGTCATTTATAATCAAATTAACCATTTATATTAATTCATTACAACTATGCGAAACAAAGGTGTCATCGTGTTTTTGACCGTAGTCATCACAGCCTTGTGTCTGTACTACCTGTCATTTACATTGGTATCGAATAAAGTCCAAAAATCAGCTGATGCCTATGCCACAGATGATATTGGCAACGTAGACTTCTCCAAAAGACAATCCTATTTGGATTCCGTCTGGAGAGAACCTGTATACAGCTTTCTTGGAGCACCGTTCACTTACCAAGAAGTAAAAGAAACTGAATTGGGACTTGGCCTTGACCTTTTGGGTGGTATGCATGTGACCTTGGAAGTTTCTCCCATTGAAATTGTAAAAGGACTCTCCGGAAACAGCAAGGATCCAATTTTCCTTGCTTCTATTGACGAGGCTCAGGAAAGAGCAAAAACCAGCAACGAAAAATTTGTCAATATTTTTTACAATGTCTGGAATGAGAAGGCAGGAGACAAAAAACTTAATACCATTTTCGCAACTGCAGCTAACAGGGGCAGGATCTCTCTGGAAAGCTCTGATGCTGATATTTTGGGCATCATTGATTCAGAGATAGAAAATGCCATAGAACGCTCATTCAATATTCTTAGGACAAGAATTGATAGGTTTGGAACGTCTCAGCCCAACATACAACGAATTCAAGGATCAGGTAGGATTCAGATAGAACTTCCTGGAGTGGACAATCCCGAAAGAGTCAGAAATCTGCTTCAAGGTGTGGCCAAGCTACAATTTTGGGAAGTGGCTGAAATCAATGAGTACGGTAGTGCGCTTGAATCAATCAATTCCACTTTGGTCGCAGAACAAGAAGCGCAAAAGATGGTCTCTGAAGATGGTGGAGAGGACATATCTGACCTGGACTCTCTGACCACTGAATTGGAAAGACAGCTGGCAGAAGGCACAGGGGATGATGAATTTACTTCCAGCACTTCTCCGTTATTTTCTCTATTGAAAGCCAATTATGGGCTGGTATATGAAGTCAAAGATACGATGACGATTAATCGGATCTTTGCCAGAGAAGATATCAAATTCCTTTTGCCAAAAGACATTAAGTTACTCTGGTCTGTCAAGCCTCAAAAGGCGGACGGCTTAGAACTGCTTGAACTGCATGCCATCAAGGCCAACAGAGGTTTTGAGCAGGCACCGCTGGAAGGTGATGTGATCACCAATGCAGTACAGACCTTAGACCAAACTTCACGACCCGCCGTCAGCATGCAAATGAATTCTGAGGGTGCTAGAAGGTGGAGGAAACTCACGGCAGACAACATTGGTAGAAGAATAGCTGTCGTTTTGGACAACTATGTATATACTGCCCCGACTGTGCAGGGAGAAATTCCATCAGGACAATCCGAGATCACTGGTAACTTCACTATTGAGGAAGCCAAGGATTTAGCGAATATTCTTAAATCAGGTACGCTTCCCGCTCCTACCAAAATCGTAGAAGAGGCCATAATCGGGCCGACATTGGGTAAAGAAGCTCAAAAACAAGGGATCACCTCGATGGTTGCAGGTTTGGTCATTGTTGTACTCTTTATGGTAGCCTATTATGCCACAGGAGGTTTTGTGGCGATTGCAGCACTTATTTTCAACATCTTCTTTATCCTGGGGATTTTGGCTCAGTTGGGTGCAGCGCTCACCTTGCCTGGAATTGCAGGTATAGTTTTGACCATAGGTATGTCCATTGATGCCAACGTGCTGATATTTGAAAGGATCAAAGAAGAATTGCGAAACGGGGCCGGACTGCTGCAAGCCATTAACTCAGGTTATGACAAGGCTTTCAGTGCCATTTTGGACTCCAATGTGACCACTTTCCTTACCGGTGCTATTTTATATGCCCTGGGTCAGGGACCAGTCAAGGGGTTTGCGATCGTATTGATGATCGGCATTGCCTCCTCCTTTTTCTCTGCCGTATTTATCACAAGAGTTATTGTATACTGGTTGAGCAAAAAAGGGGACAAGAGCAGGATTTCCTTCAGTACTCCTTTCTCCAGAAACCTCTTGAATAACCTGAACATAGACTTCTTGGGTAAGCGAAAGGTCGCTTATTTGATATCCACAGGTATCATAGTGGTAGGCTTAATCGTTGCTTTGACCAGTGGATTGAAATTCGGAGTGGATTTTACAGGAGGCCGTTCTTACATTGTGGAATTCAGTGAACCGGTAGTAGCTTCTGACTTAAAGGTAGGTCTGGATCAGGAATTGGATGGCTCCGTTGAGGTGAAATCCTATGGGGGTAACAACATCGTAAAAGTTACGACTTCTTACCTCATCAACGAAGATGATGATGCTTCTAACAGGGAAGTGGAAAGTAAAATCAAAGAAGGAATCAGTACCGTTACCGGATTGACATTTATCGACAATGCCAACAGGATAGACGAAACCTCTTTCACCATTACAGGCTCCTCCAAGGTAGGTGCATCCGTAGCAGATGACATCAAAAAATCATCTATGGAAGCCATGTTCTTTGCTTTGGTAGCGATATTCCTTTACATTTTGTTGAGGTTCAGAAAATGGCAATTCTCTTTGGCATCCATCATAGCTTTGATCCACGATACCTTGTTTGTAGTGGCTGCCTTTGCCATCGCAAGTCTTCTGGGTGCAAATTTTGAAATTGACCAGGTGTTTATTGCAGCCATGTTGACTGTGGTTGGTTATTCCATCAATGACACCGTAATTGTATTTGACCGGATCAGGGAAAACATCTCTAATCGAGGTACCTCAAAATTGGTCAAGATGTTCAATGATGCCATCAACCAAACCATGGCAAGAACATTGATTACTTCGTTTACCACATTGATAGTGGTGATAGTCCTTCTGATTTTTGGTGGAGAGGTTTTAAGGGGTTTCTCTTTTGCATTGTTTATTGGTGTTTTGGTGGGTACTTATTCCTCCATTTATATCGCCACTCCGATCGTCGTAGACTTAATGAGACGAGAACTGAGCAAAGAAGCTGCAGAGGATGTGAAAAAAGTAGCCTAAATTGAAAAAAGTTCTTTCCCTTTATTCGGGATAAATGTTGAAAGCCGGGAAAAATTCCCGGCTTTTTTTGATTTTTTACCTATAAACGATTAAAAATCAGCTGTTTTTTGAAAAAAATACCGTGAATTGGGTATTTCAGCACTTTAATATCCTATTTATCTTGCATTATTATTCACGATGTCATCAGTTTTTCATTCAAAATCGATAAATGGGGCCAAATCTCTATTTGATATTGCTCGTAATCAGTCTGATCTCCGGATTGGTTTACTTCTTTCAGAAAAACACCCCTCCCGATCATTCCCAAAAAGTAATTTTAGGAATACTTTGTATTGTCATGGCCATGGAGTTTTCAGGCAGTTTTTTTGCTCGTAAAGGAATAAACAATACCTTACTTTATAACCTAGGCTGGATTTATTTGGAATCATTCATGCTAATCGGTTACTATTTCACCCTCAAAAAAGATCGAAAGTTTCAAAAGCGGATTTTCCAAATTGCTATGATGCTTTTGATTTGGGGAATGGTGAATTCAATGTTTTTTCAACAGATAGATAAGGTTTTCCAATTTTATTCCTTTTTGCCCTTTGGTATGCTCATTATATACCTCTCCATGAATCTGCTTCTTGACATCATCAACCTACGTTTTTATCCCAAAGAGAACTTGTTGACATTGCCCCATTTTTGGATCAATTGTTTCATCATATTTTTTTATATTGAGGCATTATTGGTATTTGGTACATATCAGTTTTTTCCGGAAATGGTGATCGCCAATGTGAAAGTAATCTTTGGTTTCAACAGATTAATGGCTGGTATCATGTATTTGACCTTTGGTTTGGCCTATTTTATCCCAATGATCTACCAAAAAACAATCCATGCAGATCAGGATCTTGATGCTTTATGAAATTAATATTTACCAAATTCTAAATAATTAACTTAACATTCAGAAATCATGACCAGAGAACAATTAGCACAATTCAGGGAAGTCTATGACAAATCCGCCAAAAAATTCCAAAAAGCAAAGGGATTTGATGGAAAGGAGATTGAAGAACAAACGGACTGGGTGTTTTTTGATCGGGATCTTATTCAGAAACTTTTGGATATGACCGACAAAAAATCAGGAGGAATCAAAATGTATTTTGGCCAATATGACAAAGAAAACCTAGACCTGATTCCAAAAGACAGAAAACTAAGAGAAGATTACGAAGGCAGGGTGTCTTTGGCCTTGGCTGCTGCTAACAGAGAAGGAGAAGAGATCATTGATGTGGATGATGAGGTGATTCAAGCAAGAGGAATGGGAGGAGGTTCAGGAGGTGGTGGCACCCAAAATGGAGGTAATATTTGTCCTCCCTCCTGTAACCGATAATTTCCTATGGATTTCCTAAATTGGTACAACATCACAATAGTTTTGGGAATGCTTCTCAGCATTCCCCTTTTCTTTTTAGAATTGGGTCAATACAGAAAACAGCATCGGATCATTTTCAGTATCCTCTTGTTGATTTCTGTAGTGGAGTTAACAGGAAAATATTTTGGAATACGGGGAATCAATAATTTGTGGATCTATAACATTGGTTTTGTTTACCTGGAAACCTTGTTGATATTGTTTTTTTTTAAAGTAGTATTAGAAGAATCCAAGACCCAAAAATGGATCTTCGCAGGCATGGTTCTGTTTGCTTTATGGGGTTTGATCAATTTCTTTTTTTTAAAAAACAAGGAAAGCTTTCACACTGATTCCTATACAACAGGTAGTATGCTGATCATTTGTTGTTGCATTTATTTTTTCTTTTGCATTATTTATAAAAACTGGTACCTGGATCAAAATCTTTTGACTCTTCCTGTTTTTTGGGTAACCACCTTTATCTTCTTCTTTTACTCATCTTCCTTTTTGTATTTTGTCAGTATGGGACTGCAATTGGATCAAATGGATTACAGGCTTTGGGATCAATTGAATTTTATCCTGAAAATATTCGGTGTCATCATGTATCTGGTGTTTGGTATGGCCTATTATTTACCGGTTTTTGGCAAATCCACCTCCACTTCAAAATCCCTTTGACCCAGTGGTTGGCTTCCTGACGTAGAAAAGAATATTTCTTTGAAAATCAATTCATCATTCCTTTGCCTCCTGGATTGCCGAAGAACCGTTTGTTTTTAAAATGGATTCCACTAATTTGCTGGAAAATAAACAGGTACAGGTTAGATGGAAAGCAGCGGTTCAGAACTATTTATCATCATTCTTCTTGGATTTTTCTTGATGTTGCTGCTGGTCGCTTTTATTGTTATCATGGTCATCTACCACAGGCAAAGGCAGATCAAAAATCAACAGAAAGTAAAAGCCATACAGGCAGAGTACGAGAAAACGATCCTCCATGTCGAAAAAGAGATACAGGAGCAAACGCTCATTTATGTAGGTCAAGAGCTTCATGATAACATTGGCCAGATTTTATCCTTGACTAAGTTGAATCTGAATAACCCAAATCCTGAACAGGTTTCCCAAAGTAAAATCCTGCTCAACCAAGCCATAAAAGAAGTAAGGAGCCTGTCCAAAACACTCAACCTAAACTGGACAGAAAAATATTCCCTGGAAGAATTCATTGAGCTGGAACTGGAAAAAATCAAAAAATCGGGCTTTTGTGATGCGAAATTTGAAGTGACCGGTGAAGAAATTTTTCCTTTGGAGCAGAACGATAAGATCGTGATCATCAGAATCATTCAAGAATCTCTCCAAAACACCATCAAACATGCCGCTCCCAAACTTATCCATATCTCCATTAGATATGAGCCAGAAAGATTTACTTTGCATATCATGGATGACGGAAAAGGATTCGACTACTCCCAAAAAAGTAAAGGTTCCGGTCTCACCAACCTTAAAAACCGCATGCATACCATCGGAGGAGCATTTAATTTAACTTCTCAAATTGGAAAAGGTACCACCGTCAAACTTGAATTACCCATCAAGCAAATGGCCTCAACTGGAACGGAATTAATGAAATCATGATTGGAATAGTACTCGCTGATGACCATAAGATGTTCGCCAAAGGTATAGCTAATCTACTAGACCAAGTGGAGGATCTTGAGGTTTTGGGAATCTTTCAAACTGGAGGGGATCTGTTAAATTATTTGGAAAACCATGAAGTTGACCTGGTTCTGACTGACATGAATATGCCGGGAATAGATGGATTAGGTGTGATTCAAGAAATCCGAAAAAGAAAGTTAAAGTGCAAAATCATCGTCTTGTCCATGTACGATGAAGAGGAAATATTCAAAAAATGCATCAAACAAGGTATTGATGCTTATGTTTTGAAAGATGCAGATCCAGATGAATTGATTTATACCATTCATGAAGTGCTGGAAAACAACCACATCATCAGCTTTGATAAGGTGTTGAAACAAGCCGAGGATGATGGTTACTTCGATGCATATAAGTTAAAATACAAGCTGTCCAAGAGAGAAATACAGATCATTCGGATGCTCAAACAAGGCAAGACCAATAAGGAAATTGCCGATGATCTTTACTTGAGTGTTTATACGGTAGAAACACACCGCAAGAACATGTACAAAAAACTTGGCATCAATTCATCCTTGGAATTTCTCAAGATAGTTTTAGAATTGGACATTTAATTCGACAAAGATTTCTATAAGTTTTTAGATGAAAAAAATCAAAACGGCTCTGATTGGTTATGGTTCAGTGGCTCAAAGCATGCATGCCCCACTGATTCACTTTCATGATGTTTTGGAATTATATGGGGTTTTGGAACGCAGCGGAGACCAATCCATTCAAAAATATCCACACATCAGGCTATTTAAAGACATGGAAGGACTATTGGCTGATAAATCCATAGAATTGGTTGTCATAGCCACTCCAAATGAGGTGCATTTTGATCAAGCCCAACAGGCCTTATCAGCAGGAAAACATGTGGTAATCGATAAACCTATGACCATCAAGTCATCAGAGGGACAAGTACTTTGGGACTTAGCCAAATCCAGAAATTTATTGTTGAGCACCTATCAAAACCGACGATGGGATGGGGATTTTCTCACCGTAAAGAAATTGTTATCGGAAAGCTTACTCGGGAGAATTGCCTATGTTGAATCACACTTTGACCGGTTTAGACCCATACCAAAAGAAAACTGGAGAGAGAAAATTGTACCTGGTAGTGGCATTCTCTATGACCTGGGTTCTCACCTTATTGATCAGGTCTTAGTCCTTTTTGGATCTCCGGATTGGTTGTATGCAGAGATTTCAACCACAAGACAAGAGGCGCTTGTAGATGACTTTTTTGATATTTCCATTCAATTTGGCCCCATCAAAACTCGGTTGACTGCCGGGGTATTGGTCAATGCGCCTACGCCCAGATTTCTGGTTTTAGGGGATAAGGGTTCTTACCAAAAGTTTGGTCTGGATGTCCAGGAAGTCGCATTCAAAGCTGGTAATCCACCATTAGGACCGGATTGGGGAAAAGAAAATGAAAAGTCTTGGGGGAAAATCTACCTCAATGGAGAGGAACCAGCTACCTATCCAACAGAAATCGGAGATTACAGAAAATATTACCACAACATCGCCGATGTGATTTTGAACCAAGCTGAGTTGCAGGTCAAGCCTTGGGAATCCATCAATTGCCTGAAAATTATGGAAGCCGCTAGATTAAGCCATCAAGAAGGTCGTCGGATTTATAAACAGGAGATTGGATTGATCGATAAATACTACGCTTAATCCAGCAAAGCCTCCACATCTTCCCTGCTGAGGGTTTTCATAAAGCTTTCTTCATTGCTGATCAATTCCCCTGCCAATGCCATTTTCCTTTCTTGAAGGGCCATGATTTTTTCTTCGACGGTATTGCGGGTGATGAATTTATAGATGATGACTTTGTTTTCCTGACCTATTCTATGTGCACGGTCAATTGCCTGGGCTTCCACTGCCGGATTCCACCAAGGATCCAACAGGAAGACATACTCTGCTTTTGTAAGGTTCAACCCTACTCCACCAGCTTTAAGCGATATCAAAAATATTTTAACCTCATCATTTTTTTGGAATTCTTCAACTTGTGCCTGTCGGTCTTTCGTAGCCCCATCCAAGTAAGCATAAGCCATTCCACGCGCATCGAGATATTCCCTGACAATGTTGAGGTGGCGCACAAATTGACTGAATACCAGCACCTTGTGACCCTCACTGGCTGTAGAGCCCAGCATGTGTGTCACATCCTCCAATTTCCCTGATCCTCCATCATAATTCCTGTCGGTCAGCTTGGGATGATTGGCAATTTGCCTCAGTTGGGTAAGCCCTCGAAGCAAGGTAAATTGTTGTCTTTTAAGCCCTGTCAAACTCATCTCGTTGACGATCTGTTCCCTGTAATAGGACTTTACTTTTTCATATGCTTTTTCCTGTTCTGGTGTCATGGTAGCATACTTCACATTGATGACTTTTTCAGGCAAATCTGTTGCCACCTGGTTTTTTAGCCTCCTTAGAATAAATGGTTTGATGATCGCATGCAGTTTATGCGCCTTTACCCTATCATTCTTTTTTTCAATGGGTTGCAAAAATTGCTTTTTAAACATGCTTTGCGTGCCCAATAAGCCAGGATTGATAAAATTCATTTGTGACCACAAATCCATCGTCCCATTTTCCACAGGCGTGCCAGTCAGAATTAATTTATGCTTGCAATACAATTTATTGACTGCTCTAGAAATGATACTCCCAGGATTTTTTATGGCTTGGGATTCATCCAAAATGATATAATTGAAGTAATAGTCCGATAGAATGTCGATGTCAAGCCTTGTGATGCCATATGAAGTAAGCACAAGGTCATAGTCAACGAACCGTTCATTGCTTTTTATTCTTTGCGAACCTGTATATACCAATATTTTAAGATCGGGGGTAAATTTCTTTGCTTCCAGTTCCCAGTTGTAAATCAGGGAGGTAGGCATAACCAACAGGGAGGTTTTCCTTCCGTGAAGTTCCTTTTCGCTGGAAAGAAGGGCCAAAGTCTGTACGGTTTTTCCAAGGCCCATATCGTCAGCGAGACATCCTCCAAAACGATACGCATTGAGAAATTTAAGCCAATTGAACCCTGCTTTTTGGTAAGGTCTCAGTTCTCCTTGGAAGGCCTCGGGAAGCTCAAATTCTTCAATGTTGTTAAAATCCCGTAGTTTTTCCAACTTTCTGCTCAAGGTCAGCTTTACCAGATTTCCGGACTGAAGCTCTTGGGCCAAGGCAAGGTGGTGTTTTTTAAGTACCAATTTATCATTGACGGTCTCATGGTCTTCCAAAAAGGCGAAAATGTCTCCATAATTCACGAACCATGAATCCGGGATGACGGCAATTTCTCCATTTGGAAGCTGAATTTCTGACTTCCCTTTGATTAATAATTTTCTGATTTTGGAAAATGGAATCTCATAAGGCCCAAATTTGATCACCGCATGCACATCGAACCAGTCAATGTTTTCTTTCAGTTCAACCTTGATACTGGACTCTCCCATAAAGTAGCGTCTGCCTTGCTCCAAGTTGTTTTGAAGGATTTTGACCCCCAATCCCTCCAACTTATCCCGATTGATGTTGATCCAGTCAAAAGCCTTTGATTTTACCAGAGATATCTTCGTTGCATTCACCGGGAGGCCGAGTTGCTGTAGGTAATCCCCGTATGACTTTTCCTTTTCCAGATCCCTTACTACTTTGTAAAAAATGTAATTGTCCCCAAGTTGCTCAAGCTTCACATTGTTGGAAACCTTTTCTTCCGATCGAAAGGTATAATTGCCATAGGAGAATTTGAGATCAAACACAATCTGATCATCCTCTTCATCTGCATCTTCCATTTTGTTTCCGAACAAGTCCGCTTTAGGACTTGAGGGTAAATCAGAAATACTTAAGACTGGCTTGGGTTGGTTGCGTTCTACTTTGATGTCAAAGCCTTTGGCATACACATCAAAAGAAGCGACGAGTTGAGTGACAAATTTTTCGTAATAAGAATGTTCAACCGTCTTGGGAATGACTATGAATTTTTTATTCAAAAAAGGCATCAACTTTTTTCCATCCACGTCTTTTTCAAAACTGTAGAGCCTATTTTCGACCACCAGCCATGCAGGCTCCTTGCAGATCAGGTAACTTCCTCTGTACTGCCAGTCAAGTTTTTCTCCGCGATATTTTATAGTAGGAAAATAGTGGGTGTTGTCATCATTCCTTCTAAAATGAAAAAGCACAGACGCTTTATCCGGCATGATGTCAATTTCCTTCCATATGGGATTGCCGTCATTACCCATTTCAAAGAGTCTCTTATTCCCCAAAATAGATAGGATCTTGGATCTTGTGGACTCCAGTTTGATATCTATAAGATCCTGAATGGACTTATTCCCCGTTTTTTCATCGTAAATCTTTCTAAGATAATCCTTTGGCTTGAGATTCTTGGTATTGAATTTTTTGACTATGGCCTCCTGCTGCATGCTATCCATCAGTTTGATCAATTCAAAATCGGTTTGATCAAGGCCATTGGAAAAATCAGAGGCATTTTTATAGGAGATGTTTTGGTGGGCAAAAGAAAGCCTCCCCTTTTCATCCAATTGAATCACAAATGATTCAAACAAGATGCCAAGGTACTCATGGCTAAAAAGCGCATAAATGATTTCAAATGGCTCTTCTGCAGATACTTTCATGTATGATTATTGGCTTAAAGAGTGGTAATGCCGGGAAATATCAAATTTTATGAGAGAATGTAGCTTGCAAAATAATGAATAATCTTAACTATTTAAAATTATTTTTACTTAATACCTGATTATAGTATTTGCATAATTAAAATAACAGGATAAGAATTGATTTTATGTAATTTATAATATTCCTATTTAGTATTGTATTTATGATTGAAAGTGAATGGTCAACCAAAACATCCCAAGAATCTTTCGATGCAAATTATGCCGTTTGCCTTACAATTGTTCTAATGTGTTGACTTTAGAAGCAATCAAAGCAGGTCGATAGGCAGCCAAAAAAGTAATGGCAATCACACTCAGGCTGGTAAAGAAAAAGTCAGTCCAGATCATTTTGACCGGGTAACTTTCCACTACAGAGGAAATCACCCCTAAGGATACCAACCCAAATGTATCCTGAAGCCAAACGATCAGAAACCCAAGGACCAATCCAATGCTTGCTCCAGAAAAAGCAATGATGGCGCCCTGTTTTAAAAAAATGGATTTGATCAATCGACTATTGGCACCCATGGCATACAAAACAGCAATGTCCTTTTTCTTTTCTATGGCCAACATCGACAATGAAAAAAAGATGTTAAAAGAAGCAATAGCAAGTATAAATGTCAAGGTCACAAAGACAAACAACTTTTCGAGTTGAATTGCCCTCAACAACCCAGCATGTTGCTCATCGGTATCCTTGACAGTGAATTCATTTCCCAGAATTTCTCTCAACTTTTTCTTGACTGCCTGAATGCTGTATCCATCTGCAACCTTCACCTCTAGTGAGGTCCTCTTTTCGCCATAATCCAATAAATTCTGAGCAAAAGCAAGGGGTACAATCACATATTCATCATCGAATTGCTTCTCAATACTGAAAAAGGCTACTGGCTTGATGATTTCACGGTTATACATCTGCCGAGGATCTATGGTCCCTGATGGGGGTGCTTTGGGGTAATATAGCTGCATGAACTCAAATTCATTTTCTGGGTCTACCGATAGAAAATAGCCAACACCTCTACCCACAATGGCTGCCGGTTGATTTTCTGTACCCAGAGTCATTTTTCCCGAAAAAAAACCTTTGGAAAATCTGCCCTGTTCCAAGAAGTTTTCCGAAACTCCTTTTATCGTTCCTACAAGTTGGTTCCCATTGTAACCAATCAGGGCATTGTCTTCGATCACTTCAGTGAGAACAGCAACCCCTTCGGTATGCTGTAATTGTTGAAATTGGCCCTCTTCTAAGACAAAAGATTTACCCAATGTAGCTTCAATCTTCAGTTCAGGATCGAAAGAAGCATATAGCCCTCGGATCAAGTCTTCCAAACCGTTGAAAACAGAGAGCACAATAACCAAAGCCATGGTGCCAACAGCTACCCCTATCATCGAAATACGGGACAGTATGGTGATGAAATTCCGTTTCTTTTTGCTTCGGAAATACCTTGACGCTATGAAAAATGATAAATTCAAAAGGACAGCCGTTTATTGATCATCTTCTTCATCATCAGCTTCCGATTCCGGTATGTCCAACTTTGAGATTACTTCATTCATGTGTTGGGCATAGGCAGCCGAATCATCCATCAAAAACACCAATTCAGGAATGATCCTAACGTTTTTCCCTATCCTTCTCCCTAGAAACTTCCTGACTTCTTTTTTGCTGTTGTTGATTCTTTCAAACAACTCTTCGTTATTTGCCAACAAAAAGCTCAGGTTTGCTTTGGCTACAGAAAGATCGGGACTCATTTCAACCCGAATCACTGTGACCATGGCATTGCCCACAAGGGGTTTGGCTTCCCTCTGAAAAATTTCCCCCAATTCTTTCTGAATGAGCTTTGAATATTTTAATTGTCTTTTGCTTTCCATGATAAATAAATATTGTCACAAATTTAGTGATTTAAATGAGTAACGGTTAATTTCGTACATCTTGATTGAATAACCCACTTAATTTACCGCCCGTTGCTGAGTTTTTTCAGAATAAATGATCCCTTTAGATTGTTTGGTATCGTCCTAATTTTAGGCTTGCTAAGCCTTCCTTATCTTTTCATGAATTTTCCACTGCTTAACCCGGAATTGGTGTGGATGTTGACTGGGGAACGTTTAGCCGAAGGTTACACCATGTACACCGATGTCATTGATGACAACGGACCTTTTTCTGTGACGGTATATTGGTTGCTTCATGAGCTTTTTGGACGATCGTATTTTATCTATAAATTGCTGGCTTTTCTTCTGATCTTATTTCAAACTTTTTACGTCAACCAACTATTCATCCGATACAAGTCATTTGAGCTGAATACGTATATTCCTGCACTTGTGATGATCGTGCTCTTCCATTTGTCTTTCGATTTTTTTACCCTTTCCCCAGCCCTGATGGGCACCACCTTTATTGTCTTGGCGTTGGGACAGCTTTTTTCTCAGACGGTCCTTCAACAGCAAGGTACTGATTCGGTCTTGTTGGCTGGCCTTTTTGGAGGGGCAGCTGCCTGCTTCCATTTCCCACTCATTGTCTTTCTCCCTTTTTTGGTTTTTGCTGGGATTGCAGTGAGCGGTTTCAGTTTCAATCAATTGATTCTTTCCTTGGTGGGCTATGTCCAGCCTTTTTTGATCTGCGGAATATACTATTATTGGAAAGATGGTTTGGATAATTTTCTTTACGAATTCGTTTTTGCCACCAGGGTGTTGGAAGCTTACAAATTTGTGACTTTTCTGGATATTGTGCTTCTTTTTGCCATACCGGGAATCTTTGTGGTGATAGGATTCTTTTTGGGGACAGTGTTGAAATCAATAACAGTCAACCAACAGAAACAAAAACAATTGATATTAATCTTTTTGATTTTTGCCTTATTTTCGGTTTTTCTTTCAAACCGAAGGACTCCTTACCAATGGATGGTATTGTTGCCGGGACTCACCTATTTCATTTCGCAGGTTTTCCTATTTCTCCAAAAGCAGAAACTTCAGCAGATTCTTTTCTGGTTTTTCTTTTTAGGAACGCCAATGGTGGGATACATTTGGGCCTATCAAAACATCAAACTAAACCCCGAACACCCCTATGTGGTGAAATCAGGATCACAATATGACTTTACTGCCGGAGAGCGGGTTTTGGTTCTGGGAAATGATCTAGCTTATTATAGAAAGGCAAAACTGGGTGGGCCTTTCTTAAATTACAACCTTTCGAAAAGAGTTTTGTTGGATTTTGAAAGTCTCCAGGACATGTCTGTCATCTACCGGTACATGATGCTGGAGAAACCAAGATTTATCATTGACGAAGAGGGGACTTTTGAAAGGATGATGGAAAGGATCCAGCCTTTACAGGACTTGTATCAAAAGAAATCACCTGGGATTTATGAAATAATTCCCTAATCCACCGGAAATTGCAATTTAATGCCAGAAGAACTATTTGCAGGAAATTTTTGATACCCTAGTGGCGTGGCGACCACCTTCAAATTCAGTTTCCAGAAATATGGAGGCAATTTTCTCTGCAAGGTCATAGGAGATGAACCTTGCTGGTAAAGCGAGCACATTGGCATCATTGTGCTGTCTGGAAAGTGCCGCCAAATCCTCATTCCAGCAAATGGCAGCTCTGATGCCTTGGTGTTTATTGGCGGTGATGGCCACTCCATTTCCACTGCCGCAGATCACAATTCCTGTGGCCATTTCTCCCTTTTCTATGGCCTCGCACAAAGGGTGTACATAGTCTGGATAATCTACCGAGGCATCAGAACCTGGCCCGAAGTCCTTAACTTCAAACCCATTGTTTTCCAAAAATACCTTTACTTTTTCTTTGTAGGCAAACCCTGCATGATCACCTCCTATCGCAATTAATCTCGCCATTTCCTTAGATAATTTAATATTCCAATTCTTCTTTTTTCTTCCTTTTTTCTAAACGCTTCGCTATCATGATCCCTGCTTCATATAGGACTAAAATGGGCATGGCAATCAATACCTGACTGATCACATCCGGTGGAGTGATGACAGCAGCAATGATCAAAATGAAAACAATGGCATGTCTACGGTAAGAACGCAACATGGCGGCCGTAACCAAACCTGACATAGAAAGAAAATAGATCACCACCGGAAGCTGAAACATAATGGCCGAGGCCAGTACCAGCATTGTCAAGGTAGACACATACGATATAATATCAAATTCATTGAGTATACTAGGATCCAATTGATAATTGGATAAAAAATTGATAGACAAAGGTGCCAGGATAAAATAGCCAAAGGCCGCTCCCAAAAAGAACAGTAAACTGACGAAAAATACTGCTCCTCTGGCAGCATTTCTTTCCTGGTCGTACAGACCGGGACTAATGAACCTCCAGATTTCCCAGAACAAATAAGGAAAAGCGGCTATCAGACCGATGACCAAACTTGAGGAAAGGTGCATGGAAAACTGGCCTGTCATCTGCCGGCTTTGGATAATAAAGGGCAACTGATCAATACATAGGGCCTCGATAGAAAGCCAATCAGAGAGCTTACATAAAGTTCTATAGGTTACGAACTCTACCTTGGATGGGCCTAAAATAACCTGTCCAAAAACAAAACTTTTAGAGAGGAAGGCCATGAGAGAAAAGACAAAAACAGCCGCAATAGACCTAAGCAAATGCCAGCGCAATTGCTCCAAATGGTCCAAAAATGACATGCCTTCTTCCTCTTCCTCCTCGTTATATTGATCCAGTGCCACGTATTGTCTTTGGTTTAATAAAGCGGGAATTTAACCATCCAGCTATTAACTTCATTTTTGATTTGGGCCAATTTATCCTCGCTATCATGGTTGACCAAAGCTTGATCTATCAAATCCACAATTTTGCGCATATCCGCTTCTTTCAATCCCCTGGTAGTCACAGCTGCTGTACCCACACGCATGCCTGAAGTGACAAAAGGGGAGCGCGTATCGAATGGAACCATATTTTTATTGATGGTGATATCCACTTTTCCCAACGTTTCCTCGGCAATTTTTCCGGTCAGATCTTTGTTCCGCAGGTCAATCAGCATCAAGTGATTGTCTGTGCCTCCAGAAATGAGTTTATATCCTCTTTGTACAAATTCATCAGCCATTACGCTGGCATTTTGCTTAACCTGAAGGATGTAGGCCATATATTGATCAGACAAAGCTTCCTGAAAGGCAATGGCTTTGGCGGCGATGATGTGTTCCAAAGGACCACCTTGTGTACCGGGGAAAACCCCGGAGTCCATCAAGGAAGACATCTTTCTGAGCTCTCCTTTAGGTGTTTTGATTCCGAATGGATTGTCAAAGTCCTCTCTCATCAAAATCAGTCCACCTCTGGGTCCTCTCAAAGTCTTGTGGGTAGTGGTGGTAACTACATGACAGAATTCAAGGGGGTCATTTAGCAAACCTCTTGCTATCAGTCCAGATGGGTGAGAAATATCCGCCAATAGTATCGCTCCCACCTGATCGGCTATGTTCCTGAGCCTTTCGTAATCCCAGTCCCTGCTATAGGCAGACGCTCCACAAATCAACAGTTTGGGATTTACTTCCAGTGCTTTGGCTTCTACTTTATCGTAATCAATCAATCCGGTTTCTTCTTCTACACCGTAAAAATGCGGGGAATACAACTTACCTGAAAAATTGACGGGTGAACCGTGGGTCAGGTGGCCCCCATGGGCAAGATCGAAGCCCAATATAGCATCTCCTGCGTTGAGACAGGCCAGGAAAACAGCCGCATTGGCTTGAGCTCCTGAATGGGGCTGTACATTCGCCCAAGTAGCTCCAAAAAGGGTTTTTGCCCTGTCTATAGCCAATTGCTCAATTTTATCCACTACTTCACAACCCCCATAATATCGCTTGTTGGGAAGACCTTCAGCATATTTATTGGTCAGCACACTTCCCGCTGCTTCCATTACCTGTTTGCTGGTAAAGTTTTCCGAGGCGATTAATTCTATTCCGGTTTTTTGTCTGTTTTCTTCCTGATCTATTAGGTCAAATATTACCTGATCTCTTTTCATGGGGTGTTTCAATTAGGTTGCTCAAAATTAGTTCTAAACAACTTATTATCCAATTGAAGTAAAATGATATTCAGCTTATTCCTTCATTATGATGAGCTGCACCCTAAACATGAAATTACAATGCTTTTTTACCATTCAAAGAGAGATTTAAGTATTCTTAAAAAGGAATACGCACATTCAAGGCTATATTTCTTCCCATCTGGTGAATTCCAAATGGTCTGAACAGCGAAAGGTGGTCTAGATAAGTTTGATTCAAGAGGTTGGACCCACTGACATACACGTCCACAAAATTTGCCCCAAGTTTCAAACTTCCCCCCACATTGAGTCCCAAAAGATAATACCCAGGAGTAGGTTCCTCCAAAGGTGCTTCTCTATTTTGATCAAAGATGAGGGATCCTATCAGGCTGATGTAAGGCTGGCGAAATCCCTCCGATCCCTTCAGCCTAAAGTCAACACTTTGGTTCCAGCGGAAAGCGGGGATATAGGGTAAAAAAGTATTATCAGACCTTCGCTGCCCTATGACCATGCTGTAAGAAGTGTTGGCAGTTACCCATTTGGTAGCAGCAGGGTGAAAGTCCAACTCGATTTCACCGCCATACAACCTGGCATTGTCCTGCTCAAAAACCCAAACGTTCAAATCATCCATCATTTCTTCTGTGGGAGAGAAGAAAATATAATTGTTGATATGGTTGTAAAAAACTTCTCCCGATAGGGAAAAATCCTTTTGTCGGAACCTTATCCCAAAATCGGTCTGAACATTTTGTTCTCTTACAAAACCCACATCACCTCTTTCAAAACGACTCGTGCCAGGGTGCGGTCCATTGGAAAAAAGCTCCGCCAAGTCCGGAGCCCGGAATCCCTGGGCGACGTTAAATCTAAACCTCCATGCTGATGAGGGCCTAAAAGTCACTCCCCCACTCGTAGTTACGCCATCAAAGCTTCTTGTCAATTGCCTGTCAGATGGTTCTCCCGGTAAAATAAAACCATAATCAATAAGATGGGGTGCACTTGCATCTGCCACAACATTTCTGTAATCGTACCTTAAGCCTCCCTGAAAAACCCATCTGTCATTATTGTAATTGACAAGGGCATAAAAAGACCGATCATCTTTTGTTCCGTCAGGAATAAGTATTTCTTCTGCATTTTCATAATTGGTGTTTTGCAGGTAAAATCCTTGCAGTCCAAAAATAACTTCCAGTTCCGGGCTGAAATTCTTAAAATATTTTAAGTCGTATATAAAATTACTTTGCTGCAATCCCAAATCAACCTTATCAAAATCACCTTCAATCTCTTCCCGGAAATTTAGATGATACCCAAAGGTCGCTTTCAGTCGGTCTTCCCCTATAAAAACGTTGGTTTCGGAATTGATAAAATGATCGGTTACATCCTGAAATGGAAGTTGCATGTTACGGTCATTTCTGGAAGTTACCAATTCATCAAGTTCATCCTCTTCCAAAATTCCCAGTCTTTGCTGCAAATAAGTATAACGCAGACGGGTATCCCCCCACTTTTTTTGAAGTCCAACACCGGCTTTAAGATTTTGGGTGTTGAACCGTGTATTGCCTACCGTATTGCCATCCCCATCCAAATAATCGGCATGAGATTCCAATGCCCCTCTGACAGACCAAATCAGTCCGTCTTCGCTATGGCCTTTGATACCTGCTTCTGAACGACCACCCAAAGAATTCGAGTATCCCCTCAGGTTTAACTCTCCCTCAATTTCTCCTTTAGCCGCATCCCTTTCTTCGATCAGATGAATGGCTCCAGCCATAGCTCCAGATCCATAAATAATGGAAGCTGGGCCTTTTATCAATTCAATGGTGCTTATGCCTGTCTCAGTCAATCCCAATCCATGGTCGGCCCCCCATTGCTGGTTTTCAAACCTGCCTCCCTGGTACACTGAAAGTACCCTACTGAATGAAAGTCCTCTGATGACCGGTTTGCTGATTCCTGGGCCAAGAGAAATTTCGTTGACGCCGGGCGTTCTGGTCAATGCGCTCATCAGGCTGGGGGAAGGCATTTTCAATAAATCATCCCTTGCGATTTTTTCTATGGAGATGGGTGAACTTTCCTTGCTCATGATATGAGCTCCAGAAACAACTACTTCGTCTATGGTCGTGGTGGATTCTTCCAAAATCACCGTGATGACATTGCCCGATGCAGTAACATTGATGTCCATGATCTGGGTGGCATAACCAGCATATGAAAACTGAACTGTTATCTGTCGTTGAGGTAAATCCGTGATTGTAAAACTACCATCCATCCCAGTTACCACACCTCTGTTTAATGCAGGAACAAAAACCGTAACCCCAATCAAAGGCTCATCGGTTTGTCTATCTAAAACTTTTCCAGACAAAAGTCCACTTTGATCGGCCCAAGTGCCATTGGAAATCAGGGCAATAAATATTACCAAATAAAATTTCATAACTATTGTAAACGATGCTGATGTAGAATAAAAACAACGACTGTAAAGCCGATATATATGGATGAAATCAACCGCTCACCGGGGGCCCACGATGTTCGAATCCAAATAGAATTTCTTGAAAAATTGCATCTGATACTTCAGAAGTAAATGTAATATCCGTCACTCCAATCAATGAGGGAATAGACAATAGGCTGTCTTTATACAAGAATTGGGCATGGGAAATCAATTGGAGCAAAATCAATTCTGATTCAGAATGACCGTGATCGGGCAATTCTTTGTGATTGTCTGTAAGAATGGGGTGGGCGTGTGTGATGATTTGACCATTCTCCAGTTCATGCGAATGGGAAAACATGGTACCATTTGCTAACACACTTAACAGCAGAAATAAGCAAAGGTGGCTGAAAGTGGGCAATATGGCACGGATTTTTCCCAAGGCAGATTAGTTCAAATCTTTGAATTGTAAAAGTAATAAAAAATTTAATTTTGACATACCTTTTTATTTTTTATTTTAAATCGAAACATTTATTTAGATATGTCTAAATTTAAATTTCAGATTTTAGCCTTTATATTTACTGCATGGTTAATTTCCATTTCCGTCCCTCTAGCTATTTTGGTCCAAATGATCCAACTGCCCTTTTGGTGAAATTAAAATATCCTGAAAGCCAATGGGGAGAGGAACTTAGCCTTTATGCAAATGCCTTGGACGGATGGATTCATTTTGAAGTGGTGGACTTTTACGGGAATGAGTATATTATCAATCCAGAAAAAGTGAAAACTCCTTTAACCTTAGAGGAGGTGATTTTATTGATCGAATGTTTGGAGGTGGATCGGACAGGATCCCATGGTAACATGCAGGGGACATTGTACGGGATACCGGAGGCAGAAAGCCTAATTTATCCGGAATTAAAGCAGTACTTCGAGGAAAAAAGAAAGGGTTTTGGCTTAATTTAAAAGTCCAAAATGGTCTCGTAATTGAAACTTTGGATGTGGTTGCTTCTGAACCAATATTCATAAGTCTCAAACGAAATACAATCCTTTAATTCCATTCCCTGATGCTTCATGTTCCTGATGCTGCTTATTGGCAACCAACTCCTTAAGTCATTGGCCTGATCAATGGTGAGTTGCGCCAACTGCACCACCGGTTTGCCTTCGATCAATATGGGGATCAATTTTGTCATGTTTGTATTTTATTGCTATACAAATGAAAAAATAATATCTAAACTATTGATGAATAGTAAATTACCATTTTGTTAATAAATTTGACAAACACAAAATCTATGGAAGAAAAACACCTCAAATGGAGAACATTGTTTTAATCATTATCAGTTTGCTGATCGGTATATTTTTACAAGGGATAAAGGAAATTCCAAAAGACGCCTCCAAAAGTTTAAATGCGTATCTGATTTATGTGGTCCTTCCTGCTTTGGCACTTCTTTATCTGCCTAAAATTGATTTTGGGTTGGCCTACTTGTTACCGGTACTTTCTGCTTATTTGAGTTTCTTTCTTTCCTGGGTTTTATTTGCTTACCTCGGAAAGACTTTTTCATGGCCTAAATCCACTACAGGTTGCTTGATCATTACTGCTGGATTGGCGAATACCTCGTTTGTCGGTTTTCCAATTATCGATGCTTTGTATGGTGAAGAAGGCTTAAAGATTGCCCTATTGATTGATCAGGCAGGGTCATTTATCATTGTCAGCAGCCTTGCCATAGTGGTGGCTTCAATCTACGGGATAGAGAAAAAACGCAAAAGGGATATTGGAAAAAAGATAGTTACTTTTCCTCCATTTGCCTTTTTTGGCTTGGCGCTTATTTTGAATTTTTTAGGTTGGGAAGCAGAGGGTTCAATCATGAAAATTCTGGAAACATTCGCTAAAACCCTTACACCCATCGCACTGATTTCTGTCGGATTGCAAATCAAAATAGAGCCCAAGGCCATCAAGTCTGGTTTTCTCTGGATGGGCTTGGGCTATAAACTGCTCTTAATTCCAATGGTTGTTTATGTGATATATGCCAAAATTTTGAGTCAGGAAGGCTATTTTCTTAAGGTAACAGTAATGGAAAACGCCATGGCCCCGATGATTACAGGATCCATCATTGCCATTTCACACGACCTTAATCCTAGACTCGCCTCCCTTTTGGTGGGTGTGGGAATCCCCCTGTCTTTTTTTACGTTGTGGGCCTGGTACCTTTTCCTTGGCTAAGCTTAGTTTTCCTTGGAACTGGTATCTGGTTTGGTTGGTTTTGGCCTACCCAATACTCCTTTTAAAATATTTTTGACTTCGTCTGCGGCCTTGTCTTTGGTTTGTTCTACCAGCTTTTCAGCTTCTTTTTTGACACTGTCTTGAGCCACCTGACTTTTTCTTGTAAGTTCTTGTTTTAAACTGTCTTCTTTTGCCCTGAATTCATCAGTAACTTGTTGTTGCAGTTGCTGTTGTTCTGAAGACAATCTAGACCTCAATGCATTCGTCAACAAGGCTTCTATGCTATTTCCACCCGCCAAACCAATCGTTGGGTTTTGATACGTTCCTCCCAGGTTTAAAGAAACAGGGATAACAGTTGAAGCCCGGGCTCCATCACCTGAAAGGGTAGACAAAATGGCATTGGCTTGGCTACCGAATCTACCTGCCGGAACCTGCATATTGACCAAATAATTGATCCGCCCATCAAAGCCTGTGCTGCCTTGAATGTTGGCTTGATAATCCCAAAGCCTAACATCGAATGGTTTGACATTCAACATCCCGTTTTGAATTTCTACGTTGAGATTTAGGTCTTTGAAATTGAGGGTCTGCGAATCCTCAAGCCTGGTCATGGAGGTGATTCCCTTAATAATGGGACTGTCCTTCAAGGCGGCATCCAATACTTTGACCAAGCCTTTTCCATCCAAACTTGATAATACTGGCATCATGTCCTGTCCTAAAATTCCAGCAAGCGAAAAATTAGTGGTGAATTGTCCATTGACATGCTGCGCAATGGGCGCAAAGGCTTGAACCGTATTGAGAGATTTAAAAGCCTCTTGAATGCTCAAGGCCGTAAGACCCAATTTAAAATCAAAGGTGGGAGTGGTAATGTCTTGAGTATTGTAGTTTCCTTCAAGGGTAACAGTCCCTCCCATAGCTGACATGGCAGCATCTCTAAAAGTTAAGACTCCGTCCTTCAATAGTAAAGTACCTCTCGTGTTTTTTAAGACGAGTTTGTCATATAACACCTCATCGGCTTTTGCCGTCATGGTAAAATCAATGTTTCTAGGCAATTCAATGACTTGAAGGGGCTGATTTTCGGCAGGTGCACCAGAGTCAACCAACCACTCATTGACATCAAAACTGCTGGATTCGATATTTAAATTTCCCCTCAAAACTTCTTTATCTTCAAACAAATAAGGCATATAGTTACTTATGGCCCCAGTTGCTGTTACCGGACTCTTACCAAATCTTGCATCAAATTCAGTAAGGCTGACATTTTGGGGATTGAAATTACCGGTTGCTTTTCTGATGCGAATTCCCTGAGGTAAATCATTATCTGCATAATAGAAGTCATTGATACTGACCATTCCTTTGGTATCAAGCCTTTGGTATCTTTTGGCCTCCACATCTGCATAGCTGCCCTTGGAGGTAAGGTCCGCGAGTATTGCGCCTTCCATAATGACTTCATCCATTTTCATGATCTTGGCCATCTTACCCAAATCAAGTGATCCCTTAACTGCTCCATCCCAATTCAATGCTTTAAGATCAGCTACCTTCAGAAACCCTTCTATTTTTTCTCCTTCCAACTCAAACCCAAAGTCGGACAGGTTTACCACCAGATCATTCATGTTTCCAGTCGTATTTAAGATGTTTGCCCTAACATTCATTTTTTCTATCGGGGCGGGGTATTCACTACTTTTCACATATCCATTGGTTAAGGCCAATTTTGCATCCACCCTCGGGATAATGTTTGCTACACTATCATAGCGCCCCTTTGCAGAGGCATTGACATCCAACAAGCCCCGCAACTCAGTCCCTTGAATAGGGAATATTGACGTCAACTCCTCCAAATTCAGCTTGCCAATCAATTGGCCATCCATGTCATAGGTTCGCAAATTTTCCAACAATAGCCTTCCTGAAATAGGGTTGGAACCAAAGTTTAAATTGAATGTAGGTATGTTGACCTGTGTATCGTCTATATTTCCTGATTCGTTTTTCACCAAAAGGTCTAGGTTAATGTCGCTTACCGGCCTTGGTAGATCCGGATATTGGAACATCCCATCATTTACTTGAAGGGCAACCTGAAACGCCGGAAGTGTATTCTCTGTGTAGACACCCTTGACAAAACCAGAAAAATCCATATTTCCGTCAGTCCTTATGTCCCGAAAATTATCGGTATACATGCCTGGAATCAGAGATAGAAGACTTTTAAAAGTATTGTCCCTTCCATGAAAGTCAAGGTCAAATACAATATCTTCATCAGGCATACTTATAAATCCATCCATTTCAAAGAAAAAATCATTCAATCCAAAACTTCCGTCGCCAAAAGTGAACTGCATATTCTCCAAGTCTACATTAATCTTGGTATCGGCTGTAAAAAGCTTGTTGCTTAAATAGTTTACCCCTTCATAATCCATTCTCACCAAATTTGCTTTGGCATCAGCCGCTAAATCATACACGTCTGCAGAAAAATCTCCACTTCCCACCATAGAAACATCAGTTAAGCCTAAAAAAAACTGAAGTTGCCTATCGTCATAAACGAAATTCAGGTCATTGACTTCAATCAAATTGATCCCCAAATTAAAAGAAGAAACTTCAGATGCTTCCGGTTCATCCGAGGGGATGGCAATGTCATAATTGGCTTGCCCATCTTCAAGCACTTTGATAAAAATCTCTCCTCCATTCAGATGCAAACCAGTCAATTCCGGTTGATCCCCGAAGAGAATTGACCGAAGATTCAAGTCTACCTGAAGGGAATTGACATACATCAATGTATCATTTTCAAAAGGTTCATGTCCTTTGATCCCAAATTCTCTAATGGTAGTAGAAACGTTTGGAAATCTTTTGAAAACGCTTAAACTGATTTTATCGATGTCGTAAAAGACATCCGCGTTGACAGAAGAAGCTATTTCTTGGTTGACCCGAGCAATGATTTTGTCTTTGAAAAAAAACGGAATGGCTGCTAAGGCCACAATTAAAAATAAAAGTACGGACAGGATAATTATAACTGCCTTTTTCATAGAGATATAGTTTTGGCTTTCAATTTTTAGATTACTCAATTCTTTGCCTCCCTTTTTTCTTTAAAACCCTGCCATTAAGCCTGCCTTGGTCAGACAGACTTATTGAGGTGTTGGGCAAAGAAAATTTGGCTGATGGCAAAATTGCGCATATCCATATTCAATTTTAACAATTCCAATCGTTAATAAATTTAATACGGATTTAATATAGCACTTGATTCAGTTCCTTTATCTTATTGCAAATATCATCCCAATTAATGGTTCATCCTGATTTACATTTCAATAATGGGATAGGATGATATTTGTATAAAAAAAAGCCACAGATAACCAGCCATTGAACTTCTCCCTAGTTCTGACCATATCATCTGTGGCAAAAAAATCCCTGTAAAAAACTACAGTTACGATAATCGTATATCAAACAATGAACTCAACCAAAAAAAACCTAAACCTAAACACTACTTAATATTATACTGACAAAAGCTTGAAATGAAAATCACCTGCGCCTGGTAAGCTGTGTATGATCTCATTTCTGAGATGGTAGAATGCCTCCAATAAAAAGGCATTTTTTAGTTTTCCAGCATCTATGGCCTTAAATCCGGTGAATTCTATCAATCTTTTTACCCTGATTTTATCCAGTGGATCATCTCCACAGAAATAAGTCTCTTTAATCATTCCTAGATTGTCAGATTGGGGGTAATTCAAGCCCAAATTATTAAAGGCTTTAAAAATCTTCTTGTGCTTCGCTTTCTTCTGAATATAAGTCGTATTACAGCCTAATTCAGGGCAGTATTGGCCGTTGGTACAATCAATGATGATTTTATCCTTATTTTCTTTTTTCACCATACAATTGACCACTTGGGGCAGATGGTCATTTTCACAGCATAGCATCACAATTTCAGCTTTCTGTATGGCCTCGCAGTAGCTTACTACTTTACCGGTTTGGTTTCTGAGGATTTTCCATTCAAATAGATTGGAATCAAAATCCTCTCTCACTCCATATATTACATCAACTCCTCTTGAGGTTAGCCTATTTCCTAAGGCTATGGACAAATTAGTTCCGCCTAAAATTCCTACTATCATCTTCAAAACATTATGGTTATCGTTCAATTTTATTTACGAAATCAAAAATCCTTTTAGACTTTACTGGTGGTTATTTATTCTTTCAAATAAATGGTCTGGATTCTATCTAAATTCCATAAAGTTCTGAAAACTAAGCAAAAGTGATCATTTTACCAAATTATTTTTTGTGTTTTTTACGTTTGACAGAACGAATTACATTAATGAAAATATGAAATTCGAAAAAGTTGATTTAAAACATCAAGTTGATTTCCAAATATTTTTGAGTTCCTCCAACAATTCACCATGGATGGCACCATTGGTAGCGATGATTTCTCCTCCGAACAGGTAGTCTTTACCCCCCTTAAAATCAGTGATATGACCTCCTGCTTCCTGAACGATCAAAAGACCGGCCGCAACATCATATGGTTTCAAATTGTACTCAAAAAAACCATCCACTTTGCCGCTTGCCACATAACACAAATCCATGGCAGCACTTCCTAATCTTCTCAGTCCATGGGTTTTTTGCATCAGGCTTTTCATCACAGCGAGATAGCTATCAATTTTACCAAAACTTGAATAGGGGAAGCCTGTGGCCAACAGGCTGGAATTTAAATCTGGGGCTGGACTTACATAGATACGGTTTTGGTTACAATAAGCCCCATCTCCCTTCAAGGCATGGTAGCAGGCTCGGGTGTTGACCTCATAAACTACCCCAAGAATGATTTGATCCATATGCTGAAGGCCAATACTTACCGCGAAGATAGGTAGACCATGAATAAAATTGGTGGTACCATCCAATGGATCAATGATCCAATTAAATCGATCACTGACATCGCTCCTTGTTTCTTCTTCTGTAATAAAACCTGCCTCGGGAAGAATCTTTGAAAGTTGATCCACGATGATTTGCTCCGCTTCCTTGTCAACATAGGAAACCAGGTCATTGAAGCCTTTGTGTTCCACATTCCGCAGATCAAAATTTTTACGTTCGTTTTCAATAAAAAGACCGGCTTTAATAGCAACGGCCTTGGTTTCTTCCAGAATTTGTGGATAGTTCATGATTATGTTTTTCCTGATAGGGTCAATACTATTTCTCCTTTTATGGGATTTTCCTCATAATAGGCAATCAATTCATCAAGGGTGCCCCTGATATTTTCTTCGTAGATTTTAGTCAACTCACGGGAAACACAGGCCATCCTGTCCCCACCCATGGTCTCCTTAAACTGTAAAAGTGTTTTCATCAATCGATGGGGTGATTCATAAAAAACCATGGTCCTGTTTTCTTCTTTGAGGAAATCCAACCGGGTTTTTCTGCCTTTTTTGTGTGGCAAAAATCCTTCAAAAACGAACCGGTCGTTGGGCAATCCTGAGTTGACCAATGCTGGAACAAATGCAGTCGGACCTGGCAAACAATGAACGATCAGTCCGGCTTCCCTAGCGGCACGAACCAACAGAAACCCCGGGTCAGATATCCCCGGTGTACCTGCATCACTGACCAATGCCACCTGTTTGCCTTCCTTCATGGCACTTAGCCACTTCTCTACCGTTTTATGTTCATTGAAAATGTGGTAACTCTGAAGTGGACGCTGAATGTCCAAGTGTTTTAGCAACCTTCCTGTAGTGCGGGTATCCTCAGCCAACAAAATATCTGCGGATTTTAGTACCTCTATGGCTCGCAGGGTAATGTCCTGAAGGTTACCGATAGGAGTAGGGACCAAATATAGGTCAGGCTTCTCAGGTTCAACCGTTGACGTCATCCTTAAATGGCATCGATGGCTTTAGCCAGCTTACGGTCTTTTTCGGTGACTACGTTGCCAGCATCATGTGTAGTCAAGGCTATTTCTACACTATTGTATACGTTAGACCAATTGGGATGATGTTGCATCTCCTCAGCCAAAAAGGCAACTCGAGTCATGAAGGCAAAAGCTTCCTGAAAATTCTTAAACTCAAAGGTTTTCTTCAATTTATTGTCTTCTTCCTTCCACATGGTCTTTCTATTTATAATGAAATAATTCCTTCTATTTTGGCCGCTCTTTCATACACTGCCAGGATTGACTCGCTAGAGGGCATCATGGCTTTGATGGTTGCACTTACGTAAGTCCCTTTAGCTGACTGTTTCAAACTCATCTCGTTGTTGGGCAGGAGTTGTGACACCTCTTCTTCCTTACCTGTAGGAATAATGAATTTGAACATATACATGGCGGGGAAGCTCATTTGTTCTTCCAGTTTGGCCTTGAATGCCGCTTTGTCAAATGACTCTTTCATGATGGCTCAATTTAACTTTTTAACACTAGACATAAAAAAAAATTGGCAACTATAAAAAAACCCATCCTTAAATAAGAATGGGTCTTGTATAACTATTTTGACCTTAGGTCTAAAAGAACTTATAACGGTAGTCCTTTACTCCCGCTAGGTCTTCCAAGGCCATCATAACCATGTAAGCTGTTCGCTGGGAGCTGTTGGTAACCACTTGGCTTTGATAGCCTGAATAATCGCCAATTTCTCCGGCTTTGTTGATACTATTTAATTTGGCTACGATCACGCCTACATCTTCTTGAATAGGTTTGGAAATCTGACCCTCACTCAATCCGAATATTGCTCCAATTGCTCTAGGAGCAAATCCAATACCTGGTATCACGCTGGCACTTAATTTCAGATCGGGTGTGTTTGCCAAAGATGCGGATTCTTCAAATAGGCTTTTCATTTCCTCTAAGGAAGATTTTCCCTGCAATTGTTCGGCAATCTTGGCCGCTTTTTTATCCTTTCTTACCTGTTCCAATACCTGTGGTCTGACTTGATTCAGCGTGGCAGTACCTTCCTCCTCTTCGTTGGTCAATAAAGCCACCACATAGGCATTATCCAATTCAAACACCTGTGACACTTTCCCAACTGAAGCGTCTGTAAAAGCCCACCTCACAATTTCTCTGGCACCTGTTAGGTTATTAATGGATCTGGAATTTGGAGCCAGGCCAGTGCCTTGCTGGATGCGATATCCTTCCTTTTCAGCATTAGACCTGAATTCATTGGCATTACCTGAACTTGCTGCAAAGTAATCGGCATTTCTAAAAACATCATTTCTTGTAGCATCACTCGGGCCCAATTCCAATTCCACTGCAGCCAATTTATAGGCCCTCGATACGGGCAACTCAGTCACATTGATGATATGGTATCCATATTCTGTTTCAATTACCCTATTGATAATCCCCGTTGATTTGGCACCGTAAGCCGCTTCGGCAAACTCGTCCACAAAATCAGCTTTGGCAAACCAACCCAAATCTCCTCCCCTTTGGGCAGTTCCATCTTGGCCATACTGCTGTGCTGCAGCAACAAAATTTCCAGTTGAGATCACTTCATTCAGGATTTCCTCTGCTTGAAGTTTTACTTCTGCTTTGGCAGACTCAGAGTAACCTTCTGTTCCCAATAGAATGTGGCTTGCCCTCATCCTTGGCGTTCCATCAAAAATATTTGTTACTTTATAAGCTACATAACTGGATCTGTTGGTCAAGAAAGGTCCATACACTTGCCCAATTTCAGGATCCTCCACATTGGTTGAAAAGTCAACTGGCAAATTATCTCCCGGAAGAATGGTTCTGAATGGGTTTTGGCCTTCAGAATAACGAATCGCAAAAGTAGAGTCCTGATCCGTATTCCGAAATTCTTCCACCAAACGGTTAATTTCTTGGATCACCGCTGCTGAATCTTCGGCACTGGGATGAAGGTTGAAACTGATAAACTCCAGATCCCTGGAGCTACTTACTTTGAACTTTTCCTTGTTTTTGTTGATGTAGGCTTTTAGTTCATCATCAGTTACAGTAATGTCACCATCAGGAATTGCATAAAATGGGATAAAAAGGTGCTCTACATCAGCGGTACTGTTTTCAGCTTTGTACTCCAATCTACCTTCAGCACTTGTAGCATATTCAGATGTAGCCAATAAGTTGTCGTATTTGATTCTCATCCTCGCATCGGCAAACAGCTGTTCCTGTTGTGCCCACATGGCCCTCTGTTCAGGTCCGGCATTTTCAAGCGATTGTAGAAATCCAATCAATTGTTGCCTGTCGTATTCACCGGTTTCCGGATTGATCAATTGGTTTCTTAACTCGGCGATGATGTTTTTCCCTTGAACCATGTCCACCAATTCCGCTTCTGAAACTGTGAGTCCAAGTCTGTCATACTGCTCTTTAAATACCCGGTCAACGATCAAAGCCTGCCAGGCTTGTTCCCTCAGACTGTTTAATTCATTTTCTGAAGGGTTTCTTCCTGTATTTTGCTGAAATGAAAATTTGGATTGCTCAATGGCATTCACGTATTCTTCGTAGGTGACCTTTTCACCTGCTATCTCACCCACTACATTGGATTGACCACCCAAAAGGGTGGAATTGGGACTTAATATATCCCCTCCTACAAGGAAAAATATCAATCCTACCGCAATAACACCTATTGCAAGACCTGTTCTCTGTCTGATTTTTTTGATTAATGCCATTCTTCTAGTTTTTGAAGTGTCGCAAAATAATTACATCTAGCGCTAAATTCAAAATTATATCGCCTTCAATAAATTACTTGTTGGAATTGGTTGAGAAATTTATGTTAACTTTTACTGTATCGATGCGGTGTTCTTGTTTGGTCACCACCGTAAAGGTAAATGGACCATACTGGGCCACCTGCCCTTTCCTTGGGATGTCTTCTGTAATGGATAGGATAAAACCAGCCAAGGTTTCAAAGTCTCCAATCGGAAGGTCCCAATTGTATTTTTCATTGAGGTAATCAATCTCATGTCTTGCGCTCAGAAGATATTCCGTTTCAGAAATCCGCTGTTCCACCAAATCATCATTGTCATATTCATCCTCAATTTCACCAAAAATCTCTTCGATGATGTCTTCCATACTGACGATACCGCTTGTCCCTCCAAATTCATCCACCACCAAAGCAAGGCTTTTCCTCTCAGAAATGAATTGAACCAACAACTCATTGGCAAGGGCAGATTCGGGAACGATAATAATAGGAGTCAATATGTCTTCGATTTTTTTTGGTTTTTTGAAGAGTTCCAAATGATGACAGTATCCAATGACATCATCAATACTTTCTCTGTAAATGATGATTTTAGAATGTCCGCTTTCCAAAAACAATTCCTTTAATTCCTCTATACTGTCGTCAATATCTATCGCAACAATGTCTGTACGCGGCACCATACATTCCCTAACCCTGATGGTTTTAAACTCTACCGCATTGTCAAAGATTTTGGTATCCAAGTCAAGTACTTTTTCTTCACCTCCCTCAATAGTTAGATTTTCTTGAATAAAGCTATTGAGATCCGTGATTTTGAAAACAGGCTTGTCCTCATTATAATCCAATCGCAATATCTTGGTGATAAAGAACCTTGACATATTCACAATCAACCATACAATAGGATATAAAATTGCATAGATCCCCATAAAGGGTACAGCGAAGAAAGCCAAAAGACTATTTGGATTAAGCATGAAAATGCTCTTGGGAATAAATTCGGCTGTTAATAAGACCACAAAAGTGGAAATAAGGGTTTGAATAATCAGTACGCTGGCTTGACTATTGAATTGGTCTGGAAGGGACCATTGTATGAATGGTTCCAAAAGAAAGGCCATGAAGGTACCATATATCACCAAAGAAACTGTGTTTCCCAACAATGTAGTTCCAATAAAATGGCCAGGATTTTTGACAAATATGGATAAAATTCGGGCTGAAAATGCACCCTGTTTGTTCTGAAGCTCGATCTGTAATCGATTTGCAGAAATAAAGGCAATCTCCATCCCAGAGAAAAGAGCCGACAGCATCAGTGCAGCAATAACCAAAATAAAGTAACTTATCTCCATTATCGCTTCATTTTAGGTTGTTTCTTTTTCTGATTAGGGCCATTCTGTTTTTTCGGTTTGGCAGATTTATTCCGATATTGATACCAAAACAAAACTGCCACAGCAAACATCAATAACGGATATGCCACCATGATCCCTTGGCTGATTGTCAAGTGTGCCCCGACCACGAATAAGGCCGCAGATAAAAACAACAGAATGATGTTGGCAATTTTCATACTTACAAATCTTCTCCCGGCAAAGGAATTCTGCTGTCCACTATTTTAAATACTTTATAATTGGAGAAATTCTGATCGGCTTCCATACCGGTTCCGTTGATGATTCTTCCCCTTTCTTCCACCGTAACAAATTTATCTGTATAAATACGCTCTTTGCCAGGATCCCAAAATAATTCTTCTGAGGAAAGTTTTTGGTTTTTGATCAGATTATGAACTCGGACATCCCCTTCTCCCCTATATTCATTGGTTTTTCTGGTGTAGAATCCCCGATCTGCTCTAATGGTCGTACTAAGCTGCCCATCAGGTTCAAAAAAATGAATCAGAATCCCCTCTGGAAATTCCATGTCTTCATTCTCAAATTGTAGCTGCTTGTCAGCTGTAAGCTTGGTCCGAACGATGGCCGAATCGCTGTGAAACAATTCTATATTGTAGCTGACCCTCATCGGACCTTCATAGTTAGCAAGTTGACTTGTGTCCACATCTTCTCTGCAAGCAAAGAACAAGAACAAAATGACAAATAGCCAAGATGAATAAATTAAATGACCTGATTTTATCATGTCGGTACTAAATGCCTTAAATCACGGCAGACCTCAAATGGGTTTAAGCTGCAAAGATAACTACAATTTATGAAATGTCCCCATGCAGATCAAATCATAAAAAAAACGGACCGAGGCCCGTTTTTGACTGTTATTATTTAGACAATTTTAATCCCTTGTTGCCAAAGTAACGTTTTCTGCTATCCAACAACCGGTATTCAGGGTGTCACCTACTTGGTATCCTTCGGTAAACAATTCCTCTTTGGAAGGGAATCTAGAACGGGCGTTTGACATGCCAGAGTTATCTCCTGCCCTTCTAAAGGCATCATAAGCAGCAATATAGATGGAATAATCTTTTACTCTGGATTGTCCTTGTCGGCAATCGTTGGTTGAAGACATATATAAGCCTCCAATCAATGACCAAGCTGTACCTGCATTCTCAGAATTGAGTTCAGCTGCAGTCCTTGCGGCTGTTCTAGCTGCACCTTTTCTTCCGAGATTGGCATGTACTTTTGCCAAATCAAGATGGACTTCACTCTTCTGAGCGTCATCTTTGGCTAATGTCAAAGCTTTTTCCAAAATGGGTTGTGCCTTTTCATACTCTTTGTTTTGCATGTAACGAATTGCCCTTACTTGAGAAGTCGAAAATGTAGGGTCTTCGTTATCTATAATCTCCAAGGCCGATAAAAACGCAGGTGATGAAGTACATTTATATTTCAGGGAATATTGAAATACCTGTTGGGCCATTTTCATATTGGTAGGGTCTTCCCTTAATTTGGTTCCCAAAGTATTTTCAATGAAATCACAGTCTATCAATTCCATGGCGACCAACAATGCCTCTACATTTGATTTGGGTGTGGAAACATCCTGTCCAGACTCCTCTGCTTTATCCAACAAATCATTGATTTTGGTATGAATCTCCAAAACTTCTTCTGGTTGATACCCCTTGTTTAATAAAAAATGCCTTCTGACCAAATCAAAATAAGCAGCGGTCTGATTGGGGGAGATGGTCCCATGGATTTCGAATGCTTTATTGTAGTTTTCCAAAGCCTCCGCTAACTTGGTTTTATCATCCTTATAGAATTTATAACCATAATAGGCTTTATTTTCTATCCATTTTTCCTGATTTTCATACAGCTCTTCCCTTTTTTCGTAGATGGAAAATATCGAATCATGATAAACTCTTTGCTTGGTTTTATCATCCACTTCTTCAGCTGCACCTTCATAAATTTTGACCCCATTGATATACAATGACTCATTGAGATTCGGTGCATTTTGGTAAAGCCAGTGAAGCGGCTTGGTAGCAGCGATAAACTGCTCTGCCTTCATGTAATCTGTATAGGCTGCATTGTACTCTCTGGCTCTGGCCTCCATCTGAGGATCCTCAGGCCATTTCCAATTATCCTGGGCTTGGGTGACGCCAAGAATTGCGAAGGATAACAATCCTAGTAATGTAATTTTTGCTTTCATCTTCGTGTAAGTTATTCAAATACTCGTTTATAAAACCATGTGTTGTCATTGATGGAGAAGCCGAGTGAAATTCTGAAATAATCCTCTCTAACTAAACCATTTTCTCTTGTTCCACGTGTTCCCAATTTTACAGCCACATTCATGAGTGATAAGTTGTTCACAGGAACGGAAGCTCCAAAATTGATGCCAATATCATTAACCTGTGTTCCATTCACAGAGTAAGGGGTCTGGATATATTCTAGGCCCAATCTGTACCTTGTTCTAGCAAGAATATTATCTATAGAAAACAGATCCGGTATGTATTGGCCTCCCAAACCTACCTTGAAGGCCTGGCCTAATTGCTCTGATCCTCCCTCAATATTTCTAAACGACGTAAAATCCTGTTGCTGAGCTTCTAGACCGATTACAAATTTATTGATTTTTTCGTAAGATATCCCAAAACCTGCTTTATTAGGTATAAAAATTGTCCTTTTTTCATTGTCAATCAAAATATCACCGGGCCTGGTCGGGTTGCTTGCATTGCCAAAATCTGCAATTTTTGCATAAGCATTACCATTTATGTCTCCATACATTTGATAAATGGCTCCTATATTCAAATAAGATTGATCCTTCAGTTTTCCTGAATAATATAAGCCTGTTTTGAAGGTGATGTCACTTACGGTGAATCGTTCAAAATATTCAGAGATTGACCCCGTCGGAAACCCCTCTGGGTCTAGTAGTGTCAATTGGTTGGTTCTGATGGTTGAACCAAACAAGTATCCTCCGTGGAATCCAAGGCTTAGGTTTTTCATCACCTGTATACCGGATGTAAGGTAAGCCTCCGTAATCCCTCCTTCCCCCTCCACCCGATTAACGGAATTTAATTCGGAATTTTCTACATTGCCCAACAGAGAGAAACTGTAATTGACTGAAGTAAGCGGGGTAAGGCCTAATCCCAAACTCCATTTCCCTGCTTGAACCGGCAGAGACATGGCCACATAATTGAGCCCTCCACCATCCACAAGTGCTCTGGAATTTGTAGTGGATGCATTGATTCTTTGATAATTGAGGGCGGTCTGAAAATTAAATATTGCATTCTTTACCGTCAAGGCAGGATTGACATGGTTTATGTTATAAAGATCACCAAAGCTTATTCCTAAACCTCCCATACCTTGGTTGTGGGTAAAGCCGGAGTAATCAAATTCACCCAAGCCCAATACACTGTATGTAGATGTGCTTGTTTGAGAAAAACCGCTCTGATATATCAATAAGCCTAAGAAAATGGCAAGAAATCGTACTTTGTTTGTTATGGACATTGTAAGTTTAATGTTCTATTCAGCCCAAGCAGGTCCGAATTAGGGAGTACAAATATGAGGTCTTTTGTTAAGGTTTCAAAGAATTTTGAAACCACTCCTCAAAATGATACTTGACCTTCCTGCTTTTTTTCACCCCATCTGATCCATTTTTCTTCAGGAAGAATCGCTCAAAGGGAAATTCTAAATTAGGTAAATTAAAAAGTGTCCTAATCTTCACATTAATAATTTTAACTTTAAGCCTTCCTATTTAACAAAATTTAACCTCAAATGTCTCGAAACAGCTATCAAATGCTCGGCCTTATGTCGGGCACATCCGGAGATGGCCTTGATATGGCCTGTTGTGAATTCAACTTTGGCAGCCATTGGTCCCATCGCTTGATCAAATCCAAAACCTCCCTATTCCCTGAAAAATTAGGAGAAAAACTTAACCAAGCGCATGTGCTTAACGGAGCGGATTTGGCTATTTTGGACCGGGATTTTGGAAAATGGATGGGTGAGCAAGTTCATTACTTTTGCACATCCGAAAGCCTGAACCCTTTGGCTATAGCTTCTCACGGACATACGGTATTTCACCAGCCTCAAAACAGAACAAGTCTTCAGATAGGCAATGGTTGGGACATGCTCATTGCAAGTGGCATTCCGGTTATCAATGATTTCAGAAATTTGGACATCGCACTAGGTGGCCAAGGGGCCCCTTTGGTTCCCGTAGGAGACCGGTTGCTTTTTGCAGACATGGACTTTTGCCTTAACCTAGGGGGCATTTGTAACATCAGCATGGAGGTATCGGGAGAAAGAAAAGCGTTTGATATCTGTCCTTTTAACCTTTTGCTCAATCGTGTTATCCAAAAAATTGGTTTACCATTTGATGACGGAGGAAAGTTGGCTAGATCAGGAAAATTAATCCCTGAATTTTTGAAAGCTTTGGACAGTGTTCCTTTTTACACACAAAAAGGAGCCAAATCCTTGGGAAGAGAAGACCTCGAAAAGGATTTTTTCCCTTTATTGAATAACCTTAATGACCCTGAAGAGGATATTTTGTTCACTATAGTCAATCACTACGCCGGACAAATTTCCAATGTAATTCTTTCCCACCTGAACGGTTCGGAGAGTAAAAAACTGTTAGCAACAGGAGGCGGAGCCTATCATCGGTTTTTTATGGAATCCTTGGCCCAAAATCTGAAAGGAAAGGTAACCATAGTCGATGCATCTCCTGAGCTGATCGAGTTTAAGGAAGCAATTGTGTTTGCTTTTTTGGGGGTTTTGCGATTACGGGGAGAAAACAATTGCCTGGCATCTGTAACTGGAGCAAAAAGAGACAGTTGCGGAGGAACAATGTATGGACTAGGAGAAAATATGACCTTAGAGGTTTCACATTCAGGCCCGATCAAATCCCATTAATTTTACTATTTTTGCCTTTTAATAAACCCAAATGTAAATATATGAAAGAATTGTTGAAGAAATTTGAGAATAAACAGCCTGAAATCGTTTTTGAATGGAGTGACAGTGAGTCGGAGGCAGAAGGTTGGGTGGTTATCAATTCGCTCAGAGGAGGTGCTGCTGGCGGAGGTACGCGGATGAGAAAAGGGCTGGATAAGCGCGAGGTAGAATCCTTGGCCAAGACCATGGAAGTGAAGTTTACCGTTTCCGGTCCTCCAATTGGAGGTGCCAAATCAGGAATCAATTTTGATCCTAACGATCCCAGAAAAGATGCAGTCTTAAAAAGGTGGTACAGAGCAGTGATGCCATTGCTCAAAAACTATTATGGAACCGGAGGCGACCTTAACATTGACGAAATCTATGAAGTCATTCCAATCACTGAATCTTATGGCCTTTGGCATCCTCAAGAGGGGATCGTCAACGGACATTTTCATGCTACTGAACCCCAGAAAATCCGAAAAATAGGTCAATTGCGTCAAGGGGTTTCCAAAGTGCTTGAAGATCCACTTTACACTCCCAATGGTCCAAAAAAGTATACAGTTGCGGATATGATCACTGGATTTGGAGTCGCGGAAGCAGTGAAGCATTATTACAAGATATGGGGAGGTAAAATAAGAGGAAAGAAAGCCATCATTCAAGGTTGGGGAAATGTGGGTTCAGCTGCCGCCTGCTTTTTGGCAGTAGAGGGTGTAAAGGTGGTGGGAATAATCGACCGAGAAGGCGGGCTCATCAAGGAAGAGGGCTTTACTTTGGATGAAGTACGTAATCTGTTTCTGAACCGAGAAAGTAATCTTTTAGTCGCAGATCAGGTCATTCCCTTTGAAGAAGTCGATGCAAGGATTTGGGATATTCAACATGAGATTTTCATTCCTGCTGCAGCCTCAAGGTTGATCAATAAAGATCAGGTAGAGAGAATGTGTCAGTCAGGCCTCGAGGTAATTTCCTGCGGCGCCAATGTCCCCTTCAATGATCCCGAAATATTTTTTGGTCCCACTGGCGTTTACGCCGATGAAAAGGTGTCTATTATTCCCGATTTTGTCGCCAATTGTGGCATGGCAAGGGTCTTTGCCCATTTGATGTCCAACAAAGCCGAGCTTACGGATGATGCTATCTTCAAAGATGTCAGCCGAACCATTGCCAAAGCGTTGAAAAAAACACACGAGATAAATCCCCAAAAAACCCGATTGGCGCAAAGTTCTTTTGAGATTGCATTGAAACAATTGATATAGCAGATTGTCTTCATCTGTTGGATGGTCTTGATTTACAATCGTTTTCATCCAACAGATGGATTTTTTTAGTGTAATTCTCCCTGAAATAGGTATTTAACCAAAATTTATTTCTTAAATTCCTGCTTGACTAGGACTTTTCTTAAAGCCCAGTACTTCTTACCGCCGAGAAAAATAGCCAAAAAATTCAGGATGAAATACTTTCTTTTCGCTTTTATACTTTTTGTTGGTATGGGGGTATTCTCGTATATCCCCAAAGTTCAAGCCCATCAAGAAAAGCAATTGGCATTTCAAAATCCTACAGGCCAGCATGCTGAGGTTGGTGTACCCCCTTTGGAACTGGATGATCATGGAGAACATCATGCTGTGGCCCCTGGATGGTTGGTTATCCCCTTTGTTGTTCTTTTGCTGATGATTGCTACGGGTCCGTTGTTTTATGAACATTTCTGGCACCATCATTATCCCAAAATCGCCGTTGGACTAGCTGTCATTGTTGTTTTGTTTTACCTTTTTGTGCTGCACAACGTACATGCTCCCGTTCATGCTCTGGCGGAGTATGTACAGTTTATTGCATTGCTGGCTTCCCTGTACATTGCCTCAGGAGGGATTTTAATAGAAATTGACAAAGAATCCACCCCAATGGCCAATGTCGGCTTACTTATGGTAGGGGCTTTGATTTCCAATTTGATAGGGACAACTGGTGCATCCATGTTATTGATTCGCCCTTTTATCCGTTTAAATGGCCACAACATACAGGCCTATCACATCATCTTTTTCATCTTTATGGTCAGTAATATCGGTGGATCTCTAACACCAATAGGGGATCCCCCTCTGTTTTTGGGTTTCCTCAAAGGCATCCCGTTTTTCTGGACCTTGGAGTACAATTGGCCAGCATGGTTACTGGCCCTCATCATCTTGTCCATCATTTTTTACTTTATTGATCAGCGGTTTGGCCGGGCCAATGACCATGAAATGATAGAAGAGGTGAAATTCACCAACAAATTTTCCATGATTGGAAGTAAAAACTTTCTTTGGCTGCTGGTCATAATATGTTCTGTATTCTTGGATCCCAATGTCATCGAATGGGTACCTGCTATTCATTACGACGGCCAAAAGTTTTCGTTCCTAAGGGAAATCATCATGCTTTCAGTGGCTTACCTTTCTTTCCGGTTTGCAGATAAAAAAGCCCTTTCAGGCAATGAATTCAACTTCGAACCCATCAGGGAAGTGGCATTTATTTTTGTGGGCATTTTTGGTACCATGATGCCTGCCTTGGAGTTGGTGGGGAATTTTGCCAAGTCTCCCGAAGGTGCTGCATTGATTACCCACAATACTTTGTATTGGGGAACAGGGGTACTTTCTGGATTTCTGGACAATGCCCCAACCTACCTGAATTTTCTAGCCGCGGCCATGGGGTCCCAAGGGGCAGACATCAATAACGTAGAGAGTGTCCGCAATTTTGCCCTAAACAATTATGAAGA
>NZ_JACEFJ010000039.1 GCF_015354735.1 Pararhodonellum marinum | reverse complement strand
TGTCGCGTCCTAAAAATGGTTGACACTTTTGTTTTTTTTAAATATAGTCACTGTTTTAATTTCTGGAAAGATTATTCTAATTTACAATACCACGATGAAGCGGAGGCAAGCTCTGCTGAGGAGCAACTTGTCAAGGAATAATCGTTTGGTCCGATAGCGTTGCTATTAACTGGCCGGGTCCCAAAAGGCTCGGTCTTCTTTTTCCAATGGTATTTTTTCCCAATAACGCGTTCGGTGTCATGCCTTAAAAAACCTTTGTCGTGTACCTGGGTTGGGGTAATGTTCCCCAGTCCGTTATGTGGTCTCATCTCGTTATAGACAATTATTATCTGATCAATATGTTTTTTCACATTTATGTCTCCCTTTTTTTCAAGGTCTACCAGCCACTCTTCTTTAAGTATGCCGTTCACTCTCTCGGCAATGGCATTTTCATGCGGTGAAGCGGGCCTGGTCATACTGATCCACACCTTACTGTTTTCCAACAATCCCGTGTAATCATAGCTACAATACTGTATACCCCGGTCTGAGTGGTGTACCAATGAATAAAAGGGAATGTGTTTTTGGGACGACAATGCCGTTTTTAATGCTTTGAGGGCTGATTCAGCCTTCAGATCAAGGGTGACATTCCAGCCGACAATCTTTTGGGAATACGCATCGGTGATCAGGTACAGGTAGTAAGGCTTACCGTTGAACTGTACATAGGTAATATCCGAAACCCATAGCTGATTGGGTCTTGAAACAACCATGTTCTGTATAAGATTCTGGTGTTTTCTAAGCCAGTGATGGCTTTGGGTTGTGAAAAACCTCCTCTTTCTTTTACTTACCAAAAGGCCATTGACGCGAAGTAGCTCAAAGAGTTTATCCCTGCCCATTTTTATCCCCAAGAGCTCAAGATCGTCCCGTAGCAGTGGGAAAATCTTTCTTACCCCCCAGCGGGAAGTTTTTGATTTCCTCCTGATCCCAGAGATAAGGCCCAAAACCAACTCTTCTCTGAAAACTTCTTGTGTACTGTGATTTAAAGCCTTGTAATAGGCTTGTCTACTTTTGCCAAACAATCCGCAAAGTTGCGCTAAACCTACTTTCGGTTCTTCTTCTTTGAGTCTTGTGACTGTTTGGCACCAGACTTTTTTTCGAGATCCAGTCCATAATCCTCTTTGGCTATACCAACCATGATTTGATATGCCTTGCCTTTCAAACGACTAAGTTTCAGCTCTTCTTCAAGCTGCTTGACACGGGCTTCTAATATTCTGATATCGTCTTTTCCTTCCGACATATGTCTTAATAAAGGGATGGGGTCTAAGGCTGCATTCCTGGACTTACCAGCAAAAATCCTCATCCATTCCAAGATAGCAGATTTGCTTTTAATTCCATAAACCTGTCTAGCCTGTTCTTTTGACATTGAGCCGGAAAGAACCTCAATTACAATTTTTCTCCTCGATTCTTCGGAAAACTTTTCTAAATCATTCATTTTGTCCGAGTATAGGTTTACAATTTTTGATTAAATTGTGTCAACCTATTTCAGAACACGACC
>NZ_JACEFJ010000037.1 GCF_015354735.1 Pararhodonellum marinum | reverse complement strand
TGTTTTCCTCTCTGGGACACCCAATTCAAAAAATATTGAAAAGCCCGACCAGATACCTTTGCTCGTCATTGGTGATGATGGTTTTATTGATTGTTTTGTCTGATCCAATAATCTTGACTTCAATGCTGAATATTGTTTTTGCTATATCAATGGCCTTCTCGGCACTGATGCTTGCTTTTTTTTCATATAACTGGCGCTCAAGTTCTTTATACACCTTATAAGCAGCAAAGGATAGGCAGATATGGGCTTCTATCCGTCTTTGTTTCCTATGGAAAATAGGCCTGATCCTTAAATCGTGCTTGGAAATTCTGAATGCTTTTTCGATTTTCCAGAGCTGTCGGTAGTTATCGATGACATCCTCCATTGACAGGGACAGATCATTGGTCTGGAACCCTTTCAGCCCGTCCCATTTGGCATCTTCCTCAAATTTTTCCCTGTCAATGGATATGTTCATCTTGCCCTCCATCTTCAAATATTTGTTATAGCCTCTTTTATTGATGTTTGATTTGGTGAGTTTGCCTGATTCAATCTGCTTTTCCAGTCTTTTAAGCCCCCTTTCCCTGTTGAAAAGATCCTTTTTGGCCCTTTTGTCGGAATAGTTGATGATCAGGGCGGTGCCTTTGTCTTTCCGGATCACCTTACTTTCCCCGTTTTTCAGATTGAGAGCGGATATCTGTTCCGTAATCTTGGCGGGCTGGTTTTTGATCCTTGCACCCAAAATATATTTGTAACCCTTTTCTTCCAGATCTGCGGTGTTTTTATTGCTGATCAGACCCGAATCGGCCACTATGGTCAGACTTTCAAACTTATATCTTTCCCTGAACGCATCAATGATCGGCAGCATGGTGTCCCCTTCATATTTGTTGCCTTCAAATATATCATATGCCAAGGGATAGCCGCCCACGCTTACCAAAAGGCCCAGTACTATCTGGGGATGTTGGTGCTTCCCGTCCTTTGAAAAGCCCGTCTTGCGCAGGGTATCTTCCTTTTCTATTTCAAAATACAGTGTTGTCACATCATAGAACACCATGCTGATACCGCCCTCCAAAATACCCAGGGTATGATCGTAACTTATCTGTTGGACCTTTTCCTTCTGGGTGTTGTACAGTTTGTCCATATAGCGGTAAACAGCCTCTACATCGATGCTCAGCGAATAGTACTTGAAAAGATAATCTGTCGTTCTGAGCTTACTGGAGGGGCTTTCAATCCTGGACAATACCAGTGGCCTGAAAAGATCCGAGTCAATCCGGCCAAACCCTATCTCATCGAATATCCTGCCCAACAACAGTTCCACCCCGGAAATGGTAATCCCGGAGATCCGGTCAAGAACGGTACGTGTAATCTGTTCATGGTTGGTGAAATCCAGGGCTTCCTGCCCGGTATGGTCATGTATCCATTGATTGGCAAGGGAGACCAATTGCTCAACCTTAAAAACATCTTTGCTTGACCCGACCGTCTTCCTGACAACATATTTACCACTGCTCTTATCAATGACCTGGACACTGATAACCCCGCTTGGGTTCTTCTTTTTACGCACAAACATCCCCCAAAATAGAAAAAATCAGCGGCTGGGACACCCAAATTCAACAAAAATGTGCTCTCAGAGTGATTAAAGGCACTTTTGAGAAACTACCGAGGAAAACAGG
>NZ_JACEFJ010000036.1 GCF_015354735.1 Pararhodonellum marinum | reverse complement strand
GCATCCACGAACTTCCGTCTGGCGTGGGCCATACAAAACGTCAGATGGATGTCCTGATGGCCCGCAAAGAGGGAATCATAGACTTTATAGCCATCCGTCTGGATGATGCCCCTAAAGTCCGCAAGCATTTCCCTGGGACCTGACTGGTCCCTTCCTTTCCGGTAATCGAATACCACAAGCCTGTCCACAGGGGCATGGTACAGCCACATGTAACCCTGGTGGACACCGTTTTTGTGGTCTCTGTCCAGGACCTTTATCGGTGTTTCATCGACCTGGAGATATTTTTGGCTGACCACTATCAGCCGGAGCAGCTCCCAGAGCGGTCTGAGATGGCACCAGCCTCCCATGATCCAATCCGATGCGGTTGAGGCGGGGATACGTACCCCCATCCTGGTGTATTTATCGATCTGTCTGTGGAGCGGCATCCCGTAGACATATTTATCAACAGTCATCTGTGCGACTACGGACTCCGAAGGAATTCCTTTTTCTATCACCCTGTCAGGAAGCGTCCCGATAATGATGCCTTCACCGTTCGGCCTTGCATACTTTGGACGGATATACTGCTTCACATAGAATGATGCAGGTACAACTTCAAGGACTTCTGTAACCTCTTCACCGATTTTTGTACAGCCTTCGGTGGATTCAGATGGTTCGATCACCACTTCTTCTCTTCTGAGTTCTTCGGGAAGGCTCATGCGTCCTGTACCTTTGGCTCTTTTCTTTGGAGCAGGCTTTTCAGCCGCGGTTATTGATCTGGAAAGTTCTTCCTGTACTGATTTTGTGGCACCAAGTTCAAAAAGTCCCAACTGGTCGTCCCCTACATCGTTTGTGCGTTTCTCACTCCTGAATCCAAAAAGATGTCTTCGGAGTTTGTCGAGCTCAAACTGCTGGTCTGAGATTATTTCTTCTTTCTCCGATAAGGTCAGCAGGGCTTCTTCGTACAGTTTTTTGTAGTCTTTTTCCCCGTTTTCCATGACATAAAGATAACACAAAAAGTGGGTTTAAATTGGTTTAGAGGCTGATTTTATACCAAAAACCGCATCTTTTTTCACACTCTTTTCAGAGGCGTGTAGCGGTCTCTGTAGCTCACCGATTCAAGCCTTACCCCCTGTAAGAGCAAGCTCAGCTGGCCGCTTGTAATCCCGTTACCGGCAAGCATGGGGCGTTCAAAAGTGCCTCTTTCGAGCTTTTTGATATACATCGCAAAGCCGTCCCTGTCCCATTGAAGCATACGGATCTGGTTGGAACGCTTGCCGATGAACACAAAAACATCCCCGTTCATGGGATCAAAGCCAAGCTTGTTGCGGACAAGGCCCGCCAGAGAGTTGATGCCAAAGCGCATATCGGTCGGTTCTTTGTACATAAAATACCTGGCAGAATTCGACAGGGAAAGCATCAGAGAAGCCTCTTGACCGTATCGACCTCCACCTTTCCGAAAAACTCAATGTTTACTCCCGATGGATAACTGATTCTCAGGACAGGGTCCCTTTGAAAACCAACATCAGGAGTTATCAGGGAAAAGGATGATACACCGGCCGCATAAGGCTGACCCACACTGAACTTCCTGCACCAATAATAAAATGCTGTCCTTGAAATACCTTCATCCTGTGCAAAAGCAGCTTTGCTTTTTCCTGAAGCCTGCCACCTGCTAAACAGGTCATAATACTCATCGTTGCT
>NZ_JACEFJ010000035.1 GCF_015354735.1 Pararhodonellum marinum | reverse complement strand
GCTATCAGGCCACCCAGGCGGATATCGATGCGGGAACCACTTTGGTAAACAGCGTTTCGGTAACCACTGACGAAGTTCCGGGACCCACGGAAGACACGGCAGAAACCACCATTGCCCAGACTGCGGGACTGACGGTAAGCAAAACAGTGAATCCGACCAGCATTTCGGAGCCGACTCTTTTACAGTACACCATCAATATTCAAAATACGGGGAATGTAGCCCTTACCGGACTGAATGTAACCGATATCTTACCTGACGGCACCACGGCCACACTCACGGGTTCACTGGCTGATATTCCGGTTGGAGGAAGCAGGGAACTGACCACCACGTATCAGGCCACTCAGGCGGATATCAATGCGGGAACCCCTTTGGTCAACACTGTTTCAGTGACTACCGTTCAAGTTCCGGGCCCAACAAATGACACGGCAGAAACCACCATTGAACAGAATGCGGGGCTGACGGTCAGCAAGACGGTGAATCCTACCAGCATTTCCGAACCGACCTTACTGCAGTACACGATTACCATTGAGAATACGGGTAACGTAGTCTTGAGCGGACTTCAGTTGACTGATATCTTACCTGACGGCAGCACGGCCACACTCACGGGTTCACTGGCTGATATTCCAGTTGGAGGCAGCCGGGAACTGACCACCACTTATCAGGCCACCCAGGCGGATATCGATGCGGGAACCACTTTGGTCAACAGTGTTTCGGTGACTACCGCTCAAGTTCCGGGCCCAACAAATGACACGGCAGAAACCACCATAGAACAGAATGCTGGACTGACGGTAAGCAAAACCGTAAACCCGACCAGCATTTCGGAACCTACCTTACTGCAATACACGATTACCATTGAGAATACCGGTAATGTTGTACTGACGGGACTGAATATAACCGATATTCTGCCGGACGGCAGCACGGCCACACTTTCGGGTTCGCTTGCTGATATCCCCGTTGGAGGCAGCAGAGAGCTGACCACCAGCTATCAGGCCACCCAGGCGGATATCGATGCGGGAGCCACTTTGGTCAACAGCGTTTCGGTAAGCACTGACGAAGTCCCCGGCCCAACCGAAGACACGGCAGAAACCACCATCAGCCAGACTGCGGGACTGACGGTAAACAAAACAGTGAATCCGACCAGCATTTCGGAACCTACCTTACTGCAATACACGATTACCATTGAGAATACCGGTAATGTAGTCTTGACCGGACTGAATGTAACCGATATCTTACCTGACGGCACCACGGCCACACTCACGGGTTCACTGGCTGATATTCCTGTTGGAGGCAGCAGGGAACTGACCACCACGTATCAGGCCACCCAGGCGGATATCGATGCGGGAGCCACTTTGGTCAACAGCGTTTCGGTAAGCACTGACGAAGTCCCCGGCCCAACCGAAGACACGGCAGAAACCACCATAGAACAGAATGCTGGACTGACGGTAAGCAAAACCGTAAACCCGACCAGCATTTCGGAGCCGACCTTATTACAGTACACCATAACCATAGAGAATACAGGTAATGTAGTTCTTACCGGACTTCAGGTGACCGATATCTTACCCGACGGCAGCACCGCCACACTGACGGGTTCACTGGCTGATATTCCAGTTGGAGGCAGCCGGGAGCTGACCACCACGTATCAGGCCACCCAGGCGGATATCGATGCGGGAACCACATTGGTCAACAGCGTTTCGGTAACCACTGACGAAGTTCCAGGACCCAC
>NZ_JACEFJ010000034.1 GCF_015354735.1 Pararhodonellum marinum | reverse complement strand
TGTTGCACTAAACCTACGGTAGTTTCCAAAACTGTCCGATAAGGCTTAACTTTTAGATTCAATCTTTAACTCATTTCAATCATGAAAAAAAAGCAAACCTTATCGAAACAGCCTGTTCGAATGTAGCAGGTTTCCGTGAACTTTACGAGAAGTTCCGCCAAAAAATCACCGTTGCAGGCAGAGGTGATAGCACCTTGCGCAATTATTCCCACCACCTTGCAAAGCTGGCCCTGCATTTCAACGAACTGCCAACCGATGTCGACCCCGAGCAGGTCAACGATTACCTCTATCTGGTCAAACAGCAGCACAACACCCCTTCGGATTCCTATTTTAAATTCACCGTCTATGCCCTGCGCTTTGCCTACCGCATGGAGGGCCTTAGGGATAAGCGTATTGAGCTGCCTTCCATCAAGCGGGACAAGAGGCTCCCCGTAGTACTGAGCCAGGAAGAGGTCAGAAGGTTGCTCAAAGCCCCCAAGCTTCTCAAGCACCGTGTCCTTATAGGCCTGCTCTACGGTTGCGGTCTCCGCTGTTTTGAGGTCCGCAACCTGAAGATATCCGATCTGGACTTTGACAGGCAGATGCTCCATGTACGGCAGGGGAAAGGCAAAAAGGACCGTTACGTCCCCCTTTCTGCTATTTTGACAAGGGGACTCAAGGCCTATATCGAATCTGAACAGCCATCTGTTTGGCTTTTTAACGGCAAAGACCAGGAGATCAACGGCCGTGCGGGCGGTGACTTCGATTGCAGGTATTCCCAAAGAGGCGTGCAGTGGGCAGTAAAGCAGGCCAAAAAAGATGCGGGCATCACCAAGGAGATGACCGTACACACCCTACGCCACACCTATGCGACACACCTGCTCGAAGAAGGTCTTGACATCATGAGCATCAGGGACCTCCTGGGCCATGAGTGCATCGACACCACCATGATCTATCTACATGTTGCACAGTCGGGAAGGGTAAGGCCATTCAGCCCGCTGGACAGGCTGTATCCGGCCACAAATTGAGGGCAGCACATGAAGTCGCCCACGTGCTCGGGCAGCACTGGCAGGAAGTTGAACGTGATCCCCGGATCAACTCCTGGCAGCTCAGGACACTCTCGGCTCTCAGACGATGCCGGACAGCAGACCTGGGAGGACATGTGGATGCCTGTACGGAATGCGGGAATACCCGGATCAGCTACAACAGCTGCAGGAACCGTCACTGCCCCAAGTGTCAGGGCAAAAACAGGGAGGAATGGATCTCCAAACGGGAAGCCGAGCTGCTTCCGGTTCCCTACTTCCATGTGGTCTTCACCCTTCCCGATACACTGAACATGCCGGCAATGTATCAGCCCAAGGCCGTCTATGACAGCCTCTTCGAGGCCGCATGGGCAACCGTGGCATGCTTCGCCAAGGATCCCGCACACCTTGGGGCAAAAGCAGGTATGATCGCGATCCTCCATACCTGGGGGCAGCAGCTTTCCCTGCATCCTCACCTGCACTGCATCGTCCCCGGTGGTGGGATCACCAAAAAAGGAAGGTGGAAAACCGCAAAATGCAAAGGCAAATTCCTTTTTCCGGTAAAGGCCATGAGCAAAGTCTTCCGTGCAAAGTACGTGAAGGCGCTCAAATCCAGAATCCAGACCCAAAAGGAACTGATCGATGCCCTGTTCCAGAAAGAATGGGTCGTCTATGCCAAGCGGCCTTTCGGCCACCCCAGAGCTGTACTGGAATATCTGGGAAGATATACCCACAAGGTAGCCATCTCCAACCACCGGATTCTGGACATCAGCCCGAAACAGACCACCTTCAGCTACAAAGACTACCGTCAGGGGGCCAAAAAGCTGGAGATGTCCCTTGACAACATGGAATTCATCAGAAGGTTTTCCAAACATATAC
>NZ_JACEFJ010000033.1 GCF_015354735.1 Pararhodonellum marinum | reverse complement strand
AGTGGTTGTTATTTTTTTCCCGTTTTTAAATTCATTTTGTCTATCTGTTCCGATTCCATTCATTCGATTGATTGTAAAAGTTTTAGATTCAGCGTCTTCAATAACAGTAGTTTTGTAATACACTCTGTATTTATCTTTCGAATAACCTAAATCTAATATTTCAAAAGTTTCATAGTCAATATTTTGTAGTGATTGTCCTTGATAGTAAAATCTATTTTTATCTTTTTGCCATCGTGAATCAACTATTTTAAATGTTTCAGAATGACTATTTTTAATCCGTTCTTTTCCTTTAAATGCTGTTTCATTATCCTTTCCATAATGACAACCTAAATATTCAAAAGTCAATGGGTCTGCATTGAAGATAGTGTCTCGATAAGATACAGTATTATCTTTAATTTTATATGTATCACAAAATCCAATATATCCTGCTTCTTTTCTTTTTTGATTCTCTAATATTCTGTCACTTTTAAACTTCCGGCTTGAATTATATTGGTCAATAAAAAAATAAGAAAGGCTACAAATCATTAATATTGGCAGTATATATCCTGCAAGATTATATTTTTTATAAAGTCTAGCGTTCAGTTCGAAAAAAAGAATCAAATAAAGCGGGTATAAATTTACTCCGAAAAAAAGAAACCAAACTAGCATCGGATTTGCGTTCGGGTCATCAAAAAAGAAAATTGACATATAAAACATCAATGGCCAAAAAAGTATTGGAATCAGAATAACCCAATTTATCAACTTAAATTTTCTTGGTATTTCTTTCGAAAATGATATTAGTTCAAAGTTCTGCATTCGTTTTAAAACAACTAAGGGTTTGCGCATATGGCTTTTAGCGGCTTCCGAAGCGAAATCCTTTCTTTCCAAGATAATCTCCATGAGAAGTCAAAACCCGAATTTACGATAATCCCGCCATAAGCTATATACGCTGTTGGCATTAGTGTTTTTATTTCTTCAGATCTTTTATCCATCTGTCACTTGGCCCTTCACCTTCATAGAATACCAAGTCAGCGTTTCCAAAGACGATCAAAGTCCCCATCCCCATTCCAATTGTCTCTGTTAGGGCATTATCGATTTTCATTCTCTTTCCGTCAATTTCGCTGTTTTCGGAAATCACATAACAATCTTGAGTTGATTTGATTCTCTTGAGTTTTTCATTGATTACATCCCATTCACTTGTTTTTATTTCTTCGAAATTGTCAAGTTGGGAACTGAAATGAGCCAATTCGTCTGTGAATTTTTTTCTGGTCTTGGGTTTCTTGATAAAATTTAAATACCGTTCTCTCTTACTCTTGACGATATAATTCTCAATAACTTTCGTTTCTATATTGATGTCTGGGTTCATTTTACATTAATGCCAACGGGATTCAGCCTGGAGACGGCGGGCTTGTCTGACGCTAGGCAGGCATTCGGGCCACTTCTTTTCCAGCCTACTCCTAACTTCTTAAAGATAGCAACCTTTCAATTTACTCTGAACCGCCCGCTGTTTCCAAGGTGATGTTAGCGAAAGTTTATTTTTAATTTCAAATTTTGAATGAATTAGTATGATTAAAACAAATCAGTTTCAACTTATATATGTCGTTCTACACCAATCTTTTACATCTCCATTTTTATTAAGTATTATATGATAAATGATTCCTGTCGAACCATTGACTTCATTTGAATTGATTGTAACCAAGAATATATCTTCAAACTCAATAGCACTAAAAACATAAAGGTCATGAGCCAATCCAAACACTGGATTTCTCCACCTATTCCATCGATTTTTAGGGTGAACCTTGTCCTTCCTATTTTTAAAAGCTGATACTTTTTTTATTCCTTTTGGTACTTCTAATCTTACTTCTTCGTAGTTGGTTGTAGAATCTTGTGATAAGGATCTTAATTGCTTTTCCAACTTTACCCCTTCTTTATTCCAATCTATTCCACTTCTTGTAAGACCTGCTTCTTCTCTCTGCCTATCTTCACTTTGCTTACAAAATGGTAGTCCCCACATTGAGATGATTGTTGATTCGGTATCAAAATAACCTTTATCGATTCTTCCATCAAATCTAAAAATCCTTACATGTTTTTCACTTTTTAAAATAGAATCAGCAAGAAAATTTATTGCCCTTTGCTCGATATTCTGGTCAAAACCTTGGGAATATGAATTTGTGGTTATGATACAAAATAGGATTGACAGGATCTTCTTCACGGTGTTTTAATTTTCGCCAACGTTGGTACATATGAAGTGCAGGATTTTTTGAAACACGTCACTGTCCACGTTGATATACTAAATTAGTTGATTGCATGTAAATGGCAACACCAAACCCCTGCATGGCATATGTATTT
>NZ_JACEFJ010000032.1 GCF_015354735.1 Pararhodonellum marinum | reverse complement strand
AACATTTAGCCCACTAGAGAAAAGCCCCTGAAAAAAAGCCCTGATTGATGCATTCATCTTTCAGGGCTTTTTGCTAGTGGCTGTTGACTGACATCCGCAGGGTGAAACGGCTGCTAGGTGGAACAGTAGGTTTGTTTTGGTTTCATGGTTATTTTTGGGTTCGTTATTTGGGGGAACCGTGGAGATATTGTTGGGTTTTGGACATAAGTTCCCTTACCCGGATTTCCGGTTGGATAAATGTTGGACATGTCCTGGACCGGGCCTGTGTTTTCCCCGTTCCGGAAGTGCATCATGAAGGCGCAGGTTTCATCTGAAGGGGCTTCGGTTTCCTGTTGGCCCTGTCCCTTGTGTCGAATACGACCGACATCCTTCCTGTTTTGCAGCAGGGACATTTGAAGACATCCCGGCCATACTTTTCCAACATCCGGATCTGAAAGGGAACAAGGACTTTTTCTTTTTGGGGTTTGAGGTTGAGGGCCGACCTGATCCGGTCAAGCCTTTCTGTTTTTCCCTGAAGCCTCAGGTATCCGAAGTGCCTGATTTTGACAAATCTCTTTGGCAGGACATGCTGCTCAAACCTTCTGAGGAATTCCTGATGCGGAAGCAGCATCTGCTTGGTTTTGGAACCGTCAGCGTAGTCCTTGTAGCTGAACCTGATGTGGGACTCATTGACTTCAAGTATCCTGTGTCTGGTGATGGCTATCTTGTGGGTATACCTTCCGAGATATTCGACGACCCTGTCGGGCGAACCGAAAGGGGCCTTGGCGTACACATTCCATTTTTTGAACCTGATGGCTTTGATGACAGCTTTTTTGTCACCGAACCAGGTAATGGTACTGTCTATTTCCAGCCCTTCCATAAACATTGCCTTGAACATGTTTGCCAGACTTTTCTGTGGAAAGAGGAACCGGTTGTTTTTGCGTTTGGCCTCTACCCATTGCTGTCCGTCATATCCGCCTGCACTGACGATGCAGTGTACGTGGGGATGGAATGAAAGATCCTGTCCCCAGGTATGGAGGACCATGGTGATGCCCGGTTCGGCCCCTAGGTATTCGGGCATCCGTGCATGATTGAGCAGGGTCCGTGATGCTGTCTGAAACAACAGGTCGAAGAGCCTGCTCCTGTTGCCCATGATGACCGGATTGAGCTCGTGGGGCAAAGTGAACACCATATGGTAATAGGCCGTGGGCAGGAGTTCATCCATCCTGTCGGCTATCCATGCATCCCGCTTCATACTGCCGCAGTTCGGGCAGTGCCTGTTGCCACAGCAATGGTAGCTGTGGGACAGGTTTCCGCATTCCTGCCTGTCGCATCTGCTGAGGTGATAGCCTTTGGCTGCCGTATGGCATGCTGCAAGGTCGGCAAAGACGGCTTTGCTGTAGGGGTTGAAGGATTTGATGGACGGATGTCCGAACAGGTTCTGAAAGGAGACCTCAGCTGACATATCCCATGATGTCAAGGGGGGAAACGAGCTTTTCCCGGCGCTGTTTGGTCAGGTGGAGATAGATCATGGTGGTCTCAATCTTGGAGTGTCCGAGCAGCTGCTTGATGGTATGGATGTCCGTACCGGCATCAAGCAGGTGGGTGGCAAAGGAATGCCTGAGGGTATGGGCGGAGAATGCATGCTGTTCCAGCCCGGCCTGCTTCATGGCCATCCGGATGGCATGCTGTATGGAGCGGTCATTCATGGCTTTGCCAGGGGTCTGTCCCTCGAAAAGAAATTGTTTGGGTCTGTAAACCTTATAATAAGCTTCGAGCAGTGGAAGTACGGCAGCGGGCAGGATGGTGAACCTATCCCTGCTTCCCTTTCCGGCCACTACCTTGAGCTGCATATCTGCCCGGGAAATATGTTTCATCTCCAGGAACCGGAGCTCGCTGAGCCGGATGCCTGTTCCGTAAAACAGGGCGATGATCGCACGGTGCTTTAGATTGGAAGTGGATGCGAGGACCTGGCCGACCTGTTCCTGTGTCAGGATATCGGGAAGCCTGAATTCCTTTCTGGGATAGAGGGCATGGGGAACAACATAAGGAGAGGGCAATATGTGTTTAAAAAAGAAGCTGCAGCTCTGCGCGGTCATTCTGCATTTATCTCTGCCTACACCGTGTTCTTTTTTAATGTAGTTGATGTAGGAGGCAATATGTTCCTGGGTAAGCTGTTCAGGATTGAGATGGTTGTAATAGGCAAAGATATAGCGGATTTCGGCCATGTAGTTCCGGACGGTCATGGGGGAATAGGCCTTTGCTTCCAGAAATGAGGCCAGCTTCAGAAGATACCCCTGTGCCGGACCGTTAAGGACGACGGTCCCTAACGTGTTTTTTTTTAGTTTCCATAATGATTGATTTTGATATGACGGAATTTAAACAGAATTTAGGTAATCCGCTCACCCGGAGGGTGTCAGTTCAACAACGCCTTGGCAAAAGTGGCGGGTCTGTGCT
>NZ_JACEFJ010000031.1 GCF_015354735.1 Pararhodonellum marinum | reverse complement strand
AAAAAAAGCCTTCCGATTCCTCGGAAGGCCTGATGGGATCGGGCGGCGACCTACTCTCCCGGATGTAACTCCAGTACCATCGGCGCTGCAGGGCTTAACTTCTCTGTTCGGGATGGGAAGAGGTGGGGCCCCTGCGCTCGGCCGCCCAAAATCTACGTGCCCCGTGGGTGCGGTTCATTTCCGTACCCGCACCGGCACTCTGTTTCTTCGGTTTCACGTCCCGGACTTCCGTCTCCGGTCCCCGGACGTTTCCATGATATGTCTCGCAGAGAATGCAATGTGGTCCGGCCGTACAAGTTTCCGGGCCATTAGTACTGCTCGGCTGTGCCATCGCTGGCTTTACACCTGCAGCCTATCAACGTCGTCGTCTACGACGGCCCTTGTTGGAAGTCTCATCTTGAGGCGAGTTTCGCACTTAGATGCTTTCAGCGCTTATCTCTTCCCGACGTAGCTACCCGGCGGTGCAGTTGGCACCACAACCGGTACACCAGCGGTCGGTCCATCCCGGTCCTCTCGTACTAAGGACAGCCCCTCTCAGACTTCCCGCGCCCGCAACAGATAGGGACCGAACTGTCTCACGACGTTCTGAACCCAGCTCGCGTGCCACTTTAATGGGCGAACAGCCCAACCCTTGGGACCTTCTCCAGCCCCAGGATGTGACGAGCCGACATCGAGGTGCCAAACCTCCCCGTCGATATGAGCTCTTGGGGGAGATCAGCCTGTTATCCCCAGAGTACCTTTTATCCTTTGAGCGACGGCCCTTCCATACAGAACCGCCGGATCACTATACCCGACTTTCGTCCCTGCTCGGCTTGTCGGCCTTACAGTCAAGCCCCCTTATGCTATTGCACTCCGCGCACGGTTACCAAGCGTGCTGAGGGAACCTTTGGAAGCCTCCGTTACCTTTTTGGAGGCGACCACCCCAGTCAAACTACCCACCAAGCAATGTCCCCGCATCAGGCGGGTTAGATACCAGGCAAACAAAGGGCCGTATTTCAACGGCGGCTCCAAGGCGCCTGGCGACGCCCCTTCAATGCCTCCGGCCTATCCTACACATCGTTTACCCGATACCAATGCTAAGCTGCAGTAAAGGTTCATGGGGTCTTTCCGTCCCGTTGCGGGTACGCGGCATCTTCACCGCGACTACAATTTCACCGAGCTCATGGCTGAGACAGCGCCCAGATCGTTACACCATTCGTGCAGGTCGGAACTTACCCGACAAGGAATTTCGCTACCTTAGGACCGTTATAGTTACGGCCGCCGTTTACCGGGGCTTCAGTTCAACGCTTCTCGCTTGCGCAATAACGTCCCCCCTTAACCTTCCGGCACCGGGCAGGTGTCAGGCCTTATACTTGGTGTCGCCACTTCGCAAAGCCATGTGTTTTTGATAAACAGTCGCCTGGGCCTTTTCACTGCGGCCCCGCGTCTTACCGCGGGGCGCCCCTTCTCCCGAAGTTACAGGGCCATTTTGCCGAGTTCCTTAGCCATGATTCACTCGAGCACCTCAGGATTCTCTCCTTGACCACCTGTGTCGGTTTGCGGTACGGGCCGCCGTGCGCTTGACGCTAGAAGTTTTTCTTGGAAGCCCTTAGGACCACTGTCTCCGCTCCCGTGGGATTGGAGTACTTTCGGCGTTCGGCTGGATCTGCGCATTTCACTGCAGTCCCAATACCTACGGCCTTCAACGCGGTATTCCGTCACCGCGCGGGTCTTTCATCACTCCGTCACTCCGTTGCCTGCACCGCGGGTATGGGAATGTTCGCCCATCTTCCATCGGAATCCCCCTTCGGGTTATCCTTAGGTCCCGACTGACCCTGATCCGATTAGCGTTGATCAGGAAACCTCGGTCTACCGGTGTGGGGGTTTCCCGCCCCCATTGTCGTTACTCATGCCTACATTTGCTTTTCCAAAAGCTCCAGCGCGCATCGCCGCGCACCTTCGCCGCCGTTGGAATGCTCCCCTACCAGACACCCCGTCTACACGGGATGAATCCTACGCTTCGGTACCGCACTTGATGCCCGATTATTATCGACGCCCTGCCGCTCGACCAGTGAGCTGTTACGCACTCTTTAAAGGAATAGCTGCTTCCAAGCTAACCTCCTGGCTGTCTGTGCAGCTGGACCGCCTTTGTTCAACTTAGTGCGGATTCCGGGACCTTAGCGGTAGGTCCGGGTTCTTTCCCTCTCGGACTTGGACCTTAGCACCCAAGCCCTCACTGCCGGTTCCGTATGACGGCATTCGGAGTTCGTCAGGATTTGGTAGGATGTGACTCCCCCTAGTCCTATCGGTAGCTCTACCTCCGACATACGATTCCCGACGCTGTTCCTAAAAACATTTCGGGGAGTACGAGCTATTTCCCGGTTTGATTGGCCTTTCACCCCTACCCACAGATCATCCGGAAACTTTTCAACGTTTATCGGTTCGGTCCTCCACTCCGTTTTACCGGAGCTTCAACCTGTCCATGGGTAGATCACCGGGTTTCGCGTCTACCCCCACTGACTCTGCGCCCTGTTCAGACTCGCTTTCGCTCCGGCTGCGCCCCTGAGGGGCTTAACCTTGCCAGTGAGGCGTAACTCGTAGGCTCATTATGCAAAAGGCACGCCGTCATCCCATCGCGGGACTCCGACCGCTTGTAGGCGTACGGTTTCAGGTTCTTTTCACCCTCCTGTTCGGAGTACTTTTCACCTTTCCCTCACGGTACTTGTACACTATCGGTCTCTCAGGAGTATTTAGCCTTGCCGGATGGTGCCGGCCGATTCAGACGGGATTTCTCCGGTCCCGCCCTACTCAGGATACCCGCGCCGCACATCACCCTCCCGGTACGGGACTCTCACCCTCTACGGTACGGATTCCCATCCGTTTCCCGTCGGGTATATGTGCGGACTACACGGGTCCTACAACCCCGCACGTGCCGTGACACGGACGGTTTGGGCTGTTCCGCTTTCGCTCGCCGCTACTCGCGGAATCACTCTTGTTTTCTCTTCCTCCGGGTACTTAGATGTTTCAGTTCCCCGGGTTCGCCTCCCGTCCTGGGACGGGATATCCGCACAACGCGGATGGGTTGCCCCATTCGGACACCTGCGGATCTGCCCGTCTGTGCCGGTCCCCGCAGTTTTTCGCAGCTTGTCACGTCCTTCTTCGCCTCTGAGAGCCTAGGCATCCCCCGTACGCCCTTGTTTACTTGTCTTCAGGCATGCACCCTTCTGCGCATGCATGCCCTGCCGGGGGGACGTGCTCTTA
>NZ_JACEFJ010000030.1 GCF_015354735.1 Pararhodonellum marinum | reverse complement strand
GACCAGTCGGACGGGGGCCGAACGTATTGTGAAGTGAAAATTCGATAGGGAGCCTTTGCGTAGCCTTATCTTAAAAGTAGCGGAAAGGCATTGCTGGTTTAAAGAGCGGCAGTCCTATGCTTTACGAACCGCTGTATACGAGAACCGTACGTACAGTGGTGTGAGAGCCTCAACCTGAGCCAATTGGCTCAGGTCAGGCTACTCGATTAGCGGGTCGTTGTTTTTTTCTTTCGTCATATTTACCAACTTAAGCAAAAACTATTTTCACCGTTTTCTCTGTCAATTTCCATACTTGCGGCTTCTGCACCATATGTCCAATGTCCTGTAAACCTTATTTTTATTGGGTCTGTGTCTTTAGTAATCGTCACGTTACTTATTTCCCAAATCCTGCAAGTTTCGTAGCCCTTCGTATTTCTAACGTCTGTATCTAACGTCCATATTATTTTTCCGTTCTCAATGAGTGTCAAAATAGGCGAAAGAGTATCGTTTCTGTTTGTCAAGATAAGTTCTCCACCTTTTGAAAGTTTAAATCGTTCGGATGCTTACGTTATTTCTATTGGAGTTGTCGTAATAGCTTTAAATGGTCCATCGTCCATACCGCAACCACTCGTAAAAGAAAAAACAACGTAGGCAACAAAACCCAAATAAGCAATCACACCAATTCCTAATATTGATGCAGACCAAATAATAATTTTCTTAGCAGTTTTATTCATTTACATCTTTTGAACTTTCCGTAAAAGTCTTATTAAAGTCTCTCACACGTTTCGGATTTTCATTCTCTTTTAGCCCTTCATACTCTGCCCAAAGCATTACGTCTCTCGTGTCAAAGGTTGCAGTTTCAATGTATCGCTCTAAGTCTGTCAGGTCGCCTTTTGCTAAAAATATGATACAACGAATTACTCTATCTGTTTTCAGATAATCTACTTTGTTGATTGCGTCAATTAATATTGTTGTTGCCTTATTTGCATTCTGTCCAAAGTCAGTTTGTATTTTACTGTTTATGTCGTCTTTAAATGTCATTCGTTGGTGTCGTTTTACAATGCCCGCTGACGGTTGGCAGCTACCCGAAGGGCGGGACTTTTACCACAAATCTTGATTTGAAAAACTAATGTTTGATTAATCACAAAACTGTCTTTGCAACACCAACCCCCGCCTTTTGGGTAGGTGCTGTGTGTGCCTTGAATGGTGAATATAGGTCAAAAACTTGGCCGTTCCAACGGGTGAAAGTCCCTTAAGCGCGGGCGTAACGTCCCGAAGCCAAGCAAGTGGCAAGCTGGTTTGCCGTGAGGCATGCAGTGAAGTAAGCCAGACTGCGGTGTCTGTACTGACGAACAGGAACCATATACGGAGGCTACGAGGTCGGATGAGGTGGCACAGCACACCGAAGTCCAAACCTTCCGCAAGGGAGGAAGTACCGAAGTAGTAGATATGGCAGGGATAGACACAAGGATATTCATCTTACCAAGGGAGGTCTCTGGGTGTCGGGAACACCTAAGAGAAGTCAGCCGAGGTCGTAGTAGTTGCCGGTAACGAGCTGTAAGAGCTACAGAGGTCTCACTGGGCAGCGAAGGACTGAACATTGGATTACGTCCAAATTCGATAGGGAGCAACTTTTGGGGCAGCCTTATCTTAAGCGGACAGGGTTAACAGTTTAACGATGATAGAAAAAGTACTCAACCGTAAGAACCTCTATAAAGCATACCGACAGGTAGTGCGGAACAAAGGTTCGGCAGGGGTAGACGGCATGAAAGTCACCGAACTGCTCTCCTATCTGGAAAGCAACGGGGACAAGATTGCCACCTCCATCCTCAACCACACGTATGTACCGAAACCTATCAAGGGGGTAGAGATACCCAAGAGCAACGGAAAGACAAGATTGCTTGGAGTTCCCACAGTAGTTGACAGATGGCTCCAACAGGCGGTAAGCCAAGTGCTGATGACCAAGTACGAACTTACGTTCGAGGAACACAGCTATGGCTTCCGTCCCGAAAAGAACATCCATAAGGCGGTAACACAGGCCCTGAAAAACATCAATGATGGCTATCAGGATATTGTGGACATCGATCTTAAAGGATTCTTTGACGAAGTTGACCATTCGGTTCTACTTCAATTGATCTACCAACGGGTAAAATGCCCGACCACCCTAAGGCTTATCCGAAAGTGGCTGCGTGCACCTATCCAGATCAAAGGAAAACTGCACAGGCGTAGAAAAGGCGTACCACAGGGATCTCCCATCAGTCCTCTTTTATCCAACATCCTTCTGGATTTACTGGATAAGGAACTGGAAAAGAGAAGCCTGAAATATGTCCGATATGCTGATGATTTCAGCATCTATACCAAGTCAAAGAAGGAAGCCAGAAACGTGGGCAACGAGATTTACCTTTTTCTAAAGGAAAAGCTCCGACTTCCCATCAACAGGGGGAAAAGCGGCATCCGAAGACCGTCCAATTTTGAGATGCTGGGACATGCATTTGTACCAACTTATCAAAAAGGGGTCAAGGGGAAATACCAATTGGTAGTGAAAAAGAACAGCTGGGACTCTCTGAAACGCAAGCTCAAGCAGATTACCAAGAAGACCAAACCATACAGCTTTGCAGAACGGCTCCAAAAGCTTAAAGAGGTCTGGATGGGATGGGTGAATAATTACCGCCTTGCCAGTATCTCCGCAAAGCTGAAATCACTTGATGAGTGGTTGAGAAATCGACTTCGCTATGGTATTTGGCACGACTGGAAAAAGCCAGAGAGGAAACGTAAAAACCTGATAAGATTGGGGGTGGACCAAGACCATGCCTACGCATGGAGCAGAACCAGGAAAGGGGGATGGGCTGTTGCCCAAAGTCCGATTCTGATCACTACAATAACTTTGTCCCGCCTAAGAAGAAAAGGGTACGAATCCATGCTTTCCTATTACCTCAAAACGCAACCTATAATCCAGTGAACCGCCGTATACGAGACCCGTACGTACGGTGGTGTGAGAGGCGCACCGTGAGCCTATGGCTCACGGCCGTCTACTCGATTATGGGCTGCCCTTCTTTCTATCGAGTTAAAATTTGTCTTTATTTTTCCGTACAAATTCAATGTTCAGCGTGTTCAAGTCGTCTTCGTAACTAAAAAACTTTTGGTCAAGTTCTTCCCAAACAAGGTCTGCCGTTTCTTGTATTTGCTCTAAAATTTCTTGTCGTTCTGTTCTGTCTTCTGGAACAATACTATTCGGAAATTGGTCAATTGCTTTTTGCAAAATGTCAGCCGTTTTGTTTGCACCTATTGTCTGCAAGGACTGAACTGTCTTATGAGCAAAGTCGCCACTTGAGTTAAAGAAATATTGGTTAAACCCACCATTGTTTATTTCTCTTTCCAAGCATTGATTGTAGTAAAATAGTTTCTGTTCTTCTGTTAGCTTATCCATATCATCTCCGTAAGAGCAAAGTTCTCCAATGAAATTATCTAGTTTGATTATGCTACCATTTGTATCGTCAAACGATAGTAGTTTTTCAAGGTCGAGTTTTTTGTTCTCAGAATTGTTGTCTGATTTTTCAGAACCACCAAAAAGTTTTTTAAATATGCTCATTGTTTGTTGTCGTTCTTATGCTTGCCCATAACGTTTTGCGCATATGGCTTGTGGCGGTTTTCGAAGCGGAATTCTTTCTTTCCAAGA
>NZ_JACEFJ010000003.1 GCF_015354735.1 Pararhodonellum marinum | reverse complement strand
TTATGAAAATTACCAGAGATTTATACCAAGGCTCATTGGCTCTACTGACAGATTTTTATCAATTGACCATGGCATATGCGTATTGGAAATCGGGAAAAGCTGAACAGGAGGCAGTTTTTAACCTTTTTTTCCGAAAAAATCCCTTTCAGAGTGGATTTGCCATTGCCGCAGGCCTTGATTACGTAATTGATTTTTGCAGAAATTTTAAATTTGAACAAAATGACATTGATTATCTGGCTGGCATGACCCAAGAGGATGGGTCAAATACTTTCGAATCTGAATTTCTGGAATACCTCAAAAACATGTCCTTTTCCTGCGACATTGACGCTATTGAGGAAGGCACAGTGGTCTTTCCACATGAACCTTTGGTCAGAGTAAAGGGCCCCCTGATTCAATGTCAGCTTTTGGAGACACCCTTATTGAACATCATAAATTTCCAAACCCTGATCGCAACCAAGGCAGCTAGAATAACACTTGCAGCAAAAGGAGACAGCGTATTGGAATTTGGTTTAAGAAGGGCACAGGGCATAGATGGCGCTTTGGCTGCAAGTAGGGCAGCCTACATTGGAGGCTGTTCATCTACAAGCAATGTCATGGCCGGCAAGCTATTCGGGATACCAGTGTCTGGGACCCATGCACACAGTTGGATCATGTCCTTTGAAAATGAACTCGAGGCATTTAGGGCTTATGCAGATGCTTTTCCGGATGATTGTGTATTTTTGGTGGATACGTATGATACTGTAGAAGGTGTGAAAAATGCCATCAAAGTAGGACATATGCTTCGTGATAAGGGAAAGGAACTGAAAGGTGTTCGCATTGATTCTGGAGATTTGGCTTACTACAGTAACAAAGCCAGGGAACTTTTGGATGAAGCTGGATTCCCAAATGCGAAAATCGTAGCCAGTAATGATTTGGATGAGCATATCTTAACTTCTCTGAAGTTGCAGGAAGCTTCAATTGATGTTTGGGGAATCGGCACTAAACTGGTAACAGCCTATGATCAACCCGCTTTAGGAGCAGTGTATAAACTAGCTGCAATCAGGAATGAGGATGGGTTATGGGAACCAAAGGTCAAACTCTCCCAACAATCTATCAAGATAAATATTCCCGGACTGCAAAAAATCCGGCGTTTTGTCAACAATGGCAAAGCTTTGGCCGATATGATTTATCTTGAAAATGAGTATCTTCCCGATGATAGGCTGGTGATCATCGATCCCAATGATCCTACAAAAAGGAAAAAAATCAATACATACGGAATTGAATCCGAGGACATCCTGAAATCCATTTTTGTAGCCGGGGAGAAAAGATACCAAAGACCTGATATTCATGATATACGGAAGCGAACTTTTCAGCAACTTGACCAATTTGACAAAGCCCATAAAAGGCTGGTCAATCCGCATATTTATCCCGTGGGTTTAGAAGAATCCCTCTATCACTTGCGCACCGACCTGGTGCTCCGAGCCAAAGATTATGAGAAAAAATAAAGTGATTTTTAGCACCCAGGCATACAAATACCTGCTTGATGAGGTGTGTGAGTTAGGGAGCTTTCAAAAAGGTGAAATTGAATTCCGTCTCTTTCCTGATGGCGAACGCTATCAAAGAATAATGACTGCCGTGAGCGGAAAAAACGTCGTCCTGTTGGGAGGGACCATTTCTGACAGCGATACGATGGAAATGTATGACCTTGCCTATGCTTTTATCAAATATGGTGCAAAGTCCATTTGTTTGGTCATTCCTTATTTCGGTTATTCCACCATGGAAAGGGCTGTCAAATCAGGAGAAGTTGTCACTGCTAAATCAAGGGCAGTGATGTTATCCAGTTTGCCCAGAACCAGTCTGGGTAATGAGTTTGTCTTTTTCGATCTGCATTCTGAAGGCATACCCTATTATTTTGAAGGTCAGGTGTTGATCAACCATATCTATTGCAAACCAATCATCACCAAAGTCTCCTTGGAATTGGCTTCACCGGGCTTTGTGATGGCCTGTACGGATGCGGGGAGGGCCAAATGGGTAGAATCACTGGCCAATGCGATGGGCGTCAATGCTGCTTTTGTGTTTAAAAGGAGGATCAGTGGTACAGCTACAGAAGTAACCTCCATCAGTGCAGATGTCAAAGGAAGAGATGTGGTCATTTATGATGATATGGTTCGTACGGGTGGATCGCTTATTAATGCTGCTTTTGCTTACAAAGAAGCCGGAGCGCAAAAAATCATAACCATCACCACCCATGGATTATTTTCTGATGATGCCATCACCAAAATACAGGAAAGTGGCATCATAGAAAAAGTAATAACCACCAATTCCCATCCCAACAGTCTTCATCTTGATGAAAATTTGGTTAGGGTAGAAAGCATCGGCCCGCTTATTGTAAAACAACTGAACGAATTATAAGATGAAGGCTTTATTAATAGTGGATGTACAAAATGATTTTTTACCCGGAGGCGCGCTTGCCGTTCCGGATGGAGATCTAATTATCCCCATCATCAATGGGCTTCAACAAAAGTTTACTTTTGTGGTAGCTACCCAAGATTGGCATCCCGCAACACATGGAAGTTTTGCGATCAATCACACCGGAAAAAAGCCGGGAGATTTCGTCAAGCTCGATGGGTTGGACCAAATACTATGGCCAGCCCACTGTGTACAGGGATCTTTTGGGGCCGAATTTCATCAGGATCTTCAGAAAAACCAGTGGAACAGGGTGTTTCAAAAAGGCACAGATCCCCAAGTGGATTCTTATTCTGGATTTTATGACAACAACAGGAAAGGAGATACCGGACTTTCGGCTTATTTGAAGAAATTCAAAATCAATGAGGTTTTTGTGGTTGGCTTAGCAACAGACTACTGTGTGAAATTCACTGTTTTGGATGCTTTGAAGGATGGTTTCAAAACCACACTTATTTCAGACGCCACAAAAGCGGTAAACTTAGAAGCGGGTGATTTTGAAAAGGCCTTGGAAGAAATGCAGCAGGCAGGAGCCCGGATTATAGTTTCCCGGGAAATTATTTGAAACTGTGATCAAACTGTTTCGGAACAATCACGTTAATACTTAGATTTTGTAACCTATTCGGAAAACAATGCTGGAATTACCTATTTTTTTTGTGGATGCTTTTGCAGATAAGCTTTTTGAAGGCAATCCTGCTGCTGTGTGCCTTTTGCCTGCCGCAATAACCGATCAAAGCATGCAACAATTGGCTTCAGAGTTTAATTTAAGTGAAACTGCGTTTGTGCAATACCTAGATTATGGAAAATTCAACCTCAGGTGGTTTACTCCCAAACAGGAAGTCAATTTGTGTGGACATGCTACCTTGGCGAGTGCATTTATTATGTTCGAGGAAGGATTGATTGAAGAGAACGATACCATTGTTTTTGAAACGCTCAGTGGCAAGATTGAGGTAAGTAAAAATAAAGGTGCCATTCAAATGGACTTTCCGTTGGTCAATACTGTTGCTAAGAAGCATGCTTTTTTTAAAGAAGATTTTTTTGGTAAACCAATTGTTGGAAGTGCATGGCTCAAGCACAACTTTATCCTCGAATTGGAGAACAAAGAAGCGGTCATTCAAGCCAATCCGGATCAAAAGGTACTTGCAGCTAACAGTGAAGAGGGCATCATCATCACTTCTTGGTCAGAAAATGGAGATTTTGATATTTTTTCCAGGTATTTTGCGCCCAATCTTGGGATACCTGAAGATCCTGTTACTGGTTTTGCCCACAGCGCGTTGATGGATTATTTCGGTCGGAAAAAAGGCGTGGATAAGTTGAGTGCTTTTCAGGCAAGCCCTAGAGGCGGTAAAATGAAAATTGAGCAGAATGGGGATCGGGTGTGGATCATTGGAAGAGCAGTTAAGGTTTTTGAAAGTTTCATCGATGTTCCCGCAGCCGTCACTTTCATTGAGTAATGTACCGGTACCAGGCTCCCTGCTGTTCAAGTGATCAAGGGTTCAATTTTCATGAACAACAGTCCTTTAATATCCCCTCGATTTCAAAAGTGCTTCTTCTTGTCACGGGATAATTACAAAGCATCAATATATTGGACTAAAATGGTGCATTTAAAATTAAATTTAATTATCTTACATGCCTTTATATGGAATCAATTTGATTCTAAAATGTATCAAATTTATCAACTTTTAAAATTGTAATTCAGGTACATGGTTGGGGTTTCAGGTCAAAACAGAATGATCAAGAACCAAAAAATGGAAGCGGTTAAATATGGTTGGCAATGAGTTTCAGAAATTTGATATTTCCAGTTTTTTTGATGAAGTTAAGGATCCCCTTTTTATTTTTGATCAGGACAGTATTCAGTTCTTAAACCAATATTTGGTTCAGTATTACGATTTTGAATTTAAAGATTGGAAGCAGTATTTCACTGCTCCACACTTACATCGGAAACTCATTAAATTTTTTGAAACAGGAGAGTCACCTTCCATAGAAGTTACCCTTCCCTTGATGAACAAATCTGGTAAATTGGTTCCTTTCAAATGGATCTTCATCAATTTGCCTTCCTCAACCCCTCAGAAACGTTTCTGTATTGCCAAAGGAAGGAAAAGTCTCCCTTTACTGGAAATCTTCGACAAGGACGTATATATAACCCTCAATAAATCCGAAAAAGGGGAACTGGATTTTGTCAACAGCATTCTGGACAACGGTCAGGAGATGATTGTCATTCTAGACCAGGACGGCATGTTCCGCTACCTGAGTCCTGCTGCCTTGGCAACATTTGGATACCAATGGGATGAAGTCGTGGCTAAGTCCATCAATGACTTTGTGGCTGAGGGAAGCATTAAGGTGCTGGATGGAAATTATGCCCAACTGCTTAAATCAAAAGATACCGCAAAATTCAGTTTCAAGATTAAAAACACTTCTGGACAAACCTTGTTTATCGAGGGTTTTGGAAAAAATCTTCTGGACCATTCCCAGATTAAAGGGATACTTTTCAGTGCTAGGGATGTCACAGATTATACCTTAGCCCAAAATTCCTTAAAGGTTAGGTTCAAACTGGAGCAACTGATCAACAAAATCTCCACCTTGTTTGTCAATTCAGATCTTAATTCCCTGGATGGGGTATTTCAGGATTCTCTTGAAATGCTGGGTAAATTCGAAAAAGCAGATCGGGCTTATATTTTTCTTTTCCACGAGGAGTTGAAGGCGATGGAAAATGTGTATGAATGGACTGCTCCCGGAATAACGCCTTTCATTCAGGAATTAAAGTACCTTCCCTACACCAAAGAAGAGCCCACCTATAAATTATTGAGAAAAGGAGAAATTACTTTCATACCTGATGTAGCTCTTTTAGACGATGAATTTGTCTACGAAAAGCAGATCTACCTCAGCCGTGGCGCAAAATCACTGATGATTGTCCCCTTCTTTTCTGAGCGTCGACTGATAGGTTTTTTTGGTTTGGATTCAGTCCGGCAAAAAAGAAATTGGACAAAGTATGATGAATACGTCCTCAGACAGTTGGGTGATGTGTTTGCGGGTTCTTTTATCAACAGGGAGATCAAATCAAGGCTTGAGCGGAATGAAAACCTGTTGGCTTCTACCGAGGTATTGGCCAAATCGGGTTCTTGGCGATACAAAAACCAGAACAAAAGGATTTATTTTACCAAAGGGATGAATCGAATCTTTGAACTTGAAAAAGAGGTCGATTCCATGTCCATAGGGGAATTCTATCGGCATATTCCCGAAGCTTACATTGATGTGATTACCAATGATGTCAAAAGAAGCCTCAAGAGTAAGAAAGAAACATCAGGTGAAATTATCCTCCAGAAGAAAGAAGGCCTAGCCAAAAACATTGCCTATTCCATACAAGTCAGGGAATTGCCACAGGTGGGAGAGTTGGAAATATTTGGCTATTGCAGTGACATTACCGACAAGAAGAATGCAGATAAATACCTCTTGCTGCAGTCTCAGATTCTCGCCCAGGTCAATGATCCCATTTTTGTGACAGACCTTGATTTAAATATCATCTATTTCAACAAAGCTGCCGAAAACGAGTTTTCGCTTTCCTCCCAAAATCCTGCCTACAAGCCCCTTCAAAAAGTGTTACAGGCATTGATTCCAGGAGGAATGAGTTTGACAGAAGTCATTTCATGGTTGGATGAAAAAGATTCCTGGGAGAATGAAGTGACACTGATCAAACAAAATGGACTAAAGGAACCTTTCGAACTTTCCATCAAAACCTTTAACAATGATGAAGGAATAAAAATCGGGTATTCCTATCTGATGCGAAACCTGACGGCCAAGAAAAAGAGTGAGGAGATGGCCAAAAGGGCTAAAGTGATCATAGAAAACAGTCCGGCGGTATTGTTCACAGTGGATCCAAACGATAATTTCAAAATCACCTATATCACAGAAAATATTCAGCAGTTTGGTTATAGCGCTTCTAACCTTATTGCTGAGGGCAAAAGTATTTTGGACCTTATCCACCCTGAAGATTCAGAAAGTCTGAGGACCTTCCATTTTCTCAATCAAAACAACAAAGGTATTCCGGCTTTTTCGGGAGAATATAGGTTCATGATGGCAGATGGAACATTTCGATGGATGGAAGATAAGAGCCGGGAGATCTGTGATCAGGATGGAAACATATTATTTCATGAGGGGCTCTTTCAAGACATAACAGAAAGAAAAAAAGATAGGGAGCAAATTGAAAAAAACGAAAAACGTTACAGGGTTTTGGCTTCCAATATTCCCTTTACCAATGTTTTCCTGATAGACAAAAACCTGAAATACATCGTTGCCGAAGGTCCAAACTTCAAAAACTGGGGATTGGAATCCAGGTTCTTTGAAGGAAAATCATTGGAGGAAGTACATCAGAATCACCTGGAAAGTGTGGAGCCGGTCATATTCAAAGCCTTAAAAGACAAAAAAACTGTTCAGAAGAATCTCACTTACCTTAAAAGAACCTACGAATTGACGGCCAAGCCTATTTTAGGCGGTAACGAAGTAGAATACGTGTTGGGTATTGTAAGGGATATTACAGAGGAATTCCAGGCCAAAAAAGCTTTGGAAAGAAGTGAGGAAAAATATAGAACGCTGGTAGAGGAATCTACGGAAATTATTTTTTCTCTCAACCTGGAACTGGAGTTGATTTACGTTTCTCCCAATGTCAGCCAATACATGGGTTTTAAGCACTTGGATGTTCTGGGTCATTCTCTTACTGAATTCCTTCACCCAGAAGATTTGGATGTTTTTTCCGAATTGCTAAAAAGCAGGGATACCCTTAATCTCAACAATCAATACCTGGAATTTAGGTTATTACATAGCAATGGAGACTACAGGATTTTCAGCTCAAACGGTAAAGTCATCAAAGATGAGTGGGGGGATTTTAAATATTATTCGGGAATAGCCAAAGACATCACCAAACTTAAGGAAGCTCAAAAGGAACTCTACCTAGCGAAAGAACGCGCAGAACAAGCCAATATGGTCAAGTCTCAATTTCTTTCCACCATGAGTCACGAGATCAGAACCCCTATGAATGCCGTGATCGGTATGGCGCATCTGCTGCTTGAAGGAAACCCCAGGCATGATCAATTGGAAAATCTGAGAACATTGCAGTTTTCCGCGGAAAATCTGCTTGGGTTGATCAATGACATTTTGGACTACAGCAAAATTGAATCCGGAAAAATTGAACTGGAGCACGTTCATTTTGATTTAAGGACAGTTTTGAACAGAATTACACATTCCCATACTTTTCAGGCTAGAGAAAAATCATTGGAGATAATTTGTGAGGTGGACGATGACATCCCTAATGTCATGGTGGGTGATCCAGTCAGGCTGAGCCAAATTTTCAATAACCTAATCTCCAATGCCATCAAATTTACTGATGAGGGTTTTGTAAAAATTTCCATTCATAAAATTTTTGATACCGCCAAGGAAGTCAAAGTCAAGTTTTTGTTCGAGGATACAGGAATAGGTATTCCTTCCCATAAAATAGAGTCGGTATTTGAAGCCTTTACACAGGCGAGTACGGATACCACCCGAAAATATGGAGGAACAGGTTTAGGCTTGGCCATCGTGAAAAAATTAATCAGGTTGTTTGATTCAGACATCAGGGTTATTGATAAAGAAGGAAAGGGTACCATATTTGAATTTGACCTTTCTTTTGAAAAAATATTGCTTGGTTCCTCACCTAAAACCGCTCCAGGAAGAGCAAAGGTCCACAACCTTAAATTGGCTAAAATTCTCGTCGCAGAGGATAATCTGGTCAATCAGATCATGATCAAAAAATTCTTGGATAAATGGGAGGTTGGGGAAGTCATCATTGCAAACCATGGGATAGAGGCCATGGAAGCGATCCATGCACATGATTTTAATTTGATCTTATTGGATCTGCAAATGCCTGAAAAAGACGGGTTTGAAGTCGCGAAGTATATGAGGCAAATGATGAATGATTCCAAAAAGAACGTACCTATAATTGCACTCAGTGCTTCATCTCTGATAGAGGTCAAGGATCAGATAGAAGAAGCCGGGATGAATGATTATATTCCGAAGCCTTTTAATCCGGATAACCTTTACGCAAAGATCATCAAATATATACGAGATTGATTTTTACTGGAATTCACTTTAAATATCCATTTTTTTCAGCTTATTTTTGCGAGCAATGAAACCTATCTATCACTTGATTGTTTTTTGTTTGGTTTTGGGGATGTTTAACCCCAATTCCACTGTGGCCCAATCGGATCTCGGGCAAAGGAGTACTTTATATTTTACCTACGGCCGATCTGGTGCGGTTTTAAGGGAATTCAATGAGCTTTTGGCTGATCGGAATAGAGGTCCCCTTACCAACGGATATTCCAATTTTGGTTTGGGTTACCAAAACAGGTTCAATGATTTTATCGTTGGGGTTGAGATTTTTCAAAACTCCGGAAGATCTTATGATTACGATCAATATCGGATAGATTACAGGACGTCCAGGCTTCTTCTCAATATCGGTTATTCTTTCACTGAGGAAGGCCGGTTTCAATTGATTCATTACATGTCAGTTGGAGCTGGTTTTATCAATTTTGAAATGATGAAGGATGCCAACAACCAAAGCATGGTTGACTTTTTGCAAAATCCTGCACAAGGTTATATCCTTAGGAAAAGAAACATTCACAAAGGAAGTCAGTTTTACGGAGGCTTTTTGACAGAAATAGGATTTCAAATGGGATATGACATCTATGTTCCTGGGATGGAGGAATCCATTGCTTTGATGGCCAAGTTTGGTTATTCTTTCAGCCCATTCGAAAGGGCTTGGGATATCAATGGGGTTTCTTTTGACAATTTACAGAGTGGGGCATTCTTACGTGTAGGAGCTGGAATTTCATTGCCCGATCATAATTTCTTTTACAAAGACGCCACTATCGGTGTGCATCTCACTTATAGTTTACATTATACTCGGCCCGAACAGCTCAATTCTTTTTTGGAATCCTATGGCTATGCCCCATTTATCGGAAGACCTAATAATTGGGGATTAAAGGTGCTCGGCAACAGTAAACAAATGCTTTATGGTTTGGACATTTTTAATGTGGCGCACCGGGGAAATGCGCGTTTCAATTATGAACATACACTAAACAGCATTCGGTTTTATGGAAATTATGGTTTAAAATTCTTTCAGAGAAAGAATCTAGAATTGGGCGCCTTGGGTGGGCTGGGATATGGAAATCTGAGGTATTCCCTTTTGGCCATTAATAAATTGAATTTTCCTGAGTTGATGGATGATCCGGATTTTGATGGTTACCTGAGAACAGGGGGACTGATGTTCAAACCTGAGGCATTCATCGGTTATGCCATGCCATTAAGCAAAAAAAACAACCTTAGCCTGGTGTATTCTGTCCATGCAGGATATGAATTCCCTATTGGTAATTACACCTTAGCGGATCTTAATATGTCCAAATTCATGGCAGGGCCATATTTGCAATTTGGTCTTGGGATCAGACCTTAATCTATTGTAATCAGTGAGTTTGGATGAGAAGTCCAAAGAATCTAATTTTTTTGACGATTTCCCGAAATTTATCGATTATATCACTTATTTTTGTTTTTGCTTATCGAGAAAGACTGAGGGATGGGCCCTGTGAAGTCTTAGCAACCTGAATGCAAGGTGCTAACTCCCATTTCGGATATGCCGAAAAAAGATGAGCGGTTATAGAAATACCTTCATTTTTGTATCCCGAGCTCGATAATGCTTTTTAATCAGATCGAATTATCATGTTGAGCAGAACAAATTTACTTCTTCAAAAACTAAATACCAGAATCCTTATTCTGGATGGAGCCATGGGCACCATGATTCAGCGGTATAAATTGGCTGAAGAGGACTTTAGGACCCCTTCCCTAAAAGACCATCCCAAATCATTAAAAGGAAACAATGATTTACTTTCCCTAAGCCGGCCTGAAATCATCAAGGAAATCCACCAAGCTTACCTGGATGCAGGATCAGACATCATTGAGACCAATACCTTCAGTGGAACAAGCATTGCACAGGAAGATTACAAACTGTCCCACTTGGCTTATGAACTCAATTATCAATCGGCCAAAATTGCCAAGGAAGTAGCCCTGGCTTACAGTGAGCAGACACCTGATAAACCACGATTTGTTGCAGGAGCACTTGGACCTACCAACAGAACAGCTTCCATCTCCCCGGATGTCAATGATCCCGGGTACCGGGCCATTACTTTTGACCAATTGGCTGAAGCCTATGCGGAACAGGTAAAGGGACTGTTGGACGGTGGTGCGGATATATTATTGGTCGAAACGATTTTTGACACACTGAATGCAAAAGCTGCCCTTTACGCCATTCAGGAGGTTTACGAGGAGCGGAACATTCCATTGGACCCCACCGAGGGCGGGATTCCCATCATGATTTCAGGTACCATTACCGATGCTTCTGGCCGAACGCTATCCGGACAGACCACCGAGGCTTTCCTGATTTCCATGTCTCATGTTCCCTTGTTGAGCATAGGCTTAAATTGTGCACTCGGTGCCAAGGAACTGAGGCCCTATCTCAAGGTTTTGGCAAAAAAAGCCCCGTTTTTTGTGAGCGCTTATCCCAATGCGGGATTGCCGAATGAATTTGGGGCTTATGATCAAGGTCCTGATGAGATGGGGAATCAAGTGGAAGTGTTTTTAAAAGAAGGATTGATCAATATTTTGGGAGGATGTTGCGGCACCACCCCTGACCATATCAAGGCATTGGCCGATTTGGCTGCAAAATATCCACCCAGGAAAATCTCTGATTTGGAGCTTACCGAAAACTAAATTTTCAATGGTTAAACATAATCACGACACTTATTTACAGCTTTCAGGGTTGGAGCCTTTAATCTTTACCCCTGAAATCAATTTTGTAAACATCGGTGAAAGGACCAACATCACGGGTTCCAAACGCTTCTCCCGTTTGATTCTCAATGGCCAATATGATGAGGCCTTAGAGGTGGCCCTGGATCAGGTAAGGGGTGGGGCCCAGATTTTGGATGTGTGTATGGATGAGGGGATGTTGGACGGGGAAGCAGCCATGGTGAAATTCCTGAATTTAATTGCTTCCGAACCTGAAATCAGCCGGATACCCATCATGATTGACAGCTCCAAGTGGCCCATTATCCTGGCCGGCTTGAAGTGTGTACAGGGAAAAGGGATAGTCAATTCCATCAGTCTCAAAAACGGAGAGGAAGAATTTCTCCATCAAGCCAAAACCATCAAGAAATTCGGGGCTGCGGTGGTGGTAATGGCCTTTGATGAAAAAGGGCAGGCTGATTCTTATGAAAGAAGGATTGAGATCTGTAAAAGAAGTTATGACCTCATGGTTGAAAAGGTCAAATTTAATCCGCAAGACATCATTTTTGACCCCAATATTTTCCCTGTAGCCACAGGCATGGAAGAACATAGGACCAATGCTCTGGACTTTTTCAGGGCAACCAAATGGATCAAGCAAAACCTTCCGGGTGCCAAAATAAGTGGGGGAGTCAGCAATGTGAGTTTTTCATTTAGGGGAAACAACCCGGTGAGAGAAGCCATGCATGCTGCTTTTCTGTACCATGCCATCAAACACGGCATGGACATGGGCATCGTAAATCCCACCATGCTGGAGGTATATGATGATATCCCTAAAGACCTATTGACCCATGTAGAAGATGTCCTGTTGGATAGGAGAGAAGATGCCACCGAGCGGCTTCTTGAATTTGCCGAAACGGTAAAATCAGGCGATAAAAAAGAGTTGGTCAATGAGGCTTGGCGCTCGGATCCTGTAGAGAAAAGGATCGAACATGCCTTGGTCAAAGGAATCTTGGATCACATCATAGAAGATACAGAAGAAGCCAGAGTAAAGCTTCAAAATCCCCTGAAGGTAATAGAAGGGCCTTTGATGGATGGGATGAATGTAGTCGGAGATCTTTTTGGTGAAGGGAAAATGTTTTTGCCTCAGGTGGTCAAATCCGCCCGGGTGATGAAAAAGGCAGTGGCTTACCTGGAGCCTTTTATGCCGAAAATAGGGGATGTGGGTTATGATGCCGAGCAAAGCTCCATCAAGAAAATTCTACTTGCCACGGTGAAAGGGGATGTGCATGATATCGGAAAAAATATCGTGGGAGTCGTTTTGGCCTGCAACAGCTACCAAATCATAGATTTGGGTGTGATGGTGGATGCTCAGACCATCATTGATGAGGCCATCAAAAACAAAGTACACATCATTGGATTAAGCGGTTTGATCACGCCTTCCTTGGACGAAATGGTCAATGTGGCGGCTGAAATGGAGAGACAGGGACTGCACATTCCATTGCTGATAGGAGGGGCAACGACCTCAAGAATTCATACGGCCGTTAAAATCGACCCCGTTTATTCAGGTACGGTAGTCCATGTGACGGATGCCTCAAAATCCGTCCCCATCGCAGGAGAGTCCATCCAAGAGGATACCAGGGAAAATTATCACCACAATATCAAAGCAACTTACCAACAGCTCAGGATTGATCATGAAGCCAAACAGCAGGCCAAGCAAATGGCCACCTATGAGGAAGCCAAAGCCAACCCTACTCTGATTGATTGGTCAGGCCATTCCCCAAAAATTCCGAACAAGTTGGGATTGAGTGTTTTTGAAGACCTGGATCTGTCTGAAATCCGAAAATTCATTGACTGGACGCCATTTTTCAGTACCTGGATGCTGAGCGGCAAATACCCTAAGATTTTAGAGGATCCGGTTATCGGTAAGGAAGCCAAAAAATTATACAATGATGCCAACACCATGCTCGATGCGATCATAGCTGAAAACTGGTTGCAAGCCAAAGCAGTGGTAGGTTTATTTCCTTGCAAAAGGGAAGAGGATGATGTTAAGATCCAGGATGAAAACGGAAAAGACATTACTTCCTTTCATTTTCTCCGTCAACAGGGTAAAAAAGGCAAAGGCGTTCCTAACAGGTGTCTCACTGACTTTTTGAACCCCGGTCAAAAAGATTATATTGGCGGATTTGCAGTCACGGCGGGAATTGGCATTGAGAAGAAACTGGAGGAATTCAAGAAAAAGGATGATGACTACAATGACATCATGTTGAAATCCATGGCTGACCGCTTGGCCGAGGCTGGGGCGGAGTACCTGCATCAGCTGGTGAGAAAGGAAATCTGGGGATATTCTCCTGATGAATCCTTGGCCAATGAGGATTTGATCAGAGAATCTTATACCGGTATCAGACCTGCTCCGGGCTATCCTGCTTGCCCTGAGCATTCGGAAAAAAGAACCTTATTTGAACTTCTGGAAGTTGAACAGCGCATCGGCATTTCTTTGACAGAAAGTTTTGCCATGTACCCGACTTCTTCTGTGAGTGGATTTTATTTTGGTCATCCGGAAAGCAAATATTTTGGACTGGGAAAAATAGCCCAGGATCAAGTGCAAAGCTATGCCCAGAGAAAAGGGATTAGTCTAGAACAGGCCGAAAAGTGGCTTTCACCCAATCTCGCCTACAACCCTCAAACCTTATCCGTCAATCAAGCCATATGAAAATAGTAGACTATATCCATCAAGCCAAAAAACCCCTTTTTTCTTTTGAAATTTTACCGCCACTTAAGGGGCAGTCTTTAAATGAACTGCTCGATGGGATTTCGCCTTTGATGGAATTCAAGCCTCCCTTTGTGGATGTAACTTACCACAGGGAAGAGTTTATTTATAAAAAGCATCCGAACGGCTTGCTTGAAAAAGTCAGTACCAAGAAACGACCGGGAACAGTCGGCATCTGTGCTGCCATCATCAGTCGTTTTCAGGTGGATGCCTGTCCCCACTTGTTGTGCGGTGGGTTTACCAAAGAGGAGACAGAAAATGCGCTGATAGACCTGAGCTTTATCGGGGTCCAAAATGTACTTGCCTTGAGAGGGGATGCCCCCAAATCGGAAAACAAATTTACGCCGGAGGAAAATGGCCACAGCTACACAAAGGATCTCGTCAAGCAGATTATCGGGATGAATCACGGCCGGTATTTAAATGAAGAAACGGAATCAGGTTTTCATACCGATTTCTGTGTGGGGGTGGCAGGTTATCCGGAAAAGCATTTTGAAGCCCCAAGTATGAAATTTGATCTGAAGTACCTGAAAGAGAAAATCGATGCGGGAGCAGAATACATTGTAACGCAAATGTTTTTTGACAACCGGAAATTCTTTGAATTTGTACGGAAGGTACGGGAAATGGGTATTGAGGTTCCCATCATTCCAGGATTAAAGCCCATCACCACCCTTTCCCAGATCACCATGTTGCCCAGAACCTTCTTTCTCGACCTTCCTGATGACCTGATGGACGAGTTGGAAAAATGCAAGAACAATGCAGATGTAAAAGCGGTGGGAATAGAATGGGCCATCCATCAGAGCAAAGAATTGCTGGACAACGGCGTTCCCTGCCTCCATTACTATACCATGAGTAAGGCGGATGCTACTTATAAGATTGCCAAGGAGATATTTTAGACCACTACCGATCGACTGAAAAATGAATGTAAGGCTTGGCATGGTAGAAGTGCATTGACAATTATCGGTGGTGTTCTATTACAGACATTATCGTTTAAGCTAATTAGGGAATGTATTATAGAATAATGTTGAAAAAATTTCGATCCATAATATTATTATTGATTGTGTCAACAATTATTCAATTTTACTGTAATGATTTCCGCCTTTCGAATGCAATTGGTGGAATAGTTTTTCAATTTATTGCATCAGGCCTTTTAGGTTGGGTTTTCACCCAATATTATAATAAATACTTTAATTCATCTAGGATTACGTGGTGGGCTAGATTTTATACATTGATGATTATAGGAACCATAGTTGTTTATTTTTTAGGGATATAACAAAAAAAGTAGATTGGACGTGAGTAAAATGAAGAAAATGAAAAAAATTAACTGTTTCTTTATTTATTCAATATTGTCAATTACTTTTTTAATATTTTCTTGTTCTAATACCACAACTCCTGATGAATATCTAAACGATTTTAAAATTTTAGATGATGAAACTTATGCTCATGATATTTCAATCATGGCCAATAGTATAATGGATTTTTACGATTCAATTCGTTTAGTTACGGTCGCAAAAGGTGGAAAGAAGAGTAAAACGGTAGAAATAATTGTTGATACTGTTTTTTATGGACCTGATAATAAAGTTGTATTTCTAGCCTTAAGGAAGGTTGAAAATATATTTGTTATTAATAATGATCAAAAAAAGCCATTTGAAATTACATATTCGGGAGAGTGCTATATAGGAATTAAAAACGGCTCAAATAATAAAATCAGTGATTTAAGAAAACTCAAATATTCAGTAACTTCCAGAAGTTATGAGGATGCAAAAAGAAGGCTGGAAACAATGTATCTCAAAGAGATGAAAGATATTGAAGATATGTATAATATTAACGATAAACGCATTTGGAATATCTTAGTTTGGGAAAACCTTCTCTACTATTGCAAGGAGGAACAGTAGGACTGGGCTGTTTTTGATTATGGGGCCAGGATGTACGATGTGCGGATAGGAAGGTGGCAGGTGATTGATCCATTGGCAGAGCAAATGCGAAGGCACTTACCTTACAATTATGCCTTCAATAATCCTATCAGGTTTATTGATCCGGATGGGATGAAGCCAAAAGACCAGACCCGTGAAGAATGGGTAGCCGAAAATAAAGCAGAATGGGAAGCTGTTGAAAAATACGGAAGTATTGCTTTTACAGGCTTATTTAATCTTAACAATGGTAATGATAAAAAGAAGAAAGAGAAGGAGGAAAAGGGTGAAACTAATAATGCTGATAACAGTAAACTAAATGGAGAATTAGATTTCCAGAAATATCCCGTAGGTGCTGACTTATATGATAAACCTGACAAATTACTTCAGAATCTTTTAGAAGTGTTTGATTGGCTACAACGCAAAAATGGGCTAATTAGGCAGCCTGGGAATGAAAATCCAGATGCTAAATTCTTTCATATTACTCAACTTATCAAAAATATACCAATCAATAAAAAAGGAGACACGTTTAATCAAACTTAAACTAGCGATATGTTGGTAACCTCCACAGGCATAAGGTTCACCTGGGCCATAAAACCAGCACAGGTTGCCATGCCAGGAGAATTTTATCAAAATGGTTATATACATAGCATTAAACCTCGTCCTCAAGGCCAATTAGGTCAGCTTTCTATGGAGAATTTCTCAAACTCATTATTTACATTGTCAATATATGATAAAAAATATGTTAGTCCTTGGAATAAAATATTTAAAGGTAAAAGACACTTTTAAAAATTTAATTTTTCTAATGATTTTTATTTTATCTTGTACTTCTTCACCTGTTGAAGATAAATACGAAGAAAATAAAGTTTTGCAGGAATTCCAGATAATTTATCCCTATTTGGGGATCATAGATTCAACCTGGAATATCAGTTATATATATGATTCTGAAGAACATGTTCAATTTGAAGCATCAAAAGAGGACAGTACACTTCAGTATAACTTTGTTAACCTATTAAAAATAAGGTTTGAAGAAGAAAGTTTTCCCTATCCGAGTACCTCATATTGCTACTATGTAAATTTTATTTCCTATAGATGGGAGGATGAAGAAATAGATATGCACATCGATTATTCTGACAAATTGGATACTATTTATCATTATTATTGGGAAAAAGGGAAGAGTTATACGGAGGATCCGATATTTATCCGAGGAAAATACACCTATTTATTTTATTACAATAGGCTTACAGGAGGTCAGATGGAGTATTATCAAGCTCATAAGGATTCTTTATCAAGAATAATGGGAAATGATGTGGCAGATTTACCGGAATATTCTACAAAAATGGAAGATTAAACAATGTACATACGGAGGAGGGGAAGCACGGACCACTCCAGCATAGCCCTGCACTCGTAGAAAGCCGCCCTCATCCACTCAATGCAAAATAGCCATCTCATCCGGGGAAGGGTCATCGTACTTCCCGAGATCACCCCTCCCACATCATCCTTTGAAAAACAGCAAAAACCGTTCAATAAAGTGCTCTGAGGGCTGCCGGAAAACCGAGGGGGAACAAGCTTGAAGGTAAAAGCTCAAAGCAGGTAACCAGTTAAACAGAGTAACAGATAAACTGGATAACAGATAAACAGTATATCATATGAAAAGCTTGAAGATGAAAGTTCCAAGAAGCCAAACCTAATCACCCCGGCCTTAAAGAATTATCTGGCTGAATTTGTGTATAAGCTCAACAGAAGGTATTTTGGTAAAAAGTTGTTCAACAGATTAATTTTTGCAGCCATTTATCCATACGTGCAACATTCCGAGAAGTCAGATTATACTATACTTTAAAACATTATGTCTGTTAATTTTTTTAGATTTTAATTTTATGAAAAAGCCAAAACAGGAAGAATTTCCGAGATCTGTGATTAAAGGAAGTGGTGTTGTACACGCTGACTTGAGTCCACTTAATGGAAAGGGAAGCTTACTTTTTGTGAGTCCTCAATGTGTTGTTGTAGGTCTGAACGATTTTCCCTATAAGCTGTTTACAACTCCTGAATTTAGGAAAATTGATTTACCAACAAACATCAAGGAAAGTATTTTTGAAGTAAAGGAACTTGTATTTCAGGCAACTTTTTCAATAGAAGGTTTGGATTCATTTATATATTGCCCAATACCAGATTGGGTAAAAAAATTTAAAGTAATTCACTCTGTCCGGTTTGAATATATCGAAATAGACAATTTAATCGCCGTAAAAGATTTGCCAATTCAACAATTAGTTTTGAAAAAAATCAGGTATAAAGATTGTAATTCTATACTAGCCACTATAAAGCAGTTTAAGGATTTAAAAGAAATTTTTTACGACCATTCTATTTCATCCGATTTAGAAGCGTCTCTCATAGCACTAAGTTTAAAAATGATTAAGGAGTAAACCGAATTATCCCGCAGTTTCTCGGGTCTGGAGATACTAAAGTCTATTGAAAATGATTTTGTTTGAGTATATATTTTACAGGGTGTCTTTTTATTATCTAAACAGGTGGAAAGAAGATACTGTGTAGGTGGTTCTGTTTTATCAAAGCCTGTCCCGTGGAACAACGGGAAAAAAAGAACAGAGGAATTTGCGTATCAGAAAACAATTTTTCCAATCAAAAAGAATTATGTTAATTGAAAAAAGGAAATTTAGCCATTGCAAATGGCCTAATACGGTTGATTTCTCAGCGATCGATAGTCTGATAGAGTAGTGTAGTTGCAAACTACACCAAGTGGGGATCACGGAAAAAAAAGGTGAGTTAGCGTATCAAAAACCAAATTTCCCAATGGAAAAAGTACTATGCCAATTGAAACAAAAAAATTAGCCATTACAAATGGCCTGTTACGCATGATTTCTCAGCGATAGATAGTCTGATAGAGTAGTGTAGCTGCACCCCAATGGCCATCTGGATACAGCCAGCTTTCCCCCAAGGGCTAGCCTGCACTGAGGAGCGATTATTTGGCCATCAAATTTTAAGTAAAATTGCCGTGTAGCATAATTATTTAGTAAATTGATCTTATGGAAATCCATTTTCAAACCAAAGAGGAAAGTAAAAAGCGTCAAAGGGAAGAATTCTTAAAACTGAGTCCGGGAGAGCGATTTATGGCATTTTTGGAGCTCAGCAGGAAGGTCAATCAATTCCCAACCTCAAGGAAAAAAGATAAAATCAACCAATACATCATCTCCAAACCGCAATAAATGATCAGTGGAAATCCAACGTGGACCAATTCATTTTTCTTTCTGAAAAGGTCGGGGTGAAAATGATCATGGTGGGAGGAGGTGCGGTGAAAAGCTGAAATTAGAAAATCGGTTAAAAAGATAAACTGGAAATCGGAGGAAAAGCTCGAAGCAAAAAGCTCAAAGCTCAAAGCTCAGAGTAAGTAAATAGATAAACAGATAATCAGATAAACTGAAAAACAGACATCCCGACAACTAGACAACAAGAATTAAGCTCAAAGCTGAAAGTAGTTAATCGGTTAAACAGATAAAATGGAAAACAGACAACCCGACAACTAGACAACAAGAATTAAGCTGAAAGCAGTTAATCGGTTAAACAGATAAACTGAAAAACAGACAACCTGAAAACCCGACAACTAGAGAACAGGAATAAGCTCAAAGGCGAAAGCTGAAAGTAGTTAATCGGTTAAGCAGAGAAACTGGAAAACAGACAACCCGACAACCCGACAACTAGACAACAAGAATTAAGCTCAAAGCTCCGAATTCGTAACTCGTAAATCATAATTCCATTCACTCCCCATACAAAGCCTTCCCCGCCTCCTCATATTTATCTCCGGCTACCCATTTTGGGCGCTCTTCCAGATTGGCGATGTTTTCTACCGAGAGCAAATAAGACTTCCAATACAGCATGGCATAATCCAGGTCAAAATTATCCACCTGATCAGAGGGCTGATGGTAATGTTGGGTGATTTCTTCATCAAAGGCCGTAAAACCCAGACTAAAGCTGGGAGCGGGGATGCCCTTTCTGGCAAAATTGACATTATCCGAACGATCATACAGACCTTGTTCAGGCGCAGGGTCCGAAATGGCTTTTAGCCCAAACTCATCCACTGCTTTGATGATTTGGTCATCAGCAGTAGTTCTTCCCAATCCGATCACCGTGATGATGGAAGTATCATTGTAACCGCCATTGTCAATGTTGAAGTTATAAATGATCTGTTCAAGGGGAATTAGCGGGTTTTCAGCAAAATAGCCACTGCCCAAAAGCCCTTTTTCCTCAGCCGTCCAAGCACACAGCAAAATGGATCTTTTCGGTGGGTTTTGGGCGAAGTATTTGGCGGCATTGATGACAGCCACCGTTCCCACTGCATTGTCTCTTGCTCCATTGTAAATGGAATCCCCTTCAGCATTGGGCCTACCTACGCCTACATGGTCATAATGAGCCCCCAGCATGACATACTCATGCTTCAAGACTGGGTCAGTGCCTTCTATGTAGCCCACCACATTCTTCCCCTGAATTTTTTTGTTGACTTTTCCTGTGATTTCAAAAGCAGCATTTTTTATGCTGCCTTCCCCAATGGCATTGACAAATTTGTTGTCCAAATCCTTGATCCAAATATAGGTCAGGGGATTGGTGTCATCAGGGTTTTGATCAATGGTCAACTGGGTTCGGTTAAGAAAATTGGCCGCAAGATTCCAAGGTACAGTAGGTACATTGTACATTTCCATGATCCCCTTTGCGCCTTTGGATTTAGCTAATTGCGTTTTCTCCCGACCCAATGAGAACAGATCATTTGGAGTCAGCCTATTGGGAGCGCCGACTTTTACCACCACAATTTTTCCATTGACGTCAAGATTTTGGTAATCCTCTTCTAAGCCAAAACCTGCAAAAATCAATTCATGGGTGCCTTCAAGTCCGGAACCATCCAATACCAGCATGTCTTCACCTTGTTGCAATTGCTTGTCACCTAATTTGATTTCCCCTTTGGTAGGTGGTGCAGACATTCTAAATGGAACAATTTGAAAATAGTCTTGACCTCCAGCTACCTCCTTGACTCCATATTTCCAAAACTGTTCGGAAATATATCTTGCTGCCAATTCAATTTCAGGCCTAATTGGATCCCGACCCATCATTTCGTCTGAGGCGAGGTAGCGAAAATGTGAAATGGCTTCCTTTTCATCGATGATTTCTTCTATTTTTTCCTTTTGGGCCATGCACAGCCCAGTATGAAACAAGAGGACAGTGATACTAAGCCACAAACACGCAGTTGGGTTTTTCATTTTTTGATGATTTGTTTCAATTAATTATTGGGAAGCAGATGAGTTATTTTGAAATAATAACGTCATTATATCGCTGTCCAAGATACGAGAAAATACAATGTAAGTTTAAATCTCATGGTTGTTTTGAGCCATTTGAGTGGCTTCAAGCTTTACTTTAAACCTGATTTTTCACAATGACCTCCTCATTTTTGGATAAGGTTATTTGATTGGTATTTTCTTAAAAATCTTAAAATCAGATTGTTATAGAGGATTTATGAAATTTACGGATGAAATCAATCGAAGGCTATGGCATATCCAGTGAATTTATTTTTAATTCAGCCCTCATAATGTTTGTTAATCCACGCCCATACCGTTATTTTTAATATTTACAGCTCGACAATCTATGAAAGAAGAATATTTAAAATGGTATTCCCCGCACCTGCATAGGGACGTGGAAATGCTTGTTTTTGGTCATGCAGGCTATCCGGTGGTGCTTTTTCCTACCTCCAAGGGGAGCTTCCATGAAAACAGAGACATGGGTTTGATCGGGTCAGCACAATGGTACCTTGATCAGGGTTTGATCAAAATCTATTGTCCGGAAAGCAATGATGCACAAAGCTTCTATAACCGAAACATCCATCCCCATGACCGGATTCAAAACCATGTGGCCTATGATAAAATGATATGCCATGAAGTGGTGGAAAGAATCAGGCTCAGGACCGCAGTCGGCAAAGTGGTCATGGCAGGTTGCAGTTTCGGAGGATACCATGCGGCTAACTTTGCTTTTAGGCATCCGGGTTATGTCAGTCATATGTTTTCCATGAGTGGTGCATTTGAAATTCGTAACTTTATGGATGGTTATAACCATGATGACATTTATTACAACAGCCCGCTCGAGTTCCTGCCGGGGCTGACAGATGGAGCTTTATGGCACATGGATATCATATTAGGAACTTCCAATTGGGACATTTGCTTTGATGCCAATCTCAAACTGCACCATTCCCTCAACCAAAAGGGGCTTCCGCATTGGCTTGATGTGAGGCCTGACCGCAACCATGATTGGCCGGTTTGGAAGGAAATGTTTCCCCATTATTTATCAAGAATCAAATTTGACTAACTAAAATTTTAAACATGAAAAAGATAGGAATATTGTTTGGCATGGAGGATACCTTTCCCCAAGCTTTTATAGATAGGGTCAATGAAAAAAATGTGAAAGGAATCACCGCAGAGGCAGTGAGCATAGACAAAGTCATTCAGAACAAGGCGACTGATTATGCGGTGATCATAGACAGGATTTCTCAGGATGTACCTTTTTATAGGGCTTATTTAAAAAATGCAGCGCTTACAGGCTGTGCTGTGATCAACAATCCCTTCTGGTGGAGTGCGGATGACAAGTTTTTTAACAATGCCTTGGCGGATGAATTGGGAGTGCCGCTTCCAAATACTGTCATCCTTCCTTCTGCCGAACACCCTACAGACACCACAAGCAAATCGTTCCGAAACCTCAAAATGCCTTTGGATTGGGAAGGCATTTTCGAATACATTGGCTTTCCTGCTTACATGAAGCCCTATGCAGGGGGAGGCTGGAAAAATGTGTACCGCCTGGAAAACCAACATGAGTTTTGGGAAAAACACAGAGAAACCGGTCAGTTGGTGATGTTGTTGCAGGAAGAGATCGTTTTTGAGGAATATTTCAGAGTATATTGCTTGGGTGGCAAAGCAGTCAGGATCATGCCGTATGAACCCAGGAATCCACACCATTTAAGGTATGTGGTGGATGGACCGCCCACCTCCAAAAAGCTACTGTCTACCATCAAGGATTATACCATCCGACTTTGCAAAGGTTTGGGCTATGATTTTAACACCGTTGAATTCGCCGTAAAGGACGGAGTACCTTTTGCCATTGACTTTGGCAATCCCGCACCGGATGCGGATATCAATTCTGTGGGGAAGGACAACTTCGAATGGGTAGTGGAAGAGGCGGCGAAAATGGCCATAGCCTATGCCAAAGCCCAAAAGCCCGGCAAGATGAACCTCACTTGGGGCAGTTTTATGAAAGATGGCGTGAATGAGTCACCAAGATTTTAAACTCAGGTTCCGTCAGCTCATTTTAAACATTAACCACCGTCGTCCATGAAGAAATTACCCGTATTCACCTTAGGTGTAGAAGAAGAATATCAAATTATAGATCCGGAGACTCGAGAACTACGGTCTCATATGTCCAAGATTGTAGATGGAGCCAAGATCATTTTGAGGGAGCAGGTGAAGGCTGAAATGCACCAATCCGTTGTGGAAGTGGGTACTAACGTCTGCAAAACGGTAAAAGATGCCAAAAATGAGATTGTCTTTCTCAGAAAAAAGATTGCAGAACTTGCAGATGCCCAAGGATTGATTGTCGGTGCAGCAGGAACACACCCTTTTTCAAAATGGCAGGAGCAGGCCATCACCGATGATCCAAGGTACCACATCATTGTCAATGAGCTTCAGGATACCGCAAGGTCCAACCTCATTTTTGGGATGCACTGTCATGTAGGCATAGAAAGCAGGGAAATCGCTCTTCAGCTGATGAATCAGGCCTGCTATTTCCTTCCTCATATTTATGCGCTTTCGACCAATTCACCATTTTGGGAAGGACGGAATACGGGATTCAAAGCCTTTAGAGCCAAGGTTTTTGCCAAATTCCCTAGGACGGGTTTGCCGGAATATTTTGATTCGGTGCAATCCTATGACAACTTTTTGGATATTCTCGTAAAGACCAATTGCATAGACAATCCAAAAAAAATATGGTGGGACTTGAGGATGCATCCTTTTTTCAGTACCATTGAATTCAGGATCTGTGACATGAGCCTTGGAGTGGATGAAACCATTTGTTTGGTAGCACTCATTCAGGCCGTGGTGGCCAAGCTCTATAAGCTTTTGATGCAAAATACCAGTTTCAACATTTATAGAATTGCGCTGATCAAGGAAAACAAATGGCGGGCAGCAAGATATGGCTTGGAAAACAATATGATTGATTTCGGACTAAAAAAAGAGGTGCCCACCAAAGCGCTGATCATGGAACTCCTTGAATTCATAGATGATGTAGTGGATGAATTGGGTAGCAGGGAGGAAATCAATTATGTACATACCATCCTTGAGCAGGGTACCGGAGCGGATAAACAGCTCGCTGTATTTCAAGAATCCGGAGAATTGAAAAAGGTAGTGGATTTTATTACCGGTGAATTTACCAAAGACCTTTGAACCAATTGCTGCTAGTTTGGAGTTAATGTTGTAATTTTGCACACCTTTTAAATGTGGTTTTGTAAAATTCACCCAAATTCAGCAAACCCAATTTCCGGTTATTTTATTTCAGCATATCAATGTTTTGCTAGAAATACCCTTTAGAAGAATGTAAAAAGAATGGAAAGTCCAATAAAAATGGCTATTTTGGATATGTATGATGGTGAACCCAATCAGGGAATGCGCTGCATCATAGACATAGTCAACAGATTTAGAAGTGAGGTTAACTTCAAAGTATACGATGTAAGAGGAAAATCTGAGTTGCCTGCTTTAGCCAATTATGACGTGTTTATTTCATCAGGAGGGCCGGGAAATCCTTTGGATGGAGATGGTCTTTGGGACCGTGCCTATTTTGCTTTTTTGGATGAATTGTGGGCCTGGAACAAGGAAAGTGAACAAAAAAAACACATGCTCTTTATCTGTCATTCCTTTCAGATGGCCTGCAAACATTTTGGTTTGGCTGAAATCACCAAAAGAAAGTCCACCTCATTTGGGGTTATGACTATTCATAAAACCCCGGAGGGTACCATAGACCCGTTGTTTGAAAATCTGGATAATCCCTTTTATGCGGTAGATTCCCGTGATTACCAAGTAGTACAGCCTCGTCTAAAGAAATTCAGAGACAAGGGAGCTACCATTTTGGCCCTTGAAAAAATAAGATCCCATGTGGAATATGAAAGGGCCATCATGGGCGTCCGATTTTCTGATTACATTGTCGGTATACAGTTTCATCCGGAAGCAGACCCGATAAGTTTCGTTATGCATCTCAAAAAGAAAGAAGCCAGAGATAAAATCATCGCCTTGAAAGGCAGAACTAAATTCCGCAATATGCTGGAAGATCTGGTAGACGAAAATAAAATTTTTAAAACCAACGAAACGCTGATTCCGAATTTCATCAAAAATGCCCTCAAACAGGTAAAAGAAAACAAAAGCATGTTAAGTCTATAAGTTTTTTTAAGATGATCAAAAAATACAGAGACCGGTTCAACGAGGCCTTTTCAATAGAAAAGTATAAGGCTTTTCAGGAGGATGTCACCGCTGATTTTGATTATTTGCCTACGTTCAGGATGGCGGAAAGCCCTTTTTTTATCAACCGGGAATTCAAACAAAAACTGGTACAGGCTACCGAAGCGGTGATCGAATTCGTAAAGGCACCTGGATTTCTGGAATTGACTGACAAATCCCTGGATTTTGGAAACAGGGTACCCAATGAAAATCCACATCCGAATTTCCTGGCTGTGGATTTTGGCGTTTGTGAGGAAGAAGGGGAGTTGTTGCCCAAATTGATCGAAGTGCAGGGTTTTCCCTCCATTTTTAATTTTCAATATAACCTTTTTGAAAAATTCAAAAACCAATACCCATTTTTATCGGAATTGACTCCCTATTTTGATGGGATCGATCAAAGCAATTACTTACCCATACTGAGGGATACCATCTGCAACGGTCATCCTGAAGAAAACGTCATATTGTTGGAAATCGAACCCGAAAAGCAAAATACCAAAATAGATTTTTACTACTGTCAAAGAGATCTGGGCATTCCGGTAATCTGTGTTACTGAGGTGATTAAAGAAGGCAAAAAGCTATTTTACAAGGATAAAACCGGCCAAAGCATACCCATCAAAAGGATTTATAACCGTGTCATTTTTGATGAACTTGACCTTCGAAAAGATTTAAACCTTCAGTTTGATTTCAGAGAAGAACTTGAGGTGGAATGGGCTGGCCATCCAAATTGGTTTTTCAGGATCAGTAAATTCATTCTCCCTTACCTGAAAGGGCCCTATTTTATAGAGACGACCTTATTGAGTGAACTGAAAAGTATCCCCAAGGACCTTGAAAACTATGTGCTCAAACCTCTTTTTTCCTTTTCCGGGAGCGGAGTGGTTTACCATGTAAAAGAATCTGACATCGAGGCTGTAAGAGAAAAAGACTTATATATCCTTCAGAAAAAGGTTCACTATTCACCGGTTCTTCAGGCTCCGGACGGCAAAGTGAAGGCCGAAGTGCGCATTTTGGCCGTTTGGCCGGATGGAAGGGATAACCCCATTTTAATGGGTAACCTGGTTCGCCTAAGTAGAGGAGAAATGATCGGAGTGAAATTCAACAAAGACAAAGATTGGGTAGGAGGTACTTTGGGTTTATTTGAAAAATAATTACTGAACTGATTTTTAAACAATTACCACAATAATTCTTCAACTTACTTTATATCTTTTTCCCGGCAAGGATTTTACGAATCCCTGAAATTCCAGATTCAATAATTTAGAGGCCAACAGATAAATGGGTATCTGGGTCTGCCAACTGATCCGGTCGATATCCAATTCTTCATTGCCTTCCATCAATGCCATGATTTTTGCCTCTTCTTCATCCAAGGTACTATAGTCCCTTACTTTTTGGGGAGGTTGCTGAGCATTAATTGTGTCTTTGCTCCAAGAAAGACTGTCCTCCAGATCTTTAGGACCTGTATAAATGGCCGCTTTCATGGATCTGATCAGGTTGTTGCAACCTTCACTGTAAATGGATTGCAAGTTTCCGGGAACAGCAAGTACCTCTTTGTTATAGCTATAAGCGATTTCTGCGGTGATTAATGCACCTCCTCTCTTAGCTGCTTCTACCACAATCAATGCATCGGATAGTCCTGCAATGATGCGGTTCCTTTGGGGGAAATTTCCAGGAACCATTTCAGCTCCGAGTCTGAATTCGCTCACGATACCCCCATTTTCCATCATGCTTTCTGAAGTGGATTTATGGGCAGCAGGATAAATTTTATCTAAAGGTGAACCCAAAACGCCAATCGTGGACATATGATGCTTAAGGGATGACCTGTGGGCTTCAATGTCAATTCCGTAAGCTAGACCACTGATGACAAGTGGCTGATAGGGCAGGAGGTCTTCCACTATTTTCTGTGTGATGGCTTTGCCGTATTCAGTGGCATTTCGGGTCCCTACGATTCCTATTGTTCTGAATGCATTGAAATCTACATTGCCTTTGGAATAAAGAATTACAGGTGCATCCTCTATGGGTTTGAGTCTTTCAGGATATCCGGGATCTAGGTAGCTGAAAATGTGAATGCCTTTTTTCTGGCAATCCAAAGCCAACTTTTCGGCATCTCTAAGCAGTTGGTCTTTTTGTTTACGGATAGACAATAGTTTTTCCCCTATGCCTGGAATTTTGGCTGCTTTCCCGGCTGGTAATTTGAAAAAACCCTCTGCTGAACCACTGTAGCTGATGATGTTTTTGTAAACTCCAGGCCCTATTTTATGCCCCAGGCTAAGGGCCAAGCGATACAAAAAAGTTTCATTGATTGTTTGATCCATTGATGTTATTCCTGAGGTCTTCTAAAAATCCTTTGATTTCATGCAACTTGCCGATGATCCCGGCTTTGTCATTGATCTGATGCATGTCCTTTTTGATGATTTCCTGTGCTCCCTGAAGGGTGTAACCTTTTTCTTTGACAAGGTGATAGATCAACCTGATTTTCTCTATGTCCTCTTTGGTAAATCTTCTGTTGCCTTTCTTGTCTTTTTTCGGCTTGATGATGTCAAATTCGCCTTCCCAATAACGAATAAGGGAGGTAGCTACCTTGAACATAGCTGCCACTTCCCCTATGGAGTAATATTTCTTTTCGATTTCTTTTTCCTTGTATGGCACAGCTCTAAAAATTGGTTCATTCAAAATTAAGGAAAAGTAAGGAAATTAAAGCATTAAGTCCCTTTGAATTTGACCTTTATAACTCAATATCTAGATTAAGTTTTGGACTTGAAGCTAAATTTAACTTTAACCCAAATCAAAATCCTTGTTGGGTTTAACCTTACAGGGTACTTTTGTCCTTTGCTTCAGTTATTGCATTTGGGAAATTGGGTCTATTGAATAAAATGCAATCAGCGAACTTTCTTTTCCTATTGCAGACTGCATGCTTTTACCATAAATACGTTGATTGATTGCATGTGTCCCATCTATCCATTTGAAGAGGTGTATGGTCTCCTTTTTTTTGAGATTTTCCGGGGAAAATCTTCCGGCTAGCCCATAATTTCCTTTCTTTACATAATCTTTCGCAAAATTCGATGAAAAATACCTACAAAGCAGAGGGTGAATAATAGGATGATCATCTTAACAATCGTTTTTTTCTAAACTGAATCAAACCTCCCTTTTAAATTCAACCACTGGTGTAAAATAAACGCTGATCGTTGTGGCTGAATCTCTAATTCTCTTATTTTTAACGTTCAATCCCTTTAATTAAATCTCATATGAAAATATTTGTACCAATTCTGGTTTTCTGCTTGTTTTTTTCCGGATTAGCGATAGGTCAGGAACGCAAACTTGATGTTGAATCTGTGGTGCAAACCAAAGGTCAGGTAAGTATAAAAGGCAGAAATGTATCTTACACAGCCATTACTGGGACCCAGCCGGTTTGGGATCAGGATGGCAAGCCCATCGCGTCCCTTTATTTTACCTATTATGAGCGAAATGATGTTTCGGACCGAGATAAAAGGCCCTTGGTCATTTCTTTCAATGGGGGGCCTGGTTCTGCGTCAGTGTGGATGCATTTGGCCTACACAGGTCCCAAAATACTGAAGATTGATGACGAAGGGTATCCCATTCAGCCCTATGGTGTCAAAGACAATCCCCATTCGATCTTGGATGTGGCTGACATTGTCTTTGTCAATCCAGTCAATACAGCCTATTCCAGAATCGTGGATCCAGATGCCAAAAAAGAACAGTTTTTTGGGGTCAATCAGGACATTAAATACCTGGCTGAATGGATCAACACTTTTGTGTCCAGATACAATAGATGGCCCTCACCCAAATATTTGATCGGAGAAAGTTATGGCACTACGAGGGTTTCAGGTTTGGCTTTGGAACTTCAAGAAGCCCAATGGATGTATCTGAATGGGGTAATCCTGGTCTCACCTACAGGTTTGGGCATCGAGAGAAACGGTCCGGTCGGGGCGGCCAATCGATTGCCCTATTTTACCGCTGCAGCATGGTATCATCAAAAACTCCCAAGTGACCTTCAGACCAAAGATTTGGATGAGGTATTGGAACTGTCTGAACAATACACCCAAAACACTTTATTACCAGTTATGGCCAAAGGGGCTTGGTCCACTGAAGGAGAAAGACAAGAAGCCATTAAATCCTTCAGTAGGTTCTCTGGACTTAATGAGTTGGTAGTAGCCCAATATGGCCTGGATGTTCCAAACAATTTCTTTTGGAAAGAGCTGCTCAGGGAAGATGGATTTACCATTGGTAGGTTGGATTCCAGGTACAAGGGTTTGGATAGAAATGACGCCGGAAGCAGCCCGGATTTCAATGCAGAACTGACTTCATGGCTTCATTCCTTTACTCCAGCCATCAACCATTATATCAAAAATGTGCTAAAGTACGAGACAGATATTAAATACAATATGTTTGGCTCAGTGAGTCCTTGGGATAGGAGTGGAGACAATACCGGAGAAAACCTTCGAAAGGCGATGGCCCAGAATCCCTATTTGCATACGATGATTCAGAGTGGCTTCTTTGATGGGGCGACCACCTATTATGATGCCAAATACACCATGTGGCACATTGATCCCAGTGGCAAAATGAAAGACAGGTTCTCTTTCAAAGGTTATCGCAGTGGGCACATGATGTACCTCAGATCAGAGGATCTGAAAAATGCCAATGACGACATCAGGGATTTTATTCAGAAAACGCTCCCAGGAGAGGGGGTTCCCGCAAAATACTGAAAGACTAAAATTTTGCCCCAATTACTGTATTTCAAAAAATCATAAATACCTCATTATTATATAATTAATTGATTTTACTTAGAATAAAAAAAGGCCATCAATTTTTGCTTGATGGCCTTTTAATTTGCTCTTACAGGCAGGAAGTTTACCAAACCCCTCTGACTTTCATATCCAGTTTATATACAGCATCACTTGCGGTGATAAAAAGAGTTTTTCTATCGCCTCCGCCAAAACAAACATTGGAAGTCCAACTGGCGCCCGTAGGGATATGGGCAATTTTATCACCCTTGGAATTGAAAACCGTCACACCGTCACCAGTAAGATAAACATTGCCTTTGTGATCAATGGTCATGCCATCAGAACCCATCTCTACAAACAGTCTTCTGTTGGATAAATAACCATCCTCTTCAATGTCATATACATAGGTTTTTTTGTCCCCAATGTCTGCTACGTACAGTTTTTTTCCGTCAGGCGTTCCCACCAAACCATTGGGCTTGACCAGGTTCTCATCAACCGGGAAAAATTGGATTTTGTCCGGGCTAAGAAAATAGAGGTGTTCTCCGCTTACCTGCATGTTGGGGTCTCTATCCCAATAAGCTCTTTTGTACAGTGGGTCTGAAATGTAAATACCACCCAAAGGAGAAATCCAAAGATCATTGGGGCCATTTAAGCGATTGCCTTTAAAATTTTCGATCAAAACAGTTTTATTTCCTTTTTCATCAAATGACCACAATTGGTTCTCCATATCGACACATGCGATCAGGTTACCACCCAATTCAAAATACATTCCGTTTGCTCTTCCAGCCTCTTCCACAAAAGTGGTTACTTCTCCTGTGAGAGAGGACCATTTGTGAATTTTGTCATTGGGTTGGTCGGTGAAAAAGACATCACCGATACGGTTAACTGCAGGCCCTTCAGTAAATTTAAATCCATCTTTGATTTTGGTCACTTCCGCGTTTTTGGCAATGATGCTTTTTCCGCCTTCAATTTGGGAAATGGCATTTTGCTGGGTAAATACTAAAATCAACAATAGCAAGATTGAGCAGGAAGGTATAGGTTTGGGGAAGTTCATGATTTTTGGGATAGGGTTTGATGTTTGTTAAAAATAAAAAAAAATCTACCCTTAGCATGCTAAAGGAAGATTTTTTACATGAATAGCAATTGCTTACTTTCTTGCGATGGCCTTTTTTACAGATTTCACAATATTTTCGGCATTCAATCCATATTTCTGCAACAAGTCAGTTGGAACCCCTGACTCACCGAAGGAATCGTTTACAGCGACCATTTCCATAGGAGCAGGATGGTTTCTGATCAAGGTTTGGGCGATACTGTCTCCCAAGCCACCATTCATCTGATGCTCTTCAGCAGACACACAGCAACCGGTTTTGGCTACAGATTCCAAAATGGCTTCTTCATCCAGAGGTTTGATGGTATGGATGTTGATGACTTCTGCGTGAATGCCTTCTTCTCTGAGCATGGCTTCAGCCACCACCGCTTCCCACACCAAATGACCCGTAGCAAATATGGTTACATCCTTGCCATCAATCATTTTCCAGGCTTTTCCGATTTCGAATTTTTGGTCAGCTGGGGTAAAAATGGGCCAACTTGGTCTTCCGAACCTTAAATATACCGGTCCTTCATAATCAGCGATGGCAATGGTGGCCGCTTTGGTCTGATTGTAATCGCAAGGATTGATTACCGTCATGTGTGGCAACATTTTCATCATACCCAAATCCTCCAGAATTTGATGGGTAGCCCCATCTTCTCCCAAAGTCAATCCGGCGTGGGATGCACAGATTTTAACGTTTTTATCAGAATAGGCAATGGATTGTCTGATCTGATCATAAACCCTTCCTGTGGAAAAATTGGCAAATGTACCGGTGTAAGGTATTTTTCCATTGATGGAAAGTCCTGCAGCGATGCCCATCATGTTGGCTTCCGCAATTCCTGTCTGAAAGAATCGTTCCGGGAATTCATTTTGAAATGCCCCCATTTTAAGAGAACCTATCAAGTCGGCACAGAGCCCAACCACATTGGGGTTTTTCCTTCCAACTTCCAAGAATCCATCTCCAAATCCGGATCTTGTGTCTTTTTTTTCTGTATAGGTGTATTTTAAATCAAGTGTTTTTTCCATCTTTTGTTAAGGTTTTTCTAATGTCAGGTGAGCATTATAGGTTCGTTTTGAAAGCTTTAATGATTATAGAATTTTCAGAAATCACCCAAGGTTTCTTCCAATTGAGCCAAGCCATTTTCCAGCTGTTCGTCGGAGGGGGCAATACCATGCCATTTGTGGGTACCTACCATAAAGTCAACTCCGTATCCCATATCTGTATAAAGTAAATTAAGAACAGGTTTGCCCTTGCCGGATAGACGCTTGGCTTCTTTTAAACCTTCCAACACCGCTTCAAGGTCATTACCCGATTTGGTTTCTACCACCTGCCAGCCGAAAGCTTCATATTTGGCCTTCAGACTGATAAGGTCCATGATTTTTTTGGTAGGCCCGTCTATCTGTTGTCCATTATAATCAATGGTGGCAATCAGGTTATCCACTTTGTGATGGGCAGCATACATGGCTGCCTCCCATATTTGGCCTTCTTGCTGTTCCCCGTCTCCCATAAGGACGTAGACGGTTTTGTCATCTCCATCTATTTTTTTGGCTTGTGCTGCACCTATGGCTACAGAAAGTCCTTGTCCAAGAGAACCGGAAGCAACCCGGATGCCTGGAAGGTTTTCTTCAGTGGCGGGATGACCTTGTAGCCTTGAATTTATCTTACGAAATGTTTTCAGTTCCTCCAGATCGAAGTATCCGCTTCTGGCCAAAATACTGTACCAAACCGGTGAAATATGGCCATTGGATAGAAAAAAGAGGTCTTCACCTTTACCCTCCATCTTAAAGTCAGGATTGTGTTCCATCTGTTTAAAATAAAGCGCTACGAAGAATTCAGTGCAGCCAAGAGAAGCCCCGGGATGTCCTGATTGAACCCCATGGACCATCCTAAGAATATCTCTTCTTACCTGTGAGCAAATTTCTTTTAACTGGTCAATTGATTTTTTTTCCATTGTGGAGAGTTTTATTTGAGTATTTGATTGGTGTGGTCTTTGGTTTTTACTTTATCGATGATTTCCGTAATGATACCTGATTCATCAATGACGAAGGTGGTTCTTGCAGTCCCCATGTATTTTCTGCCGTACATGGATTTCTCTACCCATGTGCCGTACGCTTCATGCACCTTCAAATCCTCATCCGAAATCAAGGAAAACGGCAGAGATTGCTTTTCGATGAATTTTTGGTGTGATTTTTCCGAATCACTGCTCACCCCAAGGATCTCATAACCTGATTTTTGAAGTGCTTCATAGTTGTCCCTCAGGTTACAGGCTTGCGCTGTACATCCCGGTGTATTGTCTTTGGGATAAAAATAAATGACGACTTTTTTTCCTTTAAAATCGGAAAGTTTTACGAGGTTTCCATCTTGGTCTTTGGCCTCAAAATCAGGGGCTTTTTTTCCTACTTCTACTGACATTTTGATATTTGTTTTGTGGTTAAGTTCATTCGTTCAGATTTTGGAATTAAAAATCCTTTCATTTCCTGCCTTGTCCCTTACTTTCAGCTCAATATCGCCCTTGAAAGGTTCATTTCTCAGTTTATCCGTCCATATTAAATTGGATTTGTACTCATAGCGAAGTTGAATCCATTCTCCATTGACTTTGAGTTCGAATAGATCTATCCCCGAAAGATCATCCTGTATGTTGAACATCATTTCCCTGGAGTTGATCCGAACGGGCCTTATGGTTGGTGGATTGTTGTCCCGAGCTAAAACAAAAGTACCAAAATTTCTGGTCTTGAAACTGATTTTATCCGAGTTCCACTCTCCACCAACGAAATTTTTTCGGTTCGGGGCATGCAACTGATAAACGTGGAGTTGATTTTTTTCCTCCTGAAAACCGGGCAAATTCATTTCAACTTCCATGTTTTGCCAAAGGTACTCGAATTCATCGTTGATCGTCACCCCTGGATAACCACGGTGTTCGGTAGATTCTACCCGAATGAATGTGTCTGCCAGCAGGGTTTGGTCTCTAAAATGAATTTCGATATTTCCATCAGAGAAAAAGAAGGATTCTCTGGCCGGAATTTTTGCAACTATTGGTGGGAAAACGGTCTCTGTACAAATGTCCACGGAATCCGGAAGGCCTAATTCCATGTCCCAGAGATAAGTTCTTTTGTTGGTCCCTTGGTAAACCGGTGGAATCTCCAAGACCAACCCGCCTACATGTACCTTTGCCAGGTTTTCCTGACCGTTTCGGATCCCATTGATGATCAAGTGGTTTTTATCATAATCCAAAGTTGCTCCACTTGAAGTGCTGTTGTTCCTTCGCAATTCGAATTCTATCGGTTCACCTTGCAGGAGAAATTCAATTTTACTAGAATTGCCGGACACATCCTGCATTAGGATTTCAATTTCTTTTTTTTCTTCAGGAAGAAGGCGAATGGAACCGCTCAGTGTGCTGTCCGGATGGTAAAAATCCATCAGGTTTTGATTTTCCTTATATAGTTTGGTAAATGTGTTTCGGTGCGTGTGCATCAGGAGGAACCTGCCCGTATTGAAATCAATTTTATCGACATCCAAATGAAATATCGGCTTTTTGTCCACCGAAAGCTTGAATATCGGAAAGCCGTTCCTGTTGTGCGCATCATTTAATTGATCATAGGCATATACCTCAACACCTATGTTACCACTCACCCGGATATTTTCTCTCACTACATATTTATTCCCCTCAAGGTACACTGGGTAGGTTTTTCTCTGGAACAATCCCTCAACTCGGCTGTCTATATCCAAAGGCTTCAAAGCAATCCTGACCGCTCTAGGTGGGATGTCGTCTTTGATTTCGTCAAACCCAAATTTCATAGGGTCCAATGCTCTATCGAGGCTATCCCTGATTTCGAAATGCAAATGAGGACCCGCAGAACTTCCCGTATTTCCGGAATAGGCAATGACATCTCCTTTTTTGACAGGAATGCTTCCGGCTTCCGGGAAATACTCAAATTCATTCAGCTGCAGTTCATACATTTTTTCTTTCATGATTTGCCCTATTTCAGGAACAAAGTCTTTGAGATGGGCATAGACAGTGTATTGCCCATTTGGATGTCTCAGGTAAATGATGTTGCCATAGCCAAAAGAGGAGATTTTCATCCGGCTTACATAGCCATCAGCCGCAGCATACACCGGTAATCCCTGTCTGCCCTCGGTTTTGATGTCAATCCCGCTATGGAAATGGTTGGGTCTGATTTCCGCCATATTTCCTGACAGATAATTGACCATTCCGGAGCGGATGGGGAATTGGTAGTAGCCTTTTTCGATGGGTGCAAATCCTACAACAACTACACCGATCAACAAAATCAGTGCAGCCTTATTTAATTTCAAAGTCGAGCAGTTTTCTGTTTTCTACAAATGCCTCCAACCGGTCACCCAAATTGACTTTGGCTACTCCTGCAGGCGTTCCAGTAAAAATAAGGTCTCCTTTTTTTAAGGTAAAAAAGCGACTGACGTACGCTAAAATGGTCTCAAAATCAAATAGCATCATGTTGGTATTCCCTTTTTGTCGAACTTTGCCGTTTACCTGCAGATGGAAATTGATGTTTTTGAGGTTTTCAAATTCATCGAGGGGCAGGAATTTCCCAACAGGCGCAGAACCATTGAACGCTTTGGCAATCTCCCAAGGCATGCCTTTTTCTTTACACTGTTGTTGGAGGTCCCTTGCTGTAAAATCAATGCCGATACCGATCTGATCAAAATACCGATGGGCAAATTCTTTTTGTATGTACTTTCCTTCTTTGCACACCTTAAGGACCAATTCAACCTCATGGTGGATATTTTCTGAAAAGTCAGGATGATAAAAAGGCTGGTTGTTTTTTAATAAGGCTGTGTCGGGTTTTAAGAACACAACGGGGGACGAGGGCCTTTCATTGTTGAGTTCCTGAATGTGCTCGGCATAGTTTCTGCCGATGGCAATTATTTTCATGATTAAGGGCTTGGCGGGTCAATTCAATCGATGTACAAAGAAACCACATTGAGTTGGATTATGAAAATCTAAAGCCAGCCAATTGAAGGTGCTGTTTAAATATTCCATGAAATTTTCGGCAAATCAATCTCCTGATTTTTTCCATTCGGTATGAAAGTATTCGTCTGGACCTTTATCGACTCTCTGATACGTATGGGCACCAAAATAATCTCTTTGGGCCTGAATGAGATTGGCAGAAGAACTTGCTGTGACCCTGCCCAAAAAATACTGAAATGCAGCAGACATCACTGGTATGGCCACCCCTGCATTTATGGAAGCTGAAATCACCTTGCCAAGACTTTTGTGGTCAGACCTGAGTAAGCTGACATAGTCATCCATTTCCAAAATGTAACTATTTTCATCCAATAATGTGGATAACTTCATCATCAAATCAGAGCGTATGATACAACCATTCGTCCAAATCCCGGCAATTTTCGCTAAATCTAGTGACCATTTATGGTCATCTGAGGCTTGTTTTATGAGGGAAAAGCCGATTTCATGATTCAGAATCCTTACTGTCCGGTAAGCATTTTTAAGGTCTTCCAACAATTCCGAATAATCAAAGTCGCCCTTGGGTTTTTGGATTCCATACAGGTTGGAAAGGGCAAGCCTGTTTGATTTTTGCGAAGATATGATGCGTGCCATTACCGCTTCCACTAAGGGCCCGTAGGGTACGGCATGTTTCAGGGCTGCTTCAACCGACCAGCCGCCGGTTCCTTTTTGTGCCGCCTGATCCAGAATTTTATCCAATAAATATTCCTGCCCTTCTTTGGTCCTCATAATGTCAATGGTGATTTCCAGCAGGTAACTCGATTCTCCCTGATTAAGCCATTGCTCCAGAATTTCAGCAATCTGAGGAGGGTGCATGGCAAAGTAATATCGCATCAATCCATAAACTTCTGCCAAAAGTTGCATTTCACCATACTCAATGCTGTTGTGCACCATTTTAACAAAATGCCCAGAACCCTCCGGTCCTATGTATGCCACACAAGGTTCTCCGTTGGTGTTCTTGGCTGCAATTTTTTCAAAAATAGGCAGTAAGCCTTTGACTGCCTCACGGTCTCCGCCGGGCATCATAGACGGACCCTTTCGGGCACCTTCCTCACCTCCCGATACACCCATAGCGACAAATCTCAGTCCGTTTTTTTCTAGGAAAGCTGCTCTTCTGGATGAATCTTCATAATGTGAATTTCCTCCATCAATGATCACGTCTCCATCCTCCAAAAAAGGAATCAATTGTTGTATTTGTTGATCAACAGCCTCACCGGCGGGGATCATCAAAAGTATCTTTCTGGGGACTTCAAGGTTATGGAGAAAAACCTGTAGCTCATCAAAAGGGATCAAATGGCGCATCTGCGGGTTATCTTTTACCACATTTTGTGCAATCTTCTCTTCCTTGCCTGGAACATGCCGGTTGTAGATGGCGGTTTTTATTCCCTTTTCCGCACAATTCAGTGCCAGACTTTTCCCCATCACACCCATACCGAGGATGCCGATTTCTGAAAGGTTTTGGTGTATGTTCAAGGCTTGTAAAATATGTTGAATGATGGATTGGGGGTCTCTTTCAATAGGTGCATGTATGCCATAAGAGGGGATTTCCAAAGCTTCAAACTGGGAATCCAATAGCCCTGCCTTCATGTAGTGGCCAAGCCTTGCTTGCATCCTGTTGCCGATCAGATCTTTGTTTCCATCGAGATAAATCCAATTGATTTTTTTATTAGACCCCAGTATTTGTCTGTATTTTTCTTTCAATGCTGAACATGCCAAGACTGCACCTTTATGCTGCTCCCAATCAATGATATGTTGGGCCAGTTTTTCAAGCCAGGGCTGCCGATCCAAATCGTCCAAAGGAATGCCTGATGCCATTTTTTTTACATTGAAATCAGGATGGAAATCATCCGCATCAAAAAAAGGCAGAGAAAGCTTGGCTGCAAGCAATTTGCCGATGGTAGTCTTTCCGCTACCGGATACACCCATTACAACGATTATCATCGCCGAAGATAAAAAATATTGACTCATTGTAAAAGTCAGGTCACCCTTTATATCATCAGAAAGTGATTAGACCTGAACTTTATTTGGAAAGCCATGGTTAATTCGGCATATTTTTCCCCACTCTTACTTATGTCCAAAAACAAATCAGCTGAAAAGGTTACCATTGCCCACGTTTTCAAGACCATCATCTGGCCAAGAAAAAAACAGTTGTTTTTGGGTTTGTTCCTGATCATCATCAGCCGATTGGCTGGATTGGTATTACCGGGGGCCAGCAAACTGTTGTTTGATAATGTCATCCCCAGCAATGACCTTCAGATGTTGAAATGGCTGATCGGTGGGGTAGTGGCCGCTATTATAATCCAAGCTACCACTTCCTATGCCTTAACGCAAATTCTCAGCGTGGAAGCCCAGCACCTCATCTCGCAACTGAGAGCTAAAGTTCAAAAACACATTCTCCAACTACCGATCCGTTTTTTCGACAATACCAAAACTGGAGAGTTGGTATCCAGAATCATGACAGATGTGGAAGGGGTAAGAAACTTGGTAGGTACCGGTTTCGCCCAGATGATAGGAGGGGTTTTGACTTCCATCATTTCCTTGGGACTTTTGATTTATATCAGCCCATTGATGACCCTTTATGTTTTGGTTCCGGTGATTATTTTCGGCCTGATTTCCATGAAGGCGTTTGGAAAGATCCGGCCGATATTCAGGGAGAGAGGAAAAATCAATGCGGAGGTAACCGGTAGGTTGACTGAAACTTTGGGCGGGGTGAGGGTCATCAAGGGATTCAATGCCGAAGAACAGGAAATCGCGGTTTTTGAATCTGGTGTGGAGCGTTTGTTTCAAAATGTAAAAACCAGCCTCACAACTACCAGTTTGGTAACCAGTTCTGCTACTTTGCTTTTGGGTTTGGCCTCGGCTGGGATCATGGGCATAGGTGGATACATGATCATGGAAGGGGACCTGACCTTTGGAGATTTTTTGGCTTTCACCTTATACTTAGGTTTTATGATTGCACCTATCGTACAGATGAGCAATATAGGCAGTCAATTGACCGAGGCGTTTGCTGGTCTTGACCGTACGGAAGAAATCATGAATACGCCACTGGAAGATGATGGAAGTATCCGTAACATTCAATTGCCTAGCATCGTGGGAAATGTGGTGTTTGATGATGTATCCTTTGCCTATGAGGAAGGTAAAGAGGTGGTCAAAAGCATCAGCTTCAATGCGCCTGCAGGTTCTGTTACCGCTTTGGTCGGCACCTCGGGATCCGGCAAAACCACAATAGCAGGTTTGGCGGCTTCTTTTCTCAATCCTGATTCCGGCATCATCACCATGGACGGGGTGGACCTGAGCAAGGTTTCTCTGAAAAGTTACAGGAGTCAGTTAGGAGTAGTGCTTCAAGATGACTTTCTTTTTGAAGGCACCATCAGGGAAAACATTCTATTCCCACGACCTGATGCCACAGCCGATCAATTGAAGGAGGCAGTTTACGCTGCCCATGTTCAGGAATTTACCGATCGCTTCGAAGATGGTCTCGACACCCTGATAGGAGAGAGAGGGGTGAAGCTTTCGGGAGGGCAGCGGCAAAGAATTGCCATAGCAAGAGCCATATTGGCCAATCCCAGAATACTGATACTAGATGAAGCCACCTCAAATTTAGATACTGAAAGTGAGTCATTTATACAGGCTAGTTTAAAGCAACTTATGCAGGGTAGGACCACTTTTGTGATTGCCCACAGGCTGAGTACCATCCGCTTGGCAGACCAGATTTTGGTGATCGAACAGGGTAGGATAGTGGAAAGGGGTACTCATGAGGAGCTGATTCAAACCAAAGGTAGGTATTACCAACTCTATACCTATCAGGCAAGGATATAATCCCAAAAGATGGGGATTATTTTTCAAACAAGGTTGGGAAGCTTTGAATCAAAAGCATCAGGTTTCATATTCAAAAATATGTTTCATCAATTGCCATTTTTCTCCCGGCTTACTTCCAGGTAGTGACTTTTGGTATTGCCACAACAACTTTTCCCATTCCTGAACTTTGGCATTTGAGGCATCCAGTTTTGCTTTCTTTTCAAAACTGAATTCCGGCAAAGTTTCCATAATCATAAACAACCTTGTTTCCCAACGATAAATGTGCATCGAAGTGATTCCAGCGGCTTCGATGCTTTGCAGAATCTCTGGCCAAACTTTTTCATGGTATTGTTCATAAGCTGATATGGCCAAGGGATCATTTTTCAGATCTAAGGTCAAACAATATCGGTTAGTTTTCATAATTGCCTCTTTGGTGAATGAATAAAACCCTGTAGCTAAAAAGAGCTACGAAAATGAAACAGACCAAGGGAAGAACAAATGAAAAATTCACTTCAGGCACTCCCAGAATCCTGACATCATCATAAGCTGTCCCTCCGATATCCAAAATCATGCCTTGCAAAGTAGGCATGATGGCACCTCCTACAATGGCCATCACCAGAAAAGCAGCGCCGAATTTGGCGTCATCCCCGAGCCCTTCAAGAGCAATACCGTAAATGGTAGGGAACATCAATGACATAAAAAAAGATATGCCTACCAAGCAGTACAATCCACCCATACCTTGAATGAAAATGGTTCCTAAGCTCATCAGGATAGCCATTAGGGAAAACACCATTAACAAAAAGCCGGGTGACCAAAACCTCAGAAAGTAAGTGCAAATCCATCTTCCTGCCAAAAAAAGTACCAAAGCAGTGTAGCCGAAATTTACAGCCGTAGCATTGTCAATACCCAATACCTCGGCATATTGGTAAATGTAAGTCCAACACATGATTTGTGCCCCCACATAAAACATCTGCGCAAACACACCCTCAACAAAATGCTTGTTTCCCCACAATCTATCGAAGGATTTTTTGATGTCAAGAGATGCCCCTTTGTTCTGATTTTCAGGCATCTTAACCACTGCTATCAAAACAAGCATGATAATGACCACCAAACCCAGCCCTACATAAGGATTTCGGATCACCATCAGATCCCCGGTTCTAATTACAGCCTTTGCACCTTCATCCAATTGTTCAAAAATCAGATTGCCTTGATCATCAAGGTTATTGGACTGAAGCCTGTTGAGAATAAATTCTTTTGCAACAAACAAGCCGGCTAAAGCCCCCATGGGATTGAATGCCTGGGCGAGGTTCAATCTTCGTGTGGCCGTTTCAGGTGGCCCCATAGACAGGATGTAGGGATTGGCAGTGGTCTCCAAAAATGCCAGTCCGAAAGTTAGAATATACAAAGCTGCGAGAAAAAAAGCGAAATTTTCCCAGGCAGCAGCAGGGTAGAAGAGAAGGGCCCCGAAAGCATAGAGGCACAATCCAAGCATAACCCCTGATTTGTAGCTGTATTTCTTAACAAAAAATGCCGCAGGCAGGGCCATGGTAAAGTAACCACCGTAAAAAGCCATCTGTACCAAGGAGGCCTGAAAGTTATTTAATTCCAGCACCCTTTTGAATGCTGCCACCATGGGATTGGTGATATCATTGGCAAAACCCCACAGGGCAAACAAAGCGGTAATGAGGACAAAAGGCAATAACAAGGATCTGGGAACCAATGGTTTATGGTTCATGGGTTTAAAGTGTTTAAAGCCCTGTCCAGATGTGTGTATCCACCATCCACAAACAAATGCTGACCTGTAATATGAGTAGCACGCGCTGAGAGTAAAAAAACTACCATGTCCGCAATTTCCTGTGCTGTTGTCATCCTGTTTCCCAAAGGAATTCTGGATTCGATTTCTTTTAACTTGGACTCAGGGTTATCATAGGTATTGATCCACTTTTGGTACAAGGGGGTAAATACTTCAGCCGGAATAACTGCATTTACCCGGATGCCATATTTCAGTAGCTCCACAGCCCATTCCCGGGTCAAGGCCAATTGGGCTCCTTTCGCTGCAGCATAGCCGGAAGTGCTTCCCTGACCGGTCAGGGCAGTCTTACTGCTAATGTTTACAATGCTGCCTTTGGATTTGATAAGATGGGGCAAAGCAAAGTGGGTCAAATCATAGTAGTGATTCAGATTTTTTTGTATGGATTGGGAAAAGGCTTCGGGAGAGCCATCTTCTAGTCCAACCCCGTCATTCACCCCAGCATTGTTCACCACCCCATCGATTCGGTCAAAAATTGAAAGTGATTCATTAATTACTGATTTACAGGTATTTGAATCAGTCAATCTCTTGCAAATATGAAGAGCAGTTCCTCCAGATGCTTCTAATTTTTTCAATAAGTTAGCTCCTTCAGTCTCAGATGGATCAATGATGACTGGAATACCACCTTCGGCTGCAATGGTCATCGTTATGGCTTCGCCTATGCCTTTGGCACCACCACTTATGAGAAATACTTTATCTTTTAAGTTTAAATCCACAATTTTTTAGGTTTTAGGAATATGTCAATCTAAGTCTATTTTATAAAAATTACAGGCATTGAGCCCCATAATGCTTGCCTTTTCGGTAGCTGTCAGTTTATTGACATAATTCTTCAGAATGGTTTGGGTCTGCTGATATGCTGCAGCCAATAGACAAACCGGCCAATCAGATCCATACATGAGCCTTTCTGTTCCAAAGAGTCCAAAAACAACCTCTAAAAAATAGTAAAAGTCTTCTTCCTGCCATTTGTACCAATCTGCTTCTGTTACCAAACCCGATAGTTTACAGGAAACATTTGGAAATCGGGCAATCTTGGCCATACCATTTAGCCAGTTTTCTACTTCACCTGTTTTTATGTTTGGTTTGGCCAAATGATCAATGACAAATGGCTGCTTAGGAAAATCCTTCACAAGATCTACCGCAGCTTCCAGATGTGGTGGATAAATCAATAAATCATAGGTAAAACCATGTTTAGACAAATTGACTAGGCCCTTTCTGAACTGTTTTCCGTACATATATTCAGGTTCTTTGTCCTGTAAGACATGGCGAAAACCCACCAGTTTTTCATTTTGGGAAAGGGTTTCCAATTGTTCTTCTAGATCCGATGCTTCGAAGTCAACCCATCCCACCACTTTTTTGATAAATGGATACCGTAGAGCAAGTTCCAGGAGAAAGTTGGTTTCGGTCAGCGATTCATCGGCTTGTACAGCCACTGTACCATCCATTCCATATCTTTTCAAGAGCGGCTCCAAATCTTCCGGCATAAAGTCTCTGCGAATTTTAGCCATACTTTGGTCGATCCATGCGTGTCGGTCAGGTTGGTATTGCCAAAAATGTTGGTGGGCGTCTATTTTCATGTTTATTCGCTGTAGTCTCTGACCTTTTGAGAAGATATTCCAAGTCCTTCCACACCGAGTTCTACCACATCTCCCGCCTTCAAGTATCTCGGTGGCTTCAAGCCAAGGCCTACGCCAGAGGGGGTTCCCGTAGAAATGATATCCCCTGGCAAAAGGGTCATGTACTGGCTGATATAGCTTACTAAGGTGGGAATATTAAAGACAAGATCCGATGTGGAAGAGTCTTGCAAGGTTTCTCCGTTGACTTTCAGCCAGAGTCGAAGCTGATGGGGATCGGGTATTTCATCCTTGGTGACCAAATAGGGTCCCAATGGTGCAAAACTATCGGCGCTCTTTCCCTTTACCCACTGACCTCCGTGATTCAATTGAAAATCCCGCTCGCTAACATCATTATGTAACACATACCCAGCCACATGATTCATGGCATTTTCATTTGAGACATAGCTTGCTTTTTTTCCTATCACCACCGCCAATTCCACTTCCCAATCTGTTTTCACTGAGTTTTTGGGGATGATGATATCATCAAAGGGCCCACAAATCGAGGAGGTAGCCTTCATGAACAAAACCGGTTGCTCCGGAACAGCCATACCGCTTTCTTTGGCATGAAGGGAATAATTCAACCCCACACAGATGATTTTAGACGGACGCTGCAAGGGAGGCCCAAGCCTTTCTTCAGATGGTATTTCCCTGCAAGAATTTTCATGCTCTTTCAACCAGTTTTCGAGTCTCCTCAAGCCGTCTTTTTCCAGAAATGTTTCCGACCAGTCTTCCCCAAAGGTGCTGCAATCCAATCTTTTTCCTTCTTTTGTTTCTATGCCCGGCTTTTCATGACCGCTTGGTCCAAATCGTATCAGTTTCATTCAGTTAAGTTTTAAATTTGCTTCAATTGATAATTTATAATATGGTTACATTTTGAGTCCTAAGAAACCTCCATCGATCGGGAAATTGGTACCTGTAATAAACGAGGCTTCAGGAGATGAAAGGTAGAGGGCCAGGGCCGCAATTTCTTCTGGTTTCCCCATGCGCCCGATGGGCTGACTGGCCGCAAGTTTGTCAAACATTTCTTTTTCCTTACCGGGATAATTTTTGGAAAGAAAGCCATCCACAAAAGGCGTATGAACCCTCCCAGGAGAAATACAGTTGCATCGAATACCATATTCCACATAATCCCTTGCAATGGATAGGGTCATGGACAATACAGCCCCTTTGGTCATCGAATAAGCAAATCGGTCTGGCAAACCCATGCTGGCGGCTACTGAACACATATTTAGGATTAGCCCTTTGCCTTGTTCCTTCATTTTAGAGATTGCCGCCTGACTGCAGTTAAAGACTCCTTTTACATTGACTTGGAAAAGTCTATCAAAATCTTCTTCCTGCGTGGTGCCTAAGTTTCCCACATGTGAAATACCGGCATTGTTGATCAAAATATCCAAAGGGCCTATTTTGTTAATAATGTCTTGCATTTGTTCACGGTCGGCTACATTGCCATGAATAAATTGAACCTCTTGATTAAGATCAACAAGTGCTGCCTGCAATTCCATGCCTGATTCCTTGTTGAAATCAAGGAAATAAACTTTGTATTGTTTGCTTGCAAACGCCTTGGTTAAAGCAAGACCAATTCCGCTCGCACCTCCGGTTATCAAAACGCTTTGCTTCATGTGGTTTTTTTGTCAATGATGAACTAGATTGATTTTAAAATTAATGGTTTTGATGGTGAATTCGATGAACTATTTGACTTTTTGAAAATAGGACCAGAGGCGATTGGCTCCATTTCATTAAAAAACTATTTATTTGAATTAATTTTTGCCTTCCATATGAGGCTGGTAGTTGAAGTAGTCATTTCAATATTTGAAGGAACTATCACTATTGAAATAATGAAGACAAGGATCACAATTTCTTAACATTGAAAAATTTACTGTATTTCATGGTCTCTTTTATGAATTATGAGGTCAAAAAAAACTTTTTCAAATCAAAAATCGTTAAGACCGAGAGACTTATCAACAGGGTATGTGGAAAAATTGTTGGGGTCAAAATGAAAATTACGTTGTCTACACGCTTTTATTTTTGTAATTTTCATGAGTATTGATTGCATTCCATGAGAATTTGACTTGAAAACTGAAAGCTTTAAATTTTCTTTTTTCAGATAAGAATAGATGAAATAAGTAAAGCCCTAAATGTTTTGAATATGATATCTAAAGAGAATCATGGAATTGCCTTGGAAGAAGTTCTAAATTACAGGCAAAACGTATCTAAAGAAAACTTAAAAGAAGTCATGGGATTTATCCCGCTGATGGAGAGTGAATTTAACAAAGTGGAACGGGTAATTGGGAAAGAACTGACCAAAGAGGCGGCATATCACTATTATGATTTCTATGACATGTCATTTAGCTTGAAGCAAGAAGTCAAAAGGTTGTCACAAAAGATCGCTTATTTTCCTCCAACAGACCTGTATATTTTAGACCATCCACAAAAATTGTCAGATTGGTCTTTGCTAAGGCTTAGTCATTTACTGATTTTCCTTTACAGGATGGACCTATCAAACCACGGGTATTTTGAACAAAAGATGAAAGATAAATCCGTACTTCATATTTTGAAAGCCATGCGGAATTCGCCTATCATTTAATTTATTGTAGTAAAAGTTGCTTGTTTAATGCCGGTCTATCCTTGACCGGTATTTTTTTGTTTCATAGAATCCATCTATGCGAGCTATTATTGATATCTTGTAATTTCAAACAAACACCTTAATCATGCCAAAAGCCTGTTTTCTTTTCCTCACCTGCCTATTTTTTTCAAGTTTTACCTTAGCGCAAAAAACCTACATTCACGCCGGTAACTTAATTGATGTAAATGCTTTGAAAGTGTTGAACGAAATGACGCTCATCATTGAGGATGGTGTCATAATCGGCCTTGAAAAAGGTTTTAAAGCCGGAGGTGAAGATGACTCAACCATCGATTTAAAAGATAAGACAGTACTTCCTGGATTAATGGACATGCATGTACATCTGGAAAGTGAAACTGGTCCAAGTCAATACCTGGACCGATTTACTTTAAATGAGGCTGATGTAGCCTACAATGCGTTAATTTATGCCAAAACAACCTTGCATGCAGGGTTCACGACCGTGAGGGATTTAGGGGGCAATGGAGTGAATATCGCATTGAGAAATGCGATAAACGCAGGCAAGGTAGAGGGGCCTAGAATTGTTGCGGCAGGAAAATCAATAGCCCCGACAGGTGGGCACGCAGATCCTACCAATGGCATGAAAAAAATGCTGATGGGAGATCCGGGACCAGAGGTAGGGGTAATCAATGGGACAGCTGATGCGAGAAAAGCAGTCAGGCAACAAGTTAAGAACGGGGCCGATGTCATCAAAATTACAGCAACCGGCGGGGTGCTGAGTGTGGCCAAAGACGGTTCGGCACCCCAATTTCAGCAAGATGAGATTGATGCAGTGATAGAAACAGCGAAGGATTTTGGTATTCATGTAGCTGCACATGCCCATGGAGACGAGGGGATGAAAAGGGCAGTAAAAGGAGGAATTCATTCCATAGAACATGGTACCATGATGTCAGAAGAAACCATGGACATGATGATCGAAGCCGGCGTTTGGTATGTGCCGACCATCACCGCGGGGATGTCTGTAGCTGAATATGCCAAAATTCCGGGATACTACCACCCATCTGTAAAAGTCAAAGCGGAAGCCATAGGTCCTCAAATCCAAGGTACATTTGAAAAGGCCTACAAAAGAGGGGTTAAAATAGCCTTTGGAACGGACGCAGGGGTTTTTCCACATGGTGAAAACTATCGGGAATTTATTTATATGACCGAGGTGGGCATGCCAAACCTTGAAGCCGTTCAAGCAGCGACCATAAAAGGAGCGGAATTGTTGGGAATACAAGACCGCCTTGGATCCTTGGAAGTCGGAAAGATTGCCGATATCATCGCTGTGGATGGGGACCCATCAAAAGACATCAACGTAATGGGAAAAGTGGTTTTTGTGATGAAAGAAGGTGTTGTGGTGAAAAATTAATTCAAGGTTGGATTCCCTGCACAAACTCTATAAATTTGCATGATCATAAAAAACCATTCCATGGATTACAACAAGCTTGATAAAGACCTTACAGAAATAGTAGAAAAAAGAATCCTTTTGAGCAAAAAAAGCTATGCAGATCCCGATTACGATGATATTGAGGAAGAATTGCATGATTTGGAAGATGATTTTAATGATGAATTCGGAGACGAATTGGAAGCTGTCTTAGAAAAAATCTATGACAAGCTTCAATCAGACACCGATATCCTTTTGGCTTCTGCTTATTTGGCCAATCATTATACACCCATGCTCCCTGATTCCAATGGGATAGTTTCCTATGAGGTCAAAGGAAAAGAAGGTGTTCCTATAGATTCAGAACAATTTGACGGGCAGGATGTAAGGATTGTTTTGGTTCCCAATCCAGCGCGTTTCACCATGCAGATCAATGGCAAGTCCTTAAAGGATTTGTGGCGCTCCAGATAAATAAATGAGAGGTTTTTGTTCCTTTTAAAAGGAATTTTCGATTGTTGTTAAAATCCCTTTTTCTGTCAATTTACCTGTACCCTAGTATCACTCGGATTTCATCTAAAACGGTATTGGCAATCAACTTGGCTTTAGATTCACCAATGGACAGCTTTTCCTCTATGATTTCGGGATTTGCCATGAGGTGATCATAAGTAGCCCTCATCTTTCCATATTTCTCCAGTAACAGATCCAGGAATTCTTTTTTCGCATGGCCATATCCATAGTTGCCTGCCAAATACTTCTCTCTCATTTCAGCAACCTGATCAGGTTCAGCCACAAGCTTGTAAAGTTTGAATAAATTACAGGTTTCCGGGTTTTTGGGGGCTTCTAAAGGGGTACTGTCTGTGATTATTTTATTGACGTTTTTTTTCAACTCTTTTTCAGGAAGAAAAATATCGATAAAATTATTGTAGGTTTTGCTCATCTTCTGACCGTCCGTGCCGGGGACAATCATAACATCCTCGGAAATTTTTGCCTCCGGAAGCACAAGTATTTCAGCCCCCATGCGGTGATTAAAGGCATTGGCAATGTCTCGGGTCATTTCAAGATGTTGTAACTGGTCTTTGCCAACAGGAACCAAGTCAGCCTGATAAAGCAGAATATCAGCAGCCATCAGAACCGGATAGGTAAATAGCCCGGCATTTACATCCGCCAACTTATCCGATTTATCCTTGAAACTGGTGGAATTGGCCAACATGGGATAGGGGGTAAAGCAGCTAAGGTACCAAGTTAACTCAGCCACTTCCGGAATCCTGGATTGTCGATAAAATATGGTTTTATCCACATCCAATCCGAATGCCAGCCAAGTGGCAGCAGTGGCATATACATTGCGCTTTCTTGCTTCTCCGTCCTTCAAACTGGTCAGGGAATGGAAATCGGCTATAAAAATAAAGGATTCATTCTGATGGTCTTGTGTCAGTCGTATGGCCGGAATGATTGCACCTAAAATGTTGCCTAAATGGGGTATTCCTGAACTCTGAATTCCTGTTAAAACTCTTGACATGATTTGAAATTTGGTGCAAATTAAACAAATAAAAAAACATGAAGTGATATTTTTCCCGTTATTTGCAACCATGAAGAAAACATGTATTTCAGCTTTGATGTCCATTATGTTGGTAGGGTTTACCCTTGACCTTTCTGCACAAAAACTTACAGACCGGGCATTGATCTGGGAAAAGAATCTAGTGGATCTGGGCACTGTTTTGGAAGAGTATGGCGAAGTATACGCAGAATTCTTTGTAGTCAACAAAGGCCTCCTTCCGGTGGTCATGCAAGAGGTGATCACTGACTGTGGCTGTACCACCGCCCATTTTACCAAAGATACCCTTCATCAAGACCAAATAGGTAGTGTGGTGATTTCCTACGACCCAATTAACCGCGGGGGCAAATTTTCCAAAATGGTTGTGGTAAAAACCAACCTGGATCTTGGTGGCGACACAATTTTTGTTCAAGGAAATAATGTCCCCTTACCTGAGGATTTTTATGCCCATTACGCCTACAAAGTGGGAGATATGGGTTTTAAATTTTCCTCCATCAACATGGGTGAAGCATTTACAGGACTGAAAAGAACCAAGCATGTGGATTTCTATAATTTTAAAGACCTTCCCATTACCATTGATGAATTTAAAACAAATCTTCCTCCTCATATAGAGGTAAATATGGTACCCGCTTTGGTGCCTGCCAAATCCAGAGGGATTTTAGAAATCACTTATACTGCTGAAGGGGTTGATTTTTTGGGTTTTCAGGATGAAATCATCTCCTTCCATTTGGAATCAGAAAAGGAGGAGGAAGTCAACCTCAGGCTTTTAACAACTGTCCATGAATACTTTGACCCCATCACGGCTAGTGAAGCAGCTAATTTACCTAAATTGGCCATTTCTGAAGTAAACCTTGATCTCAAGGAAATTAAATCCGGTTCCACAGTACACAGAAGCATCACCCTTAGCAATATGGGTAGCCAGCCTGTTAATATCCGCAAAGTCATAGCAAATTGTGAATGCCTTACACTTGAATTGGCCAAAAACGACTTGATGCCAGGCGATAAAACTGAGCTCAAATTTTCTTTTGATACCCATTCGAGAAAAGGAATCGATCACAAACACATTACGGTATTTAGCAATGACCCGCTTAACCCTACCAGAACAATTGTGATCAAAAGTACCATAAAGTGATTTAGCATTTAATTTATATAAGTACTTATAAATCATTTTTTTAAATATGATATTTTTTCATATTGAACAGGCTAGTTACCTCTCAAAATCACCAATGTTGAAAATGAGAGGCCAGTGACTTAACTTAAGTAGGCCCAAGATACGATTCAAGGAGATCTGATATGATGAAAATGCCTAATCCGGAGAGATTTTAGAGGTAATTTTCAATTTTTTTTTCTTAGCTTGAACCTTCACACCGATTTTCATTTTATTGGTTTATGGTAAAATCTGAATGCTATTGCTTATTAGCCGTTTTCATTTTGATCGCCTGTTCTTCAGGTGTGCAGGAATCGGAAAATATGAATCCCGAAAAGTACCAAAATGAAGTAGCAGCATGGCACAAGGATCGATTGGAATTTCTTAAATCCCCAGAGGGTTGGTTAAACTTGATTGGTTTGGCAAAACTCAAAGAAGGACCTAACCGCATGGGGTCAGGTTCAGATATGGATATCCAACTGATACCTGGCTACCCAGAATATTTGGGTGATGTTAAAGTGGAGGTCAACCAGGTATTTTTTGAGCCTGCCAGAGAGGGCATTAAAACGTCTGAAGGCGCTGAGGTTGTAGATAAGTTTTTGATATACAAGGAAGGCGGTCAGGCTTTACTTTCATTTGGCAATTTAAGGTGGTTGCCTATTAAAAGGGGAAATCAATTCTTTTTGAGAATCAGGGATTTAGAGGCCAAAAGTTTAATGGAATTTAAAGAAATTGAACGATTTCCTACTGAATTACAGTGGCGCTGGGTAGTGGATTTTGTTCCCTATGAGCCTGTTAAAGAAATTCCCATCACCAATGTTTTGGGACAAACGATACCTAATCTATCTCCCGGTTACCTTTCCTTTGAACATGAAGGTAAATCCTACAAAATGGATGTCATCGATGAAGGGTTATCAGAATACTTAGTGATTTTTGCGGATCAAACGAGTGGAGAAAGTACCTATGGTGGGGGACGATACGTTTATGTTCCGAAGCCGGATCGCAATGGAAAGACTGTTTTGGATTTTAACAAAAGCTATAATCCTCCCTGTGTATTTACCGATTATGCTACCTGTCCTTTGCCTCCCAAGAGCCATTTCTTGGATTTTCCCATATTGGCCGGAGAGAAAAATTATGCTTACTGATGTATCAAAAGGAGGCGTTTAAGAGAATAGGAAAACTTTTTCATCAAAAAAATCCTTATTGAATCAAATAGGAATTAAATCCAAGGAAGTTGACCATTGCGTAAGTAGGCAATAGGAACCATTATGATATATCCGAAACCTAAAGAGTTACTTTTAACAAACAAAAATTACTTTCGAATTGGTAAATCCATTATTGTAAGCACAGGAACAATCATGATGCTTTATTTCATATCGGTTGTACCTCTTTTTGCTCAAAATACTGCTTTCAAAGCTTTGCTCAACACCATTTATGAAAAGGATTTTCCGGTTATTTATCCCGAAGAACTGGCAGATAAAAAAGATTGGGTGGTTTTAGATGCCAGAGAATTGAGAGAATTTGAAGTCAGTCACTTACCCCATTCCATATGGGTAGGCTATGAGGCATTTGATTTAAGCAAGGTGGAAATGTTCAATAAGGACCAGCCTATAGTAGTTTATTGCACAGTGGGTTACCGCAGTCAAAAGGTAGGTGAACAACTGAGAAGTGCTGGATTCCGTGAAGTTTACAATCTTTATGGTGGCATAATCCATTGGGTCAACGAGTCCAATCCGGTATATAAAAATCAAGTGGAGACGGAAGAAGTCCATGTTTACAGCCGTACCTGGGGCATTTGGCTACAGAAAGGAGTAAAGATACATGACTGATACCTTGGTGGTAATTTTTTTGAAACCATTTATTTTAGGCACTGTCAAAACAAGACTAGCCAAGGAAATAGGATCAAAACAAGCGTTGGCAGTTTATCAGCACTTGGTAAAAATGACTTTGGCAGAAGTAGAAAAGGTAAATAAGCCCATTGATGTTAAATTGTTTTATAGCCGAGTGTCAGAATCAAGTTTGCATCCACCTTCAGGCTTTTCATCTGAAATTCAAACCGGCCAGGACTTGGGTATTCGAATGTATAATGCCATGCGGTATGGAAAAGCCCATGGTTATGAGAAAGTCATTATCATAGGATCTGATTGTCCAGAAATGAAATCGGATTGCTTAGAAAATGCCGTAGAAATGCTGGATCGATTTGATTTGGTTTTGGGCCCGGCTTCAGATGGGGGTTATTATCTGATAGGTGCTAAAGAAGCCCACCAGGACATTTTCCAACAAATGCCCTGGAGTACCGACAAAGTTTTGAGCGAAACCTTATCAAGATCGAAAGCAGTTGGGCTCCATTCCTTTCTACTGCCAACCCTTTCAGATATAGATGAATTGGATGACCTCAAAGCCTTTCCTGAACTTATGGCATTAATAGCTAAATATTAGGTTAGGCTTGAGAGAAATAATTTTAAGTCTTTTCGCCTCATTTCCATTTAGTCAAAATAGATTTTAATCATGTACCTTTTGGATAAAACGGATATAAACAACGTATTTTTACCGATAAACCCGAGTCGAAATAGCTTTTGTCAGTTAAAAGACATTCGAGTTATCTAATCCTCTTTAATTTTGTTTTAAATCACGGAATATGAAAAGATTAATTGTATTTGCTTGCTTGTCTTTTGTTGTTTCCTGTCAAGGCTCAGATCTTGGACAAAATGGGACGAAGCCTCCTTCCCATGAAATCTGGGATGGATTGTTGAGAAAACATGTGGATGGGGAAGGAATTGTGGATTACAAGGGTTTCATAGCTGATATGGATCAATTGGACAATTACCTGTCTCTTATCAGTAAAAATGCGCCGGATAGGCAAACATGGTCTGAACAAGAGCAATTGGCCTATTGGATCAATGCTTATAATGCATTTACAGTAAAATTAATTGCAGACAATTATCCGGTGGAAAGCATTCAGGACCTGCATCCCAAAATAAAAATTCCTTTGGTCAATACAGTCTGGCACATCAAATTTTTCCAAATAGGGGGGGAAGATGCTAACCTGGATGAGATTGAACATAAGATCCTGAGGAAGGAATTTGACGAGCCAAGGATCCATTTTGCCATCAACTGTGCCTCATTCTCCTGCCCACCCCTCCGCAATGAGGCTTTCGTGGTCAGTAAATTGGACCAACAGCTTGATGATATGGCCAAGCGCTTCATCAATGACCCCAAAAGAAACCGGATCCAAAAAAACCAGGCAGAAATCAGTAAGATATTTTCATGGTTCAAAGGTGATTTTACAAAAAATGGATCCCTAATCGATTATCTTAACCAATATTCCACCATCAGGCTCGATCCCAAGGCCAAAATCTCTTACATGGAATATGATTGGAGTCTCAATGAATGATTTTCTGTTTATAAAATCTGGATGAACCTTGAAAATCATTTAAGGATCACTTACAATTAAATTGAAGGATTTATTTGTAAATCAAAGTGGCCCAATTGCCTTTCAAAGGATTTCTAGTTATAAGAAAAGTAAATTAGTATTATTTTCTTCCTAAATGATTTAAATTTCAGTATACATTCTCCAAAGGTATTCATGCATTCAAATTCCCAAGATTTTTGTAATCGAAACCCAAACCGACGCATTGTAATCATTGGGAATGGTATTGCTGGGGTCACCTGTGCCAGGCAGATCAGAAAAATGGATAATTCGGCAAGGATTACCATCATTTCCGGGGAAACCAAACATTTTTTTTCCAGAACTGCGCTGATGTACATTTACATGGGGCACATGAAATACGAACATACCAAACCGTATGAGGATTTCTTTTGGGAGAAAAACCGCTTGGAACTCAAGCAGACATGGGTAAAAAAGGTTGATTTCGAAGCTAAGAATGTAATCTTTGAAGATGATGAGCCTTTAAATTATGACATTCTGGTATTGGCAACTGGTTCTAAGAACAACAAATATGGTTGGCCCGGACAAGAATTGGCTGGTGTACAGGGACTCTATTCCAAACAAGACCTTGACCTCATGGAAACCCAGACCAAAGGCATCAAGAAGGCTGTTATAGTAGGTGGGGGCCTGATCGGCATCGAAATGGCCGAAATGTTAAGAAGTAGGAATGTTGAAGTGACCTTTTTGGTTAGAGAAAACAGCTTTTGGGACCATGTCCTGCCGCCTGAGGAATCCGACATGATCAACAGGCATATCCGAGAACACCATATCGACTTGCGGTTGAACACTGAATTGAAGGAGATTCTGGATGATGGACAGGGTAGGGCAAAGGCTGTACTGACCAACCACGGGGAAACCATTCCCTGTGAATTTGTTGGCCTTACCATTGGGGTCAGTCCAAACATAGATTTCCTGATAGATTCAACATTGGCTACCAAAAAAGGCATACTTGCGGATCTTTATTTCAAAACCAATATTCCAAATGTCTTTGCCATTGGGGATTGTGTGGAATTCCATAAAGCTCCCGCCTCAGATAGAAAAAATATTGAACAAGTCTGGTATACGGGTCGCATGCATGGAGAAACGTTGGCGCACAATCTTTGTAATGAACCTGTAAAATATCAGCCCGGCGTATGGTTCAATTCGGCCAAATTTTTCGACATAGAGTACCAGACTTACGGTTGGGTTCCTCCACTTTGGGATTCGGATTTCAATTCATTTTACTGGGAGCATCCAGAAGGCAAAATAGGCTTTAGGATGCTTTTTGAATCACAGTCAAAAATCATCAAAGGAGTCAATGCATTTGGCCTCAGATTAAGTCATGCTTTTTTTGATCAGGTCATTAAGGAAAGATGGAACGCCGATAAGGTGATCCAACATTTGGGCAAAGCCAATTTCAATGCGGAATTCTATGAAAAAGTCCATAAGGATATTTCTAAGCGTTATGATTTGGAAATGGGAACCAATGTGTCAAATCCAAAAAGAAATTTCTTAAAGCGCATCATGAATAAATAGGCATGAAAAACATACAAATAATAGGCTTGGCCATCTTTGTTCTTGGACTTGCGATATTCTCTATCATTCCTTTTCTGGGGTCCTATCAATTGGAAAAGGAAATGGTTGCTGACACCGTTAAGGAAGAGCATCAGGAAATTCTCCTCGATATTTTACAACCCATGTATGGGAAAACCTATTTTTCCAACTTTGCCTTTGTCAGCGATTACAGAAACTATTTTGACCAGTTCAATGGAGAACTGAAAGAAAAGGAAGCCTGGGATGAGGTGATATGGGATGACTATGCTTTTGCCTTGACAAAAGCATCTACGAAAAGTGAGGTGAAAAACCAGCCTTTTCTGTTTCTTGGTATTTCTATTTTTGCTTCAGTAATTGGGGCCCTGCTTTATATTTTCCCGCTTTACAGGCATCAACCTGAAGGTATAAAAAATGACGGTATCTATCATTCTTCGATGAAATCAAGAGGGGTTTTGGGAATCATCACAGGAACCTACCTAATCCTTTTCTATATCATTTTGTATTGGTTTCCTGAGTACATGACCAATTTGGTCTGGATGGTGGACCCCATCAGTATGGGTTTGTCCGGTAATCCTGCGACCCAATGGTTTTTATATGGACTGATGTACACTTTGGCCATTTTGGTCATGGGAATCCGCATGTTTCGAAAGTACAGAGGCAACAAATACCAGACTTTACGTACGGCATCGGTGATGTTTTTTCAAATTTCCTTCGCTTTTTTGATTCCCGAAATCATGGTGCTGCTCAACAAACCCTGGCATGATTTTAAAAACATATGGCCTTTAGACTATTCCTTCTTTTACGATTACCGAATGGAAGGCATGCTCAGTAGTGGAGCCATAGGCATGTTTATGTTGGTATGGGGAATCATCTTGATTGTCATCGGGGTTCCTTTGTTAACCTATTTCTACGGCAAAAGGTGGTATTGCTCTTGGGTCTGTGGTTGTGGAGGACTGGCTGAAACCCTAGGAGATCCTTACCGGCAATTATCCGATAAATCCCTAAAAGCTTGGCAAGTTGAACGTTACATGGTGCATGGAGTGTTGGTATTGGCGGTGGTGATGACGGCAGTGACCATTGCCAATTATTTTTCAGGCTTTGGTTTATTGGGAAATGCCACAAACCAATTACATTCGTTTTATGGATTTGCCATTGGATCGGCTTTTGCAGGAGTTATAGGAACGGGTTTTTATCCCTTAATGGGCAACCGGGTTTGGTGCCGTTTTGGATGTCCCCTTGCGGCTTACTTGGGTATTGTGCAGCGTTTCAAATCCCGCTTCCGCATCACCACCAACGGAGGACAGTGTATTTCCTGTGGAAATTGTTCTACCTATTGTGAAATGGGCATAGATGTAAGGTGGTATGCACAGCGAGGGCAAAATATTGTCAGGGCATCCTGTGTGGGTTGCGGAGTGTGTGCAGCGGTGTGTCCAAGAGGGGTATTAAAACTGGAAAACGGGCCCGAAAAAGGGCGAGTCAATGACTTGCCGATCATCATAGGAAATGATTCCATTACGGTAAAAAACTAATGCTTTTGATTTATTTCTTTCTATTGATTTACGTTTTGGCGATGCTGTTTATCCTTTTTTACAGTTTTGCCCAAGCCCACCTGCTTTATCATTTTTTCCGCTTCAAAAACAAAAAATGTGCTTATCCTATACCTGCATGGGAAGATTTGCCTAAAGTGACGGTTCAATTGCCGATATACAACGAAAAATATGTGGTAGGCCGACTGATAGCGGCGGTGTCACTTTTTCGGTACCCCAAAGAAAAACTTGAAATTCAGATTTTGGATGACAGCACAGATGAAACCGGGGAACTTATCACCCAAGAAATTTTAAAGTATCCGGAGGTAAATTTCAAATACATCCATAGGAAAAACAGAGTCGGATATAAAGCTGGGGCTCTTAGGGAGGGTTTGGAACAGGCAAACGGTGATCTGATAGCTATCTTCGATGCTGATTTTGTGCCGGATCCGGAGTTTTTGTTAAAGACCGTCGGGCATTTTACCAATCCCAAGGTAGGTATGGTGCAGACCCGTTGGACCCACCTCAACGAAGGGTATTCCATATTGACGCGGTTACAGGCTTTTGCTTTGGACGCCCACTTTATGGTAGAACAAATGGGCAGAAATGAACAGGGCGTTTTTATCAATTTCAATGGTACAGGAGGCATTTGGCGCAAATCATGCATCTTTGAAGCAGGAAATTGGCAAGACGATACCTTGACCGAAGACCTTGACCTGAGTTACCGTGCACAGCAATTGGGCTGGCAATTTATATACCGACCGGACATCCAATCCCCGGCAGAACTACCCCCGGTGATGTCGGCGATCAAATCCCAGCAATTCAGGTGGACCAAAGGAGGTGCAGAATGTGCCGCCAAGCATCTCGGAAACGTACTTAAAAAACCATTTGGCCTTAAAACCAAACTGCATGCTACGGCGCATCTTTTGAATGCTGTCATTTTCATTGCTGTATTGATCGTCAGTTTGAGTAGTATTCCGGTTTGGTTGGCCTTTTACATGAACTGGATCCCAGAAAGCTACTTTCAGGGTGCTGCGGTTTTTTTGGTAGGATTCGTGATCATCGCTTTGGTCTATTTCTTTGCAAACCTGAGTTTGGTAGCTTATTCCTGGAAGGGTTATGTTAGATTTTTCTGGGAACTGCCCCTATTTTTATCCGTTTCTATGGGCTTGGCTGTTCACAATGCCCAAGCGGTTTGGGAAGGATTAAGCGGCAAAAAATCCCCCTTTATCCGGACCCCGAAATACAACCTTTCCACGCTCAATCCATCTTGGGCGAAGAACACCTACCATATTTCTAAAATTCCTTTAACGACTTATGCAGAAGCTACTCTTGCTCTGGTGTTTACGATTATGGTGATGCTGTCTTTTTATACCCAAACCTATGAGATGCTGGTCTTCCACCTGATGCTGGCAGTAGGCTTCAGTCTGGTCAGTTGGGAGTCTTTCAGAAGTTACGGAAAAGCATGACTTTACTTCATTTTCAATCATAATTTACCTCGTTTCCTGAATGCTGCCTATAGATCATTCGCAATACCCAGTTCCCATCATCGATGTCATCATTCCGGCCTTCAATGAAGAAAATGCTGTTGGAAAAGTGGTTAAAGATCTGCCCAAGGTGGTCAGGCACATCATTGTGGTGAACAACAACTCCAAAGATGATACAAAAAGACAGGCCCAAGCAGCAGGAGCCATTGTGGTGGATGAACCTCAGCAAGGCTATGGGAAAGCCTGCCTAACGGGGATGGCCTACCTCCGAAGCCTTTCCCCGCAGCCTGATGTGGTGGTATTTGTGGATGCGGATTACAGTGATCATCCTGAGCAACTTTTAGACTTGATCAAGCCCATTCAGAAAGGGGGATTTGATATGGTGATCGGTTCACGTGCAAGGGGGCAGAAGGAAAAAGGCTCCATGACCTTCCCGCAGGTTTTCGGAAACTGGCTGGCTACTTCCTTGATGCGGAGGATCTACAAGACAACTTACACTGATCTGGGACCTTTTAGAGCCATTAAATGGGACAAACTAGAGGCATTGGGTATGGTGGACGAAAATTACGGTTGGACCATAGAGATGCAGATCAAAGCAGCAAAAGCCGGACTCAAAACCACAGAGGTCCCGGTAGATTACCGACAAAGAATCGGCGTATCCAAAGTCAGCGGCACCCTCAAAGGGGTTTTTGGTGCAGGCTATAAAATTTTATGGACCATTTTTAGGTATTGGTAAAACAAACCAACAAAATCATATTTGGGTTACCTTGGAAAGTTCTCGGTAAAAATTAAATGTGGGGAGAATTTATCCGAACATAATTTACTCTCTTTAATTTATTATTTGTGAAAATCGTCCCATATGAGGCGCGTTGGGTTGCCGGAAAACTGAGGGTGCGTCGGGTCTTGTGTGCGGAAGGATTTTTCCAGGCTTGATTTTTTCCAGCCTGCTGCACGGCTGTCAGGGGTTACTTTTTCATCAAGGAAAAAGTAACAGAGGATATAAACATAAAATGCCAATATCAACTAGCCAAAAAATTAAAGTGGACAAATTTAGAAAAGTTGTAAACTTCCAAATTAGAGAAAACTTGATATTCCTATTAAAATGAAATTTGGCTGATGTAATCATTACATTCTCACAAGACAAATCACCTAAAATGCTTTTATGATTAAGAAAAACCGGGTCAATGAAGGCAATCATTGACCCAACTACATCCCCTAATCCCTACTACTCCTTCCGATACCTATCAAACCATGTCAAAATAGCCGCTACCTTGGCCACCAGCATACTGGGCCGATCGGCGAGGGCATGGGAGGAATTGGGGATCCGGACCAAGGCTGATTCCACTTCCTGGATTTTTAAAGCCGCATAATACTGTTCTGATTCCCCTATGGGTGTTCTGAAATCCTGTTCTCCCGTAAGCAACATGGTAGGCGTTTTGACATTACCTACCAAAGAAATAGGGGAGCGGTTCATGTAATGTGCAGGATCTTCCCAAGGCTTACTAGGGAACCAATAGCGGTAAAAGAAAGCCGGCGCATCAGCATAAAGCACATGGCTGTACCAATTGATTACGGGCTTGGCAACCACTGCCGCACTGAAGCGGTCCGTCTTGCCTATAATCCATGCACTCAGAAGTCCACCTCCGCTTCCTCCAGTGACAAAAAGCTGCTCTGAATCCACATAACCCTTTTCCAGTACAGCATCCACTCCGGACATCAGGTCATCATAATCCTCGCTGGGATAGTTGTGATGGATCAGATTGCCAAATTCCTGTCCATATCCCGTGCTACCTCGGGGGTTGGTGTAAAGCACCACATAACCTGCCGTGGCAAAGAGTTGGATTTCGGCTGAAAAGACAGAACCGTACATGGCAAAAGGTCCGCCGTGAATTTCCAGAATCAAGGGGTATTTTTTATTGGGATCAAAGTCAGGTGGAGTGACCACCCAGCCTTGGATTTTTCTTTGGTCGTGGGAAGATTCCCACCATATTTCTTCCACCTTTCCCAATTTACGGAAAGAAAAAAGGTCATCATTTAACCGGGTAATCCGGTTGACATTCCCACCACTCCAAGTAGCAAGATCGGCAGGGTGGTCTGTTCCTCCCAAGGTATAGGCAAACCGGTTGTTGGTGGACACGCTAAAGGCGGAAGCATTGTAGGGCCTGCCCAATTCCATTCCCCCAAGCCCATCCGTGATGTCCCTGACTTTTCCGGTAAGGGCAACATGCCCGATTTTGGTATCTCCCAGATCATTGTATTGAAAGTAAATACCCCGGTTGTTGCCTTCCCATTGGATGCCCTCCACATCTCTGTCAAGGGCTGAAGCGAGCTTTTGAAGACCTGTGCCATCTGTATTCATTACATACAACTCAGTAACCTGATATCCCTGGAAGCTGTCATCAAATCCCAAAAAGGCTATTTTGCTCCCATCCGGTGACAAGACAGGATTGCTATCCGGCCCAAAACGACTGGTCAAGGCCTGGATTTCCCCATCAGCCAGATTTAACCTGTAGATTTCGGTATTTATCGGTTCCAACTCATGCTTTTCATGCAGGTTGGCTGAGAAGTAAAGGTGGTTGGCATCCTTTGACCAAATAGGGGCCCCATGGTTAAACTCCGAAAATGTCAATTGTCGGGGAGTGCCACCATCGAGCCCAATGGTAAACAGCTGAGTATGTCCTCCTTTGAGGTAACCTGCACCATCTGACCGGTAATTCATGTCATTGATATAGATGGGATCTGTATTCCATTGAGCCCCTTCAGGTTTGGAGGGCATTTTAATGGCTGAGGCTTTGGCGGAAGGAACAAACATATTGAAAGCCAGTTGTTGTCCGTCAGCAGACCAGGCCACCTGACCGGGTGCCTGAGGGGTATTGGTCAATGGCATCGACTCTTTGGTATCCATCCACATCAAAAAGAGCTTGACCTTTTCGTCCTGTTTGTTGGACTTGAAGACAATTTTACTCCCATCCGGTGACCATTTGGGCATAAAGTCCCTTTGGTTTCCTGTGGTAAGTGGTCTGTTTTGGCTTCCGTCAAAATTGACCATCCACAGATTGGATAGATCCCTGTCTGTCATTACATCTTTGAAATTGCGGACATAGATGATCTTGCTGCCATCCGGTGAAATCTGTGGATCGGATACATACTCCATGTCAAAGAGATCCAGTAATTCCAAATTGGACTTTACTTGCGTCAGCCCATCAGTGACGATGAGCAAACATAACATTAGGGATAATATGGAACTGAAATTTCTAATTTTCATGATTTTTCATTTTTTATAAGATAGACACATTGACCACATTGTCATCCGGAACTCGGTCGATGAGTTTGTTGTAGGGATCTATGCCTGCTTTTATCGGTTCACCTTTTACTGGAATGGTCAGGGTATGTTCTCCGGGTTTGATCTTGTGTTTTTGAAGGTACAGGGGATTGGTTCGGTTTCTGCCGTTTTCATCCTTGTCCTCTTTGGCAAAAATCCCAATATCAATGTAATCCCCATCATAGGTTGCGGGAGTTTCCATGCCTAAGCTGTCTGCATAGATTTTTTGTGATTTGAAATTTAATGTGACTAGATATTCTCCATTTTCAGCTTTTTTGGCCTCCGCATCTACTGCTTTGTTTTCATAAAGCGTGATTTTATGCCAGGTGTCATCCAAGTAATAGGCTAAGCTATCAGGTGTATGGGCTGCCAGGTGCCTGAGCAAATCAGGGCTTCCAGGAAAGGGAGGGTCCTGTCTCATGGCAAATTCGTCTGCAAAACCTCTCAAGGCACTGTCCATAGCCGTATCTCCTATATAATCCCGCAAGGCATACAGTATCAACGACCCTTTGTAATACCATTGATAAGGTCGGTTACAATTGATGAAAACATTTTCCTTTTTGCCTTCGTTGGACCTTCCGCTTAAATATTTATCCAACTCATCTTTCAAAAAGCGTTTCATGTTGTCACTTCCATAAGCCCTTTCTGTAAGGATAAGCGCAGAGTATTCTGCCAAGGCCTCAGAGATCAAATTGGAACCTCTTGTATAATTGGGTACCACCTGATGTCCCCACCATTGGTGGGCCAGTTCATGGGCAGTGACAAAATAGACATAATCAAAAGCATTGGGATCACTGAAATTGGCAATCCACCCAAAACTCTCGGAAAAAGGCACCGTATTGGGAAAGGACTGGGCAAATCCGGCATACCTAGGAAATTCCAACAGGCGCATCTGCCTATACTGAAAAGGGCTGTACGCTTCGGAGAAATATTCCAGGCCATCTTTGTAGGCTGCCATGAATCGGTCAAGGTTGGCTGTATGTTGTGGGTGGTGGAAGATCTCCAAATTCACTTCATTTCCATCCGCCAACATAATTTTATCTTGCATTACCTCATATTCAGCAGATACGATGTTGAAGAAGTATTGGATAGGGGTGTCCTGCACATAGTGGAAATAACGCCGATCATCTTCAATCCATTCTTTTTGCAAATAGCCCGGTGCCACTGCAATCTGATTGACAGAGGTGCTCAATACTGCCTCGAACTGAATGAAGTCAGCTTCCTTGGCAAACAATAGGGTATTTCTCCCGTATTCGTCATCATGTGGTGGCAAGTCCTGGTCCTTTTCCGGTAATCCGTATTTCCTTCTTTTCTCATCGCTGGAAAGCTCTCCGTTGGAATTGTATCCGATGGAAGGCAAACTTCCTCCTATGAAAGTGCCATTATGAACCAGTTCCCTGCCATAACCGCTGTTGGGAAAACCTCTATTGATCATGCTTCCGGTGATTTGGACATCCAAGGTATCCCCGGGTTGCATGGTTTTGGGTAGGGGGTAAATCCTGTAGTTGTCTTTCGGTTTTCTTTTTTTGATCCACTGCATCTTTGCAGGTTCTAGAACCAAAGGAGCCCTATAATTAAGTTTTTGACCTTCATAGTGCAAATGAAAACTACTCATGGTTTGGCTGCTGAGGTGAATGGAGTCTATGGGTTCATCCGTCTTGTTGACGAGTCGCACCTCAGCGCTGAAGTAGGCGTTCCGGTCTTCGGGAAAAATGTCTGCATTCATTTTTACCGCGATGACCTTCGGCTGGGGCAGGTATTCATATTTTTTGAGTTGTTTCTCATATTCAGCCTGCCGTTTGTCATTTTCTTTATTGGTAAGATACGTATTGGTATAGGCTACATTTTTGTAAATATATGCTGCTGAACCAATGGCCAAGGCCAAAAAGCCATAAGATAAAAGTGTAGCAGGTTTTCCCAGTTTTTGTCTGGCTGCTTTCCATCGGCTTTTAAAGGAATCTTCTACACCTCTGGTAAAAAAGATACTGAAAAACAAAATAAGAAACAGCCCAAAGGCTGTCCAATAGATATTGAACCAAAACAAGGGTTTGCCAAAGTGACCCAACCCATTCATTTCCGACCACATGTAGTTGGGTTTATAGGAATAGAAAAAGAGGTTGAAATCAAATTCGGCAAAATTCCGCAAAATGATCATCACCAACCAAACCCCGATTGCGGCAGCATGACCGGCAAATTTATTGTTGACCAACAAGTGCACCGCAAAAACCAACATGACCATCTGCAGGGTGTCGGGTAAGGCAATCAGAAAACTATCTACAAAATAGGTGTAAAAATCATATTGAAAATAGCCTTTCAAAGTCTGGATGATTACGCCCACCAAGATGGGAATCGCAGACAAAATGACACAGATTAACGCAATTCCTAGAAACTTGGAGGCAATCACAACGCCATCTTTTACCGGAAAGGTGTCACTGATGATGGCATATCCGGTGGATTTGTTGCGGTGCAGGGTTTCTCCTGTGAAAAAGACCAGAATGATAAAGACAAATAGATTGTAATCATAACCCTTGAATTCCATCAGAACGGAGGTAACAGGAAAATTAGGTACACTGAATAAGGTCTGACCTATCCAAAAATCCAAAACCAAAAATATCAATCCGCCCAACAAAATGGACCTAAAATAGACATCTTTCACAATGTTAGCTACTTCGATTTTTGTAAGGGTAATTAGGCTGCTAAGTTGGTATTTTCTTGAGAAATCACTGGCTATTTTTCTTCCCCTGTCTTCAGAAAAAACCTCTACTTTGTCTGATTTTTTACTTTTGGATTGGTTGATCTGAAAAAACTGTTTGAAGCTGAACCTGAAATATGCGGCCAGAAAAAATACGATACCCAGGGCTGTCCATAGTAACCTGTTGAGCAAAAGATTTCCTGTGATGGACAAAAGAAAATTATTCTGTTCAAATGGAGTTAGGTATCTGGTCTGGTAATCGAAGGTATTGAGACCAAATGGATCCAGCAATTGAACCAGATCTTTATTTTCAACGTCTTGGGAAAGAAAATTGGCCAAGAGGTAGGCAATAAACAAAACAATGCCACCCGAATAGATGGACTTGATGTTGCGAGTGAAGACAATCAGGGCAAAGAAGAGGCTTCCTGCCAACCATAAATTGGGCACCACCATGGTCAACCAAGGCTGAAAGTAATGGACCAAATGGTTGGGACCATACCTTACCGCCTCTGTCCATCCCGTAGCAGGGCCTAGGATGCTTCCCAGATAAATACCAAAAAGAGTTCCCAAGGAAATAAACAGCAGGGTCACAAAGGAGCCCCAAAAACGACCCATAAAATAGGCAGTTTTGCTGATGGGGTAGCTGAAGAGGAAAGTGCCCGTTTTGTGTTCCAAATCCCTATAAATGGGCACACCCATCACTGCTGAGGCAATCAGGATCCCAAAAATCGAGAAAATCAACTGAAGCTCAGCGATGTTGATGGGGCTGTTGTGATAGACTTTTTCTGAGGCAGGCGTATTTCCTGAAGCAATAAGCAAAAACGCTACGATAAACAATACCGCAAAGTATATGTAGGTGGCAGGTCTGGTGAATCGGTAGCGAAGTTCGAAAGTGAAAATATTCCAAAACATAATTCAGGGGATCAAATGGTGATGGGATCTACTTTTCTGGAAATATGGCTGAAATACACATCTTCCAAGTCTGCATTGGCGAGCACAAACCCTCCGTCCAGCATTTCCGGGCTTTCCACGCGCATGCTCAGATTGCCTTCGATCAATTTGGTAGAAATCACCTGATATTCGTGTCTATATTGCTCCAACTCATCTTTTCGGATGGTCTTTTGGTATATCCTTCCCTGAATAGCCTCTATCCCTTCCCTGGGTTTTCCTTCCATCAACAATTCCCCTTCGCAAATGATGGCCATTCTGGAACAAAGCGTACTTACATCTTCCACAATGTGGGTTGAAAGGATGACGATGGTATTTTCGCCCAACTCACTGAGGAGGTTGTAAAACCTGTTACGTTCTGAAGGATCAAGACCGGCCGTAGGTTCATCCACAATGATAAGAGAAGGGTTGCCCGCCAAGGCCTGGGCGATTCCAAACCGTTGACGCATCCCACCGGAAAAAGTACCCAATGCCTTTTTTCTGTCTTTGTAGAGGTTAACTTTTGTCAACAGGCTTTCGACCAGATATTTGCGGTCCGACTTATCATTTACACCTTTCATTTGAGCAATGTGGTTTAGCATCACTTCCGCACTGATCCGGGGATAAAGCCCGAAGTCCTGTGGAAGATAGCCTAGTCTTTCCCGGATGGCCTGCTTGTTGGCCAAGACATCCAAGTCATCCAGCATGATACTGCCGGAATCTGCATCCTGTAAAGTGGCAATGGTCCGCATCAGGGTGGATTTGCCCGCACCATTGGGTCCTAGTAAGCCAAACATGCCCTGTGGAATCGTTAAGCTGATGTCATTCAGGGCTTTCACCCCATTGGGATAGGTTTTGGAGAGGTTTTTAATAATGAGTTGCATGGTGTATGGATTTTAAGATTTGGGAATTCAATTATTTAAAAATATAGAGGTGCTTAGGTTAATGTTATCCATCATCAGAAAACTCTTCCTCAGGAAAGGGTTTCATCCAACCCAGGTTGTCTAGAATGATCACTCCTTTGGGACTTTTGTCAAACACAAAGCGGATCACGCCCAAACGGTTAGGATTAAATTCAGGATTTATGCTATTTAACTTTTCGAAATCAAAAATGAAATTTTGAAATACCATTTCTGATTGTTTGTCCCCCTTGATAAAATCCGATTTCCAGATGGCTACTTCCAATTGGTTTTGAAGGGCAGCATAGTTGCTGAGCGGGAATCTGATTTTTTGACCTTCAAAATCTTCCAATTCGATTGAAAAGTCTATGGGATGTTTTTTTGGTTTTTCATCTTTGTCTACTTTGTCTGCCTTGGTTTTTAAATCGTCTTTTTCAGGTTCATTTTTCTCTTTCTCGTTTTCTTTCTCTTTGGCTTTTACCCATTTTCCTTGACTTTTGGGATTGCTTTCTTCGGTAGATTCAGCCAATGAAAAAACCAATAAGTCATTCGATTTTAGCGCGTTGAATCCTGTATCCAATAAAATGGTATAATTGGCTATCAGGGAATCCGGAAAATCAGGGCCTATGGATTTCAGAGCGGTGGAATCTTTCAATGCCGCTTCGTAATGCCAGCCCAACACGGCTGCTTTTGTTCCCATTTTACCCCATTTGAGACTAAGCTCTTTTTCTTTCCAAACGGTAAGGTTTTTAGCGTCTATTTTTCCTTGATCGAGCGTTGTAGTACTTAGGTCAAAATCTTCTTCAAAATCACAGATGTATTGGGTTTGTGAGTCCTCAAACTGGCTCAGGTAAACCGTTTCTGGAAGCCAATTTTTCCCATACCGTGCATCCTTGAATAGGGGCAGATATTCCATTTTATCCATCAAGGTATTTTGAAGGAAAGCACTGATGTACACTTTGGCAATATTCCGTTGAGATTCACCGGACATGAGTTGCTGGAGATTGAGTAGGCCCAAAAACGGGGTGCCTACGTCATTGTTTCCCCAAGAGGTGTTGAACTGTCCATGGTTAGCGCCATAGATATATAGCCCTGATTTGAAATGGTAGGTATCTCTGTCTTTAAAATTTATCCGATGGTATTGCTGAGCGCCCAAGTAGGAGGTGACATCTGCATCCTGTGAGCCATGCAAAACAAAATAGTTAAGGTCTTCAAGGCTTGTTTTACGATCACTCGGCATGTATTGTCCATCTACCGGGGCAATGGCTACAATGGATTGTATAGAAAAGTTATAATCAAATGCCACGGACGCATCATCCGGATAGTAGGGCAGCGTATTGAAAAGTGCGGCATGTGCCACTGCTTCTCCGCCTCTTGAATGTCCGATCAAGGCAATGTTCTCCAAATCCGCTTTTTGAAACAAGGGATGTTCCGCCTGTTCTTTCCAATGCTTCCATAGTTTCAAGTGCTCCAACAACAACCAAGCTCTGGCATCATTTTCCTTTTCCAAGCTCCCAAAAATATTTGACCAGGAAGCATTGATGAAATTCTGATCCACAGATACCAAAATCATGCCCTGAGAAGCCAATAACTCGCCCAAATAGGCATAGCCCGGGTCTGAAAAATCCTGCATCAGGTGGTTACCATGGACGATTAAGACCAAGGGAAAAGGACCATCACCCTCCGGATACCAAACCCGACCATTCAATGGCAGGTTACTTTCATCAAAACCCCAATATTTTTCTCTCCACCATCCACTGATGCCTTTCCAGTTGTCTATAAACGGCAAACCATTGACTGCGCTTGTTTTGAGGTCTGCGCTTTCCCCGAACTCAATGCGGTGCTTATCTTCTCCACTGCCGTAATTCAAAGTACTGATAGCATAAGGCCCCTGTTCGGCAGGAGAATCAATTGGTAAAGGTTGAATTTCAGAATCCGCATAAAGCGCCGCATTGGTAGGTGGATCCATTTCAATCCCTCTCAATTGGTAAAAATACAATACGGCGAGTAAACCGGAAATTCCAAGCACCAATCCAATCAGAAGGATAGATTTCTTTGGTCGGGTCAGATTAGAATAGCCAGTATATTTAAAAACTCCATAAGCGGCCCCCAGCAACAATCCCACCCATAAAACAGTCACTATAATGACCAGCTGAAGAGGAAATGAAACCAACCAAAGGGGTATGGAGAAGAGCAGGGCCAAGATCAATGCTTTAGGAAAGGAGAGCAGTAGCTTAAATATCCACCGACCTATAAAGGCAAACAAAACCGCAATTACTAAAATCCCAAAAGCAAGTACCAGAATCCATGGATCTCCGACTGCAAATGTGAAAATTGTTATGAACAGCAGATAGATGACTAAGGTAAGCAAAGCCAATCCCCAAGCAGCCCCTTTGATTGCATTAGTCCCAGGTTTGACCAATAAGGTTTTTGCCTTAATCCAGCCCCAGATTTTTTGAAATCGCTTTTTCATGGATGAAAAAAAATGGACGGAAGTATTCAACTTTTTATTTTAATAAGTAAATTCAAAATATTATAAACAATAGATTATGGCCTTACCCTTTTAGGATAGGGTGGGGTTTCCATTTTTTCTTTAGGTTCGGCTTCCAATTGCTCGAGGATCAGTTCGATAGCCTTTTCCAATTGGGGATCTTTGCCTTGGATGACTTCCGCAGGCCATTGTTCCACCTCAATATCCGGCTCCACTCCTTCGTTTTCGATCACAAAACCCCTTTCATCATAAAAGGCCAAGTTAGGGGCAGTTACGCTTCCACCATCTATGAACTCGGGAAATCCAAGTACGCCAACTAAACCACCCCAGGTGGTTTTGCCAACGATGGTTCCAAGTTCAGCTTGCCGGAATAGATAGGGGAGGTAATCCCCTCCGGAACCGGCAGTTTCATCGATAAGCATCACTTTTGGTCCCTGAATGGAGGCATTTGGCGCCTTTTGGTCTTTCCCATACCGGTAATTCCAATAAGACTGCACAGGTCTTTTTAAAATGTCGATGTAGTAATCCGCCAATTGACCACCTCCGTTGAACCTTTCATCAATGATGATGGCTTCTTTATCTGCCTGGGGGAAAAAATACCTTTTGAAATATTCGTGACCCAATGTCGTGGTATTGGGTACATAAACATAGGCAACCCTTCCATTGGTGGCTTGGTGTACTTTTGCCATGTTTCCTTCCACCCAATCTCTGTTTCTCAGTGCCATCTCTGATGCTAGGGGAGTTACAGTGACTTTACGGGAACCTGCCAGTTCAGGCTTGGAATTTACAGTCAATACAGTCAACTTATCAGCCGTGTTTTCAAAAAAGCTGTAGAAATTATCAGAGGCTGTCAACGGCTTACCATTGACTTCCAAGATAAAATCTCCCTCATTGATGTCTACTCCCGGTTCGGTAAGCGGAGAACGCAGTTCAGGGGTCCAGTTCAGTCCACCATAGATTTTCTTGATCCGGTACCTGTTGTTGGAGATTTCATAATCTGCGCCCAGTAATCCACCTTTCACATTTTTTGAAGAAAAAAGGTCATCTCCCCGGCTGCTGAAGCGATGGTGACCTACAGCCAGCTCACTGAACATCCACTCCATGACCCGGTAAAGGTCTGATTTGGTTGCCAGGTCAGGGATAAAAACTTTGTATTTTTCCTTCATGGCCTCCCAATCAGCCCCATGCATCCCCGGGTCATAAAAATAATCCCTATTCACCCGCCACGCTTCTTCAAATATATTGGGCCATTCCCTCAAAGGATCAATTTTGACTTCAATTTGGTCTAAATTGACCAAGTTATCATTGTCTGGTTTTTTTCCAGTCTCTGTGATCCCCCACTTGCCTTGACTTTGGTAGAGCATTTTATCCCCTTGGGAGGCGATGATAAAGTTGTCAGCGGGCATGATGGGCTCTTCCTTCCGCTTCTCCAAATCATAGTGATGCAACATGCTTTTACCGTTGTCCATTGATTGGGCAAGGTAATACAGTTTGCCTTCTTTGGGAACCTGCAACTGACTGTACCTGCCGGCAGATATGGGGATGTTCAATATCCTGTTTTGCAGTCCATCAAAATCTATCCTGACTGGCTTCACCCCCTCAACTTTAGCCACTTCTTTTTGCTCGGCTTTTTCCTCATCATTTTCTTTAGGCAATGGGGATTTGACTTCTTTCTGAAGTGTGACCAAATATACCGTATTGCTGTAGTTCATGTCTTGATTGGACAGGTCAAACCAATTGACCACCGGGCCAGCATCGGTAGAAGCCAAGAGATACAGGTATTTCCCACTCGGATCAAACATAGGGTGGGTCACATTGGAAAGTCCGTCGGAAATGGGATAGGATTTGTTTTCCTTGACCGAGTAAACATAGGCTTGCTCAAAGTTGGTCGGAGTCAGGACAGTATAAGCGATCCAAGCCCCATCAGCAGACCAGCTGCCAAACAATTCCCGGAAAACCCCGGGGACATAAACCGCGTCAGAAGCAATCTTGGTGGATATGCCACTGTTGGTATCTATCACAAAGAGGCTACGGCTGTTGTCCACCAAACAAATGTATTTGTCATCCGGTGACCAATGCAGGTAGGCATAAAATCCAGCGCCATCCAGTCCAATCCGTTTTATGTCTCCCTGACCATCTTGGTTTTGGATGTGCAGGGCATACTCTCCGGAAGCATCCGATAAGAAGGCTATTCGTTTACCGTCATGAGACCATGCAGGGTTTTTTTCATGGGCTCCCGGGGTTTGGGTTAGGTTCAATGGATCTCCTTTTTTTGCTGGCACCGTAATGATTTCGCCCCTGAAATCCACCACCATTCTGGCACCGGAAGGGGAGATATGGGCACTTCTGACATATTTACTGCCCGAAACAAACCTGGGGCGGTGTTCCAGCAAATCTGTAGCGATCCCAACGCTCAGTTGACGCGGTTTGGTTTGATTGGCGGACAAGATGTGGAGATAACCCGCTTGTTCAAAAATGATTTCGGAATCAGATGCGCCGATATTCGCCACATGAAAATCCTCAAAATCGGTATGTTTTTGAACCTCCCGTGTTTCGGGGTCAAAACTGTATAAGTTAAACTCCCCGTCCCGGTCGCTTCTGAAGTAAACCTTTCCATCCATCCAAACCGGTTGGGTGTCATTGCTGCCGGTTTCAGGTTTAGGGATTTCGGTTACGGCATGGTTTTCCACATTGTAGAGCCAGATCCGCGTCATGGTGCCTCCCCGGTAATTTTTCCATTGGCCAAAACGATCGCCAAGAGGGGTATAGGCAAGGTATTTTCCATCTGAACTGTAGGTTGCCCAAAAGGCATTGGGAACCGGAAGGGCAGTTTCTTTACCAGTATCTATGTCAACGGTGTAGAGTTTGGTGTAACGATTGGTAAACACCTCTCGCTGTGAGGCAAAGAGAACCGATTTGCCATCCGGTGTAAAGCCCCTCACCAAATCAGGGTAGGGATGCCAGGTAAGCCTTTTGGGGACTCCACCTTTAGATGGCACCACAAAAACATCCCAATTCCCATCATATTGTGCATTGAAGGCTATCATACTACCATCTGGAGAAAATACGGGATTGGACACCATGCCTTGGTCAGCTGTCATCCTTCGGGGATTAGATCCGTCCTTCCGGGCTACCCATAGGTCGGAGGCATAAATGAAGGCAATCTGATCTTTACTGACGGCTGGTTCTGAAAGCAACCTTGTGTTACTTGGATCGATTGCTAGTAGGGATTGGATGAACAAAAGCTGAAAAAGTACGAAAACGAACACTTGACTGGAAATTACTTTCATTATTTATCGTTTGAAGGGTCCAATTTCCAATTTACAAAATAATATTTGACATTTCCCAACCCTGACACTTCCTAATTAAGGAACTTCCTAAAAATTTAGAAATTTTAAGGAATAGGATAAATCATATAATCTATCCTTCCTTTTTAACCTATAAAGATTGCTTTAGCTCTCGTCAGGCTGAATTAAGAATTTTGGGTTCTTTTCGGGTAAATAAGGCCACAATCAGTGAAGTAAACAGGCCCATCAAAGGTGCGCCTATTACCCCTTGAATGATGTAATTCGACAGTGAAAAATAATTTCTGGCTTCTGTTTCTTCCATCTTGTTTTCTGAAACGGCAAATTGAATGGCATTTTCAAAATAGTGCGGAGTGATCCATAGACTGGTCAAAATCTGGGCAAGTGGACTCAACAGGGTGACCAAAAGTGTGAGGATGATTCCACACCTGAACCCCTGTATGTAAGTCATGTATCCCTGATAATGGTTTTTTCGCTTATCCAATAAAGCAAATACATAAACCGCTATGGCAGGGATGGCAAAAAAATTGGTGTACACCAAATGCTGATCAATGTGTTCGTCATGAAGCCCAAACAACCTTTCTCCCAACATCCAGACTAATGTGACCAAGAAAAAAACAATGGCCCATTTGATTTCAATTTTTATCCTTTTCATGCACAGTTTTCTTCGGATGAATACTGAATGTAGGAAATTTTTAGCAAAAATTAAAGGGCTGATTAGATCAAATACAACCTGACTTTTTCCTGAATGACTTTTTGGATCGATTCCCAGGTCTGCCCTTTTAGGCTGAGTGGATTTTCATCCTCTTCTGCTTGGGCGAAATAGGCGATGGCTTGGGGAACGGTGATCAGTAAGTTTTGGGTGCTGTATTTTTCCCTGTGATACCTGACAAAATCCGCCACTGTGTTTATTTCCAAAAGCTGTGCAATGTCCCAAAAGTCTTTTTTTCTGGCCCTACCCAATACGGCCTGAACTTTCATCGCAATGATATTCTCATCTGAAAAAAACCTGATGCCTTCAATTTCCTTTACGGGACGAATCATGGGGTGGGGGTGTCTGACGATATCTTCTTTGACATTTTTGATAAGGCAAAAAACGCCTACCCGGGGATTATTTGTTCTTACATGAAAATCATTGACAAAAGTCTGATCGAGAACTGAAAAATTTTCAAAAGCTTGGTCTGAAAAAAATTCTCAATCAATCGATGTCCTATGCCCAAATAAAAGAGATAATGCTGTTCCTCTAACCAATGAAAATTCATTTAGTTGGGGAATTTGCATGAGTGCTTTTAATATGGAAAAAGTTCCGGGTTCGACTGTCTGAGTTTGAAACATCTAAATTCAGTGACTGTTTTACTTATCACAGCACTTGCAAGGTACATGGTGACTTCGGAAAGAAACTTTGCACTCAATAATACCGCAGAAATTTTTTCGTCACCATAGTACCGCCTGCAATTTCTGATGTCCTCCACATCCCCGCGTTCGAAGACGCGTTCTATGACAAATCTAAATTTGACATCGTAATCGATGTGATCAAAATCCACATCCCAGAAAATCCTTTTTTCGAAGATTGGTTTGGCTTTATCGGTCATGTCTCAAAGTTAAGTTAGGTTTTGAGTAAATGAAAAGGTTTCGTTTGAATAACGAACGACAATTTTGAATTTAAAGCCAAATGTTGTCTACAATTTTTAATCATAGAGAATGCTATGCCATTAAGTTAGATTTTATCTGAAACAAGGTAGCAACAGGAAAAACTTCAATCTAAACCTAAAACAAACCTTATCTCGCCAGAGGATCAGGTCTTAGCTGAAAATGATATACCTTGCTTGTGGTTCCTTTTCCACCTTCCATATGAAAGGGGGTTCGCGTGCTGATCGTGGCCCAGATTCCTCTTCCCTTCCAGCCGGCATCAGGATCATCAATGCGGCCGTCCATCCATTTGGTATAAAAACCCAAAGGATAGGGAACCCTTAGGATGACCCATTCACCGTCCTTAAGTGCAAGAAGGCCCTCTGAGCCATTTCCTGTATTGATGGGAATATTTTCTCCAAGACCCAAGGTGTTGAATTGATCTACCCAAGTGTAATAGCTGGATTCTGCGCTGCCCGATTCCTCCAGCCCTTGCAACTGTGGCAGGGGTTCGGTATAAAAAGTCCATCCCTCAGGGCAATGTTGACCGGTAGCCTCCGGACCATTGAGGGGTCCATTGCATTTCTTCCTGTCAAAACTGGCCATATGTCCGCTTGCCAAAGCTACCCATGCCACCCCATTGCGGTCTACATCCATGCCTCTTGGAGAGTATCCCTCAATCGGATTTCCGGATTCATCCAGTGGTAGTTCATAGTACTCTACCAAAGCTGTTTCCACAGGATTGGAACCGGGCTCCAATCTGATCACGGCACCGGGATATCCCAATGAAGAACCCCAAACAGAACCATCCGGTGCTGGAGAAACAGCATACAAGCCTTTAGAAATGCGTTTATCTTTATCGGGATCGGTGGGTTGATCGGGTTCGACATACTCATCTCTTTTTCCATTGCCGTTGGTATCCAAAATCAATGGAGTCCAGCCTTGGGAGGCCTCTTCATCTCCTGTTTCCTCGTACATTTTGGTATCCAGCCATCCGATGACCTGACCTCCGCCGCTTGTCCACAGCGTGTTGTTTTCATCTTCTGCAAACATCAGATGGTGGGTACTGTAACAGGTGCTGATGTGTTTGTATTCATCCGTCTTGGGATCATAGACACCCAAGTGCCGGCTTGACCTGCCGAGGGGGAATGCTTTGGCAGAAGGATGGTCGGATCCTTCCAAACAAAAAGACGGATTTTCAAATGGTCTGACAGCTGCCGTGATCCACACCTTACCTTTGTCGTCGAACATGGGGTTGTGTACATTGGCCTGACTGGTCCAGATGGCTTCATCACCCCAATAGGGAGAAGAGGCTGCCACATCAGTTCCGGCCGCTATTGGAGTTTTGGGATCTCTTACGGTCAAGGGCACTTGGCTGGATTCATGACTGGAAGGATCAAGAACGGGCAAATAATCCGCACTGGCTTCAAGGGCCCCATACACCGGCCCGTTGGCATTTAAGGTGGGGTTCCTCCGGTCAGTGGAAACCACATCATGGAGGTAGGCTTTGGGATCAGCCCAGTCCCATTGGGTGATGACCACATTTCTTTCTAAACCTTGAGGCCTGGGAGGGGTTTCCGGTATTTCACCCTCCTCGATCCGATCCGTCCAATCTGCAAACATTTTCAGCACCCCATCTCTGCCTAAATGGTTTACTCCTCCAATCATACTGGCACCAGCCTGTCCCGATTGAAGCCTGCGTTCCCAAGCTTCTACGGATGAATCGAAATCTCCAAGGTTATCAGGTATTTCTCTGGTGCCTATACTGCCCATTTGGTGGCAAGCCATACAATTACCTGATTTGATGTTTCTGACAAAGTCTGCACGGGTTTTGATATTGGGAGAAAAGCCATTTCCATCAGGTCCTGTGCCTGGAAAATCGATTTGCTCGGGGGCACGCAACAGTGAAAACCAGTAACCTCCGGGATAATAAAATGCGGCCGCCTGAGGATCAGGGGCAAGCACAGCTTCCAGATCTATGTTTTTCCCGGGTGTCACCTGTTTTTTTGGAGAATCAACCAGTCCATATCCTCGCACCCAAAGGGAGTAGTTTGCTGAAGGCAATTCAGGGATAAGAAACCTTCCCTGATCATCCGTAACCACGATTTTGGCATATCGGGTAGGCAAATCAAAGGTTTCAGCAATTACCCAAACACCGGCTTCCGGTCCATTTGGACCTGTCACCACCCCAGCAATATCCGTATCACCAACTTCTATTTTTTCTGAGGAAGAGTCACAGGCAGTCCAAATCAGCAAAAGAAAAATCCAAAGCCAGTGGATTTGGAGAAAGGAGAACCGATTTGGAAGCCAATCGAAAGAACTAAGGTAGGAGATTTTCAGGTTATTTGACATAGGCGAAGATTTTTGGAAAATGACTTATTGGGCTTTTTAAACCCCTTATAATCAAATTTACCCCATTCATAGATTTTTACCTACAGCTTTTATGTCAATGGTAAGCTTATCCCTTATTTTATTCTGAGGTCCTCCCCTCCAAGTAAATTTCGAAAAAATCTTTTTGGAATCAATATGATGGTGCTTTAACAGGAAGTTTGATAAAAAATTCCGTTTCATTTCCCGCCTCGCTCCTCAATGTGATTTCCCCACCATGCGCCTTCACTATATCATAACTCAGACTCAGCCCCAGCCCCGTTCCCTGTCCAGTAGGTTTTGTGGTAAAGAAAGGCTGAAAGACTTTGGCTTTGATGGCATCGGGAATACCGGGGCCGGTGTCGCTTATCGATATCTTAATGGCATTTCCTGAATTTTTGGTGGAAAGAGTGACTTGAGGTTTTTTTTGAATATCGAATGTCGAATTTTGAATGTCGAATTTTGAAGGGTCAGTACTGTGGGAATTTAAAGTACAGGCGTAGAATGCATTATTCAGGATATTCAACAATACCTTGCCGATTTCGGGTCGGACCAGTTCTATTTTTGGTAGTGATGGATCAAAGTCTGTGATTAGTTCAATATCAATACCTGTATTTTTGGATTTAAAACTTTGGTAGGCAAGGTTCAGATATTCCACTGCCAAAGCATTGATATCGGTCAGTTCTTTTGTCCCGGAACCGGTTTTGCTATGTTCCAGCATGCTCTTCACTATCGCATCAGCCCGCTTGCCATGGTAATTGATCTTTTCCAGATTTTGAGCTACATCATTTAGCAACTCGGCTTCAATACTTTCGTCCCTTTCACCTTCGACCTTTAACCTTTCACTTTTTACTTCTTCCATCAACTCTGAACTTACCTCCGAAAAATTATTCACAAAATTAAGCGGATTCTGTATCTCATGGGCAATGCCAGAGGTGAGCTCTCCAAGCGATGCCATTTTCTCAGACTGAATCAATTGGGCTTGAGTAGATTTCAGTTCGTCCAATGACTTTTCCAGATCATAGGTTCGCTCCTTGACCATGAAAGATAAATTGCTCAGCAAGTCAATGTTTTGTCTTGCGATGTAGAAAGTGGTCAAAACAGGAATCGCTACATATACTGAAATTATCAATAGAGTGAACAAATTGTTTTCTTGAAGAAAACTATTTAAATCAAAGTTAAAGTAGTTTCCAAGCACTTGAATGGTAAAAGCCAACAGCACTATGCCAATTGGTGTTATATAAGTCAGGGCTACAATACCCCGATATTTAATTTTCAGTTTATAGGCCTTGACGATTATTTGTATTAACCAACCAAGAGAAATAGCCATAATTCCAAGATATAAAACCCAATATCCCCAAGAAGTAGTGCCTACAAAAAGGACAGTTACAATTAACGAGCTTAGGGCAATGACAATCAGCATGATGAATTTCTGATTGCTTAATGGAAAAGGAAGTCCAAGCATGGAAGAAGCCAACCATGGGAAAAACATAAATAGTAAAAGAAACAAAGGATTAAACAACAATGTATCAATCAAAATGCTGTTGACAGAGTATCCAAAGATATGGGGATGCGAAACAAATAAATGGATCAATAAAAAAAGGGAAACAAAAAAGATTCCTCTGTTCAGGCTGTTTCCGGTGTACCACCAGCTGAACGCCTGTATGGCCATTACAAGTAAAAGTAATCCTGCCCCAAAAAAAACACGCAGGTAGGATTGATTGATATCATCATACCATGTAGGAGCAAAATCTGTTGACTTTAAAACCACATTTGGTCCATATTCTTTGAAAGTCCCAGGAAACATCTTGCTGATCTTGATGGTCTTGTGCGCTGACCAACGGATTGCTAAAACTATTTTTTCCTTTTTTTCTAAAATAGGAAGCATGACAAAAGGCGGCTCATTTGCATAAAATACAGGCGAGACTTCTGCTTTACTATCAGGGGAAGGATGGCCAAAAGCTGTCAGCAATTTACCATCTAAATATATTTCACCTGGGGAAACCGAATAATAATAAATCCACCACGGAAGCGCATAAAATGAAGAATCAGTTTGGATGGTCAACCGGAGCCATACAAATTGATCCCATGCCATGACTGAAGAAAGAGAATCCATAAAACCTTCGATGTTACTACTCGGCCAACTGGAATCATCAAAATCCGGATTAGCAAACTCAGGATTGTCTTCTATAGAAAATTTCCATTGTTTCACTTGGAAGATATTAAAGGAAAGACTTTCGTTGTGTCTTGCCAAAATCAAAGAATCCTTAAGTAGGAACGAAGAATTATCGTTGTTCTGAGCCGATAATGATGATAGGTTTAACAGGTTGACAACCAAAAAAAAATTGTACTTCAGATAATTCTTGATCATCATACAATTAAAATAGAAAAAGATTATCCAGCAATTTTTATTTCCACAAAATTTTAAAATTTAAAAAACTCATTAAAATACAAATGAAACAAGTAAAGATCAATGATTATCCTTACCACTAGATGCAATATCCCACTGAAATTCAACGGTCTTCCGGTCCCAAAGGTATATCTCCTTTTTTCGGTAATTGATGGCTACCCGGAAATTACTCAGAAATTCATATCCCAAAATGCCATCTACTTTCATTCCGCTTTGATTTTTATTGAAATGATCCAAATTGACAAACATTGTTTTCATGGGCGGACAGGAAAGTTTGCCTACATTAAAATCCTCCATCAATAGAGATTTTACGGAAACTTCACTGGAACCGAAACTTGCCAATGCTTGCGTTTTTACCTGAGTAGGAACTGAGGTATGCCTGTCAATATTCTGAATATCCATCAAATTGGCTGTTGCCCCGGAATCCACACGCATTTTAAATCGCTTTCCGTTCCTTTCTACTTCTATCAATGGGATGCCATTGCTAAAAGTAAAGGAGAGGGTATCCAGTGGAACCAAGTGAATGTTTTTTGAAGATTGGCGGTTACCTTTTTTATCGAGTTCATATATGGTAACCTCCTTGAAAATATAGTCAAAAACCAATTCACAAAGTCTAAAAACACTGTTTCCGATAACGCCTAACAATTCCAAACCGGAGTTTTTCTCCAGGGCAGAGAAATCGGTCACTATGGCAAATCCCTGCTTCTCGAATCCCCCAAGGTTAATTCTGATGAAATCCACGGCTTTGTCCATCTCACTGCCGTTGATACCATAGAATTTATCACCTGTCGGTTTCCCATTGAAATACCGGTCATTTAAAATAATCTCTGAAACACCCGTATCCATGATAAAATAACCGTATTTCCCATTGACTGATGCTTCCACGATTACCAGATTTCTGATGAGTTGAAAGGGAACCCTTGTGACATCTGGATTTGAAAAACTGAATAGAGACAACAAGAGGTCCATGATGATGGCTATGAAAATCGTTTTCATCTTTTGAAAAGTTAGGTTGTTGAAAAATCAGTTAAAAACGTGAGGGAGTTTTTAGGCACTCAACTTTATATCCATGGGGATGTCTTCTTGTTACCAAGCCATATCCATTTATACAGGATTTAAATTGATCAATTCAAAATGGTTGTTCATTGACTAATCATGTTCAAATAAGACGGAGAGTTCAACAAATGGACAGAGCCTGTACCTGTTGGATCGACCTTGCTTTTTGGAAAAAAAATTAGATAATGTGATGCAAAAAAGTATTTATTCTGAAAAAGGAGGAAGGGGAAAAAGTATTTACCTTGAAAATTAAAAAAACAACTTGCTCAGGTCATGCCTTGGGTTAACCCAATTCCCATAAGAATACCTCGAATAAAAAAGTTTGACTACACTTTTAAAAATCGGTATCTCAGGGATTTTTGACTATTTTATAAGACCTGAAAAATGTCCCTCTTAGGTAAAAATTAAAAAAATGCCGACTGATTTAGACCAATCGGCATTTTTTTGAAATCCAAAGCAAGAATAAATTAAATTTCTAGTAGGATATTTTTCACACCAGATGTTCATAGGTCTCCTTGATGGCATCCCCTTCCTCCAGTCGCACAAAAAAATCCTCACCTCGCAGTTTTGCTTCTCTGATTTCGATAAAGGTTTGAAACTGGGTCAAATCGACAACGTAGGGTTTGATAAAACCTCCTTCGGGATTGGTTACAAAGTCGGTATAGGCTGTATCATACTCATTCCATACATTAAATCCTGTAGTCCATGTTTCAATTCCTAATTCACGGACCTGCTGAAAAAGTAAAGTGGCCACATTTTCCAATTCATCACTGTCCTGCATGACCATGGTTCGTCCCCTTACCTTTTCTAGCGCAGCTTCTATTTCTAGTTCCCTTTTTTTTTGCTCCAGTTCAGTAGTCTGTCTTTGGAGGAGGTTAGTGAGTTTCTTATTCTCAGCACTGAGTATTTCTGAGGCCTTGGTTTCCCCATCCTCATTGCTCAATTGAGGGAAGGAAACATTTTGCTGCACCATTTTCCAACCGGATGCTGTCTCCCTGATCAAACTGGAAATTCTGATTTTGGAGTGGAAACTCCAAGTTTCTGCTCTCAAAACATGAATTTCGCAGCACTCCCTGACAAGAAACAAACTGTTAATAGGGACCAAGTTGATTTCCCGATTTCTCATTTCAAGCTTTTCCAAAGCTCCTTGGATTTGAGCCTTTAAAAAACCAAGACCTTGAAAATTGTGCTCACAGACTTCTGATTTGGGTGCACCATTCATTTCAAAAACCTCATCCAAAGTGGATACAAAGGTATCCTTGTCTCCTTTCAAATAGCTGTCCCAGTATAGCTCATATACTTGACGGGCATAGACATCATTTTGAACAACTGGCTTCATAGTCATACCAAAATAAATCAGAAAAATACAGATCTATACTAAAGATACATTTTTTAATAAATACCTGACTATCAAAGAAGTAATAAAATAATTAAAATTATCTCAATTGACTTGAAGATAAAAAAGGTTGAAAGTTTTTAGGGGAATAGTGTGGTAGGCAGATAAGTTTCTCCTATCTGCAGTCAGTAATGAATGAATCAAAGCTGAGTAATTTCTGTTTTTAGGTTTGATCCATCAGTTATTGTGCTTGATTCCCGGATTTTTTTTGTTCTTTTTCCAATCTTCGGAAATGACGCCTGAACAAAAAATTACTTCTCAATGCCTCCATGTTCTCATTGAATAAATCTGTGCCTTCCTCAATGTTCAGCATGCTGTTCATCACCGCCTCCCTAAGCACAGTGTCCTGAAGCAATAGCCCGGCTGTTCCTTCACCTGATTTTAACTTTGACACCAAGCCTTTCAGCTCAAAAAGGATTTGATTGGCTTGTTGACTGCTTTGAAGAATTTCTTCCATTGACTTTGAAAATTGCGATGCAAAAAGGGAATCAGTAAAGACTTTGGCCAAAAGACCCTCTCCCTCTTCAAAAGTATCCAGCAATTTTTTGCCAGTCAAGGCCATATCAGATGCTCTTGTTCCAGCCAACCTGATTTGCGCCACTGCAGCGCGTATATCCTGGGTAAGGAGGCTATCTGACAGCAGTTCCCATACCTGCTTGCTTTCATTAAGTTTGGTAGTAATCTCATACAAATTTACTGAAGTCTTTTCGAAGTATTCTCCTATGCCGTCTAACCGCTGTAAGAGTTCCTCTGTACCTGCAGGATCAAGTGCATAAATAACATCTCCTTCTTCAATAGCAGGTGCCATCCCTTCCTGGGGTACGATTTGCAGCATTTTGTTGCCCATCAATCCATCTGTACTGATGCTGGTTTTGGCATTGTTCCGGATATAAGGCTTCATTCTTTTTTGTATGTAGAGGTGTACAATTATACTGGAGTCACTGACCATTTCTATGGATTTGACCGTACCTACATCCATTCCTTTAAAACGTACATTATTACCAGGCACCAAACCGTTGACATGGTCCACAAGTGCGGTGATGGTAATGGAAGCACCGAAGATGTTTTGATTTCTGCCTATCATATACAGACTAAAAACCAAAAACAACGTTCCGGAGAGGACCAGTATCCCTAATTTTGCATGGTCTAATTTCTTTTTGTCTTTCATAATTACTCAAAAAACTCTCTGATTTTAGGGTCTTTGGATTTGATTAGGTTTTCATAAAGGTCTTCTGCATAGCAGGTACCATCGATAAGCATGATTACCCGGTTGGATGTGATGCGGATACAGTTCATATCATGGGAAATGATCACCGATGTGGAATGATACTTTTCCTGTACCTCTACCATCAAATTGCTGATTTCCCTTGACGTGGCCGGATCCAAGCCAGTGGTGGGCTCATCATATAGAATGACTTTTGGTTTTAGGATAAGGGAACGCGCCAAAGCTACCCTTTTCCGCATCCCACCGGAAAGTTCAGAAGGCATCAAATCCACCGTATGGGCCAACCCTACATCTTCCAAAGCTTCCATCACTGCCTGTTCAGAGCCTGCTTCCCTTTCTTGCTTGCTCCAATGCCTTCTTAGGGGAAATTCCAGGTTTTCCCGGACTGTCATGGAATCGTAGAGGGCATTGCTTTGAAACAGAAAACCCACTTTTGATCTCAATTGGTCAAGTTCTTCCTCCTCTCTTTCCATAATGGGCTCGTCGAGAAGGATGATTTTACCGCTGTCGGCTTCGATCAGTTTGATGATACATTTGATCAAAACAGACTTACCGGAGCCGGATTTCCCCAAGACTACCAGGTTTTCTCCCTGCATGACCTGCATGGAAAAATTCTTCAACACGTGGTTGGAACCAAAGGACTTATTGACTTTTTCTACCGTGATGACCGGCATTTCCATATTTTTTCATTTAGGTGAGTCCAAGTAAATCAGTGATTTGAACCGCTATTAAATCTATGATAAATACCAATAAGGAAGCCACAATCACCGCCGTCGTGGCTGATCGGCCTACGCCCTCTGTGCCTTTTTTGGAATAATATCCTTTAAAACATCCTATGATGCCTATGGCAAATCCAAAAAAGAAAGTTTTTATGATTGCGGGAATGATGTCTCCAAAACTCAAAGCATCAAATACCTGAAACCAATACAGGTGCCAGCTTACCTGCCCGCGAATATTCACACCCAGATACCCTCCATATAGTGCTATGGCATTGGCCATACTGGATAGGACAGGGACCATCAGGGTGGCTGCCATCACACGGGTCACGACCAGGTATTTGAATGGATTGGTTCCGGAAACCTCCATGGCATCAATCTGTTCCGTTACCCGCATCGATCCCAGTTCCGCTCCGATACCAGAACCGATTTTGCCGGCACATATCAATGCAGTGATCACAGGGGCTATTTCCCTGATCAAAGATACTGATACCATGGCTGGCAAAAGCGACTCCGCACCGAACTCAACCAAGGTAGGTCGGGATTGTATGGTCAAGACCAAGCCCATGATAAAAGCGGTGATGCCTACCAATGTCAATGTTTTGTAGCCAATCCAAAAACACTGATGGACAAATTCCTCATATTCCTGTTTGGGTTTATTTATTTCTCTGAAAAACCGCATGGTAAACCGCCAAATCTCTCCGATTTCGGTTAAGAACGTATTGTCTTTAATATTTAAAAAACCAATTTTCATATTGTCCAATACCAAAATTGAAAAGAATAATGATCAAAAATACCAATGATAATCCTTTGATTTTATGATGTTTATCATGTTTTAAAAATTCAGCTCATTAATATAAACTATCAAACTTTTAAAAAAAGGAAACATACCATTCCTTTGGTAAAAAAATTATTCTAATCAATTCATCAGCAACTTGTTTCAGAAGTGTATGATTTACAAGCCGTTACAGGTATCTTATTGGTGTCATTGGCTTCCAACCATTCTGTGATTTTGAAATCAGAAGAGTGGCAGAATGGACAGGAATGTACCATTCCTCTTGCATCGATATAAAAACTGAATTTTCCGCCCGACAAACAGCCCATTCTCCTCTGATAATAGCCATGATACATGAGATGTGGAATATGGTTGTAGGTTTTATCCTGGTTGAGGGACACATATACGCTCTCCATTTCATTGATCTGCTCTTGACTCAAAGTGACCTCTTTGCCTCTGTAATGCCCTTCGGGCTTCGGTTCCAGCCACTGGATAAAATCGCATCCCCATTTGGCAGCAAGCGATGCATGCTGGATCAAAAAGGCAGCATTTGCGGTTTCTCTTGTCACACAAAGGGAAATGGCCAATACCAAACCGGCCTTGTTGCTGGCATAGGCGGCCCTTTCGGCCAACTGAAATGCCTGTGGATGTCCTCTGAAAATATTGTGACTATCCGGGTCAAAATGATCCAAACTCACAATGACTCCTGTAGCTCCAGCTTCTTTCAATTTTTTGGCCTTGTCTTCGTCCAGGTTAAAACCTGAGGTCAAAACCCAAAATGGGGTGCTTTTTTCCGCATCACGAATCAATTCAAGCATGTCCTTAAACCGGGCCATGGGTTCACCGCCGCTCAATGAGATCTGTCCAACCCCTTTTTGTTGAAGTTGACTGACAATTGATTTAAGTTCCTCCAAACTGAAAGTTTCCTTCAGATTTAAGTTATCCCATTCGAAACAGTGTTCACAGCGCATGGGACATTTGGTGGTGATGGCATAGTTGATCTGTTGGTAGGCATTGACTGGGCGGCTATGGGGAACATAACGGTTCATTTCTGTTTGGACATATCGATCAAAGTTTTTGGAAGGAAAAGGGGGAAGGTAAAGCCCAAACCAATATTTCCCGTTTTTTACACCAAATTTTCTTTTTCCCGCAAACATTTTAAACCTGAACTCATCAAAGGCAACAAATACCCTTTTTACTTTTTTAATGGAACCATAGATTTTAATAGCCATCCATAACATATGCAACCTGATCCATTTCCTTACCCAAAATTCAGTAAAGCTGTTGGGTCTGGAAGAATATGTTGGCTTATGAAATTCAGGAAAAATGTTCTTTGTTGACTTTTCCTCTGCAGTTGATTTTAACACTTCCATAGGATATTATTGAGCACTTAGGTAGTTTTCTTGATTGATTTCCAAATAACGCTTCAAACTGAAAGAGGGGAGGGCCTGAGGATTTTTGAATTGGACCAAGAATTTTCTATCCGCCTTGCCCTCAAACTCCCTTATGGGTTCATAATACCCTTTGGATAGTAAGAAAGCAGCATAGGTTTGCAAGGGATCAAAATCCTCCACCTTATAAGTCAAATAAGCTCTATTACCAATGTGGTGTTGCTCCAGATAGTGGCCATCCATGTTCAAAATAGGAGCCAATACATCTTGTCCATGTTCATCATAAGCCTCAGAAGGCTTAATCCACTGAATTTCCTGTTCGGAAACAGGGGAGACTTCAGCCAGGTTGATTCTGTCCAGTTCCCAAAACATAAACCCTGTTCTAAGCCTGATTTCAACCTTATCGCCTTTCAAGTCAAATCCTTCCAAGGGAACAGCCACTTCTCTGTTCATGAGTGGGCCAATGGTCTTTAATTTAGTCACCTCTTTCCAACCTTTATCCGTTTTAGCTTCCACAGTGAGCAGCATTTCCTGTGATTCCATCCAATCCGTAATAAATTCGGGCGACCTGTCCTTTTGCTTGGCCGCAAATTTGGCATATTTGTTTCCAAAAGCTGAATAAAACTCCGCAATCACATATTCTAACCAATAAGAATTTCTCAGGTCCAAGAGTAAACTGAGCTCCTTTTCAGTTTTGGGTTTTTCAAATTCCAGATAGAGTTCGTTAACAGGAGGATGGTCGGTATCATTGAAGGAACAGGCTATGTTATCTGTAGCAGTGAGAGGAAATAACATATCCAGGTTTTGGTTGAGATTGGCTATCAGTGGAGCATGAAGGTTTTTCCCTCTGTATAGTTTGCCATTGGAAGCCATCATGATTTTCTCCCCTGGGTCATGGGATACCAAAATGAGGTCCGCCAAATCAGTATATTGTCTTTCCTTCAACTCATTGCTGATCATTATTTTTACTTCAGGTCCGATGTGGGCAAGTGGCAAAGGCAAAAAATCTTCTCTGGCCAGGGCAGGAACAATGGCACCACCAAAAGTCTCCCCCTGCAATGCATATCCCTCTCCATCATATACACTGATAAAAGGGCAGGAACTCTTGGTCAAAAGAGCTATTATCATCACCAAAGCAAAAACACCCAAAGTAATCACTAAGGCTGATAAAATAGTTGTAGCAGTACTTCTACTTTGGTCTCTTTCAATGATCTCAAGCTTGAAAAGATCATCAACTGGCAGAATAATCTGTTCCCCTAGATTTTCAGTAAAGTTCCTTTCAGTGTACAAATGGACTTCTTCGAGTACCTCTTGCTGGCTTTTTGTATACTGGTACGTTTTCTTTACGTCATTTACATATACTAAATGTTCCGGTGGAATTGAAGAGAGGGTTCCTTTTACAATTTGCTCCTTAGGTTCTATGGTGAAATTTCGTAGAAGAAAATCTCCATTAGGCGTCCTCAAAATAAATGTTTTTGTTCTCAAACTTTTCATATCATCCCCTTTATCTTCTGCCGAAGCAGAGACGGATCGGGTTACAGGTTTGTAGTAATTGCAACTATTGCCCAAAAGGATCAAACACAATCCGATAGAAAGGAAACAACAGGCTTTGGAACTTTTCTTCATAGTACAAAAGGTTAGGAAAAATCATTTAAGTTGAATTCTTATTCTTATTGGAGAAAATTACAATAGGGAAATACCCTCTATCGAACACAATATTTAAAGCACTCATTATCAGTTGCTTTCAATTAAATTTAAACAATATTTCTATTTGTTTTTCCAGAGAAATTCCAAATAAAAAAGTTTGAAAAACATGAACTTGACTATCGTTCAATGAAATGAGGGAAAAGTTTAATCCAAACTATTAATGAATAGTTTTTAATCAATTTATTGTGGTTATTATCTTGCCTTTTTAGGTATTTTTTTTTGGCATATTTTACTAATTTGCTTTGTGGCACTTCACATTGGATCAAATTTGGTTTTTCAAAGGTTTAGACTTTACAGAAAAACGCAGTGGGCAATTGGTTTTAGGTTTATCTTGAACTGCTCAAGTAGCACTAAAAAAGTCCAATACCAATTGCTATCACTTACATTTCAGGGCATTAGCCGTTTAATTAAAGATTGGGATAGCTCAATCAATGATTTTTTTGTACGGGCAAAATGACAAAAAATGTTGACCCTTCATTGTCTTCGGATGTGACTTCGATAGTTCCCCCATGCGCTTTTATGATGTCATGGCTCAAAGACAAACCCAAACCAGTTCCCTGTCCGGAAGGCTTGGTGGTAAAGAAAGGCTGGAAGATTTTGTCTTTGATGGAGTGGGGGATACCTAAGCCGTTGTCGCTTACCGATATCTGGATTGTATTTCCTGAATTTTTGGTAGTAACAGTGACTTGAGGTTTTTTTTGAATATCGAATTTAGAATTTTGAATGTCGAATTTCGAAGGGTCAGTACTGATCGAAGTCGAAGTACAGGCGTAGAATGCATTGTTGAGGATATTCAACAGCACCTTACCAATATCCGAACGGACGATTTCCATCTTTGGTAGCGATGGATCAAAGTCACTGATCAACTTGATGTCAACCCCTTCATTTTTGGATTTGAAGCTTTGGTAGGCAAGGTTCAGATATTCCCCTGCCAGTTTATTGATGTCGGTCAGTTCTTTCTCACCCGAACCGGTTTTGCTATGCTCGAGCATCCCCTTTACAATCGCATCTGCCCGCTTGCCGTGGTGATTGATCTTCTCGAGATTTTGAGCAATATCATCCAATAATTCGCCTTCAAGAATTTCATCCCTTTTACCGTCCACCTTTGACCTTTCAACTTTTAACTCTTCTACCAATTCGGCACTTACCTCAGAAAAATTATTTACAAAATTGAGCGGATTCTGGATCTCATGTGCAATTCCGGCTGTCAATTGGCCAAGGGAAGCCATTTTTTCAGATTGGATGAGTTGGGATTGGGTTGATTTAAGCTTCAAAATGGTGTTTTCAAGTTCTTGATTTGTATTTTCCAAATCAACCGTTCTTCGCTTTACTGCATCTCTCAGTTGAATGTTTTCAGCTGTAATTTTCTCAAGAGCAACGGTTTGTCCTTGATCCGTTCTGCAATCAGGAAATGAAATATGCTGCTGAACAAACTTCCAATCTGTTTCTTTTTTTTGCAATAATGAAGATACCCTTACCTTATCATAATAGGCCCATATGCCATCAATATTCACAAAACAATCAGCTTGCTCAATGATGACCATGAGGTTATCGACTGCTTCCATGTTGATATCCCTGTTTCTAAATTCAATTTTCCCTGCCACGGGTCCCACATTTTTCTCCAAATATTTTCCCGATTCATTTTTACTAAACCATACCTCTTCCAGAGTGGTGCCGATTTGTTTAAAGTCATCAGTCATAAATGACATGTATCTTTTTGTATCCACATGAAACAGGCTTTCAAAGAATATTTCATACAGCTGTTTCAGTTCTTCCTCTAAGTCTTTTGTCAGTTCCATATTCATTCATGGTTTGATCATACCTTTTGTTATCCTATTATGGATTGAAATAAATTCTGAATTTCTATGCTTTTTGCTTTAAACCATAAGTGAAGTTCCTTGAGAATGCAATGCGGTATTCAATCATTGAAAAACTTAAACTAATCAATGATAATCTTAGCGTAATATCCTGATTTACTTCTTTTTTTGATTTAAAAACATGCTTAGGACTCAATCAAATTGCAGCCAAACTAAAAGTAATTTTCCTTTTCGATTTTAAAAGGTTATGATATGCTATATTACATATAAAGTACTGAAAATTAGTAACATAATCAAAAAAATTCTTGATTGTCTTCAATTGAAAATACCTTTTACTTAGTTTGAAAAATGTAGACGAGATGAACTACCGGATGTCTTGTCAAAATCAATGGAAATAAGTGGAATTTAATTTATAAAATTGGGAGATAAACGGTAATCATTGTGGATTCTCCCTCTTTCGATTCCACCGTGATTTGCCCCACCATGCGCCTTCACAATATCATAGCTCAGAGACAGGCCTAATCCAGTTCCAGAACCCGTTGGCTTGGTGGTAAAGAAAGGTTGAAAGATTTTGTCTTTGATGGAGTCGGGGATGCCGGGGCCGTTGTCAGAAATCGAGATCTGGATTGAGTCGCCAAGGTTTTTGGTGGTAATACCAACGGTCGGATGATTTAAGGGAATATCGAATTTGGAAGTGTCAGTACTGATTGAAGTTGAAGTACAAGCATAAAAAGCATTATTAAGAATATTCAACAATACCTTGCCGATATCGGCTCGGACCAATTCTATTTTGGGGATTGCTGGATCAAGTTCTGTGATCAGCTCGATTTCAACCTCTTTGTTCTTGGATCTGAAGCTTTGGTAGGCAAGGTTCAGATATTCCCCTGCCAGTTTATTGATGTCGGTCAGTTCTTTCTCCCCCGAACCGGTTTTGCTATGCTCCAACATCCCCTTAACTATGGCATCTGCCCGCTTGCCGTGGTGATTGATCTTCTCGAGATTTTGAGCAATATCATCCAACAATTCGCCTTCAAGAATTTCATCCCTTTCACCTTCCACCTTTGACCTTTCACTTTTTACCTCTTCCACCAACTCCGCACTCACCTCCGAAAAGTTATTCACAAAATTCAACGGATTCTGGATCTCATGGGCAATGCCGGCAGTCAGTTCCCCGAGGCTTGCCATTTTTTCGGATTGGATGAGTTGGGCTTGGGTGGATTTGAGCTGATGCAAAGCGGATTGAATTTCCTCTTTTTGCCTGGCAAGCAGCAGGTTAGCTTTTTGTTTTTGGCGATTGGCACGAATAAGGATGCCCCCTATGAACAAAAATACAATCAGTACAAACACAAATAAATAAGTTCGGTATCTACTCTGAATAGCAAGATTTTCTTTTTCGAGGTTTGCGAGTTCTCGTTCTCTGATCAAGAGAACTTGTTGAAAAGCAGCCATATTGGCAAACTTTCTTTTGGTCAAAACTGATCTTTCTACCTGAGCCTGTTCCAAATATCTGAATGCACTGTCAGGCTGGTTAAAATGACGAAAATGCCCGTAAAGGTTTTGATAAGCCGAGGCAATATCTATTTCAAACATCTGGATCTCTCGGATTCTCCTTAATTCATTTATGGATTGTCTTGCAAAAAAGTAACTGGAATCCATATTATTGAGATATCTGTAGGTCTCTGATAATCCAAGATTATTTGTGGCTTTGCCCACAGGATAGTTCTTTTCAATGGCATCCTCAAGACCATCCCAAAAAGCGTTTAATGCAGGTTCATACAGCTTCAATCTAAGCTTGATTGCACCATCAATGTATTTAATTTCAGGATATCCTTCGAAATTGTATAATTCCGGTGGATAGGACCTTGCTTCTTCAATTTTCATCTGAGCTGAATCCAATTCATTATTCGTGAGATATACAAAGGCCAATCCAGTTAAGGAAAAAACAGTATTCATCATATCTTCCTGTTCTTTGGCTATCTGATAAGCTTTTTGATAGTAGTAAAGCCTCTCTTCGATATTTCCTGTTGCCCCCATCAGGTGGCCATAATTAAAAGTTAAATTGGCAAGAATGCTCCAGTAGCTTTTTTCATATTCATTATCATGCTTGACTTTCTCAAAAAGTTTGATGGTTTCTGGATTTTCCCAAAAATCAAAAGCCTTCCTGAAGGCTTCATAAGCCCCAGCAAATTGACCCGTATTGGTTGCAATCCAAGCTTTGTTGCCCAACACAGCCATTAATTTTATGGCCGTCTGAACTCTGACAGAATCCAAAGAGGCATTTTTATATTGAATTTGCAGACTATCAATTCTTCTGTCCAATTGCCTTAGGTTTTGACCAAGGCAATAATCCTGGATCAAAAAGAAAAACAAAACCATTAAAATTCTTTGCTTCATCACTTTGGTTGTATTGGTAATTGAATGATAAACTTCGTTCCTGTTCCAACTTTACTCAACACGCTTAATTCTCCCCCGTGGGCTTTAATAATATCATTTGTAATACTCAGCCCAAGACCAGTTCCCTCAGTTCCTTTTTTGGTCGTAAAGAAAGGCTGCAGGATTTTGTCCTTGATGTCGTCAGGGATGCCAGGGCCGTTGTCTTCAACTTCGATCAGGAGTTTTTCTGATTGGAGTTTTGTCCTAATTGTAAGTTTCGGTGGTCGGATTTCAACTGTTGCCCGAAGGGCATCGAAAGCATTATTGCATAAGTTCAAAATCACCCGGCTAAAATCTTCTCCAATCAGGTGGACTTTGTCGATCCTGTCATCCAAGTCCAATTGGATATCTACATTAACAGGATTCTTTCCTGCCCGCATACCATGAAAACTCAGATTGACATATTCCTTGATAAGGGCATTGAGGTCAGTCGGTTCTTTCTTCCCTGATCCACCTCTTGAATGTTGTAGCATGGATGTCACAATACCATTTGCCCGAGAACCATGCTCGTGGATTTTCTCCAAATTGGCTTTTATATCCTCCAAAATCTCATCCTCAATTTCGTCCTCCTCCGTCTTGGGTCTTATGTCTTGTGTCTTGAGTCTTGTGTCTTGAATCTCTTCAATCATCTCCATTGACACCTCCGAAAAATTATTCACAAAATTCAGCGGGTTCTTGATCTCATGGGCGATGCCTGCAGTAAGCTGACCGAGAGAGGCGAGTTTTTCCTGTTGGATAAGTTGGGCTTGGGTGGCTTTGAGTTCTTCCAAAGATCGTTGAAGTGCCGAATTGGTTTCTTCAATGGCTTTCCTTTTCAGTTCAAGCTCCTCTATGGTTTCTTCAAGTAAAATGGCCGTGGTCCTTTTTACCTTTTCCGTACGGTCCAGTTTGAAGGCAAGGATATCAAATTCTTTTTTTGCCGTATTCAACACACCCAACAACATTTCCTTCTTATCGGCTTCAATGTGCGGATGAGACTTGACGAATTCGATCACGGTTTGGAGGCTGATTTCCATTTATTTCTCTTTCAATGCTACCCAGCAGCAGGTCATGTTATGAAATTCATTGTTGCCACCCGTGGCACGCCCATATTCCCCATAAGAAAAGAACCCCGCCATGGGCACATTATACACACTTTGTATTCCTTGCAATTCTTCGGAAGTCATAGGACCAAAGGCATCAATGCGTCCAATACAGGAAAACATAACAAGGGCATCGGCTTCGGTCATTTCTGTTTTCTGAAACTGTTTTGCATTTTCGCTGACCTCGGTCAATACATCAAAATCGGGCAAGAATGTGAATCTGAATTTATCACCGGTCTTTATTTTACCTGATACTGTAATCCCTTTAGTGTCCATGTTAAAGCCCATAGTAGCGCGAATTATGCTACTACTATCTTCCCTCATCAGGTTTAAAAAAATGTTCTTTAGGTTGAAATCCTTGAAATCTTCCGGAGAAAGATTTTCGCCCATATATTTCATCACAAGGTCAGTGGCAGGCTGGTTATCAATTTCAAGAATCCAGCTTCCTTCGGACTTTGTGATTACCTTTTCAGTACCAAAAGGCTTCATGCCAGTAGCGGCCCTTCCCTTTACCAATATCTTGTCTTCATTCATCACCAGCATCAGGATACCTTTGTTGCTAATGTTGGTGTTAGTGAATACAAAAGTTTCTTTGAACATCAGGTCGTCGCCTGCGGCACCACCCCAGATGGTTATATCATTTCCAGCCACATAGCCAACGGATTTTACAATTTTTTCACCCAATCCAATATCCTGAGGTTTTTCGACGCTGTTGCTTAGTAAAAAAGCCGGCTTTTCAAAAATCGTCAATGCTTGCGCTGTCATTGCCTTAGCTACTTCCACGACATCACTACCCGCATACTCATCATACCATATCCGGAAGTTGGCCGGGTCCATATCCATTAAAAGGATGGAAATCGCTTCATGACTGATGTCGCTATCTGAAATCTCACCACTAGTGGTGGCTCCAAAAACCTGAATATTTTCTCCGTCAAGTATGCTGATAATGGTATCTATATCTTGCTTTACAGAAATAAAGACCAGAGCAAGCGTTGGTTTAAATCCCTGCCCGTCAGGCAGGTGGGCTTCGGCCATACTTTCAGCTAGTGCTGTTTTAATTTCTTCGGCAGATCTTCCTTTGATTGATTTTGCTTTCATGTGTTTAGTTTGATTATAAACTTTGTCCCTTTGTCGATTACAGTTTCAATTTCCAATTCACCGCCATGCGCCTTCACAATATCATTAGTAATACTCAGCCCAAGCCCTGTTCCTTCTGTTCCTTTTTTGGTAGTGAAGAAAGGCTGAAGGATTTTGTCTTTGATGTCATCTGGGATGCCGGGGCCGTTGTCGGCTACTTGGAGAAGGATGTGGTCCTTTTCGGAGTTGGTGCGGACGGTAAGTTTTGGATGGTAGGCTTCAAGACCTGGCAGGTTTTTAGACTGAACCTTACTTCTCAGAGCATCAAATGCATTATTGCACAGATTGATAATCACCCTGGTAAAGTCCTCTTTGATCAGGGAAACCATACCCAAATCAGGATACAGATCCAAAGCGATCTCCACATTGATTGGGTTTTTTCCTGCCCGCATCCCGTGAAAACTCAGGTTGACATATTCCTTGATCAAAGCATTCAGATCAGTAGGTTCCATTTTCCCTGAACCGCCCCTGGAATGCTGTAGCATCGATGTCACAATACCATTGGCCCGAGAACCATGCTCATGTATTTTCTTCAAGTTTATTTTTATATCCTCCAAAATCTCATCTTCCATCTCCTCAAATTCCTCCCTTTTCATTTCATGATCCTGTCTGTCCGGCAGAAAGGTCTTGACTCTCGTCTCTCGTCTCTCGTCTCTCGCTTCTAATATCTCCTCAATCATCTCCATCGACACCTCCGAAAAGTTATTGACAAAATTCAGCGGATTCTTGATCTCGTGGGCGATCCCGGCGGTGAGTTGGCCGAGTGAGGCGAGTTTTTCTTGCTGGACGAGTTGGGATTGGGTGGCTTTGAGTTCGCTCATGGCGGATTCCACTTTGGCTTTGGCTTGTTCCAGCTTGACAAAATCCTCATAGCGGGCATAGGCAGTTGAGAAAGCATCAGCGACCGACTGAACCAATTGCAGATTTTCATTAGTCAGTGCGGCAGTGTTTCCTACATATACTATTCCTTGTAAAAACGGTACATAATGAAGATAAAGGCCACCTTTTGGAACACTATTCAAATATTGTTCACGGTTGATTAGCTGCCCTTCCTTGACCAATGAATCTGCGAGTGCTGAAAATTCTTCTGTGTCCCAGTGGGAAATATGAATTTTTTTTGCCCGCCATTCTTCAATGGCATTAAAAAAAGGATTGGAAGTATAAGGCAGATGAAATGCTGCAATGGCCTTGCCATCGGGCGTAGATAGAAATGTATGGATGAGTTCTTCCTTTTCATCCATGATGAACACCCCACACCGGAGAAACGGAATACCCAATGTGGTAAGTTCTTTCCAGATAAGTGGGGTGATCCGTTCCAGGTCATTGGCGGTACGCATGGAGGCGATCTCTGCCCGGACCCGGTCTAGGGAAGCTTGCTTGACCGCTTCTTTTTCCCGGTATTCGGATTCTAAAAGGTCTTTATAACGGCGGTAGGTTATCTCCACGACACGTGAAAATTTCTTTAAAATGCCGATCTGTCCTTCCGAGTGCGGTTCGGCCGACCAGGCGTATAGACATCCTTCTTTGAAATAGAGGAAGCAGCCAAAGTGTTTTGTATCAGTTCCCTGTCCCTGCACATTCACATACCCCTGTAGCGCCGCATAGTAACTATTTATTTCCTCCCCTTCCAGAATGGGGAAGTAATCCTGTTGCTGCTTAAAGTGATCGTAACAACTATCAAGAACCGGGTGACCTTCTAACCTGAACTTTCCGCTCACTTCAAGAATATGGTCTTTCCCGTCAATTCGGGATGTGACTATTTCACCTTCTGGACGATCCGGATTGACCAATCCCAGTCCTAAGCGGATTGTTTTAATATTTAATCCCTTCAGTTCCTCAAAAATGGCGGTAATCGTCTGCCGTAGATCTTCCGAATTGTGCATGGCCAAGGCTTTGGCACGGACCCGTTCCAGAGATGCCTCGATTTGTGATTCCCTGGCTTGATTTTCAGCTTTTTGAAGATCGAGGAAGCGGGTATAAGTGAGGTCAAAAACCTGAGCGAAGCGCTTGAAAATTTCTTCCGCTTCACAGGGAACTTCGGTAATGATGACCAGGTAACCGGTCTTAAAGTAGGCCGCGTGTAGTCGCTGCCAGTTTGGCCTGGAAATGCCTGAGGCTTCCATTTCCTCAAATATCTTCCTGGATATTGGAATATTCATCAACCAATCGTAATGTTCCTGTAGTACTTCATCTTGCAGTGTTACTGTCCGATAGCTTTCGCCTTTTATCCATCCTTTATAGAGGCTTTCATGCGCATAGTCTCCAATATTGGGGAGGAAGAACGGTTGAATCAAACCATTATTTAAGCTCAGCCACCACTCATCTTCTTGGCGATTAGGTTCGCAGAGCACAAAACCGCAAGTCCAAAGATTATCAACCAGCGCATTCATCTCTCTAAATAAAACCGTGGCGACTTCTCCCAACTCCTCGGCTTTTTGCATGGCCATGGTTCGGGAGCGCACTTTTTCGAGGGCTACCTCGATTTTTGCCTCTTTGGCTTGAGCTTCTGACTTTTTAAGATCGAGGAAGCGGGTGTAGGTTTGGTCAAAAACTTTAGCAAAACGTGTGAAGATATCGTGGGCATCGGGAATAGGGTCAAGCGTAATGAACAGAAGGTTACCGTGTGAGAAGTGGGCTGTATGGTGTACTTGCCGCTCAGGCATCAGGTGGCCGGCAGATTCAGATTTTTTAAATGCCTCGTCCAGTAAAGGAAAAGATCGTAAATACTGGAAATACGACTTCATCTCTTCACCGTTCAGGTCTTTTACGATGAAATCGTCTCCCTTTTTCCAGCTATCATACTGTTCTTCATGCCATTTTTCTTCTTCAATAGGCATCCGGAAGGGTGGATTCATGGAGCCATCCGCATTACACATCCAGGAAACAAGGTGCCCCTGTTTTTCATCCCAAATAGTGAATCCGCTGCTATATGTATGAACACCCAACGCTTCCATCTGCTGAAACAACAGGGAAGAAGCTTCAGCCAATTCATCACTATTGTGCATAGCCATGGTCCTGGCGCGGACACGCTCCAAGGCTAACTGAATTTCAGATTCTCTTGTCTGGGCTTCGGCTTTTTGCAAATCTTCAAAACGTTTATAGGCCAAATCGAACGCAGCTCCCATTTTGGTCAAAAGGGTTTCCATTTCATCCGGTGGTGGATTTAATAAATCAATGACCAATTTTCCATTGTTCAGTTTTTTGACGGCATGATGTAACTTATTTATTTGTGTGGACTCAATAAATTCCTCTACTTCATCTGCCACTACATTTTTATTGTTTTCTCGCAGCCATTCGATAAATCTTTTAAAGTCTTTTGTTTCCTCTACTTCCAAAAAGTAATTTTCTGGATTTTCCCAGACACGCTTTACATATAGATTTGGATCTCTTTTTTTGAATTTAAAAGAAAGGACAAAAGGTATTTCATCACCATAACTATTTTCATCAAGCGAAGACAAATCCCACATTCTTACCTTGTCTTCACCTTCTTTAAGGATAATTGTAGCAGCAATCACGTCTGGAATATCCAATGCCATTACCTCATTTTTTAGTTTAGTTACAACCCCTAATATTTCTTCAGATTTAAACATAGCCAGTGCCCTGGCCCTAACGCGTTCCACGGCAAGGTTGATTTGTGCTTCACGGGTCTGTTCTTCTGCTTTTTGAAGATCCAAGAAGCGTTGGTAAGCCCTTCCGAATTCATTGGCAAATTTTACGACTATTTGTTCTTCTTTTTCGGTTGCAGGTCGCACCTGATTCATTCCTATGTATCCAAATGGATGCTTACCTGCTGTATGGTAAATACCATCGGGATAATCATCCGGCGTAATCTTTGAACCTTCGGGCATGGAAGCAAATGACTCGTGAAAAACTTCCCAAACCTGTGGAAGTGTTTCTTTGGGGAAATGCAGCCTGTTGATGGAATAAGGATCGGCGCTTTTCCAACTTTCCACCATTTCTTTCCAAGTATCCATGGCATCCAGTGCAACGGTTTGTTCACCAAAACTCCTGTTGCCGAATTTCCCGGTTTCTCTGAAGGTAAATTTGTTATTGGCAATATCAAGTACGGTCATGTGGGTTGACATGGGAAAAATACCGAGTGTGTCAAACTGCTCACATAAAACGGCCAATACTTCATCCAACTCATCTGAATGATGCATAGACATTGCTTTGGCACGAATTCTTTCCAGCGAAGCTTCTATCTGCGCTTCTCTTGCTTGGGCTTCTGCTTTTTGAAGGTCGAGAAAGCGGATAAAGGACTGTTCAAAAACTCTTGCAAAACGAATCAGGATTTCTTTTTCATCTTCGGATGGCAGATCACCCTGAATGGAAGGTATCATAATGGCAGAATTTTTAGCCCAGGCCCAGGCAATACCATGGTTTTTGCTCTCTAAAATGAGTTTTTTGTAATCTTCTGAGAGTTGCCGGTAATCGGAATGCTCAAAGGCATGGTTGAAGAAGGTATTTTTGACTTCAAAAGAAAACACTTTAGCAAAATAGCTATCGCCCCTTTCTTTTGATTCCCAGGCTTCATCGAACAATTCATCTTTGAAATAGGGCAATAAAAAAGCAATTGAAGGGTTACAGGGATCTTCGCTAGCTGTCCAGTGTAGCACATCTTTAGAATCCTGGAAATAGGTACAAATTACAGCGCCCCATGTATCAAGGATTACCCCCGTGTTCTTTAACTCTTCAGCCACAACCCGCACTACTTCCTGTAATTCATCGGTTTTGTGCATCGCCATGGAACGTGACCTTACACGCTCCAAAGCCGCTTCGATCCTTGCTTCCCTTGCCTGTGCTTCGGCTTTTTGAAGATCAAGGAATCGGGTGTAGGATTGTTCAAAAACATTGGCGAATCGTTTGAAAATATCATGGGATTCAGGGGCCGGTTCATAGGTGATGAAGAGGACATAACCATATTTGAAAAATGCCACATGGTCAATCTGGGAAGCTGGAAATGGGATTCCGGCGGCCTTCATTTGAAGCAATTGCTCTCCTACTCCCGGCAAGCTGCACAGGTATTCGTAATGCGCAGGACAAGCTTCCTCCCCGATTTCATTGACCAATAATGTCTCTCCTCTTTGACCAGCTTCAAAATATTGCAGAAATAGGCCTTCCCTTGGAGTTCTATAAGTAGGAAAAGTACCCTGACCATTGCTTCCCCATTCCACAGAACCCCTAGGGTCATCATCGTAGATGTTAAATGCACAAAACCAGCTTTCCATTCCCAGAACTTGCACTTGCTTGACCAACTCAAGTGAAATATCAGCCAGTTCCTCACTTCGGTGCATGGCGAGGCTTCGGGCTCTCACCCTTTCCAATGCCAACTGAATCTCTGCTTCTCTTGCTTGCGCTTCTACTTTTTGTAGATCTAGGAAGCGGGTGTAAGCCTGCTCGAAAACTTTACCAAAGCGTTCGAGGATCTCCAAATCATCTTCAGTTATTGGATTGAGACTTACTGTTTGTAATCCGCTATACTTAAAGAATGTAAAGCCCGCTACATAGCGTTCTAGAGCTTTATTTGCATCTTGGACATGCTTTGGAAAACGCCTGAATTCAGTTTCAGAATAGAGGTATTCATCATAGATTTTTTTTTCTTCGCCTTCTATGATGTACACAAATCGCTTTTTCTGAGCTTTCCAAGCATCCCACATGGCGTGATGGAAGGGATAATCTTCAAATTTCATGTAATAGGATTCCGGGTCTTTCCCGGTTTCGGGGTTAGCTGCCCACACCGTATTGCTCATGTCTTGTTCATCAATCAAATTGATGATACAGAAGGTAAGGGTAAATTCAAGATTGGTGAATTCCCCGAGTAGTGTATCTACCACCGCGGATAATTCTGAGGAATGATGCATGGCCAAACTGCGGGACCTGACTCTTTCTAATGCCGACTCTATTTTGGCTTCCCTTGCCTGCGATTCGGCTTTTTGAAGATCGAGGAAGCGGGTGTAGGATTGCTCAAAAACATTTGCGAAACGCTTAAGAATGGATCGGTCATTATCTGTAATATCCTCATTCTTTGCCATTGCTATCACCCCATATTTATGGTTACAATCGACAATTTCCACGCGTTTCATACGTTTCTTTTTCTGGATTTGATGAAAACTTGGATGATTCGTCAGCGCAGACAACTCCTTCATCACTTTATCCACTTCCCTTAGGCCATTCCATGATAAATAGGAAAACTCTTCACCAGCTTTCCAGGTTTTTATTGATAGATTCTCAAAGGGTTCAAGGGGTACTAGAGCGGTGTATGCTTCATTAATTACTCCCTTTACGGGAGAAAACCAACAGTCGGAGACTCCTTCTTCCAAGCGGAAAATATTGATCCATACTTGATAAAAATCAAGGTCCAATTCAGAGAACTGTAAAAAAAGCATTTCTACCACTTTTCCCAGTTCATCGGTTTTGTGCATTGCCATTGAGGCTGATCGTACCCGCTCTAATGACACTTCTATCTGCGCTTCCTTTGCCTGCGCTTCTGCTTTTTGAAGATCGAGGAAGCGGCGATAAGCCAAATCAAATGCAGCCCCCATTTTTGGCAAAATAAATTCCATTTCAACAGGAGGTGGAACAGTAAAATCCAGATTAAGTTTTCCCTTTTCCAAATGAACAGTTGGGTGCCAGGTGTGCTCTATTTTTGCAGCTCTAATAAATTCTCTGTAATTATCTGCTGCGGTTTCATCAAACTCCCTAATCCATTTTTCGCATTTGATAAAGTCGTCGCCACTCATTTCTATCACACTATATTTTTCACTCGCATTCCAAATTCTTCTCACCCATAAGCCTGGGTCAGTATCTTCTAATCTAAATGTGAAATCAGAGCTTAGCTGCGGTCCTTGTTCCGATTCTTTTAATTCTGTAATATCCCATACTCTAATTTTGTTGTCATCGTGCTCAAGGTAAATGGTTGCAGCTGTTACTCCGCTTAAATTCAATCCTTCCATTTGTTCTTTGAGCGTCATTGCCACCTGCAGAATCTCTGTTGATTTATGCATGGCGAGTGCTTTTGCCCTAACTCTTTCAACGGCAACTTCAATTTGGGCTTCCCTTGCCTGTGATTCGGCTTTTTGTAGGTCGAGAAAACGGATATAGGCTTGCTCGAAAACTTTGCCCACCCTTTTCATGATTTGAATATTTTCAGGCGTAGGAAGTTTGCCTTCAAAACTGGGAATGCATATTCCCGAATTCTTAGCAAGTGTGATGGCAATGGCATAGCCTGGAGCCTGGAGTAAAGAGGATTTAAATGCTACAGGAAGGTCTTTGTAATCCGTATGCTCAAAACCATGTGCTAGCCAGGTATTCTTTTCTTCGAGCGTATAAATCTTTGTGAAAAAATCTTCCCCACTTTCCTTTGCATCAAAAAGGTCGGAAGAGATCGGGTGGTCAAAATAGGGTACACTGAGTGAAGAAACCCCATCAGGCAAGGGCAGCCATTGCCTGATATTCCTTGATACATCTTCAAAAATAAAAATGCTTACCGTTGCAAAACCCATGTCCACGCTTAGCCCTTGCATTTGTTCAAACAGCACCTTCACTACCTCTCTTAGGTCCTCAGTTTTTTGCATGGCCAAAGAGCTGGAACGGATTTTTTCCAAAGCAGCCTCAATCTGTAATTCACGGTTATTTTGCTTTAATGCCGCTGTCTGCTCATCAACTAATTGTTGAAGCTTCTCTTTTTCCCTTTTCCACTCCTCCATGTGCCATGGATCATTTTCCGTATCTACTGGGGTTGAAGTGTGCCAATGGGTGAGTTTCCATTGGTTGTCCAGGTATTCCATCACACAGGTGGCCCGCATAAAGATGGTATGAATTTCTTCATCAGAAGAAAGAGTTAATGTAAATTCTTCAATGATGCAGGCATTGTTTCCACCGTTAGATATTCGCTTGGCAATTCTTTTGCGATCAAAAGCAGGCTTCATGTTTCCCATTTGTTCATACTGGGATTTGAATAAAGCCTCCACACCTTCAAAGGACAGGATCCTCTCATCTTTTGCAGTGCCATATACCATGGGGTCGGGGCCTATGATATCCGATATATCTTCATAGGGAACTATACAGAAGCCTACATTTAAGATCCGTTCATAGGTCTCTTCGAGGTCATTTTTCTTCTTAGCGTCCATGCTATACCTTTTTTTCTAATTGAATGATGAAGGCAGTACCTTCACCTATTTTGGTTTCCAACTTCAATTGCCCTCCATGGGCTTTAATGATATCATGCGTAATACTCAGCCCCAGCCCTGTTCCCTCAGTCCCTTTTTTGGTGGTAAAGAAAGGCTGCAGGATTTTATCTTTGATGTCGTCGGGTATTCCCGGCCCATTGTCCTCAAGTAATAACCGAACCCGACCATTCTCAAGCATTGTGGTCACCCTTAATTTCGGATCATACCGAAAATCACCAGAATCCCCATCTTGTATCTTGTGTCTTGTGTCTTGTGTCTTCATAACCTTCTCCCGCATCGCATCAAAGGCATTATTGCACAGATTGATAATCACCCTGGTAAAGTCCTCTTTGATCAGAGACACCATGGCCAAATCAGGATCCAGATCCAAGGCGATTTCCACATCGATCGGATTCTTTCCTGCCCGCATCCCGTGAAAACTCAGGTTGACATATTCCTTGATCAGGGCATTTAAATCAGTAGGTTCTTTCTTCCCTGATCCACCTCTTGAATGTTGTAGCATGGAGGTCACAATGCCATTGGCGCGTGAACCATGTTGATGGACTTTTTGCAGATTGGACTTGATATCCTCCAGATTTTCCCGAATAAGTGTCTCGTCCCTGCCTGCCAGTGAGGCAGGTCTCGCATCTTGACTTATAGGAAGGAGTGGCTTCTCCATCTCTTCCAAAGCCTCCTCAATCATCTCAATTGACACCTCAGAAAAGTTATTGACAAAATTCAGCGGATTCTTGATCTCATGGGCAATGCCGGCGGTAAGCTGACCGAGGGAGGCGAGTTTTTCCTGTTGGACGAGTTGGGATTGGGTGGCTTTGAGTTCGTTCATGGCGGATTCCACTTCGGCCTTGGCCTGCTCCAGCTTGACAAAATCCTCATAGCGGGCATAGGCAATAGAAAAAGCCTTGGCCAATGTCTGTACCAATTCCAATTCCTTTTCATCCAAAGGACTGACTGCACCAACATATAGCATCCCTTGGGTAAATGGAACAAAATGCAAATCAAGAGATTCGGGAGGTGCTGCGGTACCCTGATAAGTACTGCCATCCTGAATCTGATCTTCTTTCATCAATTGGTTGATCCACTGGATAAAGTCCTCCTTGTTCCAATGCTGCTTAAACACCTCTCCCTTCCGCCAGGCCTCCACCGTCTGATAGGTGAGTTGGCTGGCCTTGTAGGGAAGCCGCAAAACCCCAAGCGAGTTGCCTTCTGGTGAAGAAAGGTAGGCTTCGACTATTTTTTGGTTTTCCTGGATGATAAAAACCCCACAACGGATAAATGGAACACCCAGTACGGTCAGCTCTTTAAAAATCAGCGGTGTGATTCTGTCAAGGTCATCAGCATTTCGCATGGATGAAATGTCAGCGCGAACACGGTCCAAAGAAGCCTGTCGCATGGCGGTTCGGGCGCTGGCTTGGGCCATTTGCAAATCCCTGAAACGGGTATAGGCAAAAGAAAATACTGCCGTAGCTCTTTTTAAAAGTTCCCAGCTTTCTGAGGAAATCTCTCCTGGAGCTGCGGCACCGATATAGCCGTTGGAAAATTTGTACAAATGATAGGTACGATCGGGAATAGTTTCTCCATAAAAATTGCTGGTCCCAAAGAGGTCGCATTTTTCTTCACAATATCGGATCCATTCTATCCTTCCCTCACCCTGCATCAGGATGGAAGTTTGTTTTGCTTTGGACCGGTAAAATTCATCCATCTTTCGGCCCACCCAGGTATCCTGAAGGTCAATAGTCATCTGGTCTGTTATCGCTTTGTCAGGGTTATCCGGATTCTTGATGGTAAACCAACATTGGGTCAATCCGCTGCTTTCATCCTGGATGTATATGGAGCTGGTTTCCAATTCCTCTACGCCCAATGCACCCATTTCTTCCCTTAGCAGTTCCGCTACCTCAATCAGTTCATCAGGGCTTTGCATGGCCAAGGACCGGGAGCGCACTTTCTCAAGCGCATTTTCAATTTGAGCTTCTCTGGTCTGCGCTTCAGCCTTTTTCAGATCTAAAAACCGAGTGTAGGTTTGGTCAAATACCGAGGTAAAGCGTTTAAATATACCATGAGCATCCGGAACTGGCTCATAGGTGATGAACAGGAGAAATCCGTGGCCGAATTTGCAGAGGTGGTTGATCTGATAGGTGGGAAGAGAGAGTCCCTGCTCTTCAATGTTCTTAAATGTAGATTGCAGGTCGGGGAAGGTTTTCATGTAGGCATAGTGATCTTCCAACGCTTTACCACCGAGTTCCTGAACAAACATTGTATGATCACTCGGAATGAATTCACCCATTTCATCAAAAGATGCTTCACCAAACAAGCGAAGCTGAAAAGGCGTTTGCATGATTCCTTCGCTACTCATCCAGGCAGTAGCTGTTTTTTTATCTTCAGCGAGAATATTGTAGCCACAACTCCAGGCAGGGATACCAAGCGACCTCACTTCTGTAAACAGCAGGTTGGCTACTTCAGGCAGCTCATCGCTTGACTGCATGCCCATCGTTCGCGATCGGACTTTTTCGAGGGCTGCTTCGATTTTGGCTTCCCTTGCCTGGGTTTCGGCTCTTTGGAGATCGAGGAAGCGGGTGTAGGTTTGTTCGAAAACTTTGGCAAAGCGCTTAAAGATTTCCGGTTCGGGATAAGGTTCCAGCGTGATGATCAATAAATACCCCTTTGAAAAATAGGCGGCATTCCACTGCTGCTTTTCAGGAAAGGAAAGTCCTTCGTCAATGATTTTTTGGAAAAACAGCCTGACCTCCGGAAGGGACAACATGTAATCGTAATGGCTCTTGAGCGCTGCTCCTGACTTTTCAATGGATAGAAAATCAGTTTTTTTCTGCCATTCCCGATACATTTGCTTATGTGCAGGATCAGTGGTGTTCGGAATAGCAACGGGCGGGAATACCCCATTTTCATTGGCGAACCAAAATTCATCCTTTCCAACATGCTCTTGGCACAAGCCAAATCCTGTGCCCCAGAGATTGCCGCCCAATGCCCTAAGCTGTTCGAAAAGTACAAAGGCTGCATCTGCAAGTTCTTCGGACTTTTGCATTGCCATGGTGCGGGCTCGCACACGCTCGAGGGCCAGTTCAATTTGTGCTTCACGGTGTTGCCGCTCTGCGGATTTCAAATCTTCAAAACGCTTATAGGCCAAATCGAAGACTCCGGCAAAACGTATTAAGGTATCTACCGCATTTTTAGGTGGGTCTGTCACTACGCCCGGCAGGCTGTAACCGATTTCCCCGTGTGTGGTTCGTGCCATTACAAAAGTGAGGCCGCCAATATGCCGGATTTCATCCAGCGTAGGCGCTTGAGGATCCACTTGCTCAAAATCACCGAGGGTGATCATTTTGTGAACATAATCCACGGCCGTTTCTACTTCCATCGCAAGAACTACGGTGGGCTCCTTCGTCTTTTCCCAATCGGCTACCAAAGGTATATCTCCGTGGATGTGCCGGGGAAGTGTCATCACCATACCGATTTTGGTACCATCACCGGAAGTCATCGCTTTATCATACCGCTCCGGCAGCCAACGCATGTGCCAGAAGTAATGCGCTTCATGACCAAGCTTAACAAATTCGGCCCGCATGGTTACTACAATATCGAGTAAATCGGAGGATTCCTGCATGGCAGTGACCTGGGACCGGATCCGCTCAAGGGAGAGTTCTATCTGTGCCTCTCTTGCCTGTGCTTCGGCTTTTTGGAGGTCAAGAAATCGGGTGTAGGTTTGGTCAAATACTTTTCCGAAACGTTTGAGAATAGCATTTTCAGCTTCAGAAAATTTTTCTCCAAAGTGGTTGATTATAAAAATACTTGTATGCTTAGATACAGCACAAGATCGTGTATATCCGCCCGGTGCTGATAGCGTATTATTTTTCTCTTTGGCACTCAGTTTTGACCAAGGCTCGTGCTGAAATAAAAAGGTGAAAAATTCTATTTTCTCTTCTTGGGTGTATTCCTCGGTAAAAAATCCAGGACCGTTTTTTATCCCGTTTAATAGATGAGTATAGAATGGTTTTTCAAAGTGGGGGATATGGATCCTATCCGAAGTGTCTGCAGTGCCGCCCGAACCCCAACATTGGATTTCATTATCAATTTCATTGTTGATGACAATAAAAGATCCGCCAGAAATGGATATGTTCAGATTAAGCAACTCCTGATGAACGGCATGGATCACACTTTGTAGTTCAGCAGTTTTATGCATCGCCAAACTTTTGGAACGTACCCGTTCCAATCCCGCTTCAATCTGTGCTTCCCTCGCCTGTGCTTCCGCTTTCTGGAGATCAAGGAAGCGGATATAAGCCTGATCAAAAACCCTAGCAAAACGCTTGATGATGTCGATTTCACTTTCAGCTAATACCTTCCCTTCAAAATCATTTACATTAAACACTGCATTCTTAACCGCCACCATGGAAATGGTATAGGTGGTGCTATCGAATATCATGCGCTTGATATCCTCGGGCAAATGCCTGAATTCAGCAGTATGTTCAATCACATAGTTGTAGAAGGCATCTTTTTCTTCTTTTGAATAATGGCCCACATAATAATCCAATTGCTCTTCTATGGCCCCGTATAAATCTTTAGGTACCGGATTATCAAAGTAAGGAAGACGATAATTAGTGATGACCAGGCCAGCATCATTTTGACCGCAGACAAAAGCATTTAAATCTTTTGATCCTTCCATGTTTGTGGCGATGCCAACGGCAGTAAATGGGATTTGCAGGTCTTTTAATTTTTCGAAAAGAACAGAGACCACTTCTTTTAGCTCATCACTTCTATGCATGGCTAAGGACCGGGAACGGACTTTTTCCAGTGCAGCTTCTATCTGTGCTTCCCTTGCCTGTGCTTCCGCTTTTTTGATATCAAGGAAGCGGGTATAAGTTTGCTTAAATTCTTTTGCAAAACGTTCAAAAATTGAAAGTTCCTCATCTGTGAAGGGTTTCAGATCCCAGCGAACTATGGAAACGGTTACTTCCTCCAAAAACGCATCCACAATTGTTGAACCGGGATTGGAATAAACTAAACCCATAATTTTTTCTGGAACAGCAGGCGCATATTTCCAATAGTGATCCAGAAATTCGTCTTTTTCTTCTTTTGAGAAAAATTTAGTCTGAATAGGATTGCCTGTCCTTTCATACTCCTCAACAGCCTTAGCTGTTTTGGTAAAGTATGGAGTATCAATGTAGGGAATGTGAATTTTGTGTGTGAGGTTATCTGCACTTGGGACATAACTCCATAATTCCCAATCTCTAGTTTTTGTGATGGCTCCTTCAATAAAGGTAACGTCAGTGAACCTCACATCCAGATCACTAAGTTGTTGGCCGAATAATTCAATAATGCCAAGTAGGTCTGACTGGGTTTTCATCGCCATGGTTTTGGCCCGAACTCTCTCTAATGCCAATTGAATTTGTGCTTCCCTCGCCTGGGCTTCAGCTTTTTGGAGATCGAGGAAGCGGGTGTAGGTCTGTTGAAATACTTTTCCAAAGCGCATCAGAATCGCATTCTCTTCGGCCGTATAGGGAGTCATTGAATAATGCTCAAAATACAATCCCACATTGTCCAGCAATACGGTGGAGATGGCAAGTGCCGGTTTGCTGAAAATGGCTTGCCGTGCTTCTTCCGTCAATTCCGGAATCAACGCGAAAAGATCCCGGTAGAAATTGTTCTTTACTTCAAAAGGGAGCAGGTTGGCAAAGAAAGATTCTTGCCTGGCTTTGGCCTCGAGGTAACTGTTCCAATGGGGCGAATCAAAATAGGGAATGGTGATTTCGGTGGGCACTCCTTGTTGTTGGTCTGCCAGCCAAATATGCATATCTTCCCGTTCTTTGTAATCCAAAATAAATCCGGCATGATCAACATGGATATTCAATCCCACAAATTGGTCGAATACTACCTGAATGACTTCTTTGAGTTCTTCGGTATGGTGCATGGCCATGGTCCTTGCCCTAACCCGTTCCAGAGACAACTCGATTTCTGCCTCACGGGCTTGGGATTCTGCTTTAACCAAATCCAAATACCTTCTATAGGTTTGTTCAAACAGAGAACTGAAACGTTTGGTAATGTGAATCAATTCAGGTTGGAATTCATTGGGACTGAAGGCATAAAAAAATCCATGCTCAAATATGAAACAGTTTTGGATTTCCTTTTTTGGTAATTTTTCTAAAGGTATCTGTATTTTATAGTCAGGCGCATTATTGAGCATTTGGTAGTAATCCAACAAATCCTCTCCTTCCAATACATACTTGTGGAAGGAAATCTGTGCTTTCCAAGCCTGTCGGGCACTTTTCAGCAAAGGGTGCGAGGCCATATCAATATTGCCGATATGCATGTTGACTTCCTCTCCGGTTTTGCGAGCTGTCCAAAGTTGATTGTTTTCGTTCTCATGATTTAAGATTCCAATTCCAAATCGGGTCCCTCCATCCACTCCCAAGGCAGTGAGTTCACTAAACATCTTGACCACACAATTCCCCACATCCTCGCTGCTGTGCATGGCCATGGTCTGGGCCCTGACCCTTTCCAGCGCTGCCTCTATTTGTGCCTCTCTCGCCTGCGCTTCCGCTTTTTGGATATCCCGAAACCGCTGGTAAGCCAAGGAAAAAACCTGATGAAAACGCTTGAACAAAGTCAAAACATCTTCAGTAATTGGCTGATACAAAGTCAGTCCAAGTCCCCCCTCCCCAATGGACAAAAAACAATAATCCAATGCTGTGGCTTTATCCAAAAATGGATCAGGAAAATGGTTTTCTTCTTTTCGGTGTGTGCGAAAGTCTTCGAGTTCCTCACCGATTAGATTACCGATAAAAAAACCGTCCCGAGAAGCAAGCATCTGCTTGACCATGCCATGTTCTACCGGACTTTTGAGGTATTCGGTTTTTTCTATGGTGGTTTTTTCGTAAGGAGTGAAATACTGGTAGCAGAGGTATTGCCCGATGTTTTCTTCTATAATTGCAAGCTGAACATTTCGAATTTTTTCTACTCCAAAATCCTGCAACTGGTCCGAAATAATCCGACAGACATCGAGCATATCCTCGGGTTTTTTCATGCTCATGGCCACAGCTCGCACTTTCTCAAGAGCCGCTTCGATGGCCAATTCCCGGTTTTTGTTTTCCAGTTCGGCAGTGCGACGCTTGACCGCATCCTTGAGTTCAAGGTTTTCTTTGCTGATTTTCTCTAAGGCAATTGTTTCCCCTTCCTGCACCCGCATATCAGGAAACGAACCATGCTGCTGAAATACTTTCCATCCTGATTCGGTTTCTCTTAGAAAAGTGGATAATCTGATTTTAGAATAAAAATTCCATACTGAGTCCGTAAGGACATAGACATCGCATTGCTCATTGACCAGCATCAAATTGTCCACAGGAATTACATCAATTTGCCTGTTTCGCATCTCTACTTTACCAACTACCTCGTGCAGTTGGGCTTTCAAAAATTCGATCCCATCAGTTTTGGAATGGCAGACTTCAGTTTCTGAAGTTCCGATCATTTCAAAATAATCATCCAAAGTGGAGGCGAAGGTTTCCAAGTCTCCAATGGTGTAGCTTTCCCAGTAGGTATCGTAAACTTTCCGTGCGGCTAATACCTTACTTATTTCATTATGCATCAGGTAATCAAATTGATTGGGTAAATGGTTTAGGCCTGCTCCTTAAGAATTTGCTCTACCTCGTTTTTGAGTGAATCAAAATCTATGGGTTTGGTGAAAAACTCCTTTGCCCCTGAACTCATTGCCCTGTCGTGGTTTTCACTGTCTCCATAGGCAGAGATCATACTCACCTGGATCTGGGGAAATTCATCCTTCACTTTTTCCAGTAGCTCAAGTCCTGTCATCCCCGGCATATTGATGTCTGAAAAGATATAGAGAACTTCCGGAGGCTTTTGGGAACGGAGTCTTTCGAGGGCTTCCAAACCCGAAAAAGCAAATTCCAGTTCTACGGTCCCGCTTCTGATTTCTTTTCTGAGTTTTTGCCGAAACAACATCTCGACATCTTTTTCATCATCTACTATTAAAAATTTCATGTTTTATCTTTTTAAATGAGTGTAATTATAAATCTGCTGAATTGGTTAGTTTCTGATTCTATTTCCAGAGTTCCACCATGGGCCTTGATAATGTCATTGGTGATGCTCAAGCCCAATCCGGTCCCATCTGTGCCTTTTTTGGTGGTAAAAAACGGTTGTAGGATTTTGTTTCTGATTTCCGTCGGGATCCCTATGCCATTGTCTTCAAAAATGATGACCACGGCATCTCCTTTTTTCTGAGTAACCACTTTTAAACGGGCCTGATATTTTGCTTCCTCCAAGACTGATTCGTTCCCATTGGCCTTGACCAGCTTAAAATTCTCGTTATTGACCTTCCAGCTTTTCTCCTTTTCTCTGATAGCATCAAAGGCGTTGTTGGCCAGATTGACTACCAGCCTGCTAAAATCCTCTGAAATAAGCGGGATGGGTTTGAGCTGTTCATCGAGCGCAAAGACCAAATCCACATTTATCGGATTTTTGCCGGCACGCATGCCATGAAATGCCAGGTTGGTGTATTCTTTGAGCAGCAGGTTCAAATCAGTGGGCTCCTTTTTGCCTTCACCACCTCTTGAATGCATCAGCATGGATTTGACTATTCGGTCTGCACGGCTGCCATGTTCATGGATTTTGTGCAGGTTCATCTTGATATCAGTGGCCAATTCCTTGGCTTCTTCAGTGTCTCCCTTATCGAGTGCTTCCTTTAATTCTACAATCAACTCCTCACTGAGTTCCGAAAAGTTATTCACAAAATTCAAGGGGTTTTTGATCTCATGCGCTATACCTGCGGTAAGCTGACCCAGGGAAGCAAGTTTCTCCTGTTGCACCAGTTGATGCTGGGCCGCTTTCAGGTTTTCATAGGCCACTTCGATTTCCTTGGCATGCTTCAATTCCTTCTCCCTTACTTTTTCCCGCTCCCTCAGCATGATTCTGCGTCGCTGCACCCGGTCAACAGCAAAAATTGCCAAGGCAAACAAAAGCGCATAAGCCGCGTAAGCCCAGCCCGTCTTCCACCAAGGTGCGAGGATGATGATTTTGAGGGATTTTCCTGCTTCATTCCAAACCCCATCTGCATTGGAACCACGGATGCTGAAGGTATATTCGCCGGGATCAAGGTTGGTGTAAGAGGCAAAATTTCTGTTGTCATAGATCCAATCCTCATCAAAACCCTCCAACTTATGGGCAAGCTGATTCTTCTTTGGATTGGAAAAATGCAAGGCAGCAAATTCAAAACTCAGGGCATTTTGGTCATGTTTTAAAGTGATTTGATCCAAACTGCCCAAATCTGTGAGTAGGGGAGAATCATCTCCCATATCAAACACTGATTTATTGGAAACCAGTAAGTTGGATAGGATCAAATTAGGAGGGATATTGTTGGCGGCAATATTGCCAAAAGCAGTCAGTCCATGATCTCCGCCAAAATAAAATCTGCCATCCGATGTCTTGATACCTGCCAATGAAATAAAAGTATCTCCTCCCAAACCGTCATCTGAATTGTAGTTTATGAAGGTTACTTTTCCAAGGGATTCGTTGGTGACCATCTGTGAGATTCCGTTTTGTGTGGAGATCCACATCTCCCCGTTTTCCCCTGCTATGATGTCCTCGGTAAGGTTGGTAGGCAGACCGTCTTCTTCTGTGTACCGCGTGATTTGACCAGTATGGATGTCCATTTTGTTCAATCCAGCATTTGTTGTAATCCAAAGAAATCCCTTTTCATCTTCCAAAAGCCCGGTGATGAAATTGCTGCTGATCGAATTAGGGTCGCGGGGATCATGGGAAAACACCGTATAGATGAGGGTGCCTGGATCGATTCTGTTGAGTCCGTCATTGTTGGTTCCCAGCCAGTTGTATTGTGCACCGATTTCTATGGTAAAGATGTTGGCCCCACTTGTTGTCAATCCCTTGTCTTTTTGATCCATAAAAGACGTCAAGGTCTGTTCTATTTTTTGATCTGCCATTTTGATCAAGGCAATTCCATACAGGGGTATTCGATCTGGTGGATCCTCATTCCATTTGCCAAAACTATGGCTGTCATCGGTCTTGTATCGGAGGGAATATTTCCCGGCCTCGAGGGAGACTTGTTCCATAAAGATCCTGTTTTTGGCTGCCCCACCTGCATAATAGGACCTGCGAAAATCCACCAAACCACTGATGGTATCCTTGCCCTCATTTTCTAGCCAACCAAAATCTGCCATGCTTCTAAAATCCCCTTCCCCTACACTGACAACCAAGTAATTGCCTGCCTCTTTAATTTCAAGTGATTGGCTCAGATCCTGAAAATCGCCCACTTCTTCAATGGAAGCGATTTTTTGTTTACTCTCTAAAAATCCATTGACCAACTCAATGACCTCTTCGGGATAGGGGCGGGAATACGTACTTGGGATTTTTTGAACCTTTCCGGTTCTTGGGTCAAGGATATTCAGACCATTGTTGGTGCCTAGCCAGAGTTTTCCATCTTTTGCTCTTTTGATTACCCGAACCTGATTGTTGGATAGACCCGATTCGGAATCTGGAGCGATGGTATACCTTCTTTCCTCTTTAAAATTCCTGTCCAATTTGATCAAACCATCTCCCCAGGTGCCCAGCCAAAGTGTCCCATCATCGTCTTCGAAAATACCCCTCACCGAACCTCCAAACATGTCATTGACGGCATTGTATTTCACTTTGCTGAAAGTCCGGTTTTCCGGATCAAATACATTGATTCCTCCGCCTCGGGTACCTACATAAACCTTTCCGGGCTGGGCTTTGGAAGCCAAGAGTCCAAAAACTCCGTTCGGACTGATACTGTTGGGATTGGAAGGTTCATGTGAAAAATACGTAAATGGTTTATTGACAGGGTTGTATTTAATGAGACCCTTTGTGGTATTCCCAAACCAGAATATCCCACTCTTGTCAATCATGAAATCAGTGAGCGTGATATCCCATCCACCCGAAAAAATCCTATTGGCTTCGGAAAATCTCATTTCCTGAAAGGAGTCAGATAGACCATCAAATTTCAATATTCCTCTGGAGTTGTTTGAAATCCAAACATCCCCATTGGGATCTGTCTGAATGCTGTTCCAGAGGTAATCAGCTGTAAGTCTGCGCTGATCATATTCTTGGAGCACAGCAAGGGACTTGTTTTCAGGATTGTATTTATAAACCCCGTTTCGGGTCGTGATCCAAAGCATCCCCAAAGTATCCGCATAGAGGTCAGTAATAAATTCTTCATTTTCTCTAAAAAACTCTACGCCTCTAAAGGAAACTTGCTCTGGTTTAAAAGCCTCTTGGCCTTTGGGGCGATGCATCAAGCCATACAGTGAGGAACCAAACCAAAGCCCACCCAGCTTATCTTCAGTCACTCCCAAAGATAACCCCATATGGGATGGTTCATCTATCCCAGGTACTTCGTATTTGGGATATTTCCAACTGTCGGAAGCAGGGTCATAGAAAACCAGTTCAACAAACTCAGTGGTGGCCCAAATCTTTTTATCTGAATCAATGAAAATGTTGAAAGCTCTTCCAGCCCCTTCATACAAGCTGAACTCTCTTGTAAAATCATAATTGATAAAGACATTTTTCTTCCGGTCATACTTGGATACACCAAGACCACTTGCCACCCAAAGGTTATGGTCTTCATCTTCGGCCAAACCCCAGATGTCTACACTCTGCAGACTTGCAGGTTTTCCGGGGATATTTTTGAAGGATTCCCACTTCAATCCATCGTATTTCTGCAATCCATTGGAGGTAGCCACCCAGATCAGACCATACCTGTCTTGGATGACATCCCTTACGAAAGGGGAGGCCAATCCATCAGAAACGGAGATAAATTGGGTTTCAATGGTTTGTGCCCTAGTAGGGGAAAAACTGAACAGAATTAATAAAACAATTAAGCTAGCAGGGATTGGATGTTTGTGTGCGTTCATAGACTTGTCTTTTGTTTTCAGCAATGATTTCCCGTTGTCGGAACAATTAAAATGTGCCTAAAATCAGCCAGGCAAAAAAAGAAGCTTTTTTTATTCATTCATCCTATAAGGATTAGCCAAACTTAATAGCATTTAAAACAGCTTTTTTTAACCTTAACCCAGATAGAATAATCATTATTTGAATCGTTCAATAAATAATTTAATTGACCTTGTTTATCTGATTGATATTGAATTTTTAACTGCCAGATTAACATATAATATAGATATTTTACCTTGATTTATAGGCACTTGTCGGAAATAGCTTTTGCTGACAAATCCTGCTTTTTAATTTAATTTTTAAGACTTGTTCCAAATTAAAAAATGTGGGGTTTTATTCAATTGAAAAAGGATGAACACAGGGTTTTACTGTCCCAAAGTACCCAAATACTTTCCGGGTAAAATGCTCATCCATACATTTTGATGGGAAACAATGGGGCTTGGTAAATAAATGAAAAAGGCATTTGAGTACTTTGGTAAGTTTCAAAATGGGTTGACCACCTAGGGCACATAGGCCACATCGTTTTTTGAATTTTATTGATATTTGTACAATAAGTTTTGTGATGGCTTACTCCTCAAATATTCTTTTTATGATGTAAAACAATTTGATTTCAAATTATTTTGAACGGAAAAACCTCTATGTCAACTATGCTTCTATGTGGTAAATAAATGAAATAAGCCTTGGAGGAATTCTCAATCGGGGAGGAATGATTTATACAACAGGCAATTGAATAAAAAACTCTGTTCCACCACTTTCTACACTTTCCACTTTAATCTCACCTCCATGCGTCTTCACAATATCATAACTTAAACTCAACCCCAATCCCGTCCCTTGTCCAGCAGGCTTAGTAGTGAAGAAAGGCTGGAAGATTTTGTCTTTAATTTCTTCGGGGATGCCGGGACCGTTGTCTTTGATGGAGATTTCGATTTTGTCACCAAAGTTTTTGGTGGAGACGGTAACGATGGGGCGAAGACCTTCCAGATTTCTTTTATCGTCGTCTAAAAAACCTGGAAGGTCTTTCTCGTTAAGCGCCTGAAAAGCATTGTTGAAGATATTTAACAAGACCCGTCCCATATCCTGAGGCACCACATTTACCTTGGGTAGATCCGGATCGAAATGGGTCTCATATTCCACATTGAATGATTTATCCTTAGCCCGCATGCCGTGATAGGAGAGGCGCAGGTACTCATGTGCCAAGGCATTGATATCCGTTACCACTTTTTCACCTGAACTTGACCGGCTATGCTCCAACATTCCCTTTACAATTGCATCCGCCCGCTTGCCGTGGTGGTTGATTTTCTGGAGATTTTGAGCGATATCATCCAACAGTTCATCTTCAAGATTTTCGTCTCTAGCACCTTCCACCTTTGACCTTTCACTTTTTATCTCTTCCACCAACTCGCTGCTGACCTCTGAGAAATTATTCACAAAATTCAGTGGATTCTGGATTTCATGGGCGATACCTGCGGTGAGTTCACCAAGACTGGCCATTTTTTCGGATTGGATGAGTTGGGCTTGAGTGGATTTGAGGTCAGTAAGTGACCTTTCCAGCTGTAAGGTTCTTTCCAGCACCCTTTCTTCCAATATCCTATTCTCTGCTTTCAGCTTGGTGGAGCGAAATTTGACAATTGCTGTGATAATCAATATGAGCAGTAAGACATACATCAAATAGGCCCACCAGGTGGCATACCAGGGACTTAAAATGATAAACTTGTATGTGGCTTCCTCGCTTACCGTGTTGTAGATATTCTTGGCTCGGACATGAAATGTGTAATTACCAGGGGAAAGATTGGTATATTCCTTAAAGGTATTTCTACCCCAAACAGACCAATCTTTGTCAAATCCTTCCAAAAATGTCTGATAAACGGTCCTGTGCTCTTGCTCAAAAAAAGGAGAGGCAAAACCAAATCTTATTGAATTGTTTTTAAAATCCCGTTGTGGAATACTACCTTTTTCCAATTGGGGAATTCTGCTCAGGGTATCCGGTCCTGCAATAATTTCGGTAAGGTAAATGGAGAAGCTTTTATCACTTTGTAGCTTTTTATTTCCATCGATTCTAATCAGTCCTTCATCAGAGCCCAGCCAGATGGTACTGTCGGGTTCCGAATAAAAAGCAGAGATTATTTCGCCGGTAAATAAATTTATAGGATAATCTTCAAGGATATAGCTTCCGTCAGACTGTGGGATTGCGAGTTTTTTTTCAGACCCAAACAATACCAATACCCGGCCCAATTTATCCTCAATCAAAAGAGAATTTTCTGCTGATAATTCCACCTTTTTATCCGAAAAACTAAAAACAGAATCTCTTTCGAATTCATTTGTAGTTTTGTTGTAGGTCAAAAAACCTTCTGTTGTCGGGAAAAAGACTTTATCCTTGATTTTTGAAACAGATCCCGGGGCATTCTTTAATCCTTGTTCAGAACCTATCAGTTCCACTTTGGTGCTTTTCAGGTCATATTCCTTGGAGGCAGTTATTCCTAACTTGATTTTATAAACCACCTCTGCATGGGTCCCCCCCCAAATCACCCCATCTTCATCTTCCACCAGACTGTAAACATCCTTCGAAATTCCCGCAATATTTCCCAAAAATTCCCAGCCTTCTTCTCCTCCTGAGACAATGGCTCTTTTTAAAATTGAAATGCCGAAGGCACCACTACAATACATTAAATCAGGATAATATTTGGAAACCAAAACATCCAGTAGTTGAAAATCGCCTCCTATGGATTCTCTTATGGGAATTATTTTTTCATCCCTGATAGCGACAAGTCCTTCTGTGGCTATCAGTAAATCCTTTCCATCTCTCGCCATTCTGAAAATCTGGGAAAAAGGAACACCTGGAACGGACTTAATCAGCCCGTCTTTATGGTCAAGCTTCAAAACTTCGATAGGAGTTCCCAAATACAGATCATTTCCCAAACTGTTTAAAGAAATGATATTTGTATTGCTTGATTTAGAAAATGAAAAACGGGTCAAGGGAGATGAGATTTCAATTTTAGCTATCCCATTTTCAGTACCGATCCATAGTATTCCTGCCTTGTCCATGTAAACCGCATATACTGATTCATCTGGGATTCCTGTATTGAGGTCGAAGTTGTATTGGACCTCCCCATTTCTTTCTATGATATTTACTCCTGCTCCGGCAAATCCCAAAATATACCTTCCATCTGGATGAATTAACCCTTTGTATAATCTAGTGGCACCTTCAGTATTATATCCTTCTGTTGGGAAAAGTTTAAAATCTTTTCCATCGTAGAGGTACATGCCACCGGCAAACATCCCTATTAAAAGTCCGTTTGAATTTGAATTTTCAAATGAATAGGGCAGTAGCACCTGTACTCTCTCCTTACCCAAAAATTCACTTCCCGGAATCAGTTCAAGCTTGTTTTCTGATATTTTAAAAATTCCGAGTTCTTGTTGGTGTACGATGTAATCTCCGTTTTCATAAAATGCATACATGAATGCGGTGTCGGGTTTCCACACTTCCACTTTAGGTGATTCGATTCCACTTGAGATATCAATAAGGAAAATCATATCCCTAGTTTGAAAAAAAAGAATTTTTCCTACCTGATGGATGGTCCAAATATCATTGAATACCTTGAATTCATCAGGAATAAAGTCAAGCCAAGAAACCATCCTGGTGTTGCCGTATTCATCCAAGTCAAAATAACCAAGGTCACCCAAAGCACCATAAAAAATCCTACCTGTGGCATCTTTGTAAAATGCCCTGTTGCTAATCGCACTGGAAGTTTTTGGGAATTTCAATTTGTTCCAATTTGCGCCATCATACTCTAAAATACCTGCACTGGTACCGAAATACATAAACCCCCTTTCATCCTGAATGATGTTCCAGATTTGGTTGTGGCCTTTGTATTCTCTTGGGAAGTATGTGGTGATTGTTGGCAGTCCTTTACTGGAGTTTATTTGAGCAAATAATGGATGGCAATTGAAAAAAAGGAATAAAAAAATGAAGAAAGGTATAGGACAGGTGATAAAATTAGGACCTAGGTTCTTTTTCATGGTGCTATTGAAATAAAGTGCTCTGAATAAATATTCATTTATCGATGTAATAACCTCCTCATCACCAACCCTTTAAACACATTTGCATAAAATAAAAAGGAGTCGGCGGTATAATTTTAGCTTCCTAAGTTGGAATTAATACCATGAATTCGCTGCCCTCACCTTCTCTGGATTCTACTTTCAACTCACCCCCATGTGCCTTAATAATGTCATAACTCATGGACAATCCCAGGCCGGTTCCTTGACCTGCTGGCTTGGTAGTAAAGAAGGGCTGGAATATTTTGTCTTTGATATCGGGGGAGATCCCATTTCCATTGTCGGAAACTGATATTAAGATATATCCATCCTGAATTTTTGTTTTGAGGGTTACCAGGGGTTTATAAGCTTCACCATTGCTCTTACTTGAACTTTCATTGTCTTGGTTTGATAAAACAGTTTGGCTCCGCTCAGCAAAGGCACTTCGACTCCGCTCAGCACAGGCACTTCGACTCCGCTCAGCACAGGCATAAAAAGCATTGTTGATCAGATTGAGCAACACCCTTCCCATATCCTGCCTGACTACATTGACCCGTGGTAGATCGGGGTCAAGTTCAGTAATGAAATCAGCTTGAAAATCCTTGTCCCTTGCCCGGAAACCCTGATAAGAAAGCCGCAGGTATTCCTCTGCCATGGCGTTGATATTGGTTGGCTTGGTTTCGCCCGTTGTTCCCCGGCTGTGTTGCAACATCCCTTTGACAATGGAATCTGCGCGCCTTCCGTGGTGGCTGATTTTATGGAGGTTTTCACGGATATCTCTGGAGAGCGATTTAGCTTCTGCAAGGTCACCCTGATCCAATTCCGCCTCCATTTCCATCAGCAATTCAGCGCTCACCTCAGAAAAATTGTTCACAAAATTCAAGGGATTCTGGATCTCATGGGCAATGCCAGCCGTCAATTCACCCAGCGAGGCCATCTTTTCGGATTGGATCAGTTGGGCTTGGGTGGATTTGAGGTCGTTAAGCGATTTTTCCAATTGCGAGGTTCGGAGTTTGACTTTTTCTTCCAGAATCCGGTTTTCTTTTTTAAGCATATTCGATCTGACCTGGACAATGGCCCAAACGATTCCGGAGAAAATAACGGCAAATAGCAAATAGCCCCACCAGGTCAGCCACCAAGGAGGCAGGATGGTGAACTTCAGGCTAGCAGGTTCGCTCCAGATACCATTAAATCCTTTGGTAACCACCTTTAGGGTATACGCTCCGGGACTAAGGTTAAAATAACTCTTAGATTTGGCATCGGGAAGGGGATTGGACCAGCTGTCCTCATATCCCTCAAGCACGTAACTGTACAAGATGCTGCCTCGACTTTTGGATTCCGGATTATCAAAATAGAATTGAAGGGCATTTTGGTCGTGGGGAAGCGTAAGGCCTATGGGTAGATTGAAGGTTGGACTGATACTGTCCCAGTGGATTTTGTTTTGGGTGAGGTAATCATCAGAGGCGACGGGACTATCGGAAAAGTAGAACACTTTTCCGTCTGCATTCCATAAAGTATCTCCCGGCTTGACATTGCTGACAATGTCCGAGAGCCTTTTAAAGGACGTTTTTTGGTCCATGATGTCCAAGCCCGTAATAAATACCTCAGGGCTGATGGAATTGGGAATGGGTTCCTGTGTGGCTACCGCCAAAAGTGGGGTAACTCCATAAAGCGCCATGCCACTTTTTAGAAAGGAACCGGATTTTTGGTTGTGGTCAGTATATGGGTAACCGAAGCCTTTAGCGTAATTATAGAGTTGAAAGGATTGATGGTTACTTCCTTCATTTTCCATGAATTGCTTTTTAGGGATTTGAATCAAGCCATCGCTGGAACCTGCATAAAAGTATTCATCTGATTCTAACAGGTCGTATACATCTTCTGGAATAAGGCCGTTTCTGGAGGTGATATTGGTAAGCGTTTTGAAATCCTGATCGAAAATGGATATTCCTTCCATAGTTGGAATCCAAAAACCGCCATTTTGACTTGGAACAATTGTCAAAAGGTCACTGGATGCCATTCCCTCTTCTTTTCCAATATGCCAGATTTTGTTTTCAATGGGGTCAAGAATATTTAACTTGTCGTAAGTCGCTACATAAATTTTTGAATCTTTTCCTGGTAATGTGGCAGAGACGATATTGAATGATAGTCCGGAAGATTGGTCAAGCCATTTAACCGAATCAAAACTCGAATTATACCAAACAAGTCCTGAATTTGTGCCGATCCATAAATTCCCATTTTGATCCATACTACCATAAGAAGCAAGATTGAGTCGACTCGGTTTTACATTCACATTTGTAATGGAGTTCTCATCCAAATTGATCAATGAAAATCCAGCTTCTGAGGTAATGAGTACCTGGTTGTTTCTCAGATAAAATATATGCCTGAAAATTCCAGATGGTTTTCTTATTCCATGTTCTGTTCCCAAAAATTTCAATTCGTTTTTGAAAGGATCATAGATATGGATTTTGCTGTGGGTCATTATCCAAATTCTGCCTCTATTATCCTCAAAAGTTCCCCAAAATTCATTGCCATCAAATCCATTGTTTGCTGTAAAAAATTCAGGCAATGGCCCTAAAGGATCATAAAGAAATAAGCCTCCATTATTGGTGCCCAACCAAACATTCCCCCGGGAATCAGTTAAAGAAGCATTGGTGACGGGTCCATTGACGAGAGAAGAGTTGGTTTGCAATCGCTTTTGCGAATTTTTTTGAAGATCGATGACATAAGAATAGTTGTTGTCATGAATCCAGATTCGGTTTAACTGATCCTCTGCATACAAAATCCCATTGCCATCGAAACCCTGCTCCTTTCCCAGGGTGGAAATTGTTTTTTGGGCAGTAGAGATGACCTGAGCACCTTGCGATTCAATAGATTCAATCCACATATTTCCTGCCGAATCTTCAAAAAATCCTGTTTTAATACCGTCCAACAATCCCTGCTCTTTTTTGATTTTTTTAAAGGATTTTCTATCCGGGGAAATGACTGAAATATCCGACCGATTGCTTATCCATAGGTTGTTTTGTTTATCCTTTTTGATGGAAATCGCTGCATTTCCCGAATTACCTTCGAGCTCTTGGATGGGCAATCGCTTGATGGTTTCAGCTTCCGGATCCAAGATATATACTGCATCACCGATACTGGACATCCATAACAAACCATTTTCATCAGATTCTACATTGTAAATAAAATTGGGGAAGTCTCCCGGTAAATTGTAGTTTGTGATAATTTGCGTTTTGGTATTGACCCTGAAAACACCTTTACCTAAAGTTGAAATCCAAAGGTTACCATTTTGATCTCTGTTTAACTTAATGATTAAATCAGTTGATATTTCTGAAACAATGGGATAGGAAAAAAAACGATTCCCAATAACTTTGATAAGATTCTTTCTATTGGCTTGCCAAACAAAATTTTGATCGTCTAGAATCAACCCTGCAGTAGTCAAACCATAATTCCCCTTTTCAAGCATCATGTTTATGGAGCCGGAAGTTGTATTGGGTGCGATAGACTCGATGATTTCGGATACCGTGGGTTCGGGTAAAATGGAATGCTTTACTACTAGGGGAATTGAAGTGATAGTATCCAGGTTTAATGATATCTCTGGAAGATTTTCCCAATCCAAAGGCTGCACATCCATTGGTTTTTTTAGTGGCTTGAATTCATTCAAAGAAAATGGAATGGATGGCAGCTTGTCCATATCAAAAGAGACCTTAGAAACTACCACGCTGTCAGGATGGATTTCTTTCCATTCAAAGGACTTGGGTTCCGGCATTTGGAAAGGCTTGGTTTCCGGAAATTCATAACCAAACTTACTTTCGGGAAAGGAAACTTCCGCTCTTTGATTACATGAAAAAATAGAAGCAAAAGCAAAAAGGATGGCGATTAGACTTTTATTGGGTGTAGGGGTCATTCTCACTGTTTTTGGATTAAAATTGGTTTTAACGATTATGCTAAACATCCCGGCTACTTAAAATAAGCAAAACAAACATTCAGGCGATTTGATAAATGGCTACCCGAAAAAAGTTTTATTTCGATTAGGATTTTCTTAAAATAGGAAGCAAAAATTTGTTTTTTATTAGACGAGTCTCTGAAGTTAAAATCCGGGTAAGGGGTTATCTGTAAATTAAATTGTTCTCCTTTTTTCCAAATCGCTAAAGCCGACTGACCAATTTTTGTTGCTTTTGTTTTTTTCTCTATCTTATTTTCAGAATAGATCAGATGTAGATCATTTACAGTTTTGATACGCTCCTTTTCAAAAATAAATTTCAGGTATCGTTCCCTTAATCTGGGTTTTGGTTTCATGTTTGGCTGATTTATCAAATACCTTTACAAAATACAAAAAACAGTCTATATATTTCGTCTTTTTATATTTGACTTAAGAATTTGTCTATTACGATTTAAATCGCTTCTATAAAAAAAACATAATTTTTTAATGGCTAAATGAATGATGGCTCATTTCGTCTTCGATTTTATCACACAGAATAAATAAATATCACCCGATTCTTTTTTGTGTTAAAACGTGTTTTTTAAGTGATTTTTGTTCAACCGAAAAACCATTGTATTCCCTATATCGTGAAGGACCACATTTTAATAAACGTATATAGGTTAAAACCATTAATTCATTGTGAGACCTTACTCATCCATATTATTCCATTCAAAAAGTAAATGGCCTGTTAATTTCGCTTTTTTGGCTAATTTGCTTGAGACAAAAACACAACCTAATCCTAACGCCTCAAGGCTTATACAGATGAATATTACCTTTAATTTCTTCCCAATGATCCGATATCGCTACATTTCTCTTTTCTTTTGTCTGATGTTTTTTCAGGCAGTACAGAGCCAAGATGCCAAACCCTATCTGATGCAACCTGATGTACAGGGAGATCAGGTGGTATTTGTGGCTGAAGGTGACATTTGGAAAGTTATGCTTCGGGGTGGTGAGGCCGCTAGACTCACCACACATGCCGGAGAGGAGTCCTCTCCAAAAATTTCTCCCGACGGCAAATGGGTAGCCTATGCGGCCTCCTATGAAGGACCCACAGAAGTATACATCATTCCGGTGTCTGGCGGTATACCGAAGCGATTGACCTATGAGGCTAGCCCTTCCATTCCTACCGCTTGGAAATCAGCCAATGAATTGGCTTACGTCACCGGACAATATGCAACAGCACCTAGGTTGAACACAGTAACTGTCAATATTTCAACGGGAGAGAAAACCATCCTTCCCTTGGAAATGGCAGCGGAAGGCAGTTTCAGCACCGATGGTCAGACCTATTATTTTGTAAGACCTACTTTCCACAACAATGTAACCAAGCGCTACGAAGGGGGTACAGCCCGTCAAATATGGAAATATTCAGCAGGAGAGGAGGAAGCGGTAAAGCTTACCAAAGATTACAAGGGCGAAGATCACCATCCGGTGTTCCATCAGGGAAGGGTTTACTTTCTTTCAGCGAGAGACGGGATCATGAATGTATGGTCTATGACAGAATCAGGTGATGGCTTGAAGCAACATACCCATGAAAAAAGTTTTGATGTCAGAGAAGCGGCATTTTCTGCGGAACAAATGGTTTATAGGGTAGGGGCCGACCTTTATCGGATGAACCTATTGGATGGACAAAGAGAACCAATCCAAGTTCATCTGGTATCTGATTTTGACCAAATGAGAGAGAAATGGGTAACTGACCCTGAAAAGTCCATTAGCAGTGCTTCAGTGAGCAATGATGGGAAAAATGTTGTTCTAACCGCTAGGGGAAGGGCATTTGTATTGCCTGTGAAAGAAGGCAGAACCGTAAGACTGGATCGAAAAGACGGAGTCAGATTCAGGGATGCGGTTTTTTCTAATGACGGGTCAGAGGTTTTGGTTTTTTCAGATGCAAGTGGGGAATTTGAACTCTATGAATACAACAGTTTGGGTTTGGATAAAGGCAAGCCACTTACCTCAGGAGGACAGATTTTGAGGTTTGATCCAGTTCCTTCGCCAGATGACAACAAAATAGCTTTTAGGGATTTAAAACAGCAGATCTGGATCTTGAATAAAATCTCACGAAAAATAATACAAGTGACTGAAAGCGAGGAAAGTGTATCAAGTGTGATGACTTGGTCTCCAGACAGCGAATGGCTGGCTTACGGGCAGGCCGCTTCCAATGGATTTATGCAATTGTTCCTCTTTAAGGTCTCTGACCAGAAACGGATTCCACTTACATCAGACCGGGCCAACAGCCTCAATCCCCAATGGAGTCCTGATGGAGAATGGATCTATTTTCTTAGTGACAGAAATTTCCAATCCAGAATCAATTCTCCTTGGGGAACCAGACAGCCAGAGCCATTCTGGGAAAAACAAATGAAAATTTACCACATTTCTCTCCAAAAGGACCTGGTTTCACCCTTCCACTTCAACCATGAATTGAAACAGGAACCCAAGAAGCAAGAGGGGGATGTCAAAGTCACCGTGGATGAAGAAGGTTTAATGGAACGCTTGAGGGAAGTTCCTGTACCGGCTGGCAATTACAGAAATCTGTTGGTGACAGAAAAGGCTTTGTTTTATCAGGAAGTGGGACCGGGCATGGCCATCTATTCCAATCAGATGCCTTCACCGACCGGTGAAAAAACACCGATCAAGTACATCCCGATCAGTTCCAAAGCAGAGCAAAAGGTTTTTGTGGATGATGTGAAAAGCTTTAGCAGTTCACTCAACAAAAAACATATCCTGTTCACCGTTGGCAGTAACCATTATGTTGCCGAATTGAAAGACAGTCCACTGGGTGATTTGACTCCCTACAAACTTGACCTCAGCAAATGGCAGTTTTCCATCAACCCCAAGGAAGATTGGATACAGTTGTACAGGGATGCATGGCGAATGGAGCGGGATTATTTTTATGATGCCAACATGCATGGAATTGATTGGGATAAAATGTATAAAAAGTACCTGACCCTGGCCACTAGGGTAACTACCCGTAGAGAATTGTCGGATGTGATGGGAGAACTGATTGGGGAACTGAGTGTATTGCATACCAGCGTGGGGGGAGGTGATCTAAGAACCGGTTCAGACCAAGTGGACCTTGCTTTTTTAGGTGCCCGGATAACGCGAAGCAGTTCCCCAAAAGGTTTCCGCATTGTGCACATTTACCAAAGCGACCCTGATTATCCCGACGAAATGTCCCCACTTTCCCATCCCGATGTCAACCTCAATGAAGGCGATGTCATTACCCATGTGGATGGAATTGATGTCATGGAGGTGCCTGATATCCATCAGTTGTTAAGAGGCAAAGCAGGGCAACAGGTTCGGCTGTCAACCTTAAACTCCTCAGGAATAAAGAATGCAGACCGCATCCTCAAACCCATGACTGCCGGTGCAGAAGCCAACCTGAGGTACAACGAGTGGGAATACAGCAGGAAGCTTCAGACTGAGGCCGCTTCGGATGGTCAGATAGGATATGTTCACCTCCGTGCCATGACGGCCAATGACATTGGTCAATGGTACCGGGATTTTTATCCACAATACAAGAAATCAGGTTTGATCATCGATGTGAGGCTTAATAGAGGGGGGAATATAGACAGCTTTATTTTGGAAAAACTGATGCGTGAAGCCTTCTTTTACTGGAAAAGCCGAAGTGGGGCACCCTATTGGAACATGCAGTACGCATTCCGGGGGCATTTGGTGCTCTTGGTTGATGAATTTACCGCATCTGACGGGGAGGCCTTTGCAGAGGGATTCAGAAGGCTGGAACTGGGACAGGCCATTGGTGCACGTACCTGGGGAGGTGAGGTCTGGCTTTCAGGTGTCAATACCCTTAGTGATGGGGGCATAGCGAGGGCACCCATGATGGGGGTATATGGTGAAGAAGGGGAGTGGCTGATCGAAGGAGAGGGATTCATTCCGGATATAGAGGTGATCAATCTTCCGAAAGCCACCTTTGATGGCAAAGACGCCCAACTTGAAGCTGCGATCAAGCACTTACAGGAATTGATCCAAAAGGATCCGAGACCTGTTCCAGACCCACCCGCGTATCCGGATAAATCTTTTGGAAATAAAAGGGAATGATGGGTTGATTTACATGGTTTGTAATGTGTATACTCGAATTTAGCTCAATTTAGGCCTAATACGGGAAACGTAAGATATCTGAAACATTTATACAATGAGTTGTCCTTTAGACCGATTAGATGCTAATAACCTACGTTAATTTATAAAGATAAAATTCTTGAAAATTCAAAAACTACTGTTTCAAAAAAGCATCTATGTCTTTGCCGCATTCTTTATGGCCGCACTGCTTGCTTTTTGGAGGGGTTATTATGGTTATTTGGGAATGAGCTATCCATTTTACATTCATTTTCATGGTATTGCCATGACCCTGTGGTGTCTGATTTTGATCCTGCAGGCCACTTTGATCAAAACCAAGCGTTACGCGATTCATCGCCTGACCGGCAAAATCTCCATCATCTTTTTTCCTTTTTTGATCCTGGCTACGCTTTTACTGATCCACGCCACTTTGGGTTGGGAGGGCCGCGGTGAAAAATTCGAGTTGTACGAATTTGCACTGATGTTCAATGCTACCCTAGTGTTGGCCATTTTATATGGATTGGGTCTATGGTTTCGAAAAGACAGCCCCACCCATGCCCGCTTTATGATTAGTACGATATTCCCCATGTTTACTCCGGTCACAGATCGGATCATCCATATCTACTTACCCGCTTTGGTGGATTATGCTCCCAAACTGTATGACAAACCGGTGGTTCCTTTCTTCGGGTTTGCATTGGCAGATGCTTTGTTGGTTCTATTAATGCTACTGGATTTCAGATCCGGCAACAAAAAGTCGGTATTTGTCTATGTATTTGCCATACTGTTAACTTACCATGTGTCAGTTTTTGTTTTGCCTGAATGGGATCTTTGGGCAGCCTTTGCAGAATGGTTTTTCAGTCTGAACCTGACATCAAAGTGAATTTGACCAATGGTCAATAAATCTTTAAATGAACCATATATCTCCTATGTTGTAAAATATTTAATAAAGATTTTTTCAATTGATTTTCTGTTCTGCCAAAGTTTTTACCAGATAGGGCACAGTAGGTCATCTAGTTTTTCAAAATTCTTCGTTTTCCAAAAACTATATGTGAACGATGTAACTATGTGGTTTAAAAAAAAACCTTGGCTTGATTTGCTTTCATTGGGTAAGATCAAAGCTTAGACATAGGGCAAAGGATGCTATACAGGTTTTGGATCATTCTGAGACCATTTCCATTTGTCTTTTGCTTGGTACGCGCAGTTTGACCAGCAGAAGGATGCAAGAGAAAATGAAAAAAGCACCGAGCAGGGTCTCAAACAAAAGCATGTGCCGGATGCCGAAAGTATCATGCACCCATCCGTCCAATGCTGTCATGTAGACCGGCGCAAAATTACCCAGAGAAATAAAGATGGCCATTTTGGTAGAAGCCAACCCTTTTCCTACGGCATGCAAAGCGATGGCCAGGAAGCCTGCGTAGGCCATGCCAGTGGCAAATGCATAAACCAAAACTCCAGACACATACACAAAAGGAACAGAGGGTGAAAATGCCATGACCAAGGTGACCAAAGCCATCAGTCCACCTGCTCCGAAAAAAGCCCACCATTGGTCCTTTTTGTCAGCAAACCAACCTCCAAACAAACAGCCCAATACACTCACCAATGCACTCAACACCCCAGTAACCAAAGCAATGGTGTCTGCATCTACCTGCCAGTTGGAAGCCACGGAGGACCAAAGGTAGGAACCTGCCCCTATGCCGATGGGAGTGAGGATAATGGCAAGGCTGACCAGTGCTATTTTTGAATGAAATAGGCTGGAAATGTCCTTTTTGACCAGTTTGAGTCGATCAGATAGGGTGCCTTGGGTAGCTTTGATGGAAGGAAGAAAAATCAATCCCATCGCACAAAACAGGATGGCAGCTGCGATGACCATCAGGGAAGTCATGTAGTTTACATGTTCCGTCAACCAGATGCCAGCCCCTCCGCCGGCCCCCAAGCCTCCCAAATACCCAGCCTCATACCAACCGCCAGCTTTTCCCTTTTTAGAAACAGGAACCGTTTTGGCCATAAAACCACCCACCGGAATAACGCTGATGGATCCAGCCACCTGAGAAATAAAAACCACCCCCATAAATACTCCTGTCATCTCCACATCCAAAGGGATAAAACCCACGGAGATCAGAGAAAGGGCACAAAAAGCAACTCCAATCAAGTACCACCTGTGTAAGCTAAAGCTGAGATCTATGATCGGAGCCCACAAAAAATTCCACATCAATGCAGATAAGCCTATGGCCGTAATAGAAGCCGCGGTAGCCACTGAAAAGCCGTGCTGTACCAATACATAAGGAAGGGTAACAGAAACAAACCCAGAACTTAACCCATGTGGGGCCGCAAGAAGGAAGAATACCGATACAGGTACATGAGACTTGTCAATGTGCATCTTACATTTTTCAACCCATAAAAATAGGCTGATTCTTGATTAACAAAAGGAATTCCGCTATTTATCTTTGAAAAACTAACCAGAATACCTCTACTTTACTTGAATTTGGCCTTTTGGGGTGTCATATGGACTCAGACTTGAAGCCTGACCAAATCATCAGATCATATTTTGGTCCATTTTGAAGGAGTGAAATTGTACTTTATTTCAATTGAATTCAGTCAAAACATAGACAATTTTACCGATAGAAACCTTTTTTAAGGCACCACTTGTTTACTGATTGTTGATTTAATGGTATATTCCACCAAATCCAAAAAGAAATTATGACCAACCGAATTTGGAGTGCCTTGTTCTTGATCAGCTTTGCTTTGTCTGCTTGCGGACCAGGAAATAGAAGTCAAATCGATCTGGAAACATGGGGCGGCTACTGGTTTCAGGGGCAGGCTGAACTCAACAGTTATGACCTGATTCAATACCGTTATGGGGAAGCTAGGGTAGGAGAAGCCGTCCTGATATTTGTTACGGAGGATTTTTCAAAAAAAAAGCAAGTGAAATTGGATGAGCTCAAACAAGGCAGCAAGGACGGTCAAACAGTGCTTAAGATGAACCAAACACGGGAATTTGTAACTGGAATTTATCCTTATCACATGATGCTGTCCGTGTTCACACCCGTCCGGGAACACCAAAGGGCGGTTAAACTGACTTTGTCTTCTCAGGAATGGTGCGGACAATCCTTCACCCAGCTTAATCTTAAAGGAAAAGGATATCAGGGTAAACTTTTCTCTTATTTCGAGCAGGAGGGGGATGACAACTTCAGTGTAAAGGGACTGGCGGAGGACGAATTATGGAATTTGATACGATTAGGACCCCAACAGGTACCTTTAGGAAAGGTAGAGCTTATTCCTTCCTTGATACAGCAAAGGTTTACCAAAGAGGAATGGGAAGTATCTGAGGCGGAAATCAGCTTGGAAGACACAGAAGATGAAAGCTTGAGAGAACTCAAAGTGGCCTACACCAACGGCAAAAGAATCCTTAAGATTCGTTTTCAATCCATTTTTCCCTATGAAATCATGTCTTGGGAGGAAATTTCCATCAAAACTGACGGCAGCGAAGAAATCACCAAAGCAACTAGGAAAGGAAGCCTTAAACTGGATTATTGGACCAGAACCGGAAATGAAGATCAGGTTTGGCGAGATTCTTTGAACATCGGAAAATGAAGAACAAACCGATTCTGATTGGATTATTGGTTTTTTTCGTGTTGTTATTGGCTTGGCTGGCTTATGGGGTGGATAGAACTGAATTCAGTTTAGCCTTAACCTTGTATTCCGCACTCTTTTTGCTCTACCTTATTGGTTGGAATCTAATAAAAAAAGGACAAATTGAATACAGGTCAATTTTTGTTTTCGGTCTTTTAATACGCTTGACTTTACTACCATTAACTCCCAATTGGTCAGATGATTATGTGCGGTTTTTTTGGGATGGAGAAATGCTTTTGAATAGGGAAAATCCCTATTTGAATACCCCAGAACAAATCATAAACCGTGAGGATCAAGATCAGACCCATCTTCAGGAATGGTTCGGTCAACTTAACTCTCCCCAATACTACAGCGTATATCCACCCAGCAATCAATTGTTGTTCATGCTGTCTGCATGGATAGCTGATGGGGAATTGATCAAAGCAGTCATCACGCTTCGCTTACTAATCATACTTTGTGAAGGGATGGCTTTTTGGTTGTTGCTTCAATTGTTCAGGTATTTAAAGCTATCAACCAATCGCTTGTATCTTTATGCCTTCAACCCTTTGGTGATTATGGAAATCACCGGGAACCTTCATTTTGAAGGCCTTATGCTGACTTTCCTTCTGGGTGGAATCTTTGCCTTAGCCAAATCTAATGCTTCGCTAACAGGCATTTGGATGGGATTATCGGTAGCCGTAAAGTTAAACCCATTGATGCTTTTTCCTGCTGTCCTGTCTTTCTTAAGGGGAAAATATTGGCTGGGCTTTGTAGCAGTTGCCACTATTGTGATTGGGATATGTTTTGGTCCATTGTTGATACAAGGGAGCTATGAAAATGTTTGGCAGAGCATCCGGCTCTACCAGGGGAAATTTGAATTCAATGCATCGATTTATTATATATTCCGGCAGATAGGATTTTGGGTCAAAGGCTACAATCTGATAGGTACCTTAAGTCCAATCCTGTCTCTTCTCAGTCTTTTGGGCATTTTATGGGTTTCTGTACAAATGGTGGTAAAAAGTGATGTCAAAAGATTATTGGAGGTTTGGCTGATCATTTATCTGATTTACTTCTTGCTGAATCCCGTCATACATCCATGGTACCTTATTCCACCCATTGCGATTTCCATTTTGACCCATAGAATTGCCTTTTTGGCTTGGTCTTATTTGGTTTTCTTTTCCTATCAAGCTTATTCCAATGAAAATTTTCAGGAAAATCCTCTTTGGTTGTTTTTGGAATATCTTGGATTAACTTTGGCCTTGCTTTGGGACTATCGTCCGAAACCAAAGCTTTCTATCAAAACAAATTTAAATGAATAAATAATTGATTTACAATATGTTATTTGAACTTATTTCAAGTTTTTTAAATCTTTTTTCATCAAGAAGGAGCTACCTCTTTTTCTTGATATTAGGTTGGTTTTTTTTGGCTTGCGGTGATAAAAGGGACGAGGAAGCCCATCGGATTGTCAATGAATCCATCGAAGTTCACGGGAGTTGGGCAGCTTGGGAAAGCATACAAACCCTAAGCTTTGAAAAAGAAACCATACTGTTTGATGAGACAGGGAATGAAGAAAGCAGAAGATTGGAATTTCACGAATACAGATTGAATCCAATTTTTCAAGGTGAAATTAAATGGAACGTTGACAGTTTGGCCCATAGGCTATTTTATGATGGAAATGAAGTTCGGTATAGGTTGGGTGGAAATGAGATCAAGAATCCATCCTTTTTACAGGCCAAGCAAAAGGATCTGGATGCTGCTTTTTATGCCCTTGCTTTGCCATTTAAACTGAAAGATCCAGAAATAGTGTTAAGTTATCGGGGATTGGTTCAAATGCCCGATGGGGAGATGGCTGAGTGTGTTCAGGCAAGCTATTTGACTTCATCCGATACTTCCTCTGATATCCGGTTGCATTTTTTTGATCCCAATACGCATAGGTTGGTTGCGTACAGGGTCAAGACAGGAGACCACTACAATCAGGTCCACTACCTAGGATGGGATGAAAGGAAAAAAGTTTTATTTCCTTCTGAAACGGAGAGTTATAAGGTGGATTCCTTAGGTAACAGACATGATTTAAGGGCAAAATACAGGTATGCTAATTATCTTCTCAAATGAATCAGTTCAATACAACAAACCATAGATTGAACATCCACCAATGGAAAGAGGGGGAAGAAGTGCCCATTGATTTATTGTTGCTGGCAGACCCTTCTCAAAGACAAATAGAAATCTACTTAAACCAATCACAGCTATTTCTTGCAACAATAGAGGGCAACTTGGTAGGTGTCTATGTAATCATGGCTATCAATGCCCGGGCCATAGAAATCAAAAATGTAGCGGTGGATCCCAAATGGCAAGGGATGGGAATAGGGACGGCCTTACTGCGACACGCCAAAGAAACGATAAAAAAGAAAGGATTTCGCATGGCCCGAATCGCCACCGCAGATACCAGTTTGAATCAATTAAGGCTGTATAAAAAATTGGGCTTCAGTGAGTTGAATCGGGTCAAAGATTATTTCCTGAATCATTATCCCCAACCTTTATATGAAAATGGACAGCAATGCCGGGATCAGGTTATTTTGGAAATGACTCTTTGAATCCACAATTTTACTTCATTTAAATGGTCAAAATTATCATCTATTTATTTGATATTGAAGCCTTTATAATATAAAAACCTATAAACCTATTACCTGCTAGCCCGATTCGGTATTTTGATTAGTGTATTTTAAATCAGTCAATCTTAAAACCAAAATAATGAATAACATTAAGCTTACTTTATTATTCATCTTTCTAAGTTCTTGTTTTTTTTCCGCCTGTAGGTCAAGAACTTCTGCCGATAACATCATTGACCGATCCATTGAAGCACATGGAGGGACGCTTTATGAAAAAGCACATGTCAGCTTTGATTTCAGAAAGATCCACTATACCATGCATAAAAATGCAAATCAATTCGAGTATAGCCGGGAATTTTATGCCGACTCCTTGGGACAAGTCAAAGATGTGTTGAACAACAGGGGTTTTACCAGACAGATCAATGGAGAAGTGGTGAATGTCACCGCTGAAAGAGAAAAGGCCTTTTCCAACTCAGTGAATTCGGTGGCCTATTTTGCCTATGTGCCTTATGGTCTCAATGACAAGGCTGTCCGTAAAACCCAGCTTCCTGACAGCAATTTAAATGGAAATACCTACCATCTGATTCATGTGACTTTTTTAGAAGAAGGGGGTGGAGAGGACTTTGAGGACGAATTTCTATATTGGATTGACCAAGAAAGCTTTCAGATCAAATTCATGGCTTATTCTTATATCACCGATGGGGGAGGTGTAAGATTTAGAAAAGCGGTAAAAGAACATTGGGTGGATGGCATCCTTTTTCTGGATTATGAAAACTATATGCCAACAGATCCAAAAACAAAATTGGATGAAATGCAGGCGCTCTATGAAGAAGGAGCATTGGAAATGCTTTCAGAGATCAGATTAGAAAACATCCAAGTGCATTTTGAAGATTGAAACTTCCTTAAAAAGTAAAGGCAAAACCAATGGACCAGAAAAACCCAGTCCGCAAAGCACTTCCATTCACATTCCCGGGATTTTCCAAATAAGTCAGTTCAGGGTCGAAAACCGTATCCAATCGATCTACCGGCCCCGTAATGCCACCTATGTCGAAAGTTGCCTTGTATTTGGTTCCATAAGAGGCGCCTATACCATAAAGCGTGCGCCATCTAACCTTTTCTGTAAACGAAATCCCAGGGCCTAAAACCGCATGGTATCCCAATTTATCGATGTCCTGGGATAGCATTCCGTAACGAACCAAAGCCGCCATGCCGATTTCTATACCCGGGGTTTCTCTTTGTTCTATGGAATAGGAGGCATCTCCATCCGATAAAGGAGGAACTACCCGGTAAGACTCATTGCTAAGGGTACTGCCATAAAAAGCCGGCCCCACAGACCAATATTGCCGGGATAGGGGTTCCTGTATGACAATGGGCATTTCATAGGTAGCCAAGTTGAAACCCGACCTTCTGGGCTCTATTTTCAACACGGGCGGTTTGTTATTGGGATCAAAATAAAGCGGCAAAGAAATGTAATTGCCTTTTTTTTCTTTGATAAACATCAATGCATTAAGCATCTGCAAAGTGGTTTCCGGATTTAACGCCGCTGACATTCTTTCTTTGGAAGCCGACAAACTATCTAAGGCGCTCCTCAGGGACCTGTCCGCTTGATTAAATTCCCTCCAGCGGGTCACTTCTTCCCTGTATTGCGCGGTAAAAGCCAGATAACTCTCTTTTTTTTCGTTGACGTTTTGGCCAAATCTCCTCAAGTCATTCTGAACTTGATCCAAATCTCTTTTGGCCTGATCATAATTGAAGTAGCTGTTGGGAGAAGGCCCTTCTTCGAAAGCACTGATTTGCTTTTGTCGCATCATCAAGACCAAATTATTGAGCTTATCAACCAATTGATTGTGTCGGGTCAACAATTCCATCATATCCGGCTTCTGATCCTTCATTTTGGCCCCAACGATTTTAACATTGTTGCTCACTTGGGGAACTGAAAACTCTTCCCAAAAAACAAATTCTGACATTTTCTCAAAAGACAAAGAAAACCATTCCGGGGGATTGTCGAACGGGTAAGGGACCAATTCAGTATTCGGGTAAGGATTTGGCTTGTCGTCGGATATCACCGCCACCTTGTAAAGGTTCATGTTGATATTACTGACCATGATTCTATAAGCATCACCGGGTTGAAGGGTGGGCATTTTACTGCTGGTCTTGTTTTCAAAATCCACATGAATCGCTGTCTGTGCGGACAAACCTGTAAGTGTGAACAAAAAAATCAAAATGAAGCAATCCAATCTTCCTTTCATAAGCCAAGGTTTATTAATCAAAAATAGGCAAGAAACGGGGGAGAGTAAAGTGTTCTATTCAAATCCAATGATGCAAACACTTCCAATAATGATTTTACGTTTAAATCGTTTGGTTATCCCAAAGTCCATTTAATCAAATTTATACAAAATTCTGCAAATTAAAAGTGCAAAGCATTGATTTTCAAAACACCAAACCGTAGAAGTCTTCCAATAAGTGGACGAATCTGTTATTGAAATTAGGGATTGTAAGGCATAGCAAACTTCAATTTAAAATAGAAACCCATTATTTTTTCTTAAAGCCCATAGAAATCGAATTGATACAGTAGCGGATGCCTCCCTGATCCTTGGGCCCGTCCGGAAAACGGTGTCCCAAGTGACTACCACAAGCCGCACATAGAATCTCTTCACGAACCATCCCGTGGGAGTAGTCCATTTTCACTTCAATGGCAGCGTCACTTACGGGATGGGTAAAGCTCGGCCATCCACATCCACTGTCATACTTGTGTTCCGAATGGAAAATCTCATTGCCACAGGCCCTGCATTCATAGATTCCGGTATCCTTGTTCAGGTAGTATTCACCAGTAAAGGCTCTTTCAGTCCCTTTTTCCCTCAACACACGGTATTCTTCAGGGCTTAGTATTTCTTTCCATTCAGATGCTGTCTTGTCTACTTTCATTATTTTCATTCATTTTGTCTACTTTATAAAACATCAGAAAAATACAAAAGTTTATTTCCTTTACTTATTAAATTCCAATCTTAACGAAAGTATAGGAGCAATCGGAAGCACCAAAAGGTCCTTTGATTTTTGCGAAAATCATTTTTAATCATTTGATAATCAGTGAAAAATGCCAAGGAAATCAGAATTCATTTTTTTAAATTTATTTAAGTAAAAATACCCGCTCCGCTTTTAGTGGCATGATCCACTTCACCTGTACAAGGCAAGGGCTGGCATTACCTTTAACCTGTAAATTAAGATTTAATGAAAAGGGTTTTCAAACTGATCTTTTTGCTTTTTTGGCTCGAATCGAATGTAGGCCCTCAGCTGCATGCACAGGTTATCCATAATCAGGAGGGTTACCAACTGTTGTATGACATCGGTCTCGGAAAACATGTCAAATTCCGTTTTGAAAGTGACAGCACCAAGGTTGAGGGTCATCCGCTTTTGTTTGATGGCCTGATTGAAGGGATGCTGATGTATCAAGATGGCACCTTGATGGACCCAATTTATTTCAACTTTTATCCTGAAAAAAACCAGCTGTTTGTCCAAAAAGAAAACGGTCCCATTTACAAGGTAAACTTATCCAAATTGGCCTTCGTGGAAACCTATGCCCAACCCTGTAGGAAATTTCAAGCTTACCTCAAAGAAGGGCAATGGCATCTTTTTGAAGTGATCTATGAAAATATCGATGGCATCCTTCTGGCGGAAAATCTGAAGGTCAAGGATGCTTCTCTACTGGAAAACACCCATCACCGGGGTCCCAAAAAGGTGGTCTATGAAGCTTCTATCCGCTATTTTTGGCTCCAAGGCGATCAATGGACAGACCTCCCCAAAGGAAAAAAAGGGTTAAAATGGATTGCCGGAAGCCAATGGGAGAAAGGAAAAACCTACCTCAAATCCCAAAAAAACAAAGAAATGAACCCTGAAAACCTCCGGAAATTCTGCCTGTATTTGGAATCGGAAACTTAAATCATTTTAATAATCAGCACTTTTTAAAGAACATAAAGATCTAGATTAACACAAAAGTTCATTAATAATAACTACTAATACCCAAATATCCTTTCTTCATAAGATCCAAACTTCAATTACTCAACCTCCTCATCTCCGACAACCTCCCCAAAACCTCCTGCAACCCCTCCAAAAAACTGCTGCTGACGGGAACGGCTTTGCCGCCTAAATGAAGTTGATGTCTTTCAATTTTATCGATTTTCTCCGCATTGACAATAAAAGAACGGTGCGTCTGTACAAAATGATCAGGTAGCTGTTGGGCAGCTTCAGAGAGGGTCATCCGGCCCATGACTTTTTGGTTGTTCATGTAGAAAGTCACATAATTTCCGGCTGCTTCACAGAAGAGCAGGTCAGTCCAAGTGACCTTGACTTGTTCATACCCTGATTTGACATAAAAATACCCATCCGATTTGCTTTGGCTCTTCAGGTCATACAAGGTCTTGGCTTTCTGACATGCTTTTAAAAATCGGCTGAGTGGAAAGGGCTTCAAAAGGTAATCGATGGCATCCAGTTCAAAGCTTTTGACAGCATGTTCTGAATAAGCAGTGGTAAAAACCACCATAGTGGTGGCTGGAATCATCTCGGCCAGTTCCATGCCTGAGATGTCAGGCATCTTGATGTCCAGAAACAACAGTTGTACAGGGTTTTCTCTCAGATAATCAAGTGCTTGAATGGCATTGGTGAAAGTGCCTTTTAAGTGGATAAAAGGGACCTTGGAGGCATGGCTTTTGATGACCTCCAAGGCCATGGGTTCATCGTCGATGGCAATGGCTTCAAGCATTTTTGCGTGGTTTGAAATACAGGGTCAAATGTACGAAAAACTCCATGTCATTTTCCCGGATCACCAGTTCATGCTGTTCGGCATAGAGGAGCTCAAGCCTCTTCCTTACATTGGCCAAACCTACCCCTGAGGCTTCCATTTCGGGATCTTGGGCTTGTTTGGGATGGATGCTGTTGTGTACATCAAGGTCCACTTTTTGTTCCGAACAGGTCAGGTTGATCTTCACCCATGATTTGTTCTGTAGACTGATGCCATGCTTGAAGGCATTTTCCACAAAAGGAATCAGCAGCATAGGAGCCAATTCTCCCGAACAGGGTTCCTCTTTGGTTTTGAATACAATTTCTACCTTCTCCTGATCCTTGAGCCTGAGCAGCTGCAGATCCACATAATGTTGGAGGTATTCCTTTTCCCTTTCCACAGGGATTCTGTCCCGGTGGTTTTCATGCAACATAAAGCGCATCATGTCACCGAGTTTCTGAACACCCTCGGCCGTTCTCTCGGCCGATTCCTGCAGGGCAGTGCCGTACAGCGTATTGAGTGAATTGAACAGGAAATGGGGATTGATCTGTGAACGGAGAAAATCCAGGTTGGCTTGTCCCTGATCCACCTGATAAGACAACGTATTGATTTCTCCCAGAATGGCCTCATATTTTTTAAAAAACAGATTGGACAGGGGTATGATAATGACCATGATCAATAATACCATACCAACCCCAAAATAGACCGGAACAAAAGAGTGTGAATTAATGGCAACAAAAAGGGTAAGCCCAAGAACCCCGGCCAATAGCAGTATGTAATACGCATTGGCTTCGGAGGTTCTGTTGGCTTTCCGGTATTGATAGATCAAAAAGAAATTGTAAACCACTACTAAAATAAAAGCGGGTAAAATGATGGCGTAGGTGACCAAAACCGGATCTGGAAGTACGACAAACTGTAACTGAAACAAGAATATAAGGGTGAAAATGTAGATGGCCAACAACCGGAGGATATTGTAAATCAGGTAATCCTGCAGTCGGGGAGGGTGAACGAGTTCCTGCAGAATCTTGACCGCAACAAGATAACCCACATAGACCGCAATGGTATTGAAATAAAATGGCATCCAAGCATCTTGGGTGTATTCGGCATTGAAAGCAAATGCAAGGGTAAGGCCCATGGAAGCAAAAAACACCAACAGGGAGTAAATGATAAACTTTGCTTTCTTTTTGTCCTTTAGATAATTGGGAATCAGTTTGATATGGACTAGAGAAAAAGCAAGGAATAGGATGATGGGAATAAAGATATTGGCGAAATACCTGACGGTCCGTATGTAATCATCATTGTGAAAATGAGAAACATTTCCTCCTTGAAGGAAATTGCTCAGGATAATGGCCAGAAACAAAATGGTAAGCAACCACCATTCAATCTCCCTAAACTGCAAAGCTCTTGATTTCATAGGTCTTGATTTTTCAACAAGAATAGGCCAAGGGGGTAAAGTAAACAAAAATAAGTGACAGACTCCGCCATACCGGGGACGAATAGGCCCAATCTATCCCTATTTGGCCCATCAAAAGGGATTGAAGCTTAAATCGATATTCCAGAGCAAAGGCAACAGGAAATAGGTAAAAAATGCCACGAGGAGAATGGAAATAAGGTTCATCCACAAGCCGGCCCGTACCATGTCAGGGATGGTCAAGTAGCCAGACCCAAAGACCACCGCATTGGGAGGTGTGGCCACCGGCAGCATAAAGGCACAACTTGCTGCCATCGTCGCACCGACCATCAGACCATACGGGTGTATATTCATGGAGATGGCCACAGCGGAAAGAATGGGCAACAACATGGACGCAGTAGCCACATTGGAGGTAATCTCGGTGAGAAAATTTACGGAAAAAATAACAAACAACAGAAACAACCAATAGGGCAGATAGTCTAAGAAGACAAATTGTCCACCGATCCAGTCAGCCAATCCAGTGGTTTTGAAGCCTTCCGCCAAGGCCAAACCACCTCCAAATAGGATCAAAATGCCCCAGGGAATGCTTTCTGCGGTCTTCCAATCTAATAACTTAGTTTGATTATGGGAGGAGGGGAGCACAAAGAGCAGAAGGACCCCACAAACCGCAATGATGGTATCATCCAACTGTGGAATCAATCGGTTCCAGATCAGATCCCGGGTAATCCAGAAAAAGCTGACCAACAAAAAAACCACCAAGACTCTGATTTCTGCCTTGCCGATAGGGCCGAGATCATGCAGCTGCTTTTCGATTTCTGTCTGTCCACCGGCTATCTGAAGGCCTTTGGGCAGGTGATAGGCAAACCTGACCAAATACCACCAACAGATGCCCAATAGCAGCACGCTGATGGGCAAACCAAACAGCATCCACTGGGCAAAGGAAATCTCCACGCCGTAGATTTCCTTGATCACTCCGGCTAGAATGATATTGGTAGGGGTACCGATCAGGGTGGCCACACCGCCAATGGATGCGCTGTAAGCAATGCCAAGCATCAAGGCCTTTCCGATGGCTTGTGGCCGAAGGCTCTGATCCAAAGGATCGACATCCATCTGTTTGACCACAGCCATGGCGATGGGCAACATCATCAGTGTGGTGGCCGTATTGGAAATCCACATGGAAAGAAAGGCCGTGGCCACCATAAAACCCAGAATGATCATCCTAACATGGCTGCCGATCCAATGGATGATGGTCAGGGCAATGCGGCGGTGCAGGTTCCATTTTTCTATAGCTGCTGCAATCATAAATCCACCCATATACAGCAAAACCATGGGATGCGCATAATTGCTCGCCGCCTGACCGATGGGCAAGGCCCCAAGCAATGGCAGCAATACCAAAGGAAGTAAAGCAGTGGCTGCGATCGGTATGGCTTCGGTAATCCACCAGGTCGCCACCCAAGCGGTGACGGCCAACATGATGCGGGCTTCCTGAACCATGCCGGCAGGAAACCAAAACCAGAGAACAGCGAAAAATAAAACCGGTCCCAAAAAGAGACCAACCCTCGAAATGGGGGATGATTGCATAGCCATTAGGATAAGGCAATAAGATTACACAAATCCGAGCTCAAATCAAAAAAGGGAGGGATTTACAATTCTTTATTTAACATAATGTAAATTATATAACAATACATAACCTTTACAAATCCCCTTTGTAATTCTTATCATTCTATTCAGAAGGTATTAACAATACTTCAACTGGAAAAGACTCCATCGTTGTCCCATCTTCCAAGTCGGCAATCAAAATAAAAGTATGCAGGTCTTCAGTTTCTGGATTAACCTCAAAAGTAAAATAAAAATCATTCCAGTTACTTCTATTCAAATGATTATCAATAAAATCTTCTTTAGTATATTCCTGAAGAAAATGTGTAAAGTTTACTATTTCTGTCAAATCACTTCCTGCTGGAAAGGCAGGGTTGAAATCTTTGTTACTGATAAGTCTGATATTAACTGCAGGATTGATTTTATTCCAAACCGTACATTCACCATCAAGGTTAGATCCCCTATCGGGATTTTTAGCCATCTCTATCCTCATCACCAATCTGTCAATATTCAGCATATCTTCATTTCTCCAAATGCCATTACCACCATTACCACTCGGTATAGATATTGATCGAGGTGTAAGTCCAAAACGTATAATTTCAAACCTTACATTCTCACATTGTTCATTTGCACAGGCACTTATAAGCATCAAACATAGCATCTGTGAAAATACATTTGACCAAAATTTTAATTTAAATTTTAGTACTTTCATTTTATTGATTTTTGGAATGTTCAATGACCTAATGATTCCTCAAAATAATAATTAATTTTTAGTTATACAATTATGCTTTTCTTTGAATGATAATTTATTAAATCTTATCAACATGCTATCCAAAGATTAGTTTTTTTACCGGCCTACCTACTCGCAAAGATCCACTAAAGCCTCTTCTATAGTGGGAAAACGGAATTTATAACCAGCTTCAAGTAAGCGCTGGGTACCAACAATGTAACTTATTCATAAACAACCTTACCATGAAAAACACCGTTATTTCATTAACTATTCATAAATTTTCAACTCTGTCACTATGAAAAAGCACTTGCCCTTTTTGTTCGGATTTTTAATCCTTGCTATTTTTGCAAGTTGTACCTCTACCATGTCTTTATCCGGTCTGGAGGACAGTTATGAAGGCATGGAAATCTATACCGCCAAGGTGCCGGACAGAAGTTTCAGGGAGCTCAATTTTATCGAAGTAAGAAGCGGCTGGCCCATGGATGCCAATAGACTGATGGACCGCTTGGTCAAAAGAGCCAAAGATGAAGGAGCAGACGGTTTGATCAATGTCAGGCTTACCTCCTTGGAAAGGTCTTTTACCATTTCTGGTACCGCCGTTAAATTTGAAGATAGCATCCCAAAAGAAACCGGCGCTGTTCTCAATCCTTGATGACTAAGCTTCAGGCTGATCATATGTCGCTATTAAATCAAAGGGCAAAACAACTCTTCCACTTTCTACCTATACCCCCAGTTTGTAAGCAAACTTTCTTACATCCATTACCTTAAAAAAACCATGGATATCCGGAAATATAGGATTGACCAAAAGATTGTGCTCATCAGGATAAAATGAAGTGTGTAACCTGGCAGAAGGAACCTTTAAAAAGGGAAATGATTTCTCCATCAGCCAGAGTTTGCCAAATTCCTGTGTGGCCTTGCCATGGGGCAACACATCCCATTGTTCAGGAAGACTGTTTTTTTCCATGGTTCCGATCAGATTGCTGTCCTTTATTTCATAAATGACCACAAACCAAGGTTCCATGGCTACCGAGGTGCCTTTGATGCACAAATACTCCAAAGCAGCCAGGGCCGCTGTACTTCCCGCATAAATCATAGGAAAACCTTTAGGGTTCCACCTTCCCCCTGACAAAGAACAGCTATAGGGTGCTGTGTGGTATTTTTCGGACATCATGCGATAATAGTACAACATGCTTAAAGGACATTGCCAAAATGAAGGGCATCTATGGCTTCATGCACCAGCTCTATTCCTGTCATGGATACCATCAGATCGGCAGGAACCGAATTGCCCAGCGCAAAATTGGGGCTGCTAAGCCAGGCTTTCAAACGGGATTGCTGACCGAATACCTCCATGCCTTTTTTGATGGCCTCATCCATCTTGAAAAACTGATAGGATCCCGGAGTTCCAATAAGACTTTCAGCTGTCCACCTCGAAACCGTACTGGGAGAAACAGACGCTGCCTTGGACACATCCACCATCTTGAGCGCCAAAAAATCGATAATCGGTGAAATCTCTGCAAAAGTCAGGTTTTTTTCTAGCTTTTCCCCTACTTCAACCAAACTATGGGTGTCTTTCAGGTCTTTTAAGAAGTAACCAAAGCCACTTTTGACCTCATAACTGACTTGATTCCCCCCTCTACTGATCACAAAAGTATCCACAGTACCATAAGGCACTTGATAATCTGTCAGTTGCTCAGATTCTTTTGAATCTAGCTTGATATATTTTTTACCTTTTTTCATTTGACACACTAATATATGTCATTTGAAATATAATTAAAAGTATTTACTTATTTTTTCAAAGGATTTTATAAATTCCGGAAAAAGGGGAAATTCCTAAAATGGGAATAATTAATTCCACTTAATTGATGTATGTAGGCATTGTCGCCAGTAAAATGCTAATTCAATGCAATGCTCGCCGGGAAACTGAAATATCAGGGACATACCGGCCCTCCGACAGGCTGGGGTCTTCCAACTTTGTTCCGCATCCGACCCATTTGAAGTAGCATATTGGCTTACTGGCAAAGAAGCGGATAACCATAAAATATTTTTTGATCAGCCTATTCCCCCTATTTCAAATTAAGAAATTATTTGGTAGTTTTCGTTTTGTTCTGACTGACTTATGGCAAAATTTAATCTGTTCTTCCCAATGATTTGCGTCGCTGCCTTGGCAGTCTTTTCGGCCTGTGGCCATCAAACTCCTGAAGAAGAACCTGTGATGGATTTAACGGTTTTTTCCGAAGCTTTCACCGAAGAGTTTCAGGAAAAAATCGCATCGAAAAACGATGGTGAGCTTATTGCTTTTTTTAAGCTGAACCGATCCAAAGAGGCCATCACAACTTTGGTGGACATCCTAAAGAACAAAAAAAATTATAATGTACAGTGCCATCTGGATTTTGCCAATGCCAAGTTCGACCAATACAATGGAGAATCAGCCATTGCTGTGATCCCTGTGACCTTGGTAAATCCTCATTTTCCAGACCAGGAACCTGAAAGATTTACCATACAGACCAGTTTTACCAAATTCGGTGATGCTTTTTTGATCACCGAAATTGATGGCGATTTGCTCCATCAAAGGCACCATGCCTTCTATCAAAGGGATTTTTGGGCAACGGAGTTTGCTTTGGAATACGAAAAAAGAAAAGGGGTGTATGACATCGTGGAAAGGCTGCAATCCGGAGTGGATTCTATCATTTGGTTTACCAGATACCAGGACCGCCTTTACTTTTATTTCACCAAAGGTGAATGGGCAAATCCAAAATACGTCTATGATATCGAAAAAATTGATTCTACAGCAAAACCATCACCTTTCTACAAAATGGGTTTGCTGGATGAAAAGGGATCGGTTATCATTCCAGCGGAATATGATCTGATAGGTACTTTGGGATTTGATATGGCCAACCTGGTAGAAGTCAAGGACCAGGGGAAATATGGCATGTATCACCTGGAGTCAAAACTTCCCGTCATTCCGGCAGTTTATGATGTTTTGATCCCCTATTCCGGAGAAAAAAATGTGATCATTGCCAAAGATGGTAATAGAACAGGCTGGTTCAGCAGTGATTTTTTGTATTCTGAAGGCCTTCCTCCTATTGCTCAGATCGATGATTTTTTGGCAAATTACCGCTATCTGAATAAGGATCTGATCATTCAGCAAGGCAATCAGGCCATGATGGAAATCCCCAAACAAGAACATTTGGGGGATGGTTTTGTAGTACCTCCTTCCTATCTGGTGTCCATGCAGGTGATGGATACCATAGAAAACGGATTTATGACCACGAGGCATGTATTCAATGCAGGCATTGAGCGCAAGGAGTTTACAGGTTTCAGCATTCAAACTTTAAAGGACAAATTCAATGCTTTTATAGTTTTGGTCAAAGAAAAATACATGGAAGGACGCGAGGAGTTTTACCACTATAACAAGATGATGGTAACCGATGATCAAAACAAAATCCAATCCGTCCAGAAATACAGCGGGATGGACATGATGTCAATCCGGTATATTGCTGAATCCGACTTGTTCGAGGGTAAGACCACTCATCCTTACTGGTTTTGGGAAATAGATGTTCCAGAATCCGGGATCTCCAATTATTATTATTTCCAAATTGAAGAAAACGGTAATTTCCAAGACCTGCCAAATCAAAGGATCTTTGCCCAAACCAAGTTTGTAAAAATGGATAGCAGCTATTTGAAGGGGAAATATTTGATAAACATGGATGAAGGCACCTCCGTAAAAACAGATTTTTTGTCTGCCCATACCATACAGTTTATGTTGGATGAACTCTTGGCAGACAACGGGTACCTTTTTCCCGATTCTGAACGGGGTAGTTATTTTTACTATCTCAATTACCATTATGAAGAGAATGTGTTGGAAAAAGAACCCTCCCTGGAAAAAGTAGTCCAGCAATTATCCGAAATAGAAAGGCACAATTTTGATTTTTTGGGCGGCCTTCTGCCCAAGACCCTAGCCAGTAGATAAATGGAGTTTTGGAAGAAATGGCTGGTTTGGGGGTTCATCTTTTTTGCCTTTTTATGTATCGTGCCTTTGGTCTGGGTCACTTTCAGTTATTTCAATTTTTCACCCGATTTTGGATTTCTTAGGATTAAAGCTGATGCGGTGCAAACAGGTTGGTATTTACCGTTTTATTACCTTCACGTACTTCCCGCAGGCTTGGTCTTGCTTGCTGGATTGGTACAGCTTTTGCCCTTGTCAAGCAAGAGATACCGCCAATGGCACAGGTGCGTAGGAAGGTTTTATGTATACTCGGTTTTACTGTTAGTGGCACCGGGAGCCCTCGGCATGACCTTTTTTATAGGCCGTGGCATGATGGTTTTTTTGAGTTTTCTTTTCCAAAACCTGCTCTGGATCGCATTTACCTACGCTGCGGTTCTTGCTATCAAAAACAAAAATCTCATAGGTCATAGAAGGTGGGCATTAAGAAGTTTTGGTTTGGCCTTTGCCGCGGTGACACTAAGGCTTTATATTTTCGTTTTTAATTGGGACTTTGACCTCTCCAATGCCTCGGCATATGCTTTTATTGCTTGGGCAAGTTGGACCCTTAATTTGCTGGTAGTGGAAATCTATCTTGGCTCCAAAAAGGAAAAGATCTTATCCGAAAGTTTTATAAAATGAACTTTTGAAGCATCTTAATTTTCTTGACAACGATCATTAATTTGCTTAATTATTCCTCTTAATTATCTAAAATCAACTTCCACTGATCAGATTCAGCAAATTCCTTGATGACCTGGTTTCGCTTTAACAAGAAATTTGTCATGTAATTCTTAAGGATTAATCCGTCTACCAATTTACCAATGATTCCATAAGGAGATTCGAAGTCAAATCTGTCAATCATTAATGTTCCGTTGCCCTTTTGTTCAAAAATATGTTCATGTCTGAAACCTTTAAAAGACCCTTTAGTCATTTCATCCACAAAAAAAAACGGCCTTTTAAATTCGGTGATTTTAGTAGAAAGTGTCTGAACAATTCCAAAATGTTTTGCTCTCCAGGTCACAGATTCATGCAGTTCAATTAGACCAGATGTAACACCCTCTATGGCCTCCTCATTGGTATGTTGAGTCGAAATTTTATGAAAATCTATGCTTCTCGATAAATCGAAACATCGATCAATTGGAGTCATAACATGTGTTGTCAAGATAATTTTTGGCATAAAATTGTTTTGGTTCTTTCATTTCTATAACCCAAAAAACCCACCTTCAAGAAGGCGGGTGCGGCAATGGTTTTTTGACCTGTGGGGGTCAGTCGAGAGATTAAGTTTTGGGGATCAGTTTGACCTCGATGGCGCTGAGGCCTTTGGGGGTACGTTCGGTTTCAAAAGTGACCTTGTCATTTTCCTGTATGGCATCGATGCAGCCATTCAGGTGGACAAAGATGCTCTCTTGATTTTCCTGGTCTTTGATAAATCCGTACCCTTTGGAATCATTGAAAAAAGTAACGGTGCCCTTGCGGATCAGGTCTTCAGGCTCAATGTCAGCTTGCTTGGAGGTGCTGACCTGAATGCTCTCCGCTTCTATTACTCTTTTTTTGGTAGGATCCGGTGGAGTGTCGGTGATGTTACCATCTGCATCAACATAAGCAATCATGTCGTCCAGGCTACCTCCCTTGTCGGAATTGGCCCTACGTGCTTCTTTTTTCTCTTCCTTTTCCTGTTTTTTCTTCAGTCTTAGCTTTTCTTTTTCTTTTTTGTTAAAGGTTTCTCTCGATTTTGCCATGTAGTTTTTTCTGGTTAAATATTATTTTCTTCTTCCGCCTTCACGTTAACCAATTAATCATTCATGTCCCAAAATGTTCAATAAAAACAGGGTTTTATTGAGTCTGCTTATCTCAAGCTTGAAAAAATCAGGAAGAAATCAAACGGATCTATGGTAGGTCTGTTGGAAGAACTACAAATTTCCATAAAAAAACAGTTTAATCCTATTTTCTGTTAAGATAAGTTGGATTTGGCACCCATGCCGTCTGCTTTTCCTAAGCTAATCAACTTCTTCGAAAACAAAGCCTGTATTGATTGGCAATTATTCCAAAACAAAGTGAAAATTCACGTAAATTGCAGGTATGCAGGAATCGTGGAAATTTGATATACCCCAGGAAAAACTTACCGAAAAACCGGAGATCGGGCTCCGGACATTGGTGCAGTCAAGAGCCAAAGAAATGGGCATCTTTCTCTCCTATTATACCCGATCGGAAGGTGCTGTGGTCGAACAGGTGCAGATTAAAGGCCCTATACAATTTGAAAGTACTCACCGGGGCAAGTTTGAGGTTTCTTTTGTTAAAATCTTCTTCAATGCCTGTCTCAACATCCATGTGGATCAGGAAGAAATGATGGCATTGAGTTTTGCCTGGGAACCTGAAAAAGCCTTGTTGACCCTTAATGGCCCTTTGATCCCGGAAAGGGAACCCGATGAGCTTTGATCAGCGGAGGTGCTTTTTAAGCTCAGCGATGGGCTCCTCAAAATCATACCGTAAATCCTCATGGAGACCCGCAACTGCCTTTTCGATCTTGCCGATCTGCATGGCATAGAGGTTTTCCATCACTGGACTGGCATTGAACAAGTAACCGTATTCTTCCAGTTTCTGACAGAAAAACACGATCAATTCAGCCTGAATGGCCTTATCCTTGGTAAATTTGAGGTACTTGTTTAAAACCCTGCGGATTTTCTGGGCTGATTTTTTGGCATAATAGTAGTTTCTGGCGTTTCCTTTCTGAAACTCATCTTCCAGTTCTTCTTTCACCATATCCGTAAAAAGCTGCGGATTGTGCCTGCCAAAGAGAGTGAAATATAACTTCCGCTTGTTGTCCATATTGAAAGTCGCCAATTCCAGCACCAGATCCTGGAGTTCCTTTTCGGACAAAAACTTAAGCTCTTTTCTTATTTCGGCAATGCTCGCAATTTTCATGGATGATGGTATATAGATTAAAAAACGAAATTAAAGGTTTTTGCTTCACCAAAAAATCTATCCTGAGAAACTTCTACCTGAAAAATGAAGGGCTTTATCGCTTGGATATGCGATTATGGGTTATCGTACGCTGAAGGTTGGATTTAAAACGGTTGGCTTCCGGATGACCAAGCTGGGCATGTTTGGTTTTGCGGCCCTGAACACGCCTGCGCCACAACCTGAAAGAGGCTGGTTTTAGCTGTCCACGCATCAGTTCGATCACCGCTTGTTCTGCTAATCCAAACTGGAATTCAATCGCCTGAAAAGGAGTTCTGTCCTCCCAGGCCATCTCTATGATCCGATCGATTTCCGAATGGTTGATGTGTTCGGGTAATTTCATGTATATACAACCAAATGAGGGGGTTAAATGTTTAAAATGGATATTGGCATGTGTATCAGAAGTCCACAGCTTTAAATTTTTGTAGGTCAACACATTTTTTTTAACCATTGCAATATTGGATAATGGACAATATGTAGGTTCGATATTCGATGGTATTGATGCTAAAACCAATTTTTATTTTGAAATTTCAATTTATTTCCACCCCGCATGAAAAGAAACTTTGCTAATTGAACGACTACAAGTCATTTTCGGCCGCTTACTGCCTTACCCGGAACCTCCCCTCAATATCTAAAGGCCCAACTTCCCTTCCTTTGCTATCAAGAAACTTAGTGGTTTTGAGTTTGAAATAAATTTCCATCATCCCTCCCCGTCCTGGCTGATATTCCAGTATTTGAACGAATCCACTCTCAACATTTACATCCTTTTGCTTGGTAGGGTTATTGGATACTTTTATGGTATATTGTTTGTCGGATGGGTAGTATATGTTTAATTTATTGATCTGAGGTTCTTCCGAAAGGTTGATTAAAAAGCTGGTAAAATCATTTTTTGTAGAGGGAATACCATCCACATATTCCTCGTTGTTACCAAAATGAAACCTACGATATTTAGGGTAATCTTTGGGATGAAACATATCGATTTTGTTGTGCTCTCCAGCACTGTTTCTGATGATGATCTCTAGTCCATTTTCAGTGTGATAGGGTGAAGTGGTGATCCCCATCAGGCGAAAGGGATCTTGGATGCCTCTTGGTTTTTCTGACCATTCATAGGTTTTTCCATTGATGGAGTAGATAAAATAAGTTGAACCATACTTATCGGATAGTTCTTCCCTCCAGGCCGGATCGTTGTAATATTCTTCTATGCCCATGTTCAGCAGGTGATTTCTCTCCCTCATTCGGTCGGCATGTTCGAGCATCGTTCCAGTCGTGATGGAGGTATGCACTCTATCTTCCAATTCAACTACCTGACCGGCGATTTGTACTTTCTCGGTCTCTGCTTTGGCGGTACTCGCAATCAACGGCAAATTCTTAAGGACAAAATCATTGACCGCCCCATAAGACTCCCCTATCATATTTTCAAATGATCTGTTTCTTCCTATACCCGGATATAGTTTTCCTTTGAATTCAAATGAACTCGACACCATGATTTTTTGATTTACCGGGTTACGTATTTCCACTTCAAAAGCGATCCGTGGATTTCCAAGTTGGGCCTCAGACTTAAAATAGTCCTTGATGTTTCCAGTTATGATAGCCGACAATCCATCCGAAACTTGATTTTTCAAAACATTTCCCACTTCAAGACAGGTAAGTGTAAATAAATTGTCTTTTAAACCTTTGACAAATTCATTGGCGTCTGAAGCCATCAGGTTGGGTGCCGAAGTTCTGAATGTAGTGACATTTACCTTGAGAGGCTCTTCCAAAGCCAAAGTGGAACAGTCTAAGCTTTGCTGTGCATAAATGTTTGGTTGGAACATACAAAGCATTACAATTACCTTGATGCATCTCTTCATAGGTAAAACTTTAAGGTTAGAATCAAATCACAATAGCTTTTAAAAATACAATTTATGGTATTTTCAAATACATAAAATGTATTTCATAAAATAATTTTCTATTTTTGATTTAATCCCAAATGGAAATAAAGAGTAATCATCCAATTGAATTATGGGTTAAAAAATGAAGGGAGGATCACCATTTCTTTTGAATGGTAAATCCAGTAGTAAATTTTGCTCTGTGGCCGGAAAAAACCATGCCGTGAAAAAAAGGATACTTCATAAGACACAAAAAACAATCGTTTTCCCAATGTTTAATTTAGGAAAGCCCATTTAAAACTGAAACCTCTTTGCCTTCATTGCCACTTTTTCCATTTGGAAATTATAAATTGCATACCAGACAAATATTTTGATTCAATCAATTCCTAAAAAACCTAATTTAATCATTCATGAAAAAAATCAATGTGGCCATTGTCGGCACCGGATTTATCGGTCCAGCCCACCTGGAAGCCCTAAGAAGACTCCCCTATCTTGAAGTAACCGCCTTATGTGAAGTCAGCCAGGAACTGGCTGAGGCCAAGGCAGAAATCTTGGGCATCCCCCATGCCTATACTTTTGAGGAAATGCTCAAGCAAAAGGACATTGATGTGGTCCACATCTGTACACCTAACTTCCTGCATTATGCCCAGTCCAAAGCCGTTTTGGAAGCCGGAAAACACGTGGTCTGCGAAAAGCCTCTTGCCGTCAAAATCGATGAAGCCGAGGCACTCGTCGCACTGGCCAAGAAAAAAGGCTTGGTCAATGCAGTCCACTTTAACCTACGCTACTATCCCATGGTCCGTCAGATGAAGGCCATGCGGGAAAACGGTGAATTGGGTGAAGTCTATGCGGTCATGGGCTCTTACCTGCAGGATTGGCTGTATTTGAACACAGATTACAACTGGCGTTTGGAGCCGGACAAATCCGGAGACTCCAGGGCCATCGCGGACATCGGATCACACCTTTTGGACCTCACGGAATATGTTACGGGGTTGAAAATCACAGAAGTGATGGCCGATTTTTCTACCGTGCATAAAACCCGCCTTAAGCCATTAAAGGCCATAGAAACCTATTCTGGAAAAATGCTGCAGCCTTCCGATTACCAGGAAGTGCCCATCAATACAGAAGACCATGCCACAGTCATGTTGCGCTTCGACAACGGCAACAAAGGTTCTGTCACCGTCAGTCAGGTCAGTGCAGGCAGAAAAAACCGACTCAACATCGAGATTTCAGGATCGAGAAGCAACTTTGAGTGGTGTTCTGAAAAACCCAATGAAATGTGGATCGGCAAGCGGGAGACGCCCAATCAGCAGTTGATGAAAGATCCATCCTTGTTTGACAGAGAAGCGGCGGGGTTGATCAGTTTTCCCGGTGGACACAACGAAGGCTTTCCGGATACTTCCAAGCAGATGTTCAAAGAGGTGTATGCAGCAGTTAGAGAAGGAAAGCAGCCCGATGCACCCTCCTACCCTACTTTTGCGGATGGCTTAAGGGAACTTATCATCGGGGAAAGGATCATCGAAAGCCATAAAAAACAGGCTTGGGTAAAGGTGTAGATCGTAAAAGGTTTTTATTCTAATTAGTGATAAAGTTGACCTAAGAATCTTTGGTTTGAGCTTGAGGGCTGAAGAAGGATGACAGATGACGGATGTTTAATAAAGCATTACATCAGTAAAACAGGATATCGGAGATTTGGGAGATACGATTTATGAGTTACGATTTACGATTTACGATTTACGAGTTACGAATTACGAGGCATTCGATATGGCAGAAGCAGTTAAAATCCAAGAATAAGACAACTTGATAACTTCACTGACAACAATTCATAATTCAAAACGCTCCATCACCCTGTGAGCTTATGGCTAATACTCCGATATCCTGTTCTCTGGAAAAAGGAATGATGAATTTTGAATGTTGAATAATGAATCATGATTTACGAGTTTCGAGTTACGAGTTACAAGTTACGAGGCATTCGATATGCCAGAGACAGTTAAAATCCAAGAATAAGACAACCTGACAACTTCAGTGACAACACTGACAACCCTGATAACAATTTAAAACTCTCCATCCCTCTTTGAGCTTATGGCTAATACTCCGATATCCTGTTCTCTGGAAAAAGGAATGATGAATTTTGAATGTTGAATAATGAATCATGATTTGGGAGTTACGAATTACGAATTACGAGTTTCGAGGCATTCGATATGCCAGAGACAGTTAAAATCCAAGAATTAAGACAACCTGACAACTTCAGTGACAACACTGACAACCCTGACAACAATTCAAAACTCTCTATCCCCCTGCTTTCCCTTAGCGCTTTGAGCTTATTTTTATGGCAGAAATCCGTATATTCAAACCTTCGATGATTCAATTACACTAAACCAAATGACTATGAAATTAAAAAACACCATTCGCATTTTCTTTTCTCTGCTTGTGATGGGTTTGTTTGTTCAACAAACCCAGGCGCAGGAAGAAAAGCCCAGCCCGGCCAGAACGGCTAAAGGCAGTATCAACGGAGCCAACATCACAGTCAACTACAGCAGCCCAGCTGTGAAAGGAAGATCCATCTGGGGTGATCTGGTTCCTTTGGGTCAGGTTTGGAGAGCCGGTGCCAATGAGGCCACCACCTTCGAAACCGACAAAGACATCAAAGTACAGGGCGAGACCTTGCCGGCTGGCAAGTACAGCCTTTTCCTCATTCCTGATGAATATGAGCCCATGATGATCTTCAACAAGGTGCACAAACAATGGGGTGCCTTCGAATATGATCAGGCTGAGGATGCACTCAGGGTCAAAGTTTCCCCTGAAGGAAATGAAGAAATGGAGGAAAGACTGGTGTACAACGTGACCGACGATGGTCTGGAAGTAAAGTGGGAATATTGGAAAACAAAGGCTCGCATAGAATAGGGCAATTTTCTTAAGTTAAAGCCATTGCGTTTTTTCTTTATGGGAAAAATACAATGGCTTTTGTAGTTTTATACCCAATGAAGTCCAACATTTTGCTATTCGATCCCTTTAAAATCAATTTACCGGTAACGGAAATCATCCCGGAGGCCAGAGAACATTTGGCCAAAACAAACACCCTGATCCTCAATGCCCCTCCCGGAGCCGGGAAAAGCACCTTGCTTCCCCTTGCTTTTTTGGAGGAAAGCTGGTTGAAGAACAAAAAAATACTGATGCTTGAACCCCGTCGGCTGGCTACAAAAACCATAGCTGAAAGGATGGCTGAGCTTTTGGGTGAAAACACAGGAGATCAGGTAGGTTACCGGATCCGGTTTGAACAAAAAATCGGTCCCAAAACCCGTATTGAAGTATTGACAGAAGGCATCCTCACCCGCATGCTGCATCAGGACAATGCGTTGGAAGAGGTGGGAATGGTGATATTCGATGAATTTCACGAAAGAAACCTGCATGGAGAAGTGGCCATGGCCCTTTGCAGGGAAGCCCAACAAATCCTGCGACCTGATTTGAGGATTTTGGTTATGTCCGCTACCTTGGATATGCCTCAGCTTGCCGAGTTGCTTCAATCCCCTGTCATTGTTAGCAAAGGCAAACAGTATCCAGTGGAATTGATTTACACCGGAAGCAATGACGAATGGCTAATGCCTGAAATGACAGCCAAGACCATCCTTCAAGCAGCTAAGGAGAAAACGGGAGATATTCTTGCTTTTTTACCTGGCCAGGGTGAAATCAAGAAGTGCGAGGCCATTCTGAGAAAAGAACTGCCTGATTTTTCCATCCATCCCCTCTATGGTCAGCTTTCCAACAGGCAGCAGACCCAAGCCATATTGCCCAGAAAAGACGGTAAAAGAAAAGTGGTATTGGCTACTTCCATTGCAGAAACCAGCTTGACCATTGAAGGGATTTCCGTGGTGGTGGACAGTGGGTTTGGAAGAAATCCACGGTTTGATCCTAAATCAGGCCTTTCCAAACTGGTGACACAGAGGATCTCTCAGGACTCTGCAGACCAACGGGCCGGAAGAGCAGGAAGATTGGGGCCAGGCACTTGTTACCGCATGTGGACCAAAGCAACCCAAGCCAGCATGCAGCCCTTCCGCAATCCCGAAATATTGGAGGCAGACCTCACTGCCCTTGTTTTGGACATGTTGCAGTGGGGCATACAGGATATTCAGAAAATGAGTTGGCTGACTCCTCCGCCTTCGGGCAACCTTGCGCAGGCCATGGACACATTGGAGCAATTACAGGCGGTGGAAAACGGAAAAATCACCCTCCATGGCAAAGAAGTCCATGCCCTGCCCTGCCACCCCAGAATTGCCCACATGCTGATCAAAGCCTCAGCCTCTGATCAATTGGCTTTGGCTACTGATGTGGCAGCGCTGATGGAAGAAAGGGATCCCATGGGATCTGAAGCAGGTGTAGATATGAACCTGAGGATAGAGCAATTGAGAAGAGTGAGGAAAGAAAATTTGCAAGTCAAAGCCTTTCAAAAGATAGAAAAAGTAGCGGCTTCATACAGAAAAATGTTCGGTATAGCGGCTGACAACCGACCATTTGATCCTTTTGAAACAGGGGTGCTTCTAGCATATGCCTATCCGGAGCGGATCGCTTCAGCCAGACCCGGGAACAATGCCCAGTTTCAATTGGCCAATGGCAAACTGGCCATGATGGGGCATAGGGATGATTTGGCCCATGAATCCTGGATAGCCATAGCCCATGTGGATGCTAGGGACGGCGTGGGCAAGATTTTCCTTGCCGCACCCCTAAACCCCAAAGATCTCCTCCCCTTGGTCAAAGAAAAGGAAATCCTAACTTGGGATACCCGAAAAGGAGGACTGCAGGCCAGCAAAGACCTTAGGATAGGCAGCATTGTACTCCAAAGCAAACCCATCACCCACATTCCCGAAAAGGAATTGGACCAAATCCTCTCTACTACCCTCAAAGCTGAAGGTGCCCATCTGTTGGATTTCAATGAGGCTGTAACCCAATTTCAATATCGGGTGAATGCACTGAAAATTTGGCGGCCCGAGGAAAACTGGCCTGACTTTCAGACCAACGCTTTATTAGAAAATACCTTGGAGTGGCTTGCTCCCTATTGGCAAGGGGTCCGTAAAAATGAAGCCCTTAAAAAACTGCCTCTGGAAGAAATTCTATTTCACAGCCTCTCCCCAGAACAACAAAAGGCACTGCATCGATTGGCTCCTGAAAAAATTGAGGTGCCGAGTGGATCCAAAGTCAGACTACAATATGCACCCGATGGCCAAACTCCGGTATTGGCTGTCAGGTTACAGGAATTGTTTGGGATGCAGGAAACCCCGAGGGTCAACGGGGGTCAGGTACCGGTTCTGATCCATCTTTTGTCACCGGGATTTAAACCGGTTCAGGTCACCGGTGATTTGAAAAGTTTTTGGCAAAACACCTATTTCGAAGTGCGCAAAGAACTCAAACGCCGTTACCCCAAACATTACTGGCCCGATGATCCACTTCAGGCTGAAGCGGTCAGTGGGGTAAAAAGGAAAAAGTAAGTTTTGTAAAAGTTAATGAAGATAGCCTAATTTTTTGGCGGATTGATCATGATATGGGCACGGTGGGTACCGGGATCCATGATCCAAGGCATACCAGGCGCCTCCGGCTTCAAAGGAAGGCCTGTGCTTTCAACGGTGGCAAAGGGTATGTACACCACATAGCGCAGATATCCGTTTTGCACCTCTCCCGTTTTGGCATTGAAATTCTCCTCGTCAGCTGTAAAGACAAAAAGGGTCGCGCCGTCTTTGGGCATTTTCAGTTTTCCGGCCTTTACCTCTTCCTCCCGGATATCGAAAATTTCTTTGAAGGATTTACCTTCGGCTTTTAAATCCCTGCCCCTTTGCATAAATTCCTCAATGTCCTGGTGGTAGCAGGAAACTGAAAAGCCTGGTGCATTGGGATCATCTGCCAGACAGATCATTTCATTGCTGCCTTCTCTCAAGACCATAAATTCTCCCATGGCACTATGGCCGTATACTTTGGCACCGTCCCGAAAAGCTTCCGGAGAAGCCAAGAGGGCACTTTTTATCTGGGCTTCTTGAGAAGGGATTTCTACCTGAGCGACAGCGGAAAGGCAAAGCAGTCCAAATAGGCCTATTAAAAAGAATCTTGTCTTCATGGTTTTTTTCTGGGTTTGTATGGGATTTTAAATTACAAAAATTCAGCTAATAAGCATTGAAATTTTGCAAGAGATTATTCATCCTTCCTTCAATCCGTTTTCCAATACCTTTGAGAGCTCCAAGAAACTTACGATAGTCGCATCGGTAACTTGCAATTTGCGCAACTGATCAAGATATGCCCTCTTGAGGATAAGAAAGTCCCTTTTTCCAAAAAAATGAGCCAATGCCAGACCTCGATTGGCCTTGTAAGTATAATTCTGATTGACCAGTTTCTCCAAAGGATGCTCATTGAAATATCGTTCCAATACAACAGGATCGGAAAATTCATCCAGCCAGCGAAAGCCTGAGCGAATAAAAAATGCTTCCATGGTAGCCATCACCGATTCCGTTTCTTTGGTGTCATTGACCAGAAACCTACGTGGCAATTCCCCATCGATTTTGTCCAAGGTTTGGATCAGGGTAAGACTGTGGGACTCATAGTCAGACATCGATGGAAGAAATTGGTGAACCAGTTTTTCCACCCGGTCTATGCGGATGCCCAGTTGGTATTCCAGATAACTTGCGGCATTGTATTCCATAAGGTGTACTAAAATCACTTGGATGCCTTCCCCTGTCGTTTTTTGAAATTGATGGTATTTTCCTTGGTATTTGAAACCGAAATCCTCAAAAAAATCAATCAACTGGTTATTGAAATCGGATCTGGTCATGTCATAAAAACGGAGGTCAAAACAAAAGGTTATCGACTGAAATGCCTATCCAAAGAGAAGTCAAAAAGCGTTTTCTCATCACTTTACTCCTCTTCATCAAAAAGCGCCTTCATTTCACCAATCATTTCCTCCACCTCAAGCTTTTTGAGTTCAAAAGCCTCATCTTCCGGGCTGTTGTGCTGGTAATGATTCCAATGCTTTTCCATCTTTCGGATGGTTCTTGGGCTGATGTCAAATTCCACGTGGTCAAGATACTCTTTGGCCAACAGAGAAGATTTGAAGTTGCCGTAGAGATAAATCTTGAAAACATCCACCAATTTTTGGCTCAAATCAAAGCCCTCCAGTGCTTGGACAAACATGCCGTTCTGGTACCTAAGCGATTTGTCATGAATCAGTTCAAGCAGAGGATCAAGGGCATTTTGGTTGTCTTTCATGCTTGAAAGAGCCCTCGCCGCCAACATGGCATTTTCCAGGTCTTCTCCTTTGAGTATGACCAACAATTCATCCAAAACTTCCTCCCCTCCGATCTCTGCCAACTTATCGGCATATCGATAAGCTTCGGATTCATTTTTGTCGCACATTTTTTCAATCAAAGTTGCTATGGGTTGGGCCATTTTTTATTGGATTTTATCCTGTAAAGTTACCCCGTTTTCTACATAAGAAAAATTAAATGGTTTATATTCAATCTGTAAAACTGTAGGAAAATGACAGAACGCTTTTTGAATCCAAGTGAAAGTTTAGCCCTTTTGGAAAAGGTAATCCAAACCGGAATGACCCATGAATTTGATGAGCGCATGAATCGGATTGAATTTTTTCTGGAAAATGAAAAGGTCGCTACCTTCAGGTTGCCCATAACCCTAAGCTATGGAGCAGAATTGCCCCTCAAGCAACATGAACTTATCCAATATGTCCTGGTTTTGATCCGCTCAGGTACCGCGGCTGTAGGTTATTTTGATAACGGTGAAAACATCGATCACAAGGTTTTCAGGGCTTATATGGTCCGGAAGAAGCAAGGCAAAAGCCAGGTGAAATACTTGAAGACCAAAGGCAAATCAAGGGCAGGTTCCAGGGTAAGGTTGGCTGAGACCATGTCCTTCTTTGAAAACATCAATGAACGGTTGAACGATTATTTCCATCAATTCAGAGTGGATAAAATCGGTTTGAGTTGTTCAGAAACTTTGATCCCTTACTTTTTCGGAAGCAAAATCAAGGCTCCATTTGAGAAAAAAGATCCCCGTCTTTTCAGGATTCCCAAACACATTCCCAATCCCACTTACGAACATCTGTTGGAGACCAATCGATTTCTCCGCATGGGTCATTTAAAGTGGCAAAGAGTAGGAAACAGCTTGATTGAGACCCTTTTGAATAGCCCTCCGTCCACAGATATGGTTTCGGAGGAAGATGATTGGTGAGTTTATTTGATTGTTTTATCTCTTTAAATCATCCAATTTTCTTCCCAAATATGAAAAAGTTTTTAACCAAACAAAACTGCCTGGATTGGTTTAAAAAGCCCTTTTCAGTTTTTATTTTATGTAAAAACTTGAACATGATTCAAATTTTTTTTCACAAATTTTAACGAATGCGAAAAATGGAATGCTTTTTGAACCGGGTTCAAAATCCAATAAACGCTTGGGAAAAAGCAATTTTTGGAAAGGCATCTTATTTCAATGCAATCATGAAGACACACACCATCCTCTGCACGGTTTTATGTTTGACCGTCATTTCCACCACTCTCCACGCCCAGCGTTATGGATCTTCCTTTGGCATCCGTTTGGGAAACAACGATTACAGCCGCATGGTTGGTATCACGGCCCAGCAAAGGGTCTTTGACCGGGTTACTCTGGAAGGTATCGTACAATCCGATTTCAAGCTCAACTCTACTGCCCATGTTCTGGTAAAAAAACACGCGCCCATCATTTCTAAAAGGTTCAATTATTATTATGGCGCAGGGATCTCAGCCGGTGTAGAAGAGAGTTACGTCAAAAATCCGGAAACCATGCAGATCAATCAAACCTACGGCAATCCCACCATGGGTGCTGACCTGATGGTTGGAATTGAGATGACGGTACTCAACACCGTGATTTCTCTGGACTACAAACCCAATGTCAACATCGTAGGCAGGGAAGAGTTTTACCGGGGTCAGGTGGGAATATCTGCCAGAACCGTTCTGGTAAAAAGCAAGGAACAGAAAAAGAAGAAAAGGAAAAAAGCCCGCGCCAAAGCCAAGCGAAAAAAGAACGCCAACAGTAAGAACAATGCCAAGCCTTTCTTTGAAAGCATCTCCGATCCCTTCAAGAAAAAACCATAATTGATGTGATCGGTTTTCAATCAACCCACGTGACCACCACTTCAGCTTGGCAACCTGTAAAAGGCTGGAATTCTGAAAAACATCAAATGCTTGGAAAGTAGCCATTCCAGATAGATTTTATCAAAAGTCCGGTACATCATCCCTTTTAATGCAACAGCTTTTACCGGTTCTGTCATTTGGATTTCTTCCAAAAGAAAAACGACTTGGGCATGTTGTCTCACCGCTTTTTGCCGAATGGCATGGCCTGCGTAAGTCTTATTTGAATTATAATAAGAAAGCGGATTGGACCATTTGGACGCGATGGAGTCCATTCTCTGAAGCCCCAAGGTATCTTTGGGCTCAACTGTAAGCAACACCTCCTTCCAGTGTTTGGGAGATTCATTGACTTGGGCCTTCAAAGTCAAACACACAAAAACCATGGCCAATGTCAGTGCTGTTTTTTTTAAAACCAATAGATCCAAATCATTCAAAAACATCGGCTAAGTTTAAATTTTCCCAATCAACAAAATAAAATTGGCCACTTCCTTTTCCGCAGGCACCAATTTTTCTATCCGCTTTCTCTGTTCAGCACTGAGCGCATTGATGTGTTCGGGATTGAGTGCCACGATAAAACGGTTGCCATCCATGGTTCCGGCAAATCTATGGAACAAGGGAACGCCATTGTACGACAATTCACTGAATTGGAATTTGGATCCACCTTCTTTATCAATGATGTTCATGCTGGGAAATCCGGTCTGGAAATCTCCGATTTGATAAAAAACCCAATAATAATCCTCGGTTTCCAAAAGTTGGGGCGTAATCCCCGCAGGATTGGTTTTCATCAAATCAGACAATGCCCTTGTATCGTCCAATGCTTTGAGATCGTCTTTTCCCAGATGATAATCGCCCAGATCCAAGTCAATGACCCCTTGTAAATTCCCATCAGTGTTAAATTTTAAAATTTGATATTCGAGTGGTGAGATGTAAGAAATCAACTTTCCACTATGAGCCATTGTCATATTTGTTGAAAGATTTAATTTCAAATAGAGGCTATCCAATGAAAGGAATTTCTCTGATTCATGGGTAATCAAATCATACCTAAAAATCCTATGCCCCCCACTATAACCTAGATCAAAAAACAACTTATCGGCTTCATCTATCAAAACAAAAGTATGGGAAGAGAGGCCTGGATCCGTTTTGATGGATTGCTTTTCCAGGAATTTTCCATTCAGATCAAAAGTCAAAAACCCCAACTTACTTCTCTCCATCAAAAACAGTTTTTCATGCCGTGCAGAATACTGAAAATCCGACAATGACGCATATTGGTCAGGTCCACTTCCTTTGGACTGGATAAGGTGTTCAAAATTCCCCTTTTCATCAAAGACAAACACCCCACCGGTGGACCATGCATCCAAAACCAGAAACCTGCTCCCTCCTGAGATGATTTTACTGACATGGGGTACCAGTTTTGTTTCATCCAGGTGAACCACTTCATAAGCACTGAACAGATCTTCCAATTCAAAAACCTTTTTTGCAGGTGCAAGGTAAGCAGTGCCATTGAACAAACTTTCTTTAGGCAACTGACAGGAACAAACTAAAGTTGTTATAATAAAAATTAGTACAAAAGAATTTTTCATTTCAATAAATAAAATAATTAGGACAAACCATCTTGATCAAATGATGGCTTGTCACTAGATTTAACTTAATCCCCAAAGCTCGGAGGCGTAATACAAACTGTAATGCATCCTGAACCTAAGGAACAATAACTCTGACATTGATGTAGATCTGGAGCACAAGGAAAATATTCATAATGCTCAACACCTCCATTTGTCCAGTATGAAGTAAAATGAAATACATCATCAGATGCCTGAGTAATCGGAGCGAGAAACAAGATCAAACCTATAAGACTTAAAACTTTTTTCATGTTTAAACTAAATTTAGTAGATATTTTATTATTAGGCTATCTTTTTTCCTTTGATCCAATAAAAAGCGCTTACTTATTGACTTCGTTATGAAACTAAAAAAAATAGATTCAAAATATTTTGATAGTTAAATAGTTAAAAAAATTGTTTATCCGCTTCTTTGCCATTAAATAATTAAAAGTCAAATTGGCTTCGGCAAGTTAGGCCACCATTATTTTTAAGAAGTACCCAAGCTGATCAACAGGAGCAAAATTTGAATTTTCCGTATCATTTTGGAAACATTTATATTCTAAGCAGACGAACAAATTTCTATTTATCCAAGGAGATTGGTCTTGCATTAAAATTACAGCAATTCCCAATGATTACAGGGTGCCGCCAATATTCAAGTTGTTTGACATGAAAATGGCTATTCCTGTCAAGATGGCCACTGGTATCAAAATCGACACATAAGGATTAAATTTTGACCTTTTCACCTCTACCATTTTTTCAAATTCTACAAAATATTCATCTGAGATAGGTTTGGACAACCCCTCGATGTTCTTCAAGGTACCCTTACCCTTAACCCCATCTATGGACAATTCATTTAAGTTTAATACCAGCAGTTTACCATTTTGGGTTTTGATCTGGTATTGTTTGCCTTTCTCAAAATCCATTTGTGAAAAAACATATGCTTCTTTATTTTCTGTATTCTTCAGGATATCTGAGTAAGTAAAACAAGCGCTAAAAAGAGGTAAAAATAAAATCAGCGGCAATATTCTAAACAAATTATGTTTCATGGCATGTGCTTTTTTGATGAAGCAGAAAAACAAATGGAAAACGAATTTTTATCTGACCCGGCAAGCCCAAAAGGATTTGGTTTTACCAAATTTATAAAACCTAAAACTAAAAAATTTGAAATAAAGCGTAATTTATTGGGATAAATTACTAATTAAATTTTTTAAAATTGTAAAAACCAATTTGCTTTAAACTAATTGTCAAGAAATACTCAATCCATATTTAAAACTCAAATGCCCTTCAATGCCTTATATGGTTCAAAAAAATCTCCAATTCACCCAATCAATCTGTTCCTGATTCAACCCTACCCGGTTCCCTCAAATTAGCCCCTTCCCTTTCAGTCAAGGCATCACCCATGTCCTGACGGGCTATTTCAGCCAGTTCATGCATTTTTTTGACGATTTCAGGATGGTCTTCCAGCACACTGACCGATTCGGCAATATCCTCCTGCAAGTCATACAAGGCCATGTCCTGAAAGTCCAACATGTGGTATTCAATGGGCATCCCATCCTCTCTGTAGACTTGTCCGGGTTTGATGGAGCGGTACCGGTGTGGAAAAACAAGCTTCCATCTGTCCATCACCACTGCCTGAAGTTCATTTCGGTTATAGTAAATATAATAAGCCTCCTGAGGGGATACCGCATCGGATTTTCCCTGTAAAATCGGCCAGATGTTTTTTCCATCAATCGGCAATCCTGGCAAATCAGCGCCACAGAGATCAGCCAAAGTAGGCAAAAGATCAATGCTCATGGCCACCCGACTTTGCAGTCCACCTGCCGGAAGTTGGCCGGGCCATTTCATGATGGCGGGAACCCGGACTCCCCCTTCCCAAGAGGTACCTTTGCCCTCCTTGAGCGGGTCGGCGGAACCCGAATGCCCGGAGTAAGAAAGCCATGGGCCATTGTCTGACAGGAAGATTACCAAAGTGTTTTCTGTAAGCCCATTTTTCTCTAAAGCAGCTAAAATTTCCCCCACGGACCAGTCAATTTCCATGATCACATCTCCATATAGTCCCCGATCGGATTTCCCCTTGAACTTATCCGAAACGAATAAAGGAACATGGGGCATAGGATGGGCCAGATACAGGAAAAAGGGGTCATCCTTTTTGCGGTTGATAAAATCCACCGCTCTTTCTGTCAGCCAGGTGGTCAACATGCTTTGGTCCTGATGGAGCGTATCCACCACCTGATATCCTTCATACAAAGGCAAGGGTGGGTAATAGTTTTTGTTTTCGGGATGATTGGGCCACATGTCATTGGAATAGGGTATCCCAAAAAACTCATCAAACCCCTGATGGGTGGGCAAAAAAGGCTTATGATGCCCAAGGTGCCACTTGCCAAAAATGGCTGTGGCATATCCACTTCCTTTCAGCATTTCCGCAAGGGTGGTTTCCTCCGGATTCAACCCATGGGTTGCCCGGTGGTCTAAAGCTCCGTGTATGCCCAGACGATTGGGATAGGTGCCAGTCATCAAAGCTGCCCTGGAAGCGGAACATACAGCCTGTGCCACATAAAAATTGGTGTATATCATCCCCTCATCCGCCATTTTATCCAGGTTAGGCGTTGAAATGTTCGGGGAGCCAAAAACCCCCACATCATTGTAACCTTGGTCATCTGTAAAAATCAAAACCACATTAGGGGTTTTCCGCACTGCCGAGTCGACCAATTTTTCTGACTTGTCTCCACAGGCAATCATCAAAATTATCAAACCAAAAGGCAACACGGTCCCAATAATTTTTCGGTAAATCTCAGATTTAATCATGCTTATCAATGTTACATTATGTGGTCTTACTATGCTTTAAATAGGTTAAAGAATTTTCCTCTTTTCAATCTATGGAGCACCTGCTATATCTAAGTCCTTGATTCGGTTTCTCACTTTTTTCATAAATGCAGTTCCCGGATCGGTTTTCTGGGTCAGATAGTCCGGATCAGTCTCCTTCCAAAGCGGATGTCCAATAAAAGACTGGTATTCGTAGTGACCGATCACATATTGGATGTCATACTTTTTCTTAAGGTAACGGATCAAGGCCACATTGGCTTTGAGCTGTGCCTTGGTGAGCGGTTCTTCATCACTGCCGATATTTTCTACTCCAATCGCACAATGGTTCAGTCCAATCACATGTCGGGCAAAATGGGTTTCCGGCATCAGTTTGAATATGGTCCCATCTCTGTCAATCAAAAACTGGGAGCTGACATTCAAGGCACTGGCGCTCTGTATATTTTCCCTGCTCATAGGAATTCTAGGAGGATCAAATACATGAAAAGTCTGCTCCAATGTTGGAACTACGGTCCAATGGAGTACCACCACCTTTGGGTCGATAGAAATATCATCAGTCACTATGCCGTGCCTTTCCCTGAGGTATTCCAGGCTTAGGGCTTTGCGGTCATCATTGAATGTGATGGGTTTGTCAAAGGTCCTGAAGGTTGCCCGTGAACAGGAAGAAAATATCAGTACACAAACTATGAAAAAGGAAATCGGAAAGCATTTAAAATACATGAACAGGTTAAGTTGAGGTTTTCAGGTCTCAACCAAATTAATGAAAAAATCTGAAAAATGAATCAGTGTCCTGTTCTTCCGATGGTAATAAAGAGGATGGGTCCGAGAATAGGCAGCAACAAAGACCCCAAAAGCCAGAGAAATTTATCTCTCACCTGCAGCCGTTTGTTCATCAAAATCAGGACAAAAGATACCAAGAAGAGCACAAAGGCAATGGAAGATACAGTCTTGAGAATGACCCAAGCCAATTCAGAGGTAAATACGTCAAAGTTCATTTCCGGTGCTGGATTTAATGCACTTCTAAATTAGGCAAGATTCCGAAAAAAGTCCAATTAAAACTTAACTTCCTTGACCACCCCCAGTTTTTCTACCAAGCTGAGGTATTGCTTTTTGAATTTATCAAGGTTACTATTAAAGGCCTCATCAATAAGGTTTCCCTTCTCATCAATCTTTTCCTCCAGTTTAGGAGTGATCAGCATCATAGGGGATGGAATCCCAAACAAAGCCCCAGCCAACAAATACAGTTGTTGAGCAGCACGCATACCCCCCATGGCTCCGGGAGAGGCCGTAGAAAAACCAAAAGTTTTGCCTGAATAGACAGATTTGGGGAAATGGTCCAGTAAATTTTTCAAAGCCGGAGAATAGCTTCCGTTGTACTCAGGGGATACCAAAACAAACCCATGGGTATCCTCCATGATTTCGAAAAGTGGTCGGTATTCTTCCGGGGTTTTTTCCAAGCCGGTAAACACTTTTTGAAGTAAGGGAAGCTTCCATTCCCTCACATCAACCAAGGTTACGTTTAGGTCAGCTTCTTGTTCAAAGGTTTTTTTTAATAGCAGTGCTACTCGGTAGGTCAAACTTGATTCCCTGGGACTTCCGGATATGATGGTGATGTTTGTCATTGCAGTGGGTAAAACATTGGTATGATAAGTAAACCAGATCTATCCCTATATAGTTTAACCTCATTCCGATAACTTGTCAAACCTGTAAGCCCCCTTTTCTGCACCCCATACCTGTTGGTCTCCTTTATCCCAGCCCCTGTCCCAACTCCACAGGTAATCCCGGTGAATGACGACCTCTGAGGTAGCGTATGCTGCTCCCCGCAGCGAACTCAAACAGGTTTTGCCATCGGTGGAACCAATAAAAGTTCCCTCATCGGTAAGATTGAGCAGGATGGCACAACCTTGCCGGTCTATCAATTCATTCAGGTTTATCTTTCCCAAAAGGGAAAGATCTGAACAGGCACCTATATAGTCTTCGGGATTCTGCATTTCATAGACCTTGCTAGTTAACACACCTTCCTCTTCTACAAACACATGATAAATCCTTTGACGGTAAGGCTGGGCAGGTGTGCTTGCTGCGGCTTGCTCCACATAGAGCCAATGGCCTCCCTCATCAGCTGAAAATTCCTTCATACAAAGCGTGATGTGAAAGTAGTCCTGATCTTCCAAAGACTGGGCTTCACTGCTGAAAAAGCCAGTCATGTAAGCGACCAAGGTTTCAAGGGGTTCATGGTCAACATCTGACTCATTGACCTGTGCAAAAAGGGGAAGGTAAGCCCAAAAGATCAGGCCAAGACACAAGCATACTTTTTTCATCTTCATCGGATTGGTTTGAAAACAAAGATAAACCAATCCTTCGATGATGCATCAGGCATCTTCCCAAAGATCACTCAATTGGTAAGGACTGCCCTCAAAAGTGAAAAAACTGCCATCTACAAAGCGATAGGAACTTTCCATGTGGTTGAGCTTTTCCATGTCTGCTGATTCAAGTTCAATTTTCTGAGCGGCAAAATTTTGCTTGATTCTGTCTTGATTGACCGATTTGGGGATCACCACCGTGTCCCGGTGCAAGGCCCAAGCAATCAAAATCTGTGCAGGGCTGACTCCCTGTTTTTCAGCAATGCCTTTGACTACCTCATCTTCCATCAACAAAGGTTCATCATCTTTTTTCATGGAACTAGCCCGATCCGAAGAGCCCAATGGTGAATAAGCAGTGACTTGAATGTCATGCTTTCGGCAGAAGTCAACCAGGGCATGTTGAGGCAACAGAGGATGTAGCTCAATCTGATTCATTTCAGGCACCCTGTTCGCCCCTTTCATGATTTCTTTGAGTTTGAGTGAATTAAAATTAGAGACGCCGATGTGCTTGGTCAGCCCTTGCTCTTGGGCAGCTTCCATCCCTTTCCAGGTGCCTGAAAGAGGTGCTTCCTGATAAGTGAGAAAGCCGTCTTGGGTCCGTGGAAAACCCACCTCCTGCTTGAATGCAATGGGCCAATGGACCAAATAGAGATCCAGATAATCCAATTGAAGGTCACTCAGGGACTGTTCAAGAGCAGGAATCACGGCATCTTCCAGGTGGGCATTGTTCCAAAGCTTGGAGGTGATAAACATGTCCTCTCTTTTGACCAGGTTGTTTTTAAAAGCCGTATACAGGGCCGCCCCTACTTCCTTTTCATTTTGATAAATAGCCGCACAATCGATGTGACGGTACCCTGCCTCTATGGCCCAGATAACAGCCTGGTAGACTTCCCCCGGTTCAGATTTCCAGGTGCCCAAACCGAGTTTTGGCATGGAATCTCCGTTTTTGAATGTGATGTGGTTTTTCATAATGTTGGTTTTTGAATCAAATTTATTTATGTCAACTATCGCACTTTTAACCGTCACTCTGAGAGGAGCTAAGCCTGCCCGCCAAAGGAGGGAGTCTTCATATTTCCGAAGAGATACCTGCCCTAGAAAGGCGGGCTAATCCCGAAAGCTTTTAGAATAAGCATGACATTTTCGGAAATTTGAAAACTGTCCCCCCTTTTACCGTCACCCTGCCTGCCCGCCTGAGGAGGGAGCTTGCCGAAGGGTCTTCTAAAATCCGGAGGGATGTTTGATTACATTTGGCAGCCTCCCTCCATCCCCTTTCAATTAATCTACTCCCACAAATCCTCCTGTTTGTAAGGCCCATCTTCAGGGGTCCAAACATTGCCAGTGGTAAAGCGATATGGACCTTCTAGCTGATCGAGTTTGGCCATGTCCTCTTCATCCAATTGCAAAGACCATGCACCGAAGTTTTCCTTGATCCGCTTGGGATTGGTGGATTTTGGTATCACTGCAAAGCCTTTTTGAATGCCCCAGCGTAAAACGATTTGGGCCGGAGTAGCCTGGTGTTTCTCCGCCAAATCCTTGACTGCCTCAGCTTCCATCAGTACAGGTAAATCCAGCCCTTCCATCTTTATCCTGTAAGCCGCCCCCAAAGGCCCGTACGCTGTCAAAAGAATGCCATTGTCTTTACAAAACCGCGTGAGTTTGTTTTGGGGCAAAAAGGGATGAAGTTCGATCTGATTCAGTTCAGGTTTTGTCTTGGCCTTTTGCAACAGTTCATTGAGATGATTGCTGTTGAAATTCGAAACCCCGATGTGTCTCGCGAGTCCTTTTTGATGAATGGTTTCCAGGGTTTCCCAGGTCTCAATCAAGGGTACCTCTGACAATGGGACAAAATCAGATCCTTTAGTCGGGAATTCCACATCATCCTCCAATACCAAAGGCCAATGGATGAGATAAAGGTCTAAATAATCCAATTGAAGATGCTCTAAGCTGGTTTCAAAGGCGGGCCAAACCTTTTCCTTTTTATGGGCATTGTTCCAAAGCTTGGAAGTGATCCACATCTCTTCCCTTTTGACCAAACCATCCTTGAAGGCTTTGGCTAAAGCTTCCCCTATTTCCTGTTCATTTTTGTAAATATGAGCACAATCAATATGCCGATAGCCAATTTTGATGGCTTCCAGGACCGCATCATGCACTTCACCCTTGTCAGAAAGCCAGGTACCCAATCCAAGGTTGGGCATTGTATCTCCGTTTTCAAATTTTAATGCTTTCATGTTAGTTTTCTTTGAATTTTTCCAAATATTTACCAAACCTTCTCATGACCCACAGATGCACCCTTGCCTGGGTGTTTACATACAAAAGCCACGGCAATCTGGGCACAAATTCATGGATGGCTGTGATGATGTATTCTCCATTGAGTACATCCCTGAATTCCAGCCAGCCATAATCCATCCGTCTTACCAGCCAACCGCCTGTGATGTAAAACAATTGCCTTTTCTTATCACTCCGGTCCTGTATCAGGGTCAATTGCAACATGGGTTTCTTCGTTTGGGAAAGAAAAAAACAAACACTTCCTTTTTCATCCTCTTGGGCACTGACCAAGAACCGAAAAAAAGTGGGCAACCAGATCTTATACCGGTTGGCTACCCAATTTACACTTTTATGTCGGGTGTTGGGTAGCCGCTGAAAACTCCTTACCGTATTTTTTTGTCTTTCCAATGCCTTAAAGCTTGGCAAACGTGGTTTGTCTTTGGTTTCGAGGGCATAACGCACTGATTCCTCGAAATTCATGTAATCAATTTCCGCTTCATCAAAAGCAAGGTCCGGAGATACGGTCATGGTATGTCGAAGACTTTCCACTAGTGGAGAAACAAGCTGAGGTGGGCTTTCCCCGAAGAGTCCCACCCAGAATTTGGAAAAGCCCGGTGAGAAAAAAGGCACTGAAAAAATGACCCGCTTCCGGCCCATTACTTTGGCCGTTTCCTGAAGCATGTTTTTGTAAGTCATCACCTCTGGGCTACCGATCTCTATGGCCTTCCCGTAGGTGTTTTCGTTACCCATACAGATGTCCATGATCTGAAGTGTATCCCTAAGGGAAATGGGTTGGGTATCCGACTCTGTCCATTTGGGGCACATCATGACAGGTAATTTTTGCACCAGATTTTTGACCATGTCAAAGGAACTTCCTCCCGGACCTACAATGATGCTGGCCCTAAGTGTGGTAAGTGCTGCCTTTCCACTTCCCAAGGTCCTTTCCACCTCCCAGCGACTCCTCAGGTGGGTACTGGTGTTTTCTATAGGGGTCTCTTTCGGCAAAATGCCCCCCAAATAAATGATCTGTTTAACCTGATTGGCATCAGCGGCCCTGATAAAGTTGTCTGCCAACAAAAGATCTGTGTCCTCGAAATTACCCTGGTTTAGTCTGGCAGAGGCACTCATAGAATGAACCAGATAGATACAATAATCAACCCCTTTAAGGGCTTCTGTGGTGGAAGTAATCGAATACAACTCCACCTGCCGCCAAGTGACTTCTGGATAGGGATTTTGGTCTACCTCCCTCCTGCTTAGCCCTATAATATGGTATTTCTCACGAAAACGTTCTATAAACCAACGGCCGATATATCCTGTGGCGCCTGCAATGGCTACTGTTTGTTTCATCTAAAGTCTACTGTTCAATATGACGGCCTGAGCAGCTTTTCGGCCAGCTAACATGGCGGCATTGAGCGAACCGTAAAGCAGATAATCTCCTGCCAGATATATGTTGTCCCTAACTCGGGTTTCTGATGGGGCCATGTCATACCGCATTTGATCTACTTTTGGCAAAGCCTTCTCTATGACATAAGTACGTAGGTGCTTAAAATGTTCAGCTTTGATCCCTGATAATACCTCCAGCTCCAAGGTTACTTTGCTTAGGAGGTTGGTTTCCTCCGCTACATCTTTTACAATGGATACAGAAAGCAGCGAATGCTCCTTAGGCGCATAAGCCTTGCTGACATCGGTCATAAAGACCAGGTTGTTGATCAAAAAGGTTTCGTCTGGAATTAGCCCTATGATATTTTCAGCCAAAAAAGATTGATGAAGGCTGAAATAAAGGTTGACCACGTTCTGGAAGCCTCCAAATTCACCCTTTAACTGAGGTAGAATTTTATCCGGCTGACAGGCGATGATCACCTCATCCGCCGGTATGATTTCTCCGTCTTCCAACACCAAGCCACTTGGTTCAATTTTTGAAACTTTGGTGTGAAACCTTAAATGGGAGTTAAGCAGTTTGGATGCCAGTTGCTTGGGGATTTCCTGCATGCCATTTTCAGGTATGGCTGTGGCTCCTTCTGCAAACATTTTGAATACAAATTCAAACATGCGTGATGAGGTTTCAAGCTCATTTTCTAAAAAAATACCTCTAAAAAAAGGTTTGAAAAATAAATTGATGATTTTGTCAGAAAAACCCAGCTGTTTCAAATACAAATTGGTAGGAATGGATGGTGCAGCGAAGATTTCTTCCAGACTTTTCTTTTTTAGCTTTTGGCTTAGCCTAAACATTTTCCATTTGTCTCCAAATGTTCCTACCTTAGAAAAAAGCATGTTAGCGGTCTGCGAAGGGTCACGCAATGGATCGGCTATTTTAAAAATATCTCCAGGTTTAAGGATAATGGCCCCTGACTTAAAATTTTGGAGTTTAAGGGCATCATAGTCCAGGTAGTGTTTGGCCTCCGGATAGGCAGTCAACAAAACCTGAAACCCCCGATCAAACAAAAAGCCATCCTTTTGGTCCGTTCTGATCCTTCCCCCAACTGCATCCGAAGCTTCAATGATAAGCGGAGAGAAACCTGATTTCTCTAATTCCAATGCGGCCACCAGACCGGCAACTCCTGCACCTATGATACATACTTTTTTTTCCTTCATGTGAATTGGGTTTAGGGTGATTTAACAAAAAAAGACCCATGACATTTCTTTTACAAACTGTTCATGGGTCAAAATGTTAAGGCGGTTTAATCGACAACGAATGAGATTTTGGCGTTGACTCCATAGGAGACGATTTTGGTACCCTCTACTTTCGCTTTCATGTTTTCCACATACACCGATTGGATGTTTCGAACTGATTTGGAGGCCTCAGTTACTGCATTTTGGACAGCATCATCAAAACTACTTTCAGAGCTTGCAATGACTTCAATGATTTTTACAATAGACATAATACAAAATTGGATTTAAAATGGAACATTTATTGATCAATGGAGTGTATTAATGCAACTTTTTCCAATCAGCATTAAGTTAATCATTTTTATGGGATTATCCGATTTCCAATGCCTATTTTAATTGGGCTAACTCTTGATTTTTGGGTGAAAGGACTAGGAAAAAAGGGTAATTCTGAAATACTACCAATGGATTTTTTTCTTTTAGAACATAAAAAGAAGCCTGACCCAATTCAATGCAGCAACAGAATCGCTGAAGAAGTTAAATGTGGAAAATTTAGGTGGACGTTACACCACTTTTTCTTGGGTAGTTTTTTTGGACATCTTAAGACCTATGTAGATCACAAACACCGCTGTCATAAACATGATGAGGCTGTATATGGCACTTGGTATGGCCATGGCAGAATTTTTTAATAAGGTGGCCGCAACCAGGATCCCCAAAGTCCCATTTTGTATGCCTGACTCTATGGAAATGGTCAGTCCGTGTTTGGGAGATAACAAAAACAATTTGGCTACCACCAAACCCGTCAACAGAGATAGCACATTGAGCAGGAGCGTAACAGGACCGACCTGAATAAAAAACTCCACTAGATTGGCCCGCTCTTTCAAAATGGCAGCCAAGATGATCAAAGCAAGGAAAATGGCAGAAAATAGCCTTACATGCGGATCAGCCTTCTTGGCAATATCCGGCCGCTTACTTTTGATTATCATTCCTATGGAGACCGGAATGATCGTTATGACAAAAATCTGGGCAATGGTTTGCATCAAAGGAAGGAGGACACTGCCTTCTTCTCCGAAATACCGAATGGAAAAATTGACAATCAACGGGATAGTGGCCACCGTAACCAAAGAAGAAATGGCAGTTAAACTGATAGAGAGTGCGGTATCCCCTTTGGAAAGGTGGGAGATCAAGTTGGAGGTGGCACCACCAGGACAGGCAGCTATGATCATGACGCCTACTGCCAAAGCCCCACTCAAGCCGAAAAGCTTGATCAGTGCAAAACCCAAGATTGGAAGTAAAATCAACTGACAAACCAACCCTAACAATATAGCTTTTGGTTGGTAAAAAATTCGCTTAAAATCATAAATGGTCAGGGACAAGCCCATTCCCATCATGATAAAAGCCAAAGCCAGAGGCAGGAATAGGACGGTCAGAATACTTTCTTCCATAGTATGTTGTGAATAACATTGAGATTGATGTCAATCACCTAAAATAGAAAATTTTCGAAACAATTTGGGTTAGGGGGAAAGAATTTACCTGATTGATTTATATGAAGTAAGAAAACAATGGTATCATGCTCCTGCGAAATTGCAAACTGTAGTTTTCTAATTGGAGTGTTGCTGCTTTCCATGGGTATTCAAGAAGAAAAATCGTTGAAGTCTATAATTTGTCTTTTAACCTCAGTAAAAACAGCGTTGCCTGTGTTCCATTCATTTAATTCAACAAAAGTTTGATATTACGGTTTGAAAATTAAATCGAAAATTGAATTTATTCCCATCCAAAAGTCTAATTTTACCTTTTCACACCAATTTAGAATTGCTTTTGTTTAGCATGGATTTAAGTAAGCAGCGTCCAATATCAGTAGAGAAAGCCCATACTTCGACCAATCCTTTTGTGATCAAACTCCGCACGGAGGACGACGATGACAGACCCGTTTATATTTCAGGCAATTTCAACCAATGGGCCACACAAGACAGGCGTTTTTTGATGCGGAAAATCAAGGAAGGGGTGTACGAATATATGTTTCCCCATGATTTTAAGTTTCCTAAACAGTTGCTTTATAAATTCACCAAAGGGGATTGGTCAGAAGTGGAAATTGACCGGTATGGAAACAAGACAGAAAATCGGGTCTGCGATGATTTTACCCAACCCAAAGAGGAATTGGTGGCACGGTGGAGAAAAAACTGGCTGCCCTTCAGGCCCAGTCAGCTCCCTAAAGTTCATCTCATTTCAGAGGAGTTTGAAATTCCCCAGCTCAACAAAAAAAGAAAAATCTGGGCTTTATTACCTCACGATTACGAAACCTCAGATGAGTTTTATCCGGTTTTGTACCTTCAGGATGCACAGAATCTTTTCAATGAAAATGCTGCTTATGGGAATTGGGAAATTGATAAAAAATTGGCCGTTATGTCTGATTATGGCATTGGTAAGATCATCATCATCGCCATCGAACATGCCGAGAAAGAGCGGTTGCTGGAATACAATGTAGGGAGAACGATACTCGGTCAGGGAGAGGGTAAAAAGTACATCCGTTTTGTCACGGATACCCTAAAACCTTTTGTGGACCGAAATTTCCGGACAAAGTCTGCAAGGGAATATACAGGCATCGGAGGAAGTTCAATGGGAGGTTTGGTCAGTATTTTCAGTGGTGTGATGTATCCTGAAGTGTATGGCAAATTGATGATATTTTCACCTTCATTATGGGTGATTCCCAAGATGAAGCTTTCCTTTTTGGATTTTGTGGATCCCGGAGAAACCAAGGTCTACCTCTATGCAGGTGGTGACGAAAGTGAAACCATGATCAAACACGTCAAAAAATTCAAAAAAAGACTGTTGAAAAGAGAAGCGCTCAAAGATAAAATGGAAGTGAAGCTAAGCATCAATTTGGAGGGCAAGCACAATGAAAGCTATTGGAGCGCAGAGTTCCCAAAAGCGATAGAATGGCTTTTCTTTGACAAAAAATCCGGGAAGACAAAACCTGAAAGCCAAAACAAAAAACCATGACCATCAAATTGACTCAAGATATTGTTCTTTTCAGAGGAATGATCCTTATCCCAATCTTTGACAGTAAATGGGATATTTCAAAAAGCCTGAACATCGCCCTACCCATCCCTGAAATTTTTTCGGGGAAAAAAGATCAGCTTTATTTTGTGCAAGACAGTAACACAGGCAATACGCTGGCATTTTTGGGATTGGGAGATCAGGCCAATTTCAGCATTGTCAAAACTGTATTTAGACGATTGGCTGCGAAACACAGGGAGCTGTTTGGTATGGATTTATTGCTCTTGGCACCTAAAGCCCTTCTCCCCTATTTTTATGAAGCCGCGGTTTCCGGCCTTCTTTTGGGAACCTATCAACTGGGACATTTTAAGGATGGAGGGAATTTAAAACCGCACCCCCTACTTCAAAATACTTTATACCTGGCGGAATCGGATAAATCCTTTTTGATTCAGGCACAAAAAGGAGAAAAATTGGCATTGGCTCAGTTAGAAGCCATGAAAATGGTCGACCTTCCTCCCAATAAGGCAACCCCGGCTTTTTTAAGCCAGTGGGCTTCTGATTGCGGAATGAAGTTTGGAATTGAAGTGGAAGTATTGGGAAGAAAAGCCGCCGAAAAGGAAGGTTTGGCCGCTTTTATCGCCGTGGGCAAAGGAAGTGACAGGGAGCCGCAGTTTATCATCATGAAATACCGCCCCAAAACCAAAAAAGGTAAGCCTAGACACATTGGTTTGGTAGGCAAAGGCGTAACCTTTGACACAGGCGGCCTCAACATCAAAACTGCGGGAATGGTCCACATGAAATGTGACATGGGAGGAGCAGCGGCTGTTTTGGGCGCCATGCAATTGATCGCAGATTTAAAATTCCCACATTCTGTCACCGCCATCATTCCCTGTGTAGAAAATGCCATCGATAGCCATGCTTTCCTACCCAGTGAGGTCATCAACAGCTACAGCGGCAAAACCATAGAAATCATCGATACCGATGCAGAAGGCCGATTGATCCTGGCAGACGGACTCAGCTACCTGATAGACAAGTTCAAACCAGAAACCATTCTTGACTTTGCCACGCTAACCGGAAGCAGCGTAAGTACTTTTGGCTATACCTGCGGGGCCTTGTTCACCAACAATGAACCTCTGAGTAAAACCCTTCAGGAAAGCGGAATGGAAATCGGTGAAAAGGTTTGGCCCCTACCCTTGTGGGATGATTACAGCCCGGACATAGAAAGTGACATTGCGGATGTGAAAAATTACAGCGGAAAACCTTTGGCAGGAGCCATCACCGCTGCCAAATTTCTGGAATTCTTTACCGAAAAGCATGAATCATGGGCACATATGGACATCGCTGGAGTCGCTTTTGGGGATTCTGAATTCGCCAAAACCAAACATGCCACTGGCTTTGGTGTTCATTTAATTGCTAAATTTGTTGAAAACCTCTGATCATATGGCAAATACTTCAAAAACCTTTATCTGTATCTCGAATTACTTTAAGGGAGCTGACTTCCTTATCGCACTTAAAAAATGTGGTAACAAAGTATTTTTGATTACCACCGAAAATTTAAGACACAAGCCTTGGCCATTTGATTACATTGATGAAGCCTTCTATATGCCCGGACTTGATTTGGAATGGAACATGGACCAACTGCTCTATGGTGTGGCTGGATTGATGAAGGGAGAAAAAATTGAAGCCATAGTGGCCTTGGATGATTATGATGTAGAGAAAGCGACTTTCTTGAGGGAAAACCTTCGGATTCCTGGTATGGGTCAAACCACTGGACGGTATTTTCGTGACAAACTTGCCATGCGGATGCGGGCACAGTCAGCAGGAGTAAAAGTACCCGCCTTTTCCTCCCTTTTCAATGATGCTGACATCAACCATTTTGCCGACACTGTTCCGGCACCTTGGGTACTGAAACCAAGGTCAGAGGCTTCTGCGCACGGCATTATCAAGGTGCATGATAAGGATGCACTGTGGCACAATATCCATGAACTCGGGGACAACAGGATAAAATACCTGGTGGAGCAATTCAAACCCGGAGCGGTTTATCATGCTGATGGCTTAAATCTAGAAGGTAAGACCTTGTTTTGTACGGTATCCAAATACCTGGCTACTCCAATGGAAATCTCCCAAGGAGGCGGCATCTTCAGAAGTGCCAATCTGGATTATCAATCTGAGGACAGCAAAGCCATCAAAAAAGCCAACACCGAGGTAATGAAGGCATTTGGGATGAAAAGCGGAGCTACCCATACCGAATTTATCAAATGTGATGATGATGGGGAGATATATTTTTTAGAGACCTCATCGCGAGTAGGCGGCGCCCACTTGGCAGAAATGGTGGAAGCTGCAACAAATATCAACCTTTGGGCGGAATGGGCCAAAATTGAAGATGCACTTGCCAAAGGTTACACCTACAAGTTACCCAAATCCACCAAAGGCTATGCAGGGATCGTGCTTACACTTTCCAAATTTGAAAAACCTGATCTGAGTGGGTTCAATGATCCTGAAGTCTGCTTCCGGGTACCCTTGGATTATCATGCCGGTATGATCGTCAAGTCCAAGACTCGAAAAAAAGTTTTGGAGCTCCTGGACGATTATGCAGAAAGGCTGTCCCGTGATTTCTCCACCGTGGCCGAAATGGAAAAGGTGAAGAAATTTCATTAGTCCATTTGAACTTGATTTACCGGGTTTTGGGACGGAAATGGGGAGTTGGGAGTTGGGAGTTGGAGGTTGGAAGTGGGAAGTTGGGAGTTGGAAGTGGGAAGTGGGGAGTTGGGAGTTGGGAGTGGGAGGTTGGAAGTTGGGAGTGGGAAGTTGGGAGTTCGAGGTCCGAAGTTGGGAGTTGGAAGTTTGAAGTTCCGGACATTTCAGTTTGGTGTGAGACAAAACCTATCTCAAAAAAATCTGTGGAAATCCGTGTGATCTGTGAACCAAAACCTATCCCGAAAAATCCGTGAAAATCCGTGTATTCTGTGAGAAATAAAAACCTCAAAAATTCTGTGAAAATTAGTGTAATCTGTGAGATCCAATTGAAATCACATTAACCCTTTTTCTTATAAAACTCCTTTTCGTGGAGCTCCACCTGTTTGACAATACTCCGGTACCATTTATGCCGGATCACTTGTTTTTCTTCCTCAGTGAGGTAAAAATGCTTCGGGTCCAAGGCCTTGGCTTTTTTCAGCAGATCAAACAAAAAGATGGAGGCGGAAACAGAAAGATTAAAGCTGTCCGAAAACCCATACATAGGAATATGCACCAGACCATCTACTTTGGAAATGACCTCTTCACTGACCCCTTCATGTTCATTGCCAAATACCAAAGCTGTTTTTTGGTGGGGTTGCAGCTCGTGAATAGATAGGCTTCCTGATTGGGGTGAAGTAGCATAGACTTTGTAACCCTCCCCGTGAAGGTGGTCAATGCAAACTTCCACAGGATTATCCGAATCCTCCCCTTGGGTGTATTTGTAAATATCAACCCATTGGGCGGCCCCACGGGTGACATAGGGATTTATTTTGTAGGAATTTTCCCGCTCGATGATATGGACATCCTGAATGCCAAAGCAGTCCGCCGTTCGGATTACCGCAGAGGCATTGTGCGGTTTGTAGATATTTTCCAGAACCAGCGTAAGGTATCTCGTCCTTTTATCCAAAAGCTCCTCTATCCGCCTTTTTTTGTGCGCAGTAATAAAGTCACTCAAATAGTTTGAGAATTCCTCCTCCATTTGATTCATGGCTTTAAAGATCAAAAATGCCTTTTCCTTTAAACCTTAGAAAAGACCAAGTTGGTCATCATCCTCCTTTTTGATTTTGAAATCTATGGTAGCGCCTATTTCCAGGTCTTCAGCATCATCCGATGCGGTATCCAAATTTTCAGCCTCATCTGTTGCTGGACTTTTTTCCTCTGATGCCGATTTGGTCTCTACCAAGCTGATGGATTTGATTTCGTGCGAAGAAAGCTTATTGCCCAAAGCTTTCCAGCCCTTGACATCGATCAGCATATCCAAATCATATTCTACCTCTTCTTCCGTTTTATTTTTCAGCAACAACAATTTTACCTGTGGTTGCTTTTCTGTAGAAACAAATTTCAGATAGGACTGCTTGTGGTCGGAAATGAAGTTGAAATTTTTGTTCAAAGTGGAGGTTTCTATGTTGAAACGCTTGACATAAAAGGTTTTACTGCCACCGTCATAATAAACCGCAGAAATCACTTTTTCCGGATCAAATTTTTCCAAAAGCACCACTTCTTTGGATTCATAACGGTTGGTCAGTTCAAAGGTGGTGAGCTCATAGGAACCTTCTTTATAAAAAACGACGATTTTGTCATCCCCAAGGAAATTCCCTATCCGTTGGCCTCTTTGATCTGTGTTTAACCTTCCGATATGTTCATCATAAAAGATATCAATGCCTCCTAAAGTAGAAACACCCTCCATCTTGAGCTGGATTTTTCTGACCGGATACCTGGTCAATATGTTGCCTCCTGCACCCCTTCCCTTGATCTCAATGGTGCTGAATTCAAAATCAAATACCTTGATTCGGGCTTTGGCTCCCTGCGTAAGAAAAACAGTCACAATTTCAGCTTCTCCATTGGGATTGGCAGTGAAATACAGGACCTTGCTGCCTTTGGTACCCTTGGTCAGGTCGTACTCTCTGTCCCGGGTAACACTAAGAACCTGGAAACGCTTGACCATGGCCCTACCCGATTTGCCATCGAGGTAGATCAGGTTGTACACCATCCGTTCATCCCCTTTACGGTATACCGCTACATGGATGATGTCTTTACCGACAAAGCCCTTTTCCTGAATACGGCTGACGATGCAGACCCCATCTTTCCGAAAAACGATGATGTCATCTAAATCAGAGCAATCACAAACAAACTCATCTTTCTTAAGTCCGTAACCGATAAAGCCATCCGTCCGGTTGACATAGAGTTTGGCGTTGTTGGCTGCCACCACATTTGCCGCAATGGTGTCAAAGGTTCTAATTTCCGTTTTTCTCTCCCTTCCCTTCCCGTATTTATCCATCAGGTTGGTAAAAAACTTGATGGCGTAATCTGTTAGGTGTTTAAGATTGTAATTGACTTGTTTAAGTTCTTCCTGAAGCTTTTTCATCAATTCGTCCGCCTTGAAGGCATCGAATTTGGAGATCCGCTTGATTTTTATTTCCGTCAGCCTGACAATATCCTCTGTAGTGATTTCTCTATAAAATTCAGGTTTGAAAGGTGTCAAACCCAAGTCGATGGTCTCTATAACCGCATCCCAGGTTTCACATTCCTCGATATCCCTATAAATCCTGTTTTCAATGAATATTTTTTCCAAAGACGAGAAAAGCAGTTTTTCCATCAATTCCGCTTTGCGGATTTCCAGTTCCTGCTTTAGCAGCTTTTTGGTCTGCTTGGTATTGTAAGCCAGGATATCATTGACGGTAAGAAATACCGGCTTGTCCTGAATGATTACACAGGCATTGGGGGATATGCTGACTTCACAATCCGTGAAAGCATAAAGGGCATCAATGGTCATATCAGGGGACTGTCCCGGTGCCAATTGGATCTGAATCTCCACATCCTTGGCGGTATTATCGACCACTTTTTTGATCTTGATTTTGCCCTTGTCATTGGCTTTGATGATAGAATCAATCAAAGAATTGGTGGTCGTACCAAATGGTATATCCTTGATTAACAAGGTTTTGCTATCCTCCTCTTCAATTTTTGCTCTCACCTTAATCCTACCGCCTCGGAGACCTTCATTGTATTCAGTAAAGTCGGCCATTCCCCCGGTGGGAAAATCAGGCAATATGTTACTTTTGTTGCCTTGCAATATTTCAATTGAAGCTTCAATCAGTTCGCAGAAGTTGTGGGGCAAAATCTTGGTGGACAAACCTACCGCGATTCCTTCTACCCCTTGGGCAAGAAGCAATGGGAACTTGACCGGTAAGGTGACGGGTTCCTTTTTACGGCCATCGTAAGACAGCTGCCATTCCGTGGTTTGAGGGTTAAATCCTACCTCTAAGGCAAATTTTGATAAACGGGCTTCAATGTATCTGGCCGCGGCTGCTCCATCTCCCGTACGGATATCTCCCCAGTTTCCCTGGGTTTCGATCAAAAGTTCCTTTTGGCCCAAGTTGACAATTGCATCCCCAATCGAGGCATCACCATGGGGGTGATACTGCATGGATTGTCCGATGATGTTGGCCACTTTGTTGAAACGACCGTCATCCATCTCTTTCATCGCATGTAGAATCCTGCGCTGAACAGGCTTGAATCCATCCTCGATGGCTGGTACCGCCCTTTCTAAAATCACATAAGAAGCATAATCCAAAAACCAGTCCTTGTACATGCCTGTAACAGGTATGGATTCATGGAGACTGTCTTCCTTATCTTCAGGGTTATTGTTGTTGTTGTTTTCTTCGCTCATTGTTCATTCAAGTTTCCTACCACCGATGGTCAGTGCCGTTAAGCTGCTTCACTTTCCTGGGGCTCCTTGTCCGCCACCTTTTCTTCGGGATCTTCGTGGACGATGTCTTTTTCGATTTTCAGGTTACCGATGATGAAATTTTGTCTGTCAGGGGTGTTTTTGCCCATATAAAAGGACAAAAGATCCGCTATCTTGGTGTCTTTTCGCAGAATGATCGGCTCCAGTCGGATGTCTTCACCGATAAAAGTGCCAAATTCATCCGGGGATATTTCTCCCAATCCTTTGAACCTGGTGATTTCCGGTTTGCTACCCAGCTTGTGTATGGCCCTTTGTCTTTCTTCATCTGAATAGCAATAAATGGTTTCCTTCTTGTTCCGAACCCGGAAAAGCGGGGTATCCAAGATATACAGGTGACCGTTTTTCACCAAATCCGGAAAAAACTGCAAGAAATAGGTCATGATGAGCAACCGGATGTGCATGCCGTCCACATCGGCATCCGTGGCTATCACGATTTTCCGGTAACGCAGATTCTCGATGCCATCTTCTATGTTCAAAGCATGCTGTAACAGGTTAAATTCCTCGTTTTCATACACCACCTTCTTGGTCATGCTGTAACAGTTGAGCGGCTTACCCCTGAGGGAAAAAACGGCCTGGGTCTGTACATTTCGGGACTTGGTGATGGAACCGGAGGCAGAATCCCCTTCCGTGATAAAGAGCATGGTTTCATTCTTTAATTCCATGTCCGCTTTGGGATCATCATAATGAATGCGACAGTCCCTGAGTTTCTTGTTGTGCAGATTGGCCTTTTTCGCTCGTTCGTTGGCCAGTTTTTTGATTCCCGAAATTTCTTTGCGCTCTCTTTCAGATTGAAGGATGCGCTTGAGCAGAGCATCGGCAGCACTTGGATTTTTATGGAGGTAATTGTCGAGTTCCGTTTTGATGAAATCATTGACAAAAGTCCGGAGGGTGGGCCCATCAGGGCCTATGCTTTGCGAACCGAGCTTGGTTTTGGTCTGGGATTCGAACACCGGTTCCTGCACCCGTACGGCAATGGCGGCGACGATGCTTTGGCGAATGTCTGAGGCATCATAGTCTTTCTTGTAAAATTCCCTGATCGCTTTGACAATGGCCTCCCTGAATGCCGCAAGGTGGGTGCCCCCTTGGGTGGTGAATTGACCGTTGACAAAAGAGTAATATTCTTCGCCGTACTGGTTGGAATGGGTAAGGGCTACTTCTATGTCGTTGCCTTTCAGATGTATGATGGGATACCGTTGGCTTTCCTCATCCACTTTCCTATCCAAAAGATCCCAAAGCCCCCTTTCGGAAAAGAATTTTTTCCCATTGTAATTAATGGTCAGCCCGGCATTGAGAAAAGCATAATTCCAGATCTGGTTTTCCAGATATTCAGGAATAAAATGGTAATTTTTAAATACTGTGGGATCCGGAGAAAAAACGATTTTGGTCCCGTTCCTGTCCGAGGATTTCTCTACCGCTTTATCTTGAACCAACATTCCTTTCTGGAATTCGGCCACTTTGGTCTGCCCATCCCGATAGGACTGTACTCTAAAGGATTCAGAAAGCGCATTTACGGCCTTGGTACCTACTCCATTGAGTCCCACTGATTTTTGAAAAGCCCCGGAGTCATACTTACCTCCGGTGTTGATTTTGGATACACAATCGATCACTTTTCCCAATGGGATGCCCCGGCCGTAATCCCTTACCTCTACTTTATGTTCACTGATTTTGATGTCTATGGTCCTGCCATATCCCATCATGTGTTCATCAATGCTGTTGTCCAGAATCTCTTTCACCAACACATATATCCCGTCATCCTGTGCACTACCATCCCCTAATTTCCCGATGTACATCCCAGGTCTGAGCCTGATATGTTCCCGCCAATCCAGTGATTTGATACTGTCCTCGTCATACTGCACACTTTTTGCCATTGAATCTTATTTTTGCTATTGTTGACTGTTTTTCTGATTGGGTTGGATCAGGTCCCAAAGGTTTCCATACAGATCCTCAAAGACCAATACCCTGCCATAGGGTTCCGTAACCGGTCCCCTGACAATTTTAATTTGCTGTTGAAGCAGGTTTGCATACTCTTCTTCAAAATGTTGGGTATGCAAAAAAAGGAATACCCTACCTCCTGATTGTCTGCCAATGCTTTGGGCTTGTTCATCGGTAGCTGCTTTGGCCAGAAGAAACAAACAGCCTTCGCCTCCATCTGGACTCACCAAGACCCAGCGTTTGGTTTCACTTAGAGGGGTGTCTTCTATGAGGGTGAAATTAAGCTTTTCTGTATAAAAGGCAATCGCTTCATCGTAATCTTTTACAAGTAATGCGATATGTTTTAATTTGGCTTTCAATTGCTCAAAGGCATCTGTTTGAATCTCTTGGAGATAATAAGGGCAAGACCCACAAACCAAACTACAAAAAAGATGGGAATTAAATAAAAAAAGAAATTAAATTCCCCTGAACTGATTTCGTTTTGATTGTTGAGGCTGTGAAAATAAAACACGATGAGTCCCAAGGAAACATTGAGGATCCCCAGAAATGAATAGATCCAAGCCAATATATGGTCTCTAAAGGGTTCTCCTCTGGGAAAAATTCGTTTCAAATTAGGGGTAGCCTGCTTTTCGATCATTTTGGCAGGAAAGGTTAAGATCAGGTTGAACAGAACAAAAACCCCGATAGATAAATAAAAGAAAGTGCTTTTACCAACTTCTTTGAGAGGATAACCTGTTTCAGTAACCTCATATGCCACCATCTCTGTGAGCGCTGAGTAAATGTAGATCAATACAAAAAGAAAGAAAAAGATCGAAAGCACATGTGCAACTTTCCCGAAGCGATAATACATAGGTAATTAAATTAAGCTGCAAATATAAAGATTTATCGGAATAGATGTTTGAAACTGTTTTTTGCTTGAATTAGTTTTATATTTAACCTGCAGTTTAATCCAAAAGACACCTATTTGCTAAAATGAACTTAAGCCCTGTAGTCATTGCGATCCCTGTCTATTTCCTCCTGATGGGAATTGAACTGATCGTCCTCCGTTTTCAGAAAAACCCCAGTTACCGGCTCAACGATGCGATCACCAACATCAATTGTGGTGTGGTATCCCAAGTCACAGGCGTGTTCATCAAAGTCCTGTCCATTGGAATTTATACCATTCTTTTTGAAAAATTTGCCTTTTTTGAAATTCCCAGTAACATTTGGACCTTTCTCCTGCTGTTTTTCCTCTATGATTTTTGCTATTATTGGGCACACCGCAAAAGTCATGAAATCAACCTGTTTTGGGGTGGCCATGTGGTCCACCACTCCAGTGAAGAGTACAACCTTTCCGTAGCCTTGCGCCAAAGCAGCACCCAGACCATCTGGACCTTTGCCTTCTACCTTCCCCTCGCCTTTCTGGGTTTTGATCCATTGTCCTTGGTGCTGGTTTCCGGACTCAACCTGCTCTACCAGTTTTGGATTCATACAGAAGCCATTGGCAAGATGGGCTGGTTGGAAAAAGTCCTGAACACCCCTTCTCATCACCGGGTTCACCATGGCCGTGATCCCAAGTACATCGATAAAAACCATGGTGGTACCTTTATCATTTTTGACAAATGGTTTGGCACTTTCAAAGAAGAGGAGGAAAGGCCTCATTATGGCATTACAACCCCTGTGAAAAGTTGGAACCCTGTTTGGATCAACCTGGCCCACTATGCCAACATGAAAAATGAAATGGGACAGATAAAATCTTGGGGGGATAAATTCAGGTACCTCTTCAACAAACCGGGATGGCTACCGGATTACCTGGGTGGCTACAGGGCACCTCAGGATGTAGGATCAACGTACCAGAAATTTGATACCGCTATTCCCAAGCCCATGAACTGGTATGTTTTTTTTCAGTATGTGATGCTCATGCTTTTGACCGCATTTTTTCTGTTCAATCTGGACAGTTTCGATCTCATGATGAAATTAGGCCTTTCTTTTGTGATCCTTTGGAGTACGGTCAGTTTCTCAGGGGTTTTCGAACAAAGCCGGTGGTACCTATTTCAGGAGTCAGTGCGCATACTTGTCTTCGGATTTTGCCTGGCATGGACCGGAATGAAGATGCTGCCTGAACCCCTTATTTTTGGGTCGGTGTCGATTTACCTTGTAAGTTCGTACCTTTGGCTGATGCTTAATCAAAAAGTGATCAAAAATTTTCAAATTAATCTTCAAAATACCCCCTGAAATGCCTAAGCCCTTGGGATTGCTATTGTGCCTGTTGACCATATGGACAGGCTTTTCCTGTTCGGGCCGCCTGGAAGCAGGAAGCATTGACTTAGAGGCCTGGAAGCAGGATAGATATGGCTGTAAAGGTTTGCGGATCCGGGATTTGGAGGAGATCAAACGGATCAAAAATGAATTTCTGGGCAAAAATAACCAGGAACTGATCAAAACCTTTGGCAGACCTGACCGGGTGGAACTGGACACCAAAAGTCAAAGCTTTTTCTTCTACTTTTTGGAGCCATCTGATGATTGTGGTGGACTGGAAACAGAAAAAGAACCTTTGAAGGTTCTTTTTAGACTGAATGCGATCAGTAGGGTCAGTGAGGTGACCATCACAAACCTGAACCCATAAAACAGAGTGCTGCGGCACCTAAGGTCCCGGCATTGTTACCCAAAGTAGCTTTTTTCAATTTCAGGTCTTTGTGGTAGTAAGGCGTGATGTATTGCCTGATGGTTTTGTCTATGGAAGGCATCATGAATTCCAGTCCCGCTGATATTCCCCCTCCAAAATAAACTTCATTGACATCAAGGATCCTCATGGTGGATACGATAGCTTCTCCAAGTATATCCCCTACTTCCTGAAAGGCAAGCAAAGCCACCTGATTGCCGCTTTTGGCACTGTCTACCATCAAATGAGTGCCAAGTTCCTGATTCAATAATTCTTCTGCCTTTTCGGGATAGGCATTGACCATTTGGTCCAGTATGTGAAGAATGCCATCGCGTCCTATTAATTTTTCCAATGTGACATTGCCTCTGGAAAGCATGTGTCCCATCTCCATGGCATTTCCTCGAGAACCCTTGAAAATCTCGCCATCAATAACACATGCGCTTCCTATGCCGGTACCCATCGTAATGAAAAGAAAATTGGGAGAAGCTTTGCTTTTTCCAAAGCGGAATTCACCCAAAGCAGCTGCACTGGCATCATTTTCCAAAAAGAAACTTTTTCCGGGATATCTTTCCAAAAGCGCTCCTTTAAGATGAAAGCCATCCAAACTCCGAATCGCCGGAATTTCTAAGGTGGTTGTCCTGTCTTTACTGATCAGGCCAGGCAAGCCTATTCCTACCTTTTGTACCTGCTTGAATTTGGATAGGTATTTCCCTACCACTTCCACAAATCCCACATTGAAACCAGTAGGGCTTTTGCTCAATGGCTGTGTATCTTCTTTAAAAAAATCAATGATTTCTCCTTCCCTGCTTACCAATCCGATCTTCAAATGCGTTCCACCTACATCTACGCCAAGAAAGTGTTCTTTTTGATTGTCCATGGTTATTTTCAAAAGGTTTAATTTACGAAAATACTAAACTGAATTCTTTACTTCCTAAATTCTTTCGAAATCTCTTGAAAAATCTTAAAAACAGCTGGACAGACCAAGGTGTTTTGTAAGGTTAGATTCAGGATTCCATACATGTTTTTTCTGTTGGTATGCGGATACTCCCGACATGCTTTGGGCCTTTCTTCATAAACAAAACAGCGGTTGTCTTCCCCCAAAAAGGGACAGGGGGCTTGAAGCAGCACAAAATCGCCCTCTTCATCCCTGCGAAGGTAAGTTTCCACAAATTCTGACGACTTCATCCTGAATAGTCTTGCCAGTCGATCAATGTCAGGCTGTAAAAAAATGGGACTCGTGGTTTTGCAGCAATTGGCACAGTGCAGACAGTCAATCTCAGAAAAAACCTGCTCATGCATGGGATGAAACAGCTTATCCAATTGGTGGGGTTTCACTTTTCTCAGCTTATCCACAGTCTTTTTGTGGATGGAATAGGTGTTTTGACTGTTTAATTTAAAATTATCTAAATTCATAATGGCAATTACCTACTTTTTATTTTGCTAACAATAATAAATATGGATTTAAATTTTGAAAATCAAGACTTATTTCTTATATTAATCAGTTCAGCAATGAAATTGAAATGAAAATGCATCCGAGTGAACTATTTCTTTATTACAATCCGACACATTCGATTGACAAACAGGCGCGGGCTTATGCCAGGTCTGTAGCCAAATATGTGAATGAAATCAACATTGAGAAAGAAAAGATCACGGCCACAGGTTGGCGGACAATTTTGGAGAAACTCAACCTCAGGGCAAAGGATTTACTCAACAGGGCGCATCCTGATTATCAAAACCACATTGCAGGCAAAACCTGGGATGAGGAAGGATGGCTGAATATTCTTGCCCGGTATCCCCATTTGATCAGAGCACCGATAGCCATCAAACGGGACAAAGCCGTGCTTTGCATACAACCCACTGAAATCCTCAAGTTAAATTAGGTTATAAGAGCTCAATGCCTTCTTTGAGGATCCTTATTTTTTTGGCTTTATACAATTGACCGATACACTGTTTGAAGTGTTTTTTACTCATTCCCAAAGTCTTTTTGATTTCCTCAGGGGATGAATGATCATGAAGGGGCAAAAAATTCCTGACTTTTAAAGTTTGTAGGATTTTTTCAGCCCCTTCCTCATATTTCTGTCTCCCTATAGGTGTCAATTGCAGGTCCAATTTCCCATCTTCTCTTCTTTTTTTGATAAAGGCTTGAACCTGATCTCCTATGCCCAGATTTTGGAAAGTTTCATTCTTATAAATCAATCCTTCAAAGTTACCTTCTATCAAAGCCTTATACCCCAACTCGGTTTCATCAAAAACAAGGGCTTTCACTTCCTGTCCTTCTTCAAATCCCTGGGTATCGGTTTCCAGAAAAGCCTCATATTTGCTTACCCCAATCAGACGATCGGTTTGATGATCCAGACAGACCCTGATCAGGTATTTTTCACCTGCTTCCATCTTTTTGTGCATTTCTGCAGCCGGTACAAAAAGGTCTTTGGGCAGGCCCCAATCCATAAAGGCACCGAATTTGGTGATTTCTTTGGCCTCCATGACCGCAAATTCGTCCAAGATGGCCTTAGGCCTGTCGGTTACCGCCACAGGCCGGTCCTCACTGTCCGTGTAAATGAAAACTTCAACCTCCTCCCCTTCTTTTTCCTCTCCACTGAGGTAATATTTGGGCAACAGTACTTCCTCCCCGTCTCTTAAGGCCAAATAAGCACCGTTAGGTGTAAATCGATTGATTAACAATGAATTGATGGTTCCGATTTCTTTCATCCTTCAAAGTTACAAATTTATACAGTAAAAAGGGGGCTGGAGAAACAGGAACAATTGCCCTTGTCCAAAGGAAAAAGCCTTCCTTTTATTGGATTTTGGGGTTCTTTGAAATAGCTTTAGGCATTCAATTGACCCATTCATCGTATACTCAGCGGAGTTACACCTTATTTTAACCCAAATATTTTATGAACAACATCGCAGTAATCGGTTCAGGTACCATGGGCAATGGCATTGCTCATGTTTTTGCCCAATATGGCCATCAGGTGGCCCTGATTGATATTTCACAAGGCGCCTTGGACAAAGCACTGGCTACCATCCAAAAAAATATGGACCGACAGGTAGGCAAAGGACTGATCAACGAAACACAAAAAGACGAGTCCCTATCCCAGATCAAAACCTTTACACAAATCAAAGATGGCGTTCAGGATGCTGACTTGGTGGTAGAAGCCGCTACGGAAAATCTTTCCCTTAAACTGGACATCTTCAAAACCTTGGATGAATACTGTCCAAAAGAGGCCATTTTGGCTTCCAATACCTCTTCTATTTCCATCACAAGAATCGGTGCGGTGACCAATAGACCAGAACAGGTCATCGGCATGCACTTTATGAATCCCGTACCGGTAATGAAGCTGGTAGAGGTGATTCGTGGCTATGCCACTTCGGATGCCATTACCCAAAAAGTCATGGATCTTTCCCGCAAGTTGGACAAGTCCCCGGTTGAGGTCAATGACTATCCTGGTTTTGTGGCCAATAGGATCCTGATGCCCATGATCAATGAGGCGATCATTACTTTATATGAAGGTGTAGCTGGCGTGCAAGAAATAGATACGGTGATGAAACTGGGGATGGCTCATCCTATGGGTCCCCTTCAATTGGCGGATTTTATAGGGTTGGATGTTTGCCTTTCCATTTTGAGGGTCCTACATGAAGGCTTCGGCAATCCCAAATATGCACCTTGCCCGCTTTTGGTCAATATGGTGGAGGCAGGTTATAAAGGAGCTAAATCAGGTGAAGGATTTTACAAATACACTGCAGGCAGCAAAGATTTGGTCGTTTCTGAAAGATTCAAAAAGTAAAATTCAACCTACCTGTTACTTGAACAGAAGACCTTCTGCTGGCTACTGAAGCAAAAACAATTAATCCAAATAATCCCTGATCTTCCCGAACTTTCTTGGATTTTTTTGCTTTTGATTAAAGTCTACCGAGGTTATTTTATCCGGCAAGACTTCACCAACTCATTTCACATGCACATCGCCATATCAGGAAACATAGGGAGTGGTAAAACCACCCTGACCGAAAAACTAGCCAAACATTTTGGTTGGAAGGCAGAAATTGAATCTGTGGATGACAATCCCTATTTGGCGGATTTTTATGAGGACATGAAGCGCTGGGCCTTTCATTTGCAGGTGTATTTTCTAAACAGCCGCTTCAAACAGGTCCAAAACATACGAAACAGCCCCTATTCGGTGGTTCAGGACAGGACCATCTACGAAGATGCCTATATCTTTGCGGCAAACCTGTACAAGTCCGGTTACATGTCGGAAAGGGATTATCAGAATTATCTCAATTTGTTTCGTTCGATGATTGACCATGTCGAGGCACCGGATCTTTTGATTTACCTCAAGGCAGATATTCCCAAATTGGTGGGGCAGATCGAAAAGCGCGGACGCGATTACGAGAATGCCATCCGGATCGATTACCTCAAAAACCTGAACAGCCACTACGAGGATTGGATTGAATCCTATTCACACGGTAAATTGCTGATCCTTGATGTCAATCAGCTGGATTTCGTCTCCCGACAGGAGGATTTTGCCTTCATAGTTGAGAAAATAGACCGGGAAATTTTCGGGCTTTTCTCATAAGGCATTAGGTTAAAAACCCTAAGATCAGAAAGTTTATGCCAAAATAATCCGAATAAATCCAAAATTTACCTTTGAAGTAATCGGATTTTAATTTGGAGATGGGCATTAAACTTTTTTGGTTGAGAAAGGTCTAAATTTGAAAATTAAATACAGTCAGTTTTAAGACCAATTAAATCCTACATCCTCTCAATCAATTTCTTATGAAACTTAACTTACTCTTGACCATCGGGTTTTTATGGACCTTAATCCTTCCACTTGAAAAGATAGAACCTGAATCCTTATCTATTGACAAATCAGAGAGTACACTTACCTGGAAAGCCACAAAACTGACAGGTGGACACCATGGCAAAGTTTTGTTGGATGAAGCCAACTTAAATATGGATGCTGGAAAGCTGACTGGAGGTTCATTTGTCATAGACATGGCCTCTATCACCTGCGAAGACCTGACCAATGAAGCTTCCAACAAGAGATTGGTTGATCATTTGAAGTCTGATGATTTCTTCTCGGTGGATAATTATCCAAAATCCAATTTTGTGATCACTGAAGCCAAATCAAGCAATGGGACTGATTATGAAGTAACTGGAAATCTGACCATAAAAGGAGTCACCAAACCGGTTAGTTTTCCAGCCAAAGTTCAGCTGGAAAACGGAAAGTATGTAGCCCTTGCTGCCATCACCTTTGACAGGACTCAATATGACATCAAATACCGGTCCGGCAATTACTTTGAAAATCTGGCAGATAAGCTGATCTACGACGAGGTGCAACTTGATGTGAAGTTGGTGGCCATGAATCCCTGAAGTTAAAACATCCACATACAAAAAGCCTATCCAGCAAATTGGATAGGCTTTTTTGTCACTCGGACTTCAAAGCCATCATGTCTACTGAGCAATGATTCTTCGTATCCAGTTGGCCAAAGCTTTTTGATGGGTTTCCTGGGGTTGAAGCAACAGCTGATCTATTTTTTTGAGCGATCCGCCTGTAAACAGGGTTTCATACATGGGAATGCGAATAAGGATAAATCCGCTAAGCCTGCTGATCAAATCATATTGCATGTCATTGAAGGCATTGAGTTTCCATCCTGAAGAACCATTTCCATACAAATCTCCCGGATCTGAGGATGGCCCAAAGCATTTGGCGGCCAAGGGAGGTCCAAACCAGGTTCTTTCCTGCACTCCTGATTTCAGGCACTCTTTTTCACATTGCCTGCAAAGTTTACGGTAAGCAAGGACCCAAGGAAAATTGAAAGTACTATAAATATCTGTTTTTAAAGTACTTAACCTGTACCTATTAAAGTGAGAAGCACCATCATAGACAAAAAGATATCGATCAATTTTGAAATCAAACTTCAACCTTTCCAGGCTCACGGCTTCCCCTTTTCCTCCCAATTCCAGATAAGCCGTTTGAAGCATGTTCTTGGATTTGTGATCCCAAAGACCCGGGACAACATCCAGCCTGAAATCCGGTTCAAATTCCAAACCTTCGGTTTCCAGCATTTGGAGAAGATTTTTTACCTTAATTTGGTGCAAGGGGAAAGGGTTTAGGTTCCTTTTCTGATGACATCCCAGGTATGGTCTGCCAGTAATTTGATCTCAGCGACAAACTGCGTGTAGGGTTTCTTTCTCCCCCATTCCTCGGGGGCCACCATACTCAAAAAATCACTGCCATCAATCTTTTCGTAAAGGTAATAAATATGGTTGATCAGGGGTTCAAAGCTGATGGAAGCTTGATAGATTCTTTCAGAAATCTCCACCCTCTTCTGAATATTCTTGGCTTGATCAGCTAGCAACTGCATCTGCTGATAGATCTGCGCCATCTGCATGTCTGTCTGAGAATGCATGGCCGAAACAGCCCTTCCCGTGATTTTGCCCTTGTCTTCCGGACGGATCAGCCCACTGCCAGCATGATGGGCATAAGGAATCAAACCAGGTTGATCGCTGGTTTTTTCCTTCATCTTCTCCAAATCTATGTGGTCAATGTTTATCTTGTTTTTTTTGCTCATTGCTTAGGGAAGTTGAATCACTGGGTGCAATTCTTTCTTTGAGATTTCCTTTAGAACCGGGAAAAGTGGTTTTTGAAGACATATCTAATCCCACGATGATTACAATGATCATAAAAATGACCGCCAGAATTAGAAATATCAATTTGTTTTTGTTCATCGGCATGTATAACCCTAAAATTTGGCTTTCGGTTTTCCCGCATCAAAATTAGTTTAAATTTGGTGGATTAAAAACAAACTTGCCTATGTGACCAACCTGAAGGCCAACAATTACTGAACTCCAAAAGTCTATATTACCGTACCGTTATTGTAATTTTCAATTTGAAATAACTGGTTTTTGCTTAATTTTAACGTCTGCCTTAAATAAGAAGATCATTATGCTTATCAATGAACAAAGTATTTATCATTTTTTTGGAGAAGATGAGGAAATGATGCACCAAATGCTGCAAATCATCATCAATACCAATTTAAAGGAATTGAAACAACTGGAGACACTTTTTCAGAACGAAGATTACAAAATGGTCAAGAAAAAATGCCACAAGTCCAAACCAAGCATGAGCTATATCGGAGCTATCAAAACCAAGAAGATTCTGGAAGAGATAGAAGCAGATGTTTTGGGATCCTACCCAAAAAAATTCCAGGAACTTGATGACCATATCCAAACCATTGAAAGAGAATTGAATGAATTTATGGGCACACGTCTATCCTAAAATAATCTGTCGAACCCCCTTACATTTTCCTATGCTTAAAAATCATATCGCCCTGATTGCAATTATGCTTTTGGCCTTGCCAAACACCTATGGGCAATCAGACCTCAGTATTGAAAAAATCATGCAAGACCCAAGTTGGATGGGTATTTTTCCCACGGATGTCCGATGGGATGAACATGGTGAAAAAATCTTCTTTCAATATAGATCAGGAGATGACAAATCAGATTCCTTACATGCCATTGCACTCAGCAACCCAAAGCTAATCAGCAAGGTGGACATCAAGGAACAAAGAATGCTCCCTTCTGCCGGTACTTACAATCTTCAGAAAACCAAAAAATTATTTACTGAAAACGGCATCTTGTATGAATATGACTTAAGGTCCAAATCAAAAAAGCAACTTCTGGAACTGCCGGCCAGAATCACCAATCCAATGTACATGCTGGATGAAAAGTTGGTGGGATTTGAAGCCGGAAAAAATGCCTTTGTATTGAATCTGGAAACGGGAAGCATCAAAAAGCTAACCCAAATAGAAAGCGGTAAAGCCGAAAAAGAAAAAGAAGATAAGGTTGACAAAAGGGGAGATTGGTTGAAGGAAGACAATTTGGAACTTTTGGGCATCATCAAGGAAAGAGAAACTGAAAAAGAACAGGCAAAAGCCTACAGAGAAGCCACCAAGGAGGCAGAAAAATTTACTTTTTTTGCTGAAGGAAAAACCATCACAAACCTTCAGATTTCTCCAAATGGCACTTATGTGACTTTTAACCTGATATCCCAAACCGAAAATAAACGGACCAATGTACCGGATTACGTGGATGCAAGCGGCTATACCGTAAACCTACCGTCAAGAAGCAAGGTGGGCGATGATCAACTGACCGTGGATTTGGCCTTTTATCATTTGGAAAAGGATACGGTATGGATCATTAAAACTGATGAATTGCCCGGGATCAGCGATTTACCGGATTACACGGCTGATTATCCAGATCAGGAATGGGAAGCCAAACCAAGGGCGGTCAATGTTTACGGAGCTTTGTTTTCACCTAATGGCGAAAATGCAGTGGTCAACATCCGCTCTCATGACAACAAAGACCGATGGATTTGCCAACTCAACTTAGAAGATGGCAGCTTAAAAACTTTGGACCGGCAGCGGGATGAGGCTTGGATTTCCGGACCGGGTATTGGGAGTTATTCAGGACTTGGCACCATGGGTTGGTTGCCGGACAACAGGCACATTTATTTCCAGTCTGAAGAAAGCGGATATTCCCATTTGTATCTTTTTGATCTTGAAAAACAGGAGAAGAAAGCCTTGACATCTGGTCAGTTTGAGGTCTTTGGTCCCACCTTGTCCAAAGACAAAAAATCATGGTTCCTGACCACCTCTGAGGTAGATCCGGGAGAAAGGCATTTCTATAAAATGCCTGTGATGGGTGGAAAAATGGTAAAGTTGACCAGCATGACCGGCAACAATGAGGTAAGCTTATCCCCTGACGAAAAGCACTTGGCCATAAGACATTCCTTCAGCAATCAGCCTTGGGAACTCTACCTGCAGGAAAACAAGGCTGGAGCAAAACCACAAAAATTGACTGAAGGTCAATCAGAAGCTTTCAAAGCCTATGCATGGCGTGAACCTGAACTCATCCATTTTGCAGCCGAGGATGGCAATCAGGTTCCGGCCAGACTTTACCGCCCAGAAGCGTCTAAAAGCAATGGTGCAGCGGTGATTTTTGTACATGGAGCAGGTTACCTCCAAAATGTCCACAAATGGTGGTCCTCTTATTTCCGGGAATACATGTTTCACAATCTGTTGGCGGATTTGGGCTATACCGTCCTTGATATTGATTACAGAGGAAGTGCAGGCTATGGCAGGGATTGGCGTACGGGCATCTACAGACACATGGGCGGAAAAGACCTCAGCGACCAAGTGGACGGTGCAAAGCATCTCGTCGAGACCTATGATGTAGATCCTTCAAGGATTGGAATCTATGGGGGAAGTTACGGTGGTTTCATGACCCTGATGGCCTTGTTCAATGCCCCTGAGGTATTCAAATCCGGGGCCGCCCTGCGTTCGGTGACGGATTGGGCGCATTACAACCACGGGTATACCTCCAACATTCTCAATGAACCCTTCAATGATCCCATTGCTTATCGACGCTCCTCTCCCATTTATTTTGCGGAAGGCTTAGAGGGGCATCTGCTGATCGCCCATGGGATGGTAGATGTGAATGTGCACTTTCAGGATGTGGTCAGACTGGCCCAGCGCCTAATTGAACTGGAAAAAGACAATTGGGAAATGGCTGTTTATCCCGTGGAAGACCATGGTTTTGTCACCCCCAGTAGCTGGACAGATGAATACAAGCGGATTTTGAAACTGTTCAATGAAACGTTGTTGGAAGAATGATTTCTATGCTTAGAACTTTTTTGAGGTGGGTGTTTACCCTTGGACTGTTGTGCCATTTCTTTTCCTGTCAACCCAAGAAAAAGCAGGTAGTAGGGCTTATTTCGGAACAGGCCATGGTGGTCACTGCCAGGGAGGAAGCCTCGAAAATAGGATTGGACATTTTGAAAAAAGGAGGTAACGCCTTTGATGCCATGATGGCGACAGAAATGGCTTTGGCGGTTGCTTTTCCCTTTGCCGGAAATTTGGGCGGAGGCGGCTTTATGGTGTATCGTTTGGCTGATGGCAGTACAGGATGTCTGGATTATCGGGAAAAAGCCCCGATGGCAGCCCACCGGGATATGTTTTTGGATGAAGACGGGGAGGTCATTCCCAACTTAAGCACTTCTGGAGCATTGGCATCGGGAGTTCCGGGAACGGTAGCTGGTATTTTTGAAGCACATAGGAAATTTGGCACCTTATCCGTAGCCAGCATTCTCGAACCGGTGATTGCGCTCGCTGAACAAGGAGTGGTGGTCACCCAAAAACAAGCCGAACGACTGGAGAGAAACCGTGAAGCATTCATAGAGGTCAATGGAATCAACACCTTTTTTGCCCGGGTTTTTGAAGAAAAAGATACCATCCGTTATCCCGTTTTGGCCAATACCCTAAGAAGACTGGTAGCAGAAGGAAAGGATGGATTTTATCGGGGGGAAACCGCCCAAATCCTCGTTGACCACATGCAGCATATCGGAGGCATCATTACCATGGAGGACTTGGCAGGTTATGAAGCGGTTTGGAGAAAACCCATTACCTTTCAATACAAAGAATTGACCATCACATCAATGCCTCCTCCCAGCAGCGGGGGCATCACTTTGGCTCAGATCATGGGCCTGATTGAACCTTTTGAACCAGGCACCTTGGGGCACAATACGGCACCCTACATTCAGTTGCTGACCGAGGCTGAAAGAAGGGCTTATGCAGACAGGAATTATTATTTAGGCGATCCGGACTTTACTGAGATTCCTACAGAGGCCATGCTGGATAAAGATTACCTCACGGATAGAATGGCTGACTTTACCTTTGAAAAGGCAACCCCTTCCGAAGCAGTCAGCAAGGGGGAGTTACTCTTTGCTGAATCGGAAGAGACCACCCATTATTCTATCAAAGATCAGTTTGGCAATGCCATAGCGGTCACCACCACACTCAATGGTGCTTATGGATCTAAAATTTATATAGATGAGCTTGGCTTTTTTATGAACAATGAGATGGACGATTTCAGTGCCAAAACCGGTGTTCCCAACATGTTTGGCCTGACTGGTGCAGAGGCCAACAGCATTGCTCCACAGAAAAGGATGTTGAGTGCAATGACCCCAACCCTGGTAGAAAAGAATGGCAAATTGTGGATGATCGTGGGCACACCGGGTGGATCTACCATCATCACCTCAGTGCTTCAGACCATCCTGAATGTCTATGAATTTGGAATGGGCATGCAGGAAGCGGTCAATGCGCCCCGATTTCACCACCAATGGCTCCCCGATTGGGTAACCTTTGAACCTTCCGGGTTTTCTCCGGAGACCTTAGACCAACTGAGGGAGAAGAGCTATTTTATCAATGAAAACACCACGCCGATTATCGGTAAAGTAGATGCCATCCTTGTATTGGAAGATGGCAGGTTAGAAGGAGGGGCTGACCCAAGAGGAGATGATACTGCTTTGGGTTTCTGATTGTGCATTCGGCAAGCTCAGGGAGCGGGAAAATGCTAGGAAATTTATCGGAAGGAAGAAAATACTGCTCAAACCCCGTAGCCGAGCCTAACTGCTGTAGTCAGGCTTGCCGAAGCCAAATAATTGATACGTGTAACATGCCGAACCCCCAGATGTTATTATCAATTTTTTTGTAAAAAATAAGATAATAGAACTAAAATTTGAAAAATGAGATTTTTTTTACAGATTTAGGTTGTAGAAACCAAACAACCTTTTATTTATGAAAAAAACAACTATGTGTTTTGCTATGGCATTGAGTTTTGCAGTGCTTAGCTGTAATCCTGACCGATCTGCTGAATCCGAGGAGGATACAATAGAAATGGAGGAAATGGATGACATCGACGGAATGGATGACGATTATGATGATATGGATGACTTGGAAGTAGGTCCCGAGGATCCAAATGCAGGCGTGATCGAAACCTTTGATGAGTTTCAGGAAGACTTGAAGGATGCAACCTCAGAACTGAAAACAGAAGCTGAAAACACCTATGAAGATGCAAAAGGACGGACCGTGTACACCATGGTCTCAGACATGCCTTCATATGAAGGCGGAGATGCAGCCATGTTTCGTTACCTGCAAAGAAACGTCAAATATCCCAGTGAAGCGAGAAACAACAATGTGGAGGGAACTTCTTATGTGCAGTTTATAGTAGATACCGATGGCGGGGTAGATAATGTTGAGGTGGTCAAAACTTCCGGAGACATTACCTTGGATGAAGAAGCCATCCGGGTCGTTCAATCCATGCCTGATTGGAAGCCAGGCATGCAAAATGGAGCGCCTGTCAATGTGAGGTATATCCTACCTATAAAATTCCAGATGAAATCTTAAGCTTTCAAATCTCAAATACCAGCCAAATGGCTGGTATTTTTTTTATGAATGATAAAGAAAAATTGATCGAACGGTTTTATCAGTCCTTTTCAAAAAGGGACTATGAAGGTATGCAAGCCTGTTATCACAAGGCGGTGGTGTTTGAAGATCCCGCCTTTGGAATATTAAAAGGTGAAGCTGCCGGTGCCATGTGGAAAATGCTTTGCCTCAGTGCAAAGGACTTGAGCATTAGCTTTCGGGACATTCATGCTAAAGGAAGTTCCGTACAAGCGGTGTGGGAAGCTAAATATACCTTCAAAAAAACCGGTCGCCCCGTCCACAACATCATCAAGGCAGAATTTACCTTCGAGGATGGATTGATCATTTTTCACAAAGATTCCTTTCCTCTCAGAAAATGGGCCGGACAAGCTTTGGGTTGGAAAGGTTATCTTTTAGGGGGTACGGCCATGTTCAAAACCAAACTTCAGGCCCAAACCAAAGGCATGTTGGATAAATTTATGGAGGCAGAACGGGGAAAACCTTAGTTTATTTGATGGGGAGTTGGAAGTTTGAAGTTGGGAGTTGGGGGGTTGGGAGTTGGAAGTGGGGAGTTGGGGGTTGGAAGTGGGGAGTTGGAAGTTGGGGGGTTGGAAGTTGGAAGCTGGGAGTTTGAAGTGGGGAGCTGGAAGTTGGAATCTGAAGTTTATATCCAAATATCCATCCATATCTTCTTCGCTCTGAATCACGAAGAGGACGAGTAACCTTCAGTTTCTAAAATTCATTTTTTGAACCTAAGTCAAGACTATTCCTCGATGACCATTTCCACCCTTCTGTTTGAATTTCTGCCCGCCTCTGTTTGATTGGAAGTGATGGGCCTTGTTCCTCCCCAACCGGAAATCCTTACTCTTTCGAAGGTGATTCCTTCTTCCACAAGAATATCGCGTATGGCAGCAGCCCGGTCTAGAGAAAGTTCTTTGTTCAGGCCAGCATCGCCTACATTATCGGTATGCCCGTCCAGCCTTACTTTGAGGGATGGGTTTTCTGACATGAAATCAGCCAAAAACCGGATAAACCGTCTGGAATCATCATCAGCCAATTGAGAAGTTCCCCTTTCAAATAAGATGTTGTCCAAAACCATGGTGGCGCCCTTTTGGGCTGGAACAAGTGCCAGGGTTGACAATCCCGTAGCCGTATCGTTTACCTGCAATTTATTCGGCACAAAGCCAGGTGCTGAAATCACAAGGCTTTGGACGCCTTCAGGTAAGTCGATGGCATGGATCCCAGAAAGGTAATTTTCGCTTTTTACTTCATCCCCAGAAACCATTAAAATCCTCATTTGAAAAGGAATGGTTTCTTGGTTGACTTTATTGATCACCTGAAGGCGAAATGTTTCTGGGTCCTCAGCAGGAACTTCCAGTTGTTGCGTCTCCACCGGGGGCTGAGTGGTGTTTTCCTTCAAAACCTGTGAAGGATTGGTTTCAGTGGCCTGGGGAGCAGTTTTGCTTAAAGTAAAACTTGAATTGTCCCTGACTATGGCCATAGGCCGTCTTTCGACCTCCTCTCCCACCAATACGATTTCCTCTGCCTTCTGCATGATGATGTCCCCATAGCCTTCACTGTCCTTGGTTGTGGTCAGGTAGGCAGTATAGGGGCTGTTCGGATCGATGTGGTAGGCAAATTCCATCCCTGTGGAATTGATGTCCTGTAAGCGCACTGGCTGGGTCCAGTTGTCCCAGGTCTCATCCAGTCTTTCCGAGAAAAACACATCCATCCCGCTTTCGCTGTCATGTCCATTGGTGGAAAAATACAATACTTTGGTGTCCTTGGATAGAGAGGGTGTCAATTCCTGCATGTCGGTATTGATGGTTGGCCCCAGATTCTTGGGGGTGGTCCAAGTACCGTTGCCTTTGTTGAAACTCACATAGATGTCCTCGTTGCCGTAAGACCCGAAGGTATTCATGGCCATGACCAGGATATTGCCAGCAGCATCCAGACGCCCGCTAAAATGGCTGGAATTGTTTCTGAAACTGCCAAAATCCAATTTGCGCTCATATTGCCAGCCGCTGCCCTTCCTAATATATTGATGGACACCCTGAGGCCTCCCCTTTCCATCATGATAAACCAAGACATTGGTGGGATCCAAAAAGCCAATCATCAGATCATATCCTTTGGTGGACATTTCAGATACCGGAACTGCCGGCTGCCATTGATTGAAATCATTCTTGGTACTGATCCAAATGTCACCCGGGTCATAGGCCCCATGGATGGCATTGGGATGGTAGGCCACTGTCAGATAAAGTTCACCATTGGGAGAAAATACGGGATGCTGCTCATCATAGGCAGAATTGACCGCTTTGAGGTAATAGGCCTGGGAATAGGCACTGCATAAAGAGAAAAAAGCAGACACCACGAGGATGCATGCTTTTACTTGAAATTTATTCAGAAGGGTAAGCTTTTCTTTCATTTTATTGGTCTAAAACAATGGCAAATACCAAAGGAGCTACGATGGTGGCATCGGACTCTATGATATATTTTGGGGTATCCAGGCCCAGTTTGCCCCAAGTGATTTTTTCATTGGGCACCGCACCGGAATAGGATCCATAAGAGGTGGTGGAATCTGAAATTTGACAGAAATATCCCCAGAGCGGCACATTGTCCCGCTGAAGATCCTGGTGCAACATTGGAACCACGCAGATCGGAAAATCTCCAGCAATGCCGCCACCTATTTGGAAGAAGCCTACAGTTGAATCATCTGTAGCATTGCGGGTATACCAGTCTGCCAGGAAAATCATGTACTCAATTCCACTTCTCACGGTATGTACATTTTTCACATCTTCAGCAATGCAGTGGCCCGCATACATGTTGCCCAGCGTGCTGTCTTCCCATCCAGGGACGATGATCGGGAGGTTCTTCTTGGCCGCTTCAAGCAGCCAGCTGTCTTTGGGATCAATCTGGAAATCATCATCCATTTTCCCGGAGAGCAGAATCTTGTAGAAAAACTCATGGGGAAAATAGCGTTCACCGGCTTGGTCCGCTTTCATCCATTCCTCCAGAATCACATTTTCTATGCGCCGCATGGCTTCCATTTCGGGGATACAGGTATCTGTCACCCTGTTCAGGTGTCTTTCCAGCAAATCCTGTTCCTGTTCAGGTGACAACTCCCTGTAATTCGGAATTCTTTCATAATAATTGTGGGCGACAAGGTTGAATACGTCTTCCTCCAGGTTGGCACCCGTGCAGGTGATGATGTGTACCTTGTCCTGACGGATCATTTCAGCCAGAGAAATGCCCAATTCAGCAGTGGACATGGCTCCTGCCAAGGTAATCATCATTTTCCCATTGTTGTCCAAGTGGGTCTTGTATCCCTCGGCTGCATCAATCAGGGCAGCAGCATTAAAATGCCTGTAATGGTGCTTTAAAAACTCCGTAATTTTCATGATTTGCTGTTTTAAAATTCGATCCCAAAAATACCAATTTAAATTGGGACAAAAAAAAACCCAGCTTAAACTGGGTTTAATGTTTTTGATCCTGCTGTCAACTTATTTCTGTGAAGTGGTGTCTGCTTGGGTCGGCATTTTTCCACCGGATTCGGAATAGGCCTTGTTGATTCCGTCAGTCACCGATTTGGTGATGTCGAGGGCTTTATTGGCATACCATACTCCCCCACCTCGGGTGTAGGAAAGGATCATTTCATAATTGTTTTCTTCGGCATAGCCTTTCAGGTATTCCTGAATGCGATCATATACCTCATTGTACAGTTGGGATTCCTCCGAAGAAAGCTCCTGCATCAGATTATCTCTAAAGCTTACCAGGTTTCTTTCCTTCTTGATCAATTCCTCCTCCTTGGCGCGGGCCTGATTAGGTGTCATGTTCTGGGCAGTTTGCTGGAAATTGGCCACTTCCTGCTCAAAACCCCTGGCCCTTGAGGAAAGGTCACTTTCGAATTTCTTGCCTTTGTCTGCGATTTCCTCAGACCTCATCTTAAAAAAGGCGAAGTTGTTGATTACACTGTCTGTATGCACATAAGCGATTTTAAGATCGCTGATGCTTACTTCGGATAAATCCACTTCAGAATTGGCGTTACTTTGGTCAGCAGGTTGCTGACAAGCGGAAAAAAGAAGGGCTGTTACCCCAAATGCTGCTAATACTCGAGTTAGTTTCTTCACTTTATTGGTTTATTTATACAACTTGGCGCAAATATAAACATTCTATTCTTTCTTCAAATTTTATTTGCAGGATAAGCCGTTAATTATCGTTAAAGTATCGGAATCTCAGGTTGTCGGGTTGTCGGGTTGTCGAAATTTCTATCCTTTCAGCTTTCAGCTTTGAGCTTAAGGTCCTGTTGTCAGGTTGTCGTGTTATCAGGTTGTCGGGATTTCAATGCTTTCAGCTTTCACCTTCGAGCTTGGAGCTTTCTCACTGTTCTCTGCTTACCTGTCCCCCCTTTCAGCTTAAACCTTCGATCATTTTCCAGAATAGCTCCGTAGGAGCGTCCGATGTGCTAACCATGGGTTTCAACCCATGGATTCTGGACAAATTTGCTTGTTAGAAGTCCCGTAGGGACGACCGATCTGCTACAGCTACGATATCGGTCGTCCCTACGGGACTTATCCGGAAGGGGAAGTCCCCGAACCACCGGTTTAAACCGGTGGTTATTATATCGGCCGTCCCTCCGGGACTTTAACCCGTTCCCAAAGGAAAAACCCCACTTTCACCTTTCAGCTTTCAGCTTCAAGCTCATTCTCCGCTCTCCGATACCCCGTTTATCCGATTATCTACTTTCAGCTTCGAGCTCTTTCTCAGCTCTCCGATATCCTGTTTATCCGTTTATCTACTTTCAGCTTTGAACTTTGAGCTAATCATCTGTTCTCCGATATCCCGTTTATCTGTTTATCTAATTTCAGCTTCAAGCTCATTCTCCGCTCTCCGATATCCCGTTTATCCGTTTATCTAATTTCAGCTTTCAGCATTGAGCTCCTCTTTTCCCCCTAAATCCCCCAGAAGGGGGACTATATGGTAGTCGTTCATATCAAACAGAATCCGCATTCTGTTCTCCGATATCCTGTTTATCTGCTTTCAGCTTTCAGCTTTGAACTTTGAGCTAATCATCTGTTCTCCGATATCCTGTTTATCCGTTTATCTACTTTCAGCTTTCAGCTTTGAACTTTGAGCTAATCATCTGTTCTCCGATATCCTGTTTATCCGTTTATCCAATTATCTGCTTTCAGCTTTGAGCTTCTAACTTTGAGCTATTTTTCTGTTCTCCGATATCCCGTTTATCCGATTATCTACTTTCACCTTTCAGCTTCATGCTTTGAGCTCATACTCTGTTCTCCGATATCCCGTTAATCTGTTTATCAACTTTCACCTTCAAGCTCATTCTCTAAAAAAATATCTCCTGCGCCAACCGGTAGGTATTGGCATGGGCTTCTATGATCTGACTGAGTTTTTCGGAATAACCCCCTCCCATGCAGCACATGATGGGAACCTGATGCCGAAAGGCCAGATCCAAAACTTTCCTGTCCCTTTCCTTGCATCCCGCAATGCTCATGCCCAAGCGGCCCAGTTTGTCTGATTCCAACACATCCACACCCGATTGAAACACGATAAAATCGGGTTGGACCCTGTCCATAAGTGTGGGAAGATTTTTCTCCAATATCCTGAGGTATTCCTGATCGCCTGTCCTATCGGGCAGGGCGATGTCGAGGTCTGACACCTCTTTGTGCATGGGATAGTTGGACGCACCATGCATGCTGAAGGTGAAGACTTCCTTTTTGTCCTTAAAAATCTCCGCGGTACCATTGCCCTGATGCACGTCCAGGTCCACTACAAGCACCTGCTTGACCAGCTTGTTTTCCAACAGATAATTCGCTGCTATGGCTATGTCATTCAACAAACAAAATCCCTCTCCACGATCCGTAAAGGCATGATGGGTGCCTCCTGCGATGTTCATGGCAATGCCATGCTCCAATGCAAACAAGGCTGCCTGTACTGAACCATGCATGATGTGGATTTCCCTTTCGACCAATTGCTGGCTCAGGGGAAACCCGGTTTTCTTAATCTCCGCTTTGCTCAAGGACAGTTGTTTGAGTTTTTGAAAATAGTCCGAATCATGGGTATTGAGGATCCATTTATCCTCCAAGGTTTCCGGTTCAAAAAAATTTTCGTCTTTCACCGAACCCTCATAGAGCAGCTGTTCGGGCAGGATATTGTATTTTTCCATGGGAAACCTGTGCCCGTCAGGCAAGGCGTGGGCATAAAGGGGAGACCAGGCAATTTTGAGCATATGTTATAAAAAAACCACTTGTTTGTATCAACAAGTGGTCCTATAAAATGTTCCAAAAGGATGTTTAATCTTCGTCCACGTCCTCTTCTTCGGACTGAAAGGCATACAGGGTTTCATCCAGTTCCAGGGTGTCCTCATTGAAATCCTTGACGAATTTATTGATCACCCGGTCATCGATGTATTCCACATTGAGCGCAGCATCCAAGCCTATGCCATAATCATGGTTGGTATCCATATCGAGAAACTCCTGCACTTTTACGCTTTCATCCTCTTCTATTTCCATGATGATTTCGGTGATGAACCAGCCTATTTCCTCCTCTTCACTGCTGAGGGGTTTCAGGTTGCCGTTTTCATCCTCTTCGTAATTTATTCCTTTAAAATTGGGGAATTTTTGGGCAGCCTTGTGCTCCGCCAATTCGTATACTTCACTGGAGTGGTGCAATCTGAGCGTGTACAAAGCGGCATCATAAACCACCTCTTTCCCTTCATACATGCCCACAAACAGCACATTTACATATTCATCAGAATTGTCCTCAGAATTGACCATTTTGAATAAATTACCGGATGCATTGATCTCTTTTTTCAATGCCTCAATTACATCAGGATGAAATCCTTCGTTCTTGTACTGCATAACTTAAAAATTTAAAATTGTAATTAATTGGTATTGGGAGAAACGTATAAATCAACAAGACCTATATAAAATTATATGCGCTATCCATATAAGTCATTAAGCTACAATTATTTATAATAAAAAAAAATATCTTGACAAAAAAATAATGCTCAGTATAAACAAAAATAAAGACTACATCCAAGAATTGCTGCGCAGACCGGAAGATTTGACCCTGGACTTCAAGCAAGGCATTACGGATAAAGAAAAAATCGCGAAGACCCTTTGTGCCTTTGCCAATACAGCAGGGGGGCTTTTGGTCGTTGGGGTCTCCGATGACCGAAAGGTCATCGGCATAGATGTCGATGAAGAAATGTACATGTTGGAGTCCGCCAATGAAAAACATTGCCTCCCTCCTGTTTCCATAAAATTTGAAATCTATGAAGTGGAGGAAACAGAAGAGGAAGAATGGACCGGTGAGAAATACCTCTTGATGGCCGAAGTTTCCAAAAGCGAAATTGGACCTCATTTAGTGCTGAGCAAGAACGGAGAAGAAAGACATTTTATCCGGCAAAATGACCAATCTATGCTTTTCAAAACAGACCCATCAGGCCTTGCTCAAAACAGAACTGAGGAGGGAATTGATGATGGAAAGGATCAGACTGAATAACAGGGCCCACCAAAAATTGCCCACCGTAAACCCCGGTACGATCTCTGCAACAATCATCACCATCAAGGCATTGATCACGAAAAGAAACAAACCAAGCGTCAAAACGGTGATGGGGATGGTCAAAACGACCAAAATCGGCTTTACCAAAACATTCAAGAGGGCAAGCAGCGCCGCGATCACCACGCCGGTCCAAAAATCAGTAACAGACACACCAGGCAATAGATAGCCCGTAATCAAAACCGCCAAGGTGCCGATCAGTAAATTTACCAGTATTCTCATCATCCGGTAAAAGTAACAGGTTTCAGGATATTCTTAAAAATAAATGTATCAAAACCTTTCCCCAATTTCAATCACAGTTTCCTTCACTGTCACAAACACCGCCTGTTTCGCCTGATGTTATGACCAAGCTGGGTTGATTGGCCTGGAAAGCTTCCCAGGCAACTTGAAGGGTTTTTTCAAAGGCTTCTACCGGCTGTGCACCTGATATCCCATATTTTCGATCAAAAACAAAAAACGGTACACCACTGATGCCCAACTGACCCGCCTCTTTCACTTCCTCCAAGACCGCCTCTCTAAAATCATTTTTAATCAAAGCCTGATCCACCTGATTTTGGTTTAATCCAATTTCTGAAGCCAATCTGCTAAGTTCCTTAAAATCAGCAATATTTACACCTTCTGTAAAATATGCTTTAAAGAGCCTTTCCTCCATTTCATCCCCCTTGCCTTGGCTCTTGGCCAACTGGATCAGGCGGTGTGCGTCAAAGGAATTGGCCACGACGGTTTGCTCCATGTGGTATTCCAAACCCTCCTCCGCCGCCATTTCTACCACCTGCCGGGTGATTTCCAGGGTCTGCTCCATGCTCCAGCCTTTGGTTTCCGAGAGGTATTCCAACGTATTCCGGTCAGGGTCAGTGGCCATGTTGGGATTTAGCAGAAAGCTTTTCCATTCGATCTCAAGTTGATCGGCCTGAGCAAAACCTTTGAGGGCTGCCTCCAACCTTCTCTTGCCAATGTAGCAAAACGGGCACATCACATCTGACCAAATTTCAATTTTCATGGGGATTACAGTTTTGTCTGAATCCTTAATCCATTTTAGATTGAAAATGTTCCCTGCTTTCGTATTTTCGGTGCAAACAGAAATCGGTAATTCAACATCCCGCCCACACCCTCAATTTCCACTCCCAAATTCCCAACTCCCAACTTCGGACTCCCTACTTCCCAACTTCCCACTCCCAACTCCCAACTTCCACCATCCAAACCAAAAGAAATTTCGTATATAAAAATGATTTCAGATTAGTTTTAATTTTTACACGGTAATTTTTTGGGTGATTAAAAGGTCAGGATTTTCCTGGCCTATTTTTTTAACTTCTGCTTCCCTATCGAGGATCACTATGAAGTTTTGATATCTCCCTGATTTTGGTCAAATTGAAAAGCAAATCCTGGTTGGGCATGCCGATGGGAATCAGGTCCCCGAAAGCATTCAACCGGATAAAAAGATGAGGCCATGAACAAAAGATCTTTTTTGAAACAGCTTTCTTTTTTCGGATTGGGAGGCATGGCCTACCCCGGTTTGGGATTGGATGAACTTTTGAAAAGCAAAGTTCAGACCCTGCCGCAGGACCTTGCCGTGGATGAGGAGTTTTGGATGCAGGTGCGCCGGGCTTATAAGCTGAAGCCGGATTATATCAACCTTGAAAACGGCTATTACAATTTTCTCCCGGAGGAGGTTCTGGAAAAATACATCCAACACCTCAGGGAGGTCAATTACCAAGGGGCCTATTACATGCGGACGGTCCAATGGGAAAACAAAGCCCGGGTGGCCAAAAAGCTGGCCGATCAATTTGGAGCTGCTGCCGAGGAGTTGGTCATCACCAGAAATACGACCGAATCCCTGGACCTGATCATCTCGGGCTATCCATGGCAAACCGGCGACGAGGTCATCTTTGCCACCCATGATTACAGTTCCATCATGAACATGTTTGAACTGACTGCACGGCGAAAAGGCTTCAACACCAAAGTACTGCAGGTCCCGCTTCACCCCGCTTCCGATGAAGCGATCGTCAGCTTGTATGAAGCCGCCATCACAGCGCAGACCAAGCTGATCATGGTCAGTCATATGGTCAACATTACCGGTCAGATTCTACCGATCCGTAAAATCTGCGACATGGCCCATTCCCATGGGGTGGAAGTGATGGTGGATGGTGCCCATGCGATTGCGCACATTCAATTTTCGATCAGAGACCTGCATTGTGATTATTATGGGTCCAGTCTGCACAAGTGGCTGGGTGCCCCTTTGGGAGCCGGGTTGCTGTATGTGCAACAGGACAAAACCGATAAGATCTGGCCATTATTGGCCCCCTACGAACTGGACCGGGAAGGCATTGCCAATTTGAACCACGTCGGCACCCATCCGGTGGCCACGGATTTGGCAATAGCCGCGGCCCTTGATTTTTATCAGCAGCTGGGCCCGGAAAGGAAAGAAGCCCGCTTGCGTTATCTTCAGCAGTACTGGACAGAAAAAGTAAGGGGGATTGAGGGCATCAAGGTCAATACCCCGGCACAAGCTGAAAGGGCCTGTGCCATCGCCAATGTCGGGATAGAAGGCCTCCCTCCTGCCGAAATGGCCAAGACCCTGCTGGAAACCTACGGCATCTACACCGTGGCCATAGCTTATGCAGGCGTACAAGGCTGCCGCATCACCCCCAACGTGTACACCACCCCCCGGGAACTGGATCAGTTGGTGGTTGCTTTAAAGGAAATGGCTTTATCCGGGATCTGAAAGGGGTTAAAAATGGATATTCATGGATATTGGATATTGGTGGATATTGGATATTCGTGGATATTGTTTGCAAAAAACCTCCCCCTTCGCTCCTTTTTTATGGGATGCAAAAAGATAAAAATCCAACTTTCCTTTTAAAATTACATGTAAGCACCTCAGGTTTTGAGAATTTTTGGACCTATTTTGGTAAAAATACCCTGGAATGGGTATTTTTTGCTAAGCGATTAAGCGGTTAATTTATGGGGACTTGTTTAAGTGGCATCATCAATAGGGCTATTGTCAAACAACCCCGCAATCAGTTTTCATACGCTGACAAGCGTTCACTACCGGATCCTATCCAAAAATTAAAAATTGCCTATTGAGCCATTTTAATGCATTTTAGGTATTGAGATAAGTGATATAACCTCAATGGGTTGGGGTTATTTGGTAGTTGTGAGCAATTTAAACTAACCTATGAGTAAAGGCGATAATAAAAGAGAATTCCTTTTTGACAAATTTTCCGAAAATCTTTTGTTTTTAAAAGAAAACGGAATCTTGCCCAAGGAAATTGAGATTGATAAAGGAGATTACATTTGTCCAATTTGTCTTGACAAGTTCACTAAAGAACACTTGAATCAAGAACTTGAGAATCCGTTAAGTCTCGAAGATGCGCCACCAAAATCATTAGGAGGTTCTCAAATCGTTTTAACCTGCGAAAGGTGCAATAATGGAATGGGTAGAGACATTGACTGGCACTTAACAGAAAGATTAAAGGAAATGGATTTCCATAACCGAATTTCTGGAGCGGAAATGAAAGGTAAATTTACCCTAAATGTAACTGTGAATGGAAAGATAGTAGTTGAAGATAATGGCGTTACAAAAGCACATCTATCTGAAAAGAACAATAATCCAGAGGTACTAGAAAAATATATTAACATTATCAAAGGTAAAGGAACAAAAGAACCATATTGGGAACCAAACCCAACAAGAGTGGATTCGAAAAAACTGCAAATAGCACTAATCAAAAATGCTTACCTTCTAATGTTTGAAAGGTTTGGATATGCATTCTTGTTTGATAAAGAATATGACAGGATTAGAGAACAATTATTAAAACCGGAAGCTGACATTTACCCCCTTGATTGTTGGTTTCACGGACCATTTCCAGAAGAAAGAATTGGCGTTCCTTTTATAACCGAAAAAAATATCGAATCTATCTTTGCTCTATTTAAATTATCCACGAAATTAAGTAAAAGAATATTCGGTGTTGTTCTTCCATTGTCTGGTTCAAAAATTGAGAGAACCATATCGGAACTAAAAAACAGATTTGAAAAACAAAAAGAATTTTCAGTTGAAATGATGTCTTTTACCGATAATTACTTAACAAGTTTGGAATCTGTAAATTTGTTAATAAAATATATGAATAAACGAAAATAAAAAACTGCTCACAACAGGCGTTTGGCTCAATGGCGGGTGAAGTGGTTAATTGAACATTCTACCTCGCATCAAATTTTGTGGTGTATTGACAGTTTTGTGCTCCGAAATCCGCCACTGCGCCAAGCGCCAAAACGTTACCAGCTATTTCAAAAATGAAATCTATTATTAACAAATTTGAATTCTAAAAGATGAATTGGATTGAAGAAGCAATACAAAATCTACTTATAAAGGGAGAAGGAGAAATCTTTTCTAGAATTGAAACCATTGGCAGTAATTTGGAAATAGACGGAACAGAAGCTCATGCCTATTGCTATGGACTGAAACTAGATGGACAGGGTAATCCAAGGACAAAGGATTTAATTGAATTTGTAGCTTCAAAACTTATAGACTATTCAATTCCCAAAAAATTACAGGATGAAGCAAAAGAACAACTCAATAAAACAGGTTCAACCTCAAAAATAATTGAATTAGGAAAGAGAGCAAAACATCTTTTTACAGACCTTGAGAAAACTGGTGAATTTGGAGAAATATTACTTTATATTTTAGTTCAGGAGATTTTAGAATTACCTCAACTAATAAGTAAAATGTCACTAAAAACATCAGGTCAATTGCATTATCAAGGAGCAGATGGTATTCATGTCAAATTTGATGAAACAGATAATTCTCTTTCATTATATTGGGGTGAATCAAAAATGGAACAGACAATTTCTTCTGGTTTAAAAAATTGTTTTGACAGTTTAAAATCTTTTCTTCTTGATACCTATGGACACGACTCAACACAAACAAGAGATTTACATCTAATAACTAGCAATATTGCTGATAACTTAAATAATCCAAAACTAGAAGATATACTCGTTCGGTACTTTGATTTAGATGACGACTTATCAAACAAGCTCAAATACAAAGGGGTATGTTTTGTAGGTTTTGATTCTAAAAATTACCCAAAATCTCCTTTGGAAAAAAACACTAAAGAACTTATTGAAGCATTTCAGTTAGAAATGTCAAAGTGGCTTAAAAGTTCAGGTAACCAAATTAAAAAACATCAAAATTTAGAAAAATTCGAAATTCATTTATTTTTAATTCCATTTCCGTCAGTTCAAGAGTTTAGAACTCATTTTCTAAAAACAATTGCAATATGATATCTGATAAAGTTTTTAATCTTGAAAGTTTTAAAAGACAGTATAAATCAATTATTGCAATTTCGGTTAGTAGCACAATTAAGAATTTAAAATGGAAGGTTGATTTTGAGGAATTAAATGAACAAATAAATTGGAATAATATTTTAGGAATAGCAAGTATTTTGAGTCATTCTGAATCAAGTAAACATTTAGAAGCAGCACTTAGAATTGCTCAAACTTGTTTGAACTTAAATCTTGATGAAAGTCAAAAAAATGCTTCAGTTGTAATACTTGAAAACTTGACAAATATTCCAGCACTTAAACTTGCTGTAAAAAGAAATCTTATCAAAGAGAATTATGAAGATGAATTGCCGCTTCCATTCAAGTTGCAAACAAATAGAATTAAGATTGAAAACTCTATATTGTTTGAAGACCAAATTATATCATTAAATCGATTTCAAAAAAAGGTTTATGATTCGTCAAAAAAAAATAATTCAATTAGCATTTCTGCTCCAACCTCTTCTGGAAAGTCTTTTATCCTTTATCAACTTTTACTTGACGAATTAAAAAACAAGGAGAAAACAATTGTTTATATTGTTCCAACTAGAGCGTTAATTAGTCAGGTTGAGGACGATTTAAGAATTCTTTTGAAAGAGAATAATATTGATAATATAAATTTAACGACTGTTCCTCTTCATTATATTAACAATGGCGAAACAAATTTATTTGTATTTACTCAAGAAAGACTTCATTGGTATTTGTTACAATCGGAAAATCCAAAAGTAGACTTTTTACTTGTTGACGAAGCTCATAAAATTGATAACAGTAACAGGGGCATACTTTTACAAAGAAAAATTGAAGAAGTTATCGACAGAAATCCAGAAGTAAGATTGTTTTTTTCTAGCCCATTTACTTCGAACCCAGAAATACTTCTCGAAAATATTGGTAAGTCAAAATATAAGGACACAATTAATACCGAATTTGTAGCTGTAAATCAGAATTTACTCTATGTTACACAAGTAAAAAATAAACCTAAAGAATGGGAAATAGAATTAATCTTAAAAGACGAAAAAATTGAAATTGGGACTATAACGCTTCAAGATAGACCAACAAACGAAGCAAAAAAGATAGCTCTAATTACAAAAGCAATATCGGGTGAAAATAATGGAAATTTGATTTATTCGAATGGAGCAGCTGAATCTGAAAAATTTGCAAAAATTTTAACCCAATTAGTTGAAAAAGAATCTAGCAGTCCAAAAGTGAAAGAACTTATTAAGCTAGTTAAAACAACGATTCATAAAGAGTATATTCTAGGAAAGGTTTTGGAGAATAAGATTGCCTTTCATTATGGGAATATGCCTTTATTAGTTCGACAAGAAATAGAAAAACTATTCAAAGAAAACGAAATCCAGTATTTAGTTTGCACATCAACTTTACTTGAAGGTGTTAATTTGCCCGCTACTGCTGTTTTTATTAGAAAGCCGACCAGAGGGAAAGGTAAACCTTTAAACGAAAATGATTTTTGGAATCTTGCAGGGAGAGCTGGAAGGTGGGGTAAAGAATTTAGTGGTAATATCATTTGTATTGAGCCAAATTTATGGGGCATTAAACCATCACCTGACAAAAAGAAACAAAAAATAGAAAAAGCAATTGATACAATTGAAAATTCAAAAGCGGACGATTTAATCAATTATATAAAAAGTGGAAGTCCAAGGATAGAAGCAGAAAGTAATCAAGAGTTTGAGTTTGCATTTAGTTATTATTACTCAAAATATCTTCAAAATAAACTTAATCCAAATTCTAAATTCCACAGAGAATTAGAGAGTTTATTCATCTCAATTCAAGATAGTATTACTATTCCGCAAGAAATTATTTTTAGAAATCCTGGTATTTCACCAATTGCACAACAGGAACTACTCGATTATTTTAAAACAAAATCAGATTCACCAGAAGAACTTATTCCAGTTTATCCCGAAGATGTAAATAGTTACAATGAATATATTAAATTAATAGGTAGAATTGGCAAAACTTTGGCGTTTTTCCCACCACAATTAAATGCACCTAGGTCTATACTTTTGATTAACTGGATGTCAGGAAAGCCCTTGTCATATTTGATAAGTAGTTCATATAAGAATTATTTTAAAAAAGGAAAGAAAATTTCAATTGATAAAGTATGCAGGGATACTATGGATGAAGTAGAAAACTTTGCAAGATTTCGATTTGCTAAGGAATCTAGTTGTTACATCGATATTTTAAAATATTACCTAAGGAAGATTGAAAGAGCTGATTTAATTGAGTTAATACCTGATTTAAATTTATGGTTAGAATTTGGTGTTTCCCAGACAACACAACTTTCCTTACTTTCTTTAGGTTTGAGCAGAAATACTGTTATTGCTTTGACTGAATTTATTACTAATACAGAGCTTACAAAGGAACAGTCATTAAAATGGCTAGAAAATGCGGACTTAGAATTATTAAATTTATCGCCTATAATGATGGTAGACATTGAAAAAATATTAATAAAATAAGTAAAAACAGCTGGTAACAGGCGTTTGGCTCTATGGCGGGGGAAGTGGTTGATTGAACATTCTACCTCACATCAACTTTTGTGGTGTATTGACAGTTTTGTACTCCGAAATCCGCCTCTGCGCTGAGAGCCGGCACCTTACGTAAAATGTGAATAAATTTAAATGGGATTTCAACTTTGGTACTCAAAACAAACTGGAATTAGAAGAAAAGGAACCTCTTTTTCGGAATTACAGGACATCTTCATAGAAAACATTACAACAAAATATATTTTTGAGCCATTGGCTTGTTGCAAAATAACGGACAACACCTACGAAGTAAAAAAAACTTTAATACAAAGAGATTTTGATACTCTTGGAGTTGTAGATAACAATGGGCAAAAACTCGGATATGTAGTTAGAGAGAAACTTGGGACAAATTCTATTGAACATTACATTGAGCAATTTGAAATTGAAATTGTAATTTCGGAATCGACACCATTATCTGAATTATTTGAAATTCTACTTGATAAAGAATATGTTTATGTTTTGAGTAGAAATTCAGTTGATGGAATTGTAACTCGCGCAGATATCAACAAGCCAATTGTTAGAATTTACCTCTTTGGTCTAATTTCACTTTTCGAATTACATTTAAATTTCTGGATTACAAAAAACTTTAAAGGAGAAACTTGGCAAGATATTCTAAATCCAGTAAGAATAAAATTAGCAGAAAATATTTACAAAGAAAGAAAAGGCAACAATGTTCAACTAACTTTATTAGAATGCATTCAGATTTGTGATAAACGCGATATTTTAAGATCAGCAGATAAATTCAGAGAAGATTTTGATTTTTCAAAAAGCAGATTTGAACGACTACTTAAAAATACTGAAAAGATACGGAACGAATTAGCCCATAGTCAAAATTCCATAATAGCAAATTTAGAATGGACTGAATTTGTGAGCACATTAAAATCTGCGAAGGAATTTTTAGTGAAATCAGAAGAGAAGATTGAGAAAAAAAGCATTACACACAGTCGAGTAGGTAAAGGGGAATCCCACTAAACCTCTCACACCTGCCCGTCCGATCAGGCGGGGAACCGTATCCCGATGGAAAATCGGGACAGGCTGTAAATCTCTCGATTCATACGGCTCTTATTATGCAGTCGGTTATAGTCTGTTATGCTAGACTAATTTGTATCCCAGTTCCCAGTAATAGAACAAGTTTGGATAAAAAACTGTAACCTGTCTAAGCCATTTTACTGCTTTGACCTTGCTTCCTTTAAAGCTTTTGTGCTTGTTCAAAATCCACCAAATCAATCGATGGCAAAGGTAAAATTTGCAGTCTAGCTTTCCTGGATGCCTCACGGCAACCAGCTCCGATACCCGTGGACTTACCTTAAAGCTTCTCCAATTTGCCTGCCAAGGATGCCGTCATTCGTCGGCACTGGCTTTTCACCCTTTGGAATAATTTGGTATCTTAGATACCGGATGCCCATGTAAGCATACACCATATATCAGCGCACAGCGGGCGAAAGTACTGATTTTAAACGAATTGACCATTAAAAACTCTTAACGGTTTTAACAATGGTAAATTCGGGTTTATGGAGGAATGGTTTATTCAAAAATTTAAATGTATAATCATGGAGAAATTATTGAACTTACCCAAGCTGAACTACAAAGGAAATGAAGATAAAAAAATGACCCTTCATTTGTTTCTGCAGGTAATGGGAAAAATCCGTTTGAAAATGACACCGAGAAAAAATCACTGGTGGTACGTGACCCTCTACGTGAATACCCAGGGATTGACCACCGGTTCCATTCCCTACCATTCAGGTCTTGATAAATTCAGCCTTACTTTGAATGTCATTGAACACAAACTGGACGTCACGACAAGCAAAGGAGAACATGAAAGTTTCCCTTTGCACGAAGGCCTGACCATTGCGGATTTTTATACCAAGCTGAACAGCATCATGCAGCAGCTCAAGATTTCAGTTTCGATTTTGGATGTTCCTTATGATTTGGGGATCGATAAGGCTTTCAAAGAAATTACCGAGTACCACCATTATGACAAGGAGTATACCCGAAATTTTTGGCGGAGTCTGGTTTGGGTGGATGATGTTTTTACGGAATTCAGTGGCCGCTTCTATGGCAAAACCTGTCCCGTACACCTCTATTGGCATTCGATGGATTTGGCGGTAACGCGTTTTTCCGGCAAGGAAGCCCCTCCCATGGGAGCTGATGCACGGCTATCGGACAAGGATGCTTATTCGCATGAATGCATCAGTTTTGGTTTTTGGGCGGGTGATGAAAATGTTACTGAACCTGCTTTTTACTCTTATACCTATCCCGCTCCCAAAGGCATTGACCAGGAAAAATTAAGCCCTTCTTCATCTGAGTGGGTCAACAGCAACGGAAGTCCTATGGCGATTCTGAAATACAACAGCTTGTTGGAAGAAGCTGACCCCAGAAAGGCATTGCTGGATTTTATGGAATCTGCCTATCAGGCAGGAGCTAAAAGGGCACATTGGGATATTGAAAAACTAAAAGTCCCGGAACTGGACAAGCTGTAAAATCAATAACTGGACGTCATGTGAACCGTGTAAAATAAGACATGAATGAAACAAGTGAAATAGCTTTTTTTGAACGGGTAGTTGACCTGTACAATGCCCTGGAAATTCCAATCCAACAAGACAGTCAGTTTTCAATGAACAGTTTGTTGGAAATGCATCAAACCTTTCCCTACAAATCACCCGTTTTTAGAACCAATTACTATTCTTTCATATTCATAAAAGATGGAAAAGGGAATTATACCACAGATGAACAAACATTTGAATACGACTCAAGAACCATTTATTTCACAAACCCGGGTCACATCAAAGCTTTTGAGTTTTATGAATTAAAAGAGGCCTATCTAATCACTTTCAGCGAAGAATTTCTAAAAACCAATATCCATCAAAATATTTTTTTGGACTTGCCATTCCTGCTTTCCGAAACTGTTCCACCGCAAAACCCAAACAAACAACAGTATCAGGAAATAGAAACAATCTATCTTCAGATCCTCAATGAATATAGAAACAATTCTTTATACAAAGAGAAAATCATCGGCAGTTTGCTCGTTGCCTTGCTATTAAAAATAAAAGCATTGTTCTGGCAAAATTATTATCCTTTAGAAGAGGGAAACAACCAATCCAGAATTGTAAAAAGATTCAAAGAAAATTTAGAAAAGCACTATAAGGATTTAGCAGAAAATAAAGCAGACAGGGTTTTTCAGCCGCTGGATTATGCCAATCTTCAACAACTCAATTCAAGTTATTTCAGTCAGGTTATCAAAAGTAAAACCGGCAAATCACCAAGCAGTTGGATAAATGGAAGAAGTACTTCCTATGCCAAAGCGCTTTTGAAGCATACGGCAAAATCCGTTAAAGAAATAACCTTTTCATTGGGTTTTGCCGAAACAGCACACTTTAGTAATTTCTTCAAAAAGCAAACCGGGGTTTCACCATCTGCTTACCGAAAGAAAATGGCTCTAAAAAATTTACAAGACAAGCTAAAACTCACACAATAAAACTGCCTGACTTCAATCCTACCTTTGTTTCATCATTCATTCAAAAAGTAACAAAATGGCAAAGATTGATTTGAAAGACAAAGTAGTTTTAATAGCGGGAGGTGCTAAAAACCTTGGTGGATTAATCAGCAGAGAAGTTGCAAAACAAGGTGCTGACGTTGTAGTCCACTTTAACAGCGATCATACAAAACAAGCAGCCGAGGACACTGTAAAAGCAGTTGAAGGATTGGGAAGAAAAGCAATTATGGTTCAGGGAGACCTGACAGATGCTGAAAACATGAAGGCGCTTTTCCAAGAAGCTAAAAGTAAATTGGGAAAAATTGATGTAGCCATCAACACTGTTGGCATGGTATTGAAAAAGCCCTTTACGGAAACAACCGAAGCCGAGTTTGATACCATGTCAAACATCAACAGCAAAGCGGCTTACTTCTTTATTCAAGAAGCCGGCAAAAATCTAGAAGACGACGGGAAAATAATTACCCTGGCAACCTCGCTATTGGGTGCCTATACAGGATTTTATTCGACTTATGCCGGAGGAAAAGCACCTGTAGAACATTATACCCGTGCAGCTTCCAAAGAATTCGGAGCGCGTGGTATTTCTGTAAATGCCGTGGCACCAGGACCCATGGACACCCCTTTCTTTTATGGACAAGAGACGGATGATGCAGTAGCTTATCACAAATCCGCTTCGGCTTTGGGAGGTTTGACCAAAATTGAAGACATAGTTCCAATCATCACCTTTTTAGCTACTGAAGGCTGGTGGATTACGGGACAGACAATTTTGGCCAATGGTGGATACACCACAAAATAAAATCAATTCAGTATTCCAACTGCGGGCAATCAACTTGGTTGATTGCCCGTGGTACTCATATTTATAGACCATGATCTTAAAAATATCCAGTACTATCCTTATTGTTTTTGCCGTTTTGATGGGACTGAAACAAGGCTTCGCCATGCTGACCGGAAAACCCGAAATGGAGGAGATGTTTAGCCAATGGAGCTTTTCAAAAACAGCCATTATGGTAAACGGAACGGTAACAATGGCTGCCGCAATCCTGATTTTGTTCCCGAAAACCTTTGTATGGGGTAATTTTTTAATGGCAGCAGGAATTTTAATGATCGCTTGTCTTCATCTTTCAGACAAAGACTTAAAAGGTCCTCCAATAGAAATCCCATTTCTATTGCTCAATCTAATCATCATCTACCTGCAACACCCACTCAATTCAAATGAGTTATGAGAACAAAATTATTCATATCCGTTATGGCTTGTTCTCTCTCTATGACTGCTTTTGGACTAACTGCCCAAAATAAGCATCAAATTTCTTCAAACCATAAAAACCTTAACAAAATGGAATTATCAAAAATCACAAACCCAACCGTAAAAAATGCCATTGAAGCACTACAGGCAAATGACCTCAAAGCTTGGTATTCCCATTTCACCGATGAGGCAGTTTTTACGGATGATGGAAGGAATTTAGATTTCAAATCCTTCTTTGACAACGCATTTGACAAAAAAGAAAAATTCCTGACCATTGACAAAGTCGAAAATGACGGAAAAAACATTTACGGCAATTTCTATGCAGGACAGTGGGGTACTTTCAATGTGTTTTTCAAATTCACCATGAACGATGAAGGTAAAATATCACGATTAGATATTGGGCAAACAAAGTAAAAAACTTAAACCGTTTTTTGCATAAAAGAAAATAAGAGCTTTTACTAACCGCTCTTTTTCAGCACCTTTACAAGGGCATGGTTGATCCATCGCTTTAATAACCTCTCAGTTTTAGACATTCATTTTTCAGTTTAGGGAACTGCAAACAATTAAATGAATGCAACTTGGCTCAGATTATCAATAGGAAGAAGAATTGAAATTCTCAATCAGGCAACTGAGTTGACCGGTTTGCCTTTTTCTATTGGATTTATAGGGTGAAATTTTTAAATGCTACCATGAAATTCCACCTTTACCGCATGCTGATCTTTTAGGGTTGATGGATTTTCATTTACCATCCCCCCTCCTAAATTCAAAGAAACAGGGCTATTTTTGGCCTGTAATGAACAAGCCCTGATAGATGCATATAGAAATTTAAAAACAACAAATGGATTAAATCCTGAATCTACCGTTACTGAGTTATTGGAAAAATATCCTGATCAAACAGTAAATCAGGACTTAATGAACTCTTGGGAATTTTCTCAGGACAAAGAAAACGGTTGGGACTTTGTATTCATGACTAACGAAGCGTCTGAAATTGGGGAATATACCGAACTGGAAAAACCATCAACACCCATTAGGTTGACGACAAGAACAGATTGGATTACCAAACGATAATGAGAAAAATGGAGTTGCAAGTAACTTAACCAATTTCGGTTGAACGAACTGCCGCATCAAAAATCAAAAAAAACAACAATTGGATTCCGGATTTTATTCCGGATAAATTCTGGTCCAGTCATTTTTCATGTCTATGATATGCCAATTGTAATAAGCAGCACTATCCAGACCTTTGGAAAGTTGACCCATTCGCGAATCCCTGTCATAAGCAAATTCCCTGTCTCCGTCTGTGTGGTGGATCAGCATGCCAAGTCTGGGTCCATCAGCAGTGGTGGTGTATTGGAGCATTTCATAATCCCCATCAGAATTTCCTATAGCTATGACGGGTATCCTGCCTATACTTTGATGGATACCCACCGGTTTTCCTTCATTATCATTCATGAATTTTATTTCAGGAAGCTTTTTCAATTCCCCTTTCCCATCTTTGAATTCATACTTAAATCCTCCAAAGCTCCCCAGCATATGATAGGTGGGTATTTTATAGGCTTCTTCAGCCCATGCCCGCATAAAGTCCACTTCGCCTCCGGATACAATAAAGGTCTTATATCCGTGCTTTCTGAGGTATTCCATAAGTTCGATCATAGGCTGAAATACCATTTTATTATAGGGCATGTTGGTGGTTGGATGCCTTTCGGTTCTGAGCCATGACCTTACTTCGTCTTGAAATTCGTCTGCATTCATTCCTGCATGGGTGGCGGCCATGATGGCCTTTAATCCCTGTTCACCACTTGCCACCAAAGCTCCGTGATCCCCTTCAAGCATAGCTTTAAATGTTTGTTGATTTTTCCACTCCGGATGATCATTTGCGTTGGTTTTTACCTGGTCTATGGCAAACTGCAACTCAAAATAAAGAGGCTGTTCGGACCAGAGGGTGCCGTCGTTGTCAAAGCATGCAATTCGATCGGATTCCGGCACAAAATCAGGACTGCCTGCTGTGGTGGTTTTCTTAACAAATTCAATGATCGCCTTTTTATTGGACCCTTCCTGCCAGGATAACAGTTCTTCTGCCGCTTCCTCTTTGATGTCCCGCTCATTGGAAGTGGCTGGAGTACAACTGATACCTATGCAGATCATGATACAGAAGAGCAGCGATTTAAATTTAAATTTTTTGGTTTCAGATTTCATGTTTTTTTTAAATTAAGCTAGCATTCAGACTCACTTCAAGGAATTCTTAATATTGAAGGATAGATGTTTTAAATTTATGAGTTTTAGACCTTGTTCAGAATATCCTCTCTTTGGCAACTGTATGGTGTAATCAGAGCGTGTTTTTATAAACTATCCCGTCTTTCATGATTATTTTGAAGTTTTCATCTGGATTTGCAATCAGGTCAATATTTTCTATGGGATTACCATTTACCAAAATCAAGTCCGCATAAGCTCCCACTTTGATTTCTCCTAAATTTCCTGCTTGGTAGGGATTTCTCTTTCCACTCATCCTGAGCAGTTCGGCATTGGTAGAGGTACCCATTTTCAGTACTTCATAGGGCGTGTACCAACGAACCATTTTGGCCAATTGCTTTCCTTGTTTTTCTGCTAATTTGGGATCAAATAAAGTATCGGTTCCCCAGGCCGTTTTGATTTTGTATTTCTTTGCCAGAGCATAGGCATTGTCCGTTCCTTTGGTGGTTTCCAGTTGCTTCAACCTATTTGGCGAACCTTCCGGAAAAGGCACTGCGTCTTCATCATCCAAAAAAGGCTGAAGACTCCACCATATTCCTTTTTCTCCCATCATTTTGACAGTGGCTTCATCCAGTAACTGACCGTGTTCTATGCATGCCACACCACCTTCAATGGCTTTCCGAATGGCATCCGGGGTATAGGCATGAACGGTCACATAAGTTCCCCAATTTTTGGCGGCATCGGTAGCGGCTTTGAATTCAGCAACAGTGTACTGAGTCACATCAAGTGGGTCATAATCTGAGGATACCCCACCTCCTGCCATCAACTTAATTTGCGAAGCACCTTCCCTCAGCTGTTCACGCACCCTCAAGAGGACTTGGTCAGGCCCATCTGCCAAAGCAGTCATTCCCATTCTTTCCTGATAAGATTGATCCCCGATTTTTTTTGGCACATCATTAGGTAGTCCAAAATCTCCGTGCCCACCGGTCTGAGAGATAAATGCCCCACTTGGGTAGATTCTGGGTCCCTTGACGATTCCCATATCTATGCTCCGCGCCAAGGTAATTGCCCCACCTCCCAGATCTCTGATGGTGGTAAATCCCCGCATGAGCATTTTTTCCGCGCTGTGCGCAGCAAACAAATTGATAAAGGCATAATTGGCCATCAGGGCTTGTTCTTTGGGCAGGGATTCTATCATTACGTGCGCATGGGCATCAATCAGGCCCGGGATGAGATAGCCCCCTCCCCCATCAATGATTTCAACATCGGCACCGGAATCCAATTGGATTTCTGTGGAAGAAATCTGTTTGATCATCTTACCCTCAATTAAGATATTTCCCGAACTGATTTTTTCATCAATGCCGTTGAAAATGTGTACATTGGTGATCAATATTTTCTTTTGGGCTTGCTGCGCGGAATTAACACCGAATACGAATAGCAGACAAAGGCTCCATATAAGTTTGGATAGAATGGATGGTTTCATGTTGTGTGGTTTATGTTCGTGTATGTGTTTTTTATAAGTTTGATTATAGCAGATTCTGATAATGGGAAGAAACCCCCACGCATTCGGCTATGGTTTTGAAGAAGGTCTCAATGGAAATTGAATCCAGCTTTGAGGACAGGGCCTGATGATGACAAATCAAATTTGACTCTTTCATTTGCCACACCGTCCACGTAATTGATGTCCATATACCTGTAACTTATGGATAAATCAAATAACCTTGAAAAACGGTATCCGATATCCGCCTGAAACTGCCAGGTCAATACAGATCCCAACCTAAATCCCCCCACATCACCCCTAAGATTCCATCGCCAATTTTCTGAAAAAATCCCTTTAGAACGCACAACTATCAAGGGGTCAAGCCAAGTTTCTCTGACAAAACCAAAGCGGGCATTCTCTAAAGAACCACTTAAATAAATGTGGCTGTTCAATGACATTAACCTGGCGCCGATCCCGGCTTCCAGGCCAGGAACCAATTTCCGCATTCCGGTCACTTCCCACATGGTCTGATCCAATCTCAGCTCTCCCCTTTCATACGGATGACTTATCTCCAAGCCATTCTCCAAGCTGACGAATAAATAGTCTGAGGTAATGGCCCAATCTTGGTTCTCCGCCTCAAGGTACAATAAGCCTCCTCCCTTAAAGCTTCCCAGAAGTGCACGGGTAGGCTCCCTGATGTCAAATATTGGGGTATTTTCTACAGCAATTTGACCCTGAAGACTTGGTAACCATAAATAAGGTTCCACCCTAAATTTCCATGCATGGATTTCTTCTTCTGCCTGCTGTCCAAAAACCAATGTGCTGAAAAAGACTGGAATCAAAATCAAATATAAATTTTTCATGAGCTATAATAAGTGGAAAAGCAACACAAGAATCGGAGGTAAAATCAATACATTTTAAATAATAACTAACCATAAATATATAAATCAATTTCCATTTTTATAAATAAAAATAGAAATATTTTGATAATTAACTTGTAAAAAATTTGTTTTATCATCGATTAGACATAATTTTAAGGATAAAATTATCTTAATCCGCAGAACTTAATATAACTTGTGATGAAAAATAAATATAGATTGCCAATTGCATTAATTCTGGGTGCAGCATTGTTATATGCCTGTAACAACCCCAACCAAACCACCGCTACAGAGTCTGAATCCCCTGTTTTAATCGAAGAGGTGATTGAGGAAACGGAGGTTTGGATCATTCAGGAGGAATCCATAAATGATGTACCCATAGCTTCCTCCGATGTATCAACACCAGGCAAAGCCCCTAACTCCCAAACTGATGCAGATACACCTGTTGAAAAGAAATCAAATGTGGATGATTTCAAGGAGGCCCTGTCAAATTCCGTTGAGATCGAAACTGTGGAGCTTGAATCCGTGACAGAAATTGCTATCCCATTGGAAGAAACCCAAACTGTGGTAGCCTTCAACAAAAAAGGTCAGGCCAATGCCGTTATCCAGGTAGTAAGTGACATGTCAACAGGAGATATCGATTACATTACTTTTGCAGACAAACACCATTTGGATGAATATGATGTGCAGGCCGGAATGACAGTGAAAGAAATGAAAAGACTCAGAAAAGATTTAAAACACATGAAGCACAGGGGAAAAGCATTTTACTATCATGATGATTCCAATATCATGTACCTAGTAGGCGCATCGTTTTCCGATGGTTCCGAATTGGTGGAAGCAGATTTGGATGAAATGGAAATTTCAGCCATTGTTTGGAAGGACAAGAATCATGAAAACCATCCCAAACACAAGAAAAATAAAATTTAAACCCTTTTAAAATATTTACAAAAGCGGGCTTGATATCCCGCTTTTTTTTACGGCATGAAGTGAGTTGTTCCAAACTCTTAGGATTTCACAAACAAAATAAAACAAGGTTTCAAATATTCTTGTCCGGCCTGATCTGATCCAAAACCTTTCATTAAACCCAATCCAAATAGGCCTTTAAATGTATGAAAAAATCAAGCGTTGAAGATATCCGGAGTCGGTTTGACAAGGATGTGGAAAGGTTTTCAAACCTGGATACGGGCCAAGTGGCCACTGTAGATGCTGTCATTTCATTGGAAATGATAACAGATGCAGCCAAAGCATTGCAGCCCAATGCCAAAAAAATACTGGACCTGGGTTGCGGGGCAGGCAACTACACCCTGAAGCTGCTTTCCAAAATGGGGAATCTGGATTGCACTTTGATTGACCTCAGCGGACCCATGCTGGAAAGGGCTAAGCAGCGGGTGGCTGAAAAAACGCTTGGCAAAATCGAAGTCATTCAAGGTGACATCCGGGAAATTGAATTGCCCAAGGAAAAATTCGATGTGATCATGGCTGGTGCAGTGCTTCACCACTTGCGTGAAGAGGAAGAATGGGAATTGGTGTTTACAAAACTGTATGATAGCTTAAACCAAGGCGGGGGTTTGTACATCTCTGACCTGATCCTTCAGGAATCTCCCCGGATTACCGATTTGGTGTGGGACAAGTACAGGGCATACCTTGCATCCATTGGAGGGAACGACTATGCGGAAAAAGTATTGGCCTACATTGAACTGGAAGATTCCCCAAGATCCATCAATTTTCAATTGAATCTGATGCAGAAAGTAGGTTTCACGACCACCGAAGTATTCCATAAAAATCTCTGTTTTGGAGCATTTGGAGGGATTAAATAAATCAACAGCGAAAATCTTTTGCGTTTGTTCATTTGGATTAATAAAAAATACCTCAAAACAGGGATACAAATACCGAAATGACAGGATTTCATTTAATCTTTAAAATAATCCATGCTTTTTCTTGTATTTGTTTGCATTACTTGCAAACTTTACCATCGTTTTAAAAGCATGTTGAATTTTCAGCACATATCGACCCCTCCTTATTCCTCCAATGTTTTGGAATTGGTTGCTGTGTTATTTTTTGCTCCATTGAGAAGGTTTAGGAACAGCTTCAGGGCCTAGTCCCTTGTCTATTTTGTGGCATCCTACGGGGATGTCTAATTCCGAAGCCCATTTATTTCCATTCACATTGTACCATAAAACCATAGGTGATCCATCATCCTATCTTTCATTAGCTTGAACCCATGATAAAAAACATGTTTATCATACAGCCAGCAGGACTCGCCCACACCAGATATGCGGAGATCATTTCTCAGGAAATGGAAGAGTCCGCCAAAGCCCGTGGCACCGGTATAGCCAAAAGATCCCCGGAATACCTCATCAATAAAATGCTTGAGGGAAAATCCATCATTGCCCTAACCAAAACAGGGGACTGGGCTGGATTTTGTTACATAGAGGCCTGGGGCCATGGAAAATTTGTCGCCAATTCCGGTCTGATCGTTGCCCCTCCTTTCCGCCGTTCTGGTTTGGCCCGCGAAATCAAGAAAGAAATCTTCAAACTCAGCCGTAAAAAATACCCGGAATCCAAGATTTTCGGGCTTACCACAGGGGCTGCAGTAATGAAAATAAATTCCGAACTTGGATACTTTCCGGTTTCGTATTCCGATCTTACGGATGATGAGGAATTTTGGAAAGGCTGCCAAAGCTGCGTGAACTACGAAATTCTGAAAACCAAAAACAGGCAAAACTGCATCTGCACTGCCATGCTCTATGTGCCCAAAAATGCAGACAAGAAAAAGAAAGAACTGGCTCTGAGAATGGATTTCGGCAAAGATTTAAGGCTTTTCGAACGTTGGACCAGACTGAAAAGGTATGTCATGCTCAACCTCAAAAAAACCAAAAACAAAACATTGAACCTATTTTAACCATAAATGATGAAAAAAGTCGTTTTAGCCTACAGTGGCGGTTTAGACACCACCTTCTGCGCCTTGCACCTCAGCCGGGAACTGGGTCATGAAGTACATGCGGTGCTGGTCGATACTGGAGGATTTAGCTCAGAAGAACTCGAACAAACTGCTCAGAGGGCCCATGCTCTCGGGGTGGCCTCCTTTGAAGTATTGGATGTGAAACATACCTATTACAAGGAAGTCATCAAATACCTTATTTTTGGCAATGTCCTCAAAAATCAAACTTACCCCCTTTCGGTAAGTGCAGAAAGGATCCTGCAAGCCAAGGCCATAGCCAACCATGCCAAGAAGATCCAAGCGGGCGCCATTGCCCATGGCAGTACAGGGGCTGGAAATGATCAGGTTCGTTTTGACATGATCTTTCAGACCATTCTGCCTGATGTGGAAATCATCACCCCTATCCGTGACCTTAAACTCAGCAGGGAAGCCGAAATTGCCTATCTCAAAGAACACGGTGTCAGCATGAATTTTGAAAAAGCAGCTTATTCCATCAACAAAGGAATTTGGGGCACCTCGGTGGGCGGAAAGGAAACATTGACCTCGGGTCAAGGCTTACCTGATTCAGCCTGGCCAACCCCTGTGAGCAAAAGCGGAAATGAGGAATTGACGCTGGATTATGAACAGGGAGAACTGAAAGGAGTAAATGGAGAGATTTTCAATGATCCGGTACAGGCGATTCTAAAGGTTCAAAAACTGGCGGCACCCTATGGAATAGGTCGGGATATCCACGTGGGCGACACCATCATCGGTATCAAAGGACGGGTAGGTTTTGAAGCCGCCGCGCCTTTGATCATCATCAAGTCCCATCAACTTCTGGAAAAACATACCCTTACCAAATGGCAGCTGTTTTGGAAAAATCAGTTGGCTGAATTTTATGGCAACCACTTGCATGAGGGGCATTACCTTGACCCAGTGATGCGTAATCTGGAGGCTTTTCTTGCCGACACCCAGAAGTATGTCACAGGTCAGGTTAAAGTAAAATTGCATCCCTACAGGTTTGAGTTGTTGGGCATTGAGTCTGCCCATGACCTGATGGCATCCAAATTTGGCAGCTATGGGGAAATGAACAAAGGGTATACCGGAGAAGATGTCAAAGGATTTACCCGCATTCTGGGCAACCAAACTGCTATTTTCCATCAAGTAAACCAAAACGATGACTAAATTCAAAACGGCCATCATCGGCGCTGCCGGATACACGGGTGGGGAGTTGCTGCGCCTTTTGGTTCACCACCCGAACTGTGAACTGGACTATGTACACAGCAACAGCCAAAAAGGGAAAAAGGTAACCGATACCCATCCCGATCTTCTTGGCGATACAGATCTGGTATTTACAGATAAAGTGGAAACCGATCAACTGGATGCTGTATTTTTAGGTTTGCCGCATGGTGAAACCAAAGGGTTTTTGGAGAAGTATCCTTTTGCTGATCACACGCTTATCATCGACCTGAGTACGGATTTCAGAGATGAAAGCCAAGGTTTCCTGTACGGCTTGCCAGAAATCAATAAAGAAAAGATCAAAAAATCAAAAAGAATCGCCAACCCCGGCTGCTTTGCCACAGCCATACAGTTGGGCTTGGCCCCTGCCCTATCCACATGCTGGATCAAGGACGCGGTCCATATTTCAGGAATCACAGGGAGTACCGGGGCGGGAAAAAAGCTGAGTGAAACCACCCATTTTTCGGAAAGAAACCAAAATCTTTCCGTGTACAAGCTTTTCAATCATCAGCACCTGAATGAAATCAAGCAGACTTTTGGACAGATACAGGCGGGATTTGACCAAGAACTTCTCTTTGTGCCCTATCGAGGCAATTTTAGCAGGGGAATCTGGATCACCAGTTATTTTCCATTTTCAGGGTCCTTGGAGGAAGCCATTGATGTTTACAAAACATTTTACCAAGATGCTCCTTTTACCCATGTTTCTGAACAGGAGATCACACTCAAACAAGTGGTCAACACCAACAAATGCCTGATCCATTTGAGCAAAGAACAAGGGCAGTTGGTCATCTATTCCGCTATCGATAACCTGCTCAAAGGGGCCTCCGGTCAGGCCGTTCAAAATTTTAACCTTGCCCTTGGCCTGGAGGAAAAAACCGGTTTGAATTTGAAAAGCATTGCATTTTAAGAAAAAAGCATGGACTTATTTGACGTTTACCCCCTGATCAATGTAACCCCCGAGAAAGCCCAAGGGGCAAATCTATGGGATGCTGATGGGCAGGAGTACCTGGACCTATATGGGGGGCATGCGGTAATTTCCGTAGGCCACTCCCACCCGCATTTCAATCAGAGGATCAAGGACCAATTGGACAAAATCGCTTTTTACTCCAATTCCGTCCACATTCCGCTTCAAAAGGAAATGGCCCAAAAGCTCGGCGAAATGTCTGGATATCCCGAGTTCAGCCTTTTTCTATGCAATTCAGGAGCTGAGGCCAATGAAAACGCACTCAAACTGGCCTCCTTTGCCACCGGTAAATCCGGATTCATTGCTTTCAAAGGATCGTTTCATGGAAGAACATCAGGGGCGGTGGTGCTGACTGACAATCCCAAAATCATTGCCCCAAGCAACCAAAGGGAAGATGTGTACATTTTGCCATGGGAGGATCTGGAAGCGGTAGAGCATCAGCTTAAACAAGGGAATATTGCCGGAATCATCATTGAAGGAATCCAGGGAGTTGGGGGAATTCATGTCCCTTCTTCGGTATTTTTGCTTGGCCTTTCCGATTTAGGGAAAAAATACGGAGCAAAACTGATCCTGGATGAAGTGCAATCCGGCTATGGACGGACCGGCCGGTTTTTTGCCCACCAATGGACCGAAGGGCTTGTACCTGACCTGATTTCCATGGCCAAGGGTATGGGGAACGGGTTCCCAATAGGCGGGATTCTGATTCATCCTGATTTTAAAGCAAGTTATGGGCTTTTGGGCACTACCTTTGGTGGCAATCACCTGGCATGTGCAGCAGGACTAGCGGTGCTGGAAATCATTGAACAGGAGCAACTTTTGAACCACGCCGAAGCGATGGGCAATTACCTTATCCAGAGCTTACCGGAACTCCCTGGTATCATCGGGGTTAGGGGAAAAGGACTGATGATCGGGCTGGATCTTGACCGGGAAGCGGGAAAGGTACGTTCTGACTTAGTGACCAAATACAAAATATTTACAGGCAGTGCTGCAGGAAAACAGACCATTCGTTTGCTTCCTCCTTTAAATATTAAAATCAATCAGTTATCTTTATTTTTAGCTGGGCTTGAAACTTTACTGAATCAAAGCAGTTTTGATGTAAATGACTGAGCTCAACTTGAGTACAACCAATCCAATGACTCGTTCTATAGGCTAGTCATAAAGAGGAATCCAAGCATCCATGAAGAATTTTACACAATTTGAAAGTACAACTATTGCTCAGGGTTTGATAGAAAAGGCCATCGCCTACAAGCATGACCCGAGGGCAGACTTTGGAAGAGGTACGGGCAAAAAAATAGGCCTTATTTTTCTCAATCCCAGTCTCAGGACCCGGGCGAGTACACAGATTGCGGCTTATAATCTCGGCATGGATCCCATTGTGATCAATATGGACAAAGAGGGTTGGGCACTGGAAATGAAAGAAGGTGCTGTGATGAACAAAGGCAGTATTGAACACATCAAGGATGCCGCAGGCGTCTTAGGCACTTATTTTGATATATTGGCCATAAGGGCATTTCCTTCTTTGACCAACAAGCAGGACGATATCTCGGATTTTATATTAAACCAATTTATCCGATACAGTGGCATACCGGTGATCAGCCTGGAAAGTGCCATTCGCCATCCCCTGCAAAGCTTGGCCGATATGGTAACCATCCAAGAAAACTGGAAGGGAACTAAGCCCCCGAAGGTGGTGCTCAGCTGGGCACCCCATATCAAAGCCATTCCGCATGCAGTGGCCAATTCATTTGCAGAATGGACCTTGGGTTGTGGATTTGACCTGACAATTACCCATCCTGAAGGATATGAACTAGATCCCATGTTTACCAAGGGGGCTACGATTGAACCTTTGCAGAAGAGGGCATTGGAAAAAGCTGACTTTGTCTATGTAAAAAACTGGTCGGCTTTCAGCGAATATGGAAAAATCCTCAATATGGATTCCCATTGGATGATAACGGAGAATCACTTCCAAAAGAATCCTTCTGCAAAGGTCATGCACTGTTTGCCTGTCAGACGAAATGTGGAACTGTCAGATGAAATCTTGGATGGCCCGAGAAGTCTGGTTCAAAAGCAAGCGGAAAACAGGATCTATGCAGCTCAGGCTGTCATCGATCATTTACTTTAATTGAAAACCTATTAAACATTAGTATACATGAAGTTAAGTATTATAAAAGTTGGTGGTAACGTCATCGATGATCCGAAAAAACTAGATGAATTTCTTTTCTTATTCAGTAAGTTTCCAGGCAAGAAAATACTGGTTCATGGAGGAGGCATCATGGCTTCCAAATTCGGTGAATCGCTGGGTGTGATGCCTGAAATGGTGGACGGCAGACGGATCACAGATCAGGAAACCCTTGATGTCGTCACCATGGTTTATGCCGGGCTGATCAACAAGCAGATTGTGTCCAAACTTCAGGCCCACCAAGTCAATAGCCTTGGTCTGACCGGAGCAGATGGAAACCTAATCCTGTCTAAAAAAAGACCCGTCAAAGACATTGATTATGGATTTGTAGGTGATATTCAGGAAGTAAACACCGAACTGATCAAGACACTGCTTCTAGAAGACATCGTGCCAGTGGTGGCCGCTATTACCCACGATCAAAAAGGTCAGTTGCTCAATACCAACGCAGATTCCATTGCATCCGAAATGGCCATGGCCCTTTCAAAAAAGCACACGGTAAACCTTTATTACTGTTTCAGTAAAGCCGGCGTTTTGATTGATGAAAAAAACGACAGCTCTTTTATCCCGCTGATCAATGAGGATATTTACGATGAATTGAAAAAGGAAAATGTCATCCATTCCGGTATGATTCCCAAACTGGACAATGCCTTTGCTGCCCTATATCAGGGGGTGAACCAAGTGTGGATTGGAAAAGCGGAGAACCTTCTTTTGGCAGCAAAAGGAAAATCCTCCGGCACCAACATTGAAAAACAACGCTACGACTTGTATTGAATTCAAAACTTCCCCTACTTTAAAGACTGAATTTATCGGATGGTTGACCACAATCCTGCTTCCTTGAGTGCCACTCAGTTGGGTCAAATGGCTGACGAAGCTGTGGCCTTATTGGAAAAATTAATTGCGATCCCTTCCATCAGTAAAGAAGAAACCCATACGGCAGCACTCATTCAGGAATTTTTTCAGGACAAAAACATTCCGTTCCATAGAAAATACAACAACATCTGGGCTTTTAACCAGCATTTTGATCCCAAGAAGCCATCCCTTTTGCTCAATTCCCACCATGATACGGTGAAACCCAATCAGGGATATTCCCGGGATCCTTTTCAACCGATCAAAGAAGACGGTAAACTCTTCGGTCTTGGAAGCAATGATGCAGGCGGGGCATTGGTTTGTTTGATAGAAACATTCTTATATTTTTATTCAGCCAAGCTACCCTACAACCTGATTTTGGCTGCTACTGCCGAAGAAGAAATATCCGGGGACTTGGGAATTGCCAGTGTTTTACCCGAGTTGCCCGAGTTGGAGCTGGCAATCGTCGGTGAACCTACCTTGATGGATTTGGCGGTAGCTGAAAAAGGGCTGATGGTAGTAGATGCCACAGTTATCGGTAAGGCAGGCCATGCTGCTCGAAATGAAGGAGAAAACGCCATATACAAGGCACTGGAAGACTTGATGGCTATTCGGCGCTTCCGCTTCAAAAAAACCTCGCCATATCTTGGTGAGAGCAAAGTGACCGCGACCATTATCCAAGCCGGTCAGCAACACAACGTGGTTCCGGACAGGTGTACGTTTACTTTGGATGTGAGGGTAACAGAAAGTTATACACTGGAGGAGGCTTTGGCTGAGTTAAAGGAAAGCCTCAAAGCAACCCTAGTGCCCAGGTCTTTGCGCCTGCAGGCTTCCAAACTTCCCGGTGGTCATAAAATTCAGGAGGTGATTTTGAAAATGGGGCTAAAAACCTATGGTAGCCCTACCCTTTCTGATCAGGCTCTGATCCCCTACCCTTCGGTCAAATTGGGGCCTGGAGACTCCGCACGCTCTCATTCACCTGATGAATTCATTTACATTACCGATATCGAAAAAGGAATTGAAGGGTACATCAATTTGTTGAGTACCTACATTTTTTTTAAAAAGTGAGGGTAGAATATAGAATTAAAGGGTGAAGCATAGGCCATGGCATTTTAGAAACACATGATTTAAAAATTGATTCAGGCATGAAACTTTGGCAGAAAGACATAGATAGCAAGAAAGAGGTAGAGCAATTTACGATCGGAAAAGACCCTGAATTTGACCTTGTTTTGGCACCATTTGATGTCATAGGCTCCCTAGCACATGCCATTATGCTCGAAAAGGTAGGGCTTTTGACTAAAGAGGAGCTCATATTGCTCCGAAAAGGCCTAAAAGACATTTACCTTGAAATAGAAAAAAACCAATTTCAGATTGGAGAAGGTGTGGAAGATGTCCATTCGCAAATTGAATTTTTATTGACGCAGAGACACGGAGAAGTTGGTAAAAAACTCCACAGCGGTCGTTCCCGCAACGATCAGGTATTGGTGGATCTGAAACTCTATTACAGGGCAGCGATTAGGGAATTGGTGGAAGCAGTACAAGAGCTCTTTGAATTGCTGCAAAACCTTTCTGAAAAACACAAAGCGGACCTTATGCCAGGCTATACGCACACACAGTTGGCAATGCCTTCTTCTTTTGGGCTTTGGTTTGGTTCATTTGCAGAGGGCCTTACGGAAGACCTGGACCTGTTGCTGGCTGCTTACAAATTGGCCAATAAAAACCCATTGGGTTCAGCGGCGGGTTATGGATCCTCTTTTCCTTTGGATAGAAGTCTGACAACCAAACTACTGGGTTTCGAAGACTTGCACCACAATGTCATCAATGCGCAGAATAGCCGGGGAAAGACCGAGAAAACACTGGCTTTTGCCCTTTCCGGAATCTGCGGTACCCTTAACAAACTGGCTTCAGATGTCTGTCTCTACATGAACCAGCATTTTTCCTTTATTAGCTTTCCAGATGAGCTGACCACAGGCAGCAGCATCATGCCCCATAAAAAGAATCCGGACGTCTTTGAGCTTATCCGGGCAAAAACCAATCAGATACAGGGAGTTCCGACCACAGTCAGTTTGATCCTGACCAATCTGACCACAGGTTACCATCGTGACCTACAATTGCTCAAAGAAGCCCTTTTCCCGGCGCTAGACTCCACCTTGTCTTGTCTTAGAATGAGTCACTTCATGCTTAAAGAAATCAAAGTCAAGTCCCATCTTCTTGACAATCCCTTTTACAAGGATCTTTTCAGTGTAGAGGAAGTCAACAAACTGGTCCTGATGGGCATCCCTTTTAGGGACGCCTACAAGCAGGTGGGGCAAGCTATAGAAAACAATGATTTCCACCCTAACCAAACAGCCATCAACCATACCCATGAGGGCAGTATTGGACAATTGAATACGAAAGAAATAAAATCAAAAATGGATATACGCCTTGCAGCATTTGATTTTGAATCTGTAAACCTTGCACTCTTAAAATTACTGGGTTAATTTGAGCAAAATTAATGCGAACATTAATCCAGAAGTAACCCTAATTATTTGCATTTCAACAAACTTGTCCTGTTTCAGGTAGCTCATTTATTAAACGTTTAAGAAATTTTTATATGAACAAATTATTGGTATTGACTGGAGGGGGAGATTGCCCCGGATTGAATGCAGTTATTCGTGGAATTTTTAAAAGGGCAAAAAAGGAAAAAGATTGGAAAATATGCGGGAGTATGGAAGCCTTCAATGGTGTAATGAGTGATCCAGTTGACATCATCAAACTCAACAAGGAAAATACCGCAGGAATCCATATCAAAGGAGGAACCATACTCAAGACGACCAACAAAGGCAATCCGCTTCAGTATCCTGTGACAGACGAAAACGGCAACATCACCCTGGTGGACCGAAGTCAGGAACTTGCTGACAAAATTAAATCCTTGGGCTTCGATGCCGTAATCAACATCGGTGGTGACGGATCACAAAAAATATCCCAGGGATTATTTGAAAAAGGGGTACCGATCATCGGTGTGCCAAAAACCATAGACAATGACCTTTCCGCAACTGATACCACTTTTGGCTTTCAGACCGCTGTCCAAATTGCAACTGACAGCTTTGATAAGTTGGTGACCACAGCAGAAAGCCACCATAGGGTCATGATTATGGAGGTGATGGGAAGAGATGCCGGTTGGATCGCTTTGCATACCGCGATTGCAGGAGGAGCTGAGATTTGTTTGATTCCTGAGTTGCCTTATGATATTCAACATGTCCTTAAGCGAATCAATTCCCGCTACAAGGATGGTAAGGGTTTTGTCAATATCGTGGTCGCCGAAGGGGCCAAACCAAAAGATGGAGAAGTGATTGGGGAAGACCGTGGAGAAGGATTTGAACACCTGAGGTTGGGTGGTATTGCCTACGAACTTTCCAAACAACTCAAAGCGGCGGGTTGCAAGGCGGAGATCAGGGAGACCGTCTTAGGTCACACTCAACGGGGAGGGACTCCTACTGCCTATGACCGGGTGTTGGCTTCCTTATTTGGAGTGAAGGCATTTGAACTGGTTTTAGAAAAGAAATTTGGACAAATGGTTTCTTTCAAAAACAACGAATTCACCCATGTGCCATTGGAGGACGCTACCAAAACCTATAATTTTGTGGACAAGGATGGATATCTGGTTCAGGCCGCCAAGGGTTTGGGGATTTCTTTTGGAGATTAAATGGACCTTTTTTGAGTGGGAAGTGGGAAGTTGGGAGTCGGAAGTTGGGAGTGGGAAGTTGGGAGTTGGATGTTGGGTGACGGATGTTTTAGGGTGAACCGGACAATTTGGTATGCTGGTGAGAATTATATTGAATTACCATTTTGCTGGCTTCATTGCGTACATACATGAAGCAGATTGTCCAAAGTGGGTACTGATTGATAATTGGTGGATACATCCCTTCCGGCTGGTAGGTTTACTTGGAAGGTTAGGGATACTCAGTTTAAAAAAAGATTTTACTATATAATTTATAACCTTATATTTTAATTATTAAGTATTGATTTATAAACTATTACCGTGTAAAAGATAAATTAAAATATAAACAAATAAACCACGGTGGAAGCTATAATATATCCAAGGAAAAACGATAAAAACAAAGGCTCCGAAAGTCTGAATTGAAGGTAGGTTGGAACAGATTTATGGCCATGCAGATGGCTGAATTTTTTCAGATACTTTTCGGGATAAAACGCTAAAATAACCATACCATAAATTGTGGTCAGCAAAATCAAGGAGAATAAAATTTCCATAGGGTTAATTACTTAGGGCATTTCTTGCAGCAAAGATAAATTCCAATTTCCAATTAACATAAAGAATGTTACTAAATCTTGACCTCTATATTACCGAATTGTTAGGGATTTAACCGGTTGATGCTCTAATGACCAAAGTGGTGGGTAAAACAACCGTTTTTGCCATTCTTGACTCATCGTTTTTTATGGATTCTAGCAATAATTCAGTGGCCTTTTGGCCAATCAAGAAACCGGGCTGATCAACCGAACTCAATGCAGGTGTGACAAATTCTGCCATTTTCCAATTGCTAAAACCCATTACCATCACATCCTCCGGTATTTTGAATGCATGATCCTTTAAATACTTCATGACGCCAAGAGCTACCAAATCCGTGATGCAGAAAAATGCATTTGGTGGATTGTCACTTTCCATCAATTCCTTGGCATAGGTGTAGCCTTCTTCTTCCGTAATGTCTTTTCCCACTTTGATCCAATCGGCATGCTGCTCGCAGCCATGGTCTTCCAAGGCTTTTTCATATCCTTTGCACCTTTCAGAGGCATTTTGAACAATAAGCCTACCTCGAATATGCGCAATCTTTCGGTGGCCCTTTTGAATCATATGGCTTACCGCTTTGTAAGCTCCATGAAAATCATCAACAGTAACTGAGGGAACTGCGAGTTTATCAGAAATTTTGTCAAATTGGACTACAGGAATATCATCTTCCAAAAATTGAAAAAGGTGTTCGAATCGGTCCGTCTCGTTGGAAAGTGAAATAAGCAGACCATCAACCCTACTGGTAAAAAGGGCATTTGCTACCTTGATTTCGTCTTCAAGTTTTTCATTCGATTGACAGATCATCAAATTGTAGCCATGCTGATTGGCAGTTTGTATCACTCCACTGATCACACTTGAAAAAAAATGATGCACAAGTTCCGGGATGATCAAACCGATGTTGTAGGACTTGTTTTGCCTGAAATTGACCGCCAATAAATTCGGAACATAATGGTGTTCCTCAGCATAGGCTTTTACGAGTTTGATGGTATCATTACTAATGTCCGGATGTTCCTTCAATGCCCTGGAAACGGTGGAAATAGAAATATTTAGGGCTTTGGCAATATCTTTTAACGTCAGTTTCTTTTTATCAGTCATATGATGGGTTTATTGAAGAATCAAATCTAAAAATAAAGGTAGAATCCAATCACAGCAACTGATAAATCATTCTCCACCTTCCTAATTTATTTAGAACAAATATAAATATATTACCGCAAATGTTTGCACAACCGTTTGCGTAAAATTTATTTTTGGATTCACAGCGATTTTTGAATTAATTAAAGGGAAATAATCATCTCAATAATAGAACATTTGTTTTTGCTTTGCCCTTATGACCGAAAAATCAATTTATCCTCCAGCCGAAAATGAATAAGGAGCTTGTCGGTTACCTGGACCTTGTCATCATGCTGGTTTACTTGGTAGGGATGATCTTGTATGGGCTTTACCATTCCAAAAGAGAAAATTCTGAAGATTATTTTCTCGCTGGGCGTTCCATGACCTGGCCCATTGTGGGCATTTCGCTTTTCGCCGCCAATATATCGTCCACCACACTGATCGGACTGGCAGGTGATGCTTACAGCACGGGTATATCCGTGTATAATTATGAATGGATGGCGGCTGTTATTCTGGTTTTCTTTAGCATATTTTTTCTTCCTTTTTATTTGCGGTCTGGAGTTTTTACAATGCCTGAGTTTCTGGAGCGAAGGTATGACAGAAGAAGTAGGTATTATTTTTCCTTTATTACCCTGATCGGTAATATTATGATCGAAACGGCGGCCGGATTGTATGCCGGAAGTTTAATTTTGAAACTGGTTTTTCCAGATATCAGCATGACTTTGATCATTATGATTCTGGCCTTTGCCGCTGCGGCTTACACCATTCCGGGAGGTTTGTCCTCGGTGGTGCATACTGAGGTGGTTCAGGCAATTCTTTTGTTTGCAGGTTCTTTGATATTGACCTGGGTGACTTTTCGAGAGGTCGGCGGATGGGAAAATGTTTTGGCAGTCACACCACCCGATATGCTGAGTCTGATCCGCCCTATTGACGATCCTTCGGTACCTTGGACAGGCTTGATTTTCGGAGTTCCTCTTCTAGGATTTTATTTCTGGGCCAACAATCAGTTTATGGTTCAGCGGGTCTTGACTGCCAAAGACCTCAACCACGGTCGATGGGGTGCATTGTTTGCAGGCCTACTGAAATTGCCGGTGCTATTCTTTATGGTGCTTCCAGGTACCATGGCAAGGGTACTTTTTCCCGAACTGGATAATCCTGATACCGTTTTCCCGCATTTGGTATTCAATTTACTCCCTGTAGGTTTGATTGGACTTTTGATGGCAGGTTTACTTGCCGCCATGTCATCCAGCATTTCAGCCACGCTCAATTCCGCCTCTACGCTCATCACCATGGACTTTGTTAAAAACCTGAAGCCTGGTTTGGATTCTAAGCAACTGGTTAGAGTTGGACAAGTGGCAACAGTTATCTTGGTGCTTTTGGCAGCGGCGTGGACCCCTCAAATAGAAAAGTTTGAATCTTTGTTTAAATACCTTCAGATGGTGGTTGGGTTGATTGCTCCTCCGGTCGTGGTGGTGTTTATATTTGGCATGTTTTGGAAAAGAGGAAATGCAGATGGGGCTTTTTACAGCTTAATGAGTGGATTTATCATTGCTGCCTCTTTGCTCGTGGTAAAGGTGGCCTTGCCGGAAGCGGGCATCAGTCAATGGCATTTTCTGCATACCGCTCCATTACTTTTTGTATTCTGTGCCATCATCTATGTGGCAGTCAGCTTAAACACTGCATGGCCACCGGAAAAAAAGATAGCTGAATATACCTGGAAAAACAGCATCTACACAGATGAAACCGCTTCTTTACAGGCTTTACCTTGGTACAAAAACTACAGGGTGCTTTCTGTCTTTCTGCTCATTTTAACCTTTACCATCGTATGGATCTTCAGATAGCGCAAAACCAGGCTCTTTCAATGATGCGGAAAGCCAGCCATCCACGGGGGTTTCTGGCATCATCTCAAACTCATGACAATTACAAAAGAGTATGGGCGAGAGATGGTATAATCACTGGGCTTGCTGCCCTATCGAGTAGAGAGGCCGATTTGATGGATACGTTCGAGGAAACCTTAATCACCCTTGGGGATTTCATCAGCCCTGAAGGCCATATTCCTTCCAATGTAGATTTAATGAATGGTCAGGTCAGCTATGGAGGTTTGGCAGGCCGAGCAGATACTGGTACCTGGTGGATGATTGGACTTTGCTTGTTTGCTAAATACACGGGAAAGACGAAGCTCCTGGAAAAATTTGAATCAGAGGTTAACCGCATTCACCAACTCTATAAAGCCTGGGAATACAATAACAGAGGACTCATTTATGTCCCTATTGCAGGTGATTGGGCTGATGAATACGTATTACAGGGATATGTACTGTATGATCAGGTGCTGAGATATGGGGCTTTAAGGTTATCTGGTGAGGCCTTTAATAGAAAAGACTGGTTGGCCCAGGCCGAAAAACTCCACGTCAGTATTGTTGAAAATTATTGGTTAGATGAAGGTATGCTGGAAAAAGGCATTCATCCTGTGGCCAAAAAAAGGCTCTGGGAAGTACAAGGGGAATTACCCTATTTGATGGCTTCATTTCATCCTGCTGGATACCAAACTTACTTTGATGCCCTTGGCAATGCCTTGGCGATTCTTTTTAACATTCACCCCAATCCTCAAAAAACCATCAAAGCATTCAGTCATAACGGATTTAATTTGGTCCCAGCATTTTCCCCTGCCATCAGCCCTCAGGATCCCGATTACCGCCTGTTGGAAGAAAACTACAGATTTAAGTTTAGGAACCATCCGAACGAATTTCATAACGGAGGCATATGGCCCATGGTCAATGGATTTTGGGGTATGGCAGTATACAAAGAAGTTGGGAAAGCGGAAGCTATGGAGATATTAAAGAAACTGATTGAAAAGAATAGTGAGGACAGTTGGGAATTCAACGAATGTTTTCATGCACTGACAGGAAAACCTTGTGGAGTCCCCTCCTGTACATGGAGTGCTGCAGGCCAGGTACTTTTGCAAAATACAATTCATCATGGCTTTTATCTATTAGACTAAAATGGATCATAAAGTGGAAATAATTGTGGTTGGAGAGATTTTGGTGGACTTGATTGGCCACGAGATCAGGGAAGAGATTTTTAGGACACATAGCTTTAGACGTTTTCAGGGGGGTAGTCCTGCCAACCTTGCCGCTAACCTATGCCGGTTAGGAAAAAAAGTTCATTTGGTGGCAAGTGTGGGGAATGATGGACTGGGACAATACTTGGTCAAGGAACTGGAAAGTCTTAAATTGGACACTACGGGAATTCATTTTCGAGCTACAGCTCCTACCAGTCTGGTCCTGCTTTCGAGAAGTCACGGCACCCCTGACTTTATCGCATACCGGGAAGCTGATCGTTTGATTTATCCTGAGGACATCACTTCAGATCACCTTAGAAAAGCAAAAATCTACCACACCACCTGCTTCGCGCTCAGTAAACAACCCGCTCAACATGCCATTCTCAACGGCGCCAAGAGAGCCCGTGACTTTGATGTACAATTGAGCATTGATTTGAACTATGCGCCAGCAATTTGGCCAGACCATGAAGAAGCCCTTCAGGTAATCAAAGAATACTGTTTACTGAATCCCCTGGTCAAAGTAAGCCGCGATGATTGTGAGAGGATATTTGAGAAAAAAATCTCTGAAGAAAATGCAATTCAACAAATTTTGGGTTGGGGTGCTAAACTGGTTTGTTTTACAAAAGGCAAAGAGGGAAGTCATTTGGTGGCGGCTTCCGGCGAAAACATTTTACTCTCTGCAGCTTCAATCCCCATATTAGGGGATGCTACCGGTGCAGGAGATGCCTTTTGGTCCGGCTTTTTGGCTGCTTACCTTGATGGGAAAAATTATCAGATTGCCTTAGAAGATGCTTCGAAAATGGCTGCCTTAAAACTTTCCACCGATGGTCCTTTGCCTGAAAAGATAAAGTTGGAGGAAACCTAAAGACATAAAAAAAGCCACTCAAAAGTGGCTTTTTATTTTTATCAAGGAAGTCTATTCATCCATCCAATTGGCACCTTTCTTGGCGATCAACTTTTGGTTGTATTCCTCAGCCTTATCGGCATTTTTTAACCTGGTATGTACTTGGAAAAGAATTTCCAGTATATCTGTATTATCCGGTTGAAGTTCAGAAGCCTTGGTGAAATAAGGTAGGGCTGACTTATAAATATCATCTGCCTCAGTCATCATTTTATCAGCTTTCTTTTCCCATTCGTCATCAGGAAGGTTGTTGACTTCACTGATGATTTTTCTTGCTTTGTCTAGGTAAAGCGCTCCGGTGTAGAAATTTCCGTCAAAAAATTCAGGATCGATTTCTACTGTTCTGCTGTATTCCGCCAATGCACCATCAACGTCTCCTGACTGCTCTTTCAAATAACCATATCGGAGTCTGATTCCTGTATTGTTTGGGTCGGTTTTCAATGCTTCCTCTATAGATGCCATCGCATCATCCATTTTGTCCAATTGGAGTAACAACTGAATCTCTGTTTCTTGTAAGCCAGTATCCTCTGGATAAATTTCCCTGGCCTCAGAAACCAAACGGTAGGCTTCTTCTTTGTCATCATCCTGACTTGCCATCTGAATAAGGAAATAGTAAGCATTTAATTTATTGTAATCCTCTATTTCTAGCAGTGGCATCAAGTATTTCTTGGATTCTTCATTTTTGCCAATCATGTTGGCTAAGTATCCAGAATTAAATAACATGGTGGTATCAGTACGATCTGCGTCTGCTGCGAGTGCGAAAAACTCGAATGCCATTTCAAGATCATCTTCTTCGTAACGATCTACTGCTTTGACAAAGGCATCACTTTTCAATTTATACATGGCCTGACCTGACAAATTTTCAGGCATATCAGGGATGAAATCTTTGTAGATTTCTTTTCCAATCTTGCTATCCTTGTCATTGCCAACCATTTCCATGGTTTGTTGAAAGGTATCCAAGGCCTTTCTTCCGGTGGAAACGGTAGCTTCTTCTTGAGCTGAACCGGCTTCAAACATTTTTGTTTCGATTTTACCTTTCAAAAGATAGGTATCGGGTTCCTGCCCAGTTTCTGGATCCTGAATGGCTTGGTTAACTTCTTGATAAGCAACCTCCAAGTCGCCTTTTTTGAAGTTTTTCTCAGCCGACCTTACTACTTTCTTTTGACCAAAAGCTACCGCAGTAATGCCGACCAATGCTAATGATAAGAGTAATTTTCTCATTGTATATTCGATTTTCTTGGTTTTTGAAATGTGTATTTGTTTATTTTTCAGATCCATTGTCTAAATCTGGATCATCGGGAGTTTCTTTTTCTGAATCATCAGTAATCATTCCATCAGTGGGTAATTCTTCCAGTTCATCTACTTCTACTACTTTGATTTTTTCAACCGAGGAGATTTCATCGTTCTCATTCAATTTGATCAACCTGACTCCCTGTGTGGCTCTTCCCATTACCCTTAAGGCGGAAACTGGCGTCCGAATGATGATCCCTGATTTGTTGATGATCATCAGATCATCACTATCAATAACTTCCTTGATTGCAACCAGATTGCCTGTTTTTTCAGTAACATTCATTGCTTTCACGCCTTTGCCACCCCTGTTGGTAATCCGGTATTCATCCATGAGTGACCTTTTGCCATATCCCCTTTCCGAAACGACCAGCAAGCTGGCATCTTCTCTGGAAACACAAACCATGCCAACCACAAAATCTTCATTTCCTGCCAATTTGATGGCTTTTACACCGGTGGCGGTTCTTCCCATCGGCCTCACTGCTGATTCATGGAAATGGATCGCCCTGCCCGATTTAGCAGCAATCACGATATGCGTATCTCCATTGGTCATTTCTACATTGATCAATTGATCGTCTTCCCTTATATTGAGGGCAATGATGCCATTGGTCCTGGGTCTTGAATATTGCTCCAACGTAGTTTTTTTGATCAACCCTTGTCTTGTGACCATAACCAGATAGTTGTTGTTGATGTAATCATCATCTTTTAGGTCACCTACTTGTATGATGGACCTGATCTTATCATCATTTTCTATGTTGATCAGGTTTTGAATAGGCCTGCCCTTGGATACCTTACTTCCTTCTGGTATGGCGTAAGTTTTGAGCCAGAAAAGTTTTCCTTTGTCCGTAAAGATGAGGAGGTAATTATGGGTGGAAGCAGTAAACAGGTATTCTGTAAAATCGTCCTCTTTGGTAGAAACCCCTTTGGATCCAACTCCTCCCCTGCTTTGTGTTCGATATTCTGTAAGAGCGGTTCTTTTCACATAACCCTCATGAGAAACAGTGATGATAACTTCTTCATTTGGAATCATATCCTCATAGCTGAAGTCCTCCGCATTGTGCTCAATGGTAGTTCTCCGCTCATCGGCATACCTGGTTCTTATTTCTTGAAGCTCATCTTTGATGATCTGCATCCGCTTGTCTTCGTTGGCCAGGATTTCTTTCAGTTCTTCGATGAGTTTCATGATCTCATCGTACTCGTTCTGAATTTTTTCCCGTTCCATGCCGGTAAGTCGCTGTAATCTCATGTCAAGGATGGCCCTTGCCTGGATTTCTGACAATTCAAACCTTTCCATCAGACTGGTTCGCGCTGTTTCAGGATCTCTGGAACTTCTGATCAAACTAATGACTTCATCAAGGTTGTCTAATGCAATCAGGTAGCCCAAAAGAATATGGGCTCTTTTTTCCGCTTCTCTTAATTCATATTCAGTCCTTCTAATCACTACCTCATGCCTATGGTTGACATAGTGATGGATCATGTCTTTCAGGTTGAGCGTTTGCGGCCTGCCTTTTACCAAGGCCACATTGTTGACACTGAAGGAAGTTTGAAGTCCGGTATATTTGTATAAGTTATTGAGAATGACACTCGAAATGGCATCTCTTTTTAGTTCGTATACTACCCGCATCCCCTGTCTATCCGATTCGTCCCTGATGGCAGAAATGCCTTCAAGCTTTTTCTCGTGGATCAGCTGTGCGGTTTTTTCCACCATGTTGGCTTTGTTGACCAAGTAAGGAATTTCCGTGATGACGATCATTTCTCGACCGTTGTCTTTGGTCTCAATAGCCGCTTTCCCTCTTACCACTACCCTACCTCTTCCCGTCTCGAAAGCAGATTTGACCCCATTGTAACCATATATGATACCTCCCGTTGGGAAATCAGGAGCAATGATGTGTTCCATCAGTTCAGGGATGGTGATGTCATTGTTGTCTATGTAGGCCACGATGCCATCCACTACCTCACCCAAGTTATGGGGAGCCATGTTGGTAGCCATACCCACTGCAATTCCTGAGGCACCATTGAGCAACAATGCTGGGATTTTAGCCGGTAAAACCACTGGCTCTTTCAAAGAGTCATCAAAGTTGAGCTGAAAATCAACGGTTTCCTTATTGATATCAATCAACAATTCTTCTGCTATGCGCTTCAGCCTGGCTTCTGTATACCTCATGGCAGCGGGATTGTCCCCATCTATGGAGCCAAAGTTACCTTGCCCATCTACCAATGGATACCTCAAAGACCAATCCTGGGCCATTCTGACCATGGTTTCGTATACTGCACTATCGCCATGGGGGTGGTACTTACCTAGTACTTCACCGACTATCCTTGCTGATTTTTTATGGGCTTTGTTGTGCAGCACACCCAATTCCTGCATGCCAAAAAGTATTCTTCTGTGTACTGGTTTCAGTCCGTCACGGACGTCTGGAAGTGCTCTGGAAACAATAACCGACATCGAATAATCGATGTAGGCTCCACGCATTTCTTCTTCAATGTTAATTGGTATAATGTTCTCGTTCTCTCCGTGAGCCATAAGTGATTATTTCGGTAATTAAGCTGCAAGTTAATAAAAAGAATAGGGTTTTGAAATACAATATTATTCAGTTGGACTTTAAATCGGCTAATTTTTGATCCATTGACCTACTTTTCTATTTTGGCGCTTAAAAATAGAGCTCCCCCTGTATTCTCTGTCATCGTGCAGGTGGTTCATGACCACACCACAACCTGGGACTTTGCATTTTTTCACACCAGGCATACGCATGGTAACGCCTACTTGAAAAGTAATGACGGTTTGGTTCAGCTGCTGAATTTCTTCTATAGTAGGTCGCTGATAATTGAATGACCTAAACTCCACTGCAGGCCTAAAAAACAATTCAGAAAATTCCGAAAGCTGTTTTTCAATCCTCAATCCAAAACCATAGTAGGGTTTTGCACTCGTTAAGGCAGGATCAAAACTTTTCCGGATCATCATGGTACCGAATTCTCCATCGATCAAAAAACGCCAATAATACTCTTGATTGACCCTCAACCTTTTTTGGGTCTGCATAAACGTATTGTTCTCGTCGTATTTTTTATACTTTCGATTGATAAAGGCTATTCTTTTTTTTGAATCAAACACCACCAAGCCCACTGTTCCGTAGAGTCTGTCGAAAGTAAAACCGGATCCTTCAAAATTAAATCGGTGGTTGCCTCCTTCCATCGGATCGATGGAACCCCATTCTCTTCCGTATCCCCCTCCCAAGGAAAGAAAATCGGAGAAATTGATCCTGATTCCAGCCCGGAAAGGAAAAACAAATCCATCATCCTTAAATTCGATTTCTTCCCCACTTTCCAATGGGCTCGGATTTTCCAAATTATTGATTTGCTGGATGGGATATAGACTGGGGTCAACACTGGAAAAAGGCATCGTACTGTACATCCGATTGACGCCTGTTGAAAGTTCTAAGCCAATTCCCCCCAATACATTACCTAACATAACTGTGTTGTTCTTCTTGGATTTTTTCTTATCGATTCTGGTATCAATACCAAAAATATCCTCATCCTGGGCTTGGACTAAAAAAGGGATCAGGCAACACAACAGAAGAAAAAGTCTTGGTGCTAAGCGATTATTTTTCATACTTCACATCTATCAATACATTTACAAATAAAAGGGATTGTCATGAAAACAAAAAGCCTTCCCGAGGGGGAAGGCTTTAAATATAGTATTTTTCTAAGAAATATGTAAATATCGCTTAATTTTCGTCTTCGTTTGTCCTTTCGGTTTTAAGTTGGGCGATCAGGTTATCGACTTTTTCTTTTACTTCAGGATTTGATTTGATGGCATTATTGATTTTGTTGTAAGTGGCTGCTCCCAAAACATCCTCATCTTTGATCAAGCCGACTTTAAGATCCCTAACTTCTTCGCTGAGAGAACCCATAAAATCCAGTATTTCTTGATAAGCCGTCTTTTCTTCTTCTGTCACCTCGATTTCAGCCATTTTTTCTTCGTTACCCCAGGCAGCTTTGATGTCATTGTACCGACCTGCACCATCGATCACTTCATTTTCCTTGATCATTGTGATCAATTCTTCATTTTTCATTTCGTAGAAAGCAAGCACCGAATCCTCCATGGCGGCGAATTTGGCCAATTCCTCATCGGTTATTTCTTCTGTGTCCTGAGCAATAACATTTACGCTGAAGAATCCCAACAAAAGAAAGGACAATATAAATAATCGCTTCATCATGATTGTAGTTTGTTTATAGATTTAAGTTTTCAATTAATTTTCAATTAAAGACAATATCCCCTTTATCACAAGAAAAACCCTCAAATAGGCTTTATTTTTATGTTAATGGTTGTTAAAAAATTCATTTCTTAATGAAATAACATATTTATAACTTTTTCAATGCAGAAATGGTTCTGATGGGATCCTCATTTGAAAAAACAAAATTACCGGCAACAAGAACATCTGCACCACATTCCACCAATTTAGGTGCATTTTCTTCATTAATCCCCCCATCAATTTCAATCAAGGTATGCGCCCGGGTGCTATTTATCATGGCTTTGAGTTTTTTGATCTTGTCATAGGTTTTGGGAATAAATTTTTGCCCGCCAAACCCCGGATTGACTGACATCATACAAACCAAATCAATGTCTACTAAGACATCTTCCAACAGCTCAACTGGGGTATGAGGATTGATGGCCACTCCCGCCTTACAACCCAAGTCCTTGATAGCTTGTAAGGTTCTATGCAAATGGGTACATGCCTCATAATGAACAGAAATGATGGCTGCACCTGCTTTTTGAAAAGCTTCAAGGTAGTGATCCGGATTTACGATCATCAGATGAACATCAAGCGGCTTTTTGGCATGCCGGTTGACCGCCTCGGTCACTGGAATCCCAAAAGAAATGTTAGGTACAAAAACCCCGTCCATGATATCCACATGGATGTAGTCGGCCTCAGACCGGTTTAACATTTCGATTTCTTGCTGTAAATTGGCAAAGTCTGCTGCCAGAATTGAAGGGGCGATCAAAGCACTCATAGAAAACTGAATTTGAGTGCAAAGAAAATAAAAAATAACCGGAACTGTAAATTCTTTTACTTTTTAAGCAGTTTGACCCGTTTGGGAACCTGCTCTCCTTTTAACTCGACGATGTATAGACCCGTTTTCAATCCACCCAATTCGATCTCATAAGGAGATGTATGGTCCGTTCTTTTGAGCTGTTCGTAGGCTATGACCTTACCTTGGACATCAAAAAGCGTAAACTCACACCCTTTGGTATTGCCATATTTAAAATACAGGGTCTGACCCTCCAAGGGGTTTGGATAAAGACTGAATATCACTGGTTCCGACTCCGGTTCCAAATTAAGGATTTCACCAAAATAAGCCTTATAAAAATCCGGAATGCCATAACCAACCGCCGAATCTGGATTTTCTGCTTGGGAGGCACTATTGAGTAAGGCGTCTAACAATTGATCTTTGGTCCATTCGGGTCTGCCTTCCCATATTCCTGCCGCCAAAGCAGTTACCTGAGGAGCAGAAAAGGAGGTGCCATTGGTAGTTCCCACTGTTCCATTGGGGCGCAAAAGAGAAACTCCCTGACCAAATGCCACCAATTCAGGTTTGGTCCTTCCATCGATGGTAGGCCCCATAGAACTGAAGCTGGACCGTTCTAGGCTACTTCCTACCGAACCTACGGACAAAATTCCCTCCGCATCCGATGGGGCAGTAAGGGAGCTACTTCCCCTGGTTCCATAATTCCCAACTGAAGTCACGACCAAAATTCCTTTTTTTGCTGCCAAAGCTGCCCCTTGGGAAATAATTGCCGTCTTTCCATCAAAGTCAATGATGGAATAATCCATGGAGCTGTCATCAAAGTCATAATAACCCAGGGAACTGTTGATGATGTCTGTGCCTAAACTATCTGCAAACTCGGCAGCCCTTACCCAGTTGTATTCCTCAATTCGGTATTCAGACCTGACATCCTCGGTTAGACATAACACATAATTGGCATTGTACGCACCGCCAATGATTGCTTCTTCTTGATAGGCCGCAATCAAAGACAATACATTTGTCCCATGGCCACTCGAGTGGAACACGGTTTCGGATTCCTCAAAAACAAGGTCTTTCGTGGCAATGATTTGGTTGTTGTCAAATAAATGTTGGAAAGCAGGCAAAATATTGACATTAAAAAAGCCTCCATCAAACACTGCAACAGTAACACCGGCCCCTGTCAATCCCTCGGCAAACATTTGGGGAATCCCTATGAGGCTGTTTTGAAATTCGAAATCTTCGGTTTTTTTGTTGGCATTCTTCTTTTCTATCGTGGCCTTAATCCCGGATTTATTTCCCAATCTTCCATTTTCATGAGGCCCAGGAGCCAAATAATCTATTTTATCAACAAATGGCAGATCCAAAATAGCGGCTAAGTCACTTTCCTCAGCCCTTACCACCGAAGCATTCAACCACTTGGAATGGTACTTGATCTTCTGGACCATGGGTTTAAGGGTTGCAACATAGCTATCAGAAACCGGTAAATCAGTGCTGTCTGGAACCACCCCTTCTTTGGCACGCCTCAATAGTGCCTTTTCTCCTAAAAATTCAGCTGGATTATCCAGACTAAAGTGCTCTTGTGGCTTGTATTTGTAAAATACTGCATAGGCGTTCTGCGCATAAATAAACTGATCTGTAGCGGAAATGATGATAATCAAAAGGGTGATCAGACTAGTTTTTACCATATTCGGAAATGCTTAGGTGTCTAAAACGACCTTCTTCAATAATTTGTTCGCCAAGGCATTCATTTCGCGAACAATATTGTAAAATTTCTTCATAGCTTTCGACCAAACCTATCCCTTTTCCAAAAACCTGGTATCGCTTATCTCTCAAAATAATGGCATCATCTTCATCCGCCTGCAAAACAGTCAGTGTATTTACTTGATTTGTACCTATAGAGTGAATGATACCCATCTCGGTAATTGCATAGAAGTCAGCTTGTTTGGCATCATATACATTGGCATCCCAAGATTTCCCCACCATGGGAGGGAAAACCAAAGTGACTTCCACTTGATTGCCTTCCTTTTTAACAAGGCTATTTTTCTCCATTTGTAGGGTGAATACACTTTCATTTTGCCAATCCACACCATCAATCGATTTGCTTCTGACCAGTCGGAAAACGTCAAGACCTTCTTCATTTTCAAAGGAATCCATTATTTTATCCCTAAAATAGAAAGAATAACTTTCGCTGTCCCCTTCCCCAAAGTATTGTATTTCATCTACCTGATAAATCCAGTAATTACCGATTTCCAGTGGCTGAAAATCCAATTCAAGACCAAGGGGCTCCTCCATTTTGTCATTGCAGGAAAAAATCAATGGTGTACAACAGAAAAATAAACTAAGCCTGATAATTTTCATCGTGAAAGCAATAAAATCTAAAAATACGAGATTATTGGAATTTAAGTACCATTTGCCAATTAATTTTGGATTTGGATTTTTAAAATGGGGCTCGCTTGTCAAGGGATTAAAGGTTATCTTTGTATCAAAATCAGAGAGAAATGGCTTTAAGTACTTTTGTGAAAGTGGGGAATATTGACAACTTAAGCGATGCACGTTATTGTGCAGGGATGTATGTCAATCTTTTGGGATTTAATCTGGAAGAAAACCATTCAGACTACATAGACCCGGAAAAATTCAAGGAAATTACCAATTGGCTATCAGGGCTGGATTATGTCGCTGAATTTGAATTCGCCCATCCCCAAAACATTTTGGAACAACTCAAATCCTACCCTTCGATCAAGTGGATTCAGATACAGGAGGAAGCACATATTCAGATGCTGCTGAACACCAGCTATCAATTGATTTTTAGAGTAGTTCTTCGTGACTCTACTGAATTGGAAGCTTTAATAAGTAAATCACAAAGCTTTAAAGATCAAAATGTTATCATATTACTTGAATCTGAAAAAATGGAACTCGACGAAGCGTCTATCCCTTTGATCAAAGAATTGGCAGCCTCCGCTCCTGTTCTTTTGGGTTTTGGTATCCATGAGGACAATGTCCAGGAAATGATTCAAGCTACCAAAGCCAAAGGGATTGCATTGAGTGGAAGCAAAGAAATCAAACCCGGATTAAAGGACTTTGATCAGCTTGCTGATATTCTGGAAGTTCTCGAAGAAGGTGATTAATTCCCTATTTCAATTGGTGGGGTTAATGTACCCAACAATTCCATAACAGTTTGGTGTAATATTGGAGCCGTTTGAGGGCCAAGTGAATTGATCTCACCATAGGGTCGCTCTTCACGACCATAGGTGTAAGGTGGCTCGGCATCCCATTGGCTTTTGGGCACTATGTATCCTATCATGTCATTGGCCATGCCATTGAAAAACCGCATCTTACCAGGCATTTTATCCCGGATGGCAGGTACTTCAACTGGATCAATTGAATAATCCTGACCCTCGGGGGATTCCACACCACCATTCAGGATTTCGGGATAAAGTTCTCCAGGAAAATGAACAAAACTTATAGGGCCTAAAGTCCAAACAGCCACCTCAGACCTGATATGGCGCCACGTCACAAAACCCCTATCAAAAATCCTGAGCCAAGCTGCTAATAGGAAAAGGTCGTTATCCATAGGAAGCAAGATACTTTTGGCACGGAGACTGATGGAAGCTTCATCCATTATCCATGATTGATTTTCTAAAGCTTCTAAGGCAATTTGTGCCAATGCCATGCCCTGAGCATCAATTTTGGCTACATTTTCTTCAAGAAGTTCCTCACCCGATAAGGGATGAATGACGGGTACACTTGGATGGGTGGTCATCAGGCCACCAACGGCCCCATTCATAAAAACAGCCACACCTCCAAGACCAGGGTGCAGGAGGCTATCACCTTCAAAGATGCCATCTTCCACATACTTTCTGAAAAAATGGGGAAAATCAGAACTGATCAGAACATTTTCCAACCAGAGGGTTTCGGGATGGTTTCCCCAGTTCAACAAAGTTCCCAAGGTTTCATTGCTTTCTTTGGACAACACCTGCATGACACGTAGCCCTGCATCAAAAACCTGCGGATCCCTTGTGTCCCCTACCAAGTCCAAAGCGCCATCTAAATCTTCTGCCAGTTTGAAATAAGCCGCTTGGCTATTTTGAACAGCTAGGTTCACCGATTCTACAATTCCATCAATCACCTGATTCAGATAAGTTGGGTTTACTCCACTTTTATACTCATTGGGACCCCACATGCCCATCAGGTCTGGAGAAGAATGCACATGTGTACTGGAAATGATCACATAATCCAGATCCATGGATTCTTGGATTTTCTTCCTGGCCTTTAAAACTTCATCGTTTCCAAAACCTATCATGTCGATCACACAAAGGGCTATTTTTGTTTGACCATCGTTCAAAAACATGGTTCTTGCCCATAAAGGATCATTTACGCCATTTGCAGGGCGACTTTGGTGGAAACCGGCCAACCAAATTGGGTCAAACTTCCCATTTCCATTCAGGTCATTATAAGTGTCTCCCGCTTCAAGGTCATAGACTCCATCTTGATTATGATCATTCCAGGTATCGAAATTTTGTGGAGTGATATCTATTTTGGAAAATCCGGCTTGAATGGTCTGAGGAGCTTTACTATTTATGCTAAGGTCTAGGGCATAACCTCTGTGCCGGTCTCTGAACTGGTAGGCTGTAAAAATGCTTATCCCTATCAGCAGGAAAACAAGGATAGAGAGTGTGATCAATACTATTTTCTTCATGGTCAAATTGGGTTAACCAATCAAAATACAAAGAAATCACTTTGAAAAAATCATTTGATGCCTTTTTCTGGGTGTTTTCCTGTCACACCCCTTCCAAAGGACATCATTTCTTCGATTTGTTCCTCCATTTTCCCATTGGGATAGATGATAGGTCCCAATCCAGCCAATTTTTTCTTATAATCAAGAAAACCAATTACAACGGGCACTTCCGCACCGAGAGCGATGTGGTAAAATCCTGTTTTCCACTTGGGAGCATAACTTCTTGTACCTTCAGGGGTGACCATGATGACCAATTCATCCGAGGCTTTCAACATGCCCACCATGGCCTCTGTATAGGTCTGTTTTCGCTTTCCCGGTATCCTTTTCCTATCAATGGCTATCCCCCCAACAGATTTGATCAGCCAACCCAAAGGACCTACCATAATTTCCTTTTTGATGGTGAATTTGACAGGTACCCGCATCAAATAGAAAGCTGCTCGGGCATACAGGAGATCCCAGTTACTGGTATGTGGTATCGCGATCAATACCGCCTTTTTGATTTCTTTTGGCCATTGTTTATTGACCTTCCAACCGGTAATCCAGAACAAAAATCGGGACAGGGTTCTCATCATGCTTGATTTACATTGGTTTCCTGAGTGGTCAAATCCAAGAGCTTGGGATTGTCCGATGCAAATTTAATGACAGCATCATAACCAGCATCATAAATCTCCTGGGATTTTTTGATATCAAAAACGCCATAATGGGCCAAGCCTATCGGTTCTATGAAAAAGTCGCACTTGTGCTTCCGGCTGTAAACATTGTAATTCATAGACATGATCACTGTCCGTTCAATGAGGCTTTTAATATTTTTGATGTTGGTTTCCTCTGGCAGGTGGTTACTATTGACCCCGATGATATAATCGCAGGTCCCTTCCAGAGGTTCTACAGGAAGATTGTTAAGTACTCCGCCGTCTACAAAATAGTCACCATCAATCAATATAGGGTCAAACATTCCTGGAATACATGAGGAGGCCATTAGGTGCCTAATAAGCTCTCCTTCGGTAAAATAAACCACCTTGCCTTTTTTGATGTCTGTGGCTGCAATTGTAAGCGGAACTTTCAGGTTTTCAAATCTGCAATTAGGAAGGTATTGGTTATAGAGCACCTCTACAACATCCATCTTGAGGATCCCTGTCCAAGAGATGGCTGGCCGCAAAAATTTAAAAAAATTGGTTTTGACAATGATATCGAGTATTTCCTTGGGCTTATATCCGTAACAATACATGGCACCAGCAATGGCACCTGCACTGGTTCCAGAAACCCTATCCGGAAAAATGCCCAATTCATTTAAACCTTGGAGAACACCAAGATGAGCAATTCCTCTCACACCTCCTCCGGAGAGTGCTATGCCTATTTTTTTTCTAGATTTCACTGAGTTTAAATGTTTGGTCCAACCTAACCCCTTTTTCGGTCATTTTCACAGTACAACACTCGTGTTCCGGATCATGTTCCAAAAACAACACATACTGCTCACGCGCAGCTTCTTCTAAAAAAAATCTTTTTTCCTCGAGCGTCAGCAATGGTCGGGTATCATAACCCATCACATAGGGCAAGGGAATATGACCGACAGAAGGTAACAAGTCCGCTACAAAAACAATAGTGCGTCCTTTATAGGTGATTTTTGGAATCATTTGTTTGTCTGTATGTCCATCTGCCGTTAAAAAATCAAAACCAGGCATAAAATTGCCTTTGTCTAAATCCAGAAATGACATTTGGCCACTCTCCTCCATGGGAAGTATGTTTTCCTTCAAGAAGGATGCTTTTTCACGTCCATTAGGCTGCGTGGCCCAATGCCAATGATCCATATTTGTCCAATATCGCGCCTGCTCAAAAGTCAGTTCAGGATGTTGTTCCGCTTTGTCTTTCCATCGTACCCCTCCTCCGCAGTGGTCAAAATGCAGGTGGGTTAGGAAATTGTCCGTGATGTCATCCTCATGAAAGCCAGCTTTTTGGAGTGACTTTGATAGGTTTTCGTCCCCATGAAGGTAATAATGGGAAAAAAACTTATCATCCTGCTTATTGCCTATACCATTATCAATCAGAACAAGGCGGTTTCCTTCCTCTACCAAAAGGCAACGCATTGCCCAGGTGCAGAGGTTGTTTTCATCTGCAGGATTTGTTCTTTGCCAGAGGGATTTGGGGACTACCCCAAACATGGCCCCTCCGTCCAGTTTGAATAATCCGGTATGGATGACATGAAGTTTCATGTAGTTTTTTATGTAAAAAAAGGATTGGGAGAAATAACATATTGCCACCCAATCCTTTTCAGGTTATAATTTGTCTTCTGTGGGTTTATTCATTCACCACACCCATAGCACAAAACTTGTCGATACGCTTTTCGATGCGCTTTTCCGGTTTGAGTTTATCCAATTCTTTCAAAGCTTCCAAAATGGCTTTTTTGATGTTGTTGGACATGGTTTTCATGTCTTTATGGGCACCTCCCAAAGGCTCGTTTATGATTCCATCAATCAGCTTGTTGACCAACATGTCCGGGGCAGTCAGTTTCAAGGCCTCAGCAGCCTGTTCTTTGTAATCCCAGCTTCTCCACAGGATAGAGGAACAAGATTCAGGTGAAATAACAGAATACCAGGTGTTTTCCAACATAAAAACTTTATCGCCTATCGCAATCCCCAAAGCTCCACCAGAAGCACCTTCGCCGATGATGATGCAGATTACGGGCACTTTAAGCTTAAACATTTCCTTGAGGTTTCTGGCGATGGCTTCACCCTGTCCTCTTTCTTCAGCTTCCAAACCAGGAAATGCGCCCGGTGTATCAATCAAGGTAACAATGGGCTTTCCAAATTTTTCTGCCATTTTCATCAGACGCAGGGCTTTCCGATAACCTTCCGGATTGGCCATGCCGAAATTTCTTTCCTGCCTTTGTTTGGTATTGCGGCCTTTTTGTTGTCCCACAAACATGACCGTTCTTCCATCAATATTGCCTAGCCCTCCGATCATGGCTTTGTCATCTTTGACACTTCTGTCTCCATGGATTTCAACAAAATCATTGGTGATTTCATAAATGTAATCCAATGCGTATGGCCTGTCTGCATGTCTGGATAGCTGCACCCGCTGCCATCTGGTCAGGTTCTGGAAAGTTTCTTTTTTCAAGTTCTGTATTTTGTCTTCCAAAGATTGGATATCAGAGCTAAGATCAACATTTTTTCCTTTAGCTAAATCTTTCATCTCCTGAAGTTTAAGCTCCAAATCAGCAATAGGTTTCTCAAATTCTAATACCATGGCCATTTTTTTTACCTTAGGCAAAGATAAAAATATATTTTCGAAGAAAAATATTTATATGCCAATTACAGAAAAACGGACATAAAGCCCTGGTAGAAAGAGAATAAGAATAAAAAAAATGTCAGTCACTCGGGACAGGCTCCCGAAATCAACCTGATTAAAAACTGTTTGTTCTTCTGCCTTTTGAAAAACTTTTCCCTTTTAAGCGCTTCCGTTTTGGATTCAAATGCTTCACTGTAAACCAATTTCCATGGAGCTTCCTAGCCGTGTAGCCCTTATAAGGAAGGTTATGCTTTTCCAATCTCTTCTCCATATCCGCCGAGGAACCGATGTAAAAAGACCCATCCTTTTCTGATTGTAGGATATAAACAAAATAAGGGATAGTAAACGGTCATTTATCAAAATTTTCACCTTGATATTGAGCCATATAAATGTGGACGAACTATTTTTTATAAAGGTATTTTTGCACAGAAAAAACAATTTACTACCTTTGCATCACTTCAAACGGAAGAACAAATAATTCAGAAGTCAAAAGCACTGTGCAATCCTTGATTTTTTTCAAATTTACTGCAAAATTGCCCGATTTGATTTCAGAAAAAAGATATTGGAGTGGTAGTTCAGCTGGTTAGAATGCCTGCCTGTCACGCAGGAGGTCGCGGGTTCGAGTCCCGTCCATTCCGCAGGCCTTAGAGATTATCTCTAAGGCTTTTTTTATTTTAAAATACCTACCTGAGTAAGGTAAAGCCTCCCCTGATTTGTTTTTGAATAAATTGCTCATTGGCATTAAAATTATATTCGAACAAATAGGTATAGGTGCCTGGAAGTGCCTCTTCTCCATTCACAGTCCCATCCCAACCCTGATCACCTACATAAATAAGTTGGCCCCAGCGGTTGTAAATGGACAAACGGAAATTGAGATCACAGTTTGAAATGCCTTCAAATAACCCATTGACACCGCCATCACTGGGCCTAAATCCCGTTGGCATCCGAACTTTCGGAGCTTCTTCCATTAACATTCCGGCCCCAATGCTGACACAACCCCTTTCATCCTCTACCGACACGGAATAACTGCCCCTGCCGATTCCTGTCAGTTCTGCCCCAAGCCTGTTTTCAAATTCCCAATTGTAAATAAATGGGCCATTCCCACCTAAAGGAGTAGCCAACAAGACTCCTTCCTGGCTTCCAGGACAGGTAGGTTTAATGGTTCTAACGTCCACTTCGAGCGGATCTGGGGTTTCCACAGGCACTTCCAATTCAAATACACAGCCATTTTGATCTGTTACTTCTATCCTTTTGGTTCCTGCCTGCAAATCAAACAGTTCAACTTGATCTGTTCCATAGATTGCATTGGGATGGTTGATAAGGTAGGGTCCGATTCCACCTGTAATCATGATACTTGCCTCGCCATCTGCTCTTCCGAAACAACTTGTTGGTGTGCTGGACATTAAAAAAGCCTCCAGCAAAAGTGGTTCTTTGATTTCAACCTCTTCCTGCGCAACAGAACAACCTCTTGCATCATGAACCTCCAAAATATACACCCCAGGACCCAAATTCATTGCCTCACTGGCCTGTAGATCAGGAGCATGACTCCAGAAATAAGTATAGGGGCCGTTGCCTCCGGAAACTTCCATTTTGATTCGACCATTGTTCTGTCCAAAACAGCTTACATCAATTGCCTGAACAAGTTGCAGATTCAATGCTTCATTAACCCTCACCAAAAATTCAGGGGAGGTACCGGTACACAAAGCATCATCTATGCTAAATTCCTCATACCATATCTTTCCTGTAACACCAGGTTGATCCCAACTTATTTCTACTTCTGGACTTCCTTGGCCTGAAACAATTGTTCCGCCCGTTACATGCCAGGTATATCCCCGCATATCCAAAATTTTGTCCACCTCATAAAAATGGGTAAGTTCAGGGTCAAAACAGACCTCTTCTTCACCGATCGCTGTCTCAGGTTCAATTACCCGATTTATCTTGACCATCAACTCAAAGGGTTTTCCGATACAGCCGTTTGGAGCCACAGGGGTCGCCAATATTTTGGCCTCATCATTAGGTAGACCCCAGTTTACTTTTACTTTCCCCTCTTCCTCTCCCACTATTTCACCGCCTTCAACTGACCATATGACTCTTTCTACATTAGTTAATTCAGTCATTTCATATTCATGAACCTCGACCTCTGGACAGACCTGGGTTTCACCCAAGATGGTACCTAGGCTTTCCAAAACCTCCACTTCAACGACTACATCCTCTTGCGAATCACAGGAGGATTCACTGATAGCGGCTATGATTTTTATGGTATAAGAACCTATTTCCTCATAAATATGCTGAACTGTTTGGCCCGCTTTGGGTTCGGAGCCATCTCCAAAGTCCCATAGAAAGTATATAAACCTAGGATCTCCCGGTTCAATGGTCCAAGTGCCCTCCTGGTCCAAACAAGCCACATGGTCACCAAAAACTTCAAAATCATAGCTTACCTCTGTTTCAAAATTCAAGTTATCCAAACTCGCTCCAACAGAGTAACCATATGATTCAATATAACCGAAACCATATACATAAGCGATAAAACCCTCGGGGTTGGTTAGTGTGTGACTACCGCTGGGAATAGGAATCCTGGTATAGGAATACTCTGGGTTGCCTGGTACTACCTTAAAGGTATTCCCCACATTGGCCCCGTTAAGAACAGTTAAGTCTTTGGTGGCTGTCGGGGCAATGATATTGACGTAATTGTTGTCCCGAATGTCCACCACACTTACCGCATCAAAGGTGACCTCCCTCAACAACTGCTCATTTGGGCTGTAGGTGATCATAAATGGGTCGCCTTGGTTATACCCATCTTGATCTGGATCATTGCATTCCTGGCTTTTGGAAAAAACGGTAACCGAAATAGGCTTATCTGCCGTGATGTTCTTGACTTGGTTGGCGCCTATTTCAAGAGTGATGTGTTCTCCTGATGCCAGTTGTTTCACCAGATTACCATCTAAAAGCAGCTGTGTGTTATTTTCGGAGGCGATTACTTTGATCAACTCTCCAGAAGTTCTTTCTTCCAAAGGAACATGGATAAAGTTTTTACCCCATGTACTGACAGGATACATTTGTTGGAACAAATGGTCATTGGCATAACCGCATTGCCCGATACCTGTCCATCGGTTCCCCCCGAAAACCGCAATGTTTTTGCAGTCATTGACATCATCGCCTAGCACCCGGACGCGAGAACCTGTTAAGTCAGCCTTTGCCATCAATTGATAGCTTTCCCCTTTGTTTAATGTAATTGTAAAAGGAACATTAGGGGCCTTGCCATCCATTGTACCCACTGAAGGAGTAATCTCAATTTCTGTATTGTCTTCTACACCGACTACCAGCATCAGACTTTCATTGTGGTCATTCAATACTTCATAGATGGGTGGAAAGTTCTCAATGTTAGGGAGGATTTCAAAATGGGAGGTGACCCAATAGTCCTTTCCAAGGGTATTGACCGGAAGAATTACAGTACCATCCGCACTTCTGGTTCTTTCGTTAAAGGCATAAACGGATATATTTCCCTCAGACTTGATAAAAATGCCCTTATTTTCTATAACCCCTGAGGTTCGGTGTAAAAGATCCAATTCTGGGGATGGACTTCGGAAGTTAAATGTCTCCCCTTTTTGGAGATCAAAATCTATCACCCTACCTGGCACAAAAGCAGACAAATCTATGATTCCTTTGGCATTCTCGTTGGCCGATATGATAATGATTGCCGCATCTGGACCTTGGGTATTGTTGTTGTCCATAAAGCCTAACCAAAATTCATTCCCCACGGTCGTAACCTGCGCTTGAATGGGATAAATAAAACCTACTGCCAAGCAAAAAATCAAAAAAGAAAAGGCCAATCGAAAATTCATGTCCACAATTTTCTGAAAGATAATAAAGTAAGGATTGTATCAAAACAATCAACTAAAAAAACGTTAGGACTTTCTCAGGGTTGCTGAAAAATAAAAATTTAACCAAAAACTATTTTGTAGAACCAGGCTCATCTCAAAAGTAAAAAAACACCCCTGATTTCTCCTTGGTTTAATGCCTCATCCAAAAAGAATTGATACCGGAAAAGATAAGAGTAAGATCCTTCAGGAGCCTCCCCATCTCCCAAGCTTCCATCCCAACCTTGATTTCCTGAATAAACCAATTCTCCCCAGCGGTTGTAAACGAACAATGTAAAGACCACTTCACAATTAGAGACACCTTGGTAAATTGCATTTATGCCTCCGTCTTTCGGCCTAAAGCCAGTTGGCATCCTCACCTTAGGAGCAGCTTCCAAAACTTCCCCTGCACCCAGACTAATGCAACCGTTACGGTCCTCGACGGAGACAGCATACATTCCTTTGGGAAGGTCACTGATTTCCTGACCAGTGGTTTGATCAATATCCCAAGTATAAACATATGGACCAAAATCACCGGAAATTTCTGCCAACAGGATACCATTGGATCCCCCGGGACAACTTGGCTGCAAAAGCTTAACTTCCACGTCCAAAGGCAAAGGACTCGGTATCTCAAAGGTTATGGCAAAAGTGCAGGAATTGGCATCCATTAAAGTGAGATTGTATTCACCTGCCTCAAGATCCGACAAGGTGATATCAGACCCGGATACAAGCGCATTTTCAGTGTTGAGGGTGTAAGGCCCCAAGCCTCCCGCAATTTGAATTTGAGCCAAACCATCTGCCTTTCCAAAACAGGAAACAGATTCAGTAACTACCACCTCCGCAGTCAAAGCCATGGGCTCTTCAATGATTATTTCCTCCAATACCACCGAACAGCCATTGTCATCTGTTATGGTAACGGCGTAATTACCGGCTCTCAGATTGTCTGCCATGGAGGTATTAAGGGCCGGGTCATGGTTCCATTCAAAGAGGAAAGGCCCTTTTCCACCTTCTACTAGTAATGATATTCCGCCGGTTTGCTCACCAAAGCACAGGACCTCTGAAACCGATTGAAGGGATACCGAAAAAGCTTCCGGGATAGACACAGATAGCGGCATTGACCTGCCTTCACACATGGCATCCAACAAACTTGATTCCTCATACCAGACCTGCCCAACCACCCCCGGTTGGTTCCAGGAAATCTCAACCCTAGTACCTTCTTCTCCTGATACAATCTCCCCTCCCTCCACAAACCATTGATAAGCCCTACCGGGTATTTCGTAGGCAGTTTGATAAAAATAGGTACTTTCGGGATTGAAACAGATGTCAGTTTCTCCTACGGGAGGATCAGGCTCAATTTGTTGGTTAACGATGACTGTTTTTTCAATGGGAGAACCGGGACAACCTTGTTCAGTAAAAGGAATGGCTATGATTTTTGCGTTTTCAGTAGCCTCAGCCCACTTCACTTTCACCTCCTGGCCCATCTCTTCAATAAGCTCCCCTCCGATCACCTGCCATTCTATTTTATCAATATTTTCCCCATCGACCAATTGGTAAATTACTTCATCTACCAAAGGACAGACAGAACTTGGTCCTTCCAATTCACCCATCGATTTCAACACTTCAACCTCAAAAACAACCTCTTCCTGTTGATCACAGGTATTTTCACTAATTGACGCTGTCACGGTGACGGTATACCTTCCAGGCGTTTCATACACATGTGAAATCTCCTCACCTGTTTCAATGGCCGATCCATCCCCAAAGTCCCACTGGAAAAATCCGAAAACCGGATTATCTGATTCCAAGGTCCAAAGCGCTTCTTGATCAAGACAAGCAATCCGCTCTCCCAACACCTCAAATTCATAGGCAGCAAATGTTTCAAAATTCAGGTTATCCAAACTAGCTCCTACCGAATAACCATAAGATTCTATTTCTCCAAAACCATAGACATAGGCTATGAAACCATCCGGATTGCTGAGGCGGTGGGTACCTGCAAAAATATTTATCCGGGCGTAGGAAAACTCAGGATTTCCATTGACTGGCAAAAATTCACTGGCCACATTGTTCCCGTTAAGAACAGTGCCATTTATGGCTGAAGTAGGGACTATGACATTGACGATGTGGGATGTGATAGATTGAACCGAAACTGCTTCAAAAGTAATGTTTTTGATAAATTGTTGATTAGGGCTGTAGGTGATCATAAAAGGATCCCCTATCTGGGCAAAATTGAGATTTGACACATTACAGGACTGACTTTTGGAAAACACTGTTACAGAGGCCGGTTTTGACGTGTGGATAAATACCACTTGGTTTGAAGCAAAATCAAAAGTCCTAAAGGCACCGGCATTGATTACTCCAACCGATACCCCGTCAAGGAAAATTTCCGTATTGTCCTCTGCGGCTAAAACCTTGACCAACTCACCGGAAGAGCGGTTCTTGAAAGGGACATGGATGAATTCATCACCCCAAGTATTCACTGGAAACATCTGTTGAAAGAGGTGGTCATTGGCTAAGCCGCATCTTCCTACAGAGGTCCATTTGTTCCCACCAAACACTGCGATATTTTTGCAATCCCCCACATCGTCACCTACTACTCTGACCCGGGTTCCTGTAAGGTCTGCCCTGGCCTTGATCTGATAGCTTTGTCCGGTATTGAGCGTGATTTCAAAAGGCTCATTGGCCTGCTTTCCATCGATGGTGGTCTGGGTAGGTGTGATTTGGATTCTGGTGTTGTCTTCAATGGCAACAACCAAAAATAGACTTTCATTATTGATATTGAGATTGGCATTTGGGACTTCGGGTGTGACCTCAAAATGAGAGGTAATGTAATAATCCTTGCCCAAAGTGGCCGTGGGCAATATCACTGTCCCATCTGCACTTCTAAATCTTTCATTGAAGGCATAGACAGAAATGTTCCCATCAGACTGAATAAATATGCCTTTATTCTCAATAATGCCCGAATTCCGATGTAAAAAATCCTGCTCAAAGGCTGGAACCCTGAGGGTGAATTGCTGCCCTGCCTGCAGATCAAAGGCAACGGTTCTTCCTGCCTGAAAATTATTGAGATCGATCACCCCACTTGCATCCTCATTGGCAGAAATAATGATCACAGCAACCCCGTCTTCCAAGTTGCTGTTGTTCTCCATAAACCCTACCCAAAATTCCTTGCCAACAGTACTGATCTGAGCCATTCCTTGGGAAAAGTATCCTGAAACCAGCAGAAAAAAAACCAGGATTTTCAGTTTCCGCAAAATTGAGTTCATCTTTTGTTGAGGCATAAAACAAGGCAATTCCAATATAACAATCTATTTTTAAACTTAATGTTAAAAAAATGGCACAATCAATTGATGATCAGTATTTTTGGAGGAAAGTTAAATTAGCTAACAAAAAATTTTGAAATGAATTAAATAATAAGTTAATTTGCCTGTCGTCTGATTTTTTGGAGAAAGATTTAAGCATAGACTTTTAGTAAAACATTGTTTAATTGGAAATTATGGAATTTTTTAAAGAAATGGACACCTTACTTAGAATCCTTTGGTTCTTAACCATCCCCGTAACTTTGGTTTTTATCGGTCAATTGATATTGACTTTAACATCTGAACGTGAATTTGAGTCAGACTCAACTGAATTTGAGAAATCCAAAGAACCTCAGGTTGGCTCCTTCCGGATTTTCTCTTTTAAAAACCTTGTCAATTGTTTGTTGGGCTTTGGATGGACGGCAATTGCATTTTTTGACCTTGTACCAAACAAACCGGTATTAATGGCTGTGTCATTTCTGATCGGGTGTTTCTTTGTCGTGCTTTATTATCTGATCATCATTCAAATCCAGAAGTTATCCGAAGAAGAAGGTTTTAAACTCCAGTCTACTCTTGGAAAAGATGCTTTGGTTTGTCTCACCATACCTGAAAACAAAGAAGGAGTCGGTAAAATCCAAGTATCAATCAATGGAACCACAAGAGAAGTAAAAGCCATTACAGAAGGTGAATCCCTGCTTCCAGGAACTTTGGTGAAGATATTGAAGGTAGACTCCGATGAATTGTTGCTTGTAGAAAGCACGAGCATTGGCCATTCCAGCATACCGGTCAACTGATTTTGTTTTCAAAATTCATTTTCTTTAATGGAGGCGAGGATTTGCAGACTTCTCTCAAACATTTCAAATTCCCATCTTAACCTAAAGGTCTCTTCTCCTAGAGTTCAGGGTTATTCCAATCAAACCAACTTTATTTTATTATCTTTGCACTTCGAAAAAAAAACGCATACCATACATGATTTCAGTAGACAATCTCTCCCTTAAGTTTGGCAAAAGGACGCTTTTTGAAGACGTAAACCTAAAATTCACACCTGGCAACTGCTATGGTGTCATTGGAGCCAACGGCGCTGGGAAATCCACCTTTTTGAAAATTCTTTCCGGAGATATGGACAGCACATCCGGTGGCATCAATATCACACCGGGTCAGCGCATGGCTGTACTCAAACAAAACCACTTTGAATTTGATGAAGTAGAGGTACTTAGGACAGTCATCATGGGACACAAGCAACTTTTTGCCATCATGGATGAAAAGGATGCCATCTACATGAAGGCAGATTTTTCTGAGAAAGACGGACTTAGGGCCTCTGAATTAGAAGCAGATTTTGCTGAAATGGATGGCTGGAATGCTGAGTCAGATGCAGCATCCTTGCTTTCCGGCTTGGGTATTTCTGAGGACCTTCATTATCTCCCCATGAAGGAACTGGCTGGAAACCAAAAAGTCAGGGTGCTTTTGGCACAGGCACTTTTTGGAAACCCAGACATTTTGATCCTTGATGAACCTACCAATGACTTGGATTCAGACACCATCAATTGGTTGGAGGATTTTCTGGTCAATTTCAAAAATCTGGTTATTGTGGTTTCCCATGACCGGCATTTTTTGGATGCGGTAGCCACCCATATCGTGGACATCGATTTCGGTAAAATCAGGATCTTCTCTGGCAATTATACCTTCTGGTATGAATCTTCCCAGTTGGCGGCCAAGCAAAAGGCCGATCAGGGTAAAAAAGTGGAAGAAAAAAGAAAAGAATTGCAGGCATTTATCGAACGATTTTCGGCCAATGTGGCCAAATCCAAACAGGCTACTTCCCGAAAGAAAATGCTGGAAAAGCTCAACGTGGATGAGATACAGCCCTCTACCCGTAAATACCCTGGAATCATCTTCAAGCCGGAAAGGGAAGCAGGGGATCAAATTTTCATGACCGAAGGACTGGAATTAAAAGATGATGGCACCATTTATTTCACAGATGTCAATCTGATGGTGGACAAAGGGGATAAAATTGCCTTCATTTCCAAAACCAAACAGGCCGTCAATAAATTTTTTCAAACCATTATGGAGGAAATTCCAATCCAAAAAGGGAGTTTTAAATGGGGTGTAACCATCAACAAAGCTTATCTTCCCAATGACAATTCCAAACATTTCCAGACCGACCTAAATCTGATAGACTGGCTGAGACAATATTCCAGCAATCAGGAGGAAGCTTACGTAAGGACGTTCCTTGGTAGGATGTTGTTTACTGGTGAAGAAACCCTCAAAAAATCCAGTGTGCTCTCCGGAGGGGAAAAAGTGAGGTGTATGATTTCCAAAATGATGCTTCAGAATCCCAATCTGCTGGTAATGGACGAGCCCACTAACCACTTGGATCTGGAATCCATCACTGCCTTCAACAATGCCATCATTGACTTTACAGGCACCGTTTTGATGAGTTCTTTTGACCATGCCTTTGTACAATCCTCAGCCAATCGGATCATTGAATTTACGCCAAAAGGAACCATCGATCGCAGGATGCCTTATGATGATTACCTGGAAAGTGCAGAAGTAAAAACCATCAGGGAAAAAATGTATGCTTGACTATCCCAAGATCCACCTTCTAAAGGGCAAGGAGATCTCCGTTAGGCGTAAACACCACTGGATTTTCTCGGGAGCAATAGGACATAAAGATGAAGGACTGGAAAATGGTCAGCTGGTCCAAGTCCTCAGTGCAAAAAGAGAGTTTCTTGGTGTGGGGCACTTCCAAAACGGCTCCATCATGGTTCGGTTAATCACCTTTTCGAATCAAAAGGTTGATTTCGAATTTTGGAAAGCCTGCTTAAACAAGGCTTATCTTTTGAGAAAAAACCTAGGGCTTACAGATCATCCCAATACAAATGTGTACAGACTGATACATGGAGAAGGAGATGGTCTCCCTGGATTGGTCATTGACTTTTATCATGGCACTGCAGTGATTCAGGCCCATACCATTGGGATGCATCAGCATTTGGAGGTAATCTGCCAAGCGCTACAGGAGCTTTATGGGAAGGAGTTAAAAGCTGTTTTTGACAAAAGTGCTGAAACCTTACCCAAAAACCTGGGTATGCAAAACAAGCTGGTTTTCGGAGAGCCCGAAACCCATCAGGTCAAGGAAAACGGCTGTGTTTTTGAAATTGATTGGCAGGAGGGACAAAAAACAGGGTTTTTTATTGACCAAAGAGAAAGCCGGCAACTTCTGGGTTCCTACAGTAAGGGCAAAAAAGTATTGAACGCCTTTTGTTACTCAGGAGGGTTTTCGGTGTATGCCCTGCTCAATGGGGCATTACAAGTGGATTCTATTGACATTTCAGCCAATGCCATAGCCCTTACCCACCGCAACGTCGAACTTAATACAGATTTCGAAGGGAAGCACCAAGCTGTTGTAGCTGATGTCATCAAATACATCCGGGAAATCAAAGAAGACTATGACATTGTAGTTCTCGATCCTCCTGCATTTGCCAAAAACATCAAAGCCAAACACAACGCCGTGCAGGCCTACAAACGGCTTAATGTTGAGGCATTAAAACATATTAAAAAAGGAGGTCTCTTGTTTACCTTTTCCTGTTCACAGGTAGTAGACAAAACCTTGTTCAACAATACCATTACGGCAGCGGCCATGGAAAGCGGGAGAACAGTTAAGATGCTGCATTTCCTTTCCCAACCAGGAGATCACCCCATCAATATTTTCCATCAGGAAACCGCCTATTTAAAAGGTCTGGTACTTTATGTAGAATGAGCTTTTGCAAATTAAAGCCTTAAGTTACCCTTTTATTCAACTGGAATTCCTTATTTTCACCCTCCAAATAACTTAGCGAAACATGTACATAGGATTACAGCATTTACACTCAGGGTTGGCCTATCTGGTTTTGGCCGCCCTTACCATTGTTTTTATTTATGCCTTGGTGGGCGCTTTAAGCAAGAGGGAGTTTACAGAAAAAGACCGTAAAATAGCTCTTATTGCATTTGTACTTTCTCATATCCAGCTTTTGGTTGGATTGATTCTGTACTTTGTGAGTCCGGTGGGCTTTTCATTGCTTTCTGCTGCTGCTATGAAAGATCCGGTCGCAAGGCTCACTGCATTGGAACACCCGCTCATCAACATCATTGCCATTGTGGTCATTACCATTGGGTATTCAAGGGCCAAAAAACCCGGAAGTCCCATTGCAAAATTCCGTAGCATTTATATGTTTTATGCGATAGGGTTAGTATTGATACTTTCCAGAATCCCATGGTCATCCTGGCTGGGATAGTAAGTTCGCCCAAGAACAAAAAAACCGATCAAAATCTGATCGGTTTTTTTTTAAAATAAAATTGAATTGATTTATCCTTTTTTAGCTATAAACGCCAGTAGATCAACCACTTTTGAAGAATAACCCCATTCGTTGTCATACCAAGATACCACTTTAACAAAGGTATCGCTCAATTGAATTCCAGCTCCAGCATCAAAAATAGATGTTCTGGCATCTCCTATAAAGTCATTGGAAACTACTGCGTCTTCGGTATATCCTAGAATACCCTTCAATGAACCTTCAGAGGCCTCTTTCATTTTCGCACAAATTTCTTCATACGATGCCGGCTTTTTCAACCTTACGGTTAGATCAACTACAGAAACATTTGGGGTTGGGACCCTAAAAGCCATTCCGGTAAGTTTGCCATTGAGTTCAGGAATTACTTTCCCCACCGCTTTGGCTGCTCCGGTTGAGGATGGGATGATGTTTTGACCTGCGCCTCTTCCGCCTCTCCAATCCTTTGCAGATGGCCCATCAACAGTTTTTTGAGTTGCTGTAGTGGCATGAACAGTGGTCATCAAACCTTCTTCGATGCCCCAGTTGTCGTTGATTACCTTGGCAAGAGGTGCCAGACAATTGGTGGTACAGGAAGCATTGGAGACATACTGCATGTCAGAGGTATATTTATCTTCATTCACACCCATTACAAACATGGGCGTATCATCCTTTGACGGGGCCGACATGATGACTTTTTTGGCACCTGCATCAATATGGCCCTTTGCGGAATCTTTAGTAAGGAACAAACCTGTAGATTCTACAATGTATTCCGCACCAACGTCAGACCATTTCAAGTCTGCGGGATTTCTTTCGGAAGTAACTCTGATGGTGTTCCCGTTTACCACAAGATTTCCGTCTTTTACGGAAACCTCACCTTTAAATTGGCCATGGGTAGAATCATACTTAAGCATGTACGCAATGTAATCCACGTCTATCAGGTCATTGATCCCTACGATTTGAATGTCATCTCTTTCTTGGGCAACGCGAAAGACCAATCGACCGATCCGTCCAAATCCGTTGATTCCTACTTTTACTTTTGTCATTTTAATAAGTTTTAGGAGTTTGTTATTGTGTGATAAAAATGATTTTTACTCACAGTTAAGGTTGTAATGTAAATTTTCAGGAGGTAAAGGTATCAAATTTTGAGGTAGAATCGAAATACTATTCGGAGAATTACGGCCTTAAAAGCCACAATTGACTCATAATTTGATGTCTTCAATCACGCCATAGAAAAGCAACAAAAAAGGCAACCCTTGAGTTGCCTTTTCATAGGAATTTAAATGAAATAGATTAGCCTTTTTTCCCAAAAAGATTTCCAAGAACATTTCCGAGTCCGGCTCCACCCTTGTTACCTCCGGCCATTCCACCTAATATGTTACCTGCGAGTTTGGCACCTTCAGGACTGCCCAAAATCGCTCCAATAATGTTGGAGTTGCCTTGGTTACCTCCAAGGGCACTTCCAATGAGGCTTCCCAAATCATTGGGAGAATTGACATTGGCTTGTCTTTTTTGCTTACCTAGATAGGCCATGACCAAAGGTGCGGCAATGGCCAATATTTTGAGAACCTGACCGGAATTTAATCCAGCTTTTTTTCCGATTTCATTACCTACTACAGGTTGTTTGGCACCCAAAACATGGTTGAGAATCCCATTTCCATCCTGCAAATCAGATTGATCTACGCCACCTCCAAAAAATGTTCCCAAGTTGTTCAATAGGCTTCCGTCATGTTTACCATTTAAGGCCCCTAGAAGACCTGCGGCACCTTGAGGTGAAGCGGCATTTTGCTGCATAGCACCCATCAAGACAGGAAGAGCCATTTGCATGACACTTGCTGCTTGGTTTTCTGTAATGCCAGCCTCTTTGCTGACTCCATTTAGGATTTGCTTGCCGGACTCACCGGACAATAGATCTAAAATACCCGCCATGTTGGATTGATTTTTAAGGTTGAAAATAATCAGTTTATAATTTAAATTTAATTAAAAAATTCGTGAAAAATTCAATCAAAACTAATTTATCTCTAAAAAGCATATTTTTGACAATAAAAGGAGGTGAATAGTAAACCAACATGCTTAAAGTGCTAAAATCCAGCTTACTATGTCTTTCATAACCAATTCATTGAAAGACTCCTCATTGTTTGCATATTCAGGGATTCCTCCGGTTTCCGCGGTTTGAAAAAGATGGTTTAATTTAGGATATATTTTGCTACTGAAATCTTTTTTATCATAGGCCTGTATAAGCAAATCCAACCTTTCGGAATTTTGATAAGGATGTACCTGTTTGTCCAATTCCCCAAAGGCCGCAAATACCGGGATATTTACTTTTCTGATGTAGGTTTCAGGGTCCAACTTGATAAACTCAAAAAACCAAGGAGTAATAGAAGGAAGGTATGGCTTTAAGGTAAGTTCAGTTTGTTTTTCCAGAAATTCCCCTTCAATGCCTGAATTTTCATGGAGATAATCCCTTATTTCATTTTGAAGGGTAGTTTTGACTCCATCTAGGGATTTGGAGCGGATAAATACCTGATAAACCCTCGAATTGAGCTTCATTTGATTGTCAGCCATGTTTTCAGGAATACCTGATACCAATAGCTGATCCATTGTCTGCTGTTCCATCAATTGTGAAATGGGTACCACGGGACCTGCAAGGGGCACTATGAAATTCAGTTCATTCATCTCGGAACCAAGCATCCAAGCAATTAGTGCGCCTTCGGAATGGCCTATCACGCCAATTTTTTGGGCATCTACTTTAGCTTCCTGTTTAAGGTGTTTGATTGCAAAAGTTGCATCTCTTTTGAAATCATGACTGGTTGCATCTTTGAAACTCCCTTCAGATTCCCCTACCCCTCTTTCGTCATAGCGCAAAACTGCAATTCCATTTCTAGTCAAATGGTCCGCTAAAACCAAAAAAGGCTTATGGCCAAGCATTTCACTGTCTCTGTTTTGTGGCCCTGATCCAGTCACTAGAATTACGGCCGGAAAAGGGCCCTCTCCTTCCGGTAAGGTAAGGGTGCCATTGATCTGGATGTTTTCTTTGGTATTTTTGAACGATATCTCTTTTGACTGATAAGGAAATGGTGGCAGTGGTTCTTGTTTTTTTGGCACATTGAGTTCATCCTTGTTCATCCGGATCAGGTTCAAAGGCAGCGACATACCGGATTGTTTGAAATTGCCCTGAATAGAATCACCCATGATCAATCCTTCATAGGTAGCAGGCACATCCTGTAATTCCAGGGAAAGCATCATCCCTTCATGCAGGACTTTCTTAAGTTTAAGACCCATGGTCCCTTGATTGGGACTATCCATACTTCCGATTAAACTTTCTCCAACTCTTTCAATATGAAAAATCAAGGGCAATTCTTGTCCTCCTACGTTGAGGCTACCTTTCCAACTTCCTTCGATGGATTGGGCTTCTGAAAATCCATTGATGGAAATCAGAAGAAATACAAATAAAAATAAATGTGTTCTGTACATTGTGATGCAAATTAAATTGATTCCCTCCAAGCGGGAAGTTTAGGTTAAGGCATGCCAATATCAACCATTGTAAAAGCGAAATCCAAGCCGGTTTGGAATGTTCAGATATCCATCAAAAAATGGTGATGTACCTGATTTCTGAATTATCACAAAGACCTGGGCCGCAAACTAATGTATAATTATTAAGTGTTTATGTTTTAAAAGCCTCTAATATATTAAGTAAATTTGAATTTTTATATCAATATTTGGTCACAGCATGCTTAAATGATAGAATTACTGATTTGGTGGACCGAGAAATACTCCTTGATTTAGTTAGCAAACGGATGCCCTATGGTAAGTACAAAGGAAAACACATCTGTGATATTCCTGAACATTACCTGATATGGATGCAGCGACAGGGCTTTCCTGAGGGAAAATTAGGGGTTTGGCTCAGCACCATGTATGAAATCAGGCTCAATGGGTTGGAAGACCTTTTGCGTCCGCTAAAGTCTAGATGAATTATGTGTTTTACCAAACATTCAGAAATTACAAGTTTTATATATTCTCCTGATTAAATAATAATTTAGATCCCCCTTTTAACCAAACGGCTTTCCTATATCTAATTGATAAATAATTTTTTAGAAACAAAACCCCGTTTAGATGTAGAATTCGCCGTTTATCGGCTTTAACTCTTCTCGGTCGAATTAAAAATAATTGTTGAACTTTTTTCTAATTTATCTACTTTTGCATTTGTAACAATATTGCAACAATCCTTGATTAAATTCACTTCTTTTCTTTTGCTGTGTCTTTTTTTGGTGGCTTTAAAAGCTTATCCCCAAAATCAGCCTACACTTTTTTCCATCAAGGGAGAAGTGAGAGATACCCAAGGTAATCCGTTGGCTGCCATCATTTCTGTTCATGAGCTCAACAAAACCGTACTGGCCAACTTAGATGGGCAGTTTTTGGTTTCCGATATAAAACCGGGGCATTACCACTTGCACATCACCCATATGGGTTTCCAGTCCACTGCAAAATCAATAGTATTGGAAGATGGGGATGCCTTTATAGATTTGGTTTTAAAAGAATCCATTACTCAGCTTCAAAGTCTGACCGTAGAAGCCAACCCCTTCAAAAACGGACCCTTGGAACAATCCCAGACCATAGATGTGATTGATAGGGCTTTTTTGGAAAAGAACAATGGAGGCACTTTTGCCAATTCCTTGGAAAAACTTCCTGGAATCAGCACCATCAATACAGGGGTGGGCATCAGCAAACCTGTATTGAGAGGCATGAGTTTTAACCGGATCATGGTCAATGACCGAGGGATCAAACAAGAGGGGCAGCAATGGGGTGCGGACCACGGCTTGGAAATCGACCCCTTTGATGTGGATCGGGTAGAAGTGATCAAAGGACCTGCTTCTCTGATTTATGGTTCTGATGGCATGGCCGGTGTAATCAACATTGCAGCAGCTCCATTGCCCAAAAACAACTCCATCAATGCCTCCTTGATGAGCGTTTACAGGACTAACAACAACATGCTTTCAAATTCAGCATTAGTAGAAGGCAATGAAAATGATCTGGTGTTCAAGGGACGTTTTACCATGCAGGATTTTAGTGATTATAGGGTCCCTGCTGAAGAATTTACCTACGCTGGTTTTGTCCTACCTGTCTACAACAACCGCCTGAAAAATACAGCAGGCCAAGAAAGACATTTTTCATTGATGGGAGGTGTCAGGAAAAACTGGGGCTATTCCACCGTTACAGTTAGCCAATTCAATCAGGTGGCAGGCATATTTGCCGGTGCTGTGGGGGTGCCCAGGGCTTACAATCTCCGACATGATGGCAGCCATTCCAACATTGAACTGCCCCGACAGGAAAATTCACACCTGAAAGTCATTTGGAACAACAACATTCAGGTGGGCAAAGATTGGCTGGAATTCGATTTGGGTTATCAGAAAAACAACAGAAATGAGCTAAGTTTTCCCCATACCCAATCGGTAGGTGAAAATGAATTTGAAAATCTGGCATTGGGTCTTTCTTTAGATGTGCTTACCGCAAATGCACGTTATAACAAGAAATTAAACGACAAAAATCAATCAATCATTGGTTTTCAATTTCAGCACATGCAAAACAATCAGACTGGATTTGAGTTTTTGCTACCCAACTTTACTTCGGTGCAAGGCGGATTCTTTTATTTTCAGGAATACCGGCATACAGATAATTTTATCTTAAATGCGGGCTTCAGACTGGATGGGGCACAACATGATATTCTTGAACACTTGCAGCCTATTTACCGTAGGTTGCGGCCTACAGGGGAGTTTGAACAAAGAAATCCGGATATCAACAGAAGCTTCTTTAACTACAGCGCATCTACTGGCTTTTCTTGGATCACCAATGAATACATCAATCTCAAGTTTAATTTAGGCACGGCATTTAGGATTCCCACCCCAATAGAGTTGTCTACCAATGGGATTCATCATGGAAATTTCCGCCATGAAATGGGAAATCCCGACTTGGACAGCGAGCGGAGTTTTCAGGGAGACTTGAACTTTACCTATGCCAAAAACAAGTTTCTTTTTTCCATAAGCCCTTTTTATAGCTACTATCAAGGCTATATATATTTGGCGCCATCTGGCCGATTTTCCCAATTGCCGGGATCAAGCATGATCTGGGAATACCGGCAAAACAATGCCATTTTTACTGGAGGGGAAATCAAGACACAATACTCCCCCATCCGAAGGCTGAGCCTGAGTCTTGCTGGAGAATATGTCTATAACTTAAACCTTGATACCCAATTGCCTTTGCCTTTGACGCCCCCTGCAAGTGCTTTGTTCGGCATTGCCTATGACATACCAAAAATTGGTAGCCACTTGCGGAACCTATATGTGTTCTTTGAAACCAGAGTGACGGCCACACAGGACCGGGTGGACCGAAATGAAAGGATAACGGAAGGATATACACTTTTGGAGGCAGGTTTGGGATGGCAATTGAATCTAGGTCGACAACCCCTTATGCTACAGGTATCAGGGCAAAATCTGACAAATGCCTTTTACTTTAACCACCTCAGTCGCTATCGGTTACTCAATTTGCCAGAGCAAGGTCGGAACATTTCCTTCAGTCTCAAAATTCCTATTGCCGTAAGAAAACCACAAAATTAAAAGCAATTTTGTTGCATTTTGAAGCAAATCGTTTTTATATTTGCAATACTATTGCACTAATTAAACTAACTATTTATTAAAATGATTAAGAATTTAAGATTGATAGCATTTGCCGGATTGGCGCTCAACTTTGCTTGTGCAACTGACGATGATGTACCACCGGTAACGGATTTAAATGCTCCTGTGATTGGTTTTGCCGAAAACAGAGACGGTATCAGGCCTTTTGAAGGTGAAGAAATGCCACGATCAAAGGACCACTTGCACTTAAGATTCAGTGTTACGGATGATTCTGGAATAGGTCAGGTTCTTGTGGATATTCACAGTTCTTTCGACGGACACAGCCATGGTAGAGTGGCCAATGATTTTGAAGCAATGAATGTCAAAGACATTTACAGTCCTGATGCTTCCAATGTTGCCCTTCGATTTCCGGAAGGTTCCACTTTCCTGAATGTAGACAATTCAACCACAGACATATATTGGGAAGGCCCTACCTCAAGGGTGGAAGGAAACGTTTTGGCAGGTCCCTATGACATCATCATTTCTGCAACTGATATCCATGGCAACCAGACGCAATTTGCTGATGGCAGCAACTACATTGCAACTTTTTACATCGATAGACCTTATGCGCCAATGGTTTCTGTTACCAATCTTGACGGTGGAGAGTTGGAAGGTGAGGCAGGAGAAGCGCTAGATGTGCAGGGAATGATTGAGAAAACAGATCACAATTTAAGTTCTGACATCAAATTTGTTTGGATCAGGTTGATGGAAGAAGAAGGCGAGCACAGCCACAGCGGCAGGTTAGCTAATGGTGAGTTTTACGAAAAAATGTGGGGTGAATCTACTTGGCAAGATCTTGAAGGCGATCCATTACCAGCAAACACCACCTCTTTGGATCTTTCTGAGATTCTTTCCGGTGAAAATGCCATTATCCTTCCTGATGAAGATGATCACCTGGATTTAGTCATTTGGGTGGAAGATATGGCTGGGAATATTACCAGAAAAAATTATGAAGTACATATTGAATAATCTAAATGGTTGTTTTATAAAAAGAGGAGGTTATCACAGACCTCCTCTTTTTTTGTCCTAATGCTATATGAAAATATCATTTGCTTTATGGTTGATTTTCCTAATTGGAATAAGCCTCGGTTGTGGCAGGAATACCGATCAAGGACAAAATCCATTACTGATCGAAGCCAATCAAATCCATCAAAAATCTTTAGACATCCGAGAGGAAATTTTGCCAATTGAAGAAGAACTAAAGAATTTACCCCAGACAAATGAAAAAATTTGGGAAGCCCTAAGAATTTGGGACAAAGACATCATAGAGGTCCCTGGTTTTGAACATTCCCATGGAGATGAAAACAATGACCATGGAGATCATTCTCACCATCGAAAATACCATGTTCACAATCCATTAAAACCTATGGAGCCTGAGCAGCATCTTCAGTACCAGATCATGATGTACGAGGAGATAAAGGTTATTTTTTCTGAAATGGAAGATGAGATAAAAAAACAAAAGAAGGATGAATAACTTTACTTAAATCTGAATCTGAAATTGATAAATCTACTTGTTGGACTTGTTCATATCCGTTAAGATCGGGCATCTCATGGTTGATCATCAAGAAAAAACCTAAGAGTAAAAGAATTTTTTTTAAAGTTTTCATCCAATTTTGTTTAACAATTATATAACTATAATTAAACAAAATTGTTCTTCAGATATTTTTAATTTTCAATGTAATAGGGAGAACAAAGGGTCATGGCATTCAAGTCCAGTTGCTCACCAGCTTTAAAATTACTACCAATATTTCCAGCCACTAAAATCACCGAATAGTCCGGGCCATCACTTGCCAAATGTATTTTCACATGTCCATCCCAGTTTTTTATCTCATCAAAACCAAGTTCAGTACCGTTGGATAATTTTTCCAAAACTGTGACGCTTTCCAAGTTATAATTATTGACTGGATTGAGCAGGTAGGCGATTGGGGCGTCCGAGGACTGGTAGTTGCCGAAATGCAAGTGGGTTGGGAAAAAATAAGGTTGCTCAGACCGATTGCCTTCCAGCTGGATTGTAATTTCTACTTTCCCAGAAACCAATTCTTTAATGATCATCGTACCGGAATAATCGAAAAGTTCAGTTGCCTTCATCAAGGGAAATTCCACCGAGTTGGCAGTATATTTTTCTTCTTCCGGGTCAGAACAGCCCAAAAAGATTACACCTACAAAAACAATAATCAATAAATTTTTCATGATGGTATTTTTATTTCAAACGTTTATCTCTTAAGTCTGTTTTATGAATTAACACTAAATTTATAAATAGTTATAACATTACTCTATGATAAATGTCACATGATGTGAAGTTTTTTACCATAACCAAGATTTAAATGGCCCGATGAGAGCATTTGCGGATTTATTTTCCCGACTTGACCAGAGCAATAAGCTGACGGATAAACTGTATGCCTTGGGGGATTTTTTTGAAAAATCAACTTCTAAGGACCGTTTATGGACTTTGGCCATTTTTACCCACAAAAGACCCAAAAGACAAGTCAATACCAGAAAGCTTAGGGAATGGTGCACAGAACTTGCGCAAATACCTGATTGGTTGTTTGAAGAATGTTACCAAAAAGTAGGTGATTTGGCAGAAACTATCGCCTTACTACTCCCTCCTGCCAAAATGAAAAATGATTTTCCATTACATCATTGGATTGATTTTCTGATCGCTTTGGAAACCAAAACCGAGGAAGAAAAAAAGGTGGAGATCCTTGCCGCTTGGAATCAAATGGATCAGGCTGAGCGATTGGTTTTCAACAAGCTGATCACGGGCGGTTTTCGGATTGGAGTGAGCCAGCAGGTCATCACCAGAGCCGTTGCCGAGACTTTTGGGATGGAAAAAAATGAAGTAGCCCACCGAATCATGGGCAACTGGCATCCGGATCAGATTACTTTCGAAGAACTGATTCTTTCTGATCAACCGGCAGATGATGCTTCCAGACCCTATCCTTTTTATCTCTCCTATCCTCTGGAGGAGGAACCTCAGCAGCTGGGCCGCCTTACGGACTGGATCATAGAATGGAAATGGGATGGGATCAGAGGACAGATCATCAAAAGAAAGGGCCAAACCTATATTTGGTCACGAGGTGAGGAACTGGTCAATGACAAATTTCCTGAATTGGTCGAATTGGGTAATGAACTGCCGGATGGTACAGTATTGGATGGGGAAATCATACCTTTCCAAAATGGGAAACCCCTCCCCTTCAATCTGCTGCAAACCCGGATCGGAAGAAAAAATCTGACCAAAAAAATCCTACAGGAAGTTCCCATCCATTTTATAGCCTATGACATCATGGAAGCGGAGCAACAGGACATCAGATCAATACCTCAGAGGGAAAGAAGAAAAATCCTTGAAAACATCCATGCTCAATTGGAGAGGCCTAATTTCCACCTATCTCAGATCATTTTGGCGCCAGATTGGGAGCAACTCCAGATCCTTCGGCAAGAAGCAAGAGAAAAAATGGCCGAAGGCTTTATGCTCAAAAACAAAAAGGCCACTTATGAAGTAGGGAGAAAAAAAGGTAACTGGTGGAAATGGAAAATTGCTCCATTGGTGATAGACGGCGTTTTGCTATATGCTCAAAAAGGACATGGCAGAAGGGCAGACCTATATACTGACTACACGCTTGCGGTCTGGGATGGGGATCTCCTGGTACCCTTTGCAAAGGCCTACTCCGGCCTGACCGACGCTGAGATCAATCAGGTGGATCGGTTTGTCAAACAGAACACCAAAGAACGATTCGGTCCTGTGAGAACCGTGAAACCTGAATTGGTATTTGAAATTGCCTTTGAGGGCATTCAGTCCAGCCCCCGCCACAAATCCGGTATTGCCCTTAGATTTCCGAGAATCAACCGCTGGCGCAAAGACAAAAAGATGGAAGAAGCCAATACCCTAGATGATTTAAAAGCTTTTTTGGCCCTTTATGAAAGTTAAAGTTAATGACTTGGAAATAGCAGAAACCTGGTTTCAGGAAAAAGGCTGGGAAGTTTTTGACTTTCAACAAGCCGTTTGGAAAACGTTTCTGAAAGGGCAGAGTGGCCTGCTCAATGCCCCAACCGGCAGCGGAAAAACTTACGCCTTGTGGTTTCCAATCCTGATGGAATACATCAAAACCCATCCTGACACCTGGCAGAAAAAACAGAAAAATGGCCTGCAGATCATTTGGATTACTCCTTTGAGGGCTTTGGCACTGGACATCCAAAAAGCCATGATTAAAGTCTGCGAAGACCTAGGGCTACCCTGGCAGATTGGCGTCAGAAATGGAGATACCAGTACCAAGGAAAGGCAACAGCAAAAGAAAAATTTTCCAGAATGCCTTATCACTACACCTGAGAGTTTACACTTGTTGTTGGCTCAAAAAGAGAACAGCAAGATTTTTGAAACGCTCAAAACCGTGGTAGTGGATGAGTGGCATGAACTGCTCAGCAACAAACGGGGTGTACAGATTCAATTGGCCTTGAGTCACCTTAAAACGCTATCTACTGAACCATTAAAAGTATGGGGGATTTCAGCTACCATAGGTAATTTGGATCAGGCCCATGAGGTTCTGATCGGAAAAAATACCCCAAGCAACATCATCAAATCCAAAATTAAAAAGAAACTGACCATCACTTCAATTTTACCTGATGAGGTGGAAAAATACCCTTGGGCAGGCCATTTGGGCATCAAATTATTGCACAAGATCCTGCCCGTCATTGAACAAAGCAGGAGCACTCTTCTGTTCACCAACACCCGCTCCCAAACTGAAATCTGGTACCAAAAAATTCTGGAAAAAGCGCCTCACCTGGCTGGTTTGGTGGCCATGCACCATGGTTCTTTGGATATGGATGTCCGCACGTGGGTGGAAAATGCCCTCCATGAGGAAAAACTCAAACTCGTGGTCTGCACCTCAAGTTTGGATTTGGGTGTGGATTTTAGGCCTGTGGATACGGTCATTCAGGTGGGTGGACCCAAAGGGGTATCCCGCTTTGCCCAAAGAGCGGGTAGGTCAGGGCATCAGCCCGGCGCTCCAAGCAGCATTTTTTTTGTTCCTACCCATTCTTTAGAATTGGTGGAGGCCAGTGCGTTGAGAAAGGCCATCGCCCAAGAGAATTTTGAATCTCAACATCCCCTTCAGCATTGCATCGATGTGCTCATCCAATTTCTGGTGACTTTGGCTGTCGGAGAGGGTTTTGAGCCGGATGCTATTTATCAAGAGGTGAAATCAACCTATGCTTTTGAAAATTTAAAACGTGAGGAATTTGACTGGTGCCTAGACTTCATTACAAAAGGAGGAGAATCCCTAAAAGGGTACACGGAATTTGCCAAAGTGGAGGTTTTGGAACACGGTATCCATAAGGTGAACGACAGGAAAGTGGCCATGAGACACCGGCTGTCCATGGGTACCATCGTGAGTGATCCCATGATGAAAGTTAAATACCTTACCGGAGGATTTTTGGGCGTGGTAGAGGAAAATTTTATTTCAAGGATCAAGAAAGGAGACGTCTTTTGGTTTGCCGGAAAAAGCCTGGAATTTGTTCAAGTGAAGGACATGACCGTACTGGTCCGAAGATCAAAAAAGAAAACCCAGATCATTCCCCGTTGGATGGGAGGCCGCATGCCCCTCTCCTCCCAGCTTTCCCAACTTATTCGTTCAGAACTGAGTGATTCCTTTTCAAGCAAACCAAAATCCATAGAAATCCAGACCATTCAACCTATTTTAGACTTTCAGCAGGAGCTATCTATGGTACCGGATGAAAAGACTTTGTTGATAGAGAAGTCCTTTTCCAAAGAAGGCTGTCATGTTTTTATTTATCCGTTTGAAGGTAGATTCGTTCACGAGGTACTTGCCGCCCTGGTGGCTTACAGGATCAGTGTCTCCACGCCTATTTCTTTCAGCATCGCCATGAATGACTATGGTTTTGAATTGCTATCGGCTGAAGACATCCCCATTGAAGAAGCTTTGGAAGAGGACCTGTTCAGTGAAAAAAACCTTCTGGAAGACATCAGGTCGGGGATCAATGAATCGGAAATGTCTAAAAGAAAATTTAGGGACATCGCCTTTATTTCGGGTCTGGTATTTCAGGGATTGCCGGGTAGAAAAGTTTCATTCAGGCATCTGCAAGCCACATCAGGTATATTGTACGGTGTTTTTGAAGACTATGATCCGCAAAACCTGCTTTTACAGCAAGCCAGATGGGAAGCTTTGACCATTCAGATGGAAAAAGACAGGGTAATCAATACCATCAGGCGGATCAATCAACAGCAGATTATCCTCAATAAACCAATGAGATTCACCCCTTTTGCTTTCCCCATCATGGTGGACAGATTGAGCAGGACCACCCTGAGTTCCGAAAGCCTGGAAGAGCGGGTGCTTAAAATGCAAGCCCAATTGATCAAATGACCCTTTGGAAATAAGATTTTGAATTTACAATCCTTACAACTAAATTACAAAGGTTTTTAAACTTTTGCATCTTTAGTCCGTATTATTTACTGCATGAAAGCATCGGGATTTTTTATTCATTTCAAAGCCTTTTTTTGGGCAATCATCCTTTTTTCAGTATGTACGGTTAAAGGTTTTTCTCAGGAGCTGAGGAAAGAAGCTGAAGTGGCTTATGAAAAACTGCAAACAGAAACCGATCCTGACCAAAGATTACTGCTTCTCACTGACTTTGCTTGGTTGATCCATTATTCAGATTCTTCCCTCAAATTCTATCAAGAGGCGATTGATCTGGCTAAAAAACTCAAAAAACCTGCCTTCCAAGCCCAGAACATGAATCGCTTAGGCATTGTCTATAAAAATATGGACATGCAGGAAAAGGCCCTCAGGGCTTATGAGGAAACCTTGGACCTTGCCATCGAGCATGGCATAGAACAGGAAAAAGGCTACGCTTTGAACAACATTGCCCAGATTTATTTTTTCCAAAACCTCCTTGAAGAATCGCTCAACTTTTATGCTGAGGCTGAAGCTACCTTTACAGGTATGGATAATCTGGAAGGCTTGGCATATACCTATTCCGGATTGGCCAAGGTATATACGCAGCAGGAAAAATATGAAGATGCCCTAAAGCATATCGAAGAAGCCCTGAAAATTCAAAAAAAATTGGAGGAGCCAAGAAATTACTTCAACTCCCTTTTAATTAGGGGAGATCTTTACATGAGTTTAAAGGAATATGGAAAAGCCAAAGCCGACTTCGAGGATTACCTGGGTTTTGCCAAAGGGACGAGTGACCGTGGCGTCATCCATGGTCTGAGAAGGTTGGTTGATTATTACTATATCCAAAATGATTTTGACCAAGCAATTTTGGAATCCATCAAAGCCGACTCAGTTCACAAAAGGACACCTTCCCTTGATGGCATGATGCCCATTTACCGAACAATGTCCCAACTGTACTCGGACCAGGGAAATTTTGCTAAAGCCTACAGCTGTCAACAAGCTTACGCTGAAGCCAACAATACCTTGTATGAACAAAGAATCAATAATTTCCTGATCAACTTAAAAATCAGTCAACAACAGGATGAAATCAACCGGCTGAACGTGGAGAATCAACTCATCATGGAAAAGACCGCTCTTGAAAAGTTGGTGAATTCCATTATGGTTCTTGTTCTTCTGGTACTTTTAGCGGGATTGGGGATTTATTACCGCTCTTATAAGAAAGAAAAAAGAAACCTTGAAAAACTTCAGCAACACCAATCTGAAATCGAAAGGCAGACCAAGCAACTTAGGCTTTCCAACAACGTAAAGGACAAACTCTTTTCCATCCTCGCACATGATCTAAAGGGTCCCTTGATCTCTTTGAAGGGGATGATCGAACTGATAGAAGAGGGTGACATGACCTACAGTGAATTCAATGAATTGATTCCTGTCATTTCCAAAAACCTGGGCAACAATGCCAGTCTTCTTGAAAATCTGCTGATGTGGTCTAAAAGCCACATGCAGGGCATGGAAGTACAGGGCCAAAGGTTCAACATGGGTCAGGTCGTTGGTACCAACCTGGACCTGATTTCTCAGTCTAACTACATCAAAGGTCAAAAATTCATCAATTCGCTATCTTCCGAGGTTTATGTATTTGCAGATCGAGGGATGGTGGATATAGTAATGCGCAATTTACTGACCAATGCGATGAAATTCACCGGTAAAGGAAGTGAAATCGCTGTCACCTCCGAGGAATTGGAAGAGGAATGGAAGATCTGTGTCAAAGACAATGGTGTTGGAATCGATAAACATCATTTAAAAAAAATATTTAATGATGAATTTTTTTCCACACCCGGTACCAACAATGAAAAAGGCAGTGGACTTGGCCTGATGTTGTCCCGTGAATTGATCGAAAAATGTGAGGGCAAAATTTGGGTAGAAAGTGAAAAGGGTCATGGTTCCACTTTTTGCTTTACCCTACCCAAGGCATAATCTAAAGAACTTACGTGTTTTTAGGTATGGCTACCTGACCTTCCGCTTCCCAGGCAAACTTCCCTGTCAGTTTTACCAAGTTATCCTTAAGTTCACCTTCAAAAAATCCACCTCGACTGCTGTACTGCCTAGCTTTAAGATAAATTTTCTTAAGTTTTTCGGCCCAGAAGGGAATCAAAGCTGCATGTGAAGAACCCGTTGCATAATCCTCCAACTGCAAGGTATGGGGAATCAGTGTCCTGCTGACAAAATCCACTTCCCTTCCCGCTGCGGTGATGGCATAACCAAAAATGCTGCATTGCCTTAAAAGTTCAAAGTCAGGTTTCATGTCCATGATTTCATGTTCATGAGTGGCCCAAACTATGTGCTTATTTCCTGTTTCAAAAAGCCCAAGCAATTCAATTCCCAGCCCTTTTTTTATGGATTCCGGAACCGAGATTTCCCTGGTGACAGGTATGGCCTCTAAGGTCAATTCAAATTGGGTATCATTGGGCAGCTCAATGGTAAAAACTCCTTGATTGTATTGGAGTTGAATTGATTTCAAGGATGGATACCGCTTGGCAAGAAAAAGTCCCGTAGCAGCCCCACCGTGACCACACAATTGGATTTCCTTGTCAGGAGCAAACCACCTTACCCGGAATGTTTCTGTGTCAGGAAGTTCTTTCCAGATAAATGAAGTGGCCGGTTGATCCAATTGTATGGCGATGTCCTTCATTTGTTTCTCTGATAAAGGATTTTCCAAGTAAATGCAAGCAGCGGGATTACCTTTGTACCCTAGGTCCTGATCAGTAAAAACAGAAATGATTTGATAGTCCAATTTGCTCTTCATCTCAATGCATTTTAATATTCAAAATCAATTGGCCCGCCAAAAGTAAGGAGTAAACAGAATTAGTATGGTAAACAGCTCCAACCTTCCCAATAACATCAGAAATGCCAAGAAGATTTTGGCTACTGGAGAGAAAAAAGCAAAATTATCAACGGGTCCCACCAAGCCAATGGCTGGCCCTACATTACCAAGGGAAGTGGCCACTGCCCCAAATGAAGTCAGGATATCATAACCCATGGCACTGATCACAACACTTCCCAAAACAAAAATGATCAGATAGATCAGCAGGAAATTAATGATATGGGTAATGATTTTTCCTGTTACCCTATCCCCATTGATTTTGAGGGGGACGACTGCCCTTGGATGAACAATTCTTTTGAATTCCAAAATGGCGTTTTTGAAAAAGGTAAGGTGCCTGACAAACTTAATCCCCCCACTTGTGGAACCGGCACAGCCACCAAAGAAAAGAAGCATAAAGAAAACGAGTGTCAACCCATTGCTGTAGGACGTGTAATCCGCAGTCACATAGCCTGTTGTGGTGATCAGGGAAACCACTTGAAACAAGGTATCTCTAAAAGCATTCTCAAGGGGTTTGCCACTGTGGTAGTAAACCGGTATGGCCAACAATATGACCAAAAGTAATACAACACTTAGGTAAGCCCTAAATTCATCACTTCTCCAGACTTTTTGAAACCTACCTGTGATTCCAAAATAAATTAAAGTGAAGTTGGTTCCGGCCAAAAACATGAAAACCACAGCCACATATTGGATGAATGCTGTGTCATAAAAAGCCATGCTGGAATTTTTGGTGGAAAAACCTCCCGTGGCCATGGTGGTCAGCGCATGGTTGGCTGCATCAAAAAAAGTCATGCCACCCAAATAATACAGAATTCCTGCCATAAATGTAAGCCCTACATATACGAACCATAGGCGTTTGGCGGTCTCCCTGATCCTAGGGTGCAACTTATCAGAGGTGGGTCCAGGAGATTCTGCCACAAAAAGTTCTATTCCCCCAATACCCAACAAAGGCAAGATGGCTACTGTCAATACAATAATGCCAAGACCTCCAATCCATTGGGTCATACTTCTCCAAAACAAGATGCCTTCAGGTAAAGCTTCTATGTCGGTCAATATGGTAGCTCCGGTTGTTGTCAGACCAGAAACAGATTCGAAAATCGCATCCGGCAGATTGCTGATACTTCCACTTACAAGATAAGGCATCAATCCAAAAAGGGACATCAATAACCAACTGAGGGCCACAATCAGGTATCCCTCTCTTTTTCGGATATTTTGATCTTGCTTCGAGAAAGAAAAATAGAGCATGGCTCCGGTGGCCAAAGAAACAAACGCTGAGTAAATCAAAGCCATTTGATCACCACTGTTGTAGTAGAAAGAAAACCCGATACCAGGAAGCATCAATCCCCCTAATAATATCAATAGGGCTCCCAATACTTTTGCAATGGCTTTAAAATGGATCATGGATCAATGAAAAAGTTTTTCCAAAGCATTTTTAGCTGAAGGCAGTGCAAAAACCAATGCTTTATCATGAATTTGTAGCTTAAAATCTCCATCTGGAATATACACATCTTCTCCCCTTACTACTCCTGCCACAATGGCCGTTTCAGGAAAGTGAAGATCCTTCAGGGCATGTTTGGTAAGTCGGTTATTTTTGGAAATCTCATATTGTATAAATTCCGCATCTACTCCATAAATTCCAGAAACGGCCTCTACTTTACCCTTTTTCAAAAACCGGGTGATCTGATTGGCCGCCACCAGTTTTTTATTGATCAGGGAGTCCACCCCTATGCTATGGGAAATATGGATATATTCTCTGGTATCTACATGGGCGATGGTTTTGTACACCCCATGGTTTTTGGCACTCAGACTAGTGATAATATTGGTCTCGGAACTTTCCGTGAGGGCCAAAAACGCATCCATTTCTTCCAAACCTTCTTCAATCAATAGATCGATATTTTTATAATCCCCATTGATGACCAAGGTGTTTTTTAGTTGCTCCGCAAGCCATTTACACCTCTCTTTATTGTTGTGAACCAAGGTCACCCGATAATCCTCATCCAATTTAATGGCTGTTGTGTATGCCATATCATCACCTCCGATGATCATTATATTTTTGATGATGACTTCTTTTTGTCCTATCAGATCAATGATGGAATCTACTGCCTGTTTATTCGAAATAAAGTAGACATGGTCATTGTTTCTAATGATGGTATTGCCTCGGGGAATCAGTGTCATCTGATCTCTGACAATGGCTATGATCCGAATCTCTTTGAAAATGGGGCTTTTACTGGCGTCGGAAATTTTCTTGTTGACCAAGGAGGAATACTGATCCAATGTAATGCCCACCACATTCAATTTACCTTCTTCAAATTCGAAAATATCAGAAAAAGTAGAATTTTTGATCATCCGGTGGATTTCTCCACTGCAAAGCATGGTAGGTGAAATAATGGTATCTATTCCCAGGTTTTCAAAATAGGTTTTGTTTTCAGGTTCCAGATAATCATGGTTTCTCACCCTTGCCACCACCCTTTTCGCACCAAGTTGTTTGGCAAAAATAGCGGTAAGGATATTGGTTTTTTCAGAGGTGGTCACTGCCATAACCATGCTGGCTTCCTTGACATTGGCATTTTTCAACACCTCAATGGAAGAGGAATCCCCCACTATGGTCATGATGTCAAGATGGGAGGCCACATTGTCCAGAACTTCCTTGTTGGTATCGATCAGGATGATGTCTCTGTTCTCGTAACTCAATTGCTCAGCAAGATGGTATCCCATATCTCCCGCACCAGCAATCACTATATTCATGGCCATAAGCAGTAATCAATTGGTTTGAAAACCAGATGTAAAATTAAAAACAATATTTGGAACATAGTAAATATCCTTTTTTTTCCTGTTGGTTTCTCTCAGCCTTTTCATATCCTTTAGAATTTTCCTAATCTCGACATTTAATCTTATCGGCAGTGCGTTTCGAGGTATTTTTTATTTTGGGGATTTCCCAATTCCAAACCCCTGCTCCAATCAAAACAGGCTTTTTCCTTTTCCTGCACTTTCAAATGACAGTACCCCCGATTGGTATAGATGTCGGCATTGTTGGGACTTAAATCCAGCGAATAATCATAATCTGTTATGGCTTTCCTATACTGTTGGGTTTTCAGAAAACAATTGGCCCTGTTGAAATAATAAGCATAGACAATCGGATAGTCTTCTCCATTGATTTTACTGTAACGGATGGCCTCACCATATTCACGGATGGCATTTTCAAAGTCCATCTCATTCTGATAAATATTTCCCAGGTAATAACAAAGCTCATCGTTCTGCCGGAAAAGGGCCTTCGCACGTTCCAGATAATTGATCAGATAGGACTTATCCCCAGCCAAGGACCTTCCGGCATTGTATATACCCACAAAGGCCGGGTAAAAAGTAGAGTCCGCCTCAATGGCAGCTTCCAACTTTAAGACAGCGAGGTTGTTTTTTTCCTCTTCCAATAACTGTAAGGCTTCCTGGGTAAGCAAGATGGCTTTGTTGCGCATCTCTGCATCTACCTCTATATAATCTTGTTGGCTTTGCGCCAAGACCTCAGGTGTAACAAAAAACCCGATCAAAAAAAGTACATAGGAATAATGGCACTTCATCACTTTTTTTATTTCTTAACGAAAAGTAAGGAGCTATTAAGGCATAAACAATCAATTTACGAAAAAATAAATTTTAACCATTTCCGGAAATTCAGCATCTATTGCGATGGAATTACCGTAAGATTGGTATAATAAACCCATTTCCATGAACCGAATTTTCCTTCTTGTTTTGCTGCTTTCGGGAACTTACCTTCCTCTCCTTGCCCAAAGTGTGCCGGAAAGCAATTTAGGCATTTGGTACATGTTTTTTAACAAGACAGAAATCAATGACCGGTGGAGTGTCCATGCTGAAATACAGGACCGTTATCTTGATTTAAATGCCAGTCACGAGCAATTGCTGCTCAGAACCGGAATCAACCACCACTTCAACGAGAATTTCGTGGTCACAGCAGGGTATGGTTATATTGAAACCTATCCCAATGAAAAGACCATAGAGCATACTTTTAAAGAAAACAGAATCTGGCAACAAGCCCTTTATTTACAAAAAATCGGTAGGTTTTCACTGGAGCATCGGGGCAGGTTAGAGCAAAGGTTTGTGGAAGACATCTATAAAAACAGGGTCAGGTACCGCTTAATGGCTGCTTTTCCCATCAATAAGGAAACCATTCAAGCCCAGACTTTTTTTATCACCGCCTATGACGAGCTGTTCATTCAGCCTCAAGGGTTCTTGTATGACCGCAACCGTTTTTATACAGCTTTGGGTTACCAATTCAATAGGGGGGTGAACCTACAGGCTGGTTGGATGTCCCAAGATGTGGCAGGAGAAAGTCATGGGTACCTTCAGGTAGGCTTGTTTGCAAACATTTTGCGACCCTAAGTCAATTCTTTTTCATTATTTCCTACTTTAGTCACTTTCAATTAGTTCCATAGGAGCAGTCTCCGAAGGAATCCATTGGCATTATGGGTAAAAACTGGAGAAATAACATAGGACCTGGTCCTCTGGTGGCAGCAGCTTTTATTGGACCTGGTACGGTGACGGTCTGCACAGTCGCTGGAGTCAATTTTGGATTTGATCTGCTTTGGGCTTTGGGTTTATCCATTTTGGCCACCATTGTATTACAGGAAATGGCAGCAAGAATTGGTTTGGTGACCCAGAAAGGTCTTGCAGAAGCCATTAAATCCCAGATCCACCCTCCTGTACTCAAACTTTCGGCGCTTGTTTTGGTGCTGTTGGCCATTGTTTTGGGTAATGCCGCCTATGAAGCCGGCAACATCAGCGGTGGGGCCCTGGGCTTGGAGGTTTTTCTTTCCTCCCCGGAATTTTCCATTGGGCAATTTAAAATAAAACCGCTCAATGTCCTGATCGGGCTTTTGGCCTTTGTTCTGCTCATGACTGGGTCAATCAAATCCATTGAAAAATTCATGCTGGCTTTGGTGATTTTAATGAGTCTGGCCTTTCTGAGTACGGCTATTTTGACCCGTCCGCACCTAGGCTTGCTGTTCAAAGGCTTGGTTCCAAAAATTGACACAAGCAATATTCTGACCATCGTCGCACTGATTGGAACGACTGTGGTTCCCTACAATCTTTTTCTTCATGCTTCTTTGGTAGGTCAAAAATGGGCTAAAACCTCTGACTTGAAATATGTGCGGAAAGATACCTTGGTATCGGTCATCTTAGGTGGTTTGATTTCCATGGCCATAGTCATCACCGCCGCGGTTGGATCAGCGGAAGAAGTTAACTCTGCAATAGACTTGGCCAAAGGGCTTGAACTGACCCTGGGGGGCTTCGCACCCTACTTTCTGGGAATCGGTTTGTTTGCAGCCGGCATCACTTCAGCCATTACAGCCCCCTTGGCAGGAGCCTTGGTGGTGTCAGGTTGTTTCGGATTGGACACAGCGATCAAGTCCAAAGCCATGCGTTGGGCGATGGGAACTATCTTGGGTTTGGGCCTGATGTTTTCTTCATTGGGCATTAAACCTGTGCAACTCATTACATTTGCCCAATTGGCCAATGGAATACTACTCCCTTTGATCAGCACGTTTTTATTATGGACTGTAAACCAAAAGGGACTCCTGGGTCACTTTAAAAACAGCTGGAAATTGAATATATTAGGGCTAATCATCTGGTTGTTCACATTGTTGCTAGGTCTGAAAAGCATCCTGCAAATAATCAATTGATGGTGATGGTTTTTAAACAAAAGAAAAGCAAATGATGGAATTGAATGCAGATTTAGGTGAAGGAATGGGAACAGATGAAGCCATCATGCCTTATATCCAAAGTTGCAACATCGCTTGTGGTGGGCACACTGGAAACGATCAGACCATGCAAGGAACCATCCGACTTGCCCTGCAACATAAGGTAAAAATAGGGGCACATCCCTCCTATCCTGACCGGGTCAACTTTGGAAGGATTTCCATAAAAATGGACAAAGAATGTTTAAAGGCAAACATTTTGGATCAAATTCAATCTCTGGATACTTTGATCAAGGAAAATGGAGGTACCCTAAATCACATCAAACCGCACGGTGCCTTATACAATGATGCCGCCAAAAACCCAGAGGTAGCCGAACTTATGGTGGAACTGGTCCGACAATATTATTCAGGTGTAGCCCTTTTTGTGCCCTTTAAGAGTGTCATTGAGGATAAAGCCCGAACTGCTGGGATTGACTACCGCATTGAAGGATTTGCTGATAGAAATTACTTTGCAGATGGCTCGTTAATTCCCCGCCAACATCCGAAGGCTGTTTTGACATCAATAACGGAAGTACTTGCCCACGTTGGGCGAATGGCTGAAGATCATGTGATCCAATGTCTTGATGGAACCCTGATACCTGTCCAAATCCAAACCCTCTGTGTACATGGGGACAATCCCAAGGCAGTCCAATTGGCAAAAGCCATTTCCTCTCACTTACAACTTATCCGTTCCGCATGAAATTTGCCCTACAATTTCACCAAACCAGTCCTCAACAACTGGAAATTTGTTGGCCCGACAAAATTTCACCGGAAATTCTCCAGGAAATGCTACTTGCCAAAGAAGTGATCACAGAAAATTATGGACATGAACTTAGGGACCTTAGGATGGGCTATCATCAGATGGGATGTGTGTTCAAGGATAAATTTGATTACGTTCAGATCATTGATACCTTACTTCAGGTCATCACTTTACCCAAGCCAAAATGGATCTATCAAAGCTGGACCCTTCCTGTTCTTTACGAAGGTAAAGATTTGGAATCCATGGCCCACATACTTCAACTTTCACCGAATGAAATTGTGGATCATCATTGCCAAAACAACTACCTATTGTATTTCTATGGCTTTTTACCGGGATTCATGTACTTGGGGGGACTCCCTGAAATCCTACATTTACCCAGAAAAAAACATCCAGACCCACTGATTCCAAAAGGTTCGGTAGCCATAGGCGGAAAACAAACTGGGGTTTATCCCTTGGACAGTCCAGGAGGATGGCATATAATTGGCAAATGTCCGGTGAGTTTATTTCGACCGGAACATGCCCCCCCTGTCTTTGCCCAGCCCGGAGATCGGATTGCGTTTTATCCAATCCAAAAAAAGGATTATCAGCTTATCCAAAAAGATGTCACAAAGGGTAATTTCTCACCCACTTTAGTAATCTAAATGAAAGGTTGCCAAATCAACAAAATCGGACCGATAAATTCCATTCAGGACCTGGGGAGAAAGGGTTTCGTGGAGTATGGTGTCCCTGAATCCGGCCCTATGGACTTATTTGCTCATCAAAGCGCCAATCACCTGTTGAAAAACAAGCCAACAGCCAGTTCATTGGAGTTGACGCTATGTGGTGCAAACCTTGAATTTGACAAAACCACGCATATGGTCTTGACCGGTGCACCCACGGAGTTATTTATCAATGATTCCCAGAAAGAGATTTATAAAGTTCATCAGATACAAGCGGGAGATAGGGTAAAAATCAATGCACCCCAAACTGGGCAGTACCTTTATTTGGGAATCAAGGGCGGATTTCTCACCGAAAGCATTTTAGGTAGCCGTTCCTTTTTTAAAGGAATTACCTCAAATTTTTTTTTGAGCAAAGGGATGGTCTTGCCTTATCGGGCTTACAACAAGCCACTGCAAAGTAAACATGCCCATATATCATCACATCCAAGTTATTTGAATCAAAACACCCTAAAGGTTTACCCGGGCCCTGAATCCAAAGGGATTGATCCCGAAGTTTGGGATGATTTGATGTCCATGGAATTTTCAGTGGGTAAACAACAAAACAGAATGGGCATCCAATTGAATGAAACCCTGAATATTTCCTTACCTGAAATCCTTTCTGCCCCATGTTACCCAGGAACAGTTCAATTGACCCCTTCTGGCAAACTGATCGTTTTGATGAGGGATGCCCAAGTTACTGGAGGCTATCCCAGGCTTTTTCAACTCACTTCTAAAGCCATCAGCATTTTGTGTCAAAAAAGAACAGATGAAAAAATCCGTTTCAAAGAAGTGAGCGGGCAGGCTACCATTCCTATTTGAAATATGGGCAGCATATTTAATATTCATGGAAGGAATCTTAATTTTGAGTTATACCAATAAAATTGTATTTTTAATAGCCCATTTTTGGGTTCATCGTTCAACCTGGTTAGGTTTGAAAGTCCATGTGGAGATTGAAAAATTCAAACATATATCCAATTAAAGAGCGCGTTTTTCCCTTATCAACGCCAATATGAATCAAAACACCATTCGTATTACCAACCTATTTTTTATATTTCTGGTATGTCAATTCATTTCCTGTACCGTTTACTCTCCTATTGGTGGTCCAGGTACTGTGGCCCCACCTGGCACAGATCCGGGTTGGAACAACCCTAGCCATCAAATCATTGATTTTATCGGTGTCAATGAGGCTTATAGAATGCTCAATCATGGCGCCTATTATTGGCTGGATTTGAGATCACCCAACCAATACCTGTATGAAGGAACCATTCCAAATGCCATGACGGGATTTGAATACCAGTCTCTGAGGGAGCTGGAAGGAAAACTCTACCGATTGAATGTCAACAGGAATTATGTGATATACAACGAGGATGGCTATAGTATGGCTTCTGTATTGAGTGTATTCAGAAACCTAGGCTTTTCAAATGTCTTGGCCATTTCAGGTGGCTTCAGGGCTTGGCAAAGCAGGAACTACCCTATTGAAATCAATTATGACTTTGAGAGGACAGTCATTACCACTGAACAAGCCTATCGTTTGGGATTGAATGACAACTTTGTTTGGCTGGATTTAAGACCTCCTACAGAAGTGCAATCCCGAGGATATATACCGATGGCTCGGACAGGTTTCCATTTCAATAATCAGTTGGAACTGATGAATAAGATCGATCGGCTACCCAGGAATCAGCGCTACATCTTTTATAACAGCACAGGACAAACGCTCAGTGGTATTCTTCAGATTTTTGACAACATGGGTTTTAGGTCAGTGTACGGGATACAAGGCGGCTTCAATGCCTGGGTTAACCGAGGCTATCCCATTACTGGGGGAATTGTGGTTCCTGAAAGGGAATACATTTCTGTAGAAGAAGCTTACCGGATTGCTTACAACAACCGCAATTATGTCTGGCTTGATTTGAGAACTGACGCACAGATTAGCCAATCGGGTAAAATACCCCGGGCAGAAACAGGATATGCTTACAGCAACATCAGGGATTTGGAGGCCAAAATCAGCCGATTGGACAAAAACAGGACCTACATTATTTACAATGCAGATGGCCGTAACCTGGACAATGTATTGGCCTCATTTGAAAAACTGAAGTTTACCAATGTAAGTGGACTTCAGGGAGGGTTTAACCGTTGGAAAGAGAGAGACTATCCCATCAGCAGAGATACACCTGGTTCGGTTCAGGGAATGGTTAGTCCAGAAATCGCCTTCAGACAGAACTTCAACAGCAACCATGTTTGGCTGGACCTCAGAACACCCGCAGAACTGAAGCGTAGTGGAATCATCAAAGATGCCCGTACCGGATACCACTACAACACCAACCGGGAGCTGTCCACAAAAATTGCTAAATTGGACAAAAACGCCAGGTATGTCATTTACAATTCCAGTGGAGCCAAACTGGAAGATGCGCTTGTTGTTTTTAAAAATGCTGGATTTAGAGATGTCAAAGGTCTTGAAGGAGGCTTTGTAGCTTGGAAAAACAAAAATTATCCCACTACAGGTACCAGTGAAGCCGCCACTTCCGATGTGGTCAGCGTAGATGTGGCACGAAACCAGGCCTATGGCAAGGGAACTGTTTTTCTGGATCTTAGGGCTGTGGATATACATTCCCAGACCGGTACCATAACCAATGCCAAAACCGGATACCATTACAGCACTATCCGCGATTTGACCACAAAAATCGGGAGACTGAATAAAAGCAGCGCCTATATCATATACAATGCGGATGGAAAAGGGATAGAAGAGGCCGTAAAAGCCTTCAAAAGTGCCGGCATTATGAATGTAAGGGGTTTGGCAGGTGGTTTTGCGGCATGGAAAGCAAAAAACTACCCCATCACCGCTCCTCCAAACCAAAACCTAAGACCAAATCCGGAAACACAAAGGCCCAATCCAAGAAACACCCGAGGCAATCAATAAACAGTTATCTACAAACCCATTAATATGAGAAATAACCATTTTCTAATACCTCTTATCCTACTATTTGGCTTTCCCTTTGCGCTGATGGGCCAAAACAGTCAGGTGCATGACAACCAAACACTGCAAAGCAAACACCTGAAAAGTGAACGCAAATATGCGGTTTACCTCCCTCCTGGATATGAAGATTCCAATCGAAGCTACCCAGTGCTTTATCTGTTGCATGGCGCCGGAGATGATCAGACCGGATGGGTGCAGTTCGGAGAAGTGCAACACATTGCGGATAAAGCCATCCTAGAGGGAAAGTCCACCCCCATGATCATCATTATGCCAGATGCAAGGACGGGAAGAATGGGCTATTTTAATCATCCTCAAGGCGATTGGAATTATGAGGATTTTTTCTTCGAGGAACTGATTCCCCATGTCGAACAAAAATACCGGACCAGGCCCACCAAAGAATTCAGGTCTGTAGCGGGGCTCTCTATGGGAGGGGGTGGTTCCTTTATGTATGCCTTGAAATACCCTGACATGTTTTCCTCATCCTGTCCCCTAAGTGCTTACATAGGACCCTCTTCTGTGGATGAAATTAGACGGATTGTGGACATAGAAAATATACCACAGGCCAGTCTTGAAAAGTACGTTCAGGAATACAATGCGCTTACACTCATAGAAAATATGCCCGATGAGCAAAAGGATGCCGTTCGCTGGTACATTGACTGCGGAGATGATGACTTTTTGTATGAAGGCAACAGCTTGATTCACATTGCCATGAAGAAGAAAGAAATCCCACATGAGTTCCGCATTCGGGATGGAGGCCACACTTGGTCCTATTGGAGAACTGCTCTTCCTGATGTTTTGGCATTTGTTTCAAAGGGCTTCCATCGCTAATCAGACCTCTTTGATTTGATTTCAGCCGTTTTAGCCTTCGTAGTTTAGGCTATAACGGTTTTTTTTTGACCACCCAAACCTATAATCAATCCCTTAATCAAAAAGGGTCTAGGACTCGTTTTTTCTTACTTGGATTATTAAGGCCATACTCCTAACTTGAACCCTGATATAAACCCATATTGTCAATTTCTAAACAACTATAACTTTGAAAAGAAGAGATTTTATCAACCTTACCGGACTCGGTATGGGTGCCATGATGATTCCTGGCATACCACTGATGGGCCACCCGGTTTCAGAAGCCGCCTTGCTGGAAGAAAGATTGGAGAATGCCGCCAAAAAGCAGTTGGCTGACATTGCGCTAAATGCCGCCAAGAGCAAAGGGGCCACCTACACCGATGTTAGAATCGGTAGGTATTTGCAACAATACCTTTTTACCAGAGAAAAAAATGTCCAAAACATCACCAACAACGAGTCTTTCGGAGTGGGCATACGGGTCATCGCAGATGGAACCTGGGGCTTTTCGGCAACCCATGATGTGACTCCCGAGGGTATCGCCAAATGCGCTGAAACCGCTGTGGCCATTGCAAAAGCCAATGCAAAATTACAGAAAGAACCCGTTGTATTAGCTCCTGTAAAAGGTTTTGGAGAAGTCAGCTGGCAGACCCCTATCAAGAAAAACAGTTTTGAAATCCCCGTCAAAGAGAAAACTGACCTCCTATTGGCTGCCAATAATGTGGCTATGGAAAATGGGGCGAAATTTATCAATTCAGCCTTGTTTCTGGTCAATGAACAGAAATATTTTGCCTCCTCTGATGGTTCTTACATAGATCAGGACATCCACAGGATATGGCCTACTTTCACTGCCTCTGCGGTAGATCAGGCAGTAGGTGTATTCAAAACGAGAGATGCGCTGAGTTCCCCCATGGGTATGGGCTATGAATACATGGACGGGCTTGCTTCAGAAAAAATCGAAGGGCCCAATGGCCTGATCGGTTACCGCAATTCTTATGACATCATGGAAGATGCCAAACTAGCCGCCCTTCAGGTCAATGAAAAGCTGGCAGCCAAGTCTGTCGAAGCCGGAAAATATGACCTGGTTTTAGATCCCAATCATTTGGGTTTGACCATCCATGAATCTGTGGGTCATCCATTGGAATTGGACCGGGTATTGGGTTATGAAGCCAATTATGCAGGAACCAGTTTTGCAACCCTCGACAAGTGGGAATCCGGAAATTTCCAGTATGGCAGCGATTTGGTCAACATCGTAGCAGACAAAACCCAGCCAAATACCCTGGGTGCAGTGGCTTATGACGACGAAGGGGTGAAGTGTAAAGAGTGGGACTTGATCAAAGACGGCATCCTTGTCAATTACCAGGCCATCCGGGATCAGGCCAAAATCATCAACGAGGAGGAATCCCACGGTTGTTGCTATGCAGACAACTGGAGTTCTGTCCAATTCCAAAGAATGCCCAACGTTTCCCTGAAGCCTGGCAAAGACAAGCTTAGCGTCCTTGACATGATCAAGGATGTGGAAAAAGGCATTTATATCGTAGGTCGGGGTTCATTTTCCATCGATCAACAACGCTACAACTTTCAGTTTGGCGGGCAGCTGTTTTATGAGATCAAAAACGGAGAAATCGTAGGCATGCTCAATGATGTGGCCTACCAGTCCAATACCCAGGAATTCTGGAATTCCTGCGTACAGATCTGCGACAAAGACGATTACCGTACTTTCGGATCCTTTTTTGACGGAAAAGGGCAACCTTCACAGATCAGTGCGGTTTCCCACGGCAGCTCCACCACCCGATTCAATGGGGTCAATGTGATCAACACAGGAAGAAGGATTTAACTCAAACACCAAATTCACATGGCAGTTTTAACAAAAGAAGAAGCAAAACAAATCATAGATAAAGTCCTGTCCTATTCAGAGGCAGACGAAATGAGTGTCAATATATATGGCGGTAAAACAGGCAACATCCGCTATGCCCGAAACACGGTAAACACCAGCGGAGAAAGCGATGAACTCGGCCTTTCCATCACCAGTGTTTTTGGTAAGAAAAGCGGAAATACCTCCATCAATGAATTGGATGACGATTCGCTTAGGAAGGCAGTAAAAAGATCAGAAGAGATTGCAAGACTTGCCCCTGAAAATCCTGAATACATGCCCATGTTGGGACCACAGGAATACGAAGAGGCCAAGACTTTTAGCGAGGCCACTGATGCGATTGATCCTGATTTTAGGGCTCAGGTAGCAGCTGACAGCATCTTGCCTGCTTCAGATAAAAATCTGACCACGGCCGGGTATCTGGAAGACTTTTCCGGATTTTCTGCCATGGGCAACAGCAAAGGAATGTTTGGCTATTACAAAAGCACCTCAGTGGATTTTTCGATCACCGTCCGCACGGCCGATGGAACAGGTTCTGGCTATGCCATCAAGGACTTCAATGACGTCTCACTGCTCAACAGCCGGCAGACCACCGAAGTGGCCATGCAAAAAGCAGCCGCTTCTGTCAATGCACAGGCCATCGAACCTGGCAAATATACGGTAATACTGGAGCCCACCGCTGCCAGCAACCTCATCGGTTTACTGGCCAGAAGTATGGATGCACGAAGTGCCGATGAAGGAAGAAGTTTTCTAAGCAAAAAAGGAGGTGGCAACCGGGTGGGAGAAAAGCTATTTGACGAACGGGTAAATATCTATTCAGACCCGGCACATGTCGACATTCCAGCCAGTCCTTGGGGTGCTGATGGCCTTCCCCGCCAAAAAACCTCGTGGATAGAAAACGGGGTGGTCAAAAACATGGTGTATTCCAGATTCTGGGCAGAACAGCAAGGGAAAGAGCCCTTGCCAGGTCCTTCAGGGATCATCATGGAAGGAGGCACTCAGTCCTTGGCAGAAATGATCCGAAATACGGACCGGGGAGTATTGGTGACCAGATTTTGGTATATCCGAGCAGTAGATCCCCAAACCCTCCTCTACACAGGGCTTACCCGGGATGGTACTTTCTACATAGAAAACGGTCAAATCAAATTTCCTGTAAAAAACTTCCGCTTCAATGAGAGCCCGGTGATCATGCTCAACAACATCGAGGCCATGGGTAAACCTGAACGCACCGGAGGCAATATGATCCCTCCGATGAAAATCAGGGATTTCACCTTCACCAGTTTATCCGACGCGGTTTAATGACCAGGATTTTAAAGTCACAGGGAGGCCATAGCATTTGGAAACCCTGTGACTTTAAAATTTTTGGAAAAACTTGTACACGCATTCAGCGTACAGTGACATGTACAGACCAACTATGTCAAATTTCTTTTTCACCAGGTTAAAATACAGCTCAGGCAATTGGGATACCGATCAGCGGATGCCTTCCAACTTGCTCAATTCTCTGGTAGAATACACTACCATACCCATTGAGGAAAAAGAAAAGGTTGTCGAACTGAGCAGTCCCGAGATTTTTAAAAGCCCGTTTTGCTACCTCAGCGGGCATCGACTCGTGGAATTTACCAGTCAGGAAAGAAACCATTTCAAACAATACGTGCTGAATGGAGGGTTTGTATTTGTGGATGACTGCAACCATGACATTGATGGCTTGTTTGCCCAGTCTTTTGAGGCTGAAATGGGTCGGACTTTTGGTGCAGAAGCCCTTCAGAAAATCCCAAATGACCACAGGATCTACAACTGTTTCTTCCAGTTTCCCGACGGCCCTCCCACCAGTTCTTTCGAACTGAACGGCTGGGGAGATGACCTGGTGCATGATTATCTGAAAGCCATCACTGTAAAGGGAAGAATCGGGGTGCTCTACAGCAACAAGGATTATGGCTGTGAGTGGGATTATGATTTTAGAAACAAACGGTTTTTGGCTCAGGACAATACCCGTTTTGGAGTCAACATAGTTATTTATGCTTTAACGATTTGAGTTTGGAACATACAGCATTGGAAAAATATACAGCACTGGTTGATAAGCTGCCCCTTTTGAAAAAGGAAATAGCCAAGGTCATTGTAGGTCAAGAGGAGGCCATAGAGGAAGTCTTGATTGCTTTGTTGGCGGGAGGGCATTGCCTCTTGGAAGGGGTTCCCGGATTGGCCAAAACCCTCATGGTCAAAACCATCTCTGATGCCCTGGACATGAAATTCAAAAGGATTCAGTTTACCCCGGACCTGATGCCGGGAGACATCATCGGGACTGAAATCTTGGAAGAAGACCATGAAACTGGCAAAAAGTTCTTCCAGTTCAATAAGGGTCCGATTTTCGCCCACCTTGTATTGGCAGATGAGATCAACCGAACGCCTCCCAAAACCCAGGCTGCCTTGTTGGAAGCCATGCAGGAGAAAGCCGTGACTTATGCCGGTAATGTTCATCTTCTACCCAGGCCATTTATGATCATCGCAACGCAAAACCCCATCGAGCAGTCAGGAACCTATCCCCTTCCGGAAGCCCAACTTGACCGCTTTCTGATGTATGTCAAGCTTGGCTATCCCTCTCTGGAGGAAGAGCTAGAAGTACTGACCAAAACCACAGGGGTCGAACTTCAGGACCGACAGTCCATTCTTTCTGATCTTGACATCATCTCTCTACAGCACCTCACACGGGAAGTCCACATCAGTCCAGAACTCATTGCTTATGTCAATCAGCTGGTGAGGGCATCAAGGCCAACTGATAGTTCCATTGAACTGGTGAAAAAATATGTGGAATGGGGTGCTGGCCCAAGGGCCGGACAAGCCCTGATTTTGACCGCAAAAGGTAGGGCAGTCTTGAAAGGCCGCTATGCTGTGGTTCCTGAAGATATCCATCATTTGGCTTATCCTGTGATGAGGCACCGGTTGGCACTACATTACAAGGCAGAAGCTGAACAGGTCAACTCCGATGATATCATACAGGCGTTGTTGAAAAACTATCCCAAGCCATGACCCATCAAGCCCTTGAATTGATCCGATTGAACAACCTTCAGCTTGTAGCTAAGATTGTATCTGACGCCATGTGGACCGGATTGCATTGGGGGAAACGGATCGGAAGCGGGACGGAATTTGAACAATACAAGCATTACGAACCCGGGGATGATCCCAAAATGATTGACTGGAAGCTCTTTGCGCGGTCAAACAGGTATCAAGTTCGGGAATCCAACATAGAAAGTCACCTCAACATCCGTTTTCTGGTGGATGGCTCGGGATCCATGAATTACAAAGAAGATGGGGTCAGCAGGCTGGATTATGTCAAAATACTGGCGGCATCCCTGGCCTATCTGGGACATCAACAAAATGACAAAATGAGTCTATTTGTGCTTCAAAATGGACAGATGGAAATGAAGGTGCCTGCCAAAGGCCATAGTTTTCAAAGAATCCTTGTGCAGCTGGAAAGCCTGAAAGCCGAGGGAAAATGGGGAAATATGGATCCTGATCTGCCCGAACTGAATTCCAGACAGAAAGAACTTATTTTCTTTTTTTCTGACCTTTTCCAAATCGATGAGGAATGGATCCGACTGATCCAAAGCATGGTATCCAATAAACGAGAAATCATCATCTTTCAAATTCTAGGAGATCATGAGCTGGACTTTAGTCTAAAAAAAGGCATGTACCGATTCGAAGATCTGGAATCAAACAGAACCGTAGAATTGCAAACCAAGCAGGTAGCAACCGCTTACAGAAAATCCATCAGTCATTTTCTGACTGACCTCGATAGGGAGCTCAATCTGCCCCGGGTAAGATTGTTTCGCTGTAGACTGAGTGACCCAGTAGAAAATATCCTGCTCGCCTACCTTACCTCCAAACAGAAAAAGTCATGAGTCTCGCCCATCCCTTATGGCTTTTGGGGACGCTTGCTGTGCTCATCCCTTTACTGATCCATCTTTGGAGTCAGAAGAGAGGGAAACAGGTGGCATGGGCAGCCATGAAATTCTTACCCCAAGTGGACCACCTGCGCAGCAGAGGCTGGCGATTGAACCATATTTTGTTGCTCTTGGTCCGGTGTGCCATGATCATGTTGCTTTCCTTGATTCTGACAGGTTTATTTTTGAAAAACCCACCGTTTTCAACCGATAAAAAAATCATCCACCTGGTAGAGACCGATTCCCAGCTATTGGCCAATTTTGCCTTTGAACTCGAACAAGCCAAAACTGCAGGCGAATGTGTGTATGGTATAGGTCAGAAAGATAATTCCTTTGAAGCGATAGCGGATTTTGATAAAATCATTTCCGCTCCCCATTGGATTTCAGCTTTGCATGAATTGGAAGCTGATGAAGTCCACCTTTACCTGAGCAGCACTTCCTTCCTGTTACCGAAACAACCCATTGACCTCCCCTATCCCATTATCTTCCATGTCTATGACAAGCTGGATCAGGATTTTGTAGTCCAGAAAAAGCTACAGCTTCCCAATAACCAAAGCCTTTTTATATCCCAGTCAGGTGAACTGACCCTAGATGAGAGCAATTCGGTAAATGCGATTAAAAATATTCCAATTTCAAAATTGTACTACGCACATGATTTTACCATTCAGGAAGAAATAAATACAATTCACTCCATGATCCGTTCAATTGAGGAGGTATATGACTTGGAGTTGGAAGAAGCTGGTGAGGGGCTCAATTCAACAAGGATCAAGCTGTTTTTTACCGATCAACAGCCGGAGAAAGTGGAAACAGAAGTGTTGTATTTTGTGTTTGGGCATGTTGGTCATCCATCTCACCCTCAAATCATTCAGCTTGCCGAGCGGCCACATCCCAGTTCAAAATGGGTCAAGGACGGAACGCTTCCCGAACGGATTTTGGATGGCCTTTTGCAGCATTTGGGATTGGAAAAACAATCCTCCCAACTTTCCATGGCTCAAATAAAAGCCCATTTTAACACCCCTTCAGAAACCAAAGCATCAAACAGCTTTCCCTTAAAAACCTTTCTATTCGTTTTGTTGATCATCTTCACAGGCATCGAAAGAAGCATGGCCATACCGAGGCAGTTATGAAACATTTGAACCGGACCATATCGCATACCGTTTTGCAGCTTCAGGTCAATGCCTTGCTGAAAACCCTGCTATCTGCCGCAGTAGTCCTGTTCATAGGTTTGACCCTGGCTTTTCCATTGAAATTGGCCTTTCTATTTTCGCTGCTTTCGCTGATTCTCGGCATGATCCATTTTCAGGTGTGGAAAATCAATGGTCCCATGGCCACCCGAAAGCTTCACCGGGACTTGCCAGGTTTGGAATACAGTTTGGATTTGTTGTACAAAAAAGAAAGGAATCCACTGGAACAGCTTCAACTTCTACGGGTAGACGAGAAAGCCCAAGGATTGAAAGTACCTATCTATTGGCATCAAGGGTTAAAAAGAATCGCTTTGCTGACTTTGTCCATGGCTTTGGTTTGGGCAATTGTTGGCAGTCTTGTTGATTTTTCCGGCAAGCCCATTGATTCCCATCGAGAACGTGCGAAAGGCACAGTTATCTCTGAGGGAAAAGAAGAAGTGTCTATCCAAGACATTCAAGTCAAGGTCAAGCCCCCTGCCTACACTGGCTTAAAAGAAAGTCAAAGCAAAACCCTGGATATCCGTGCCATGCGAGGCAGTGAAATCACATGGGAGCTGGAGTTGCAGGAGTCTGATTCCTTGGAGGTGTTCTTGGTGGACCAAAGCGACAAAGCGTTGGCCTTTACCCCTACTGCATCCGGTTATCAACTGAAAGACCGATTGCTGAATTCCGGCATTTATGCCATTAGGGTGATGAATGGGGAGGAAACCCTGCTGACCACAGACTTCCATCCCATCGAGGCCCAACTGGATCAAAAACCGGTCATTATGCCAGCGACCAAAGAAACGTACCGCACCTTTAGGAAAACCTCTGATCCCAAAATCAAATTGGAAGCCAAGGTATCCGATGATTTTTTGGTCAATGAAGTGTATGTCGTGGCTACCTTGGCTCGGGGTAGCGGAGAGAACGTCAAATTTAGGGAAAACAAAATCCCTTTTTCCAAAAACAGGTTTAAAGAAGCCCATCTTTCCACGACACTGGACTTGGAAGCACTCTCCTTTTCGCCGGGTGATGAGCTGTATTATTATTGGGTTGCGGTAGACAATCAGCAGCCACAACCCAATGTCAGCAGATCAGAAACTTTTTTTATCCAATACCAGGACCTGGAAAACCTAAGTGATGCCGAGCTGACCAAGATGGCCGTGGACATCATGCCCGAATATTTCAGAAGCCAAAGGCAGATCATCATAGATACCAAAAAACTGATTGCCGAAAAGTCCAAACTAGAAACCCAACAATTCAAGTACAATTCGAACGAAATCGGCTTTGACCAAAAGGTACTTCGCCTGCGATATGGACAGTTTCTCGGGGAGGAATTTGAAAGCACAGCCGGTGGGGACAACTTGTCCCCCGAAAGCGAGGGTGGTGATCTGCTGGAAGGATATATCCATGACCACGACCATGAAGAAGAAGGCCATGACCATGATCACGGGCATTCCCACGGAGATCATGATCATTCCGACGAAGAAGATCCCATGGCTGCCTTATTGGAACAATACCTCCATATCCATGATACCGAGGACGAAAACACCTTTTATGATCAATCCACGAGAAGCCTGCTCAAAGCTGCTTTGGAACAGATGTGGCAATCTGAATTGTACCTGAGGCTGTATGAACCCGAAAAAGCCATTCCCTATCAGGAAAAAGCGCTGGAATTGCTCAAAACAGTTCAACAGAAATCAAGGGCCTTTGTCAAGCGGACCGGTTTTGAACCCGCACCGATCAAGATAGCTGAAAAGCGACTGACTGGAGAGCTGAAAGACATTACCCCGCCTTCCAAAGAAGAAAGGGACCTGGAAGCCCAGCAGTTTGACATGCTGCTTGCTAAAAGCTTGGGCCTTCTGGAAAAATCGGGCTTAAACCAAGAAGAAAAGGCACTTGTCCAGGAATTGGGAGATCAGTGGGCAGGCAGGTTGTTATCGGAAGGGTTTGGGGACTGGGAAGCTTTGATTCTTCTGCAAAAATGGCTGGCTGATGGCCAATTGGCAGATAAAGAAGTGGCCTTGTTAAAAACCAGGATGTCGGCAATGCTACCTAAAATGGCCAGTCAAGATCCCAAAAAACCAGCCAATTCCTCCTTGTCCAATGCTTTTTGGAAAAACCTTCGATAATGGTAAAGCCCATACTTTTGTTTTTTTCACTTCAAAATCTGAGTTGGTTCCTGTTGGTGGTCTTGGTTTTTTTGGTGGCTTGGCTGCTGTGGTTGTACTGGCGAAAAACCGATAACCCCAGAAAAATCAAAATTCTGCTCAATGGAATGTTGTTGCTTTGGTTGGCCGCCTATCTTTGGGATCCTACCTGGGAGGTTTCCGAACAGCCACAAAAGCTGCTTCTTTTGGGGAATGAGCTTTCTCAAAGCCAAGGAGATTCTCTTAGATCACATTATAGGCTGCCAGCTTTTACCCAAGCCAAGTACAATAATAAAAATGACAGCCTGATCCTGATGGGCAGAGATTTTGACCCTGCAATGCTGTATGCATCAAGTCCTGTCCATACCCGATGGATTCCCATTCCTCAGGAAGATTCTCTTGATTTTATCACTTGGAAATCCGTATTGGCTCCAGATGAAAAACAGGTGTTGGATTTAAAATTGAACGTAGGTCAAGAAAGTTGGCTTTACCTGACTTGGGAGGATGAAAATTTGGATAGAGTTTCTTTATCAGTTGGTTACCAAGAGGTGCGTTTTGAATTTGCTCCCAAAGCCAAGGGCAGAAACCGTTTTGAAGTGAAGCGAGAAGGAAATACGCTGGCCGATATCCGGTTCTATGTGCAGCCAAGCCAACCTTTTTCCATTCAGTTTCTTTTGCCCTATCCGGATTTTGAGAGCAGGCAATTGGCCACTTGGCTGGTTCAGCAGGGGCTCAAGGTTCAATTTGAAAGTCAGGTTTCGGAAAATGTGGGCATCAGGACCGACATCAATCAGCCTGACAACCCTACGCTGCTCATTACTAATCCCACATTTGCCAATAGCAACTTGGTAAAAGCACTGCTGGAACAGGGTCATTCGGTTTTTTTCTACGGTTTCCAGAATCCCAACCAAGCCATTCAATCGATCAATACCGCTTTGGATCTGCAATGGGAGCTTTCAGTGGTTGATGATGAATCCTCATCGGGCGAATCAGTCAGCACCGGGCCCTTTCGCCTTAAAGACAAACCTTACCAATGGTCCATTCATGGGGATAAAGTGGCTTTTCAAAGAAGTGGCAGTGGGAAAGTTGGCCTGAGCCTATACCAAGAAACTTTTCCCTGGAAAATCGAGGGGGATTCTCTCCGTTATGATGCCTTTTGGTCGGAGGTGTTGATTCAGCTTAGAAAGCCTCCCTCCCATCAGGTGGCACTTCAGGCACCTGTTTTTCCCAAAACCAAAATTGAGCTGGAAATTTATTCTGATAGTTTGGCTGCCGAAGCCTTATCCATAGGAAATGATACGGTGTATTTTAGCCCTGACTGGCTCAATCCCCACAAACAGGCTAGCACCTGGATTCCCGATCAAAGCGGTTGGGTGAAAGTAGCTGAAGAGATGGAAATCTATGTGGAGGAATCCGAAGCTTACGCTTCCCATCAACAATCCAGTATTTTGGCACATACCCTTCAGGAGATTTCCATCCACCAAACAGCCGAAACCAAGACGCTTACCCGACGCCTACCGGATGCCTTTTGGTGGATCAGCTTTTTGGTGGTGCTCAGCCTTTTGTGGCTGGAACCTAAAATTCGTCCATAAATTCCCGCCAAGCCCGGAATATTTACCAATAAATCCTTAAATTAAGGCTTTGGCCTATTTGCCCAAGAAAGGGCAAATTGTCTTCCGGCCAAACCGAAACTGATTTTTACATAAACCAAAATTACCGACATGATCACAGCAACCATCAAAGAAAAAATCGCCCGGCAGGGCATGTCAGAAACCCAAGTGGCCGAACAGATCAAAAATTTCCAGGAAGGGTTTCCATTTCTGAAAATTGAAGCAGCAGCTACCATAGGCAATGGGGTCAAGTCGTTGTCAGAAGAGGAAGTACAAAAGATGGTCACTGATTATCCACTACAGAGTAAAACCCGGAAAATCGTCAAATTTGTCCCTGCAAGCGGAGCGGCAAGCCGGATGTTCAAGGATCTTTTTGGTTTTCTTGAAGGAGACCACGAGGATTTGGGTAAAAATGCTTTCGTCAAAAAATTCATGGACAACATCAAGTCCTTTGCCTTCTATCAGGATCTTGACAACAACATGAAAGCTTCAGGCAGCAGCATTGAAAAGGCTTTGGCGGACAAGCAATACAAACTGATCCTAACCCATCTTTTGGATGACTCCGGGCTCGGATATGGCAATCTGCCCAAAGGGCTTCTCCGCTTTCACCGCTATCCCAATGAAAACCGGACCCCGGCCCATGAGCATTTCGTGGAGGGATTACAATATGGTGTGGGTGAAGGCAATGTGGTCAGGTTACATTTTACGGTTTCTCCAGAACACTTGGACCGGTTCAAGCTGGAAGTGGCGGCCATACAGCCTTCGCTGGAGACAAAATACGGGGTGAAATTTGACGTCAGTTATTCCCAGCAAAAAGCTTCTACCAATACCATTGCGGTCAATATGGACAACACCCCATTTGAAGAGGAAGACGGCGAATTGCTCTTCAGACCCGCCGGACACGGGGCCTTGTTGGAAAACCTCAACGACATCGATGCAGACCTTATTTTTATCAAAAACATCGATAATGTGGTGCCTGACCGACTGAAAGAACCCACCAAAAATTACAAGATGGTCCTCGGCGGACTTTTGATAGATATCCAGGAAAAAATCTTTGCCGCCCTGAAAAAACTGGAAAATGTCAATACTGACGCTGACCTGGCCTTGGCTAAATTTGTGTTTACCAAAGAACTTGGCCTACCATTGCCGGAAGGGTTTGAGCAAAAAACCGAAAAAGACCAGGCCGAATACCTGCTAAACAAGCTCGACAGACCCTTGCGGGTCTGTGGAATGGTAAAAAATACCGGAGAGCCCGGCGGAGGTCCTTTTTGGGTCAAGGAAAGTGACGGAACCAGTTCCTTACAGATAGCAGAAACGGCCCAGATCAATTTGGAAGACAAAAGACAAAAGGAAATTTTTCAGGGTGCGACCCATTTCAATCCGGTCGATTTGGCCTGTGGGACCAAGGATCATAAAGGAAATAAATTTGATCTGCTCAAGTTCAGGGACCCAAAAACAGGATTTATCACTGAAAAATCAAAAAGTGGCAGAGAACTCAAAGCCCTGGAATTACCTGGACTTTGGAACGGGGCCATGGCAGGCTGGAACACCGTTTTTGTGGAAGTCCCCTTGATCACCTTTAACCCTGTGAAAACGGTCAATGACCTACTCCGGGACGAGCACCAATAAAGCACTTGCCTCCTGATTTTTTAATCAGGAGGCTTTTTTATCCTGCTCTTTCCCGTTGGGACTGCAGATACCGGACCAACTCCTCCCCTTCCAGCACCTGTATTTCTCCGGGAAGCCCAAGTACAAAACGGGCGATGCCGGGCAGCTGTGGCACGGCGGTTTCAAAAAAATACTGGTTTCGGTTTGAAATGTAAGTGAAAGGTTTGGCTGCGGGATGTTCCTCGATCAGCAACTGATAGGCCTTTTTGCTCAGCTTCAACTTGACCGGAAACCTGGCCTCCCCCGAGTAGCCAAACAGCCCTTCCTGAGGCAAGCGGTGCAGCTTGCTATGCTGATGGGTTTGGGTGCTTAAGGCCACTTCTCCGATCCGGTCCAGTTTGAATGTTTTCATTTCTCCGCTTTGGACTTCAAATGCAAAGATAGAATCATAATCCTTGGTAAAAGCCACGGGTTCTACCAGTCGGTCACTGACCGAGTCGCTGCTGATGGCATAATAGTCGATCAGGGTGGTCTGCAGGTTGTTTTTGATCGCAAGGGCCAACTTATCCACGAGTATCCCAAGGTGCGCATCAAACAATTGTTCCACCCCACGCTGAAAATCCGATCGGATATGGATTTTCTGCATGATGGTTTCGCGGAGTTTGTTTTTCCTGCTGCCCTTGCCCAGCAGCCGCGCAAGGTACTGGGTTTCCTCTTCGGTAAAGGTGCCGTCAAAAGAATTTGTAGGGATTTCGACCCGGTCTTCAATCTTGAATTTGCCGTGTTCCTTGACCACCTGAAAGCCCAGGGCCTCCAACAGCTTAAAGTACCTGTAAACGGTCCGCTCATCGGTTTCAAGCAGTTCGGATAGCTTCCGCACGGTTTTACCCATATTGCCGCGCAAGAGATTAATCAGCTTAAATACCCGAAGGATTTTTTGTTGTTCGATGGAGGAGTTGGGGGGCATAGTGTTGGATGTTGGATGTTGGATGACGGATGTTGGATGACGGATGTTGGATGTTGGATGTTGGATGTTGGATGTTGGGTGACGGATGTTGGTTGGAATTGGATATTTGTTATTTGAATATGCGGTGAAATCTACCTTAAGATGGCTTCTTTGTTACTTTTTTTAATGGAAGATAAATTAACACATTATATTTAATTTTGAAATTTTTGACTTAAACTGTCTGGGATAATTGCGATTTACGATTTACGATTTGGGAATTTTGAATAAATTGGAATATTTTCAGTTATGGGTGGAGCATACCAGATCAAAGACCAAGAATGCCTTATTTTTTGAAATTCCATAGTGTGAGTTGGGCTGATGTCTTTTTAAGAAATTTTTACCAGAGATTGATAGCGGTAGATAATCGGTGATGGATCTTTAAATAACGCCGCGGAATCCGGTCGAAAGGTGTTGATAGTAGGGTTTAGTTGCAAACCTCACCCATGTGTGGTAGCAAACTACACCCAGAAGCCGGAAGTCTTGTGCCTTATGAATAAATAGTAAAACAAAACTCTCAATGTGGCAGCTGAAACGAAGTTCTATAAGATTAAGTAAAAAGTTTAAATGACTTTAATTTGGCAAAAAAAAATGTTATTTGCTTTTTAGTTATTAAACTAATACATGTTTTTAACGTTATGTTTTTTAAACTAAAAATCTGGCATAGTAAAAATTCCTACTGAATTTGCATTTGAAGTGTTTTTCTACTTTCATAAACAAAAGAAGGAAAATCATTCGATCAGGGGGAATGATCCAACTTGCGACCATCTGTTCATCGCAATAGTTAAAAGCAGACATCTAACATGGGTTGGACATTTTTCTTTCTTACTTCATCAATTTTAGGAATTGTATTCTTTTAAATTTCCAATCTTTTTATGCTCAACAAGAATCCAAAAATAAGTTGCTATTATCTGTTGTTTGCTCCGGTTATTTTTTACCTGTTTTCATTTTCTCTGTTGGAAGATCCATTGGCTAGAATAATTGCCGGTTTTGAAAAATACCTGAAAGAACGTCCTCAAGAGAAAATATACATCCATTTTGACAGGCAGTATTACGCCACTGGTGAAACAATTTGGTTCAAAACCTATCTCACAGCGGGTGCTTTTCACGAGCCTTCGCCATTAAGCCAGGCAATTTATGTAGAGTTGGTAAATGGAAACAAGCAACTTGTTCAGCATATAAAGCTTTTCTCATTAGATGGTTCAGCTGCGGGTTTCATCCATATACCTGATTCTTTGGAATCCGGTAACTACCTTGTTCGTGCTTACACAAATTGGATGAAGAACAGTGGTGAAGATTATTTCTTTCATAGAAATATTAAAATTTGGAATAGTGAATCATCCCACCAAAATAGCATTCCTGAAAACCTTTTAGATATTCAATTTTTTCCGGAAGGAGGTGATCTTGTTTATGGAAATTTTAGCAAAGTGGCAGTCAAAGCTACTGGATCCGATGGCCTGGGAAGACGTATCACCGGTAAAATTCTTGAAGGAGACCATGTGATTGGAAAATTTACTAGTAATGACTTGGGAATGGGTGCATTTTTCATCACTCCTCAAAAAGGAAAACAATACATAGTGATCATTGATGATCATGAACAAGAAGTAACCCTTCCAAGGATAAAAGAATCTGGATTGACCCTTTCAGTCAATAACTCGTCAAAATCAGATAGTGTCTTGGTAAAGATCCTGACTACTGATTATAGAAGTACCAAAACAATTTACATTCTAGCGCAAACTCGAGGAATTGTTTGTTATTCGGGTCGGGCAGACCTCTCTACCAATATGGCAATAGCCAAAATTCCAAAATCAGAATTTCAATCCGGAATTGCACAGATCACAGTGACGGACAGCAATGGAATTCCCCTTGCTGAAAGGTTGATTTATATTGATCAAAAAGATCAATTAACCCTTCAAATCACCACTGATAAGGATACCTATGGGCCAAGAGAACAAGTGACACTGCATATCCAAGCCAATGACATGAATGAAATGCCTGTAGTCGCTAACCTGTCTTTGGCCGTATATGATCAACAACAGATTCCTACTGAAGATAACAGAGAAACAATTTCAAGTTATCTGTTGCTATCATCGGATCTCAGAGGATACATAGAGTCTCCAGGCTATTATTTTAATCCCAAGAACGAAGACCGGGAAGAAGCTTTGGACTATCTGTTGCTTACACAAGGATGGAGAAGGTTTACGATAAAGGACGCATTGAGCCATAATTTGGGTGACACACTTTACAGAGTTGAGAAAGGGTTAACCATTAAAGGAAAAATAGTGGAAGAATTTAACAGTAAGCCTGTTGTTGATGGAAAAGTCTCTTTATTGTCCTTCTATCCCATACCCGAAACCAAAACTGTCAGCAGCAATGCTCAAGGAGAGTTTGAGATAAATAACGTTATCTATTTTGAGCCTTCAGATGTGATGTTACAGGGAGAAACAAAAAAGGGAAAAAAATCAGTTACGATCATAACTGAAAACCCACAAGATTTCCCTATTGTTCAATTTCCCATATTACCGTTTGAAGGTACACAAACGGAAATGGAAAGTACTTTTGTAATTAAGAGTGAGGAACGCAAGGCAATTGACAAAGCGTACGATCCCAATGAAGAGATGATTACATTGGAAGAGGTGGAAGTACGTGGAAAAAGGGAAGACTTCCAAAGTTCGCCTTCTAAGATTTTTGGGAAAGGGTCTGTCAATATGAAAGTTTCAGGAATTACTAGTCTGGAAAACCAACTTCATCCACTTCAACTTGTACAGGGCCGAGTGGCCGGAGTTCAGGTCAGAGGATCTGGAATAGACTGGACAGTACGGATACAGGGGGTAAGCTCTATTAATTACAATACTGAACCGTTAATATTGATAGATGACGTCACTGCTGATATTGGGGAGCTACATTCTTTACCAGTTATGGATATTGAAAGTTTTACTGTCTGGAAAGGGCCTGATGCTGGTATCTTTGGGGCTAGAGGAGCAAATGGCGTTATAGGTTTCTATACCAAAAGAGGTACCGAACAACTTAATCCATCCAAAGGTAATCCGAACGAATTCAATGAAACTGGATTTCAAATTGAACGGGAATTTTACTCCCCCAAATACGACATACAAGAACCGGAACACATTAAACCTGACAAACGGGTAACACTTTTCTGGGCTCCTTATATTCTTACAGACTCATCTGGAGGTGCAACGGTATCTTTCTATAACCATGATGTCGAAACCAGTGTAATTAGCATCATAGAAGGTATGAGTATAACCGGAAGTCCAGGTGCTTCTAGTATGGAATACCAAATCATCAAAGAGTAGTTTAAAAGAGTTATGAAAAAATTGGATGAGCCTATTTTTGTAATACCTTAGACTGAAATTTTAGCTATTTGATTTGGGTTTTCAGAATGTAGATACCATAAAAAATGTTCACTCCCCTACCCCCTTTCAAGATCCTCGTTGTCGTCGCTGCCCAGGCTATAATGGTTGTTTTCTTCGTCTTCGCTGCCTCTTCGCTCCTGCGCATCATCCAATTCACTACCGGGGATATCAAGGTCCTTCCCTGCAAAATCGACCTTTCGTTTCCTTCTCAGTAATTCCTCATCTTCTCCACCATCCATGCTTAGGCCAATAGGTCCCAGTGCCCTTTCGTCTTCGGGCGTAATCTCAAATTCTTTATCTGGATTTTTTTCCTGCAAGCGGTCTATGCTTTCTTTCGCAGCGTCTTTTTGTTCTGGAGTTGGTTTGGTATCCTTGTTTTGATTGCTCATGGTATGTTGATTTTTTGATTGATCAATTGATTATTTTACTCCCTGACTAAGGGGAATCATCCCCTCATCAAATTCTAATTTATTTAAGCTGTTTTTGCAATATTTAGTTCAATTAATTAGTCAAATTAAATTTTAATAACATAAAATATAAAATTATAGCTAATCACCTAAATAAAATGAAACAAGAAGTCAAGCTTCTACTGTGAATGACCTGAATCAATCATGTGTAAAAAATCACTTATTAATGATTGAAAGTCCCAACAGAAATGAGGCGTATTGTTTACCTAATCATTCCACCTACGAACAAAAATTGTCCGCATAAGAACAATATTTTTGACAAGTCTCCTGAAACTTGGCTGAATAGCGGTTTATATTTGGCATAACGCTTGAATTCACTTTGCAAATGAATTTTCTCCTATGATGGTATTCCATACACTAAGGGCAGCTTTTAGAAATCTTCACCGTCACAAAACCAACGCTGTAGTCAATATCCTCAGCCTTACCATTGGCCTGACTTCGGGTATTTTTATCTTTTTGTGGGTGTTGGATGAATATGGTTTTGATAAATTCCATACTGATGACAAGCACCTGTATCAGGTGATGATCAACCACACCTTTCCGGACGGGCAGATCCATACTTATGGAGCCACCCCTACGAAATTGAAGGAAGCCATTCGCACTGAAATCCCGGAAGTCAATCAGATCACCCAAACCAATATGTCCTCCACCCTATTGGTTCAACATGAGGAAGTTTCTTTTCAGGAAGAGGGGATTTATTCAGATAGCGGATTTTTTAAAATCTTTCATTTTCCACTGGTTCATGGTGATCCGTCCAATCCTCTGCCGGATCACAATTCCATCGCCCTATCCCAAAAACTCGCAAATAAATTATTTGGGAATTCAGACCCGATCGGTAAAACCGTTCAGGTGGAACAGACACAGGAATTTATGGTCTCTGCTGTTTTTGCCGATGTTCCGGCAAATTCAAGAATTCAGTTTGAGTTTGTAGCACCTTTTGAAGTCTATTACCAAGAAAACCCATGGATGCAGGGATGGCAGACAGGAGGAACAAATACTTTTTTGAAATTGGACCCCCAGGCTTCTCTGCCCAGCGTCAATCAAAAACTGGAAACCCTGATCAAAAGAAATTGCAGTGAATGTACCACAAGTCCGTTTCTGTATGGCTTCAGCAAACTGTACCTCTATGGCAGGTTTGAAGGCGGCAAAAATGTAGGGGGAAGAATCGAGCAGGTCATTTTGTTCTCCATAGTAGCGGGAATTATCCTGCTGATGGCCTGTATCAATTTTATGAACCTGGCAACGGCAAGTGCCGCAAGCAGAAACAAAGAAGTCAGTGTCAAAAAAATCATCGGAGCAAACAGGCCAGGCTTAGTGCTTCATTTTATGTTGGAATCGTTGATCATTGCATTTTTGGGCTTGTTGTTGGCCATATTTCTGGTGCATTCCTTACTCCCCTTCTTCAATACCATTACCTCCAAATCCATTCAATTGGATATGTTCGATCCATGGTTTTTGGGAGGGGCTGTTGTGATTACCTTGGTTTGCGGTTTGTTGGCTGGAATTTATCCTGCCATTTTTCTTTCTTCTTTCAAACCCCTGGCAATTTTTCATGGAAATGCAGGAAGCCTGCTGACTGGAAATGGTTTGAGAAAAACATTGGTGGTCATCCAGTTTGCCTCTGCAGTGGTATTGGTGGTGGGAAGTATCATCATTTACCAACAAATCAAGTATATCAGCAACAAAGACCTTGGATTTGACAGGAGTCAGGTTTTGGTCATTGACCAGAACAGGGATTTGATTGCCCATACTGCCCCCTTCAAAAACGCCATGAAGCAATTGGCCAATGTGGAAAACATAGGCTTCGGGGGAAACAATATATTTGTCATCCCGATTACCACTACCGAAATTGATTGGCAGGGGAAAGCCAAGGATGCCTCTATCCATTTCAAGCTGTTCAGGTCCGATGAGGGTTTTATACCGACCATGGGCATTGCCATGTTCCAAGGGAGAAATTTTATTGGAGAAAGCCAGGATTCCCTCAGTTACATCATCAACCGCAGCGCGATGGAAGTCATGGGAATTTCAGAGCATGAAGTGATCGGTTCAGAATTGGGTGTTTGGGGTAACAAGGGAAAGATTGTAGGCGTGACAGAAGATTTTCACAACGACAACCTGAAGATGGGAATAGAGCCTTTGGTCTTCCTTTATTCGGAGAATCTTGGTGCACATTATTTTGTGAAAATCAATCCATCTGCATCGGTGGCAGAATCCCTGGCCGGAATTGAAAAAGTCTTCAAAGCGCATAGTCCAGACTATCCCTTTGAATTCACCTTTTTGGACGAACAGTTTGAGCAACAATACAGATCAGATTTGGTCTTAGGTAAGCTCTCCATGAGTTTTATGGTCATTTCAATTTTGATCTCATGTTTGGGGCTGTTTGGTTTGGCAACATTCACTGCGGCAAAGAGGACAAAAGAACTTGGTATCAGAAAAGTAATGGGAGCGACATCGTTTAATTTGGTGCTGATGCTTTGCGGGGATTTTACTAAGTTGGTATTGATCAGCATTCTGATTGGAAGCCCAATAGCATGGTTCCTTGCAAAAGAATACCTATCCGGATTTGCTTTTCATGTGGGCATCAGTGGTAGTACATTTTTACTTGCCGCTTTGGGATTGGTGACCTTGGCACTTATCACCGTAGGGTTCCAGTCTTTAAAAGCAGCGCTGACGAATCCTGCTGATTCGCTGAAAAGTGAGTGAGAATTTTGAATGATGAATTTTGAATTTTTTAAAAATAGGGTTTTTTTATCACAGGCTAGGGATAATTTACTTATAGGTCAGTGGATTTCAAAAGGCCAATATCTAAATTTTAGGGTATTGCAAACTGCGCCATGCGAGGTTTGATGACCTTAGTTTATTCTTTAAAACTTAACCGGTTTTTAGACCCTTGTTCTTGCCAAGTGATTGTTTCAGATGAGACCGTGCCATTGAAGACGAATTCATGGAAAACAATATAGGCCACAAATCAAACCTAAGCACCTATATCACTTCTTTTTGGACCGACATCCCATTTAGTTGAAAATTCCGATTTGTTTTTTTTGATTTGAAGCCTAAACCTTTAACACACTTTAGTCATGAAAACCCCTCTTTTCTTATTTGTACTTTTCTTAACAATGGGATGTTCTTCGGTATTTGGACAAGTGATTGACCTGGATGTGGAACCTGAGGAAGAATTGCTTGAAACCTTCGAAAAAAGCACCATGTTTTATTTAAGCCCTGTCCCCTCTCTTTCCTATAATTTTGGCTACAATAATATGAACCAAAAACTGAACGCAGAATTTGATCTGAATCAAAGAAGGTTTATTGAATTTATTGCGGCGGGAATAGCTTGGAGGAAAAAGGATATGTTTTACTCTATTTTTGGGGCTTTCCCTATTTTTCCTACAACTGCTAGCGTTCAAAATAGGCCTGTTAGAACTTTTGTTGATACCCGTGATGTTTTTTTTGATTTTAAGATAGGGAAAGCTGTCGTAGCCAATGACAGGTATTATTTGATTCTGCATGCCGGAGCTGGATTTCAAGCCCGGTCACTGTACCTTAGACAGGTAGATAGTAGAAGCTTTGATTTAAACGACTTGCCAAACAACCCACCTAATTTTGCTTGGCCAAAGTTGGATCATTTCTCGGGAACTTATGATGTTGCAATAGAATATTTACCAAGGGCATATAGACCGATTTCCGTTATGCAAAGTGTGCAATTGGGCTATAGAGGTGGAATTGGCACACCGATGTGGAGGTCTTCAGAAGTGAACATTCAAAACTCATTTTCAGATAGGGTTTCTGCCCTTTACTTGAGGGTCTTGGTCGTCATATCCAGGGAAAAACAATAATGGCAGTGTTGATTCACATAAGATTCCTCTTGGCATTTTGCTTTTTCTTCTTTTTGAACGAACATTCAAAATCCTATATTCCACAAAAAGAAGAAGAGGCTACTTTGGTTATTTACCGAAAATCAAGCATCATCTTTACAACCGGATTTGAACTGGAATTGAATGAAATCCCAGTTTTAAAAGAGATTCGATCAAATAACTATTATGAGATAAAAGTGAATCCAGGCAAAGTTTGGTTGACAACTCAAGGAAGTGTCCTTAAAAATTTGACTGATAAAAAAGAATATAGCCTTACCTTGGAAGCGGGTAAAACCTATTATTTAGAGGCCTTACAGGAATATCAGATGATGATGACTACTTTACACTTGGTAAGAAGGCAAGAGGGCACTGCTAAACAAGCCATCAAAAAAATGAAGGGAAGCACTATTTATGTGACGGTTTCAGACATTGATGAAAATTACTTTTAGTATGAAAGAAAAAAGAACCCACATCATTTTTTCTGTTCTCATTTTTCTGCTCGTTTTGGGTTATTGGCTATTCCGATTTCAGGAAATAGTGACTTTTGAAATTTTGGAAACCGAGGAGAATTACCTTGGTAGTATAGCAGTTTACCTTTTGAGTTGGTCTTTTGTTTTTCTACTTATCAATTTGGTAGCTTGGTTAAATTTCCGTTATGTTTTTTTAAAATGGAAAGAATCCTTTTTCTCCTCCATTTCATTTATTGCCATAGAATTGATTTTGTTGGCTTTGGTTTTTGAATTATTGCAATGGACCACTCAGGGGGAAGAGGAACTGATGAAAGACAACCTTACTGTTACTTTGATTATTGCATTGTACTTTTTGGCTTTTACATGGGTGTCTGACCTTATCCATGTCAAGCGCAAGCAAGCTAAACTCCTTCAGCAAAAAGAAAGGGCGGAACTGATGTTATTGCAGTCCCAACTCAATCCGCATTTTCTGTTCAATGCCTTGAACACCACTTACAGTACTGCGATGTCTGAAGGAAGTGAACAGACTGCAAGTCAGATTTTACAGCTTTCTGGGCTGATGCGTTTTGCACTGGAAAAATCTAAGTTAGATATGATAAGCATTGAGGATGAATTAGGCTTTCTGGAAAAATACATTCAAGTTCACAAAGATAGATATAGAAAAAAAGGGAAAGATGTCTTGAATGTTCAAGTAGTGTGGGATGGGATTGAAGTCCAAATCAGTCCGATGATGGTACAACCTCTGATAGAAAATACATTTAAGTTTGCCGATTTTGGATCGGAATCCGGCAAAGTCAAACTTGAGATCGATCTAAAAGTGGAAGATGGAGAATTGACTTTGGTGACTCAAAACTACTTTTCCATAAAGCATGTGAATGAGAATAAAGGAACAGGTCAAGGGATTCAACTGGTAAAACAAAGGTTAAAGTCCATTTACCCCAATAGACATGCGCTGAAGATTGAAGACGATGGTGCTGCCTTCAAAGTTTTTTTAAAAATAAATCTAAAAGAATAACAATGTTGATAAATGCCGTAGCCATAGATGATGAAGTTCCTGCATTAGAGCTTATCCAAATGTATGTAGAAAAGTTGCCCTTTATCCATCTGGATAAAAGCTTCACCGATCCTAAGGAAGGGCTTCAATATATTTTTGAAAACCAACCCGATCTTATTTTTCTGGATATCAACATGCCGGGATTGAAGGGTACAGAATTGGCTAAAATAATCCAACCACTGGGTAAATCCTTTATTTTTACTACAGCCTATTCAGAATTTGCGCTTCAGGGCTATGAGTTGCAGGCATTGGATTATCTGCTGAAACCCTTTGGTTTTGAGCGTTTCTTAACCGCATCCAATAGGGCATTTCAAGAAATTGTAAAGAAGAAGGGAGAGGAAAACAGTGTCTTTTTCAAAGACAGCTACGACTGGGTCAGGGTCAATCTGAGTGAACTCAAATATGTCAAGTCAGAAGGCAATCTTTTATTTATCCATACCAAATCAGGGACTCTGAGCACCAGAATGACTATTTCAGATATACTTTCCATATTACCCAATGATACCTTTATGAGAATCCATAAATCTTATGTGGTAAATCTAACCGGTATCGATAAGCTGGAAAAGCATCAGGTCACCATAGCTGGAGAGACCATTCCTTTGGCAAATGCTTACAGAGAAATTTTGGAAAAGAGATTACTCAAAAAACCGTGAATTTTGTTTCAGAACTCCCTGCATGGTCTTGAGCCTCTGCCATGGTGGAACGAGCCATTACAAATAGAAAAAGTATAAAAAAAGTTTAATTTTTTATAAATACTTTATCATCCAACTTTTATAATTTTAACAGATAAAAACTGTAAATGATCTTTAACAAAAAACCAATATGATGTCAGAAGATAAGAACACACCGTCCCAACAAGGAAAATCAAACCCTTCTGATCCGGGTAAAGATAAGGCAAGTATAAAGAAGGGCTCTTCAAAAGAGGAACTGAAAAAAGAGGATGAAGTTATGAAGGAACATCTGGATGAAGATGGTGAGGTGCCATCCCATTTAGAATCCAATCACAACAGAAATCCCGATAAACCAAATATCCATAAGCCCAAATACGGTGGCACATGAAGTAATAAAAATGGAAACCTGGCCATAGGCTGGGTTTTTTTGTGTTACATACAAACTCGCAGATTATGAAACTACTTCAATCAATCCTTTTTTTGTTATTGACTACAAGTTTTTCGATGCTGGCCACTGCCCAGGATTTAATAGTGAAACAAAGTAACAACGACCATGAAACCACACTGAAAAAGCTTAAATTCGGTATTAATGATATGGGCCTTAATCTTGTTCAGCATATTGATCACGCTGAGGCAGCCGGCAAAGCAAATATGGACCTCAATCCGACAGATGTATTGATCTTTGGCAATCCGGAGGTGGGGACGAAACTCATGAAGGAAAATCCTCAAGTGGCCATAGAGCTGCCCTTGAAAATTTTGGTATATAAGGAAGGCAGTATCACCTTCATAGGCTATGAAAATCCCAACCGTCTGATCCAGACCTACCAGCTAGACAATCAAAGAGAGGTGCTTTCCAAAATGAAAGAAGCTCTGGAGAAAATTACCGATGAGGCGATCCACTGATGGGGTAAGGAAAATTGTTTCGGAATAATTTGGTTATTTTTTATTGTTTATCCTTACTTCCCCTCTGTGTGTAGATTGCATCTACACCTTTTTATCTTAGGGATTTGCAATACCGCTTTATATGGAATCTTTTTAGGTATTGGCGAAGCATTTAAGATTAAAGATTAAAAACGCCAAATTTTTTTACCTTTCAAAATGTGGGTTGAGCTGCTGTCCTATCAAAACAAGTTTAAGGGACTCATGAAAGTAACATAGGTCAGCAAAAAAGCTTTACGAATTCCCAAGCATTGGAAAAACTCTCAAAAGGTTAAATTGTGTCAGTAAAGATTTAAGTAACAGAAGTTTATGCTATTCAAACAAGTTCATCTTCAAGGAATCCGATCTGGGGATATCTCATTGGCCTTTCGAAAATGGGATAAAGCATCTGTCAATCAAGGTACTTTACTGAAAACAGCCATCGGTTTAGTTGAAATTTTTAGCATAGCCACAATTGAAGAAGATTTGATAACTGAAGTGGATGTGCTCCGGGCAGGTTTTGAAAACAAAGAACAGTTGCTGAAATCATTACGAGATGATGATAAAGGAAATATTTACAGAATAGAAGTCCGCTATCATTCGGAAGATCCCCGCATTGAGCTGAGAGATCAAAAGTTGACTGACGAAAGGTATGAAACGCTCAAAGAAAAATTGATACGACTGGACAAATACAGTAAACAAGGGAACTGGACGCAGAAAATATTGCTCACCATAAAAGACAATCCCCACTTACATGCTATAGGAATTACCAATTTAACAGGATTTCAAAAAGAGTGGTTGAAAATAAATATCTAGGCTTGACGATCAGTCATACAGTTGGTTATGAGCTTTCGCCATTAGGGAAAAAGTTTGTTGAAAGGCTATCTGATGAAGAATAACAATATGGTAAAATGCTTTCTTTCCAGAAACTCAAAATTCGATTAGAGACAGGTCGGGAATCCGATGATCTATGAAACGGCTATTCTAGCATTCTTTCGGGGATTATTATGTGCTTCCATTTTCTTGGTAGAATGGCATCCTTGCATTATTAATAAAACTACTATTTGATAAAATCCCCAATCCTGTTTATATTTTCTCTCAATTTAGAATTGAAAAATGAGAAAGCTGATCATGTGGAATATCATTTCCCTTGATGGATACTTTGAGGGAAATCACAGTTGGGATTTACCATTTCACCTTACTGTCTGGGGACCGGAGCTTGAAAAACTCAGTATTGAACAACTTCATTCAGCGGACTACCTCATATTTGGTCGGGTGACTTATGAAGGGATGGCAGCACACTGGACCAAAGAGGAAGGAGAAATTGCTGACTTAATGAACGCCATTCCCAAAATTGTATTTTCCAAAACGCTAAATTCCGCAAATTGGCACAACACCACATTGATCAAAGATAATGCCCCTGCCGAAATCAGGAAACTTAAAGAACAAGGCGGTAAGGATTTATATGTTTTTGGCAGTGCCAACCTTTCTGAAACCTTCATTGATAACAATCTTTTTGACGAATACCGCATTGGCATAGCTCCGGTTATTTTAGGTAGCGGAAGGCCACTTTTCAGACATGGTATTGGTTCAAAAAATTTGTCTCTCGTATCGGTCCAGCAATTATTGACAGGCGGAGTGGTTTTGAAATATTCGATATAAAATCACCCCTAAGACCCAATCCCCTTTGCCATCAACCCTGCCAGAAACGGGATAATCAGAAACAACAACTCCATTGGAATCTTCTTTTCAGTTTTTGATTACAAAGATTGGCACGTAATAAAATAGATCATGGTTAAGTAATAAAGAAAACGGCTTGGAGATATAGAAACAAATTCATTTAATGAAAAATAAGACAATGGTTGTATATTTAAATTGTAAATCAAAAAAAGCTTAAAATTTTGAAGATATGAACATTGACACCATAAAAGTTGAACTAATTGATTGGATAGCAGGCCTAAATGATCAAAAGGCTCTTAATAATATCCTTGAAATGAAGAAAAAATTGAGCTTAAAAATGGGAAAATCTGATACTAAAATATTTGGTTCAGGTAAGCATTTGGTGGAATATATTTCTGATGACTTCAATGAACCTCTGGATGCTTTTAATGAATACAAAAAATGAAATACCTAATTGATACACATATTCTTCTATGGTATATTGTTGGAGATAAAAGAATAAACAATGAAACTAAAAGCAAAATAGAAAATAAAGCAAATCAAATATTTTTGAGCAACGCCAGCATATGGGAAATTGCTATAAAACTCAGTATTGGTAGATTAAAATTAAATGGAAGTTTAGACGACTTAAAAGAATATCTGGATAGAAAGGGTTTTAAACTTTTAGAATATGATTTTGATGATTTGGAGTTACTTTTGAGACTGCCTTTCTATCACCAAGACCCATTTGACAGGTTAATTATTGCCCAAGCGAAGTCAAAATCTTTGGAAATAATTACCAATGATGGTCAGATTCTGAAATATTTTTAATGACGAAAAGTCATGGAAATTGTTGGTTAATAAATTCACCCCTAAAACCCAATCCCCTTTGCCATCAACCCTGCCAGAAACGGGATAATTAGCAATAACAGTAACTCAAATCTCAACATCCAGAAGATCGATTTTGGGACGGAAAGGTTTTCATTGGGATCTCCTTTTCGATTTTTGATAAAATAAACAGTGGGATAAATGGACAAAATCCCAAGGATTACAAACAAGGCCAACTTGGTGTGGAAAACCAGATTACTGCTGTAAAAAGCTGTTGGCTTACCATAGCCGCCAAGCCAAAGCGTCAAGCCTGCTGCCAAAAGTACCAGAACCGCCAAACCATATACCCCATCAACTTTTGACAATCGATCAATTTCAGACCTGGTCAAGGTCTTCTTTAACAGCAGATGCTCAGCTACAAGCGAACCCACTATGGCAAAAATGCTGATAAAGTGGACATAACGGAGGAGGATTTCGAGGGACATGGAGCTTTTTTTTGTTGTGTTGAAAGGAACTTGTTGAATGTCTGATGACCGATGACCGATGTTTAGAAAGAAGACTGAAGTTGGCATGAATCTAAGATTCTTCGCTTCCTACTAACTTTCATTTATACCCCGAATCAGGTTCGCTCTTGCTGATTTACTGGGGCAATAAATTTCCAACTATTTCTACTGTATTTCAATCACCATATATTAAGGTTTTCTGTCATGCTAAATTAAAAAAATGAATGAATATTCAGCAAAATACTGATTAATCAACCGCCTATCAACACGTTCATTGCCACAGCGACATTTACCCCTCCGTGGGAGGTGGTGTCTCCCATTCTTGCAGCTGGCCTACCGCCAATGAACACCGTGCCAGACCCGACGACAATGCTGTCAGGTGGCCCGGTACAGAAGGCCATATCCCCTACACGTGCGGCAGGCAAGCCTCCAATAAGCACCGTTGGTGCTCCTGCAGGTAATATTGGTCCCCCAACATGAGGTGCTGTGCCAGTTACCAAAGTCCATTAAAGTGGTTAAACAAGACCGAAGTCATTCAACTTTACAAGAGAAAAAATTGTTTGTGCTTCCCCATTTCAAAATAGGAAAGAAAATGCGGAATTTTTAAAATATTAAATTTTGCAACCTTAAGAAAAATTAGACCTGATTGTTTAATTTTAATCAACCCAAAACTTAAAAAAAATAGTGTATGAAAAAACTGATGACCATTGTATTTGTAGCCTGTTATTCTTTGGTTAATGCGCAGGATTACAAAAAAGAAATAGAAGCAGACTTCACGGCATATATCAATTCTATTGTAAATTTTGATTTTGAGCAATCTGTGGAATACATAGTTCCAGAGGTATTTGAAATTGTCCCTAAGGCTCAAATGATTTCTGTCATGGAACAAAGCTTCAATAATCCCTCTTTGGAAATAAAAATTAAAAACCCTGAAATTTTAAAAATCGAGGATCATCTAAAAATTCAAGAGAAGTATTATGCTCTTTTGACTTATTCCAATCAAATGGATATGAAAGTGAAAAGTGAACAAAGCCAGACAGAAGATGAAACAATAAACATGGTCAGTATTATAAAATTATCTTTGGATAATACTTTTGGTGCCGCCAATGTAAAATATAATGATGATACTGGTTTTTTTGAAATTCAATCTGAAAAAGATGTTTATTGCATTTCTGATAATGGAATAACAAATTGGAAATTTTTAGTTGTTGAGAAAAACCAAAAAGCAATTTTAGAGAAAATATTGCCACAGGAATTAATTGGTAATCTATAATTTATTTAAATCTCTCTTTGTATCTGAGCCGAAAATCGGCCGGCAGGAAATTCTCCCTCATGTATACATTTGCTTTCATCACAATTCCATGGGATAGAACCATTGTTTGAAGATCAGGCACTCCTTGATGTCTTAACCTGAATCCACTCGGGAATCTTTGTATTTCACAATTTATCCAAGTCAAAAGGTTTCTTTCATGTACACCAAATGTATCATCAGAGAAAATTCTTCCTCATTGGATTAATATTCCAAGCTTTTTAAAAGAATAATACCTAAAATAGGGAATATAAAATGCTACCCTACATGAAATCATTTCAAAATCTTGCACTCCTGCTGTTACTGACCCTCTCTGTCCAAGGTTGGGCTCAGGAAAAGAATATCCTCGAACAGCTTCAGGAAATAGCCATTGTAGATCAAAAGGTCATGATGCCCATGAGAGATGGGGTCAGGTTGGCCACCGATATTTACCGACCAAAAACTGACCAACCGGTCCCGATCATTTTTTCAAGAACCCCTTACAACTTCAATTCTTACCGGGATGGAGAATTGGTCACCAGAACCCTTCAAAGTGCCTTGGAAGCTGTCCAAAAAGGGTATGCCTATGTAGTACAAAATGAACGTGGAAGGTTCTTTTCGGAAGGAGAATGGGGCATTCTCGGAACGCCTTTGACCGACGGTTATGATGCCTTTACCTGGATGGCCGATCAGACTTGGAGCAATGGAAAGATCGGTACCATAGGTTGTTCATCCACCGCTGAATGGCAAATGGCAGTGGCAGCCCTCAACCATCCGGCACATGCGGCTTTGGTTCCGCAGGGATATGGTGCCGGAGTAGGCAGAATCGGGAATTATTATGAACAGGGCAACTGGTACCGGGGTGGTGCCGGTCAGATGCTTTTTACTGCTTGGCTTTATGGTACCCAGCATGACCCCATGGCTCCAAAGCTTCCCGAAGGCATCGAACAGGAAGATTTACTGAGATTACAGAAGTTTTATGATATGGCTCCCAGATATCCAGGGGTGGACTGGAAAGAGGGTTTGGCCCATTTACCATTGCAGGATATCATCCGAAATGTGGATGGCCCACAGGGAATTTATGAAGAAATGATTACTAGAAAACCCAATTCACCTGAATGGTATGAAGGAGGACTTTTCCATGATGACATGGAATTTGAGAAACCTTCCTTCTGGTTTGTGTCTTGGTATGATGTGGCTTCCAGTCCCAATTTGGCGATGTACAACCACATCAGAGAAAATGCCAAAGATCCCAAAATCAGAGACAATCAGTTTTTGGTCATTGCACCTACCCTACACTGCGCCTATACCCGAGCGACTGAAAATACCATCGTGGGTGAAAGAAGCATGGGGGATGCAAGGTTGCCTTACAATGACATGACTTATGCTTGGTTTGACTATTGGCTAAAGGGTGAGGCCAACAAGGTCACAGAGGAAATGCCAAAGGTCACCTATTTTACCATGGGAGCCAATAAGTGGCAATATTCAGATACCTGGCCACCAAAGGATGCCGAGATGCACACCTATTTTCTGAACAGTAAGGGCAATGCCAATTCCAGATTGGGTGATGGCAAACTGTCCACATCAAGACCCGGCAAAGACAATCCGGATACTTTTCAGTACGATCCCATGGATCCGGTGACTTCCTATGGTGGCAATGTCTGCTGTACCGGCAATGCCATTCAGGGAGGTGCATTTGACCAGCAGGAAATGGAATTGAGGGAGGATATCCTGGTCTATACATCCGAAGCATTGACAGAAGGAGTTGAAGTAAGTGGATTTATTGAGGCCAAGCTGTTTCTTTCTTCGGATGTCAAAGACACCGACCTGACCATCAAACTCATTGATGTGTATCCGGATGGCACTGCCTATAACCTGGATGAAACCATCCAAAGAGTTAGGTACAGAGAAGGATACGAGAATGAGGTATTGATGGAAAAGGGAAAAGTCTATGAAGTCAATATGACGCCCATGTCCACCTCCAATTACTTCGAAAAAGGCCACAAAATCAGGATTGAAGTATCCTCTTCCAATTTTCCCCGATTTGATAGAAACCTGAATACCGGCGGCAACAACTATGACGAATCAGAAGGGGTGGTGGCAACCAATTCCATCCATCATTCCAGAAAGTATCCGAGTAGTGTCAGTTTGCCTGTTGTTAAAAAATAACCATTCCTTAACGTCATGGCATGACTGAAAACCAACCTAACAGATACCTTTATTGGGCAGGAATTCTGACAGCCTTTATTTCGGTCATGCATATTGGGATCGTACTGGGGGGCCCTGATTGGTACAGGTATTTTGGTGCTGGAGAAGGCATGGCCCAGCAGGCTGAAGCAGGCTTGGCCCTGCCGGCCATAACCACCTTAGGCATTGCTTTAATTTTGGGAATATGGTCGTTGTATGCTTTTTCCGGTGCTGGTCTGATTGGTAAACTTCCTTTGCTGAAGCCTGTTCTAAACATTGTATCGGGTATATTTTTGCTTAGAGGCCTGTTGGGAATTCCATTTGTACTGTTTATGGATCATCCTTACCTAAATGAACTGCAGGAAAAAATGACCTTTATGGTGGTGAGTTCTTTGATATGTTTGGGTTTTGGGGTTTTGTATTTTTTAGGTACGGTGGTTAAGTTCAAAGTGAAAAGTTGAAAGTAAAGAAGATTTGAGAACGGGTAAACAGAAAACAGGATATCAGGGAATCGGGTTGTTAAAGGGCAGTAACAAGAATAGGGATCAGATTCAATGAATACTTGGATTTTAGCCAAAACCAAACGGATCTTTTTAGATCCTAACAAGCTAATTGACCCTGCTGATTTTGATAAATTTTTGGGAATATAAGCTGCTTAAAGAAACCACATTTCTAATGATGTCCATTTTTTGATTAAAAATCAAATATTCAGAATTGTGAAATTTTAAGAAAATTTCTTTTTTACTTTTAAGGAAATGATTTAAAAATATGGTTAACAAATTGTAGAATTATAGGCAGTTTTAAAAAATAATGAACGATAAAAAATGAAAAGAAGAAACAGCAGCATATGGGTTTCTTATCCATCAAAATAGCAGTGTTTTTAATGATTCAAATATGATGAGGGTTACCTTATTTTAGTAACCTTCATCATATTTATAAAACTTTAAGGATATTAATTAAATTGGAATACATGTGCCGTCAGATGATCTACATAAATGATCTGGAGGACAGGGAACATTAGGGCATCCATCAAAATCCGGTAAAGGAACACAACTTCCATTTTGATCACAATAGTGAGAAAGCACACAACTTATTCCACAGCAGGGATTATTGCTGTTCTCACAAGGATCAACAAACCCGCCGGAATTAATTATTTTATTAAAATAATATCTAGCTTTATCACAAGCATAAGCGGCTGCTGCTCCTGCTCCTACGATAATTAATAAGCCTCCTGATTTAACTATTGTGGCACCTGCTTTAATACACTTTCCGGAATAATAGACGAACCAACCAAAGTTTATAAAATTTTGACCTCCTACAATAATTAATCTTCCATTTGTTGTTTCTTGATATGCATGACCTAATTGCTTTACTAAATCAAAATTTTTTCTGCCTGTATCAGATAAATATAAAGCCTTGGTTGCCTCAATATGTAATAATAAAAAACTTCTTTCTTCATTATTTAAACTAAATTCATTGTTTATTCTTGAGGAGTAATCATTTAATACAACTAGAGCTTCAGCAGGGTCTTTGCTGGTTAAAATTATATTATCTATAAAATCTATTTCCTGATCCAAAATGAATTTTCTTCAATTTTAGGTTCGCTTAAATTAAAATCTCTGAAATTGTATGGCATATTGTTTAATTCCAAAATCTGCAGATACAATTCATATTTTTTTTGTAAATCAAAATCTTGACCATCAGAATCATCAATCAAATAATTGAAAATTTGAAGGAAATCATCATCTAAAGAAAAATTTGAAACCATCTCTTGTTTGGCTAAATCATCTTCTGTCAAATTCGGCAAATCTTGATCTTCGGATTGGCAACTAACAAAAAAAATGATCCAAAGAAAAGTCATTAATGAAGCAATCTCTCTTTTTTTCATAACATTAGTTTTTTTAGTTTGAATTTTAGATTAACATAATTGAAATATTTTTATATTGAACATTAATTATCTAAAAGATATAAAAATTATAAATAATCTTTATACTTAATACAAACTTATTTTTAAAAAAAAAGGTCTTTTAATTCTATGGGAACGTTAAAAATAATATGATTATACATGTATCTGTATGGTTGCACCTAACAAATTCTGACAACAAGTATCATTAAGTTGCAGGTGCATTTTGCAGGTTATTTCTTGTTTAAAAATAAGAAACATTATTGCCATATTACAATTCATGCAGTATTTCCAAGATGAGTCCAATTGTAAGACCTATATCAAAGAGAGCAGGGAAAAAGCCGGAATATGCTGTAAATCAGGTAATTCCATCACGAGGCATTTCTAGTTCAGTGCTGGGAAATTCTTTGAATGCAGCCATTGCAGAAGGAGAAGCTCCCTGAAAAGCGAAACTGCAATAGAGCATAGCAAGATTTCGCTCCATACCTGGGTCCTGGCGTTTATCTTCATGTCAGCGACCAGAAATGGCTTTTCCTGCCTTAAATTGAAAAGACAGATAGGCCTGTCCAGGTACGAACCGCTTTCAGGGTGATGCATAAATTACGTGTAATGAAGGGCAAAAGGGATTCTCTGTACACATTGAATGACATGATCGAATTTGAGGACTGTTTTGTAGAGGTTGCAACCAAAAGACAAGTGAAGAACAACCTAAAAAGGGTAAAAGGGACCCATAGGCAGGCAAATGTTGCCGTGGCCGTTGAATCTACTCCTATTGAAGACCCAAAAACAGGAGAGAGAGTGACAGGGTTTCTGGGTATTATAAAATGGAAGTCCTCGACAAAATCGATTCGGAACATGTCATTAAATTCATCAAAAAGAATGCAGTGGGAAATATTGTTCTGTTTACCTATAAAAACACGTTTTATGTAGATATTGTAGACACCCATTATTTGGTTATTTCTGATAAAGTAAGTGTCAATGAAACTCTGAAATGGGTAAATAAAGAAATCAGCAACCTTAAAAGAAACTCTTGGGAATCCAGCACATGATCACATACAAATATTTGCAGAACTACCTCAATGAATTTGTATATAAGTTAAACCGAAGATACTTTGCTGAAAGGCTTTTTGACCGATTGGTTGTTGCATCTGTTCATCCATACGTGCAGTGAAGCGGATACACGTATTTTTTATTCTGTTTATTTAAAATAAATGTATTATATATTATGATTTTTGAATAAATTTTTATAAAAAAATATCCCCATTCCACCATTCTTTTATGATGAAAAGATATTACCTAACCCAGTCTGGGGGTCCTGTCCGGATTAATATCCGGGTTTCTTGTTAAGTAGGTAATACAGACCGTACTTTAATTGTTGTAGGTGATTGACGTAACTCCTTATCTAAAGTATTAAAGAATATTTTGATCCAGTTTTTAACATTTACTCCCTCCCCATATACCTGCTCCCCATGTAGGCTCCCCAAGTGATGGGTTGGGTAATTGGGATTTTTGTTTTCAACAGATTGACCTGCATGTCGTCGAAGGCATAGGTCCTTGCTGAGTTTGTACTGTGGCAAAACACGATGTCGAGCATTCTGTCTCCGTCAAGATCACCGATCCATGGGGTTGAGGAATTGTTGTGACCGGGTAAAAAAGGGATCAACGCGGTGTTTTGATTCTCGGTAAAATCTATCAGGAAAACTGAATTGGAAAAAAACTTTTTTCCTGCCTCGTCTGCCTCTTCTTTGTTGACGCTCAGTAAAATTTCCTCGGTGCCATCTCCGTCCGCATCAACAATCAAAGGTGAAGAAGTCTGAAAATTTCCCAATGGTTCATTGAATTTGATCTCTCCTGTCTGACCATCAATCAGCACATTTTTGTTTTCAAAAAATGAAGGCCATACGCCCGAATTGCCCACCACAAAAACATCCAACTTGCCCTCTTCCAAAAAATGTCCCACTGCCGGCATGGTATATATTTCAGCCCCATAGATATTGGTTTGCCAGAGTTCCTTTTTGGATTGGCCATCAAAAGCAAAGACATTTCCGTCTACTGAGTTGGCTACGATATCCGCTATACCGTCACCATTTAAATCCACCCATACTGAAGGGGCAATAAAGCCCTTTGCCCTCCTACTTACAAGCTGTGTGGAATTGCTCAGATCACCATCTAAAACATCCTGCAGCCTGCAAACATAAAGACTTCCGCTGACCGTCTCCCCTCCTGTTCCGAAAGTTAGCTCTATGTCTTTGGTATTTTCTCCGGAGGATAAAGTCACCGAATAATAGGTTTCCTTTCCGTCAGGCATTTCAGCTTCCTGAATGATTTTTCCATTGGAGCCATCCAAGATGATCAATCTTCCCACGGGCCGATCCTCATCATAAGGTGCTTTGCGCACATCGCCTCCATTCGAAACGAGGATTTCAGGAATGCCATCATTGTTTTGGTCTGGAATGGACTGGGGATTATAGAAATTAAAATATTTGACCTGAATGAGGCTTTTATCAATATGTTGTGAAAACTCCCAGATCAATGCCCCGGTGGCACCATCCATTGCCTGCAAGGTGGCTGACCTTCCGCCAATGATGATGTCCTCGATATCATCTCCAGTAATGTCCATGAGCAAAGCTGATCCAAAAATCTGGTCAATAGCAGGTCGGTTCCAAAGCACATCCCCTGTTTTTCCGTCCAGCGCCACGATAGCGGTATCGATGGGTTGGAATTCCAACCTTCCCATCCCTACGATGATATCCAAGACTCCGTCTTGGTTGAGGTCGGCTGTCCTTGGGGAAGAGTGGGTTCCAAGGTTTGGAAATGCTGAGGCCCATGTTAAATTACTGTTGGAATCAGGCTCATCCAATGTATTTGCCCTACGATGCTCACAGGAAGACATCAAAATCAACACAAAGACCAAAATCAAGTTTAAAAACTTAGTATGGCACTTTTCTGTATATATTTTAATCATTTCCACTTAACCCTCTCAAGACAATATTGTCTTTTGAAAGTATGGTATATTCAACGGTTAAGGATATGATTTTTGATAAGTGGTTATTTGAAATCCTATTTTTACTTTTCTCAGTGAAACATTTGCGAGTTAGACCCAAACTGATTCCCTCATATTTCCAAGATTTGGATTAAGTTACCTTTTATAGTAAAAATTATGGGAGTATCTATAAAAAGGATACATTATTGGATCTTTCTGTATTGAAAACAACCATTAACTGCTGCATCATGACATGAATTTTGACTCTATGAAAGTGTTTTTGGGCTTGCAGGTGGTTATATATTCATCTTGAAAGGAAATGCACTGAAAAATTTTCATGGAATTACATATTGCCTTTAGACGGATCACACAAGCCCTGTTTACCAATTGTCTGAATAACCTGTATTGTTTCTTTCCCTATTTCCCAACACGATAAACAGTCCCGCATTAATGGTGACAAGCTGCAACTTTGTCCGATATGAGGTGCCTGCATGGTACTCATGAACCACATTTGGCTGGGCCTCACTTGCAAAATCAAAAGTGACATTTTCACCCCGGTAAGTAAATGTGGTGCTGGGCTGGTTCAAATTCGTATAACTGACCATTCCACCATTTAAGTAGTTGATGCGTAGGTCCAATAAGGCTTTTCTTTTAGGGATGGATTTGATGGGATGGCTCAAGTCAAACCTCACCCCCCCTCCCATGATGAGATTTGATGTCCGGTCTCTCAACAAAGTAGTTGTCTCCAAAGGTTTTGGACAATCCGAGGTGAGCTCTTCCCTGGGATCTATGATGGACAGGTCCGTGGATAACCTACTGATTCCTCCCCCAAAAAGCACATATGGCTGAATAAAACCCTCATCAAAAATATCATACCTCAGATAGAGGTTGTTGTTTCCAAGGTAGTTGTATACCTCAACGTTGACATTACCTTCATAACCATTATCAAAGCGGTACATTTCTTCTTTTTTCTGATAACCATATTGTGATTCTGCAAACTGAAGACCAATGCTGAAATTTGTGCTCGGCAACCGGTAGGCGATGTCCATAGAAAATCCATGTGCCGGACGATTGATAAAATTACCCATCATTCCGGTGGGTGTAGAGTTGAGATATCCTATTCCTACCTCAAATTGCGCAAAGGAGAAAGTCGGCAACAAAAGCAAAGCCATCATCAAAGAAGAGAGGTAAATGGTGAGGTTTTTCATAGCTTTTTTGGTTAAAAGAAAGATGTTTTGACAAGGAACAATTCCAGAAGTAGGAATAATTATTTGTACGGAAAAAATAAAAAAAGGCTGGGAAATTTTTAAAAATAATTTTTAGTAATAGCGATTGGTAAAAATAAAAAAGGCATAAATACGGTAAGAGCAGTTGAAAATTTCATATTTTAGAGTAAAGCAAAAAACAATTGAAGCCTGCCAATCATCGAAAATTTCATTGAATGTTCCAAGAAAGTAAAACCGTTTAATTGTGGCACTTCAAAATTGGGGAAAACATGCGGCAGCCATAGGCGGATGGCTTTTTGCCCTTCCAGGCTTTTGGTGTATTGAGCAACAAGTTTAACCTGAATATGCCTCCAATTGTAATCATCTGGAAAGGCATCCTTTCTGGACCACCAATGGGTGGCAATCCATAGCTGGCTGGTTGACTGGTTTGAGGTGGTTTTTAACATCTAGTCTCCGCCAAGGAGTAAGGTAATACTAGCCATTACTTTCAATAATCCATTTTGCTCTATAAATCTTTTAACATTGCCCGTACCCGAACGAAAATGTCCGAATTTTGCTCCTGTATTTTGAAGGGAGAGCCAAAAGGACCTTTAGAGGTAGATTAAATCTGGCATTGATCTAGAAGGTGGAATATTAGCTTTCAACAGAAATAAACGCCATGATCAAACATTATCTCTACATTGCCATCAGAAACATCAGGAAGAATCTGGGATTTTCATTGATCAACTTTTTGGGATTGTCGATTGGCCTATCCATATCCATTATAGTTTTGTTATTCGTCCAATTTGAATGGAGTTTTGACAACTTTCACGAAAAGGGAGACCGCATCTTCAAATTGAAAAGGTTTGAGATGTTTGATGATGGGATGGCACAATCTTTTTCCACTCCTTTTTTGCTGAAGGAGGTGATGCAGGAGGAGTTTCCTCAGGTTCAGAAAGCTACCCGTTTGATGCAGTCCAACAGGGCCATCAAACTTCCTGATAATACCGAAAACAGGCAGGCCATTACCTTTGTAAGTTCTGAATTTTTGGAAATATTCGATTTTAGACTAAAAGAAGGGATGAGGGTACCACTCTTCTCCGATAAATATGACATCATCTTATCTGAAACAGCGGCTGAACGCTATTTTGGAAATGAAACAGCCATGGGAAAGGTGGTCGAAATGCAATTGATGGATGATTTTATTCCCTTTACGGTAACAGGAATTATGGAAGATGTCCCTAACAATTCCAGTCTTGTGGTTGAAGTGTTGATATCGGACGATTTGGTGAGAGACTTACAATCCGATGCATCACTTAACAATTGGTTCAATGTAAATACAGAAACCTATGTGATGACCAATTCTCCCGAGGACAAAGATGCGATATTATCAGGTATAGAGCCCATGATGCAACGTGCTTTGGGAAACAACTATAAGCCCGGTAATTATTATTTCGAGCCGTATGCATTGAATAATATCCATTTCCATACCGGAGAAAATCCAGGAAATACAAGCGTTACTAACCCGCAGATGCTTATTGTGCTGCTTGCCCTGGGCTTGATCATATTGGTTCTGGGTTCCATCAATTTTACCACCATGGCTATTGGTAAAGCTGTGGTAAGAGCTAAGGAAGTGGGAGTGAGAAAATCCCTTGGCGCTGAAAGAAAGCAACTGGCCATACAGTTTCTTTTCGAATCCATGGTGATTACCCTGCTTTCTTTCTTAATGGCAATTCTCCTTTCCCTCCTGCTTCTCCCCCAATTCAATGTCCTTTTCAATACCAACCTCACCATCGGCTTTTCCTGGGCGCAGATGGGATTAATGGTCACCTTGCTGGTATTGCTTACAGCCATGGCAGGAGGCTTCCCGGCATTTTTCATGTCTGGCATGAGGACCATCAATGTGCTGAAAGGGAATTATTCCATCAGTTTTGGAAAACAGGGTTTGCGAAAAGGCCTGGTTGGTTTCCAGTTTTTCCTTTCCTTCCTGATGATCTCCTGCACCTTGGTGATGTACCATCAAATGGATGTTTTGAAAAACCATGATTTAGGCTTTAAAGCAGATCAGGTTTATGTAGTGCCGGTAATAGCGGAATACTCCGGGAATTTGGTCGGAGGGATGAAAACCACTTTTGAGAAAGCCAACATCTACAGGGAAAGACTGCTGGAAAGGACTGAAGTGGCGGATGCTGCCTTATCTGTTTCCATTTTTGGCAACGGGGACTGGTGGCGGGCCGGTTTTACCAATTCGGATGGCAAACAGTTTTTCTTCCAACTGAATTTCGTGGTGGGAGATTACCTCAATACCATGGGGATGGAAATTGCCGAAGGCAGGAATTTTTATGAAAACATCAACCTGGATTCCAGCGCCATCATGGTCAACCAAAAATTTGCAGAACAGATGGGCTGGAGCAGCTTAGAGGAAGCAAGTCTGCCCCCCAGCGCAAACTTTGATTCCCATGAGGTGATTGCCCTTCTTGAGGACTTTCACCATGCATCCCTTTATGAAGAAATCGCACCGGTTTTGATCTCCAAAAATCCCCGCTTGATTTTGGAGGGGATCAATGACATAGAAATCAGCAGGACCAATGGGATGGTCCTGATAAAAAGCAATCAGTCAGACTCCAAACGGTTTCTTGCGATGCTGAAGGAGGAATACAACAAAATTTATCCAGGTGAAAACTTTGAATATTACCCATTCAATGAGTTTGTTTTTGAAGCCTATCAAAATGAGGAAAGGCTGGGCAAAATGGTTACTTATTCAGCACTTTTGGCAGTGATAATAGCTGTGATGGGTTTGCTGGCCTTCACTGCTATGACCATAGCCGGGAGATTAAAAGAAATAGGTATTCGAAAAGTATTGGGCGCTTCCTCCGGTTCCATTACCTGGATGTTCAACAAGGAATTTTTGAGTATCACACTGCTGGGTATCATTTTGGCCATACCTACCGGAATGTGGCTGATGCAGGATTGGTTGCAGCAATTTGCAGTAAGGGAATGGCCGAGTATATTTACCATCGGCATAACCATTCTGATAGGAATGGCGATCACAGCCTTATTGGTTAGTTTTCAATCCCTTTCAGCCTCATGGATTGATCCAGTCAAGTCGATTAAAAGTGAGTGATGTTTTTCTTTAAGAATGATAGAAATGCTACATCAAATCAATAGTGGTTCTGCGAACCCCGTTTAAAAACATGAAAACAATAATAGTTATAATTTTAGGTTTTTTATTCGGAAAACCAGCTTACTCCCAAGAAAAGAAAGAGCTTGTATTCAAAATTGATAGTATAGTAACCCCCCTAGTAAATACGAATAACTTCAGTGGTTCAATTCTAGTCACCCAAAATGGAAATGAGCTTTTTTCAAAAGCTTATGGGAAGATGAGTCAGGAGTTTGAATTGGATAACAACCTAAATACCAAATATTTCATAGCTTCAGTTTCTATGATATTTACATCAGCTGCTGTAATGAAACTAAATGAAAGCGGGCTGATAAAACTGGATGACAAAGTTTCGAAATTCCTTCCACACTACCAACACGGTAATAAGCTGACTATAGGCGACTTACTTTCTCAACGGTCAGGCATCCCGGCAATCGGAACTAATGGAAACGTTAATTATGACAGTATAACTAAGTTTGAACACAACAGTGAAGAATTATATGCCTATTTCAAAGACTATGAATTGCTATTTGAACCTGGTTCAAAATACAATCATGGGAGGTCGGATTACATTATCCTGGCATACATCATAGAGCTAATTACAGGAAAATCTTTTGGCGAATATTTGCAGGATGAGATTTTTACCCCTCTGGGTATGGCCAACACCGGTCATTTTTCCACTGAGAAAGAAATTATTAAAAATCTGGCGAAAGGATATGCCCCTAAAAATCTGTATGATTTAGAAACAGCCTTTCAGATTGACTGGTCATCAAAAACCGGGCATGGATCCATATACTCCACTGTTTACGATTTGCGAAAATTTGCCCAAGCAGCTCTTGACAATGATTTTCTGACAAAGGATTCTTGGAATAAGATTTTCCAAAATCATGGAGACAATGTCGGTTATGGTTGGTTTATAAGAAAACATCTTCATCGGGATTTATTTCAGATGAATGGAAGGTCACCTGGCTTTTCATCTTATTTGGGAATTTATCCGGAAGAAAATTTAATTGTCATCGTCCTCTCTAACAATTACATCTCTTTACCCGCATCGCTAGGCGGTTCAATTGCCGCAATGACTATGAACGAACCATTTGAGGGCCTGAACCTCACCGACAAAACCCTTACTCATAACTTTGCTGAAAAGCTAATAGGTTCATACAAATTTGATGGTGATTTTTACAGTCCCAATATTGAACTAGAAATTACATTTGAAGAGGGTTATCTAATCTCAGATTGGGGAGGATTGGTTCCTATCGATAAAGGAAACGAAAATTTTTTGGAGTATATTTTAAGGACTTATTGGTCTTCAATTGAATTTGTTGAAGGTGAAAATGGTGAAATTACCCAAATGAAATACGATGATCATATCGGATTAAAAGTAAAATAATTAACAATGGTTTCCACAACTATCTCTCGCTAATGGTTGGGAATTGCTTTTAGAAATGTCTGCTCATTTTAGTGGTTTTTTAGTATAATAGCACTTTGCATTTAAATATTTTAATCAGATTCGACTGGTCTAAGTACTATGGATGGTTTTTGATCAGAATTTTTTTACTTCAATACCGTCGGCCTTAAGCTAACCTATCATTTGGTCAGTGTGGAAGATTGCCAAAAAATCATGTGTGAATTTTTTACTAATACAATTTACTTGACAACAGGATCAAAATTATACCCCAAAATGGGGGTGTGATCACCAATAATTTTGTAATAAGTTTGATTATCTGTTGTATGCCCCATGTAACAGATAAGTTCTTAGAAGCAAAAAACTTTCTTCATACGGGGCTTAAGTTTAACAGTATTAATAAATTTAAAGAAACCCATTTTATGGGTTTCTTTTTTTGTTATTTACAACTGACCTGTTCGGTTGTAAATATCTGTTAAACTAAATCAAATTTTTGTCAATATTTTTGATCTTCTTACGAAAATTATCGTACTATTATATAACCCATAAAAAAGCTTACTTGATTTCTCAACATTTATAGGCTTGATAGAAAAAACAAAGGTTTTTATTACGGAATTTTAAAATATTAAACAGCGGAATTTATCATTAAAAGAAAATGGATTTTATAAAAAGAATAGTTTTGATTGAAGATGATTCCGAGCTCAAGGAACTGTATAAACTCATTCTGAAAAGTGTGGATAGATATCAATTCGTCAATGCATATGAAAGTTGTGAAGAAGCCTTTTCAAACCTACCCAAAGATAAGCCCAACATCATTCTGATGGATATTAATTTATCAGCAGGAATCAACGGAATCGAAGGGACAAAATATGTTAAGTCAAAATTTCCCCATATAGAAGTTGTGATAGTTACGGTCTACGATGATTCAGAATTGGTTTTCGAAGCCTTAAGGGCCGGTGCATCAGGTTATATTACCAAAAGCTCTAATTACCTGGAATTAATATCCTCGTTGGATGAGTTGTCCAAAGGAGGTGCACCTATGAGTTCCAAAATTGCGAGGTTAGTCATCAACAACTTCCATAGTAATCCTCACTCACCCTTATCTGAAAGAGAAAAAGATGTTTTGAAATTAATTGCTGAAGGAAAATCCTATTCCCAGATAGCGGATATTCTTTTCATATCAAAAGAAACCTCTAAAACACATATCAAAAATATTTATTCCAAGCTTGAAGTAAACTCCAAATCTGAAGCCATAGAACATGCAAAAGCTAAAAAATACATCTAATTTTAGGCTTTGATCCGGATTCCGATAAGACTTCCATTTCTGCTTTTTAATATCAGTTCGCCCTTACAGCGACTGGTCCTAAATTGAATGTTTTTCATGCCATTTCCGTTGTTTGTAAAGTTTTTATCTATCCCGATACCATTATCCTTAACTAGAAACAACAGATGAGGTCCACGTTGTTTTATCTTTAGATGGGCTTCAGTAGCGTTTGCATGTTTTAATACATTGGTCATTATTTCTTTCATTATAAGAAGAAGGTCCCTCACTAAGTTCGGCTTTAAAAGTATGTTTTCATGAATATCCAAGTTGCACTTAAACTCGATAGCGGAACCATCAAACAGCATTGCGCCAAAATCCCTTAATTGTATACTAAATTCCTCCACTCTGTTATTTTCCTGATCTAGTGTCCATATGAAATCCCTGGTATCATGGTATAGGTTTTTAGCTGTATTCTCAATTTTCCCCATTGTTTCCGCCCCTGTTGGAAAATCGTTTAATTCTATTTTAAGGACAGAAATCAGCGCTATGATTTTGGCAAGTTTATTCCCTACCTCATCATGAAAATCCCTATGGATATTTTTATACACCGTTTTGAGTTCATCTTTTAGAAACTCCCTTTCGGAAACATTTCTTATGTTTAGGACATATCCTTGAATTATTTGTGAATTCTTGTAGAATACCTGTTTTCCCAATATTTCAACCTTTACTTCTTTCTTTGTTGTTCTATGTGATAGAGAAAGAATAATTGGAGGGGAATGGTCTTCAACCTGGGTTAGGTAATCCGTTAGATCTTGTGAAAATTGTTCATCTGGAAGCAGATGGGTTATTTGTGAATTGGTGAGCTCTAGAGATGAAAAACCCAACATTTGTTCAACACTGTCTGATATTAACTTGATCGCAAAGTCCGGTGAGAGTAGGCAAACTATATCTTGCGTATTGGAAGAAATTAACCTTACTTGGGACTGAAATATTTTTTTTAACTCTATGGTTTTTGTGAGCTCTTTATTTTTATTGTGTAGGTCTAAGGTCCTATGTTGTATTTGTTGTTCTAGGTTTTTATTGATTTGATGGATCTCTTTGGTGCGGGAATCCACTAAATTCTGAAGTTTGGTGTTATCACGAAGTGTCTTTCTTTGAAACCATACATACCCCAGATAGACAATACCGACAATTAATAAAAATAGGGCGATAATGAATATTGGATGAAGCCAAAAAGGCTTTAGGATCTTAATTTCTATGGGAAGTGTGTAAATACCCTGATCCCCTTGGCTATATAGAATGTTAGCCAAAATACGGTACTCTCCTGGGGGGAGATTGGTATATTGTACATTCCCAAGATTCATAAAGGATCCCCATTCTTTTTCATATCCAAGTAACTTGTACCTTATGAGGGTATGTTGAGGCTCTTGGAAATTAACAAGATTTACCTGAAAGCTCAGGTTGTTTTGGCTATGTGAAAGTAAAAGTGGCTTCAGTGCATTTTGGTGATTTCTTATCGGGATTTTTTGATTGTTGACAAAAAAGTTCTCCAGCCAAAGAGGGCTTTTTGTCCTAAAGCTGTAATCACCTGAAATTTTAAACAGTCCCCCTACTGTCCCTATCAATAAATCACCGTTTGAAAGGTGGGAAAGGGAGTTGTAGTTGACTTCGTGTTGTCGAATTCTTTCATCATAAAGTAAAAAACTACCGTCTTGATAATGCCTTTCTATTCCCATTTCAGTACCTATGACTAAGCTGTGGTCCAATGCGATGGATACAGAATAGATATTTTTACCATTCCTACTGTAAATTTCCCTGATAATGGAATCCTCCTTAAAATCGTAAAGGTAAAGTGTACCGGATGAGGTACCAAGCCAAAAAATTTGATCTCCAGCTGATGTAAAGCTGATAACCTTTCCTTTAAGACCTTTTAGCTGAAATTCTCGAATGCTCGTTAAATCAGTTTCATATAAGTTGAAATAATCTCCATAAACTACATGGTTGTCATTTATCACGTGAATTTGGAAAATATTTCTAATCTTAATTTCAGAACCTTCATTATAGTCTTTTATCAGATTGAAATCACTATCAAAAAGATACATTCCTCTCTGACTACCGACATATATTTGTTCTTTCCATGTAACTATACTGGTGATAACATTTTTGTCAAAAACCTCGTGGAAGTAGGCATTAAAATTTTCCTTTCCAAATTCCTTTTTTAGAATGAATCCATCTCCTCCAATATACAGCGTCCCTGAATCCTCATCTACTCCGGAAAATAAAGTGCCTCCATTTAAATTTCCCGGAATCTGAATCGGGATGATCTGATCGTTTTCAAAATAATAAAGTCCTCTATTTGAGGTGATTAGAAATTTATCCAAAGACTTTTTTAATCTGAACACAGAGTATATCTGGCCAATTCCAGAGTCACCGAAAGCATATTGGATAACCTGTTCATCATATAACTTGTATAGTCCATTGCCATAAGTCCCAATCCATAAAATACCGTCTTTTGTCTTTGTGATTACGGAAATGTCCATATCAGTGAGTTGAGGTGAGGTATTTACCTTTTTCAGCCCCTCTTTGCTTAGGATAAATAAACCTTTGTTAGAGCCCATCCAGATACTTTGATCATCTTGATAAAACACAGTAAATAGACCATCTGGCAGAGATGGGATTTTTTTTAGAAGCTTGTATTCTTCTTTATCCAAATATGAAATAAAGCCCTCTTCAATAAGCACCAATGATTCATCCAGTTCAAAAATCTTTGCAATTCCTCCCTTAGATGTTCGAAATACAGATACAGGATTATTGCCAAATGGATCTGAAATTATTTGGCCATCTCCCAATATTGCTAGCGTTATTTTGTTTTTAAGATGGACAACCTGAGTGATAGGTGAAGTATCAGGAAGCTCGGAGACAATGAATTGGCCCATTGAATTTTCAGCTATAAAATTGCCTCTATAATTGCTCACCATCATCTTATTGGGGGAAATTTGATAAAAGTTTATAATTGGAGAGTCGTCCTTAAATATTAATTCCAATGAGTCTAACCTACTGTCCCATCTGAATAACTCTCCAGAGGTAATGAAATAGTGCTTATTATCTATTAATTTAAGTTTTCGAATGACTGGGAATTTGTCCAGGTTTTCTGATACCATTGGTGAAAATTCATGGCCTTCATATGAAATGATTCCGGCCCCAAAGGTGGCAAGCTGTAGCCGCCCCAATGAATCCACCGCCAGGTCATTTACATAGTTAGGAATTAACCCTTCTTTTTGACCAAGATGGATCAAAGGCAATTGTTGGAATGTATAAGGGGTCTCAACCTGAGCAATTGCTATGTTGAATAGGCATAAAAAACACCCTACTATACATTTCATTAAATTTTTAAGCATCCCGGGTTTTTTCATATTGTTCTTTACAAACAAATGAATTTACTTCATTTTTATTTCACCCAAATTGGGGGATTTTGGCATTACGATCAACAATTTATCTTAATGTTTTTTTTGACAGGCTGAGTAACTTCCAGGAGCACAAATACAGGAGTAATCCAATTAGATAATCACAGTAAACTTTTCAGTGAATTGTAAAGCCCCGCTTCTATCCCATTCCTATGGGAGGAAATCAAAAAACCAAGTTGTTTAAATTTGATTAACATTCTTTATCCCCAAATTAGGGGTACCACTTTGGATTAAATCCCCCTCAATTAGCGTGTTTTTTAACCTTAATCCTCCTACTATATTCACTTATAATTATTTATAGAAAGTAACTGACCTAATAACTTAAATAAAACAGGCTATGAAATTATCAATCAACATTTTAGCAATTTGTATTCTCCTTGTTTTCAGCAGTGCAACAGAAAATAATGAAGTTACAGGTGAAGCTTTGTCTCAGGTGAAAAGCAGATTTGAGAAAGTAAAAGTATACGGCCAAGCCAGTACCTCCACGGAGATCATAGCTACACTTGAAAAAGATGAAACCATTGATTACCTCCGTAAGACTAAAATGAATGGAGGCGTATGGTCGATCGTAAAGGTAAATGGAAGACCAGGATATGTGCTTACTTCTGAAATATATGATGAACCAAAACTTGTTGTTAGAAATAAAAAGAAGAAAGCAAAGGGCCAGGTGTTATCCCTAACAGGTCAATAACTTTATCGTTACGGCTAAAAATTATCAAATTAAATTTTCAACCTTTATTCACTTAAGGGCACCGATATAAATTTTGCCATCCAGGTAAATGTCATTCACATTTATAATTGCTGCAATTGAATTAAATACTTAATTATTGCTTCATTTCCCCCATTTTTTGAAGCATTTTTAAAAATCAACAAATATTTAAAATACAATTTGTCCGTTAACGGATAATCCAAGTTCACTTTTGGACATAAGGGTTTTCAATTTGTGCCTCTCAACTTCAGAAAAAGGTCTTCAAGGATGGCATGAATCGTGTTTATTATTTTGGTGTATGAATTTTTTGTAACTAAAATAATAGGATACATGAAAGCTATAGATAAAATAATTTGGGTGAAAGCTGTTTTGATGTTTGTTTGTATTGGCTCTTTTTCAGATGTTCTTCTTGCACAAAATTCTAATTTGACAATGATTACTTCAGAACAATCTGTTGAATTTGTGGATTTAAAAAAATTTGGCGTGAAGGAAAATTATGATAAGATTGATTCTTATGAAAACAAAGAGCATAAACCGCATTCCACAGAAACCAATGCATCTTCGGTCAAGTATGAATTTGTCTTTTTTAATTTGGAAACCGGATCAATATCTGATTTAAGAACCATAGAGGGAGGATTGATATTTTTAGATAAAGAGCAGTTTAAAAACATGGGATTAACTTTATTGAAGGGAGATCCCAATGTGGTGTTTACCAGCGATTTCAATATTTTTATTTCAGACAGAATAGCCCGCAAATACTATGGTGATGAATATCCGATTGATAAAAGGTTAATTCTCGATGGAAAATATTTGGTTTTGATCAAAGGCGTGTTTAAAACCAAAAAAAACAGTCTTCCAGTGGAATTTGATTTCATTGCAGGCCCTATTACTCATCAAAAGATTAACAAGGTGAGGCAGATGTAAGCGGATCAAATTATCTATTCATCGTTTTGAATCATTGACATTTGATTTTTTGTCCTTTAACATGGATGTAATATTCAATTATACTATTCAAAGCCCATCTTTTCACAAATTCTGAAATCATTTAAATTCATCCATTATTTACAATTCATCGATTGGATTTGTCCTTAATTTAAATGTATTTCTTACTCATCTTAATTGAGATTGACATATAACCAAACCGACATAATCAAACGCATTTTAATTAATTCGGACCTAATACATGGGATATGCAAATGCTATATTAAGCTTCATGTAGGTATGCCATGATGCCAGTAAAATGGTAATTCAATTAATTCCTGCCAGCAAACTGAAATGTCCGGTACATATTTGACCGACGACAAGCGGGGGACTTCGGACTTCCGACCCGTTTGAAGAAGAATATTGGGTTACTGGCAAAGAAGCGGATTTTCAAATTTAGCTTTCTTTTAACCTCAATTAAGTGATTTTTTAACATTTTTTATACCCCTTTTTGGGTGTTTTTAAAAGATAAGTCACCGTCTATTTTTAGACTTTTCAATGAAGGTCATTGACACAAACAATTTAAAAAAAAGTTTATGAAGAAAGTTTTACTGCTGTTTCTAATGGCAATAACCGTCCATTGTGGACTGTTTGCCCAAAGCAGGCCTCTAAGTGGAAAGGTGATTTCCTCAGAAGATGGGGAAGGCCTCCCGGGAGTCAATGTATTCGTTAGGGGTACCAATACCGGTACTGTATCGGATATAGATGGGAATTTCAGCTTATTGGTGCCTGAAGGTTCATCAGAGATTAGTTTTAGTTTTATTGGATTTATTTCCAAAACCGTGCGTTTGGATAATAGCAACACCTTGGAAGTAACCATGGATGTGGACACCAAAACACTAGGCGAGGTCATTGTAGTAGGTTATGGTGCCCAATCAAAACGAACTGTCACTGGAGCGATTTCCTCAGTTGATGGAGAAACGATTCGAAATGTACCTATACAGAGTTTTGATCAAGCTTTGCAAGGTAGAGTAGCCGGAGTAAATATCACTACTCCAAACGGAGTCCTTAACAATCCACCTGTAATCCGTGTCAGAGGTGTCAATTCGCTGAGTTTAAGTTCTTATCCTTTGATTGTAATCGATGGCGTTCCGACTTTTTCTGACAATGATCGGGATGCTACAGGAGCAGGACTTTCATTCAACAGTGCAGCCAACAATCCTTTAGGCAATATCAATCCAAATGATATTCTTTCTGTAGAAATATTGAAAGACGCGGCAGCAGCTGCCATTTATGGCTCACGTGCTTCCAATGGTGTAATTCTTATCACAACCAAAAGAGGAGATCAGGGTGTGTCTAAAGTGACATTCGACTCTTGGGTGGGCAGGACGGATCCTGTTAGACTTTTCGATCTCCTGAATGCTGAAGAGTATATGATGATTAAAAATGAGGCCAGGGCCAACGCTGGGCAGGAAGCAGCATTTTTTCCTTTTACTGATGCAGACAATAGAGTTGTTGACACCAACTGGTATGATGAGGTCATGAGGAGTGGTATATCACATGCGCACAACTTAGGCATCTCAGGTGGTAATGCCCAAACAAATTATTACTTCTCAACAGGGTATACTTATCAGGAAGGGATGATAAAAAGAAATGATTTTGAGAGAATCACCGGAAGATTGAATATTGATCATAAGGTATTTGACAGGTTTACTATTGGTGCCACCATGAATTATACGAATGCGGTAAATAGGGCACCGAATACAGGATCCCTTCCTGGACAGACTTTCAATACCTCCGGTTTAGGCAGACTTCCTTTGATAAGTGCACCCAATGTACCTGTATTTTTAAATGATGGCAGTTATAACATTACCCCGAATAATCAGCTAGGACCAGGAAATAATCTAGTTCAATCTGGTTTTACCAATCCAGCACCCATTTTGGACCTCAACAGAATGTCATCCGTCAATAACCACCTTATGGCATCTATATATGGAGACATTCAGATCATCAACGGTTTAAATTTCAGAACGACATACGGTATAGATAGGCTTAGTATTGAAGATCAAACCTTTTATTCCAGTCTTCATGGAGACGGTTTCGGTAACGGAGGACTGGCTGACAACCTTTATCGCTCGATGAACAGATGGAATTTACAAAACACCCTGAATTACAATACAGGTATAGGGGATTTAGTAGATGTCAATTTGCTTCTTGGAAATGAGCAGCAATATACGCAGGATGAAAGATGGGGTGCAAGAAGAACTGTCGTTGCAGATGATTTTTTTGATTCCTTTCAGGGAAATTTCACCACAATAATTCCAATTGGAAGTATCCAAACTGAAAATTACCTCGCATCCTTCTTTACCAGGGCCAATTTTACTATTGCCAGTAAATACCTGCTTTCTCTCAATGCAAGAAGAGATGGTTTTTCAGCTTTTGCAGCAGGGAATAAATTTGGAAATTTTTGGGGTGCTTCCGCAGGCTATATCATTTCTGAGGAGAGTTTCTGGAAAAATTCCAATATCGGGAGACAAATAAATTATTTTAGATTCAGAGCTAGCCACGGATTGGTTGGAAATAACGGAGTCAATAATTTTGCATCACTGGGCCTGTATGGAACAGGACTGTATGGTCCTCTTCCTACCATCCTATATACTCAACCAAGTAATCCAAACCTGACGTGGGAAACAAGTAAGAAAACTGATTTGGGAATCAACTTCTCCTTGCTCAAAAACAGGATTGAAGGTGAATTTACATGGTACAATAACCTGGTTGATGGATTAATATTACCTGTTCCCCAGGCACCTTCAAAAGGCGTACCTGATAACGCTGGTACCATGCTTGGAAGTGGTTCCATTGATACCAACATTGGTTCTATGCTCAACCGTGGGATTGAGATGGCGGTAAATTTCAAGGCAATTGAAAAACAAAATTTCAGTTGGGATATCAACCTTAATTTCTCCACACTGAGGAATGAAGTATTGTCTTTGGAAGCGGAAGGTTCTCAGATTTTAACCCCTACTTCTTTGGAAACTGTTAACATTACCAAAGTCGGACAATCTGTCGGAAGTTTGTTTGTAGTCGAAACAAGGGGAGTCAATCCTGAGAACGGTAGAAGGATTTTTGTGAAAAGGGGGCCCAATGGAGAAGAGACTCTGGTCCAATATGAACACCTGGGAACAGGCTGGACTACCTTGGACGGTCAACCCACCCCCCAACCCACCCAAAATGCCGATGGAATAATCATGGGTCCCGTACTCCCTACATGGTTTGGTGGAATTGACAACACATTCAGATATGGTAATTTTGACCTGGGCATTTTTGTTCAATTTTCAGGTGGAAATTACATATACAACGGTACACAGGCGGGTTTGAGGGATATGCGTTTTTGGAACAACCACAAAGATGTTTTGGACCGATGGACTCCTCAAAACACCAACGGAACTATTCCAAGGGCAGTTTATACCGATAACGTATCCAATGGAAGTGCCTTTCCGATCTCAGAAAATGTCGAAAAAGGAGATTTTGTCAGAGTTCGAAATCTAAGTTTAGGTTACTCGATCCCTTCCCAAGTTGCCCAAAGATTAAAAATTTCAAATGCAAGGATTTATGGACAGGTTCAGAATGCCTTCCTATTTACAAATTATTCCGGATCTGACCCTGAAATTTCAACCAACGGAAATAACCCCACTGCCTCGGGCGTTGACAGGAACTCATTTGGTCAGGCAGTAACCTTTACCCTTGGCATAAACATAGGAATCTAAAAGAAACAAACATGAAAAAAATATATTATAGCAGCTTGCTGGCTTTGCTGATTCTGATTTCAGCATGTAACGATGAATTACTCAACCCGATTCCGAGAATCACGTTTTCTGATGCTGTAGTTTTTGATACGCCTGATAAGGCAGACCAATTGCTCAATGGCTTGTATGCAACGCTGGGTTCCGGACAATTTTATGGTAGTAGATACTTAGTATACAATGATATCAGGGGCGAGGAGTTTATAAATCGTACGACCAACGTTGTAACCGGACTATCTACCTGGCAGCATACTTTGGTATCCACAAATAATGAGGTGCAGAATCTTTGGTCTGTTGCTTATTTGCTAATCAACAGGGCAAATATTTTTATGGACGGGGTATCCCAAAATGCCGATAAAGTGGGAGGCCAAGAAAAAGTGATTCTATATCAAGCCCACGCAAGATTCTTAAGAGGTTTGACCTATTTCTCTTTGTTGCAGTTATATGCAAGACCTTACGCGGACAACAATGGTCAGCAACCCGGTTTACCCCTAAGGCTACAGCCCGAATTAGACAATGCAAACAATGCATTGGCAAGAAGTTCGGTTGCAGAAGTTTATGCACAAATTATTGAGGACCTAAATTTTGCAGAACAGAATCTTGAAGATTCGAATGGATCCCCGCTGGACAATACCATTAAGGCGCATAAAAACACAGCCATCGCCTTGAAAACAAGGGTATACTTGGCCATGCAGCAATACCAGAATGTAATAGTGGAAGCAAATAAAATTGTGAGCCAAACCGCTCCTTTTGTGGCCTCAAGTGGGGTTAATCATGCTTTACAGCCCAATATTAATGATGTATTTGCAACTCCATATACCACTACGGAAAGTATCTTTTCAGCACCATTTACTGAATTGGCACTACCTGGTGTACAAAACGGTCTGGGAAGTTATTACAATCCAGGTCCCAGAGGTGTCGGAGATTACTCTATCAATGAGGAAGATGGGATATTTTCGACGACAGTTTTTGATAGACAGAACGATGCCAGGTCTTCATGGATATTTGATAATCCCAGCAATGATCTTCCTTACCTGAATAAATTCCCGCGTGGTCCACAACACCTGGATTATGCCCCCATCATCAGGTATGCGGAAGTATTGTTAAACCTTTCTGAGGCCTTGTCAAGATCGGATTCAGATCTTCCGCGTGCGCTTTCTTTACTTAATGCTGTTAGAACAAGGTCAAATCCGACCTCGCCTTATCCAGCTTTTGGATCATCAGAAGATTTAGTAGAAGCAATCATGTTGGAAAGAAGGCTTGAACTAATAGGTGAAGGATTTAGGTCAATTGATTTGCTTAGGACTTTGAGCCCTATTCCAGGGAAGGAAAATATTCAGGCAGTGCCACCTAGTTCACCTAATTATATTTGGCCGATATCAGCCGATGAATTGCTCACAAATAGTTTGATGACCCCAAACAATTGATGATCATTTTTGTGAAAAAATTGAGAGGAGGTTGCATTTTGCAGCCTCCTTTTTTTATGCTTCAGTTTAGATTTTAAAGGGAGAAGATAAAGGTGTAATCCCCCTGACTTTATTTCGAGTCCTTCTTGCTTGTTACTTTTTGTTTTTTTTCCTTACCTCAGACATTGTAAATCAGTCATCCGGCCTATTGTTACTTTATTACTGGTAAGATTAGAATAGACTGATTTTCGGGTTGATGGAATATTTTCTGTTGTACCACTTTCATTTCATCAGCTGTGTAAGGGTCTGCAGCTACGTTAAAATTTCGGTTATATTTTGGAAAATTGCTGCTGGAAATTTCTACCCGAATCCGCTGACCGGCTTTTATGGCAAAAGCTGTATGTCCCAGATCTATTTCATATTCGTAAATTTTATTAGGGACTAAGAGTTCCTCACTATCCAAGCCCTTTTGGAATCTTGCTCTGATGATACCATCGCAGACATTTTTTGCAAGCCCATCTTCCTCTACTAAAACCAGTTTTGCGGTGAAATCTGTATCCACTCCTTCCGTGGCTGCAAACAGTTTCACTATCACCTTGCCCACTACCAAAAGTTCTTCAACCAAGGGTACTGAGGTATAAACAAGAATGTCTTCCCGCTCCTCCACATTTCTTTGATCTTTAATCCCTACTGTCTCAGGGAAAAAGTGAAAATTGGCACCGCCTGTAGTCGGCACAGGATCTAAGGGGTCATACATAAAGCTGCTATATTTCCCCCCTTTCTTAACCTCCGTACTAAGCAGACCATCACCAAAGCGGCTATTTGCTTTGATTTCCGATGAAAAGTAAAAATTCAAGTGAGTGTTTTTAGGAGGAAATTCATCAAAATCCAACCACTGATTGGCAAACATGACAAAAACCCGTGCCTCTGGCTGTTCCATGATACTGTTTTCCTCTCCTTTGAGCCAATAACTGAACCACTGATTGGCAAGCTGCAGTATTTCCCCATCTCCAAGCTTGGATTCCTCTCCGAAATCCTCATCTCCAACCTTTGTAATGGGAGTATGCTCCTGATTATGGAACCAAGGGCCAAAGATCAGCTTTTGAGGCACATCCTGGACTTTTAAAAAGGCTTCCAGAGAGGCTTCTTTGACAAAATCAAATCCTCCAGCAATATGGAATGTAGGGATCTTTATCTTATCGAATGCAAAATCATCATTGAGCCTGTAGTTTTTTTCTTCGTTTTCTAGTGACTTGCTGGATACCCCTATGTTTTGGAGTGCCTCCTTTAGTGGTACAGACCAATATAAAGCGTTGAGGTCAAATTCAGCTAGATTTCTGTTTCTTTGGGTTTCTTCATGTAGCAACCAGGGAAAAGCAAGGCTCAGGTGCATGGCACCACCCGGAGCTATCATTTTTTCCGGTTTTATCCATCCAGAGTTTGAGAATATAGCCTTGAAAGCTGGATGTTCCGAATCTCCTAAAGTAAGGGAAGTAAATCCTAGATAAGAAGCCCCAAACCCTCCAATGTTGCCGTCGCACCAAGGTTGGGCTGTGATCCAATCCAAAACTTCCAGCCCGTCCCTTTTTTCATTGAGAAAAGGGACAAACTCACCTTCTGAACCAAATTTCCCCCTTACATCCTGAATCAAAACGCCTAAACCCCGTCTGGAGAAAAACTCTCCCCAGCCTTTAAATTGCTGCTTTCCGTAGGGGGTCCTGATCATAATGATCGGAAATTTGTTTATGCTGTCAGGTAGGTAAATATCATTATCCAGTGAAACACCATCTGATAAGATGGTTTTGGTGTTTTTGACATGCAGGTCTTTTTGTTGGCTATAAATTCTTGGGATAAATAGCAGAAAAAAAATGGCTAGGCAGATACTTGATTTTTTCATGATCTTAACAAGTTTTTCACAAGTATACTGGTTGATTTCTAATAAAATATGCCTTTGGAGGAGTATGGGACAGGTTGTTCTGTATTAGGGATGGATGGGAATTTGAGATTGTTTAATTCTTGGTCCAAGAAGATCTCATCTCATCATTGAAATACCGATTCCGGTTTCTTAAGTTTCATTCGGTACTGGAATTCTGTGATTCGTGTCCGTGAAACGGAGATTTCCATATGCAGCCCAGATAGGAATAATACCATGCTTTTTCTATTCCCTTCTACATCGCATACTTTTTCCAAATTCACAAGAAAAGAGCGGTGGCACCGGAAAAGGGATGTCGCAATTAATTGTTCTTCCAAAGCTGAAATGGTGTTTCTGATAAGCCTTTTTCTAATCTTCCTATCATCAGTTTTATAATGGATTTCTACATAGTTATCGGACGATTTGATAAAGAGAATACTTTCCTGATCAATTTTAAACCAATCCCTTCCATCTGCTGAAGTTAGCTGAATGGCGTCCTTCCTAGAACTGAGTTCTTTAATTTGATGGGCTTTCATATTGATAAAAATACCCCTGATTGACAAAGGGATCAAGCCAACGGCAAATGCCTTGAAAACTGCATCAGGAAATGAGAAGGCAGGAAAGTGGAATTCGGGTGCTGTTACATGCAGAAAATGACTGTACTTCCAGACTATCGCCGAGATCACTGACAAAGTAATCACTGCACCAGCTGAAAAGGAAATGGTTTTACAACTGGGATAGATTTTAGGATAATACCTTTCCAACAAAGCAATTGGGAAAAAGCTCAATAATCCATAACCTGCTAACAGACTAAAGTAATAGATATCAAAGTGGTCGTAATATATTCCAAAAGGCTTCAGAAAAATTAGGATAAAGATCACCAAAATTGCAGAAAGAAATGCAGGAAGTAAGACAGAGTGTGAATTGGGCAGAAATGGTATCCTCATAACAGGGGCATTATAAAAAAAAATAAGATTGGCTGTTTTTTTATAAAGCTTTCTGATAATACCAATAAAATCCTCACCTGAGAGCATGGTTTTATAATACTTCATAATCTATCTTAGTTGGAGCAATATGCCTCTAGCAAATAATCCCTCCTTTTATGGCACTCCTATTCATTTCTCAAAATATCCGAAGGTAATATGACAATTGTAGGATGAAGTTTAATTTCCCGTATTTTGATTTGAATAATCTGCCTTTATGGTTTGTGCTTCGCAAACAACCAAGACTCACTCCTTGCTATGATCCTGTCATCATAACTCCCGGTAATCAATACCTCCCCATTGTCCAGTTGTGTAGCACGGGAAAATAACCGAGTGGTCCCCAAATTGCCTTGAATCGGGGTGAATTTGGCTGTTTTGTAATTGAAAACCTCAGCCCTGTCCGAACCTCCACCTATCAAAACAGTATTGTCCGGTAATAGAATACTGGTCTCTTGGTGTTTGTACCGGGGATAGTTCATGTCTGATATTGAAGTGAATTGGGCAGTGATGGGGTCGTAGATTTCAGCAGATGCATACGGAGAATCCCTTTTGTCAGCACCGCCATTGACCAATACTTTTCCATCAGATAGCAAAACTGCATCATGTTTATGACGGGGGATATTCATACTTCCTGTAGGAGAGAATTGATTGGATTTACTATCATAAATTTCGGCAGACGCGTACACCTTTAAATTTTCTCTCCTGTCTCTGTGACCGCCTGTGATCAATACATTTCCATTTTTCAAAAGCGTGGCGGTGTGCGATTCACGGGCCAGGGCCATGTCCTTGACTGGTATAAATTCATTTGTCTGGAAGTCGTAAATTTCAACGGAGGACAAAAAAGTCCAGCCCGGTCCTACCCCACCTGCAATCAGTATTTTTCCGTCAGGAAGAAGCGTGGCAGTATGCCCATACCGGGGCGTGTTTAAGTCCGGCCCCTTGGAAAAAGTTTTAGACTCAGGATCGTAAATCTCAGTCGTGGAAAGTGCATTGCCATCGTATCCGCCGGCAATGAGCACTTTCCCACCAGACATTAGCGAAGATGAATGGGCTATGCGGGGGGTGGTTAAACGAGCTGTTTTGGTAAATGATTTTGAAGCAGGATCGTAGATTTCGGCGCTAGACAACCTTTTGGTATTACTCCCCTCAAAACCTCCACAAATCAAAACAGACCCGTCATTAAGCCGTGTTGCAGTATGGGCAGCACGTGGGGTTTGCATATCAGCAACTGGTATTAAGGTTCCAACTTGATTGTTTTTGGTTGAAAAAGCAGCCCGAGAGCCAGAATTCAACTTTGAAGCCAAAAGATTTGATTCCTCTGAAGCATTTAAAAGACTTAAATCTTTCTGGCCACAGGAAGTTATTATCAATCCGAATACAAGGCTGAACAAGATTGGATTTTTCATATCGAGTATTTTAGGTTTTCTTCCAATGCTGCTATCGAATGTCACACTTTTACCATCACATCATCATTAAGGATTTTCAAATCATAAATCCGTTTTTTGAATGGTTTTCTTTCAGCTCTTTGCGTTTATCTGAGAAAAACATACAACATGCTATTTTTTGCTTTCAGATACCACTTGGCAAACCTTTCCTCAACCCCTCACTCACTTTTCAATGAATGGATCGGATCGCGGAAAGTGGCTTTGATGGTTTGGAAACTAATGGTCATTACTGTAATCAAGAGCGCAATAAATCCAGTGATCAGAAAGACCCATGGTTTGATATTGATCTGGTATTCAAAATCCTGCAGCCATTGATGCATGGCAAAATAGGAAAGGATAGTGCCTAAGATAAAAGCAATACCAACCAAGGAAATAAACTCCATGGAAAGTTTCATCATAATATGGCTTGGAGAGGCCCCCAACACTTTTCTGATGCTGATTTCTTTTTGCCTTTGCTCTGCGGTATAGGCAGACAATCCAAATAAACCCAAACAGGCAATCAGGATGGCTAGAACAGCAAAGTGCAGAAACATAGCGGCAAAGGCTTGGTCATTTCGGTAGAGGTTGGCAAATTCCGCATCCAGAAAATTAAATTCAAATGGAATTTCAGGATTGACCGTTTTCCAAGTGGCTTCAATATCTGCCAAGGTTAGGTTAAGGTTTTGGACATCCACTTTCAGTGCCATCTGGCTGTTTTGAGGATTGAAAAACATCATCAATGGCTCAACTTTATGGCGAATGGTGGCAAAATGGAAATCCTTTACCACCCCAATCACCTCTACAGTGACATCACCTAATTCCACTTTCATGCCTATAGGATCCTCCCATTCAAATAATTTTACCATTTCCTCATTGATGATAATGGATAAGGAATCTGAGGCGGCAAAGGAGAAATTTCTTCCCTCTAGGATGGTCATGCCCATGGTAGGGATAAAAGCTTCATCAATGCTCATTTCGCTGACAATGTAAGTCGTTTCTTCTGTGGCACCTTGCGGCAACACCCCGCCCCTGGGGAGCTGTTGTCCGATTTGTGCAGATGAAGTGCCTATGGCATGGATATTAGGATTTTGAAACAGCTCGTTTTTCAGAAACACGCTGTTGTTGGTATTTTGGGAAAGTGTGATGATCTGATCCCTGTCATAACCCAGGTCTGTATTGAAGATAAAATCCATCTGCTGGTACACAATAAGTGTACCTACGATTAACCCGATACTGATTGTAAATTGAAAAACCACGAGAGATTTACGAAGGGATTTTCCGCTTTCCGAATTTTTAAAGGCCCCTTTCATGACTGAAAGCGGGTTGAAGGAAGAAAGCACAAATGCCGGATACAAACCCGACAATATACCAACGGTGAGGATCAACCCAACAATGATCAACAGATTCCGGAAATCAAACAAGGCTTGAACCTCCGCTCCCCTTTGGTATAGGTCATTCAATATAGGTAGGAATCCCATAACCAACACATAGGCAATTGCTCCAGATAAAAATACCACTAGTATGGATTCTGAAAGATGCTGTCCTATCAGATGTGAACGGTAGGCCCCCACCACTTTTCGGACGCCAACTTCTTTTGCCCGGTTGGTGGATTTTGCGGTTACAAGGTTCGCAAAATTGATGATGGCCAGAAACAAGATCAATACCGCGACTATGGATAAGGTGACCACATGCTGCCTGTCAGACTTATTGAAATTGCTCTCAAAAAGAATCTCCTTGGATCCCAGGTGGACATCGTGCAGCGCCTGCAAGGTGGGGACAAAGACATCTACGGCTTCATTTTTTCTGGCTATAGCCTGAATCTTGGCATCGACCTCAGCCTTGTTTATTTCCCTATCAAACTTCAGGTAAGTGAAAGTATTCAGGCCTCCCCATTGTAGCAGGCTTTGTCGGTAGTTCTCCTCATCCTGTCCTGGCACCAAGGACCTGAGCAGGTCAAATTGAATATGGGAGTTTGCCGGTAAATCGGCCAATAGGGCCACCACATGAAGTTCAAGTGTTTGGTTAACCTTAATGGTTTTCCCGATTGGACTTTCCTCCCCAAATATCCTTTTGGACAATGTTTCGGTAATGGCAATGGTATTCGGTTCATCCAGAATTCCTTCCTTTTTTCCCTCAAGCACAGGGAAGTTAAATATCTCAAAAAAAGATGATTCGGTACGGAAGCAGCCTTCACACCTTAGTAGCTTGTCTTCATAGCTGATGTTCAGTCTCCCCTGTTGTCTTAATCTAACTGCGTTGGTCACCTCAGGAAGTTCCTCCACCATCGCTGGCCCTAAGGCTGCAGGGGTTACGCCCACCAGTTTGCTGCTGACCCCCTCAGCCATATCAAGCGTCAGTACCCGATAGATGCGCGAGGAATCGGTATGGAACCTATCAAAAGAAAGGTCTTCCTGAATATATAAACCTAGGATAAAAGCAGCTGCCAGCCCCAATGCCAGCCCAAGGATTTTGATCAAGGAAAACCATTTTTCTCTGGTAAGGTTGCGGATTCCGATTAAGAAGTAACTTTTGAGCATAGGGAAATCAGGCTTATGTCAAGAACTGTGATTGCTTGACATTGCCAAATAATATACCATTTTAAAATGCCTCAGGTAAAGGAAATAGGGCATTTATATCCTCTTAGGAAAATTAATCCGAACACTTTTGTGCGTTTACGGGCAAATAAAATAGATAGATAAAGATTTAGAAGCATTTCTGATTAGGCACTGGATTCATAGAAATTGGCCTTAGGCAACCTTTTGGCAGTGAAATTTTTCCCTCTCGAAAAAGTCCGGTTTTTACCACCTGTTCTTTCAGCAAAGTGCCTAATTTCAGGTGAAATAAATACGGAACCATGAAATTCTTTCTTAGTTAGATTGTATATCGATTTTCCGAATTTATCTCTAACTTATACCAAACAAAAACCAATGATCTGCAAAGCCTTTTTGCCCACCCCCGCTTTGCGGGAATATGTGGAATGCTTTCAAATCAGGCATTTCCAGTTTGCTGACAATACGCAGCTTCCCTACAAACCCTATGCCCCTCGCCCAGAACAAACCCTTGCCTTTTACCCCAGGGGTCACGAAATCGTTGAGTATGTGCAAGGAGGTTCATTTTTAGCTCGCAGCCGGTCTCAGCTTATTGGTCAGGCCGTCGAACGTACCAACCGCCATTTGGGAAGCAGCGATTTTATGATTATCCTGGTTAATTTTTTACCGGGTGTACTTTATCGCATTACTGGAATTCCATGCTATGAACTTACCAATACAAGTACAGATGCCGAGTCCATTTTCCCTGAGATCAATTATGTAAATGACAGATTGAACAGCACAAACGACTATCGGGAAATGATTGATATCGTGGAAAAATTCTTATTGGAATTGGTAAAATCAATTAAAAGAGATGCGCACCCACTTGATACAGTGACCATGGGACTGATCGCGCATCCTGAAAATACCTCTGTCATACAGCTCGCCCAATCCAGTTTTTTAGGTCAAAGACAATTTGATCGAAAGTTTAAAGAGCGGATGGGTATCTCTCCCAAGTTTTTTACTCGAATTGCCAGAGTAACCAAAGCCTTTCGGATCAAATACCATCATCCGGAAATGGATTGGCTGACTATTGCCATGTGGTGTGGTTACGAAGACTATCAACATTTAGCAAAAGATTTTCAGTATTTCTCAGGCGTAAATCCTACAACCTATTTTTTTGAAGATGATAAAGCTCCAGAAAAACTTTTTGGACTTAAGGATTCATCCCTATAGAAAAGTCCTGTTTTTACCACCTGTTCTCTACGCATTGCACCTAATTTTAGGTAATCAGAAACAGTATTAAACCAATTCCTACCCCTGTGTAAAAAACATGGAGGTGAAGTGGTCACTGCTGATTTTCTTAAAAAAGATCATTTCACATCATCAATTAAAAAAAAAACTATGAAAATGCTTCTTCTTTTCAGCGTGTTGAACTTGATTTTCAATTTTGCTGGGGCCCAAAGCCTATCAGACAAAGAGGAAGTAAAAAATGTGATTGTGGCATTTCAGGATGATTTCAATGAAGGGGCATTTCGAAATGCCCACAGCTACTCCACTGTGGATTGGGTGCATATCAACCCCGGGGGTGGCATCACCAAAGGGCGTGAAGAGGTACTGATGGAAGTCCAAGAAGTTCATCAAAGGATTCTAAAAGGGGTAACCATGACCATTGACAGGATGGACATCCGTTTTGTTGCACCTACCGTAGCAGTTGCTGTAGTAATCCATTTAATCAGTCCGTTCGAGTTGCCGATTGGGGTACTGAATGAGAATCAGCGAAATACAAAAACATACATCATTGTCAAGCAAAATGACAAATGGTTATTGGCGCATGACCACAATACGGTGGTTCAGGACAACTGATGCACTCTCCGTCCGAATTGTGCAATACCTGTCCAAGCCTATCCATCTAAACCTTATCAAATTTCGGTTCCATTTCAACTGATGTTCTGGATGTTGATTGATTCTCGGAGATAGAGTTCAATAATTAGAAGAGGGCTCTCTCCATTCAGTAATAACTCGAATCAATGTTCCTGACAATTATATAATATTTTCCACTTTAAAATTTTACCGATTATGAAAGCTTTATGGTTACATTTTCTTTTACTGGCTGTTTTACTGGGGCTGATTTTTGGTTGTGAACCTGACCCTGAACCAGTTCTGCCTAATTTATTTCAACCCTCCGAAAACGGAATTACCTGCAAATGTGAAACGGCAAATCCTGGGGAGAAAGGTCTGTTTAATGGGGTTGAATTTGAAGCTGTAGACAATGTCTTATTGAGACAAAGAAGGGACGAGAATGCCGACATGTCCAAACTGTGTACCTCTTTGGTAAGGGATATGTCTCAGTTATTTTATAATAAGAATTTCAACGAGGAATTAGGTACCTGGGACGTGAGCAATGTTACTAATATGTCGTGGATGTTCGCAAGTGGGTGGCCAAATGTCAATCCCTTTAACCAAAACATCGGGAATTGGGATGTCAGTAGCGTAACAGACATGCATTACATGTTTAATAACAGCAATTTCAACCAACCCATCGGGGAATGGGATGTAAGTAAGGTGACGGATATGTCGGGAATGTTTTCTACAAATAATGCAAATCATAAAGCTCCTTTTAATCAGGACATTGGGGATTGGGATGTGGGAAGTGTGATCAATATGAATGGAATGTTTTATGGATCATCCTCATTTAACCAACCTATTGGAAAATGGAATGTCAGCAAAGTTACCAATATGGAATCTATGTTTGCAGGATATTATTTAAATAACCACCCCTTTAACCAACCTATTGGGAACTGGGACGTCAGCAATGTCACGGATATGTCGTTTATGTTTGCTGAATCTGATTTCAATCAACCTATTGGTGATTGGAAGGTCAGCAACGTAACTTATATGATTGGGATGTTTTTTGGATCTATTTTTGACCAACCTATTGGGAATTGGGATGTGAGCCATGTAATAGAAATGTGGGCCATGTTTGGAGCATGGGACGATGCTATTCCGGAAACCCAGTTTAACCAACCGATTGGTGAATGGGATATAAGCCACGTCACGGATATGAATAGCATGTTTTGGCATAATGAAAAATTTAACCAAGATCTGTCAAGATGGTGCGTAGAAAAGTTTCTGATTGAGCCGGATCAATTTAGTTTGGGTGCTACTGCATGGGTATTGCCCAAACCAGTCTGGGGGACATGCCCGGATTAATGGGTGGATTTCAAGCTAAGAAGGGCACGATTATACATCAAAATAACAAGCTTATCTCAACTTCATACTATCAGGATTTTGAAATTTGATTAGTAAAGGGCCATCCCCTGTCAAACGAAAACCAAAGCTGTTTGAGCAAACTGGCATTTTATAATTAAATTCACTTACTGTAAACCAAGCACTTACCTTGGTTAGATCAGACGGACAACTTAAATGCAGGACCATGAAACCATTGACTGCGTATTTCGGCATTTTTTTGTTCAGTACCTGTATGGTAATGAATACAGTCCAAATCTGTGTTGCCCAGAAAGCGTCCTTCTGGTTCGAACAGCTTCAGTTGCCGGATGGAGTTGCAGGTTCCTTAGAAATCGCGGAGGATTCAGTCGGTTTTATTTGGATAGGTACAGGGAACGGCCTTTACCGTTACGATGGATATTCTTTTACGAATTATAGCCACGATCCTTCATACCCCTATTCTCTTTCGTCAAATTGGGTTGAGACCTTGTATGTTGACGGTGAGAGCACACTTTGGGCCGGAACCTTCGGTGGGGGGTTGAACCGCTTTGACCCTCAAAATGGGACATTTACCCACTTTCGGCATGACCCTGAAAATCCGGCAAGCATAAGCAATGATTCCGTCACAGTGATCATGGAAGATCACCAAGGACATCTTTGGGTGGGTACGCAGCATGGTCTCAATCGTATGGACCGAAAAACGGGTTCATTTACACGATTCATGTATGATCCTGATGATCCGACCTCTCTTAGCAATGATCAGGCACGCGCTATTTTTGAAGACAGTAAGGGAACGCTTTGGATAGGAACCAACGAACCCTGGAGCAGAGGTGGGGACAATCCAGGACCCGGCGGCCTGAACCGATTTGACCGTGAATCGGAAACCTTCATACGCTATTTACACGATCCCAACGATCCCAATACTTTAGGCTCCAATCATGTCATGTGCATCTTTGAGGACTCGGGTGGCACGTTTTGGGTCGGTACATGGGACAACGGATTGCATACCATGGACCGTGAATCAGGGGTTTTTATCCGACATGAATATGATCCGGAAGATCCCGGTAAACTTGGCCCACCCTTTTGGGATTTTCAGACTGAAGTAGGCGGTGTCCGGTTTATCTATGAAGACAATCAAGGAGCCATCTGGATGGGGGGGATTGGCCATGGGATGGTTCGCTATGATCCTTTGACAGCAGAACTCCTGCGCTTTAAACCGGATCCTGACACTCCCGGATCCCTGGCTTCAGTCACAGTGTGGAGTATGTATGAATCAAGGGACGGCATGCGCTGGACCACTGGACTTGGTGGTCTTAATAAAATCCATCCAAGTCAAAAACCATTTGAACATGTAACACTTACACCAAAGCATTCCCATAACATCATCAATGTACTTGGTGTGGGCAATTCCGGGATGTTACATGTGAATGCACTCTTCCCTGTAAATACCCTGGTCAGGTTCCGGCATCATAAAAATGAAAATCCATCATACCTGGCTCTATCTAAAATTACTTCTAAAGAAATCGCAATTAGGGCCATTGCGCAAACAAAAGACGGCACGCTTTGGGTCGGTGAAGGAGATAGAACAAGACGAAAAGGCGGTATCTACCAATTGGATGAGAAGACTGATGAATTCATTCCTGTATGGGTCGGCACTACAAATACCGGGATTGAAATCGGGAACGTCGTTTACATATTTGAAGACAGCGGAGGATTGTTATGGTTTGGAACCAAATGGACAGGCCTGATTTACATGAATAGGGAAACAGGCCAAATGGGTCAATATACACATAACCCGGAAAATCCGGGAAGCCTGAGCCATTCGGACGTAACCACCATTTATGAGGCGCCCTCCCAGCCCGGAGTAATTTGGATCGGTACCGAAGGTGGAGGCCTGAACCGTTTTGATAAAAAGACGGAAACATTTACCCGTTTTCAGAACGTCCCAGGTAACCCGAACAGCCTGATTGGGGAATACATCACGAGCATTTATGAAGAGTCACCGGGCCGCCTGCTTATTGGAACACATAAATCCGGACTCAATCTGTTGGATGTTAAAAACAATACCTTTACGCATTTCACTTCCTATAACAGCGGTCTTTCTGATAATAATGTTTCCTGCATACTCGGGGATAAAAACGGACAAATCTGGATAGGAACTGCAAAGGGACTGAGCCGTTTTGAACCTGAATCCCGTTCATTCTATACTTTTGGGGCACGGCACGGTGTACGTGCATTTCCTTACGTGTCATCCTGTGTTTGTGATCGGGCAGGTAATTTGATTTTTGGGGGAATCAATGGGATTACCGTTTTTAATCCGGATAAGATTAATCCTGCTGGCTCCCCATCTCCTGTGGTTTTCACGAATTTCATTGTTGAAGGTCAATCTGTACTTCCTGGACCTGAAGAACCTTTACAGACTCCCATTTGGAAATCCCGGGAAATCCGGCTTCCTTACCATAAAACCACTTTTTCTTTTGAGTTTGCGACTCTTGACTTCCGTGATCCTAAGTCCAATCAATATGCCTATATACTGGAAGGATTTGATACGGATTGGCGTGATGCCGGTTCACTGAACAGGGCGGATTATAGTCAAGTCCCCTATGGAGAATACACTTTTAGGTTGCGCGCTGCAAATAGTGAAGGAATCTGGAACATGGAGGGGGCCTCGATACAGGTCTCTATTCTTCCCCCATGGTGGCACACCTGGTGGGCCTATTCAGGTTATTTGATTCTAATAGGTGGAAGTATTTATTTGGTTTACAAATACCATCTCAACCACCGGCTTCAAGAAGCGGAAGCACACCGGCTCAGGGAATTGGATGCCGTCAAAACCAAACTCTACACCAATATCACCCACGAATTCCGTACGCCATTGACGGTGATCCTCGGGATGGCCCATCAGGTAGTCCACAATCCGGATGAGCATTTGGAAAAAGGAATGAAAATGATTGTAAGAAACGGCCAGAATTTATTGACATTGGTCAATCATATGCTCGACCTCAGCAAACTGGAAAGCGGGAAATTATCCTTGCAATTTCATCATGCAGATGTTGTTTCTTTCCTGGGATATATTGTGGACAGCTTCCATGCCTTGGCAGAAAGCAAAGGCGTTCGGGTTCACTTCATCTCTGCTGCAGAACCAATAAACATGGATTTTGATGAAGTGAGATTGCAGCAGGTAGTTGCCAATATCATCTATAATGCCATCAAGTTCACCCCAAAAGGAGGCCATGTGTATGTCTCAACAGACACTAAAAACGAAAGTTTTGTATTAAAAATCAAAGATACGGGAATAGGCATTGCCGAAGCTGACTTACCGTATATTTTTGACCGTTTTTACCAGGCAGATGATTCCCATACACGGCATGGAGAGGGTACGGGAATTGGTTTGGCACTGACCCATGAATTGGTAAAATTGATGAAAGGAACCATTGCTGTCAAAAGTAAGATAGGCTACGGAGCCGAATTTGAAGTGGTGCTACCTCTCCGGTTTTTTTCAGATCCGGAAACATCAATCAAGGTTCCTCTGGTGTCGATGGATAAGGAGACCAACCATGAATACGCTATACCAACTGATATGGCTCAACTACCGGATCTGATCACGCCGTCTTACAATGAATATGGCAGCGCCCATGTATTGATAGCCGATGACAATGAGGATGTTTTGGGATTTGTTGCATCCTGCCTGAAAAATGAATTTGCTGTGGACATTGCCAAAAACGGGCAGGAGTGTGAAGATTTGGCCTTTAACAAGACCCCCGACCTTATTGTGATGGATGTCATGATGCCCTTCAAAGATGGATTTGGGGTTTGCAAAACTTTAAAAACCGACGAACGCACTAGCCATATACCGATCATTATGCTCACTGCCAAGGCCGATCTGGAAAGCAGGCTGGAAGGCCTGGAACAAGGCGCCGATGCCTACCTGACCAAACCCTTTGAAAAGAAAGAACTTTTGCTTCGTGCCAGAAAGCTGCTCGAACTGCGACGGCAATTGCAACAGCATTACCGCTTGTCCCTGGAGGACAGTTTGTCCGGAAATCCTCCTCAGGATCAGGAAAGTCCAAACACCACTACCAATTCCAATATTTTGCAGAATGCAGACAAGGAAACCCAAAGCCTTCCGCTTACCAACAGCTTAGATCATGCCTTTGTCATCAAAGTCAGAAATACAATTGAATCACATCTTGAAGATCCTGATTTTGATGTGGAAAAACTCTGCCGTTTTTTGGCTTTGAGCCATTCCCAGGTACACCGCAAACTTTCAGCACTGACCGGACTTTCTGCTACCCACTTTATCCGTTACCTCCGGTTGGTGAAAGCCAAAGAAATGATCATCAATTCGGGTTACAGTATTTCGGCAATAGCCTATGACTGCGGATTCAATGACCCCTCCTATTTCAGTCGGGTTTTCAAACAGGAATTTGGCGTATCTCCGCAGGTATGGCGAGAGCAAAAGGCGGTCTAAATCAGCACATTATTGATATTTTTTACTAACTGCATTCACATTTTCAGTGAAAAAGCGGCTTTTTTCTGGACTTATCCAAAATAATCCTTCCCAAAATGCAATGTCTCTCCAACTGATGCACGCTCTGTCCTAAGGGTGTTCTATTCGTCCTATTTGTGCATTCTAAGTCCACGAACCTTCATTTCAGATTTTTCAATTTTAAGGCTGCTACCAATTCATATGGTTGGGTAATAAGAATTCATACCTGTTGAAATCCCCTTGGGGACCAACAAAATGAACCTGGATTTAAACTGAATTTTCCATAATCTAAATTCCGAAAAGATGAAAACGATCCTAATAGCCATTGCCTTTGATCTCCTATTGGCTTTTTACGGTTGGTCAAACCCTGCGGTCACAAGCGTTCCCTTTGAACTCAGAAATAATCTGGTCATCATCCATGCTTCAGTGAATGGGAAAAACGGCCTGTTTATCATGGATACGGGAGTACCAGAGATCATCTTGAATAATCGATATTTCTATGGAAAACCGACCGGAGACAGATTCTATGGTATCAGCGGGAGTGAGATGGTAAAAGATGTGGATTTCATAAGATTTAACCTCGGGGGATTCGAAAAGCAGGGATTCGCAACTATCACTGATTTTTCTGCTTTGGAAAGAACTTCCGGTCTGAAAATATTGGGGGTAGTTGGAAACAGTATTTTTAAGAATTGCGAATTGGTTTTGGATTATACCTTTAAGGAGTTGACCATTTACCGACTCGATAAAAAAGGAAACCGGTTAGCTTCAAAAAATATTCATCAGACTCCTTTAGATACCCTACCCTTTACACTGGGAAATGGTGTTCCTTTCATAGAAGTTCTTGCCAATGGAAAGCGATTGAAAATGAGTGTGGATTCCGGGGCCTCTGCCAACGTGATGGATATACAGGAGATGGACCGGAATGATTCCGGTACTTCACGTGCAGCGGAACAATCACTTGCAAGTTTCGGTCCCAAAGAAGTTTCCGTAAAATCCCAAATAAACGAAAATTTGACGGTAGGAGACCTTTTATGTCCACCTATGAAAACTTTATATGTCAGTTTGGATCACTTCAATAAAAGCCAAAGTGGAATTAAAGTCAGCGGAATCCTGGGGTTTGAATTTCTGAGCAACTTCCGGGTGGCGATCAACTTTAGAAAAAAGGAAATTTATCTATGGAACCGGGAAACTGTGGAATTGCAATGGGCCATTGCTTCCAGACAAGAGGAGAAGCACTGATGTTCTTTTAAGGACCCTTATGAATGGATATAGAGTAAGTTTAACTTTTTATTTATTTTTTGTAACCGACTTTTCGGTTTGAAATCTATTATCCATCTGGAAAAATGAACATATTTGTTTTAAAGGGTGAATAGACATTTGGAAGGATTTGGCTATTTTTGATAGATGAAACAGAGAAAAGGCAGATTGGAATTTGCATCTCCTGAGGTCAAGGAAGCACGCAGGATCGAAGAAATTAAATCCCTTGGATATGCGGAAAGGTTAGACAGGTTATTTGCCCTATTGGAGGCTTCCCGGCTGCTCAGAGAAGGCAAAATAGTCAATAAATCATGAGAGAGGAAATCGTTCGAATCTGGAGAAGCCTTTTCAATGCCGATGTAAAATTTATTGTGGTGGGCGGGTTTGCCGTTAATTTTTACGGGTACAACAGAAATACCGGAGACTTGGATTTACTCCTTGAAGACACTCCGGAAAACAGGAAGAAATTAAGAAATGCTTTTAAGGAATTGGGCTTAGGGGATTTCAAAGAATTGGAAAGTATCCCTTTTTTGGCTGGATGGACCGATATCAGCCTCGACTTTGGTTTGCGATTGGATTTGATGTCTGGGTTAAAGGGCTTGGAAGAATATAATTTTGAAGAATTAAAAACCAAAGCCACAACCGTAATATTGGATGGTGTTTTGATTGATTTTTTGGATTATCAAAGTTTGATCAAAACCAAAAGGGTTTGTGGAAGACCGAAGGATATCTTAGATATTGAGGAATTGGAAAAGATAAATAAATCGGAAAATAGGTAGCATACCCCGATATAATGATCCTAGATTCGGAAAGTAAGTATAAACAAAAGTGCATTACTAATTAACGCTCAAAATGAACCTTTTGATTAACTTGACAAAAACACTCCGAATCGAAGTATCCCATGAACCTCCTACCCATAGAAATAGATGAAAGCCTAAACAAAAGATTCTGGAATGAACCGGAGTGTATCGAAGTACTTAAAGCTTTTGAGAAATTCTACCAGAAAGTAGGTTTTGAAAAGCCTTGGATCGGTTATTTTGTAACCGATCAGGACAACAACATCTTGGGATGCTGCGGGTACAAAGGAAGGCCCAAAAATGGTATGATTGAGCTTTCTTACGGGACTTTTAAAAAGTATGAAGGAAAAGGGATCGGGATCCAAATCTGCAGACTGATGGTGGAATTATCCCTGAAGACTGACCCTGCCATCCGGATCACAGCCCGCACCATGCCTGATAACCTGGGATCCATTGGCATCTTGAAAAGAAATGGATTTGAATTTTTGGGCACAGTAGAGAATGAAGAGGATGGTGAGGTCTTGGAATGGGAGTTTAAGGGAAATGAAGCGGGTCGGAAGATATAATGTTCCTCCTTCGATGAAACCCAAAACGCAGCCATAGGTCAGTGTTAAAATAAGTGCAACAATCACCTCCCCCTCCTACCCGTCGCAAAAATCCGGTTGACATTGAAGCCCAATCGAAACTGTTCGCCGGGTACCCCGTTGCCTCCAGCCAATAAATAAGGTTCATTGAGGGCCTGACTGGTGACAAAATACATCTGAAACACATGCCCGCCCGCCTCAATATCAATCCCAACACCCAGGTTGTTGCGCAGGTCATTGTTCAGGTTGGGGATATATTGCAAGGTAAGGGAAGATTTTCCAGTGATTTTGTATTTGCCACTAAAGCCCAGTGCCAAGTACAGGTTGTCCTCCCCTTCGATCTGAAAAATGGGCTGTGGGTTGAGAAAGTAAGCAAACATAGGGCTTACCTGAAGACTTATTTTATCTGAAAACCTGCGGGCCAACATAACTTGCCCGCTGTAACTTAACCTGTCTGAAAAACCAATAGCAGGTTCAGGCAGAAAACTGTAATCTGAACTGTTCACCGCTACTCCACCTGAAACAGAAAGGGAAAATGGTTTGGCATCGTCTATGGTCTGTTTGAAAAAATGATACCGACCATACATATTGTACACTTTGTCACGGCTTGCCCGGGCGATGGCAAGAGAGAACTTATCGGTAATGCCATACTCAAAGCTAAACTGGATATTGGCCCCATTGTCCAGGCCAAACAAATCCCTGACCCCTCCATCCAAGGTCCCAAATGTATGCATGATGGCAAAATGGAGGGATTTTTTCTCCAGGGGCTCTACGGTCAAAAGGTTGATGTGCCTTGGTGCATGAAAGATCAAGTCCACCTCTCTGGAACTTTCCTCCAATTGTCTCTCCAATTGGGCATGGGCGGTTAAGGCCATCAAACATAACAGGATGGTATGGATAAGCATTTTCATAAGACAGGTGGATTAGGGTTTTAGGGTAGCTTTGATGCTTACTTTTTGTTCTTCAGCCAATTCGTAAAAAACCACCTTGGGGATATCGATGTCAAAATCAGACAACATGATCAAGAAACTGGCTTCCAACACCATAGACTGCTTATCCTCAGATAAAGTCAATGTACCGGGTACATCAAGTGATTTTTCCTGACCGTGGATTTTAAATTTCCCGGTGGCATCCACAGATTGACCGGCATGAAGTTTTTCGATCAGATCTTCATTCAGCCCATTTACTTTTCCGGTAAATTCGGCAAAAGGATATTTACTGGTTTCCAGGTAATTCTCCCGCATGTGTCTGTCTCTCAATCCTATCCCCGTTTTTAGGGTATTGAGATCGATGAAAAAATCGATGATGTTTTTGTCCAAATCTATCATGCCGTTCAATTTTTCTGATTTTCCGGTAAATTCATTCAAAGGGGCCTTGGACAGAAACTCCACATAACCTTTATCGGTTTTGAAGACCTGTCCGAAGGCCACCCCTGAACAAACCATCACCACAACAATCAACACTAAAATTTTCACAGGCCACTTCATTTGGTGACCGTTAATATATCTTCTTCGACCCGCGTAGAAAATGACTGCAGAGGCTGATTGGCGGGACCATTGATTAACCCACCTTCTGTGTCGAATCTGGAACCGTGGCAGCTACAGGTAAAAACATTGTTCTGAAAGGTCCAGTTACGGTCACAGCCACTGTGGGTACATACAGAGGTAAGGGCGTTGAAATTGTTGTTCCCCACATTGACCACAAGGGTTTGAGCCTGAATGATCAAGAGCCATGCTCCTGCGGTTTTCAAGGCGCTTTGCACATCGAGGTCTATGGTGATGACATTGTTGGCGATGCTAACCCCATTGGTATTGCCAGGTGGTGGCATGTTGGGGTTGTTGGCATCCGGAACCATATCATCACTGTCAGCACAGGAGGTGAAAAATGCCGCTCCGAACATGGACATTACCGCCAATGCGCCTGATTTTTTGAGGAAGGCCCGCCTTTCTACTGTAAGTTGACCTGATTTTGTTGTAATGATCTTTTGCATATCAGCATTTACGAAATAAAATACAAATTTGGATTTCATTCAATAAAGCCTTCAATACAAAATTTGTTTTTGAAAAAAAATGAAAGTGGATTAATAGTATTTCTTCGGCAGAATTTCTGAAACCACTACAATATCGCTCAAAGTGGAAGGATGCCTCAATTATGTCGCAATTTGGTGGCCAAGTGGATTCTTATCAGGGGATTTCTCTAATATGTGGAGTATATACTACACCTTTCTGTCCTTATCTTTTTTGAGAAAACCGGTTTATACCGACCTGAAGGAAAAGAATAAGACAATAATCTCAAAAGCAACAAAAGTCCCCCCATATGGGGGGATTTAGGGGGGGAATTGCTAGCCCAGGCTATTATACTTGACCACATACTTTGTAAGCATACAGAAAAGAAAAAACATAGCCGTTTCCTAAAAAAAAGCTTGATGATCTGATTAAAAGTACTTTTTCTGCAGAATTTCGGAAACCACTATGGCATCTTTGAGCGTCTGAGGCTGCCTCAATAAGGCCGCATATCTATTCCCTGCAGGCTTTACTTCGGCCAAAGGCTCCACATCTCCCAGGATGATACCTGTGTTATCTATGTCCACTTGTTCGTCTAGGGTTTTGAGTTTGCCTCTTTCGGATGCCCTTGCTCCGGTATAATTTTGGTAAGCTTTTGGGATGTTGGGTTCAGGAATTACTATGGGCTTTTCCTTCCTTCTTTCATTTTCCTGCCTATCCGCATAGGTACTTGGTCTTTGGGGTGTCTGATGGGGTTGATTGGTTTCTTTTTGGCCAGACCGCTCAAAATCTTTGCTTCTCCCTTGTTGTTCTCTTCTGATCTCTTTCAGCATCTCTTCAAAAGACCTTGCAGGTGGTGCAGGTTCCGCCTCCCTTTCAGACTTAGGCCTTTCGCTTTCACCGGGCAGTCCTTCTTCCGTGCCTTTTTTATTTTTTTTCAGTGCAGTGTAGATAAAATAAATGATGACAGCAACGAGATATATGAGGGTTCCTGAATCCAAAGCTTCTAATTTTAATTTGTTTAGGTAAGTTAATACATTATTTCTATTTCGTCTAAAATATTGCTAAATTGAGTCCAATCAAACACGAAAACCATGGGCGTTCAATTGAAAGATGTACAACATCTCATCAAAGATCTGGAGATCAAAATAGATGAGCTGCAGCTTCAGTCCAAAAAAGCTTCACACGAGGTACAGCAGGAACTGGACAAAAAAATCAAGACCCTGAGGACGCAGGCAAGCCACCTCAAAAATGATTTAGAAAGTTTCAAAGATGGTGCCGACAACAAATGGGTGAATTCCAAAGTCCATTTTTCCAAGGCCATTGACGAAATGAAAGTAGGCTTCAGTTCACTTTTTGGAAAATCCTGAATTCCTTGTTAATTATCCTTAATCGACTAATTTTGTCCGGTTGGAAAAAATAAAAATCAGAGCATGCAGCTGACCAAGCTTGAGATTAAAGGTTTTAAGAGTTTTGGAGATCGGGTAGTCATTCATTTTGACAAGGGAATAACCGGGATAGTAGGTCCAAATGGCTGTGGCAAGTCCAACGTGGTGGATGCCATCAGGTGGGTATTGGGGGAGCAAAAAACCCGAATGCTGCGCTCAGACAAAATGGAAAATGTGATTTTCAACGGGACAAAAAACCGGAAGCCCACCAACCTTGCCGAGGTTTCACTCACCTTTGAAAACACCAAAAACCTATTGCCCACGGAATACACTCAGGTCACCATCACCAGAAGATATTACCGCTCGGGTGAAAGTGAGTACCTGCTCAACGGGATTGCCTGCCGACTGAAGGACATCACCAACCTGTTTATGGACACAGGCATCAATTCCAACAGTTATGCCATCATCGAACTGAAAATGATCGATGAGTTGCTCAACGACAAGAACAATTCCAGAAGAGACCTTTTTGAGGAGGCCGCGGGCATATCCAAGTTTAAAATCCGCAAGAAAGAAACCCTCAGGAAACTGGAGGATACCGATGCGGATCTGGACCGGGTAGATGACATCCTTTTTGAAATAGAGAAAAACCTCAAAACACTGGAAAAGCAGGCCAGACAGACTGCCCGTTATTTCGAAATCAAGCAGGAATACAAAACAGCTAGCCTTGCCCTGGCCAAGAAAAGCGTACGCAAACACAGCGATGCGCTGTTACAGACCAACCGGAAAATCCAGGAAGAATCAGATCAAAAAGGCCAATTGAATTCAAAGATCGCGGAAAAGGAAGCCTTTTTGGAAAAGAGTAAGACCGAGCTTATTCTGAAAGAAAAACTACTTTCCTCCCGCCAAAAGTCCCTCAATGAACAGGTCAATAAAATCAGGCAGTTTGAAAGTGACAAGAAAATCAAAAATGAACGGCTGAGATTCTTGGAGGACCGGGCCCAAAACCTTAGGGAGCAAATTGATGCAGACCGGAAATCCAATGACCGCGCAGGTTTCAGCCTCAGGTCATTGGACCAGGAAAAAGAAAGTGCAGCAAAACAACTTGCGGAAAAAGAAGCGGTGGTCCAACAGCTGAAAGCGGACTATGACCATCAGAAAACAGCTTTTTCGAGTCTGCAGGAGAAACAGAAGTTGCTCAACCGACATTTTTCCGAAAAGAAAGACCGGATCTACCAACTATCCAAAGACCTGGAAATCAAACAGATTCAGCTTTCCACCCTCAAGCAGGAACTGGAGAAAACCGCTTCCGATGATGGAAATCAGGAAGCCAACCTTGTGGATTTTGAAGACAAACTCATCCTCTTACGGGAGGAACTGGACCTGAAAAACAACCAATTGGATAAACTCAAGGCAAAGGAAGAGGATCAGTTGCAGAAAATAGAACAGGCCAACCATAACATCGAACTCATCAGGGAAGAAGTGACGCAACTCAGCCGTAAGCTGGATGCCAAACAAAACGAATTCAACCTTACCAAATCACTGGTCGAAAATCTGGAGGGTTTCCCCGAGGCCATCAAGTTCCTGAAGAAACACGGGTCATGGGGCAAAAATATCCCTCTCCTCTCCGATATCCTCACTACCGAGGAAAAATACCGGGTAACCATAGAAAATTACCTGGAAGGATACATGAATTATTATGTGGTGGAAACGGTGGAGGAAGCCATCAAAGCGGTCAACCTGTTGAGCGATGCCGCCAAAGGAAAGGCCAATTTCTTTGTCACAGAACTGTTCGAAAGCTTTCATCCTACTCAAAGCAGATTGTACCCCAATGCCCTTGCCGCCACAGAAATCATAGAGTATGACCTGAAATATGCCAAGCTGATCAGCTTTATTTTGGACAAGGTCTATATCGTACAGGGGGATTACCAGGATCTTCCTGTAGACAAGGACAGTATTTTCATCACAGAAAGTGGCAAATTCACCAAAAGACGTTTCAGCATTTCCGGAGGTTCTGTGGGCTTGTTTGAAGGCAAAAGAATAGGCCGGGCCAAAAATCTGGAAAAGCTGGAAAAAGACATCAAAGAATTTCAAAAAAAGGTAAGCCATGCCCGGTCAAATCTGGATGAAAAAATCAGCGACCTGCTGAAACTGAAAGAGACCAGCTACAAAACGGAAATTGAAAGCCTGAGGCAGGACATCAATGAAGTCAATCAGAATTTCATTTCCATCAGCACCAAAAAAGAACAGCTGAGTGAAATCCTGAATTCCAACGCAACCAAAAAAGAAGACATCCTGGAAAGAATCGGGGATCTGCAGGCTGCTGTGGCTGAATTGGGGCCCCTGCTCGAGGAAGAAGAGAAAGCTTTCCAGGAACTTGAGGAGGAATTGACCCTAGACAATGAAAAGGTTCAGTCGGAAGGAGAGAGCCTTTCCCAAAAGTCCAATGCCTACAACCAGGAAAACATCCTTTACCACCAATACCTCAACAAGGTCAACAGCCTGGAACAGGAAATAGCCTTCAAACAAAGTGCTTTTGAAACCAGCAAGGAGAGAATCGGCAAATCCCAATCGGAATTGGCGCAGATAGATTCCGAAGTAAAAAATCTGCTGGACAGCAAAGAGATCAAAGATGATGAACTGATTGAACTCTATTCAGAAAAAGAAGGCATAGAATCGGGTGTCAATGAAGCTGAGAAGGATTACTATGCCGCCCGGGGAGAGATAGATCTGGTGGAAAAACAAATCAGGGAAATCCAAAGGTCGAAAGAAAATCTCGACAGCATCATCATGGAGCTGCAACAGGTGCTCAACGAGATCAAATTGAAAATGGCCTCCCTCAAAGAAAGACTGAGTGTGGAATTTGAGATCGACCTGGATCAGATGATGGAGGAAGAACCTGAAGTCCCAACCGATTTCGTTGAAAAATCTGAAGAAAGCATCCGGGCAGAAGTCCAAAAAGCCCGTGAAAAGCTGGAAAAAATCGGCCCTATCAACCCGATGGCCATGGAAGCTTATGATGAAATCAAAGAAAGACATACCTTTATTTCCACCCAAAAAGAGGATTTGGTCAAGGCCAAAAACTCGCTGATGGAAACCATACAGGAAATTGACGAGGTAGCCAAAAAGACCTTTTTGGAAGCCTTTGACAAGATCAAAGAAAACTTCATCAAGGTGTTTCGATCTCTATTTACCGCAGAGGATGACTGTGACCTGAAGCTGGTGGATCCCGATAATCCCCTGGAAAGCAGCATCGAAATCATGGCCAAGCCCAAAGGCAAAAGACCCCTCAGCATCAATCAGCTATCGGGTGGGGAAAAAACGCTGACAGCCACTTCCCTGCTCTTCGCCATTTATCTGCTAAAGCCTGCCCCCTTCTGTATTTTTGATGAGGTGGATGCGCCCTTGGATGATGCCAACATCGATAAATTCAATCAGATCATACATACCTTCTCCACGGAAAGTCAATTTATCATTGTGACCCACAACAAGCGCACCATGGCAAGCACTGACATCATCTATGGCATCACCATGATCGAAGCCGGGGTATCCAGGGTAGTACCGGTGGATTTGAGGGAGTTGGCGTAAATGGGGTGATTTGGAGTTGGATCACATCTTCAGAACTACTCATTGAAATGGTTCAAGTCTTCAGAACTACCTAAGGCAGTCAGGCTTGGACCTCCAACTGATCATGTGTTCAGACTTCCACCAAAACAGCCTCAGGAGCTACCTCATTTTCTTTACGCTCCTCATACCCTACCAAAAACCAGCTGCTTTAAGCCGGGGTTTTTGCCTTCAAATTCTACTTTCTGATGCCTTTGGCTTGGATATGACTGCTTTGAGCTTTCAGCTTCTGGCTTCTTGCCATTCCCTGATATCCTGTTTAACTGTTCTCTGTTCTCCCTACTTTCACCTTTGAGCTTCCAGCTAAATTTCTGTTTCTCTGTTTAACTATTCACTGTTTAACTATTCTCAGTTTCTTCCCTAATTTCAGCTTTGAGCTTGGAGCTTCCAGCTTTTTCCCAATATACATTCCCCCCTACTTCAACCGTTTGATATACCGCTTCATCGCCCTTCGCACCAATTCTTCAATATGCTCCTCTCTGACCTGATAGGCCGGTGGAATTGCCCTGACTTCTTCAAGGGAATTGGCAAAGGTTCTTTTGGAGGCATATCTATGTTTTGTTGCATAAATAATTTTATCATTTTCAATTATAAAAACCAATAGACTTAAAGAAGTATATCTCATAAAACCCTCATCGCCTGCAACAAAATTCGAAGTCATATACCCAGTAAACCTATAAATATCTGCAATATTAATCAAAGGAACTAAATACCTACTTTCTGTGTCATTTATATTTAATTTATCCAATAATTCCTTTCTAACTTTGTTCAAACTGATTACTTCCCGGTTGCATAACCTTGGAATTGCATTGTTTTCTCCTGGCTTTAGTATCAAATTAATACCTTGATTAGATATACCTTGGTAAAAAAATCTAAGTATACTATCAGTTTCAATGATTAATGGATCAAAGACATTATCTACCAAAACCATTTGACGTTGATGGGAACAAAAATAATAATCTGAAATTATTAAGTCCTTATCGGAGTAATTCCTTTTGGAAACACTAAAAAGATGATCATGCTTTTTATACGCATCAAAACCCTTACAAGAAAACAGCGAAAGAAAAAAAACTGATATTATTAAATTCCTCATTTTACCAATACATAAAAGTGTAAAACATCGATTTAATTACCAATGAAGATTGCTTGTACCTGTAATAACTCCTGTAGCTTGGATACCTATTACCGGAATTCCAAAGATTATTGGCTGAATACTCACCTAAGTATGCAAATGTGCTTTTTGAAAAGAGTTTAGCAAAAGTCATGAGTCCTGCCTCTGATTCTCCTCCCTTCATAATCCCAGACTGTCCCATTCCCCCAAAAGCCCCGACAAGAAAACTCCCGCCTATTTTCAGGCCTGCTCCACTACTAAAGTAGGATTGGCTTCCGTCAAAGGCGAAGTTGGAAGCTACATTTTGGAGGCCGTAGCTGACGGCTTTGTCCACCAGTGCATCTCCAAAAAAGTAATTAGAGGTTTTTTTCAACCCCATCGCTTTTCCTGCAGAGCTGTAGAAGTTTTTACCTGCCACAGATGCTAACCCTCCTCCCACAAAGTGCTGTGCCATGCCGTAAGAATTGTTAATATCTCCTGCTGCAAAACCTGCAAAATTGTTCATCACTCCTCCAGCAAAAAATCCTGCTGCTACATTATCGTTCAGGCCAACTGATGTCCCCAAATATCCCGCAGTAAAATAACCCAAACTGTGCAGGCCTATTCCCTTATCAGGGTCATGATAATTTGCTGCATTTACTCCACCCCCAACGAAGTTAGCCATTCTCTTGATTTTTGTAAGTTTTTCAAGATCAGTTAGACTGGCCGCCGAACCTATTCCCTTTAAACCACCTGAAATAGCTCCTGAAATAGCCCCTATACCAACTGCCTTTCCAAATTGGGAGAAATTCCAGTTTTCCTTGAATTTACCTTCACTAATTGCAGCTGATGCAGTATATGCCGCTCCTGTAATAGCTCCACCAATTAAAGCTCCTTTAAGCATAAATAATCCCAAGCCAAGAATAGCAAATTCCCCATCCGGATCCACCATCATCACCGGATTGTTTCCCATCGCCAGGAACGGCGAGGCAAACTGATCCTGCGGATCCACCCCAAACCACCTGCCCAAGGCCGCATCATACTGTCTGGCATGAAAATCATACCATTGGGTCAGTTCCTGGTAAGTCTTTCCTTGGAAAAGGTCATTTGTAGCCTTATCGCCAAGCCTTCTGAATTCCCGGGCGACCATCCCATACGGATAATAGTCAATCTGCTGGACGATGTAAGACTCGGAGGTCTGAATGGTGAAGTCATCAAAGAACGCTTCCGAACCGGTATTGCTGTCGTTCGAAAGACCTGTCCGCCGTGGTGGATAAATATAGAAATATCCCGGTTCTTCTGCCACGACCTCCTCCGATAATTTTTCGTGGGGTACATTCGTACCGTCTTCCCTGGCTGCATTTGACATCTGTACAAAACCACCGTATTTATAATTCATCTCTCTGTCGAAGAAGAGATAATTCAGATAGGCTGGAGGCGCATCGCCCATATCTTTCTTGGTCGTTAGCAGGCCTGCAAGTCCTGCCTGGCCATCAGCCTGGCTGCGCATACCGGAAGCCAGGTTTCCATCGATGGACATGGCCAAAGGGTCAGATGCCGTAATGGCCATCAGTACCGCCATGATGGCCGGATCCCTCTCGGCTTCCCCTATATCTATGTACTTGCCATAGACCTCGAAACGGACCGTGTCCCCAGGCATTACTGAGACCGTTTTGGCTATACCCTCCCCGCATGCTGGCCCCTCGCTAAAACAGTCCACCGGACTGTTTCTTCACGCTCGGTCCCCCTATAGCCCCCACTGAGTCTCATGGCATACATGGACTCCTCACCCGGGGTGTGGTTGAGCATATCCGCCGATATCCGGACTGCTTCTTCATAGCCGATAAACTGCCCTGACTCCTCTTCCATGGACTCGGTCTCGAATCCTGCAGACGTGGTAAACACATCCGGATCTTCCTGTAGTACCACACGGGTACTGCCCAGATGGTCGGTAAGATAATACTGGTATTTGAAACCGTTATTGGCCAACACCCTGCCAAGTTCGTGGTTGATGTCGGTCAACACCCCATTTGCGAATACCAGCTCTCCCACATATTCAACACTTTTGTTACCCGTGGGAAAGCCCTGAATGGTCTGGGTCATGAGAGCCCCGTCTGCACTGTAAGTATTGATGATTTTTTCCCCTTTGCCAAATTGAATCTCCTGTGGGCGGTCAAGGATATTGTAGATGACATTAGTGATCCCCTTGTTTTTATCTGCGGTCACATAATGTCTAGAGACAACTTCATGATTTTTTTAATGTCTCGGTTTTGGTGGCTACCATAATTTAGATTGACTTAGCCTGTTCTCTTTGTTCTTTTGGCTTGATCCAAAAGAACCAAAAGATCAAGGCTGTAAATCAGCTTTTAAATTGGTTACTATTCCACCTAACATCAGAAATGCATCCCAATTTAATTTTTGTCCGGGGATGCGGAGCTAAAAATGAGTGGATCTCCTTGAGGAGCTAACTCATTTTCTTAACGCTCCCCATCCCCTACCAAAAACCAGCTGCTTTAAGGCCAGGGTTTTTTGCTTTCAAATTCTACTTTCTAATGCCTTTGGCTTGGATATGACTGCTTTGAGCTTTCAGCTTCTGGCTTCTTGCCATTCCCTGATATCCTGTTTATCTGTTTAACTGTTCTCTGTTCTCCCTACTTTCAGCTTTGAGCTTTGAGCTTCGAGCTAAATTTCTGTTTCTCTGATTACCTGTTTATCTGTTCTCTTTACTTCCAGCTTCGAGCCTGTTCCCCGTTTATCTAGTATTTTTGAATCAGAAAATTGTCAATGATACGGACCCTCTTTATATTACAAGGTCTTTCAAAATCGGTTAAATGGTAGAAAATCTGGATTCCAGTGTGTTGAACCTCAATCAGGATGGTCTGTTGATGCTGAACATTTCCCTGGCCATCATCATGTTTGGGGTGGCACTGGATCTAAAAGTGGCTGATTTCAGAGCCATCGCGGAAAATCCAAAATCCTTTTTGATTGGGCTTTTTTCCCAGTTTTTGTTTTTGCCTTTGCTGACCTTCGGACTTGTGTGGTGGTTGGCACCACCCCCTTCTGTGGCACTTGGAATGTTCCTGGTGGCCGCCTGTCCGGGAGGAAACGTCTCCAATTTTCTCAGCCATCTTGCCAAAGGGAATGCGGCATTATCCGTCAGCCTAACAGCTTTTTCCACCCTCTTTTCGGTATTTCTTACCCCTTTCAATTTTGCCCTATGGGCAGGAATGTATTCGCCTGCTGCCGGTATGTTGAAGGACATCAGCCTGAATTACTTTGATGTGTTCAATACTGTTGCCTTAATTTTAGGCGTTCCCCTGATCATTGGCATTTACATCAACAGTCAATACCCGGAATTCAGCCTAAAAGCAACTAGAATCCTCAAACCAATCAGCATCTTGATTTTTGCTTCCTTTGTGAGCATTGCCTTTTTTCATAACTATGACCTTTTTCTGAAATACATCCTGTTGATCTTCTTCTGGGTTTTGGCCCACAACCTGACCGCCCTGTTTTCAGGATTTTCGTTGGCTAAAATTTTCGACCTCAATCTGCCTGATACCAAAACCCTTACCATAGAAACGGGCATACAAAACTCCGGATTGGCCCTGGTCTTGATCTTCACCTATTTTGATGGCTTGGGAGGAATGGCTATTATTGCAGCTTGGTGGGGCATTTGGCACATCGTTTCGGGCATGGGCGTCGCTTGGGTCTGGAGCAAATACCAGGTATATGAAAAATACGTTTAACCATGTTCTAAGATTGCTCACCAGGATAGCCCTGCATGGTTATTTTTCGAAAATTTCAGTCAAGGGACTGCACAATATCCCGAAAAACCGACCCATCTTATTTGTGGTCAACCACCAGAATGCCCTGATTGACCCCATCCTGATTGCTACCGAAACGGATACCAAACCGCATTTTCTGACCCGGGCCAGTGTCTTCCAGAAATACTGGGCGGCCAGAATGTTGGACTATATCCGCATGTTCCCGGTATACCGGGTAAGGGATGGCATTCAGACCATCAAAAAAAATGAAGAGACCTTTGAGAAAAGCTTTAATGTACTCGCCCAGGGCGGCACCCTCTTGATTTTTCCGGAAGGCACCCACCACTTGAACCGAACACTGAAGCCGCTCAGCAAAGGCTTTACCCGCATCGCTTTGGGAATCAAAGAAAAGTATCCTGACCAAGGCCTCATCATTGTTCCGGTGGGAATCAACTATTCGGCGCATCAGTTTTCCGGAAGCAAAGTAGGCATTCAGTTTGGAAAGGGTTTTGAAAGCAATGAAGATTCCCGGGAATTGAGGGAAAAGACTTTTGAGGCGATGAAAGCACTGATCGTTTTTCCGGATGAAGGTGAATATGCAAATCAAATGGCTTTTCTAAAAAGCAGTCAGGTGGATTTAAGCCAACCTGAATTGGTAAAAAAGGCATTGAAAACAGCCTATGAACCCGCCAAATCCTATCATTTCAAACCAAAGGTGTACCTCAGCAATATCCTGATGAAGCTGATCCATTTCCCGCTTTGGCTGGTTTGGAAATACATCCAAGCCAAAATCAAAGATCCCGTTTTTTATGCGACTTTCAAATTTCTGGTTGGGTTTGTGGGCATTCCCCTGTTGTATTTTGCAGGGTTTCTTCTGGCGTTTTTTACTGGAAAATGGACTTGGTTTTTAACGTATGTCTTGGTTTCGCAGCTCAGCATCTACTTGAACAGAAATGACCCAAGATGACTTAAATTATTCATTATTAGTGTTTTATGAAAAATATAAATGGTCCATCGAGGTGCATTTATCAGGCTTTGCTTCCTTTATACAGTTCGTATTTCAATAAGCGGCAATCAATGGTTCCGTTGTAAAATTCAATCCTTCTGCTTGCCTTCAAACCTATTTTTTTGGCAAGCTCCAGATTGCCGGTGAAGATGTAACCCGTGTAGCCACCGCATTTCTGTTTCAGGAAATCACCGATGCGCTTGTAGGTAGCTTCCAGCGCTTCCAGCTCCCCTAGCCTTTCTCCGTATTCCGGATTAAAGATGACCACCCCCGAATCAGTATCCGGCACTGCGGCCTCCTCAAAATCACAGGTTTCAAACTGTATGAGATGTTCCACTCCAGCCGCAGCTGCATTTTCCTTGCTGATGGCAATGGCCTGTTGGCTGATATCTGACGCGATGATGGTCATCGGTGGAGAGGGTTTTATTTTTGACTCTAAGTCAGTTTTGAGGTTTTTATAGACAGTTTCCTCATATCCGATAAAATGCATGAAGGCATAATGGTCTCTGTACAATCCAGGATATCGGTCTGTGGCCAACATAGCAGCCTCAATGGCAAGGGTTCCCGCCCCGCACATGGGATTCAGAAAAGGGCTTTCCCGGTCCCAATTGGTAGCCAGAATGGTGGCCGAAGCCAAGGATTCCAACATGGGCGCATGTCCCGGGATTTTTCTGTAGCCATGTTTGGCAATGGTATCCCCGGTCGTATTGAGATACAAGCTGGCCTGATGTTCTTTCCAATACAGCTGAAAAACTGCCCCTTCATATTCAGAACCTGAATCAGGTCGGCTGCCAGTATTTTCCCTGAAACGGTCCACAATGGCATCTTTGATCCGGACATTGACAAAAAGCGGATTGTCCACACTGTCATTTTCCACGTGTGAAGTGACTGAAAAATAGGTCTGGTTGGTGATGTAAGTTTCCCAGGGAAGGGCTTTGATCCGCCTGTAAATGTCATCTGCATGCCTGAGATAAAAAGACTTCATCTCATAAAGCACATGGCTTGCGGTGCGAAGATGCAGATTCATGACAATGCAGTCATTCAAGGTGGCATACAGTTCTACACCCGTTCGGAAGGTTTTTTTGGGCTTGAAGCCCAGTGCCACCAATTCCTGTTCCAAATATGGGGCAAAACGGTCCTTGCAGGTCACCACGACCTTGCCTGTCTGATCAAATCTGTTCATATCGCCCAAAAATAGCCAATTTTTTCTGCCCTTTCTCCCAATATCTTCTTCAAAAAGGATTTAATCTCCCTGTTTCCTTTAAAATGCAGTCGGCTATCCTTAAATTGAAAGTTGATTGTATATATTCACTTAACAAACTTTTAAACCCATGGCCTACAACCGATCCCATGCCCGACAGATCTGCAATGCCGCAGAGCTTGAAATGTTCAATGCCAGTCTTACTGAAAATGTCAGGAAACTTGATGAGAAAACACTCAAAAGCAATATCAAAAGGACCAGGGAAATGCGGAACAAAAACCAGGACCTTTTAAGAAGACAATCCCTCCAAATCGCGGCGGATACCGGAAACAAAAGAGGCAACTCCCTCAATGCCAACAACCGTACCGAACAAAAAGTAAAACTGCTGCAGGAGGTTTTGGACCGGTTTGAAAAGCAACTGGATAAGGCTTAGTCAGCTGGTTTGATACGATTATACTGAGCTCCTTCATCTCACTGTTTTTCAGTTTATCTGTTTTTCCAATAACCTCCTATGGTAATTGATCTGCCCGAGGTGATAGGAAAAGTGTGACAGGATATGGGTCAGGAAATAGGCATTGGTCATAGGATAACCCAACACTTCAATGGGAAAAGGTTTTTCCAGGTCTGCCTCTGAAAGCTTTTTCAGAATGGTTGAAACCATTTCCTTTGTTTGGTCAATTTCCAATAGCAGCAAGGATCTGGGCACATTTTTTTTCGAAAATTCTCCATCTCTGTTTCTGACATAGCCTGTTTTACCGATTTCAGCTCCGATGTAGGCATTCAGGTTGCCGAGCAGATGCAGGCAAAGATTGCCACCCGGGTTTTTGATGTCGCCAGAAACGGTCCATAGCCCTTCTTCGGATGGATAGGCAGCTATTTCAGTTTTTAACTTTTCAAGTTCCCTTTCAAAAAGGGAGGTCAATATTGCTGTAAGCATAGTTTCATGGTTTAAATGCTGATTTATTTTGCCACGGAGACACTAAGATATTTCATTTGGGCTTTAGTTGCATGTATTTTTTGCCCCGGCACAAATGGGTACTTATTTTTTTGCCACGAAGGCACGAAGACACCAAGGTTTTTTTTATAAATTCTTTGTGCCTTTGCGTCTTTGTGGCTGATTTTTTTGACCCGGCACAAATGGGTACTTATTTTTTTGCCACGAAGGCACGAAGACACCAAGTTTTTTTTTATACAATTCTTTGTGCCTTTGCGTCTTTGTGGCTGATTTTTTTGCCCCGGCACAAAGGGGTACTTATTTTTTTGCCACGAAGGCACGAAGACACCAAGGTTTTTTTTATACAATTCTTTGTGCCTTTGCGTCTTTGTGGCTGATTTTTTTGCCCCGGCACAAATGGGTATTTATTTTTTTGCCACGAAGGCACGAAGACACCAAGTTTTTTTTTATACAATTCTTTGTGCCTTTGCGTCTTTGTGGCTGATTTTTTTGACCCGGCACAAATGGGTACTTATTTTTTTGCCACGAAGGCACGAAGACACCAAGGTTTTTTTATACAATTCTTTGTGCCTTTGCGTCTTTGTGGCTGATTTTTGCCCCGGCACAAAGGGGTACTTATTTTTTTGCCACGAAGGCACGAAGACACCAAGGTTTTTTTTATACAATTCTTTGTGCCTTTGCGTCTTTGTGGCTGATTTTTTTGCCCCGGCACAAATGGGTATTTATTTTTTTGCCACGAAGGCACCAAGACACCAAGGTTTTTTTTATACAATTCTTTGTGCCTTTGCGTCTTTGTGGCTGATTTTTTTGGGTTTGCTTCTAACTGAAAGGGGATGTGCTTAGGGAATTCCCTACTTTTACGAACCAATTGGTTCCTGCTTTTTGTTGGAACTTTACAGAAAACTCACGGGCCTTGAACCCATGATCATTTCGAATTTATGAACACAAAAAAAAGAGTTGTAGTAGGACTATCAGGCGGAGTGGACAGTTCGGTCACCGCCTACCTCCTGAAGGAACAGGGCTATGAGGTCATCGGCATGTTTATGAAAAACTGGCATGATGAGTCTGTCACCATTTCCAATGAATGCCCCTGGATGGAAGACAGCACGGATGCCATGTTGGTGGCCGAAAAACTGAGCATCCCCTTTCAGGCCATAGACCTGAGTGCGGATTACCAAAAACGCATCGTGGATTATATGTTTGCCGAATACAAGGCTGGGCGTACCCCCAATCCGGACATTCTGTGCAACAGGGAAATCAAATTCGATATTTTTCTGAAAGCTGCCCAGAAACTCAAAGCCGATTATGTGGCTACCGGGCATTATTGCCAAAGGGGCGAATTGGAAGTGGATGGAAAGACCGTTTACCGACTCTTGGCTGGTGCGGATGCCAATAAGGACCAAAGCTATTTTCTGTGCCAGTTGAATCAGGAACAACTTTCAAAGGCTCTTTTCCCCATAGGGCACCTCCAAAAATCAGAAGTCAGGAAGATCGCCAAAGAACAGGATTTGGTTACCGCTGACAAAAAAGACAGTCAGGGCCTCTGCTTTATCGGCAAGGTCAGACTCCCTGATTTTTTACAGCAACAGCTGAAGCCCAAAAAAGGCAAGATCATCGTGATTCCTGAGGACCTTCCCCTGTATGCAGAGAAAACGGTTCCCGCTGGGGTTTCCCCCCAAGACTTTGATCAGGAAACACTGGATGCCATTTGCATGCCCCTGCATTATCATGCAGATCAGGGAAAGCAGATTGGGGAACACAACGGCGCCCATTATTTTACGGTAGGCCAAAGAAAAGGCCTTCAGGTGGGTGGCACCGGCAAGCCTTTGTTTGTGATCGGAACAGATACTGTGGTAAACAACATCTATACCGGACTGGGTGAAACCCATCCAGGACTGTTGCGCTACGGGCTGTTTGTGCCCAAATCGGATGTACATTGGATCCGGGAGGATTTGCGGCTTGAGCCTGGTACTACGGCTACTTATTCAGGTAGGATCCGGTACAGACAAGCCCTGAGTCCCGTCACGCTGATCATGAAGGAAAATGGCCTCTATGTGCTTTTCGAACAAGCCCAAAAAGGCATCGCCTCGGGTCAGTTCGTAGCCTGGTACGATGGAGCAGAAGCAATTGGTTCAGGCACCATCTTCTAAATTCAGTTCCTATTTTTTTCAGCAAAAAAAGTTTCACACAACGGCCTTGGCCACAATAACAATAAACCTTTGCGTCTCTGCGTCTTTGCGTGAAACCAATAAAATGAAATGACCTACCATCAATAAAATGATTTAAATCGGCCCGAACTGTGGAACAAATGTTGGAAATACTCTACGAGGATGAAGATTTGGTGTTGGTAAACAAACCTGCGGGTATGCTGGTCCATAGAAGCAAGCTGGCCGGTGATATCAAAGCGGGTTTTGCAGTTCAGGTTTTGCGTGAACAAATCAACCAAAAGGTGTACTTGCTTCACCGCATTGACCGGCCCACTTCCGGTATCCTGATGTTTGCCAAATCTTCAGAAGTTGCAGGACTGATGCGCACCTATTTTGACGAAAAGCACATCGAAAAGTATTACCTAACCTTGGTGCGGGGATACATGAAAAAAGCATCTGGCACCATCGACTACCCTTTGAAAAAAAACTTGACCGGATCCTTACAGGAAGCCCAAACCAGTTTTTGGCAACTGAATCAGGTAGAGATCCCGCTTTCATCCACCCCTAGGTACGACACAAGCCGGTATAGTTTGGTAAAGGCATTTCCGCATACAGGACGCATGCATCAGATCAGACGCCACTTTGCGCATGAAAGGAATTATATCATCGGAGATTCAACCCACGGAGAAACCAGGCAGAACCGCTTCTTCAGGATAAATTATGGACTGGATAATTTGTTGTTGCATGCCTGGCAGGTGCAATTTAATCATCCCTTAAGTGGCATTGAAATTTCCATCCAAGCCCCCCTACCTGAGTATTTTCTCCACATGATCAAGACTTTCGGTTGGGAGGCAACTGACTTAAGCTAAGCAGCTATTCATTGATGTTTTTTCTGCTCCTAAATTTAGAGCCTGAATGCTGTGATTTAGGTTGAGTTGCAGGTTTTGGGCTATCCCCATGAGAGGATTTTGAAGGCTGAATGTCTTGTGGCCTCGACTGTGAATGAGCTCCTGCTTTTTTGTTTCCTCCAAAACGCTTTTTACCCTTCTTGAAGTTATTGCCTGACGGACGTTTCTCTCCAGAACTCTTACCATTACTCTGATAGGACGGACCTTCCATAAATCCTTCCGGAAGGGGCAATTTGGTCACCTCCATACCAATCAGACTTTCTATGCGGTTAAATTTATATCGGTCCTTGTCATTGATAAACGTGATGGCTTCCCCGGTTTTATCCGCTCTAGCGGTTCTTCCTACCCGATGCACATAGTCCTCAGGATCGTTGGGTGTATCATAATTGACTATCAATTCTATCCCCACCACATCTATTCCTCTCGAGATGATATCGGTTCCTACCAAGATCTTGAGCGATTTATTCTTAAAGTCAGACATAATCTGCTCTCTTTCAACTTGCTCTAAATCAGAGTGAAATGCTTCCACTTGGAATTTCTTTCTCAGGACTTTGTGTAGGCTCTTTACTTTTTCTTTGGTAGAGGCAAAAATAATGACGGCCTCATATTCTTTTTGAGATAAGATATGAGTGACCAGTTCCTCTTTTTGGGAATCATAGGCCAAATACGCAGATTGGGTTACCCCTTCTGCTGTTTTTCCTAAGGCAATGTTGATTTCTACAGGCTCATTTCTTAAAATCTGTTTGGCAAAATGCCTGATTTTGGGAGGCATGGTAGCTGAAAAAAGGATGGTTTGCCTGTCTTTTGGCAGGTAATTCACAATCTTTAGAATATCCTCAGAGAAACCCATGTCCATCATGCGGTCGGCTTCATCCAAGATCAAATGTTGAAGAGAACTGAGGTCCATTTTTCCACCGGCCAGCAGTGCAATCAACCTACCTGGGGTCGCCACCACTATTTCGGACCCCAATTCCAAGGCCTTGCGTTGTTGTTCCCATACAATTCCGTCTCCTCCTCCATACACCGGGATGGAGCTGATGCCACAGAAATAGGCAAAACCCTGAATCTGTTGGTCGATTTGTATGGCCAATTCGCGTGTCGGCGCCAGGATAAGGGTGTTTAATTTAGTGGAACCGCTTTGTGCAATTTTATGCAGGATAGGCAAGATAAAAGCTGCGGTTTTTCCTGTTCCTGTCTGTGCACAGGCAATCAGGTCTTTACCATCCATTAAGGCCGGTATGGCCTCTTCTTGGATTGGGGTGGGTTTTTCAAAACCCATGGCATCCAGGCCTTCCTGGAGTGATGTTTCAAAATTAAAACGGTCGAAATTCAATGTGTTTTTTTTTATGTGTATAAATAAGCCCAGAAAATCAATACCAATTGTAATGGCAGACGGATCAATAATGCCCATTCCGGGATTCCTTTTGATTTTTTCTGGTACATGTACAAGTTTGCCGGGAAAACAGCAACCAATAAAAGGATGATACCCCAGGCCGCCAGGCTCCTCGTAGACTCATGTAACAAACCTAATCCCAAAATAATCTCCGCCAAACCAGCAATTTTATTGAGGAGTTTGGGATTGGGAAGATATGGAGGCATTATTCTGAGATATACTTTTGGCTTTACAAAGTGCATGATGCCTGCCATCACGTATAGTGTAGCCATTATGTATAAGAAAAAATCTTTCATTAAGTTTTGATGTAAAGATGAAATTATATATTTAAATTAAAAATTCCATCCTGAAATAAATTGGATTTTTCTTTTAATTAAGTAAAAATGCAATACCACTAAAGTTTAAAATAATGAAAGCGCCTCTTATCCAAACGATAAAATCCTTTTTGAGCAGTTTGCCCTTTTTTTTGATTTTTTTAGGGGCTACCGCCCAAACCACCCAAAAGCCTGTGCTCCATGGTAAACACTGGATGGCCATAACCGGAAAGCCGCTGGCTGCCACGGCAGGAGCAGTAACCTTTGCCAAAGGTGGTAATGCGGTAGATGCCGCCTGTGCCATGCTGGCTGCCACTTGCACCATGTGGGATGTGTTGAGCTGGGGAGGGGAAACCCAAGCCTTGATTTACAACCCGAATACCAAACAAGTAGTGGCCATCAATGCCCTGGGAGTCGCTCCCACTGGTGCTACACCCGAATTTTTTCAGGAAAAAGGCATGCCTTATCCTCCAGAATTTGGGCCCTTGGCCGCTACCACCCCCGGTACAGTAGGTGGCCTCATTACCATGCTTTCAGAGTTCGGCACCTTATCACTCGCTGAGGTCTTGGCCCCGGCTATGGAAATGGCCCTAGGATATCCCATTGATGCTCAAACTGCTGATGCCATAGAAAAAAACAAAGATAAAATCAAAGCATGGAGTTACTCTAAAAAAGTCTTTCTGCCGCATTTGGGGGAAGAAAGGGAGGCGCCACATGCCGGTGAAGTATTTGTTCAGGAGGACCTGTACCAAACTTTATCCCAATTGGTGGAGGCTGAGAAAAAGGCCTTAGACGAGGGAAAGAGTAGAACAGAAGCCTTACAAGCAGCCTATGATCGCTTTTACACAGGTGATATAGCAGAAGAAATAGTAAGATCGGTTCAGGAACAGGATGGCCTGTTTACCCTAGAGGACCTGGCCAAATGGAATGTGAAAATTGAAGAGCCACTTAGCATCGAATACAAAGGAATTGAAGTATATAAACTGAAGGAATGGACACAGGGGCCAGCTTTGCTGCAATCCCTGAATATCCTTGAGAATTTTGATCTGAAGAACATGGGTTACAATTCGTCCCAATACATCAACACGGTGTATCAGGCCATGAGTCTTGCTTTCGCAGACCGTGATTTCTACTATGGAGATCCTGATTTTTCACCCAGGAGCCCCATGAAGGGTTTACTCTCCAAAGAATATGCGAAAGACCGGGCAAAATTGATTTTGAAGGACAAAAACAATGAAAAAATTGGCCCGGGAGACCCTTACCCCTTCCAGAATGAAGTCAATCCTTTCAGAGATCTATTGGAAGTTCAAAATGAAAGCCGGGCATTCAATCGGTCTAATGAACCCATTTCAGGTCTGGATGATGCGTTCTTGGAGGCTTTTTGGCGTGGAACGACCACGGTACAAGCTGCGGACAAGGAAGGTTGGGTGGTTTCCATCACACCGAGTGGAGGCTGGATTCCTGCGGTGATTGCCGGAAATACAGGTGTTGGGCTTTCGCAGCGGATGCAAAGCTTTGTATTGGACCAAAGTCTCAACCCATTCAATGTGGTCAATCCAGGAAAAAGACCAAGAGTAACCCTCACCCCAAGCCTGGCGCTTAAAGACGGAAAACCCTTTCTTTCTTTTGCTGTTCAGGGAGGTGACACCCAAGACCAAAATTTACTTCAATTTTTTCTGAACATAGTGGAATTTGATATGAGTGTCCAAGAGGCTGCAGAAGCCGCCAACATCAATTCCTACCAAATGCAAAGTTCTTTTGGCGAGCATGAAGTCAGACCGGGAGCCATCACACTACAAAGTGAAACTCCCTCCTGGGTCAGAAGGGAGTTAAAGGGCATGGGTTATAAAATGGATTTTCAGAACCGTACCTCAGGACCCATCAATGCCATCTGGTTTGATTGGCAACATGGCACTTTTTGGGGAGGATCGAGCAATCATGGTGATGATTATGGCATAGGTTGGTGACCTAGATCATTAGTGGGTTGAAAAACCCAGGATCAATTCCAGATGAAGCTCCTCCTCTACTTTGATCAATCCACCCATTTTTTTGGGGGTTTCCAAACCGAGATCGGAGAATCCCAGCACTAAGTGGGTTTTTACCCCTTCAGATACCCTTTCCAACTCGAGGTCTTCGAAATCCAACCGCTTACCCACCATATTGACACTCAGATCACAGTAATATTTCCCCTTCTTGGTCATCAGGTTTCGAACCCTTACCCTGGCTTTGGGAAATTCCTTTGATTTGATCGTCTTTTTGAAATCCCTATTCAAAATAAAATTGCCACATCCAAAATCATCCACCAAAATATCAAATATCAGATCGGGAACTTTCTGGTTTTCAAAATCCACAAACAGCGTGTCATATCCTTTTTCCACATATTTGCAGTTAAAGCCTCCAATGGAGGTTTGGCCCTCGACCGCAATCATTTTTTCTTCAATGACAATCTTGCTTTCTACCACTGCTTCAGTGGAGACCCCCACAATCAACCAAACTAGGATCAGAATCAAATTCATAGGAAAAGAGACATTTAAGTGGATAATCGCAGTTGGACAATTTAATAGAGGCCTTAGAAGCCTACTACTCCCTCAATCATCAGTCCATGGAACCTTCCTCCATTTCTGATATCTGTGGAGGCAAATCCGCTATAATTTTGGTTTACATACTCGATTTTGGCCAGGATATTTTTGGTGACAAACCAGCCTCCACCTACTTGGATACGGTCTATACTAACCTCAAGATTGGATCCTGAAAGCGGCCCATTGACCTCATTGTATCGACCAGCAACATAAAACTTCTCTTGGTTACCAAACCGGTACATTAGATCCAATCCCAATTGATTCCAAGTTCTGTTTTCTGTTTCGGCGGCAGTGGAACCCGTGGATTGCTCAAAGTTACCAAAGAATTCCAAACCTTTGTATTTGATGAATGGGTTGATCACCCAAGCAGTGATATTGTCCGTTTGGTTGGGATTGAATCTTCCTGAGGTGAAATTCCCCGAAACGGAAGCCAAGGTATTCTCCATGACCCAATAATACCTGGAACCTGTCCTGTCTCCACCCCAAAGCGTATTCCTGTTGGAACCCGGAGTGGTGTAAATAGAACCCGTTAATCTTACCCGAAGATCTTCGGCAACTACATTATCATACCCAAATTTACCAATAAAATTGTTTCGGCGGGCCTGTGGGTTGGTAATTCCTCCTTGGATTTCTCCTCCTGTCACGGCTGCCATGGCCAACCAGCCATTGCTTTGGAAAAACAGTTCAGCCCCAACTTCTGTGGTAAAGGCATCCATGATGTAGTTTCCAACAAAAGGGTTCCACATCGCATTTCCGTTGTCAGTTCTTCTGAAGTGGGCATCACCATAGTTGATTTCCATGTGCCCGACCCGTAAGGTAAGGTATTTGCTAAACCACTCCGGATTACCGAAAAATGGCAACTTATCGACTTGAATATATCCACCTTTGACCCAAGCCTCAGGGTGGTGTCTGGAAGATAGGTAAGTGATCAGGTTTAACCTGATACCATCTGCCAAGATCACGTCGATATTGAGATTGGCGGTGGCTAGATTTGTTCCGGAACCAATTTCCATCAGTTGATTGGTATTGACACCGTTGGCATTCAATACCGCCTCGGAGGTGTTGGAATGGCTGATGTTCTGGTATTGTTGTGTAAAGTGGCCCCCGATTCTTACCCGCATGCCCTCATAGGCAACAGAGTCTGCTTTTCCGGTTTCAAAAACATTGACACCCCTTTGATCATAAGGTCTCCAGAACTGCATGTCCCTTTGAAGCCCCTGGCTGAATCCAGCAACGGTGATGCTGAAAAACACAATACTAAATAAAAGTCCTTTGTTCATGGTGTTAAATATTTATAATGGTTTAAATAAAACTTCAAAATGGATGGTTACATCGTTGCCTGTCTTGACGGTTCCCAAGAGGGCAGTTGGCGGATCAATATCAAAATCTGTCAATTTGCAATCGTGGCTGCCTTTAATTAGGATGTTTTCACCACTGAACTCGGTGTCGACAGGGAAGGTCACCGATCTCGTCTTTCCGGCTATGGTGAAGTCTCCTGTCGCTTGATACTGCCCCCCATTGGATTTCCAATCTGTCAATTTGAAAGTGACAGTTTTATGGTTCTTGGTTTTGAGTGCCGCATAAGCATTTTTGTCCATGCCATTTTTACCGCTTTTGATACTTTCAGCTGGCATTTCAATGCTTAAGTCCCTCACCTGATGGATCTTGTTGTCTTCTAATGTAAATTTCCCTTTTCCCTTTGCCTGATTGGAGACCATGTCCCAGTCATGAAGGGTTGAGGTTCCGGAAATTTTGAGTTTGGGCTCACCACTCAATTCAAAAGATTGTTGTGCCAGCACTTGGCCAATCGCAAAACAGACCAATATTATTAGGCTAAACTGTCGGAGATAATGTATCATATTTGTTTGAATGTAGATTTGATTGAGTAAAGATAGGTCGATAAACCGCTCATTTTCATGACATAAGTCATATTTAAAAATGATTAAATACTATTTTTGAAAATTTAAATGGAGGAATGGATTAAACCCTTAAGAATTTAGGAATTAAATCATTTTAAGACAGTTCAGTGTTTTGTTGAAGGATTTCAGGTTAATTTTCTTAACCACGCAGTTGCCTAGTCCACATAGAATTTCGCTATCAATATTAAAGAAGAAGCTTCCCGTATTAGTCTGCGGTATGAAAGAACCATTAACAATTGAGATCTGGAAAAATTGGAGACGTATTGTGAAGTCAGAATTCAAATCTTTGTGATTTCCTATGCGGTAAACCATTTTAGAAAAATTCCGGTAAAAGGCACGAAGGAGAAAGCGCAAAGATAAAAATAGGTGAATCAGAAAATCAGAAAAGATATATAGGTGAAAGCATTAAAGCTTTCCTTCATCATTCTAGACTTGGACGAAATGTTCATGGTGACGGAGATTATAGCAAGGGACTTAAATCAAGAGTAACCAAAAGTATATCTTTTAAAAAGTGTTTTTAAAAGTTGAAAGGCAAAATCCATTTCCTTTTACCCTTTTTAAAAAGAAAAACCACCTGATTGCTGCTCTTAAATTGAGGCAGCTTAAAATCAACCTTGCTCAATCGAATATTTTTTTCAGAATCTTGTAGGTAATCAGGTAAGTAGGTCTAACTCCTTCCATCCCCAAAGCACCTGAAGCGAGGGTGCCGCCGGTTTCGAGCGGATTGTCGGAAGCATAGTAGGCATACAGGACCTTGACTGTTTTTCGTATGCTGTTTCTGATTTTACTGGCCGATTGGATGGCTTTCTGGTAATGAGCTCCCTCCATTTCGAGTCCTACAGCCTTCCAGGAAGATTCCATAAAGTAACTCAATACATCTTTGTTTTGCAGGGAGGTACCCAGAACAGTAATCATTGGTCCTTCATAAACGCCTAAACCATATCCTTCAAAATCACTGGATTTCAATTCGTTTTTGAATGGATAATTGTCGGCAGTACCTTCAAAAACATGGCTATTCGGTATCATGATATCACCCTTACTTCCAGTCAAAATCCCTGCTTTGCCCATGATAGAAGCCGACACCACATCCAATGCGATGGACTTTCCTTCCGTTTCAAAAGGTTTTAAAAGCTCGTCAAAACACTCATATGCCTGTTCGCCAAAAGCATAATCCATCACAATGATTACAGGTTTTTTAGCAGCCTCCTCAGGAATTTTACATCCAGGCAATACAGTTTCCTTGGACATGCGGGCAGTATCAAAGATTTGTACACCTATATTCGTTCCAGATAAATCGGGCAAGTCGATGAAGCCGTTTTTATGGGCATAAGTAAAAATTTCCTTTGATTTGTTTTTCTTTGCGCCAACACTGATTTCTGAAGCCACTTTTTCAATGGCCTCAAATGAATCCAAACCCAATAACTGATGGCCGTAAATGGTATTCAGGATGCTGTGGAGATTGGCACTGATGATGTGGATGGGTCGGTGGATCAAATCCTCTTCTTCCAACACCTGCTTGATCCGGTTGGCCCAAAGCTCTCCGTAGACATGATGTCCCACCCGTTCCCGTAGGGTGGCGGAAAAATAAATCTCCCTGTCCGCCTCAAATGTGACTTCATCCATGGCCAACTTACCTAAATGATAAACTATGGAAAACAGGCTGTTGGGATTATGGGATGCTTCGAATTTTTTGACAGCCTGATGGGTTTCATCAAAGGTACGGCCTGTGATGTGGCTCAGGTAAGAACAGGCCGCTTCTTCGTCAAACTCCTCCCCCTGATTTTCCTTTTCCACTATTTTGGCCAACATTTCCCAATTCAAGTTAATCCTACCCTTGTGGTCGGTGCTGTTTGTCCTGATTTTTTCTGATTCGATGTACAAAAAAGTAAGGTGTGTCAAGATATCATAGATGTCAGATTTGCCCCTCGTCATTTCCACATACATCTGATCCTTATCCACCCTGTAGCAGTTTCGCTTTCTTTTGGCAGGGATCAACGTTTCAAAATCTGAATTTTCATATCCCTCGCGGCTGATTAACCTCACAAAACGACATTCTTCTATGCCCCTGGGCAAACGCTCCATCACATACAATAAGCCATCCAATTCCACCTTTTCATCATCGATGACTAAACCGTATATTTCCGGACTCAATACCAATAGGGAACTAACCAAAGATTCTCCCGAAACACCCATGGGTTTGTAGGATCCTCTCATAAAAAGGTGTCTCATGGTAATGTAGAGTTTTTCTATTGCTGACCTTGATTCCTGTGCCCTGGTTCTTTTCATCGATACGAAATATTTGTTGGTAAAAGTCAGTCAAATTTACAAAAAATTCTTGGCTACTTGTTTACCTACCTTTGCAAATTGCCGTTTTTGTGTCTTCGCTCTTATTCGATTGATCATTGGGTATGGATAAATACTTGAAGGCTATACCTGTTTACTACCAATCATTTGCTCAGTTTATTGTGTTAAAAAGAAATCTGAGGTTGTTTTATTAATCATGAAAGGAAGAAAAAGAGATAAATACCTCAAAGTGGGGATAAAAATGAATCATGTTTGAACTCGCACTTGTATCAATAGTTCGTGATTATGAAATTAAATTCTGATTTTAAAAATTTATTCTGAAAAATCAAAATAAAAGAGAAATTTCTGCGAATATGATAAAATTTACCACCGTATTAAAAATAAATACCAAAAAAAGAAACCTTTGAGGCATGGTTTTGGTTAACTTTAAATTGGTAAGTGAAAGTAATACTACCATTTTAAAAAGTAAAATTGTTATGCTCTTAAAAGGTCTTATATATTCTATCCCTGTATTTTTGGTGACTGCTGTGATATTTTTGTCATTGAGTTCAGACAATCCTGAGAAGTTAATTTTAGGTGATTGGCAGGAATTGGAGTGGTCGTATGAAAAAGCAGACGACCTTCCCTTATTTTATTACGACCTTTCCAAAATCATCAAGCATGAGGCAGAAAAATGGGTGTTTAAAGATGGTAGAAAAATTGAATTTCATAAGGACAATGAATTGGTAACTGTGGCGGATTATGTAATCAAGGGACGGGGCCATATTTTAAAATTGACTTACCCCAATGGTAAGGAAGAAAGATATGATATCAAGGAACTCAACCACAATGAAATGATTTTGAATTTCGATATCGGTATGGAAACCAGAGGAATAGCCAAGCTTACTTTCAAGAGGAAATCTTAATGCTCAGCAAAGGAAGAGAAAAAAGAACAACAGGAGATAACTTACTGTTGGCCGGTACCACAGCTACTGCAGCAGGAATGACCAATGTAATCAGTGTAATTGCATTTTTTGCTTTCACATCGAATGTAACAGGACATGTGGCCATTTTTGCTGAAGAAATAGTGAAAGGTCATTGGCACCAGGTTTTCGTGGTATTCATTTGGCTGTTTTTATTTTTGTTTGGCGCTTTCTTATCTAATTACTTGATCACTTCAGTTGCCAAAAAAGGCACTTATTTTTCCCATTCGGTTCCTGTACTGCTGGAAATTATCGTTTTGCTTGCCATAGCCATCTATGGACATCAATACTACCAGGAAACCTTAAGGGAAACGGAATTTATGATTGCTGGTTTGCTCTTTTGCATGGGACTTCAAAACGGTATGGTGTCCACCATATCAGGCGGAATAGTCAAAACCACGCACGTAACTGGTCTTTTTACTGACTTAGGAGCAGAAATTTCCCAATGGCTTCATCCAAGTACTACCAACACCAAAGTGTTGAAAGACAGACTTTATCTTCGATTTGCCATCCTGGGTTTTTATATTTTCGGAGGATTGATTGGTGGTAAGGCTTTTTTGAGCTTTGACTTCCAAGCGTTGTATCTGGTCTGTGTGATTTTGCTTTTTGTGGCTTATTATGATTTGACCATGGTCATTACAAGAAAAACGATCCGAAAAATCAAAAGACCATCGTATGAAATGCAGGAACAAAATTGAATAGTAAAAGCAGATAATCCCCCACAATGGAACTCAACATACATTACCCCAATAACCCGAATCTATTTATTAAAAACCCGGAGACCTCTTCTTTGGGTCTCAAGATTATTGAACAGAGTATATTACTCATCCAGGACCTTGGGTTGGAAGATTTTAATTTCAAAAAACTCGCCTGCGCACTAGAGACCAATGAATCTTCCATTTATCGCTATTTTGAAAACAAACACAACCTCCTGATTTACCTTACCTCCTGCTATTGGGACATCCTTGCCTTAAAGATTGAATTCTCAACCAATCACATAAAAAATCCCGAAGAAAAACTTGATAGGCTACTGGATGTTGTAACCGACATAAAAAAAGCTTCCCCAAAAATTTCCAATATCAATGTAGAAGACTTACATGATATAGTAATTTCAGAGTCTTCCAAAGCCTACTTAACCAAAAAGGCGATGAAGGAAAGTCAGGACGGCTTCTTTGAAAGTTACAGCAGGTTGATCAAATCCATCGCGGATATTTTCATAGAAGTCAACGATGAATATCCTTTCCCCAAGGCCTTGGCAATTAATTTGTTGGAAACCACCTATGAACAATATTTTTTCTCTAAATACTTTAAGCCCTTTACTGAAATCAATAACGAGAAAGAAAGTAGTGTTAGGGCTTTTCTGGAGACGCTGATTTACAATACATTGAAAGTGGATAAAACCAAAATACTGGAAAAATAGCTCAGTCAGCCTTCAGCTTTTCTTCAAATACTTTTTTGAATTTATCATACTTTGGTTTAATTACAAATTGGCAATAAGGCGCGGAACTATTGTTCTGATAATAGTTCTGATGATAATTTTCTGCCTCATAAAAATTGGAGAAAGGGGTGATTTCTGTCACTATGGCTTTATCAAAAGCACCTGATTTTTGAAGTTTATCTTTTAAATAAATGGCGTCTTTTTCTTGGCTTTCATGGTGAAAAAATATGGCAGACCTGTATTGAGGTCCCACATCAGCCCCTTGTCTGTTCAAAGTCGTGGGATCATGGGTGGCCCAGAAGATTTCCAAAATCTCCTGAAAAGAAATGATCTTGGGATCATAAAAAAACTGAATTACCTCAGCATGTCCGGTAGTCCCTGTCGTAATATCTCTGTAAGTGGGGTTTTCTACAAATCCCCCGCTATAACCTGACTTCACTCCCATGACACCAACCAATCGCTGATAGATGGCCTCGATGCACCAAAAGCACCCCGAACCAAGCGTGGCTACTTCCATACCATCCGGTATGTTGACTTCTGTTAGGGGTAAGGTCTCCATGTTTTGTATATTTATAGGTGGACTGTATATTTTAGGAAAACTAGAATTCACAAATCTTCAATAAAAACCCAACCTAAAAATAGACCAATTGGTTTAACTGTCTTACAGTTCCTGATGAATTTCTTACAGCAGACTATCACGTTATGGTGCAAGTTTGATCCTAACCGGACCTTTTGGCAAAGAGTTAGTTTTGATGGGTTGTCCATTCTGACTTACCAAAATGAGCCCTTCTTGGTAAAGGAGCATCATTTCTGTTTTTACATCATCCATAAAAAGCTCCCAATCTTGCGGATACAACCACCTCACAACCTCCGAAGGACAGAAAGTGGATGCACCTCTCCTCCTTCCCATTTCCAATATGGCTGTTCTAAGGACATTCACTCTTTTTACCTTAACTCTTGTTTAAGGGGTAGGCTGGCAAACCATGATAAATGTAGGCGGGAAGTTTTTAAGTGTAAATGCAGTTTTCACGTCATAGAAATGTTTCGAAAATTGGTATTTCAATAGATATGAATAACATATCTGGATGAAAAGACCTTTTTTCTGGAGAAAAGAACTGCTCTTTCTATAAATCTCGTTTCTGGCCTCTTTGGGAATCAGGCTGAAAGGTAAAGAAGAAAGGATAAGATCGGCTTGGTTATCACCCAAGTACAGGTCTATATGTTCTGCGGAATCACAAATGACGATGACGTTTTTGTTTGCAAACTCGACCTTTAGGTTTTCACAAAATGCCTCACTAATTTCGAAAACATATAATGTCGCATCAGCATCCATTCTGTCCACAATTCCTCTTGTGATGCTCCCATCACCCCCTCCTAATTCAACGATGGTCCGTGCGCCTTGAAAGTCCGCAAAAGATAACATTTTGTTGACCAAAGATCTTGAGCTAAAGGTAACTGCACCGGTTTTATTGATGTTGGTAAACAACTCTTTTAATAGGATATTTTTGTTCATTGTGGTTAAATGCGAATTTAAAAAGACTCAAATTTAGTCAGAATTTTTGGATTTAGAATCTTTTCTTTTTCGGTAAGACAAATACAGGAAAATTACGAGGGGTTAACTACCACTCTTCCTTATATAAAGTCATTTTGAAAAAATAAAGTTTAAGCATCACAAATCTTTTCTTAGATTACAGCCAGTTTTTAATCAACTAATCCGATTTATGATCATTACCACTAAAAATTACAAGCAGTTTCTGCTGTTGTTTTGGTGTAGTTTAACCTTTACTTTTTCTTCCGTCGCACAAAGTGACCATACGGGAAAAAGAAGAGTTTCTTCCGCCTATGCCATTACCAATACCAATTTGTTTTCCTCCCCGGAAAAATCTCAGACCAAAGTCACCATCATCATTAAAGATGGCCTTATCCATGAAATCGGCCCTAATCCCACTATCCCTTCAGAAGCGCAATTAATTCAGGGAGATTCCCTTTTTGTTTATGCGGGTTTTATTGATCCTGCAGGTGACATGGGGGTTAGCAAGCCTGACGAGCCCAATAGGCCAAGTGATTTTGATTCTTCTAATCCTGCTGATGAATTTGCAGGCATTACCCCTTACAGAAATGTAATGGACCAGTTTGATGCAAAAAACAGTAAAATAGAGGAATGGAGAAAACTTGGATTTACAGTTACGCAATTGATCCCAGATGGAGGTATGTTACCCGGTAAAACCTCCGTCATAGTCCTGGGTGATCCCAATAACCCGAACCTTTTGGCCCAAAATACTGCTTTATCGGCTAAATTCACCGGAGCAAGAGGCATGTATCCTGCAACTACATTGGGGGTGATGTCAAAATTTCGTGAAATTTATCAAAATGCAACCTTGTCCTCCAGGCATGAAAATCTTTTTGCTTCCAATGCCGGCTTGAAGAGACCGGCAAAGAACAAAACCTACGAAGCCTTCTACCCTACCCTAGACAAAAGCATTCCCATCATTTTTGAAGTATCGAATGAGTTAGAAATGAGGAGAGCCATCAAACTTCAAAAAGAGTTAGGTTTTGACCTTGTACTTGCCGGTGTGCAAGATGGAGAAGAAGTGATTCCTAGCCTCATTGACGCCAATGCGAAAGTGCTCTTTTCGCTTCAGCTCCCTGAAGACAAAGCCTCAAAATCGGAGCCTAAGGAGGATGCTGAAGAACAAGCCAAAAGAATTGACAGGGTGAAAGAATCATATGAAAAATCTCTGAAACAGGCTGGTATTTTTGAGGATGCGGGTATTCCTTTTGCCTTCCATACCAAAGGTGCCAAAAGCGGAGACATGATCAAAAACATCAGGTTGATGATTGAGAACGGATTATCTGAGTCAGCTGCTTTAGCTGCCCTCACTGTCAACGGTGCCAAAATTCTGGGAATAGAAAAAATGGCCGGCACGATAGAAAAAGGCAAACTGGCCAATCTTGTGCTCCTTACTGACACCCTTTTCAAAGAAGAAGCCCAAATCAAACATGTCTTGGCCGATGGTTATTTATTTGATTATGATATCAAGCCCAAGAAGAATGGGAAAAAAGAAAACGGTGATGGGGATGTATCCATCGAAGGGAAGTGGAGGTACACTTCCAGTACACCCGCCGGAAGCTCAGAGGGCGAAATGAATTTCAGCAAAGTAGCGGATGACTATACCGGGACCATCACTTTGGATAACCCTACAGGTTCTGGCACCCTCAAGCCTGAAATGAAAGAAATCAGTCTGTCAGGTAACAAATTATCCTTCAGTTTCGAAGTGAATGTTCAAGGAAACAACTTATCCATACAAGTTTCCGGAGAAGTAGATGGGGAAGAATTCTCAGGAAGTATGTCTGTGGCAGAATTTGGCAGTTTTCCTTTGGATGCCACTAAAGTACCAGAAAACGCCATTAAACTATGATGATCATGAATAAAAACATATACCTATTGTTGGCAGGCTTGATTTTACTTGTCAATGCAGGATTTGCCCAAACCAAAAAAGGAAGCGTATTAATCAAAAATGCAACCGTGTTGACCATTACACAAGGGGTATTGGAAAACACCGATGTGTTGGTGGAAAACGGTGTGATCCGCAGGATCGGACAGGGAATTAATGCTCCTGCCAATACCATCACCATAAATGCGGCTGGCAAATACCTGATGCCGGGGATCATTGATGCCCACTCTCACATCGCACTCGATGCAGTCAACGAAGCCACCTCCCCTATCACCGCCGAGGTAAAAATGGAAGATGTGGTCAATCCTTTTGAGGTGTCGATCTATCGTGCTTTAGCTGGGGGTGTTACCATATCTCACGCCATGCACGGCTCAGCCAATGCTATTGGCGGACAAAACATCACCTTGAAACATCGCTACGGTACTTTCGATCCTGATGACCTGTTGATGAAAGAAGCACCGCGAACCATTAAGTTTGCTTTGGGAGAAAACCCCACCAGAGTCCATGGCCGAGGAAAAAGTATACAGCCAAGGACAAGAATGGGTGTGGAAGCGGTGATCAGAAATGGGTTTAAAGAAGCTCAACAGTACCAGAAAGCATGGAAAGACTACGAAAATGCCTCCAAGCAAAGAAACAGTACCGCGGTACCGCCGAAATATGACCCGCGATTGCAGACACTGGCAGATATATTGGATGGACAGATCATCATTCACTGCCATTCTTACAGGGCAGATGAAATATACATGTTGATCAATGTTTGTAGAGAATTTGATATAAAGAATATCGTTTTCTCCCACGTCAACGAGGGCTTTAAAGTCGCTCCTGAATTGGCAGCATATACCATGGGGGCTTCCGTTTTTGCTGACTGGTGGGCTTACAAGTTTGAAGTTTACTACAGCACGGCCTTCAATGCAGCCATCCTGACCAGAAATGGGGTGGTCACCTCCATCAATTCAGATTCGGGTGAACTCATCCGACACCTGTACCATGAGGCGGCCAAGACCCAGCGGTATGGAGAACTGAGTGATGAAGAAGCCTTGGCTTTGATCACCATCAATCCTGCCAAACAACTTGGAATCGAACAATTTGTAGGTTCGATTGAAGTTGGTAAACAGGCAGATTTGGTCGTTTTTGACGAACATCCGCTTTCGGTGTATGCGGTACCTCAGATGACTTTTGTGGATGGAGTGAAATACTTTGACATCAATGAAGATCAAGATGACCAAAGGTTAAAGGTGAGTGCCACAGAAATGGTGGAGCCCATTTACCTGAAAGAACATGACCACAAATGCATGCAGGATGTGGACTTTTTCTTTACCAATTTCGGTAGAACCCTTTTTGGTCACACCCATTGATCTTAAGTGCTGTCAAATACAGTTAACGAATTAAAACATGAAAAAAATAAGCTTAATCATAATCAGTTGTTTTTTGGCATTCCTGGCTCAAGCCCAGATTGACGGTGAAGTCCTTAAACCCCAAAGCGGCAAGTTCCTGCTTCAAAACGCCACAGTGGTTACCGTGACACAAGGCATTCTGGAAGGAAGCAGTGTGCTGATCAATGATGGAAAAATTGAAGCGGTAGGTCAAAACCTCAGCAGTGATGGCGCGACGGTCATAGACTGTTCTGGCCATTACATTTATCCTGGGATGTTCGATGGTGGTACCCGCCTCGGCTTGGTGGAAGTCAATTCTGTACCAGAAACCCAGGATTTTGCAGAAATCGGTGATGTCACGCCGAACATGCAGGCTTTAACTGCCGTCAATCCTAATGCTGTGGCTATACCGGTGACCCGGGTTAGCGGCGTCACCACTACCTTGGCGGTACCTTCAGGGGGTATCTTTCCCGGCACAGCTGCATTGATCAATCTCAATGGCTATACTCCGGATCAAATGTATGCGGGCTTTAAAGGCCTTGTAATGAATTTTCCCTCTTCTGCACGAAGAAGCACTTATGATCGAAGAAGCGAAGAGGACATCAAAAAAGATGCGGAAAAATCGATGAAGAATATTGCTGAGATTTGGGGAAATGCCAAAAAATACCATGCTCTTAAAGAAAAAGGCGGACAGCTTCAATATTATCCTGAAATGGAGCATCTTTCAAAAGCGGTTTCCGGCGAAATGACCATGCTTATCGAGGTCAATGCTGCAAGTGATATAGAACAAGCCATCAAATGGATTAAAGAAAATGAAGTCAAAGCTATCCTTACCGGAGTTGCAGAGGGCTGGAGAGTGGCCGATAAAATCGCAGAGGCAAATCTTCCCGTAATCACAGGACCTATGCTTTCCATTCCCACCAGAGAATCCGATCGCTTCGATGCATCCTATGCCAATGCCGGAAAAATGGCCAAAGCGGGTGTCAAGGTAGCCATCAGAACCAATGATGCAGAAAACGTAAGAAACCTTCCCTTTAATGCCGGCTTCGCTGCTGCCTATGGTTTGGGCAAAGAGGAAGCACTGAAGGCGGTCACCATCAATCCTGCCGAGATATTTGGCGTAGCCGACCAATTGGGTTCCATTGAGGTAGGAAAAAATGCCACCTTGTTGGTAGCTGATGGAGACCCATTTGAAACCAAGACCCAAATCAAACACGTCTTTATTGATGGATATAAGATCCCAATGACCAGTAGGCATATTCAGCTTTATCAGGAGTTTATTGAAAGGAACCCAGGTCTTGAAAAAAATGTCAAATAATGCATCGCTGTTACTTTGATGATTTTTCAGATAGGGTCCATCTAAACGATTATAAAATATTGACACATTCAACTTAACCCATTAAATCTACATTTGATTTTGTATTTTAAACACTCCATCTAAGTTTATGCTGAAATACAATACGCTATCTGCCGTTTTAATTTTTGGATCAATTGGCTTGGGATTGTTGGCTTGTGATGAAATTAAATCTGAAGTGGCCAGTGAAATCATTTCCAATACAGAAGCTGAATTTGTACCTGATAAACGGGTTGCGATTTTTGAAGTAAAAACGGACAAAGGAAAATTGGTCGGTCAAACCAATTTGCCTGAAGCCCATGACCTTTTATTGTCAAGGTTGGATGAAGCGGGTATTGATTTTGAAGACCACATTGAAATTCTTCCTCATGCTGACCTAAAAGACAAAACACGGGCTTTGGTCACCATTTCAGTAGCCAACCTCCGAAGTTCACCCAGGCACAGTGCAGAATTAGCCACCCAAGCCATCATGGGCACACCCCTGAAGGTCCTTAAAGAAGATGACAATTGGTTCCAGGTGCAAACCCCAGATGATTACATTGCTTGGGTGGATGCCGCAGGGATCAGCTTAAAGTCCGAGCATGAGTTGGGAAAATGGCTAACTTCCGATTTGCTTGTATTTGAGGCCATGACAGGCCAAGTTTACAGCAAGGAAGATGAAACTGAAATGGTCAGTGATCTGACAGCCGGAAACCTTTTCCTCAATATGGGAACCTCCAACAAGCATTGGGCCATCCAATTGCCAGATGGTCGTGAAGGTTGGGTCAGGAAAAATGAGACAAAAGATCTAAAAGTATGGTTGAGTGAAAGAAACACAGAGGCAGACAACCTGATCAAGACAGCCAAAAGCATGATGGGCTTGCCCTATCTCTGGGGAGGCACTTCTATCAAAGGGGTTGATTGCAGTGGTTTTACCAAAACCATCTTTTTTTTAAATGGACAAATCATTCCTAGGGATGCCTCTCAACAAGTGCATGAAGGTGAATTGGTAGATGATCAAAAAAACTGGGACAACTTGCAGGTGGGGGATTTGTTGTTTTTTGGTGTTCCGGGCAATGATGAAGAAAGTGAAAAGGTGATTCATGTTGGGATGTGGATCGGAGATCGATCTTTCATCCATTCCAGGGGAAGGGTACGGATCAGTAGTTTTGATCCGGAAAGCCCCGATTTCGATGAATATGAATTGAATCGTTACCTGCGAACCAAAAGGATTGTCGGACAAGACAGTGAAAAGGTATTTCCCATCTCAGCTTTATTAAAATAAATCTACATGAAAAAACAATTGCTTTCTATCCTTTTGGTTGGGCTTTCCCTGCATGCCGGCAATTGCCAAAGTTTGGATGGGTTTTTCCAAACCCAAACCTCCCAACAGCTGGCCCTAGAGAAAGATTTTTTGGAGGCAGTCAATTTCGAAAGTTTCAAAAAGCACTTGCAGATCATCACCGCTGAACCGCATGTGGCCGGTAGTCCTGCCAATGATAGGGTAAAAGACTATCTGGTAAAAACCATGAAGTCCGCAGGTTGGGATACCCAGACCTATCTCTATGATGTCTATCTCTCCAAAGAACCGGGCGAGTCATCCGTATCGCTGGTGACTCCCGTTCGGATGCCCCTCAATCAGCAGGAATACATTTTGGAAGAAGATCCTTTTTCTGCTCATCCTGACCTATGGAAGGGATGGAATGCCTATTCCGGTTCCGGTGAGGTAATCGCTGAGGTTGTCTACGCCAACTATGGGACCAAAGCAGATTTTGAAAAACTGCTTGAGATGGGGGTAGACCTCAAAGGCAAAATTGTACTGGCGCGTTACGGTGGGAACTTCAGGGGGTACAAAGCCAAGTTTGCCGAAGCTGCAGGGGCAGCCGGTTTGCTGATTTTCACTGATCCGGGTGACAGTGGTTATGCCAGGGGTTTGGTTTATCCGGAAGGAGTCTATTACAACGAAAGTGGCATTCAGCGCGGATCTCTTCTGACTGAGGATTTTACCGGAGACCCATTGACACCATTTGAACCTGCATTACCACTTGACGGCAAGAAGAAAATCAAACGGATCGATCCCAAAGATGCTAACCTCCATACCATTCCCGTAATTCCTCTCTCCTATGGGTCCATCAAACCCATCATGGAACTCATGACAGGGCAAGCTGTGCCTGCAGGTTGGCAAGGAGGCTTGCCTTTCACTTACAGATTGGAAGGAGGTCCGGAATTGAAAGTTCACTTAAAGGTGGAGCAAAAAAGGGATTTTGTACGGGTTCACAATGTGGTAGGCACACTTCAAGGAAGCGAATATCCAGATGAATGGGTCATTTTGGGCTGCCATTTTGATGCCTGGGCTTTTGGTGCGACAGACCCAAATTCCGGAACAGCCATGTTACTGGCTTTGAGTGAAACTTTAGGGGAAATGGCTAAAGCAGGAAAAAAGCCGAAAAGAAGCATATTGATAGCACACTGGGATGCAGAAGAACACGGCGTAATTGGATCCTCAGAATGGGTCGAGCAACTCAAAGAGGAATTGCAGGCCAAAGCAGTTGCCTACCTGAATTTTGATGCAGGGGTTTCTGGAAAAACCTTTGGTGCCTCTGCTTCCCCTACCCTCAAAACCCTCATTACTGAAGCCACCAAAGAGGTGAAAATGCCGGGCACCGAGCAGTCTGTATATGAGAAATGGACTGGTGAAAAGGAGGCACCTACCATAGGAAATTTGGGTGGAGGTTCTGACCATATCGCATTCTACATGCATGCTGGTATTCCTTCCTTAAGCGGTGGGTCAGGGGGTCCTACCCTCTACCATACCAATTATGACAGTTTTTCTTTTTATGAAAGATTTGTCGATCCGGATTTTACGATGGGTGGTGCCATTGAACAAGTGGTAGGTATTATGACCCTTCGGCTTGCTAATGCAGCCTTGATCCCTTATGATTTATTAAGGTATGCAACGGACCTACAAAACCATTTCGAAAACGCAGAAAAAGGAGTTAAGGCATTTGATGATCAATTTGGAGGTTTTGAAAAAGTGAAATCCGCTTTGGCAGACCTGGAAACAGAAAGCCAAAAAACCCACAACCTTATCCATGAAGCCCTGCAAAACAATACTTTGAGTAAGGCCAAAATTAATGGCATCAACAAACAATTGATCAGTTTGGAAAAAAGTTTTTTGGATGAGAAAGGCATGTATTTTGGATCCTGGTACCAGTCGCTTTACGCTGCCACAGATCCCTTCAGTGGCTATGCCAGTTGGATGCTACCCGGTATTCAATATGAAATTGAGAATAAGTCTTCAGATCGATTGGGAGAATGGGATGAGCGATATGCGACGGCAATTCAAAATCTTCGTAAAAAAATTGGACAGCTTCAGGAAATGCTTTAAAAAAAATGGCTGGAAGCATGTGCCACCAGCCATATCCTAATAAAAATCAACCTATTCAACCACAATAATATTTCCGTTCATCGCACCGTGAACTGTGCATCGATAAACTGCGATTTCATCAGCAAGTGTTTCAGTCAGGGTAAATGTCACTTCATTTCCATCTACCACAAAATTAACAGCCTCATCTGATTCAAAACTTCCCGTTTGCTCCCCTTGAGCTAACAGGATATTGCCATCACCGTCTCTGAAATCCAAAGGATGGTTGGAACCCCCATTATTGATAAAAGTGTACCTTCCACCGAGGGTCAATTGTATGTCAGGATTATTTTCTTCCAGCTCTGCCTCTATACCCTCTCCTTCTATATCCGTGGCTAAGTAAGCACTGGCTCCAGAGTTATTCAAGGTTATCCTCCCATCCACTGGTGCCTCTCCTTCCATTGGAGGCAATAGGACTTGGTCAATGGCGTGTATAACACCGTTGGTTGCGTGCAGGTTAAGAACCTCCGGAATGAGGCCGGAATCATTGATTTGAAGATTGGCCAAATCAACTGTCAATTCCTGACCATCCAAAAGAGTAGGCAATGATGCACCCTCTCTAAGGTCCTGAGAAAAAGCCCTGGCTGGAACCACATGGTATTGTAAGACAGCTGTCAAAGTTTCTATTGGTATATCATCTATACCTTGAACATTCAATGCTTCATATAATGCCTCAAAAGCTGCATCTGTGGGTGCGAAAACCGTCAAGTTATCCTCAAAACCTTCTTGAAAGGCTCCAACCAGATCAGCTCTCGAAAGTGCCGCTACCAACTGGGTGAATTCAGGTGTGCCAGCTTGCGTGGCATCAATCGCAATTTCAGCGATATTCTGCGTAGGAGGCGTGATTACATAATTGACCACATGTATAAGACCATTGGAGGCTGCGACATCTGTTTGTGTGACACGGGTATCTCCATTGATCCAAAAATCCCCATCCGGGTCAACACTTACAAAGAATGGAATATCAGCAGCGGTACTTACAGGTCCAGCGACCACTGATGATCCTGGAACTGAACCAGGGACTGTATGGTATAAAAGTATGGTTTCTAACATCTCGTTAGAAATCAAGTCATTGGCTGAAAGCCCATTGTCCTGAAGAAAATCGTTAAAAGCATCATTGGTTGGGGCAAATACCGTAAATGGCCCCGGCCCTGATAAGGTTCCAACCAATCCCGCTGATTCCACTGCGGTCACTAAAATAGAAAAATTAGGATCGGCTGAAGCAACTTCAACTATATTGGGCTGAGGGATGATGGGTAATGGATCATCAGAACTACAAGAATACATTCCAAAGGCGGTCAAAATACCCAAGGAAAACTTCAAACATTTATCCAAACGTGACTTCAAGTTTTTCATCATTACAAATGGTTTAGTTTTATACATACAGTTTGAACCATCGATTAGGCCATTTGTTTTGGTCCCTATGGAACCTAATTCATTGGATATAACTGGTTTGTATACAAGCGGATTAAATTTGTAAATGTAATTTTTAAATAATTGAGAAGAATTGAAGTTCATCAACATATAATTTCACCTAAGCATAGACTATTTTTAGTGAAAGAATTGGAATTGCCTTCAAATGAGTTCAAGAAATGATTTTCTTTCCATCAAATACCAAATATTTTTTCATTTCCCGTTTTTTTTCATAATCTTCACAGGCAAAATAAAACCCTTAACCTTTCTTTAATCTTTGGCTTAATGCAACGCCCTTTTAAAGCTTACCTTATTAAATTCAAATGATCATAGGAATATTAAAAGAACCTTTGGGAGAGGCAAGAGTGGCCATGCTCCCTGAGGCTGTTAAAACTTTACTCAGCTGGCAGGTAGAGATTTGGGTAGAACCAGGAGCAGGTTTTGCAGCCTATGCTTCGGATCAACAGTATATCGATTCGGGCGCCAAGATCCATCCAAGAGAAAAAATCCTCAAAGACTCGGACCTTTTGCTCGGAATCCAAGCGCTAACGCAAGCAGAAATTTCAACTTCAAAGTCCGATGCGGTGATCATGGGCCAATTCAATGCTTTGTATAATCCCGACTTGACTCAATACCTGATTGATCAAAAACGAACTGCTTTCAGCATGGAACTGGTACCTCGGACTACCAGAGCGCAATCTATGGATGTGCTTTCCTCAATGGCAACAGTGCAGGGTTACAAAGCCGTCTTGATGGCCGCAGACCTTCTTCCCAGATTTTTCCCCATGTTTATGACTGCTGCAGGCAGCATTACTCCATCAAGAGTCTTGGTATTAGGTGCAGGGGTAGCCGGGTTACAAGCGATCGCGACAGCCAAGCGGCTTGGCGCCTCAGTATTTGCTTTTGACGTCAGGCAGGCCGCAAAAGAAGAAGTCCTGTCCATAGGAGCCAAATTTGTGGATGTGGAAGGGGCAAAAGAAGACAAAGGTGCAGGAGGATATGCGGTGGAACAAAGCGAAGAATACCTTCAGAAACAAAAATACACCATTCACGAACATGCCTCAAAAGCTGATGTGATCATCACCACTGCACAGATTCCGGGAAGGAAGGCACCCATTTTGGTGGAGGAGAGAACCGTCCATGCCATGAAGGCAGGTTCTGTCATCATTGACCTTGCCGCATCTTCAGGGGGCAATTGTGCACTCACCCAACCGGATCAAACAGTCATAGTAAATGGGGTCAGGGTTGTTGGGGTAGGAAACCTAGCGGCTCAATTACCTCAAGACGCAAGTAAAATGTACGGGAAAAACTACCTGAACTTTCTTAAATTGATCATCAAGGAAGGAAAGTTGGACCTGAACTTTGAGGATGATATCGTAACAGGTACTTGTGTGTGTCATGATGGCAAGCCGGTAAATTCCAGAATCACCCAAATGATTAACGCTTAAATATGGAACAGTTACTCAATTATATCGGTCAGAATATGGAGATGATTTATTTCCTGATACTGGCCATTTTGTTAGGTGTGGAAGTCATTTCCAATGTACCAGCCATTCTACATACGCCACTCATGTCCGGAGCCAACGCCATTCATGGTGTGGTGGTAGTTGGTGCCATCATCGTCATGCTTCAGGCCTCCCCTGACAATTATGCGGCTCTTTCCATCGGTTTTTTGGCCGTGGTCATGGGTACGCTTAATGTGGTTGGTGGATTTGTGGTGACAGACAGGATGTTGGAAATGTTTAAGAAAAAACCTAAGAAACAATGATCAGTTTAAATATTTTGGAGATCAGTTATTTGATCGCCTCCCTGACTTTTGTGGTCGGTTTGAAAATGCTTAGCCACCCGGACACCGCTCGTAAAGGAAACTTGATTGCCGCTGCTGGCATGCTTATCGCCATTTTGGCTACTTTGGTCTTGTACCAATCCTATGATGCCAACAAGCTCTTCAATTACGGACTGATCTTTTTTGGTCTTTTGGTAGGGTCGATCATTGGAACCATCATGGCCCAGAAAGTGAAAATGACCGCCATGCCACAGATGGTCTCCTTTTTCAACGGAATGGGGGGAGCCTGTGCGGCCTTGATCGCCATCATCGAATTCCAGAATCACCAACATGTCACCGTTACTTCAGCTTTTGACGGGGCTTTATTGGTCATGTTGCTGGGCTTGGTTATCGGTAGTGTTTCCTTTGCAGGATCCATGATAGCCTACGGAAAATTGGAAGGTAAAATCAAAGACAAGGTTTTGCCTTTTAATCAGGCGGTGAACATGATTTTACTGTTTGGAATGATTGCTTTGATTTTGATCCAATTTTTCGGTGAGATCAATCCCATGCTCTTTTATGTGTTGCTTGGAGTGGCTTTGATCTATGGAATTCTCTTTGTAATGCCTATCGGTGGAGCAGATATGCCTGTGGTGATTTCGCTATTAAATTCCTTTACAGGTATTGCAGCGGCTTTAGGAGGTTTCCTTTATAGCAACAAAGCCATGTTGACGGGTGGTATTCTGGTGGGTTCTGCTGGAACTATCCTTACCATTCTCATGTGTAAAGCCATGAACCGGTCCCTGACCAATGTGCTCTTGGGTGCTTTTGGAGCAGCAGGGGCAGCAGGAGGAAAAAGTGCCTCTGGTGACCAAACCGTCAGAGAAATATCCATCAATGATACAGCGGTCCTACTGTCTTACTCACAAAAAGTGGTCATAGTACCCGGTTATGGACTTGCTGTGGCTCAGGCACAGCACATCTGCCATGAATTGGAACAACTGCTGGAAGAAAAAGGCGTGGAAGTCAATTATGCCATTCACCCCGTGGCAGGAAGGATGCCCGGACACATGAACGTGCTCTTGGCTGAAGCCGATGTGCCTTATGAAAGGCTACAGGAAATGGAAGAAATCAATCCGAAACTGGCTTCTACGGATGTGGTGGTGGTTATCGGGGCCAATGACGTGGTAAACCCGGCAGCCAAAAATGATCCCTCTTCCCCTATTTTTGGGATGCCGATCCTTGAAGTGGATCAAGCCAAAAATGTGATCATCCTCAAAAGAGGCATGAGTGCGGGTTATGCAGGAATTGAAAATGAGCTGTTTTTCTATCCCAAAACCCGGATGCTTTTTGGAGATGCCAAGGATTCTTTGCAGAAATTGGCCACAGAAGTCAAGGAGGTCTAATGGAGAGTAATAATCATATTTGACCATGTACAACAGAATTAAAGCCTCCCTTAATCAAAAGGAGGCTTTTTTCATTGTTTGAGTTTTTTCATTGCAAGAAATTACCAAATACCTTCCCTTCGGATAAACACATTGTTGTTCAGAAATTCCACCAACAATCGACTGACCGTTTCGGTATCCATGTCAAGAAACTCATGTTCGATATGGTAAAGGTTAAATTCCACAATCAGGCTATCCAGGTCCTGTTTATTCAGGCCATACCTGTAACGCAAAGCAAACCGAACAGAATCCGAGTTGATCAAATCCAAATAAGGTTGCTGCCTTGCCGCTTTTTCCAGCCTTCTTTGGTATTGCCTTTTTTGTCTCTCTCTTCGGGTAAAATAAGAAATGGGTCCGTCCAATGTCATTCCAGGTGTTAGGGCGGTATTGGATTCGCTGTGGCCAAGATACATTTTCCCGGGTCCAGCGGGGCGGCTGGAAAGAGATTGGTATTGAGAAAGGTTTGGGATTACAAACCTAATCACTTCTTGTTCTCCAAAGACATACGCTGTAGGCAACAGAAAAGAATCGAAATTTAGGGTGACCATGATGTGGTCAGGACTTTCTACCTTTCGGGTATGGGAAAGAAAACCATCTTTGGTAAACCTTAGCGAATCACCTGAACTGGCTTTGACCCTAAAGTAGCCCCGAAAATTGGACATGGCACTGTCGTTGGTCGTGAGGTTGGTCACCATGACAGTTTCCAAATACCTTCTATCCTGAGCATCAACGATGTTCCCTGTCACTACCTGACCTTGCAGAGGGAGGTATAACAAAAACATACAAATTGCCGAAATCCAAAACTTATTCATTTCAGAATACAAGTTACTGAAGCTGCTTGAGGATAGAAAAAATGAACCGTTAAAACTTATTAACTGGTTTTGTTCCTTACATAAATCAACTTATACCTGCCTTTTTGGTTCTCTCTCTGTTCAATCTCAAATTTGCTGATCGAGCTGATCAAAGGAGTGAGTTTCTGGAAACCATAGTTCCGCGAATCGAAGTTGGGTTGCTTTTTCTGCAACAGATTGCCTACATCTCCCATAAAAGCCCATCCGTCCTCATCCGCCAAATCTGAAATGGTGCTGGAAATCAAACGGATGATTTTGGGATTGATTTTATCTACATTGGGTTTGGGCTGGCTTTTGTCCTTGTGATCTTCCTGATCGTCTATCGTCTGCTGTAGAATTTCCACATAAATAAACTTATCACAAGCCACAATAAAGGGCTCCGGAGTCTTCTTCTCCCCCATTCCCAAAACCAGCATGCCGGCTTCCCTTAACCGAGTGGCCAGTTTGGTGAAATCGGAATCACTGGAAACAATACAGAAACCGTTGACTCTCTCAGAATACAAAATATCCATGGCATCAATGATCATCGCGGAATCTGTGGCATTCTTACCGGAAGTATAACTGTATTGCTGCATGGGATTGATGGCATTTTCCAACAACACGTTTTTCCATTTTACCAATTGGGGTTTGGTCCAGTCACCGTAGATTCTTTTGATGGTGGGATTGCCGTATTTGGCAATTTCTTCCATCATCTCTTTGACCTGTCCAGAAGGAACATTATCAGCGTCTATCAAGACCGCAATTTTGATATCGGTTTGCATAAAATAAAAATAATTTTTTACAAGATCGTTTGTTCCGGATAAAGGTAAGTATAATTTGTCGAAGGGCTTCTTTTGGGTGTTCCATATAAGAATTTTTAAAATCTGCGAAATTCCATTTAAACCATGGGCCTTTCTCTTCGATTATCATTAAAATAAATTTTATTTTTACCGTCTTTAGACCAAACTTTCTGCATGAACAAGGATCTGTTTCTTAATGTTAATACCCCATGGATCAACCCAAATCAATTACCTCTATCACTTTTTTTGAATTCCCGACCAAAAAACGCTGGTGGGCTTTTAATCAGATGCAGCAAGCCTTGGACTTGCTCAACAATTTGGAGGGAACCGCCTTGGTTAAACTATTGGGTTCAGGTAGTGGAACTGGATTTTCCTTGAAACCAGATTTTTCAACCTATGCCCTATTGACTGTCTGGGAAAATAGGGATCATGCCAAAAATTATGAAGCCTCTGAGGCCTTCCTGCATTTCAGTGAGAAAAGCAGCTCCTATAAAACATTTTGGTTGGCCTGCGTACAATCACACGGAACCTGGGGTGGGCAAAATCCTTTTAACGGTACAGCCCAGTATTTAGGAGGGCCTATCATGGTGTTGACCCGCGCGCGAATCAGGATGATCAAACTGCTTCGGTTTTGGAAACATGTCCCTCAGGCCAGCCAGTCTATCGCCGAAGCAAAGGGCTTGATTTATACCAAAGGCATCGGACAATGGCCGGCCATAGAACAAGCCACTTTCAGCCATTGGGAATCGGAAGAGGCGATGAAAACCTACGCTTATTCCTCTGTCCACAAAGCCATCATACAGAAAGTAAAAAAAGAAAAGTGGTACAAAGAAGAGCTCTTCGCAAGGTTTATTCCCATACAGTCCCCTTGACATTAGCAATCCTTACCGTTTTTTATTTTCTTGGCAAATGCAAACTTTCAAACTAACCCGCCTGGCCCCTACACCCAGTGGGTACCTCCATCTAGGCAACATCTATTCCTTCCTGATTACCTCATGCCTTGCCAAAAAACATGGTGCGAAAATCCTGCTACGGATCGATGATTTGGACCAAGACAGGGTAAAGAAATCCTATCTGAATGATATTTTTGACACCTTGGATTTTCTTGAAATCAATTTCGATTTGGGGCCAAAAAACCTTCAGGAATTCAAAAATGAATATTCCCAATCCCATCGAGCAAATCTCTACCAAGAGGCTTTAGAGAAGTTGAAAGAAAAAAAATCTTTGTATGCCTGCAATTGTTCTAGAAGAAAAATTGCAAAATCTCATCCCAAGGGCTATTACACTGGCTTCTGCAGGGATAAAAACCTGGACTTCAACCAGCCGGAAACGGCTTGGAGGATCAAAACCCCAACTAACCAGCCCATTTGGATCAAGGATTTGATTCAAGGGAAGATAAAGGGGCTTTTATCAGGTGAACTATTTGATTTCGTTGTCCGAAAAAAAGATGGTAAGGCTGCCTATCAATTGGCCTCAGTGATCGATGATGATTATTACGGCGTGGATTTGGTAGTAAGGGGCAAAGACCTGTATGGTTCCAGTCTGGCCCAGGTACACCTTTCCCCAATGCTAAACGGATCAAAATTTGCACAAGCCACCTTTTACCACCACCCATTACTCGTAGACCAAAAGAGGAAGAAAATGTCCAAATCGGCAGGTGCCACCTCCATACAGTATTTGAGAAAATCAGGAAAGACATCGAAAGCCATCTATCAGCTTATTGGAGAATATGCCCAATTGCCCGAACCTATCTACGACCTCAAATCATTTCAAAATGCTTTTGTATTGAAGGGGTTATCCTTTAGTCCATAAGCAAAAAGTTACTCATGGAATCCACTTGATGTCCTTAAAGTCAGGTTTTCTTTTTTCCAAAAACGCATTTCTTCCCTCTTTGGCCTCCTCGGTCATGTAAGCCAATCGGGTGGCCTCACCGGCAAAAACCTGTTGGCCGACCATACCATCGTCAGTAAGGTTGAAGGCAAATTTCAACATCTTGATGGAAGTGGGAGACTTTTCCAAAATTTCCTGTGCCCACTCATAAGCGGTACTTTCCAGCTTTTCATGGGGCACTACCGCATTGACCATGCCCATGTCATAGGCCTCCTGTGCAGAATAATTTCTTCCCAAAAAGAATATTTCCCTGGCCCGCTTTTGCCCCACCATTTTGGCCAGATATGCGGATCCATAACCTCCGTCAAAACTGGTCACATCGGCGTCGGTTTGCTTAAAAATGGCATGTTCCTTACTTGCTAGTGTCAGGTCGCAAACCACATGAAGGCTATGCCCTCCTCCTACCGCCCATCCGGGAACTACCGCAATGACCACCTTTGGCATAAACCGAATCAGCCGTTGGACCTCAAGAATGTTCAGACGATGCATCCCATCCTCTCCCACATAACCCTGATGGCCCCGGGCCTTTTGGTCTCCACCGCTGCAAAAAGCATATACCCCGTCTTTGGGAGATGGACCTTCTGCCGACAACAGCACAACCCCAATGGAGGTATCCTCTCTGGCGTCCAAAAAGGCATCATACAATTCGCTGGTCGTCCGTGGCCGGAAGGCATTTCTTACCTCGGGACGGTTAAAGGCAATTCTGGCCACGCCAGCTGATTTCTTATAGGTAATGTCCTGATATTCTTTGACGGTTTTCCAGTTCATGACTTGCTTTGGTTTGGAAATAAAATTTCATGCAAGATAACAGGCCTAAATTAAAAAAGTTGACTGATCGAAGGTGAAAAGTGGGGAATCGAAGAAAAATTCCGTTAACTCAAAAGCCATCCCGTCAAAAAAACATAAAGGGATAGTTTGTTGCCACCACAAAAGTTGGATGAAAATGCAGTTTTGAAGAATTCAGTTGGGTTAAAGAATTGGATTAGCAACCAAAAGCCATGATTATGTGTTAACTTGCAGCACGTATATCCAAGCCATATGGTTGGCTTAAGCCATTTATCTATTTATTCAATGACTTTTGAAAATTTAAACCTTAGCCCTGCACTTCTGAAAGCAGTTACGTCAGAGGGCTACACCAACCCCACCCCTATACAGCAACAAGCCATTCCTATTGTCATGAAAGGAAGGGACCTTTTGGGTTGCGCCCAAACAGGAACAGGAAAAACAGCGGCCTTTGCGATTCCCATTCTTCAAATATTGGAAAAAAGCTCACAACCCAACCAAAGAAACAAGGCAATCAGAGCACTGATTGTAACGCCAACCCGGGAATTGGCCATTCAGATTGCTGACAGCTTTTCAGCTTATGGCAAATTTACAGGCTTGACCAATACCGTGATTTTTGGTGGGGTAAAACAGCACCAACAAACCATTGCTCTCAGAAAAGGGGTGGATGTTTTGATAGCCACACCAGGTCGCTTATTGGATTTGGCCAATCAGGGCTATATCAACATGAAAACTCTGGAAGTGTTTGTCCTGGATGAAGCCGATCGGATGTTGGATATGGGCTTTATCCATGATGTAAAAAAAATCATCTCTCTATTGCCAGCCAAAAGGCAAACACTGTTGTTTTCTGCTACCATGCCACCTGATATTGTGGATCTGGCGAATTCCCTGCTTAAAGAGCCCCAAAGGGTAGACATCACCCCTCCATCTTCCACCGCAGTGACCGTACAGCAATCCGTCTATTTTACAGAAAAGAAAGACAAAAACGACCTATTGGTCTATCTGCTGGAAAAAGAAGCCAAAGATTCTACGTTGGTTTTTACCCGTACCAAGCATGGCGCGGACAAAGTGGTGAAAATCCTTGCCCGAAATAACATACAGGCCCAGGCCATCCACGGCAACAAGTCACAAAATGCCCGTCAAAATGCCCTGAGCAATTTTAAGTCCGGAAAAACAAGGGTATTGATTGCCACTGACATCGCTGCAAGAGGCATCGATGTGGATGGTTTGAGTCATGTGATCAATTTTGAGATACCCAATATCTCTGAAACTTATGTCCACAGGATTGGTCGTACAGGCCGGGCCGGTGCTGCCGGTAAAGCCTTATCCATCTGTACCTCGGAAGAATACAAGGATTGGAAAAACATAGAGAAACTGATTGGACAGAGTGTTCCGGTGATAAAAGACCATCCTTATCCGACCTCTCATCCATCTAGCTTTCCTGCTCCATCCAAACCGGCCTCAACACACGCGCAGAAAAAGCCTGTACATAGAAACAAATCCCGTCGCAACTATCCAAGAAATCCAAATCCTAAAGCATAGTTGGATATAATAATTGCCAAGTAATTCCAATCATCAGTTTGCCAAATTGCCTCAGCACATGGGAAGCATTCAAATAGATCGGGCTCTTGTTTCTTTTGATCAAATCAAAAAGGGGTATTGGCCCTCTGTTTCACCCTATGCTGATCTATCCCTGGATTTTTGTTCCGCATGGCTTAGCGGTCAAGACCAATTTGAACTCAAAACTTCCGGATCCACAGGGGACCCAAAAACCATAAAGATCTCCAGAAGTCAAATGGAGTTTAGCGCTGCCGCTACCCGTGACTTTTTTCTTCCGGAAAAACTTGCCACCCTGCTATGTTGCCTGAATACCGAAATGATTGCCGGCAAGATGATGTTGGTCAGGGCCATGGAATGGGATGCTGATGTGGTACTCATCCCTCCTACCCAAAACCCCCTAATGGCATTTGAGGAAGAAACTGCATTCGATTTTGTGGCCATGGTGCCCCTTCAAGTTGAGGCATGTTTGGCAGAAGAAAAAAGCAGGAAAGTGCTGGCAAAAGTTCGGAATTTGATCATTGGAGGAGCCCCGCTGGAGGAAAAAATAATCTATTCATTGGCGAAGTTGCCCACAAAAAGTTTTTTGACTTTTGGGATGACCGAAACGGTATCACATTTTGCTTTGTCTGATCTCAAAGCAAAGCCAATAACCTTTCGCACCCTTCCCGGTGTAAAAATTGGAAGTGACCATGAGCATAAGTTATGGGTAGAAGCGCCTATGGCTATTTCTCCCAGATTGCAGACCCAAGATTTGGTCGAAATCATCCGGGAAGGTCAATTTATCTGGAAAGGTCGGGCAGATTTCACCATCAATTCCGGCGGCATCAAGATTCAGCCCGAATTAATGGAAAAAGAAATAGAGGACTTAATCCGGGAATTCTCCCCCAACTCCAGGTATTTTCTAGCTGCCGAAAAGGATGAAAAACTAGGAGAGAAACTGGTGCTGATTTTAGAATCACAACCATTGGACAAAATCTTAATAAGTGAATTTTTGGACAGCGTAAAATCAAAATTACCCAAATTCCATAATCCAAAAGAACTGTATACCCTACCGGTATTCCAAGAAACTCCTTCCGGCAAAATCAATCGACCTGCTACGTTACAAAAATTGGGAAATCATTTCAAACTATAATCCGTACGGGTTCTTTAACTGCTGTAACCTTTCAAGATCCGTTGCATGTATTTCCCTAGAATATCAAATTCCAGATTCACGTTATCGCCTACTTTTAGCTGATGAAAATTGGTATGGGCATAGGTATAGGGAATGATCGCCACAGAAAAGCTTCCTGCTTTGGAATTGAAGCAGGTCAGGCTGGTTCCATTGATGGTAATCGATCCTTTTTCTACAGTGATATTGCCTACCTCAGGATCATAAGAGAGCCCAAAAACCCAACTTCCATCTTTTTCTTCAATACTGACCACTGTTCCGACCTGATCAACGTGCCCCTGTACAATGTGTCCATCAAAACGTCCATTTGCTGGCATACAGCGTTCAAGGTTTACTTTTCTCCCTTTAGTCCAAGAACTCAGATTGGTCTTCCCTAAAGTCTCATCAATGGCCGTTACCCTAAAATTGTTGCCATCTGTTTTCACCACTGTCAAACAAACTCCATCATGGGCTATAGATTGATCCACTTTAAGCTCCTGTGCAAGTTTGGTTCGAATGTCAAAATGGATATTTGAACCATCTTTTTCAGTATGTACTATTTCGCCTAAGGCTTCTATTATTCCTGTAAACATGTATACTAAAATTAATTGGCTAGAATTCAGATCACAACATTAAATCGGTTGAGGAGATTCAAAATAAGCCATTTTATCAATTAACTTAGCATATAAATTAAAGTTTGCATAAAATTTTTGACAGGCACATGCTTAAATTGGAAGATCGCGCAGTTCATAAAGGACAAAGAAGGGCATTGGTAAAAACCATTCAGCAAAAAGGAATCAAAGATCCTGCTGTCTTAAAAGCAATGGAAACTCTGCCCCGTCATTTCTTTTTTGACAGTGCCCTGCATTCCCATGCCTACGAGGACAAAGCTTTTCCGATTGGGGAAGGGCAAACCATTTCGCAACCCTTTACAGTTGCTTATCAAACCGAGCTTTTGGAGGTCATGCCCGGGGACAAAATTCTGGAAATTGGAACAGGTTCCGGTTATCAGGCTGCCATTCTATATCTGCTGGGTGCGGAAGTCCACAGTATAGAATACCAAAAAAAACTGTATGAAAAAGTCAGAAAGTTTCTGCCTAAACTAGGGATAGATGTTCGGTTCTACTATGGTGATGGTACCAGAGGCCTTCCATCGGCAGCGCCATTTGATAAAATCATTGTGACCGCAGGTGCACCGGTGGTACCCAAGGAATTGCTGAAACAATTGGCTGTTGGAGGCATTTTGGTCATTCCAGTGGGAGACCGTACCACACAGAAAATGTTGAAACTTACCAAAAAAACCAACAAACAAATCATCAGAGAAGAACTGGACAGTTTTGCTTTTGTACCGTTATTGGGGGAAGAAGGCTGGTAAAATCAAAACAATATTCTGATTTATCGGCATCAGATCGCTTCCAAAGCAAAATAAATTCTGTATTTTTGTCAAAACAATCCTTTTATGGCAAAAAAGAAAGCAGCAAAAGCCTCAGAGGTCATTATGACCGAGATGGTACTTCCCAATGATACCAATACGCTCAATAACCTCATGGGCGGAAAACTGATGCACTGGATGGATGTTGTCGCGGCCATTGCTGCACAAAAACATTCCAACAGGATTGTGGTAACCGCCTCGGCAGACAGCATTTCTTTCACCCATCCCATTGCTTTGGGAAATGTGGTCACCTTAAAGTCTAAAGTTACCCGTGCTTTTAACTCCTCGATGGAAGTGTTTATAGAGGTTTGGGCAGAGGATATCCCGGCCAATAAAAAAATAAAGACCCACAGGGCTTTTTTCACTTTTGTTGCAGTGGATCAAAATGGTCGTCCCATTGAAGTACCTGAGGTCAACCCCGAAACTGAGGAAGAAATTGAATTGTTTGAGGGGGCTTTGCGAAGAAGGCAGCTAAGGTTGATCCTATCCAAGCGAATGGATCCTAAAGATGCTGTGGAACTGAAATCAATTTTTGACCTAGATGGACCTTTGGCTAAAAAATAAATTGAGGATGTATAGTCTCTGACAGAACGATTGGAGGAGAAATAAAATTGAAAATTAAATGAAAGCGGGCTGTTTTGAGAACAAAACAGCCCGCTTTTCTTATTTTTAATCTGCAAATGGCAGCTAGACTGCCCTACCCCCTCTAATGACCCGCAATAAAATTGCCACTACGGCTATGACGAGCAAAATATGGATAAGGCCTCCGGCACTATAGCCTATAAAGCCTATTAGCCATGCGATGATCAAGATAACTGCAATTACATAAAGTAGATTTCCCATAATTATATTGGTTAAGTGGTAAATAAAATTTCAACTTTAAAATCTCCAGAATCTATCCTGAATAATTATTCAAAATAAATCCATCCCTAAACTTGGCCGGCAGTCTAAAAAAGAATCATAAAACATTTAAAAACGCATACACTATTAATGAAAAATTTTTATCATAAATCAACTTATTGACATCAGATTCATCTGTAAGTTAAAAAAATTCCTCAATAAATCAAAATTGTATTTTAATGGTTTATTTTACTCCTTTTCATTGCTTTTGTAAAGCTTCCAAATAATTACTTGTTATTATTCATTCGTTCTTTACAGAAAAAGGGAGATGAAAAAAGCATGGTAAAATACCTGATATGGTTCCACATAAATTATCATCTATTCAACTTTAAATTTTGTTTGGAGGAAAATTTTTGGTCATTTTTAGGCTATGGAAGAAATGAACCTACAACACATGGGTCTATTCATGGACCAAGAATTGGTGTTGATTTCGGATGATTCTCTAATTCAGTCATTTACCAATAGAAGCCAGAAACCGGTTACTGAAATGAGCAATGAATCATCAGAACAAAATACGTCGTCATCTAACGCAGAAGAACCAGAAAGCCTGGAGTATGAAAAATTGGAGCATGAAGGCCAATTTGAAAAAGGAGTCCTTGTGGTGTACCAAGGGAAAAGCTTGAAAACAGAAGAAAGTGTCTTTTTGATGCGCATCATGGAAGCGGTAAACTGTTCTTTAAAAGATATCGCCTTGGTATCATCAGAACATTTACAGGAAGCTTCTTTGGATGCAATTGACCGGTTAAATCCAAACAAGATCTTGGTTTTTGGGAATTTCGCCCATCCTCTGATGAAAAAAAGGAATGATCTTTATGACATACGGGCTTTGGACGAGGTAGAATATCTTTTCGCTGATGAATTGTCAGAGCTTTCTGTCAACCGTCCTTTGAAGGGGAAGCTTTGGAAACAGCTTCAGGTCCTTTTTAACATTAACCCTTAATCATGCAAGATCAAGAAAAGTTGAAACTACTCGCTAGATTCCGTGGAATCAGCATTGCTGAGGGCATTTCCTTTTTGGTATTGCTATTCATTGCCATGCCGCTCAAATATACCATGGATATGCCGGATGCGGTCAAATATGTAGGTTGGGCACATGGTATTTTGTTTGTTCTTTATGTTTACATCCTTTTTCCGACTTCAAAAAAATTATCCTGGAGTTTTCGGAAAACACTGGTTGGCCTGATTGCAGCTTTGTTGCCATTTGGCCCATTTCTGTTTGACCGTAAATTAAAAGAGGAATACCGTGCTTTGAGGTCTTAAATAAGTTGGATATGGCCTTGATCAGCAAAAAGAAAAAAATTTACCCCATCAGCAAAGGCCTCAGACAGTATTTGGTGAAATATGGCCGGGAGGTAGATATTCCGATACATTACAAGGAATTGCTCCGCTACAACAGTTCTATTCCTTTGTATGATTCGAGGGAAAATGATACGCTGTGGGAAACTGTGTTTTACTTAGAATCGGATCGGGCTGATATTCATTACAACCTCAAAAAAATATATGCAATCATCAAGGCACAGGGGGACATGTCGGTCATGCAACACTTGTATGTGGATCGGGTAGATTTGTGTATTTACGGCAATACTCAGCCCTTCAGAGTCCGTATTGTTAACCGTATCAACGACAACTTTGACTATTTCTACATCAAGCACGCTGATGCCTCCAGAGTGTATGGACTGGAACTTGAACACTTACTTTCACCCAACCGAATAAATTACCTGGTCTATAAGGACTCCCTCATAGAAGAACATATCGCAGGCATTCCGGGGGAAATGTTTATGAAACAGTATATCTACGATCCTTTGCTTAATCCCATCCGTTTGGCCAAAGAGTTTATCAAATTCAACGAAAGGTGCTTTGTAAGATTGCTTGGAGATATGCATTCTTCAAACTTTGTCATTGATGTTACGCCGGATTTTGAAGAAACCCACTACAGGATAAGATCCATTGATTTTGACCAACAATCTTATGAAGGAAAGAAAAACATTTATCTACCACAATACTTCAAAGAAAACAACGCTTTGATTCAATTGGGTCTCAAACACATCACCCCTGAGTCCATGAAACAATACCAGCGAGAAGAAAGGGCCCTCATTGCGAATCGGCTTAGATCTTCTCCTAAAGAAATAGAGGATATTCTAAAAGCCATGGAAAATGATACCATTTCTACCCCGGAAAATATCGATAACCTCAAACAGGAACTTGCCAAACATTATGGTCATCCTCAGTTCTTGGACTGTAAAAATATGGGTCAAATCGTCAGGATGAGTTTAAATCAGGTTTTCAAACTTCCAAACTATTGATTTTTGTGCTTTTTGAGGCTCAACGTCCTTTTTTATCTGTCTCCCATTTTTCTATAATTATTGAGACATTAATCAAAACAAATAGCCTATTTCAACGTTTAATTAGTATGTTATTTAGAAGAATAATCTGAATAAATCACTAAACCTTAAAATTTTAACACCATGCCAGTATTAGAAAAAAGAGTATTCAAAAAGTTGGGATACAACAAAGAAGAATCTAATAAAATAGTAGCAAGCCTAAACTCCCTATTGGCCAATTACCATGTCCATTACCAGAAACTAAGGAATTTTCACTGGAATGTAACCGGAGGAGATTTCTTTGATTTGCATGAGAAGTTCGAGGAACTCTATGATGAAGCCATGGCCAACATAGATTTGATTGCAGAGCGAATCCGAGTTTTTGGACTGACTCCATTGAGTTTGATGAAAGAATATTTGGAGCATTCAGACATTAAAGAAGTCGGGACTGATTTGAAATCAGATGCAATGGTCAAAGAAATTCTTAATGATTTTGAAATCTTGGTTGAAAACATGAACGACTGTGCAGAAAAAGTTGCTGAGCTGGGAGACACCGCAACAGAAGATATGTTGATCGCCTTCATCAAAAAAATTGAATTACATCATTGGATGTTTACCTCCTTTTTGAAAAAATAAAATTGATTCCAATAAAAAAATCCCGATTCATGATCGGGATTTTTTTTATCAGTTTTAATAATATCTGACATCAACGTTAGGGTTGGCTGCCTTGAAATTATCGATTTGCCTTTGGTTAATCCTGGTATTGAAACAAATAAACTTTTCGATGTTCAAAAGATTGCTGATTGGACTGATGGTTCTCACATTGGTACTGGAGATATCCAAATCGTTCAGTTCAAATAGGTTTTCAAGCCCTCTCAGTCTTTTGATGCCGGTGCCGGATAAGTTGAGTTTTTTAAGTCTCGTGAGGTTGTCCAATGGCCTCAAATCCTCAATGGCTGTATTGCTTAAATCGAGTTCCTCCAAAACATTCAGATTTCTAAAGGCTTCAAGAGAACTGACAGGAGCCTGAGAAATTTTCAGCTTTTCCAATAAACTCAATTCTGTTAGTGCGGAAACATCCGCTAAAGGCACATTATTGATTTCCAGATTTCTCAGGTTGATAAATACTTTCAAAGGCCAAAGATCTTGGATATTGTCCCCATTGATGGTGATAGATGTTGAAGCTGTCATTTTATGCAACTCATCCGAGTTTGGATTATCTCCCACATCAAAGGATTTATCAAAAATAGCTTTCCAGTTTTCATTTAGATTTTCCCACCAATCTTCCAGTTCCTCTGTTCTAAAAATAATGTTGGCTTCTGGTTTTAGCTCAATAAGCTCCTGGACTTCCCACCGAGCTACATCCGTATGGTCAATGTTTAGGTATTTCAGTTCAGGAAGAAACTTCAAAGATTCAATCCTTTGGATTTCATTTTGTTCCAAAATTATCGTTTCAAGTGTATTGACATTTTTTAAAGCCTCCACCTGGGTAATTTTGGTATTTTTGGCAGAAAGTTTCACAAGTGTTTTGCTGTCTGCCAAAGGTGAAAGGTCATCCACTTTGGTATTGTTACAATTAAATTCAATGATTTTTTTGAATTTCAAAATCGGGCGCAGGTTTACTACCTCACTGTTTGAAATATCCACTATTTCTTTATTGACCAACGTCGAGAGTTCTTCCGCAGCAGGGGTTCCTTTTGTTAAGCCGGGATTTTGTCTTTCTATCACTTCTTTCCATCCTTCAGGAAGAGAATTCCACCAAGACTCCAGGCTTTCTACATTATGGATAAGCAGGACAGAACGATTGACCCTGGCATATTCATCCGCTATTTCTTCAGGAATACTGGTCTGATCCGCATAAATTCGCCTCAACTCTGGTTTATTTGAAAGAGGTTCAAGGTTACCCACCTCTGTATTGCTGATGTTGACCACTCTAAGTTTTTCCAGGCTAGCCAAAGGTGATAAATCCACCAGATTACTTTCCTGCATGATCAACTCTTCCAGACTTGTCAACTCACTTAAATAATCAAAATTGATCAGATAATTACCGCTGATATTGAGGTGCTTCAGCTGATTGAGTTCTTTGATGTTTTCAAGGTTATTAAAACCACTCTCTTTGAGATTAAGGTGTTCCAAATCTTTATAATTGTTGAGCACGCTGAAACCTGCCAAAGGGGTTTTTTCTGCTTTGAATGTTTTTAATTTTTTGAGGTTGTTCAGATCATCAATCGTATCAACCTTGGTGTGGGAAATATCCAGATAGGTGAGATTATCAGAATACTTTAGGAATTGAACATCCTGCGTAGGGGTATTGGAAATGTCCAAGTAACTCAAAAAAGTAACATTGCTGATGGGATTGAGTTCTTCAATATGGGTATTGCTGATATCAAGGTATTTCAATTCCCTTAAGGTTTGGATCGGCCCCAGGTCTTTGATCAAAGTGTTGTTGCTCAACTTCAAGGTATCCACATCGGTGATCTTATAGATCTGCTCTATGGTAAGCGAATCATCTTTAAAATCGAACCTGTCACGGAAATAAGCTTCCCATTCAAATGATAGGTTGGCCCACCATTCCATCAATTCTTTGTCTCTGCTTAACTTAGTTGTGTATACAGAAGCTATTTTCAATTCATTGCTTCTTTTGTCTACATTTACTTCGATAAATCTCGGTTTGGTATTCTCGATTTTTTCATTGGTAAGTCCGGTGGCTGTCAAAGTACGATCAAGAGAAACTAAAAATGAAAGTTCTCCATTGTCCCTTAAAAACGGCTTAATTTCTCTTACTTTAAGATTGAATTGAGCATCTTTAAAAAAGAACTCAATGTCTTTCAAATAGGCTGTGACATCCTTGTTGGTAATTACTTTTCTGTCCAGAAGGAGGTCATCCTCCACCTGTACTTTTTCGTCCCTAAAAATCTTTTTGTAACTCTCTCTAATGATGACATCCTTATCTCTCGCAGAGGTTTCCTTGCTGCCCACAGTATTGAGGAAATATTCCAGAAATTTCATCTGATCCTCAACATTTTGGGTAAAATCTTTTATTTCCTGTTTGGAATAATCACCAAGATCTTGGGCTCGCAAGAATGGAGTGGCGAAGAAAAACAACAGGAAAAATAGATAGGGTCTAATTCTGGTCATAGATGTAGTTTAAAATCACGTCCTTATCACCTTCATTTAACTTTACCAGATTGGAAATTAACCAACCTGTGTTGAATCCCGGTCGGTTGAACTGGGATAACTCGAAATACCAATCACTGATCTGGAAAAAATGAAATTTCACATCAGACACAGTTTCAAACCTGATGTTTCCTTTCTTGATTTCGTAAAGAAAAATCGAAAGGTAATCAGGAGAAAATTCTTTTGGTGTATAAGATTCTGGCTTTTTGTTGTCCTGCAAAGCTTTTCTTAGGTTCATGAAACCCAATTCATGACTCAGCGGATGCAAGAACTGTTTGTCATTTCCGGTGTCTTTATCGAAGTATAATTTGAAAAAGTCGGCGGCTATGTTGTCAATGACCCATTCAAATCCCAGTCCTTCTTCCTGCAGTTTCATGAAAAGGGTAACGTTTTCACGCTTGCCTTTAATCATAAATACAGTATTTACCTCGGCAAACCATTCGCCATTGTGAAAATCAAGAAATTGGGGATTACCTGTTGAGATAACCGTTTGAGTGAAATCCTCTTTTAAGCTTTTTGGGACAGATGTGGTTTCGTTGTCAAAAAGGATATTGATAAACCCTTTTCTTAACTCTCGGTCCCTGTATTCCCTGTCTCCTGGGTTGAAGCGGGTACTTCCGTCTTTACTTTCTTCGGCGTTGAATCTCCTGAAAAATTGATTGACCTGTTTGGTTGATGCGGCAAATCTGCCGTCATCAGAAGGCTGACCGGGGCTGTACAAACCCTGCCCCGGTGCAAACCTATAAGATGTAATTAATACTAGTACTAAAATAAATTTTCTCATGCAGATGTTTCAGTCACCCGGATATCTCCCAGCATCACGTCCCAGAAATCAATAGTCCTTCCAGCAACCTGAGTCTGCTTTTTCTCTACGTAAATGGTGATGTCTTTTTTGGTTGTGTCTTTATAATTTAACCCACTTTCCCTAGAAGTACCTTCAAACCTTTGGTAAACGGTGATCACACCTACATACCGGCCGTCAGGCTGTCTTTCCAGGTCACTAATGTAATGAATGTCATACCAGGATATGTTTACCTGATCGTAATTCAATGCCATCAGTCTTTCAAAGTATCTTCTTACTTTATAATAGGCGATTTCTTTGGAGCTCAAAGAAGAAACACCCATTTCAGCTTCTGGAGCGAAAAGCTCTTCAGCCCTATCCATAACGCGGTTGGCTTCTGAGAATTGTGTTTGCTTACTGCCTATAATGCTGATGTATTTACTCAAATCTTTGACTTTCTCTAAAGCCAGAGAGTCAATGGCTTGCTTTCTTTGAGGGCTGATGTTGTCCGTTTGGGCTATTGCCACAGAGGATGCCGCAATAAAAAGCATCAAGAATAAGGGAATATATTTTTTCATGATGTATTAGTTTTTCTAGGTGGGAAATTATTTACGACGTAATTCTAATTCTGTAACTCGGCCACTTCCGTCCAATCTCAGATCACTGATGTAATTCAGGTTTTTCTTGGTGTCCTTCAGGTAATTCAAATACTTGTTAATGGTAGTGGGCTCGTCGTAATCTTTAATTCCATTTTCCTCATGGATAACGATCAGTACAGGGGTTTCCTGATTAGAGAACATTCCTAGAGCTTCCTGAATAGATCCGTTTGCACTCTGAACGCTTGATGCGTTTGTGATGGTGTTGAAAAAAGCCTCAAGTTTTTCAACTGCAACTTCTTCTGCCGACGGTGCAGGTGGTGCAGGTGGAGGGGTTGGAGCAGGAGCGGGTTCCTCAACTGGTTCAGGTGCGGGGGCAGCCTCTACCACTTTCTTGCTTTTACATGCGCCCATGGCCAAAAAGCCAAACAAAGCAAGCATGAGCAGCATGCTTACAGGGGATTTTCTACTTGTTTTTTTCATTTTTGGTTTTTGATTGATTAAATGTTCTCTGACAGACTAAATTGACAAAAAGCATTCCATAAATTAAACTTTATCATAATTATGGATGCTTTAATAGGAATTATTTTTGTTTTGTTGTAAAGTTTGAAATTTAATTAAATAATGAGCGATTTATAAATTTATCAATATTGCATTTCTGCTTCAAATATAAATAAAATTCAATGCCATCAAACCAAAAAAACCTTCCTCATACAAAAAGGAAAGCTTTTTTTCTAAAAACCTCAATTAATCAAACAATTCTTTGAGTTTTGCCTCAAGACTGGGTCCTCTGAGGTCTTTGGCAATGATATTCCCATCCGGATCGAGCATGTATGTTGCCGGGATAGCATTGATCTGATATGTTGCTGCTGCCTCGGAATTGAAATACTTCAAGTCGGAAACTTGTGTCCAGGTCAACTGGTCATCTGCAATGGCTTTTACCCAGGCCTCTTTGGTCCTATCAAGCGATACGCCAAAGACTTCAAACCCTCTGTCTTTGTATAAGTCATACAATCGCACCACATTGGGGTTTTCCTCCCTACAAGGCCTGCACCATGCTGCCCAGAAATCAATCAAAACATATTTCCCCTGCAAGTCTGAGAGTTTTACTAACTCCCCGGCAGGATTGGGGAGCTCGATTTCAGGCGCAGGTTGACCAATGGAAAGGCTCCGCATTTCATCCAACTGTTGCTTGATGCTTACAATCATCCTTGTGTCAGGATATTTGGCATCTAAATCCAAAATCAGATTATCCAAAAACTGAAAATCATTTTTGGGGTTGATCATGCCTATGGCCGCCAATGCTGCAAAACTGCCATCCATACTTTCGATTGTCGTTTTTACCCTCTCAGCATGGCTGCTTTCCAGTTCAATGGCATTTTGCTGGATTTGTTTGATGGTTTCTGTATCGCGGTCAGACATGGCATCATAATAAGCCTGATTCAACTCATTGATCCGTTCTTGATAATCTGCAGTCAGGCTATCCACTTTCATCAATTGATCTGTATCCTTGGAACCTGTCACGCGAAGACTTCCTCTCTCTTTAAAATTGTAGAAAATTTCCACATCTTCGGCAAAAAGTGCCAATCGGACAGTTTCTTCACCGAAAAGATTCAAATCATAGAAGTTAGGGCCGTCCAAGTCCAGCTCATACTCAAAATTATTGGAGGATTGAAGGGGAATTGTATCTATCACCTCTGCCCTGTCATCCATAAATTGAGAAAGCACCAAATTGCCCTCTGGAGCATTTTCTATTTTTCCCTTGATCAAAACTTTGCCGTCAAATTCGGACTCTTTCTCTGAGGCGCAGGCTGTAATAAACCCGATCAAAAGGATCGGAAAAAGAAATTGAACTGATTGATATTTAGTCATTTTCAAGTAATTCTGTTAAAATTCTGGAAGCTACCTTTGGATCTGCTTTTCCTTGGGATTTTTTCATCACTTGTCCCATAAACATCCCCATCAAGCCTTTCTTTCCGGATTTGTATTCTTCCACTTTTTTCGAGTTTTCAGACAAGATTTGTTCAATGATGGGTTTGATGGAATTTTCGTCACTTTCTTGGATCAAATTGAGGTCTTGGGCAATTTCCAAAGGTTGTTTTTGTCCGTTTTTAAGCATTTCAGGATAAAGCTTCTGGGAAGCCACGGTGAAACTGACCTTGCCATCATCAATCAAATGGATTAATGCAGCCAGTTTCTCTGGCGTTACTGGAAAATCCGATATGTGCAAGGTCAATTCATTCAAATAGGATTTGACAGGTCCCATCATCCAGTTCGAAGCCGCCTTGTAGTTTTCTGTCTCGGTGCAAAGTTTTTCAAAAAACAAAGCAATCTCTTTAGAATCAGTAAGCACACTGGCATCATATTCAGGCAATCCATAGGTATGCACAAATTTGTGGTGCAATTCCCTGGGCAAAGCGGGCATGGCAGCCTTGATCCCCGATAACCATTCTTCCGAAATGACCACAGGACTGAGATCAGGCTCAGGGAAATAGCGGTAATCGTTGAGGTCCTCTTTGGTCCTCATGCTGGCCGTGGTTCCTGTGGTAGCATCAAAAGTCCTAGTCTCCGAAATAATTTCCGTCCCTGATTCGATCAATTCTATTTGCCTTTCGAATTCATGTTCAATTGCTCTTGCCACATTTCTAAATGAATTCATGTTTTTGACTTCCACCTTTTTACCCAATTCTGGATCTCCAAATAACCGAACAGAAATATTGGCATCGCAACGTAAGGAACCTTCCTCCATATTGCCATCACAGATATCCAGGTACCGAACGAGCTTTTTGATTTCCACCAAGTAAGCATAGGCCTCTTCCGAGGTCCTGATATCGGGTTCTGAAACAATTTCGATCAACGGAACGCCAGCCCTATTGAAATCTACCAAGGTATCCACCTCACCCGCCAAGTGCATGGATTTTCCGGCATCTTCTTCCATATGTATTCTCGTCAGCGCAATGGATTTTTCTTCTCCTGAAGCCAAAGTGATGGGTACTTGACCTCCCACACAGATGGGCCCCTTGTCCTGAGTGATTTGGTATCCTTTGGGTAGATCTGGGTAAAAATAGTTTTTTCTAGCAAAAATATTTCTTCTCGTAATTTCAGAGTGGCAGGCCAAACCCATCCTCATCGCAAACTCCACAGCCCGTTTGTTGACTTTGGGCATCGTGCCGGGATGTCCAAGGGTAATCACGGAAATATTGGTATTGGGAAGATTGCCGTATTCTGTGCTGTCTGAAGTGTACATTTTGCTGTTGGTCAACAACTGCGCATGCACCTCCAACCCAACCACCAACTCATACTTTTCTTTGATCGCTTTTGGAAGCATTATGGATTTTCTTTGAATAATCTTTAATAATTATGCCAAAAATGGCAGAGATTTAAGCTAAAACCAAATCAATTCCTGTAAATTCCTTAAAAGGAAGCAAACATGGATTCGGCTTTTTCGATGACATTGCGCAGACCTTCTATTTTTTTGCCACCTGCTGTAGCATAAAAAGGCTGACCACCTCCTCCTCCTTCAATTTCTTTGGCCAATTCTCTGACAACCTGTCCCGCATTGATTTGTTTGGATTGGATTAATTGATCCGAAACGATAACCGCAATTTGGGGTTTGCCTTCAATGTCAGCAGCAAGCACCATCAAAACATTATCAACTTCATTTTTGATTTCAAAGGCCAGTTTTTTCAGCGCCTCGGCAGAGGGTAATTTTACCAAAGCAATGATGCGGTTTACTCCGTCTATCGTTATGATTTGTTTGATCAATTCTTCTTTGAGTGAACCCGCCTTTTCCAGATGAAGGGATTCTATCGTCTTCTTCATCTCATTCCGCTCCAACAGTAGGCTTTCTAAGGATCTTTTAATGTCTTTGGGATTTTTGAGCAAATCCTGCAATTCCCTTATAATGGCCAACTTATCATGGATGTATTCCTCCGCTGCTTTTGCTGTATAGGCCTCAATTCTTCTTACCCCTGAAGCAATGGATCCTTCGGAAATGATTTTAAACCAGCCTATTTTTCCGGTGGATGGTACATGTGTGCCTCCGCAAAGTTCAACCGAAAATTTGGGGTCGAAGGTGATCACTCTGACAAAATCTCCATATTTCTCCCCGAAAAGGGCTGTAGCACCCATGGCTTTTGCTTCTGCAATCGGGACATTTCTTGATTCTTCCAAAGCAATATTTTGTCTGATCTTTGCATTGACTATACTTTCTACCGCTTTGATCTCTTCCTCACTCAGTTTGGCAAAATGGGAAAAATCAAAACGCAAGAGCTGCTCATTGACCAAGGAACCCCTCTGTTGTATATGGTCTCCCAGAACTTCTTTTAAGGCAGACTGCAGCAAGTGAGTTGCTGAGTGGTTGTTCATGGTCAATGATCTTTTGAATTGGTCCACCTTAGCCACAAAAACAGCCTTCGGATTTTGCGGAAGCCGGTCAACTACATGAATGATGAGCTCGTTTTCCCTCTTGGTATCTTTTACTTGAATCGTCTCCTTTTCAGAAACGAGTACTCCAGTATCGCCTACCTGTCCGCCGCTTTCAGCATAAAATGGAGTTTGGTCCAACACGACTTGGTACTGGCTCCCCTTTTTATCTTTTCCTTCCCTGTACTTTAGTATCTTGGAATTGGTTTCCAAAGTATCATAACCCAAAAAAACCACTGCCTGATCATCTGCCAAAGTGGTCCAATCCCCGGTCTCCTGTTCCGCTGCCGCCCTGGATCTGGTTTTCTGAATTTCCATTTCCTCAAGAAAACCCAATTCATCTACTGATAAACCATTTTCCCTTGCAATTAGCGAAGTCAAATCAAATGGAAAACCATAGGTATCATACAATTCAAAAGCCACTTGGCCAGGAATGATATCAGAAGAGCTTAAAGCCAAATCCATCCTGATCTGATCCAGTTTTTTCAAACCATTATCCAATGTCCTCAGAAATGAGATTTCTTCCTCTTGAATCACCCTTGCAATGAATTCTTGTTGAGAAGAAAGTTCAGGATATACTTCCCCGAAATGTTTGGTCAATAGCGGGAGGATTTCGAAAAGAAAAGGCTCTTGAAGACCTAAGAAAGTATAGCCATATCTTACGGCTCTCCTTAAAATCCGCCTAATTACATAGCCTGCCTTGTTATTGGAAGGAAGCTGACCATCAGCAATGGTAAAGGCGATCGCACGAATGTGATCGACAATGACCCGGATAGCAATGTCTATTTTTTCATCCTGACCGTATTTTTTCCGGCTTCTGTTTTCCAGAAATTGGATAAACGGTGCAAAAAGATCTGTGTCATAGTTAGAGCTTTTTTGTTGAATGGCCCTGACCAGCCTTTCGAAACCCATACCAGTATCCACGTGTTTGGCTGGAAGCTCTTTGAGAGATCCGTCTGACACACGGTTAAATTGTATAAATACCAAATTCCAGATTTCTATCACCTGAGGGTGGTCCTGATTGACCAATTCTTTACCTGCAACGGAAAATATTTCTGACTCAGGTCTTAGATCGATGTGTATTTCTGAACAGGGGCCGCAGGGACCTGTATCACCCATTTCCCAAAAATTATCCTTTTTTGACCCGTATAATATTTTATCCTCAGATACGATTTCCTTCCAAAAATCGTAGGCTTCTTGGTCAATTGCCAACCCATCACCCTTATCACCCCCAAATACAGTTACATAAAGCCGATCTTTGGGAAGCCCGTATACTTCTGTCAACAATTCCCAGGCCCATGAAATGGCCTCTTCCTTGAAATAATCGCCAAAAGACCAATTGCCAAGCATTTCAAACATGGTGTGGTGGTACGTATCCACACCAACTTCCTCTAAATCGTTGTGCTTACCGGATACTCTCAGGCATTTTTGGCTATTCGCCACCCGGTTCGCCTTGGGTTTTTCATTGCCTAAAAAAAAATCCTTGAACTGATTCATCCCTGCATTGGTGAACATCAGTGTCGGATCGTTTTTGACTACTATCGGTGAAGAGGGAACAAATTCGTGGTTTTTGGATTGAAAATAGGTGATAAAGGTGTTTCTAATTGATTTGGCATCCATGGAAATAGACATCGGCTGGTAAATTCGGAATGTTATTTGTTATTCACTATATTTGCGGAATTGATTTCTCTAAATCTCACCCGTTTACTATAAGGCTTACAAAATTATAAGAATTAGCATTCAATATTATAGATGAGTAGAATAAAATATTATTACGATCCCAAAACCTGTAAATACGAACGCTTTACCAGAAGCAAATGGGATATCCTCCTCAACGTGTTGGGCTTTCTCTCTCTCTCCTCCATCATAGCAGTCTGCATTCTATTGGTCTTTAGTTATTATTTTGATAGTCCCAAAGAACTGCTTTTGAAAAGAGAAAATAGAGAGATGAAGTTCTATTATGACATGTTAGATCAGGAAGTATCCCGATTAAATTCAATGATCACTGATTTACAGGATCGTGATGATAATTTGTACAGGGTGTTGTTTGAATCAGAACCCATCCCCTCTTCTATCCGGAAAGCTGGTTATGGAGGCAGTGATCGATTTAAGGAAATCAAAGAGAAGGGTCTCAACCAGGAAAAAATGATTGTTTCGGTTTTTGAATCCGTGGAACAATTGAAAAAACAGCTGTATGTTCAATCTGTTTCCTATGATGAATTGTCAGAGATGGCCCTCAACAAAGAAGAGTATTGGGCTTCTATCCCCGCAATTCAGCCTTTACAAAACGAGGATTTGAATCGACTTGCTTCGGGTTTTGGCATTCGTCTGCATCCGATATTGAAAGTGAAGAAAATGCATACCGGGATTGACTTTTCAGCTCCTACAGGTACTCCGATCTATGCCACCGGTGATGGCGTCATCAAGGAGGTGAAAACTGAATTCGGGGGTTATGGAAAATTTGTGGAAGTAGACCACGGTTTTGGTTTTGTGACCCGCTATGCGCACATGAATGATTTTAATGTCAAAAGGGGACAAAAAGTGAAACGGGGAGATCTGATTGGATATGTAGGCAATACCGGGTCATCCACTGCTCCACATGTTCATTATGAAGTGATCAAAGACGGAAATTATGTGAATCCTGTCCACTACTTCTTCAAAGATCTTGAGCCTGCTGAATTTGATAAAATTTTGGAATTGGCATCCAAGGAAAATCAATCTTTGTCTTAATTGATAGTTTAAATAATTCTAAACTCCCCTATTACGGGGGAGTTTTTTTTATGCTTTCTTGGATCTGTTGCTAAAATTGCGGTCTCTTTCGAAGGTTTCCATATGCCGGTGCTTTTTGGTTTCATAAATATCGGCAATGGTAATCAGGATGCCTGTTTCTTCCACCTCACCGAACTCATCATTGAGTGCGGTTCCGAAGGTTTTCATGGAGGGGGAAAGGTTCATGTAAGTATTGATTAGCGGCGGTATATTTTCACCCATGGCCCTGATGTTACTATTCAATGTTTTGTATCCATCTTTGTAATCTTTCCCTTCAAAAAGCCCGTTGAATTTACTCACATCTCCATGGTAGCCCAATGGCCTGAATGGAACAGCCAATTTATCGGGATCTGGAAAGTAATGATTCATAAAATACAAAAGTAAATCGCGGCCTTCTTTATGGAAATGAGGATACATGGTGACCTTACCAAAAAGGTATTTGATTTCTGGATTGATTAATACTACGGCACCAAGTCCATCCCAAAGGTTGTCCAAAGAAAAAAGCCCTTTTCTATTGTCCTTGCCCGGTTGGTACTTGGGCTGGACAAAAGACCTGCCCAATTCAATGGTAAAAGGAAGGTACTCAGTGATAAATTTCTCAGAGAACTTGAAATAATGGGCAGTTGACAGATTAAACTCTCCATCACTGTTGTAGCCAGCTTGATTGCAGTTGATTACCCTATAACCAGCAATAATTTCCTCTTCCTCAGGATTCCATGCAATCAATTGCTCATAACAGTTTTCGCAGGTGTCATTTTCATCGATGTCATAGGCCTTTCCGGTCCCCCCGCCTGCACCCCTAAAAGTCAATTCTCTCAGCCGGCCGATTTCCATCATCACGTTGGGTGCGTTGTGGTGATTGACCAGAAAGATCTGGTTGTTACCATTGTTGGTATGTCTTAGAAACCGTTCTCTGGTAAGCTCTTTTCTTATTTTATCCCTGGAAACAGGAGCTATGATATCTTCCATACATTTACTTATCTTCCGCCATTTTGTAGACCAACTGCTTTACTTCCTCCGCCCAATCCCGTTCCGATTTCGATTCATCAAAATACTCGTAAGAAATGGGTTTTCCTATATGAATAGTTACTTTTTTGCCTTTTTGAGCAAACATTTCATCTGCCAAATAGAACATTTCGATATTCGCTTTTATACCCACTCTTTTCCTAAGCCTCCCAAGGTTATAAAAAAAAGCAGAATTGTTTCCTGAAATATAAACCGGTATGATGTCTTTTTTGTGTTTTTTGGCCTTGGTGATGAAGCTTTTTTTCCATTCCAGATCTTTGATGCCTTCAGGTTGCTTTCTTGAAACCAACCCAGCAGGGAAAACCAAAATGGCATATTCACCCGAATAAGCCTCTTCTATGGCTTGCGCTGCCTTTTTACCATGTGACCCGTGTTTGTTGACCGGTACAAAAAGGGGATCAAAATTATCAATATGCAACAAGATGTCATTGACAAGAAAGCGCATGTCCTGTCTATACGGACTCAGCGCATGCATAAAGGCGATTCCGTCCAACCCACCAAGGGGATGATTGGAAGCAAATATAGCTCCCCTGTCCAAAGGGATATTTTCACTTCCCTGAAGGTCTACTTCAACACCAAATTCTTCTATCAAGGCATGGATGAATTCGAGACCTTTCAGGTGCCCTATTTTTTTCATCAAGAGGTTGATGTCCTCTTCATGCAAGATGCGCTTGATATATTTCAGCGCAAAACCCGGCATCCATTTGAGTAAAGCCGGGTTTTTATCCTTGATCACTTTCTCCACATCAACAAATTTGGCATTCTGGTCATTCATGCTTTGCAGATAAGCTTTCTGATTACTTTCAATCGGTTTACTTGGTGTACTATAACACTTTGATTTTCAGTAAAAAGAATGTTTTTAAAATAATACTAAGATGCTATTTTTTGTATAAAATTGAAATATTTGATCTTTAAAAATACGAAAAATAAATTTTATCTCACTTAATTTTTGGAATGGCAAATATTATTTTAAATGGGTTATTCGCTAAAGCTCGAACAATGAAGGGAATGTAAGTGTTGAAATGCTAGAATTAAGACAACAGACAACATGGTATTAGCAATCACTGGCCCGACATCGGGTATTGGAAAAGAAACAGTCAAAGGCCTTTCTGCTAAATTTGATAAAATATTCTTGCTGGTCAGAAACGAAAAAAAGGGTGCAGCATTGGTGCAAAGCATCAGCAGTTTGGATAAAAATGATAAATTCAAGATCGTATATTGTGATCTGGCAGACCTTAGTTCAGTTAGGGCAGCTGCTGAAAATATTTTGAAACAGACAGATAAAATCGATGTGCTCATCAACAATGCCGGAGGGATTTTTACAGAGAAACAACTCTCCAAAGACAAATTAGATCTCACTTTTTCGATCAATCATTTGGGACATTTTTTGCTGACCACCAAATTATTGCCTCTTCTTGAAAAAAGTGTGGATGCCAGAATCATCAATGTCAGTTCGGAAGCGCATAAAGCAGCAAAGCCCAAATTAAATGATTTACAGATGGAACAGGATATCAATGGTTTCATAGCCTATGCGAACGCCAAATTGTATAACATTTGGTTTACCAAAAGTCTTCAGGATAGGTACCATGAAAGAGGCATAAAATCCTACGCTTTACATCCTGGAGTGGTCAAATCCAATTTTGGTGGAGACGCAACTGGCATTTTCCGTTGGGCTTGGTTCTTGGTCAGACCGTTTATGATCAGTGCTGAAAAAGGTGCCGAAACAAGCATATTTTTAGCCAAATCCCCATCCATTCAACAACTTAGTGGGAATTATTTCAAAAAATCCAAAAAGTGCTCTGTGAGCAGTGCGGCGAAATCAAAAAAATACAGAGATAAATTATGGGAAGTCAGTGAGGCCTTGGTCGAACAATACCGCTGAACTCACTGACTTCCTTGATGGTTGATTACACTTTTGGCAGATTCCAGCCGTTGTGGTAACTGGCTTTGACCAGTTCATTGGCTTTTGGGTTGGTAAACAACCCCTTATCTTTGTCCCAGTACAGCTTCTCCCCTGTTTTAAAGGCAATGTTGCCCATCTGAGCATTGATGGCTGCCACACTTCCTGTCTCTATACCACAGGTCAGCTTGGAGGCATCATTGGCAACAATGGCATCCACAAAATTGACGGCATGTTGTTCCATGGCATTAAATTTAGGCTTCACATGGTCTACCTTATCCAGCTTTTCAACCCATTTACCATCTTGGTTGCTGCCTTCAGGCATCACTTTCCAGCCACCTCTATTGACCATCAGTGTACCGTTGTTTCCAATAAAGGCAATGCCTTCTGAGGAATCATAATTGCCCTTATCTATACCTGTGGCATGCTCCCAAAGCATATTGAATCCATCGTATTCGTAAACGGTCTGTAGGGTATCGGGAGTTTCTGAGGCATCATCAGGATAAGCAAATTTACCTCCTGAAGCCATGATGGATTTTGGGGCACTAACGCCCATCGCAAAGAGGGCAATGTCTATTTCATGCACGCCCCAGTCCGTCATCAACCCTCCTGCATAATCCCAGAACCACCTAAAATTGAAATGAAATCTGTTGGCATTGAAAGGGCGTTTTGGGGCAGGACCCAACCACATGTCATAATCCACCCCTTGTGGAACCGGACCGTCAGGAACAACGGGTACTGGCTTCATCCAGCCTTGATAAGCCCAGCATTTTACCAACCTGATCTGACCCAATTTTCCTGACTTCACGTAATCAATGGCTTCTGCATATTGACTGCCGGATCTCTGCCACTGCCCTACTTGAACCATTTTTCCGTAACGTTTGGTAGCATCCACCATGACCCGACATTCTTCGATGGTATTGGCTATGGGTTTTTCCACATACACATGCTTGCCAGCTGAAAGGGAGTCTACCAAATTAAGGCAATGCCAATGATCGGGTGTTCCTATGATTACCGCATCAATGTCCTTGTTTTCCAACATTTTCCGGTAATCGGTATATACTTTTGGTTTTTTCCCCCTGAGTTTTTCAACATCTGCTGCCCTCTGATCCAAAACACTTTGATCAATATCAGCCAAAGCGATGCAATTCACTCTTTCCTGTTTGAGCTGCGCATTGATGTTGGACCATCCCATGCCCTTGCAACCGATCACGGCAAAATTGATCTGGTCACTGGGTGCCACTTTTTTGAGATAAGCTCCCAGCTGATCTGCGGATACGAAGGCAGGCAAAGAAAGTCCTGCGCCAGCCAAAAATGATTTTTGTAGAAATTTTCTTCTTGAATTCATGATTACAGCTTTCTTACCCAAATGTTTCTGAATTTCACTAAATCTCCATGGTCCTGAAGTTTGAAAGGAAGTTCTGCGTCATGGGCTTTGTAATTCGGGATACCAATATATTCAGTCGGTCCTTTGATTTCTCTGGCGTTTTGTACCAGTACTCCATTATGGATCACGGTAACTTTGGCTGGACTGATTACCATTCCGTCTGCATTGAACCTGGGAGCAGTAAAGAATACATCATAGGTGTTCCATTCTCCAGGTTTTCTCATGGCGTTGACCAAAGGAGGATATTGTTTGTAGATACTGGCAGCCTGTCCATTTGAATAAGTCCTATTTTCATAAGAATCCAAAACCTGCACCTCATACCTTTCCATGATTAAAAGTCCACTATTGCCTCTGCCTTGGCTTTGGCCTTTTATTTCTGTGGGTGCTGAAAATTCAAGATGGATCTGTACATCCCCAAAGGCTTCTTTGGTCAGGATGTCTCCGGTACCGGGTTTTACGGTCAATATCCCGTCAGCCACTGTCCACTCCGCAGCCCCACCTGTTTTGAGACTTTTAAAGTTGTCCAGGTTTTTTCCATCAAAAATTATGATCGCATCAGATGGTGGCAAATGATTTTCTGCTCCTGGAGTAACCACTCTCGGTTCAGGTTCCCAAAATTCGGTCGCTTCCGGGGGTAGTTTGATTTCTTTTTGTTGGGCCTGAGCAAAGGCCATAAATCCAATGGCAAAGACCATGGCCAAGGAAAATGATTTTGATTTCATAAAATAGGTTATTTATTGGTTTGAAGGGAAAGATAAGTCTTTTGGTTATAAAATAAAAAATCATCAATGGAATTCATAGATATCCAATTTATCAAATGCAATGCCAAGAAAACAAATATACACCCCCTAGAATAAGCGGATAATTGACTGTTTTTCCTTACAATATTTTCCCGTCATTTCCGAAAAGCAAATTTGAAGAGAGGGACAAAAAACATTAAAATTCCCATGTAAAACAGATTCCTGTAAGTAGAATTTTTTTTTGAAAAGTTATTGATTTTTTTCGTTAATTGTGACAAAATCAAATATGTATAAACCATGAAAATGAGAAATTTCAAGGCTTTTTTAGCACTTATTCTGTTGTTGTCCCCCCTGTTGTTTTCATGTGGATCCGATGATGACGGACCTGAACCCCCGGTGGAAGAACAGCTTCCCCCAAATACGGTTACCATTGAAGACAAACAAGTCACTTATACTTTTGCCTATGTGGTTTTTGTTGGGGATGTGATATTGGTGGAGCAGTTATCCCTTGGGTTTAGTTCATGGATTCTTCTTTTATCCAATTATGACCTTGAAGAATTGGTGGACGAGGAATTCAACTTTACAGATCCGGGAGATGACTTTTCCGGATACTATGCTCAGATTGTCGGCCCTTTGAACAGCAATGTCAACGGTGTTTACCAAGTGGTGGACGTGGATATTGAAAACATTGACATTCAGCAGGCTGGACAATTTCTTGGACAGAAGATTGCCCCAGACGTTGAATTTGGATTTGATTACGCCGATGAGGATTTTGATACGATCTATTCGGTGGTTGAAGGAACCGTGGACGTAAATTTCAATAACAATGTACTTACGATAAAAAATGATTTGATCACCAGCCAGGGTTTGGAAATCAAATATGATTTCCAAGGTGCAGCTACCTTCATTGAACTTGAGGAATTTTTAGGCCCCAATGAGAGGACCTTGCCCGATGCTTCGGCTAAGTTTTCCGGTGCTTTTAAAAATATCATTCAAGCCTTCAACAGATAAAAAAAATCTTACCGTATAACTCAGACGGAAAGGTAGTTTCATGTAGTAAATTCAATGAAAATACCTGCCTAAGGCAGGAAGGCTTGATAGCAGTTACAATTGCCACAACTTGAAAAAATGGGGAAAGCCAAAAAGCTTTCCCCATTTCATTTTCATCTAGATAACCATGAAATTCAAGAAGAACTTAATTCTCAATCCGGATGCTTCCTGAAGAGGTGTTTCCTCTTACGGTAATGTCTGAACCATTGTTGATGACCAGAGATTTTCTGCCTTTGCTTTGACCTACTGTCAATCCTCCGCTTGAGGCATTCAATCTAAAATTCAAGTCTGAAAGGTTGCTGAAAGTATTGATCCTGAAAGAACCCGAAGATCCGTGTAAATCTGTGTTTGCTCCTAGCCCCGAGTTGATGGCCTTCACACTTCCGGAAGACACCTTGATTTTACCCAACTCCTCTACTTGTTCCAAGGAGATGCTTCCTGAACTTGCATTGCAATGAGCCACACCTTCTATTTGGTTGAGTTCAATACGTCCGCTAGACGAAGTCACATCCACACTGCCTTCCACACCGTTCAGACTGATTTTTCCTGATGAGACTTTTCCCTTTACCTGTCCGATCAGATTCGATCCGGAAATGGATCCAGAGGAGGCACTGAATTGGATCTCGTTCGCCTGAATGTTGTTAAGATTGATTTTTCCTGAACTTGCTTTGAGTTTGATTTCATCATGGAGTACGTTGGAAACCTCCACTCTACCCGAACTTGTATTCAAGTCCAGTCTGACCGTTTCAGGACCCACAAGGGAAATGTAACCAGAGTTTCTATAGTTTCCCCATCCTCCGTTAGAGGGTGTCACTTCGACTTTAAGCAGATTGCCATCTCTTTTATAAATGATTTCTGGCCCACCCTCACCATTGGATTCCAGATAGGCGCTCAGAAATACCTCTGTGGCCCTCGGACTGCCTTCGTAAGAAACTTCAAGAAAGCGTCCATTGACCACAATGGCTTCTACCCCATCAAAGGACTCTTCTATGTCTGATACGACATTCATCTGAGAATAGCTGCAGGCTGGCAGGATCAAAACTGCCATCATGGTCAGAATTATCGCGTTGATTTTTTTTGACATGGTTTTAAAAGTTTTTTATGGTTTAAAATGAGGCATTTTCAAATTATGCCTGTGGATTAATAGGGGGAATTTGCGGAGCTTGGTAGCCTGACCCATTGTTGGCCATCATAGACAAGGTTTCATGAGCCATTTTGATGTTAAACTCATAAGTGATGCTTTTATAGTTGACCAGATCGACAATGGTACCGATAAAACAAAGTCCTGCTGTCAGTAAATATAGGATCCCCAAACCAATCTGACCGATGATAAATCTGTGCAGACCGGCGAATCCAAAAAACCCAATTAAAGTAAGGATCAAAATCATTTGGGCGTCTTTCCTGCGGGCTCTGTAAACCTGTGCAAAGAGACTTGCTTGCTCATCGTCCATGTTTTTGAGGATTCCTTGGATGTATCCCAGTTCCATTCCTTCCAATTCGGGTAAGTGTTTCAATACGTTAGCCATGATATTTTATAGTTTTAAGGTGCTTGATTAATTCTATGATTCTAAATGTGATCACTACAAAGGCAAAGCCTGCCAGTGGATGCAGCGACCATGAGGCCGCAAAATCCCCTTTAAGCATCAAGCTCATTGCCCTTCCCAAACCACAACCCGGGCACCAATGAAAACCAAGTTGATCCAAAGGACACAAGGTGAAATGGTCGGACTGATAAGGGTCAATCAGAGAGATGCTGATCAAGGCACTGATCCAGAAGATCAGTTCCAATGGGAATCGCTGAAATGTAGTTTTCAGATTTTTCATCTGTGACAAAAAGTACGAAAAGGATGCCAGTATGAAAAATGGCCTCTGTGGACCGTTCAAGACAGGTTTCTTTTCGCAAAGTGACCGAAATCAATACAAAAAATGTACGGTTATGAACGCTTTTGGATGGGGAGGTTTAGAGAAACGACCTGTCCAAACTGATTTTCGGCATTGATGGTAAACTGCCGTCGCAGCGCGGAGTAAGTGCTCATTTTCCCCTGCTGATTGAAGAGTCCAAACTGCAACATCAAACCATAAAGACCCGTAGGCAAGCTGATGTTTTTATGGATACCCAAAGCCTTTGAACCCTCCATTCCTACAAAATAACAGACCAAATCTTCGGCAATGCCTGCCAAGGCAGGATTGACTACAGATGCCCTGTAATAATTCAATAAAGATGCCATCAAAACTTTTCCGTGAGCGGAGGGACGCAGGTGTCTTTTACGAATCATTTTCTCCAAAGCAAAAGCCTCTTTAGGATTCTCAGGCCAGAAATCCACATTCAACCCTAAATAGTGACCGATAATTTTCCAATAATGCAAGACCGCATCAGCCTGATCCAAGGTAACCGTTTTGTTCAATTTTCTGAATCCACGGGTGATAATCAGACTAAAAGCCAAGTTGGTGCCCAGCAAATCCTCCTGATTGATAGGTTGCCCCCAACCAGGAACCCAATCTCTGACGTACTTTTGGATAAAATACCTAGAAAAGGCATGGATCAACCTTACCTTCAGTAAGCTCAACAAATTTGATTCCTGAAGAAAATTACCCGGTCTAAAGGCATCCAAAACAAAAAGTGCTGTCTCAGCCAATCGGATTCCGGGTTCCTCCATGATTCTTTTGGATTTGATCAAAACCCTTGCACCGTCTTCATAGGCATAACAAATCGGTAGGCTATAAAAACCCAAAAGGGCCAAATACAAGCTGCCGTTTTTTTCGAAGAAATCCTGGGCCAACTTGACTTTTCCGGGATTTACCATTGGTGGAATCTCCCTGTAGATCGAAATCAATTTGTGAAGCACTTTTGGAAAGTTTTCAGGTAAGAGATCGGGAATTTTTTCCCAAGCATTGATCATGTCGATAAGCTCCGTGTTACTCATCAGAATTCTTACTGCTTCATCTGCTAGCTGATCCGTCTGCTGTCTGAGCCCATCCAAATTACCATCGGTGTATAATTCCATCTTCATCTTAGGGATTTAACCTCCATTTTGTAATTTAGTTTTTTCAACCGCAGACCAGTCAACATTATAACCGATGAATTTCAATAAAAATTACTTTTTGTGGCTTATGCTATGCCTTTATGGATTTTGTGTCTCCGCTCAGGTCAATTCTGATTTGGTCATGGTGGAAACTAAATCCGGCTTCGGGGGATTTTCCATCGTTCCGGAAACCGTAAGGGTCCTCACAGATAATCCCGGCTATGACAATCAGCCTGCTTTTATCAGTGAGGAAAGGCTGGTATTTTCCTCAGCGCCTATTGACGGTACCCATGATCTGATCATGTACAATTTTGAAACAGGTAAATTTACCAACATTACAAGAACTGAAAACCGAAGTGAATTTTCTCCGAAGCTAACCGATTGCAAGCAATATGTAGGTGCAGTTACTGTAGAGGAAGATAGCACTCAGCGGCTTTGGCTTTATCCATTGAATATGGGAGAGCCGGAATTGCTCTATGATGACATTGCACCGGTGGGCTATTACGATTGGTATGACAACAAGGCCGCCATGTTTGTCCTTGATGAGCCCCATAAATTAATATTTCCCTTCAGCAGAGATGATATCCTTACCATAGATGAAGAGATAGGAAGAAGCATTCAGAGAAGACCAAAAACAGACCAAATCACTTATTTCAGTACCAAAGGAAATATTGTAGTGGATGGGAAAATTGCCTACGGATTAAAGGGTTTTGACCTGAAAAAAAGAATCTCGGAGTCTTTGGGATTGGGATTGGGTGATGCTGAGGATTTTATTTGGCTGAATAAAAATGAACTTTTGATGGCAAGGGATAATGAATTGTTTATCAGAAATATAAATAAAAGTCAAACCTGGCAAAAAATCGCCAATTTCAATGTGCCCGGGTATGGAAAAATCAGCCGGATGACGCTGAGTCCCAAGAAAAAAAGACTCGTTCTGGTTATGGAAAAGAAAGAGTGAACGGATACTGAAAATCCCCTGACCAAGACTGATTTCAAAGATTAGCCTTTAAAATTTTCCCTTATCTTTGCGCTCAAATTGACCGAGGAATAGTTAAGCATGAATGATTTTATAGACGAACTCAAGTGGAGAGGCATGTTACAGGACATGACCCCTGGAATTGAAGATCACCTGAAGCAAGGAATGGCAGCAGCCTACTTAGGCTTTGATCCTACCGCGGATTCCTTGCACATAGGCCATTTGGTTGGGGTGATGACTTTGCTTCATTTTCAACGCTCAGGTCATAAGCCTTTTGCCTTGGTAGGCGGAGCCACCGGCATGATTGGGGACCCTTCCTTTAAGTCAGCTGAGAGAAACCTCCTGGACAAGAAAACCTTGGATACCAACATCTCCGCCATCAAAAGACAACTGGGCAAATTTTTGGATTTCAGTTCTTATGCAGCCAACAAAGCCGAACTGGTCAACAATTACGATTGGATGGCTGAATTCTCATTTTTAGATTTTATCAGAGAAGTAGGAAAACACATCACGGTCAATTATATGATGGCCAAAGACAGTGTGAAAAGACGGATTGAAGAAGGAAGCGGCCTTTCATTCACCGAATTTTCTTACCAACTGATTCAGGGCTATGATTTTTATCATCTATGGAAAAACCGCAATTGTACCATGCAATTGGGAGGTTCCGATCAGTGGGGCAATATTGTGACCGGGACTGAATTGATCCGAAGAATGGGGGGTGGTTCGGCTTTTGCCCTTACGGTCCCTTTAATTACCAAAGCCGATGGGACCAAATTTGGCAAGACCGAAGGAGGAAGTGTGTGGCTGGATCCTGATAAAACCTCACCCTATGCATTTTACCAATTCTGGCTCAACGTCAGTGATGAAGATGCCGGTCGCTACATCCGTATTTTCACCACTTTGGATCAAAATGAAATCCAAGGTCTTGAAAAATCCCATGCAGAGGCTCCCCATCAGCGGATCCTTCAGAAAACATTGGCCAAAGAAATCACCATCTTGGTCCACAGCGAATCGGATTACGAAATGGCCTTAAAGGCCTCCGAAATTCTATTCGGCAAATCATCCACAGAGGATCTGGCTTCATTGGATGAGCGCACCTTTCTTCAGGTATTTGAAGGGGTGCCCCAATTAAGTATTTCCCGTACCGATTATGATGCCATACCCACTGTGCTGGATCTTGTTGGTGAACATGGACAAGGTCTAATTTTCAGTTCGAAAGGAGAAGCTCGAAAAATGATTTTGGGTGGTGGACTTGGCATAAACAAAGAAAAGATGCCCGACCCCAACCAAAGTTTGGATTTTCCTCTACTCCAAAACCAGTATTTGTTGGTTCAAAAGGGTAAGAAAAACTATTTCATCATCAAGGTGACCTAGGGATGTTTACTTTGTATTACTTAAATTTTGGGAGCCAAGTGGTAAACAGCAGTAAGATTTAGGGTCTTCCCTCCTATTTTGTTCATTTTTTCAGGGTAATTACAACAAATTATCGTGAAATTTATTTACTTTGAATCTTGGTCAAGTTTTTTGACTTTGATCCAATAACATCCTGATGGGAATAACTGAAAAAAAAGAACTGAAAGAAAAGCTGATTTTAGAATCAGCCATTAAGCTTTTTACAGAAAAAGGCTTCCATGCAACCAAGATGGAGGAAGTATCCAAAGGAGCCAAAATCAGTAAGGGGCTCACTTATTTTTATTTCAAAAACAAGGAAGATCTCTACATGGCTGTTACAAAAAAAGGATTTGAGGAACTGAAAGACGTCTTCAGAGATATCCTAAGATCTAAAGGAAAGTCAGGTCTTGAGATGATCACTGCATTGGTCAATGGTTATTTTGACTTTACAAGAACGCAGAGGATGTACTATGATGCCATATTGAATTTTATGGGGATCATGAGACTTTATGTGGACGAAAATCTCCGCAGTCAGATAGATCCTCTGATTTTGGAAAGCGAGCATTTTCAGCGACTTTTGGAAATCCATCATGATGTGGCCAAAATCGGGGTACAGTTGATTTCTCATGGCATCAAAGACGGAAGCATGCGGCCGGATTTGCAGCCGACCATAACCTTTTACACGGTTTGGACCATGATGATCGGTTTTGAAAGGCTAAGCGGTCCTGTGGCTTACGAGAAAAAAGAAATCAAAATCAATTCTGAAAACTGGAGATTGGGATTTATCAGGCTGCTGCACGATATGTTGAAGGGAACCATTCAGGCTCAAAGGGCTCAGGTGGTGCAGGGAAGTTTGTTTTAAACCCAACCATAGTTATCTCAAACAACCCTTATAAATATATCCAACGCTAACCTCATTTAAGTATGCCTGCATTTGTTTTGGTCGAAATAATCATCAAAGATCCCGATGCCTACGAAGGCTACAAAAAGCTAACCCCAACCTCGATAGCAGCCTATGATGGGAAATTTGTGGTCAGGGGAGGCCCTACTGTAACCCTTGAAGGGCAATGGGAACCAGAGCGAATGGTTTTGTTGGAATTTCCAGACGTGGAGAAGGCCGAGGCTTGGTGGTATTCGGATGCCTATGCTGAAGCAAAAGCCATAAGGCAAAAAGCAGCAGAAACCAAAATGATCATCTTGCAGGGGGTAGAATAAAATTGGTCTATTTATTCAATTAGATTTTTTAGTTTATTAGCGTGTGCTGTAAATTCAAATTCTTTGCTTGGCATCCCTATGTCAAAAGTTTATCCTGCTTTTTGACAGACTTTTTTACGAGATTTCTCAAACTAAATGAAAAATTTAATTTGGTTTTTGGCAGAAATACATGTATTCAGATTTTATTTTATCGATTAATTCCTTACATTCCTTAAACTTTCGATGTCTTACAAAATTTGTTCTTTTGTTTGGATGTCAGGTCATATTTCTTTTCTCCTATTTGTTCCATAATTACTTACACACACATGAAAACGTTCTTGATTTTTAATAGCCTGCTGCTGGGTTTTTGCCTATTGTTCTCTAGTCCAATTCCGAAAACATTTGAAGTCAACGAAGAATTTCATCGTCCTGTGGTCCACCGCCTGGTTGTCAAAAAAATAAATGAGGAATGGAGAGTGGTTTTTCCCGATGATGAAAACCAAAGCGATATCATTGCCAATAAGGGGGATAGGATTCGATGGGATGTAGAAGGCTCTGCAGTAACACTCTCTTTTCCTGACCCAAAATTATTTGGTAATGCCACTTTTGAAATCAAAGATGGAAGAAACAGGACACTTCCTGTACTTAGAACCGCTACGGATGGCACTTATGAATACGAGGTATACATTCAAGTGGATGGGGTCTATGCCCGGGGTCAGTCTCCTCCAAGGATTATCATAAGATGATCATTTTCAATTCCCTCCTTTCTTTGAGATTTGAGAATAGGGTAATAAATTATTTTCAATCCCATAGGATAAGAGCTCAGTAAAAGATTTCCAAATATAGGGCAGACCATAAACCAAAATGGATGAAGGTAGTTTTGATTGTTTGATTCAATTTTCAAATTGAATCAGAATGAAGCTGCCTTAATTTGTATGAATTGTTTTCTTTCAAAACCTTCTAAGAAAATGAAATGTAGAGACTTAGTTTTGATCGGAATGGGGCTGGGGTTGGCTGCATGTCAAAATTATAAGTCTTCCGATTTGGACATTGACATTTCACAGAAAGAGAATCTTACTTTTTTTATTCCTAAAGAGGCAGTGTATTTGGATAACCTTCCTGATTCTTTGAAACCTAAGGTGATACTTCTAGAAGATATGCCTTCCCCGGTAAAAATTTCATTCAACTTTAACACTTTGGGTCAAAAAATTCCACTTCCCTATCTTAAAAATGATCAAGGTCAACCCATTCTTGGAAAAGATGGTAAGCCATTTATCATGGGAGATGGAGGTGTCTCTAATTTCCACACGCTTTCAACAGATGATGGATTGGCTCTGGATGCCATCACTTCTTCAGTAATGGATAAGCAGGGAAATATTTGGTTTGGAACATATGGCGGGGGTATTTCAAGATATGATGGTTTGGGCTTTACCAATTTCAGTACTTTACACGGCTTGCCCAACAATACCATCAACTGCTTGTATTTAGATCCTTCAGGAAATCTTTTGATCGGTACCAATGGAGGTGGATTTTCCATCTATGATGGAAAATCTTTCACCAACTTCTCCTCCAAGAATGGCCTATCCAGCGATGTGGTGTACAGCCTTTTAAGGGATACTAAAGGAATGCTTTGGATAGGAACCGGTTTGGGAGGTTTGGATAAATTTGATGGTGAAACTTTTACCAACTTCACTTCCTCTGATGGGTTGGCTGGCAATACCATCATAAGGCTGTTGGAGGACAATCGTGGGTCGATTTGGATTGGCACGACCGGGGGCTTATCAATTTATAAAAATGAAAAGTTTTCTGATTTTAGGGTAATAGATCCCACCATCACCGGCTCTATTTACAGTCTACTGGAGGACCAAAAAGGAAATATATGGTTCAATGTTCAGGAAAACGGCATTTTTCAATATGATGGTGATCAAATTATGAGATATACCACAGCGGATGGACTTGGGAACAATACCGTATGGTGCATGGCGGAGGATCTTGGTGGAAATATATGGATGGGTACTGGAGGAGGCGGAATTTCTTTCTTTGATGGAAATGGATTTAAGACCTACAGCACCGGACAGGGACTGGCCCATGATGTGGTAGAGTCCATTACAGTAGATTTCTCAGGGAATTTGTGGTTTGGTACCGGTGGTGGGGGAGTTTCCCGATTTGGAGGGTCTGCTTTTAGCAAACTTACCAGTGAGCAGGGACTGGCAAATAATTTAATTCGTTGTATTACTGAAGACAAAACGGGGCGGATTTGGCTAGGATCACTTGGTTTTGGAATTTCTATTTTTGATGGGCTGGGTTTTACTACATACAACAGTTCCATGGGATTTCCCTCCGATGACATACTCTGTCTCTTTACTGATCAAAAGGGTAATGTGTGGATGGGTACCGGGAATGAGGGATTGTTAAAATTTGATGGCACCTCCCTGTTTCAATATACTACAGAAAATGGTTTGCCTGGAAATGCCATTTTGAGTCTTGAAGAAGACAGTTTTGGGAATATTTGGATTGGGACCGTTTCCCATGGGTTGGTTAAATTTGATGGAAGGTCCTTTACCCATTTCTCCTCCGATCAAGGACTCTCCTCCCCTGATATATCCTCCATTACTCAAGTAAAGAACGGGGACCTGTGGATCGGAACCCTTGGAGGAGGTGCTTATCAATTTGATGGTGAGGCTTTTCACCCGTATGATCATGAAAATGGATTAGGGAATGATATTGTATGGAGCATTTTGGAAGACCAGGAAGGGCAGCTTTGGTTTGCTACCCAAGGGGCTGGTGTAAGCCGTTACGATGGTGAGAAATTTTCGAATTTTACCACTTTCCATGGCTTATCAGATGATACAGTGTATGGCTTACTTTTGGACGATAGCGGAAATCTTTTTATTGGAACCAATCAGGGTTTTACAGTCATTCCTTCTTCAAACTTAAGTATTCCTTTTGCTGATATCCGGGAGGAATTGGAAATTTACAACACCCACTTTGATTATCCTGTCAAGGACATAAACAGTGGTGCACTCTACAAAGACAGCAAAGGAACAATCTGGGCAGGTACTGGCAGCAACAAGACAGCCCTTGTCAAACTGGATTACGATAAGGTAAAAAAGAAAACCTCGAAACCGATTCTTAAGATCAAACAGATTCGACTCAACGAGGAGGTGATAAGTTGGAGTACCTTGGCTGAGGTTTCCCAAATAGGCTCAGAAAATGAATTGAGCCCAAATTCTGTCATACAAAACGAAGAAATCAGGACTTTGGGTCGCAGTCTTACATCGGAGGAAAGAAAAATACTGAAAGACCGTTTCAAAGGCGTTAAATTTTCAGATGTAACAGCCCATGACCCTGTTCCCGAAAAGTTGAAACTTCCATATAACCACAATCACATTACCATCTCTTTTGGATCAGATGAACTTGCAAAGCCAAGTCTGATCGAATATAGGTATCAATTGGAAGGCTACGATAAGGACTGGAGCCCGGTTATCGAAAGAAACCATGCCACTTTTGGCAACATCAAAGAAGGGAATTACACTTTTAGGGTTATGGGCCGGTATAAAGGCACTGGAGAAATAGCTGCCAAACAATGGTCACAGGTGGAAACTTTTTCCTTTGAGGTTTTACCCCCATGGTACCGGTCATGGTGGGCCTATGTCCTATATTTTGTCTCGGTTGTTTTTATCATTTGGAGGGTTCATGTATTTCAACATGCACGGGCCATACGCAAAGAAAGAGACAAAGCTAGAGAAAGAGAACTGGAACAGGCAAAAGAGATTGAAAAAGCATACCATGAGTTGGAAAAGACACATGAAACGCTGAAATCCACTCAGGCTCAGTTGATCCAATCTGAAAAAATGGCTTCATTGGGACAATTGACTGCTGGAATTGCCCATGAAATTCAAAATCCACTGAACTTTGTGAATAATTTTTCTGAGGTCAGTGAAGAGTTGTTTGAAGAGCTCAAGGATGAAAAGGAGAAACCCCGAAGAAATCCTGATTTGGAAGCAGAAATACTGAATGACATCAGACAAAACTTGCAGAAAATCAAATTCCACGGAAAAAGAGCGGATTCCATCGTCAAAGGCATGTTGCTGCACAGTGGCAAAAGCAGTGGAAAAAAAATTCCTACTGACATCAATGCATTGGCTGAGGAATATCTAAGGCTTGCTTACCAGGGCATTAAATCCAACAACAAAGATTTTGATGCCGATTACGAAACTGACTTGGATACTACCCTTCCAAAAGTCAAAGTGATTCCTCAAGACATTGGCAGGGTGCTGCTTAACATTTTCAACAATGCTTTCTACGCTACCGAGGAAGTATCAATTCACGGTGAGAAGGGTCAATGCAGACCTTTGGTAAAATTAAAAACAGAGAATCTTGGGAACAAAGTGTCTATCTCCATAGCCGATAACGGTCCAGGAATTGCCCAAGAAATCCTTGATAAAATTTTTCAGCCCTTTTTTACCACCAAACCCACTGGAAAAGGTACCGGTTTGGGGCTTTCTTTGAGTTATGATATCATAAAATCCCACGGTGGCGAACTGAAAGTCAGCAATTACCAGCCTGATCCGGAAGCCTTCCATAATGATCCAAATGGAGTAAAAGGCGCAGTTTTTACGATTATTTTACCTATTTTAGATGAAACCCGATAACTAAATCAATTGAATATGGAAATAAGCCATCAATTTGACGAACATTACAAAAAGTTACTCATTCAGATTTTCGGCGATTTGGATACTGCCAGTTTGAATCAAATATTTGACCGCAGCAAAAAAATATCTCTCGACGCAGGAGATTACCTGTTGCAACAAGGCGACATGCAACACGATTTGTATTTGGTGCTGTCTGGAAGATTGAGAGCTTTGCACCAGGATCAACATGGAACTGTCATCTTGGGGGATATTGCTGAGGGAGAACCTGTGGGAGAAATGGCCTTGTTTACCAGTGAACCGAGAATGGCAGCGGTAGTGGCTATTCGAAAATCCCTTGTTCTAGAAATTTCAAAGGCTGAGTATCATGCTGTAGTGGCAAAAAACCCTGAATTTGCCAGTGCATTGACCCGATTTGTGATCCAAAGACTCAGAAGGAATGTCCTTCAGCAAAACATCGAAGCTGCTCCGAAAAACATTGCCATAATTCCGCTCCAGGATGACTTGGAAAGTGCCTACTGGCTTAAGGCGATCAAAGAAAGGATAGATAAGGACTTTTTGCCTACGAAATTGATAGAAAAAGCTGAACCAGCTGGGAAAGAGAAAGACCTTTTTGAAGTTTTGGAAAACCACAACGGTGTAAACCTTATGGTGTGTAATTATGGTGATTTAGAATGGTCAAAAGAATGCTTGTTACACGCCGATTTGGTCCTTATCCTTTCAGCATTCACCGCTGAAGCCGACATTCAACCAATTGAAAAGGAGCTGGGCATTTATGACCATGACCTGCTGCATAAAAAGACCTATCTCCTATTGGTTCACCCCGAAAATGCACCTATCCCAACCGATACCTTGCGTTGGCTGAAAGACAGAAACATTCACTTGCACATCCATGCTCGTAAAAACCATGTAGGTGACTTGAGAAGACTGGCCAGAATACTGACCAATACGGCAGTGGGAATGGTTTTAGGTGGACTAGGTATCAAAGGATATGCTTTGGTAGGTGCTGTAAAAGCTTTAATGGAAGCAGGAATGGAAGTTGATTTTGTAGGAGGCACCGGTGCAGGCGCTTTGTATGGAACAGGTATGACCTTTTCGGATTTTGATTTTGACGACATTCAATCTATTTGCAGACAAGCAGCTGAAAGCAATCTGGGTACAGGAAACTATTTTACCCCGATTTCCATAAAAAAGAAAACCAATGAGATAGATGACCAACTAAAAAACATATTTGGCCACACCGCTTTGGAAGACCTTTGGGTCAATACCTATTGTGCGGCCTCCAATTACACCAACACTGAAATCAAACTGCACTATACCGGGGCTATTCCTGAAAAAGTTGGAGCCAGTTTTTCTCTTCCCGGTACCTTTCCACCGGTCATTATTGATGATGAGGTCTATGTGGACGGAGGCAGTTCCGATAACCTGCCCATAGATCCGATGTACCGTTACCCTGTTAAACAAATCATCGCCATCACCATTACGGGTGCAGAACCCCATCAGGTGGATTTCAATAAATTGCCTTCAGTTTGGGAGCAGATCAAAGGAAACTTCTCCAAGAAAAAGAAATTTGACAATCCGGTGGTGACCACGGTAATGGTCAATTCCATGACCTTCAACAGCCGGCAAAAGGAGGAAATCACCAAGTCCAAGGTTTCCCTTTACTTTGAAATCAACCTTCGGGCGGTAAGCATGCTTGAAGACAGCAAATGGGAAAAGGTAGTCAAAAAGGGCCATGAGCAGGCCAAGGAATACCTTGCTGGACTTAAAGAGGAGGAGAAATTCTGGCTGTAAATCAAGCAGAAATCCCTTTAAGAGGTCAATATGATTTTCCCATTCCTTCCCCCCTGCTCGTATTGTTCTATGGCTTTCTGAAACTCTTCCAAGGGGTATTTGGCTTCGATATCCAATTTGATTTGCTGAGACATCAGGTGGGTGAAAACTGTCTTAAAGGCCTTTTGTTTTTCCTCCGGAGATAAATTTCCCATCCATGAGGTCAACCAGAAACCTTCAATTTTCAGGTCTTTGAAAATCATTAAACCTGAATTGAGGGGTATATTTTCTAAGCTTAAAAGACCAAAAACCATCATTTTACCTTTGTTTTTAAGACAGGCCAAGGCTTTGGCTCCCAAGAGCCCACCTACCGCATCAAAGACCACATCTACCCCTTGACCGGTTTTTTCCATGATCACTTTTTGCAGTTTTTCCACCTCTGTATTGATGACCAAGTCAGCACCGAGATCTTCAAGCATACTTTTCTGCTCTTCCCTTCTGACGGTACAGGCCACCTGTATTCCTTTGGCTTTTGCCAATTGGATGGCCAACTTCCCAAAGGCCGAAGCCCCAGCAGTTACCAAAAGCCAATCACCACTTCTCAATCCGCTGGTTTCCAACATTCCATAGGCGGTGAGGGGATTGATAAACACCTGACAGGCCACATCGTCGCTCATCCCTTCAGGAACGGGAACAGCCATTTCTGCCGGAATACAGACATACTCTTTCCATGTCCCAATGGCCGTGAAGATCACCCTCTCACCCACTTTATGGGTGTAACGCTCATCACTCAGATCAACTTCACCGACAGCTTCGAAACCTGCCGAACTAGGAAACTTAGGACTGATGCCATACATTCCCCTCACAAACATGATGTCCGAGGGGTTGATGTTTCGCGCGGTTACCTTCACCCTGAGTTCATGAGGTTTGGGTTGAGGCATCGGTGCTTCTTCGAGTTTCAAAACCTCTTGAGGTAAGCCGGTTTCGTAAAAAACTACCTGTTTCATATTTTTCTTAATTAATTTGGGTTCAGTGGTTGAGACCCATTTACAAAAATGAATCCGAATCTGAAATTAATCAAAATAAGTGGAAGGGCCATAGCCTTGTCAACTTTGAAAAACCATGACATATGTTGGCTTTCTGCTATTATTCATTGTCCTATCCTAAGATTTTCTTATCTTCATCACCAAACGAAAACCAAACAAAAACCAACTATTATGGACTTATCTTCCACATTCTCCCTTCAAGGCAAAGTTGCAATAGTGACCGGTGCAAGTAAAGGGATTGGACTCAGCATCGCCACCTTTTTTGCTTCCGCAGGGGCCAAAGTGGTCATCAGCAGCAGAAGTCAGGAAACCCTAGAAAAAGAAGCCGAGGAACTCAATAAAAAAGGCTATTTTGTCACTCCTATTGCCTGTCATGTGGGCAAATTTGATGAACTGCCTAATCTGGTAAAAAAGACCATAGACGTTTACGGGCAGATTGACATTCTGGTCAACAATGCTGCTGTGAACCCGGTATTTGGTCCCATCCACGAAACCAGCCTGGAAGTTTTTGACAAAATACTCAGTGTAAACCTTAAAGCCCCTTTTGAGCTTTCAAAGCTATGTTTGCCCTACCTAAGGGCTTCTTCCAATGCATCCATCATCAACATCAGCTCTATCGGTGGGCTTACGCCTGAGCATTGGCTAGGGATCTACAGTGTCAGCAAATCAGCACTCAATGCCCTTACCAAAAGCATGGCAAAGGAATGGGGAGAATATGACATCCGCGTCAATGCCATCTGTCCAGGGCTGATAAAAACCAAGTTCTCTGAGACACTTTGGTCAAACGATAAAGTCATGGAACGCATGATGAAAAGTCTTTCCTTAAAACGTGTGGGCGATGCAGATGAAATTGGGGCTATGGCCTTGTTTTTGGCCTCCAATGCCTCCAGTTACACCACCGGCGCGGTCCTAACCGCAGATGGCGGATTTACCATTTAATCTCTGAAGATGAACCCAAATAACTTATTTTACAGTGAAAAAGTGGCGGCACTGCTGCCAAAGTATGACCAGTTTTTAAAAACACATCTCTATCCAATCGAAAAAGAGGTGATTTATGGCAACTTCAAGGCTCATCTGCCTCAGCTGAAATCATTAAGGGAAATTGCCAAGAAGGAAGGTTTGTTTGTTCCACATTTGTCTAAAAATGAAGGTGGTCTAGGGCTTGATTTAGTAGAGTTTGCTCAAGTATCCGAATTATTGGGCAGATCCCCTATCGGTCATTACATCTTCAATTGCCAGGCCCCGGATATTGGCAATATGGAATTGATGCATGCTTTCGCATCTGATCCACTTAAGAAAGCTTATTTGGTACCACTTCAAAAAGGGGATATCAGAAGTTGCTTTGCCATGACGGAACCGGAACATGCAGGCAGCAACCCCGTAAACCTCTCCACCCATGCCATCAAGGACAATGGTCAATATGTCATCAATGGACACAAATGGTTCACCACAGGAGCGGATGGCGCCCATTTTACTATTGTAATGGCTCTCACTGACCCCCATCATGAAAATCCCTATCTGAGGGCCAGTATGATTCTGGTCCCCCTGAACAGCCCGGGTTACGAGTTAATTCGCAACATTCCCATCATGGGAGAAACAGGCGGAGACTACCTGTCCCATGGAGAGGTCATGTTTAGAGACTGTCAAGTCCCGGTCAGTAACCTTATTGGAGAAGAAGGGCAGGGTTTTGCATTGGCTCAGGAAAGACTGGGTCCAGGTAGAATCCACCATTGCATGCGCTGGATTGGCATCTGTGAGCGGGCATTGGACATGATGTGTCAGCGCGCAGTAGATAGAAAGCTGGGCCATGGAAAAGTGTTGGCAGATCAACAAACCATACAAAACTGGATTGCTGAAAGTAAAGCCTCCATTCAGGCATCCCGATTGATGGTGCTGCATACGGCGTATGCTATGCAACACAAAGGGGCGAAGGCCATCAGGGAAGAAATATCCATGATTAAATTCTTTGTGGCAGAAACCCTGATGAAAGTAATAGACAGAGCCATTCAGATACACGGTGCTCTAGGCATCACTGATGACACCCTACTCTCTTTTTGGTACAGGCACGAACGTGGAGCTAGAATCTATGATGGACCTGATGAGGTACATAAAGCGGTTTTGGCAAGAAAGATTTTAAAACATTATACTTCAGGGATATAAATGAAGATCGATCAAGCAAAATCCATGCGTAAGGGAGAAGAACTCCCTGTTGGAAATCTCCTATCTTATTTGCGGTCAAAAGGAATTTTTCAGCATGAGGAGCCCCGGTTCAGTCAATTTCCCAGTGGTTTTTCTAACCTAACCTATCTCCTTGAAGGTAAGGAAAAGGACTATGTTTTAAGACGGCCTCCATTTGGTGCAAAAATCAAATCAGCCCATGACATGTCCAGAGAATACCGCATACTGAAAGCACTGGAGAATTCAGGATTTGCCAAAATACCCAAGGCCACATTGCTCTGTGAAGATGAAAATGTGATCGGTGCGCCTTTTTTTTTGATGGAAAGAATACAGGGTATTATTTTGAGAAATCAAGTGCCCGTGGACCAAGTTCTGACTCCTTCAAACTTTAGAAAGATCTCGTTGGCCAGCTTGGATACACTATTGGAATTGCATCAATTGGAATTGGTGAAATCAGGGCTGATGCAATTGGGAAAGCCTGAAGGATATGTGGAAAGGCAGGTAAAAGGATGGGCACAGCGGTATGACCATGCCGCTACGGATACCATTCCTGAAATGGAGGCTGCCAAGTCATTCCTGCTTCAACATATACCCCCAACGCAAAAAACAACTTTTATCCACAATGACTTCAAGTATGACAACCTCGTCTTGGATCCATCAGACTTTACCAAAGTGAGCGCTGTGCTGGACTGGGAAATGGCTACGGTTGGAGATCCATTGATGGATTTGGGAACTAGTTTGACCTATTGGGTGGAAGCTGAAGATGATCCTACCATGAAAGCATTTAACCTTACTTGGGAAAAGGGAAATTTGACCAGACAGGAGGTCATTGATTATTATGGTGAAAAAAGCGGATTGAAAATGGAGGATATGCCCTTTTATTATGCCTTTGGGGCTTTTAAAGTGGGGGTAATCTGCCAACAGATTTATTACCGATACAAGCAAGGATTTACTCAAGATCCCCGTTTTGGGGCATTGATAGCGGTGGTGAAGGCTTGTGGCTCAAATGCCAACAGAGCCATCCAAACAGGAAAAATATGATGGAAATCAAAAAAGTGGGTATTGTAGGAGCCGGAACCCTCGGCAGTAGAATTGGTTTACAAGCTGCCCTTTCCGGATACAAGGTAGTGGTTTATGACCTAAACCAAGAGGCCTTGGATCAAGCCCAAAAGGTTATAGAGAAGATTTTACATGTGCTAAATAAGGCAGGAGTAATCCATGAGGCGCAAGCTAAGGCCGCCCTGGAACGCATTGCCTTTACGCTTTCATTGGATAAGGCAGTCGACGATGTAGACCTCATCAGTGAAAGTGTGACCGAGGACATCGGTATCAAAGCAAAAGTCTGGGCAGCACTGGGTAAGGCCTCTCCTGCAAAAACCATTTTTACGACGAACACCTCCTTTCTTTTGCCATCCCTATTTGCAGCCGATACCGGCAGACCAGATAAATTCTGTGCTTTGCATTTCCATGATGTGTTTTATGCCAAAATCGTAGACATCATGCCCCATGAAGGAACGGACCCGGCCTTGATTCCTCTTTTGGAAGACTTTGGAAGAAAGCTGAATCAGGTGCCTGTCATCATCAAAAAAGAAAATCCCGGTTACCTCTTCAATACCATGCTTATGGCCCTGTTGGGAGCAGCAGGGAAACTGGTAACCAAGGAAATAGGCAGCATCGAAGATATAGACAAATCATGGATGGTTAATTTCCATATGCCCATGGGGCCCTTCGGGATCATAGACAACATAGGTTTGGATACCGCCTGGCACGTGACCAAATCTATGAAGGACCCCGCATCCCAGCGATTTGCCAACTTTCTTAGAAGCTATATGGATCAGGGTAAACTGGGCGAAAAAACCGGAGAGGGTTTTTACAGATATCCTAATCCTGCCTACAAAGAGCCGGGGTTTTTGAAGTGATCCTTAAAATTTAAGCTCACAGACTCCTCAGGTTTTCACAGATTTTATAAACTTTTTGTGGCTATCTGTGCCATCTGTGAGAAAAAATTTCAGAACCGGGATTGTGACTTTGAAAAAAAGAATGGCTCACAGATTCCACGGATTTTCACAGATTGTATAAACTTTCTGTGGCTACCTGTGCCATCTGTGAGAAAATAAATCAGAGCCGAGATTGTGACTTTAAAAAAAAGAATGGCTCACAGATTCCACGGATTTTCACAGATTTTATATGTTTTCTGTGGCTATCTGTGCCATCTGTGAGAAAAAAAATCAAAGTTGAGTTTTTGACTTAGAAAAAAGAATGGCTCACAGATTCCACGGATTTTCACAGATTTTATAAACTTTCTGTGGCTATCTGTGCTATCTGTTAGAAAAAAATTCAGAACCGAGATTGTGGCTCAGAAAAAAGATAGGCTTAGATTCCACGGATTTTCACAGATTTTTAAATTTTCTGTGGCTATCTGTGCTATCTGTTAGAAAAAAATTCAGAACCGAGATTGTGGCTCAGAAAAAAGATTGGCTCAGATTCCACGGATTTTCTCAGAATTTATAAATTTTCTGTGGCTATCTGTGCTATCTGTGAGAAGAAAATTTTCATTTCAACAAAACCTGAACTTCAAATACTTGATTTTCTCGCCTTTTTCACTGAACATCTTTTCATAGCGGGTCTGAATGCCATGGTGATCTTCACGCCAAGTGGATGCGTAGAAATCATCCGTGTATGCAAGCAGTTCACAATTAGGTCTTTCATTTAACAATTCCAATGTGTATGCATACAGCCCCGAATTGTCCGTCTTGAAATGGATGATGCCACCAGCCTTCATAAGCGGTTGATACAGATCCAGAAACCGTGGAGAAGTCAACCTGCGTTTTTCATCACCATCCCGTGGAAAAGGATCCGGAAAAGTAATCCATAGCTCATCGATCTCCCCTACTTCAAAAAACCTGTCCAAAAGCTCAATTTGGGTACGGAGAAAGGCCACATTTTTCAACCCCTCAGATAGGGCAATGGTGCTCCCTTTCCAGATTCTAGAACCCTTGATATCAACTCCAATAAAATTCTGTTCAGGATATTCACGAGCAAGTCCGACGGTGAACTCGCCCCTGCCACAGGCCAGTTCCACCACCAAATCATTATCCTGCTCGAATTGTACTTTATTCCATTGACCTTTTATTTGTTCAAACAATTCCTTCCCTGATTGAATGACATTTCTGTTTTGTTCGTTTTCCTGGAATCTTTGAAGTTTTCTTCTTCCCATCTTATAAATTGTTGATTTCGGCCACTACAAAAGTACTGCCTCCTATAAAAATTAAATCCTCTTTTCCTGCCAACTCCTTAGCCTTGTCTATGGCCTCGTTTACATCTTCTATCGTTTCCCCTTCCAGTCCATAATTTTGAGCTGATTGAAACAGAACAGAAGCCGGAAGGGCTCTGGGTATTTTGGCTTGGCAAAAGATATAGTAAGCCTGTCTGGGCAATAGGTTCAGAAAAGCATGGAGGTCTTTATCTTCAACCACTCCTAATACCATAAATAATTGTTTGTGAGGTATTTGATTTAATTGATCAAGAATAATTATAATCCCATCCACATTGTGGCCTGTATCGCAGATCATCAAAGGTTCAGTATCCAATTGCTGCCACCTTCCCTTAAGCCCCGTATTTGGAATGACTTTCTTTAACCCTTTTTTTAGCTTCTCATCAGAAATTTGAAAACCCAAGCCATTTAACAATTCAGCCGCCATCAAAATCCCAGGGAGATTTCCCTTTTGGTACCTTCCCAACAAGTCCATTTGATAAGACTCAATTCGGCCATTCTTCTTGACTTTAAAAGTCTGTAGTTTCGGAAGATACTCCTCAAATACATCAACCACCTGAAAAGACTCCTCTGCAAAAAAAATTGGGGAACCATTGTTTTCCGCGACTGTCTTGAATACCTCCGTGGTTTCTGATTGGGTTTGGCTGACAATTACTGGAATGTCTTTTTTGATAATTCCGGCCTTTTCACCAGCGATCTTTTCCAAGGTATCACCCAAAAACTGCGTATGATCCATACCGATATTGGTAATTAGGCCAAGCAATGGTTGAATGACATTGGTGCTGTCCAGCCTTCCTCCCATACCCACTTCTATGATGGCCACATCTACCTTTTGGTTGGCAAAATAATCAAAAGCCAAAACCACCGTCATTTCAAAAAAGCTGGGTTTAATGGATTCCATAAAATCCTGGTGCTTGGCTACAAAATCCACCACGGCTTCCTCGGAAATCTCTTTACCGTTGATTTTGATTCGTTCTGTAAAGGATTTCAGATGAGGTGAGGTGTATAAACCAACCTTATACCCCGATTCCTGCAAAATAGAAGCAATGGCATGGGATGTGCTTCCTTTTCCATTGGTTCCGGCTACGTGGACACTCTTAAACTGATGCTGAGGATTTCCCAAGTATTCACAAAGAGCAAGTGTGTTGGAAAGATCTTTTTTGAACGCAGCAGCGCCGATTCTTTGGAACATAGGCAGTGCATTGAACAGATAGTCCAACGTTTCCTTAAAATCCATGCATCAATCCACTTTGATGATAAAAGTAATTTTTCCAGTAGAATAATCCGCACTTGGATTGCCTCCCTGTCTTTTGAAGGTGAGTTGATTAACCACTGTTCTGTAGTAAGCCAAGACTTCGTTACTCACATTGTATTCCAAAGGGATGGCTTGCATAATTTTCCCGTTGTCATCCACTGTGATTCTAAAAATGATGCGCCCGTTTCTGGTAGAGACATTATCTTGGATATTTGGCTTGGAAGCAAAATCCCAACCTGCCAAATCAAGATTATATCCCGCGCCGTCCCCTGCATTTCCCTGGCCTGTCTGCATGATAGATCTACCATCTACAGTACCTTGGGGGTTACCCTCGTCTCCTTTTTGATTGGAGGTACCTTGGCTGCTTCCAGAAGAAGTTTGTTGACCCGTTCCAGTAGTGCCTCCCGCCCCAAAAATGGCCCTTTGATCAATTTGTGGTTTTTCCTCGGCTTTTTCAGTAGTCTTCGGATCATCCTTTTCAGCAGGTTTGGTCACAGGAACACTGCTTTCTTGTTTTACTGGGGTCTCTTTGGAAGTCTCAGTCGTCTTTTCTGTAGCCTTAAGTGGGCTAGGGGCTTTTGACTGAGGTTCGTAAGTAGGCGTAGCAGGTGCTGGGGTCGGCTTGGCAGTCTGGGTTTCGGGCTGGGGCTTGGGCAGCGCTGGTTCAGTGGGTGTAGGAGCCACTTGGCCGGGTGCAGGTATTTCCTGGGCTACATTTTGGCTTTCGGAAGGCGGGGTACGGGTCTGATTGTTGCCTGAACCCACCTCTGTAAACCCTAAATTCAATTCCAGCCCAAATTGCGGAATGGGCGGAATGGGTTGTCTCCAAACCACGATAAAATAAATGGCCAGCAAGATCAACACATTCACAATCGCTGTGATGATGATGGCTTTCCTTTTATTTTCGCTTTCTTCTTTATGGGATCCCCAAAGTTCCATTTTGATCATTTATAAGGTTTGGTAGCGATGGATACATTCGCCTCGAGTCCGGCAGCAATTCCTCCGATCTCTACCAGGTATTCTACAGGTACATCCTTATCGATATGAAGGACTACCTGACCTTTCTTTTCCTTTAGTAACGCAGTCAACTCGTTTTTAATTTCCTGCCTGTTCACAATTCTGTCATTGACTGAAAATTTCAAATCCTTGGTGATCGTCACCGTAACTTCCTGCATTACGATATCAGATGCCTCACTTGATGGCAGATTTACCGGTAAACCTGAGGGCGTGATAAAGGATGAGGTCAGCATGAAGAAGATCAACAACAGAAAGATAATATCTGTCATGGACGACATGCTGAAAGCTGCATCTATTTTATGTTTGGATTGAAGTCCCATGTTATTTTTCCTGTAATAAATCGATGAATTCCACAGTAGTGTATTCCATGCTGTGGACCAGTTTGGATACTTGGGTGACCAGGTAATTGTAACCCAAATAAGCAATAATTCCTACCACGAGCCCGGTGGCTGTGGTGATCATGGCCTCATAGATCCCCGTGGAGAGGAGTTTAGGAGAAACCATACCTTCTTCCTGGGCAACGCCTATAAATGCTCTAATCATCCCCGCGACGGTTCCTAAGAACCCTATCATCGGTGCAGCACCGGATACGGTGGCCAAGACATTCAGGTTTTTTTCCAATCTGTAAATTTCGATTTTGCCGACGTTTTCAATGGCCACCTCAATGTTTTTGAGTGGACTTCCTATCCGGTCGAGTCCCTTGGTGATCATGTTGGCTATCGGCGTATCTTCTCCTTGGCAGATCATTTTGGCCCCTTGAATATCCCCCCCTGCTACCATCATTTTGACTTGGTCAATAAGCTTTTTGGGCGTTTTGGAGGCTTTTCTCAAAGTCATCAAACGTTCCACAAAAACAAAAATGGCCAAGACAAATAACAAATAAAGCGGAATCATCATGTATCCTCCTTTAATCAGAAGATCCAATAGCCCAATGTTTCCGGTCCCTACCTCCATGGTAGATAAAGTATCTGCAATCGATTGATTGTCTGTTGATAAAGTTTGTAGTAATATCATATTAGTATTTCAATACCCAAAGGTTGTCTTTGTAATTTGCTTGATAGTTAGGAATTTCAGCGCTGGCTTTTTGAAAAGTATCAAATTGGCCAACCGCTAATCTATAATAATTGCCGCTTCCGGCAGGGTGAATCATAAAGGTGTTTTTTCCTTCTGCATTTAGTTTTTTGGAATGATCCAGCGCCAAATCTTCATCAATGAAACTGCCCACCACCAGGAAAAATCTGGGAGTGGATGACCTGGACGTGATTTCCGTCTGACTCCCCCTTGCAGCAGTTTCCCTGTCAGGAACAACTGAACTGGTAACTTCAGGAGCTGAAGAAGTTTCAGGTTGAATCGCGTCGGCAGGTTCAGCTTCTTCTGCCAAAGGGCTGGAGGCATCTTCCGTGATAGCATTTTCAGGTTCTGAAGTGGACGACAAAGATTCTTCTACGGATGGAATGGTGCTAATGTTGTTTTGTTCATCTGGTAAATAATACATGGTATACCATGCTCCCAAAGCGCCGAAAATCAAAACCAAAAGAAGAAGAAAATAAATCCAAAGGTTTGATCTCCTCTTGGGCCTCCTCTCAGACTTCCTGCTGGAAATGACAGGCGGTACAGGTGTGACTGGTTCTATTTCATCTGTTTTTTCTTCTTTTACTGGGGTACTGGCCATAACTGGTGCGACTTCAGGTCTTTCTTCAGGCGACTTCAAGGGAGTAATCTCCACTTTGGGCAAACCAAAATCAGCATCATCTTCAGTTCTGTAATTTTCTGGGTCTTCTTTAGTCATTTCCTCCGTTTTTTATAGAAAATAAGTCACTAAACTAAGACAAAAGCCTCAATAAGCCAATAACCCCAACCATTAATTCCTTGATGGTTTTTTTAATCATTTCAGTATCAAAACTTAACTGTCCCACCCAACATTCCCTGAATTCCCCTGACAGGATAGTTCCAAAACCGCTGGTTGTTTTGGTTCAGTAGGTTGTTGCCCATCGCAAAAACGGAAAACCGTTCTGTGATTTTATAATCTGCCTTCAAACTCACATCAATGATGGGATTTAATGTTCCTGTATTTCCTGATTGCAAGTTGAGCACCTCTATGCCTCCCATGGCCATCACATTGGCTTGTACCAACCATTCTTTGGTAGGTTGAAATATATTGTTGATCATGATCTGCCAGTCAGGCCTGTGCCATGCACCTTCCAAAGAACTCAATCCATAATTGAAAGCGCTTGCGCTGGCATTTAACCGGTAAAGGTTACTCACATTCCAGGTAAGCTCTCCATGCAATTCCGTCAACTCAGTGTTTTCCTCATAAAGCATTTCAAACTTGGTGCTGTCTGCCTGACTGTTGGCAAAGTAGTGCATGTTGGCATTTTGGCTGAACCTGAAGCCGACTTGGTAGGTCAGGTCCTCATTGAAACTGCCTTTTATACCAGCTTGAAACCGATATTTTTGGATGTTGTTAAGTAGGCTTTGGCTTGGTCCCAAAAAGGGATTTTCCTGTACAAAATCATAATAGGTCATTCTCACCACATCACCGTCAATCCCTGCATAAATACCAAACTCTTCTACTAGTTGGTAGTTGGCCATCACGTGGGGAAAGAGGTGAAAATCTGATTTTTTATTATCGGTTTGATCGTTTTCTACGACCATTTTTGCACCGGCTTCCACATTCAGATTCCCGTTTCTATATTTCACCACAGGCTTTAGCCCAAAGTAATTCCTATTGATGTCCATGTAGGTCAAGTCTTCAGGTGAAGTGGTAAAAAGATCTGCATTCATTTGAATGGTAAAATCTTCATTGGCTTTGTAGGCGATCAGCGAACGTAGGCCCAACTCCCCCTCTCTTGCCAATAGCCTATCCGAAAAATGCCTAAGGTTGATCGAAACATCATACCGGAAGTCACTTTGTGGCTCGAAGCTTCTCAATCCGAATTGAGCATATGGAGTATTGAATATCTGTCTGATGTCATCTGCTAGAATCAACTGGGATTCCACGGGCTGGTAACCATAAAAATGAACCATGTCTCTGTTGTAACCCACATGCCCATAAAGTTCACCGTAATCTATAAATAGACTGCCATCCAACCGAATGCGCGTGTGGTCTTCAGATGAATTCCTTCCATCCACAGGGCCATCGTAAAAACCCTGATGTTGAAAAAACGCGCCATAACTCATGTAATCATCCTGCAAACTATTGAATCTCAGTTCTGCTAAAGAAGCAGCATAATTTCCAAGGCCAAGCTTGGCAAAAATCGGATAGAGTTCGTCTTTCTTTTGGGCAAAATTCTTCTGGAATGGCTCTGCCTTGATCTCTAAGGGGGGAAGGTCTAGTTCAAAACGCTTTACATCATAAGCAAAATTCCTCAAACCATCTGACTTGGGAAGCGCAGGTGCACTCTCAAAACTTCTCGGCTGCTTGGGTAGGGTGAGCACCCTGTCCTTCCGAATGATGAATTCAGTGTCTTTGATCTCACCTCGCTCATCCACTCTACGATCCTGTCCCCAAGCATGACTTGAAATTAAGGCGATAAATAAACCTATGATAATTAGTCGATTATTCATTTTTATTTAAATCAATAATTTAAATTTTAGCCCAAAGTATTTAAAAGTTGCTGAGACATTTGCCTGATCTCTTCATTGGGAGAATTATCAATGATGGATTCAAGCGTGGCTTTGGCTTGGAATGTTTCACCCAATTTGATATAATTTTCCGCCAAAAGGATAAAGATCCTGCCATACCAATAATCATAAACTCCAAACGGTGCTGAGGAATCAAAGATGGTTTCATTGGAGGAACCAAACTGTCCCTTATCATGCTTGGAAAGTGCAAGAAGATACAATCCTTCTGCACCCTGAACTGTTTTATACTCATTCACCAATTTATTGAGTACCTCTTCCGCTTTGGACTCCTGGTTGCTGGACTTCAATGACTTGGCCTTAAACAGGAGGGCATGTGGTGAAGCATCAGGTGTGATATTTCCCAGTGCCAATACCCGGTCAGCATAATGAATGGTAGAATCAAAACGCTGAGTTTGGAAATAGGCATCCATCAACCCTTTAAATGCCTCATATTCATCCATTTTCGTACGTGCATTTTTCGATGTAAATTGAAGATATGGGATGGCCTTCTGGTAATTTTTGGCTTCAAGTTCTATTTCACCTATCCTTTGCATGGCTCTGGATTTCTGGGCAGTATTGTCTGATTTTTCTACGGCGTAGAAAAATTCCAGTGCCTTGTCTTTTTGTCCTAACCTGAAATGGGCATCTCCGATAAAATAGTTGGCTTCCGCACTTCTCCCCGAATTGGGATAATTTCTTTTGTAGGTCTCAAATGCCCTGATCGACTCCTGAAATGACTGGTTAAAAAACAGGTTCTTTGCTGCTTCGAATTCTATACCCTGAAGACTTTCATTTCCTGGATTGGCTTTGCGGTAATTGGAGAGGTAACCTGAAAACTCGCCGGATCTACCCTGAAGTGTGAGTGCCTCCTGCAGCCCCACCAAAGCGGCATCAGCATTGGAAGCATTGGGAAATTGATCCAAGATCCGCTTGTAATCCTCAATGGCGTTGTCATAATCCCTTAAGGAATAATTGGCAATCGCTCTTCCTTCAAATGCAAAAGGTAAAAATGGACTGTTGGGTCTAGCCCCTATTAGATTGGTAAACCCTTGCCTGGCCTCTGCATACTTGGTTTCTTCCATGTTGATCTGGGCTTTTTGGTACACCGCATCTTCCCAGTATAAGCTGGAAGGAAAATTATTGATGATCTGATTGAGTGCTGCGATGGCATAATTATTTTGGTTTTCAAAATTGTATATCACCCCGGAGCGAAAATAGGCATAGTCGATGCCATCAATTTGCTGGTTGATGGCTTGCTGGAAAGTGGCTTGAGCATTACCGAATTTCTTTTGCACATAATAACTGTCTCCCAATCGCAACAAGGCATCCTCATAATTTTTCTTTTCTGAGGCGCCAGCCAATTTATCGGTATAGCTTTTAAACTGCCTTTCCGCTTTGTCATATTGATCTAAGTTGAAGTAAGCATAACCCAACCCATAATGGGTTCTGATCAAATATGGGTCATTTGCCTGCAGGTTCATGGCCAGTACTGCCTCGTACGCTCTCAGGGCTTCAGGTAACCTTTGATTGGCGGAATGGGTCTCCCCTTTCCAAAAATGGGCTTGGGCTACCAGATTCCTGTCAACGGGTGAACTCAGGGATTTATCAAAATAAGTGATGGCCAAAGGAAAGCGATTGTCCCTGTAATAACTGATACCTTGGTACAGGGCTACCTTTTGATATGCAGCTTTGATCCTGTCTGATTTTTGAGACATTTTTTCAATGTGCTCTATGGCTCTGATGTAATTGTCGGTATTGACCAATGCATCACTGAGTAAATTTTCGACTTCTCTGGCATGCACCGCTCTAGGATAGTTTTCAAGATAAGTATCCAGGGCATTGACAGCATCCTGAAAACTCCCCCGTTCCAAATTGACTTTGGCATAGTCATAAAGAGCTTCCTGTTTGATATTAGGATCTGCATCGCTTTTGTAGGCGGCAGCAAAACTGTTGGATGCAAAAGTGGGGTTGTTTAGTTTGAGGTAGGCATGCCCCATAAAATAACTGGACACTTGCCCCAGTTGATCATTTTGTAAAGCGACTTCTTTGAAATAGTTGGTGGCTTGCATGTAATTGCCTGCTTCATACTGCACTTCGCCTGCCTTGTACATTTGCCCTCTGTTCAACACATTTTTCTTACCGACTGCGGCGGCATCATAGTTTCTGGCAGCACTGGAAAAATCCCCCTTTTCATAATAGGATTCGGCTAAATAGAGATGTATAAATTCTTTCTTGTCCAGGTTTTTTCTTTTCTCCAAAATCGGCGTGGCATAGTTGATTACCTCATCGTACCTTCCCTGCCTGTAATAGAGGCCTGAAATCATGTAGGGCACTTTGGTGGCATAGAAAGGTGCTTTGTCTGCTGCCAAAAAATCAGTGATTGCTTTTTCTGTATTTCCTGATTCCATCGCTATGTAACCTGAATAATAAAAAGCATCTGCCAAGTAGGCTGATCTGAATGACTTTACCTGGTCAAAATAACGTGCCGCATTGTTGAAATCCTTTAGTTGAAAGAAAGCATAGCCGGTTTTAAAAAGTACTTCTCCTTTTTGCTCAGCATCTACCTTATTGATATTTACCTTACTGAAATTTTCGATTGAGGCCCTATAATTCCTTTTTTGAAAAAAATAATCGCCCAATAGATGGGCTGCATCATTGGCTTTGGGCTCGTTGGCATACACCTCCATGAAATCTGTCAAAAGGCCAACCCCATTGGGATGGTCCAGTTCCAAAGCAGAAACTGCATGATAAAAATCGGCTTCTCCGCGCATGGTATACGTCAAAGGCCGGTTTTTTAAATGCTCAAATTCATATCGGGATGCCCCGAAAAGATTTTTGTCATACAGCTCGAAGGAATCATCAAAACCTATATAAGGCCCGGTTTGGTAAATGCTGGACTGTGCCCATCCCGACCAAGTCAGTCCCAGTAAGCCTAGAACCAAAAGACTTTTCTTCATGTTTTTAAAGGGAAATGCTAATGTAAAATTTTGAATATCAACTCTTTCAATATCTCCGTGTCTTCCATGCCTGTCGCCCCAACCCCTTTGGAACGAAGATCTGCCTCTTTTAGGTATGAAATATTATCAATAACCTTGCCTAACGGATAATTTTTTCTTGCCATTATGTATTCTTTGATAAAATAAGCATTGACCTTTATGCTGCCAGCCAGTTCACGTTCAGGTAGTTCTTTATTCGCGTGAACCAAGGCTATTCTCGAAAAATGTAAATAGAGTAAGGCGATGATGGGGATTAGTGGATTGGATTTTGGATTCTGACTGAAATAATGAATGATTCTGTTGGCTTTCATCACATCCCTGTAGGAAATTGCTTTGGTAAGTTCAAAGTTATTGTAATCCTTGTTGATACCGATAAACTGCTGGATGTGCTGGCTGTTGATTTCAACCTTATCTGTAAAATTGATCAACATTTTATCTATTTCATTGGTGAGCACCTCTAGGTTGTTCCCGATGGATTCCGCCAATACCTGATTTGCCTTTACCTCAATTTTAAAGCCTTTTGTTCTGAAATATTCATCAATCCATGGGCTCAGTTTATATTCAGGCACTTTATCTGATTTGACCAATATGGCTTTCTTATCCAATTCCTTGGAAATAGGCTTCCTTCCATCCAAGGTTTTGTATTTATGACAAAAAACCAAAATGGTGCTGGGAAGCGGGTTTTGAACATAATCCAGTAAAAGTCTATCTCCCATATCCTTCCCCAAGTCCGGAATATTCTGGGCTTCTTTGACGATGACAACCTGTCTTTCAGCCATCATGGGAAACCGTTTGGCATTGGTGAGAATTTGGGACATAGGAGAATCCTTGCCATACATTACCACTTGATTAAATCCCCTTTCCGATTCTGCTAAAGCATTTTTTTCAATAAAATTGCTGATTTGGTCTATAAAAAAAGGTTCTTCTCCATGGAGAAAATATATTGGAGCAAATTTTCCGGCTGATAAGGCTTTAAGTACTTCTTGCGGTTGTTGGGCCATGGTTGGATTTGGTTAGCCAAAGATAGGAATAATTCATTTTTAGAAAACCCAAAATTCTTCAGGAATACAATTAATTGTAAACTTTCTGTGCTTAATTTTTGTATTAATTACAACACACAACTGAACCAACATTGGAAAATTTAGATAAAGGAATTGAATTGTATAAGGCCGGCAAATTTGATGAGGCTTTAAAGGTATTTGATCAGGTGGCTTTGCAGGAAAGCGTTGATATTTCCCTGTATCTCTACCGAGGTAGGGTATTGTCAAGGTTGGGTAAATTGGATCTGGCCATTGCTGATTTTGATCACCTGGTTTCGGATTCTCCTTACAATACCGATTACATCAGTGACAGAGCTGTAGTCTTGCATCTGCTGAAAAGAAATGAAGAAGCCATGTCGGAATTTGACAGGGCATTGAATCTTGACCCCAATAACCCCTATCGGTATTCAAGCAGGGCTTATTTCAAAGACAGAATCGGCGATTTCCTAGGAGCCATTGCGGATTATGAGAAAGCCATTGAGTTGGATCCCGAGGATGCCATTGCTTATAACAACAAGGGGATGGTAGAGGAGAAATTAGGATACGCCCAAAAAGCCAAGAGCAGTTTTACGAAATCAGATGAGCTTATTGGATACGACCCGGAAAAGACCCGTCCAAAAACAGCTCAATCAAAGTCAGATAAAGAGAGTTCAAATGATTTCTCCATAAAAAATGAAACGAAACCCTCCAAAGAGAAGGTTTCGCTGCAAGGATTTATTCAGACCCTAAATAAAGTACTCTCCAATAAAGATACTCGGAGAGATTTTTTAAAATTCATCAAGTCTAAGTTTCAATAGAAGCAATTACTTTGTATCCAAAGATTTGATTACCCACAAAGGTTTGTTGATGAAATAAGACATTTTTCGGGAAAGATTCTGGGTAAAAAGCTGGTCAAACCAGCTTTTCTTTTTGCTGAGGGTCACCAAAATATCCGCTTTGGCTGTAATCATATAATTTTCCAATCCAAGGCCAGGTTCATCCCGATAGGATTTGAGAACATAGTTGACTTTCTCATACTTCACAAATGGTTTGATCTCCGAAATCATGGTTTGATGAAGTGCTTTATCAATGGCTTTTTTCTTGGTGCTCACATGGACCATGTCAATTTCGCAGTCAAAATGTCCAGCCATGCAGACGACCTTTTTGATGCCTATTTTATCTTCTTCCAGATAGTCGGTGGCATAAACAAACTTTTTTGGAGGTTTAAAGTAGACTTTCCTTGGAACAATCAGAACATCCCTGTCTGATTTTTGAATGACTCTACTGGATCTTGTGCCTATGTAATTTTTTTTAAATTCATTGACACCTTCTGTACCCATAATGATGATACTTGCGTCCATGGATTTGGCATATTCAAGGACAGACTTCACGGTTTTTCCTTCGTGGATAACAGCCTTACATGATTTCAGTCCTTTTGGCAAACTTTCTTTTTCTACCTCTTTTACCAAATTATCTATTTTCATTTTTGCAAATGACAAAGGGTCGGAAGAAGCCGATTCATTTGACATCAGTTTCTGGTAGTCATCTTTGTTAGGTACATGAAACAGGACCATTTCTGCATGGTATTTTTCACCTAATTTGGCGGCATATTCAATCGCGTTTAAGGAACATTCTGAGAAATCCGTAGGACATAGAATGGAGTATGATTTCATTGGTGCTGGTTTTGGGTTCTTGGTGATTGACATTTTTAAATTAATATCCCTGACTCATCTTAATCTCATTGACGAGGGGAAGGTTTTTCTTCATATTTTCATAGTTTTTATAGATCTGTGGCGCTGCTGCGGCAGGATTGGTAACACTCGCTATGTGCGGTGTGAGCATTATCTTGGGATGATCCCAAAAAGGGTGGTCTTTGGGAAGCGGCTCCTCTCTGTAGACATCCAGAAAAGCTCCAGAAATAAACCCTTTTTCTATTGCCAGTAGCAAATCGGCTTCTACCAAATGATTGCCCCGGGCAACGTTAATAAGGTAGGTTCCTCGTTGACATTTTTCAAAGAACGATAAATTCAGAATATCTTCTGTGTCAGGTGTGAGGGGCAACAAACAAACCAGAACATTCACTTTGCTGAGAAAAGATTCCAATTCATCCCCAGAATAATAGGGAAACCCAAATTCTTTTTTGCGGCTTCTCCCATAACCTATCACATTAAATCCAAGATACGAAAGTTTATCCAAAACATCACTTCCTAAGGCACCTGTACCCATCACTCCTATGGTGACCGGTACCTCAGGTTCCCTCATATCCCACATATGTTCTGATTTATACGCAAGATATTTGGGGATTTGGCGGTGGTGAAACAAGACCGCAGTGACCACATAATTGGTCATGGAGAAGGTGAGTTTGTCGTCCACAATTCTGGTGATGGGAATGTTTTCAGGGAGTTGGGGGTCACTGAGGATATGATCTACACCTGCTCCCATAGAGCAGATCAGCTTTAGGTTGGGCAACTCTTTTAAGATGCCTTGCGGATGTTTCCAGACTAAAACTGCTTCAATACTTTCCTTATCCCTGAGATCGGGATAGACCTGAATGGATAATGAATCATCCATTTCCTGAAACAGGTCAATCCATTCCGTTACGTCTTTTCCGGGTGCTATGATAGCAAAACTCATTTATTTCTTGCTTACAAATGGATTATGTTCTATATAAAATCTCCAAGGTAATAGTGCATCTTCACCAGCATAGTCCACGCCTATCCTAGGACTTGAAATCACTTTGAAAATGGACCTATTGCCATCATCACCTAACCATATGCGAGAGGTCTGATCGTGTAGCATGATGCCATTGTACTCAGTAGTGATGCCTAAAGCTTGGGCGCATTTGCCAGGGCCATTGGTCAATTGGTTCAACTGATTGACATTTCTTCTTCTTTTCATGTGCAAAACACCTTCTATTGGTTCAATGGCCCTAATCAATACTGCACAGGCCGTATTTTCGGGATGGGTGACTATATTGAACAAATGATGGATTCCGTAACACAGATAGACATAAGCTATTCCTCCTTCCCGGAACATGACCTCCGTCCTGGCGGTTCGCCTGGAAGGGAAGGCATGACATGCGCGGTCCACCTCACCATCATAGGCTTCAGTCTCAACTATCCTGCCAACGGTCAGCACATCATCAATATGGCTTACGATAACTTTGCCCAATAAATTTTTGGCCAAAGTAGGAACAGGGTCTTCCAAAAAGAATTTTTTTGAAATAACTTTTATATCTTTCATGCACAATTTAATAAATCTACACAAAATTTACGGCCCATAAGTGCCGTTTTTATATTAAATATCAAAATCCATATACAGTCGGGAAAAATTATGAAAAAACAGTCTTTTATTGCATTATTTTCAGTTTTGTTCCTTGCCTATCAGGTACAGGCCCAACAGATTCAAATGCCTCAGGCAAGTCCAGCTGCCAAGGTCAGTCAAAAGATCGGACTGACGGATGTTTCGGTAGAATACAGTCGGCCAAGCACCAAAGGCCGGAAAATATTTGGAGAATTGGTTCCCTATGGAGATGTTTGGCGTACTGGTGCCAATGCGGCCACGATCCTATCTTTTTCTTCGGATGTCAAGGTCAATAACAATGTGGTTCCAGCTGGAAGCTATGCGTTGTATAGCATCCCAAACAGGAATGAATGGACTGTCATTCTTTCCAAAAACACCAAACTCTGGGGTGCAGTAGGCTATTCTCAAGAAGATGACCTGCTCAGATTCACAGTCAAACCTGAAAAGCACAACCGCAAATTCGAAACCATGGAAATCAATTTTGTGGACATGACAGATACTGGTGCTTCAGTCGCAATCAATTGGGAAAACAGCGGCATCAAATTCAGAATTGAAACAGAGGTGGATGACATTGTGATGAAACAAATCAGGGAATTGGTCATTGAAAATGATCCGGAAAATCCTGGGCTTTATTATCAAGCGGCCAACTACTATTTCACCAACGGTAAAGACCAAAAACAGGCTTTGGAGTGGATCCAAAAATCAGTGGAAGCCGATCCAAAATATTGGACCACCCATCTTAAAGCCAAGATTGAGGCCAATTTAGGGATGAAAAAAGAAGCATTGGCCAGTGCTCAACAATCGATGGAGATGGCAAGGGAAGCCAAAAATCCTGATTATGTAGGTTTGAATGAGCGATTGATCAAATCTTTGAGGTGAGCGGATAAGCCATCATTTTATAAGAGAGACTTTGGGGTCTCTCTTATTTTTTGTCAACTTTTTGACAGCATACCCCGGAACAATTGAATCAAACCTGCAATAAGCATGACCAAAAGACAACCGATGGGATTGTACCAGAGGAAGCCTATGTCAATGTTAATTCCAAACAATTCACTTCCATTGTGCCAATGTATGAGTAAGATGATTGCCTCTGTGATCAATGCCGCAGTAAACACCGCGGTGCCTCCTATTCGTTTTAAAAAGAAACCAACGATGAAAATTCCCAGGATCACCCCGTAAAACAATGACCCCAAAAGATTGACGGCTTGGATTAAGTTTTCAAACAAAGAGGCATAGGTGGCAAAAATGATAGCAATCCCACCCCAAATGGCCGTAAACCATTTGGAAGAAATCATGTAATGCTTGGAGCTCTCCTCTTTTTTGATTGATCTTTTATAAATATCAATCGTACAAGTCGACCCCAATGCATTCAATTCTGAAGCAGTAGAAGACATGGCTGCACTAAATATTACGGCAAATAGCAACCCGACGACACCTTTTGGCAAGAAATCCATCACAAAACGCATGAACACATAGTCCGTATCGCGTGTTTCAGCCAATGGATCATTTTTCACGATTAATTCCTTAACCTGGGTCCTGATGGCTTCCTGATCAGCGGCTTGTTGATTGATCTGAGCTCTCAGACTGATTACTTCTTCTTCATTTCCAGATTCTATGGCATCGACCATGGCAAAAATCTGCGCATTTTTTTCCTCAAATTTCTCCTTGAATTCCGCTTCCAGCCCATGGAATTCCTCTCTATAATCACTGTCCAAAAGCTTTTCAGTTTGGACGGAATTGAAAAATACAGGAGGCTGAAAAAACTGATAAAAAACAAATACCATCACACCGATAAAGAGAATGACAAACTGCATCGGAACCTTGAGAAATCCGTTCATGATCAAGCCCATTCTACTCTGATTGAGGGATTTTCCTGTTAGGTACCGTTGAACCTGCGATTGATCAGTTCCAAAATATGAAAGAAACAAAAACAGTGCACCTGTAATCCCAGACCAAAAATTGTATCGGTCTGATAGGTCAAAATCAAAGTTCACAATATTGAGCCTTTCCATTTTTCCTGCCACATGCAGGGCTTCTGTAAATTTGACAGGCAGCAACTGAATGACAAGGAGCCCTGCGAGCACCATCCCTCCCATCATGACCACCATTTGTTGCCTCTGGGTGATAGATACCGCCTTGGTGCCTCCTGAAACCGTATAAATAATCACCAATACGCCAATAAAGATATTGGTCCAAGTAAGGTTCCAGCCAAGCAAAGTAGATAAGATGATGGCAGGGGCATAAATGGTTATACCCGCTCCAAGACCTCTTTGAACCAAGAAAAGTAATGCGGCCAGTGTCCTGGTTTTTAAATCAAAACGGCCTTCCAGATATTCATAAGCCGTATAAATTTTTAACTTATAATAAATAGGCAGGAAAAATGCCGAAATGATGATCATTGCAATGGGCAATCCAAAATAAAACTGCACAAAGCGCATCCCATCTTCATAGGCTTGCCCCGGAGTGCTCAAAAAAGTGATGGCAGAAGCTTGGGTGGCCATGATGGAAAGCCCTATGGTCCACCAATTCATGTCATTGTTGCCTTTTAGGTAACTTTCCATGTCCTTGGGACCGTAGGTTTTATACACCCCATATCCAACAATCAGGATCAGGGTGCCGAACAGGACTATCCAGTCAATGATATTCATGAAAAGGCTAGGCTAAGCTGGTAGAACAAAAAAATCAACAAGCCTAAAACCAACAGCATTAGGGCATATATACGGCTCCAGCTTTCTTTATCTTTTTGCACCGGCTCGTTCTATTAGATTGATGAAGATTTTGGTTGCTCCCGGGACGCCAGCAGGTAATTGCCTAAACCAGGAAATCCCTGAATAAGCATATGTGCCTTTGCCATACTCAGCAAGGAGCAAACCGCCTTTGGTAGAGGGTTCATCTGGGTCCTGTAAGGTTAAAGGGGTTTGGTAAGCATTGTCCCATTGGTCGGGAAAGTACAACCCTCTTTCTTGAACCCAGCCTTCGAAATCCCTGGACTCAATTTGGTAAGGAGTCTGTAAAACTTTGTTTGTTTTGTCCATGATTACCGGAGAATCCTCAACTGCAACCCTGTTTCTGGACAATTCAAAAGGATAGGGTCCAAGATTTCGGGTCAGAAGTGGAGATGATGTGTTGTATTGGACAATTAGGTTGCCTCCATCTTCGACGTATTTCATCAAATTTCCCACTTGATCAGCAAGTTGTTGGTTAACATTAAATGCCCTGATGCCGACTATGATGGTTTGATAAGTGGCCAGTTTTGATTGACTCCAATCCCCATTTTCGAGGAGGGTCACCTCGTATCCCATATTGGATAAGAGCGATGGAATATCATCTCCTGCCCCATTCACATAGCCTATTTTTTGGGAACTGATTGGCTTGTTTAAGCTCAATAAATTGAAGGTACTGGACGGAAAATAAGTTAGATTTGGTATGTGCTTGTATAATATTCGCTTCATACCCTGGTTAAAAACCTTCCCTGAGGGGGTCACATATTGTACTTCAACTTCCTGTTTTTCTCTTTCTGATAATCCCTCAATTTCAATCCAAAAACTTATCAATTTTTTATCTAGCTGGTTTTCCTTCCGGATCGTTTTATACTTGCTTTCTGGTAATCCATTTAAAATGATTTCCCCTTCCTTTTCTCCATTCTGAAAACGAACATCAACCCGAAGTACCTGCGGTATTCCGTCCAAAACATACAAGTTGTTTTTATCCAAACTCAGGTTGACCTCTGGAATGAGCGTAAAGGGCTGTTTGATTTCCCCATCCACCTGATCATTGTATTTATAGACCAATGGAACCTCTTTGGTATACAGTTCACCCGACATCTCATAACTTAACAAGCCCGTCAGGGCAGGTTGGTTAAAAGCTTTTCCAATCAGGGTTTGGTCTTCAATGTCAAACAACTGCTCTTTGACCGGATTGTCCAACCAATACGGTTGGGATACTGGGTAGGTTTCAGGCAACACAATCTTGACCTCTTTTCGAAATGGCTGATTGTTTACAACTGTCTCGCTTATGGGTATTCTTTTATCCAAAATCGTAAATTCAATCAATTTCACACTGATCTTAGAGGGATTGTTGAATACAAGGCTTGCAGACACCTCCTCTCCGGGATAGGCCAATTCTTTTTTGGAAAGGAACTCGGTTTTTATGCCCAATGTGTAATTGGTTATTTCCCTGATCAATTGCTGCTTCTCCCGCACCCAGTTAAGGTCAGTTTTGAGTCGGTCCAAGCTTTTCTTGATGGCCAACAATTGTTCCACCTGGGCAGAGGGGTTTCTGAAATCGTAATTATCTATGGCCACTTGAATTTGTTGTTCAATCGCTTTTCCACCTTCCAATTCTTCCCATTTATTGGCTACACCTTCAAATGGATCATTTCGAAAATTTGCCCCATCGACCAGCTCTACAAAGTCATTGCTTTCCCCTGTTTGGGCTGTTGCTCCAAACCCTTGAGATTTGTGCATCGTCCTGCTGTCGGCTGCAATTTGGGAATAAGAGGTACCCAAGATAGGATTGAATTCGCCCACAGGGAAATTGTAAAAAAGCTTGCCTGGTTCCGGTTCATAGTTCCCCCCCCAACTGTAAGCATTCCAGAAAATCCTTTTTGCCTGCCAAGGTTGAACATGTTCCAGTTGATCGGGAAAAACATTGGGATCATTGGACATTTTGAAAGCTTTCCCCGCCAAGATCGCGGAGGTAGTGTGGTGGCCATGCGTGGTGCCTGGAATGGTATTGAATCGGGTTATGATGATATCGGGTTGAAACTTCCTTATGATCCATACCACGTCCGAAAGCAACTTTTCCTCATCCCAATTGTTAAGGGTTTCAGGAGGATTTTTGCTATACCCAAAGTCCAAAGCTCTACTGAAATATTGAATTCCTCCATCCAGTTCTCTCGCCCTGAGCAATTCCTGGGTACGGATCATTCCGAGTTCTATGCCCAATTCTTTACCGATCAGATTTTGCCCTCCATCACCCCTGGTCATTGATAAGTAGGCCACTTGGGCATGTTCTCTATTGGCTAGATAGGCAATCAAACGGGTGTTTTCATCATCTGGATGTGCTGCTACATAGAGGATTCTTTTGGTTTCCTTTAGCCTAAGGAGTTGATGGTAGATTTCAGAAGATGAAAGTGTCTGTGCGCTGAGTCCAAAAGACCCAAAAAAAATGGCAATAATAAGGATGCACTGGATAATTCTCATAGATGGCTTAAATTAAGCTTGAAAGCTAATGTACTTGGTTGAGAATTAAAAACCATTTTTTACTAATGGAAAATATCCCGTATAGGATGGGAAAGGGTCATCTCCATAGCATTTGGGCTGTTTCTCAGTCAGAAATCCTTACATCTTATTCATTGGATAAATTACAGAAATACCTAGGTACCACTTCACAAAAAAGGCACTTAGAAGGTTTTCTAAGTGCCTGATTTTAAGAGCCCCCTGCCGGGATCGAACCAGCGACCTACTGATTACAAGTCAGTTGCTCTACCAGCTGAGCTAAGGAGGCAATTGAGTGGAAAAGGGAAGATTTGCTGGATTAAATGCCTTTCAAAGCTGCTTTCCTCAATTGTGAGTGCAAATATAGAAGGCTGTAAGTTTTAAGCAAAACTAATTGGTAAAAATATTGATAAAGACACCTATCTATCTTAGATCCAAAGTATTAAAATTCTCTGATGATGGACAGTTTCTTCTTAAGCTTTTCTATTTCCTTTTCAGCCTTTTCAATTTTCTCATCAAACTGATCTTTCAATTTATCTGCAGTTTTGGAAGAGGCAAAGAATTCAAGATTATTTCTCCAAAGGGTTACATTGTTTTCAAGATCAGAAATCTGTTTCCTGATGCCATGTTCTTTTTTGTTCAGCACCCTGTTGAGGTTGGGGTCACCCTGAATCTTGTTTAGGTTCAACCGGAACAAGAACTCATCTCTTTTGACTCCTTCTAGTCCCATGTTCTTCACATAAGTATCCACGGCATCATTGAATTTGGCTGCTATTTCCTTGATGTTCTTTCTGGGAACAAAACCAATGGCTTGATATTCAAGGATCAGTTTTTCAAGTTCATCCGGAGATAAATCATCAGAAGCTGCGGCCGTGTTGATCTTTTGGCAGATTGCTTCTTTTAATTCCAGATTGGTGTCGAATTCCTTTGAAACTTGCTTATTGGCTTTCCTTTTATTTTCGAAGAAAGTGTCACAGGCAGATTTAAATCTTTTGTATAGCTCATCCCTGACTTTTTCAGGCGTGGGGCCTATTTCCTTCCATTCTTTTTGAAGTCCGATTAGCGTATTTGCCGTATCTTGCCATTCGGAACTATCCATCACTTCCTCGGCCCTGGTTATCAACGCCTCGGCTTTCAGTTTATTGGCTTGCCGAATTTCATCTAGCTCTTTAAAGAACAGGTTTTTGTTGTGAAAAAACTGCTTGAATGCCCCCCAAAAGGCCCTGTTGATATCTTTACCGACTTCTCTGGGTACGGGTCCAATTTTTTCCCATTCCTTCTGGATCTCTAATATCTCCTTGGTCTTGATATTCCACTCTTTGATTCTGCTGGCCGTAAAATCTGTAAAAGTATTTAATTTTTCAATCAGTCCCTCTTTTTTATCCTGATTGACCTTAAATACTTCCTTTTGACTTTCATAGTATTCTTTTCTTCTTGAATAGATGGCATCTGAGGCCTCTTTAAATCTTTGCCACAAGGATTCCTGCTCTTCTCTGGGGACAGGGCCTATATGTTTGAATTCCTCATGGAGGTCATTGAGTAGCTTGATGGCTTCTTTAAGATCTTTTACATTTACCAGCGCCTCCGCTTTCTCACAAAGCTCCAGTTTGCTCTCGAGATTTTTTTTCCTGTCTAATTCCTTGAGCTCAAAATAGATACTTCTGTTGTCATAAAACCTATCCATCAAAGCATTGTATGATGCCCAGAGGTTTCTATTCTGTGAAGAAGGTACTGGTCCTATCTTTTTCCAGTCCTCCTGAATGGCTTTAATGGTACTGATGGAGTGTGTGGTTTCTTCACCATCCACCAGTTCTCTCAGGGTGTTTAGAATTTTGTTCTTGGCGTGAAGATTGGTCTCTTTGCTTCGTTCCAGTTCTTTGTATTGGGCGGATTTTTTTTCTCTGAAATCATGGTATAGGATAAAAAACTGACGATCCTCATCTGAGTTCCTAAATTCAAAATCAGCCTCTACCCCCCCATCAGAAATAAATTGTTTAAGAGCATCGTCCTTCTCTTTCGAAAGTAATTCATCAAAATGGGTTTTGATCTCGTGGACAGATTTGTCCGCTTTCATATAATTACTTCCCTGCAAAAGTTCCTTTAAGGCAGATATCAGTTGCTTTTTGGAAAATTCTGAATAGTCAATATGATCATCATCTTCATGATGTTCCTCTTCTGATTGCTCAGTGGTTTCCTCCTCGTCCACAATCTTTTCCGCATCTTTTTGCTTATCTGAACTGGAAATAGCTGGTGCAGCAGCAGCGACTGAGTCCGATTCATTTTCAATGGATGCTTGTTGGATCTCAGGTTCACTTTCCTCTTCCGAGTTCAATGATGCTTGTTCATTTACAACAGCCTCATCTGATTGATCGGTTTCTTCGGGTTTGGAAGTAAAAAATTCCGCCGACTCAGGTTCTGTTGAATCTTCTAATTGGGAAGCTGTGGATTCCGGCAAGTTTGGATTGGTTTCGGATTGGTCTCCTTTTGGTTCAGATTTGACGTCAATGGTTTCAGATTTGTCTTCTTCAGAGGCTGGTTCATCTTTTTGAACCTGCGGAGTAATCATTGGATCTATTTCCGCTTCTTTTTCCTCAGAAGCTTCCTGCATAGTCTCTTGCTCAATACCATCAGACTCAAATGTCGAAACAGCCTCCTCTTTTTCGATCTCGGCTTGGGGATCCTCTGAGATGGACTCCTTTAGTTCTTCAAATTTCTCCGATTTATCTTCTTGATTTTCAGACCCTTTTTCTGTATGATTACTCTCTGAATTGATTTCGTTGGTTTCAGGAGTCACCTTTTTTTCCTCTGACATTTCTTTGTCCTTATCCATAATCCTAATGTACTAGTACCGATAGCTAACGTGAACAAAAGTAATAAATTTGAATTAATTTAATCTTGGGTCAATAGGATAATTTGCCAAAACCTGGAAATCACCTCCCATATTCCGCAAAATAAGCCTCCAAAGTTCATCAGGGGATGAATTAAATAAATTGTCAGAATCGAGTTGTTCGCACACAATCCAGGTTTTCTCTATCAGTTCTTCTTTCAACTGACCCTCTGACCAACCTGAGTACCCAATAAAAAATCGAAAGTTAGCTTTATCTATCTGACCCAGCTTAATTTTATCCACGAGCTCTTCAAAATCCCCGGACCACCAAACTCCCGAACAAAGTTCTACGCTGCCATTGAGTAAAGATTCTGAAGAATGGTAAATAAAATGCAAAGTGTTCTGTTCTACCGGACCACCTACGTACACCTGATCATCGAAATTATTCAGGTCTTCAATCAGATCTCCGATTTTGAGTATGGAGAGTTTGTTTAACACCAGACCAAAAGATCCATTTTCATTGTTTTCACAAAGCAAAATCACGGACCTTACAAAATTTTCATCCTGTAAAAACGGTTCTGATATCAAAAGATTACCCGATTTTGGTGTAATGTTGGAATTATATTCCATAAAAATGAAATTTAAATTTCTCGGTCAATATAAAGTAAAATTTCATAAATGCCATAACATTGGTATTTTTATAGTGTTATTTATAAAATAATTATCCCCGATGAACATAGCTGATATCAGAAAAGATTATTCCTTAAAAAGCCTTAATGTAGAGGAAGTAGACCCAGACCCTCTCCAACAGTTTAAAATTTGGTTTGAACAGGCCATGGAGGCCAAGGTTTTAGAAGTCAATGCCATGAATTTAAGCACCGTCAATCTACAGAATTTGCCAGAATCCAGGATTGTCCTGCTCAAAGGAGTGGATCATGGTTTTGTTTTTTTTACCAATTACAACAGTAAAAAAGGAAAGGAATTGGCCAACAATCCCCATGCGGCTTTGAATTTTTTCTGGGGAGAACTGGAGCGGCAAGTAAGGATCAATGGAAAAGTGGAGAAAATCAGCCAGGAAGCATCCGAAGCATATTTTTTTTCCAGGCCTTTCTCCAGTCAGATAGGTGCGTGGACTTCACCCCAAAGCCAAGAAATTCCCAATCGGCAGTTTCTTGAAAAAGAGGAAGCAAAATGGTCCTTGAAATTCAAGGAGGAGCCTATCCAAAAGCCGGATCATTGGGGTGGATACCGAGTCATCCCTCATTTTTTTGAGTTTTGGCAGGGAAGACCCAGCAGGCTGCATGATAGGGTCGTTTATGAACGTATGGGAACTCGGGATGATTGGAAAATAAAAAGACTTGCTCCATGAGGGCAAGTCCAGTGTATTTCAATTTTTCAGTGATTAAACAAGGTCAAATAAATCATTCACTCCTATCATTTTTTCTACCGTGAAGCCTTCTCCATATTTTACATTGATGGAATGACCAAATTCTTTTGCCCTGGCTTCCACAAAATCCATAAATTCGGAGGAGGATATAAAACTTTCAGGTTCTTTGTTTTCAGGATCATAAAACTGGGATTTAAAGGCTTTGATGCTTTCCAGCTTTTGCTCCCAATAGGATGAGATGTCTACCACAAAATCAGGTTTGATATAATTGTTCTGAATGAAATGGTACAGGTATTTGGGTCTCCAAGGTGCTTGTGATTCTCCATCATGGAAGGTTTCCACCCTTCGCAAACCGCTGACAAAACAAGCCAAAGAAGCCAACTTTCCCCCTTTTCCATGATCAGGATGTCTATCGGTAACCGCATTGGCCAAGACAATTTCTGGACGATATTGGCGGATAATTTGCGCGATTTGGATTTGGTGGTTTTCGTCATCGGTAAAAAACACATCCCTGAAACCGGCATTCCTTCTCATAGAAATATTTAAAATTTTTCCTGCCTCTTCCGCTTCCTTCAGTCTGATTTCCGGAGTTCCCCTTGTACCCATTTCCCCCTGTGTCAAGTCAAGGATACCCACTTTATAACCTTTGGCAACATGCGCGGCTATGGTGCCCGAACAGGAAAGCTCCGCATCATCGGGGTGTGCAGCAATTACCAGTATATCTAATTTCATACAAATTGGTTTTCAAATTGAAACATTGAAGCCTTAACACCAGCCTACTGTAAAAAAGTTTAACGAATCCTTAATCTTTGCCCCACCCGAAGGATCGACCGGGAGGAAATGCCATTCATTCTGGTCACATGGCCTACTGTCACGCCATATCTCCTTGCTATGGTACTGAGGTTCTCACCACTTCGGACACGGTGATAGACGACCTGTTGAGCTTGTATGACATGTTCAAAACTATTAGCAGTAACTGGGTAGATTTCCATTTTGAGTCTCCCTATACTAAAATCGAAGATCTCAGTTGGGTTGATGGAAAGTCCCTGATACCTGATTTCATAATGGAGGTGCGGGCCTGTACTGCGACCTGTACTGCCTCCAAGTCCGAGTATATCCCCTGCCTTAACCTCCTGCCCTACATCCACAGTAATCTTTGACAGGTGTCCATAAAGGGTTTCCAGACCATTTCTATGCCTAACTACCACATAATAGCCATACCCATTTCTATCATAAGATCGCATACGAACAATTCCATCAAAGGTACTGTAAACAGGATCACCAATCTTGAGACTGAGGTCAGTACCGTGGTGCCACCTGTACCTCCTGAACCCAAACTCAGAATTGATTTTTGTTTCATCCAGAGGTTTGTGCCAATTGGAGCCAAAAAAAGGATCATATAATTTGATGTAGACAGTATCCTTAAAATCTTTGGGATCAAAATCATAGATGTTGATTTTTTTGCTGTCCCAAGAAGAAAAATATTCAAAGGCAGTAACCCAAATGCTGTCTATCTGGATTTGCTCGGATACCTGTACCAACTGATTGGTAGGCGCCCAAATGATGGACAAGGTGTCTTCACTAACCGGCGTAAGACTGCGCTTGAGATCGACAAAATCTTTGTAAAAAAGAGAATCGGACCCTTTTCTCAGATCCATCAGGTATTTCTGAACATCAAACGGATTGATGACATTGTAATCCAGTGGGGCAACCGAATCGGGTTTTGGTTTGGGTTTCTTAATTAACTTTGGAAAAACCTGAGCTTGGAGGGCGGTTGCTGTGAGGCACCAGAATATGAAGCTTAATAACCAGGGGCTTTTGACAAATGGCATCCCCACGTTTTTAAACCAATTCCAATTCAGCCAAGTAACGCTCTGCATCCAACGCCGCCATGCATCCTGTCCCCGCAGCAGTGACTGCCTGCCTGTAAATATGGTCCTGTGCATCGCCGCAGGCAAAAACTCCTTCTACATTGGTTCTCGTACTCCCGGGTATGGTTTTGATATAACCTGACTCGTCCATGTCAAGAAAATCTTTGAAGATACTGGTGTTGGGTTCATGGCCTATGGCTACAAAAAATCCGGTAACTGCAAGATCACTGATTGCGCCAGTTTGGTTATTTTTAATTTTCACTCCTTTTACCTCATCCTCACCTAAGATTTCTACTGTTTCTGTATTCCACAGAATTTCAACTTTAGGATTTAACATGACTCTTTTTTGCATGATTTGAGAAGCACGCATTTCATCACGCCTTACCAACATGTAGACTTTATTACAAATATTGGACAAATAAGATGCTTCCTCACAGGCTGTATCTCCTGCACCAACTATGGCTACATCCTGCCCTCTAAAGAAGAAACCGTCACAAACAGCACAGGCAGATACGCCCTTTCCGTTGAGTCGGGTTTCACTTTCCAAGCCAAGCCATTTGGCAGAGGCCCCGGTGGAAATGATCACTGTATCCGCCAGAATCACTTTTTGATCATCTACAACGATCTTATGAGGCCTTTGTGAAAAATCCACTGAGGTGACCATGCCATACCGAACATCTGTTTCAAACCGCTCGGCTTGTCTTCTGAAATCATCCATCATCTGAGGTCCCATCACTCCATCAGGATAGCCCGGATAATTTTCAACGTCGTTGGTAATGGTCAATTGTCCTCCAGGCTGTCCACCTGTATACAGCACCGGCTTCAGACCTGCCCTTGCTGCATAGATGGCAGCGGTATATCCTGCCGGTCCGGATCCTATGATCAATACTTTAACTTCTTCTATTTCTTGGTTCATGGGGAGTGATTTTTCGGTTGGCAAATTTTATTATTTTAATTTTGGAAACAAAGTTTCGAATCGTTAAAATTCCCAAACAGGAGATTATTCGGAATAATTTTTAGTGATCAAAAAATACACCAAGAATATTCAGCTCCAATGATCAAACAAAAAAAGGGGCGATGAGCCCCTTTATATGATTTATCAAATTGAACTTATTAACCCAGATAAGGTTTTAAAGTTTTACTTCTTGAAGTATGTCTTAACCTCCTGATGGCCTTTTCTTTAATTTGTCTAACTCTTTCTCTTGTCAAGTTGAACTTTTCCCCGATTTCTTCCAAAGTCATGGCGTGTTCACCATTGAGTCCAAAATAAAGGGTGATGACATCCGCTTCTCTTTGGGTCAAGGTAGAAAGGGCTCGTTGAACCTCTTTTCGTAAGGAATCATTCATCAGTCCGTCGTCGGGTTTTTCTTCCCCGTCATTTTCCAACACATCCAAAAGGCTGTTTTCTTCTCCCTGAACAAATGGAGCATCCATGGAAACATGCCTTCCTGAGATTTTCATGGTATCTACCACTTCTCCTGCAGTCACTTCCAACACTTCTGCCAATTCCTCTGGCGAGGGTTCCCTTTCAAACTTTTGCTCCAACTCAGAAAAGGTTTTGCTGATTTTATTCAGTGAACCTACTCTATTGAGAGGCAAACGAACAATTCTAGACTGCTCTGCTAGGGCTTGTAAAATGGACTGTCTGATCCACCAAACAGCATAAGAGATGAACTTAAATCCCCTGGTTTCGTCAAACCTTTGTGCGGCCTTTATCAAGCCCAGGTTACCTTCATTGATCAAATCTCCAAGAGAAAGCCCTTGATTCTGATACTGCTTGGCTACTGAGACCACAAACCTCAAGTTGGCTTTGGTTAATTTTTCAAGAGCAAGTTGGTCTCCTTCACGGATTCTCTTGGCCAAAACCACCTCTTCATCAGCGGTGAGTAGGTCCACCTTACCTATTTCTTGAAGGTACTTATCCAGAGACTGACTTTCTCTGTTGGTAATCTGTTTGCTAATTTTAAGTTGCCTCATTCAGGAAATTCATTTATTGTTTAGACCTTTCTATAACAGATGTCGATTCAAAATAAGTTCAATGTGATTTATTGACTAAATTAAATCTAATTAATTTTTATCGGATTTTTCAGGTTTAGGCAATAATACCTTTCTGGATAATTTAAACTTACCTGTCTTTTTATCAACATCTATGAGCTTAACCATAATTTCCTCGCCTGGTTCAAGAACACCTTCCATGTTTTCAAGCCTTTCCCATTTGATTTCGGAAATGTGCAACAAACCGTCTTTACCTGGCATAAATTCAATGAAGGCTCCGAAAGGCATGATGTTTTTCACTTTACCGGTATAGGTTTCTCCTATTTCAGGCATGGCTACAATGCCACGGATACGGCTGATGGCTGCATCCATAGAAGTTTGGTTGTTGGAGAAGATGTTGATCTTGCCCATGTTGTCCACTTCTTCTATGATGATGGTCGCACCGGTATCTTTCTGGATCTCTTGGATCACCTTACCACCTGGTCCGATCACCGCACCAATCAATTCCTTGGGAATAGACATCATGGAGGATCTTGGAGTATGTGGTTTTAGTTCCGGTCTTGGTTCGGCCAAGGTTTTGTTGATCTCATCTAATATATGTAATCTACCTTTTCTTGCTTGATAAAGCGCTTCTTTCAAAACACTGTAATCCAAACCTTCCACCTTCAGGTCCATTTGACAGGCGGTAATGCCTTTGGCTGTACCGGTCACTTTAAAGTCCATGTCACCCAGGTGATCTTCATCACCCAAGATATCAGACAAGATGGTATAATTTCCTGTTTTGGAGTCAGATATCATCCCCATAGCAATCCCGGTAACAGGTGCTTTGATAGGAATACCTGCATCCATAAGTGCCAGAGAACCAGCGCATACTGTTGCCATGGATGAAGAACCATTTGACTCGAGAATATCGGAGACGATCCGGATCGTATATGGATTCTGATCTGGGGATGGAAGCACTTTTTTCAATGCCCTCATGGCCAAGTTTCCATGTCCTACTTCCCTCCTGCCCGGTCCACGGTTGATTTTTACCTCACCTGTAGAGAATCCTGGGAAATTATAATGAAGAAAGAATTTATTGTATCCGGAAATCACTGCACCATCTACCATTTGTTCGTCTAGTTTGGTACCTAGCGTACAAGTGGTCAAGGACTGCGTTTCACCTCTGGTAAATATTGCAGATCCATGTGCAGAAGGTAGATAATCCACCACCGACCAAATCGGTCTGATTTCATCGGGATTTCTGCCATCAAGCCTTTTCTTTTCCTTCAAGGTAAAGTTTCTGGCTGCTTCTTTGTGAATTTTATGGAAATAAGGCCCAATCAAACTTGCTTCAAATTCGTGCTCTTCGCCAAGACTTTCAATAAATCCTTCTTTGATGGCCTTGATGTTTTCGGAGCGAATGCTTTTGTCAGCAATTTGTAGGCTGACTGACTGGTAACAGGCATCATAGAGCTCTGCTTTCATTTTTTCGTACAGAGGCTCATCCGAAACTTCATGGGCATATTCTCTTTTTACTTCCTTGCCCACTGCTTTGGTCAATTCCAACTGAACCTGACAATGTCGCTTGATTTCTTCATGTGCAAATTGTAAGGCTTCCACCATTTCATCTTCAGAGACTTCGTTGCCTTCTCCCTCTACCATCAGCACAAACTCCAAAGAACCTGCGACTATAAGTTCAAGCGTGGCTTTTTCCAATTGAGCTGGGCTAGGATTGATATGGAGCTTACCGTCAATTTTAGCAACTCTCACTTCGGAAATCGGCCCGTTAAAAGGAATGTCCGATACTGCTAAGGCAGCAGAAGCAGCAAGACCGGCCAAACAATCCGGTAGTACCTCATCATCAGCAGAAATCAGGGTGATGTCCACTTTGGTTTCAGCATGATAGTCATCAGGAAAAATGGGTCTTAAAGCCCTGTCCACCATTCTGCTGATCAGAATTTCATAATCGGAAAGTCTTCCTTCCCTTTTCAAAAAGCCTCCTGGGATCTTGCCGGATGAGGCAAATTTTTCTTGGTAATCAACTGACATAGGGAGAAAATCAACCCCATCGTTGGCTTCTTTTCGGGATACAGCGGTCGCTAGCAACATCGCTTTTCCCATTTTTACAACCACCGCGCCATCAGCCTGCTTAGCCAAAGCCCCGGTTTCAATAATAATCTCTCTACCGTCTTCTAGGACAATAGATTTGGAAATAACATTAGGTAACATACAATTTTGTTAAGAATAAATCTTGAGAATAGGTATAAAAGTAAGGTTTAATTATTGGGGGAAAAGAAAAAAGTAAGGTTCTCCCAATAGAGAACCTTACAGTAGTTATTATTTTCGAATGCCTAACTCGGCGATAATGGCTCGGTATCTTTCAATGTCCCTGTCGTACAGATAATTCAAAAGGCTCCTGCGCTTACCTACTAATTTAAGAAGACCCAGTCTGGAAGAGTGGTCTTTTTTGTTGGTTTTTAAATGATCAGTCAGGTGCTTGATTCTGAAGGTAAATAAAGCGATCTGCGATTCAGGAGAGCCTGTATCGGTATCAGATTTTAACCTGCCATGATTTTTAAACAACTCTGATTTTTTCTCTGAAGTTAAATACATGCCTAGTCAAATGATTTTTTAATAATGATTTTTTAAAACAGCTACAAAGATACGTGCTTTATTTAATATTTTAAAATATAGCCTTCATCTTTTGTATTTGGAAAGAAGTTCTTGCCACTTTTTTTTGCCTTTCTGAAACAATTCAACATACAGATCGGGTTCAAAAAGCCTCGCATCCTTTCTGGCCTGTTTCAAAAAGAAAAGACCGAATGGGATTAGGGCAAGGTTGGAAAACCAGGTCCCGAACAAGGGACTTGACATACCCTCTTTTGCCCATTTTTCTCCTGTAATGGTCAGCATGTAGAAGATGATGAAAAAAATGATGGAAAATAAAACCGGCATCCCCAACCCCCCTTTTTTGATAATGGCTCCCAAAGGGGCACCAATCATAAACATCACGATACAGGCAAAGGCTTGGGTATATTTTTGGTACCAGGCGATCTTAAACCGTCGGTATTCTCTTTCCAAATCTTCGAGTTGATTTTTCTTAAGGCTGTAGGTATTTTTAAAAGTCCTCGCATTATTGATGGCAATGGATGCCCCTCTGGCATTATACCTCTCCTTTTCAATGATTGAATCCAGCCTGGCTTTTTGGGCTTCTGTAAAAACAAGGTTTCGTTTGGACTCTGTGGTATCTTTTCCCCTTGCGTTATGCCGTTCCAGGTTCTGAACTCTTGATTGGGTGCTTGAAGTGGCAGCACTAGCCCTGGACCGCCTGATTCTTGCATTTAAAACTGAATCCGACGTGTTCACAGCAGCTGAAGTACTTGGGTTGAGAGATGGGTTGACCAAAGAATCAAATTTGATCGGGTTTTCCAGTTGGATTTTACTCAGTGAATCAGAGGATAGCTCATTTCCTTCAATGTTTTTAAGGCTATCTGCTTCGGAATTTCTTTTGAGTTCCTGTTCTTTTTGCCTGGTCAACGCTTCATTTTTGATGGAATCATAATAATCTTTTTTGGTCTGGAGGTAATCCGGAGGAGAAAGTTGTCGCTCAGCGGTAAAGAAATTGTAGGTCGCTGATGCATTGGTGAAGTTATAAAAAACCAGGTTTGTAAGATCCCTGTCCATGGAATCGAGGTCAACTTTGATTTCAGCGATGTTCTTTATAGAGCGGTTAGTTGACCACTGATCCTCTGAGGTCCTATTCAGGTTAAATGCATCCAAGCTGAAGATAATTTCATATTGGGAAAATTGGGTTCTTCTGAAATCAACAGGCTTTTCTCTGATACCCCTCTGACCCCTTTCTTCATTGTAACTGTAGCCACTGTAAAGGGTCATCATCATGTAACGGTCATTAAAGAATGGCTCCATCCTTCCTGAGTCGGCCACGATCACATGGATGTTTCCCTGGCCTGAAGTGTGGTCATAAATCATCACATCTTCAAGTCTGATGTCATCCTTTTTACGGTTTACTTTGATAGAGTAATTTGGGATGCCGTTATAAAAAATACCTTCTTTGATGTCGAAAGCGGGTGACTTGGTGCGGATATCATAAAGTAGACTGAAGGTTTTCAGATTCACTTTTGGCACAAGGTAATTGTTGGAAAGATAGGCCAAAAAGGTGAGCACTACTACAAATACACCTATGGGTGCCATGGCACGGATCAATGAAATTCCACTGCTTTTAATTGCCGTAAGCTCAAAATGTTCCCCCAAATTCCCAAATGTCATCAGAGAAGACAAGAGGACAGCTAGGGGTAAAGCCATCGGGGAAATGCTGATCACAAAATAGCCGATAAGCTCCATGTAGATCCCGAAACCCAAGCCCTTGCCGAAAATTTCATCGAAATACTTGAGCATGTTTACCGTCAGCAGAATAAAATCCACCACGATAAAGGTCAACAAAAATGGTCCTATGAAGGACCCTAGAATCAACTTATCTAATTTTTTCATGCATTCACTGAAACCTTTCTGCTCATATTTACTTAAGACGAAACAAAGGTCATAATGTTATTGCAAAAATGGACAATCAGACTCAATTAACCTCCTATAATCTCCTTCAATTTAAGGATCAAACCTTCCCAAATAGATTCCAGCTCTTCATCATCATAGGTATCAGAATAATCAATCACCTTTAAAAATATGGTCTGCGTCAGTTCATTTTCTTCCAATTTGAATTCAATGTAGGAATGGTCATTTTCATCTGGAAGATTAGGATCAAAAAACTCAAATTTTACGTGTGAATTGGTTCTCAAGGCAGTGATCTTGGCATAATGGTCTTCATTGTCATAGGAAAAGTTATATACCTTGTCTTCGTTGATGTTGACATCATCTGCAAACCATTCGGAGAGTCCACTTGCCGTACTCAAATATGGAAAGATGATTTTACGGGAAGTATTGACCTGATATTCAGCTACAAATTTATTCTTGACCATAACACTCCTATTTAGATTTTCGTAAAAGTAAACTTTTTCAATTTAAGAACTTGCATTTATATCCATTAAACCTCATATTTGCAATCCGATTTGGCGAGGTAGCTCAGGTGGTTAGAGCGCAGGATTCATAACCCTGAGGCCAGGGGTTCAATTCCCCTCCTCGCTACACCTAAGCTTCTCCTTTTGAGAAGCTTTTTTTATTTATGGTAACTGTTTACGTTTTGTACTCTTTCTCTTCCGATAAACTTTACATCGGTGTTTCTGAACATTTTATCAGAAGGTTTCATTTTCACAACCAATTTGCCACCAAGGGATTCACTATCCGATACAGGCCTTGGTTCTGTATCCATAATGAGTTCTTTGCTGACAAAAAGCAGGCCCTAATTAGAGAAAAACAACTTAAGTCCGGGCAGGGCAGACAATGGATCCGAGAAACCATCCTCCCTTTGTACCGATAGCGCAGGATTCATATCCGCCTCAGGCGGACAGGGGTTCAATTCCCCTCCTCGCTACACCTAAGCTTCTCCTTTTGAGAAGCTTTTTTTATTTATGGTAACTGTTTACGTTTTGTACTCTTTCTCTTCCGATAAACTTTACATCGGTGTTTCTGAACATTTTATCAGAAGGTTTCATTTTCACAACCAATTTGCCACCAAGGGATTCACTATCCGATACAGGCCTTGGTTCTGTATCCATAATGAGTTCTTTGCTGACAAAAAGCAGGCCCTAATTAGAGAAAAACAACTTAAGTCCGGGCAGGGCAGACAATGGATCCGAGAAACCATCCTCCCTTTGTACCGATAGCGCAGGATTCATATCCGCCTCAGGCGGACAGGGGTTCAATTCCCCTCCTCGCTACACCTAAGCTTCTCCTTTTGAGAAGCTTTTTTTATTTATGGTAACTGTTTACGTTTTGTACTCTTTCTCTTCCGATAAACTTTACATCGGTGTTTCTGAACATTTTATCAGAAGGTTTCATTTTCACAACCAATTTGCCACCAAGGGATTCACTATCCGATACAGGCCTTGGTTCTGTATCCATAATGAGTTTTTTGCTGACAAAAAGCAGGCCTTAATTAGAGAAAAACAACTTAAGTCCGGGCAGGGCAGACAATGGATCCGAGAAACCATCCTCCCTTTGTACCGATAGCGCAGGATTCATATCCCTGCCTGTCGGGAGGCAGGCGCCTCAGGCGGTCCGCCTGAGGCGGTTCAATTCCCCTCCTCGCTACACCTAAGCTTCTCCTTTTGAGAAGCTTTTTTTATTTATGGTAACTGTTTACGTTTTGTACTCTTTCTCTGCCGATAAACTTTACATCGGTGTTTCTGAACATTTTATCAGAAGGTTTCATTTTCTCAACCAATTTGCTTCACAGGGAATACAACTTACCCTCCCTACTTCTTAAATGCAGATAGGTTTTACTGAAATTGTCTGTTTTCGGAAGTAGTATCAGGAAATGATCGTCTTTTGTAATATAGTGAAAATTTATAAAATGACATCGACTCCCCAATAAATTCTTTGCAACAAAAAAACCCCTCGAATGAGGGGTTCTTCAATTAAGTAAGCCTTTGCCTGCTTACTTTACTTTTTCAACAACAGCTTTGAATGCCTCAGGGTGATTCATGGCCAAATCAGCCAAAACCTTTCTGTTCAATTCAATTTCTGCCTTTTTCAACATCCCCATAAACTGGGAATAAGAAATGCCATGTTCTCTGGCACCGGCATTGATACGCTGGATCCACAAAGCCCTGAACTCTCTCTTCTTAACTTTTCTGTCCCTATATGCGTATTGTAATCCTTTTTCATACTTGTTTTTGGCTACTGTCCAAACATTGCTACCTCTTCCAAAGTAACCTTTGGTGGCCTTCAACACTTTTTTTCTTCTTGCTCTGGACGCTACTGCGTTTACTGATCTTGGCATGATTTTTTGATTTTTTGACCCTTGGTGCCTTTTGGACTTTAATACCTAAGCGTCTGGTGAATAATTAACCTGATTGATTTACTTTAAACTCCGGATTAGATCCTTAACATGTCTTTTACTCGGCCTTCATCTGAGGTATGAACCAAACCCATTTTGGTTAGATTTCTCTTCCTTTTGGTGGATTTTTTGGTCAGAATGTGGCTTTTGTAAGCATGCTTTCTCCTGATTTTACCGGTTCCGGATAATTTGAACCGCTTTTTTGCACTTGATTTTGTTTTTACTTTTGGCATAGCTGTATTGATTTGTTGAAATTATTTTTTTGCTTTTGGCGCGATGAAAATATTCATCCGCTTGCCTTCCATTTTGGGAAGCTGTTCCACCTGACCGTATTCCTCCAATTCCTGCGCAAATTTCAACAACAACATTTCGCCCCTCTCCTTAAACACAATGGTTCTACCCACAAAGTGTACATAGGCCTTGACCTTAGCACCTTCTTTGAGAAAATTGATGGCATGCTTCAACTTAAAATTGAAATCATGGTCATCGGTATTGGGGCCAAATCTTATTTCCTTCAGAACAGTCTTTGCAGCATTGGCTTTGATTTCCTTCTGCTTCTTTTTCTGCTCGTATTTGAATTTTGCATAATCAATCACCTTACATACAGGTGGACTTGCATTCGGAGAAATTTCTACGAGATCAAGATCATTGTCCTGGGCCAGTTTTATGGCTACTTCTGTTGGAAGGACCGCGTTGCCCCCTTCCACAAAATCCCCCACTACCCTAACTTCTCTGGCTCTGATTCTTGAATTTACCTTATATGGTTCTTCTTGTCTCGGTCTAAACGGTTTTTTTCCTCTCAAAATTGATTTGGCTATTTTAATGAAATTGACTGCAAATATCGTAATTATTTTGAATTATTAAAAACTCCCTACTTTTTTCGCTTTTATTTCTACTGTTTTAATGCACCCTTGATGATCTGTTGGAAATAATCTGCAAAACCCTCAGGAGTGAAACTACCCAAATCCCCTTCCCCATGCTTTCTGATCGACACTTTTCCCTCTTCCGCCTCCTTCTCGCCAACAATCAACATAAAAGGAATTTTTTTGATTTCGGCATCCCTGATTTTTCTTCCGATTTTCTCATCTCGGTTATCTATACTGCCCATAATATCGACCTCCTCCAATATCGCTTTGATCTTTTCTGCGTAGGACACATATTTTTCCGAGATAGGCAAAATGATCATCTGCTCCGGTGATAGCCACAAAGGGAAGTTTCCAGCACAATGCTCTATCAGCACCGCAACAAAACGTTCCAAAGAACCAAAAGGGGCTCGGTGGATCATTACAGGCCTGTGTTTCTGGTTATCAGACCCCACATACTCCAACTGAAAACGTTCCGGAAGATTGTAATCTACCTGAATGGTGCCCAACTGCCACTTTCTTCCCAATGCATCTTTGACCATAAAATCCAGCTTTGGTCCATAAAATGCAGCCTCACCCAACTCGGTGATTGTTTCAAGCCCTTTTTCTGAAGCGGCTTCTACAATAGCGGCTTCTGCCTTATCCCATGCCTCATCCGTTCCTATGTATTTGCTTTTGTTTTCAGGATCCCGAAGGGAAATCTGTGCCGTGTAATCTTCAAAACCCAAGGCACTAAAGACATACAACACCAAGTCGATTACTTTGATAAATTCCTCTTTTACCTGATCCGGTCTGCAGAATATGTGCGCATCATCTTGGGTAAAGCCCCTGACTCGGGTCAAGCCGTGCAGTTCTCCACTTTGCTCATACCGGTAGACCGTACCGAATTCAGCATACCGGACGGGTAGGTCCTTGTAAGACCTGGGTTTGTATTTATAGATTTCGCAATGGTGGGGACAATTCATCGGCTTCAACAGAAACTCCTCACCCTGATGGGGAGTGGTTATCGGTTGAAAGGAATCTTTGCCGTATTTCTCATAATGACCCGAAGTTTCATATAAGGCCTTGTGGCCAATATGAGGGGTTGCCACTTGCTGATAGCCGGATTTGTCTTGGGCTTTCTTGAGAAAACCGACCAGCCTTTCTCTCAGAAGCGTTCCTTTGGGTAACCAAAGCGGCAATCCCATGCCCACTTTTTCCGAAAAGGTGAAGAGCTCCAACTCTCTGCCCAACTTTCGGTGGTCACGCTTCTTGGCCTCCTCCAACATGTGGAGATATTCCTGAAGCTCCTTGGCCTTGGGAAAACTTACACCGTAAATTCGCGTGAGCATTTTATTATTTTCGTCTCCACGCCAATAAGCCCCAGCTATATTCAAAAGCTTAACCGCTTTCACAAATCCGGTATTGGGAATATGGGGTCCTTTGCAGAGATCAATAAAATTGCCTTGTTCATAAAATGTAATGGTCCCGTCTTCCAACCCCTCAATCAAGTCCAATTTATATTCATCCCCTTTTTGATTGAAATACTTTTCTGCCTCAGTTTTGGAAACCTCTTTGCGGATATATTCATTTTTTTGACGGGCAAGCTCCAGGATCTTAGCCTCTATTTTTTCAAGCTCCGCTCCTTCCAGCGTTTTTTCTCCAAAATCCACATCATAATAAAATCCAGCCTCTATAGAAGGACCAATTCCGAATTTAACACCGGGATACAAGGCCTCAAGGGCTTCCGCCATCAGGTGCGCTGATGAATGCCAAAAGGTGGATTTGCCCTCCTGATCATTCCAAGTGAGCAACTGGACTTTGGCACTTTGGTAGATGGGTCTGTTGGCATCCCATACTTCTCCGTTGACTTTTGCTGCTAAAACATTTCTGGCTAAACCCTCGCTGATACCAAGTGCAATCTGTAGCCCGGAAATGCCTTTTTCGTACTTTCTTACTGAACCATCCGGTAAAGTAATTTCAATTTCTTCTCGTGACATTTAATGTTAGGAATAAATGATCGTTTGCACCTATACAAACAGGTGCTTTCTGTTTAAGGTGCAAATATGCAAATTCATCTTGGGTTTATAAAAATTGTAAGTGAATACCTATATTAATTTTTTGGGGTTTAAGGCATTGCAAAAGACAACTCGGTGAGGAAGTTCCTCCCTTTACCCAGCTAAATCATCCATTTCATTCAGTTAAGGTAATCCTTAAGCTGTTTGAAAGAAATATTGTAAAGATTCCGGTCCTGGATCTACTTATTTCTTCAGGGAAATGCCTTTAAATGACAATCCTTGGTATATTTGAAGCAAATAATTTTTAAACATGACCTACGATATCATCATCATTGGAGGGGGAATTGTCGGATTGGCCACAGGCCTAAAAATCAAGTCCCAAAAACCCAACCTTAAGGTAGCCATCCTAGAAAAAGAAGGAACACTCGCCAGGCATCAAACAGGAAACAACAGCGGCGTCATCCACTCGGGTTTGTATTACAAACCCGGCTCCCTTAAAGCGGTCAATTGTATCAAAGGATACGAGGAATTGATTCAATTTTGTGAGGCAGAAAATATTCCTTTCGAACTTACTGGAAAAGTGGTGGTAGCTACCCGAAAAGAGCAGGTCCCCATTTTAAACGGGTTATTGGAAAGAGGACTCCAAAATGGACTCAAAGGCAGCCGCCACATCACTTTGGATGAACTGAAAACCTATGAGCCTTATTGTGCCGGTGTAGCTGCCATTCACGTACCTCAGACCGGAATCGTGGATTATAAAGTAGTGGCCGGGGCTTATGGTCGGAAGTTTCAGGAGATCGGAGGTGAAATTTTTTTAAATAATAACGTACTGAATATCAAATACAAAGATGAACTAAGCCATATAGATACTTCAAGTGATTCTTACCAAACCAAATTGATCATCAATTGCGCGGGACTGTATGCCGACAAGGTAGGCGAAATGAATTTGGGAAAGCCTTTGGATGTGAAAATCATTCCATTCAGAGGCGAATATTACAAGATCAAACCCGAAAGGGAGTACTTGGTCAAAAACCTGATCTATCCTGTACCAGACCCCAACTTTCCGTTTTTGGGGGTACACTTTACCAGAATGATGAAAGGGGGCGTGGAAGCAGGCCCCAATGCGGTATTGGCTTTTCGTAGGGAAGGATACAAGAGATCTGACATCAACCTTTCTGAATTAAGGGAAACCTTGGCTTGGCCGGGATTTCAAAAGGTAGCTTCGAAATATTGGAAAACAGGGATGGGAGAACTCTACAGGTCCTTTTCCAAAACAGCCTTTACAAAGGCTTTGCAGGAACTGATTCCAGACATTCAGGAATCTGATTTAGTCGATGGAGGTGCTGGTGTCAGGGCCCAGGCCTGCGACAGAACCGGTGGACTTTTGGATGATTTTTCCATCCGTGAATCAGATCATGCCATCAATGTTTTGAATGCCCCTTCACCTGCCGCAACGAGTTCTTTGTCCATTGGAGGTACCGTGGCGAAAATGGCATTGGCCCGACTTTGATCGGTGTATCCATTGTCCAATATTCTTTTGGGTAGGCTCCGAAGACTGGGGAGATTAAAATTGGGAAAGAAATTCGATTACCCGTTTTTCTACCCAGCTAAACTCCTGCCCTTTCAAAGTGAAACCAGTATGGCCGCCTCTTAGGGGCATTTCCAAATAGAGGTGCGGATGGTTGAGTGCCAGTCTCTCAGGATAGCATGCCGGACCTAGTAATGGATCATTTATAGCGTTGATGATCAAGGTGGGGATCTGTATTTCCTTCATCCAGTTGTCTGCACTCACACTGAGATAAAAATCACGGGCATCCTTGAAACCATGCAGCTTGGCGGTGAAATGGGTATCGAAGACATCGAAATCATTGGTTTTTTCCAGCAAATCCAAGTCAAATATGCCAGGAAACTGATGGGCTTTGGCCACAATTTTCTTCTTCAGTTTGCCAAGAAACCTTTCTTTGTAGAACCTATTGCTTCTTTTCTTCAGGGTTTCCGCGCTGGATAGGAGGTTACATGGGGTAGAATAAACAGCCGCCCCTTTGATCACAGGAGATAAATCTTTACCTGATTCTCCCAAATACTTCAAAGTCTGGGCTCCTCCCATGCTGATACCAGTAAGGTAAATTTCCCAGTAGGTGTTTTGATCCAATGCATGGTTGACAGTAGTATGCAGGTCGTAGGATGCGCCATGGTGGTACAGGATGGGCCTAAGATTGATTTCCCCGTTGCAGGAACGGTTGTTCCATGCCAAAACATCCCAACCTGAAGCGTTAAACAGTTTGGCCAAGGCTTTGGCATAATGACGGTCTGCACCCCCCTCCAAACCATGGGAGATGATCAATAGTTTTTGGCTGCCTACTTTGGACCAATCTAAATTCAAAAAATCTCCATCAGGAGTATCGATTTTTTCCCTGGAATAATGAATCCCTTCAATTTTTCTAAACAAGCTGGGAATTATGGTTTCAAAATGACCATTGATATAATGCTTTGGGGGGCCTGGGTAGAGCGACCTTGAAATGATGGGCATGATTTTTCTGTTGGGCTATTAGAAACAAGAAAAAGGATCTGTGAACCTTTGTTGATAAAATGGTCACAATGCCTTAACAGGATTCTACCTAAAAAAGCCCAGCTTTGTGCCAGTAAAAATTTTCTTCATAGGTAAAATACTAAAGCGGATCTACAGGTGTAAGTCCGCTTTTTTTATGGCTTCTGCATGGCGAGTTCCGAGAGCAGGGCATCTGTGCATTCAATGAATTCCAGCCTGTGGAGTTCAATTTCATCCGAAAAACCATCACTCTCCATCATTTCTTTGCCTTTCTGTAAAATATCGGCCAATTGGTCCAACCCAAAAAGATACAGACTGGGCTTTACTTTGTGTCGCGCCTGCTGAATCGCTTCAAGATTCTGGGTAGCCAAAGCAAATTGATAAGAAATTCTCAAATCTTCGATGGAATGGTAGATGGCCTCCAATAATTCATTTCTAAACTCATTATCCCCTTCTGCCATCTCGTCTACCTTTAGGTAGTCAATGATTGTTTTCATACTGCTTCAATATGGTGATTAGCGGCATGCTTACCTGCTATCTGTGCGGTGCTCCAGGCTGCTTGAAAATTAAATCCTCCTGTAATACCATCTATGTTTAAAACTTCACCTGCAAAATACAATCCTGGAAGTATTTTGCTCTCTAAATTACTTGGGTCTACCTCCGATAACTCAATTCCACCGGCTGTCACAAATTCCTCCTTATACGTGGTCTTTCCTTCTATGGGCACAATATAACAAAAAAGATTATCTACTAACTTATTGATTTGTTTTTTTGAGCAATCTAACCAAATAAATTCTTCTGAAATGCCAGAATTGATCAGAAAATGTTCCCAAAGCCTAGATGGAAGATCAAAAAGTGGGTATTTGGCCACCTTCCTTTTGGGATGAAGGGTTTTGTATGCTCCGATCCCTTTGCGGTAATCTTCTTCTGATTTGGTGCCATGCCAGCGAATATGGGCCTTGGCTTGGTAGGCTTTTTCAGCCAGCCAATTGGCTCCAAAAGCAGATAGTTTTAACACAGCCGGCCCACTGATTCCCCAGTGGGTAATCAAAAGCGGACCACTATAGGTAAGTTTGGTGCCCTCCAGTTTGACCATGACTTCAGGCATACTGATTCCGGGAAATGATTTGATGGCAGATTGCGGTGTATTAAAGGTAAAAAGAGAAGGAACTGGAGCAATGATGGAGTGACCCAATGCCGCCAACCAGCCAAACCCTTCCAACTTGGGATGACCGCCGGTAGTCACTATCACCCTATCCGTTTCCAGAGGTTGATTTGGACCATGTAAGCGGAACCTATCAGATAACGGTTCGATTTTACTTATCGGGGATTTTAAATGCACTTTTACCCCTTTTGCCAAAGCCTCCTTTTGTAGGGCCTCTACTATTGTATTGGAATCATCACTGATAGGAAACATTCTTCCATCCGCTTCAACTTTAAGGTCCACGCCTCTTTTTTCAAACCAGTCGATGGTTTCCCTCACGGCAAACTGCTCAAATACTTTTTTGAGGAATTTGCCTCCTCTTGGATAGTTCTTGATGAGGTGGGAAGGCTCAAAGGCGGCATGGGTTACATTGCATCGTCCTCCCCCTGATATTTTGACCTTGGAAAGCACATGACTGGTCTTTTCGAAAAGGTGTACTTCCGCACCATGAGAAGCAGCTTCTATTGCCGCAAAAAAACCAGCCGCGCCACCTCCGATTACCGCAATTTTGACCATAGGCCCAAAAGTAGCCATTTATTGGGGAGATATTAATGGGAAAAATGAAATTTCAGCGTTTTTTTCCAGAAATCACCCCCATAAAATTACGGGTAATCTCCCTGAATACTGTTCTGCCAATTTGCCTTACCATGGTATTTTTGGATATTTCTTCTATGAAACTGGTCGGTTTAGGCTGCCTTCCTCTAGCAGGCTTGTTTGGGGCCGTATTTCTGGCTTTCTCGGTGGCTGCCTCCGCCCGGGAAAGTTTCTCCTCCAGCAAATCAAAAGCACTCTGTCGGTCAAGTTCCACATTGTACTTTTTGACAAGTTCAGATTCTCGTGTCAGTTCATCAATTTCATTAAGTTCCAGAATATCCATTCTGGTAATGGGGGCACGCAGCAAGGTATGGACCAAGGGAGTAGGAATGCCCTTTTCATTCAATGCTGTAACCAATGCTTCCCCTATTCCCATGGCTGTGAGCACTTCAGCGGTTTTGTAAAAATCCGAAATGGGGTAATTCTCCGCAGTCTTGGTGATGGCTTTTCGGTCCTTGGCAGTAAATGCCCTCAGCGCGTGCTGAACTTTAAGACCAAGCTGACCCAACACAGCATCAGGAACATCCATGGGACTTTGGGTACAGAAAAATATGCCGACCCCTTTGGATCGAATCAATTTTATGATGGTTTCAATTTTACCGATGAGTTCGCGGGTAGAATGGTTAAACACCAAGTGAGCTTCATCTATAAAAAGGCATAGTTTGGGCTTTTCAGCATCTCCGATTTCCGGGAAGGTCTCGTAGATCTCGGACAACAGGCTCAGCATAAAGGTGGAAAACAGCTTGGGCCGGTTTTGAATATCGGTCAACCTTATGATGGAAATGACACCCTTCCCATCTTTGGTCCTAAGGAAATCGTCCACTTCGAAGGATTTTTCCCCAAAAAACTGTTCGGCACCCTGCTGTTCCAATTCAATGATCTTCCTCATGATGGTATTGACCGATACAGCAGCCACGGTGCCATATTCTTTGGCAATCTCTTCTTTGCCCTCATTGAGTACAAACTGAAGAACTCTTTTCAGATCCCGCAGATCCAACAAAGGAAGATGATGGGTATCACAATAGCGGAAAATCAAAGCAATGATTCCTCGCTGAGAATCATTCAGGTCAAGAATCTGGGCAATTAGAATGGGTCCAAACTCAGAAACTGTCGCTTTGAGTCTGACCCCTTTTTCTTGGCTGATGGACATCAATTCCACAGGAAGTGGGCTTGGTTCATAAGACACACCTACTGTATCGCTCCGCCAGGCAATGTGGTCATTGAGTTGCCCTGCTTTGGCCAATCCGGAAAGGTCTCCTTTAAGATCCATCAAAACAGAGGGGATTCCATTGAGCGAAAGCTGTTCCGCAATGACCTGAAGGGTCTTGGTTTTGCCCGTGCCGGTAGCTCCAGCAATTAACCCGTGCCTGTTCAAGGTCTTGAAAGGTATTTTTACCTGTGCGCCCTTTACGGGTTGCTGATCCAATATACCTGTACCCAAGATAAGGGAGTCTCCTTTAAAAGTATATCCTTTTTCAAGCGAAGTCTTGAATGGTTCTATTTTGGGCATTGCCTATTCATTTACGGTTTTTCAAAAGATTTTGCCTAAAAATAAAAAAAACCTTAATACGAATGGCATTAAGGTTTTATTATCAGTTGAAATAGCTATCAATGGGTGACCATAGGTTCAAGTTTTTTGGCTTGCTCAATGTAATCAGTGACCATGGACAAGCTGGGTACCACTCTAGTGAGTTTCTTTTCAGCATTTTTTTCTGTCAAGGCCTTGTGAAGATTTTCCGGATTTCGGGTTCTCAATTCTTTCACAGTGTCTACTCCTGTTGCTTTGAGCAATTCAGCAAACTGGCTGGCCACGCCTTTGATCCTGAATAAGTCTGCCATATTGACCCAATCCAGGATCCTACCCTCATCCAAACCACTTGCTTCAGCAATTTCTTTTCTACCTTTTCGGGAGGCTCCTTTGGTTAATAATCCGTTCACAGATTTCACACCTGCCAATGAAAGTTTCTCTTTGAAAACCGGACCAATTCCTTCGATCATGGTGATTGTTTTTGCCATAAAATAAAATAATTATAGGTTAAATATTGAATATGAATTTATTGTTGACTCTGGATGAAGCTATCAAAGCATCATAAATAATAAGTTGTAGCTAGGTTTTTTTCATAGTTTCCTTGTCGACGGAACAGAAAACTATTTTCAAGATTTTAAATAAAAGCATATCTGATTATAAATCCAAATCCAGAAAACAATATTCGAAATACAATTTTTGGCATTGTTTCTATTCCAAGGATTTTTTGATTTATCAGACGTAAGCATGGTAAAATCATAGACCCTTGTGGTTGAAAACAAAGGCAAGTCCGAATGGCCAAGATTTTTCAGCATGAAAATAAATGAAATTAGACATGACAAAATAAAAATCATGTATGTACGCAATGAGACCAGCAAAATGGTAATTGAATATAATTCCCGCCATCAAACTGAAAAATGTCCGGCACATCCCTGCCCTAATTCCAACTTCAAGCTTACAATTTTTTCCATTTACATCCCACCTACAACCTCTAACCTTCAACTTCTTACCATTTTAACATCCGTCATCTGACATCCGTCAAGTTTTTCGACAGTGCGGGGACTTCCGACTTCCGACTTCCAACCCGTTTGAAGAAGAATATTGGGTTAATGGCAAAGAAGCGGATAACCATTTTAAAAATTTTCAAGCTCCGACTGACCTTCCACAAAATTCATTTTTGATTGGAAGGTTTTAATAATTAAAATTGTAAAAATCAATACATCTCGCTTCTTGTTTATTTGTCCTGGCCTAATTATTTGGATCAAATATTGAAAAGGGTACAGAAAGAAGGAAGATGGTGATTCAAAAATGTATAAAAATCTATGTGTATAAACCCAAGAAATAGTCAGAAACCGTTCATTTATGTTGTCCTGGTCTTTTGTATCATGGTGACTTTTTCTGTGCATGCCCAGGTAAAGCCCAACCTAGGGACAGTGAACAGAATGATGAATGATGCCAAAACGCAGATGGACAAGGGGAATTATGAGTCCGCCAATGTGATTTTTAGGCAAATTATAGAAGGAAATTACACGATTCCACAAGAGATGCCCTATTATTTTGCGGAAACCTTGTACCATCTGGAACAATATGATAACAGTGCCAATTTTTTGAAAAAATACCTTGAAATCAACCGATCCGGAGGAGACCATTTTGAAGCGGCCAAAGCATTGGAAAACAAACTTGCAGAACCCCTTTTGGCCATTCGAAGCTGTCAACTCTGTGATAGAAAAGGATACCGATACGAACCCTGCTCCAAATGTCACGGGGAAAAAATTACGGAAAAATCCTGTCAATTTTGTAAGTCAAGAGGAGAAGTGGGATGTACCACCTGCATGGGTTCAGGTTTGGTGACCAGAAGAAATGTATTCAACATCATTGAATACCACGAATGCGCCAAATGCAGCAACACAGGACGAACCATCTGCCCGGTCTGTGAAGGGACCAAGCAGGAGTTGATCACCTGTATGGTTTGTAAAGGTAATGGGACCCAGGTATCAGATCAGCTATGTGACCATATCGGTGAAATCAACCATACCCATGAGAAGATTGGCAACTAATTATTTTTATCTGATTTTACGGAATTAAGATTTAAGTGAATATTGGTTGTTACTAAACCATAAAAAGGTTGTGTCATTTAGTTAATGTCACTTCTCTTTTATACACTTTCGTTAAATTAAAAAGGGGCTTAAATGCCCCTTTTTGATCTAAACTTTATATCCGTCAATATCCATTAATTGCAGAATTTTTCCAAGGCTTCTTGGCCCAGCCCGAAATCGGCATTGGAGGCCAACTTGAAATCTTCGCAGGCTGAACTTTTCTTATCCGTTGCCATTTTTAACATGCCTCGATAATAATAGGCCTGTCCAAATTCGCTGTTCATTTTGATGGCGGTGCTGTATTCCCTCAAAGCTTCCTCTGTATTGCCCAGGCGGTGCAGGGCCCTACCCTTTAGGAAAAAGGCCATCGCCGGAGCGCCAACCACATCTGTGGCTTTTCCGGCATACAACAATGATCCGGAGTGATTCTTTTCTTTTTGAAGCAGATTTGACATACTCATCAATACCTGTACATTTTTTGGATCCTTGTCCAAAGCTGCCTCAAAACTGGCTTTGGCATTTTCAAAATCATCCAATTCTTCATAAGCCCTGCCTCTATTGTACAAGGCCTTTACATTTCCGGGTTTGTTGACCAGAAAATCATCGTAAGCCTTGACGGCGCCTTCATAATCTCCAGCTGCATAGAGGTTGTCTCCTTTGTTGGATGTGCTTTCTCCACAGGATTGTATCAATAATATTGCCACCAAAATGACAAAAGTTGGTTTAAAGTAATTCATTGTTTTGATCGAATAGGTTTATTATACTGCCACATTGTTTTCTCTCAATGCCTCATTGAGAGAAGTTTTCAGGTCCGTTGAGGCTTTTCTTTGTCCGATAATCAGCGCACAGGGCACCTGAAAATCTCCGGCGGTAAATTTTTTGGTGATGGAACCTGGAATGACCACAGATCGATCAGGTACATAGCCCCTGTATTCTTTGGGGTTTTGTCCGGTCACATCTATGATTTTGGAACTTGCGGTCAGGGTAACCCCTGCGCCTATGACAGCTTCCTTACCGATCCTCACTCCTTCCACGATGATCGCACGCGACCCGATGAAGGCACCATCTTCTATGATAACGGGAGCGGCCTGAACAGGTTCCAAAACGCCTCCTATACCAACCCCGCCACTCAGGTGGACATTCTTCCCGATTTGGGCACAAGACCCCACCGTGGCCCATGTATCCACCATGGTTCCGCTGTCCACGTAGGCGCCAATATTGACATAAGAGGGCATCATGACCACTCCAGGAGCAAGAAACGCGCCATATCGGGCCACCGCATGGGGAACTACCCTAACACCCTGTTTGGCATAATTCGATTTTAGCGCAATTTTATCATGGAATTCAAAAGGTCCCACCTCAATGGTCCGCATCTTTTGGATGGGAAAATAGAGGATGACTGCTTTTTTAATCCAGTCATTGACGATCCAAGCTCCATTCTCGCCAGGTTCAGCTACCCGAAGTGCCCCCACATCCAAATCACTGATGACTGTTTTGATGGCTATGGCTATTTCTTTTTCCTGAAGTAGCTCGCGGTTATCCCATGCATTTTCGATGAGCGTTTTTAATTCCATATTTTTTGTTAGCTTCATTCCTGACTTCTTTTTGAGATGAAAAAATCAAAAATCGCCATAGCTTCTGTCTTAAAACCCGTAGATGATCCACGAGCCTTAAGAAAAATAGCGCTTTCGTTGCGTGAAACAAATAAATACCACCTTAACATCATAGGATTTTGTACAAAAAATGAAACACATTATGAAAAAATAAATTTTACTGTGATTTTTTGCAAAAAAAGAAAAGACCTTCGCAGGCTTTTGGTTCCTTTTAAGGTGTTGGTCAGCCTTTTTCGCGACAAACCACAGGTTTTGATTATCAGCACTTATGAATTGATTCCTGCAGCCCTGATTGGGAAATGGCTGCTGGGCTGCCGACTGATTTATGATGTTCAGGAAAATTACAGCAAAAATCTCTCCCACAACAAGACCTTACCACCTCTGCTCATTCCTTTTGCGGCTACCTACATCAGAGGAATGGAGGCTTTGGGAAGAACTTTTATAGATCATTTCCTGCTCGCCGAAAGGGTCTATGAAATAGAATTGCCTAAGTTTCGCCCTTTCACTGTGCTGGAAAACAAATATGCAGGTCCCGTCCGTCCGGTTGCACCGATCAAATTTGATCAAGAAACCGCTTTGAAATTTATGATTTCCGGTACCATCACACCGGTGTATGGGACAGAAGAAGGGATACAATGGTTCAGCGAAATCAGCCGTGTCCATCCCAACTTTCAGCTGCTGATCCTGGGTCACTGTCCATTGGATAAGTACCGAAAACACCTTGAGAAGATCTGTAAAAATATTCCAGGGATCTGTTTAAAACTATCTCCAAATCCCTTGCCTCAGGAGGAACTTACCCAAGCCATAATTGCCTCCGATTTACAGCTTTTGCCTTACCAACAAACTCCCAGTATCAGGGAAAAAATACCGACCAAAATCTATGAACTGATGGGCATGGGAAAGCCCTTTCTGGTCAGTGAAAATTCCCTGTGGGAAGGCTTGTATGGTCCCTCCAAAGCAGGTATGTCCATCGACTTTTCCAGACCTGAATTTGCCCTTCGGCACTTGGAGAAAGTGAGGTCAAAAACCTTTTTTATCCAAGACCCTTCTGAACAGGTTTCCTGGAAAAAAGAGGCAGACAAGCTGTTGCATGTGATAGAAAATCTTTGAGCCTAAAGAAAAAAGTTATCCACTTTTGTTCCTGTATGGAAACCCGAAAAGGCATTTTGGAAACTGTAAAACAGAATTAAAGCACTTCAAATTCTTTCCTAATTTCGGTACAAACTCAGGAATAGAACATTGACAGTGAATTCATTTGCCAAATTATTTAGTTTAGCCTAATTAATTTTTAAGTCGGACCTATAACTGGATTCACAAATCGATTTGAGTTATCCACAGGAGATTTAGACTGTAGATAAATTTTTTTTTAGTATCATCTAAAATATTATATTTGCCAAGTCAACCAATTTTTAACCATTCATGATTTCACTAAGCTATGCTGAGGAAAACTACCTCAAAGGCATCTACCACTTATCCGATGGCGGCAAGAAAAATGTGTCTACCAATGACCTCTCCCATGAGATGAAAACCAAGCCGGCTTCGGTCAGTGACATGCTCAGAAAGCTATCCGAAAAAAAGGTCATCGACTACCGAAAATACTACGGGGTCAACATCACGGAGGAGGGCACCAAACAGGCCCTTCAGATCATTAGGAAACACCGGCTTTGGGAAGTCTTTTTGGTGGAGAAATTACACTTCAGTTGGGACGAGGTACATGAGGTAGCGGAGGAACTGGAACATGTAAAATCCCCTATTCTGATTCAGCGCTTGGATGAGTTTTTGGGCCATCCCAAATACGATCCACATGGAGATCCCATACCGGATGAGTTTGGGGATGTCAAAGCCCGTCCACGCATGCCGCTGCATGAACTGAAAAACAACGACACGGGTCAGATTGTGGCGGTGAAAGACAGCAGTGCCGCCTTCCTCAGATACCTCGACAAAGTGGGTGCCTATATCGGGGCAAGAATCAAAGTTTTGGACAAGGTGGATTTTGACGGATCGCTGGAAATATTGGTGGATAACAAGAAAACCATTTTTATGTCCAAGGATGTCGCTGCCAATATCCTAATCCTGCAATAATTTCTAGATGGTGTAAATTTGGGATCAGATTTTGTTTATGGTTATGGGGGAAATATTGAACCTGTCCAATTGTAATACCGTTAAATTTGAAAATCGAACAGAATTATGAAAAGATCGATAGGGATTGTTTTTTTACTTTGGGCTTGCAGCCATTTGGCAATGGCCCAGGACAAAATCCAGTGGCTTACTTTTGAAGAAGCTGCGGAATTGAATGCAGAAAATCCAAAAACCATTTTGGTGGATGTGTACACAGACTGGTGTGGCTGGTGCAAAAAGATGGACAAGAACACCTTTACGGATCCCGATGTGGTTTCCTTTGTCAACGAGCACTTTTATGCTGTGAAGATGAACGCCGAGAACAATCAGAGAAAATTTAAATTCAAAGGACGGGAATACACCGAAGCCACCATGGCCAGGACCATGCGGGTCTCCTCCTACCCCAATTTTGTCATCATGGATTCGAAAATGGAGAACATCACCCAACTGCCGGGTTATAGGGAAGCAGCGCCATTTCTGGATGCCCTGAGCAGCCTTTATGACAATTTTACCAAATAGGCATGAGTTTTTCCCTTGCTGAAAAAGCAGATACCATTGTGGCCTTGGCTACACCCCAAGGGGTGGGCGCCATTGCGGTGATCCGCTTGTCCGGGCAAGAGGCCATCCACATTTGTAATGCCATTTTTTACGGCAAAGACCTCACAAACCAGCAAAGTCATACCATCCATTTCGGTACCATTCGGGACGAGGAAAGAATCATTGATGAGGTGCTCGTTTCACTTTTTATTGCACCCAAATCCTTTACCAAGGAAAATGTGGTGGAAATCTCCACGCATGGTTCCTCCTACATTGTCAATCAGGTCATCAAGTTATTGATCCGTCATGGGGCAAGGCCTGCCAAACCGGGGGAATTTACCCAAAGGGCCTTTTTAAATGGGCAGTTTGATCTGGCCCAGGCGGAAGCGGTAGCTGATCTGATCCATTCCGATTCCGAGACTTCCCATCAGGCTGCCATCCATCAGATGCGGGGAGGCTTCAGCGGGGAGATCGCCAAGCTGCGCACCGAGCTGATCCACTTTGCTTCTATGATTGAACTGGAACTGGATTTTGGAGAAGAAGATGTGGAATTCGCCAGCAGAAGTGATTTGAGGGTTTTGGTGGAAAAGCTGATGCGGGTGGTAGAAGAACTGATTTCCAGTTTTGACTTGGGCAATGTGATCAAAAACGGCGTTCCAACCGTCATCGCCGGAAAACCCAATGCCGGCAAGTCCACCCTACTCAATGCCTTGCTGAATGAAGAAAAGGCCATTGTCTCCGAAATCGCGGGAACGACCCGGGATTTTATCGAAGATGAAATCAACATCGGAGGGGTTATCTTCAGGTTTATTGATACCGCCGGACTACGGGAAACCACCGATGTGATCGAATCCATCGGTGTGAGCAGGACGCAGGAAAAGATGAAGACAGCTTCATTGATCCTTTACCTTTTTGATCTGGGCGATACAGATATGGAAGAAATCAACAGGGACATCCTCAAGTTGGAAGCGCTGGGTGTGCCCTTTCTGAAAGTGGCCAACAAAATTGACAAAGCAGATCCCGTATTTGTCAAAGCCTTAAAAGCCAAGCATCCCGATACCATTTTTATCTCTGCCGGTAAAAAAGAAAACCTGGACCTGCTCAAAGACCGGATCTTGGAACTGGTCAACCTGGACCAATTCAGGACCGGCAACACCATCGTAACCAATATCCGCCATTACGATTCCCTGATCAAAACCCGTCAGTCTCTGCTTGATGTACTCGAAGGGCTGGACAATCAGATCAGCAATGATTTTATGGCCATGGATATCCGCAGGTCCTTGCACTACCTGGGTGAAATCACAGGTGAGATCACGACAGATGACCTGTTGGCCAATATCTTCAGCAAGTTCTGCATCGGAAAGTAAACCTTTGAGGTTTCCCAAGCCTCGAGGGTTTCTTTGCCACAAAGGCGCTAAGGCACAAAGGTTTGTAATTAAGAAAATGGCACGCTGATGATGCTGGTTGAGCTGATTCACTCAGATCTTAACCTTTGAGGTTTCCCAAACCTCGAAGGTTTTTTGCCACGAATGCACGAATGCACACGGATTTTTTACTCCGCAATTACCGTCACTCCGAGCGGAGCGAAGCATAACATTCTCATTTACCGTCACTCTGAGCGGAGCGAAGAGTCTTCGTTCTTTCAGAGCGAAACTCCTCCGTATATCCGGAGAGATGCCTGTCCGACATTTGGGCGGGCCTGCCCGACCATAAGGTAGGCCTACCGACCTTATGGTGGGCCTGCCCGACCTTTGGGCGGGCTTCGGCAGGCTCAGCATGACGCTATAGATAGATCCTCCCTTGGTTATAAGGACTCGCCCCAATTGTCGTCACTCTGAGCGGAGCGAAGGGTCTTCGATCTTTCGGAGCGAAAGTTCTCCGTATTTCCGGAGAGATGCCTGTCCGACATTTGGTCGGGCCTGCACGACCGAAGGCGGGCTTCGGCAGGCTCAGCATGACGCCATAAATAGATCCTCCCTTGGTTATAAGTACTCGCCCCAATTGTCGTCACTCTGAGCGGAGCGAAGAGTCTTCGTTCTTTCGGAGCGATACTTCTCCGTATTTCGGGAGAGATGCCTGCCCGACCTTTGGGCGGGCCTGCCCGACCATAAGGTAGGCCTACCGACCATAAGGTAGGCCTGCCCTACCGAAGGCGGGCTTCGGCAGGCTCAGCATGACGCCATAGATAGATCAATCCTTGTCTGAAGAAATCACGCCCCCATCACCGTCACCCTGAGCTTGCCGAAGGGTCTTCGTCTTTCGGAGCGAAAGTTCTCCGTATTTCCGGAGAGATGCCTGCCCGACCTTATGGTGGGCCTGTCCGACCTTTGGGCGGGCTTGCCCGACCATAAGGTAGGCCTACCGACCTTTGGGCGGGCCTGTCCGACCTTTGGGCGGGCCTGTCCGACCTTTGGGCGGGCCTGTCCGACCTTTGGGCGGGCCTGTCCGACCGAAGGCGGGCTTTGGCAGGATCAGCATGACGCCATAGATTGATCAATCCTTGTTTGGAGAAATCACGCCCCCATCACCGTCACCGCAAATTTAGATCGCCGGCAAGATTGCAGCTATTCTTAATTTGAGATTTACCACATCGACAGCGCTCAGCGTTGTTATTGGAGGTAAGACCACCCGGAAACGGATGATTTTTGAATTGACTAATTTGATAATACAAAAACAGGCCCCGCATAGGAAAACAGGTATGTGATTTCAGTTTCAACATATTCTTCGGAAAAAAAGTCATACAACCGCTGGTAAGTCTCCATACGAATGGATTTATCCTCAGGAAAATATGCTAAACTTTTTATTTCGAATTGATGAAGAAGTCTTTTTGGGTCATCTGAAAAAATTCCTTCATTACCGAAAAATTTCAATCCCAGCTCACCATCTTCTTTCAGATCTACAATCCTCCGTGTTAACCCACATCCCCTAAAAATTTCTCTCTCATTTGTAATTTCATCCACCCGATCCCAGAACATGAATGTATTGAAATCCATTACAGGAGTTTGCTTATTCAGACGCCATACTATGGAAAATTCACTGGTACCACACCATGAAAAATTAGCAACATGCTCGGTGATCTGTTCTCCAGAATTGGTGAAATCTACCGGAATAGAAGAAACCATGGATTCAACTTCATATATGCCATATGGATGAGTTAGCGGTTTTTCTTCTTCCATACACCCAATGAAGGAGAATAAAACAAGGATCAAAAGAAATGCAATTTTTCTCATAGATGAATTTAAAAATAAATTTCACTTATATCAATATCCCAAATCTTGCCAGTAGGATAAATTGTAGCAATGATGAGCCTGTCAAAGACCTTTAAATCAAAGCATCTTCTGTTGAGTTTTTAACAAAACTCGTCCGCCCACTCATGCATCATATGTTTGCGGATCATATTGTAAGTCTTCAAGTGTTTATTTAAGTTAATAATGGCAATGTGAAGTCTTAAGCAAATTTGGTCATATTTTGGCAAAATCTGTGAAAAGGGTGCTAAAGTTCGGAGCCAAGAATGAAAATAACCCTACAAAATCAGCCTTTCTATGGATTTTTGTACCGTATTTGCACCGAAATAACCTTAACATACTGACTATCAAGTGTCTTTACTTTCTGCATCCGAAAGTAAACCTTTGTGGTTTCCCAAAACTCGAAGATTTTTGCCACAAAGACACTAAGCCACAAGGAGATTTAGGATTTTCGATTTACGATTGTTGAATTTTGAATAAAGAATTAAATAAATATTTAAGCAAACTATTTAATATGTATGTACGCAAGGATGCCAGTAAAATGGTGATTCAATACAATTATCGCCTCCAAACTGAAATGTTCCGTTCCTCCCTGTCCGACGACAGGCGGGCCTGCCCGACTATAGGTGGGCCTGCCCGACTAAACGCGTGACTTCCAACTTCGGACTTCTGACCCTTTTGAAGAAGAATATTGGGTTAGTGGTAAAGACTCGGATAACCATTCTATTTAAACATTGGTATTCTATCTAATTAAAATTAATCTGAATTTTTACCCTGATTGGAATGAGAGTGAAAGATCTTCCAAATTACGGAGTGATGCCTATCCGACCTCAAGGCGGCTTTTCCTGAAAGCCTTTGGGATCAGCAGGACGAAATAGAAATGTTGTCCGTAACCACCTTCAAAATCCACGTTATCGGCGTTCTATAACCAATGGCCTCGCCATAATTCAGCTATTCCGCTAAAATCAATTCAATCTCATTCTCCTCAAACACTTTTTTGTATTTGGATTCAATCATTGCGTCGGTAATGATGTAATCAATCAAAGACAAAGCCCCTAGGCTAGCAAAGGAGCTTTTTCCAAATTTGGTTGAGTCTGCCACCAAAAAAGTCTGTTCGGCAGCATCGATCATCGCTTTTTTTACCACAAGGTCACTGATGCTGGGATAAGTCAGTCCTGCCTTCAAAGAAATGCCGGCAGTAGCCAAAAACAATTTCTGCACGTACAATCCCTCGAAAAACTCCGCAGCCTTTTGGCCGGTAAGGGATAAGGTAGGTGGCTTGAACTCCCCTCCTGTCATCACCACATCGATGTGCGGCTCCGCACCCAAAATAATCGCAATGTTTAAGGCGTTGGTGATGACCGTGAGGTTCTTAAAGCCTCTTAATTTTTTTGCAATTTCAGTGGTGGTGGATCCTGAATCGAGGATTATGGTGTCTCCGCTTTCTATATAATCAAGACATTTTATGGCAATCAATTCTTTCTTATCCAAATTATCCTGATTGGCCAAAGAAAGGTTCTTTACCTGATCCTCGATATTCTTTAGAAATACCCCACCATGTTCCCTTTTTACCAGTCCGCTTTTTTCCAACTTTTCAAGATCCTGCCTGATGGTCACATCCGTAACTTTAAATAGTTTGGAAAGCGTAGTCACTTTCGCAGAACCATCTTCTTTGAGCATTTCAATTATTTTTTCTCTCCTTTGATTGGGTAAAAGATCCATAGATTTATGCTTTAAATCGATTCATGTTTTCTTATGCCTTTTTGCCAAGAGTCAGTTAGAATTGCTTTTGGTTTTTGATGACTTCTTTCCAACCCTGATACCAACTGTTCATTTGATCCTGAAAATATTGAGGGTTGATCACCTCTTTAGCTTGGGTAAGTCCCTTTAGGGATTCCAAATCTTTGAAAATCCCAAACTCCAGACCTGCCAACAGTGCCGCCCCAAGAGCGGAAATATCAAGGATGACCAAGGTTTTTACCGGTTTATCGAGAATCGTACTCAGAAAATCCAAAACAAATTTATTTGAACTGACACCTCCATCTACCATAATCTCATTCAAGCCAACACCTGCATCTCTTTCCATGGATTGAATGATATCTTTAATTTGGTAGGGTATTGACTCCAGTGCCGCCCGTACAATATGGTTTTTGGTGCTTGAGAATGTGAGTCCGGAAATGGCCGCTTTCCGACCCATCTGCCAGTGAGGTGCCCCAAGCCCACTGAATGCAGGGACAAGATACACTCCCCCATTATCTGAAACGGATTGGGCAATTTTTTCCGTTTCATGACTTTCCGAAAATAGCCCCAATTCATTTTTAATCCACTCCAGCGTGGCTCCACAACTTACAACAATGCCTTCCAATGCAAAATCAACCCTTTCGCGGGTACTCCAACAAATGGTGGTAACCATGCCATGTTCAGAGGCTTTGAAGGCTGATCCAATATTCATCAAAATAGAACAACCGGTACCCAAAGTGGCCTTGGCTGTACCTGGACTGAAGCATCCCTCTCCAAAGGCGGCTGCATGGGAATCCCCAATCATGCTGGTAATGGGTAATGGGAAATCAAGTAAGCCTTTGAAATTTGTCTCTCCAAAAGAAAAAGAAGAAGGCTTGGGATCAGGAAGATGGAGTTTTTCTAAACCAAAAGCCTCCAACAACTCCTTATCCCATTTCAAGGAATGGAGATTGAAAAACAGGGTCCGGGATGCATTGGTGTAATCGGTGTAATAGGACCTCCCTTCTGTTAGCCTGTACAGCAACCAGGTATCTACTGTGCCGAAATAGGCATCCCCTCCTTCAATGGCCTTCTTCACTTTTTCAATATTTTCATTGAGCCAGATGAGTTTGGTTCCAGAAAAATACGGATCTATGATCAGTCCGGTTTTCCCCTTTATTTTGTCTGGTAAGGTTTTATTTTTCTTTAACCTATCGCATATTTCAATGGATCTCTTGCATTGCCATGAAACGGCATGGTGCAAAGCCTTACCCGATTGATCCCAAATCACAAAAGTCTCCCTTTGGTTGGATATGCCAACGCATGCCAAATCCGCTTTGTCAAAGCCTAATCCGGCAAACTTATCCAAGCAATCCTCGACGGCCTGCAAAACATTGTCAAAAATTCCCTCTGGATCCTGTTCTACAAAACCATCCCTTAAGTAAAAAGCATCCAAAGCCACGGTGGACTTACATATCAGATTGGACGAACCATCAAATACAATGGCCTTGGTACTGCTTGTTCCCTGGTCTATGGACAGGATGTAACGCTTGTTCTTACCCATTGGATTTCGAATTGTATTTATCGATAATGATGGCCAAAAGAATGACCACACCCTTGATTACTTGCTGCCAAAATGGAGATACATTGAGCAACACCAAGCCATTGTTCAATACCCCGATGATGATGGCTCCCAGTACCGTACCTCCAATTGTGCCTTTACCCCCTGATAGGGAGGTCCCCCCAATCACAACTGCAGCAATCGCATCGAGTTCATAACTGTTGCCCGCATTGGGTTGGGCGGAATCCAACCTGGAAGTCACGATAATCCCACCGACCGCCGCCAAAGCTCCGGCAATGGCATAGACCATTGTTTTGATTTTTTTGATGTTGATTCCAGAAAGGGCTGCCGCACTTTCATTGCCTCCGATGGCATAGATATAGCGTCCAAGTCTGGTTTTATTGGTGATAAATACGGCGATGGCTACCACGATTAAGGAAATCCAAACCGGAATAGGGATACCTAGAAACCAACCGGTTCCCAGATAGGAGAATTGTGGCCCAAGGCCTGAAATTGGAAATCCCTTGGTATAAAGCATGGTGAGGCCCCTGCCGATGGTCAACATGGCCAAAGTGGCCACGAAAGGCGGAACTCTGAACCGGGTAATCATCAGTCCATTGAAAGCACCCAGGGAAGTTCCGGTAATTATTCCGGCCATGATGGCCCCAAAGAGCGTAAATCCAATAAAAGTATCTATAAAAGGCAACTCCAGACCGAACTTTAAAAGGCCGGCAGTGATGGCACCCGAAAGGGCCAAAAGTGACCCCACAGAAAGGTCAATTCCACCTGTGAGAATCACCAGGGTCATCCCTACTGAAATACAGATATTCACTGATATCTGCCGCATCACATTGATCAGATTGGCATAGGTGAAGAAAATGTCGGTCATCACCCCCAACAAAAAACATAGCAGGACCAAAGCCAACAAAGACTGAAATTTGACCAGCATTTCTCGGGTTTGATGGGGTTGTATTTTACTGAACATAGGCTGTGGACGATTCGCTTTTTTGGTGGTTAATTTGAGTTGACTTCAAACCGAACGGGGAATGGCCGCTTGAAGGATGTTTTCCTCCTTGGCTTCAGAAATGGGCATTTCGGCGGTAATCACCCCTTCTGCAAAAACCACTACCCGATTTGAAATGGCCAGAATTTCCGGTAACTCTGATGAAACCATGATAATTCCAAGGCCTTTTTTTGCCAGGGCCGTGATGAGTTTATAGATTTCATTCTTGGCATTGACATCGATTCCTCGCGTCGGTTCATCTAGAAGAAGGATTCTTGGATGGGTGGCGAGCCATTTTGAAATGACCACTTTTTGCTGATTTCCACCACTCAGGTTTTTGGCCAGTTGCTTTTTGGAAGATGTTTTTATTCCAAGCTCCCCTATATATTTATCTGCAAGGATGTTTTCTTTCTTTTCACTTAAAATTCCCGCTGTTTCAATTTGATCAAGGACAGTAAGGCTAATGTTGTTTTTTACATTGAGCCCTAAAACCAGCCCATCTTTCTTGCGGTCCTCCGGTACCAAGGCGATTCCTGCCCGGATGGCATCACTTGGATTTTTCAGCGTAATTTGTGTTCCTTCCACGAAAATATCTCCTGTACTGTCTTTGGCATGCATGCCGAAAAGGCTTTCCAAAAACTCTGTCCGACCAGCACCCATCAGGCCAAAAATTCCAAGAATTTCTCCCTTTTTTAAGTGTAGGGAAATGTCCGAAAGCTTTACATTTTTAGATATCCCGGATATTTTAAGGTTTAGGTCCTTGACCAAAAGTAGGTCATCTGTGAAGTTATTGGCAATTGGGTTCCCTACTATTTCCACATTTCTGCCTACCATTTTCCGGATGATATCCTCTTTGTTCACTCCATGCATCTCCCCTGATTCTATGGTCTTCCCATCTCGTAAAACCGTATAGCAGTCTGCTATTTTAAACAGTTCGTTCAGCTTATGGGAAATGTACACAATGGCTTTGTTTTCCTTCCTGAGGTCATCGATGATTCTGAAAAGAATCTCCACCTCATGGTCACTGATGGCTGAAGTTGGTTCATCCATGATGATGACTTCAGCATTGGTAAGTAATGCTTTGGCGATCTCCACTACCTGCTGTTGCCCCACTTTTAACCGATAGACCGGCGTGTCAGGGTTGAGGTCAAGCTTCAGCCTTTGAAGCAATTTTTTGGTTTGCAGCCGCATTTCTTTTTGATTCAGACCACCAAAATAGTGGGTGAGCTCCCTGCCCAAAAAGATATTTTCTGTTATGGTCAATTGGGGAATCAAACTCAATTCCTGATGAATAATGGCAATTCCTGCTTCTTGGGCCTGTCTTGGGTTTAAAAATCGGATGGCATTGCCGTGCAGAAAAATATCGCCTTCATAATCTGCATAAACCCCGGAAAGGATTTTCATCAAGGTGGACTTTCCGGCTCCATTTTCTCCTATGATGGCATTCACCTTTCCCCTATCAATCTCCAGATTGACACGCTCTAAGGCCTTGATGCCTCCGAAATTCTTAGATATGTTTTTGGCTACCAGCATGGGTGAAGGTCCTTATGATGCAATGGAAAGTTTAAGCGGAATAAGCTCGAGGTTGTCCAATGCCAGGAATTTTTGGTTCATCTCCAGCACGCCAATGATTTCGATCAAATCTCCCTCCTGTATGTTTTGAAGAAAGGGAGTCACCACCTGAGCTCTTATCAGCTTATTGATTTCTTCAGAAACTTTATTCAAAGCAGCCGTGCTCTCAAATTCATTGATGTCAATCGCTCCAAAAACATCACGGGCAGCATTTCCATAGATAAATTCCACCGCAAGCATTACCTTATCTGCACCATCCACGTTTACCAGTTGAACAGCAATGGCATTTTCATCTATGGCTCCAATCCTTCCCTGCGCTTTGACTAAAAAATACCTGATATTTCCTATGCTGATGGCATTGCCATATTGTTTGAATGCGCCCTCACTGTCTTCTTGAACTATCCTTAGGAAATATTCCAAATCAACACCACTGTCAAGACCCGGTAAAATCGTCGAATCCCAGTAGGCTTCGGCATAAGCTTGGGCATCAAAGGCAGGCTGCGAACTTGCTTTTTTGTATTCACTTAAAGGCTGAATCGTGACAGAACTATAAACCAGCAAAAACAGCATCCCAATAAAAATGATTATCCTGATCAGTTTCTTCATAAGGATTAGGGTTTGTCGATATAGAATTTGACATTCTCTGAGGTCACGAGTTCGACGGATACAGGCATTTTCTCAGGAAAATCCCTCCTGCCATTCATGTATTCATCCGCAAAGCCAGCAGCCGTTTTGGCCATCAATTCCGGGAACTGCATTCCAGTCGCCTTAATTTTTCCTTCATGGATGGATTGGATGACTTCATAGGCACCATCAAACCCAAAAACTTTTACCCGGTCCGCCATTCCGGCAGCCACCAAGGCTTGATAGGCCCCCATGGCCATCGGGTCATTGCCGCAGAACACCGCATCAATATGCGGCTGTGCCTGAAGAATGGACTCCATGATTTCCATGGATTTATTTCTGTCAAACTCCCCGCTTTGCTGGGCCACCATCACCAATTCCGGATAATTGTCCACTACAGAGTGGAAGCCCATGGACCTGTTCCAGGTATTGTTATCCCCCACCATCCCGATGATTTCCACATATTTGCCTTTTTTATTCAAGCTCTGTACAAAGTTCTTTCCTATGGCCACGCATCCTGAATAACTGTCTGAAAGGATCTGAGAAGTGGCCACTCCCTTGGCATTGACCTCTCTATCCATACAGAAAACCGGAATATCGGCAGCCTTCGCCTTGATGATGTTGGAAATGGAACCATCAGAGTCTGAGGGATTGAAAAGGATGGCGCTGTATCCTGACACAATCACATTTTCGAAATGATCTGCTTCCAAGGCAGTATTGTTCTGGGAATCAAAAATCTTGGCTTCATAGCCCAACAGTTCCGCTTCCCGTACCGCAGATTCGGCAAGCACCACAAACCAGGGATTGTTCAACGTGGAGATGATGACCGCAATTTTCGGAGTACCCGAGGTCTGTTTGTTCTTCCTGCAACCTGAAGAGAAGGTCAGTAGACATGCTGAAAAAAACAAAATCAATCTATACTTCATGATGGCTGGTATTTTGGGGTTCGTCAATAAGGTGCGTGAAAGGTCAATTATCGATCATTTTTAACACTTCTGAAGCAATGCCCTTTTCTGAAATGCCATAATGGTCAAAGATCTCCAACTGTGAGCCTGTTACGGTGTATTCATCAGGAATGCCCAATATTTTAAACTTAGGGGCAAATCCATTTTGCAACAGAAACCCGCTGCAGGCTTCCCCGAGTCCCCCATTGACCATATGTTCTTCGACCGTCAGCATGACAGGAAATTGACCGGCAAGATCTGTCAACAGCTTGGTGTCCAAAGGCTTAAGGGTATGCATGCTTACCACAGCCACTCGTATCCCTTTGGTTTTCTCCAGGTGATCCGCAGCCAGTAAAGCGGGATATACCGTTTCTCCAGTAGCTACTATCACAGCCGCTTTACCATTTCGGACCAACCTACCCTTGCCAATTTCAAAATCCTTGTTTTCTGAAATAAAGGGCATGTTTTTTTTCCCGAAACGGATGTAAAAAGGTTGGGGAGAATGGGCTGCAAACCGAATGGCCATTTCCGTTTCGAAATTATCAGCAGGGGCCACGATGGTGATGTTGTTCACCGCACGCAACGCCGCAAAATCATGTAAACTATGGTGGGTAGTCCCCAAAGCCCCGTAACTTACGCCCGCACTGATGCCGATCAGATTGACCGGATTATCGGAATAGGCCACGTCATTTTTGATCTGCTCAAAAGAACGGGCGGTAAGAAAGCAGGCCGGGGATACTGCAAAAACCTTTTTGCCTGTTGATGCCAATCCGGCGGCAATCCCCACTAAATTTTGTTCAGCAATCCCCACTTCCACGATCTGCTTCGGGAATTTTTCCCCAAAAGGGACCAGTTTGCCTGAACCCCTTGAGTCACTGGTCACCACCACAAGGTTTCTGTCCTCAGCCGCCAGATTTTGTAAAGTGTTGGAAAAGACCTCCAGGTTGGGACTTCCCATTTTTAATTTGGAAGTTTCGGCATTGATCTGACTGTTCATTTGGATTCTAGTTTTTCTAGGGCTGATATTTTTTTATCTAGTTCTTCCTGAGCTTGTTGGTATTGTGCATCATCCGGCACGCCATGGTGCCACTTGACTGAATCCTCCATAAAACTCACTCCTTTGCCTTTGGTGGTATGGGCGATGACCAAATTGGGTTTTCCTGATTCAAAGGGCACATCTTCAAGCGTGGCTTTTATGGAAGCAATGTCGTTTCCGTCCATTTCCCTGACTGCCAAACCAAAAGCCTTGAACTTGTCAAGCAGCGGTTCTACATTCATGACATCTTTATTTCGACCTGTAATTTGAAGTTTATTGTAATCCAGTATCACCACAAGGTTGTCCAAATTGTAATGGGATGCCGCCAGCAGGGCCTCCCAGTTTGATCCTTCCGCCAGCTCCCCATCTCCCAGTAAGGTGAAAACCTTGAAATCGGCTTCATCCATTTTTCCGGCCAAAGCAGTTCCTACACTCAGGGCAAGACCGTGACCCAATGCCCCGGTGTTCTGCTCCACGCCAGGCACTTTTCGGGTAGGATGTCCAATGAAATGGGATTGGTACTGACAGAGGGTTTCCAGTTCAGATTCAGGAAAAAAACCCTGATCTGCCAAGACCACATACAGGGCTTCCACGGAATGCCCTTTACTTTGGATATACCGGTCCCGGTTGTTGTCCGAAAAATTTTGTGGGGAAACATGGAGGATTTGGTTGTAGAGTACGTTCAGGATATCGATGCAGGAAAGACTCCCTCCCGTATGTCCGGCGGAGGCATGCTTGATGTATTTCAAAATCTTTTTTCGGTATTCGAGAGATTTGCGTTCTAAGTCCGGTACACACATCGCGCTTTTGGTTAAATTGTTTTTACTATCCATGCTTATACACCTCCCAACCCATGTAATTTTCTAAAGCTTCCTGAAGGATATGGGCAGAATGAGAGGCATTCATGACCACATGGTGTTCAAAACCATTTTTGCACACATACTTCATAAGCTCCTGAAGATGAGGTATTTTTGCAACTGCACGGTTTCCGAAAGTTTTCAATTCATCATCTGTCAACACGCCTTCACCGATGTATGCCTTGATCTTGCCTTTGCTATCATCTGTGGAAATCCTACCATAAGTGAGGTTCGATGCCGGAGTCCTGCCATCGAGTGCGCCATAGGTGTTTTCCTCACCCACTGAGGTGCCCAATATGGGCGCTGTACTGATTTGGATATCCGGCAGGAATGATTTCGCCCAGTTACCGCAATGAAACAACACACACTTCTCCTCATCATCCGCATAGTTGTTGTTCCAATCCACCAAAGCGGATGGCGAACCCGAAGCCAACTGCATGGCATACATGGTGAGCGTGCCGGTAACATCCACTTCACAGGCACTGGGTTGCATGTTTTCACTCATCATGCTCATGCTGGTACAGACATTGCAACCATAATTCTGCTGTACCGAAGTCCAACATTGAATGGCCGTAGCATCCAAAGCGTTTTCGGTGATGAAATCATGGAGCACAAGATCCATCTTGGCGATTTGAAAGAGGGCCGAATCAGGGGTTCTGCCAATGGAGGCGTAGGATTTGATCAAGTCAATCCGTTCTTTCACTTCTTGGGCTTTATTGTCCAGTTTGTTGGCTTTGCCAATGATTTCCGACAAATCCACCGTGACCACAGAAACCCCGTTGTGTTGCAGTAATTTTTCGCTGTACCGCACGGTATTAAACCCTCCTGGCCTGGCCCCGATGGCCCCTATTCGGGCATTTCTCAGCCCCTTCACTACCCGACATACCCCTACAAAATCACTGAGGTCTTGCCTAAAAGCCGCGTCAGATGGCGCAATGACATGTTTTTGGGTCAGAGAATATTTGATGCCAAACTGGTACAAATTGTTGCAGACGGATATTTTGCCACACCATGCATCCCGTCTTCGGGCCACATCCAACTTATTGAGGTCATCGGGATAGCCCTGAATTAACACCGGAACATGGAGTCCTGCCATTTTGAGTGTTTCTGCCACGCCCCTTTCATCGCCAAAATTGGGCAGGACAACAAGCACCCCCATGATCTCGGCTTTGTGGTCGGCGAAGAGCTTGGCGCATTTCGTGGCATCCAGAAAAGTCTCCACCCCACCCAATTTGGTGTCTGTGTCTTCTAAAAGTATAGGCTTGATGTTTGCCTTCTCCAGTACCTCGAGGATTTCCTTTCTGGCCTCGGACACCAGGCTATCAGGAAAGAAATCCCGGTTGCCGATGATCACCCCCAGGGTAATTTGTGTTTGGGTTTTCCCTTTAAACAACATGTTCAGGTTTTTATTATGGGTTATTATTTCTATTATGTTTCCTAATCAACAATTAAAGCAAATAAACGAAAAAATACGAAAATAAAAAAAAGTTTGGAACCCTGATTTCCGAAGCCCATAACCTTTGAGGTTTCCCGAACCTCGAAGGTTTTTTTGCCAAAACGACACTAAGGCACAAAGGTTTGTAATTAAGAAAATGGCACGCTGATGGAGCTGATTCACTCGAAGGTTTTTTTGCCACGAAGCCACGAATGCACACGAATTTTTTACTTCCCTATTACCGTCACGCTGAGCGGAGCGAAGCATGACACGCTCATTTACCGTCACTCTGAGCGGAGCGAAGAGTCTTCGTCTTTCGGAGCGAAACTTCTCTGTATTTCCGGAGAGATGCTTGCCCGACCATAAGGTAGGCCTATCGACCTTATGGCGGGCCTGTTCAACCTTATAGCGGGCATGCCCGACCTTAAGGGCGGGCTTCGGCAGGCTCAGCATGACGCTATTGTGAGGTCCACTATAAGTAATTCGATACTATATTATAACCTCACTCCGAGAGGAGCGAGGCATGACACGCTCATTTACCGTCACTCTGAGCGGAGCGAAGAGTCTTCGTTCTTTCGGAGCACAACTTCCCCGTATTTCCGGAAAGATCCCTGCCCGACCATAAGGTAGGCCTGTCCGACCTTTGGGCGGGCCTGCCCGACCTTAAGGGCGGGCTTCGGCAGGTTCAGCATGACGTCATAGATTGATCAGTGCCCATCCCCCAAATCTACGTAATCTACGCTCCAATAAGTTCATGCAGTTGACCCCTCGGGATACCGATCGATCTTTCATGTTTACCAATGATGAAATAGCTCCGAAATTTGTATTGGGATTTATTTTAAAATCTGTTCAAAATCTTCGTAGTTAATTTTATTAATTGTAATTTTATTACAGATTTCAAAACTTGTTGGATATTTAAAATCAATGCGAATCGTCACATTTAAACGAATTCAGGAATTTTCGGAAAAACATGCAGATGCTGAGATTCCGTTAAGATTCTGGTATTCGATGACAAGTAAGAAAGATTGGTCCTCAATAAATGATATCAAAAACGATTTCAATTCGGTAGACTATGTAGGAAACCACCGCTTTGTTTTCAATATCAAAGGCAACAAATACCGTCTTGTTGCCATTATTTCCTTCAAGGCAAAGAAGGTGTATATCCGATTTATTGGTACCCATGCTGATTATGACAAAATAAAAAACATCCAAAATATCTAAGCCATGATCAAATCAGAAAAAGACTATCAAGCCATTGTGGAGAGAGTTGAGGAGCTGCTCTCCGTTCCGGATAACATTGACAATCCAGAGGCCAAAGGATATGTGGAACTGAATTTATTGTCCGACTTGGTAGCGGACTATGAAGAAATGCATCATCCCGTCCAACCGCCCACTCTGGCGGAGGCAATCAGACTTAGGATGCAGGAACGGGGATTGACCCAAAAAGCACTTTCTGAATATTTGGGAGTCAGTACTTCAAGAATCAGTGAATACCTCAATGGCAAAAGCGAACCCACCCTGAAGGTGGCAAGGGAAATAAGCAGAAAATTAGATATTGAAGCAGCCATTGTTTTGGGCGTCTGAGTATTCAAATAAGTTCACACAGAAGACTTTAATCCAGCTGATTGTACCCTTTGAGGTTCCCGAACCTCGAAGGTTTTTTTGCCACAAAGGCACTAAGGCACAAAGAGATTTAGGATTTTTGATTTACGATTTACGATTGAATTAAGAATTTTGAAATAGATTATGGATGTAGACCTCATAAGTGTACCATCGTTCAATGAACTGCGCGGTGGGTTGCCGGAAAACCGGGCGTGCGTCGGGCCTTGTGGGTGGAAGGTTTTTTCCCGGCTTGATTTTTTCCAGCATGCTGTGCTGCTGACAGGGGTTACTTTCCCGCCTACTGTACGGCCGGCAGGTTGATCAAGGAAAAAGTAACAGAGGAAATAAGGGGAAATAGAGATTTAAGCAAACTATTAAAATATAGGTCTTTAATCCAATTACAATAGTTGTAATTTTAAACATCCCCCAAATCCGGGACACCTGCGTTCCAACCTCGGGAACAATTGAGCCAATTATAATCTCTATTTGGCTCATAAATTACCTATATTTGAGCCGATTAAGATATGTAATTGGCTCATGACCTACAACTGGCAACACAAAGACTGGCCTGATTTCCGATATGACCTGGAAACACTGCAACCCATTTTCATGGATTTTGCCTTGGAATGGGCGGAAGTGAACGGGATGGAGAAAGGGCTTTCAAGTGAATTGGAGGAAGAGGCATTGATCCATATCATGGTGTCAGAGGCCATCAAATCATCGGCCATAGAAGGAGCGTTTTATAGCAGAGAGGATGTCATGTCCTCCATTAAAAATAAGCTGGGTCTGAGTGAAACACCTTTGGCAGTTAAAGACCGGAATGCAGCAGGCATCTCGCACTTGATGGTGGAAGTCCGGACAAATTTTCAAGAACCAATGAGTCAGGACTTGCTTAAAAACTGGCATGCCACCTTGTTTGCCCATGCGAAAAACATGGTTATCGGAGATTGGAGAAAGGGAGATGCATCCATGCAGGTGGTTTCTGGTCCGTTGGGGAGAGAACAGGTGCATTATGAAGCGCCACCCGCGAACCGCGTTCCAAAAGAGATGGAAGAATTTATTGAATGGTACAACCATTTCAAGACACCCACCAAAGATCCCATTGCCTCTGCCCTGCTGAAGTATGCCATTGCCCATCTCTATTTTGAATCCATTCATCCTTTTGAAGACGGGAATGGGAGAATCGGAAGGGCCATTGCGGAGAAAGCCCTGGCCCAGGGTGTAAGCAAACCGGTCCTATTGAGTATTTCCAAAACCATCGAAGCGGATAAAAACAGGTATTACCAGATGCTGAAAGAGGCGCAGCGCACTTTGGAGATCACCGACTGGATTGCATACTTTGCCGAGGTCATTCTCACTGCCCAGCGGGAAGCCAAAGGAATGGTGGATTTCCTTTTGAAAAAGGCCAAATACTTTGATAAATACAGAAACCTCCTTGAACCACGTCAGCTTAAGGTCTTAGAAAAAATGTTTGTTGCCGGCCCTGAGGGCTTTACGGGTGGGATGAGTGCCAAAAAGTACATGTCCATCACCCAGGTTTCCAAAGCCACCGCCACCAGGGATCTGCAATACCTCCTTCACCACGGCCTCCTCACCCAACAGGGCGCAGGAAGGTCGGTAAGGTATGAATTGAATTTGGCTTAAAAATCCCACGCTCATTAACCTTTGAGGTTTCCAAAACCTTGAAGGTTTTTTTGCCACGAATGCACGAATGCACACGAATTTTTTACTCCCCTATTACCGTCACTCCGAGCGGAGCGAAGCATGACACGCTCATTTACCGTCACTCTGAGCGGAGCGAAGAGTCTTCGACTTTCGGAGCGAAACTTCTCCGTATTTCCAAAGAGATGCTTGCCCGACCCTAAGGTAGGCCTACCGACCTTATGGTGGGCCTGTCCGACCTTTGGGGGGGGCCTGCCCGACCATAAGGGCGGACTTCGGCAGGCTTCTACCTGAAGGTAGACAGGCAGCATGACGCCATAGATTGATCTATCGAAGAATACTCCAAACTTCCCTAAAAAATACCATGAATTGGGTATTTTTTTAGTCGGTTAAAAACAATAATTTTAGTCCAACTGATTCATGTGGGTGTAAAGCGGGTGAAGCGGGATTCGGGATCCAAAGAGGCTGAATAACATGGGTTTGAGATTTTTTTATCCTATTCGGTTGATTCAACAAATCTCTGCTTATATGAAATCTTTTCTCCCATTTAAGATCAACCCAATCAAGTTCCATGATTGGGTGCTCCACAGCCATATTTTGGTATTCGGGGCATTGCAGTATGTGATTTTCGTGGAGATCGGTCCCCTACTCCAGTGGAACATGTCCTTCTACGGCTTGTATGCCCTGATGCTTTTGGGTTTTGGGATTTTCTGGATCTATGCCCGATCGATCCATAGGGCCTACCAAAAAGCCACCGCTTCCCAATCCAAAACCAACCTAGCAGAAGCCGCCCTACAGGCCAAACTCAAAACCCTCTCCCGCAAAGAAAAAGAAGTCCTCCAACTGATCCTCCAAAACAAAAGCAACAAAGCAATCTGCGAACTCCTTTTTATCGAACAGAGCACCCTCAAGTCTCATATCAACCACATCTATCAGAAGATGGAAGTCAGCAAAAGACAGGAGATAATGGCCCTTTTTGGATAATGGAACGGGGTGGAGAGAAAAATCAACCTTTTTTGGGACTGTAGTTAATTGAGATTAAACTGTAATAATATTAGGTTTAATTAAAAAATAAAAGATAATAAAGTATTATGAAAAAACTTGTTCTTAGTATTGGAATACTATTCTACTCATATTTTTCATTTGCAGAATCTGAATGTGAAAAATCATTAAATTTTGTTTTTAATAGCTACAACGTCAGTTCGGATATTCAATATATCCAGACTCTTTATGAATTATTTGAATTAGACGAAAGTAGTTACGAAAATAAAAGAGAAAACACTTCTTTAAAGATTTTTCTTCCTGAATATGGGTCTGCTGATTACCGGAAAAAGAAGGCTGAAATAAAAGAGTATAATAAAAAAAGCCAAAGCATAACGAACTTCAGTCTCTCCTATTCCGATCATTATAGATTAATTGAATCGAGTGTAAGTGATGCAGTAAGAATTAAACATTTAGAAACATTTGCTCAATGTCATCAGATAAATAACAATACTCCATACTTTCGTCTTTTAAACAATTCTAAAGATGAATCAAGTTTAATTTTAAAATTACCAATTGATAGTTATAGACAGGGCAAAAAAACAAAAATTAGAAGCATACAATTATCTAATGGGCTTCAGGTTAAAGATAATAGAACTTTATATGTTGGACAAAAATTAGAGTATGGCGAAGATCATTCATTTATTTTGGCTAGAAGCAAAGATGACCTTCAATTTATTTCTATTAATCTAAAAAAAGAAAGAGCAATTCATCAAACGATACCAAAATTCTGTGTGCCAATTTGTGAGTTAAAATGGATGTCTACGGATGCTAATGGAGTTATTCTTCAACTTAAAACCCATGAAATACATGTTCCTCCAGGTGAGGACTCTAAGTATGAAGGCAAACAAAAATTTCCATTTAGGGGAAGAAGTAAAAAATATTTCGCTATTCCCGGTACCTCTGAAGGCCTCATTAATCTAGATATACCTAATGAAAATCACCAAATTAAACAAATAACTTACCAAATGATTTCAAGTGGTGGATTGAATTCGGAAACAAACCACATACGAGTGATTGATAATCAATATTATTTGTATTACAAAGTGAATTCTTCAGTTGCTGCACCTATAACATTAAGATATAGTGTTTTATATGATCAAGCGAGAATTGTTTGTGATAAAATCTGCGACTAAAAAAATTAATCGTTTACACTTTTTTTAAATAGGTGTTCAAGTTTATCCTTAAATACCTATTTTCATTTTAAATTTATGACTCTAGATTTTTCTTCACAGAGTGGTAATTTCATAAAATACCATCAACGGGATTAAGTCATACCTACCCATACGAAAAACCTCTCCCCAATCCCATCCTGCCACTTCTTCACATCCTCACCAACTGGCAAAAAAATCAATGAGCATTCTATTGAAGAATCTTTAGATTGATCAATTTCTACGTACTTGCCTGAAATACCATTTAATTCTCCCGGATAAACCAAGGCTACTTTCTCAGCTTCAAAATAATGATGATAAGCATACATCTGACGGATATCTTTTACGGAAGGTCGATTGTCTGAAAGTAACTTCCATTTAGTGTCAAGAACATATTTGGATTTACCGACTTCAATTAGGATATCCGGTCTAATGGTTCTTCTTGGTCCTGTGGATGGACTCCAGAAATATTTCCTTTTTTGGGTATGGACTTTAAAGCCTTTTTGCTTTCTCAAACTTATCGCTACAAACTGTTCCCAAAGTTCATTCATGTCAAACATCAATGCTAGTACATGATTTCTACCTTTACTGAGGTCAGGATGATAATGTAAAAGCAAAAGTCTGGAAATCTGAAATGCTTTTTGGTAGCTCTGAGACTTTCTGTTAAGGATAATTTTTTCAAAAAAGGATTCACTAACCTTGATATCCGGCATTTCAGGGAAATGTAGTAACAAAGCCCCTATCCTACTGTGCAGCGCTGAATTGGTATTGATCAACTTAAGCAGCCGCAGTGTCTTGTAAAGAATATAATGCAGTGTATGTGACACATCATAAACGGTATGCTTGACAAAGAAGCGTTCCTGATGCACCAGATTATATTGGATATGCTTACCAAACTGCAAACTTCCTTTTAAGGCATTTACATTACCTTTTACCTTTCTGTATTTCTTGATCAAACCTGCATGGAGCAAGAATTCCACTTCCTTGATAAAAAGCTCAAAATACATGTCAAGGATGGTGTTGGATTTCAGGCTGAGATTACTTGAACTGGGTGTTTGAACATCAAAACCATTCACTGCTTTGAGCATTCCCAAAAGTATTTTTTGCCATTTGGCAGTTTCTAATAAAGTAACTTTCCCTGGTTTATCAGACTTAGGTAGCACTTCAATTAAAGTATTTCCCACTTGAATTACTCCTACAAATTCCTTGAAGCGAATTCCATTATGAATCAGGTCAAAGTATGGAATACCCTTTTCTCCATAAAAGCGCTGACAAGCTACAAGCACATCAACATCAAATTTTCCGTTATTGGGAAATTCTTGATCAAGCTTAATTGACTGATGTTCAAAAACAGTGATATAGTTTCTTGCAGTATTCAATTATTTCATTAATTCTATTATGGCATCTTTAAATTCTTCATTATCCATCTTTGCAAGGTTCTTTAATCGGTAAATTCTTCTTTCAGAAAATCCATCATCGCTGTAATCAAAGAATTCTTTAAACTTAACCTCTAATTCAATTTCATTTTCAAAGAATTTTTGGCCAAGGATCAACCCTATCTTACCATAATCCCCAAAAAAGTATTCCTGAAGTAGCGGGATAATTTTATTTTGAAAAGCTGATTTCAATTGATCCAGGCTATAAACATTGATCAAATAGCTATGACCTATTTGATGATCTTTGTCTAATAGCTTTTCAATTCTTTTGTTAATAATATCCAATAGCATTGATAGGTCAATTCCATTGAATTTGACAACTTTATCTAAGACTTTTTCCATTTCTGTCGGATGAAAGGTAGCCTCTTCGATCAATTTGCGCTCTCCATATTCTCTGTATTTTGTCTCATTCTGAATTTCCAATCCAAGAAGATTCCGGAGGTCCTTTTCATAATTATCATATGTAGATTTTGATGGCCCATACCTACCTACATTTGCTGCCCAAAATCTACTCAAAACTTCATATGGCGATAACAATTCCGGCTTCGGAGCCATCTCTTCAAATGTAAACCTTCTTCTCAATGCGGCATCCAACGCTTCTACGCTTCTATCTGCGGTATTCATGGTGCCAATGATATAGAGATTAGCAGGTACTCCAAACAAATCTTTGCTGTAAGGAAGCTTAACCTTTAGCTCTTCTGGAGAGCCTAATCTCTTATCCTCTTCAATTAGAGTGATTAATTCACCAAAAATCTGGGAAACATTTCCTCTATTAATTTCATCAATGATTATAACAAACGGTTTACCTATAGAATTTTTAAAATTCGTTTGGTTTTTAACAACTTCGAGCTTTTCCTCAAAAGTAAAATTCCTCGTATTGCTTTTTTGGGAATTTACCTTTCCTTCCTTCCTAATAGCATTTAACACTGACCAATAAGCGGAAGAATTGCTGCCACCTATAATTTCTCTAAAATAATCATTAATGTTATTAACATCATTTAAACTTTTTATTGCCGAATTGAGCTTGCTCAATCTCGCCTTAGAAACTGTATATGTTCTAGAACCTTCAGGATGTTTGACAATAAAATTTCCTTGAGGAGATATACTTTCTACAATTAATTTCCCACCACTTTTTGACTCAAACTCGACTGGTTTTCCTTGAAGAATCTTTTCTTGAATAGTTTCTGAAAAATTATCATATAGAACTGAAAAATCCAGGACTTCTCCTGCCTCTTTAGAATCTCCAACTTGAATTCCATCAAATGCAGCTTCTATACATAGCTTTCTGAAAATACCAAGTTCAATTTTATAGATAACAGGATCCCCATCCTTTTCCGGCTCCTGAGGTTTAATCCCTTCAATAAAATCCTCATAACTCATGCTTTGGTGAAAAGTCGTAAAGACGATCTGTCCATTTTTTACCAATCGATTATATTCTTCCTTTATTACGTCTCTAGGTTGCGAAAAATCGAATTTTGGGTTTATAATTTTTATTGCTTTTTCAATCGTACAATAGGTTTTTCCTGTACCAGGAGGACCATATAAGATGGAATTTTTGCTTACAGAACTTTCAAATGCTTTGTTTTCTGCATCAATATTCTTTTTATCATTCTTAATACTTATTTCTTTTGCTGGATAATCCAACTCCAACCTTTCTTTTAGCTTCATTTGTTGATTTTCGAATTCAGCGTCTGAAATTTGATCAGCAAAAAAAGCAGGGTGGGCTTCCTTAATTTTTGATATTTCATTGTTTACTATTGGAATTAATGTTTCCAAATCTTGAAAAACATCAACCATTAAATCATCCAGTTTTTCATAAGAATCTTTTCTACTCTTTGTTTTGTAGTTGTGGATTTTCTGTTTTCGATTGCTCGTTTTTTTCAACCCTATTTTTTCTTGAACTTTTGGCTCAATTCCCTTAATTAACCCCAATGCCCATTTGTTTTGGTCATTATGAGGAGATGTGGTTTGATTGAACTCTATACTATAGCCAAGTTTGGTACCACCCTTAACATAAGAAAAGAATACATTGATTAAATCCCCAGCAGAACCAGGATAACCGACTTTTATATTCCATAATGTGGTTCCAAAATACTTTCCATTTTCGGTACCAATAAAAAAATCCTTTTCAGCACCTTTTGAAGCCTTTAACCTGACTGAAAAGTTGTAACGGTTGTCTTCATTTCTTTTTTTTAAAAAGGCTTCATAAACAGATTTTTCGTAATCATGATAGTTCAGCATAGCAATTAATTTTTATAATAACTCACCTTTCGACTCCCAATAAAATTATTGGACTCTCAGTTTCTGATTTCTAAGTCGACCATTAACTTTCCGATCATATGCATTTGAATTATCGAATCAGCAAAGTAGACAGGACTCAATTGCAGCCGTCTTGCGTTTTGTGTTCTCAAAAATAGTTTGATTACAGCCGCAGAAGTAAGTGTCTTTCCTGTTCCGGTTGCCATTTCAAAAAGGAATCTGTCTTTTCCTTCTGCAACAGCACCTTGCAAAGCCTGAATGGCTTTGAGTTGATAATGCCTTAAAAATCTTAGACCTTTTGACCAGATAAAATCTTTGCTTGCTTCAATACTTCCGTTCCATTCAGGTCTTTCCGCAAAGTCGGGCATTTGAACTTTAACAATGTAGTCAACCGCAACTTCTTCGTTTGCAAGTATATTTCTGTCAGGATTCCAGTTTTTGATTGCTCCAATTTCCTCAGGTGAAGGAAATTTGTAAATGGGTTTTGAATTTCCTTTTGTTGAGTCCCAAAAGTAGTGAACAATGCCATTAGAGAGAATTACATATCTCGCACCAACAGTCTTTGCGTATTTTCTTGCCTGTTCTTTGGCTACTAGAGGATGAAGGCTTTCCTTTTTTGCTTCAAGAACACATATCGACTTATTATCACTGTCAGTGAGCAAAAAGTCTAAAGACCCATTTTTTGTTTTCTCATAGTCATTGCCCCATGCGTCAATCTCTTGCTGTGTAATTTTCACATGATTTTCAAGCAGGATGTTTGCTTTTCCTTCCTCATTGTCAAAGAAT
>NZ_JACEFJ010000029.1 GCF_015354735.1 Pararhodonellum marinum | reverse complement strand
AGTGGCTGGCTTTCTGTTTATTTAGTATTTACATTCAATAATTTACCTTATCAAAGCTGTCATTTGGTGGCAATAAAAGCAAGTCATAACTTAGTATTTCAAAGGTGTATTTTTCATTTGTTTTAATTAAGTCTTTGATAAGCTTTTCTCTTAAAGGTCTTAAATCAACAACCGTCCACTTGTCCATTTTGCCAAGTTCTAAAAACATTCCTACAGACTCCCACCCTGATTTTCCAATTAGACTTTTCCCATTTCTATAAGCAACCATTTGACGAATAGAAAGAAATCCCGTTTCATTTTCCTCAGCTTTTTCAGTTAGGAATTTACCCAAATCATCAACTCTAAATGGAGAAATTCCCCTTGTTAAATGTACACTTCCAAGTTTAAGGAATACTTTGGGCTTTAATTCTTCTTGGGATCTGTAATAGGATTCAAAATTCTGCTTCATATAATTAGCCCTCTGTTGATTACTTGCTTTGCCTGTTGCCGATTTACAGTAGATATCCCAATTTCTCTAAGGTCAGAAATAATTTTGTCTGCTTCTGGTGTACCACCTAAAGCATCTAAACAAGTATTTATGATTTGATTGGACTGATACCAACAAGAGAGATTTGTGCCTCTTACTTTATTCCTAAAACGATATTTCTTTATTATTTTTTTTGCTTCTTCATAGTAAGCTTTTTGTGAATTAGTCGGGTTTTCTTGTAATCCATAAAGCCGATCCAATAGCATTTCAGGGGCGTAAACGAATTCTTGGTCTAACCCCCATATATTGTATTCCAAATCAAATGCTTTTTGTATAAAGACAGCGTCTTGTTTTTTGTTAACAAAAATTATAGGGGGTTTATTTCTACTCCCATATTGTCTGTTTAAAGTTCTTATTTCTCCCTTGAAGTTGTCGGAATTTGAAAATTCACTTAGGATATCTGCTGAGTTTGGCCCCACCTCTAAGGCGAAATTATCAAATCCTTTTCCCTTTAATACATCCAAAATTGCATCGGTAAATATACTTTTTTGAGTCGACCTATGTATTTCTGCTAAACCTACAAATTGATTTTCTCCAATGAAGGAAATCCATTTTTCTTGTGCTTCTTTATTCAGATTATTGTCTTTATCTATAGAAAAACGAAAGGCATATTCCTCCATCATTTCAGAGGTTAGTTCAACTTGGGAGAAAAGCTGATTGCTTAGAAGAATGAATATTCCAAAAAATATTTTTAAAAGCTGTTTACTTAAATATTCGATTAATTTCATTTTAATTTTCTGTTTGTGTTTTTTTAGCTTGCCACTAACGGCCCTGGCTTTGGCAAGTGCGGGACTTTGAAACCGAATCTTTGTCCGCCAGACAGGATGTTATTTAGTTGCAATATCTTCATATTTAAGCAGATAGCCCGCATTTTCTATTGCCGATGTTAGCGGTTCGGGCTTTTTCTTTTTCGTTTTGATTGTCAGTCTATAAATTCTTTTTTGTATTTTCTTATGTAGTCAACCTGAATTTGTTGCAAGTTTTCTGTCTTGTAAAGTTCGTAAAACTCCGTGTCAAAGTAGTTTAATGGATTTTCGTCATAGGATTTACTAAACCCTTCAAGTGTTCCATCTTGATGCTTGGTGATTTTTTCATTTTCACTTTCAAACGTCTTATTCGCTCTTTCAGTCAAGTCGGCAAATTTGTTTGCTCCAACAAGTTTTAAAGCTTCTGGTATATGTCTGTAAAATTGACTGTTTGAATTGAAGTAGAATTGGTTGTAACCCCCATTATTGACTTCTGCTTCTAAAATCCAAATCATATAAATTGCTTGTCTTGATTTGTTCCAGGACATCACCGTTTCATATTCTTTTTCATACTCGTTTGGTTGTTTTTCAGAAAGGTTGTCAAAAACCACTTGCAATAAATTCTCGTCTGAAGTTGTGTCAATAATCCGTTCTGTCAAATCTTTGTAAATAGGCCTGTTCTTAAAATCTTCAACTGAATTAGCGATTATTTCTTCCATTTCAGGCGTTAATTTTCCGTCATCATTCTTTGATTCTTCTGAACAGCCGAAGAAGTTTAGAATTGTTGATATTATTCCCATCGCTATTAATGTTCTTGTCATTAATGTCGTCTTTTTGCCTGACCGCGAACGTTTTGCCGCTTTGCGAAGGCCGGGATTTTCAGCACTAAACTTCATTAGATGCACAAAACTTGAATTTAGCACTTCACTTTCATAGAAGCACGAAACCCCCGCTTTTGCAAAACGGCTGTTACAAGCTGGCCTTCTGCTATTTGAAGTAAAAGTCAAGTCCATCTACCGGGTTTGTTTTAAAATATTGTTTGTCTTGGTGTCTCTTGTTTACGAAGCTGAAAATCTGTTTTGCTCTTTCAATTTCACCTTGTTTTGGTGTTGAGAATAGTCTTACTGCTCGTGTTCTCCAAATTTGTAAATAGCCAAACGCCAATTGTCTTATGTTCTCGTTTTCGTCAATTGTTCCAATCATTAAGTCGGGAATTGATGTCCAACCGCCAATTTTGTTGAAGAGTTTTAGCATTGACTTTTTTAAGTCATAATTGCCTGTTTTGTAAATGCTTTTTGCCTTTGTCAAAACTTCTTGTCTCGGAATGTGTGATAAAAATTCTATGATTACGTTTCTAAGTCCAAGATATTGGCTGTCAAGGTTCGCAAACGCAAAATCATAAGCACCTTCTTCATCAAGTTTGCAGAAAGCTAAAAATGCTGTCTTTTTTACCCTTACTTTTTTATTATCAAGGTATGACATAACCATATCCGAATACTTTTTGCCATCAGTTTCCGCAAGTCCGCTTAATGAGCCAATAACCTGATTGTTATTTTTTAAGTTGTCATTATAAAATTCTGTAAAATCAATGTTGGTCTGTTTAAGCGTAAATCTTGCAAAATGTCTTATCGTAGCTGAATTGTCCGCCAAAAATTTCTTCACAGTTGTTTCAAAGTCGGTTTGTTCTTTTAAGCAATAAAGTGTTTGTAGTCGAACATTCGCTGATTTGTCATTCAATAATTGTTCGATTTCTGCTTGCCCAAGTTTGTCAAAATGCTGTATTGGTAATTTCCTAATCAAAAAATGTTTGTCGGTTAAGAACAGTTTTAATTCTTGTGGATTATCGCTAAGCGAACTTGAAATGTGCCTTGCTAATAAAATTCTAAGTTTGTCTGGATATTTTTTGAAGCTGCCAATTACATATGCCCTGTTTGTGGAAGCAATGAACTCAACAATGTCTTGGTAAATTCCGCTTAGGTCTGTCCGTTCAACTTTTTGAAGCCACTCAAAAATTGGCAGATTTATGATTAAGCTGTCAATGTAATTGGTTGTTTTGTAGTTGTCAATTCCTTTTAGTGCAGCTTGTCGAACTGGTAAAACCCAATCAGCTAAGCGATAGATTAAAAATTGTATGGCTCTAGGACTGTCAACTTGTGAAAGTTTTTTAACTGCTTTTTCTCTTACGTATCCACTTCCGTTTAATGAACTGATTGCCAACAGCTCAACATATTGTTCTAATGGAAAGTTAGCTTCATAAAAATCAATGTTGCTTATTGAAATACTACAATGTTTAAGAGTGTCGTAATATCCCTTTTTGCTGTCAATCTTTTTAAATAGGTGAGTAATTGTCTTGGAAGTGGTTTCTCTTATTTCTTTGTTGTCGTCTTTTAGAAATTCTATCAAGCTGTAAATAAGACTTGGATAACCGTCACTGGCAATTTTAGTCAAGGCGTTGATTTTCTCTTCGGTGTTGTCCTTTGAGTAAAACCAAGTCTTGTTAGGTCGTCTTAAGACTTCTATGTATTGCCAAATTTCCATTTCTTACTGTGTCGTCTTTTTGGCTTGCTTGTAACGTTTTGGCGCTTGGTTCAGTGGCGGATTTCGGAGCACAAAACTGTCAATATAACACAAAAGTTGATACGAGGTAGAATTTTCAATTAGCCACTGAACCCGCTTTTTTGCCAAACCCT
>NZ_JACEFJ010000028.1 GCF_015354735.1 Pararhodonellum marinum | reverse complement strand
ACCACACGTTTTTTATTGAGTTGGAATTACTTTTTGTCCGTTTTTATTTAAATAATGAATTCCACCTCCAAAATGAGGCGCTCCATAAAATTTTATTAATTCTCCTTGAAATCCCATATAACAATGCATTTCAATTTCTATAAGAATTTTACCATTTTCATCAATCAGAGCATCAAGAAAATAATCATTAACAATTTCAAATTCACGTTTATTAATCCTCACGGCACAAACACCGTTTTTGAACTTGTCTACCTTGTAAAACTTAGGATGGATTATCACTTTATTTAGACTGTCTTTAAAACCCCAAAGCTCATTTTCTTGAAAAGGAATATATTTATCTGACTTAAATTCTGTTTGGATTTTACTTTCTAAAATGTCATTTTTAGTTAAGTTGTAAATATCTATTCTTGAAAGAGTTTTGTTGTCAATTCTTTCTCCTTTTGTATTTATTGGATAAAAATCTGAAAACTGTTTGTCACTCACATAAGCAATTCCATTCTTAAATTCTCCGTGTCCATCTTTCCAAGTTTTTCCAAATTCATTTATTCCGTTTTTGTTCACAAACCAATGTGATTCAAAACTTGAAATTCGAGCAAAACCATTGCTAAATTCAGTTTCTGGAAAATTCTCTTGAATGTCAAACACCTTATTCCCTAAAGTGTCAATAAAAATCCAATTGTAACCTTTTTTTATAACCTCTTTGGAAGCGTAACAAAGTCCTTCGCTGAAATCTCCAACATTTAAATATTCCGCTTTTATTTTAATTTTTCCAGTTTTGTCCATAAATCCGTATTTCCCGTTTTCGGATTGAAACTTATAAAGTCCGTTTCCTTGTCCGTATGTAAGGCACGAAACTAAAGTCAGAAGTAATGTTATTATTGTTTTCAATGTTTTTCTAAAATGTGTGGTAACGGTTGGCAGCTACCCGAAGGGCGGGACTTTTACCACAAAACTTGATTTGAAAAACGAATGCTCCATTAACCTTAAAACTGTCTTTGGAACACAAAACCCCGCCTTTTGGGTAGGTGCTGTTAGCGGTTCGTGCTTTTCTGTCAAAGAAGGAATGTTTGTGAATGCTTGCTGTCATTTTTTAAATAGGTCTAAATATCGTTTGGTGTCAGCCAATAAATCTGGTACTTGTGTGTCCGAAGGTGGATTAGAACATCTTGTTTGTCCAGTGAACTTTGACTTTATCAATTTGCCGTTGTCAAAATAAAATCTGCACTCCATTCCTAGAGTTTGTGTCATGAAGTCAAAAGAGCCAATGCTGTCAACATAAGCAAAAACCTTCTCCTGTCCGTAAACAAAAATGAGAATGTTGTCTTGAAGATAGTATTCATAGTTCGTCACGCAACTTGAAAGTCCTACCCGCTCCCAAACTTTTACCAACTGTCCGTTTTTAAAATACCCTGTCAACTGTCCGCCTCCGTCAGTCATTTGCTCCAAGAATTGTTCATTGTCCAGTGTCTTGGTGGTATATGTAGTCTCCTTATTGATTTGCTCAACTGTCTTTCGAATTTGCTCAACCTTGTCGCCCGATTGTCCGAAAAGCAAGGTCGTCAAGAAAAAAAAAGTCTGTGTCAAAATAGTCGTCCGCATTTTTTGTTTTCAAAGTTAATTTCTTGCTCTAAAGTTTAAAGTTGCACTGTCGTCAGCACTAAACTTCATTAGATACACAAAACTTGGATTTAGCACTTCACTTTCATAGAAGTACGAAACCCCCGCTTTTGCAAAACGGCTGTTATAGGGCGTTTTTCTTGTCATACGGTTGTTTGTCTATTTCAAATTCAGTCGTATATATTCCCCAATCCATAAACTTGTAGTAGATTGTCATAGCGTCATAATGACTACTCGCATAGAAAGTATGAATTAGTTTACTTTCAGGTTCTAATAGTTTTCTGCAATCGTCTCCACGTTCATCTGCTAAACAAAGAGTTGCGAGCCCTTCACGGTCTTCCCAAACTTCGTGTTTAACACTGTTATGTGTTTCTTTATTTAAACTGCTTGTCAATTCGTTCTCTATCATTGTCGAGTAACCAGTCGTTATGTTGTTTATAAATTGGTCTAAGCGTTTCTTTGTCAGACGAAATAATATCAAGTCCCCTGTCATCATATATATGAAAAATAAGTCTCTTGTCAATATTCACAAAATAAAATTCTTTTCCTGTTAGAAATCCGTTTTGATCAAGCCGTGGCTGTCTTGGCGGAAAGTCAGTATGTCCAATTGCTGTTAGAATATTCTTATAATCAATTCTGTCAGCGGTTAATTTAATAATTGCAATATTTCTTATATCAAATTTGTCGTCTGGTTCATAAAGTCGTAATTCTTTCGAGTAGCTGATTTCAGTCTTTTGGAGATTGTCAATTTGCTTAAATGTGAAATTTGAAAATCTAATTTTTCTCCGTTTGTATTTGTAGTCCATAAAAACCAAAAACACTTTGTCTGAATTGTCAAATACAGTTTTAAAAATTGTCGAAGCTCGTTTTGTAACTACTTGAAAGTATTCATCAGTGTCGGTGTCACCTACGTGTGGAATAACATTTCCTTCTCCGTCCAAAATTTGTCTGCTCGAATTAGAAGTTTCTACCGTTTGCAGGTCAAAACGAAGTCCGAAGTCCCAACTATAAAACAAAGGTTTCCGAAGTCTTAGTCCTTTGAAATTGTCGTTTAAAAATTGTCTATATTCTTGTTTTGTTGTCAAGTTGTTGTTCTCTTTTAAAATTCTGACTAACGTTTTTGTATATTACTGAAAATAAGATAATTATAAAATTTCCATTTTCTCAATTACTTCTTGTCCTTCCGCCAATCCGTTAGCTTACGAAGTCAACTTTTTTTAAAGTAGGGGGAATGCCCTATAACGTTTTGCGTATATGACTTGTGGTAGTTTTCGAAGCACTTTCTTGTCCGCTTGCACCAAATTTACTTAAAAGCACAAGCTTAAATTTACCGCTTCCCCCGCCATAAGTTATATATGCTGTTATGCGGTCGGCTTTTTTATTTTTTCGTTATATTCCCCTACCAATTTCAAACATTCAGTGTAGTCAGAAACATACCTTTCACTTTCAAATTGCTCCTTAAAATAATGATAGTAGTCGTAATACTTCTTACCAAAAATTTCATTCCAAGCTTCATCTTGATTCTCTGTCAGGTTAAGCTCTTTTGCCGAGGCAATCATTAAAATCCTTTCTCCTGGTAAATCTTCATTTGGGTTCTTATGCCATAATTCAAAGGCGATTTCAATGAGGTCATCATTAAGTTTTAAAATCTGTTCACCAAGATATTCATCAACTGTTATTTGGTCAATACTTTCTAAGCCTCCGTATTCTTCAACCCTGAAAAACTCCATATTTAAATTCCCCTTAAATTCTAAAATTACTGGAAAGACAAGCTTGTCGTGTTCTATATCAACTTTGAATTTTTCTACGATAGCGTCCGCGAAAACGTGAGTTGTAAAGTCGTTTAAGCTCAATTTTAATTTATCCGATTTTATTTCAAAGTCTGTTATCCAACTGTCGTGAAGTTTCCAAATGAGGTATTTCTTGAAATTTTTAAGTCGATTAGAATTTTCGGTTAAAAAAATTGAATACTTGTCCGTGTCAAAAATTGGCTCGTCCAAGTCTACGAAGTCGTTTGCTAAAAATGGAGCAATTGTTTGTATGTTTCTTTTATCGTTCATTCCTTAAGTTGTCGTCTTTTTTGCTGCCCTATAACGGTCCTGGTATAGCCACAGTAGCGGATTTGCGGGCTTCGTCACTTTCCACCGTGATAAAAGCTGAAGCGGGGGCAGTGAACCTGAAACTTGCACCAAGCCCGCTATTGTGGCTATAACTTGTTGGAGGTATTTTTTTATTAATCTCTGATTACTCTTATTATCCTTTTTAATCTATCTATTTCATTTTCATTGTTTGGAATGTATGTAATCCCTTTTGTATCTTCATTAAACAAGATAATTGAATATCTTTTGTGGTCAAATTCCACTTGCTCATAATCGTGTAAATTTATGTCCAAAAGAAAATTCTCTATTTTATTCCAATCCGATCTTTTTAATTTTACTTTATACTTCTGTTTTCCACCTTTTATATCTAGATAATTTATTATTGGATTAATAAGATGAACATTTTTTTTATTTAGGTTAATTTCAAATAGATTGAATATAAATGTTGGATCTCCATCATTAATTCTTATAAGTTTAGCTTCTTTAATGTTTGCATCTTGGGCAATGGAAAAAAAACTGCAAAGTGTCATAATAGCTAAAAATCCAAATCTTCTTTTCATGTCAATCGGGTTCTGTGTTAAAATTACCGCCAACGGTTTGCAGCTACCCGAAGGTGGCGATTTCGAAGCACTTCACTGTCAACCAGCACTAAAGTTTGATTGAAAAACTGAACTTCATTTAACCACTGAACCGCCAATTTCTTA
>NZ_JACEFJ010000027.1 GCF_015354735.1 Pararhodonellum marinum | reverse complement strand
GGACAACTGAAAAAAGCTCAAAGCTCAAAGCTGAAAGTAGGGACCTCGACAACATGACAACCTGAAAAAAGCTGAAAGTTGGAAAACAGAAAACAGAAAATCAGGATATCAGAGAATCAGATAACTGGACAACTGAAAAAAGCTCAAAGCTCAAAGCTCAAAGCTGAAAGTAGGGACCTCGACAACATGACAACCTGAAAAAAGCTGAAAGTTGGAAAACAGAAAACAGAAAATCAGGATATCTGAGAATCAGGTAACTGGACAACAGAGAAAAAGCTGAAAGTTCAAAGCTCAAAGCTGAAAGTAGGGACCTCGACAAGATGACAACCTGAAAAAAGCTCAATTCCCAATTCCCAATTCGTAACTCGTAACTCGTAACTCGTAAATCCAACCCTACACCATCATCAGCCTGTACATCCACACTTCTCTCACATCCTGCATGTCCACATAGAAGGGTTTGTAGACCGGATTGCTGGAACATAGGAGCAGACGGCCCTTGTCTTTGATTTGGTTGTAGGCGATCTTGAGGGTGACCCCGTCCTGTTCGGTGACCACCACGTATTTTCCCCCGTCCTTGATCGCTGTCCAGTCATCCATGTATGCACAGACGATCCAGGCCCCGTCCGGAATGGGCAGCATGGAGTCCCCGTCCACCTGGAATACCCGGTGCTTTTTGTCCTGCGGCAAAAAGGGAAGTGAAAATCGGGGCAACTCCTCTATAAAATCCGGATCAGAAAATCCCGCCAAGTAAGAGGCCTTGGCCTTCTGGGACACCACTTCTATCAGCTCTCTCCCATCGGCATCCACCGTGGTGGTGAGTATGCGCAAGTTGCGTCCCCGGAGGAAATTGTCCGTTTCTATCAACTGCCGCAGCTTGTACTCGGAAAGCTGGGCCAGGTCCTTCCGCAGCAACACATCCACCGATACGCCCAGGTAATCGGCAAGTGTCAACAAGGTCTCCAAAGGAGGACTGATGTTGAGTTCGTACCCTGCTAGCTTGGACCTGCTGATCCCCACCGCCTGTGCCATGGTCTCCTGGGTAACGCTTTTTTTCTTCCGAAGAAATTTGAGGTTGGAATGGAGGTTCATTTTCTGATGGTTTTTGTTGATGAAATGGGGCAGAAACAACTTTCAGCTGCTCGGGCTATTTTGGAATGGTACGTTTTTTACAGTACAATACTGCTACGCTATCCGCATTTCCACTGCAACCCTCCTACCAGTAAAATATATTTCTGCTTTAATTCACTCAAATATAAATGATTTTGTTTAAATTATAAACTATAAAATGTTAAAATAATTGACAAAAATGGAGAGTGGGAGAAGCATTGTGCACATGGATCTGGATTCTTTTTTTGTATCGGTGGAGCGGCTGTATGACGACCGGCTCAAGGGCAAGCCCATCCTGATCGGAGGTTCGGGAGACCGGGGGGTGGTGGCTTCCTGCAGCTATGAGGCGAGGAGATTTGGGGTACACTCGGCCATGCCCATGCGTACGGCAAGGCAGCTCTGCCCCGAGGCCCTGATCATCCGGGGGGATTTTGAAAAATACAGCCAAAAATCCCATGAAGTCACCGAGATCATCCGGGAGGAAGTGCCTTTGTTCGAAAAATCCTCTATTGATGAGTTCTATATCGATTATACGGGCATGGACCGTTTTTTTGGCTGCTTCAAGATGGCGGGCGAACTCCGTCAAAAGATCATAAAGGAAAGTGGCCTGCCCATTTCGCTGGGGCTATCGGAAAACAAGACCGTATCCAAAGTCGCCACCGGGGAAGCCAAACCCAACAACGAAAAACAAATCCTCCGCGGACAGGAGAAGCCTTTTCTGGCCCCCCTGTCCGTGCGCAAGATTCCCATGATCGGGGAAAAAACCTCCCAGACCCTCTACAACATGGGGGTCAAAAAAGTGCAGACCCTACAGGTCATGCCTTCGGAGCTTTTGGAGGCCACCTTCGGGAAAAACGGCCGCATGATCTGGGAAAAATCCAACGGGATCGACCGTTCCCTGGTCACCCCCTACTCCGAGGCCAAGTCCATTTCCTCGGAAAACACCTTCGAGCAGGACACCATCGACGTGCGCATGCTGGAAGCCCACCTGATCGCCATGACCGAACAACTCAGCTCCAAGCTGCGGCTAAAACAGCAGCTTACCGCCTGTGTCAGCGTCAAGATCCGTTATTCGGATTTTGATACCCATACGGTACAGCAGCGGATCCCCTATACTTCCACAGACCATACCTTGATCGCTGTGGTCAAAGACCTTTTCAAAAAGCTCTACCACCGCCGTCTGCTGATCCGCCTGATCGGGGTACGTTTCAGCCACCTGGTACATGGCAACTATCAGATCAACCTGTTCGAAGATTCCGAGGAACAGATCCGACTCTACCAGGCCCTCGACCGGCTGAACAGCAAATACGGAGACAAGACCGTCTGCCGTGCCATCGGCATGCAGGTGGGCAGACGGAGGTTTAATCCTTTCAGCGGGGTAGAGATTTAAGCCTAAATCTTTATTGCCAAAATATCCATATAATTATCCGGGGACACGGTATGGAAAACAGTGCCTGATAAGCCGCTTCAATTCCGGAAGGAAGCGAAGCCCTCCTTCTGGGATTCCACTTGGCCTCAAAAGCATGGATCAGTCCTCCCCTTTCCTCCAGCCAATCCAACTCCATGCCTGTGGTAGTTCTCCAGAAATAGACATTTGCCTTTATGCTGCTGTATCGCAAAATCATGCAATCCTTCGATCATAACCGAAAATAAATATGTATTTTTTCGATTATAATCGAAAATAAACATGTTATTTTTCGGTTAGGTAAATAATTCAAACTCGTGAAGGTATATGGCCGGTCCATCAACTGCCGAAACGGCAATTCAAAAAAGGCCCGGAAAACACATCATGAAACTCCTGCCACAAACCCATTTGTATTATTCAATGAGGGGCTGTTCCAAATCATCAATTAAGGATTGGTACTCCAAAAAATCGTAGATAAGGATGTTTTCATTCCTAATCAATGCCAATTGATCATTTCTCCCCACCAAACGAAAATCATAGGCGATATCGGCAGTGTCCCTGAAGACATCATCCCTGATAAAAAGTCGAGGAAAATTGTCTTTTGTCTCTCGGCTTACTTCTCTCCTGAATATCAATGCGGTTTGGGCGGGCCAATTTTCAAGGACAAAACCATAAAAACCCTCTTTACAGGGTTCACATCCAAAATCCAGCACTAATACCGTTTGGCTGTATTCCGCGCCTGAAATATCCAAAACGGATTGATATTCTTCGAACCCACCCGGTCTACACGCCGACATGCCAACCCACAGAAAAAAAATCCCCGAAGTCAAGATGGAAACCGATCTAAACATGGCTACTATTGTTTTTCCAAACTGAATACCGCGTACCTTAAACTGTCTTCCGTATAACCCTCATTAAAATGGTTATTGGCCGATAGATACAACCCATCTTTACCGACAAAGAAATTAGAAAAAGTGTAGACCTCATTCTTTTCGAACAGGTGTTCGCCTAGCACATTTAATTCAAGATCCAAAATCATAACCCCCATATAAGGCCTAGACCAATTGAGCATTCTCATCTTTTCTACTGGCATGTCTTCCTCAATCAATTCAACCCCTGGTAGAAAAAGACGATATAAAACCTCCCTGTAAGGGTCATAAATCAAGCCGTTATATTTGTCAAAAGAAAGATCACCTGACAACCCTTCATGGATACTTGATGGTATGGCATCCACATAATTAAACCGATTGATATGTTTGGATTTGACAACCTTCTTTTTCTCGATTTTACCCGAGTTCATGTCAAACACCTGTATTTCATGATCATATAGCGGTGAAAGATAAAGCTTATTCTCCCTGTGAGCCCACGAAAAATCAGTTAGCTTTTTTCCTTTATCCCAGTAATCATCTGAATAAAACACATCATACCATTCAGTGACATCGGATTTGATATCATAACTGTAGATAAGTTGGTGTTTCCTTATATCCGCTTTATCCATACCATGATGGTTCATAAAATAAGGCTGAGGCCCGAAAAGTTTGTTTCCTCTTTGTATAATAGGCCTATGTAAATCAGACATCAAAGCAGATACAGGAAAAAGATCATTCTCCACTTTCCGTTTCAAAAGTAGCTCACCATTGAAATTGACTAATCCAATACCTGCTGGCGCAAAAGTCATCCAAATAGAATCAATTGTGGTCAAGAATCCTCCCGTCCTTCCCCTAAGACTATTTGGTCCTTCATTGGTATTCATTGGTATTTCCACTTTGGTTTTTCCGGTTTGAAAATCCATAAATAAGTAATTTTTACCAATTGAATTATAAAAAAACAAATACTTCCCTGAATCTGACTCAACTAACTGGGCAAGAGACGGGTTGACAAATACGATTCCCTCAGGTACTAAAGAAACCTCACCTGTCTTTTTTAATTTATAAGTTAAAGTTTGCGACTTCTTGCCACAGCTAAAAGCACAGCATATCGCAATGAAATATATCCACCTCATATTAAAATCAAATTAATTAACAAACCGTTGCACCGAATTTAATTCGATGCACCAATTTCCTTACGTAAATCAATGATCTACCTCGCCTTCACAGAAACAAGGTTGGTGAAAAACCAATACGACACATCCATCAGCATCACCACCAGGATTATCGTGCCATTGGCACCACATC
>NZ_JACEFJ010000026.1 GCF_015354735.1 Pararhodonellum marinum | reverse complement strand
CCAAAAGCGGGGCGGACGTGGTTACAGAAACTTTTCGGCTCAGAATGAACATTAGTGGTAGCTTGACAGTTTTGTGCTCCGAAATCCGCCACTGCGCCAAGCGCCTAACCGTTACCAGTAATGCTATGACAGACTACGAACTTAAAAATATCGACCCAGAAGACATTGAAGACTTACTCGTAAAAGTTGAGACTTCGTTTGACATCAAGTTTGTTGGTGACGAGTTAGTTCAAATCACAACCTTTGGAGAACTTTGCGTCCATATAGCGAACAAAATTCAACTTGACAATGCAGATGACTGCACAAGTCAACAAGCATTTTACAAATTACGTGACGCAATTTCAACAACATTCCAAATTGACAATAAAACAATCACAACAGACTTTCCTCTTTCTGACATTTTACCAAGACAGAGCAGGCGTTCAAGAACAAGGAAGTTGGAAAATTATTTAGGTTTTAAACTAAATATGTTACGACCACCACATTGGGTGACGGGTACACTTGCAATTTTACTTCTCGCGTCTCTCATAGGACTTTTCTTTAATTGGCAAATTGGACTTTTAGGACTTGCGTTTTCAATCGCAGGACTTTGGTTAGCCAATAAAATGGGGAACGAACTTGACTTGCAAACGGTAGGGCAAGCAGCTAAAAAAATAACAAGAGAGAATTATTTAAAATCAAGACGTAACCCAAAGACATTTAACAAAAGGGAAATTGAAAAAGTATTAACTGACTGGTTTTGTGTCGACTTGGGTTTAGACAAAAGAACATTAACAAGAGAAACGATATTTCGAGAATGAAAACGAATGAAAGCACAGCTTGTAATAGGTGGTTGGCTCAATGGCGGGTGAAGTGGTTACTTGAACATTATTCCTCGCATCAAATTTAGTGGTGTATTGACAGTTTAGTGCTCCGAAATCCGCGACTGCGCCAAGCCGCAAACCGTTAGCAGAAAATCATAAAAAAGTTGAGACCGAGGATATTCATTATTTTAAAGATGATACTTTTACTTAGTTGTAAAGGTAATTATGTATATGAAAATGAAGAAATTACCTCGCTTTCAAAAACTCTTCCAGAGGTATTTGAGTCATTTTATTATTCAAACCATTGTAAGTGGGTTGAAGATGATTTGAGTAATTTTTATGATACAATTCCATTCAATGTAGACGATAATTTATCGGAATTGATTTTCAAGGAGCTTGTAGAAAAGAAATGTAATATTGTTCATATTGCAGAATTTGATGGTGATTTGATTTCGTTACCTGAAGTTATTAAGCAAAATGATTGGTTAATTAATATATGATACTAGTGATATTGTTTACTTTGATTTGACTACCACAAAAAACTTTGAAACACTAAAGTCAAGATATATTGGTTTTAATAGTCTTTACTTGAATGAAAAATTCAAAATTGAACCGATAGATTTTAAAGAGAATTATACCAGTGAAAACTTCAAGTTTAGACCAGAAATTAGTAGAGTGAGTTTCAATGACAGCTTTACTCTTGGTTTTTACTACATTACCATTTGGAAAGATGGTGGTTTCCAAAAAACTGGAACATCTACATTAGTTCTGATTGAAAAAGAAAAAAGTAATTGGCGGGTTAAGGAAATTAAGTATTACAGGAAAGGATAAAATGAATTCTGCGAACATCCCCTTGGAAGACAGCGGGCGGTGCAGAGTAACTATGAAAATAAGTACCTTTAAGAAGTTAGGAGTAAGCTGGAAGAGAACGGCCCCGAATGCCCGCCTGGGGTCAGACAGGCCCGCAGTCTCCAAGCTGAATCACGTTAGCTGCTAGCGCCAGACCCAATGAAAATGATTCAACACATGATCTTAATACCATTTCTAATCACCATGAGCTGTAGTCCTTCTATCGGACAGTCACTCGACAAATTAGATGACCAGCACCTAATTAAGTTATTTAATGACTTGACTATTTTAGTAGAGAAGAAGACAGACAAACTTGCAATAAGAGTATTTGAAATTGGGAATGAACCAGGTAGCGCTGGACAGCAAAGTGGAGAAATTACGCACACCATTTATATCGCTGTTTCAGAATATGATGAGACTCCGACACAAAATGTTTTTGTTTTCGGACCAATCTATCGTCCAAAGGCATCACTCTCGACTAAAACGAACAACGAACCAGAACTCAAGATTGAATATGGATCTTATGACTCAAGACAAACTGTGACTTTTAGAATATCGTTGGACAAAATAGAAATAAAAAAATAGGCGCCAGCAGCTAACACCGTGTTTGCGTTATGGCGGGGGACGTTGTCCCCCATAGGTGTTTTTAACTATATTTTGTTATGTTGTAACGGACAAATCCTGCGGATTTATCCGCTACAACGCAAACGTTACAGGCAATGAATATCATATACTTCCTCAAGTAACGAATGAAAAAGAACTATATTCTTCACCCGGTTTTTATAATTTGCTTACTGATTCTTATTTCAAACGACTTTTATTTAAAGGCGAATTTTGGAAACGGGTTGACCGGTAAACTTTCGGACTTTGCAGGACTGATAGTCTTTTCAATTTTTATTGCTTTTTTAGTTCCAATAACAAAGAAATGGATTTCCTTGGTAACAGGAATCCTATTTATAATTTGGAAAACGCCTTTTGTGACCCCATTCATTGAAATATTTAATAAGACATTTCCATTTCAAATACAGAGAGTAGTTGATTATTCCGACTTTTGGGCTTTACTATGTTTACCGATTGCTCATATACTTCTGAATAAGAATAATGATATAAATTTTAATTCAAGCAAAATTTTACATCTAGGCAAAATTGCTATTTCATCGGTTTCATTTTTTGCTATCTGTGCAACATCAATAATACCTCCAGTTGAAGTACCTAGAGGAACAGTCTATATTGGGAAAGAATACACTATAAGGAAATCTAAAAATGAAATAATTCAAATGATTGAATCTTTAGGATATAACGTGGACTATTTTGAAAATTTAGATGAAGGTAAATCGATAAAGACCCATCGATCCAGAAAAATACCTTATTATCAAACTGATAATATTATAATTTACGACGAAACTTTAAATCCAATTGATACAGTGCTCAATGTGAAATACACAATGTATGAACCAAAAGAAAACAGAACAATAATTAAGATTATAAACGTGACGTTAAGCGAAGACGGGAATATTCAAAGATGGCAAACTCTGAAATATTTAAGAAAAGAGTATAAGAGGATGATAGAGAAACAGGTAATTAAGAAAATAAAATAACACTGCCTGTAATATCACCTTGGATACAGCGGGCGGTACCGAGTAACTATGAAAATCAGCTTCTTTAAGAAGCTAGGAGTAGGCTGGAAGATAACGTCTCCGAAAGCCTGCCTGGCGTCAGACAGGCCCGCCGTCTCCAAGGTGAATCCCGTTGGGCGTAAATTTAAACAACACAATACACGTTGAAAGAATATCCTAAAGACATAAAATTTAAATACGGTTGGAGAAAATACCAACAGAGAGTGCTTGACGACTTACAAGACCACTTAACTGATGGACATTTACACGTAATTGCTCCACCAGGTTCGGGTAAGACAGTTTTAGGACTTGAAGTTGCTATTCGACTTAACAAACCGACTTTAATTCTTGCCCCGACAATTGCAATTCGCAACCAATGGATACAACGTTTTTGTGAACTTTTTCTTCAAACCAAGCTGACACCTGATTGGATTTCGAGAGACATTCGCAATCCGAAATTTATGACCGTTGTTACTTATCAAGGTCTTCACGCTGCATGTAACAATTGGAGAATTGACGAAGAAGATATTGAAAGCGAAGAAGAAGAAACCGAAGAGACAAACGGAAACGGAAAATCAACAAATCCATATTTTGACAACATTGTAAGCGGACTAAAAACCCAAAATATCAAGACAATTGTAGTGGACGAAGCACACCATTTGAAAAATGAATGGTGGCAAACACTGACTAAGGTTAAAGAAAAATTAAACCCAATAATTGTTGGCTTGACGGCTACACCTCCCTATGACGTTACAGCCACTGAATGGCAACGATACATTGACCTAAACGGACCTGTCGATACAGAAATTTCCGTTCCTGAATTGGTAATTGAAGGCGATTTATGCCCGCATCAAGACTATGTGTTTTTCACCTTACCAACTGAAAAAGAGAACCAAAGCATTGTTGATTTCAGACAAAACATTGAAAAGCTTTTTCAGGAAATAAAAAGTGATGAAACCATCATCCAGGCAATCGAACAACATCCCATTTGGCTTAACCCAACAGCACAATTGGATTGGATTTATAACAACCTCTCCTATTATTCAGCTTGTTTGATATTTCTAAAAGCCAACAATAAAGAAATTCCCGAAACACATCTTGAAGTAATCGGAGATAAGAAATTTGAAATTCCCAAACTCGATTACGAATGGATTGAAACGCTTTTAGATTTTTATCTCTACAGAGAAAAGGAAAATTTTAAAGCATTTGAAGAACATCAAAAAACACTTGAAAATAGACTAAGAAGATACGGAGCAATTGAAAGACGACAAATCAACTTTTCGCACAATAAACGGGTAACAGGGTTTTTAACTTCAAGTATCAGCAAACTAAATGGCATCAAAGAGATTGTTGATTTTGAATACAAAAAATTAGGCAAAGACTTGCGGTTGGTAATTCTTTCTGACTTTATCCGCAAAGAATTTTACATCAACGCATCTGAAAATAATCTCGAATTAAACAAAATTGGCATCATTCCAATTTTTGAAAAATTAAGAAGAGAAAACAAGGACAATAAAAGAATTGCAGTTCTTACAGGTTCAATGATTATTCTTCCTATAGGGGCTTATGCAGCATTTGAAGCAAAAGCAGCGAAATATGGTATAACTCAAATCAATTCAAGTGCCGTTCCTTTTGACAATGATTACTTTTTAATCAGCCAAACTGAGCAACTCAAACACGACATAGTTCACATTGTAACACAAATTTTTCAGCAGGGAGAAATAGAAATTTTAATAGGAACAAAATCTTTGCTTGGAGAAGGTTGGGACGCTCCAGCAATCAATTCTTTAATGTTGGCAAGTTTTGTAGGTTCGTTTGTCCTTTCCAATCAAATGCGTGGAAGAGCAATAAGAACTCAAAACGGAAATGGCGACAAAACAGGAAACATTTGGCATTTGGTCTGTATTGACCCTACTTCACCCACAGGCGGAGACGACTTCGATTTACTAAAAAGACGTTTTAGAAGTTTTGTTGGCGTTTCATTCAGAGAAGAACCCGGCATTGAAAATGGAATTGGGCGTTTAAATCTATCAGAAAACATTCATCATAAAGAAGAAGCGGAAAAAAAGAATGTTGAAATGTTCTCCTACGCAGGCGATAGAGAAAGTCTAAAACAAAGATGGAAAACGGCACTTGAAACAGGCGTTACACTTGTTGAAGAAATCAAAATCCCATTCCCCGAAGAAAAGGAATACAAGGCGGTTAAGTCTATGTATTTAAACAAAACAATTCGCAACCTTTTAGCGACTTTAGGTTCGGGTTTAATTGGTTTCGGTTTAGAGAGTTTACAAGGACTTGGAAGAGCAGCAAGAAACATTAAAACTACTCAAGACTTATATGTTTTCCTGGCAATTTTCGGAGCCATAGGAATGGCTATTTTCGGCAGACTGACATTTAAGACATTGAGACTGTATTTCAAATACCGAGACATTTCAAAAGACATTCAACAAATTGGAGACGCACTTTTAAACTCATTAATTAAAGCAGGAGCAATAAAAACCGACTACTCTAAATTAAAGGTGGAAACTTCGGTTGACAATTGGGGTGCGGTTTTCTGTCATTTAGACGGTGGGACGACTTTCGACAAATCAACTTTTATAAACGCACTTCAAGAAGTAATTGCACCGATTGACAATCCAAGATATGTGATTATCAGAAAGAATAAGTTTATGCTATTCGTAAAGCAAAAAGACTATCATTCTGTTCCTGAAATACTCGGACGAAATAAGAACTTAGCTGAATATTTCAAAAACCAATGGGAAAGACTTGTTGGTTCTTGCGACTTGATTTTTACAAGGACACTTGACGGAAGAAAAATACTTTTAAAGTCAAGAGTAAAATCATTAGCAGCACAATTTGACGACAAAGTAGAACACGTAAACAAATGGAGATGACAAGAAAACCTACGGCC
>NZ_JACEFJ010000025.1 GCF_015354735.1 Pararhodonellum marinum | reverse complement strand
GTGAAAGGAGGGAGTTGGGGACTGAGGGATTTGGGGAAGGGAGACTGACGGACGTAGGGAATGGGGGATGTAGAATTTGAATTGTTGTCAGCGTTGTCATTGAGGTTGTCAAGTTGTCATTTCTTCGATGAATTTGCCAATATCGGTTTTCTGTTTGTGACCTAAATTGTTCCCGATAACCTGAAAACACAAAAGGCGTAGCCCTTTTGAGACAACTTGACAACATTGCTGGGAATATTGAATAAGGAATCGTTATCTAAGTTGTCATTTCTTCGATGAATTTTCCAATATCGGTTTTCTGTTTTTGACCTAAATTATTCTCGATAACCTGAAAACACAAAAGGCGTAGCCCTTTTGGGACAACTTGACAACATTGCTGGGAACATTGAATAAGGAATCGATAGTTGTCATTTCTTCGATGAATTTGCCAATACTGGTTTTCTGTTTTTGACCTTAATTATTCCCGATAACCTGAAAACACAAAAGGCGTAGCCCTTTTGGGACAACTTGACAACATTGCTGGTAACATTGAATAAGGAATCGATATCTAAGTTGTCTTTTCTTGCAGTTTACCTGCCACTGGCATGTCGAAAGCCTCGTAACTCGTAAATCGTAACTCGTAAATCGTCAATCCCAAATCATCATTCCTGATCTCGAATCCATAACCTCACAACTACCCCACCCGCTGGCTCTGAAACAATTTATAAAACAGGCCTTTTTTGGCCATCAAATCTTCGAAAGTGCCCATTTCCTTTACCTGACCCTGATCCATTACGATGATGCGGTCGGCTTTTTGAAGGTGGTAAAGCCGATGGGTGACAAAAAGGATCAATTTGGATGGGTCACGTTGGTAAAGGTGCTGGAAAATTTCCTGCTCCAAAATCGGATCAATCGCACTCATGGGTTCGTCCAGAATCAGGATTTCCCGATCCGCATACAGGGCCCTGGCCAAAGCCAATTGCTGCCATTGGCCACCGGAAAGCTCTATCCCATTGTGAAAAGTATGCCCCAGCATGGATTGATACCCATAAGGCAAGTCTGCAATGGTTCTCCCTGCCCCGGTTTTCTGCGCCATGGCCTCCATTTTTTCCTCATCCAGAGGTTCCTGCAGTTGGCTGATATGGATGTTCTCTGCCGCAGTCATGGCATATTGGGTAAAATCCTGGAAAACAATCCCGATGCGGCTTCTCCATTCATCCAGGGCAAGTTGGTCGATGGGGATGCCGTCTACCAGAATACTTCCCTGAGAAGGGTCATAGAAACGGGCCAGCAGCTTGATCAGAGTGGATTTCCCAGAACCGTTTGGACCCACCAAAGCGATGCGCTCACCCATTTTAAATTCCAGGTTAATGTCTTTCAAAACAGGCTGTTCCCGCCTGGGATAGGTAAATCCAAGCCCTTGGATGGAGAGCCCGCTTTGGAGTGGGGCAGCTAAAGTCTGAGGTTGGCTGGCTTCCTTGAGATTGGGTTCCAGATCCAAAAACTCAAACAGGTAAGTCAGAAAAAGCCGATGGCTGTATAGGTTGGCAAGGGCAGAGAGTGCCAGCCTCAGCTGGGACTGCCCACGCTGAAAGGCCTGCAGGTACATGACCAGTGATCCGACACTGATGCTTCCCCCCATGGCTTTAAAGGCTGTCCAACCCACCAGGCCGGTCAGGGCCACTACTTCCGACAGTTGACCAATGCCTTCTACCTTGGCTTTTCGGTTGGACAACCGGCGTTGGTCTTCAAAGAGGACTTTTCGGATTTCTTGGTACTTGTCCATAAAATACTTGCCAAAGCGGAAAAGTCTGAGCTCACGGGCCGTATACTCCCCGGTAAGGACTTCATGCAGGTACCAGCTCTCCCGGTTGAGCTGGGTCCGCTGCCGGTCCAGGGCGTACTGTTTGCTGGCGATGTGGATTTTGGCCAATAGTCCGGGCAGCCCTGCCAAAAGTAGGATGGGCACCATCCAGATGTTGAGGGAGGCCAAGAACACGGTGACAAACAGGAGAAAAAGGCCACTTTGGACCAGTTGTCTGACTGCATCCAAAACTTGCAGGGGCCGGAAAATGGCCTCTTGCTGGGTGCGGTGGAAAGTATCATGGAAAGAAGGATCTTCATAATAGGCCAGATCCAGGCGGATGGACTGCCGTTGGATGATGCCTGAAATATGGTCATGGAAACGCAGCCTTTGCATGTCATTGACCCACTGTGCGGCGATATTGAGCAGGCCTTCCAAGAGCCAGAGCAATCCGAGGCCCAGGAGGTAAGCGATCAAAAGCGAAAAATCCATGGATGCCTCCCCCAGGCCTTCAATCAGCCTGTCAATGATCAATTTGGTCAGGTAAAACACCCCAAAAGGCAATGCCGACTGGGCAAAGCTGAGCAAAAAGCTCAGCACTGTCCAGACCGGGCTCGTCTTCCAAACCAAGCTGATTGCCCGCCGAAAAACCTGAAAAGCGGTGCGGGCAGGATAAACATATCTCTGGTATATGGCCATTTGGGACGAAAGATAAGGATAATTTGGATAATCGGAGAACAGGGAACAGGGAACTGGAAATCGGGGATTTGGTTGCCACCAATTACACGGATAGGCACGGATGATTTTGGGTTTGACCTTTGAGGTCTTCGGGACCTCGAAGGTTTTTTGGCTTGAAGACCGGAGACCGAAGGGAAGTTAAACAGGATATCGGAGAACACGGAAACGGAGAAAAGCTCGAAGCTCAAAGCGGGAAGGGGGATGGAGAATTATGAATTGAGAATTGGATATCAGAGAACGAGGATATCAGTAAGTGAGCTCGAAGCTGGAAGGTGAAAGTGGGGAATTGTCATTCGGGGCCGTGGCTTTAAACCTTACCGTCACCCTGAGCCCGCCGAAGGGTCTTCGTCCTATTGGATCGAAAGGACTTCGTATTTACGGAGAGATGCCTGCCCAGCCGTCAGGAGGGCCTGCCCGATCTTCAGGCGGGCTTCGGCAGGCTGAGCATGACGCAATTGGGCAGGTGGACCCCGATAGCCCTCGGTTGAAGGGTTTTAGGTATACCAGAGCCGTGGCTTTAAACCTTACCGTCACCCTGAGCCCGCCGAAGGGTCTTCGTCCTATTGGATCGAAAGGACTTCGTATTTACGGAGAGATGCCTGCCCAGCCGTCAGGCGGGCCTGCCCGATCTTCAGGCGGGCCTGCCCGAAAGAACAGGTGGGCTTCGGCAGGCTCAGCATGACGCAATTGGGCAGGTGGACCCCGATAGCCCTCGGTTGAAGGGTTTTTGGTATACCGGAGCCGTGGCTTTAAACCTTACCGTCACCCTGAGCCCGCCGAAGGGTCTTCGTCCTATTGGATCGAAAGGACTTCGTATTTACGGAGAGATGCCTGCCCAGCCGTCAGGCGGGCCTGCCCGAAAGAACAGGCGGGCTTCGGCAGGCTCAGCATAACGCAATTGAGGTGATGGACCCCAATAGCCGGAAGGTGGAAGGTGGAAGGTGAAAGAGGGGACTTAGAGACTTAGGGACTGGGTCCGATTTTGGAAATGAGGAAATCACAGCAATCCAACAACTCCAACCGGTTTTTTTGCATAAAATTTGGAAAATAAAAACCATCGAGTAAATTTGTTACTCATGAGTCAGATTTTTACTCGTTGGGGATAAGCATTTGTGTGGCTGACCGAGCGAAGCTTTAGGGAATTATGAATTTTGAATGATATATTATGAATGTTGTATTATAATCAAAATCGAAATTTCAATGAAAAATGATCAAGTACTTTTTATCCCAAAAAGTAAATGGCAAAGGAAAATCTGATTTTAACAAAAACATTTGAATTTAGTTTAAAAATCATGAATGCCTATTTTTTTTAAGGGCAAATCACCACTTTAGGCTTTCCGAGCAATTAGTAAGTGCTGGAACTTCTATTGGAGCCAACGTGGAAGAAGCCCAGGCAGCCCATTCAAAAAAAGATTTTATTGCTAAATTGGAAATAGCGGCTAAAGAAGCTAGGGAAACCCGCTATTGGCTGCGTTTATTTGATAGTCAGGAACTATTGGCTGATTACCAAGACTATAAGTATTTGAGAGAAGAAATCGAGGAAATCATCAAGATATTAAATTCCATTCTGATTTCAACCAAAAACAACCTCCGAAACTAACCCAAATGTCCCCTAATTCCCAATTCATAATTCTCAATTCATAATTCAATAAAGTGCTCGAAAGTCTCGTCACATCCAAAACCCGCATCAAGCTGCTGCTGAAGTTTTTTTCGCACAACAACGCCTCTTACCTGAGGGCTTTGGCGAAGGAATTTGATGAATCGACCAACTCTGTCCGTGTGGAGCTCAACCGGCTTTCGGAGGCTGGTCTGCTTACCGCGGAGGAGGATGGCAAGACCAAGCTCTACCGCGCCAACCACCAACACCCCTTTTTCGAGGAGATCAAACGCATGGTCTCCAAATTCCTGGGACTCGATGAGCTTTTGGAAAAAGTGGTCAAAGGCCTGGGCAATGTGGATAAGGCATACATTGTAGGGGACTATGCCCGTGGCGTGGATTCGGGCAACATCGACTTGGTCCTGATCGGCGACCGAATCGACCGCGAATACCTGGATTTCCTGGTAAATAAAACCTACGAAAAAATCAACCGCAAAGTCACCGTCACCCTACTCGAAGAAGATCCAGGAGATGTGAATGGGATTTTGGTATTTGGATGAAATGATATATGGCCTTTCGGCCGATACAATCAGAAAAATGAAGTAAAGGAAAAGCATTGAAATTTTTCTTTTTTTCTGATGATATGTGGCCTTTCGGCCGATATACAGCCTAGCGACTGAAATATGGGCTGACGCCCGATATAGGATGTCGTTATAGAGATCGTTTTCGATTTAAAAACCAAGTAGGGTATTCCAAATTACGTTTCATCATTCCAAACTCGTAAATCGAAACTCAAAATTCATCATTCATTATTCGAAATTCATTATTCTAAATTCCCAACTCGAAAATCGTTAATCGTAAATCAAAATTCATCATTCTAAATTCCCACCTCGTAAATCGTAATTCGTAACTCGTAAATCCAAATTCGACCTTCATTCTACTAAATTCCTACGCGAAATTTGTAACCCTTAAACCCCAATTGATATTCTCTAAAGATTTGACTTATCCCTCTAATTGATTAAATTTAATTTAAACCAAATTTGAAATGAAAACCATTACCATTAAAGTCAGTGAAAAAATCCACGACCTCCTCATTTGGTTTTTCAAGAAATTCAGCAAAGAGGAATTGGAAATCCTAGATCATGAAAAATGGCAAAACATTACCTCTGAGCTAGAAGAAGATCTTAAGCAATCTCTTGATGGGAAAGATCCACACTATTCCATAGAAGAAATAGAAAATTCGATGGAAGAAATCCTTAAAAAATTTGGAGCTTAAGTTTTCCCATATTTTTCTTATCAAGCTTAACAAACAGTTGGAATTTATCGCCAAGGACAAACCCAGCGCTGCAAGAAAATTTAAAAATGATTTGATGCAAGGATTGAGGCAAATACCGAAAATGCCCTTCAAACATAGAAAATCTATTTTTTTTGATAATGAGGGAATTAGGTACTGAGGGAATGAAAGACTGAGGGACTTAGGGGAAATAAGCTCAAAGTTCGAAGGTAAAAGCTGAAAGTAGTGAGGCAGAGAAAGTGGTTGATCAGAAAAACAGAAAAACAGAATACAGAAAACTATTCATTTGGCCTTAGGCCAAAGAGCGAAACCAAATCTTGATATAGGTGAAATCAAGTTGATCTTTAAACAACTTACCTTGACAACCTTGACAACCTTGACAACCCTGTTTAAGCCAAGCATGCCTTCTCAGTCCAGACAAGTCCGACAACCTTGGCAACCCTACCTACGGTAGACAAGTCCGACAACAACTCATAACTCATCATTCATTATTCGAAATTCATCATTCTTAATTCCCAACTCAAAAATCGTAAATCGTAAATCCAAATTCAACATTCCTACCTCGTAAATCTTAACTCGTAAATCGTCAATGAAAAGAATCCTCGTCACCGGCGGCTCCGGGTTTTTGGGGTCACATCTTTGTAGAAAACTCCTTCAGGAAGGCCATGAAGTCCTGTGTGTGGACAATTTTTTTACAGGAAGAAGGCAAAACCTGCATGACCTACTGGACAAGAAAAACTTCGAGCTCCTTCGCCACGACATCACTTTCCCGCTCTATGTGGAGGTAGATGAAATCTATAATCTCGCCTGTCCGGCCAGTCCGATCCACTACCAGTTTGACCCCGTGCAGACCACCAAAACCTCGGTGGTAGGGGCCATCAACATGCTGGGCCTGGCCAAGCGGCTCAAGGTCAAAATCCTGCAGGCCAGCACTTCGGAGGTCTATGGGGACCCTTCCATCCATCCACAGACCGAGGGATACTGGGGCAATGTCAACCCCATCGGTCCCAGGGCCTGTTACGATGAAGGCAAGCGCTGTGCGGAAACGCTTTTCTTCGATTATTACCGGCAGCACCGATTGGACATCAAGGTGATCCGCATCTTCAATACCTACGGACCCAACATGCAGCCCAATGACGGCCGCGTCGTCACCAATTTTATCCTGCAGGCCCTAAAAAACAAACCCATCACCATCTTTGGCGATGGATCACAGACGCGCAGCTTCTGCTATGTGGATGACCTGATCGAGGGCATTTACCGCATGATGCAAACCCCGAAGGGTACCACAGGCCCCGTGAATCTGGGCAATCCTACGGAATTTACGATGCTTGAGCTAGCCCAAAAGATCATCGAACTCACCGGCAGCCACAGCGAACTCGTCTTCCATCCCTTGCCCCAGGACGACCCCAAACAAAGACAGCCCGATATCACCCAGGCCAAGTCCCTCCTCGACTGGACCCCAACGGTTTCCCTCGAAGAAGGATTGGGCAAAACGATCCGGTATTTTGAAAGAATGATTATTGATGAGTTTTAAAATGATATATGGCCTACGGCCGATATATTAGCCTTCGGCTGATATATGGGCTACGCCCGATATAGGATTTCGTTATTGAGATCGCTTTCGAATTGATAGTTAAAAAGCATTTTCAAAGTAAGGTTTTTATTCATCATCAACTCGTAAATCCGTCAGATGATATATGCCTTCGGCGATATATGGCCTTCGGCTGATATATGGGCTACGCCCGATATAGGATTTCGTTATTGAGATCGCTTTCGAATTGATAGTTAAAAAGCATTTCCAAAGTAAGGTTTTTAATTCATCATCAACTCGTAAATCGCAAATCTAAAATCGTAAATCCGTTAGATGATATATGCCTTCTGCGATATATGGCCTTCGGCTGATATATGGGCTACGCCCGATATAGGATTTCGTTATTGAGATCGCTTTCGAATTGATAGTTAAAAAGCATTTCCAAAGTAAGGTTTTTAATTCATCATTCATTATTCGAAATTCTGCGTTCGACATTCTAAATTCTCAACTCGAAGATCGTAAATCGTAACTCAAAATTCGGCATTCATCATTCCCTACTCGTAAATCGTAACTCGTAGATCCCAAATCCCACATGGTTTCCGGATTTTCCCATACACACCAAGTCTTTTTTTCGTGGATTTGATAAAAAATGAATGGTTATGGAAAAACTTGTTATCGAAGTTCCTGATGAAAAAATACAAATGGTGAAGCAGCTACTTGAGGCGATTGGGGTAAAATACAGCAGCTTTCCAAAAGGTAAAATTAAAAAAGATATCTTAAAAAAAGTTTCTGTTTGGACAGAAGAAGTGATTGAGGCCATCGATAAAGATACAGCCAATTAAGTCAAAGTCTGATAAGTAATTACACAGAGTAACACAGAGGAATTACACAGAGTCACACTGAGTATTGCACAGAGTAACACAGAAAACTCAGTGAAACTTACCTCCGTGCAACTCTGTGAAACTTCTAAAACATGCATACAAACCACATCACCGAACAAATCCTGAAATGTGCCTTCAAAGTCCACTCAGCCCTAGGCCCCGGATTATTGGAATCAGTCTACCAAGCCTGTCTAAAATACGAAATCATAAAGAGCGGATTGTTTGTGGAATCGGAGAAGGCATTGCCATTGATCTATGAAGAGGTAAAACTCGATTGCGGATACAGATTGGATTTGTTGGTGGAGAAAGAAGTCATCGTCGAACTCAAAACAGTAGAATTTTTTACAGATGTCCACTTGACGCAGGTCCTTACCTATTCAAAGATTTCCAATAAAAAAGTAGGCCTGTTAATCAACTTCAATACCAAAAGTTTGAGGGACGGGATTAAGAGGGTGGTACTGTGAAAAAGGGATTACACAGAGTCACACGGAGGAATTACACAGAGTCACACGGAGTATAGCACAGAGTCACACAGAGGAAAAAACTCTGAGCAACTCTGTGAAAATTAACTCTGAGCAACTCTGTGAAACAACCTCCGTGCAACTAAAAATATGCGATCAACAAACCTTATCCACCTCTCCATCCTAACTGGCCTATTTCTATTGGTCAATGGCCTCTGGTTTTTGAAAATGGGGGTGATGACGGATGATGATACTTGGGGATATATGCTGTATGCTGAGGAAATCAGGGAAAATGGCCTTTTCTACAAACCCCATCTTTTCTGGTATATCGGCTACGTGCTGTTTATCCTTGGGGCGAACAGCATCCTACCCGGATTGGGCGGAATTGTGTTTTTCCAGTATGTATTTGCCTATGCTGCTTTGATTGCCTTGTATTTTGCTTCGATCAACCTCTACCTAAATCCCAAAGCTGCCCTCCTGACCTGTATCTGGTTTTTGGGTTTTATGATGATCTCCTTTTGGAATCTTTTTCTCTATGCCGAATCACTGATGATCAGTCTGTATTGTATCAGCTTTTTCTTTCTTTCCCTGGCTTATAGAGGAAAATTCAATGCGTTACATTGGATTCTTGGCACCATCATCCTGATTTGGGCCATTCTGGTCAAACCTACAGGAGTGGCTTTATTGGCAGGACTGATGGCAGTAGCCATTGCATTTGCATGGAAAAGGATTTCAGCTTTAGGCTGGAAACTCGCTTTTTCTATTGCTCTGATCATGGGATTTCTGGTCTTGTTGAATCAAATGCTGGGGACTTTTGGGATTGTGGAAGCTTATCAAAATGGGGAAGTGGTCTTTAATATCCATAAGATGTCCCATATGGATTATGCGGCTTTCCTGATGGTGTCGGTGCCGGAAAGCTTAACCCTCCCTACCGAGGAGTGGAGTCCTTTGGGCAAGATTGTCTATCTCTGGATTTTCAATCCCCTGTATTCCCTGCAACTCTTTGGGACAAAACTTTTTTATTACCTGATGTATGTGCGGCCTTATTATTCTTGGGTGCATAATATCTTAGCCCTTTGTGCCTTAATCCCCATGTATTTTGCCTTTGTCCAAGCCATCAGGGGAAATTCACTTGGATGGTATTTCAAGGTTTTTTCCCTGACTCTAATAGGTTGTTCTGCACTGAGTGTGGCCCTGTTGTCAGACAACTGGAACTCCCGCTTTCTGATGCCGGTATTGCCGTTGGTGTTTTTGGTTGGGGGGAATGTATTAGTTGTAAAGTTGGAGGGGATAGGTGCGAGATTTCAAATCCTGTCCCGATGAATTTCGGGGAAGCGAGAAACGAGAAACGATA
>NZ_JACEFJ010000024.1 GCF_015354735.1 Pararhodonellum marinum | reverse complement strand
AAGGGTTTTCTCAGGGGATATGATTAATTTGGAATGGATTGAGGTGAAAGCTTGTAAAAGAAGTAAAAGGTAAAAGATTGTAGGTAAGAGGTGGGATGTAAGTAGTAAAAATTGTAAGCAGTAAATATTGTGAGCTTGAAGCTCAAAGGTGAAAGTAGGGAGAACTTGACAGATGTCGGATGATAAAATGGTAAGAAGTGAAAGGTAAGAGGTGGGGGAGGTGAAAAACAGGATATCGGAGAACTGATAATTAGGGGGATGATTGAAGCTGGAAGCTCAAAGGTGAGAACTTGACAGATGTCGGATGACGGATGTTAAAAAGGTAAGAAGTGAAAGGTAAGAGGTGGGGGAGGTGAAAAACAGGATAGCGGAGAACTGATAATCAGGGGGATGATTGAAGCTGGAAGCTCAAAGGTGAGAACTTGACAGATGTCGGATGTTAAAATGGTAAGAAGTGAAAGGTAAGAGGTTGTAGGTGAGATGAGAAATCCCGGAGGGATTCAATACCGAGAGGTTATTAGCCCCGGGTAACAACCCAGGTAGAATGAAATCCCGGATAGGAATAAAACCCTGAAGGGGTTTAAGGAAATAGGGAAAAAGCTTGAAGGTGTCGGATGACGGATGTTAAAAAGGTAAGAAGTGAAAGGTAAGAGGTTGTAGGATGTTATTGGTAAATATTGTAAGCAGGAATTATTGTGAGCTCAAAGTTGAAAGATTCGAAATGCCTAACTCGTAATTCATAACCCTTAAATCAGAACCTTTTGGCATATAATCCCAAAGGATGAAAAACCGAAAAGTTATTGGCGTCGGCTGGTAATCTGGGTTGAATGGAATGTTGGATTTAATACAATAATGCATGATTAAACTGGAAAGAACCGATGCCCAAAATCCTGAATTCAGGAGCTTGGTCGAGCAATTGGATCAGGAGCTTGCGGTCACAGACGGAGAGGACCATGCTTTCTATGACCAATTCAATAAAGTAGATGAGATCAAAGAGGTGGTGGTCGCCTATGAGGAGGAGATTCCACAGGGTTGTGGTGCCATCAAGCCTTTTGATGCCAAGACCATGGAAGTCAAGCGCATGTATGTGCCTCAGGACTTGAGGGGGAAAGGCATTGCGATCAAAATTTTGAATGAACTGGAAGACTGGGCCAGAGAACTCGGCTACGAAAGGTGTGTTTTAGAAACAGGCACCCGACAGAAATCCGCCATTGCCCTGTACCAAAAAAGCGGCTACCAGCGCATACCCAACTACGGCCAATACGAAGAGATGGAAAACAGCCTTTGCTTTGAAAAAATGCTCTAAAATCAACGTAAAAAACTAGCATGGTTTTTTTTTAACCACATAGTTCATATAGGTCAAGCCAAAAAAGAGAAAATCTAATAAAAAACTATGTGATCTATGTGTCCTATGTGGTAGCCCTTTTAAATTTATTAGTAGTGTTCCGTTTTTTTACCACATAGTTCTCATCTTTCAGATACGGGAATTTCCTTATTTATAAATATCTTATGTAAAAATTTTTTAAAATCTTAAATGCCTTATATGGTTAAATTAAAACTTTTGAGACAAATATTGTTCAATCATTAAACACAAAAAAACCCAATCCCCCCGGATCCCTGAGGATGATGTTGTCCACCATACCGGTTTTGTTGAAATAGGTGATTTCCTCCGTAATTGGGATTTGCAGATCGCGGACTTTTTGGATGATGGCAGGATTTTCCTTGCCGTTAAAATACGTCAAAGAGGGATTGAAGAACAAATGGGGGCAGTTTAAGGCCCTCAAAAAGGTGAGGGTAAATCCTTCCCACTGACAGGAAACATAGCCTGATTCAGCAGCCCCTGCCTCTACCTGAAAACCCAATCGGTTATAGAATTCCAAAGACTTTACCATATCAACGGTTTCTATGCTAATTCCGGCAAAGCTTCCCAAAACCCCTGTTTGCCCCTCAAAATCTTCTTTAGCCTCGGTTGCATGGAGGTTTTTTTCCAGTAAATAAACCCAAACCCCACTCGGATCAGCAATCAAATGCCCTCCCTCGATCACAAGAACTTTGGAAAACCCCGATATTGTATCCAATTCCTTTACCCATGTGTCCTTTTTAAGACAAATACCCAGCCTTGCCATCCTATCCGGGTTGATTTCGATGTGGGCTTTTCCATCAGTAAACAGGTTGGGATTTTCCTTTTCGCTGACAAAACCCAGCTTAGCGTAGAAATTACGGCTTTCCTGGAGGTTTGGGGTGGGTGTTTGGATGTAGGCACTTGCCATGTTTTGGCGGATATAGGTGAATGAAAATAGCTATGATTTTTTGATCAACCGGCATGGTCATAAGCCTTTTTGATCCAATCAATCACCTCTTCATCGATGTCTTCCGCAGCGGAAAGGTGGATGGTATGCGAACACATCGCATTCCCGCTTGCCTTTAGTTTTCCTTGAGGTTCCTGACCTTTGAGGTTGATGCCTATTTCAAACCTTGTTTTGGTTACAGGGTGGAGCAGGGCAAACTGCTTTTTGCGCCGGAGACTTACGTTGGCCTTTTTGGGAGCGATTTCCACATCCTCTCCAAACATCTTGATGCTGGCCATCAGTTGCTCATAGATGGGCAGAAAATGTTCTTTTCCTTTGTACTGTGCTGTGATCAAAACATCTTTGTCTTCCACTGAACCTGCATCAGTACCCAGACTTTTCAGTGCCACCATATTGGCAAATCCGTGGGTAAATCCATGCTGGGTTTTTAGGAAAGTCATGATTTGTCCATGTTTGGCCAAATTTTCCTTTTTGACAAGTGCTATCCATTCTTCCAGTGTTTTGCCGGTTTTCTGATGGAGGTTGTAGTGCATTGTTTTTTCTGCCTGATCCATGGTATTGAAGGTTGTTTTGGGTTTCTTCTTAAGCTCAGTGGGATAAGAAGCAAGCTAATTTACCACATTTTTTCCACAGATCGGTTTTGTTCATTTGCTATTTTTTTAGGTTGGAATACATGGATGGGCTATTTGTTTACGAATGAGATGGAAGACGGTGACATGACCGATGTTTGATGACCGGTGACTTGATATGACTTGGAAGTTCGATTTCATTTTTTTATGGAATATCCCTGCTGGCAGCTATTGTCAATAAAAGTCTAACCTCAACCGATATCCATACTGCTTGCCTCCTCAATTATCAATAAATACCAATAGAAATATTATATTGGGTCTGAAATTTCTAAAGCAGCTTTAAAAAACTGGTAAGCCTGTCCCGAAAAAAAATGAAATTGCAGTTCTAGTTCAACATGAAAGTATCACCCACAGCCATCAATGCCTATATTTTGGCAGGAGGAAAAAGTACCCGGATGGGTCAGGACAAGGGCATGACCACCCTTTCGGGAAAACCACTTGTCCTTCATGTATACGAGAGCCTAAAGACGATTTTTGGGGACATCACCATCATTGCCAATCTCAAGGCGTATGAATCCCTGAAGATACGGGTGCTTCCGGATTTGATCCAAGCTAAGGGACCGCTTGGGGGCATCTATTCAGGGCTGAAAGACAGCCATCGGCCGCTCAATTTTTTTATCAGCTGTGACATGCCTTTCATCACAGGAGAAGCCATTGTACACTTGTTGCAGCATGCCCCTCCTTATCAGCTATCCGTGGCAAAAGTAGGGGAAAGGGTGCAGCCGCTGTTTGGTCTATATCCCACCTCCCTCTTGCCTCAGGTAGAAAAAGCCATCACTTCCCATGCGCTCAAAATGACGGACTTTCTGGCATCCAACGGAGTCCATTACATTGAATTTACAGAAGAAAATTGGGCCCGGCAATTTGCCAATTTGAACACGATTGACGCATTAAGGAATCTGGGTCCCAACTGAATAATGTTTAATTTTAATCCATGATCAATATCACCCATAAATCCACCACGCTCAGAAAAGCCATTGCTCAGGCCATCGTACAGGTAAGCTCCCAATATACGATAGAGGCCATGGTGGAGAGAAAAGTACCCAAAGGGGATGTTTTTGAAATGGCCAAGACTGCCGGGCTTTTTGCGGCCAAACGAACATCTGACATGATTCCTGACTGTCATCCTTTGCCCATAGAATTTACCGCCGTTCGGTTTGAGGTAAACGGATTAGAGATCCGGGTGGAGGTGGAAGTGCACACCATCTACAAGACCGGCGTGGAAGTGGAGGCGATGCATGCGGCGAGTGTGGTTGCCCTGACCATGTATGACATGCTCAAGCCCATCGACAAAGGCATTTCCATAAGGGAAATCAAATTACTGGAAAAGCAAGGAGGCAAATCCGATCAAAAAGACCTCTTTGCCCAAGCCCTAAGGGCAGGAGTGGTGATCTGTTCCATGCCTGTGCTCAGCGGAAAAAAGCAGGAAAATGCCGGACAAAGGATCAAGGAAAAATTGGCCAGGCACAAAGTGGAAGTCATTGAATATGCCCTTACCCCCACGGACGAAATCAAAAGCAGGGTCTTGGCATGGGTGGAGAAGGGCCTGGATATGGTGATTCTGAGCGGGGGATCGGGTCTCACCCAAAAGGATCAGACCCCTGAAATCATCCAACCCCTGCTTGACAAGGAAATAACCGGCATAGCGGCGGCAATTCAGCAGTATGGTCTGTCTAGAACACCGCATGCCATGATTTCCAGGACCCTTGCGGGTATGATAGGAGAGACCCTTGTCCTCGTCTTGCCCGGTTCGAGCCGAGGTGCTGAGGAATCCATGGATGCCATCTTCCCGGGTGTGCTGCATATTTTTAAGGGATTGGGGGAGTAAAGACAGAAAGTTCCGAATCCCCATTTGATGATTTGAAATAAAAACCTAGTACTTTAAAGAATGAAAAATATCCGAAACAAACCTTCGCTTATTCCATCAAATATATTTGTATAGGAGAAGGTTTTTTTTCGGGTTTAAAGGTTATAGGCAACCGCTGTCCAGTTGCAGTGTCAGGTCATATGAGACCGGATAAAAACGTACATTGACAACTGAACGGAGCAGAACATCAGATTGGTGTCAGGCCCGAATGGCCCGACACCAATCTGAGTATCGTTGTGGGCAATTTGAAAAAACTAACGAATGACGACTGAAAACAAAAAAAGCAAATTATCAGCCTATGACATTATCGCAATAGTTTCAGCGGTCGGACTAATTGGTTGGATTATCACAGACTTTTTTGGCGGAATGATTATATGGTTGCTCTCATACGGACTTATAATTATCCCAATAACACTTCTTTACACTTTCTCAGTTTTTGATACATTTATTTCATTAATCAGAAAAGGCAATCGGACAAGTAAAATCAAACTAACTTCACACGGAATAGTACTATTCTCAATCATTTCTTTTAATCTGTATCACTCTGAAATTTATAAATCGGAGAGAATTATGACTGCTGTCCTAAAGGACGACCTTTACCATTACCGACTGATTTTAAGAAAGAACGGGAATGTTGAAAATCAAGCTAATGGAATGTTTGGATTTTCGCAGACATTTCATGGGAAATACAAAATTGAAAATGATTTTATAATTTTTAGCGAAAAGCCTTATGACAATGACTTTATTCCAGATACACTCCTAATAGATAAAGAGCAAAATGCGTTATTTATTGAAAAGGATTCAAAAGGAAATTTTCGAACTGAAAAAGAATGGTTAAATCATTTTGAAATTGAAACAAGTGAATAAAAACTGCCCAAACCGGGTATGAATAATGGGGGGCGACCGTGTCCCCCTTAGTGTCATCAAGTTTTTATTTTTTTTCGTGTTGGCGGACAAATCCGTTGGATTTATCCGCAATTAAACAAACCCAAACCCTTAGTCAGAATTTTTAGAATGAAAAAAAAGTATCTCATATTAATTATTATTTGCCTACCGACATTCAGTTTCTTTGCTGGACAAAGTATCAGCAAAGTGACTATTTCGTTTGACGGAATCTACGAGACAACTGGATATTCCGGAGCATGCTGACCCCTCTAAACAGGAATGTTTTTGAACATTGAATGTGGCCTTATTGGTCAGATTCGACTGACATTCCGGCGGATGTTGACCCCCTTTGGATAGATTTTCGGCAAAATTCCGGAGCTTGTTGACCCCTCTTATGAATGGTTTTGGTTTTTTTAGCGGATATTTTCGATCACCGCTAACTATAATCCAATGGCAGGTAAACCAAAACCGATGAGTCAGATTAAACAATTGATCATATTGAAAAAACAGGGTAAGGGGATCAAGACCATTGCCCGAATACTGGATATCAGCAAGAATACTGTCATATAACCCCGAAAAATTTTTAAATAAATGCTCCCATTAAAGCCGCCAATGTTATCGGAAGATACCAATGTTTTAATAGCCAATTTTGCCTTTTGTAATATTCTGATTGGTCTCTAATAAATTCCTGATTCTTTTCTTCTTTCTTTTGTTGGTTATACTTTTCGAAATTAATCTGTTGGGCTCTTTCGGCAACTGATTGTACGGATATGCCAGTTTCGGTAAGTTCAAGAACTTGGGGTTTTCCTCTACCCTCTGAATTGTATTGAATTTTAATTAGATCAATCTTTTCTAAGTATTTGAAAATATGGTCATAATTTAATGGTGGGTAAAAATTTTCACTCTTATGAAATCCATAAGTAAATTCTGCTACTGTACTGGCTAAATTCCTTGGTTTTTGCTTCATCGCCTGAAAAATAAATTCAGCATATTTAAAATCATCATCATTCATATTCAGTCTATTTAGATCGTAAAAAACAGAATAATATTTAATAAAAAATACCCTAAACAGGGATTTTTTGATGTTTGAGAGTTGGTTATACTTGTTTTCAAACTTTTAACCTATGGAAAATCATTATTTTGCGATTGATGTGGAAACAGCCAATGCGGATTACAGCAGAATCTGTCAGGTGGGAGTAGCTGAATTTGAGAATGGAAATATCCTCAGGACCTGGAAATCTTATGTAAATCCAGAACAGTATTTCGACCAGTTTTTTGTAAATGTTCATGCTATAGATCAGGATACTGTAAAAGATGCTCCCAAGATTCCTGAGGTTTTGGAGCAACTTATGAAAGCAAATTAAAGAAACTTAAACCAGGTGGTTTTTACAGACTGAAAGTCAGTAATATCCATCCAGGATTGTATTAAGTAAATTTTGATCACCAAGATTTCTCAAATTCTGAGACTTTGAAATTTCCCAGTTTAGCAACCCTTCCAATAGATGCAATAGCTAGTGCTCTATCAGGTATGAACTCAATCGGTGGTGTAGTCGGGTAAAAAACAATACGATATTTCTCTTGAAAATGCTTTTAATTTGGATTTTAATTTTGAAGAGTTTCAGAAGCGAATAAAAGATGTTGAAAAAAAGTCAGTAAGTGCTAAGGAAATTGCTAGAGAAATTTTAATTCAAAATAGGGAATTGTTAACTGATTCAATTTTTTATACTTCATGAAATACAATCAAATGTATCAAAGGATATCAATGCTATTCAAAACCTCCACCTGAATAACCTGACCTTGAAAAATAAAGGGGTTTTTGGAGATGATATGAATATGGTTGAAATATTGGCTTATTTGGAGGGCCATGTGAGTAATTTAGACAGACTTTCTAATAACATTAAAAAACAATATAAAATATTCGTAAGACTACGGAGATATACACCTTTGTGAGTGAAAAAAAGATCAAAGAGGTCAAATCCCCATTTGATGATCTTTAAAGAAAAAATCGGTATAATTAAACCCTGATAAAAGTCCCCATTTATCAGGCTTATCCCTCTCAATTTGGGGTGATAAGCCTGACCAGGTCAGGGGTATAAACAAGTTAGTGGCAACCCTAAGACGACACGACCAATCAAACTAAAAATAAATGGGAACACTCATACTTTCATTTCCGCCACCAAGAAATTGGCAAGACTTTGAACAACTTACAAAGGATGTTGCAAAATACCGGCTTGCTGGAGATTTTGAAAATTATGGACGGCAGGGACAAGCTCAGGATGGTGTTGATGTGTATGGCTGGGATAAGGATGAAGTCAATAGCGGTTTGCAGTGTAAACACAAAGGACACACTCCTGCGACAGCGAAGAAAATTGTTACAACAATCACGACAAAAATCATTGACGCTGAACTCATACTTGCTGACACTTTTACGCCAAAACTTGACCGCTTTATAATCGCAACAACGACATTTAGAGATGTAGAAATACAAACTCACATCAACAATTTAAATGACAAAAGGAAAGGCAAAGGACTTCCAAAAATTGAAATATGGTTTTGGGAAGCATTTGAAGAAGAAATAAATAAGCATTCCGAGTTAGCATATTTTTACTTTGATGAAATTCTAAAGAAATTCAATCAATATGACAAGGACATTCACATACTTGCACTATTGAAACATTCTTTAAGCAGACCAGCATTTAATACCAATTTTCATTCAGAAAATAATTGCGAAGACTTTCTTAAAGCAATTTCCGACACTCAAAGAGCCTTTAATACAGGGAAATTGTATGACCGTGATGGCAACTTGCTAACAACATCTTATCCAGCAAAAAATTTAAGTAAACAGGAAGACCGTAATGAGATTACTATTATTGAGAGACTGCTTCAAAAAATAAGAAACTTTACTACAGATAATTTGAGAGAAGGCAACATTGAGCAACGGGATAATTTCCTGTATTTTCCTGGTGACTGGCAAACAAAAGTAAGTGAAACCTTAAACAGCGACAGGAGAGAAATTATTGATACGCTTAACAACATTTTAAAGAGACACAACATAGAGAAAGTAGAAACACATATACGTTAACGAACAGGGCAGCCACTAACACGGGTTTTGCGTCAGGCGGGCTGACATGCAAACTTGGAGCTTTGTGCTTCTAATGAACTTTAGTAATAAATTGAAGCTTTGTGCTCCGAAACCCGCCCGAACGCAAAGCCCGAAACCGTTGTGCGTCATTTTAAAGAGACTCCGATATGAAAATTGAGTTTAAAGAATTTTGGGATTCAAATTACTATAACAATCCGACTTTGACTGATATAATGATAATTGAAGCAGAGCAAAAATTAGGTGTAAAACTACCTGAAACATTTCTAACCTTGCTTAAATTTTAAAATGGAGGCTATACAAAAGGTTTTGCCTTTCCAATGAAAACGAAAACAACTTGGGCAGACAATCATATACCATTGAATGAACTATTTGGAATTGTTTTAGACGAAAATTCAGATTCGGGACATAATATAATTCAATCTTCGTATATGACAACCGAATGGGGCTTACCTGAGAAACAAGTTTTACTAACCGGAGACGGACATTGGTTTATAACATTAGATTACAGAAAAGGAGAAACCCCGACTATCAGGTGGATAGATTGTGAATGTGGAGAGGATATTTATGTTGCCAATTCATTTGATGAATTTTATGAAGGATTAGTTAGTGAAGACCATTTTGCAATTGATTAAAATGAATTGGACAGAACTTAAAGAAAAAATATATTTCTGGGACGGTTCTTGGCGTGACATTTACGTTTTGCAAACGACCCTTGACGATAATAAAAAATGGACAGACTATGTCAATGAAAATTACCACATAGAGTGGTTTAATGGTTTGACACAGACAGACGAGAATAGAATTTATTTTGAAGTAATAAAAGAATTTTGGAACGGAAACCACGACTTATGCTCAACTGCAAAAGTTTTCATAGACAAAATCCAAATTAACAATCACTTTTTTGTGGACTCTGAAATTGAAAATGATATTGACCCTAGAGAAATAAATACAATTGAAGACCACAAAAGAATTGTAAAATATATGTCTAATTTATCGCTAATATTAGACAAATCAATAATACTGACACCTGAGAATGACAAAGAAATCATATTAATGAAAGTATCAAAGGATGGAATTGAATACTCAGATAACATTGACCCAAAAGAATGGAAATAAGACTGAGATAAAAAAACGAACGCAC
>NZ_JACEFJ010000023.1 GCF_015354735.1 Pararhodonellum marinum | reverse complement strand
ACCTGCTGGCGTTCTGTCTATCGTCATAGTTAGTCCTTTTCAATTGATGTTTCCCAACCGTCATATTCTCCGCCAATTTCATTTGCAAGTTTCCATAAATAAATAACATATTCGTCAACACTGTTTTGGTCAACCTTTTCAACCCGTTTTAGTTGAAGTCGGTAAGCAAACTCGCCCCAGGATTTGTCGCTTCCTTTGTCAACGATTGAGAATTTGTCATTTTTAATTTTCTCTAGAAATTTTTCTCTGTCGCTTTCCGATTTGAAGTAAATCCAATGAAATACTTCTCTTTCTTTTGTCAGGTTGTCACCACCTTTTTCTAATTGTTCAATTACTCGTCTGTTTTGAATACTCTGAAATTGTTGCGGTAGTGGATATAAAAAGTCAAAATAGCCACCCCATTCTTTGTCTTCCTTTGAGCCAAAGTCAAATTGATATTTTGGATAAGGAACCATACCTTCTGAAATTGTCTTGTCGTAAAGTGTAGTGTCGCCAAAATAAAAATACAAATCTCTGTCACCGGCTGATGTAAGTCGTCCTACATAAATTGAGTTGTGTTTAGAAGTAATCTTGTCAACCAAAGCGTCTTCAATGTCGCCCAACAAACCGCTTTCTTCTTGCGATGAAAGTCCATCTTCTCTTGGGTTGTTCATTTTTATAGAAACCCAAACAACATTTGGTTTGTCCGCGATTGGAGCAACTTTATGAAGACCAAGGTCAACAAATAGCGAACCTAACTTGTCGTTCACGTTACTGAAATAAAACTCCCATTCTTCTTGATGTCCAACTGTTGGTTGAGAAGTAGTTGTCGGTTTTTCAGAATTTGTCTTACCAAATAATTTCTCAAAAAGTCCCATTGAAAATGCTGTTATTGTTAGTGCTAAAATAGTTATTCCGATGATTAATTTCTTGGTCATTGTCTCGATGTTGTGTCGTTCTACGCTTGCTGCTAACCGTTTTGCGTATATGACTTGTGGCGGTATTCGAAGCACTTTCCTGTCCACCGAAAACAAGCTAAATTAAAAAGCACTAAGCTTAAATTTACCACTTTCCCCGCCATAAGTTATATACGCTGTGTAGGGCATTTTTTATTTTAATTTTTCTTCGTCAGGAATATTTTTCCATTCTACATTTTCATCAATTGTCAATTCTACATTCAGACCTGATTTCACTATATCTGTAATGTGGAAAAACCCTTCTAAAACTGTCCATTCCCTAATTGGAGTTGACTTAAATCCCTTTTGATTTTCATCCCAATATACACCTGCTGCTTCTCTGTAAACGTATTGATTATCTGGGCTGCCTTCTCCAATAACCTTTAAAAGAAGTTCATTTTCGTCATTAACGACTATTTCCTTTATGATTTCATTTTTCATTGTTTCTAGTCGTATTCTCCGAGTTCCTTGTCAGTGAGCGTTCTTATGTTCCCGTTTTCAATTGCTATACCTGCATGATATTTCCTGCATAGTCTGGGAAACGGAAACACAGCTCTTTGTGCTAGAATATGAATGTGTAAAATATCATCATCTCTTTTCCATTTTGAGTAGCCAAGTTGAATGTTGTCATGATTTTCAATACTTCCCCAATCAGGCATTGAAATCAATTCATTTATTGTTTTCAATGAAAGCTCCTTGGCCACCATATCAACTGCATTCTGATATTTCTTGTCTTTCCTGTTCATAATGCCCTACAACGGTTTGCCGCTTTGCGAAGGCGGGGATTTTCAGCACTAAACTTGATTAGATGCACAAAGCTTAAATTTAGCACTCCACTGTCTTGTCCTGAATTTAGCATTTCACTGTCATAAAAGCACGAAACCCCCGCTTTTGCAAAACGGCTGTTAGCAAACGTATTTTTTTTTATCTATGGTTTACAAATCCGTCAAATCCCACACTTGGGCCAAAATCTTTGTGTGATTTCCATATTGGTAATGCATTAAATTCTTTTTTAATCTTATCTGCATTACTTTGTCTTAGAATTAATAACTTATTTTCAGAATCATATACTTCAAACGCAGAAGCAAACTTTTCAAGTAAATCTTGATATTTTATCATTCCACTCTCCTCGACATTTTTAAAAAGCTTTTTGTATTTTTTGAGGATAATAACGAAATCAACTTTTGGCAAGATTAACGGTATACCCTGAGTCCAAGCAATTGCTGTAAATAATTCTTTAGAATCCTTATTTTGTAAAACAAATGGATTTGGAATATAAATATCTTCCTTAATATCATTTTCAAACTTATCTATTTGACTTGTATAGCTCCAAAAATAATCAGATTTCTCTTTATCCATAAATTTGAGCTCATATTCTAGACTGTGGGCTTTGCTGACAATTGAATTATGTTCCGTCCAATGGTCAGTCAATTCCTTAGCAGTCCATTTTAAAGGGATATGCTTTGATTCATCAAACTCTTGCAGATTTAAAATATATAAATCTAGTTTATCAACGAAATGGGAAATGATTGGAAATATTTCTTTACCAAAATAATCAGGACGAAAGAAATTTATTGATGCATTTACATTTAAATTTTCAAAATCATCAAACCAATCAAAAATTTCAATATCCTCTTTTTCAGTATTTGGCTCATTAAAATCAATCAGGAAATATACTCCAGTTCTCTCATTCTCATAATTTATTTGTGAATCAATATCACTAGTATTTTTGGGAACTAATTTTTTTAATTCTGATATTATTTCGGAATTACTTTGTTTGTTATTTTTTCTACGGTAAAAATATAAATCGTAACTCATAAATTTTCTGATGTTTCGTGTCTTTTAATATGTTTGCTAACGTTTTGCAATATGACCAGTGGCGGAATGCGGGCGACATCACTGTCAACCGTTACAAAACTTGGCGCGGGGCAGACGCTTTCAAGCTGCCACCGCGCCCGACATTGGTTATATGGCGTGTTGTAGGGCGTTTTTTATTAATTTTCCCTAATCAATTTATCAATTTCTTGTGGGTCAGTTTTAATTTTTAAACCTAATTTGTTAATAATTTCTTTTTCTAAATCAGAACATTCACAGCACTTAAAACTATCATAATCAACTAAATTCCAACCAATGACAAAATACTTTTCTGTCCTGTAAGTTTTTGGCGCTGGAGGAAACAATGTGGCTCGTAATATCAAATAGTTAAGTAATTTTTTTTCAATGTACTTTTCTAATTCAATAGGGTAAAAATCAAAAGAAGGGCTCAAACAATTTGAATCCGATTTTAAGCTATATACAATATTAATCTCGCTTTCTGGAAACCAGTCTACCAAATTAGTTGTATCTGTTTTGCTTTGTGCTATTTTAAAATTCCAATTTTTTATTTCATCCAATTTATTCTCAAATTGTTTAATAGTCTGTCCTTTTGAACATGCTATAACTAGAATTGAAATAAGGAAAAGAATCAAATATCTAAATATCATTTTGTAATTATATTTTTCAGTTTCAGAGCTTTTAATCATTTTTCAGTGCCTTAATTGCGTTGTTTTCAAAGTTCTGTTAGGTTACTTAAATTTTTAACTCGAGTCGAATCCTCTATTGATTTTTCCAAGTCAAAGGTGTCTTGTATTACTTTATTTACATGTGTGTCTGTTGAACCAAGTCGGTTATAAATATGGTGCTTTGTTCCATCATAGTCCAAGTCCTTAAAATTGTATCCATAATTCAGGTAGTATAAGTTGCTGAAATTTGATTTTTATAGGTCAATCGTTTTGCAAAGTTCAGTTGTCTCAACCGTCCACTCATTTCCTCTCTTCTTGAATCCGTGTGGTTTAAGAAGTTTGTCCAATGTGTCTTTGAATTCTTTGTTAGTCATTCTAATTTATTGCATTGCACAAAATGCTGTTGTGTGCCGTGCATTTAGTCCGTATGATTATCAAGTTTCCAATCCTTGTTTTCTCTTCTTTTTCTCCAGTCCCAATAACTGTCGTACAATTTGTCGTGAAGCATTAAGTCGTCCGGTGCTTCAATGTCGTCTGAGTCGTCAACTAATTTTATTCCTTTCCATTTTTCAAAGTCGGTCACTGGGTCACTAACACCGTCAATGTTTGCTAATATGTCAAAAACAACAGTCGCACATGAGTCTGCAATTACTTTTCTCAGTCCGCTCTTTACGTTGTCGTCCGTCTTGATTGTCTTTAGTGATTCACTTTCTAGTTCATTTAGTCCACCGTTTGGTGGATAGCTTATTAATTCGTCAGCCGAGTGATTTGTCAAACTAGTTGCTGCTTTGTCGGCTGTCTCCTCAATAGCTTTATGTATCTGAAGAAATAGAACCTTCAAATTGTCTGACGATACTTTCATGGTCAAATCTTAATTAATGCATGGCACACAACGGGATTCAGCTTGGAGAAGGTGGGCAGGCATTCGAAGCCGTATATTCCAAGCATACTCCTAACTTCTTAAAGGTACTGATTTTCATATTTACTCGGTGCCGCCCGCTGTATCCAAGGTGATGTTGGCAAATGGGCTTTTTATTTACCATCCCAAATTCTTTCTGGCGTAAGTTTTCTACTTTTGAGTTTGGAATAAACTTCTACGCCTTCTGGGTTATTAAAATCTGACAGTTTATCTACACCGGTTTCATAACAATCATCAAAACTCTCTATTCTCCATCTAACTTGTCTGCCGTCGGAGTTTAGATATGGCTTAACGTAGTTTTTTTTCTGTTTCTCCATTTTTTGGTAAGCATCGTCTTGAGATTTTGCCTTTACAATTACAAATCTTTCCTCAAATGTTTGCATACCCTTTTGAAGTCCTTCTATCTCAATAGCTACGGTCATCTTGATAAAGTAAAAACTCTGTGAGGCTCTAACCCTTCTTTTCTTTGCCGAGCTAATTTTATTTATGAAAATATGCCAAATGCAATCGAATGTTGAGATATCTTTAAGTGCATCAAATGTTAGTGTAGTTTTTATACCTATTGGCCGCTTTTTCGTCCCAAGTAAAGAATACTCTTTTACTGAAATCCTATCAGTCAGTTCTCTGAACCTTTCTCTAAGCTCAAGGTCTATTCTTTTTTTTCTCTCTTTTGGCAAGAGATCTTTTAAAGTCCCTAGGTCGGGGTATATCAGATATATGCTGGCTTCTGCTAATCTCTCTTTGTCAGAGATAGCTTCATCTAAAATCCATTCATTAAGTCCTATCAACTTTTCCATTTTTCATTATATACCTTTCTGCCAACGTTTTGCAGCTACCCGAAGGTGGCAATTTCGAAGCGATTCACTGTTAACCAAGCACAAACTTTGATAGAAGCACAAAGCTTGATTTAACCACTGAACCGCCACTTTTGGGTAGGTGCTGTTATGGGCTGGTTTTCTAACTTCGTCTAACAATGTAATTTGTCACTTTTCCTTCTTCATTAAATTTTATTGTCAAGGTTCCAATGTCTATTCCCCTTTTCGCCATACCAAGATAGTAACTAAATTCATTTTGGTATTGTGATTCAGGTTCCCCAAGCAATTCAATTATTTCGTCCTTAGTCATTCCGTGTAATTCATAGTTGTTTCTTACCATTCAGATTCTGTTTCTTCCCAATTTTTCCATTTTTCTGAACTGAATTTCTCGTGTATTATTCGACCCTTTAACCCAAGCCCGATTAAAATTAAAATCCCTGCAGTCAATAGTCCTATTTTTAGAATTCTATTCATTTCTGTCAGTTATGATTGATTAATTTCAAGTCCTTATTTTCAATTAAGTTAGTCAGCTCGTTATAAGAAATTTTATCAAGAGATAGCTTTTTCGATGGTCTATACAATTCTATTTCTGTCTTTACACCGTTCTGATAAACCCAATTATATAAATCGTAAATTTCTTTGTTCGATTTTTTAATTTGGATGCGAGTCCAACCTTTTTCAACTCTCCCAAAGTCGGAAGTCGTTTTGTTTAAAATCAGGTCACCACTTTTCGCAGAATAAAAAATTTCTTGAAGGTCTCCATAGTGGTCTTCTACTTCCATTGCATAAAGTCCGAACCCAATAAATCCAACTATCGAGGTAATTATAATCCCGATTATTAGAAATCCATATTTTAGTTTTCTATTCAAGTTCTATGTCTTTGTGGTGTCGTGTTAAACTTGCCCATAACGTTTTCGGGCTTTGCGTTCGGGCGGGTTTCGGGTCACAAAACTGTCAATACACCACAAAAGTTGATGCAAGGTAGAATGTTCAATTAAACACTTAACCCGCCATTGTGCCAAAGGCCTGTTGTAGTACGTTTTTTATTCAACTATTATTTTTAATTCTTTTGTTTCAAAAGACTTGCCTTCTATTCCATACACTGTTCTGCAAATTCCTTTGACTAAAATATTCGAATCTTCTATTAAATCGTTTTTATTTATTTTATTCTTTAATTTCAATTCAGATATTTCAAATATTATTTCGGTTTCAGATTCGGAAATTTTTCCAAAAAGCTTTTTTTCAAATGGTTTATCTTTTGATATAGTAAATTCATCAATATATTCACTATCGTCTCCAGTCATACTTGGTCCTTCAATGAAACGTTCGTTTAATACCTGATGGAATCCAAATTGTTCTGCTTTTGATAAAAATGAAATTTCAATATTATTCAGGCTTTTATAAATTCTAATAGTTTTTTCATGTTCGATTGGTACAATTCGAATAGTCAATTCAAAGTTGTCATTTGATTGATATGCTTCTTTGTCAAACTCCAAGTACAGATTGGTGTTTTTAAAATCATTTTTTGAACAACTGAATCCTAAAATAGAAATCAGAAACATTGTTAAGATGTTCTTCATTTTCAAAATGTACTACAACGTTTTGCGCATATGGCTTGTGGCGGCTTCCGAAGCGAAATTCTTTCTTTCAATGATAATCTCCATTAGAAGTCAAAATTCGAATTTACGATAATCCCGCCATAAGCTATATGCGCTGTTAGGGGTTTGTGCTTCTTATTTTTAATTTTTTCTCTCCGAAATTAACTATCAAATATGACAATGTAATTCCCAATATTCTGCATATCCATGCTGAAGTAATGTCTAAGCTTCTGGAAAAACTATTAAAATCGGTGGAAAAATAAGTGAGTTTCTTGCCATAGAAAAATAAAGCCATGATCAAAATGATTGAAAATATTACGAGTAGTATTTTGAATGCCATGGTTCTGACGGTAGTGTCTAGACTCAGAAACAAGATAAAAGCGAATATTGCTGTCCCGAATATTTGAATGGCTAATGATACAAATAGTCCGAGTTTCAAATTTTCTCGAAATAAGTGACCAGCGCCTTTGAAATATGACTCACCACCTTGGTAAAAGTTTTCAGATAATACTTGCTGGGCATAATACAATGGTATTCCATAGAATAGAAAGGCTAAAACAATGAAGCCAAAAATTTTTAGAATCTTTTCTGAACCCATGTTTACTTCATTTCGTGGCTTGATCTTCGCATAACCCCTAACGTTTTGGCGCTTGGCGAAGAAGCGGATTTCGAAGAACTAAACTGTCTGCCAGCACTGAAGCTTGAATTTAGCACTTCACTGTCATAGAAGCACGAAACCCCCGCTTTTGCAAAACGGCTGTTATATGCTGTTTTTATTTCCATTCGTCTCTTAATTGTCGCCATTCTTTCCAAAATGTCAAGTAACCTTTTTTGTCAAAGTCGTCTGTTGGAATTGTCTTTGGCAAACTTGTTTTATAAAAATTCTCAACTTGGTCTGCGAAGTCCAGAACTATTTTTTTATAAGCGTCTTTGTCAATAGTTGCTTCTTGTCCGCTATCAGTTAAGTGCTTAATTTTATTGTCTTCAGCATGAATAATTGTCCAATCAATTCCGCTTGGGCAACCACAAATATTTACAAAGTCTTTTTCATCGTCTGCAATTATGAAGTGTCCACAACAAGGCAGTAATTGACTTGCGTAGTCGTCTTTTTTGTAATTTTCTTTTAGTGTCCGCATTAAATACAAGGCTGTTGCACTAACTGTCACGTCTAAACTGTCTTTGTCTGCTACAATTTCGTCTCCGATTTTTACAAAAACGTGTCCGTGTGCACAAAGGTCTGTTGGGTCGTCATCTTCCTTTATCCAATGAAGGTCTAATATTTTTATGTCAAAATTGTCGTCTGTCATTGTTTGCGGTGTGTTTTTCTAAAATAGCATATAACGTTTTGCGCGTATGGCTTGTGGCAGCTTCTGAAGCAGAATTCTTTCTTTCAAAGTTAATCTCCATTAGAAGTCAAATCCCGAATTTACGATAATCCCGCCATAAGCTATATGCGCTGTTATAGGGCGTTTTCTTTTATTTTCCTTCTTTGTCAGCTGGTTGCGATTTTGTAGGGTCAAATCCGTACATAAAGTGATTCAGGTGGCCATCCGAGCTTTCCAATCCGACAATGTCCATTAGCTCTTCAAAATAGCTACATACCCTTTCCCTGTCTTCAGTATCCAGATGCAAGTAGACATCAGAAAAATTCTTGAGTCCACTTTTTATAGCATCCTGATACTCCTCATCTGTTGCTATTCCTTTTTCCGCAATCTTTCTGAAGTCGTCAGCAACAAGGTTTATCTTCTTTGTCAAGAGGGGTTTTATTGTGGGATCTCCGATTCCTGGATAGAAGAGCTTAGCGTCTTCGACAAACTTCTCTTTAAGTTTAAACTCTTCAAACTTTGTCATTGCTCGTTCAGGTGTTTCTATTTGCTTTTGGCCACAGGCTGTCATTAGAAGGAAAATCAGTCCTATTGTTAGGTTCGTTGCTCGTTTCACGGTTGTCTTTTAAATTCTGACTTACGTTTTTGTATATAACTGAAAATAAGATAATTATAAAATTTTCGTTTTCTCAATTACTTCTTGTTCTTCCGCCAATCCGGTTGCTTACGAATTCAACTTTTTTTAAAGTAAGGGGAATGCCCTAAAACGGTCCGCGCATAACATAGGTGGCGACTTAAAATGCGCAATCATTTCAGTTAAACCTTAAGTTTCTAAAAAACACAAAACGCTCGTTTCACCACAAATCTCGCCATTTTTGTTATGCGCTGTTGTGGTGCGTTTTTTTATTCCTTTTACTTGGCTTTTTTCCAAAACTCCAAACGAAATACAAGAAAACGAAAACGTAATAATGATTTCTGAAATTGACACCTTTTCCCCTGATATAAGGGATATTCCAATATAAAAAGCTGTGATAATTAATACAATTCTTAATGTCCAGCTGTTTTTCAAAAAATCAATTTGTCTTTTCATTCAATATTCCTTTTCTGATTTGCATTCCTTTAGTTTAGTTTTATTGCTCTTTTGTAAATATCACAAAACCAATTAGAATTCCGTTTTCGCTAATAGAGTCATTATAGACTATTGCAATAGGCTTGTTTAAAACTCCACTCGATATTTTATCAATTTCCTTTTTTGGTAACTTAAAAGGCAATCTACTATTGTTGTCATCTTCAAATTCAGCTATTGTCTTTTTATCATCTATAAATTTTATTTTTCGATTTATAGTATCAGAATTGAAATCATAAAAGACAGAGATATTCAAGTATTCATATTTTTCTACAATATTTAATTCTACAGCATAAATTTTTGAATTAAAATGGTTGCTTTCAATTAACAACTCTGAATCTTTAGTCATTCTCCAAGTAGTAATTGTATCAGTTTCTACTTTTGCAAAAGTATAATCTGAAATTCCTAAAGTTATTATCAGAATTAATATTTTAATCAGGCTTCTCATTTTTTTTCAAATGCACCACAACGTTTTGGCGATTGGCACAGTGGCGGATTTCGGAGCACAAAACTGTCAATACACCACAAAAGTTGATGCGGGGTAGAATGTTCAATTAACCACTTCACCCGCCATTGAGCCAAACGCCTGTTGTGGGTATGTGCATTATTACACTTTTTTAAGTTCTTCATTCAAGTAGTCAAAAGGTAAAAACTTATCACGCCTTATTGAATAGTTTTCAAATATCCAATCAATTAACGTTTCTAATTCATTTGTTTGGTACATTCTCTTTCCGTACATATCATCTGGTTCAACATATGAGAAATCATAAATATTTTCACCTCCTTCTTTTCTTTCATCAAACACTTCATGAAAATCGAGGCAATATTCATCTTTATCTAGGTATAATGAAATCCACCTAATAGTTGTAAAATTGGCGCCTTTTGTAAAACCAAGAAATTGCTCTATGGTCTTACCCTTATTTATCATTGCTTTTATATTTCCAAAGTCTAAATAATTCATGTTAATCAGGATTATGCCATTCGTGATTACACCCATTCTTATGAACTGCCTCTCGGCGAAATATATCTGCTGTTTTAAAAATGCTCAATATTATCACAAAAGAATTTCTCAATTTAGAGTCAGCCAAATTTTTAATTTTGTTAATTGTTATTTCAAAGGTCTCTGTCTTGAAAAGTATCACAGGAGTCATTGTCTCTTTTATTGGGATAGTTGGAATCGCTTTTGAAATCAATTCGTCAGTTGGGTCTGCTTGTGGTTTGAATGCTATTAAATTATTTCGTAAATACTTTTGTCCTTTCAAATCAAACTGGTCAAAACAATCCACTATCTCGGAATCAGTAAATTTAGTTTGTGCATATTTATTAATATTTTTTTTAATCTATATCATTTTGTACGATGCTCGTTTTGCATTTCCCACAACGTCTAGTAAAGTAGCAGAAAGGGATTAATATCTATTCAGTTTCTGCTGAAAGTAAATCTAATAAATAGCTGCAAAGTAACCTTTGCCTTTTAAGCCCTTTTTGCTTCTTTATTTTGTTAGGTGCTGGCCATTTCTTCGTGACCTTGAATTTATAGATTATTTGTTCGTCGAAAATTTATTTAGTTTTTATCGATATGTCATTACCATATTTCCTTATGAACATGTTATTAGTCATTATGCTTGAAAGAATAAAATAAAATCCCACGCCTAAAAGTTCTAAATGACTCAGTCTTGATAGGGTCATTTTGCCCTCTCCAGTTAGAATTAAGTTAATTATTACTAGTGTAAAAATTACTATCGTAAAATTGATCATTACTTGTGCAGAACTCTTAGTTAGACCATAGTAAACATTTCTTTCAGCCAAATAATCAGCAATACCTAAATATAGATAGTTAATTACAAAAAACGAGATGAATAGAATCTCATATACTTTTACATCTGCTAATCCTATTTTATCATTTATTGAATCCCAAAAGGTGATCATAACAGTAAAATAGATGAGACTAACTATATTATAAATTAGATTAAATTTTATTGTCATATATGTTAATGGTTCACTGCAGTGGCTTGCACCTAACGTTCCCACGCTTTGCGTTCGTGCGAGTTTTCGGAACACAAAACTGTCAACCTACCACAAAAGCCCAATTGGAAAACTGAACTTGAATGTATGCACGTCACCCCGCATGACGCAAAGCGTGTGTAAGGCAATCGTGCTTTTTTCATCGGTATCTTATTACTACTGGATTATTTCTCAATGACCGAAGAAATTGGTAAATGTTTTCCTCATTTACTTCAATTTCACCTTTGTCTAATTTTTCACAAAATTCAATTGTCTCGTCTGCATTGTATCCCGCTTTATGATAGTCTGAAACTAGAAAAACCCAATGGCTTTCGTCATCTCGAACTCTTGGTTCAACTCCATGTTCATGCAAATTAACTGTCTCGCCATTTATTATTGCATATCCATTTTGTCTTTCATTTTCACTAACTATTGTTCCATCTTTGAGTATGCCAACATTGTAACTTGTACCTCCAATGTCAGAATCAATTTTGTAGGGTTCTAATTCGGCAGATTTAATAAGAATGAATTCATATTGAAGCTCTGAGTACATGCAAACCCACATTTCAGTAATTTTCACCTCCCAATTAAACCCTGATATAAGCCAATTTCCTGTCGGTAGTTTTCTTAGCTTTTCGACATAATAGTCACCGCCAGCTTGTTTATACCAAAAGTGTCTTAAGAACTTAGCTTGACTTAAGTCGGTTAGAATTTGATTTTGAGTTTTGATGTCTTCAATTTTATGAATCCCGTCTTCATGGGCAGGAATAGCTTTTCTTATTATCTCGTTTAGGGGGTATAGATTATTTGTAAAACAATCTGTCCATTCATCGACTTCTTCAGATTCGCTTGTTAATGAAGTTGTTTCTTGTTTTATGAGTTTATTAATTTTACCTAGATAGTCTTCTATTTTCTTATGAAGTTTTTCCAGATTGAAACTTGGATTTAATTCGTCTTTACAATCTTGAATTAGTTTCAAAATACCTTCTCGTTCATAACATTTTAACCCTAATCTGCTAAGGTCTAAAAAGCCAAGTTCACTAAATTCTGCATTTGGTAAAAGCATTGGGATAACAGATTCTTTTTTAAGAGTTGCCCAAGCAGCACCAACTTCATTTAAGCATATTTCACTCGATTTGTAGTTTTTTGAAACAAATAGCAAAGCCAAAGAAGATTTGTTGATTTCTTCTTTAAGTCTGTCTGGAATGTACTGACCACTTTTTACACCCTGTCCTTCCATACTTGAACAAAATATTCTGTCCGATGGAATATCAAGTCCAAGTAGGAGAATATTTTCTACAAATGATTTCACGTAGTCATTGTCCTTGGAAGAATGGCTAATAAATATTTTATCTTTTGTCATTTAAAATTATTTCAAATTAGTAGTCGTCTTATAGCATGTTGCCTAACGTGATTCAGCTTGGAGACGGCGGGCTTTCAGAGACGTTCCCTTCATGCCTACTCCTAACTCCTTAAAGATACTGATTTTCATAGTCACTCGGTACCGCCCGCTGTATC
>NZ_JACEFJ010000022.1 GCF_015354735.1 Pararhodonellum marinum | reverse complement strand
ATACATTAAGGCTGCTTTTACATTCCACAGCGTTACACTGAGAAAAAACTCTGCGAAACCCTGCCTACCGGCAGGCAGGTCTGTGAAAATTAATCCTGAGAAACCCTGTGCAACTTAAAATATGCTCCAAAAAATCAAATCCTTCCTTAAAAACAACTCCCCAATTTTCCTTATGGACATCTACCGGTCCTTCCAAAAGAAAAAGAAGCTGGAAATAGATGGACTCAGTACCGAGGAAGTGTTTTCAAAGATCTATAAGGAGAACTATTGGGTGTATGGGGAGAGTGTTTCCGGCACAGGTTCGGATAGTAGTCAGACCAATGTCATCATCAGCGAACTGGAAAAATTATTCCAAGAATATAACATCAAATCAATCTTAGATGCTCCCTGCGGGGATTTCAATTGGATGAATCAAGTGAATCTGAATGGGATAGACTATTTGGGAATCGATATTGTAGAAGACCTGATCAAACTCAATAAGGAAAATTACAAAGATAAAGCAGGTGTGGAATTCAGAACAGGCAATATCATAACAGATGATTTACCACAAGTGGATTTAATTTTATGCAGGGATTGCCTTGTCCATTTTTCTTATAATGAAATCGGTAGAACACTTGAAAACTTCAAAAAATCTGGGTCAAAGTTTTTGTTGACCACAAGTTTTATCCATAGAAAAGAAAACAAGGATATTACAACTGGTTTTTGGAGGACCCTTAATTTACGAAAACCACCTTTTAACTTCATAAAACCTTTAAGGGTTATTGACGAAAAATGTAAAGAAGGAGGGGGGAAGCATAAAGATAAAAGTTTGCTTTTATGGAATTTAGATCATTTAAAGCCTTAAAAAGAAAAAAATAATATTTTGAAAACAATCATCGAACCATCCAAAGGTTGGCAATTTATTGATTTTAATGAGCTTTATCGCTATAAAGATTTATTATACTTCCTAACTGTAAGGGGAATAAAAGCCCGATATGCTCAATCGGTATTGGGAGTGGGATGGGCCATTATCCAACCTCTCTTTACTACTTTGGTATTTACCATCGTATTTGGTGGTCTTGCAAAAGTGGACTCGGATGGCATGCCATACATTCTCTTTTCCTATTTGGCATTATGGCCTTGGAATTACTTTTCAGGTACTTTAAATGAATCTTCAAATAGTCTAATAGCAAATGCGGGCATGATTACCAAGGTATATTTCCCAAGATTGATTTTACCTTTGGCTGCTATTTTCTCCAAATTGCTGGATTTCATGATTTCATTTGTAATCCTTTTGGTACTCCTGATTTATTTTAAAGTTATACCAGGTTTTGGAGTTGTATTTCTTCCTTTCCTGCTTGTTCAGCTACTTTTGTGTTCTTTAGGGATCGGAATGGTTTTGTCGGCCATGGCAGTGCAATACCGGGATGTCAAATATGCCCTTTCCTTTGTCGTGCAATTGCTTCTATACACCGCACCGGTGGTATATAGTACCACAGCGGTTCCCGAAAAATGGCAATTTGCTTACTCCCTCAATCCCATGGTAGGAGTGATTGAAGGCATCCGTGCCATGTTCTTGGATAGACCAATGCCTTGGGAATGGATTTGGCCTGGGGCGATAGTGGCGGTTGCAATTTTCATTTTCGGGTTATTTTATTTCCGCCGAATGGAGAAAGTCTTTGCTGATGTTGCTTAATTCTTGGAGGCGGTCCCGAACCTGCTTATGGATTGGAAGAATTGAAAATGTTTTTGCTAGGCTTAGAAATGTAAAATTTTAAATGAAGAATGAGTGAAATCATCATAAAAGTAGAAAATCTTTCCAAGCGCTACCGCATAGGCTTGCAGGAAAAAAAGGCGGATACTTTTGCGCAACAGATGGTCAATGTACTGAGATACCCTATTGATAATTTCAGGAAGATCCAAAATCTTGGGAAATTTCAAGATCAGGATGAAGGTGTACATTGGGCTTTGAAGGAAGTCAGCTTTGAGTTGAGACAAGGTGAAGTGTTGGGGATTATTGGAAAAAATGGAGCGGGCAAATCTACTTTACTTAAAATACTCTCAAAAATTACAGAACCGACTTCCGGTAGGATTGAAATGTATGGAAGGGTAGCTGCACTATTGGAGGTTGGAACAGGATTTCATCCCGAATTAACCGGAAGGGAAAACATCTATATGAATGGCACCATACTAGGGATGACAAAAAAAGAAATCGACCGAAAGCTAGATGAAATCATAGATTTCTCGGGTGTAGACAAATATGTGGATACTCCTGTAAAATTCTATTCCTCAGGAATGAGAGTAAGGTTAGGCTTTTCAGTTGCAGCCCATTTAGAACCTGAGATATTGATTATCGATGAAGTGTTGGCAGTAGGAGATTTTGAGTTTCAACAGAAATGCCTGGGAAAGATGGAGGATGTTAGCAAAAATGATGGAAGAACAGTCCTATTTGTTAGTCATAATATGGATGCAGTAAGAAACCTATGTGGCCGCTCAATTTTATTAAAGGATGGTAAAGTACAAGTGATTGATGAAACTTCAGAAACTTTAAAGTATTATTTAACTGGAGAGAAAGGAAATAATTATCTGAATATCCAATCCGAAGAGGTCATAGGTTTTGGGAATAAGAATATTGAACTTGAGGAGATCATGATTTCTTCGAGTATAGATGATTTAGAAGAACTTGAAACCGGAAAACCGCTTTTTCTAAAATTAAATTTTAAGGTCAAGCCTAATATTGATTTAAGCAAAGCAAGAATCGACCTAAGGATAGACAATCAGTATAGCCAAAGAATTATATGGATGAGTTCTTTGGCTAATAATAAATTCAATTTCAGTAAAAAAGAAATAATTTTTGAATTGCCTAATAATCCTTTATTGCCTGGGAATTACATTTTGACCGTCTTTATTCATGATGGACTTGATGTAGCAGATTGGTTTAAAGGTGTTATGACTTTTTCAGTGGATAATTCAGGATCCCTTTTCAAAACTTTAAAAATACCCAATGGTCAAACAAATATTCATCTTCCATTTAACGTTTTATGATTAAAGCTTGGCTAAGAAATTTTAGAGATAAAATATTTGGAATTAATAAACTTGAATTTCGAATAGATAAAAAGGCTAAAGAATATTCTGACTTTAAGTTCAAAGAACTTAAAGCGATGGAGATTTTAAAACCATATTTTCCTAACGGGTATGTTTTCGAAACAAGTTACACCCTTTCATTTCAAATTATCCAACATATTGCAAATGATATTATTATCCACAAACCTCAAACGATTCTCGAAATTGGTTCGGGCTTATCTACAATAATCCTAAGTAATTTAATTTCTGAATTAAAGCATGATCCAAATTTCATAAGTATTGATCAAGACCTTAAATGGCAAAATCATATTAAACCTCACTGTAAAAATGTTGAGTTTTTTAACTTTGATATTACCAAAAATGAAGAATCAACTTTTGACTGGAGTTGGTTCAATATTCCTAAAGATTCTTTTTTAAGAGAAATAAAGTTTGACTTGGTAATCATAGATGGACCGAAAGGTTTTGAATCTAAATATGCAAGATATGGTATTATTGATTTTCTTAAAGGAAGAGTAATGGAATCAACAATTGTATTTTTGGATGATACTGATAGAGAAGATGAACAATTTATTCTACAAAACTTAAGGGATACGCTTTCTTTTAAGTTTTGTGATTCATTTTACAAATATTCAAGACTTACTCAAACAAATTTTATCGTAACTTCTCCTTCATAGTGGGTAATTTTCTAGTATCTATTATTATACCAAACTATAACAAAGCGCCTTACCTTAGAGAAACTCTGGATTCGGTGCTTTCTCAATCCTTTTCAGAATGGGAATGTATCATAGTAGATGACCATAGTTCAGATAATTCTTGGGATATTTTGGAGGAGTACATATCCCTCCATACTAGAATAAAAATTTATAAAAGACCTGTCAATAGAAAGCAAGGTGGAAACGCGGCTAGAAATTATGCCATTGAATTGGCTAAAGGAGAATATGTGGCCTTTTTGGATTCAGATGATATTTGGCAACCAAGCAGACTTGAACTGGCTATCGGTTTTTTAAAATCACAAAATATTGAATCTATATATAGTGGGGCCATTGTTGTTAGACCTAATTCAATCGAAAAATTATCATCAAGGGATGTTAGAGATGGTGAATCAGTTTTTGATTTCATTTTAAGTGATGATGTCTTTTGTCCAACACCCTCTTTAATTATGAAGAAAGAACTTGCACAAGAGATTATGTTTGATGAAGATCTTAAACGTCACCAAGACTATGATTTTTTCATCAATGCGCATTTAATTAGTCCTTGGAAATATTTCGAAAATTTTGATGTTCAAGTTAATTGGACAAGGGCTGATTTGAAAAATATCAATTATCATAATTGCATACCTTTTTATGAGAAGCATTGGGAGAAGAGTATTAATAAAAATATGAGATATAAATATATTGTTAGAATCACATCTTCCTCAGTTAGAGAATCTTTTCAATATAACACAGCAGCCTACTTTAGGGATATTTTGGAAAAAGAAGGATATGTATTTTCATTTAAGGAGTATATATTGTTCTATTTTCCACATTTGTTTTATCTGCTTTCAAAGATTAAATGGTTTTTTCTTGGTGGTTTCTCCAATTCACGATTTCTATAGTTTCTTAATTTCTAATAAATTTGATTGATAGTGATGATTAGAATAAAATCAAATTATGAGGAAATAATTTGTTCTTTTAATTCCTCAAGTGATAAATTAATTTTATTATCCACTTATTTCACTTCTAAGATGGATCCTATGAGGAATTTTCGTCAAGATGAAGATAACTTCAACTATTTTAAGAACTGGTATGAAAGTGTAGCTGATTTAGGGTTATGGGGAGTAATTTTTTGTGACACCATTTCAGAAGAATTTAAGATGAAATATCAAACTGATAGAATTTTATTTGTCAAGTGCGAATTGGGGCCTCATTCGCTTAATGATGAGCGTTTTTTCATTTTTCATGAATTTGTCCAGTATTTAAAATCAGATTCTTATGTTGTTTCTACTGATATAAATGATGTGATCATAAACAAAAATCCTTTAGAATTAATGGATTCTAATCCGGAGAAATTATTTATAGGAAGAGGAATTAGAAAGACTTGGAAAGATGGCGTTTGGCCTTTAAAAGCGTTAGCCCATTTTAATAGAAAATTGAATAAAAAATTACCCGTTAGTTTTTTCAATTACCCCGTATTTACTCCCGGAACGATTGGAGGAAGAAAAGAGATTATTCAAAAAATATATCTTCAGATGACATCCCTTTTTTCAGAACTTGGGGATGACGGTAATTATGATATGCAGGTATTTAGTTATCTTATGAAAGAGTACTATTATCCACAAAGTTCTATTTGGGATGGTATTATTCCATTCTCAATTGCAAATTGGTATTATTATATTTTGTACAGGATTTCAAGAAAGCTTGAAAAAGGTTATAAAGCACACAAATATGATGTGATTACTCCAGAAGAAGGAATCTGTTCCAATTATTTAATATATGCTGGTTTTCCCTTTGTAAGCGTTGTTGGTAAATATGAAAAAAAAGGAGTGTCAGAAGCTTATTTAATTCATAAATGAAAAACAATCCATTTATAGGAATCTGAATTCATTATATTGGCTGAAAGTTCTATAATACTTGTTTCTGGTTATCTTATCAAATTATCCTAAAAACTTACAATATTGATAAAATAAAGGGTGCTATTGATAAAAGGGTGATTTCAAAAATCGTGTTAAATATCTCTGATGAATGTTTTTCAGTTAATTCTTCTACGAAGCTCATATCTTAATGAATTTAATTTTACTGAATACAAAAATTTATTTTTAAAGGTAAAAAAAATATGGACTTTGAAGTGAGTGTAATTATTCCGGTTTTCAATCAAGGAGAATATCTGGTTACCTCAATAAATTCGGTAATTATTCAAAAGGAGGTCAAAGAAATAATTCTAATTGAAGACGGTTCTACTGACAACTCATATACTATTTGCAAAGAGATGGAATCAAAGGATGAACGTATCAAACTCTACGGACACCCGAATGGTAAAAATCAAGGTGCAGCAGCCTCAAGAAATCTAGGTATTAGAATTGCTACTTCTGAATATATTGCATTCCTAGATGCAGACGATTGGTATCTCCCAGATAGATTTAAATTGGATAGAAAAATTTTTGAAAATAATCCTTCTGTAAATGTTGTTTACAATAAATCACAAATTAAAACTGGTGATAAATATTTCGATTTCGGATATTTTTTTGATGTAAATGTTGAGTGTAAGATAAAAGGATATCCTAGCGTTTACGAATTCATTTTGGGGTCTGACATTTCCTTGGCTGATACGAATTCAATTACCCTACGAAAATCTATTTTATCAAATATCAAACTTTTCGATGAAAGGTTATTTCTTCACCAGGATACAGAGTTGTGGTTGAGGATTTTTAAAAAAAATGAAATTATGCCCGGTCAAATAAAGAATCCTATTTCAATAGCTAGAAGGCATAACAACAATAGAATTACAAAGAAAAATAAATCGGCAGCATTTAAACTTGATTATGTTTGGATTGATAATTTAGGATTATTTAACCTTGAGATTTTTGAAAAACAATACATTATTTATCGCTTTTCAAGGATTGTCTCGAATACAATTCGCCCCCATATTTTAAGAAAATTAATTTTTCATGGATTACAAGCTATTTTGAATTTGACAAGGAATCAATTTACAAAGGCCTACTATATCTGGTGTAAAAAAAGGTTTCAAACCCAAAGATGAGTTATTTTTCCATTATAATTCCTGTTTACCGTGATTTGACAAGGTTGAAATCATGTTTGGATAAGTTTGAAAAATTGTCTCATCCCGGTTTTAATTTTGAAGTCATTGTGATCAATAATGATCCTGACAATCCGGTTCTCGGTTTGAATCCCAAACAATACCCATATTCTTTAAAGGAAATTTATGAACCTATTCCAGGATCTTATGCTGCAAGGAATAAAGGAATTCAAGAATCTGAAGGGAAGATTTTGGTATTTACTGATTCAGATTGTCTTCCAGCAGATGATTGGCTAACCTTGGCTTTCAATCATTTTTCAAAAGATGAAAATCAAGATATTGGAATACTGACTGGTCCGGTTCCCTTATTTTTCAAAAACCCAAATTTCCTATCAGATGCTGAGCTTTATGAAAAATATACCGGCTTTACTACAGAATCCTATGCCAAGGAAGGGCATGCAATCACTGCAAATTGGTTTAGTCCAGCTTCGGTAATTAACGAATTTGGGGGATTCAATCATAAACTCAAATCTAATGGGGATTCCGAATTATCCGGAAGGATATCTGAAAAATACAGGATTGTCTATATCCCAAACCTAATTGTCCATCATCCTGCCAGGTATTATACGGATGAATTGGTAAACAAATACAAACGGCTTTTGGGAGGTGCCTATACCCGTAAGTTTCAAGGAAATCTTTCTTCATTTCGAATTCATCTGTTCAAATTTATTTGGGCGAGGTATCGGTTTGCAATCAAGCGTTTGTTTACTCTTTCGCCTAAAGAATCTTTTCCGATCTTAAGGGTTTGTCATGCCATTAATATAGGTGCAATTCATGAATATTTTAATCTGATCAAAGGAGGGGAAACCAAAAGGTAGATGCGAGAAATTAGAAGCAAGAGACGAGATCAGTTAGTATCTATTATCATTCCGGTTTATAACAAAGTTGCTTTTGTTAGAGAGACATTGGAATCGGCATTGGGTCAGACTTATCCTAATGTAGAAATAGTTTTGGTGGATGATGGTTCTTCAGATGGTTCTTATGAAATTCTTAAGGAGTATTTTGCAAAATACCCAGATAAAATCCAATTGATTAATCAGAAAAATCAGGGGGTTTCGGTTGCAATCAATGTTGGCATAGCTGCTGCAAAAGGAGAATATATTCAGTTTTTGGATGCAGATGATTTATTGTCTGCTGATAAAATTGAGAAGCAGATTAACTTGCTGGAGTGTCAGCCTGAATCTACAATTTCAACTTGCGAATGGCAGATATTTCACCAAAATCCTAATAAGGCAATGTCCATTCCTTACCAAGTATTTCAAGATTTTGACTCAGGATTGGATTTGGTATTGACATTTTGGAATTATCAAGAAATGTTGCAGCCTGCCTCCTATTTGTCTCACCGGACCTTGATAAAAAATGCCGGTCTTTGGGATGAATCTTTAACCATCAATCAGGATGGGGAATTTTTTATAAGGGTTTTAACAAGGGCTGAAAAAGTGCTCTTTGAACCAAATGGAAAAGTTTTTTATAGAAAGCCTGGTGAGTACAATGTCAGTCAACAAAAGTCTGAAAAAGCAATGGCCTCACTCCTTGAGTCCATACAAAGCTACAAAAAGGAAATAGGTAATTTGGAAGATTCCCAAAGAGTCAGGATTGCGTTAAAGAAGGTTTATCAGAAGTTTATCTATGATGTCTTTCCACAATTTCCAGATTTAATCAAGCAAGCCGAAGCCCATATCCATTCCCTGGGGCCTCTTCCAAAGACCCAAATAGGTGGCCCCAAATTTCAACTATTGTCCAAACTTGTTGGATTTAAAAACGCCATTCGCTTGAAACGTTTTTTCATGTAATCTATAATTTATCACTAATTGTTTTCCGTAATCATCCCTTTATACAACAAAATGCAATTTATCTCAAGGTCAATTGATTCGGTTTTGAACCAATCATTTTCTGATTTTGAGATAATTGTGGTTGATGATGGATCTACGGATGGTGGCAGGGAATTTGTGACTAACCGATATGGATCAAAAGTCAAGTTGATTTTTCAAGAAAATCAAGGTGTTTCTGCTGCCAGAAATAAAGGCATACAAAATACAGAATTTGATTATATTGCTTTCTTGGATGCTGACGATATTTGGCACCGGGATTTTTTGTATTGGATGCATCAAATACTGGAAAATTCCCCTGAAACTAAGATGTTGGGAAGCTCATATTCCAACGTAGCTTTGCCAAAAGAATGTTCGAATCCACTAGTTTCTAAAGTTGAGGATTATTTTGCGCAGGCTTATTCCAATACATTATTTACTGCATCTTCCACAGTCATTCACAAAAGTTTTTTCAAAAACAGGGAAGGTTTCAAAATCCATTTGAAAATAGGAGAGGATATAGATGTTTGGTTGCGGGCCTTCGATTGGTTCAGGAAAGCATATTATGTCCGTGCCCCATTGATGTTTTATGATTTGAATGCTTCTGACAGTTATAAATCCAGTTACAACCTCAATCAAACAGTTTTCAATGAAATGTATAAAGAGGATTTTGATATTTCGGACTACTTCCCTTCTTGGAAAACTTTTCGTGATAAATATTTATTGCTCAATCTGTTTCTATATTTAGATAAAAAGGAAAATTATCCTATTGCAAAAAAGTTGCTTCAACAAAGAGATAATTCATATCCATTGAGTCAGCTTCCCTATTTATTACCTTTTTCATTTGTTAGGTATATCCTTAGAAATCCTCCGCTAAAAAAATTGGTCAGAAACTATCTTAAATTTTGTTTTAATTACATCTATAGGTAGGATGAAAATTTTAAGGATAGTTTCTGAGTTGGATTTTGGAGGCGTAGAGCAGGTTTTAGCAATATCCGTTCCATATTTAATCCATACCAAAGGATATGAGGTATTAGTAGTTGTTTTGGGTAAGGGAGGTAGAATTTCAGAAGGACTAGTTCAAAATGGATTCTCGATCTTTGTTTTGGACCACAAAACAAGAATTCCGAACATAAAGCTTGTTTTTAGATTAAAAAATCTAATTGAAAATGAAAAACCTGATGTGGTACATTGTCAGGGTTCAGAAGCTAATTTCCATGGACTGTGGGCAGCAAAAATAGCAGGCGTAAAAATCAAAATTGGGGAGGAAATTGGCCTACCAAATCATCATTCGTATTGGAAATTAGTATTTAAGTGGGTATATCAAAAAGCAGATCGTGTAATCGCAATTTCAGAGGCAGTTAAAAATTGCATTGTAGAATTAGGAGAAGTTGAGAGAGAAAAGGTAAGAGTGGTTTATAATCCGGTAGAGATAAGGAAAGGTGTTTTTCCCTGCAGGATCGAGAAAGGCTTTGACCATGTTACTAACGAAATGACGTGCAGGCAGAGTGAGGTAAGCTATACTAAGGGTGAAATGAAAAAACCGTTTATCTTTATTTCAATATGTAGGTTGGTTCCTATCAAGAATTTGGAGAGACTAATTGAGGCATTTTCAAGGCTGCAAAAAAATGATGTTAAAAACCATGTAGTGTTATGGATTGTAGGGGATGGGCCATTAAAAAAGTCATTGATGCAGCTTGCCAATCGGCTTGAAATTCATGAAAGCGTTAAGTTTTTTGGTTTTCAGGAAAATGTTTTTCATTACTTGCAACAAGCAAACGTTTTTGTATTACCTTCCTTGAGGGAAGGTTCATCCGTATCCCTTGCAGAAGCGATGTCTTATGGATTGCCTTCTATTGTAACGAAAATTGGTGGTGCAATAGAAATACTGGGAGAAAGCCAACCGGGTTTTCTTGTTAATCCTTTTAATACAGATTCTATATTTTCAGCTATGCTAGACATGCTTAATTTATCCGAGGAAGAAAGAAAGAAGATGGGTGAAAATGCCAAAGTTTCATCAAATAGGTTTTCTGTTAAAACCTATATAGGGAATTTAATTGAAGTATACAAAGGATAAAGTTGGAATCAAAAGACAAGATTCGGGTATTACATTGTGTAGAGTCCATTTCTTCGGGAGGGGTGGAGCAAATAAGGCTTACGCTAATCCGAGGGCTGAAAAAAGAGAAATTTGAACATAAGATAATTTGTACATGGGCAGGTGGTCCTATTGCCGAGGCATTGGAAAAAGAAGACGTGGAATTAATCGTCGTTGGTTCATTTAAACATCCTTTTGAATATAAAAAGCACCTTAAGGTATTGGATGTCATTAGGTTTTTCAAACCACATATTATCCATGGAGCTATTTTTGAAGGTATGGCGATGTCATCGATTGGGGGCTGGCTAGGGAAAGTTCCCATAGTAATCTTGGAAGAAACCTCTGAACCTTCAAAAAGATCCAGAAAAGCAATTTGGTTGCAGAGGTTATTTGTCACAGGAGCAGATAAAATTATTGGAATATCACCTGCTGTGGTAACTTATCTTATAGATAAAGCCAAGTTGCCAAAGGAAAAAGTTTTATTGGTGAACAATGGCGTTCCTCTGCCAAATCCAGTTGCAACTAGGGAAGTTGAACAATTGAAATTTGAATTGGGGATTTCAGAAATGGATTTTGTAATTGGTTCCGTAGGTAGGGTTTATAATGAAGTTAAGCGTTTTTCTGATATTCTGGAAGCACTAAATATTATAGATCGCTCAAATATTAAATTTTTATTGGTAGGTGATGGTCCAGACTTGAATAAATTAATAGAAATGGCAAAAGGCCTTCATTTGGAAAAACAATTTGTCCCTGTGGGCTACCAACAGAATCCAAACCTTTATTACCATGTTATGGATGTATTTTGTCTGCCATCGGCTCATGAAGGATTCGGTTTGGTGGCAGCAGAGGCAATGTTGCACCATATTCCAGTGATTGCATCTAATGTTGGGGGATTGGCAAATGTGGTAGTAGACGAGGAAACAGGTTTTTTAATACCTCCATTTTCCCCTAATTCCATAGCAAAAAAAATCAGCAGGCTTATGGAAGATAATCATTTGAGAAAAAAAATGGGAAAATCAGGATTCAATAGAGCCAAAGAAAAATACACATCTAAACGTTATTGTCTGGAAATCGAAAACTTATACCTAAGCCTCTTGACAGATAAGGGCATTGAATTTGACACTGAAAAGACTGTAGAACATTAGATCATTAGGGTTCAAATTGGGATAATCAAACGGATAAGAGATTTATAAAATAGAGATCAATTGTTAGATATTATTTTCATTGTATCGGGAATTATTGCTTTGGTGAACTCCAATTCCTCCATGGCAAGAAAATTTAACATATCATACAAATATGAAATGCATTTGCATTATCTTCTATTTTACCATGTTTTTTTCAGTATGTTCTTTACCTGGTACATTCTCAATTTTGGAGGAGATTCGTATGGATACTGGAAGTTTGGGATGGAGCAGGTAATAATAAGAGATCCAAGTTGGATGAAATATTGGGGTGAAAGCACTAAATTTATCCTGTGGCTATGCTACATCCCTAGTCAAGTTTTAGGTTTAAGTTACCTGACCGGTAATATCCTTTTTGGTTTTTTAGGTTTTATTGGGATCAGGTATATTTTTATTATGGTGGCTGATTTATTCCCAGCAAACCATTCCGTTTTAAATATTTCTTTGTTCCCGACTGTTTTTTATTTTTTGAATCTACATTTTTGGTCTTCAGGAGTAGGCAAGGATGCAATAAGTTTCTGGGGAATTGCCTGGTTTATGTTCTCCATTCAAAATTATAAATCGAGATGGTGGCAAGGACTGATTGCTCTTTTTTTTGTTTACATGGCTAGACCTCACATGGGGCAGGCTTTAATTTCTGGTGCAGGAATTGCATTTTTATTAGGGAGTGAAGTTAAATCGACTTACAAAGTAGCTTTAAGTTCACTAGCTTTGATAGGGGCTGTTTATTTAAGTGCAAACACATTGGAATCTTTAAAATTAACAGATTTTTCTTTGGAGACTTTGGAAGAATTTTCTGGAACTAAGGTACGGGATTTAAGTTCTGGTAACGTTGGATCAGGTGTGAATTTAGCATCATATTCATGGCCAATAAAATTATTTACATATATGTTTAGACCATTGTTTATTGATGCACATAACATAGTGTCATTTTTTAGCAGTTTTGAAAACGCATTGTATCTTTGGCTAAGTTTTTTTATCTACCGGAACTGGACTCCTGAGGCCATACGGGATATGCCTTTATTTATCAAGGCCGGGATGATCACATTTATTCCGGTGACATTGGCGTTTATGAATTCCCTTTCAAATCTGGGAATTGTGATGAGAATGAAGAATATGACCATGATTTACTTTTTATTATTTTGCTTTTTTCTAATCACCTACAACAAAAAACTCCGCTACCTCAAAGCTCTTGAAAAGCAAAAATACTATGCCCGCAGGGAAGCCATTATTGAAGAAAAAAAGAAAAATGCCCTGGCTGCCTCTTCCGGACAGCAGGAATAGTTGTTTACCCCGAGCATTTCATTGATTCACCCTTCTCTTTTGAAATCCAAAAAAATCTTATTCCTCACCCGATATCCCCGCATGGGGGCAAGTAGCCGTTTGAGGAGTTTTCAGTATCAGCCTTTTTTGGAAGAGGAGGGATATTCAGTGGAGGTGGCTCCTTTTTTTAATGAAGCCTATTTGAAGACCCTTTATGCCCACCAAAGACCAGGAATCCATAATGTCCTGGTTTGTTATGTGCGGAGATTGGGCTTTTGGTTGAGGGCTTTTTCCTTTGATGCAGTGCTGGTCGAAAAGGAAATTTTCCCCTATCTCCCTGCTTGGGCGGAGTGGGTGCTGTCAGTAATCGGGCCGGGCTATGCCGTGGATTATGATGATGCCCTATTCCATCGCTATGCGGACAGCCCTTCCGGGATCATCAGGTTTTTCCTGAAAAACAAAATCGCCAAAGTGATGCGCCGTTCCCAGTGGGTCACCGCCGGCAGTCCCTATATCAGGGATTATGCGCTAACCGTAGGTGCGAAAAAGGTCATCGATTTTCCCACCGTCATCAACCAAGAGCGGTATGCGACACAATTGCCAAAAAAGGAGCAGCAATTACCCATCATCGGATGGATCGGTTCACCCAGTACTTTAAAGTATCTGCAGGAAATTGTACCCGCATTAGAAGAACTGTCCTCCCAGCTTGATTTTGAGCTATTCGTAATCAATGGTCCGAAGCCCATCCGGTTTTCGGGAAAACAAAGAAATGTGACCTGGAGTGAGGGGGAAGAGGTGGCTTTGATCCGGGAAATGGACATTGGCATCATGCCCCTGCCTGATGATCTTTGGGAAAGGGGCAAATGCGCCTACAAGCTGATCCAGTATATGGCCTGCGGATTTCCCGTCGTGGCCTCTCCGGTCGGGATGAACCGGGATGTGGTCATCCATGGCCACAACGGCTACTTGGCAGCGACCCACGCAGCATGGGTGGAAGCGCTCACCCGCCTCCTGACCGATCCCACCCTTAGAAACCAAATGGGAAAAGCCGGTAAAAAACTGGTCACCGAAAAATACACCCTCGCCCAAAATCAAATTGTACTCAAGGGATTGATTGAGACAGTGGGAAATGGGGAAAAAGCTTGAAGGTGAAATTTGGGACTGAGAGAATTGGGGACTTAGGGACTGAGAGACTGAGGGAATTTGGATTTACGAGATACGAATTACGGATCGGGAATGATGAATGAGGAATGGAGGTTGTCAGGCTTGCCTAACGTAGGTAGGGTAGTCGGGTTGTCTTATTCTTGTAGTTTGCCTGCCTCTGGCATATCGAATGTTTTGGAATCAAAGGAGAACGAGTGTCATTGGTTATTCCAATGGAATGTCATAAATGAATTTAAGGAACAAATTTCTGGCCTTAAAGCGGCTGGTTTTTGGTAGGGGATGGGGAGCGTAAAGAAAATGAGTTAGCTCCTGAGGTTCCGAAGGAGATCAACTCATTTTTAGCTTACCATTCCCGGACAAAAATTAAATTGGACAAGTCATTTGAACTTAGTTGAGCACGAAACCAATTTAAAAGCCGATTTACAGCCTTGATTTTTTCCAGCCTGCTGCGCCGCTGGCAGGGGTTCTTTTTTATCAAGAAAAAAGAACAGAGGAAGCAAGGCAATTGGATCCACTATATTAAAACTAACCAAATAAAGGTATTATCAATATGAAATTAGAGATGAAGGGAATGAATGGAAAGAATTAAATCAAAAAACTCAGTTCACTACATCCATACTTCAATCCAAGGAGTTGCTCCTAAAATAGAAATTCAATCACAGAAATAAATAAAAACCCCTTAACTTCTAACCCCAATTCCTTACTTTAATCCAATGAACTCGCCAGCATTCATCATTTCCTTGGACTTTGAACTGCATTGGGGGCGGTTTGACAAGGTCAGGCTGACGGAAGAACAGCGCCATTACCGAAGGACCAAAGAAGCGGTGTATAGGGTTTTGGCGCTTTTCGCCAAGGGTGAAATCGCCGCGACCTGGGCCACGGTGGGGATGTTGATGGCCGATGACTTTGAGGAATGGGAAGCAAACAAACCCTCGCTTACTCCTTCCTACCAAAAACAGCAGTTTTCCGCCTATGAATGGGCCAAGGGCCACAAAAGCAAAACGGAAAGCCTCTTTGCCCCGGACTTGGTCAGAGCCATTATCCAAACGCCCCGTCAGGAATTGGGGAGCCATACTTTTGCCCATTATTATACCATGGAGGCGGGGCAGCAGCAGGAGGAATTCAGGGCAGATTTGAAAGCCTGTCAGCGTCTGGCTGAAGAGAAATTTGCTTTGAAGTTGCATTCTTTGGTTTTCCCGAGGAACCAGTATGATAACCCTTACCTGAAAATAGCTGCGGAAGCAGGTTTCACTGCAGTGCGAACCAATCCTGGAGATTGGTATTGGCGGCACCCTCATAAGGAGAATCTGATCAAGAAGATTTTTAGAACCGGAGACACCTTGTACCCTTTGGGACAAAAAAGCAGTTTCCACCCGGCGGACATGGGCCGGGAAAAGGATATGCCCTTGGCGATTCCGGCATCCAGGCTCCTTCGGCCCTTTAGGCCCGCCTCATTCTTTAACCAAAGAAGGATTGAAAGGATCAAAATGGAAATGACCCTGGCCGCCAGGTTGGGGGAATACTACCACCTGTGGTGGCATCCCCATAATTTCGGGCATTGTCCGGAGGAAAACCTTTTGGCCCTGAAAGAAATCCTGGACCATTATCAGTACCTGCATCAAGAATATGGGATGCTTTCGCGAAACATGGAGCAAATCTGCGCAGCCTTCGAAGCCACCCATATCCAAAATCCCACCCCCCGATAAATCCCCCTTTCATAATGGATTTGAATACCAATCCGCTGCCTGAAAAGGTTTTTCTACCCCTACTTCTGGTCTACCACCTCTTGTTTATCGGTGTGTTTACCATTTACATCCACCAAAACGGCGGGGATGCTATGGCTTACTGGCTTTTGGAGGCGGATAGGAGTCAGCAGGCAGCAAGCTGGGGACAGCACTGGGGCACCGGGACCTTTTTCATACAGTGGCTGAATTACCTTCCGGCCAGGATTTTGGGCCTGCCTTTTTGGTTGGGGAACCTTTTGTATGGACTGGTGGGCCTATGGGGGATATATGGCCTGTATCGCTTGGCAAAATCCACCTTTCCCACCCCCCAAACCGCCATGGAAAAGAGCCTGTTTTACGGGCTTTTTTTGCTTCCCAACCTGCATTTCTGGACATCGGGGGTAGGGAAGGAGGCGCTGGTTTTCAGTGCTTTGGTGGGGCTGATGTGGAGCTACCAAAACCTGAAACGGCGCTGGATTTACCTCTTTCCTGCTTTGGTGCTGGTTTTTTTGGTCAGGCCCTATGTGGGGGTATTGGCATTTTTCTCCTTGATGGCTGTGGGATTGGTCCAGGCTAAAATCCCTGTCAAGTATCGGCTTGTGCTGGGCGGGTTGGGTTTGTTGATGGGCTTTTTGGCCTGGCTGTACCTCAAAGAGCTGCTTCGACTGGAGGATTTCAGTCTGAATGCCTACCGCACCTATATGGACTGGCAGATGGAATTTCTACGCGGATTCGGGGCAGCCTCTGAAGTGCCCATGGAATCCTACCCCATGCCCTATCAGTGGATCACCTTTCTTTACCGGCCTTTTATCTGGGAAGCCGAAGATTTGTGGCCGGTACTGGCCGCCCTGGAAAACAGCCTTTATCTGGGTTTGACTTTGGGTTTGGTCGGTTTTATCCGTTGGCGGGGATTGAAGCGCATGCCGGCCTTTTTGCAGTTGGGACTGCTGCTGTTTGTGGTCCTCGTCTTTTTCCTTTCCCAAGGCATCAATGTCCTCGGCATCATGATGCGGCTGAAAAACATGGTGATGGTGTATTTTCTGTTGGGGTTGGTTTTTCTTTTTTTGAGTAGCGCTCAAAGCTCGGAGGTGAAAAGGGGGACTTTTAGGGACTGAGAGACTGAGGGAATTGGGGACAGAGGGAATTGGGGACTTAGGGATGGAAATGCTTTTTGGAGGGAAAGCATGGAGCTCAAAGCTGAAAGTAGAGAGAACAGATAATCGGATAAACAGATAAACGGAAGAACAGAAGAACGGGATATCGGAGGAAAAGCTATATTTTTTTTCGTCACTCTGGCTGCCTGAGGTAAAAGGTCGCCGAAGAGTCTTCGATCTTCGAAGCGTCAGCTAAAACTTTACCGTCACCCTGAGCTTGCCGAAGGGTCTTCGTCCTTCGGAGCAAATGGTCTCCGTATTTCTGCCCTGCCTTCAGGCGGGCCTGCCCGGCCGTCAGGCGGGCTTCGGCAGGCTCAGCATGACGCAATGGTGAGTTTGTCATTTATTTGAAGAAAAGTCTGCAAATTAAATTTTTAAACCAAAATCGCTCCACAGACCGCGTGGTGGGTCGCTGGAAAACCGAAGAATAAAAGCTGGAAGCTGGAAGCTCGAAGCTGAAAGTAGTGAGAACAGATAACAGATAAACAGAAGAACAGAAAATCAGAAGGCAGCTGAAAGCTGGAAGTGAAAAAACTGAAATCACAAAGTGATTATCAAATCTCCCATCAGACCGCGCGGTGGGTCGCCGGAAAACCGAAGAAAAAAAGCTGGAAGCTCGAAGCTCAAAGCTGAAAGTAGGGAGAACAGAAAACAGAATATCGGAGGAAAAGCCATGTTTTTTCGTCACTCTGCCTGCCTGAGGTAAAAGGTCGCCGAAGAGTCTTCGATCTATCGAAGCGCCAGCTAAAACTTTACCGTCACCCTGAGCTCGCCGAAGGGTCTTCGTCCTTCGGAGCAAATGGTCTTCGAAATATCGGAGAGATGCCTGCCCGGCCGTAAGGCGGGCCGGCCCGAAAGTCAGGCGGGCCGGCCCGATCTCTCTATAAATCGAAACAGAAGATCGTTCTTACCTTTCCTTCGGCAGGAAACCTACAGCATTTGAAATTGAACCCAAAAAAAAGCCTTGCCTGAACGATTATTGAACCTGAAGATACCGTATGAACATCACAACACCTTTTAAAATTGACGGAACTGAACGCATTTTTTCAATAGAAAATGCGCCCGAATTCAAATATGGAAATGATGAGGTGCTCTCGAGGGAAGCCACAGATATGACTTTTCATCAACCCTGGTACAAAGAGGGCTTCACTGAAAAGACCTTCTTAAGCAAAGCTGAATTCAAATCACTCAAAAAAGGATTAATGGCCAGCATTGGCAACATCATTGCCAGGGAATGCTTGATAGACACAGCGGGTTTTGACTTAGAAAATTACCATCATTATGTAAAAACCGACGCTGAACACTTCAAAGTTGTGTCCAAAACAAGGGATTTGTTTTCAGCGGATTTTAATTTTCCCGTAAATGAAATCCTGCCTGTCTTAGGTAAAATACTCAGGTTTAACCTGACCGACATAGATCCTGACACACAGGACAAAATGCAGATCATCGTGCGGATAAACAGGCCTTTTTCCAAAGATTTTAATCCCCCTCATAAGGACATTTATGAAGGGGTAGACATCAACGGATACATCCCTCGGTTCATTAATTTCTGGATCCCTATAGCTGGAATGACGGAAAAATCAAATTTACCCCTTGCACCAAAAAGCCACCTTATCAATGAAAGGGACATTCTCAGAACTATTGAAGGAGGAAAAATGGAAGGAAATACCTACAGGGTAAGAATGATCCAATCATGGGATGGTCAGCATGAGCTAAAACGGTCCAAAGTAACCTATGGTCAGGTACTTATTTTTTCCTCTCATTTGATCCACGGATTGGCCCTCAATGAGGAATCGGACAAAACCAGGGTATCTCTTGAGTTTAGGCTCTACAAGGCTGGTGATTAGCTTAAAGCTGAAAGCTGAAAGCATGATGAGCTCAAAGCCTGAAGCTGAAAGGTGAAAGTAGAGAGAACAGAAAACAGGTAAACAGAAGAACAGAAGACCGGATATCGGAGGAAAAGCAATATTTTTTTTCGTCACTCTGCCTGCCTGAGGTAGAGGATCGCCGAAGAGTCTTCGATCTTTCGAAGCGTCAGCTAAAACTTTACCGTCACCCTGAGCTCGCCGAAGGGTCTTCGAAATATCGGAGAGATGCCTGCCTTGCCTTCAGGTGGGCCTGCCCGAAAGTCAGGCGGGCCTGATGACGCAATGGTGAGTTTGTCATTTATTTGAAGAAAAGTCAGCAAATTAAATTTTTAAACCAAAATCGTTCCACAGACCGCGCGGTGGGTCGCCGGAAAACCGAAGAATAAAAGCTGGAAGCTCGAAGCTGAAAGTAGGGAGAACAGAAAACAGATAAACAGAATATCGGAGGAAAAGCCATGTTTTTTCGTCACTCTGCCTGCCTGAGGTAGAGGATCGCCGAAGAGTCTTCGATCTTTCGAAGCGTCAGCTAAAACTTTACCGTCACCCTGAGCTCGCCGAAGGGTCTTCGTCCTTCGGAGCGAATGGTCTCCGTATTTCTGCCCTGCCGTCAGGCGGGCTTCGGCAGGCTCAGTATGACGCAATGGTGAGTTTGTCATTTATTTGAAGAAAAGTCAGCAAATTTAATTTTTAAACCAAAATCGTTCCACAGACCGCGCGGTGGGTCGCCGGAAAACCGAGGATGCGTCGGGCCTTGTGGGTGTAAGGTCCCGGCTTGACTTTTTCCTGCCTGCTGCAGGCAGGTGTTACTTTTTTGGTCAAGCAAAAAAGTAAGAGGAAACAAGACATCAAAAATCAATTTAAGCAAGCCGATAAATTTGCAGGAAATTGTATAAAACTACAAGTTGGCCATTGAAAATGGGCCTATTGAAGTTAACATTTCCATAACAAGATAAAAAGATAGAATGGTGTAGTTGCAAACTACACCAAGTGGGGGATAACCCGACAACAGCCCCCGCAGGTGGGGCGTGATAACCTACCTTAGGTAGGCAGGCGTGACAACAAAGCGAAGCAGCCGGGAGACCGAAGTTTGTCAGTGTTGTCTTATTCTTGTAGTATGCCTGCCTCTGGCATGTCGAAAGCCTCGTAATTCGTAATTCAAAACCCGTAACTCGTAAATCCCAAATCCTGACCTTCAGATCGCATGAAGAAGCCCATAGAAAAACCAAAAAAACTGCTCTTCATCACTTGGGACAGTGATCGGACCCACTACCTGGAAGGATTGTTTTTCCCCATTTTGGAGGGGATCCAAAAGCAGGAGGATTGGGATTGCCATGTCCTGCAGTTTTCATGGGCTGGGCAGGAGAAAGTCCTGCACCTTGCCCGCCAAGCGGAAAAAGCCGGTCTGGTGTACCGTCACTACCCCATCTCCCGCAAGCCCCATAAAATGCTGGGAGCCCTATGGGCCATCCTGAAAGGGGTCCGCTACCTGAAAAATTACATCCTCGAACAGGACGTTCAGCTGTTGATGCCCCGGAGCACCATGCCAGCCATGATGGTGAATGGGCTGCTGAAAAGACTCAAGGTACCGATCAAGGTTATTTTTGATGCGGATGGGCTGGCTTTGGAAGAGCGGGTGGACTTTGCGGGGCTAAATGATCAGGGTTTGCAATACAAATGGCTTAAAAAAGAGGAACTCAAAATGCTGAAAAGGGCTGATCTGGTGCTTACGCGCAGTCAAAAAGCGATTGAAGTGCACATGGAAAATCTTGCGCCCCGGAACCATGCCAAATTCCATGTTGTCAGCAATGGAAGAGACCCTGAAGTGTTCCGGACTAACCTGATCCAAAGGGACAGGATCAGGAAAAAATACGGCCTGGAAGCAAAGGATCAGCTCCTGGTCTATGTGGGGACCTTGGGCCCGCAGTATGGCTGGGAGGAGATGCTGGCCATTTTTAAAGCTTACCGGCAGGATCATTTGCAAAGTAAGATGATGGTGATCAGCAAAAACCTGGAATTTCTGGAAGGAAAAGTTCCTGCTGAGCTCAGCGACAAACTTATCCTGATCTCCCTGTCTTTCCAGGAAATACCCGAATATTTGTCCGCGGGGGATATGGCCCTGAACCTCCGCTTGCCAGCACCTAGCATGCGGGGTGTGGCGCCCATTAAACTGGGAGAATACCTGTTGATGGGCCTGCCTGTCATTTCTTCCAGAGGCATAGGGGATACAGCGGCCATCTTGGAAGGAAAACCCTTTGTTCACCTTTTTGACCACGGGGACCCAAACCGAATTGATAAAACCAAGACCTGGATCAAATCCCAGATCAATCCCGACAGAGAGGCAATCAGGTCCTTTGCCCTATCCCATTTCACCCTCGAAAAGTCGATAGCGGATTATGGGTTGGCATTGGAAAAGCTGTATGGGAGGTGATTTTGTTGGAAAATTGGGAAGGGGGGACTTAGGGACTGAGAGAATTGGGGACTTAGGGAATTGGAGACTGAGGGAATCGGGGACTGAGGGATGGAAATGCTTTTTGGAGGGAAAGCATGAAGCTCGAAGCTGGAAGTAGGAAATACAGATAAACGGATAAACAGAAGAACGGGATATCAGATGATCAGAAGGACAGGAAAAGCTCAAAGTTCAAAGCTGAAAGTAGGGAGAACAGAAAACAGATAAACAGAATATCGGAGGAAAAGCCATGTTTTTTTAGTCACTCTGCCTGCCCGGCCGTCAGACGGGCTTCTCCCGAAAGCCTTCGGGATCAGCATGACGCTATGGTACGATTTGTCATTTTTAAAAGAACAGCCCAAAGCCCAAAGAAAGAAGATCTCAAAGTTTGAGAATCAAAGGAAAATGAGGGTCATTGGTTATTCCAATGGAATGTCATAAATGAATTTAAGGAACAAATTTCTGGCCTTAAAGCGGCTGGTTTTTGGTAGGGGATGGGGAGCGTAAAGAAAATGAGTTAGCTCCTGAGGTTCCGAAGGAGATCAACTCATTTTTAGCTTACCATTCCCGGACAAAAATTAAATTGGACAAGTCATTTGAACTTAGTTGAGCACGAAACCAATTTAAAAGCCGATTTACAGCCTTGATTTTTTCCAGCCTGCTGCGCCGCTGGCAGGGGTTCTTTTTTATCAAGAAAAAAGAACAGAGGAAATAGGGTTAAAAGAACAAATTTAAGCAAGCCAATAAATTTGCAGGAAATTGTATAAAACTACAAGTTGGCCATTGAAAATGGCCTATTGAAGTTGATGTTTCCATAACAAGATAAAAAGATAGAATGGTGTAGTTGCAAACTACACCAAGTGGGGGGACAACCTGACAACAGCTGAAAGCTTGAAAACACTCAATTCATCATTCACCACCGATCCACAAAAAACCTTCGAGGTTTGGGAAACCTCAAAGGTTTCTCCGTAATAAAAAAAATCACCCAATCTCCATAAAAACATATTTTCCTTCAATTCTTCTATGATACTTTTCCAATCCTTGTATATTTGATAATTCTAAAACCATGTCAAAACATGACAGTTAAATGAAGAAACATTACCCAAGGCTTTTTTTATGCTTCATGCTCCTTGGAAGTGCCTGTATCAGTAACAAAAGGATCACCTACCTGCAAAACCTTCCGGACAATGAACCCATTGACCTGAATACTTTTATCCCTTATGCAGAGGTGGACTACGAATACATCCTACAGCCATTTGATATCGTGGACATCGACTTCGCGTCCTCCGATGAGGAACTGACCAAGGCTTTTGAATTTCAGGGCAGCCGCTCCATGCGGGGGGGTGGTGGCATGGGCATGATGGGAGGTGGAGACATGTTTTTCTTCACTGGGTACAGCATTGACAAAGACGGCTTTGTGGAATTGCCCCGGCTGGGCAAGATCAAAATCGCCGGACTGACCGAAGAGGCAGCCAAAAAGCTGGTACAGGAGCAAATCAATGTTTATTTCAAAGAAGAGGTCTTTGTCAGACTCCGTACGGGTGGGATCCGTTTCACTGCTTTGGGGGAATTCAGCAATACCGGCGTGAATGTGATCCTGAAAAACCGGGCCACCATCTTTGATGCCCTGGCCCTGTCCGGAGAATCCAATATCCTGGCCAAAAAGAACCAGCTTTTCCTGATCCGACAGTATGACGGAGGCACCAAAATCCATCAGATCAACCTGAATGACAGACAATTGTTGGCCTCCCCCTTTTATTTTATCCAACCCAATGATATCTTGTATCTGGAACCGATGAAAATCAGGCAAGTGGGCCGGGCAGACAACCTTTCTGCCTCCTTGCAGCTGAGCATCGGATTGATTACCTCCTTGTTGTTTTTTATTGTTTTATTTAGAGGTACGTGATGATTGATCAATTAGAAAATTCCAAGTTTGAAGAAGAGGTCAAACCCATTGACATCAAGTATTACCTGATCAAATACTCCCGCTATTGGCCCTTGTATTTGACCTGTATCCTGATTGGCTTGGTATTGGTGTTTTTATACCACCGCTATACCGTAGAACAGTACGAAGTGCGGGGCAGTATCCTGATCAAAAGAAACGTTTCCCCTGAAGTCCGCATCCTGGATCGGGCCAATATCTTTTCCAGTCCCAACAACCTGGAAAATGACATCTTGCTCTTTACTTCCAAAAACCTGGCTTCTGAAGCCTTGAACAAACTGCACTTCGATGTGAGCTATTATGCCTCGACCAACATCAAAGAAGTGGAGCTCTACGATAAATCCCCCATAAAGGTATCCGTGGACTGGGATCATCCCCAATTGGAATCCGGACTGATCCAACTCACCAAAATCAGCGAAAAGGAATTTGAGTTGAGCCGGGAGGACAAAGGTTTTTTTGACTTTATTTCCGCTCAGGCTGGCGGACCGGTCGATGAGGGCATTCTTGGCAAGCCTCTTCAGTTTGGTGATACCCTGCAAACAGATAAAACAAAATTTGCTGTGCAGGAGATTAAATCCATGCGCGTGGGTGAGAAGATGTCTTTTATGATCCATAACCCATCTTCCCTTGTGGAGCAGTATTCCAAATCCGTGACGGTAAGACCGCTTAACAACTTCGGGACTGTTCTTCAGGTGATCATGGTTTCCACGGTGGTGGAAAAAGGCAGGGATTATGTCAATGCCCTGATGGATGCGTATCTGGAATATGACCTGAGGGAAAAAAACCAGATTTCAGAAAACACCCTCAAATTCATCGAGGAGCAAATGTACATCGTAGAGGATTCTTTGCGTTCAGTGGAAAGCCGGATGCTCAATTTCAAGGTCTCCAACAAAATGATGGATGTCACCACGGAATTCGGAGGCATGTTGAACAACATTCAAAGCCTGGAGGAATACATCCAAAGCCTAAACTTCGAACTCAGCTATTACAATTCACTCAAAGCCTACCTGGACCGCAAGGCCATGGATTACAGTGAGGTGGTCGCCCCTTCCATGGTAGGGATCAATGATGGCGTACTCAATGGTTTTACCCAAAGCCTGATGAGCCTTTCCCTTGAAAGAAGGAAGTTACTGGCAGCAGTCAATGACAACCATCCGGATGTCAAAAAGCTGGATGATCAGATTGACCGGCTGAGAGACAACATCTACGAAAACATCCAAAATCTGGTGCAAAACACCCAAGACCGAAAAAAGGAAGCCTTGAAAAGGTTGGAAACGGTGGACAAGGAATTTTCCAAATTGCCCCAGGCGGAATCCAGCTATACCAATATTTTTAGGGAGTACAAGTTGAGGGAAAACCTGTACAATTACCTCTTGGAAAAAAGGGCAGAGGCCGGCATTGCCAAGGCCTCCAATGTATCGGACAATTCCATCCTGGATTATGCCAAAAAAGGCAGCCTGATCTTCCCCCAAAAACCCAAAAATTATGGCATGGCCTTGGGGCTCGGCTTTTTTATCCCACTTGGTTTTCTGTTGTTCTACCACTACATGAACAACAAGATCATGGATCAGATTCAGTTGAAAAACGCCATCCGGATTCCATTGTTGGGCACCATAGGCTTCAGTGACAAGGGCACCAATATGCTGGTGGCAGAGTTTCCCAAGGCTTTGGTATCAGAGTCTTTTCGTTCTTTGAGGTCAGCCTTGTTTTACATTGCCAGTGAGAAAAAATGCAAGCGGATTCTGGTCACCTCAAGTGTATCCGGAGAAGGCAAGACCTTTGTCAGCCTCAACCTGGCTGCGGCCATGGCCCTGAGTGGCAAGAAAACAGTCATTGTGGGCATGGACCTTCGTAAGCCGAAGATTTCCCAGTATGTAGGGGTGAGCAACAAAAAAGGCCTTTCCTCCTTTTTGGTAGGGAAAGCGGAAAGAGAAGACATTGTCAAAGAAACCAAATACGAAAACCTTTACTTGATCCCTTCCGGCCCTGTGCCACCTAATCCTGCCGAGCTTTTGTTGAAGGACAAGATGGGGACACTTTTGGAAGAACTGGAACTGGAATTCGATGTGATCATCATGGACACCCCGCCTGTGGCTTTGGTTTCCGAGACCATGGACCTGTTGCGCTTTTCCGATGTCAACCTGTACATCATCCGGCAGGATTATACCCACAAAAAACATTTGCTGATGATCAATGACCTTTACGCCAACGATCAGATCCATAATTTTTATGCTGTATTCAACGGTTTGAAAGCCGGTGGCGATACCTATGATTTTGCTGGCTACAATTATGGCTATGGCTATAACTACTCCTACATGCGCAAAAACAAATACACCGGCAACTACTACGAGGAAAACGACACCAAGGCAAAGAACAATTGGATGGATAAGTTGATTTCGAGGTTTAGGGTTTAGGGGTTTACGAGTTACGAGTTACGAATTGGGAATTAGGGACTGAGGGAATGGGGGACTTAGGGAATGGGAGACTTGGGGATGCAGAATTGTGAATTGTTGTCAGTGTTGTCACTGAGGTTGTCAAGTTGTCGTTTCTTCGATGAATATCCGAATATCGGTTTTCTTTTTTTGACCCTTATTATTCCCGACAACCTGAAAACACAAAAGGCGTAGCCCTTTTGGGACAACTTGACAACATTGCTGGAAAGATTGAGTAAGGAATCGTGATCTAAGTTGTCAGGTTGTCTTATTCTTTTAGTTTTCCCGACTCTGTCATGTCGAAAGCCTCGTAAATCGTAAATCGTAACTCCCAAATCATGATTCATTATTCAAAATTCTAAATTCATCATTCTTGTTGTCAGTGTTGTCACTGAGGTTGTCAAGTTGTCATTTCTTTAATGAATTTTCCAGTTTCGGTTTTCTTTTTTTGACCTTTATTATTCCCGATAACCTGAAAACCCAAAAGGTGTAGCCCTTTTGGGACAACTTGACAACATCGCTGGAAAGATTGAGTAAGGAATCGTTATCTAAGTTGTCAGGTTGTTTTGTTCTTGTAGTTTGCCTGCTTCTGGCATGTCGAATGTTTTAGAATCAAAGAAGAATTAGGGACATTGGTTATTCCAAGAGGAAATAGGGTTAAAAAACCCAAGATTTTTAAGCCACAAAATTGAAGGTGAGTCTTCGAAATATCGAAGAGATGTTTCGGCAAGCTCAACATGACGCAATGGTGAGTTTGTTATTTAAAATCGTTTTTACGTAACTTATTACCGTCACTCTGATCCCGATAGCCATCGGGTGAAGAGTCTTCGTTTTTCGGAGCGAAAGGTCTTCGAAATATCGGGCCTGCCCGAAAGTCAGGCAGGCTTCCGGCATATCGAAAGCCTCGTAAATCGTAAATCGTAACTCATCATTCATTATTCGAAATTCTAAATTCATCATTTTTGTTGTCAGTGTTGTCACTGAGGTTGTCGGGTTGTCTTTTCTTAGATGAATTTCCGAATATCGGTTTTCTGTTTTTGACCTTAATTATTCCCGATAACCTGAAAACACAAAAGGCGTAGCCCTTTTGGGACAACTTGACAACATTGCTGGAAAGATTGAGTAAGGAATCGTTATCTAAGTTGTCAGGTTGTCTTATTCTTATAGTTTGTCCGCTGCCTCTGGCATATCGAAAGCCTCGTAAATCGTAACTCCCAAATCATTATTCATCATTCCTCGCAAGGACAATTGCCCCGACACCTTACCTAAGTCATGTCCGACAACGGCCCCCGCAGGTGGGCCTTGACAACCTGATAACGGAGTGAAGCTCCGGACAACCCAAGTACCGAACCCTGAGGGCCTAGGTGCCATTCATAAAACCCTCGAGATTTTGGAAACTCAAGGGTTTTTTTGTTTTCAAAAATTTATACCTTCACGAAACCAAATACAACCGCAACAGTTCACTAAACATGTCCAAAAAAGCCATTGTCATCGGGTCTGGAATCGCCGGCATTGCTGCAGCCATCCGCCTCCAGGTAAAAGGCTTTGAGGTATCCGTATATGAGGCCAATGCCTATCCCGGCGGCAAACTTTCAGAAATCAATGCCCAAGGTTACCGTTTTGATGCAGGGCCTTCCCTGTTTACCCTGCCCGAACAGGTGGAGGAATTGTTTCGGATTGCGGGAAGGGATCCCAAAGACCATTTTGAATACCTCAAGCTCCCCGTTACCTGCCATTATTTTTGGGAAGATGGCACAAGCATCAAGGCGCATGCGGATATCCATGCCTTTGCGGAGGAAGTGGAAACCAAACTTGGGGAACCGGCCGCCCATATCCGGGAGAGCCTGAAGCAGTCTGCCTATATCTACGAACACCTTGCTCCGCTCTTTATGCACCGATCCCTACACCAATGGCGTACCTGGGTCAATTCCAAGGCCTTCCGGTCCTACCTGAAAATGGGCAAACTAGGCATTTTCAGTACCATGAATATGGCCAATTCCAGGCAATTTGATCATCCCAAACTCGTACAGCTCTTCAACCGGTATGCCACCTATAACGGTTCCAATCCTTATGAAACCCCGGCAACCCTGAATATTATTCCCCATCTGGAATTCAATATCGGAGCCTTTTTCCCAAAGAAAGGCATGCATGACATCACCATGAGCCTCTACCAACTGGCCAAGGACATCGGGGTGGCCTTTCATTTTGACCAAAAGGTGGAACAGGTATTGGTACACAAAAAGCAAGCGGTGGGCATCAGTCTGAATGGGCAGGTGCACAAGGCGGATGTGTTGGTCAACAACATGGACATGGTCAATGCCTACAAAACCATCCTTCAACAGGAAAAGCAACCCACCAAGCTGTTGGAGCAGCCCAAATCCTCTTCCGCTCTGATCTTTTATTGGGGGATCAGAAAGGAATTTAAGGAACTTGGCCTGCATAACATTCTGTTCTCTGAGGATTACAAAAGGGAATTTGACCATATTTTTAAAGATAAAACCATTTCCTCAGACCCCACCGTGTACATTAATATCACGTCTGTATACAAAACCGACGATGCCCCAAAAGGCTGCATGAACTGGTTTACCATGATCAATGTGCCCAACAATCAGGGACAGGATTGGGATGCCATGATCCTGGAGGCCAGGAAAAATATCCTCAAAAAAATCAAAAACACCTTAAAAGCAGATGTGGAGCCCCTGATCGAGGTGGAGGAGATTTTGGATCCCCGTTCCATTGAATCCAAAACTTCCAGTGCCCAGGGTGCCCTCTATGGCAACAGTTCGAACAACCGTTATGCTGCTTTCCTCCGGCATGCCAATTATTCTCCCTTCATCAAAAATCTGTTTTTTGTCGGAGGCTCAGTCCATCCCGGCGGAGGTATACCACTGAGTTTGCTTTCCGCTAAGATTATGGCGGGGATGGTGGAGGGATATAGCTCGAAGGTTAAAGTTGAAAAGAGCTCAAAGCCAAAAGCTCAAAGGTGAAAGTAGGTGAGAGGTAAAAGGTGGGAGGTTGGATATCGGATAATCAGGTTATCAGAGATCAGAAGGACAGAAAAAGCTGAAAGGGGGGAGTTAGGGACTGAGGGAATGGGGGACTTAGGGATTGTGAATTATGAATTGTTGTCGGGGTTGTCACTGCAGTTTCCAGGTTGTCTTATTCTTATAGTTTGTCCACTGCCTATGGCATGTCAAAAGCCTCGTAACTCGTAACTCGTAACTCATCATTCATTATTCAAAATTCTAAATTCATCATTCTTTTCCAAAGGAGAACAGAAGATCAGATAATCAGGATATCAGAAGAGGAGGAAAAGCTGAAAGGGGGGAGTTGGGGACTTAGGGACTTAGAGACTTAGGGACTTAGAGACTTAGGGATTTGGGGACTGAGGGATGGAGAATTGTGAATTGTTGTCAGGGTAGTCATTGAGGTTGTCGGGTTATCATTTCTTCGATGAATTTCCGAATATCGGTTTTCTGTTTTTGACCTTAATTATTCCCGATAACCTGAAAACACAAAAGGCGCAGCCCTTTTGGGACAACTTGACAACATTGCTGTGAACATTGAATAAGGAATCGATATCTAAGTTGTCAGCTTGTCTTGTTCTTATAGTTTGTCCGCTGCCTATGGCATGTTGAAAGCCTCGTAACTCGTAACTCATCATTCATTATTCAACATTCAAAATTCATCATTTTTGTTGTCAGCGTTGTCACTGAGGTTGTCGGGTAGTCATTTCTTCGATGAATATCCCAATATCGGTTTTCTGTTTTTGACCTTAATTATTCCCGATAACCTGAAAACACAAAAGGCGTAGCCCTTTTGGGACAACTTGGCAACATTGCTGGGAACAATGGATAAGGAATCGATATCTAGGTTGTCAGGTTGTCTTTTTCTTATAGTTTGGCTGCCTCTGGTATGTGTCACGTCATTCGTAACTCCCAATTCTTATTTCATCAATCCTGTTAAAGCATGTCAAGATAAAATCGGTTTCGCTTGAAGTGAAAAGGTTTAAGAAACCAATAATAAATGTAAAAATGTTATCTTTGGAAAACGGTGATTTTATGGATATTCAGGCAGAGAAATTAAGGCTGATTGAGTGGCTTGCTGGGCTAAATGATGCCAAAATACTCAATGAGTTCATTACTTTGAAAAAAAAGAAGGAAATAGACTGGTGGGAAAAGATCAGTGATGAGGAGCGGTCTGAAATAAATGAAGGGCTTTCTCAAGCAGAGCAAGGTGAAGGATTGCCCCATAGCGAAGTAATGACCAAATATAAGAAGTGGCTTTAGAGATCGTTTGGACCAAGCGTGCCCAACAAGGTTTTGACAACATTATTCAATATCTTTTGACCCATTTTACTGAGAAAGAAATCAGAGAGTTTGTTCGTCAGTCCAATGAATTTTTTCAATTGCTTGCCAAATATCCTGAATTGCTTGAAGAGACTAAACATCAAAAGAATTTACGCCGAGGACCAATTAATAAGCATACCATTTTGACTTACCGTATCAAGCCAAGAAAAAATCAAATTGAACTGATCAATATCCGTTCCTCAAAACAAAAACCACTGTATCAAAAGAAAAGGTAAAGGAGGTGACTTAGGGAATGGGGGACTTAGGCACGAATTGATCATTGTTGTCAGCGTTGTCACTGAGGTTGTCGGGTTGTCATTTCTTCGATGAATATCCCAATATCGGTTTTCTTTTTTTGACCTTAATTATTCCCGATAACCTGAAAACACAAAAGGCGCAGCCCTTTTGGGACAACTTGACAACATTGCTGCGAACAATGAATAAGGAATCGATATCTAAGTTGTA
>NZ_JACEFJ010000021.1 GCF_015354735.1 Pararhodonellum marinum | reverse complement strand
AAACCTATTTGATATGATTTAGTTGGCACAGTTCCTATTGTAGAAATCTACGATTTGATAAACATCTTTAAATTCTTCTTGCTCGATTTGTGTCTTGAGATCAAAACAATTCGAAAAATAATTTACCAAGAGGTTTTTTTTTATTCCAAATATTCCCTGAGTTGCTCTTATAAGAAAGGGATCTCTTTCTTTTTTAAGTAAATCCATCCACATTAATGTAGATTCTCCCTGTTCCCACCATTCCATTTGGTAATGGCTAAGGTTACCTTTGGTGATTAGCTTCAAAAAATGAAGCTCTCCGGTTTTTGGATCAATATCATATTTAGAATTTAACAAGGTGAATTTTCTGGAGGATTGGCTTAACCAAAAGCTTTCATAAGTAATACCATCAACTCTAAAAGCCAATACATCTTTCCTTCTGAATTGTTTTCTTTGACCATTTGGACTCGTGAACCTAATTTTTTTGTGTAATCGAGGGTTTACTCCTTTGAGATTGATGTGTTCTACGGAACCGTATAGTTTATCCCCGGAATGTAATACAAGAAAGTCTAAGTCGTTGTTGTTTTGAGCATAGGAAAAAAATTGTGCTGAAAAAACAAATAAAATAAGGGTAATTCGGATTTTTGAGGTTTTTTTGAATCCATCAAATCCTAGAGATCTTCTTTTTAAAGCATCCGCTACTATTTTTTGCATCTTTTCCATTTGTTAAATAAAATCAATAGCATTCAGTTCCCATTAGTTTAAACAATTAAAAGAATGTAACTCAAAATGTTATTGTATGAAATATCGATTACCTACAATTATTTTTCTAAGTTATAACTGTTGACCTTTCTTCGCAAGGCCTTGAAAGCATCTGGCAATACAAGAAAGATGGGAGGGTAAGTTTTTTTTGGATTCCGGAAGAAAACATAATACCAAGATATTTTGGTTGAAAGCGGGAAAGATATAAATGGAAAGCCACTTCTGGATGTGAAAAATTCTCATAAAAGCCTTAGAAGTAGACCAGTGTTAGGTATTAATTCGATTTAAGGTTTAGAATACAAAAAAAATGCTTCCTGGTAGATGGAATTGTTGAATAATGTCCTGATTATGAGCAATATTGTATTCGCTTAATATAAAACCTAAAGGGCAAACAAAGTATTGATAGGTCTAGTAAAGAGATGAACAAACATCATGTCTCATTTAAATTTTGAATGTTAAAACCCCGTTATGAGAAGACTATTTTATCTGAACAAATGTATAAAAGGGAAAATGCCTAAATTATTCAATTGAATAAATACTAAACTAAATAAGCCGAAGAAGAGTATTCAATCTCAAACTTTTCCGATGAAATAATGGTTAGAAATTAAGCTATTTTAAAATGAAACAATTGAAAGATTTAATTCCAACACTTTCAATCAATGCATTCAGTCAACTTCATTTTTCCTCAAATCTTGACAATTCATCAATTGAACTGATTGATCCGGAAGAGTTTTTGGTGCAGCGCTTAGAGGATACTGTATCGTCTATCAATTTACCCATCCCACCTCACAGAAAGACAGTTTATGATTTTATTGTTATCAAAGAGGGGGAGGCCCAAAGAACTTTTGGCTTAACCAATTATTCCTTGAAACCCAATCAGGTATTTTTAATGCCTTCTAATCAAATCACCTCAACTCCATTTATCAGTCCTGATATCAGAGGTTACTATTGTCACTTTAATCTTAGTTTTCTTGAAGGTTTGATCCCTTATTTTGATAAACTTTTTATATTCAAAACAAATCTAGTAGTTATCAATTTGTCTCAGGGTAAAATAGATTCAATTTGCTATAAATTGGATGTCTTAAGTGATTTGTCGAATACTGATCTGAAGCATAAAAAAGCCCAATTGGCACTGGCTTTAATGGCAGTTTTGTTTGAGATCGAAAATCACATTCCTGTTGCAGGAGAAAAAAGAAATGTGTCTTCTTCAGAAAGGATAACAGCTGAGTTCAAAAGGCTTTTGAATAATCATATTAGGTCTTTGAAAAAGGTGGGTGATTATGCAGATCTTTTAAATATCTCACCCAACCACCTAAATAAATGTGTCAAAATCGAAAGTGGGAAGTCTGCCAACCAATGGATATTGGATTCCTTGTTGCTGGAAAGTAAATCTTTGCTGATCCAAAGTAATAGTTCTATCTCTGAAATTTCTTTTGCCTTGAATTTTGATGATCCCAGTTATTTCAGCCGGTTTTTTAAAGCTTCGACAGGCTTATCTCCATTGCAATACCGTAGGCAAAATAAATTTTGAAGATTTTACGCGCATCCTGTTTTAGTACGATTGATTGATTATCACATTTTTTTGACGAATTTATCCTAACCGAGAGGGTTAAAGTGATTTAATTTTGCATAAAAATTAAGATTTATGCGACAATCAATAATCATCTTCTGTTTAATGCTCTTCATCTTTTCAAACAATTGCTACGCACAAGAGCAAGGGGCAGGAAGACCTCCTATGAGTCCACCAATTCAAACTGAGCTACACCTTGGGCATAACAAACTGGTTTTTCAAAATATAATGATCAAACCTTTGGATGAAGCGCACCGATGGGACTTTTTCAATATTACTTATTTTGATAGCCATTTTCAAGACCAAGACAAACCGTTTAATGAAGGATTGATTCAAACCTATGTCGCCTACAATTTTCTAAAAGGCGTTGGGTTGGGTGTAGGAGGAACATACAATACATTTACTGGAGTCAACCCCAACCTAGTTGGACAGTTTGTCAATGCAGGTCCCAGTCATTTGGTGGTATTTTTTGTTGCGGCTCATCTGAAGTCTTCCCCTTCCTACGAGGCATTTACACAAATCCAATACAGGCCCAGAATATCTGAAAATGTCAGACTCTTTACCCAGGTAATGGCGCTGACCAATTGGAATCAACTGGAAATCCACAGCCGTAGTTTTCAGCAATTGAGGTTGGGCTTGGATGTAAAAACCTTTCAGTTTGGTTTGGGGGCTGATTTTGATCAATACGGACCAAATCGACAGTCAAAAACTAATGTTGGCCTATTTGTAAGAACTGAAATCTTCAATTGAAATGAAATTTAAGCCTCAACAAGCGCACATTGTATTTATTTTCCTGGTCTCTGTAATGATGACAGCAGTGATGTCATTTGCAATCCTGATGTTAAGGTTGGGGTGGAGTCAAGACTTTTTGTTCATCTGGCTAGGGGATTTTGGAATTGGTTGCCTCTTCTCAATTCCAGCAGGTTTTATTCTGGTCCCGATAATTAAAAAATGGATTGACAAAAGAACGGAAGTATAATCACTCACTCAAAGTTTTCTTAAAATGAAATTTATTACAGATAGCCTGAATAACATTCGACCTCAATTTGATAGGGGAGGGAAGTTTGAAAAATGGCACTATCTATTCAATATGATAGATACCATTTTGATGGTTCCCAATCATACATCCGGTACAAAGGGAGTGCAAATAAGGGATGCTGTTGACTTGAAGAGATATATGATTACTGTAGTGTTTTCACTTTTGCCGGTCTTATTGTTTGGCCTATGGAATACAGGCCATCAGCATTTTTTGGCAATAGGGGAAGTTGTAGGCTATCAGGAAAAATTCCTTTTGGGATTGAGGTTGGTTTTGCCAATTATTCTCGTTTCATACACAGTAGGGGGTTTCGTAGAGGTTACCTTTGCATTGATCCGAAAGCATCCAGTCAATGAAGGTTTTCTGGTAACAGGAATGCTGATTCCATTGATTCTCCCGGTAACTATCCCATTATGGCAAGTGGCCTTGGCCACTGCATTTGCCCTGGTAATTGCAAAGGAAGTATTTGGAGGTACAGGCATGAACATCCTTAACGTTGCCATGACCGCCAGAGCATTTCTGTACTTTTCTTACCCATCCCAAATATCAGGAGAAGTCTGGACCTATATCCCTGATTCTTCTCACGTGGTAGAAGGGTATTCGGGTGCTACAGCTTTGGCTATAGCGCAGGAATCGGAAAGAGGTATGACGGTGGTCCAAAGTCTTTCTCAAGCAGGTTTGTGGTCTGGACAAGAGCTGTTTTCTTTTTGGAATATGTTTTGGGGAATTATTCCCGGCTCTATTGCAGAAACGTCAACCTTGGCTTGTCTCATAGGCGCAGCGATCTTAATCTTTACAGGTGTAGGAAGCTACAAGATCATGGTCAGTGTGTTTTCAGGTGCTTTTTTGATGGGATTGTGCTTCAATTGGTTGGGGTATTTGGGTGTGGATGCATCCTTTATTGAACTTCCATCACATTATCATCTGGTCATGGGTGGATTGGCTTTTGCGGCTGTTTACATGGCCACCGACCCTGTGACGGCCACTCAAACTGAGTCAGGAAAATGGATTTATGGATTTTTAATCGGTGTTTTGACTATTGTAATCAGGGTTTTTAATCCGGCTTATCCTGAGGGAGTAATGTTGGCAGTTTTATTGATGAATGCTTTTGCACCATTGATTGATTTTTACATTGTGAAACAAAACAAGAAAAGAAGGTTAAAAAGAATATTGAATTGATAATTGGATTAATTGTTGTGGATTTGCTCTCTTTTTGCCAGCGATTTTTAAATGTGACTTTGATTATCTTTATCTTCAACCCTATGTTTAAAAATTAATCGATGTGATTATCATTTCAGAGCGACGGGATATCGAACCTGAAGCTATTTTAGATTTATACCGGGCCAATAATTGGAGTTCTGCAGACAAGCCAAATGAGCTATACAAGGGTTTGATAAATTCGCATTCATTGTTTTCCGCCTGGGACTATGAAAGGCTAGTGGGTATCGGCAATGCGATTTCAGATGGACACCTAGTGGTGTATTATCCTCATTTACTGGTTCATCCAGAATATCAGGGCAAAGGTGTCGGACATTTGATCGTCAAGAAAATGCAAGAAAAATATGGCCATTTTCATATGCAGATGCTTACCGCAGATGGCAAAGCGATTGACTTTTATCAAAAAGTGGGATTTGTACGGGCAGGTCAGACCGAACCCATGTGGATTTATAAAGGTGATGAACATTGAGATGAATGTTTGAAACATAAAGGGTTTTTAACTTTTGGTAAATTGTCTTGGAGCAAAAAACTTTAAATTGTCTGAAAATCAAACCTCCATGCAACAACTTATTGAAACTATCTTGCAATTTGGATCATTAACCAATCAACAGATAATACTGATCAAGTCAAAAACTGAAATCAGGTCTTTGAAACGGGGTGAATATTTTTCTGAAGCTGGAAAAACTGCAAATAATGTAGGCTTTATTCTAGAGGGTATTTTCAGGGTTTGTTATTACAACAAAGAAGGGAATGAAATTACCCGATATTTTATTGATGAAAATAATTTTTTGGTTGACTTAAATAGCTTCTCTTACCAAATACCATCAAGCGAGTACATTCAGGCTGTAACAGACGTTGAGTTAGTTGTATTCAAAAGAAGCAGCCTTTCCGACTTAGCCAATACCATTGTTGGCTGGGATAAAATCACCAATCAAATTACCACAAAAGCACTTCTTGACAAAGTATCCCGAATTAGCCCTATGGTGGCAGAAGATGCTACAACCCGTTATCAGAATTTTTTGCAGCAATACCCAAAAATGGCACTGAGAATCCCGCTATCCTATTTGGCTTCTTATCTGGGTATCACACAGCAGTCCCTAAGCAGGATCAGAAAAAATATAAGTTAGAAAAACGTTCTATAAGCAGATCAACTCGCTTATTTTTTGAATATTGGGCTTTTGTTCTAAATTAACTTCTACTGAAATTCTTTTAAAACCTGTATTGCGGAATCAATGGCACCATGTACTGTACCGTAATCATAGCGGATGTTCATCGCCTCACCTGCAAAAAATATTTTGTTGCCTATAGGTTTTCTTGCTATTTCCCTTGCTGATGTACCCCCGGGCTTGGTGTAGCTGTAAACACCATTGATGTAAGATTCAGCTCCCCAATCCTGAGCCAGATTATCAATGTAGTATTTAGAAGCCTGTCCATCAAAAACAGCATCAAGCTCATTAAGATAATTTTCTATAGCTTTTTGAGGGTTTTCGTAATACATTTCTGCTTTAATTCCCATAATTAGAGAAGCTAACAGACCTTGAGATGAAGCTTCATTTTTAGTTGGGTCAATGTAATAGCCCGCATGCTTCCCATTGAATATGCTGTGTTTGAAAAACTGTTTCTCAAATTTTAGGAATAGTTTTAAGCCCTTGTCCATACCAATAAGCTCCAATGCCTTTTTCTTGTCATTTGGTAACAATGGGGCAAACTGAATGGCATTGGATTTTAGGATGGTAATAGGAACGGTGATGATAATTTTATCAAACTCATGGCTTTGGTTTTCTTTATTGGAAACTTTAATCAACGAGTTTGTATAATATACACTTTTAACGGGGAAGTTAAAAACAATCTCCTCCTTCAAACCCTTCACAAATCTTTCTTGAAGAAAACCATACATGGTTGTATTTTTAAACTGATAGTCCACAGGGTCAAGTTGCTGTGTCATCTTTACAACTTCATTAACTGAAAATCTCTCTGCTTTGGTTGTAGTATCTGTTAGCACGTTTTCAATCAACTCGATAAAGTCAGAATCATTGCTGAATTGCTTTGCATAATTTAAAACCGAAACATCATTTTGAAAAGGTGTTTTGAGCTTTAATTCATTTATGAATTGATAAAATTCTGACGGAAAATCGTCTAATAGCAAGCCTTTGTAAAGAAATTTAATAGATTCATTTTTTTTATCGACATAGATGGGCGTTTTACTTTTCTTGACGATTTTATACAGTTCATTTTCATGCCCGTGTATCCACTGCGCCCCCAAATCAACAGGACTTGAATAAAACCCTTCATTTTCAAAAATTCTACCTCCAGCTCTATTTTTAGCCTCAAGTATAGTGACTTTATGTCCTTGTTTTTTGAGAATGTCTGCTAAATATAAGCCTGAAATACCTGCTCCGATCACTCCGATTTTTTGGCTAGGTTTCTTACTCTCCCCAAAAGAAAAACTTTGAAACATCATTGTGCTTAGTCCTAATAGGGATATGTTCTTCATAAAATCTGATCTGTTCATTTTATGGCTATTGATGATTGATAAATTAAAATTCTTGATTTTTAAGACTACCGTAATGGTATCTTTCCATTAAGGTGTTATTCGTAAAAAGAAACCATAATTCTGGAAATTGCCTTGGTTTTTAAAGAATTGGTTGAAGTCTGCACCTATGCCAAATTGAAATTTCTGTTTGAAGTCTAAACCTATCCTTAGAAGTTGAATACTTTGCTGATGCGCTGTAAATAGACCGAGAATATCCCTTTGAGGACTAAAAGGTGTTCTATCAGTTAAAAGGTTTGTGCTGAAAATTAGCTGTGAAAAAATACTCCATGTATCGTTTAATTGCGGGGTGTAGCCTACAAATCCAAGCAAATTAAATGATTTAATGTCGTCTAAAAGGACTGTGGGATAAGTTTCAATAAATAAATCACCCTTTGCATTGACATAACTTAGGTTCAATCCAATGGAAGGCACAAAAGATTCTCCTTCAAATCCTCCACCGGCAGAAATACCCAACCAATTAGTTAATTGGTAAGTCAATTGTCCTTCAATAGAAAAATTATTGTAGGTTTTATCTTGATAATCTATGGCAAACCTGCTTAAGGTAAAGAGGTTGAATTTGCCATTGCTATCAATCTCTTTTTGCCAATAATTTATATAATGAGTTTGTTTGTTGCCAATAAGTACTTCCGTTGGGATTTGTCCAAAAGCATGCGGCACGTACATTACCAAGATTATAAAAATTAAATTTTTCATGATGCACTAACTGAGTCTGTTTTGTTAGTGCAAAATTATGTGGGTGACTGCTGAAGTGTTTTGACCTACATCAAAAAAGCATTTGACCTAAATCAAAAAGTTGGCTTTTCGTTCCTAATCCTGCTTAGGGTTTCTTGCGAAATATTGAGGTAAGAAGCGATATTGCCTAATGATATCCTTTGGGAGAATGATGGTTCTTTTTTCAATAGATTGAAATAGCGTTCGGTTGCATTCATAAATTGAAGTTCGTCAATTCTTTGTTCTATTTGGTGAAAATAGTTGTTTTCCAGCATTTTTATATACCAAATACAGAAAGCATGATGCTTTTGCTGAAGCTTTTGAACATCAGAATATGCAATTGCATATATGATGCTGTCTTCCAAAAGTTGTATGTTCTCTCTGGCGGGTTGTTGATTGAGCAGCGAGGGTATATCTGTCGTAAAGTTGTTTTCTACTGTAAACCAAGTGTTCCGCTCCTTACCTCTATCATCAACATAAAAATGTCTTGTCAATCCACTTTGGACAAACCAAATGTTATGACAAATCTTACCCGACCTAAGTAGGAAAAAAATTTTGGGCAAATCAAGGGGTTTAAAAGCATCACAAACTTCTGCTAATACCACTTGAGGTAATTGGAAAATACTTTGTATCGATTCTTCCATCTTGGTTGACATAGCTTTTTTACTAAGGGTTTTTAAAGGGCTAAAATAAAGGTTTTCTTTTTGTGCCATGCTTTTATTATCAAGAATATCCATGCTCCTATAAAAAGGAGCAATTGATAAGTGATCAATGAATGGAATTAGACAAAATCGGTTTAATCCTTTTTTACCAAATGGTAAATACTCCTTCTGTGACATTGCCCACCTTTGCCATATCAATTCAGGCAAATGACATTATGACTCAATACATTCTTATGCTAATGACTACACTAATACTGTCAGGGAAAGCAGGTGCGCAAAAAACAAAAAACATGCCCCTTACAAAAGCGGAAATTGTGGTGAATGTAGCTGCTGATTCAGCCTTTAACTATATAGTTCCCATCGATTTGAGTACCATTTTCAAAAAGTACAAAAGATTTCCCGCAGTAATCAAAACAGATGAAACAGAAAAATGGATTACACCAGGATTGACCCGAACAGTCTATTTTGATGATGGAACTACTGCAAAAGAAAGCTTGCTTACGGTCGTTCAAGGGGAGTCATTTTCGTATCAAATCGAAAACTTCACTTCTCAATTAAGGTTTCTTGCCAAAAGAGTAGAAGGCAATTGGGAATTTACCCCTATGGAAGATGGTCAGACCCATATTGTATGGACATACACTGTCATTCCCAAAAACTTTATGGCCCGGTTTATCATCAAGTCCTTTGTCCTTAAAGACATTCATGGCTTGCTCAACAATGGCTTGTCCATCGTCAAAGAAAACCTAGAAAAATGAAAAATAAAATGGAATACAAAAAAAGAATCCTGATCACAGGAGGCACAAGCGGAGTTGGAAAGGCGGCAGCAATGGCTTTAGCCGGTACCGAAAATGAATTGGTCCTTGTTTGCCGAAATGAAAGAAAAGGCGAAATGGTCAAAAAGGAAATTTTAAAACTTAAATCATCTGCCAGGATCACCCTGCTTTTGGGAGACCTATCCATTATGAGTGATATTCTAAAACTTGCAAGGCAATTTCAAAACAAATTTGAGAGTTTGGATGTGCTTATCAATTGTGCCGGGCTTGTATCAAGTGACAGGGTAGAAACAAAAGAAGGAATCGAACAAACCTTGGCCGTGAATTATTTGTCACATTTTCTACTTTCCAGATTATTGATTCACGAATTAATGAATGCCAGGCAAGGAAGAATTATAAATGTGGCATCACTAATTCCTCCTATTGCAAGGATTAATTTCGATGATCTTAATAGCGAAAAAAGCTACAATGGAATTAAAGCATATCTTCAGTCCAAAGTCGCAGATGTAATGTCTACCTACGACCTGGCTGAGGAATTGAAACATACAAATGTGACCGTCAATGCAGTGCATCCAGGGGTAGTAAAGACGAATTTGGGAGTAAATACCTCCAAAGGTTTTCTTTACCTCTTTGTAAAATTCTCTGAAAAATTTGTAGCAATTACGCCAGAAAAATCTTCCAAAAGAATCGTTTACCTTGCTACGGATCATGGACTTTCAAAAATTACAGGGAAGTATTTTAAAGGGGGTAAAAAACCTGTTGCCACCAACTCATTCTCAAATAATCGAGAAAATAGAAAAAAGTTGAAAAAATTAAGTATTCAGATGGCTGGTCTAGGTGAATCAGTCTTAATTTTAGATTAATTGTAATACTATGAAAATCAAGTATTTATATTCCTAAAGATTATTAATTTACATTGAGCCATTATAAATTTGAGAAAACAAAAAAATATAATGTAAAATATTTGGTTCATTTTTTGGTGAACAAACAAAACCTTACTAATATTGTAGCGTTAAGAAACCAAAATAACTACTGAATGTCTTCATCATTAAGCGAAAGCCAAAAAGATCTAATTGAAAGAATTGGTGTTTACCATGAACAGCAGGGTATGCAACCATTAATGGGAAGGATCTTGGGACTATTGCTTATTCTTGATGATGCTGAGGCTACTTTTGAAGACATCATTGAGCATCTGAACGTCAGCAAAAGTGCAGTGAGCACTGCGCTAAATGTGATGCAAATCCAAAATAAAGTAGCGTATAGGACCAAACCCGGGGAGCGTAAAAGGTATTTTTATCTCAATATGGGTAACTGGGAAAATGATATAGAAAAAGAATTGGAAGAAATTGCAAGGGTTGGAGTGTTTGTTCAAGAGGCGCTTGCTTTACGAAGCAATAGAAAACCGGACTTCAACAATTACCTTAAAAATTTATGTCAGTTTACGGAGTTCTTTAAAAGACAGATACCAAAACTATTCAAAGAATTTCAAAAAAGTAAGTCTTAAAAAATTTAACCATTTAGTTCTTTTTTTACAGAACAAATAGAAATAAATATAATAAACAGTATTGACAATTATGGAAAAACAAATAGTACTTGTGATTTGCCTTTTATTTTCCAATGTATCTGTCTTTGGTCAAACCACTGTCACGGAAGCATCTGATCCAGTGAATCTAAAGACGGCCATTCGATTGGGATTGGAAAACAGCAGGATGCTAAAAAAGGCATACTTGGATGAAACTTCAGCGGGATTTCGGAGAAATGAAGTTCGAGGTGCCGGTCTACCTCAATTAAACGCTTATGGGGATTACAATCACTTTATTGATGTATTTCCCCAAGCCGTACCCGGAGGGCTTTTTGGGCCTGGAGAACCTGGAAGTATAGATGTTATTGCATTAGGGGTACCCCATACCCTAAGAGGAGGAGTGCAGATTAATCAGCTTTTATTTAATAGTTCCTTTATCATTGGATTAAAAGCTGCAAAGACTTCAGAAGAATTTTATCGGGTGATGTCTGCTCAGACCGAAGAAGAAGTGATCTATGACATTGCCATGAATTATCTGGGAGCCACCCAGATAGAACTCCAAAAAGAAAACCTTCTAGCTAATATTGATTATTTGACCGGACTTGAGAAAATCCTTCGTGCCCAATATTCAAATGATATGATCAGAAAAGTGGATTTGAACCGGATAAAGGTCAACCTTTCCTCAATTGGAAGTGATTTGGAAAATCTGGAAATAGAAATATTTCAAAGGCTGAGTTACCTGAAATTGATCATGGGTGTTCCTATCCAAACTCCACTTAATCTTGACTTAGCCACGGCATATTCAGAACAGATCATTGACTCTTTTGAATTGCTGGATTTTGATCCGGATATGAGAAAGGACATCCAGGTTCTAAATATCCAAAAAACACTTTTGGAATTTGAAAGGAAAAGTATAAAAGCAGTCAATCACCCTTCTTTGGTTGCTTTTGGAGACTTGAACAGGAATGCATTCTCCACTGAGTTTGATTTTTTAAGTCAAAGCAAAGTCTGGTATCAGGGCTTTATGGTGGGGTTAAGGTTAGAGGTGCCCATTTTTGACGGGTTGGTCACCAAATCAAAAGCTGCTCAATCAAAAGTCCGGATGAGTCAATACCAAGAAGACAGAAAAATGGCGATCGATGCCGCAGAAATGGAATATTCTAATTCCACTAAAAAATATTTCAACTCCATTAGAACATTGAAAGCATTGGAAGAAAATCTGACGCTTTCCAGTGAAATACTGGAAGAAACCAAGCTACTCTATACAGAAGGCCTAAGCCCTTTGACCGACTTATTGGAAGCTGAGTCTTTCCTTAGGCAAGCACAAAATAGCTATAACAACCAACTCATTCAAATACAGATCGCTCAGATTGAAATCCTCAAATCTACCGGTCGGATCAAATCAATTTCACTTTAAACTACAATTAAATCAAAATGAAAAAAATCATTATACTTCTATTAGTCATCTCAGGAGTTGGATTTATGGCCTTTAGGCTATACCACAATAAGGTTGAAATGGCTGAAAACATGGCTTCTGCTATGAAAACAGCAACATCTGTTCCCGTAACTGTTGAAAAAGCGCAAATGATTTCTTTGGATAGAAGTTTTGATTCCAATGGAGTCTTTGAAGCGCAACAGGAAATTACCTTAATGTCTGAGACCAATGGTGTGATAGTGAGGGTTTTCAAGAAGAAGGGAGATTATGTCAAAAAAGGTGATTTGATCTTACAAATTGATGACAGATTGATCCAATCCGAATTGACCATTGCCCAATTGAACCATGAGAGATTTGCCAAAGACCTACAACGTTTCACCAATCTCTCAGAATCAGACGCCATCACGAAAAAACAATTTGAAGAAAGTGAAAGAGACCTTGGAATATCTGAAGCCCAACTTATGGCTATTCGCAAGAGATTAGATGATACCCAAGTCAAAGCACCTATTTCAGGCTATATCAATGAGGATTTTTATGAAACCGGTGTTTTGGTAAATCCAGGAATGCCCCTTGCCCATATTATTAATAAGTACCCTATGAAACTTAAAGTATTTCTTTCAGAAAATGAAATAGCAACAGCCAATTTGGGAGATGTCATTCCTGTGAATGTGAATGCCATACCTAACAAGAAGTTTGAAGGAACTGTCAACTTTATTTCAGACAAGGCAGATGGTTCTTTCAAATATGAGGTCAACCTGATAATGAAAGGGGAGGACTTAGAGATAATCAAGCCTGGGATGTTCGGCACTGCTAAATTCTCATCCAAAAGTCCATACCCTTCAATAGTAATCAACAGAAAGTCCATTTCTGGTGGCCTTAAGGATCCAGGTGTATTTGTCATCAACGATGATGCAGCAGTATACAAACCTATAAAAGCAAGACCCATTGACGCTTCTTTGGTAGAAGTAATGGATGGTCTTAGTGAGGGAGAAGAAATTATTGCTTCCGGATTGATCAATGTCAAAGAAGGTATTAAAGTAAAGGTACAATAGGATGCAAATCACCAAAATCTCTATAAAAAGATCATCCATGGTGGTGGTGCTTTTTACGGTTCTGACGCTATTGGGAATATTTTCCTACTCGCAGTTATCCTATGAACTATTACCCAAGTTCAGCCCCAATATTGTCACAATTACCACATTTTACCCAGGGGCCTCACCTGAAGAGGTGGAGAATTCCCTTACAAAAGAACTGGAGGACGCCGTAGCATCTCTGGAGGGTATTGCATCTATACAATCTACATCACTTGAAAGTGTGTCTATTATCACCATTGAGTTGGCAGATGGTACTGATGTTGATCTGTCCATTCAAGATGCACAGCGTAAAATCAACTCCATACTTGGTAATCTTCCTGAAAGCATTGACCCTCCAAGTCTGGCAAAATTTGATCTGGGAGATTTGCCAATCATGCAGATGGCTGTGTATTCGAATCTTGCTACAGCCGATTTCTATGACCTTGTAAAGAATAGAATCCAACCATCATTGGCACAATTGGAAGGAGTGGCCCAGGTAAATATGCTTGGAGGAACTGAAAGGGAAATCAAAATCAACCTTGACAGAAACAAACTTGAAGCATATAAGATATCTTCTTTACAGGTAGTACAAGCCATCAATAGTTCCAATCTTGATTTCCCTACTGGAAGAATCAAAAATGAAGAAGGTCAGATTCTGATCAGACTTGCGGGCAAGTTTTCTTCTCTGAAAGAAATGGAGGACTTGGTTGTCAGCTATCTTCCGGATCAATCCCCTATCAGAATTAAAGATGTAGGAGAGGTTCAGGATGACTTTAAAGAGGCAAGTATTATCACCCGCTTAAATGGAAATAATGCCATCGGTCTGACGATACAGAAGCAATCCGATGCCAATGCAGTGGATGTTGCGCATAAGGTCCAATCAAATTTACATGCACTTGAAGAAGTGTATCAAGCTCAGGAATTGAAATTCCAAATCTCCCAAGACAGTTCGGAGTTTACCTTGGAAGCTGCAAATGATGTCATCAAGGATCTTTTAATCGCAGTGGTTCTGGTTGCTATCATTATGCTTCTTTTTTTGCACAGTATTCGGAATGCTGTGATAGTCATGATTGCTGTACCGGCTTCAATTGTGGCCACCTTCACGGTCATGTTTCTAGCCGGATTCACACTCAACCTGATGAGTTTGTTGGCACTTTCTTTAGTGGTAGGGATACTGGTGGATGATGCAATTGTAGTGATTGAAAATATCTATCGGCATCTTGAAATGGGCAAATCCATTGCTCAGGCTTCTTACGACGGAATCCGTGAAATCGGAGCAACAGTGGTTTCCATCACACTGGTAATTGTGGTGGTGTTTGTTCCATTGGCTTTAACTGGTGGACTAATATCTGGCATTCTGACACAGTTCAGTATTACAGTTGCCACCGCCACTTTGATCAGCTTGCTGGTAGCATTTACATTAATACCTCTTTTGACTTCCCGTTTTTCAAAATTAGAACACCTAAAAAACAATTCCTTTTTCGGGAAAATTATAATCGGTTTTGAAAAAGGTTTAGATGCCTTTGTGGAATGGATAGTAGATATTTTAAGATGGGGCTTTGGTCAAAAAATCGTTGTCCTATCAGCCACATTGCTACTATTCATTGCTTCATTGATCTTGGTAACTCAAGGCTTTGTTAGGAGTGAATTTATCAATGAAGGGGATAGAGGAGAATTTATTTTGAGATTAGAACTTCCAAAAGACGCTACTTTAGAGCAGACCAATTTTAAAACATTGGAAATTGAGGAATACTTATCCTCTTTGCCTGAAGTAACTGAAATTTTTACTACGGTCGGAATTTCAAGCGGGAGTTTTTCAGGGTCTCAGTCTGTGCCCTACACCTCAGAGGTTTCAGTAAAATTATTACCTAAAAAATCACGGGATTTAACAGGACCCGAAATCGCTAGAAATATAGAGCGGTATTTGGGAGAAAACATCATCGGTGCTGAATATACAGCAATTCCAATATCCATTTTAGGAACTGCAAATGATGCTCCTATACAGATAATTGTTTCAAGTCCTGACCAGGATAATCTATACAAAGCGGCCGAAATGGTCTTGGCTACTCTATCGGAAATAGAAGGGGTAAGAAAAATAGAAAGTTCTCTGGAAGACGGCAATCCTGAAATTCAGGTGAATGTAGACCGAATACTCTTGAATGAGCTGGGACTTTCATTGGATGCAGTGGGAGGCACACTTCAGGTGGCATTTAATGGCAATGATGATTCCAAATTTAGAGATGGAGCATTTGAATATGATATCATGGTTAAGTTAAATGAGTTTGACAGAAAATCCATTTCTGATGTTGAGAACATAACCTTCGCCAATAATAAGGGTCAACTTATCAAGTTGAATCAATTTGCGGAAATCTCTCAATCTGAGGGACCGACTAAACTGGAAAGAAGGAATAGAATTTCGTCTATAAAAATCCAATCTCAGGTAGCCAGTGTTCCATCTGGTACTGTAGGCGATGAATTACAGTCTAAGATCGCACTTTTAGATCTTCCTGACCAGGTACAGATCAATTATGATGGTGACATGAAAAACCAAAGTGAGGGATTCGGGAGTTTGGGAATTGCCCTTCTTGCTTCCATTCTTCTGATTTACCTCATCATGGTGGCTTTGTACGATTCTTACATATACCCCTTAGTGGTTATGTTTTCACTTCCATTGGCCATTATAGGGGCTTTACTTGCACTCGCACTCACCAAAGGGACACTGAGTATATTCAGCATTATGGGCCTGATCATGCTGATGGGACTCGTAGCCAAAAATGCCATTTTGTTAGTGGACTTTACCAATCAACTTAAAGCTGTCGGTGTGTCTGTAAAAAAGGCTTTAGAAAATGCAGTTACAATACGCTTTAGACCAATTTTGATGACTACGCTGGCCATGGTGTTTGGAATGCTGCCGATTGCTTTGGCCGGTGGGGCAGGTGCTGAATGGAAAAACGGGCTTGCTTGGGTAATCATTGGAGGCTTGATTTCTTCTATGTTTCTGACACTTATCGTGGTGCCTTTGATCTATTACATTTTTGATAGAATAATGCAAAAACTTGGCAAGGACAAAAAGAAAGAAATCCTGATTGAAGAAACCTCGGTGGAGGAATTTGAATCAGAGGCCGCTGCCTATGTATAGTTCCTGGGTAATGCCGGGAGAGTTTTCCGGACCTCCCGGTACCAGGGCACAAAATTTTAAATGATGAAGCATAAAATCGAATACATTGAATCGAACACTATGGAGAAATTTAAGAAACTTAAAAAAATTGCTCATGTATTCCATCAATATGGGATAAACCTGACTGGGAAAAGGAAGTTTGATGACCTATACGAGGTCCACAAAATGGATCAGGTTTATGTATTGGGTCTGATCTATGAGCTGGAGCTCGTAACAATGAATTTAATGAAAGATGAGGATGCTTATCGAATTAAAGCGCCAGTGCAGATCATCGAGTTGCTAATCGCCCGATGATGATTTTTTCAGGAGGGTTCTGGATTCCGGTATTTGTCAGGGTTGATGATAATAACTGTTATCCAGTTCTCTCCATTTTTAAAATTCCCCGTCAGCTCAATATAAATTCAAACAGCATAGCAATTAAATAGGATGAAACAGGTAGTGCAAATCAATGAGCATTTTATGTTCTTAGAAGCTTTCCTGAATGGACTTCCCTCTGTTTTTAATAGCATGGATGGATTGATTTTTAAAAAGAGAAACACACTCAAGTTACAAACCATTGCTGGTCAGAAAATAGTGATCAAGTCCTATGAGAAAATTTATATGGCTAATAGATTTATCTACAGATTTTTCCGTGAAAGCAAAGGCAAAAGAGCTTTCACTAATGCATCCTTTTTTCTTTCACAAGGTGTAAATACTCCCCGGCCCATAGCTTATTTGGATTGCTACAGTAACTGGCTTTTTAAATCGGGGTATTTCATTTGTGAATATTCCGATTTTCAAACACTTGAATATTTTCAAGAACTAGACGGTAAGGAAAAAAGCAAAGCGCTTTTTGACTTGGGAAATTTCATCGTTGACTTACATCAGAAAGAGATCTATCACCTGGATTTTTCATTGAGTAATATTCTTTTCAAGAAAGTGAATGGTACCTACCAATTTTCTTTGGTTGACAACAACAGAGTGAAAATAAAAAGAATCACGCTCAAAAGGGGAGTAAAAAGCCTAATTAGACTCGGTTTGCCAAATCAGGATATGATTTTTCTGATTGAGCATTATGCACATAAAAGAGGCTTAAATGAAAGTGAATTATTAAGAATTTACTTTCAATATAAATTCAAGCAGGAGGTTAAATACAAAAGAAAAACATTGCTTAAAAAGCTCAGAAGTAAACTTTATCATTTTTTACAAAAGGTAAAGTACAAGTAACAAAACAATCTCTGTCAAAAGTTTCCTGTTAAATCAATCGATCAGCCTCACCCAAATGAAATATTTTCTCTGTGTCCTTTTCTTCATTTTCACGATTTCGGGATTAAAAGCTCAAAATAAATCTTTGGTAAAAAAATATTTTGAAGGTTTTGGAAACAACAGCCAAAATTTATCCAAGCCCCAATTTTTAGCATATCCTACCATTGGCTATTCCCCGGAGACCAATACTGAATTTGGCCTTAGCGGACTGTACCTATATTATGCTAATCAGGATACTTCAAACAGGCTAAGCGAGATCACGGCAAGGGGATTCTATACCCTTGAAAACCAATATGGCGCCTTTATCGAACATGCCCTATACAGTGACAAAGACAAATGGTTTTTCCTTGGGAATCTCAGGTACCAGAGCTTTCCCTTATCCTTTTTCGGTGTAGGAGCAAATAGTACCCTCGAAGATGAGCAGATAGTGGCAGCCAATCAATTGTTGATCAAAGAACGGGTGCTGAGGAGGTTGAAACAAAATTTTTACTTTGGTTTGGAACTGGAATTGAACAATACCTCTCAGGTAAATTTCAGTAAACCGGAAAATTTTGAAGATCAAATTCCAATTGTGGGAATGAACGGATTTACCACCTTTTCAACTGGGATTGGATTTGTACTGGATTCCAGGCACAATGTGCTGAACGTGAGGGACGGATACTTTTCAGAACTTGCCATATTAGGGTCTTTTGACAATCTGGGGAGTGATTATTCTTTTGGTTCCGTAATCAGTGATACGCGCTATTTTAAAAGTATAAGGAAAAATCAGGTCATGGCATTGCAGCTTCTGAAGCAGTTTACCTGGGGAGATGTTCCATTTAACCAGCTTCCCCAATTGGGTGGGCCCAATCTTTTGCGCGGATATTATCAGGGCAGGTTCAGAGACAGTAATCTGATGGCTGCTCAAGTGGAATATAGGTTTCTGCCATTTCCATTAAAGTTTACAGAAAGGATAGGGGGTGCCGTATTTGCCTCGGTCGGTACCGTGTATGATCAACCCCACAAATTAGACTTCGGAAAATTGAAAGGTACTGCCGGAGCAGGTTTGAGATACATGTTATTTCCCCAGAAGGATATTTATGTCCGCTTGGATTATGCCTTTACGCGGGAAGGGAATGCTTTCTATATCTACATAGGGGAGGCTTTTTAGCAATCATCCGGATGATATTACTATCAAAATAAAAACCAGTATAACCCTTTCCGGGTCCTCCCTTTTCGTAAAACAATCCAAGTTTCTTTAGCTGACCTGCAATTCTTCGATTTTCCGGTTTCCCTTTCATTATGAATCGCTCAATGTAAAATTCTTCCAAAGGGCTTACGGAATTTACCCGATATCCGACAAATGGATTTTCATCTTTTGGTATGGTGGTGATCAAAGCGGGGGCATGACAGATGAGACCAATAGCACTGTTGTTTTTTGAATATGATTTTAACAATACGGGAATATTGAGGTCATGGTACAGGTCAACCATAAGACCCTGACCGCCGGGAATAACCAATCCGATATATTCTCCGGATCGGTCAATTGCCTGCTCCAAAGTTATTGGACTGGAGAAATTTTTATTCTTTTCCCAAAAGTCTATGGCCTCTTGTTTCAAGGTTGGATTTTCTTTCCAGTAATCGTCTTCAAGGCTTTCCTGATCGATGGTCGCCTTTTGTCCTTTGGGTGTTGCAAAGTCCACCTCATATCCTTCTGTAGCAATTGCTTTGTAAGCGTAGTAAAATTCATTGAGGAAAACCCCCGTTTGTCTTTCTTTTTTGCCGCTATTGAGTAAAAGAGTATCCTCCGCACTCAAAACAAAAAGTATCTTTTTGTTTTGACCCGGTACATTAAGGATTGAGGAGAACATGATAATTATGAATAATATGAATGGCCTTTTCATTTATTTTTGGATTTTGTATGAATGTTTGTATTTCTTGAATGTAAACCAGCCCAATCCTAGAAAAGCATAGATAGAAAGTGATGCGTAGATCGCAGGATTTGGATTATTCAGACTGCTGATAGACCCTGAATATGAGGCTATCAAAGCATACGGCATTGTATTTAGACACCAATACAGTAAGAATTTTCTAAAATCCATTCCGGTCATCCCTGCCAAGCAGGCAGAGACTTCCGGTAAAATAGGAGATACCCTACTTAGCAGAATCATTACGCTGCCATAGTTGTTAAAGCTGATGATTGCCTCCTTCCTCTTACTTTCCACCGGAACAATTTTTTTTAAAACCCTATCTCCGAATTTTTTACTGATCGTATATCCTGCAATTCCAGCCATCAGCATTCCCGTGACAGCTGCCAATCCACCATAGCCAAAGCCAAGAAAGTGTCCCGAAAGTACCGTAACGGTCAATGTAGGTATGGCAATAAACAGGTCGCTGAACAAAATGAGAATAACCAGGACGAAAAGGTATATGGGATTTATTTCCTGTGCTTTTTCTAACCATACAAGTATGTCTTCCAAACTGAATATCCCAGTAAACCGGGCAATCAGAAATGTAGAAGCAAAAAATAGGGTCAGGATAAATACGATTCTAAATATTGCCCTCATTTTTCTCCTCCTTTTTTCATGATGAATTCTGCCAATGCCGGACTTATCCGGTTGATTATCTTTAAAAGTTTGACCTTACCGATGTTGATCTCATACTGATCTTTTTTAAAAGCAAGAATAAATTCGTCAACAAGTTCTTCCGGACTGATTTTACCCTTTCCCCTTCCCGCTGTCATTTGGGTGTCTACCAAAGGAGGGATGATTTCAAAAACCTTGACATTATTAAGCTGATAGCGAAGCGCTTTGGTAAAAATATGTATACCTGCTTTGGTACCACAGTAGACCGGTGCCTGTTTTTTGGGGACCAATCCCAGACCTGAAGATACATTGACTATCGCCGCATTGGGGTTTAACTGAAGGGTTGGCAAAAAGAGACTTATCAATTTGATGGGAGCTAGAAAATTGATGTTGATTTCCTGTTCGATTTTCCCTAAATGAGTATCTTCCTCTTCAAAATAATAGTTATGTTGAATGCCTGCATTATTGATCAGAATGTTGGTGTCAGGATGTTCCTGTTCGATAAATAGGATCAGTCTATCCAATTCTTTTGATTGGGAAATATCGCAGAGGAAAGGAATTATTCTATTATTTATCCGGGCAAGTTGATTGAGCTTTTCTTTATTCCTCCCTAAAGCAATAACCTGATTATCCAGTCCGATAAATGTATTGAGCAATGCTTCCCCTATTCCTGATGTTGCTCCTGTGATGAGGATTTTATTACCATTCAGCTTCATGATCCTGATTATTTAATTCAGGACAAATTTGATGGCTTAATGGAAGGTTTCCATTTACATAGGTAAAGGAAAAACAGGTTAAATTATTTTTGCCTACGGATCCTACTCAACTGCGTAGGCGTTACACCTAAATAAGAGGCAATGTGGTACTGGGGGATTAATTGGTCTAAATGAGGGTTTTCCTCTAAAAAAATTGCATACCGTTCCTTGGCTTCCAAAGTGGCTAGTTCAATTTCCCTTTTTTCTTTATTCACAAAAAACCTTTCTGCCAGGATACGGGCCAACCGCTCTACAGGAGGATATTGATCATATAAGCTTTTAATGCTTTCAAAGGAGGCGATACAAAGCGTACAATCAGTCAAACAGTCAATATCTATTAAATTACTTTGACCTGTCACCAGAGAAGAGTAAGCGCCCACAAAAGATCCTTGGGTAAAAAAAGTTTTGTTATACTGCTCTCCATTGCTCATAGAAAAATAAGCCCTTAACACACCAGATTCTACAAAACCTATCTGTTTGGAAAATTCTCCCTTTTTGGCGAAAACAGAGCTTTTCGCTAGTTGTACTTGGGAAAATTTAGAAACCAGTAGATCCAAAGTTTCGGGATCAAAATTGACGAGGGATTTTAATGAGTTTTTGAGCAATGACATTTTTAAAATTAAATTAATTTTTAAATCAAATTGTTTGAAATTTATTGTTGGGGAGTTTTGGTAATATTTAGTCATCTTTTATGTCCCTGTGAAACAAGCCCAAACAGGCAATATTTCAAAAAAATATTCAATTTGAAAACAAGAATTAATATGGAAAAACTAGAGCCGCGTTCAAAAATATTATCCAGATTTAAAAATGAACAATAAACCCAAAGAGAACCTAATGAAATTAGGGCATGAATTGCCTAAAGTATCAACACCAGGTGGAAACTATGTTTCCGTAAATATTCGAGAAAATATTGCATATGTTGCCATCCAGTTTCCAATATTTAATGAAGACTATTTGTATCAGGGTAGATTGGGAAATGAAATTACAACTGAACAAGGATACAGGGCTATGGAGTTGTGCGCGCTAAATGTTCTTGCTCAAATAGATAAAAATGTTGGCTTTGATAAAATCATTGGTTTGAATCACCTAGAAGGTTATTTTCAATCAGGGGACAATTGGGATGATTCTCCTAAAATTGTTAATGGAGCTTCTGACTTATTTGTAAATGTACTTGAAGAAAAAGGAACACATTCTCGTTCAATTTTTGGAGTAGACAAATTGCCACGAAATTTCAGTGTTGGTCTGACTGCTTCATTTACTGTTTTAATGGAATAAAACACAAAGAACTAAATTATAAAAATATGAAATACGGCAATGTAATAATATTTGGGGCAAGCAGCGGTATTGGACTTGCAACTTCGGAGTATTTAAAGGACAAATGCAATAATCTTTTCACAGTTTCTAGGCGAGTATCTCCTTATGGTAAATGGATAAAAACTGATCTGACAAACGTTGAAGAAATCGAAAGTCTTCAAAATCAAATTAGCGATATGCCAATTGATGCTTTACTTTATTTCGGTGGAACCTGGGAATCAAATGCGTTTTCGCCTGAATACAACTTTGAAAGTTGCTCAAATTATGATATTGAGAACGTTCTCAATGTAAATCTTCTCGCACCAATCAGGGCAATTCAAAAGTTTATTCCAAACTTAAAAAAGTCAATAAATGCCAAAATAATCATTATTGGTGCGGCAATAGGCGGTCTTAACCTAAATAAAAGTAAAGAAGTATCAAACACAGCATCGAAATTTGGACTTCGTGGACTTGTTTTCTCGCTTAGACAAAATCTAAGTCAACACAAAATTGGCGTAACACTAATCAATCCGGGAAATCTTTCAACTGAAGAAGTCCTGAATGATTTGAAAAATGCAGGTAAAGACGAAACTCACTCAATACCATTAACTGATTTATTTAATATTGTAGAATTGGTGTTAAATTTATCAAATAGGACCAACATAAATGAGATTGATTTGCCAAATATGTAAGAAAGGAAAGCTGATTAAATCAACACCATATTTAAAAGAGCAGATTATAAGATAGTAAAACTAACATCTCTGATATCCGGATTTTTTTTAAAAATGCTATTGGCGAATGGGCATTATGGGATAATTTTTATTCCTTTTTCTCTAGCAAATTCTACAGCTTTTAAAACCATTTGTTTGCTACCATTTTTACCTTTTAATGGTTCATTGACTTCCGTATGGTCAATAATAATATTATCCCTACCAACCCATGTATAGGACATCATTGCCTCTTCAATTTTATTTTCAAGAATGTAGAATTCACTTTTGTTTCCATTAACTTTTCTTAAGATTTCCATTTATAAGTAATAGGATTAAGTGAAATTTGATTTTTTGGTAGGGGAGATTTTAGCACTGAAAAGCAAATATAATTTAATATCTATATTTGAAGAGCCAGTCTAAAAAATAGCCTTGTCGATTGTTTGATAAATGTCATACAATCATTTCTTTTAGGCAGATTGTTTGTATGGCCACCAACTCTCAAATTGACATTAGTATTTAAACCCTCATTCAATCGTATGGCTGAATTCATTGCTGACTCTGCCTTGGGGAGTTACGATCACGTACCTCAGAGTAAGAGGACCATATTCACTTCTTGACACCGGAGCCAAAAATGGACTGGTGTACAGCTTTCCGGTTGGGTCGGCTTTGTAACCGTCCACCGTATAATACACCTGACTTTTATCTACGAGTGATTCTATGCTGATGCGATGTCTGCCAGTTTCCATGTCCCTGCTGATGGTGACATCTGCCTCCGGAATTCTAAAGAAAACGTTTGATTTTTCCAGTTCTGCCAGTCGTTTTGGCAATCTTTTCTTGGTGAATTCACCATAATCTTTTTGATCCCCGGCAGTCCAAGCCACCTCTGACAAGGCCAGCAGGCGGGGAAAGATAAAATATTCCAACTTGTTGTTCGTGGAGATATACTCTGTCCAAAGGTTGCCCTGAACACCCAAAATGAATTTGTGTTCCTCAGAACTTAAGGCGGTTGGTCGAGGAGAATAGCTGTATACTTTTTCCAAAGGCAAAAATCCATGGATGGCAAGGGGTTCATTGGTCTGATCTTCGGTATAGTAATGGTCAAAATACATGTGGCTGTTCGGGGACATGATCACATCATGGCCCATTTTGGCAGCTGCAATCCCCCCGTCTTCACCCCGCCAGCTCATCACGGTAGCATTTGGTGCCAATCCACCTTCCAGTATTTCATCCCATCCGATCAGGTTTCTGCCGTTTTTGTTGAGGAATTTCTCAATTCTCCGGATAAAGTAACTCTGCAGTTCATGTTCATCCTTTAATTTTTCCTTCTTGATCACTTTTTGGGCTATTTCGGAAGTTTTCCAATGGTCTTTGGGTACCTCATCACCGCCGATGTGAATGTATTCACTTGGAAATATGTCCATCACTTCTGTCAATACATCCTCCAAGAAAGTGAAAGCAGCATCGGTAGGGCCGAAGATATTGTACTGCACACCCCAAAAACCCGGGACATTAGTACTCAGATCATTGTCCAAAGGCTCACCTTTTTCATTGGTCCCCGAAATGGTTCCTGCTTGAGGAACGCCATTGACCAAAGGGAAACTTCCAAGTTCTGGATATGCTGCCAATACGGCTGAGCTATGTCCAGGGAGTTCTATTTCAGGAATTACAATAATTTGCCTTTCTGCGGCATACCGAACGATTTCACGGGCTTCATCCTGGGTGTAAAATCCACCGTGAGGATTACCGTCATAGATCAGAAGATCCCTGTCATACTGTTTGCCGATGATGGTGGAATCCCTCCAAGCAGAGATTTCGGTCAACTTGGGATATTTTTTGATTTCCAATCTCCAACCCTGATCTTCAGTCAGGTGCCAATGCAGGCGGTTCAGTTTATAGTGAGCCATCAAATCGATGATTTTTTTGATTTGATCAACAGGAAAATAGTGTCTTGCCACATCCAACATCAAGCCCCTGTAGCCAAACTCGGGCTGGTCTTCAATCCGCATGGCCGGTATCGTCAACCCGCCATCCTTTTCTTCTATCAATTGTAAGGCGGATTGTAAGCCATAGAAAATACCCGCTTCCCCTCCTTTAATTTCGATTTTATCGGAGTTTATATCCAAAAGATATCCTTCAGGTTGATCACCCTGTATGGAAGTCAAAATAACATGTGGCCCTGTTTGGGGGATCTGTGTGATGAATAGCCTGAATCCATGCCTTTTCTCTAAAAAATCATTGAACAACTCTGCTGATTTTCGGCTGTCCTGGCTTTTGGCTAAAATGGGTATGCCTGCATTTAAATTGAATTGTCCTTTCCCTTCCACTATATTCATGGGTTTTGGAATGATTCCCTGTGCCATGGAGGAAAAAGTAAAAGGCAACATGAATGACATGAAGAGGATGCCACTCATTGGTTTTCTAATAAATCTTGGAAAATGCATGCAGGTTACAATTAGGTATGTCAATTGGATAGGATGAGGTAAATACTGTATTGAGGGAGATCAAGCGTGTTTATTTGGTTGTATTTGATCAAAGCAATTTTACTTAATCCAAGTAGGAAAGACAAGCTACCATAAAGTATTCAGTGCAACCAGCGAAATATTCTGAAATATGAGAAAAAGGGATGATCGATGAAAATCGACATTTAAACGATAAAAATATAAGGATCATGCATTTTCAAAGATTTTTGCTCTATGTTTTTTCCCCCATTGGCGGAGGGCTATAATCACATTGTCCAAAGTCTTTCCATATTCAGATAAGCTATATTCAACAGTGACCGGAACGGTGTCATATACACTTCTGATGACAAGCTTATTCATCTCCAAATCCCGGAGTTCTTTCGAAAGCATCTTTGGAGTAATTCCTTCGACATCTCTTTCGAGTTCTTTGAACCGCTTATTGCCAAATGACAAAGCAATAAGGATAGGAAGCTTCCATTTACCGTTGATCAGATCCAACACATCCCTGACAGGACGGATGTATTCCACACATTCATGCTTGTTCTTCTTCATGGTTTTGCAGATTGGTATACTGTAGTATACTAGTATACTCTGGTATAGTACTTACTTTTGTATAGTAAATATAGGTAGGTTTGCTTTATCAAAACAATATTAGACACAAAAAAGATGAAAGTACTTATTTATGGGGCAGGCGGTTCACAGCAATTTCCTGTCATCAAAGCCCTCAAAGAAAAGGGAGCGAAAGTTGTTGCAACTACAAACCAGAGGGAGAAAGTTGAAATGCTTGAAAATGCAGGTGCAGAAGTGGTCATTGCCAATATGGGCGACAGGGAGAAACTGGAAGAAATCACTCGGGAAACTGATGCTATTTCGTTTTTGGTGCCTTTCTTTTTAAGGGATCCGATAGAAGGGTTGCAATTTGCCAAAAATGCAGTTGATGCAGCTGTTAAACATGGAGTCAAGCTTTTAGTCTGGAATTCCAGTGGCTTTATTTTACCTGTGAAGATTGGTAATCCTTCTCTGGATGTTAGGATAGATATTGCAGATTATTTAAAGAAAAGCGGTTTGCCCCATATCATTATTCAACCTTCCGTTTATGCTGAAAACTTACTGGGACCTTGGACAGCACCTTTTGTCAAAGTGGAAAAAACAGTATCCTATCCGACACCGGAAGATATGCCTGTTGGCTGGATAGCTACCAATGATGTGGCAGCACTTGTAGCCGAAGCCATTTACAGTCCTCATTTGGCAGGAGAATCTTTTCAAGTATCCGGATTGGAAAACCTGACTGGAAATCAATTGGCGGAGAAGTTTTCACTGGGCTTGAACGATAATTTCCGTTATAGACAAATGGCTCCAAAAGACTTTGGGAAAATACTTGATGGCCTTCTTGGTGAAGGCGCCGGTAAAGAAGCGGAAGCCATGTATCAGGAAATTACAGATACCAGGAATTATCCTGTTATGTTTGCTTCTGATATGTCAGAAGTGTTGGAAAAGCTACCTGTTAAAATGACAAGTATAGAAAATTGGGTGAACCAAAACCAAGCGGCTTTTACATAAAAGCAAGCCACCCATTATAAATAGGTGAGGACTTATATTGTTCTCACCTATTTTTATTAAAATGATTTTTATAAGATTTGTTCAGGTTTCTGGGTGATGGCTGAAGCATCAGATTTGGCAAAAGGAAAATTTCTTTGTGCCTATAAAAAATCTCTTTGGGAGTAAGCATGCCCCGATCTTTTTTATTTCTTTTTTTGTTGATTCATTTATTTACCTCGCATCCATTAGTCTTTTGGGAAAATGGTAGTAGACTTATCGTAATCTCTGAGAAAGTGGAGGTAGCAACCTCCCTATTGAGTGTATCATCCAAAATACACCTGAATATCCAAAATTGGAATAAAGAATTGAACCCAGGAAAAACATTTGCAATGGCCATATGTTATCCCTTTTTTTGGTAATTCCTGGTTAGTGATTTAGAGATATGAATCAGGGCATTATATCCTCCTGCGAATTTTCGATCTGAAACCCCGAAGATATCCAAAAACTTTCCGCTTGATCCTAAAAATAACGGGAAGGTAATATGGCGTGCTGCAGGAGCAGTGAAGGCAAGTGTTACCCCAGCACGGCCCGGCACTTTTGAATGCACCCCACTGCCTACCAAACTAATATTGAACTCCTTCCTTTAAAACCATCCTCAGCTTTTCCATATCCTTACTGATCTTGATATCCAGGATTTTTGCATGATGCTGGGTTTGTTTGAGGGATTTGTGGCCTAGCATTTTGGATACCGTTTCAATGGGCACACCGTTTCCAAGAGTAATCGTAGTGGCAAATGTGTGCCTGGCTATATGAAAGGACAGCTGCTTGTCAATGCCACAGCCATCGGCGATTTCCTTTAGATAAGCATTCATTATCTGGTTGCTCATTAAAGGCAGCACCAAGCCTATTTTGCTGCATTGGGGATGGTTGTCATATACATCAATGGTTTCAAGTGCTTGTGGAAGAACTGGAAGCAGGGTAGGGATTTCGGGTTTTTGTTTTTGGACAGATATGGACTTTAATTTATCAGTTAAAAGACTGTCTAAACTCCAAAGGCGTTTGATTGGTTTTTTGTTTGAACAATTTGCTGAATGATTGGGGGTGCTCAAAACCAAGTTCATAAGCAATTTCACTGATTGACATATTTGTGGTGCTCAAACATAATTTGGCATAATCCATCATTTTGCTTTGGATGTGCTGCTTCGTATTTTGACCGGTTTGTACCCGTAGCAGGCTGCCCAAATAATTAGGGGAAATGTTCAGTTGTTCTGCAATTGTTGTTACCGTTGGAATGCCGTTTTCCAATAACTTACCATCTTCAAAACAGTGGGAAAGCACCTGTTCGAAACGTGCCAATATTTCGTGGTTGGATTTTTTCCGAGTAATAAACTGACGTTCATAAAACCGCTCTGCGTAAATAAGGAGCAATTCTATTTGGGCTATGATGAGTTCCTGGCTGAATTTGTCGATATTGGATTGGTATTCTTTTTCTATTTTTTGGAGAATATCCACAATCACCTTTTCTTCTTTATCAGAAAGGAAAAGCGCCTCGTTCACAGCATATTGGAAAAAATCGTATGATTTTATCTTTTTCACCAAAGTGGTGCTCCACAAAAAATCGGGGTGGATAAGCAGCAGCCAGCCTGTTGGGACTACTTCAACTTCTTGCTTGATCTCAATTTTCAAAAACTGTAGCGGTGAAACAAAGGTCAGCACCCCTGAATCAAAATCGTATTGCTGCTGCCCATAATTGAATTTGGCATTGACATTCCGCTTTAGCCCAATGGAATAAAAATTCTGGATCCATTTCAGCTCGCTGTCGTCTATAGGATAAGTGACCTTGCTGTAATCGATCAAACTGATCAAAGGATGTTCAGGTGGAGGTAACTTACAAAATGTGTGAAACTCGGACAATGAATTAAAGCGGAATGTCTTTTCCATAACAATTAATTTACTTGATTATTTTTCTTTATACAATACCATTCCAGCGTGGTAAAGGATGCCTTCCTTGAATTCCCCATCAGCGGTAAAGCCCGTGTCGTCTTTGTAATCGATATGGTTTCCGTAAACTTTATAAGTACCTTGATAGGCACTATTCCGCTTTCCACGCGCTTCATCGTAGCGGTTATTGGGTAAGAGTTCATGGCGTATATAACCATCTTTGGTCACCCACATGCCAATGTATCCCTTTGTTTCTTCAATAGTTGTTTGCATACTGTTTGATGTATTTGTAAATAAGTGATCCAAAACACGTATGTCTAGAAAAAGGCTTTGGCAACAGTCTCTTTATTATCGTTCGTACCAAAATTCCCTTGAGCTGGGACATCGTGAAAAAGAAACAGTATTCCTAAAGAAAGGTGCGCATACATTATATTCATTGTTTTGTCCTTTAAAATTATAACTCCGGGGCGGCATAGCCCCGGAATATTAACCGTTGACTTTTAGGAGATGGCTGTAGCCCATGATCTTAAACGCCCTTTCTGTCAAGCTTTCTCTGACCCCATTTCCGGGTTCTGCAAGCCAATCGGAGTAGTCCACTGTATCCCTGAATGGCCTTTGTCCCTCCGGGATTGTGAGGATTTCAGCTATTCTATCCGCTACTCCCTGTATGGGGGCATCCCCGAACCTGAACAGGTTCCGCAATCCGGGCCCATAATTATCATAGTCCTTTTGCAACCTTTGATATTCTTTCAGGACAGGTTCGTCTTTTGGGAACTCCGCTGTTTCAAAGTGGGAAGTACCATCCAAAAAGACGCCAGGCATCAAAATGGTAGTTTCAATCCCAAATTGGCTTATCTCGTAAGCCGTATTTTCCGCCAAGGCATCCAAACCTGCTTTTCCAATTACATAAGGGGCCATAAATGGAGCTGTTACATTGGTGATGCCACTTCCCACGTATAATATCAATCCTCTTTTCTGTTTTCGCATATAAGGAAGTATAGCCCTGTTTAACCTATGCGCTCCTAAAACATTGGTGTTTACCGAACTTGCAATCTGTTCAGGGGTGAATGCTTCAGAATAACCAATGAATAAATGTGCTGCGTTATGTATCAAGACATCGATCGAACCTTCTTTTTCAATCATTTTGTCAGCAGCTTTTTGGCAGGAGTCCTCGAGATGGATATCCAAATCCAAGATATCCACTTTTCCTCCATTGTGTTCCACATATTCCCTTAGGGCTGTTGACTTATGGACATTTCTTCCCTGTGGATCTCTAATGCCTGCAAACACTTTATGCCCTAGTACTGCTAAAGTTTGTGCTGTGTGTAGACCCATTCCTGATCCTGCACCTGTGATCAGCACGGTCAATTGCTTTTTATTTTTCATCGTAATAAAATTTAATTGTTTGAAATATCTGTTGAAGTGGCAAGTGTCTCATGTTCCGCCATTGTGGATTGAATAAGCGCTATCTTCTGTTTTGCATAGTGGTAGGCATCTTTTCCCATAAAAAAGTGGATAGGTGGGTTTTCTTCCTGGCTTAAGGCTATCAGCACATCTGCCGCTTTCTCGGGGTCATTGGGTTGGTTTCCATTTAACTCCCTCAAATGCGCATTTTCCATCTCCCGTGCAGTTTTGTAGGCTGTAATTGGGTTTGAAGCTGTTTGAACAGACCCTTGCGATAAAAAATTTGTCCTGAAGTAACCCGGATATAGCAATGTGGTATGCACATTAAATGCTTTCATCTCATCGGCAAGGGCTTCGGTAAATCCGGCCACAGCAAATTTTGTGGAGCAATAAATGCCAAATCCCGGAAAACCGCCAATGTAGCCGCCTATAGAGGAAATATTGAAGATATGCCCCGATTTCTGATTACGGAACAGGGGTGCAACATTGCGGATGACATGCAGGGAACCAAAAACATTCACCTCAAAGTTGCTCTTTACCTCCTGCTCTGAAAGCTCTTCCAATGTCCCGATCAATGCATAACCTGCATTGTTTACCACTACATCAATCTGTCCGAAATGATTGATGCATTCGCCAATCGCAGCCTTTACATTTTCATTGTCGGTCAGGTTCATTTCAAGCGGTAGAAAATCTTCAGACGATTTCCCAAGCTCCTTAATTAATGATTGAACCGAGCGCGAAGTAGCCGCTACACGGTAATTTTGGGTTAGCAGTTTTTTTACGAGTGTTAGCCCCAAACCTTTCGAAGCTCCTGTAACAAACCATACTTTTCTTGTTTCCATTTTTTTTTATTTTTTGTGATAAAATGATGAAACAAAGATGGTTGTATAGAAGGTGGTTTACTTAACCATATCAATGAATGGAGTAGTGAAATCGTGAATTTTGAAGATTTGGATAGTAAACTGATCGTCCAAACTGTAAAAAATCTCTCACAACCCAGAGGCCATTTGGCTTCGAGGAAAGACTGAAAAAGCTTACCCCGCAGGTGCGTGAAGACCTATATGAAGATAGCTATTTGTAGTGGTGTGAGACCTGTGCGCCGTCGCGTTGGTGCACAGTGTACTTATAGGCACGGCCTCATACTCGATTAGCGTTTCGAGATATTTTCATTCGTTTCAAATTTTAGTAATTCCATATATGGGTCACCCGGTAAATTAAGAGCTTTTGCAAAAGCTGGTTCTGTTTTGTACCCTTGTCGTTTAAGTTGAATAATCTGCTGTCTGAAGGCTTCACCATATTTATTTAGCAAATTATGTTCAACTATCAAGTGCCTGTATGCAAATTGATGTCTTGTCGGAGTGGTTTGCCCAAAAATCTCTATTTCAAAACCGTCAACAAAGAAGTTAGCAACAATAGCAAGTGTTTCTGAATTTGGCTTTTCTCTGGTTGTAAAACTTTTCTCGTAACTAAAATTGTCTGTGATTGATTTAAGAAACTCCTGTTTGTATGAGAAAGAGCAAATAATATCAAGGTCGCTATTTTCAATGTCAATGTTTATAGGAATTGTACCCACAAGAATAGGATCAAACTTTTTTAGTTTTGATAAAACTTGATTATTCGTCAAGATGGAATATACTTGCCGTTGCTTTTTATTGCCGTTTTGCAAATATTCTATG
>NZ_JACEFJ010000020.1 GCF_015354735.1 Pararhodonellum marinum | reverse complement strand
CTTCACTTTAATGTCTCCTGTTTCAAAGTCCATGTAAAGGTAGTTTTTACCGATTGAATTGTAACAAAACAAATACCTGCCAGAATCAGACGCTACCAATTGGATATTCGATGGGTTTACATAAGCCAACTCCTTTGTCGTAATGGTTATGTCATCGACCTTTACTAACCGATAACTCTCTTGCCTGGTAGAATGGCTGCAACCCATTCCCGCAATCATGATGAAAACAAACAATAACTTTCTCAAATTTTATTTTTTATGATTTTAAACAGATTTTGGGAATTAAGATTTTATGGCTTCACGGGATGGGTAGCATTGGAGAAAAACGGCTAGTTACTTTAAATTTAAGTAAAAAATAAACTAAATATATAATATTTTGAAGTTTGTTTTAGTTACTTGATTATTTATTAAGTTAACAAATTCGATGGCGAATGACTAACTTTGCGAAGGACATTTGCTCCACAATTTATGTACAAGAAAAACCTGATAATTTATTTGAACTTGTTTTTGTTCCTTACCTTCCTGTCCTGCCAGGACAGCACCTTGGATTGGCAGGAGGGCGATATCCTCTTTCAGGACGGGGAATGCGGGGATTTCTGTGAGGCCATCCGCAAAGTGACCGAAGGTTATGAAGGCAGAGAATTTACTCACAATGGCCTTTTGATCAACGAAAACGGCAAATGGTATGTACTCGAGGCCACCAGCCAAGGGGTTAGCCAAACACCCCTGCATGATTTTCTGGAGCGGCACCTGGACCACAACGGGAGACCCAAGGTCATGCTGGGCAGACTCAAACCTGAGTATCAACACCTGATTTCACAAGCCCTTGAGGAGGCAAAAAAGCAGATCGGAAAACCTTATGATGCTGCCTTCGATTTTGATAACGACGCCTTTTACTGTTCTGAATTGATTCACTTTGCCTTCAAAGTAGCCAATGATGGGGATGACCTATTCACGCCTCAGCCCATGACCTTCAGGGATCCTAAAACAAAAAAGCTGTTCCCTATTTGGAAAACTTACTTTGAGGAATTGGGCATTCCGGTTCCTGAAGGCCAAATGGGCCTCAATCCAGGAGGGATGTCACTGGATCCCGTTTTGAAAATGAGGACGGTTTTTTAATCTGGTTGGAGTCTTTTTGACAGTTTTTTCATTTTCCACCGAAAAATCACCCCAATGGGTGATGGAATCACCTGATCTTTGGGACAAATTTACCCTAGGAAATCAGGCTATAGCAAATATTTGATTCCTTGGTTAAAGGTCTAAATTTTGTCCGTTGGAAACACACGGATAATGGAGGCTTGCTTTTAAAGAAATTGCCAGAAACAGGCGGCTATTCTTTGAACGGTCCCCCATTGGGGTATGGATTCTTTTTAAACCATCAAATTAACCTTCAAACACCAAAAACATGAAAAGCATTAGTAACCCATTCAACTATGGAAGCCTCTTCTTCATCTTGGCTTTATTTATCTTGGGCAGTTGTATGAACGAAAACATGGAAGCGCCACAGCTAGACATTGAAGAAACAGAAATTGCGCAGGACATGGACGACTTTGATGATGAAATCGGTGCTTTCCTCCGAAAGAACCCTTCCAATCAAAACCAACTCCTGGCCCAAATCCGAGCGGCAACGGCCAAATACCATCGCTTTGAAGTAGCCAATGCAGACGGGTATGAATTGGATCATTGTGTGCAGCACCCTTTTTTGGGTAGCATGGGGCATCATGCAATCAATGAAGACCGGATCAAACCCTGGGTAATTCCCAGTGAACCCGGAGTATTGATGTATGAGCCCACCAGAAATGGTAGGTTGCAACTGATTGGAGTGGAATACCTGGTACCAGCCGAGCCATGGGATGAAGAAAATGATGCACCACCATATCTGGGGAATCAAGTATTCGATGATCACAGGGAAATGACTTTAAATGAAAAAGGGGAACCGGTGAATGCCAAAGGAGGACCTCCATTCCCCCATTACCAGCTGCATGTATGGCTTTGGAAAAACAACCCAAGTGGCATGTATTTCCCCTTCAATCCCAATGTAAGCTGTGATTATGCCCAGCCGGTAGACCACTAATCATACAGAATAATGTTTCCTAAACCATAGTCAAAAGAAGCCTCTGAATGTCTGGTTCAGAGGCTTTTTTCAATCCTTTCCCTGGGAATTTTCAAAATACACAGATGTGATTGGATATACGATTCTGATTTCTTTTTCCAATCGGAAACGCTCCAGGATTGCCTCTGTGATCTGATGCTCAAAGCCTCTTCTTTTCCTGGGATTGCACAGGTAGCGCATGGCCAGCTGAATGCCCCGGTCATGGATTTTGATGTAAACAGTGGGGGTGTATTGGGAGAAAGAAATAAAATGTGCTTTTTGTGCATACAAGATGGCTTTTTCGATTTTTTTGAAATCTTTCTCAAAAAGTTGGTTCATGATCTCCTGTAAAATCTGCTGGGCTTTTTTGTAATCGCTATCCAAGCTGATAAACAGCAACTGTTCATGCCAGATGTAATCAAAACCCTGACTGTAGTTGGCTTGGGGATCGGTGAATACCTTCCCATTGGGTACATGGACGATCCTCCCTGTACTCTGATCCGCATCCACCCAAGCCCCTACCTCGATCAAGCTGAACTGAAACAGCCTCAGGTCTACCACATCCCCTCTGAAATCTCCGATTTGAATTCGATCACCCACGTCAAAAGGCTTGCGCCAATAGATGAAAAGCCAACCTGCAATATTGACGAAGATGTCCTTTAAGGCAATGGCAATACCGGCTGACAGCAGACCCAGAAAGGTGGTGATGGACTGGAAGTTGTAGATCCAGATGTTGCCGATCAGCAGCAATCCGATGATGGCCAAACTGTACTGAATGGTTTTGCGCCAATGGTAAAGCTTCCTCATCTCCCCGTCCGTCCGGGTCCCGATGATCTTGTAAGCGCCCTTTTTAATCAGCCACAGGATCACAATGATCAGGATGGTTTTGTAGATGTTCCACCTTACATCCTGGGCAATGATATCATTGAGGTACTCGATCCAGTTTTCCATGCCAGCAAATAAAGTTCTAATCTAAGGGTAGTTTGGTGGAACTTCAACCGGTTTACCCAAAAATCGGATGAAAATCATATTTTTTCCAAAACATACATGAAACTATGCTTACCCAGCAAGAACTTTATGCGATTTTCGGGTTTGCAAACAAGTTTCCTGGTTAAGCTAATTTTGCCTAACCGAAAAATAACATGTATTCTCTCGATTTGACTCCTCTTCTGCCCTAATCAGCTGTAGTACAACCCCTTTCTTTTTTTATCTCAAAAACCGACATCTTCCTTCACAAGACTTGACTTTTCAATGTTTATTTGATTAAATTATAAACATAAAAATGTTAATAAAATTAACAAAATAACCTCCGAACCAAGATTCCTCTGACCAAAGGGCTACATCCAAAAATTATCCATCATACATCACAACCGAAAGAGCGCATCCATCTATATCACAGCCTAGAGGCTGTATATATCGCCGACCGAAGGGAGGCATATTTCAACCTTAATTCCAATTATTTCAATGTTCATCAACTGCCACTCCTACTACAGCTTCAAATACGGCACCATGTCCGTGGAAAAACTGATCACTGAAGCCAAGGCCAAAAAGCTCGATGCCCTGGCCCTGACCGACATCAATTCAGTGTCCGGAGTATTTCCCTTTATGCGGGAAGCCCAGCAAAAGGGCATCCATCCTGTCATAGGCATTGATTTCCGCAACGGGGCAAGACAGCAATACATCGGCCTGGCCCGCAATCAGGAAGGCTTTTACGAACTCAACTTACACCTCTCCCATCACCGGATCAAGGGTTTGCCTTTTGGAGAAAGAGCCCCTGGATTTGGGGATAGTTTCATCGTATATCCCTTTGGTGAAAAGGTCTTTTCCCTCAGGGAAAACGAATACATCGGCGTCACGCCCTTCCAGCTCAACCGCCTGATGAAATCGCCCTGGTACCGGTACAAGGACAAACTGGTGCTCCTACAGCCGGTCAGTTTTTCATCGCAGCTGACCTTCAATGCCCACCGGCTCCTCAGGGCCATCGATGGCAATACCCTGCTCAGCAAACTGGATCCCGGAGAACAGGGTGATATCAGCGATACCTTCTACAGCTACGCCGACATGGTGGGCCGTTGCGTGAGACACAGCTACCTGCTCTACAATGCCCAAAAGCTGCTGGAACAGTGTCAGTTTTCGTTTTATTTTCAGGCGGTCAAAAACAGACGGGATATCCTGGGTTCGGACTGGGAAGATTATGATTACCTGCGGCAAGAGACCTTCAAGGGTGCCCTCAGGCGCTACCCTGACCTCAGCCCCCAGATCACGGCCAGGATCGAAAAGGAGCTGGAGCTCATCCAGCAAAAGGGTTTTGTTTCCTATTTCCTGATCAATTATGACATTGTCAACTACGCCCAGCATAAAAACTTCTACCACGTGGGCCGGGGCAGCGGTGCCAACAGCATTGTGGCTTACTGTCTGGGCATCACCGATGTGGATCCGATTGAGCTGGATTTGTATTTTGAACGATTTATCAACCTGTACCGGGAAAATCCCCCGGATTTTGACATTGATTTCAGCTGGACGGACCGGGATGATGTGACGCAGTATATTTTCGAAAAATACAACAAAGGAGAGCAGGAACATGTCGCACTCCTGGGATCATACAGCACCTTCCAATCCAACTCCATGTTGCGTGAACTCGGGAAGGTCTTTGGCCTCCCAAAAACTGAAATCGAATCCCTGATTTATTATGCAGGCAAGCCTGACCATGTCCCTGACCAGTACGGAAAGCTGATCATCAAATACAGTCAGGTGCTCCACGGCATGCCTTCGCATCTGACCATCCATGCCTGCGGGATTCTGATTTCCCACAAACCGATACATTATTACACTGCCACAGAAATGCCTCCCAAAGGCTTCCCGCTCGCACACATTGACATGCATATCGCGGAGGACATCGGCTTGCACAAGTTTGACATCCTCTCTCAGCGGGGTCTGGGCCACATCAAAAGTGCCCTGGAGATCATCTACCAAAACCAAGGCGTGAAAGTGGATATCCGTGAAGTGGAAAAATTCAAAAAAGATCCGAAAATCAAGGCGCACCTCCGCGATGGGCATACCATAGGGGCATTCTATGTGGAGTCCCCCGCCATGCGCATGCTGCTGGCCAAAATGAAAGCGGATGAATACCTGGAGCTGGTAGCCGCCAGTTCCATCATCCGTCCAGGGGTGGCACGCTCAGGCATGATGCGGGAGTACATCCTGCGCCATGTGGATCCTCAGCGCCGAAAACAGGCCCATCCCGTGATGATGGACATCATGCCCGAAACCTACGGCATCATGGTCTATCAGGAAGATGTGATCAAAGTGGCCCACTATTTTGCGGAACTCAGCCTCAGCGAGGCCGATATACTCCGGCGTGGCATGAGCGGGAAATCACGGTCCAAAGACGAATTCCAACGGGTCAAGGACCAGTTTTTTGCCAACTGTAAAAGACTGGACCGGGACTCCAGGATCACGGAAGAAGTATGGCATCAGATCGAGAGCTTTGCAGGCTATTCCTTTGCCAAGGGACATTCTGCCTCCTTTGCGGTGGAGAGTTATCAAAGCCTGTATCTGAAGGCCTATTTCCCGCTGGAGTTTATGGTGGGAGTGATCAACAACTTCGGGGGATTTTACCATACCGAATTCTATGTCCACGAACTCCGCATGAACGGTGCAGACATACAGGCTCCCCACATCAATGAAAGTGACCATCTGACCAATATCAAAGGGAAGACGGTCTATCTCGGCTTTATCCACCTCAAGTACCTGGAAAAAACCAGTGTGGAAAAGCTTCTTGCTGAGCGGAAGGCCAATGGGCTTTTTCTGGGGCTTGCGGATTTTGTATCGAGGGTAGGCATCAGCTTGGAACAGTTGCTGATCCTGATCAGGATAGGATGTTTCCGCTTTACCGGCAAGAGCAAACAGGAACTGCTCTGGGAAGCGCATTTTATCCTGAACAAGCGCAAAGCCATCCCGGGCGGCAATGAGCTGTTCAAAAAGGCCGGCTTCAGGGAACTGCAGGTGCCGGAACTCGAGGCGGCGGATGTACGGCAGGAGATTGTGGATCAGATCGACATCCTTGAATTCCCCTTGGATTCCCCTTTTCTTTTGGTCAAAGACCAGACTGTCCCCAGCATCAAGGCCCGTGACCTGAAACTTTACCTGGGCAAGCGGGTGCAGATCATCGGCTACCTGGTCACCATCAAATACACGAGGACCGTCAAAGGAGATGTGATGAACTTCGGCACCTTTGTAGACCGGGATGGGGACTGGATAGACACGGTGCATTTCCCCCCTGTGGTCAAAAAACACCCCTTCAAAGGCCGCGGCATCTACCTGATCAAAGGCAAAGTCACCGAGGAATTTGATTTTTACAGCATAGAAGTGGTCAGCTGCGAAAGGATGGCATATTGGAATGCGGGGGATTGAGGGGGTTTGAAGTGGTTCAAGTCTTCAGAATGGTTCAAGTCTTCAGACTTGGACCAATCAAAATCCAAGACCAAGTCTTGGACCATCGGTTGCAAATTTAACCACTCCATTATTGCCAAAGTCAACCCAAAACCTTAAATTCAACTATACTTTTAAACCAAAACTTTTTTTACTATGAGCAGAAAGTACAAAATCAGGGATCAGGAAAAACTTTACTTTGTGACTTTTACTATCATCGAATGGATAGACTTATTCACCCGAAAGATTTATAGAGATATTTTGCTAGACTCTTTGCGCTACTGTCAACAAAACAAAGGATTAGATCTTTGTGCATATTGTATCATGTCTTCCCATGCACATTTTATCATAGGTAGAAACGGCGAACAAACATTAGAGGGAATCGTGAGAGACATTAAGAAGTTCACCGCTGTAAAAATCATAGAGGAAATTCAAATGAATCCCCAAGAGAGCAGAAAGGATTTTTTATTATGGCATTTTAGTAAAGCTGGAAAGTACAATCCCAATAACAAAAGCTTTCAGGGATGGCAACAACACAGTCATCCTGTAGAACTGAATACAAACGACAAGCTATCAAGATGTCTGAACTATATCCATCATAATCCAGTGGAAGCAGGAATAGTGCTTTCACCAGAGGAATATCTTTACAGCAGTGCTGCTAATTACGCAGGATTACCAGACCGTTTGATAGATGTAATTTTAGTAGAATAGTGACCACTTGTTACAAGTGTTCAACCCTGGTTCAAGTCTTCAGACCTGCCCGACGCAGGCGGGCTTGGACCAAAGACTCCAAAGTCTTCAGACTGTGAAAAGTGCAGTCTGAAGACTGCAAGAACCTAGGTCCAAGTCAAAGACTTGAACCAGTAAGGTCAGAAAATGACATGGCTGCCTGGGAAGACCAGATTAGGGAAATTTCAAAAGCTATACGTGACACCGGCAACAATAATATGATTGTAGTGCCTGGGATGAGCTGGGGACAGGATACTGGCTCATCTTGGAATTGTGAGACAGTGACGGACTCCAAGAGTTTCATTTTGTCTCATGGACCTGCGTTGATGGAAGACTTTGACAGGATGATGTTTGATTTTCATATCTACGACCAGTGGGATCAGGGTTTTTCTAAATTAGATGGCTTTTTCACTTGGCTTGAAGAGCTGGGCTTACCCACAATGGTAGGCGAGTTTGGTGTCGATAATGCTGGGAGAATAGAAGCTACAAGGGTTGAATATATGTTTAAAGCAGCTGAAACACACTCATTTGGAAGAGTGGCTTGGCATTGGTTTGGCGGAGATAACAACAACCTAACAACAAGTGGCAACGGTGGAGCTTGGAATATTAACAATCACCAAAATCCAACCAACCTTACTTGGAAAGGTCAAAGGATTTGAAATGACAATCATAATTTGCCAATTGGTGAATAAAGTTGAAGATTACGGGGACTAAAAAATTATGATTTGTAATCAGCTGAAAAAGTACAAATTTCCCATCAAAAGTATTATTGCAATGTCTGCCTTGAATAAGTTACGATTGATTTTTTTATGATGAGTTAATTTGAGACTAGCTACCTTGTAATCCTACTTACAACTTTCCCTAAATCGAATATTTATTGTAATCATACTTCCCACTTCCAGGTTCATTTCTATTCCTCCAAAACTACCTATTCGATTTTGATAACTATTTAGGACTGTAGATAAACTATGTGATCATGGGTACATAAAACTTTCTTCATTACATTTAAAGTTGAAATGATTTTTAAAATATGAAAACCTATCAAAAAGCAATAGCGATAATTCTTTCGATTTTGGTAATCTGCTGGTTGGTTTACAGATTGCTGATCATTGATTTCTTGTTTCCCATAAACAAGGATCTGGCAATATTTATTTCAGAGCATACCGTTGAAATAGCCAGCATTGACCCGATGGATCCAACAATGGTAGGTTTCGAGCACATTGCTCAAGCTATAGGAGATTCCAGGGTGGTGTTTCTTGGAGAACAAGACCATGGTGAAGCACCAACATTTTTGGCGAAGACAAAACTGATCCAATACCTCCACCAAAACATGGGATTTGATGTTGTTGTTTTTGAAAGTGATTTCTTTGCGTTGAATTTCAATAGTTCTGATTCCTTAATTGGACATAGAACGGATTTCCAAGAGAACATTTATTCTATTTGGTCTAAATGTCTTGAATGCCAGGACCTCTTTGAATATATCGAAGCAAGCAGAACCCAAGAAAAACCAATTTTGATTGCCGGTGCAGATCCCAGACATTCTATGGTTAATTCTGAAAAGTGGTTGGTTCCTTCCTTTATGAAATATATGGACGATGTAAATTTATTTGAATCTGGAGAAGAGAAGGAAATCGTACGGGAAGTTCTCCATGAACTGTTGGAAAGGGAATACAATTCCGAAGTAAACGAACGGGACAAAGATACTTTTATGGGCTTTTTGGATAAAGCAGAAATACATCTTGACGATTCTATCTTTTGGTACCAAGAAACACGAAACCTCAGAGGATTCTTCTATAACACCTTCAGTGATTCAAACAATGAAAGAGATGTTCAAATGGCAGATAATTTATTATGGTTATTGAAGCATCCCTTTCGTGACCGAAAAGTGGTTTTTTGGGGAAGTAATTCCCATATTTTCAAAAATTACACAACCCTAATCGAGAAATATGGACCAAAAATTTCCAATGACTCCACCAATATGGGGTCGGAAGTGGCTAAATGGCTTGGCAATGATCTTTACATCATGGGCTTCACTTCTTTACAGGGAGAAGGGGGACGTCTTTATCAAGAAAGTTATGAAATCGGACTTCCAGACCCAAATCATTTTGAAGCATTGATTCATCAAAAAGATTTTGATTATGCATTTATTGATTTCCAAAAAAACCCAAATGAATTGGAAAATATCGGACATTTTTGGATGAAAACTTTGGTGCATCAACCCAATTATTATGCTTGGCATAAGATGTTTGATGGAATTTTTTATATCAAAGATACCTACAGATGCACCGCTGTACCAAAACCTTGAGGTTTTAGTTATTATCGGTTGATGCCTTTTCCAGCGCCTTTGTAGTGGTGTAATACTTGACCACCATATTCGGAACTTCCCATTCTGGCATGCTTCCGTTTTCGAAGTATTCCAAAAATTGCTCCGTCACTTGGGCGAAGTGGGCTTCATGTCCGACATGGTAACTTTCTGGTATAAGGACTTTATATATTCCGCTAACCGGTTTTTCTAAATCAAGACCGGGATATTTTTGTTGAAGAGTAACAGTTAAAGCCTCTTTTAATGCTTCATGTTGATCACCCAAAAGTTGCACATACAAAGTCGGGATATATTTTTCCTCCTTACCCTGCCTGATAATCAGGTTTGCTTTGGTTCCCCGCATCATGCTGTAATGGGTGTCTCCAGCACCTTCAGGAGCTTGAAAATTCCAGATAACACTCACTTTTGCATGCTTTCCTTTTAGGGTATAATTCATTTCACCGTTGCAAAAGACCCTCAGCACATTATCCTTGATATCCTTTTTAAGGAATTCCGGGAATTCGGTTTTACCAGTTACTGTTTTGAATTCTTCCAAAGACAAAGGAGTTGCCCACCTTTTCGCAGCAATCATTTTTACATCAGTGGTGTCCAGAACCATTTCTGGAAAAGCCTCCCACTGGATCAAATCCACCAAATGGGTGGTCACATCCACAATGCCTTCTCCCTCTACTTCCACGTCAAAAAACCAGTCAGGTCTTATCAAGGGTTGTCCTGAAACAGTTTTGAAAAAATGGTGGACACTTTCTTTCGTGATGGCGGGGTTATCAGGAGAACCGTCTTCCAAATCACCAAAAACTTCCGGGATCATGGAAAGCTCTTTTTGCAAGATGGAAGAGATTTCAAAACGCTCTGTCATGATATCGTAGACCAGCAAATTCTTTTGCGAAGCCTCTTCAAATGCTTTCTGTAATTTCCTAAAGCCTTCCTGATTGATCACCAAAGGTTTATCTGCATAGACATGGATGCCACTGGAAATGGCGGAGCTGATGTAATCGATTTTCCGGTCATTTTTTCCTGCCACCACCATCACATTACCAGGTTTTTTGGAAATCATCTCTTCCAGAAAGTTGTCCCCCTTCACCAATTTCAATTTCCAGGCAGTAGGAGATTCATCCCTTTGATTAAAGCTACTGATTCTTTTGAGGTAATCATCCAATTCATCCCCTTCGGGGGCAAAAACATGGACTGTCGAATCCACATGGGGATACATGGTTTTGTGGATCAACCCTGCATGAAAATGACCAGGGTCAAGGCTCATTATAGTGACTTTCTCTTGAGGGTTTTCTGACATTTTGTTCGTTTTTGGGCTGGTGCAAAACTGAAAAACCAGCATCATGCCCAATCCAATGGTTAGGATTTTTTGAAATTTAACCTGTTCAAACTTTGACATAATCAGTACCGTAAGGGGCTCTTTGGATTCTGCTGAGATGGGTATTGGCATCAGGGTCTTTTACAAATTCCTCTTTTACTGGATCCCATTCTAATTTCCTTCCGAGTTTCATGGCTATGTGACTGACCAAACAGACCGAGCAATTTCTATGGCCAATTTCCGCGGGAGAAATCGGTTCTTCTCCTGATTGTATACAATCCAGCCAATTGCCATGTTGTTCTTTGCTTCTGTAAAGGTGGATTTCGTCCTCACCGATTTTGGATTGGAGGATTTTTGGATCGGAAGCATCCAAGGCTTTGGCATTGTCCCCCTGTGCCACTGGGTCACTCGCGGAGGCCACATAGTTACCTCTTGATACCCAAATCCAGCCTTCTGACCCTTCGTATCGGATTCCATTTGGATAGCCACCACTGGTTAGCATGACAATGCCGCTGTCATATTCTGCTTTGACCATAAAATCCCCATGGACATTCCAAAGGCCTGACCTTGGAAATTCTGCCACTGCTTCTACATATCTAGGCCCCGTCAGATCGGTGTCCATACCCCAAGCGGCAGAATCAAAATGATGCTGTCCCCAACCTGTGATCATGCCTGCCCCATAGTTTTCATGTCGTAACCAACCTGGGCGGCCATAATCGTTTTGTGGATGCACGCCAATTTCTGTGTAAGGGACCTCGGGTGTAGATCCAAGCCAGGCATCAAAATTCAGGTTGGAAGGTATGGACATTGGGGGGGCATCAGGACCGGAAGGGTCTCCGGGAAGTCCAATCCGTACTGTATGGATCTTTCCTATTCTTCCATTTCTGACCAATTCAGCGGCAATCCTAAACTGTTCACTGGAACGTTGTTGGGTTCCCAATTGTAGGATTACTCCTGTTTTATTGACTACTTCTACCAATTGCCGACCTTCTTTGATGGTCAATGAGGTGGGCTTTTGAAGGTAAATGTGTTTTCCTGCCAAAGCTGCCTCCATAGCAGGCTGTGAATGCCAATGGTCAGGAGTACTGATGATGACTGCATCAATATCCGGATCCCCAAGCATGTCATGGTAATCTCCATATTGTTTGACATCCACATATGAGGTACCCATTTTTTTGGTATAGTAATTCTCTATCAATTCCTTCCCTTCTTTCATCCGCTTGCTGTCCACATCGGAAACTGCCACAATACGGGCTACATCGTGTTGCCAAGTCCCGGGAAGATCATGCTCCCTTGCAATACGGCCACAGCCAATCTGGCCGACATTGATTTTATTGCTAGGGGCATTTTTTCCAAAAACAGAAGCAGGCACAATGGTTGGAAAGCCAAGAATAGTTGTCGCCATGGTGGTGGTTTTTATAAAGTTTCTTCTTTTCACGCGTTTTCAGGTTTGGTTTTGGGTTATTTTTTGGCAAATTCTTTCCAATAATTTTCAGCCTCCATTGCGGATAAATCGCCGTCAAAAACGATCATTCTGTATTTCAGGGTATATTTTTCCCCAGGAAGGATCTCCCAAGATTCGTGTCTGATAGGGCAGAATTCGATAAAGACATTTTCCTTTCCTTCGTTGGAGTCCTCAGGCCATACACGCATGGGTTCAGGATGGGATCTGTTGTCAGGATGGCTGAGAAATAAAATCCCGCTTCTTCCGGAGGATGAATCGCTTTCACCCTCCACAATTACCCATTTGGCAAAGCTTCCATCTGCTACCTTTCTGTCCAAACCTTCTGAAGTCAGTATTGTACTGTTGGTTTGGTCCCAAATTTCGGTTGCCCTAAAGCCAATTCCACCACCATACCGGTAAGCCTCCAACATAACGCTTGAGGATAATGGTGTTGAAATGGTGCTGGTGTAATCCACCAAGTAATGATTGCTGTTTTTGTTCCAAAGCCTGATAGTCAAATCTTCCTCCAATGCCAGTTGGGGTCCTGATGGAGCCAAAAGATCCATGTGGTTTTGCCTGACCCCTATTTCAGCAAAATCCTTGTTGGTTTTCTTTGAGATAAGCTTTCCAAAATCTACCCTGCCTGTCCCATCCCCGAGATTCCAGAAATCCACTGCTCTGCCTTCGATGGTTGTTTTGGTCCAGGGTCCCCAAATACCATAATGATGATAATGGTCCGGTGGTTGGATTCTGGTCAGTGTTTGACCCGAAGGAGAATTCAAAGGATGGATAAATCCGGATTTGCTGAATTCTTCTTTAACTCCGTCCGGCACTTGTGCAACAGCTTTCTGATAGGTCAAAAGAAGTTGATCTTCCGATTTGAAATGAAACCCTGTCACGGATTCTTCCAAGTTGATTTTCTGCGAAAAGGAAAACAATGGAAGAAAAACAAAAATTAAGCTTTGATAGAAAAGCCTTTTGAATTTCATAGGTATTTAGGTTATTGGGTAAAAGGTTAGAACAATTTATAAAAATCCCAATAAACTCAGATGAATACCAGCGCTTTTATATCATCGGAAAAAAAGATACTGCTGCTATCAGTTCTTTTTTTCTATTCCTTTTCACTTAGGGCCCAAAGTCTCCCTGAAGTAAAGCTTGACAATTCATGGATTGAGAAAATCCATGCACTTGCCCCCGAAAGCCCTTCTTTTCCTGTCACCAAAAAGAAAAACATCCTTGTTTTTTCACTTCATACCGGTTTTGAACATTGGGTAATCCCCCATACGGAAGAAATGCTGAGAATAATCTCTGAAAAAAGTGGTGCTTTTGAGGTTACTGGAAGCAAAGATATCAGCATGTTTGAAGCGCGAAATCTCAAAAATTTTGATGCGGTTATTTTAAATAATACCTGCTCAAAACCTGACCATAGAAACTTGTTCTGGGACAAACTAAGCGCTGAATTAGATGCTGACAGTACCCAATTGATAAGGAAGGCATTGGCAATGGAGAGTAACCTGATCAAATATGTGGAAAAAGGTGGTGGACTGATGGTGGTCCATGGAGGTGTGACTACCCTAAACCAATCCAAGGCTTTTAGCCGTTTGGTAGGGGCAAGTTTTGACTACCATCCCCCACAGCAACCTATTCAGGTCAGATTGGTTGACGCATCCCATCCACTTGTCCAATCATTTCCCAAAGAGGGATTCAATCATGTGGATGAGCCTTATTTCTATAGCAATGCTTATGCTGACTTGGATTTCAGGCCATTGCTTTATTTTAACAATTCAGAGATTACCGATCAGAGGAAAAATCAAATAAAATCAGAAGGCAAGACTTATGTGGCATGGATTCGATCGCAAGGGAAAGGAAAGGTCATGTACTGTTCTCCCTCCCACAATGCCCAGAGTTTTGAGAATCAGGATTTGCTCCGGTTCTTCCTCAATGGATTGCAATATGTGGTGGGGGATGTGGATTGTGATGATAATCCCTTAAACCTTTGAGGTCTTTTCCCAGACCTCGAAGGTTTTAATACCAGAAAAAAGGTCAAAGTTCTAAAGAAAGCGTAATCCTAACCCTAAAGACCTTTGAGGTTTAAAAAACTCTAATTTTACAATTACTTCGAAATGTAGTTAGCGTTTTTGGTTTTATCTGTATTCTCACTTCTCAAATTGTTCTTGCTTATCTTTTTTCAAGATGATGATTACAACACCATTTTTTCCTTTTTCACCATATTTATCGGTTGCCCATTTGTCTTTTAGTACTTCAAGACTTTGGATGTCTTCGGGATTTATTTTGTCAAAATTATCAACCTGAACCATACCTTCTTTTGTAGAAATTAACATCAACGGACTATTCTCAGAATCTGATGAAAGCCTAAGTTTCATGTTTGGATTTGTGTTGGCTTCAGTTGCTGTTTTGCTCACCGTGCCATTCAAAATAGTCGTTGGTCCAATAGTCAATGGCCCCGTTATATCATATTTATGAATATTACTGACTGCTTTCAGTTCCTGAAGTTCTTTTTGCTGGGTTTCATTGAGTTCATTTTTGATGGCAACCAAAGTTGAAAATTGCTTTTTCTTCAGTGAATTTTCCAGACTTAGGACTATATCCAATTGCTTGGAAGTTGCCTCGGGATTGGGTTTGGTTTCACTTAGCATTTTCTTCAACTTGGCAGAAGCTTCATCCAAATCCCATTTGATTTTTCTAAATTCCATGGAACTTTGGCTATGGATTTTTTTGATTCTATCAGCCTGTTGGTCAGTAAGAGAAATGGCGAAACTGTTTTGAAATACCAGGTTAGCAGAATACAATTCTTCCTGAAAAATATCTTGGGCATTTCCTGCCACTGACCATAATATCAAACAAATTATCAATAGTTTTTTCATATCATTCAAATTAATGTTAAAATTCAGTCAAAAGAGAAGAAGTCGGGGATTCCCAAGATTCCAATTCAGTAGTGGATTCAATTATGAATTGGAGTTCATTGTTTTCACCTTCTTCAAGGGTAATGATGATCACGTCGTGATCCAAAGTTTGGATGGGTTTATCCCCCCTATCAAACCAAGCCAATAAAGCCAATGAAGCCGCAATTCCCAATGGTATCAAACTCCATGATTTTGATTTCCTGATTTTTGGAAACTGAGGAATCACAAGTGCTGAATCCTTTGCCTTCATTTCGCTAAAGAAAATCTTCAGGTTTTGTTCTTCGGAATTATCTTTTGTTTTCATGTAGTGTCTTTTTTAAGATAAGGTCTTTGAGATTTTTCTTTCCCCTGTCATAATGGGTCCTGACCGAACCGATACTGATTCCCATTACCTCAGCGGCTTTTTCCAAGGTAAGGTTGTGGTAGAACACCAACAGTAAAATCTCTTTTTGCCTTTCGGGGAGTATTTGGATCAAATCCTCATGTGAATCTGTTTTGGCCTCTTCTTCCTGTTCAGCCGTATCAAAATCCATATCCATGGGGAAAACGTTTTGGTCTTTTTTTCTCCATTCAGAGGCTGTAAATCGGATTACTGAAAACAGCCAGGTTTTCAATTGGGATTTTTCTTTATAGATGGCTTTTCCATTCAGGATTTTTAAATATACTTGCTGCAAAACATCCTTTTCCAAATCCTCATCAAATGAGCAGCACTGCCTTGACCAATGGTAAGCTTGCTGGTGAAGTTCTTTAAGGATGTCTTCCAGTATAGATTTTTTCATTCTTAACCATTAGTGTCTAAAAGTTACTTTTATATGACAATTAAGGTAAGCTTTTTTGAAATTACTTTAGTCCCCATCTTTTGTATTCAAACAATTACAAAGGAAACTGATGTATCTTGAAGAAAATTAAATATCCGAAAAAAGATGCCAACTCTCTTGAATTCAGAGTTGGTAGGCTTAGGGAAAACTTTTTGTAAGAAATTTATCGGAAATCCTTTGACTGCCAATCAAATTCCGCCTCAAATGTACTTTCTGAAAATTAGATCAAGAATACAAAATTAAACGTAATCCTTAACCTTTGAACCCTTCGAGGTTAAAAAAAACCTCAAAGGGCTAAACCTTTATTGGCAACTGATAAATCCTCTGGCCTGTCAATTTATAGATGGCATTGCATAAAGCAGGGATATAGGGTGGAACTGGAGGTTCTCCCACACCCGTTGGTTTTTCCATGCTTTCTATGATATGCACATGGATTTTTTTAGGGGATTGAGGCATCCGGATGATCTGGTAGCCGTCAAAATTGTTTTGTTGCACTTGGCCATTTTCCAGGGTAATTGCCGAGGACATGGCCAAACTTGTGGCAAATTGTGCCCCTCCCTCAAATTGGGACCTAATCCGGTCTGTGTTAACCCCTATCCCACAATCCACCGCATAGTGAACATCAGGGATAATGATCTGCCCATTGCTGCCATTGGTCACTTCTACGATACAGGCGACATAGGTGAGGAAGCTTTTATGGACTGCGAAGCCAACAGCTTTTCCATCCGAAACCATTTTATTCCAGTCGGATTCTTGGACTACTTTTTCAATCACACCTCTCAGCCTTTTGGTATTCCAAGGGAATTTTTCCAAAGGTTCTCCGTAGTTACTAAAATCACCCTTTATTTCACCTGCAAAATCCAGGTCTTTGTTTTCAGGAAGTATGTCCAAAATAAAATCTACCGGATCCATTCCTTTTGTTTCTGCGATTTCATCCAACATACAATTGATGGCAAAGGCATGGTGGATATTGCTTACAGACCTTAGCCAACCTATTCGGGTATGGGCTTTCGACTCATGTGTTTCAATTCTGATATTGGGTACTTCAAAAGGAAAGTCAATGCAGCCCAAACCCAATTCCCCATCGGAAGGATGAAGTTCGGCGGCACTTGCTGTGGCACCGATGGCAGGGAAAACCGTGTGGTGGTTCCAGCCGGAGAAATTTCCGTTTTTATCCAAGGTGGCTTTGATTCTTTGGGCGCTTTGGGCATGGAAAAAATCATGGTGTAGATCATCTTCTCTGGTCCATTGAACCCTCACAGGAGATTTGGCCGATTTGGAAAGCAAGGCCGCCTCCACCACAAAGTCGGGCTTGGATTTTCTCCCAAATCCTCCTCCCAACAAGGTGACATTCATTTTGATTTGGTCCAAATCCATTTGCAAAGCATCGGCCACCGCCTGCCTCGCCCATTGTGGATGCTGGCTCGGCGCCCAAATCTCACAGCTTCCATCTTCCCTGAAATCCGCGATTGCAGCAGGTGGCTCTAAAGTGGCGTGGGCGTAAAATGGCGCCAAGTAAGTCCTTTCAATTACTTTTCCTGCTGACTGACGGGCTGCATTGAAATTCCCTCTTTCCCTTCTGACCTGTCCATTTCCGGTGGTGCTCTTCAGCATATCATCCAATTGCTTTGCAGAAGAATAAGTTTGGTTTTCACCCAAATCCCATTCAATTTCCAAAGCTTCCCGCCCTTTCATAGCCGCCCAGGTATTGTCGGCGATGACAGCAACTCCCTCCAAAGGTTTGTCCAAACCAGGAGGAATACCCGCTCCTTCAATTTGGACTACCCTATTGACACCGGGTACTGCCATGGCTTTTGCGTCATTGTATGAAATTACTTTTGCACCTACTACAGGGCTTCTTCTTACTACAGCAATCTGCATATTCGGAAGGTCTACATCTGCTCCAAAAACGGCTTTTCCGGTTGCTATGTCTTTGTTGTCATAGATGGCTATATCCTTACCTATAAGTTTGTAGCTGGAGAATCCCTTCAAGGTAATGGTGGTCGCATCGGGGATTTGCTTATCCTTGAGGCCTTCTACCAAATCCCCAAAATTTATTTTCTTACCACTGGTAGAAATGACCTGTCCGTTTTCGGTAGCGCATTCTGAAGCATTTATTCCCCATTTTTCTGCGGCAGCAGCGATCAACATATGCCTGGCTGTAGCACCGGCTTTGCGCATGGGTTCGTAAAACATCCGGACGGAATAGGAACCATCCGTATTTTGGTCACCGTATTTTTCCTCGTCACCTTCGGCCTGCACGATCTTGACTTTGCTCCAGTCAGCACCCAATTCATCAGCAACAATCATAGGAAGTGAAGTCCGGATTCCGGTGCCCATTTCGGACCTGTGGGCGATTATTGTTACCTGATTGTCGGAATCAATACTGAGGTATACATTTGGGGCAAAAGTTACCAATTCGCCTTTGGGTCCACTGCACTGAAAATTTACTCCAAGGAGGAATCCTCCTGAAGCTAGGGTGCTGATCTTCAGGAATTCCCTCCTTGAAGGGATAAATACTTTGCTTTTATTTTCTGATTCTTTGTTTTTGAGGAATGGGAATTTGGGCATCATAACTTTAAGATGTCTAGGTCAAATGAAAAATTAAGATTTGGAAGCGGTCAATATAGCATCCTTGATCCGGTTGTAAGTGCCGCATCGACACAGATTTCCTGCCATGGCATTTTCAATTTCAGCTTCAGATGGACTGGAATTACTTTTGAGGAGTGCAGCAGCATTCATGATCTGACCAGTTTGACAATAACCGCATTGGGGAACGATGTGCTCCACCCAAGCTTTCTGCAATGGATGATTCCCATCCTGAGAAAGACCCTCAATGGTGGTGATATTTTGGTTTCCTATAGAAGAAATCGGCAAGCTACAGGATCTTCTGGCATCATCGCCGACCAAAACCGTACAAGCGCCACATAAGGCCTGCCCGCAACCGTATTTCGTGCCCTTTAAGGACAACAGGTCCCTAAGTACCCAAAGCAGGGGCATATCTTCAGCGGCCGTTACTTCCTGTTTTTTTCCATTGATGATAATTGTGTATTTTTCCATATTGACCTATTGTTGGGTGCTTTGATTTTTTGGTGCAAGTTGTAATTTGCTGAATCTTTAAATTTAGAAAAATTTGTGAATATCACAGTGTAACGAAACTTATTGAAATACAAAAGGTTGGAATTGACCATGGTTGGTAAGAGGGGCTATTTGAAAAAGTTGGAAATTATCAACTGAAACAAAAATCAAAAGACAGAATAAGTTTAGTATAGAATGAAAATTTCAATTAGGAAACAATATGATCAAGAAGTTTTTTAAATGGCAAATCAACATATTCGATATTTTGGATGAGCATTGGGAAAGTCCCCCGGTGTCCAAAGTGATCAGTAACGTTGTAGTAGGTTTTTTTGTGGTTGGGCTTTTTGTAGGGCTGTTGTCCTATTTGAATTTTCTGGATTTAGGAGAGAATTTCTCTGCGTTTTTTGCCATTGAACTTGCCTTTAATGTCCTGCTGATATTTGAAGTCTTGGGATTGATTTTCCTTATTCCTAAATCTGTTGCAGATTCTGTAGGCAAGCAATTTGAAATTATTTCTCTCTTGTTGTTGAGGGATGCCTTCAAGGAATTTGGACATTACTTGGGTGACCTGAATTGGGATTTGGGGTTTTTATATGAACTCCTCCCTATAATATCCGATGCATTTGGTGCCATTTTGATTTTCCTGATTACAGGTTTGTTTTACCGTGCACAGAGACATATCCGCATTACCCAAAGTTATGAAGAGCAAAGGGGTTTTGTAGCCATCAAAAAACTGATTTCCATTTATCTGACCCTTTCTTTCATAGGTTTGGGTATTTTTGATGTCGTTTCTGCCTATCAAACCCATGAGTTTATCTACAGCATCAAACTGTTTTATACGCTTCTGATTTTCACTGATGTCTTCATCCTCCTATTCTCTTTGAGATATACCAGCAAATACTATAATCTTTTCCGGTATTCCTCATTTGCCTTGGCAACCATATTTCTCAGGTTAACCCTTTCAGCTCCTCCTTACTTCAATGTCCTTTTGGCCTTGATCGCGGGCTTGATGGTTTTGGGGGTTACTTACATTTATAACAGGCTACTTTCAAACAAAGAGTATCAAAATATCCAAGATTCGAAAGCCTGAAGACCATCCCTAAGTAATTTTAACTTTCGGGTTTAAGAAAAGTAGAAGATATTTATTTCCAACTACCAAATCTCTTTTCATCTGATAAACCTGGCAACTTCAATAAGTTGAAAAATCTCCAATCCTTGCCGGGAACAAATGTTGCATTGCGCTCTCCGATCCTTTGACTATCTTTATAATATGAACGAGGAGCAGTAAAAAAATAAAGCTGAGGAGCCCTTTTCAGAATATGGAAGGTATACCTATGCCGACTATTTGACCTGGCAAATTGACGGGATGGTCGAGCTGATCAAAGGAAGGGTATTCAGGCAGGCTGCTGCGCCGAGTGTCAGACACCAAAGGGTTTCCATGAAAATGTCTGCATAACTATTTGCTTTTTTGAAAGGAAAAAAATGTGAGGTTTTTACAGCACCATTTGACGTCCGCTTACCGATCAAGTCCAAAAAAGATGAAGACATTGATACAGTCGTTCAGCCCGACATCTGTGTGGTCTGTGATCCTGAAAAATTGGATGAATTAGGTTGCATAGGAGCTCCTGACCTGATCCTGGAAATCCTTTCTCCAGGTAATGACAAAAAAGAACTGCAAAACAAATACGAGGTGTATAAAGAATCAGTGTAAGGGAGTATTGGATCATTCATCCCAATGAATGCACCTTGATTGTCAATACCTTGGTTGATGGGAAATACCTGACTTCCAGGATTTTTACCCACGGAGACAAAGTAGCCTCTCAGGCCATAGAGGGATTTGTGCTCGATTTGGAAGAGGTTTTTGAGGAAATGATTTAAAGGTTTGGGTTCTCCGCTTCTTTGCTGGAAAATTTTCGTATAGCCTGATATCTTTGCGATTTGAAATCCAGTAAAATTGGTTGAATGGAATGATGCCGACCCCTAGGATTACCTTGGAAATACATGTTGAGGGAGACATAAAATGAACTTCAGAATAAATACAAAACCTTTAGGTAAATAGTACTAGGAAATTCTTAAACTCATTCCATGCCTTTTCTGCGTTTTAATTCTGCATTGATTTTGCCTAACTGCATGATCGGTAGAAAGATCCCACCTATGGCTATCACGGGAAACATAATCAAGAGGATTTTGGTATTTTCAAAACTATTCGAATTAAAAACATATATCAGGTAAACAATCAACAAGACCGCAGGCACGAATGTGACAGTCAAAAGCGTCCGCTTCATTGTTACCAGTTTTTCTAAAGGAAGGTCTTGGATGTTGGATTTCGCCATTATTAATACTTTTTAAGTTCCATTGAAATCATGATCCTCTATTAAAACCAAAATAACGAATCGTGAAAATTAATGCAAATTCTGAAGATGAACTTTTTTATCAATTTAAAAAATATGATCACTTCCACATACCCAAAAGCATCAGAATTTAAATCAAATCCTTTTCCCAAAAAGCAACTGAAATGCCCATTGCAACTAAAAAATAATTTTTTAACTAACTGTTTGATTATAAAAAAATGGTTATCGCTTCTTTGTCGGTACCCAACTATTTCATTGACAAGTTAGAATTCCCCTTTAAGGTAGATATTTAGAAATAATTTCTTCCCACAATTTATACCCCTGATCACTTAAATGGAGTGAATCAGCGGCATAATATGCAGGAATGGGCCTGCCATCCTGGCCTATCATCGGTTTCCAGACCTCTATATAGGTCACCTTCTTCCTGCCTTCTGCATAATCTGAGAGCGCCTTGTTGAGTGCCAGATAGTTGTCTTTGAGTTTCCACCTGGAAGGGCTAGGTTTGGTGCTGATCAAGTGGATTTGAACTTCAGCGTTTTCTTTGGAAATTTTTCGGACCACCTTATCCATGGTGTTGATGATTTCCTGAACGGATTTACCGGCGTTGATGTCATTATCGCCTTCGTAAATAAAAACGGTAGCAGGCTCATATCTTATTACCAGCGGTTCCAAATGGGTCAATAAATGATGGGTCTGCGATCCCCCAAAACCTGTATTGATGATCGGATATTCCGGAAATCCGGTTTCCAAGTCTTTCCATAATCGAATGCTGGAGCTCCCGGTAAATACCACTGATCCCTTTTTCCAACCCAGTGCGTTGTATTTTTCAACCAATTCAGCCACCTCTTTCTCAAATTGTTCATCTTGGGTTTGACTAAAAACCAATGGCTGAAACAAAAAATAATTTGCAAAGAAAGCGAGTACCAATAACCTGAACCTATAATTTTTCATTTGTTTGTCTATATTGATTCAAATTGGCCAATGGGTAGGAAATATCCAAGCTATCTTAAAAAAGCCGATCAAAATAATCATCACCTTATGAATTTGGATCACTATTAATCTGACTTACAGAGCCTAATTTTCATTGCGGCTCTTTTCCATAAAATCCAAGATCCATCGGTAAGTCTTGTTTGGTGAATAGAGAAATTGGGCAATCATGGGCACATGTTTTTTCCTTTTTTGAAGGTGGAATTCGGGATTGGGCTCTATTTCCCGGTAGGCTTCCAGAAAACGGAACGTGGTTTTTTCAATTCCCGGTAAGGTCCTCCCTCCCATCATGATCAGCAAGGGCGGATCATGGGCATCCAGAAAATAGATGGGAGAAGTTGCTTTCCAGACCTCGGGATCATCGGTAAAAGCCTGAAGGTAAGAGGTGCCTGGTTCATAATCCATTTCCTGCAAAAACCAATGCATATCCAATCCGGCTGCATCAATCAAAACAGCTCCTTTGATGGGATTTTGAATACCAACACTGTCAAAATAAATATTTCGGACCGAAATAAGGGCGGCGAGGTGCCCACCCGCAGAATGGCCTGACACAAAAATGCTTTTCGGATCACCCCCGTAACCGGCAATGTTTTCTTTGGTCCATTTGACAGCCTGCGCTGCAGCAAGGGCCATATCATGCACTTGATAATCAGGGGAGAGTGGATAGTCTATGATCACAGCCACAACACCTTTCCTTGCCAAGCGATTTCCCAAAAAATTATAAATGTCTTTGTTGCCCGAACGCCAACTTCCTCCATGGAGAAAAATCAATACATCCCGTTTGCCACTGGATCTTTTGGGCGAAAAGATATTCAGTTGTTTCTGGGGCAATATATCCAATTGCCTCTCCTCCATGTAATCAATGGATTTAACACGATGAACCCTTTTGAAGGAGCAGGAGGAAAAAAGAAAAACAAACAGACAAAAATAGATCAGCTTCATCATAATTGAGGTACTAACATCACTTGATAACCTACGAAGGTCTCAATAGTTTCGGATGAATAAACCGTGTTTCTCCTAAAGTAAATAGAATGGGTTTGATTTTTTTAAATTCTGAAATTATTGATTTTCATAAGTTCATATAGGGCAAAAGCTGAAATAAACACTTAAATTTAATTCTTCCACCAATAAATTTAATCCTGCCATGCGACTGTTCCTGCTGATTTTCAATACCCTTACTTTTGGCATTACCCTGTACCTCAATTACCTCTATGGTTCCGGTGCCGGAGGCAGAAAATCCGTAGGGGAGATCAGCAATCAATTTGACACTTTGATCACTCCGGCCGGGTATGCATTCGCCATTTGGGGACTTATCTATCTATTGCTCACTGCTTTCATTGTATTTCAATGGGTGAGTTATTTCAAAAATCAATCGGAAAAATCACTAGATCCCACGTTTATCTGGTTGGGGGTAGCCAATCTGCTCAATGCAGCGTGGATTGTGGTATGGACCGGTGAACAAATTGGGTTGTCTGTTCTGATTATTTTCTTGCTTTTACTGGTTTTGTTGATTTTGGTGGTTCGTCTCAAACTGGAAATCTGGGATGCTCCTTTGGACATTATTGTTTTCGTCTGGTGGCCCATTTGTATTTACACGGGTTGGATAGTAGTAGCGTCGGTAACGAATCTGTCGGTTTGGTTTTACAAACAAGGCTGGTTGATGCAGCATGAATTGATTTGGACTGAAGTCGTTCTGCTGGTTTCCACCGGAATTTATCTCTTTCTGATTCGAAACAGAAACATGCGGGAAGCAGCCCTGGTAGGTGCTTGGGCACTGGCAGCGATTTCCTACAAACATTGGGGCACCGAAAAAACCGTGGCTTTCACTGCACTCATCATGGTTGGAATTCTGTTATTGGCTTCAGGCATTCATACTTATCGAAATAGGGCTACCCTTCCCCACTCCAAGTTATAGCCATGTATTCCTGCTTCACTCGTGTAAATTTAGTTTCTTCTTTTTTAAGGATTGATTTTCATTGCTGTGAATAAATTTCTATTTTTCATAATCTGCGAAAAAAGAGAATATGAGCCAAGATATTGACCAAGGCATTGACCCTGAAGAAAATCCTCAAGAAGACTTAGGCTGGCTGAAACACCTACAGAAAAACAGCTGGGAGCCTGAAGTCATCATGTCAGGTATAATTCTGGCCTTTATTTTCGCTTTTCCATCTCAGGTTTTCGACTTTTCTGTGAGATTGATGCAGGATGGTGGACTTAATTTTTTAGGTGCATGGTTGATTTTGATTTACCTTTCTTCGATCATCAATGTTTTTAAAATTTTTCTGGTGGCGCATCTGGTATTGAGGTTTGCATGGACTGGTGTGCTCGGGTTGAGTTACGCATTTCCACATGGAGTCATCAAAGAAAAATTGTTTAAAATCAGTCAGAATTATGAATACGCCAAGCCTTTGGACATGGTTATTCGACTGGAAAAAGTCTGCAGCATGTCTTTTGCCATTCCCTTGATGTTTGCCTTTGCTATTTTACCAATTACACTATTTCTTTCCTTGCTGCTGTTGATTTACAAATGGTTTGATCTGGATTTTTTCACTGTTTACTTGATATTTTTAGGTAGTGTTCTGGTTTTAACTTTTACCATGCTTCTGACAAAAGAAGCAGGATGGAAAAAGAGATTCACCAAAACCATTTTTGGAAGTATCCAAGCCATTTATCAGAGCAATCTGGGCAAATGGGCTACTCCCCTTTACGTCTTCTTTATTTTTGTCGTCTCCATTCCCTTGATTTTGGCTGACACCAAAGGGTTTCATATGTATTCTAATACAACCAATTTAAGCGGGGATGACCTTTTATGGTCCGACAAATCACTATATTTTGAATCCTACCTGAAAGATGATCAAAGATTTCCACGCGTCCTATTGTCCGATGACAATACCGCTCAAAATGAAATCAGGATTTTTATTGCCTACTATCCTCTTGATGAAAAAACCGTCAGGTTGTTAAAGAGCCGGTATTCAGTTACACTAGATACACTTGGTTGGCATCAGGTTCAGGAACCCATTGACCTGTTTAGATTTTACCTCAATGGTTCTGAAGTCCATGTTGCCAAATGGGAAAAAAGTAAAATGCCTTTTACCAATCAAAGGGTTTTTGAAGGGTACCTTGACCTGAAAGGAGTATCAGCAGGAATTCAGGATTTGCGAATTGAGAAGCTGATGGTTTTGGAAAAATTTCTTTTCTTGCCTGAAATCCCGAAGCTTAGGGAGAATTGGGCAAAATTCAATTTTTACAAAACCAAGAAATGAAGGTATCTTTACCACAAAGAGTCAAATTTCAGGGCGCATTAACTTGTTGTTTTCTTTTAATTTATGTTAATTTTTCATAGCTTTATTTCACTTTTTGAATCATTTGTTTATCCGTTTTTACTGCAAATTCATCACGGCAAGCTTCTCCATGCCGCTGCAATCGGTCAGAAAAGTCTTAAGGACACATTTTCTGAATGTAACATTCTAGACAGGGATTTCTTTTAGGCGGTACCCGAAAAGCCCAAACAGAGTAGGGAAAATCAAACCCAATACCAATATGAAAAAGTCAAGTAACCAAAGGTATCTAATTACCTTCGCGGATGATCATGTGGACACCAATGAGGTGAGCAAAGTGATTGGGGTTCCCAAAAGCAAGTGCAAAGAGGGAGTAGAAATGATGGCTAGTGATCATGAACCTAAAGCCGATGAGGTAATGGTCTTTGAAAACCTAGGAATCTCTTCAGCGGAACTTACGGCAGAAGAAGCAGAAAAACTTTCTGAAAAACCGGAAATAACTGCGGTAGAAGAGGATTATGAAATGTATGCTTTGGCGGAGGTTGATGACCTTAAACAATTTGACGAACTCTTTGGACAGGAAAATGGCGAGAAAAAGGAAAATTTCATCAATGAGTATATGGAAGGTTACAACAGGGCCTTGGCAGATGTATTTGCATTCCAAAATGCCGGTTTAGCTGCCCATCCGAGTGCTGCCCATATTCCACACAATTCTTTCCAACCTGGCTTTCCCCCAATAGTGCCCATCCCTCAGCCCATTCCACAATTTCCTCCGTTTTTTAGACAATTCCCACATTTCCCGCATTTTCCATTGCCAAAACTTACCCAACCGGTGCCTTGGAACATTGAAATGGTCAAAGCACCTCAAGCTTGGGCAAGGGGACTGAGAGGACAGGGAGTAAGGTTGGCCATATTGGATTCGGGTATATCCACCCATCCTGACTTGGTCATTTCCGGCGGGGTTTCCTTCATACCAGGGGAAACTGATTTTGCTGATCAAAACAGCCATGGAACCCATTGTGCAGGGATAGCCGCTGCAAAAAATAACATGATCGGGGTAGTCGGAGTGGCTCCTGAGTGCAATTTGTTCGCGGTCAAAGTTCTTCAGCACAATGCATCGACAGGCAGGGCCTCAGGAATGAGTAGCTGGATCATTGCCGGCATGGATTGGTGTATCAGCAATGGGATCAAGGTGGCCAACATGAGTTTGGGTGGTGGCAATCCTCCCTCCACCGCCTATGCCAATGCCGTCAAACGGTGCCAAGACAATGGGGTCACCGTGGTGATAGCCTCAGGAAACTCCTATGGAACCAGCTTCCCTTGGGTTTGTGCACCTGCCAATTCCGTCCTGACCACCAGCCTAAATTCCAGACCAATCGCAGTAGGTTCTATCAATCAAAACCAAAACATAGCAGGTACTTCCTCAAGGGGTGGGCAGACAAGTCCTTGGAATCAAGTGACAGTAGTTGCCCCTGGCGTCAGCATCAATTCCACCATACCAAATAATGCCTATGGCCTAAAAAGCGGAACTAGTATGGCCTGTCCCCATGTGGCTGGATTGGCCGCTTTGATCATACAACGGTATCCTGGTATCACACCATACAATGTCAACCGAAGAATAGCCACCACCTCATCTGACCTAGGTCATCCTGGTCTGGATACTACCTTCGGTTATGGTCTAATCAACTGCGACTTGGCGACCCGATAGGAATCTAAAAAATAGAAATTACAACTATGGGAAAAATAGCCAGCGGTCTGAAAAAGACCATAGACAAAGACAAAAAGCAAGTTCAAAAGGTCATCATCTTAACAAAAGAGACCTCAGATCTAAGCATTCCTAAGTCCAAAAAAGTGATGGAAAACACTTTTAGTGCCACGCTTTCCGGCGAAGAAATTCTGAAACTCGCCGAAAAGGAGGAGGTGGTCTCTATAGAGAATGATGAAGAAATGGTTGGGTTTTAATTGAAATCCACCAAAAATCTTGGTAAAACAAGGATCAATCTGAAACTACAGGTGGTCCTTGTTTTTTTTGCATTTACCCTGAAGGCAAAACTCCAAAAAAAAACAATGAGAAGTTTATACTATTTATTTAAAATTTAACCTATATTTCACGTTCATTTTTATTCCTTTTTTATCACCCATCCTTTTTGAAATGGAAAAACGAGAAAGATTACAATTTTGCAAAAAATGTGTCAAACGGAAGTTTGATCCGATGCATGGTTTGGTTTGCAGGTTAACAGATAAAGCGGCAGACTTCGAAGAGAACTGCGCTTATTTTGAACGAGACACTGCTGTCAAAGAACAAACTCTAGAAGAAAAAGAAATCCTAGCCCCTGATCACCAAGAATGGTTAACGTCATTACCAGAACCCATCCTTGACAAAATCAGGTCTCACCAAAGTTTGGGATTTGCTATTCTAGGTGGATTTTTGATCGCTGTGGTCGCTGCTTTACTATGGGCTACCGTTACGGTAATTACTCATTATCAGATTGGTTTCATGGCCATTGGCGTCGGGTTTTTGGTAGGCTATGGAGTCAGGTTCTTCGGAGCGGGAGTGGACCCCATATTTGGTTTTATTGGAGGTTTTTTTGCCCTTTTAGGTTGCGTACTGGGCAATCTTCTCAGTCAGGTAGGTTTTATCGGCAATGAGTTGGACATGGGTTATTGGCAGGTGCTTGGATTGATTGACAGCAGCAATATAGGGACACTGTTCATTGAATCCTTTGACATCATTGACCTGTTGTTTTATGGCATTGCCATTTTTCAGGGCTATAAAATTGCCTTTAGAACCATCCCATCAGAATTGGAGGTTGACGGTGATTTGACGCCAAGAGGATCGGCGTTGCGTCTTCCCTTGTCTATCCTCTCTGCGGTCTGTATAGGTGGTCTGATTTTCAGCTTGCCCAAGGCTGAGGAAGGGGAACAAACCTATTTCTATGATTCTGGGGCTGTCTTTTCACAAGGGGAATTATCAGGAGGATTAGCCAATGGTACCTGGAAATATTTTCATGAAAACAATGCCTTGGCATTGGAAGCCCATTTTGAAAATGGAGTTGAAACCGGTCTTTGGCAATATTATGACGAGGAAAGCAACCTGACCAAAAAAGAAATCTATAGCAATGGGCTAGCCCATGGACCATACATTTCTTTTCATGCGGGCCTATCAGTAGCTGATTCGGGTGTCTACGAATATGGAAGAATGACAGGCCCATGGATTGTAAATTACCCGGATGGTGTATTACAGGCAAAAGGTGAGTATATGTTGGACAGGCAAGAAGGTCTCTGGACTTTTTTTCATACCAATGGCCAGGTTTCTGAGGAGGGGCATTTTGAAAAAGGAGAAAGAAAAGGGCTTTGGAACACTTGGGATGAAAACGGAAAACTGTTGAGTACCATAAATTACCATTCCAATGAAATCATGGATTGGCTCTTTTTGATCGATGCATCAGGAAAAACCATCATCAAAAACGGAAAAGGCAAATACAGGTCTTTCTATGCCAATGGAATGGTGGAAGAAGAAGGTGAAATAGACAATGGGAAAAAAGTCGGGATTTGGAACTTGTACCATGAAAACGGACAAATGCATGTGGAAGCCAAATTTGAAGAAGGTAAAGAACTAATATGGAATCAATGGGATCAGGAGGGAGGTCAGTTGGTGACTGAAGGCTTTGGCGATTATGTCCTTTATTACCCTTCCGGTGGGGTTCTTGCAAGGGGCAGTTTAAAAAATGGCCTTCGCAATGGCAACTGGAAAACTTTCTTTGATGATGGAATGGAAACACTTTTGGATCAAACCAACTATTATATGGGGCAGAAAGATGGTTACTCCATTTCCTATTATGAAAACGGTTCAGAGGCAGTAAAAGGATTGTTCAAAAATGACAAACGGGAAAACAATTGGCAGTGGTTTGACTGGGATGGGCAATTGAACAGTGAGGTCATTTTCAAAGATGATTTAAAACATGGCAATCAGTTTTTCTTCAATGACAACGGCCTATGGATCAAGTCTGAAACCTATGAAAATGGACAATACTTGGGTACAGAAACAATAGAAAATAAAGGACAACAGAAAAACAGTTAAAACTCCGTATCTGAAAAATTGATACCCTAAAAGGATAAAGGATCATATTCCTTTATCCTTTTATTTTGATTCCCCTTCCTTCCAAAATTCTAAAAAACAAGATATGGGCCATGCGTCGGGCATGTTCTTTCGCATAGTCCGCATTTTTACCTTCAAAATACGCATCCAAAGTTGAAAACCAAAGTTCCAGCCAGTTTCCAAAATGCAATTGCTCGATGCTGTTTCCCGTGCTTCGGTCAACTTCCTTATGAACAGGGACTGGATTGAATTTGCCTGCTCCTGGACCAGACTGTAACAGGACCATTTCCCAAAAATCAGTCAGTCGTTCCAAATGGGATTCCCAATCTTCCACCACTTTATTGAATATCGGCCCAAGGCTTTCATGAACTCTGATCTTGGCATAAAAGCTCCTCACCAAAAGCGACACATCCTCCCTGTTCTCTATTGCTTTTCTTTCCATAATTTTTCTTTCAATATCGGTTTCAAGACTTCCAAATCCCCATCTATGTCATCCGGAATAGGCAATCCTAGAATCTGACAGATCAAAGGATAGACATGGATGTTTTGAAAAGGCTTTACCTGCATCCCTTCTTTTATAGCCGGACCTTTGGCATAAAATATTCCGTGCATTTCCATGTGTTCCGGATGGAAACCATGTTCTCCATACACATTGGTTTTGAATCTGGCGGTTCGGTTTTGATAGGCCATCATTCCTGCAGGAGTGGCCAAGTAATGTCCAAAATCCGGGATAATCAGAATATCACCGATTCTTGCCCCAAATTTTTCAAGATCTTGGTAATATTCGGTATCATTCGTTTTTACCGCTTTATAGGGGCCTTTGGTATGGTTAAGTTGTTGGACTATTTGTTCGGTTTGAGAAGGATTTTCCAGGTACAAATGAGCCAAAGCGCCATTGTTGACCACACGGGCAGGAATATCAGCTGTGATCACATTTAGATCGAGAAGTTGTTCTTTGGGGACATCTGCCATGCCATGGTCTGATACGATGATCACATTGAGATCCATATCCAGACTATTCAAACCATCAAATAAAACCCCGAGTTCCTTGTCCAGTCGCTGCAAGCGGACTGACAATTGTTCATCATTGCTTGGGCCATACCGATGACCAACATCATCCATATCAGAAAAATAGAGTGTTATTAAATTCGGCCTTTCACGCTCAGGCAGTTGGAGCCATTCCAGTACCACAGAAATCCGGGTCAAATTAGGGACGTTTACGTCATACAAATGATAATAGGAAGGCCGGATACCCTTTACAGGGGCTTCAGTCCCCACAAAAAAGTAACTCGCGGCCTTCATTCCGCTTTGTTCTGCCAATACCCATAAAGGTGTTCCTCCATACCAATCCCCATCACCCACTATCTCCCGATTATTGATCCTGTAGGTTTGGCCCTTTGCCGGGTCGTAGAAAGAATTGTCCACCAGACCATGGTTTTCAGGTCTCTTGCCGGTGGCTATTGTATAATGATTGGGAAAAGTTTTGGTAGGAAAAGAGGGAATCAAGGCTTCTGCAGCAGTGCCCTTCTCAATAAATTTAAGCAGGTTTTCAGGTTGAAACCGCTCTACATAATCATATCGGAAACCATCAAGTGAAATCAGAATAACATATTGTTCCTTTTCCTGTGAAAAAGCCAGTGAATCACATAAAAATAAAAAAACAATTACGGCCAAGGTGGGCTTTACAAGGTTCATTGTTTTCAAGTTTGCTCCGGTCACAAAAGTAACGGATGAAAATTTGCAACCAATACGTATTTCTATAAATGGAAATAAAATCCTTTGGAACAGAGTGGGTGTCTGAGGTGCCTGATTCACCTTTCAAATTCTTTTGACTAACCCTTGTTTTTCATATCTTAGTTAGATGAAAACCATGGATTCCAAACCTGAAAATCAAAACAAAGCAGCCGAGCCCTTTACCGAATACGGGGTATATTCCTATGCGGATTATTTGACATGGGAGTTGGATGAAATGGTGGAGATCATCAAAGGGAGAGTTTTCAGATCGGCTGCAGCTGCTCCTAGAAGAATCCACCAAAAAATATCAGGCAATGTTTTTGCAAAATTACACAACTACCTAAGCAAGCATCCTTGTGAAGTATATGAGGCCCCTTTTGATGTAAGACTTCCTGTCCAATCAAAGAAAAATGAAGACATCTGTACTGTAATTCAGCCAGACATATGTGTAATCTGTGACAAAGGTAAGTTGGACGAATTTGGATGCATCGGTGCCCCTGATCTCATTGTAGAAATACTTTCCCCGGGAAACAACAAAAAAGAACTTCAGCACAAATATGAAGTGTATAAAGAAAGCGGGGTAAAAGAATACTGGATCATACACCCTTCTGAACTGACCCTGTTGGTTTATACCCTGGTGGACAAGAAATATGTGTCTTCCAAGCTTTTTACCCTTGGGGATGTTGTGGCTTCGAAATGTATTTCCGGGTTCAAACTTGATCTTGAGGAGGTTTTTTCTAATCTGGATTAAAAAATCCAAGCCCTTTACCTACCCTATAAATGTATGGGCAAATTCCGCGATGATGGTCAGGAGTTTGCTCTTGCTTATCCTTTCCATTCCTTGACCTTATTTCCACCTCCTACCGTCCATCACCAAAGTTCATGTCGAAGGAAAAATGTTTTATATTTGTGAGCAAATCATACCCAAATACAACAACATATGAGAAAATCCATGATGATCCTGATGGTTTCAGGAATTTTGCTTTTTTCCTGTAGCCCACGTAATGAAAAAGAAACTACCATGAACCCATTCTTCGAGGAGTACGAAACACCTTTTGGTGTTCCGCCATTTGACCGCATCAAAAACGAACATTTTACCCCTGCTCTGCAGGAAGGCATTGCCCAACAACAAAAAGAAATCGATGCCATCATCAACTCCCAAGAGCAACCAACATTTGCCAATACCATAGAGGCCATGGAGGCTTCCGGTGAGTTACTGAGCAAGGTAGGGGCTGTTTTCAACAACCTGAACTCTGCCAATACCAATGACGAAATCCAAAGAATTGCCCGGGAGATGGCCCCAGAACTTTCCAAGCACAGGGACAACATCAACCTCAATGAGGCCTTGTTTGAAAGGGTCAAAACCGTGTGGGAGCAAAAAGACCAATATGATCTGAATGCTGAACAACACAAACTCCTGGAAAAAACCTACAAATCTTTTGTGCGGAGCGGTGCCAATCTGAATGATGCAGACAAAGAAAAAATGCGGGACATCAACAGCAAACTTTCTGTCCTCAGCCTGCAGTTTGGTCAGAATGTACTGGCGGAGACCAATGCCTATGAACTGATCATAGAAGATGAGGCTGATTTGGCTGGGCTGCCTCAAGAACTCAGGGATGCCGCGGCGGATGATGCCAAGGCCGCAGATATGGAAGGCAAGTGGCGTTTCAGCCTTCAAAATCCCAGTGTCATGCCCTTCCTTCAATATGCTGAAAACAGGGAATTGAGAAAAGAAATCTGGGAAGCCTACAAAAAAAGGGGCGACCAGGGAAATCAGTATGACAACAATGAAATTCTGATAGAAATGGCAAACCTGCGCAGAGAAAAAGCCCAGTTACTCGGCTATGAAAGCCATGCGGATTATGTGTTGGAAGAATCCATGGCCAAGAATTCAGAGAATGTATATAAATTACTCAATCAGCTGTGGACCCCTGCTTTGGCCAAGGCCAAGGAAGAAGGAGAGGCCATACAGCAGATGATGCAGGCAGAGGGAAAAGATACCCCGCTCGAGCCCTGGGACTGGAGATTTTATGAAGAAAAGCTGCGCCAACAGAATTTTGATCTGGATGAGCAGGAAATCAAGCCCTATTTCAGCTTGGACAAGGTACAGGAAGGGGTCTTTATGGTCACCCAAAAACTATACGGATTACAATTTGAGCGCATTGACAACATCCCCACCTACCATCCCGAAGCCAAAGCCTATGAGGTAAAAGAGGCCGACGGAAGCCATGTGGGCGTCCTTTACATGGATTTTCATCCAAGAACATCCAAAAGAGGCGGCGCTTGGATGACTTCTTACAGGCCGCAACAAACAGTGAAGGGAGAAAGAAAAGCACCCGTCATCTCTATAGTCTGTAATTTTTCCAAACCCACCGGTAACACCCCGGCACTGTTGACTTTTGATGAAGTAACGACCTTCTTCCATGAGTTTGGACATGCCTTGCACGGACTGTTGTCCAATGTGCAATACAAAAGCCTGGCAGGCACTTCGGTTCCCCGTGACTTTGTGGAGTTGCCCTCTCAAATCATGGAAAACTGGGCTGCTGAACCCGAGGTGATGAAACAATATGCCGTCCATTATAAAACAGGAGAACCCATACCGGATGAGCTCATCGATAAACTACAGGCGAGCGGCACCTTCGGTCAGGGATTCGGTACCACAGAATACCTTGCGGCATCCATGCTGGATCTGAATTACCACACCCAAAAAGAACCCATTTCGGAGAATGCCACTGATTTTGAAGCGGCTGCCATGGAAGAGATTGGGTTGATCGACGAAATCATCCCACGGTACAGAAGTACCTATTTCCAACATGTATTTTCAGGGGGATATTCTTCCGGGTATTACAGTTACATCTGGTCCGGGGTACTGGATACGGATGCTTTTCAGGCTTTCAAGGAGACAGACCTTTTTGACCCTAAGAAAGCACAGGCCTTCCGCAGGGAAATCCTGGAAAGAGGAGGTACCGATGAGCCCATGGACATGTATGTCAACTTCAGAGGTGCTGAACCCAAAATAGATGCCTTGTTGAAAAAGCGCGGTTTGGATCAGGTGAAGATCGACCGAACCATGTAACACACCACAACATCTCTAATGATAAAAGCCATGGAAAAATCAATTTTCCATGGCTTATTTTTTTGGGAGAAGAATTGGTAAATTGTAAGATTAAGCAAAAAACCAACCTCACCTTACCCTCCATGAAAGTTGCCTTCTTCAGCACCAAAAACTACGATAAGCAGCACTTCAATGCCTACTTGTCACAAACCAACCACAAAATTGATTACTTTGAGGATTATCTGTCTCACCACACCATCAACCTTTGTGAGGGTCATGAGGCAGTCTGTATTTTTGTCAATGATAAGCTGAGCCGTGACATCATCGAAAAACTGCCGGAAAAAGGGATCAAAGTCATTGCCCTCAGGTGTGCAGGTTTCAATAACGTTGACCTCGAGGCTGCCCGGGATCATGGGCTCATAGTGGTAAGGGTACCGGCCTATTCCCCGGAAGCGGTGGCAGAACACACGGTGGCCTTGATCCTGACGCTCAACCGTAAAACCCATAAGGCTTATAACCGGGTGAGGGAAAACAATTTTTCAATAGAAGGTTTGACCGGAATCAACCTCTATGGGAAGAAAGTCGGGGTAATCGGTACCGGGGCCATCGGGAGGGCTTTTTGCCGGATCATGATGGGTTTTGGCTGTGAGGTATTGGCCTTTGATCCTTACGAAAATGAGGAAGTGAAGCAAATGGGCGTAAAATATCTTTCAAAAAAAGACCTTATGGCGAAAAGCGACATCATTTCCCTCCACTGCCCGCTAACCCCAGATACCCATCACCTGATCAATGAGGAGACCATTCAATGGATGAAAAAAGGGGTAAAACTGATCAATACCAGCCGGGGTGCTTTGATAGACACAAAATCAGTGATACATGGACTAAAAAATGGACACATTGGTTTTTTGGGCATAGATGTTTACGAGCAGGAAGAGAAGCTTTTCTTCAAGGACTTATCAGAAATAGTCATACAGGATGATGTGATCATGCGGCTGATGACATTTCCCAATGTATTGATTACCGGCCATCAGGCATTTTTGACCGAAGAAGCCCTACGGGAAATCACCAAAATCACGCTGGACAACCTGACGGATTTTGAGGAAGGCAAACCACTGAAAAATGAAGTAAAGGCAGAATAATTATTAACTTAGTCAACATCAAAAAGCTTCCCCAATAAACAGATAAAAGCCATTGCCCTCTCTGGTGACGGCAAAGTCCAGACGGGTATAAATGTCTTTTTTGGGGAATAGAAGAAACCTTAAGCCCCCTCCTGCCGACCAAACAAATTTATCCAATGACAATTGGCTAAACTCTGGAAAAACGGTACCCGCTCCTGCAAAAACGGCTGCTCCGATCCGATCTGTAAAGCCGAGTTTGAGGGGAAGAAACCTCATTTCCACCTGGGAGGCGATCTGATTTTTATCCCTAAATCGACCGAAATAATAACCACGCATGATGCTTTCTCCACCAAGAAGTGCCATTTGGTTGAAGGGCACGTTTCCGCTGTTGAATTGACCCAACAGCTGGGCTGCTAGGACATTTCGGGTTCCTATGGGCCTAAAAATCCTGGTATCAGAAATGACACTGGTAAAGCTGAAATCACTAAATGCCTGTCCGGAACGGATCAATCCCAATTCTGAAAAGAAGCCGTTCCTTACATTCAATACATTGTGTCTGTTATCATAGACCAAACCTGCCCCCAATCCAAGGTTGGTAGATCCTTCATATCCTATAGGCAAATCAAAATCGACCTGCTCCGAGTTGGGGATAAATTCCACCCTATTGAATCTTTGAAAATCCACTTCCAAACCGAAATACAGATTTTTACGGACTTTTCTCAAAACCCTTTCCTTAACCAATATCTGATTCCCGTCAACCAAAGCCAGATAATCAGCCGGAGAATCCGGTCCTATGCCATGATAGAACAAGGGAAAACTCTGGAACCGTAATCTTCCCAAAAAAAACCAGTTTTCTTTGTCACCGTATATGGCATGGTCAAACCAAATCCCGTATTGATTTTCCAAAGTAAAAAATGTAAATCCATTGATTTCACTTAGCCTGTTTGTTGTATCCCGCTTGGCATAGTACACATAAAGCGAGCTAAAACCTATTTCCCAACTCGTTTCCGGCGCATAAGCCAAGGTAGGATAGATCAGCAGTTGTGGCTGAGAAATGTCGGAGGTATCATTGATGATACTATTGATGTAGCGTTTGATAAAACTTTGGCTATGCCCAACACTGACCAAGAACAGAAATGCGGTAAAAGTAAAAAGTGTTTTCATAACCGGATATTGTTCCTGTTAACGGATCCCGCTTTCATTTCGTTCTGATTTCATCCCTCAATTTCCTGAAGAAGCTCGTTGTACCAGTCTTCTCCGTATTTTCTGATCAGCGCATCTTTCAGGAATTTATAAATTGGAACCTGCAATTGATTGCCCAGATGACAGGCAGGATCACAAATTTCCCATCTATCGTAGTTCAATGCGTCGTATTGCTCGTATTGGGTGACGCGAATGGGATATAGGTGACAACTGATGGGTTTCTTGAATGAGGTCTCCCCTGCCAGATAAGCTTGTTCTATCCCACATTTTAATATGCCTTTGCTGTCTGTAAAAGCAAAGGCACAGGCCCCATTTTCACCAATGGTGGTGGTGACTTTATCCCCGTCCCTATCAATGCCCCAAGTTCCTTTGGCTTCAATGGCCTCTATCCCTTCTTTGGATAGATAAGGCTTGACCTTAGGGTAAATCTCTTCAATGGTCAATGTTTCTTCATCCATCAAAGGTGCGCCTGAATCCCCTTCCACACAGCAGGCTCCTTTGCATTTGTGTAAATCACACACAAAGAATTTTTCTTTGATATCATCACTGAGCACCGCATTCCCAACCAAAATCATATTTACTGAAGTTTACTAATCCACAAAGGTATAACAGTTTTGGCAATTCATTCATTTTACTTTTTTCTCACATACACTTGCTTTTCCACCTTGGCAATGACCTGGGAAGACTGATCCTTTACTTGGGTATGAAAGGTAAAAACCCCTTTTCCCTTTTCATTTACAATTTGTCGGATTTCTTCGATTCTTTTGGGATCAATGGTAAAGTCAGCGAAAACGGTTCCTTTTCCCGGTTTTTTGAAATCTATTGAAGCAGCTTTATCCCAAACGATGTAGGAATCTCCCAAGTTAATGATCAAGATAAACATGAAAAAAGGATCGCACATGGCATACAATGAACCTCCGAATGCCGTCCCAACCAAATTTCTGTTGTAAAAAGTCAGTTTGAGCCTCGACCTGAAGGAGGTAAAATCTTCATTGTGGTCAATCACCTTGATTCCGGAAAAAAGAAAAGGCGGATAAAAATTGACTAGCCTGATGAGTCTTTTGAATTTTTTGTGCCTCTTGCTTTCCATACTACTGGTATTATCGTCAAAATCTATACAATATAAAAAAAGAACCGTTCCGAATTATCGGAACGGCTCAAACCCAGCACTATGAAGAAAAGCTTTTTAAAGCCTTTATAATTTAAAAACTTGCTGGTTTCAAAAATGTTTAAACTTTTTTTATTTTTTTTTAAAATCTAAATTCATAACCGGCGGTAATGAATCTGGGCAATCCTACCCTGATACCCTGAGGCCTTCTGCTGGCAATGTATCTTTCATCAGTTATGTTTTTCACGCTGAAATTAAACCGAGAGTTCCATTTGGGGAGCTGATAGCTAACCGTGCCATCCATGACAAAATAACTTGGAATCTGCCCTGTCCTCCCATCTACCGCGGGAATCAGTGAATTTATTTCATCGGTAAACTGACTAGCTACATAGTTGGCTGTCAGCCTGAAACCCAATCCCATTTCAGTCTCCAAGGTAATCGCCGTGTTGATCAACCATTCGGGTGCGTAAGGCGTTCTGTTTCCGTTGATATTGATATCCCCCTTGAATCTGTCTTCAGAAAAAGTAGAATGAACATAAGTCAGGTTTAGGTCATACAATAGTTTCACTTGGCTCAGCCCAGTTAATTTGCTGATATCGAAAATCAAGGCTGATTCTATTCCCTGGTGTAATGTCGCACCGCCATTTACCACGCCAAAGCCCAAGCCACCACTGGATTCTGAAACGGGAATGATCTGATTTTTAAAATCCATTCTGAAAGCTGTCGCTTCCCAATAGAGCCAGCTGACCAAATCAGAACGGAAACCAAGCTCATAGTTCCAGCTTTCTTCGGCATCCAACTCGTAAACATCCGCCAAATTGGATATGGCATCTTTTACCCTTGGAGGGGCAAAACCTTTATGCACTCCCCCAAACATACTCAATCGCTGCATGGGTCGGTAATTGAAACCCATTCCCGGAATTACTTCCACGACGTTGTTTCCGGCTACCAAAGAAGTATCCCTAATACCTATTTCTGGAAAACTTCTTCTGAAAATATCTCTTTCGTAATTGAAACTTTCCACCCTAACCCCGGCACTCAACATAAACTTTTCAGATAAGTTGATTTTATTCTGGGCGTAGGCACTGATGGCATTTCCTGTACGCATTTCATCTTCCACCAGGTTCCCGCTTCTTACACCTGCCTGGGTACCGTTGACGCGCTGTTCCAGTGCCTGTTCTACCAAAAGTCTGGTTCCTACGATCAATTCATTGTCCCTGTTAAAGAGGTTGTGATTCACTTCCAATCTGGGTTCGATACCTCCTACCTGAAATTGACGGTTTCTGTTTCCCGTAGAATTTCTCATGAAGATGGCACCACCCGGTATATTTCTGTCGCCCCACTCCACTCCTGTCCAGTTGGCTGGAGGGGTATTGGTTTCATTGATGGTAAAGTCTTGTCGATTCCAGTTTCGGGTCGTGGTGTACCCATAAGCAATGGTCCTCAACTTTACCCGCTCATTGAAGCGGTACAGGTGGCTGAAGCTGATGGAATACCTGCTTACATCCAACTGATCATCAGGAGCCAATCTCTCAAAATCCTGTCCTCCCTGATCAAACATCACTTGGTTCAATCCTATATAAGTGGAATTGGAGACTTCATTGTAAATCCCAAGTTTCACTCCCAATTCAGATCGTTCATTGAGATTGAACAAAAATTTTGTGTTGAAATCCGTAATGTCAAATTCGGTAGGGCCTACATTCTGAGCGGTTTTCTTCATGAGATTTACCTGCAGACCTGTATTGCCGAAGGTGTTGCCATAATTGACCAGCCCGCTAAAGAAACCTCCCTGTCCTCCCTGCAGCCTGATGGAGCCTTCCTGCTCTTCCGGCGGATTCGGGGTGATATAGTTCACCACTCCACCGATGGTTTGGGGACCGTATAAAATCTGTCCCGAACCTTTCAAAATTTCCACCCCAGCCATTCGGTCAATGGCAGGTGAATAGTACATTTCCGGTTCTCCATAAGGCGCCAAGGCGACTGGAATGCCGTCCTCCATGACTAAGACAGATCGGCTTCTGTCCGGATCAAGACCTCTGATGCCGATATTTACCCGCATACCCAGACCTTCCTCATCAACCACGTGGACACCGGGAGATCTTCTGAGCACTTCATTGCCAGAAAGAGGGGCGATGGTCTGAATTTCTTTTTGATCAATAAAGGTTACCGATCCAGGCACTTTACTGAATATCCTGTCTTTGCCGGCAATCACATCCACTTGAGGCATTTCAACCCCTATTTCAGAAAAAACAATATTCAATTGTTGAATGACACCATCTATGATTTCCACTTCTCTGGTGATGGATTTAAAACCTAAAGCCGAGACCTTGACATTGTATTTGCCGTCTTTTAGGTCAAAAATCTGAAAAGAGCCATCCAAGTTGGTCAGAGTTCCTTTTACAGTTCCCAATACCATGATACTGGCATAAGGAACAGGTTCACCGACATTGGATTTGACCATACCATTTAAGACTAGTTCGTTGTCAGCATCTTTCAAGGATTTCGAAGCCATAGCCCCAAAAGAAATAAAAATAGACAGGACCAATAGAAAGATAAATCGGGTGGAGGGTAGATTTAGCATGAAAATATATGACGCTTATCCTTATTTAGATTTATTACAATTAACAATGCAAATGTATTTCCTATTTAAACTTAATCCAAATAAGGACTTTAAATAAGCAATTGTTTTTTTAGATACTATTCCACTTTAAATCGAAAAAATCTATGGACTCAGATATGCCTTAAAGCATCAATCAGAGCAATATAGTATTGATTTACATTTTGCCACTTACAAGGATTTTATCCTTTGGTACTTAAAGATTCTTCCCCTGTTGAACCAAATCAGACCAAGCGGTTTAACCTAAGTACCAAAATGATTGATTTCATTTACGAACTGAGGAGGTTTTTTGGATGGGCAGTTTTGATTAATTGTGGGGCTTATTTCAATTCCAATGAGTAACTGCGAAGATATTTTGTGTTACTTTTGTACCGTGCAAGCCGACTCGCCGCTGTCCAAATTCTCTTGAGAAGATGGAGAGAGGAAAGTCCGGGCAACATAGAGCGCCATACTTCCTAACGGGAAGGGGCTATACCGGTGACGGTATGGTCACAGACAGTGCCACAGAAAATATACCGCCGCTATCTTTGTAGCGGTAAGGGTGAAATGGTGGGGTAAGAGCCCACCGGGTTTCGGGTGACCGAAGCCGCAGGGCAAACCTTATGGGTTGAAAGATCAAATAGGCTCCGGTCCAAGGGCTGCTCGTCCAATTCCGGCTCGCCGGAAAACCGGAGTGGGTAGATCGATGGATCCTGTCCGCGAGGTCAGGGCTAGATAAATGGCGAGTACCCTGTTGATCAGGGAACAGAACCCGGCTTATAGGCTTGCACTTTTATTTACATTTAACATTGCGATAAAATATGCCTAAAATTTTGATTGTGGATGATGAAAAAATCATCCGAGCCACCCTAAAAGAAATATTGGAATACGAAAAATATGAGATTTTTGAAGCCGAGGATGGCGAACAGGGCTTTAATATGATTGCAGAACAGGATTTTGACCTTGTGCTTTGTGACATCAAAATGCCAAAAATGGATGGCATTGAGGTATTGGACAAAGTCAAAACGCTGGACAAACAACCACAATTCATCATGATTTCGGCCCATGGCAGTATAGAAACCGCAGTGGAAGCAACCAAAAAAGGTGCCTTTGATTTTGTCCCCAAACCCCCGGACCTCAACAGGCTTTTACTTACGGTGAGAAATGCCTTGGACAAGAAAAATCTGGTTACGGAAACCAAAGTCCTCAAAAGAAAACTTTCCAAAAAACTGGATATGGTGGGTGATTCTGCCGCATTGACTCAAGTCAAACAGACCATTGAAAAAGTCGCCCCAACAGATGCCAGGGTGCTCATCACTGGTCCTAACGGTACTGGGAAAGAACTTGTGGCCCATTGGCTTCACCAAAAAAGCAACCGGGCCGATGCCCCCTTTATTGCTGTCAATTGTGCCGCAATTCCCTCGGAGCTGATAGAAAGTGAGTTGTTTGGCCATGAAAAGGGGTCTTTTACCTCAGCCAACAAACAAAGGCAGGGGAAATTTGAATTGGCGCATGATGGCACCTTGTTTCTGGATGAAATCGGGGACATGAGCCTCTCAGCTCAGGCTAAAGTTTTGCGGGCATTACAAGAGCACAAAATCACGCGGGTAGGTGGAGACAAGGACATCAAAGTGGATGTGCGGGTCATCGCTGCCACCAACAAAGACCTGAGAAAAGAGATTGAAGCCAATAAATTCAGGGAGGATCTATACCACCGTTTGAGTGTGATCCTCATCGCCGTTCCCGCACTGAAAGACCGAAAAGAGGACATACCCGTCCTTGTCGATAAATTTTTGGAGGATATTGCTTTAGAATATGGAACCGCAAAAAAATCGATTGAAAAAGAGGCCGTTAAAAAGCTCCAGGAATATCCCTGGACCGGAAACATCCGGGAACTCAGAAATGTGGTTGAAAGACTGGTCATTTTAGGCAATCAGGTGATTACCCTAGACGACATCAACAAATATGCTGACTATTGAGTCAGCATATTTTTATCCTTTCACTTCTTGCTTATCCATTACCTTTCCATATGCTGGACAAGGTTTGCTCGAGGCACAGGCACTCATGGCCAAAATACCTACCGCTAGGACAATTGCTGCTAATTTTTTCATGATCATCGAATTTTAAAAACCAAATATGTTTAATAATCCAAGGAATACAAAATTAATTGACCATTAAATTGCATCCCCGGATTTCACTGTTATCAATCCTGCCCAAAACCTCCAAAAAGCCTTTATCATCTACACGTCCCAAATCCTGGGTTTCCAGAAAGGCACAACTATGAAAATTGGCAAGATCTATCAGATTGATGCCTCCTTGGCTTCTGTGGCTCGGAGAAAATGGGTCATTGATTTCTCTGAGCGAAACCTGCATGCTCGGGGGCATGGTATATTTCCCGTCCCCTTTGGAATAAGCCTGAGACAACAATTCCGTCATGCCATACTCCGAATGTATCGCTTCAACCTGAAAAAAGACTTTTAATCTCTCATGCACCTCCTCCCGTATCATCTCTTTTCTCCGGCCTTTCATCCCTCCGGTCTCCATTACCGTCAGATTGGACATCTTAGGAAGTGCAAATCCCGATTCACTCAAATCCAACAGTGCAAAAGTCACGCCCAATAGGAGTACCTTTCTTGAGTCATCCCGAATGGCAATCAATTTTTCGATTAATTCTTTCTGCTCATACAAATAAAACCCTGAAATTGGAGATTGGCTTTCTTGAATAAAAAAATCAGCCATTGCCACCAAGGAACTGTCTTTTCTTTCCAGGTAAGCAGGCAATAGAGCAAGGATATGAAAGTCGCTTAAGGCACCATATTGCTGCTCAAACAGCCTTTTGCTGTGTTGAAGGTAAAATGCCTCGTTCCATATATAGTGTCTGCTTGTAATGACACCGGTAGTTCCGCTGCTTGCATAAAATTTAGAAAAATCAGCCTCCCTTCCAGAAATGACAGCATGGGATTTAAAAAAACCGATAGGAAGATATGGGATGTTTTGTATGGATTGGATACTTGCGGGATCGATTTTTCTAGCCGAAAGGTATTGCCTGTAGACAGGGTTGGCCTCAGCTTGAAAATAAAAAAGCTCCATGGCCAACGCCTCAAACTCTTGAGGTGATTTCTCGTGACCAGTGCTCACCCAACTTTGAACCTTTTCTACAAAACTTTTGAATATTGTCATCGTTAAAATAATGTCATAGGCATTTTTTCAACCTTATTGAACAATTGCCTATATTTAGCCTCAAATTTAGTGCGCCCTCATGAAGGTAAAAAACCTAAGTTACATATTATTTTGCGGCTTAATCTTAAGTGCCTGCGTTACCCCGCCAGAGAATTTCCCGACAGTTCCTGAAATAGAGTACAATACAGTTGAATTTGTCGAAACCCCTGGTTCTGATTCCTTGATTGTAGCCATTGATTTTAGGGATTCCGAAGGTGACCTAGGACTTAACCCCAGGGATACTGATCCACCTTTTAACAATCTTGATTATCTGAGAGATGCAACGGGAAATCTAATCACTTACAGCAATCGGCCTCCCAATGCACCTTCATACAATCCCCTCGATTGGGAAATTAATCCCGTTATCAATAACATAGAAATCAGGGATACGGTATGGGTAAGCATCAATCCCAACCATTTCAATATTTTTGTAAAGTTTTTTATCAAAAGACAAGGGAATTATACAGAATTTGATTGGTCCGCTCCTCCCTTTTTCACTACCTTCAATGGCAGATTCCCAAGAATACTGAATGAAGGCAGGACGCAGCCCATAGAAGGTACCATCCGATATGCCATGCTTTCATCAGGGTGGAATATTATTTTTAGAAACGATACCGTACGTCTGGACGTCCACATCCAAGATCGACAGCTGAACAAAAGCAATGTGGTATCCACCCCGGATTTCACCCTCCAACAAATCTCAAGAAATTAAGGTAGAATCTGAGTTGGTTATCTATTCAGGCCTTTTCAGAACAGTTGGGATTAACTCTTTTGAATCCTCCCGTCGTAATCATCCCTTGCAAATTCAGGTTGTAAAGGAAATGAAATAGGCATTTTGTCTCTTTTGGATCGATAAATTGCTGTAAACAATTCCACCGTTCTCCTACCCTCCTCTCCGGTGACCATCGGATCCCTATTCTCCTTTATTGCTGCAATGAATTCTTCCAATTGCTTTTGAATGTAATAAACGGTAGCATCAATTTGATTAAAATGAGCGGTATCTTCTTTTATCCATCTATCTAGATGCTGTTCCTCTCCCTGTACTGTCCAAAGGTCATTGATGGGTGGCTCCGCAATTTTGGAAACGCCCGCTATGAACATGGCCCCTCCCTCCGGCTGAACACCGACTGATGCTCCATTGCTGCCATGGATGTGTACCTTTCCATGTATGCCAGGCTTCTGCGAATTGCTTAGTATTATATTCCCAAGCCCCCCGTTTTTGAATTTCACAATGGCCAATGCCGTATCCTCCACTTCGATGTAGGGATGATTAATGTTGGACCAAGTGCCGTAAACTTCCTCAATATCTCCCATATACCAGAGCAACAAGTCCAGTTGATGTGGCGCCTGATTGACCATGACCCCTCCTCCTTCTTTGGCCCAGGAACCCCTCCAAGGATCGGAACGGTAGTACTTTTCATCCCGCCAGCCCAACATGACCACGGTTGCTAAAGCAGGTTCTCCAATCTTTCCGTCTAAAATGGCCTGTTTTACCCGCTGGGCAGGCTCATAAAATCGCCTTTGGCTAATGACAGACAGTTTCTTTCCCTGTTCTTTGGCCACCTTAATCATGGCATCGCAGTCCGATAAACTGGCAGCAAGGGGTTTCTCAACCATGACATGGGCACCGGATCTTAGCGCCTCGATGGCTGGATCTCTGTGATTGGGATGAGGGGTACAGATCACCACTGCCTGCAAATTCTCCTTGACAATCATCTCTGTGATGCTGTCATAGGCTTTCACCCCATAGTTTTGCGCAAAATCCTCAGCTTTTGTTAAGGTCCGGCTATAAACAGCAGAAAATACTGAGTTGTCTAATTGCTTCAAAGCTTTGGCATGAAGATGAGCTACCTTTCCACAGCCTATAATTCCTGTCTTGAATGTCATGGTTCTAAGATTACTTTGTTTAGGCCTGGTTCTTTATCAAAAAGTCTTTTAAACCAATCCGCCCCTTCACTCAAAGGTGCTTTGGCACTGAGCAAATCATCTACTTTGATCAGCCCCTTTTCCATCATTTCCAGAACTTTGCCATATTCTCCGGCAATGGCACAACTTCCCTGAAGTCGGATTTCCCGTGTGACGACAGCTTGCAGGGGAAAATTAATTTCTTGGGCGAGGTTACCAACTAGGGTAACCGAACCTCCTTTTCTCACCAGTTGAATAGCAGTCTGTACAGTTGCCCCTACCCCAACTGCCTCAAAAGACACATCTACTCCCCGCTGATGGGTCAAGGAAAGTATTTTTTCCTTTAGCTCTGGGTCAGAGGACAAAAAAGTATAATCCGCACCAAATTTTCTTGCCAATTCCAGTTTCTCTTCAGCAATATCCAAGGCAATGATGGTCCCTGCATTGGAAAGTCTGAGTACCTGAATCAGGCATAAGCCTATCATCCCTGCGCCGATGACCAATACAGTCTCTCCGAGCCTTATCGGTGTCAGGTCTATTGCATGTGCCGCCACTGCAACCGGTTCTACCATGGCTGCCTGTTCAAAAGAAACTGAATCGGGCAACTTGTAAAGTATGTGGGACGGGACCACCACATATTCCGCAAAGGCACCATGCCGGCGGTACTCTTTGGGTGACACACCCAAAACTTTTCGATTATCACTGAGATTGTACCTCCCTTGCAAGGTGTACCAGTCATTCAGTTCATAAATGGTGGAATCAAAGGTCACCCGGTCTCCTGGTAAAAAGTCACTCACCGAGCTACCGACCTCTTCAATGATTCCTGATGCCTCATGCCCCATGATAAGTGGGGGAATCCTACGTCCGGAGCTGCCGTCCATTCCATGCACATCACTCCCACAAATGCCACAGGCTTTTACACGGATAAGAACTTCATCGAATTTGTATTCGGGCATTGGTTCATCTTGGTAAACCAATTTATTGTACGCGGTCAAAACAAGGGCTTTCATCTAGGATGATTTTAGGTTGATTACAAAATACATGCTTTTCTTTGAAAAAGGCCTGCCGGTACCATAAAGTAAGGGCAGCCAATTGGTTTCCAGCCCAATTTAAAAAAAACCTCAGGGAATGCCTGAGGTCAAAGAGTAAAGTTTGAATATGTTGTAATCTATTAAGGACAAATCTCCTCTTCAATAAATCAATAAGCGGGAAACCGTTTAGGATCTGCTTCTGACATCAAGGCATAGGCCTTTTCCACCACATCCTCTACACTGGGTTTGGAGAAATAATCTCCATCCGAGGAATAAGCCGGCCTATGGGCTTTGCCGGTAAGAGTAACCGGTTCGGCATCCAAATGATAATACGCTTTCTGTCCCTCAAGGACTTGTTGCATCATGTAAGCTGAAGCTCCACCTGGAACATCCTCATCGGCAAAAATAACTCGATTTGTTTTTTGGATAGATTCAAGAATTCGGTTGGATTTGTCAAATGGAAGGAGCGTTTGCACATCGATTACTTCAATGGAAATACCTAATTCCAAAAGTTGATCAGCAGCTTCAAGTACTATTCTGCACATGGATCCATAAGTTACCACAGTGATATCACTTCCGGTTTTGAGTACCTCCGGCATACCCATGGGTACGGTAAATTCTCCAAGATTTAAAGGCATTTTTTCCTTCAACCTATATCCGTTAAGACATTCTATCACCAAGGCTGGTTCGTCAGATTTCATCAGGGTATTGTACATACCCGCAGCTTGGGTCATGTCTCTTGGAACACAGAGCAAAATACCCCTTAGACTTCCCAAAATCATGCTAATGGGAGAGCCCGCATGCCATACACCTTCCAACCGGTGCCCTCTTGTTCTGATGATCAAAGGGGCTTTTTGACCTCCTTTGGTTCGGTACTGAAGGCAAGCCAGATCATCTGATAAAGTCTGTAAGGCATAAATCAAATAGTCCAGGTACTGGATTTCGGCAATGGGTCTCAAGCCTCTAAGTGCTGTTCCAACACCTTGTCCTATGATGGTAACTTCTCTTATCCCTGTGTCAGTTACGCGCCACTCACCATGTTTGGCCTGTAATCCGGCAAAAGCTTGGTTTACATCCCCTATTTTACCCACATCTTCACCAAAGGCAAAAACTCTTGGATCTTTCTGAAGCAATTGGTCAAAATAAGCCTGAAGTATCTCGCGGCCATCCACCAAGGCATCTTCCTCTCCATATTTAATGGGGATTTCTTTTACGTGGGAAGTGCTGAATCCAGATTCGCTGTAAAGGTGGCTATTGTACCGATCGTAGTTCAGTTCTTTTTGAGAATTATACCAAATCCTCAGCGGTTCCCGCACTTCTGCATCATCATGGCGCATCGAGAGTAAGGCCTTCCTGACCGTACTGATCACATCCTTTCGAATCGGATTCATGGTTTTACTCAATTCATCTGCCAGCATTTCCAAATGACCTTTTTCCCTACTTTTTTCGGCTGCTTGTCTCAGGATTGAAACAGCCTCATTGAGTTCCTGCTTGATTTCACCCAGAAATGCCTTCCAGGCAGCGTCTTTGTATTCTTTTGCGGTCTGCTTGGCCTTTTTGTCTATTTCATCCAGCTCTTCCTCTGTAGCCCATCCGGATTCCAAAATGAAAGTTTTGAATTTAAGTAGACAATCATATTCTGCTTCCCAAGCAAGCCTGCTTTTTGGCTTATACCGTTCATGTGAACCAGAAGTCGAATGCCCTTGCGGTTGGGTCATCTCAATCACGTGAACCAAAACTGGAACATGTTCTTCCCTTGCTATTTTTGATGCCTTTTTATAAGTCTCCAACAAAGCAGGATAATCCCAACCTTTCACAACCAGGATTTCAAAACCTTTTTTGTCTTCGGTTCTTTGAAAACCGTATAAAGCCTCAGAAATACTGCCTTTGGTGGTATGGAATTCATTGGGAACTGAAATCCCGTATTCATCATCCCAAACAGAAATCACCATTGGCACCTGTAATACACCTGCCGCATTGATGGTTTCGAAAAACATCCCTTCGGAGGTAGAAGCATTTCCTATTGTGCCCCAAGCCACTTCATTTCCTTGATTTGAAAATTTAGGCAGTTTGGCTAAAGCAGGGTTAAGCTTAAACAATTTAGATGCATATGCCAAACCCAACAATTTGGGCATTTGTCCTGCGGTGGGAGATATGTCTGCGGAGGAGTTTTTTATTTTGGCGAGGTCTTTCCAGCTACCGTCCGGATTCAGTGATCGGGTAGCAAAATGTCCGTTCATAAGTCTACCTGCCGAAGCCGGCTCGGCTACCTCATCTGTATGGGCATATAACTGAGCAAAATATTCCTGGATGGTCAGTTCACCCACGGCAAACATAAAAGTTTGGTCCCTGTAATAACCGGATCTCCAATCTCCAGGTTCAAAGTACTTGGACATGGCGAGCTGAGCCAGTTCTTTACCATCTCCAAAAATCCCGAATTTGGCCTTACCCATAAATACTTCTTTTCTACCCATCAGTGAGGCATGCCTGCTTTCCTGAGCGAGTTGATAGTCGCGTATCACCTGGGATTTGTCCAGTTCAGCTTTTATTTTCTTGTTGGATAATATGGCCACTTTTTCCATTTTAATCTTAAGAGCAATTTGGGTTCAAGACCTATTATAGGTTTTATGTCAAAAATAGAAAATTTTATCAGGATAACAAATTATATTCTCTATTAATTGGTTCAATTATCCAAAATAAATTCTGAATTAATTGAAATTAATTATACGGCAAAGAATATTATTTTGTTTTTATTTAAATAGCATATATTTATAAACTTGGCAATGAAACTGCTATTATATTGAATATATCTTATTAAATTGTGTTTTAGCCTTAAAATTTTACACTAAATACAAAGAATTTTTAAAATAAAATTCATTTTTGGTATTTAATTCAAAATTTGTTTTTGAAAATAAAAGAAAATTTTGAAAAGGACAAAACATGCCTTCTGAACTTGGTTTTTGTTTCAAATTCCCTGTGTATATTTGTCCAAAATATTAACCCAAATGCGATTATCATGATCATAGGTGTTCCAAAGGAAATAAAAAACAACGAAAACCGCGTGGCTTTAACCCCTGCAGGTGCCATCGAATTAGTGAAAAAGGGCCATACGGTCTATGTGCAGCATACAGCAGGAGAAGGAAGTGGCTTTTCAGACGCACTTTACGAGGCGGCAGGAGCGAAGATTCTTCCAACAATAGAGGAGGTCTATGATGCTGCAGAAATGATCATGAAGGTCAAAGAACCGATAGAACCTGAATATAACCTAATCAAGGAAAACCAGTTATTATTTACTTATTTCCACTTTGCTTCTTACGAACCGCTGACCAAAGCCATGGTCCGAAGCAAATCCATTTGCTTGGCCTACGAAACGGTGGAAGGTAGAGCAGGCGGCTTACCTCTTTTAATCCCAATGTCCGAAGTAGCAGGAAGAATGGCCGTTCAAAAAGGAGCCAATTATCTTGAAAAACCCCTTGGTGGCAGAGGTATTCTGCTCGGCGGAGTTCCAGGAACCTTACCTGCTAAAGTCCTGATTCTAGGCGGTGGTGTAGTAGGAACCCAAGCCGCATGGATGGCAGCTGGTTTAGGCGCCGATGTGACCATCATGGACGTCTCCTTACCCCGAATGCGGTATTTGGCAGATGTGATGCCGGCGAATGTGAAAACAATGATGTCCAATGAATTCAATATTCGGAAAATGATTGTGGATGCAGACCTGATCGTAGGCGCTGTGCTAATACCCGGGGCAAAAGCTCCTCACCTCATCACTAGAGACATGCTGGGCGCCATGCGTCCAGGGACTGTATTGGTGGATGTTGCGGTGGATCAGGGTGGGTGCATTGAAACCTGCAAGCCCACTACCCATCAGGATCCCACTTATGTCATAGATGGAGTGGTTCATTACTGTGTAGCCAACATGCCTGGTGCAGTTCCTTACACCTCCACCTTGGCCTTGACCAATGCCACCCTCCCATATGCCATGCAATTGGCTGAAAAAGGATGGAAAAGAGCTGCATTGGAAAACCCCGAACTGAAACCCGGTCTGAACATTATCCATGGGGATATTGTGTATGAGGCTGTGGCGGAAGCATTTGGTTTGCCATTTGTTCCTGTTGAGAAATATCTTGAAAATTAAAAAAGCATCGATTTTCGTTTCTTAGCATTTGCGAATAAATGTTCAGAATCACCGTTAGACAATTAACTGATATTGGATATTTGCGGATATTGGAATTGAATCCGGAATCTTGTTTTGAAATGTGCAGCGTAAGCAGAACGCTTTAGGCTGATAAAGTAGCTTCTTTTCTGGAAAGGCTCTGATTAGATTCAGGGCCTTTTTTATGCTTTAACCACACAGTTACAAGTTTGATTGAATAGGCATTGGCATCTTACTTAATCGGTTAATGGCAACAGTACTTACGTCTTATTTCTGCTGTCTCTTCTACATTCATTGAATTTCGTGGAAATTAAAAAGATGTATCTTTTTTCTCACAAATCATTAAATCAAATTCAGGTTTTCAAATTGGATGTGAGTCTCTTCCATTCTTCCAACCTGGGATTCATAACGCTAAACCATAACGGCGGAAACATGGCAAGAATGATCATGGCCGAATAGCCTGCTGGGAGCTGCGGACTGTCAGAATGGTGGTCAAGCACCTGATACCTTTTGTGGGCAAAAGCATGGTGGTCCGAATGCCGCTGGAGTTGAAACAGTAGGAAATTGCTCACCACATGGCTTGCATTCCAAGAGTGCAAAGGAGTAACCCGTTCGTACTTACCTGTAGCTAACCGCTTCCTTTCCATACCGTAATGCTCCAGATAATTCACCAATTCAAGTAAGGTGAATGCCAAAACACTTTGGGCAAAAAAGAAAATTGGAATTTCCAAAACCAATCGGTTTTGGAATCCAGAAAAAACAAGTGTAAAGCATACAACAAAGCATAAGGGCCAAAAGGCAAATTGTATCATCTGATTTTGCGTGGACCAAAATGGAATTTGAATTTTTCGAAGTCTGGACTTTTCCAGGCTTAATGCACTTTTGTATCCATCGGTTACTGACCTCCACCAAAAAGCATAAAAATTTTCTCCAACACGACTCGTCGCAGGATCATCAGGGGTAGCCACCCTGACATGGTGCCCTCGGTTGTGCTCGATAAAAAAATGCATGTAACATACCGTCATCAATAAAACCTTGGCATAGAACTGTTCAAGGCGATTTTGTTTGTGTCCCAATTCGTGGGCCACTGTGATGCCCACTCCTCCAGTGACCAGGGCAGTTCCGGTTGTAAACAGGACCCATTCCATAAGCCCTAAGTCCATCTGACTCACTATATAGAATGCCCAAATCAAAACACCCAATTGCACATAAACCCACACATAGGTGACCAATCGATAAAACTTTTCTTTCTCCACCTCACTGATGGCTGATTTTGGGACATTGGATTGGTCTTTCTGAAAAAAGTAATCCATCAAAGGCACCATACCGAAAACAAACAAATGGATGCTCAACATCCAAAATCCTCCTCCCAAATAGCCCAGCACCAGGAGCAATGGGAGAATAAAGGCACTGTAAAAACCGATTTTCCTTAGGGATTTCATTCCAAAATTTAATCAAAATAAATGAGCTTTAAAAAACCGGATTTGAAAGGATTTACTTAATCCGGTGTACGTTGGGAGTTAGTACAAGGAAATATCCTAATAGCCAATTCATATCATTTAAAATCGCCTGTAGGAAGAATTAATTAGGCTTCTAAACTTGTGTGTGTTAAAATCTATACATGTATGTACGGAATGATGCCAGTAAAATGGTAATTCAATATAATTCTCGCCAGCAAATTGAAATGTCCGGTACATCAGACTTCGGACTTCCAACCCGTTTGAAGAAGAATGTTGGGTTAGTGGCAAAGAAGCGGATAACCATTAATCTATAACAATGTTTAGGTGCTAAAAACTGACATTTATCAGGTTTAGTGAAGTTTTTACTCATGTGTTTTATATAAAGATTAGGGGAAATTTGCAACACTATGACCATTAAAAAACCTTTGACACAAGAGGATCTGATCCAAAAATACAATGTTCCAGTTCCGAGGTACACCAGTTATCCCACGCTACCGCACTGGTCTGGAAATGTAAATGAAGCATCCTGGGTGAGTCAATTTCAAAGTGCTTACCAGCTTTTCGGAAAAGAAGAAGGAATCACTCTTTACATCCATTTACCCTATTGCGAAAGCCTCTGCACTTACTGTGGCTGCAACAAAAGGATCACCAAAAATCACCAAGTAGAAGATACTTACATAGATGCCCTATTGACCGAATGGGACCTTTATATGAGTTGGCTACCCGATCTTCCAAATCTGGCTGGAATCCATCTGGGAGGAGGGACGCCTACTTTTTTTTCGCCGAGCTCTCTTCATAGACTTATTACTGAGATCACCTCAAAGGCAATTGTGCTGGATCAGGCTTCATTCAGTTTCGAGGGTCATCCCAACAATACTTCAAAAGACCATCTTCAGACCCTATTTGATTTGGGGTTTCGAAGGGTGAGTTTTGGTATTCAGGATTTGAATCTAAAGGTACAGCAGGCCATTCACCGCATTCAGCCCTTGGAGAAAGTAGTGGAAGTGACCGAAACTGCCAGAAAAATCGGATACGAATCCATCAATTACGACCTGATTTATGGGCTTCCTCACCAAACCTTGAGCAGCATAGAAGATACTTTTCAAAAGACCTTGGACCTGAAACCAGACAGGATTGCCTTCTACAGCTATGCCCACTTGCCTTCCGTATTCCCTTCTCAAAACCATTTTGCCCCTTTTCTTCCCCAAGAAACAGAAAAAAGAAAGCTTTATGAAAGGGGACGAGCCATTCTTGAGGAAGCCGGCTATTTGGAAATTGGAATGGACCATTTTTCCCTGGAGGAAGACCCGATTTGTCATGCCAAACTTGCAAAAAAATTGCACCGGAATTTTATGGGTTATACTACATCGCCTTCCAAGATTTTGATTGGATTGGGCAGCAGTGCAATCAGTGATGTCCACCTTGCCTATGCCCAGAATTCCAAGTCAATTGAGACATACAAAAACCATCTAGAAAATAATCAATTGGCCATCGAAAAAGGCCATGTTTTATCCCAAGAAGACTTCAAGATAAAAAACATCATACTAGCTTTGATTTGCAACCACCAACTGGAATGGGATACCGCATTTTACAATCAAATGGAAGAGGGCATAAAGATTTGCTTAGATGAATTCGTTGAAGATGGTATGGTTGCATATGACCAAATGGGGCTGATAATTTTAGAGCCTGGTATACCTTTTGTCAGAAATATTTGTTCCACTTTTGACCCGGCTTTCCGAACAACTAGGCAAGGGAAATCTGTCTTTAGTAATGCGATTTAATCTATTTCCGACAATGATTTTTATAATAAATTATAGAAAAGTATTATTAAAATAATTTATAATTACACAAAAAAATTAAAACAGATATCAAAAAATAATTATTCTAATTTATATGACTTTTTGTATTTTTTATTTTGATATAATTCATTTTTAAGAAATAATATTTTTATTTTAGTTCGCTATTCCAATTGGTTATTGGTAGTCATTGTTTTCAATTTTCTTTTAATTCAACGTCTTAAAAATTATGATGAAAAAATTAGTTGCGGAATTTTTCGGAACCTTTTGGCTGGTGCTGGGAGGTTGTGGCAGTGCGGTATTGGCAGCTGGCTTTCCGGAGGTAGGTATTGGTTTGGTAGGGGTATCTCTTGCCTTTGGACTAACTGTATTGACCATTGCTTATGGTCTTGGGCACATTTCCGGGGCTCACCTCAATCCCGCGGTGTCGGTAGGTCTTTTGGTCGGGGGGAGGTTCAGCAGTAAGGAATTGGCCCCCTACATCATCGCTCAGATCCTGGGTGCTCTGTTTGCAGCTACCATTCTCTATGTGATTGCTACCGGAAACGGTGATGCGATTGGTAATTTTGCGGCCAATGGATATGGAGAACATTCCCCAGGGGGATATAACCTGACTTCTGCCTTCCTCACAGAAGTCGTCATGACTTTTATGTTTTTGCTCATCATTTTAGGGGCTACAGATTCCAGGGCACCAAAAGGATTCGCTGGATTGGCGATTGGTTTGGCTTTGACCTTGATCCACTTGATCAGTATACCGGTTACCAATACTTCGGTCAATCCAGCTAGAAGCATCAGTCAGGCCGTATTTGTGGGTGGAGAGGTCCTGGGTCAGGTTTGGTTATTTATTGTTGCACCCGTTATAGGAGCCATATTGGCAGGCTTGGCTTACAAAGCAATTTTTGCGAAAGAATAAGCAACTTAAAAAATTGTTTCATTGGAGAGAGCGGCAACAAATTAATGTCGCTCTGTCCGATTTTAATTTCAGTCCCCGCTACACATTGTCATTTCAATGGTTCCGTTGGTTCTACCCTGAGCCATGGTAAAACTCGGGCTGAACATGGAGATTCCCAGTCCCAATCCTCTTGCAATAAAGAGAATACCTACAAACATGGCTAAATAAGGCATGCCTTTGAGCAGTTTTTGTCTCACTCGGAGCGAAAACATCTTTCCTGACACCATTAATCCGAGCAAGAGTGGGATGGTTCCTAAACCGAAAAAGAACATGTAAAAGGCACCCTGAAGCGGGTTTTGTAAGGCCAAAGATGCCACCAAGGCCATGTAGACCATGCCGCAAGGTAAAAAACCATTGAGCAACCCGATTATGAAGTAACTGCCGCTTTGCTTAGGATTTAACCGTGATCCCAATGCGTTTTTCAGTTTGAATATGATTCCAAACCACCCGGCTTTGGCCAACAAAGCTTCCGCTTTTTTATAGTTGAAGGCCATGATCAGGATCAATACGCCCATGCCAATTGAAACCCATTGCTGTATTCCCACCAGGCTGAGAGAAAAACCCAGCATTCCGATAATCGCTCCCAAAAAAGTGTATGTAACAGTCCTCCCAAAGTTATAAGCCAGCTTTCTGCTGTAGTACTGGCTCTTCTCCTTAGCTGATATAGCTAAGGCTATAGGCCCACACATGCCCAAACAATGGAACGACCCCAGTAAGCCCAATAAGAATGCTGTCCAAAGCATTTAAATATTGATTTTGAGTTCTTGAAAATATTCCTTGCCGGATGCTGTCCAGTTCAATTTGACTCTCCAGTAACCTGGTTTCAAGCCCTTTACATCTACTTGTATACCTTTTTCCTGATCCATGTTCACTGCCAATATCTGGTCAAGTCGAGCATCAGATGGCCTAAAAAAATGCAGGCTACCCACAGCTCCAATCGGTAAATCAAGGGTCATGGTTTTTTTATCCCTATCATAGGCCAATGCCGTCAAATTAAGTGTCGAGGCATTGATCACCCTGTCTATGTGCTCTTGATATTTGATTTCCTCCTCATAGTAATGTTGAGTGACCAAGTGCAAGTCATCCTGCTTCATACAAATGGTCACCATGCTGATCATTATAACAGCAAAAACCACAAAAACAATTACAATGCTATTTCCCCAATTCATATTTTTTCAATTAATAATGATTTTTTCCTTTCCTACTTCTGGGATAAGGGAGCCACAAAACTCGTTTTTTTTCTCTCTATGATCTTTCCATTTTGAAGTAAATTCAAATGGATGTTTTCTTGATTGGCTTTAACATTTTCTCCTGAAATCACGACAAAGAATCTACCTTCAAATTTTGTCTGACCGGGGATGGTCCAATTTTGATCCCCAATGATCTCTATGTGATATTTTTCGTCTTCAGCACCAAGACCCACTTGCTGGGCTTCAAAGGTTTTGTTGATGATGGTTATCTGGTAAAGGTTGCTAATCTGACCATTTTCCCTCTCCTGGAAGGTCATGCCACTAAAACGCATCACAGTAGCTCCTAAATCATCCCTTGTGACTAAAAGGCCAATAAACATCGCCATCAAAATCACCAAAATCACTGAGTAACCTTTTACACGAGGTGTAACCAATTGCTGTTTCCCTTGTTGAATGCTGTTTTCTGAGGCATACCGGATCAATCCAAGCGGCCTGTCTACTTTGACCATTACCTCATCACAGGCATCCATACAAGCCGTGCAATTGACACATTCCATTTGGATCCCATTTCTGATGTCTATTCCTGTTGGACAGACCTGAACACAAAGTCCGCAGTCAATGCAATCTCCCTTTGGCGCTTCAGTCGCTTGGTTTTTTCTTATGGGTGCCCTAGGCTCACCTCTTACATAGTCATAGCTGACATTGATAGAGTTGTTATCCAGTAATACACCTTGCAATCGGCCATATGGACATACTACCAAACAGGCCTGTTCCCTGAACCAGGTAAAGACGAAAAGGAAAATACCCGTAAAAGCCATCAGCCCAATAAAACCCGAGAGGTTTTGGCTTGGAGGCTGGGATACGATTTCTACGACTTTGTCCAAACCTATCAGATAGGCCATTACAGTGTGGGAAATCAAAAGAGAAATCAGCACAAACAAGGTCATTTTAAATCCTTTTTTCCTGATCTTCTCACCATTCCATTCCATGGCGTTCAGTTGTCTCTGCTGATTGGCATCTCCTTCGATCCAATATTCGATCTTACGAAACACCATTTCCATAAACAGGGTTTGCGGACAGGCCCAACCACAGAATACCCGTCCGAAAACCACTGTAAACAATATGATAAAAACCACAAAAATCAAAAGCAAGAATATCAACAAATGGGTATCCTGCGGCCAAAACACCGCTCCGAAAATGATGAATTTTCTTTCGAATATGTTAAATAAAAACCAAGGTCTCCCTCCTACCTGAATAAATGGTCCGGCAAACAAAATCCCAAGCAACACCCATGACACATATGTTCTCCAACGGTAAAATTTACCGGAAACTTTTTTAGGGTAAATCCAATTCCTTTTTCCATCTTCTTGGACGGTAGCCAAGGAATCTCTGAATTTATCCGGTTGTATATGTGGGTTTTTCTTACTCATTCAATGAAGGGAATCCCTGTGATTATTTTATTGAGATCTAAGCTATTTCTGATTGGTGTTAATTTTCTTCTTCACTTTCATCCACTGGTTCCAAACCCAACTCATCGCCTCCTAATGCATCTGTCGGCTCCTCTATGGCAGGTTCATATTTTTCACCTTCGGGGGCTTTGGGATTAAGCGGTGTTGTTTCCTGAAGGGTTAATATGAAACTTGAAACCTGTTGCATTTCTTCCGGGCTCAGTTGATCCTGCCAAGGAATCATGCCTTTTTGGATCACGCCATATTTTACCACTTTGAAAATATCTGAAATACTGCCTCCATGGATCCAGTATTCATCTGTAAGGTTAGGTCCTACTCCCCCTCCACCATCTCTGGCGTGACAGGCTGCACAGTTGTTTTCATAGATGGTCTGTCCGGCCCTAAGTCCAGGACCAGTTGCATCAAAAACAACTGTGGTTTCATCAATGGTGGCAAGTGCCATGGACCGCCTCTGCTCCTCCTCAATTGAAGCAATTCGCAATTCTTCCTGATACTCCTCAAATTGTGTCTGACCGATACCAAGCACGGAGTAATTCAAAAAGTACCCAACACCGAAAATGATGGTCAAGTAGAAAGTATATTTGAGCCATGGAGGCATATAATTGTCCAACTCGACGATTCCATCATAACTGTGGTCCATCATGATTTCATGCTCCTTTTCTACAGGCTTCAATTGGCCGGTAAGGTACCTCACCTTAAATTTCTCCCAAAATGAGGGTTCATTTACCAATGATTCATCCTCTTTTTTCAAAACTTTGGTTAAAAAGGAAAGTAGGTATAGCATCATTACCAACATCAAAAGAATCAAACCTATGATCACTGCGATGATAATTAGTATGGCTACTTCTGTTCCGCTCATGGCGGAAAAAGACTCTATCAGCCCTGGATCGGATGCTTGGGCGAAGGCAGGAATCGTCAAAATCATGCCTATGAATGTCAATAGGTTAATTTTTATTTGTCTCATGATCGCTGGTTTTTTGATGTTCCTCATTCATAGGAAGTTGCTTCATATGATCAATGTATTTTTGGTCTACCCTTACCACCCACCAAAACATCCCTATAAAAAAGAGCACAAATATGATCAGTGAGATGAGGGGATAGATTTCAACATTTTCTATGGTTCTTAGAATTTCTTTTTGCATGGTTTTATCGGATTGGAAGGTCAGCAGTTTCTTTATTAATATCAGTACCCAAGCGCTGTAGGTAAGCGATCAAGGCCACTACCTCTGAATTGGGAGCTACTTCTATGCCTGCTCCTTTTAGGTTTTCCACCACTTGGTCTGCTTGTTTTTCAAGATCAGCCCTTGCGATTTCATCATAACCCTCAGGGTAAGGCACCCCAAGCTTTTGAAGAGTCCGGATTTTAGCCCCTATGTCATCATGGGAAAGCGTGTTGGTGGACATCCAAGGATAGGGAGGCATCAAAGAGCCAGGAGACATACTTCTTGGATCTACCATGTGGTGATAATGCCAACTGTCAGGATACTTGCCCCCGATACGGTGAAGATCAGGACCGGTACGCTTAGACCCCCAAAGAAATGGACGGTCATAGACAAACTCCCCTGCTTTGGAATATTCACCATACCGTTCAGTTTCCGACCGGAAAGGTCTTATCATTTGTGAATGACAACCCACACAGCCATTGGCAATGTAAAGATCTCTTCCTTGCAGCTCCAGCGGCGTATAGGGCTGTACGCTGGAAATGGTAGGAACATTTGATTTGACTAGAATGGTAGGAATGATTTCCACTATACCTCCTATAAGGATGGCTACAGTGGCCATTAAGGTAAAGAAAATGGGTTTTCTTTCCCATGCCCTGTGCCAATACTCCCCAGCCTGACTTTGGTATTTGGCCAAAGCAGGTGCTTCATCCATTTCCTCTTCCACAAAGATGCCCTGACCGGCGGTCTTGATCAGGTTATACACCATGATGATGGCTCCACTCAAATACAACAGTCCCCCAATTGCCCTCAACATGTACATGGGAACAATTTGGATGACGGTTTCCAGAAAGTTGGGATAGGCCAGTCTGCCCATATCACTGAATTCCTTCCACATCAAACTTTGCGTAAGCGCAGCCACATACATGGGAAGTGCATAAAACAATATGCCGAGCGTACCCAACCAAAAATGGGTGTTGGCCAACCTGACAGAGTAAAGGTTGGTTTTCCACATCCTGGGCCACAACCAGTAAAGCATACCGAAAGTCAGAAACCCATTCCAACCCAGACCGCCAATGTGCACATGGGCTACGATCCAGTCCGTGTAGTGGGCAATGGCATTGACACTTTTGAGCGATAACAAAGGACCTTCAAAAGTAGCCATACCATAGGCTGTAACGGCCACAACCATAAATTTCAAAACAGGATCAACCCTTACCTTGTCCCAGGCTCCCCTTAGGGTAAGCAGACCATTGACCATACCTCCCCAAGAAGGAGCGATCAACATTACTGAAAATGCCACTCCCAGCACCTGAGCCCATTCTGGCAAAGCCGTGTAGAGCAAATGGTGAGGGCCAGCCCAGATGTAAATAAATATCAAAGACCAAAAATGCACAATAGAAAGCTTGTAAGAATAAACCGGCCTATTGGCAGCTTTGGGCAGAAAGTAATACATCAAGCCCAAGAATGGGGTTGTCAGGAAAAATGCCACGGCATTGTGCCCATACCACCACTGAACCAAAGCATCCTGCACTCCTGCATAGGCGGAATAACTCTTGAAAAAGGAAACCGGCAGGGCCAGGGAATTGAAAATATGCAAAACCGCAATGGTCACAAAAGAGGCCAAATAGAACCAAATGGCCACATACATGTGTTTTTCTCTTCTTGTTAACAAGGTACCGATCATGTTGGCCCCAAAAGAAACCCAAACAACGGCGATGGCTATATCGATTGGCCATTCCAATTCAGCATACTCTTTAGAAGTGGTCAAGCCCAAAGGCAATGTGATGACTGCCGAAAGGATGATCAATTGCCATCCCCAGAAATTGAACCAACTCAGGGTCTTGTTCCACATAGGTGCTTTCAATAACCTAGGCATGGAATAGTAAATGCCTGCAAAGATGGCATTGCCCACAAAGGCGAAAATCACAGCATTGGTATGCAAAGGCCTTATCCTGCCATAGGTAGTGTATGGATTACCCAAATTGGCTTCTGGGAGAAATAGCTGTGTCGCAGCCAAAACCCCAATCAGCATACCAGCCAAACCCCAAATAAGGGTGGCTGCGCCGAAGTATTTTACGATCTTATTGTCGTAACTAAACTTTTCCAGTGTTACTCCTGACATTTTTCTTGGATTTAATAGTTTGTGTGTTTTTTATGCTTTGTTTTGTTTTATTCTCAAATAGCATCCTGACGGATGGGGTATAATTGTCATCGTATTGGCCTTTGTTCATCGCTCTGAAAAACAAGCCCAAGAATACAAGGGCCAATAACAAACTGATTCCTATCAATATGAAAATCACCTCCATTTTTACAATATTTTAGATTTGATTCCTTTTCTGTAAGCCAGAAAATTTGTGGTAAGCGTGGTGAAAGCAACCACGGATATGCTACTGATCGGCATAAGGATGGCGCAGAAAACCGGGCTTACCAAGCCCTGGACGGCAAAGAAAATCCCAACAAAATTATAGGCAAAGCTCAACCCGAAACTGGCTTTGATGATGTTGCGGCTGGTTTTGCTGAAAGCCACAAAAGTGGGCAACAGGTTGAGAGCAGATGCATCCAATATGGCATCACTTGCAGGAGAGAAATGGCCAACATGTTCGGTCAAGGCTATACCCACCTGACTGGCCCTCAAGGCACCTGCATCATTGAGTCCATCACCAATCATCAGTGTATTGGCTTTCCTATGGCCCAGCTTTTTGACATACCTGAGTTTGTCATCCGGGCTTTGATTGAATTTCATGCGGACCTTTGGACCTACCAACTGACGAAGACTTGCTGCTTCATGGTCACTGTCTCCGGATATGATATGAATAGATCGGTTATCACTCAATTCCTCAATGAGTCTCCCCACTCCATTTCTCAGGCCACTTCGGATAGAAAAATAGCCCAATACCATCCCTTCCACACTAAAGTAAACAAGGTTACCCTCTTCAGGCCTGTCAAAATTGTGAACTCCAACAAATTCCTTTGATCCCAAGCGCACAACCTGTGATAGGTAAGTTGCTTGGATCCCAGAACCTGGCCATTCCTGAACATCCATAACTTTTGCAGGTTTGACTTCCTTTAGCAAATTGTTGATTCTGTTGCTCAATGGATGGGTAGATAGGGATACCATGGCTTTAATGATGGATTTACTTTCTTCAGAAAGCCGTTCACCATGATAGGTAACAGCAGCGGCAGAGGGCGCAGTCAAAGTACCGGTTTTATCAAATACCACTGTATCTGTCTTGGCAAGCTTCTCTATGACATCAGCATTTTTTAGATAAAACTTTCCCTGTCCAAAAACCCGGAGCGTATTACCTAGGGTAAAAGGGGTTGACATGGCCAAGGCACAGGGGCACGTAATGATCAATACAGCAGTGAAGGCCTTTACGGCAATCCCTATGTCATGCATGCTCCAAAATGCCAGAGAAAGAAAAGCAATCAGCAAAACCACACCAGTAAATTTTCCGCTGATCTCATTGGCAAGAGAATTGAGGCCATGCGGTTTTTCCTTTTCAAAGGTTTCATTGTTCCACAAATCAGTCAGGTAACCTTGAGAGGGAGATTTCTGAACGGCCAAGGTAATTGCATTTCCCTTCTGTCTTCCTCCTGCATAGATGAGCTGGCCTTTCTTTTTGATTACAGGTACGGCTTCACCGGTGACAAAACTGTAATCAATGCATGCCTCTCCTTCAATCAAGATACTGTCTGCAGGAATCAATTCCTCATTTCGTACCCTAATCACATTCCCTACTTCCACTTTTGTCAACGGAATGACCGCTTCTTCACCTTTCAGGATTTTGGTTACAGAGAGTGGAAAATAAGCCTTGTAATCCCTATCAAAAGAAAGTGTGTCGTAAGTCTTTTGCTGGTAAATCTTCCCAATCAGCAGAAAAAACACCAGTCCTCCCAGGGTATCCATATACCCTTCCCTTCCCATTAGGAAAATTTCAAAAAGGCTGTAAAAGAAAAGGGTAAAAATCCCAATCGCTATGGGAACATCCATATTTACCTTCTTACCTTTCAAAGAAAGATAGGCCGAACGGAAATAATCACTCCCTGAATAAAAAAATACAGGCAAGGCCAACAATACATTGAGGTAATTGAAAAGTCCTTTAAAACCTTCCCCCAAGAGCTCTGTTTCAGAAAAATATTCTGGAAGACTAAAGAACATCATGTTTCCAAAACAGAAACCGGCAACTGCCAATTTGTATATCAGCTTTCGGTCTATTTTAATGGAAGTTTTCTTTTCGAAATCTGCCAGACTTATGCTGGGCTCATATCCAATCTTGGACAACAAAAGCACCAATTCCTTTAAATCAATCCACTTGGGGTCAAATTTGATCTGAACTTTCTTTCTTATGAAATCCACTCTGCCTGAGATGATCCCTTGGTGAAGTTTATGAAGATTCTCCAAAAGCCAAATGCAGGATGCACAATGGATCATGGGTATGGAAAAGGTAATGTGAGTTTCCTTTTCATCTTTAAAGTCCACCAATTTCTGAATGACCTCTTCATCCAATAGGAAATCGAATCGGTTACTTCTTTTATCAATCTCTTTTTGACTGGTACCTGGGTTTCGATTCAGGTCGTAGTAATTACAAAGATCACTTTCCTGCAATACTTGATAGACAAGTTTACATCCATTACAACAAAAATTTTTCTGGTCATAGTCGATGTTTTCGTCCACACAATCCTCCCCGCAATGGTAGCAGGACTGCTTATTTTGCTGAGGTATGATTCTGATAGGCTTGTTCATTCGAAGCAAGTTACTGAGGATCAACCCTAAAAAACATGATAAAAATCATACTTTGAAATGACTTAAAGCGAAAGATAAAATGATAGCCGGTCATACCACATTCCTCCTTTGTAAAAATGGAAAAGCACTTTAGCCAAATCTACCTGATGGTTTTTGGAGGTTACCAACAGGGTAAATTCATTTTTAACCGCATAAGACCAAAAATCACCTATCCGGTTAAAATTGAATTTGATAAAGGAGGTTTCAGCGGTAAATTGACTCACCAATTGAATAATCTCTTCCTCTTCTTTAAGTTTTGATTTGGGTATAAAGCTGGGTGAAATGATGGTTGCTTTGCTGTTTTGAATGACATCTTCAAAAAGATTGACGAATTTCCTGATCAGTTCCGCAGAGGTAGGGCTTCCATCGTAATGAAGCAGCAGTTTTTCAGTGGAGAGGGCTTTGTCATAAAGCAATACCGGAATATTGCACACCTCATTTTCTAGAGGCAGGGGTTTTTCCTGTTTATGAAGCCAGTCCAAAACTTTTGGAAGATTGGCCGAAAGTAGAGATGGTATCTCCTCCGGGTGGAAGACAGACTTTATGATGGGCCGTTTAAATACATCCTGACAAAAACTTTTGGGTAATTTTTGATCGTAATGCCTTTTCAGGATTTGTTCCGGAATGGCGAATTGTATCGAATCGGAAGATTTGACCTGCATGGAAGTAATCATTTATACAAAAATATATCCGGCAAGTCAAAAAAGAACTGACAATCAAAAGGTCAAAAACTGATAATAGTCATGTTTTAAGTGGTCATCGACTCCATTGGATCTTATCTGGAGTAATGGGCAGATCTCTCACACGGCTTTTGGTGGCATCAAAAATGGCATTGGCAATGGCCGCAGCCACGGGTCCCTGGGCAGCTTCACCTGCACCTAGGGCCTTTTCTTGAGGCCTATCTAAAACCAAGACTTCTATTTTAGGTACATCTTCAAATCTGAAAATAGGATAGGTTTCCCAGCTGGTACTTTTGATACCTTGAGCATTAAATCTTACATATTCCTTTAAAGTCCAACTTGCAGACTGAATCATGCCGCCTTCGGTTTGGTTTTTGAGCCCATCAGAATTGATGACCTGGCCTGCATCTATCACAGCAGTAAGCTTAGAACACCTAAAAGTTTTTCCCACAGGATCAATTTTCACCTCAGCTACCACGGCAAGGTAAGCTGCTGTTTTTTTGTACCTGGAGAAAGCCAATCCTTTCCCTACATTAGAACTTTTGCTTTTGAAATCACTTTTTTCAACAACCTCTTCAATGACTGCCCTTGCTCTGGGATCTTCAAGTTGATCTAATCTGAATTGTACCACATCTCGTTCTGCCAAGTAGGCCAATTCATCCATGAAAGATTCCAAAGCAAAAATATTGGCATAGGCTCCTAAACTCCTCAATGCGGAGGTCCTCAAAGGTCCAACAAACGGGATGGAGATGATTTGTTTGCCTCCAAAGTTATAAAGAGGAGTTGCATTCCTATAACTTCCTCCCGAAAATCCCCCTGCATCAAAATTGAATGGTTGATCAAGATGTCTTGCCCCAATGAAATGACCGGCCTTCCCATTGGGTCTTGTGCTGTGGGTATCTGACCATAGTTTGGTTTGCCAAAAGCTTACCTTCTTTTCTCTGTCAATTTGTGCCTTCAATGTAAAGCCCATGGCTGAACCATAAGGTTCCCATGAGTGCTCATCCTCCCGCATCCATTGTACGCGCACGGGTCGTCCGGGGAATTTTATGGCCAAAAGGGCTGCATCTGCTGAAACATCATCCGCACCGTTGTGCCCATAACAACCCGAACCGGGAACGCCAATCGCCCTGATTTTTTCTTCCGGTATTTTCAAAAGATCTGAAACAGTTCTCCTTAAAGGGTATACTCCCTGAGAAGGCGACCAAATCGTCAAAAAATCCTCCTTCCACATCGCAATGGCGCAACTGGGACCTATCGATCCGTGCATGTGATAGGGCCTGAAATAAGAAGCTTCCAAAGTTTTAAACTGTGCATCTGAAGCCCAGGCGAATTGTTTTTCTCCGTCTACTACCTGTTCTTTTTCATCACTTTTAAAGATGGCTTCTTTCAGATTTGGATCATCCAAAGAGAGGGGGTGTTTCTCCCAAACACTTTTCTCCTTTAGAACCTTCAAGGCCTTTACAGCCGCATATTCTTCATCTGCAATCACGGCTATATAGTTTCCATCACGGATCAAACTTAAGACGCCGGGAATGCTTTTTACTTCAGTCTCAGGAATGGATTTTATCTTGGCTTTATAAACCGGTGGCCTTAAAACCCGGGCATGGACCATTTCCGGTAGCCTCAAATCATGTATAAAATGTTCATTCCCCAAAACCAGATTCCGAATATCCTCTCTCAGAATAGGTCGGCCAACAATTTTGTAAGCAGCTGGATCTTTTTTCTTGACAGCTTCATTGGTTTTTCCATCAATTTGCTGATTTTGAACCAATGCCCCATAAGAAATCGTCTTAGTGGAATTCATGTCACTTACGATTCCATCCTTGATGCTCAATTGATTTTCGTTTACTTCCAGTTTTTTAGCTGCCATTTCCAGCAACAATTGCCGGGCAGTAGCGGCGGCATTTCTGATTGATCCGCCACTTCCTTCTATAGACCCACTTCCTGCGGTATATCTCTCGTCTTGGGTGATTCCGGTGTCAGCTATCAGGATCCGCATGTTGTCCATGGATACATCCAATTCTTCGGCCGCAATTTGCTGTAAAGCCGTTTTAATGCCTTGACCAAGCTCCATTTTTCCAGTCATCACGGTAACCAGGCCCTTCTCGTCAATTTTTAGCCAGGCATTGATTTGGTTAGCATCAAGGGGACGAGGAAATTCTTCATTGAGGTTTTTGGTTTCAGCCTGATTACCTTGAACACAGGAAACAATCGGAAACAAATTAAATCCTACCATCAGATAACCGGAGGATTTGATAAAATCTCTTCGGCCCTTATTGATCAATTTTTCGTTATTTGTATTTTCTACCATGAGGAAAAGGAATCTACCCTTGGTTTCTCTTCAAATTAACTGCGTACTTTACCGCATCCAAAATTCTCGAATGAGAGCCACATCTGCATAAGACCCGGTTCAAAGCGTTTGTGATATCCGCAGTGGTAGGTTCCGAATGCTGTTCCAATAAGGCTTTTGCACAGATGATCATGCCATTGGTGCAGAATCCACACTGGGCAGCTTGTTTTTCAAAAAATGCTTCCTGTACAGGGTCCATCTTCTCCTCATTACCAAGGTCTTCCAAGGTACGGATTGATTTGCCGCTCATGGATTCACAGGTCAATAAACAAGAAGGCTGAGGACTTCCATTCACCAAAACCATACAGGTACCACATTGTCCAAGCCCACAGCCAAATTTTGGAGCGTTAAGGGACAAATTTCCTCTTAGCGCATATAGAAGAGGCGTTTTTGGATCAACATCCAGTTTTTCTTCTTTTCCGTTTATTTCCAGTATTATTTCCGGCATGATGCAATTCAAATGATCGAATGGATTTTAAATTACAAAAAATAGATGCAGAAGAGAAGTGGCTTGTTACCAGTGGACCTTATCCACCTACCAATGGAATAGTGATTGAGGGGTCCTAAAAGTCAATAACTCGGTCAATCTGGATTACTTCCTCCCAAATTTTTATTTATCATCGCTTTCCCCTAATAAAATTTTACTGGTCCATCCTTTTGCATTTGTTTATTTTTCTTTAGTTTCATTTGGAAAATGAACTTTACAGAAAAAGGAATTAATCTGTTTTCAATCTATCTATGCGAGAAGCAACTGTTATTGCGCCTGTCCAAAGGGGCATTGGGATCTCAGAGCGATATTTATCTCTGGATGTATTAAGGGGTTTGACCATTTGTTTGATGATCATTGTCAATACACCGGGAAGCTGGGGACATATTTATGCTCCCTTTGCGCATGCTGATTGGCATGGGTTCACGCCCACAGATCTGGTATTTCCTACTTTTCTGTTTGTGGTTGGAAATGCCATGAGTTTCAGTATGAAGAATTCGATGCAGATTGGGGGTGGTTTTTTCTTGCGGAAAGTTTTGAAAAGGACTTTGATGATTTTTTTAATCGGTCTTTTCCTCAATGCTTTTCCTTTTGTCGACATCAACGCAGCAGGAGATTATGTGCTGATCAACTTGTCAGAACTCCGAATCATGGGAGTTTTGCAAAGGATAGCCCTTTGTTATCTGTTGGCTTCACTGATCATCTACTATTTTGGAAAAAAAGGCCTCATAATTTACAGTTTGCTCGCCTTGCTAGGTTATTGGGGAATCCTTTGGTTTTTGGGTGATCCTGAAGCTCCCTACAGCATGTTGGGAAATGCAGGTCACCACTTGGACTTAATCATCATAGGACCTCAAAATCTTTATGGGGGTGAGGGAGTACCTTTTGATCCTGAAGGTTTGTTGAGCACCCTTCCAGCAGTGGTCAACGTTTTGATGGGATATATGGCAGGTATTTTTATTCAGAAATGGGGTAACAACCTCAAAACAATCAAGGTGCTATTGATCGTAGGATTAATTTTTATTGGCCTATCATTGGTTTGGGACTTGGGCTTTCCTATCAACAAAAAGATATGGACAAGTTCTTTTGTTTTGCTTACGGTTGGGCTTGATCTGATTTTGATTGGTATACTGATGCTTGTGATTGAGGTTTGGTTGCTAAAAAAATGGACCTACTTTTTTGAGGTTTTTGGCAGAAATCCCTTGGTTTTGTATATGTTATCCCTGATGTTGATCAGCCTTTTCTGGGCCATTCCTGTAGGAGGAGACACCTTAAATCAATGGTTATATCAAAACCTATTTCTCAGCTGGCTTCCTGATAAATCTGCCTCTTTAGGCTTTGCGCTTACATACATGATACTCATTTGGTTGATAGGCTGGTGGATGGATAGAAAAAAGGTGTATGTGAAAGTGTAGGTTTTCTAGGAGAAATATGACAAAATTGTAGGTTTCATAGAGGGGAAAACCTTGATTTAATTCATGTTATTCTATTTGCATCCTAACATAGGCCAATTCATCTTCCAGGTTGAGGGGGAAATAAATCTTTCCTTCCTTTACAAATTGTGGGTTAGGGAATTTAAAACCCAATTCAGTGATTTCCTTTTCCTTTATTAGTTCCAGATCAGCATTTAGAATGCTTATGAAACTACGCTGTTTTGTTTGTTCATCAGCCACTTTGGGAAGTAAGAAATAAGTGAAGCGATAAAATACTTCGTTTTCCTTGTCCCATACAAGTTGGGTGAAATTCACCTCTTCTCTTATTTTGGCACTTATTTCTTGGACTTCATTTTGGGTAGAAACATCATTCTTATAAGTGCCGGATTTTTCATTTGGTGTGAGCGAACTGCTATAGGAAAGCAATTGAAGTGAATCCCTTTGTGGATCATAGCGGTAAACACTGTTGAGTATGTTGGTGTAAATAAGTTTATGCCCGTTCCAGGTCGTAATATCTAAACTCGGATGACTCATTGACATGGCATTCCCATCATCAGATGTCCATGATACCCTAAACTGATCAAGCTTGTCAAATTCAGCCAATCGGAGAACTTTTTTTGTTTGGTTTTCCAGATCCAATTCCAGAATATCACTATCCAGTTTTTTGAAATTCAAAAACCCACAGTATATTTTTTTCCCATCCTCAGAAAAACCCTTGAAGGAAAGGGAGCCATTATCTTCAAAATCTTCCACCATCCAGGGTTCATCCAGTTTAATCCTTTGGATGACCTCCCCATCCAAACTGGAGATGGCAATTCTATCGTCCCAGCCAATGAATGCCAATTGATCCTCCCTGTAAGTGGACAATGTATTGGCATATTGGCCAACCCCATTGGGCCCTTCCTTTTCAAAAGAGATTTTTTCTAACAGTTGGAACTCATCTAAATCGATAATTTCGAGTTTGGATGAATTGGGGTCCCAGTAATACAACCTGTCTAAGTCACTGCTGATCACATGTCCGTAGCTTCCAGTTGCGGCCATCAAAATCTCATTTCCAGAATCCACCATTACGGTATCTATGCTGATATGAATTTCGGCATAGATTTCTTCTGATTTTTCACCGGCTTTCCTTTCACATGAAACCAATACAATAATCAGGAATACACAAAACAGTCTTTGCATGGTCTATAATGTCAAGGCTAGAATTAAAGTAAGGGACTGCAATCAATTAACTATAATGCCTACATATATACTACTGAAATAGGTAAAAATCAACTAAATTTATACACTTATTATGGAATTTGAGGAAGTTAAAAAAGAAATAGTATGGGAAAGAGATTTATCGACTGTAATGAAACAAAAAATTCTGATTGATAGGACTAAGGCAAATCCAACCGATTTTTAATTTAGACCACCTTAACCCGCGATAAAATGGAATAAGGTGTCAGGCTGGATTCTGCCCCTGTGTT
>NZ_JACEFJ010000002.1 GCF_015354735.1 Pararhodonellum marinum | reverse complement strand
TACCTTTAGGTTTGCATCGGAAAAATGAATGAAATGATAATTGGTTTTCAGAAAAGACCCTCATAATTTCTTTTGAAAAGCATGCTTCTGAGCTCAGCCAACTACATTTTTGAGAAGAGAATTCTTGCATTTTAGCAAATTATATTTTATATTTGGGTATTGTTTAATAATAAAATTTTGTTTTTATGAAAAAGTTGTTCACATTATGTTTTTTGCTTCTTGTGTCAAATTTTCTATCGGCCCAAAAAGTAGCGCTTAACATCACCGACAAAAAAAATATTTTCATCCATTCGATTCAGGATGAAAAAGTGTTTGTGATTGGGAATTTTGAACCCATCACTTCCGAAAGCGTCCGGTTCCAGGCTTACATTACGGATGAGAATTTAATGCCCATCAAAGAACATGCCTTCAACATCATGCTTACCAAAGACCAGGAAATTCTGGGTATTTCGCATGGGGTGGATAAGCTGTCTCTTTTTGTCTCCTCCGTTGCCAAATCCATGAAAGGCAGCGGCATCGACATTCATTCCATTTCTTACCAAACCGGTGAGTATATGTTACAGAGCGGGATAGAACTCGCTTCCAAAAAACATAAACTGATCAATTATTTTGGAAATGGAAAAGCAGTCTATGCCATCTATCAGCACAAATCTGAAGGGTTTGTATTGGCCAACTTGAATGCCACTCATGAACCCAGGTTATTGACTACCCTGGATATTCAGAAAATTGCAGGTAAAGCCCCAAACATGGAAGGTTTCAAAAGCAGCAATTTTTCTACCTATTTGGATTTTGCAGATGCTTACTACTCAAGGAAGGCCTATCCACAGGGAAATGATATCCTGTACCTTACTTATGACCTCGCATCGGATACCAAAACAAGGACAGAAGTTCTGAAAATCGATTTTGACCAAATTAAAATCGATCATATCATGGCTTTTGAGGAAGATAGAGAAATGTTTTCCTATCCGAGAAGTATCCTTAGAGCGGATCAATTGACCACTTTGATTGCCAAGGAAGATCGATTGGTGTTACAGGCATTGGACATCAAAAACCCTGAACTTGTCACTTCTTGGAGCAGAAAATTGCATGCTTCTGAGATGGGACTGATGGTTAATTCTCTGGAAAACTTAAACTCCATCAATCAGAAAGTGGACTATACCCCTTTTAATACAGGGATTCACGAGGCGTTTTTTGGAAGATTCCGAAGTAACAGACACTTTAGAACCGTAGGATTTATTGAGGTGGATGAAAACCAGAAGCCAAAAGCCATGATTGGCTCACTGGTGGAGACGATAGACCACAGTCCGTCTTCAGGGATTTACCCGGTCGGAGCCGGTTCTACGAGTTCCAATCCAACCTCTTACTTTTCAGGGTTTCATTACTTGAATCAGTCTTTGGAGGAAACCTCTATGAAAAGTGAAAAAGTGGATGCGTCTATCTATGATAATTACATCAAGGAAAAAACCAAGATCATCAACGCGCATGGGCCTGATTTGATATTTGGTTTTGATATGCCAAAAGAGATAAAAATCGTTTATTACGATAAGGATCAAAAAGTATTGTCTTTCTCTTCAGTTTCAAAAATGGAAAATATCAAACTGGCAACAAAACAGCCTTGATATTCATTTCATTAGGCGGTTTAAACCAAACTTTCTGAAGCCCTGTTACCTCATAGCCCTTCATCAGGCCGGTAGCAGGGCATATTTGTATGGTGGCTGTTGAACTGGATCTGTAAAAGTTATTTTCATCGTGGTATCTAATTTGCAATTCAACCACCTGATCCCCCTCATAGCTCACTTTAACTTCCTGAATTTCTCCTTTTTCTCCAGGCTTTAAACGATGAATAAGTTGATTATTTTCTTCGACGGTTTCATAGGAAAGCGCTAATGATGCTTTGTTGATGTCTGACTGGACAAAAAGGTCAAGTTCCTTCCTCCAAGCCGCTTCATCCATTTCTTGAATGGTCGTGATGGATTCCCCTTTGAGCGTGGTAGTTTTTTCAACACTTCTACCCTCAAGTTGATCGATCTGTTCTTGCAATAAGGTTTGTATCGGAAAATACTTATCTATTTGAACTGGATTTGAGACCGGCTGCTTTCCGTCCTTTTGACAGGAAAAAAACAATCCGATCAGAATTACAAAATAAAATTTTTTCATTGTTTTTTCAATAGGACTTCTCCAGTCATCTCTCCAGGGATATGCACTCCCATCATGGTCAGGATGGTAGGGGCCAAATCACCCAATTTGCCATCTTTGACCTCTAAATAGTCCTCATCATCAACCATAATACATGGAACAAGGTTCGTGGTGTGGGCAGTATTGGGACTTCCATCCTCGTTGATCATACAGTCGCTGTTGCCATGGTCTGCTATCACAATGGTAGAATATCCACTGGCTAAAGCGGTATTGATGACTTGCTCAGCACATTTATCCACCGTCTCACAGGCTTTGACTGCCGCTTCAAAGACGCCGGTGTGTCCGACCATATCCGCATTGGCAAAATTCAGGCAAATGAAATCCACCTCTTTTTTCTTTAATTCTACATTAATTTTGCTGGCAATTTCATAGGCGGCCATCTCAGGTTGCAGATCGTAAGTAGCCACCTTAGGTGAACTACAAAGAATTCTGGATTCCCCTTCAAAAGCCACTTCTCGACCTCCTGAGAAGAAAAAGGTCACGTGGGGATATTTTTCTGTTTCAGCAATTCGGATTTGTTTTTTGCCAAATGCGGCAAGCACTTCTCCTAGGGTATTTTTAAGGTTATCTTTTTCAAAAAGCACTTTTACACCCTTAAATGTTTCATCATAATTCGTGAATGTAATGTAATCAAGAGGTAATTTCTGCATTTTGTAATCTTCAAAATCTTTTTGGGTAAGGACTTCTGTAATCTCTCTACCCCGATCAGTTCTAAAATTAAAGCAGATGACCAAATCCCCCTCCTCAATAGTAGCTAAAGGTTTTCCTTTCCCATTTACTTGAATGATTGGTCTGATGAATTCATCAGTTACACCGTTGGAATAGGACTTTTTCATCGCCTGGATGATATCTTTTGATTTCTCCCCTTCACCTAGCACCAAGGCATCATAAGCCAACTTTACTCGTTCCCAGCGCTTATCCCTATCCATAGCGTAATATCGGCCAACTACAGAAGCAATTTTTCCTGAAGAGCTTTTCAAATGATCTTGAAGCTCAGTAAGGTACCGGGCACCTGCCATGGGATCTGTGTCTCTTCCATCGGTAAAAGCATGGATATAAACATCCTCAAAACCATTGGCTTTGGCAGCATCGCAAAGGCCTTTCAGGTGATTGATATGGGCATGTACTCCCCCATCTGAAACCAAACCAATAAAGTGGGCTTTTTTTCCCAATGCTCTGGCCTTGGCAAAAGCCTCTTCTAAAACGGGGTGGTGATCTAAATCCCCATCTTGGATGGCTTTGTTCACTTTCACCAGGTCCTGGTACACCACCCTACCTGCGCCGATGTTCATGTGTCCTACTTCCGAATTTCCCATTTGCCCTTCTGGAAGTCCTACTGCTAGCCCAGAGGCATCCAGTCTTGAATGAGGGTATTTTTTATACAAACCATCTATAAATGGTGTTTTTGCTTTGTCGATAGCTGATACTTTTGGGTTGGTTGCCAATCCCCAACCGTCCAAAATCATGAGTAAAACTTTTTTATCCATGTTACAAATATAAAGATTTAAAATCCATCCAAAGGAAAAAAAACAAGCTTTAACCCCTCACTCAATTGTTGCCTTTGCACATAAAATTTTTAAAATCAGGAAATTTTTAACCAGAAGTAGAACTTTCAATTGATTAATCGGGATTAAGATCGGTCAATTTCAGTAACCAAGAGTTAATAAATAGAAGTAAAATGCAAAAACTTGGAATCGTCTTATTTTAGTAAAAAAAACATATCTTTTCCTTCTGAGATAAATGGCTTAAAATTTGTTAAATTCTAAACATGCACAATTTGATTGCCCATATATTGATCTTCGTATTTCTTTTCAGCCTCTTCAGTTCGAATACTATAAAGTCACAAAAAGAGGAGATAGAGGAGATAACCCTTTCTTTTCAAGCCGGTTCCAGTAGGGACTTGGCCCAACATTTTCATAGCAACTTGGAAATGAACATCAATGGCAACCAAGCCGATTACTCTAAAAATCAAGCCGAGCAGGTGTTAAGAGATTTTTTCAAAAAATTCCCCCCTATTGATTTTCAGATCATCCACAGAGGGGAGTCTGCGGATAACCTTAAGTATTTTATTGGACTTTATAACTCAGATAATATCAGCTTTAGGGTATTGATCAAGGGTCGAAATTCGCAGGAGACCATGAAAATATACAGCATGGATTTCACCAAAGAATAATCTTAATCAATTTTTCAAAAAAAAACGGATAAATTTTGACTCAGGCTTCATTCTGATCTTTATTTTGTTATTTTTGATTTGTGAAAAAAAGTTACCTCTCTGCCGAAAAAATAAATGAATTTATTACCCGGGCACTGCAGGAAGACGTTGGAGAAGGCGACCATTCGACCCTGGCCTCCATACCAAAAGATGCCAATGGTCAGGCCCAATTGATCATCAAGGAATCAGGTATCATTGCAGGGCTGGAATTGGCAGAAATGATTTTCAATCGTTTTGACCCCGACCTGTCCGTCGAACTTTTGATGAACGATGGGGATAGGGTAAAGGAAGGCAATATTGGACTTAGAGTAAAAGGCCGTGCTGCATCCATCCTAACTTCGGAGCGGTTGGTGCTCAACTGCCTTCAAAGGATGAGTGGTATAGCTACCAAAACAGCCCGGTTAACGGAAATGATTGCCCATACCAAAGCCAGGTTGATGGACACCCGGAAAACCACGCCTAATTTCAGGATGATGGAAAAATGGGCAGTGGTCTTAGGAGGAGGTTTGAATCACCGCTTCGCGCTCTATGACATGGTCATGTTAAAAGACAACCACATCGATTTTGCCGGTGGTATCTCGAAAGCCATACAGGCTACGTTAGGTTATTTGAAGGAAAAAGGGCTGGATCTTAAAATTGAGGTGGAAACCAGAAACCTATCTGAGGTCAGACAAGTGCTGAGGGAGGGAGGTATCCATGTCATCATGCTGGATAACATGAGCTATGAGGACATGCGAGCTGCTGTCAAAATGATTGACGGAGAGTATAAAACGGAGGCCTCAGGAGGAATTACCGAAGCCACAATCAGTAAAGTTGCGGAATGTGGGGTGGACTTCATCTCCGTAGGAGCCCTAACCCACCATGTAAAAAGCATGGATATCAGTTTGAAAGCTTATTAAAATACATATACGTTTTATTCCCTTATGACTTACGAGAAAGGTTTTATCAATTGTATGGTGGTGCACAAACCTGAGGAAGGTTATAAACTCAGCCACCTATTACAGCAAGTTTGTGCCTATGTGAAAACCCTGCGCGTGATGCCCAATTGGGAAAATGCCTGGCAGTACCTCAACAGTGGACAAAACATAGATCTGATCGTAGGCAGTTTTGAACTCACAGACCTGCACCCCGGAATCTTCGATAAGCTTGACAAAAGGGTTCCTGTAGTTTTTACCTCAAATAAACCTTTCGTAACAGAAAAAGCCTTCTCTTTGAATTGCCTGGATTTTGTCAATGAAAGTCCGCATCCTGACAGATTGAAAGCTACTTTTGAAAAATATTTTACTTTATATGGTCAAAAGGCCCCAAAACTTAATGGAGAAAACGGTGTCATCAAAGATAATTATAACGGTCATGGCCAGCAAAAATCCAGGTTTCTGGTAAAGCTTGGGGACGAATTGTTGTATAAAACCCCGCAGGAAGCAGCCTTTTTTATGGCAGAAGAAGGCTTGACTTATTTAATAGAAATGGGCAGTGGCAACCGGTATCTCATCGATTACAAGCTTATGGATCTAGAAGAACAGTTTGTAGATCAAAAACAATTTTTCAGAGTAAACCGGAGTATACTACTTAACATTCACGCCATAGACCTGATCAAAAAATACCTCAACAGCAGGCTTCAAATTGTACCCAAAGTGGATTTTGATGAGGAGATAGTGGTCAGCAGGGAAAAAGTCAAAGATTTCAAGAAGTGGATCAATCAATAGATATGCGTACCTATTTCTTGCCAGATCATTATTTAATTCATTTTCACTAAACTTTGCCATATGTTGCCCTCCCTGAAAAAAATACTTGGTGGTGCGCAGGCGGCATTTATGGGACATCCCTCAATCATGACCATTTGAGACCCTCTTTTTTTAAATGTTACCATAATTTCCTTCTCCCTGTACCAATCCTCCCATTCCTCAAGTTCCGCTAAAGGAACAATAAACAAGCTGCTGTTTTGAGGAACACTAAGATACTTTGTTTCTATGAGGTAGACCTTACTTCCATCAACTGTGTAAATTCCACTGGCTTTCGAATTAAAACCAAGTTCCTTACGGGGAAATATTTGTTGGACAGTACTATTATATTCAAAAGTACCATCATCATGGAATGTGTAGGAAATGACTTGGCCCCATTCCATGTTTTCTTGAAAAAGGTTACTCTCCCATGTCCCAAAGAGGTTGCTGGGCACAAGAACCTCATCTTCAAGATTACAGGAAAGGGTTACTGCAAATAATGAAGCTGCAAGGATGCAATTGGATATTTTCATGGCTTGATCTGGAAGGTTACATTTGAGACGTTTAAAGAATGTAAAATGTCCTAAAATGAAATTTAAATGTAAGGAAAAGTTTACCGTAAATGGATCAAAAAAAAGGAGACCTTAGGCTCCAATTGAAGGTTGGCTATGGTGGTGCATAAAAAAAGCCCTCAAAATATCTGAAGGCTTTATTGTGGATTAAGTAAACTGTATCAACAACTATCAATCTTTTGTAGCAAAGTCGGGATAGGCGCGCATGCTGTGTTCATTGATGTCCAAGCCTTCCAACTCCTCTGCTTCATCCACTCGAATGCCTTGGGTCTTTTTAAGAGAGTAAAAGAGGATAAAACTAAAGGCCACACAAAATGCCCCTATCACGCCTATTCCTTTCAATTGAGCCAAAATCTGACTCATTCCGGCCAAATCTCCAAAAAGACCTACTGCCAATGTGCCCCAAATCCCCACAACGAGGTGAACAGAAATAGCACCAACTGGGTCATCAATTTTGATTCTATCAAAGAAGACCACTGCAAAGACAACAATTGTACCTCCGATAAACCCAATGGCAGCGGCCTCCCAAACCGCCATCAAATCAGCACCTGCCGTGATGGCCACCAACCCGGCAAGAATCCCATTGAGCACCATGGTGATGTCATAGGATTTGAATTTCAGGTAAGAGGCAATCAAAGCTCCAAAGGCACCTGCCGCAGCAGCAATAGAAGTCGTCACAAATACCCTTGATACATCTCCGGGAGAAGCCGAAAGCACAGATCCCCCGTTGAAACCGAACCAGCCAAACCAAAGTAAAAATACGCCTATGGTTGCAAGGGGTATGTTATGTCCCGGGATGGCATTCATGCCTTTTTCGGTGTATTTACCTAAGCGAGGCCCCAAAAGATAGGCACCAATAAGGGCACCCCAGCCACCTACTGAATGGACTAAGGTCGATCCGGCAAAATCATAGAATGGGATAGCCATGGTGTCGAGAAATCCACCGCCCCATTTCCACATGCCAACGATGGGATAACAAATGCCTACATATAAGATGGAAAAAAAGATAAATGGCCCCAACTTAATCCTTTCGGCCACAGCTCCTGACACAATGGTGGCTGCCGTTGCGGCAAACATGGCCTGAAAAATAAAATCAGTAAAGAAAGTATAGCCTTCATCATAAGCCACCGTATCCCAGCCTTCAGGCAGTGTAATTCCAAGGCCGTTGAGCCCAATAAAAGCACCTGCAAATGCCTCACCCGGATACATCAGGCTAAATCCTATAAAGGCATAGGTAAGGAGACCTATAGCAGGAATAATGGTATTTTTGAAAAGAATGTTGACGGTATTTTTTGCTCGGGTCATGCCTGCCTCCAAGCAGGCAAAACCCAAATGCATGATGAATACCAAAATGGTGGCCATCATCATCCATAAATTATTAATGGTAAATAGTTCTTGATTCATAGGTTTGATAGGTTAATAATTAGTAAATGAGAGCAGCATTCTCTTATAGGGCATTTTCACCTCTATCACTATTCCTAATCCGATGGGCCTCCAGTACATCATAGACGAAGATCTTGCCATCCCCTATTTCTCCCGTTTTTCCCTCTTTGAGAATACAGTTTATGACTGGCTCAACCAATTCTTCCACAGTAACGATTTCCAGTTTGGTCCTAGGAATATAGGCTGGCTCATAGGCCACCCCTCGGTAGGTTTGTGGCTTGGCATGCTCCAAACCCATGCCTTTCACCTCGTAAAAGGTGAGAAATTTGACTCCCAATCCGGCTACACAGCTGTGTATTTCTTCGAATTTTGAAGTCCTAATAATGGCTTCTATTTTTTTCATTTCTTCAATTAAAACAGGTTTATGTTAGTGATTTGCTCCGAAAGTAAATCAAAATTTGTGAATTTTAAAAAATTTTGCTCATTTTTTAATGTATTTTATTGTCGAATACAGATTTTTCTGCTGTGTAGGATGTTTTGGAAGCCAACTTTAGTGTTTTTTGCAATTTTTTTAACTTTGTTGGTAGATTTTAAAACCCTGCTGATTCAAACTTTGAGGTATGATTCCGATGCTTCTCCTCCAACGTGCTTTAAGTTGGGTATTGCTTTATTTTCCAATCAAAAACTTCTGACTCAGCCAATATTCATCAAGGAGGGGTTCCTAAATCATTTTTACATTTTTTTGGAATAAATCTCCCATTATCCTGACTGCTTGAGATAAAACCTTAAATTTGGATTTTTAAAAAATCTTACATACCTAATGAAAAAAAAACCAACTCTTTTAATCCTAGCTGCTGGAATTGGAAGCCGTTATGGAGGAAATAAGCAAATTGACGGCTTTGGCCCTCACGGTGAAACCATCATAGAATACTCGATTTTTGATGCGATACGGGCCGGATTCGGCAAAGTGGTCTTTATCGTTAGAGAAGAAATTTTGCAAACTGCAAAAGACAAATTCCTACCTAAGTTGGAAGGGAAAATTGAGACTGAATTTGTCTTACAATCTTTAAGCAGTTTTGTGCCTGATCAATACCAGCATCCTGACAGAGTCAAACCTTTTGGTACAGCGCATGCGGTTCTTTGTGCCGCTAATGCCATTCAAGAACCTTTTGCCGTGATCAATGCGGATGATTTTTATGGTAAAGAGGCATTTGAAATCTTGGGTAAATTCCTTAGTGAAGGGGTAAAACCTGATCTTCATGCTATGGTGGGTTATGCCATTGATAATGTACTGTCTGAGCACGGGACAGTCAGCAGAGGGGTTTGCGAGATGGATGAGCAACATCAATTGATAGGAATGGTGGAACGGACCGCCATTTCTATGCAAAACGGCAAAATCATCAGTTCAGGAGAAGAGGAATCATTTGAGATCCCTTCGGGGACACCCGTTTCCATGAATTTCTGGGGATTTCATCAGGATGTTTTTAAAGACATCATGGAAATGTGGCAGGAATTTCTTCCATCCAATCAGCATAACCTCAAATCGGAGTTTTTCATACCCTTGGTTGCCAATAACCTGATCAAGGATGGAAAAGCTGCCTTTGAAGTCTTGGAAGGAGGGAAAACCTGGTTTGGGGTGACTTACCCCGAAGACAAGCCCATCGTGATCAAGGCTTTGCAAGACCTGCATACAAGTGGTCAATACCCAGAGGACCTATGGGCTTAAGAACAGCGTAAAGCCCATATGGAGAAAGAAATTGGTTAATAGTACAATTTTTTCCCTCAAAAATTTGTTGTCTTGATAAGATCTTTGAGGCCTAAATCTGCCTAATGATGTTAAAAAAACTAATATTTGCCATCAATCCCCTTTCCACAGACTTCGGTTTATTGCTTTTAAGGTTGGGGACTTCTGGACTGATGATAACACACGGTTGGGGAAAAATCGCCAATTACAGTGAAAACCTGACCAAATTTGCTGATCCACTTGGAATTGGCACACAAACCTCCTTGGTATTGGCCATTTTCGCTGAGTTTTTCTGTTCAATTCTATTGGCTTTGGGTTTTTTTTCAAGGTTGGCCCTAATCCCTCTCATCATAACAATGGTAACCGCTGCATTTATGGTACACGGGGGTAACTTTTCCAAACAAGAATTGCCATTGCTTTTCCTGATCGCTTTTCTTACTCTATTTTTCACAGGACCTGGTAAGTACTCCCTGGATGCACAGGTGAAACCCACAAAGAAATACTGATCAATCCAGTATGAGAGTAGGTTGTATTTCAAAAAAACTTTTGTCAGCTGGGATATCATCCAAAATATTTTTGGACCTTTCCGGACGCGCATCAGTCATAAAGATCTGACCAAAGTCTCCTTTAGCCACCAATCCCATCAATTTGCTGATCCGCAAGTCATCCAGCTTGTCAAACACATCATCCAAAAGTAAAATTGGCTTTTCTTTTTTGTTGTCTAAAAATGATTGAAACTGGGCAAGCTTAAGCGCGATGACAAACGACTTTTGTTGACCCTGCGAACCAAATTTTTTGATGGGATGCCCATCTATTTCAAAGCGATAATCATCTTTGTGGATGCCCAACCCGGTCCTTTTCAAAAGAATATCTTTTTTGTGGTTGTTCAAGAAAATCGCTTCAAAACCTTCATCCCTACAATCACTTTCGTAATGAATTTTAACCCTTTCTCTGTCTCCCGAGATTGTCCCATAGTGTTCCTGAAGCTTGGGTTCAAAGCTTTCATTAAAAGCATCTCTAGCCTTAAAAATTTCCTTAGCCAACTTGACGAGTTGGCGGTCGTAAGGCTCTATCTGCAGTTTGTCAAAATAGGCTTGCTCATTGAAAGCTTTGATCAGGGCGTTTCTTTGTTTTAAAGCATGTTGGTATTGAATAAGTTGCTGTAAGTATTTTTTGTCCAATTGGCATAGCATACTGTCAAAAAATTTCCTTCGCTCCTCACTGCCATCCCTGATCAGAGTAGTGTCATCAGGTGCAATCAACACAACGGGAATGAGACCAATGTGGTCGCTCATTCTTTCATATGCCTTCCCATTCAGGCTAAGCTGTTTTTTCTTACCCTCTTCCAAAACACAGTGGACGGCCATTGTCTTATCGTTGCGCTCAAATTCACCCTTTATGGAAAAAAAACTCCCCTCATGTTGAATATTCTGGCTATCCTGAGCATTGAAAGCACTTTTGGTCAGACAGAGATAATGAATGGCATCCAATAAATTGGTTTTCCCTGAGCCGTTGATGCCTAAAAAACAGTTGATTTCGGGAGAAAAGTCAAATTGAACCTTGGCGTGGTTTTTAAATTGGTTCAATAGGATATTTTTCAGGTACATGTTTAGAAAAGGTACTGTTTTTCACTAATTTCGCAGTCCGGCTATTTGTTTAAGCCGATTTGACTATATTTGAAGCCCTAAGTTAGCATATTTAAACAATACTCGATGGCAAAGAAGAGTTCGACCACAAAAGCTAAAGTGAAATACTCAAAAGAGACCTATACTTTCTGGTACGAAAGTATGTTGCTTATGAGAAGGTTTGAGGAAAAAGCAGGCCAACTGTATGGTCAGCAAAAAATCAGGGGATTCTGTCATTTGTATATTGGTCAGGAAGCCTGTGCCTCCGGTGCCATTTCGGCCCTTACCAAGGATGACAAATGGATCACTGCTTACCGTGACCATGCCCATCCACTTGGACTAGGCACTGATCCAGGGGCAGTGATGGCAGAACTATATGGAAAAGCCACCGGCGCTTCAAAAGGAAAGGGTGGGTCCATGCATATTTTTGACAAATCTGTCAATTTTATTGGAGGCCACGGAATTGTGGGTGCTCAGATACCACTGGGTCTTGGAATCGGTTTTGCCGAAAAATACAAAGGAACCAAAAACCTTTGCATGTGCTACATGGGAGATGGTGCTGTCCGTCAGGGCGCATTCCATGAAGCCTTAAACTTGGCCATGCTGTATAAGACCCCGGTCATATTTGTAATCGAAAACAATGGCTATGCCATGGGTACTGCCGTAAGGCGTTCTTCCAATGTGGAAGATCTGTCCACATTAGGAGAATCCTATGACATGCCTAGCTTTGCCGTGGATGCCATGGATGTGGAAGCGGTTCATGAAGCAGTGGCTGAAGCCGCCGAAAGAGCCAGAAAAGGGGATGGTCCTACACTATTGGAATTCAGGACCTACCGATACAAAGGCCATTCCATGTCTGATCCTCAAAAATACAGAACAAGAGAAGAAGTAGAAGAATACAAGCAAAGAGATCCAATCGAGCAGGTAAAGAAAACCATTGAGGACAACAATATCTTAACCGCCGAAGAGATTGAAGAAATCAACAAAAAAGTAAAAAAACAAGTAGAAGATGCTGTGAAGTTTGCTGAGGAGTCGCCTTGGCCTGATGGAAAAGCGGCTTTTGAAGATGTATATGTGCAGGAGGATTATCCATTTATAATGGAATAAAAAATTTGAAAACCGAGAAGTCAGTCACCCTTTCTGGTACCGGAAACAGGTGGCTGACTTCTTTTTTATTTGTGAATTAAGGAAAACCGTTATCTTTGCGGCTGAAATTTGATAGAAATGGCAAAAAAGGTTACCAGAGCAAAAAAAGCTCAAGTAGAGAAAGGAAATGAGTTGTTGGAGAATCCCGAAGAAATCGCGGACAGACTGCAGCGGGGTGAGTTGTTCATCAAGAAAAATTCCAAAATAGTTGGTGGGGCGATCATCGCCCTCATCTTGGTGATAGCGGGAATACTTTATTTCCAAATTGACAGACAAAACAAAAACAAGACGGCCCAGGCGGAAATGTTCCAAGCGGTGTACTATTATGAACAGGACAGTTTGGAGTTTGCCATCAACGGTGACGGATCCAACCCCGGCTTTTTAGATATTATCAATCGATACAAAGGAACCGATGCGGCCAATTTATCCCATTACTATTTGGGTTCTATCTACCTTTCTGAAAGAGAGTTCCAAAAAGCAGTGGATCACCTGGAGAAATTCTCCTCTGATGATTATTTTGTCCAAGCCAAGGCCTATGCACTTATTGGTGATGCCTATTTTGAATTGAAGAACATAGACAAGGCCATCAGCAATTATGACAAAGCAGCCAAATACAGACCCAATAAATTCTTTACGCCCCGTTACCTCATGAAATTGGCAGTGGCATATGAAGAAGCTGGCCAACTGAATAAGGCCATCGAGGCTTATGGAAGAATCGAACAAGAATACTTTGAATCATACGAATTTACCGCAGCACGAAAGCATAAAGCTCGCCTGGAAGGCCTTGCTTCAAACTAATGCGTTACGATCTGCATTAAAAAAAGAGTAAGGCCTTCGTCTTACTCTTTTTTTGTTGTATCCTAAAAACCACATAAATCATGGCTACCTCCCTGAAAAACCTGAGTCAGCATTCAGACAACAACATCATCAATATCAGCAAAAAGAAAATTGCTCTGGTGGTATCAGAATGGAATGATACCATCACCGAATCCTTGTATAGTGCAGCTTTGGAAACTTTGCTGAAGCATGGCGCCAAAAAGGAAAACCTTTACCGAAAAAATGTACCCGGCTCTTTTGAGCTTCCCCTTGCTGCCCAATGGATGGCAGAACGCAGTGAGATTGATGCCGTAATTTGCCTGGGCTGTGTGGTTCAGGGAGAAACCAGGCATTTTGATTTTATCTGCGATGCAGTAGCGCATGGCATTACCCAGGTAGGCCTTAAATTTAACAAGCCGGTTATTTTTGGGGTACTCACGCCCGATACCCAACAGCAGGGACTGGACCGGGCAGGTGGCAAGCATGGGAACAAAGGTGATGAAGCAGCCATCACAGCGATCAAAATGTTAGGGTTTTAAGCCCAGCAATTTTGAGGAGTTGTTGCCTCGCTCCAGCTTAACTTTTATTCAGAATTTACCATCAAACCTATAAAACCACATCCATCACATGAAAATCATGAAATTTGGAGGGACTTCTGTGGGAAGACCCGACCGCATGCATCAGGTAAAAGATCTGATCACACGAGACCCTGAAAGAAAAATCGTGGTCCTTTCCGCCCTTTCCGGCACCACCAATGCCTTGGTAGGGATAGGTGAGGCGCTGGCTGAAGCAGATAAAGACCTGGCGAAAAATAGAATAGATGCCCTTCATGCCCATTATCTTCAATTCTATAAGGATTTGCTAAAGCAGGATGATACGCTTGTGAAAGCCGAAAATATCATAAAGGAACATTTTGAATTCCTTAACATCATTCTGAAAATTTCTTTTAATGAAGCCATAAACAGGGATATTCTGGCGCAGGGCGAACTGCTATCTACCAAATTATTTTTTACTTTGTTGGAAGAATTACAGATTCCTGCGGTCTTTTTATCTGCATTGGATTTTATGAGTATTGATGAAAATCAGGAACCGGAACTTTTGAAAATAGGGGAAAAATTGAAATCCATTTTGGCGGAACATCCCGAAAACCAGATTTTTGTAACCCAAGGATACATTTGCAAAAACCACCGGAAAGAAGTTGATAACCTCAAAAGAGGCGGCAGTGACTATACAGCCTCCCTAATCGGGGCAGCCCTAGGGACAGACCTCATTGAGATATGGACGGACATAGATGGCATGCACAACAATGACCCACGGATCGTGGACAAAACCCGGCCCATAGCTGCCTTGTCCTTTGATGAAGCGGCAGAGTTGGCCTACTTCGGAGCTAAAATCCTTCACCCAGCTTCCATATGGCCAGCCCAAATGTACAATGTTCCCGTCAAGCTGCTCAATACCATGGAACCTGACGCTCCAGGCACCACCATTACTGCCAAAGAAACTACCACGGGTGTGAAGGCACTCGCTGCCAAAGATGGCATCACCGCGATCAAAATCAAATCCAGTCGGATGCTTTTGGCCTATGGTTTTTTAAGAAGGGTTTTTGAAATCTTTGAAAAGTACCGCACCCCCATTGATATGATTACCACCTCTGAGGTTGCCGTCTCACTGACCATAGATGACACCTCACACCTTGAAGAAATCAAACAGGAATTGGAGCAGTTCGGAATCGTGGAGGTGGATGAAAACCAAACCATCATCTGTATCGTAGGCCATCAGGTAGCTGAGACCAAAGGGAGCATCAAAACCATCATGGATGCTTTGAATGAATTTCCCTTAAGAATGGTTTCCTATGGTGGAAGCCGTCACAATGTCTCCATTTTGATAGATGCCTCCTTAAAAAATCAAGCTTTAAAAAGTTTGAATGAAGGATTATTTATCTGGTAAAAAGTAAGGCTAAACATCAAATTGTTGAGCCTTTTTGGGAAATGGTCAGGGGATTGGCGCTTCAGAGGCGCTGCATCCACCTGGCCAACAAAACATCGTGGACGAGGTAATGATCCCCATCCCTTATGACCAATTCTTTTTGCTCCAAAGCTTTTAAAGCTGTACTGACCGTACTGGCAGCTCCGAGCTGATAAGTTTGAATAAAATCTTTACCTGTGGGATTTTTAAGAGGCTCTGCTTTGGCAATGGATTTCAAGAGCTGCCACTGCACATGGGTCAGCAGCTTGGGGAAATTGCTGAAAATGGATTGGTGCTGGTCCAGAATCTGATAAATAACTGTATTCAAAGCCTCTTCTTTGACCTGGTCAAATTGACTGTAAAGGTGATTACAGATCAGTTGCACAGTGTAGGTTTGTCCCCTTGACCACTCGTAAATTTTTTCTATCAAACTATTCTTGATGGTTTTCTGATTTTGGTTAAAATGCTTTTTGATGAAGCTTGAATAGCTTTCCAAAGGAATGGAATCCAGGGCCATCAATTGGGCACTCTGGTAAAAAGGTCTGTTTTTTTCTACAAACATGGCCTGCATCATACCCCGGTGGCTTCCTGAAAATATAAATCTTATTTCTGGGAAATCCTCCACCCATGACCTAAACTGAGCTTCAGCTTCCTGGCCGGGATAATAAATAACCTGCTGGAATTCATCCAAGGCGAGGATGATATTTTTCTTTCTATCCCTCAAAAATTCACCCAATACCTGTAGTGACTGTACATTGAATTCCGGCTTTCTTAGGCCTAAACTGATTTCTGGGTTTCCCGAAAAAGGATCAAAGCTTAATGTTGCCCCAACCATGGCGAGAAGCCGTTGCAATGTAGCGGACAAGCCGCTCTGCGTCTTCCCGAATTTTTCATAAATGGCTATGGTGATGGCTTTGATCGCACCAGCCATGTCTTGAGTCGGAAGTAAATCGACAAAGATCGTTTCTGTCTCTTTTTCTTCTTCTACTTCCTCAAAGAATCCTTTGATCAGCGCGGTTTTACCCATCCGTCTCCATGAAAATAAAACAATATTTCTTCCATTTTGAACATGGTTATGCAGAGATTGAATTTCTTCCAGGCGGTTACAGAAGTACTTTTTGCCTCTAAAAGCTTGAAGAACAAATGGATTAACGACTTTTTTCACCTTCCAATTTCTTAAAAATAACTTTATTCGTAAATGGCGTTACGTATTTTCCGTAATGGATATTCCGTTACGGAAAGTACGTAATTTAAATTCAATTTCAAATTTTTCACCTAAATATTAAACTGGAATTGTAAAGAAAAACCATGTGGGAAAAACGCCAAAAAGTTGCATCTTCGCCTATGCAAAAAGAATCAACTCCAAAGTCAGGCTTTCTGCAAAAGCTACGCAGCAAGTGGCAATTGAAGAGTATTTGGCAAGTTGTCCTTGTCCTTTTGGTATTTGCCTTAACTGGATTTACCGTGTTGTTTATCAAAAAACCTCTGTTTGATTTTTTGGGCATCAGCTTAGAAAAAGGTGGATTCTGGAAGACGGTTCTCTACTTGATTTTTGTTTTGCCCTTATACCAGTTGATTTTGCTTTTTTATGGTTTTCTCCTTGGTCAATTCCACTTTTTTTGGGAAAAGGAAAAACTTTTTTTCCGACGTGTTGGGAAAGTATTTTCAAGTCAAAAGAAAACACCATAAGTACCCTGAGGTTATATTAAGTGGTTTAAAAAGTTTACATTTGTAGGCGAAAAAATAAAACAGTTTGAAATGGCGAAAAAAAGAGGTGTTGGACTCGAAACGCATGAAAAAAGAAAGTTAAATAAGGAAAATTTAGGAAAGCTAAGCGGTATATTCCGTTTTGTTTGGCCTTATAAGACTCCTTTTTTATTAGGTCTCTTATTTCTGCTTTTGTCCAGCCTTACCTTATTGGCCTTCCCATATGTCGCCGGCAAACTGATAGATACTGCACAAGGAGAGCCATGGCTTTTCAATGACATCAATGGGATTGCCCTGATGCTTTTGGGCATCCTTTTGGTGCAAAGTATATTTTCTTTCTTTAGAGTTTGGCTTTTTGCAGTAGTCAGTGAAAAATCCATGCGGGATATCCGGCATGCTTTGTACCATCGACTGGTCCACCTGCCTATGTCTTTTTTTGACAGAAGAAGAACCGGAGAACTCATCAGTAGAATCACTTCGGATGTCAGCATGCTTCAGGACACTTTTTCAGTGACACTGGCAGAATTGTTTCGCCAAATCATTACACTTGTAGCCGGTGTAGCGGTACTCTTTGTCATGACGCCAAAATTGACCTTATTTATGCTGGCCACTTTCCCGGTCCTGGTCATCATTGCCATGGTTTTCGGAAAATTCATCCGCAAACTTTCCAAAGCCACCCAAGATGAATTGGCCTCCGCCAATGTAATAGTAGAAGAGACCCTTCAATCCATCATGACCGTCAAATCGTTTACCGGGGAAGCCTTTGAAGCTGCAAGGTATGGCAAAGGTCTGAATAGGGTGGTCAAAGTAGCCCTGAAAGCGGCCACCTACCGAGGGGCCTTTATTTCCTTTATCATCTTCGCCTTGTTTGGCGGCATCGTAGCGGTGATGTGGTATGGTGCTTCCTTGGTAGGGTCGGGGGAAATGAGCGTGGGCAATTTGGTTTCTTTCGTCCTCTACACCACTTTTATTGGCGGCTCTATCGCAGGTCTAGGAGACATTTATGGCCAACTACAGAAAGCAATTGGTGCTTCCGAAAGGGTGCTCGAAATCATGGGGGAAACCCCTGAGGAGGCGCTGAAACCTGTTCAGAAAGTCAAAGTAGAAGGGGCGATCCAATTTCATGAGGTTGCCTTTACCTATCCTACAAGAGCTGAAATTGCGGTTTTGAATGACATCAGTTTCCATGTCAGGGCGGGAGAGAAGATCGCTCTTGCCGGCCATTCCGGAGCGGGTAAATCCACCATCATCCAGCTGTTGCTTAAGTTCTATGACATACAAAAAGGTCAAATTCTGATTGACCAAAAGCCCATTCAGGATTGGAACTTGCAGCAATTAAGATCGCAGATTGGCATTGTACCCCAAGAGGTGCTTCTTTTTGGGGGAAGCATCAGGGAAAACATTGCTTATGCTAAGCCGGATGCCACTGAAGAAGAAATCATTCTGGCAGCCAAAAAAGCCAATGCCTGGAGGTTTATCAAAAAATTTCCAGAAGGATTGGATACGCTTGTCGGAGAACGGGGAGTGAAATTGTCTGGAGGGCAAAGACAAAGGGTGGCTATAGCACGCGCCATATTGAAAGATCCAGCGATTCTAATTCTGGACGAAGCCACTTCATCTCTCGATGCCGAATCAGAGGCTTTGGTACAGGAAGCCTTGGACGTATTGATGAAAAACAGGACCACCATCATCATTGCCCACCGATTGGCAACCATCCGAAAGGTTGACCGCATCTATGTACTTCAGGAAGGAAAAATTGTAGAAGAAGGCAGCCACGATTGGCTCGCTGCTCAGGAAAACGGCTTCTATGCCAATTTGGTCAGGTTGCAGTTTGCAGAGTAAACACAACGACAAAAGCTCATCGGTGGAAATCATTTTTTTTAAATACAAAAAAAGGCTGATCTCCACTGACCAGCCTCTTTTGCTTTTCAACTTATTTTTTTCTTGCTTTTTTCATGGGATTCTCTCCCTGAGAAGCTCCTCTCACCCCTCCCCTTTGTTGAAATAATTCAAATCGATTGGGAGCATATTGTCTAGGCCAGGAATTGTTGCTTTCATCAATGTCGGCTGTTTCCCTGAATGGATCCAAAACAATGTGGCTGATTTCATTTTTCTTTGCAAATACTTTGGTTACTGAGGTTTCATTTAAACGCCAGATTTCCGCAGGGATTCTTTCTACCTCTGAGGTACCATCTGTATAGTTGAACTCCAAAATCAATGGCATGACCAATCCCCCTACATTCTCAAAAGTTATTTCATAAAAATTCAATCCGGAATTAAGCAGTTCTTTTTCTTTTGTGCTCAAACCTGCCATAAAATCACGGTAAGCTTTTTCATCTTCAGGAGTTACCGAAAAGGGATTATAGCTATTATAAAAGTCTCTGGTAGCAGGGTCTGTCTCTACTACCGTTTGGGGGACATCCTGTTTGTTCCTGGATTTGGTAATAAAATCCTCCTCTATGTCAAATGCAGCTTTGTCATCAGCCTTTTTTTGAGCCGCGGTTCGGTTATCAAGCTTGTACCAGTTGACTTCTTGGATAGCTATATCCACGGCTTCAGTTCCATAGAACCAGCCTCTCCAAAACCAGTCCAAGTCAACCGCTGAAGCATCTTCCATCGTACGGAAGAAATCCTCAGGGGTGGGATGTTTGAACATCCATCTTTGGGCATATTCTTTGAAAGCAAAATCAAAAAGCTCCCTGCCCATGATGGTTTCCCTTAGAACATTGAGTGCCGTCGCAGGTTTTGCATAAGCATTGGGGCCAAATTGAATGATGTTTTCTGAATTGGTCATGATCGGTTCCAGCAAGTGTTTTTCACTTTTCATGTAAGGGACTATTTTATGGGCTGGACCCCGTCTTGAAGGATAGTCGCGGTCCCACTCCTGTTCAGCCAGGAATTGAAGGAAGGTGTTCAGACCCTCGTCCATCCAAGTCCATTGCCGCTCGTCTGAATTGACGATCATAGGGAAATAATTGTGACCCACTTCGTGAATGATCACGGATATCATCCCGTACTTTACAGCATCGGAATAAGTCCCGTCAGCATCAGGTCTTCCATAATTGAAACAGATCATGGGATATTCCATGCCATTGGTGGCTTCTACCGAAATGGCTACCGGATAAGGATAATCAAAGGTTCTGGAAGAATAGGATTTGAGGGTATGGGCCACGACTCTGGTAGAATACTGTTCCCACAGTGGGTTGGCCTCCTTGGCATAGTAAGACATGGCCATTACTTCATTACCCCCCTGCTTCACGGCCATGGCGTCCCAAATGAATTTTCTGGAAGAAGTCCAGGCAAAATCCCTCACGTTCTCCGCATGAAAAACCCAGGTTTTCTTGTCTCGAGCCCTACCTTTCTCCAAACGCTCAGCTTCTGCTTGTGTACGGATAATCACTGGCTTGTCGAAGGTCTGTTTGGCTCGATTCCACCTTTCCAATTCGTTGGCACTGAGCACCTCCTCGGGGTTTTGCAATACTCCTGTGGCTCCCACCATGTGATCTGCTGGCACTGTAATTTTAACTTTATAATCTCCAAAAGTTAGCGCAAACTCTCCTCTTCCTACAAATTGCTTGTTTTGCCATCCCTCAAAATCTGAATAAACGGCCATTCTTGGAAACCACTCGGCCATGGTATAGAGGTAATTGCCATCTTGCTCGAAAAATTCATAGCCAGGCCTACCCCCGATAAAACTCATCCGGTCATGGATGTTAAAACTCCAATCCACGGTGAATTCAAAGGATTCCCCTGAAGGCAGTGGCTGGGGTAAATCTACCCGCATCATGGTCTGATTGATGGTCACCGGAATTGCTTGCCCATTTAATCCCTTGACCGAATGAATGGTATATCCCAAGTCCTGGTCATGCCAAAGAATCGACTCCAGTTGCCGCAAAGACATGCGGGGATTAATTTTACTTTCGGCAATTTTAGGCGTATTGGAATCTTTCGCCCGTTCATTTTGGTCCAATTGAATCCATAGGTAAGACAGCGGATCCGGGGAATTGTTGATATAGGTCACTTTTTGGCTACCAGTAATGGATTGGTTGTCGTCATTAAGTTCGACCTCAATTTCATGATTGGCTTTTTGTTGCCAATACAGGTGACCAGGGGCACCTGATGCGGTACGATACACATTGGGAGACCGCAACATGGGCCCCAATTGTTCAAAACGCTCACCGTGGTTTTGCTCTGTTCTCTGTGCCGTAACTGAAAAGGCCACCAACATGACCAAGCCTAGACCTAATATAAGTTGCTTCATGATTTTATATTGTATTAACTAATTCATAATTAAGTTATGTATAAATTGTTTTGGCCTCTTTACCAGAATTTGGCGTCGATCATCATCATTAGGGACATGCCTAGAACAATTGCCGAAACGACTAAGGTCCATTCTTTGCGGTTGATTCCCATGATCCCAACCAATACTGATGAAATTAAAAGGAAAACCGCCACGACCACCAACTGCCCCACTTCCAATCCCACATTAAACGCCAAGAGAGGTTCTAAAATTGATCGTTCCCTTCCAAGTAAAGACCGCAGGTAGTTGCTGAAGCCCAGTCCATGTATCAACCCAAAGAAAAGGGCAAATAGGTAATTGATCTGAAGGCCCCCGGAACCGGATGGCTTTGGTTTAATGATATTGACCAAAGCGGTAATGGCGATGGTCACTGGGATAAGAAATTCAATGAGGTTGCTGTTCAGATTGAGTAACTTAAAAGTAGCAAGCGCCAAAGTGATGGAATGTCCAATGGTAAATGCGGTGACCAAAATCAGAATTTTTTTCCAATCTCTGCTTAGGTAGATGGCGCACAATACGATCACAAACAAAATGTGATCAAAACCTTTTAAATCAAGAATATGCTGAATACCTAATTGAAAATAGAGTTGAAATTGACTCATATAGGAAGTTTAGTTATCAAAAGGTCCCATTGCATTTTCGGGATTGCAATATTAATGTATAATTTGCACAAAATATACAATAGATCTGAACAAATGCATCAATATTACATGTTTACCCTAGTTTGGGGATATGTGGCCTTTTTTCACCCCTTTTATATCAGCTTGACGGATATTAGGTACAATCCAGAAGCTAAAAGCGTGGAAATTGCCCAGCGAATCTTTTGGGATGATCTTGAAGTGGCTTTGGCAAAAACATACGATAAAAAAGTCGACTTTCTGAATCCAGATGATCCAGATCAGTTGGAAGCACTGCTGGAGGATTACCTCACTGCACATAACCAAATCCATATTAACGGAAAAAAAGTCCAGCTAATGTACTTAGGCCATGAGGTGGAGGAAGATGCAGCGTGGTTTTACCTTGAAGCAAAAAAGATAGCCAAACCCAAATCGGTTCAAATCACCAACACTTTACTTTTTTCTCAATTTGAAGACCAGCAAAACATTGTGAATTTTTACATGGATGAAAAACCAAAGAGCCTGCTTCTTGATAAAAGAAAGGAAACAGGCTCCTTGAATTTTTAATATCTCGCTGTGGTAGGATTGGGAAGCAATAGGCCTTCTTGACGAAGTGCTTTGCTAATTTTCCTGGCGTAGTGGTTGTTCAATACATCATATCCGGCATACAGTTCTCCCCTCAGAAAAGCATTGGAAACCCAAACGTTTTCATAGTTTTTGGTTTCAATCAGGAAAGAATTGACCACAGCCCTAGGTTCAGAGGTACTTCCCAGAAAAACCTCATAATATGTTTTCAGATGAACAAACAGAATGGCATCCACCCCTGATTGTTCGATGGCGTCTTTAAATTCCATGTAAGACACCTCATTGTGCACAGGGAAAAGCTCATCGGTATCCAATACCACAGCTGGTGCAAGATTTCTTTTCAAAGACCTGAATAGCTGCCCCCTAAAGCGGATGTTTTCCAGGTGATTGAATTGATTCATGATGACATGTTCATAGTTGTCAAAGTCCCATCGCCTAAAATCATCTTGTGATTCCACAAAAACCACAAGGTACCTGTTGTAGAAATTTTTCTCTTCCGTAAGTTTTTGGGAATTCATGTTTACAGTAGCACAACCAAAAACCAGAAGTAACAGCGGATAAACAAAAAGCTTTTTCATATACCTCATATACTGAAACTAACAAGGTAAGGTTGCGCTGAATGAAAAAAGGCCACCTATAAATAGGCAGCCTTTCTGTATATCAAGTGATTAAAATCAATAACCTGGGTTCTGCGGAATCGGTGCAGTAGCGTTAGTCAGTATCTCCTCCAAAGGAATAGGCCAAATGAAAGCATTTGAACTGTATGCAATGGCATGGTCTGTTGGAATAACTCTGTCTGTTGTATAGAAATCTAGGTTTCCAATCTGTCGAGACGATGCTTTTGCAGGTACTCCGTCCATTCTTCCTTCACCAGAAAGCCGGTGAATATCCGGCCATCTTCTGCCTTCACCAAGAAACTCTATTCTTTTCTCGTTGAAGATGGCGGTTAAGACACCTTCCTGTCCACCTAATCCAGCTGCGGTAAAGGAAGGAACACTTGCTGGAAGGGCCCTATCTCTCACCGAATTCAGTAAAGTCACTGCTACATCCAAGTTACCTAATCTGGCATTGGCTTCTGCGGCAGTCAAGACCAATTCAGAATACCTCAATATTGGGGTAGGATCTGCCCTTGTTATCGGATCAATGTATTTTGCCGAATAGATACCAGCAGCATTTCTTGAGGTCAAGAGTTCCCTTCTAGTATCTTCGGGATGCCAGAAGTTTGATCTCCAGATCAAAGGACTTACTTTAACAAGTCCCCTTCCTCCATCAGCAGGATTGCCATACATCGCAGGCAAAGCACCGTTCACAGTTCCGTTTGATTCAGCTGAATTGATAAAAGAAAAGATGTTGTCAGTTGATGTCCCTCTAAATGGAGCAGCTGGATTGGCTGTAACAGCATATCCTGTAACTTTAGCAAATTCGGTTAAAACACCCTGCCAATCACCCATATGCTGCTTTACTCTGATTTTTAAGCCTATTGCAGCACCTTTATTGGCCCTAGCCATTCCTCCACCTTCTGGAAGCAATTGTTCCGCTTCATCAAGATCAGCTATTAACTGTGCATAATCTTCACCTACTGTGGTTCTACCCACTGCTTCACCTTCTGTTACTAAAGGAACATCATTTATAGGGAAGATACGGTATGGGATACCCATAGAACCTGGATCATCAGTGTAGGGTCTTGCAAAGTGGATCAATACCTCATGATGAGACAATGCCCTCATAAAAAGCATCTCCCCTCTGTAACGGTTTCTTTGATCTTGGGTAAGAACTCCCTCAGAAAGCGCAGGCTCTAAACCTTCTAAAGTAATGTTAGCCCTGTTAATCACCCTGTACAGTGAACTCCACATGTTGTTGTTGTTCGCAGTATTGGGATTGTAGGTTCCAGTATAGGTGATTTCATAGAACAATTGATCATTGTACATGTCCTCACCTCTCATATCACCTTGCTGAACAGTGGCTGCACCAAAAGGGTACCCTCTACCATTTACTGAAGAGCCATTAAAGAACCCTCGTTGAGCGGCCTCATAAACACCGAATACAATCGATTCTATCCGGGCAGCGGTAGCAAATGCCTCCGCATCTGGAATGATGGTGGCAGGAAGCGTATCAATAACGTCGCAAGAGCTTGCCCACATAAAGGCAAATCCCGTCAACCCGGCTTTTATTTTTGTTGAAATTTTCATTTTCATTTCTACTTTTTTTAAAGTGCTGTAAATTAGAAACCGACATTTAGACCCAAAGACCATGTTCTGATGATCGGCGCCACATTCCAGTCTACACCAAAGCTTAGCTGACCTTGGAACTGATTAAGTTCTGGATCAAGTCCGGTATATCCTGTGAAAATAAATGGATTCTGAACTTGAGCAAAGAACCTTGCAGTTGAGATGGCTCCGTTGAAAGTGGAACTTAACCACTGGGAAGGCAATCTATAACCCAAAACAATGTTTTGAACCCTTACAAAATCCCCTTTTTCCACAAATCTTGAGTTGGAAGCGGAGGTTTGCCACATGTTTTGATCCTGACCAGAATACAATCTTGGAATGTCAGTGGTCTGTCCACTTTCTGTCCATCTGTTGAGGATATCTACGTGGTTATTGGAGAATCCCTGTCCTAAAAGGCCTCTGTAAGATTCATTCATGATGAAGTTCCCTCCACTGTATCTCAAGAAGATTTCTAAGTCGAAGTTATTATAAGAAAAGTTATTAGTCCATCCACCATACCATTTTGGAAGCGTATTTCCTAAGAAATCTTGGGTAGGTCCTCCTGCAGCAGCCGTAGAAACGTCACCAGGATTATTGGCATCGTAGGTTCTCCAGCCTAATGCACCTTGTTGTAAATTATACTGGATAACATCATCATTTCTCAAATAAAGCGGATTACCATTGGCAGCATTGACACCCATCCAGGTAAACCCATATAATTCAGCCATTGGCCTGCCTTCTTCGGTTCTATTGTAAGTACCGGTAATCGGGCTGATCAAATTGGTGACTTCGTTGGTAATGAAAGAGAAGTTAAAGTCGGTATTCCAAATAAAGTTGCCTCTCTCCATGACTTTAGCAAGTGCTCTTAACTCAAAACCTCTATTGATCAATGATCCTATGTTTTGTGAAATGCTATTTCCAGGTACACCCAAAGAGGAAGCAGTTGGCGCATTCAATACAAGGTCAGTCACATCATTGGTAAAGTAATCCAACATCAAGGTAACCTGACCTACGGTCATATCTAAACCTATGTTAAACTTAGCGGACCTTTCCCAGCCTAGGGCATTGTTGGCCACGTTGCTATACCCAATACCAGCTCCTGCACCGCCCAATACCGGGCCAAAACCCCCAGCGTAGGGAAAGGCTTGTCCATCAAGGATTTCCGTATTTCCTACTTCCGCGTAAGATGTCCTGATTTTCATATCAGAAATTACAGAGCTGTTAAAAAAGTTTTCGTCAGATATCCTCCATCCAACGGAACCTCCAAAGAACCAACCTCTTCTGTTGTCGGCTGGCAATTGAGACATCCCGTCATTTCTTGCCGTTACTGTAGCCAAATATTTGCCTCTGTAGCTATAATTTACCCTTCCGAAATAGGAATCAAATCCGATATCTGAGAATCCTCCCCCAGAAAACTGATTGTTGTAAGAACCAGAAATTAGGTTTCTTTGGATATAGAACCTGTCGGAGAAATCAGTGCCTTGAGCAGAGAAGTTATAGAAATTGGTATACTGGTACTCAGTACCTAGTGTTACGTTGAATGTATGGTCCTCTGCTACAATTTTTTGATAATTCAGCGTATTGGTCCAGTTCCATCTGAAAACAGGGGCCATTTGCATAAAAACAAACCCATTTGAACCTCTTCCATCTCCGTGTCTTGGATCGAGAGACTGAAAATCATCATTGAGTGTTAAGTCAATTCCAATTTGAGATCTTGCAGTTAAACCTTCGACAATATCCAATTCAGCAAATGTGGCACCATTAATTCTATGTACCCTGTTTCTGTAAATGTTATTGGTCAAGGCAAAGGCTACATTGGGAATGTTGTTATCAGGACCTACCAAATTCGGAGCAAATCCAGTTGTACTTCCATCAGGCTGTACATTGAATCCATCAAATGCTGTATTCTCAGAATCAAAAATGGGCACATTTGGGAGGTTTCTGGTTGCATTGTAAACTGCACCCGAAAGGGAATTTGCACCGTTGTTCAAGCCATTGATTTCAGTATAAGAATAAGCGGTGGTTGCTCCAATTCTTACTCTTCTTGAAATGTCATGGTCAATATTAGCTCTAAAAGAATATCTCTTTAAGTCATTGGCTATAATCGCAGATTCCTGATCGGTAAAACCGATGGAAAAGAAATATTTGGTTGCCTCAGATCCACCTCTGATTGAAAGGTTGTGTTGTTGGGCAAAACCATTTCTGAATATAAAATCCTGCCAGTTGGTGTTGACTCCAGATTGTACTGCATTTCCGGTACCTCCTGCGTTGGTTACCTTTTCGTTGGCAATGGTTACGAATTGGTCACCATTCAAAACCTGGAACCTATTGACTTCCTCATTGACACCCATGCTGACGTTGTAAGAAACCTGAGCTTTTCCGGTGGAACCTCTTTTGGTTGTTATCAAAATTACACCGTTTGCAGCTCTGGAACCAAAAATCGCCGTAGCTGATCCATCCTTCAAAACCTCGAATGACTCAATGTCAGCCGGGTTGATGTTTGCAAGAGGGTTGGATGCATTTACACTTGAACGATCACTGTCTACCAAAGGCACACCATCAATTACGATCAAAGGGTTCGCTCCTCCTGAAAGTGAATTGACGCCCCTAATTCTGATGATAGGCCTAGCACCCAAAATACCACTTGGCGTGGTAATCTGAACACCTGGTGCCCTACCTGCCAATTGAGATTCAAAGGAAGGTGTCACCAAGTTTTCAATGGCGGCATTGTCAATAGAAGTAACTGAACCAGTCACCTCTCTTCTTTCTTGTGTTCCATACCCAACTACTACCACTTCGCTGAGGGTCTTGACATCAGGTGCCAATAGTACATCTACTACTGTACGGTTTCCGATGGCAACTTCCTGGGTTAAGTATCCCACAAAGCTAAATACCAAAGCAGTGGAGCCATCCGGTACATTGACCGAATACGTTCCGTCTAAGTCAGTGATGGCACCGACTGTCGATCCTTTAACCTGGACATTGACACCTGGTACGCCATCCGGTTCATCAGTGGATGTGACGCGTCCAGTTACAGTCCTACTTTGCGCCACTACGGAAAAAACCGTGATCAGTGTCAACGCAAAGCCTAGTAAAACTTTCTTCATACGTTTGTCTTTAAGTTTTTTTAACAGTATTAATAATGCAATTATGACTACTTTTATTAATAAAAGCAAGGTAATTGAATAAAAGGGAAACCATTTTTGAAGGCAAATAAATGGGTTTGGTTAAATTCAGAAGCCTGTTTGACCATTTTTTGGTACTTAATTTTAAATACGGTAAATAATTAACCCATTTCTTCGATATTTCTTAATTTATTTTAATTCAATTAAAGTAAATTGATTCTAAACCTTATTTTATTTTGAAACCGTAATTAAGATCGCTTAATAAAAAAAAAGTTTTTACTGAAAATTTAAAAATTATTTATTTTCAAATTACCCAGATTAGCCATTTCCCAAATTATATCCTTTAAATTGAAGGAGAGAAGATGCAATCAATTAGTTTTAAGAAGATCCATCGAAGTAAAAAAAAATGAAAATTTAATGAAAAAAATAATCTAATCTGGGTCTAAATTGAAACGGAATTAAAAATTAAAAATTTGAAAAATATAGAAACCAAATAAATTAGATGAAAAAATCCCATTTTTAGCGCATTATTTTTATATTCAGCAAGAAATTAAAAAGCATATTTTTGAAATACAATGATAAGAAAAATTAATGATCATTTTACCCACTCAATTTAAATGTTTTCCAAATCTCCCAAATGCGTTCCTTTCTTTTAAGAAGTGTAATTTTGTTCACCCACATTGACGTAGAATATTCCATATCTTTTACCATTTCCAAGACAGGTTGAAAGTCCCTGGTTTTTAAATCCCTGTATGCTACTGTCATGTGTGGCTTAAAAATTTGATCGCTCATTTCTCTATTGAGCAATAATTTTGTCTTACATATATGGGACACCTCCTTTTGTAGACTTATCAATTGAGGTTCATTTTTCACACTTAAGTAAACAACCCGATTGCCAAAATGTCCCACCCCTTCCAAAACCAGTTCAAAGGCAGGCTTATCTACAAAAAATTGCTCCAGGGTAACCATTAGCTTTTGCTCTCTTCTCTCATCCCATGTAAAGGGCATCTTTAAGGTGATATGTGGTGGGGAGTTTAATGCATACTTGGCATTGAATTTCTCCCTGATTTCCAATTTGATGCGGTTTACAGCTTCACGAATTTCCGCTTCGGGCACCACAGCGATAAAATATTTGGCAGGCATTTTTGGCATCTACAGGTCAAAATTCAGAAATAATTCATTTAATAAAAAAGTATTGGTCATTTTAAAACCATGTTGGTTACAAAAGAATATTCTTGAATTTATTTCAAAGCAAGTCTAAAAAAAGTAACTTGAGGTAAAAATCCAGAAAAACGACATGGCAAAAACTTTTAAAGTGATGGTAGGCCTTGACCTGACTGAAATGGATGAAATTCTTATCCAAAAAATTGTGGCTCTCGCCCCAATCATTGATATTTCCAACATTTATTTTGTCCATGTGGCCAGCGACCTCACTTTGCCCAAGGAAATCACAGAGGCCTATCCTGACTTGATGGCACCGGTGGATGAAGCCATTCGTAAAGACCTTTCCAGTAAAATCGCCAAGCATGATATCCCTACAAATGTCAGCTGGGAGGTCAGTGTAAAGGAAGGCAATTCCGTAGATACCATATTACGGTGGGCCAAAATCAAGGATGTTGATTTTATGGTGGTCGGAAGAAAGGAAAGCTTGGAAGGCAGTGGATCCTTGTCCAAAAGTCTGGCTAGAAAAGCCCCCTGTTCAGTAATCTTTCTTACTGAAAAGGCGCCCGCCAAAGCACCTGAAAAGATTCTGGTACCCATAGACTTTTCCACCTACACCAAATTGACGCTTGAATTTGCCCAGCATATAGCAAACAAACTGAATGGCACTGTACAATGTATCCACATCTATGAAGTACCGATCGGCTACCACAAGACAGGCAAAAGCTTCGAAGAATTTGCGAAAATCATGAAAGGGAATGCAGAAAAGGAATACCACAGATTCATTCAAAAAAATAAACTTCCGGAATATCCGTGTGAATTTTTATTGAAAGAAAATGGTAATGTGGCCCGTTTTATCCTCAAACTTGCCAAAGAGCATAAAAACGACCTTATCATCATGGGCAGCAGGGGAAGAACGGATTCTGCGGCTGTGCTATTGGGCAGTATGGCGGAAAAACTGATTGAAATCAATAATCTGACCCCTATGGTCATTTTCAAAAAGAAAGGGGAGACCATGGGCTTCTTTGAGGCACTGATGAAGTTGTAAACGGTTATTAGTAAAGTCAATTTCCTAACATCCACCCATTATCTATATCTATCACCTTTAAGCAGCATCCATAGTAATTGCAATAAACATTCCTTCGAGTCAACTTATCCTCAACCTTCTCCCTTTTCAATCCATCCGCCACCCAAAGCACGGTAAAGTTTGACCTGCGATTGCAGCTGATTGGTTTTGATTTCTACTAACTCAATCTCAGCTTGAAGGGCTCTGCTTTGGGCATTAAGCACTTCAAGATAATTTGCATACCCAACTGAAAACAAGGTATTGGAATTATCCACAGACCTTTTTTGTACTTCCACTTCATAAATTTTTAGCTGCAACTGCTCATCATACATTTTGAAATCATTTACCCACTGCAAAATCTCCAGATAACTTTTTAGCACGGTCTGCTCATAATCCAACAAAGCAATTTTTTGAGAAGCCTTGGCACCTTCAAATTCCGCTCGGATCTGATTCCTGTGAAAAACCGGTGCCATCAACCCCGCTCCAATTTGATAGACTGTGGATCCTGGAGTAAGGAATAGCCTGCTGAAATCAAATGCATTGAAACCTGCCATTCCCATAAGATTGAAGGAAGGAAAAAATGCAGCTCTAGCGGCATTGATGTCCGCACTTGTGGCCAATAAATTTTGTTCGGCCATCCTTATATCTGGGCGGTAAATCAATAAATCAGAGGGTAGTCCCAATTCCAGCAATTCTGGATCTTGAAAAGCCTCCTCCATCTTTAACCGTTGGATCTCATCTACAAATGTTCCCAATAAAGTACTTAAGTAAAGCTCAATAGTTCTGATTTCCCTCTTTTTTTCGACTGCCAATGCCTTAGAATTGAGCATCAGGGCCTCAAATTGATCCACTGCAAGCTGGGTTTCTTTTCCTGAAAACTTAAGGTCTTTAGATAGATTGACTGCCAATTCCTGTAACCTGATGTTATCATTCAGAATCCGAAGTTCTTCGTCCAAACCAATGAGCTGGTAATATCCCATGGCTATTTCAGCAATCAACCAAGTCTTGATATTGTTAGCCATTTCTTCAGAAGCAAGGTATCTTTTGGCGGCAGCCAATTTTCGGTTTCTTAATTTCCCCCACACATCGATTTCCCATTGAAAATCTGCACCAATAAAGAAATCTCTATAGGGATCAGGAATTTTTTTGTCTTCAGGAACTGTGGGGGAAAGATTGGAATCTGCATTTCCTATACCATCCATGGTATATTCCCCGAATTTCCTGGTGGATGCTCCGGCTATCCCACTTACCGTTGGTAATAGTCCGCCTTTGGCCATAGATAATTGAGCCCTTGCCAAGTTAATGCTCTGCAATGCTTTTAAGTTGTCTTGGTTTTTATCTAACCCTATACGGACCAATTTTTTGAGATTTTCGTCCTCAAAGAACATGTCCCAATTGAGCAGTGCAGCCGAAGGCTGACTTGGAATCTGAGATTGCTCGAATTCCAGAGGTATTTCAGATGCTTGAATGAGGGTATTTTTGGGAACTTGACAAGCAACCGCAAAAACCCAAATCGACAAGACACAAATTGGAAGCTTATTTTTTATTTTAGCGATCATGCTTTCACTTTTTGAGATTCGTCAGCCTTTCTTTTGAACTTGGTAGCCAGGGTTTCGAATACAACATAGAGACCCGGGATAAGGATTACCCCGACCAGGGTTCCAATTAACATGCCTCCAGCTGCCGCTGTACCGATCGTCCTATTTCCAATAGCTCCCGCTCCTGATGCAAAAGCCAGAGGAATCAAACCTGAAATAAAAGCAAAAGAAGTCATTAAAATCGGCCTTAACCTTTCCACACCTCCATTGATTGCGCTTTGCAGAATGGACAAGCCCTTTGCTCGGTTTTGGATGGCAATTTCGATAATCAAAATGGCATTTTTCCCCAAAAGCCCTATCAGCATGACCAAGGAGACCTGTGCATAAATGTTGTTTTCTAACCCGGCAAGCTTGAGAAACAAAAACGACCCAAAAATCCCGGCAGGGAGAGACAGTAAAACCGGAAGAGGTAAGAAGTAACTTTCATATTGAGCCGCTAAAAGAAGATAAACAAAGACTAGTGACAACAAGAAAATATAAACCGCCTGATTTCCTGAGGCGATTTGCTCGCGGGTAATCCCTGACCAATCGATGTCAAACCCCCTCGGTAGGATTTTAATTGCTGTTTCTTCGACCGCTTTGATCGCATCACCGGAAGAAAAGCCATCCGCAGCATCACCTGTGACAAGGGCTGAAGTAAACATGTTGTACCGGGTCAGCTGCTCCGGGCCAAACACCTTCTCCAAGGATAAAAAATTGGAGTATGGCACCATTTGCCCCCTTTCATTCTTGGCATACATTTCCAATATTCCCTCCGGATTGGTCCTAAATTCCGGAGAAGCCTGAATCATAACCTTGTACATTTGCCCGTACCTGATAAAGTTAGAGGAATAATAACTCCCCACATAACTTTGTAGGGTTTCCATAGACTGATTTACCGATATACCTAGTTTGGCTGCCTTATCATGGTCCACATGCAAAACATATTGAGGGAAATTAGGCTCAAAATTAGTAGATACTTCCTTGAGCTCCTGCCTCTGATTAAGTTCTTCTACAAATTTAGCCGTTACTTGTGCCATGACAGCTAAATCACCTCCTGTTCTGTCCTGAAGCCTCAATTCAAAGCCTGAGGCATTTCCAAATCCTGGTACCGGTGGTGGAGAAAAAAATTGGATCTCTGCACCTTTGATATGTTCCGTTCTGGCCTGATAACTTTGAATCAATTCATTTACATCCTTATCCCGATCATTCCATCCGACTAAATTGATCATACCCATACCATAGGAGGCTCCAGCCGTTTCGGTCATTAGGGAATAACCTGCCAAGGTGGAAACCGACTCTACCTCCTCCAATGGCAACAGACTGGCTTGAATCTGATCCATCACATCCCTTGTTCTTTCCACAGTGGCACCAGGTGGCGTGGTTGCATTGACATAAATCATTCCTTGGTCTTCATTGGGAATAAATCCAGTAGGCAAAATGGCTATGCCACCATAGGTGAGAGCCAGAAAAAGGATCAATACCCCAAAAGTAAAGATCTGTTTTGCCGCCACTTTGTCCAAAACCATGGCATATTTTGATGAAAGGGCCTCATATTTTTGATTGAACCCATTAAAAAATCTGTCCATCCAACCATTTTTTCCACTATGTTCTACATCTGAAGGCCTTAACAAGAGACTGCAAAGTGCGGGAGAAAGGGTGAGGGCATTGATTCCCGATATGACAATGGCAATGGCCAAAGTCAGTGAAAACTGTCTGTAAAATATTCCCACAGGCCCAGAAAGGAAACTTACAGGTACAAAAACAGCTGACATGACTAAAGTAATGGCCACAATGGCACCCCCGATTTCTTTCATAGCGGCAATGGTGGCATCGGTCGCGTTCATTCTGTCCCTATGCATTTTGACATGAACCGCCTCTACTACGACAATGGCGTTATCCACCACAATGCCTATGGAAAGTACCAAGGCAAACAGGGTCAATAGATTGATAGAAAAGCCAAACAATTGAATAAAAAAGAGGGTGCCTATCAAAGATACAGGAACAGCTATCGCTGGTATCAAGGTAGATCGGAAATCCTGGAGAAAAATGAATACGACCAAAGAAACCAAAAGGAAAGCTTCGATCAAAGTTTTGATCACCTCAAAAATGGAGGCATCCAAAAACCGGGAAACATCATAGGAAACTCCGTAACTCACTCCTGGAGGAAATGAAGATTCCTCCAACTCTTCCATTTTGTCTTTAATATTTTTAATGACTTCCCGGGCATTGGACCCAGGTCGTTGTTTGATCATGATGGAGGCTGAGGGCTTGCCGTCAGTCATGGAGACCATGCTGTACTCCAAAGCATCAAACTCGACATCAGCGACATCTCTAAGTTTGAGTAGGGAGCCATCCGGCAGCGCTTTCAAAGTTATGTTTTCGTAATCCGATTCTTGATTGAACTTTCCAGTGTATTTCAATACATATTGAATAGCCTGTGGATCCCTATCGGAAGATATCCCTGATTTTCCTGGTGCTGCCTCTACATTTTGGGATCTGATAGCTTCTGTCACATCCTGTGGAGACAGGTTATAGGCGACCAAACGGTCTGGTTTGAGCCAGATCCGCATGGCATAATCTTTAAAACCCATGATTTGGGCGAAACCCACCCCATCTATTCGTTTTAGTTCAGGTAAAATGTTTATATCAGCAAAATTGTAAACAAACTTTTCATCCTGGCTAGTATCTGAGGTTACCAGGTTTAGGTAAAGCAACATAGAATTCACTTCTTTTTCTGCTTGAACACCCGCACGAATTACCTCTTCCGGCAATTCATCCAATACTGTGGCAACCCTATTTTGTACATTCACAGCAGCTTGGTCTGCATCAGTACCGACTTCAAAAACAATATTGATCAGGGTAATCCCATCATTGGTATTTACCGAGGTCATGTAAGTCATCCCTGGAACGCCATTAATGGCCCGCTCCAATGGGGTAGCCACGGCTTTGGCCAAAACGTCTGCGTTGGCTCCTGTATACCGGGCAGTTACCGTGACAGAAGGCGGAACGATTTCAGGGAATTGTGTTATGGGCAAAGAGGTCAGCGCCAATAAACCCAACAAGGTAATGAAGACGGAAATAACGGTGGAAAGTATCGGCCTTCTGATGAAAATCTCTAGCATAATTATCTCTAAGGATTAATTTAATACTTCTAAAGAATCATATGCCTCGGATTCAGAAACCGCAACTGGAGCGATCTCCATCCCGTCTTTGGCCTGTTGAATACCTTCATAGAGTATCCTGTCCCCTTCTTCAAAATCGTCTGAAACATAATAGACACCAAATCTCTGAATAGGTCTAAAGCTTCGAACCCGAACTTTGTTGTTCTCATCGAGAAGATAAACATAAGTATAGTCCTGAATTTCAAATGTTGATTTTTGTGGAATAAGAAATACATTTTCCATTTCAGAAGTCATTAGGATTTTTCCGGTAGCACCATGTTTGATCAATTGATCGGGGTTTGGAAATCTGACTCGGAAAGCCAAAGACCCCGTTCCCTTTTCAAAATCTGCATCCATGGTTTCCAGCTTACCCTTGAAAGGATATTGTTCCCCGTCTGCTAAGATTAAGCTAAGTTCTTCACTCATTCCATCTGCTTCACCTTCCAGTTTTGCACGCATATATTGCAGATATTCATTTTCTGTCACTTTGTAATAAGCAAAAATTTCTGAAATGTCAGTGATGTTGGTCAACAAATCTCCTGCTGTGACCAAACTCCCTTTCTTATAGGGTATTCGATCCACAATCCCATCAAATGGTGCTTTGATGCTGGTGTAAGAAAGGCCCGTCCTCGCATTTTTCAGCATAGCCTCCGCTTCCGCAATGGTCGATTCTGCCACAGCCTTTTTGGACTTGGCCAAATCAAGTTCAGATGCTGTAATGATGTTTTTATCAACCAGAATTTGTAACCGTTCTACTTCAAGTTGGGCAGCTTTGGACTCTGCCTTTGCCTGCATGTATTTGGCATTGGCAGAATTCACCAGTTCATTGAATTCCGCAGAGGTCAATTGGAATAAAACATCACCTTTTTTAACAGGCTGACCTTCATCCACATAAATCTGCTCCACATAGCCTTCCACCTTAGCCAGTACTTCAACAAACTGTACGGCCTGAAGATCACATACATATGTTTTTGGAACATCGATGGATTTCGGTTTCAGCTCTAAAATCGGAATATTGATCAAGCTGATCTTTTGATTTTCTTTACTGTTTCCCGTACTGCAGGATTGGAAAACTCCCATTGACAGAAATAGGATCAAAGTAGCCATCAGAGCGCCTCCAATTCGATAGAAAGCACCCGAAGCCATAGAAATGCCTTTAGGTTTCATTTGAATAAATAAATAGTTAAAATTCGCTTAGATAAGGGTATTTTGGGCTATTTAAGCGATTCAAGCTTACTAATAAAAACGACTGAAAAAATCAAGGTGCATTGACCAGGACCGAATACCCTGTCAAATAAATTTGTTTGTTAAATACAATGGTATCGTAAACTTTTAGCAAAGGAATTTCTAAGGAAGAAACCTGAAAAAAGAGCAATAAAGAATCTACCACTTTGACCACCTCTGCCCGATCGATCTTTTGCGAATGAGTATTAAGAGGTCTTGAGATGGAGGTTGGGAAATCCACATAATCAAAATCAATTTCCGCTACCTCAACCTCTTGAATAACAGACTTATCTACTTTTCCCTCAAAACCATCAAAAATGATCAATACCAAAAGAAAGGAAGCCAAAAATATGGCTATACTTCCCATAGTAGTACTGAATTTGTTCTGAAGGTTACCGATCATGGCACAAAATTAAGGCAAATTTTAATATTAAATCAATAGGTTTTAGATTATTTTATTATGAAGACTGAATCCCAATAGACCTTATCTTTTTTGTTTAAATTTCTCCTTTTAGATCTTCTTAAGGTTGAAAGATTTTAGCTTTCTTTTTCATGATTGATTCAATTTTCTCATCAATTGCTATGCCAATGATTGAATTTTAAAAAGTTGACTTTATTCCGTGCAGTTCTTACAGATTTCGATTTGGCTTCTGTCTTTGAGCAACTGGGTCCTAAATTGCTGATAGGTCTCATTTCGCCATATGTCCATAAGCCTGGAATGCCGTAAATTTCCCATTTCATGACTGGCATCCTTGTCAAAGCAGCAAGGGACCATTTTGCCGTCCCAAGTGACCACTGCCCCTTTCCACATGCGCCAACATCGATTGCTGATCTTCCTTTTTAAAGCCCATTTCCCGTTTTCAACATGTTTATACCTAGAATACCTTAAGTTTTCAGGGATCAAATCAGAACCATTTTCATAACCATAAATCTGGGCAGTCTTCAGCTCCAACCCATCTACCTTCCATGCTTTGGCCAAATTTTTTATGGCTGGAATTTGGTGTTCATTTTTGCCGGTAACAAGAAACTGGAGAATCACCTGAGGGAAAACTGCCCCATGTTGATCCCGAATCCGGATCAATTCGCTGACTCCATTCTTGACTTTCTCGAAATTACCTCCTATCCGGTACGTCTCATAGGTATCCTGCGTAGTACCGTCCACTGAGACGATCAAATGCCTAAGTCCAGAGTCTATGGTTTTCTGGATGTTTTCCTGGGTTAGGTAGTGGGCATTGGTCGATGACGAGGTATAAATTTTTAATTTGTTGGCATAGGCCACCATATCCAAAAAATAGGGATTGAGATAAGGTTCTCCTTGAAAATAAAGGTGAAGAAAAGTGAGGTGCTTCGCTGATTCGCGGATGACTTGCTGATAATGACTCATCTGCAACATCCCGGTAGGTCTGCTGAAACTACGCAAACCGCTTGGGCATTCGGGGCACCTCAGGTTACAACTAGTAGTAGGCTCGAAAGAAAGCACGGCAGGATTTCCCAGCATCATTGGCCTTCCCATCAACCTACTCATGTGAAAACTTAAATAAAGCAAGCCATAATTCAACAGTTTCCCTATGGTCAGAAACTGTAAAAAAGCCCACCCTTGTATCCACTTGCTTTTCATCAAAGAAAGATACTTCAAAAAAGCCTAACCAAAAAAAATGGCCGGGACAAAGCCCAGCCATTTCAATTTAGAATATTTATACTTTTTAATCCTCAGCAGGAGGTAGCAATACACTGTCGATCACGTGAATCACACCATTGGTGGCGTGTACATTTAGCAGTCCGGGTATCAGCCCAGATTCATTGATTTCCAGATCAGCAAGATTAACCGTCAGGATTTGATCTTCCAATAGAGTGGGTAACTCAGCACCTTCTCTTAGGTCCTGAGAGAAAGCTCTGGCAGGCACTACATGGTAAAGCAACACGTCAGTCAACAATTCCAAAGGAATATCATCCACTCCGTCTACTTCCAAAGCCTCATAAAGTGCTTCAAACGCAGCATCGGTAGGTGCAAAAACAGTTAAGTTATCTTCAAACCCACCAGAGACCGCATCTACCAAACCAGCTCTGGTCAAAGCAGCAACCAATTGAGTAAACTGAGGCTCGTCACCAGTGGTAAATCCAACCGCGATTTCTGCAATAGACTGAGTAGGAGACGTAATTACATAATCTATGGTGTGAATGATTCCATTATCCGCCATCAAATCTACTGCTGTAATTTGCGCATTTCCGTTGATAAAAATACCACCATCTGGATCCACGCTGACAAAGAAAGGATTATCCGTCAGGTTGGTGACTGAACCTGCCTCAACAGCAGAAGAGGGCACTTCACCCGCTACTACGTGGTAGGATAAAATATCAGCCAGCATGGGTGAGGCCAATATTTCTTCGGCAGTCAAATTATTGTCCTCCAAAAATGCTGTAAAGGCCGCATCAGTAGGGGCAAATATCGTGAAAGGTCCACCATCATTTAAAGTTTCAGCTAAACCAGCTGCTGTAGCAGCAGCGAGTAGTGTATTGAATCCATTTTCTTCCAATACATCTACTAGGGTGTTGTCTTCTGGATCAGGATCTGGAGCGGCAGGGGGCATCAAAACCTCATCTATTCCGTGAATTACACCATTGGTGGCCACAATATTCCTCAATACTAAACCTGCAGAGCCATTAATGGTAATCACATCTATATTGTTCTGAAAGGTCAAAGACTCATTGGCCAACAAGGTAGGTAGGGTACCGGAAGGAATTTCACTTACTGTCCTTCGACCTGATATCACATGATATTGTAATATTCTTGCAAGTTGATCTACTGGGATGTCATTCACACTGGTAATTCCCGCATCTGCAAAAGCTTGATTGGTAGGCCCAAAAACGGTAAATGGTCCCGGTCCTGCCAGTGCTTCTGCCAAACCAGCCCTTTGGATGGCCTGAACCAAAATTGAAAATTCACTTATCCCCTGTGCCGTCTGCACGATATTTTGTGGAGTAGGCGGAGTTGGGGTTTCAAACACATGGCAAGCGGTCATCAGAACGAATCCCATCAAGGCAACGAAGGAATACGTTTTGTTTTTAAAATGGGTCATTGATTTTTTCATATGCTATGGATGGTTTAGTTGATTAATGATTAGATATAAACCTTGGATCAAGATTAAAGTTTAAAATATCGAGAAGAAAATGAGTTATAAAAAGCACAAACGAACTTGTTTAAGCAACGAAATTAACAAAAACATTGATCAAATTTACCAAGCAGCCATTTTTTTTTCCTTTTGACTGGTTTAATGAGGTTGTTTTTCAGTGTTTTGTCCCAAACCGATTTTAGTAAAAAATTCAAACCAATCCTGATGAAAATTCTTGGCCATAGGATCTTTATCAATGGTTTCTTTTGATTTCAATCTGTTCTTTGGTATTCCTAAACATTCAGTATTCCCTTGACATCATTCGTCCACTCTTCAATTAGTAGGTTTAAAGATGCCCATTATTCCGGACGGTCCTACCAGCATTTGCCCAAGCTGACTTTAATTTAAAGGTCTTAAAAAGTGTACCTTTCCCGAATATGGTTATTTTTGGATTTCTAAAGATTACTTCATGAATCAAATGTTAAAATACGTTTTCCTCTTTCTTTTGCTCATAACGGCCTGCAAAAAACAAGAAAAGCCTTGTACACTGTCAGACGAAATCCTGATGACGCCTTTGAATTTAGAAATTGAAAGGATGGAAATCTTGTTTTTTGATTCTGTAGACCAAGATCTGGATTTGTTTCTGGAGGACCATGGGGTTTTTGTAAGAGACTTTTTGCAGGAAAGCGCTTATGAAAATAGGGATGAACTGCTTGAAGAACTTAATTACATGCGGACAGACGAGTCTTTTCAGGAATTATATGGAGAAGTAATGACCCATTTTTCTGACATCAGCGAAATTGAAAGAGATCTGGAAAATGCATTTAGATACATAAAATATTATTATCCTGAATTTAAAGTTCCCAGGGTATACACTTTCGTTAGCGGATTCAGTTCAGATATTTTTATCAACGAAGAAATCCTGGTCATCGGGCTGGACTATTTTTTGCCAGCCAGCCACCGCTTTCAGCCCACGGATTTGCCCCAATACATTGCAGAGAGGTATCAAAAGGATTATCTAGTGCCCAATATCGTCATGGCCATTTCATCTCGGTTTAACAAAAGTGACCTGAAAGATAAAACCCTTTTGGCTGAAATGATTTATTATGGGAAAGCTTACCACTTTACCAAATCCATCCTCCCTTGTGTCAAGGACGAATACATCATTGGGTATACCAATGAAGAAATCATGGCCTGCTATGCCAACGAGGAAATGATTTGGACTCATTTTATTGAAAATGAACTTTTGTTTATCACCAATCCATTCGATGTAAGGAAATACACCGGCGAAGCTCCTTTTACAGATGCCATCAGTCCTGATGCACCAGGTAGAATTGGAAGGTGGCTAGGCTGGAACATTGTAGATGATTATCGCTTCAATAAAAACGTCACCCTACAAGAGTTGATGGCCGATACGGACGCAGATAAGATTTTCAGGCAATCAGGATATAAACCTCGTCTTTAAAACCTGGCTTAAAGGAAGCAGGATCCAAAATATGGAGGGTTTTCATAATGGCCGTTTCCTTATCAAAGTAATGGACAGCCAATTCCCTTGCTTTCTTTTGCATTTCTTGTAATTGTCCGGGGGACTGAATAAAGGACTGCATGGACTTAATGGCTTTTTCAGGGACAGCTGGATCAGCAAAAAGGCCTACTCCGTTTTTGGAAACCAAATCGTACACCCAACCTTTGTGGTTGACCAGTACCGGCAATCCCATGGCCAAGGCATCAAAGAATTTGTTGGGACTGTTGGTTTTCAATACTGGGAGGTGTTCAAAAGAAATGTAGGCCATGTCAGAAAGGGATAATATCTCCTTGACTTTTTGCTTGTTGCCAAAAGAAATGAATTTTACATTGTCCAATCCTTCATTTGATGATTTAGCCTTCAGTTCCTTTTCCAAAGCCCCTTTTCCCATGATCACAAACTGGCATGAATATCCCATCTTTTGGGATGATTTAGCCAATCCCAACAAATCCTGAAGGGCATTGACCCTACCTAAAGCGCCCGTGTAAGTAATGGTGAAAACAGGCTTCAATCCAAATTTATCCAGCAAGGCTTTGCTTTTCCCTGTGGGGGTGAAAAAGTTGGTGTCGGAAAAGTTAGGAACAAGGTAAACCGGCGTTTGGTGTGCTTTAAGCTTGATGTGGTTTTTAATACCAGGTGAAAGGGCCACAATTTTGAGCGCATGCTGGTAGATTTTTTCTTCCAGACGATAAAGACTTTTTTTTACCCAAGCCTGTCTTATTACCCCTACTTGTATCGGAGCTTCAGGCCATAGGTCTCTTACTTCAAAAATATAAGGCAAGGCAAATTTTCTTTTGGCCCATAATCCGATAATCCCGGTGGTCAGCGGTGTAGAGGTGATGTACAACAAGTCAGGTCTAGGAATTTTTTTTATCAACTTTTTGGATTCCCTGACGAATTTCAGAAAAGCGAAAGACCGTTTTAAAAAGCCAAATTCGTGCTCATACCTGACTGGTAAATAATGAACTTTAATGCCTTCAATGACCCGGTAATCATAATCGGGTGAATTATGGGCCGTAATCATTTCCACTTCTATCCCAGCTTCCACCATCCCTTTGGCCAGATGATAAGAGCGAATCGCTCCTCCTTGCTCAGGTGTTAAAAAGTATTGATGGATGTAAATGACCCTTTTCATAGATGGTGGTATTCCAACCAAGACCCCAAAACAAACAAATTCCAAATGGCCAAATAATCTGTTTTGATTCGGGATTCGGCATTTTGGATCAAATTAAGCATTTCCTCTGGAAAATCCTGACCATGCTTCTGTTCGAAGCGCCGGAGCGTCTCCAGTATGGTTTTCCTGAACGTTGGGTGGTCCCTCATCCAATCCTTCAATGGTAACCCAAAACCCATTTTTTTGCGTTTGGTAACGGCTTCCATCCCTGACGCATTCAGTAATCCATTTAGCCATTCTTTAGGGCCGAGGTTGAGGTGTTGGTCTTCAGAAAGGCTTAGGCTCATTTCCACCAAAGGCTGATCCAGATAAGGTGCCCTCCCTTCTATGCCATGACTCATGCAGGCGTTGTCGTGGATTTTAAGCACATCGTGGATCAGATAATAACTTCTGTCCCACTCTAAGGCAGCCTTGTAGGGAGGAAGTTGTTTTGGATAAAAATGAGAGAATGCATTTAACTTTGATTTGGGGATTTGATACAGTGAGGAAAAATTGATGTAAGTCGCCATTTTATCATTATCCAATCCATCCAAAAACTTTCTGCCAGCCCTTGACCAAGTCGGCACCCAATTCTTAAACCTGATTAGAAATTTGCTCAAATGGGGATGCTTTAGGTACCATTTGTATGCCTTATGCCTGTTATAGCCGCCAAACAACTCATCAGCACCGGCCCCACTGATCAAAACTTTTACATAGGGCTTGGCTGACATGGCCAATTTCCAAGTCAAAAATCCCGCACTGTCACCAATGGGTTGATCCAAATGGACAATATAATTCTGCCATTGCTCCATGACAAGTTCAGGGGTAACTGTGATTTCATGGTGTGCACAATGGTACTTTTCTGCTACCGTTTTTGCATATCTGGCATCTTTGGAATTTCTTTGGTACTTCTTTTCAAATCCTATGGTAAATGTGTGTAAAGGTACTTGGGTCTGCTGCATCCATGTCTGCAGTAAAAGCGTACTATCCACTCCTCCACTCAATATTATTCCAACAGGAACATCCGCATGAAAATGTTTCAGCACTGCATCTGTTAACATTTCCCTGAAATCGTTCTGGCTTGGCAGTTTAATTGGCCTTTTGAATATCTCGAGGTAAAATTGATTGAGGATATCCCCTTTGTAGTCCAGTAACATAACTTTTCCTGGTAGCCACTGAAAGATGTTTTGAAAAAAAGTTTCCTCAGGAAAAGTATGCCGTGAATAAAAATAAGGCAAAAACTGAGCGCTTTCCAACTTTTTCCTATAAAGACCAGCGGCCAAAATACCTTTGGTTTCGGAGGAGAAGAGCCAGGTTCCATCGGATTCCCAGTAATAAAGTGGTTTTTTCCCATAGGGATCTCTACCCACGATAATGGTTTGGTCTTCTTGGTCTACAAATACGAAAGCAAACATACCCTGTAACTTGGAGACTCCCTTTTGTCCAAATACCCTCAGCCAATTTACCAGCACTTCCGAGTCAGATTGGGTCTCGAAAACAATACCTTGGTCGAGTAATTCATTCCTGAGGTCTTGGTAATTGTATAGTGCACCGTTCCATACCAAAATCCCTTTACCGTCTTTCGAAAAAACCGGTTGGTTGGCAATGTCCCTTAAGTCAAGAATCTTGAGCCTGTTACCAGCCAGCCAGACTCCTTGGTCCACCTTGATCCAATCTGATTGATCAGGACCTCGGTGACGGGTAGCCTCCATCATTTGCTGGATGGCCAGTTCACCGTTATCTCGGTTGTTCAATACCAAATTGATACCACACATGGCTTACTTTCTTCCTGCCTCAGTTCCCACAAATTCCTCCAAAATATTTAGTCTGTTTTTTTCGAAGAACCTGCAAAAATGGGTGATGGAACATTCTGGGCATTTGGGTTTTCTGGCAAGGCATACATATCTGCCATGGAGAATGAGCCAGTGATGCGCTTTATGGATGTGTTGTTTGGGAATGTGTTTGATCAATTGCTTTTCCACCTCCAATGGCGTTTTAGCGTTCATTGCCACCAATCCGAGCCTTTTTGAAACCCTAAATACATGGGTATCTACTGCCATGTTGGGTTGATTCCAAACCACTGAGGTGATCACGTTGGCTGTTTTCCTGCCAACCCCTGGTAATTTGGTTAGCTCCTCCACGGTTGAGGGCACTTCTCCGTTAAATTCATTCATCAGCATTTTGCCCAACCCTAACAGGTGTTTGGTTTTGTTGTTGGGATAGGAAACTGATTTAATATATGGAAATAGCTCATCAAAGTCAGCCGTGGCCAAGTGGGCCGCAGTAGGAAAATCACGGAAAAGGGCTGGAGTAACCATATTGATCCGCTTATCGGTACATTGGGCTGAAAGGACTACTGCTACCAGCAACTGAAAGGGATCCTCATATTGCAGTTCAGTCTCTGCGACGGGCATGTGGGTTTCAAAGTGTTCTATGAAAGCTCGGTATCTATCTTTTTTCAACATAGGTAATGTATTTCTTCGCTGAGGACCTTAATGATGATTATCATGCTACTTGCCAAGGCCAAAAATGATGGTTTTGGCTACTGCTTTAATGATAACGTAGTCAGGCAAAAATTGATTGAATTAATCAGTTTTAATCACTTCTTGATAAATTTTTCCCGGAAGATGGTATTTTATTTGCTCCTTTGCTATCCAAACTTATATTTAAGACAAAATTAAACTTTATGCTTATTAGATCAAGTAGATGCCTCCTTTATGCATTTTTTCTAATTTTTATTGGCGCTTCTTGTAGTTCAGACGAACAGATTCCTTTAGATCCCAACAGGGAAGTTTTTTGGGAGGATGTAGCTTATGGGGAAGACGAGAGACAGGTGATGGATGTTTTGCTCCCAGCCAATAGAAATAGGCAATCCACCAAAATACTGATCTGGATCCACAGCGGGGGCTGGATTAACGGAGACAAGCGGGAATTTGAAGCACAAAGGGATTGGCTAAAACTCCAATTGCCAGACTATGCCATGATCGCGTTCAATTACCGTCTTTTTGATTTCAATACCAATGCCAATCGTTTTCCCACCCAAGAAAACGATATCAGGGAAGCGGTGGATTTTGTACTTTCCAAAAGTGATGAATGGAATATATCAGGTGATATGGTTCTGGCAGGTGCCAGTTCGGGAGGGCATTTGGCGCTGTTGCAAGCTTACAAACATAACCAAGCCAAACGAATAAAAGGAGCAATTGCCTACTTCCCTCCCAGCAACTTGGAAGCACTCTTTACTTATAATTCCTTTACTGCACTGGGATTGGCCACTATATTGGGAGGTACACCCGATCAGGTTCCTGATTTGTATCAGCGTTCCAGCCCATTTCATTTTGTGGGTTCAGACAGCCCTCCTACACTTTTGTTGCATGGAAGTGAAGACCTCGTAGTTCCGGTCTCTCAAAGTATCAGCTTACAAGAAAAGCTGATCCAAGAACAAGTGATGCATGAGGCCTACATTATTGAGGGGCAAGGCCATGGATTTGATGAGGAGGTCCTGATAGAATCTTTAGACACAGTGATCCAATTTATTCAGTCCAATGTGCCATAGCTCGAGATTGAGCATCCAAGAGAAGATGGCACGCTTAGGTTCACTTTACTTTTTCATCATCCTTCAAGGGAGATTGTAAAACCCTACCAAAAAGGCTGATTTTTCTTTAAATATTTACCCACACTATAGTGCCTTATGAATAGACTGGCCAAAAAAAAACCGAAGATCCTGTTATGCAAACCTGATCTTCGGGTGAACCTTATTGTAAGGTTATGAAACGCTTTGTAATCCGGTAGATTTAAACCTCTTTTTGATGGCTCTTACTACTTTTTCAGATGGATGGAGGATGATTTGATTGATGTGTTCAATTGTGCTCAGCATATCAAGATAATCTTGCATCAGAGAACTGTTCTCTCGCAAGGCCTGCACTAAATTATCACTCTCCCCATCATTCATTTCCTGATAAATATACCTTATCAGGTCATTTTGGGTAAAAGATTTTGTCATAGGCTACATTTATTTGTTTCAGTTTTTTCCTCATGTTGATCAACGCATACCTCATGCGTCCCAGAGCGGTATTGATACTCACCCCTGTTTGTTCAGCAATTTCCTGAAAACTCAAATCCATATAATGCCTCATAATAAGGACCTCTTTTTGGGATTCAGGCAATCCTTCTATCAATTGCTTGACCAAGTCATGGGTCTCTTCTTTGACCCTTTGGTCTTCTATGGTTTCCTCAGAAAATTTCAACGTGTTGAAAATGTTGCCCCCATCCTCCATGACAATGGTGGGATAGCGCTTCATTTTCCTGAAATGATCAATGGCCAAGTTATGGGCGATTCGCATCAACCAAGGCTGAAACTTACCCTCTTCATTATAACCGTCAGCATTTAAAGTATGTACTACTTTCACGAAAACATCTTGTAACAGGTCTTCGGCAACGCCTCTATCTTTGACAATCATATAAATTGTCGTATACACTTTGGATTTGTACTTATCAACCAGCGCTTCAAAGGCAACTTCACTTCCGTTTCTATACTGATTGATCAGTTCACTGTCCTTAGGTCCTACCCTCTTACTCATAAATAATTGACTTTTAAATAACGTAGAGGTTTATGCCATATTGTGAAATATTTTAGAATGAAACATATCTGTATATTCAAATGTATCAAAATCCAGCATATCAAGCAATCAATCCAAAAATTTTTTTCCTATTCCTTCCTTGAAAAAACAAATTAAACGAAAAACGTATTTTGAAAATTCAAAAAATATAGAATAAAATACTGTTTTAAGTATTTATTGTGAAAAAAATAAAACAAATCAAGTGCCAAAAAAAATTAACTCACTTTAAAAAAACGTAATATATCAAATTATGTTATCTCATATATTGGATTTTTATGACAAAAGAACCTAAATCACATTCCATACTGTTATACTTTATTGTCAACAAATTACCATATACGCTGTTCTCTTGATAACTTTGCGCGTCATGAATGAAATCCAAGAATCGAAGGTAAAAAATTGGGAAGATCTAGATCCTAAACAATTCATTATCATTAAAAATGCGAAGGTCAATAACTTAAAAAACCTGAGTGTAGCCATTCCAAGGAATAAATTAATTGTTGTAACAGGTCTTTCCGGATCTGGAAAATCTTCATTGGCTTTTGACACCCTCTTTGCAGAAGGACAAAGGATGTATGTAGAAAGCTTGAGTTCATACGCCAGACAATTCTTGGGCAGGATGGAAAAACCTGATGTGGAATACATCAAAGGCATTTCGCCAGCCATTGCCATTCAACAAAAAGTGACCTCCAAAAACCCTAGATCAACAGTAGGAACCACGACCGAAATTTATGATTATTTAAAGCTTTTTTTCAGCAGGATAGGTCGTACTTTCTCCCCCATAAGTGGCGAAGAAGTGAAACACCACACTGTAACGGATGTGGTGGATTACATTCATGGATTTGAAGAAGGAGAGAAAGTAATGATCAGCTGTCCGCTACAGGTAGCAGACCATCGGAACATCACCCAAGAACTTGAAGTTTTGCTGGGAAAAGGGTTTTCCAGGATCATGATCAATGGCGAGGCTTACTTTGTAGAAGACCTTTTGGCTAATGGGGAAGTACCAGATGGAAATATGGACATCCTGATCGATCGGGCTGTTGTCAGGATGGAAGATGAGGACAATCTATTCCGAATATCAGACTCCGTTCAGACTGCTTTCTTTGAAGGTCATGGGGACTGTCACATCATTGTCCCAGATAAGGCAGAAAAAACCTTTTCAGATAGATTTGAGCTAGACGGGATTAGTTTTGAATTGCCCAGTGTAAATTTCTTTACCTTCAATAATCCTTACGGTGCCTGCAAAACCTGTGAGGGTTTCGGATCTGTATTGGGAATAGATCCCGATTTGGTGATACCAGACAAATCCATGTCAATTTACGAAGGGGCCATCGCTCCCTGGCGTGGGGAAACTACCCGTAAATGGCTGGAACCACTATTAAAAAACGGCATTCGTTTCGATTTTCCTATCCATAGACCTTATGAGGATTTGGATGAGGCGCACCAATCACTTTTATGGGATGGCAATGAGTATTTTAAAGGTTTGAATGAATTTTTTGCCCACCTTCAAAGTAAAACCCATAAAATCCAATATCGGGTCATGTTGTCCAGATTTAGGGGAAGAACAACCTGTCCTGATTGTAAAGGCACCCGATTAAGAAAAGACGCCAATTATGTAAAAGTAGACGGGAAATCCATTACCGATGTGGTGTTAATGCCATTGGATAAGGCCCTTTCTTTTTTTCAGCACATCAACCTAACCCCCGAGGAGCAAAAAATTGCCAACCGCTTGCTCAAGGAAATCATCAATAGGCTGGAGTATATGGAAAAGGTAGGCTTGGGTTATCTGACCCTCAATCGCCTTACTTCTTCTCTCTCAGGCGGGGAATATCAGCGCATCAAACTGGCCACCTCACTGGGAAGTGCCTTGGTGGGATCTATGTATATATTGGATGAACCAAGTATTGGACTTCATCCAAGAGATACAGATCGACTTATCGTGGTGTTGAATGCTTTACGGGATTTGGGAAATACAGTGATAGTGGTAGAACATGAGGAAAAAATCATGAAAGCTGCAGATCAAATTCTGGACATCGGGCCAGAAGCCGGTGTGCATGGTGGTGAATTGGTTTTCCAGGGAAGCCTTGAAGAACTCTTGATAGCCGGGAATTCTTACACAGCACAATACTTAAAGGGAGAGGAGCATATCAACCTGAAGAAACGAAACAGGAAGTGGAAAGACAGCATCCTGATCAAGGGGGCGCGGGAAAACAACCTCAAAAACCTTCAAGTGAAGATCCCTCTGCATACCCTTACCGTTGTGACAGGGGTGAGCGGTTCCGGTAAATCAACTTTGATCAAAAAGGTGCTGTATCCAGCCTTAGGCAAAGTGTATGGTAACATCATAGATGAAACTGGCAAATATGACCGACTAGAAGGGGATTACAAGTCGATCACCCAGGTGGAATTTGTGGATCAAAACCCCATCGGGAAGTCAAGCCGATCCAATCCAGTCACCTATGTGAAAGCCTATGATGCCATCAGAAGCCTATATTCGGAACTTCCTCTTTCCAAACAAAGAGGTTACAAACCAGCTTTTTTCAGCTTCAACGTAGATGGAGGAAGATGCGAGGCCTGTCAAGGCGAGGGAACCCAGAAAATTGAGATGCAGTTTATGGCTGACATTTTCCTTACCTGTGAATCCTGTAAAGGAAAAAGGTTTAAAAATGAGATCTTGGATGTAAAATACCAAGACAAAGACATTTCAGATATCCTAGATATGACCATTGACGAAGCTTTGGAATTCTTCAAAAACAAATCTGCCATCACCCATAAACTGATGCCCTTGCAGGAAGTAGGATTGGGTTACATTGGCATGGGCCAATCTTCCAACACACTCAGCGGGGGAGAAGCCCAAAGGGTCAAGTTGGCCTCCTTTTTGGGGAAAAACAACAACAAAGGACAGGACCATATTCTCTTTATATTTGACGAACCAACCACAGGACTCCATTTTCACGACATTAAAAAACTCCTGTATTCGATCAATGCGCTCATTGAGCAAGGCCATTCGGTCATCATTATCGAGCACAATACCGAGGTGATCAAATCTGCTGACTGGGTAATCGATTTAGGCCCGGAAGGAGGAGAAAATGGTGGACAAATTACTTTTGAGGGCACGCCGGAAGACTTGAAAACCATTCCAGACAACCATACGGCCAAATACTTACGTGAATCTATGATGAGCTGATTTTTTGTAGATTTTATTATAATTTAACCTAACCTCCTAACTATCAAGATCGAAACAACACATGTATTGTCTAAAAAAGGGCATTAAAGACCGTTTAGGCCATTTATTTGGTTAGCCGAATCCACGAAAAGTTCAAACAATTTTTGAGAGGATTATTAAATCAAACTTTCATGTATTATCTTTAAATGTCAGAGATGGGATTCCCAATGGAAGGAGAGCATAAATCCGATTTTATTTTGCTTTTCGCTTCTTATCTGATATTCACCTTTCATCCATGCATGTAATTTTACAGAAATGACATTTGAAATAATACCATCTATATGGATTATTAACGGGAAATGTGTCCGGTTAAAAAGAGGAGATTTTTCGACTGAAGAAGTGATCTCTCACAATCCCCTGGCCATTGCCCAAGCTTTTGAAGATAATGGGATCAAAAGACTCCATCTTGTAGACCTCGATGGAGCCAGAAGAGGAGAACCCAAAAACTACCATATCTTAGAAACCATCTCGGGATACACCAACTTATCGGTGGACTTTACTGGCGGAGTGACTACAGACGGTGATGTGATCAAATGTTTTGAACATGGTGCCAAAACCATTACTGCAGCATCAGTGGCTGCCAAATCTCCAGAAAAATTTACCCAATGGATGGTCTCCTATGGTAGAGAAAAGATTAATCTTGCTGCCGATACCAATCCTGCAGACCATAAGATAAAAATAAAAGGATGGCTTAAAAAAACGGATATAGATCTCTTCGAACACATTGAATACTTTTATGATCGAGGGCTGAAATATCTGAAATGTTCTGATGTATCCAGAGACGGTGTTATGGAAGGACCGAATCTGGAACTGTACAAAGAAGTGCTGGAAAGATTTCCCAGCCTTAATCTAATTGCAAGTGGCGGAGTGAGAAATACCGATGACTTCAAAAAATTGAAAGAAATAGGTGTTAGGGGAGTCGTATTCGGGAAAGCCTTTTATGAAGGGAAAATTAAATTAGAAGAGTTAAAAGAATTTGCCTAAATAAAATTTCTACTCTACACCTTGCTTCTGATCTTCTTTAAATTTATCCATGATGTAAATGAATAAATTAAAAGATAAGGTGGATACGTTTTCCTTTTTCACTATTTCTTTGTCATTCCCTTGACGGTAAATTTGATTTTCTTTCTTTGGAGCATTATCTACCTTGACATTGACGGATTCTTTTGAATTTTTGGATGGTGCAACGGAATACTCCAACAATGGTTCTCCAGGATTTTCATAGGAAGAAATTACACCTTCTTCTTTGTCAACCTCTGGGAAATTTTTATCTTTTTCATCTTGAGAATAGGCACTGAAACTTATAAAAACCCCACAAAAAAACGTAAAAATGATTGCTTTGGCAGAGTTTCCTACAAATTTCATAAAAGTATCCATGATTATAAGTGTTAGGTTGACTTTTAATTAACGGAATTGAGTCAGCTTTGTTTCAAAAGTATTAAAATAATCACTCCAATGCAAACGATAGACTTCTCTGATTTTCAAAAACTTGAGTTAAGAATCGGCACCATCATCCATGCCGAAACTTTTGAGAAAGCCAGAAAACCAGCTTTTAAGCTACAGGTAGATTTAGGAGAAATTGGGATAAAAAATTCCTCTGCTCAAATCACTGAAAACTATGACATAGAAGATCTCAAGGGAAAACAGGTGATTTGCGTTTGTAATTTTGCACCTAAACAAATTGCGAATTTTATTTCTGAAGTATTGATCACTGGTTTCAAAGACGAAAAAGGTCACGTGATTTTATCCACTGCAGATAACAAAGTACCAAATGGCAGTTTGTTGTTTTAGGGACCTATCTCAATTAACAATCCCTCGTCTCCAATTTCTGTTCGGTATACTTTCAGGTCATCACAACCACCCATTTTGGCCTGTCCCGTCTGCAGATCAAAGCGGTAATTGTGCAACGGACAGACTATTTCCTTCTCAGCATTGGGCCAACCCGACGACAGTTCAGCCCCTCTATGCGGGCAAAAAGGCTCAAATGCAAAATATTGACCCTCTATCCTGAGAAGACAAATCTTTTTCTCTCCCAATCGGCTTAGTATAGGTTTCCTATTGGGGAGAAGAGATTCAACTTCCTCTTGGGATTTACCAATCATGTATTTTTTCATTTTTTTCCCCTTTGCATTTTGTAACTTAGTTGTAAACAATTACCAATCATTCCATAATATAATGAAACAAGCAATCTTCTCCACATTGGCTTTCTTAATTTCTATTTGTCTACACGCCCAGGATTTATCCGGCGCATGGAAACTTACCCATCAGGATGGACAGGCTGTTGGAGACCGGGAGGTGATCAAAACCTATCAAGATGGCTATTTTGCTTTTGGTGCAAAAACAGCTTCTAAAAATGAATTCCTCAATGCAGGAGGAGGTGAGTATGCCCTGGAAGGAACCCAATACACTGAAACCTATGACTTCAATGCTTCTTCTAAAGACAAAGTAGGACAATCCTACACTTATAACCTGGATATGGTAGAAGGAAAAATGGTTTTGTCCCTTGAAACCTCAGGACAAACCAAAGTGGAAATTTGGGAGCAGGTATCAGATCAAAAAGATGAGCTTACAGGCAATTGGGTGATTACCGGTAGAAAAAGAGGCGATGAAATCAGCAGCATGACGCCGGGTGCCAGAAGAACGGTCAAAATCCTCAGTGGTGGTCGTTTTCAATGGATTGCCTTCAATTCAGAAACCAAGGAATTTAGTGGAACCGGTGGTGGTTCTTACACCGCTGAAAACGGCAAGTATACTGAACAGATTGAATTTTTTTCAAGAGACAATGACCGAGTAGGTGACAGTCTTGAGTTTGACTTTGAAGTAAAAGAAGGAAAATGGCACCATAGTGGATTAAGTTCCAAAGGTGATCCCATTTACGAAGTTTGGTCTAAGTATCAGGAAGCATACAGTAAACCTCAGTAAGTATATTTTAAAAGGTGAAAATCACTGAAGGCCTGTTGTTTGAACTGCTTTAATATAATCAATTCAAAAACCAAATAGCGGCATTCAAAGCCAAAGCAAAAGATATCCATAGCAGATAGGGGATCATGATGAATGCCGCCCATCGCTTTATTGGATAAAATAACCGGATGCATATCAATATGGCAATCCACAGTGGTATGATAATCACCAAGCCCAAAATTGGAGACTGCAATCCAAAAAAAGCAGGAGACCAAAGGGCATTCAACGCAAGTTGGATCCAGAAGGCAATCAATGCAGATTTTTTTAAAGGATGATTGGAATTCCAAATCAACCATACAGCCAATCCCATAGCAAGATAAAGGATGGTCCAAACAGGACCGAATAGCCAAGAAGGTGGAGTGAAAAATGGCTTGTTCAAGGAAGGATACCATGTCTCCACGGAAGAAAACGTCGCCAAAGCTCCCAAAACTGCAACCAGTTGAGGTATAACAAAAGAGATTACTAACTTTAAAATTTTAGGCAAAATATTGTTTTAATTTATAAACCTTACCAGCTGCCACCAGCTCCACCACCTCCGAAACTTCCACCTCCGAAGCCGCCGAAACCACCACCCCCGCCAAATCCTCCGCCGAAGCCTCCCCCAAAGGAGCCCCTACCCGAGGAAAAATCCTTATACTTCCCGCCTTTTCCACCCTGTAGCATTCGACCCAATAAAACGGTGGTGAGCCAATCCACTTCTGCCCCTTTGCCTCCCATGTGGTTATCATTGCCAGACTTCTTGCTCAGCATCGGAATGATCACAAAGAAAAATACAATGAACAAAAACAGAAAAATCAACCCCCCATATCCCTCAGACGCCATTTCTTCCTCCGCCTGATATTCCCCTGAGGCCAATTTGATGATCATATCTGTGGCTTTATCCAGACCCCCATAGTAATCCTCCATTTTGAAAGCCGGTACGATCAGATTACTTACGATTCTTTTTGCTAGTGCGTCCGGCACAGCACCTTCCATGCCATATCCGGTTGCCAAAAAAACCTCTCTGTCATCCATGGCGGCCAAGATCAATACACCATTGTCTTTGTCATTTCTACCTATCCCCCATTTATCTCCAAGCTGAAAAGCATAGTCACTTATGTCATACATTCCCACAGATTTAATCAATACAATAGAGATCTGAGTAGAAGTACTATCATTGTAGGCCATCAATTTGGTTTCCAATTGGTTGATTTGAGAAGCACTTAAAGTCTTTGTAAAATCATTGACCAGTTTCGGCGGAGAGGGAGGATTGGGAAAGTCACTTTGCGCTCTAACCGGCAAAACAAGGGTAAAAAGAATTCCCAGGAGGACAAAAAACAAGAGATTTTTGTATTTGATCATCTCATCCAAAGGATATCTCATCCGGTAATTCATTGATATTGTCCACGTCTTCAAAGGGAAAATGCTGGCTAAGTTGCTCACCGGCCAATTTGATTCCCGTAGTGAGCCCTTTGGTATATTCCCCTTCTTTAAAATGTTTGATCATGGTGTTTTTGATGTTTTCCCAAAAATCGTCAGGCACTGTCTGATTGATTCCTATATCCCCTAAAATAGCCAGTTTGTGGTCTTCCACTGCCAGATAAAACAATACACCATTCCTTTTTTTTGTTTGGTGCATTTTCAGCATTTCAAAAACTTCAGCGGCACGATCAAGTACATCCCCTTTGCAGTGACGTTCTAGATGTACCTGGATTTCTCCGGAAGTTTTCAACTCAGCCACTTTAATGGCTTCCACGATCCTATTTCTTTCTTCTTTGGAAAATAATCCTATGGCCATTAATTAGTCGTTTTCAATAGCAGTACACATGGTTTCACCGAAATGAGAAAACCCAATTTTTAGCCAATTGATTCCCTTTTCTAATGAAAAGTTGAGATCACTTGGGATATCAAAACTGTACTTGTGGAGCAGTTTCTGCTCCCGGAGCAGATTCAAAGTACCCCTTGGCCTCAAAACCATACCAACCAGCAAAAAGATTGTTTGGGAAAGTCCTTAGATTGGAATTGAAGGCTTGTACCGATTGGTTGAAATTTCTTCTAGCTACAGCAATCCTGTTTTCGGTCCCTTCGAGTTGTGCCTGTAATTCGAGAAAGTTCTGGTTGGCCTTCAGATCAGGATAGCGCTCTACAGTAACCAAAAGCCGACTTAGTGCACCACTCAACTGATCTTGGGCTTCCTGGTATTGCGCCAGGTTTTCCGGTGTCAGGTTATTCGCATCTACATTGACAGAGGTTGCTTTAGCCCTGGCATTGATCACACCTTCTAAGGTTTCCCTCTCGAAATCAGCATAACCCCTCACTGTGCTCACCAAATTAGGAATCAAATCCGCCCTTCTCTGGTATTGGGTTTCTACCTCAGCCCACTGTCCATTGATGGTCTCTTCCGTTTGAACAAATGAATTGTACACCCCTACTGCTTTGGTGTAGATGAAAATCCCTACTATTGCAATGATGATGATAGGAATAAGTGCTTTTTTCATGGATATGTTTTTTATTTAAAAATAGCAAAATGAATGCAAAATCTAATTTTATGCCATTTTATATTTTAAGAATTAATTGTGAAAATGTGCCTTAGTGCACTTTTGAGGGTATGGTAACTTTCATCTGCTTGAGATAAACCACAAATTTAGTCCCTTTATCAACCTCACTGACCACTTCCATCCTTCCCCCATTACTGCGGATCTGCTCGTTTACGAGATAGAGACCCAAGCCTTTGCCCTCCACATGCGAATGAAATCGCTGGTAAAGGCCAAAAAGCCGCCCTCCAAATTTCTCCATATCGATGCCAATGCCGTTGTCTTGAAACTCTATAACCGTAAAGCCTCTTTTCCTTGAAGTCCTGATGTGGATTACAGGATCCCGTTCAGGATGTTTGTACTTGATGGCGTTGGTCATGAAGTTAAGGAAAAAATTATCCAAATGGGCATGAATGTAGTTGATATAGGGGGCGGATTCGAAATCTTTGATGATGGTTACCCTGGCATCATTGATTTGTTTCTTAAGACTGATTTCTATGTTAGAAAGTATGGTTCGAAACTCCAATCGTTCCACCTTGGGTATCTTCTCCTTTTTCACAGAAACCACTTCTATCAGGTCCTGCAAGGTTTCATTGAGCAGAGTAGTAGATATCCTAAGGTTTTCCATCACCTCCTCATTTTCATGATCGGCAGGATATTGGTAGTTATACAAATCTATTAGCGAAGTGATGTTGACAATGGGGGCCCGAAGATTATGGGAGACGATATAAGTAAACCGTTGCATTTCCTCGTTTTGATGTTTGAGGTCAGCTATCAGCTTTTCCCGTTCCACTCCTGCTTTCTTGGTATCGGTGATGTTTTGGGTCACTATCAGAAACCTTTCAATTTCCCCTTTTTGGTTTAACAAAGGAACCCCACTGTTGAGGTAATTGTACCCCATAAACTCAATCTCATACTGTACTGATTCCCCTTTAAGCAGTTTTCGAAGCTGAGATTTTGCCACTTTTGTCACCTCAGCCGAATATTTATCCAAGTGCTTTGTGCCTATAAACTTTTGACCATCAATCTTCAGCTTGGCATATTCCCTTCCATCTGTATAGATGTAGCGGAGATTCTTATCCAAAACATCCACAGTCCCATTAGGGAAATTTTCCGCAATACTTCGAAACAACTGCTCAGAATTGACCAAATCCTGCTCAAAAATCATCCTTTGCAATTCCGCACCTACACGATCCCCAATGATGCGCATCAGTGGCGTAAGGCTAGTTTCCAATGGCATGGTTTTTTTGTTCATCAAGGCCAGAAGACCGATTTTTTTTCCTCTCCTATCCCTGAAAGTCACAGAAACGACGGACTCAATTTCTGAATCATGCAAAAAGTCCGGTTTTGGGAATAACCTCCAGGCATTGTATGGGATATTCTGTACGTTGAACTGTGACTCATGCAGCAGCATTTCAAAGGGAGAGTCCCTTACCGGAAATTCCACCTCGGGCACCAATTCCCCATTGGAAACAAAGGAAATGGTTTTGATGGTTTTCTTGTGTGCGTCAAAGCGCCCAATGAAACACATGGGTATTTGCATGTTTTTGGATAGGAGCTTTACCAACTCATTGAAGAAATCCTGGTCATGGAATTTGGCGGATTTTTCTGAAATTTTATTCAGCAGACTTTGCACAAAATACTCCTCAGTAATGTCTTCAGCTATGGCTTGGAAGGTTGAATTATCATTCATCGCCGAAAAGGTTACCCTGACAAAAAAACTTTTTTTACTGAAAAAAGTGGTATACGGTCCTTCATAAAACCCGAATCCAGTCGCAAAGCATTTCTGCACAGCCTCCATAACCGGATGATCCCCCAAAAGCTCAAGAAAATTATTTCCCAAAATAAGGTTTTCATCAGGAATGCCAATTTTCTTCAAAAATGTGGCATTCACATCCAATACAATACCTTCCCTGTTGAAATGAACGATGCTTTGAGGATTATTGTCAAAGATGCTCTTGTATTTCAAAAAATGCTCCTGCGCTTCTTCTTCTTTTTCTTTGGTATAGGAAACGTCTACAAAAAAACCGGTCCAGATCGAATCACGCTTGTATTGGTTGAGCCGGTTAGAGGCTCCATAGATCCATTTGATCTCACCAGACGGAGTTTTTACCCTAAAATAGTTTTCAAATTTTTCATTTTTTTCGGTGGCAAGCTTACTGGCACTCAGGTAATGTGAAACATCTTCTTTGAGCATCATTTTCAGAATGAGATCTGAATGTTCAATCAGCTCGTTGGGATTGAGTTCAAAAAGACTTTTCGAACCATCGCTTACAAATAAGAACTGCTCGGTCTGGTCCGGTAATTTTTTCAACATATACACCATACCGGGAACTACTTTCGTCAATTCCTGTAATTTGGATTGATTTTCATATAAATCTTCCTCAACTGCCTTTATCCTGGAAACATCTTTGATGGTTCCCATGACCAAGGGTAAAATCATGTCTGGTTGTTGATATATTCTGGCCATGTCCTGGACATAGATGTAATGTCCGCTTTTGTGCCTTAACCTATAGGTGGTATCAAAGGTCAACCTTTCTGAAATGTCCTTGCCTCCACCCAGTAAAAATTGGTCCAAATCCAAAGGATGAATCAAGGCCTTCCAGTCTTCTAATGTGGACACCTTCCAATCCGCGGCTTTATAGCCAAGTACCTGTTGGATTGCACCTGACCAATGCATCAGGTTACTGCCTAATTCATGCTCGTAAAACATGGCCCCTGATTGTTCCTTAATCAATACCTCCCTGTCACCGGAAAAAATTTCAGGCTGGGACACATAAGTCATTGCCAACAGTACATATCCATTGTTGATGATCTCCTTTCTCAGCACCAAATACTTTTCAAATAAAGGAAACTCCTTGACTTCGCTGTCTTTTAAAAAATCATCCAATTGTTCTTCTTCAAGGAATTTAAAGCGTTCTATCAGGTATTGTTTGAGCTGAGAAACATGTTTGAAGTTTTCCTTGATATGGTTATCTGAGCTATTAAATATCAGCCCTTTACGGATGTGGTATAGCCAACAAAGTTTGGATTCTTCTTCTTTGGAAACAGAGGAAATAAGGATATTGACCAGGTAGTTTTGATCATCCTGGGCTATGGTATATCCTTCGATTTGGACCATTTGAAAAATATGGCGATCTATGACAAGGGGAGCGCCCACTTTTTCCCCTTCTCCCATAAGATAAAAGAGTGATTCATAAAGCGGCCGGGTAACTGTGGGTAATATTTTTTCGAAAAAGGATTCCTTATAAAATTTTTCCGACTTACCTAAAAACTTGCGAATGTCAGAGGAAACGTACAGCAATTCATACCTCTGATCGCTAAGTCTGTTTAAAGTAAGTAATAAGTTATTAAAGTAAGTGTTAAAATGTTTAACCATAACTTTGGCTTCTTAACAATATAGTAAAAAAAAATTGATGGATAATCCTAAATTACAACAAATTGTACTTTTAAATAAACTAAATGATTGAAAAATGTTTAGAATTTTTACCCAATAGTTTCGTAAAAAAAATGATTTTAGCCAAATTTTGGATCTAAGCCGCTGAAAAAACCGAAAAAGCCTAATTTTTGCGCCGGTTTTGATCAAATCTGCCTTTTTAGCTCAAAAGTAGCCTCAATAATCTGCTCAACAACCACTGTTTCGCCCGCTTCAGATTCTTCCTTTCTCCTGATCACATCCAGGCGGATTACCCTTCCTTCTCGGGATCTTAAAATTTTGTTGACCTCTGAAAGTTCCCAAAAATCAATGGGGATTTTATTGACTGCCAATATTTCATCAAATGTCCTCAGCCCATTTTCATACGCTGGCGATCCATCTCTCACCTCCGATAAGTAGAATCTCTTTTCGTCCGTAGGCAGCATCCTGATGCTTACCCCACTCATGTCAAACTCAAAGGGACGCCCAAAATCCTGTCCTTTTTTAAAGAGCATTCTGTTTCTTTGGTAATCCAGAATTACCTTGGTTCTACTGATCAAATCTGTTCCTATGCTTCCTTGTCTCCCACTTTCCTGGATGATAAAAGAAAACTCGGTGATCTCGGGATAGGAGGTTATGACCTCTTTGAATTTAATCCCACCTATTTTTACTTTATTGACCCTTCCGATAAATCCAAAAAGGTCACCTCCCAAGGATCTCCCCAACTCACTTTCCATTACTTTAGGTGGTAATTTGATATCATCTGTGGTTTCCCTGTTCAGCAACAGGCCATGATTGGCCCCGGTGTCAATAAGCAGCTTTAGGTTTAGGTCCGGGCCTTGAATCTGATCCAAAGAGGCCCTTAGGTAAGGCTTGCTGTTTTCTATCACCAAATCAGTTTTGCGATAACCCAACGGCCTCCATTTCATGGCAGAGGACCGGTAGAATGTTAGGGTCTTTAAATCATAATCAATTTTTACGGGATTAAACTTGAAAAACTCATAGCCGATGACCCCCATGATGGGAATGCCGATGACCATTTCCAGTTCCATAAAATCCTCGTCCAAAACCAGCATGGGTTGCATTTCTCCCACCACAGGCCCTACATCCAAAGTGTTGTTGGGGGAAACTGATGCTGTGAGCACAGTTTGACCATCGGCACCCATGAGATTGAGTTTCCGCGTATACTGAAGGCCGATTTCATCGCCGAGAGTTTTGCTGAACAGGATATTGGACCTGACTCCGGTATCAAGGATGAAATTGACTGACATTTCGCCATTGATCGAGACTGGCACGATGATCAGATTGTTGTAGTCGAAAAAGGGTATAGTGACTGATCTTCGGTCTTTTTTGATATTAAATCCAGGAATTTGTGCTTCTACACCTAGGCTGCACATAAAAAAGATTAAGATATATAAGGCTATATATTTGGGGTTCATGGTTTGATTTGGGTTCCTCTTTCTTGTGTTAATATAAAGAATTAAATTCAGCCCTCAATTGTTTTATGTATTGAATCTATCCTAATATAACATAGATTTTATGCCAATTATTCCCCTTCAAGCCCCCTTTATTTAGAATCAAAGCAAATTGTTCACATTGATGGCCGTCTTGGCTTTCCAATTTGAAAAATCTAAAATTTTATGGCATCTTTAATCTTCAGAATACACAAGCATGGCAGAAAAACCAGTGGTAGAAAAAGCAAAAAAGATTTTTGAAAACTTCCTTATCCGACAAGGCAGCAGGAAAACGCCTGAAAGGAATTCTGTGATCGATGAGTTATATGCACTTCCACAAGACGAACACATTGATGTAGAGGGATTGTTTTTGCTGATGCGCAACAAGGGATATACCATCAGCAGGGCTACCATTTACAATACCTTAGACCTTTTAGTAGCCTGTGGCCTGGCTGTCAAGCATCAGTTCAAAGACAAAGTAGCCTTATACGAACAAGCCCTTACCTACAAACACCATGACCACCATGTTTGCAACCAATGCAGGAAAATCAGGGAATTTTCTGATGAGCGAATCAACGCCATCAAAGTGGCCATGGGCATTGAGTTTCAATCCGCCATAAGCAGCCACTCTTTGGTGCTTTATGGGGATTGCCAAATTGATGATTGCGTCAACCTGAAGCTGGGCTAACCCAATTTCTCAATCTTTGCATGCTGATTTAAAGAAAAGTATTTTTTGTAAATCGGCTTTCTGTACCAAAACTGAAGAAACAAGGCAGGGTAAAGCAAAATGGTAAGTAGTTTAAAAGGAGCTTTGTACTCGATTTCATCCCTGATGACCGTTCCTAATCCTAAATTGATCAATCGATGTCTGTGCTTCCAACTTTTGAGGAAAAAAGGAAGCTTAATCCCCTCATCTACAAAGACGAACTCATTTTCATCTGTTCGATCATAGGTGATTTCACTGGTCCAAACCTGTTTGAAAAAAATAAAGTTCAGCTCCAGACTTACGATGTCCCCTTTGCTAGAACCGTCAAAACGCAACAATTTAACCGGGGGAAAAGGAGGACTTAACTTATTGAAGAGATCCTTGTCAAACCCTTCCTTCACCTGGAGATAAGGTTGGTCTACTTTGGTTTCTATTTTTATTTTCATGACTAAAGTTTGCTCTTGGTTCTCTACTATTGAAACTCTGAGAATAAGTTTTGGTTCAAAATTCAATCCAATAGCCACTTTTAATAAAGCCTCCTCCGGATTTAGGTAAATCCGGAGGAGGCTTTTATTTGACTTAATTTTTAATTAAGCTTCTTAAGATACCTGAAAAACTCACTGTCCGTGGTTAAAATCAGGCTTGTGTTTTCATCCATAGATTTTTCAAAGCTTTCCATGGACCTTAGAAACTTGTAGAGATCCACGGCTTGTCGGTTTCTGTTGTAAGCAGAAGCATAGATGCTTGTGGCCTCTGCATCAGCGAGACCCCTGATTTCTTCCGCATCTCTGAAAGCCTCAGATTGTATCAAGGCCAAATCTTTTTCCTTGTTACCTTGGATCTTTAAGGCTTCGCCTTGACCTTCTGATCTGAACTGATCTGCAATCCTGTTTCTCTCACTGATCATCCTGTCATAGACCCTATCGCGGACCTCATCCACATAGTTCATTCGTTTGAATCTGAAATCCAAAACCCTCACCCCCAAGTCAGAAGTACGCTCATTGGCTTTTTCAAGCACGATTTTTTCAATGGCCGCGCGTCCTACTGAAATGTCTTCCAAGACTTCAATTTCTTCCATAAAATCCTCGGTGATTTCAGGGTCCCGGTTGGTAGACCGCACCAAATCCAACAGGTCATTGCTCGCAATGGCATTTCTGGTTTCTCCATCCAAGATATCATCAAGCCTGGATTGGGCAGACCTTTCGTCACGCAATCTGATGAAAAACTGGAGGGGGTTGGTAATTTCCCAACGGGCATAGGTATCTACAAAAATAAACTTTTTGTCTTTGGTGGGCACTTGGTTTCTGTCACCGTCCCATTCCAGATAGCGTTTTTCGAAAAACTGTACTTTGTGCAAAAATGGCACTTTGTAATTCAACCCGGGTTGGGTCCTCGGTTCACCCACTGGCTTACCAAATTGGGTGACTATGGCCTGCTTGGTTTCATCCAACACATAGATGCTGTTGCTCAGCAGCAGCATGGCTACCGCAGCTATGATGATTAATGTAATGGCTTTTCTATTCATGGCTGTATTCCGGTTTTCTTATCGATATTCAAAAGAGGAAGCACGTTGTTCCCTTTTTCATCCACTATGATCTTATTGCCCAGGTTGGGGAGGATTTTTTCCATTGTTTCCAAATAAATCCTTTGTTTGGTGACTTCAGGGGCTTTTACATATTCTTCAAAAAGCGCATTGAACCTGGTGGCTTCACCTTGGGCCCTGTTGACCCGGTTGAGGGCAAAGGCTTCTGCCAGCTGAATGGTTTCCTCTGCCTCACCTCTTGCACGTGGAATGACCCTGTTGTAGTCGGCCTCGGCTTGATTGATCAGCGTTTCCCTTTCCTGCTGTGCCTGGTTGACAGCATTGAAAGAAGGTTTGACTGGTTCGGGTGGGTTGACATCCTGGAGCACCACCTGATCGATTCTGATGCCATTTTCATATTCATCACATAGCCTTTGGAGCAGCACCTCTACGCTTGTAGCCACCTCCTGCCTGCCTACGGTAAGCACCTCATTGACTGTCCTGTCTCCAACGATTTTCCGCATGGCAGCTTCGGACATGTCTCTGAGTGTTTTATCCGCATTTCTAACCTTAAACAAGTATTTATAAGAATCACTGATTCGGTATTGGACTACCCATTCTACATCAGTAAGATTGAGGTCTCCGGTCAGCATGGTCGATTCATCATAATACCCTGTTTTGGTATATTCAGAGCGCTGCCCTGGCTGAGCGGTTCTAAACCCAAATTCTTGTTTGAGCTGTCTCTGAACAGGTATTTTATGCATGTTTTCTACCCAGAAAGGTAAAATAAAATTAAGACCAGGCTGAACAGTACGACTGTACTGGCCAAGCTGGACAACGACGCCCTCTTCTTCCGGACCTACCGTTTTGACGGAGGTGAGAAGGCCGATCAATATGAGTGCTCCTATCACGATCCTACCCAGGTATTTTCTAAACCAGTCAGGATTGATATTGATCTCATAAGCTTGTTGTGACATATTATTTGCGGGTTTTGATTAAATGATAAGCCTAAAGATAAGGCATTACCTTGGTTAAATGGATACTTAATTCCAAAAGGAAAACCACGGAAACATTAAAGAGCCAATAGAAAGATCAAAAACAAGATCCCCCATATGGCATCCATGTAATACCAATAAGTGGCAAATAGCTTCAGCCGCATTTTTTCGTAAGGATTCACCAATAAATAGAGGTGTTTGATTTCATCCCCCTCCGTTTTTTTTAAATCCGTCAAAAGAAACAGGGCAAAAATCATGGCCCCCAATAGGTGAAAAATATGAATGCCACTCAATACATAGATGAAACTTCCAGCCGGATATCCTTTGAAGTCCACGCCCATTTCCTGCAACTCTTTCCAGCCCAAAAACTGAAGTGCTGTAAAAACAATTCCCAATAGAAAAGTAGTCCAAAGCGCATTTTTCAAACCTTCTGTGTTGTCACCTTGATAATGTGGGATCAACCGGGAGACATAAAAACCACTTAGGATGATGGTAAAGGTACTGGCGATAAAGGCGTCTGGAATGCTGTAATGATTCAAAATGCCTGCGTCAGGCCTGGAAACAAAAAATGCAAGCATCATAAATAGAAAAATCAACCCACTTCCGAACATCCCCAGATAAACCAAAGTCTGATAGGGGTGCATGTTTTCAATTTTCTGAAACCAGGTGAGTTTTGTCTGTGGGGCCATTATTCAATTCATTGGATTATTAGAAACATTTTAAAGCCATGAAGGTTCAGGATTTAACACTTAATTTGAAGATGGTTTTGCCAAGCTTTAAACAAACCTTTTAATTAACTTTGCACTTCGAAATCAAACCATCACCATTCTTCCGCTTATTTTGGACAACAAAGCCTTTCTTTCTCTATTCGAACAAGATCCTTTTATTCAAACTTTAGCCCATGAGGTGAAGCATGCCCCTTCTCAGGTTTTTCATCTCAAAGGCTTGAAAGGAAGTGCGGACATGGTGGTCCTGAGCGCCATCGCCAAAATCAACAAAGGCCATCACCTGATCATTGCCCATGACAAAGAGGAAGCTGCCTACCTGAACAGTGACATTCAAAATTTAATGGGAGACAAAGAGCCAATGCTCTTTCCTTCCAGCTACAAAAGACCTTACCAATACGAAGAAATCGAAAATGCCAACATCCTGATGCGGGCGGAGATTCTCAACAAAATACTGGCAAGGGAAAGTAAAACTGAAATCATCGTCACCTATCCCGAAGCCCTTTACGAAAAGGTCATCAACAAGCAGTCTCTCAAGGAAAATACCTTTACCGCCAAAGTAGGAGAAAACGTAGATGTAGCATTCATTGAGGAGCTTTTGCAGACGTATGATTTTGAAAAAAGCGATTTTGTCTATGAACCGGGACAATTTGCAGTAAGAGGAGGAATTATTGACATTTTTTCCTTTGCCCATGAATGGCCCTTCCGATTGGAATTGTTTGGTAAAGAAATTGAAAGTATCAGAACCTTTGATCCTGAGACCCAGCTTTCCAAAGAGTCCATCAAAAAGGTCAACATCATCCCAAATATCCAAACCCAACTCCTGAAAGAAGTTAGGCAATCGTTTTTGGATTTTTTGCCATCTTCCACATTGCTATGGTTTATGGACTATCAGATGTGTCTTGATATGCTGGACATTTCCTTCGAAAAGGCTTCCAGCCAGTTTGACCAGATCACCCAACAGAATCAAAACAGCAAACTCTTGTTAAAACCTGCCGACCTTTTCGAAAATGCCGAAAGCTTCGGCGGGAAAATGCCTGGATTTACAAGGGTTGAATTTGGCCAGAAGTTTTATTTTTCACCGGATAATGAACATACTTTTTATACCAAAGTCCAGCCCTCATTCAATAAAAATTTTGATCTTTTGGTCAGTACCTTGGAGACACATGAACAGGAAGGTTACTTAAATCTCATCCTTTCGGAAAGTGAAAAGCAGATCGATCGGCTAAAGAATATCTTCTCTGAACTCAATCCTACACTGCAATTTCAATCCCTGCTTTTCAGTTTGCGTGCGGGTTTTTCAGATGAAAACCTGAAGTTGGCCTGTTATACCGACCACCAGATTTTTGAGCGGTACCACCGGTATAAAACCAAAAAGAAATCCAGCAAGTCCAATGCCCTTACTTTAAAGGAATTGAGAAGCCTTCAGCCCGGGGATTATGTGGTCCACGCTGACTATGGAGTAGGTAGGTTTGCCGGTCTGGAAAAAGTAGATGTGGCCGGCAAGCTGCAGGAAGCAGTAAGATTGGTCTTTAGAGATGATGATCTGCTTTATGTGAACATCCATGCTCTCCATAAAATCTCCAAATACTCTGGTCAGGAAGGCACCGCACCCATCATGTCTAAACTGGGTTCTCCTGAATGGGAAAACAAAAAGAAGAAAGCCAAAAGCAAGGTAAAAGACATCGCCAAGGATTTGATTGCCCTATATGCCAAAAGGAAAGAGGCTCCTGGCTTTCAGTTTTCAAGAGACAGTGTATTGCAGGTAGAACTGGAAAGCAGTTTCATCTATGAAGATACCCCAGATCAGGCCCAAGCGACTGAAATGGTTAAAGCAGATATGGAAAAATCCCATCCTATGGACAGATTGGTCTGTGGCGATGTGGGTTTTGGAAAAACCGAAGTAGCCATTCGTGCGGCGTTTAAGGCGGTAAATGACCGGAAGCAAGTGGCCATCTTGGTCCCTACCACGATTTTGGCGATGCAGCATTTCCAAACTTTCAATGAAAGGCTCTCCGAATTTCCAGTCAAAGTGGAATACATCAACCGATTCAGAACAGCCAAAGAAATCAAAGAAATCATTCAGCAAACCGCCACTGGAGAAATAGACATTCTAGTAGGTACCCACCGCATTGTGGGCAAGGACATCAAGTTCAAGGACTTGGGGCTTCTGGTCATCGATGAGGAGCAGAAATTTGGCGTATCGGTCAAGGAGAAGCTCAAACAATGGCGGGTCAATGTGGATGTGCTCACCTTGACAGCCACCCCCATTCCCAGGACCCTCCATTTTTCACTCATGGGGGCCAGAGACCTTTCCGTGATTGCCACCCCTCCACCCAACAGGCAGCCAGTCACCACCGAAATCCATACTTTCAATGAAACCATTATCAGAGATGCCATCGCTTACGAATTGAGGAGAGGTGGGCAAGTCTTTTTTGTTCACAACAGGGTAAATGAAATAGATTCCATTGCCAACCTCATCATGCGGCTGGTTCCGGATGCCAGGGTGACGGGTGCACATGGACAGATGGAGGGGAAGAAATTGGAAAAGGTAATGGTGGACTTTATCGACGGGGCATACGATGTATTGGTATCCACCAACATCATCGAGTCGGGGTTGGATATTCCCAATGCCAATACCATCATCATCAATAGGGCCCATATGTTTGGCTTAAGTGACCTACACCAAATGCGTGGCCGTGTGGGCAGAAGCAATAAAAAAGCATTTTGTTACCTGCTGACCACGCCTTCTTCCGGACTGACTTCTGAAGCTAGAAAACGACTACAGACCTTGGAACAGTTTTCTGAACTTGGAGATGGGTTTAAGGTAGCCATGCGGGACCTGGATATCAGGGGGGCAGGAAACCTTTTGGGCGCAGAACAAAGTGGTTTTATCACGGATTTGGGATTTGATATGTACCATAAGATATTGGACGAGGCGGTACAGGAATTGAAGGAAAATGAATTTGCCTATCTTTTTGAAACTGATTTAAAGGAAAAGGTGGAAGTTTTGGTTCAGGATTGTGTGATAGAAACGGACATGGAATTGCTCATACCGGAAAATTATGTGAGTAATATTTCCGAAAGATTGAATTTATACACGCAATTGGATAGTTTTAAGGAGGAATCTGAGCTTTCTCATTTTGAAACCATTTTAAGAGACAGGTTTGGCCCGATTCCTGATGTAGTGCAGGATCTCCTAGAAACAGTAAGGTTAAGGTGGTTGGCTGAGGGGCTGGGATTTGAAAAGATCGTGTTGAAGAATGGGTTGATGAAGTGTTATTTTGTCCCTGCTACCCGAGAAAGTTACTTTCGGTCAGAAACCTTCGGGTCGATCATCAAATTTATTCAAATTCAGCCCAAAAACTGCAAAATAAAAGAACACAAAAACCGTTTGATTCTTATCATAAACCCCGTAAAGTCAGTCGATTCCGGTAAAAAATGGTTGAGTGAAATAAAAAAATGAAAAAAAATTCAAAATTTTTCATCCGCAAATTATTGTTATTACCCTAAAATAAATTGTAAAATTTGGTCAAATATTGAATTTTCAGGGTTTTATATCATATCGGGGATAAACTAAAAATTTTGAATCAACATTTAAAAGGTTATATATTAGCAATTCAATAAGGCATTAAAATTCAATTGTCAAACGATGATGAAAAATAATAGTTATAGCTTACTCATTGCATGCGTTGTAATAGGAGCAGCATCAATTTTGTCCTCTTGTAATAAACAAAACCCTTCTTATGGAAGGAGAACAACGGCAAACCCTGGAAAGATAAGTGCATCCACCGGAGCTAAATTAAATTTTAATATGGATGACACGACGCAATTTACTGTTGCCAGAATCAACAGGGAAATTGTAGGCCCCAAATTGAAATTTATTCAAGGTGGGCGTGCGGTACTTGGAAGTCAGGAACAAGACGTCATGGCTTTCAGGGATAACATAGAAAGAACAGTTACCATCAACTCTTTTTACTTGGATGAAACCGAGGTAACCAATTTGGATTACCGGGAATTTCTTTTTGATTTCAAATCCAAAGTAAGTGCTGATTCTATTCAAAAAGTAGAACCTAATGAAGGTGTATGGTCTGATGTATTGTCTAGCAACGATGTATATGCTACTTATTATTTCAGACACCCTGGCTTCAACTTTTATCCGGTAGCAGGCGTTTCCTGGGCTCAGGCTCAAGCTTATACCAAGTGGAGATCAGAATATGTCAACAAAGTGTACAGAGAATTCTACAAAGTAGATTCTACCTTGAACCAAACCCAATTGATGGCGAGAGGTGTGGTACTTCCAGAGTACAGACTTCCTAACGAGGCTGAGTGGGAATATGCTGCCAAAGCGATGATCGGTACCCAGTATTTGGACGAAAATCAGGAACACGGCAGAATTTATCCTTGGGATGGCAGAGGCGTAAGAAACCCATATGATGTCAAAAGAAAATCAAAGCAGGGTGATTTCCTGGCCAACTTTAAAAGAGGTAGAGGTGATTACGCCGGTATCGCAGGTACTCAATCCAACGATGGAGATATTTTACCCTCCAATGTATATGACTATCCGCCAAATGATTTTGGCTTGTACAACATGGCCGGTAATGTGAGTGAGTGGGTACAGGATGTTTACAGACCATTGACTTTTCAGGATTTCAATGACTTGAACCCCAGCAGAACGGATGGTACTCTCGATGAAGAGGAATTCTACGAAACTTCTCTTATCGATGACAACTACCGAGTGTACAAAGGAGGATCTTGGAAAGACGTAGCTTATTGGCTGTCTCCAGGAACAAGAAGATTTATGCACCAGGATTCCGCTACTAACCACATCGGTTTCAGATGTGCGATGATTGCGATCGGTTCAATGACAAAATAACAATTGAAGATTATATACCAGCAGTAAGGGGAGCTCAAATGCTCCCTTTTTTTATGCCTATCAAACAAGTATTCCTGCCGTTTACCAAGTTCCCTTATTTTTTATTTGAAATCACCTCAGTTTGGCACTTTTTGTGTGTATTTTTGGAACCATGGGTGCATGTAAAAATGGACCTTAATGTTTAATCAGCCAATATTTTACCTCATTTCATTATAATGCACATTCCTATTGATTAACTGTCGTTGACCTTTCATTTTTCGTCGGATGAAAAGGAGGATGTTGCCATTATGTGGTCCCCAATTTGGGGAGCTGGGAAAAAAATACTGACTTACATCACCAAATAAATTAGCCCTTATGAATTACAACAAAGCTTCCCTCGTGGGATGTCTGCTTCTGTTCAACCTATGCTGGTTGACAGAAGTGATGGCACAGGAAAAATCCGGCTATCAAAATCCCCCTTCTTCCATTGCAGCACTTGCCGATGCCCCTCCTACTCCATTGGTGAGTTTTAGCCCCTCGGCCGATCTTATGATTATCCTTGATAGACCCGGATTGACTTCCATCGAAGAATTGAGTCAGCCTGAACTTCGTTTGGGTGGCATCCGGATCAACCCGAAAACATCAGGTCCCAGTCGTTCCGCCTTTTATAATGGCATCCGAATCAAAAAAATGATAGGTGGTGAAGGCCTTTCCTTACAGGGATTGCCCAATGATGCCAAAATCAGGAATGTAAGTCTTTCCCTAGATGAGAAATATGTGGCATTTACCCATACTTCTTCCACAGGAATCAGTCTATGGGTGGCCGACATCAAAAAACTCAAAGCCTATCAGCTTGCCGCTGATCAAATCGTCAATGATGTGTATGGCAATACACTGACTTGGCTGCCGGACAACCGGATCATATTTAAATCCAACAATCCTGACCGCGGTGACATGCCTGAAATGCCCGTTAAACCCAGTGGCCCCAATATCCAGGAAACCTCTGGTATTGCAGCACCTTCCCGGACTTATCAGGATTTGCTGCAGAATCCTTATGATGAAGCTTTGTTTTCCTATTTTATGGATACCCAACTGATGGTGGTAGACCTGGATGGCAAATGTGAACCTATCGGGGATGCTGGCCTTATCAAATCCTTCAGCACCTCACCTGACGGATTTTACATCTTGGTGGATCTGATTCAGGAACCTTTTTCTTACTTGGTACCAGCCAGTCGATTTCCTTATGAGGTAGAAGTATGGAATATCAAAGGTGAAAAGGTCAAAACCATCGCGAGCATTCCTCTTGATGAGGTAAGGCCTACCGGCTTTGATGCGACCGTCACGGGCCCTCGATCCATCAACTGGAGACCTGATGAACCCGCTACCCTGTATTGGGCTGAGGCACAGGATGATGGGGATCCGAAAAAAGAGGTCAAAGAGCGGGATCATATTTATACCCTTTCTGCCCCATTTTCTGGACAGAAAAGCAAACTTACGGGAACCAGCCTTCGCTTTGCAAGCATTTCGTGGGGGGATGACAAATTTGCTATCCTCAATGAAAGGTGGTTTGAATCAAGACAGGAAAAACGAAGCGTGATCAATCCCTCCAATCCAAACCAGGCACCCAGGACAATCATTGAACGCTCCTATGATGACATTTACAACGATCCGGGAACCCCTATATTTACCCAAAACAAATACGGACAAAATGTACTGTTGACCAAGGGAAGCCTAATCTACATGAACAGTGAAGGTGGATCACCTGAGGGAAGCATGCCTTATTTGGCAGCTTTTGACACCCAAAGTGGTAAAGAAGAAATCTTGTGGCAAAGTGAGGCACCTTTTTACGAAAGGGTAGTCAAAGTAACGGACCATACCGTAACCAGACTCATCACGCTGAAAGAGGGCCCAGATACCCAGCCCAATTACTGGATCCTCAATACCAAGAATAGGATCGCACCTATTCCATTGACCTTCTTTGAACATCCCTATGAATCCATCAAAGGAATACAAAAGGAACTGGTCACCTACAAGAGAAAGGATGGCTTGAACCTTTCAGCCACCGTATATACCCCTGAAGGCTATGACCCCAAAAAAGATGGCAGACTCCCTGTCCTGATGTGGGCCTACCCAAGAGAATACAAGTCTGCGGAAATTGCCGCACAAGTAAGGGGCTCAAAGTATGAATTTACCCGACTCAGCTGGGGCACACCGCTTTATTGGGTGACCCAGGGCTATGCCGTCATGGACCGCACCGAAATGCCTATCGTAGGGGAAGGAGATGAAGAACCCAATGATTATTTTGTGGAGCAACTTGTGGCCAATGCCCAAGCGGCGATAGATTATATCGTTGACGCAGGCATCGGTGACCGCAACCGCATTGCGGTAGGAGGGCATTCGTATGGTGCCTTTATGACGGCCAATTTGCTTTCCCACTCCAATTTGTTTGCTGCGGGCATAGCCAGAAGCGGGGCTTACAACCGTACCCTCACTCCCTTTGGCTTCCAGTATGAGCAAAGGACCTATTGGGAGGCTCCTGAAGTATACCATACCATGTCGCCTTTTATGAATGCGCACAAAGTCAAAACCCCAATTCTCTTGATCCATGGTGAGGCCGACAACAATTCCGGCACTTTCCCGATCCAGTCTGACCGTTATTACAATGCCCTCAAAGGTCATGGCGCCACCACAAGATTGGTGTTTTTGCCCAACGAAAGCCACGGATATGCTTCCAAGGAATCCATCATGCATACTTTGTATGAGCAACATGAATGGTTGGAAAAGTTTGTGAAAAACAAGAATTCAACTGCTGTCAGTCAGAAGTAAAAAAGCTTAAACAATACAAAAAAGTAAAAAAAGCCTCCTAAAGGAGGCTTTTTTGTTATGTTTCTTTATGTTACCCAGCTTCATGAAGTGAATATGAAAAGGGGGTTTGCCTAAATCTAATTTTATCAGAACATTATTTTAATATCTGATCCGATCATAAAATTTTTTTTCTTTGTTTAGTATTGTTAGATTATCTTAAAAAAACACGTAAACCTTTTAACCACAAAGACTTACATTTTGATAAAACCTAGTCGGAAAAGAGAATCACCTGTAATTCTGAATAGAACTGAAGACCTTGGCCAGAAAACTTAACCTAAAATCAGCAACCCAAGCCTTAAGTTGTCAGTAAATAGAAGTATGAAAAGACCTATCATTTTGCTTCCGCTGATGTTGGCCCTATTTTCCTGCGCCACAATTGACATGAATTCTTTTATGGTGGGAGAACCTACCTCTCTATACAGTGAAATTCTGGTACTGTTTACCGATGCTGAGGATGAATTTTATGAATGGAATGAAGAGAATTACCAATATACCTTGATGGGTAGAATAAACAGCTTAGACAAGGCAAGACTACGGGAAAGGCTGACCAAGGAAATGCGCAGTCAGTTGATGCCCACGCGCATTCGTTCTGTGGAAGATTTTTTTCCCATTCAGAAACTTTTACCTTATGAAGAATTTATGTCAAGACTTGAGGCAACCCAAGTTGAAGCCATTCTTGTGGTCAACACCAGGGGCTCTTGGAATACAGAACTCTTCCTCGATGGTGAGGTTTATCATCAGCCTAATGCAGAATATCACTGCTTTTTGATTGATCGAAACGGGATGGAAAAAGTATGGATGGCCAAAGTAGGAACTTATGGGCACTCTTTGAATACCCACAGTGGTTTACAAAATCGCTTTATTCAGCACTTGGGAAAAGAGCTACATGCCAAAAACCTGATCAACAAACCTGTTTACGGGAATACGGCGATGGGGGTATATTAAACTTCCAAAAACCGCTAATGCAGTGATCTTGCAATTGATTTGCTTTGGATAAAGCTCCCCTTCAAAAAGTATATTATTTCAACCGCATCCGCAGCACTTCACTGTCAGCAGTGATAAAAAGCCACTTTTCATCTGCGGAAAAAGCGCAGTTGGAAGTGGCTTCCCCTGTGGCAATTCTGGCTACCGGTTTGGCATTCATGTCAAACACCCATACACCTCCTGGCCCGGTAGCGAACAGGAACCCGGCACTGTGCACCTTCATGCCATCGGGCAGACCCGCATAACCTGCCTTGCCCACGAAAGAGGTCGCATCATAAAACAAAGTCCTGTTGTCCAACACCCCCGGTGCCAATACATCATACCGGTACCAAAGCGCGGCTTTTGGGTCAGAATTGGCGACTAGCAGGCTACTTTGGTCAGGAGAAAAAGCGATTCCATTGGGACGGCTCATGGTATCCAAAAACAACAGTTCACCATCGGTTTTCAGGCAATAAATGCCCTGAAAGTCAAGCTCCTTGGCCGGGTCATTCATATTCAATTCCAGTCCATAAGGCGGGTCGGTAAAGTAAAGGTTTCCGGCTTTGTCGTACACCGCATCATTGGGGCTGTTCAATCTTTTTCCCTGATAGCTGTCCACCAATGTGGTGAATTCAGCCTGCGGATCATCGAGAGCACTTTCCATCCTCGCCATCCGGCGGTCCCCATGCTGACACATGACCAGCCTGCCTTCCGGGTCCAGCAGCAAGCCATTGGCCCCCACCTCTCCGCCACGTGGTGTTTTACCGGTATATCCTGAGGGTTTCAGGTATAGGCTGCTTACTCCATCCCTGACCTGATAGATGGCATTGTTGGGAATATCGGCAAAAAGCAAGGTATTCGATTCTTCCAGCCACAAGGGCCCTTCCGTCCATTCATGTCCTGAGGAAATGATTTCCGGTTTCGTATCCGGATCAATCAATGACAAAACCTTATCGTCAAACATCTCGATATGAGCATCTTGCTTGATTTGAGGTCCTGCGGGCTGACAGGCTTGATAAAATAAGGTCAAAACAAGGAAATAAGGCAGGATTCTTTGCATAAGCTGGGTTTTATGGTGATGGATTCGACTAAAATAAATATTATTGTGGGGATTGGCTACCTGCATCTGTCAATTAACCTTAATTTTTGATCAATGAATGGCTTGATTGGTTTTATTGATATCGAAGTTGATCCCCAAAGCGGGAAAATTTTCGATTATGGGGCCATAAAGTCTGATGGCAGCAGCTTTCATTCCGGAGACTTTGACGATTTTTCAAAATTTATTTTAAACACAGACTTTGTCTGTGGCCACAATATCCTCGATCATGATCTTGAATTTCTCCGGCAAAAAGGGGCAGTGTTTGGCAAGGTGATGGATACGCTTTATCTGTCCCCACTCCTGTTTCCCAAACAACCCTATCATCACTTGGTCAAGGACGACAAGCTTCAGACGGACAGCCTTAACAATCCCTATCATGATGCGCTAAAAGCCAAGGATCTTTTTTTTGATGAGCTCAGTGCTTTCGAATCCCTGGATTCAGAAATTCAGGATATTTACCATGCCCTTCTCCATGATAAAGAGGCCTTTAAAGGGTTTTTTGAGTTTTTGGATTTCAGGAGATCCGTGGATCATCCAGCTCAATACATCCGGGAAAAATTTGAAGGATTGCTCTGCATCAATGCCAATCTGGAAAGGATGGTGGAAAAGCATCCCCTGCCTTTGGCGTATGCACTCTCCCTGATCCACGGGGGGGACCGTTTTAGCATTACTCCACCATGGGTACTTCGGCAATTTCCCGAAACCGACCGCTTGATGACCTTGTTGAGAGGCCGACCATGCTTACAGGGTTGTACCTTTTGCAATGAAAAACATGATGTACAAATGGGCTTGAAGGAGATTTTTGGTTTTGACCGATTCAGGTCTTACGGTGGTGAGCCTTTACAGGAAAAAGCCGTTCAGGCTGCGGTGGATGGAAAATCCCTTTTGGCCATTTTTCCTACCGGAGGAGGAAAATCCATCACTTTCCAATTGCCTGCCCTGATGGCTGGCAGAAATGAAATGGCCCTTACAGTGGTCATTTCTCCTTTGCAGTCTCTGATGAAAGATCAGGTGGATAACCTTGAGACGTTGGGAATCACCGAAGCGGTTACCATCAATGGCTTATTGGATCCTATCGAAAGGGCCAAATCATTTGAAAGAGTGGAAGAGGGATCTGCCTTCCTCTTGTATATCTCACCCGAATCCCTTCGCTCCAGATCCATTGAGCGGCTTTTACTGGGCAGGAAAATCAACCGATTTGTCATCGATGAGGCCCATTGTTTTTCTTCTTGGGGACAGGACTTCAGGATTGATTACCTGTATATCGCAGATTTTATCAAATCCCTGGAAAAAAAGAAAAAACTGCATGACCCCATCCCCGTTTCCTGCTTTACCGCCACTGCCAAACAAAAGGTCATAGAAGATATCCGGAGTTATTTCATGGAAAAGCTTTCCCTGAACCTCGATATTTTCCGTTCTACGGTTTCCCGTACCAATTTGACCTTTGAAGTGGTGGAAAGGAACAAAGAGGAGGATAAATATGGCGCCCTCCGGGATTTATTGGAGGCCAAGCAATGCCCCAGTATCATCTATGTCTCTCGGACTAGAAAGGCATTTCAACTGGCAGAAAGACTGATCAAGGACGGTTTCCAGGCCAGGGCTTATCATGGTAAAATGGATAAATCGGAAAAGTCCGCAAACCAAAACGCCTTCATAGCCGGAGAGGTGGACATCATGGTGGCCACTTCTGCATTTGGTATGGGCGTAGACAAAAAAGATGTGGGTTTGGTGGTGCATTTTGAAATTTCCGATTCCCTGGAAAATTATGTTCAGGAAGCTGGCCGGGCCGGCAGGGACGAAAATATCGAGGCGGATTGCTTTGTCCTGTTTGACGAGGAGGACCTCAGCAAGCACTTTATCCTGCTCAATCAGACCAAACTCACCCTCAAAGAAATTCAACAGGTGTGGAAAGCCATTAAGGAATTGACCCGCTACCGGAGACAGGTGTCCAACTCCGCCCTGGAAATTGCCCGGAAAGCTGGCTGGGATGACTCCATTCTGGATATAGAAACCCGGGTGACCACAGCGATTGCTGCCTTGGAAGATGCAGGCTACCTCAAAAGGGGCCAAAATATGCCCCGGATTTTTGCCAGCAGCATTCAGGCCAAAACCGCACAGGAAGCCATCAACAAAATCGATGCATCTACCCTTTTTTCCGAGAAGCAAAAGGAAAAAGCGGTTAGAATCATCAAAAAACTGTTTTCCTCCAAAAGCAGGCAAAAAAATCAGGATGAAGAGGCGGAAGCCAGAATCGATTACATCGCTGACCATTTGGGCATCGTCAAAGAAGAGGTGATTGAAATCATTCAACTGCTTAGGCAAGAGAAGATTCTGGCAGATGCCAAAGATCTAAAAGCCTTTGTACGGAAATCCGAAAAGGTCAACCGTTCCTTGGATATAGTGGATGCTTTTGGTCTATTGGAGAATTTTTTGCTTGGTCAGTTTTCCCAAAAAACGGACGTTTACAACCTCAAAGCCTTAAATGAATCCGCAGAACACGAGGGATTGCAGGACGTAACTCCGGTGCGGATCCGCTCAGTCCTCAATTACTGGGGCATCAAAAATTGGGTCAGCAAGAGGTTTTCCAAAACCTCCAAAAACCATGCAGAACTGAAGTTGAATCTGCCCCTGGAAGTCCTGAAAGAAAGGTTCAGAAAAAGGCACGAGCTGTCCAAATTTATCATTCAATATCTCTTTGAACATGCCAAGAGAGCTGAATCTGAAGGGCCACTCTTTTCAGAAGAAATGCAAGTGGATTTTTCAGTTCAGGAACTCAAAGAGGGCTTTGAATCTTCGAGTGACCTTTTTGTAACGGAATGCACTTCTGCTGAAGTGGAGGATGCCCTTTTCTACCTCTCCCGCATAGAATCCCTGAAAATCGAAGGCGGATTTTTGGTCTTGTACAACAAGCTTACCATCGAAAGGACAGTGGAGGACAACAAGACCCGGTACAAGCAGGATGATTACCAAAAGCTGGAACGGTTTTACGAAAACAAAGTGCAACAGATCCACATCGTAGGGGAATATGCCAAAAAGATGATTGCCGATTACAGGGAGGCACTGCGGTTTGTGGAGGATTACTTTCAAATGAATTATCCTGCTTTTCTCAACAAATATTTCAAGGGCAACAGGCAGCGGGAAATCAGTCAGAACATCACTCCTGCCAAATTCAAAAAGCTTTTTGGGGAGCTTTCCCCTTCACAGCTGAAAATCATCAAGGACCAAAATTCCAAGTATATCGTGGTGGCCGCAGGCCCGGGCAGCGGCAAAACGCGGATCCTTGTACACAAATTGGCGGCCTTGTTACTGATGGAAGATGTCAAGCAGGAACAGTTGCTGATGCTTACTTTTTCCCGTGCGGCGGCAACGGAATTTAAAAAGAGGCTGATGGAGCTCATTGGAAACGCAGCCCTTTATCTGGACATCAAGACCTTTCATTCCTATTGTTTTGACCTGTTGGGGAAAATGGGGACGCTGGAAAAATCCGGAGAAATCATCGCTCAGGCCACCACCCTTGTCCGGGAAAACAGGGCAGAAGTGAAGGAAATCACCAAGACGGTCCTGGTCATCGATGAGGCCCAGGACATCAGTGCCGAAGAATTTGCCTTGTTGGAAGCCTTGATGGAGCAAAATGAGGAAATGCGGGTCATCGCAGTGGGAGACGATGATCAGAACATTTATGAATTCCGGGGATCAAGTTCCATTTACCTCGAAAAGTTCATCACGGAAAAAAAGGCCATCAAATATGAATTGGTGGAAAATTTCCGAAGCAAGGGCAATCTGGTGGACTTTACCAACCAATGGGTGGAGACCATTGACCATAGGCTGAAGCATACGCCCATCATGGCAAGGGACCAAAGCCCCGGTGAACTCAGGCTGACCAAACATGCCGGAGATTTTATGGTCAAACCCATGGTGGAGGAGATTTTATCCACAGACCTGATGGGCACTGTAGGGGTCCTGACCAAAACCAATGAAGAGGCCCTCAAAGTAGTCAGCTTACTGCTGCAGGGGGGACTTCCTGCAAGTTTGGTGCAGAGCAACGATCTATTCAACCTGCTACAACTCTACGAAGTGAGGACATTTTTCAAGGCACTTAGGTTACAGCCAAGTGAATCTACCATTTTGGAAGAAAAGTGGATTCAGGCCAAACAGGTCTTGAAAAAGGAGTTTGGAGGCAGTAGCACTTTCGAATGGATCAGCAACATGTTGGAGGACTTTGAGAAAATCTACCCAAAAGTCAGGTTCAAAACCGATTTGGAGACCTTTATATCCGAATCCCGAATGGAGGATTTTTATAGGCATTCTTCTGATAGCATACTTGTATCCACCATCCACAAAGCCAAGGGCAGGGAATTTGACCAGGTCTTTCTGATGTTGCAGCAAAGGCAGGTGAAGGAAGACAAAGAAAAACGGCTCTTGTATGTGGGCATGACAAGGGCCAAAAGCCTGCTGTCCATTCATTGTCAGGGGCAGTATTTAGACAACCTGAAAGTACCTTCCATAAAATTCAAAGCAGAGACCAACCCATTTGAGGATACCGACAAATTGGTCTTACCACTTACCCACAAAGATGTGTTTTTGAGTTTCTTCCATAGCCGACAGCGACTGATTTCCCAACTCAGACCAGGGATTACTTTAAGGTACCAGGATTATGAATGTTTCAATGCCCAAGGCCATGCGGTCCTGCGGTTTTCAAAAGCTTTTTGCAAGACCCTTGATGACCTTGCTGTTAAAGGCTACCATATTCAGAAAGTCAGCGTAAACTGGCTGGTTTATTGGAAGGATTCCGATACTGAACGGGAGGCATTGGTGGTGTTGCCGGAGGTGGTTTTGGGGAGGAAGGGGGATGGGGACAATTTTGATAACCATGATACCAAGTAAAGCTTGCCAGGTGAAAAAAAGGTTCGAGTAATACATAAGAAACCTATGGTCAAGGGTGAGGAATCACAGCGTGCGATGAGGTCACTGAGATCAAAAGCTTGGGAATGGGGACTATCAAATCGGCAAGCATTTCCCTTCCCCTGACCTGGAGATATCTGAGAAAAAACCGGCACTTGAAGGCAAGGTTTATCCATGATCCTGTTTGCCCTCTTTTTCAGCATCTACACTTCATCTATGATTTTTAAAGGTGCTTCTGTAAGCCTAAAAGAAGCCGTCGCCAACATGGCCACCATCAATGCCCTTGGCATTGCCCGGCTTGTAGGAAGTGTATTTATTCTCCCTTGCCTGGTTTATTTGATTTACAGTTTTCAGAGGAGGCCGATTTATGTGATGAGGGGGAAGGAATAGACCAGGAGGTGTTATCTTAGCAAAACAAATCGTCTGAAATAATATTAGCCTAGATTAATACTGTTTCATTTTTTTGAAATTGATATTAATATTCGTATCATTGTTTTGTGTAATCTAATTTATTGTTTGCCTGTGAAATATTCTGAGCTTGAGCGAAAACTTAAAAAAAATGGCTGTTATCAAGTCGAAGATGAAGGGAGGCATCCCATCTGGTTTAGCCCTATTACCGGAAAGGAATTTCAAACATCCCACCACAAAAGCCAAGAAGTAAAAAAAGGCACACTGAATGCGATCTTAAAAGATGCAGGAATCAAATGAAAGCCAGGCATTAGTCAACATTCAATAATTAAAAATTGTAAAATAAAAACCGTGAAAAATGGAAGTCAAAGTGAAAATCGAAAGAGGAGATGATGGCACTTATGGTGCATATATTGAAACCAACAAGCTTCCTTATGGTATAATCGGTGAGGGAAATACCGCCAATGAAGCGATACAGGATTTCTTGAATTCATACCAAGAAATGAAACAACATTATATGAGAAAAGGAAAAGCATTTGTTGAAGCTCAATTTGAGTTTGTCTATGATGTTGCTTCCTTTCTGAATTACTATAGTAAAGTCTTGACCCTTGCCGGCTTGGAGAAAATCACAGGTATAAACCAAGGACAATTAAGCCACTATGTAACCGGACGCCGAAAACCCGGAAAGAAAACCGTGGAAAAAATAGAACAGAATCTGCATCGGTTTGCTGATGAATTGAAGGAGGTGGGGTTTTTGTGAAATAGGTGTTTTATGTTGGATCAATATGTTTAAAAAACTTTTCGTTAAATTAGAATTAAACTTTTAAACCGGGAATTTTTATGAGAGATGAAATCTTTTCCAACATCAGCAACCAAAGCCCGTTGATATTGATTGCCCATTTTGTTTTCCGGACCCTGAAACAGAATTGATCACCGAATCCGCCACCGCCTTCGCCATTTCCGACAAGTACCCAGTGAATCCCGGCCATACCCTTATCATACCCAAGCGGCATGTGGATAATTATTTCGATCTTACTTTCCGCGAACAGTCCGCCTGTGTGTTTATGCTCAATTTTGTCAAAGAGTTGCTTCAAAAAAAGTATAATCCGGATGGCTTCAATATTGGCATCAAAATAGGCACTGTCGCAGGTCAAACCATCCCCCACACCCATATCCACCTGATTCCCCGTTATCAAGGAGATGTGGATAACCCTTTCGGAGGAGTTCGAGGGGTGGTGCCGGAAAAGAAGGATTATCCATCTTCTAAAAAGTAAATCACACGCTCAATTAACATTTTGTAAATTTATACTTCCTCATGGAAGTATCTGTACGGTCTTTTTTTCTAGTAGGCAAATAGAAAACTAAATAGGACCTTCATCGAATCTCACAATGTATCTGAATTTGATTCAATATATCCATACCTCTTATTTGGTTCAGGAAGCAATCACCTTCACCGATGAGCAATCGCCTTCTTGGTGATGTAATAACCCAACAGGCCGGAAAGAAAAGAGGCCAACAAGATCCCCATCTTGGCCTGTTCGAGATAAACCTGATATTCGAATGCCAGGGAGTTGATGAACAGGGCCATGGTAAAGCCAATCGCTGCCAGAAATGAGGCTCCCAATACCATCTTGGCATTCAGGTTCTCAGGCATTTTGTACCAGCCCAGTTTCAGCCCCAGCATGGACAGGCCAAAAATCCCGATCAGCTTGCCGACCATCAAGCCCAAGATGATCCCCATGGATACCGGACTGGAGATCATTTCCGCAAAATTTCTGTCTATCACCACGCCGGCATTGGCAAGGGCAAAAATGGGCATCACCACAAAAAGCACAAAGCTGTGCATGCTGCGCTCCAGCCTTTGCAGGGGAGAGATGGAATCATAGGAAATGCGTTGGATTTCTCCGATGATGTTTTCTTCATTGGGAGAGAGCAAATAGACTTCTTTCTCGGACTTCCCTGCCACTTTGAATTGTTCCATCAGGTGATTGAGGTCTGCCAAATACTTGTCCTTGTCTATGGCCCTTGTGGCCGGAATGGCAAAGGCCACCAATACCGCGGCAATCGTGGCATGGACCCCTGACAACAAAAAGGGTAACCACACCCCTACAATCCCAATAATGGCAAAAACAAGCACGTCTCTAACCCCCAATTTGCTGAGTAAAAACAACAATCCCAAAAACACTCCCGCTATCACCAGATTAAATACAACGATTTCTGAAGTGTAAAAAAGTGCCACTACTGAGACTGCCCCGATGTCATCTATGATGGCCAAGGCAGTGAGAAACACTTTAAGCTGTATGGGCACCTTGGGACCCAAGAGATAAAGTACCCCCAGTGCAAAGGCAATATCTGTGGCCATCGGAATTCCCCAACCGTTAAGCGATTCAGCTGAACCTTGACTGTTGACAAAATAGTACACCAAAGCCGGTAAAATCATTCCACCTGCCGCACCCACCATGGGCATGACAACATTTTTAGGGTTAGAAAGCTCCCCAGCTATAATTTCCCGCTTGAGTTCTAAGCCTATCACAAAGAAAAAAATGGACATCAGACCGTCATTGATCCATAGTAGCATGGTCTTGTACACCGCAAAGTTGCCAATGGTAAAACCAACTGTTTTGTATAAAAATGCCTGGATATGTTCATGGGCAGGGGTATTGGCCAATACCAAGGCCATGAAGGCAGAAAAAAACAACAAATAAGAACTAAAGGAGCTCTTTTTGACAAACTGAAGGATTGGGTTGAGCGCTTTTACATCGTTTTTCTTGGTTTCCATAGGAGGAGGTTGTTAGATAAAACTATTGTTAGGAAATTGAATATTTGACTTTTCAACTTAAATATATTACCCTTATGGACCCACCTTAAACCCCTAAATTACTGCACCATCCAATCCAAAAGTACCAGTTCACTTTTTTGAATATGCTAAACGAAAGAAAATTTAAATTAACGGAAACATTTTTGATTACAAGCAAAATAACCAATAAAAATTTGTCCCAATCAGCCAATAATCAAATAAAATGAGCAAAAATCACTCATTTACCAAAATTATTCTTCTGTAGCTAAAAAAACTCAGTGCTCCATTGTCTCCCACTTCCAAAACAACATGCAGGTCCTGCCCGGGGTTGAGCTTGGGCATTTCAAAGACCAGTTCTTCACCCTGGGGATTGTGAAATTCCAAATCGCCATTAAACTTTCCTGCCTGCTTGTAAACCCATCATTTGTACCGCAGTTGATGCCCATCCGGAACAAAGGTTTCTTTGGCGGAAAGTTGTACTTTATTTCCTGCTTTCACTTTCCCTTTTGCCAAGTCTTTTCTTTCATTTTTGTTCAGCACAATGATCGGGTTGTGGTTGGCATCTGCCTTGGAATTAGCCACGGTCCAGTCCATTCTGACAGCTAAGTCATGTTGAAACGCCTTCCTTCACCTCCAGATGGTCGCCTGAATCGAAACTACACCGATGAGCAATCGCCTTTTTGATGATAAAATATCCTAGCCATCCTGAAATAAAGGAAGCTGACAAAATACCCATTTTGGCTTGCTCCAGGTAAATATGGTTTTCAAATGCCAGAGAGTTGATGAACAAGGCCATGGTAAAGCCAATCGCTGCCAAAAAGGACGCCCCCAAAACCATTTGGGTATTCAGGTTTTCCGGCATTTTGTACCAGCCCAGTTTCAATCCCAACATGGACAGGCCAAAAATCCCGATAAGCTTGCCAACCATCAAACCTACGATGATGCCTAGGGATACGGGACTGCTAATCATTTTCGCCCAATCGCTTTCTATCTCTACGCCCGCATTGGCGAGGGCAAAAATGGGCATTACCACAAAAAGTACCAAACCATGCATGTTGCGCTCCAACCTTTGTAAGGGTGAGATGGAATCATAAGATATGCGTTGGATTTCTCCGATGATAGCCTCCTCTTTAGGGGAAAGCAAGTAAATTTCTTTCTCTGATTTTTTTGCCTTTTTGAACTGTGCCATGAGCTGTTTGAGATCTTCCAGATATTTTTCCTTATCTATGGCCCTAGTGGCAGGGATGGCAAAGGCCACCAAAACTGCTGCAATAGTGGCATGGATCCCTGATAAAAGAAAAGGTAACCACACCCCGATAATCCCGATTACCGCAAAAACAAGAACATTTCTGACCCCTAGTTTGCTCAACAAAAACAAAAATCCCAAAAAAACCAAGGCCACGGCCAGGTTAAATACCGAAATTTCAGAAGTATAAAAAATAGCCACCACTAAAACAGCCCCTATGTCGTCAATAATAGCCAATGCAGTCAGAAACACCTTGAGCTGTATGGGCACCTTGGGACCCAAAAGGTACAACACCCCTAATGCAAAAGCGATATCAGTGGCCATCGGTATACCCCAACCGTTAAGCGATTCAGCCGACTCTTGGTAATTGAATAGGTAGTAAATCAAGGCAGGTAAAACCATACCTCCTATAGCCGCGACCATGGGCATGATGATGTTTTTGAGATTGGATAATTGGCCTGCTTTAATTTCCCGTTTAAGTTCTAAACCTATGACAAAGAAAAAAATGGACATCAATCCATCATTGATCCAGAGCTGCGTGTTTTTATACAATTCAAAATTGCCTATGGTGAAGCCTATTGTTTTGTACAAAATTGCCTCTATGTAGACATTGGCTGGGGTATTGGCCAATACCAACGCAGAGAAAGCAGAAAAAAACAACAACAAAGAACTAAAGGAGCTCTTCTTAACATACTTTAAAATAGGTTGAAGGCCATTTGAATTGTTTTTTAATAATTCCATACCAGTAGGAAGTTTTGAAATACAATAATTAGAAGTCTGTTTGATATAATATCCTTTTCAAATTTTACTTGAGTTGTGCTTATAGACCCTCCATTATCCCCAAATATTATCACACTTTCTTATCCAAAAGCATCAGTTTTTTTTGATACGTGGATTTTATAAAATGGATTAAAAAAAAATTACCCTCCTTTTAAAGTAGGAGGGTTTTTTAGTAAAAAAACCTTATTAAATCATTTCCGAATCTTTCAAAAACCCAAAAACTATTTACTCATTGGTCAGAATGATTCTTCTATAACTGAAAAGTCTCGGTGCTCCATTGTCTTCCACTTCCAAAACAACATGCAGTTCCTGCCCGGAGTTGAGCTTGGGCATTTCAAAGACCAGTTCTTCACCGTGAGGATTGTGAAATTCCAAATCGCCATTAAACTTTCCTGCCTCCTTGTAGACCCACCATTTGTACCGCAGTTGATCTCCATCCGGATCAAAGGTTCCTTTGGCGGAAAGTTGTACTTTTTTTCCTGCTTCTACTTTCCCCATTGCCAAGGCTTTTCCTTCATTGCCATTCAGCACTATGATGGGGTTGTGGTTGGCATCTGCCTTGGAATTAGCCACGTTCCAATCCATTCTGGCAGCAAAATCATGCTGGAATGCCTTTCTCCACCTCCAGATCGTCGCCTGATTGGAAGCTTCCTTTCTGCCACCGGGCAAAGTCACTTCATCCTGGGTATCTATGGAGGAGGTCCAGATCTTATCCACTTCACCATAGGATTTCCAAAGTTCATATCTACCTGCCCAGCCTCCATAGGTCGGGCTTTTGTACCAAGCCAAACCATTGTTGATCAAACCTATAAATGAAGGTGTATCTCCTTCCATTATGTATTCAACGTGCAGGTAATTTGCCCCTAATGGCCCATGGTTTTCCATGATGTTTTCCTTGAGCCAAGGGTTGTCCACCAATTCAAAATCGAGCATGGGCCCGTTTTTGTACCAGCGGTCTCCTCCTATCCCTGTCCAGGTGGCCTTGTAATATTCCCGCCAGTTGTCCCCGGCACTTGCATCGACGATATAGAAAATTCCGGGAAAATTATGCCTGACCCATGGACCTGCAAAATCCTGATCCGATATGGTATATACCCTCAGTTTGTCTACAAATGTCTTGACCTCAGTCTCGGATCGGGTGTTTTTTACTTTCCAAAGTGCCTGTGCCAGACAGTTGGCCCCTCCCCAGACCGACACCCATAGTGGGCGCTCGTCTGCCTTGTCCACGGCTTTGATCAAAAGCTCTGAACCCGGTGAATCCTTGCCTTCACCTACCCCATCCATGCTATAAAGTGGCAAATGCTCAGTGGTAATGCCCAATAGATAATCCATGCTAGGAAATCCATTTGCATGTTTGTCCAGATTGGCTTTTACTTCTCCGTAGTTCCTGACCAGATCTTCGATTTTATCTTTCCGGGTTTGGTTTCGGAGGTGGGTGGAAGTGGTGGCCACTATGCCTTCGATGTCATACTCATTGGCATAGACCAGAAATCTAACCAGGGATTGCTGATCATCAGGTTCATTGGTGATGTCTGTAAGTACAAAGACCCGTTGCTTGACGGGTTCTTCAAATGTAAGGGGAGTTTGGGCCAAAGTAAGTCCCTGCCAAAATAAGAGTAGTACTGCTGCAATATATTTTTTCATGATTGGTTTGGATAGGTTTATGGTAATTGGTTAAAGATAAATAAAATTATCAGGTATGTTTCAAAGGAATTGACCAAGATTTCAAATGACTTAGGTCGAAAGCCTTACAATTTATGTAAGGACTCTCTACTTCTATTGCGTTTTTTGGTGAAGTTTCTTTTTCAGAGACTATCAGTAACACACGCATCTCCTCCGGCCTCTCTAAATCCAAATTCCTTCTCCCACTTTTCCCCTCTGCTTTGAATCGGATTGGTCCTAAAGCAGTGCGGTAGGTCAATTTCAGTTTTTCCAGGTTCCCCATTTGAGGACGGATATGGACTGTTTTCGCACCAGGCTCGATCACCTCTATGCCTGCGAGACACATGTAGGCGGCAAAAAAAGGTGCAATTCCCGCATGGCTAAACTGATTTTGTGAATCTGGGACGGCATGCCATTGTTCCTGAATGGTATTGTTTTCCTGCACCGAAAGCATTTGAAACCACCTGTTTTGAAAATCCATCAACATGGGCGACGTGTCCCCCAACCTGGTCAAAGCCCAATAAGGCCAAATGGCATTCGCAGGATAACATCTTCCAAGTCGCTGAGGCCTTTCTGTAAGTTCCTTCAAAAGAGCCGGGGCCTCAGAAGTCAACATAAAGTCACCCAAGACATAGTGCGCAAGAGACCTTTCACAGGTTCGTTTTTCTCCGTCCTCCTGATGCCAGGGCAAATTGATGATCAGGATATTTTGTAAAGCATCCCAAAAGACTGCCTTTACCCTTCTTGACAATTGCTCGGAAAGTCCTTCCATTTCCTTGGCTTCGGCTGCCAAGCCAAACTCACGGGCAAGTGGAGCCAGAGCTAGTTTGAACATACTAGCCGCATACAGATTAAAGGCGCATTGCTTGTCTCTGTTGCTTTTGTAAGCATCTGTATCCATCCATACGGCGGCTATTCCCAGATTTTCGACAGGAAGCAAACCGTCTTCTTGAATGGATTTCTTCAAAAATTCATAAAAAACCATCAATCGTGGAAAGGCCTCTTCCAAATCCTGCAACCGTCCGGAATACAAATAATGGTACCAACAGTCAAAACAAAATCCTATGCTATGGTCCAATAAAATTCCCCATGGCGTCAGGTCCAATTGTCTTTGGGCTATCCTGTTTAACCGGTCATAAGCTGGCCAACTGTCCATAAAATAACCCTCTAAAGTCAGCCCCTGACTGTATGTATCCACATAGCGGTAAGGAAGAAGTCTTTCCCCAAATCCCGCATGCAATGCATGGAGCATGTGGCCAATGTCGCCACTGTATTGTTGCCTTTCCCGCCCCACACAATCGACAATCGTCTCATGGCTATTGTTGTACACGGTATTGATGCAGGCCAAGAGGACTTTGTTGTAATTTGGACTACTGGTACTGACCTCTGCTTGATCAGGAAAATCATACACCCTCCTCAAAAAGCCGACTTTGGTTATTGTTATAGGCCCATTGCATTGGTGCAAATGAAGCTGTATCCATTTGACACTTTCGTAGTCAAAGGTGATCAGCGTATTCATCCCTTCCTTACAAATAAACCTTGTCCATGAATTAAAATTATTGTTGGTCAGGGGTGGCCCTCCTTCTCCTACTGTCCTATGGCTTTGCTGCACCATCAGTTCTATTGTTGTTCCTTCGGCACATTCAACGGTAAAATAAGGCCAGCCAACCATTTGCTCTTCCCATTCAAAGGAAAGGACAATGCCTTCATTTTTAGCTTTTGAAGACCCAAAAGTCCAGGTGTCTTGCTCAGGACTTCCGTAATGTATATTTTCTTTCCACCGAAATGCCTCTTTTGTTTTGAGGTCAAAATACTCTTCGACAGGTACTTTCCATGTGATGATATGGGCCTCCCTCAATGAGGGGCTTCCTGCATCCATTTCCTTGATCAGAGGAACAATCCTCCTTCTCAGTTGGGTATTTTGATTGCCGCCACTGTCATACATATAATCCGTGATGGATGTGCTTAGTGCTGTCTTGGCGCTGTCCCCAACCATCTCTTCCGTGAAAAACCAGGATTCATCCAACTCAAATCCGGGGGAATACCATCCTTCCGGATAAATTCTATTGTCAAAAACTTCCTGCAGAGACCTCAAATACCACCTTTTGTATTTTCCCAAAGGCCAGCTTTTGGCAACCTGAACCTGCCAGTTGTGATCAGATACAATGCTTTCCTCTCGGCCGCCGACATATTCTATTTTAAGGTTGAAAATAAAACCTGCTTTTCCTGCCGGCCAAGCCCCGTCCCCAAACCCATAATAAAGGACGGTAGCTCCGATTACATTTTCTCCTGAGTTTAGAATTCCCCCAAGGTCCATAGGATCTGCTTCGGTAAATCTTGGATCTGATGGAGAAGGCCCAAACTGTATTCTCTGACCGTTGACAAACAAAAGATAGCGGCTGTCTCCTAGGATCCAACCTTTGGCAGATTTGATGTTTTCTGAAATTTGAAAGGATTTTCTGAAGTGAAAAAAGGAATTGGGAAGCACCCTTTCGCCGGGATACCAAATCCATTTGGCAGGACTGAGATCAAGAGTTTTTCGGCTTGGAAATTGAAAAGGCTTGGTTTTTAATTTCTTTTCCAAGGCTTTTTTAGGAAGGATTTCACTACTCCATGCCATTTTATTAGGGACCAACGAAAATGTACCGGATAGGGCAATCACTCCAATAAAGTCACGTCTGGAAAGTGTCATAGAGGGGTTTAAAATATTAAGGTTCTTTTGACTTAGGCCTGAAAATAAAAATACACAATTCCATCAAATGTACCGTATTCTGCAAAGTTTTCATTCTGGCCATATGGTTCTCCTTCTGTATTGGTTCTTACCACACCAGCTCATAATAAAAAGTTTGGTGCTCCGACCCGTCGAGTTGGAGCCAACCGTCGGAAAAAGAAAAATTACGGCCTGTCCTTCTACCCAAATGATCCAGAACATGTACGGTTCCTTTTTTAATTTTTCTGAATTGGATCTTGACTTGCACGGGTTCCAGCAAAAGTGGTGGTCCCCCGATTTCCTTCAATTCATTGTCATCTCTATTGTATTCCATTCCGGTGTTTGAGGACTTGGCCAGTGTGGTAATCAGTAGGTGTCTGGATTGACGGATATTTTTTGTTTTGTCCAAGCTACTGACAAATACCACGGCAAAATCATTTTCAATCTCCCATTCCATTTCTTTGAATACATGCAACTTGGCCCCGCCGAATCCCACCATACCTACTGTCCCGGGAGTATCGATTGTAAAGAATCCCTTTCCTTCGGTATTCCAAGTCAGTTGACCGGTGTTGGAACTTAGATTTTTTGGGTTTTTATTGGCAGATAAGTAAGTCTCGGTTTCTTCAGGATTTTGAGTAAATTCCACCACCACTCTCCCTTCTGCCAAGGCAGATGGAGGCACTTCCCCAGAAAAACTTTTGACATCGTGGTCCTGTGTAACCTGTTCTTTGAACCCCAAATCTCCAGAGGTGAGACTTGGAATATGGACTTTTCTCCTGTGAATGGTTTTGCCTTCCTGTACATCACCTCTGTAAATCATCCTTGCTAGTGCGGGAAAAAGTCCCATTTGGGAGGGGACATCGGGGTTGTAGACTCCCTGTGACTTTGGAAATTGTATGGTGGGGTGAAAACCCGGATAATCATTGCTGAAAATGTAGGAGGCATCCCAACCCTGAAGGCCCATGCCATAAACAGCAATGATGGGAGAAGCCTCGATGGTCCATTGATTGGGAATCAGGCTCATCCACTCCGAAAAGGCAAAGGGGCGACCCTCCACCTGCTGCAGACCAGCACTCAACAAGCCTGATCCGGGACTGGAAACCATGGCCTCATTTTTGAATTTGCCTATCTTCAACTGATGTCCTCCGGCTCCCCCTCCGAAATAATTATGTCGGTCAATGAAACCTGCTTCATAATCTGCATAAAGGTTGTAATAATGGGTAATGCCGGAACCGGCCTGCCAACAGGAACCTACGATGGGTCCTTTGTAACCCGTATTGCGCACAGCAGTTACAAATTTCTGATAAAAGTCAAGCTGTTTTTCAAACAGGAACCTTGCCTTGTCCAAAAAAGACTGCCTCATTTTTCGACCTTCGTTTATGGCCTCTAGGTACTCAGCATCAAATTTGGAATGGTTGGGATCAGGATAAATATTGCGGTCAGCCAAGCGTTGTCCATCTGGAATTGCCCCAAGTTCCCATGCATTCAACAAGGCTTCCTCGGATCCATATTTTTCCAAAAGCCAATCGGAAAACTGTTCGAAGAGCAGCTTTCTGTATGTTGGGGTTTGCTCTAGGGTTCTTTCAATGGCTCCCCAAAAAATATTGTCCTCGTTTTGAAACTCCACGAAATTGAGGGCAGGATCATCTGCATACCGTAATCCCGTATGGGGATTGAGGTGGTTGAGCATATTCACAGTCAGTTCTATATTGAGTTCCTGCAGGTCGGGTGCAAAATTGACCAATCCCGCAGTCGATCCATTTAGGTGCGCCCATGGAAATTCGGTATTGGCGATCTCATCATAAGCCAACACTCGGTTGCGGTCAGCTTTCTTAAGTCTGTGTCCATAGATGTGTGACCATCCGTAATAGATTCCTTTTTCCCTCAAGGTCTTCAAAAAGTAATCCATGCGTTCATATTTATCTTCTGCCAATTGGGTAGAGGAATCTCCTTTGGCCGCATACCAGGTAAACTTATGAAAGCGGACGGCATTGACCCCGTATTTGGCCAGGTAATCGGCATGTTTATGGGCGGTTTCCGGTTCAGAAAAAATGATACCCCCAGAAATGTTTACCCCCCAGAATTTGATCTTTTGGCCATTTTCAAATTTAAAATCCTGCCCATCCATCATCACTATGCCATGTTTTCCCGCAGGAGCATCCAACCAGTCATCCATGCTGATGACCGCTTTCGAAAAATCCTGCTCATACATCAATGGGAACCAAGAACTCCGGTCCACCTGAGATTGGCAATGGATGAAGTACAAACAAAACAAAGGCAGCAAAAATCGCTTCATGACACGTTCAGAAAGGGTTGAATAAACGCCAATTTGACTCAAGATATTTTGGTCCTCATCCTGTACTGTCAAGAATTTAATCAATACAGGACATCAAAGGACAGTATTTTTAACCTATTTTTATTATTTGATCTTCAATCCAATCTTTATGAAAAAAATAATTCTGTTGGGGCTATGCTTTCAGTTGTATTGCTTTGTGCCCATAATAGCCCAAACGGGTTCTGTTTTGGATATTGATGGGAATGCTTACAGAACCGTCAAAATCGGCAACCAAATCTGGATGGCTGAAAATCTCCGGACAAGCCGATACCGTGACGGTGATTCCATCCCGGAGATCAGCGACCGGAAAGCATGGGAAAATACCCAATCCGGTGCAAGCAGCCACTACCAAAACAATCAAAGTGAATTTGGAGAAAAATACGGAAAACTTTACAACTGGCATGCCGTGTCCACCGGGAAGCTATGTCCCAAAGGCTGGCATGTGCCTGGTGACGAGGAATGGCAAGCACTGGAAAGGCACATCGGCATGAGCGAAGATTTGATCGCCACAGTCGGGGCAAGGGGTTGGGACCAACAATGGGATGGAAAGCTGAAATCGGCAGACAAAGGCGCATGGCACACCGACAGGGACTATTATAGCAATGAAACAGGCTTCACCGCTCTGCCTGCAGGTTACAGGACCCATACCGGGACCTTTCAGTTTATTAGGCAGTTTGGACATTGGTGGACGTCGAGTGCCGACAATGAAGCCATGGCGTGGAAGCGCCACCTTTCCTATTACCGGGACATCATCAACAGGAACACCATGTTAAAAAATGCAGGACTGTGTGTGCGGTGTGTAAAAGATGAGTCATGAGACTTGGCCTGACCATCAACCATCAGTCACCTTAACACCCCTAAATGCTTAAGATTTAATGAAGAATTTCCAAAAAGCCATCTTTTTTTCAGTAATCATCATCTTGCTCAGTTCACCCCTTGACGCGAAATCATGGTATGTATCCAAGTCAGGTCATGATCAAAACAGAGGCAGCTTGGAAGCGCCCTTTGGCTCCCTTGAAAAAGGTCTGAGAATGGCGGTTCCCGGAGATTCTGTCATTGTGCGGCAAGGAAAATATGAACTGCATCAGGGGCTGACCATCTCCAAAAGGGGAACACAAAACCAATGGATTTCCTTGGTCGCCTTTCCCGGTGAAGAGGTCCTTTTGGATGGGGAAAAATACACCTACGATTCGGAAGGAAATCACCTGAGTTCCTCCAATCATGCCATTGTGCTGATCAAGGACGCAACCTACTTTAGGATGGTTGGTTTTACGGTGGCCAACAGCCATTCCCAAGGCATCATCGTCCGTGGTCCAGGCACCACTGACATTGAGGTGTTGCATTGTAAAGTGGACAATACCTACGGATCCGGCATTGGCCTTTGGTACTCCGACCGTACCCGTGTCGCCCATTGTGAAATCACAGGTGCCAACCGGATGAACATGGCCACTACCGGGAGGAGAATCGGATCCGAAGCTCCGCATGAAGCTTTGACAGTGGCTGGTGCAACCCATTTCATCATTCAATACAACCACCTTCACCACTGTGACAAGGAAGGAATAGACGTAAAAGAAGTCAGCAGAAACGGGATCGTCCATCACAATTATGTGCATGACCTGAAAAGACAGGGGCTCTATGTGGATGCCTGGTTTGGGGAATTGGCCAACATTGAATTGTTTGGCAATGTGGTCCATGATTGTGAATGGGGTTTTGTGATCTCAGTGGAAGGAGAAGGCTCTTTGGTGAATGGGGTAAACTTTCACCACAACCTGCTTTATGACAACAGAGGTTCAGGGATTTATTTTGGAAAGTGGGGCCATGATCTCCTGAGAAAAAATATCAGAATTGCCCACAATACAGTCGTTAACAATGGTACTCCCAAGCATTGGGCAGCTCCAGTAGGTGGCCTCGACCTTAGGTCTGAGGCTTTTGAAAATGTTCAGGTGGAATACAACATATTTTTTGGCAACTACGGATACGACATGGCAGTGCCCTTTCCGGCATCAACGGAGAGGGAACAGATCCTATTCAGCAAAAACCTTTCATTTGGGCCCAACTGGGTGGGGAAAAACAGCCATGTTGACGAAAGTTCCTCCTATGGAAGCATGTATGCCGTTTCTTCTGAAATCATATCCAAGGCTGTATTTGAAGATCCTGAAGCCAAATCCTTTTTCTTAAATCCAGAACAGCTCTGGCAAAGCAGATTATGGCCTGAGCATTTGGATGGGAAATACTTCGGTGCATTCAATCCTTACCCACCCCAAAACAAACCCTTACCCTGATGCTTTCCAAACTACCTCAATACAGCCTGTTGCTTTCTACGATCATCCTCATGATCAGCTGCCAAAACCCAGATCAGGTCAGAGACAAATACCGGGTAGTGATCATGACCGACATGACCCATGATGATGGCAATTCATTAATCAGAATGCTGTATTATCCTGAGGTTTTCGATATTGAGGCTGTCATCATCACCCAACAGCTCCCTGACTATGACTTTGATGCCAATGAACCTTGGGACAAGGCCATGGGTATATACAAGGCCTATGAACAGGAATTGCCCCAACTCCGCAAACACTTGCCTGATTTCCCCTCTTATGAGGCGCTGATGGCGGTAACCAAGCCGGGAAGAGGTGCCTTGGTCATTAATTTTCTACAGGAGGGTCAGCGATTTGATGATTACATCGGGGAAGGCATCAATCCCAATGCCGAGCCCAAAGACTCGGAAGGCAGCGAATTTCTGATAGAAGTATTTGAGAAGGAAGATGACAGACCTATCTATGTGCAGCTTTGGGGAGGTCCTGTAACTTTCGTGCAGGCGCTCTATCGATTCAGACAGCGAAATGGAGACGAAAAACTTCAGCAGTTGCTCCAAAAAGTATTTGTCTATGGCATCCTGCTTCAGGACATTACGGCAGATTACTTTGTTGACCTTTTTCAGATCAAGGAATCCGGTTGCATGGGTCTGGGAACCTATCAGCCGGAAGAAGGATTTCAGGGCAGGAGGGTGCAGCCCGGAACGTTTGTCTATGATGGCGGGCATTTTTGGGATTACCTCAAAGCCGTAGACTATCGTACCGTCAATGGTCATGGACCCATGTCGGAGATCTATGACAATGGAGGTGAAGGAGATACCCCCGCTTTTCTTTACCTGATCTCGGCTTTCTATGGATTGAATGACCCCATGGATCCCACCATGGGATCTTGGGGGGGCAGGTTTGTCCCTATGGACGAAAGTTACGGGGCGAATTACTATCACACCTGCGGACTGGAAAAATCCAACCTTATTCGGTGGGTACCGCAAACCAGTCATGATTTTTGGGCCAGACTGCAATGGTCGATCAAAGATCCTGAAGAGGTCAATTATGTGCCAATGGCCTGCATAGACGGTAACAAAAGCAATGAGATCCTTTACCTGAAGGCAAAAGCCGGTGAAAAACTAACCTTTGATGCCTCTTGTTCCACTGATCCCAATGGGGACGATTTAAGCTTTCAATGGTCCCACTATCAGGACGCGGGGACCTTCAAAGGTCAATTGAACCTGGATGAAACTGATCAACCAAATCTTACCCTTGTTTTACCGGAGGATTATCAGGGAGAAGCCATTCATTTGATCCTTGAGGTCAAAGACAATGGCGAGATTCCCTTGGTGGCTTACAGGAGAGTGGTCATTGGGGGTATTTAGTTGAACAGGATATCGGAGAAAGGGCCCGAAGCTCAAAGTACCGAAGCAAATGACAACTAGGCAACCAGCCCCCGCAGGTGGGCCTTGACAACCCGACAACGGAAATTGGATAATCAGATAAGCAGACAACCGGGATATCGGAGAAGGCGCCCGAAGTTGAAAGCCTCGTAAATCCAAAATCATAACAGGATATCAGAGAAGGGCTCGAAGCTGAAAGCTCAAAGTACCGAAGCAAATGACAACTAGACAACCGGCCCCTGCAGGTGGGCCATGACAACCCGACAACGGAAATTGGATAATCAGATAAACAGATAATCAGGATATCAGAGAAGGCGCCCGAAGTTGAAAGCCTCGTAAATCCAAAATCATAACAGGATATCAGAGAAGGGCTCGAAGCTGAAAGCTCAAAGTACCGAAGCAAATGACAACCTGACAACCGGCCCCCGCAGGTGGGCCATGACAACTAGACAACGGAAATTGGATAATCAGATAAACAGATAATCAGGATATCGGAGAAAGGGCCCGAAGCTGAAGACTTCGTAAATCGTAACTCGTAAATCCAAAATCATAACAGGATATCAGAGTAGGGGCTCGAAGCTGAAAGCTCAAAGTACCGAAGCAAATGACAACCTGACAACCGGCCCCCGCAGGTGGGCCATGACAACCCGACAACGGAAAATGGATAATCAGATAACCAGGATATCGGAGAAAGGGCTCGAAGCTGAAGACTTCGTAAATCGTAACTCGTAAATCCAAAAATCATAACAGGATCTCGGAGAAGGGGCCCGAAGCTGAAAGCTCAAAGTACCGAAGCAAATGACAACTAGGCAACCGGCCCCCGCAGGTGGGCCATGACAACGGACCCCCGTAGGAGGGTCCTGACAACCTGACAACATGAATATTCCAACTTCCTGCCTTAGAACCTTCGTGGCAAACCTTAAAAAGAAAATTACAAGCTAAAAGCGCCTTTCATGCTTTCCATCTTTTGGTCCACCTGAGTATCCACCATAAAGGAAAGTTTGACGTTTTCCCAGGCAAAAGTCACCTTAGCTACCTTGTTGTCTTCAGCTGAGATGTGGTAAGAAAGCCTTTCCTGGGTCTGAGACAACTTTTCAGGCGTTACTTTGATGGAAACCGCATTGTCCTTCATCATGGCTTCCTCATCGATTTTGCCCTCTTTCATATAGGCAAAAACCATGTTTCCCTTGCTGTTGAAATGAATGGTCCAATCCCCGGATTCCTGAGGGGTCATGAAGATGGAATATTTGCCTGGCCGGAGGTTAGTACCGCCGATGTTTACCCCGGTGCTAAATTCGATGATGGTGGCTTGGTTGGCACCTGCCCTCCAAGGGGTACCGTATTTTTCCGTTTCTCCGAAAATTTTCCTCCCTCTGACTGCGGGTGAGGAGTAGTCAATGCTGATTTTGGTGAATCCCACCACCTGGGAAACTGAGGCCGCAGGACTGGGTGCCGGGGCCTGCATCTGTGCCATGGTTTCAAAAGGGACAGCTAAGACCAACATCATCGCGATGGCCATAAGACAGTATGTTATTTTTTTCATGCGTTTTGGTTTTTTGGTTTTACGTATTGGTGAAGATACAACTCCTCAGGCAAATTCTGGTTTTTGAATCAGGGATTTTAATTTCAGAAAACAGGGTGTTATGGATAAAGGAGAAGTTCAATTACACCCTATTGCGGAGGCAAAGCGATCAAAGCATTTAAGTATTCGGAAAAAGACTGACTGATATCGGCTTTCTCCGATATGAAAAACTGGGACTTGGCGTTCCCGCCAGTTACCCATCGGCAACCCTTTTCGGGATCAAATTCCAGGTTGCCTTGGGGGGCTGCTTTCAAAAATTCCCCCAGCCCCTCCACGGCAAAGTAAACGGCAGCCAAATCCCAACTGGGCCTTTGGTCTTGCAGGGTTTTCTTTTCCACATTCCAAAGCCAATCCCGGTAAGCTGTTCTGACAATGTTGCCGGCCGGGGTATTTTGGAGGCCTTTTCCGGTCAAGACTTTTGAGCCGGCATCCACCAAATAGATTTCCTTGGGAAAATGTTGAATTAAATAGGCTGTGTATGAACTTGTCCCATTAAAGAAGAAGTTCCAGTCTCTGACCAAATGGCCTTCCTCATTGGCGGCATTTAAGGCGCCCAAGGCCACCCAGCGCTTGACTTTCTTTTGAACAAGCTCCCGACCGGTCAACGCACTGTAAGCATCAGGTTCTGAGATCAATAAATCATACAAACCTTGGGTATGGCCTATGGTCACATAGGTGATGCTGTTGTCTTCCTGCTCAGCCAAAAGCCTTCTGTTAAGATCTGTTTGTTCAGTAAACTCCCTGTTATGGATCCGTGTGTGGCCAAAGGCTGCGGTATCCCTGGCCAATTTCTCAGCCAGCATTTTATCTACCGGATCTCCAAATTCAAAATCATGGGAAGCGCCTACTGGAATATCGGGTTTGCCATAGTACACATTGATGGCCTCTACAATGGCTGCTCCATAGGGCACTTTTCCGGAGCTGTAAACCACCCCCAAAATGTCGGCCTTTTCCATCCTTGCATATTGATGGAGAAGGGCCAAAGCGCCTACATCATCACAATCAGATCCCATGTCGGTATCCAGGATGATTTTTGGCTTTTCTTCTCCGCTTGATTGGCCAAGGCCGATGCCTGGGATCAAACAGGATATCGCAAACATCAAGCAAAAACGGGAAGCTAACCGACTAAGCTGTTCACAGAAGAAAGATTTTTTGAAAGGCATGGTCTTTTCTTATTCATCAAAAGTAAACTTGATGATCCGGTTTATGCTGGGAATAGATAATGATATCATCCAAATGCTCCCTGAGGGAATCGGACTGAAACAGGTTATCATGTTTACTTCCCCCCAACAACAGTACCGGCTGACCTTTATATCGCCAATAAGCCGGGTTTCCGGTATAGGGCCGCAGGGTTTGGGAATAGCCCCAAAAAGGAATGATTCCAAGGAGAAAGAAAGTTAAATTCCATCTATAAAACTCCGCGATTCCATTTTTACCCATCGAATTTCCCATAAACGAAATTTAGTGAATTTAGCCGTTTAATCCCCCTATCAGAAACCAGCAGGCGTTTTTGAGATTGCTTTAAAGCCAAAGGATGCATCATGGACCAGGGCCTGACCTGCTTCCGAAAGGTCCCCGTCCGTCTCATATCGATAATCAGGAGTGTCTACTACTCCATAAAAGGGCTTATCCGGCCCATCTGACCATGCCCAAAACAACCACCCTATTCCATTTGCTTTACAGGTCTCCAGCAAAATTTCCGGATTATAATTGATCGCAGAACCCTCTCCTGACCAGCCAAACTCTCCCAAAACTACCGGGGCATCCAGCATGGCCAGTCGGGGAACCAATTCTTCTACAGAAAACGGCGGAGTCCAGTTGGTAAATTCCTTATCGTTTGTTCTCCAGAATCCATACATGTGGATGGAAAACACCACATTTTTTAAAGGGTCATGATGAAAGATTTCATTCCCATAATCCAGTAATGAATTGGGGTTTTGTCCACAGTTTCCCCCTGCATCGATCACAATCACATTATTGACATTGGCCGCCCTTAACCTGCTTATGGCTTCTTTGTAGCAGGATAAAAATGTTTCATCTGCTGCCCCCCATTCGTTGGCGATGTTCAGCATGAGTTCCTTTTCAAACTCGATCAGCAGACTCCTGTTTTGTGGTTCCAGCCACTCGTCCACGAGCTGTTTGAGCCCCATCTTACCGTCAGCGGGAGCTTGGTCACAGTTGGTCACACAGGTGCCGTCATGCATTTCTATCATGGGGACCAGTCCGGCATTGATGGCTTTCTGTACCAGAGCCCTTTTTTGCCCGGTTGTCCGGCTTTGGTTGTTCCAAGTCCAGGATTTCCCAGCGGTAACCAAGCGTACCGTATTGGCACCGGATTTGGGAATTTCGTTTTCCAGGGCATTCAGGCTATTTTGCTCATCCAGCCAAATGTGGATGCTATTCACCCCAAATGGGATAAATTCCTGGCCGTTTTTATCCAACAACTTTCCATTTTCTACCCTGATCCCAGGGCTTTCTTCTGATTCTTCTATCTCAGGCAGGTCAGTACCTCCATCATCAGCATTACAGGAAAAAACAATCAACAAAAAGCAGCAATAAATGGCATATTTGAAAACAGGCATATCAAGTAAGGGGTTAAATTTCGAATAAAAATACACCCTATTCCTGCCAGCCTTATCCTGTACTTTCCTACCTTTTCTACAGACCGGTCGCCCTGTTTTCTTTTCCTCTTTTCTGAATGAGTGTTGCCCTGATTTTTTCTTTTCGATAAAATGCTAGTGGGTTTAACAATCCTCCAGCCTGAATTCTTGCTTCCCGGATCAAGGGCCTCACATCGGTCTGATAAGCTTGTTGCAGACATTCCTGGGCCATGACCACATCTCCGGTCATTTGGTATTGGACCAAAGCATCTCGGTCCACCATCAGCGCTTTGGCATAGGCAACCTTTATGGCCTCCAATGCCTGCATCAGGTCTTCAAGAGGATCCTTGGTATTGTGGCTTGCATCAATCATCCATGAAATGCTGTCCCAGGTCTGACATCCATCCGCTGCCCCGGCTACCAGTTCAAGGAAGATCAGAAAAAGCTGGTAGGGCTTGATGCTTCCGGTACTCAGGTCATCGTCCCCGTATTTTGAATCATTGAAATGAAAACCCGCCAGCATATTCTGCTGCATCAAGGTGGCGACAATTTGTTCGATGTTGGTATTGGGCAGGTGGTGTCCCAGATCCACCAAAACTTTGGCCCGGTCACCCGTCTCCCTACAAAGCAACATGGAAGTGCCCCAGTCAGGGATTACTGTGTGATAAAAATTAGGCTCATAGGGTTTGTATTCCAACAAAAGTTTCCAGTCTTCCGGCATTCCGGCATAAATTTGCTGTAAAGAAGCGCGGGTATGGTCGAGGGACTTTCTAAAGCTGCTTTGACCGGGAAAATTACTGCCATCCGCCAGCCAAATCGTAAGCCCTTTACTCCCTAATTTTCGTCCGATTTCTATCACATTAAGATTGTGGACAATAGCCTGTTCCCTTGTCGCCTTGTCCGCATGGCTTATAGAGCCCATCTGATAACTCAGCGGCTGTCCATAGTCTTGAAAAGTATTGGAATTGACTGCATCAAAACTGATCCCATAGGATTTTGCGTGGGATTTTATACCTTCATAATCTGTGGGAATGTCCCATGGAATGTGGAGAGAAACCGCATCCGTACTTTTGGTTAACTGACGCAGTAGGCCTATATCCTCAATTTTTTCTTCCAGGTTTCTCGGTTCGCCACCTATTTTAAAACGGCCAAATCGGGTCCCTCCTGCACCCAATGCCCAACTGGGTACGGCAATTTGAAATTTCTGAATCTTTTGGATCAAATCATGGACCTGCTTTCCCTCAGCTTCCAATTGTTCTTGGAGACCCGAAAAGGCCCGATCGTGCGCCTTTTCATAAGCGGAATTGGCATTGTCTATGGATTCAGGATTTATCTGCATGGTTTTTTTCGGTATTTCGGTTGATCCAAAGCGGAGCGGTGACAAACCACAACAACATTCCGACGGCCATCAGACTGTTGTTGGTTTGGATGGTAATTCTTTCCATAAAAAGCAACACGGAAGGAATTAGGGTGAGACCAAGCCCCACATAAGACAGAATTTTTAAGAACAATGTCATGCGAGTACCTCCTTGTTTTTAGGGTTGAATACTTTCGAAAGGACCAGAAAGAGCAAAACCGCCACAAACCATCCCGGCAAACCCAGAAAGAAGATTTCCACTCCAAATCCCAAATTTAAAACCAGGCAAATGCCCAAAGTAAGGAGCCAGGTCATAAAGGTGGATACCGAAAAGGAAACCTTTTTGTGATAAGCCATTTCGGGTCTGATTCCAAATTTGGACGACAGGTAAAAGTCCGCAAAGATGACCGCCCCCATCGGCATCAACAACAAGCCGTAAAGGGCCACAAAGTCCAGCAATCTCATGACTAAAGCAGGGAAACAGGCTGCCAAACTCGTCACTGCCCCCACCCAGGCGGTTACCTTCCAGGTGGGCAACTTCGGAAATATCCCCTGCAAAGCCAAGCCTGCCCTGTAGATGGTAGGATTGGCGGTAGACCAGCCTGCCACTACCACACAGACAGGGCCTGCAATCCCCACTGCCGCATAGGCGATTGGACCAGGGGCAAATTCCGAAGAAAAATCACTGCTTTGTAAAAAGGCCGCATAAAGGATTCCTGAAGCAATCCAAGCAATAAAATGGCCTAAAAACATGCCTGAAAAGGAAAGAAATCCATATTTCCATGATTTGGCATAGCGGAGAATGGTCAGGTCTGACATCCCAATATGCATGGCCATGTTACAAAACCAGGCAAAAAACATCACGTGCCAAAAGGTGAATTTACTCACCCCCTCCAGAGGAACTCCTGTCCAAATCACCTCGTTGGCTACAGCCCAGAATTCAGAGATATGGCTTACCCCTAGTCCGGGTAAAACCGCCAACGCAGCAGCAATGAATACAAGAATCATCCAAGGAGCGGTAACATTTGCAAATCGGGCCACTTGGGCATATCCTCTGATGGCGACCAAGGTGATCAAAAACCCGATCAGCAATACCGCAATCACCCATCCCAAAGAGGTGGGCAGCCAAGTATCCAGCGTAGGCATGGTTAGGCCAAACGGTATTCCGACCGCAGTAGCCGAAACTGCGATCATGGATCCGGCCAAAAAGCAAAACATCAATGCATTGACCACATTGTAGATGGAAACCGTGGTGCGTCCACAGATGCGTTCCAGCTGATAGTAGAGGGTCAGTCTTTTATTGGTGGCTATAGGAGCGGTCATCAATCCCCAGCTCAACACCGCCAGCACATTGCCCAAAATCAAACCCGCAAAAAGATCTATTGCACCTACGCCATGGGCCACAAAGAGAGGCCCTATGACAAATTCTGTTCCTGCCGTATGTTCACCGGCATACATGCCCAAAAAATTCCGCCAGCCTTTTTGACCGGCCAAAGGAACTGGCTCTCGCTCATATTCCTTTACTGGGCCTACAAGCTTTTTGATGGGTTGATTGCTCATTGAAAAGGGTTAATCGACCAATTAAATGAAATTTTTTACCTGCACTATCCTGTACCATCCTAACCTATCAAATTTGGTAATTTTTAATGAAAACCCCTTTACTGTATTGATTTTTATTGTCATATTGAAAGGCTATAACTGTGAATATTTTAAACCCAAAATATTATCCTGTCGCTGAATTTCAAGGGTTTAGCTTCAGATAAACCCTATGAAAACGGATACCTATTTGATTTTTGATATCGGCAAAACCAATAAAAAAATGGTGCTTTATGATACTGATCTAAACATCATTCAGGAAGAAAGCACCTCCTTTGAAGAGTTATTGGATGGGGACGGGGACCCTTGCGATGACCTGGCCGGCATCAGTGAATGGATCCTCCAAAAAACAGCTGCTTTTTTACACCATCCTGTTTTTCAGGTAAAAGGCATCAATTTCTCCGCCTATGGAGCAAGTATGGTTCACCTGGACCAAAAACAGCAGGTATGTACCTCATTTTACAATTATCTGAAGCCCGTAGAAAACTTTATCTGGGAAGATTTCCTACATGAAAACCCTAACCTGCTTCTACAAACTGCATCGCCAGCCCTCAGGATGCTCAACAGTGGTTTTCAACTTTATTGGCTCAAATACAAAAAACCAGAAGTTTTCAGAAAAATCCACTTAAGTCTCCATTTTCCCCAATACCTCTCATTCCTTTTTGGAAAAAAAGGCTGGGAGGATCCCTGTAGCTTAGGGAGTCATACCTTGCTTTGGAATTTTGAAACGCAAACTTATGCCGAGTGGATAACTCGACATGATTTGAAACGACTTTTCCCCCCTTTTCCAAAAGCAATGGCACATCCCATATCTTACCTCGGTAAAAGTTTTTTATTGGGTAATGGACTCCATGACAGTTCAGCAGCTCTGATTCCTTACCGGCAACTGCTCAAGAACCCTTTCGTATTGATATCAACGGGGACCTGGAGCATTTCACTCAATCCTTTTGACCATCAACCTGTGGATCAAGCCGCTTTGGACAATGATTGCCTCTGCTATCTGCAACCTGACGGGCAACCCGTAAAAGGTGCACGGATATTCCTGGGTAAAGAATTCGAAGTGCAGGTAAAACTTCTTGTTAAGCAATTTGGGCAACCGTTAAAAGAGATCACTGAAATGACTTTTCCGGATAGGGTTTTATTTGATTTCTATCAAACCAACATAAAAAATCCCGCGGTCTTTAGTCCCCTCGCAATGAGCGGAACGGGTCCAAAAATCCCACCATCCTCCACTCAGAATCCGTTAAGCTTATTTGAAAGCCTTGAAGAGGCTTACCTTCATTTGATGTTGGATCTGGTCAGGTGGCAAAAAATAAGTACCGATTGGTGTCTGAAGCAGGTAGATTGCGAGACCATTGTCGTCAGTGGAGGATTTGTTAAAAACCGCGTGTTTTTGGCATTTCTCCAGTTCCACTATCCCAAAAAATACATTTTTACCAGTGAACAGTCCAAAGCCTCCACCCTTGGAGCCGTTATGGCAATTAATGAAGATAATATAATGAATGACAAAATACTCTACCTAAAACAAATAAAAATCAAGGATATCCCTTCGTAAAGCGTAAAAAAATCATTATTTTCCAAGACAGCACAGGATAGGAAAAACAATCCAAACAGTGAATTTTAGTTGTACAATCAAACCTAGAAAAGCATATGAATATCGGTACCAAAAGTTTCAAGCATGTCAGTTTTTTATGGGATAACCAGAAAGCGGATACTTTTGAGGGAGATGAGGTAGGTTTATTGATCTATCGATCCAATATTCTTGGCAGTGACCTCAGAATCACCAATTATGGCGGCGGAAATACCAGCTGCCGGACCATGGAAAAAGACCCCCTAACCGGTGCCGAAGTCCCCGTGATGTGGGTAAAAGGTTCTGGAGGAGACATAGGAACTCTGACCAAAAGCGGCTTGGCAGGTCTTTACCTGGATCGCTTGCATGCTTTGAAAAGTATTTACAGAGGCCTGGAATTTGAAGATGAAATGGTAGAGTTGTTCAACCACTGTATTTATGACCTGAATTCTAAAGCACCATCGATAGACACACCTTTGCATGCTTTTTTACCTTACAGACACATCGACCACCTGCACCCGGATGCCTTGATTGCAATTGCTGCTGCCAAAGATGGGGAAGAAATCATCCATTCCCTTTTTGGAGATACCATCGCTTGGACTCCCTGGCAAAGGCCTGGTTTTGATTTGGGATTGAAATTAGAGGCTGCCAATGAAAAAAACTCCGGTTTAAGGGGTATCGTCTTGGGTGGACATGGCCTCTTTACTTGGGGAGACAACAGCTTTGACTGTTACATCAACAGCTTGGAGGTTATAGAAAAATGCAGCAGGTACCTGGAGGACAATTATGGCAAAAAAAGGGCTGTATTTGGCGGGGTAAAAACTGAAACCAAGCTCTCGGATACTGAAAGGAAAGGCCAAGCCGCAGCTTTAGCACCCACGCTGAGAGGATTGTGTTCCTCTGAAAACCTCATGGTTGGGCATTTTACGGATGCCCCAGCGGTGATGGAGTTTATCAACAGCAAGGATGTCGAACGCCTGGCTGCCATGGGCACAAGCTGCCCAGACCACTTTCTAAGAACCAAAATCTGTCCTTTGGTTTTGGACATGAGCCCAGAGACAAATTTGCAGGATACCAACGGTATCGTTGAAAAGCTGGAAAAACAATTTGATGACTATAGAAAAAACTACAAAAAATATTACGAAGATCACAAACATCCCAATAGTCCAGCCATGCGGGACCCGAATCCTGTCGTCATCATTTGGCCAGGCATAGGCATGTTTACCTTTGCCAAAAACAAACAGACTGCTAGAGTAGCGGCTGAATTTTACGTTAATGCCATCAACGTGATGAAAGGGGCGGAAGCGGTATCCTCTTATGTTGCGCTTCCTTTGCAGGAGGCTTTTGACATAGAGTATTGGCTCTTGGAGGAGGCGAAACTTAAAAGAATGCCTGCGGAAAAACCCCTTTCCCGAAAGATAGCCCTGATCACTGGAAGTGCTGGGGGCATAGGTAAGGCCATTGCAGAAAAATTTGTGCAGGAAGGTGCCTGCGTGATCCTTACTGACAATGACCCCGACCGATTGGCGGAAGCCAAAACCGAATTTGAAAAGAAATATGGAAAAGACAATGCCATAGCACTTCCACTGGATGTCACGGACAGCCAAAGCCTTGACCAAGCCATAGAAGCCATTTGCCTGCAATATGGAGGAGTAGACATCATAGTCAACAATGCAGGCATTTCCATCAGCCGGGCTTTTGATCAGCATACGCTAGCGGAATGGGATTCTCTTTTGGACATCTTGGTGAAAGGTCAGTTTATCGTCTCTCAAAAAGCGCATGAAATCCTAAAAAAGCAGAAAAAAGGCGGAGATATCATCAATATTGTAAGCAAAAATGCCTTGGTGGCAGGTCCAAAAAATGCCGCCTACGGAACAGCAAAAGCAGCCCAACTGCATCTGAGTAGGTTGATGGCGGCAGAACTTGCCGAGCACAAAATCAGAGTCAATGTCATCAACCCGGATGCCGTGATCGAAAATTCAAAAATCTGGGAAAGCGGATGGGCAGAAGACCGGTCAAAAGCCTATGGGGTTGCACTAGAAGAATTGCCTAAATTTTACGCCAATCGGACCCTGTTAAAAGAACCCGTAAGGGTAGATGACATCGCATTGGCAGCATTTGCCTTTGTCAATGGTCTCTTAAATAAATCAACCGGTAACATCTTGAACGTGGACGGCGGCTTTGCTCCTTCCTTCCCAAGATAGCCCACTAAAAACAATAAACCCTATAACCCAAAGTATCATGATTTTAGACAAAACGGATCGCATCAACAACGATTCCAAAACTCCTAAATACCAACAGGTCGTCAACCTGATTTTGGATGATATTGAAAAAGGCGTATTAAAAATCGGAGAACGTATCCCTTCCATCAACGAGACGAGCTTCGACTTTTTATTGTCTCGGGATACCGTGGAAAAAGCCTACAACGAGCTAAAAGACAGAGGCATCATCACCTCAGTCCGAGGCAAGGGCTTTTATGTCAGTTCCAACAACATCTCGAATCAAATCAAAGTTTTGCTCCTTTTCAATAAATTAAGCTCTTACAAAAAAATCATTTATTATTCCATTGTGGACAACTTGGGTGAACAGGCACAGGTGGATCTACACGTACATCATTACAACAAGTGTGTGTTCCAAAGGCTGCTGGAACAGAACCTTGGAAAGTACCACTATTATGTGGTAGCGCCACATTTTTTTGATGAGGAGTCCCATCAGGAAGATGGCTATGATCTGATCAAGATGATTCCGGAGGAACGCCTGCTCATCATGGACCGTGCCGTCAAAGGGCATGAAAATGAATTTCCAGGTATTTTTCAGGATTTCGAAAAGGACATATTTGGTGCCATGGAAAGTGGATTGGATCTGCTTAGAAAGTATGATAAACTTAAATTGGTGTATCCAAGAGGATTTATGTATCCTCCTGAAATCGTAGATGGCTTCAAAAAATTCTGTTTTTTCCACAATTTCGATAATCTGATCCTCGATGGAATCGATGAGGAGCCTTTGTATGCCAAGGATGTCTATGTAGTTTTGGCCGAAACAGATCTGGTCAACATTGTCAAAAAAAGCCGGGAGCAGGGCTTGAAACTAGGGGAAGATGTAGGTCTGATCTCCTACAATGATACCCCACTCAAAGAAATTCTGGCTGACGGAATCACCACCATTTCCACAGATTTTGAGCACATGGGCAAGACGATAGCGGATCTGATTTTGGGTAAAGGGGAAAAAACGACCACCAAAAATCCATTTAAAATGACCATCAGGAAGACCCTGTAAGCATACCAAATTTTGATTGAGCTCATAGGCCATCATTTCCACCGACCTTTAACCCAACTGTACCATGGGAATTGATAAGATCGAAAAGTTCGATGAGAATTCCAGCTTACCCAAACACAGGCAGCTCGCTGATCTGATTTTGGAAAATATAGAAAAAGGGGTTTTTAAAAAAGGTCAGCGGATTCCTTCCATCAACGAAACCAGTTTTGACTTTTTGGTTTCGAAAGACACCGTAGAAAAAGCCTACCAGGAGTTAAAAGAAATGGGCATCCTCACCGCTGTAAGAGGTAAAGGATTTTATGTCACCAAGACCAAATTTCAAAAAAAGCCAAAGGCCTTATTGCTGTTTAGTAAATTAGACCCTTTTCTTCGGACAACTTACCATTCTATCATCAAGGGGGTGAATGATCGGGCAGTATTGGACATTCACCTTCACCATTGTAACCTAACTATCTTTTCCAATCTGATCCGGAAATACAAGGGGATGTATGACTTTTACGTAATTGTGCCTCAATTTTTCGATGGTCAACAGCATGTGGAAGATGGATTTGAAGTGATTCGGAAACTTGCGAATAACCAGGTATTGATTCTGGACCAAGCAGTGCTCAACCATGAAAAGGAGTTTGCCGGAATCTACCAGGATTATGAAAAAGATATTTTTTCCGCACTTGAAACCGGGTTAACCCACTTAAAAAAATACAAAAAACTAAATCTTGTTTTTCCAAAAGACCGCTTGTACCCGCTTGAAATTATCAAAGGATTTAAAAAGTTTGCCTTTTTCCATGAATTTGAAAATCATATCATTGATGCTGTGGATGAAACTGATGACTTGGAAAAAGGCGAAATTTATCTGGTGATATCAGATACAGATATGGTTCAGGTAGTCAAAAAATGCAGGGAACAGGGCTTGGACCTCGGCAAAGACATCGGACTGATTGCTTATTATGACAGCCCACTCAAAGAAATTTTGGCCGATGGCATCACGGCCATATCCGCCGATTTTGGCCATATGGGTTCCTTTATTGCCCAGCTTATTACAGGGGAGGAAATTCTTCAATTGGTTAAATGTCCTGCCAAGTTAATCATGCGGAATTCCCTTTAAAGATTGTCCTCTTACTTTTAATATAAATTCTCTGTTCAGGTAAGTACTGGACAGAAGGCCTTCATTTAAACCTTATTTTTAAGTTTAACAAAACCAGTGGCCTATATGACTTTCGATTTAAAAAAATCCACCTTGAATGTATTGCTTGCATGTGGTATTATTTGTTCCTGTGGAGGAGAAGAAAACGGTCCCAATGCTCCCAATGGCAATGGGAATTTAGAAACAGTCCCTGTCAATATCACACTAGACCAAAGTACGACTTTTCAGGAGATCGATGGTTTCGGGTTTTTTGGGGCAAGAGACGTGTGGTGGACCGGCAACAGGGAAAACCTGTATTCAGATACATGGGCAGACCTGGTGATTCGCGATCTGGGGATCACCATTTGGAGGAATGAATATTATCCTCCTGCTACAGCCACCCAAGGCCAGGATGCCGACTGGGAAAAGCAACTCCCAGTGGTAAGAGGACTCAGGGACAAAGCCAATCAACATCAGGTAGACTTGAAGTTTATCTTTACCGTTTGGTCACCACCTGCCGATTTCAAGTGCCGGGAAGCCAATAACGAAAGATTTCCCGGGGAGCCCCATCCGGAAGGAACCAAACAAGGAGGTACCCTGGATCCCAATAAATATGAGGCATTCGGCAATTGGCTGGGAGATGGCATACAGTTATATGCCAATGAGGGCATTGAGGTCTATGCCATCAGCCCTCAGAATGAGCCTCTTTTCAGACAACCTTTCAATTCCTGCTATTACAGGCCTGCTTGGTACAATCAAATGCTGGTCAATTCCATTCCAATTGTTAAGGCACGTTTCCCGGAAGTCAAGGTATTTGGATCCGAAAATATGCTGGCCATAGAGGCTGGGGATGATGGGCAGTTTTTCTACCATGAAGCCCTGAAAAACGATCCGGAAGCAGCTGCTATGATTGACATTCAGGCCATCCACGGCTATGTGGATGGGGTGGTGCCATCCAGCACTTCCCAGATGGTCCGATTGTGGAATGATTTTCAGCAGAAATATGTCACGGCCATGCCTGATCCGGTCTGGATGACGGAAACTTCAAGTTATTATGAAGATTGGACCACCACCGATAACCGATCGGGAGCCTTGGATCTGGGTTTGGCCATTCATTCGGCTTTAAGTGACGGTAATGCTTCCGCCTGGGTATGGTGGCAAGGTGCCCAAACCGACGGAATGAGTGAATTTAATCTGATGCGGGGAGAAGAAAGAGGGAAGCGGTACCATGTCTCCAAGCATTTTTACCGATACATCCGTCCCGGAGCGAAAAGAATTCAACTGGAACTTGAACAGGAAGACTCAGATTTGTTTGCTTCGGCCTTTGTGCATGAAAGCCGGGATATTTACACAATTGTGTTGATCAATGCAGGTTCGGACTTACTCGAAGTCAATCTCCAGGGTTCCGGACTTCCTTCCAGCTTTGAATCATTTGCCAGCAGCGCCACCCTCAACTGTGAAAAAGGGGAGGACATCAACAGCGGAAAGGTATTGATCTCCCCAAAAAGCATCATTACCCTGGTTTCCGGGGATGTGTATGAATGATTTGAAAGGAAATAAGGTAGAATTATATTGAAATAAAATAGAAATATGGGGTCGGGATATTGATGGAGATTAGTTGGATATTTTTTATCCCATTTGATATTGAGATACTTTTTCCGCAAAATTCTATTGAATTTAGCGATTATGATCGCTGATTTTATATAAATTTTGCGATTAGGAACTTCTTAAATCATTCTTTTTCATAGTAAAACAAAAAAAATTCGATTGGTCTACTGTGGCCTATCCTTAAACCATTGTCCGGCAATTACAAAAACCACCGCACCGATCAAGGTCACAATAATACCCAAACTGTCGTTTAATAATGGTTTATCCAGCCAAATGGCTATAAAATATCCTGCTAAGATGACAGCTCCCATGATAAAAAATCCAATCATCATAAAGGTAGGAAAACCATTTCCCTTCACATTTTCTTTTTCTCTCTGTGACAGGGTACTATAGCCTGCAATTAAATTCGGAAATAGTTTGACCATAATTCCGATCGCTATAAAAAATAACGCAACATAAATATGCTTCATGGTTGTTGGTATTAGGTGTTGAAAACTGGATTTGAAATATAACTGTAAAAAGTTTGTCTGACAAGAAACTTAGTTTGATCGGAAAATAGAAATAAAGGTTGAAATTTGTTAAAATCGAATCTTTAGCCTAGATCCCGAGAGCAGAACGATTCGGGATTAATTAGATATTTGAATGATAGCAATCAGAAAAGCAACACCCGCTGACTACAACCAAATTTGGAACATCCTCAAAGACGTAATCGCCGGCGGTGATACGATTGCTTTCAGCCCGGATAGTTCCCGGGAGAAAATGTTGGGGTTTTGGTGCGGAGCGGACAAGCATACTTATGTTGCTATCATAGATGGAGAAGTTGTGGGAACACTTTTTATCAAAGACAATCAACCTGACCTGGGGTCACATATTGCCAATGCCGGTTATCTGACATTGCCATCTGCAAGGGGAAAGGGAGTGGGATTGGCCATGGGTGAGTTTTCATTGGTCGAAGCCAAGCGGCTTGGCTATCAGGCCATGCAGTTTAACATTGTTGTAAAAAGTAATCAAGGGGCTGTAAGGCTGTGGGAGAAGTTGGGATTTAAAATCATCGGGGAAATTCCGGAAGCATTTAACCATTTGCAATTGGGAATGACGAATGCTTATATCATGTATCAGAAACTTTGATGGAAATCAATACTGTTTTTCAAAAAATCAGATTTTAATGGGATCTGTATTGGGGGCAAGGATATTGGTTGATACTTGGGGATATTTATTGATATTTTTTGGCGAGGTTAATTTTTTAAGATTTATCGGTAGAAAATTAAGAGTGAAATCGAAAAATCAGGCGTATTATTTAGAACGTAATCTAAAAATTAGGCGTAATATTTAGATTATAATCGAAAAATTAGGCGTATTTTTTCGATTACGATTTAAAATTCAGTATCTTCGATCTTCAATTTCGCAACAATGATTACCAGAACTCTTGACGAAAAAATCATATCTTCCTGTTTCAAAGGCAAAACCATTTTACTGCTTGGACCAAGACAGGTAGGGAAAACAACGCTTCTTAAAGAAATTGTCAAGCAATTAAATGTCTCCTATATTTGGTTCAATGCTGATGAAGCGGATATTTTGGAAGCTTTTTCTTCTGCAGTTACCAGTACACAATTGATCCAACTTATTGGGACCAACAACAAATTGGTCATCATAGATGAGGCGCAACAGATTCCCGAAATCGGCAAAAAACTTAAACTCATTTTCGACAATAGGCCTGACATACAAATCATCGCAACCGGGTCTTCGGCTTTTGATCTTCAAAACCAAACAGCCGAACCATTAACGGGGAGAAAAAAAACCTTTCATCTTTTCCCACTTAGTTTCAAAGAAACAGTAAATCATACCTCCCTGATTGAAGCCAAGAGACTGTTGGACTCAAGGTTGGCTTATGGATTTTATCCTGAGGTAGTAAACAATCCCGGGAATGAAAAGGAGATCTTGATAGAAATCGCCCAAAGCTATCTTTACAAAGACGTACTACAAATAGACAACATCCGAAAACCAAGCCATATCGAAAAAATATTAAAGGCATTGGCTTTTCAAGTTGGAAGTGAAGTCAGTTACCATGAATTGGCCCAAATCGTAGGAAATATAGATACGACCACTGTTGAAAAATACCTTGACTTATTGGAAAAAGCCTTTGTCATTTTCAAACTTCCTGCTTTTAGTCGGAATCAAAGGAATGAAATCAAGAAGGGTAAGAAATATTACTTTTATGATAATGGGATACGCAATGTCCTGATCAGTAATTTTTCGCTTCCTGAAATTCGCCAAGACAAAGGAGCTTTATGGGAAAATTTCCTGATTTCTGAAAGGCTCAAGCAAAATGCATACAACCAAAAGTTTGTCAACTCCTACTTTTGGCGCACCCATGACCAGGCAGAAATTGACTATCTTGAAGAGGCGGACGGTATCCTGTATGCCTTTGAATTCAAATGGAAAGATCAGAAAGTAAGATTTCCGGCATCTTTTCTCCAATCCTATCCGGAACATCAGACGGCTGTGGTCAATAGAAAGGAATTTGAGGAATTCGTTGGCTTGTAAAAAACATTATCTCAACTGCACTATCCCAATCACCGGATTGGCCTCTTCAATAGTCGCATCTTGGTATTCCACGCTTTTGACAAAATAAAAAGTGTCCTTGGCCAGGTCCACCGGCCTTAAGATCAAAGGTTCACCATCTTCATCCAAAACGCCTCCGTTGAGGTTATAGCCCTTTGAAGTCCGCTTATCGTACAAAAACATCTTCGCTTCCCAATCAATAGTATATTCTACTATCAAATAGTTGGCCGAATAAACAACATTTTGCAAAATCAAAGTCTGAACACCAATAACATTAGTAAGACTTTCCTTCATAGACTGTGGTTTTTCGAAATTTAATTTCAGGTAGGGGATAAACTTTTTATCTGCAAAACAGTACAAAGTATCCCTGATCAAGTTTTCTGAGGTAAGAACTGATTTGTAAAAAAACACCCCCTCCCCATTGTCAGAAAAAAAATGCTTGTATCCATAACCGCCTATTTCTTTTTGATTCAATATAACTGTCCTGAAAGGGAGGGTATCCAAGATGTCCAAATCAGCATTGAGTTCAATTAGATTGGTCTGATTGGCAAAACCATTTTCTAAAGGGATTCCAATTTCTTCTGTCAGGATAAAGGGTGTTTGCTTCACAAGCTCCACATAATTGACAAACATGCGAAATGACTTTTCATTTAAGAACTCACCCTCTTTGTTATAAACTATTATTTTCTTTGCGGAAGCCACATACACCAAGCCTGTCTCAGGGTCCAAAGTCATAGCACTGTTACTTCGATATTCTCCAGGACCATCACCCTGACTCCCAAAAAGTCCAATAAACCTTCCTTCCCTATCGAACATTGAAATTTTATATACTTCTCCCAGATAAAGTTTTTCATCGGTTACTTTGACATCTTTGAGGTAACCTAATAAGGCCCCCTCCACCGTTTCTAGCCGAATCCGCTCAATGGATTTGGCAATGTCCGCAAGATGTAAATCCTCATCGAATTTTTCCGGGATTTCAATTTGAAGAAGAACCGACTTGGGCTTTTCGTTACAGGCCATTTGGTGGACCAAAAAGAAAAGAATTAAATAAAAAAGAGATTTAGACATGGCTCTTCCAAGTATTAAATGATACGTCAATATACCAAGAGAATAGTTGAATTTCAAAAGTTTATCTCTTTCTCATATAAAATTTGGCATCATTGACTATTTATTGATTTGTTAGATCTTTTGAGGATGTTATCCCATCCTATTCCTTCATAAAAATGTGATATCAAGCATTTTTTCAAATGAAAAAATGTATGGTGTTACACTTTTGCAAAGGAAAAGCATATGAGGATTTTGGAGCCTTCAAACTTTTCCTTTTGGACATTGGCATTTTGGGAGCAATGGTTGAGATTGATGCCATTACCATATTGGAGGGCAATCAACTCTTTACTGAATTTAAAGGAGCCGTTACTGAACAATTTGTCTTACAGCAATTGATTGCCTCAGGATCAAAGCCATTTTCTTGGTCAGCTGATAATGCAACAGCGGAAATGAAGTAAAGGCAGAACAAAATCTAAAAGCCAAAAGCTTAAAGGTATTTTTGGAAAAGTACAAAACGGAAACTAATGTCAGAACTTCTCTATCGGATTACAGAAAAGAGGAATGGCTTGTCAATGTCCCCTTGTATGGCATTCATACCATCTGTTAATTTAGATCAAAAAAAGACGCACCGATTAGGCGATTTTGCACAGATATTTATTCTGTGGCTATCTGTGGTATCTGTGAGAAAAACCAAAACTTAAGCAAAGGATATCTTCTATTAAATGAAAACTATGTGTTTAAAACGATGTTCCATCTTATTTATATATTATTGAATGGCCTTTTTTTTAAAAAAATCCAAATTTTATAAGGAAAAATATAAACAATATAGAATTGGTTCGGTTTTGTAAAAAACAAAACTTCCAAAAAATGAAAGAATTAGGTAATGCCACCTTTGAGAACTACATAGGTCTGACTCAAGGTTTCAATGAAATGGCCTATCAGATGGTGGCCCACGTGTTAACGCTCGGCTATGCGGTGATGTTGGCAGGGCTTTTTTACTTTATCCTAACCATCAAAACGGTAGCACCTCGATACAGAACATCTTCTGTATTGTCAGTAGTGGTCATGGTGTCTGCCTTTTTGTTGCTGTATGCACAGGCAGAAAATTGGACCAGCAGCTTTGTTTTTGACAAAGAGCAAGGGAAGTATTTCCTGGGTCAGGGCGCGGATCTTTTTAACAATGGCTACCGATACCTCAACTGGCTGATCGATGTTCCGATGCTCCTCTTCCAAATCCTATTTGTGGTTACCCTTACCAAATCGGATTTTTCCAGTATCAGAAATCAGTTTTGGTTTTCCGGAACAGGTATGATCCTTACCGGTTATATCGGGCAGTTTTATGAAGTGACCAACCTTACCTGGTTTGCCATCTGGGGTGCCATTTCAACCGCTTTCTTCATCCACATATTATTCCTCATGAAAAAAGTAATCAATGAAGGAAAAGAAGGAATACCTGCAGCTGCACAAAAAAACCTAGATACCATTTGGCTGTTGTTTTTGGTCAGTTGGATGCTCTATCCAGGCGCATACCTGATGCCTCACCTTTTGGGAATTGAAGGTGGATTGTTCAATGAATCAGGGGTGGTGGGCCGACAGATCACTTACACCATTGCGGACGTGAGTTCCAAAGTCATCTATGGGGTACTCTTGACCAATGTTGCCCAGATTTTGAGTAAATCAGAAGGGTACGTAGAGGCCAACACCTAAATGTTTTCAGCCCAGGCTGAAATAATTTTATTGAAATGTTTCTAACTATTGTTTAACAAAACCATTCAATTAATATCCATTGTAATTTTTTCTAATTTGTTTTCTTTTGATTGCTCTGTTTCTTATCGGTATCGTTGGGAAGCAGAGCAATTGTTTTTTTCGCATCCCTCCTTTTCTATTAATACATCTCATTCAAATTGACCAAGTGAATTGACCCATTGAGTATTTTAGAAAAAAATTACTAAAACCGAACATACGGATTTTTTAATGGTATATTGAACCGAAACAATTAACCCATGTCAAATACAAAAGCACCCAAGTCAAGTAAAAATGTTAGAGGAACCATTACCTGTGACAATACCACAATTCATTTGCTTCAGGCCAATGATTTTGTTGCGGAGAGTATCCGAAATATGATGTCAGAGCAAAAAGTTCTCATGATCAATATCACCTCCTCAGCAGGAAGTGGAAAGACCACCCTGATGCAGGAAACAGTCAAAAGGTTAAAGGATGAAATCAAGATAGGTATATTGGTAGGGGACCTTGAAACAGAAAGGGATGCAGACCGCATCAAGGAGGTAGGTGGAAAAGCCCTGCAGATTGTAACCGGTGGCATATGTCACTTAGAAGCTCAGATGGTTTGGCAGGCTTTGAAAAGTTTTGATACAACAGGCTTAGATGTGCTCTTTGTAGAAAATGTCGGAAACTTGGTCTGTCCCGCTTCCTTTGATTTGGGCGAAGATTATCGTGTGACACTGATTGCCACCACTGAAGGTGATGACAAGCCCCAAAAGTACCCCAAAATGTTTTTGACCAGTGAATTGATGTTGGTTTCCAAATCGGACCTTTTGCCCTATCTGCCTTTCAGTGTGGCTGCTGTGACCGAGGATGCGAGAGCCATTAATCCAACCATCGAAGTTTTAGAAATCTCTTCCACATCAGGAGAAGGATTGGGGGCATGGTGTGATTGGCTCAGATCTAAGATAAAAGAAAAAAAGACATCTGATTCACTGACGGTTTAGTGCAGTGCTGGAAAATCCATATTGAAGGGCAGGTTCAAGGAGTCGGGTTCAGGCCTACAGCGGCCAGAATTGCCTGCGAGAAAAATATTTCCGGTGAAGTTTTCAATACTTCCTCCGGAGTAATCATTCGGCTTTTTGGCTCCATAGCACAGCGCGATGAATACCTCGATGCACTAAAGGCCAACCTTTCTCCCCTTGCCCTGATTACAGCAATTGTAGTGTCAGAAGTGCCAAATGCCGAACCATCCAATGGTGTTTTTAGCATCATCAATTCAAAAGAAAACACGAAAAAAAATGCCATACTGAGCCCTGATTTTGGCATCTGTGAAAGTTGCAGAAAAGAAGTTTTGGATAGGAAAAACCCCAGATATCAGTATCCCTTTATTTCCTGCACCCAATGCGGCCCCAGGTATTCCATTCTTGAAGGCATCCCTTATGATAGACACCGGTCTGCCATGAAAGATTTTGAGATGTGTTCCAGTTGCTTGGCAGAATATCATCACCCCAATGACCGAAGGTATCACTCTCAGACCAATTCCTGTCCCGAATGCGGCATGCAATTGGCTTTTCATCCCGATCAAGGTTTAAGTTTTGCTCATCCCATAAAATTTGTAAAAAAAGCCATCTCAATCATCAAAGAAGGGAAAATTTTGGCTGTAAAGGGTTCGGCTGGCTTTTTGTTAATTGCGGACGCGAGCAATGTTGAAGCGGTTTCCCTGCTCCGGGAAAGAAAGAAACGGCCAAGAAAGCCGCTTGCTTTGATGGTGCCTGATAGCGAAGTATTCGACGAATATTTTTTTACTGATCATCCAGTGTTGGAAGCGATGGAATCACCGGCAAGACCCATCGTCCTCTGCAAACCCAGAAAAAATACAACTTTAAGTATCACAAAGGAATTGATAGCCCCTGGCTTGGATCAGCTTGGGGTATGTTTTCCGGCTGACCCCTTGATGTACCTGATTTCCAAGCACTTTTCGAAGCCAATTATAGCCACTAGTGGTAACTTACACCAATCCCCGCTGCAATTTGAAAACCAAGGGGCCATAAAAAATCTTTTTGGAATTGCTGATGCGGTGTTGTATCACAATAGAGCGATCCATTTTCCACAAGATGACAGTGTTTGCCGTGTAGCCAAAAGATCTTGTCAAAAAATAATTTTACGAAGGAGCCGGGGAATGGCACCTACTTTCTGGAATATCCCAAAAACAAAAACCGACACCACTATTTTGGCCCTTGGTGCTGATCTAAAGAGTACCTTTGCCCTTTGGGATGAATACAATGTCTATGTAAGTCAGTATTTAGGGAACTTGGAAAGCATTGATTCACAGGAGTGCTTTATGCAAGTCCTGAATAAACTATTGCAACTCACTGAAAAACAACCGGAATTGCTGCTCTTAGATCGGCATCCAGAATACCACAGCAGAAAATTTCTAGATGTATTTCCATCTGTAGATTTCGTTGAGGTCCCTCATCATGAGGCACACTTTGCCGCCTTGCTTTGGGAGCATGCTGCCTTGGACCTTTCGGAGCCGGTATTGGGTATCATTTGGGATGGCTCAGGTTTTGGTAATGACGGGGCGATTTGGGGTGCAGAATTTTTTGTTTATTTTGAAGGTCAGTTTGAGCGGCGTTTCTCTTTTGATTACTTTGATTTTTTCCTTGGGGACAAAATGTCCAAGGAGCCAAGAATTGCGGCTCTGTCACTTTGCCATCGCTTGGGTGAATATCCCTCTTTCTTACAGGAAAAATTCACCCCAAAGGAGTGGTCTCTTTACACCAAAATGCTTTCAAACGGCAATCATGCCCAGACCAGCAGTATGGGAAGGGTATTCGATGCTATTGCATCGATCTTGGGACTGACGGATTTCAATAGCTTTGAAGGGGAGGCGGCCATGCTACTCGAAAATATAGCCCAAACATACTTTGATGAGCAGCCCGCCATGGAGATAAGTCCTTATAGTTTTACAGAAACTAGTGATAATAAAATCGAATATGCCCAAATCCTACTTCAAATATTGCAGGATAAAGCCGTGGGCTTTGATCCGGGTTTAATTGCTGCAAGATTTCATGTAACTTTAGTTAGAATCATTGCTTATTTCCTTGAGAAAATCCATTGTCAAACCTTGGGATTTTCAGGTGGCGTTTTTCAAAATGCTTTATTGGTAGACCTTCTTCAACAGGAATTGGGAGGGAAATACCGTCTCTTGTTTCATGAGCAAATGTCACCCAATGATGAGAACATTTCACTGGGTCAAATGGCCTGGTACCATATCAAAAATAAATCTCACAAAATTAAAACGAAGACCTATGTGTTTAGCGATTCCCGGTAAAATAAAAAGTATAGAAACCATGTATGACGGTTTGGTAAGAATGGCTAAAATCCAGTTTGGCGGGATTGTCAAGCAGGCCAGTTTAGAAATGGTCCCGAAAGCAAAAATCGGGGATTATGTATTGGTCCATGTGGGTGTGGCCATCAGCATTGTGGATGAGGAGGAAGCCAAAAAATCCTTTGAGTATTTGGAAATGATCGGTGAAATAGACGAATTGATAGAGCATACCCAAACCGACCGGAATGACCTGCCTCCTCTTGAACAGGATAATCAGAAATCCGTCGATTGAGGACGCAAACAGAAAATAATCAGGTTCATACCAGATAATTAACCTTAAGCCTAACCAACATGAAATACCTTTCAGAATATAGAAACCCAGAATTAGTCAAAAAATACTTGGATGAAATCCGGCAAGCATGCACCCGTCCATGGATGATTATGGAGGTCTGCGGAGGGCAGACCCACAGTATTGTCAAAAACGGATTGCTGCAGCTGCTCCCAGAAGAAATCACGATGGTCCACGGTCCAGGTTGTCCGGTTTGTGTCACCCCCATGCATTTGATTGATAAAGCTGTTTATCTGGCCCTTAAAGAAAAGGTGATTTTGTGTTCTTTTGGAGACATGTTGCGTGTCCCCGGATCTACCGACAGCCTACTGGAAGCCAAGTCAAAAGGAGCCGATGTTCGGATCCTGTATTCACCATTGGAAGCGGTTAAATTGGCCAGGGAAAATCCCGACAAGCAGGTGGTTTTCTTTGCGGTGGGTTTTGAAACCACTGCACCTGCCAACGCCCTTTCCGTAATACATGCCCATAGAGAAAGCTTGAAGAATTATGCCATCCTCGCCTCCCATGTGTTGGTGCCCCCGGCCATTGATGCGGTGATGAACGATGAGATGGTAAAAATTCAGGGTTTTTTGGCTGCCGGACATGTCTGCACCATCATGGGGATCAGGGAGTACCAACCCTTGGTGGACAAGTACAAGGTTCCTATTGTGGTGACCGGATTTGAACCTGTGGACATTTTACACGGTATCCTGATGGTGGTCAAGCAGTTGGAAAAAGGTGAATTTAAACTGGAAAACCAATATGCCCGAGTGGTAAGACCTGAGGGAAATCCGGATGCCATAAAAGTAATTGAGGAAGTCTTTGAGATTACGGACAGAGAGTGGAGAGGAGTGGGAAACATTCCCTTGAGCGGTTACCAGGTGAAGGCAAAATACTCGGAATTTGATGCCAATATCAAGTTTTCAATCAAAATGCCCAAGGTGGAAGAAAATCCTGAATGTATCGCGGGACAGGTTCTGAAAGGCATCAAAAAACCACACGAATGTCCGCAATTTGGCAAAGGCTGTACTCCCGAAAGACCCCTGGGTGCTCCTATGGTGAGTAGTGAGGGTGCCTGTGCTGCCTACTACCACTTTTCCAAAATCAGTGGACAATTGACTGAAGTCTGATGGGGATAACATTAAATTATCGCATGTATGTCTGATCACCGAAGTATTTTATCAGCCTCCTGTCCCATGCCCAAGCTTGATTTTGAGATCATAACCATGGGTCATGGAAGCGGCGGTTTGCTGACCCATAAACTCCTGGATGCAGGCGTGTTTGATTTACTTTCCAACGAATTCCTTGACAAGCAGCACGATGGTGCCATAGTTGATGTATCTGCGGGGAAAATGGCTTTTACCACGGATAGCTATGTGGTTTCGCCCATTTTTTTCCCAGGGGGAAATATTGGAGAATTGGCCATCAATGGCACCGTAAATGATCTTTGTATGTGCGGGGCAAAGGCCGAATTCATCTCTTTATCATTTATTATTGAGGAAGGTTTACCCGTCAAAGATTTTTGGGAGATTTTGATCCACATCAAACAGGCCTGTGATCTGGCAGGAGTCAAGGTGGTGACCGGAGACACCAAAGTAGTAGAACGGGGCAAAGGCGATAAAATCTTTATCAATACCAGTGGTATTGGCAAGGTACTTCCAGATGCATCTATTGATCTTGATCGGGTAAAACCCGGGGACAAAGTGATCATCTCCAATGACATCGCCAAGCATGGAATTGCCATTATGAGCGTGCGTGAAGGGCTGGAGTTTGAATCTGACATCGTCAGTGATACCTGCCATTTCAACGCCATCGTTCCGGAACTGATCAGTAGATTTGGCGAAGATATCCACTTTTTGAGAGATGCTACCAGAGGTGGGTTATCCACGATCCTCAATGAGGTCGCCCAATCCTTGAACAAGGGGATTACCATTCACCAAAAGGCCATTACAGTCGACGAGTCCGTTTCAGGTGCTTGCGAATTGTTGGGGCTTGATCCATTGTACGTGGCCAACGAAGGGGTATTTGTTGCTTTTGTAAAAAATAGCATAGCAGATCATGTGGTTGACAAAATCAGGGCTTGGAAGAATGGCTCTCATGCAGCAGTGATAGGCGAAGTCACGGAACGACATCCCGGACAGGTGGTACTACACAGTGAAATCGGAGGAAGGAGAGTAGTGAACATGCTGTTGGGTGAACAACTCCCAAGAATTTGCTGATATGAACGAAGAAAATCCAAATATAGCACTCAACATTACACTGAAAAGGGCAGTCCCACCCGCTTCACATGCAGTTTCAACTGTAAAAAAAATAGAAGGAGCCCAAAGGGTTTTCTTAGGAGATCCTGAAAGTCCATTCTTGGCTCCAAGAGGGGTCTATGTACATGGCAACAAATTATTGGTGTCTGATACAGGGCAGAATCGGATATTTATCTGGAATGAGATTCCTATTGGCATTCAGCAAAAACCTGACCTTGTCATCGGGCAATCTGACCATAAAAAAACAGGCAGAAATGCAGGAGGATTGGCCTCGTCCCAATCACTTCAATATCCATCTGCAGTTTGGACGGACGGGAAGTGCCTTATTGTAGCTGATGCATGGAACCACAGGGTGTTGATTTGGAAGGATTTCCCAAACAGAGATCATCAAACAGCAGATGTGGTAATTGGACAAGACGATTTTACAGGAAATCTCCCCAATAAAAATGGGGTAAATACAGATCCTACAGCTTCTTCCTTGTACTGGCCGTATGGCATTGCCGTGTATGATGGGAAATTGTTTGTGGCGGATACAGGAAATAGAAGGGTATTGGTATTCAATCGTATTCCTGTAGATTCGGGAGCGAAGGCAGACTTTGTAATCGGCCAGGAAGATTTTGAAAGCAGAGGTTATGATCCCGAGCATGCCATTTGGCCCTATTCGGTTTCTCTCGGAAAAAAGGGTGAGTTGGCGATCACTGATACCCAATATTACAGGGTCCTGCTATGGGACCATTGGGAAGATGCGCTTTCAGCCAAGGCCAAATGCCTGATCGGTCAACCCAATTTTGAGGCCAACGGTCAGAATCAGTTTGGGTTGAGTCCCGCTCCAAATACGCTGAATTGGTGTTATTTTTCTTGCTTTTTTGGCGAGGGAATCTTTGTAGGAGATACAGGGAATTCCAGGGTTTTATGGTATGAGAAAATTCCCGATAAACATGGAGCAGCTGCCGATTCACTCATTGGAAAGCCGGATTTTTATACCGGAAGTGAGTTTGCAGATACTGTTTTTGGAACCGAAAAGTCTTTGTATTGGCCATTTAGTTTTGGCGTGGAAGAAGTGAGGAACCAAATGGTCTTGGCAGATACAGGAAACCATAGAATTATGATTTGTGATTTATTGACCCTTAAGTGAATATTCGAATGACTGCGGTGGAGCGTCTGCTGGAAATGATGCAAAAGTATAATTTGCCTGTTTTGTCTCAGGCAGGAATAGAAATTCATACCCAATCGGGTTATGTCATCGAGGTGGAAGGTTCAGCATTGTACAAGTTGATTCATTTGGGAGATGTGGTTGCACCTTTTGATGACTTGGATGAATTGTGCGGTTTTATCAAAACTTACAGTTGAAAGATAGGCGCTATGGAATTGATTGAAATTTTTATTGTGGCGATGTCTCCCAGTATCAATTCTCCCGGCAAATTTGCTTTGATCTTGGAAGACACGGATAAAAAAAACAGATTTCCATTACTTATTGGAGAAGCGGAAGCACTATCCATTGGCGTGGCATTGGAGAAAATCAAGACCCAGCGTCCCCTGACCCATGACCTGTTTTTTGAGGTAATAAGTTTGTTTGATGCCAAGGTGGACCATGTATGGATAAAAGAAGTGAAGGACAATATCTTCAAAAGTGAAATCGTATTGAAAAAAACCAATCAAACCGAAGAACTGCGGGTGGACAGCAGAACATCCGATGCCATAGCCTTGGCCTTACGCTTTGACAGCCCCATTATGATTTCCAGACAAGTATTGGAAGAACAACGTTTGGATATGGATATCTATGTAGGAGAAAGTAATCGAACCGCATATTCTGCCTATACTTTAGAGGAACTTGAGCGTCTGCTTCAAAATGTGTTGGCAAAGGAAGATTACCAAAGTGCCGTGAGGATCAGAGAAGTAATCGCAAAAAGAAAAAATAATGACAAATAGCCATGCATGAGATTTCTTTGGTAAAAAACATCTTTGGGTCACTGGATTCAATCTATCCGGAAAAGGATAGGGGAAAAATAAAAAAGATATACATGAAAGTGGGCTTACTTTCAAATGTAGAACCGATTTTGATGCAAAATGCCTTCGAAGCGGTGGTGGCTACGGAAAGAAAAGAGTATAGCTCCTGCGAACTTCAGATTGAAGTTTTGCCTATCTTGGTCTATTGTGAAGATTGCTTAAAAGAATCGGAAGTACTCAATTATAGGTTTGTTTGCGCCTGCAACAAACCTACGAACAACATCATTCAGGGGAACGAGCTCCTGATTTCCGGTGTTGAATTTATGGAGTGAGACAATGCATCTTGAAAAACAGTTGGTCTCGGGTTTTCAAAAAACAAATTCTCCTAAAATTTCCTATAACGCCAATGCCGAGAAAGGATACGAAAACCAGAATCAAAAATGTAGCCCTGAACCTGTTCAACAGGGATGGGTTTGTCAATGTGAGGCTACAACACATATCAGATGTCTGTGGGTTGAGTTTGGGCAACATCGGTTACCATTACAGAACAAAAAATGACATCCTTTATGCGCTCTTCAGTGATTTCGTAGATGAGCAGAAACTTCTGCTTTCAGAGTTTAGGGTATTGCCTTTGTTTGAGGATTTCAACCGGTTTTTAATCTCCAATTTTGAATTGCAGCAGCGGTATGTTTTCTTCTATAAAGATACACTGGATCTGACCAGAATGTATGAAATCATCAGCAAGCAATACAAGGAGCATTTGAACTGGCAGGAGTTGCAACTACAAGGCATGCTGGTTTTCAATGAGGCAAGGGGTGCACTCGATTCCTTGGGCGATCCTTCTTTTGGTCCCAAAATGTCATCTCTCCTGGTTTGGGCCAGTGAAAGTTGGATCAATAGGCAGGCCGTTATTGGTATAGAGGAATACAACAGGGGAAGCTACCTTGAAATGGTTTGGTTTTTATTACAACCCTATTTTACACCTATAGGAAGGGAAGAATTTGATAACAGGGTGGTTATATTTGAACAATGAAAAGGAATCCGGTTTTAGACTACCAAATGTATGAATGGATCCTCAAGTCCATCAACCAAATGTCTTTATACGACGACAGATTGGGGCATGAGTCTGAATTCAACTTTTTGAGAGCCAATCGATGGCTAGGGGATACAGCAGTCATAGAAAGAATGATCTACAGAAAGGGGGAGTTCAGGATTGATCTGGTATTTGCCCATCATAAGCAACCTTTAAAATTACTCATCAGGAACATCACTGTCCAATCTGACAGGAGAAAAGCAGAAATCATGTCGCAGCTATTTAGAAGACAAGCTGCCAAAGACCAAAGAGGAACGTTGTTAATCAAAGAAGGTTTGTTAAATTTGGGGTATAATTAATTTTTGGGAAGATGTCCAAAACTAAAGATAAGATTTTAGACGCAGCCATCAAAACCTTCAATGAACATGGGGTGGCAAATGTCAGGCTACAACAAATCGCTGATGCTGCTGAGATAAGCGTGGGAAATCTGGCCTATCATTTTAAGAATAAAGAAGCAATTGTTTCATTTACCTATGATTACATTTTTGCGGAGTTTTCAGAAATACTATCCGATTACTTGTTGATAGATAATTTTCAGGGTTTGGATAAAAACCTTGGACAGTATTACGATTTTTTCATGAAGTTCAAGTTTTTCTTCATTGATATGTTCGAGATAGAGCGAAATTATCCAGATATACTGGGTAAATGGCATCGATATATCAACAGGATGTTGTTGCAGATCAAATCAAGGATAGAATTTGATGTGCAGCGGGGTGTACTGGTTCCCCAGTCTGATGAAATGAACGAATTGCTGTCCAACAACATCTGGATGTCCATTATTTTTTGGTTGCCACAGAGGATCCTTAGGGGTCAGCCTGCAGAGGAAAAATTATTCAAAGAGGCCGTTTGGAGTCAGATGACTCCCTATCTGACAGACAGAGGAGAGGAAGAATTTGTTGTTTACATCTATCCTGTTCTTATTTAATACGAATCCTTGTCTCATTTTTTGGCCATCTGATATCTAAATCGGATACTTTAAAACCAAGAAGGTAAGCCAGTTTTATTTCCGAATTAGAAAATTTTTTCTAATTATTAGAAAAAATACTCAAATAAATTTAGGAAATGCTTTCTAATTTGAATCATAATTTTTAGATTTGATAAAGTCGATGAATACCAAAGTAAATTTTGGTTTTAATCGATATCAACTTAACATTTAAACCCGAAAACAAACTAATATGGCAAATGTTCTTTGGTTGCAAGGAGGGGCATGTAGTGGCAACACCATGTCTTTTTTAAATGCAGAGGAGCCAACGGTAGTGGAATTGGTGACTGACTTTGGAGTAAACATTCTTTGGCACCCCTCCATTGGCTTGGAAATAGGACATCAGGTGTCTGAACTCCTGGAAAGTATCGTTGCTGGAAAAACCCAACTGGATATCCTTGTTTTTGAAGGTTCCATTGTTCAGGGACCCAACGGTACCGGCTCGATGAATTATTTCGCGGAAAGACCGATGATGGACTGGATCAAAGACTTGTCCAAGGTATCCGCTTATGTGGTAGCGATCGGTGATTGTGCCACCTGGGGAGGAATACCCGCAGTGCCACCCAATCCCTCAGAAAGCACAGGAATGCAATTTCTCAAAAAGCAAAAGGGTGGTTTTTTAGGCCCTGATTATGTCTCCAAAGGAGGTCTCCCAGTAATCAATATCCCCGGCTGTCCAGCCCACCCGGATTGGATTACCCAGATCTTGGTGGCCATATCTACAGGAAGGATTGGAGATGTTCTGTTGGATGAATTCCACCGACCCAAAACCTTTTTCACAGACTTTGTGCAAACCGGTTGTCCCAATGCGATATCCTTTGCCCAAAAGGTGGATGGGCATTTCGGCAAAAGAGGAGGCTGCCTCTTTTATGAGGTTGGGTGTAGAGGACCCATGACCCGTGCCAGTTGCAACAGGATCTTATGGAACCGTCAATCCAGTAAAACGAGAGCAAATCATCCTTGCCTTGGCTGTACAGAACCTGGATTCCCTCACAATGACCTGGTCAAAGGGTCTGTATTTAAAACGATGAAGTATCTGGGTTTTTTACCCAAATCGGTACCCGTAGGAAATAGCAAGGCAGCCTACTATGCCCGAGCCGGTTTTGAAAAAGCCATGGGTACCCTTGATAAAGCAGTAGTAGGAAACAGACCCCAATTTGAAACATCAAAATAACCTAAGGCAATGTCAAATTTCAAAGAATTAAACATATCCCCCGTCGGTCGTGTGGAAGGGGACTTGGATGTAAAAGTATATATGGAAAACGGCGTGGTAACCAGGGCCCACACCCAGGCGGCCATGTTCCGTGGGTTCGAACAGATTATGGCAGGGAAAGACCCTCAGTCAGGTTTGATTGTCACTCCGAGAATTTGTGGAATATGCGGAGGATCTCACCTCTATTGCGCCTCCTCCGCTTTGGATACCATTTGGAAAACCCAACTTACACCCAATGCACTTCTGCTGAGGGCAATCGGTCAGGCTTCAGAAACGATTCAGAGTATCCCAAGGTGGTTCTATGCCATCTTTGCTACCGATATGGCCAATAAAAAATTTGCCAATAAACCTCTCTATGAGGAAGTAACCAAAAGATTTGCTGCCTATGTGGGCACTTCTTTCCAAACAGGACTTACTGCTTCTGCATTGCCCGTTGAGGTGTATGCCATTTTTGGTGGACAATGGCCTCACTCATCCTATATGGTCCCTGGAGGGGTCATGTGTGCACCTACACTTAAGGACATCACGAGAGCCCATGCGATTTTAAACCATTTTAGAAACAGGTGGCTGGAAACCAATTTCCTGGGCTGCTCTATTGAAAGGTACTTGCAGGTCAAGTCCTGGGATGATTTGCTGGCATGGGTGGAGGAAAACGAAAGCCAAAGAAACAGTGATTTGGGATTATTCATCCGAGCTGGTTTGGAATTTGGTCTTGATAAATTTGGTCAGGGTGTCGGTAAATTCATTGCTTATGGCACTTACCTGCACAAGGACAAATATAACTTCCCAACCATCGAGACCAGAAATGATGCCGTGATCTCAGCAGGAGGATTCTATGACGGAGCCAAGTTCCATCCATTGAACCATCTGGACATACAGGAACATGTGGATCATGCCTGGTACAAACAGGTGCCACCTGCACACCCATGGGATGAACCCATACCCACTCCTGTACCCTCACAAAATCTTGAGAACACTGATTTTTCAGGCAAATACAGCTGGTCCAAATCCCCAAGGTATATGGGGTTTGCAGCGGAAGCAGGACCCTTGTCGAGAGTAATCATGGCAGGAAATCCTGATAATCTTGACCACCAAAACAGAGACCCTTTGTTTTTGGATATTATGGATAAATTGGGTCCCTCCGTATTTACCAGAACGCTTGCAAGGCTACATGAAGCCCCTAGACTTTACGAATACCTCAATCAATGGCTAGGTCAGATTGACTTGGATGGTGAATTCTACATCAAGCCGGAAGAAAAAGACGGCAAAGGCTGGGGGGCTACCGAGGCAGCCAGAGGAGCACTGGCGCACTGGGTAGAAATCAAAGATGGCGTCATTGAAAATTATCAGGTAATGGCACCTACTACCTGGAATGTGGGTCCTAATGATGGGAAGGGAAACCCCGGTCCCATAGAAGCGGCTTTGGAAGGCACTGAAATAGAAGATCCTCACGATCCTGTAGAAGTAGGTATGGTGGCCCGTTCATTTGACAGCTGCCTGGTATGTACCGTCCATGCCCATGACGGCAAAAGCGGTAAAGAACTTACAAAATTCAAATTATAAATTCCTCTTCCTGCAGAAAAGTGGAAATCTGATTAGGTTTCCACTTTTTATGTTTTTCCAAAAAACCAAAATCATAACCAATGGGAGCATGCTCCCCTTTGATTTAATCCGTTTGACATGAAGAAAACCGCCATATTGGGTTTTGGTAATCCGGTAAGGAGTGATGACGCTGTGGGATGTGAAGTCATTAGACTACTGAAGGAGAAATTGAACCCTATTCCAGAACAACTCACCATTATCGATATGGGGACCTCTGCCTTTGAAGTCTTGTTTTCCCTAAAGAATCACGATAGAATGCTATTGGTAGATGGGGTAATCAACTCCGGACATGAAGATGGAAGCCTCTTTAAAATGCCGGCCGAAGAAATTAAATCTTCTATACAAGATGATCCAATGGTTTTCCTTCATAGCCTAAAATGGGATCAAGCACTTTCCTATGCCAAAAAAATCTTTCGGGATGAATTTCCTGAGAATGACATCACCGTATACCTGGTTTCTATTACAGATACCAAATTGAAAGTGGGCATGTCTCCTGTCATCGCAGCAGCGGCCAAGTCTCTTACAGAAAAAATCATGTCTGACTTAGAATTGTGTGAACAACATGGAAAGAGCCTTTGATTTCAATCGAATAATCCCTCCGTTGACAAAAATGCTGGAAACTCCAGTACAGCTATTCAATCAGCATTTGGTCCTTTATTTGGATGTGGCGGAAGGGTTCATTGGAGAAAGCCGGCAGGTTTTTGCCTCATTTATCAATGAAGAAAACAAATTGCTTCTCGCCAATGTCAGCAATGTGGGTTTCAAAGCAAAGCATAAACCCATCATGCTTTTTGTCAAGCAGAAGAATGTCAGGGGAGACAAATCCATTTCTCTGCAGGAATTTTTTGCAGATTGGCCCCATATATCCAAGCACAATAGAGAATTGAAATACCTTTTCAACGAGAATGAAGGTATTCTTGAAATAAATTTATGCGTATGATCAAGTTATTCTGTGAAAAAGCGCTCTGGGAGGAAATCAAAGAATCCGTTTATTTCGAGTTCAAAATAGAAGCGTGGGTGGATTTTGGTGACATACTGTCCCAAAAACCTTCAGCTACGGCCACTCACCTAATTGTCGAAAATGGATACATTTCTTTCCCTGTAGACTGGCAAAACTCCATGCCTCCCTACCTGCTTCCCGAAAAAATCCTTTTCAAAGAAAACATCCTGATGGCTTTGGTCATGTTGAGATTGGGCGAATTGGACAAATCTCTTCATCTTGTACAGTCCGATCCTGTACTCAAATCGGAATTGGAGCACATCTTTCAGTTGCTTACCGGAGACCCAATGGATCCTAAATCCCTCGCGGTGGAAACTTACCAGGATTTTGACGATTACCGCTTGATGCATAATCACGCTGTGGTGCGCCATTATGGAAATTGTGAAGAAACCCAAATAGATTATTACTACAGAGAGGCTGTTTTTTCAGCTCCTAGTGAAGAATACGCTGCATTTACTGCATTTCATTTTTTCAATTATCTTTTTGATCAAGGAAGGTATGAAGAGGCAGAAGGTTTCCTTCATAAAATTAATTTGCCTGAGGTTTCCATGGAAGCAAAAATGAAAATCCAAAGCAGCCTGTCTCATTTGCATACCCAACAGCTCAGTCCGCCCTATGATGCCGAACACTTGGAATCTCTTAAAGACACCATATGGAAATGCGTCACCTATTATGACATTCATGGCTTCAAAATCGAAGAGGCACAATGTCTATTGGATGCAGGTCTCATTGCATCCATTTCGGGAAGTTATGCTGAAGCACTGGGATATTACACCAAGGCTGTCAAACTGTTTCAGAAAGAAGATTTGGACGAGTTTGCCTTTCAGGCTTTGTTAAAAAAAGCCAGATTGCTGACCACTTGGGCCCAAAATGGTAACCCACAGTTTTATAAATCTGCCATGGATGCCTATCAGCAGGCCAGTCGGTTTTTTAAGAAAGAGCATTTTCCCCTGGCATATGCTGAAATCCAGGAAAACCTTGGGATCGTCTATTCAGAAATACCGGACGAAGCAAAAAAGAAAAGCATTTGGGCTGCAGTTTCTGCATCATCCTTTCAAGAAGCCTTATCCATATTTAACAAAGAAGATTTTCCCTATGATCATGCCCGCGTATGCAATCATTACGGAAATGCGCTTATGAAATATCCACAGGCCGTAAGGTCGGACAATTTTGTCAAGGCATTGAGTTATTTTCAGGAAGCACTTTCTATAAGAAATGCCGAGGAATTTCCTATGGAAAGAAGTATCACCCTCTTAAACTACCTGGAGGCATGTTGGAATGCAGACAATTCACATGATGAGAACAATCCCGGCCGACTGCATGAAATGCAGAGCAGAATCAATGAGCTTCTGGAAATCAATGCAGGAGAAGATTTTATCCAAGATGCCAAAATCCATCAGGAAAAATTAGATCAACTGAAAACAATCATAGCAGAAGAAGAAAATCCTTAAAGTCCTAAAAACCCATAATCAGGAAGAGGAACCTTCTCCTTCTGAATTTCCCAAATAATTAGGAATGACCATCTTGCTGCCACTCAGTTGTTTCATCTCACAAATAGGGCCGTAAATCTGCTTTAAAATACCTGTTCCCAGAACTTCTTCCGGAGGACCGTCTGCTATGAGCTTTTGGTTGTCCATCACCAGCACCCTGTCACAAAACCAAAGGACATGATTGGGGTCATGGGTACAGACAAAGAGCGCTTTCCCCTGCTTTTTTAAATCCAAAAGCATGTTCCAAATCAGGAGTTGATTTTTAAAATCCAAAGAAGAGGTGGGTTCATCCAGCAACATAAGTGGCGTTTCCTGTGCGATGGCCCTTGCTATCAACACCATTTGCCTTTGTCCCCCACTCAATTGACTGAAGGGCTTGTCCGCGAGATGATCGAGTGAAAGTGATTGTAAGGCTTCCTCCACTTTGAGATGATGCTGGTCAGATATGTTGAAAAAATTGGAGATGTGTGTGGTTCTACCCATCAACACCATTTCTCTCACCAAAAAAGGGAAGGTGACAGGATGCTCCTGAGGGACATAAGCCACATTCTTTGCAATTTCGGATGTTTTAAGCTTTGCAAGGGGCTGATCTTTTAAGTGAATTTCGCCGGCATAAGGCTGGAGAAATCCCATACAGCACTTAAATAAGGTGGATTTACCGCTGCCATTGATCCCCAAAATAGCACATAGCTCACCTTCCTTTAAAGTAAAACTGACCTCCTTAAAAATCAAGTGGTTGCCATATTGAAAACTTAAACGGTCTACCTGTAGCAATTTTATAGGGTTTTAGTTCTGAGTAAATAAAGTAGATAAGGTGCCCCTAATATTGAAGTGAGAATGCCAATGGGTATTTCACCTTCGATTAGGTTTCTAGCCAGTGTATCACAAAAAATAAGAAAGAGCGTTCCAATAAAGGCTGAAAGAGGAATGACATATCGGTTGTCTGGACCAATCAACATCCTGGAAGCATGAGGTACCATCAGCCCCACCCAGGCAATGATGCCCACATAGGCTACAGAAAGTGAGGTCAAAAGCGTCGCACAGATAATCAACAGTATTTTGTTTTTCCTTGGATCCACTCCCAGACTTTTGGCTTCCTCATCTCCTATGGATATGATATTGAGTTTCCAAGCCAAAAACCAAACCAAACCAGCCACAGGAAGGATGATGGGTGCAATTAAATAGATCTCATTCCAGCTGCTGTGGTAAAATCCCCCCAACAGCCAAAAGATGATTTCCCTTAAGGCAGCATCATTGGAAATATATTTTAAAATGGATACCATAGAAGAAAAAAAAGACCCGATAACCACCCCGGCCAGAATGAGGGAAAGCGTCTGTATTTGTCCTCTGATATGACCGAGAGACAATGCAATCAGGACCGTAAGCGCTGCAAAAATGAAAGCGGATAAGGGGATGGAAAAAAACAGGACTGGAAATACAATGGCCAAAGAAGCTCCAAAAGCCGCACCACTCGACACCCCTAGAATGTAAGGCTCCACCAAAGGATTACGAAAACATCCCTGAAAAACATTACCGGAAACCGACAACGCAGTCCCAACCAATCCTGCTATTAGAATCCTGGGGAGTCTGATATCCCAAATGATCAATTGCGCCAATTTACCCCTTTCATCCAAAGAGCCTTCTCCATTTTTGAATTGAAACAGGACCTGAAAAATTTCCTTTAGCGCCAAGTCATAAGGACCTATGCTCAGAGATATCAAGGCAAACAAAACCACCATCAGAATCAAAAAAAGTAACCATATCTTTTTCTTTTGATTTGTTTTTTTTCTGTTTACAACCTTTTCCATAGATTTAAATCCCATCAAGCGTCCAGTCCAACCACATGACTGATCGAATTTCTTTGGCCTTTTCCTCACTTACTCCATAAACCCTCTGGTAGAATTCTAGTACCCAATCATGAATCTCAATATCCTTAAAAACTTCCGGGTAGCTGACCTTTGCCATCATCATGACATCTATGGGGTATTCTATCCTTTTGGAGCAATTGCAGGGGGTCCAAGGTAAGGCCACAACTTTTCTGGCTTTGACAGCCTTGAGATTTTGTAATTTGGCATAATAGGGTGCCTCATACAATTCCTCTGGTGGATGGTAGCCTGAGGCGGTCGGTAGAACAATGACATCCGGATCCAAAGCCAATATCTGTTCGGTATTGAGCAATAAGGAGGATGTCCTCCCTCCATATCCCTGATAGGCGTTTCTGGCATTTACCAGTTGCTCAATCATATAGCCTTCCATGGTGTCTTTCCCTTTGGTGACACCGGCACTTCCCCCTTCTCTGGCTAGTGGAGATAGTCCTAGTAAGAGTAAACTGGGTTGTTCATTTTTGGTAAGTCTGTTGGTTCTGTTTTTGACCAAGTGGATGGTACTGTCTAAAAAGCGGATCAATGCTGCTGCTTTTTCCTCTTGATCAAAAATTTCCCCCAGTAAAGAAATTTCTTGGTTAAACTTGCTGAGATCAGGTGGATCAAATTGGTTGGTCCCCTTCAAAACCACTACAGGAATACCGAAGGAAGACAAAATGGACAAGGCCTGCTTACTTTTTGGATCTGCAAGATTGGGTAGCGTGCAGCAACCCTCTCTCAACAAAATCAGATCAGGCTGCAGTGCAGCGATTTTTTCCAATTGAAGGGGCAAACCCGAGCTGGCCACCAAGGGAAGTTCGGCAACAAAAGGAAAAAGCAAGCGGATCGGATTCATGCCCTCCGAGAAATGGAGACTGTTTTGAATTCCGGGAATTTCATAAGCAAAGTTTCTCTGCAAACAACTTGACCCAACTGCAATCAACTTATCCATTACTCCAAAGTTGGCCATGACCGTCTCAATCATGCCATCGCTGACGGTGAGGATTCTTTTTGGATTGATGGGAATATCCACTGATAGGTTTCTCATATCAGTTATCGTTTTGAATCCCGTTTTGATGGCATCCTGAGTTGTTTTTTCAGGATTGTTTTGACAACCTCCAACTAAAAGGATCATCCCTACCAACAAAAGGTATTGACTATGGAAGGAAAACATAAATTCATTCTGCGGCATGTCCGGAATTTGTCAAAAGTCGGTTAATAACAAATTCTAAACTACCACTTTGGAGTTGATAATTCACCATCTCACTTTAGTAAAAAATTTCTATATCGAAAATAGGTTCAATATACTCAAATCAATCTGAGCCCGTCACAATGAAACATAAGGGTCATTCATTCATTTGGTTTGGGAAAGCTTCTGATCACCCCCCTTAATCTCGGATAACTTTCGAAAATATCGCCGTTACCGGTTACTCTCGGGTCATTGGTTTTCATCAGGTAGCCGCCCAAAAGCTGTCGGTGTTCTAGCAGGTCTGATTTGAATTCCGGGTTGTCCGAAAGGTTATGGAGACAGTAGGGATCGTTGCGAATATCAAAAAGTTCTTCTGTTGGTCTTTTGGCCACACTCAGTTGCAAGTATTTTCCATACTCCTCATCATCGGCGTGCTCAACAAGAAAATCTTGGGTGGGAGCGGCATCAATATCGTAATAGGCCTGATGCATGGGCCCTAAGGTTTCATCCGACAATATTTCCTGAGGATCCCCGGCTGGCCACCTATCCGGAGTGAAGTTTCTAACATAAAGAAAATGCTGTGTCCTTACCCCACGCTGTGAGTAACCCAAGTTATTCCATCGGGAACTGGAATGGCGCTCTCTGGCAGCGTATACCGCATTTCTGGATTCATCCACAAGGCCTTGCTTGTCGGATTTCAAAATGTTCATCAGACTTTTCCCTTCCATCACCGCCAAGACTTCTCCACCTATACCTGCAACCTCCAAAAAAGTCGGAGTCAAATCAATCAGGCTGACCAAATCGTCCACAATTCTTCCACCCGATACCTGATCTCCCCACCTGATGGCCATTGGAACATGGATGCCATCCTCATAGAGATTGGCTTTGGCACGGGAAAATGGCATTCCATTGTCAGAGGTCACCACTATAATGGTATTCTCCAGTTCTCCCAGTTCCTCCAAGAGGGCTATCATTTTAGACAAATGAAGATCAAACCATTCAATTTCAAGGGCATAATCCAATAAATCGGCGCGTATCTCCTCCGTATCAGGTAGATAATCAGGAACTTCAGCCTGTTCAAGTTTCTTGCCAGATGCCAAGCCTGAACCTTTTTCATAAACCCTGTGAGGTTCTGAACTTCCATACCAAAAATGAAAAGGCTTTCCTTCTGGGCGCTCATCTAGAAACTTCTTGAAATTTGCAGCATAGTCTGTTTTCACTATGCCATCAAAAGGGGGCTCAAGTACCAGAGAACTAAAGGCATTTCCTGCTGGGTTGCGTTTTCTTCCGCTGGCTTCCCAATTTCCTGGTGCCCAGCCCTTTTGGGTATAGCCTATAAAATACCCTGCTTCTTCCAGCAAATCCGGATAGACCATATATGCCAAGGGAAACGAACTGGCATGAGTCCCTGCCTCTTCGATCTGCCAGGTATTCATTCCTGTGAGTAAGGCTGCTCGACTGGGAGAACAGCCCGGAGAAGCTACGAAAGCATTATTGAAAAGAATTCCCTCATGGGCAATTCGGTCAAAAGCCGGGGTATTCACCATTTTGCTTCCATAAGCCGATGCATGCGGAAATGACTGGTCATCTGATATGGCAATCAGAATATTGGGTCTTCGCGGATGATCTGCTCTTTGCTCAACATCCTGTTTACAGGATGACATCAGGCACAGAAAAAGGAGGATGCTGTTGGCAATATTTGACTTTGATTTACTCAAGGAAGACACAAGCATTTTATAAATTGATTAGCATGGGCAATTTTAATCCTTTAATTATTTCTATTCTTTTGGGCATCGAATGTCCTTGGCAAATTGGAAGTCACCTATCAATTTTAGTTAATTCTCCTAAACATGTTAACCTGTTCTGTCCTGATTCTTGGAATCCAAATTAAGCATGCAAGCAAGATCATTAAAGTGAATCACCTATTTGCAAATCAATCCTTGTTTTAACCTGATACTACAGGATATATCATGTTCGATAATTTTTGAAATTGGAAGCTTGTTCTGAAATCGTACTTTAGAGGGTTATCTTCAGAAATTCATAGATACTAATTGATACTTGTGGATACTAGTAGATATTTTAGGATATTAGATGCATTGCAAGTCCATTACTGAGGGAAAATATCCAGAACCTACCTAGATTCAATAGCAATGATGATCTAATATCAATATCTTCCCTTTTTAAAATGTACCCAAGGTAAGCATGAATTTAAATAAAAAAATCGCCCTATTTATCCCTTGTTACGTCGACCAGTTCTACCCCAATGTAGCCATTGCCACTTTGGAGCTTCTGGAAAAATTGGGTTGCAGCGTAAGTTATCCTATAGGCCAGACCTGCTGCGGACAACCTATGGCCAACGCGGGATACGAAAGGGGAACCTTAGGAACTACCAAGCATTTTTTGGAAACTTTTAAGGATTATGATTACATCGTATCTCCCTCGGGAAGCTGTGTGTTACATGTCAAGGAACATGCTCCTGCAATCGCAGGTATGGAATTAGAACAACAAACATTGCATGACAAAATCTTTGAACTAACGGAATTCTTGACAGATGTGCTCAAAGTGGAACCCATCAAGGGTTCTTATCCCCATAAAGTAGGTTTCCATGCTTCCTGTCATGGCCACAGGGGATTGCGTCTGGCTTCCTGTTCTGAACGTAACGAACCCTTTTTCAGCAAAACCAAACAACTTTTGGAGCAGATTGATGGTTTAGAATGGGTGGACCTGACCCGAAAAGACGAGTGTTGCGGCTTTGGTGGAACATTTGCAATCATGGAAGAAGCGCTGTCTGTACAGATAGGAAAGGACCGTTTGGAAGATCATTTGGTCCACGGGGTAGAAATCCTCACTGGTGGGGACATGTCCTGCATCATGCACCTCGAGGGGATTGCCAAGAGAAACAAACATCCTCTTCAATTTAAACATATTGCTGAAATCCTTAATGAAGTCATCTCATGAGCCATTCTGCCAAAGCCTCAGAATTTTTAAAAGATGCCGCCCAGTCCAAGTGGCATGATGAGACGTTGTGGTTTGTCCGGGACAAACGGGATACCATCAGCAAGACCATACCCGAGTGGGAGCAACTTCGGGATCTTGCCTCTCAGATCAAAGACAATGTGTTGGCCCATCTGGATGGTTATCTTGTGGAATTTGAAAAAAATGCACAAAAAAACGGGATCAAAGTCCACTGGGCCAAAGATGCAGAAGAACACAATCAGATCGTTCTAAGCATCCTGCAACAGCACAATTGCCAGGCCATTGTCAAGAGTAAATCGATCCTGACAGAGGAATGTCACCTCAATCCATTTTTGGAGCAAAATGGAGTCGAGGTAGTGGATACAGACTTGGGTGAGCGTATTGTACAGTTTTTGAATCAACCGCCCAGTCATATTGTGATGCCTGCCATCCACCTGAAGAAAAAGGAGATTTCAGCCCTTTTCCACGACAAACTGCAGACCGAAAAAGGCAATGAAGACCCAGCCTACCTCACGCATGCCGCCCGCCTACACCTTCGGGACAAATTCCTCAGAGCCAAAGTCGCCATTACCGGGGTCAATTTCGGAGTGGCCGAAACGGGGGAATTTCTGGTTTGTACCAATGAAGGCAATGCCGATATGGGTGTTCACCTGGCCGATGTGCACATTGCTTGTATGGGCATAGAAAAAATCATTCCACGCAGAAAAGACTTGGGTGTTTTTCTGCGTCTCTTAGCCCGATCAGCCACAGGACAGCCGATTACCAATTATAACTCCCATTTTCGCTCACCTGCTTTGGGTAAGGAAATCCACATCGTCTTGGTAGACAACGGCAGAACAGCACAGCTAGGCAGAGAGAAATTCAAAAACTCCCTGAAATGTATCCGTTGTGGGGCCTGTATGAACACCTGCCCGATCTACCGAAGAAGCGGTGGTTTCAGTTATGGTTCTGTGGTGCCGGGTCCCATAGGTTCCATTCTTTCACCAGGTTTGGATGTTAAAAAATACAGTTCACTTCCCTTCGCCTCCACGCTTTGTGGATCATGCTCAGATGTCTGTCCGGTCAAGATCAACATCCATGAACAACTCTACGAATGGCGGCAGGAAATCACAAAAGCCCAAGGGACTAATGCCAAGAGCATATCCATGAAAATCGCCAATGGAATTTTTGCGGTACCCTTTGCCTATAAGGTTAGCGGCGCCCTGATGCGGGGTGCTTTAAAAATTCTTCCTGACAGCATCACCTATTCGGGTTTGAACACCTGGGGAAAGCAACGCGAACTGCCTGCTTCACCAAAGGAATCTTTCAAAGACTGGTACAAGAAGAACAGGTCATGAGCAGCAGAGACAGCATTTTAGACAAAATTTCCTCCATAAAGGTTGAGAGGAAGCCACTCCCTGAGATACCAGATTTTGAGGTTGCGGAAGATTTAAGGGAGCTGTTTATCCGGTCCATTGAAGGAAACAAGGGGGAGGTAATCGATCAAACCCAATTAAAGGAATTTTTGGAAATCAACCGGTTTATCAAGGTCATCTGCTTGGCACAAGAAATAAAGGTTACAGCCAATTTGGCACTTCCTGATGATGCTCACGAATTAAATGATTTGGAGGTGGCAATTATTCAAGGGCAATTTGGCGTGGCTGAGAATGGGGCCATTTGGCTGACCGATGAAAATATGTGTCTCAGGGCTTTGCCTTTTATCACCGAACATTTGGTGATTGTACTGGATGAAAAAACCCTGGTCTCCAACATGCATGTTGCTTACCAAAAAATAGGCGACCAACATGCCGGTTTCGGCCTTTTTATCGCCGGACCATCCAAAACTGCCGATATTGAACAGTCTCTGGTAATCGGCGCTCAGGGTGCCAAGAGTTTGAGGGTAGTCCTTACCAACCTTTGAGGTATTTTTTTCCTCGGTTGTCCTAAAAACTCTTTGCGCCTCTGCGCCTTTGCGTGAAATTTATTTTCAACCGGGTGATATCTAAAGCTCTAACTCACACAGGAAGTCCTAATCCAGAACCAACTTATTTTTTATCCTTTTTGATTCAGATAACCTTCCAATGCCTTTACATAATTGTCAAAGGCATCCTTTCCTTTTCGCGTTATTTTGCAGGTGGTCAAAGGGAAATTGTCCCTAAATGATTTTTCTACTTCAAGGTATCCCGCTTCCTTCAATTTACTGATCTGAACACTCAGATTGCCTGAGGTGGCGCCGGTTTTTTCCTTGATGAAATTGAATTCTGCCTCCTCCACAGACATCAAAATGGAAACAACCGCCAGTCTCAATTGACTATGGAGCAGTGGATCTAGGTCTTTGAACATATTCAATGACTCACCGGCTTCATCAGATGGGCCGGCAATATATAACTTACAACAATCACCACCATCAGTAAAAGCAACTGGAACTGAAAAGGTTGGAAAAAGGCTACCACACCCAAGATGATACCCAATATCCCTCCCCATATCAAGGGATTAAATTGAATGGCCTTACCAGTGGCGTAACAGGCCACACCATAGAACAACATAAAGCAAGGATATACCACTTGCCAGCCTACATGAGTTGCAGCGATCAAAAGACCAACAACCGCCATAAACATCCCACTCCATACCCCTTGCATCATCCTCCCGTGAAACGTTGAAGCCCCGGATTTTTTTACCTTTTTGGCAATATACACAAAGTGGACTACTGACACTGCCGGCATCACCAACCACACCAGATAAGGCTGCCCATAACCGACAAAATACGCCAAAACATAGTGAATCGCTGCACAAATCAAGGTCGCGTAACCCCATAAAAAATACAAAAACCTATCCGAATACAACTGATATCGGGTGGATTCAATCATCTCTCTGATAAGCTGAATGCTTTCAGCCTCATCCCAATTTTTTGCTTTTTCCATATGCCTACCTACTATTTTTTGTCCAACAACATGTTAAAACTAGGGTACCAAGTGTTCCCGTCCTGGGAAAACTCCCCCGTTTCAATCCATTGGCCTTTTTCATTGAGAGAAATTAAATACCTGATTTTACCTTGTGGGATCTCAAAGCCCCACTCCCATTTCTCCTGGTCATGTACCTTGATGTAAGCCTCCGTTTTTTGTCCGGTGCTAAGCCAACTATTCATTTCATACTCTTGCCTCGCTTCGTCAAAAGTGATCACAGCAAATGCATTGAATTCCAGTTCTTCTCCTTGATATCCCTTTCCTTCAACAATCATTACTTGTCCGCCTAAACGCAACTCAACATGTTCATGTTGATCGAGAACCATGTTTTGGCCCGGTCCAGTAGTGACATTGGATTTCCCCTGCCATTGTCCTTCGATAAAGGCCAATTTCTTTATGGCTTCCTCTGAAGTCACCTGTGCTTGAATAGCATTTGCTCCAACAAGCAGACAAATTATTAAAATGAGTTTTTTCATGGTATGGATTGTTTTGGTTTAGACAAATGTAAAGTAGTTTACATTATAAACCAAATTATTTACAAAATATCCTTCCAAAAAATAATTCGATTTGATGGGTTTAGGCCACATAATACATTCAAAAATCATGTGGACCCTGTTCCCTATTTGGTAAACCTTTTTAAGACTAAGCATAGGATTGGAAAAACCCTTCAAAGATTGCCTGGTTAAATTAACCACATAGTTACATGGTTCACATAGAGGTTTTTTACTCAGATAACTTGATTTCCTCAAATAGAAATTCGAAATATAAATTCATTTGAATTATCAGGTTAATTGGATCCAACCATCTATAAAAACCCAATCTTTGTGTTCTCTGTGCCCTATGTGGTAAACTCGAAAAAGTAAACAATTTGGTAAAAAATCGGATATCCTCCTAATATCTATCAATATCAGCTTTGGCCAGAATCCATTATTTTTGCGTGAAACATGCCGTCTAGTCAGAAAATTAATTTATAAATTGAGTGCTTATCCCATTCTGAACCATGAAAAATTTTCCCAGATACTTCTTTATCTTTTGGATTTTGGCCTTTCTGCTCTTTGCCTATTGGCAAATCAATGATCCCGATCCTGAAATTTGGGTGTCTGTTTATCTTGTAGCCGCCATTTTCAGCTATCTGGCAGTAAGGGGCATACATCCCATTCTTCCCCTTTCTGTTTGTATCCTGGCCTGCCTGATTGGTGCCATTTATTTTTTCCCTGACTCAGTGCCCGAATGGGTCGGCTATGAATTGGAAAACAAAGACCTGACGATGAAAACGCAGGAATCGGAAGAGGCCAGGGAGACATTTGGGTTGCTGGTTGTGGCCATGGTAATGGGCTATTCTGCCTTTCTGGGTTTTAAAAAGCAAAAGTCATCAGGATGATCATTTCTATGTATTTTTGAGTAAATTCCCCCCTGACCCGAAACCTACACACATGAAAATCAATATCCTTATCCTGACATCACTGATCCTAGGAACCCAAGCCATGGCCCAAAAACCCGAAATGGAATATTTTGAAATGCGTACCTACCACGCACACGAAGGTAAACGGCCTGATCTAATCAAGCGGTTTGAAGACCACACATTAAAATTGTTTAGCAAAAATGGCATCGGTAACCTGGCTTATTTTATCCCTACCGATCCCAACGACCAAACCCTGACATTTATCCTGGCCTACCCAGACCAAGATAGCAGGGACTTGCTTTGGAACCAATTTGCCAATGACCCCGAGTGGCAGGCCGCTTACAAAGCTTCAGAAGCCAATGGCCCCCTTGTGGCGAAAGTCGATCAGGTTTTCATGACCATGGCTGAAGACCTCAATGAGGTAAATCCTGAATGGAATCCCAAAAAGAAGAAAATTTTTGAATTACGGACCTATACCCTTTACCCTGGCAAGCTGGATGACATTCACCGTCGATTCCGGGACCACACCCAGACATTATTCGAAAAACAGGGAATGGAAAATGTGGTCTATTGGTATACCGTGGAATCTTCTGGAAACCAACCCAAGCTGGTCTATTTATTGGCCCATAAAAATGAGAAAAAAGCAAAATCTTCTTTTGAAAAATTCAGAAATGATCCGGATTGGATCGCAGCAAGGGATGCCTCAGAACTGAACGGACCCATCGTGGAAAAAGTAGAAAGCAAGTATCTGAAAGCTTTGCCCTTTTCTCCCTTACAATAGTCCTATCCAAACTTATCCATTCGTGATTATTCGATTGGAAAAAGGGGTAATCTTTGATTTACAAACATTAAAAAGCCGAAGAGAATACATCCCTTCGGCTTTTTTGGTTCTTTATTGTTTTAAACAACAAGGTTTCAATTTGCGTGGTATAAGGTAAATAGAGACTTTTCCACATTTTAACCGACAACTAATTCTGTTTGAATTCAATCGAATAGAGGATGGCATTGGGTTCATCTTCCGATTGGGGAGTAGTCACCACAAACACATCTACCAATTTTCCGGCGGTATCATGCTTGATAGGAATTTTCAAACTTCCCGGACCTACCCTCTGATTGCCTTTTTCTCCCACTTTAAATACCCCTTCACCTAGTTTTTCTCCTGTAGGTGAACCAAGCCTGATTTCTACTTGGTAGCCTTTTAAGCTCGCTTCCTGTCCCCCACCTTCTATTTGGAGTGACTTGATTCCAGTCAAATCCACTCCGGAAAAGGAGAAAGAACCGATCTCTTTGGGCATGATTGCCAAATCGCGCCCACCAAAATTTCTGACGGAGTAGCCCTCTAAGTTATCGGCCTGACCCATATTCATCACCGGATTTCTTAAGGTCACCGTGTTGTTGGCGGAAAGGGGCTTGATGTTTTCACCGCCTCTGTCTGTAAAACTTGCTGACAACACAAATACCCCGTTTTCACTGAGGGGTTTATCTACTGTTGGATCTACTTTGCCACTGGCAGGAAGACTTGGAATTTCCTGAGTCCTTCTACCCAGGGAAAGGATGTAGGCTACGATTTTACGTGCATCACCGCTTTTAAGATCGGGATTGGCTGGCATCACGGTTTCTCCCCAGACACCTCCGCCTCCCTTTTGGATTTTTCCCACTAGATATTCTGTGGCCTCCGGATTGCTTCTGTATTTTCTGGCCACTTGCACATAGGAAGGTCCTATTGAAGTTTCATCTTCTTTGTGACAGGTCATACAGGTCAGCGAACTGACCAAACTTTTTCCGGACATGGCTTCGGTCATGATCTGATGTCCCTTGGCAGCTTCTGCTTGGTCCAGACCAGCGATATAATCTGCTGTCACCCAGAGACTGGAAAGATCTTCACCGATGTTTGGGTCATCTTCATCCGATACCGTTACAGCATAGGCCACCGGTTTTCCGGGAAAATAAAATGTCTGGTTTCCTTCCAGTTGGATGTCCACGACCGGAGCGATATTGCCGGCATACAATGACACAGTAGGACTTTTTACGGATAGTTTTTCAGGATCCTGAACCTCCACTTTGACATCATAATCCCCTGCTTTGGTATACGTATATTCCAGCTGCGGTTCTTTGGTGGTGACAGTCTCACCATTACCCAAATCCCAAATATAAGTCAGTGGATCATTTTCAGGATCAGAAGCTTTTACTTCAAAAGAAACCGTCAAAGGCAGAGCACCGGAAGTTTTGTCCAAACTGATGTCATGCACCAAGGGACTTCGGTTTCCTGGATTAAAATCTATTCTGAAAAGGCCCGCATCTGGATTTTTAGAAAACCACCCATTCCCATATTCCAAAATATAGAGTTTTCCGTCCGGACCTACCTCCATGTCGATCGGAGCATTGAACTTGGTTGTGGCCATGAATGGCTCCATTTTATCATAGTCACCCTTAGCGGTCATGGTCACTGCTTTAATCCAACCTCTTACCCAATCGTAGATAAACAATTTCCCATCAAAATAATCCGGATACCTGGTATCTTTGGGAAACATATCTGTATAGTAAACAGGACCCGCCATGGCATTTCTCCCTCCTGTACCCAATTGTGGAAAAGTGGTGGAATTGCCATAAGGATAATAAATGAATGCTGGCTGCGCTTCAGGAAGCTCTTTCAGCCCGGTATTGTTCGGAGAGTTATTGACCGGCTTTTTCACATCATAGGGTTGGCCAGGCTTGCCGGTGGCAAAGTCAAACTCCACATAGGCTGCATTGTTGCCCACAAAATAAGGCCAACCATAGTTGCCTGCTTTTCTGGCTTGGTTGACTTCATCATAACCCATTGGTCCTCTGGTGCTCAAACTGTCCCCGCTCGCATCAGGACCTACATCACCCCAATAGAGGTAATTGGTTTTCTGGTCTACTATGATCCTATAGGGGTTTCTTGTACCCTGCACGTAGATTTCAGGTAAGGTTCCTTCTGTACCCTTGGGGTACAAATTATCATCCGGGATGGCATAAGAACCATCTTCGTTCACTTTTATTCTCAATATTTTCCCCCTTAAGTCATTGGAATTCCCTGCGCTCCTTCTCGCATCAAACTGTTCAAAACCTGGTCTGCCGTCCAATGGTGCATATCCCCGTAGGATATACTCACTGTCTGATTGATTGAATGGGGTGGAATTGTCTCCTGTGGAAAGGTACAAAAGACCATCTCCACCAAATGCAATAGATCCCCCGGTGTGGCAGCAGATGTCTCTCTGGGAATAAAATTCAAGGACTATCTTTTCCGAAGCCAAATCAAGTTTGTCATTTTCAAACTTAAACCTTGAAAGTCGGTTGACCTCTTTTTCAGTGGGACTGTAGAAAACAAAAATATGCCCGTTTTTGGCAAAATCAGGATCTTTTTGTATTCCCAAAACCCCTTCTTCAGCATTGACCCTAGGCACATCTGTTCTCCAATACACATCCAGTTTGGCTATCTCATTTGCCGTAGAATCTCCATTTTTGTAAAGCAGGATTTCCCCTCTTCTTTGCGCAATCAAGATGTCCAGATTGGGCAAAATGGTCATTTCTGTCGGTTCAAAAAATTCACCCATAACCAAGGTTTTCTTCTCAAACCGGTTTTCCTCAGGTCTCTTCTGGGTTCTGGCCTTGGTATAGTCCAGTTTCTTATTGCTGCCCATGGCATATTTGATCCCTTCCAGGATATGCTTGAGAAACAATTCTTCCTGAAATGATTCCTTGGTATGGCCTCCCGCTGTGTAGAAGGCCCTGCCTCCATCATATTCGTGGTACCAGGCCATGGGGTGGAAACCCATGGGTTTGGTGTGTTGGTAACTTTCTTCATCGATATCCATCAATACATTTACATCCGGATTAAGACTTTTGAAATGGTACCATTCATCTTTTCGGTTCCATATTTCAGGTAAAAAACTGGTAGTCGAATGCTTGCGGTCAGTTACCCGAAGCTTGCCATCCTGAACATTGGGATGGGGGTCTCCTATTCCGGGGTGATAGGAAAAATATCCACCTACCAATCTGTTGTACCATCCCCAATGATACTCCGTATCAGCAGCGGCATGAATCCCTATAAATCCCCCTCCGGATTGGATGTACCTTTCGAAGGCTGTTTCCTGGTCATGGTCCAAAACATCGCCGGTGGTACTCAAAAAGATCACCGCTGCATATTGGCTGAGGTTTTCTTCCGTAAACAGACTGGCATCTTTGGTGGTATCCACCGCAAAACCGTTTTCAGCACCCAATTTTTGGATGGCAGCTATGCCCTCAGGGATAGATTCGTGATAGAAACCAGCCGTCTTGCTGAAAACCAGCACTCTGGGTTCACCGGGTCTTTTGTTACAGGAAAAGCAAAATGTAAGGAATAGAATAGCAAGTAATAGAATTCCAATGGGGGAATTTCGGGTCTTCATAGGTGATAAATTTTTGGAAAGATAAAAAATAAATGGTTGAATGACTGTAAGGATTATTTAAAAGGACATTTTTCAAGATAAACCAATCCATTTTGACATTTACTCATAATTAAAATTGGGTCGCAGGATGAAACAGGATGCTTTATTTGGTTTCTGAAGCTATTATTGACTAAATTAAATCCCCTAAACCCCAACTTTATGAAATGGATAGCCTGTCTTTTCCTTGCCTTCTTCAGTTTATCTCAAGCCACTGCCAAACTGAGCTTGACCCTGCTTAGGTGCGAAAACCGCGTCAACCCGGTGGGACTGGATGTAACAGAACCCCGGTTTTCCTGGGAGTTGGTGTCCGACAAAAGAGGGACCTTGCAGACAGCCTACGAGGTAAGGGTCAGTAAAACAAGCAATTTCAAAAATCCGGTCTGGGCCTCAGGCAAGGTGGAATCAGGACAATCCATACTGGTAAAGTATCAAGGCGAAAAGCTGATTCCCAACCAAACCTACCATTGGCAAGTAAGGACATGGGACAATCAGGGTCAGGTTTCAGGTTGGAGCAGTGCTGCTACATTTAAAACGGGGTATTTTGGGGCTTCCGATTGGAGTGCACAATGGATTGGTCAGGGATTCCCGGAGGAGAAAAGCAGGCCAAGTCCCTATTTTAGAAAAGAATTTGCCGCAGAGAATAAAATTGAGCAAGCTACCGCTTACATTTCAGCCAGAGGACTTTACATGGCTTCCATCAATGGCAACAAAATCGGAAATGACTACCTGACCCCTGGCTGGACCAGTTATCACCATCGCATTCAATACCAGGTGTATGATGTGACTGAGCTGATCCAATCGGGTCAGAATGCAGTCGGCGTGGTTTTGGGAGATGGCTGGTACAGGGGATCCATCGGCTTTACCGGTCAGGAGATGTTCTATGGAGATGAATTGTCTTTCCTGATGGAAATCGTCCTGGAATATGCTGATGGGAGCAAACAAAAAATCATTTCTGATGACAGCTGGACATCGGGCAAAGGGGCGGTTTTGAGTTCAGACATTTACAATGGTGAAACTTTTGATGCCAGGTCGGAACCCAAAGGATGGAATCAAGTGGGATTTGAGGCATCGAGCTGGATGCCTGTAAAAACCAAAGATTATGGCTACGAGGACTTGGTCGCCACATACAATGAACCCATCAGGGCACAGGAAAACTTTCCAGTAAAGCAGCTCTTTACAACCACCGATGGGGAAAAGGTGATGGATTTTGGCCAAAACCTGGTGGGTTTTGTCCGGTTTAAAGTCAGAGGAAATGCAGGGGATACGGTCAAGCTTTCCCATGCAGAGATTTTGGATAAAGAAGGCCGGTTTTACACCGATAACCTGAGAGCAGCCAAACAGCAAATCACCTACATTCTCAAAGGCGGGGAAGAAGAAATCTATGCGCCTTATTTTACTTTTCAGGGATTCCGGTATATCCGGCTCGATGCTTTTCCGGGAGAGATCAAAGAGGCTGATTTTACGGCTGTTGCCCTCTATTCGGATATGGAAACTACCGGAAGCTTTACCACTTCACATGAATTGCTGAACCAACTGCAGCACAACATCAAATGGGGCCAAAGGGGCAACTTTCTGGATGTGCCTACGGACTGCCCGCAGCGGGATGAAAGACTGGGTTGGACCGGAGATGCACAGGCATTTTCCAGAACGGCAACATTTAATTTGAATGTACATCCCTTTTTCACAAAATGGCTAAAGGACGTTGCCCTTGACCAAAAAGAAGATGGGGCTATTCCCTTTGTGGTGCCCAATGTCATCGGTGAAGGAGCTACGGGTTCGGCAGGCTGGGCAGATGCTGCCACCATCATCCCTTGGGACATGTACCTGGTGTACGGAGATACCAGCATCCTTGAGACCCAATATGAAAGCATGCAAAGTTGGGTGGGGTATATGGAAAATACAGCAAAAAATTACCTGTGGAATACCGGCTTTCACTTTGGGGATTGGTTGTTTTACCGTCCTGATGATGACAATGACGGCAGGGCTGCCGTTACCGACAAATACCTTATTGCCCAATGCTTTTTTGCCCATTCCACCCAAATCATGATTCGGACCGCTGCGGTGCTGGGCAAAGTGGAAGATGTCAAAAAATATGAGGCGCTTTTGGCTGAGGTCAAGGCAGCTTTTCTCAAAGAATACCTGACCCCCAACGGCAGATTGGTATCAGGAACCCAGACCGCGTATGTACTGACCCTGCACTTTGACATGCTCCCGAATAACCTGAGGCAACAGGCCGCAGACCGCTTGGCCGAAAACATCAACAGCTATGGTCACCTGACCACCGGTTTTTTGGGCACCCCTTATCTCAACCATGTATTGTCAAGGTTTGGTTATGATGACTTGGCCTTTCAGCTTCTTCTCAGAGAAAAATACCCTTCTTGGCTTTATCCGGTCACCATGGGTGCCACGACCATTTGGGAGCGATGGGACGGGATCAAACCGGACGGATCTCTTCAGACTCCCAATATGAATTCCTACAACCATTATGCTTATGGGGCCATTGGAGACTGGATGTACCAGCACCTGGCCGGGATACAATTGGTTCCTGAGCATCCCGGTTACCGTCAGTTTGTCATCAAACCCAAAGTGGGTGGCGACCTCACTCAGGTAAAAGGAAGCCTCAAAACCTATTATGGTGAAATCATTTCAGATTGGAAAATTGAAGAGGGTAAATTTAACATGACCGTTCAAGTCCCCGCCAACACCCAGGCCATGCTTTACCTGCCCTCCTCAGATAAAAGCCGCATTTTGGAAGGTGGAAAAAACATGTCCACTAAATCTGCCTGGTCCGCAATGCCTTTGGAGGGGGAATATACGCCGGTTAAATTGGGTTCAGGAAACTATACTTTTGAAGTTACTGACTGGAAAGCTGAGGAACTAAACACGGACTAATTTGATGGGATAAGTTTTGCCTGCATTCCACTGGCATACATAGAGGTTATCGTCCTGGTCCAGGCATACATCATGACAATGCTTGAAAATGGGCTGGTCCTGCACCATAAGCTGCAATAGCCCGTCTTGATAGACAGGAGCAGTACCACCGGGATTGGATACGACCTTATCGGAAGCATCCAGAATGGTGACGAAGCCTGAGTTGTCCATGGGCTCCAGGTATTTGCTTCTGGACCAACAAACCCCCGAATACAGGTGATCCCCATGAATGACTGGCCTGCATACAAATGCGCCAGGAAGAAAAACGGTCTCCAGATATTGGCCTTCCATGCTGAACCTCTTGAATGAATTATGTACCCTTGAGGTACAAATCAGGCTGGGAGTTTTGCCCTTTCGGGTCTCTATGCAGATGCCATGGGCGGTTTTGAACTGCTCATCCCCATGCCCATCTCCGCCAAACTTCCGGATAAATTCCCCATTGTGGTTGTATTGCAAAAAGTATTGAGATCCATAGCCATCCGCAATATATAGATCACCGTTTGGAGCCACCGCGGTTTCTGTAGGCGTATAACGCATCCCTTCCTGATAGATTCCTTGGGTAAGGGGATTTGGGATTTCAGAGATGATCCTGCCTTTCAGATCAGTTTTGACCACCCGGCCCCCATTGTCCACGATCCAAAGCATCTCCTCCCCACCTTCATTGACCAGGCTCAGTCCATGGGCTGCCGGCAAGTCAAGCGTCCATGTTTCCAGCAATTTGCCCCCTTGGTCATAAATGATGATGTTGTTGCGCACCTCATCCGTCAAGAGGATCATACGGCCTTTTTGATCCATGACCATTTCATGACAATTGAGCACCGGAGTGCGAGAACTGTCCAACCTGCCCCATTCGGGAAGTACTTTATAGGTAAAATCACCGTGACCGATGACGGTGTCTTTGCCTAGGGCCCAGGTCAGGGAAGGAGATGCCGCCATGGCCATTCCGGCTAAAGCCGATTTTTTCAGGAAGGTCCTTCGATTCTTTTTCATAATCACAAAAACATTTTTGGGGTTTTCTCTAAATTTAAAAAGATTTTCAAGATTACAATTCATTTTTATTAACTTGGATCAATGCTCAAACCTTAACCCAAACCGATGAAAACCTATTCAAGAAAGATTTTATTCCTTTTGCTAGCTCTGATTTCCTATCCCCTTTGTGCTCAGGAAATTGCCCTTCAACTCTACAGCCTTAGGGAGCAAATGAAAGAGAATCCGGTAAAATACCATGAAATGATCGCCCAATGGGGAATCCAAAATCTAGAAGGCGGCGGAACCTACGGCATGTCTCAGGAAACCTATGATCAATTGCTCAAAGACAACGGACTAAAAATCATCGGAGTGGGTGCCAATTACGAAACCCTCAAAAATAACCCACAGGAGATCATCGACAGGGCCAAGCATTACGGAGCAAAATATGCCACCTGCACCTGGATCCCCCATACGAATGGAGAGTTTTCTTTCAAGGAAACCAAGGAAGCGGTTGACTTATTCAATGAAGCAGGAAAAATCCTTAAAAAATCCGGTATCACCCTGGCCTATCACCCTCATGGTTATGAATTCAAACCACACGAGGGAGGAGTTTTATTCGACTATTTTCTCAAAAATGCCAAACATTTTGATTTCAACATGGACGTGTATTGGGTGCAGATGGGCGGGGGTGACCCTGTGGCCATCATGAAAGCCTATCCAAAGAAATTCCCCATGCTTCACGTCAAAGACCGTGCCCACGGAACTCCCGGCAGTACGGATGGTAGAGGAGATGTGGAGTCCAATGTGCCGCTAGGTACCGGGGACTTGGACATGGAAGGCATCATCCTTCAGGCCAAAAAGAACCGGACCAAATACCTGATCATTGAAGATGAATCGTCAAGGTCAGTGGAACAGATCCCCCACAGTGTAGGATTCATCAAAAAAATTCTGGATCGATAAGCCCCATGGAAGACAAGCAACTGAGAAGCCGGCAATGGTTTGGCCGGAAAGGAAAAGATGGGTTTATTTACCGTGCTTGGATGAAAAATCAGGGCTTTCCTGATCATCTTTTTGAGGGCAAGCCCATCATTGGCATCTGCAATACCTATTCAGAACTCACCCCCTGCAACGCTCATTTTCCCGCCTTGGCAGAGGCTGTGAAGCGTGGGGTTTGGGAAGCCGGAGGCTTTCCGCTGGAGTTTCCCGTCATGTCCCTGGGAGAATGTACCCTGAAACCCACCGCCATGCTTTTCAGGAACCTGGCCAGCATGGATGTGGAAGAAAGCATCCGTGCCAACCCTTTGGATGGCGTTATTTTGCTGTGTGGATGTGACAAGACCACCCCCTCCCTGGTCATGGGGGCCTGTTCTGTCAATATTCCGACCATGGTCGTGTCCGGAGGACCGATGTTGGCAGGCAGGTTCAAAGGCAAAAAAATCGGTACATCTGACCTTTGGCGCTTTGTAGAAGACCATAAAACCGGAAAGATGAGCCAGGAGGAGTTCGTTGCAGCAGAGGCGGCCATGGCCCGATCCCCGGGACACTGTGCACCCATGGGCACTGCCTCCACCATGGCGGCGATGGTAGAATCCCTTGGTCTTGCCTTGCCCGATAATGCCACCATACCTGCGGCTGATTCCCGACGCAAGCGCCTGGCCCACCTGGCAGGCATACGCATGGTGGAAATGATCAAGGAAAATGTCCTTATGACGGATATTCTCACCCGTGAGGCTTTTGAAAATGCCATCATGGTCAATGCCGCTCTCGGGGGATCCACCAATTTTATCATTCACCTTTTGGCCATAGCAGGAAGAATCGGGGTGGAGTTGAACATTGCTGATTTTGATCGGCTTTCAGCCAAAATCCCCCTATTGGCCAATGTGCAGCCTTCGGGAGAACATTTTGTGGAAGATCTTTTTTATGCGGGTGGCTTGCCGGCAGTCATGAAAGAGATGGAGCAATTCCTCCACAAAGATCAGCTTACCGTCAACGGCAAAACCATCGGGGAAAACATTTCCAAAGCCGAATGCTGTGACCGCAACCTGATCGGTACTTTGGAAGCGCCTTTTAAACCTGACTCCGGCATTGCGGTGCTCAAAGGCAATTTGTGCCCCGATGGGGCTGTGCTCAAACCCTCCGCTGCTACCCCTAGACTGATGACCCATACCGGCAAAGCGGTCGTCTTTGAAAACATTGATGATCTGAAAGCCCGCATCGATGACCCGAATCTGGACATCGACGAGGACTCAGTGATGGTATTGAAAAATGTGGGCCCCAAAGGTTACCCGGGAATGCCCGAGGTGGGTAACATGCAAATCCCCGAAAAACTGCTGAAAAAGGGCGTCAAGGACATGGTCAGAATCTCAGATGGCCGCATGAGTGGAACAGGATATGGCACCGTGGTCTTACACATTTCACCTGAAGCGGCTGTTGGGGGCAATTTGGCTTTGGTGCAAAACGGCGACCTTATTCGGCTGGATGTGCCAAACAGATCCCTGGATCTATTGGTGGAACCAACAGTTTTGGAACAAAGGAGGATGGCATTTGAATCAGAAAACCTTGGTTACAACCGTGGGTATGCCAAACTATTTATAGAGCATGTGAACCAAGCCCATGAAGGGGTGGATTTTGATTTTTTGAAGGGGTCTTCAGGTTCGGTAGTCAAAAGAGATTCTCATTAAATCATGAAAAATCAGGTAGCCATCATCACCGGAGCCGGGAAGGGAATCGGCAGGGAAATCGCCAAGCAATTGGTCATCAAAGGGGCGGCTGTTTTGCTCAATGACCTGGATGCGGAGTTGGCTGAGGAGGCAGCCAAGTCCATCAGGGAACAAACCAAAGGTCAATGTAAGGGAATGGGTGGAGATGTCAGTGACTTGTCTTTTTTGGAAAAATTCGTGGATAGGGCCCTTTCTGAATTCGGGAGATTGGACATGGTAGTGGCCAATGCGGGCATTACTTTGTACGGGGATTTCTTTACTTTCCCAGAAAAAGATTTCTACAAAGTCTTACAGGTCAATTTGGGCGGTAGTTTCTTTTTGGCACAAACGGCGGCTAAGGTGATGAAAAAACAAGGTGAAGGGGGATCCTTCCTGTTTACCTCATCGGTGACTGCCCATCAGGCACACCTTGACCTTGCGGCTTATGGGATGACCAAGGCAGCCATAGAGATGCTCGCCAAAAATCTGGTCATCGACCTTTCTCCGCATAAAATCAACGTCAACAGCATCGCCCCAGGTGCGACCCTGACGGAAAGGACCCAAGAAGATCCCGATTATGCCAAAACCTGGGCCAAGATCACGCCCCTGGGTCGGCCTGCTTCTGTGGAAGACATCGCACATGCTGCGGTGTTTTTGTTATCACCGGAGGCGAGACATATCACCGGACAAAATTTGATCATTGATGGGGGATGGACCAGCATCAGCCCTTTGCCAAAGTAGTGGACCTGCTCTAAAGTGAAGCTTCCATCAACAAGGGAAAAAACTGACCTTCCATTTTGGCCCCCTTTGGGATGATGGGTACTCCTTTGAGCAAGGTTTCGTCCGAATTGGACAGGGTACCTTCGGCGAATACATTGAGCACAAAAGCACTTCTGGATCTCGAAGAACGGTTTTCATAGCTGCCATGCACCATCAGCGGATGGTGGAAGGTGCCCTTCCCGGCTTCAAGTTCGATGGGCACAGGATTGAAAGCTGCCTTTTGGGCTTCGTTCATAAATTCCATCAGGCCATCCATGTTTCCTGCCAAGGCCGGTTTTTCCAGTAATCCCCAAGTATGGCTTTTGGGGACATAGTAGAGACATCCATTGTCCACTGTCGCATCATCGAGACCACACCAGCAGGTCAGGTGCTGCATTTTGACGGTTCGGGTCCAGTAGGAATAATCCTGATGCCAAGCCACCACTCCCCCATGGCGGGCGGGTTTGCAAAAGAGTTGGTCATGCCAAAACCTGAGGCCCCGCTCTCCCAGAAGCTGATGTGCTGCCATCACAAAGGCGGGATTCCAAATCACATCATGGAAAGCCCTGGAAATCCGCCAATGCCCGAGAGAATGAAAGAGCACCGAATCAGGATCTTCGGATTCATTGCTGTGAAATTCATGGAACAAATGATGCAAGGGATGTGAAGGGTCAGCCACTTCTTCTAAATCCTTTTTTAAAGCCGAAATCTGATCTGAATTCAATAGTGTAATGCCTGAAAGATAGCCTTCCTCCTGAAAAAATTCCAGTTGTCCCTTGCTAAGGCGATAGGGTTCCCACTCCTTCTTGCTTTTTGGCCAGGGAAACAGGTCTGTAAGCGGGTGGTGGAATTGGGAGAGGTCTTCCATGTCATTTTGGATTTTAAACCCAATTTAAGCATTCGTCCTGAATTTCCATCAGGTGATGGGGACTGACAAATTTGGCTAAATATTTAATCAAGAAATCATGCTAATTCTCACGTCAATTTTTTATCTTCAAATTTAAATCAAAAAGTCTTTATGAAAATCTTATCATGTTTATTGTTGGTTATGGGCTATTTTATTGCTCCGTCTTTTGCTCAGGAAAAAGTAGTGGAAAGGGAACGTAAAGTCTACACCTCTTCGGGTGGAGAATGGATTTTTTCTTCCGGGACTTTGGACAACCTCAACAATGTGGTCCGCTTTTCTCCGGTATTCAATTTCCAGAACCTGGTCAATTTCGATGAAACTGACCGTTTTGGCTGGTTTACCGGACTCAATCTGAGAAACGTCGGTTTCATCTACGATGAATCCCCTTCAGTTCGAAAAAAAGCCAGGGTGTATAACTTAGGCATACCGCTCGGGGTGAAAGTAGGGGACTTAAGCAACCGCTTTCTATTTTTTGGATATGAACTTGAAATGCCCTTGAACTACAAGGAAAAGACATTTACCAATGAACGGAGAACGGATCGCTTCAACGTCTGGTTCAGCGATAGGGTAAGGCCTTTCCAACATTCCCTTATGGTAGGCATGGGCCTTCCCAAAGGCACAAGCATTAAATTCAAGTATTACTTCAGCCAGTTTTACAACCGAAATTTCCAGCAAACGGATGCAAATGGCATCACCAGCAGGCCTTATGAAGATCTCAATGTGAACATATTTTATGTCTCCCTGAATTTCTCATTGTTCAGGAATACGGACTTTTATTACCTGGATAAATAAAACAGTCCAAATTAAGCCATTCTGCTTGCTACTGATTTGGGTTATTGAGGAAATTCCCATCTGGGTGAAGATTGACGAAGACGCTAGGTGTATCTTCACCTTATCAAAGTGAATTGGCAATTCAACAACGAAACAGATTGTATTATTTGAGAATAAGATAGAAGTATAAAACTTCGGAGAAAATTTTTAGAAAATCCTGAAAAAAGGTCAAAGTTAGCCAAGCGACAAAAGCTAAGCCCCATCCCTGATCAAAAAAACCAATTTTTCAAAACCATATTTTCAGGGACATTCTTTATCTTTCCATTTGACGTCACCCTGAAAAAAATATGCTGAAGCGCGGTATCCGGAAGTGGGATCTGTTTTTTTTGATTATCAATGGTGTTATCGGAGCTGGTATTTTTGCCCTGCCGGCCAAGGTATTTGCGCTCTCAGGTGCTTATTCTCTTTTGGCCTTTGGCGTCTGCGCCCTGATGATGTTGGTGCTGATTTTGGTTTTTGCCGAAGTGAGTTCCAGATTTGAAAAAACAGGTGGACCCTACCTCTATGTGCATGCTGCTTTTGGTCCTGTGCCTGCCTTTATCATAGGCTGGCTTTTGCTGCTGACCAGGCTTTTCAGCTATGCCACACTGATCAATCTGATGGTTCTCTACCTCTCCTTTTTTTCTGATGTTTTTATGGAGGCCTCCATCCGGATTGCCATGATTTTGGGAATTACCTTTGCACTGACCCTGCTCAACTGGATCGGGGTCCGCAGTTCTGCCCGAGTGGGAAATGTACTTACGGTTGCCAAACTCTTTCCCTTGGCCATCTTTATCATCGTGGGCTTGTTTTTCCTGGACACGGACCTGATCAACTTTGCCGAGCGCCCTGATTTGACTGCTTTCTCTGCCTCCACCCTCTTGCTGATTTTTGCCTTTGGCGGATTTGAGTCCGGTTTGGTCAACAGCGGGGAGATCGAAAACCCCAGAAAGAATTTACCTTTTGCCCTTATTGCTGCTACCTTGGTCATCACCCTTTTTTATGTCCTGATCCAATTGGTTTCTATAGGGACTTTGCCCGAGCTGGCCCAATCTGACAAACCCATCGCCGATGCCGCACAGGGCTTTATGGGTTGGGGAGGTGGTTTGTTGATCACCTTAGGTGCGGTGGTTTCCATTTTAGGAACCTTAAATGTGCAGGTACTGAGTGGCTCAAGAATGCCATTTGCACTCAGTGAAGAGGGTCAGTTTCCGCAAATCTTCTCCCGGGTCCACCCGAAATTTGCCACTCCGGTGGTTTCCTTGTTGTTTTTTGGCATCTTGGTGGGCTTTGTGTCGGTATTTTGGGGATTTATGAGCAGCCTGGCCATATCTGTGATTTCACGCCTGCTGATGTATATTTTGGTTTGTGCCGCTTTGATCCGACTCAGACAAATTCACCCTGGCAAGGGCTATTTCCGAATACCATTGGGAAAGTTCTTTGCCATTTTTGGGATCCTGATGTCCATTTGGCTGCTTTCGGGCACGGATCTTCTGGAAATCCGCGATGCTGCCCTGTGGACCGGTCTGGGACTGGTGATTTATGCCGTTCATTATTTTGGAAAAAGAAGAATACGGTGATTGATCAGGATGAAATACCGGAGCTCAGAATTCTGAAAAAATCATCCCATACCTCATGTTTTGGTCGAATGGGATTTTTATCATCCCCCATTCTCACAATGACCATGTTCCATTCCGGAATGATGAAACACATGTTGTGGTTTAACCCGCTAAGATAGGCCGTGCCAATCGGGGCATGAGGCATTCTGCTCAGGCCATCTTTGGAATTGACCCACCAGTTAAACCCATAAGAACCAGAGCCCTTGACATTCGCTCTATCTCCTCTAAAGACAGGTAGCCCAGAAGGCACTTGAGGGCTTGTGGCCTCACGGACAAATCGTGCACTAACCAGCTGCTCCTCCTTCCATTTGCCCCGATTCAAAAATAGCCAACCTATTCTTGCCAGCTGGGATGCATTCAGATGTACGCCTGTGCATCCGTTGTTTATGTCTATTCCGGCGGAAGTAGTTTGTTCTGTACCCCAGTGCCATTCTCCTAACCCTATTTTTTGCATAATGGCTACATCCAAGTACTCATGCATGGTCCTTCCAAGTACTTCGGTTAGGCCTTTTCCGAACATCATCTGTGCCTCATCCCAATATTCAAAATGGCTCCCAGGTTCAAAATGTGGCGCTTCAGGGGAATAGGGAGTCAGAGACCAGTCCGCATTTTCATCCTCCCAGCGGCTCCTCCCTTCTGCACTATACCCTGAAGTCATGGTGGCAAAGTGTCTCCAAGTCAGTGTCCCATATTGATATTTCAACTCCGGCAAAATTTCTGCTACATGGTCGTCCAACCTTATTTTTCCCTCATCAACCAAAAGCCCCATAACCAAGGAAGTAAAACCCTTTGAGCAAGAATAAATGTTTTGGGAACGCTCCACAGCATCACCACTGAAGATGACTTTGCCATTTCTTATCACCATCACTTGGCGGATTCCATCCTCAAAAGATTCATTCCGGAGGAATTCCAAAGCATGAGATAGGTGGGTCTCATCTACTCCAATCTCCTCATGCTGGGCATAAGACCATGTAACACCTGGATATTCTATTGGTTGGCTTGGTCTACAGGAAAATATAACACTGAGTACAAATAGATTAAAGACGAATTTCAGACGCATCTTGGTTAGGATTTTATGATTAAATGTAATGAAATTATGCCAATTTGGATAAGCTTGCTTATAGTCTTAAAGCTGTTACGAACCGGGCAATGAAAACAGTTGGAAAGTAAGAATGCTCCACTCTGCCAAGAGCACCACGGGCGATGGACTACGTGAACGGGACAACGGTTTTTTTCTGTGATGTATATTTTATGTTGTTGGAACATCTCAGGCCGCTTTTGTCGGTCAGCCGGATTGACAAAGTGACTTTTTCAAAGCTGTTCATCTTCGATTCGACCACCATACGGCTTTTTTCGGACATCATGAAAGGCGTGGGCCGCAATCCCAAGAACGAGGGAAAGAAGAAGGGAGGCAGAGTAGTGAGGATTATATCTGCCTAACTGATATGGTAAGGGGTGAAGAAGGTGAAGACCATATCAGATACTGGATGCGGAACAGAAATACGGTTGAGTTTATCGGACTTTGGGAAACCCTTCATAACCCAGGTTTTAAACCTGTCGAATTCGACACCTTAGAAAAAAAGCTGGACTTAATAATTTTAACCTGACGCCGAGAAAGTGGATTGAAGCGACGAACGCAATTGGGATTTTTTCAAAATCTGGCAGATATGGGGGTACTTATGCCCACAAAGAAATCGCTTTTGAGTTTGGCTATTGGATAAGTCTAATGTTCAAACTTTTGCTATAAAGGGATTTTTTATGAATTTCGGATTGATCTGAAAACCAAAAGAGCCATAGAACGGAATATTGAAATAATGGGTGAGGCAATGTTCAGAATCCTAAAGGTGGATTCCACCTTCAAGATCAAAAACGCCAGAAAGATTGTTGACACAAGGAATAGAATCATCCATGGATATCACGGTGTATCCGAAGAAACTATCTGGTCCATTGCAATCCGAGATTTACCGGAACTGGAAAGTGAAATCGATGATTTACTGGAAGGTGCTAGGCAATAGGCACCGGCCAAAAAATAATTTTTGATTTTGGAGGCAATACCCACGAACTACGAAATCATTATCTTTAAGCGATCAGATGTTAGATTTCAGGATACAACTCCTGATGCCCGTCGTCTTCAAGCAGAATCCTGATGCCCAAAAACTCAATGAAATTCCTGCTTCACCTAATTATTTTTGTCCTTTTGACAATCATAACCCAGATTGGTGGTATGATCTATCTGATTTCAATTTTAGCAATCAGGAAAACAACTGAAAAAAGGGGACTAAAACGATTTGGAATTTTCGTTTTACTTTATCTCATCGCAACCTATCTGATTGTCCCAAATATCGCCCCGATTTTTGGGCGGGAAAAAATCAAAGAAACTGAATCATTAAAAGCTCATTCCATATTTTACACGCTCGCTAACCGAAATTACGTCCGGCCAGAATTAAACAAATCCATCGAGCGGATTTCAGCAGAATTCAGCAATCGGAACAACGGAATTAAAATGCTTTACCTTGACGCCAATTTCCCATTTATAGACAAATTCCCCCTTTTGCCCCATCTTAGCCACAATGACGGAAAAAAGATAGACATAGCTTTGATTTATGAAACCAACGGGAACTTGACCAACAAAAAACGTTCAATAAGTGGGTACGGAGTCTTTGAAAATCCAACCCAAAACGAGTTTGATCAAACTACAGTTTGTAAAGAAAAGGGCTTTTGGCAATATGACTTTCCCAAATACCTAACTCTAGGAAAAATCAACAAGGACATTGAGTTTTCAAAAAGAGGAACACGGGAACTGACTAACCTAATTTTAATCCAAAGCGAAATTGGAAAAATTTTCATCGAGCCACATTTAAAGACCCGACTGGATTTGAGTAATGAAAAAGTGAGATTTCACGGTTGTCAAGCTGTAAGACACGATGACCACATCCACATTCAATTAAAATAAAAAAATACTGCCTCCCGTCTAACGGTTAAGGTGGAATCTCACCCACATACCATTCACAACCTGTCCCGTCACATAGTCATCGGCTTACGGAGCTTCCCGAGTACTCGGAGAATGGCTTCGAATAACCGCCATATCCAAGCTGAATTACATTAGTAGCAAGGCGTGACGAACCCAATGGCAGCCTTGCTACTGAAAACAATGGCATTTTTAGCAAAACAAACAAATCTAAACGTATCAAATCGTATTATTTTGTATCTAAGCGACAATCACATAGTGACAAAAATTCACCTAAATATGGGTATTTTTTAGTTTCAGAAAATTAACTATGTTTGGATGCAAAAACGAAAAGTTTCTATATCATCCAATGAAAACAAATTCTTTTAGAAAATTCCCGACAGTTGTTTGGATTTTGTTTGTTGCCATATTTTTATTCAGATGTACTTTCGAACCTCATGATGAATACATATCCTCAATTAAACCACCTGAACCGATCACTGTTAGTTTCATCGTGAATGACCCGGGAATTAAAGACTACACCTGAATATTCAAAATTGAATTTAAGTATCGAAACTGAAATTAAACCATTTGTAATGGTCAGGTAGACACCATCCCTTAAAAAAATACCACGTTTTCTTGGAATTGAGACAAAACCTAACGTATCCTATACTAGACCCTTACTAGGCCCTAAGGTATCTATGCCGGAACACCATGGCAAAAAGGATGTAAATTGAATTATTAGATCTCCTTAGAACAAAAACGAAGGGAGGATATGGTTTTGTGGCCCTGCTTGCGTATAGTGCATCGCGGTAAGCTAGATCATGGGGATCTATAAGTTGAAATTTTTGAATAATTGGGTTTTGGTGGCAAATTGAAATATGAAATATTTACCCTTGATCTTCTTTGCAGGGGGGTGATTCCGAACAATAATCATATCGAAATGAAATCACTCTCCCTTCTCCCCCATTACTCCGTACTACGCTTATACTTGAACGTTGGGTGTAATTTGACCTCAACAAGAAAAGTCATCACAAATTTGAGTTATACGGACTTATTTTTAATATTTGTACGTATAGAAATAATTGACTATGGACACTAAATTGACTTTAAAGCTTAATCAAAAGATTATTGAGAAAGCCAAAGAATATGGTTCCAACAAAAAAATCAGTTTATCTCGACTTATTGAAGCCTATTTACAATCCTTGACTACCGAAAATGACACCTCTGAATTTGAGATTTCGCCATTTGTGAAAAGCATTGCGACGGGAACTGAAATACCAACTGATTTGGACTATAAAAAAGAGTATGCTGATTATCTAATGGAGAAGTACAAATGAGCAAAAGGATTTTTATTGACACCAATATTTTGTTGGACTTTTTAGGAGAACGGAAACCTTTTTACGAGCCCATAGCCAAAATTGCAACTTTAGCAGAAAAAGGAAAATTAACAATTATTGTTTCCCCTATTTCCTTTGCAACGGTAAACTATTTTCTTGCAAAATTCGAGAGCCCAAAAATTGCGAAAGAAAAACTAAGGAAATTCAAAATAATCAGCAAAATAAGTTCTTTAGACGAACATACAGTGGAAAAGGGACTTAATTCTTCCATCAAAGATTTTGAAGATGATTTACAATATTTCAGTGCGACAGAATCGGAATGCGAAATAATAATAACAAGAAACGGAAAGGATTTTAAAAAATCGTTATTACCTGTAATGACAGCGGACGAATTTTTGAAATCTTTAAATACAAAATAAATACACACAGTCGAGAAGGTAAAGGGGAATCCCACCCCATAAACCGCTTACAGAACCGTATCCCGATGAAAAATCGAGACATGCTGTGAATCTCTCGATTCATACAGTTCTTATTATGCAGTCGGTTATAGTCAGCTATGCGAGACTAATTTGTACCCCAGTTCCCAGTGATAGAACAGGTTTGGAAAAGAAACTGAATTAAAATGCCTAAAGCTAAAATAATTATGTTAGTAGCTATTCTTAACATTCTATCAATGGATGTGTTCGCTTGCTCATGCAGTCGTGCCTGGAGAAATAGTTTTTTATCTAATGTAGGGCGGTTTGATGTAATTGCAATGGGGACAATTGGACAGCCGAATTCAGATGACGGATTTGGCAAACCTTACCTAAATATTACAAACCTATATAAGGGAAAAGTAAATGATTCTATCATTCAACTTGTGGATGGCGGTCTTGATTGTAGACATATTTGGAATGCAGATTCTGGAGTTCAGATAATTGTAGGTTTAATCATAGATAATCATAAAAACAATCAGAATGAAGTCCAGTATTACGGAGCCGGCTGTATAACATCTGTTTTAGTTTTAAGCGAAAAAGATAGAGTGATTTCAAACTCAAAACATATTGATTATGCTGGACAGGTACGTAAAGCCAGAGTTAGCTGGTTATTTAGGAAAATGAAGCTTCGAAAATTTGAAAGAAAGTTCAAACCATTACCCCACTGAAATCTAAATAATCAATAACCCCCTATTTATCCTTCTTTCTGCAAAGCAACCATACCGTAGTCGTGATGGCAGCATAAATGGCCACTTTTTCGATCAAGCCAATTTTGTCATATTTCCATTGGGCAGGCCAGCCTTTTTCTGCGATGATATTTGGGAAGTTGCCCTGTTTGATATCATCTATGATCCCTTCAATGGCATTGATCCGGTCGGCCAAAATAAGTGGAATCCAGTGACTGAACTCGCCTTCCCCATGCTCAAAGGCAAAGCGTCTTAATTTGCCGCTCAAACCAGAGGGTTCCGGCCCTAAGCCATACACCGCACTTACATTCGGTCTTTCGTTGGAATGCAGGACTTCTTGGATAATGGGTTGTTGCTTTTGACCCCTTCTTTCGTATTTCAATGGGCCCTCTTTTCGGTTTTGCATCGGATAGGTAGGATCGTTTTTGGGATCCGCATCTATTCCCCAACCTTTTATATGCGAATTATCTCTTGTCTCATTGTTCATGGTTATCTACTTTTAAGGCTAACAGATTATGGAATCAATACAGGTTTGATCATGTAATCCAGTTTATCGGAAAACATTCTATAGGCATCAGCTGCCTCCTCCAAGGGTATTCTGTGCGTAATCAGCTCCTTCGGATTGATGATACCATCCTGCACATGTTTGATCAATCTTGGAAGCAGTCTTTTGACGGAAGCCTGTCCCGCCCGGATCGTGATGCCTTTATTCACCACATTGCCGATAGGTACCAGATTTCCCGTAGGACCATACACACCCACTACCGAAACAATTCCGCCTTTTTTCACAGAGTTGATGGCCCACTCCAAGGCAGTGGCTGATCCTGCCTGAAGCAATAATTTCCTGCCTGTGATGGTTTGCAAAGCATCGCCGGCTGCTTCTGCCCCCACAGCGTCTATGCATACATCGGCACCAACCCAATCCGTGATTTGTTTGATGAACTTTACGGGATCTTCTATGGAAAGAAAGTTGTAGACTTCGCAGTCCGCATATTTCTTGACAAAATCAAGCCGGTATTCTTCCTTATCGATCACAATCACCCGTCCTGCCCCAAACAGCCAGGCACATTTGGCGGCCATGATTCCCACCGGCCCTGCACCAAACACCACTACCGTATCTCCTTTTTGGATGCCGCCCATTTCGGCCGCTTGGTAGCCGGTGGGCAAAATGTCGGTAAGCAGAACAGCATCATCAAGATCCATGTTTTCAGGAATGACCATAGGGCCAACATTCGCATAAGGCACCCTTACGTATTCCGCTTGACCACCCTGATGGCCTCCTGCAAGGTGGGAATAACCAAATATTCCGCTCAAGGCGGTAGACTGAGCATTGGATTCATGGCAGGAAGAATACAATTCTTGCTCACAAAAAATGCATTCTCCACAAGCAATGTTAAATGGTACGATCACCTGATCTCCCACCTTGATGTTGGTCACATCAGGGCCAATATCAGCCACCGTTCCGACAAACTCATGGCCAAAAATACTGCCTACCCTTGTGTCGGGTACATTTCCATTGTATAAATGAAGGTCAGAACCGCAAATACAGGTCCTCGTTACTTTGATGATGGCGTCTTGTGGATGCTGAATTGTGGGGATTGGCGCATCTCTGTCCACACGGATTCTTCGTTTTCCTCTATAATTAGTTGCGAGCATAATGGTATATTGAGAATTGATGGTTAAACAGGATAAAAAGAACAATGAACATTGTAGCGCTTAACGGCAACCGTGGCTTTCAATGACTATCCTATAAAGCTATGAATCAAACCATTGTATTTCTTACACAAATCACAGGTAGATTTACAAATAAGACTGCTCAGGCAAATTTTAAAGATATTGATTTAATCTTGAATTTTTTAAAGACAATGAATAGCAGGCAACATATTATGCAAGGAATGGAAGCCCTGAAAGATCCGATAGAATCCAAATCGATAGTTTTTAGTGTAGTAATCAATAAAAAAGCTGATTAATATCATTATCCAAATCCAATTTTTAAGGGAAATTTGATTTGTTAAACCATTCAATTGACAGTTATTCGCTACAAGGTCTTATTCTGTCCAATGATGACTCTTAACTGCAATCAATCTCTTACATCATGAATTCAATTCAACTTGAATGTGAAATTACAGGTCATGAAAATAAAGAAACCCTGTTTTTTGTGCATGGCGCAGGGGGAAATGCGGGTCAATTTAAACAACAGCACCGCTTTTTCTCCGATCATTACAAGGTAGTTTCGGTATCCTTAAGAGGACACGGAGAATCCCCTTCACCCTCTCCTAATACCACCGACCAATATTCCTTAACACTTTTGGCAACCGATATTATCCATTTGATTGAAGACCTGAAGTTGGACCGTATCCATTATGTGGGCAATTCCGCAGGTGGGGTGTTGGGGTATATTGTTGTCAATAGAATCCCAAGCCGTTTTTTGAGTTTGACCACCTTCGGAACCACAAGTCAGATGAACATACCCAGGTTTCTGGCGCCTGTAGTCAGAGGAATTGATACGTTCATGCTCAGGTTTTTTACAAATTGGTATTTAAAATTTGTGGCATCTCATGCGGGATTGAATGAAGAATCCAAGGACATTTCCTATCAGATGCTTTTGAAGGCATCACAGGCAATTCCACATATGAGGTATCATTTGGTCAAATATGATTTTACATGGATGATCGAGCAAAGCCCAATTCCATATACTTTGATCAAATGTGAATTTGATCGTGATATTAACCGAGCTTTAAATACAACCCTAAGCGCTGTTGCTAAAAACGAAAAAGCAAAAGTCGTGGACCTTAAGGGTGTTGGCCATATGGCCAACCTTGATAACCCTGAGATATTTAACAAGTGCCTCACGGGAATTTTAAAATCCCTAATAATAAAGAATAGGAGATGAAGATAGGATTATTTTCAAGTAACTACGGAGATGTTTATTATGAGTTGTCAGGCGTGGAAAATGCCCCTATTCTTGTTTTTATCCATGGTGTAGGCATGGACCGACTTACTTTTCAGGAGCAGGTTGAGTTTTTCCAATTGCAATACAGAACCTTGGTCTGGGATCTGCCAGGACATGGGAGCTCGTCAATAAAAAATTACAATAAGCGATTTACCGAAATTTCTGCCAATTGTTTGAATGAGCTAATGGAAGAACTCCAAATTTCCCAAGCAGTTTTGGTAGGTCAGTCTTTGGGTAGTATGATTGCCCAGTATTTTCAGTTAAAGCACCCCGAAAAATTATTGGCTGTGGTTCATGCTCCTGGAATTGAATTGAAATCCCATGTTGGTAAATGGGCAAAAATACTGGTTCCTTTTTTCACCTTTTTGATGGGTTTGATTCCCGAAAATGTGTTTTCAAAGTCTTTTGGAAAACACAGGGCAGTAAAGAAAGGCGTTCAGGATTATTTGTCTTCCACCATGAAGAAGGCCGGAAAAAAGTTTGCCCTTCAAATAACTGCTGATATGTGCTATGATTTGATCGATTCCTCGCCCCAACCTAAAAAAGTGCCCTTGTTGATACTTTATGGGGATATGGATCTTTCATTTATCAGAAAAGCGTCCAGATCCTGGCATGCCCAAGAATCTTTGAGCCATTGTGTGGCCATACCTCATGCCAACCATATTGCCAATCAAGATAATCCAGAGGCATACAATATGGCTTTGCATGAGTTTTTGAAAAGGGTTTTAATAGATTAGACCTGCTGAGTCAAAAAAATCTATTTATAACGAGCCCGATTGTGGCAGACAGGTATCTACCAAAATCTATATGCTATCTATTCGCTTAATTGTAAAAAACCAGTATTTTAAAGATCAGGCATCTATGAAAAGAAAAAAGTTTTACCTCGCCCTAATCTTATTTTTCCTCGGGATGTTGGGCATGTTGTCCATGTTGACGGTGGATATCCCTTTACCGGATGAGATATTATCTGTCTTGGGAGATCAGTTTACGCCATTTCAGATTAAATTGCTGATTTTGATCAACCCAACCATTATTTTGATAGTGGCTGTACTTGTGGGAACTTTACTTTACCAAAAAGTCAACCTCAGCGTTCCTATTATTGAGAAATTTTTGGGCATCAAAGAAGATACTATCCAAATTCCACAAATAATTCTATATGGAGTTTCTGGGGGAATCCTCACAGGAATGGCATTGAGCATCCTCGGACTTTTAAAGTTAATCTCCCCTTCGGAATTTGAACTCCTCAGCGGACAACTTCACCTTACGCTTGCGGCAAGGTTTTTATATGGTGGCATCACAGAAGAAATCTTTATGCGCTTTGGTTTGATGACGCTGTTGGTTTGGTTGACAGCTAAGCTTTCTAAGGGACTCAAGCCAATAGTATATTGGATAGGTATTATCCTCTCATCCCTGATTTTTGCGGTAGGTCATTTCCCTGTAGTCTTTCAAACTGTAGGAAATCCCAGTATAGTCATGATAAGTTACGTGCTTTTAGGCAACACCATTGGAGGGCTTGTATTCGGATGGCTCTATTGGAAAAAAGGCTTAGAGAGTGCCTTCCTCGCTCATATTTTTGCTCATGTTGTCATGGTACTCACAGAAAGCATATTTTAATGGATTCAGATAATATAAATAGCAAACCCATTCCGGTCCGGTTCTTTGTGATTACTTTTCTATGGTCTTGGCTGTTATGGCTTCCCTTTGTGTTGGGTGGTGTAGGCATCTGGAACTGGAATGAAAGCCTGCGCGGCAGTTTGAGTATGCCTGCCATCCTTTTGGGTGCTTTTGGTCCTGGTATTGGAGCGATTTATTCCATTAGAACCCTGCAAGGAAAGTCATTTGTCAGACCTTTCCTTAAGTCCTTTCTTTCTATCAAATTTGGTTGGAAAGTTTGGCTTATCATTCTTGGTGCAATGGGTATTGCTAATTTTTTAGCCTGGTATCTTCCCGGGTTTTTTGGATATGAAAGATTACCTATGCTCTTGCCCACGATTTATGTGTTCCCTGTTTATTGGCTTTTGATGATCTTTTTTGGTGGGGGTCAGGAAGAAATCGGTTGGAGGGGATATATCATGCCTTACTTGGAGTCCAAGTTTGGCTTGTGGTATGGGAATACGATTTTGGGATTAATTTGGGCCTTCTGGCATTTGCCTTTATGGGCTATTCCTGATTCTTTTCAGGTGTTTATGCCTTTTCCAGCTTTTCTGATTGGATGCATTGGATTGTCGTTTTTTCTGTCTTGGGTGGTCAAAGCTTCAAAAAACAAACCCATGTCTGCCCTGGTTGCCCATGGTACTTCCAATGCATTCCTGCCGATATTTCCTAGTTTGGTGATGTCAACAGAAGTTTTTCAATTTCATTTTTGGCTACTTGAGTTCCTTGTATTTGGAATAGGGATAATGGCCTTACTATTCATGAAAATCAAAAATCCATCTACTCCCTACCCTTAACAACCAGATTTTCCATATGTTCCCTTAGCATTTACCATTTTTGTAACTTTTATTAACTTCAACCTCAGAAAATTGAATCAAGAAGTCTAATTGCTAAAAAGGTACTACGGACATCTGGCAAAAGCATGACGATTCAGGGAACAGTTAAAAATTTGGCCTAAGGAAGTATTTAGGAAGAAAAAAAGTAAATAAACTCATATGAACAAGTTACTGACATTAGTAGGATTCTTAGGACTAGGATTATTTGGATTTAAAGCTGAAGATGCAACAGCCCAAGAAAGCCGGCGATTTTTTACTTTTACCCCTATTACCGAAATTGATTTTAATAAAGCTTTAAATACCAATTTCAATGCCCATTTTGTAACCAACATCCCAGACCCTACAAAACTTGAAAAATCATTTGAGTCCATTGAAAAAACTTACAATGAATGGGAAAAAGAACTCGCTAAAAGGGAATTATGTAATTCACCAAGATGCCTTACTTCCTTTGAAGCACATTATCCTACCCTGGATTTATATTTGTTTTACATACTTGACAATCATTATACAAAAGCTAGTTTCGTAATTGCCAGCACCAATGAAATGGCTTCAGGTTATCGGAGATTTCGAGGCTCTTTTGGTGTAATGTCTATCGACGGTCTTTGGGTCGGGCTTGAGAGAGAAGGAAGTGATAATTACCTGCAAATTGAAATATGTAAGTCATCAAAAAATGGGGTTTGGCCACTTTTTACATTTGATTTTCATGGTTTAGATATCAATGGAGAAGAAAAAACTCCCATGTTTTGGGCAGACAAAAATACCATTTACATAGCCACCCGTGAATATGATCAGGTTGAAAATGATCACTTATTTAAATATTACGCCCTTGAGTTTGAATATTAAGTAAGGCAGAAAAAATGTGGATAATATCCCTAAACCGGAAGCCAACCTTGGTCTGGTCTGCCATTCAAGTTGGACACTTTAAAACCAAATTTTCAGACATCCCAGTCAGACCGCTTTTACTGGTTTACACTTCAGGGATAGACAAAAAAATCAAAGACAATTGGATAATGTGCGACCTTTTAATTGAAACTGCACGGTTACGCATATACTGCTGAAATTAAAAAGCAAGAACCATGGCAATGTAAAACTGATCAAAGCGGTTGATCAATTTTTTTCAGACATCTAAAATGCCAAGTGGACCAAACAGACTGAAATAAAAGAAACCCGACCTGATACAGATTGTGTGCATAGCAATGGATTTTACTTTTCCGATTTGAGTATTCATCGGACCATGGTTTTAATAGTGTTCGAAGAAAATGAAGCAACTGTAATCTGGACAGGCTCACATGATGAGTATGGTCATACATTCAAAGGTAACAAGTCACCAATTGAGAAGTGGTTACGTATTCACAAACTGATCTAAAATGGATAAATTTTCAATACAAAATATTACTTCACTAAGCAGTGAACTTGAATATGAGAAAGCCACATCTTTGTTTTTACAACTTAGGGTGCTGGTAAAAACCGATAAATCTTATGTACCCATTAGGAATCATTTGCGTGATTTGATTAAAAATTTCGAAAAAATACATTGGACGAATGAAGATACGATTGCTAACAATCAGATCAAGGAGAGCGATTTGGCTGAAGCAATAATTGAATCCGAAAATGAATTTTATCAAACGAGAAAAGAGCTGATTAAAAAAAACCTTAAACAGGCTGGATTAAACCAAAATGATTTGGCTAAGATTTTAGGCCATAGAAAAGGATACATGTCAGAATTGATCAACGGGCTGAGACCTTTTTCTAAGGAGGATTTAGTAATTATTAACCGGCTTTTTAAAATAAAAATTGAGTATTTAATTCCAGCCTTCATTAACCAAGAAAGAGCTACTCTAATTAAAAAAACCTTGGAATCGCTTTCAAATAAAAAAATAAAATTGTCCAACCGAGATTTAATGTTTAAATGACTTGACAAGGATTTAGCAGAATTTATAATGATTTCAGTTATTTTTAAATCACGCCTTTGTAAAATTAGCATCTTTAACCAAATATAAAGTTCCACAGCTACCGCTTCATTTTTGGAGGCTTCTTCAAATTAATCTCCTTTTTTTCTAAGGACTTACTTCTATAAGTAAATAATAATACTATTTTTGTATACCGTATACGGATTTAACTTTTATTTTGACATTAACAAGGCCTATGAAAACCTATAACATTGCCGTGGTTCCAGGAGATGGAATCGGGCAGGAAATCGTACCTGCCGCCGTAAAAGTACTGGAAGCTGCCGCTCAGCTTTTTGATTTTTCCCTGTCGCTCACCTATTTTGATTGGGGTGCCGGCAGGTATCTCAGAGAAGGCGCCTTTATGCCTGAGGACGGACTGGAACTCCTGAAGGCCTTTGATGCCGTGTTTTTTGGTGCCGTGGGATTGGCTGAGGTGGATGATACCCTACCGGCAAAACTCTACACTTTCAAAGTCAGAACGGCCTTCCAACAATATGTCAATTATCGTCCTGTCAAACTTTTCAAGGGGCTGGAAAGTCCTTTGAAAACCAAAACGGCAAAAGACATCGATTTTGTAGTCATCCGGGAAAACAACGAAGGGGAATTTGTCCAGTCAGGAAGCATATTCAGGCCAGAAGATCCCGAAGGATTTGGTCTGGATACCAGTATTTTCACCAGACAGGGCATCGAACGGGTTGCCCATTATGCGTTTCAATTGGCCCGAAAGAGGAGAAAAAAAGTCACCAATGTGACCAAATCCAATACCCTGATCCATAGTCTCAAGTATTGGGACGCCGTCATTGAAGAAGTGGCCTCCCAATATCCGGATGTGGCGCTTGTGAAAATGTACATCGACAATGCCAGTGCCAACTTTGTACTGCATCCGGAATATTTTGATGTCATCCTGACCACCAATCTTTTTGGGGATATCCTCAGTGATTTGGGTGGGGGTATCATGGGAAGTTTGGGTTTGGGTGGCAGTGGCAACATCAATCCGGAAAAAAACTTTCCCTCCATGTTTGAACCCATCCATGGGTCAGCCCCGGACATAGCTGGTCAAGGCATCGCCAACCCGGTAGGAACCATCTGGTCTGCAGCCCTGATGTTGGAACATCTGGGAGAAAAGGAGGCCTCTGCAGAAATGGTGCAGGCCATAGAGCGTACATTCGAAAGCGGTTTAAAAACGAAAGACCTTGGTGGTACAGCCAAAACTTCCGAATTTGCAGCAACCGTAATCAAACAGCTACATGCCTACCATGAAATGGATTGACCTCACCCTTACCTTATCAGTCAACATGCCCGGTGTCTACATCAGGCAGGTCAAAACCTTGGAATCGGATGGATGGAATGCCCGAAACCTGGACATTTACACCCATGCCGGGACCCATATGGATGCTCCTGTTCATTTCGGCATTCCGGGGCCTACCATCGATCAATTTACCCCGGATCAACTGACCGGAAAAGCCTGGGTCATAGACCTGCAGAACAAAGAAGACAGGTACCTGATCCTTATCGAGGATTTGGGAGAAGCGGCAGACAAAATCCAGGAAGGAGACAGCCTGATCTTCAAAACCGGTTGGAGCCAATTTGTCGAATCAGATCCTCACAAATACCGAAATAGATTGCCCAGGATAAGCGAAGACTTGGCCAATTGGATGGTCGCAAAAAAAATCAAAATCCTAGCTGTGGAACCTCCTTCTGTGGCAGATGTCAACGACCTCTATGAGGTAACCAGAATTCACCATATCTTATTTAAAGGAGGAGTCATAATCGTAGAAGGCATCTGCAATGTAGCAGCAATTGAAACCGAACAGGTTACCTTGATGGTGTGTCCGCTCAAAATAAAAGACGGAGATGGTGCTCCAGCCAGGGTTCTGGCGGGTATCTCTGAATAGATGCATGTCAATGACAGGAACCAACCCCCAGGATCGCCCCTATGCTACGGAAATTTCCAGCATTTTCCAATCTTCCCCCTGGACCTTGGTGGTCGTGGATGACGATCCTACAGGTACCCAAACAGTCCATGGAGTTCCTGTGCTTGGGGATTATTCCGTTGACACTTTCTTCAGGGAATTTGTTAATAAAACCCGGTTGTTTTTTGTATTGTCCAATTCCAGAAGCCTCCCACTGGAAGAAGCTTTGGGCCGGATGAAAACCATCGGAAACAATCTTGCCGCTGCTTCAAAGAAAGCCAAAAGGCATTTTTTGTTGGTCAGCAGAAGCGATTCTACCTTAAGGGGACATTTCCCGGAAGAAGTATATCAACTCAGTAAAGCCGCAGGTTTTCCCTCATGCCCAATTTTGCTTATTCCGGCATTTTTTGAGGGGGGAAGGATCACTGAAGGCGACATACATTATCTTAACGAGAACAACGTCAAAATTCCTGTAAACGAAACCCCCTTTGCAAAAGACAAAAGCTTCGGCTTTGAGCATGGCGATTTGAAAAAATGGGTGCAGGAAAAATCCAAAGAAAAGATCAAAGCCGAGGCGGTAAAGAGTTTGGGGTTGGAAGAGATAAGCCAAGGTCTCACAGTCATTGCTGATGTTTTGTCAGAATTGAAAAATGATGACATCCTCGTGGTGAACAGCACCTGTTATACCGAACTAGAAAAGGTTTGTTTGGCTCTGTATCACCATCTGGGAGAAGGAAACCACATGCTTTTCAGGACTGCCGCATCATTTGTATCCGCCTTTTCGGGAATAAAGGCCAAGTTGTACTTGCCATCATCGAATATCCGATCCATAGGAGGCTTAACCATTGTGGGGTCGTATGTGCCAAAAAGCAACAGTCAACTGGAAAACCTACTTTCCAAAAAACAAGTAACAGCCATAGCAATATCAGTTCCCCGGCTTCTGGAATCAGATCAACAGCCATACCTGAATGATTTGGCAGTGTGGATCGAGACCCTGTTGAAGCAGGATAAAGAAGTCGTTGTATACACCTCACGGGAGTTGATCCAAGGTAAAACTGCCGAAGAGAGCCTCGGAATCGGTCAAAGGATTTCAGGATTTTTGGTGGAAATGCTCAAATGTCTGAACGTGCAACCTGCCTATTTGATTGCCAAAGGGGGAATCACTTCCAATGACCTGGCAGTAAAAGCACTGGGGATGAAAAGAGGCCTCGTTTTGGGACAGGTGATTGCCGGAGTTCCGGTTTGGGAGCTGGGTCCGGAAACCAAGTTTCCGGGTATGCCCTATGTGGTTTTTCCCGGTAATGTGGGCGATGAGGAAAGCTTAACGGAAATAGTGTCTCTTTTCAACAATTCCAATATTCCATCATGAAAAAACTGAAAGGGGTGATGATAGGAGCAGGCTATTTCAGCCACTACCATGCAGATGGATGGAACCGAATAGCAGAGGTGGACATGGTAGCGGTTTGTGATACCCATAAGGAAAAAGCAGTGAAATTTTCAGGCATTTATGACCTGCCCAAGGTGTATCAGGATGCAGAAAAAATGTTGGATAAGGAGGAACCTGATTTTGTGGACATCATCACACCCCCTGATGCTCACCTGCCGCTGATAAAATTGGCCATGGATCGGGATATTCCAGTGATTTGCCAAAAACCACTTGCGAATACCTTTGGGGAAGTAATGGAAATAAATGACTTGTTGTCAAAATACACTACAAGGTTTATGGTCCATGAAAACTGGCGCTTTCAACCTTGGTACCGGCAAATCAAAATTTTGGTGCAATCAGGGGTGATCGGGGAAAAAATCTTTCAGTATGCTTTTCACTTACGGACAGGAGATGGATGGGGGGCAAATGCCTACCTGGACCGTCAGCCCTACTTCAGAACCATGCCCAGGCTGTTCATGCATGAGACAGGGGTACACTTTATAGACACTTTCCGCTACTTGGCCGGAGAAATCACCGACGTATATGCCCAGATGAGGCAAAATAACCCCCTGATCAAGGGGGAAGATGCTGTCATGGTCCTGATGAATTTCAGTGGGGGAAGTGCTGCTTTGTTGGATGCCAACCGATACAATGAACCCAGTTATGAAGACCCTAGGTATACTTTTGGGAAAATGCTGGTAGAAGGTGAAAAAGGGAGCCTACATCTGCATCCAAATGGACAGATTTCCATCAAACGACTCGGGGAAAAAGCTTATTTTCATGATTTCCAGCCCAGTCGTTTGGGGTTTGCAGGTGACAGTGTAAAGTCCTGTCAGCAGCATTTTATTGACAGGTTGAGTTCAGGGAATCCCTTTGAAACTGAATTATCCGATTATTTGAAAAGTCTTCAAGCTGTGGAAGCCGTGTACCAATCCCATTTAGAAAGTAAAAGAATCTACCTGAATCTGGTCAGTTTGTAACAAAATGCCTTGAAAAAGAAAAATTTTTTATATCTTTAAAATGTATACCGTATACAAAATCATCAGTTGTAACATTTAACCGGCACGAATATGATAAAAAACGATGAATTGGGTCTACAGGCTTATAGGGAACTGAAAAAAATGATTGTAAGCGGTCAATTGGCCCCGGGTGAAAAAATAGTCCAGGAAAAACTGGCAGCCCGAATGGGCATCAGCCGTACCCCCTTGCGTGTAGCCCTTCAAATGCTGGAGGCGGAAAACCTCATCGAGCCCAAATCCAAAGCAGGATACCAGGTAAAGTTGATGGACGATTCCGAAATTCTGGAAATTTTTGATTGCAGAATCGCGCTGGAAGCCACGGCAGCAGGATTGTTGGCCAAAAATATCGGCGGCAAAGACCTGGAAAAGCTGAAGGGATTTTTTGAACCTTACCTGGACAAGAAGACCTTTTCTCTGGCAACCTATAAAAAGGATGACAGCAATTTCCACCATTTCATCATCGCCAAATGCGGCAACAAATTTCTTGAAAAACTCTTCCAACAAGGCAACCTGATCACCTACATAGAAAGGATCGGATTAATCCGTCCCCCAGAGGAAACCCTTCAGGAACACCTCGATATTGTCCATGCAATCCTCAGTAGGGACCCGGTTCAAGCCGAATCAGCCATGAAGTTACACTTGGCCAAATCCAAACAAATTGTAGAAGACAAAATCAACAATAAACAAAACCTCCTTGCAACGTCATGATCAAAAGGGAGGATTTTGAAAGAATAAAAAAAATATCCGCAAAGATGATCAGGGAGGCCCAAATCCTGATCACGGATCAGGAAGCGGATGCCATTGATGTGGCGGATTTTGGGCTCAATGACATTGAGAAAGAGGGAGTTCAGATTCTGACCCATTTCAGTACCAAAAGAATTTCAGCCAAAGTGTTGGTCCTGTTACCCAACCAAACCGAACCTGAACACTGGCATCCTCCGGTAGACGATGATGCCGGAAAGGAAGAAATCATCAGGGCCATAGCGGGTAACCTTCGTTTTTACATTCCCGGAACCCCCAATATGAAGGAGGGCTTTATCCCTGAAGGCAAGGAGGACTATTACACCATGAGACATGAGCGCATCCTGAAACCCGGCGATCAGCTTCATCTCCCCCCCGGTACCAAACATTGGTTTCAGGCAGGGCCTGAAGGAGCAGTATTGTATTCTTTCTCCACCTGTGTGAGAGATGGTTTTGACCGGTTTACCGATCCCAATGTGGTGCGGGCGACGATCATCGAAGACTGAAGAAAAACATCAAACCTAGCATAAGCATGAAGCAAAGCATCATCACCTCATTTTTAAGTAAAACACAGGACAGATTTTCTGCCTACCATGAACCTACCACCCTGAGAGAAAGGCTGGAATTGGTCACTCAGATTGATGGCTGCGATGGCGTGGAAGTGGTCTACCCTTATGAAACAGGGGATGCAGCCGAAACCAAAGCCTGGATGGAGGAATTGGGGCTTAAGTTTGCAGCCATAAATGCCAACATCAAAAAGGAACCCCAATGGGTAGGTGGGTCCATTTCCAGAAACGACCCCGCGTTGAGAAAAGGGGCCATTGACATCATCAAAGGGGCAAAGGATTTTGCCAAGGCAGTGGGTGCCCCGCTAGTGACCTGTTGTCCACTGACCGATGGGTATGATAACCTCTTTCAGATTGATTACCGCACTTCCTGGAGAAACATGATAGACTCCGTAGCAGAAGCAGCGGATTATTTGCCTGAAATCCCCCTCTTTATAGAATACAAGTATTCTGAAACCAGGGTGCATTGTCAACTGGATACTTGTGTCAAGTCCATCTTGCTCCTGAAGGAGGTCAACATGCCTGGCACCGGAGTGACCATTGATTTTGGCCATGCCCTCTATGCCCAGGAAAACCCCGCCCAGTCCATCGCCATGTGTGGGGAAAGCGAAGTGGATTTTTACCTCCATACCAACGACAACGATTGCCGGTTTGATTGGGATTTAGTGGGAGCCACCAGAAATTTTCTTCACTACGCCGAGTTTTTGTTCTATGCCCAATTGTACGGCTATGACAAATATTATACCACAGACGCCTCGCCGAGGGTCTTCGAAATGATGCCGTTTTTTGACAACCATTCGAAAATGTCACGGGGAATCTATCAGCTCGTGCAGTCTCTCGACAAAGATAAATACCTGAAGCTGATGCGGGAAGAGAAGGCCATGGAGCTGCTTCAACTGGTAAGAGAGGAAATCTACCGGATATGAGCCAAATAACCCATTCACCCTACACCTTAAATAGTGAAAAGCTCTCTTTGGCTGGCGCCAGGCATTTGGCACAGTCTGCCTTTGCCATAGCCCAAAAAAGAAAAGTACCCGGGGCATTGGCCATCGTGGATGATGGAGGCAACCTGCTGCTGGCAGAAAGGTGGGACCACAGCATGGTTGCCGCCATACAAATTGCCATTGATAAAGCCATAACGGCTTTGAGTTTTCAGAGGCCCACTATAGACCTAGAAAACACCATCCTATCCGGGCGTTTTCCCATGTTGCAACCTTCCAAAAATATCGCTTACTCCCCACTTCAAGGAGGACATCCCATCCTAAGAAATGGGAAAATCATCGGGGCAATCGCCGTTGGAGGCACCCTAAAGGCAGAAACTGATGAAGAAATTGTAAAGGAGGTTTTGGAGGATTTCTACAAGACTTTTGAATGAACATAGGCATTAAAAGAATCCATTAACCCAAAATACATGTCAGAAATCAATACCAAACCTGTGATACCTAGCCGATACTTCATGGTAGGTGGGACTTTCCTGCTTTCCATGTTGGTATTGGTGGATAGGATTGGGATTTCTGTGGCCAAAGAACCCATGACGGAGGCTTTGGGTCTTTCGGATAAGCAATTTGGGTGGGTATTGTCCATTTTTGCCTTAGGTTATGCCCTTTTTCAGACCCCCTTCGGCATGTTGGCGGATAGGTTTGGTCCCAGAAAAATCCTGACCATGGTAGTAAGCCTTTGGTCGATCTTTACCGCATTGACCGGGGCTGTCACCCAGTTTGTGTCGCTTATGGTAGTCCGTTTTCTCTTCGGTGTCGGGGAGGCGGGTGCCTATCCCGGTATGGCCAAGGCCATTTACCACTGGATTCCTATTCGGGAAAGGGGCATTGTCAACGGCATCAATTTCTCCGGTGGAAGATTTGGGGCAGCCTTCTCTCTGCCCTTGATCGCCATAGTGATTGAGCTGATGGGCTGGAGAGCTACCTTTTTTTTGCTGGGTCTGATCGGAATAGCCTGGGCCATCGCCTGGTACTGGCTCTTTCGGGACAATCCCGAAGACCATCCCAGGGTCTCCGCTTATGAAAAAGAAGAAATAATCCATTCCCGAAAAAGTGAAGGCCATGAAGGAAAAGCCACATCCGGGGTTGCCATTCAGTCCATAGTAGGATCCAGAAACATGTGGCTGGCGATGGGGCAGTATTTTGCCAGCAACTTTACTTTTTTCTTCTGCCTGACCTGGCTTTTTCCCCATCTCAAAGAGCAATTCATGCTGGACAATGTGGCCGCAGGTTTTTTTGCCTCACTACCTTTGGTGGCCGGAGCATTTGGGAATATGTTCTCCGGCTGGTTGGTGGATTACATTTACAGGAAAGGTCATTTCCGTTGGTCAAGGTTATTGCCAGCGATCATCGGATTTGGGTTGGCTGCCTCAGGCCTGATTTTGAGCCTGTTTGCCCAGGATATCAACGTGGCCATCATTTTCCTTTCCATGGCGGTTTTTGGTGCGGACATGACCTTGAGCCCGTCTTGGACATTTTGTGTGGACATCGGAAAATTACATTCGGGAGCTGTATCGGGAACCATGAATATGGCAGGAAATTTAGGCTCTTTTGTCACCGCGCTGGCTTTTCCCTATCTCAAGGATTGGACTGGATCTGTCACTCCATTCTTTATCATAGGCGCCCTGCTCAATGTGGCCGCCATCTTTATCTGGCTACGGATGAAGCCGGAAAAACCGATTGATTTTCACCTTAAAACCCAGAATATATGAAGCACTTGCCTTTCACAATGGTTTCGCTTTCCTTTCTGATGTTATTTCTGGTCGCTTGTCAGCCGAAAACTGAGCAGCACACCTTTGCGGAAAAGGAGGGCATCATCAGGATAGAAGCAGAATCCCATCCTCCTGTTTCCGGATGGGAATTGAAAACGGACAATCCGGGCTACTCAGGCAAAGGCTATCTGGAATGGACCGGAGAGATGAATTTTGACCCTGATTTTGGTGTCCTCCATTTTGCTTTACTGGTGGAAAATGAAGGGGATTATCATTTCAGGATTTACAACCGGCATGATCACCCCCATGATTACACCGAAAACAATGACATTTTCACCAAAACCAATGATGGGGATTGGCTGAAAACCTTTTCCCATTTGAGCTATAAGGAATGGGGCTGGGATACCCGATTTGAGATGGGACACCTGGATTTTATGGATCCTCCCAAGGTGTACCTAAAAAAAGGCCGCAATGATTTTTACATCGGAGGAAGATCGCCCGGCTTTAAAATGGATCAGATCCATTTCTTTCATTCACAAATGATTGCCGACCATTACGATACCAACCAGGACAATCCCCATGTATTGGCCATAAATTTAAAAGATTCACAACATGAAGATTAATCTAACAATTGGGATAGGGCTGCTATTGGTATGCTGTGCTTTACCGGCCCTTTCCCAAATCCAAAAACAGGAGTACAAGAGAAATCTTGAAGTAAAAGCAGAACAATGGCAGGTCGTGGATATCAGTTTCAAAGGAAAACCCATTGGCAATGCCAATCCTTTTGAGGTGGAATTTGGCGCGATTTATAGCGGACCTGATGGTCAATCCTTAAAAGTACCCGGCTTTTATGACGGCGAAAACAAATGGATTGCGCGCTTTTCTTCCATGACCCCCGGCACTTGGACCTTTGAGACATACGCTTCAAAACCCGAACTAAGCGGGCAGAAAGGTAAAATCATGATAAGTACGAATACAAGGGAGAATCAGCAGGGGGCTGTAATCCTTGACCCGGAAAATCCCCAGGCCTTTATCTATGAGGATGGCAGTCCGCATTTTATGCTGGCCTTTGAGCTGGATTGGCTTTTTGCCCTGGATTATGACAACCCGGATGCCATGCCCAAAACCGAACAAATCCTGAAACATGTACAAGAAAACGGCTTCAACCATGTGGTGATGAACCTTTATGCCTACGATGTAGGATGGGGGATTGCCAAAGATGTGCCCGAGGAGTATTTCTATGGCAGGCCGGATTATACCCCATTTTTGGGAGACAATGACAACCCCGATTTTTCACGGCTCAATCTCAAGCTATTTCAACACCTGGACCGGGTTTTTGCCAGCATGCAGGCAAAGGGTTTGGATGCCCACCTGATGATCTATGTATGGAATAAAAAAGTAAATTGGCCAGACATGTACTCCAAAGCGGACAATCAGTATTTCGACTACATCATTGACCGCTATCAGGCTTTCAGCAATATGATCTGGGATGTATCCAAAGAGGCGTTGGATTATGGCAGATGTGACATCCCCTATATCAATGAACGGATCAGCCGCATCAGACAAAGAGATGCCTTCAAGCGTTTGGTAACCGTTCATGACTATGAATACAACTCCAGGGAATCCCAAAGGGTAGACTTTATTTCCATTCAGAGCTGGCGTTCCAATCTCTATTCCCTGATGCTGCAAGGGAGGGAAATCCATTCCGATAAGCCTGTGGTGAACATCGAACATGGTGGTTATGAAGAAGGACCTTACCGTTCTTTTGAGGGCAATTATACCCATGCGGAAACCTGTCTGGAAAGGACTTATGAGTGCGTGTTTGCAGGGGTATATGGGTCTTATTACTGGCAGAATACGTCATGGAACATTGTCATCCACGATCCATTTGATGAGAAACATGAATTTGATGCTCCGAGGTTTGATTATTACAAACACCTGGCGGGGTTATTTGAAAGGTACGACTTCAATTCCCTCAGACCGAGTTTTCCCAAGCTGACCACCAATGACAAAGGAGGACAGGATAACCTGGCCACCAATGGATTTGCTTTGCACAATGGCAAAGACCTCTACCTGATGATGATTCCTTCGGAAAGTGACCGGGTCAATATAGTCATTCCCAAACCTGAAAGCGGCAAGCTCAACATCACCTGGTTCAATCCTTTTACCGGAGAATACCAAGAAGAAGGAGAAAGGGCTTGGAGCAGTTGGGCTGAGGTAGTCAATCCATGGAAGAATAAGACCGGTGTACTTATCATAAAAAGTTTATAGCTTTGATTTGCCTATATTACCAATGAATCAAAGCAGCTGACCTTATGAAAAAATATCTCGTCCTTTTCGTTCTTCTGATCCTGATCGTCCCCTCCTTTGCGCAAAAACAAAAAGTATGGTTGGACTCAGATACCGGGAATGAAATGGATGACCTTTATGCTATTGTCAGGTTACTCAAAGATCCGAATGTTGAGGTAGTAGGACTGAGTTCCGCACATTTCAACAATCCAGATCTGTTGGTTTTTGAAAAGTGGAATGCTTATGAAACCAAAGGCCTGCAAACCATGGAAGACAGCCAAAGGCTAAATGAAGAAATCCTTGAGGCCATGGGCTTGTTGCGACTCCCCCATCCCAAAGGAGCAGACCGACAAATCGGCCGGGCCTGGGGTGGACAGGAACCAAGGGATTCTCCAGCTGCCCAAGCCATTATTGCATTGGCCAAATCCCTCCCGGAAGGGGAAAAGCTGGATATCCTGACTTTGGGAGCCCTGACAAACGTCGCATCTGCCCTCATTCTGGCCCCTGAAATTCTCCCGAAAATCCGAATTTTTGCCTTGGGGGCTCGATACAATCAGGAAACCCGGGCTTGGAGTAAAAATGAATTCAACATCCGAAATGACCTCAATGCCTTTGATCATTTATTGGATCTGGATGGCCTGGAATTTACCATTATGCCACTTGAAACTGCCCTTCCCCTGCAATATGACCGTGATGATACCTATGGAAGGCTGGATGATAGCATCCCCATCCAAAAAATCCTTCAAAACCGTTGGAGGGAGCAAAATCCACAGGACCGAACCCGGGTGATGTGGGACCTGGCTTTGGTGCAGGCCTATTTGTTGCCACAACATTCAGAAACTTTGCAGGTCAATTCTCCACCGGAAAACAAATCCTTTACGGTGAAAATTTATTCCAAAATTGACAAAGAAGCTTTTGTAGCGGATTTTTGGCGTGTTTTGAAAGAATAATCTTATATTCAGAGTTGTAACGATGGATCCCGATTCCATTTTCCTGTTCTTTCACCCATCATTCCAAAATTAATGTCGAGTAGAATTTTATTGCTATTGACCACGGCCATCCTAGTGGCCTCCTGCAACACCCAACCCGAAACCGCTTCCCTAGATTACAGTGAATGGCAAACCTTTGGGGGCACCAAAGATGCTGCCCGCTATGTCTCCCACACGCAGATCAACAAATACAATGTCAAAGACCTTCAGGTAGCCTGGACCTTTGAAACGGGTGATGCTACAGAACGTTCTCAGATCCAATGCCAGCCGATCGTGGTGGATGGGGTCTTGTTTGCCACAAGTCCCCAAATCAATGTCTTTGCCCTGGATGCTGCCACAGGGAAATTGCTCTGGCGCTTCAATCCCTTTCAGCTTCTCGGTGGTCAAAATTCATGGGCGGGAACCAACCGAGGTGTCACTTACTGGGAGGATGGAGCAGATAAACGGATTCTTTTTACGGCGGGAAACTGGCTAATGGCGCTTGATGCCACTTCCGGTCGGCCTATCATGGATTTTGGAGATGGGGGAAAAGTAGACCTTCAAAAAGATCTGGATACAGATTTGGAGAAATTTCTAATTGTTTCCAATACCCCAGGCATCATTTACGGCAATAAACTTATTTTGGGCATGCGCCTTTCCGAAGGCCTTGATGCTGCCCCAGGCCACATCAGGGCCTATGATGTCAAAACAGGCAAGCGGGAATGGATTTTTCACACCATTCCCCAACCCGGACAGTTTGGGTATGACACTTGGGATACCACCTACGTTAAATTTATAGGCGGTGCAAACAACTGGGCAGGCATGAGTTTGGACGAGGAGCGGGGCATTGTGTATGTTCCTACAGGATCCTCCACTTATGATTTCTGGGGAGGATACCGGCATGGGCAAAACCTCTTTGCCAATACCCTATTGGCTTTGGATGCTGCAACAGGGGAAAGGATCTGGCACTTCCAAGGGGTACACCATGACATTTGGGACCGTGATTTTCCTGCCAATCCCAACCTGGTCAGGATCAAAAAAAACGGAAAATGGATCGATGCGGTGGCACAGACCTCCAAGCAGGGTTATGTGTATGTACTGGACCGGGTGACCGGAGAGCCCGTTTGGCCCATTGAGGAGAGGGAAGTACCTGCCTCCACCTTGCCAGGAGAACAAAGCTGGCCCACCCAACCCCATCCCACGCTTCCCGAACCCTTTATGAGGATGGCCTATACGGAGAGAGAAATCCTTAACCTCACTCCAGAGTGGGAATCGGATATCCGGGGCAAACTGGAAAATGCAAAATATGGACACATGTGGTTGCCACCCAGCGAAGAATATGGGATTGTGCTTTTTCCCGGAATGGATGGTGGGGCTGAATGGGGAGGCTCTTCTTTTGATCCCCACACGCAGACCCTCTATGTCAATGCCAACGAGATGCCGTGGCTGATTCAAATGGGCCAGAATCCGGATTTTGATAATTTAGGGCAGAGTGTCTACGTGAATTATTGTGCCAATTGCCATGGCATGAACAAAAAAGGCAACCCTCCAGCATTCCCATCGCTGGAAAACCTTGGAGATAAATATGATGCCCAAAGTCTGGGTAACCTGATCAAAAGAGGAAAAGGTGCCATGCCTGCATTTGCCCACATTGAAGAAAGTCAAAGGGAACTGATGGTCAATTACCTCTTGGGTAAAGAGCAGGTTACCGTGGGGGATAAAAAAGAAATGGAAGGGGGACAGGAACGGCTGTATTCCCGCTACTTTATGAAAGGATATTCCCGCCTGCTGACAGAAGACGGGTATCCGGGCATCAATCCGCCATGGGGAACCCTGACAGCCATAGACATGAATACCGGGAAAGTAAAATGGCAATCTATACTGGGAGAATTTGAAGAACTGACCGAAAAAGGCATCCCCCCAACCGGGACGGAAAATTATGGAGGACCCGTCACCACCGCAGGCGGATTGGTCTTCATAGCCGCTACCAAGGATGAAAAAATTAGGGCCTTTGACAAGGACAATGGGGATTTGTTGTGGGAAGCAAGCATCCCCGCTGCGGGTCATGCCACCCCTGCCGTGTACATGAAAGGCGGGAAACAATATGTGGTCATCGCATGCGGAGGAGGTAAAGGAACCAAATCCGGAGATGCTTATGTGGCTTTTGCCCTGCCAGATTAGTATTTTCTGCGAAGCAAACCAAGCATCAAACGCATCTCTGCCCCACAGTTGATGGATTGTCGGTGAAAGTGAAAAAATGTCCCAAACCCGATCCCAAATCCCCTTGTAATCGGAAATTCCAAAGTGGGTCTGACCATGAATCCGAGACCTTGACTATCCACCAATTCATAGGAATAATTTCCGGCAACAAGACCTGACCCTGACACCCGCTGCCAGTTGGTAGGTGTGCTGATTTGGTTCCAGGTAGGCCCGATTTTGAGGTGCAGGCGCTGATTCCCTTCCGGGGTCAGGACTATGGATTTTCCGATTAGCAGCTGATAGGAACTGATGTAATTTCTGGGAGCCGCCAATCCAAAAGTAAAAATACTGAGCATGCCCCCATTGTAATCTTCCGGGCGATCCCCGGGTCTTTTGGCCATAATCATTGCTCCCAGTTCCACCACCAGATTTTCTTTATGGATGTAATTGAGACTCATGGTCGCTCCAAAGTAATTGCCCACAAAAGCGGATTGGCTAAGGTAAATCGCGTTGTTTTCTGAAAACTGTGCCTTCACACCCTGACAAATCAAAAAGAAAAATCCCAACAAAAATGTAAGCTTCATGTTGCTCAAACTTGATTCAAATTATCGTCAAAAGTATAAAAGTTCTACTGAATTTTAAGGTTATCAAATGATTAACTAAAGCCAACAAAGAAAGTTTTCTTTGAAGATTTTCTTTTCTAAAATTACATGATAGGGCATAAAAAAGGCCAATTTGATTGGCCTTTTTTTATTTAAACTGTTTTTTCAGCTTTTAATTTGGGATAATCAGTGTATCCTTTTTCGCCTGGGGTATAGAAGGTATCCTGATCCCAATCTGCGATAGGGGCATCATTGGCAAATCTTTCCACCAAGTCCGGATTGGAAACGTAAGGCTTGCCATAAGCCACTGCGTCAGCCAAGCCTTCCAAAATGTACCGGTTACCTTTTTCCTGATCAAAGTCCCCATTGATAATCAAGGTGCCTTTGTACATGGGCCTGTATCTTTTGGCGATCTCACTTACTGCGTGAGGAAGTTCCGACACATCTGTAAAAGGTTCTGAAAGATGGAGGTAGGCCAGATCATAATGACTCAGCTTTTCAATGATATAGTCAAAAGTGGGAATACTTTCTTCGTCCATGGTCATCCCAAAAATCCCATGCAGAGACGGATTCAATCTGAGCCCAATCCTGTTTTCTGGCATGACTTCTTTGAGTGCCTCGATGATTTCAAATAGGATTTTGGCCCGGTTTTCAATGCTGCCTCCATAGCCATCTGTCCGCACATTAGAGGTTCGGCTGAAAAATTGATGGAGCAGGTATCCGTTGGAGGAATGGATCTCCACGCCATCAAAACCAGCCTCCATGGCATTTTTACCGCCCATTTTAAAATCATTGATGGTGTTTTGAATTTCTTCAATGGTCATTTCCGCTGGGGTCACCGTTTCTTTGAAACCTTTTGGTGTAAATGACTTGGAGTTGGGGTTGATCGCAGAAGGAGCATGTGGCAATTCACCGTTATGAAAATCCGGGTGTGAAATTCTTCCCACATGCCAGATTTGAATGAATATCTTTCCACCTTTTTCATGGACAGCTGATGTTACTTTTTTCCAGCCTTCCACCTGTGCCGGTGAATAAATGCCCGGCGTATTGATATACCCAACTGCCTTCTTGGAAACCTGTGAGCCTTCGGTAATGATCAATCCGGCTGATGCCCTTTGTTTGTAATATTTGACATGAAGTTCAGTGGGTTTATTGTCCGGATTATCCGCCCTGCTGCGGGTCATGGGAGCCATGATGACCCTGTTTTTCAATTCCAGATCTCCCAAAGTTAACATCTCTAAAAGTGGTTTGGTGCTCATAATGTAAGTTGGTTAGTTTTCAAAATTATATGTATATACAACTAACCTGATCTTGGAATCGTTCAGGAAAAAAGTAAATTCATCAGCCATAAGAAATAAAACCCCTGAATAACAATTAGATATGCAAAAAATCTCTCTTTGATTGATGGAACCAGTTGCCTTCTATACACTGGTAAAGGAAAAAAACTTAAGTTTTACTAGAAATATATCCCTGTCAAAAACTGGAAATTGACTACACTTGGAGGATGATTGGAGGCGGGTTTTCCTCCCACATTGTTATTCATCCCTCCTGTCTGTTCTGCCCTTGCTTCAAAAAACAAAGCCTTGTTTTTATTCCATGATTTTTGAATACCCAATGCGGCCCACAGGCCAAATTGGGACCTGGTCAAAGACTGACCTTCCCCTTCAAAGATGGTCAAGGTTTCGACAATCAGTCTCTCTCTGACACTACTGGATGATCGCCTAAGGTGATGCGTATAGGACAAGCCCGTTCGAAAAAAAGGACTCAAGGTTTTCCCTGTAAACTTGTAAGTAAACCCCACTGGTAATTTGAGTTCCATGATACTCACTTCCATGTTGTAGGTATTTCTGAGAAAAGGGGCTTCAGAGATTGTGCTTACGGAATAGCGATGGTTCTGAATCATGGGATTAAGGGTCAGGGAGATTCTTTCACTCATCCTGGGATTAGAAAAGTCAATGGTCATCCCCAAAATAGGGGAAACGGAGTAGTCTGAAAATCCATTAAAATCCCTATAATCCGGATCGCCTGCTACAAAGTTTGCCTGGGAAACGCCTACCCCTATCATGGGGGCAATTTTAACCGAAAGCCATTCTTTGTCACCTTTATAAGTCACATATTCCACACCCTTGCATTCATTGTAATTTTCCACGATTTGAGTGAAGCTTTTTTCCCCACTTCCCATTGAGGCAACTTTGGTTTTCATGGATGGACAATCTGCCGTGAGGGCATTCATCACCCTGATGTGTTGATTGTTGTCTTGAACATATTGCTTACCACCCTGCTGAACCATTGTCCTAGGGGCAGTCAGTCTTGTTAAACTAGCCTGAGGGCTCTCCACAAAAAAATCCTGATCCGCTTTGTACAAGGAAAGCTCACCGCTTACCAAAACCTCAAAGAAATAGGTTTTCTCTTCACCATCCTGCGAGACAATGGTTTTGGATTCAAAAACTCTATCTCCAAAAAAGCCAAAACCATTGATTTCGGTTGGGGTGAAAGTGACCACATCAGCATCCGCAGAAGCCTTGAACCGACAATGCAACATGTTCTTTTTGCTTTCCCTGTAATCTATAAAACCATAAACCGTATCCTGCTCCAAGGTTAAAAGATAACTGCTTCTAAAGTCGGATTGGGCAAATGATGCCTGAAAAAGGACAAAAAACAGCGGCATAAAAAAAAGATTCTTCATAGGGTGGGTACAATTAAGTATAAATGGTTATTTAAATTTGTTGTTTCAATCTACATCATAAGCTGGGTCATATTCCCAGAAGTCATTTACATTAATAAAGGAACCTGCGGTACCTAAATAAACTTTCTGGTTGATGACAAAGGATACCGCGTAATTTCTGAAATCTGGATCTTTAAAGGCCCTTTTCTCCCAAAAATCCTGTATCGGATCATACCTGTACAATGACCGAAAAGTTCGGAGAAAGGCCTTTCCATTGATCACAAATGCATTGGACCCTTCATGAGATTCCCCATCCCATAGTTCGGCTTTTGGCAGCCAAACTTTTAAGTTAAAATCATATTCATACAGTCTATTGATTTCTTCGAAGGGGTCTAAAACATACACAAACATCCTATCATCGATCACGAAACCTGTTTCTGGATATTTGGGAAGGCCTTGATTTCCCAAATCAATCCAATCATCCTTTACAGGATCATATTCCCAGAAATTTTGCTCTTCCCGAGGAATGATTAAGAATGCTCTTCCTCTTGTAGACAAGCCAATTCCTGTGTATGACCCAAAAGGAAATGGTTTGATAGCTGAAAATCTCTTGGTTATTGGATTAAATTTCCAGAAATCCTGAAAGTAATTAAAAGGATAATTGTACCCAAGGCCTATATATACAAACTCCCCTAAAGAAAAGTGTGCGGCCAGTGACCTGTTCTTGCCGGGAAATGTAACACTCTTGTTCCAAGAATCCATCATGGGGTCATATTCCCAGAAGATTTCCGAATTTTCTTCACCTAAGCCTACATAACCTTTTCCATAAGCTGAAAATCCTACTGCCATATTTACTTTTTCTCCGGAAAATGGAAAATCCGCAATTCTAAGCCATGGGTCCAAAAGTTGGAAGGAGACATCCAAAGTATTGCTTTGTTCGGCTATTTCCACTGTAAAATTATCCGTTCTATTCCTGTAATGACCTCTTGTTGGCATTCTGAATTCAAGGAAATCTGTTCCGGAATTAAGGATTTCTACCTCGGTATTTCCAAAAAAAAGTTTATTTTGATCGGTAATCGGATTAAAATTTTCACCATAAATTTTTAAACTGGTGTCGGTGAAGCTACTGGTTTTTTCCAAAGCCAAAAGTTTTGGCGGAATCAAGGTAAAATAGTCATTGAATACCAAGTGACTTTCCACGAACTGCAGGCTGATTTTACTGTTTTTGACTGAAACTTCATCCGGTACGATTACTTTAAGCTTGTTTTGTTCCATGCTAACCAATCTGGCTGGATGTTCATCAAAGTAAACCTTTAAGTGATGCAGGTAATACCCAAGGTTTAGTCCTTCCAAGATCAGGGTATCTCCAAAAATCCCCGTAGTCGGTGAAAAAGACAACAATTCGGGTGCTGAAAACTTAAACACCTCAGGTGCTTTCGCAAGCATCCCTGCGGTTTGGACAGCAATGGATGCCGTTGGATAGGAGCTAAATGTGGGAACCAAACAATAAATAAGACTATCACTGCTGTTGATAATTTCTGCTTCGGCTTGTCCGAAAGTGACCTTATTGTTTTCGGGTCTTTGATTGAAATTCTTTCCTGAAATCCTGATGGTATCCCCCCAAACACCAATTCGGGGTGAAAAATCAAGGATCATGGGAGATTTACTGCCAGGGCTGACAAAAGTCTCGACGTTTCCATATACGATATGGGTATCGGTGACAGCATATGCTTTTACATGATACGTTTTATCCTTTACCATCCCCCTGTCCAGGACAAATTCAAAATTCAAGGAACCCTCGGTTGCTCCTCTGGAAAACTTTTCTGAAAGTTCCAAACTGAGCTCTTCTTTTTCTCCCCAGATAAAACCATGGTCAAGGATTTTGAAGTTTTTATGAAAAGTTATGGCCCCGGAAAATGCAACACTTGTTTCGCCCATGATGGCGATGGAGTGGGTTTCAACCTGAGGATATCCAGGAATTGGAAATTCTTCCTCCCGGCAGCTTAATGTCATCATCAACAAAAAGCCTAAGCAGCCTATGAATCTGTTCATGAAACTTATTTAAAGTAAATACCAGTCAAAATCTGAAAATTGTTTACACTGGGTGAAATGTCCAATCCGGGTCCGCTCTTCTGACTGTTTAGTCCATTTGTTTTTTCTGCCCTAAACTCAACAAATCCGCTATACCGAGATGACATTTTCCTGATTACACCCAAAGAAGCCCAAATTCCCATCTGAAAGTCATTGATTTCCTGACCATGCCCACGACTGGTATATACCACACCTGCTTGATTATTTTCATAAATGGCTTCGGAATGTCTATTAAAATGTAAAGTGTGGGAAGCTCCTCCACTAAAGAAGGGACTTGTTTTTTTACCTGTCAGGGTATACGTCAAACCATAGGGAATCTTCAATTCGAAAAATGACAATGTCATGTAGCTGTTGGTAGAATTCAGTACATCCCTTTGACCTGAAAACACCTTATAGAGCTGATTTCTACCAATGAGATCTATTGTTATCCCCAGTTTTTCATTGATCCTCGGGGCGAGAAATTTAAAAGACAAACCCAATCCCGGAGAAAAATTGGTATATGAAGACCCATCCAAGTGGCTTTCATATGAAAGTCTCGAAACCATATTCGCCTGTGAGGCATTGTAACCAAATACCAACCCAATCTGTGTTACAGTCCAGGGTTTTTCTTCTTTGTAAGCGATGTAAGGCAATCCAGTGCATTCGTTGTAGGATTCAACTACCTCGGTGAAGGACTTTTCATCCACTTCTACCTTATCAAATTTGGAAATTGAATATTTACAATCTGTAAGCAATGAATTGAATATGCCGATGTGTTTGATTGGCTTCCTGTAATATTTTCTTCCGTTCTTTTCTACAAGTACTTTAGGATCTGTAAGCCTAAGCAATCCGCTCTCTTCTTTTTCTAGGTAAAAGTCATCTTTGTACCGGTACAGAGAGGCTTGACCTTTTACCAAAACCTGAATAAAAACACGGTCCACTTCATTGTTCTCCTTCACCACCTCCTTTGATTCGAAGAATTTGTCCTGATTAAACCCATACCCAAAAATTTCCTTAGGATTAAAATCATTGGTCATGCTGTTATTGTAATCAATAAACCTGCATTTTTTGGAATTAAGGGCACTTTCCTTGTAGTCTACCAATCCAAAAAGCGTGTCCCGCTCTAGGGTGATGACATATCCAGCCCGAAAATCAGATTGCCCAAAGGCCAAATGGGTCAGCATCAGTAAAAAGATGCCTGTGAAAAGTGATTTCATTTTGAGGATGGTCTGTCTTTAAACTATTCAAATTTGGCTCCTCAGGGAAGTTTATAGGCCACCACATTTCCAAAAACTGTATGCGTTTCCGTTTTAGCAAATGCCCTAAAATAATATGTAGTGCCTCCAGCAAATTGTGGCGGTGGTGGAGAGGTAAAATCCAGGGAACCTTGGGCAGTGCCTAGGGAGATTTTTTCTCCTTCATACTTGAGTGTAAGTTCATTGGTGCCATAAAGGAATCCATGGTCGGATATGGCTTGATTGGAGGGGAAATCGATTCTACCACGAAGGTTAGCAGATGGGTTGACCTCCATGGTTTCAACTCTCGGATAGGCCTGTTCTGGTAGTTCTGATTCTATGCAGGCAGATAAGTTTAGGGCAAGCAACAAAATTACCCAAAGTGATTTTTTCATGATTTCATTTAAAGTTAATACCCAATACCAATTGAAGATTGGTGACCCTTGAGGTCATGCCGATAGGTGACCTTGGGTCTCCTTTATATACCCCGTTGGTATGTTCCATTCTCAGTTCTACTATTCCTTTCATTCGCTCAGAAAGATTTTTGGATAATCCCACACTTCCCCATGCTCCCAGCTGAAAACTTCTCAGGAGATTGTCATGGTGAAAAGTTTCTATTTCATTGCGGCTTTCTATTTCCTCCGCCCAAAGATTTTGGGTGTTCAAATTAAAAGTCTGTGAAAGTCCAATGGATACAAAAGGTGTAAGATTTCTTTCTGGAAAATGATAACGGACTCCCATCGGGACTTTTAATTCTTGATTTGAAAGTGTAAAGAAGTTTCTTTTTGTCCGGTCAAATACTGGTCCTTCGTGAAAGAGATTATAGGTCGATTTGGTATAATTAAGTCCTGCGGTTACTGAAACCCGCTCATGTAGCCTAGGGAAAAATAAGTCAAGATTGACACCTATTAAAGGACTGGAAACCAAGTCATTGGTCCCATTCACTATTTCATTGGTTACATTGGCACTTTTTACGGACATCCTGGAAAAATGCATGCCGGCCATTGGCCCCCCTTCAATTCTAATCCATGGTTTTTCTGCCTTATAGGAAGTATACGTTTTCTCAGTGCAAACATGGTAATCAGAAATCAATTTTGTCAACTGCTTTTCATTCAAGCTTAGCTTCGGAATCCTTCCAGCCATGTCTGGACAATCGGCCAAAAACAAGTTCAAAATTCCTATGTGTTTGTTTGATTTGGATATCATGGTCTTTCCATCTATTTCCTTTTGAACATCTTTTTGGTTCAACTGGAAAAACCCTTTTCCTTCCTTTTCCACATAGAAATTATTGGCATCTCTAAACAAGGTAATTTCTCCACTCACCAAAACCTGCAAAAATTCCATGCTATTGCCATCATCCGCAGCAATTTCTCGAGATTCAAATCTTTTGTCTCCTTCAAAACCAAACCCCTTTAAATCATTGGGGGAAAATTTCCTGATTTCCGACTTGGGATCGTTTCTAAAAACACAAACTTGATAATTTTTCGAATTTTCTTTAAAATCGATTTGACCTTTTATGACATCTCCATTTGGGAAAATGACATAGCCAGCCCTAAAATCAGATTGCCCAAAGGCCACATGGGTCAGCATCAGCAAAAAGATGCCAGTAATAAGTGATTTCATAAATGAGGAAAAGGGTATTCAAAAACGTAAAATTGAAAACTAAAATTTCAACAATATAATGCAATACCAAGTTAAAAAACTAAAGAATTTTTATAAAAATTTTCACATTTAAATATTGGAATTTTTATGTTTACAAAAATGTTTTTTGTCGCTAATTATTTGCTATTTGATCGTTTTAATAAAATAAATGTATGTACCTAATGATGCCTGTAAAATGGTAATTCCATATAATACTCGCCAACAAATTGAAATGTCCCGTACATTCTTGCCCGACTCAGGCGGGCCTGCCCGACGCCGACAGAAGGACTCCCGACTTCGGACTTCCAACCCGTTTAAGCAGAATATTTTGTTTCTAAAAAACTTCAATCATAAAACAAATGATGCAGCTCAATCAAAGGGAGCGCTTCTAAGACCTTTCTCTTGTATTCCCCTTCTTCATTTGCCCAACGAACCAAGGCAATCTGTCCACCTGAAATTTCTATTCCAGACATGCTTCCGTCATTGAAACAACAGCATCCCGCATTGAAATAGGTCGGTTTCTCCCCATTTTTGTCTGTAAGGCGACCATCGCATTGGCTGGGATGCCGGTTGATTTTCTCCTGCCATGAAGCTGCCTCTTCTTCTAAGCCTTGATCCTGTGCGATGGACAGCTGTTGCTTGAGCCATTGTATATGGCTGTAAGAGTGAAAAATGGTCTGATGGGTATGTCCGGTGATCAGCACCAGGTTTTTTTGATTTTGACTCCACTCATACATCAACTGGTTGTGGTAAGTTTTCTCCTGTTGGCTGAGGGCAGGGGTATTGATGTTGATCTCCAAAAAAGACTGCAAAGGCCCCCAGATGTAAGCCACAAACCATTTGGAAAACCAATTACCGTCTGACCTACTGTCACCCTGATGTCCATGGGTACAGAAGAAATCAATGTAATGTCCTTCCGCATAGTTGACCCGAATGACAATCCCTCCGTAAATGTTGATGGGCTTGCCATACAGCTGCCAGAGGTAAAAACTGGCAAAAGGATCTATTTTCCAGAAAATATCATGGTTCCCATAGAGTTTGAAAAAAGCTTTTCGCTTTACAAATTTTTTCTCCGCTTCAAATGTGGCCTTGTTCTTTTTCATGATGGAAAAAATGTTGTATTTCCAAAGTTCTTCACTGTCCCCTAAATTGATGTAATAGCTGTCTTTTTGATCATAATAATCCAAAGCAGCCAAGTAGGTCCCCTCGGTGTGTCTGAATTCATCGCCTCCTCTTCGGTTTCCTTTGTGGTGATCTGTCAGGATGATGGTGCTCCGGCCGTCTTTCAGGTTGATGTCATACATTGCCCCCTCTTTTAAATCCGAATCAGATGTAATGCCCTCGTAAATCTCACTGAGCCTTTCAAAAACCGCTTCTTTTTGGGGTGATGAGGAGACACGTTGCGAAAACCAAATGATGGGTCTTTTCAATACAAATACAATCGGTGCTTTGATCAATCTGACAAGCTTTCTGAACATCGAAAAAGGAGTTAATTATGACGGGATGTAAAAGTTAAAAAAATACAGTTAAATATTCCCTATTGAGCCTGCATTTACTTTTGGTCAAAAGATGGAAATCCTGTATCTCAAACAAAATTTCTCTAATAGCCATTGAAAAAATTCACTTTAACTTTTTACTTAAGTCATTAATAACCAATTAAATATATCAGGAATTGCAAAATTTTATCCCTGATTTTCAGCCAAATATTTTCTACCTTCGAAGTACATTGGTTTTTGTTGATTTGACAAAATAATATCATCATGAATTTTTTGGCTTACAATAATATGCAGGGATGTTGGGTGAAAAATGAATGGCCTAAGCGCTGGGTTATTCATCTTGCATGGCTAATTCCGCTCTTACTTTGCTGCTGTTCCACGAAAAACTCAGAAGAAAACCTCTTCTACAGTCAAAAAGAATTTCCGGTGTATGGGCATTACCGGTTGGAAATGCTACCCATAGACAAAGGGGTCAGCATCGTAAATCCCATACAGATTTCCTTGGGGCCAAATGGACATATCTATGCCGCCAATCAGACAGGGGAAATCTACCGGTTATTGGACTCTGACGGGGATGGGCTGGAAGACGAGGCGGCATTGTATGTTGATGTCAGCGAATTTGGCTTACGTTCACCCTCAGGTTTTACCTATCGGGGTGACACCGTTTACATTGGTACCAGCCAGGAAATCAGGGCTTTTGTGGATATGGATGGAGATGGTAGGGCTGACAGCAGCTGGACTTTTTTTAATGAGATCCCATTCAGCAACCATCCATATGAATGGACAACAGGCTTGAATTTCGGCCCTGATGGCTGGCTTTATTGTGCCATGAGCACAGATTCCTGGAATGCCGGTGCCTCTCCTGACCCAAAAGGGTACAGAGGGGCCATCATCAGAATTTCACCGGATGGCAAGCAATCTGAAATACTGGCCTCTGGTATCAGATCGGTCTATGGAGTGGGATTCAATCAGGAAGGGGATCTTTTTTTTACTGACAATGAAGGTGGAGGCAATCCCCATGAAGAGTTGAATTTGCTGGTAGCCGGTGCATTTTATGGACACAACCCCCTTAAATATGGCTCACCCGGTAAGCTTCAGGAACCTGCCCATATTCTCAAAACTGAAGTAGCTCCAGGAGGCATGGCTTTCAATTCGACAGAAAATGATTTTGGAGATGCGGCCGGTCAGCTGTTCATTGCTTTTTATGGCCCGGGTGAGCGTTGGCAACGTGGAGGCGTAGGCAGGGTGAAAATAGAGAAGCAAGATGATAGTAACTATGTGTTTGAAGAGTTTCCTGTGGCGGATATCCCAAAGCTTTCAGACTTGGCTTTCGGCAAAAACGGTGACCTGTATCTGGCACAGCACGGTCGCTCAGATTACTGGTACAATCCTACAGAAACCCAAACCGGGGGATTCTTTAGGTTGATTTATGACCCCGAAGTATCTCCTACTCCGGTGGCCCAAAGAGAACTCAAACCATCCGATCTTTCAGAAAATGCCATCGAGGCCGGGAAGCAACTTTTTGCAGAGCGTGCCTGTTCTGCCTGCCACCAAGTGGATGAAAGCGAGGAATTGCTGGGACCCAATCTGAATGATATAGGAAACCGATTATCAAGAGCAGAAATACGGGAAGAAATCGAAGCCCCTTCCGAAATCATTAAACCCAGCATGATGGGAGTCAAAATCACGCTTAACGATGGAAAAGTGCAACTTGGCAGGATCATCAATACAGATGAAAAGCACCTCTCTGTCATGTTGGTCGGGAATTTTGTAGAAAAAATCCCAAGGGATCAAATCATAAAGGTAGAAGAAGAAAAAAAATCCCTGATGTACGAAGGTTTGCTCTCCGGACTATCCGAGCAGGAAATTGAGCATCTTTTGGATTATATCATCAGTCTTTCGAGGTCAGAATAAGTTTTTCAGTTTGTATGCCGTCTTGGATATTTGTTGCAACCTCTCCAGTCCATTTTTCATGCTGCAAAAAAACCCGGAATTGGCATCAGCATAATTGTTGCGGGTCAAAAATTGATCCTGGACCCTTGACATTTGAATTTTGTATTCCACAAATACCAAATGACCATGCCTGATTTACCGGGAATAAAAAAATTGGCTTAAATTGAAGGAGTTTTAACCGCAATAAAACCATGAAAAACCTATTAATCCTTTCTCTTTTATCAATTACCTCTCTTACTGCGTTGGCCCAAAACGTAATGCCACTATATAAAAACGCCATCCCCAATGCCATTGATGTTCCTGATGAGGAAAAATCAGAAACCAGTGAAAACGGAATCTTGAGGATCAGTAAAGTGACGAATCCTACCTTGACTGCCTATCTTCCTTCTGAGGAAAACGCAACAGGTCAGGCTGTCATCATCTGCCCTGGAGGGGGATATTGGATCCTTGCTGCCGGTCATGAGGGATCGGATGTTGCAGAAGAATTTACCCGAAAGGGAATTGCTGCCTTTGTGCTCAAATACCGCCTACCCAATGATGAAAGCATGATAGACAAGACCATAGGCCCCTTACAGGATGCCCAGCGAGCCATTCAAATGGTCAGGGAAAATGCGGATAAATGGAACATCAATCCTGATCAAATCGGAATCTTGGGGTTTTCGGCAGGGGGACATTTGGCTGCCACGGCGGGTACCCAGTATCAAAGAGTCGTCATAGACAATCCCAACCAGACGAGTCTCAGACCTGATTTTATGGTTTTGGTGTATGCGGTAGTCAGCTTTGACCCCGACATCAGCCACAGTGGTTCGGCCAAGAACCTTTTGGGGGAAAACCCCACAAAAGAAATGCTTGACCTATATTCCAATGAAAAACATGTGAATGAAAATACACCTCCAACCTACCTGGTGCATGCCAAAGATGACAATGTAAGCATCAAAAATTCCTATGTCATGGAGGCTAAGCTCAAAGAACATCACATACCTGTAGGCACTACCTATTTCGAGGAAGGAGGCCATGGCTATGGCATGAACAATCCCACTTCATCCGTCAAGTGGATGGATGAAGTGGAAAAATGGATGAAATCGACAATCATTGATTAGCCTTTTTTCTTTTTTCTTCAAGAAATTCGTAATGGCTGTTATCCACAGCCCCTCTTAGGACTTTACTTTCTGGAAGAGGACCCAGCTGTTGGACAGCCAAATCCATGTTGCGGTACATTTGTGCAGCTTTTTCCGGGTTTGCCTTTAGAAGATTGGTGGATTCTTCAGGATCATTTTTAAGGTTTACCAATAAGGTGTCATGTCCATCAACTTTTTGCTTCCAATTGGCTCCTGGAAATCCCTTATAGGGTCTTTTGATTTTCCAGTCTCCATCCCTATAGCCTTCCTGAATTGCACCATCATAGTATAGAAATTTATCATCGGCCCTTTTCCCATTTTCAAATAAAACAGCACTCAGGTCTTTCCCGTCAATCAGTCGATCATTTGGCAACTCAGCACCTACCATCTGGCAAAAAGTGGGAAACCAGTCCATCATGGTCGCCAAATCCTCATAGACTTGTCCAGCTTGGATCTTACCTTTCCACATGGCAACTGCAGGTACCCTCATTCCTCCTTCAAAGGTATATTGTTTTCCTTCTCTCAAGCCGCCAGCAGAACCTCCATGCTCTTCCATCACCAACCACGGTCCATTGTCAGAGGTGAAAACCACCAATGTGTTCTCCAAAAGACCTTCATCTTCCAGTTTCTTTACTATTTCACCAACACTCCAATCCAATTCTTGGATGACATCGCCATATAGTCCTCTTTGAGAGGTACCCAAAAATCCGGGAGAAGCATATATTGGTACATGGGGCATGCTGTGGGGGATATACAGGAGGAAGGGTTGCCCCTTGGCACCATCAATGAACTTCAAGGCTTCTTCCGTGTAATTTTTCGTAATATACTGTTGATCCACTTCAAAAGATGCCACTTCGTTGCCCCGCAAATAAACCACTGAGGCCATGTCATTGCTGTAAGGAATTCCAAAATACTCATCAAAGCCCTGATTCAGCGGAAGGAACCTTTCCATGTGTCCAAGATGCCATTTCCCGACAATGCCGGTTCTGTAACCTTTGTCCTTTAGGATCTCTGCAAAAGTGATTTCATCTGGATCCATTCCTGTGAAACTGTCCGGAAAAAAAACCCCGTTGATTCCCATTCTTTGTGGCATTCGTCCCGTCAGAAGTCCCGCCCTTGATGGACTACAAACAGGAGATGCAGACATGAATGAAGTGAATTTTATTCCTTCAGCAGCCAGTCGGTCAATATGCGGAGTAGCAATATCAGTTGCCCCATAACAGCTCAGGTCACCATATCCCAAGTCATCAGCAAAAATAAAAACGATATTGGGTAGCGTATGGGTATTTTCATCTTGTTGTTTGCAGGAAATCTGGAAAATAAACAAAAAAATTATGGCTATCCTGTAATAAGGCTTTGACATGTTTCTAGGGAATATTCGTTGCAAAATAATTAATTTGATTTGATCTGGAAATTACAAATGCTTTGGTTTTATCACAACATTCTGAAGGCTTAAAAAACCCAGAAAGGAGAAATCAACTGGTCCATTTTCCCAAATATTTGTTGCGTATTCTCGAAAACAAACTTATAAAATGATGGAAGAAATGAAACTCCACAAAAGATTGCTTTCCCTGCCAGAGTCATTTAAATTTATAGCAATTTAAATTTTGTACGTACTTTAATGCCAAACCATGAATTTAAACAGAAATAGCCTATTACTCCTTTGTGTATTCACTTTCTGCATCATTGAGTTTTCATCGGGCCAGATCCCAAGGCAATATCTGAACATCTCTGTGGCCCCGGATAAAACAGATTGGACTTACAAAACAGGGGAGAATGTGGAGTTTTCCATCAACATCACACAATCCGGCGTGGCTGTGCCGGTAGAAAATGTCAGGTATGTGGTGATGGAAGAAAAGATGGAGCCATTGAAGGAAGGGACGCTTAACTTGAAGGATGGTAAAGCCAAAACCCAGAAATTCACCATGCGGAATCCGGGATTTCTCAGGTGTGAGGTGTATGCCACCCTAGACGGTAAGGAATACAAGGGTTTAGGTACCGCTGCATTTGAACCGGAAAAAATTCAGCCCACGGTCAAAATGCCGGCTGATTTTGCTGCTTTTTGGGACAAAGCCAAGGCAGAATTGGCGGAAATTCCGATGGATTATACAATGACCCACTTACCGGAGAAAAGCAACCAACACCTGGATGTCTACCATGTCAGTTTTCAAAACATCAGAAATTCCAGAATCTATGGAATTTTAAGCATTCCTACAGGGGAAGGGAAGTTTCCCGCGATCTTGAATGTACCCGGAGCAGGGATCAGACCTTATGGAGGAGATCTGGGAAAAGCAATGCGGGGTGCGATTACTTTGCAGATTGGCATTCATGGCATTCCGGTAGATCTTCCTCAGGAGGTCTATAACAATCTATCCGCGGGAGCATTGAGCGGATACATGCATATCAACAATCAGGACAAGGACCTGTATTATTACAAGCGGGTGTATTTGGGCTGTGTCCGGGCTGTGGACTTTTTGGTCAACCTGCCTCAGTACGATGGCCAAAATCTTGCCGTTCAGGGAGGAAGTCAGGGAGGGGCATTGGCCATCATCACGGCAGCTTTAGATTCCAGGATCGACTATTTGGCAGCAGTTTACCCTGCCTTGAGTGACCTTACGGGATACCTCAACGGGAGAGCAGGAGGCTGGCCCCATGTATTTACTGGTCAAAATCTCAAGCATTACAACAAACCTGAAGTGATCGAAACGCTGGCTTACTATGATGTGGTCAATTTTGCCAGAATCCTGAAAGCCCCCGGCTTTTATACCTGGGGATTCAATGATGAAGTCTGTCCTCCCACCTCTTTCTATTCCGCCTACAATGTGATCCAAGCGCCCAAAGAAGTCTTTGTGGTTCCGGAAACCGGGCACTGGACATATCCGGAACAAGGGAAAAAAACAGAAGATTGGCTGTTTGGAAAATTTGGGGTAAAATAGGCTTCATGAATATCCGTCAGCCTGCAATTTGATACAGTTATTTTTCTTACCACAAGTGTTTAGGCGTAGAATAATGCCTCATTCCTATTTGACTTTTCCCAAAATTGATCTTACTCAATAAGTCTTTTTTTAGAACCTGACCTTCAGATTGGGTATAATCTTTTCTCATTTTTGGCTCAGTTTCATCACAAAACCTCCAAAAGGAAGCACATTTACAGAAGGTGTGTTCCCTTGCTCGGTGTCGGTTTGTCCAAAGGAAAAAGACTGATGATCTTCCCCATCTGCGAGGAGTTCGACTTCAAAATTTCCATTTTCCAGAAAACCAAAATCTACCTCAACGGTTCTGCTTTCTTCCAGTCCATTGATATAGCCTATGTACCAGCTGTCTCCGCTTTTTCTGGCAACCAAAGCATCTGAAGAGGGGTGACCTGCCAGCAGTCTGGTGTCTTCCCATACCGCCGGCAAGTCTTTGATAAAGTCCAATACGGGACTTGGAAGCTGTTTGTATTGGTCCACGGCATCTGATGGATGCACAAGCCCGCTTTCAAAAACCACCCCTAAAGCCAGTTCATGCCCATAACTGGTCTTTCTGGGATAGGTAGAGTTGGAAAATGCCAGAGGAGTATAATCCATGGATCCCACCACATTACGGGTAAAAACCAGATGGACATTATGTAGAGGCGCCTTTTCAGGGAAGTCCCTTCCGAAAATATAGGTTTCCATTCCCCTTGCGCTTTCCATGGTCAGCAGGTTTGGCCATGTCCTCGCCCAACCTCTGGGTATGGTGCAACCATGAAAATTGACCATAATCTGATGCGCAGCGGCATCCTCCAAGATCCCCATGTATTGCTCAATGATGTGCTGTTTGTCACTTTGGAAAAAATCCACCTTGATGCCTTTGATGCCTTTTTCCTTAAGCATTTTAAACTCTTCTCTCCTTGCCTCTCTTTCATGCATCCTGTCTCTCGGCATCTCAGTCACCACATTGTGGGGACCACCGGAATTGTACCATAGCCAAAGCCCCACCGATTTGGATTTGGCATATTCATTCAGCTCCCAGACATCTCCTCCTTGCATGACATTCCAATTGGCATCTATCAGAGAATACTCCCATCCCATTGTGGAACCAAAATCAATAAAGGTTTTGAGTTTATCAAAATCCTGCGGGCTGTCATTGTCACTCCACCAGCTCCAGGAAGCACGGCCCGTCTCTACCCAGGAGAAATCCTCATCTGCTTGTGGTGATGCCAGATGATGCACCATATTGGATTCAACTATGCCGGAAATTTCTTTGGAAACAGTGATGAAACGCCAAGGCATTTCCCATGGAAGGGTGTTTTCCGCATATACATTCCCTTCTCCAAAAGCCTCTCCTTCTAAAGGCCCTGCCAGGGAATATGTTGAGCCATTCCCTTCCAACCTTGATCCATAAAACCCCTCATCCAAATCGGTCTCAGAAAGCAGCACCCAATGACCTGACGTCTCAAAGAGTGCCGGAAAACACCAGCCGTTTCCATACTGAGGCCGACTACCCAAAGGCTCCCCATTGGTGTAGTATTTTTCATATGCAGGGGTATAATTGGTAATGGAATCATAGGGTTGAATCCATTTTTTACTGGATTCATTCAATTGAAATGAAGTATATTCTTTGATCACCTTGAATTTCCCATCTTGTTTTTCAGGAAATACATACCGAAAGGCAATCCCCTCATCATATGCCCTAACCACCAAATTCAGTAAACCGCCTTGTTGATTGGAGAAGGTAAGGGTCATTTCTTCTGCTTCATCTTTGTTATCCAATCGCTTTCCGGTGACCATCGTGTATGCATCTGAGTGCCTGACCGGTCCCGACATTTCCTCAAAAACCAACCCCGAAAAGAATCCTTGATCTTCCCGAGCCAAACCCAAAGGTGCAGGCAAAAGTATGTTCTTTTTCTCTGCCCCCTCCATACTGAAAACTTCGTACATGAGCCGCGAAGAATCTGATTCGAGATAAAACCTTGCAGACAGATTTCCATTGGGAGATGCTATTTCCCAAGCGTTTTCGGAAGAAGGTGGTTGGCAGGAAAAAAAAATCGGGAGAAAGCCAAACAATACAAGATTAAAAGAGAGAAGGGATATTTTCATGATGGATCAATTGGGTTAAGGTTTGAACGGGTTTACTTATCAAGTATAACAAAAACATCCTATTTTGGAAAGCATATCCCAAGATTTAGCGTCACTTAAAATCTTTATTCATTTCATCTCTTTTTTATGTGTCCTATGAAAGGAAAAAGATATATTGTAATCAATTGAGTAAAAATTAAATGAGATACCGTTTTGATAAGTCACTTTGAAATTTTGCCCTCCAAGGACTATAATTTTTCCAGTAAATCGCTTTTACAGTATTTTATGATAGGTCTTTTCACCTTGGGCACCTGGAGCTGTGGAGAAGGAAATCGGGGAACAGAAGCATCACTCGCTGATAGGGACAGGCAAAAACTGCATGAGCTGGCCAATTCTGATTTGGACTTGACCGGAATCCAACTTTCTCAAGCCTACTGTGGTACCTGTCATCTGAAACCTGACCCCGAATTGTTGGATAAAAAAACCTGGGAGAAAAGCGTCTTGCCGGACATGCGTAAAAGGCTGGGATTAAGGTTGCCCGAAGATCCACAGGTAGCCATCAATGCCATGAACCCAGAAGTCTACCCGGTGACTGCCTATATTTCAGAATCGGACTGGAAAAAGATTGAGGCCTACTATTTGGAAGAAGCTCCTGAAAAGCCCTTGCCGCAACAGGAGATCCCTGAAATCGAGAAAGGTATTCCAGGATTTAAATTGGAAATTCCAGATCTGGGAAAGCAACGGGCTCCCCTGACCACCATGCTGAGAAAGGATATGGATAGAAATCTGCTTTATGTCGGGGATAGACTAGGACAGGTTTTTGTCCTCCAATCAGACAGCATGGAAATCATCGATTCCATTCAGGTGGACAGTGCACCATCTGACATCAGATTCAGGAAAGATGGCAGTTTGGACCTGCTCACCATGGGCATCATGGACCCTTCCACCAAAGCCATTGGGCAATGGAACCGGTATCCGGGCACTGGACTCCAGGCGCCCAACCTTCAATTCGAAAACCTCAACAGGCCTGTGCATTTTGCCTTTGGCGATCTCAACCAAAACGGGATGGAAGATGTGGTGATCAGTAATTTTGGCAACCACAAAGGGAACCTTGCCTGGTTTGAGCAGACCCAAGAAGGCTACAAGGAACACAGGCTGAGGGATTTTCCGGGTGCCCGTCGGGCTTTTATTGAAGACATGGATGGAGACGGATTGCCCGACATCGTGGTCCTGATGGCGCAGGCCTATGAGGGCGTGTACATTTTTTACAACCAAGGCGGTGGCAAGTTTCTCGAAAAAGCCGCCCTACAGTTTCATCCTTTGTTTGGTTGCAGTGACTTTGATTTGGTGGACTTTGACGGCGATGGACATTTGGATATTTTATTGACCAATGGGGATAATGCGGACCTTTCCCCCATTTTCAAAAATTACCATGGGGTAAGGATTTTCTTGAATGACGGAAAAAATAATTTCGAGGAGGCTTGGTTTTTCCCTATGCATGGGGCCTCACGGGCCATAGCAGGTGATTTCAATGGAAATGGGGAAATGGACGTGGCAGCTATCTCTTTTTTTCCGGATTGGGATCAAATGCCAAGGCAGGATTTCCTTTATTTCCAAAATCAGGGAAACCTCAATTTCAAACCTTTTGCCCTTCCTGAGCCATTGATATCCAATTGGTTGATCTTAGAAAAGGCTGATTTGGACAACAATGGCAAGGAAGATTTGCTTTTGGGATCATTGATGTTTCAACCCGCCCAATCAGAAGGGAATTTTTTTGCACCTTGGGTTCCTTTTGTAGTCTTAAGGAATCATAACTGAAAATCGGAGATCACACCTTGTATTTCATATACACTTTATCCCATGGCTCCCGCATCTGTCTGGAAAGCAACTGATTGGCCAGGAAATTATCTTTAACTTTTTCTTTCACCGGATCCCATTCCAGATCTTGATTAAGCATCATGGCGATATTGCCCAAATGCGAGATGGTTATCGAACGGTGAGCGGTTTCTGCCGGTGCAGCAGTTTCCTTACGCGAGATAACACAATCAATAAAGTTGCGATAATGATTGTTGCTGGTGTACAAGCGGTCCTTTTCCTCCAGTTCAATGTCCAGGACACTTACCGGATCGGCGTGGTGTTCTTCACGAGTAGCCCATACACTGCCGGCTTCACAATGGAAACGTACACCGGATGGTATGTCTATATCTTTACCGAGATTGCTGACAATCAGTTCTACCTCATTTTCATATATGGCTTCAAAATAAAATTCAGTAGCCGTATTGTAAACCGGGTGGTTTGACCATTTTGATTTGGGATTCTGGATTCTTATGGGACCTGAACCATCGGCACCAATTCCCCACTGGGCAATATCCGGATGGTGGCCGCCCCAATCGGTAACCATACCACCGGAATAATCGAGCACCCAACGGTAATTAACATGTGTACGACAAGGCTGATAAGGCGCCTCAGGAGCCGGTCCAAGCCACATGTCAAAGTTGAAATCTTTAGGTACAGGTAGTATTTCGGTAAGATGAGCGGTTTTGCCAAAATCAGGTGTCCCGCCGGGAAGTCCACAGGTAACCTTCTTTAACTTTCCTATTTTGCCACTACGGACCATTTCTACCGCCCAGCGGAAATGTTCATTGCTGCGTTGCTGGCTACCGGTTTGAAAAACCACATTGTGGTGTTTTACCGCATTGCTCATGTCCCGTCCTTCCTGAACAGTAAGGGATAGGGGCTTTTGGCAGTAGATGTCTTTTTTGGCAGAGGCAGCCATCATGACCGGGATGGCATGCCAGTGGTCCGGTGTGGCAATTTCTACTACATCAATATCTTTTCTTTGTAATACTTCCCGAAAGTCCTCATACCCTATTGTTCCTTTGTATCTTCTTCCAAATTTCTTCTGATAGGCCTGGTCCACCATTTCCATCATAAACTCCCTACCGGCAACTTTTCCGTCCCAATAACCATCGCTTTTTTTATTGACATCACAAATGGTGGTGATCTGCACTCTTTCATCCTGTAAAAATGAACGTGTGTCATTGCCGCCTTGATTACCGGCACCGATTACCGCCATGGTAATTCTATCGGATGGGGCGACAAAACCATTTTTACCCAAAGCGGATGCAGGAATAATGGTCGGCACTGCAATCATAGCACCCAGTGCAGCACCCCCTTTTTTTATAAAGTCTCTTCTTGATGCTTTCATAAATTCAATTCTCTTAACCATATATTTCGAAAACTAATTTTATTATCATGGTCCTGCAACATCAAAGGCCCTTTGGTAGCATGCTCTGGCAATGCTTTATTAAAAGCTATGGTAGGTCCTTTAATCTCTACATGGTACTGAATCAAAATACCGTTGTGAAAAACAGTTACCCTGCCAGGTTCTTTTTCCATACCTTCATTGTTGTATACCGGTGCTTTGAAAACAATATCATATACTTGCCATTCACCCGGTGCGCGAGAAGCATTTACCATGGGCGGATGTTGCAAATATATAGCACCTGCCTGTCCATCCGGATAGGTTTCATTGCGAAAAGAATTTAAAATTTGAACTTCATATTTGCCCATCAGGTAAATACCGGAATTACCGCTTTCCTGATTTTTTTTACCGATATCCTCAGTAGGCGTACGCCATTCAATGTGTAATTGTATGTCGCCGAAATGATCTTTTGTATGAATGTTTCCGGTGCCGGGATTTACGGTGAAATGGTCACCCTCTCCTATCCATTTGGCAGGTCCGCCTGTTACACTTTCAAATTTATCCAAATTACCACCATTGAATAAAACCACAGCATCGGAAGGGGCATTCCATTTTTCTGCCGGATCCACCACTTTAGGCTGGGGCAATTCCTGACTTTGTACAGCAAATGCCACTAGGAAAAGACTCAGTATTAGCAAATTCACTTTAATTTTCTTTTCCATAATTTGTTTCACCTCCTTTTGGGCGTAAAATGGTAAATCAATATAATTCTCGCCATCAAACTGGAATATTCGGTACATTCCTGCCCGACTCCAGGCGGGCCTGCTCTGCGACATGCGGGGGACTTCCGACTTTGTGCCGATAGCTATCGGGATCCGACCAGTGTATTGGGTACATGTATAGATATTTATTATTTTTTTCTGAATACTCACATAAGACTATAGTTTAATTGGCCCAAGTTGTTACATTCAAGAAGGATAGGTCTAGTTTTCGAGACTCTCCTAAACTATTGAATACGGTCACTTGAGTAGCATTTTCAGGTATGATAATCTTTCTGCTGGAATGGGACAAATAGGAAGAACCATGATAGAGTTCATGTATGGTTTGGTTGCCGTTTTTCAATTGAATCACCACTTTGGTATCCAATGTCTCTGGCCTGAAAAGGCCTTTTGAACTTAGGCTGGGTGCAGAAAATGCCTTGAGATCCGCGTCGTTGGAACTGACCAGGATCAAGGTTTCACCGTTTTTGGAAAACAGGCGGACCATCCCTTTGGCATCAGTATCCACAAAAAATCCAGATTCTTGATGGCGGATAGGGGTAAAATCCCCTTTCCCGTTTCCTTTTAACAGCAAACCAATCCCGGCATCATACCAGCCGGAATGGATTTCAGCAGCATAACTGTTTCCCGCAAGCAACACATCAAGGTGCCCGTCTCCATCAAAATCTCCTGCCTGCAACCCAAACACCGGCGAAATTTGGGCTTCCAAAGGAAGCGGAGTCAGCTTGAATTTACCTCCTCCCAGGTTTTCCAGAAAGGAAGACGCCATGTGATCAGCAGTCAATTGTAAGGCGTTTCTCCTTTCCTCTTTGGTAAGCACATTATCAATGTTGGCCTCTCCATAGATCTGATACCTTGGAAACCTTCTTTTCATGGAGGGGATTTGACTGATCAGGTTATCCCTTGGGTGTACGGGATATTCCCGGCCTTGAATGAAGCGGGTCATCAAAGGATCAATGCTGCTGTTCCGGTCAAAATCATAGGCATACAGTCTCAGCGGTGTCTCTTTGGATGCTTTGTTCTTACTGTTCAACCCCAAATTCCCCAAGACATAATCGGTTTTTCCATTGCCTGTGAAATCCCCCGCGGTAATGCTGTTCCACCAGCCGCTGGTGTTTTTCAGACCGGTGGATGCCGTCACCTCTTTGAATTTTCCTCCCTGATTTTGAAAAAACCTGATAGGCATCCACTCTCCCACTACGATCAGATCCACCTTCCCATCTCCGTCAAAATCCGTCCAAATTGCATCGGTCACCAGTCCCAAATTCTCCAGTTCAGGCAGGACTTGCTGTGTTACATCCTCAAACCTGCCTTTCTTGTTTTTTAAAATGTAAGACTTCGGTGCAAGAGGATATTGACCAGGAATTACCCTGCCTGCCACAAACAAGTCCAGCAATCCATCTCCATCAAAGTCTGCTGCCGCCACCTTGGAGCCACTCCCCAGTAATTTGGGCAATGCTGCCTCATCCAAGGTAAAATTTCCTTTTCCGTCGTTGAGGTACAGCCTGTCCTGATAGTGCTCAGAATCTTGAGGATGTACGCTGCCTCCTGACACCACATACAAGTCCAAATGACCATTTCCATTGGCATCAAAAAACAAGGCACCCGTTTCATCCGGCCCAGGATCAAAATCAAATGGTTTTGGCACAAAACCATCTCCGGCTTGCAGAAACAGCTGACCTGAAAATCCAGCAGCACCTCCTATGTAAAAATCCTCCAGGCCATCCCCATTCACATCCCCCACAGCCATTCCGGGCCCATTTCGGGAAAACTTATGGGGAATCAAAAACTGGTCTTTGAAATCAGAGTAGTCCATTTCCTCATGCTTGTATTGCAGCCCCATGGTACCGCTAATATCAGTGAAAAGGATCTCTTTGGACTTTTTGGATTGAGGTTTTGTCCCAGAAGGCTCTTCAGCATCTTCCTGTTTGAGTGTCAGTCTTTGGTTTGCTGAAACCTGATGCAATTCCTGATATCGCCCATCAGGCCATATTACCTCAATTTTATCCACCAGCTCTGTTTCACCCAAGCCAAAATGGGCTTTTTCCGAAATGCTGGACTTATAGCCCCGGTAAAGGTGATGTTCATGAAACTGCATGGTTTCTCCTGTTCTAAGGGTGATTTTGGTCCCCAATGCCTGGGTGTTTGGGGCCTCTCCCACTAAGCTGATCTGCAGCCAATTGGTGCCCCGGTTTTGATCAGAATGGTTTTGGTATATTCCCGCTTCCCCATCAATGTTGTTGATGACCATGTCTAGGTCTCCATCATTGTCCAGGTCCACAAAAGCAGCTCCATTGGAATAGGTAGGATGTCCAAAACCCCAGCTTTCAGACACATCTTTGAAGATCAGACTGCCATCATTCTTGAACATGTAATTGTGGACATGGGCACCGGGCAGTTTTTCCAGCTGAACCATGGCTTCCTCCCAGTTGGCCCGTTCTGTCCCAAACATATTTTTTTCTCTGTTGTAAACTATAAAATCAAGGTTGGTCACATCCTTACGGTAGCCATTGGTAATGAAGAGGTCTTTGAATCCACTGTTGTTGAAGTCAGCAAAAAGTGGGGCCCAGCTCCAGTCGGTCTCATGCATGCCAGCCAATTGACCGATTTCGCTAAAGGTGCCATTGCCATTGTTCATCTGAAGGGTATTGCGAACATATTGCGGGGTATATCCCAATGAAAGGATCATTCTGAACTGATTGTAATTGATGTCCGGAAACATGGTTTTTTGCCTAAGGTTATCCGGAGGAAGCATATCCATAACAGCAATATCCACATAACCGTCATTGTTGAAATCCGCTACATCCACCCCCATGCCGTTAAAACTTTGGTGTTTCAGATATGTACCCGCTTGGTCTGTAAAGGTACCATCCTGATTGTTGATCCACAGCAGGTCATTGGTCAGAAAATCATTGGCCACATAAATGTCCGGCCAGCCATCCAGGTTAAAATCGGCAATTGCAACACCCAAGCCATATCCTTCTATCAGAATACCCGCTTCTTCCGAAACCTCTGTGAAAGTACCATCCCCATTGTTCCGGTAAAGCCGGTCGGTGTTCATGGCTTCACCCTGCGTTTTTTTGGGTCTTACGAAATTTTTATTGCTGGTTTCGTAAGCATTGGTCAATACATACAGGTCTAGGTGCCCATCCCTGTCAAAATCAAAAAAGGCCGCATGGGTACTGTATCCCCTGTCCGCAATGCCAAACTCCTCCGCTTTTTCCGAAAAGGTTCCGTCACCATTGTTGACATACAGGCGGTTGGCACTCAATTCTGGGTTTTTATTGGCCACCGATAAGTAGATATCAGTGAGCCCGTTTCCGTTGATATCGACCATGGAAGCTCCGGTGACCCATACATCAGTTTCAATCCCGGCCTGCACAGTGATGTCTTCAAATTCAAAATTACCTTTGTTGAGGTAAAGTCTGCTGGAAACCATGTTTCCCGAAAAGAACAGATCCGGCAAACCATCATTGTTGACATCGCCCACAGCCACACCGCCGCCATTGTAGATATAATCATAATTCAGGGCATTGAGGGTGTCATTGGTTAAGATATCATTGGAAAAATGGATGTTGGTGTGGGATGCAGGCATTTTCTGAAACAAAGGCTTCTCTTCCTCAGTTTGCCTACAGCTAGCTAGACCTAGGATGGATACAGCCAAAAGAAAAAATAATATGTCAATTTTTAGGTTCATTTGGCTAAGAATTAGGTAACAAATGGGTTGATCAAAATAAGGCTGAAATCATGCATTTCAAAATAAAAGACAAGGAAAAGGCTGCCAGTCAAAACTGACAGCCTTTTGTTCAATAGGCAATAGATCAATTTCTATCAATATCCAGGGTTCTGCACAAGATCAGCAGTCAGATCGATTTCCCTTTGAGGATATGGTTTCAAAAGATGCGTGGTATTCCAGTTTTGATTGGCCAAGCTGGAACCGAAGTCAATGTCGGTCGCGATGTTGATCAGGCCGGCATTGTGCCACCTGACCAGATCATTGTAGCGATGGCCTTCCAGTGCAAGTTCGACCCTTCTTTCATGCATCAACCATTCCAGCATTTGCTGTGATGAAGCTCCCGCAGGCCGGTCTGGCAGGATATTTCCGGAAGGGTCAGCTCTTCTTCTGACCATATTGATCAGTTCCGCAGCCCTCGCTACATTGCTATTGCCAAGCAGTTCTGCTTCTGCCAACATCAGATAAACATCGGCAAGTCTGATCACCCTTTCGTTATTGGAACCGGCATTGGGTTGGGGATAGGTAATGAAATTCCGGATGTATTTGGAAGGAGTGGCTCCTGTAATGGACCAGGCTGGATTGTAGGGGACTCCAAAATAATCATCCCCTTCCACAAAAAAGGTATGGAATATCCTCGGGTCTCCGGGTTCAAATTGATCTTGAAGCGGTTGGGTGATATGAATTCTTCCATATCCATTGCCATTGGCTCCTGGAGCACAAACACCCAGAAAGCATGATGCTCGGAAATTTATGGTCCGCCCAGTACCTGCATGCCCTACGTTTTGATTTTCATTCAACCCGAAATCTACTGGTAACCATGGATTGAAATCTCCTCTTGAAAACTGAATTTCAAATATGGACTCGGAATTGTTTTGATGATCCTCACTGAAATTGTGTCCATAGTCCGCAACCAAACTATATTGGCCACTATTGATCACTTCATTGAATTCCCTGATCGCATCGGTATAATTTTGCCTGTACAGGTAAACCTTGCCCAACAAGGCGGTGGCTGCCCCGCTTGTAGCCCTGCCCACATTGGAGGCATTCCAGCTTGCTGGCAGATTGGCCTTCGCATTGATCAAGTCCTGAATGACAAAATCGAGTACTTCACCGGGAGCTGAATTGCCTATCCTTGAACCTTCCAAAGACGTTACTATCTCAGGCACCAATGGAGGATTACCCCAGTGAATGGCCAAGTTGAAATACATGTAGGCTCTTATAAATTTGGCTTCTCCTTCGAATCTGGCCTTTTGGGCATCAGTCAACTCTGAATTAGGCAACCTGTTGAGGATGGTATTGGATCTCATGATGCCTTTGTAGGATTCCTGATAAATCCAGGAGAAGTTCCCGTTATTGGGCAACCAGATAAAATCCACATTATTTTCATTACCCTGACCACCATGCCTGCTATCATCTGATGGATATTCAATCCCATTGTAGTGCCCCAATCCGTTCTGTTCATAGTAGAAGTTTAACAAGGTACTGTAAGGAGCCAAAGAGGCCGCTTCAAAATCATCTATGGTAATATAAAAGGTCTCTGAATTCAATTCTCCAAGGGGTGCCAAATTCAGTTTATCTTCACAAGAGGCCATGGTCACCAATGTCATGATGACACATAATGCTCCAATTTTTAATATTTTCATGGTTTTCATAGCTTATGTTAAAATGATAGTTGGATACCCATTTGATAAATTCTCGGTTGAGGCATGTTACCTCTGTCTGTTCCGGCACCTGTTTGTGAGGAGTTAGATCCGTAAGTCATGACTTCTGGATCCATACCGGTGTAGTTGGTGAAAGTAAACAGGTTGGAACCTCCAAAATAAATTCTTCCACTGTTGAAGCCAGTCCAACGGTCTGTAATGGATCTAGGCAATGAATAACCGATCTGTATGTTTCTCAAGCGAAAGAATCCGGCATTTTCCACAAATCGATCAGAGAATCGGTTGTTTTGATTGGGGTCACCCGATATGGCTCTTGGTACAGAATTACTGGTACCTGGACCAGTCCATCTTTCCTGGGTTTCTATCAACATATTCCTGCCGGCTCCACCCAAATTCAGTCCGTTTCTCCTGACTTCATTGTATACCTGAACATCACCTACTCCCTGCCATAACATAGACATATCGAAGTTTTTGAAGGTAAAGTCCATGCCCAGTCCATAAAAATAAGACGGGATGGTTTTGCCCAGGTAAGTCCTGTCATTGAAATCAATCAAGCCATCAGGTTCTCCGGAAAACTGGGTTTCTTCACCCGGTCCATTGATATCCAAAAACCGGACATCTCCAGGTCGGGGTCCCTGTGGAGAAGAGGCATCTCTAAAACCTCCTGTGAATACGGCATCAATTTCTGCCTGGCTTTGCCACAAGCCGTCGGTTTGATATCCAAAGAAATATCCAATCGGTCTTCCGATCGCAGTCCTGTAAATATCACTCGCAGTAAACTCTTCCAATCCAGGAGCCAATTCCTCCAATCTATTTCTGACTGTTGTTATATTGCCACTTATCCTCATTTGAAGGCCATTGGCAAAAGTGGTATTATATCCTATTTCCAGCTCTATCCCTTTGTTACTTACTGTTCCCAAGTTAACAGGGGTTCCTGTAAATCCAGTCACAAAAGACAACGGCAGATTGAAAAGAAAGTCTTTTGTAGTCCTGTCATAGTAAGTGGCCAAGATGTCCAGTTTGTTGTTGAACATGGACATGTCAAAACCAATGTCGAAAGTTTCCACAGTTTCCCACACCACGTCTTGGTTGACAAAGTTGATGGGTGCAGGGGCCTGAACTGTATTCGAACCACCCAAAGCATAATCAGGAGTAGTAGACACCCTGAAAATATGGGGAAAAGGCTGTGTATTGGCATTGCCCAATTGCCCCCAGCTGGCCCTCAATTTCAGATCACTTATTTTACCTCTATTGAAAAATCCTTCCTCACTCAATCTCCAAGCTCCTGAAAAAGAGGGAAAGGTACCCCACCTTCTGTTGTCCACGGGTGAGAAATTTGATGTGCCATCTCTTCTTACAGTTGCAGTCAACAAATATTTATCCCCATAGTTGTAACTGGCTCTTCCTATATAGCCTACAAATGAAGACTGACCGGCTCCTCCTCCAATATTGGGAGTGCCACGTCCATTGTTGACAACACGGTAAAAATCCCTGCTATTACTGATAAAGTCAGAACCCCTTACTCCGAGACTGGTCCCCCGAAGCTGCTGATATTCCAACCCAGCTAAAAGATCAATGTTGTGGTTTCCAAAACTCTTGTTGTAATTGAAGGTGTTGGTATAAACCTGCGTGATGGATTCGCCTCTGTTGTCATTGAATTCATTTCCCGGTCTGTTCAATCCCATTTCAGCCACCAAGTACTCCGGTCTCCAGGAATCATCTCTGGAGTTGATCATATCCGCAGAAGCAACAGTCCTGAAAGTCAATCCCTCAATGATGTCGACCTCCGCATAGATACTTCCCAGCATACGGGTCCTTCTATCAAAATTGGCGATTATTTCGTTAATACCAACTTGATTTCCGATGGTCAGCCCCCCTAAATCGGCGTTTCCGTCATACCCATAGCGGTTTCCCGGGATTGGATTGTTCGGATCTTCAAAAATATTGAAAAAGGGAGGCATGGTTACCGAGTTTTGAAGCAGAAATCCATCACCTCCACCATTCATACCCCTTTCAATTTGTTGGTAGGAAATGGTAAAGGTTTGACCAACTCTCACCCGGTTGTTTACCCTAAAGTCTGAATTTGCCCGGAAGGTGTATCGGTCCATATCGAACCTATTTACAGTGGCCTGCTGGTTGAAATATCCTCCGGAAACAAAGTAATTGTAGCCTTCACCTCCACCTGATACACTCATGTTGTGGTTTTGGATAGGGGCACCCTGATTTAAGGCAGCATCTCTCCAAGCCAAATTATTGTTCCGGTTCCGAATTGGACTTCCTTCCTGGAGATCTGGGTGCAAAAACTGAAAGTTGTCATCTCCTGGCACCAAATTGTTCTGGGCATTGAAATTGTCATAAGCATTTTGGGTCAGACTGAGGTATTCTCCTGTGGAATTGTATTCATTGAATCTGGGGACCTGTTGGACCCCATAATAACTGTCAATATTGATGGTAGGCTTACCGGTTTTTCCTCTTTTGGTAGTGATCAATACGACCCCGTTGGCTGCCCGTACTCCATATACCGCAGCAGCTGAAGCGTCTTTTAATACGGAAACACTTTCTATATCAGCAGGGTTGATGGTTGACAAGGGGTTGGTTCTCTGATCACTGTTGTTGCCCACAGGCACACCATCTATTACAAACAGCGGCTGTGTATTGCCAACGGTACCGACACCTCTTATCCGAATGGCCACAGGAGCTCCTGGAGTACCATCCACACTCGTCACCTGCACACCGGAAATCCGGCCCTGTATGGCTTGATCCACAGAAGCTACAGGCAACTGATTGATTTCCCTGGACCCCACTGTTCCGATAGACTCGGTCATCAACTTACGGCTTTTTTCACCATAGCCAATCACGACTACTTCTTCGAGTGCGGCCAGATCAGGTTCGAGTCCCACATTGATTGTGGTTCTGTTTCCGACTGTTACTTCCTGATTGGCAAAGCCAATAAAAGAGAATACCAAAACGGCATTTCCGTCTGGCACTTCTATCGAATATCGCCCATCCATGTCAGTCACTGTACCGATACTGGTACCTTTGATCAGTACATTCACCCCGGGAAGGGTGGCGTTATCGCCAGTGCTAGTTACAATCCCTTGAATCACGGATTGAGCCTGTTGCTCAATCATGGTCATTTCAAAGCCCGATGCATAAGTTTTGGCGGCTGCTTCTGATAATCCAATTCCCCCAAAAAGGAGCAGGGCTGAAGAGAAGAAAAGCCAAAAACGCATCTGGCATTTTGGTATACTTTTTTTCATAAGAACAGTTATTTTGATTAGGGTTTAATTATTTAGTTTTACTTTTTTTGTCAATCCTATTGAATTAGTGACTTTCCCAAGTCTATGATAAATTTTGGATTTTTTGAATTTTAAACCATCCTGTACTTTCAGGGAGGATTTAGAGATACAAAAAATTAGTAATCCCCTCATCCATAAAATTTTTTATATTACCTGTCTTTGAAAAAAATAATTTGTAACTGAGTACATAAAAGATAAAATTTCTTCCCAGAATATCCGATTGAGCAGGAGAGTATAGGATAGTTTGTCTCGGATTTTTCTTTGCTTTAGGGAAATTTCATTATAGTTAGTTTTAAAAAATATGCAAAGAAGGAAATTTTTGAAAGGTTTTGGGCTCAGTCTTTCTACTGCTTGGCTTGGTCCAAAAGGAATGGCAGGAATAACCTCAAACCATTACCCCTTTTCCCTACAAGAAATCTTTCCTCCGATCACTTCCCTTGAAGACCTACTCAATGAGGAAGGAATGGTGTTGCTAAGGGTTTCCTTCAGCAGTCAATCTCCTGAGGAACTCAATGAAGTCTCTGGAAGGATCCGTGTCAAGGGAGGTGAAATACATAAAACCCAAGCCTACAATTTTAACCCAAGTGAAGACTCCCTGACAGCCAATCACACATTTACCAGTATGACTAGCCTGGATAAATCTGATGTGATGGTCTTGTGGCTCAAGGACGTGAAAGACAACACGCAGGTGAGCATCGATACCCGTAAGGATTCCATTAGATTTACGATTCAAGAACTTCTTGCCAAGTCTCAACTTGAATGGCAGATAGAACAAACCAAAATCGAGGTAAATTATCTTTTGGATAAAGAAATCGGGTACTTGGATATGCGGGAAGTCGGGGTCAATTTCTCGGGAGATCAATTCACTTTTGCCATCATGGCCGATCCGCAGGGTGGCGACCCGAGTGACGAATCGAATGACAGCACCACCAGGATGAAGGTCCACAACGCCTTTATTGAGGATAGTGTAGCCTTGATCAAAGATCATGGCAATTGTCTTTTTAATTTGGTCCTTGGGGACATTGTAGATTCCAAAGGTCAATGGAGCAACTACCTGGTCTTGTTGGATTTCTTGAAAAGAGTTGAGTGCCCAACATTATGGACCGTGGGCAACCATGAAACTGCCTACAACATCGAGTTTTCCCCTGGATACAACATGGAAGGATTCACCAATTTTTTTAGGGCCCAAAAGGCCATGAATGGCATGAAGGAAATTTTGTATGCTTTTGATTTAGGCAAATGGCACTTTGTCGTATGGCCAGATCCTTTGCGAAGGAATTTCTGGGAAACCCATCCCCATTATTTTGATTGGCTGGAGAAAGATCTTGAAAAAAACAAAGACCGACCCACGATCTTCTTTCACCATGTGCCGCTCTTACCTATAGGTATTGACCCTTTGATAAATTATGTAGAAAGTGTGGATGTCAAAAGAAAAGTACTTGACATCATCACCAAACATGGTAATGTTAAATATGCCTTGTCAGGCCATGTTCACATTCCTTTGAAAGCTTCATTAAAAACAGCCCGTACTTATAAAGGAATCCACTTCATCAACCTACCGGCAGCAGGGTACCGGCCTAGGGCTTTCGGAGAAGCCGACCTTACGGGAGGTCCCGTTCAGGGCATCTGCTTGGTAGATGTCCATGGTGATCAAGCCAAAATTCGATATCGGACGGTGACCCGACAGGATTTTAATTACCCAGAATCCTTTCCGGAATTCAATGAAAGTGATTACCCACTCTGGCTCCTTCATAAATGGGAACTGCCCGTGCAAAAAACATTGATCAACGGTGATTTTGAAAAGGACTTGGAATACTGGAACAAAAGATATCGCTATGAGGAAGATGAAAACCCTTCCAATCGGATGGAAGTTAGGCCGGATCCTGAAACAGATTCAGACAAAGCCCTGTATCTGTTCTCGAAAAAAAGGGGTTTCCATATTCCAGGTCAAGACCGAATGCCTCAAACGCTCAATCAATTGTGTCAAGTAATAGCCCTGTCAAAAGGGGCCCAACCTACCATCAAATTGCAACTTCGGATTGATAAGGATAATACCCTTCTGGACAGTTTCAATGGCGTGTTCATTTGGATTGAAGGTTTTGAAAAGTCTTACAAGCGGGTAAATTTAGTTTATTCCTTTAATAAAATGTTTTTTGGCATTGGTGGACAATACAGCGAATTGAGGACAGTCCCTCCTCAACATTTTGACCTTGGATCACTTTGGTCAGGCTGGGCAGAGATTCAAATAGACGTTAAGTCAGATTTTAATAAAAAGGAAGAACACCGATGGGCAGACTTAAATTTGGACAGATTTGCCATTAACTTGGGTACCTGGACTGTCAATGATGGGGAAAATCAGTCCATTGGGGCTTTCATAAAAGATATTACAATAAGTATGGACTCAAATACCCAAAGCCAAAGTGAAATCAATGGAGCGGCGCTCCTTCCTAAAAAAGAAGAGGCACTTTGGTATGGCGGTATCAAACACATTGCCGGAGAACACATCTACACAACCTAATGCGCTAACAGCATAATAAAAAACCCACACCTATGACCTATCCCAAATTGCTAATCGCTCCCCTTTTAATTTTGGCACTTTTTTCCTGCCAGAAAAGCCAGCAAATAGAATTAAAAAACCTTAAGACCGAGTACCTGGAAAATCCTTTGGCGCTTGACACCGATACTCCACGCTTTTCATGGGAAATCGAAAGTTCGGAAAGGGGTATATATCAAAGCGCCTACCAAATACAAGTGCATACTGAGCATGAAAATGAAGAGGCGCTTTGGTGGGATTCCGGTAAAAAAATGGAAACTGAAAACATTCAGATCCAATACAGCGGTCCAAAATTGGAGAAGGGAATCAGGTATTTTTGGAAGGTGAAAATATGGGATCAGGAAGACAAGGCATCAGGTTTCAGTGAGGATGCTTTTTTGGAAATGGGGCTTAGAGAAGGTGATTGGGAGGCGGCTTGGATCGGGGACGGAAGACCGATGCCCGAAAAACGGGAAGATTTCTATGAGGAAATGCCAAGTCCCTATTTCCGAAAAACCTTTGCTTTAGATAAAGGCATCAAAGAGGCCAAACTGTACATCACCGGCCTAGGATACTATGAAGCATTTTTGAATGGTGAAAGAATCGGTGATCAGGTATTGGATCCGGGATGGACCAACTACAGCAAAAGGGTTTTGTACAGTACCTATGATGTTACGGATCATCTAAAGTCAGGAAACAATGCCCTGGCTGTCCATCTGGGCAATGGCTGGTACAATCCCTTGCCTTTAGGGTTGTTTAGAAGATTTAACCTCAGAGAATTTTTGGCCATAGGGGCACCCCAGCTGATCGCCCAAATGGAGATCACTTTTGAAGACGGTACACAAGCAAAAATATTCAGTGATGGAACATGGAAATGGGCAGAAAGCCCCCTGCTCAAAAACTCCGTGTATTTGGGAGAGGTTTATGATGCTCGAAGAAACTTAAAGGGCTGGGAGGATCCTGACTATGATGACAGCAACTGGCAGGAAGTGAAGATGATGGAGGGCCCTGGGGGCAAGCTAGAAGCCCAAATGGCACCCCCGATCCGACATACCAAAACTCTGACACCAACCCAAATCACCTCCCCAGAACCGGGTATTTTTGTGGTGGACATGGGACAGAATTTTGCCGGTTGGCTGAGGCTGAAAAACCTGAAAGGTGAATCTGGAACAGAGGTCAAAATGCATTTTGGCGAACTGCTCTTTGAAAATGGCCGAGTCAACGGGAACACCACTGTAGCCGGTCACATCAAAGAGGTCTGGAACCTGAGCGGTGGGCCGGGTGCACCGAAAACTGCCTATCAGGAAGACACCTACATCATGAATGGGGAAGGTTCTGAGAATTATCAGCAAACCTTTACCTTTAGAGCTTACAGGTATGTGGAGATCTCCGGATACCCTGGCACCTTGACTGCTGATCAGATAGAGGGTATTGTATTGAATTCAGACTTGGAAAAAGCGGGGGATTTTCAATCCAGCAATGAACTGTTCAACCAAGTCCAGGATGTGACGCTTTGGACCATGCTGAGCAATGTATTCAGCATTCAGTCTGACTGCCCGGGCAGGGAAAAGTTCGGCTATGGGGGAGACATTGTCACTGCTGCTGAGGCCTATCTGTATAATTTTGACATGGCCCAATTCTATACCAAAACCGTGAAGGACTTCCGGGATGACCAAAGGCCCAATGGTGGTATGCCCGAGACTGCCCCCTACAATGGCATAGATTCCGAGGGCATGGGTGAGGGCTCAGGACCCATAGGGTGGCAACTTGCCTATCCTTTTGTGCAATACCAACTTTATTTGTTTTATGGGGACAAAGCCGTCTTGGAGGACCATTATCCTGCCACCAAAAAAATGGTGGATTTTATGATCAGCTATGCAGAAGAAAACGGGGATGGCCTGGTAAGGCATGGTTTGAGTGACCATGTGGCCCTTGACCCCAAACCGGTTGAACTCACGAGTGCCGCTTTCTATTACCACAATGTCAAGCTTTTTGCGGATTTTGCAAAGATCCTGAATAAAGAAGCTGATGCTAAGAAATACGGGGATGAAGCTGAAAGAATCAAAGCCCAGATCAATGAGGAATTTCTAAGGGAGGATTCTGGTCAATTCACAGAAGAGCCGAGTCAAATCACCCAAACTTTCGGACTTTGGTACGATTTCCCTCCAAGTCAAGACCTTCGTGACAAAGCAAAATCTGTTTTGGTCAGTGAGGTGATGGACCGTCACAAGGGACATATCAGTACAGGGATCTTTGGGACCAAAATGATCTACGATGTATTGCGGAGAGAAGACCTTCAGGAGGTGGCTTACACCATGCTCAATCAAAGGGAATATCCCAGCTATGGATTTATGCTGGAAAGCGGTGCAACCACCCTCTGGGAGCATTGGAAAGAAGACCTCAACAATTCGCACAACCACCCCATGTTCGGTTCGGTGAGTGAGTGGTATTTCCGTTCTCTGGGGGGCATCAATCCAGACGAGGCAGCACCGGGATTCAAAAGATTCATCCTAAAACCCTACATCGACAAGGATGAAAGTGCCAAAGTTAGCTATTATTCCATCCGAGGCGAGATCCTCAGTGAATGGGAAAATGCTGAAAATGCCTTTAACTGGACCATAAAAGTCCCCGGCAATACCACTGCCGAGGTACACCTTCCCCGGCATCTGTATGATCGGTTTGAGGAAGGCAATACAGCACTAGACAAAGCTCATGGCATCAAAATAATTTCAGATCAGCAAGATAAACTGGTGCTGGAGTTGGGGTCGGGTGTGTATGACTTTAAGGGGATTAAGGAATAAAACCACTTTGAGAACATATGTTGAGATTTAGAATAAAAGGTAGCGCTTAAATGGAAAAATCAAATTCAAAATTGTATTTCTTCCCTTAATCAATTATGGAAGAATTTTATCGGTCATTTTTAATACAAAAAACCAAACAGCCATAAAGGGACTCTGTTTTTTAACCCAGTTTCAATACCATCAGAAGCTATCAAAAAAGTGTCCTGACCTCTCACTTGTTTACTGGACTTGTTCTTTCCTCCGACTTCAATATGGATTCCCTCCGCAAGAAAATCACCTTTATCAGGAAGGGTAACTTTTATTTTTTTATTGAGCAACTGGTTCAATAGAAAAGTCTCTCTTATTGAACCTAAATCAGGCTGTAGGCTCAAAGCATTGGCAAGATTAGTGTTTTCGAGATAAACTTTTTCGGGTTTTTGCAACAAGGATATGCCTTTGCCTTCCATTGTTAGTAAGTTGAGTAGGCGGGCATTTTCAAGGAAGGAAAACCAAGAATAAATAGAATCTCTGCTCACTTCCAATTTACGGGCAATCGCTGAGATATTAGGTTTAAATGGAACTGATTCAGCTATTACCCCCAGTAGTTTTTTTATTTTAAAGGCAGTTCCAGCTCCATATTCTTGAATATGACCCAAATCTGTTTCAATAACAGCATTTATGGTTTGGTTAAGTCTTATTGGTATTTCTTCTGGTGATCCTTCATGAAACAGGGGTAGGTAACCATACTTTAGGTATTTCTTGAACAAAGGCAATGGTTGGACCTTGTTTAAGATATCAATGGCTATTTCGTGATGGTTTTGTATCAGGTTTACCAAATCGTAGCTCGGAAATTTACCGTGTCCTCCCAATTCCAAAAACTCACGAAAAGAAAGTCCGGGCAACTCATAAGTGATCACCCTACGGCTCAAATCAGACTCCCCTCGATAGATATCCAATGCTGAAGAGGATGAGAATACAATCCTTACTTCTGGATATCCGTCATAAATATTTTTAAGCTCTCTTGACCAATTTGGATACTTATGAACCTCGTCTATAAACAGGTATCGACCTCCGTTTTTGTAAAATTCATCTGCTGTTTCTACTAGATTATGTGTGTAAAACCAATAATGATCTGCTGTGATAAACAGGACCTGTTCCCTAGGTTTTTGAAGCAGAAAGCGGATATATTGTAGCATCAGGGTGGTTTTACCGGACCCCCTGGGTCCTTTTATAGCCAGCATCCTTTGGTCCCAATGAATCTCTTTAAAGAGATACCTAAAGAAGGAATTATTAACCTGTTTTATTAAATTGTCGTGATAAGAGTACAAAATTTCCATATTTTTGTCTTTTACAATCGACATAATTAATTATAAATTGTCAATTTGTAACGACAAAATTAACCAAAATCGATCTAAGAAAAAATTAAAAAGAGTGAATTTTCGACTATAGGGACTTTATATATATAAAATAAAATGGAATATTACCGTACTTAAACCAAGTCGATTTGCTGTCCAAAAAAGAACCTATTCAATTTAGATCTGAACCAATCTTCGCCATTCGAAAATACTTGATGGGTTTTGTGTTTATTGATTGATTTGATTAGTTTAGGATTATTTACTAATCTATCTTCACCGTTTTGGAAATAAATCTGTTTTTATTTGGCTTATCCATAGGAGCTAGCCTGATTGGTATCCTTTGTGCTATTCTGCTGTTGGTATTCAAAGGAGAAAACAGATTCAACAATGCTTTATTGGCGGTGGGTTTGTGGGGACTCTCTTATGTGATTTTGACCAACAGCTTCACTTATACCAATATCCTGATCGATAATCCTCATTTTTTTCGAAGCAATTTCCCCTTCCATTATCTAACACCCGCCGTTTTGTTTCTGTATGTCAGAGGGATGCTTTATGGTGAAAGTTCGTTTAGAAAGTGGGATTTTCTACACTTTATTCCGGCTGTTCTCCACAGCATGGAGATGCTCCCATTTTATTTTAAAGGGGCCGAATACAAAAGGGAACTCATCCTTTTTCTGATGGAAAGTCCCGGACTCATGGCAGCACATGGGCAAGGTTTTTTGCCTGATTTTCTTCATCCCAAATTGAAATGCGTGGTAGGCTTAGTTTACACCTTTTGCGCCCTTTATTTGATTTTTAAAGAAAAAAGAAAACTTCCGGTTTTAAACATGCCCATTCCTTATGCCATTTACTGGCTTTTAGGTTTGATGACTCAATTGCTGATTTTTTATGTGGTCTTGCTTTCAGTCTTTATTTTTCAGCCTGTAATGCCCAATATGCGGGAAATTGTGGACTTGCCCGTTGTTTTCCTTTTACTCAGTGTGGCCATTTCTCTTTTATTCAACCCTTCTATATTATACAACAAGGTTTTTCAAGATCCCAAAGAGGATTCAAAAACGGAAGAGAACATCGATAATGCCAAAAAATTTCAACTAAACGATCGAGAACTTCTGCAAGGGAAATGTAAGGTGGAAGACTACTTGACTTTCAATGAACCTTTTTTGCAGGCTAGTTTTAGCATTTCCCAACTTTCAGAGGCCTTGGATTTGCCCGTACACCACCTTTCACAAATCATCAATCGGGGATTTGGGATGAGTTATTCGGACCTAATCAACCAGTATAGAGTGGAGTATATGGTTTCCCATTACCATCAAAAAAACTGGGAACACCTTACCTTGGAAGGCATTGCCAGAGAAGTGGGATTTGGTTCACGAAGTGCCTTTATCCAAGCCTTCAAAAAAATAAAAGGGATGACCCCCTCGGCTTATTTTAACGGATCAAGGAGTAAAATCCTAAATAAGTAAAAACTTTTTTACCTCGTTTCCTATTTGCAAAACTGTCGGAGATGGAAGGGCTCTCCTTAACCACCAAGAATGTGTCTTGTTTTTTGAAACGAAACACAATTAATTGTTTTTTAAGTGAATGTTGTGCCTTTAAGCTTAAATTTATAAGAATGTCGTTTTTTCCAGCACACGAAGTTTTACACTCACTTTGAAACTGCAATCAAACAACTTAAACGCTATGAGATTTTATTTACTTCTGGTTTTGGCCTGCATGGGGACATATACCACCTATGGGCAAAAAAATATCCTCATCAACAATGTGGAAATCTTCAATGGAAAAGACGAGGCGACCATAAAAGGAAATGTATTGATTGTGGACAACTTGATCAGCAAGGTCTCTACCACACCAATTCCAGTCAACAGAAGGGCCGATACCCAAATCATAGAAGGACAAGGAAAGTTTTTAATGCCAGGATTGATTGATGCGCATGTGCATTTGTTGATGGAATCTATTCCTCAGCAGGTGGCCATGTCGTCAGACGTTGCTTACATCAATCTTTTTGCTGTAAAAAGTGCAGAGAACCAGTTGATGAGAGGGTTTACTTCTGTAAGAGATCTTGGTGGAGCCTCTATCAGTTTGAAAAAAGCCATCGATCAGGGTTTGGTCAAAGGCCCAAGGGTCTATCCAAGCGGCGCCACCATATCCCAAACCGGTGGTCATGGGGATTTTGGGATGCCAACCGACGTGCCGAGACAAATTGGTGGCCCCATGGGCTATTTGGAGCAGACAGGCATGACCAGTGTTGCCGATGGTGCTGATCAGGTGCTGATGAGAACCCGGGAAAATCTAAGACAAGGCGCTACTCAGATCAAACTGATGGCAGGGGGTGGTGTGGCTTCGGATTATGATCCTCTGGATGTAACTCAATACACAGAAGCCGAATTCAGGGCTGCGGTGGAAGCGGCGGAAAACTGGGGAACCTATGTTACCGTCCATGCCTACACTCCCAAAGCCGTTCAATCAGCTGTAAAGGCAGGTGTCAAATGTGTGGAGCATGGGCAGTTGATCGACGAGGAAACGGCTCAGATTTTGGCTGAAAAAGGAATTTGGCTTTGTTTGCAACCCTTTTTGGATGATGAGGATGCCATACCCTTTAAGGAGGGCTCCGAAAATCGAAAAAAACAACTTCAAATGGTAGCCGGAACTGAAAATGCCTACAACTATGCCAAAAAACACGGTGTAAAAGTAGCCTTTGGCACCGATGCCCTATTTGATGCCAAATTGGCTTCGAGGCAAGGAGCACAACTGGCCAAGCTGTCCAAATGGTACAGTCCATATGAAGTACTCAAAATGGCCACCTCCACCAATGCAGAATTACTTCGGATGTCAGGTCCTCGAAACCCTTATCCAAATGCCTTAGGGGTAATTGAGGAGGGAGCTTATGCTGACTTGATCTTAGTGGATGGAAATCCGATAAGAAATCTTGACCTAATTGCCAATCCTGGGGAGAAATTCCTGTTGATTATGAAGGATGGGGAGATTTACAAAAACAAGCTGAATTGATTGAATTTCCTTTGAAATTAGCCTCTGGGTTCCTTTAATTTTAAACTTACGATCATGAAAAAAGACAATTACAACGCAATTAAAAGAAAATTCAACTATTTGCTTATTTTGGCATTTTTGGGATTTGCGTGTTCACCTCAAGGACAAAAAGCCCAAGAACAGAATTTTGAAATCGTCGTCAAAAATGGCAGGGTAATCGATCCTGAAACCCAACTGGATGCGGTACGTAATCTGGGGATAGAAAAAGGAAAGATTGTTCTGATAACCGATTCGGATATATCCGGCCAAAAAACAATCGATGCACGGGGTTTGGTGGTGGCACCGGGATTTATTGATCTGCATGCCCATGGACAGACTTTGACAGCAGACCGGATGCAGGCATTTGATGGCGTGACCACGGCTTTGGAATTGGAATCCGGCATTTTACCCATTGGTCCGTGGTATGAAAGCATGGAGAGTAAAGGCAGAATCCTCAACTATGGTGCCTCTGCCGCCTGGACTTTCGCCAGAATAGAAACAATGGAAGAAATACCCATGGAGCCAGATTTGAGGTGGTTTCAAAGTGCTTTTTCTCTGAGTAAATGGGTGAATGATCCAGCCGATGAAAAACAGATCGATAATATATTGAGGCTAATAGAGGAGAAGGGAATAAAACAGGGATCGATAGGCATTGGCATCAATGCTGGTTATGCCCCGGGAGGAGGCTTTAAAGAACTTATGGCTGTTCATGCCTTGGCAGCCACCTATGAAGTGCCAACTTTTACACACATCAGTGGGGATTTTCCAAGCGATCCCAAAAGTGCCGCAGAATATGTGGGACAGATTATTGCCTTCTCGGCTGCCACGGGCAGTCAGGACCATATTTGTCATCTGAACAGCAGTAGTCTAAGAGATGTTTCGACCACTCGGGGAATGATTATTCAAGCTCAAAAAAGCGGTTTGCCAATCACTACAGAAAGCTATACCTATGGGGCTTCCAGTACAACTATTGGTGCTGCACTTTTCAATAAAGAAGGGATAGAAAGAAAAAACATCAAAGCGGAACAAATAGAATTGAACGGAAAGCCTTTAACAGAAGAGGAATTCCAAAATATTCGGAAGAAAAACCCCGGGTCAGTAATCGTTTTCCGTTTTCTGAACATGCCCCAAGATGAATCCATCTTGGAGGAATCGGTTTTGTTCCCTGGAGGATCAATAGCTTCAGATGCCATGCCTTGGGTAGACATCACCACAGATGATTTGTTTGATGACAATACTTGGCCACTGAATGAAAATGCCTTTGCCCATCCCAGAAGTGCAGGTACCTACAGTCGCCTTTTGAGCCATTATGTAAGGGACAGAAAAGCCCTGAGCCTATCTGAAGCCCTTGCTAAATCCTCCCTCTATCCGGCAAGAATCCTAGAAAAATCAGTGGACCAAATGAAATATAAAGGGAGGATTCAGGAAGGAATGGACGCGGATATCATTGTTTTTGATCCGGAAACCATTCAAGATAGAGCTACTTTTACCGAACCCTACCTCACCGCTGAGGGCATGAAATACGTGTTGGTCAACGGAACCCCTGTCATAGAGGACGGTGAATTGGTTATGGAAGTGAGGCCTGGTAAAGCAATAAGGAGGGATGTGGAAAATTAGAATCTTATGGTCTCGTATTATCTGGTTCACTTTGTTCTAAAACACCTCTGATTCCATTTCCAAAAGATTATACCTTAGATTTCTCAAAAAAATCTGAGAAAAACCCTTTGAGCCTACACGCCTTCTAGGCAACCATTCCCTACTTAAAAAATCTGTGCCTATCTGTGTAATCTGTGAGCAAAAAAAACATAAAAAATTAATTTACAAATTTCCCATAGACGCCAATTCCATTCTCCCTAATTCAAAACCCTTCAAAAAAAATCTGTGCCTATCTGTGTAATCTGTGAGCAAAAAAAATCGACCTACTGATCCACTCTATTCTTTTTAAAAACTCAGCTTTTCTCAAACAAAGTAATGCTCTGTGGAAGCACTTCGAAAACAGTCCCGGGATTTCCTTTCCATTTCCCCCACATCAGAATTCCCAGCTTTTCATGGGCTTTGTCCGTAAAGCGCTTGGGAACAAAGCCTGCCGGCAGTTTCACTGTCAGGTCCTTTTTGCTCCAATTGACTACCAGACAAATTTTTCTCTGCTCCTGTTCAAATACAATCGCATCCACCAAAAGTGGCTGCTCGCTTTTTATTCTTCTAATTTTTGCCTTTTTGAACCCATTCAATTCCTGCCAAAAATAATATATAGGGGAGCGCTGAATGCCTTCTTCCGGATCGATCCCATTTTTAATCCAGCCATTTTCTCCGGTGGTCTCGAAATAAGTAATGGCATCTACCTTAGATTCTGCCAGGTATTTGAGACTGATCAAAAACCAACATGCTCCAAAAAAAGAATACTGCCTTGGGTCCTTCCCTCCCGTTGGCTTTCTGAGCCCATCTCCTGAATCTGTGGCATTAGGATTCCAGCGCATGTGGAAACTGACCGGGGAGATTCTGATTTTTTTACCCGGAAAAAGCTGTTTGGCCGATTCAACGGTGTAGGCCTGTGCCTCCAAGGTCTCTATCAAAGAAAGGTCATCAAAAGCGTGCACCTGAGGATTGATGGAATAACTGACCCCAGATACATGACGGCCATCGACAGGTTCCCTGTTCAGTTCTGTGAAAAAGGCATCTGTACCCGCAAAAACTTCTGTCTTTGGAAACAATTCTCTTACCTGAGGCACCTGATCGGTAATGAACGCAGGAGTAGTCTTGTAACTGTCACCAAATAGCACCATAGTTTTGACACTTTTCAATTGGTCCTTGTATACCGTCAATTGGTCCACAAAATCATGCTGATCCGTAAATACACACAGTTCAACCCCGAGTTTCAATTGCTGGGCCAGGGCTATCTTGGTCAAAGCCGAATCCAGTGGATGATCCAAAGGGAAATCAATCCTGACATAATCCAAACCGATATCTTTTATCCCCTGTATCAATTTTTCACCATTTCCGGGCAATTCCATGACCGCGCCGATATTCGGAAATTCAATGAGTTCATTGTAGGTTTTGAATACTATGGGTTTGTCCACCCTTTCGAGGGCCTCCCTGGTTTCGAATTTCAAAACCACCTTTTGCTCTACCAGATCCCCTTCCTTCAGCTGAACCGGAAAAGGTAAATCCAAGGGTGTGCAGTAGGTTTTGAAGGAAGCATCAGTCCAGTTTCTCTGATCCTCGGTTTCAAATACATCCCCTTCAAAACTTAAGAAAGCCTTGCCGCCTTGTCCGACAAACCAAACCATTTTACTGATGTTTTTAAAAGGTTGATGGGCGCTGATTCTTCTTGGGAATTCTGTCCTAGTTTCTCCACCTTCTGTGTCAGTTATGGTGACAGGATGACCTGCACATGGGGCAATCGGGTGCATCACAGTGAAACCTATACGGTTTTTCCTAAAACGGCTTTTGGCCATGCCCCGATAGCTGAAACTGATTTCACTCTTTTTACTGCCCACTATGGTGCATTCCAAATCAAAATCAATGTCGTTGGTCAAAAATTTCCCCTGATAAGTAATCTGAAAGCTTTTGTCTTTGATAATGACCTTTTCTTTGGAAATCTGCATGGGTACAGTTCCCCAATTGTGGTCCCTCACGGCATGGTTGATCATGCGGATTACCTCATGATCCCCCCATTGAATGTATCGGAGAAATCCATCTTGATACAGGACATTCAAGTTCCCTGCTTTTAATTGTTTCCTCATGGACTTAGCCTTGCTTTTCCCCTATCAGAAGTACCCATGGATTTTCATCTGGCATTTGAAAGGTTTGGGATTCGGATTCCACTTTGCCTTGATCCAAAGTTTCACCGGTTTTTGGGTTTAAATATCGGACTGGAAGTCCAATTTGGAGCGAATTGATCGTGATACTTCCCCCTTCCGGAAGGTAACTCAGGTAAAACTTCCCTGCTTTGTACAAAAGTTTGTGTCCATCGGTCAATTCATGGCCTATCGCCATATCAGCCAAATCATACCCTTTCAAGGCTTTGCCCAGAAGTCCGGGATACTGACTGCCTTCAAAACGGATCGCTTCATCCCATGAAGCGTTGGTGGTGGACCAATCATCAAAACCTGGCTCTTCTGAGCGGAGCTTCCAGTTCCACAGTCCGGCAGCCCCGTACACCACACCCATGGTGCCCCCTGAGGTCAACTGAGACCAAGCCTCATGGCCCTGCCACCAGCCGGTTGCCTTTTCCATGTTTCCCATCCGTTCATAGGTAGGCTCTCCATTGGCCACCGCTTTGGTGGGTTTGTTCTGGAACATGATTTCCACTTTATGCAACAAATGTTCCCCATCATGACCGGTTTGCGCCCATTGAAAATCAAGCCAGGATGCTTCTTGAAAAGATCGGTTATGGTGTAGGTAGAAATCCTCTGGTTCCCCATTGTGCCAAGTTGGGACATAGTCATCAGCAGGTGAATAATGAATGCCTCTGGGTTGGTTGTAACAATCCCATTCTTCGAGCATTTTTCCGGTTACTTCTATGGCTGGTTCTTTTCCATTGCCGTCAGCGGATACCAGGTACATGACCGGGATGGCACCGTATCTGGCCAAGAGGTATTTGGTATATCGCTTGTATTCTTCAGGATCGGCTGTTCTACCTAAGGCATTTTTACCTTTCCATCCAAAGCCCTGAAAAACAGGTTGCAATACCGGAACAATCTCATGCTGGTGTAGGATCAAAAGCAGGGAATCCAAGTCTTTGAAATAGCCGGGGTTCATTTTATTTAAATGACCGTCTTTGATATCATAAAAGGCTCGGCAGTATCCAAGGTCCTCTCTGCGGTTATCCGGTCCTTCTGCATTTTGATCAGGTTGCACACTCATGAGCAAGGCCGCATTGAAGCCTTTATCACTCCTGTCTTTGGCGTATTTTCTCACAGAATAAGGAGTTCCTCTAAAGGGTAAGGCCCATGGGGTGTCTCCCACTACCAAAAAAGGGGTTCCGTCTTGGTGAATTACATTTCTTTTTCCAGGAGACATGGTCAAAAACCCTTTTTGCAATAAAGCATTTTCACCTTCATATGGTTTGGATTCAAAAGATCCAGTTGCTCCATGTAAACCGGATACTTCCCCGGAGGAAAAAGTTTTCCATGTATAATGCTTGTTGGCTTTAGTGGGAGCAAACCTGATTTTCCATTTGTTTTCACTGTACCAAAATCCAGGTCTGCGCAAAGTTTCCCCGTCTTCATCTGTAAATTCTGCATACAGCTCAACGTCTGTGTAGGGATTTTCAAAATTCTGGTTTGATTCAAGATGAATTTCATAAATCTCCCATTGGCTTATCACTGGAATCTCTTCCTCCTGTTGGCATGAGGTAAATAAAATAAGTATGATTATGACGATCGGAAAACAGTTTTTCATCAGGTTATGGCTTTAATTTGAGCTTTAACAGAATCAGGTTCGAAAATTTCCTTCCAATCAGGTTTGAATAATTTTCCCTTTCCTATTTCGATGGCTTTGATGGCCGCATCAGAAAATTTACCGCCGGGAAGCTGTCCAAACAGCAGGGCGAGTTCTATGTTGATATGGCCGAGCAAAAATTCATATACCGCCTCTTTGGGGACTCCCTTTGCTATGGCAACATCTGCCCCTTCTTTTAACACAGTGATCAAGGCACCGCAAAAAGTCTCTGAAAGTGCCGGTTCTAAAATTCCCATTTGCTCAATGGTTACCCTTATGCTTTTCAACACTGGACCATAAATGACTTTGGCAAGCTCTTCTCCTATGGCATAATGTTCCTCAGGTCCTTGGATCAGGGCGCAGACAATGTTTTGTTTGGCAGCAATCCCTCCAAAATAATCATAATGGGCATCTTCATCCGGCTCCCAATTGAACACGGAAGGATGGCAGGGATGACTGGCAAAATAGCTGATGTCGGCTCTTTGGGCGAGGTGACCTGCCAAAGGAGCCGCAGGATCCAAAAACATGCCTATGGCCTTCTTTTTCATTTTAGGCACATAGAGAGCGGTTACTTCCCCTATGGCTACATCCGGAACGGCATAAATCACCACATCTGCATCATGAATGCATGCCGAGGCTTCAGTTGCCTGTATCCCTAGCTCTTGCATTCTTTTCAGACCTTCATCATGGATTTCAATGTAGCGGACCTCATAGGCCTTGTGGTCCTTTAGGTTTCTACTTAAGCGATATCCCATTTTCCCTCCGGCCCCTATTAAAGTGACCTTGAGTTTCTCAATACCCATACTTACTGAATTTAGGTTATTTTGTTATTTGTAATTGTGCTTGGACTTCTTTCTTGGGCACTCTAGGATTTCTCAACCTTTTAAATTAAGCATCAAATAGGAAGAAAAGAAGTTTTTCCACTAGGGATTTTAAATTTAAGGGCTTTATTTGGTGATTGATGAATGTTAAATTATAAACCTTTCTATTCCCTTACCTCTCCTTTCTGCGCCCATTCAAAATATTGTACCGTCCCATTTTGCCCTCCTTTGATGGCTATTTCCAACCCATCTATGGCTTTGGATCTGGAATGGGCCACACACATCGGAGCACCGGGTGCCAACACCTGAATAAATTCCAAAGCTTGGATCTCAAGCTCTTTGAGAATGTATCCGGAGGTGTCCCCCCCGGCAGTAACCAGGCGTTTGATTTCAGTTTGATTCAATATAGCCAGCGTAATTTTGGCTTGGGTTTTGGCAATGAAATGAGGCTCCAATGAATTATTACCGGCTTCCATGGTATTCCTCACCGACGGATCATTTGGCCCCAAAGCAGAATAAATTACCACATGCTTACCATCCATTAGATGGTTTACAGCTAATTGAATAACTCTTTTTTTCTCCGTTTCAAGCGAAACTCTATCATGGAGCTGTTCGATTTTCAACCTTATCCCAACATATCCCAAATTTTGGACATAGGTAATTTGGTCAGCGGTGGTTTGAGAACAACTACCCGAAACTATCAGCATTGAGGAAGTTGGTCCGTGGTCTTTCACCTCTTCTGCTTTCCTCCCAAAGACTTCCCCCAAGGCATATTCTATGGCAGAGGATCCCAAAAGCAGCTGGTGCTGTTTTCTCCCATAGGCATTCAGCCATTCTCCAATGAGCTTCAGGTGGTTGTGCTCCAAGGTATCGAAAAGAATAAGTGGTGGATTTTCCCGATAAGTGAAATCGCCGGAAAGACGCTGAGGAGTGAATTCCAACACATTTTCCAAGTCAAAATAATCTACCAAGGCCATGTTCTTATCCATTTGTTTATGCAAGTGTAACCGAATATCACTTTCATCCATGGGGGTCACAGGGTGTTTGGACATGACCGGATGCCGGTCGAGTCGGTAGGTTTTAGTTCCGATTTTTGCAAACAGGTGACCGAAAACCACAAATCTATTTAGCAAAGGAAGTCCCATCAACATGGGTATAAAAGAACTTGGAAAATACTTTTCGGCGATCTCCATCGCCTTACCGATGTTTCCTGTTTTCGGAGAGCTGTCCAGTGTAGAGCATATTTTGTAATGAAAAAACCTACTCGGTATCCTGCTCAATTTATGAAATATGGGATCCAATTCGGCCTCCATGGCCTCTGGATCCAAACTACGTGCGATGCCAGCCACGCCAAATGCCAGCCACTTGCTTTTTTCATTGGGCTTTATCTTCCAGGTGAAGTTAGCTATATCATTGGATTTTGGGGGTTCAATAAAAAGGATGGTAGGAATACCATTCAGACTCAGTGCCTCCAAAACATCTGCTGATCCGGTAAAATCATCTCCGTAGTAGCTGAGCAGTATTTGTTGTTCATTCATTTTTCAAAAAATTCAAAAGCCTTTTTGACACTGGGAAACTTGGCCTGGGCTGCAGCTGCATCAAGTCCTTCGATCGCGGCCTGCCATGCCTCTTTGATACTGTTTACTCCGGCAACCATCCCATCAGGATGACCCATAATACCCCCACCACACAAATACATCAACTCTGTATTGCCAACCGCATTATAGGTGTCAAAAGCTTGGCTGGCCCATTGCCCGGAGGAAACAACGGGCAATGCCCTATCAGACTTTGTCCATAGCGGGCTTTGTAGCGCTTGGATGGACTTAAGCACTGACTCATCCGGTTCGCAGAATTTATTTCTCAAACCATTGACATGAAGATGGTCAATTCCAGCAAGGCGCCAGATCTTGGAAAGGGCAGTGAAGGAAATCCCTATTGCAGGGTGGCGGGAAAACAGTCCCCAACCATTGCGATGTCCATGGATAGGCAATTGACTGTGTTCGGCCAACTTTTCCAATGCAGCCAACCCCACCCAATTGAGGCTCGCCATGATGCAGGTACCTCCTTGTTCCAATACATAATCGTGCCTGGCAAGCATCTCATCCACCGAACCGCTTACGTTGAATGCGTACATCGGCATGATCCCGGTTCGCAGGGCATGATCATTTATCACTTTCATACTTGCTTTCACTCTATCTTCAAACCGGTTGTAGGTGGGAGAACCCATCAATTCATCATCTTTGATAAAGTCCAAGCCCGCCTCCACCAAAATTTTGACCTGTTGGGCGGTTGATTTGGCGTCTAGCCCTACACTGGGTTTGATGATCGTTCCTATGATAGGCCTTCCTTGCACGCCGGCCAGTTGAAAAGTGCCCTCTATTCCAAATTTGGATCCAGTATATTTTTTTCTGAAAGCCTCTGGAATTGAAATATCCAATAATTTGAGACCTGAAAAAGGCGCTAATTCAAACAGGTTTCCAGCAACAGTGGCCATCAGATTGGACAAATTAAACCCCACATTGGCCAAAGGCCAGCTAAGAGTGACTTCTGCCTGAAGAATAGGGCCTCCGAATCTTCTGGAAAAGGGTAGAGAAGGTGCTTTCACTTCTCCAAGAACCTTGATGGTTTCCACTTTGGCCGCAAACTGCTCCAAAACCTTAGAAGTTTCTCCTGGTACTTTGACAAATGTTCCTGTAGACTGTTCTCCCGCCATCATGTTGATGGCCTTTTCTAAGGGAAAATCTGTTTCTATCCAATAAGTGGCGGTAAATCTATCCATGTTTAGGTTTCATCACTTGGTTATGTTGAGCGGAATCATAAGACAAAAATACCAATTCCATGGTTTTCAGGTTATCAGCGCCGCTTGTTTCTCCTATTCCTTTGCCTTGAAGGCCTGACAAGATGTTGAGGTTGCAAGCAACAATGGAAGAATGAATCAGAGCATAATCCGGGTCAGCCCAAGCATAAACCGGTGGATCAACTTTCCAGCTGCTGCTTCCTTTGCCTTTTTGGGTTAGGGTAAGGAGATGGTTGTGGTCCAGTCTCATCGAACCGGTATCTCCTTCAATGAGCATGAGCGTCTGAGGAAAAGATTCTTTTTCCAAATAGGAGGCATAGGACATTTCTACAAAACAATCGATCCCGTTTTGCATCCGCATCAGGATATTGGCTACATCTTCCCCTTTGATTTTGGGGTTAACCTTCTGGGTCTGACAATAGATTTGCTCAACCTCCCCAAATAGAAAACGTGCCGTATCTAATAAATGTACACCCAAGTCAGAAATGATGAACTGATCCAAATTAGCTAGTGAAGGTTGATTTTCAAAGACCGGAAACCCAGAGCAAAAAGTCAATCTGGCCTTGAAAGGCTGACCGATTTCACCGTTTTGAATCAAATCCTTGCAAGCCCTAATCGGAAGTTGAAACCGGGCATTTTCATGAATGAAAAACTGAACCCCTGCCTTTTGGCAGACCTCTACCAATTCCTTGCAAGTTTGAAAGTCTTCCGCCATGGGTTTTTGGCAAATGACGTGGACACCTTTTTTGGCAGCCAAGCGCACAAGCTGTGCATGGGAAGGAATGCTACTGATGATATCCACGAAATCTAAAGTTTCATTTTCTAAGAGTGCTGAAGCGTCTTGATAAAAACGATTTATTCCATGTCTCTTGGCTGACTCTTCTGCTTTGTCGCCTTCAGGGTCACAAAGGGCTACCAATTCAACTCCTTCTATTTCCTGCCAACCTTTGATTTGGAAATCAGACCAAAAACCTGTCCCTAGTACCGCGAATTTTAGCTTTTCTTCCATCATTTTTTAAGTTAATCACACAGCAAACCCATTAACTTAATTGAATACCGATCCGGCATGTAGATGGATGACATGTTATAAATTGTAAATTGCCTATGGAACAGGGAAACCAAAGCAGCTTTGTTTTTCATATCCGTATCATTTTGAGTTAAAAATTAATTGAATAAGATAAGGAAATCAAGCTCCATTTGGAAGGGTAGAGGTAAAAACTTGCTGGTATTCACTTTACCAATAGGTCTTCCATCAAAAAGACAGTACAGGAAAGTCTCCGAAACATTTGCTTGTATTTTTAACCTTATCCGTTAATCCCTAAAGCGCTATGCCCAAACCAATAGAACGTTCGATTAGATATTGTTTGATTTGCCTGATGATTGGTTTTGCTTTTTTTTCTTGTAAAGAAAAAGAAATCCAAAGGCCCAACATTGCCTGGTTTGTCAGTGAAGACAACAGCCCTTATTTGGGTGTCTATGGAAACACGTTTGTGCGGACGCCCACCTTGGACAGCATGGCAAGGGCGGGGATACTATACACCAATGCTTTTTCCAATGCACCTGTTTGTGCTCCATCCAGATCAGGCATCATCACAGGCGTATTACCGGTAACCATGGGATCCCAACATATGCGCTCGAATGTAGCTATCGCAGACCAGATCGGATATTTTACCAGTTACCTGAAGGAGGCGGGATATTTCAATTCTCTCCGGAAAAAAAGAGATTACAACATTGATAGGGACGACCAAAGTTGGCATATAGATGACTGGTGGGCCATGGATGAGGCCTTGGCAGAAAGGACACCCGATCAGCCTTTTTTTATGTTTTACAATACTTGGATGACCCATGAGGATAAGCTCCATGGACAGGATAAGGCAAGAGACTACTTTAGGTCTACTTTTGCCCATTTGCCCCAAGAGGAGTTGGACATGCTTGAGGAAAGTCTGCACCCCATTGACCCAGCCGAGATTTCCATTCCAGGATATCTTCCGGATATTCCAGAAGTGAGGTCTGACATGGCAAAATACCTTGAATTGATGGAGATGATGGACCACGAGTTCAAAATGTTTCTCGATCATCTCCGGGAGATTGGAGAATTGGACAATACCATCATCATCTATTCCAGTGATCATGGAGGCGTCATGGCCAGAAGCAAACGCTTTCCCTTTGAAACAGGACTTAAAGTCCCACTGTTCATATGGTTTCCAGAGAAATACCAGCACCTTGCTCCTGAATCCCCCGGAACCGTTACCGACAGACTGGTTACTTTTTTGGACATCACGCCCAGTATTTTGAATTTGGCGGGACTGGAAAAACCAGGCCACATGCAGGGAGCGGCCTTTTGGGGACCAAATCCCCAAAAAGAAGCGGCCTATGCTTTTGGATTTCGGGACCGTATGGATGAAGCCTATGACCTGGTCCGAACCATAAGGGACAAAAAATACCGCTACACCAAAAATTTTATGCCCTTTAGACCCTCGGGGCAAAAGGTGAGTTTTCTCTGGAAAGCAGCCCATGTGCCTGCTTGGGAAAAGCATTACCTCGAGGGCAAGTGCAACGAGCTGACAAGTCAATTTTGGGAAAGCCGGGAATCTGAGGCTTTATATGACACAGAAAATGACCCTTTTGAATTGTACAACCTGGCTCAGGATCCTGCTTATCAGGAAACCTTGGAGACCATGCGTTCAGATTTGTTGGATCACCTCATCTCGATCAATGACCTGGGCTTTGTTCCGGAAGGATTGCTATACCAAAAGCGACTCAACGAGGGACTGAGATACGATCAAATGTATGCCTCAGATACGCTGGAAAGCCTGATTCGAAGTGTCTTTAAAATGACACAAAACCAGTATCCTGATGACATCAGAGCACTTTTGAATCATCAAAACCCTGCTTTTCAGTTTTGGGGCATATTGGGGGTAAGAATGATGGATGATCCCTCTGATATGAAGCAGGATTTGATGGATATGACTGAAACCACCTCGGGAGATGTGAAGGTGGCCTTAGCAGAAGCATGCTACATCATGGGAGAAAAGGAAACCGCCCTTGATCTCTTCAGGGAAAGCATGGCCACACAAAGCTCATATGTATTGCTGAGAACTTTGAATACGCTTGAGGTTTTAAATGAGCCTATGCCCCTCTTCATCCAAGAAATCTCAAACTTGTCAGAAGAGAATTACTCTGAGCAGTTTGGCTATCCTTTTAGGGTTCAAAGTCGGATTTTAGATGAATTTAAAAGTAAAGGTCAATGAAATTTCGACAATATTTTTGCCTTAGTCTGCTGGCTTTGGTTTGCAACATGGCCAGTGGACAATCGTTGTATTGGATCAGGGAATCCGGTGCCGAGCGCAATGAATATGTTTTTTTCAGAAAGGAATTCCAACTGAACAAGCTTCCTGATTCGGCAGAATTAAATCTGTATGCCGATTCCAGGTATGTGCTCTATGTCAATGGGAGCTATCTGGGTTTCGGTCCGGTCAGGTCTTTTCATGCCCATCCCTATTTTGATACCCATGACCTCATCCCTTATTTAAAAACCGGAGAAAATGTCATCACGGTTTTGGCACTATGTAATGGAATGGAAACTTTCCAATTGTTCGATTACCATGGGGGGGTGGCCATTTGGGGAGAAATAACCTCCCCCGACCAAAAAATAAGCTTGGATACAGAAAGCTGGCGGGCCCGCAAGTCCTTGGGTTATGATCAGACTACGCCTCGTTTTTCATTTGCCCAAGGGCCCATAGAAAGCTGGGACAGTAGCAAAGACAAGGGATGGCTAGACACAAAACAGAACCTTGAAGGCTGGCAAATACCCGTTAAATTAAGTAGTCAAAACAATTGGGGAGAAATGGCACCTAGACCCATTGCCCCCTTGACCAAACAGGAGCTTCAGGCCATCAGGACCTTTGGGGTTTATCCCATTTTGGACGTAGAGGAAATCCATTCATTTCGGATCCCTTCCAGAGATGAAAACATCCGGGAATACAGTAAACCCTACATGGGATTGGCCTATACCTTTATTTATTCTCCCCGTGAACAAGTGGTAACCGCCGGCTTGTGGTGGGGAGAGCATGTGTTGAACGGAAAAAAATTAAAACAGCTACCAAACCAATCCAGGGACAATTACCGGCAGGACCATGCTTTGCCTTTGAAAAAAGGCTGGAATTCCTTTTTGGTCCGAAATCGCATCATCTGGGGAACCTGGGATTTTTACATGGCCTTGCCCAAAGATAAAGGATTGGTCATCTCCTCGAGTCAACAAACCAATGCTTTGGAGCCCTTTCGCTCTTTCGCTCCTTTGGATCCGGTGATAGATGAAAAGATCCAAGAACTTGACCTTACCCAACCTTTGGAACGAATCAGGGAGATAGGTCTCTGGGAGATCCATCAGGCAGCAGCCAATCAACCCGCAAGGGATGTGGCTTGGTATGAACCCGATTTGGAAAAACAAATCCTCCCTGCCGGACCTGTCCCGGGTAAGATCCTTTTACCGGACAATCCAAGTGGACATACGTTGTTTATGGATTTGGGGGAAACCCAGCTGGGCCATCTCTTTGTGGAAGGTGATTTTCCTGAAGGCACCATCATAGACATAGGCTTCAGTGAAGAACTGGATCAAGATGGATTGCCATGGTTATACAAGCGGCCACAAATAGGCGCAGGCCTGAAATTTGTCACCGCAGCAGGGCAGACCCGCTATCAATCCTTCAAACCCTATGGCGCCCGGTATCTGAAAATCAACATCCGGGGTACAGCAGGTCCTAAAACCATTAGCAAAGTGGGTGTGATCCGGCAAGTGTACCCTTTTGAAACAGCAGGGAGCTTTTCCTGCTCAAATCCCTTGTTTGACCGAATCTGGGAAGCCAGTTGGAGAACCCTGCAGCTGTGTGCCGAGGATGCCTATACCGACACCCCTTTCCGAGAAAGGGGCCTTTATGCCGGAGATATGTTGCCTCAGCAAGCCATCACCATGGCCATCAGTGGAGATATGGATCTGATAAGACATTCCTTACACGTTTTTCAGGACATGTATCGGGAAGAGATGTGGGAAGGCGAGCCAAACGTACATGATGATTATCCTCTGGCCACCTTGATTGCATTGGACGTCTACAGCCAATATACTGGGGACTGGTCCTTGGTGGAGGCCTATTATCCAGCATACAAAAGCCTTTTAGGGCATCACCTTAACAGGAAAAATGAAGCGGGATTGATTCATACGGAGAGTGTATTTATCGAATGGTCGGAAATCAATAAAAAGAACGCCATCATGACCGCTTTTCAGGCCATGATGCATCATTCCCTAAAAGTGATGGCCAATTGGTCAGGTAAACTGGGTTTAGAGGAAGATAAGGCCTACTTTGATTCGGAAGCTGCCTCACTTGGCCAGGCGGTCAATGAGGTACTATTTGATACCGAAGCAAGAAACTATCAGGATGGAATCAAGGAAGGGGAATTTCTGGCCAAAAAACACCTGAGCTCAAGCATTTGGGCGGCCTTGTTTGGCATCAGTGATTCCAGGCAATCCGATGACATTTTAGAATGGTTAAAAGTAGAATTGGAGGACATCGGGCAGGAAACCCGCAAAAGAAAAATCTCTCCCTACAGCTCATTTTATCTATTCTCATTGCTTTATCAAGCTGGGGATGCAGGCACTGCCGAGCAGTTTATCCACAAGCATTGGGGACCCATGGCCTTGCACAATGACAAACCCACCGTATGGGAAAACTTTGATGTGACAGGAGTTTTGGGCACCTCCAGCCATGCATGGACTGGACATCCTGCCTTTTTCTTTGCCACAGAAACACTTGGGGTAAACTTGGGTTTTTTTAAAGACTTCAGTGCTGACCTGATTGAAATCCAGCCCCAATCAGAAAGTCTTACCTGGGCTAAAGGAAGAGTGATGCACCCATTAGGTCCGGTGGATGTGTCATGGGAAATCAAAGGGGACAACCTTTTTCTGGAATACTCAGTACCTGAGGGAGCCGAGGTAAGGATCTCTCCAAGAGGAAAACTGGGTCAGTTAAACTTAATCAGCATAAAAAAATGAGCTTCTTTTCTGGATAGAAATGATTCATCTAGAGTTTTGCCTGAGTTGGGCAAATCAGGTAAAAATTGACCCCCCACCTGGGTCTGATGGCCAAAAAGGGGATTTTTTTTCCAACCACTACACAGGCACAAAGGTATGTGCACCCTCACGCCCGGCATTTATGACAGGTCTCCATACTGGCCATACACCCGTCAGGGGCAATTTTGAAGTCATGCCAGAGGCTCAGTATCCTATGCCCGATACCTTAATGACAATTCCCAAACTGTTGAAGGAGGCTGGCTACGCGACGGGGGCTTTTGGAAAATGGGGCTTGGGCTTCAATGGAACTTCAGGTGATCCAATCAACCAAGGTTCCGAAAAATGGGCCTGCTTTATTTAAAAAATTGAATTTCAGCGTACTGGATCATGCAATGACCTCATAAGCGATCAGCGGGGACTTCTTGTTTTTAAGGGTCAGTGGACCTACCTCCTTGCATTGAAAGGATTCTTTAACCATCTCGTAACTCTTTTCGGAGATCAGGATCTGGTTTTGATCAGCAGCAGCCTGAAGTCTTGCCGCGGTATTGACCGTATCACCGATTACCGTATAATCCAACCTTCGCAGCGTGGAAGAACCGATGTTGCCTGACACCATTTCTCCGGAATTGATTCCTACAGATACCTTGGGTTCAAAGGTAGACTTGCCTTTGTACACTGGTTCGCTTTTTAGTGTCTGACGTATCGCCAAACTGGCATCCAAAGCCCTATCCAAGTGGTATTCTCCGGTAAATACTGCCATCACGGCATCTCCTATAAACTTATCCACGACCCCGTTTTCCTTAATGATTTCTTTGACCATGATGTCAAAGTACTGGTTTAAAAGTTCGACCACCTTGTCTGCTGCCTCAAATTCGCTGATGGCTGTAAAACTGCAAATGTCAATAAAAGCCACTGTTCCTTCCACGGTCCGGTTGTGGAAAAGCGCTTTCTCAATTTCCATTCCCCCCATGAAGTTTAGCACCGTCTCATCTACATACATTTTGAGGATGTTGTTTTCTTTTACTGCCTTCACCGTTTCTTTGAGCTGGAGTACATGTTTGAGGGTCTTTTCTATCGTAATTTCCAGATCGGCAAAATTGACCGGTTTGGTCACAAAATCAAAAGCTCCCCGGTTCATGGCAGTACGGATGTTGTCCATATCTCCATATGCCGAGACAATGACCGATTTCAGCAGCAGGTTTTGCTCACTCAATTTGGTCAACAGGGTGAGACCATCCATTTCTGGCATATTGATATCACTCAAAATCACATCGACATCTTTGTGAATCTGAAGTTGCTCAAGGGCTTCCCTTCCGTTCATGGCAAACAAAAACTCATATTCATTCTGGCGGATTTTTTGCCTGAATTTCTGTTTGATCAGTACTTCCAAATCTGCTTCATCATCTACTACGAGAATCTTTGCCATTGCTTGTCAGTAATATGCTTAATTCATTAAGGCTTTAATTTCTTCTCTTAAAGAATCAAAGTTAATGGGTTTGGTGAAAAATTCTTTCGCTCCTGATTTGATCGCTTTGTTATAATTATCCGAATCCCCATAAGCGGAAATCATGCTCACGTTGATCTGGGGATACTTCTCCTTGATTTTATCCAATAATTCCAATCCGGTCATGCCAGGCATGTTGATATCCGAAAACACATAAACCACCTTGGGTGGGTTGGATTCCTCCAACACTCGCATTGCCTCTGCGCCTGAAAAAGCAAAAACCAACTCCAGGTTTCCGTTTTTTATTTCTTTTCTGAATTTTTGACGAAACAGCATTTCCACGTCCTTTTCATCATCAACAATTAAAATTTTCATATGGGTCAATTAAGTGTTTTTTGGTAATAAAATATTGAACCGGGTAAATTCTCCAATTTCGGATTCAACTTCTAAGGTGCCATCATGATTTTTTACGATGTCATTGGTGATGCTCAAGCCCAAGCCGGTTCCCTCAGTGCCTTTTTTGGTGGTAAAAAAGGGCATCAGTAATTTGTCCTTAATCGCTTCGGATATGCCTGGTCCATTGTCCTCAATTTGAATCTGCACCTTATCTTTGATCTCACGGCTGCGGACCAACAATTTGGGACCATAAGCAGGGGGCCTATTTCCTTCAGAAGCATCAATTTTTGCAATTGTATCCAGCTTTTCGCGCATGGCATCAAAAGCATTTTTACAGAGGTTCAAAATTACTCGGCTGAAATCTTCGGGATAGAGCAAAAGCTTGTCCATACCATCTTCTAAATCATATTCTATGGTCACATTGATGGGGTTTTTATTGGCTCGCATTCCGTGAAAAGCCAAGTTGACGTACTCTCTGATCAATTCATTCAAATCCACAGCTTCCTTGATGCTTTTACCTCCTCTGGAATGCATCAACATGGATCGAACTATGCCATCCGCCCTTGAACCATGTTGTAAGATTTTAGTCAGGTTGGCAGAAACATCATTTAAAAGTATTTTGATCTCGGCTTTGACTTCATCGTCTTTTTGTTTGTCCAAATATTCGTTGATTTCTTCAATGTATTCAAGACTTAATTCCGAAAAATTGTTTACAAAGTTGAGCGGGTTTTTGATTTCATGGGCGATACCTGCTGCCAATTGGCCCAAACTGGCCAATTTTTCCTGTTGAATCAGTTGTTGTTGTATGACTTGAAGCTTTTCTTGGGCCTTATCAATATCCTTGAGCAATTGCTGTTCTTTTTGCTTGGTGCGTTCTCTTTCTCTCACAATCAACCACCACCCAAGCAAAAAAATCAATAGGACCAACAAGAGCAGACCTATTACGGAAACCCACCACATGGAAGGAAGCATGGCTTCATTTGACTGATTTTCAAGTCCTGATACGGGCTCAACCTGCGCATAAATCACTGAAGAAAAAAAGCAAAAGCCCATCACCAAAAGGCAAAAAACGCGCTTTGTTAATTGCCTTAATTGGTCTGTATAATATCTTTTTTCCATACAATAAGTAAGGTCTAATATGGATGTAAAATACATAATTGTTCCGATATTTTCTGATTTAGACCCATATTTTCAATATTTTCAAGAATTTTCAGGACTATCTACCTAATTTTATTTGCTGTTAATCCATCACAATACTTTCCTTGACTGATCCACTCCAGGTAGTGTGATTTCGAAGGTGGTTCCCAATCCCTCTTTAGACTTAAGGGTAAGATTTCCTCCATGGGCTTTGATAATGTCATAGCTCAAAGATAAGCCTAGGCCAGTGCCTTGCCCGGTTGGCTTGGTGGTAAAAAACGGCTGAAAAATTTTTGACCTGATATTTTCTGGAATCCCTGACCCATTGTCAGATAAGGATATTTTAACCCCTTTTTTCCCTTTGAAATCAGGTATTGTTGAGGTGGATATGGTCACTTTAGGTTTATAGGTCTGCAGATTTGGATCCTTTTCATCCTTTGCATTTTTGCTTCGTTCATTGACAGCATAAAATGCATTGTTGATCAGGTTGAGAATCACTCTTCCGAGCTCTTGTGGAATTCCTTCCACCTTAGGTAGGTCAGGGTCAAGTTCGATAGAAAAATCCGAATTGAATGATTTATCTTTTGCCCTTAGTCCGTGATAGGAAAGCCGCAGGTATTCATCCGCAATGGCATTGAGGTCACACAGGTCTTTTTTTCCATCATTGCTCCTGCTGTGTTGGAGCATCCCTTTGACGATAGCATCTGCCCGTTTCCCGTGGTGGTTGATTTTCTCTAGGTTTTGTGCCAAATCCATGGCAATGGCCTTCACCTCTTCTATTTCTCCTTTGGATAATTCCTCCTGCATTTCCTGGATCAACTCATGGCTCACCTCAGAAAAGTTATTTACAAAGTTCAGCGGATTCTGGATTTCATGGGCAATCCCCGCAGTAAGCTCCCCTAAGGAGGCCATTTTCTCTGCATGAATCAATTGGGTTTGTGTGGACTTCAACTCATTCAAGGCCTTTTCCAAGGCTTCCTTTTGTTGGGTCAGTGCAGCCGTCCGTTCAGCCACCTGTACCTCCAATTCAGCTTTTAAGGATTCGGTGATCCTGAATTCCTTTTCTCTTTCCTCTGCCTTTTTTCTTTCCAGTTCCAAAGCCTTCCTTTGCTTTCTGGAAATAAACCACATGCTGATGGCCCATATCAAAGCAAAAAATCCAGCGATATCCAAAAGGTATTCCAGTGTTTTGTACCAATTTGGACTGACAAATTCTATGATGTCTGAAATGACAGAAATTACTATCAGTGGCAGCAAGGCATATACCAAACTCCTTCTGCCATGAAAATCTTCAATATTGACCACGGCATATACCACTCCGGCAATCAGGGCCAATCCGATGAACTTGGTCAGCAAATCAGGAAGCAGATTGGTTGCTTGCAGGACCAAGGTAGTCACCGCGACAATCATCCCCCATTTCAACCAATTTTTCCATTCGGGGCTAATGGCGGCCACACCTATAGGCTTTCTAAGGTAATAGAGGAGAATTAAAGCAATGATGTTTTCAAAATTCATAGCGGATAAAAAGGGCTGAAATTTAAGCGTTAATATTTTGAACAGTTTGTTCTTCTTGACTACCCCGAAATCTAAATGATACCTGTTTTTCTCTTTTGAGAGGCTATTCGTCTAAATCATATGCATGGCTGTTCATAATGGTTCGCAGTAAAAGTTGAAAATACAAGAAATTCCATCAATTTGAAACTAAGACTCGCTAATTTACCCCCTCAGGCAATCCTGTCTTGAGCAAATGGGCATGAAAGGACAAAAAGAGTTTGACCATAATTTATCTGATTTAAAATTACTTAGATTTAAAAAGGATTAGCCTTACATCAAACTTCACATTAAAATGGGCCAAAAAACGTCTATTCACATCCTTTAGGGTTTGCTTCTTGCTGTAGTCCTTTTTCATGCTGACGTGTTGGTCAAACTGATTCCCTATGACATCGTTTGGGGCGGCAGGCTCCAAAATGATTCAGAAATGTTGGTTTTTGAAGCACTATCCATCCTTATCAATTTGTTTTTAGGATTTGTTTTACTCATGAAAGGAGGTTATTTGAAACCCGTTTTCAGTCAAAAAGCAATTAGATACATCCTGTGGATATTTTTCATTTTATTTGTAGTAAATACGATAGGAACGTTTACGCCATGGCAAGCTTCGAAAAGTCATTTGCGGTTTTTACCTTGATTTTTGCCTTCTTGATGTGGGATGTCCTTCATCCAAAAATCACAATTCGAGATAAAACTGCTCTACCCAAATAAATTTTATATCCCCCAATAAACCGTTCCCTTTCGGTTTTGAAGATGTAGTTCTGATCTTTTTCAGAATAGGTAACATTTTTCTTTAGGGTTGATCTATTAAAATTCCGATTCTATTTTTCTTTCAGATTAACCTATTTCAAACGATGATACCGCTAGTTTTTTTCTGTTTCTGTGCTTCATGGTGCTTCATGAATTGAAGATTCAAATTGCTGACTAATAGCCCAAGAGTTATTCTATAAATACTCCTATTTTTATTGGGCCATAAAATAGCCTTTCAATTCAACTTTCGTTTAGGTACTTCTATAATAATTTCAAAAATTGTAAAGAGGAATTTCTTCTAATTTCAACCTTTGGAAACACCGATAAAACCTTGGGCCTCAATCCTTTTGATGATCGGTTTTTTGCTAAAATAAATGTATTTTAAATTTGTTTTTTTGCATTTAATACCTAATATTAGGTATATTCGGAGACTGTTTTCAGCTCTAATTTCTAGTCTTGGAACCCTTCGTTTTGTATTGAAATTCTAGTTAGAGAAAACTTAAAATATCAAAAGTATTTTACTTATCCTTTTTCCAAAAAAACTTGAAAATATGAAAAAAAATATTAAAATAATATTGTTGATATTTCTTTCCGGTTCTATCCTTCAGGGTTGCGACTTAATGGAAGAAGATAAGCAAATCCAAGAAGATTCTGTATTGGAAGCCAATGCAGTGTTTTCCACTCTAGTTACAAATGACCCCCTTCTCGCTCAACTTAGTGAATTTGAAACCGTCTCCATTAATAGTTACACGGTAAAATTTCTTGGAAGGGAATTTGTCAATGGATCAACCACTTTTTTCTACACTGTATCAGGGGAGGGGAAAAACCCACAGCTTGACAGTTTTTTTCTTGAAATTCCAGCCTGTGCAGGAAAGTTGATCGGAAGATCTCCCCAGAATGCTTCCGGCATTGAAGGAAACAAAGTAAAATGGAATGCATCAGTTTCCAGTACAGGCTCCCAAAATTACTCGCTTACTTTTGAAGGTGATGTTTCTTTGGGTATAATAGAAGCTACTGTAACCAGGGGAGGCGTTACTATGAGCAGTTCTGTTGTAGGTCCATGCAAAGGTGTTTCCACCCTTAGCGGCAGCATATTTATTGATTCGGATGCAAACGGCAAAAAAGAACCTTCTGAAATGGGATTAGCGGGATTCCCTATTACGGTAGTAAATAATGTGGATCAAAAAGTGGTAGCAGAAGTAAAAACAATCGATGGAGGTTTTTTTAATATAAAAGTTTTACCAGGGAATTATACCATAAGATCTGCAGACAAATTGCTGAACGAAAATTATGATCCTTCCACACCAATCTTTATTGAATTAAATCAGGTCAATGAAAACAAGAAGGACCTCAATTTTGGTTATCTCCCCAATTCTTCCAAAATCATTAATGATATCCAGCAAAATGTAATTCTGTTGAATACCCAGCCAGCAAGTTTTTGGATAAGTCAATTAAATGAAGCAAATAAACCAAGAGGAAAAAATAAAGAGGCTATGTTGGCCATTCTTTTGGATATTGAAAATTTATTGCTTCCAATACCGTTTGAGTTTGGAGATAATAAAATAGAGAGTGCATTGGCCATCCTTGCTTTGCCAAATGGTAAAAAAGCCCAAGAATCAGAAAGTGATGACAAAAAATTCTTTAGACAACTACTGGCAGCGGAGATGAACGTAGTTTCTAAGCGTGGTGCTATCGTTATTGTCAACGGAAAAGCTGAGTTGGCGGATGATTTTAACATGGCATTACTGATATACGGAGAGGGGATTGGCTGTGTCATTAAAGGTGCTTGTATTTCAGAATCTGGTAGAATTCAGTCTGATGCATTTTCTGCCAATTCAAGAGATTTGATCAGAAGTACTGATTTATTAACCTTCTTCAATGGTACTGGAGGAGTAAGATAAGGTTATGATAATTCAAATCTAAATGATCAGTCGGAATCATTTATTATCGTTACTCTTATCATTTGTATGGATTACCTCTGGGGCACAAGAGCTCCCATTCGTATACTACACCCCAAACAATGAATTGAATGCTCTTCCTTCTGCTATGGTAACTAATGTTTACCAAGACAAGGAAGGTTTTATATGGCTGAGTGCATTTTCTTCAGGATTGATAAGATTCGATGGTTCCAATATGGAAATCTACGGTCAGCAGGATGGTTTGGTTGACCTTGGAACGTGGCAGCTTCTTGAAGATGGTGCAGGTCACCTTTGGGTTTCATCTAATTCTGGTCTTGTGGTATCTGAAGAACCTATTCAAAACTACCAGCAAGGCAAACGGATCAAATTTACCTCCACTTATCAAGGTATCCCTTTAGTAGGGGATGCACTTACCATGAACCAATTCACGGTAGACAGTAAAGGTAGGGTATGGGTTGGTCCGGATGGTAAAGGGCTATTGATCTATGAAATAGATGAGTCAGATTCCCTTTCTGTTCAAAGTAAATCCAGCGATCTTTACGGGTCAGGTGTTTTGCAAATCAAATCTTTGATCCCCTATCAAGAAGGTGCTGTAATTGCAGGTTTGGAAGGGGGCAGAATCGTTAAATTTTCAGATCATGAACCCATAGAACTGTATAGCGGGGATAAAAATTCTGGGGAGGAAAATTTTTTAGCTTTATTTGAGGACCAGGATAAACAAATCTGGGCTTACAAACAAAATGGAGAAGTCGTTTTATTCAAGAATTTTAAAGAAAGTCCAATTTTCTTAGCTCAGATTCAGCCTTCGAATATCGCAAGTATCACCTCTTTTCAAGACAATTCAATTTGGGTAAGCAACGGGGCTTCCGGCATCATCAAATTCAATCAATCCACTGGTGAAAAGACGGGAGCCTATCAGCGATCAAATGGACTTTTAAGTGTCAACGTCTTTCAAGTCCTCAAGGACAGAGAAGGCAATATGTGGGTGGCACAGTCAGGAGGTATTTCCAAACTACGTTTCAACTACAATGCCTTTGAAAATTTTTCGGCAAGATCTATCTCAGGAGAAAAGCCTGTATTGCCATCCGAAAGGGTAAATAGTGTACTCATAACTGAAAGAGGACTTAGTCCATGTCGGTTTTGGGTAGGCACTGAGGGCGGGGCGACCTGTGTGGATAACAGCGGAGATTCGCAATACATCACCCAAAAAGAAGGATTATTAGGGGATTGGGTCAATGGATTAGCCATGGATCCTCGAGGTAGGATCTGGATCGCCACCACTCAGGGATTAAATGCTATCGCCTTTAATAGCAAAGATATCCTAGAGACCGCTCAAAATATCCGCAACATCACCCTTTTCGGCACCCAGGCCTATTTATTTTCGATTCCAAATAGCCCTCCCTTTCTAGCTGCTGAACATTTAAGCATCAAAACACACGCTACTCAAAATAAAGTAGAATCAGTTTGGTTCCCAGGCTTGAAAAGTTTGTATGGGGTGGTGCAAAGTAAAATCTATCACTTTGGCCCCGAACATGGTCTTCCTAGCTCCATTTACAAGTCGGTTGCCTATGATGAAGCCGGACATTTGTGGGTAGGAACATTGGATAAAGGCCTATACAAAAGTATTCAACCCATCAGTTTAGAATATTTGGAAAATATTACCAAGTCTCCAAGTGACATTACGCTTTTCAAACCTTTTTGGAATATTGATAATGGAGCACCAACTAACCACATCGAAAAGCTTCTTTGGCAAGAGGATAAATTATGGGTAGGCACCCAGGAAGGGCTATTCGCTATCAATAACCTATCTGCAGAAATCATACATAGAATAAATAGTTCAAATGGCCTACCTTCAGATAATGCTATTAGTTTTGCTGAATCCATTTTAACCAGGAATTTTTGGGTCGGAACAAACAATGGATTAGCTGAAGTGGATCCAAGGGAAGCTAAGGTACTCAAAACCATCAGCCGGCAAGATGGTCTTATAGATAATGAGGTTTGGTTGTATGGTTCAGTTCAGGTAGGCTTGGATGGAGAAGTTTATTTTGGCACTGCCAACGGACTATCTATCTACATTCCTTCGCTTGATAGGCCCAATGAAGTGCCTCCAACCATTCAGCTGACATTGGTTGATATCGTTTATCAAAGCAGAGGAAGAAATGAGGTGACTTTCGAATATTCGGCACTTAGTTTTGCCAACATAGCTGGGGTACGCTATCAAACTAGGCTCAAAGGGTATGAAGAGAATTGGACGTCTCCTTCTACCGTCAAAAGGTTGCGCTACACCAACTTGCCGGCATTCTTTTTTCCTAAGAAATACTCTTTGGAAATTATGGCCATCAATGAGAGTGGGGTGTCTTCAGAAACACCATTGCAGTTTGACTTTTTTATAAAACCAGTACCTTGGCTTAGGTGGTATGCTATGTTATTTTATGTGGTCTTGATAGGGTCAATTGTTTTTGCTATTGATAAATACCAGAGATATAGGTTGACAAAAAAAGAAAGAGATGCTGCAAGGATTAGAGAAGCAGAACTACATGCTGAGGCAGCTAATGCAAGATCAATGGCAGCCGAAGCTGAAGCCAAGGCCTTAAAGGCGGATGTGGAAAAGAAAGCCTTAGAGATCGAAAAAATCAAAGAACTTGAAAAAGCTTATCATGAATTGAAGTCCACACAAAACCGCCTGATCCAATCAGAAAAAATGGCCTCTCTGGGCAGGCTCGCCACAGGGATTGCACATGAAATCAAAAACCCCCTCAATTTCATCAATAACTTTTCTGAAGTTTCCGTAGAACTTGTAGAAGAGTTGGATCAAGCCCTTAAGTTGGGAGATTTGGGAGAAGTGGAATATGTAATGGGCCAGCTTAAGGAAAATACTTTAAGAATAGAAAAACATGGAAAAAGAGCAGATTCAATCGTTCATTCCATGATGCAACATGCCCGTGGCACCCAATCCACTGCTGAACTTTTTGACATCAATGATCTGGTGAAAAAATATACCGATCTCGCTTACAATGGGAAAAAAGCGCAAAATCAGGAATTCAGCGGCAATATCGAATATGGTTTTGATCCCAATATTCCCAGAATAAAAATTGTAGGTCAGGAAATAGGTCAAGTATTAATGAACCTTATTGGAAATTCAATGGATGCCACCCGAACCAAAAAGCAATTGCTCAATGAAAGTTATGAACCTAAAATAAAAGTAATCACTGGAGTCAAAGATGGAATGGTTTACATCTCCGTGTCAGATAACGGTCCAGGTATTCCTGAAGCCATTCGAGAAAAGATTTTTGAGCCTTTCTTCACTACCAAACCTACCGGAGAAGGCACTGGATTGGGCCTTAGTCTTTGCTATGACATCATCACTCAAGGCCATGAAGGAAAGCTCCGACTCATACAAAAAGAAGGTGAAGGCGCTGAATTTGTGATCTATTTGCCTTCAAATTAACTAAAGCACACCTTCTTACCATGTTTCGAAATCCCCTCTGGTTGACAAACTTTTGCAAATTAGTTAATCGCTCTTCTAGCCTAGATTTGGACCAAAACCTTTTCCTGTTTTATTTTTAAAGAACAAAATGGTTTGGTTTCAAACTGTTCCTTACGGTAACACTTTTCTTTAGGGTTGATCTATTTAAAATTCCAGTCCTATTTTTCTTTCAGATTAACCTTTTTCAAACCATGAAACCGTTGGTTTTTTTTCTAATTGTGACTTGTCTTTTCATGCTACTCTATTCACAGCCTATATGGGCGCAGGAAGAAAGTAGGGTAGAGCAAGTATTTCGGGTTACCACTTTGGATGGCAATGAATTCATTGGGAAAATCATCCATGAAGATGATGAATCCCTTACCTTGAGGATCGGAGATTTCACCAAAGCCATCATCCAAAAGCACAGCATTGAAAGTATTGTCTTACTTACCTACCGAAGTTTGGTTGACGGTGTTCCATGGTTTGACAACTTCCAGGCCACCCGGTATTTTTTTAGCCCCAATGGCTTTGCTTTAGACAAAGGGGAATCCTACTACCAAAATGCCTGGATCTTGTTGAATCAAGCGACATTTGGGGTTTCAGATAACATTTCGGTATCTACTGGCATTATTCCACTGTTTTTATTGGGTGGCTCATCCACACCCGTTTGGCTCAATGTAAAAGCTTCTATACCTGTAGTCGAGGACAAACACCATATCGGAGTTGGGGCCTTAGTAGGGGCTGTGGTGGATAGAAAATCTACTGGCTTCGGGGTGCTCTATGCGGTGAATACTTTTGGCAACAAAGACCAAAACATCAATGTGGGTTTGGGATGGGCATTTTCTGGCAAATCTTCCATAAGTCATCCCATTATCAGTTTAGGTGGCATGTATAGAACCGGCCCCAAGGGATATTTTATCACTGAAAATTATTTTATTCCTTCGCCTGATATCCATACTGCCATCATATCAGTGGGTGGAAGAAGATTTATCAACAGGGTAGGTTTGGATTATGGCTTCATTATTCCCATAGCCAGTTTAGGCGGATTTCTAGCAATTCCCTGGCTTGGAATGACCATACCATTTTGAGGGAGAAAAGGAGGCCAAATGAAATCTCCCTAGTATGTTGGTTTTTGGGTTTGAATTTAACCTGATTTTTTGGCAGATTTAGAAATTGAAATCAAACCTAGAATACTCAATCATGGAATCCATCAAAGCCAACATTTCGATTTTTCCTTTTTTAATCTTTCTGCTTTTTAGTCCCTTCGTTTCAGCTCAAATCTCAAAGGTTGATAAAGCCTATGCCGAAGCCGAATCCAAAGGTTTCTCGGGCATTTTGCTTTTGGCAATAGATGGAGAAGTAGTGTTTGAAAAAGCCACAGGTTACCGATCTTACGAACAAAAAATCCCGCTTAAAGCTACCGATGTATTTGAAATGGCCTCGGTCTCCAAACAGTTTACAGCCATGATGGTGATGAAATGTGCGGAAAAAGGACTTTTGACTTATGAGGATGAGCTTACCGATTATCTCGATGTTCCTTATCCCGGCATCAGCATCAGGCAATTGCTGACCCATACCAATGGGCTACCGGATTATCAGGAGGTGATGGACAAGCATTGGGACAAAAGCAGAGTAGCTGACAATGGGGATATTCTGGAATATTTGAGGAAATACCAACCTCCCATGTTGGCCCAACCCGGAGAAAAATATGAATACAGCAATACCGCTTATGTTTTTCTGGCCAGTATCGTGGAAAAAGTCACCGGCAGGGATTTTATTGAGCTGTCAAGGGAATGGATTTTCCAACCATTGGGCATGGGAAATACCGATATCCGAACTTTGGAGGAAAAAGCCAAGGTTTCCAACTTTGCCGCAGGTCATCTGAAAAATGAAAATGGGAATTACGTCAATGCAAATAAATTCCATTCCTCGGATTATACGGTTTGGTTGGGGAATCGCAAAGGTCCAGGAAGGGTCAGCAGTACGGCTCAGGATTTATTGATCTGGGATCAGGCCTTGTATTCGGGCAATTTGGTAAACAATGAAACTATGGAATTGGCTTTTACACCTCAGCCATTGAATGATGGGAGCTTGAGTAACTACGGCTTTGGCTGGGATTTGGAAGAAGATGAGCATTTCGGTAAGATTGTCTCCCACACCGGAGACAACCCGGGGTACAAAACGCTGATCATGAGGTTTATTGATCAGAACAAAACCTTGATCTTATTGAATAACAATTACCATGAAGTCCACAACCAATTGATGGAAAGTGCTGTGGAGGCTTTGAGGAATAGGTAACCAAGTAAAGAGCATTTGAAATATTTAATCCCAAATGCTCTGAAAGTTCTGTTGTTTTACAATCCATTTTACTTGGAGGGTGGTTTGATTTCAAATCCCTGTCCTCTTACAACATTCAACATGTCATACCAATAACGCAAAAATTCAATTTTACCATCCACTATCCGCCCAGCTGTGTGATAGGGAACTACTATCGTTTTGCCAGTTTTTTTGTCCTGAATAGTATTGGTACCCCAAGACAAAACCCATTCTCCTTCGTTCCAATTGTTGGTGACTTTGACAGGTAGATAAAGCTCCTGGGAAAGGGTGTGTTTGTATTGATTGGTGCTATTGGTGTAATAATCTTTGTGTTGGGCCACTGTGAGCGAGTCCAATCCTCCTCCCAAGCCATAGATCATCGCATTTGAAGAGAATTGCGCATTCATGGTTGCTACATCTCCAGCCTGAAGTGCTTTGGTATATTTCTGCACCACCTCCAAAGCTTTTTCCGCATTCTGGAATTCCAGGGTCACCACTTGATCCTGTGCGTTTGAAATCATTGTCGTCAACATCATCAAAAATGCAAGGGACAACGTAATTTTTAAAATTTTCATGAAGAAAGAGTTTAAAGTTAAAAGATACATTACACTCTTAACTTCCCGAATATTAATCAGAAGACCAACCAAACTGGGACGAACGAACGGATTTACTGTCCCAAAGTACCTAAAAACTTTCCGAATAAAAATTGAGTTTTAAAATATAAAATTAGTTAAATTAATTTTTTGTAAAATTATATTCTTTATTTTTTAAAATATTAAAATAATGTTACTAAATTGTTTTGCATTGCACAAAACCACATACAACCGATAACTTCATTCAAATGAGAAAGAAAGCATACGCCTATTTTACTTGTTTCCTTTTCCTCTTTATCAGTGGGAATTCATTTTCTCAGTCTACCTTTATGCAATATAAGCATCCCTTAGATCCTCTTGACAGCAATGAGATCAAGATTGTCAAACAGGTTTTATTGAAAGAAAATAAGGTCAGAAATGACAGCAGTAGCCTGTATAGCATTATTAACCTACAAGAGCCACCCAAAAGTGAAGTGTTGGCCTATAAACCGGGAGATGATTTCAGACGTGAAGCATTTGCCTATGTGTATGATTATCCTGCGAATGCCTTGGGAAAAGCCGTCATAGATCTAAAGCAACAAAAATTGCTTTCCTTCGAAAAGATAGAAGGAAAACAACCCACAGGTGCTTTTAAAGCAGATTCCATCGCTTCCGAGATTGTCAAAAACAATTCAGAATGGATTGAGGCACTTGCGAAAAGGGGTATAAATCCCGATTCGGTGAAAGCTAGTTTTGGGAATTTTGCCGCTGATCTTGGACTTGCCCCGATAGGTAATCGGGAACTTATAATTTCTCCTGTTTACATAAATAAGCAGTTCAGTAGGATGCAGATTGGAGGAATTTACGCCTTTGTGGATGTCACAGACAAAAAAGTGCTAAAAGTAGTGGACACCGGAGGGGGTTGGTCAGAACCGGTGAAGGTGGGCTATTTCAATGGAGATTCCATCAAAATTGACATGACCGCTCCCAAACAAGTACTGATTACCCAGCCGGATGGGGTGAATTTCCGTATTGAAGGAAATCAGGTCATTTCTCCACTTTGGAAATTCAGATTCAGTATCCACAGCAGGGAAGGACTGGTGATTCATGACCTGCACTACTTTGATCAGGAACAAAAGAAGTGGCGCTATATCATGTATCGGGGCGGATTGGCGGAAATGATTGTAAATTATGGTTCCCCGGATTTGTTAAACGCTTCCAACAACTATTTTGACGTGGGAGAATTCAGGTTATTTCAGACAAAAGCCCGACCACTGACTTACGGTGCGGATGCCCCGGAGAACGCCACCTATCTGCCCGCTATATTGCACGATGATTTTGCCACACCCATTCTTTCAGATAGTGCCATTGCTGTTTTTGAAGAATTTGGAGGTGTATTGTGGAGGCATCAAAACCATGCCAGGAGGGCAACCGATCTCGCTATCAAATATTACATCACCGCAGGTAATTACGATTACGGGTTTAAATGGATTTTCAAAGAAGACGGTACCGTGGTCATTGTTACCGAACTCAATGGCATCGCGCATATCCGTGTCGTGGAGCGGGTTACAGATGATCCCGGAAGTGCTGACGAAGCCTATCAGGGCAATTATTTTGGAACAATTGTCGAGCCGCACGTGGAAGCCAATAACCACCAGCACTTTTTCATTTTCAGGCTTGATCTCGATATTGACGGACAGCACAATTCTGTGGGGGAAATGAACATGGTTGCTGTACCGAAAGGACCGGACAACCCTTACGGGAATGCCATTATTGGGAAAATGGACATGTTTAAGAATGAGCTTGAGGCCAAGCGCATGGCCAATGCTGCCAGTAGCAGGATGTGGATGGTCATGAACCATCATGTGAAGAATAAATTCAACCATATGTCCTCATACATGCTTATGCCAAGTCCGGGTGTGGTGCCATTGGCGGAGGTTGGGTCTTCTCTTTACAATCGGGCAGGGGCACTTTATCATCATTTTTGGACAACTCCTTATAAGGCTGATGAAATGTATCCTACGGGTGATTTCCCTGTCAGCAACCAAAAAAATGAAGGATTGCCTACATGGACGCAGCAAAACAGGAATATTGATAACACCGATGTGGTCGTATGGTATGTTGCCGGAGTCAATCACATCGTGCGTCCTGAGGAATGGCCCATCATGAATCAGCATACGGTATCGATTACCTTAATGCCCTTTGGCTTTATGTCAAAAAACCCGGTTTTGGGATTGCCCCCGGTTAAATTTCCGACAACAGCTAATTAAACCTGAAATATGCATTGGCAATTTTTTGGCGAGCTTTAATTGTTCCAGTGATTGGTTTTGTCTTGGTCAATGTCTCAATTTGGACTTTTGCGGTGCATGGTTGCCTGTTCATAGGAATAGGTCAGCTTGATCAAAACCGGTTCATCAAACATCCTTCCCAAAAACTGTAAGCCTGCCGGAAGGTTTCCGGAAGTAAATCCCATGGGAACGGTGAAGGCAGGTTGCCCGGTATGGGGAGAAATAATCTGACTGTTATCCCCTTTATATTCCTCTTCAAAAAATGTGATCCGGGCCGGTTTGTTATTCCAGGAGGGGTATACCAAAGCATCCAATTGCAATTCATCCATTTTATTTTCGATGGCCTCCCTAAAGGCCACTCTCCTGAGATCTGTATAGGCATCTCCACAAGGAATGTCAGGGTTTTCCCGACGCAGGGTATTGGATGACAAGCGCTCCATTCTGTCACTGGTATAGGCAGACTTTGAACCTATTCGCATGATATCTTCCAATGATTGGACCGTATCTCTCTTGACATGAGTCTTAAGAAAATCCTCCAAATCCAAACGAAATGTGGGACACCATTGATCCTGACTGAGCTTTTCGAAATCGGCTATTTCCACATTTTCAATGATTTCAGCCCCCTGTTCCTCCATATCAAACAGTGCTTTTTCGAAAAGAGTATAAACTTCATCATCAGGATTATTTTCAACCAGGTTTCTCAATACGCCTATTCTTGCACCCTTTAGTCCTTCCCTGTCCAGATACTGGGTGTAATTAGAAGGGATTTTTCCTTCCCCATAAAGTGTTAATGAATCCTGGGGATCATATCCTGCAATGACTTCCAACACTTTCACTGCATCTTCGACCGTCCTGCACATGGGACCTACCACATCATTTCTAAGATAAAGGGGTACTATTCCTTCTCTGCTGACCAGTCCCAAGGTAGTCCGGAAACCAACCAATGCATTGTGGGAAGATGGTCCACGGATAGAATTGCCGGTATCTGTTCCCAGGCCAATTGTCCCGAAATTTGAAGCCACGGAGGCACCTGTCCCCCCACTTGAACCTGCCGGAACATATTCCAAATTATAGGGATTTCTGGTAATCCCCACCGTGGAGCTTTCAGAATGCATGGGACTGAATGCCCATTCGGCCATATTGGATTTGGCGATGACAATCGCTCCGGCGGCTACCAGTTTTTTGATAATTAAGGCATCTTCCTCCGGATAAAAGTCCTGCAAAGCCAGAGATCCGGCTGTGGTGGGTAATCCTTTGGTATTGATGTTATCTTTTACAATCAGGGGAATGCCATATAGTGGACGAAGCGTTTTTGTTTCTTGAAACTCCTTATCCAAGGCTTTTGCCATTTCCATAGCATTGGAATTGACCATACTGATCGAATTGATGTCCTTGTCCATCTCTTCTATCCTATCCAAATAAGCCTGAACCAATTGTTGGCTGTTGAATTTGCCACTTTGGTATGCCACGTGGATGTCGGATATGGTAAGTTCTTTGAGATCCAAGGATTCCCTATTTGGGGTATCACATCCAAAGAAGGAAAATAGTATAAATATCCAAAGGCTGATTTTTTTGGGAAAATTTAAATGAAAGAGGATCATTGGTTTTTCGTAAGGTCTTGTTGAATCAATTCAATTGTTTCCAAAATACAGTTTATTAGTATTTTCAATTATTGCCGTTTAATTGCGCTTTCAGCGCAAGGATATTATCCTTGCATGTTTCTATTTTGCAAGGAGGTTAATCTTTTAAGAAAATGAAATAGATAAAATTCATCGGATGATTATATCCCGTACCCGCCTGAAGATCGGACAGGCCTAAAGGCACGGGGGGGTTGGTTAATTTGTTGTTCTACCCATATCGAGTCCCTAAAGGGACTAAATTTGATGAAAGCCTAAAATTTAAGGTTTTCTTGAAATGTATGCATCGCTTTTTAAGGTAAAAGAAATAATGCCATCAAATTGAATACAATGGTAACCGTTCTTTACACTTACAGCGTAGTCCCGTAGGGACAAAATATGGGTAGAAACCAGATACCGTAAATGGAATTAACGTGCCGTAGGTACGCCATATGATTTGTATGCGGATAGGTTCCTCATATATTCCGTACCCGCCTGCAGTCGGGCAGGCCTAAAGGCACGGTGGGGTTATCGCTGATCGTTTGTTCTACCTATATCGAGTCCCTAAAGGGACTGGTATTGAATTTCTTGTTAAGCAAAATGTTTTATCCAGGTTCTGTCTAAAGAGAGTGAAATTTTTCATCTATCCAGTCTTTTAATTTCGATGTCCATATCACTAATCAAGGAGGCGATCGATTTTCTTAGGTTTTCGTAAAAGTAGCCGATATAGGATCGTGTACGATTTTGCTGGGTTTTGATGAAATATAGGTACTCCTGATCATTTTTCAGAGATTCAAAATCCAAGGGAACCATGCTTCCATCAAAAGTATCTTTACCAGTAAAATTATATCCTGATTCAAACCTCCCCGGAAGGATATGCCTCATATTGTATTGCACTTCCGCCAACTCTTCTTGCTCTGCTTTTAGGAAAAAATCATATTGGGAATCATAGACAGCGATCAGCTTATTGCGGATATCGGTGTTGGAAATGATATCCAATCCTCTGGATTTAGCGGTTTCGAAGGAGCTGGTCGAGTGGACGAAATGCATGGGTAAAAGCGTGTAATTGAAGTGAAAAGTTAGGGAATCATGGTAGGAACCGTCATTTTCCAAAACTTCGAGTATCAGGTTTAATGCGTTCTGGCTTTTCCTGAGTTCATTCATATTGAAATTGATTTCCTCCAGATCGGTCGTCAATTCAGTCTTACAGCCTTTCAGAATTTCAAGTTCTGCTCTCTTTCGGTTTTTATTTTCCCCATAGTTTGATAGCTCAAAGGCACCCCAGATACCGATGATCAGCACAAGAATCTCAAAAAAGTATTCCGGCCATTTTTCTTTGAGGGTGGATAGGATTCGTTTCATGTGTTTATATTTTGTTTTTTAATTGCCACGTGGAATCTTCGCATGGAATATAATCATCCCTCTGTGTGTCGCTTCGGGTCATGTTTGATTTCATCATTTGAGTGCTTTTTGGATCAAATCTTTGAGTTTCTCGTTTTGGGTCAGGACTGTTTCTATATTGGATGCTGTATTTTTGGTTTTTATGGATACTTCCAAAAGCAATTGTTGGAATTCAGGTGTTTTGGAAATAAAGATTAACTCTGCTTTGTCGACAAAGTCAAAAGGTGTTCCTTCTTTTATTCTACTGTCACGGTTTTCAAACCAGTTAGCTAATTGGTGGACTTTATTGTTGGCTAAAAAAACACGAACTCTTTTTTCCAGCAATTCCGCATATTCTAAATAGGTAATATCAAGATCTTTTAAATACCTGGAGTAAGTGTTTATCTCTTTTCTGATGGACACAATTGATATTTTGTCGGCAACAAAAGGATCATTCTTAATCGCTATAGGATTATAATAGATCAGTCGTCTGATCAGATTGGGATCTTCGATTTCCAAGTCCATCCCTTTGACGCCGATTTCATAGAGTGATTGATGTAGGTTATTAATTTTACTTAAAATATCAAGATTATCATTGAAGGCGAGCGAATCCGCTCTTAAATCCTGGATAAGATTTTTTAAAACTATCTTTTCAGATTGCCTCGCCTTGTGTGCCTCATTTGTATTGTTGATTTGAAGGGCGATCAGGATCCCGATAACGACTAATAGGATTTCGCCAATGGCATAGGTTAGGTATTGGGTGATTCGGTTTTGCTGAAGGAGCTTTTGGCGGATTTTGCGGAAGAACTTGATCATAGGGTATCCGTTTTGTTTAGCTGTGTATCGATTCTTGCCAGGGAGCGCTGTGTGGAAATCACCATTTCTTCCAAGTTGCTGATCAAATCTTTGGCATTGAGAAGGCAAAGAGAAAAACCATTTTTATAAGCTGGATCGTCTAGCAATACTTTAATGACATCCGCATTTCTTGTATTTTTCGTTGCTTGCTCAACTCCACCCAATATGGCCATATAATCTTTGTAGGCTTGCCCCACATCCCCGGTTCGGAAGAATGGACCATAGAGGTATTCTTGGTAGTCGTAACGCATATGCTCCTGATCACCGTCGATTTTGTCATAGCTGAGCTCCATGCGCAGCAGTTCATTTTTCAAACTGTCGTCAGAAATTATGCCGAGGCTCCCCGAACTGATCATTTCCCTAAGGGTGCTGTTATTTCGGATAAATGGATCCCAATACAACACTTCCATAGTGTGGAAATTCAGAGAATCCGTATTGGTAATAGGCGCACCTTCAAAATAGCTGATCATCACTTTGGCAGATCGACTGGCCCTGCTGTACTGGTCGATGCTACGTTGGAGTTCATCGAGGTTGAGTAAGAGATCTGAGCGCAAGCCGTGGAGAAAAGCCGTCTCTCGTGCTTTGGTTTGCAGTGCTTCCCGGTAGTTATTTACCTGCAAGGCAATCAGAATCCCGATCACCACTAGCAGAATTTCGCCCAATGCGTAGACTAAGTAGCGGGTGACCCGGTTTTGGGTTAAAAGTTTTTGGCGGATTTTGCGGAAGAAAGAAATCATGGGCTAAATCTTTTTAAATCATCGAAAGGGTTATTTCGCACTGTTGCAAGGCTTGATCTACCGCAGTATATTGGGTGGCAAGAAAATTCATATAGGTTTGGTTTACATAAAATTTATCTTCCAACAAATCCCTGATTTCATCCGCGGTAGGACTGTTGATGTTCTCTAATTTTTGGCTGGCATAGTTCACTACCGATTGACCTTTTTCCTGTCCGATTTTGAGTTTTAGAATCAAGTCATCATAGGTATTGTAGAGCGTGACGATTTGTCTTCGTAAGGAAGGGTTTGAAACAAGGTTTAGCCCATTGTTTGAGAGTTCGTCCACCGTAGTGGAATTCGGCACAAAATCGATCAAAAGATTATACTGCATTAAAAAATGCGCAGTCAACGAATCCGGGTCTATGACGATGCCTTTCATATGACTTTCAAAAACTCTTTTGTAGCTGACGGCTATCTTTAGTCTTTCTTTTATTTCATTCAAGCGAAGAGAATCAGACCTTAAGTCCTGTTGAAGGTTGGTAAGAAAGGCATGCTCCCGTTTTGCATTTTTATTGGCTTCATTCCAATTATTGATACTTAGGGCGATTAATATCCCTATTACTACAAGGAAGATTTCGCCAATGGCGTATTTAAGGTAGCTGCTTATCTTGTGCTCTTCGAGGAGTTTTTGGCGGATTTTGCGAAAGAATTTGATCATTGATCAAGGTATTTTTGTATTCGGTTTGATAAAGTCAGGTTTGTTTCTTTATAGGTTTTAAGATTATTAAAAACCAATTCACTCTGATGGAGCAGATCTACCAGGAAGTTTAATACTTGAGGTTCTTTGATAAATTCTTTAAAATCCGTGGCATACTGATCACCAACTCCCAAACGGAAATCAGGAATAAATTGATAATTGGCACCGCGCTGAAGTTTATCTAATGGGTAAAATTGAGGGGCATCGTTAAAATCAAAGGCGCTGGCCTTTTGTTGGTAAATTTCCAAAGACCACTCTAAAAATTGTTTGGAATGGTAAGTGATAATTTCTTCTGAAAGTGTTTTATCCTCAATTTCCTGCAACAGACTACTTCCATAAAGTGTCTGGTAGTTGGTGTTAAACTTTGAAAATTTTCGAAATTCAAAAGTGTTAAGAAAATGTAGCCCTAGCTCTTGATTGGTATTGCTTTCCTTCCCTTGGTAATTTAAAAGAATTTGTTGAATGCCATTAGTAATATCACCATAGTATGCCTGCAGAAAATCAATGCGTTCAACTTCCAATTTCAAATCAGCCTGAATACCTTTTAAAAGCTGCTCTATTACTATCTTTTCTTTATTCTCTTCTTTTTGAATATTTAATTGAAGGGCTATAAGGATACCTATCACTACTAATATTATCTCTCCTACGGCATAGGCCAGATACCTAGTCACCCGATTTTGCCGAAGGAGTTTTTGGCGGATTTTGCGGAAGAATTTTAGCATGGATCTTTATTTGTTTTTCTCAACCCGTTTTTTCTATAAGCGATATTTCTCTTTGACCTCTTTGATCAGGTCTTCACTCTGAACTAGCTGCGCTTCATATTCTTGTATTGAGCGTCCCATCATTGTTCGAACCACGGCTATTTTGTTGATGAAAATATCTAGGGTTCGTTTGTCCGAAATTTTAAGATACATTTCCCGGGTGATAGACTTGTTGAACCGTAACTCTCCCGTCACTTCAAAATTCAATATCTCAGCACCTAACGGGACAAGTTCCCACTCCGCTTTCTCAATGAGTTCGTCCCGAAATAGGGTTTTCCTAAGTTGATTGTCATAAGCATTCATTTGATTCACCAAACTCTGTTCAAAGAATCGGAGTGTTCCGGAGGATTTCATTTGGGTATAGGTCCCATCTGTGGGAGAAAAAGGGAAAGTGGCGAAGGTTGCTGTCATTTTCCGGAAGATGGCCAAAGTATCCCACGTATTTTGGGGACTGTTGAAAATTTCCATCAGAGATGAAATTTCGACTTCTTTATCTTTGTTGAATCGTATGGCTGAGTGCAAGGCGGCTTTATCCTGTTCCAGATCTTCCAACATAGATTGTGCGAGGACTTTGGCACTCTTGTTTTCGACGTAGGATTCCCTTTGGTTTTCTACAAAAAATCCAAGGGAAATTGCCAAAAACAGCATAAAGAACTCCTTGAAATAAGATGACCAGTTTCTCTTTTTAGAGACGATTGTCTCCTTGGGATTGCGCTCTTCAATACTCTGATCTTGATTTATGGATTGCTTTTCCATGGTCAGTTGAGTTTATATTCTGAATGAATTAATTCCAATAAGCGCGCTGCGTCAGACTTTAAGGATTCCGCCCGGAGGCTATTGCCTTTGGTCATTTTGGATAGATAGTGGATTTGAAAAGCAATCTCATTGATGACCCCAAAATCAGCTGTGATCAATTGGGGATTGGTGGTCGGCATGACGAATCTCATTTCTGAATCCATCGTAGAGTTCAATTCTGCGGAATGGAAGACCCTTCCTCCCATTTCGCGAAAGGTGGATTTGGTTCTGTTGTCATTCTCGTCCCATTCCTCCAACACCCTCACCTTTTTCTCATATTTGAGCAATTCATTGACTACATTTCTTTTCCGAAGCAGCCGAAGGTTCCCGGTATTTTTGAGCTGCTGTATGGTGCCATCCGAATAGAAAAATGACTGGTCATTAAATACCTGCCTCGCCAAAAAATAAATCTGATTTCCCATTATACTTCGTTTTTCTGATAGCATCATTTCAGCTAAAGAGTCCATCAGTACGCTCTTTTCTTTTCGGAAGGAGATATACCCGCTAAGGTTGGTTGTGTCCGTTTTTAAGTCTTCTATCAAAGAGAGGATATATTCTTTTTCAATCTTTTTTGCACTCAAAGACTCTCTGTAATTCTCCGCAAGGAATCCACAGAAGACCGCCAAAAACAGCATAAAGAACTCTTTAAAATAGGATTTCCAGTTCTTCTTTTTCAAAGAGTTAATTACCTCTTTGTTGGAGAGGTCTTTCCCGCTTTCAGCTATTTCTTGATTTTCTTCCATCCCCTTAATTTTCCAGTGTGACAAACAACTGCGATTGAATCAGCCAAGTCCCTGAGGCTTTGGTCCATTGGGCGGAATATTTACCTCCCACTACAGCCTCATCCGAACCTTCTACATATCCTTTCCAGGTTCCCGTTTCCCATGCCAGCATGGTTTTGGGATTGACCAGCACTTCATCCGGAGTCCGGATCCAATACATTCTCGGGCCAATCGATTCTTGGATATACTTGATCAATTCTTTTTTTCCGGAAATCAAAGTGCCTGCCCCTGTGGTGATCAAGGCGTCTTCTGTGGAAAAGCTCGCATTCAATACCTCATCAAAAGCACGAAGGGCCTGATTGGAAGCTTCTCTTTGGGATAGAATTTTAGAGATCTCCTTATTTTGACCAAAAGAAATCTCCGGAAGTAAAAGGAGCAAAATGATTATAGGAGCAACCAAAATTTTCATTTTCTTCTATTTTTTGATTTGACCATAATATCCAGATTTTCAGCGATTCTTCAATTTTCTATAGACCTTTCCCAAAAAATACACCACCGTCAAAACCACAATCAAGGTCAGCATTCCTTGGATCTCAAATCCCGTCAAATTGGAAAGGAAAAAAAGAATAATACCTGCTGAAATGATAGGAACAGTATAACCAAAAGGGATTTTGAAACCTCCATTATCTAAATCCTTCTTTCTGCGAAGACCGATCACCGAGAGCGAAACGCCAAAATAAAGCAACAATACACTTGAAGCGGCGATTACGGCCAGTTGTCTAAAGCCTCCTATAGTGGCAAGGGTAAAACCCAGCCCACTGTACAGCAAAATCGCCAAATAAGGAGTTTTGAATTTGTGGTGGATAGAAGCCAACCTACTGAAAGGAATCACCCCATCCCGGGAAAGTCTAAAAATCACTCTTGGATTATTCAGGATCTGCCCACTGACCATTCCAAACATGGATATCCCTGTTCCAACAAAAAGAAAGGTATATCCTACGGGTCCAAAAACAACTTTAGCAGCTTCTGCCAGAGGTGCTTCTTTTAGATTTGGAAGGTCATTGCCCAAAATTCCCTGAGAAACCAATTGGATAAGTATGTAGAGCAATAACACACCCGAAATCCCTATAAAAATCGCACGGGGTACCGTCTTTTGTGGGTTTTTGATTTCCCCTCCAATCGACAGGCCCGCATCCCCACCCATAAAAGCAAAAAATAAGATCAGGGAAGCCTCTCCCAATTTTTGGATGGTCGGTTCAGATTCCCAAGATAAATTGACCCATTGCACATCTTTCCAGCCAAAGCTTATAAGGAGCAATAGTGGAATCAATTTTGCGACGGTAGTGATTTTGACCAGTCCAATTCCCTGTTTGACACCAATGACATTGAGGATGGCCAAGCCTGAAAATAAAAGAAAGAGGGAAAATATTCTAAGAGGCGGAGTCTTGAAAATCGGGAAAAGCAATGCCATAATCTCCACTAGGGCATTGGAAACTGCCGCATCTGCAAAAATACTTCCCATCAAAGAGAATATTGAAACCAAAAATCCCGGATAAGCCCCAAAGGCAGTCTCCACATAAGCGTATCCTCCACCGGAATGGGTCACCTTACTCCCCACCTCTGCAAAACAAAGCATGACCAAACCGATCAGCAATCCACAAAACAGGTAAGCCAAGACCCCGGAAGCCCCCATGGTTTCGGCGATGATGGCAGGCAAAACAAAGATGCCCGCTCCCACCATGATATTGACAATATTGGCTGAAAGTCCCCATACCCCAACTTCCCGTTTTAATCCTTCTTGGCTTGTTTTCATAGGGCTAGTAAAAAATTAGGAAACTGGATTTTTTCATAAAAAACAATTCAAGTTGAATAAGGATTGGGCTTTGCTGATATGGATAAAACTTTGATGAATTCAGTTTGGATTAAGATAGAAAAATGGAATCTTCCAAAGCGCTGACTTAGGACGAAGTGCAGGATTTTCTGTCCCAATGAGGGGATTTATTTTCCGAAGGAGGGTTGATTTTAGCCCTAATTTGACTGTTCAACAATTGGTAAAAACAGCCTGTTTTTCTTTTCGTTGGCAGGATAACATAAAAATGGGCTCACATCATCTACCATTTCTTCAATGTTTGTACGTGCATCCAAGTCCCGGATTCGATCGCTTAACTGCCCGGAATTGGATACGCCTAGTTTCATGCGCAAGTAATCATAATTTGGCTTCACAGATTTGGAAAGCAGAATAACGATATCATAAAAATTTGGAAGCATAGGGCCCATCGAAAAGGATCTCCAATATTTTGTACTGCAAATATTCGCACAATACAAATGCTCGGTATATCTGCAAACCTTCGGGATACGCTGAAAGAATTTCAGTAAGTTAGCCAATAATTTTATTCAGCAAATTGAAAATTAATCATTGGGAACTTATATTAAAATCCTTATCCTTTCAAGTTGATGGCATCTTCCAAAATTTTTACCAATGCCGAAGTTTCTTCTTTTATTTGTTTGAGCATAATCATACAATCTTTGTTGATCCAATAATGAAGGGCGGCATTTCGCAGGTAGATTTCTTTATTTGCCCTAAGATCGTCAGCCAGTTTGTCAGTAGATTCTACTGGAAAAAGGAATGAGGTAATAGCAGTATCAAAAATTAAAGCATCTGTATGGATAAATAATGGGGCATCAATGGGCATGGCCCAATCAGCATTTATCTTATAGTCCCATTCCACAGCTTGGTAACTTTGGTAGTGGGTAACAATTTGGTCTCTTAATCCGGTATCCTTAATAATGCCCAGGTTTCCGGTACTGGACAAGTCCTCATAGGTGGAAACGGAAGGATTGAAGCGGGGATAAAGTGAGCCATAAATCATAAATTCACTTGCACTGTGAACCAATAGAGAATCACTGCTATCCGAATCTTTGAATGCATTGCTGAAATTGGCAATTTTCTCATTGTTCTTTTCCAGCCGCTCAATTTCGGCTGCGAAAGTAAGCACATCACTTTTGTTTTCCCGGATCAATCTGTTGAGGTATGACTTTTCCTGCTGGTCAAGTTTTCTGTTCTCATTCCAAGTATTGATCTGAAGCGCAATCAATATCCCGATCACTACAAGTAAGATTTCGCCAATGGCGTATTTGATATAATTTGCAATCTTTCCTTCATGCAAAAGTTTTTGGCGGATTGTTCTAAAGATTTTTAGCATAGGAATCAGTTATTTGATGCTTTATAAAAACATTGTCCCTTTAGGGACAAAATATAGGTAGAAACAAAAAGATGAACAGAAACGGCGTGCCTTTAGGTACGCCATATGATTTGAAATGCTTTAAGGTTCCTCATATTATATCCCGTACCTAAAGGCACGGTGAGGTCATCGTTAATCTTTGGTTCTACCCATATCGAGTCCCTAAAGGGACTATTAATGCAAATCACCACACGCACTTTTTCTCCAATTGAGGATTTGAAATAGATGCTCACCTTATTTCCCGCCTGTCCGGCAGACAGGTTTCGGAATAGTTTGATCATATCTTAATCATTAAATTTCCTATGGTAAAGATCTTTAAAGCTTTTTATTGATTCAACTTTAAATCCTGTGCCGCTACTATCTGCCACTTTTTATCTCTGTATATCCAGGTATCGGTCCAGATATTGGTTGTGCTGGTAGAGTCGGCTATTTTTGTCCAGGTCTCATTACCCTGTGCCACAGCGGCCTCTCCGTAAAATCTTATGGTAACATTGAAAACCTTGGGTTTGTAAGATCGGTTTGCTTTCATTTTAGACTCACGAATCAAGGTTTGTTTGTCATAAAGATCACCCCTTAAACTTACTCCCACGAAGTCATCTGCTACAATCCGATCAATTACTAAGGAATCGCCCTCATTTATCGCATCTGCCCATTCTTGTGCAGATTTTAAAATATAGGCGTTGGCTGATTCATAATCCATTTTCTCAGAGCAAGAGAAAAGCGTTAGAACTGTTAGAATTGTTAGAAAATTTGATTTTATTTTCATGAATTTTTTAGGAGGACGGGTGTATTATTTTCGAAATTATGCTTAATCTTCAAAGGCCCACTGATCTTTCAATGCAGCCATTCCTCCAAGAATCAGCCATTGACCATCCACCTTTTTCCAGGTATGGGTAAACTTATAAGTCCCTTTTTTGACTATATTATTTCTTGTGTCTGTCCAGAAATAATCTGTGTCGTAGAATACCATCACCACATCTTCGATTGCATTTGATGCCTTTTTGTGAAGGATATAGCTGAATTTCAGATCCGAGTCTTTGTGCAAATCAGGGATCCAAGTGGCAATTTTACTTTTGTCAGAAACCCCATCCCCAAAACTCGGATACCCGATAAAGTCCTCATGCCAAAGTGTTTTATAGGCGATAGTATCAATGTTCTGAACATACTCCCAATACAGTTCTTCCATGTGCCAGGCTTCATCCTCCATTTCAGTTTTACTCAAGGTGGGTGCTGATTTTTCATCCTCTGGAATTTTGGAGTTATCACTACAACCTGCTGCTGCCCCTAATGAACATAGTGCTGCCAAAAAAAAAGAAGTAATTTTAAAGTGTTCATATATAGCCATTTTCAGTTTAATATTTAAAGTGAAAATACGGTGGTGCATCAACCCTCATTCCCTGTCAAGAGCCATAATTGTTTGCAAAAGGACATTTGCTCCATTAGCTATATCGGCTGCCTTGGTAAACTCCTTGGGTGAATGACTGATACCTCCTACACTTGGCACGAAAATCATCCCCATCGGAGCGATAGTGGCCATCTGCTGCGAATCATGCCCTGCCCCACTTTGCATATTCTTGTATGTCAAACCCAACTCTTTTGCCGACTGCACTATCTTATCCTGAATAGCTTTATTCGATAATGCAGGTGACATGTTAAGGATTTGATTGAAAGTAATTGTTGTTCCATCTTCCGCTGCGATGGCTGCTGCCCGTTTTTCTATCTCCTGAAAAAGTGTTCTGATTTTATCCTGAGACAGGTCTCTGATCTCCAATCCGAATACAGCTTTTCCCGGGACTACGTTATAGGCTCCCGGCTGTGCGGAAATTTTCCCTACTGTACCAACCTGTTTACCTTTATGACTGCTTATCACTTCATTGCATGCGATAATGAGTTTGGCGGCTGAAAGCATTGCGTCTTTCCGCAGATTCATCGGAGTGGTGCCCGCATGGTTGGCAAAACCTTCCACCGTTACATCCCATTCGTCTATTCCGACTATACCTTCCACCACTCCAACTCGTATATTTTCCTTATCTAAAATCCCCCCTTGCTCTATATGGAGTTCTACAAATGCAAGGAATTCTTCTTTATTTCGAATACAGGATGTTAAATTATGGGTATCTCCGCTTATAGCTTTTATGCCTTCTGCTATCGTTAGGCCACTTTGGCTCATCAGTTTTAGGTTATCAGTAGTCAATTTGCCGACAAGGGCTTTGCTACCAAAAGTCCCTCCTTCTTCATTGGAAAAAATAATTATTTCCAACGGATGATCCGTGACAATTTTATTTTCATTCAACACCTCAATTACCTCCAATGCCACAAGAGAACCCAAAGTGCCATCGTAATCCCCTCCATCAGGTACCATGTCAATATGTGATCCAAAAGCAATGGTTTTCAATGAAGGATTTTTTCCTTTTCGCTTTCCCAGAATATTTCCACCACTGTCGATGGATACCTCAAGACCTGCATTTTCCATCAGCTGCATAAACCATGCTCTTCCCTCTATGTCGCCTTTGCTGTATGCAACCCGGTACCCGCGACCGTTCTCGTCCCTTCCATATTTGGCCAGTTCAAAGATGCGGTTTTCAATTCGGTCTTCGTTTACCCTCAGTTTTTGATTCAATGTGAACCCTTCACTTCTTGAGTCGACTATACCAAATGCTGTGACACTAAGAGCGGTCAGGGAGGAGTTTTTGATGAAAGTTCTTCGTTTCATGTTTTGTCAAAATTGGTTGTTATCAATTTTCATTTTTTAAACTTTTATAGCTATTCTTTCAGCTTTAAAAATCTAGCTGCATTATCATAGAATATACCTTCTTTATCCTCTTCGGTGAGGAATTCGAGACTATTTAAAAAATCAATTGATTTACCTATTGCATATGGCCATGTCATTTGGTCTGAGCCAAACATGACCCTGTCCAGATAACCGGCATGCTTAATGTTTCTGAGGAACTCTGTCACATAGCGCTGTGTATTGGGTTCGACCCATAGCAACACAGCGATATCAGTGTAGAGCTGGGGATAATAGGCCATCAGTCGGATGGCATGCTCAGGCCAGTCTTCACCTCCGGCATGCATCATGTAGATTCTGAGTTTCGGATAGTTGACCAGCACATCTTCAATCAGGTAGGGATCACCTAATTGAAGTCTTGCTTTTGGGGCCCAGCTGTAAGTGCCGCCCGGGTCTCCATCACCAGTATGCACGGCTACAGGAATATCATATTTTTCACAGATTCTCAGATATGGTTGCCATTCGGGATCACTTAGCGTGGTTCCGCTGTAATAGGGTCCTAATTCCCCGAAAATTTCAATTTCTCCGGCTTTGACCATTTGTTCAAACTTGGTAATATCCATCCCATGATCGTCAGGCAAAAAACTCAAAATACCCCGGATTACTCTGTTCTTGTCATCCTTATCCTTCCAATTTTTCACACTTTCAGGATTTCCACTGACCATGGCTTTCACGATATTGAATCGTTCAAATGCCGCAAAAGTCTCCATGCGATGTTGCTCGGCATTAACAGATCCTTTCACACCATAGTGATCTCCTGCGGCTTCACGCTCACCAAAGTCACTGTCTGTGTAAGAATGAATGTGCATGTCGATGATTCTCGTTTGCGCCTGGACGATAAAGATTTCCGGTAGTAAGGTGAGGAAGAGAAGAAGTTTTTTCATAATTTGTTTTTAATTAAGCGCTGGTGGCAGATATAGTAAAGGTTGAATAAATTCAGCAATGAACGTTACCTATTTCTTTTGAGGATTATAGGCCCAGCATTCCATTTCTACCCGGGCACCCAGGGCAAGGCCATTTACTCCCATTGCTGAGCGTGTAGGATATCGGCCTGGTTCGAAATAACCTGCATATATTTTATTGAAGGCCTGCCACTCGGACATGTCAGCCAGCATTACTGTGCATTTGAAGACATCCTCCAGGCCCAGGCTGTGGCTGGCAAGTGTTGCCTTAATGCGCTCGAACATGCGGTGTGTTTCAGGTTCTATGCCTCCCGGCACGGGGCCGGTTCCATCTCCATTATCTCCGATCTCACCTGAAAGAAAAAGGATATCCCCTACCTGTACTGCACTGGAGAAAGGATAGGGAAGTTCGGAAGGGGTAAACACCGGAGATTGATTTATCCCATCAATGGCTATTCCTGTTTCTTGATCGTAATTATACGATTCAGTAAAACCGGCCGTCTCCTTTTGATTATTTGTACAGCCCAAGATGAGCGCAAGAGTAATTAAAACAGGTGTTGATAAATATTTCATAGTTATGGTTTGCTATTTAATAGTAAGATGATGACTGGCTTTTGCTGTCGTTCTTTATCCAATTCTGGGGTTCGTATTTTTGTCTCATATTTCATGATTTATCAAGGGTATTTGTGCAATCCGGCAGGTATTGGATTTACTTTATAATCCCTCTAAAAATCTAATTATTTCCACATAGGCAGTGACTAGTTCTTCCTCTGTAGGACTATGCTTGCCATTGGGTATAAACACCATAAAATCTTTATTTTTTCTCTTATAGCCAGGATTTTTCCACTATGTTGTTCGGGGCATTTTCAGTGTACTTTTCATCGCAATTATCATTTTTTGCTCATAATTCATTAAAAATTGCGATGTTCAGTCCGTTTTAACTTTTGATTTCTTTCATACTCAGATCTCGAAACTGTTTTTATAAATTCGCTTTATGTTGTCCGCCATCCACAGCCAGACAGGTTCCAACAACCCAACTGGCACAAGGTGATACAATGAATGTCGCTACCTTGCCTATTTCGTCCGGAGTTCCCAGTCTTCCGGAGGGAATCGCATTAAGTGCCCATTCGTATAAAGGTGGATTTTGTGTTTTGGTTAATTCCCAAAGTCCATCGGGAAACTCTACTGAACCTGGAGCGAGCGTATTAACTCTGATATTTTTTGGTGCCAATTGAATAGCCATTGTTTTAGAATAGCTAATTAGAGCCGCTTTTGCCGCGGCATAGGCAGGAGGCGAACCCGCTTCAAGTCCCGAACCTGATGAAATGAACAAAATATTTCCACTGCCCGCCTCAAGCATCCAAGGGATCACTTTCCTTGTGCCTCGCACACTTCCTAATAAATCTACATTGATCGATGTTTCCCAGTCGCTGAAATCATCTCCCAAACTTAATGCTGAAACATTATTGACTAAAATATCTATAGTTCCAAACTGGTCTTTTACTTGGTCAAGGAAATCATCTAACTGTTTGGTGTTTCCTACATCGCAGGTTAATGCGATGATCTTTACGCCTTTTTTTAGCAGTTCTTTTTCGGTCTTTTTTAATCCTGCCTCACCACGGGCACAAATGGCCACGTTGACACCTTCATCGGCAAGATTTAATGCAATGCTTCTCCCTATGCCCTTACTGCCACCTGTAACGATGGCGTTTTTTCCTTTGAGTAGTAAATCCATGGTTTTTGTTTTTTAGTTATTCAATTAGTTGAAATCTTGAAATTTGATGTCATTTCTATTGTTCATTTCTGGGGTTCGTATTTTTGTCTGATATTTCATGATTTATCAAGGGTATTTGTGCAATCCGGCAGGTATTGGATTTACTTCATAATCCATCCAAAAACATAAATATCTCAATATATGCCTTATCGAATTCTTCCCGATTTGGACTGTGTTTTCCGTCGGGCACAAACATCCTTAGGTCTTTATCCTTTCTCATCTTGAGCACAGACTACTCAAATGTTATTTTTCCTTTGCTTCTATGCTTTCAATAAACCGTACAATTTCAGTATTAACAGTATCACCATATGAACGGAAAAAAACATAATGGTCTTTTCCTTTTAGTTCAGAAAGAGTTGCATTGGGTATTCTTTTAGCTGCATTCTGAGCGTGTGAAAAGGGCACGTTGTTATCTTTATCTCCATGTAATAGGATTGTTGGGGCAGTAATTTTCTCCAATTCCAGATCTTTTAAATTTGTAAATTCATTATTGTCGTTATCCAACCCATCTTCAATAGAAGTGAAGGGAAAAAAGCCTCGTTCGACAATCCAATTTATCTTCGCTTTTTCATCCTCAGCCATTTGAGTTTTAGCAATTTGAATTCCTAACCAGGTGCCAAATTCAGTTTGAAAAAATGAGCTTAAAAGACCCTCGTTATCTGTTGGTTCAGAAATTTTTTCAGAAACAGCTGCACGTAAAATCAGACCGGCGACTCTGTCAGGATAGTCTATTGCAAATTTAATACTTACAGGGCCACCACCTGATATTCCATTGACATAGACAGCATCTATATTCAGCTTATCCAATAAGCTTTTATAAAGTGCAGCTTCTTCCTTTGGGGTTCCTCCAGAAGATAATGGCGTTTGATAATAGCCAGGTCTGGAGACTCCCAATACACTAAGCCCTTCGTCAACAAATGATTCACCTTCAGAAACGTGAACACTGCCAGGTGTACCATGAATCATAAGCATATATTTGTCCGAATTGCCCAATAATCGAAATTCTATGTCTCCTTTGTCAGTACTTATAACTTGTGAATCCTGAGGTAAATTCTTAGCGAGATCCTTTTTCCAGAAGTAAAAAGTGAAATAGAGTCCAATCAAGATAACTATAATTAGACTTAAGAATGTGATGAAAATTCTTTTAACCCATTTGAGTATATTTTTCATTTTGGTTTAAATTAAGAATAGTAGTAGCATTATTCATATCTAATTTGTACCGCTATTAAAATTGCAATAGCTGCAATTCCCAATATTAATAGGGTGGGTTTTATGATACACTTGATCCAATGATTGTATTTAATTCCTGCGAGGGCTAATACAGCCATTAAAGATCCATTTGTGGGCATAATTACATCCATCATAATAGCTCCATACTGATAGGCAAGCACACACACCTGCCTTGAAAGTCCAATCAAATCAGCCAGGGGTGTTAAAATAGGCATCGTCAGAATAGCCTGTCCCGAGTAACTGGGTATCGGAAAATGAAGAATGGCTTGAGATATCATCATAAGGACCCCAGAAATGGAAGGAGGTACATTTTGTAAAGGGGAAAAAAGTCCGAAAATAATAGTGTCAACAATGAATCCCTCACTCATTATTATTGAAATACTGTTTGCAAGGCCAATGATTATACAAGCAAAAATCATTTCTTTAAAACCGTCAACATAGATCTCAGTAGTCTTATTGAAACCAAAACCTGCAATAAATCCACAAAATAAACCTAACCCAAAAAAGCACGCGGACATTTCAATAAAACCCCAGCTTAGCGCTATCAATCCATAGGTTACGACACTAAAGGTGAATGCAAGTAATGCCAAAATTATTTTGTTTCTGGCAGTTAGACCTTCTATATCCAATTCCAGTTTAGCTTTTTCAACACGGTTTTTGCTGGCATACCGAACGATGTAAAATGTCCAAACCACAGCTGCAATAAGCAGAATTACTAACCTGTACTGCGTGCCTGATAGTAATTCGATCTCTGCTTCTTTCTGGGCAATCACCACTCCAAAAGGATTAAAAGGGCTAAAGGAAGCACCTAAAACAGCTGATCCATAGCTGGAGGTTACAATTGTTGATGGATTGTAGCCTAGGGTCCGTCCAAACAAGAGTAAAACAGGGGTCATTGCTATAATTTCCTCCTGTAAGGCAATGGTAAATCCAGCAGTCATGAACAATAATATGATAATGGTTAGGGCGAATACTTCTTTTCCCTTTAGAATTGTGATGAGCTGGTTTAAACCCTGATTGAGCGCTCCTGTCTTTTCAATTAAATAGAAACATCCCCCGAGCAGTAGAATTAATACCATTAAATCAGCTCGCCCGGCAATACCCTTGGGGATTGCTAGGAGTGCATTGAAAGCTGAGAGATGTGGTGCTTCTTTTCGTTCATATGAATCGGGTACAACAATGGTTCGGTTATTTACAGCGTCAAGTTCTCGCTGATAGTTTCCTTTAGGAATAATAAAAGTTAGGACCCATGCAAAAAGTATTACAGAAAGTATGATGACAAATGCGTTTGGGAATTTATTCATTCAGTTTAAATGCTTGAAAAACATATTCTAATCAACTGATCATTAAATTGGAATCAAACCGATCAAGGACAAAACACCTGATTTACTGTCCGAAGGAAATGGTTTTCTGTCCGAAGCTAAAAAATGCTATGGGCTCAATAACGGATTGGATCCCCGTTATTCAGAAGATTAAAAATATGCGGTCATCGAGGCTTAGACGATCCTCTAGATGAGTTTCAGAAGTTGGCGAGAACCTATCTGCAGGCAGGCAAGCAATTACTTTAGCCATCGTTGTGCCTGCCTGAGGTTGGCATGCTCTCGTTATTTTCTTATTTTGATAAAAGTTCAATAGTCTTATCTATATCTTTTATTATTCCTTCCAACCAAAGCTGATCTACTTCTGTACTTACGAATATGTCTTTAAGTTTTGTATAAGTTTCTTTCTTTTTTAAAAATGAAACAAATTCTTCGTCAGATAAATCATAATCGGGATGTTTTGGTAGAGCATGTTTAATATCTAATTTTTCAAAATTATTAAGATATAAGAAAAGTGTCCTGTTTTCTTGCTTCCAAATTGTATTGATTTTTCTAGCCTCTTTGTAGTTCTCTAATACTGTTTCATACTCGGCTAGTAATTTACTCTCTTCAGAACTCAAAAGTTTTAATAGACCTGCAGATTTGGCAGAATTTCGTCTAGATTCATCAATAGAAAAAGCTTGAATAGGGATCATTTCAACTGCATATTTTCTAATGGTATCCATAGGTAATTGAGCGTTCTTTCCTGCTGATAAATTTAATATAGTTACAATTTTATTACCACATTCCTCTACATAGTCCTTATAGCGTTCAAAGAATTCTTTATTATCCGTTAATTCAGATAGGAGTTCTATTTTCAAATTCTTTCTTTCTTGATTATTAACTTTTTCTTGGTTAAGGTTATTTAACCACAATGCAATTAAAATCCCAATAACAACGAGGATAATTTCTCCAACTGCATATTTCAGATATTTGCCAGTCTTTCCCTCTGAAAGTAAATTTTGACGAATTTTTCTAAAGAATTTTATCATTGGTTATTGGTTTGTCCCGCTATCGGGATGAAGCGCAACGGTCAAGTATAAGAGCAGTATCGCCTGCCTGCTGATAGGCAGGTTTTACCACTCGTTTTACTGAGCTTGTCGAAGTATCACCCGCTGCCCGTTCGGCGGGCGGGTTGCTTTTATACAGCGTTAGGCACTTTTTTTAATTTAACCCAAATCCTTCTTTTATGTATTCAATAGCTTTTAAATGAGCATCAGTTTCAGAATTGACAGAACCCCAATTGACCACATCATGTCCTTTGTCTTTATACATAAAGCTTTTGACTTCCACTCCGTTTTCTCTTAATTTCCTGACATATAGCTCTTGTTCAGCTCTTGATATTTCATCTTGACCAAAAATATTAAAAGTCAGGGGTATCCCAGTAAGATCATCAGACCAAAGAGGTGAGCCATATCTACTTCTAACTTCTTCTTTACTAGTAAAATATAAGTCCTTGCATTCAGACCATGATGACCCACCCCCGTCCAGAGCAGCATAGACAAGAAGTTGGAACTGAAATTCGGGGCTGTGTTCTGAATCAATTGCTCTTAAGACTGTAGCTGCAGCAAAGTAAGCGCCAGCACTTTCACCCGATATGGCAAATTTATTCTTATCAATTCCCAGTTCTTCGGAATGGTTAAATATCCAGTTCGATGCTTCATAGACATCGTTATGAGAAGATGGGTATTTGTTTTCAGGTGCTAATCGGTAATCAATTGCTATTACGACTACATCTGTTTTTTTAGAAAGGTATCTACAAATTTCATCATGACTATTGAGGCTTCCTGCTACCCAGCAAGCTCCATGGACATATATTAAACCAGGTTTTAGGTTATTTACATCCGAATTATAAATTCGAATGCTGATTTGTCTACCTTTTAATTGAATGGTTTTATCATAACTATCAACATCAAATTTTGATGAATCAGGTTTTATTTGTTCTACTTGTTTACGAAATTGGCTGATACTTTCCGGAGTAGATAACCATGCTTCCTGAGCGGATACCGCTAAGATATTTAGGGTGATGATGAGTACTGTTATAATTAACAGTGATAGATACTTCATTTTATATTTTTTAATTGTGCCTAACGGTTTGAGTATATTTCTTTTGGCGGTTTTCGAAGCATTTTCTTGCCTGTCCGTCCGAAGCTCAGCGTAGGCGGGTCGGCTGACATCTAGCTTACTTAAAAGCACAAAACTTGAATTTGCCACTTTCCCTGCCATAAGTTATCTATGCTGTTACATATCGTTTTTATTTTCTTTTAGCTCCATATTCGTCTCCTGGTCGCTTCGTTTAAACCAGATATTTCTTAGTTCATTCCTGCTAAACATTTCCAGTTGGTCTCCATAATGCTTGTTTTCTGGGTTGGATGAATTCCCATAAGTCAACAGTCCTTTAGCCTTGACTTCTTCTGCCATTTCAAGAACAAGAACGAATGTGTCTCCAAAATTGCCGAAGAACTTGCCTTCTTCATCAGGACTTGTACCTAAAGAATATAAAATTCTAAAAACACCTAAATGCTGCGGACCTCCTGTTCCAGGATATTCCAAATCGCCCATCTTCAATTTGTAATAATCGCCATAGGGAATTTCAAGTGCAGGATATTTAGTCAGATGATTTTCTGTAGCTTTTCTTATAATATCAATAATTTCATCATTATTAACGAATCCGTCTGGTGTATTGATAGGGTCATTATATTGCCATGGTTCCTTTAATAAATCACCAAATCCAGAAGGGCTGATTTGCTTTTCCTCAGCCCAAGTATTGGTAAATTCCATAAAGAACATGGCCCCTAGACTATTGGCATCATATGAACCATCCCATTTTGTCATTGGATCAATAGCCGCCAAAACCAAAGAGTCGGAAGTTTGGTCTTTTATAGCAAGAAGGTCATCATGTAATCGTATTGCTAGTTCTGCTTTATTATCATGTTTTAATGCTACTAAACGATCAAAAGAAATACTATCCTCTTCATGCATCAACCTGGCGGCACGTTGTGGTCTAAACCGCATGTTATTTGGTGCAATATGAGATGCGAAATCGTCAGGATCTAAAACTGTAGGCAGTGTATTTGTAAATGGAGGGTCATTTGCATTTTGCAACCAGCCTGAAGGAGGATTGACTACAATAGGCAACTCATCGCTATTATAATAATCGGTCCAAATATCTTCACTCGAATCACCAGATACTATACCTTGCCATTTGTCCCAATCGCCATTTTTTTTAGGGACAAGTCCACCAAATTGATGCATGATGTCTCCGGATTTATCTGCATAGACTGTATTTAAAAAGGGCATTTGTTGTAAGGCGAGAGCATTTTTCATGTCTTCTAAATTCTGAGCCTTCGCCATAAAATCGTATTGTTCAATCAATGGTGTGAGGTCATCCATCTGTGCAAATCGAATCACAAATGCCGTGTTTTCAGTCTCTTTGATGACAATGCCATGCTTTGTACGCTTTCTGGTAAATTCATGCACCTTCATCGTACCATCTTCTTGTAACTCTTTAATGGTTTAGTCCTGTGCTTCAAATGGAAGGTATTGGCTGTCTAGCAAGTAGGAATCACCTTCTTTTTTAATTTCAAACAAGTCTGTATTATCAATGGTATTTACCGTATGTGCCCATGATACATTTTCATTGAAACCCATTGTTATTGAGGGGTTTCCGATAAGGCTCACACCATACATATTGTATTCATTTGTAATAAACTGTTGCTCATGCCATAAAAACAGATCTGACCACCATAAATGCGGATTGGCAACCAACATTGCATTTCCAGTGGAAGTTTTACTTCCTGAAAGTGCCCAAGAATTTGATCCACCTTCTATTTTTTGATTGGATAAATTAAAGTACCTCGAATGAGAAATTCATAATTTATTACACGAAAACCGTGGGCAATGATATCATTTGGTGTAACAGGTAACACCTTCTTGTACTTTTCGTCCAACTCGTTGCCGTTCTTTTCAGCATAGGCATTAATACCTGCAGCAAAAGATTGAAGTATTTCTTGATATTTAGGCGTTAAGTTATCGTAAGCAGGTTGCAATTGTTCGTAAAGACCTAAATGGTGCAATGCCTTATTAACCTCAAAGCCCTCTCCCCATAATTCTGCACTTGTACCTCTAGCTTCTCCGTAAAGTTTTAGAATGAGATTTCCATGATTTTTCATCTGTCCCCAAGCTGACATGTAATACAAGTCATTATCAGAAGTAGCATAGATATGTGGGACACCATAAGTATCCCAAAGGATTTCGTTTTCGGTTATTGAAGTAGGCTTTTGCTTACAAGAAGTCAAACATAACGTCAGGATTAGGAAGATATAAAGGTTTTTCATTGTTTAGTGAGTTGATTATTCAAACTTAATGCGTCAGGAAATCCCCATTGCTCTGCTATTTTACCATCTGCTATTCTATATATGGAAGTTTCATAGATGGTTACATTTATACCTGTAGAATCAAGGCCTTCGAATGTTCCCTGATGGGTGCCTGTGGATTTATACCTTGTTACCACTTTATCTCCTTCACTTACCATATCGACGATTTCTTCTTTCCAGTCCGGAAATGATTTTCTATGACTTGAAATCGAATTTTTCGCCCCTTCAATTCCTTTCCATTCAATTCCATTGATAAAGTGGCAGACAAAATCAGGAGATAATATTTTATCCAGTTCGGTTACTTGTCCATTAGTCCATACTTCATGGTATTTTTTTACAACATCACGATTACCGTTTAGGTCTATTTCTTTTTTATCTGAATTACAGCTGTTTATAAACATACAGGCGGTAAGCATCAGGACTGAGTAGAGTGATTTTTTCATTTTGGTGTTTGTTTATCAACTATTGAATTTTGCTTTTCTAATTAAACCCAACCTTCAAATATTCACTTTCAGAAGGGGGGCCGGCTGTAATCTGAAGATAAGGCTCTCCTGTCAGCGTCATCACCAATGAGGAAAAAGTAAAACTATACCGTTTGGGATCTAATGGACGGCAGACCGGATTATTCGGATCATCCTTTGAGCGCAGTGCTTTTTTTATAAGGTCATCTGTAACGATGTCCGCATTGGCAATTCTTGTGGTCAAAGCCGCCAATCGGGAATAGCTATTGGAGGTAACCGCAATTGTGTCTGCAATTTCTTTGGGATTGAACTCAGCAAACCAAGGTTTCACATCATCGTTGACAATCGGATGGTTGGTATGGTACACGGTTTGGTTTTTATTACCCGGATCAAACCTTACCACCTTGTTGGCCGATGCTTCAAAGTTGAAAACTTCACCCCTTACTCCCAGAATGTAATTCTGTCCCGAAGCATGATTGACCGAGGTGATAAACTCGATCATATCATCCCTTTCCGTCATTGAGAGTACTTTTCTAGTGACAAAGGCTACCGGCAATCCTGAATTGGAAGCGTTGAGCTGCATAATGGTATTCAGGATCATGCCTACCCCGGAGCTATTCATGCCATTCAGGGCAATCAAACCTGGATGGGAAAGCACCAACTGTTCAGGTCTGTCGGAAGTAGCTTCTATTCTGAAAAGTGTTTGGTAACCATCTGTGTATGGTTCGATATCCATGTTTTGGGCAATGTAGGAATTGCTACCATTTACCGAAGGAACACCGATATTGCTGCAGTGGTGGTTTTCTATTGAGTTAAGGTAAACCCAAAATTCATCCAATAGATTTAACACCATGATCTGGTCAAAACGCTGCTCCGAACCTTCGGCTATACCTCTCACTTCTTCATAAAGTTCAGGAGTCCATTTCTTGATGCTCCTTTCAAAATCTGCATAAGCAAGAAATTCTTTCAGCACCTCGTCGGAATTTCTTGCCAGCGCTGCTTCTGTACTTTCCTTCCATTTGAGTACGATTTCGGCGATTTCCTTTTTGAAAAACTGCCCGTGTTGCATTCCCAATTCATACCCCGAACCTGAAAAAGAGGCCTGCTTTAGTTCCCTCTTTTGTACATCTTTCGCCGAAAGGGTTTCAGAGGGTATATTTTTTTTCGAAGGAGAGCTACAGCCCAATAATACGATCAGTGATAAGAAAGGAATTAATTTCTTTCTCAATTGCAAAAGAGTCAGTGGTTCATATTTTTTCATTTTAAAATCTTTCAATCCCATGCCCATAAAATATTGATGATCTTCCATTCCCCGTTGATTTTCCCAAGGTGTATGTAATCAAAAAAAGCAAATTGGAATAAATGATTGAATTGGGTTGACTTTCTCATGAGATGAAGATTAGGGATGAAACATGGGCATACCTGTCTATGGTAATATAGGAAAATCAATGTTGCCAGAACTTCAACTTAGGACGAAATGCATCTTTTTATTCCCCTATGTATGGGTTTTCTTTCCGAAGAGGGATTGTACCTCAGCTGTTTAGGATCTAATTTTCAACGGGTAGGTTATTTCTCAGGAGCTGTCGGTTTGGATGAAAAAGATTATGTCCTACAATTCCTATTTTTTCTCCTGGTCAAGCAAACAGGTTAAATTATCAAAACATGCAATTTCTGCAAGTTTTGATAATTGTTGGTCATTCCTCTTGTCTATGTTTGGTTTAAAGGTTTTGGATTGAATTTGAAATAGGGCAGCAGCTTAACACATTATTTTACCCCATGTGATCAAGCCTGCCTTCAAAAAGAAAGAAATCCGTTACATCATCATGCAGCTTTTTCAGGTTTAAAATCAAAATATATCCGTGTCCCATTCTTCACCTCTTCCTGCATGGTGCCGTTTAATTGCTGGGTAAGCAGGGAGATCAACTGACCGCCAAAGCCGGTGCCTTTGATCTGCCCGCTTTTACCTACGCCATTGTCGCATACCTGTAACTGAAGAACGCCATCCCCATTCTTTTGAAGGGTGATTTCAACTTTGCCCTGCTGTCCTTCAGGGAAGGCATATTTAAGCGTATTGGTCAGCAATTCATTCACAATTAGCCCAAGTGGAACAGCTGTGTCAATATCCACATCAAGGTTATCCATGGCACATTCAAGGGTTATCCGCTTTTCCGCACCAAAAGATCCGATCAGACTTTCACCCAAGTTGATAAAATAATCTTTCATTTCAACGGAACCAAGGTTGGTGCCCTGATAGAGTTTTTGATGTACGATGCCGATGGATTGCACCCGGTTTTGCCCTTCCTGCATCGCATCTTTGGTATTGGGGTCATCTATCTGTGATGATTGTAATGCCAACAAACTGCTGACTATCTCAAGGTTGTTTTTTACACGATGGTGGATTTCTTTTAACAGCAATTCATTTTCCGCATTGCGTTTGTCCAGCAATTCGTTTTTATGGGCTAGTTCTCCGTTGAGTACTTTTAATTTTTGATTGCTCCTTTGTTTCAGCCTGTAATTTCTATACAGAAGTCCTAGCAATACGGTGCCTAGGAGTAGGGCGAAAAGGAAATACGTCTGTTGTTGCTGTTTTTCAGCCAACTCATTTTCCCTTTGGAGTACATTGACCAATAATTCATTTTCTCGAAGGCTTCTTTCATTTCTTTCCATTTCAATACTTTCGTTGGCAGCTGCCCACTCGATATAATAATCAAGGGCAGTCTTATAATCACCATTGAGTGCATACAAACTGGATAATTTTTCGATAAAGCTCGCTGTGTTTGCTTTGGTATTGATCGCTATGGAGGAATTCTTGGCGGTTTCATAATAGCCAATCGCTTCATCATACCTGCCTTGTCTCTCAGCAATATCACCTAATTGCGAATGTGCAAATTGATAAACGTCAATCGTAGTCAGGTTATAATCTTCTAAAAGCTGTATGTTTTTATTTATGTAAGATTGAGCCTCTTCGTATTTTTCTTTTTTGATTAGGTTGCTTCCCATGGCATAAGCATGCCATGCATGATGAAAGGGATTTGTTATTTCAGGCAAGAGCTCCTCTATCTTGTTCAAGTAATAAGTACTTGAATCAGAATTTGATGCTCCATAATGGTAGAATAGAAGTTTGTAGGCAATTACTAAGGCCTCATTTTTTTCAGGATAATTTGAATTCTGATAACCATTCATACTCTCCATTATATATTGAATTCCTATTTCTTCTTCTTCAGGCAATCCATATTGATAGTAGAATCTGCCTTTATTATTCAAAACCTTGAGCTGAACTTCGGGTCGTGGATCATCTTTAAGCAAATTCATGGCTTTTTCAAATAGCTCTAGCCCGGGTTTTGGTTCACCTCTTATAATTTTTATCAAAGCCCAATTGATCAACAAATCATAACCCAAAACTTTATCTTTTTGGTCGTCGGGGATTTTTTCATAATATGACCAGCCGATCGGTGCGAGCGAATCTACAACTATAAAATTATGCGAGCGGTTGGACCTGTCGGTGATATCTCGGAACAACTCGGCCAATTGTTCATATTGAAGAGGCTTATTGTTTTGAAGTAAGTCAACAGCCATGTCAAAATAATAAACAGTACTGTCACGGTCAAAATGCGGCATTTCCCTAAAATACAATGCCTTTTCCTGGTACTTTTTACTTAAAGTAACCAATTCCTCAGTTGAAAGGGTTTGAGCAACTGCTTTGGTTATTAAGAGAAAAAGAATGAAAAATAAAGGGGTTTTCATTTGAATTTATGGTGTAATCATTTGTTCATATCAGGGCAATTTGAGGACAATCCTTTGATGTGTTTTTATCATTTATTCCCTAAAATAGTCAATGAGCCAGTTTTATAAATATGCACATTTTTTTTAATTTTTGGAAATTGTCTTGCAAGACCTATTCATGAAGTGCTTGGAACTTCTAATCTCCATGTATTTTTTTCTGGATATACCTAAACGCCGCTTCATACGCCCCAACCCAATTTTTGTGCAATAAAAAAGAATGCACCTCATCCGGGAAGACCAACTGCTCCACATCCACCCCCTGTTTCCTCAAAACCTCCAACAATTCCACGCTTTCCGAAAACAGCACATTCCGGTCATCATCTCCATGGATCAACAAGACCGGGTCTTTCCAGTTTTTAACATGGTACATGGGGGAGGACCTGAAGGCCAACTCGGCCATTTCGGGGAATTTCTCGGGCTTGTACCAAGGGGCAAATACCGGAATATCATTGTTCCAATTGTGCACCCCATGGATATCCACTCCTGCCAAAAACTTTCCGGGTGCTTGGGAAAGGGCATGGGCAGTCAAAAATCCCCCATAACTTCCGCCCCAAGGAACAATTTTCGAAGCATCCACATCGGATCTTGAGGCCAGATAATCCGCTGCGGCCATCACATCCTGCACCTCACTCGCTCCACCTGCGCCGTAATTCTCCTCTTCCCTAAAATCCAATCCATAGCCAATCCCACTACGGTAATTCAATGTTAGCTCGATATAACCATTAGCAGCAAAAAACTGCTGCATCGCATAGGCATGACTGTAATACAGCCCATAATTAAATCCCAACAGCATTTGCCTCCTGCTCCCTCCATGCAGGAAAATCACCGCAGGATATTTCTTTTTGGCATCGTAATCCTGGGGCAAAAGCAGTTGCCCGTAAGTTTCAAAACCATCGGCCGCTTTAAAAACCAAAGGCTCAGGCATGGTCAGGTTATCTGGGAATTGGTCTGGAAATATGTTTTCAGCCAATAACTTCTCTTGGCCATACTGGACAATCACCGGCCAAGCAGGACGGTTGTGGGTGGAGGAAATATAAGCCAAGCCATTTTCCAACCGGACCGGAGACCATTGGATTTCGTCTTTCTTGCCCAAAAATTCCAGATCAAAACTGTGTAGGTCCAAACGCGATATATTTCTCCTGTCAATATTGCCGATATTGGAAGTGATCAAGAGTTCACCATGAACCCAACTGGTCTCCACCCATTCCACCTGTCCATCTCCCGGGGTAAGGTGATGGACTTCTTTGGTGGAAGGATTGACCGCATATAGATGCATCCAATTGTTTTTCTCCCAAGGAAAAACGATTGATCCTGAGGGAGTCCACCAAAGTCTTGAACTGGTAGCAGGAAGGTCGCGGACCATCACACTGCCTTTGCCTTTATCTGCTTTGAATACTTCTTCACCTGTCATCCTAGCCACATCCAGGACGCGGATGCTCCAGGGATTGGCTTCTTTGAGGGAGGTAAAGGGCAGTTTGTTGTTGATATTCGGAACTCTGAGGTAAGCCAGTTTTTTGCCATCCGGACTCCAGGCAGGATACCCATCATGGTCCATACTGGGTTCGGGATATTGGATGGTTCCTTTTTCCAGATCAAACAAACCCACAAAAGCATGGTCCACTCGGCTACTGGTAAATGCCAAAATTTTTCCATCCGGACTCCAAGCCAATTGACCGATTGATCCTCTGGCTGAGAACAAGGTCTTATCTTCTTTATCCGTTCCCGAAAGGTCTTTCAAATACACTTTGCCTGATTTGATAAATGTCACCTTTTTTCCATCAGGGTGAAAAAGCGGTGCATAGCCTGTTGAGAAGGATTTTACCTCTCCTTTGGTCAAATCAACCCAATGGATTTCCCTGTCCGTGCTTTCCTGCAACTGGGCCGGATTGGCGGGTTCACCCACAGGGTTCTTGGTATTTCCCCTGACAAACACCAAAATCTTCCCATCCAGTGAAAATGTCAGATCCCCGATATCCACTCCAATGTCACCTTTGTAATCCGTGAGTTTTTTGGTCTCATATCCCGGTGCTTTGGCATAAAACACATTCCGCTCCCCTTGGTCATTGAATACCCATGCAATGGCATTGCCATCAGGGGAGGCTGTCAAAGAAGTCGGGAAAGGAACAGAGAGGTAGTCGGAAACGGATTGGGCGAACGCTGGCACAAAAAACCAGATCAGGATATAGGTTAATATTGCCTTTTGCATAGGAAGGAGGTTTTGCTCCCAATATAGGCATTGGATTGGTAGGGAGGAAATAGTAGCACCTTTTCCACTTCAGGAACATTTTTTTGGTCCATTCGGTGAATTAAGATTTTTAACCCCTTTGATATAAATCATAGAAATGAGTGATCAAAGGTGCTGAGGCCAAAAAAATTATAAGGAAGGGGAAGTTGAAGATGGGGGAGAGTTGAGTTTAACCCATTTGGTTTATTTTTTACCTGGAAATAGTTTGATTATTGGTTAAATGGCCTTAAGTACCAATGCATATTCATAAGAAATAAACTGCTTTCCATGAATATTTTCCAACCAACCTTTTTCGAGATGGCTAATTTCAACTATCCCATTTGTTGAAATGTCTTTGAATTGAGATGCGATATTTTCAAGTGTGACCAGTTCTTCTTTTGTAAAAACTTCTGAATTGAAAGGTCTATCTTCTCTACCAATTAATTTCTCTACCCTAATTCCATCTGATTTATCCTCGTAAAATATATCTATTACATCATTTTCAGATAAATTTTCAAAGATAGTTTCAAACATATTAGGGACAGGGCCAAAATTTATTGCTTTGTACTTAACTCCGCTTATAGAATTTCCAAAATATTTGAAGTAAGAAAAATCTGCATAAAATAGCAGCTTGTTCATCTTTGTTTTAAAGCATGGTATTTTATGGGCAAAGAAAACAATCATTTCGACAAATTTTTCGAGGTTTGGCTTACTATAGCCTGTCAAAATATTGGCCTCATCATCACCCATTAAATAATCCTCGAGATTGATTAGTTTTTGTTTGTCCAAAGAAATTAACCGATCAATTCTTTTTAGAAGATCAATTTTTGTGTTGTCAGATTTCGGGTTCCAGTCCTCAACCAGGCTCCTAAGTTTAAATGGGTCACTAGCAAGTTTAATCAAATTGGCATTTGCCAAGGAAGGAAGTTCGCCCTTTTCATAAAGTCCGTATGTATTTTGACCGAAACCCAGAATTTCTCCCATCCTAATTGCGGAGAGACCATATTTTTCTCTTATTTCAATGATCTCTTCTCGTTGAGGAATATGATTTTTTGCCCGGTAGGCATGCTCTACCATCAACAGATTGTATTCATCCAATTCTGTTGTGGTAAATTTCTCTCCGGTATCCTCGCACAAGTAAAATTGGAATCTTGTTTTAATTTCTTCCTTCCGAAAAGTGACAGTTCGTACCTCATGCTTTAAAGGCATTTCTTTTCCAGTGAATGGACTTTTCATAAAATGGTTATTTGAAAGGGTATTTTAATTTTCGCTCGGCAACATGAAAGGATATGCAAAGGACTTTTGAACCTAGTATCCCTTTTGTAATCTTAATATAGATCTCTTGCCCTTTTACAATTTTCCCAAAGACCCACATTTCTTTGGTACCGTGAATTTCCTCCGGTTTAGGACCTTCTGAGTAATCTTCAACAATTAATGCTTCCAAGATTTGCTCTCGATCCATCGGACGGATATCAAGTTGGGTGAGTGTTTCAAAGTTTTTTCCTCTATCATCAAGGAATAACACGCCCCAAACCTTCATTTTTTCCTTAAATTCTTTTAAGAATTGGCCGACTTTTTCTTCAGATGTATTTTGCAAAGGTACCACGATAAAGTGTTAAAAAACAAATTTATTAAAAAAAATTAACCTTTAAAGGTTAATTTTGAATTCATTTTACTTTAATCGAAAACAAAGCTTAGAATTGAATTTGAGATGAAACCTGAAATTTACCTCCCAAAAGCCGTAAAAATCCTTGGCCGATTAGATTTGACTAGAAATTATGAAGAAGTCATTCGGTCAGTTTTTGATCATGTGAAAAATGTAGGGACAATGGTGGTCACCTATAATGCTGGAAAAGGGATATTGAGGGCAAGACCTATGGGAGACGGAGAACCAAGATTTTCCACGGTTTCGGATTTTTCATTCAAGCCACAACATTTGAACCGAGAGTTCCAAAGAGCAAGTACACCAAGAAGGACCATGTTTTACGGATCCACGGTCAGAGAAGGTCTTAAACCCGGGGAAATAGATACTCCTAGATTGATAACATTGGCAGAATCTATGCCTTGGATAAGGGATAAGACTCTCTCAGGAATTAAGAAAATAGCTTATGGGAAATGGATTACTCAAGAGCCATTAGAGTTATTAGCAATTGTTAATAATAAAGGATTCCATGGAGTAAATTCTTTTTCAGAAGAGGTTTACCAAGCTTTTCTTAATAATCTTAATGCGCATAGTCTTGAATACCGTAATGCTATACTTAGTTTTTACGATTATATGGCTCTAGAATTTTCCAAGGAAATAAAGAATTCACTTGACTATCAGGTTTCAGCAATATTTTCTGATATGATGTGTAATCATCCCAATATAGATGGAGTTCTCTATCCTAGTTTTAGGATGGAAGGTCAAGGTCTAAATATTGCAATTAAACCGGAATCAATGAGAAAGTTAGGACTGTATGCGGCCGGGGAGTTTTTGATCTATAAGAATAAGGATCAAATCATGGTGGGAAACTGTGCAAGTATAAAACTCGACGGGAATACAGCTGAATTTGAAATGAACGAGGATGAAAAGCACCTTGACGAAGTTCTAAAAATCATTGGTGTCAAATCACTTGATGAACTGATGTGATTTTTTATATATTTATAATTTCAATTCGATAGCTTATTGGGTCCTTCACTACATTTTCTAGAAATGTTTGGCCATCGATAGTTCATCAACATACCTCATGGAGGTAGAGACCATGGCGGGGGAGACACCCGATTGAAGGTTAAAGTTTTCAAAGACACCAACACTGTTGATCCTTGGAGGCAATCCGAAGGAAGACGGGATGGGGCCATTTCCTTTCTGATGGGGGTTGTTGCAAAGCATTCTATCTAGAAAGGGGAAGCCGATAAAGGTCTACGAATTGACGGATATCCCTTTTCGGTATCAAGAGGGGGAGCTTAGGGAAAGGTAAATGATGAAATCAAAAGTCTGAAATTAGGAAATGGAAAAGGAATCCTGCGGGGCTGAGGCTTTGCTGGTTTTTTACCTTTTGGGCAATAAAAATCCAATACTTTTAAAATCAATTAAATCTAATTCCTCAATTTGAATCGCCATTGCTTCTATAGATACTTTGAATTGGTTGGCAAGAGACTCAAATGATTTACCTGAATAAATGGGGGTAGAGGCGATAAAACGGGAAAGATGCCTTTTTTCTTTGTACTTCTTTTTTAAATCACTGAGACTGATTCCTAAGTGAAATGCCACATCCTCATTTATCTTGAGTTTTTCGGTATGAAACCTAGCTAAAAACTGCGCCTTCATTTCTTTTCGGGGCATAAGGAAAAAAGCAGCGAATTTATCTGCCTGAACTTCTATGGAATCTCTTCGTGGGTTATCAATCCGCGAATCTAATTCTCTATCCCGATGGAGCAACCTTAAACTATTGTGATGAAGAATGGCATGGCCGAGCTCATGAGCCATTGTATATCGTTGAACCGGTGGAGAAAACTTAATTGCTACCCGTACTATTTTTTTGACATTGTCAATTGCTCCTGCAGTCTCTTTTGTACCATCAAAATCATTAAACACCCCAAGGCTTGGGACCTTTTTGATATCATAGCCCAAAAAGTTAAAAGCCAACTCAGCATTAGTAACGGAATCAAGGTCTTTGGATGTCGAGTCATTAAAAAGCTGCAACTGGAATGCCCGAACCGTTTTTTCAATTTCACTAACATTTACCTTGGAAAAGACATTACCAATTTTAAACTGAGAATGTTTCGCCTTTTCTATTTGTCTTTGAAGGACCTTTATTTTGATTTGGGCTTCAGAGTAGGTTTTAAAATAGTCTGATCGAATCTTGTCAATCTCCAACTCAAGGTCATCAAATTCTTCGTGTCCGATAAGCTGCCTAAGGTTTAATTCGGCAATATGCAGGCTACCAATTATTACTGAAAGGGAGTTTTGGATTGCCAATGCTGAGTCTCCTCTCGCACCCTTAAAACCATTCAAAAAAACATAAAGCCCCTCTCTAGCAATTTCATGAGATAGCTTTGCGATCTCAATTACAATTTTTGTAGCTGAAAGATGATCTTGGTCTAACTTGGATTTTACCTTAAGAAACTTGTTAGGAATTCCTTCCTCAATTTCAGATTTCAGATGGTCACGAAGTTTCCGAGTCGTTATTACCTCGTCAAAGACAATATAATCATCATGAAAAAGCTGGTTTAGTTGGGGTATATACACTTTTTCAATTTTCTCCTTTAAAACCTTCATTTGAGGCCATTCATGACCATACTTTTCTTTTTTATTCGGTTTCAATGTGATTTTTATGACTGTTAAGAGCAGTTGCGCATTAACCATCACTTGCAAAGCGGCCGAACTTCCAGAACCTGGAATGTGCTTTCCAGCTCCAATTTTTTCCAACAATTCGTCTACTGATATTTTTGAAAAGTCTATTTCCATCCTTGTAACTAGATAAATCGGTTTAAACTTCCCTAAAAATACAACTAAAAAAAAATTCTAAGTGATTGGGAATCCAAATCTGAAAATATTTTTACATTTTAAGTCTGCCCATCACATATTTCATATCTCCCTCAACCCTAACTCCCTCAAGAATGTATTATGCTTCTCCCTTGCCTCCTTTGCTCTTCGGTCGATATCTGTAAGGCGATTGTGAACTTCTTCCAAATCAATGATCTCTTCGGCTTGTGTGGTGCTCACATACCGGGAGATGTTGAGATTCCAGTCGTTTTTCTCAATCTCTTCCATGGAAACCCGTCGAGAGTACTGTTCTTCTTCTTTTCGAAACTGATAGGTTTCGACAATTTTTCGGATGTCATTAGGTTCTTGTCCTTCACCTTCTCTCAAGACGTTTTGTCGCTTTCCTTTTTCGTAATGCTCGGCAGCATTGATAAACAGCACGTCTTCAAACCGCTTGCAGCGTTTTAGTACCAAAATACAAACCGGAATGCCCGTCGAGAAAAAGAGGTTGGCAGGTAGTCCGATGACGGTATCGATATGCCCGTCTTTGAGCAACTTGGTTCGGATGCGTTCTTCCGCTCCTCCCCGGAATAAGACACCATGGCATTAATATTACTCCCCGCATCCAAGTCATCATGGATAAGAGCGTTCCGACTTGAGGAGCAAATCCATCGCGCGGACCGATGACATTGACACGGTCATCCGAATTCAAGGCAGTTGCATGGATTGCATTTGGAATCATTGACAGGCCAAATGTGCCTGAACTCAGGACCATGGCAGATTTCATGAAATCTCTGCGGGTAGAAGGGTTGTTATTTTTCATTTTCATCTGTTTATAATTTGTTTTTCAAAGGTCAGATGGAATGCCCGAGATAATCACCTCCATGTGTGAGAAGCTATTCTCCTGGGCATTTCTTAGGATGAATAGTTATTCAAAGGTATGCTGACAGGCTTAAATGCTATTCCCAAGTCCTTTGTTGCCAAAGCAGAACTGTAAACGATTTCCGGCTTGCCTATTGGAGGTTGATTGTTGAGCATCAATGTCACATCCGAGACCCTGTAACTTTCCCCTGACAAGAGGTAGTTTTTTCCATGGATGTTTTTGGTTGTCGCCGCTTTGAAAATCGCATCGGCCACATCTTCTACATCTACTAATGCCCATAAAACATCCACGTCATAGATCATTTGTATGAAGGGGTTGGGAGCAATTTTATTTTTAAACAAAAATTGTATACCTGTTGAAGTGGAATCCTGTCTGTTTGACAGAGATTTCCCCATTACACCTGTCGGCGAAACTGATGTAATTTCAAAATTCAAATTGGGGTGGTCGGCTATGAATTTATTGACCGCCTGATTGGCGATAAACTTGGCTTGGGCATAAGGAATGCCTTCTTCGCTCATAAATGGCGCATCTTCTTCAGTGATTTGGTCACCTTCCCTTTTTCCTGCTGGTAGGAATGGAAAGCTTGTGTTGTACGCTGCCACAGATGCAATGAACACCACTTTTTCAATCCCGGGAGTTTTGAGAACTGCTTCCAAGAAGTTTTCGGTACCCTTGATAGTCGGGTCAAACAGTTCTTTCTGAAGGTCTTTCACATCCAATTGAAAAGGAGTCCCTCCATGAATGACTATGTCACAGTCTTTCAAAAAATCCATGAGCTCCTGTTTGTTTTCCACGTCCAATTGAGCGATTTCAAGATTCTCAGCATTCTTGAGGCTGAGCAAATGTTCATACTTTTCTTTTTTGGAAAGGTCTGTGGTAGATACTTTAACCTTGTATCCTTCATTTAAAAATTTTTTGGTGTTATAGCTTCCAATAAAGCCGGAACCTCCGATGATGCCTACTGTTTTCATGATTGTTTTTTAGTTTGAATTGATAATCTAGATTGAAATTATTATAAAGTGAGCGTCAGTCCTCCATCCGCGAGAAGGGTTGATCCTGTGATGTAACTTGAGTCATCAGAACAAAGGAATACAATGGATTTGGCGATTTCCTCAGGTTGGGCAGCTCTTTGCAAGTGAACCGTAGGGAGCAAGCCCTTGTCATACAAATCATCACCCGCAATTCCCCGCAATCGACGGTGCATTGGTGTATCCACTACTCCCGGGCATAATAGATTTACCCGAATTCCCTTTGCTCCCAATTCGGCCGAAACACTGGAAGTCAGTCCAATCAAGCCATGCTTAGAGGTAACATAAGCGGATCCGGTTGGAAAACCCAGGAAAGAATTGACAGAACCAATATTCACTATGGCCCCGCCATTGGCAGCAGCAAGCATGGCTCTGGCTTCATACTTCATGCAGAGGAATACACCTTTGAGGTTGATGCCCATCACCTGATCCCAATCTGCTTCCAAAAGGTCGGTAACACTGCCAAAATTACCTTCTATACCGGCATTGTTCACCGCATAGTCAATCCGCCCAAATACTTTGATGGCATGCGCCACCATGCGCTCCACCTCAATAGCTTTTGAAACATCGGTAACAATTGCACTAGCTTTCCCACCATTTGCTTCAATTTCCTTTACCAATTCATCGAGTTCTGTGGCTCTTCTGGCAGCTACTACTACGTTTGCACCTTTTCTTACAAAAGCAAGTGCTGTTGCTCTGCCTATGCCACTGCTGGCACCTGTTACCAATGCAACTTTATCTTTCATCTGTACATAATAATTTCAATTTGTTATCCTTTTCGGTTGCTGCTGGGTGCTGCAATGAATCCCTCCGCCTTGCCAGTTTTGCATTAGGACATCAAAGAATACAATCTTTCGTCCCGGAAACTGCTGCTCAAAAATATTTCGAATGGTTTCCTGTTTTTCTTTAGAAGAACCCATAGCGGTATAGCTAGGCAAGAGCACCAAGCCATTGGTCACCAAGTAATTGAAATAACTTGCAGCAGGAACCCTAAGTAAGGTATCCCCCACCTGTACTGCTTCGGAAGGGACAAAACTATCAGGATGGAGATCTAAGGTGAATTCATCCTTTTTCAAATCCTCTCTTACTACCACTTTTTGGGTAATTAAATCTGGCAAGGGAACTTTGATCACCTGAAAGGGTTTTCCATCCTGGTCTTTGGCATTTTTGAGGATTTGATAATTCTCGTTCATGCGCTCATAATTCATTTGACTGACGGGGTCAAGTTCTTTTTCTTCCTCATTTACCCAAGCCAACAAAATGGTAGTTGGATTGGCAAAGCGCACAAATTCGTCTGTATGTCCACCTGTGCCTCCACCAACATAGTTGCCGGTGATTCGGCGGTAGAAATAGTGCGGGTCATCTGCGAGGCCCTCTTTCATCCAAATGATATTGGTCACGCCCAAAACCCGTTTAAATTCTGATTCAATCGTTTCTTTAGACAGGTTTGGGTTTCGTTGGAATACTGTTGCTTCACATAAAATCAAGGTTCCTTTTCCATTGACTTCAATAGCCCCTCCTTCGTGAACCACATCTGTTTTGATGATTTGTGCTCCTTCTGCAACTGCCATCAGGCTATCCACGCTACCCGTTTTCATTCTCCTTTCTTTGCCCCTATTCCATGCGGCATTGACACTATCCTTGTTGCCTTCATATTTGAGATCCAAAAATGCCGGTAAACCATATCCGTCCCATCCAAAGTCTGCCACACCCAATTCACCTTTCCCATTAACCAAAAAGGCTGCCCCATGATCCCTGATCCAATACCGCTCCCCCGGCATGACGTACATTTTGATTCCTGTGGTATCCACACCCAGCCCCATCAGCTTGGCAATCGCTGTTTGCATTAAGCTATCATTATCAAAAGCGATTTTGACCGTCACATGAGGCTTTAGGGTGGTGATGATTTTGCTGATGGAAGAATGGAATCCTTGGGTGGAATCCTTTTCCCAGCCTAACCAAACTGCCTCATGGGGCTCCCACTCAGCAGGCATATAAAATGCTTCGGAAGGAAGCTCGGTTTCTTTGCTGCTACAGGAGTAAAAAAAGGCGATAATTGATATGATGAATAGTGTGTGTTTCATTTTAATTGAAATTGCCTTCATTAACATCCTTAATAAATTTTATCAATCCGGAAAAATAGCCTTCCGCATCATCGTATTGTGAAATGTGACTTCCATTTGTGGTGACGCTTCGGCCTTTTTGCACTTGGGTGCTCATCCACTCCATGTATTTAGGATCCATGGTATCATATTTTCCCCCCAACATTAGGGTTGGTACTTTTAATTCTCCGAGTCTTGCTGATACATCCCAACCCTTCAAGCTGGCATTTCCGGTTATTCCAAATTCACTGTATCCCTGCATATGGATGTAGATATTTGGATTGAGATGCTTAAAAGTCCGGTTAATGAATTCAGGCCATTCTTCTAAAGGTTTTCTCAGGACGTGCCGAGTGTAGAAGTGTTGTTGAACCAATTCAGCATACCGTGGATTACCGAAATCTCCATTGGCCTCAAATGCTTTTATTTCCTTGTAAACGTCGCCAGGCAATTGGGGGCCCAATACCTCGGAAGCATATTTTTCATATTCAGGTAGGCTTGCTACCATGTTCGAAACAATCAAGCCTTTTAAATTATCCTGGTATTTCAGCGCATATTCCATGGCCAGAATGCCGCCCCAAGATTGCCCTAGCAGATAAAAGTTATCTTTTGTAAGATTCAAGGCTTTGCGCACTTGTTCCACTTCCTCCACAAAGTGTTCGATGTTCCAAAGCGAAGAATCGTTGGGTTGATCGCTATAGTAACTTTCGAGTTGATCGTAATAAATGTATTCTATTTGTTCATGAGGAAGGTAACCATCGAAGTTTTCAAAAATCTCATGTGTAGCTCCCGGGCCACCGTGAAGCAACAATAGACGCATTTTGGGACTGTTCCCCATGCGTTTGGTCCAGACATGGAAAGTGCCTTGAGGTGTTTCAATAGGAATCATGTTGATACCTCCGGTAATTTGGTCATCACTGTTGGAATAATCAAAATAGCTGTTCGATTGGGCACTCGTGGTTTTCTTTTCCTGATTATTGGTACAACTCGAAAGGAGTAAAATGATCAGTATGGGAGTGGATAAAAGTTTCATGATTTTCTCTTTAACTTAATTTATTATTCAAACAAATACATACCCACATAAGCTAATGAATTTTAAGAAATCTTTGCCCCTGATTAGGACGAAATGGATTAAAAACTTTCCCAACAAAATGAATTACTTTTCGAATGAAAATTTTGGGAGTAAAATGGGACTAAATGGTTTGTCTTTTAATGTTTAGGAAAGTTTTTCATAACATACCTGCTTGCCGTGAGCATCCATGCCTGGCTAAGGCTAAACTTTACCGGTTTGCTTATCTGAGTTCATCAGTAAAATCACCTTCATCAGTTTTCCTTTAAAGGACTGTCAAAAAAATCCAAAACTTTACTGGTTTTTAGAAAGGGCTTTGAGCTCATGAGACAGCCACACCAAGGGGAAACCCAGATGAATAACCCAGTTTATTTATCACCAGAAGGACATTTTTACCTGTAATTCCAAAAATTAAATATATGTTTGGTGCATGCTGGATAGTCGCCCAATTCATCCGAAATTTAGAAGATTAAAATATCCATACTTATTTGCATTTACCTCCATTATCTTCTATTTCAGTGCTTTAGATTCATATGCCCAAAAACCCCATGTAGACAGTAGCCTATTTAAAGAAGGATTGCTTGAATTAAAATTCAAGGACAACTGGCGGTTTCAACCCGGAGATAATCCAGAATGGTCAAATCATGACTTTGATGACGCTGAGTGGTACAAAATAGACCCTATTGGTTTAAAGGCTTACCAGATGCCGGATAGTTTGTGGAATGGGTTTGGATGGTGGAGAATTGCATTTACTGCCGACCCCGAAACCATTGAAGAGATCGAAAGGCTATATTTTCATTCATGGGGGGCAGCCGAAATTTTTTTGGATGGAGATCTTGTGGCTAGCTACGGTAGTTTTTCTAAGGACAGCCAACTGGAAGTAACCTATTCCCCCAACTATGCGGGAGACAGGCCACTTCAAATTACCCCACAAGATGTTCATACCTTAGCTGTGAGGTTTTCAAACCATCAGGCCAAAAAAAATTTTAAAATATTCAGATACTTTGCTGAAAACCTAGGCTTTGATATTGGCTTTTCCACTTCAGTGCGGGCAAAATATTCAGACTTTCGATATCCCAATAGCTTGGCCACCCTGTCGGTAATAGTGGTAGTGCTCTCCATCTTGTTGTTGCTGCATGTTCTCCTTTATTTTAAATTCAGGAAAGAGGAGCCTTATCTGGTCATAACGCTTATCACCTTTTTCTTTTTATGTGCCGCAATTTGTGCTCATATACTGCTTTTTGTGGATCTTGACGGTTTTTCAAATCCAATTTTCAGCAGCATTTTAAATTCCACAGCTTTTGCTTTAGGTTATGGTCTTTTACCCTATTCTCTTAGCTTACTATTTAGAATACAAAAATATAACTGGACCAAACACCTGGTTTGGTTGGCGCTTTTAAGAACAGTAAATTATTTTATTCCAATTTTCAATTTCATTCTTTTTGATGCAACCATCATTCTTGCCGTCATCATATTGATGGTGGTCATCATGCAGATTGCCATCAAAGAAGATAACAAAGGGGCGCTTTATGTAACATTTGGAGCCATAGGTACTTCCCTATTCTTATTGGTCAATAGGATGGTCAATGCTGACCTCATTACGCTGAGTACATTCTTTTATTATGTAGACCTGATTTTGCTGTATATCAGTTATCCTTTGGGCATTTACATTTATATCACCAATCAATATGGGAGACTTTTCCTTGCGATGGAGCAGGAAGTGGAAAAACGGACCCAACAATTGAATGCAACAATCAGAGACCTGACCAAAACCCAAAATGAGCTTTCATTAAAAAACAATCAAAATGTCCTATTGCTTAAGGAAATTCATCACCGGGTAAAAAACAACTTGCAAGTAGTGTCTGGATTACTTGCACTGCAGTCTGCAAAAATGGATGACCCAACCATGCAGGAAGTCATGTTGGCAAGCCAAAACAGGGTGCATTCAATGGGTATATTGCACCAAAAGCTTTACCAAAGTGAGCATTTGGCATTTATTGAAATGAAGAATTACTTCGAAAACCTATGCATCAACATTTTGGACTCCTACAATGAAAAGGAAAGGATTAAAGTCAATATTGAAATGAAGGAACTTGAAATGGATGTGGATACGGCCGTGCCATTAGGATTGATTGTCAATGAACTCCTTACAAATTCATTGAAATATGCTTTCCCCAAAGGGGAAAAAGGGCACATTGAATTGAGTCTGAAAAATGTGAGTGAGGATAATTTCCAACTTAAGATCAGTGATAACGGTGTGGGTAAAGCCGTAGACGCGAAAGCAAGAGGCACAGGCTTTGGCACTCAGTTGGTCGATATGCTTACCCTGCAGATTGATGGGAATTTGATGCAGGATTTCAGCAATGGAACCATGATTTTGATCAATTTTAAAAGGCAGGTAGCAACTGTAGGGGGTCAGGTTTAAGCTTTGATTGGGAATATTTTTATACCAATGACAGATTTTCGGAGCTGCCGTCACCCTGACGAAAGGAAGGGTCTCTCGAGGATCTGGAAATGTATAATTAACATAAATAGGACCGCGGGAGATCCTTCGTGCTTCAGGATGACGGCTGCCTAGCGTGTAACTTTATGTCATTACCTTTTCTGAACATTTCTAAAATGTTGGGGACTATCATTGACAAAGTTCAATCAGAGAGCAAGACAATCTATAATGGAAAAGATTTTACATAAATTTGGTTTTACTGGAAAATATTTTCCTTACCCGTGGATATTCTCAATTTTAGTGGAAAATTTTATTGATGATCTAAAAACTCCTCCACCAATAAGTTATCGGTGGACTCCATTTGAACGGTCCAACTATCGATATACCATCTGCCATTTTCATAATGGAGTTGAATGCTGTTTAAACCCCGAATATTGGTTGGCACTTCCGGATCTTCCCTTATCTCAAAAGCGCTCCATACCTGTGCGATATTTCCAAATTGACGGACTTCTCTTTTGAGTTCAATTTCATATAGATCTTCTCTTGGATGAAGCCCCATGGGAATATACTCTGCCTCCAGGGAATGAAATGTAGCATCCCCCTCATCATCAAGTCTGATAATCACTGCATTCGCAGAGTGTAGGAACTTATCCCTTTCAAATTGCCAAGGATCTTCACTTGAACCTGAAATCACATCATAATAGGCATCAATGATGGCCCCTATTGATTCTACATCTTTTTGATATTTATCGTCCAATGTTTGGCCAATAACTGCTGAACAGGGGAATAGCCCGATCAAACAAACTATTAAAATTTTCATTTTTTTTATTTATGGAAACCGTGATCCTTTTTTACTTTTTTATACTTCCCAGAGACACCTGCCCAGGGAAACCATTAAAGACTTTTTTCTTTTTAGGCTAAATGTTTATAGGTTTTTAAAAAATGGATTAAATACCATCTTTATCAAACCGTTTTGCTTTTAGAAAACCAATCGGAAGCCCTGTTGATCCTTTTATACTTTCTCCAATTCTACTCTTGCTTCCTGAATAGCACCGCCCCTGCCCATATCTGTCAGCAAGTGGTTTGTCAAAGCATTGGCGGAGGATCCTCCTTTTGATAGGGAAGGCCAGAATCCTTGTGGCATGCAGACTACTCCTTGCTGTACTTTATTGCTAATGCGTGCTGTTATGAACACCCTACCTCTTTGGTTAAATACTTTGAGCTCATCACCATCGGCAATTTGCCGCATGGCAGCATCCTTCGGATGGACTTCCAAATAAAATTTTCCCTCCTTTTCTAGGATATGATTAACGTTGGCATGGCTACTGTTCAGGAAATTTTTGGGGGTTTTGATGGTCAACAAATGCAAAGGGTATTGCTTTATTTCTTCATCACTGTATTGGAATGGAATATACTCCGGAAGCGCTTGTTCCAGGTTAGGATCATAAAAATGGCACTTTCCAGAACTGGTTTTGAAATTCCCTTCTACATGGGGCATCCACTTCGCAGGAAGGTTTAGCTTTTGCCCACCTTTTTGCCTTAGTGACTTAAAGGAAATGCCTTTCAAATATTCATGATTGCCATCCAGGGTCTTTTTTACCATATCGATATCGGATTCGTAGAAGTAGGCCTCTTTGAATCCCATTTCCCGGGCCAGTAATCTGAACAGTTCCGAATTGGGCTTTGATTCTCCTAATGGTTCAATTGCGGGTTCATTGATATTCAGATAGGGGGTTCCCCAAGAATCGAGGATGTCCCAATTTTCAAGAACAGTAGTTGCCGGAAATACATAATCAGCATACCGGGCCGTATCTGTCAGGAAATGCTCCGATACGACAGTGAGCAGGTCATTTCTTTCCAGACCTTTACGTACTAAATTTTGATTGGGTGTAGTGACTGCGGGATTCGAATTATAAACAAACAGGGCATCGATACTGGGATGTAATTCCTTGTTTTTCAAGGCCTTTCCCAATTCAACCATATTGATCGAGCGGGTTTTTTGATCGGCTAGTGCCGCAGGAAGGTTGATGCTTTCCCAGTTAAGAGCCTCGCCAAAAAGTTCATAGGTCATATGCATCAATCCGCCTCCGAAATGACGCCACGCCCCAGTCAATGCCGGTAACATGGCCACTGCTCTAAAGGCACTTGCCCCGTTAACCTGATGCTCCATCCCAATCAGCACACGGATCAGTGAAGGCGAAGCTGTGGCATATGCTTTGGCTAGCGCAATGATGGTTTCCTTTTCCAGACCGGTGATTTGAGCAACCGTTTCCGGATCAAATTTTTGCACATGCGCTTTCAACTGCACTATGCCCAAAGTGTAGTTATCGATGTATTCCTGATCCTGAAGGTTTTCCGCTAAAATAACATGCATCAAACCCAAAGCAAGGGCAGTATCTGTTCCCGGGCGCGGCTGAATATGCCAATCAGATCCCTCTGAAGTTTTCGACTGAAATGGATCTACCGTAACGATTGTCGCCCCATTATTGTTTGCCTTTTGGATAAAAGGCCATAAATGTTGATTGGAGAGCACAGGATTGGTACCCCACAATATGATGTATCTGCTGTGAACAATATCTTCTGGCAGCACGCCGGTTGTTTGACCGTTTGTGGCCAAAACACCTTCCACGGCAGCATCTCCACATATTGTTCTCTCCAATTGACTGGCGCCTATATGAGCGAAAAATCTGCTGGAAATGGCTCCTCCTTGAACCATTCCCTGATTTCCACCAAAACTATAGGGAAGAATGGCTTCTCCCCCTTTTTGCTCAATAATATCTTTAAGTTTAGCGGCAACTTCACTGATGGCCTGTTCCCAACTGATTTTTACAAATTCACCGCTTCCTTTTGGCCCGCTTCTTTTGAGTGGTGATAAAATCCGATCAGGATGGAAAGTGACATCGTGGGGAAAGCTGACCATCTTGTTGCAAAGCTTACCCGACGTATAGGGATCGTTTTTGTTCGCCTGAAAATCCGTTACTTTATTATTAACTGAAGTTACTGTCCAACTGCAACGGTCCGGACAATCATGATAGCAGGCTCCAAAAACTATTTTGGCTGTTTCGCTATCCGCACAACCGGATAGTACAGAAAGCGATGCCAGGCTGATTCCAGCGGCACCTTTTGCACTTATCCCAATAAATTCCCGGCGATCAATACCTTTGTTTTTTTTCGATTCCATTTTCGGATTATAATTTTCAATCAATGGTCAATTCTATAGGCATACTTTGATCGGTTTTTGGATTTACCGTTTGATATTTTGAATCATGCATTAATCTTTTCCTATTCCTTTGGCCCAAAGTGGCGCTCCATCTTCCCATTTATTATGAGTCAGTCTGATTTTTTTATCCGAATCGATGTGAATGGCAAAAATTTCACCGTAAATCTGAGGCCCAAAAATCACAGATTGAACCAATGGTTCTTCATCATTAATGCCACCTTCTTCGGAGGCATAAATGATCCAATCACCATCAGGAGAAAAGTGAGGATGGGCATCTTGACCAACATCATCGGTCATTCTCTTTGGTTTGCTCCATGTTCCATCTTCATGGAGAAAAGAAAGGAATAAATCCATCGTTTTCACTTTGCCTTCTATGTCAGTACCTAAGCGATCCGAGCAGAAAGCAATCTTATCCCCTTGAGGAGAAATGATCGGAAAATTGTCTCTGTGCTCATCTGAGGTGAAGTTTTGAATAGTTCCACCTTCCTGTAAGTAAATATCGAAAAAGCCTGATCTACCACTTCTAAAAACAATCTTTGATTGATCAGTTGTGACATCTCCAAACCCATCATTGAAATCTGATAAGGTTAGTTTTGTTGTTTCCAATGAGCTTAGATTAAGAGAGAAGACATCTCCTTGATTTGATGGTCCACCTCTGAAATTACCCACAGAATAAAGTAGGTCGCTTCCGGACGGATTAAATTTGGTATCAATAACCATCCCATTTAAAGGATTGTAATTAGATGGCTTGGTAAAAGGATAAATTGAGGTTACTTCATTTGTGTTATAATCAACCTCATAAAAACGAATGGGAATCTGGATCAACAAAGGAAGAACAATGATTATAAAAAGTGTGCTCGCAAGATTAAAGACAAATATATTTCTCAATTGTTCGAACAAAATCCGTGTTCTGTTTTTATGAGTAAATCCAATACATAAGACTAAAAATAACGCTACTACCCCAAGATAAACCCGGATAGTATTGATTGGAGCAAGTTGATCAATGAAAAAATAGTAAAGGACGAAAGCCAACAAAGCAAGAATTGAAACAGCCATGACATTGAAAAAAAGGATTGCACTAAGCTTTCCTTTGGCAGTGTGAAGGTTTCGATTGCCTGTTCCAACGAATATAACATAGATAAGTATTATGGCCAGGAGGCTATAGGCCCAATTAGTCATCGCATCTGACAAGCCTCTCACGTCGGTGTGATCAAAAATAAGCGTATGATCAGTGGGATTTGGAGGAGCAGCAAAGGCCCTGCGAACTGCGTACAGATCAACTGTATTTGTGTTCAGATCTATGGTATACGGAGAACCTTTAACCAACAAATCACCTTCAAATCCTCCTAAATTGTAAGCCATTTCCGAAGGGGCCTGACCTCCATAAAAGGTAATTAATCCATTTTTATTGGCTTTTGCCCCTAAAAAATTTGAGGTGGAATTGAACATGGAATCTACTTGATTGGTCTTTAGGTTCAAACTCATTAGTCGAAACGCTCTATTTTGGACTGTTGTAAAGACTAGGGTCGAATCGTTCAATATGGAAGGCGAAATGGCATTTATTCCTTCAGGAGAAATGGCTGCCTGATTTCCACCCTCTGTATCCATTGAATAAATTCTATAGGAATCTCTGGGGCCACTGTAGAAAAATATCTTCTCTCCATCATTTGAATAACAGGGACTTCCGTCCCAATGATCATTTGTTGTTAATCTTTTTAAATTCTCCCCATCAATTGTCATGCTGTAGATATCCGCCGTTCGCCTCATAGCAAAGACAAAAATCGGGTGAGCTTTAATCGGGTGATTCCGGTCACTGGAAAATATGATCTGCGATCCATCAGGTGAAAATGAAGGCCTGAAATCTCCTCCTTGGTGATGCGTAAGGTTGATGGCATCGTCAACATTTAATGTCTCAAAGGGTTGAAAAGGTAGTCTGTAAATATCTGATTGACCTTCATGGGTAGAAGTGAATACAATCCAATTTCTGTCAGGAGAAATTACTGCCTGATCTTGCATGGAAGACTCATGATCTATCAATAGGCGGGTTTCGTTCTTTTCCTCCAGAGATTTGATGAATATTTTTGGATTTCCCAATCGCTCAGAGGTGAAGACAATCCACTTTCCATCTGGGGAAATTACCGGGTTATATTCTAGAGCATCATGGTTAGTAAGCTGATCAATTTTCTCTGTTTGGTTGTCAGCTATCCAAATATCCCAACCCTGCGGTCTTAAAGAAGAATAGAATATACGCTCATTTCCTGATTGGCTAAAAGCAAATGGAGAAGTAAGTAGAATTAAGAGTAAATAAATATATAATCTCTTCATAAGGGGTATTGGAGATAAGGGTGAACATCATTTTGCTGTTAGCCTCTCTTCATAAATTTAATATTTCTTTGATCGCTACTGGAATTTTAATACACATTCTCCTACTTACTTCTTAAACTTCCCATACACTCCTTGCCCTGGGAAAACATTGGTAACAGTCTCCCCATTTTTCAAAACAAAGGTTCCGTTAACCAATACATATTCAATTCCTTCTGAAAACTCCAATCCCCCTTCAAAAGTCGCTTTGTCAATGATCGTGTTGGGATCAAAAACAGTGATGTCGGCATCGGCACCTACCTGTATTCTTCCTTTGAACCGCATCATGGGAGCTATTCCTTCCAAACGCTTTGCCGGTAGCAGTGTCATCTTTTCGATGGCGGTATTTAAGTCCAGCACCTGATCTTCTCTGACATATTTCCCCAAAACCCTGGAAAAAGTCCCTGCTGTACGGGGATGGGCGAGTTTACTATAAGGCATACCGTCCGATCCAATGATTACCCCGGGTGCGGCAATGCCCCTTGCAATCCATTCGGGTTGCATCATGTGCATGATCACATATTGATTGGTCCTTCTGTGTCTCGTAAAGGTTTCTTGGGTAAGGCGTCAACTGCAAATCCCCATAATCAATGCCCAATTTTTCCTGCCAACCTTCATTGAACATGGCCGTCATCAAGCCTGTAGAAGCAGCGGTATAAGGATACAGTTCGGTAGTGATGTCAAAGCCTTTCTGGGTGGCTGCGCTGACCATGTTCAAAGCAAAGTCAATCTGTCCAAGTGACATGCTGTTGATGTGGACAATATGCAAAGGCGCTCCGGTCAGAACGGCATTGGCTATTACTTCCTGAGTGGCCAAAATATTGGGTTGGCGGTTGTGTGTAAATATTAGGGCATTTAATTGACCGCCCAATTCAAATACGCTATACATCTCAGCCGGCTTTGTGCCAGGCAAGTACCCAATAGGTACCCCTATTCCTATAGCTCCTTCCTCCAAGGAAGATTTGATATTGGTGAGGGTTTGGCTCATTTCTTCCGGTGTAAGATCTTCCGTAAAGGAAGGGGCAGCAATTTGAATAAAAGACGCAATTTCTCTTTCATTAGCACGAACCATATTCAAAAGCTCATCCACACCTTCCTGATACCTTCCCGTGGCCCTCAAGCGCTCATAAGGCCAGTTGACACTTGCCCCATAATGGATCAATGCCTTGTCCTGCCGTGATGCATACCAAGCACCCGTATGTTCTATTCCCCATTCAAGCTCCAATGCTGTGGTGACCCCATCATGGAGTTGGTATTCCTGTTCTACATGGCTCATGCCATGCACATGCAGGTCAATAAAACCGGGGGCAACCACCATGCCATTGACATTGACAGTTTCCTTTCCTTCCAAAGGATCGGAACTGATCATCTTTATGCGGCCATTTTGGATGCCCACATTTCTGACCGCATCCAATTTTGTTTCCGGATCAATAACACGGCCTCCTTCCAGGACAATGTCGTATTGGATTGTAGATTGCCCAAAAGCATTTAAAGAAAGGATAAGAAAGAGGATTAAAAATTTGTTTCTCATGGTTTTACCTAGTAAGAATTGTTGTGTTGGGAATGTCAACAAGTCTTTTATTTGGGATTTGATTGTGTGAAGTAATAGTTCGGCTAATACTTAATCATAAATTAAAAAAATCAATGGATCAATTCCCGTTTCTTAGGACGAAATAGATAAAAAACTTCCCCAATTAACTAAAATACTTTTCGAATGAACGTATAAGGGTAAATTGGCAATTCCCCTTTTTTCAACCCTAAACAATTGGGTTACTATCATATAACCTGATAATATTATAACTTTATAAAGATTTCATGTAATACATTGACTATTTGGGTAATGTAAATTTAATAATTGTTAATGATCACTATAAACCCAAGAAAACATGAGCCAGCAAAAAAACGAAAACCGCAAGACGCAACACGATGAAAGATCCAATCAGAAAGCCAACCAAGATAAAGGAAGAAATGACCTGAATCAGACTGAACGAAACAAAAGAGACCAAAGCCGAGAAAATGATCGTGATGAGGATCAAAAGAAAAGACAAGATGCCACTTCCAAAGACAAGGATTCTTCAAAAAAAGGAAAAGAAGAAGATTCGAAAAGGGAAAAAAATATTCCCCGTGGTGAGGATCCAAACGTAAATGCTGAAAAAGAAAGCCAAAAGGAAAGATTCAGAAATTAAGAGATGAACCACTGACGTATTGAATTTCCGAATGTATATGGAATTCGATTTTACAAAACCCTTCTACTTAAGTAGGAGGGTTGTTTTTTTCTATAGATCCTAGGCTGAGCTACAGCTTTTTTCAATTTAAAATGTGGTAGTTTATTCCATAGCTAATTTGTTTCCACATGGACCATTTGATAAACATTCAAACCTGCCTTTTTCCTGACTTCGACAGTCGTCAGTCCCATTTTAGTATAAAGTGTTGATTTTTAATATTTTATATAATTATGATTTTTGATTTGGGTGTCCCAGAGGTTATTTTGAGTATTTTTAGACATGTTTGTCCGCAAAAAGCCCAATAAAAGTGGCAAGATCAGTGTTCAGGTAATAGATAAGGTAAAGGGAAGTTATAAAGTCGCCAAAACCATAGGTAGCAGCTCCAACCCTGCAGAAGTTCAAAATCTTGTTTCTTTGGGAGAAGAATGGATCAGGAACTATAAAGGTATTCTTGATATACCATTCAACAGTGAAGAACAGGTTGCCGAATCTGTCCTGGAAAGTGTTGAAAATATTACTGTTTCAGGTACAGAACTCCTCCTGAATAAGATATTCAATGAAATTGGGTTCAACGTAATCAAAGATGATATTTTTAAGTGGCTTGTCTATTCCAGAATATGTTTTCCTGCCAGCAAACTCAAGACCTGTGACTATCTGCTGACCTATCACGGCCTTAATTTTCATGTTCAAGACCTTTACAGGTACATGGACAAGCTTTACAACAATTATAAAGAGATTGTACAGCAGATCAGTTTTGGTCACACCAAGAAAATACTGGGAGGCAGTATCAATATTGTCTTTTACGATTGTACCACACTTTATTTTGAAGTAGATCAAGAAGATGAACTAAGGAAGACCGGTTTTTCTAAAGAAGGCAGGCATCAGAATCCCCAGATAGTTTTGGGTTTGCTGGTGGGTCTTGAGGGATACCCACTGGCATATGAGATTTTTGAGGGCAACAAGTTTGAGGGCCATACCATGATTCCAGTAATAGAGACTTTTAGAAAAAAGTATAGCCTGCCCGCTCCGATAGTAGTGGCGGATTCGGGTTTGCTTTCCAAAAGCAATATCAGAGAGTTGCTCGATAACGGATATGAGTTTATTCTTGGGGCACGGCTTAAGTCTTCGGGCAACAACCAAAAAGAAAAAGTATTGGCAATCCAGATGGAAAATGGAGAGAGTGTTGCGATGGATTGGGAAGAGAGTCTTAGAATGGTTGTGAGCTACTCGGAAAGGCGGGCCAAAAAAGATAGAATCAATAGGGAAAAAGGCCTTAAAAAGCTCGAAAAACAGCTAAAGACAGGAAAACTCAACAAAACCCATATCAACAACAGAGGCTATAACAAATACCTTAAAATGGAAGGTGAGATAAAGATAGCTCTTGATATGGAAAAGTTTGAGCAAGATGGACAATGGGACGGTCTTAAAGGCTATATCACCAATACAAAGCTTGATAAAGAACAGGTGATTGAGAATTATAACAACTTGTGGAAGATAGAAAAGGCCTTCAGAATAACCAAAAATGAAATTAAGGTCAGACCTGTATACCATTATAAACAAAGAAGAATAGAGGCCCATATCAGCATAGCATTCGTCGCTTACAAGGTTTACAAAGAACTTGAAAGGCAACTGAATGAAAAAGAAGCAAACATTTCACCACAAAAAGCAATAGAAATAGCAAAAGGTATTTACACCTTAGAAATCCAACTCAAATCAACAGGGAAAAAGCTGAGGAAGACCCTGTTTTTGAACGAGAGTCAGCAAAAACTGGCAAAAATGTTCGATTTTTGATTTTGGGTGTCCCAGTGTCGAAGTCAGGAGGAAAGATTCAGAAATTAAGAGATGAACCACTGACGTATTGAATTTCCGAATGTATATGGAATTCGATTTTACAAAACCCTTCTACTTAAGTAGGAGGGTTGTTTTTTTCTATAGATCCTAGGCTGAGCTACAGCTTTTTTCAATTTAAAATATGGTAGTTTATTCCATAGCTAATTTGTTTCCACATGGACCATTTGATAAACATTCAAACCTGCCTTTTTAAGGTCCCCAGCTCAAATTTCTCTACCGGTTGCGTAGTGGCAGTACGAGAACAAAAGGAATTTTCTCAAATTTGCACCTATTCCAGATGTGCCTTGGTAGGGCCTTCATTTGGCCTATAAATCGCATAATCCCTTTTCCCACCTTTAAGTAAAAAAAAAGCTACCGAATAAATCCGGTAGCCTTAATTGTTATTATAGGGACTAATGAGACAGGCCCTTATTTTAATTACCTATGTAGCTATCCCAGTTCAACTCAGCCTGCGGATGAGGAAATTGGGGGAAAATGGCTCCTCCATCAAAGGAAGTAGGGATTTCATTCAACTTATCATACCTTCTGGCATCTATCCAACGGTGTCCCCAAGGTTCTGCCCACAGAGAATACCTTCTTTGGTAAAGAATTTCATCAATCAAGGCATCCTGAGAAGTTGCTCCGGTGTAATTTCCGATTCCGGCAGCATTTCTAATGATATTGATGGCAGCAACAGCATCAGTTGTCTGACCTAAGTTGGCATGTGCTTCTGCTTTCAGCAAAATCAATTCTTCATTTCGGATAAATGGAATGGAAGCAGTATTTGAAGCCCACCTGTTATCCTGATGTGTCCCAACCAAAGTTCCTGCGTCAGTAGAAACAGTGACAGGAGGAGCAGTTCTTTCATAAAACTTGTTTGCTACCCTTTGATCGTTGGGGGTAGCATCCTCCAACATGGAGGGATGTACCACGATCATGGTCGTGACCACTGCATCTCTCACATAAAACAAGGGATTGAAGATATCAGGTGCCGCACCATAAGGATGAGCAGGACCAGCGTTTAAGTTTCCACTTAAATCCATAAAGGAAGCATCCAAAGCGGTAAGCACTCCTTGCCAATCTTTTCTATAGGCATTTAAACGGGCGGTAATGGCCCTGTTTACTTGCTTAAGCGCAGCATTTGTATTGAATCCATCAAATCCTCTGGTCAGTCTGAAAGGGAAATCACCTGCACCAGCCGCAGTTAGGTCCTGATCACCATCATCCAAAACAGTCTTGATAAAATCAAGTGCATCTTCATAGGATACAAATCCTCCAGGATTTAATGGATCAGCAACGTCTACTCTGATTCCGTTTTGATATACCCAATTGGCAGGTATCATAAATTGAAATCCCTTGATTGTCTTGCCAAATCCCGCCACAGCTCTTCTGTCCGCGTCCGACAAGGTACTTGCACTAAGAGATGCTTCAATCAAGACATCTGCCTGCTTTATGGCCTGATAGGGAAATGCCCAAGAACCTCCCCCTGTAACCCCAAAGCCAAAATAAGCATTATCAGGAGTTCTTCCATTTTGACCCAACCAGTCTGTTTGGAACCGGGGATCAGAGCCATTCAGGTACCATATTTCTCTTCCAAAGGTATTCCAGGCTTGGGATATGTTGGTTACATAGCCTCTATGTCTGGATTCAAGTCCTGTCAATAAGAATTGGATTTGCTCCCTCGAGGCATTGTTGCTTACACTTGCCACGGATGGATTATTAGGATCATCTATTTCATCCAACTGAAGCGGATTACAGGCAAACAAACTTATCGCCGCCAATACCGCAATACTCAAATATTTTTTTATTTTTTTCATGATTTTCGGCTTTGGTGATTAAAAGTCAATAGTAACATGGAAGAATACCCTACGTGGTGTTGGATATGGCGTAATGTCCACATTGTTTGCCACTGCCTGGGCACCAAAAGTGGACGTCTCAGGATCATATCCTTCATACTTTGTAAATAAGAAGGCATTGTTCATGGAAGCCCCTAACCTGATGTTTTCCACACTATTTCCAAATGCCTGATTCAACGTATTCCTAGGAATGGTATAGTACAAACCAATTTCTCTGATTTTTAAGAAAGTAGCATCCTGAACCCATCTACCGGCATTGTTGTAAGGCTCCGGAGGTCTTTGCCTTCCATTGGGGATACCATCTCCATTATCATCATCAAACCATCCATTGGTGGTACCTCCTGAATCTGTCAGAAAAGCAGAAAGGTTGACATTGTCTCCCCTATGTCTGTATTCCATCAAGAAAGAAAACTCAAAGTGCTTGGCGAAAGTGAAATTATTCACCCAAGACATATTGTATCTAGGCTGTGCATTGCCCCAAATGGTAAAGCCTCCTGGATTGGATGGATCCGCTGGTGTTCCTACAATGGTAGTAGGGGAAAATCCTTCGGCATAGAGAAAAGTACCCAATGCGGATCCGAAACCACCAGAAATATATGTAGGGATTCCCAATCTTTTCATGTTCAACCTATTGTGCCAATACATGAGCCTGGTATTCCATCGGAAATTGGGTTTTTCTACAATCGACCCAAACAAAGCCAGTTCAACACCTTTGTTTTCCAGTTCTGCCTCATTACTTGGTGTAGAGTTTACACCGGTAGATGGAGCAAGCGTAAGGTTTTGGATATTGTTCTGGGTGTTTTTGATGTAATAGGTAGCCTCAAGTCCAATCCTATTATTCAAGAAACCAGCATCTATACCAAACTCCAATTCACTTGCCGTTTCGGGTAGAATCTGAGTATTTCCAATTTGCGTGGAAACAACAGATCCCAAAAGTCCTCCAATGTTGGTTCCTCCAAGTGGCGTAAATGTTGCACCAAATGCTACGGGACCTGCAGTCTCTCCATAAGCAATTCTTGGCTTCAATGCTGAGAAAGTAGATTTAGAACCCCAGAAGTCAAAGTTTGCCAAGTTAAAGGCCACAGAAGCCCTTGGAAAAGCAAAGAATTTGTTAGGATCACCATTCAGCGTGGATTTGTCCCATCTGATCCCCACAGTACCTATGATTTTATCTTCAAAGTTGGCCTCTTGCTGCAGAAATACCCCTGCTTCCTGAACCTCAGAGAAGAACTGTTGATTTATTTCCTGGACAGTAGCTTGTTGAAGATTGATTTGACCAGGTGCTAAACCTCGACCTCGGTTGAACAAGTCGTTGTTATTAAAATCCAGTCTCACCAACCCTGCTTGAGAATTCATATTCACCCTACCTAGGTTCCAGTTGTAAAGTAAAACAGCTTGAATATTGGTATTGAAACTCTCCTGCTTACCCCATAATACATCTCCCGGATTAGCCTGACCTCTTTGGAACTGCAAAGATTCAGGAAGATGTACCAAGGTTGTATTTTGCAAGAAATCCAGACCCCCGCCAAGTTGTAACTTTAATATACTGTTTGAAGATTTATACAAATCAGCATCTAAAGTGAAGGCCTGTACAAATCTGTTAACCAAAGAGTTGTTGGTACCCAAATCAGTTACAGCAACTGGATTTTCAGAAAAATAGGGGTTAATCGGATAAGTCCCATCTGCATTTCTCCTCAAGTCATAATAATTCGGAACATAAGCAATATTGTACCCGATACTGGCTCCGCTATTATTCTGATTACCGGTAAAACCCCTGTCTGTATCAGTTCTGATATAATTGGATGATACACCCAATCGGATGGATTCTGTGATTTTATGATCAATATTTGCTCTGATGGAGGTCCTCTGAAATCCTGTATTTCTTACTGTTCCATCTTCATCCGCAAAATTGCCACTGACAAAGAAATTTGTTTTGTCATTGCCGCCGCTGATAGTCAACCTGGTATTGGACAATATGGCCCTATTGTTGTAAAAATAATCTTCATAATCAATGAATGTATTGGATGCCTGCGCAGCTCTGAATCTCTCCAATTCAAGAGGCCTTCTTGCTTCAGGAAAGAAGAAGTTAATCTTTTCTTCACTCCAATCATCCACACCCAATAACCTCAACGGCTCAGCAAAGCCAATATCCTGGGATAAAGAAACCCTTGTTTTACCGGAAGCTCCTCTCTTGGTCGTAATGATGATTACACCTGCATTGGCTCGGGTACCATAAATTGCCGCGGCAGATGGACCCTTCAATACTTCAATGGATTCTATATCATTTGGATTCAGATCGGCCAACCGGTTAGCGCCGTCATCCTGGTTAGAAGCACCAGCTCCCGACACGGTGGCCCTACCAGTTCTTTGGAAAGAGTTGTTGATATACACACCGTCCAAGATAATCAAAGGCTGGGAAGCACCGGTTAAGGTCGAAATACCCCTTAGCTGAATGGAGACCCCTCCTCCCGGGGCACCGGAATTCATCTTAATGTTGGCACCTGCTATCTTGCCATACAAGGCCCCGTCTGTAGTTTGGATATTGGTGGTTCCCACAAGTTCATCCGCCGAAACAGTAGATACCGCATTCGCCAGGTTACTCCTTTTTATGTTGGAAGCAAGACCTGTGATGACCACCTCCTCCAAATTCGTCGCATCCTGCGCTAAAGTAACTTGAATTGCATCGGAACCTGGAGAGACATTCACGTTTTTACTGACGTACCCCAAAGAAGAAATCACCAAGACGGCTTGTTGATTACCATCAATACCGATTGAAAATCCACCATCAAGGTCTGTAATCGCACCTCTTGTGGAATTCCTGACAAGGACCGTGGCCCCAATAAGGGGTTCTCCTGTCCGCTCATCTGTCACAGTACCCGTTACGGTATACTGTGCCCAACTCCATCCTACTGTTACCAGAAGGAGAAAAAGGGTTGCACTGATTCTGTAAAATTTTCTCATAGATATTTATTTGTTTTGCAAAAGATAATACTATTAAATATAGTAAATCAGTGCTGATTTCAAATAAAAAATGATCCAAGAATGGTTAAAAAATTTTACCGCTAGATTTAGTAATTGACTATAGGTATAAGGGATATTTTAAAAAAACGACATATGCTAAAAAACAGGGTATGAATTGCTATTCCTTCCGACATTCCCGCTTTTTGTGAGTGGAAAGAAAATTTGAAATGTGGTTTGAAAAAAACTTTTCATCTGGGGGTTAACTAATTTTAAAATCTGACTGTTTGGCATATTCCGCGTACCAATTATTTGGCCTCGGCAAGCTCTGCTACCGGGTTTAAAAAGTATTTGGGGTAGTCTTAAGTACTTAAATTCTCAAAAATTTTAATACATCCTGAATAGAAGGCTTCAGCTTTCTCCCTTATCCGCTTTGTTGATAATTAAAAAAAAATTAACACTTTGTGAGATAGGCTTAAACAATACACACATTGAATCCTACCATTCTTGTAACCCCAAAGCAGATCAGAAAACAAGAAGTGTAAATTTGACATTTTTTTGTAACTTTCTTACTTGTTCACAAACCCAATTGTCATGTCTCAACAGCTTGGCATATTGTATGCTAAAATTAATTAAACAAACTCACCAATAAACCTATCCCTATGCTTTATCCACAAAAAACCTTCATCGTTCAAGCCTTTTTGGCCTTCTTGCTTGTATTTGCTTCTACCGTTATGGCGCAGGACGGGACCATCTACCCACTCGATGCCCCAGAAGAACCTGAGGCAATTCCTCTCGGAACAGGAGGGGTTGATGACCAACCAGCACCTGAGACCTGGTTTCGTCAGTGGGGTGACCCTATGGCCCGAAACATTTCTAAAGCGACCCTAACCCCCTTCCTCCCTGAGCCCGGAAAGGCCAACGGTACTGCTGTAATTGTCGCGCCAGGCGGTGGTTTCAGCTGGCTTTCGATGGGCAATGAAGGATGGGAAGTGGCAGAGGCATTGGCGGCACAGGGAATTGCTGCCTTCGTTCTCAAATACCGCCTTAACCCAACTCCTGAAAAGTTGGAAGATTTTTCGGCATGGATGAACCGTCCCCGAACCCCTGCCCCGCCATCATCTTCCGAGGCTACACCAAATACCACAACTCCCCGACCTCCACAGCGTGACCTATCCAACCAACTCGAAGACGCCGAAGCGGCTTACGCCATGATCGTCTCACGGGCTAAGGAATGGGGAGTAGATACGGAGCGAATTGGCATGATCGGTTTCTCGGCAGGTGCTGGGCTGACCATGCACGCCACCCTTCATTCCACGACCATGAAGCTGGCCTTCATCGGTCCCATTTATGGTGGAATGGGTCCAGTAGATGTTCCTAAGCATGCGCCACCCATGTTCAATGTGATAGCGACTGATGATTTTCTTTTCTTGGGCCAGACGGGTGTGATAGAATCCTGGTACAAAGCAGGCATCCCAGTTGAATTCCATCTATACCAGAACGGCGGACACGGTTTCGGCCTCGGCAATCCCGACCGGACCAGCAACCGATGGTTTGATGCTTTCATGTATTGGCTTGAGGTAAACAAGTTTTTGGCTGCTAAATAAGGGAATGATTGATGACGAAAAAGCAAAACATAAATTGTCAGCAACAGTTTAATTGTTAAAAAGAATAGCAAAGTGATTGGCTTGGTCTGAGGTTTCTAATCTAAAATGTGCCTTATCCGCATATTTTTACATCAGGAGCAAAAACCAATACTGTTAAGTTTTTGAAATTACAGCTATTGGAATAGGAGTGCCTTATCCTGACGAAACATTCGAACAAAACATATGATTGTTAGAAAAACAGATCAAGGGTTACATGTCATTTTTCAGGCAAGCCACGGCTTATTGGCAGGAAAAATTGCAGACCAGCTAATGATTAAATACAGACCCCTTTTATGGCTGGAAACCTTGATAGCTGTAGTTGAACACGACGACCAACAACTGGATTATAAAGAAAAAAACTACTTGTCAGAACTTGGAATTCCATTGGATTTTACGGAAGATTCTGAAAGTGCCATAAAATCAATCAAAAGAGCAAAAAGGGTTTTTGACCAAGCAAAAAGTAAATCTTTATGGACAGCATTGCTAGTTTCTTTTCACTTGGACTTCTTATATGAATCTCTCAGGGAAAAAAACGTAAAAGCAAAGCAATTTCTTGATGCACAAAAAGCCTTTCGTAAAGAAACTGTTTCTTATTTTGGGATTGATGAGGACAAAGCTGCATCGCAATATGCGCTCGTTAAGTTTTGTGACCGCTGCTCCTTGATTTTGTGTAAAAATGAAGTTCCTGATGCAGAACGAAAACTTGAAATCAACACTTCAATCGATGGTAAAACATACTTTATTTTCCGTCAAAAAAACCAAAATCTCAGCATCACACCTTGGTGTTTTGAAGCAGATGCCTTTGAACTTTCCATAGAGGAAACCGTCTTAGAGCAAACGAAATTTAAAAACAAGAAAGAGTTGAAGGATGTTTTGGAAGCTACACCCAGAAGAAATGTGACATGGAAATTTGCAAAATGATTTTTTGGAAGGGTCTAAATTCAGCAAATCCATCAAAATTAATCCTAGGCTAATCTGGTAAAACATCCTTATTTCATTGCCTATCCCTGATTCTCAATATCAACTTGATTAGAATTGGATATCATAACAATGAAGCATTTGTTGGTAGACCCGTTCATTCATAATTTCAATACCCCACTGCTCCTCCATCCTTGCTGGCCGAATCGGAAGCACCAATATACACCCCAAGTTTGGGATCGTAACTGATTCCCATCAATACGCCCAGGTTATTAACCGGCCTCAGCTTATGACCCATCAGTTCAAGCGCATCCCGGGTATCAGGAGACAGGAGGTGCCTTTCATACCTGATTTCATCGGGAAACCATTGATGGTGTATTTTCATGGCTTCGATGGCTTTGTCGATTCTCATGTCGTATTCCAATACGTTCAGAACAGTCTGAAAAACCGTATTGATAATTGTCCTGCCTCCCGGGCTTCCGATGATAAGGAAAGGCCTGCCATCCTTGGCCACGATGGTCGGGGTCATGCTGGAAAGCATTCTTTTTTCCGGTGCGATGAGATTGGGATTGGAACCGATTTGACCACGGCTATTGGTCACTCCGGCTACAGGGTTGAAATCTCCCATTTCATTGTTGAAGATGAAACCTAGTTTGGATGAGCCCATTTTTACCCCATAGGAATGCTCAAGGGTATAGGTCAGGGAAACAGCGTTGCCATCCTTGTCCACTACCGAAAAATGAGTGGTACTGCTGCCATCATACAACTGTCCATACCTGGAAGTGTCACTGAGGGAAGCTTTGGACATATCGATATGGTCAAAACGCATTTTGGCAAATTCTTTGGTGGTCAGCATATCCAATGGCAATTCGGGATTGAAATCAGGATCTCCCAAATGTTCCGCCCGATCTGCAAAAGCCCTCCGCATGGCTTCTGCCACCAAGTGCACGTAAGTAGTGGAATTGAATTCGATTTTTTTGAGGTCAGCCAGTTCCATCAGGTTCATCATCTCAATCAATGCCACTCCGCCGGAACTTGGGGGAGCCATGGAATAAATTTCGAAGTCCTTGTACGAACCTTTCAGAGGTTTGCGTTCAATGGCAGAATATTTTGCCAGGTCTTCTTTGGTAATGATGCCGCCCTTGGCTTTCATGTAGGCTTCGATCTCTTCAGCAACTTCCCCTTTGTAAAATCCATCATGCCCTTTGTCCCGGATCAAGGAAAGGGTTTTGGCCAAGGCAGGCTGCTTCCAGGTTTCTCCCGGTTGCACGACCGATCCTTCAGTGTTTCGAAAATAGTTTTTCATGATGTCATATGCATCATCCAATTCGGACATTCGAAGGGCCACCTGATACAATCCCCAGGTCATGGGAAATCCATTTTCCGCAAGGTCTACGGCCGGTTGGACCAAATCGGGCCAGGGTAAACTCCCGTACTTCTGATGTGCCAGATACAGGCCCGCCACAGTTCCCGGAACACCCACTGCCTTGATGGTTTCATGATTGGAACCCTCAATCAGGTTTCCATCGGCGTCCTGAAACAGGTCAGGAGTAGCTTTCAAGGGCGCTTTTTCCCTAAAATCAAAAGTAGTAACATTCCCGTCCGATTTCATCAACACAATAAATCCTCCCCCTCCGATATTCCCTGCTTCGGGATGGGTTACCGCCAATGCAAAAGCAGTGGCAATACTCGCATCAATGGCATTTCCCCCTTTTTTCAAAACATCAATCCCGACCTTAGACGCAAGGACATTGTCTGAGACGACCATGCCGTTTTTGCCGTAGGTTTGGGCATTTACGTTGGAATAAAAAAGAATAAAAATGGGTAGGCAGAGAAAATGAAAAAGGACGACATTAAGTTTTTTCATTGTGTGCTGGAGTTAATACCAAGAATTTAAATTTTTGATTGATTTCTACGAATTTGTGCATAGAAAATAGGGGCCTCAATTCTAATGGAACATAATTACTATATTTTTATTATGGAAAATTGACTTTCGATAATTTGAAGTAATATATGTTAAAAAAACTGATATTTATGGCCTTGGTGATGATACCAACTTTTGTTTTTTCCCAAATAGAAAGTATTGAACAGAAGCCATTTCAAAACACCATTCGATATAATTTATCTAAACCTACCATCCTAGGATTTGGAAATACCATTTTTGGATATGAACGGATTATAAGTGAAACTAGGAGTTTTAGCCTGGATTTTGGTTTTAATCGAATGCCAGCATTTGACAATGAAGGAAATGAAAATGATATGCTTAGTCTTTTGCCAGGCGGTAAAAATAATGGAATTCACTTTTCATCAGATTACAGGTTTTACTTAAAGTCAGAAAATAAATTTAAGGCCCCACGGGGAGTTTACATAGGTCCATACTATTCCTTTAATACCTTCAATAAAAGCAAGAATTGGAATCTATCGACAACAAATTTTGATGGAATAGTGGGGACTGATTTGGGGATACGTTACCACACTATCGGAGCTGAGCTTGGCTATCAATTTCAACTTTCAAAGAGGCTCGTTTTGGATTTTGTGCTTTTTGGACCAGGAATTGGGTTTTATAAACTTGATGTGGATTTCAATTCTACGCTCGATCCGGATGATTCTGCTCTGGTTTTAGAACATATAAACGAGTTATTGTCGAATAAACTGCCAGGATTCAACACATTGATTGATGGAAGCGGATTTGAAAAAACGGGGTCTGTCAAGGCTGGCGCTTTTGGCTACAGGCTTTCAATACATATTGGATATAGGTTTTAACTATTGTAATTGGAGACAAATTGTTGTGTGGGCTGTGAGTAAATGGTCAATCAAATCCTCAAATTTCGTCAATTGGTCCAATCTCATTTCCCAATTTTGTGGATTTCAAATATTGAGAAGGAGGCATATTTTTAAACTTTTTAAAAGCGGCAATGAAGGTGTTTCGATTGGAAAACCCACATTCCTTGGCAATGGCTTCCAGGGTGATATTTTTAAATTCCCCTGATTCCATCATGCTGCAACATTCGTCTATTCTCCGGGAATTTACTAAATCCAGAAAAGTGGTTCCCAAAACTTTATTGATATGTTGCGATAACAAATAAAACGGAATTCCTGAATCCTTGGACATTTCATGAATCGAGTAATTCTTTTGGAGGTATTTTTTTGAATTGTCCAATATTTCTTTTAGCTGACTTTCGATGAATAGCTTTTTCTCCTCAGAAATTTTATCAATTTCCAAGCTTCTGGAATCTGCTTTTTCAATGGACAATTCATAAAACTTTTCATTTGGTCCATAAAGAACATTTGGGAAAAACATAATCGTTATTCCACTGATTAGGATAAGTATTCCTCCAGTTAGATGAATTAGATCAAAAATAATTTTTACGTCTGTTGACCAAAAAAACAAGAGATAAGGGATGATGATTATTGAAAAAGAGGATAAATATATTTTCATCCACATAAGCCATTCTTTTCCAAAAGGATTCTTTTTCTTTGAAAACAAACTCCTGTGCTTACGGATCATATGAATTGACAAGATCCAATATACAGCTATCAGCAATGTTCTTCCTTGGGTGTAAAAGAATGGAGAAAAAATTCTGCTTTGGTTAAAATTTACAAACGTTAATGGGTCATCTATTTCCGATTGAATCAATCGAACTTTTTCTTCCAAGCCTGTCAAAAATAAAACCGGGAAAAAATCGATAAAATAAATGGCAACAGGTAAGAAATGTAAAAGATCCACCCATTTGAACTTTAATTCGGAACATACTTTTTGAATATATAGATAGGCAAGTGGAGCAAATAATAATCCGGCTATATTTCCTGTTCTATACAGATGGGGAATAAATATGTGATAGCCGGTATAAATCAAAAACACTAAAAACAAGGCATAGGATAAAAATAGATAAGACAATCCTATGAGAACATTAGCTTTTGTTTTTTTTATTCCAAAAGATATCAGAATAATGCTAACAATAAAGCCAATGAAAACTGATATGATGTAAATGATTCCTTTCCAGTCTAATGAAAGTTCCATTTTTTTGAGTTTTAAAATAAATTAGGAAGCTAGTGAAAAAACAGATAAGATAGAATTTGAAGATCCGATTTTATGTAAATTTGATAGGTTTTAGGAAAAAAAATGTCAGATTAGAAATAGATTTTTCGTTTTAAAAATTTTTATTGATGGGCTTTATCACCCAAAATTTGACTTTAATGGTAAAAACCCATGCCTCACTCAAATTTCTGTTGCCATTTGATCAAGAATGTTGGCCCTGTGGTATTTTAAAGAAAAATAATTACCCGCTTTGATAAAAGTAGGCATAAAGCCTTTCCTTTATCAGCGGATAATCATTTAAGGGTTAGTGAAATTTATAAAAGCAAAAATTAAAACAGGTGTTATCTAGCTCCTATAGTTGACTTTAGTTTCTCTTCAATCTTGCTCAAATTAAAGGAACCGGGACTCTGTGATGGCGGGTAGTCCACCATTGTTTGCAAGAACCTTGCAGCCAAACCTTGTATAGGCACTACGACAAAAGGACGATCCAAAAACCAGTCATCATAGGTATTGGAATTGTGCTGGGCTTTTTCGAAAGGGTCTCTCCTTAAGTTAAAAAGCAAGGGCACTCTTAATTCTGTAAATGGTTCGCGCCATACTCCAAATCCCTCGCCGCGGTTTTCTAGGAATACTACCTTCCAATCATTATATCGGGCAGCAACTATTTCTCCATCATCATTTACGTACCAAAATTCGTTTCGAGGAGATTGGTCTACTTTACCTATCAGATAATCCAGTTGATTGTATCCGTCTATGTAGTTTTTGTAAGTTCTACCGATGGCTTTATATCCATTCTTGATTTTTTCAGCAACATTTTCATCTCCGCCTGCTGCGGCAAAGGTTGGTAACCAATCCTCATGAGATACAATGCCATTGTAAGTAACATCTGCAGGTATTTTGCCGGGCCATCTTATAAAGGTTGGAACACGATATGCTCCTTCCCAATTCGAATTCTTTTCAGACCTGTACGGTGTAGTTCCTGCATCAGGCCAGGTATTATAGTGCGGTCCGTTATCAGTGGAATACATCACAATGGTATTGTCAGCTATTCCTAGTTCGTCGAGTAGGTTGATAAGCTCACCAACATGCAAATCATGTTCCACCATGCCATCACCGTAATCATCCTGGCCGCTAATTCCACGATGTTCTTCCTTAACATGCGTTCTGAAATGCATACGTGTGCCATTCCACCAAGTAAAGAAAGGTTTACCCTCAGCAACTTGTTTTTTTATAAATTCTTTTGCAGCCGCAACAGTCTCATCATCTATGGTTTCCATTCGTTTTTTAGTCAATGGACCTGTGTCTGTGATTCTTTGACCACCCTTACCATCAGCCCATGAGTGAATCACACCCCGTGGGCCAAATTGCTCCAGAAACGTCTTACCGTTTTTTAATACCATGTCTCTTGGGTAATCTCGGTTTTCCGGCTCCTCTTCGGCGTTTAGGTGGTATAAATTGCCAAGAAACTCATCCCAGCCATGATTTGTAGGAAGGTGTTCATCTAAATCACCTTGATGATTTTTACCAAACTGTCCGGTGCTGTAGCCCAAACTTTTCATCACAGCCGCTATTGTTATGTCTGTGGTTTGCCATCCTTCTTTAGCACCAGGTAATCCTACCTTTGTCATTCCCGTCCTAACAGGTACATTTCCTCCAAGGAAGGCGGCCCTTCCAGCTGTGCAACTTTGTTGGGCATAATAGTCGGTAAATGATGCACCTTCTTTAGCTATCCTGTCAATATTGGGGGTCCTATAGCCCATCATTCCCCTATTGTTGTGACTGATGTTCCAAGTGCCAATGTCATCACCCCAAATCACTAGTATATTTGGTTTTTTATTTTGGGGAAAACCGATGCTCGAAAACATCAGCATGAATAAAATTAAAAGGACATTTTTTTTCATAGGTTCATAATTAGATTTTCGATTATTGTTATTTATTAACTTCTATTACCTCTTCTTTAATCATCTGCTTTACAACTACCTCAGCAAAATCATACGCATCTTTTTGCATTTGTGTAGGATTAGTGGTTTTGGACTGTGCAGACCATATCAAATTCTGATCTTTTGAATCATATAAATTTATTTCAGCATAAAAATTCTTCTCCGTATCATAGTAGCCAGGAGAATACATCATAGGGCCATACATAGAATAATAGCCACCAAACCTAACATATCCACCTCCATACATCATGGGATTGTAATAACTTGTCCCAGGCACATATCGTGTTTCATTTGTCTGATCAATTATTGCAATTGTCATTATTGCATCATGACCGCTTTGGTAAATCTTTTCTGCCAAGAAACTCTTTCTTTCTTCAATGCTTAGTTCAGCAGGAACCTTAACATTTAATGAACTGCTCGCATAAATACCTTTCTCTTCCAAGATTTTGTCAACGTCTTCCTCTATGGTCTGCTTCAAAATGAAATCATCACCAATCAGGGCATACACAAAAATATTTTTGTATTTGTCACTATTAGGATCATGGCTTTTCCATGAACCGATAATTTTAGAAGAAGAAGTACAGCCGAAATGAAATAAAATAATACTTGCTAATAGTATTGTAAATTGTTTTTTCATGAGATGAATTGAATGAAGACGTAATCATGATTTGAGGGGACAAACCTACTCATTACTTTACTTTCAAAGACTTCATCAATAAGGAATTATGTTAAAATTGAACCAAATTTGGCTCATTGCTTTATCAAACTTCCCCTAATTTTATTTGTGTTTTTAATATCTAAGATGCTTTCCCTGCGAGACAATCCCTCCCTTCAGGAATAGAAAACATAATTTGATTCCATTCTTGGTTTTTGAAAATTCTTGGCGTAACCGTTTACTATTTCATCATCATAACTCAATTTAAAATTGATTATGATCACCTGTCTGCTGAATGTTCCAAAAATCAATCGAAGGGTTATTGGAATTTTTCAAAAAGGCCTAAGGGATACATTTTGAGAGGGTTTTCAAGGCAATAGCATGCCCGCCTGTCAGGCAGGTATCCAAAAATATCAAATATCCATTTATATCTTTATTTGTAAAAAAAATGGGATCAAACATTCTCAATCCCATGAAGGCTGAAAGCCATATTTATTCACCTTTATTTCTTGAACATCAATTCCCCAGGATCATAATCAACGGGCTCTAGGCTTGTCAGATATAGATATAGTGCCTCCAGGTCCTCATCAGTCATTCTTGAAAATGGTCCCCAGTGCATGGGGGATATATCAATCAACCTCCCCTTCCGAAATCTTTCCTTCCATTCTTCGACCGTTTTGAATTGGGCCAATGAACTGTTGGGGTGTGGGGTAATATTTGGGGTGCGCATCCATATATCCGGATCCTGACCTACCATCAGATGAAATTCCGGAAAGGGTTCAAATTCCATCCCACCGCCATACTCAGGCCCGATTGCTTCAAAAGTCATCAAATCCCTGTTGGTATGGCATCCCACACAGTTGGCCACATATCGGGAAAGGTATTCCCCCCTTTCTATGCTTGCTTCCATGGGAGGGGCAACCGGATAAGGTTTAGGGTTTTCAATCGGTTTGAATGAAGAAGCTATTACCCGGACTGCTTTTCCCATAAAGGTCCATTCGTTCTTTTGGACTTCATTCTTGACTGGATCCAAACTTTTCAAATAGGAGACTACGGCAATCAGGTCCTCATCAGCCATATCCCAAAAAGGCATCAATACAGATAGAGTAGCTTTTCCGTCGGGCTTCACCGCATGACGCATCATCCTAAAGATTTCTCCATCAGAATATCTGCCAATTCCAGTGGTGGGGTCAGGGGTCAAATTCTTGGTATACAAAGTCCCGATAGGACCCAAAGGAAATTGAACACCACCTTTAAGGGGAATATTTTCTCCGGCATCCGCGGCCAACATTTCTGCTATGGTAGCCACATGGCAATTGGAACAATGGGCAGGACCGTGAACCAGATATTTTCCCCTCTCTATCACCTCCGGATCGGTGCTTACCTGAAGATCCGGATTGGGAATATCATAGGTTTTATTCCAATTCAGTTGGACATAAACTACAAAACCTCCTATGACTACCAATAGAAGGATAAGAATTCCGAAAATGATTTTCTTTAACATGGTGCTGAGTAGGTTGGTGGTTTGACATGGGGTTTTTAAAACAAATTATTTAGAAGTAATTTATACATTAATTTGTAAAATCAAAATTTAATATGCTTTTTATTTATTATTTAAGAATAATATTCCTATATAAACTCATTATACTTTACATTATTTTAAATTTTCTTAATCCAATAAAATTCATATTTATCCTTTTTTTTCATACTTTTTACTCTATCAATCTCACGGTAACGGTAACCTCACCTGAAGCAAGGTTGGCCAAGTCACAGATGGTAGTATTTCAAGTATTTGAAACCTCTAGTTTTTCAATACGATTCGAAAACGGGCTTTACCAGATTCCAAATGATCTAGGGCTTCATTGACTTGGGACATGGGAAATTCTTCCGTAATCGGATAAATGTCATGTCTTACACAGAATTCAAGCATGGTTCGGGTCAAGGCCGGACTTCCCAAAGGACTGCCTGCGACAGACTTTTCTCCCATAATTAGAGAAAATGCAGGTATAGCCAAAGGTTCTAAAACCGCACCCACATTGTGAAACTTTCCTTTAGGAGCTAAAACTGACAAATACGAATTCCAATCTAAAGTCACATTGGTCGTATTCAGGATGAAACTCAAACTTCCGGCGATTTTGGATAGCTCTTCCGGATTTGTGGAATCCACAACTTTAGTCGCTCCCATTTCCAGAATGGACTTCTTTTTATCAGGGTTGGAGCTAAAAGCGATGACTTCACAGCCCCATTTGTTTAGGAATTTGAGTGCCATATGGCCAAGGCCTCCGATACCAATGACGCCCACTTTGTCGGTCGCTTTGACTCCGGCGAGAATAATAGGATTGAAAACAGTAATACCCCCACAGAGCAAAGGACCGGCTTTGTCAAGATCGATACCCTCAGGCAGCGGAATTGCCCATGACCAATGGCTACGGACAAAGTCTGCAAATCCACCATGTCTCCCTCCAATAGTGAATTCAGCATTAGTGCATAGATGGTGGGCTCCATCCATACACTCATGGCAGGACATGCAGGATCCCGAGAACCAACCCAAACCGACCTTATCCCCAATTTTTACATTTTTGACGGCATTGCCTGCTGCGATAACCTCCCCAATGATCTCATGGCCAGGCACTATGGGATAAGCCGTCATTCCCCAATCATTGTGCATCATACTAAGGTCTGAATGGCAGATTCCACAGTTGATCACCCGGATATCTACTTGTTCAGGACCTAATTCTCCCATTTCATAAGAAAAGGACTTTAATTTTTCATGCGGTCCATTGGCTGCAAAAGCTGATACTTTCATATTTTATTTCGAGTTAAATTGTGGTTAAATGTTTTATCTATTGGAAATCAAACTTTAAGTAATGGATAAAAACCTATCTCGTACTTTTCTTTATTTCTGATTCCATTGAAGAATTATCTCAGTAACAAAAAGGGGAATGACCCAGGAAACCCAAATCATGGTCGGACCTCTTTCTATAAAGTTTCCCATTTCCACAAAAAGTGGAGTGCTGTTCAGCCATCGGAAAAGCACGAAGGCAAAAGTGACTACGTAGCTTCTGACCATCCATTCCTTGTGTAATTGTATTCGCCTCAACAGGATAAATCTGAATGCCATGCCTGTGGTGGATATCCATGCCAATGCCAATACAATTAATGACAGCGTCCAGGTCCAATGAATGGCTAAGCCGGTAGTCAACGCTAGGTTTATTGAACTGACGGTCCCAATAAAGATTGCAGTCAGGTAAGTCAAGCCCATCGCTCTATGGACTTTGATATATTTGTTTCTAAAAGCAGCCCAAAACTGAAAAGGACCAATCGTTAAAGCAATCAGGCCACCTGAAATATGACCGATCAGAGGCCATTTCATGATCCAAAACCTGCCATATACTTCCTCATCAAACCCGAAATAAGGCAGTGCATCATTGATGACGAACTTGCCGGCAAAGATGATTAGAAAAGCCCAAGTCAGGAGCAGGAGCCAAGTTTTGGGTTTGTTGAGGACAAAGGGGAGGGTTTTGGCCATAGCACTTTAAAGGAGGTTTAGAGGTTGTTTCCTGATGGTTAAGCATGCTCTCCAGCTAGGGGTCAGATAAGCTTAACTAATTCATGGCCTCACTTAATTTTTTGGTATCCACATACTGTTGAAAAGCAACCACTTTCCCTTCTTTCAGTGTCCACAAGTGTGCGACTTGGGCATCATAACGCTTTCCATTCTTGAATTTGGCATCATAGCGCAAGGTGGCCAACACTTTATCGTTGAACATCTCATGTAGCTCGATATCCTTCAAATTAAAGTATTCATGCTCTTCACCTATTCGGGCAAAAACGCCATTCAATACAGCCTCCGGTCCTTTGTAGGGATTGCCATCTGCATAAGGATTCCCTTCCGCTTCATTCCAAACGATATTTGAATCCATCATTCCGAGAACCGCCGGAATATCACCTTTACTAAAAGCTTGGTATAGTCCTTCTAATACCGCGCTGTTAACACTTGCTTTTTGAAGCTCATCATCTAGGGTTTTCATAATTAATTATTTTAGGGTGTATTGATCTATTGTTTATGTACTTCCAATTCAATCTCAATCAAAAATTCGGGCAAGGCCAAACCCTTGACCTCCAGCCAGGAACCAGTCGGAAACTGCTTCGTATAGATGGAATTTCGATATTCGGCATGTTCCAAAAAAGCCGGCATATCTGTGGTAAAGACATTCTCCACCACCACATCTTCAAAAGTGCAGCCATAATGTTTTAGCACCTTTTCCAGATCAGAATAACAATTTTTCATCTGTTGGAGGAAATCGCCCACTGCCGTCGGACCACCTTCATCGTCCATGCTTACGGCACCGGATACTTTGATGCTGCTACCAATCCTGACAGCATGGGAATATCCGTAGGCTTTTTCGACCTCGGGTCTCAAGCAGAAATACTCTGGCTTTTTTGATTTCATAAGAATCTTTTATTTGAATAGTTTATTTATAATTTTTAAAAAAATTACTGGATGTAATGATCTGAATTTCAGCTAGAAATCAAGATAAAAGTTACCTTTTCAATTGTTGAATTCAAACCCATCAAGGACGAAGCAGCACATATTGTGTCCCAATGCATGGAAATATTTTCCTAAATAAAAAAATGATCAATTCGTAACCCTTCTCTGCTCCTCTTGGGAGCCTACTTTTCTGACCCTCGTCCCTTTAATTTTGTTATTTCCAAACTTATAGGTGTAGGTAGCCATGAAAACTCTTTTTTCAAATTTATACCTTCCGGAAAATTCTATATCAGTCCCCTCAAATGATTGCCACCTCAATTGACTGGTTTCGAACATGTCGTTGCAGGATACCCTTAATACCCCGGCTCTTTCAAAGTCTTTTTGGATTCCAAGATTCACGAAGCCTCTTGAAAGCCATTTGAAATAGCCATTTATGGTAGGCGAATTATAATTTCCCATCAATTCGACGGTATATTTTTTAGGAAGAGTGAAAGTATTGGTAAGTACCACTTGAATACCTTTCTGATCTACTTCATAAACCTCCCCTCCAAGTTCGGATTTGACTTTTTGATAATTTGCCGTGAAATTATTTTGGAATTCCCACCAAGAGTTTATCGCCAAAGGGAAGGCAACCATCATGGAAACCGTCTCTCTTTGGTCGATATTTTCCGTCCTAAGAAATACTGTGTTGGTCTCCTCATCTAAGATAGGTTGGAATTGTGCAATTACATTTTTGTCTTTGCTGTGCTGCACTGAGAATACCATACTTTTATAGGAATAATCTGCTTTGATGGTATTTGTGTAGGTAGGCAGGATGTTCTCATTTCCGGCAAAGAAGGTAAAAGGATCAGCAAAAAGCACAAAAGGCGCCATCTCATTGAAAGTAGGACGGGTAATCCTGCGACCATAGGATAATTGGATCAGGTTATCGGGATTGATTTTTCTGGAAATAAATACCGTTGGAAAGAAATCCCCGTAATGCCTATCAACGATTTTTTCACCTGATGTAGAAATCAATTTGGTTTTGGTGTTCTCGTACCTTATACCTGCATTCAATGTGGTTTTGTCATCAAACTCAATTTTGGCTGAGGAAAAAGCTGCTAAGATATTTTCACGAAGAACCCCGTCACTGCTGAAGTTGGGATTAAAGATCCAATCTGAATCAAGATTTTCTTCGAAAATTACTGTATTATTGAATTTTGAAAAAGTAGCACGAAGTCCTGATTCAACACCTACTGATTTCCCTATTTTCATAGAATGATTGAGATCTGTCACCCAAAGGTCAATGGGTGTATCCTTGCTAATCCTGAATTCCTTTGAACCGATCAAATCATGGGATTCATTATAATTCATGATGCTATACCAGGTTGGATTGGAATTTTTATAAGTTAGGTAATCTACATTGGTACTGATGACCTGCCCGTTTTGGAAAGTATGCTGTAGATTGATATTGCCCATGATATGACTCCATATATTAATTTCTTCAGAAGACATCAAGGAAAGGGTATCTGGAGAGATGGAATTTACAGATTTGGTTACATTTGGCAAAGTTCTATTTATACGGTTATTATACCCACTGACCAAACCACTGAGGATGGTATTGTTGTTTAATTTGTAGTCAAACCCTGCCTGGTAATTGAAGGACTTTCTGGTATTAAATCCATTGGTGAAGGCGTCAATCCCAATATCTTCAAATCCGTTGTTATTGCTTCTTAAGGATTCCCAAATTGTTTCCCGTTCTAAATAATTTGCAGAAAAAATTCCAAACCAACTAAGTTTTGGGCCTTGATGATTGATGTTGAAGCTCATATTGCCGTTATAGCCTGATGCGTAGCCTTGTCCGACAGTCAGGGTACCGTTGGTGCCTACCATAGCATTGTCCTTTTTCATCACGACATTGATAAATCCGGCATCACCGTCAGCATCATAATTAGAAGGTGGCACTGTAATGATCTCAATCTTTTCAACTTCACTGGAATTCAGTCCATCCAGCATTTGATAGGCAGCTTCGATAGGCATTCTGAACCTGTGTCCATTCATCAATACTACAATACCGTTTTTTCCTAAAATCGATATGGAATTACTCTGCCTGTTGACCATAACACCGGGAGACCTATCCAGTACATCGATGACCGACAATCCGGCAGCTGAAATACTGTTGGCCACATTGACTACCATTTTTCCCTGTTCCAACTCAAAAAATGGTCTGGTAGCAACCACCGTCACTTCTTCCAAATTTTGTTCTGCTTCTATCAATGTGATAGGAGCTAAATTATTTTTTTCTGTCCCCAAAAAACCGAACACAGGTGAATAAGTTTTGGCATATCCCAACATGAATACTTCAACATAGTATTTCCCTTTTGGTATTTCTGTGAAAACAAAGTATCCTGATTCATCGGAAATAACACCTTTCACCATTGAGGAATCAGGTATATTCCAAAGCAATACATTTGCAAAAGATACCTCTTCAGATTGGGAATCATAGATTTTTCCCTGAATTACTCCCTGTGAAAAAGCTGGAATACCACATATAGATAGAAGAATTAACCCTATCAAAGCCTTCATATATGTTTGTTTTTAAATTAAAAAAAAGGGGATGTGAATATTTGATATTCAGGAATTGTTCTGAATCCGCCAGAAATCCGTTAGTTCAATTCACTTTATTAGATGAAATTCACATAATTTAATTAATAATTGATTCAATATCAAGCCTTTACAAATTGACAGGTCAAAGAAATTTAATCTGGCAATTTTTTGATGGTACAGGTTTCAATTAACTTACATCCCCTTTGATTCCAAAGACTTTATGCTTTTTACAATTTTACTTCCATAGACATGGTTATGGGCTCCATTACCGTATGGGTATCTTTGATATGCTGGATATCCGGATCATTGATAATTGCCCCTAATTTGTCGATATCATCGGTATCGACTACCAACAAAATGGATTTGGGATCATCAGCATCCTGAAAGGTTCTGAATCCACTGGAAGCTGGGGCGAATAACCTTACCCGATCTTCGTGGCCTTTTAGCCAAGCACCGATATCACCTACTTTGTGACGAAATACATAAGTTGCCATTGTTTTTTGGTTTTAAATTTTGCCTACTCTAGGTGGTTTTCGGCTTCCCCATTCTGAATTGGTTTAATCTCTATTCCATGCGATGAATGGTATTTTTAGAATACAATCAATTGTTGGAGTGGACGACCAATGCAGGATCTTTCTTTCTAAAAGGAGCGGATTTCAGGTAACTCAATCTTCTCCAAAGCCATTCCACAGGTCCAAAATGGAAGTAATAGAGCCAGATTGGACTCACAACCAACTGAAAAACCCAGATTGATATGACCACATATAAAAGCTCAAACCGCTGCAGCTTCCCAAAAAGGCCAAATCCGACTCCCGTGAAAACGAACATACAAATTACAGAATGCATCAGGTAATTGGTCAGGGCCATTTTACCAACTGCTGCAAGAGCATTTTTCAACCAACCAAGTATTGGGGTCTTGCCAAACAACATGATCAAGCCAACATGCCCCATCGCTACAAAAAATCTCCCCCAATAGTAGGACACTTTAGTCTGACTGAAAGAGAGCGTCGAGAAGTGAGCCTCCAAAATCAGCTGCATTTCATAATAGTTGATTGCAATCCCAATAGGATAACCAATACCCACCATAAGCCAATAAAGGGATGCCGGTTTTTCTCCTGAAAGCAATCCCCATTTAAAAAGGGCTATTCCGATCAACATCATACTCAAAATATCCCAAAGGTCTCCCCTGTAGGGATCGGTGACATTAAAATCATACATGATGGGTCCAAGGTGTTTCACCACTGAAAAATACCCTTTCTGCATTTCTTCTATAAACTTTCCTGTAGCTTCGGGGGAGTTCCCCGCCTCTCTTTTTTCCCAGGATTCTTTTGCTTCCTTCAATTCCTTGGATGGATCTTGGCCAGCTGCAATGGCTACCTCCGCCAGCTGCACTTTGCCAAACCATTCTTTATCTTTTTGATAATCATAGTAATTCCAACCGGTTCCAATGCAGAAAAGCAAAAGTCCTGTGAGGACCAAATTCTTTGGGACCATTCGCCGGAAAGAATAGACCAAAAATCCCATCAGGGCATAATTGTAAAGAATCTCTCCAACCCACAACAGTAAATATCCATGAATCAATCCGAAAATCAACAGCCAGGTAATCCTGCGGAAATAGATGTCTGCAGCATTGATACCAGCGCCTTTTTTCACCAATCTGTCCAAAAAAATAAACATGCCCACTCCGAAAAGCAGGGAAAAAAGTGCGCGCATCGTCCCTTCAAATAGCAGGTTGGTCATCATCCAGGTGTAAAGGTTCAATCCTGTATCGCCCCCTAAAATGGTGGGGTCATTGTAGCCAAAAGCCAGTCCAAACCCATTGATATTCATCAATAAAATGCCACACAATACAATACCTCTCATGACATCCAAGGAGGTAATTCGGTCTGCGGCAGTTATAGGAGTGAGGCTGGAAAGCTGTGCTTGATTGTTCATGGTGTAAGGTCTGTAATGTAAAAAAGCTGGGCTTCTGCAATGGAATAGATTCCAATCACTTCCACCCAACCTATCGTCAACTAAACTATTTTTAATTATTGATGGCTATTTTTCAGGGTTCCAATAGACATAGATAAAAGTATGGTATCACTTAGTCGGTCTGCTGAGGTCTTTGTCCAATTTGTAAATATAGATCCATGAGTTTTCGAGGGATGAGCGGAAAGCAGCCTGAAGTTCATCCCTTTTTTCTTTTCCAGCGTTTTTTTCGACTGTATCCCATACCCCTTCTTGTTGGATGTCCATTGCAGCATAATCGGTATAAGGCATCACATGGTGATAGTTGGGGCTTTCTGGATCAGAAGTCAGCCATTGATACCAATAGCCAAGGGGTTCGATATTGGCACTTTTTCTTATGGCCAATACCTCCTTGACGGTTTCCATCATTTTATGCCCGTTTTGGGGATTTAATTTATAAAAAGCTACCCTGATAATATCACCTGAAAGTGGGGCTGTAATACTAGATTCAGGTTGAAACCGGCTGATGTGATTGGAGCCGCTTTCGATATGGGGATTGATCAAGGTTCTGACAAGGTCTTGGCAATTTTTTCCTGCTTCATCAGCTTTGTCCATTTCTGCCCAATTTACCATATTTGAAGCCAGTGTAAATACATTGCCCGGTCCCTGCTGTCTTTGCCATAACCTCCAGGTCCAATCTCCGTTGTTTTCAAGGTAACAGGCTTTCCAAGCTTTTACACCTTCTCTAAATTGCATTTCATGTCCCGGTTTGACGGTAAATTCTGACACCGACAACAATGGCCCCAGCTGTTCTGTTTGCGCTGTCAAGGATGACATAACGGTCCAGTTTATGGCTAGACCCATCATTGCGATCACTAAATATTTAAATCGTGCTTTCATAAGAATTTTTTCTTTAAAGTAGTCTATGTATTGTTTGAGGAAATTTCAAGAACCTAGGAGGAAAAAGCTAAGGAGGTAGGACGAACAGATGAAAATATTGTCCCAAAGGAGCTTTTTACTTTTCGAGCGTTATTTTTTAAAATGCAAATAATTGATTTTCAACGGCTTTTTATTCTATATTTATTCTATGAAAACGCCTTTTCTGCTCATTCTTTTTTTCCTTCATTTCGGAGTTCATGCCCAGTTCCAGCAACGGAATGGGCAGTTTGAGTATTTGAGGATTTTTGAGGAAACAGATGATTTCGGGAAAGAATATCTAGACGATCTTGAACAAACGCTCAACAAAATAAATGATGACACCCTACGGTTCAGGATAATCAATGATTTGGGTTACCATTACCATACTAGAAATTTACAGCGTGCTTTGGAAATCATTGAAAAGGGTCTGGAGGAGACAAGGGCTGCGGAAAATAAATTATGGGAAGGCAGGATGCAGGTCTCCCAGGGGGCCATTTTGCTGAGAATGGAAGATCTGGATTATGCCGAACTTGTACTTAGAAGCGCCTTGGAAAAAATTCCTGAAGCCGAAACCTGGCTCCTTTTGACAAATTTAGGCTATGTGTATGAACGTAGAGGCGATTTAGGAGAAGCTTTTGAATTTGCAACTAGAACGCTCAGGCTGGGAGAAAAATATCAGGATAAAAAAGCCATGGCCATGGCCTATTCTGATATGAGCAACCTTTTTTGGAAACAAGGGAAGTTCGAAAAAGGAGTGGAATACGGATTAAAATCTATTGCCCTATTTGAAGAAAGGGGATTGTATGATCTGGATTTCGATTTTACTTTGCATGTGTTGGGCAATAATCTGGTGGAGGTCCACAAATATGACGAGGCCCTTACCTATTTTCAGAGATCTGCTAAAATCGGAGAAAGATATGGGTTTTATAACAATCTCAGTGACACCTATATTGCTCTTGCTGAATTACATACCCAGATTGGTGATTTTGAAGAAGCTGAAATTTCAGGACAAAAAGCCCTCAATTATGCAGAATTATTGGAAAATGATTTTATGGTCGTCCGTTCTTTGCTTTCACTGGGGAAATTAAAAAACCAAGCAGAGGATTATGACTCGGGGATAGCTTACTTGGAGAAAAGCATCCAAATTGCCACTGCGGACTTTGGAGACATGTATTATTTGGGACTGATCTATCTTGAATTGAGCAAGGCTTTTGAAGGAAAAAACCAAATCAACGAGTCTTTAGCCGCTTACAAAAAATATCATGAACTGAACCAACTCGTTTTCAACGCAGACGCCGACCAAAGAATTGCCCAATTGCAGACCGAAATGGAAGTGAGTCAAAAAGAAAGCACCATTTTCTTACAAGAAGCAAGATTGAAAGCCCAGGAAATATTGCAGGTATCTACGCTTATTTTAACGGGTTTCATGCTCATTTTCTTAGCTATTTTATACCGGTTTTTTATCCGTAAAAAGAAATATAGTTTGATACTTGAAAAACAGAACAAAGAAAAAGAGTTTTTACTAAAGGAAATTCACCATAGGGTAAAAAACAACCTGCAGACCATCTCCAGTCTACTTTCATTGCAGACGGATCAAATTGAAGACCCTGAGCTTCGTAGCATCATGCTGGAAAGTCAAAACCGGGTACAGAGCATGGGTATCATACACCAAAACTTGTATCAAGGAGAAAATTTATCAGCCATAGAGATGAAGCAGTACTTTCAGAATCTCGGCAGATACATCATTGATTCATTTGATGCCGCCGAAAGGATTACATTGGATTGTGATATGGGACATTTGGAACTTGATGTCGACAGGGCTATCCCGATTGGATTGATAGTCAATGAACTGATTACAAATTCTCTGAAATATGCTTTTCCTGAACATCGAAAAGGCATCATTAGGATTAACCTGACCGAGACCAATTCACATTTGCTTTTAAAAATAGCCGATAACGGAATCGGTATTGCAAAGGATGCCGATATAAAAGGGACAGGATTTGGTACTCAGTTGATCAAATTATTGACCTGTCAATTGGATGGTAAGATGACATTGGTGACCCATAAGGGTACAGAAGTGTCTTTTGAATTTCACCTTAACAAAGCAGCATGAGTGATAAAATTAGCATCTTGATCGTCGAAGATGATATGATCATCGCCGCCAATATTTCCTTGCAACTTTCCAATCTCGGATATGATGTGACCGGGATTGAGTCGCGGGGTGAGGATGCCATCAACCATGCCAAAGAAAATCACCCGGATATTATTCTGATGGACATCAATCTTAAAGGGAAAATTGACGGAATTGAGACTGCAAAATCCATTCAAAAATTTTTCGATATTCCTTTGATTTACCTTACAGCAAACACAGATGAAGCTTCCTTTCAAAAAGCAAAAGAAACCCATCCCTATGCTTTTATTTCAAAACCTTTCAATAAACTGAACTTGGAAAGAACAATCGCTCTTGTCGTGGATAAAATAAAGGAAGAGAACAAAAACCCAAAAAACAGTATTTCAGTGGTGGAAACCTTAGAAGACAGAATTTTTATCCGCAACCAAAATAAGCTCATCAAAGTGATGCTGGATGAAATATTATATATTGAGGCTGAAAGAAATTACTGTAATATCATTACTACAAACCAAAATTTTATGATCGTCAGTCCATTAACTTCTTTTTGTGAGAAAATGGTGAGTAAAGATTTTTTAAGGGTGCACAGGTCTTTCGTAGTAAATATCAAAAAACTGGATGCAGTGGGTGATGCTCATTTGGAAATAAAAAGAAAGGTCATTCCCGTCAGTAAGCTTTACAGGGAAAATTTGATGATGGCTTTAAGGAAAGTGTAATGCGTTAAGGTTACCATGCCAAAGTTACTGCTGCTTCCGTTTTTTGAGCTCGGATTTAATCTGACCAACCCGTAACGCATTGATAAATAAAATTGCTCCTAACATCAAAATAGATATTACTCCCCCGAGGTGGGTATTGGTCCATTCCCTTTTGCTGATTACATACAGTAAATAAACCAAATAAATCAATATCAGAATACCAATGATCCACATGATGGCACTCAATGTTTTTCTTTGGGCATTTAATTCCTCTTCGCTGTTTTCATGAAGCTGTTTCTTTTTCATATTAAGGATTAAAATCAATCGGTGTATTTGGCTAAGAGGATACCCTATCCGAGTACATTCCTTTACCTTAAAATGGAAAAAAGTGAAGGGAAATCAGAAGACTCCCAACACTTTTCTAATTTAACAAAAACCCAAATGATCAATCTATAAAACCAATATTATGTTAAAACTATGCATTCAATTTCAAGAAAATGCAGGAATTGGCTGTCCTTTACCTTCCTGTATGAGTGGAGCGATTGAGAAAATTTTTCGATAATTAAGAAAAAACTGATTTAATGACTCTTTTTAAAAGATAGAACTGTTTAATTTGAGTCATGCATAGATATTTTTACCTCTTTCTTTTCCTAATACTGATCTCTTCCTGTACCGGAAGCAAAAAGGTCCTGGACACCAGCATACATCCCCCCAAAAAAGAGTTCCGAGGGGTATGGATTGCCACAGTGGTTAACATAGATTGGCCATTGTCTGGTGAAGATCCATTTGAGAAACAGCAAAATGACTTTTTACATCTACTGGACCATTATCAATCCCTCCATTTTAATGCGGTTTTTGTTCAAGTGAGAACAACGGGAGATGCATTTTATCCTTCACGCTATGCCCCTTGGTCCAAATACCTTACGGGCAAACAGGGAAAGGCTCCTGACAGCACGGTTAATCCCCTCACTTGGATGATAGAAGAAGCCCATAAAAGGGGTTTGGAATTTCATGCCTGGCTGAATCCCTACCGAGCAACCTTTGACTTAAAAACAGAAAAGCTCAGTCCCATGCATGATTTCTACCTGCATCCGGATTGGATGATCAAGTACGGACCCAAATATTACTACAACCCCGGCCTACCAGAAGTAAAGGCCCATTTGTTGAACATCATTGCAGAACTGATCGAAGAATATGACTTGGATGGCATTCACTTCGATGATTATTTCTATCCTTACAAGATCCAAGGGGAAAATTTCAAGGATTTCGAAACATATGCACTGTATGCTGCTGATGGCCAAAGCATCGATGATTGGAGGAGACAAAACGTCAATGCGCTCATCAGCGATATCCATCGGCTGATAAAAACAAACAAGCCTCATGTACAATTCGGAATAAGTCCTTTTGGGGTTTGGAGAAATGCCTCAGTGGATCCAAGGGGATCTGATACCCGGGCGGGACAGACAAACTATGATGACCTGTATGCGGATCCCATTGCCTGGATGCAGAATGGTTGGATTGATTACCTGATTCCACAGCTTTATTGGAGTCTGGACCATCCGCTGGCCTCGTATAGGAAGTTGGTAAAGTGGTGGTCTGAAAATGCCTACAATACACCTATTTTTATTGGAAATGGACCCTACAAGGTCCGCTCTGATGCCGATACGGCATGGCACAATGTGGAAGAAATTCCAAAGCAAATCGACCTTGCCAGAAATACAGACCATATCAATGGAAATGTTTTTTTCAGTGCCAAGTCTTTATTGGGAACAAACCAAGACCTTGCAAACCTGATCAAAGAAAAGTCCTATGCCTACCCTGCCTTATGGCCGGAATATCCAGGGTCAGCAACCAACCTTGCACCCTTACCCGAGATTCGAACCATGTACAAACTTGAAGATAAAATTGAAATACATTTTATGTCACCCTTTCCAGAATCCTATAAGTCATTGGTCGTGTATATGTACCCTCAGAAAAGAGGCCTTAACATCATGGATCCAAGCCAAATCCAGCAAATTCTTCTATTGCCAAATAGCGCTAACATTCAAAAAATACAGATTCCGTACACAGGAAATGTTTACCTGACCATCACCGCCCAAAACCAGAAGGGCAAGGAATTCAAATTGAGGGATTTCCGTATCAAAGGCCGACAACCCAAATTGATTTATATGAAGTGATCCCTTAGGTTTCTAGCCCCAGCATGAAGAACCGAACGCCAATGTTTAAGTCCTTTTGATGGAAATACCTTTCAATCAAAACTCTACAATAATCCCTACAGTAGGGAGTATGGTACCAGCCGGATTATCCACCAACCTGAGCAAAATCCTGGATGGGTCGTCAGGATTTACCTGAAGATTTCCTGCCTCATCCCTGGTGGCTACCAATAGCGGAGGCTGCTCAGCCTTGAAGTTGTAGGCATTCTGAATGTCAACATACCAGTTGAGATTCCACTTGTTGAAAAAATACTTTTTGTCCAACCTAAGATCCAATTGGTGAAAACTACTCAACCGGAGTGCATTGATCTGGTTGAAATCCAATATGCCCTGGCCTCTCACTTCCCAGTTGGATATGAGACTTGAAGCCTCCACATCAAATGGAGTATAAGGTGTGCCTCCCAAAAACCTCCATCTGGCACCCAACTCCCAATTTTTGCCAAATCTTTTGCCAGCAGTCAAGCTGACGATAAATCGGTTGTCCCAAGATGAAGGCACAAATCCCTCTGTGTTGGGATTGGTGAATTCACTCCTGACCCAAGTCAGTGCCACGATGCCATAATAATTTTTGAAAAGTCTCTGCTGAGCCAAAAACTCCAAACCATAAGCTTTTCCTTGGGCGTCAGAATTGACAGGCTCATTGCCAATAACGCCAAAATCTGCTCCTAAATTAGCCAAAGCTATTCCGTTTCTGATAGAGGAGGGGTAATAGTCATAGGTTTTATAGAAACCCTCCAAGGTAAACCTTCTGTTTTGGGCAGGCACCTGCCATTCCAATCCGGTGATGAGGTGATTGGACTGAATAAATCGAACGTCATTTTCCTGATTGACCAAATCTCCCTCATTGTTTCGAAAGCCAAGAACCGTATAGGGGGGCTTTTGGTAATATATGCCCGCGTTGGCCGTCCAAAACAGATTGGGCTTCAATTGATAAGAGGCCGAGAACCTTGGACTGATCTGATTGAGTGGATTGCTTGCAGTATTGCCAAAGTCACTTCCATCCACCCTGACCCCACCTGTCAAAAGCAGGCGATCATTGAAGAATTCCTTGCTTCCAGATACGAAGGCCCCATAGGTATTGAAAAAGGCTTTGGAAGTAAAATTAATGACTTGCTCAGTCTCAGAAAGGCTTGCCCTGTCAAAATTATTGATGAAGTACCTGGAAAATTCATAATTAACGCCAAACTTGAGGGTATACCCCTTGCCGAAAATGCTGTTTTCAGCTCTGAACTTATTTTCACTTTCTTGGGACAAATAATCGAATAGGAGGTTTTCAGGATTACTGTCATCATTGCCAGCATATTTGAAAGAACGGTTGTTGAGCATGTTTCTACTCAACACGAATGTCCAAAACCCGTTTTGTCTAAATCTTTTCAGCTTGATTCCAGTGGCATAATTCCACTGGGTGGAAATAGGCAGGTTATCCAACAAAAACAGGCGGTTTTCCCTTTCTTCCTCCGTCTCGTTTCTGGGTACATCAAAATTCAACACAAAATCATCTATCGCTCCCACCCCCAAAATGGTCAATTCGGTTTTGTCATTGATTTTGGTCTTGGTCTTGAATTGGAAATCATTGAATGTTGGCAAAAAGGGTAACCCGATCAACCTGAACAGGCCTTGAAGATAGGATCTTCTTGCAGAAAGGATATAGGTGGTGTTTTCACCTAAAGGTCCTTCATTTGAAAGGGTGAACTCGCTTGCTCCCACGGTCATTTGTGTGAACATTCCGTCCTTTCGTCCATCCCTAAGTTCAAACTCAAAGAAAGAACTCAGGGCATTCATGCGGTTAGCTGGAAAACCTCCACTGATCACATCGACATTTTGGATCAAATTGACGTTCAAAATTCCCACAGGACCTCCTGAAGAACCCTGTGTAGCAAAATGGTTGATGACCGGAACCTCTATTTCATCTATGAAAAACTTATTCTCATTGGGAGCCCCTCCCCGGATGATGATGTCATTTCGGAAACTTGCGGTACTGGCTACACCGGGAAGAGATTGAATCACCCGGCTGATGTCCCTGTTTCCTCCGGGATATCTCTCGATTTCGTTGGCATTCAACTTCCGAACAGATATGGGAGTCTCCTCTGACCTTGAGAATTCAGAACTTACCACCACTTCACCAAGATCAGTGGCATCTTCCTGTAATTCAAAATTAAGTTGCAAAGGTCTGGCAAGAGAAAGCTGTACTTCAAATATGGTTCTGGACTTAAAACCTACGAATGAGGCCCGGACATTGTACAAGCCCGGAGGCACATCCTCCAAAACATAACGACCGCTTTCATCCGTGACGGTGCCATAGTCAGTATTCAATACCACGACATTGGCAAAAGGTATCGGCTCGTTGTTTACAGGATTGAAAACCCTACCAGTAATTTTGCCCCCCTGGCCGAAAGCAAAAATGTAAATGAATGAAAAAATTAGCGTAATAAAGATTCGTTTCATGGGTGATAAATGTTCGTAGTTCTTATAATTAAAAAATGAAGGAAAAGTTCTCAAATAATAGGTGTTTTTTTAGCTCATTATCTTATTCCAAGATATGTGAATGATTTTCAACGGAAAAATTTTACTTACGAAGCCTCTTTCAAGCGGCTTCTCCATGCGAATGCCAACATGGGAAGTTGCTGATAGCTCATCACGCCTGCTTTTACTCCTTGGGTTTTTAGAAAAAGGTCATTGGATTTCCTGCTGAGTTCCTGAGAAATGGGTTTGATGGATTCCGCATTGCGCGCAATGGATGCCAAGTCGTTCCTAATGCCTTGGTCGATTGTGGGCAAAAATGACTTGTAGGTCTCTTTATTTATTCTGTACAAATCGTTGAGTTGGTATCGAAACAACCGAAGTTGTCCAGAATATTGAAGCAGAACATCATCACTGTTGGAGCAAATGACCCAACCGATAAAATTGGCCTCACCTTCATCTGTGACTCCATAACTGTGGGCCATTTCATGTGCAACCGTAAACGGCTTCTCCAAAGCATGCAAGGTCGGATCGATGTAGCTTTCCCCCGTAAATGGAAAATAAATACCTAAAATTCCCATTTTCCTCATAAACCCTGAAGGATAAAACAGTTTGGTTCTTGGATTTCCGGTAAAATTCAGTCCGAGCAGGTACAGATTTTCCCGAATATTGCTTCGTACCAACTTCTCCAACTCAGGATATGGTAGGGTTTCTTCTATCGCTGTGGTATCTTCCTGAAGGTTTGGCCTTAACTGTCTGAGGATGTTACGGGTCAATTCCACCTCCTTGATCAGTTCCTGTTCATTCAAGGCCTTGGGTGTCAAGCCCACTTGTTGAAAGATGGGTACCCTCTGGTAATTGAATCCCCAAAGCACAAGAAAAAAAAACACAATGGCCCCTGTAAGATTGAAAAAAGACCGAATAGTAAATACAGTTTTGGATTTCCAGCCCTGCTTTTTCAGTAGGAAATAAAAATACCGACCTATAAAGAAGAGAACCGAAGCCAAAAAAAGATATACTGTGGGAAAGGGGAGTTTGGCTAGGGTAAGGTCCACAAGATTCCTGATTCCTGGAAAAAAGGATCTGGAATATAACTCTTCAGTTTTCTCCGGGTTTTGACTGGCCATGTACCTGACGAACAAAGCCATTAAGCCCAATATGGTCCATGCCCAATTTTTTTTAAACATACTCTCCCTTCGAATTCACAGGCCCAATCAAAAAGTATACCCAACAAATAATTATTGAAAGATATATGTAATACAACCTGACTTTGATCAAATACCCTCTGCCTCAACGGATTTGACTTCGGGGAGCATCCTCGTCAAAAGGTTTTCTATCCCCGCCTTCAAAGTCACAGTGCTCGATGGACAACCTGAACAAGCACCCTGAAGGAGCACTTTTACTACCCCATCCTGAAAACTATGGAAAGTAATGGCCCCACCATCCTGCTCCACGGCAGGCCTGATGTATTCATCCAAAATCCCTTTGATTTTTTTGACACTTTCACTGTCATTCTCATCAAAAAGTGGATCTTTTTCAAAAGTTAGATTTACAGCACTTTTTCCTGCTTCAAAATATTTTTTTATATGGTCTCTGATGTGGTCTTGGATTTCAATCCAATCTACGGATTGACTTTTAGTGATGGTTACAAAATTGGAAGCAATAAATACCCTTTCCACCGCAGCAAAATTAAACAGTTCTTTGGCCAGAGGTGAATTCTCGGTGCTTTCTGCATCAGGATAATCAAAACTCACCCCATCATCAACCAACATGAAATTGGCTACAAATTTTAAAGAATTTGGATTTGGATTGGCCTCCAAATACAGATGAACGGGTCTTTTTTGTGCTTGTAACATGATCAGATGAAATTTATGGTTTGCTAATGGACAAACAGATTCGATGGCTATTAGTTCCGAAGAAGGCTAATTTGAATGGGAAAAATCGCGAAAAATTATGGTCTTATCGATTTCTTGTATTGAAACCAGTAGAAAGCAGGAAATACCAAAGCCTTTAGCTTCCAACTGTTTTTCTCCTTTGATTCCAAATATTCGTTTTTATGAACTGCCAGATACATCATGGAAGCCATCATGGCATGGGCAAAAAGAGCAATAAATAGGACGGCATATATGAGGAGCTCGGTCATAAGAACTGATTTTTAAACAGGCCAAAATGGAATTATCGAAGGCACAGCCTTTCTGTATGCTTCATAATATTTCCCAAAAATGACCATTAATTTTTGTTCCTCATAATAAATGCCAAAAGGAAGGTATATGATGAGTGAAAGAAAATGAAGCAAAGATACCCAAGTAGGAGAATAAAGGAAAAACCCCAAGAAAATCAAAACCAATCCCAGGTAAAGAGGATGTCGAACCGTTTTGTAAATACCACTTACTACCAACGTTTCCTTCTGTTTCAAGTCATCGTAAGGAGGCAAACCCATAAACCGAAAAGTGTCAAAATACCGAAGTGACTTGACTATCACAATCGTACCTATGCCAGCAACCAAAAATCCTATGTAAGTAAGTTGCTGATTTTGCCTTAAAAGAAATTCGCTGGGCAGACTGGCTCCATATGCTATTATCCCAAAAAATAAAATGGTTGAAACGAAAGAATAACCTAACCGGTACCATTTATAGTGTTTACCCATCCAGCCTTGAAATTTTCTTTTTATATTCAAGCGTGCAAAAAAGGTGTGCTTAAAGTAAAAAACAAACCAAGCAATGAGTAAAAACAAATAAGGCATGGTTAAAATTGGTTCTGCAACTACGAATGTAGCAAAGGACCAAGATAATACCTTAGTTTCCACCATAATTGTACTGTAAAACATTCAAATAAACTGGTAACATGAAAATAGGTGTGATCAAGGAAGGAAAAGTTCCCGTAGATAGGAGGGTGGCTTTTTCACCGGATAGGCTTGCCGCTCTTCAGTTGCAATACGCTGAAAGAATTTCCTTCAAAGTAGCGCCAAGCTCCATCAGATGCTTTTCTGACCAAGAGTATAGGGATCAAGGCATTGAAGTGGATGCTGATCTTTCTGATTGCGATGTGCTTTTTGGCATCAAGGAAGTACCTGTAGACCAACTTATCCCGGGCAAAACGTATTTCTTTTTTTCCCATACCATCAAAAAGCAAGCTTATAACCAAACACTCATTCAAGCTGTTCTTGCGAAAAACATCAGGCTCATCGATTATGAGGTGTTGAAAAACGAGGAAGGTGAGCGCATCGTTGCTTTTGGCCGATGGGCTGGAATAGTGGGTGCTTACAATGGCCTATGGACTTACGGACAGAAATCCGGTCTTTATGATCTCAAAAGAGCCAAAGATTGCTTTGACCGGAATGAATTGGATCGGGAACTGGGGAAAGTTCAGTTGCCACCTATCAAAATTGTGGTTACCGGAGATGGCCGGGTGGCCGGTGGGGTATTGGAGGTTATGAATACTGTCGGTATCCTCCAAGTAACGCCGGTGGATTTTCTACACAAATATTTTGATGAACCAGTTTTCACCCAAATAGGTGCAGAGATTTACAACAGAAGAAAAACAGATGGCGGTTTTGAAAAGGAAGAGTTCTACAAGCATCCGGAAAAGTACGAAAGCCATTTTCTCAAATTTGCCGAGGTCAGTGACATGCTTATTGCCGCAGCCTATTGGGATCCGAAAGCGCCCAAATTGTTTTCATCCGATCAACTGGCTGACGAAGATTTCAATTTATCAGTCATCGCAGACATCACCTGTGACATCAATGGCTCCATTCCCACTACCATCCGACCAAGCACCATCAATGACCCTGTATATGATATAGACCGGGAAACCAAGGAGGAATTGCCTGCTTTTGGGAAACAAATCAGCATTTCCGTCATGGCCATAGATAACCTTCCCACGGAATTACCTAGAGATGCCTCAGAAGATTTTGGAAACCAACTGAGCCAATACATTATTCCGGCTTTATTGGAAGCAGATTCTCCCATGTTGGAAAAGGCTACCATTACCCTTAAAGGAGCATTAACCCCAAATTTTGAATACCTGAGCGAATATGCTTATGGACCGTCCCCTGATAGGACTACTTAAATTCGACCACGAAATGAAAAACCTAAACCGGTTCTTGGAACAAACCATTTTAAATCCACTAACTACAGATCAGGACATTGACCGAATGGTATCCGAGGCAAAAAAATACCAGTTTAGGGGAGTTTGTGTTTCCCCATTTTGGGTGAAAAAAACCAAGAGGGAACTAATGGATACTGATATACAAGTGGTCACGGTGGTAGGTTTTCCCCTAGGGTTTCAAATGACCGAAACCAAAGTCTTTGAAACAGAACAGGCCATCAAAAACGGGGCAGATGAAATAGATGTTGTTTGGTCTCTCACGTCCTTTAAATCTGGAATGAACTGGCCCAAAATTGAACTGGCCAAGCTTTCCCAAGTTTGCCATGACCAGGAAAAGTTGTTAAAAGTAATCATCGAGACGGCTTACTTGGAAGAAAAAGAAATTATCCAAGCTTGTGAAATCTGTAGTGATGCAGGAGTGGATTTTGTCAAAACATCCACAGGGCTTGGTCCTGAAGGTGCAAGAATTGATCATGTCCGTTTGATGCGGAAAACTCTTCCAAGTCAGGTAGGTATCAAAGCCAGCGGGGGCATTAAAACACTCGCTCAAACTTTGGATTTAATCAAAGCAGGAGCCGACATCATAGGTACCAGTTCAGGGGTAGCCATTATGGAAGAAAATGCGCTTCATCCCTGATCACAAGTTCGGATTTGTTTTTTTCTCCACCCACTTTGATATCCAAATGGCTCACATCTTCATTTTTGTTAAAATAGATCAGCAGAAAAGGAATGATAAAAAAGGTAAGCAAAATGTAAGCAAATCCTACAAATCGAGTTTTGACAGACTGCTTTCCGAAAAAAGCAGCTATTTTCACGGGTATGTTCCGTATGGCAGGAAAAGGCAGAAATATCAAAGCCCCGATAAAATTGAATAAAAAATGGACGATGGCTATGCTGATGGCTGCTTCCGACTTGTAAATGGCCGCAATAGCCGCTGTGACACAAGTACCGATATTGGCTCCGATGATAAATGGAAATACACGTACCAAGCTCACTTTCCTTGTAGCCACTAATGGCACAATCAGGGACGTGGTGACAGTGCTCGATTGAACAGCAGCTGTAAAAAATATCCCATAAGCAAAAGCCCGGAAAGGCATTTTGAAAATGTGTTTGCTGATTTTACTGAAGTTAATGGAAATAAAGGATTTGTAAACCACTGAAGACAGTACTTTGATGGCACCAAAAAGTAGGGCTATGGCCAAGATCAGGCTGATTACAGGTAAGCCCACGGTATTCAAGACATACTGGGTGAGCGGCCTCAGAAAAATGACATTATAGGTATATTGTCCCTCATAAGCTGCATCAGACGAAAAAAAAGTGGCCAAATAAGCTGCTGATTGACTTAAGAAACCAAAATAAAACTCCAGCGGCAACAAAAGCATAACCGTAAAAATATTGAAGAGGTCATGTAAAACCCCCGCCGACAAAGCCTTTTTGTATTCGCTCTTTTTCATGATAAAGGAAAAAGAAACCAATGTACTGGTGATTGTCGTCCCTATATTGGCCCCCATGATCAGCGGTACCGCTTGGACCAGCGTGAGGCTGCCAGAAGCCACAATAGCCACTATGATGGCAGTAACAGTAGAGCTGCTCTGAACAAGTGCGGTCATCAAAAGCCCAATAAAAAGTCCCACAAATGGGTTGTTGGCCGCAGTGAAGATTTCGCTGGCAACCTGATTGTTGATGTTGGTAAGAGAGACCGTCATCAAGTCAATGGCAAAGATAAACAACAGCAATGCCAACAGCATGCTAATTACAATCACAACCTTATTTTGGGTCTCTGTGACCTCTTGGATCTCTGCCATATAAATAAAAACCCCTTTCAGGAGGGGCCGCTACGCATAACGTGTACAAAGAAAATGTACAAAATTTATATTACAATTTAATTTATATGAAGCTTTTGTTAACAAAAATAATGGTTTAATCTAAAATTTCTAAATAAAGTCAGAATTAAATTCTTATTTTGACGATTAAATTTGAAAAATATTCTGTTTTATTTACCTTTATTCTTTCTTGATTCCTTTAAGGAATTATTAATTTATCTTATCATTCACTTAACAATTTGATAACACTGTACCCAAATAATCTTCTTTAACTTTGCGTTTCACTTGAATATGCCTGATATCACCATTTATGGCTAAGTTAAAAGACCAAAATATCAATCAGGATGCCCTTTCAAAGGCAGCCTATTCACTTTTTGACTTCACCAAAAAAGAAAAATCATTTTTACTGATTATCTGTATCATCGTTTCTATTGCCGGTGCGATCACGCCATATACCTATTTGGCCATGTGGTTTGGGTTTGGACTTGCGGCCTATTCAGCCATTGCCAATGACAGCATACAAACCATAGGAACTTTTATTGCATCCAACCAAAACCGCAAATGGTATTGGTTGTGGTTGTTTATGGGCGGAATCTTTGTGGCTACGGTGACTTACAGCTGGTTTACGTTCAATGGAGATGTAAGTTATCAAAGGCTTCAGGTTCCCGGTTTGGATAAGGCCCCTGAAAGTTTTGTATTTCTTCAATTGGCTGCCCCCATTGTGCTTTTGGTCATGACCCGGCTTAGGATGCCGGTATCTACCACCTTTTTGTTGCTCAATGTTTTCACCTATAAAGCAGGCACCATAGTGGATGTGATGACAAAAAGCTTCATTGGCTATCTACTTGCTTTCGTGATTGCCATTATAGTATGGTTTGTTTTGGAGAAGTTTGTAAAAACTTATTTAAAAGGGGAAGCAAGGAATTTTTGGTACCCGCTTCAATGGCTTACTTCTGGAACCCTTTGGGCGGTTTGGATCATGCAGGATGCCGCCAATATTGCAGTGTTTTTACCTAGGCAATTAAATGTTTGGGAATTTTTGGGGTATGCTGGTTTTGTGTTTGGGGGATTAGGATTTCTTTTCTACCTGAAAGGAGACAAAATACAGGGAATCGTCAATGAAAAAACCAGGGTTACTGATGTGCGTGCAGCCACCATTGTGGATTTTGTTTATGCCATCATCCTTTTCTATTTCAAGATGCTGAGCAATGTACCCATGAGTACCACTTGGGTATTTATTGGACTGTTGGGTGGTAGAGAGCTTGCCATTGCACTCGCCAAATCCAGGAAATTAAAGAAAAGAAAGGCCCGACTCTATAGGGCATACATGTTGGCTAGAAAGGATATGTTGAAAGCCCTTATTGGCTTGATTGTCTCCCTGATTCTTGCTTTAATCATCAATAAGGGAATCCGTGAAGAACTTTATGAAATGATCACTGGGATCTTTTGACAAAAAAGACTTCAACCCAAAGGGTTATTCCAACTGAGGTAAAAATTAGGTTGCATATATAATTTTAAAACTGGATCAATTGATTTCAAGGTTAAGATTTATGCAAGGAATTTGGCTATCTATAAAAGGCGTATATTTCTTATTGTTTTTTAGCAATCAGAATAAATTACCCAAATGGAACTCTACACTGACGAATACTTTATGAATGAGGCCTTAAAAATGGCCAAAATTGCATTCGAAGAAGGTGAAATCCCCGTGGGTGCAGTTATGGTATGTCGCAACCGCATCATCGCAAGGAGTTACAACCAAACTGAAAAATTGACGGATGTGACTGCGCATGCCGAGATTCTTGCCATCACTGCTGCATCAAATGGCCTGGGGTCTAAGTACCTGAATGAATGTAAATTATTCGTTACCCTTGAACCCTGCGTGATGTGTGCCGGGGCGGCTTTTTGGGCTCAGTTGGGAGAATTACACTATGCGGCTTCAGACCCCAAAAGGGGCTTTACACGCCTCGGAGAACCATTGCTTCATCCCAAAACCATTGTAAAAAGTGGAAGTATGGCCCAAGAAGCCAAGGACTTGATCGATGCCTTTTTTAAAAATTTGAGAAATTGAAATTCTAATCCTCGAAAGAGAACCATTTATTCCGGATTTTGGTTGGTTAGTTGTATTGATTTAAATCAAAATTATTTCATGTTTCACCATAAATTTTAACCAAAAATGGCTTTTGAACTACCAAAACTACCTTATGACTTTAATGCACTCGAACCGCACATAGATGCGAAAACTATGGAAATTCACCATGGAAAACACCACAATGGGTACGTGACTAATTTGAACAATGCCATTGCCGGAACTGAGCTTGATGGTAAAAGTATTGAAGATTTAATGAAAGTGGCAGGCTCCAACAATGCCGTGAGAAACAATGGTGGAGGACATTACAATCACTCCCTTTTCTGGAAGGTCCTCTCACCTGATGGAGGTGGCAAGCCAAGTGGTGAATTAGCCACAGATATTGATAAAAAATTCGGTTCATTTGACGCCTTTAAAGAGGAGTTTGCCAAAGCTGCCGCTACCAGATTCGGATCCGGCTGGGCTTGGCTTTGCGTTGATGAGAAGAAAGAACTTTGCGTATGTTCATCACCCAATCAAGATAATCCATTGATGGATGTGTCAGATTGTCCAGGGACTCCGATTTTGGGTTTGGACGTTTGGGAACATGCCTATTACCTAAACTATCAAAACAGAAGGCCTGACTATGTCAGTGCTTTTTGGAATGTGGTCAATTGGGATGAGGTCAGTAAAAGGTACAGTGCTGCCAAATAAAATTCCCTCGATTATGAATATGTAAATCCCTTGGAGTAATTCCAAGGGATTTTTTGCTTTCCTACCATAAATTGTACGGTTGCCGAACGGTACAACTGTTCACTTTTGTGACAGTAACATTTTTTCATATTTTTATAATATACTGATAATCAAATATTAAGCAGATACTTTTTCATTTGGCACTGGTTTTTCATAATGGATTCTGCAATCAAAATTAAAATCCAGCAGAAATCCCTTATTAAAATGAAACTATCGAATCAAATTTTTACCGCACTGTTTTTTTTCCTTTTGGGTTTGAGCCATTTGGCTGCCAAAGAAGAAGGATTCATTTCTGGACAGGTGAAAGATCAGACGGGAAAAGTTTTGCCATATGCGAATGTTGCTTTGGTAGAAATTTCAAGTGGCGCTTTGCTTACTGGAGCAGTTTCTGATGAAGAAGGCAGATTTTCAATAAGCAGTACCAAAGAAAGCAAAGTAAAAATTGTCGTTTCATCCATTGGTTTCGAGACTTTTGAATCGGAGCCATTTGACCTTAAACCTGGGATGAAAAAAGACTTTGGCACCTTGACCATACAGGAGGAACTGGCTGCCTTGGGAGAAGTAACCATACAAGCAGCAAGACCTGAAATCACCATCGAGGCAGACAAAACCACCATCAATGTGGAAGGTACCGTAATGGCGGAAGGAAATACCGCATTAGATGTAGTGGGCCGCTCTCCAGGTGTCTATGTAGATCCCGATGGAAATATCAACCTCAATGGAAGGAGTGGTGTCACACTCATGATCAATGACCGCCAAATGTACATGAGTGCAGAGGATTTGGCCAATTTTCTAAGAGCCATGCCTGCCGAAAACATCAAAAGCATAGAGGTGATCAATAATCCTACCTCCAGATTTGATGCCGAAGGAGCAGCTGGGGTCATCAATATCAAACTTAAGAAAAACAACCTAGACGGTATTTTCGGAAATGTCCAATCCGGCAATCAATACAACGGATTACATGCCCCCTTTGCTGGTGTAACGCTTAATGTGAAGAAAAACAAATGGACCAGCAACGCCAGCTTAAACTACAATGAGTATGCCTTCTTAAATGAATTGGAGATCAATAGGAACTTTGTATTGGAGGAAGGCGTATCAAATTTTGATCAGGACAGTGATATCAAGACACGTAGGAAAAACCTCTTTTTTAACGGGGGAACAGACTATGAAATCAATTCCATGCACAGTGTGGGTATGAACTTGCAAGCCTCTGCATCGCAAGGGGTTGATTTGGGTGATTCGTTTACGGAGGTAACCAACCCTGGCACCTCTGACAGAAATTTCATCAGCTCCTTTAATGACAGCCAAAATGATCAAAAAAGGATTTTCACCAACTTCCATTATGTGGGTAATCTGGATACCTTGGGTACCAAATTGACTTCTGATGTCGATTTTACGCGCATGATCACGGGTAGCGAGGGGATTCTAAGCAACAGATATTGGTTGAATGAAAACACTTCACAAGCTGCTACTGACCAAATTCAGACGCTTAATTCCATGGATTACTCCATATTTACCGCCAAGGTAGACTTCACCAAGCCTTTAGGCAAAGGCAGGGTATTGGAAGCTGGACTTAAGGGCAGTTGGGTAAAATCTGACAATGACCTGGACCTGAGCAGAAGCATTGGGGAGGAACCCTTCCAGCCTGATCCAAACAGCAACCAATTTATTTACCATGAAAATGTCTTGGCTGCTTATACATCATACAAAAGCAAGTTTTCTGAAAAAGTAAGCTTTCAAGCAGGGTTGAGGGCTGAATACTCTGATATTCTGGGAAATTCAGTCACTTTAGGAGAAAAAAATGCACAAAAATACCTGGATTGGTTTCCAACAGTTTCTGTCCAGCAAAAAGTCAGTAAAGATTATCAGATCATTTACAATGCCAACAGGAGGATCACTAGACCAAATTACCGCCTATTGAATCCGTTCATCTTTTACATTGATCCATTGACTACAGAGCAGGGCAATCCCAACTTGCGGCCACAATATGCCCATAACTTGGAAATGAACCATGTCATCAAAGGCAGCTATCAGTTTACTCTGGGTTATTCCCAAACCAATGATGTATTTCAACAAATCTTCACCCAAAATGAAGAAGACAGAACGACGACTACCTTTACCACTAACCTCGATAAGTCTGAAAACCTGAATTTCAGGGCCATGGTACCTGTGGAAATACAATCTTGGTGGAATGTCAGCAACATGCTACAAGTCAATTATGCCAAGTGGAAGTCGATGATTGGTGATGCTTTATTGGATGTTTCCATGGCCTCTTATATGATCCGTTCTCAGCACAATATTGTGCTACCCGCAGGATTCAAAGTGGAAGTGATGGGCATTTACTTAGGCCCACAGCTCTATGGTCAGGCCAAACTGGGGGGTTTCGGATGGGTGGATGCAGGGGTAAGCAAGTCGATCATGAACGAAAAGCTCAGCATCACCTTAAACGGTACCGATTTATTCAGAACCAACGTGATCAATGCCAATGTACAATTTGACCAGATTGATACAAGATTTAGGCAATACAGAAGCAACCAAGGTGTACGCCTCACATTGAGGTATAAATTTGCTCAGGGAGAAAGTTTCCGGGTCTCTAACCGAAGCGGAAGCACTGAAGAGAGAAATAGGTTAGAGCAATAATCTTGAGAAGCATTTTTAAAAATCAGAGATTACTAAACCAACAACTTCAATCAATTACCTAAAATCCGGGAGAAATTCCCGGATTTTTGCTTTTTCTATGAGGATAAAATATAGATTTGAAGGTGTATTGATGGTCTATGAAAAAATTAATTGAATTGCTTTCTTCCCATAATTTTTACCCGATCATGGGCGAACCTTTGTCGAATCAAAACACTACCAAGCTAGATTTTAGCCCTGCAAATGCTGCGCTTTCAAAAATTGACCTATCAAAAACCATTGAATTTAATGCTTATGTATTTGGTCAACTGATCTCCAAAAACAAGAAATTTGGCATTGGCGGTTATCTGGAACAAAGAGCCATTTATGGTCGGAGTCCTGTATTTGCATTGGATCAACTAAATTTCAGAAACATTCACCTCGGTATCGATATCTGGGTGGAAGCAGGTCAGCCTATCTTTGTCCCACTCCCAGGTAAGGTACACAGTTTCATGGACAATGCCGGATTTGGGAATTATGGACCGACCATCATCCTGGAACATGAATTGGATGGGGTGACTTTTTTTACTTTGTATGGACACCTTATGGTCAATGACATAAAACTGATCAAGGTAGGCACATATTTTCAAGCCGGTGATCATTTTTGTCATGTTGGCCCTTTTCCAGAAAATGGGGATTGGCCACCCCACTTACATTTTCAATTGATGACTGACATGGATGGAAACTGGGGTGATTTCCCGGGGGTGTGCAGTTTGGGGGAATTGCCAAAATTCAGGGAAATCTGTTTGGACCCAGATTTAATTTTATCCGCTGATTTGTAAAATACTTTTATTTTTGAAATTTAATCACCTGATTATCTTTGGTTTAATATTGTCTTCAAAAAAATCAAACTAAGATACTTGTTTTTGAACTACCTGCTTATTAAATACGCATAAAAATCATCCAGTAATCTTTTTATTCAATCACTTTTTATCCATTGACAACATGAAACATTTCTTCCTTTTTTTATGCCTGATGTATCTCGGACAAGGTTTAATGGCCCAAGACATGATCATCACCCATCAGCAGGACACCATTATAGCCAAAATCACAAAGGCCGATGAACGATACATCTATTACACCTACCTCAAAGATGGTAAGCCTATCAACTCAATGATCACCATGGATCTGGTGAAAGATTTTCAAAAACAGGATTTGGGTGATCTTGAAAATAGTGAAAAAAAGGGATTGAAACGAAAGCAATACAATGCATATAAAGACACCAGAGTAGCCATTGATCTTGGCTTTAGCAACCGTATTGGAAAAATTGATCCGTCTCTTTCCATGTCAGAAAGAGACCACATAAGAGGGCTTTTGAGAGGATTTCATTATGGCCTGGATGCACAGTATTTTTTCTCAGAAAGTTATGGTATAGGCCTGGACATCAACCGATTCCAAAGCCAAAACACCAGTAATTTAGGTTTTGGCCAAATCACTGAAAAAAATGCCATTACCTTTATCGGGCCGGGTTTTTACAGTAGAAGTGTATCCGGAAATGGGAACAATGCTTTTTTGATGGGATTCAATATCGGCTATTTGGGTGCAAATAGCAGCACCATGATCAATTCCTCCCCGGCTACCATTACCGGTGGAACATTTGGGACAAACATAAAGGTCGGCTATGACATTGGTATGCCTGACGGATATGCATTCGGCTTTAGTTTGAGGCTGATCGGTGGTGTTTTGAACCAAATTACTACCCGATACAATGGACAGAGCAACAAGATAAAACTGCCTGAAGAAGACCGGGAAAACCTATCAAGAATCGATCTATCTGTAGGTATAAGATTTTAATTTTTAGACTGATCTTATCAGATTAAGAAACATAAGGATATTGAATATGTATGAATTCCTGACTCCTTAAATTAGGTAAGATCTAATTCCATAATAAACATTGGATCCGGAAATAATTGTCTAAATTCCGTAATTCTCCCATTATCGACCAGATATTTTGACCTCCGAAACTATCAGAGATAAACAAAAAAATCTTTGCGCCTATGCGTCTCTGGGAGAAAAATATCAGAAACATTAATTCCAATCCTAATTCTCCAAATTGTCCATTAACTGATTTATTTTTAATTACTTTGCAAATGGTAATCAGCCATCTAACCCATCCATTTTGGCAAAGACAGATATCATTACCCGGTTTTTGATTTGGAGGCTCAGAAACCTGAGCACCAAAAATTTCACCTTGATCCTAAGTGGCTTCATTGGAATTTTTGCGGGATTGGCAGCGGTGATATTGAAAGAAATGGTGCATGCCATTCAAGTTTTTCTTACCAGTGGATTCAATGTGGAGTACGCCAATTTTTTCTATATACTCTACCCCGTCATCGGGGTTGCATTGGCTTATCTTATCAGTGTGTATGTCTTCAAAGACCTGGGGGGACACGGTATTCCAGACATTCTATATACTATTTCCAGAAAAAGCTCACTAATTCCCAGGGTAAAAATGTACAGCAGGGTGGTGACTTCGGCCATTACTGTAGGTTTTGGAGGATCTGTCGGATTGGAAGCACCTATCGTAGTCACTGGATCGGCCATTGGTTCAAACATCGGCCAACTCATGCATTTAAATGCCAAAAAAAGGACCTTATTGATAGGTTGTGGAGCAGCAGGGGCCATATCGGCCATCTTTGGAGCACCAATTGGAGGAGTAATATTTGCCATTGAAGTCATTTTGCTGGAACTCAGTGTGGGTTCCTTCATTCCCCTTTTGATTGCCTCAGTGACCGGTTCTCTTACTTCCATGCTATTGATAGGGGATGATGTGTTGTTTTCATTTAATCTCACAGACCAATTTTTGGCTGCTCATGCGCCCCATTATGTCGTATTGGGCATATTGACAGGTTTGATGTCGCTTTATTTTACGCGTGCTGTATTGAAAGTTGAAAACCTACTCAATCAATTGGGAGAGCCAGCCATGAAAATCCTCTATGGAGGTGCATTTTTGGGATTGATCGTGTTTTTTTTCCCACCTATATATGGTGAGGGCTATGAAACCCTCAATGCGCTCATAGAGGGTGATCCTCAAAGGTTACTCAATACAAGTCCCTTTTTTCCGGAAATTGAAAATCCTTATTTTATCATTGTATTTCTTGCATTAGTTCTTTTTGTAAAACCCATTGCGGCTGCTTTGACTATCGGTAGTGGTGGAAGTGGAGGCATATTTGCACCATCACTCTATGTGGGTGGCATCATCGGCTTTTTATTCGCTTATTCCAATAACCTTTTTGGGTACTATATTCCTTTGCCTGTCGCTCATTTTACTTTAGTAGCCATGTGCGGAGTAATGAGCGGTGTGCAGCATGCCCCGCTTTCCGCCATATTCCTAATCGCAGAAATCACAGGCGGGTATGAGTTATTTGTTCCACTGATGTTGGTTTCTGCCATTTCATTTGTGACCACTACCTATTTCGATAAAGATTCATATTATAAAAAACAATTGATAGAGCAGGGTAAGTACCTGCCTGAAACGAAGGATGAACAGGTATTGGGACTTATAGACATCAGAAGGATTATGGAAATCGACCTACTGCCTATCCGACCTGAGGCCCGGCTTCAAGATCTATGTGACTTGGTCAAACTATCAAAAAGAAACATCTTCCCTGTAGTCAATGAGGAAGGGCAGTTAAGTGGAATCATCACCTTAGACGATATCCGGGATATCATGTTTGATGGGGAAAAGCAAGAAAGTGTCATGGTGAGCCAATTGATGCATAGCCCTCCGGATTTTATCCATCCAAGTGAAACCATGCAGACTGTCATGGATAAGTTTGAAAAGTCAGGGGCGTGGAACCTGCCCGTGGTCGAAAATGGAAAATATTTGGGCTTTGTTTCAAAATCCAGAATTTTCAATGCTTATCGAAAAAGGCTGATTCGTCAGCAACAGGAATAAACTTATTTTGCATTTTTTTTATTTTTTCTTTAACCAGTATTTACGCTGAGTTTTTATCCGTAAAAAATTCATTCTCAATCACTTATCCACAAAACTAGGTTTAGAATATTATTGTAAATATCTGATTATAAGATACTTAACTCAAATATTCAACCTGATGTGGATAAGTGTTGATAATTGTGGATAAAAAAAGAGGAATTTTTTTGTTAATTTAAGTTTATGATTTTAAATGCATTTTTTTTAGGATAATAAACAATTTTCTTGCAATAACGTTCTTGAACATCTGGTATGAACATGAAAAGAAAATATTGGCAAATTCTTTGAAAAATATCAAAATATTTAATCCTTGCTCTTGGCTTTTGAATAGGATGTAATAAAAAAATGTATCTAATTCCTCTACCTAACCGTTAGGAAATGTAAAGTACACACAAGATATGAAAAGTAATGTATTACTGATTTTTGTATGCTTCTTTGTAACCAATAGCTATACCAAAGATGAACTGCGTATTGTAGATTTTGATGAATTGGAGGGAGAATTTAAAACTCCTTCTGATAAGATACGGATTTATAATTTTTGGGCAACTTGGTGTGCCCCATGTATCAAAGAAATGCCCCACTTCGAAAAAGTTAATGCAGAAGATCCAGAATTAGATTTATATTTCATTTCCATGGATGATGGACGGAAACCTGAAAGGGTTACGGGCTTTATAGAGAAAAGAAGTATCAAATCCCCAGTAATTCTTTTGGATGATGTAGACTTTGACCGCTGGATTGATAAGGTAGATCCCAGTTGGTCTGGGGCTATCCCTGCCACTCTATTCATATTACCTGATGGCAGCAAAAGTTTTCACGAAGGTGAAATGGATGAATCAGAACTCTTAGAAAAGATTAATCAACTCAAAACAAAATTACGATGAAAAATTCAAAAGGCTTTTATTTTAGTATTGTCTTATCTGGTCTTTTCGCTTTGAGCGCTATGGCCCAGGAAAGTACTGGTTATAAGGTTGGAGACAAAGCCGCTGATTTCAGTCTTAAGGATGTAAGGGGGGAAATGGTTTCTCTCTCAAATTATGAAGATGCCAAAGGCTTTTTAGTTATTTTTTCCTGCAACACCTGTCCTTATGTGGTGGCTTATGAGGACAGAATGATTGAATTGCATGAAAAATATGCCGAAAAGGGTTATCCTGTCATAGCCATCAATTCCAACGATGACAAAGTATCTCCTGGGGATAGCTTTGAAAAAATGCAGGAAAGAGCAAAGGCCAAGAATTTCCCTTTTCCATATGTCTACGACAAAAGCCAGGAAGTGATCAAAACTTATGGGGCAACACGTACCCCTCATGTATACATTCTCAACAAATCAGGCGAGGATTATGTGGTGGAATACATTGGTGCGATAGACAATAACTATCAAGTTCCCTCTGCTGTAACTGAACCCTATGTAGAAAAAGCACTGGCTGAGTTGATGGATGGGAAAAAGGTTAGCCGGAATTCCACCAAAGCAATCGGGTGTACCATCAAATGGACCCGCTAGTACTTTCCATCAAATTTAAAATGTCATCGAGGTACTCCCTATTATTGGAAAGTCGGGGTACCTTGTTTTGACCTCCCAGTTTACCTCTGGATTTCATCCATTCTGAAAACAAGCCTTCCTTAGCAAAATGTACCTTTGGCAAAGTTAAGGCCATGTCCCGATATCTTTTGGCATCATAATCTGAATTGAGTTCTCTCAAGGCTTGATCCAGTTTCTCCACAAAAACTTCCTTATCCTTTGGTGAGGTCTGGAATTCTATTACCCATTCATGAGCACCCTTCCCGTTTTCACCTTCAAAATACACCGGTGCCGCGGTGAAATTGGCAATCGTGGAATTGGTGACTTCAGAGGCCATCTCAATGGCTTTCTCCGCATTTTCTACGATCACTTCCTCACCAAAAGCATTGATGAAATGCTTGGTACGTCCCGAGATACGGATCCGGTAAGGGCTGATAGAGGTGAATTTTACAGTATCCCCGATTTTATACCGCCAAAGCCCTGCATTGGTGCTGATCAATATAGCATAATTTTTACCTATTTCCACTCCTTCCAAAGGAACCACTTTTGGATTTGCCTTTTCCCATTCCTCCATAGGGATAAATTCGTAAAATATCCCGTAATCCAGCATCAGCAGAAGTTCATCGGAATCCTTTTGATCCTGTATCCCAAAAAACCCCTCGGAGGCGTTGTACGTTTCGACGTAACGCATCTTAGGAGAAGGAATTAATTCCTCGAAAAGCTTTCTATAAGGGCCAAATGCTACCGCTCCATGAAAGAAAACCTCAAGATTTGGCCAAACCTCCAGAATATTTTTAGCTCCGCTTACATCCAGTATTTTTTTGATCAAAACAATGGTCCAGGTAGGAACACCGGATATGCTGGTCACATTTTCGAACCGAGTTTCTTCCGCCATCCGTTCTATTTTGGCCTCCCATTCACTCATCAAAGCAACTTCCAAGCTTGGCGTTCGGGCAAACTGTGCCCAAATGGGTAAATTTTGCATAATGACAGCAGATATGTCTCCATATTTGCTTTCTTGATTACCATCCAAATCATTAATTTGTAAACTTCCTCCAATGGTGAGCCCTTTACCTGTAAAAAGCCTGCTGTCAGGATAATTGTTGACATACAAGGAAAGCATGTCTTTCCCTCCTTTAAAGTGACAGTCTTCCAACGATTCTTCAGAGACAGGAATAAACTTGCTTCTACTGCCTGTGGTACCTGAGGATTTGGAAAACCAATGGATATCCGAGGGCCAGATTACATTCTGCCGGCCTTTCATGGTCTGCTCGATGTATGGTTTCATCTGTTCGTAATCATGGATAGGAACCCTCTCCGCAAAATCTCTGTAAGTACTGATATCCAGAAAACCAAACTTTCTGCCAAAATCAGTCCGTTTGGCAGCCCCAATCAATTCAAAAAAAATCTCTCTTTGGACCTGAATGGGATTCTCTTTAAAATTGTTGATCTGACCAATCCTATTCTTGAAGATCCAGGTCATAAAGGTATTGATCATCTCCATGTCAAATTTTCCGCTTCAGTTCAAAATTTCTTCCCAAATATACACGTCTGACCTGCTCGTCTGCGGCCAGTTCTTCTGCAGTGCCTGCTTTCAACAATTTCCCCTCAAACATCAAATAAGCCCTGTCTGTGATAGAAAGTGTCTCATTGACATTGTGGTCAGTGATCAGGATACCGATGTTTTTGTTTTTCAATTGCGCCACAATGGTCTGTATTTCTTCCACCGCAATTGGATCTACCCCTGCAAATGGCTCATCCAGAAGGACAAATTTGGGATCAACTGCCAATGCTCGTGCGATTTCAGTCCTCCTTCTTTCTCCACCAGATAGCACCATACCCAGATTTTTCCGGACATGAGTAAGGCTAAACTCTTCCAATAGACTCTCCACCTTTTCTTTTTGGGCAGACTTAGGCATTTTGGTCATTTCGAGAACGGCCAGGATGTTTTCCTCCACGGAAAGTTTTCTGAAAACCGAAGCTTCTTGGGCCAGATATCCTATGCCCCTTTTGGCCCTTCTGTACATGGGCAGAGCAGTGATTTCTTCTTCATTCAGGAAAACCCTTCCAGAGTAAGGTTTAATTAATCCCACAATCATGTAAAAGGAAGTTGTTTTACCCGCCCCATTGGGTCCCAATAGTCCCACTATTTCCCCCTGCTCCACCTCAACGGATATGTCATTGACTACTCGTTTCCCTTTGTATATTTTAACCAGGTTTTCACCTCTAAGCTTCATATTCAATCAAATTTAATGTCTTTAACATACAACTGTAGGGTACTTTTGTCCCTAAATGTATTTTCTCTGATTTCGAAGGCCAGATTGAATCTTTTTTTGCTTTTCAAAAACCGGTAAATGATCTGATCTGGATCTTTCAACTGATCCACCATGCCAAACGCTATGCAAATGGGATGGGTACCCTGTCCATCCTGCACCAAATCAAAACGCAGGTGCTTGTCTTTCAAAATACGGATATTTTCGGCATAAACCTGGTTTGCACAGAACACAGGCTCAGGATTGCCAGGTCCGAAAGGTGCCATTTGTTTCAAAATATTGTAAAATTTATAATTGACCTGGTCCAGCAACAATTCATCATCAATCTCCAATACAGGTTTTAGATGGATTTCCGAAATCCTAGCGCTGACAACAGATTCAAACTTTTGCTGAAATGCTGGTACATTTTCAACGGCTAAAGTCAGCCCGGCGGCATATTTATGCCCGCCAAATTGCTCCAACAAATCACTGCATTCGGAAATGGCTTCATATATATCAAAATCAAATACTGACCTGGCACTGCCGGTAGCTTTGTTGTTGGACTCGGTAAGGATGATGGTCGGTCGGTAATATTGTTCTATACAACGGGAGGCCACAATTCCTATTACCCCTTTATGCCAGTCTTCTTTGAATAACACAGTGCTTTTTACAGTGCCATTGCCTTCGGCAACTTTGATCATTTCCAAAGCTTCTTTGGTAATGTTTTCGTCAAAGTTTTTCCTTGCAGCATTTACGTCCTCTACCAAATCTGCTTTCCTGATGGCCTCCTCCAAATTCTTGGAAATCAATAATTCGACAGAGGCCTTTGCATGCTCCAGTCTGCCAGAAGCGTTTATTCTAGGCCCTATTTTAAAAACCACATCGGTAATGTCTATTTCTTTTTCCAGCTTACTTTTCAAAACAAGTGCCTTCAATCCAGGCCTGGGATTATTATTCAAACGTTCCAGACCATAGGCTGCCAAAATCCGGTTTTCTCCTGTTATCGGAACGATGTCAGCCGCTATACTTACGGCCAATAAGTCCAGAAGAGAGAATATTTTTTCCTCAGGGATACCTGTTCGCTTACTATAGGCCTGTATCAGTTTAAAGCCCACCCCACAGCCGCTCAATTCTTTGTACGGGTAGATGCAGTCCGACCTCTTAGGGTCTAGGACAGCTACTGCAGGAGGCAATATAGGGCCAGGCGTATGGTGGTCGCAAATGATGAAATCCACCCCAAATTCCTTCGCCAAACTCACCTTATCTATGGCTTTGATCCCGCAGTCCAGGGAAATGATCAGCTTGAAGCCGTTTTCTGCTGCATAACGCACCCCTTTTTCAGAAACACCATAACCCTCTTGGTATCGGTCAGGTATATAAAAATCGACTTGATCATAAAATTCCTTTATGAATTCAAAAAACAAAGCTACTGCAGTGGTACCATCTACATCATAATCACCATAAACTAGTATTTTTTCATGATGCTGAACAGCCCTCTCCAAGCGGTCAACTGCCTTGTCCATGTCCTTCATCAACATCGGATCATGGAGTTTATCCAAATCCGGCCTAAAAAATTCCTTGGCTTTTTGAAAATTAAATATACCCCTATTGATAAGCAAATTGGCCAAAGTTGGATTAACGTTGATTTCCTTGCTCAGTGCGGTTATTTTGTCTGGGTCAGCAGGGTCTGCTATCTTCCACCTATAATCCATAATGGCTAAATTACTAAACTTGGCCACATCTTAGGTAAAATTCTGTTTTATTATTTAAGGACTAGTTGTGTATAAACAAGTATCTCTCGGAAAAAAACTTGAATCATTCCAAGACTTTGTTTAACACATCTTTGAGAGGCACTCTGTTGCCGTCTTTATATGAAACAATCCAGGCATCACTGACTCCTACTTTCCTCAGGTGCTTTTTAAGTAGGTTGGCTTCATCATAGTCCCGAAAATTACCGGCTGTGTATTGTTTAAGGCCATCCACCTCCTCAACGTTAAGGTCGGGTGCGCTGCCTACTACACTGGAAAAATCATAATCTTTATACGCCCCGATCTGAACCCTGAAGAGGATACCGTCTTTCCAAGAATCATCAGATTCAACGGTAATTCCTTCAGGTCGACGCTCAGCAACAGAACTTTCGAGCCTTGAAAGGTCAGCCCTTAGTTTGGCAATTTCTTCATCTTTAGCCACCAAATCCTTGCGCAAAGTTGTAATCATGGCTTCCATGGCTGCTGTTTTCTCTTGGATATCCGTACTTTGCTCCTTAATGTCTTCGTATTGCTCTGCTGTAAGCACCTCACCTGTTTCCTGAACGATATCAGAACCGTCAAGTTGAGCCCTCAATTTGCCAAGTTCAAACTTCAAGTCCACTACTTGGTTTGTTTTTTCATTCAATTCCTTTTTCATTATGGAATTCATCGAGGAAATTGAATCGGATTGCTGTCGTTGCAATTGATTTTCCTTTCTGATCATAACAAAATTATCGGCAAACTCTTCGGGGTCACCGGTATATATCAACTCTTCCTGATCTTTGATTTTTCTCTCAAGCTGACTAACTTTTGTCCGTAATTCCTCCAACTCAGTATCTCTTTCAGCCATATTTTCGGAAAGATCTTCGGCTGCCGTCGACAATGAATCAGCCTTGCTTGAATAGCGGGCATGTTCTTGCTTAAGTTGCTGGTACTCCTCTACTGACAATCTGAATAATTCCCATTTGAGTGCTTTTTTTTCTTGTTTGGTCATTTGTGCCTGAGCCTGAAAAGAAACTACCATTGTGGCTATCAAAAATAACACTACTAAAAACTTACAGTGGGTCATAAGTGATTTGTCGAATTTATAAGTTTTCCCATTTATACCGTCTAAAATACAAAAATCTAAATCAGATTTACGAATTAAACAAAAATTATTTAGAATATACAGAAATGTTTTTTAAAAGAAAATCAGGTCGCTCCAATTCCTTGATTTAGAGCGACCTGATTTCCTGTAACTTAGCTTAAATTTTTTGAAATTTTGTTCAATATTAAGTTTTGAGACCCCCAATCATGTCCTCAGGTTTTACCCATTCATCAAATTGATCATTGGTTAGCAATCCCAAATCCAATGCTGCCTCCCTCAAACTAGTTCCTTCTTTGTGCGCTTTTTTTGCGATAGCCGCTGCATTTTCATAACCAATGTGTGGGTTTAGCGCAGTAACCAGCATCAATGAATTTTCTAGGTGCCTTTTTATAAATGCGACATTGGGTTCAATCCCCACAGCGCAATTGTCATTGAAAGAAACACAAGCATCACCCAACAAACGCGCCGATTGCAGGAGGTTGTTCACCATCATGGGTTTAAAAACGTTCAATTCAAAATGACCATTAGATCCTCCTATAGAAACTGCCACATCATTGCCCATCACCTGTGCGCAGACCATGGTCATGGCCTCTACCTGGGTAGGGTTGACTTTTCCCGGCATGATAGAAGAGCCTGGTTCATTTTCAGGAATCAGAATCTCACCTATTCCGGACCTAGGGCCTGAGGACAACATTCTGATGTCATTGGCGATTTTCATCAAACTCACCGCCAACTGTTTGAGGGCACCGTGGGTTTCGACGATGGCATCATGCGCGGCAAGGGCTTCAAATTTATTGGGCGCTGTCACCAAAGGCTGTCCAGAGAATTCAGCTATTTTCTTGGCCACCATTTCCGCATATCCTTTGGGTGTATTGAGACCAGTACCTACTGCGGTTCCACCTAGAGCCAGTTCCGACAGATGATCCAATGTATTTTTTAATGCCTTTAGGCCATGGTCCAACTGAGCTACATAACCAGAAAATTCCTGGCCTAAAGTAAGCGGTGTGGCATCCATGAAATGCGTTCGTCCGATTTTTACCACCTCCATAAATTCCACAGATTTTGACTTTAAGGTATCCCTTAATTTGGTCACTCCCGGAATCGTAGTTTCCATGACCATCTTATATGCCGCAATGTGCATGGCCGTGGGAAAAGTATCATTGGAGGATTGGGATTTATTTACATCATCATTGGGATGAATTTTTTTCTTGGCATCTTCCAGACTTCCTCCTAAAAGTACATGTGCCCTATAAGCTATTACCTCATTGGAATTCATGTTGGATTGCGTGCCAGAACCAGTCTGCCATATGACAAGAGGAAATTGATCATCATGTTTACCTTCCAGAATCTCATCACAAACCTTGGCAATGATATCTGCCTTATCCTGTTCTAAAACACCAAGTTCGGCATTGGTTAAGGCTGCGGATTTTTTGAGTATGGCAAAAGCACGGATGATCTCTATTGGCATTTGGTTCCTGGTACCGCCTATTTTAAAATTGTTGATTGACCTTTGGGTCTGTGCACCCCAATACTTGTCAGCAGGAACCTCTACCGGCCCCATGGTATCTTTTTCAATTCTTATGCTCATATTGATTTGTTGGTTATTTTTTCCCTGCTAAATTACCACCAACCAACTTTAATCCATAGAATTTTACTGTTTAATCCTTTATCTCCGTTTCCAATAATTCGTGAAAAATTAATTGTGACCGCCTGGTCTTCCTTCGAAAATGGCTCCACGCAAAAAAATAATTGCCTAAACCAACCAAAAAACTGATGAATGCATATAGAGGCTGACCTGCTGTAAGCCCAAAAAAAGCAGCCATTAATAAAGTCACCAAACTCCAAAATGCCAAGAAAAAAATAGAGCTGGGAAAAAGTCGGTATTCTATAAAAAGAATAGAACCCATTTCCGAGGCTTCAATACTCCCTTTGATCAGTGGCAGGAAACTATCTGCTTTATCGATGAACAACGAAAGCCTAAAGGTATTTTCAAGAATTACTCCATTAAAGACATGACCCTTTGCCTTCCTGGCTTCAATATCCAGAAAATTGACGTTCAAGGTAACTTTTTCCAAGCGAGATTTAATTTTTCCAGGTTGAAGAGGGGAAACCAAAATTTCGCTTTGATATGGGAAAATATTCATGGATTTCTAACAGTAGACCGGATTTAAAGTTATGGGATATGGAATCAAAAATCCATTCATGCACAAATTTCCCCCAGAAAACTGCCTTATTGAAATATACGAAAGACCCATTGAAACTGGAAAAGAGGAGGTTTTGGAAAACATCTGGACCATAGGTGGAGAAAATGGTTGGTACTTTGGCACCAGTTTATGGAAAATCAGAGGGTTTTTGGACCGATGCCTTGGTGGAATAGGGTATAGAAAGGGAAGGAATCATCCGACAGAATTAAGAGAGAATGACCCACTTGATTTTTGGAAGGTCATCAGGGCAGATCGAGATGAAAAAACATTGCTGCTCAAAGGTGAAATGAAGATCCCCGGGGAAGTTTGGCTGGAATGGAAAATCCATTCAACTTTAGGCGGTTCACAACTAACCCAAAGCGTTTATTTTGCCCCAAAGGGACTATGGGGAAGGCTGTACTGGCATTTGGTGAAACCTGTACATCGGGTGGTTTTCGGGCAATTGGCCAAAAAACTAACCCAACAACCATAACCCAATAATTCTCCAAGGGGAGTGGGCAATTTACTTCTTAATTGGTCGGGGAATTAAAAAAAGGAAACTTGACCTTAGCCTTTTTGATTTGTAAAATATATTTTTTAGGTTATTTCACTGCCACACAGGATATTTCCACATTGACATCTCTAGGAAGTCTACTCACTTCTACTGTTTCTCTTGCGGGAGGATCAGTTTGGAAATACTGTGCGTAAGCTTCATTGATTGTACCAAATTGGTCCATGTCCCTTATAAAAATGCTGCACTTGACTACATCAGAAAATCCATAGCCTGCTGCTCTGAGCACCGCTTCCAGGTTTTTCATGACAGCATGAGTTTCTTCGGTGATGTTGGCATTTAGGAGTTCCCCAGATTCTGCATCCAAAGGAATCTGACCCGAAACATACAAGGTATTGCCTACTTTTACCGCTTGGCTATAAGGTCCAATGGGTGCAGGGGCTTCTTTGGAGTAAATGATGGTTTTAGACATGGCTTTCTTTTGCTGCGAAATTAATCATCTTAGTTCAGATCAAAAAATCAATGAAGCAAATATGGAAATCGGGAAGACACTAAACAAGGTTCAGTTTGTAAGTATTTTCTATCTTTGGATCCAGCGATAATGGCTAGACCAAATCTTTGCAACAATAATGATAAACATATCCACGCCATATAAAATTGACCGAAAGATATCCAACGGAGAAAAGGAATGGTTGTATTTTAGCGGAACGGCTTATTTAGGCACAAGCACAGTTGCTGAGATTGAAAAATTGGCGATTGAAGGTATTCAAAAGTACGGGCTTAACTTCGGTGCAAGTCGGTTTAGCAATGTACAATTGGATCTTTACGACAGAATTGAAAGGCTTTTTGAAGAAAAAACGGGCGCGGAAAAAGCCATGGTGCTGAGTAGTGGGTATCTTTCTGGACATTTGGTGTCAAATGTGCTGAGCGCTAGTGCGGAAGAAATATTTATCGCACCACAGACCCATCCTGCAATTCTTCCTCACGGACATTCGCCATCATCCCTGCCCACTTTTTCTGCATGGAAAGAAGAAGTAAGGGCTACCTGCGAAAAATTGGCGAAAAAAAACATCCTCCTTTTGGCCAATGCAGTGGACCCACTCGTACCTGAAATCCATGATTTTGACTGGATTCAAAATTTACCTTCACACCACCAATACACCCTGTTGTTGGATGACAGCCATGCCTTTGGGGTGTTGGGGGACGATTTATTTGGCACTTATGCCCAATGGAAAAAATTGCCTTTAAGGCTGGTGGTATCAGGTTCTTTGGGCAAGGGGCTTGGCCTTACGGCAGGCATCATCTGTGGAGATCATCAACTGATCCATAAATTGCAAGAGCAGACCATTTTCAGAGGAGCTTCTCCCCCTTCCCCGGGACCGTTGTTTGCTTTTCTGAATGGATTGAGTTTATACCGTATCCAAAAGGAAAAACTAATGGACAACATGGCCTTTTTATTTGAGGCGGTCAAGGGTCTACAGCATCTTACCTATATTGAAAATTATCCTGTAATAAGGTTTGAGAAACATGCTTGGGTAGAAGAATTGGAAAAATCCGGAATTTTGGTTTCATCTTTCCCCTATCCCTCTCCTAAAGACCCAACGATAAACAGAATTGTATTGGCAGCTTACCATACCAAAAAAGATTTATATCAATTGGCAAAAACTTTGAATTCCTTAATGTAAATTCGATCGATAACTTAACCCGTATGAAACAAAGAAATCTAGCTGCAGGCATTTTCGCCATAGCCATCATTGTCTCCTCTTTGGTATTGGGAAATGCCTTCATCAACCGCAACCAAAAGTCCGGAACGATTGATGTTACAGGGTTGGGCGAACAGGATTTTACGTCAGACCTAATTGTATGGGAGGGAAATTTCAGCCGGGAAAACATGGAAATCCAACAGGCCTATGCTGAATTGGAAAGAGACAGAAAAGCCGTAACTGATTACCTCATCAAAAAAGGGATTCCGCAGGAAGTCATTATTTTTAAGGCGGTCAATACCAATCCCCTTTACCAACAAAACTACAACAGCAGCGGAAATTACATGGGTCAGACTTTTTTAGGTTATCAACTTAACCAATCCTTGCAGATAGAGTCAAAGGAAGTGGAAAAAGTAGAAGGCATTTCGAGGGAAATCACGGAACTGCTCTTGCAAGGAGTCAAATTCTACTCACAGGCACCTAGGTACTATTATACCCAATTGGATGACCTGAAGATTGAGATGATTTCGAAAGCAACTGAGGATGCCCGGATAAGGGCAGAAAAAATTGCAGAAAACGCCAATTCAAAATTGGGAAAACTGATCTCGGCCAATATGGGAATTTTCCAGATCACAGGTCAAAATTCCAATGAGGATTACTCTTGGGGTGGTACCTTCAACACTTCCTCGAAAGAAAAAACCGCATCCATTACCATGCGATTGAGCTATACGGTGAGATAAAAAAAGCGAAACCTATTCGGTTTCGCTTTTCACATTAAGTTCTATTTCTTCTCCGGAATCGTCCAGGAATTTATACTCCGTCACAGGCAGAGATGAATCGGGGATCAGTTTTACCCACTTGAAATATTTAAAAAACCATTGGACTCTTTTCGAAATGATGCCACTTGAAAAGTAGGCATGCAGGTATGGATGAAGTCCGATTTTTATGCTTGAAAGATTTTGGTTTACTGCAATGTGCTCCAGGTCTTTTTCCAACTTGTCAGCCACCAAAATGGAAGCTTGAATCTTGCCTGTTCCGTTGCAGGAAGGGCAGGTTTCTTTTGTTACAATGTTGACTTCCGGTCTTACCCTTTGACGGGTGATCTGCATCAAACCAAATTTGGTTAAGGGCAAAACCGTATTCTTGGACCGGTCGGATCTCATTTCATTTTTCATGGCTTCAAAAATGACCTTTTTGTTTTCGGCCTTTTTCATATCTATGAAGTCAATGACAATGATGCCTCCCATATCCCGGAGTCTAAGTTGTCTGGCAATTTCTTTGACAGCTACCAAGTTTGTTTTTAAAGCTGTATTCTCTTGGTCGCTTTCTTGATTGGATTTATTGCCACTGTTGACGTCTACTACGTGTAGCGCTTCAGTATGTTCAATGATCACATAGCCTCCCTGAGGTAGGCTAATGGTTTGTCCAAACAAGCTTTTGATTTGCTTTTCAATTCCAAAACTTTCAAAGAGCTTTGCTTTACCGTTGTAAAGCTTAACAATTTTTTCTTTTTCTGGGGCGATCGATCTTATGTAAGATTTGATCTGATCATGCGTTAATTCATCCTCTACGGTGATTGCATCGAATGATTCGTTGAGTAGGTCCCTTATGATGGAGGATGCCATACTCATTTCTCCTATTACCTTGTCCCTGCTTTTGGCTTTGGCCAGCTTTTTCATGCCATCTTCCCAAGTGGTCACCAGGTTTCGCAGATCTTTGTCCAGTTCAGTAACGGACTGGCCTTCTGCAACGGTTCTAATGATGACACCGAAATTTTCGGGTTTGATGGAGGTGATCAAGCGGGCAAGCCTTCTTCTTTCTTCTGCACTTCTGATCTTTTTAGATACATTGACAGCGTTGGAAAAGGGCACCAATACCAGATAACGACCGGCTAAGGAGAGCTCACAGGAAAGTCTGGGGCCTTTTGTAGAAATTGGCTCCTTGACAATCTGAACCAAGATTTGGTTGTTCTTAGAAAGTGTGGAAGAAATCTTCCCCAGTTTTTCTATTTCAGGTTCAGTTGAAAACCCCTTTAAATTATAACTGGCGTAATTGTTATTACGCACTTGCTTGGTGAATTTGTTGAGGCTATTGAATTGGGGGCCCAGGTCCTGATAATGCAGAAATGCATCTTTTTCGTAACCCAGGTCGATGAATGCCGCATTTAGTCCATTGACTATTTTGCGGACAGTTCCCAAATAAATATCCCCGACTTTGAATTTGTTGTCCTCTCCGTTGGAGTGGAGCTCCACCAAACTCTTGTTTTTCAGCAGGGCGATTCGACCTCCGTTTTGAGCAGAATCGATTAATAATTCAGTACTCAAAGGTCTCCTTTTTTATGTTAATGAACGTTTAGTAAAAACTCAAAAAGAAGAAGTGAATTACTTCTTCTTATGTCTGTTTTTTCTCAGTCTTTTCTTACGCTTGTGCGTAGCGATCTTATGTCTTTTTCTTTTTTTACCGCAAGGCATAATGTTATCATTTAGAGTGGAACAAATATTCTATAGTTGTTGCAAATAGTTATCGACACTGGTCAAAATCATAGGATCTTGCGTCAAGTCTTTCACTTTTTGAAACTGTTTTTTTGCTTTGTTTTTTTGTTTGGATTCAAAGTAACTTACTCCAAGGTAAAACTGCCCCTGCATGTTTTCAGGATGATAGTCGACAAGTTCCTCAAATCGCTCAGAAGCTCTTTTGTATTGTCCCGACTGCATGGACAGAATACCCATGTTGAAAAGTGCAAGTTCATGTCTCGGATCTTGTTCCAACACCTCCCTGAGCATGGTAATACCCTGCATGGGATTGGATGAGGAAACATAAGTCATGGCCACTTTGGTCTTTAAATCCAATCTTTCCGGATCTTTTTCCAGAACTTTATTGAGGTAGTCCCTGGTTTTTCCTGCCAGATAAACCACCTTTTCCTCATTCAATGCAAATCCAAATGCCTCATAATATGCATTTCCGGCTTTTTCCCAATTTTCAATTTGAGGAAATTTTTCAGCAGTAAGGCCATAATAATAGGCAGAACTGTCAAATTTACCAGCGCTGGCATATTGTGAGGCAATGGAATCTGCAAAGGTAGCAAATTTTTCTGAACTTTCTTCCAGTTCCATCGCACTCCTCCAGTTCCTGATCTGTTGACTGGCTCCCTCGGGTAAAGGGCTGTCATGAATATCAGGGGTTTCTTGTGCAGATGGTGTCCCAGATGTCTCTTCAAAGTTGGTATTGCCCTCATCATTGTCTACTACCACGGTGGGCAGTGCAAAAAGCACCACGACCATTGTTACGGCAAGGACCAACAGAAGGATCTGAGACTTTCTCATAAAGGAAGTAAGTTCCCAGAATTAGTCCTGAGGAACGAATTCTTTGATTTTTTTGCTGTTTTTGATTTTTTCCACGAATACTTTGGATGGCTTGAAGGCCGGTACATAGTGCTCATCGATTACAATCGCAGTGTTCTTGGAAATGTTACGGGCGATTTTTTTAGCTCTCTTCTTGTTGATGAAGCTACCAAATCCTCTCACGTAAATGTTCTCTCCCTCTGACATGGATTCTTTTACTACCTTGAAAAAGGCCTCGATGGTCTGCGTCACATCATCTTTCTGAATTCCTGTCTTGTCCGAAATTTTGGTGATTACTTCTGCTTTAGTCACTGTGTTTTAAATTTAAATTATCAAATAAGCCTAACAACCTATTAACCAACTCATTTTGGGACTGCAAATTTACACCAAGCATTTCAAATTAAAAACAAATTGACTAAAATTAGCGTCATTTGATGAAAGATATTTTCAATTTAAATTTTCTAATGTTTTGAATTTCAATCGATTTACCCAAGTGTTGTTAGGTTGGTATCCCAATCATAAACGTGAATTACCTTGGAGAGATATAAAAGACCCTTATAAAATTTGGCTGGCTGAAATAATTTTACAACAAACCCGGGTTGCTCAAGGTCTACCCTATTTTGAGCGATTTATCCATAAATATCCTACTGTACAAGACTTGGCCTGTGCCCCTGAAGAAGAGATTATGCGTCTTTGGCAGGGATTGGGTTATTATAGCCGTGCCAGGAATCTGCATGCCTGCGCCAAAGAAGTAGTCAGCAGGCATAACGGAAATTTCCCGGATTCTTTTGAAAAACTGCTCCAACTGAAAGGCATCGGCCGATATACCGCCGCAGCCATTGCTTCCTTTGCTTTTTTGGAACCAATGGGAGTAGTGGATGGCAATGTTTTCAGGGTCATTAGCCGGTATTTCGGAATTTCTGAAGATATCGGTAGTGCTTCCGGAAGGAAAGTCTTTGAAGATCTGGTAAACCAAGCCATCTCAAAGGAAAGACCCGATGAATTTAATCAAGCCATCATGGAATTTGGCGCCCTTCAATGTGTTCCAAAAAATCCTGATTGCCCTAGTTGCCCTTTGGCTCCTGGATGTTTTGCATTCCAAAAAAATATGGTCTCTCAATTTCCGGTAAAAGAAAAACGGATCAAAATCAGCCATCGTCATTTTATGTATTTTTACATTACCTGTGCGGATTTTACAATAGTCCGTCACCGGGAGGCTGGGGACATTTGGCAAGGATTACATGATTTTCCATTGGAAGAAATGTCAAACAATTTGAGTGTGGATTTTGAGTCAAGCCAAATTTTCCACTCACTCCTAAATTTGGATCCTAATGTCTATTTCAATCCTGAATCGTCATACAGACACCTGTTGACCCACCAAAGAATTCAGGCCAATTTCGTCCATATAAAGGTAAATCAATCAAGGCTGAAGAGTTTAAAAAAATGGTCAGAATCGGCCGGCCTGTTATTGGTAAACAATGAAAAACTGGAAAGTCTGGGAAAGCCTAAACTAATTGTAAACTTTTTGAACGATCAGAAATAATGTGTAATTTTAACTATCAACTTTTTTTTCAACATAAACCTTAATCACAGTATGGCAGGAGTAAATAAAGTTATTTTAATCGGAAATTTAGGAGCAGACCCAGAAGTAAAGTACCTGGAAGGAGATAAGGTCGTGGCTAACCTTAGATTGGCTACCACAGAAACCTACAAAGACCGCTCAGGTAATCGCATAGAAAACACAGAATGGCATGACTTGGAGCTTTGGGATGGCTTGGCAAAAATTGCGGAACAATACCTAAAAAAGGGCAGTAAAATCTATGCCGAGGGAAAAATAAAGTCTGATACATGGCAGGACGAGCAGGGCAATAACCGGAAAAAAATCAGAATCCGTGTGATCAACATGACCATGCTAGATGGCAAAAGTGAAAGTGGTAATTCTGGAAACAGTGGCAATATGGGAAGTTCTGCCCCTGCACAGCAAGGAGCAAGTATGCCTTCCGGCTCCTCAGGAGCCATGGATGACGATGGGGACGACCTCCCTTTCTAAATTTAAAAAAGGGAGAATTCATGGATAAATAGTTAATTTTGCAGCAATCTTAATTTGAATTAATGGACGACCCCTACCCGAGTATTACTTTGCTGGTTGAAATTTCGCAGGTTTCAACCAGCTATCTTTTGGTAAATGGTTTGATTTTCATCCTTTTACTGTTGGGTTCTGCTTTGGTATCAGGATCAGAGGTAGCTTTTTTTTCTCTCCAACATGACGATTTGAAGGCGTTGAAAGAAGATGTTGATCCCAACGCCCAATTGGTCATCAAACTCGTAGAAACTCCCAGAAAACTCTTAAGCACGATCCTGATTCTCAATAACCTAATCAACATTGGTATGGTCACTTTGGCCACATTTGTGACTTGGTCAATTTTTGGGACGAGCGCTTCGGGGCTAACTTTGATATTGGTACAGACTGTAGGTATCACTTTTGCTATTGTGTTTTTCGGTGAGATTGTGCCTAAGGTATACGCAAACAATGCAAGGATTTCTTTTTCCTTATTAATGGCCAAATCCCTCAATTTCTTTTCCATCCTCCTTTCCCCGCTATCCTCATTTTTGATGCGAACCAGCAACGTAATAGAAAAGCGGATTGAAAAAAAAGGCTACAGCCTCTCAGTAGATGAGCTTCACCATGCCCTTGAGATGACTTCGGAGAGCACCACTGAGGAAGAAAAAGACATCTTGAAAGGCATCGTAAACTTCGGAGCCCTTTCGGTCAAACAAGTCATGCAATCAAGAATGGACATCACCGCAGTAGACATTGACATGACTTTCCATGAACTCATGGACAAAATCAACAAAAGCGGTTTTTCAAGAATTCCTGTTTACAGTGAAACCATCGATCACATACAGGGCATTTTGTACATCAAAGACCTCCTCAACCACATAGAGAAAGAGGAAGATTTTAATTGGCAAGAATTGATCAGAAAAGGTTTTTTTGTCCCTGAAAACAAAAAAGTGGATGGGCTATTGAAAGACTTTCAAAAAAAGAGAGTTCACATGGCCATAGTTGTAGATGAGTATGGGGGCACTTCAGGATTGGTAACCCTTGAAGACTTGATTGAAGAGATCATTGGGGAAATAAATGATGAATTTGATGATGGTGAGGACATCAAATACCAAGAAATTGATCCTCAGACTTTTATTTTTGAAGGCAAAGTTTCATTGAATGATTTTTGTAAAAAGCTCGAATTGGATTTGAATGTCTTCGATGAAGTAAAAGGGGAAAGCGAGTCTTTGGGAGGATTATTACTTGAATTAAACAATAAACTGCCCAAAAGCGGATCAAAGATTTATTTTGAAAATTTTGAATTTACCATTATCGCTGTAGATACCAAAAAAATAAAAAAGGTCAAGGTGCACATCAAAGACCCTGAAGCCAAAAACATCAACCATAATACAGATTGATAAATGGATGATTGGGTAAAGGAATTATTGTTTTCTAAACCAAAGGCGACCAAAAAATCTGAAATTTCCAACATTACAGTTTAAGAAGGCCAATTATGAATTTTTTAAAAAATTAAAGTAAATAATTTTTTCAGTCTGCAAAACAATTAGGAATTTTACTTGATTTGTAGTATTTTAATGAAAATGTTAAAAAATTAATTCAAATTTTAACCACATTTTTCTGATTTTACATTTTTTTGACATTTTTTTTTTAAAATGGAGGGTAGTTACTGAATTACGGATTTTTCAAACAATCGTTTGAAATGTATTTTTGTAGATAGGAAAATACTTATTTTTTTGTTTAGATTTTAATAAAAGGTAATTATTTTGTAATTTTTGCAACTTATTTCGGACCTATTAAATTTAAATATAAATGAATAAAGGACTATATCGATCAGAATTCGAGCATGATTCCTGTGGGATTGGGGCGGTAGTAAATGTAAAAGGAGCCAAAAGCCACGAAACGATCAGTGATGCCCTGTACATGCTTAGTAACATGGAGCATAGAGGCGGTAGAGGCAGTGACCCCAAAAGTGGTGATGGAGCTGGTATTTTGATCCAAAAGCCCCATGAATTCCTGCAGGAGGTAACCTTAAGATCCGGATTCACGCTACCAAATCCAGACACTTATGGGATAGGAATGACCTTTTTCCCTAAAAACAACCAACTTCATAAAAAATCTAAATCCCTTCTCAATAAAATCATCGAAGAGCTAGGTTTTGAATTGATTGGATACAGGGATGTTCCAGTTGATGAAACTATTCCCGGATCGGGAGCCTTGGAGGTGATGCCTATTATTGAACAGGTTTTTGTTTCTCATAAAGAAGGTCTGAAGGGTTTAGATTTGGAGCGAAAGCTATATGTTTTGAGGAACTACGCCTCAAAAATCATCAATTCATCCATTCCAGGGGTGAATGATGCCTTTTATTTTTCCAGTTTCAGCGCATTTACATTAATATACAAAGGTCAGTTGAGGACTGATCAGGTTTTGCTTTTTTACAAGGATTTGCAGAACAAGCGGATCACCTCCGCACTTGCCATTGTTCATTCCCGCTTCTCTACCAATACTTTCCCCAACTGGAGGCTAGCTCAGCCATTCCGCTATTTGTCTCACAATGGTGAAATCAATACCATAAGGGGCAATTTGAATAAAATGAAGTCGAAGGAAAGTCTGATGAAATCCATCCATTTTTCGGATGATGAAATTCAGAAGCTACTGCCCATAACCAACAATAAATTTTCAGATTCTGCCAACTTGGATGCCATGGTAGAGCTGCTTGCCTTGAGTGGGCGAAGCCTACCACATGTGATGATGATGTTGGTCCCGGAAGCCTGGCAAGACAATCAGGTGATGGACAAGGACAGGAAAGCCTTTTATAAATTCCATGCCTCCTTGGTTGAACCTTGGGATGGTCCAGCCGCTCTGATCTTCAGTGATGGAAAAACCCTTGGAGCAACTTTGGACAGAAACGGATTACGTCCTCTCCGTTACTTTGTGACCAATGACAACCGCCTTATACTGTCTTCAGAGGCTGGCGCATTGCCGATCAGGGAAGCTACGATTACAGAGAAGGGTAGGATCAGTCCTGGCAGAATGCTGGTGGCAGATTTGGAAAAAGGAAAAATCCTCTATGATGATGAGGTAAAGGAAAAAGTCACCAAAAACAAACCCTATTACAAATGGATCGGTGAACAAAGGCTGAAATTACGGTTGATGCCTGATCCTGAAAATCTGCTGCAACCTTACAGTACTGAGGAGCTGAGAAAAAGACAAACCGTTTTTGGATACACTTCGGAAGATTTAAAGATCATTTTGGGGCCTATGGCAGACAGTGCTTATGAACCTTTGGGTTCTATGGGTGCTGATACCCCCTTAGCGGTTTTGTCCAAACAGAGCCAACACATCTCCAATTATTTCAAACAACTGTTTGCGCAGGTAAGCAACCCTCCAATAGACCCCATTCGGGAAAGGTTGGTCATGTCTTTGTTTACGAGAATTGGAGAATCTCACAATATTCTTGAGGAAAGCCCCAAACATACCAAACAGATCCACATTTCTCAGCCCGTTTTGCTGAATGAGAGCCTTCAGAAGATTAAAAACCTTGAAGAAGAGGGATACAGATCAGCCACCTTATATGCCCATTTTATCGCAGACCATCAGCCTGGAAGGTTATTGGAAGCCTTAGACAGGCTCTGTAAAGAGGCAGAAGAAGCCATATACAATGGAAAGAATGTGTTGATCCTGTCTGATAGAGATACGAGTCCTTCTACTGCCCCCATTCCCTCTTTATTGGCAACGGGTGCTGTACACCATCACTTGGTGGCAAAAAACCTCAGGACTAAAGCAGGCATATTGGTAGAAGCAGGCGACATTAGAGAAACTCATCACTTCGCCACGGTGATTGGATATGGTGCCAGCGCCATCAATCCTTACTTGGCCCTGGAAAGTCTGATTTCCCTCAATGAAAAAGGCATGCTTTCCAAACCGTTTAGTCAAAGGGAATTATTTGAAAATTACCAAGTAGCCATAGGTAAAGGACTTTTAAAAGTGCTTTCCAAAATGGGTATCAGTACCCTTCAATCCTACCAAAGCGCCCAGATTTTTGAAGCAATAGGGTTGGGTCCTGAGGTGATAGAGCGTTGTTTTAAAGGAACAGTGAGTCGGATCAGCGGGATTTCTTTTGATGACCTTGCAGAAGAAGTATTGACGCGCCACCATGCTGCCTATGAGACAGATTCTCCCCTTTTGGAATCGGGCGGGGTCTATCAGTGGAAACGGCGAGGAGAAAAGCACCTATTCAACCCTGAAACCATTCATTTACTTCAAAAATCCACTAGGCTTAACGATTATTCCCTCTACAAAAAATTTGCGGAGAAAATTAACAATCAAACCAAAGACGCCTTGACTTTGAGGGGATTGTTTGAATTTAAGAAAAGTATCTCTGTTCCACTGGATGAAGTAGAGCCTGTAGAAAGCATCATGAAGCGGTTTGCTACAGGGGCTATGTCCTTTGGGTCCATTTCCCATGAAGCCCATACTACCTTGGCAATTGCCATGAACCGGATCGGTGCGAAAAGCAACAGTGGTGAAGGTGGTGAAGATGAGATCAGGTATGAAATCAAGGAAAATGGAGATTGGGAAAGATCCGCCATCAAACAGGTGGCCTCGGGTAGATTTGGGGTAACAAGCAACTACCTGAGCAATGCGGTAGAACTTCAGATCAAAATGGCCCAAGGTGCCAAGCCCGGTGAAGGAGGTCAGCTTCCTGGTCACAAAGTGGATGATTGGATAGGAAAGGTGAGGCATTCTACACCAGGTGTAGGGCTCATTTCACCCCCTCCACACCATGACATTTATTCCATTGAGGATTTGGCCCAATTGATCTATGATTTAAAAAATGCAAACCGGGCAGCCCGAATCAATGTAAAACTGGTGTCACAGGCTGGTGTAGGTACCGTGGCTGCCGGTGTGGCCAAGGCCCAATCCGATGTCATTCTGATTTCGGGTGCAGATGGTGGTACCGGGGCCTCACCCCTTAGCTCCATCCGACACGCCGGGCTCCCTTGGGAATTGGGACTTTCTGAAGCACATCAAACTTTGGTCAAAAACAACCTGCGAAGCAGGGTGGTTTTACAAACAGATGGACAACTGAGAACCGGAAGAGACTTGGCCATAGCCACGCTACTGGGTGCCGAGGAATGGGGAATTTCCACTGGTGCTTTGGTGGTAGAAGGATGCATCATGATGAGAAAATGTCATCTGAACACCTGTCCTGTGGGTATCGCTACCCAAAACCCTGAATTGAGAAAACTTTTTACGGGAGATCCCAATCACGTGGTCAATTATTTCCAATTTCTAGCCAAAGACCTTAGAGAAATTATGGCTTCTTTGGGTTTTAGAACCATTGATGAAATGGTGGGACAAAGCAATGTGCTTAAATCCGTAGGGAAATTGGAACATTGGAAATGGGACAAACTCGATTTAAGCCCGGTATTTCACAAAGTGGAAGTTCCAGACCATGTTGGCATTTTCAAACAGATCGATCAGGAGTTCAAGCTTAAAAAAGTGCTTGACCGCAAATTGATAGAAACTGCCAAACCTGCTTTGGAGCAGGCCAATATTGTAAGGGACAAATTTGAAATCAAAAACACAGATAGGACGGTGGGTGCCATGCTGTCCAATGAGATCTCCAAAATTTACGGTAGCCCGGGACTGCCAGATGATACCATAGAATTTAAATTTACCGGGTCGGCAGGTCAGACTTTCGGAGGCTTCCTGGCCAAAGGAGTGACCTTTGAATTGGAAGGCGAAGCCAATGATTACTTTGGAAAAGGCCTTTCGGGCGGTAAGTTGATCGTATACCCGAGTAGAAATGCCCAGTATAAAGCTGAAGAAAACATCATTATCGGAAATGTCGCCTTTTATGGGGCAACTTCCGGTGAAGCCTATATCAATGGAAAAGGTGGAGAGAGGTTTTGCGTAAGAAACTCAGGGGTAAAAACTGTGGTGGAAGGTATAGGTGACCATGGATGTGAATACATGACGGGTGGAGAGGTGATCAACTTGGGGGAAATAGGAAGAAACTTTGCTGCAGGTATGAGTGGAGGAATTGCTTACATCTTCAAATCCTATGCGGACAGCATCAACACAGAGATGGTTGACTTGGATCCACTCAATGAAGATGATTTTGCCAGCATCAAGCATGCTTTGAAGAACCATATTTCTTTTACCCAAAGTCCCCTAGCAACCTCCTTCCTTGACAATTGGGAGGAAAACAAGGACAAATTTATCAAAGTGATTCCTAGAGACTATAAAGAAGTTCTTCGGAAAAGAGCTTTGGAACATTCAAAAACACTGGTTTAAAATGGCATCGAAAGACGGATTTATCAAATACAATAGAGAGCTGGAAAAATCAAGGGATCCTGAACAAAGGGTCAATGATTATAAAGAAATTTATTTACCTCTAGAAGAGGATACCTTAAACAAACAGGCTGCCCGCTGTATGGATTGTGGCATCCCTTTTTGCCACCAAGGCTGTCCGCTGGGCAATGTAATTCCTGAGTTTAACGACGCAGTATACAATAAGGAATGGGAGGATGCTTTCCACATACTTAGAAGCACCAACAATTTTCCGGAATTTACTGGAAGGATTTGCCCGGCGCCTTGTGAGGCCAGTTGCGTACTGGGCATCAACAAAGATCCAGTTACCATAGAATTGATCGAGAAACATATTGCTGAAAAAGCCTATGAACTCGGACATGTAAAAGAAAAGCATCCTAAAGTAAGGACTGGAAAAAATGTGGCTATCATTGGTTCGGGGCCTGCTGGACTGGCGGCTGCAGATCAACTCAACCAGGCTGGACATGAAGTGACTGTTTTTGAAAAAGATGCCAAAGTGGGAGGTTTACTTCGCTATGGCATTCCTGATTTCAAATTGGAAAAATGGGTAATTGATCGGCGTATTGACTTCATGGCCAAAGAAGGTGTCATTTTTTCCACTGAAACTGAAGTTGGGTTTAATATCAAAGCAGAAAACATCCTTCAAAATTTTGATGCAGTTGTTTTAGCCACAGGAGCTGCTCAACCCAGAGAACTAAGAATTAAAGGGCATGATAGCAAGGGCGTCCATTTTGCCATGGAATTTCTCGGCCAACAAAACAAGGTCATAGCAGGGGAATTGGATGAAAACCCGATTTCGGCTAAAGGTAAACATGTGATAGTAATAGGAGGTGGAGATACTGGAAGTGACTGCATTGGTACCTCCAACAGACACGGGGCTGCAAGTATCCTTCAATTGGAATTGTTGCCAAAACCCCCCAAGCAAAGAACCAATCTCAATCCTTGGCCGGAATGGCCCATGACCCTTAGAAGCTCCAGTTCACACGAAGAAGGGGTAGAGCGTTCATGGTCTGTTTTGACCAAAGAATTTACTGTGGATGAGAAAGGGCAAGTAAATGGACTGACATTGGTGGACATAGCATGGACAGAGAAAAATGGCAGCATGCAATTTGAAGAAATAGAGGGAACCGAAAGAACACTTCCCTGTGATTTGGCATTTATTGCCATCGGGTATTCCGGGCCATCAAAAAATGGTCTTCTCGAGTCATTTGGCGTAGAGCTCATGGAAAACGGTCTTCCCAAATCAAAAAATTATTCAAGTTCTAAGAAAAAGGTCTTTCTTGCGGGAGACATGAGAAGGGGCCAATCTTTGGTGGTTTGGGCCATTTCAGAGGGAAGAGAAGCAGCAGTAAGGGTGGATGAGTTTTTGATGGGAAAATCAAATTTACCTCAAAAAGACCATTCCCATTTTCAAACCCTAGAAAATGTTTAGTTGAATATACAGTTTGTTTTTAAGTTTAGTTTGGAAAAAAGACCACCTTTTGGGTGGTTTTTTTTATGATACATAAAAAAGAGAAAGCCAATGACTTCCTCCTTTTATGAGTCCTATGTAGAACTTTTTAATCTAACCCAATTTAATTACTTGTTGTCAGGTCCACTTGGCCTTTTTCTTCTGAATTCCCTCATTCGGTCTCCATCCTTGTTTCCACGGGCATCCCTGATTCTGTCTCTTTGAACTTGTTGTTCATTTCTGATTTCAGTCCATTTTTCCTGCTGTTCTGCTGTCAAAACATCCTCTATTTTTTTCTGATGAGCCTCTTGTTGTGCTTTCATCTCCTCTCTATGTTTTTTCCTTAGCTCCATTTGGGCCTCTCTTTGGACTTCCCTGCTTTTGGCTTGCTCCAGATTGATTTGATAAATCCGATTCTTTTGTTCTTCGCTCAATGTCAAATTTTCGTTGAGCCTTTCGGTCATTCTTTCGGCCATTTTTTCTGGATTGACCTCTCCTCCTCTTTGGCCTCCTTGGCGCTGAGCGTGAGCTTGTACGCTGACTAGGGCAATCATCATGGCAATAAACAATAGCTTTTTCATGGTATATTTCGTTTTGGTTTTCAGGTATTAGATAGCTTGTCGGGTCAGAAGTTTAATCCCGTATTGGAATCATTTGTTAATGAATGTTAATTCGGTTTAAGCTTTTAGCCCATTCCCTTTTGGTTTTGCCCCGAAATAAATTCTACTTTTATAATCGGCTTTATTTAAATTCCATGAAAAACAAACCACAGCGCATGAATTCTGAAAAATTACTTTATTTTGCTTATGCGAGTAACCTTGATAGAGAAACCTTCCAGGACAGAATTAAGGGGGAATTTGCCTTTTTAGGTATTGCGGTCTTGAGAGGTTATGGTTTTCGGTTTAACCACCCAAACCGAGATGGCAGTGCTCGGGGAAACATCATCATAAGCCCCAATGAAAATGTGTATGGTGCCGTATACCAGTTAGAAAATGAAAATAAGTCCTTTCTTATGGATTCAGAACCGGGATATGAATGGATAAAAGTGCCGATAAAGACTTACCAAGGCGTCTTAGAAGCTTATACTTTTTCTTCCAAACAAAATGTGTCCGCCATCTATCCTGAAGCCCATTACATGGCTACCATTTTAAAGGGCGCCAAGGAATTAGGGATTGCAAGTGGTTACCTAGCCCAATTGATCAACCGGGCGGGCCCTTCAAATGTATTTTAGCCATGGCCATTTACTTTTAACTAAATTGCCATATTGGTTGTCTGTGAAAGGTATGAGGATAGAGAAAAGCCTGCTCTTGTCCCTACACAAAAGTTGTATTGGCGCCATACTTGTGATAATAAAAGATTTATTAATTTTACTTTCTTAAAATTTATATCGAGAAATGGGAAGAGCATTTGAATTTAGAAAAGAAAGAAAATTCAAGCGTTGGTCAAAAATGTCCAAAGCATTCACCCGATTAGGTCGGGAAATCGTCATGGCTGTCAAATCAGGTGGCCCTGACCCGGCAACCAACTCCAAGCTAAGAACGGTCATTCAGAATGCCAAAGGGGTATCCATGCCCAAAGATAGGATTGAGGCGGCTATAAAAAGGGCTTCCAATAAAGATGAGAAAAACTATGAGGAAGTAGTATATGAAGGGTATGCACCTCACGGAGTGGCGGTCATTGTAGAAACAGCCACAGACAATGGGAACCGAACGGTGGCCAATGTCCGGCATTATTTTTCAAAAGCAGGAGGTTCTTTGGGGACATCAGGATCGGTAAGTTTTATGTTTGAAAGAAAGGCAGTTTTCCGTTTTCCTTTGGGTGATTACGATTTGGAAGAATTGGAGCTTGATCTAATTGATCATGGCTTGGACGATATCGATGAAAATGAAGGGGAAATATTTGTGTATACGGCATTTGAGGATTTTGGCAACATGCAAAAAGCTTTGGAGGAAAAAAACATTGAGGTAACCAATGCTGAGTTTCAAAGATTTCCCACGAACACGGTGGAACTCAATGAAGAACAGGAGGAAGAAATCAATAAAATGATTGAAAGAATGGACGAAGATGACGATGTGCTTAATGTTTTTCACAACATGGCATAAAAATCCTTATCTTGTACATAATCTTTTTTAGCCTTTCCATTCACAAAACCACAATTCATGTCTTTTCCCAAAAGAAAAAATATACAAGAAAGCAAAAGAGAAAAATTGATCATAGTTGGATCCAAAAATCCAGTTAAGATTTTTGCGGTAGATCAGGCGTTTGAATCTACCTTTGAGGAAGGGTTTATCATCCAGGGTTTATCCGTAGACTCTGGCATTAAAGATCAGCCTTTTGGAGATCAGGACACCTATCAGGGAGCTTTCAATAGGGCTTTTAATTCGAAAAATGCTTTTCCAGAAGCCGATTTCTGGGTGGGCATTGAAGGCGGAGTAGAAAAAAGGGACGAGGAGTTAATGGCTTTTGCATGGGTAGTCACTATGGATCAATCGGGTAAAATAGGCAAATCCAAGACCGCTACTTTTTTCTTACCCAAAGTGATCTCAGACCTTATTTTGAATAACGGGATGGAATTGGGTGAAGCTGATGATGCCTTTTTTAACAAAGAAAATTCCAAACAGGGAAGTGGGGCAGTGGGAATATTAACCGATGGCTTAGTAGAAAGAAAAGATTATTACAAACAAGCAGTTATTTTAAGTTTGATTCCATTCAAGAATCCCACTATCTATTCCTAAACACCCATTGAAGAAAACTCAAAGCCTCCATAGATTTTATCAATTGGATTTTAGATTTTATAATATCTACCTTTGCAAAATAAAATTGATAAAAACTCTTGTATGTTAAACGAATTAATAAAAGATAATTTAGATTTAGTCGTTAATGAAAATGACAACGTGATCGTACAATATGGTGCTGCTTGGTGCGGGGCTTGTAGAATCATGAAACCAAAAATGAAGCGATTGAGCAATGATTTTGAAAAAGTAGCTTTCTATTATGTAGATGCTGAAAAATTTCCTGGCTCGAGGAAATTGGCAGAAGTAACCAATCTTCCCACTTTTGCCAGTTTTAAAAACGGCAAACTGGTCAGTCAAATACAGAGCAATAAAGAAGAGGCACTTAAAGATCTAATCAATGAGATTGCCGATAATTAAGCATGTACTCGGTTTCATTGAGCAGAACGATGAAGACTGGGTCAATGAAACCATAGAGTTGTTGGAATCCATGAGTGATATTTCCACACTTAAAGATGAAGAATTAGAAGTAATGGGAGAATTGCTCTCAAACTTATACGGGAGCATAGAAGTGCACCAAATGATCAAGGGAGGAATGGATAAAAAAGATGCCATGAATGCGTTTATGAAACGGGTCATGGGAGCTATAGACAAGTAATTCACACAATTCTTGGTGGATCAAGTTGCATCACCCAATCAACCAATTATCAAGTTTGTGTGCAGGCATGCTTTAACGAAGCATGCCTTTTTTATTAATTTTGATACCTTAAAGAATTAAGTTCAGCAGGATACCTGCGTTTTCTATTTAGATCAAACTGGTAGAGGTATTCACCCAAATCTCTATAAAATGGGAAACCTACTTCCTCATACTGGTAGTCGTTGTCATTTAGTGTGTTGTTTTCATTGACATAGATGACTGCCGACACCAAAAATTCCACCTGATTGTCAAAATCAACAAAATATCCATAATCCAACAAATGCCCGTAGGCCATTCCTGTTTTGTTAAAAATCCTGAAATTTTCAGGTATGGGCTCTTTGTTAGTTCCGAATTTGTAAAATTTGGAATAACTGTCATAGTAGGTCTCTTTGTCGTAACTGGGATATTGGCTTTCGCCGGGTACCATTGACATGTATTGGAGCACCATTTCCCGGTCCTCATCCAACAAATGAAATCTTTGGCTTTCAGGAAAATTATCCGGGAAAATTAATCGCTTCATTACACCTTGCATATCTTCCAGACTAAATCGGTTTTTGTAGGTGAAATCCATGGGTGATTCCACCAGTTCTCCAGCAGAATAATAAGATTCTCCGAGTTTGGGATTATTTGGATTGCTATAAATTTCTTCGGTTTTTCTCGCTGGAAGTTGAAGCAATAATTCCCCTGAATTATTTAAAAACCGAACAGGATTAAAATGCCTATTTTCCTCATCACTCATGGGCATGCTTAGCCTGTGGTTAATCAGGGTATTTTTGAAGCCTTTTTCATTTAGTTTGGCATTGATGTAATCTTGGCCGAGAAGTTCATACAATCTATTGTATGCATCATTATCGCTTACCAAAAGAATTTTTTTGACATAGTGGGCTATACTTGGAGTACCTGTTTCTGAAGTCGAGTCCACAAGGGCAGGAATCTGACTTGGCCTTACCGAATCAGTAAGCATGATACTGGCAGAGCTAAGCCCTTCTACATTGATTTCATTCAACCATTCCAAGGCCAGCAAGGCAACCGGAAGTTTAACCGTGCTTGCAGGGTAAAAATACTTGTTTTCATCTAAATTAAATGGGAAATCCTCGAAAGTAGGTTGATTGTCTCTGTCCCTGATTACCTGGGTGTAGATGATCTGAAATGGATATTTATCCGCCTGCTCCAGAACATTTTTTAAAGCCGGGAAATCATCTTCAATTTCTTGAAATGGTTGTTTTTCTTGGGAACAAGCCTGGAAAAACCCAGCTAGCAAAACGATTCCTGCTATCCGGAATAAAATTTTTTTCATGATTGTATGCGGTGTTTCAACTGGCTAATATAAACTTTCTTATTCAAAATTGGGTATATAGCATGGGTTTGATAGATAGAGCAGTTCTATTACATTTGTGGATACTTACAAGCATGTGCTTGATTGTCGTAATTATGAAAAATATTCAGTCAATTACCAAATTATTGGTTACTGTGATCATTCTTTCCGGGCTCTTGGGATCCTGCCTGAGCAGAACCACTCCAATTGATCCAATAGATCCGGGGTTGGTTGGGATCAGATTAAACAGCGGGGAAAGTGATTACCAGCAAGACGATGAAAATTTTGCGTTTACTGTCACAGTCAGTTCTTTAATCGTCCCATCTATCCTTGAAATTGAGTTCGAGGATAGGTCATTTGGAGCTAAATCCATAGTTTTTACAAAAATATTCCCAAGGAACCAGGAAGGAATGGAGTTTATCGCAGGTCCTGAGGCCAATACATTTATTTTTGAATATGAATTTCCCATAGAAGAAGCGTACCGCCGAGGGACTAGTTATGATGTCAAAGCCATCTTGTTGGATAGAAACAACCAAACATTTGAATCCAATGTTGTCCGAATAAGCGTTGCCAGTTAAACATTGGCTTCTCGTATCAACTTGATTCCAGTAAGGGTAAGATTTCGGTCAACCAAATCAAATTCATCATGAAGGTGCTCCAAAATAGAGGACAAGCCACCTGTAGCAATGACCTTATAGGGACTTTTTAAATCTTTCCGGATGTAGGTCAGCATGCCTTTGACCAAACCTGTGTAACCGTAAAGAATTCCTGCCTGTATAGATTGGACAGTATTCTGACCTAGGGTATAGGGAGGTAAAACCAGCTCCACCTCAGGAAGTTTGGCTGTGTTCATAAAGAGAGCCTTTATGGCAGTTTTAAGCCCTGGAACGATGTTTACACCCAAAACCTCTCCGTTTTCTCCTACGACTGAAAACGTAAGAGCGGTTCCGAAATCCACCACGATACAGGTTTGCTTGAAAAGATCATATGCGGCCGTCATATTGGCCATCAAATCTGTCCCTATTTCATCTGGCCTTTTTGTAGAAACTAAAAGTTTTAGGTAACTCTTGCCTTGGATCAAATACCCTTCCTGCCCAAAAAACTGTTGGCAGAATTGCAACAACAGATCATTGATTTCTGGAACCACTGAACTGATGCCTACCCCATTGATCTCCCCCACTTTGATCTTGTTTTCTAAGAGGAACAAATGGATTTTGGATTCAAGCAAAACAAGTGGTAAATTTTTTTGGGTTTCGATCCTAAATTCATACCGCCATTTCTTTATTCTCAGATCAAAGAAACCAAAAACAATATTAGAATTACCAGCATCTATGGATAAAAACATACTTTAAATATTAGGTCACACAAACCAAAGATATAAAACTGTATAAAAGTATTTTTATTTTTCTTTAATTTGAGGCCATGTACATTGTTAGAGAAGGAAAAAGAGAGGATATTCCGCAAGTTTTTGCCCTTATTCAAGAACTTGCTCTTTATGAGAAAGCCCCTGAACAGGTTACCAATTCAATAGAGCTGATGCTTAAAGATGGATTCGGGCCTGAGCCGGTATATGGTTTTTTTGTATTGACCAAAGCTGGATCCGAGAGCATCATTGGAACTGCGATTTATTATTACAGATACAGTACCTGGAAGGGTAAAAGGCTGTATCTGGAAGATTACATCATCACAGAATTGGAACGAGGGAAAGGTGCCGGTAAGGTGCTATTTGAGAGAGTCATGAAAAAATCTCTGGAAGAAAACTGTACAGGCATGATGTGGCAGGTTTTGGACTGGAATGAACCTGCTATCAATTTTTACAATAAGTATCAGACAGAAATGGAAAGTGGCTGGCTCAATTGTCATTTACAATCTCAAAACATCAAGCAGATACTTGGTCATTCAGAAGCCTAAGGCCCATGGCTCCTAGTCTACCAGTTCCAAAAGTGATCTGAAGACAACAAACCTGTCCTTGAAGTGTTTTTGTACTTCGGCTTGCAGACGAGGTGCATGCTGTGCGTGGTACTGTTGTACATCTTCCATCTTAGCCGCAAAATATTGAACACAATAATTGATCCCTCCATCTTCTGTTTCATGCAAAAGTTTGTAAAACTTTTTGTCTTGGAACATGCCTGTAGCCATTACATCTGGAATGTGGACCTCTTTCATCCAAGCTTTCCATTCCTCCTCTACTTCTTTTTCAATATTGATGGTAACATTATATAATATCATGATAGATTAGGCTTTAATGATTATTTTTGCGCAAAGTTAATTAAATATTGCGGTCTTAAGCAGCCTGCAAAGTATTTGGAAGAAGCAACACGGAAGTTTCTTTGGCCTAAGGCAGAGAAATGAATAAAGTAATTATGAGGAGAAAAAGGAGAAAAGAAACCATCAAAATTGGAAAATATGAGGTTGATCGGGTTCATTTATTTAAAGGATTTATCGTTCTGCTTCACCTTGCAGGGGTAATCGGGATGGCTATTCCGAGTGTAAGGCCATTCTTTAAGTTTCTAACTCCTTTTCATTTGATACTATGCACGCTGTTGATTCTTTTTTTTCACCGGGACTGGCGAATTGCTTTTTTCTCTTTCTCATTGTTGGCTTTTTTTATCGGTTTTGGATCTGAGGTCCTAGGGGTCAAAACCGGTTTGATATTTGGTGATTACAATTATGGTAATGTCTTGGGTCTAAAATGGCTGGAAGTCCCACTCATCATTGGGGTGAATTGGTTTTTGCTGGTTTACATTACAGGGGAATTGTTCAACCTGCGTATCGAGAATGACTGGCTGGCTGCAGGGATGGGGGCATTGCTGATGGTCATGATTGATTTTATCATAGAACCTGTGGCCATTGGACTGGATTATTGGCAATGGCATACGGATAATATTCCTTTTTCAAATTATTATGGCTGGTTTGCTATTGCTTTTTTGATACATTTGATATACCGAAAGCTTGATTTCAGAAAAAAGAACCCTTTGGCCACCTTTCTGCTAATCAATTTGATTTTATTTTTTACCGTATTGACACTTATTGTATAGATCGTTGAACAATTTAGTATCAAAAAAGTTGATTTTATGATGTTGTACGCTTTACTGTATTTCATTGTAGGTTTTGCGATTATGGAATTATCCGGATGGATAATCCATAAATTTCTAATGCATGGACCACTTTGGAGGATTCATAAGACACATCATCAAAAAACCGTTGGGGTTTTTGAGCTGAACGACTTGTTTTCATTCCTTTTTGGATCAGTGGCAGTCGCACTGATTTTCCTAGGTCTTGAATCTTTGGATGCAAGATTCTGGATTGGTTTGGGCATTTCGTTTTATGGAGTCTGCTATTTTATCCTTCACGACGTTTTGATACACAGAAGAGTGAAATGGTTGGATAAACCTAAAAATAAATTCCTTAAAGGAATCTTTAGGGCACATCAGGCCCATCATGCCACCAACAAAAAAGAAGGCGCAGTTTCATTTGGTTTGTTCCTTGTGCCGAAAAAATATTTTAAAGATTAACGATGTGAGTACTTATTCAATCAAAGACTTCGAACAGCTTTCAGGAATCAAAGCCCATACCTTGAGAATATGGGAACAACGTTACAATTTGCTTTCACCAAAGCGGACGGACACCAATATTCGATTCTATGATGATGATGACCTCAAGTTGATCCTGAATGTGGCCTTACTGAATGACAATGGTTTTAAGATCAGCAAGATAGCCAACATGTCAGCTCCGGAAATCCGGGAAGAAGTGGTCAAGCTTACCGAAAGGACACTCACCCATGACGATCAAATCCATGCGCTCACCATCTGTATGATTGAGATGGATGAGGAAAGATTTGACAAGGTCTTGTCGACCAACATACTTAAATTGGGCTTTGAACAGACCATGATGAATGTCGTTTATCCTTTTATGTCAAAAATAGGCGTGTTATGGCAAACAGGAGCAATAAATCCGGCACAGGAACATTTTATTAGCAATCTGGTCAGGCAAAAACTTATTGTGGCCATTGACGGTCAAATTTATAAAGGCGGTGGAAAAAAATTTCTGCTTTATTTACCTGAAGGAGAATTGCATGAGGTCTCCATTCTTTTTGCAGCTTATCTTATCAAATCCAAAGGTCATAAGGTGGTTTACCTGGGACAAAGCACTCCGAATGATGACTTGCTTTCTGTTTATAATCTCCATAAACCCGATTACCTCCTCACGGTCATCACCACTTCTCCAAGTTCGGAATATGTTCAAGATTATATTGATGCCCTCAGTGAAAGGTTTAGCAATGCGGAAATCATTTTATCTGGCTACCAAGTCTTAGGACAGGATCTGAATTTCCCAAAAAATGTAAAAATCATGCATTACATTAGGAACATTAAGGAGTTTTTGGAACAGCTCGAAGAAGTGCCTCAAGAAAAATAATTAATGTTTTCAAGTTTTTTTTCAACAAAGCGGATATTTATTGTTCCGCTTTTTTTTTGTGCGATTTTAGCTCAAAACCCTTAAATTCGAGATGAATCGCCTATTTTAGACAATTAAACATGCGTGTATTTAGTTTTTGTTTAATCTTTTTTAAAATTTATTACACAAATATTTTGTGGTTTGTTTAATAGTTTCTATATTTGATTAAACAAAAATACACAGCCATGACGACTCTTGAATTTAGCTACTCCTTAGAAAAACTATCCAAGTCACTCAAGCCTTTTGCCCTGAAGTTGACCAGAGACATGGATGATGCCAATGACCTGATGCAGGACACCATTGTAAAGGCATTTACCAATAAAGACAAGTTTACAGATGGAACAAATCTGAAAGCATGGTTGTATACCATCATGAAAAATACTTTTATCACCAACTACCAAAGAATGGTAAGAAGAGGTACCTTTGTGGACACAACAGATAACCTCCACTACCTGAATTCTGGAGACACATTGATTGAGAACGGTGCATTTGGTGACTTTACGATGGAAGATGCCACCAAAGCCATTGATAACTTGGACGATGTTTACAAAATCCCTTTTATGATGCATTTCAAGGGCTTTAAATATCATGAGATCGCGGATAAACTTGAAATCCCTATCGGAACTGTAAAAAACAGAATTCACATTGCAAGGAAAGTTTTGAAGGAAGACTTATCAGTATATAGACACAAAAACTAAACATATGCCCGCAAAAAATGTAGTAGTCATCGGATCTGGCTTTGCCGGATTGTCTGCAGCTACTCACCTTGCGCACCTTGGATACAAGGTGGATTTATTAGAAAAAAACAGTACCCCCGGTGGTCGAGCAAGAAAGTTCGAAGCCGAGGGTTTTGTTTTTGATATGGGCCCGAGCTGGTATTGGATGCCTGATGTTTTTGAATCCTACTTTGGCCATTTCGGAAAGAATGTATCGGATTACTACCAGCTGAAAAGGCTTGACCCTTCCTACGTAGTGATTTTCGGTAAAGATGATTTTATGGATATTCCTGCCGATCTAAGCGCTTTTAAAAGTCTTCTGGAATCTATAGAAGAGGGCAGTGGAGCCCAACTCGATAAATTTTTGGAACTGGCCGCTTATAAATATAAAGTAGGCATTCAGGATCTGGTGTATCGGCCAAGTCGTTCAATCATGGAATTTACGCAACCCAAATTGATTGGGGATATGGTAAGAATGAACATCTTTCAATCCATGTCCAAGCATGTCCGACAATTTTTCAAACATGAAAAAATCATCCGGTTGATGGAGTTTCCGGTTCTTTTTTTGGGAGAGACCGCAGAAAATATTCCCGCATTATACAGCCTGATGAATTACGCGGATATCGCACTGGGTACATGGTATCCCGATGGAGGCATGCATAAAATCATTGAAGGAATGGTGGCGCTTGCTAAGGAAAAAGGCGTGACTTTGCACCTCAATGCTGATGTTTCCCACATCAATGTGAAAAACGGTAAGGCAACCAATGTGGTATTAAAAACAGGTGAAAAGTTTTTCGCTGATATAGTGGTAGCAGGTGCAGATTATCAGCACGTGGATAAAACCCTCTTGGCTCCAGAATACAGCAATTACAGTGATACTTATTGGGAAAAGAGGGTAATGGCACCATCAAGCTTGTTATTTTACCTAGGCATAGACAAAAAACTCAAAAACCTAAAACACCATAACCTTTTTTTTGACGAACCTCTGGGTCCCCATGCTGATGCCATCTACACACATCCACGGTGGCCGGAAAAGCCACTTTTTTATGTTTCCGCCCCATCTATCACCGACCCAACCGTGGCCCCTGAAGGGAAAGAAAATTTGTTTATCCTTATTCCTTTGGCACCTAATTTGGAAGACGGGGAGGAGTTGAGAGAAAAATATTATCACATGGTGATGGAAAGGCTGGAAAAACTAACCGATCAGGAAATCAGGAAACATGTGATTTACAAAAGAAGTTATGCCCACAGTGACTTCAAAGCAGACTACAATGCTTTCAAAGGCAATGCTTATGGTTTGGCCAATACGTTGATGCAAACTGCCATTCTCAAACCATCCTTAAAAAGTAAAAAGGTAAAAAACCTCTACTATACTGGCCAATTGACCGTTCCGGGTCCTGGTGTGCCGCCGTCTCTGATTTCTGGCCATGTAGTGGCAAGGGAAGTGGATAAAGAAAATATTTGACTTAAAAATTTGTATATTGATCTTATGGATGCCAAGGCCTTATATGACCAAACCACTTTTGAATGCAGCAAACTGATTACTCAAAGATATAGTACAAGTTTTACACTTGGCATCAAAACCCTTGACAGTAAATTCCACATGCCCATTTATGCCATCTATGGGTTTGTCCGTTATGCGGACGAGATTGTGGATACTTTTCATGATAAGGACAAAAAACAACTGCTGCACACCTTCAAAAAAGACACCTACAAAAGCATTAAAGACAAAATAAGCCTTAACCCGGTACTTCATGCCTTCCAGTTGGTAGTCAATAGCTATCAAATCGATTTGGATTTGATCGAAGCGTTCTTAACCAGCATGGAAATGGACTTGGATTTTAAAACCTACAATGACTCCCGTTACCATGAATACATCTATGGTTCAGCCGAAGTAGTTGGATTGATGTGTTTGAAAGTTTTTTGTGAAGGCGACCAAAATCAATATCTTTTCCTCAAAGACGCTGCCTGTAAACTCGGTTCCGCTTTCCAAAAAGTTAACTTTCTGAGGGATATCAAAAGTGATTATGAAGAGCGAGGCCGGGTATATTTCCCAGGTGTGGATTTCAACACTTTTGACAAATCCGCCAAGTCATTGATTGAAGAAGATATTCAAAGAGATTTTGATGCGGCTCTGCAAGGGATACGCCTTTTGCCTTCCGGTGCTAAATTAGGCGTAAAAGTGGCTTATCTTTATTACCTGAAACTATTCAAAAAAATCAAAGGTCTTCCGCCTGAAACCATCACCCAACAGCGGATCAGGATCCCAAATGCGAGAAAAATTTCCTTACTTATCAGCACCTACTGCGGAACCAAGCTCGGCTTTAATTAAAGCCAATCGGGAATTAACTTTTTCTTCATTTAGAACTTGTTCAAGTTTTGTCTCTGGTAATGAGCGGCATGATTTCTTCCTAAATTCTGCTCTTGCCTCCGATCAGTCATTCCCAATATATGTGAAATTCCTTCCAAAGGCCATTTTTCTGAAAAACTTAAAGTTTAGCAGAAAGGGTAAAAAAAATATGATTATATTGGATTAATTCATTGATCCAGGGAATCTAATTCATGGCCCAAAACATTTCATTCCTCGAAAAGTTTATAGGTTATGTTAAATCTAAATGTTCAAATTGATCAGCATTCGGGCTTTTGCTTTGGCGTGGTCTATGCCATAGAAATGGCAGAAGAAATCTTGGATGAACAGGGTTATTTATACTGTTTGGGAGATATTGTCCACAATGACGAGGAAGTGAAAAGGTTGAGCATTAAAGGCCTGAAAATCATCAATCATGAAGATTTAAAAGCTTTGTTTGGTGAAAAAGTTCTGATTAGAGCACATGGCGAGCCTCCGTCCACCTATGAATTGGCCATCACCAACAACCTTACACTAATTGATGCCAGTTGTCCGGTCGTTTTAAAGCTTCAAAACAGAATCAAAAATTCTTTTGACAAAAAAGAAAGCATTTATATTTATGGCAAACACGGCCATGCTGAAGTCATCGGGTTATTGGGCCAAACCAACAACAAGGCGGTTGTTTTTCAGGATATCAACGAACTGAATTTGGAGAGCCTTCCGAAAAACATTACTTTATACAGTCAGACTACGAAAAGCACAGATAAATTTTACGAAATCAATAAAATATTAAATGAAAACGGGATCACTGTCAATACCAATGACACCATATGCAGACAAGTATCCAATAGAGATAAAGAACTCCGGGAATTTGCATCGAAGTTTGATAAAATAATCTTTGTGAGTGGGACCAAATCTTCCAACGGAAAAGTTTTGTACAATGTCTGCAAAGAAAAAAACCCAAACACCTATTTTGTTTCCAATACCCTTCAACTTGAAAAAAGCTGGTTTAATTTCCAAGACACAGTAGGAATTTGTGGGGCCACTTCCACGCCCATGTGGCTGATGGAACAGGTTAGAGACAGTCTCATGACTTTTTGAATTTATGTCGTAAATTGCTTGTTCATAAATCAGTTACATGAGCAACCCAATCATAATAAAAAAAAACGTGGATCCAAAAGGCATTTTAATCGCTTTTGGGGTGATTGCTTTATGGTTTTCTTCTTTGATCGTTTTGCTGCGGTTGAATGTGGATTTTTCAAGCCCTTGGACTTATTTGGGCATTCTGGTACAGACCCATTTGTATACAGGTTTGTTTATTACTGCTCATGACGCAATGCATGGTCTTGTTTCTTCCAGAAAAAAAACAAACCATGCCATTGGATGGCTTGCAGCTATTCTTTTCTCCTATAATTTTTATTGGAAACTCTTCCCAAAGCACCATGAACACCACCGTCATGTGGCGACTGAACTTGATCCTGATTACCATGCTTCTGGCAATTTCTTCCTTTGGTATTGGCGCTTTATCACCACTTATGTAAACTGGTGGCAGTTTATTTTGATGGCCATAACCTTCAACCTATTAAAATTAGTGGTGCCTCAAGAAAATTTAATTGTCTTTTGGATGTTGCCGGCAGTACTTTCTACTCTGCAGCTGTTTTATTTTGGCACATACCTTCCACATAAAGGTCAACCTGAGAACACCCACCATTCCCGCACGCAATCTAAAAATCATGTTTGGGCTTTTATTTCCTGCTATTTTTTTGGGTATCATTATGAACACCACGATTCTCCAGGTACGCCTTGGTGGCGTTTATGGCGGGTTAAAGAAAGACAGTTTGAGGAGAAGAAAATTACTTCAAGCCATTAAGCGGAATGGATACCTACCAAGCCAAGGCCTTTCTCGAAGAGGGAAATTGGGATTTTTTTGAGTTGGATAAATATGATGTGAATCTCTTTTATATAGGTTTAATCATTTTGATTGCAGGATTATTACCTAGAATAATTGAGAAACGTCTGATTACCGCACCCATCATCTACCTACTTTTTGGTGTGGCAATATTTTTGATTTTTCCCTATTTAGACAATATTCCACATTTAGCCGAAGAACCTTATTGGGGTAAACGCCTCACGGAAATGGGTGTGATCATTTCTCTTACAGGAGTAGGTTTAAAGCTAAATCGACCCTTTGATATGGAAACCTGGAGAGATTCCAAACGGCTTCTTTTGGTAACCATGCCCCTCACCATGTTGGCTTGTTTTGCAATGGGATACTGGCTTATGGGTTTGTTGCCTGCTGCTGCCGTGTTATTGGGAGCCATTTTGGCCCCTACCGATCCAGTATTGGCATCTGATGTCCAAACAACGCCCCCTGACCAAGAAGACTATTCAAAAGTAAAACTTGCACTGACTACAGAAGCAGGCCTCAATGATGGCTTGGCATTTCCATTTACCAACATGGCTATTGCGATCGCGATAGTGGGGATCTCACCTACTGATTGGTTCACAAGTTGGTTCGTTATGGATTTTCTTTATAAAATTATAGGAGGTACGGTTATCGGCATCATGACCGGCTGGCTTTTGGCCAAATTGCTGTTTTCCATACCTCAAGCCAAAAGCCGACTTCCTTCCATCACTACAGGAATCATTGCTTTGAGCCTTACTTTGATTCCCTATGCTATCGCTGAAATGCTAAGTACCTATGGATTTATAACCGTGTTTGTAGCGGCATGTGTTTTTAGAAATGTAGAATCGAAGCACGAATATTTGGAAACACTTCACGACTTTTCTGAAGAATTGGAAAGAATCCTCATAGCCGTATTGTTTGTGCTTTTGGGCTGTTATCTTGTAATGGATTTCCCAGCGGACTTTGAATTGTCCATGGTTCCTATTGCCCTGTTGACAATTTTTGTGATTAGGCCTTTGGCGGGTATGGTATCCTTCTGGAAATCCCCACTTTTACTTCGAGAAAAATGGGTCATTTCATTTTTCGGCATTAGGGGAATAGGTTCGCTCTATTATTTACTTTATGCTTTTGAAAAAGCGGATTTTCCTCAAAAAAAGCTGCTTTTGGCATTTACGGTAACGGTAATTGTACTATCAATATTTATCCATGGTTTGACAGCCCAAAAAGCAGTGAGCTGGGCAACCAATGATTGATCAAGCTTTCCGGTTTCCTATCCAAACCCCAATCACTACTGCCAGGATGCCCAGATAATGCCCGACCAACAATACTTCTCCATCAACAACCCCCCAGGCAATAGCTACAATTGGGATCAAATAAGTCACTGAACTTGCAAAAACAGGTGTAGCAATCTTGACCAAAAAATTGAAAATGATCAGTGCTATCGCAGTCCCAACCACCCCCAACAGCGTAATGTAGCCAGCAGCCAACCATGCTCCGTCAACATGGAGGAGTTTAAAAGAAAAATTGGTCCAGCCAGTCAGGTACAACAAAGCCACAGGCAGCACCATCATAAGAGAAATAGCTGTGATTTCGACAGGTTTCAGGGCCACAAACCAATACTTGATAATGTTTAGGTTGATACCATAGCATAAGGTGGCCAAAAGTACAAAAAAAGCATAGGAGTTGATAGTTGAAAAAGCATCCCATCCGTTTCCCTCTTTCACAGTAATGAGAATTATGACCCCTATGAAGGCTATGAACAGTCCCAGTGCATTTATACCGGTAATCCTAGCACCAAAGAACAAGGCGCCAACCACCACGACAAACAAAGGTGTTAGTGCATTCAGCACACCTGTGATGGATGAACTGAGTCGGGTCTGAGCGATTGCAAAAAGGAAGGAAGGTATGAAACTGCCTACCAATCCGGCAATGATTAAATTTCCAACCTGCTTTTTATTGAGCCTTTTAATTCTTGGAATAGATAGCGGCAGCAAGACCAATGCCGCTGAAACGATTCTGTAGGCCCCAACCTCGCCAGGAGAAAAAACCAACAAGCCCTTTTTGATCAAAATAAAGGAACTCCCCCAGATGATCGCCAATAAAATGAGCATTAACCAGCTTTTTAGGGTGTCTTTTCCCTTTAAATTGTCGGTCATGTATGATAAAGGAAACCCATAAGTAGAACAGCTGTTTTGTATATTAACCTTGGCTATTGGGAAGAGGTTTAAAACTCGTAATCAGCATACACTTGTGCCACTTGGTCTAAAACCCCGGAAACCTGCTCATAGTTTTCAGCTGTGACCATTTCTGTTCTGAAGGCCTTAAAATTAGGCATCCCTCTAAAATAATTGGTATAGTGTCTTCTCATTTCAAGAATCCCAAGTTTTTCTCCTTTCCATTCCACTGAAAAATCAAGGTGCTGTTTGGCTACCCTTATTCTTTCCTCCAAATCCGGTCCCTGAAGTTTTTGGCCTGTTTCTAGAAAATGCTTGATCTCATTAAATATCCAAGGATATCCGATGGCTGCCCTGCCGATCATGATACCGTCAATGCCGTATTTCTGCTTATATGCTAAGGCTTTTTCAGGTGAGTCAATGTCTCCGTTACCGAATACCGGAATTTGAATTCTTGGATTTTGCTTCACTTTAGCCAAATAAGACCAATCAGCCACCCCCTTATACATTTGTTTTCGTGTACGGGCATGAATGCTGATGGCTTGAATCCCTATATCCTGAAGCCGCTCCACTACCTCTTCTATCCTGATCGTTTTTTCATCCCAACCCAATCTGGTTTTGACGGTCACGGGGATATTCACTGCCTTGACGATTTCCGCTGTCATGGACACCATCTTATCTATATCGAGTAGAATTCCAGCTCCGGCACCTTTACAGGCCACTTTGTTGACTGGGCATCCGTAATTGATGTCTAAGATATCCGGACCTGCAGCCTCTACAATGGCTGCCGCTTCTCGCATCGAATCGATTTCATTTCCAAAAATCTGAATCCCTACTGGTCTTTCATATTCAAAAATGTCTAGCTTTTGCACGCTTTTGGCCGCGTCTCGGATCAGCCCCTCTGAACTGATGAATTCCGTGTACATCAGGTCAGCCCCGTTCTGCTTACATACTGCTCTAAATGGGGGATCACTTACATCCTCCATGGGCGCGAGTAGCAAGGGGAAATCTCCCAATTCCAAGTTTCCTATTTTAACCACTTTCGAATTATAATTTTCGTGTAAATTTACCTCAATTATGGAGATTTACGAAACACAAAGTAAAATTGGCACCAGGCCTTACTGGTTTTTATCTTTAGTATCCCTTTTTTTGATCGTCCTGGGTACCATGATCATGCTCCAATTGCTCGCAGTAGGATTACTTCCTTTTCTGTTTGGGATACCATTTGAGGATATCATCAAACTTGCTGCTGGCGAATCGGTTGGTAAACACAGCCGGATGGCATTTTTGTTCCTTCAGGCACTAGGGTCTGGACTTGGTTTTTTATTGGGTGGCTGGATTTATGTGAAATGGGTCGATAGGGCTGATCTGGGCTGGCCAAAACAAATTAATAGGGTACGGTGGGGAGCGATGTTGTTGTTGATTCCTTTGATTTTTGGCTTTATGGCTTTCAATGCACTCGTGATTGAGTGGAACATGGGAGTGAGTTTCCCTGAGTTTTTGAGTGGATTTGAAAAATGGGCCGCGGCGAAAGAGGCGGAAATGATGAGAATAACTCTTTTTTTTACAGATTTTGACAGTTTTTGGGAGTTTTTGCTTGGAATATTGGTCATTGGGGTTTTGGCAGGGATAGGGGAGGAATACCTTTTCCGTGGCATCCTTCAACCCAAACTTCAAACCTATACCGGAAACCCTCATGCAGGGATCTGGCTAAGTGCTTTTATCTTTTCGGCCATACACTTACAATTCTATGGCTTCTTTCCTAGACTTTTTCTGGGAGCCTTATTCGGATACTTGTATAATTTTTCTGGGAGCCTACTTTACGCCATGGTAGCCCACATCATCAACAATGCATTTACAGTCACCATGGTTTATTTAAACAAAATTGGCTGGGTTTCATTTAACATGGGAGAACCTGAACGAGTCTCATGGTTCATGGTGATTTTGGGAATTCTGGTTTTTGGGATTAGCTTTAGGTTCTTTGATGGCCTTCATCAGAAAAAATTACAAACATGAGAAAATGGCAGAAAGTTTTTGAAACAGGTTCCCCGGTAAGGGCAGAAATCGTAAAAGGGGTTTTGGAGGAAAAGGGAATTTTAGCCATCATTGTAAACAAAAAAGAGTCTGTCTACCAAATTCATGGGAACCTTGAAGTCATGGTACCTGAATCACAAACCCTAATAGCCATCAATATCGTCAAGGATGAGATCACGTTTTAATATCAGCAATTACAGTGAATTAGGACAAAGGGCCATTACGGCCATTATTGGAGCGGTTGTCATCATAGGTGGTACGTTGTATAGTGAATGGTGCTATTTTCTGATATTTGGATTGATCTGTGGTTTTACCCAAATGGAATTTTACAAACTTTGTGGTCTAGACGGCATGTTGCCTCTGAAAAGTTTCGGGACTTTTTTGGGTATTGTTATTTTCAGTATGTCCTTTCTGGTTGAAAAAGAAAATTTACCTCATCAGTATTATTTTTTGATCTTTCCTTTAGTTGCACTTATCTTTTTCATCAAACTCTACCGTAAATCGGATAAAAAACCTTTTACAGGGATTGCTTTTACCATATTGGGGGTATTTTATGTAGCTGTTCCTTTTGCTTTGCTCAACATTGCGGCATTCTCTGTCGACAATTCATTTCACTATGAGATTATCATAGGATCTTTGTTGATTTTATGGGCGAGTGATACAGGGGCTTATTTTGCCGGAACGCGCTTTGGAAAAACCAAGTTATTCGAAAGGGTCTCTCCAAAAAAGTCTTGGGAAGGTAGTCTGGGCGGTGCAGCTTCAGCACTTTTAATTGCCTACTTTCTTTCTCATTACTTTCAAGCTCTTCCTCCGTGGAAATGGTATGGCATCGCCACCATAATTGTGATTGCCGGCACCTATGGTGACCTTATCGAATCGCTTTTTAAACGAAGCATTGAAATCAAAGATTCAGGAAACAGATTGCCTGGACATGGCGGATTTATGGATCGTTTTGATGGATTGTTATTATCCGCTCCTTTTATCGTGTCATTTTTGAAAATCTTTTAATTTCTCCCCTTTGATATTAAAAAAGTCCTTAATATTGTACCGAAAATCAATAATCCACAAACTGAAAACCCAATATGGCTTACATTGAACCGGCTCCCATAAAGGACAAAGAAAATCCTTTGGAGTCCATGATGGAAAGATTTCACATTGCCGCTGAAAAGCTCGGCCTCTCAGATGAGGTATACAATGTTCTGAAAAATCCCGCCAAACAAGTTATTGTTTCCTTGCCGATTACCATGGACAATGGTAAGATTCAGGTTTTTGAAGGAATCAGAGTGATTCACTCCAACATTTTAGGCCCCGCCAAAGGGGGTATTCGATTTGCACCAGATGTACACATTGATGAAGTAAGGGCACTTGCTGCCTGGATGACTTGGAAGTGTGCAGTGGTAGACATCCCATATGGGGGAGGAAAAGGAGGCGTAAGATGTAATCCCAGAGAAATGTCTGCGGGAGAAATCGAACGATTGATGAGGGCATATACCCTTGCTATGATTGATGTATTCGGTCCAGACAAAGACATTCCAGCCCCGGATATGGGCACAGGCCCCAGAGAAATGGCTTGGTTGATGGATGAGTATTCCAAAGCCAATGGGATGACTGTCAATGCAGTGGTCACCGGTAAGCCGCTTGTGTTGGGAGGGTCATTGGGAAGAACCGAGGCGACTGGTCGAGGTGTCATGGTAAGTGCATTGGCCGCCATGGTTAAATTGAAAATCAATCCTTTCCAGGCGACCTGTGCTGTTCAGGGTTTTGGGAATGTGGGCTCTTGGGCTTCCATTTTGTTAGAAGAAAGGGGATTGAAAATTGTAGCTGTTTCGGATATTTCGGGTGCTTATTTCAATGAAAAAGGCATTGACATTCAAGAGGCCATCAAATACCGCGACAACAACAAGGGAACGTTGGAAGGCTTTAAAGGGGCCGAAAAAATGGATGATCCGGGAGATTTGCTGGAACTTGAAGTAGATGTTTTGGTTCCTGCGGCTGTCGAGGATGTCATAACTGTAAAAAATGCAGATAAAATCAAAGCAAAACTGATTGTAGAGGGAGCCAACGGACCTACCTCAGCCAAGGCAGACAGCATCCTCAATGAGAAAGGCATCATGGCAGTTCCGGATATTTTGGCCAATGCTGGCGGGGTTACGGTTTCTTACTTTGAATGGGTACAAAACCGCCTTGGATACAAATGGACAGCTGAGAGGGTTAACAGACGCTCAGACCGGATCATGAAAGAAGCTTTTGACCACGTCTATGAGGCTTCTGTCAAATATGATGTACCGATGCGAATAGCCGCTTACATAGTTGCGATAGACAAAGTGGCAAAAACCTACACCTTTAGAGGTGGGTTTTAAATATATTACAATACTAAAAGTTTATTATATTTGGGGTGTAGATCGTGAGATTTACACCCTTTTAAATTTGGTATTATGAATATTCACAAAGAAGGTAGAGCCTTACTGTTTTGGATGCTTGTCATCCTCGTCGGAATTAATGTGATTCTACACATGACCCTTACAGGTCAAGAAACACTCTTGAATGTGGTCCTTTTAGCAAGTGTTGTGATTTACCTCTTGGTTCTTCAGTTTTTCAGGAACCCCCGCGTGCCACTTCCCCAGAACGACCAATACGTATATGCTCCGGCAGATGGTAAAGTCGTGGTGATAGAAGAAGCCATGGAGGAAGAATACCTTCATGAAAAAAGAAAACAGATTTCCATCTTCATGTCTCCGATCAATGTCCACGTCAACCGGTCACCAGCCACAGGAAAGGTAGAATATTTTAAATACCATCCTGGCAAATATTTGGTGGCATGGCATCCTAAATCAAGTTTTGAGAATGAAAGGACCACCATGGTCATACAGCAACCCAATGGGATCAAGCTATTGGTTAGACAGATTGCAGGTGCGGTAGCCAGGAGAATAAAGTATTATGTTAAAGAAGGGGATCCTGTCATTCAAGGAGGGGAATTTGGCTTCATCAAGTTTGGTTCAAGGGTGGATGTATTTGTTCCTTTGGATGCAGAAGTCTTGGTAAGCGTTGACCAAAAAACAAAAGGTGGTGTGACCCAGATAGCTAAATTGAAAGCATAAAAAAACCGGAAACTTAATCCGGTTTTTATTGATTACATTTTTTCCATTTCCAAAAGCAGGTTCCCATTGTCATCAAAAAAGGCCAACGTGTTTCCACTAATGGTATACCTGCTGCTGGCCTCAAGGTTTGTGAGAAAAATTTTCTCCAAATCATAATCATCACAGATTTTTCTGTCTGTATAAAGCGCTGAAAATTTGATTTGTTCCCGGTTATAAGTTGCTCCACCTCTAAAGGAATTACAAGGTGCTTCTCCACTAATTTCCTGACCTTCTCCAAATTCCAAAGTCAGATTGGAAACCTTCTCCTGGTTAGCTGAAGTCCCTGCAATGCTTTTACCTTTCCAGTTATGGTCTGCAAGGTCAATTGGTTCAGAAGTACAGGCTGTGGAAATCACCACTATGAGTATCAAGAGGCTTATTTGTTGGATAATTTTCATGATTGATTGGTTTAGTACACAGAAATTGCCACAAATACCGTTCTAGGGTAGTCCTTTTGAAAATTAATTCCAAAAAATAAACATTGGAATTCATGAGAAAACCTTGGCCATAATCATTTTTCAATACAATTGCCCCAAAAAGTCCAAAATCTCTTAACTTTGTGCCTGCATTTCTCGGTGGTCATTTTACTAACCTGGAGGTTTTGAGGTAATTCCGCGAATTAGGAATAAACGGATCTCCCAACCCAGTTTGAATGCAGAAAATGAAAATAGGGTGATGCCAGAAACCATCCCTTAACCAAATTGCCATAATACGCGAAACGTGAAAAAGTATCAGGAATATAAGCAGGTGGATTATCCAGGAATTGGAAATGAAATACTCCAATTTTGGAAAGCCAATCAAATCTTTCCCAAATCTGTCCAAAAAAGGCAAGGAGGTGAGATATTTACTTTCTTTGAGGGGCCGCCATCTGCAAATGGCACCCCAGGAATACACCATGTCATGGGCCGTACCATCAAGGATATTTTCTGCCGCTACAAAACCCTCAAAGGATTTCAGGTCAAAAGAAAGGGAGGATGGGACACCCATGGTTTGCCAGTAGAATTACAGGTAGAAAAAGACCTTGGTATCACTAAAGAAGACATAGGCAAGAAAATTACTGTAGAAGAATACAACAGAAAGTGCCGGGAAACGGTCATGCGATTCAAGCATGAATGGGATGAGCTAACAGAAAAAATCGGATATTGGGTGGATTTGGATGATCCCTACATCACTTTTGAATCCAATTACATTGAGAGCCTTTGGCACCTGCTCAAAAAACTATACGATAAGGACCTTTTGTATAAAGGCTATACCATACAGCCTTATTCACCTGCAGCAGGTACTGGCCTGAGTTCACATGAACTCAATCAGCCAGGGTGTTACAGGGAAGTCAAAGATACATCCATTACGGCCCTTTTTAAACTCAAAGATAGTGAAGAGGAATATTTGCTGGCATGGACCACCACGCCATGGACTTTGCCTTCCAATTCAGCTTTGGCTATTGGTGAAAAGTTGGATTATGTCAAAGTCAAAACTTTTAATCCATACACCTATCAGCCACAGACTGTCATTTTGGCAAAATCCAGGATCGAAGCCTACTTCCATCCAAAAGCCAAAGCACTTAACCTGTCTGATTACAAGCCAGGAGATAAGTTGATCCCATATGAGGTAGTAAGTTCTGTGAAAGGCTCAGACCTGTTGGGACTGGAATATGAACAGTTGTTTCCTATAGCAGGGATTGCCCTACCTTTTCCAGCCTTCACCGTGGTTTCGGGAGATTATGTCACTACTGAGGATGGTACTGGTATTGTCCACTTGGCCAAAGCTTTTGGAGCAGATGATTTTAGGACTTTGGTTCAAAATAATGTGCCAGGTGTGTTTGTCAAAGACGAACTGGGCAATGATATTCCTGTCGTGGATAAGCAGGGGAAATTTCTGCCGGTGATCGGGGAATACCTGAGTTCTAAAATGGTGGAACATGGAATCACGGCACATAAAATCCATGGCCCCAATGATTTCTATGTTAAGAATTATCCCATGGATGATGAAAGCAACTCCGACTACAAAAGCACGGATGTGATCATCTCCATCATCTTGAAAAATGAGAATAGGGCCTTCAAAGTAGAAAAATACGAGCACAGTTATCCGCACTGTTGGAGAACTGATATGCCCATCCTTTATTACCCACTCGAAAGCTGGTTTATCAAGACCACCGAGTACAAGGATCGTCTTGTGGCCCTCAACAATACCATCAACTGGAAGCCGGAAGCCACCGGAACAGGCCGGTTTGGGAACTGGTTGGAAAATCTGGTGGATTGGAACCTAAGTAGGTCGAGATTTTGGGGAACACCATTGCCCATTTGGCGCACCGAAGACGGAAAAGAAGAAAAATGTATTGGCTCCATTGATGAACTTCAGACTGAAATGGAAAAATCCATAGAAAAAGGCTTTATGGCTGCTTCACCTTTTGGTGAGAAAGAAATGGATTTACACAGACCCTTTGTGGATGAAATCGTTCTGGTTTCACCCAGTGGTGCGAAAATGTTCCGCGAACCCGATTTGATTGACGTCTGGTTTGATTCAGGGGCCATGCCTTATGCCCAATGGCATTTCCCCTTTGAAAACCAAGAGCTGTTTAAGGAGAATTTCCCTGCAGATTTCATCGCTGAAGGAGTAGACCAAACCAGGGGATGGTTTTTTACCCTTCATGCCATCGCAGGCATGCTCTTTGACGATGTGGCCTTTAAAAATGTCATTGCCAATGGTTTGGTTTTGGATAAAAACGGCAATAAAATGTCCAAAAGAATGGGCAATGCCATTGATCCGTTTAAGACACTTGAGGCTTATGGCCCTGATGCTGTACGCTGGTACATGCTCAGCAATGCCAATCCTTGGGACAACTTAAAATTCAGTCTGGATGGAGTCGCTGATGTGCAGCGAAGGTTCTTTGGTACCCTGCAGAATACTTATAATTTCTTCGCCCTATATGCAAATTTGGATGCATATACCTACGAAGCTTCCAATGCGGTAACCATCAAGCAAAGGCCTGAACTGGACAGATGGATCATTTCTAAGCTTCAATCGCTGATAGAAGAGGTAGAAGTGGCCATGGACCAATATGACGCCACTAAAGCCACCCGAGCCATCATGGCTTTTACTGTGGATCAATTGTCCAATTGGTATGTACGCTTGGCCAGAAAAAGGTTCTGGAGAGGGCACATGAACCAAGACAAACAGGCTGCTTACGATACCCTATATGAATGCTTGATGGGTTTGACGCAATTGATGTCTTCCTTTGCCCCATTCTATTCAGATTGGCTTTTCCAAAATCTTACAGAAGGTGCCAAAGCTGCAGGTCAGGAAATCCCTGAATCCATACACCTTACAGACTGGGAAAAAGCCCAACCGGATTTGATCAGTCCATATCTGGAACGTTCGATGCAATTGGCGCAGGACATTTCCTCATTGGTTCATTCTTTGCGTAAAAAAGAAAAACTAAAAGTTCGCCAACCCCTTCAGAAAATTTTGATTCCAATTCTGAATAAGCATACCAAAGACCAAATCCATCACGTGGAGGATCTGATCAAATCCGAGGTGAATATCAAAGAGATCGCCTACATCGACGACACCTCGGGCATTTTAGTCAAAAGCATTAAACCAAACTTCCCTGTTTTAGGTAAAAAATTTGGCCCCAAGATGAAAGGAATCAGTGCGGCAGTCACCAAATTTGGAAAAGATGATATTGCTTCTATCGAAGCAAAAGGCACCTATGACATTACTATAGATGGAGAAAAGATTACCCTTTCTTTGGAAGATGTAATCATAAGTTCCCAAGATATTCCAGGCTGGTCTGTGGCCAGTGACCAAGGGATAACCGTGGCCTTAGACGTCACCCTGACCGAGGAATTGAAACAAGAAGGACTGGCTAGGGACTTGGTGAATCGCATCCAAAACCTAAGAAAGGATATGGGACTAGACGTGCAGGACAAAATCACCATCAAAGTAGCAGAATCCGACGATTTGGTAACGCATGCCCTAACTAATTTTGGCAATTACATCCAATCCGAAACCCAAGCCCTCAGTCTGGAGTTAAATGGCCATATGACAGATGCAACGGTATTGGAGATGGACGATTTTGAATTATCAATCAAAGTAGAAAAAGCGTAAGCACTAAAATAATTGACTACCTAAGGCTGAAAATTCCATATTTTGGTTAATCTTTGGCCATTCACCTGAAGCAATGAAGTATTTAAAATATTTTGGAATTGCCTTATTGATCATTTTGATCGATCAAGCTGTTAAGATGCTGGTTCATTATCAAATGGACTTTGGTACACCTGGGCAGATCAAGGTATTTGGAGATTGGTTCAAGCTCCATTATACCACCAATCCAGGTATGGCTTTTGGCATGGAGCTAGGGACTAAATACGGAAAGGTCCTCTTGACCTCTTTTCGTCTCGTGGCCATGTTTGGAATAGGTTATTATTTGTATTACCTCATCAAAAAAGGTACCCATGCCGGTTATCTGGTCTGCATTTCGCTAATCTTAGGAGGTGCCATTGGCAATCTCATAGATAGTATGTTTTACGGAGTTTGGCTCAAAAATGCTCCCCTAGATGCCCCAACACCCTGGTTTCATGGCCAAGTAGTTGATATGTTTTATATTGATATTTGGGAAGGTTTTGTACCTCAGTGGGTCCCGTTGTGGGGAGGTAGCTATACGGCACTGTGGCCAATTTTTAATGTGGCTGACGCATCCATTTTTGTTGGGGTAGCCATCATTTTGATCTTTCAGGGCCGTTTTTTCAAAGAGAAAACAGCTGAGGATGAGAGCCAGGAGGTCGATGAAATCCAGAAGCAATTTATAGAGGACAAAAGTGAAAAGTAATCCTCCTTTAAGATGAATAATATCTCTGTTTATTCTTAGGATGGATTTGACTTGGTTTTTAAATGAATTGAAAGAAGGAGTACAGGAAATGTCCTGGTTAGAAGCGATTGCAGTTTTTTTTGGCATTGCAAGTGTGATCTACTCCATTAAGAAAAACATCCTAGTCTTCCCAACAGGCATGGTAAGCACTCTAATTTATGTGTTTATTTGCCTGAAGTACAAGCTCTATGCAGACATGGGCATCAATGCCTATTATTTTTCCATGTCTATCTATGGCTGGTATTTGTGGAGCAGGCCCAGCAACAATGAAACCGCCAGGCCAGTCACTTGGCTAAGTAAAAAAGGAGTCATCCAATCCATTCTGCTGTTTTTGGTTTCGTATGGCCTTCTCTACTTTGTTTTGGCAAATTTTACGGATAGTGATGTTCCCTACTGGGATTCATTCACCACAGCCTCAGCCTTCGTAGGCATGTGGTTGATGGCAAAGAAAAAAGTGGAAAACTGGATTGCATGGATCATAACCGATTTGGTTTCCGTTCCTTTATATTTCTATAAAGGCCTGATGTTGACGAGTTTTCAATTCCTCTTCTTTACGGTTTTGGCCACCATAGGTCTTATCCAATGGATCAAATCAGCCAAAACCCAGACGTATGCCCATTAAGAAGATTGTCATTCTAGGTCCTGAGTCCACCGGAAAAAGTACGCTTACCCAAAGTCTGGCTTCACATTTTAAGGAACCATGGGTGAGGGAATATGCGCGTGAGTATTTAGACAGGTTAGCAGGTCCTTATCAGTACGAAGACCTTTTGATAATCGCCCAAGGGCAGCTCGCTCAAGAAGACCAAATGGTCAAATTATCCAAAGAGTTTTTGTTTTGCGACACCGACCTGCATGTTATCGATATATGGAGTCAGCACAAGTATGGCAAAACAGAACCATGGATAAAGAAAAACCTACAGCAAAGACATTATGATTACTACCTGCTCACCGATATTGATGTGCCTTGGCAAGAAGACCCCCAAAGAGAACATCCGGAACCAATAATGAGAAATTATTTTCTACAGGAATATAAAAAGTTACTTGAATTTTACAATCGCCCCTATTCGCTGATTTCTGGAAGTGGGAAACAGCGGTTGAAGTTGGCCATTCAGGTGATCTCAAAACATTTTAATGTACCAGAAAACAGGTTTTAACAATATTCTTGTCTTCAAATTAATTTGGCCAGCTTAGATTAAACCTCTCGAATTTTTTCAAAATTGTATAATGAAATTACCTTTTTAAAAGCTAATCCATCAATAATTAATCCGAGTATCCTCAATCCGGGCCTATTGGCCTCAACATGACCGTAGAGGTTTTGGATAGAAAGGTAGAATCCCAAGAGGAAATCAATGTCTCTGCGGGTAGTTTCAAAGCTTTCAAAATTTCCCAAACTACCAAGATTTCGAGTAAATTATTTAACCGTTCCATCTCCTCCATTGAGTATTTTGTTCCAGGGTTTGGCGTGATAAAATCTGTCACATTAGACAAAAAGGGTGAGACCTCTAGTTACTCAGAACTTATTGCCATCAAAAACTGAATCTGCCATGGATTGAATTCCCAAAAATGGTATAGAGGTATAGAATTACTTTAAAAATCAATGTTCTTCCAGGGCTTTACTATCAACATTTGGATTTATATCCATCAAGAAATTTGATTTGTCAGTGCTTTGCCTTCTAGCATCAAGTTTTTTAAATTTTTCACCTATGTTTTGGTTGAAGCTGTGCATCATTATAAGGTTTGAAAATATGATTTTTGACAGGTATATATTTATAAATATTTGAAAATGAATATTTTGCAAAATTAAAAAGAGAAAAAACTGAATCTATTCTTAAGGCTTGGTGTTTTTAAAACAAAGAATAGTGGTAAATTTAGGTTTTAATAAAAGCTTATCTCCCTTTCTATTTCAAAAGAATGCTTATACATCCTAAATATTGCCTTTATGCGTCCCCCAAGATTTAATACATCCACTGCTTTTCATGCAGACCTTAAAGACCGGATAAAAAACTATTTTTCTGAAACCGGGCTCAACACTACTGGAAATCCTGCTTTGTTTTTTAAAGCCATATTATTTGTGATTTCATATATTGCTGTCTATGTCCATTTGGTGTTTTTTACACCGGTTTGGTCTGTCGCTTTATTGGAGTGTATACTCTTGGGCGGCTTGGCTGCAGCCATCGGATTTAATGTAATGCACGATGGTGCCCATGGTAGTTTCAGCAAAAAAGGCTGGATCAACAACCTGGCAGGGCTTTCAATTAATGTTTTAGGTGCAAACGTGTTTATGTGGAAAACCAAACACAATGTAGTTCACCATTCCTTTACCAATGTATTTGAGGTGGACGATGACATGAATGCGAGACCCATGCTTCGCCTTTGTCCAGGTCAAAAGCGATATAAAATCCACCAGTATCAGCACTATTATTTTTTGATGGTTTATGCGCTACTGTATCTCTATTGGGTTTTCTTTACAGATTATAAAAAATATGTCACCAAAAAAGTAGGCATAACATCTATTCAAAAAATGAGTTGGAAAGACCATTTTTCTTTTTGGTCATTCAAGTTCATCAACCTGGTGCTTTTTGTAGCCATCCCCATCTATTTCTTGGGTTTCTTAAGTTGGTTGATCGGATTTTTGGTATATGGTGTAGCTGCTGGAATTTTCCTGAGTGTCGTATTCCAATTGGCCCATTCGGTGGAAGAAACAGCCTACCCTTTGCCTGATAAAGTAAGTAATAGACTTGAGGATGATTGGGCCATGCACCAATTAAGGACCACAGCAAATTTTGCAACCAAAAATCAGGTGCTTTCTTGGTTGATCGGTGGGCTGAATTTTCAGATTGAACACCACCTTTTTCCCCACATTTCCCATGTACATTATCCGGCCATCAGCCAGATCATCAAGGATACTTGTGCGGAATACAACATTCCTTATTTGGAACATAAAAAGATCAAACTAGCTTTCGTTTCCCATGTCAACCATTTAAAGACTTTGGGCAGGGTTCAGTAAGTTTTTCACAAAGGAAAATTGTTTGCTTAACAAAATTTTCCTTCTACCTTTGTTTCTAAGATCATTAGGGGTGCCTTAACAAAACGGGCTGAGATCATACCCACAATACCTGATCCGGGTAGTGCCGGCGAAGGGAAATGAGAAACTGATACAGGATTTATGATATGCGCTACATTACTTGCGGAAAATTTTGCATGGTAATTTGGCATTGCACAAGAAGCATTACCTGTACAGCTTATGGGTTAACAAAAAAGGAATTTCCCCCTAGACTTTCCGATGTTTGACCAACCGCAAAAGCGGGTAGATGTACGATTACCATGAAAACTTTATTGATGACAGGTATGGCCTGTCTTGTTTTCTCTTTTTCCTTTTCCCAAAACCTTGTAAAGGGCCACATTCGGGATCAAGCAACCGGAGAAGTCCTACCCGGGGCTAATGTCTTGGTGGAAGGAACTGGTAGAGGCACCGTTTCCGATAGGAATGGTATCTTTCAGATCAATAAAATTCCTGATGGGAGTTATTCCCTCAAAGTCTCCTATTTGGGATACGAGACCCAGCGCAAAGAAATCCAAATTCCCGCTTCTGAGTCATTGGATATTTCTCTAAATCCAAGCACCTTACTTTCCGAAGAATTTGTAGTCTATGGAACCAGGGCATCCGCCACTACGCCTACAACCTTTAAAACCATTGAAAAAGGGGAGTTGAACAAAAACAATCTTGGACAGGATATCCCCTTTTTGCTCAATTTCACGCCTTCGGTGGTTTCCCATTCAGACGCAGGCAATGGCATAGGCTATACAGGTTTGAGAATTAGAGGTTCCGACCAGACTCGGATCAATGTAACAGTCAATGGTATTCCCTTGAATGATGCAGAGTCCCACGGTGTTTTTTGGGTCAATATGCCTGATTTTGCCTCTTCAGTTGACAACATTCAAATTCAAAGGGGCGTGGGGTCATCCACCAATGGCGCGGCGACATTCGGAGCCAGCTTGAATATACAGACAGATACCCGAAGGGACGAGGCATATGCAGAAGTGGATAATTCCTTTGGCTCATTCAATACCTGGAGGCATACCGTAAAAGCAGGGACAGGCCTGCTCAACAACCGATGGGCCGTTGATGCCAGACTCTCCCAAATCTCAACCGATGGGTTTATTGATAGGGCTTTTTCGGATTTAAAATCGTTTTATTTATCCGGTGGGTATTATGGGGAAAACCACGTCATAAAGATGAATGTCTTTTCTGGTGCTGAACAGACCTATCAGGCTTGGAATGGGGTACCGGAAGCCTTATTGGAGACCAACCGTACTTTCAATAGCTACACTTATGACAATGAAACGGACAATTATCAACAAGATCATTATCAACTTATCTACAACGGAAAACTGGGTAAAAACTGGAAAACCCATGCCGGACTTCATTACACGTATGGAAGAGGTTTTTATGAACAATTCAGGCCTAATGATCGACTTTCCAACTACGCACTTTCACCTATAGAAATCGGTGGAGAGACCATAACCCGAACAGACATCATCCGGAGACGGTGGTTGGACAATGATTTTTATGGAGCTGTATTTTCTCTCAATTACGTATCTGACAATGGTGCATGGGATGTAATCCTAGGTGGCGGTGCCAACCGCTATGACGGGGATCACTTTGGAGAAATCATCTGGGCCAGATTTGCCGGGGAGACCAATATCCGAGACAGATATTATGACAACAATGCCATTAAAGATGACCGAAACATTTATCTTAAAGCTACTCACGAAGTGAGCAGGGGTTTATTTCTGTACGGTGATCTTCAATATCGGGGCATTGACTACCGCTTTGAGGGTATCAACAATGACCTGAGAGATATTTCTGGATTTCAGCACTATGACTTCTTCAATCCTAAATTTGGTATGACCTACGAGGCTGAAAATGGGAAGACTTGGTATGTTTCCTATGCGGTAGCCAATAGAGAACCCGTCAGAAGAGATTTTACGGATTCTCCGTTAATTGAAATTCCCAGACCCGAAAATCTTCAAAATGTGGAGGCTGGGCTAAGGGTGCAGAAAGGCAATTTTCAATACAATGCCAACCTCTATTACATGCATTACCGCGACCAATTGGTATTGACCGGGCAATTGAATGATGTGGGTGCCTACATCAGGGAAAATGTGGCCAGCAGCTATCGGGCAGGTATAGAACTGGATGGTGCAGTCTTATTGAGTCCAAAATGGACAATCGGAGGTAACATTACTTTCAGCCGAAACAAAATAAGCGAGTTTACGGAGTTTATAGATGACTATTCTGCAGACCCCTTTCAGCAGGAGGCTTTCACTTTTACAGATACAGATATCGCTTTCTCCCCTAATGTGATCAGTGGTGCCATGGTGGATTTCAGACCTATCAATGGATTTGAAATCAGCCTTCTGTCCAAATATGTTGGCGATCAGTATCTGGACAATACACAAAACGAAAACAGAAAATTGGATGCTTTCTGGACCAATGACCTAAGATTCAAGTACCTTTTTCGGCCAAGATTTGTGAAAGAAGTGGAATTTACTTTGTTGGTCAACAACATCTTCAACGTGATGTATGAACCCAATGGCTATACATTCAGTTATTTTCTTCCGGCTGAAACGGCTGGAGGAAGGGAACTGGTTACCGAAAACTTTTACTACCCTATGGCAGGCACCAATTTCCTGATGGGCTTGAGCTTGAGGTTTTGAAAAGATTTGCCGTGCATTTCAGAATGCACGGCATCTTTCCTGCCTACAGCTTAATCCCCTGCCCTTTGCCTTCTTTTGGATTCGCGAAGGATGGTGGTGCTCACTGCCGCCAGTAAAAGTTCATCCCTAGGATTTAGGTCATCTGCCAACCATACGTAACCTTTGTACTTTTCAGCTGCCGTTTGAACAGCTGCCAATGCCTCTCCTTTTTCCCTTAACTCAAATCCGGGAAAATAATTATTGACCATCAACTGTAATTGCATTAGGCTGGATTTGTTAGATGGTTCATATTTAGCCACTGGAGCGATTTGAACCGTTCGATCACCATTGGTCAACCATCCATTGAATACTTTTCCTCCTAAAACTTCCTGCCCTACTTTTTCTATAAAGACCACCTCCCAATACCCTGTGTCTAAATTGGTTAAAATATTGGCTGTATAGTGATAGCTGGTTTCTAAAATATCAGGGTCATTTTCTATATTAAAACTTCCCTTTTCTTCATCATTGAAGACCAAGGATTTGTTGTTCCGTTGCTTTCTATAAATGGTAAGGCCTACTTTTATGCTGGCTATCGCTCCCTCTTGAGACACCATGGTAAAGGAACTTGTCTTTTCTACATTCACTTCTTTAAGGGGATTGAATGCTTTCTTTTTTCTGCTTCTATTCGCGGTTTCATCCTGAACCGTGGTCATGGCAAATCCCCCAAATTGAAAAATCATATTTGCCCCAATTCCCTTACCCTTTACTTCGTACCTTTTTCCGTTTTGCTTCAAAGATTCCGAAACTTCTATGATGGATTGGGCTTGCACAGCAAACGAAATGATTTGCAAATACATCAAAGGAATCATGGCTTTGTATAAGGCTAGCTTTGTCATGGTGAATTCATTTAAGGGTTTGAATCATACCTATAAATGTAAACAGCCACTAAAAATTTAACCAGTCTTTGCCTTTCTAGCTTTAGGGGTTTTCACCAAAACCGAAAACATGTTTCTTATTTTATCCTAAAAATCATTTTTCAACGGACAAAATCCGCGAGTAACCCTTAAAAACCAAATACAGATCTTCTTATGAAGCGCTCTTCAAATCAAACAAAAGCGCTCTTCAAAAAATTATCGACTACTTCCAGGGTCTCCTTTTCCTTTTCAAACATCCCCATATGTCCACAGTCAGAAATTTCGTGGTAGTCATCCACCATATTTTTTTGCCTCCTGCTTGACGCTAATGGGACTGCCCCATCTAAGGTACCGGCGATAAAAAGCTTTCTTCCGGCAAATTCTCCAAGAACCTGACTTCTGTCCTTCCTGTCTCTCATGGCTTTGGTAAAAGCCACCAATCCATTTAATGAGGTGTTTTTGGCCATTTCCACAATTTCTTGTATGGTTTCTGCCAAATCAGTTCGATGGTGTTCAGGAAACAGTTGAGGAATAAAAGAGGTCACAAAGGTCTCTACCCCATATTTCTTGACAAAAGTAATTGTTCTATTTCTTATCTTAATTTTCTCTTCATCATCCGAAAAGGCCGTCGAATGAAACAACCCCAATCCTTTCAGCCTATTTCCCATCAATTCAGCCATTGCAAGCGCCACATATCCTCCTAAAGAATGTCCAATCACCACTGCCCCTTCGATTCCCAACTCCTCCATCCATTCCTGCATCAAGACAGCAACTTCCTCCAAATTTATGTTTTCCTCCTGAAGAGGACTTTCACCAAACCCAGGCAAATCGGGGCACAACACCCTATAACGCAAAGAGAGCTCTTTTTCAAAAGCTCTCCACATCTCTTTGGATTCACAGAATCCGTGAATCAGTATCACAGGATTCCCTTTACCTTGATCGGTATAGCGAATGTTCATAAATGCTAAATTTTACTTGAGCGAAGAGACTATTGTACTGAGGCTTCTCACAGTTTGAACAATACCTTCAGGGTCAATTCCACATTCCCGGTGGAGCTCTATTTGCTCGCCATGCTCTATGACCTCATCAGGTATGCCAAGCCTTTTTACCTGGGCCTGATATCCATTGTCCACCATCCATTCCAACACGGCACTGCCAAATCCGCCTATCAGGCAACCGTCTTCTATGGTGATAACTTTTTTAAATTTACTAAAAACTTCATGCAGAAGAGATTCATCAAGGGGTTTTACGAAACGCATGTCGTAATGAGCGGGATTCAATCCTTCTTTTTCCAAAATTGCAGTGGCTTCTACTGCATAATTTCCTATATGGCCTATACTCAAGATAGCTACTTCTTCACCTTCATTAATTATTCTGCCCTGGCCCAAAGGTATTTCCCGCATAGGTGTCCGCCATTCTGGCATCACACCCTGCCCTCTTGGATAGCGAATAGAATAGGGGCCTTCATGAAGAGAAGCCGAAAACATCAGGTTCCTCAATTCCTCTTCATCCATAGGTGCACTGACTACCAAATTCGGGATACACCTAAAAAAAGCCAAATCATAGGCTCCATGATGGGTTGGCCCGTCTGCCCCGGCAAACCCTGCCCTATCAAGACAAAATACTACCGGAAGGTTTTGAAGACAGACATCGTGGATCACCTGATCATATGCCCGCTGCATAAAAGTACTGTATATATTGCAGAATGGTTTCAAGCCTTGAGTGGCAAGACCTGCAGAAAACGTTACAGCATGTTGCTCTGCAATCCCTACGTCAAATGCCCTATTTGGCATTTCCTTCATCATGATATTCATGGAAGATCCGGATGGCATTGCCGGAGTGATACCCATGATTTTTTCGTTATCCTTGGCGAGCTCCACCAGGGTATGACCAAATACATCCTGGTACTTGGGTGCTTGGGGAGTACTGTATGTTTTCTTGGCGATTACGCCTGTGATTTTGTCAAATTTTCCGGGTGCATGCCAGAGGGTCTGATCCTTTTCAGCCAAAGCATATCCTTTGCCCTTTACCGTGACACAATGCAATATTTTTGGTCCAGGAATATCCTTTAGATCTCTCAGGACTTCCACCAAATGATCCACATCATGGCCATCCACTGGACCAAAATAGCGGAGGTTGAGGGATTCGAATAGATTACTTTGCTTTAATAGCGTAGACTTAATGGCACCTTCCAATTTTGAAATGATCTCCTGCGCACTGCTACCGAACTTGCTAAATTTACCTAACATCTTCCAGATGTCATCTTTCACTCTATTATACGTGTGGGAAGTGGTGATGTCTGTAAGATAATCTTTCAAAGCGCCTACATTGGGGTCTATGGACATGCAGTTGTCATTGAGTATGATAAGCAAGTTGCTATCAGAAACGCCTGCATGGTTCATCGCTTCAAAAGCCATACCTCCGGTCATGGAGCCATCGCCAATAACTGCCACGTGCTGCTTGAGCGCATCACCCTTGTATTTTGAAGCAGCAGCCATCCCCAAGGCAGCGGAAATTGAGGTACTTGAATGTCCTACCCCAAAAGCATCAAATTCGCTTTCTTTTCGTTTTGGAAAACCAGATAAGCCTTGGTAAATCCGGTTTGTATGGAAATTGTCTCTTCTTCCTGTTAAAATCTTGTGCCCGTACGCCTGGTGCCCTACATCCCATACAAGTTGATCTTCAGGTGTGTTCAACACATAATGAAGCGCAACCGTGAGTTCTACCACTCCTAAACTAGCCCCAAAATGACCTCCATACACGGAGACATTGTCTATAATAAATTGCCTTAACTCATCACTGACTTGAACCAACTGGTGTTTACCCAATTTTTTTAGATCAGAAGGGGAATTGATTTGAGCGAGTAATTTTCCAGGTTTTATGAGCATGCGCAGTAACAATCTTTTAAAAATAAATAACTCCCTCCCAATTCGATTGTTTAAGATAACAAATCTTAAATACTTCCTGAGGGCTTTTTGACTAGTTGAATATAAAATTAAACTTTAATATAATATCTTTGGATTGAATTACGGGTCAAATTTACAACAAATATCTTAGTATCCAGTGAGTTTTGAAATCAAATTGCCACTCTTCGAGGGACCATTCGATTTGTTGCTGTTCTTTATTGAGCGGGACGAACTGGATATTTATGATATTCCCATAGCCCAAATCACACTTGATTTTCTGGATTACCTCCACCAACTTGAAATCATGGAAATGGAAGTGGCCAGTGAATTTATCCTAGTGGCAGCCACTCTCATGAAAATAAAGTCGAGGATGCTCATTCCCAGACCCGAATTGGACGAACAAGGGCATGAAATAGATCCTAGGGAGGAGCTGGTCAAACATCTTCTAGAGTATAAAAAGTATAAATCGGTCATTCAGGAACTCTCAGCCCTAGAAGAAAATCGACTAGCCAAAGAATCCAGAGGAAATATACTCAGTGAACTGAAAGCCTTATCGAAAATTGATGAGGTAGAGGCAGAAATACAAGACCTGGACCTTTACAAACTTCTCAAGGTCTATCAAAAAGTTATGGCTAAATTCGCCGACAGGACTGATGAAACCATGCATACTGTGATTCAGTATCCCTACACCATAGATCAGCAAAAAAATTTCGTTTTAGAAAGAATCACCTTGCGGGATAAAGTGCCCTTCTCTGACTTCATCGAGTACAAAGCCGATAAAATTTTCGTAATCTATACCTTTTTGGCCATATTGGAACTGTTACAGCTTTCTTTGGTTACCTTAACTATCGGCGACGGCTTCAATAATTTTTGGGTGCAAAAAACAGAGGGGGTTTCGGCAACCTGATTTATGAAATTAGATAACAAGAAAATCTTCCAAACACTGAATCCCAACAAGGTTTGGGTTCCTATCCTTATTGGACTTGGAATCGTCTTTTTGTTGTTTTACCTGGATCCATCAGTCAATGCCAAGACCCTGAGAGGGGTTTTTGATGCCTCAGCCGTCTCTATTTTTCTGGCCATTTTGGTAATCATAGGTCGAGATGCCGGTTATGTGTATAGAATCAGGGAAATCACAGACCGCAAACTTACCTGGGTAAGGGCCATTTATGTCATCATTCTCTGGGAATTCGCATCCGCCGTAACCCCTTCAATCGTTGGGGGCACAGCAGTGGCGGTATTTATTTTGAACAAAGAAGGTATCAAACTAGGAAAAGCCATCGCATTTGTCATGGTGACGGCTATTTTAGACAACTTGTTTTTTGTGATCGGTGCACCCATTATTTTGTTTTTGGCAAAAGGAAACATCTTTCCGGAAAGCAGGACCATAGAATTGCGGATAGGAAATAGTCTGCAATACATTTTCTGGGTGAGTTATTCTCTCTATGCTTTTTATACCTTGGTCATGTCTGCTGCCTTGTTTTACAAACCGAGGGTATTTAAATGGATTCTCCTGAAAACCTTTTCCATCAGATGGCTGCGCAAATGGAAGCAACAGGCTAACGAATACGGCAACCAAATCATGGAGGCATCCCGGCAACTGAAAGGAAAGAGTTTTTCTTATTGGATACCCATTGTTTTGGCCACCGTGTTTATTTGGTCCTCCCGATACCTTATGCTAAATGCACTCATCACTGCTTATAATTCATTAACAGTGACTGAGCATATCATTGTCTTTGCCCGACAGATCATCATGTGGATTGTCATGATGATTTCGCCTACTCCAGGCAGCAGTGGCACGGCAGAATTTTTCTTTACACAATTTTTCTCAGAATTTCTTGGTGGATACACCTTTGTTACCAGTATCCTCTGGAGACTGCTTTCCTATTACCCTTACCTGTTTCTTGGGGCTATCTTTTTACCTAGATGGATCAGGCAGGTCTTTTTTAAAAAGAAAACAGAAGAAAACGAATAGAATTTGTTCAATCCTTGTAGCATATCTACCCCTTTTTTCGTCTACACGATATAAGGCTAAGGGTTATTTGAGAAAAAAATGTCTGTTATGAAAAAGATCTTGGCGGTAATGGGAATGATCCTGGTTTTGGGGTTTCAATGTGAGGACCAGCAACCTCAGGAAAGGCTAAGCTGTATTGACCCTTCAAAGATTAACGAGGAGGGCATCTGTACCATGATTTACTTACCGGTATGCGGTTGTGATGGAAAAACCTACTCTAATTCTTGTGTGGCGCTTAACTCGGGCGTTCTGAGGTGGGATGAGGGGGCTTGCGGAGAATGACTTCACTCAACCTGATGAAATAAAAAAGCCTTAAGCAAATGGAAATGCTTAAGGCTTTAGTATGCTTTTTGAAAGTTTATTAAACAACCCGCTCAAATTGACTGAAGAAGAAATTGCCTTCAATTGAAGCATTTTCATCAGAATCGGAACCGTGAACTGCATTCGCTTCTATGGATGTGGCAAATAATTTTCGAATGGTTCCCTCTGCTGCATCAGCAGGATTGGTCGCACCGATTAGTTTTCTAAAATCATCCACCGCATTGTCCTTTTCCAGAATGGCTGCAAAAATAGGTCCTGAGGACATGTAAGCGCAGAGATCTTGATAAAAAGGTCTTTCTTTATGTACTTCATAAAACTTTCCAGCTAGTTCGCGAGAAAGAATAGTGGCTTTCATGGCCACTACCTTGAATCCGGCTTCTTCAATCATTTTCAATATTGCACCCGAGTGGCCAGCTTCAAAAGCATCTGGCTTGATCATCGTGAATGTTCTTTTTCCTGCCATTATGTTGATTGTTATTTGTTTATTCCGTCGGCAAATTTAGTGGGAAATATGCGAAAGTCCGAATTGACATCGTTATTTTAAAACGGCCAAGGAAATCAAAGCAAAAGTCCCCTATTGGGAAAATTCAAAATTTATACAGACCTTTGCGCCTGATGTACTTTGAAAGTACTTATGCTAAAGAGTTCAGATGCAAGCATTAGAATCATTTAAAAGGCAGATCACCCCCCCAAAAAAAATAGTCATAACCACCCATCCAAAACCAGATGCAGATGCGCTAGGTTCTTCTTTGGGGATGGCTAATTACTTGATTAAAAAGGGGAACGATGTAACTGTCATCACGCCTACTGATTACCCTTCTTTCCTCAATTGGATGAAAGGACATGAGGATGTGATCAATTTTGAAGACAAAAATCTTAAGCCTTTGGCCCTTAAGAAAATTTCTGAGGCTGAAATCATCATTTGCCTTGACTTTTCCAACCTGTCAAGAATCAATGAACTTGGTGAAATCATCGGTAAGTCCAAAGCATATAAGGTAGTCATAGACCACCACCAAGACCCTGAAGACTTTGCTGACTTCATGTATTGGAGTACCAAAGCCGCCGCTACCTGTGAACTGATTTATGATCTGATTGTAAAAATCGGAGATCAGGAGCTTATTGACAAGGACATTGCAGAATGCCTGTACGCAGGCATCATGACGGACACAGGTGGTTTTAAGCACCCTAATACCACAAAGAATGTACATTTGGTTACAGCTGAGTTGATAGAGCTCGGTGCTGACAACTGTAAAATTGCGCGATTGATTTATGATACCAATTCAGTTAACCGGCTTAAGTTTATAGGTTTTGCTTTAAGTAGAAGACTGGTGATACTTCAGGAACTGAAAACAGCCTATTTTTCCATCAACAAAAAGGATTTGAGAAAATATGCTTCACAGACCGGCGATACCGAAGGCTTGGTGAATTATGCATTGTCCCTGGATGGAATTAAAATTGCAGCCCTTTTTACCGAAAGAGAAGACGGTATAAAAATCTCTTTCAGGTCAACTGAAGATGTAGTCATCAATAAATTTGCTGCTGAATATTTTAACGGAGGTGGACATAAAAATGCAGCGGGAGGCAAATCAGATTTGCCTCTGCCTGAAACCCTTGAGAAATTTGAAACCCTTATCAAAGAAAATAAAGAAACATTATTCAACCAATTAGAATTCATCCATGAAAAAAGTTAATACCTTATTCCTGTCGACTGTGTTGCTTCTAGCTACTGTCGGCATGCAATCCTGCAACAAATCTGGCATCAAAAGAACGGCTACCACAGAAGACGGGATGGAATATGCCTATATTGAAGAGGGTGATTCAAGACCCAATGAGGGTGACTATGTACTCTACCATGTCATTGCCAAAACTTCAAATGACTCGATTTTTATCAATACCTATGATTTTGGGATGCCTCAATATTTTATCAGCAGTGATTCCATTCCTTTCCAAAGAGGAATTGACGAAATTGTATTGGGTCTAAAAAAAGGAGACAGCATTCAAATAAATGCAACAGTTGAAAAAATATTTGGAGAATTTGGTGCGCCACCTTTCCTGAAAAGTGATGAATCAGTGGCTTTAAACATTGGTGTTGTTGATGTAATTCCTGAAAATGAATTTCAGGATTATTTTACAGCCATGAGTGATCAAATGAGGTTAAAGCAAGAACGGGATGCTGAGAAGCAGTTAACTGATGACATTGCCTCCTTGGAAAATTATATCTCAGAAAATAATTTGAATGCAACCAAGACAGAATCAGGGCTTTTTTACGTCATAGAAGAAGAAGGTGAAGGCGAGCCAGTGGATGCTGGTGACATGGTTTCTGTACACTACACCGGCTATGTGCTGGATGGTACCCTTTTTGACACAAGCGTGGCGGAAACTGCACAGGAAAAAGGCGTGTTCAATGCACAAAGAGATTATGCACCGATCGAAGTTCAGGTTGGAACTGGAATGGTCATTAGAGGATGGGACGAAGGACTTGGATACCTCAAGAAAGGCTCCAAAGCCAAACTCTTGATTCCTTCTCCATTGGCATATGGACCCAACCAAAGAAGCGAGGTCATCAAACCTAACTCTATCCTCATCTTTGACGTAGAAGTTACAGACGTAAAAAAACAATAATTAATGAGCAATAGGCTAAAGATTTTCATGTCGTTCCTGATCACAGGTTTGACATTTGCTTGCATCTCTGAGCAGGAAACCATTGAATCCATCATTCAACGAGACCTTCAGACGATCGAAAACTATGTAGCCAATAATCCGATGACCAATGTAAAAGAAGTCACGGAGGAAATGTCAGGAATCAGGGTGATTTGGCAAGAGCTTGGTGAAGGCCTTGAAGTGGAATTGGGGGATACAGTTTACGTGGATTACATCGGCAAGCTTACCAACAACCAAATTTTTGATACCTCTCTAGATTCAGTGGCTCGGGCAAATGGAATTTTTAATCCAAACCGGACTTATCAACCTTTGGAAACAATCGTTGGGAGTGGGCAGGTTATTCCTGGGTTTGAGTATGCTTTGTCAATCATGAGAGAAGGTGATGAAACCACCGTGTTGATCCCTTCTATATATGCTTATGGAAATTCTCAGCAAGGAAATATACCGCCTAACTCCGTATTGGTTTTTGAATTGGATATGGTAGAGGTAAGGAGTGCGGAAATGGAGACCCCAGAATAATGCGTAAATTAACCTTAAATTTTCTTTTTGCTTTTGTGATACTTGGCCTATTAGGCTCATGTGATCAGCAGCAGAATCCCTTCGGCGGACCACAGTATGACTTTGAAGGAAACTTGGCCATTGACCGAGAAAAAATTGATACCTATCTTGAAACCGCCCAAATAGATAGTTTATACAGAATCCATGATCCCAGCGGGGTGGTTATCATTGTACAGGAAGAGGGAGAAGGTGCAAGACCTAATCCAGGAAATTTTGTATACTGTAACTATACTGGGGCTCTTCTAGATGGCACTGTCTTCGATACAAATATCAGAGAAGTAGCCGAGGACAATGACCTGAATACAGATCGTCCCTTCAATGTATTTCAGTTTGTGGTCTTCTCTCAGGCAGGTCCCTCTGCCATTGAAGGCTTTAACCATGGTTTTAGCAGACTCAGAAGTGGCTCAAAGGCAGTGCTTTTGATTCCTTCCCCGTTGGCTTATCGAGACACGGAAAGTAATCCTTTGATTCCACCCAACTCAGTATTGGTGTTTGATGTGGATTTCTTAGGCCTTGACTAAATAAAAAAACCGCTGATAGCGGTTTTTTTATTTATCTTTTTTGGGGTTTTTGATTTCGTCCAAGTCATCCCTGTCTTTGAGTTTTTTATCCTCCACATTCTTATTTAAGAACTCATTGATTTTATCAATAGAGAATGAACTTGATATTTCACCAAAAGTATTGATGTTCATTTTAAACCCTTCCAAATCCGGGTTCACTTTCGGATTTTCTTCTTTTTTTGATTTTTTCTTAGCCATACAAATAAATTCAAGGTCGGGTTTTGCTTTTGTTTTCAGGTAGATAACTTTTTGACAAAGCTCAATACCTATAATGGTATAAACGGATTTATGGTCAACAAGTTAACAAATAGCCGCGTTGACTAGGCAATGATTTTTAAATTTTCCAAAGCATATCCGATCCTGCGGATCAATTCTTCCTTTCCAATGATGGCAAAAACGGCCATCAAATCCGGTCCAGCACCCACACCGGTGGTGGCCAAACGAACCGCCTGCATCACTTTTCCCAATTTTATGTCATTTTCTGCTGCGGACTGTTCTAGCAGAGATTTGGCGCTTTCGGAGGTAAGCTCCTCATGAAAATTTTCCAGCTTTTCTTTATAAGTAGCCAAAACCGACACCGCTTCCTGATTCCAGCGTTTAGCCAGCACAGCCTCATCAAATGTGGTAGGAGGAAATAACATGAACTTGCCTTCTTTCCATAGATCACCGGGAAAAGTAGCCCTTTCTTTCATCAATCCAGCAATTTGAGCTGCCTTTCCTGCCTCTACCGTGAAGCCTTCTTTTTCAAGATCCTGCATCAAGTAGTTGGCCAATTCCTCATCTGACTTAGCCCTTAGGTATTGTTCATTGTACCATTTGGCTTTGTTGATGTCAAATTTGGTCCCTGCTTTACCTATCCGTTCCACCGAAAAAGCCTCCACCAACTCGTCAAGAGAGAAAATTTCACGATGGTCTCCTGGATTCCATCCAAGGAAAGAAAGGAAGTTCAAAAATGCATCCGGCAAATAACCCTGCTCCCTGAAGCCCATGACAAGATCTCCACTATTGGGGTCTTTCCAGTCAAGAGGAAAAATAGGGAAGCCATGTTTTTCTGCATCTCTTTTGGATAATTTACCGTTCCCATCCGGTTTCAGCAACAAAGGAAGATGGGCAAATTGAGGCATGGTATCCTCCCATCCAAAATATTTATACAACAATACATGCAACGGGGCTGAGGGAAGCCACTCTTCACCCCTGATTACATGGGTAATTTCCATCAGATGGTCATCCACAATGTTGGCCAAATGGTAGGTGGGCATGCCATCAGACTTCATCAATACTTTATCATCTAAAGTATTGGAGTGCACCATGACCCAACCCCGGATCATGTCATTGAGCCGAACCTCTTCTTTGCGGGGAATCTTTACCCGGATCACATAGGGTTCACCCGAAGCCAACCTAGCCTTTACCTCATCTTCAGGCAAAGTCAATGAGTTTTTCATCTGGGTTCTGGTAATGGCATTGTACTGGGGAGAAACTACTCTGGCTGCAGTCAGTCTTTCCCGCATGGCGTCCAGTTCTTCGCTCGTGTCAAAAGCATAGTAGGCATGTCCTTTTTCCACCAAATCCAGAGCATATTGCATGTACATAGGCTTTCGTTCCGACTGTCGGTAAGGACCACAGTCCCCCGGATTCCAGGGACTTTCGTCCGGAGAAATGTCCAGCCATTCCAGCGCCTCCTTTATATACTCTTCTGCTCCTGGCACAAATCGGGTCTGATCCGTGTCTTCTATTCTCAACAGAAATTTCCCGCCTTGCTTTTTGGCAAAAAGATAATTGTATAAAGCGGTTCTAACTCCGCCAATATGCAATGCCCCTGTGGGTGATGGTGCAAAACGCACGCGTACTTCCCTATCCATCTTATTGTTTTTTCCTTTAAATTCCTACAGTAAATGAAGCCTAAACATAAGCAGCTGTACTGTAATTTAGGGTGCAAAGATAAGGAAAAGTTGATGAAGAAGGGAACATAATCCTAAGGACCTTTGGCATTAAGGGTTTAAAAAAAAGACTGAAAACATTCTCTTCACCTCACACTTTAAATCAGGAGACTCAATCCAGCCTAGGAAGGCTGAGCTTATACTTCACCGCAATCAAGCGTATGGCAATGATCACCATCAATGAAATCAGCAGGTTATAATCCCTTGCCAACCCAAACTCCCTGAGCAGCAAATACAACACCGCGCCAGCAAGACAGGCAGAGGCATAGACTTCCTTGCGAAACAAGATCGGAATCTCATTGGTCAAGGTATCTCGGATTACGCCTCCCATAACCGCAGAAAACATCCCCATAATGGCCGCAATCTCTACCCTTACACCGAGACTTAAAGCCTTTTCTACCCCGAGTACGGTAAAAAAGGCGATACCCAAGGTATCAAACAAAAACATGGTCTTTCTCAATTTGGTCAAGGCCGGAAAAATAAATGCCATAATGATTCCAGCAAAAATGGCATACAAGAAATACACATCGCCTATCCAAACCAATGGATAGCTCCCCAACAAGACATCCCGCAAACTGCCTCCGCCTATCGCGGTGATAAAGCCGGTAAAACCTGCACCGAAAAGATCATGCTCCCGGTCTTTGACTGCCAAGGCGCCAGAGATGGCAAACACAAATGTTCCGATCAATTCAAGGGGATATTGGATGTCCACAGCCTAAATTTCTTTTATTGATCCCATTTTATTGACAAAATCCCATACCGTAATTCCCAAACTTACAGCAATGTTAAGGGAATGTTTGCTACCAAACTGCGGGATTTCCAACACGTGGTCACAGGCGAGAACAACTTCCTCTTCTACCCCAAAAACCTCATTGCCGAAAACCAATGCATATTTCTTTCTGGCATCCGGCTGGAAGTCCTGCAATTTTGCACTTCTATCTGCCTGTTCCAGAGCACATACCAGATAGCCTTGCTTTTTGAGTTCTTTTACCAATTCAAGGGTGTCTTCCCGGTAGGCCCAATCTACAGTTTCCGTAGCGCCTAATGCTGTCTTTTGAATTTCCCGGTGGGGTGGGGTGGCAGTAATGCCACAAAGCCAGATTTTTTCTATCAAAAAAGCATCAGATGTACGGAAAGCTGCTCCTACATTGTTCATGCTGCGTACATTGTCCAAGACAATCACCAGCGGGGTTTTGGGCACAGCTTTAAATTGATCCACAGATAGGCGGTTTAACTCATCCATGCTTAATTTTTTCATGTGCCTTTTTGATTACCTTGGTTTATGACTTAATTTCAGGTTTCAATCCTGATTCAAAATTAGCACAAAGATTTATATATGGCCAAGGCAAAGGAAAAAGAGGTGAAAGAAACCCCTCTCATGAAGCAATACAATGCCATCAAAGCCAAACACCCGGGCGCCTTATTGCTCTTTAGGGTAGGGGATTTTTATGAGACATTTGGAGAAGATGCTATCAAGGCCAGCAAAATTCTGGATATCGTGCTGACCAAAAGGGCCAATGGTGCCGCTTCTCATATTGAATTGGCCGGTTTTCCACACCATTCCTTAGACAGCTACCTGCCCAAACTGGTAAGGGCAGGTCAGCGGGTGGCCATTTGTGACCAATTGGAGGATCCCAAGGAGGTAAAAGGAATAGTCAAAAGAGGTGTCACCGAACTCGTCACTCCGGGGCTTTCCTTCAATGACAATGTATTGGACAAGCGTAGAAACAATTACCTGGCCTCCATCTATTTTGGGAAGGATCTCTTAGGCATTGCATTTCTTGATCTCTCTACAGGAGAATTCATGTGTGCCGAGGGGACCAGGGATTATATTGAAAAATTGCTGCAGAGTTTTTCTCCAACGGAAATCATATATTCAAAAGCAGCCAGAAAAGCCGCTGAGGAAGTCCTCAAAGACCAATATGCCACCTTCCATTGCGAAGATTGGGTTTATCAATATGACTATACCTATGAAAAACTCACCAACCATTTTGAAACCCAAAATCTCAAAGGATTTGGCATAGATAACCTAGGGCATGGCATCATAGCAGCTGGGGCCATTCTGTTTTATCTGGAAGAAACCGAACACAAGGAAGTCAAGCACATTTCCTCCATCTCCAAAATAGCAGAAGAAAAATATGTATGGCTGGATAAGTTTACGATCCGAAACCTGGAGTTGGTTTATTCTCAGCAGGAAGGGGGCGTGCCTCTGATCCAAATCCTCGATCAATCCGTCACGCCCATGGGCTCCCGACTGATGAAGAAATGGCTGGTCCTCCCGCTGAAGGAAAAAGAACCTATCGACGAAAGATTAAAGATCGTCACGCATCTCTATGAGGATGATACTTTGAGGGATGAAATCATATCGCCACTCAAGCAAATTGGAGATTTGGAACGTCTGATATCGAAGGTGGCGGTGGGGAGAATCAACCCAAGAGAGATGAACCAATTGAAAAGGGCGCTTAAAAGCACCCTTCCCATCAAAAAATTGCTTAAAAGTCAAAAAAATACTGCGCTTAAAAAACTCTCAGACCAGATCAACTCCTGTGAGTTTTTGCTGGAGAAAATTGAAAATGAACTGATGGAAGATGCCCCTATGCTGACCCATCAAGGCGGAGTGATCAAAAATGGGGTAGATCCTGACTTGGATGAATACCGGGAACTGGCCAATAAAGGGAAAGATTATCTTCTGCAACTCCAATATAGGGAAACCAAAAATACAGGCATTTCTTCTCTGAAGATCGCTTATAACAAGGTCTTTGGATACTATCTGGAAGTGACCAATTCGCATAAAGACAAAGTTCCTCAAGAATGGATCAGAAAACAGACTTTGGTCAATGCGGAACGGTACATTACCCCGGAACTCAAGGAATATGAGGAGAAAATCCTGAATGCTGAGGAGCGGATGATTGCCTTAGAGCAAAAATACTTTGCGGCCTTGGTTCAGGATGCGGCTGAATATGTGGCTTTGATCCAGCAAAATGCCCGGATATTGGGAACGGTAGACTGCTTGCTTTCCTTTGCACAGGTGGCCAAGAGCAATCAATACTGCAGACCTAAGATCTCGGATACCAATTCTCTGGAAATTAAGGATGGCAGACATCCCGTCATAGAAAAACAACTGCCAGTCGGAGAGAATTATGTCCCCAACGACATCTATCTGGACAACGAAACCCAACAAATCATCATCATCACAGGCCCCAACATGGCCGGAAAGTCAGCCCTCCTCAGACAAACTGCCCTGATTGTGCTGATGGCACAAATGGGCAGCTTTGTTCCGGCTTCCTACGCCAGAATTGGCATCATTGACAAGGTTTTTACAAGAGTTGGCGCCTCCGATAACCTGTCCAAAGGTGAATCCACCTTTATGGTAGAAATGACTGAAACGGCCAGCATACTCAACAACCTCTCTGACAGGAGTCTGGTATTGATGGATGAAATCGGGAGGGGGACTTCCACCTATGATGGGATTTCCATTGCCTGGTCCATTGTCGAATTCTTGCACAACCATCCCAAGTACAGGGCAAAAACGCTCTTCGCTACCCACTATCATGAACTGAACCAATTGGCTGAGGATTTTCCCAAGATCAAAAACTTCAATGTCTCAGTGAAAGAAATAGGAAATAAAGTGATATTTATGCGGAAACTTAAACCGGGGGGAAGTGAGCACAGTTTCGGAATTCATGTGGCCCAAATGGCCGGTATGCCCAATCAGGTGGTTCTTCGGTCTTCAGAAATCATGTCTCACCTGGAAAAGGATAAATCTGTCAACAAGCAAAAGGCACAGATGAAAGATCTTCCAAAAAACAATTACCAATTGAGCCTGTTTGAGATGGATCCAAAATTCAAAACCGCCAAAGCGCTGTTGGACCAGCTGGATATCAACACCATTTCCCCCGTGGAAGCCTTGTTAAAACTCAATGAAATCAAGAAATCTCTGGAATAGATAGGCGTTTGAAAATCAGGCGCCTGTCCTTTATTGGTAAAAAAATAGCCAAAGGATATTGCGCAATCCAAAAAACCACTATACCTTTGCACTCACAAAAACGAAAGGTTTTCGTAATTTTGATCTTCATGCGAGAGTAGCTCAGTTGGTAGAGCACGACCTTGCCAAGGTCGGGGTCGCGGGTTCGAATCCCGTCTCTCGCTCAACGAAGCCCTTGAAAGAGGGCTTTGTCATTTCAAGGTACGCTACTTTCTAGGTAGCCAAGCCGGGATGGTGGAATAGGTAGACACGCAAGACTTAAAATCTTGTGGCCGTAAGGCCGTGCGGGTTCGATTCCCGCTCCTGGTACATAACCTCGCTGTAAATAGCGGGGTTTTTTTGTGGTTTAAATAATACCTTGAGATTTTTGTACCTTATCAGAATTAGAAGTGCTTACAATTCATCAGCCATTTTAACTACAAATCCACTTTATACACCGTCCAAAAGTCTTCTTCTTCTTCCAAATTCAACCTTGAAAGAAACCAAAGGAATCCCTCCCGGAATAGAAACTGTTGATTGTGTAACTGACTCGGAATTTCAAAATCAGTCAGCTTCTCCCCCTCCTTGTTTAAAACCAAAAGGTGGTCCGGGTATTTATCCTTTTTGCTTTCCAGAAAAATCTGGCTCTCTTGAAAGGTTTTCAGTGCCTTAAATTCTTCCCTGTCCAATTCGTCCAATCCTCTAAAATAGCTAATGATCACGTGCTTATCCGTCACCTTCATGTTCTTGATTCGGCCAAAAGTCATATCGGGTCTGATCGCCAAGGGGTCCATTTCCTTCATCGGCAAACCCGGGTTTTGATCAAATTCCTGAACAGGTAGAGCGGTCTTCTGTAGCAGTGCATGAGGCGGGTTTAAATCATATACGTTTAAAAATAAGTCTTTTCCGACAATCATCCAGATCTTTTCATCCCGGATCTGAATAAGGGGAATCATATCCGAAACATCGTGCCCATTGCCGTTTTTGAAGACACTTTCCTCTTCAAGCTTTATTACCCGCTCTACTTCACCATTTTCAGCATCTATTTTGGCCAAAAGTTCAAAATTATCGTAATACGCAGGAATGTTGTTTGGATATTCACCTCTTGGGACAATCCCAACGGTATGGAATTTATTTTCTACCTCAAAAAACTCAGATTCTGCACTAGCCCTTCCAGGAAAATAAACCGGTTCGGGATACCTCATCGCATGGATCAAATTCCCCTCAAAATCATAGGTAAATGCTCCCAGATAAGACAAAATCCTAAAGGAGCTTCCATCAATAAATTTACCGGCAGTCAATGGAAAACTCCCAAAGCTATCCGGAGCATCCCCTGTTTTATTGAATTTAGCCAGTTGGTTTCCTTCAAAGTCGGATACCAGAAAATCACGGGTTTGCTGATCAAAAAAAAGTACTTTTCCAATTTCGGGATTTACATCCATCAAATGGAGTTGGCCCAGGTATTCAAATCTTACGGAATCCAAAACCTCCAATTCAAGTTTTCCGTCAGAGTCCATTTTTTCTGATGGCTTGGTTCCACAAGATAGGACTATCATTAACACCAGACAGTTCAAAGAAAAGGTTTTCATAAACAAATATTTTAGTCTAAAACTAATGATTTATTTATTCAAATCCTGCAATATCCGCTTAAATGAATATATTTTTTTAAACGCTTTTGTTTTTAATTTTCCTTTGACTGTAATAAAATAATAAGGCGAATGCCAAAATGACCTAGCTTCTGTCTTCGGTCATCCGCCATCTGTCTAACCCGGATTGTATTGCTGTCAAGAAAGCAGCTAACTGTTTTAAAGCCTACCTCCAATCACCCTCTCAAGGTCTGCGGGAGAATACTGAACTGACTTTAAAGTCTTTCGGTCTCCTTCCCGATAAACCAAAAATAGATCCCCCTCCTTCTCATAAAAACAGGATACGCCTTGCTTTCGGTAATGATCCAAAGTTGCTTCTGCTTCATCTTTGGTTTTACAGGCCTTGCTCATGTTGGAGCGCTGCACCTCATCAAACAAGGCCTTGAATTTTTCCCCTAGCCCAAATTCCAATACCGCACCAGCCAAAACATACTGGATGTCACACAAAGCATCCGCCACTTCCACAATATCCTGATTTTGGATGGCCTCTTCCAGTTCTTTCAGTTCTTCTGCAATCAGGGAGACCCTTAGTTGACATCTCTTCTCCTCAGGAATGCCGGGTCTAGTCAAAATCGGGTGCTTAAAGGTCTGGTGGAACTCAGCAACGGAGGTTAGTGTCTTGGGATCTTGCATGTTTTTGTCATTCAGGTTTAGAATTTCAAACATAGCAAATGGTATGAACAAAATCACTTAAAAATTCATTAAATCACCGCAAAATCTCTGCTTCAAAACTATACCAATGCCCTGTTAAATCATAGAAAACTTATCGTCCTCCCACAAAGCTTGTTACCTAATAAAGCTGTTATACTCCCATTAATTTTACTAATTTTGCTGGAGTAAAAGAAATTCTGTATGCTTGATAAATTAGAAGCCATCAAGGAAAGGTTTGAAGACGTGGGACAGTTGATCATCCAGCCTGATGCCATGTCTGACATGGGAAAGTACACCAAATTGACCAAGGAATACAAAGAGCTCGAAAGGGTGGTGGCTGTGTATGAGATGTACAAACTGGTATTGGAAAACATTGACAGCACCAAGGCCTTGTTAGACAAAGAAAAAGACCCTGACTTTAGGGAAATGGCCAAAGTGGAACTGGATGAGCTTAAAGAGAAACAAATACAGATGGAGGAGGAAATCAGGCAGCTCTTGATTCCCAAAGATCCCAATGATTCCAAGGACTGCATCCTTGAAATCCGTGCTGGAACCGGGGGAGATGAGGCTGCGATTTTTGCCGGTGATCTGTTTAGAATGTATGAACGCTTTTGCGAAAAGCAAGGACTTCAACTCACTGTACTTGATCTTACTTTTGGGTCAGCTGGGGGATATAAAGAAATTATCAGCACAGTGAGCGGCGTGGATGCTTACGGTAGACTTAAATATGAATCCGGTGTTCACCGGGTACAGCGCGTTCCGGCCACCGAAACCCAGGGCAGGGTGCATACTTCCGCAGCTACAGTCGCTGTATTGCCCGAAATGGAAGAAGTAGAGGTGGAGATTGATATGAATGAAGTCCGAAAGGATACCTACTGTTCCTCTGGTCCTGGAGGACAATCGGTCAACACCACCTATTCTGCTGTCAGATTGACTCACGAACCTACCGGATTGGTGGTTACCTGCCAAGACCAAAAGTCTCAAATCAAAAATTTTGAAAAAGCCCTAAAGGTGCTTCGGTCCAGGATCTATGAAATTGAGCTGGCCAAACACAATGAAACTGTAGGTGCACAGCGAAAATCGATGGTAGGCAGTGGAGACCGCTCTGATAAAATCAGAACCTACAATTATCCACAAAGTAGGGTAACTGACCACAGGATAAATAAAACGGTGTATAACCTGCCTGATGTCATGGAAGGGAGCATTGAGGATTTTATTTCAGCACTGCGATTGGCCGAAAACGCCGAAAAGATGAAAATGGGTGGCATGGAAGAAAATTAGAGGCGCTTAAAATAGGCCCTTGCTATTTTACCTTGAATTTTTTTCACTTTATCAACTTGCTTGGTATGATATGTGTCGAATGGGTAGAAACCCAATGAAGAGATGATAATACAAGGAACAGAAACTGTTTTGCTGAAAACTTGGAGTGACGCGCACTACCATCAATTGTACAAATTGGCCAATAACCCAAAAATTGCCCATAACCTCAGAGACAGTTTTCCACATCCTTACACTGTTCACGATGCCAAAAACTGGATAAGTTTCAATCAAAAATTCAACCCTGCACTAAACTTTGCCATTCACCACAAAGGGCAGCTAGTCGGTGCGATAGGGGGTGAGCGGGGAAAGGACGAACTGAGGACCAACATAGAAATTGGCTTTTGGTTGGGCGAACCCTATTGGGGAAAAGGAATCGCTGTTGAGGCTTTGCAGCTGTATGTGGAATACATTTTCGAAAAATTTCCAACCCTCCATAGGCTTTTTGCCCAAGTTTATGATTTCAATACCAGTTCTTTTAAAGTTTTAGAAAAAGCCGGCTTTGAGCCAGAAGCTATACTTAAAAAGGCTTACATAAAAAATGGACAGATTGGAGACTTGTTTCAATATGTATTGATTAGGCCTGATTAAGACATCAATTTCGAAATTCCACGGTATTGATCAGGTGCATCAGGTCCAATTTGATGTATTCAATAATGGGCTCCAAGGAATCATTTTTGACTGCTGTATTAAAATATAGGGCTCCTCTGAGAAAATTCTTGGTGGAGTCCGTCACCACAAACTGAAATTGTGTAGGCACCTCTCCACTCAGCTCGGCCACCACGCCCGTGTAGCCATTAGGAGTTACGACAATACCTTCCTCAATGCCATACGCTTTGATTTGATGTTTGGCTGTCAGGGTAAAGGCGTCTTCCAAATAGGCCTTTAGGGTAGCTTGCTGACCATCGATGGGCTTGTATGTGAGATGTACCTTAGCGTCAAGGGCTTGGTAATTCAAATTGATCCAGTCCTTTTCCGCTTTGTTGAAAGTATCCGGCTCTACAAGTCCATGTACTGAATGCTCAAACACAAAAGGATGGTTTTCCTTAAGTGGTGTAAACTCCCGCTCCGGCAAATCGATCCTATTAAACCCTTTCGGTTTGGGCAGATAATCAGCTCCACATCCACACATCGAAAGGATGAAGCCTAAGGCAAACACTTTACTTTTCCACATGACTCCAAAGTTATACATTTGGATGGAATTAGCTGGTTAAAATTGGCAGATTAAGGTTGAAACAAAAAATCCCTCTCCTTCAAAAACCTACCTTACCCATGCTACTTTGTCTTCAAGAGGTTTTCTCTTCCCTTCAGGCCACCTGTCAATGGCAGGTTTGGCCACATAAAAGAAACCCATCAACATATCTTCCTCCTCCAATTCAAAATAGGGCCTGGCCTCTGGCCAAAAGGTTAACCCGCCGGTTCCCCAGTAGGCCGCCAAACCATATGCGCTTGCGGTGAGGTACATATTCTGCACAGCCATGGACACAGATGCAATCTCCTCCATTAAAGGCAATCCGGCCTTCAGGTCTCGTTTTAAGATAATGGCAATGATATGGGAAGCCTTTAAGGGGTTATCTCTTAATTTTTCGTAGGTAGCCTGTATAAAGTTTCCTGCTTTCTCAGATCTTTCTTTATACAAGGACGCCTGTAGGGTAGAAAATTTATGTAAGCCATCTCCTGTAAAAACCACAAATCTCCAGGGTTCAGTCATCTTGTGTGTTGGAGCCCAGTTGGCATTTTCAAGAAGCTGATGAATGATTTCATCCTCCACCGGATCATTTTCCTTGAATTGAGCTACAAACATCGATCTTCGGTGTCGTATGATTTTGTTGATTTCTGCGCTATTAAAATCCGGTCTTTCCATGTTTCGAGGTTTTTACGCTAAATAAGGCCTTTTTCTGCTCAGAAGTTTCTTTCGCAGCGTGATTTTTCCATTTTTTTCAAAAAATTAAAGATTTTGGAAAAAAAAGGTCAGTAATTGGCGAAAATCATCTCATAAATTTCAGTTTTGATCAGATTTATTTCCATAAATACATATAATAAAACATAGAAAACATATTCCTATTTTAATTTTTCAGAGATTTGTTTTCATATGGCACAAAGATTGTTTTCAATAGATTATATATCTATTAACCACTAAACCAATTAATTATGAGCTCTTTATTGTATTTTATCGCCTTTATCCTTGTAATCGGATGGTTACTTGGATTCTTTGTCTACAGTGTAGGTGGCTTGATCCACATCTTACTGGTACTGGCGGTCATAGCCATCCTGTTCCGATTAATCAGCGGTCGACCCGTTTAAACATAAGCTCCCCTCGGGGAGCTTTTTTTTACCTTTGTTTTTTTGAAAGGCAGTCGATTTTCATCGAGCAATTTTATTTCTTTTGCATAAAATGCCTTAATTATCTTAATTTTACCCCTTCATCTATAACATTTTTACTGCGTGCAACAGCATCACCAAAATCAAACCTTAGGAATTCTTGGCGGGGGTCAATTGGGTCGGATGGTCATACAGGCTGCCATCAATTACAACACCAACATTCATGTCCTGGACCCTGACCCCGATGCCCCCTGTAGACATTTGGTAGCTAATTTCACACAGGGTAATATCAGGGATTTTGATACGGTTTACGCTTTCGGTCAGGCCTGTGACATCATTACCATTGAAATAGAAAATGTAAATACTGATGCCCTGAAAGTTTTGGAAAAGGAGGGCAAAAAAGTATTTCCCCAACCACATGTCATTGAACTCATACAGGACAAGCGGAAACAAAAGCAATTCTATAAGGACAATCAAATTCCAACGGCTCCTTTTCATCTTACTGAAACCAAGGCTGATGTAGCCAAACACATTCCTTTTTTGCCTGCTGTCCATAAATTGGGGAGAGAAGGGTACGATGGGAGAGGAGTGCAGATCATCAGAGTAAGCCAGGACTTGGACAAAGCCTTTGATGCCCCTGGCCTTTTGGAAAAACTGGTGGATTTTGAATTGGAGATTTCAGTGATTGTGGCCCAAAATGAACAGGGGGCGTGTAAAGCTTTCCCTGCGGTGGCCTGTGAATTTCATCCTACTGCAAACTTGGTTGAATTTCTATTCGCGCCTTCCGGCCTTGAGGATTCCTTAGAGAAAAAAGCGGTGGACATCGCCATAAATCTGATCCAAAAACTAGATATGATAGGCTTATTGGCAGTGGAAATGTTTGTCACCAAAGACCGAGAAATCCTCGTCAACGAGATTGCTCCGCGTCCCCATAACAGTGGACACCATAGCATTGAAGCTAATTATACCTCTCAGTTTGAGCAACACCTACGTGCCGTTATGGGAATGCCACTAGGTGATACAAGTTTGCGGATACCCGCTGCCATGATCAATCTTTTGGGAGAGCCTGATCACCAGGGTGAGGCCTATGTTGAGGGGTTGGATGAAGTGCTGACGCAGAAGGGGGTCTATGTTCACCTTTATGGCAAAAAAATCACCAAACCTTTCAGAAAAATGGGGCATGTCACCATCTTGGATGAGGACATGCAACTACTAAAATCCAGAGCGATGGAAATCAAAAAAATATTAAAAATCAAAGCCATATGAGTAAATCCGTTGGAATCATCATGGGTAGTACCTCCGATCTTCCGGTCATGTCAGAAGCAGCCAAGGTATTGGAAGAGTTGGGAGTAAGTTATGAATTGACCATTGTTTCTGCACACAGAACGCCTCACAGGATGCTTGAATATGCGGAAAATGCCCGAAAAAATGGTTTCAAAGCCATTATTGCAGGAGCCGGTGGAGCGGCGCACCTGCCTGGCATGGTAGCCTCATTGACTACCCTACCGGTCATCGGAGTACCTGTGAAATCTTCGAATTCTATCGATGGCTGGGACAGCATTCTTTCCATTTTACAGATGCCTGCAGGAATTCCAGTGGCCACCGTTGCCCTTGATGGGGGGAGAAATGCCGGCATTTTAGCTGCTTCTATCGTTGGTGCGTATGAGGAGAAGATAGCCGATGCCTTGGAAAAGTTCAAGTCCGCCCTGAAAGAAAAAGTGGAATCTTCCGCCAATGAAATTGAAACCAAGGGCTGGAAGGCTGCTTTGGATCGGTAAATTTCCCTAGATAAAGATTACTAATTTGATATTCAATAGGGGCACTTAAATCGGTGCCCCTATTGTTTTATTCCATTTTATCTCAGTTTTTTCCAGGATTTTAAGACAATAAATCCACCAGTCAGGGCCACCAATGTGGATACAATGGCCATCTCCACTTTTCCGTATAACCAAAAACCAGTTGCAAACAAGGCAGCGTAAACCATGATGGAGGCCACCAACATCAGGCCTATTTCAAGGGGTAAACTACCCTGCTCGACCTTTTCTTCCGGATATCGCACGAGAACTTTGTTCCAACCAAAGGCTGCCGGTCTCACTTTTCTGTAGAAGGACAACAATACGGCGTCTTTTTCCGGCGCAGTGAGAAAAGTAACCAACAGCCAGGTAGCAGTAGTAAGACCAACACCGTAGAGCAGTTTTAAATATTCTTGGCCTACCGGGATATCGATCAGGTTGATTTTAGGATTGATGGTTTCAAAAAATATGGCAATGATAAATGACACAATCATGGCAGAAATTTCTGTATAGGCATTGATGCGCCACCAAAACCACCTCAGAATAAAAATCAATCCTGTTCCTGCACCTATTTGAAGAAGGATATTGAACGCTTCCAAAGCATTGGATAGAGCCAAGGCCAGAAAAGCAGCCAATACCATCAGCGTAACCGTGGAGATCCGGCCCACCGCCACCAGTTCTTTTTCGCTCGCTTCCGGTTTTAAGAACCTCAGGTAAAAATCATTGACGACATATGAAGATCCCCAATTCAAATGGGTGGATAAAGTAGACATCACGGCTGCGATCAAAGATGCCAGAACTATACCGATCAGACCGGTTGGCAAGAAAGTCAACATGGCAGAGTAGGCCAGGTCATCTCCCAGTTTATCCGCCGGCATATGGGGAAAAGCTTCCTGCAAGTCACTGATTTGAGGAAAGACTATTATGGATGCCAAGGCAATGATGATCCATGGCCATGGCCTCAGCGCATAATGAGCAATGTTGAAAAATAGCGTAGCGCCAATTGCATTTTTTTCGTCTTTTGCAGAAAGCATCCGCTGGGCAATATAACCTCCTCCACCAGGCTCGGCTCCTGGATACCAAGTAGCCCACCACTGTATGGCCAAGGGCATGATCAATAAAGGAACCACCGTGTTCCAATCATCAAAATCCGGTAAAAAAGATAGTTTGGTGGATACTTCCGGGTGGGTCAAAAGATTGCTTAAGGATCCTATTTCAGGCAAATCCAAGATGTAATAGGCTGCCCCGAAAGCCCCGATCATCGCAATGAAAAACTGGAAGAAATCAGTCAGCAGAACGCCTTTCAATCCACCTAGAGAGGAATAAATCACCGTGACGATCGATGCCAGTAACAAGGTTTCATATGGCTTGAGTCCCAGCATCACCCCACCGATTTTGATGGCGGCAAGAGATACCGTGGCCATGATCACCACATTAAAAAAAACACCTAAATACAAAGCTCTAAATGCCCTCAGAAATGCTGCAGGCTTGCCTCCATACCTTATTTCATAGAATTCCAGATCAGTCGTGACCTCAGAGCGCCTCCACAATTTGGCATAGACAAAAACTGTTAACATTCCTGTAAGCAGAAATGCCCACCACACCCAGTTTCCGGAAACGCCGTCCTTTCTTACAATGTCAGTTACCAGATTCGGGGTGTCAGCAGAAAAGGTGGTCGCCACCATGGAAACCCCCAAAAGCCACCATGGCATATTTCGACCGGAAAGAAAAAATTCTTTTGAACTCTTTCCGGCAGTTCGGGATGCATAAAGGCCAATCAACATCGAAATGACAAAAAATGCGATGATGATGCCCCAATCAATCATGGATATATTCATGTGCTTGGCTGTCTTGGTTTTGAATTAGGAAACTTGGGTTTTTGGTAACAATGAACTTAAAGTTATTGAAAATTTTATCCTTAGCAATATATACTTTTCTAATAAATTCTAATAACAACTGAATTCTTTTGTGTAATGCATCTATCATTTTTTTATCATTATCTTTAAAAAATCGTTTTTGATTTCTAAAAAGTAAATCCTCAAAGACAAAAATAAAGGCTTGATCAACCCTTTGAATATTTCAGAAATTGCCGTAATGTCAGGCAACTTACAATAAGTAAAGTATAGAAATTAGATGAAATTGGACCCAAAGATCCTGTTAAATGCTTATCGTCTAGACAAAGAAACTCCCTTTGAGATAGATAAGTACGGAGGTGGCCATATCCACCATACCTACATGTTGAGAATAGGTGATCGGAAATTCATTCTCCAGGAATTCAATCAGAAAGTGTTCCCCCAATACCACCGAATAGCCAATAACCAAAATATGGTGATGTCTAAAGCAAACCTGAAGGATTTGGATTTTCAACTACCCCTGCCTATTCGAAATGTTGATGGAGAACTATTCAGTAAGCTTGGGGATCAGCTGTTCAGGCTCTATCCTTTTGTTCATGGCCAATGCATTCCACAAGTCCATTCAAATCTGGAAGCTTCCCTTTCCGCAGAAGCCTTTGCTGCTTTCATCAAGGCCTGTAGTGGGATTGATGTGAAAGAAATGGCAGAAATAATTCCTGGGTTTCATGACCTCCAACTCCGGTATCAGCAATTGGAAACTGCCATTGGCATTACTCAAGTGGATTTCAATGATGAATTGGAAAACTTAGTGCGCTTCTATTTGGATCAAAAAGAACTTGTCGCCCGGTACAAACAGTTTATGATGGATCTTCCGCTGCGGGTGACTCACAATGATACCAAGATCAATAACCTTATTTTTTCAGAGGACTTTACCAAAGTTGAGGCCCTGATTGACCTTGACACGATTATGCCTGGTCTTTGCCTGTTTGATTTCGGTGATTTGGTAAGGACTGTCTGTTGCACTGTGGATGAAAACTCCCAAACTTGGAAAGACATACATTTTGATCTTTCTACGTTTGAAGCCTTGTTAAAAGGTTTCTTGAAGGTCGGCAAAGACTTCATGACAAAAGAGGAAATTCTGTCCCTTTCATTCGGAGGTGAGATGATGACCTACATCATGGGATTGAGGTTTCTGGCTGATTACCTCAATGGCAATATTTATTATAACATCCATTATGCAGATCACAATCTGCATCGAGCCATCAATCAATCCTATTTTCTGCGGGCCCAAATGGCGCATAGGACTCCAATCAGAGGTCTGATTTTAGAGACAATGGAAAAAGACATGTGAATTCTTCCCATTTAACGTTTCATTTATAAAGGTCAACGGGTATTTTCTGGGAAAATTGATGATTTCATTTTACCTTTTGCCTCCAATTGACCTCAAACCCATTAGACCATGAACAGAAGACTTGCCCTGAAAAACCTGGCTTTGATTTCTGGTGGATTGATTTTGGTTCCTTCCTGCGATTTTTCCCAAGAAGAAATCTTAGAGGCTTATGATAAGCTTAAGATCACGCCATCTCAGAATGCCTTAATTGCTCAAATTGCCGATACTATTATCCCCCCTGGAAAAATCAAAGGAGCCCAAGATATTTCTGTTCAGGATTTTATTCTCATCATGGTCAATGATTGTTACTCAGAAGAGCAACAGGCCTCCTTTATAACTGGATTGAATGGGTTTGAGGCCTACAGCAAAAACAACAAAGGGAAAAAATTTCAACGCTTGGATCAGGCGGAAAGAGAAAGCCTGATTTTGAACGGACTTCAGGACAAAGCAGAAGAAAACAAAGACTTATCCACTTTTTTGAGCATGACCAAAAGGTTAACCATTCAAGGTTTTATGAGCTCCGAATACATGCAGACGGAAGTAAAACCCTACTCACTTATCCCCGGAGCATACCAAGGGGCTGTCCTGATTTCCAACCTTAATCCCGAACAGCTCCATGGCTAATCTTAATATAAAAGCACAGGCGGAAAATACCTATCAGGCCATCGTCATCGGTTCCGGAATGAGTGGCAGCTGGGCAGCCAAAGAACTCTGCGAGAATGGGGTCAAAACCCTGGTCATTGAAAGGGGAAAGGATGTGAAACACATCAAAGATTACCCCACCACCAACATGCTTCCTTATGAGTTTCCCCACCGGGGACAGTTAACCCAGGAAATTCAAAAGGAAAACCCCATTGCCAGCAGGTGTTATGCTTTTCGGGAAGATGCTGCCCATTTTTTTGTCAAGGATCAGGAACACCCTTATGTCCAGGAAAAACCATTTGATTGGATCAGAGGCTATCAGGTGGGCGGTAAATCACTTCTATGGGCACGGCAGGTACAACGGCTTTCAGACTTTGATTTTGAAGGTCCTGCACGGGATGGCTTCGCAGTAGACTGGCCCATCCGTTACCGGGACATTGCCCCGTGGTACAGCCATGTGGAGAAGTTCGCAGGCGTCTCAGGCAACAAGGACGGATTAGCCCATTTGCCTGATGGGGAATTTCTCCCTGGTTTTCCACTGAATATCGTGGAACAGTATTTTCAAGAAGAGCTCAAAAAGCATTATGGCAACGATCGCCACATGATTTTGGCCCGGTGTGCCCACATCACAGGCAATCTGGAACATTTCCAAAAGCAAGGCCGAGCCAAATGCCAGAGCCGAAACCTCTGCCAGCGTGGTTGTCCATTTGGAGGCTATTTTTCTGCCAACGCCTCTACATTACCCTGGGCTGAACGAACCGGAAACCTGACTATGCGTACCGATGCAGTAGTCCATTCCATCATCTATGATGAAGCAAAGGGAAAAGCTACCGGTGTCCGCATCATAGACACCCATACCAAAGAGGAAGAAAGCTATTTTGCTGAGGTCATTTTTGTCAATGCGTCCGCCTTGAATACCAATTTGATCCTATTGAACTCCACTTCCAATCGTTTTCCCAATGGATTGGGAAATGACAATGGCTTGCTGGGAAAATATGTGGCTTTTCACAATTACAGGGCAGGGATATCCGCAGAACATGAAGGACATCAGGAATATACCACCGCAGGTGGAAGACCAACGAGCGGTTATTTCCCAAGATTCAGAAATCTTCACAAACAGGAAACTGATTTCCTCAGGGGCTATGCAGCCGGCTTTAGTGCTGGCCGAGGAAGCTATGCTGACCAAAGTGGCATAGGCATGGAACTGAAAGAAAACCTACTCAACCCTAGCCAATATGGTCCATGGCATGTGGGCTCCCACATGATGGGAGAGACCATCCCCAAAGAAAGCAATTATGTGGCTTTGGACGCCAATGAAAAAGACCCTTGGGGCATTCCTCAGCTCAAAGTACATGTGGATTATGATGACAACGACGAAAAGATGATAAAGGATTATTTGGAACAGATGACAGAAATGTTCGAAAAAGCCGGTTTCACCAACATCAAAACCCGGGATGATAAAAGGGCGCCTGGCTTAGATATCCATGAAATGGGCGGAGTCAGAATGGGCCGGGATCCAAGAACATCCCTTCTGAATGCCAACCACCAGCTCCATTCCGTGCCTAACGTATATGTCACTGACGGGGCCTGCATGACCTCCACCGCTACCCAAAATCCATCGCTGACCTATATGGCTTTTGCGGCAAGGGCTGCGCATCATGCGATGAAGGATTTCTGAATTGCAGAAACATAGAATCCATGACCCCTGAGCAGGAAATTGCCTCAGGGGTTTTTGTATAAAAAAGATTATGCTATCAAGGTTCATGAGATACCTCTTTGTAACGGAAACAATCCACGAGATGATCATTGACCAATCCAGTGGCCTGCATGTGGGCATAGAGGGTGGTAGATCCCAGAAACTTAAAGCCTCGCTTTTTCATGTCCTTGGCCAGTCGGTCGGATTCATTTGTGCTTGCGGGTGCTTCAGCCATGGATTTGAGCTGATTTTGGATCGGTTTGCCTCCCACAAAAGACCAGATATAGGCAGAAAAACTGCCAAATTCGGCTTGTACCTCTATGAATCTTTGGGCATTGTTGATCGCTGCCTGTATTTTCAGCCTGTTTCGGATGATGCTGCTGTCCTGCAACAGTTCCAATACGTAGCTTTCCGGAAAGGTGGCCACTACCCGGTAATCAAAATCCGCAAAGGCCTTCCGGTATCCTGCTCTTTTTTTGAGGATGGTAGCCCAGCTTAAACCTGCCTGCGCTGATTCGAGGACCAGGAATTCAAAATGCTTTCGGTCATCATAAACCGGAACTCCCCATTCCTCATCATGATAAGCCTTGTATTGGTCAAAACCAAGACACCAGGGGCACCTAATGGGTGTAATGCTATTATTTCCTTTCATAAGCTTTTAATGGGGTAGATAGTCAAATATATTTGAGGGAATACTTATTGATGTTGAAATCAACAGAACGATTTTCTTTCAGCTGTAACGCTTCGAAATCAAAAGATAATAAATACTTAGATCATCTTCTGGATTTTCATTAAACCAAATGATACTGTCCATCTCAAAATGCATGTTTGGATGTTTGGTACCAAATGTATTCTTAGTTAACAACCATGTGTAATAGCAGGCTTTTAAGTCAGTAAGGACAACTTTCCGGATACTAGGATTTTCTGAGCTTTTCAACAAATTCCCAAAGACCGCTCGCTATGATACTATCTTCCAAGGGATAGGATCCTTTCACGTGACAAATGATCACTCCTTTTTCAGCATCCAGGTCATCCTTACTGATCCTAAAGCCTTTGCTGATTTTTGGAGATAAGGTATTTTTGATTTCTATGGCATACTTCACTTTTCCTGACCTGAGCAATAACAAGTCACATTCCGCACCCTGATGGGTACGGTAAAAATAATACTCATATTCATCACCTAACACATTACAAATCTGTTCAATCACAAATCCTTCCCAGGAATTGCCTACCAAAAGTTGGTTAATGAGGTCTTCATAAGCGTCTATTCCCGTAAGACTGTGTAAAATGCCGGAGTCTCGGATGTACACCTTTGGAGACGCGACGAGGCGTTTTTTCACATTGGGAAAGTAAGGTTGGAGAAGTCGAACCATAAAGGACCCGTGCAAAAATTCCAGGTATTTATTCACTGTGGGACGTGAGATTCCAAGTGCTTTTGCGAAGTTTTCCGAAACGAGCAATCCCCCTTGGGCATGGGCCAGCATTCTCCAAAACCGCTCCACCAAATAAGGGTCTGTATTCAAACCCAAAAGGCCGAGATCTCTTTCAATATAGGTCTTGATAAAGTTTTCCCTCCATAATCGGCTTGATCTTTCTGAACCTGCTAAATACGAGAGTGGAAAACCACCACGGATCCATAACCGGTCCAATTCATCATATTCCGTTTCTCCTAAATGAAATGGCGTTAATTCCAAATAACCAATCCTTCCCGCCAAGGAATCTGCAGATTTCCGGATCAGTTCCGGGGATGCAGAACCCAATAGGATGAATCTTCCCGTTTCTCTTTTTTCATCAATCAGGCTTCTCAGCTCAGCAAACAATTCGGGCATCATTTGGATTTCATCCAAAATGACGGTTTTATCCACATGGGCTCTAAGAAAAAGTTCAGGGTCGGATAGTTTAGCCCGATCACTGGACTTTTCCAGATCAAGATAAATTCTTTCTTTTTCCAAGGTAAGATTCTGGACCAAGGTAGTCTTCCCGACCTGTCTAGGTCCCACTATCCCCACAGCGGGAAATAAATCCAGGTATTCCTGAAGCAAAGTCCGTATGTAGCGGTTTACCATGAAAATTGAAAGTTTGAGTTACGATTTTCATGGTAAATTTAGATTGAAAACATTGATTAAAAAAACATTTCCATGAAAAATGAAAGTTTGAGTTGCGTTTTTCATGGATAAATATTAGGGATTATTATCTGTTTTTCTATTCGCCCCTTTGTGACTTAGTGTCTTTGTGGCCAAAATTGTTCAAAACTAAGCAAGCAGGTAGGAGACCCATGTTTTCGCCACTGCACATTATATTTTGAAAAAATATACTGATGAAAAGGAATTGAGAATGAAATTATATGAATTGACTGATTTAATTCAGCTGATTGATGTTACGGAAACAAACCTGAAATAGGCGCTATTGTCTGAATTTAAGGATTTTGAAGATGGCCTTCAGATATATTCAGCCATTTCAATCGGCTAAGTTGATTATATTGTGACTAGAAATATAAAGGATTTTAAAAATTCAATTATACCAGTTCTAACATCAGACGAACTCATCTCTATGATTGAGCTTGACAAATAACCAAAAAAACGCCACGTTATGTTCAAAGTATGGGAGAATGGTGAATGACAGCAAAGGCAAATAAATTTCAGTCCTCTTAAATAATCTATCAATCAGAGGAATCTACCATAAGATTGAATCCTGACATAACTTTTTGTCAAGTAAAACTTCCAGTAACCTTCTTCATCTGACTTCCCTCCGATACCTCATCGGACCTGAGCCTTAGCATTTCTAAGCTTTACTTTTTCATTTAATCACTAGGGGCTGTCAAACGATAAAACACGATCAGTGGATTTTTCTCCTCGGAATTTTCCCTGTCCCGTAGAATAGAGTAAAACACATCCTCATTTAATTGCCTTGGGATGCTCTCTATGGTCAACTCCCTATCAAATAGTTGCCTTAAATGAATCAGGGGACGGTTGCTTTCTAAATCAATTACTATAAAATAGGAAGAATTGTCATATACAATGCGTAAAAACGCATGGCTATCTGACATCACTACTTGGCCCATTCCCAATTGAAGTGTGTTGTCAAATCCAATGAAATGAAGTAGGTATTCTGGGGTCAATCGACCCTCCTGTTTTCTAAAAATCGTATCCCTGTCGCTATGCGATGATACTTCTCCCAAAGGAAAATAGAAAAAGCACCGATAATGTAACCAGCAGGTGCTTCATGAAGTTGGATAAAATATTTACATGCTATGGCTTGAACTTAGAGAAGGAGGCTTAGGCGCACAAAACCCAACTCATCATCCATATTTTCATACATCCAGATTTTGCCGCCCTTGACAAAATGATTACCTGGCCTTTTCTTCAAAACCCCCACCGGGGATTCTCCTACCATATTCAAGTCCCGGTCAAATATGGTCAAATAAACCTGGGCATTGGCTTCACTTTCCACTGTACCTGAGTCCTGGCCCGCTTGCTTTTCGATATAGGAGAACCGATAAAACAAAGCTTTTTCTTCATCCCAAACAGGTGCCATAAACCTGATTTCTTCTTTGGCTTTTTCCATCATTTCCCTTAGTTCAGCCTGGCTTTCCACCACCGGGGGAAATTTTATTTTTCGCTCATTTTCAGTCAATTGGCTTTCGTAAAGCTGATAGTAAAGGCTGTCTTTTTCAATGTCATACCAATAGAATTCATTGGCTGCATCATTGGATAAAATTATTTTACCTTCTGAGGCATCCAACATGATGGATGGGCCCATAATCATCCTGCGCGTGCCGTCATTCAGTTCCATGAAAAAATCCTTTAATTTGACGAATTCGGGAAGTTCATATTTTTTAAATTGATTGGCATCATGGTTCAATTTTGCAAACTCCACGCTTTTATCAGTCCAATTTCTGAGAAGCCCATAAAATGTCTGTGGCTGATCCTCCAAAGAGACAATTGAAGAAAAGTCCTCTCCTTCTAAAAAACCTCCTCCTTCATATTCCCGTTTTTTAAAATCAAATTTTTCAAGTCTTTCTCCTTCATGGTTATAAAACCCTTTCGCCTCAAAACCTCCAATGAAAAAGCGGTCCTCTCCCAATACATAAAAATCATTGGGAAACATGCCCAACCCATTGGGGCCCTCCTTTTCATAAGGCAGCTTCTCGACAAGCTTCAGTTCCTCAAGATCAATTTTTTCGAGGGTATAATCATTCATGTTAAAATTATACAGGAAGTTTTTGTCCCCGGAAAGGTCTGAAACCCCCAAGGACCATTGGAGGTAGATGATTTCATCCCCGGGATCCACCACCACGGTATCCATGGAGAAGGAAATATTGGAAAAGTCAGTTTGGGTCTCGTTTTTATTTTTGCCGCATGCAAATAAAAGAACTGAAAGCAGAATTATTAATTGGTTTTTCATAGCGCTATTTAATTATTTGAAATAGATAGGCGGATAAATCCCATTTCATCCTCCATATTTTTGAAAATCCAGATTTTCCCGTCCTTGTAAAAATAGAATTCAGGCTGGAAGTCTAGGTCTTTTACACTGGATTCTGCAAGCTGATTCAGATCCTGATCAAATATGGTTAGGAATACCTCTGCTGTAGGTTCACTATCTTCGGCATCTTCGCTGAATTTGAGCTTATGGCTGAATCGATAAAAATTCCCGTTCTGGTCTGCAAAAAACTTTCCTTGGTTGGCCTCGGAACGCATTTCTTTCACCACTTCCTGAATTTCCTCCCAGGATTCTACCTGCGTTTTAACCGGCTTTTTCAATAAGTCAGGAAATAGTTCGCTTTGGAAGGAATGGTAAACGGGATCTCCATTCAAGCCCTGTATGGTCAAAGCTTCGTTGGCAACATTGGTACTGAGTATTACTTTTTTTGGGCTTCCACTCACTATGACACTTGGCCCATATCCTCCTGCCAGCCTGCCATCTATCGTCATGTTGATTTTATAATCTTTGAGTTTTAGCAAGGACTCATGGTCGGTCTTCTCAACTGTCTTTTTATCCAAATCAACTTTGGTTATCTGATACAGGTCCTCTTCCCAGTTCATTAAATACCCATAAAGGACCAATTCATTGGAGTTAAAAATTTTTTGGGGGCCAATGAAATCTGAATTTTCCAGACCGCTGTCTTCCATATTCATAAAATCTACTTTCTCCAAAAGATTGCCTTCCTCATCCACCCAAAAATAACTGTTGCGGCCTTGAACCAGAAGCTTTCCATTCTCCAATACATAAAAATCAGAAAGGTAATCACCCACCCCATTGGGACCTTCTTTGGCCAAAGCAATAGATTTTTCAAAAACCAACCCATCCAAGTTAACCTTTTCTATTTTCGTATCCCTCCAATTGTAATTATATAAATAGCGGTTTTGAGGGTCAATTTTTGCCATATTGAGGTTGCCGTTCAAAAAGAGGAATTCCTCCTTAGCGTCTACCATCACCGTATCGATCGTAAAGGTCATTTGATCGCTAAACTCTTTTACTTCTTTATCCGATTCACAGGAAAACAGGATTATTGAAAACAAAATAACATTATACCTTATCATCATAAATGTCTTTTTGGAATTACAAAATAAGTTTTAAAAACTTCTTTTAATAAAAAACAATGTGAAATTTAGTTAATATAATTCATGTTATACTGTAGTGCTGAGGTTGTTTGAAAGTTGTGTCTTCGGACTGCTGATTGTGGAGTTTTCGACTCCGGTGTAGTGAGCCAGAGGCTCAAAGCTTTCCATTGAGGTCAGTTTTCCCTACTGACATTAAAAATCGTAAATTTTGATGTCAGTTATTAATGCCATGATTGATAGCCGTATAAAAGCCATTTCATCCTCCATATTTTCAAAAATCCAGATTTTACCGTCTTTGACAAAATGGTGGTTCGGAATTTTTGTATATGAAGCCAACGGAGTTTCTGAAATTAATCGAAAGTCCTTGTCCAACACGATTAAAAATACTTCAGCGCCATCGGATTGCGGTTTTCCTTCCACTTCCTTGTTTTTCATAAAGTAGGCAAAGCGATAGTAAACCTGATTTTCTTCATCCCATACAGGTGAAGTAAAGTTGATGTCCTCTCCGAGTTTGCGATTGTGTGCATGGAATTCTTCCAGTGATTCAACTATAGGTGGCATTTTATTGGATTTTCTTGAGGGAATGGAATGGTGATCCATTGGCTTATGATTTAGAACTTCGGTATCAAGATCCAAAACATATAAATCTGAACCTATATTGTTCGATACGATTATTTTGTTGTTTGATTCGGTTAATCCCATCTGTTCACCTAAGATAGCCCTAGGGTTGCCACCATCAGAAAAAATCATCCTGAATTCTCCCAGATAATCAAATTCAGGAATGGGCAAATCTTGAAAGGTTTTCTTTTGGGTATCTATAAGTCCAAAGATACTAAGCCCTTCTCCCCATACATTCAATACAGAAAAAAGTTTGTATTGGTCTCTGGGATCGGTCATCAATGATTTTTCTATATAATCCGGTGGCATGTCATCACCTCCCAGCTCATCCATTTTAAAATTTAAGTTTTTTAGCTTAACCCCTTCAAGATCAAAAATTCCCCGATGGGTAAAACTCCCAATAAAGATCCGCTCATCTGATAAGACCTGAAACTGCATGGGAAACCTGCCCAGGCCATTTGGTCCTTCCTCCTCGTAAGAAACCCTCTTAACAAACTCCAATTGGTTCAGATCGACAATTTCCAAAGTCAGGCCCATGGGGTTTAAATAGTACAGATATTGATTGTCAGCAGAAAGGTCAGCTATCATTAAGTCACCTATCAGAAACAGAATTTCATCCTTTGAATCTACAATGACCGTGTCTAAAGTAAATGTGATTTGGCTGTAATCGATTTTACTTTCATTGGAAGGGCCGCAAGCAATAAACAGCGTAAGGGCCATAAAAGCCAAAAGTGCATTTTTCATATTGCGCAGGTTTTTAAGACTAAAAAGTTAATCATTATTATTATATATTTAAAACTAATTTTAAAAATGTTTTTTTTATTCACAAAGAATCAGGTAGGCATGTATTTTTAGATAATTTTACTAGTAGACTAGGTAAATTATCTGATATTTTTACTAGTTCAATAGGTAAATTATCTGATATTTTTACTAGTATGAGAAACAGTTACAAGTAAAAAGGTTAAATTTAAAAAGAATTATTATGATACAATGAAAAGAAAACTCTACAACAAGCTCCTCCAACATCTCCCCAAAAAAGAATTTACCATCTTGACGGGTGCCAGGCAAACCGGCAAGTCCACCTTATTGAATGACTTGAGGTTACATTGTCAGAGAAGGGGAATTCCTGAGGTATTTATAAATCTGGAAAACAAAACATTTTTAGCAGAATTGAACACCAATCCTTTAAATCTGCTTTCATACCTCCCTACCCAAGAGAAGAAAACAGTTGTCTTTTTGGATGAAATACAGTATTTATCTGACCCATCAAATTTTCTGAAATTGATTTATGATGACTTTCAGGACAAAATAAAAATAATAGCAAGCGGAAGCAGTGCATTCTATATTGATACAAAATTCAAGGATTCCCTTGCAGGGAGAAAAAGGATTTTTAACTTAATGACCTGTGATTTTGAAGATTATTTGATGTTGCAGAATAAGGAGGAACTTTGGAAAGAAGTGGTAAGAATTAAAGAACAGCCTTTGGCTAAGAGCCTAAAATTGGATCTCTTACGACTGGAATGGGAGGCATACATGATTTACGGAGGATACCCTGCAGTAATCACTGAGTCATCCATTCCTGAAAAAGCAGAAATGCTCAAAGAAATAAGGGACTCCTTCATCAAGCGAGACATTGTAGAGTCCGGTGTTCAAAATGAGGCAGTTTTCTACCGTCTCTTCCAGATATTGGCATCTCAAACCAGGCAATTGGTCAACGTAAACGAATTGAGTAACACACTCAAATCAAGAAACGAAACCATACAAAACTATTTGGAAATCATGGAAAAATGTTTTCATGTGACTTTAGTTCGTCCCTTTTATGCAAACTTACGTAAAGAGCTGGTAAAAATGCCCAAGGTGTATTTATTGGATGCTGGACTGAGAAATTCCCTCCTCAATAATTTTGCCCCCATCAATCAAAGGGTTGACAAGGGTGAATTGTGGGAACAGGCGGTTTTTAGAATATTGGCAGACCAGTTTGGAATGGATGGGATCAGATTCTGGAGAACAGCTGATAGCAAAGAAATTGATTTTGTGCTCCCATATGAAAATCCTCCAATGGCCTTTGAGGCAAAATTTGATGAAAGCCTGGCAAAAATCAAAAAATACCGATTATTTATGGATACCTATCCTGAATTCAATTTTCAGTTTGCAGGTTTTCAACCTTGGTCAGAGGATTTTTTCAGAAAATTTATGTGATATAATCGGTTTTCAACCTTTACCTTCAATTTCCTACTCATTTCCGTTGTCATGTTGTCACGCCCCAACTACGGGGGCGGTTATCGGGTTGTCGGAACCGCTTTGACTGCGGTTTTCGCACCCAGTACGAATCTGTTTTCGCGCTTAAATGAAATCCCGTTTCCTGTTAACAAAACCTCCCACTTTTTACCTTTGAGCAGTTCCTCTACAATCCTTTTTATCCACTTCAATTTATTACTTGGATCTTCCAAAAATTCTCACTTCATCCCTCATCCTTTCAAGCTCACCCATCCAACCACTCCTTCAAAGCCCCTACCTTTTCCCTGCTGACCAGAATGTCCTGGTCACTGCAATTGGCCAGTTTGATTTTCAGGCGGCTGTTGGAATAGGTGTGGATCTCGGCAATGGCCGGGAATGAAGCAATGTACTTTCTGTTCAGTCTGAAAAACTGCTTGGGATCCAACATGTTTTCAAGTTGATCCAGGGTATAATCCAAAATATACTTTTTACCCTCCGTAGTCTGCAGGAAAGTAATGCGCTCCTCACTGTAAAAATATGCGGTCTCAGACGTCATGACAGAGTGGATTTTCTCCCCGATTTTAACCATAAAACGGCTTTTAAATTCCCGCTGCTGGGGTTGGAGCAATGCTTTGATCTGGTCAAGGTCCAAATTGGATTTGAGGGACATGTTCTGAAATTTCTCAATGGCCTTGGCGAGTTCTTCCGGGTCGATGGGCTTGAGCAAATAGTCCACAGCGTTTACCTTAAAGGCCTTGATGGCATACTGATCAAAGGCTGTTGTAAAGATGATCGGGGAAGCGATTTTTACTTTTTCAAAAATCCTGAAACTCAGACCATCAGCCAATTGGATGTCACAGAAAATCAGGTCCGGGGCAGGATGGGACTCAAGCCATTCTACTGCTGAAGTGATGCTGTCCAGATGGCCCGAAACCTCAGAATTGGGCAGCGCTTGATGAATCAGCTGCCTGAGCCGGTTTGCAGCGGGACGCTCATCTTCAATCAGCAGGATTTTCATGGCTTACTCAGTTTTAGCAAAGGCAATTCCACAATAAATTCATGGTCTGTTTCAGAAATTTTTGGGGCTTGATCACTGAGCAAGGCATACCTCTTTTCAATGTTTTTTAATCCGATACCTCCTTCCGCTTCCATGGGGGTGGTTTTGGGCTGCAAAACATTCCTAATGACCAAAGCATCCCCGGTCTGCTCAATCCTGATCTGCAAGGGCTTTTCAAGGCTCGCAATATTGTGTTTGATGGCATTTTCCAAAAGCAGCTGCAGCGAAAGCGGCGGTAAATAAAACCCTTTTGTGTCCCGTAGATCCATCCCATAATCCAAACTTCCTTCAAAGCGGATTTTTTGCAGGTTCAGGTAATTTTCAGCAAAGCCGATTTCTTGGTCCAGACCTACCAATTCTTCCTGCTGTACATCGAGCACATAGCGGTAGATTTTGGACAACTGTTGGATAAATGCTGCGGATTTATCAGCATTTTCATATACCAGGTTACTCAATACATTGAGCGAATTGAACAGAAAATGGGGATTTAACTGGTCTTTCAGGGATTGGTATTGGCTGGCGATGTTCTCTGATTTTAACTGTTCTGCCTCAATGGCGGCATTTCTCCATTCATACAACCAGGATCGGGCAGTGAAAAAAGCCATGAAACATAAGCCGATGATGACGGGAGTTTTGGTAAATTCCAAAAGTGCCTTCCAGGGGATGTTTGACAGTTCAAATTGACCCTTTAAATACGAGACAATTAATACAATTAGATAACTGAAAAACAAACAGTAAATGATATAAACAATGGCAGTCACCAACAACCTGGCCAAGGGAAATTTCACCCAAGGCAAGCGGCTGTCGAGTATGGTGTCGGTCCAATATCCCCCAAAACTCAGGCAACTGGAAATCAAAAAAGAAAAAACGAAATCAGGAAAAACAGCCCTCAATCCCTCCCAGCTGGTAAGACATTGGGGACAAAGCACAACGATTAAAAATGTGGCTATCCCGACATTTAACAAAATGAATTTCCAGAATGACTTGAAAATACTATCCGAGCTGTAGGGACGGACTTTGCTCATATCATGAAGGTTTGCTAAAGCTATTGATTTAGACATATCTTTCCAAGGATTTAGACCTGCCAGGTTTTGAAAACCTGGCAGGTCTAAAGTTAATATTTTTCTACAACTGGCAATTTTCCTTCATCTTTAAGGCTATATCTTTGCCCCAAGTAGGCAGCAGGGTATTTTCGGCTTGCCCAGCCTCCTCCTTTTTAAACAATTCCAGACTTGACCCGACCAACCCACAGGCTTTTTCGGGCCCCTGTCCAAAAAACTGCGCCATACCCAATTCCATCTGGGCCATCAATATGATCGCACGGGGATTTTGCCTGTTCAACTCTATGGCCTTCCCAAAAGTCTGCAAGGCTAAAGGAGATAGACTTTGGCCCCTTGAATTGGGATCCACACTTAATTCTCCCATTACAATATATCCTTTCAAGGCCTCAATTTCGGAGTTGTTCCCGGAAATGGCTGCGGCCTTTTCAGCATGCTGTTTTGCGGCATGAAAATAACGGTCCTTTTCCTTTTTGTCCTCCTGAATCCTAAAGCCGGCATTGGCCAAAGCCAGTGCGGCATAGTAATCCGGCAGCCACTCTTCAGGCATCATTTCTGAAATCCTTGCAAATCCATTGGCCACCTTCTGCAGCTCTTCAGGACTTTTTGCGGCTTTCATTTGTTGTAATTCCTTGTGCATGGCTTTTTCGTAAGCCTCATTGGATGCTTCTGAAATCATGGAAATAAGCATCATGACGATAATGGCAATACAGTACTTTTTCATGGTTTGTAAAATTTATAGGTTGTTCAAATTATTGGCGGTTTTATCTTTGGAAAGGGTCAGGAATATGCCCAGAAATAGAAATCTGGGGGCCTGAAGCCTGATGGGCATCCCTTCAAATTGACCCAGTTCATTGGGTTGGTCACTGAACTGATACCCGAAAATATTGTCCCTTCCGAGCACATTGGAGCAGGCCAAGTGGATGATCAGGTTGGGCTTGGCCAAATAACTCCATCCTAGGCTCAGGTCCTGAAAGCTTTTGGTTTTGGCATTCATCTGACCCGGCAAATTGGGGTTGTCATAGGTATAGCCGTCGTTAAGGCTAAATGAAATTCCCAGCTGGGATTTGACCGGAGCTATGAAGTGTTTGACCACCACCGACCCATTGTGCTTGGGGGCAAAAGCCGGTTGTACCATTTCAGTAAACTGGGCGAATTTTCTGCGGCTGTCAATCAAACTGTAAGTCACCCAGAAGTCGGTATTTTTAAAACTCTTTTGATCGCGATAAAAGACATCAAATCCCCGGGCATAGCCTTGGCCATTTTGTTGGAGGTTGCTGATTCCGATGGGCATGGGAAGCAATTGTGCCACTTCATAGGTAATGAGCTCCTTGTAATCTTTGTAAAAGGCCTCAGCCCGGATGGTTCTGCCGTTTTTGGTCAGGAAATAATTGAGGATCAGATGGTCAGCACGGGTATTCTGAAGCGCTGTGCTCAGGATTCTAAGTTGCTCCACCGGCATTTGGCTAAACTGACCTGCTGCAAGGGAAAGCTGCCCTTCGTGGTCAAACTTATAAGCCAATGAAATCCTCGGATCCAGCCAAGATTGCCCGGCCAGGGAACTGTGCCCAGCCCTGAGGCCTCCCCGTAAAATGAGCTTGTTGCTGACATAGAAATCCGCTTCGCTAAACCAAACCGCATGGTGATCCCGGAAGCTACGGCTTTCCTGAACTGTGACCAATGTTTCTGCATAATCAAACAGATAGGATTCCAGTCCCATTTTGACTGAAAAGCGGTCAGAAAAGCCCTTAATCCCCGCAAGTTTAGTATGTAAAACCTGATTTCTGTTGTGGATGTCCACCTGGTCCAGCGTAAATTCATCCACGTTGTTGGAATAGGAAATCCCCCCATAATAGCTCCAGTCATTCTTCGCGGTTTGTTTGAAGGAAAGCTGACCAAACGTATAGTGGTTCTGCACACCGACCAGCTGACCCCGGTCTTCTGAACCTGGCATGGCCTGCCAGATCTTCATCCCATTGGATTCGGTATGGAGATAGGCTTTGACCATGCCGTTTTTGCCCCATTTCTGTCTGGCCGAAATTTCGGCATCCCAGCCATAAGGGGCCCTTTCCCAATCGAAATTTTGCCTGATCAGGGACTGATAAGGAGATAAGTCAAAGTAATTGGCGGATGCAGTAAGGCTGTTTTTTTCTCCGGCCAAAGTTTGGGTATATCCTCCTCCGACTGACATCAGGCTGATGTCTCCCTGGTTCCTTACCGGAAAATCCACAGTATTTAAAGCCAAAGCAGAGGATAGTGCCTGCCCGTATTCTGCAGAATAACCTCCGGTACTGAAAAAGGAACCTTTGAATAAATTGGGATTGAACCGGGTGCGGGTAGGTACATTGGTGGCGGTGGTGCCAAAGGCATTTCCTACCTTGAGTCCATCAATAAAAATGGCGGTTTCGGAAGCATCTCCCCCTCTGACAAACAGCCTGCCGTCATTGCCCACATTTGCTGTCCCAGGCAAGGTCTGAAACGCCCCAATGATATCTCCCATGGCAGAAGGTACCGTTACAATATCAACCGGCCTTAGGACAACCGCCCTTTTCTCATCGGATGTTTCCATTGCTCCCGCGGATATGGTCACGGCATTCATTTCGCTGATGGTTTCTTTCAAAACCGGATTGAAAATCAGAAGCTCCTCTTCTAATTCCACCGGTATTTCCACCGTCTTAAAGCCCATGGATTGAAAAACAAGGGTTTTTTGCCCTATAGCATCAGTGGTAAAATCAAAGGTGCCGTCCACCTCGGAAGAAGTGCCTTCATACGTTCCCTTTAAGTAGATGCTTACCCCTGGAATGGTTTTTCCTTTGACATCCAACACAGTCCCTTTCAGCTGGGTTTGCGCCCAAAGGGTGGCTGGTAAAAAGAAGATGATGATGGTGAAAAGTGCTTTCATTTTTGATCCTTTGACCCAAAATTCAGCAGAATAGCGGCCTTAAAAAATTAAAGGTGATTGAAGCGTGGAATTTTAGGGATGAAGTGAATTTGTCCCGGACTGGAATTGCTTATCTTGTCTAAAATTCTCCTATTAATCTGTTGATCTATATGAAAAATTTCCTGCTTTTTGTGATGATTTGGTTTGTTGTCACCGGGTGTTCCCAAGATCCCCGCATCGGGATTTTTCAATACAGCAAAGATATCGGTGATCCAAAACTTGCTGGAAAGGCTACTTTCAATGAAAAGGATCAAAGTTATTTATTGGAAGGTGCAGGGTACAATATCTGGTTTGACACAGATGAGTTTTATTATTTATTCAGCGAATGGCAGGGAGATTTTATATTGACCGCTGATTTTGAATTCATCGGAGCAGGAACTGACCCCCATCGGAAAATCGGCCTGATGGTAAGGGAATCTGAGCAAGCCAATGCCTCCCATATCAGTGCCACCCTACATGGGGATGGCTTGACCGTACTGCAGTGGAGAAGGGCTGAAGGGGAAGCCATGAGAGACCCTGAGGACCAGATTTTTGCTTCTAAAAGTCAGTATCAAACGCTCCAACTAGATCGGAAAGGAAATCAATTTACCATGCACGCTGCCTTGGCGGGTGAGCCGCTTGAAAAAATCGGTTCCCATACCATGTCGGCATTGGATGAAAAAGTATTGCTTGGTCTCTTTATCAATTCCCACCATGAGGATGTATTGGAACAGGCAAAAATATGGAATGTCCGACTGGAAAAACCTCCATTTTGAACCCAGTCGGACATTTCTTTCCAAAATGAATTTTTAGGGAAATATACCCAGATCCATGTAGCTCACTGCGATTCTTTCCAGTGCCAGAATAAAGCCTGCTGTACGAAGGCTTTTGATTTTCTTTTCTTTCCGCTTCTCATTCATGCTGTGATAAGCAGTTACCATGGTTTCTTCCAGACCTGAAATCACCAAATCTCTTTCGCTTGCTCCTTTGGCAATGGCATGCTTTTGATCGTCCGAAAAACTATCACCAGTGGTGTTTTCTATGCTTTCCAATAAAGTTTCATATTTTTTCATGTCATACCTCTTTTCCAGCTTTCCAAAAGATACCCTGGATAGGTTTTTGAGCCACTCAAAATAAGAAACTGTAACACCTCCTGCATTCAGGTACATATCTGGAAGTATCAAAACATTCTTTTTTAACAAAATCTGTTCAGCTTCTTGAGTAACTGGACCGTTGGCAGCTTCGGCTATGATTTTTGCCTTGATCATTTCTGCATTTTGTCCGGTAATTTGGTTTTCCAAAGCTGCAGGCACCAAAATATCGCATTGATAGGTCAGTAAATCTCCAGCGTTTTCAATGAATTTCCCTTTACTGTATCCTTTGAAACCCTTGTTTTTTATTTGGTAGGCCTTGATGGTCTCTACATCTATTCCATCCTCATCATAAATGCCACCATTCCATTCTGCTATGCCAATGACTTTGGCGCCTGCTTCCTGAAGATACTTACCCGTATGAAACCCGACATTACCAAGACCTTGGATGATGACGGATTTTCCAGATATACCAGTGGTCAAGCCTAGCTCATCCATGTCTTCCTTGACACTTACAGCCTCTCTGATACCAATGAAAACCCCCATACCAGTGGCTTCTGTCCGGCCATCTATTCCATGCTGGGAAAGGGGCTTACCGGTCACACAACCTTTGGCATTGATGGAATCCGGGTTGAAAGCCTCATAGGTATCTACTATCCAAGCCATCTCTCTAGAACTGGTTCCATAATCTGGTGCAGGTACATCCAAAGCTGGACCAATAAACTTTTTTTTGATCAATTCTGAGGTGTATCTTCGGGTAATTCGCTCAAGCTGATCTACATTGTACTTGGTTGGATCTATTTTGATCCCACCTTTTGCCCCACCATAAGGAATGTTGACCAATGCACATTTGTAAGTCATCAAAGCTGCCAATCCTTTTACCTCATCTTCATTTACCAAACTACTGTAACGTATTCCACCTTTAACAGGAAGTTTGTGATGGGAATGCTGCACCCTGTAACCTTCTAGGGTTTCGTAAGTACCGTCTCCATTTTTAAGCGGAAAATAAAATTTGTAAATGCTGTTACAAAACTTAATCTGCTCCACTAGGCTTGGATCCAAATCCATGTGCTTAGCGGCCTCATCCACAAATTTGCAGACATCATCAAATAAGCTATAATTATCGTGTGTTGACATAAAAATTTTTTTGGTTTTCAGGAAATATACAAAAAATTATAAGGATAAAATAAAAAACCAACCTAGAATTAGGTTGGTTTTCCTCTAACGAATCTATTTGGGTTTTATGAAAACGGATATCTTCCGCGATCGATCATATGGTCAGCTATTTCTCTTCTCAACTCCTTGGTATTGAACAAATCCACCTTGGTAAATCTTTTCAATCCCATCAGCATCACCTTCTGTTCATCTCCTGAAGTAAAGCTTCCAATGGCTTCTTTAGCTGCTGCTGTTATTTTATCTACTGCTTCTGTCAGGTAGATCTGGCACATGGCTATTTGGTGTTTACAGGCTTCATCACCTCTCATTCCTACCAGTTTTTCAGTCCTCAATATAGCGGATTCAGCAGCATAGATTTCAATCATCACATCGGCCAGGTTCATCATGATTTCCTGTTCACTGTCTATTTTGGCCTGAAGCGTCATGGCGGCCTTACCCCCCACCATCAGGAATACTTTTTTGAGTCTTTTGATTACCTCTTTTTCTGAGGCAAATAGTTCTGAAGTATCGATGGATTCAAATGAAGGTACAGAAGTCAATTCCTTGGAAACAGCCATGGCCGGATCAAAGATGTTCACCTCACCTTTCATGGCTTTTTTGAGCAACATGCCCACCATCAACATGCGGTTGATTTCATTGGTACCTTCATATATTCTGGTGATCCTTGCATCCCGATACGCTCGCTCCATGGGTGCATCTGCAGAATAGCCCATCCCCCCATAAATCTGAACGCCTTGATCCACCACATAATCGAGGATTTCAGATCCGTGGATTTTGGCAATGGCACATTCTATGGCAAAGTGCTCCACCCCTTTGAGTTTGGCTTCGGAGTCTTCCATTCCCTGGGCGATCAGGTCATTGATTCGGTCCTCTACATCTTGCCCAGCCCGATAGCACAGAGATTCACATACATAGGCCTTTACAGCCATTTCAGCCAATTTGCTCTTGATGGCACCAAAGGTATTGATGGCAACTCCAAATTGCTTGCGTTCGGTGGAATACTGAATACACTGGGATATGACGGTTCTACATCCTCCCAAAACACCAGCCCCTAGTTTGATCCTTCCAATGTTTAGGATATTTACGGCTATTTTAAAGCCATTTCCCCTGTCAGAAAGCATGTTTTCAACGGGAACTTTACAGTCATTGAAGAAAACCTGACGGGTTGAGGAGCCTTTGATTCCCATTTTTTTCTCTTCCTCATTCATGGTGATGCCACCAAATTCTTTTTCCACGATAAAGGCAGAAAGGTTTTTGTCATCATCCACTTTTGCAAAAACAATGAAAAGGTCTGCAAACCCTGCATTGGAAATCCACATCTTCTGACCATTCAACAGATAATGTTTCCCGTCTTCTGACAACAGCGCCTTGGTTTTTCCACTGTTGGCATCGGAACCTGCATCAGGCTCAGTAAGGCAATAGCATGCGGCCCATTGACCTGTAGCCAAGAGAGGCAGATACTTCTTTTTTTGCTCTTCCGTGCCATAATACAGGATGGGTAAAGTACCGATTCCGGTATGGGCACCATACGTGGTGGAAAACGATCCCACTCCGCCGATGATGTCTGCAATTAACATAGAGGTATTGAAGCTCATGCCCAGTCCTCCATACTCTTCTGGAACAGCCACACCCAATAGGCCCAATTCCCCTGCTTTTTTTAAAATCTGAGGGACCAGGTCCGGATTTTTCATAGAATCTATTTCCTCTAAGTGAGGATTGATCTCGGTATCGATAAAATCCTGACAGGCTTGCGCCATCATGCGTTGTTCTTCACTGAATTCTTCGAAAATAAAGACTTCTTTGGAGTCCGTTTCCTTAACTAAAAACTCACCTCCTGTACTTGATTTTTTTATGGTTTCCATTTCAATTGATTTTCTAACTATTTATACGACGGAAAAAGATCATTTTAACAATTCATAGATGCCTGAAACACCTTGACCTCCACCTACACAAGCGGTTACCATTCCGTACTTTCCTTTCCTTTTTCTCAACTCATTGAGAACCTGTACAGACAGCTTGGCTCCTGTGCAGCCCAATGGGTGACCCAATGCTACTGCCCCGCCATTTACATTGACAATTTCCGGATTCAGGTCAAGGGATTTGATTACCGCTAGGGCCTGTGCGGCGAATGCCTCATTGAGTTCAATCAGATCTATGTCCTTTAATTGCAGCCCAGCTTGTTTGAGGGATTTTGGAACGGCTTCTTTTGGACCTATGCCCATGATCCTGGGCTCTACACCTGCTACGGCATAAGATAGGAGGCGAGCTACTGGCTCCAGATTAAGTTCTTTAACCATCCTCTCAGACATCACGAGCGCAAAAGCTGCCCCATCAGAAGTCTGGGATGAGTTGCCAGCAGTTACTTGGCCCCCGTTTTTGAACGCCGGCTTTAGGTTGGCCAGAGCTTCCATACTGGTACCTGCTCTTGGGCCTTCATCTGTATCAATTGTGAATGTCCTTGTTTTGCGTTTGCCTTTTTCATCCAAATAAGTCTCCTCGACATTAATAGGAACAATGTCTTCTTTGAATCTTCCTGACTTGATGGCCTCCAAAGCTTTCTCGTGGGATTTCACAGAAAAGGCATCAGAATCTTCTCTACTGATGTCATAATCCTTAGCCAATTCTTCGGCAGTCAATCCCATGCTGAGGTAATAATCCGGTGTTTCCGAGGCTATTTTCCAGTTCAATGCAGTTTTATAACCCATCATAGGCACCATGGACATAGATTCAGTTCCTCCGGCAATGATACAATCGGCCATTCCTGCTTTGATTTTACCTACTGCCAAAGCAATGGCTTCTAAACCAGAGCCACAATATCTGTTGACGATAAATCCCGGAACTTCTTGTCCTAGGGCCAGAAGAGAAATCATTCTTCCCATCTGCATGCCCTGTTCTGCTTCGGGCACGGCATTGCCCACGATTAGGTCATCCACCCTTTTGGGATCTAACCCTGGGGTTTTGGCCAGTATGTGTTTGATTACATCAGCGGCAAGGTCATCAGGTCTGTAAAACCTAAATCCTCCTTTTTTGGCTTTGCCAACTGCAGTCCTATATCCTGTTACAATATATGCTTCCATTTGCTTGTTTTTTTACGGTTAAGTTGGATAGTATTGGGTTGAATTAGACAAGAAATTCTCTTAGTTTCTCAGCGGTTTTCCTTTGAATAAAATGCTATGGATCCTTTCCAAGGTCTTTTGTTCTCCTGTTAAACTAAGAAAAGCTTCCCGTTCCAATTCCAAAAGGTACTGCTCACTCACCTCTGTAGGTGATGAGAGATCTCCCCCTGACATTACCCATGCAAGCTTCCGGGCTATCTTGGCATCATGGTCAGAGATGTAAGCTCCGTACTGCATTCCAGTAATCCCTGCTTCAAATAAGGCCAGAGAGGTTTTTCCTACCACTTTTATATTGGTTTGTTCTACGGGTTGGGTATAACCTGCTTCATATAATTCCAATACTTTCGCTTTTGCGTCTGCCAATTGTCGTTTTCGATTGAGCGTGATGCCGTCTTTTGCTTGTAAATATCCAAGACCTCTTGCTTCTTCAGCTGAAGTGGATACTTTGGCCGTAGCGATGTTCATGAAATATTCCTGCAATCTGTTCAACTCCACATCCCCCTCTTTCAGTTGGTTTGACCAGCGAAGGGTCATTTCTTTGGTACCTCCGCCTGCCGGAATTAGTCCGACTCCAAATTCAACCAATCCCATGTATAATTCCGCATGGGCCTGAACAGCATCTCCGTGAAGAGACATTTCACATCCCCCACCCAAAGCCATGTTGTGGGGAGCTACTACCACAGGGATAGAAGAATACCTCACCCGCATCATGGTTTTTTGGAATTGTGCGATCATTAAGTTTATCTCATCAAACTCCTGATCCCCGGCATACATAAATAGCATGGCCAGGTTTGCACCAGCCGAAAAATTTTGCCCTTCATTTCCGATAACCAAACCTTTGTATTCCTTTTCAGCCATTGAAATGGCAGTATTGAGCCCTTCGTTGACTTCGGCACCCAGAGAATTCATTTTTGTATGGAATTCCAAACCGATGACTTCATCTCCCAGATCATAAATGGTGGTTCCTGCATTGCCCCAGATTTTCTTTCCTGCTGCCTTGAGTGTATCCAATATGATAAACTCTTCTGTTCCTGGAATATCTTGGTAAGTCTTAGAGGGAATATCATAATATTTTTTCTTGCCTCCCTCTACTTTGTAAAATGACTCATGTCCTGCAACTAGCATTTCATGCACCCATGAAGCTGCTTTTTCACCAGCTGCTTCCATTTTTTCGACGGTTTCTTTTACTCCAAGAATATCCCAATTTTCAAAAGGTCCGTACTCCCAGCCAAAACCTGCACAAACTGCCTGATCAATTCTATACAGTTCATCGGCTATTTCTGGTATGCGATGGGAACAGTATTTGAACAAGTCATAAAAGGATGCGCGGTAGAATTCACCTGCTTTATCATCAAAGTTGACCAGGAATTTGATCCGTTTTTTTAGATCATCGATCTCCTTGGAGGCCTCCAAAGCCTTGAATTTTGGCTTTTCTACATCTTTATATTCGAAAGTTTCAAAATCAATTTCTTTTAGTTCTTTGCTTCCGTCTTTATGACGGATCATCTTAAAATAACCCTGTCCGGTTTTGTCTCCAAACCATTTGTTGTCATACAAAACCTGAACAATTTTGGGTAATTTAAATTTGTCTCTTGATTCATCATGTTCGAGTGCTTTATGGAGGTTGTTGGCTACATTGACGGTCGTATCAAGCCCTACCACATCCATGGTTCTGAAGGTCGCTGATTTGGCACGGCCAATGACTGTTCCTGTCAATTTATCTACCTCAGATACGCCCATGCCCATTTTTTCGATCATGTGCATGCCTGAAATGATGGAGTAAACACCGATCCTATTGGCTATAAATGCTGGGGTATCTTTACAAAGGACTGTTTCTTTACCAAGAAACCGGTCGCCGTAATCCATTAGAAATTCTATAAGTGCAGGGTCTGTTTTGGGTCCTGGAATGATCTCAAGTAACCTCAAGTACCTTGGTGGATTAAAAAAGTGGGTTCCTGCAAAATTCCTTTGAAAATCTTCCGACCTGCCTTCACACATCATGTGCATTGGAATTCCGGAAGTGTTGGAAGTGATAAGTGTCCCGGATTTTCTGTGTTTTTCCACTTTTTCAAAAAGGGATTGCTTAATATCAAGGCGTTCTATGATCACCTCAATGATCCAATCTACCTCCGAGATCTTAGGTAGATCATCTTCAAAATTCCCTGTAGATATTCTGGATACAAAACTGCTGTCATAAAGGGGAGATGGTTTTGATTTTACAGCTGTGGCCAAGGATTCATCTACAATTCTGTTCCTCACCGATTTGTCCTCTAGGGTGAGTCCCTTTTTCTTCTCTTGGTCATTGAGTTCTTTTGGAATGATGTCCATTAACAATACCTTCACCCCGATGTTGGCAAAGTGACAGGCTATTCTGGATCCCATTACTCCTGAACCTAGGACTGCAATTTTTTGGATGGCTCTTTTCATAATATGTTGGTTTCAATTGGGTATTACTCGTATATGGTTTCTGGATTTAACGCTTCTGAATGTATCTGTTCGATGATTTTGTTGATTTTCTCAAAAACTTTGAAGAAAACCGTCAATTCCTCCTCTTCAACTACTTCCCTCACCATTTGATTGAAATCTTTGATGGTCTTGACCGATATTTCCTTTTTTTGTTTTCCTTCTTCTGTAAGAAAAATACGAACCGATCTTTTGTCTATTGGATCAGGCTTCCTTTCTATCAGGCCTTTCTCTTCCATGGTTTTAAGCATGCGGGTCAAGCTCCTCGCTTCCAATCCCATCAATGGAGCAATCTTCGTGGCGGGAGTACCTTCCTTTGAGTTGATATTGATGAGCACAAATCCTATCGAAGTAGTGAAATCTTCCTGTACCGCTTTTTGGTTATACATCCTGGATATGGCATGCCAGGCACTTTTAATGTGATAATCAACTGTTTCCTCTCTTTTCATAATCCTCAGGTCCCACTCTTATAATGTCCAATTTACAAAAAATATTGTATGCATGCATACTATTTCTTAAAAAAGTTATGCATGCATAAGAAATTAATTTTGTTGAATTAATCAATTATCAAAATATTATTTGTATTAATAATTAAAATTTTAAATATTTTAATGGAAAATTCGGAATTTGGCCCGAATTCCGAATAAGTTTTTAAAAATTTCAACTCTAATTTCTTACAAAGAAACCGTAGCGAACTTTGAAATAAAAAGATCCTAGATTCATATCAGGTGCATTGGTGAGTCGCGGTCTAAGCCTGCTCTTTAATACCACTATATTTGTCCCAAGCTCCAGACTGAAGGTATTTTTTAAGCGTCCGGCCTCTATGCTTTCATTGATGTCATTGATCAAAACATTCACGTTCAACCCGTAATTATTTTGCCTTAAAATAAGTTCGTTAAATTGGGGAGGCGTATTGAGTATCTGATCAAAATCTCCTAAATCCTGGGCATTTCGCAACCGATAATCCCCCAGAATATAGAAAATTCCCATTCCTGGCTCTACCCGCAAGAGTGAACTTTCAGGCATGATGTTATAATTGGCCCCTATTTTGAAACCTGTTACTGCAAATGAACTGTTTAAATCCGGATTGTCTTCAAAATTCCTTCTTACATTGGTAATCTGTACTTCCATAAGCACAATTCGCCATGATTCAATGATATTAGAGAACCCAAAGCCCACCCCCAGATTAGACGTTGGAATTCGGGTATAACCCATTGATTCCAACCCGTCAGAAAATGATCGATTAGCTAAATAATCAAGACCAAATCCAAAATATAAATCCTGCCCTCTAAACTTTCTTTCTTGAAAAATCAGTCCTTCCTGTGCATAAGAATAGGCTGACAACAGTAAAAATAGGACAGGTATAAATATCCATTTCATTGATAAAGTGCAGCTATCTCTTTTTCAAATTTTTTGTGAATAACTTTCCTTTTCAGTTTCATGGTAGGAGTCAATTCATCGGTTTCCACACTCCAAGGTTCGGAAAGTAAAGTGAATTTTTTTATCTGTTCCCATTTTCCAAAATATTTATTGAAATGATCGATTTCTTCCTGATATTTATCAAGGATTTCATGCTTTCTGATCATCTCAATATTGTCCGTAAAAGGAATGTCTTTTCTTTTGCAATAATCCTTTAAGCCGTCAAAACTAGGTACAATCAATGCTGATGGATAATTTTTGTTTTCGCCCAATACCAGAATCTGTTCTATTAGAACAGATTCTTTAAATTTATTCTCCATAGGTTGAGGCGCAATATACTTCCCTCCAGATGTCTTGAACATCTCTTTTTTTCTATCTGTAATTTTAAGATAATTACCCTCTACCAATTCACCAATATCCCCAGTATGGAACCACCCGTTTTTTATGACATCAGCCGTCATTTCAGGTTCTTTGTAATATCCCTTCATCACATTAGGACCTTTTACCAGAATTTCTCCGTCATCCGCAATCTTTACCTCAACATCTTTCACTAATTTTCCTACGTATCCTATTCTGATTTCTTCATGGTTACCTACTGATGCGGACACCACTGGGGAAGTCTCTGTAAGCCCATAACCTTCACAGACCTGAATCTGTGCTGCCCAAAAAACCCTAGCCAGTCTCGGTTGTAATGCAGAAGCTCCGGAATTAATTTGTTTGATATTTCCTCCAAGCGCTTCACGCCATTTGCTGAAAATGATTTTATTGGCCAACTTTAGCTGAAAAGTATACCAAAAACCTTGGTCTTTATTTGGTTCATATTTTAGTCCTAAGTTTAAAGCCCAAAAGAAAAGGCTTTTCTTTATCCCATCAAGTTCATAGCCTTTGGCAACAATTTTATCATATACTTTCTCTAGCAATCTGGGTACGGTATTAAAAAGTTGAGGCTGAATCTCCTTAAGATTTTCCCCTATTGTTTCCATGCTCTCTGCATAATAAATTGATATGCCCATGTAAATAAAACAGAAAGATCCGGTCCTTTCATAGATATGGCAGAGAGGCAAAAAGCTCAAAGCCTTAGATTTCCCCAATTCTACAACCAACCTATCTTTCACTGCCTCTACATTAGAAAAAACATTATTATGGGTCAACATCACTCCTTTCGGTCTACCTGTGGTACCTGATGTATAAATGATAGTGAAAACATCCTCTGATTGAATCGTTGCTTTAATCAGCTCCAATTCGGCCAAATTTGCTAAATCACCTTTTTTTATATAATCCTTCCAATATTGGGCACCATTGATAGAATCAAAGGTGATTATGGGAATTAAAGTATCTTCTGTGGCCACTTTTGCTTTTTCGAATATCTCCTGATTGCCAACGAAAATTTTCTTGACTTCAGCATGAGTAAAGATATATTTGTAATCATCGGAAGAAATAGTTGGATACATGGGAACCGAAAGGGCCCCGATCTGCTGCAATGCCATATCCACGAAATTCCACTCAGGCCTATTATCTGAAATGATGGCTACCTTATCTTCTTTTTTTATTCCGTCTGCTAAAAAAGCAAGGCTTAAGGTATCTACAATATCTTTAAATTGCTTTGAAGAATAAGTTTCCCATTTCCCATTGATTTTATGAGCTAGGGCTTCATCCTTTTCATAATTCGAGATCTGATAAGGAATTAAATCAAAGAGTCTGGTTGGATTCATTTTGGGTTAATTTGTTGGAGTGGATTAAGATATCAAAACTCTAGCAATTAACCAAAAATGATGTTTTCCACAATACCTTATATTAAATGTAGTTTTATAAGAATTTTAAAATAAGAAACTATTAAAGTTATTATGCTGTGGATTTGTGGAGAAATAAACCGTATTTAATTACCCACACAAAATGATTACGGTTTCTTAGGTTATTCCACTTCTTATTCACAGTCTATTAACATTTAATGTGTTGATAATAAATTGTTTACAGATAAAAATATTGGTTTGTTGAAAAGAGAAGCCTGAGTATTTGTGAATGATTTGTTGTTCGGAATATTGGGGATACAAGTGGATAAGTCTGTGGTTATTACCAATTTGATTATGTATTGATTTGTTACCAATCCAGGATGGGGAAAACTTAACTGTTATCCATATGTTAAGGAATACTTATCCACTTATTATCTAGGTCTTATCTACATTTTTTATTTTATTTCTCAATATTTTCTTCTTCAGATTGACCCTGTTCTTCTGTTTCTTCCCTAATAATTGGTTCTTGTATTTCTGTTTCTTCTGAGGTAGGTATGGGCGTTTGGGGTTTGGCAGGTATACCTGACTCTCTGATAGGTTTGACATCCATCTGTTCCATGGCCCATCCCCCTCTTATCATTAAAAAACGAGTACTGTCTACGGGGTTTTTAAAATAGTATATTGGCTCTGGTTGCCTGCCGATTGTGATGTCTCCTGTATCCCATTTCCTGTTCTTATTCCGGTCAATTATGGCTCTTATTTGATAATCACCCGCTTCTATGTCATTAAATCTGTATTGATTGGTTTCATTAAGGTATTGTTCATACATTAATTCGTCTTTTTTATTGAGCAGTTGAACTAGTATAGGGAATTCATCTGTAAGAATTCTGCCTTCTATCATATCCGCTAAGTTTTCAGATTTTATCTTTTTATAATTAGCCTCCAATTTGTTTTCATTCATCATACCCTCCACGTCCGTGAATGTAGAATCAGCTGCATAAACGGTAAATATTTCAGTAATGACTGTGTCGGGAACGGTTATGGCAACACTCAGTACATTTAATCGGGTGCTGTCCAAAAAAGAAACATTTTCAGCTCTTATGGGAATAACTGAAGCTGTATCAAATTTTACCAAAAGGGAATCATAGTTAATATGTAAAATAGGTTTATTAAATGTAAGCTCAGCTCTTATGGTTTTTACAAAGTTTTTGCCGCTATTGGCAGAAACTTCAAGTTTTTCTTTGGCACGGGTGCTTTCCTCGAATACCGCATAAATAGTAGTATCTATTTTGAATCCCACGGAATCTCTTATACTTAAACTGATTTCTGTGCTATCATTGACCAGTTTTCTGTGATATAGACGTATGTTTTTTTCTTTGATTCTGTAATACAAATCACTTAAAAAGTCTGGATGGGTGATCTGTACATCGACTGGATCTTTGCTTAAAACCAGGTCGTAGCTTCCCTGAACAGAGCTGCTTCTGTTAATGGCCAGCGGGGTGATATCAGACCTAAATAAATTTAACCTTACATCTCGAATGTCTTCCTGCATATCAATGGTATCTGCTATAAAGGCATATGGTTCTGTCTTGGGTTCTGCCTTTAAGGAATTGTTATCATCATACCATGCATATGCACGGTATCTACCTGCTTTGATATTCGTTATTTCAAAGTTTCCAGATGTATCAGCCTGAGCTATATAGTACGGTGGAGCGGTTACCACATCGGTGGTATCATTGGCTTGGTATAGACCTACCAAGACCTTTTTTATTTGTTTGTCTTTGATGGGGAAAAGATAATGTACCTTTCCGGAAAAATTAAGGCTATCTATCTCATTGCCTGTAGAAAAGACCAATTTGAGATTTTCGGCTGGATTATTTTCGGTAATATCTTTTACGCTTGTTTGAAAATTGAAAACATAGGTTGTACTATCCTCCAATTCTTGATTTAGTTTGATGTTCAATCTGTTTTTAAGAGCGACGTATTCAATTTCATCTGTGTTCAGCTTTGGGGTGATGATAATTTGCTTGTTAGGATTTTCTACTTTTATATATTCACTGAATTCTAGAATAATTTCTCTCGGTGATACGTTAAGTGATTGATCCTCAGGGTTTGATGAAATTAATCTCGGTGGATCCTCGTCCTGAGGGCCCCCCAATGGTGTACTTTGTCTGGCGCATGCTAATATAATCAAGAGAGCAAGAACGCTATAAACTAAGTGATTAAATCTCATTTTTTCTTCAGAATATATAATATACTGCTGTAGTTCTTGTCCTCTTTGGCTGCTTTATTAGAATTCCAACCATTTCGAAAAGCAGTAAATGCTTTTTTGAATAGGTTATTTTCTTGGAAATTTTCTGAAAGCCATGAAACATAGTAACTATCGAATAGCATAGGTTTTCTAGAAATTATTTTTAGATCAAATTCTTTGGCTAGAAATTCAACGGATTTTTGATCAAAATGGTATAAATGCCTAGGTACATCCCAGGCGGCCCAGGTTTGATTGTAGGTAACTGCATCCAAGGAAGCTGTATTTGGCAGGGCCACGCATATAATGCCTGTGGATTTAAGTTTATTTAGGAGCAGTTTAATGGTTTTTCTGAGTTCATGTACATGTTCGAGAACATGAAACAAAGTGATTACATCAAATTTCTTTTCTTCTTTTACACTTTTGAGATCACTGAAAAACGTTAGGCCAAAATTCTCTTTTGCAATTTTCACTGCGGTTGAGTTGGGTTCATAGCCAACTCCGTTCCAGCCTTCCTTAATTGCTGCATTCAAAAAATATCCTGTTCCTGCACCATAATCCAATAACCGGCCTTTTTTTGGTTTCAATTTATTTATCAATGTGACTTTTTGTCGAATCGTAATCCGCCGTACAATTTTATAGACCAAATGGATTAGGTTCTTCGTATTGTCTTGATGTGAGATATAATCTTCAGAAGCATAGTACTTATCGATTTGGTCTGCATGTGGTCTTGGGTTGGTAAAAAGCAATCCACAGGAATTGCACTTACAAACCACAAACGATTCTTGACTGATAGAATGGTCTTTTATGATCTGATGATTAAGAAAAAGCCCGCTTTTGCATAGCGGGCATTTATTTAACCTCTCGTACATGTCTTTAACGGCCAAGATATACAGTTAAAATGGATAAATCCGCAGGGGAAACCCCGCTGATCCTAGAGGCCTGTCCTAAAGTTTCTGGTTTGACTTTATGAAGCTTTTGTTTTCCTTCAGCAGAGAGCGCAGGTATAGCGAGATAGTCAAATTTACTTGGAATTCTAAAGTTTTCCATGTTGTTGATTTTATCTACCATCATCTTTTCTTTTTCTATGTAACTCTCATATTTAATGGTGATTTCTGCTTGCTCTATGACTTCTTTTGAAAAAGGGGAGATAAAGCTTTTGAAATCTTTGTCCATGGTTACTAAGTCTAAAATTCCTACATGGGGCCTTTTGAGCAACTTTTCAACACTTATTTTCTCCTTAATTGTAGCAGTATCCAAATTTTCAAGACCATTATTGATTGATTCAGGACTCAGCTTCATTTGCTTCAATTTCTCAATCAAATCGTTGGTCTCGGATTGTTTGTCTAATACTTTCTCTAGCCGTATGTCATCGGCTAAGCCAACTTGATGCCCAAGTCGGGTTAGTCTTAAGTCCGCATTGTCCTGTCTCAGCAAAAGCCTGAATTCTGCCCTTGATGTAAACATTCTGTAAGGTTCCTCTGTCCCTTTATTGATCAGATCATCCACTAAGACACCGATGTAGGCTTCGGATCTTTTCAAAAGGAAAGGATCTTTTTCCTGTACTTTTTGAGAGGCATTAATACCCGCAATTAAACCTTGAGCTGCGGCTTCCTCATAACCGGTAGTTCCGTTGATTTGTCCTGCAAAAAACAGATGTTCTATTAAATGTGTTTCTAAGGTCAATTTAAGCTGGGTAGGCGGAAAATAATCATATTCGATCGCATAACCTGGGCGAAACATTTTTGCATTTTCAAACCCGGCGATTTTCCTGATTGCGGCATATTGGACATCTTCTGGAAGAGAGGTAGAAAAACCATTTACATACATCTCGACAGTATTCCAGCCTTCTGGCTCCACAAATATCTGATGCCTATCCCGTTCTGCAAAACGATTGATTTTATCTTCTATGGAAGGACAATACCTTGGTCCTAGTCCCTGTATCCTTCCATTGAACATAGGAGATCTGTCAAAACCTGTTTCCAGCGTCTCATGAACCGATTTGTTGGTATAAGTGATCCAGCAGTTGTGTTGGTGTTTTAATGGACTGGTTTGGTCTGTATAAGAGAACTTTTCAGGGTTTTCATCCCCATATTGGACTTCCATTTTACTGTAATCCAAACTCCTTCCATCGACTCTTGGGGGAGTACCAGTTTTCATCCGGCCGGATTCAAAACCCAGTTGAACCAGCTGTTCGGTAATTCCCTTGGCAGCTGCCTCACCTGTTCTTCCCCCACCCAATTGCTTTTCACCGATGTGTATGATGCCATTAAGGAAAGTGCCATTGGTTAAGACTACTGATTTTGCATTGATCTCTAAACCCATGCCAGTCCTTACTCCTACCGCTCGGCGGTCTTTTATCAATAGCCCTGTAATCATTTCCTGCCAAAAATCTACGCCTGAGGTTTGTTCCAATGCAAGCCGCCACTCTTCAGCAAATTTCATCCTGTCGTTTTGGGTCCTAGGAGACCACATTGCCGGGCCTTTAGACCTATTTAACATTCTAAATTGAATCATGGACTTGTCTGCAATGATCCCGGACAACCCACCAAGTGCGTCAATTTCTCTCACGATTTGACCCTTGGCCACGCCGCCCATTGCCGGATTGCAAGACATTTGGGCAATGGTGTTCATGTTCATGGTACATAATAAAACACTGGATCCCATTTTTGCAGCAGCATGTGCTGCTTCACAACCGGCATGTCCTGCCCCTACTACTATTACATCGTACTCTGGAAACATATCCTTATAATTGAGATGTTCCACGTGGAACATCAGTTGGTCTTTTAACACTGTTCCACGTGGAACAGTTTAATTCAAGCTGTCAAAAACTGATAAAGCGAAATCTTCTTTTTCTCTCATTTTCAACGAATCTTTCTGCGTTTTATCTTTGAAACCACAAAGATGAAGGACACCATGGCTTAGCACCCTTCTTAGTTCTTTTTCAAAAACCTCGTTTCTATTTCGCGCATTTTCTTTTACTCTATCAATACTTATAAAAACATCTCCTTCAATGACTTTTGAATTTTCTGAATTATCGAAGGTGATGATGTCTGTATACGTATCATGGTCCAAGTAATCCCGATTTAATTCATAGAGATACTCATCTGAACAAAAGATAAAGTTTAAGTTGGAAATCCAAAATCCATGAATTGCAGCAATTTCACGCAACCATTTTTTCACTTTCAATTTTTGGGGAAGCTGGTATTTGATGTCTTCCTCAAAGAAAAGGATTGGCATTGCAATTAATTCATGTAGAAAGTTAGGACAATTCTTTTCCCCTCATTTTCAAAGCTGACTTCATCACAAAGGTGTTTGATGATGAATATGCCTCTCCCTCCCGGATTCTCCAGATTTTCGGGAGCAGTTGGATCATTGAGGTCATCAAAGTCGAATCCATCTCCTTCATCCTCAATAATAAATTGAAGCTGATTTTCCAGGAACTTCAATTCTAAATCTACCTTTTTGTTTCCTTTGTTTTGGTTGCCATGGATGATCGCATTACTGACGCACTCAGTTACCGAAATCATGATATTTCCGTAAATGTCATCATTGATGTCAAACTTTTCTTTGGCATTGTCTATAAAGCTTTCAATGATTTTAATGTTTTCAATCATTGAAGGGATAGAAATTTTTATGGATTTCATTCAGCTTTTATTAAATATTTTAGGTAGAATTTTCTTAATTAATGATCTAATTCCAATAGTACGGGACAATGGTCCGAATGTTTTGCTTCATGTAAAATGGTACTCGCCTTTACCCTGGTTTTTAAGGGCAGACTTGTCATGTGATAGTCAATTCGCCAACCCAGGTTTTTGACCCTTGCATTTGCCCGATAACTCCACCATGTGTACTGATGTGGTTCCTGATTCATTAATCGGAAACTGTCATCGAATCCAGACTGAGTAAATTTATCCATCCAAGCCCTTTCCTCCGGAAGAAATCCAGAAGAGTTTTTATTGGAAATCGGATTATGGATGTCAATGGCTTTGTGACAAATGTTGTAATCTCCGCTTAAAATCAAATTAGGAAATTTTTTGATTAAATCCTGAGTATATCCATAAATGTCGTCTAGAAAACGGTATTTAAATTCCTGTCGGATGTCTCCTGTAGTTCCGGAAGGAAAATAGGCCGAAAGGAAAGATAATCCATCAAAATCAACTCTAATCATTCGACCTTCGTCGTCATACATCGAATGACCCATGCCGTATTCCACATGCTTCGCTTTGATTTTACTCAGAATTGCGACACCGCTATACCCTTTTTTGATGGCTGGATACCAATATATATGGTAACCCATATCCTCAAAAATGCTTGTATCAAATTGTGCTTCAGATGCTTTAACCTCCTGTAAACCAATCACATCGGGATTTTCTTGAAGCAACCATTCTCCAAAACCCCTGTTTAGTGCCGCTCTAATTCCGTTAACATTGTAAGTAATGAATTTCATTTTTATTTCTTATTCTTATCAATCAATCCTTTATGGGACGCCGAATTTGTCTCATTTGATGATCACCTCAAACTCTTGTTCGAAATAATCCAAAACCTGAATCTTAAGTAATTTTTCCTGTTCTAATACATCAAAGAAAGGCAATTCCTTGACCAATTTCCAATGGGGCCACCCATCTTGATCAATAAAGTCAAGTTCATAAAAGCCTGCCAAACTAAGGACTTTGCAAATGCCAATATGCATTAAATCCTGTTTTTGTTCTTTGGAGAAATTTTTAAACCCTTGACCTAACTCCTGAACGCCTATGATAAAGATCACCCCATTCAGGTCTGCCGGCTTTTTGCCGATAACCTCTTCAATGGCAAGCAGAAGCTTACCCCAACGTTTTTCAAGATCTAGATCTTTCTTAAACATTTCTTTCTATTTGCTTTTCTAGCTCTTCCCAATATTCCGTGGCCCTACGGAGGTGGGGGATCACAATGCTTCCACCTATTAATGTGGCAAGGGAAAATACCTCAAAAACTTCTTCGGTACTTAAACCCAACTCATGGCACTTTCCCAGGTGATAGCGCACGCAATCATCACATCTCAACACCATAGAACAAGCCAATCCGATCATTTCTTTTGACTTGACATCTACTGCCCCAGCTGCATAGGCATTGGTGTCCAAGTTGAAGAACCGCTTTACTACTTTATTGTCTGTAGCCATGATTTTTTCATTCATCTGGCTTCTATAGGCATTGAATTCTTCTACTAAATTCATTAACTTAAGGTATGTTTGAATTAACTAGCAAATATAACAGGTATTTCCCTGTGAATTAGAACCAACAAGCCTTTTTCATGAAGCGTTTCACTTTTTGGGAAGATTTTTTGTCCCTTGTATTTCCGAGAACCTGCTGCGTCTGTAAGAGGAGTCTTTTCAGCTTTGAAAACCAGTTGTGTAAGCTGTGTGAGGCAAAATTACCTATTGCTTCCTATCATTTGAGACCTCAGAATAACGAACTCAAAATCAAGATTTTAGGATTAGCTGAACCCAATTTGGTGATGTCTTTTCTCAGGTTTACCAAAAAGGGGATGAGCCAAAAACTGCTGCATCAACTGAAATACAGGAACAAACCTGAACTAGGCATTCAGCTAGGTCGGATTTACGGAGAATTGCTTAAGTCAACTGGTTTCCAAGACCACTGGGAAGTTATCCTCCCTGTTCCGCTCCACCCCATGAAAATCAAAAGAAGGGGATACAACCAAAGTGAGAAATTTGCTTGTGGCCTTTCTGAAATACTGGATATCCGGCTAGGAACCGAACTGATTAGGGTAAAAATGACAGAAACCCAAACCAAAAAATCCAGACTTGAAAGGTTGGTCAATGTTCAAGATGCTTTCAAAGTCAATGATGTTGGCAGCCTTCAAAACAAAAACGTTTTGCTTGTTGATGATGTACTCACTACAGGAGCTACTTTGGCAGCTTGCGCCAACGTGCTTTATGCTGCGGGAGCGAAGTCGGTAGATTTTGCCGTCATTGCAGCAGGAGGACAATAAATGGTGTTTTAGATCTAATCCAAAAGGTACTTGAAATATTAAGCAATTACTTAGCGTCTTTTATCGAAGATTCTTTTCCAGCAAAGAGTATCGAGGTTTTTTATGCATTTTTTTATAATTTCAAGATTGAACCTATCATAACCTTATGTCTGAGTATAGAAAAAACACCAGAAGAATTTTCTTAAAACAATCTGCCTTGATCGGCGCAGGAATAGGCCTAAGTAGCCCTCAATGGCTTCAAGCGGCCAACATGTACAAACCCACAAACAAACTTCCAAAATGGAGGGGCTTTAACCTGTTGGACTTTTTCTCTCCTGAAGCGGATAAAGGACGCAAAAATCCTGATGAATACCTTGAATGGATGTCAGACTGGGGATTTGACTTTGTAAGACTTCCCATCTCTTATCCCAGTTATCTTGATTTTGACCGGTCCAAGCCCATTCGGCCAGATGAGGTGCTCAATTTCGATGAAAGGCGTCTAGAAGAAATCGACCGGTTGATATCAAAAGCCCACCAACACGGGCTTCATGTCAGTTTAAACCTGCATAGGGCTCCTGGGTTTTGTATCAATGCAGGCTTTGTGGAACCCTATAACCTATGGAAAGACCAGGAAGCCCTGGATGCCTTTTGCGCCCATTGGGAAATGTGGGCCAAACGCTACAAAAATGTATCCCACAAAAAGCTCAGCTTTGATTTGGTCAATGAACCATTTATGAGGGAAGATCCCAATGATCAACATTCCCCAGGGGGTCCTGTTCCGGTTGGGGATTATTACAGGGTCGCTGAAGCAGCTTTAAATACCATCAAAGGCATCAATAAAAAAAGAGTAGTCATAGCAGATGGGAACAATGGTGGAGGAACCGCAGTCCCTGAACTTTCTGGATTGGACTTGGCCCAAAGCTGCCGGGGCTATTATCCACACGCCATATCCCACCATGCGGCCCCGTGGGTATACAAAGACCCAGAAAGCTTGCCTGATCCCAAATGGCCGGGAAAGATCAATGAAATTCAATACAGCAGGGAAAACCTCGAAAAACACTATGCACCTTGGATAGCATTAATGCAAAAAGGAGTTGGTGTACATTGTGGAGAATGTGGGGCATATAGCAAAACACCCCATGATGTCTTTTTGGCTTGGTTTGAAGATGTACTTGATATCTTGGATGAAAATGGGATAGGGTTTGGAATTTGGGAGTTCTCAGGAAGCTTCGGCGTGTTGAACTCCGGCAGAAATGATGTGGCCTACGAAGATTGGTATGGCCAAAAACTGGATAGAAAGTTTCTGAATCTTTTGATGAAACATGCTTAAAAGCAATAATAAATTTCTACTCAAGGTGATTATCTTTTCCAAATGACCATTGATCTTTGGAAAGATCCAACCCTTTCATGCCAAGATGTCTTGAACATATACTGAAATTTTGGGCAAGCTCAACAAAGATCAAAACATTCAACCTGTTGAAGCCTAAAAAATTGGCTAATTTTAGGTGAGAGTGATTAACTTATCCATCTTATCATTTCTAACCCTTTCATCCATGAATATTAACCTTTCAGGACAACGCATTTTGGTCACTGGAGCTTCCAGAGGTATTGGCAAAGCGATTGCGCAACAATTATCTGAAGCTGGGGCAGAGATCCTTATTCATTGCCATCAGAACAAGGAAGCCGCAAAAGCTTTACAGCAATCCCTTCCCCATAAATCAATCGTGGTATCCTGCGATCTTGCCCAAACTGAGCAGGTCATAGGATGGTTGCCTGGTCTGGTAAAAAAGTTTGGGAAAATAGATGCCGTGGTGAACAATGCCGGGATAGCCATAGGTGTAACCGATAGCAGTGATACCTTGGATTGGTTCAGTGTCTGGGAAAAAACCATGGCCGTCAACCTGAATGCCTTGGCCATTATCTGCAAAGAATTTGTAGAGCTGGCCATAAAAAACACAAATGGAAGAATAATCAATATTTCTTCCAGAGCGGCTTTCCGTGGAGATACGCCGGAATACCTCGCTTATGCAGCCTCCAAGGGAGGTATAGTCAGCCTTACCCGGTCCATAGCCCGGTATTATGGTAAATCTGGCATCAAGGCGTTTATTCTGGCTCCAGGGTTTACCAGGACCGACATGGCAGAGGACATCCTGGGCCGCTATGGGGAACATTTTGCCTTGAATGACATTGCCTTGAATAAATTGACTGAACCTGAAGATATCGCACCCATGGTGGCCTTGTTGTGTTCAGGCCTTGCTGACCATGCCACTGGCTGCACCATTGATATCAATGCGGGGTCCTATGTCCACTGATAGAAACTGATAAAATGAACCCGAAGGATTTTCGCAAACACGCTCATGAACTGGTTGATTGGATGGCCGATTACCTGGAAAAGAAGGATTCCTTTCCTGTTACCCCCAACCTCAAACCTGGGTCTATCAAGAGCAAACTGCCCGAAAAAGCACCTGATGAGGGAGAAGCGTTTAATAAAATCATGTCCGAATTCAATTCGATTATCCTTCCGGGGATGACCCATTGGCAACATCCCAAGTTTTTTGGCTATTTCCCCGCCAACAGTTCCCCTCCATCTGTATTGGCAGAAATGCTGACCGCCACATTAGGGGCTCAATGCATGTCTTGGCTTACCTCACCTGCAGCGACTGAATTGGAAGAAAGGATGGCAGACTGGCTGAGGGATGCAAAGGGTTTGGACCCTAGTTGGAAAGGAGTGATTCAGGATACTGCTTCAACAGCTACACTGTGTGCCTTGCTTACTGCGAGAGAGAAATTTTCCAAGTATCAAATCAATAAAAAGGGTTTTGATGGTTATGGAAAATTCAGGGTCTACAGTTCGACGCATGTCCACTCTTCTATCGATAAATCGCTTATGGTGGCAGGCATTGGTAAGGAAAATTTGGTAAGAATTGAGGTAGATGAACATTTTGCCATGGTTCCGGAAGCCTTGGAATCGGCCATTAAGGAGGATCTGGCTGCGGGCTTTACTCCTTTGTGTGTGGTTTCCGCACTTGGGACCACTTCCTCGACCGCCATTGACCCCGTTGCAGACATTTCCGATGTATGTGAACAATTTGGAATATGGCACCACATTGATGCGGCGTATGCAGGGACGGCTTTATTGCTGCCCGAGTATAGATGGATGATCAAGGGTCATGAAAAAGCTGATAGCTATGTTTTCAATCCGCACAAATGGATGTTTACCAATTTTGACTGTACGCTACTGTACCTGAAAGAACCTCAATATCTAGTCAACACCTTTTCCCTAACCCCGGAATACCTGAAAACTGCTTCGGATGGGGAGGTAAACAACTACAGGGATTGGGGAATTCAATTGGGAAGAAGATTTAGGGCTTTGAAATTGTGGTTCGTTATTCGCTCATACGGTTTACAGGGTATTAGGAATAAGTTGTATTTCCATTTACAACTTACCCAACTGGCCAAAAGCTGGATAGAGGCTGAGGGCAGTTTAGAAATCGTGGCACCAGTTCCTTTGAATACCATCTGCTTTCGGTATGTGGAGAAAAATGCCTCTCTAGACCAGTTAAATGACTTCAATGCACGATGGATGGATGCGGTCAACCAAACTGGGGAAGCTTTCTTTTCACATACCAAACTGAATGGCCAATTTGTGATCAGATGGGTCATTGGGCAAACAGACGTTGAGGAAAAACATATCCAGGAAGCCTGGAGTTTATTGTTGGAAAAGCTTGGTTCTATAACCCCAATAGACCTCCCTTAGCCTTTTTACCAATATGCCCAGATCAACCCATGATACTTTTTCTCCCGAAATGATCAAAATCCTCAAGATTTTTGGTTTGGGATCTTTGTTTCTGGTATTGCTGCTCTCCTTTTTTAATGAAAAAAGGGCAAGGAATTCCGGTGAGGAAATCATGTCTATCACTTCTTCCAGCAGACTTTACTTTAAAAACATCAGAATGGCATACTATGATGCTGAAGGAAGAGCCGATGCAAAAATGAACATTTACAGATATGGAAAAAGGGTACAATCGAAGGAAAAACCATTGCTAAACCTTTCCATCATCATCAACCGAGTCAAGGATGAGGCCTACATTTATTTGGAGCCTAATGAATTGTTGACTTCCGCTTCTCCTTTAAGACTTCAATGGAGAGATGCAATGATTCAGGAAGAAGGAGAGTTGGTTTTTTACAACGGGGACAAATTTGCCCATTTTCATTTTGTGGAAGAATTGTACCCTTTAGTCCTGAATAATGCGTATGTTGAGGTAGAAATAGAGGGCATTTGGCATGAAATACTTCAAACCCAAGAAGAAAGGGATGCCTTCCGCATCACTTGTGCTGACTATTTTCGATTGATAGAAAACCCAAAATGACCATTTGCATGGAGCTCCAAAGGATCAATAACCTGTGGAAGTTTCTGGCCCTCAAAAACAACTTGCCTTTGACTGTATCAGCAGAGGCCGACATCAAATATGTCATCAAAAAGGGGGGATTGGAGCTGACACATTGCTTTAACCAAAAGTTTCTGAAACAATCCTCACTTAAATTGAAGGAAGGCACCTTCAATGAGAATCAGATTGCCCATTTTTTTAACGACCAGAAATTGCGGTTTGGCTTTGACCATGCTTCTTTTAATCCTCCCCATTCAAGGATTTTTTTCCCTAAAGATTTGCTTCAGCTCAAGACAAAATATGACCTTAAAGTACAAAAAGACAGAAATGGCCATTTCGAAATTACCATTCAGCCATTTTCACCCAAAAATATTTATGACATATTGAATGCTACCAACTTAATTTCAAGGACCTTGTGGAAAAAAAACTATTTTGCAGAAGGAATAAGGAATTAGGCTAAAGCCATCTTTTGAAAGAAACCAAAGGACTGGGATATTGGTTTTCCAGCTTGGAAATCCCATTCTGTTTCAAGGCTTGCTTGTCAAGTTCGTGGGGATTATGGATCTCAAAACCTTTTATTTTCTGCAACTCAGGAACCCAAGTCCTTACATATTCCCCCTCTTTGTCATAGTTTTTCCCCTGCCTTAGGATGTTGAAATACCGATTTTCTCTGGGGTCATTGCCAACGCCGCCAACGTACATCCAATTGCCCCAATTGCTACATACATCATAATCGATCAATTTGCATTCAAAATATTGAGCTCCCCAAGTCCAGTCTATGTTAAGGTCATTGACCAAGAAACTGGCTACAATCTGACGGCCTCTATTGCTCATGAAACCAGTCTGATTGAGTTCCCTCATGTTGGCATCCACGAAGGGAACCCCCGTCAATCCATTCTTCCAGTTCTCAAAGACAGCTTCATTTCTTTCCCAATCGCCTAGCTGATTTTTAATGCCTTGAATCTGAAAAACTTTATTGCCGTGTTTCTTACAGATAAATCTGAAATAATCCCGCCAAATCAGTTCGAAAATCAACCAATACGTGGATTGGTTTTTATGCCGTTCCTTTTCATATCGGACTACCTCTTGGTAGACGAATCGTGGAGAAAGACATCCCAAAGCAAGCCAAGGGGAGAATTTGCTGCTATAATTTTCACCTAACAACCCATTTCTGGTTTCTTTGTAGGACTTTAAAGCATTTGTCGTCCAGAAATAATGATTCAGCCTTTTTTGCCCCTCCAATTCCCCTCCTTTAAATGCCAAAACAGCTTTAGATGAGAGGTTTTCCTCTTCTATACCAAATTGGGATTTGCATGGCAGATCAGTATTGGCTAACTTCTTTTCCTGAAAGACAGGAATTTTTGGAAAAGGCAATGTAGGCCTGATTTCTGACATTTTCTCACAGACCTTTCTGAATTGGGTAAAAACCTCAGGAGTTTGGTTCACTGGAAAGGGTAGATCATCTAGGTGGTAAAGCGTGTGTTGCCAGTAGCTTTCAGTTCCTATTCCCTCAGACCATGCCTTCTCTTCCAGTGCTTTTTCCACTTTTATTTCTTCATCGGTGACTTCTTGAGAAAAATAGATGGATTTGGCATTTATGGATTTTCCTAATTTCGGAATTTCAATTTCAGGATGACCAACCAGCAAGATCAGGTTACTTTTTATTTGAATTAAAGACCTCTTCAAGGCATTTACAGATTCCCAAAGAAATTTTGCCCTGAACGATCCAGTTTTAGGCAACCCTAGAAAAGTCGGGGCAAAGTGCCTGGGATCAAAACAGTAAACAGGGACTACTTCTTCGGCGTTTTCACAGGCGTAAAATAAGGCTGCATGATCATGCAGCCTTAAGTCATTCCTAAACCAAACTATCACTTTATGATGCTTCATTTGGATTTAGAACAGGTTGTTTAATGAAAGTGTTTTGCAAAAAATTAAAATAATAAAACTGGCCTTTCAAAACCAATTCATAAATATTTGGCTAAATTGATAGTAAATTCTTTAACACAAAGAATTAAAAATTAACGCAAAGGCAATTTCCATAAATCTACGATCATCGTTTCTCATCACGTGCTTTATTTGCTATGAATGGTCATTTTTTAACCAAACCTTTTCCATATGTACTCCTTTTGTCTAAAAGACTGGGATTGAGTGTGGGCTTGATGGTGGTTGTGACTTTTATTCTAATTTTTATGGAACCTTATGACATAGGTTTGAAAATCATAAGGCCCAGGAATTTATTGCTGATGGGATATGGTTTTTGTGTTTTAATAGTGGATTTACCATTGATTGTCATTGAAAGGGAGTTGGTACTTAGGATAAAAAGAAAGTGGACTTTGCGGGCCGAACTTACCTATCATTTTCTGTTGTTTGCCTTGACTGGCATTTTAATCTATGCCTATGACCTTAGCATTATCAAACATGAAAAACTATACTGGAATCATTTAATGTCATTTGGGATCCAATTTGTATTGCCATTTACCATACTTATTCAGCCCGTTCTTTTTTACATCCGGAAGAAGCAAGGAGTACTGATCAAAGAGACAGCGCTAGAAAACCGGGAAATCCAATTGATCGGCAAAAACAAAGAGGATCGGCTTACGCTGCCGGACAATCAACTGCTATTTTTCAAATCTATGGACAATTATGTAAAAATTTTCTACTTGGGCAGCGATGGAAAAGTCAACGCGATCATGATGCGAACCACGCTGAAGAAATTGGCAGATCAAGCGCCATTTATGGCCAATTGTCATCGAAGTTACATGATAGATCCCTTTCATATCAAAGAACTTAAAGGCCACAAACAAAACGCAACGTTGGTTTTAAATCATGTGTTAGAAGAGATTCCTGTTTCCTCTACCTATTTCGAAAGGATAAAAAATTTGGTTGACGGATAATTTCGCCACTCAAACCTATTATTTCACCACAAATTTTATATACACACCAATTTTTATTCTTTTTCTGCCACAGCCATTTTTTTCTTAACCTCTTTAGTTTTTGCTTTGTATTCCAATAAGGATGGTGTTCCTTCCATCTTAGCCTCATTAATTTTAAATTCTTCAAAAACATCTGGTAGAAAGGTTGCTATAATCACCCAATAGACCTATTCAACCAGGTTGGGAGCGGTGTCCTTGCGGCATCGCTCTTTATTTTTTTGTCTGAAAAGCAAACCAACATTTTTCAAGAAATAGAGATTATTAATAAATGATTTAGTTTGAAAAATCCTTTTATCTTTTTAACTATCGGCTTAATCCTTTTTCCTAACTTCTATGATCAATTCAAGATCCCGCTTGTTCCTTTTTTCATTGATTTTGCTCCCAATGATAAGCTTTTCTCAGCAGACCAAAGAAATTGCTATCAAAACCAACATTGAAAAGGTTACAGTTTTCAGAGAAGGGGCACAGATTTACCGGAAAGGTGAAACCCGCCTCAACTCTGGAGAAACCTCCCTAAAAATTAAAGGCCTTTCCCCATACCTAGACCCCAAAAGCATACAAGTCAATGCCATGGGAGATTTTGTAGTGCTAGCCATAAACCATGAGGTCAACTACCTTGAAGAGTTGGAATTGGACAGGCAAAAGGAAATTTTTGAAAAAGAATTGGCTGACCTAGACAAAAAACTGGATCAAATCGATTCCCGAAAAGCGGTTTTAGATGAAAAACAAAGTCTGCTTAATGCCAATAAAACGCTGGGCGGTGTGAACAATGGGGCAACCATTTCACAATTGAATGAGGCCCTGAACTTCTTTGAAACCCAGTTGACTCAGATTAAAACAGAGCATTCAAAAATCAGACAGGACCAAAAAGCCCTTTTAGAACAAAAAGAAAAAATTCAAAAACAGCTTAATGATACTAAAAGCGCAAAAAGGAAACCTAGCGGTGAAATTGAAATAAAGCTGAAAGCCAGTGTACAAGGAGAGGCTAAAATAGAGTTTTCTTATTTGGTATCAAATGCAGGCTGGTACCCAAAATATGACATCAGGGTGGATGACATTGAAAAACCACTTAATATTCAATACAAAGCAGAAGTCTATCAAAATACAGGGATAGACTGGGAAAAAGTTAAACTGACGTTTTCCAATGGTAATCCCAACCAAAGCGGTGTAGCTCCCGAACTAAGGCCTTGGCGGTTAAATTATGCCAGAAACACCATTTATTCCAAAGATGATTTCTTGGGTATTAGGGGTCCACAAGGGAGTATCAGCGGGGTGGTCTACGATCTAAGTGATCAAATGCCGCTTCCAGGAGTAAACATTCAGATTCCCGGAAGTACCCTAGGTACAGTCACAGATCTTCAGGGGCGATTCAGTCTTACACTTCCCAAGGATGCAAGAAGTTTAAGGTTTTCCTTTGTTGGATTTTTAACTCAGGAGCTGCCTATCTCCGGTCCTCAGATAACTGTTGGCTTAGAACCAGATACTCAAGATCTAGAAGAACTTGTCGTGGTAGGATATGGTGTCAATGAAAGGAACCTTCAGGGACGCGTGGCCGGGGTTAATGTCCGACCTGCACCGAAAATGGCACAATCGGTTACTACCATCACTGTAGAAAATCAAACCTCAGTTGAATTTGAAGTGGAGGAACCCTACAGTGTGGCTTCCAATGGGCGAGCTCTCACCGTAGATTTAAAAAATTTAGAGATAGAAACTGTATATGAGTATTATGCCATTCCCAAGATAGACAAAGATGCATTTTTGGTAGCCAAGATCATTAACTGGGATCAATACAACCTGTTGGAAGGAGAGGCTAATCTCTATTTTGAAAAAGCATATATCGGAAGGACAATCTTGGACGTCAAAAACTTTTCTGACACCTTGAACATTTCATTGGGCAGGGATCGAAACATCCTTCTAGCAAGAAACAAGGTAGATGAATATAGTAAACGAAGAACCATAGGGGCGAATCAAGTTGAAACCAGAGGTTTTGATATCTTGGTGAGAAATAAAAAATCCCAAGCTATCAGATTGATTCTATTTGATCAGATTCCGGTTGCTGCCATAAGTGAGATAGGTGTTCTAGCCACCGAACTTTCCCTTGGCCACTTGGAACCAGAAACCGGTGAAATAAGATGGGAATTGGATATCCCGGGACAACAACAACAAGACCTTAAGCTGCAATATGAAGTAAAATATCCTAAGAGAGAACGGGTAATATTGGAGTAAGTGCTAAGGTGCAAAAATTTGACTGGGATCCTGAAAGGATTTGAATTCCAGCGCATTGCCACTGGGGTCCATAAAAAACATGGTGGCTTGTTCGCCGGTTTCCCCTTTGAATCTGATATAAGGCTCTATAATAAATTCCATACCTGCGTCCTTGAGCTTATCAGCAAGTTCATGCCATTCTTCCCAAGGCAAAATGGCTCCAAAGTGACGGACCGGAACTTGTTTTCCATCCACCTCATTGGCATGAGAAGCAGCGAGTTCCTCAGGTTTCAGGTGAGCGGACAATTGATGTCCAAAGAAATTAAAATCGATCCACTTTTCCGTGCTTCTTCCGATCTCACAGCCAAGGAGTTTGCCGTAAAATTCTCTGGTTTCCTCAATGTCCCTAATAGGAAAGGCCAGGTGAAAAGGCTTGAATTGGTCCATAATTGATGTAATTTTGTTTTGCTTGTTTCCAGAAGCAAATTTATATGATAATTGTGGTAAAATGCGCATGAAGAAAAAAACCGTTGCTTTGGTACTGTCAAGCGGGGGAGCAAGAGGCTTGGCGCATATAGGGGTCATAGAGGCGTTGGAGGAAGCTGGATTTTCTATCAGGGGCATTGCCGGATGTTCCATGGGGGCATTGATCGGAGGAGTTTATGCCAAAGGTAAGCTGCCGGAGTTCAAGGATTGGATCTGCCACTTGGATCGAATTGATGTTTTTTCGCTTATGGATTTTACTTTTTCAAGCAGGGGATTTATCAAGGGAGAAAAAGTATTTAATGTCATCAAGGGTTTTGTTGGAGACGGAGAGATAGAGGAGTTACCCATTCCCTTTTTATGCAATGCGGTGGATATCAATCTTGGTGTCGAAAAGGTTTTTTACCAAGGCAGCTTGTTTGAGGCAATAAGGGCATCTGCCTCTATACCTACTGTCATCAAGCCGGCCTATTTTGGTGGATCAGACTATATCGATGGGGGTGTGATGAACCCAATACCGCTTGACTTGGCTAGGAATTTCAAAGCGAATTACCTGATGGCTTCTGATGTAAATGCCCCTTTGTCCTGTTTCATTGAACCACCCAAGTTTACCAAATCTGAAAAATCCATCATGGCCGTTCCATCTTGGGTCGTAGAATATCAGGCAAAAATGAGCAAGTTTTTTCCCAAAGAAAAAGAGCTTAAAGAAAAACCGAAGAGCTTGGGATTTCTGGATCTGATGAACCTTTCCTTTGACATGATGCAGGATAGGTTGTCCGATTTGTTGGTACAGCAATATGCATTGGACCTTTTGGTAGAAGTGTCCAGGCGTCAATGTGGCACTTTTGAGTTTTACAGGGCTTCTGAGATCATTCAAATTGGAAAGGAATTAACTGAGGAGGCTTTGATTAAGAATGGATTGGTAAAGGAATGAATGTAAGCGATCTAAATAAGTTGTTGGGAAATATCGATATCTATCTTTTAGATCAGATCCTGAAAGGAAGGTTTAGCAAGGATATGAAAATACTGGATGCAGGTTGTGGAGAGGGTCGAAATCTCATTTATTTTTTGAATGAAGGGTACCAAGTTTTTGGAATTGACCAGGATCCATTGGCGATTCAGATGGTAAGATTGACCGCTAAATCCATCCAAAAATCCTATGATACACTTCGGTTTCAAAGGGCAAAAGTGGAAGAGATACCTTTCCATGATGGTGCTTTCGATGCTGTGTTGAGTTCTGCCGTGTTGCATTTTGCCGATAGCCACGATCATTTCGAAAGGATGTTTGAGGAAATGATGCGGGTTTTAAAGACCGGAGGCTTGCTTTTTTTAAGAATGACAACTGGTTTTGGTGGAATGGAAGAATTAGCCCTTCCCCTTCAAAATGGAATTTATCAATTGCCTGACGGCAGCGACAGGTATCTTTTGACACAAGAAATTTTGGAAAAATTATTGGATTTTTACCGATTGAAGGAATTAGAACAGCCCAAATCTGTATTGGTTCATGGAAAGCGGGCAATGGGGGTGTTGGTTATGGAGAAAGGATAGATTGCAAATAAGGGTCAAAACCATCCCGCCAAGGAGCCTAGTGCAAATACTCCCACTGCAGCCAAGGCGATGCCGCCTGCCAGGATAAATGATTGAACAGCACTGGTTCTTTTTACTTTTATGGCCTGAATCTCATCTAATTCAAATTGCATCAGCTTCGGTTCGGCTTTGATTCTATTCTGGGTTTTCTGGAACCCCATCCCCATAAGCTTTCCATCCATAAGCTGTTCAAAATCCAATAGATAAAGACTCCCGTCCTGGTGGGCCACCATAACTTGGTCACCCCGTTCAAGCGCCTGAACCTGCAGCGGAAGATCTTGAGAAGCTTTGATATTTTGATAGGACTTACATGACGTAATTTGAATGAATAAAGCACTGAGGACAATTGCGTAAAGTATGTTTTTTTTATTCATAGCTTGAGTGCCTAAGTTGGGATTTATTAACATTGTTCAGTATGGGTATCCTTTGCCTTGCTTAGAAATTCCTGCATGGGACTTCTATTAAAAGTACCACAAATTTCTTTTTTTCCCTAGGTCTTTAAATTTCTCCATCCTAATTTTTTGGAAGCCTTTTATCAGTATTTATTTCCAATCTTACCTGAAGTATAGGAAATTCCAAGGGATTGGTTTATTTTGATCCTTCCCATCCTAAGTACCCTGGAATCCATTCAATCACGGCGAAGACCTATGCACTTTAATGTTCGATTCAGCTTACTATTACTAATTTGTTGCTTATCTCTTCTTTTGTTTGCAATTCCTGCAAACGCACAGGAAAGAGAAATCCACTTTAGGGTCAATCAAGTGGGATATCTACCAGATGATCAAAAGGAGGCGATTCTGTTTAGCGATAAACCCATTCGAGGCAAGGTATCCCTGATTGATGAGAAAACCGGTAAGGCAGCAGGGACATTTCAACCAAGGAAGCTTCTGGCTGGGTGGGGGAATTTCAAGTACTACAGCGCAATTGATTTCTCCTCCATTAAGGAAGAAGGACAGTATCATCTGAAAGGTCCATCCCAAAATTACCGCTCAGCTTCATTTTCCATTTCAAAAACGGCCTATATGGGTTATCAGGAAAATCTCCTGGAATTCATGCGTCAGCAAAGGTGCGGATATAACCCGACCTTGGACATGGTTTGCCATGCCAAAGATGGGCGGACTTTTTTTGGTCCAATGCCTGATAGCACTTACGTGGATGTAACTGGAGGCTGGCATGATGCGGGAGATCAGCTGAAATACCTCATTACCGGAAGTTATGCCACCGCCCATATGCTGAAAGCCTTTGAAATGTATCCTGACAGATTTGATGATCAGCACAATGACCTGGGACAGCATGGGGCCAATGGAATACCGGATATTTTGGATGAGGCAAAGTGGGGATTGGATTGGATTCACAAGATGCATCCAGCCCCTGATCAATTGTTTCATCAGGTAGCAGATGACCGGGATCACAAAGGTTTCAAAATACCCAACCAGGACAATGCCGATTATGGTTGGGGAGAAAACAGTTACAGGGTAGCTTATTTTGCCACTGGACAACCTCAAGGACTCCAACAATACAAAAGTGTAGCAACTGGAATCGCCAATCTGGCAGGAAGATCAGCCGCAGCCATGGCCATAGCGGCTAGGATTTGGAAAAAGATTGATCCAGCCTTCGCAGCCAAATGCCATCAGGCAGCCCTCTCCCTATATGCATTGGGAAGAGCGCAGGAAGGCTTTCAGCAAGGCAACAGTTATGGGGCACCTTACCGATACAATGAAGAGACTTGGGCGGATGATATGGAATGGGGAGCCGCAGAACTTTACAAGCTGACCCTGGATGAATCTTATCTTAATCAAGCCAAAGTGTATGCGCGTAAGTCCAATACCATCGATTCATGGACAGTCAAAGACACCGCTGCTCATTACCAACTGTACCCATTTGTAAATTTAGGGCATTTTGTACTGCATGAATTTGTAGATAGGAATTTTAAGGATACCTTGGAGATGTATTACCGGGATGGAATTGAACACACACTATCCAGGGCTGAGAAAAACCCATTTCATGTTGGTGTACCCTTTATTTGGTGTTCCAATAACCTGTTGACCAGCCTGATTACACAAACGATTCTCTACGAAAAAATGAGTGGTGACCTACAATTTGATTCGTTCCTGATGGCCCAAAGAGATTGGCTTTTTGGAAGAAATCCATGGGGAACGAGCATGTTTACTGGAATACCGGAAGGGGGAGAATTTCCGGTGGAGGTTCATACCAGTCTATATGTGCTTAAAGGTCTGGAAGTAAAGGGAGGATTGGTGGACGGGCCTGTATATGCGTCTATTTACAACAGTCTTTTGGGTTTGAAACTGGAAAAAACGGATAAGTTTAGTCGGTTTCAAAACAACCATGTGGTTTACCATGATGATGTTGGGGATTATTCCACCAATGAACCTACCATGGATGGAACTGCAGGAGCAATTTTGATGATGACACATTTCGGAAACGCAACACCTAATAAATAATCAAATATAATGAAGCAAGCATGGATTTACACATTTGCTGTATGCCTACTTTGGAGTTGTGGGCCGGCTGAAAAAAATGAAGAAATAAAAGTGGAAAAAAAAGAAGTGGTCAAGGAAAAGAAAGACAATAAGCCTTTGTTGCGGCATGTGGTGTTGTTTTCCTTTAAAGAAGGAACTACTCAGGCTGAAGTAAAAGAGGTGGAAGATGCTTTTAAAGCTTTGCCCAAAAAAATCCCCCAAATCAAAGGCTTCGAATGGGGTACCAACAACAGTCCGGAAGGATTGGACAAAGGTTTTACCCATTGTTTTTTTCTGACTTTTGAAAGTGAAGCCGATCGATATGTTTATCTCCCTCATCCAGACCACAAGGCTTTCGGAGAGGTCCTGAAGCCCTACCTGAAAGATGTACTGGTAGTGGATTATTGGACCACTCAATAAGTATGGGTCGGATCTTAATTTATGGGGCCTATGGTTATACTGGGAAACTTATCATAGAGGAAGCTTTAGCCATCGGCTTAAACCCGATAGTGGCGGGTAGGAATCCGGGGAAAACGAAAGCTTTGGCCAGCGAACATGGTCTGGATTTCAGAATCTTTGGTTTGGCAAACAAAGATGAAATCATTAATGGGCTCAAAGGGATCGATCTGGTATTGAATGCAGCTGGGCCTTTTGTCCAAACCGCCAAGCCTATGGTGGAGGCTTGTTTAGCAAGTAAAACTCATTACTTGGATATCACCGGGGAGATTCCTGTGTTTGATTGGGTGAGTAAACATCATGAGGCTGCTTTGAAATCAGGGATATGTCTGATGCCAGGTGCTGGATTTGACATCGTTCCTACTGATTGCATGGCCAAAAGGCTTCACAAAGCCATGCCTGATGCCACTCACCTTGAGTTGGCATTCGCCAGTCTTGGTGGAGGAGTTTCTCACGGTACCATGCTGACCATGGTAGAGAATCTCGGTAATTCTGGGGCCATAAGGGAAAACGGAAAGATTGTAAACAATCCAATTGGATCCAAAGGAAAATACATTGATTTTGGACTCAAGAAGCTGTTTTGTATGAGTATTCCTTGGGGAGATGTGGTGACTTCTTTTTACACCACAGGTATTCTCAACATCACGGTTTTCACTGCCGCTTCAAAAAGCACCTTCCGCTTTTTGAAACTTCAAGGCTTGTTCAACCCCATCCTGCGAACAAAATGGGTAAAAAATACCATCAAAAAATACATCAATAAAAAAATCACCGGCCCTTCACGGGAGAGTAATAAAAACGGAATTTCTTTAATTTGGGGTGAGGTAAGCAACAGTCAAGGAAAAAAACATAGTCTGCGATTACAGACCAGAGAAGGCTATTTGTTGACAGCGAAAATGTCAGTCCTCCTTATAAAGAAGGTTTTGGAGAAAGGTCCCGTTGGTTTTCATACACCTGCTGCTTGTTTCGGAAGTGACCTCATCCTTGAAATAGAAGGGTCGTCTTTCCTGGAACAATAGCCTATCGGGTATCTATTTGAAGGTTTTGTAGAAAATTGGTCAAGGCCACTCTCCAATTGGGATCAGCATCCCATTTAGGGCCTACATAAAGTTCATTTCTCACCAGAAACCGGATGTAATATTTGATCACAATCCTGTTTTTGTCAGCTAAATCTGAGGAATTTAGCCCCATACTTTCCATCAAGTCAGCTTCCCTGCCCTCTACTTTGACCAGAACAAACTGAACGCGTTCACCAATAAGTTCTTGATCGGATTTAAAACTGGTTAAATATTCCACTTGATGTGGATAAAAGTTTTTGACGACTGCTTCAACGCCGGCCCTTTCCGCTTGTTGTTCCGCTTCTATCGCTGCTGCTGATTTACCAAGTAGGTCATATCTAAAGGAAGTCAGCAAGGCAGATTCTCCTGCTACTCCGGAAAGGGGAATACCAAGTTTAAAGGTTTCCAGATTTAAAGGATTTCGAGCAATAAAACGGTTTGTTTCGCCACTGAGCCCTCCAGGCCCCGAAGCAGAAAGGAATTCGGGTACATCTATTGCCAGCAGATTTTGACTTTTATGATTGGTACCCGCGGCTTTCACTCTTTCACCAACTTCCTTTACGGTAGGTGCGCTTGTGCTCCAGATATTTCCTGGACTGAGGATATTTTTGTCTTTGGTGTAGCTTCCTATGTTTAAGTGGATTTGTCCATTGCTGGTCCGAGATAAAATGATGATGTTTTTGATTTGCCGTCGGTTAAAAACATTCGCATAGCCAGCCTGTATTTCTTCCGAAAGGATGATGTCCTCCAGTTCATAATAAGCCACCGGGTCACCGCCGGCGTCTAAAAGTGAAGAATGAATTTCTTTGGAAATATCCTGCCAATCTAAAATAGGTCTTGCGTCTGGAGCAGCCGACACCAGTACAATGGCCTTGCCATCCCAAAAATTTTCTGGTAGCGTGCCTTGAGCAGCAACGATTTGGGGAGTACAAATCCAAGCGATTAAAGCAAAGATATATTTTGTCATTTTCTTGAGAGGCATGAGCCAATTTTAGTAAATTCAGCGCTAATTCACCAGAATTTGTGGTATTATCACCTTTCTTGTTTTATCGGCATTTTTTTTGAATGACCGATAAAAACATATTGCGACAAATAATAAAGAAAGGAATAGACGGATGAATTACCAAAAGGTGATTTTGTGGCAAACAAATTCCTTACCAATATACGTTAATTAACGAAGCATTAATTTGATCATTATGAGAAACCCCCTTAAACTGTTTTTTTTAATACTTTTCTTCGGTCCTCAAGTTCTTTTCTCCCAAGAGATCAACAAAGAACAGCTGCTGACGGATCTGCAATACCTCGCTTCCAATGAACTTCAAGGGAGAAAAACCTTGACACCGGGAAATGTACTGGCCCAACAATTCATCAAAGATAGGTTTGATTCCTTAGGGCTATCCAGTCAATTTCCTGATTTCACCCAGCATTTTAACTTTTACAACAGAAAAGAAAAAATCACTTATGAAAAGGCGGTCAATCTTGTTGGATTTGTAGCAGGAAGTGAAAAAGAAGATATTATATTGATTTTGGCGCATTATGACCACTTGGGAAAAATCAATGAGCAGGTTTTTTTAGGAGCTGACGATAATGCCTCCGGAGTCGCTGCATTGTTGCAATTGGCTGGATATTTTTCTTTCGAAAGACCCCTGCACTCTATGATTTTTGCAGCTTTGGATGCGGAGGAGATGGGCTTACATGGGGCAAAAGCTTTGTTGGAAGATTTCCCTTTTGATAAGTCTCAAATCAAATTGGTAGTAAATTTAGATATGGTCAGTAGAAGTAAGGATCAGGAACTCTTTGCGGTAGGCACCCATCATTATCCAGAATTGAAAAGACCCCTTGAAAATGTGGCAAAAAATGCATCGATCAATTTAACACTGGGAAAAGATATTCCTGGAACGGGTAAGGAAGATTGGAGTCAGGCATCTGACCACGGTCCTTTTCATGCAGCAGGGATCCCTTTTATTTATTTTGGGGTGGAAGACCATGAAGACTATCATCAGCCTACAGATACGTTTGAAAACATAGATCAGGATTTCTATTTTGAGGCGGTAAAAACCATTTTAGAAGCCTTAAGGGAATTTGATGCGCAATAGGTTTTTAGGATTTATACACGGTAAAAAGTGATTTTTGGAAAAATTTTAGCATATTCGCAGCACAAAGGGTCGTTAGCTCAGTTGGTTTAGAGCGCTGCCTTGACAGGGCAGAGGTCATCAGTTCGAATCTGATACGACCCACTATTTCTTCACTCCTCACTATCATCAAACAGCCGGTTTTCCCCTCCTAAAACCCCAACGTCACCTGTAATCCAGTAGGTTTTGGTAGGTTTTTTTCATCTTTTCCGGAGACCGTTTCATATAGAACATCATGAATACCGTCAGGTTGGAAAGCTGCACCCTCAGCCAGCTGTTGTGATCGTATTTTCGGGCGGAGACCAATATGTTTTTGGGAATGATTTTAAAGGCATATTTTCTTCTCAACCTGATCAAAAAATCATAATCCTCCATGATGGTATACTTTTCATCGTAGCCCCCCACATCCTCAAAAACTTCTTTAAGGATAAAAAGTGTCTGGTCTCCTCCCCTGCACATCAATCTGTCAAAGCGGGTAAAGTAGGCATTGATTTTCAGAATTTTTCGTCCAGAGTCAAACCGGTACCGGTAACATCCGGCCATATAACCTTCTTCTAAGGCTGCCTCGATGTCCGATACAAACGTGGCCACAGGCAGGGTATCGGCATGAACAAAATAAAAAACCTCCCCTTTTGAAGCTCTTGCACCGAGGTTCATCTGGGTAGCCCGGCATTTTTGGGGACTGTGAAGTACCTTGGCCCCGAGTTTTTTAGCTGTCTCTACAGAGTTATCCACACTACCACCATCCACCATGATTACCTCCACTACCGAATGGCTCCCATTTTCAAAAATAAAGGGAATCAACCGACTCAGGTTTTTGGCTTCATTCAGCACCGGGATGATCACACTTAGCTTCATAATTTACATCATTATCATAGGGTGGGGTTTTCCTCAGTATGGGCCTGATACCAGCATATACGCCATTAGTTGATCCGTTGGATCACATAATTCTTGATCGGGCTTTGCATCACCGCTTTTTCGAACTTGCCTTCCTTATAATAATACCGGTTGGTGTTTCCGTCTATTTCCACCTGATAATATGCATCATTGATCTTTTTGATGGGGCTGACCAAACCATAATTTTCAGCAATCATTTCTTTAAATTCAACAGGCTCTTCAAAGTACATCCGGATGCCTGAAAAATGCATGGGTTTTTCCAGAGAATCCAAGAGGGCATAACGATAGGTTTCCGCATTGATGTGATACTGATTTTCCACCCATTCAATAGTTGATTGATAATCCCCTTTGTTGGAAACGGAAGTGACCTTAGACTTGATAAATTTCCCGTTTTCATAATCAGAAAAAGTCTTCACATCCACTTTAACCCTGCCAAAAAACCAGAAATTCACTTCACTGTTCAGGATGTAACTGGTATTGCCATTGTCCTGAATGGCAGTGGCTTGTACCTCTCCGATTTTTATTCCCGCCACCTTGATGGCAAATGTATCCTCTGTTTGCTGGGCAGTAGCCGTTGCACAACCTGCAAAACACAATACACAAAAGAGAACAAAACATCTCATTTCCTCACCCATCCCGTTAAATCAACAACAACCACCCCCGTCATAAAAAAAGGTGGAATCTGATATGAAAATGTCACTTCTATCCAGCTTTTTCAATGCCAAGGCAGTCTTATCACATACAGACAAAGGCTGATTATTCATTAGCGTATGTCCGTTTTGATCGTCAAAATAGGCCTCTCTGCCAAAGTATATGGCAGTTTTTCCCGTGAATATACAAGGTCCATCCGATGGCATAGGGTCTTTAATGGCACAGACCTCCACACTTTCAAGAAAAATCAGGGCTTCCGTACCGTAATGCAAGGGATCCAGAATTCTATAGGGGCGTTTGGCTCTGATTTCCACTGTTCCGAATCCCACTGCTGTAATCATATCCAAATATTCCCTAAGGGATAAGGAACCGCTTAGGCAAAGTGCACGCAGGCGTTCGTCATTTTTAAGCTTGTCAGGAATGGGGTTTTCGGAAACCGGGTCACTCAAGACTAATCTACCATGTGGCTTCAGGACCCTGTACATTTCTTTTAGCGCTTTCTCCAGGTCTTCTTTGGTAAAAATATTGAAGAGACAGTTTTGTGCAGCAACATCCACAGAAGCATCTTCTAAGGGCAGGTTGAGGGCATTTCCTTTTCTTAGAGAAATAAAATCCCTGCTGAACCACTCATTGTTTTTTTCGGCCTCCAACAGGTTTTGATCACAGGCCTGCAGCATCTCTTCCACTACATCCACCCCGATTATTCCCGCCTTTTTGCGGGAAAAGTAGGCAAACTGAAAGATTTCCATGCCACCTCCGACGCCTACATACAGTACCGTGGGCTCATTGACCAGATCTCTGGGATTGACCGTGGAACCACAGCCATAATTCATTTCCAACATGATCTTGGGCATGGATAAACCAGGCAATTGCCAAACCGGTGTGGTGGTACAACACAGCCCCACATCCGGGGTAAGGGCTGCCTGCCGGTAAACATCTACCGTAGTATCCAAATAATCTTTCATAGATGATTTCAATGGGGGTGATTTTTTTACAAGTTTCGATTGTTGCCGGTTTCTGCATTTTAACCTCAGGAAGTAGCTCCACCGCAACTGGACCCTGCCCCGGCAGTGCATCCGAAGCAATGTTGTCTGACGATGATCTCCCTTCCCGTCAAGGCTTGCTGATTCCAGGTGGAGATGTGCTGGCTGTTTTGAGCAGCTACTTTTAAGTCCAGCATCTGATTGAAGTCACAGTCATACAGATACCCATCCCAGCCAACTGAAATGGTAGTGCGGCACATGACATTTTGCGCAGCCACAGGGTTAAAGGCCTCCATCAGTTTTTCCATATATCCTTCATAATTGCCACTGCTGACCAGGTATTCCAGAAAGCGGCTGATGGGCAGATTGGTGATGGCAAAAAGGGAATTGAACTGTATTTGATATAGGTCCCAGAGCTTCTTTTTAAACTGATCTTCCAAAGCGCTTTGAGCAGCAGGCAAAAAAGCCCCTGCTGGATTATAGACCAAGTTAAGGATCAGGCCGGAATCCGGCATTCCGTATCCGATTTCATTCAGCATTTCCAAAGCCTTGATGGATTTTCCAAAAACACCCTCACCCCGCTGGGAGTCTGTTTTGATGGCCGTAAAATAAGGTAAGGAAGACACGACCTCAATGCGGTGTTTTTTGTAAAATTCTGGAAGATCATGGTATTTGGGATTGGCCAGAATGATGGTCAGGTTACACCTGACGATGATTTTGATGGATGGGCTGATTTTCCTGATTTCTTCCACAAACCACCTGAAATCCGGGTTCATCTCAGGAGCGCCACCGGTTAGGTCCACTGTCTTGACTAGATGTTGCCGGATGACCTGAAGGCAAGCTTTCATGACTTCCCGGGTCATGATTTCTTTTCTGTCCGGACCCGCATCCACATGACAGTGCTTGCAAACCTGATTGCACATTTTACCCATGTTGATTTGTAAAATCTCTATTTGGGTAGGTTTCAACGGGTACAAGCCCACATTTGCCAGCTTATCTGAAAAAAGTTGTCCTTCGTTTTCAGTACTTTCCAGTACTTCCAACTCATATTCGGGATTGGAAAATTGATTGGATCTTGCCTTTAATGACTTCATCACATGGATAGTTCTTTCGCTTTGTTCATCATTTGGGTGCTGTGTACCAGAGAAGCCCCACCCCGAATGGCAGCAGCTACGTGCACCGCTTCCATCATTTGCTCTTCATCGCATCCTTTTTCAAGGGTATCGACCGTGTAGGCATCGATGCAATAAGGACATTGGATGGCATGGGCTACTGCAAGTGCGATCAGGGATTTTTCTCTTGCAGTCAAAGCACCTTCCTGGAATACAGCACCATAATAATCGAAAAATTTGTCAGCTAAGGGTTTTTGAAAATCAGCAATTTTGCCAAATTTTTTGAGGTCTTCGGGATCATAATATGTTTTCATGGAATTTATTTTTGTGGTGATTAGTATTAGTTTTTCAAGCTTGCCAGCCAAAATTGAAAAACAGGATGTGATTGGAATTGTTTCATATTCCTTTTCTATGAATTTCAATATACGACAATTTGATAGAGGGTAGATTTGCCTGATTGTGTTTTTTTTGATTTTGTCGCCTTAGCGACGCTCAGTGATGATGATGCCTTAAAACCAAATACCTTGCTTTTTAAAATAAATTGAGCCGTATTTGAAAAGGAATTGGTTTAGCTAAGCGAAAGGAATTATCTTCGGGCTTCATTTCAATGTCGTATCATTCAATCTTCAATAATGAGAAAAATTTACTTCAGTTTGTTCATGCTGCTGCCTCTGCAGCTTGTTTTTGCCCAAACCAAAAGCCCTGCAGAGTTTCTGGGCTATGAATTGGGAGAACGTTTCACACCGCATCACCAAATCATCGCCTATTTTGAGCATGTAGCAGCCAATAATGACAATGTAGAACTGGAGCGATATGGGGAGACCTATGAGCTCCGTCCGTTGGTTTTGGCATTTGTATCCTCCAAATCCAACATGGACAACAGGGAACAAATCCGTCAGGATAACCTAAAGCGGATCGGTATGCTGGAGGGCAACCCTACCGGCAAAAAGGTGGCCATCAACTGGCTCAGCTATAATGTCCATGGGAATGAAGCCGTATCTTCTGAGGCCACCATGATGACCCTATGGGAACTGGTCAATCCATCCAATCAAGCCACCAAAAAGTGGCTGGAAAATTCGCTTGTGATCATCGATCCCTGTATGAACCCCGATGGCAGAGACCGGTATTCCAATTGGTACAACCAGAAAAAGAATAAAAGAATGCAGCCTGATCGGCAATCTGTGGAGCACAATGAACCTTGGCCAGGTGGGAGACCTAACCATTATCTTTTTGATCTGAACAGAGACTGGGCATGGCAGACCCAGCAGGAATCACAGTTTAGGCTATTGAAATACAATGAGTGGATGCCTCATCTACATACGGATTTCCATGAGCAGGGCATTGACAGTCCTTATTATTTTCCTCCGGCGGCTGAGCCTTTGCACAAGCAACTCAGCGCCTTCCAACATGAATTTCAGGATCTTGTAGGACGGAACATTGCCAAATACTTTGATCAAGAGTCATGGTTTTATTTTACCAAAGAGCGCTTCGACATCCTCTACCCCAGCTATGGTGACAGCTGGCCCATGTATAACGGAGCCATTGGCATGACCATAGAACAAGGGGGCTCTGGAAGGGCTGGTATAGGTGTGTACACGGCAGAGGGGGACACCCTTACTTTAAAAGACCGGATTCTTCACCACCACACTACCGGCTTGGCCATCGTGGAGGTGACTTCCGACCATGCCGAGAAGGTGGTGGATGAATTTCAGAAGTATTTCAACAGCAACCGACAAAACCCAACTGGTAAGTACAAAAGCTTTGTCATCAAAGGGGATCAAAACCAGGAAAAACTGGCTGAATTGCTGAATTTGTTGGATAAAAATGGCATTCAATATGGCATGGGTCCCAACAGGTCAGGACTAAGGGGCTACGAATACCAGACGGGCAAATCCGCTTCTTTTGCGGTGTCTGACAAAGACATCGTCATCAATGCTTTTCAACCTAAATCCGTTTTGACCCAAGTCCTTTTTGAACCCAATCCGGAACTGGCTGACAGCATTACCTATGACATCACGAGTTGGGCACTTCCTTATGCCTATGGCCTTCAGGCTTATGCTTTAGAAAGCAGGCTGGATGCAGGAAGAGCTTATGAAAAAACGGCCTTTAACAGCAATCAGGTAAGTGGAAAGCCTTTGGCCTATATTGCCCCTTGGTCGGCCACCGTTCATGCCAAATTTTTGGCAGCCTTGCTGAATGAAGGCATCAAAGTCAGGTATGCGGCCTATCCCTTCGAAATTCAGGGAAAATCCTATGCTCGGGGATCCCTGTTGATTACGAGGAGAGGGAATGAATACAAGGCGGATTTTGACAAAACCGTGGTGGATTTGGCCAATCAACATCAGATTGCCCTCAGTACTTCCAACACCGGATATGTGGACAAAGGCAAGGATTTTGGTTCTGGAGATGTTCATTTGATTACTGCTCCCAAAGTCGCTCTGATCGGTGGTACAGGGGTCAGTTCTTTAAATTTTGGCGAGCTTTGGCATTTCTTTGAACAAGAGTTGGATTACCCGCTGAGCATCCTGGAAAATGACCTGATGGGTAGGTATGATCTCAGTAAATATGATGTGCTGATCATGCCTTCAGGAAATTACAGTGGGCTTGGAGATGCAGGCACGCAGATGCTGAAAGACTTTGTATCCAAAGGCGGTAAGGTCATCGCGATCGATGGTGCCTTGAATTTCTTTGCCAACAAGGAGGGCTTTGATCTGAGAACCTATGATTCTGAGGATGAAAAGAAAGAAATAGAAAAAGTGCAGGCCGCCATCGAAAGGGAAGAACGCATTGCAGATCAGCAGGAATCCGAAAGGTTGAACATCTCCAATTTTGCAGCCGGAGCAATTTTTGAAGTTAAAATGGATCCCACCTACCCCCTTTCTTATGGAATGGATGGAAGGTTTTATACCTTAAAGAATAATGGAAACCGATTTGCATACCTCAACAAAGGGGTCAATGCCGGTATAATTCCAAGCAATGAAGCCTATAGAACCGGATTCATTGGGTACAAGGTCAAATCTAAAATGCCTGAATCTTTGGCTTTTGGGGTGGAACCCCAGGGAAGGGGCCACATAATTTATATGGTGGACAACCCCAGTTTCCGGAACTTCTGGCAAAATGGCAAGCTGATATTGGCGAATGCGATTTTCCTCGTAGGTAAATAAAAACAGGCCTGAATCCCAACAAAAAAGCGGCTCCATCAATTGGAGCCGCTTTTTGTTTTTCAGGGGTTTAATTGGCCCATCAGATTTTTAAGCCGGATGATCCTTTCAGAAGGGTACAGATGCGCCGCTTTGATCAATTGATAATAAGCCTTCTTGTAACTTTTTTGATTAAATTGGTCGATGGCATCGTTGTAATACTGCAGGCCGGCCAATTCCTGGAAATCTACAGTTTGAAAAAGTTTTTTATTGGCATGGTTTGTCTCAAGTTTGCTAAGTCTCCTGTTTAGGTCTAAATCATCTATGTTGTTTTCTGTAGGAAGCATAGACGCAATAAATGCCTCAACATTTTTCTGATCGGCCTTAAAGCCTTTCAGAGAATCAGTGCTTTCGAAAACATAAGTTTGCTTTCCACTGTAAGCGAGTAAAAATACGTGGTAATCGGTTTCTATCAACTTGAAATCATATCCATACCGCTCTAACAACAAGGCGAAAGCAGCAGATCCACTCACACAATCAAACACTCCGTTTTTTAACATTCCGGAAAAATCAGAATGGATTTCGTATTCTACAAGCAAAATTCGTTGGGTGTTATAAAAAACTTTCCTTAAAAATTTTTCATTGGAACGCTTCTTTTCAAACTGACGGTCCAGCTTAACCAATAATTTTTCCCATTTGTTTGCCTGAAGGTTCTGTTGAGGATTTACACTTTGAAGCAACAGAAAAGGATTGTCTTGGTGTTGAGTGAACAAGGTAAGTTCTAAGGAATCTTCAAAAATATCATGATAGGTGGGCATACTTGTTTGTTGGGATTGCGCATAAAGTCCCCAAAGCCCCAAACAGCAAGTGAAAAAGTATTGCTTTATCTTCTCCATTCCTCCCCAATGTTAAGTAATTGTTACCTAATATAACAATTACTTAACATTGAGTCAAGTTCAGATCAAAATCTTAACATTGAGTTAACATTGATAGATAAATTCCGGCGCAATGAAGGATTGTCTAGCCGCACTTATCGATGGTGATAAGGCTCGTTTTTCAAAATAGTAAATGCACGATAGAGTTGCTCCAAAAAAAAGGGCCTTATCATTTGATGTGAAAAAGTCATTTTGGATAAAGAGAGCTTTGAGTTGGCCCGCTGATACACCTGTTCAGAGAAGCCGTATGGTCCTCCGATGACAAAAATAAGCTGTTTGATCCCCGCATTCATCTTTTTTTGCAGGTATTCAGAAAAATCGATGGATGTATAGGATTTGCCTGTTTCATCCAAAAGAACAAGTTCATCTGCGGCCTGCACCTTTTTGAGAATCAATTCCCCTTCCTTTTCTTTTTGTTTGGCTTCGTTCAGGCTTTTGCTGTTTTTTAGATCAGGAATGATTTCAAGCTCAAAGCGAATGTAAAAGCCCAACCTTTTGCAGTATTCTTCTATCAGGTTTTGTATGGCAGGATGGTCAGTCTTACCAACAGCCAAAAGTTTTATTTGCATGTATTAAAAGTAAGGAATACCTAATAAAATGAAAAGTATAGTGTGGTTACTAGCTTAAGAAATGACTAAAAGTAAAATATTACTAAAAATAAATTTTTAAATTGCTGAAAGCATGTGATTTATGGATTAAAAAAGGTTGCTATGCAAGGATCGGTTTGTATTACAGGTTTACTCCTAACTATTTTGGTCATGGGATTTGCACAAGCCCAAATGACCGGTAAAGTGATCAGGGAAAATCTTGGCTTGGAGTTTACCATTCCAGAAGGATGGATGGGCCAGGAAACAGATGAAGCCATCATACTGGGGTCGAATCAAGTAGCAGGTTTCGTGTACCTCACTTTGCATGAGCACGAAACGATGGCTGACATTCAACAGGAACTGAGACAAGGCTTCTCCGATGGAACCACAACCCATATGATGCCAACAGGTGTTTTTGAGGACTTCGATTTAAATATGGTTGGAGTTACTTTTGAAGGGACTATGGAAGGACAGGCTGCCAAGGCTTTTGTCGTGGCAATACTAAATCCTGAGGGCTATGGTATAAGCATGATGGCAGCTACTGAAGCCAACCTATACAATACAGATTATGAATCGGTGGCAAAAACCATTGCCAGAAGCTTTAGGTTCAAGAAAATGGAATCTGAAGGCGAAATTGCTGCTTGGAAACAAAAATTAAGTAATCAGGCATTAAATTACATCAGTTCCTATTCAAGCGGTAGTTCTGGAGGCACATCTGCAGAATCCAAGATTGACTTATGTCCCAATGGCCTTTTTACATTCAGAAGCACCTCGCAGTTAAGCGTTGATGTTGGAGGCGCTTTTGGGAGCTCCTCGAGTCAAGACGGTGGTACAGGAACATGGGAGATTGTATCCAATAAACGAGGTGGAGCCAAACTTATGATGTTTTTCGATGATGGCAGGGCTTGGGAGTATGAATTGACCAGCAACGACCAAGGTCATACTTTTTTAAACGGAAGAAGATATTTTGTCATAGGTCCAAATGACCCCAATGGCCGGGGGCCCAATTGTTTTTAAAAATAGTCAAACGATTTAGATTTGTGTTTGAAATCAAAATAAAAATAAACCAACAACAAACATAATTTTTTTTATAAACTTTTGGCAAACAATCAGATAGGGTTTAAGCTTATAAGATGCATAGACCAAAAAAACAATTACCATGAAAAAATTATTGTCATTCGCGTTGATTGCCACTTTTTTAGTGACGTCCGCATTTACGCTTAACAGAGATGCCTCCACTTTCGCAGACGAAGACATTGTGGATTTAGCTGCTCAAACAGATTTCTTGTCTACATTGGTAGCTGCCGTGAAAGCTGGCGACCTGGTTGACGTATTAAAAGGAGATGGTCCATTTACCGTCTTTGCCCCTACCAATGAGGCTTTTGCAAAACTTCCTGCGGGAACCGTTGAGAATTTATTGAAGCCTGAGAACAAAGCGCAACTTGTCGCTGTGTTGACTTACCACGTGGTACCAGGAAAAGTTTGGTCAAAAGATTTGAAAAATGGTCAGAAAGCCAAAACAGTTCAAGGTTCTGAAGTGACTGTATCATTGAAAGATGGTAAAGCCATGATTAACGGTGCCAATGTGACTACTGCGGATATTGAAGCATCAAATGGTGTGGTACACGTCATCGATAGTGTTATATTACCCCCTATGTAATTGAAAAACGTTTTTTTAAAAAAGCCATCTTGATCAGATGGCTTTTTTTGTTTCAATACCAGAAGTATATCCTTTTCTTTTCAAAATCGTTTCTACAAATTTTTTATCGTTCTCTGAATTAAAAATCTTGAAGGGCAAATGGATAAATTGCGCTTTGGACATGACCAAGACAAAAGCATTTTTCGTAATGTTCGCACTTTTTATCATGTTCCAGTTGATGGGCATTCCTTGTTTGGGATTGATTTTCATCAAAACTTGCTGACTGCTGATTTCATAAGACAGTTTTTCAAACATGGGTTTATTTTGCTCCATTTGGGTAACCCCTGCAAATTGTATAACCCAAAATAAGAGGTACAATATATAGGCTAAAATTGCCATACTGATCCACCACCAAGAAGGAATCCAGAAGTATCCGCAAGCAATGGCCACTGCTATCAAAGCAACCCACCATTGTTCTTTCAGGATATTGGCAAGGCCCATTTTGATATAGGTCCCTGTTTCTAGTTTGTATTTTTTTGTTTTTACGATCATGATAAATTTTTTCCGTGGGCAAATATCACATGATATCCCTTATTTAGCAAATAGATCAATTATTCTTAAAAAAAATCCGTTTATTTTCAACAAAGCTAATAAGCTGTGTGTTAGAATTTTGACATCTTGAAAATAATCTTGTAAATTAAGGGAAATTTAGAAATTGTGATGAGTAGTTTGTTTATAGATTTAATCTTGGTTGGAGTGGCTTACGTCGTTCTGATTTATTTTGTAGCGACTTTAACCAAAGCAAGGCTAAATCATGGAAAAGACAATGATAGCAATGACGGAGATGGTGGGGTGGAAAACATTACACCTCCCAAAATTGATTTGCCTCCCGGAGTCATTTGGCCCAGTGACAGCCCTGTCAGAAGAAAAAGAACAGACCCTATAGAAGCCTAAGCGCATTTGTTACATATTCCCTGAACCAAAACATTCACTTCTTTACTTTTATAACCTTTTGGTAAGGCAATATTTGGTAGACTTATTTCCTCTATACAATTAGTCAATCCGCATACCTCACACTTGAAATGGACATGGTTGTGGTCATGTTGTTCATGTTCTTCGTGTTGATGACTACAAAGCGCAAACTTTGCTGCCCCACTATCATCAAGTACTTTGTGAATAAGGTCTTTATCCAAAAAAGTCTTCAGTGTCCGGTATAAAGTGACACGATCAAAGTTTTCCTTCAAAACCTCTTCCAAATCAGCATGTGATAAAGCTACCTGTCTGCTGATAAATGTATTCAAAACATCTATTCGGCAATCAGTGACTCTCAGGTTATTTTCTTTCAGCAAGTGGGTAGGTTTCTCTGACATTTTTCGAGATTTATTAAATGGCTTAACAGCAGTAGAGTAAAAATAATTCTAATTTTCGAGAAACAAAAAAAGAGACCCCCTTGGAGGTCTCCTTGTCATTTAGGGAGAAGTCAATGTTTACTTAGGGTCTAAAATAAGGTTAATGCGTTCCAGCGCATCTTCCAAATGCACTTTACTCAGCCGATCAGACGTTCTGGGAATGGCTGCTCTGATTTGGGTTTGAAGCGTTTTCAGTTCACCCCTTACCACAGGTCGGATATCAGATTGAGACGCATTGATCTGTGTGCCGATAAAGCGTCTAAATTGAGCGGGTACGTCTGGTGCTTTTCCTGTCAAAAGTGTTTCCAGCCTTTCTATATGTGCTCGTTGTAAGCTTCTTCTGTGAACATCAATGGCAGTACCTCTGCCAAGTTCTGACCAAAGCCCTTTTCTCAAGTCATCAAAAAGTTCTAAGATCGGATACGCATCTGAACCGTTGAGGGCCTCATTTTCGATCATTCTTCCCAATCGATTCCATTCCAAAACACTGTTAAGTGTGCCTTCCTGCACGGCTCTGACTCTTTCAAGTGCACCAAAATCAGAGGTTCTACTAATGATGTCTTGATCCATTAACCAAGTGGGAGATGTAAAAAGCTCTTTGTTCAAAAACGCCACAGCCTCTTTTTGGGTTGATTTGTCTACATGGGTATAGACAGGTTCGGATTGTCCTGAGGCTTTGTATATCTCATAGACACCACCTACATTGGTTCGAACGTGGCCCATGTATCGGTTATACTGCCCAATTACCTGCCCATACATTTCTTCCAAATCGCTAAAATCTTTGAAGGGCTTATCCACTTCGGTAGTCCATTCCATAAGATTGGGCATGATTCGTTTTAGATTTTTTATTCCGTATTCCGATGCCTGCATGGCATTGTCACCCAAATCCTCGCTCTGTGTACTCGGGTCATAAGCATTGCCTTGGCGTCCATACCGATAGACAGGGTCACCTTGTTTCTCCATGATCCATTGATCAAGGATTGGTTGTTCTTCTTCAGGTGTTTTGGCACCTAAGATAGGTCTGTAGCCCCAAGCGATTGCATATTTATCATAAGGGCCTACATCTGGCATTAAACTTACTCCTTCATCTTCTGGTTGTGCAATATAATTGAACCTGGCATAATCCATGATGGAAGGCGCTGTTCCAAATTCGTGGGTAAAGGTAGCAGACCTCAAGGAATCTACGGGGTAAGCAAACGAGGAGGCGAAATTGTGGGGAAGGCCTAAGGTGTGGCCTACTTCATGTGCAGATACAAATCGGATCAACCTTCCCATCACCTCGTCTTCAAATTTCACTCCACGCGCTTCAGGATTGATGGCGGCAGTTTGGATAAAGAACCAATTTCTCAACAGATTCATCACGTTGTGGTACCAGCCTATGTCGGACTCGATGATTTCTCCAGATCTGGGATCGGAAACATGAGGGCCATAGGCATTTTGAATGTCAGAGGCAAAATAACGAATCACAGAATATCGGGCATCCTCAGGGCTCCAACCTGGATCTTCTTCAGGGGTAGGAGCATCTTTAGCGGCTATTGCGTTTTTGAATCCGGCCATCTCAAAGGCTTTGTTCCAATCTTCAACACCCTGTTTTAAGTATGGCCTCCATTTTTCAGGAGTGGCTGGATCTATATAGTAGACGATTTGCTTTTTTGGTTCTACCAGTTCTCCAGCCTTGAATTTTTCTACATCCTCATCCTTGACTTCTAGTCTCCAACGATCCAGAAATGCTCTTTTTGTGGCCTTTTGTTCATCCAAACCATAATCAGTGACGGTTCTTGAAAACCAGCCTACTCTGCGGTCAGCCAAGCGCTGCATCATGGGTTCCTTTGGCAAAAGTACCATGGAAGCATTCAATTCCACCGTGATGCTTCCGGTGCTGCTGTTGGATGGCGGCTCGGTTGCCACATAGGTCATCACATATCTTGCCTCTATGTTGATGGGATAGGTACTGATCTTTTCAATGTAAGACCGATCATTGTCCAGCCTAGTGACTTTATATTGGGTCCTTCTGTTTTTTGGAAGCCCAATCGCTTGAACATCTTTGGTAAATAAATCCGTCACTTCGATCACCACACCAGTGCTGTCAGTTGACTTGGACTTGACATCAAATTTGTAGATGATGGGTTCAAGGTTTGAACTTCTAACCGCGTCAAAAATCGGCAAGCTGTCTGCCGCTGTGTTGCTGTAAGAAACCAGTTTCAGGAGGATATTATTGGCATTTTGGTCCCACCTTACCAGTAGGGTATTGCTTCTTTCCCCTCCATATCCAAGGCCTTCAGCGGTTTTTGCAATGGTGGTTACCATTAACATCTCGCGGTTCAGCAAGCTGTCCGGTATTTCGTAAAAGTACTTCCCTTCTATTTCATGTACCTTAAATAAGCCATCTTTGGATTTGGCTTTGGCGGTAATGACTTCACTGTAAGGTTTTGGACCACTTTGATTATTGGCAGGTTTGGAGCTGGTTTGCGCTGTAGGGGTTGCATTTTTATCCTTCTTTTTCTTCTTTTGAGCAAGGGCTTCACCTCCTGAGAGTAAGACGGCGAAAAGAAAAAATCCGGTCACTAAAGCTTTTGTATATTTGGGCATGAACATATGGGTAAGTTTGACTGTTAACAGAGAATTAATTGGTAAATTAACTTTTAAATAGGCTTTGTTCTTAAATCTTGGGCTTGAAATTTTATAAACGGTATATTCCACTAGTGAAAGGTAGAAATTCTGATGAAGCAACATGATGTCCTCATTGTGGGTGGTGGATTGGCAGGGCTGGTTGCGGCCCATCAATTGGCCAAAGGAGGCAGGGAGGTTTTGCTGATAGAAAAAAAATCCTATCCTTTCCACAGGGTGTGCGGGGAATACATATCCAATGAAGTAAGGGATTTTTTGGAAAAAGAAGAGCTCTTTCCGTTTCAATATAAGCCCAGTGAAATCAGGAGATTTAGATTGACCTCTGTCAAAGGGAAAGTGGCCGAGGCACCCTTGGACATGGGTGGGTTTGGGGTCAGTAGATACCTCCTTGACCGATTCATCTATGAAAAATCGCTCGAAAAAGGGGCGTCTTTTCTTCTGAACACACAGGTAGAGAAGGTCCATTACGACTCTAAAAATAAAATTTTTAAGGTAGATGGGTCAGACGGCTCCATGAGGTACGCGAAGCACCTTATTGGAGCTTTTGGGAAAAGATCCAAAATAGACAAATCCATGAATAGGGATTTTATGAATAAACGAAGCCCCTATATCGGTGTCAAATACCATATCAAGGTAAGTCATGAAGAGGACATGGTGGCATTACATAATTTTGATGGGGGCTATTGTGGAATCAATAAAATCGAAAACGACCTTTACAACCTTTGTTATTTGGGGTCAAGAGAACATCTTAGGTATTTCGGGAGCATACCCAAAATGGAAACGTCCATTTTATATCAAAATCCCCAATTGAAACGAATTTTTGAAGCGGGGGAATTTGTCTTTGACAAACCTGAAGTGATCAATGAAATCAATTTTTCTCCCAAAAAACCCATCGAAAACCATGTTTTGATGACTGGAGATGCTGCTGGGCTGATCACACCACTTTGTGGAAATGGAATGGCTATCGCCATCCACACTGGAAAGCTTGCAGCAGAGGCTATCCTTCAAAACCGGTCCCAACCTGACATCGAGTACCAGTATCTTCATAATTGGAATAGGTTTTTCAAAACCCGACTATGGGTAGGCCGCAGGGTGCAACAATTGTTTGGTGCTAAATGGACTTCAGAATTTTCTGTGGGCCTGCTAAAGAGAAGTCCTTACCTTGCTCAACAAATCATCCAAAGAACCCATGGAGATCAAGTGGTTTGATCAAACTGTATTCAGTCAAAAACCTGCAAGACTTGGGTATTTTCCAGAAAATAATAGATGAAAAATAGGTTGAGAGCCAAAGCTGAAACCCTGTTCATCCACATAGCCCAAGAATAGCTTGCATGTTTAATTGGGTCTTTCCTCACAAACCAAAACCAAACATTGAAATACAACATCACAGGGGCCATTGCGGCCAAAAAGGCCCATAAGGCCCATTCTTGGTTACGGTTTAGAAAAAACCAGGCAAAGGCGATTCCCGCAATCAAAAACCAGATGGATGAGAACAAAAAAGTCCCATTGATGCCGAGCTTGAGACTCAGGGTATGGTCTCCTCTTCTGCTGTCCTCCCTGTGTTGATACACCTGGGTAAGCGGATAAGATCCCCAAAGCATGATACTGGTAAGCATTCCCGGAATCAATACATGCGGCATGAAAAATACCTCCCAGCCGAAATCAGACAAACCTGCATAAGCCATGGCAAAGGTAAAATAACCTTGAAAAAGACCTGCAATGATCCAGCTTGCATAGGGGTATTTTTTGATCCGGATGCTGGGATGGCTGTAGGCCATAGACACCAAACTGTAAACCAGAAGCATACTGGCAAAAGCCCAACTGATCAACAGGCCCAACAACAAAGCGATCAACAAAAAAACATGGGAAAGATAATACAAGCCAAGACTTACTTTGGGCGGGTTTTTCAGTCCTCCGATGCTTTCCTCATCCTTGTCAAAATAGCTGTTGTATCCGTTGCTGGAAGGGTATAAGAATAGGTGCAGGGAAACAAAAACAATCAATAGTCTTCCAAGATCCAAATTGGGGGTGAATGCCAATGCAAATAAAAAGACAGGCATCAGAAAAAATGAAAATGGGATTCGGAGATGTAACCAATTTGAATGTTTAAACATGTTTTATGGTTTTATTGATAACTTTAGGGACATGAGTAAGTTTTTGTTATACCACATCCAATATATAAAAATAAAGCGTAATTTAATTTGATGGATAACCATATTGTTAGTATTGGGACGGCTAATCCAGGTGATCCGATTCCACAGGAGAATATAAGTGATTTTATGAAGCTGGCCCATGGTTTGAGCAAAGAAGATTTCAGAAAACTGAATTTTGTCTACAAGCTTACAGGCATCAATTTTAGACACAGCGCATTGACAGACTTTAGATATAGTCAACCTGAAAAATTTAAATTTTTTCCGAAAAATAAAGAATTGGAACCCTTTCCTGGGACTAAGGCCAGGATGCAGGTATTTCAGAAAACAGCCGCAGATTTGGGCATAGTTGCCATCAAATCCTGCCTTGGTAAGACGGATGTTACTGTTTCGGAAGTATCCCATTTGATTTTGGTTTCCTGTACAGGAATGTTTGCTCCAGGGGTGGAAATGGAGATCATTCACAAAATGGGCTTTTCAACCAACATTGAACGGTACTGTATTCACTTTATGGGTTGTTATGCCGCTTTCAATGCACTGAGGCTTTCAGATAGAATCTGCGATAGTGATACAGATGCAAACGTGATGATAGTATCTGTTGAGTTATGTACCATTCATTTTCAGAAAACATACAATGAGGATAATCTCTTGGCCAACGCACTCTTTGCCGATGGGGCTGCTGCAGCTTTGGTTTCCAGAAAAGGAGAAGGGTTGAAACTCAAAGGCTATCAAAGCAATGTGTTCAAAGAGGGAGAAAAAGACATGGCCTGGCAGATCGGGGATTTTGGATTTGAAATGAGACTCAGTAAATACATTCCTTCACTTTTGGAAAAAGGGATTCATCAATTAAAGGAACAAATGGAAAAAAAATTCAATTTATCCGTTATTCAGCATTTTGCTATCCATCCTGGAGGCAAGCAGATTTTGAATAAAGTTGAGCAGGCCTTTGGCATACAAAAAACCCAAAATGCCCATGCCCATGATGTATTGGAAAATTTCGGAAACATGTCCTCTTCCACTATACTCTTCGTTCTTGAAAAGATCATGCAAGACCCAAAAATAATAGGCGAGGTGCTTGCCATGGGTTTTGGTCCTGGTCTTACTCTTGAAACAATAATGTTGGAGCGTTCATGAGCAAGTTTGAAAAAAGGAGCTATCAAAAAGAATTGATGGACGATTTGGATTGTGGGGGAGCCGAACTTACTCAGACGCTAAAGGAGTTGAGGATCATCAACAGGCTCCTGGGCGGTAACCATGTTACCACCAATGGTTTAAATCAACTTTTTAAGCTTTTTCCACAAAAAAGCTATTCCATAGCGGATGTGGGTTGTGGAGGGGGTGACATGATTAGAGTGATGCATGAGTGGGCAAAAAAAAGGAAGCTCGATTGTCATTTTGTCGGAATTGATGCCAATCCCAACATCATAGCTGAAGCCAAGCAAAATCTTGCTAATTTGCCAAATGTAAGTTTTGAAACCGCCAATGTTTTTAATGCAAGTTTCCCCAGTGAAAAAACAGATATAGTGAGCTGTACGCTTTTTACACATCATTTCACCGATGATGAATTGGGACAAATTTTTGGGGCATTTAAATCAAAAGCAAGAATAGGCATTGTCATCAATGACCTGCACAGACACCCATTGGCCTATCACAGCATAAAAATTATCACCAGACTTTTTTCCAAATCCCAAATGGTCAAGAACGATGGCCCCCTTTCTGTGTTGAGAAGCTTTAAGCGTGATGAAATTGTAAACCTACTGCATAAAATTGGATATGATAATGTCCGCATCAAGTGGAAATGGGCTTTCCGATGGCAAATAATTTGTTATCTTTGAACAATATTTTAAGAAGAAATATTTCTAAAATTCTTCTTTGTGCCGCTCCTGAGACTATCTTGGAGGCACATCTTGGACATTCCTGCTCAGCTTAGATAGCCTTTAGATTGATGATGTTCTAGATTGTATAAATCAAAAATTCTATTTATTTAACCAAAAACCAACTTATATGGATTTAGATGCTTCCACTTTACAAACCATTTATGATCAGGCAATAAACTTGCTTTTTGACATTGTGCCCAAATTGGCAGGTGCGATCATTGTTTACCTCGTTGGCAAATTTATCATTCAAAAATTGACCAAAGGATTTGGCATTGTAATAGAAAAACAAGCGGATAATCCTTCTCTGACTAAGTTCCTCATGAGTATGGTCAGGGCATTTTTGTACGTGCTTCTATTCCTTACCATTGCCTATATAGTCGGAATCAATGTCACCTCTTTTGTAGCTTTATTGGGTGCTGCCGGTTTGGCCGTTGGCTTGGCCTTGCAAGGGTCCTTAGCCAACTTTGCAGGCGGGGTTTTGATCTTGATGTTTAAGCCTTTTAAAGTTGGCGATGTAATAGAGGGTCAGGGACACCTCGGCACAGTAGAATCAATTGATATTTTGTACACCAAATTAAAAACTTTTGACAATCGCTCCATCATCATCCCCAATGGCGCATTGTCTAATGCTGACATCATTAACATTACATCCAAGCCAACTAGAAGAGTGGATTTTGAGGTGGGGGTAGCCTATGGTACGGATTTAAAGAAAACCCGCAAAGTAATTATCGACACTTTATCCAAAGATGAAAGGATCCATAAAGATCCTGCTCCAGTGGCCTTTTTTAAGGAATTTGGAGACAGTTCTTTGGATATCTCCGCAAGGGTGTGGACAGATGCTCCAAATTATTGGGGCGTATTCTTCGACAACATGGAGAACCTCAAAGAAGCCTTCGAAGCGGCTGAAATCGAGATCCCTTTCCCTCAGCGAGATGTGCACCATTACTTTCCTGAAGGCAACCCTCAAAGTGAAAAAAATAATCTTTGAAAGCTAAATCGGTGACTAAAAGTGACTTTTTTAGGGTCAAGAATTAAATTTGTGCGATAAAAAAAGCGGTCCATGATCGGACCGCTTTTTCTATGGCTATCGGTATTACTTTTTCCTTAAATGTTCAAGGAAATCAATTTATTTTCGCCATTGTAGGATATGGTAACTGTGCGATCACAGGAACCATTGCCATAGTCCACTTGAATTTCCCCTGTGGGTTGGGCGGTTTCCAAATCAATTGCGATCTTCCCTTCACTAGGGATCCAATTGCCACTGTTTATACAGCTTTGAAAGTAAATCAAAGGTTCTAGGATTTCTGATTGGTATGGAATCCCAATCCTGGTAATTCCTTCTGAAGTGCCTTCAATTTCATACTTGTTTTCGGTAGGTTGGGTTCCCAAAAATACTTTTCTCTGATGGTTCCAAGCAATGGTTGTCGATGATCCATCCTCCCAAGTTACCTTGCCGGATTCCAGTACCGAAGAAAAAACCATAGTTTTGGCCATGATATCCACACTTTCATTGGTTACCTTCCGGATCCCCTCAATTTTTTTTCCATTTACTTCATATCCTTCAAAAGTGGTAGTGATTAAAGTTCCTGGCATCCAATACAAGCCAGTGTAGGTAATTTTAACCTTACCTTTTCTCTGGGTACCATTTGGGCTGAGGCAACCATCGCCAAAATCCACCAAGATGGTTTTTATCTGCCCATTCAAATTCACCTCGGCTTCAGGACACCAATCAGCATTCAATAATTCACCCATCCTTCCGGATGGCTCTGATTCCTGTATAGCTCGGAAAGTAACATAATCCGCATCCTCATACATGGCCATTGTTTCAGACTTTTCTTGAGCCGCATCCAAATCAACTTCATTTCTGGGTACCTCATTTTCATTTTTGCAACTCAACAATGCCAGAAATACTGATACACAGTAAATAGTTAACGGTTTAGTGATTTTTTTCATCGGTACAAAAATTTTTTAGAATTACATTGATAAAAATAATGCCAAAAAAAGCTTTAGTAAAAAACAGCGATTTCTTCCAGTGGTTTTCTTTGAAGAGCGGGAACAAAGGTTTCTGGAAGAGGATAACCGATGGGAATAAGTAAATATGGTTTTTCATTTTCCGGTCTTTCAAGGATTTTTGAAAGGAAATTCATGGGACTCGGGGTATGGGTCAAGGCCACCAAGCCCGCTTGATGGATAGCCGCCAATAAAAATCCCGTAGCAAGACCCACGGATTCATTCACGTAATAGTGTTGTACCTTGTGATCTCCTTCCTTACCATAGGTTTTTTTGAAGATCGCAATCAGGTGTGGAGCCATCTCTAAGAAAGGTTTTTCCCAATTGGTTCCTAAAGGTTTCAAATCCTGTATCCAAGCCGCATTCATCCTTTCTTCATAGTTTTTACGCTCTTCAGCTTCTGCTGCTTCGCGTATTTTTTTCTTCAAATCAGGATTTGAAACCACACAGAATGTCCAGGGTTGTTTGTGGGCGCCAGAAGGTGCCGTTCCCGCTGTTTTTAGCAGGTTTTTTACCACATCCAATGAAACAGGCCGATCCGAAAATTCTCTGACAGTCCTTCGGCTATCCATTTCCTGGTAAAACTGTTCGCTCCGAACCATGAGCTCATTTTCATTTACCAATGGTCTGATGTAAGATTGGTACGGAAATCCATCAATATCTCTTTTCATGGAACATTTATTTAATTCTTGATTTCTTTTTTTGGTCTTTTTCCTCCGCATCCTACATTTTGCGTAAGGGAAATATCATTAGGAAAACCACCAAAATCACTGGGGATTTCTTGGTCCTTGATCAATTTTTTAGGGATTATTTTCGGTTGACTTGATTCCTTCGCCATTGGATCTGGTTTTAAGCTAAAGTTAAAATAAATTAATGGATTTAAGTGGCAACCGTTCAACCAAAATTGCCGTTTACAAAAGTAGGTTTTAAACTTGTCATTTATGAGAAAGCTATTCTATGCAGTGTTTGCTTTGGGTTTGCTGCTATCTTGTGCGAGCCCATATACCATTAGCCGGCTAACTCCTGATGAATCCGACATAGCCTTTTGGGATCAGGGAAGGGCATTCACCAGCCAAGGGGATGAGGCCTACACGGTGAAAATTGCTTTTGAAGAAAGCACTCAGGATCACATTATCATGAATTTTGAAGTTTATAATTTTTCAGATGAAAGCATCATGATTGATCCCCTTGATTTTTCAGTTCAATATGAAATGGATAATGGTGGGAGGCCTGTTCAAAGAGCCGTGGACCCGGAATCTACGATCTTGGATTTGGAAATGGCCATCTCTAGAAATTGGGCACAAGAAAGAAATGCTCAGACCAGCAATGCGATATTGGCTTTCTCAGAAGTAGCCGCTTCAGCAACCGCATTGGCCTCAGGTGTGGATGCCACCCCAATATACGAAAGCAGCATTGATCGTCAGATCAATCATGAAGGCTCCATGCAAAATCATGCCAATAGGCATTACAATCTCCATGACCAAAGGGCTTATTACAGAGAGGCTGTTCTCAGAAAGACCTCCATATTCCCTGGGAATTTCTTGGCCGGTAAGGTGGTGTTTCCGAGAATTGAAGCCTCCGATGCCATGGTGTTTAGGGTACCGGTAGAGCAGAGGTTGTTTGAATTCCGGTTTTTTCATTTTGCACATCGTCCCATCGCTAACGTGGCACAGTAATATTTGGCTCTTGAGGTGAGAAATCCAAAAGGATCTGGCTTTTTGGCCTGATATAATTACCTTCGTAGATAGAAATCATCAACCGATCATATACATGGAAATCAGTGGAAAAATCATACAGATAAATGCCGAGCAATCAGGTAATTCCAGAAACGGAAACACCTGGAGGAAGAAAGAGTATATTCTTGAAACAGCAGGAACCTATCCAAAAAAGGTATGTTTAGCAGTTTGGGGAGATAAAATTGACCAGTTTGACATTCAGGAAGGGGATGAAATTACCGCAGGAATAGAGGTGGAAAGTCGTGAATACAACGGAAAATGGTACACTGATGTGAAGGCTTGGAAAGTTGATAAAATGTCAGGAGCTACTTCTACCCCTCAGCATCCCTCTGCCATGCCTGATGTCACTTCTTTCAGTGAAGAAAGTGAAGATGATGTCCTCCCTTTTTAAGGACTGAATTGATTTTCCCCAATATTAAAACCGAAATAAGCACCCAATAGCATCAGCAGGACTGCGATTGAAAAAAACAGGATCAAAACCCCTAGGGGAACCTCCCATAATTCTCCGCCTAATTTGAATTTTATGATCTTTTTTAGGTTCATGGATTACTGATTTGACTCATTCCGTTCTAATGCCAATTTCACCAAAGGAAGGCGCTTGGCCATCCAGTGTCCTCCTGGCTAAAAGCCGGATATATCGGGCATTGATTTTTGAAAACTTCACTTCCTGTTCAATAGGGCTGTTGGCAATGTTTCCAAATTCCCCTTCTGCCACCTTTTCCCATTGATCTCCATTCTGGCTGACATGAAATTCGTAGTTTTGGATAATTCCAGTCATGTAGCGGTGCTGCATGGGAAGGTAAGTAAAACCAATGAGTGTTAGGTTTTCTCCTAAATCTATGTCGATCTTACCCTGTTTACTTGTAAAGTAGGACTTTTCATCCTCATCTATTGCCTTTTTCCCATCAGGATCATTTGTAATTACCTTCCATTTGGCTTTGGAAAGGTCAAAAAAAGCCATGCTTATTTCGCTCTTTTTTCCCTCAGTTTCCTTATCTATGGAAATCGCCTTTACCATGGCAGGTTTTTCCAAAAGAAAAGGGCCTTCAAATGGGGTACTGTTTTCATCAGGGTCTTGACCGTCAATGGTGTAATAAACTGCAACATTTTTATCCGGAACTTCTACCTGGATATACCCTGCCACATTCCTGCTGAGAATTGGTGGCGTGACCAATTTGGGAGCCTTATAAAGAGAAATCCGGGAAATTAACGGAATCGCCTTGGCATCGGTAACGGTGAATCTAACTGCTGTAGTGGTTTGATCCGATAATCTTAAAATTCGTTTATAACCAACAGTTGTTTCCTCCGCTACGCTGATCCATTCGTCATCACTCAATACCTCCACCGAGAAGGATTTAACCCTTTGGCCCAAGGGAACATGTTCCTGAACCAAAAACCGATTGAAGGAAACGGGATTTTCAAATTGTAAAATCAAAGAGGTACCGATTTCAGCCTTCCAATAGGTATTGGGGTTAGTATCGATCACATTTTTTGCTGGATGCCCGTTCCTTTGGTATTCCTCCGTGGTAAGTTTTGCAAGTAAGGCAAGGTCTTCAGCAAAATCCTCTTTGATTTTCGCACTCAATTGTTGAATCTGAATCACGTCATTTTCATGGATCAAACCTCTTTTATCCACAGGAAAGTTGAGTAGCAAGGAGGCATTTTGTCCAATGCTCAGGTAGTAAATGTCCAATAACTCTGCTAATGATTTAACTTTGTGGTCTTCATATGCATGGTAATACCAGCCTGGCCGGATGGATACATCAGCTTCCGCAGGCACCCAATGCGTTCCATTTTCCTGCCCTGTGGCATATAATTCCGCATATTCAGGCATGCCCGCGTATACGGAATCCCTCATCAGATTAGACCAGGTGGTGCGATAGGCGTGGCCATGTTCGTTACCTACCCAGCGGACATCCGGACCTGCATCACCAAAGATGACCGCATCGGGTTGCAGTTCCCTGACCAGTTCAATCGTTTTCTCCCAATCATAATAACTCCTCTTGTCTACCCGTCTGTCTTCATTGGCTCCTCCATAAAAACCGGTACCACCGTTTGCCCCATCAAACCACACTTCAAACACCTCCCCATACTCTGTCAAAAGTTCAGTAAGCTGATTTCGCATGTATAGGAGGTACTCAGGTTGGCCATATTCCGCATGATTGCGGTCCCAAGGAGAATAATAAATGCCCATTTTAAGGCCATACTCTTTGCAGGATTCGGCCAATTCTTGGATCAAATCACCCTTTCCATCCTTCCATGGAGCATTCTTGACAGAATGCTCAGTATATTTCGAGGGCCAAAGGCAAAAACCGTCATGGTGCTTGGCCGTGATGATGATGCCTGTCATTCCAGCCTCTTTGACAACCCTAGCCCATTGTTTTGTATCTAATTCAGTGGGATTAAATTGTTTGGGAGACTCATCGCCCATCCCCCATTCCATGTCCGAAAAGGTATTCATATTGAAGTGGACAAAAGCATAAAATTCCAATTCCTGCCAGTTCATTTGTCGCTCCGATGGTATAGGGTGAACGGGATCTGGAGGGTTTTGGTGAGGGGATTGACATCCCAGCAATACCATTTTTGTCAAAAACAATGTAAAATAAAACTGGGTTTTCATAAGGGAGATTTAAAACTGAAATTAACAAAAATATGACACAGTAAAAATAGGATACCACTGATCATATAATAAGGCAATAGGCCATGGAAATTTGGTATTTTTACAAAAATTGTCCTGATCATGTACCGTATTTATTGCCTTATATTTTTATTGGTGCCATTGTCCTTGCGTGGACAGACCCAATTGATGGTTCAAGATAGCCAAAGCCAGTCTGGTATACCAGGAGTAGTGGTCCAATCCAATGAAGGTTCTAAGGGCATCACTGATGCAGAAGGTAAATTATCTTTGGATTTGCCGGCAAATGCTACCCTTGTGTTCTCACATGTTTCTTATGACCGAAAAGTCCTGGTGTTGGATGGCAGCAACACCATATTGGTTAAATTAGATAAAAAGTTCAATACTTTGGCGGAGGTGGTGGTGTCTGGTTTTGATTCAGAAAGACCACTTTTTCAGCAGGCAGCTTCCATTGCCCGCATCCCGGAAGAAGCCCTTTTTAGGTTCAATGAAGCCTCCATTGTAAATGCCTTCAATACTCAGGCAGGGGTAAGGGTGGAAGAAAGGGCTCCAGCAAGTTATAGGATCTCTATTCGAGGCAGTTCTCTTAGATCACCTTTCGGTGTAAGAAATGTAAAAGTTTATTGGAATGATATTCCTTTCACTTCCCCAGACGGCACCACCCCTCTCAATATCCTGGACCTTTCCAATATCCAACAGACCGAAATCATCAAAGGCCCAGCAGGCAGCATTTATGGAGCAGGTAATGGAGGGGTCATCAGTTTTCAAAGTCGGCAAACAGTACCTGAAAACAAGATATCCACAGAATTGGGAATCGGAGAATTTGGATTGGTCCGATACAGAATCGGTATGGATCAACAGTTGGAAAAAGCCGCCTTCAGCGCCTCCTATGTCAGCCAAAAAAGTGATGGGTATAGGGACCACAGTGCCGTGGACCGTCAGGTATTCCAAATGGCAGGACACTTTTTTCCTTCTGACAGGCAACGCATTTCTACACAGTTGCTTTATTCGGACTTGGACTACCAGATTCCGGGAGCTCTAAACCAAAGTCAGTTTGACGAAAACCCTCGGCAGGCTAGACCTGGATCTGAAGAACAAAACAGTTCCATAGCTCAGAAATCAATGATTGGGGCCATTTCTCATGAATATGCGATCACTCCAAAAATTGACAATATCACTTCTCTTTATCTTCAGACTACTGAATTTGAAAATCCCTTTATTCTAGACTACAAAAAGGAAACTGCCTTTGGATATGGAGGTAGGACCAAATTTGTTTGGAATGACCAATGGGGTCGAATGCCTGTGCGGGTATTACTGGGTGGGGAATTCCAATACGGAAAAACCTTGGCTCAAAATTTTGGAAATCGAAATGGACTTGCAGATACGGTCAGGTTCAGTGATGATTTGGTCACTACCCAAGGCTTTTTGTTTCAACAGTTGGAACTCGAGGTTTCTCCCAAAACCCTGCTTACTGTGGGGCTTAGTCAAAATTATTCCAGATTCGATATTGATAGATCCATAGATGCCGGGCCCAACGAACCAGCATTCAACAGCCGCAGATTTGATCCCATTGTAATTCCCAGAGTGGCTTTGGCCTATCAGCTTAATCAGCAATCAGCGGTGCATGGAAGTATCAGTTCAGGATTTTCACCACCAACCATTGATGAGGTTAGGACCAACGAAGGAAGTGTTAACTTGGAATTGGAAGCTGAAAAGGGCATTAACTATGAACTCGGATACAGGGCTGTTTTCATCAATAGCAGAGTTAATTTAGATGCAAGTGCTTTTTATTTTCAGCTAGATGAAACAATTACAACATTTACCAATGAACAGGGAGTCGTATTGTTTAGAAATGCTGGTGCCACAGACCAAAAGGGCATCGAAGTTCAACTGGATTATTTGCTTATTCAGCAGCAGGGTGCCTTTATCAATCAACTCAAGATCACCCATGCGTTTACCGGGCATTACTTCCAATTCAGTGATTATGAAAGAGGAGGAGAGGATTTTACAGGAAACCAACTTACTGGTGTGGCACCCAATACCCTGGTAAACCAAGTAGATTTGAGCAACCGATCTGGTATATACCTGAATTTTACCCATCAGTTTGTAGATGAAATACCGCTCAACGACGGCAATACGGTGTATCAGGATGCCTATAATCTGATCAGTACCAGGTTGGGTTGGAGAAGTACAGTTGCTGCCAAGTTGGATTTTGAGGTATATACCGGATTGGAAAATCTTTTGGACGAGACCTATAGTCTAGGCAATGACCTCAATGCCTTTGGGGGCAGGTATTTTCAACCTGCGCCAGGCAGAAATTGGTTTGGGGGGATTAAATTGGCTTTTAGGTATTAAGAATTCGTCAAGCTGTCACTTTTTAATATTTTATATTCATAAAATTGATGGACACGCCGGCAAAAGGGTCAATACCTCTGAGGAAAATGGTATTGATGTCGTTTACGGCCAATGACACAAATAAGGATTCTGTAAGACCTATGGAAACACCCACGGGTATCCTGAAATTGACTTCAGCGCCATAAAACACCCCTGCGCTAAGATTGACTATGCCGTCAAGGGGGGACCAGTTGAAATAGCCTGAATAGAAGGCTGGGTTGTAAAACATAGGGAGTTCGTTATCAAACGACCGAAGTGGAATCATAAAATCCGTACTGATGTTCATGGAAGGCCCTAGATAAAAGAGTGTATTGAGTCTTAACTTGGTGGCAAATGGAGAAGTAAATGCAGGTCCAGGTTGGTGGTTGGAGGCATCGTAAAGCCGGTCCAGGTTTTCAATGATGGAATAATTTTGAATGATCCCATCACCCACCCCACCCAAAACTGTTTCAAAATCGGCGTCCGCCACTGTGATGTTATCATTCCAATTCATGCTTCCAATGTCAAGGATCGATGCACTGAATCGCCCTAATCCTTTTACTTTCATATCCACCCCAAGATCCAAAAGAAAACCACCTCCAGAAGTATCTAAAAGACCTCCACTGATGTTCTCAAGACTGGAAGAAACACTACTATAATCTACATCATAGAAAGCAGAAAATGAGGAGCCTCCCCGCAACCTTTGGTTATCAATGTAACTGTCAAAATAACCTACACCCCAGATTTTGGAGAAAGTTGCTCCGAGGTCAATGGAAAAATTTTCCTGCTTGACTATACTGCGTGCATAACTCAGTGTCAGTTCCCTCAAGTGAGTGTACTGGGTTTGGGTTCCATTTCCAATGGATAGTCTTTGGTCTGGAGTCAATTCTTCAAAGGCCGGAGAGTTGGTACCGAAAAACAGCACACCCAAGAATTCGTTGGGAATAAGGCTTCTCTGGTTTATCCGGTCCCTCAGGCTGATGGACAAGCCTCCAAACTTGGGGTCAAATACGGAATAGGATAACCAAGTAAAGTCCAGATTGGCATTCCATATGTATGCCGTTTGATCATCTCCACGGTCCAATATATCCTGTCTCTCCAATTCTGGAATGACATTGTCTGAAAACCCAAAGCGCAAGACTTCTGCAAAATTCAGTTGATTGCTGTGAAAATTAAAACCAATCTGCAAAAAACCAAATGTGGATACTTTTTTCCCCCTTTGACTAAGAAAGGCAGGGTTGACGCGGATGGCCTGTGCATTTCCGGTTAGAAGACTGTCTCCACAACAAATCATCCTACCTTCACTTTCATACATTTGAGCCATTGCATTTTGCTGATATCCGACCAAAACTAAACAAAAGGCAATAGCGAAAACATTGTTTTTGAGCATCAAATCGCAGTTAAAATAATTTTGAAACCAAATAAATCGAAGCTAACTCTGAAGAACTTTTGCAAAAAGTTCAACACCATCAAACCAAAATAAAATTGGGGATCAAGACTATCGGGTATTTCCTTGACTACTGTTAAAAAGTGCAGGATGGGGAGGGAACAAAACTTCAATTACCCGTTAAGTTTCAACTTAAGAATATTCTATGGCAATTACAATGATTTCATTTAAATAATAGGAATGAATATGAATTTCATGCTGGATTTCCTTATAATTTTGTGAACCAAATTGGATTTTAAGAATGTTTGCAAAAAGATAAAGTCATTTGGGCCAATGGTTAGGAAATAAGAAATGTTGGAATCCATTGATTTTTACAGCCGTAAAAATCCACTTTCACCCCAATGGGCCATTATCCAGAACAAATCTTTTTTTCTTTTAGGTTAAGAAAATTTGAAATAGTTAAAAAATTAAATGCTGTATGAAAGTAGATAAAAACATGGTAGTTGGGGTGGCTTATACACTTCAGGTAGATGATGGTGAAAATGGTAAAACAACATGGGAGGTAGTTGGAAAAGAAAAGCCTTACCACTTTCTGACTGGTGCTGATAATGTATTGCCACTTTTCGAAGCAGGTCTTTGGGGAAAATCAATTGGGGAAAGTTTTGAGATCTTCATAGATTATGAAGAAGGTTATGGTGATTATGATGAATCAAAGAGGGTAATAGTCCCGAAGTCCAATTTCAAAGAAGAAGGCAAGAAAAACAAAGACCTGTTAAAAGTTGGAAAGGTAATACCCATGCAAGATGACCAGGGAAATCAACTTAGGGGAGAAATTCTTAAGGTAGACTATCAAGGGGTGCACATGGATTTCAATTCACCATTGGCTGGATATGACCTTTACTTTTCAGGTGAAATTGTTTCTGTTAGGGCAGCAGAACCAGAAGAAATCGATCATGGTCATGTACATGGACCAGAGGGGCACGCCCATTAACTCACTGACTTATCTGTCAAAGAGCGGAGGCCTTTTTTGCTGCCATTCTGTGGCATCCTGATAGGCTTTTCCAAGCATAATCAACTTCTCTTCCTCAAAGAGGTTGGCCAAAAAAGTGATGGATGTTGGGCTACCATTTTCATTAAAGCCATTCGGCAGGCACAAGGCTGGATGGCCGGTGAGGTTGGTGATCAGCAATTGGTTCCCTGAAAATGAGGGTGTGATGATGACATCATAATCTTTAAATAAGTGGTGCACTTCTTCAATCAATTGGCTACGGTAACGGCTCGCCTGAATGTATTCAACGGCTGGGATGAATCTTGCTGCTCTGAAAAGGTTTGGCCAAGCTCCTTTGTGTTGGGCAACCAACTGGTCATCTAGATCCAGACGGGTAAGTTCGTCGAAAGCAGCAGCTCCCTCAGCCATAAGCATGATGATCATGCTTCCCACATCAACACTGGTTTCCAGTTTAATTTCCTCCAGCTCAAACCCCAGTTCCCTAATTATTTCCAAAACTGCAAGATCATTGGGAGTTACATTGGCTTCTGGTTTGAAGTATTCTGAAAAATAACCTACCCTTAATACCTTGATAGACTCTTTCCCATCATAATTAAAGGCTGCAGGAATGGTACTCTTATCCTTGGAATCAACCCCCTGAATGACGGAAAGGACCATTCCATTGTCCAGTGCGGATCTGGAAATCGGACCTATTTTATCCATGCTCCAGCTCAGGGCCATTGCCCCATGCCTGCTGACCCTGCCAAAAGTAGGCCGTAAGCCCGTGACCCCGTTTCGGGTGGAAGGGGATACGATGGATCCGTAGGTTTCCGTGCCGATTGCAAAAGGAATCAGACCAGCACTTACTGCGGATGCCGAACCGGCAGAAGATCCACTAGACCCTTGCTCCAGGTTCCAGGGGTTTTTGGTCACACCCCCATACCAAACATCCCCCATAGCCAAGGCGCCCAAGGTGAATTTTCCCAATAGTACAGCCCCAGCCTCATCCAATTTACCCACGATGGTGGCTGTTTCATTGATTTCCTGGTTTTTGTAGGGCATAGCGCCCCAAGTAGTTTTCGTGTTTTTGACAGCAAATAGATCTTTGATTCCGTAGGGTATGCCATGTAGTGGACCTCTGTAACGTCCAGCTTTGATTTCTATGTCCATGGCTTTTGCTTTTTCCAGAGCGGATGGTTCCATTAAAGTTATCAGACACTGAAGGGTATCACTGAAGGTTTTGATTCGCTGTAAGTATATTCGGGTTAATCTTTCTGAAGTGAGTTTCTGGCTTTTGATCAAGGGAGCTAATTCAGCTATACCCATAAAAGCGATATCCTTGTCATTTTCTGGAAGCGAAACCAATTCGGGAAGATCCCAATGGATTTCTTTTTGCTCTTGCAAAGGAAAAAATCTATGTGGAAGAGGATTGAACACAAGAGAAGGCGCGACCTCGTTTTCAATTGAATAAGCCCTCATTTTTTCGTAGTTGGCCTTTTGGTTTTCCAGAGTGCTGATCATGCTGTCTTTTTCTGCATTCGAAAATTGCAAACCAATCAGGTTTCCTGCCCAACCGATACTTTCTGCACTAATTCCTTCGTAAGATTTGCCTGCAAAAAATCCAAATATCAAAAAAGAAGCTGAAAGGACTAATATTGGGAAGAATTGTTTTTTATTCACGTTGTTCCTTTAGTTTTGTGTCGCAGAAATAAACTACCTAATGGCTTTTAGGTTTATACCAAAGAAAGATAGTCAAAAACAAATGATGTCAGAAAGCAAACCTTTTCCAATTTTTTCGATGCCCATGCGAGGCCTGTTGCTATTGGCTGGAATGTACACCGTGGCATGGGGAGCTTTTTTTAAATGGTTTGGGGCTGACCTGATCAAATGGTTGTCCATGAATCAGGGAGTTACAGTGCCATTGGATTTCAATTGGTTTGGGACTTTTGGTTTGGTCATCGGTATTGGGATCTTTTTGAGCGCCTTTTATCCCATCAGTTGGATGTACCTGATCCTCATCGGAGCCTTGGGAAAGCTGGTCTCGGCAGGCTGGTTTTATTTGGTGGTAATTGAAAACCTGGGATGGAACAAGCGAACGCTTTTTCATATGATCATCAATGAGTTGTTTTGGATATTGCCCCTAATTTGGATCTTTTTTCGATCTTTAGCAGTTAAAAAGTATCTGAAGACTTTGCCGGATTGACTTCTTCCCGGCAAGTGGCTTTGAACATACACTCAACCATCCCTAAAAGCATAAAATAATGGAAAATCAAAGAAGAGGATTTCTCAAAAAATCCGGCATCTTACTTTCGGCAGCAGCCATACTGCCACTTGCTTCCTTTACTGAAGGACAAAAACCGAAAAATGGGCCAATAGGCCTGAATCTTTTCACTCTGCCCAAAAGTCTTGATACGGATTTTAGAGGGACCATGGAGTTGATTGCCAAGGTGGGTTACAGGGAAGTGGAGTTTTTTGGTCCCTATGATTTCGGTACAGAAAAATCAAAACAAGCCTGGAAAGCAACTTCAGGATTTTTGGGCTTCGGTGGAAGTGGCTATTTTGGCAACAGTCCAAAGGAGGTAAAAATGATTTTGGACGATTTGGGTTTAAGCGCTCCTTCCATTCATATTGATCTGGATAGCCTTCAGCAGAATATGGGAGAGGTAGCTGAAGCTGCCCATCAGGTAGGCCATCAATATGTGGGCATTGCCATGTTGCCGAATGAATTGAGGACGGATATGGATGCTTACCGCAAGGCTATAGATGTATTGAATATAGTAGGTGAAAGTGCTAAAAAGCATGGCTTGACCTTCTTCTACCACAACCATGGCTATGGGCATCAGGAGCTGGAAGGGCAAATCCCCCTTCAGATGATTCTGGATCAAACCGATGCAGATATGGTCAAAATGCAAATGGATATTTTTTGGTTTAGCGCAGCCGGAAGTGATCCCATCGCCTATTTGGAGGCGAATCCCGGTAGGTTTGAACTCATGCACATCAAAGACATGCGGGAAATTCGCACCTTTTCCGGAGACGGAAGCAGCATGCAGGAGTGGATGGGGATGTTTCAGTATCTGGCAGATGCAGGGCAGGGTAAAATGGACCTGCCTACCATTATTGCAAAAGCCAAAGCATCCGGAACCAAACATTTCCAAGTAGAACATGACTTGGCAAAAGACCCTGAAGGCTCACTAAAAACCAATATGGCTTACCTTGAAAACCTGATATAAAAAAAGTCCCATCATCGTGATGGGACTTTTTTAATTACCGCCTCTTCCTGACCTGCCACTGCTTCTGCTGGGGGCAGTTGGTCGGCTGGTTCTTGTTGGTGTTCTCATTTGAGAGCGGTTGGATGGTGCTGCACGCCTCTGCACATTTCTGTTGTTACTTGGGGCGACAGTTCTGTTGGTTCTGTTCTGATTGTTTCGGATGACATTTCTTTGGTTGTTTCGCTGCCTTTGAGGGCTAACCACCCGTCTTTGATTGTTGGGGGCCACGATGACCGTTCTCGGTACAGTGTTATAATACATGTAATTCGCCCCAAAATATCCGGGATGACCATACATGTACATGGGGTCATAAAAACCACCGCCATATCCGCCACCATAGTAGCCCGCATTCATTCCTCCTCTAGTTCCAACACAAGATGAAAGGAATCCCAGCGCTACTACAATCAACACCATGTTTATTATCCTTTTCATGATTTCCTCCTTTTTACGGAATATCATGAAAAAATCATGCCAATATCAATATTACAAGCAAAAAATATAATATTAACAATAACTAGTATAAATAAAATTATACAACTTTTTTGCTTAAATATCGTGGGATGCCAAAAATGAAAAAACCGCAATAGAATGGGATTCCCATTCTATTGCGGTCAAGTATTAGAATAGCATAAAGTTATAGCAACAAAATCAAAAGTAAGATGATGATGATGATCGCTCCGATTGAAAGGTAAACTCCACCTCCCCTTTCGCGGGCTTCAACTTTCATCTCTTTCAATTCATTTTTGAGCGCTCTTCTTTCTTCTTTGGTCAAATCAGAGAAATCAGTGGCTTTGATCTCTTCGATCCTGTTTTCGATTTCCACCAATCTGGCTTTGTCTTCTTCGGTCAGTTCGGTCTTTTCTTTCTTTTTATCTTTGGCCATCACAGCAGGTGTGAATACAGAGAAAATCATAAGAAAAGACAACAAAAAGGCAATTTTTTTCATGTTGTATTTGGTTTAAATAATTAGAATTGGTTTTAACGCGGCAAAATCCACCACAAATATCGGTTAATCAAGAATTAGACCAATGGTGGGTATTTTGATTTTCAATTTAGGCAAATTTAATAAAAAGTGTCACTCTTCAAATTCATTATTATTTGTAATTTAGCTTTTCTTCCTCAAGATAGGATGTAACCAATGATTTTAAATTCACAAAAAATGCCCCAAAAAGGAGAAAAAAAACTTTTCCTGTTGGATGCCATGGCCTTGATCTACAGGGCTCATTTTGCATTCAGCAAAAACCCAAGAATCAATTCCAAAGGCCTCAACACCGGCATCATGCTGGGTTTCACCAACACCCTTTTGGAGGTGTTGGAAAAAGAAAAGCCGACACACATTGCAGTTGCCTTTGACACCCATGCCCCCACTTTCCGACATGTGCAGTTTGAGGCCTACAAAGCCAACAGGCAAGAACAGCCGGAGGACATAGAAGTGGGAATTCCCTGGGTCAAACAAATTGTGGAAGCCTTTAATATCCCTATTTTGGAGCTAGATGGATTCGAAGCCGACGACATCATCGGTACCATTGCAAAAAAAGCCGAAAGCAGCAGTTTTGTGGTTTACATGATGACACCCGACAAAGATTTTGGTCAGTTGGTGGAGGATCATATTTATTTATACAAACCTGCCTTTATGGGAAACGGGGTAGACATCATGGGGCCCAAGGAGGTATGTGCGAAATGGGACATAGCTGATGTGGATCAAGTGAGAGACATTCTGGGACTCATGGGAGATGCTGTGGATAACATTCCTGGCATCCCTGGCATCGGACCCAAGACTGCCACAAAATTATTGAAGGATTATGGAACCATAGAGGAGCTGTTGAAACATACAGACGAACTGAAAGGAAAGCAAAAGGAGAATGTGGAAAAGTTTGGCCAGCAGGGTCTGCTGTCCAAAGAATTGGCGACCATCAAACAGGATGTGCCTGTGGATTTTGACGAAAAAGCCCTCCATTATGATGGGCCAGATGAAGCCAAGCTCAAGGCATTGTTTGCCGAACTGGAGTTTAGAACGCTTACCAAACGGGTGTTTGGTGAAGCCATGAAAAAGCCAGCCATTCAGGTCAGCGAACAACTGGGATTATTTACCGGACAGGATACTCCCGAGGAAGAGGGTGACTTCAAAGAGGAGATTCCGATTCAAGAACCCAATACCCATCACCAGATTTTTTCTAACCCTCATGATTATCACAAGATATCCTCCGAGGAAGACATAAAGGAACTGATTACATATCTTGAAAGACAGAAGGAGTTTTGTTTCGATACCGAAACCACCTCACTCAACCCGAACGAGGCGGAATTGGTGGGTTTGTCTTTTGCTTATGTAGCAGGTGAAGCATTCTACGTGCCGATGCCTGAAGATCAAGGTATTGCAAAAGCCACATTGGAACCTTTTCGAAAACTTTTTGAAAATGAACAAATCACCAAAATTGGCCAAAATGTAAAATATGATATTTTGGTGTTGAAAAACTATGGGTTTGAAGTAAAAGGCAAATTGTATGATACCATGCTGGCCCACTACCTGATCGAACCCGAGGGCAAGCATTCCATGGACTGGCTAGCCATGCAATACCTCAACTATAAACCAGTCTCCATCGAATCCCTCATCGGCAAAAAAGGAAAAAACCAAGGGAACATGAGGGATGTAGAAGTGGATGAGGTAGTGGAATATGCCAGTGAGGATGCTGATATCACTTTACAGCTCAAGCAAAAACTTGACCCAATTATCAAGCAAAATGGATTGGAAAAGCTCCTGCATGAAGTGGAAAACCCGCTGATTCGAGTCCTTGCCGAAATGGAATTTGAGGGGATAAAAATTGATTCTGAGAGCCTAGCTGAATTGTCCAAGGTACTCGAACTCGAAAGCAAAGAAATAGAAAAAAAAGTATATGAATTGGCTGGAGAGAAATTCAATCTTTCCTCTCCAAAACAATTGGGAGAAATTCTTTTTGTGAAACTGAATCTGGATCCAAAAGCCAAAAAAACCAAAACTGGCCAATATGCCACAGGCGAGGAGGTCCTCTCTAAAATGGCAAGCGAACATGATATAGCCCAGGCCATTCTGGATTACCGACAACTGGTAAAGCTCAAATCTACCTATGTGGATGCATTGCCTACCCTGATCAACCCCAAAACCAACAGGGTTCATACCACTTACAATCAATTTGTTGCTGCCACAGGCCGACTTTCATCGACTAACCCCAACCTCCAAAATATTCCGATCCGAACAGAAAGAGGCAGGGAAATACGAAAAGCATTTGTCCCCAGAGATGCGGATCATGTGATCTTGGCGGCTGATTATTCTCAGATAGAACTTCGGATCATGGCAGCTTTCTCTCAGGATAAATCAATGATCGAGGCGTTCAAAAATGGCAGAGACATCCATGCCACCACCGCAGCCAAAATTTTTCAGGTCCCCTTGGAGGAAGTCTCCTCCGACATGCGTAGAAAGGCCAAAACAGCCAACTTCGGCATCATTTACGGTATTTCTGCCTTTGGTCTATCCCAAAGATTGAGCATTTCCAGAACAGAGGCCAAGGAAATCATCGATGCTTATTTCACTGAATTCCCAGCTGTAAAGGCCTATATGGATAATTGCATTGAAAAAGCCAGAAAAAACGAATATGTCGAAACCATTTTAGGGAGAAGAAGGTACCTACGGGATATCAATAGCCGCAACATGACCATGAGGGGTTTCGCCGAAAGAAATGCTATCAATGCACCTATTCAAGGATCAGCAGCAGACATGATCAAGGTGGCCATGATCCAAGTGCATGCTTGGATGAAAGCACAGAAGCTAAAATCTAAAATGATCCTTCAGGTCCATGATGAATTGGTCTTTGATGCGCATAAGGATGAAGTGGAACTTTTGAAAAAAGAAATCCCTAAACTCATGGCCCATGCGGTGGAAATAGAGGTTCCACTAGAAGTTGAGGTAGGTGTGGGCAAAGATTGGCTGGAAGCACATTGATCAATTTAAAATCCATTACTGATTACTTTATCGTTTAATTTCTAAAATGGCCAAAGTCAAAACCACCTTTTTTTGTCAAAACTGCGGCGCCCAAAGCCCAAAATGGATTGGGAAATGCCCTTCCTGTGGAGAATGGAACACCTATGTGGAGGAAGTGATCCAAAAGGAAGAAAACGGTAGGGGTTCATGGCAGCAGGGAGTTGTCAAAAAAGAAAGGGTCAGTATTCCAAAAAATCTAAAGGAAATCAATTTTGAGGAATCCCCAAGGCTCGTCACCGGTGACTTAGAATTGGATAGAGTTTTGGGAGGCGGAATAGTACCGGGCTCCTTGATTCTGATCGGAGGCGAACCAGGTATTGGCAAATCCACCCTAATGCTTCAGATTGCCTTGACACTCAATCAAACCAAGGTCTTGTATGTATCCGGTGAAGAGAGTGAATCTCAAATCAAAATGAGAGCAGACCGCATGTTGGCCCAATCCGAAAATTGCTTTGTCCTTTCTGAGACCAACACGCAAAATATTTTTCAACAAATTGCTGTTCTTCTACCCGATCTTTTGGTCATCGACTCCATTCAAACCCTTCACAGCCAACACGTGGAATCGGCAGCCGGTTCGGTAAGCCAGGTCCGGGAATGCACGGCCGAATTGATGAAATTTGCAAAAGAAACGGGCACGCCGGTGTTTCTAATCGGGCATATCACCAAAGACGGTGCGATAGCCGGTCCCAAAGTCCTCGAGCACATGGTAGACACAGTACTTCAATTTGAGGGGGATCGGCATCTGAGCTACCGAATCCTTAGAACCTCCAAAAACCGCTTTGGGGCCACCCACGAATTGGGTATATATGAAATGAGAGCTGAAGGACTCAGGCAAGTACCAAATCCCTCCGAAATTCTGATTACCCAACGGGAAGAATCACTCAATGGAGTGGCCATAGGTGCGATGCTAGAGGGCAATAGGCCATTATTGATAGAAATACAGTCCTTGGTAAGTCCCGCAACCTATGGCACCCCACAAAGGAGCAGCACCGGACACGATGCCAAGCGACTGAATATGTTGCTGGCCGTGTTGGAAAAACGAGGGGGAATGAGGCTTGGCCAGCAGGATGTCTTCTTAAATGTGGCAGGAGGCTTGAGGGTGGATGACCCCGCATTAGATTTGGCGGTCTGCGCATCCCTTATTTCTTCTTATGAAGACTATCCTGTAGCTGCTGAGGTTTGTTTTGCAGGTGAAGTGGGCTTAGGAGGAGAAATAAGAGCCGTAAACAGAATTGAGAACCGCATTGCAGAGGCAGAAAAGTTGGGATTCAAGCGGATCATTGTTTCCAAATACGCGGTGAAAGGTCTGGATCTACAAAAATACAGAATCGAGGTCATTGCCATCAGTAAATTGGAGGAAATGTACAGCCACTTATTTGCCAAAAATTGATTCAAAAAACCTGCTGAATAAAAGAAAATACACATGGGCCTCTCCGTTCAAAAGACCATTTCCCTGAAACCTTATCCCAGAGGATTTCATTTGATCACTGAAGAAATTTTGGAAAAACTTCCCGAATTGAGACAGATAGAAATTGGAATGCTGCATGTGTTTATCCAACACACCTCCGCAGGCCTCACGATCAATGAAAATGCCGACCCTACCGTACGCAAAGATTTTGAAACCTTTGTAAATGAGATGATTCCGGAAAGTTATCCACGGTTTATCCACACTTATGAAGGTGCGGATGATATGCCTGCGCACTTAAAAAGCAGTTTTTTTGGAAATTCATTGACAATCCCGATTTCTGGTGGAAAACTTAACCTCGGGATGTGGCAAGGGATTTACTTGTGCGAATTTCGGAATAGAGGAGGCTCTAGGACACTTGTTTTGACGGCTTTTGGTCAGTAATGATATTTTACCTTTCCCAAATTTCCCATAAATCTTTAAGCTGAATCTCTTTGAAGCTATTGATGTATGCGTCGCACGGAGGAAGCTCAGATTCTTTATGGGAAGACAGGACAGCGATCACCTTCATGCCTGCATTGATGGCAGCGCTTACTCCAGAAAAAGAATCTTCAAAAACCATACATTTATCAGGGGAAATGCCAAGGTTTTGGGCTGACTTGAGATAGACTTCAGGATCAGGTTTGTGTTTGGTCACATTCTCACTTGCCAGAATGGATTCCATATGTCGGTCAAAGGCCAGCTTCCCCATAATCATATCCAGGTTGGCCCTTGGAGCAGAAGTGGCTACTCCTGTAGACAACCCAGCCTGTTTGAGCTGATCAAGGAAATCTTGAAATCCTGCAATGGGTTGAACATGGGGTGCATATATTTCACGGAATAAACTCTCTTTCTCATCCTCAAGTTCATAGAATTCTGTAGCTGGGATTTCTCTTTTCAGAAAATGCCGGAGAATATAGCTATTGCTTTTCCCATACATGTGCTGCGAAAATTCCTCTTCTGTAGGATAGAGTTCTCTTTTGGCAAAGAAAGTTTTGAAGGCCTTAGAATGGTAGGGATTGGTATGACAGATTACCCCATCCATGTCAAAAATGACAGCATGCTTATTCATGACAGATAATTTTTTGGGTCAAAAGCGAAATCCGAAGGAGACGCCTGCCTTCAATTCCAAGGCGCTGAAGCGGTCTATGGTTTCTTCACCAAAATTTCTTCCGATGTTAGCAAAAGGTGCAATGGTGAATTTATTTTCAAAAAGGATTTTATAGCCTACACCCATGCCTAGAAGAAAACTGTTTAAATTCGTCACAGATAAGGCCCCATCTCTAGTTTCTGTATATTCTCCAAAACGATATCTTAGCAGAGGACTGAAATAAAAGCCTGCATTTTTTTCCTCTTGGGAAAGATAAAAGTTATACGCCGCTTGTATGCTTCTCGCTGAAAAGTCTCTATTGCTACCTCCTGCAAAATAGCCAAAACGATCGTTGAAGTGAACCTGAACATCAATAGACTGGTTGTCATCGATCAGGTATTCATAACCGAGTTCCACTGTACCGATCAATATGGTATTGAGCATATTGAGTTTGACTTCATTTTTAGGCGATAGGACCTCAACTTGCTGGGCTTGAACGCCAAAATTGCCAATTGCGAGGAGGAGTATAAAAACTAATTTTTTCATGATCATATGATTTTTTAAAACAAATATTTTAATTACAAATCTATTGCCAAGTATCCTTTTTACCCCAACCCCATGGTGGAGCGGGGGAGTCAACCGTTTGTTTGAGATTAAAAGCCACTGAGAAAAAGCGGTCACTACCAATTCTCCGGAGGTTATACGTGAACGTATCTTCATCAAGAGTAATCCACCAGACATTATTGGATGCATAGGGAATTAGATCGGAAGTTTCTTGGTCAGCTGGGAAAAACTGGATTCCAGCCAACCCAGTATTGGGAGCGATACCCCCATATTGGGTGATTTCATCCTCAGACCCATCCTCATGTCGGTGGTCATGCTTTAATTGGATAACCCCATCCTGCTTGCTTAGCACCCAGGTTCTGGATCGATCATCTCCCACATAAAAAGGAATTCTGATTTCATTTTCCGTACAGCTGATCACATACATGCGCAATGATTTCCCCCTAAAATCATCATTTGCAGGAGCCTCAATTACATCTCCTGCATACGCTTTTCCACAATGCATTAGCAAATTTTCCCAGAATTCATCAGCGCCTTTACTTGATTGAGAAAAACTAGGTAAGCTGATGAGCAAAAAGCAATAAAGAGAGATGTGCTTCATGGATTCATGTATTAAGTTTCAAAATTGCATTTACATTTCCATATTGCCAAAACTTTATTGGAAGTATTCACCATTACTTACCTTGACAACTGCCGGGCCTCTTCAATGTTTTTGGACTGGCGTTAAAGTAGGGGGAATAGTAATTGATTTTGGGTCGATTTTTATTCTACTGGTCAATGGTTAGGGTATTATTGGAACCTGAAAAAACCACCCCTATTTGGTCGCCAACAGCCTCTGGGTTTGTTTTTTCTCCATTGAGTAAAATTCGAAATGATTTATTGTCTTCCACCAAAAATATGACCCTCCAATCTGAAGAGGTTTGTTGAATATTGACTTCTAATCTGTCATTGACACGCCTTAGATTCAAATTAATTTCATTTTCTCCTATCAACACCCGTTCAATACTTGCCTCATTCCAGCTGCTAGGCAATTGCGGATTCAAAAAGATGGTTTTGCTGCCCGCATCAGGTTGAATTCCAAAAAACTGGGTAACAATAGGTACCGCATAGCTGTAAAGGTTCCATGCCTGAGCCATCATTCCATAATCAGGAGAAACCTCATAAATGGATCCCGGTAAAGCATAGCTAAAGGAGCGTGTCATCCTTTGGAGGTAATCCAAAGCCTTATCGGGTCTTCCATAATTGTTTTCTGCTATGGCCTGTACTCCTGTAGGTAAGGTCATGACAGCACCTGTGTAGGAAAAGACTTTACTTCCGGCAAATGATCCATCATCAGATTCTGATGACTCGTCACGATCAATGCCAGTAACAAAAACGCCAAAAGGATTGACAAACCTACTGCCTTTGTCCAAAGCCTTGATGCCTTTATCCTTATCCGCTATACCCATTTCCATAGGCGTATTGACTACCCAGTTGTGAAATAAAACAAAACCTTGTTTTTGGTCCATTGGATAGTCTCGGAGTTTTTTTTGAGTGGCTTTTAGCTCTTCCACGGCCCAGGGCTTTTGCAAGGTGTCAGACCTGATGATGGCTGCGTCGATCAATTCCAATGCTTCTTGGGTGGTACCAATGAAATCCGCGTAGGAATTATATTCTTCCACCCAAAATTCTTCATTAATTTTATCTTTGAGAACATCACCAGTTTCCTTATAGGCATCGGCCAGCTCGTTTTTTCCCAGCAGTGCGGCCATCTTGGAGGCATCGGCAAAAGCCTTTTGGGTATATACAGCCACATCAATCATCTCAGATTCCAAACCATGAATTTCCATCATGCCATAGCCGTCAGGAAAAAGATTTCCATCCAAATCTTTTTCATCCATCAGCCAGTCCAATCCCTTTTCTATGGTCGGAAAGTATTTTTCTAGAAACGGCAGGTCACCGGTCCAAGCATAAACCCACCAGATCAACGAGGCAAATTGGGGAGTTTCATTGATGTTTCCGGGGTTAAAAACCACCCCATTGGTGCTGACTTCATGGACGATTTTTCCATTTTCATTTGACTCAGATAGCTGATGAATAAGTGCTATCGTTTCATAGACCAAGTCTTTTCTTCCTGTGGCAATAGCCCCTTTCAGGGTATATTCGTTGTCTACACCAAACCACCAAGGATAGTCTGGCATACCGGCGCCTAATCCTCGGCCAATCTCAGGTACATCCCTGACCAACCACTCCGTATTGTATTTAACCCACTCAAAAGCTTCTTCCAGTTCCTTATCAGGTATGCTTATTCTGGAATAGGAGGCAATGTTCGCATAATGGTCCTTTTTATTGATGAGAAGGCCTACTGGGTCTTCTTTCAGCTCATCAAAGGTCTCTTGGGCATCTGCCAGCGATTGGTATGATCCGGAAATAAAAAACCTCAATACACTTTTTTCATTGGGTCCAAGGTTTACTTCATAGCCCAACCTAGCAGCCTTACCTTTTCCTTGGGGCTGGTAATCACAGCTTTCGGATGGACCAGAAGTTTTTTTTGCCCTTTGGTCAGAACCAAAAATCACATACCATTCATTGCCGAGGTCTTTTCCAACCCATGCTTGTCTGCTCTCATCAAAGGAAAGGGTGTCGGGATGGTCAATCATGCCGCTGCGTTCACCCAGCCAGACTGGCATAAGATCGGTATGACCTGCAAATTCAAACCCGAATGTTTTGTTCTGACTTTCCAGATTAGTAAACAAAAATTCAATGATCAGCCCTTGTTTTCCCTCCGGAACAAATTGAAATCTTTCTACCTCAAGTCCTTGAAGACTTTCCCCAAAAAGGTGCTTATTGGCAAATGGATAGTTGGTAAAGCCGGTGGCTTGATCAAGACAAAAGGAAGCGCCATCATATCCAATGGCAGCAGTAAATCCATCCATCAGTTTGATGGGATGATTCCAGATTCCCCCCATTTCTCCCTCCACATGCCATCCAAGGTCCGGAAAGCTACCATCTTGGTGTCCTACCATGTATACCCGGTCACCCGCGGTTACAAAAGGTGATGCCAAATACGCAGATTTGCCTTGTAGCAAAGGAACTCCTTCCAATTCATTTTGGAGACTTTGATTGCTTGGCAGATTTGAAGAACAGCCCGTCCATAGATTTATCAATAGTAGAGAAAGCAATTTGAAGAAAATACAAGTGCCCGAAGTTTTGCCGGATATTTTCATTTACAGAGAGGTTTTGGGATTATGGAAATTACTTGACTGCATCCCTAAATTAATGAAAACATACCAAAGCATCCGTTAACTGGTCCGATTCCATTCATTTTAATAAAAAATCCTAGGCAATTCTTTCAAAAATCAAGCATTGAAAAGCTCTTTTGAAATATTTCTTTATTTTTTGGGAATGGATTTCTGCTCTAAAAGACTCCCGATTTCTCTCCAAGTGATCAATTTGATTTCGTTATCTAAAATTAATTTTCTGGCTTTATCACTGGTGAAAAAATCAAAGTCAGCCTGCCTCCAAGCAGCATGCCAATGCGGATGATTCACCGTGATGGCCTGCATTTCAGGGTCATCATAAGCCACGTGAATCAATAAAGCGGTTACACCTGGATTGAGATTTTCCAAAAGCTCGGAGTAGAAACCCTCCATCCCTTTTTCATCATATTCCTCAGGGGTGGCAATGGAGATTTGATCAATGATAAGCTGTTTGGAAAGATCAAGCTTGTTGAAATAATCTGGATGTAGTTGCTTAAAAACGTCAAGGATTTGAGGGCTTACCATGGATGGTATGCCGTATTCTCTACCTAGTTTTAAGTAACTCATGAAATATTCTGGACGGCCAAAAAACAGACAGCCCATATGCGAATCCAGGTGGGTAGGTTTGATGCCCAGTTTGATCGCGGCGTCTATTTGGGCCCTTAACTCCGCTTCCACCTCTTCAGGTGTCGCATGCCTTGCCACTGAGGCACAATCAGCAAACATAAAGCCTTCTTCATCAACCAGTCCCGGAACATTTGATTTGGAAGCCACAGGGCCCCATTTATAATTGAACCACTCATTGGTAAGGGTTAGGTGAACACCCACATCTAGATTGGGATGATTTTGGATATAAGTGCCAACTTCTGTAGCCCATGCACAGGGCATCATGATGCTGGTAGAATTGACAAGTCCTTCCGTCATGGCCTTTAATGTGGCCCTGTTTTCGGAATGGGACAGGCCTATGTCATCGGCATGAATGATAAGTAATTTATCAGTAGGATTAAATCCGAGTCGCTCATTGAGACCAGTTGCTGATTGGGCGAAGACAGTCAAATCCAATCCTAAGGAAAAAAGAGCCATAACTAATAGGTAGACCCACGTCACAATGACTTTTTTTTTGACAGGAAAAATGGACATTTATTTACAGTTGTTTGATCACTTCTTTGGTGGGCATCAAAATACTCCACATACCTCTAAGGTCTCCCACTTTATGGCCAATAGCCTTATCTTCCGGATAGAGCGATTTGATTTTGTCCATGGTTTCGGGGCTGATGTCGGTTTCAGCATCTCCATGACAGTTGAGGCAAAGTGTGCTCGGAATCATGATTGCTTTAGTGAATAGCAATTCAGTACCTTGGTTAAGCTTTTGGATATTTGGCCTTGAATCAAGATCATTCTCTACATTGTATTCATAAGCACTTAGCAGACCGCTTTCAAATTCCTTCGGTTGGTCTTGTGGGTTGCGGTAATCATTGGAAACACGCCTCACTTTTACTTGATATTTGTCACTGACTTCCTTTAAAATCGGTAGGGCTTCTGCTTGACAAAACTCAACAGCTCCAGGTACACCTTTTTCAGTGATGGCTTTTTGTAAAGTACTGATAAGCTGTTGCTGGGCTTCTTGGCTGATGGATTCACCCCATTCCATGGCTTTGTTAATCAGGTCTGATTCATTGACCTTTTTTACCTCCATGGACTCTTTCACCTCGTCAAAAACCTCTTTGCTTACTCTCTCTTGGTTGCCGCATGACAAAAGAGCAAAGAAAAAGAATCCTGAGAACAAGCAGTGAAGTGCTTTCCTATTCATATCAATTTTTGGCTAAGGGTAACTCGAATTGTTCAATTAAGAAAGAGCCTCATACCGCTCAGCCACCTTTTCCCAATTGAGGAGGTTCCACCAATTGCTGATGTATTTTGGTCTTTCATTTTGGTATTTTAGATAGTAGGCATGCTCCCAAACATCAATGCCAATCAAAGGAGAACCCCTGAATTCCGAAAGGTCCATCATGGGATTATCCTGATTGGGAGTTGACCCTATGGCCAATTCACCATTGTTGTTCAAAACCAGCCAAGCCCAACCTGATCCAAAACGGGTTTTGGCAGCATTTTCAAATTCTTCCTTAAATGCCTCAAAACTTCCGAATCGACCATTGATTGCTTCTGAAATTTTGCCCGAAGGACCTCCTCCTCCATCAGGGGACATGATTTTCCAGAAAAGCTCATGGTTATAATGTCCACCGCCATTGTTTCTCATGGCTGTGGAGTAATTGGACATGTTGACCATCAGCTCCTCCAAAGGTTTGTCCATATCCACGCCTTCTTTTTCGCAAGCTTCTTTTAAGTTTTTGGCATAGCCTGCAGCATGTTTGGTGTAATGGATTTCCATGGTCTCAGCATCTATATGGGGTTCCAATGCTGAATAATCATATGCCAATGGGGTTTGTTCAAACCCAGTGATCAAGTCCACTTTGGCATCTTGTTGTGATTTAGATTCTCCTCCACATGCACTTAGCAAAGAAGTACCTGCCAGACTACCACCCAATCCTATAGAAAAAGTTGCCAAAGTTCCTTTATTGAGGAATGATCTTCTTGAAGCATCGAAGAATTTGTTATTCATAATACAAAGTGTTGGTTTTAGTTAAGCACAAGTTAAGTATTTCTACCATCAAAAAGAACCTTCTTTCGGACATTAAGTCTTATTTAATGACAAGATGATTATGTTTGTACAACCAATTTGGGCTTGGATTGGTTTTTGAATGAGGGAATACACTGAAACATTAATCCTGATTGGCACATGAATATCCATTTTTACAAGTATCACGGTACAGGCAATGACTTCATAATGATAGATGACCGAGAGCAGGTATTTGACCGTAATGACCTTCAGCTGGTTAGGCAACTCTGTGACCGAAAATTTGGAATCGGTGCCGATGGATTGATCCTTTTGGGAAATTTGGAAGGCTTTGATTTTGAAATGGTCTATTTCAATGCCGATGGTTCCCAAAGCATGTGTGGCAATGGAGCAAGGTGTGCGGTTGCCTTTGCAGAATTTTTGGAAATGATTCGGGACAAAGCCCATTTTATGGCCATAGATGGCCCCCACCAAGCCACCCTCGAACAAGAACAAATTACCTTGGCAATGAGGGATGTCGGCAGTTTATCCAATAATAAGTCAGACTTTTTCGTAGATACAGGTTCCCCACATCATATTCGTTTTGTTGAAAACATCATGGACTATCCCATTTTAAGCGAAGGAGCCGAAATCAGGTACAGTGATACCTATCAGCCTGAAGGGACCAATGTGAATTTTCTTGAAAAAATCTCTTCGAATGGGATTTTTGTAAGGACTTATGAAAGAGGCGTTGAAAATGAAACCTTGTCCTGCGGAACCGGTGTTACGGCCTGTGCTTTGGTATTTGGGTATTTAAATGAAATAAATGAAGTTGATATCAAGACCTTGGGGGGCATGCTTAAGGTAAAATATTCGGTGGCGGCAGACGGAAGTTTCCATGACATTCTTTTGATTGGCCCCGCAAAACAAGTGTTTAAAGGGGAAATAAACATCAAAACCCTCGAACGAAGTAGTTAACCAATTAAATCGAATCCTTTCAATTTCTGGAAAGGAATTTGTTGAAAAGAATGGACCGGTCTACAAGTCTACAGACCATTCATTATCAATTGTGACAAAAAGAAAGTAATTTTAAGGCCAATAAGAATACGCTAAATATATGTTAGAAACGATTGCAAAAGGACTGGCGAAAATCTTTGGAACCAAGTCTGGAAGAGATATAAAAATATTGTCTCCAATGGTGGAACTCATCAATGGAGCATATAGCAAGTTGCAGGTATTGTCAGACGATGAACTGCGTGCCAAGACTGGGGAATTGAAGTCCAGGCTAAACGAAGACCTCAAAGAATACGACGATAAAATAACAGAGATTAGGGCTCAGATTGAAGTGATGGCTCCCGATAAAGTGCATGAAAAAGATGCCCTGTTCAACCAGATTGAATCAGTTGAAAAAGACCGGGACAAAGCATTGGAGGATAGTTTGAATAAGATTTTACCGGAGGCATTCGGCGTCATAAAAGAGACGGCAAGGAGATTCAAAGAGAATAAGAAACTGGTCGTTACCGCCAACCTGTATGACAAAGAATTGGCTGCCAAGAAAAGTAATGTGGAAATTTCAGGTGAACAGGCCATTTGGCACAACAAATGGTTGGCCGCTGGTACTGAAGTCACATGGGACATGCTCCACTATGATGTGCAGTTGATAGGTGGGGTTGTCCTTCATCAAGGTAAAATTGCCGAAATGGCCACTGGGGAAGGTAAAACCCTGGTTTCTACATTGCCATCTTTCCTGAATGCACTGGCAGGCAGAGGCGTACATATTGTGACCGTCAATGATTATTTGGCCAAAAGAGATTCCGAGTGGAATGCGCCACTTTTTGAATTCCACGGACTTACAGTAGATTGTATTGACAAGTACCAGCCCAATTCAGATGCCAGAAGAAAGGCCTATGGCTGTGACATAGTCTACGGAACCAACAATGAGTTTGGCTTTGATTATTTGAGAGACAACATGGCCAGGGATGCTGGCGACCTTGTGCAAGGAAAACACCACTATGCCATCATTGATGAAGTTGACTCCGTGCTAATTGATGAAGCACGGACACCATTAATTATCTCTGGACCGATTCCAAGAGGAGACGAGCATGAGTTTTATGAAATGAAACCAAGGGTGTCCACTTTGGTGGAGGAGCAGAGGAAACTGGTCCAAGGATTTCTTACTGACGCCAAGAAGTTGATCAAAGAGGGCAATCAAAAAGAGGGGGGTCTTTCACTTTTTAGGGCCTTCAGAGGCATGCCTAAATACAAACCGGTGATCAAGTACCTATCCGAGCCAGGTATCAGGGTTATTTTGCAAAAAACAGAAAATTTTTATTTGCAGGACAACAAACGGATGATGCCTGAAGCAGATGAGCCGCTTCTATTTACCATTGATGAAAAAACAAATTCCGTAGAATTAACGGATAATGGGATTGAAGTCATCACCACGAAAAATGAAGATCCGAATTTCTTTATCATGCCGGACATCGGCATCGAGATCGCCGAATTGGAGAAGAATGCTGAATTGGATGAGAAAGAAAAGCTGATCCGAAAAGAAGAAATCATCAAAGATTACGGGGTGAAGGCCCAGCGGATTCATACCGTAAACCAACTGCTGAAAGCTTATTGTATGTTTGAAAAGGACACAGAATATATCCTTGCCGATGGCAAGGTAAAAATTGTGGACGAACAAACCGGTAGGGTCATGGATGGCAGAAGGTATTCTGATGGTTTGCATCAGGCCATTGAAGCTAAAGAGAACGTAAAAGTAGAGGATGCCACCCAAACTTACGCGACGATCACCCTTCAAAATTATTTTAGGATGTACCACAAGTTGTCAGGTATGACAGGTACTGCTGAAACTGAATCGGGAGAATTCTGGGAAATCTACAAATTAGATGTAGTAGTAATTCCTACCAATAAACCCATTCAACGTTCAGATCGGGAGGACATGGTCTTCAAAACGGTGCGGGAAAAGTTTAATGCCGTGGTAGACGAAATCAACGCACTTACCGATGCCGGAAGACCGGTGCTGGTCGGTACGACTTCGGTGGAGATATCCGAACTCTTGAGCAGGATGCTCACTTTGAGAAAAATAAAACACCAGGTATTGAATGCCAAGCAACACGCCCGTGAGGCAGAGGTAGTTGCCGAAGCAGGTAAACCCGGAACAGTCACCATAGCCACCAACATGGCTGGTAGGGGAACTGACATCAAGCTTGCACCGGAATCAAAAAATGCCGGAGGTTTGGCCATTATCGGTACAGAAAGGCATGAATCCCGACGGGTCGACAGGCAATTGAGAGGTAGGGCTGGTAGGCAAGGTGATGTGGGTTCTTCTCAATTCTTTGTGTCCCTGGAAGATAACCTCATGCGGTTGTTTGGTTCCGAAAGGATAGCCAAACTCATGGATAGGATGGGTTTGGAAGAAGGAGAGGTAATCCAACATTCCATGATCACCAAGTCCATAGAACGTGCCCAAAGGAAAGTAGAGGAGAACAACTTTGGCATCCGGAAGCGGCTGCTGGAATATGATGATGTGATGAACTCCCAGCGGGAAGTGGTCTACAAGCGGCGAAAAAATGCGCTTATGGGTGAAAGGCTGGAATTGGACATTCTCAATATCATGTATGATGTGGCAGCTGATATCATTGAAATGGCCAAGACCACCGAAGACGTGGAAAACCTGAGAATGAATATTTACAGTTCTTTGGGAGTTGACCACAAAATTGATTCTGAAACGCTGAAGTCGAAGGATATTCACCTTCTCACCCAAGAACTCTTTGATGCCTCTTACCAGAGTTACATGTCCAAGAATGATCGGATCCTGAACCGGTCTATGCCTATTTTGAAAGATGTATACACCCAAAGGGGTGCAACAGTCAAAGAAATCATGGTGCCTATCACCGATGGTCTCAAGCAAATCGGAGTGGTTGTTAATCTGGAATCCACCTTGCAAAATCAGGGGAGGGATTTGATCAGGGCCATTGAAAAAACAGTGACTTTGGCTATCATTGACCAAAACTGGAAAGAACACTTAAGGGATATGGACGACTTGAAGCAATCCGTTCAAAATGCTGTTTATGAACAAAAAGATCCTTTGCTGATTTATAAATTTGAAGCATTTGAAATGTTTAAACGGTTTGTAGGCAGATTGAATGACGATGTGATTTCCTTCTTGTCTAAAGCAGAATTGCCTCAGCAGGATCCTAATCAGGTAAAGGCGGCCCAAGCCCAAAGAAGGCAGGAACCCCAAGGGCAGGCATCCAAAGCGGAAGTGGGAAGCACGCTGAATCCAGGAGAAAGAAGACAAGCCGCTGCTGCAGTGGCCAACCGATCTGCTGCTCCCCAGGTGGTTGCCCCGCGCAAATCCGAAAAGTCTTATGGAAGAAATGATCGGGTATCAGTTCAGTATACCAATGGAAACATAAAAAAGGATGTCAAATTTAAAGCCGTAGAAGAGGATGTTGCTGCGGGAAAATGTGTAATTGTAGATTAAACGAAATGCTATGGGATTGAGAACAATTGGTTTAGCGGGCTTTGCTTTTGTCTTTTTTGCTTGTGCCTCCGTTAAGAAGGGTGGTTCAGGGGACAACGCATTCGCCAATTACAACGAAAATCTTTCCGAAAACAGGATTACATTTCCAGATATCCCCACTGCTTCTGTGACGGAGGAAACCGGAAATGGTGCTGCATCTGGCAATTTAAGTGTGGACGAAGATTTGGATTACGCCCTATCCAGGTTTTCGGAACAAAATCTGGAAGAGCGGTATTATTCAGGATTCACAATATTGGTATATTCAGGAATAGATCGTGAGTTGGCTTTCAAAACCCGCAATGACATCTACAAAGTCAATGAGGAAATCAAACCCGAAATGCAATACCAACAACCTAGGTATTTGGTAAAAGTCGGCAAATACGTCAACAGAATTGAGGCACAGGCCACTTATTTCACATTAAAAGAACATTTTCCAACTGCGAGGATCATTCAGGATCGCTTTGAAAGAGAAAACTGGAAGAAAAAAGAGGAATTGAATGACCTTGAAAGAGAAAATTAAAGCCTTGGCTGCATTGTTCAGCCAAGACCTGATCCATCACAGAAGACATATTCACGCTTATCCAGAGTTGTCCTTTGAAGAACATGAGACCAGTGCTTATGTAGAAAACCTTTTGCGGTCTTATGGGATAGAAAAGATTGAAAAAAAGGCGAATACGGGTTTGGTAGCTCTGATAGAAGGTGTTAACCCTGCTCAAAAGACTTTGGCTTTACGAGCGGATATAGATGCATTGCCAATTTTTGAATCCAATGAAACTTCCTATAAATCCACCAAACCCGGTATCATGCATGCCTGTGGGCATGATGTCCATACCGCCTCTTTGTTGGGTGTGGCAAGGATTCTCCAAGAACTAAAAGAAGATTTTTCGGGTACCGTAAAATTGATTTTTCAACCAGGTGAAGAAAAGATTCCAGGGGGCGCTTCTCTCATGATCCGTGATGGAGCCCTTGAAAACCCCACTCCCAATGCAATTATCGGCCAACACGTCATGCCGCTCATAGATGTAGGTAAAGTCGGTTTCCGAAAAGGGATGTATATGGCAAGTGCAGATGAACTTTACCTCACCGTAAAAGGAAAAGGTGGTCATGGAGCCATGCCGGAAAACCTGGTAGATCCCGTATTGATAGCCAGCCACATCATTGTTGCCCTTCAACAAGTCATCAGTCGAAATGCCAGCCCAAAAATTCCATCAGTCTTGTCTTTCGGCCGGATAGAGGCCTTAGGTGCAACCAACATTATTCCCAATGAGGTAAAAATCGAAGGAACTTTCAGGACCCTTGATGAGGAATGGCGCGCCAAAGCACATACCCATATGGTAAAAATTGCAACCGGTATAGCAGAGGGCATGGGTGGATCTGTGGATTTTGAGGTAAGGAAAGGATATCCTTTCTTAAAGAACGCGGATGAATTGACCGAAAGACTAAGACAGTTTGCTGTGGATTACCTTGGAGCAGATAAAGTGGAAGACCTCGACATTTGGATGGCCGCAGAAGATTTTTCTTACTATACCCAAGCATTAGAGGGTTGCTTTTATCGATTAGGGACTAGAAATGAGTCCAAGGGCATCACCTCAGGCGTGCATACTCCTAATTTTGATATAGATGAAGATGCTTTGGAAGTGGGCGCCGGATTAATGGCCTATTTGGCCATTCAGGAATTATCAAGCAACATTTGACCATAAAGCCTAGACTTCATCGAAACTTAATAAGCAATAGAGTGAGATTTTCAAATAAAAACCCAATTTTGGTTTTTGAAGTTTCTATAAAAGAAGATCTAATCAAACACAAATCTTAAATAATCCCCCCATCATGAAAAAACTGTTTTTTTCTTTGCTTCTCCTTACTGCTCTCTCATTTCATTCTTTTGGCTGGGGACAAAATGGCCATCGTGTGGTGGGTCAATTGGCAGAATGGCACCTAAAGAAAAAGGTTTTGAGAAAAGTCAACCAAGTTTTAGACAGAGAATCCTTGGCGATGGTCAGTGTTTGGATGGATGAAATTCGCTCTGAAACTGCTTACGATTATACCAATACCTGGCATTGGGTCACCATACCTGATGGGGAAAAATATGACGAATCCATACAAGAACCCACAGGAAATGCTTACGATGCCTTATTGAAGATTATAGGGGCACTTAAAACGGGTGGTTTGACTCCAAAAGAGGAAGCTGAATACCTCAAAATGTTGGTCCATTTGGTTGGCGATTTGCATCAACCCCTGCATGTGGGTCGAGGAGATGATAAAGGGGGCAATGACATCAGGGTCAATTACTTTGGTCAGGAGACCAACCTCCACAGTGTTTGGGATACCAGAATCATAGAAAGTCAAAATCTGAGCTTTACCGAGTTGGCGAAACACCTAAATACCAAAGTAACACCAGCCAAAGTAAACGAATTGCAATCCGCGGATCCTAGTAAATGGCTGGATGAAGCCATGGCCTGCAGACCTATGGTCTATGATATTCCCGAAGACAATAGAATCTCGTACAGCTACAATTACCAATATTATCCCATCATAGAAGAACGGTTATTGGCAGCAGGGATTCGTTTGGCTGGGATTTTAAATGAAATTTATGGATGAACAGGAGGCATGAAAACCCTTGGATCAAATTCATTTTTTAAACCGACCTGCAAAGCTCATCTTCTTGTAAATTCTGTTTTGGCTTCATCCAAAAATTCAATAAAACTTGGGATGCTGCTGTCATAGGCCTTGGGTTTGACAAGCAATTCTTCATTGTGGTCCAGCAAAACATAGTAAGGCTGAGCATTGTTGTTGAAGCGAGTGATCTGAAAATCAGCATTTTGTTTCCCCATGGTTTTTTTTACCTTTCCATCATACGATGAAGTATACCATTCAGCTTCGGGCAGTTCCAGCCTTTCGTCAATGTACAGTGCAACCATGACAAAATCTTCTTTGAGTCGTTTTAATACCTCGGGATCAGACCAAACCCTGGCTTCCATCTCACGACAATTGACACAACCATGGCCTGTAAAATCAATGAACAAGGGTTTGTCCTGTTTTTTGGCAACCCTTAAGGCCTGCTCATAGTCAAAATATCCATTGATGCCATGAGGCATTTTCAAAAGGTTGCCGTATTTAGGGATCTCATCCAACTCATTTTCTGCCTCTGACGCATACCGGTCTTCCAGAATGTTGAAATCGTGGGTAGACATAGGAGGCAGGTAACCACTCAATGCTTTTAACGGCGCTCCCCAAAGTCCGGGAATCAGGTAAAGGACAAAGACAAAGGTGATGATGGCAAGCATCAAGCGGGGAACTCCGAGGTATTCCATAGGAGAGTCATGAGGCAATCGGATTTTGCCCAAAAGGTAAACTCCCAAAAGCGCAAAAATGACAATCCAGATAGCCAGATAAATATCCCGGTCCAATAGGCCCCAATGATAAACCTGATCTGCAATGGATAGGAACTTAAAGGCCAAAGCCAGCTCAAGGAAACCCAAAACCACCTTTACGGAGTTCAGCCAACCGCCTGATTTGGGAAGAGAGTTGAGCCATTCCGGGAAAATGGCAAATAAGGTAAAGGGAATGGCAAAGGCCAAAGAAAAGGCAAACATGCCTAAAATAGGCTTGACCAAAGCCCCACCTGCTGAGCTAATGAGGATAGAACCTACAATCGGTCCTGTACAGGAAAAGGAAACCAATACCAAAGTAAAGGCCATAAAAAAGACTCCCGTCATGCCTCCTTTATCGGCTTTTGCATCCATTTTATTCACAAAACCCGTGGGCAAATTCAACTCAAACATGCCCAGAAAAGCAAAGGCAAAGAAAATAAATACCAGAAAGAAGAAGACATTGGGCACCCAATGGGTGGAAAGCCAATTGGCGAACTCTGGCCCTTGAAGTGCAGCAACCGCTGTTCCTGCTATCGTGTAAATGGCAATAATGGAAAAACCGTAAATAAATGCATTTCGAATTCCTTGAACCCTGGATTTGGACCTACCCGTAAAAAAAGTCACAGTCATGGGGATCATAGGGAAGACACAGGGTGTCAACAAAGCAGCCAAACCCGCCAGAAAAGCAATGATCATAAACCCGATCAATCCACTCTTATCCTCATCTTCTTCCAACGAAATGTAAGTTCTTGAAGAGGCTTCCACATCCGCAGCGTCAATTTCCTCCGTAGGATCGTCAATTTTATCTGCTTCGGAAGGAGATTCAGCAGCCAATTCCTCAGCTATTGTAGCCGGTTCTTGGGTCGAACCATTTGCCCTTGCAGTAAGTTGAAAGTCAAAATCTTCCTCGTAGAGGATGCATTGGCCTGTGATATCCGAACACATTTGATATTCTACTACACCAGTAAGCCTTCCAGCAGCTCCTGTGATTTCGAAGGTTTGTCTGAATTCACCCTTTTGCTCAAAATAAGTTACCTCGCCTTCCCAAATGTTGTCATATTTGGTTTTTGGATTGATGGCTTTTAGATCTCCTTTCTGTACGATGCCCACATTTTCTTCCAAGATCAGGTGGGTCAATATCGGGCCCACATCTTCATCAAAATCATTGGAATAGATGTACCAGTCTCTAGGAATGTCCGCTTTCAGAATCAATTCTATTTCCTCACCGATGTTAAATTCCTCCCTGTCAAATGCGATGTTCCATTTGGGAGGAGCCACCATTTGGGCCATGGCCGTAAAGAGGGAAAAAAAAAGAAAGGTGAAAGCAAATAGAGATGATTTTGGATGCTTCATTGGTTGGATTAATGCAAACTAAACTGGTTAATTAAGCTTTTTCGGTAGGGATAAGTTCCAAATTTTTTTGAACAAAGAAATGGTCACCTGTAATGTCCCTTCAACTTTTTAAGAGGTTGCTATCTTACCGTCAAATCCTTTTTGAACTTGGTTATTCCCCCACCTATTTATCGGATAGGGCCCTAAAATGCTTGAAAAACAATACAATGGTTTCAATTCCCATCAAATAGTTTTTGACACCATAATGTTCATTAGGGGAGTGTATGGCATCCGTATCCAGACCAAATCCCAGCAAAATAGGGTCAAGTCCCAATTCTTTTTGGAACAAAGAAGTAATGGGAATGGAACCACCTTCCCTAGTTGGGATCGCTTTTTTACCAAAGGCACTTTGGATAGCCGCTTCTGCTGCTCGATATCCCACCGAATCCGTAGGTATTACAGCAGGATGGCCTCCATGGTGTGGGGTGACTTTTACTTTCACTGAAGCAGGAGCTATGGCTTTGAAATGGGATTCAAAGCTTTTCGAAATTTGTTTGTGGTCCTGATTTGGAACCAGCCTCATGGATATTTTCGCATAGGCTTTGGAGGGAAGCACTGTTTTGGCTCCTTCACCGGTATATCCACCCCAAATGCCATTGACATCAAGGGTAGGACGTATTCCGGTTCGCTCTATGGTTGTATATCCTTTTTCCCCTTCTAATGCCTCAATGTCCAATTTCTTTTTATAGTCCGCTTCATCAAAGGGAGCCTTATTCAAGTTCTCCCGGTAGGCTGAGGAATAGTTTTCCACATCATCGTAAAATCCCGGTATGGTGATCTTGCGGTCTTCATCCTGGAGGGAAGCGATCATCTGACACAGAATGTTAATTGGGTTGGCAACTGCACCTCCATAGGTACCGCTGTGGAGATCTCTGTTAGGTCCTGTCACTTCTACCTGCAAATAAGCCAGCCCTCTAAGCCCCACCGTAACCGAAGGATGTTCCAATGAAAGCATGCTGGTATCAGAGATCAATACCACATCCGCCTTAAGTTTATCCTTGTTTTCTTTTACAAAAAGGTCCAAATTTTCCGACCCCACTTCTTCTTCCCCTTCGATCATAAACTTGATGTTGCAGGATAGCGCATTTTGGGCCGTCATTGCCTCAAAGGCTTTTACGTGCATATAGAACTGTCCCTTGTCGTCTGCCGAGCCTCTGGCAAATATGGCTCCTTCCGGATGGGCATCGGTTTTCTTGATGACAGGCTCAAATGGTGGAGACTCCCAAAGCTCATAGGGATCGGCAGGCTGTACGTCATAGTGGCCGTAAACCAAGACGGTTGGCAATGCAGGGTCCACTATTTTTTCTCCGTATACAATAGGGTAACCGGCAGTCTCGCAAAGTGCTACATTTTCTGCCCCTGCTTTTTCCAAAGCATCTTTTACAAATTCCGCTGCGGCAAATACGTCTGATTTAAATTTGGGATCGGCGCTTACGGAAGGGATTTTTAATAGGGCAATCAGTTCTTCAAGGAATCTTTCCTGGTTTTTATTAATATATGACTGGACGGACATAAGATGTAAGACTTGGATTTGATTAGGGCATAAAATTAAAGGATTCATCGGGCTTTGCCTAATGAATTGTGGTAGTTGGTTGATGAACAGGCCTTCAAATCAAAAGCAGGTTCTTTTTTAGATGTCTTTTCCGTATCTTCAATGGAATATTATCTCTCATAACCTAAGTCAAGCCCTGAGCCCAAAATGAATGATGAGATTAAATGACAAAGTAGCTATCATCACCGGTGGAGCCAAGGGAATTGGCGCTGCTACGGTACACCTTTTTGCCAAAGAAGGTGCAAAAGTGGTTATTTGGGATGTATCCAACAAAGGTGAGAGTTTGGCCAACCGACTGCACCGGGAAGGCTGGCCGGTCCATTTTATGAAAGTGGCCGTATCAGATAAAAAACAGGTACAAAAAGCCACGCAAAAGGTCAAAGAAGCTTTTGGCAAAATAGATGTATTGGTGAATAATGCCGGGATCACCAAAGACAAAACCCTTCTTAAAATGAGCATTTCGGATTGGGAAAAAGTAATTTCAGTCAATCAAACCGGAATATTTTATTGCACACAGGCAGTGGCGGAGGTCATGAAGGAAAACGGATATGGAAGAATTGTCTCAGCTTCATCCAATGTAGGTTTGAGAGGCAATTTTGGCCAGACCAATTATGTGGCTTCAAAGTCAGCGGTGATCGGAATGACCAAGGTCTGGGCACTTGAATTGGGGAAGTACGGGATAACCTGCAACTGCATTGCTCCTGGTTTTATCGAAACGGACATGACAGCTGCTATTCCTGACCATGTGGTTAAGCAAATGCTTCCTTTGATTCCTTTAGGGCATTGGGGCAAACCTATCGATGTCGCTTATGGATATCTTTACCTTGCTTCAGACGAGGCAGCCTATGTGAATGGCACCTGTCTGGTGATAGATGGTGGTGGGGCACGTTAATAGGATTTGTTTCTAACTCTGTACTTTATAAAATATAGCCTGGTTTTGATGGCCTTCAGTCAGCTTTGTAGGTTGGCTTTAGGGTTATTTTCGACGATTGGAAGTTTTTCTATTATCCAATTCTTATTGATCAAAGCCATTAATTATTCAAAAAAATCCTTATTTTTATATCACACCAATTAGGCTACAGATGGTATTGGGAAAAGGATATAGGTTGGTTTTACCGATGTTGGGATTACTCCTTGGCTTATATTCATATGTTCAGGCTCAAGACAATTGGGAAACTCTTGATGCCAAACTTAAAACTTTGGCTGACGAGAACAAACTTCCCGGTTTCTCAGTGGCCATTGTCAATCAAGAAGGCTTTTTGTTTCAGAAAGGGTATGGGTTTGCAGATGTTGAAAAAGCAAAGCCCTATACACAAAATACCCTTCAAAATATCGGATCCGCCTCACAAACTGTCATAGGTCTTGTCCTGATGCAAGCCATAAATAATGGAAAATTAGGCTTGGATGATGACATCAACGACTACCTGCCTTTTGAAATAGTCCATCCTTTTGCCAGCGGGAAATCCATCACCATTCGGCATTTGGCAACCCACACCTCTGGAATCAGAGATGCGGAAAATAATGAAAAGCGGTACATTTTTACTGAGGAAATATTTCCTTCCGGTACAAAAGTTCCTTCTGAATACAAACGGTTTTCCAAAAAATACCAAGAAAACATTCCCATGGCCATGGGGGTATTTTTGGAAAATGTCTTGACAAGGGGCGGCCGATGGTACAGTAACCGGAACTTCCTGAAGTCCGAACCCGGAGCAGTTTATGAATTTTCCAACATTGGTGCTGCCCTTTTGGCTTTTATCATTCAAGAGGCCACTGAACAGCCTTATGCCACCTTGACCCAAAACACTGTTTTTTCGCCAATGGGGATGAAAAATACCTTTTGGAGTCTTTCGGATGCAAAAGAACAGGATTTTATCACCCATTATATTGGGACCAATCTTCCGCTTCCTAATTATGCCTTGATAACTTTTCCAGATGGAGGTTTAATGACTTCCACCAATGACCTAGGGATGCTTTTAAAAGAACTGATGCTGGGCTATCAAGGAAAAGGCAAATTGTTTGATGAGGAGGTTTATCAACAATTGATGGCCGAAAATAAAGAGAGCATGGAGTCCTATAAGGGAATATTTTGGGTAAAAAGTCCCGATGGATATCTGCTTCATCTCGGAGAAGATCTGGGCACGGCCACAGCTTTGGCCTTTAACCCCGAAAGAAATGTGGGTCTGATTTTATTTTCCAATGTCTCTTTGGATCAAGAAGAGTATAAAAATTCATTTTTGGAAGTGTGGAATGAGATGGCGACTCAATCAGGGCTAATGTCAGCAGGAAATTCTCTTTCATCCAAATAATAGCTTATTTAAAGCGCACCACTTTTCCGAATGCTTTGCTACCCATTCGCTCGGGTATTGACTCTAGGATTTCCTGATATAGCAATTCCACCAATTTTCTTTTCAGAAAGTTGCGCGTCAATATGATACTGACTTCCCTAATGGGTTGCTCCCCCTCAAATTCCCTTAGGCGTTGCTTTTCTTCTTCTCCTAAATCAGCGGTGGCGAGTTCAGGCAACAAGGTGATGCCTTGGTAACTGTTCACCATATTTTTTAAGCCTTCCAAAGAACCACTCTCATATTGAAAATTCATTTTGTTGGTGCCTTGTTTGTCACAAAGGTTCAATACTTGTTCCCTAAAACAATGACCCTGTTGTAAAATCCAAAGGTCCTCTTCCATCAAAGCCTTCACCGTGATCTTTTTCTTTTTAAGTAAGGGATGGTCCTTTGAGAGGTAGGCCAGAAATTTTTCATAAAAAAGAGGCTTTTCAAGGATTCCAGGTTCATCTATAGGGGTCACAATGATACCTAAATCCAATTCGTCGTTTTTCAGTCTTTTGACCACTTCTTCTGTGATCATTTCTTCTACCCTTAGCTGTACTTTAGGATATTTTTCCAGAAAACGACGTACAAAAAGGTGCAGCAGGTAGGGAGCTAAAGTAGGTATGATGCCTAATTTAATCTCACCGCTGACGTCTCCTTTCAATTGAGAAACCAATTCCAAAATCCCCTTGCTTTCAGCAACCACTCTTTTCGCAAGCGTGATGATTTGGGTGCCAGTTTCGGTAGGAATTACGGGCATTTTGCTCCTATCAAAAATGATGACTTCCAATTCTCTTTCCAGCTTGTTGACTTGAGCACTTAATGTGGGTTGGGTTACAAAGCAAGATTCAGCGGCATGTCCAAAATGCCGATGCCGATCTACCGCAATAATGTATTCCAGTTGTTGAATGGTCATAACTTGAAATAGTAAGAATGGAAATAGGTGTAATGAAAACAAGGGTTTAACCGAGAAAAGAGCGTATAAAAGTCAATCTTCACAGATAAACGAAATTATTCCCTGTTTGCAATCCAGAATCAAAGATAAAAATGTTTTCTGTTTTATTTAGATTTAATTTAAATAATGATTAATTTCGGCTTTCAAATCAATTCGTATGAGACAAAATTTCAAATTATTTGCTGCTTTTTTTGTTTTTGGAACCTTGTTCTGGGGTTGCAATCGCGCCGAAAAAAACGAGGTTAATGTCTACACGCACCGCCATTATGAAGCAGATCAACAGCTTTTCGATGCTTTTGCCGAAAAAACCGGAATAAAAGTGAATGTGGTCAGTGCAAGTGCAGACGAACTGATCCAAAAACTGGAATTGGAAGGGGCAAGTTCCCCTGCTGATGTCCTGATTACTGTAGATGCAGGCAGACTTCACCGGGCAAAGGCGAAAGATTTGCTACAGACGGTCAGCAGTGAGGAACTCGAGAAGAACATTCCTGCCAAATTCCGCGAACCCGAAGGCTATTGGTTTGGCCTAACCTACAGAGCTAGGGTGCTTGCCTACAGCAAAGAAAGAGTGAATCCAGAAGATTTGAGCACATATGAAGCCTTGACGGAACCACAGTGGAAAGGAAAAATACTCACCCGTTCTTCAGAAAACATTTACAATCAATCTTTACTCGCCTCGATTATCGCTGCTCATGGAGAACAAGGTGCAGAGGATTGGGCAGCAGGTTTGTTGGCCAATATGGGCAGGGATCCTAAAGGCTCTGACCGTGATCAAATCAAAGGTGTGGCATCTGGAGAGGGTGATATTGCTATCGTCAATACCTATTACATAGGTCTGATGTTACATGACAGCAATGAGGAAGAAAGAAAGGCAGGAGAAAAAGTAGGTGTATTTTTCCCTAACCAGAATGATCGAGGTACCCATATCAATGTCTCCGGAGCAGGAGTTACCAAACATGCTCCAAACCGTGAAAACGCCATCAAATTGTTGGAGTTTCTTTCGCAGCAAGAAGCCCAGAAAGTACTGGCTGAAATCAATTTCGAGTATCCAGTGAATCCTACAGTAAGCATGTCAGAGTTGTTACAAAATTGGGGGTCCTTTAAATCTGATGAAATCAATTTATCCGTACTTGGAGAAAGAAATAATGATGCGGTCGTCATTTTCGACCGGGTAGGGTGGAAATAAAACCAAAATGGTTTGGAATTAGTCAAAAGAAACTATTACTGGTGGAACAGATGGGCAGGTTTTGCTTTGCTGATTCTCTTGGCTGTGGTGACACCTATTGGCACCATTTTATTCAAATTGTTTGAAAAACCGGGAAGCAGTTGGTCCCATATTGTGGATAACCTGCTTTTTGGATATTTTCAAAATACCCTATTGCTATTGATCGGGGTGGCTCTTGTCACTTTCCTCCTCGGTGTAAGTACCGCGTGGCTTGTATCCAATTATAATTTCCCAGGCAGAAAATATTTTGAATGGCTGTTGATCCTACCTTTGGGGTTTCCAGGCTATATCATGGCTTATACTTATGTGGGTATATTGGATTACACCGGACCTATTCAGGGCTTTTTAAGAAATACCCTAGGTATTTCTGTGAGAGGGAGTCTTATTGACATCATGAATTTACCGGGGGCCATTTTTATACTTTCAATAACCCTCTTTCCCTATGTTTTCCTGATTTCACGGACTTCATTTCTTCAGCAATCAAAGACACTTCAGGAGGCCGCTTCCCTGTTGGGCTCCAACCGGTTGAATACTTTCATCAAAGTGGCTTTACCTTTGGCGCGGCCAGCTATAGTGGCTGGAATTGCCCTTGCGAGTATGGAAGTGTTGAATGATTATGGCACTGTCAAATATTTTGGGGTCAATACCTTCACGACTGGCATCTTCAGGGCGTGGTTTTCCATGGGTGATGCTTCTACTGCCATTTACCTCGCAGGTATTTTAATGGTTTTTGTTTTTGTGATTCTTTATATAGAGTCTTTACAGAGAGGGAATAAGCGGTATTCTTTCAATGCCTCCAGCCATAAACCTACCGCAAGGGTAAACGTATCCTCGGGTAAAAAAGCCCTATATTTTAGCATTTGTGCCACCCTATTTGCAGTCAGTTTTTTTATACCTTTCCTTCAGATTCTGTATTGGGTCAGCATGACTTACCATAAGGTAGCCAATGCTGATTTTCTTATGCTGATTTACCGTAGTTTCAGCCTGGCTGCCATTTCCGGTATTTTGGTAGTGTTATTTTCTGTGGTTTTATTGTATGCCTTGCGGTTGAGTCCTTTTAATTGGGTCAAAAATGTCACAAAAATAGCCACGCTTGGTTATGCAGTGCCAGGTGCAGTGATTGCTGTTGGTATCATGATTCCCTTTTTGGCGTTTGACAAATGGGTTTTCAGTACCTTTTTTCCTAATTACAATCCAGGATTGATTTTTTCAGGAACCTTATTTGCCCTGGGTTTTGCGTATGTGGTCCGTTTCATGGCAGTGGGTTACAATCCAGTAGATGCAGGCTTCCAAAAAATAGGTATCCATGTCAATGAGGCCAGCAGGCTTCTCGGAACGAGAAGTTCCAGGACTTTGTGGAAAATAGACCTTCCTTTGATAAAAACCGGTTTGTTCACGGGGATATTACTTGTATTTGTGGATGTTTTAAAGGAATTACCCTTAACTTTGATTTTGCGTCCCTTCAACTATCATACTTTGGCAACCAAGGCCTTTGACATGGCAACCAATGAAATGATTGCGGAATCGGCGAATGCAGCTTTGGTCATCATTTTGACAGGGATCATTCCGATTATTTTCCTGAATAAGATGATCAAAAACAGAGAAGTTTAAAGCAAGGGTCTGACTGAATGATCATTTTATCGCTCCTAGAAATCACCAAAACATATTCTAAATCAAAAGAATTTGCTGTCAACAAGGTGTCTTTTGACGTGGAAGAGGGTGAAATTCTGGCATTGGTTGGAGAAAGCGGTTCGGGTAAAACCACCCTTTTGAGGTTGATTGCTGGATTGGAACACCCAGATGCCGGCTACATCATCCTTTCCGGTCAAAAAATAGTGGAAGGAAATTTATCTGTACCCGCCCACGAAAGGAAAATAGGGATGGTATTCCAGGATTACGCGCTGTTTCCCCACCTTACCATTCTTGAAAATGTAAAGTTCGGGTTGAAATATGTTCAGGGTGATCGGGAAAAAATCGCCAAAGAAACCCTTAAATTGGTCGGTCTGAAGGAAGACTTCAGCAAGTATCCTCATCAGCTTTCCGGAGGTCAACAGCAGCGGGTGGCCTTGGCCAGAGCCATAGCGCCCAATCCCAAGGTGCTGTTGTTGGATGAGCCTTTCAGTAATTTGGATGCGATGTTGAAAGACCAGGTAAGGGAAGAAATCCGGCAAATCATCAAAAGAAGTGGCGTTACAGCCATTTTTGTGACACATGATACTCGGGATGCCTTATCCACGGCAGATCGCATTGCCATCCTGCACAAGGGATACCTTCAGCAAATCGATGTTCCACAAGTCTTGTATGAAAGGCCTGAAAACCCCTATGTGGCTAATTTTTTCGGAAAAATGAACCAGATTATTGGGGTGCCTACGGTGGAGGGTTTTTATACTCCTTTTGGTTTTATGAAGGACGATAGGGCTAAGGATTTCAAAAATAGGGTCAGAATCCTTTTTCGGCCCGAACATGCCCTCATCAAAAAGAGCCATGATCAATACCTCAATGGGAAACTCTTCAAAGTAGCTTATTTTGGAGATCATCAAATCGTAAAACTTGCTGATGAAGATGGAAAGCGGATCAGCATCAAGACACAGCCCAACAAAAAATTCAACCCCAGCGATAGGGTGTTTTTTACGCTAAAAGAATTTTTACTGGAAGAAGCTTATTGATTAAATTCCAGCATATACAATTAAAATAAGTCCTACAATAAACAAACTAAACATCCCCCAAATCATGCTTTTTGGAGCGGCATCCAGTTCTCTCCAGATAAATACCCCCCAAAAGGCCGCTACCATGGTGGCCCCTTGGCCAAGGCCATAGGATATGGCAGGCCCTGCTTTCTCAGCCGCTATGATGCTGAAGGACATACCTACGCACCAGATTATTCCGCCCAAAATGCCCATGAGGTGTTGGGTAAAATTCCCTTCAAAATATTGCCCGTAAGAAAGTCTGGCACCTTCAATAGGATTGCGCATCAGATAAGTATTGAAAATGAAATTACTGGCAAGTATTCCCAATGAAAAGATGAACACAGCGGCATAGGGAGTGAATTTTCCGATTGCGGGATTAGAAAAGTCCAAAGACATGGACTTTGCAACGAAAAAGTAAAAAAAAGACATCAAAAAACCACCTACTAAAGCCAAGATCAAGCCTTTGCGGGAAGATTTTTGGGTTTCTTTGGCAATTTTTTTATAAGCCATTGCATCCAAAATAATGGCCCCGGTAACAAAGGCTACCCCAACAAACAAAAACAAGGGATCACCTATTTGAGCAGAAACATAATTCACCAATACCCCCAAAACCAAGGCCAGTCCGATGCCTACGGGAAAGGCCACAGCCATGCCAGCATATGCAATCGCTGCAACAATGAGGATATTAGCCAAATTAAAAATAACTCCCCCTAAGACAGCCAGTCCATAATTCAGAAGATGGGCTTGCTGAAGGTCCTCCCAGAAATTTCTGCCATCTGACCCTGTACTGCCCAAGGTAATCCCGAATAAAAAAGCCAAAAACACAATACCCAAGACATAATCCCAGTAAAACAATTCAAATCTCCAGGTGGAGGCAACCAATTTTTGGGTGTTTGCCCATGAACCCCAGCAAAGCATGGTAATCACACAGAAGAAAATGGCAAGCCCATAGGAATCTATGATGTACATGGTGGAGTAAGGTTATAGTTTAGGTTTGACCAATTGCGGATTCCTCATGGTGGAATAAAAATCTTCCATGATGGCATTTTTGTCAAAATCTTCCCAAAGTATTATTCGACGGGGGTTTTCAGGAAGTTCCTGCCACGCATTGTCCATCAATACAGGGGCAGGGATTTCCTTGTTTTTGGCCCACTCGGGATTTTTCAAAATGGCCACTGCTGCCATATCAAAGAGGGCTCTTGAGGGCGGATCACCATGATAGTCAATGTGTTCGAAAAGATTGACCGCATAATCTCCAAAATGAACAAAGCTACCCCCATGCCTCCCTGTGACCGGTTGATCGGATTTAGGCCCCAAACCTGGCATATTGGCTTCGATTTCCGATTTAGTGGCCTTGACAGCATCAGTTCCACTTGATGCACCATACCGAACAGTTACCATTTCAAAAGGAACGGCAGTTTTCAGAACATAATTTAAAGCAACCGTATCATTGTCCTGATTGTATTCGCCGGGTTTGGGATAATTGGACCCTAGCCAGACCACCTCGATTTTGGACCTGAGTGCTGTATCCCTTTCCAGAGCCAGGGCTACATTGGTCAGTTTTCCCACAGCCAAAACAATCAATTTTGATGGATGGTCTGCATTTGCTTGCTCAATGATAAAATCCACCGCGTCTTTTCCATCATACGTGGAACGGGCCAAATCACCTCTGATTTCCTCAAATGATCCATTTGCACCTTTCAACAAAGGAATATCCTGGTACAGGTTTGCCAATTGAAGAATTCTTTTGGCCTCTTCATAATGTTCCTCTATTTTTCCTCCACTCCTTGTTGCATTTACAGTAACGCCTTCTATGTCAAAGATGTGCCCATTGAACAAAAGATATGCCAATGCAAATTGGTCATCCAATTCATTGTTAGTGTCGGTGTCAAAAATCACTCGTATTTTGGTTGGTTCCGGATTGCAGGATATTAGGCAAATACAAATCAGAGAAAAGAAAAGGTAAGAATTTGATTTAAGCTTCATAAATTAATTTTGGGTTGTATCATAATTCACTAAGAAAAGGTATAGAAGGTTGAGCACCCATTTTTTGAACACTCAAGGCAGCAGCTCTATTGGCCAGTTTGACTGCTTCTACCATGGATTTACCTTGGGCGATTTGTACCGCCAACACGCCGTTAAAGGTGTCCCCTGCCGCTGTTGTGTCCACTACCTTTACTTTTTCTGCAGAGAGTATTCCTTTATAGGTTTCAGTGTGCAAGTAGGCTCCTTTTTCACCCAAAGTGATGATGACATTTTTAACCCCTTTTTCCAGGAAAATTTCAGCGGCTTCAGCAGCCGTTTTTTCATCCAGAATCTCTACTCCCGTCAAAGTAAAAGCTTCCCATTCATTAGGCGTGATCAGATAGAGGTGAGCCATCAATTCGTCCGGAAGAGATTGGGCAGGTGCAGGATTCAATATAACTTTAGCGCCGAGTTCGAAGGCTGTTTTGGCAGCAAACAACAAAGGCTCAAGTGGGCATTCCAATTGCATCAGTATGGTGCTTGCTGGAGATATGAGGCTTTTCAAGCTCATGATATCATCTGAGCATAACTTTAAATTAGCCCCTGATGCGACCAAAATGGTGTTTTCTCCTTTTTTGTCTACAGTGATTTGAGCCACACCAGTTGGGGCATCAGGATCTACGGTTACAAATTCGGTTTCTATACCCTCATTTTGAAAGTTTTCCATGAATTTTTCACCAAAAACATCTTTTCCCAGTCTACACACAAAGACTACCTTACCACCTACCCTTGCAGCAGCTACCGCTTGATTGGCCCCCTTTCCGCCTGGTGCAAAAAAAAATTCCCCTCCGATGAGGGTTTCACCTGGCTTTGGGAAATGGCTGGTTTTGATCACCATGTCCATGTTTGCGCTACCGATGATGATGAGTGGATTGGGAGTATCCATTGGTATTTATGATTTATTTTTCACCTTACATATTGATTATGGCACCACTTATAAAATTTAATTGCCCACAAAGTACTTTTCAGGTATTTTAATTTTTACAATCAGTTTAATTAAAGTAATATTATATTCCTTTCTGTTAAAATCAAAGTCGGAAGGTCAAAATTCGAGGCATTTACTGCATCATTAGAAATTTAGCTAACCCAAAAACCTTAATTCATGAAAAATAAGCAGAAACTTTTGGCTTCAAGAAGAAAATTCATGGGGGTCAGCCTTTTGTCAGCCGCAGGACTGAGTACCCTACCCCAATGGAGTATGGCCGTAGGAAACAAATTTATGTCAAACCCTGATGACAACCATCAGGCCAGATTAGGCTTTATTGGTCTGGGAAGACAAGCCGGAGGTTTAATTAATGGCTTGAGCCGAATACCCGGTGTAGAGGTTTTGGCTGGATCTGATGTCTATGGTTTGAAACGGACCCGGTTTGAGAAGCAGGTAGCTGATCTAAGAAAGGAACTCGGTAAAGAAAGTATTTCTGTTCAGACTTACGAAAACTACAAAGATCTTTTACAAAGACCGGATATTGATGCCGTGGTGATTGCCTCTCCGGATCATTGGCATGCTTTGATGGCCATTGATGCTTGCAAAGCCAATAAAGACGTCTATTTGGAAAAACCCCTGACCTTGACGGTTAAGGAGGGACAGGAATTGGTCAAAGCGGTGAGAGCTAATGGCATCGTGTTGGCCGTCGGGAGTCAACAGCGTTCCGACCTCAACTTTCAACATGCCGTCAGAATGGTCCAAAAGGGAAAAATCGGAAAAGTCAAGCAAATACTTGTCCATGTAGGCCAACCAGAATCTCCAAAGCCTTTTGACTTACCTGCTGAGCAGGTACCGGAAAGCTTAAACTGGGAAAAATGGTTGGGTCCACTAAAGCATTTACCATTTAACAACCAACTCGCCCCACCGATAAGCCTCAATCCTCCAAAAAATGAAGGATTTTGGGGTGGATGGCGCTGGTACAAAGAAACCGGTGGCGGATACATGACCGATTGGGGTGCCCATATGTTTGACATTGCCCAGTGGGGCTTGGGTATGGACCGGAGCGGTCCGGTGGAAGTAAGACCCAACAAAGACGGAAGGCCACTCACCTTCCTGTATGCCAATGGTACGGAAATGGTTGTAGGACCCTTTGACGGGGGCACCCAAGGAGTAAAATTCATAGGAGAGGAAGGTTGGATTCAGGTTTCTCGTGGCAATTTTAAGTCCTCTGACAAATCTTTAAAACCGGAGTCCAAATCTGAGAAATTGCCCTACTCTCCACACCTGTTGGATTTTTATGAGGCCATTCAGAAAAGAAGAGACCCCCAAGTACCTGTAGAGGTAGGCCATAGCACCTGTGTGGTATGCACCATAGGCAACATTGCCAACGAGCTACAAAGAACCCTTAGATGGGATCCTGCAAATCAGGAATTTCCAGGAGATGAGGAAGCCAATGCCAAACTCCATTATGATTACGAAAACGGATACAGCCTAAACGCCATATGAAGAACAGAAGAGAATTTCTCAAACTGGGTGGATTATTAACCCTGGGCAGCTTGACCGGAGCTGCTGACCTATTTGCATACAGCAACCCCATCATGGAAAAGATGATTGGCCTTCAACTCTATTCCCTTAGAAAGGACATGGCAAAGGAACCCAAAAAGATGCTTGAGAAAGTTGCCGAAATCGGATTTAAAACTTTGGAGACTGCTGATTACAAGGATGGAAAAATCTATGACATGAGTCCTTCAGATTTTAGGGCGCTAACCAGTGATTTGGGAATGCGGCTGACCAGTGCCCATTTAGGCGGGCCGAATTATAACCAAACCAGAAATGGAGAAGCATTGGATTGGTGGAAAAAAGCCATTGAGGATCACGTAGAGGCAGGCTTAAACTTTATCATCAAGCCATCTATGCCAAAACCCAAAACCTTGAAGGAGTTGGATGGGTGGTGCGAGTATTTTAACAACATTGGCCTGCTGTCCAAGGCTTCAGATATCAAGTTTGGCTTCCACAACCATGCTGGAGAATTTGTCAAGATTGAAGATGAAATCATGTATGACTACATGTTGAACCATACCGACCCTGATCTGGTCTGTTACGAAATGGACGTATACTGGGTGACCAAAGGAGGACATAACCCTGTTGACTATCTTGAGAAATATCCTGGCCGATTTCCTTTGCTGCACATCAAAGACGAAAAAGAATTGGGAGAAAGTGGATTGATGGACTATGGCCCCATATTCGAAGCCGCTTATAAGCAGGGTATGAGGGATTTTTATGTAGAAGTGGAGCGTTACAATTATGAGCCCATTGAAAGTGTAGCTAAAAGCTTCAATTACCTGCACCAGGCGGCTTATGTAAAATAGTAAGATACAAAGGAGGTCAGTGAAAGTGATGGAATTATTGTTGTATTAAGATCACCTAGGGAATTTATTTTTTCACTGATAATCCTTAGTAAAAACAATTTAAATGAACCAAACAAAGGAGAAACCATGAAAAAATTGATGCCGCTCACCTTTTCTTTATTTTGCCTGCTGATCATAGCTTGCTCTTCAGAAAAAAGGGAAGATAACCAAATTTCTGAAGAGAGAGAATTTGTCCCTAATCCGCAAGAACTGCCTGAAATGCCTGTCGCAAAACTCAATTTGGGAGATCAGGCCCCCTATTTCAACCTTCCCGATGTAAGTGGAAAGTATTACACCTTAGACCATTTTAAGGATGCAGAGGTATTGGTTGTGAAATTCACTTGTAACCATTGTCCAACTGCTCAAGCTTACGAGGACCGGTTTATCCAGGTAGTGGATGACTTCGAGGATCAGAATGTGGCCTTTGTTGCTATCTCACCCAATAGTCCTATCGGAGTCCTGCCGGAAGAGTTGGGATATACGGATCTTAACGATGATTTTGTAAGCATGCAGATCAGGCATGAAGAAAAGGGATATAATTTCCCCTATCTGTATGATGGTGATGTTCATGAGTATTCTTTGGCCTATGGCCCTACAGCTACTCCTCATGTATTTGTTTTTGACAAAGATAGAAAACTGACTTATTCCGGTAGAATTGATGCATCGGAAAAGCCAGGTACTGCCAATGCCGAGGACCTAAGGAAGGCCATTGAAAAGGCAAAAGAGGGAAATACAATGGAAATAACACCCGCATTTGGATGTTCCATTAAATGGGCTTGGAAAAACGAGTATACCAAAAAGGTCAATGAAGAGTGGAAAAAGAAGCCAGTTGAACTGGAATCCTTAAGTACTGAAGGACTGAAAAACTTACTTGAGAATGACAGTGAAAACCTTTTACTTGTCAATTTTTGGGCGACCTGGTGTGGTCCCTGTATCATAGAATTTCCGGAATTTATAGAAATTCAACGCATGTACGGAGGCCGAGATTTTGAATTCGTTTCTGTATCACTTGATAATCCGGACCAACATGATAAGGCTTTAAAATTTCTGACAAGCAAATATTCAGCTATCACCAATTACATCATGGATACCGATGACAAATATGCCATCATTGATGTGGTCAAGCAAGACTGGGATGGAAGCCTGCCACTAACGCTTTTGATAGAGCCAGGTGGAAATGTGGCTTATAAAGTTCCGGGAACCATTGAGCCGCTAAAGTTGAAGCAAGCCATCGTAGACCACCCAATGATCGGACGATACTATTAATTGATGGAACAGGCATAAACATTTAACACAATTTAATGTTACTCAATTATATTAACCACTATGACTGAAGAAAAAGAAAAGCCAGCCCTATCCAATCAAATGAGCTTTCCCTTGTATGCCGCCTCCAGATTGATGATTCAAAATTATCGGGAGCCCCTGTTGCAGTTTGGTCTGACATATCCTCAGTATTTGGTCATGTTGGTATTGTGGGAAGAGGATGGATTGACAGTAAGTAAAATTGGGGAACGTTTGTATTTGGACTCCGGAACATTAACCCCTGTTTTAAAGAGGCTTGAAGCCATGAATTTGGTCAAGAGAAAAAGGGATGAACATGACGAAAGGTTGGTTCAGGTGCAGTTGACTTATCCAGGCAAATCCCTGCAGGCAAAGGCATCAAAACTTCCGGATCAGGTAATGAATAGTCTGGAAAAATTGCCTGAAAAAGACTTAAAAAAACTTAAACTAACGCTGGAAAAATTAATTGAAGTACTGAAATAAGGAAATGAAAATGCAAAAGATTACTATAGATTATACGGCGACAGCCACCAATTCCGGTGGGAGAAATGGGCACGTTCGAACCGATGATGGTCAACTTGATTTTGATGTGGCATTTCCCAAAGAAATCGGAGGGCCTGGAGGAAAAACCAATCCTGAACAATTTTTTGCTGCCGCATATGCCTCTTGCTTTGGAGGAGCGCTGGGTTCCGTAGCTAATGGCGTCAACCTGGAAGATGCTCAAACAAAGGTAATGGTCCATCTAGGTAAGACAAAACCAACAGGTTTTGGTTTAGCAGTGGACATTGAAGTAAGTATCCCTCAAGCCGATAGTTTGGAGGCTGCTCAAAAACTGGTCGAATTGGCCCACCAACATTGTCCTTTTTCCAAAGCTGTCAGGGGAAACATAGAAGTCAAAGTAAAAGCAGTATAATTTGGCCATTCTATGGTCATCAAAGTGACTTAAATTCTTATTGTGGTTATTGAATAAATGATTAAAGGTTGATGTCAAAGAGTTTTAGGTAATTTTCTGATTGCTCAACCAGATTATTTTCTCTGTCCAACCAATTTTCCACACTGATCTCATTGTTTTCATTCCAGTTTTCATCAGTCCAGATTTTTAGTTTGCCTTTTTCAAGGATATAATTTGCATAAGGCTGGGTGACAGCGAACAAATCTCCATCTTGGTAATAAAAAATACTCAAGCCCGTCATTTTTCCTGCATCCGTAGGTTCAGTGACTTCCATGACCACAGGCTGGCCGGGAATATCATACCGCAAGATGATTTTCCTTTTTTCCCATCCTAATTTTTCAGCTTCGATCTCCCTCTCCTCATAATTTAAAGACTCCCGTGCAGCTTTTTGCATGATGCTGGTTTTTTGTTTCATTTGTACCAAAAAACTACTTTGGGTTGTTTCCTGAATGATTTCTTCCGCATCCCTCATTTCTTGGATTTCATATTTTGCCTCCTTTGAGGTGCAAGCGACAGTCAATAAGAAAAAGAAACAAAAACAATTTCTAGTAACAGAGGTCATAACAGTTGGAATTAGTTGGCCTAAATTTCCAACTAATTCCAAGCAAAAACAATAGGTTATTAGAAATTCAAATTTATTAACTTTGAGCCTATGGTAAAGGGTTTAAGCAACGACCTTATTTTAGAAATATGTGAAGGAAAGTGGATTCAAAAAGGCTCAGATACTCAAATTGACACCATTTCCATTGATTCCAGAAACATAGTTAAACCGGAAAGCACCCTTTTTTTGGCTTTAAAGGGTTTGAAGTCAGATGGACATGATTTTGTCTTACGGCTTTTTGAAAAAGGCTTGGCCTGTGCCCTTGTGGAAAAAAAGAGTTGGGATCCCCAATGCCTCTCCCAATACCCCAGATCTTCCATGATACTGGTGGAAAACACAGGAGTTGCCCTACAGCTTTTGGCTAAATATCAGAGAAGTTGCTTTCATGGTACTGTGGTTGGTATTACCGGCAGCAATGGCAAGACCATTGTAAAAGAATGGGCAGCTCAGATTTTGAGCAACCACCATGCTTTGGCCAAAAGCCCCAAAAGCTATAACAGCCAAATAGGGGTTCCTCTTTCTGTTTTTGAAATTAAACAAAGTGATCAGATCGCTATATTGGAAGCTGGAATCTCTCAATCTGGAGAAATGCAGCACCTGACCGAATTGATTCAGCCCACTATCGGAGTATTTACCAATTTGGGTACTGCACATGAGGAAGGATTTAAAGATCGCATAGAAAAATTAAAGGAAAAAACCCTGCTATTTGACAACTGTCGCTATCTTATTTATAACAAAGACCAAACCGAGGTGGATCAGGTTCTCAAAGAAAGATTTCCTTCTGAGAAGCTCATCTCCTGGTCCTCAACAGTAGGTTCAGACTACACCCTTTCCGTAAAAAAAGGTTTGGGTTTTAGTAAAATCCTGATGGTCAAACCAGCTTATGGTCTTTTTACTTTTAAAGTTGGATTTCAAGATGAAGCTTCACTGGAAAATTTAAGACATGTGATCGTGCTTTGTCTTACTCTAGGCTTATCCGAAATCCAAATACAGAACGAAATAGAAAACCTTCAGGCGGTAGACATGCGCCTTACCCTAAAGCAGGGAAGTCAGGATTGCCTGATCATTGATGATACTTACAACAATGATCTGGCTGGTTTCAGGCTGGCCATTGATTTTATGCAACAGCAAAGGCCCAAAAAGCGAAGAATCCTAATCATTTCTGATCTGCTTCAAGTCGGAGATGTGGAGCAAGTTTACCGAGAAATCGGAAAACTCATTGTCCATTTCCACTTTGATGTAGTACTTGCTGTAGGCCAAAATATCAAGGCCTTAAGAAAATATTTTGATGGTTACTTGAAATTTTTTGATGATACTCCAGCTTTGATGGATTATTTAGGCCAAGTGTCTTTTGAAAATGATCTTATCTTGGTTACCGGTGCAAGGGTTTTTGAATTTGAGAGGGTAGTCAATAAGCTCCAAATTCAGCTACACGGAACCGTTTTGGAGATCAATCTAAATGCGCTGTCTCACAATTATCACTTTTTTAAAAGCAAACTAAATCCAAAAACCAAAGTGATGGTCATGGTCAAGGCTTTTGCCTATGGGGGAGGTGCTATTGAAATCGCCAATCACCTTCAGCAATTGAAGGCCGATTATTTGACTGTTGCCTATACCGATGAGGGAGTTGCCTTAAGGAAGCAAGGTATACAACTGCCCATCATGGTACTTAATCCCTTGGAAGAAGCATTTCATAATTTGGTAAACCATGATTTGGACCCGGTAGTTTATAGTTTGGGTTTTGCCAAAAAATTGCTGAGATACTGTGAAAACCATGGGTTATCGATGACTGTTCATTTGGATTTGGACACAGGGATGAAGCGCTTGGGTTTTGAAATGGATGATTTAGAGGAATTGGCCTCATTGATCAAAGATAAAAGTAGGTTAAAGGTAGGGAGTATCTATACCCATCTGGCAGGAGCGGATGAAGAGATACATGAAGATTTTACAAGGATGCAGGTCAAGCTGTTCGAAGAAATGTATGTTTATTTAACCGAAAAATGGGATATCCGGCCATTGAAACATGTACTCAACTCACCGGGTATCATCCGTTATCCTGAATATCAGTTTGATATGGTCAGGTTAGGGATCGGTCTCTATGGCATAGAGGTCAACGGCTGGTTTGATGAAAAATTACAGCCCATCAGTACATTGAAAACTTCTGTGTCCCAAATAAAATCCTTACAAAAAGGAGAATCTGTCGGATATGGCCGAAAGGGTATTATGGATCGCGATGGAAAAATCGCCACCATCGCCATTGGATATGCTGATGGCTACGACAGGCGCTTTAGCAATGGAAAGGGCAAGGTGCTTATTCGAGGACTGGTTGCGCCTGTGATAGGCAATGTCTGCATGGACATGACCATGGTGGATGTCACCGGGATTGATGTCAATGAAGGCGATGAGGTAATTGTATATGGCAATCAATTGTCCCTCAAAGAGATGGCAGGAACTATCGGTACCATCCCTTATGAGCTCCTGACCAATGTCAGCAGTAGGGTAAAGCGGGTATATTACCTTGATTAGCGATTGTAAATTTCGGATAATTTTTTCACAATCCTTTCAGCCGTCTTTCCATCCCACAGGGGGATTCCCTGATATTGCTTCCAAGCCCCGTTTCTGATTTTATCTAAATATGGCTTCAATTTATTTGGATCAGTACCGACCAATTCATTTGTGCCCAATTCAATTGTTTCAGGTCTTTCGGTGTTGTCTCTCAATGTCAAACACGGTACATTCATCACAGAAGCCTCTTCAGTGATTCCTCCGGAATCTGTAATCACCCCTTTTGCATTTTTAACCAGGTAATTGAATTCGAGGTATCCCAGGGGTTCGACCATGTGTAACCTATCATGGGAAACACCAAGATTTTGAAGGATTTTGGCTGTTCTGGGATGTACAGGAAAAAGGACAGGGAAATCTCCTGTTCCTTCCATTATGGCGTCCATCATGGCCTTAAGCTTTTGTTCTTCATCTACATTGGCTGGCCGGTGGAGCGTGAGTACAAAGTAACTTTGAGGTTGTAATTGATCAAACAATTCCCCTTCCGGTTGTTGAAAATTAGGGATATTTTTGAGCAGCGTATCGATCATGGTGTTCCCTACATAATGGATGCTTTTTTCAGTAAACCCAAGGTTTTTCAGGTTTTGGTTGGCCAATTCTGAAGTGGTGAAAAAATGGTCCGTGATGCTGTCTGTCACCATTCGGTTGATTTCTTCCGGCATGGTAAGATCTCTGGAACGGATTCCTCCCTCCACATGAACCACGTCCACCTGCAGTTTTTTGGCAGTGATAGAGCATGCTAAGGTGGAGGTAACATCGCCTACCACGAGGACCACATCTGTAGGATGATCCATAAGTTCTTTTTCAAATCCCACCATCACTGCAGCAGTCTGTTCTGCTTGGGTACCCCCTCCTGCACCCAGGTTGGCATCTGGTTCAGGGATATTGAGCTGTTCAAAAAAATCTCCAGACATCTTCTTGTCATAATGTTGGCCAGTATGGATCAAACGGTATTCGATCCTTATTTCACTTTTATTAAATGCGTCAATGGCGTGAATGATGGGGGCGATTTTCATAAAGTTGGGTCTTGCGCCAGCCACCAAGGTAATGTGGAACATAAAAATGAGTTTATAAAGTGGAAATCCTGTTAATAATGAGCAAGTTAAATTAAAGATTGCCAAAATTACAAATCAATGCTGGGATTATGTGAATTTAATGCCCATCAATTCCATCAATTTATGGGCATTGAAGCTGGGGCAAGGTCCTTTTTTGATTTTATAATCAAATAGTACATCATTTTGTCTGATTTCAGAATGGAAACTGTGGTTGATTAATGTTGGGATTTTCAATTCCAACTCACTCAATTCGATGTCGTGGGTTGAAATGATCCCCTTACATTGACTCGGGAGCAATTGCCTTATCAATGCTTCCGAACCCATGATGCGGTCAGTAGTGTTGGTACCTTTCAGTATTTCATCTAAGAGAAAAAAAACAGGTAACCCTTTTTCAGCTCGATCCAGAAGCCCTTTGATCCGATCCAGTTCCGCATAAAAACTGCTGACACTTTCACCAAGACTATCTGTATTTCGCATAGAAGTGAACAATTGAAAGCCTCCCAATTCAAATTCCTTCGCAAATGGGGACAAACCCAAATTAACCAAAACCATATTGATACCGATGGTCCTCATGAAGGTGGTTTTCCCTGACATGTTGGATCCGGTAAGGAGGACAATTTGTTGTTCCTGGTTTAGGTCAAAATCATTGGCCACACAAGTCTCGGGCTGAAGAAGGGGGTGTTGGATAGCCAATGCATGCATGACGGGCTTATCTATCCAAGTCACTTTTCCCTGTAACTTTTCATCTTTTGTAAACGCAGATAGGGACACGAGAACCTGCCATTGGTCAAAAACGTTTTCCCAAGTTTTCATAGGAGTTCCATACACCCTTTTCCATTTTTCAAGGCGGTAAAGCACAACAAAATCAATCCAGAAAAGAAAGTTGAATATCAAATACATCAAGTTGGCCCGGTTCTGAACCGTAAAACTTTGTTGCTCAAGGGATTTCAATGCCTTAGAAGCCAAAAAATCTCCTTTGGTAAAGGGTTCTTGAAGGGAAAGGAGCTTTTTATCCACAAATTTGTCTTCTTCCATTTGTTTGGACCATGCCCCAAAAGTCTTCAAATCACCTCGATCTGGCATGGACTTTCCTGCATGAAGCATGGTTTTGAATACCATACCCAAGGCTGGAATGCCCAAAAGAAGCCAGGCTGATAATACGGAGACCGGTAACAATCCCAATATCAATCCCAATAATACAAGTGTTCCCAGCAGAGGTCCTAGAACCATGGGGATGAGGTACCATTTTTTCCAGGAAATGGGCGCGGAAAGCCAACCATAAAAATTTTTCTTGGATTTTTCTTCCTTGAGGAATGCCTTTCCATAGGCTTCGAACAACAGCAAAAAAGGTTCTTTCTGAGCCAACTCCTTGATCGCGCTATGACGCTCTACTGCTATCTTGGGATCAATATCGGATTTCATCCAACTGACCAGCAGTTTTTCCCCACTTTTGTTGACCGTATGGTTGATGAGTTGGAACAGGGAATGCTGTCCAAAAAGATCCAGGTCGTTGGCAAAGGGATGCTTTTTATCCTTGAATACCTCACCATCAGGAAAATCAACCAATTTTCTGGATTTCCTTTTTTCAGCTTCTTGCTGTATCCTTGAGATGGCTTTTAAAATGGCCTGTTTATCTTTCTCTTTTTCGTAGGCCAAAACCAGATACACAAAAAGAGCACTCAGGGGAAAAAACAACAACAACAACCAACGAATCTCTGATATGCCAACGATAAGCACTGCTCCCAAAATGAAAAACAACAGCAACCTTGCAATGGATAATACAGCAATTTTTTGTTGGGTTGCTTTGATCTCTTTGTCGGCTTCCCGGTAATTGACTTCCATATTCATGCGCCAAAGATAGCCAATCTGACTGCTTTCCCCAGCATGAAAATAATTTTGAAAGTTTAATGCAATATTGTTGCATTTAAAAAAAGCTTTCAATACATTTGATACATCATTCAGAACAAGTTCTCTTAACATGAATGATGGTGGTTGACAAAGAAAACTCCGGTTTATCCGGAGTTTTCCTATTTAGTGACAATGACAATGCGAATTAAGACAGCGATAGGGATCTGCATAATTGGGATGATTTTTTCATCTTTTGTTTTTGAGGGTCCAGATCTTTGGGCCTTGTTTTCCAAAACCCGATTTACCGAAAAACTGAATAGGGAACTTAAGATGTATTTTCTATATCCCAACTTTCCAGAGGAACTCAAAGCCTTGGAAGGTAAGCAGGTTCAGGTTTCCGGATTTTATATACCCTTGGAGGTTAATTTGGGAAACTTGGTTGTACTGTCGAAGTATCCCATGGCCGAATGTTTTTTCTGTGGGGGTTCGGGTCCTGAAAGCGTGCTGGTTGCCTATTTAAAAGGCCGACCACCCAAAAGGCTGAAAACCGATGACATTATCACCATCAAAGGCACTTTGAAATTGAATGCCAACGATATTGAAGAATTGAATTTCATCCTTGAAAATGCAGAAATACTCCCAAATAAATGAATAAAAAACTTCCTGTAACCGTTCTAAGTGGTTTTCTTGGGGCAGGTAAAACCACCTTGCTCAATCATATTTTGCACAATAAATCCGGCTTAAAAGTAGCAGTCATCGTCAATGACATGAGTGAAGTAAACGTTGATGCCCAATTGGTCAGGCAAGAAAATGTGCTGTCCCGAACCGATGAAAAATTGGTCGAGATGAGCAATGGCTGTATTTGCTGTACCCTTAGGGAAGACCTGATGCTGGAAGTGGAGCGGTTGGCGCGAGAAGAGCGCTTTGATTATTTATTGATAGAAAGTACCGGCATTTCTGAGCCTCTGCCTGTTGCTCAGACCTTTAGTTTTATAGATGAGGAAAAAGGAATTGACCTTTCGGCTTTTAGCAGGCTCGATACCATGGTGACCGTGGTGGATGCTTTCAATTTTATCAATGATTTTGGCAGTGATCAGACGGTTTACACAAAAAGGCTGAATGATGACCCGGAAGATCAGCGATCCATTGTCAATCTGCTGACAGACCAGGTAGAGTTTGCCAACGTAATTCTGCTCAACAAATCAGATTTGGTAGAAAAAGAAGCTTTGGAAGAACTGAAAGCCATTTTGGAAAAATTAAATCCATCTGCCAAAATTATTCCTACATCCTATTCGAAGGTAGATCCAACTTTGATTCTAAATACAGGCTTATTTGACTTTGAGGAGGCTTCAAACAGTGCTGGCTGGCAGGAGGAGTTAAACAAAGTCCATACCCCGGAAACGGAGGAGTACGGGATAAGCTCATTTGTATTCAGGGATAAGCGGCCTTTTCATCCCCAACGCTTCTGGGATTACATATCCAAGTCATGGCCTGCAGGCATCATTCGGAGCAAGGGGCTGTTTTACCTGGCTTCCAGGAAAGATCATGCACTTTCATGGTCTCAGGCAGGGGGTTCTTTGAAAGCAGACAACATCGGGGTTTGGTGGGCCAGTATGCCTTACGCCCAAAGAATTCAATACAATTCTTATGTGGAAAACCAAAAGCTCATCGAAAGTAGATGGGACAAGCAATTCGGAGACCGGATGAATGAACTGGTGATCATAGGTCAGGATCTGGATGAAGACAACATTTGTGAAGAACTGGAAGGTTGTTTGTTGACTCCTTTGGAACTACTGGCCTACAAACATGGGAGTACTTTTGAGGATAATTGGCCTTTGTAGATTCCATTTGTGATTTACTTGGGGATTTTAGAGAGTATTTTTAGAAAGTTTAGCAGGCAAGCCTTAACTTACCAATTGCTTTATTTTCAGAATCCATGTCAGAATACCTCAAAAATTTTTTCCATCAAGAACTCGAAAAGCAAGGCTTGGACCTTTCCAATGTGCCGTTTATTCAAGCCTTGGAGTTGGCCCTTAGTTCGGACAGATCCTTTTTTCTTACTGGGAAAGCAGGAACTGGGAAGACTACTTTTCTTCATACGTTAAGAAGAATTGGAATTCATAAAAACATGGTTGTATTGGCTCCAACAGGTGTGGCGGCTGTAAATGCAAAAGGCAAAACCATTCATTCCTTTTTCAAAATCGATCCCCGTCAGCTTTTTCTTCCAGGTGATCCCCGCCTACAAGCCCGGCCCGGGAAAGGCAATTTTTCTATTTATGATACCTTTCAACTCAATAAATCCAGAATATCTGTGATCAGGAGATTGGATACTTTGGTAATAGACGAAGTCTCCATGCTGCGGGTCGAGCTCTTGGATGTGATTGATCAAATCCTGCGGGTATACCGCAAAAAAACCCATTTACCCTTTGGAGGAGTACAAATGATCTTGATAGGGGATCCTTTTCAGCTTCCTCCGGTGGTAAAAAGTCCGGAATGGGAAATACTATCCAAATACTACGGAACACGGTTTTTTTATGGCTCATTTGCTTTCAAAACGCTGCAACCCATCCATCTGGAATTACAGAAAATTTACAGACAGGAAGATGAGGCATTCAAAGGCATTTTGAATAGAATCAGAGAAAACAGACATGATATTACCGATATTCAGACCTTAAATGCTACCGCTAAAAGATATGATTTCAGCCTCTTAGACCAAGGGTATATCCTGATAGGCACCCACAATACCACCATATCGACTGTCAACGAAAAAAAACTGAAAGAATTGAACACCAAAGAGTGGGTTTATCCCGCCACTGTCAGGGATAATTTTCCTGCACAAATGGCTCCATTTGATCCCATTGACCTTACCTTAAAGAAAGGTGCCCAAGTGATCTTTATGAGAAATAATCCCGAAAAACGCTACTACAATGGCATGATCGGAAAAGTGACGGGTTTGAAAGACAACAAAATTGAAGTGGAGACTCCGGAAGGTTTTATCCTTGAGGTAGAAAGGGAAGTCTGGGAAAATGTGGAATATGTCTACGATGAGGAAAAAGAACAGGTCGTTTCCGAAGTCATAGGGTCCTTTACCCAGTTTCCCTTGAAATTGGCCTGGGCGATCACTGTACATAAAAGCCAGGGTCTGACTTTTCAAAGGGCTATCTTGGACATCAATCGGTCCTTCGAATCCGGTCAGGTTTATGTGGCTTTGAGCCGCTGTACCAGCCTTGATGGGCTGGTGATCAAATCACCCATCTATGCCAATAGCGTAAAGACTGACCCGGATAGCGTGCTATTTAGCCACCAAAGATCGGCTGAAAAGCTGGTAGAGCAGGAACTGATCCAAGCCAGGGCTTTTGCGGCTGCCAGATATGCTTTTCTTGCCTTTAGAAAGGGGGAATATCCCAAAGCAAAAGAATTGTTGGAGGCTATTCTCGAAGTCCATGATATCACCATCTATCCCAAGTGGCAGCAGTTTCTAAAGATCAAAGCCAGGATGGAACAGAAAAACGCAATCGAAAACAGACTGAATTAGTCGGTGACGACCATTTTGAATCCTTCCCCATGCAGGGTGATGATCTGTACTTTTGGATCTACTTTGAGCAACTTCCTTATTTTGCTTAGGTAAACATCCATGCTCCGAGCATTGAAATAACTGTCATCTCCCCAGATTTGCTTTAAGGCATGGGTTCTGCTAACGTTTTTATTCAGCTCTGAGGCCAACAGTCTCAGAAGTTCGTTTTCCTTGGATGTCAACTTGTGTTTCCCTTCAGAAGACTCCAAAACCTGCTCATCATAATGGAGTATAAAGTCCCCGAAATTATAATTTTTGAGCGGGCTGATCTCATGGCTTTTTTGGGTTCTTTTGAGTATGGCTCCGATGCGTAGAAGAAGCTCTTCCATACTGAAAGGCTTGGTGATGTAGTCGTCTGCTCCCACTTTGAGGCCAGCTATGATATCTTCCTTCAGGTTTTTGGCGGTAAGGTAGATAATCGGCTGGTTTTCGGCCACCATTTTTATTTCCTTACCCAGGGTAAACCCATCCTTTTTAGGCATCATGATATCCAAAATGCAGAGATCAAATTTATCCTTTTTGAATTTATTCCAGCCCTCTTCTCCGTCTCGGCATAGAGTCGTGTCATATCCTTTCATTTGCAGGTATTCCTGCAGGATTTCACCAAGATTGGGATCATCCTCCACTACTAAAAGTTTTGCCTTATTCATTGTTTTTTGGGTAAAATTATGGTGAAATTACTTCCTTTATCCTGCTCACTTTCTACGCTAATCCTACCATGATGTGCTTCTAGCATGGTTTTGACATAAGATAAGCCCAGCCCAAATCCTTTGACATCATGGATATTGCCGGTAGGGACCCTGTAGAATTTATCAAAGATTTTACGTATCGCTTCCTTGCTCATCCCTATGCCATTGTCTCTGATGCTGACAGTCATTTCATGCTCGTTGTCTCTAGCTTTGATGGTGATTTCAGGGCTTTCTTTTGCGTATTTATTGGCGTTGTCCAGAAGGTTGTTGAATATGTGCGTAAGGTGAAAGGCATCCCCCTCCAAATAGGGAGAGGTCAGGTCAATGTCTGCAATTAACTTACCCCCCCGATTCTCTACCTGAAGGGCAAAATGTTGCACTACGCCGTTCAACAATTCTTCCAAATTGACCTGCTCCAATTTGAGATTAAATTCTTTTTTATCTAATGTGGCGGCCTGTAATACCTTCTCTACCTGAAGACCCAATCTTTTGTTCTCCTCTTTGATGATTCCGATATAACGGTTCCTGAATTTATCCTGATTCACCAATTCAGGATCCTGAAGTGCTTCCACAGCCAAGCTTACAGTAGCAATCGGGGTCTTGAATTCATGGGTCATGTTGTTGATAAAATCATTCTTGACTTCGGATAATTTCTTCTGTCGGATGATGACCATGATGGCATAGGCAAAGCAAAAAATAATGATGATCATGAACAACAGCGAGCTGGAAAGCGGAAGCCAGATCTGCTTGATGATGTAGGTGGCCTTATTGGGGAAATTGATAAGTAGGAAATTATTTTTCCCCACAATGTCACTTGGAAATAGCTCGGCTTTTATACTTTCCTTAGCAAAAATTTCTGGATTTTTGATGTGGTTGATAGCAATCAGAGAATCATTGTTTTTAATGATACCCAATTCATAATCAACCCCAATCCCCCTTTCCTCCAGCTGTTCTCGCAGGATTTGCTGAAGCTGGGAAGTATCTATTCTGGTCATCACATCCCTTTGGCCTTCAAAAATCTCTTGCCAGGCCCTCTCAAACAACTCTGATTTGAGGTTGGCCCTGATGATCCTTTCTGCTGCATCTTTTGGGACATTGTATTCCTCAATGATTTCTGTTTCTCTGATACTCTGTCTTCTTCTTTCCGTTCTGTTGAGAAATTGAAATTGACGCTGTTTTTCGAGGAGTAGGATTTCCATTTCATCAGGGGTAAACAGTTCGGCAGCCATTTCAGGAGGCATGAATGCAAAAAAGCTTTCCATGTCGGTGATTTGATTCAGGTCTCCACCCCTCGACTCGATGATTCTTCTGAAGCTTTGGGAAAGTTTAGGCATCGGCTGCACCAACATGGTGTCTCCGATAAAGGACCGGTTTCTCACCACCTCCCGGCGTCTGATCTGCAGGTTGATTGGCTCGATTTTTTGAAAAAGAAACTGCTGCAACAAAGTATCTTGGGCCAGGTTTTTCAAAAAAAAGTCACTGGTTTCACCTTTCTCAAGCTTATCCACCGTAGAGGTAATCGCCTGATACACATTTTGCTCAAAACGCTCCTGGTTGATTTTATATGCATTGTTGACCCAATAATACTGAAACCCCATCAGACCCAGGCAAGCCAAGGCCATCAAATAGATGATCAGTTTCATTCTGTGTTGTGACATGGTACAAATTTAGTAGTATAATGAGTTGTCCGGCAGTTCATTAACAATTTTTAACGGGCAACTTACATATCCTATTATTTCTTGCAGATCAAAAAACAAGCCAATGAATTGGACGGCAGAAAAAGCCAGAACATGAGGTTCGGTCGAAAAAATCCCTCTAGGGATTGAGTCAGATCAAATAATTTTTCATCAAAATTCCTGAAATTTGAAAACCATTATAAGACTGAAATCGTAATGTAATTAGTTTCTTATAATAAATGCAAATACCTAATCATGAAAAGGAAGGCTTTAGCCTTCTTTTTTTGTTATGAGCCATTTCATATCTTTGGCACTCAATTGACGAATCATGGTGCAAAACAACCTTCAGTTTGAAATTCAGGGCGTGGCCTTGTTAGATATTGCCAAAAAATTTGGGACTCCCCTATATGTTTATGACGGGCAAAAAATACTCGATCAGGTCGCCCTTTTGAAACAGGCTTTTAATACGGTGGACCTAAGAATTAAATATGCCACCAAAGCCTTATCAAACCTCAATATACTAAAATTGATGCGGAAGTCCGGCGCTGGAGTAGATGCTGTTTCCATAGAAGAAGTGCATTTGTGTCTCCATGCGGGTTATCAACCTGAAGAAATCATGTACACACCCAATTGTGTTGCTTTTGATGAAATTCAGCAAGCGGTCAAGTTGGGTGTCATGATTAACATAGACAACATTCCGATGCTGGAGCATTTTGGCACCTACTATGGCCAGGAGATTCCCATATGTATCAGGCTGAATCCCCACATACTTGCGGGAGGAAATGCAAAAATATCAGTAGGTCATATTGACAGTAAATTCGGTATTTCCGTCTTACAGCTAAAGCACGTATTGAAAATCGTAGAGGCTTATCAGCTCAATGTCACCGGACTTCATATTCATACAGGATCGGATATATTGGATGCTACAGTCTTTTTGAAAGGAGCCGAAATTGTGTTTGATGCTGCCAGAGAATTCAAGGATTTACAGTTCCTTGATTTTGGAGGTGGATTTAAGGTCGGTTATAAGCCCGGAGACGTGACAACGGATATCATGGATGTAGGACAGAAGGTTTCTGAGGCCTTCAAAGCTTTTTGTGAGGAGTATGGTCGCAATCTGGAGTTATGGTTTGAGCCAGGAAAGTTTTTGGTCAGCGAAGCCGGTTATTTGCTGGTAAAAGCCAATGTGGTGAAATCCACTCCTGCTTCTACTTTTGTGGGGGTAGATTCTGGATTGAATCATTTGATACGGCCCATGATGTATGATGCCTACCATGGAGTAGTCAATCTTTCTCAAACGGAAGGTCCGGAAAGGGTGTACACCATAGTGGGCTATATCTGTGAAACCGATACCATTGCCGCGGATAGAAAACTGAAGGAAATCAAAGAAGGAGATGTATTGGCCATCAAAAATGCCGGGGCCTACGGTTTTAGCATGAGTTCAAATTACAATTCCAGACTTAGACCAGCAGAAGTACTGGTCCTTGATGGAAAGGCGCATTTGATCCGGGAAAGGGAAAGTTTCGAGGACATCCTCAGGCATCAGGTCGATATCGGTCTTTGATCGGATCGGCCTAATTGCCACCACATAAGGCACTTAGTTCACCTAGTTTTTAATTTGGAATTTAAGCTTTCTTGCAAATGTAGGCAGAGGCAATGTGGAAATATCTGTTTCACATTTCTGTTTAAGTAATACCAGTCTTTCATGGCTACATCTCTATGTTAACTAGGTGGTAAAAAAATAAATTAAAGTTCTCTTGGCTGGGTTTTCAGTCAATTAGAGGTTAAAACATACTTTCACCACATAAGGCACATCGTTCACAAAGTTTTTTTGAATAGTCTTTTTGACAGTGAGAGTCACTGGAAAGAGACCATAACATTCAAATCATTTTTTGAAATGTGGCTACCGGCAGTATTGAGTTTTCCCTATGTTTAAATTATTGCCTATGTGGCTTAATTTTTTTTTCTGCTTCAAATCATTTTGTCAGTGAAAAAAAGCTCCTTCTGTTGGGCTTTCTGCCCCTTGTAAAAAACCAGCCCAAATCATAAAATTTACAACAAATTTATTTTTATAAAATTTTGTATAATCCAAAATTTATTTACTTATTTCATATAACAGTATTAATTAAAAAATATCATTTTGACGTATATGAAATGCTTAAAATTTTATTCCAAACCATAAAAAGCAATATTTACGGTTTATTTGACAAAAAACTGACCGTAAAACCAAAAAAAATGGCTGGAATCAAATAAGGTGTTTCAAATGGAGGTTCAAATGATCAAGGTTTAGTCTGAAGGCATCGTTGCTATGGAAAACAAGGTAAATACCACATATGACTCATACCAAGGTTTTAAGGAGGGAGTCGATTCTACTTCCTCAATCCAAGTATCTTGGGAAGCCAGTGTCAGCCAGGTTTTACCTTACTATCAGACAGGAAATAAGAAAGTAAGGGTAATCTTTCCGTCCAAGTATGGACCAAAGGGAAGTTACATGAAGGGGAGGATAGTTTCTACCAAGTATTTACGGGAGATAAACACTTTCAACAGGCCTGTCCAAAACCTTTCATTCAGTACCTATACAATTTTCACCAAGGAAAGTGAGGATCGGAAATCCGGGGTGAACCTTGGGGTACTACCTCCGTTATCATTTTTTTCATCATTATTTTCAATATCAGGCATCCCCAGTGCAGTTGGTCATTTGCAGTTGGAAACCCGAGTGGATACGGGTCGGGGAGATTTTTGTCCTAGTATCCGGAGCCAAATAAGTGCAGTAGCATCAGTGAAGAGGAATTTGGCTCCGGATTTATTTCATTCATTACCTGCTGGTATCGATTTTGGGTTTTGGGCCAAAGCCTTCAATCCAAGTCTTGACATGGTTCCAGCCATTCATAAATTTAAGTACAGACATACTCACGGCTTAGCCACCCATTTTATGGAATTGTTCTAATCGCCCGTACATTTTTTTTATACCATTACTGGTTATCGTGTGTGTAAGGCTGCCTCATTGATCATAAGGATCTTTAGGCAGCCATTTTTTTTTGAAACAATCCCTTGCTCTTTTTCTTTTACATACCACAGGTAACCAGTATTTTCTAAAGTATGGGCAAAAAACTCAGGTTGATTTTAGGCGATCAATTGAACGCAAAACATTCTTGGTACCAAAAGCAAGAAAGGGATACCCTCTATGTGATGATGGAGGTGAGGCAGGAGACGGATTATGTCCACCATCACATCCAAAAAGTAGTAGCCTTTTTCCAAAGCATGAGGCAGTTTGCGCAGTCCCTACAAGACGAAGGACATGCGCTTGTTTACCTGACTTTGGATGATGAAAGAAATGAACAGGACATCACCAAAAATCTGGATTGGCTGATCAAAGAAAAGGCCATTGAACACTTCGATTATCAGTTGCCTGATGAATACCGGCTAGACAAACAGATCAAGAAGTGGGTTTCAAAGCTTAAAATCAGCCATGAAGCATGGGATACAGAACATTTCATGACTAAACGGGAAGATTTGGAAGCATTTTTCAAAGGAAAAAAAACCTATCTGATGGAGACATTTTACCGGCAGATGAGAAAAAACCACGATATCTTGATGGATGGGAAGGAACCGATCACCGGAAAGTGGAATTATGATCATGACAACCGCAATAAACTCAAAGATCCTGATTTAATTGAAGCCCCTTTAACCTTCAAGAAGGATGTTTCGGGATTAGTGGATATGGTTAGAAAAGCAGGGGTCAAAACATTAGGGGAAATTGTAGAAGCAAATTTTGATTGGCCAACAAGTAGAAAAGAAGGACTTCGGCTGTTGGATTATTTTTGTGAAAAGCTTTTGCCCAATTTTGGCACTTATCAGGATGCGATGCACACTGACCATGCCTTTCTCTTCCATTCCAGACTCAGTTTTGCTTTAAACAGCAAAATGCTTTCACCCCTTGAGGTGGTCAAAAAAGTGGAACAGCAATGGGAAAATCACCAAGATGATATCGATATCTCTCAGGCAGAGGGATTTATAAGACAGATAATCGGTTGGAGGGAATACATGCGAGGCATTTACTGGGCTAAAATGCCAGCGTTTGCCGAACTGAATTTTTTTGAGCACAAAAGAGCTTTGCCAGATTGGTATTGGACAGGAAAAACGAAAATGAATTGCCTAAAGCATGCCATTGGTCAATCCCTTAATGAAGCCTATGCCCATCACATTCAACGCCTGATGGTTACCGGTAACTTTGCACTTTTGGCCGGATGTGATCCGGATGAAGTGGATGATTGGTATTTAGGTATTTATATAGACGCGATAGAATGGGTAGAAATCACCAATACCAGAGGCATGAGTCAGTTTGCCGATGGAGGTATAGTAGGCACTAAACCTTATGTGTCAAGCGCCAATTACATCCATAAAATGAGTAATTATTGTACTCAGTGTAAATATGACAAAAACAAAAAATATGGGGAGAATGCCTGCCCGTTCAATAGTCTGTATTGGGATTTTTATGATCGGCATCGGGAAAAGCTTGAAAATAACCCAAGGATAGGCATGATGTATAGGACTTGGGAAAAAATGAAGCCTGCCGAAAAGGGAAATATCCTTCAGCAGGCTTCAACATATCTGGATCAGATCAATGATTTGTAATGGGATCTATTCCGATTTGGCTTGAGAAACGTTTTCAGAAAGGTTCATGGCTATCCTTTTCAAGACTACCGGTTCCTTGAATTTACTGGTCACCATTTCCAAAAAGTATTTCAGATCCTTATAATCACTGGCCAATATCATGCTGTTTTTCATTTCGAAGACAGCTGAAATCTTGATCATGCCTTCCATTTGAGTAACACTGTACAAAAGTTTGGAATTGCCATCGGGCATGGCGATGTTGATGCTTTCAGGAAAATCATCCAACTCAAATCCATCTGGAATATTGATGATGGAAGAATAATTGTCGCTGAAACTGTAGTTAAAATCGACAGGAAATTGTCTGCTGTCTTCTTTAAAGGGGTTTTCTTTGTACTTTAGGTATTTGAATGGGGTAAGGTAGATTAAATTGGTACTCTCATCCATCTTGTCAGTAACAGTAAATTTTGTATCAATTTGAGGTCTTGGACCTGATTTTACATTTACTTCCAATAGGTTAATATTATCCTGATTTTCTGAGAACATAGCTTTTTTAACCTCTTCCAAATCATCGCTACCCTTGCTGTTGTTTCTGAATTGAATGGCATCATAATCAGAATATCGGACCACATTATCAAATGTCATTTCATTTTGTTCATTGAGCTTAACATTGACCATCTGAAATACACCCGAACGGTGTCCCAGTTGAATGGGCATCAGCCCACTGTTGTTATCCATCAATACAAAGCCTCCTTCTACATGATTATCAAGGGAAAGGTATCCAGGACGCAATTCCTTATCAGAGGCGTCCAAATATATGGCGGTTCCTTTTTCATCTTCAGCTACGATGATGAGTTGGTTAAACTGCGTAATAAAAGGGTACTGAACCAATGTTGATCTTCCGTTTCCTTTGCTGCTGATCAACAAAGGGTAAGCAGAAATGTTGTTCGCCCGCAACATGGCAAGCAACAAAAGATTAAGATCCGCTTTGGTTCCAGATTTGCTACCAAGCAATTCTTTGATGGTTTGAGAAGGAAAAATCCCAACTCTTCGACTGTTTTCGAAATTTTCCTGTATATATTTTTGCGCACTTGCCATACGCTCTACCGAAGAGGTTCCTTCTAAAGGGATTTCCTTGAGAGATTTTGTGGAAGCATTGTTTTTTAGAAAACCGCCGAATTTATCCGACGAGGTGAGTTCATCAGCGGTTTCTTGCCAAGAAGACATGACACTTTCATAAGCTGGACCTGTACCGCCATAACCCTGGCTGTTGTCTTTTTTGTATCCAGCAAGTTGAAACTCTATTTTGTCAAGATAGTCTTCAAAGTTGGAGATATAGGGTTCGGGTTTGATGGATTTAAGGTTAGTCAATTCCCATTCGTATTTGCCATTCTTCTGAGTTTTTTTGGCTCTTGAAACAAAATTATCCCCTTGACCCAAAAACCTGTAATCCAAGTACTCAGGGATGTCAATGCTGTATTTTGAAACCATGGTTGGAATTCTGTTTTGAAAGGACCAGCCATCCAGAAATGTGATGTATTTATCAATTTTCTTGTAACTATATTCAAGTATAGAACCGGGCTGTACATTTGGGAAAGTTATCCGGTATTCTTTTCGGCCATTGCCCGCATCTATCTCGAAAATTTCTTTTTTGCTTAACTTGATCACCTCCTCTTTGCCGTCTGTAAAATTCACAATCTGGGCCTTGAGACCGGAAATAATCTCAATGCTTTTGCCCCCATGGTAATAGCTGATGGTCACATCTGCGATGTCAGTGGCGCTAGGATTGAACACTTTTTTCCTGAAATGAATATCAGTATGCAGGTTACCTCCCACAAAGTAACTGGAGGCACTTTCATAAATGACTACCGCAGCTGCATCAGGCTCATATTCACAGGAACTTAGGTCAATTTCTTCCTGGGAATATTTACCGAATTTGATATCTTGTGCTATGGCGGTTATCAGGGTTAGGGTTCCCACCAAGCAGCTGCTTAAAAGAAATTTGTAAAATGTTTTCATGGGTCAATCTAATTTTTTGAAAAATAAGGTTTTGTTGTGCAGCCCGTTGATGGTTTTAAGGACCTGCTGCTTGTCCTCTTTGGTCATGTCTTCTGGAAAATTAATTTCCACAGTTCTGTCCATGGTTAAAGTATTGTCTGAAAAAGACATTTTCAGCGATGATTTGTAATTTTCTTCCTCCTGAAGAAAGTCAAGCAATGGTGCTTCAGGCTCTAAGTTGCGGTGCGCTTTGATGGAAATACGGTCTTGCAACTTGATGCAATTATTGGACAGCATATCGGTTTCCAAAGGCTCGAACTGCGGTTGGATCATGATCCGCTTGGCAGTGTTTTGAAAATATTGCTGCACAATGCCCTGATAACTGATTTCTGCTGATGGAATGTTGTTCTCCTTGGCTACATTTAATTCGTATTGGTCGATCACCAGGCCTTTGAGGTTCATTTTATTCAATACATATTTCTTTTTCTCGGTCTCACTCTGTTGCATGGCGGATGCAAACCACTGAGCTGGCAGGCCCTGAAAAGATCTTGAACCCTTGATTCGGGCATTGCCCAAGTCATCCAGGTCAAGATTGGCCTCATGTAAAACAGTATTGTACCTTAAATCACTGTAGTCTGGCGTTTTGTCCAAATACCCCCCATCTTCTGTCACTACCAACACATGCCTGTTCATGGTAAAGTCACCCAGAAATCCGGGAGGCAACAAGGTGGAGGTACACTCCAACCATACTGGGTCTTTTCCTTCCAAAGGCACCTTCAAAATGATGTGATTGAATTGGTTGGAGGGGAAATCCACATCGATGTCTTTGGCGTCTTGTCCAGCTCTCACGATGGTATAATTGGAAGGTACACCTGCTTCTTTGAGTATGGCCATCATCAGATTGGACAAACCCTTACAATCCCCGTATTTGTATTTGTAGACCTCTGCTGCTCCGGTAGGCATCCACCCCCCTATACCCAACTGTATGCTGACATAGCGGTAATTTTCCTGAAGATAGCGGTACAATCTGGCAATTTTTTCTTCTGGTGATTCTAGGCCAACCACCATGCTTTTTATTTCGGCTTTGAGGGGACCAGGAAGTTCATCTTTTCCTTTATTCAATTGACTTTGCCATTTCGCCAAACCCTCCCAACTGTCCATTTCACTTGCATAGCCTTCCAAGGAGAATTTTTTAGGACCCAAGCGGATGAACAAATCATCTTCTTCATCGATGTCACTGGGCTGTGGATCCAGGTTTTCTAAAGTCCATTTGAGTTTTGTTTTTCCATTAACCTGACCGGTTTCGGGTTCTACATTGATGTTTTGGGTTTTGTAGCGGATGCCCAAAGACTCAGGATAAATCAGTTCAAGACTGGAGGAAAGGACTTTTTGGTGGGTTTTAGGAACCACTTGCCAGGTGGGCATATAGTAGTTGCCTACATATTTCATTTCAAGGGAAGTTTCCACTTTAATTGGAAATACACCCGTGTTGATTTCAAAGTATTTTACTCGACTGTCATCCATGACCGAGATGTCTGATATGGTGGCCACATCATTAAGGTCCTTCAATTTTAGTTTTTTAATCACCTTTCCGGTTAAAGGACTGCTGATGGTGGCCTCAAAGTTTTGGATTTTTCGCAGTTTGTCATAGTGAATCAGGATGACACCGTGACCAAGCCCATCTTTGTTCAGGATCAAAAGACTTTGGGTGGTTTTCAGGTTGATGGAATAATCCTCATTGAGTTCAGTGACTTGTTGCATCTCAAGTATGGAATGGGCTTTTTCTTCTTTTTGTGCCTGTGCCGATAGGCTAAAAAATAATGGGATGGCCATAAGAATTAACAGCCCTAGACTTTGTTTCATAAAATCTTTAGTTTGGATAAAATCTTTAAAACCTGCTGAAATTTATTGATTAGTTTTATAAAACAATCATTAGGGAGTAATTATTTTTGTCTTTTGATTCACAAAATATTTTTAGTTGGATGAACGGGCTTTTTTTATATCCGAAAAATTTAAGTTAAGATTTTTGATTTTCTCATACCCGGTAAGCTGTCATTGCTTTACAAATAGGCATATTCTAATTTTGCTTTAGCGTCAATTTTCAAAATCCCAAAATTAGGTTTATGATTGTGGGACACCACATTATTGTTTAATTTGAACGATGGAAAAAATTATAGTCGGAAGTTTTGAGGCATTTGAGCAGTATGCCGGACAACAATTGGGTGCATCAGCCTACCATAAGATAACCCAGGAACAGATCAATCAATTTGCTGATGCGACCCTAGACCACCAATGGATCCATACCAATCCCGAAAAGGCGAAGAAAGAGGGGGCATTTGGCAATACCATAGCACACGGCTACCTAACCCTTTCACTTGTACCCCACCTTTGGGATCAGATTGTTCAGGTGGATAACCTGAAGATGATGGTCAACTATGGCATAGAAAACCTGCGTTTTGCCCATCCGGTTTTGGTCAATGACGAGGTCAGACTGATTGCCACCCTTTCGAGTATTCAGAATCTCCGAGGAACCATCAAAACTGAGGTCAAGGTAAAACTGGAGATCAAAGGCCAAAAGAAGCCTGCCTTTGCAGGTGTATTGGTTTTTCTCTATCATTTTCTTTAATTCATGATTTTCCCTCCAAACTATCATTAGGTTCCCATGAGCCAAAAATCCAAACCCTCTTTATCTGATATTCGCAGGGCCCACGAGCGGATTCAGCCTTTTATTCACCGGACACCCATCCTGACCAATTCAGCCATAGATGAAATCGCTGGATGTAAAATTTTTTTCAAATGCGAAAATTTCCAGAAAGTAGGTGCATTCAAAGCAAGGGGGGCGGCGAATGCGGTCCTGAAGCTTAGGCCAGAGGAAAAAGAAAAGGGAGTAGCTACCCATTCCAGCGGAAACCATGCCGCAGCACTGGCCCGGGCAGCTTCTGTGGCTGGAATCAAAGCTTACATTGTGATGCCGTCCAATGCCCCGGAAATCAAAAAAAAGGCAGTCAGGTCCTACGGTGGTGACATCATCGAATGTGACCCCACACTCAAAGCTAGAGAAAGTACCCTGGAAGAGGTAGTGAAAAAAACAGGTGCCAGGTTTATCCCTCCTTTTGAGGACTGGGATGTCATAGAGGGTCAGGCCACATGTGCATTGGAGATGTGGGAGGAAGGCATTGCCTTTGATACCCTGATGGCCCCTGTGGGAGGAGGAGGTTTACTGGGAGGGACCGCTTTGGTGACCCACTATTTGTCCCCCAACACAGCCGTGATAGCCGCAGAACCTTCAGGGGCTGATGACGCATATCAATCCTTCAAAGCCGGAAAACGGGTTCCCATGGAAGGACCCCAGACGATTGCCGATGGCCTGTTGACCTCTATGGGGGGAATAAATTTTGATTTGATGATGGAGCATGTGGATGATGTGTTGACAGTGGATGATGGTGAGATTATTGAGGCCATGCGGCTCATTTATGAAAGAATGAAAATCATCATTGAACCCAGTTGTGCAGTGCCTTTGGCTGCACTGCTGAAAAACAAGGACAGGTTTATGGGTCAAAAAGTAGGCATCATCCTCTCGGGAGGAAATGTTGATTTGGGCAAGTTGCCTTTTTAGTTTTTTCAATTCCAAAAAGGTATCAGACTTACAACCAGATGTTGAGTAAGGCAATTTATGCCCTATGCATCGCCTGGGGAAACGAGATAAAATGTAGAAAGCCGGGATATGAGACTGGGACAAAAGAAAGAGGGCATAATGCGAAAAAACCCGACTTGCTTTACACCTGCACAGGGTATAGTTCTTTCAACTTTTCTACGGTGTAGTTAACTTCTTCTAGCGTATTGAACCTACTGAAAGAGAACCGGACCGAATCCCTGTGAGGATCGGACTTGAGCGCCCTTAGTACATGGGAACCCACACTGGCCCCGCTGCTGCAGGCAGATCCCCCTGAGGCCGAAATTCCATTCAAGTCAAGGTTAAACAACAACATCCCGCTGTTTTCTTCAGAAGGGGGTAAGCTAACATTCAAAACCGTATACAAGCTTTTTTCCAAGTCCCCAGATTGACCATTGAAAGCAATCCCTGGGATATGGTTTTGCAAAGCATGGATAAAATGTAGTTTCAATTGCTCAATGTGTTTACGGTGCCCATCCATGTCTTCATAGGCCAATTCCAGCGCCTTGGCAATGCCGATAATGCCGATCACATTTTCGGTACCGCCACGCATGTTTCTTTCCTGTGCGCCTCCATAGATGAAAGGGTGTATTTTTTTGGCTTTGTCAACGTAAAGAAATCCAGAGCCTTTTGGTCCATGGAATTTATGGCCGCCTGCAACGATGGAATCTACTGGCAGGCTTTTCAGATCATGCCTGTAATGTCCTATGGTCTGTACGGTATCGGAGTGGAAAAAAGCCCCGTATTCCCTGCAAAGCTGCCCAATCTGATCCAAATCATTGATATTTCCTATTTCATTGTTGGCATGCATCAGGGATACCAAGCTGTTTGGATGGGTTTTGAGCAAAGTTTCCAATTGATCCAAATCCAGATCACCCTTCTGATTGACATCCAAAAGGCTGAGTTTTACCTGACCCTTTTTGGCACAACTTTCCAAAGTGTGCAGCACAGCGTGGTGTTCGATAGGGGAGCTGATGGCGTGTTGGATTCCATGGGTGGCAATGCCACAAACCAAGGCGGTATTATCGGCCTCGGTGCCTCCTGATGTAAAAAAGATTTCCGACGGAGCGGCATTGAGCAATTCAGCGACTTTCTTTCTGGACCGCTCTATGGCAGTGCGTACTTCCCTTCCATGACTATGGACAGAGGATGGGTTTCCGTAGTGGTCCTTCATGTAAGGAAGCATGGCTTCTATCACTCGCTCATCCATGGCGGTGGTGGCGGCGTTGTCTAAATACACTCTCATCTCTACTGGGTTTATATAATTCTTTTGCTTAAAGGATCCCAAATTGTTTTGGACGACTTCCTATCGCAGGTACATCAAACAGAGGCCTTGATGACTTCTTTGATGTCCAATATGATTTTATTGGCCAAATGCTCTGCAGTTGCTTGAGATTCTGACTCGGAATAGATGCGGATAATGGGTTCGGTATTTGATTTTCTCAGGTGAACCCATTCCTTTTCAAATTCCACCTTCACCCCATCGATGTCATTGATGGGCTGTTTGATATACTTTTGCTTTATTTCCTTCAAAATCAGGTCTACATCAATTTCGGGAGTAAGCTCAATCTTGTTTTTTGAGATGTAATAGTTGGGATAGGAGGCCCTCAGACGAGATACAGTCTTTCCGAATTTAGCCAGATGAGTCAGGAACAACCCGATACCCACCAAAGCATCCCGACCATAATGGGATTCTGGATAGATGATACCGCCGTTGCCTTCACCCCCAATCACGGCATTCACTTCTTTCATCTTCTCTACCACATTCACCTCACCCACAGCAGCGGCATGGTAAATGCCATTCCTTTTTTCGGTCACGTCCCGAAGTGCCCTGGTCGAACTCAGGTTTGAAACGGTATTGCCGGGTGTTTGGGACAACACATAGTCTGCCACAGCCACCAAGGTATATTCCTCTCCAAATGGCGTTCCATCCTCGTTGATGAAAGCCAAACGGTCCACATCCGGATCGACCACAATGCCTAAATCAAATTTTCCCTTGGCCAGTTTCTCCGAGATATCCCTTAGGTTTTCCGGTAGAGGTTCTGGATTATGGGGAAAATTTCCGTCCGGTTTGCAATGCATTTCTTCTATTACGGCAACACCAAGTGCATTCAATAACTTGGGCAGTGCGATACCACCTGTAGAATTGACACAATCAATGACCACTTTGAAGTTCCGGGCCGCGATGGCCTCAGGATCTACCAATGATAGGCTCAATACATGCTCAATGTGCCGATCTATATAATCTTCAATCAAGGTATATTTACCCAGTTTTTTGACTTCTGCAAAAGTGAAGTCTTCGGCTTCCGCACGCTTCAGAATGTCCTGTCCCTCGGCGTCAGAAATAAATTCCCCTTTATCATTCAATAATTTCAGGGCATTCCATTGTATGGGATTGTGGCTTGCTGTCAGGATGATTCCACCGCCTGCTTTTTCTAAAGGAACCGCAAATTCCACAGTAGGTGTAGTACTGAGACCCAGATCAATCACATGAATTCCCATTCCCTGCAGGGTAGCTGCTACCAGTTTGGAGACCATTTCCCCCGAAATCCTCGCATCCCTGCCGATTACCACCTTGGCATTTTGGGTACGGTCAAGGACCCAAGCCCCATAGGCGGCTGTAAATTTGACCACATCCAATGGTGTCAAGCCTTGACCTGCTTGACCACCTATGGTACCTCTGATACCGGAAATCGATTTGATTAATGCCACTTGTTAAAGAATTATTTGTTGATTAAAAAATCCCATGCGAAGTAGCACAGGAGTCAGGTGTTTATTTGAATTTGGCCATTACTTTGTCCACTTCATTGTCTGGATTGCCACAGGCACTGCTGGAGTCCACTGTTTTACCACAGTAACCACAGGTGCCTCCCTCCTTATTCAAAAATGGGTTTTGGGAGGCACAGGTGCCTTTAAATTCTCCGTTTTTCAAAAAGATCAGCCTTACAGACATCAAAATGAAAAACAGCGCCAGAAATCCTAATGTTAAATAGAGAGTTGCCATATCCAATTAATTTGCACAAATTTACATATTACTTTCAAAACGTCCACATCCAATTTATAGTTTCCCTTATTTATGTCTGCCTTGACTTCCCGAGAAAATCAGCTCAAAGCTTTTGATCGTTTGCTGACCATTATGGATGAACTCAGGGAGCAATGTCCTTGGGACCGCAAACAAACCCTTGAAAGTCTGCGCCATTTGACCATAGAAGAGACTTTCGAACTTTCGGATGCAATTCTAGACCATGATTTGGAAGAAATAAAGAAAGAATTGGGTGACATTCTTTTACACATCGTTTTTTATGCACGCATCGGGGCAGAAAAGGAGGCATTTGACATGGGAACCGTTATCGATGCCCTTTGCGAAAAGCTGATCCGAAGGCATCCCCACATCTATGCCGATACCGTGGCCAATGATGAGGAAGTGGTCAAACAAAACTGGGAAAAAATCAAACTTCAGGAAAAGGGTAACCGGTCGGTATTGGGTGGTGTCCCCCGGTCTCTTCCAGCACTGATCAAATCCATGCGCATCCAGGAAAAAGCCAGGGGAGTGGGTTTTGACTGGGAAGAAAAGCATCAGGTATGGGAAAAGGTAGAGGAGGAAATGCAGGAATTCAAATCGGAATTCAATGCCATGGATGAAAAATACATCGACAAGGAGAAAGCCACCGCTGAGTTTGGAGATCTGCTTTTTTCCCTGATCAACTATGCCAGGTTTATTGACATCAACCCTGAGGAAGCTCTGGAGCGGACCAACAGAAAATTTATCCACAGGTTTCAATATTTGGAGGCGGCAGCAAAATCTGCTGGAAAGAAGATCGAAGACATGAGCCTGGCGGAAATGGATGTCTATTGGGAAGAAGCCAAAAAGGCGGCGGGTGCATCAGAAAGATAATTTCAGGGATGGATTTCATTCCTCCTCTCATGCAAAAACATAAAGCTTCAAAAAAACTTTTTGACTGGTAAAATCTTCATTCCCCGTTAAATTCTCAAATCACAAAAGCACGGCGCCTATTCCGTTTCCCGCAGGAAATACCACTTGATCCGTAGTAATCAGGACTCCTTTGGCGATGTCTTTGGCAAGCAGCATGGCCCCATCCATGTCTACATAATCCAACAAAGGGGCAATATGGGCAATGGCGGTAATACCGATGGAAGATTCCGTCATACAACCCACCATGGTTTTCATGCCCAGGGATTTGGCTTCATGTAGCATGAGAAGTCCCGGGGTGATGCCTCCTGCTTTTACCAGTTTGACATTGATCCCATGGAAAAATCCGTGACATTTTTTAACATCTGATTCAACGATGCAGCTCTCATCCGCGATCAAGGGGAGCTTGCTGTATCGATACACTTCACGCATTCCTTCAAAATCATCCTTTCCAAGCGGCTGTTCCATAAATTCCACATTCAATTTTACCATTTCCTCGGAATTGTGGATGGCCTCTTCGGCAGACCAGGCGCAGTTGGCATCTATGCGGAATACCGCGTCGGTATGCTTTCTGAGTTCTTTGATAATCTCAAGGTCATAGGCGGTACCCAGTTTGATTTTGTAAATGGGCCAGTGGACCTCCTTCATTTTTTTGACCATGTTTTCCACTGTATCGATGCCTATGGTAAAATTGGTGGTAGGGATGTCTTCGGTTTTCAAACCGAGGTATTCGTACAGTTTCTTGCCTCTTTTTTTTGTAAACAAGTCCCAGGCTGCCATATCTAAGGCACATTGTGCGAAAGGATTCTTGGAAAAAATGGTATTGGTTTGCTTCCATAGCGCTTCTGGAGTTTCCCATCCACCTTGCTCCACAATTTCCCTTGCTTCTTCCAAACAAGCCTGCATGTTTTCCACCGTCATGTCATAAAAGGGATTGGTGGTCGATTCTCCCAACCCCTCTAGCCCATTTTCCTCCAGCCTCACAATCAAAGTCTCCTGCGTATCCCTGCTTTGGTGCGCAATGGTAAAAGTATGTTTTAAAGGAAGCTCTTTGACTAGGATCTGAAGTTTCATATTCAGTTAATGAGTTTTACTGTGAAAGAAAGGGTAAATTTAAACCTAAGTTTATTATTTTGGCACCAAATAAGTAAATATTCGTTTCACAAGAAATTTTGATTGCTTGACCCCTGCACTTTATGAACAAACATTTAATCTGCTCCACCCCTTTTTACTTGAGTATTTTCGCATTTTTACTTTTCGTATCCTGTGGGCCGGAAAAAAGCCAGCCAAAAGAAAAACCAGCGGACAGGGAGCTTCTAGATCAAGCTTATGAAAGTTTCCAAGAGCCGGCCATTACCCACCGTCGGTTCAAACATGTGGACATAAAGCCATTGATTGAAGGAAGGAAAGCTTTGTTTCAGATAGAAGAACTGGGAAAGTCTGTGGAAGGAAGGGAAATTTTTCAGTTGACCCATGGGGAAGGACCTGTGAAGGTTTTACTTTGGTCGCAGATGCATGGTAACGAGAGTACGGCAACCATGGCTTTGTTTGACCTGTTTAATTTTCTGGAAGGAGAGGCAGATGCATTTGATGAATTGAGAAATCTGATCAGGGAAGCACTGACCTTAAAATTCATTCCAATGGTCAATCCCGATGGGGCAGAGGTCTTTGAGCGACGCAATGCGTATGGCATAGACCTTAACCGGGATGCCATCAGGGAAGTTTCTCCCGAAGCGGTCATCCTAAAAAAGGCCAGAGAAGATTTTGGGGCTGATTTTGGTTTTAACCTTCACGACCAACAAATTTACTACAATGCGGAGCGCAGCCCAGAACCTGCCACCATTTCCGTGTTGGCACCGGCTTACAATTTTGAAACTGAGGTGAATGAGGTCAGAAAAGCGGCCATGCAAGTCATCATAGGCATGAATGAGCTGCTTCAGGAAGTTGTGCCAGGGAAAGTCGGCAAATATGATGACGCCTTCGAGCCCAGGGCTTTTGGGGATAACTTTCAAAAATGGGGAACCAGCACCATCCTTATCGAATCCGGTGGCTATCCTGATGATCCGGAAAAGCAGTACATCAGAAAACTTAATTTTATGATTATCCTGCATGCCCTTCAAGAAATTGCTCTGGGTTCTTATGTGGACCATGATTTATCGGATTACTATAGCATCCCTGACAATAATACCAAATTGATGGATCTAATCTTGAAATCAGTCCAGATAGAAAGGGAAGGCCAGACTTTTCAGGTTGATTTGGGGATCAAGAGAAGGGAATCAGAGAGCGAGGAAGGCTATGCTGTAAGCGGGGCCTTGGACGATGTGGGTGACCTATCCGTTTTTTATGGTTATGAAGAAATGGATGCATCCAAACTGAGGGTCAAGGAAGGAAAAGTCTATGATAAAACTTTCCCCAATGCCACGGCCATCAGCCCAGAAGAGGCTTTTGAAATATTGAAAGAGGGTTATCTGGCGGTAAAGGTCCAGGAAGGAAAGGCTGGAGACCTCCATGAATTGCCTTTGGTGATATTAAAAGAGCGGGAAAATATTCCATATGGTGTCAAACCTGGAAGCCCTGCCAATTTCTTCTTGGCCGAAGGTGAAACCATGAAATATGCCGTGGTCAATGGTTACCTGATTGACCTCAACAACACGGAAACTAAACTGTGGAAAAACAGGGTATACTGAACTTAACCCTCTAAGATTTTTATTTTTAAACCCAGGTATTTGGCCAGGGTGTCGGAATAGCGCTGGGCTTCCCAGATTTCCAAGGTCATGTTTTCCTCACCAAACACCTTTATGGTCAAGCTTTTCTCTTCAGGTATACAGTAAACATTCTGCACCCATTGGTTCTTGGTTTTATCCAAGCCTACTGCAATGCGCAAAATGCCTGCGAGCAATCTGAGGTTTTTCCTTTGTTTTTTATCCAGTTGGCGGTACTTTTTCTGCTTTTTGGAGGGGCTGCCTTTTCGGTGATAGCGTGCCATGTGGCCTAGAAGAAGGATTTCTTCGTTATTGAAACCCCTAAGACCACTGTTGGTAATGATATAACGGGAATGTTTGTGGTAATCTTGGAATTTGATAAATAGGCCTACATCATAAATCATGCAGGCTTGTTGTAAAATATCCCTTTCATGGGCTGCGCCATGGTGCAAATCCTTGAGCTGATCAAAAAGTTGCAGGGCAAGTCCGGATACATGCCTTTTTTCATCGAGGTTGACTTCGTAGCGTTTTGCCAGGAGCAGGCTGCTTCTTTCCCTGACGCTGTTTCCGATGGGTTCTTCGATCAGGAACTGGGCATTTTTTTCCAAGTAGTCGATGATCATGCCCTCCCGTAAGCTGGAATCAGAAAGCATGATTTCTTCCGCTCCTGCCATATGCAGTAATTCTACCAAAAGCAATCCACCCAGGTGAATGGCCTCGACCCGGTTGCTGCTGATGCCGGGAATATCGGATCTTTTTTCTTTTTCTACCTGAAGCAGTTTATTCACCAGTTTTTCCAGATCCTTGGTTTTGACCACCTCCATATTCACGTCACCGGGATTGGGATTGGCCCCTTTGGTCAGACAGGCCTCCCCTAGGGACCGGATGGTTCCGGAGGTGCCTATTACTTTGGAAAAGCCATGGGATGTAGCTTCCGACATGATTTTCTCAGCCTTTTTGCGGATGTATTTTCGGATGTCCTCCTGCGCTTTTTCTTCTAAAGGTCCATCGTATCCTACCCAATCCAAAAGTCTCAACACGCCCAATCTCATGCTGTTGCCAAACAGGATTTTTTGGTGATTGCCTACCACAGCTTCCGTACTGCCACCACCAATGTCCAGCACAAGTGCTTTTTCTCCATTCAGTTCTATGTTTTTGCGCACCGCCAAAAATATCAAACGGGCTTCTTCCTTACCTGAGATCAGTTGAGGGGAAAGTCCGGCCTCTGCGATGACTTGATCCAAAAATTCCCGTCCGTTTTTTGCCTCCCTAGTGGCACTGGTTGCGGAGGTGATGATGTGTTCCACCCCAAATTGATCGGCGAGGTTGACATAGCGTTTGATGGTGTCGATTCCATAGTGGAAGGCCTTTTCGCTCAACATGTTGGTGGCAAATACCCCTACGCCCAGTTTTACCATTTCCTTTTCCTGCATCAGCACCTCAAACTGGTTTTTTGAACTGGCATGAACGATGATCATGTGAATGGAATTGGTTCCAATGTCTATGGCGGCGAGCTTCATGGGTCTTTTTTGTTTTTAAACAGCTTTTAAGGTAACCATCTATTCCCCCTTTTGCAAGCTGGATTGTACGTAAAGATCCAATGGATTTTTTGTGGAATAGAGGACGATATCATGATTCTAGGCCAAAGCAACTTACAAAACAGCAAAATGTGGTACCCTATTGGCGTGCTTTGCAGGAATATGCCGTTGAAAAATCCTCAACAGGGAACAAAAAATAAAGATGTAAATTTCGCATAATGTAAAAAAATGAATTGATAATTAAATATAATGTATATTTTACTTTATTTATTTAAAAATATTTTAATGAATAGATACTTTTATTAACTTTGAAACATCAAACAAAGGCAAATGGTCTTTTATACTGTAGGGTGATGAAACTGGCAGACATGCCCTCCTGTCTCGGGGGTAGGGATCCAAGTAAAAAGCAAATATCGAGCTCGTGTTTTGCCTAACTACCCTGTGGAGGTTCGAATCCTTCCCCTTCAGCCAGTATTTTATACTGTAGGATGTTGAAATTGGCAGACAAGCCCTCCTGTCTCGGGGGTGGGGATCTCAGCATAAAGCAAATATCGAGCTCGTGTTTTGCCTAACTGCCCCGTGGAGGTTCGAGTCCTTCTCCTACAGCAGGTTATTTTGGGTTTATTGTTAATTGACTAAAGTCATGAGAGTTTCTTTCATGACTTTTTTTATGCCCTTTTCCCAGTTGCCCCATTTTAATTGAATCAAGGGACATCAAATCGTTTTGTAGTAAAAAATTCACAATTTTTAACCGTTTGCAAGTTAGAAGACAGTTTAATCGTTGGATTTAGCTTAACTTTTTTCTGGAATTTGTGGTTATGTTTCATGGTAAGGCTTTCATCCAATTGATGGATATTTCCGTATCTACCGATCCAAGCTGCCTTCAAGTGTTTTTGACCATAAAAAATTAGATTAAAATGTATAAAGTATTGATCGCTACCTTGAGCATGTGCCTTTTGTTAAATGCCTGTTCAGAAGCAAAAATCCAAAGTGGAGAAGAGAAGCCCATAGATTTGGAAAACTATCCAGGTAAAAAAGAACTGGCCACTTTTGCCGGAGGCTGTTTTTGGTGCATAGAAGCGCCATTTGAAGGGATTGATGGTGTGCTTTCCGTGATTTCCGGCTACGCAGGTGGGAAAGAGAAAAACCCAACCTATGCCCAGGTTTCTTCCGGACAAACCTCCCACAAAGAATCCGTGCAGATTACTTTCGATCCGGATATCATCAGTTATTCCGAACTGGTAGATATCTTTTGGCAACAGTTTGACCCCACAGATGCGGGAGGATCTTTCTATGACCGAGGGACTCAGTACCAATCTGCCGTTTTCTTCCATTCCAATACCCAAAAAGAAGTGGCAGAAACCTCAAAAGCACGCCTGGACAAATCCGGCAGGTTTGACAAAAAGATAGTGACCCCCATTGTCAAATTCACCAATTTCTATGAGGCAGAAGCCTACCACCAGGATTATTACAAAAAGAAACCTGCTGACTACAAAGCCTACCGAAGAGGGTCAGGCAGGGATAAGTTTATCGCGGATCACTGGCCTGAACTCAGTGCTGCAAAATACAAAAAACCTTCTCAGGCGGAGATCAAAAAATCCCTGACCAGCCTGCAATACCAAGTGACCATGGAAGAGGCTACCGAAAGGGCCTTTGACAATAAATACAACGGCAATAAAAATGCGGGGATTTATGTCTGCATCATTTCCGGAGCGCCTCTGTTCAGTTCCAAAGACAAGTATGAATCCAATTCCGGTTGGCCCAGTTTTGTAAAACCCATCGATGCCCGACTTTTGGATAAGCCCACAGACACCGCCTACGGCATGGTGCGTGTGGAGGTCAGAAGCAAATTGGGAGATTCCCACTTGGGCCATGTATTCAATGATGGCCCACCCCCTACAAGACTCAGGTATTGCATGAATTCCGCCGCGATGCGCTTTGTGGCCAAGGCAGACATGGAAAAGGAAGGCTATGGGGATTTTATCTGGCTGGTAGATTAAAGAAGCTTCAAAAGAAATGTGCTCCAATCCAAGGTGTCAATTTTTTAACTACATGGGCATTGGAGCACACCTCTTTTATTTTTGGATATAAAAAGGAATGGATCTTTGAGATAACAGCCTTCTTTACCTAAAAACGTATTTGATGCCGATGCCCGCACGGAAATAGGCACTGCTTTCTGTAGGGAAAATGGGACTGGCCTCCAATAGAAAACCGAAGTTTCTGCTTTCTGAAAAAGGTTTGATAAACAGGCCCAATGGAATACCCAGGTATAGGCTTTCCTCTGACCGGGTGCCCAAATGGAACCCTGAATAGAAATTCACCTCATCCCTTTGGATAAAATTGTACCCAAAGGTGCCTTCAATTCCGATGTTACTTCCGGTGGATACCCGGCCTTCTCCAAACATTTTCTGATCTGGATCGGATCCAATGGCGGCAAAAGTATGGGAGCTCAAGCGGTACACACCCGCACTTACCTGTGCATGGGCCACCGCCACCCAACCAAAAAACAAGGTCAGGGTCAATAAAGTCAGTTTTTTCATGATTTTAAATAAGTTGGTTTGCCCCATCTTTTCAAAATCCCTGCCAAAGTGAAGGGGTTTTGGGGTGGGTGATTTAAATTCATGCCCAATAGGCATTTGTTTTCTGGATAGAATTCCAGGTGTGATTGTGGATTTCTTGGAGGATGCAATACCCGGAGTATTTTGAGGCAAGATAGGTGGGAGATTGCTGCGGGATAGGTATTCAACCCCTCCGGGGTTGTATGATCTTTGTAATCTTTTATTCACCGGATTGCATCCAGGGCTAATAACATGGTATTAAATCCCTGCCCTGAAGGCAGACGGGCCTTCGGGATTAATGGGGTTTTTCTGCCTTAAGGCTAATTCCTTAGGCATTATTTTGGTATTAACTGGAATAATATCTAAAATCGGTCAGTTTACCGGAAAAATCCCGGAGGCCTGTCTGTCGGCCAGGTAGAGATTAAATCCCCTTCAGGGGTATTAACCCCGGATGAAATCCGGTGGGTTTGCCACTCCAACACACCATCCCCAACCCCGAGAGGGGTTGAATTCTTTTAGACATCAACCGCTATCTCAATAAGAATCGATCCTTTTCCACAAATCCCCAAGGCTTGCATGTCTGCCAGGAAGATTCAATCCCCTTTAGGGGTATTAACCCCGGATGAAATCCGGTGGATTTGCCACTTCAACTCCCCGTCCCCCAACCCCGAGAGGGGTTGAATTCTGGGCAGGGAATGCAGCAGCCATCCGCTTCAGTTGATATCCAAAAACTGCTTACTTACCCATTTTTCATCCAGGCTGATTTGGCACCATCCTTTTTTTTCATTCACCAAAAAGACTTCTTCCCCTTTCGCTACAGCGCCAATTTTGGGGAAGGAGGTACTGGGTCCACTGCGTACATTTAAAGTATTGGCATTCACAGCCGCCCGGATTACTTCCTGGGTATGTCTGCCAAAAACCCAATGGCTTTGGCTGTTGGAGATTTTATACCAGCCATCCTTTTCCCCATACACCCGAAGGATGGCACCCAGAAGTGCTGGATCCCGATCTTGGGCCAGTGCCTCCTGACCACTGGGACCTTGGCGGATGAACAGCCGGTCATTGGTGACAATGAGGTGTTTGCTGAGTTCCGGATTCTCCGTTTTAAGGGGATTTCCACCCAGGGCTTTCCTGACAAATGGTAAAAAGTACTCCTCACAGTCCGCTACCTTGTTCCCCCCAAAAAATGCGGTACCAGGACAGGATTTGTTGCCACCTGCCCCATTGTTCCGAACCCCTGTCCCCAGCTGAAACCAATGGTGGTAGAGGATGCAGTTGGTGTTGACCTGAAGGTTGAATTTCTTACAGAGGGCAGCGGTCACTTGGATGATGCTCTCCCTTTGTTCAAGCGTCATGGTATCCCCATCTGTATCAAAATTGCCCAGGTTTTCTATGCAGATGGAGAAAGCATTCTGACCGGTGATGCAGGCGGGCACCCGCTCCATGGAGCGACCAGTCAGGATGCTGCCATCTGGAAAAATGGTAAAGTGTTGCCCGATGTCTGCCCATCCATTCATGCCCACATGGTGGTTTTTCATGGCCAATTGCCGATCAAAGTGGTTCTTTCCATCGAAATGGGCATAGCTTGGAATCCAGGTATGGTGTTGCTGCACATTCAGGATGGTTCTGGCCAACCGCTGTACACTTATCCAGGAGATAAACTCCTCCAGGCTCATTTTGGTAAATCCGTATTTGCTTTCCATTAGTTGGAGGTTAAGTTTTGGAGGATGGTTAAAATTATTTTTTGTCTTTCTGTACCGCCAAAGCTATGGCAGCTTCCAGTTCCTGCTTATGGAGGGTATGCTCGCCTTGAACAAAAGCTTTGAGGCTCGCTTGTTGCAAGGCAGCCACGATTGTGCCAGGCTTAAGCTCATATTGATCGGCAATCTGACGCAAATCCGTTTTGGGATCCAACTCCAGTTGTTTGGGGAAATTTTTGCGCCAAATCTCAAACCGCTCCTTGGCTTTGGGGGGCGGAAATGCAATAACAAACCCCATTCTCCGCAAAAAGGCAGCGTCGAGGTTGTTTTTGGTTTGGGCCGCAAAGATCACCCATCCGGGATGTTGTTCCACCTGCTGGAGCAGATACGAAACCTCTTGATTGGCATAGCGGTCATGCGCGTCCTTGACTTCCGTTCTTTTTCCAAACAGCGCATCCGCCTCATCAAAAAACAGGATGGCATCCCCATCCCTCGCTTTTTCAAAGATTTTCGAGAGGTTCTTTTCGGTCTCCCCGATATACTTGGAGACCACTTTGGACAACTTGACCCTGTAGATATCCTTGTTGGCGCTCTTTCCCAGAAGAGTAGCCGTAAAAGTTTTTCCGGTGCCCGAAGGCCCATGGAATAAAATGCTTCGGGTTCCTTTGGTCAAGGAAGCATCTTCTGGAAAACCCGGCCCTTTGGACATGAGGGTCTCCAATTCCCGAACCTGTTTCAGAACGATTCCTGGAAGGACCAAATCCTCCCATTTGGAAGATGTGCTAATGGGTTTGATTCCGTTGATTGACATGGTTTATGGTGCTTTCATTTTTTGGGTTAGTCGTAGAATCAAAAACTCAGCTGGCTTGACAACAGCCAATCCCATCTCCAGGATCATTCGCCCTTCCCAAAAGTCATTTTGGGTCATGGTTTCCCCCAATCCGCATTTGACAAAAAAGGCTTCGTCCGGGCTTTGGCCTTGAAGTGCCCCGCTCCTCCAAAGCTGCATGAAGAAGTTTTCTGTCATGGCCTTGGCTCTTATCCAGGTTTTGGCCTCATTGGGTTCAAAACCCATCCTTTCCAAGGGTTCCCTCAGCGAACTTTCTACCATGATCATAAATCGCCTGACCGGAACATAGCGCCATTCATTGTCATTGCCGGCCAAAGTGCGTGCTCCCCATACCAAAATGCCCCTTCCCGGAAATTGCCGGATGACATTGACCGACTTCCCCCCGACGGTATCCACATTGAATTGTTCCTGTTCCCGCTGGGTGATGTTGGCCTTCAAAGCCTGAGCGGTCTGTAAGGCCACATTGGCCGGGGCTTTCCATACGCCGCGGGAACCATCCACCCGGGCATAAATGCCTGCTATAAATGGGGATGGGGGCAATACAGGTTTTAGGGTGCTTTGGATTTCGCTGAGACATTGGAAATACAAGGCATTGTTGATGTCTTTTAGCTCTTTCAGGCTTATGGTTTGCGGATTGGACCTACCTGTAGGATCCACAAGGTTTACCGTCACCTCCTCGGGTTCAAAAGCATAATCCAGCCGGCTGATGACATCCGGATAATAAGCAGCGGCAAATCCCAGACCTTCTTCTTGGCTCAGCCCATTTCTGAACTGGTTAAGCGTCTCATGATGATCAGCCTTTGGACTTTGCAGGTCAACCAGAAGAAATCGGCTGCGCAATTGGCTGCACTGCAGCATGGCTTCACCCATCAGCTGGTAGTAGTCCTTCTCACCCAAGAGCCTCACGGCATCCGGAAAGCAAAGCAGGGTAATGCGTGCTTCTTTGGTGCTGGCAAGTAAACCATCCTGATAATCCTTAAGCTGGGGCTCTTGGTCCAAATCGCCCAGGGAAATCACAAAACAACTGCTACCGCCATTTTCAAAAAAAGCCTGAAGGCTGTAGTAAAGCAACTTTGGGTTGGGATCATGAATGGTAGCCTGAATGGGGCCAGTAGGAGTTCCTGTGGCAGATTGCTGTAAGTTCAGCTGTATCCCCTTTTCTTTGGCAGCCGTCCCAAAATAATTTTCATATTCCCCCATGGACGAAATCCGTCTGGGAACGCCCTGCAGGTTGATGCCTGCATTTTCACCTGCCATCTGGGTATAGCCGAGAAAAGCAGGAAGGGCGGTTTCGGCTTGGGGGACGGTGGGCGGCAGAACAGATAACTCCTCTACATAGACGCCCGGCTTTGAGTACTGACCAGGGTTTGACTTTGCCATGGCAGATTTTGGTTAACGGAAGATTAAAGTTAACCATTTTCAGGCAGAATCGGAGAGAAAGGCAAGGAATTGTGCAAGCAGAAAAAAGGAGGTCCGTGGCACTTATTTTTTAATAAAATTCAGGTCTGAATAGGGAAGAGCCTTGGCTTTTTGATACTTTAGGCTTGGAATCAAAGGGAGTAGAAATGATCGACGTGACCTGCGCCATCCTCATCAAGGAAGGAAAAGTACTGGCTGTTCAGCGAAGTAAAAGGATGAAACTGCCCTTAAAGTGGGAGTTTCCCGGAGGAAAGGTGGAATCCGGGGAAAGTGCAAGGGAGTGCCTGATCCGGGAAATCCGTGAGGAACTGGGATTGGGGATCAGCATAAAAGAAGCCCTGACCCCTGCAGCTTATGATTACGGCAGCTTTCAGATCAGATTGCTGCCCTTTATCGCCCAGATCGAGAGTGGGATCCTGCAACTGGCCGAACACAGCGATTACGGCTGGTTTGATGTGGAGGAACTTCCTTTATTGGATTGGGCGGCGGCGGATGTGGCGGTGATGGAGGAGGTTTGTGCTTGGTTGAGGGGGGAGCTTTTTTAATTCGGTTCTCGGCAAGGATGTTGTCTGCCGCTAGCGCAGCTGTTGTCGCTTGCCACACCTGCGGTGGGCAAGTGTTGTCAGGTTATCCACAAGTGTTTTGCCTTGGACAACTTGACAACAAGGCCGCGTTAGCGGTCCCGACAACTTGACAACCTTCTGTGCTGCTACCCCGGTTATGGCCGCATCCGATCACTAGGGTAGGCAACCATTATCAAGTTATCCACAAGGCCTCTCCTTAAGACAACCCGACAACCCGACCACTTTAGTGGTCCCGACAACCCGACAACCATCTTTGCTGCTACCCCGGTTATGGCCGCATCCCATCACTTAGGTAGGCAAGTCTTATCAAGTTATCCACAATAATTTTCCTTAAGACAACCTGATAACCAGACCACGCTAGTGGTCCCGACAACCCGACAACCTTCCTTGCCGCTACCCCGGCTATGGCCGCATCCGATCTCTAGGGTAGGCAACCCTTTTCAAGTTATCCACAAGGACTTTCATGACAACCCGACAACCAGACCACTTTAGTGGTCCCGACAACTTGACAACAAGACCCTGTAGGTGATCGCGAAAACCTGACAACGTTTCTCCCGACAACCGGTCATAAAAGAAAATTCCCGACTTATTATTTAATTCCCTTTGGTGAAGGACGAACTTCCAGGGTTTCAAAATACAGGTGATAGTGATTGCTGCAGCCTGGATTGAAGCCGGATTGGCAATGGGGACAGGTGTTGTCTGATGCCATATAGTCCCTGATCCTCAGTTCAGTGCCGCAGACCCCGCAGAGGATCGCTTTTTGGTCAAATTCCGACTTGGGCCATACCTGATGAGGATGGTCCGCCTCTTCCTCATGGCAGGAAAAACAGGGGAAGTACTTGTCGCAGCACTTGAATTTGATCGCTATGATATCCAGGTCCGAATGCCAGTGTACACAGCGGGTTTGCTTGTCCACATTTTTACCAAAGACAGGAATTTCACCAATCTCAATGAATTTAAAGGGTTCCGTATCCTTTTCCTGTGCAAAGGCAAGGGGAGAGCTAAGCAGTGTCAGACCGGCAAAAATCAGTAGTGTTAGTTTCATGTATGGATCAGTAGGACCATCCGCAAAGATAGGTTTTTATTGATTTGAACACATAGGGTTATTTGAGCGGAAAATTTGACTTCAATAAATAAGTGGTTTGAGAGGCTTAAAAAAATCGTTGATTTACATGAAATTTTTGTTTTATTCGCTTTCTCAAACTAACATCCTATCCATGTTTAAAAATACCTTTTTCCTGTTTTTCCTTCTTTTTGCCCAAATGGCAGCTGCCCAATCGGAATATTTTGAAGGGTTTATTCTGTATGAATACCAATATTATGATTTGGATGGCAAAGACATCACCGAAATGATGGGGCCGCTCCATGGCAGGGAGCAGCATTATTATATCAATGCAGGAAATTACAAAGCATTTGATGAAAATGGGAACCTGATTCAACTTTACAATTCCAGAGACAATTCCTATTATTTTAACAGGGCAGGTAAACTGTTTCAGCTGGATGCAGGTCAAACCTATTCAGATCCTCCGAAATTTTCGAAAATAAGCAAAAGAAAGAAAATAGCCGGGTATACATGCAAGGGCATTGAGAGTCAAAATGACTCGGAAACTCCCAGTGTATATTTTGTTTCAGATAAACTGAAGATCCATACCGCGGCATTTCTGGAACATAATTTGGGCAATTGGAATGATTTTTTGAGGGTCAGCCAAGGCAGTATTTTTCTGGAATACATCGGCTACAAAGCAGACCATTATATAGTCATGACCGCCAAGCAAATCAAGCCAATGAAACTTCCCGATTCGGAATTTGAGCTTGAAAAGTACCTTTGATCCTCTAACCCAATCAGAAGGCCGCATGTGAAGATAAAAAAATAAAGTCAGACAGCTTGTGTCAGCAAGGCGCTTGGTCAGGTCGGTTTTCGTAACTTGTGTGCTGTGAGAAAAAAATGAAGCCTTGTGCTCACCTAAACAAGCACGCTATGGAAAACCAAAAATGTCCGATTTGCCATAAAGGGGTGGCCTATTCAGAAAGGTATCCCAATTATCTCTGCGGGGACTGTGTCCACAAGGCGACCGACTGGGAGGGTCGGGCTGTGGTATTTTACAATACGGCCATCAGTGGTCATGGCTGTGCAGGGGAATACCGGGACTCTGGGGAAAAGTACCATGGCAACAGCTGCTATGTGGAGGGCATCGCCTGCGAGGCCAGGGAAGCGAGATTTGGGGGGATCGTGATGGAAAGGGTTCAATGACAAGACAAGAAAAAATTGACCGTTTAAAAAGCCATTTGGAAAAAAATTCCGGTACTTACGCCGATAGTTTCAAAGGGGAGATTTGGTGTATGATTGGAGAGTTTGTGGTAGGGAATCCAATGCTATCATTTTTGGAAAAGCTTCCGGATCCAGAAGCAATTCACAATTACATCGATCGGCTTACTTCAAGGATTGTAATGAAGTTTGATCCGGAATCGGAGCGTTTGGGGGATTTTTTTTGGGATTATGTGGAGAATGGGTGAGCTTAGTAAAAGGTTTTGATAAGAAAAAATGGATCATATTTAAGAAATGACTAAGACAAAGAAAGGTAAGTATTTTTCTAACTTCTTTATATATTTAATAGATTGCAAAAGTTAATTGGAATTGATTATGGAAAATAATTTGGTAATAAAAGATGAAAATTTAGTTGAAGAATTTTTCGGTAAAAAGTTCAAGTTAAGATTTGTGGAGGAGGACACAGGTAAAGCAGCTTTAACTCATTTTGTAAGCTCTGTAGGATCGGAAGATAGGTCCTACTTTGAAGATAGAGCTATAATGTATTACAAGTCTCTTCTTGAGGAACAGGATGTTTCACATATGGCGTGGTCAGATTCATTCGAGGCTATCCAATATTCATTATTTGACCATAAAGAAAACATACCTTTTCCTGAAAAGGAAAATCCAAAGTTTAAATTTATAGACCTTTTTGCTGGAATTGGGGGGTTTAGATTAGCCTTACAAGAACTCGGCGGAAAATGTGTATTTACGAGTGAATGGGATGATCAAGCAAAAAAAACCTATTTTGCCAATTTTGGGGATATTCCTTTTGGGGACATTACTAAGGAAGAAACGAAGAGTTTTATTCCAGATGGCTTCGATGTTTTATGTGCAGGATTCCCATGTCAGGCATTTTCAATTGCAGGTCGAAGAGGGGGTTTCGAAGATACTCGCGGAACATTATTTTTTGATGTAGCTGAAATTATAAAAAGGAAAAGGCCAAAAGCTTTTTTTCTAGAAAACGTTAAAGGCCTCAGAAATCATGATAAAGGAAGAACCTTAGCAACAATTTTAAATGTCCTTAGGCAAGATTTGGGATATTTTGTTCCTGACCCAGAAATTATTAATGCCAGAGATTTCGGGGTTCCGCAAAATAGAGAAAGGATATTCATTGTCGGATTTAGGAAGGATTTAGGAATTGATCAATTCGATTATCCAGAACCAATAGAAGAAATTGTTGCTTTTGAAGATGTAAAAGAAGAAAATCCAGTTTCTGTTAAATACTACTTATCCACCCAATACCTGAAAACACTTGAAGACCATAGAAATCGTCATTTGTCAAAAGGAAATGGTTTTGGATTTGAAATAATTCCGGACGATGGAGTTGCAAATGCTGTAGTCTGCGGAGGAATGGGAAGAGAAAGGAACCTAGTATATGATGATCGATTGGAGGATTTTACGCCAATTACACATATAAAAGGGGAGGTAAATAGACGTGGTATTAGAAAAATGACACCTCGCGAATGGGCTAGACTACAAGGGTATCCAGATGAATTTTTAATACCTGTAGCAGATGCTTCTGCCTATAAGCAATTTGGAAATTCTGTTGCTGTACCAGCAATTAGGGCAACGGCAGAGCAGATTTTAAAGAAACTAGGATGTTTTTGAAGAAGATCATTGATGTAAAAATTTCAAATAAAGAAATTTCAGTCAGTAGAGACGCAAAAATTTCGATAATTGACTTAGAAAATCAGATTAAGCAACTCGATTATTCGGGCGAAAATAAACCAAAAGATCCAAATGTTGAAAACGCTTCAATTCCTCCTTTCATCCAATCATTTTACTATCTCTTTTTCAAAGATTTAAGAATTCCAACTGAAAACGAATATTGTGAAACATACCTTGAATTTATTGGAGGAGATGTAAATGGTAATGTTTTAGTAAGTGGTTTAGTTCTTTGTAAGGATGGATTATTGAACCGAATGAAGCGCACGTATCCATCATTAGTAAGGGATTTACATTTCATTTATTTATTGGAGGAGTCTGAAATCTTTGAAGAAGTTGAATATTCCATGAGAAAAGATTATTTTAATGGGTTAGATATAAGATTAATTTATAATAAGATAGAATTTTATGTCTCTCTATTTATAGACACTACTCGCGGAGTTTATTTCAAAAAAAAGAAAAGAACCAGACATGATTTTTCGACGGTTAACGAGATTGAGTTTAATGTGGCATTTTCTTCTCTGAAAAAAGTAGGAAATTTTTACCTATTAACCCCAGAGCACGTTAAGATTCTATTGGAAAGAGTAAATAATTAAACTAACTCGAATGCTAACAGGAAATAAAGGAGAATGGAGTGAGATTTATACACTTTTAAAAATTATATCGGATAAAAATCTATTTGCAGGTGACAGTGATCTAAACAAAATTGAAAGCCTGATTTTTCCCATTATCAAGATTTTACGTGACGAATCTAAAGGAACTTACGAATTCGGCTATGAAAGTGATTTGGTAATTGTTAAAGGCACGGATGAGGAATTTAGGATACCCATTTCCTTATTTCAGGAGAAAGCTGTTTACTTGCTTTCTAGTTTAAAAAAAACAACTTCTTCAACCTTTTCTATTCCTGTGATTGAGTCATTTATAAATTCTTTTAACTGTTTTTCGCTAAAGGCAAAGTCCTCCATTAAAAGTGATATTAGGATAATTATTCATGACCAAAGAACAGGCACAATGCCTAAGTTAGGGTTCAGTATAAAGTCTCAACTTGGTAGTGCTTCAACTCTTTTAAATGCTGGTAAAACTACAAATTTTATTTACAAGATTGCTAACAAGAGACTTAACGGAGATGAAATCCATTTAATAAACTCTATGTATATTTCTAGAGGGGAAAAGATGCATAAGGACATTAAAGGGAGAATTTTTAAAATTCTAGAATTTTCTGGGAAATTAGATTTTGAAAGAACAGAAAATTCAGTCTTTGAAAATAACTTGACATTGATTGATAGCGCATTACCTGAAATTCTTTCTGAAATTGTTTATCTTTTTTTTACATCTGGCCACAACAAAATAAAAGAACTAGTTCAGGAAATTTCTGAGAAAAATCCGCTTGGTTTCAATCTTGAAACAAATCATCCATTCTATTCTTATAAAATCAAAAGGCTTTTGACAGATATAGCTTTGGGAATGACGCCTGCAAAAGTTTGGACCGGAGAACTAGATGCTACTGGTGGTTATTTGGTGGTTAAGGATAATGGAGAGATTTTATGTTACCATATTTATAACCGAAATGAATTTGAGGATTATTTGCTGAACAATACCAAGTTAGAAACAGCAAGTAGTACAAGACATGATTTTGGGTCAGTTTATCTTGAAAACAACAAACTATTTTTTAAATTGAATTTGCAAATACGGTTTTTAAAATGATAATTATTTCTTTATGAGATTTCTATTCGAAGACTGGCTAAAACAAAATAAAAAAACCATTACTAGACCAGATAAGTATTCAAATACTATAAATACCATTTCAAATCATTTGAAATCTAAGAAGTTTAATGATTTAGATATTTACTCTGTTTCAGATGTAGAAGAAGTGATTAGAATTAAGCAAAAGTATTTTAGTTTTGATGAGTTTTATAATAAAAATATTAAAGGGAATAGAATGTACAGTAGATCTCTTGACTTGTATATCGAATTTCTCGATTCTTATGAAGGAATCCCTGGAAGGATAATTACTCCAGAAATTGAAAGTGTAATTATTAATCCGGCCCTGACGGTTACTGAAAAGGAAACAATTATTTTGAGTAGAAGAGGTCAGGGCCAATATAGAGAGAACCTTTTAAATCTATGGGGTAAATGTTCAATATCAGGCTATTTGGATGTTAGGCTTCTTAATGCGTCCCATATTAAGCCATGGAGTAAATCAGATAATCTTGAAAGAATAGATAAGTTTAATGGATTACTGTTGTTGCCAACATATGATAAATTGTTTGATTTAGGTTTTATAAGCTTTAGTGGAAAAGGGGATATTTTTATTTCAAAGGAATTAATTAATCCAGAAGGTCTTAACATAAATAACAAAACCAAAATTAAAACTCATAAAGGTCACGAAACCTATTTAGACTATCATTTGGAGAATATATTCAGAAACTAATGGATTTAAATAAATTACATGCAGACTATTTTGTTTAAACTCGTTAAAATAAAATGACAATCAACTTCTCACATATTGGCACTCATCTAGGCACAAGGGTTCTTGGCGAATCCATCAGGAAGGATATAGAAATTGCCTTGGAGCAAAACCAATTGGTAACTTTTGACTTTTCCGGTATAGATTTTATTTCACATAGTTTTGCTGACGAGTGCTTTGCCAAACTCCTTATTTCTATGAAAATTGAGGAGCTTAAGAAAAAAACCACCTTCAAAGATGCCAATAAGCTAGTAAAAAGAACCATTGCTTTTGCATTGAAAGAAAGAATGTTGCAGTTGGAAACAGCTTAAAAATCCACCAACTCTCCAATCCCCGCCCCCAGCGCCTCGACCAATTTCTCCATCACCTCTAACGATACATTCCTTTTCCCCTGTTCAATTCCTGAGATATAAGATCTGTTAAGACCGGATCTTTCGGCCAGTTTCTCTTGGGACAGGCCTTTTTCTTTTCTGAGGGTTTTGAGCTTTAATCCGAATTTTTCTTTGATATCCATAAAATCTAAATGTTTACAATAGTAAACATTTAGATTTTTTTCATTGTATTGAGATAGTTTACTTATTTTATACATCAGGTTATACAAAGACAATAGATTTAGTTAATGAAATTTCAAGGATCAATCCACTTGGTTTTAACCATGAATCAAATCACCCTTTTTATTCCTATAAAATAGGAAGTTTTTTAACCGATATTGCTCTCGTTATGATGCCTGCAAAAGTTTGGTTTGGTCAACTTGATGCAACAGGTGGATATTTGGTTGTAAAAGATAATGGAGAGGTCTTATGTTACCACATATACAACCGAAACGAATTTGAAGATTATTTATTGAACAACACAAAGTTAGAAACAGCGAGTAGTACAAGACATGATTTTGGATCGGTTTATAGTGAAAACAATAAACTATTTTTTAAATTGAATTTGCAAATAAGGTTTTTGAGATAGCGCAAAAACTCCAATAATATTCTTTGATTCCCTGCTAAGACTCTTTGTTGACCCAAAATATCCCCAATTAATTCTTTTGGCTTTAACTAGTAAAAAGTGTGCATTAGTAACGATAAATCCTTCTGCCTAATTCTGTAATCCTTTTGAAATTAATGGCTTACATTCCCTACTTAAGTTGTTCCCATTTATAAAAAGTGTACACTTGACTTCCATTTCACGGTAAATTTCTTCTTCATTTCTGCGAGCCTCATGAGGCTTGGATCGCTTTTACGGCCTAAGTTTTTGTGAATCTCGATTTTTTCATAATTCGCATTTAAAGTTGATGATTTCAATTCAACTTTCATATGGACATTTTATTAGTAGTGCTTAGAAAAACTTGCTTAAAATTATTTTTTTTTTTAACAAAATTGGAATTTCCCTGTATAAGAATTTTACTAAAGACTTTTCTTTCTTAAAATTTGAATATTTTATTTCATAATAAAAATGGATTTTAGATTCTACATTAAAAAAATGGATTTGAAATTGTCATTCTTTTTCACTACAATAATATTTTGTAGTAAATATTTTGCATATGTGTAATACATTTACTTAATTTAGAAAAAAATTTCAAGATTATATGAAATCTGATAAGCGAAAAAGATTCGAAAAAGTGGCAGAAAATAGAGTCGAAAAAATTCTGGACGGTTTACGGCTACTGGGAAATTGCTCAAATAAAAACAATTATGAATTCACAAAAGAAGACGTGGACTACATGTTTGATGAAATCCGCAGAGCAATGAAAGATTCTCAAGCCAAATTTGAGAATGAGTTCAACAAGTATGATCAAAGGAAATTCAAGTTCAAACAATAAACCAAATTTTTATATGCCAGGAAAAATTAAATGGTTCTTTGAAACCACAAAAAATACTTTTAGCGGTGCTAATGACCCCATACACGAGACATTTCGCGCAAATCCTTATTATTCCATTGTCCGTGAATCTATTCAAAATAGCCTTGATGTTTGTTTAGACCATTCTAAGCCTGTAGAGGTAAGATTTGAAATCATTTCAATAAATCAGGCTGAACATCCCGAGTTATTCTCACTTCGAGAACACATTGAATCTTGCTTGGAATTCCACAAGGATAACAAGCAAGCCAGGGACCTTTATACTGGTATGCTGAAATACCTAAATGAAAACAATTCCATTAAAATTCTTAAGGTGGGCGATTATAACACCAAAGGAATGCATTATGATCCATATAATTATCAGTGTCCATTCAACTCTTTTATGGGAGAGGGTATAAGTTCCAAATCATCAGGTTCGGGTGGATCATTCGGTTTCGGGAAAGGAGCCTATTATGTACCGAGTGAATTAAGAACCATTTTGGTCTCTACTATGATCGAAGGAGATCAAGTTTTTTTTCAAGGAAGGACAAGGTTGGCTTCTCACAAAATCGGAGATGAGATTAAAGGAAAAGACGGTGTCTTCAAGATTGAAGAGAGTGGACCAATCACCGATGTTAATGATATCGGTGTGATGTTCAGAAGAAAGGAGCGCGGCACCGATGTTTTTATTCTGGGAATGAGAAATGACCCGAATAGCGGTAGAGAAATGATAAAATCAGTTCTCAATAATTTTTGGCTTGCAATTCATGAAGACCGACTTGATGTAGTAATTAAGACAGACGATGTTGATGTTAGTTTTGATGAAAAAAATCTCGAGGAAATAATGAATGAATATTTTCCTGAAGAAAACGAATATGGCTCCATTAGTGAATTAGATCAATGGAATCCAAAAGCCTATTACAAGGCTGTGAAGTATGCCGGGCTATCAGATGACTTTATTCTATTCGACAAAGATGAATTGCCTATTTTAGGCCCCGTACGTTTTTATGTTTACAGAAATGAAGGATTGCAGAACAGGACATCATTTATGCGAAAACCAGCAATGACTGTTTTTAAAACAACCCGAAATATACTATCGGGATATGCCGCAGTTTTTATTTGTGACAATGAGGAGGGAAATGAAGTTTTGAGACAGATGGAAAATGCTGCTCATAATGAATGGAAACCTGAGAATGTTCGATTTATTTCATCCGAAGAATTGCAAAAATACAAAGAGGCTTATAATCAAATTAATAAATACGTGACGGAAAAACTGAAGTCAATTTCAGGGGTGGGTAATTCGAGTAAAATGGAAGTTGTTGGTTTAGCGGATTTTTTATCTATTCCCGAAGAATTGTTAGACGAAGAGGAAGCTGTTCCCGGTACGGCGGAAAGCACAAGGGATGGAATATCATCTGAAAACAAATCTTTAGGTGAAACCGCTCTAATTACATCAATAAACACTAAAATAAAAGTCAGAGCTTATTCTCCAGTAACTAGTTCTGTTGCTGACAGTGCAGAAAAGGATTCAGGCGAGGATAATTTATTGAATGGAGGCGGTGAACCAAACGAGGAATCAAACCCAAATCCCCAACCATCTGAAGAACGAGGTAATCAATTAGAAGATGGAGCTTTATCTGAATTAGGAAAAGGAAAAACTCCGATTTCTGTACGTTTCAGGCCTGTAGCTACAAAAGATGAAAAAGGCATAGTGCATAACCTGATTATACAAGCTGACCAAGCTCATTCAGGAGTTGTCATAGATATTAAATCAGGATCGGATAACGGTGATGATTTACCTTTAGCTATTATAGAAGCAGATCAAGGAAAACATAATGGAAGTAGTATTTCAGAATTAAGCCTTGCCAAAGGGAAAAACATTATTATGGTTCGATTTGATGATGGGATAAAACATACTTTAAAATTATCCGCATATGAAGCTAAATAATTTATTATTGCCACATCCAGTATTAGGCCAGGCGGATGACATAAACAGTTCATTTGGATTCAAAGAGTCTCCTACAATTGATATAAAAGAGTCCACCTATCTAATTGAATTTGAAATTAAACATGATAACGGTACTATAGCTGACCTTGTAAAAGTCAATAAGGCAATCTATTGTTGTGAAGTAAATTGTGGTGGAACACTTTACAGAGAAATCTTCACATCAAAAGAACCTAGATTTAGTATTGAAATTCCCCGAACATCACTTCGAAAAAGAGTAGATTTTCAAGTTTTTTGTTTTGCATTAGAAGAAATTCCAAATTATAATAACCCAACGGCTCATCCTGACTTTGCAGGCTTTTTATTTGACCTCGAAAAAGCAGACTTACTTGGTGTATTTGGAAGTTTTCAATTTAACGCTGACGTCCAGTACCACAAATTGAAAGCAGCTTCTTCCTTTTTGCAGATTATTCCAAATGAGGGAGATGAAGATTTTACAAAATTTGTCCTGGATGACAGTAAAATCCAGATCAAATTACCGAAAGCTCTCTATGAAAAATATAAACAAGACTACATCGGAAAAAAAAGGGAGTTTGCTGATATCATCCATGCCTCTCTTGTCCAAAATGCTCTGACAATAGCTTTGTTCAATTTTAAAGTACATCTTGAAAGGGAAAATGTATGGGCTGTTTCAATTCAGCATCGACTTTTAAACGAACCCGAATTAAATAACGGTTCTGACCAAATTGACCCTAATAATATTCCTGACTTAGTTCAGAAACTATTGGGAAACCCAAATAAACGAATGATTGAACAATTGGAAAAATTATCGAATGTAAATCAAACTGACTGAAAATAATGGAGCTACAAAGAATCTTAAGAAAAAAATATATGGATACCCTGATATCCAGTATAAAATCAGGGGAATCAGTTCACTTATTCAGAAACAGCGAATTCCAATTAGATGATAAAAACACACTTATTATGCCTCATTTGAAAAGGCCCTTAGGCCTATTTAGTAGAATGAATGCAGAGAATGATTTTGAGTCTGCAATTGCCTTATTTGAAGCATATGATAAACTGACTCCACTAGAGGCTGCAGACCCCAGATTTTGGAATTATCTTGCAATAATTGATTTATATCCTTATTTGAGAGAAAGGTGGCCCAACGTAAGTAAACGAAAAGAAGGTACGAGTGAAGAAGGATATATACTGGAACATTTCCTTTTGGAAAAAAGCAGTCAGTTATTAAGAAATTGGTTATCTGGCTTGTGGTGGTCCATTTATTTGTCAGTTGACGAAAAAAATTTTGAGGATAAATATTGGTTAACCAAGGTTTTATTTTGGAATCAAACTCTTAGAACCAGAACAATGGGCACGTATCAATTGGCCAGGAAAAAAGAGATAATAATGGGATTTTTGGAATATTGTTTGGAAAGGGGGAAAAGCAATTTTGGAAACTTTGAAAAGGAACACCAAGAAATAACTGAATTTCTAAATAAGCTGGGTGGTGCAAAACCCCTTACTATATTTAATCGGGACGAAGTAAAGTCAATCTTATTTAAAAAATTTCCAAGTGTGGTTGAAGAAACTTAAAAATATCTAAGGTTACGTTCCAGCCTAATTTTGACAGTTTCTTACACATTTTTAGCTTCTGGTTATTTGGATAGAATTTTTTATACCACTTCCTTTATAATCAAGAAACAGTAAGCTTGGTACTAACCCTGTTACACACTTCTGTGGCCCATCGATAACGGCCCTTTGTGGAAATTATGGACGGTGTTGATCCCCACTTAAACAGTTTAGTGTTGTTTTGAGCAACGGCTGGTAATTTTATGTTTTTTTCTCAAAGATTTCCATAGAGAATTATGAACTATTCATTCAGAAGGTACGCTGATAGTGGATAAAACAGGAAATGAAATCATTCTTTCAACTGATCCACAATTTTAGGTGGGTAGCGGGACATTGGATGACCCATCCACCACCCGCTTCACTCCTCCCCAATTCTCCCTTTTCCCTAAAATCACCATTAGCTGGCCACAAAAGCAAATCGCCCACAAACTGCCTTGTTGGGACATGCTTGTGGGCGAGGTTGAAAATGACCGTAGACCATTTCCTTAATTATGTATCCAATATTTATTCGAAGTTGGAACCGATGTCACCCTGGGCAACGATCACGTTCAATTCTTCTGCGCTCAGGTGCACATTGACATAACCGTCCACGGTCAGGATTTCTGCAAAGGTGTAACTTGGTTCACCGTCCATCATGCCGCTTCTGGTATCACTGACGCTCATTCCGGTACTGCCGTCCACAGGTGTAAAGGTAAAGAGGATTCCTCCTCCTACCGCTGCACTGTTTTCATGGATATGGGCAGGATGGCTTCCGCCGTCAGGAGTTCCCGTCAGGCTGATGGTTGCCAATGCAAATCCATTGATCCGCTCTTGAAAGGTTATTTCTCCAGAAATACCGGGCACTGCAGCCTCATTCAATGGATAGGTCTGTGATTCACCTGTCAGTACATTGGATCCGATATCCCCTTGGGCTACCACGGTGGCAAGGTCCTCCATACTCAGGTGTACATTGATGTATCCATCATAATCCAGCAACTCATTGTAATTGATGGCCGTACCTTCATCTGTTTCGGAAACCGTGGTTTCGCTCATCCCTGTGGTTCCGTTAACTGAAGTCAAAGAAATGGCGATTCCGCCCCCTACAGCAGCCGAATTAAAATGGATATGGGCAGGGTGGTCCCCACCGTCCGGTGTGCCGGTCAGGTTGATCGTCACTTTGGTACTTCCGGTGGTCATTTCTTCCAATAAGGCTGTTCCGCTGATCCCGGAATCTCCCACTGCGTCCAAATTGTAGGTTTTAGACTGTCCTGTCAGACCATCTCCCGGGTCTACGGTTGGGCTGTCGTCATTGCCGCAGGCCATAAAGGCGAGGCCGACTGTCAATAACAAGGCTCCCTGCCTAAGGCGATTGATAAATGTGATTTTTTTCATGGTAGAAATATGTTGGTTCTCTACTAGAACAGCTTCAACTTGGTTTATGTTCGAACCGCTTTGCACATAAAGCCAAGAGCCACAAATTTAGGTTGATAACGGATTAGTAAACAGTACATCCACCACCCGCTTCACACCTCTCCAATTCTTTCATTGCCTCAAAATCCCAAGCCCCCTGCTACCCAACCTTATTATTTAACGCTTGTGGGGTTAGCATGATTTTAAAAAGTCAATTTACCTGAAATTTCTCAGGATTTTGGGGCACCCTTTGGCAAAAGCTTCTTATATTTAGGTAGTTAGCTTTAGCCGGAATGGTAATCTGTTTTTCCGGTTTTTGGTTTTGGCAGTTCCGTCACACATGTTCTCCTGCTTTTTCTTTGGGTTTTAATTTTACAGCGGAATCCTCGTTTATAAGCCTAAATGGACAATCGGGAAAATTGATCATACAACATTTATCTAAATTAATTCCAACATAAACACACAAAAATTATGGCAAGAAAAGGGGATTATCCATTGCCTAAGTTTCATTTTCAGGTAGAATGGGGCGAAGGTTTTCGGATTGGATTTACAGAGGTCAGTGGATTGGACTTCGAAACAGAAGTCATTGAGTATAGGGCAGGGAACAGTAAAATGTACAACAAATCAAAACAACCTGGCCTCACCAAATTCAGCGATGTGACGCTCAAAAGGGGCACTTTTGAAGGGGATTTTGATTTTTTTAAAGAATGGAGGAAGACCTATTATTTTCAGGAAGGAAACAAAACCGGATCTATGTATCGCCGTGACGTGATGATAAAGCTCCTCAATGAAAACCACGAACCGGTGATCGTTTGGAGACTTGAAAATGCTTGGCCGAGAAAAATACAGTCCAGTGACCTCAATGCCGAAGCCAATGAAGTGTGTATAGAAACGATGGTATTGACACATGAAGGTTTGTCCATCTTAAACGTGGATTGAAATGGCGGATGGATACCAGATAGCGGGTTTTCACTTCCGGGTGAATTTCCACGGTTTGCCTGCCCTGAAAGAAGTTGATGTAGGATTTCAGTCCGTTTCCGGACTGGATGTGAAGATGGAAATGGTGACCTACAGGGAGGGAGGAGAAAACAAGTTTGAACACAGGTTACCTGGCAGAACCACTTATTCTACCTTGACCTTAAAAAGAGGTATTCTGACTCCTGAAAAGTCCGCACTTACCAATTGGCTTCAGGATGCTTTCCAAGGTCGGAATATTATTCCGCTCAAAATTGTACAGGTCGACTTGTTGAACGAAAATCATGAAGTGCTGATGCAATGGGAGCTGCATCATGTGTGGCCTGTCAATTGGACCGTGGGGGAGCTCCATGCCGAAAAAGGAGAGGTTTTAATCGAAACGTTGGAACTCAGCTACAATGGTTTTGAACTGAGAGGCACAGGCAAAGTAGCGAAAAAACAAAAAGCAGATAAATAAAAGGCAATGGCGGATAAGGATCAGTTGACCAAGGTATTGATTCATGCTTATGACGATAGGGGTTTGAGGATAAAATCCAGGATAACCCGGAATCCAATTTCATTGCCGGTAAATCCTGAAAATTTCACCCAAAAGTATTCCTTGGCCTTGAATCGATCCAACCAAGAAGGCTTTGGGGATTTTAAGGTGGTGAACCCACGGGATTTGAAGTTGGATTTTATATTTGACGGAACCCAAACCATTCAGGGTTATGTCTACAATGGAAAAGATACTTCCGTAAAAGCCCAACTGGAAATTTTTATGGAGGCGGTTTACCGCAAAGAAGGATCAGTCAGCTACCCCCGTTATCTGAAAGTCCAATGGGGGAATTTTATTTTCCCCTGTGTCTTGGCCGATCTGGAATTGAACTACACCATGTTTGCGCCCAATGGAGAACCTTTGAGGATACAGGTTACCACCTCATTTTTGGATTTTAGAGGGCTTGAGGAAGTCAATCAAGGCCCAAAAGAAAGCGCTGCCGAACAAGTCTTGCTGGAAAAAGCCAAAGACTTGATCGATCAAATGTTGGCTTCCAAAAGGAATCCGGAGGTATTTCTTTCGAAAAGCCAGCCTGAAAAAGAAAATAGGATGGCTGAGCTTCTGAACGTCCCGATAACTAAAAATGACCCCGGGCATTCAGAGCATAAGGATAAGAAAGACGGTGAAAAAGAATCCAATGGGGATAAAGATCAAAAACCAATCACCATAAATACCGGAGTAATCTTGTTACACCCATTTTTAAATGAACTGTTTACCAAGCTTGAGCTGATGAAAGGGTCCAATTTTAAAAACCGTTCATCCAGGAGCAAAGGGGCATTATTGCTTCATTTTTTGGCTACTGGGAATGAAAAGATGACTCAGGATGAAATGGAATTTCCCTCACTGCTGTGTGATTTACCTCCTAAGACAGCTTTTGACCTGAGCCTGAAGTTGAACAAACAGGAAAAGGAAGAAGCAAACCGCGTCCTTTTGGTAACCATAGACCGTTGGAAAGCACTCAAAAACACCTCCCCTGATGGTCTTCGCAGTGGTTTTTTGATGCGCAACGGGACAGTGGAAAGGATCAACAATGATTGGAAGCTGAAAGTAGAAAAAAAATCCATCGATGTGCTGTTGGACCAAATCCCATGGAATCTGGGGATGGTCAAACTTCCTTGGCGAAGGGACCTTTGGATGGTGGATTGGCGCTAGCGCTTTTTGGTTGTTTTGGCAACAAACCAATCAATCCTCATAATTATACTCATTTGTAATCCATTCGATTTGGACCTGGTTTTTACCAAGGAAAGTTACTTTCCATTCCTGAAAGTGGGTCCCTCCCCAAAATTCGGATTCCAGCTGAATGATATCGCCAATGACTTCCCATCTTCCGGGATAATCTTGGGTGATGATGGGCGGGGTACCGCAAAAACCCAAATTGGAACGATGGATCAGGGTGCCATCGCCACGAATGATAAACCCATAGGTGTTTTCAGGAATTTGGCTTGTTTTTTCCATGGTAAAGCCGCTTTCACTGTATTTAAGGTTGGTCCATTGACCGACCAAAAATTCCTCATCTCCCATTGTAAAAGGCTCTTCCTCCATGCAGGAGCTGAACAAAAAGACCAAACAGAGCAAGAAGTAAATTTTTTTCATGATTTAAGCCGTTGATTGTCCCCTAGACGAAGGAAAATGCAGCGGCGTTGTAATGGGCCTGTGTTTTTTTTGAGGGGGAAAAATTAGTATAAAATAACCTAATCAGCCTATGTCAATCGGAAGTGTACACAAGCAAAGGATATGTCCAGTTCCTAAAACAGTGGACATATCAACTCAATATGTCCAGTTTGAAAACCCAACTTATCATGTTGAAATTTTCTGTTTCCTTAACAAGTTGGATTTTAATTCACCCTAATTTCTTCCCCACAATTGATCCTGGCTTGGTCTAGAGCCATGCCGATAAACATGGGGTAGCTCCAGCTTTTGTACCTGCCCCATACCTTCCCCTCAAACCTGGGATAAATTTCGGCTTTGACCAGAGGGATCAGCGGTTTGGCTTTTTCTTCCAGTAGCCTCAAGGCGATGGCTGCATGGAGTACGGTGGTTTCCTCTTCCGCTTGCAGGTGTTTGCCAAGGGTTTCATAGGCTTTTGGATCTTCCCTAAATTGAATCAGCATTTTGGCGCTTTGAATGGCATTGATCGGAGAGGGATCATCCAACATGATTTCCAATTCCTGAAGTAATAAGCTGGAATTCAGCCCGGCGTATTCCAAAGCCATCAAGCCCCAATATCGGATCAGGGGATCCTCATCCTGCATCCGTTTTATGGTAGAGCCGCCATCGATCTGCCCTACCAGGTTCATTGCTTCAAGTGTTTTCTCAGGATCGAAATGTGCACCATCCCTCAAGATTTCATACACTGAACTTCCTTGGGCACGGAGCATGTATTCAGATTCATTGAGCATGCCGGAATCCCTGTGCTTGACCATCCACTGATCCAGCTCTTTTTGAAACGACCGGACGCGTTCTTGATATTCGGGTTTCAAGGCCAAGTTATTCAATTCATAAGGGTCTTCATCAAGGTCATATAACTCTAAAGTCATTTTGGGATGAAAGTATTGTTCCATGTGTGATGGCAAGGCGTTCTCATTTCTAGTCCGGTAAATTTCCGCCATGGCCTGCTTGGCTTGGGTAAAAATAACTGCTTCCTGAATGTAAGGAAGCTGAGGGATATAATTCCGGATATACAGGTATCGACCGTCAAAAACGGACCTTGACATGTCATTGCAATCATCTGCCCGGCTTCGGAACCCGAAATTGTACTGGTTTATTTCCGCTTTAGGGCCAAGGAAATTCTTTCCTTCCATATAGGAAGATGGGGCTATGCCGGCCAAACCCAGCACTGTGGGTGCAAAATCCACAAAGCCGACCAAGTCATCTACCTGTTGGGTTTTCAGGTTGGAGACCAGGTGACGGTATTTTTGAGGCACATGAAGGACAAGGGGAATGTGCACCCCGGAGTTGTTCAGCCATCGCTTGTGTCTTGGCAGTCCAAAACCATGGTCTGAAAAGACAAAGATGATGGTATTGTCATACAATCCGTCGTCTTTGAGCTGTTGAACCAGATCACCTACCCCTTGGTCAAAGATGCTGATCAGGTCATAGGCATGGGCCATGATTTCCCGCATTTTGGGGGTGTCGGGGAAATAGGGTGGGATAGGGGCTTTTTCAGGGTCATGCCTGAGTTCCAGGTCTTTTTTTACCGATTCAGGATTAGCATTGTTGGTGGGGCCTTCGTGGGTGATCATGAAATTGACCACGGAAAAAAAAGGCTGTCCCTCCTCCCTGTTTCGCCAATGGGCCTCGTTGCTGCTGTCATGCCATCTGCCTTCCGCGCTGAAATTATAATCTGTTTTTGCATTGTTGGTGGTATAGTAGCCATTGTCACGGAGGATTTCGGGCAATATTTGCAGGTCATCAGGAAGGGGAACGTCGGAACGAAGGTGTTGGGTGCCCAAAGAAGTGGCATACATACCGGTAATCAGTGTGGAGCGAGCAGGGGCACAGATCGGGGAAGTAGAACTCGCCCTCGTATAGATAAATCCATCAGCGGCCAGCTTGTCGATGTTTGGGGTAGTGGCATAATCATCTCCATAACATCCCCAAGCCGGATCAATGTCCTCTGTAGAGATCCATAGGATATTGGGTGGGGGCAGTTCTTTTTGGCTGTCAGACCCGCAGGAAAATAAGATCAAAGTGGACAAAATAAAGAATGGAAGTATGGTTTTCATAGTCACTATTTTATAAAGTGCCAATCACGTTATCGGATTGACCGTTTTTGCAGTTGATTTTCACTTTCCATGCTTCCCCCCAAATCCCTCATTTGGGGGACTTTAAGATCGTGCTTTCTATTCATTTTAATTTGTAGAAAAGTAATGCGCGGATTTATTACTTCTGCGTTCTCCAATATAACGAAGACTCCCACCTTTATCGGGCAGGCTTCGCTCCGCTCAGAGTGAGGGTAAAATGGTTGTTTTCCCTTCTTTCAGCTTTCACCTTCCCCCTTCAAACTTTCCACTGTTCTCTGTTTTCTGATACCCTGATATCCAGTTCTATGTTTTCAACTACTTTCAGCTTTCACCTTTGAGCTTCAAGCTTTTCAAAAGTTAACCGATTCTCTAATTTTCTGATATCAGTTATTCTGTTCATCATACCTACAACCTCTTACCTTTTACAATTTTTACCATTTACTTCTCATCTCTCACCTCTCACCTTTTACATCATTCAGTTGTATTTACTTTTAGCTTTCACCTTTGAGCTTCAAGCTTTTCAATAGTTAACCGGTTCTCTAATTTCCTGATTTCCAGTTATTCTATTCATCATACCTACAACCTCTTACCTTTTACAATTTTTACCATTTACTTCTTATCTCTCACCTCTCACCTTTTACATCATTCAGTTGTATTTACTTTCAGCTTTCACCTTTGAGCTTCAAGCTTTTCAATAGTTAACCGATTCTCTAATTTCCTGATTTCCAGTTATTCTGTTCATCATACCTACAACCTCTTACCTTTTACAATTTTTACCATTTACTACTTACCTTTCACCTCTCACCTTTGAGCTTCAAGCTTTTCAATAGTTAACCGGTTCTCTAATTTCCTGATTTCCAGTTATTCTATTCATCATACCTACAACCTCTTACCTTTTACAATTTTTACCATTTACTTCTTACCTCTCACCTTTTACATCATTCAGTTGTATTTACTTTCAGCTTTCACCTTTGAGCTTCAAGCTTTTCAATAGTTAACCGATTCTCTAATTTTCTGATATCAGTTATTCTGTTCATCATACCTACAACCTCTTACCTTTTACAATTTTTACCATTTACTTCACCTTTCACCTTTTACCACCTTCACCATCCAAAATAAACCACCTAATCCACAACAGGCTCCTTTTCAAAATCCGACTCATTCACCCACCCTGCATTCGGCGTTTCTCCTTTCAGCCATTTTTCGTAGAAGCCCACATCATTGGGGTTGACGTAAGGGTATTCGTCAAAAATATGCCCCCTACCCAACATCCTGGGGTCTTCCTGTCTTCTTAATGCTGCTTCCATCTGCTGGATCATAGATTCCTTTACTGCCCGGTATTCGGGATTATGGGCCAGATTTTTCAGGCAATCTTTGTCTTTGCTGATGTCATATAGTTCCACTTCCATTCTTTTCCCGAAATTGAGATCCCAGTAATGTTGGTTTTCACCCCTTCTTCGAAGATTAAGGATGACTGATTTGGTGGCTCCTCCATCGGTATTGAGGTAGCCGGTTTCCGGATTGCCGGCTGGCCATCGGTCTGTTTCATAATTTTTCACGAGCAGGTAATTCCCCTTCACCATGCCCCTCATGGGGTAGCCCACATCATTCGGCCTGCCTACATCGTGTCTTTCCTTACCGATCAGGACATGGTCTCTTTTTGGATTGATAAGGCCATCTTTGTCTGTTTGGAAAATGTCAATGAAACTTTTGCCTTCGATGATCTGCATTCCATGTGTTGATTCGGTAATCTGAGAAGCTTCCAATACGGTAGGGGCCATGTCAATAAAACTGATAAAGTCCTCGATTTTTCTCCCAGGATTTTTAATGCCATTTTTCCACATGATGGCCAAGGGCAGGTGGTTGGAATATTCGTAGGATTGCCCTTTTGCTCTTGGAAAGGGCATGCCATTGTCCGCGGTGATGATGATCAGCGTATTGTCCAATTCCCCAAGCTCCTCGAGCATGTCCAGCATCTTGCCGGCCTGCGCATCAAAGTATTCGAGTTCATAGGCATAGTCCAACAAATCAATCCGCACTGAATCCACATCCGGCCAGAATCCAGGGACCTGATCAATTTCAGCTGTTTTTCTTCCGAAGCGGAGGGAGGAGCCAAACTCGTATGCCCTATGGGGCTCGATGGACCCATACCAAAAGCAGAAAGGTTGCCCCGAAGTCCGCTCATTCAAAAAATCCCTGAAGTTTTCCGCATAATCCGTACTGGAAATCTGGGTGGTGGGTGGTTCTAAAGTTTTGCTGTTGTAGGCCTTTCCTGTAAGCAACCTGGGTTGGCCATTGATCTGACCTGGATTGCCAGGGCTCCAACCTTTTCTGGTATGACCGGTAAAATACCCCTGTTCTGACAAAGCTTCCATAAAGGTCTTGAACTTTTCAGGAAAGTTGTTCCAATGGTTGGCCGCCTCCTCCAATTGCCATGAATTGCGACCAGTAAGAAAGTTTGCTCTGGAAGGCGCACATTTGGCATTGGGGGTGTAGGCATTCATAAAGAGAAGCCCCTCTTGGGCAATCCGGTCAAAAGTCGGCGTATTGACCCATGAGGTGCCATAAGCGCCCATGTGGGGAAATGAAACATCATCTGCCATCAATATCAGGATATTGGGCGGAGGGAAAGATTCATTTTCCTTTTCCGAGCAAGATAGCAGAAACGAAAGGCATAAAAAGCTGGTTGAGATGATCCAAAACCTGCCCGATGAAATTAAAGTCTTTGTGTATTTGACAAAAAGGGGTAGAATTTCCATGTTGAATTATGTATCCTCTGCTTACAAATAGTTACAAATCTCCTCGCTTAGCCACAATGCAAAATACAAGTTTAAGTTTTACCATGCACGTTTAAGCAATGTTTTTGGATAAAGAGTTGATGGTTTATTGGTTAGACATGCCAAAAGACAGATCTTTTTTTCTTGTTAGGCATAATGCAGAATGATATTCATTCATATTATCCATGGTCTCCGGTCTTCTTTCTTCTGACCCAAACTTTATTGGAATTTACAAAACCTTGTACAGGGGCGAAGTCCTAATGTTACTGTTTCATAGAATTTTTGTAAATTTCAAGAAATCAAACCCAGACAAAGATGAAGACAAAATTGTTAATGGCATACTTTATCCTATCTATAGGGCTGTTTTCCTGCGGGTCGGGAGGTGACAGATACTCTGGAGCAGTAGAAACTGAGTATATGGAGCTTGAAAACTTCAACAAACTCAAAGTGGAGGGCATGTTTAATCTCAATATCAGTCAGGGAGATCAAGAATCCCTCACGATGAAAGGCAGCCCGGAGGTGATCGAAAAGTTGAGGGTAACCCAAAATGGAGATTGGCTAGAATTGAGTTTAAAAGGCAAAAACAATCGCTTTTGGGGTGATAATTCACTTCAAATTGACCTTACACTGGCTAATTTACAAGAACTTGAATTCCAGGGAGCCGGTCAGATCAAAACCACGCAAGCGTTGGAGGTAGGTGCATTCAGAATCAGAGGCGAAGGAGTAGGCAACATCATATTGGAGTTGGACGCGGATACTGTCGAGGCAGATTTGGATATGGTGGGCAACCTGGAACTGAGGGGACAAACGGAAACCTTTAGCCTGAAAAATGAAGGCATTGGTAACATCGATGCCTCCAGATTAATTGCCAATGAAGTGGATGTATTTAGTTCGGGGATCGGATCGGTATCAGTACACTGTAAGGGAGAACTGACTTTAGAAGCCCATGGCATCGGTTCGATCAACTATTCCGGTAATCCTACCAAGGTCAATGAGAAGGTTTCTGGCATTGGGAAGGTGACTAGGAATTGATTTGTTTTTAGCTGAAAGCTCGAAGGTGTAAGGTGAAAGTAGGGCTCGGAGAACAGGAAATCGGGATATCAGAAAACGGATAATCAGAAAACAGAAAAACAGAGGATTAGAGAAAAAGCTTGAAGCTCAAAGCTCAAAGGTGAAAGTAGTGTGATGTGAACAGGATATCGAGATATCAGAAACGGACAAGCTGGAAACAAAAAAATAGGATATCGGAGAATGGGCAGGAAGCAGAAAGCGCAAATGACAACCCGACAACTGGCCCCCTCAGGTGGGCCACGACAACCCGACAAGGGAAATTGGATAATCAGATAAACAGATAATCAGGATATCGGAGAATGTGAAGGAAGCCGAAAGCGGAAATGACAACCCGACAACTGGCCCCCTCAGGTGGGCCGTGACAACCCGACAACGGAAGTCGGATAAGCAGAAAACAGAAAAACAGGATATCGGAGGGTTAGCTGGAAGTTCAAAGCTTTTGGCAGTTTCTGTGAGGGGGGAGCAAACTGAAGAACGATCTTAGCGCTTAAATTTCGAACCTGAAGGTTTAGAAATGAGTTAATTGGGACAACTAGACAACTTGATATCAGATTAACTCGAAGGTGTAAGGACTAGCTGCTCCTTAATGGTTTTTCGATAGCGCATCCAATACCTGTTTGACACAACTTCCCAAGGCCTCTTTCACCTCAAAGTCCCAAAATCGGAGAACGGTCCATCCTCTGGACTTGTACAGGTGGTTAATTTCCTGATCCCTTTGTTTGTTCCTTTCGATTTTGGGGATCCAAAAATCCCGGTTGGATTTTAGGCTGGCTTGCCGGTTTTCCCAATCATGCCCATGCCAAAAAGCTCCATCCACAAAAACCACCACCTTGTATTTTATCCAAACAATATCCGGCTTTCCGGGAAGTTTGCGCCTATTGCTTCGGTAGCGGATTCCAGCCTGCCAAAGTGCCTTTTTTAGTCTCTGTTCGGGCTTGGTGTTCTTCCCTTTGATCTGAGACATGTTGTAAGACCGCTGTTTGGTTGTATAAAAACCATTTTCCTCACAGAATTTAGGTACGGTGATTTTTGGCTCTGCATAAGGTTTTTGAGACTTCGACATAGCACATTTTAAACCAAGTATCCTTGATGGGAAGTTCCACTTAATGGGTCAAGGTTGTTTCATGGTCCCCAAAATCCCGAAGACCCCACTGCAAGCTGGTACAAATCCACCCCCCTTATGGGGGGCAGGGGGGTAATTTTGGAAGAAAGCAATCCACTTGCAAAGACAAGGTGAATTAAAAGGCGTCGAGTTATTACTGCAAATGGCAAACCGTACTTATCCGTCATGCTGAGCCTGCCGAAGCATCTCTTCGAAATTCTGAAGACACTTCGGCAAGCTCAGGGTGACGTCAAAAGTGTGGCTATACCCTCCGAAATCCTTAAGACCCCACTGCAAGCTTGTACAAATCCACCCCCCATATGGGGGGCAGGGGGGAAAATATGGAAGAATTTGCAACCCTGCCAAGGGCAAACCCAGCAAAAACCTAAAGAGGTACAAAGTTTTCCAAAATCCCGAAGACCCTTCGGCAAGCTCAGGGTGACGTCAAAAGTGTGGCTATACCCTCCGAAATTTCGAAGACCCTCTACCTAAGGGTAGACAGGATTCGGCAAGACTCTACCTAATCCACCCTCCAACCGTGGGGCAGGGGGGTAATTTTGGAAGAAAGCAATCCACTTGCAAATACAAGGTGAATTAAAAGATGTCGAGTTATTACTGCAAATGGCAAACCGTACTTATCCGTCATGCTGAGCCTGCCGAAGCATCTCTTCGAAATTTCGAAGACCTTTCAGCTAGCTGATACCTTACGGTTTAAAGGCAGGGTGACGTCAAAAGTGTGGCTATACCCCCCGAAATCCCGAAGACCCTCTACCTAAGGGTAGACAGAATTCAGTAAGACCCTACCTAATCCACCCTCCAACCGTGGGGCAGGGGGGTAATATTGGAAGAAAGCAATCCACTTGCAAAGACAAGGTGAATTAAAAGGTGTCGAGTTATTACAGCAAATGGCAAACCGTACTTATCCGTCATGCTGAGCCTGCCGAAGCATCTCTTCGAAATTTCGAAGACCTTTCAGCTAGCTGTTACCTGACGGTAGAAAGGCAGGGTGACGTCAAAAGTGTGGCTATACCCTCCGAAACCTCGAAGACTCTTCGCTTCACTCAGAGTGACGGTAATATGGACGACAATCAAGGAAACATGAAAACCCTGACAACTTTGACAACAAAAAAAAATCTAATATCCAAGAATAACCACCAGTATCCCAAACCACTAAACCCCCCACTTCTCCAATCTGTACGCACTCTCCCAAAACATCCACTCCAGTTTGCTGGCCATTTCGAAGGCTTCAAACATGTCTTCTTGCCCCTCTGGACTTAGTTTTTCCGCCAATTGATCCGTAATTTGGATGGCTTTGTGTACAGACCGAGCAAAATCCTCCCCTGCATAGGTGTCGATCCAGTTTTGGTATGGGTTCATTTCTGATTGGGTCTGAGCCGCATAAATGTAATCTCCCACTTCTTTATAAATCCAAAAACAAGGCAAAACGGCTGCTACCGCTTTTTCCACATTGGCATAAGCCGCCTGATTCAGCAAAAAGTTTGTATAAAGCAGGCAGGTCGGTGAAGGCTTTACCTCATGAGGAAGCCCCAAAGTTTGAAAATACCCTTCATGTAAGGCCCTTTCTACGACAATAGCGCCTGAGGCAAAATTGGAGAAGGCCAAAACATGGTCTAAATCCGACAGTCGCCCACTGATTGTGCTGAGCGCTTTTCCAAATTCACCGAGATAATAGGCATCCTGAGCAAGGTAGAATTTGAATTTCTCTCTGGGCAGAGAACCTTTCAGAAGTTCTTGGTTGAAGGGCAAATGGATGATTTTTTTATAGAGCGGATCGATCCGCTGCCAGACACTTTCAGTCCAAGTCATGGGTGATCTGTTTGAGAGGTTTGAAAAAATGGTTGAGAGGTCCTGCGCCATGTCCCGTTTTGACATCTTTCCCCCGCTCCAAAGCAGTCTGAACAAATAAGCGCGCCATTTCTACAGCAGTGGTCAACGGGGCTCCTTTTGCCATTTCAGAAGCGATGGCTGCTGAAAGGGTACACCCAGTTCCATGTACATTTTGTGTTTCGATATAGGGTCCTTCAAAAACTGTCTGTTTACCACCACTTTCCAGCAAAACATCAAAAATCTGATCTCCTTTGAGGTGGCCTCCTTTAACCAAAACCGCCTTAGCCCGTTGCTTTTGGATCATTTCGGCAGCCTGCTTCATGTCTTCCAGATCTTTGATGTGAATCTTGGACAGAATTTCTGCTTCGTCCAGATTGGGCGTCAACAGGGTGGTGATAGGTATGAGCAATTCCTTCAGGGCAATGATGGTTTCATCACGGATCAAACGATCCCCTGAACTTGCCACCATAACTGGATCGAATATGATCGGAATGCTTTTTCGGTCTTTCAGTCTTTCGGCCAAAACTTCCACCACCTCAGGCCTGTCCAACATGCCTAATTTGATGGCCAATGGTGGGATGTCTTCCATTACGGCATCCAATTGGGCTTTGATATGATCTACCGGAATGCTATGAATATCTCTTACTCCTTTAGTATTTTGAGCGGTAGTGGCAGTAAGTACGGACATCCCATAGCAACCAAGGGCTGCGAAGGTTTTTAAATCTGCCTGAATTCCCGCGCCTCCTCCGCTGTCCGAACCGGCAATGGTCAATACTGGTATATAAGTTTTCATAAACGTTGGTTCAATCCTTTTTCAATTTCAATTCTAAAAGATTTTGCTGCTTTGCCTGGTGAATCGGCACTGCAAATTCCTGACACCACAGCCAAACAATCTGCCCCTGCCACCACCAAATCGGCTGCATTTTCAACCTTTACTCCACCAATGGCCACTAGCATTTTACTGGTTTTTTTCCGCAATTGGATCAATCCTTTTATTCCCCATTCCGTAGCCGTGTCGGTCTTGGTTGGGGTGGAAAAAATGGGACTTACGCCAAAGTACCAGGCATTTTCCACTTGAGCTTGGGATAAATCAGAAAGCTTTTCCAATGACAAGCCGATTCGGAAATCATCCCCCAAAACTTTTTTTGCTTGATCAAATGCGAGGTCTGATTGACCGATGTGTAACCCATCCGCCCCTGTAGCTTTCACAACATCGGGATTATCATTGATGATCAATGGCACTTGGTATCTGTCACAAAGAGCTTTCAATTTCATTCCTTTCGTAATAAATTCAGTTGTGGACAATTGTTTCTCCCGCAATTGAACCACATCTACACCCCCTTTGAGGGCTTCCTCGATCACCCAAAAAAAATCCCTGCCAAGGCAAAGGGCCTCATCCGTGACGAGGTACAGTCGGTATGGGAAATTAGACATCATGGACTATAGCCGACTCACTTTCATGTGATTGATCAGTTGTTGTTCATCAAGTCGGTAAAGGGCATCATAGAAATGCATTTGCAAGCTTCCGGGTCCTTTGGCTTCCCCTGCGGCAAGTTCCCCTGATACTCCCATCACGGTCATGGCACTGTATGCAGCTTCAAAGGCTGGCCCAATAGCGGCAAAAGCGCCGACAAGGGCGGAAGCAGTACAGCCCATTCCGGTTACTTTGGCCATCATGGGATCTCCGTTTTCTATTTTTACAATATCCTCAGCTTGGATGACAAAATCTGTTGCTCCGGAAATGCAGATGACGGTTTTGTGCTGCTGGGACAAGGATTTACCAGCTTCCAGAGCAGCTTCTGCACTGTCGGTGCTGTCCACTCCTTTGGTATTGCTTTTGGATTGGTTCAGCGCAAGAATCTCCGATGCATTGCCCCTTATGATGTTTGGTTGATAAGAAAGCAATTGTCGAAGTACCTTGTCTCGATAAGGCGTAGCACCTGCCCCTACTGGATCCAAGACCCATGGAGTGCCGTATTCCTGAGCAGCTTGGGCAGCCATCAGCATACTTTCCACCCAGTACTCATCCAGCGTGCCTATATTGATCACAAGGGCGCCTACTATCTTGACCATATCTTTTACTTCGGCTTGGGCATGGGCCATGATAGGTGAAGCCCCCAAAGCAAGTAGGGCATTGGCACTGTTGTTCATCGCCACATAATTGGTGATGCTTTGAACGAGGGGGTTCTTTTCTCTGACTGATTGAAGGTGACGTAAGCAAGTAGATTCCATGCAATTAGATTTATGGTAAATCAATACTTTAGGAGGGCTGATTGCCAAGAAAAGGGGAAAGTTGGGCGGGCTTTTCCCTTCGTCGGCATTATCCGCATCAGGTTTTGAAGGGTATGATCTCAGCCTTTTGGGCACCCCTAAAGTAAATGTTATTCCAAACGAAGGTAAGATTTAAAATTTGGAAGGCCAAAGAATTTCGAAATTCAAGCGCATAGAAATGATGAAATATTTCAATTTTTTCTCCAAAAATTTATCCAAATAGAAGCCACTAGTGCAGTCAGTGTAGTGCCTACCGTAAGGATATCGACAGTCTGATCGGGAAGGTGCAAACCCAAGAGCCTCTGAAGCAGGTAACTGATGTAAGAGTTGGGAAGATTTTTTACGCCTTTTTCCCTGAGGATGTCCCAATGCCAGTCGGTCAGGGGACAATAGCCCCACCCGTACCAATAGCCTAAAACAACCCAGGAACCCAATGTAAGGCCAATGGTCCAAAGGTGCCATTTGCGTAAGGGTCGCCATATCCAGGCAAAGAGATTAAACAGAACCAGTACACTGTGAAAAACCACAAAAAAGATATCAGCAATATTTAAAAATGTTTCTGACATAGGCCACTTTTAGAATCCTGCCTCCTTGTCTACAGCATTGATCAGAGGCAAACCTGCCACATATCGGTTGACGTTTTCCACGAAAACTTCCTGGCTGCGCAAACTGGAATATTGTGATCGTCCTGAAATATGAGAAGTGATGATCACATTCGGAAAATCCCAAAGTGCATGGTCTTTGGGCAAGGGTTCAGGGTCAGTGACATCAAGACCTGCACCGGCAAGATGGCCACTTTCCAAAGCCTTCATCAAATCCGTGGTTTTGGCTACCTTTCCTCTTGAAATGTTGATAAAATAGGAGTTTTTGGGCATTTTCTGAAAGGCGGCCATGTCAAACATGTCTTCTGTTTGTTTGGTATGTGGTACGGCTGATACTATTATGTTCGATTTTTCAAGCACTTTTTCCAGGCCTCCAAAAGAGACATCATGCAACTCATCCACGAGATTTCCAGTGGTCTCTTGCGTCATTGGCCGTATGTCAGCAGCCAGTACCCGAAGGTCCATCGCTTTGGCTCTTCGGGCAATTTCCCGACCTATGCCCCCAAAACCTATGATTCCCATGGTCAGGTTTCGCATTTCGATTTGATTAGACACCCCTTTCCATTCCTGTTTGGGCATGTTCAGAGCCTGTTCTTTGATGCCTCTTGTGAGGGCAAAGAGCAAGCCAAAGGTATGTTCGGCAATGGCCGGGCCGTAACAGCCTTTGGCATTGGACATTTGGATTTCTTGCCTCTTTAACATCGCAGGAAAAAGTTGTTTCTCAACACCTGCGGAAGAGCTATGTACCCATTTCAGATTTTTTGCTTTAGCGAGTTCCGATTCACTGATCCTTCCGAAACAGACATCAATTTCAGAAAGAAAATCTGCATTGGAGGAATTGGTTTCATTGTGAAAGAGGGTAATTTCCGGGGAAATGGCCTTCAGTTTTTGTTCCAGCTCTTTGCTTAGACCTGAAGCCAGCCAGATGCGCAGGGGCAGTCTTTTGGTTTCAATCTCGGAATTTGAATGCGTTGCCCCTTGCAGGATATTGGGGGAAATTACAGCCGCACTTCCGAGCAATAAGCCATTCTGGGTTGCTTTTTTCATAAAAGTTCTACGGGACTGAGATAGGGAGACCATGGTAGGGAAAGTTAGGATTAGAAAGGATAAAGATGTCCATCTGAAGGACAAGTCCGTTGTCTGGCTGAGCAATACAAGATACAAAAAAAAAGTGGGCCTGCTATTGCTTAGGCACATTGAGCAAAGGAATTGCTTCAATAACCACAACCTTTGGTCTATTTGGAAAGCTGTGGATGATTGAATTGCACTAAAATTTAACAAAAAATCAAATTTTTCATGTCTTATTTTCCTAAATTCCCTATTCCATTTTCAATCTGATGAAACACCTCTTTTTCCATGTAAGTTTTTTGTGGCTGGTGACCCTTTCTTTTGGGAGCCTTGCTCAGTCCAACGCCCAAATTGACTCACTGGATATGGAGGCCTTTATGGATGGCCTGATGCATAACATGCTTGATGAGCGAAAGGTAGCCGGTGCCACTGTTTCAATTGTCAAAGATGGCCGGCTATTGTTACTGAAAGGCTATGGCGTATCAGATGTGGAACTACAAAAGCCTGTTGAACCTGAGAGGACCCTGTTTCGGATTGGTTCCATTACCAAGCTTTTTGTATGGACAGCGGTCATGCAACTTCACAGTCAGGGAAAATTGGATCTGGATGCGGATATCAATGTTTATTTGGATGACTTCGAAGTTCCTGAAAAGTTTGGCCAGCCCATCACCTTGAAAAACCTGCTGTCGCATACCCCGGGTTTTGAAGACCATGTGTTGGAGCTTTTTGTCAATGATGAGTCCAAGCTGTTGCCTTTAGGGGAAATATTGAAAAAGGAGATGCCCGAAAGGGTGCGCCCCCCTTATTCACAAGCCTCCTATTCCAACCATGGATCAGGTATTGCAGCCTATATTGTGGAAAAGGTATCAGGAATGTCTTTCCATGATTACACCCAGCAAAATATCCTAGATCCTTTGGGGATGAACGCCACGACCATGCGCCAACCCCTTCCCGAAAACATGCAGGAGCACATGTCAAAAGGCTATGTTTTCAACAAGAGATTTGAGGAAAAAGATTTTGAATTGGTACCGCTCTATCCCGTGGGTGCTGCAACATCTACGTCCTCCGATATGGCCTTATTGATGTTGGCCTACCTTCAACAAGGTCATTTTGAGGGCTATACTTTGCTGGATTCCGCCACTTTTATAAGCATGCTGCAGCCCTTGCACCATCACCACCCCGAGGTAAATCCCCTTTTATATGGTTTTATGGATTTGAGCCAAAAAGGAACCATGGTTTATGGCCATGGTGGAGATACTTTCTGGTTTCACTCCTTAATGGCCTTGGTGCCCGAACATGACTTCGGTTTATTTATCAGTTTCAACACGGGTAATGTGATGAATGGGTATATAAAAGTCATGGAGGCAATTATGGATCGGTATTTTCCTGACCCTAGGCCTTTGGCACCTCCTGTGGAAGTCAATCGGGATGGCTTGCAGAAGTTTGCTGGGGAATACAAAGTCAATAGGTACAATTATAATGACCTGACCAAAATCGTATCTCTCATGAGTAGGGTACAAGTTACCGTGGAGGAAGACGGAAAAATTGCCGTTCACCAACCTGGAGACAGCAAATACTATGTCCCTCTTGCCAACCATACTTTCCGGGAAATCCACAACAACAACCGCATTGCCTTTGGTGAAAATGAGCAAGGAGAAATCCATTATCTTTTTGATGGCATCTTATCCATCTATGCCTTGGAAAAAGTAAGCTTGATCGAATTGTCTCAAATTCATATCAGCATCTTGGTTATGGCTTTGCTCACAGCTATTTTGGTACTTGTATATTGGCCTTTGGCAGCTAGGATTCGCCGGAACCATCAATCTCTCCATTCCCATAAAAAGCTGATACCTGTGGTAGGAAAATGGGTAGCCTGGCTGAATTATGCCTGTTATTTGGTTTTTTTGGTAGGTATTGGATTAATACTTTCTGATCCCTTCGAATTGGTTTATGGTATTCCAATCAGTTTGAAGCTGCTCCTGTTTTTGCCGATTTTTATGGTGGTCTTTACCTTTTTGATGCTTTTCTTCACCATCAGGTATTTGGGAGACCGTGATTATACTGCTTTGAGTAAGGCTTTTTTTCTTCTCCTCACTTTAATCAGTTTCGCCGCCATTTGGCAGTTGTATTTCTGGAATTTTTTGGGATGGCAATATTGATCATAAATCAATACTGGGGTTGCCCTACATACCTTAGGCCTAAAAGGGCAGCTTGTGGCCTCAGCCTGTTCTGCCCTGTCAAATCCGAAAAGAGATATTATCTGGCAAGTTGGTCAGATTTGCAAAGGTGGCTCTAATGAATTACCACTTTACTAACATCAATGCGTATATGCCTGAAAAAAATCAAGTTTTTCATGACTTGATAAAATTGACTTGGATATATTTGCGCATAATTCAATTACCATCATGAAAAAGTGGATTTTCTATTCTTTGCTATTTTTACCCTTTTTAAGCTGGGCTCAAACAGAGAAAGATAGTACGAAGACAGATAATATCTACCTTGACAGTATTTTTATTGGGGAGATAGAAAATAAAAAGGGCGAAAAACCGAAAGTACTTCATGCAGAACCGCTCTATATTGACCTGATCCGCGACCTTGGAGCCAGAAAAGGGGAGAAGGAATGGAACCTTGGTGTGGGCATGAAGGCCGACAGAGATTTTGATGAATTTGAAGCCTTGTTGGAATATGAATGGGCACCGATAGATCGACTTGGTTTCGAGGTGGAATTACCCTTCACTTTTTACGGACCGGTCAATTCCGGTGGTGATGGTGTCCGCCCTTCCAATCGTCTGGAAAGTCTAAAGTTGGCTACTCAATGGTCTTTTTTGGTTTCTGAAAAACACAGTACCTCATTGGCTATTGGCTATATCCACGAATTTGAATTGACAGACCTAGACAAAATCCGTACTGAACGTTTCTTCAAAGGGAATGTTTACAACCCCTTCTTCATTGCAGCAAAAAGGTGGGGAAGGAATTATCATACCCTGATTTATACAGGTCCTAGGCTGATCAGTGAATTTGGTCAGACAGGCGTAGAGACGGTTTTTGAAATCAACACCAATTTGCATTACATGATTTCAGGTACCCGGAATTTCATAGGACTGGAGGTCAATAAGGAAGTGGTATCAGGCAAACTGCTCACCGTATTCAGACCACAGATGAGGGTGGCTTTGGCAGAAAATCTGATGGTGGGCATTGTGACAGGCATCCCCGTGAATACTGAGATTTCTGGCCTTAGCTCTTTCGTGCGCATCATCTATGAACCTGGGTTTAAGGCAATGCATTGATTCGCTTATTTTTTTCGAAAACTCAATGAAGGGATTCCCTTGCTGATCATGGAATAAACGGTGCCCAAAAGGCCAAGAAAACCACTTAGATAGGCGTAAGCTTCATTCAGGAAATTCCGGTCAAAATAACCGATCAAGGCGACCAAAATCAACACGAAACTAACTGCTGCCACTTGGATGGTATGTGCATTTCCATTGTTTTTTTCATCTTCAACAAATGCCGCTATTTCAAGGTCAGTGATGTGGGTCAATAGGAAATGTTTGAAGGTTCGGTTAAATAGGAATAGTCTATCTCTCACCTCATCATGGTACAGGATGCCTTTTTGTACCAATTCTGTTATAGTATCCCAATGGGCATAATTGAAAAAACCTTCTTTACTGAAGTAATAACAGACCTTTTTTTCCTGAAAATTTAACTCAGACCAAATGTTGGCATAATAAGCTTTGTTATACCGCTGAATCAATAAGAGCACATTTTCCTCGTCTGTAACATCGGTGAGTTTATTGGTCAGTAGGGATTGGTTGTAACCAAATTCCATCTCTCGGTCCAGTGATTCGCTTTTGTTTCGGATGCTGAAATCCAAGGGTACAAAGTCCATAAAAAATGGGCTGAACAATTCCGAAAACCGCATCCTTTCTGTTTCATTCTCCAGGCTTTTCAATAACTCCTTCCATGATTTTCCTGAGCTTAGAATGAGTGGAATCTGGTGTTTTTGTGCCACTGCCATGCATTGGACAAGCAGGTCCATCAAACTTTTCGGACCTGAATGGCAATGGAGATTTTCTATAAGCCAACCTTTTTTTCCGGTAAAGTCCGAATCTGTATGATCAAGCAATGTTTTTTCCTGCAAGTTATCTACAATTAAATCCTCTAAGCCATTCAGTTTGAAGTTACGAATCACCCAGTTCCTATTTTGAAGACTATCCAATCCGCACAAAAAAACCTGAGTAAATGGGTTGACTCGGTCCCATTCAAATGAATGACCCACATGCTTGTCAAAATAGAAATCTCTGAGGTAGATTTTTTTGACCAAAACTTTGACTAAGAACCACATGGCTGCCAGCAAAAGGGCCAAGAGAAGGTAAAATGGAAGGGTATTTGCGAAGTTTCTACGGAATTCTTGGCCTTTCCTTGACAAGGAAACATCCCTGTTGGATTCAGCATTTTTTTCAACTTTGCCGAAAGCCTGATACACCAAATCCCGATCCGGAGAAATGAACTGAATGATTTCCGTTTCATTGAGATCCCCAACAAAGCCAAAAAGACCCCGTCGGAATTTTTCATATTGGTTGATCCAGGTTATGTCCATTGCGCTGGGTATTGGTGCTTCATTTTGCCAGATCTTTAGCTCAAAGTCATGGACCTTGGCATGAAAAGCATAACCGGGTAAAAAACCAATCAAAAGCGTCCAAAGGCTTAAAAATCCCACAAAGGTATTGAATGATGGCCTAGGTTGTTTTTTAAAGATCGAACTGAAAATATCTGTATTTCCTTTTATTTTTAAAAAAATGATCCCAGCCAAAAGGCCTGCAAGAACCAAGGATGGGAATGAAAAAGTGCCTAGGTAAAGGATTCCAATAAACAAACTAAGCCAAAGCAACCCCATCCCTATCAAGTAACCTTTGTCTCTACTGATCCCTGGAATAGCCGCATGAGGCCCTACCAAAAGGTAAAGACTGATGGAAGACTGTGTAGTGATCAACCCCGCTAAAAATAAAACAGTAAGCATATTGGTTTGCTTGCTGTGAAGGCCCAGCAAAAAAATCAGAATAAAGCCTACAAAGAGCACCATCAAAAGGAAATACTGGGGCCGTTTGTGCGCAGAGGGATAAAGCCAATCATAAGTAAAAAAATTAAACTGTTTGATCTCGGAAGGAGGAAAAGAAAGCTTGGTAATCAAGGTAATGATCATAAGGAGTATCACATACACCAGGATTAAGCTCACCGCTTCCGCCGAAATCAAAGAGGAGCGTACATGGTTTAAATTTTTGTTGATCAGATAAATGATCCAAACCGCTTGATCATATCTCTGATTGTCCATCAATTGGAGAATGCCCACGTATTGATGTCCATTTAGGTAGAGCGGGATTTCCCAAAATCTTCCAAAATCTCCATGATCTTTATTTTCATCCATCAAACTTTGGATCTCCATCCATTTTTGAGGTGTCAATGCATCATGGATCTGATCCAGTGGAGTGGCTATTTTTTGGCTTTTAAAGAGCACTTTCCCATCTTGTTTGACTACCAAAAACCGGTCTTTTTGAAAGTTATTTTCTTTTTTTTCCAGGCTGAAGGTAATGGCCTCAATGGATAATACTGAATCGGTCTTCATTCTGCTGATCACTGATTCCAGCAGTCCAGAACCCCTGGAATAGTGAGACCCCATAAATAACAGTTTGTTGCCTTGGTTAAAATAAGCCACATATTCCCGATTGGATATATCAATAAAAGAATCTTCATCGCCAAAATCCAAGGCCTCCATATTTTTTATATGTAGCTTTTGAATTTTCCCTGATTGGATTCTTAGTATTTCGTTGATGGGTTTATGATCCCTTACGGAATCATTCAAAGGCACATTTTTGGGATGGTCTAATTTTGATTCCAAAGTTTGATAACTTTCCCTGAAGTATCTGGGTAGGGTTTCAAAGTGAGATTTTTCATTCTTTACGGAATTTTCGAGGTGAAACTGAAATGAGGCGCCAAATCCTAAGATGATCATCAGTAACATAAGAGAAAGGCCGACGCCGAATACTTTGTTTTGGTTGAGCACATCCCCTCTTTCCAATGTCAATGTACTGATAATGGGAACCGTACAGAACAGCATGATAAGGGCAAATACCAATGTGCTGAGCAAAGTGAAATTGATTTTTAACCCTGCTTTATCAAACTGCCTGCTTTCTTTCAAACCTAATAAATAGAGCCGTTGTCCGTGAAACTCCAAAGGGGTATAAAAAACCTTATAAATAATATTGGATATTTCTAAGTTTGTCAATTTAATTCCGGCTTGATGGTGAGCTACGGTATCGTCTTTAAGGATTTTCTGAAAATCCATCAACTGAATAAATGCCAATGAATCAGGAAATATGGCCATACCTTGCTCATCTGTCAAGACGATGGCATCAAAGAACTTATTGGTTCGGTCTTTTTTCATCAATTTATCCAAAGGAATCCTAGAGTGGATAAGCCATTGATTGTCCCTATCGTCGGAGGATAAACCAATTGTTTTGGGTTGGCGGAGTACTTTTTTATAAAAATCAGAACTAAGGACCGAATTAGGGCTTTCCTGCCTTGGGTTCCAGCTCAAAGGATGATTGATGTCTATCAGACTAATTGGAGGAATAGTGGAATTCAGTTGGACTGCCGGAGGAAAAGTACCCAAAAGGTTTTTTCCGATAAAAAGGCTTGAATCAATAATGGGAACATTTCCCCCAAATGCCTCATTCAAGGATATAGCTATCCTTTTTCGGTTTGATTCTAATTCACTGTAGCTGAAATAATTCCTTTGTATGTATGATTCCAGTTCCTCGTGGTATGCATTATAGGCATTCAGCACATTCTTTCGGGTGATTTCCATTCCTTTTACCGCCTGGCTTTCCAGTTGCTCTCGATTGGTTTGGGATTGTTGGTACAGAACCGCACCGATGACCATGATCAGTCCAAACAATATGATCCACAACCTAAAATTCCGGAGGCGCATAGCAGGAGGTTTTGGTGGAAATACAACTACTAATTTAACTGAAACCTATTGATATACAAATAGATATGGTTTATTTTACCAACTACAAACCTCGAATTTGTATATAACAGCTAAGGGGAGTCCCCAAAAGCAAAATTGATTGATTTAGGTTTTTTGTTCTGGATTTCCATTTATTTCAGGTAAAAAAAATGATCAGTCAATCCAAAAGGCTTAAATTCCCGAAAAATGGAAGGCCTTAGCGTGCATCGAGATCTGAAATCCAATCTATCTCTTAAAAAATGAAAGTATTTGATCTGGCAGTAATAGGCTTGGGGGCTCTGGGTTCATCTGCGCTATGGCATTTGAGTCAATCGGGGAAAAGGGTCCTAGGCTTGGATCAATATGCTCCTCCGCATACTTTGGGTTCCACCCACGGAGAATCCCGCATCACCAGGTTGGCAGTAGGGGAGGGAAAACAATTCGTTCCTTTGGTCAAGCGCTCCCATGAGATCTGGAGACACCTCGAAAAGCTGACCGGTAAAAACATCATGACCACGACCGGAGGCCTGCTTTTGGATTCTGCTACCAAAAGCTGGTCTAAACATGGATCGGAAGGATTCTTTGAAAGGACCTTGAGGATTGCCAGAGAGGAGGGCATTGCACATGAGGTTTTGGAAGCTAGGCATCTGTCGGAAATATTTCCGGAATTCAATATCGGTGCAGAGGGCAAGGTTTATTATGAACCATCGGCAGGTCTGCTAAGGCCTGAACTGGCAGTGAGGACACAACTTGATCTTGCCGAAAAGAACAAAGCAGTGATTAGGACCCATACCAAAGTGTATCAATTTGAGCCCTTACCTGGAGGGGGTGTTCAAATCAAAACCTCAGTAGGTGATTTTGAAGCGGGTAGGGTATTGTTATCTGCCGGGGCTTGGCTCAAGGATTTTCTTACGCCTGAAAGACGAAGTCATTTTAAGGTTTCGCGGCAAATGCTGCATTGGCTGCCTATCAAAGAAGGAGCTTATCAACTGGGAAAGTGCCCCGTTTTTATGTGGGGATATGGCCCAAGAGCTGAAGACTTTATCTATGGTTTTCCCTCTTTGGATGGCAGTAGCATCAAAGTTGCCACAGAATCCTTTGTTGAAAGCAGGCATCCGGATACCCTTTTAAGAGAAATTACAATAGATGATCAAAAGGCTTTTGTCAAAGAAAAACTGGCCGAACGGTTGAATTTTCTCAAACCTGGCGTAGAACGGTCTCAGGTATGCCTTTATACCCTAACGGATGACGCCAATTTTGTGGTGGATCAGTTGGAGGATTTTCCTGAAGTCATCATGGCCTCTGCCTGCAGTGGGCATGGATTCAAGCATTCTGCCGGATTGGGAGAGGCTTTGGCAAAAAAACTGTTAGACCAAAGTCCAGACATTGATCTTGCTCCTTTTTTGTGGAATGCTTGAAAAGAACCCGGATTTTTTAGGCAACAGGGAAGATTCAAGCTTCAATTTTATTGCAGCATCCGATTCAAGGGGGGCAATTCAAATTGAGCACAATTCAATTGTGAAATCTTAAAATTTTCTGGCTTTCACCCACTACAGGGCTTTTAATGCTGCTTCTGCGATCATACCGTCCTGGGCTGAAGTGACTCCGGATATACCTATGGAACCCACGATGGTGCCATCTTTGAAAATAGGAAGCCCACCTTCTACAGCGGTGACATTGGGAAGCGTAGTGAGGTGGTGATTCCCTTGTTTTATCATGTCCTCAAATACTTTGGTGGGGCGTTTTAAATAAACGGCGGTTTTGGCTTTAGCCTGAGCAATCTCTACAGAACCTATCTGGGTTCCATCCATTCTTTTTAAAGAGATCAGGTGACCACCTGCATCCATGATGGCGATCACCACATTCCAGTTGTCTTCCTTGGCCCGGGTTTCAGCAGCATCTGAAATCCGCAAGGCATCTTCCAGGTTCAGGTAAGGCTGGGTACTTCCTTGTGAATAAGCCATAAATGGAAAAGCAATGAACAGTGTCAAGGCAATGATCAAACTTGTTTTGCTGTTGGTCATGATTGATAGGGTTTGGGTTTGATGGATAAATGTTCCGTTCATCTAAGATAAAACCTTATTCGGTAAAAGAAAACTTTGATTCTAAGGTTCAAAATTCTTAAATTATACATTCATCCATTTAAGGCCATCTGAATGAATCCTTTTTATTCAGTAGACGAATTTTCACCTTTAATTAATTTATTATGTCTCAAAACCCTAGAAGAAAAGCACTCAAAACCATCGCTTTAGGCAGTGGATTGGCCTTGTTAACCCCGCATACTTTGGTCTCCTGTGCCTCGACTCCAAAAAAAGATAAATTGGGAGTGGCTTTGGTTGGATTGGGATATTACAGTAAAGACCTTCTTGCCCCTGCATTGCAACAGACAGAAAATTGTTTTTTGGCAGGTATCGTAACAGGTACACCTTCAAAAGCGGATGAATGGAAGATCAAATACAAAATTCCCGAAGGCAATATTTATAATTATGAAACCTTTGACAAAATAGCTGATAACCCGGAAATCGATGTGATCTATATCGTATTGCCGCCATCTATGCACAAGGAATATGTCATCAGGGCAGCCAAAACAGGTAAACATGTCTGGTGTGAAAAACCCATGGCAGTGACCTCAAAAGAATGCCAGGAAATGATTGATGCCTGCAAGGCCAACAATGTAACGCTGTCTATTGGTTACAGATGTCAGCATGAACCAAATACCAAAGAATACCGAAAAATCGTTAAGGATCAGAAGTTGGGGAAAGTGTTGGGAGTGGATTGTGCTGCTGGATACAGGGAAAGTAGGACAGATCATTGGAAACAAAAAAAGGAGATGGGTGGCGGTGTCATCTATGACATGGGGGTTTATTCCATCCAAGGAGCAAGGTTAGGGGCCGGAATGGAACCCATTGCAGTAGTGTCAGCCAAAACCTGGGCAGAAAGACCTGAGATTTATAAAGATGGGCTTGCTGAAGTAGTAGAGGCAAAGCTTGAATTTCCGGGAGGAGTCATGGCGGACATCAAAACTTCATTTGCTGAAAACATAAACTTCCTTACGGTCAATTGTGAGGAAGGAAAAATCGAAATGGCACCGTTTTCCGCCTATGCAGGCATCAAAGGAAAAAGTCCTCTCGGTGAAATCAACCATCCCTATGAAATTCCTTGGCAACAAGCCAACCAAATGGACATGGATGCCAAAGCCATCATGAACAATCATCCTATGCCTGTTCCAGGTGAGGAAGGGCTTAGAGACATTCGGATCGTTGAAGCCATTTTAGAATCCGCTGAGACGGGTCAGCGGGTAGAAATATAAAATTTGGGAGGAATTTTTCCTTGTAATCCTATTCAACCTGACTGGAGGAATCAGGATATTCTACTCCAATTGATCGCATGTTTCTTTTGGGTTCTAATTTGCCTCAAAATCATGCTGTTCTGGGGTTGGATCAGGTCTGGGTCTTCTTTAAGGAGATTTTGTACCGCATCTCTTGCTACAGTCAAAATGGGGGCATCCTTACTCAGGTCAGCGATCAATAAATCAGCTATGCCGGATTGTTGTGTGCCCATCAAATCCCCTGGCCCTCGCAATTTCAAATCCACATCTGCTATTTCAAATCCATCGTTGGTTCGAACCATTGTTTCTATCCTCACACGGCTGTCTTTGGACAGTTCATACTTAGTCATCAATATACAATACGATTGGTCAGCTCCTCTTCCTACTCGCCCTCTCAGTTGATGAAGCTGAGAGAGACCGAAACGTTCCGCATTTTCCACAATCATCACACTGGCATTGGGTACATTGACTCCCACTTCTATGACGGTGGTTGCCACCATGATTTTGGTTTCTCCCTTTACAAACCGCTGCATTTCAAAGTCTTTATCCGCCGCCTTCATGTTTCCATGTACGATGCTGATGGGGAATTCAGAAAAAGCCCGGCAAATGCTTTCGTAGCCATCCATCAGGTTTTTCAGATCCATTTTCTCTGATTCTTCGATCAGGGGATAGACAATGTATACCTGCCTTCCTAATCCGATTTGCTTACGGATAAATCCAAAAACTTTCAGGCGGTCTTTGTCATACCGGTGGACAGTCTGAATGGGCTTCCTCCCCGCAGGTAACTCATCAATGACTGAAATATCCAAATCACCGTAAAGGGTCATGGCCAAGGTTCTTGGAATGGGTGTGGCAGTCATTACCAGAATATGCGGAAGGTATGTTGTGTTTTTCGCCCAAAGTTTGGCTCTTTGTGCCACTCCAAAGCGGTGTTGTTCATCCATGATGGCCATCCCCAGGTTTTTAAATTGAACCACATCTTCCAGTAGGGCATGGGTGCCGATCAAGATCTTCAGGTCACCTGAAAGCAACATTTGGTGGATGATTTTTCTGGTTGACTTTTTGGTAGAGCCAGTCAGTAGGGCGATGGGCAGACTCATTTTATCCGCGTAGGTCTTTAAGCCTTCAAAGTGCTGGTTGGCCAGTATTTCGGTGGGGGCCATCAGGCAGGTTTGGGTTCCCGAACTGATGGCTATCAGCATGCAGATAAAAGCCACCATGGTTTTGCCACTTCCTACATCTCCTTGGAGCAAGCGGTTCATTTGCTTGCCTGATTTCATGTCTCCATATGCCTCTCTTACCACTCTCTTTTGCGCTTCGGTCAATTCAAAAGGAATGTGATCCCGATAAAATCTGGTCAGCAGTTCAGTTTGGTTGAGAACCTGCCCAAGGGACTTTTCTGTCCGGGTCAGCTTCATCATCAACAACCTCAGCTGCACAAAAAAGAACTCTTCAAACTTAAGCCTGAACCTTGCTTTCTGAAGTATTTCGAGTTGGTCTGGAAAATGGATCTGTTTCAGGGCCTCCTTTTTGGTTATGAGGTTGAATCGGAGCAGAATGTCTTCCGGTAAGGTCTCCTGAATATTCGGATAAGCCAGCTGAAGCAGGCCTTCCATGATTTTCGAAATGCCCTTGGCATCCAGGAAGCGGGCCCTCAGTTTGTCTGTGGTCGGATAAATGGGTTGAAAAAAGCTTTTTTCCTCTTTGGCAGTGGTTAGTGGTTCCATCTCCGGGTGGGCGATAGAGAATTTTCTTCCAAAGCGATTTGGTTTGCCAAAAATGACATAAGGGGTACCAATGACCAGCTTTTTTACCACCCACTGTATGCCCTTAAACCAAGTGAGCTCCATCTCCCCGGTTTCATCTGTCACATGGGCGACAAGCCTTTTTTTCCTGCCCATACCGATGGTTTCAATGTGCCTGATCTTGGCAATCACCTGCACGTGTTCGAGATCCTCCCTCAATTCCTTGACTTTAAAAAACCTACTTCGGTCCTCATAGCGGAAAGGGTAGTGCTGAATCATTTCCCCAAAGGTAAAAATGTTGAGCTCTTTGTTGATCAGGGCTCCTTTTTGGGGACCAACCCCGCGTAGAAATTCTATTTTGGTATCAAAAAAACCGGACAATGGAATGGTATTGGATTAGGCTTCCAAATTATAAAGTAAGCGTGGTATTTGCTAAAAGTTTGGGATTTGATTTTGGCCCAAAAACACATAAGGTTGGTTTGATGAGGGGAAAAAAATCAGAGCAAAAAAAAGGGATGCAATGCGCATCCCTTTCGGTATAAAGTGCTGGTTCTTATTTGAAAGAACGTTTTTCTTTGATTTTGGCTGCCTTACCTTGACGTCCTCTGAGGTAGTAAAGTCTGGCTCTTCTCACTTTGCCTTCTCTGATCAATTCGATTTTCTCGATGCTTGGGGACAAAAGTGGAAAAATTCTTTCTACGCCGATACCATTGGAAATTTTCCTCACAGTGAAGGTTTCACCGTTAGAATTTGGGTTTTTCCTTTGGATGACGGTGCCTTGGAATTGCTGAATACGCTCCTTGTTACCTTCTGTAATCTTCACGTGTACGTTGATCGTATCACCCGCTTTGAATGAAGGGAACTTGGACCTAGCCTCGTTGGACTCCGCTTCTAAAAATTTAAGTAGTTCGCTCATAGCTTTATATTTTTTTGTTACCGCTGCGCGGTTTGTTGTTCGAATAATTTCTCCAGGTTAATTTCAATCGGCGGATCCGGAATCCTTGTCCTTCAAAAGGTCAGGTCTTCTTTCTTTGGTCCGACGAACCGATGCTTCAAACCGCCATTGATCTATTTTGGCTTGATGTCCAGAAAGCAATACTTCAGGTACCTCCATGCCCTCATAATTGGCGGGGCGGGTGTAAACTGGAGGTGCCAGCAATCCGTCTTGGAAGGAGTCGGTCAGTGCCGAGGTCTCATCATTGAGCACTCCCGGAATCAACCTGATAACCGCATCAGCTACCACAGCAGCTGCCAGTTCACCGCCAGATAAGACAAAATCCCCAATACTGATTTCTTTGGTGATCCATTTCTGTCTTACCCGTTCATCTACCCCTTTATAATGACCGCAAAGGATCATCAGGTTGCTCTTGAGAGAAAGTCCGTTGGCCATTTGTTGGTCAAAGGGAATTCCGTCCGGGCTCATGTAGATGATTTCATCGTAGGCTCTTTCTTTGGAAAGGGCCTGAATGCAGCGTTCTATGGGGCCTATCATCATGACCATGCCTGCTCCACCACCAAAGGCGTAATCATCCACCTGCTTCTGTTTGCCGGTGGCATAATCCCGCAGGTTGTGTACCTTGATGCTCGCAAGTCCCTTGTCTTCCGCTCTTTTGAGTATAGAGTGGGAAAAAGGTCCCTCCAGCAAGCCAGGTACAACGGTGATGATGTCAATGTGCATGCGTCAGTCTTCCAGATAAATTTCAAGTAAGCCTTCCGGCAATCGGCAGTAAACTTTTTTTGCTGCCTTATCCACTTTTGGAATGATTTCGTCCTGTGTAGGAATCAAAATTTCTTTTCCTTTGTAGTCTACCCCCAATAGTATTTGGGTTTCTAGATCGTAGATGGTTTTGATTTCTCCCAATGCTCCAAGTGCTTCATCTTGCACTTCAAACCCTATGAGTTCATGGAAATAATATTGGTCATCCTGCAATTTGGGCAGTTGGCTGAGGGGGAGGTACAATTCCGACCCCACCAAGCTACTTGCTTGATCCAGTGTGTCATATTCTTCAAATTTAGCCAAAAACCTGTTGTTAGGCTGAAGGACAAAATGTTCAAAGAAGAAAGGCACCAGCCTGGATTTTTGCTCGATGAAGACATGTTCCAAATTTTCGTATTCCTCAGGAAAGTCTACATCAAGGACTGCAACAATTTCTCCATGTAGGCCATGAACTTTAGCAATGTAGCCAAGCTGGAAACAGCTGTCTTTGTTCATGGTTGGGGTAAATCTTAAGCTTTGTTCTCTTCGCTTTCAGCCGAGGCCTCGGGAGCTTCACCTTCAGCTGAGGCGTCAGGAGCATCCGCAGTTGTATCGGTAGCTTCAGGAGCTTCCTCAACACTTGCGCTCGCCTCGGCTTCCGCTTCTGCAGTTTCAGCAGCAAGGGCGGCTTTGGCTTCATCTTCCTTGGCTTGGATCGCGTCAAGACGGGCTTGATTTTTAGCTGTCTCCGCATCAAAGGCCTTCTTGAAAGCATCCTGCTTGGCTTTGGATAATTTCTCTACTTTGCTGGAGATCGCAGCATCTTTGGAGGTCTTCCAAGCTTCGAATTTTGCATCGGCATCTTCTTGGGTGATAGCCCCTTTCAACACTCCGATTTGAAGGTGTTTCTGAAGCAATACGCCTCGGTAAGAAAGCATGGCCTTTACCGTATCGGAAGGCTGTGCACCGTTCAACAACCATTTAAGAGCGCGCTCATTGTTGATGTTGATTGACGCGGGGTCAGTGTTGGGATTATAAGTCCCCAGTTTTTCGATAAAGCGTCCATCCCGTGGAGCTCTAGCATCAGCTACGACAACGTCATAGATGGCCATTCTCTTTCGGCCTCTACGCGCTAATCTGATTTTTACTGCCATATTGTATTGATTTTTAGTGAATTGATGGATCCCGTCCATCCTATTTTTGGACTGCAAAGATAAGGCTTTATATTCGAAATGAACAAATGCCATTAAATATATTTGCGTGAATGGGTAATTATGGTTTAAATTGCGACCTGAAATCAGCGTCAAAAATCTCAGAGATGAGAAACCGAACAGGTTTTGGGTGTAGAATAGAAGGTATTTATAAAAATATGGCCTCGTAGTTCAATGCTTGCCCGGCAGACGCCAGTCGGACGGGGATAGAATAGAAGGTTTCTATAAAAATGGCCTCGTAGTTCAATGGATAGAATAGAAGTTTCCTAAACTTTAGATACAGGTTCGATTCCTGTCGAGGCTACACAGTTAATATTCAGTGTTTTAAGGGTGTTTTTTCACCCTTTTTTTTTACAAGATTAAAAAATGGAGTAAATTTTTAAATGGTTACCCGCTTCTTTGCCAGTAACCCAATATTCTTGTTCAAAAGGGTTGGAAGTCCGAAGCCCGAAGTCTCATGTCTGTCGGGCAGGCCCGCCTGTAGGGCAGAGATGTACGGGACATTTCAGTTTGGAGGCGTGAATTGTATTACCATTTTACTGGCATCATTGCGTACATACATAAATTTTTATAACCAAAAGTGCTTTATAGTGCCCCATTTGCAGTAATTTTTATTTTAAAGCTCTCCAAAAAAGAATTGGTTGAAAAAATGGTGGCCGCCTCCTTTCTCCATTCTGCTACGCAAAGAAATTATCTACAGACTTATCAGGGGCGTTTTAACCAGCTGTTAAAAAAATGAGGGATTGATGGCAACCTTCCCATATCTCTACACCCCTAAATTCATGGCAATGAAATTCTGGCATGCTTTTTTGCGTTATGTGCTGTATGAACAAATTCCTCCTGTTGTCTTTATTGGCCTGCATTTGGACGCTGTCGGGACATGCCCAACAAGTGCCGCTTCAAATCAAAGCAGCAGGGAATCAAGTAGACCAGGCCGTTTTTGAAATCGTGGAGGTAGTGGATGCCAGAAAAAAATCTGGTTCATTGGGTAGGGTATATACAGGCGCCGGAATTGCTGCACAGGCTACACTATCAGGGGGGTTGGAACAGGCTTTGCAAACCTATTTCCAGGAAGCCATAAACCCCACCGGAAAAGCCACCCAGATCCAAATCAAAGTGGAGGAATTGTCCATCGCAGAAAAGACGGGGGCAAGGAATACAGTGGCAGGAGAGCTGACCATGAAATTCAATTATGCTGTCAAGGGCAGTTTTGAACCAGTTCACCTCGTTGGCTTTGAAGGAGGGCTGAAATACCAGAGATCCCTGAACAGAACCGACATGGTGGAAGGGGTTGTGAAGCAGGCCTTGGATAAATCGATTGCTTTTTTCGACGAATGGATCAGGTCCCAGTCAGCCTCTGACAACAGACTCGCTAAAAGCGTCCGTTTGCAACTGATGGATCACCCCGGTGGGGCAAACAAGGATACTGTTTTTTATTCCGAAGATAGACCGTTGGTCTGGGGGGATTTTACAGATCGACCCAGTAGCCGAAGCAGCTTTAATGCGGCCATTTTCACAAGTTTTTCCATGGAAGGAAATCCCTATGTGGAAGATGGAGAGATTGTGCTTCCAGTTGAAATTAAGGTTTACATGCTTCCCGGCTCCTCTTGGGTGAGAGGTTCTGGACAGAACGATTACTCGCTCAATCATGAACAACGGCACTTTGATCTGGTAAAGGTGGTTGCTGACCGATTGAGAGACCGGCTTCAGCACATGGAACTGGATCCTGAGGATTATGATGGTTCCCTCAACCAGGCCTTTTTCGATGCCTATAGGGAAATGAACCAATGGCAGGAAATCTATGATGCCCAGACCCAGCATGGCCTGAAGCGCAATGCCCAAGAAAATTGGAACCTTGCCCTAGACCAAGCTCTAAAGGGAGAATGGGCAGGGATTGAACAGTTGGTGCAAAAAAGAAAATGAGGAAAAACCATAAGAATTGACGTTTTTAAAACCCACATTTTCTTTGCAAAAATCACCAGTACAACCAGTAGGAAATAACAAGAGAAAGGATTAACTTTCATCAAATTTGTAACACATGTCAAAGGAAAAAACAGTCAAGAAGGCAGAGAAAAAAAAGCCTGAGAAAAATCTCAAAGAAAAGCGGGCTGATAAAAAAGCCAAAAAGGAAACCAAAAAGCGGAATGATTGATCCGTAATAAATGGTGATTCATCACATACATGGAACCCTCATCTGATCTAAGGTGAGGGTTTTTTATGACCAAGCCTTCCTCAAAAAACCAAGCCAATTCCCATGCATGACTTTTTCAATATCAGAGGCATCGTAACCTCTTTTTTCCAATAAATCCGGGATTTTATTCAAATCTGTAATGGTACCCAAATCATAGGGACACTGCTCCTTACCAAACCCACCATCTAAATCGGATCCTATTCCGATGTGATCCGCATTTCCTGCCAACTGGCAGATGTGATCCAGGTGGTCGATCATTTTTTCCAAGTTGCAACCTGTGCTCTCAGGGGTAGATTGGCCACGTACCCAATCAGGGACCATCATCCAGGCATCCAAAGCCCCGCCGATGACTCCGCCTCTCTCTATCAAAGCCAAAAGTTGTTCGTCACTGAATTGCCGGTTGTGGTTGACCAATGACCGGCAGTTGTTGTGGCTGGCCCATATGGGTCCATCAAAGTGTTGCAAGGCTTCCCAAAAACTCTCATCAGAAAGATGTGTTGCATCCAGGATGATATTCAGTTCCTGCATTTTTTTCAGAAGTGCCCTGCCAGCATTTCCCAAGGGTCCCGAGGAATCGGTGCCAAAAGCATACCGTCCAGGCCCATAATGGGCGGGCCCCAATGCCCTTAAACCTTGGGCATAAGATTTTTCCAAATAATCCAAGTTCACCAAGGAATCAGCGCCCTCCAGGGAAAGTATAAATCCAATGGGTTTGCTCTCAGCAGGGAGTCCGTTGTTCCAAACGGTCACATGGTTTTCCAATTTTTCCAAATTGTCAATCTGTACCATTTCTCCGGTATCTACCATGGTCTGGTACCAAGCCAGTTGACCTTGGGTTTGGGCCCAGGCCTGTTCCGGAGAGTGCCAGCCGGGTAAAGGATTGCCCCGATCCACAAACCGGGCAATTTGAGTGGCGACCACCAGACCGATTTCTCCGCTTCTCAATTCGGGTAAGGAAACAGTAGCTTTTCCCCTGTCAGGTTTGTCTTGCATTCCCTGTTCCCTATCATTGATTTCAGCTACAGGAAGCCTCAGGTTGCGGTTCCACTCCATGGCATTCATGCTGAGGTCCAGATGGGCGTCTATGGTAAACATATTCAGAGATTATTTTGGGTTAAAGAATCCTTGTGATGGTAAGTTACTAAAACGGGAAGATTTCTCGCCGGCTGATGGTTAAAAGTTGATTTTTCTGTCTCGGCCCAGATTTTTCCAAGTACCTATTTGGTGATTTTCAACAATCACCTGGACCTCTTCATACAGGGCCACCGTGGGACAGACGTGAAAGGGAATGGCATACAGCACCGTTCCAACCGGAAAGTCCTCACCATTTTTAACTTTTAACACCAAATGTTCTTCACTGTGGCTGACTGCTTTCAGCTCCGGGTTTTTGAAAAAATAGGCCCTTTTATCCAATGGACTTTCCGAGGCCACTGCTTTGTAACCCAGATCCACACAGATCAAATCCTTGGCAGGTCGTGAAACGACCCTGGTAAGTAGGACTGCCGCAAACAGAAATTTTTGTTCGGGAAGTGCATCTGCATATCCCTTATCCCAATAAGGAAAAGTGCCAGGACTGCAGATTACGCCAGGCCTTTTGGCATGAATGGGGAAAGTAGGTGTACCCCCTGCGATGATTTCAAGTTGTTGGAATCCTTTTTTCTCAATTTTTTTCAAAATACCCTCCACCTCAGAATAAGCAGTATCACATGCTGCCTTTCTCATTTGAAGGTTTTTGTCCCGTATGTGGCCATCGTAGATATGGAGGCCTTTGAGGTGAATGGCTTGGAGGTTTTGAGCTTGATCAAACAGTCTTAAGGTTTTTTCATCAGGAAGTACTCCTGTTCGGTTCGTGCCGATATTAAGGTCTACGTACCCATCAAAAATAAGTCCCTTACTATCAAATGCTGCGTTCAGTTTTTTCAGGGCTTGTTCATCATCCACCAAAGCCGAGAACTTCACCTCAGGAAAAGCACGAATCAATTTAATGTATCTTTCGGTTTTGGGTGCTAGCAAGGGGTAAGCCAAGAGCACGTCTTTGACCCCTGCGACTGCCAACATCTCTGCCTCGGCGATGGTGGCACATTTGAATTGGGATATGCCGGCATCCAACATCAATTTGACCACCTCCACACATTTAAATGTCTTGACGTGAGGACGTAGCCTTTCAGGCGTATTTATTTTTTGGAGTAAAGTTTGGATATTGGATTTTATCCTGTCTTGGTACACCAATAATGCAGGACTGTCAATTTGATCCACCTCATGGCAGATATACCAGTCCTTGGGCTCCATGGCTTAGGAATGGATTTCAAATAGGGCTTCTATTTCTACGGGAATGTTGTCTGGTAGGGAACCAAATCCCACCGCACTTCTCACACCTACTCCGTTTTCTTCACCCCAAATTTCTGAGAACAATTCACTGCATCCATTGATGACATAGGGGTGCTTTTCAAAATCTGTGGTGCAGTTGACCATGCCTAATACCTTGATGACTCTCTTTACTTTATTCAGGCTTCCCAGTTTGGTCTTGATGGTCGAAAGCATGGCCAAGCCAACCTGTCTTGCCGCTAATTTCCCTTCTTCTAAGCTGATATCCTCACCTATTCTACCTATGATCAATGTACCGTCAGTTTTGACCGTACCGTGACCCGACAGATAAAGGTATTTGTCATCTATGAGACTTGGTTTATAAACGCCCATTGGGGCCGGAGGAGGGGGAAGGGTGATTCCCAGAGCCTCCAAATTTTCTTCGGGTAATTTCATTATGTCTAACTTCAAAACCTACGATCAATCCTGATTTATAGGTTATATTTTGGGTGAAATAAAAATAATCAGATGAAATCTCGTACCAAATTATAAAAAAAACGATAGAATCCAATAGTATGAAGTCAATTTATCACTTTAAAGTACAATTTCTAATAGCAATACCCCCGCCAATCCTACAACTGCGACAATGGATTCCATCAAAGACCAGGATTTGATGGTGTCTTTGATGCTGACATTGAAGTATTCTTTGTAAAGCCAAAACCCTGCGTCATTGACATGCGAAAACATCAGGCTTCCTGCGCCTATGGCCAAAACCAACAGCTGAGGGTCTACCTCCCCACCACTGACAATTGGCGCTATGATGCCGGCAGTAGTTAAACCTGCCACAGTTGCAGAACCTACACATACCCTGATGATGGCAGTGATCAGCCAGGCCAAGATCAGCGGATGCATGTCCCAGTCCTGAAGGGCATCTGCAATGTAAATACTGACTCCGCTGTCCATCAAGACCTGTTTGAGGGCTCCTGCTCCGGCTATGATCAACAGGATCATGGCAATGTCCTTGGTAGCATCCACATAAATGTCCATCAAACCTTTCATCTTAAATTTCATCCTTAGCCCCAGTGTATAGGTGGCGACCAAAAGAGAGATCAACATGACAATACCGGCATCCCCCAAAAAAAGCATCACAGGATAGAAAGCATGTTCCGGATCAAGTTGGAAAGTGATTAAGGTAGTTCCTACCAATAAAATAACCGGCAAAAGAGCAGAAAAGAAGCTGTTAAAAGCACTGGGTAAAGCTTCCTCGGGCTTGATTTTAGCTTGAAAAGTTTCTAAGGGGGAGGCTTTGATATTTTTCAAAAAGCGGGCAAACCAGGGTCCTGCTATGATGATGGTGGGAATGGAAATGATCAAGCCATAAACAAGGGTGAGCCCCATGTTGGCCTCAAACTGGGCGACCAAGGCCGCCGGTGAAGGGTGGGGAGGAAGGAATCCATGCGTGACTGACAAAGCTGCCAAAAGCGGAATTCCCACAAAAACCGGAGGTAATTTGTATTGGTAGGTCACCGTAAATACGAGAGGGACCAAAAGTACAAAGCCAACATTGTAAAACAGCGGAATACCTACCACAAAACCAGTAACCATCATGGCCCAGTGGATGTATTTTTCTCCGAAAATATTCATAAGAAAACCAGCAATCCGTTGGGCGGCACCACTTTCAGCTACCAATTTTCCAAGCATCGCGCCCGTAACAATGACAATAACCAAATCCCCCAAAAGGCTTCCCATTCCTTTTTGAACAGATACCGCGATTTGATCTACTGGGATGCCTAAAAGGAATCCAGCAAGGATAGAGGAAATCAAAAAAGCTAAAAATGGATTTAATTTTGCCCAGACGATCAACAATACAAGCACCAAAATGCTGATCAATACGAAGATAAGGGTCATAGGCTGAGGTTAATTTAGGTTTGGGGAAATTAAAATTATAAATAATTGGCTTATTGTCATCTTTTTTGAAAGAAAATTTCCCTCAGCCTTATTTTTTGATCCAAATAAATGGAATCTGTTGGCTTCTATCCTTTAGAATCACGAGGTATTTGCCTTTTGGTAATTCCTTCAATTTTTCTTCCCATCCCGAATTGCCAAGGTGGATTTCAGAAATTGAAGTACCTCCAAAACTATACACGAGCAATTTTGAAGTACTTATTAGATACGTTTTAGGGGCCTGTATTTTTATGTCCCCACCTAAGTAAGGGTTAGGGTATAGCATGAATTTTTCCAAATTTGAAGAAGGGGAATGGATTCTCGCCCGAATGATATGGCTGCTGTCTCCCTCACCGTGGTCATCAATATATTCCAACTGATAGTAGGTTTGTGCATAAATAATGGGAGATAAATCTTGGTAAACATACGACTGCGGCTTTTCTGAGGGGCCATAACTGGGAATTTCGGCCAAAACCTTAAAATTATCTATTCCATCTTCTGATTTTCGAAGGATAAATTTTTCTTTGTTTTTTTCCTGAGCCGTTTTCCAGCTAATCTGAATATATCCCTCCTCTTGCTTAGCTTCAAAATCCAGCCATGTGAGCGGTAGGATGCTGAATATACCCGTACTACCCACTGTGGCAGAAGTACCCATCAACTGATCAAAATTTACCGTTCTTCTGGCCCAGAGGACCCCTTGGTCTAAGCCGGGAAAATGGTTTCCCGCTGCGGGGATACCTTCTCCTACCACCCTTAAATCCAACACATCCACCACGATCAGCTCATCTGCTGAGATCCGCAATTCCAGATTTTCAGTACCGCTTAGGTTTCCTTCAAACTCGAAATGGCTGTTGAGTTTGTAAAGGATTGGACTGCCGTCATTGTCATCAAAGTTGGGATCCCAATCCACATTCGGCAGTTGATGGTACCGAATGCGGAGCAAGTTGCCAGCTGACGAATGGTTTCCAAGCAATTGGAACATCCTAATCCCCTCCTCGTATCGATCTTCGAATGGGAAACTTGCATTGGTAGCGGTAAGATTTGCGGGAAGGCCATGATAATGAAGCTCCAGCAAGTTGCGCCAACTCCCTCCAAGGAATTGATAAGTTCCTGAAAGTTCGGTATTCAAGAAAAGTGAGTTGTCCATAAAATCTACTGTGCCGTTGATCATGGAAAAATTGGTTTTTACCCGAAGGTTTTGTTCCAAAAAAAGTATGCCACCCGGCTTATTCACCTCTATCTCGGTCAGGTCGAGTTCCAGACCGCTAACCCATTGGTTGTTGTTGCCCAGAAAGCGGAGCGTGGTGAAATTATCAACCACATTTCCTCCGCCTAAAAAGGTAAGGTTTCCTAAAAGGTCCAAGGTGTTTGGAAGGATTTTGATGGCGTTGTTTTCAAAGTAAATATGCCGATAGGTGTTTTGTATCATAGCACTTGGCATGGTAGCACTGATAAATTGTTGATTACCGCTTTGGGCACTGTAATACACCGCACCTTCATACCGGATGTCGGAGGCATTGATTTGAGGGTTGTTGCCCAAAAGGATCAGATTTCCACCTTCTTGGAGGTCAAACAGGGCAGAAGGCACATTGCCACTCGCTGACCTAAAGGTGATGCCGGAAGAACACTCGGTTTCCAAAGTGGCATTGGGCTCAACAATTAACTCACCATAAGGTCCCAGCCCAAAGACAGTGGTGTTGGTATTAAAGGAAAAACTGGCGCATTCATCCTCTCCAAATACTTTTTGAATCACTTTTCCGGATCGTATGATAAATCTATTGGCTTTAAAGGGTCGCTCTATGGTCAATTCAGCGCCAGGGTCGGGATCGAAAATGACGGTATACCGACTATTGGTACTTAGGGCAGACCACCATCCAGCCCTGATGATGGTCCTGCTTGCTCCCCGGAAAATAATCCTGCTATCCACTGAGTTTCCAATCCAGTTGTTGGGATTGAAGGCACCAGCTGCTGCCACTGATGATGGGGGATTGGTGTTGCCAGTATATCCATTTAAAGAGCCATATAGGTGTAATTCAAATCCATTCAGGTTTATTTTTTCCCCTGCATCCACGTCCCGGTTTAGATATAGGCTTCGCAATTCCTCATTACCTGTCAGGGTAACCCGGTGGGGATTTTCAATGTAGGCATCATGGTTGCGGTCAGGCTTCAGTATAGCAGACTGCCAATTTGTTCCATCATACACCTCCCATATCCCTGGATTGTTAAAATTGCCATTGGCAATACTCCGATAATCTCCAAGGTTTTGGCCATAAGCTTGGGTCGAGCATATCAGCAAACCAAATAAAATTGCTAATATTACCCCATGTTTTTTATTGGTGCTGGGACCAAATAAAAATCCTTGCTCTATCGTATAAAAAATTAACATCAAAAAGTAATGACATTGGCCAATCAATATAACGAATTCATTAATACTAAGAAAGAAGTTCTAGTAATTTTTTTGTTGATTTTGGTAACTTTGCTTCCAGCCAGAGCTCAGGATTATCAGGTAAGTTTGCTCACTGCGGATCCTGGAGATGAACTGTATGCTGCCTTTGGTCACAGTGCCATTCGGGTTCTGAATAGGGATACCGGTGAAGACCTGATTTTCAACTACGGCACCTTTGATTTCAACACCTCCTTTTTTTATATCAAATTCATGAGGAGAACCTTGGATTACATGCTGAGCGTGGGTTCTTATGGACAGTTTATGAACCAATATCATTGGGAACAACGGGCGGTAAGGGAACAGGTATTGGACCTCAATCAAGAACAGACGTTGAAAATGGTTGGTTTTCTAAGGGAAAACTATAAGCCCGAGAACCGATTTTACAGATATGATTTTTTTTATGACAATTGTGCCACCAGGATCCGTGACATGATGGAGGAGGTTTTGGGCAAAAACCTAAAATGGATCGATCCTAATGCACCAGAAGAAAAGACTTTTCGTGAATTGATAGATGAATATGTCTACCGGCTTCCATGGGCGGATTTGGGGATAGACCTGGCCTTAGGCAGTGTGATAGATCAAAAGGCCTCGGAAAGAGAAAAGCAGTTTTTACCGGATTATATGGAGGCGGCCTTTAGTAGGGCCTTGATTGAAGGGGATGGTCCTACCCGGTCTTTGGTAAAATCACAATCCGTCATATTGGATATTCCGGAAAGGACCTATGAGGGAAGCCTTTTTAATCCGTATTTGGTCATGTGGGTACTGGCATTGGTTTTCATAGGAATCACCTTTTGGGGATACAAGAAACAAAGGCTTTTCATTGGCTTTGACGTGGCATTATTCGGGGCTTTAGGCTTATTGGGCTTACTTATTTTTGTGCTTTGGTTTTTCACCTTCCATTCCCAGACCAAATACAACTGGAACATCCTGTGGGCATTTCCATTGCACCTTTCCCTTTGTTATGGCTTGCTAAAGGCCCAACCCAAAGAGTGGGTCAGAAAATATTTGTTTGTAGCCCTGATTTTGGCGGATATCGCTGTCTTGGTTTGGATTTTTGGCTGGCAGTCCTTTCACCCCAGCATCATCCCATTGCTGTTGGTAGTCATCCTTAGGACCAATTACCTGTATTATAACCTTAACAGGCTGAAAGCAGCAAAAAATAAAGTCTCAATTGGGTTAAATCTTAAGAATACCGGGTAAGCGAAGCACAAACCTTCGGGTGAGCCTGTCGAATCGCGGGGGAAAAATGTCACCTTCACCCAAGGTTTCGGCCCCAAAATCTCCCTCTGGAAAACCATCGCTTTGCCGAAACCCTTGAATAAGCGTCTTTTGTCTGCGGAATTAGTAGTCGGAAATGCCCATTGTAAACCTATTCCATAGGTATTCAACATAACCTCATCAACCTGGGCACTTCAAATGGACTTTTCCCAATCTTGTTGCTCAAAGTCTACTCAAAATAGTCAGGAGTAGTCTGGAGACTGGTTCTAGGTTTTTTTTTCTGTCTCGTTTTTGTTGGCTACCATTATTTGGATTGACTTACCCTGTTTCCTCTGTTCTTTTTGCTTGATCCAAAAGAACCCCTGTCTGCCAAGCAGGAAAAAATCAAGGCTGTAAATCAGCTTTTAAATTGATTACTATTCCACCTCTAAAACCAAAAACACATCCCAATTTAATTTTTGTCCGGGGGTGGGGAGCTAAAAATGAGTGGATCTCCTTGAGGAGCTAACTCATTTTCTTAACGCTCCCCATCCCCTCCCAAAAACCAGCTGCTTTAAGGCCAGGGTTTTTGCTTTCAAATTCTACTTTCTAATGCCTTTGGCTTGGATATGACTGCTTTGAGCTTTCAGCTTCTAGCTTTTGCCAATCCCTGATATACTGTTTATCTGTTCTCCAGATTATCTGTTCCCCTGTTTAACCATTTACCTGCTTTTCAGCTTTGAGCCACAAGCTTTACCTCCGTTTTCAGTTGCCCTGTTTAACCAATCACCTGTATTATAACCTGAATAGGCTTAAAGCAACAAAAAATAAAGTCCCGATTTGACAAACTATTTTAAGCGGCGGAGTTGTTATCAAGGGATAACCAATCAGGTAGTATGGATTTTAAACTCATTTCAGATTATCAGCCGACCGGAGACCAGCCAAAGGCCATTGAAAGTTTGGTACGGGCCATAGACAATGGTGATCCGGCCCAGGTACTTTTAGGGGTGACGGGTTCCGGCAAGACCTTTACCGTGGCCAATGTCATTCAGCAGGTGCAAAAACCCACCTTGGTCTTGAGCCATAACAAAACCCTTGCTGCACAGCTCTACGGGGAATTCAAGCAGTTTTTCCCGGAAAATGCCGTCGAATATTTTATCAGCTATTACGACTATTATCAACCTGAGGCCTTTATTCCCACTTCTGGGACTTACATAGAAAAAGATCTTTCGATCAATGAAGAAATCGAAAAGCTCAGATTAAGTGCCACCTCCTCCTTGCTGTCAGGCCGTAGAGACGTGATTGTAGTGGCTTCTGTTTCCTGTATTTATGGTATAGGAAACCCGGATGAATTTGGCAAAAACATCATTCGCTTGCAGGAAGGAGACCGCATCCCCAGAAATCAGTTTCTATTTAAACTGGTCGATATCCTTTACAGCCGCACCAATCAGGAACTGACAAGAGGTACCTTTCGGGTGAAGGGTGATACGGTGGATATTTTTGTAGCCTATGCGGATTTTGCTTACAGGATCTTTTTTTGGGGAGATGAGATCGAGGGTATTCAACGGGTGGACCCCGAGACTGGGAAAAAGATATCTGATGAAAAAATAATCTCGATATTTCCTGCCAACCTATTTGTCACCGGTAGGGATGTGATAGATACGGCCATCCACGAAATTCAGGATGACCTGATGGCACAGGTTTCATTCTTTGAAAAAGACCTCAAATTGGTGGAGGCAAAGAGGTTGCGAGAAAGGACCGAGTTTGACCTTGAAATGATCCGGGAATTGGGTTATTGCTCAGGGGTGGAGAATTACTCACGCTACTTTGACCGCAGGCTTCCTGGCACCAGACCTTTCTGTTTGCTGGATTATTTCCCTGATGATTACCTGATGGTCATCGATGAAAGCCATGTAACCGTACCACAGGTTCGGGCGATGTGGGGAGGAGACCGCTCTAGGAAAGTAAATTTGGTCGAATACGGCTTTAGGCTTCCCTCTGCCTTGGACAACAGACCCCTCAAATTTGAAGAATTTGAAACCATGATGAATCAGATCATCTATGTCAGTGCCACACCGGCAGACTATGAACTGTCCCAGACAGGGGGAGCTGTGGTGGAACAGATTATTCGACCTACTGGTTTGTTGGACCCAGTAATAGAGGTAAGGCCCAGTGCACATCAGATTGATGATTTATTGGAGGAAATAGACCTTACTGTCAAGGACGAGGCAAGGGTCTTGGTGACTACTTTGACCAAAAGAATGGCAGAGGAACTTCAGAAATACCTGGAGAGAGCCGGCGTAAAAAGCCGTTACATCCACTCCGAGGTAAAGCCCCTGGACCGGGTGGAAATTCTAAGGGAACTTCGCTTGGGTGTTTTTGATGTGCTCGTTGGGGTCAATTTGTTGCGGGAAGGACTGGATTTACCCGAAGTTTCTTTAGTGGCGATATTGGATGCTGACAAAGAGGGGTTTTTGAGAAATGAAAGAAGCCTCGTACAGACCATAGGCAGGGCCGCAAGAAATGACAAAGGCAGGGTGATCATGTATGCGGATAAGGTAACAGACAGCATGCAGGCGGCCATAGATGAAACCAATCGAAGGAGGGCGGTGCAGATGGCCTACAATGCTGAACATGGCATCACGCCCACAACCATCATCAAGTCCAGAGAAAAAATCATGGGGCAGACCAAAGTGGCGGACAGTAAAAGGAATGCCAAGGTATACGCGGATGATTTCCTTACCGGAAATTCAGTAGCTGCTGATCCTGTGGTACAGTATTTGAGTAAGGACAAACTGGAAAAATTAATCACCCAGACCCAAAGACTGATGGAAAAAGCGGCCAAAGAATTGAATTTCATGGAAGCTGCCCGACTGAGAGATGATTGGCAGGCTTATAAAAATAAATTGGAAAGTCTAAAACAGGATTCTCTTTAACAACCCCAAAAGACAGTTTTACTAAGTGTATAGGCCAATTTGATTGAGCCTGATTGAGCTTTTAATTTTAATTACAAGAATAAGTTATGAAGAAGATTTGTGTAGTGCTGGTATTTTTGAGTTTGGTGGGAGTTAAAAGTTCATTTGCCCAACAATCACCCGGAAGTTTGCTGATTTCAGGAGGAGCAGATCTGATTCGGTCTGATAACTCTGGCTTGTTTCAAAGGAGTCAAATCGGTTTGGAGGGAAACTATTTCATGACACATTGGTTTTCCCTTTCAGGAGGTTACGAATTCAATTCTAACAGAAACAATCAGGTGACTTTAGGGGCTAGGGTGTACCCATTCGACCCGGTTTTCGTACGTGCCAGATTCTTGTTGGGGCCCAACAGTGACACCTCACTGGGTGTTGGATATTCCCATAACCTCACCTACCGTCTGAGGGTGGAGGCCATCACAGATTACTACATTGGGTCTAACCGGGTTGGCCTCCGCGGAGGACTCGCTTTTTTAATCAACTAATTCCATCAAAAATGACCCTTCAGGAAGTCAGAAAACTGGCCAGTCAAGGTGAGGGGCAGCGGGTAGAGTTTAAAAAAAAGGCTGCCCATCCCGATAAAATCATTCGGGAGGTGATTGCTTTTGCCAATTCTGACGGGGGACATTTGATCATCGGCGTGGATGATGACGGCAGGGTCAGCGGTCAGCGGTTCATAGAGGAAGAAGTGTACGTCATGGATCAGGCCATCAAAACATTGGTCAAACCTACTCTAGAGGTGGATAAAAGCATCTTTGCGCTGAGTCCAAAAAAAGGAGTGGCTGTCTATACCATACATCGGAGTCCAAGGAAACCCCATTTTATTTGGGAAGAAAAGCGCAAGAAAGCCTTTGTCCGCGTAGGGGATCGTTCCATTCAAGCCAGTAGGGAAGTATGGGAAATCCTGAGAAGGTCCAAAAATCCAAAAGACATCATTTTTCAATATGGTGAAAAAGAAACCATCTTGATGAAGGCATTGGAAGCCAACTCAAGCATCACCTTAAAAGAATTTGCCAAATTGGCCGGACTATCAAAATTTATTGCTTCAAAAACACTGATTAGGTTGGTTTTGGCCAATGTTTTGGAAATTCTTCCAAAGGAAGGAGAGGATGTTTTTCGGGTCAAAGCTTAAAACCTGCGATTTGTTCAGCAATCAAGTCCTGCTCGTATCCCTTTGACATTAGAAAACGCTGTACTTTCATTTTTCTAATAAAAAGATCCTGATCCTTGAGTTGATTCCACTTGTTCTCCACCAAAGATTTCAGGGTAGCGGTATATGCTTCGGGATCAATTTCCCTAAACCCGATTTTGATGCAATTTTCAGATATTTTTCTTTGCTTAAGTTCCATGGCGATTTTGATTCTTCCCCATTTCTTCAAGCCAAATTTACCTCGTACAAAGGCTTTGGCATACCTTTCTTCATTCAAAAACCCCTCAGTAATCATCACTGCCAACAGATCTTCAACTTCATCGGAGTACAGCCCGTAATCATACAATTTGCTTCTGACTTCCTGCTGACAGCGTTCCTGATAAGCACAAAAAGCAGCGATTTTCAGCTTGGCCGTTTTGGGGTCTAACTTATTTTTAGGCTTGCTTTCCGAATATTCTTTTCTTGGGAAGGACATTTTGTGTAATTTTAACATTCTTGGATCCAAGGGTCCCAAGATCAAATGTATTAAACCTAATTTTAAAAACCATGCGTAAGAAAATTGTAGCCGGCAACTGGAAGATGAACCTTAACCAAGAAGAGGGTCACAAACTGACATCTGAGATAGTTCACATGTTTGAGGATGAGAACCTAAAAGATGTGATCCTAGTCCTTAACCCTCCTTTTGTTCACCTTCAGGGAGTCAAAAAGCTGATCGGTGAAACCAAAGGAATATTTTTAGGGGCACAAAACTGTTCCGATAAGGCTTCCGGCGCTTTTACCGGAGAAATTTCTGCATCAATGCTGGCGTCTTTTGGTTCTACTTATGTAATTATAGGCCATAGTGAGCGCCGGGAATATTTCAAAGAAACCAATGCTTTGCTTACAGCAAAAACCAAACAGGCCCTGGAAAATGGCCTGATTCCTATATTCTGTTGTGGAGAACCTTTGGAAATCAGAGAGGCCGGAACCCAAGATGCCTATGTCACAGCGCAATTGTCCGAAAGCCTTTTTGGGTTGAGCCCGGAAGAATTTGGAAAAATTGTTATCGCCTACGAGCCAATTTGGGCCATTGGAACCGGAAAAACGGCTAGTTCAGATCAGGCGCAGGACATGCATGCAGCGATAAGAAAGCATCTTGGCAGCCACTTCGGGGAAGAGTTGGCTCAACAGACCCCCATTCTATATGGAGGAAGCTGCAATCCAGGAAATGCCCCTGATATCTTCTCCAAAAATGATGTGGATGGAGGTTTGATAGGTGGGGCATCTTTGAAGTCAAGAGACTTTGTGGATATAGCCAAGTCATTTTAAGGGATATTTAGATTTTTGGTTTTGAGAGGAATGCGGGTTATTCATGCTCATCTCAATCAAGATTAAATAATGGACTATCTAGAATTTAAGATTGCTTGTAAAGAGGAATTTAAAGAAATCCTGATTGCCGAACTGGCGGAAATCGGTTTTGATTCTTTTTTGGAGACCGAGGAAGGCATTGAAGCTTATGTGGAGGAAAATGACTTCGAAAGAAAACCTTTTGATGCCTTAGTGATAAAATACAAAGAGGTAGCTGAAATCCAAGTCACAGAGGGCAAAATGGCCAAGGTCAATTGGAATGAGGAGTGGGAGAAACATTATGATCCCATTTTGGTGGAAAACAAAGTTTATGTAAGGGCCTCCTTTCATCCCCCTATGCCCCATATTCCTTATGAAATCCTGATCAATCCAAAGATGTCTTTTGGCACAGGACACCATGCCACTACCTTCTTGATGCTTACCCACCAATTAACCATAGACCATAAGGGAAAGAAAGTATGTGATGTGGGTTCAGGTACCGGGATTTTGGCCATCATGGCCAAAAAATTGGGAGCCAAACACATTGAAGCCTTCGATATAGATGCTTGGAGTGTGGAAAACGGCAATGAAAATTTCGATCTCAACGGCATGGGACCTGTTAGGATGGGTTTGGGAACGATCACTGAGGTAAAACCTTCCTTGAAATTTGACATTCTTTTGGCCAACATCAACAAAAACGTGCTGCTGGAGGAATTACCCATTTACGCGGATAATTTGAAAACCGGGGGGTTCATGCTGCTAAGCGGGTTTTATGAATATGATGTAGTGGACCTTGTCACACTTTCCTCCTCATTGGGTCTGGATCTTGAGCGTCAAAATGTGAAAAATGAGTGGGCAGCCTTGGTTTTGACCAAAAAAAGCTGATTTTATAGTCATCCAGTTGTGCCAATTAAATGCATCCGCCGGGACTACTGTCTTGACGAATGCGTATAATTAGCAGGACAGTGGCAAAACAAAATAGGCCATGCTCAGCACTACTCTTCTTCTATTTTGTCCAACCCGTGCTTCATTTCGAATTGATTTCTTTTGATGTCAAATCTTTCAATTTCAGCATTTAACAGGTCAAGGGATTCATTGTATCTACTGTATAAGTCTCCCATATTTTTTTCCATCTCAGAAAAGCTGAATTCCATGGCATCCAATTGAAGATGAGAAACTTTTTCTACCATCGCTACTTGACTGTGCTTGAGATCTTCTAATAATCTCAAGGCCCTATCCATTTTGTTTAATTTCTCTCTGTTATTCATGGTTATGTATTTTATTATATAAATATACCAAAAATCATTCCTAAATCACATTTAAAATAGTTTTTGTTTTAATTTCAATAATAATGAATTTGGTTATCCCATTCGATTCATGGTTAGAATTGAATTAATAGATAGGCATATTCCACTTTGATTTTTTTACCCTTACCTTTGCAGCTTCAATCTTAATGCTCATGATTTCAGTAGACAATATCTCCGTCATCCATGGCGGTCAGGCCCTTTTCAGCAATGTATCTTTTTCCATCAATGAAAATGATAAAATAGCCCTAATGGGTAAAAACGGGGCAGGCAAATCCACCATGCTTAAAATCATTGCCGGTGCGACCAAAGCCACAACCGGAGGTGTTTCCGCCCCAAAGGATGCGGTGATTGCCTATCTCCCCCAGCACTTTTTGACTGGGGATGATTGTTCGGTTTTTGAGGAAACTTCCAAGGCATTTGCATCCTACCTGAAAATGAAGACTGAGATCGATAGACTCAATGAGGAACTTACCGTCAGAACAGATTATGATTCTGAGGAATACTACAAGATCATCGAAAAGGTATCTGAACTAAGTGAGCAATTTTATGCCATTGAAGAGGTCAATTATGAGGCAGAGGTGGAGAAAGTCCTGCTGGGTTTGGGTTTTTTGAGAGGAGATTTTCAGCGGCCTACTTCGGAATTTTCCGGGGGCTGGCGGATGCGGATTGAACTGGCCAAGATCCTGCTTCAAAAACCTGACCTGATTCTTTTGGATGAGCCTACCAATCACCTGGATATCGAATCCATCCAATGGCTGGAGGAGTTTTTATTGGAAAAAGCCAAGGCGGTTGTCGTCATTTCCCACGATAGGGCTTTTGTGGACAACATCACCAACCGGACCATTGAGGTGACGATGGGGAGAATCTATGATTACAAGGCCAAATACAGCCATTACCTCGAACTCCGGAAAGAGCGACGCGAACAGCAACAGAAGCATTATGATGAGCAGCAGCGTACCATTGCGGATATTCAGGGATTCATCGACCGCTTTAAAGGCACTTATTCCAAAACCCTGCAGGTACAATCCAGGGTGAAGATGCTTGAAAAAATGGAAATCATTGAAGTGGACGAAGTGGATACCTCCGCTTTGAAACTGCGTTTCCCTCCCTCTCCGAGGTCCGGCAAATATCCGGTGATCGTAGAAGAGCTTACCAAATCCTACGGTGACCATGTGGTGTTCAAAGACGCCAGCATGATCATAGAGAGTGGTCAGAAGCTTGCTTTTGTAGGGAAAAACGGAGAAGGAAAATCCACCATGATCAAAGCCATCATGGGTGAAATTGATTTTGAGGGAAAATGTGAACTGGGACACAACGCCATGGTCGGCTACTTTGCCCAAAACCAGGCTTCCTTATTGGATGAAAGTCTGACTATTTTTGAGACCATAGATCAGATCGCCGTAGGTGAAATCAGAACCAAAATCAAGGACCTCCTAGGGGCTTTTATGTTCAAAGGAGATGACATCAACAAAAAAGTAAGGGTGCTTTCAGGCGGAGAAAAAACCCGTTTGGCCATGGTCAAGCTTTTGTTGGAGCCGGTCAATCTTTTGATTCTCGATGAGCCCACCAACCACTTGGACATGCGCACCAAAGACATCATCAAGGATGCGCTGAAGGCATTTGATGGAACCCTGATTGTAGTTTCCCACGACAGGGACTTTTTGGATGGTTTGGTGACCAAGGTATTTGAATTCGGCAACAAGCGGGTGAAAGAACACTTTGAGGATATCAACGGATTTTTGAGGAATAAGAAATTGGAGAATTTAAGGGAGGTGGAGAGGAGTTCGAAATGATATATACTTCGTGAAATAAATGGAAATATGCCTGCGTCGATATATGGATATTTACTTTGTGATATTTGGATATTGGATGGGGGTATCGGAGGGGAATGGGGTTGCAAAAGGTTTGTTTTGGGTAGGTTAGTGAAATAAAATGAAATATGCCTTCGGCGAAATAAGGTTGAAATAGGAAATATGCTTTCGGCAAAATAGGGTATGTGATAATTGGATATTGGATGGGGGTATCGGATGGGAATGGGGTTGCAAAGGGTTTGTTTTGGGTAGGTTAGTGAAATAAAATGAAATATGCCTTCAGCGAAATAGATTTGAAATAGGCCTCTGCCTAAAGGTAGACGGGTTCGGCGAATTATCATTGCATTGATTGACTTTGCTAACTCATAGGGTCATTAAATCAGCTAAAGTTTGGTGTGCTTTGGTTAAATCCATGTTAGAAACAGTACCTATTTTTTTGATCAGGCGAAATTTGGAAATGGACCTGATGTGGAAAACTAACATTTCAGAGGTCTGACTCAATCCGTTTTTTTCGTTTGGTTGTAACACGGGATTACCTTGGTAATTTTTTATTTTGGAGGTAAGCGGGGCACAGATGACAACAGGAAGGTGCTTGTTCAGCAGATTCCCACTTAGGATAACCACTGGCCTAAACCCAGCCTGTTCGTTGCCTTTTACAGGATTCAGATCAGCTTTCCAGATTTCACCTTGATTCATTTTCCAACTGCGTCAAATAGTCCCCCATCCCTTCTTCTGCTATGGTCAGAATTTCATCATCGGTCTTGGTTCTTTTATAGGATTTGATGTAGGCAGCACGCTTAAGATGTTCAAGATACAGTTCCAAAGCTTTTTCAATTAACTTATTTTTGGGCATTTTCAATACTTTTGCTTGCTCAGAGAGCCGTGCAATCAATTGGTCCGGAAGTGAAGTAGTGATGGTTGCCATAATAAATATGTATGATTTATAAATATAATTTATATTTAAGAATTTTAATACAAATTGCTTTTAATATTTTGGGAGTATTTCAGATTTCACCTTTTTTGGTTCTAGTTCTCAGTGGAGATCCATAAGCCCGGAAATTGTAAGAGAGAGTTCGCAAATTGAAATGCCACTCAAGGGCTTGTTAACCTTGCTACCATTATCCCCGACTGAGATTTATTTCCCATCAGGTAATCCGATAGAGGCTTTTCAGAAATTTCCACTTTCATGGAACCGGTACTGGCATGCATCAAATGAATCCGGCCATTTTTTTTCACAGCAAAGCCCACATGGACAATGTCCAGGTTTTGCATTGGGGTGGTAATGGCGATCAGGTCTCCGGATTGAATTTTTTGTTCATGTTTGGCAATCTCTTCTTTGGGAATATAATGGTAGGCCCTTTTGCTGATGGCCGCTTCTGATTGCTTTAATTTTTTGACATATTCAGGATTTGCCAGCTGGGCGTAAAATCTGGGATTGGCAGTCATAAAGCTTGGGTCATTGGCATACACCTTTCCTCCAATTTCTTTGGTGATATCCTCTAAGATTCCCTTTTCTTGGTTTTGATAGATCCAATCCGAAAAATAATGCAACCGGGATGGGTAATCCATGCTGCTTCCCTCCTCATACCTTAAAAGGGACAATTCCTGTTCATAATCCGTAAAGGAAAATTGGCCCAATTTGGCCAACCGTGACAAGGTAACCACCGTTTCCAAATAAGTCGTACAATCCAGACCTGTCAGATTGATGACCAGTTTTTCTTCCCCTGGAAGCTCCAGTGTTTTCTCCACATAAGGTGTATTCAGAAACCATTGTCCTATTTCCACTGTGACCTGATTGATGGGCTTTTGGGAAGGATCCATTTCGGAAAGCTTCAGCAAATATTCATCCAGCCTGTCTCGGCTTTCTGGTGTACAAACGGTTTGACCATGGCCGGTATGGGCAACAAAAATCAGGAATATCAGAAACAGGCGCATGCGGATAAGTACGTTGTGGTCAGGTTGAAGTTGCAGCAATAATCTGGGATTTCAAAGCGAATGATTTTTAAGAATCAATGGGCAAACCAAATGAACTAACATTTGACCATCCCTTGACGCAAAGTAAAAAACCACCAAAATTTAATTTCAGTGGTTTTTTACTTTACAAATATTTAATTAAAAAGTGAGTAAATCCGTAATTCATCAATACTCAGGTACGATAATCCAATTTTCGGCTGGTACCTCTGACCTACTACCTCCAACTTTTTACCATTTAATTCACGATCCTACTTACCCATTTGTCACATCTTCCGGCCTCGGTCTTTCCGTCAATTTTTATCTGAACAATAAAACCTCTGTAAAGAAAGAAACATCAAAGATACCCTTACTCCACCGTAACAGATTTGGCCAGATTCCGGGGTTGATCCACATTACAGCCTCTCATCACAGCGATGTGATAGGAAAGCTGCTGCAGGGGCACGACAGCGAGTAAGGGGACAAAAGCCTCGTGGGTTTCAGGAATTTCAATGACGTGGTCAGCCATGTTTTTCACCTGTGTGTCTCCTTCCGTGACCACGGCAATGACCTTACCTTTTCTAGCCTTTACTTCCTGAATGTTGCTGACGATTTTTTCATAAGAACTGTCTTTGGTGGCGATAAAGACCACCGGCATCTCTTCGTCGATCAAAGCGATAGGACCATGCTTCATTTCCGCAGCGGGATAACCTTCTGCATGGATGTAGGATATTTCTTTCAGTTTTAAAGCGCCTTCCAGGGCTACAGGGAAATTATAACCCCTTCCCAAATAAAGGAAGTTACGTGCATCTTTGTATTGAGCAGCAATCTTTTCGACTTTGTCATTCATCAAAAGTGCCTTTTCCACTTTGGCTGGAATGGCCTCCAATTCATGCAACAATTGGATATACCTGCTTTCTGTCAAGGTCCCTCTCTGGTATCCCAACATCAGGGCCATCATGGTCAACACAGAGATCTGGGCTGTAAATGCTTTGGTGGAGGCTACGCCTATTTCTGGGCCGGCATGGGTATAAGAACCGGCATGGGTTGCTCTCGGTATGGAGGAGCCCACCACATTACAAACCCCAAAAATGGTAGCACCTTTGGATTTGGCCAATTCAATGGCGGCTAAAGTATCAGCAGTCTCTCCGGACTGTGAAATCGCAATGACAAAGTCTTTCTCACTCACAACCGGATTCCTGTATCGGAATTCTGAAGCATACTCCACTTCCACGGGAATTCTTGCAAATTCTTCAAAGAGGTATTCCGCCACCAAGCCAGCATGCCAGGAAGTCCCGCAGGCCATGATGATGATCCGGTCTGCATTTTGGAACTTGTTCATGTAATCCCTCAGACCCCCTAATACGAGTCGGCCGTTTTTGGCATCCAGCCTACCCCGCATACAGTCGGCGATTGACCGGGGCTGTTCATTGATTTCTTTGAGCATAAAATGCTCATAACCACCCTTTTCTATGGCCTCCAGCTCCATTTCCAACTGATTGATGTAGGGATTGGTCTCTACATTTTCAATGGTTTTGATCTGAAGTTTGTTGTCTCGGATCACCGCAATTTCATAATCATCCAAATAAACCACTTGATTGGTGTATTCAATGATGGGGGTGGCATCCGAGGCCAGAAAATACTCATCTTCCCCTACACCGATGACCAAAGGTGACCCTTTCCGGGCAGCGATGAGGGTATCAGGTTCTTCTTTGTGCATGATGACAATGGCATAAGCCCCTACCACCTTGTGCAAAGCAAGTCTAACCGCTTCCTCGATGCTGCAGTCATTGTTTTTATAAACGTCTTCGATAAAGTTGATAAAAACCTCAGAGTCAGTTTCACTGTGAAAAACATAACCTTTGTTGATTAGGTCTGTTTTCAGTACCTCATAGTTTTCAATGATCCCGTTGTGGATCATGGCGAAATTTTCTGAGGAAGAATAATGGGGGTGGGCATTGGCATCATTGGGTTCTCCGTGGGTGGCCCAACGGGTATGGCCTATGCCAATTGTTGATTTGATGTCTTGATTTTGAGCCAAAAAATCTTCCAACTGGGAAACTTTCCCTTTTTTCTTGTAAATGCTCAAACCATTTTCATTCAGAAGGGCAACCCCTGCACTGTCGTAACCTCGGTACTCGAGGCGTTTTAATCCTTTGATAATGATGGGTAAAGCTTCTTGCTTACCCACATAGGCTACGATTCCACACATGATTTAAAAATGTTTTAGTTAAAAATAAGACTACCTGATTCTGGAATAATAAATTTTCAGTTTAATGTTGTCTGTATCCACCCTGTATTCCCTGAGCGATCGCTTAAAATCATCACTCGATACAGGTGGTATATTTGGGTACAACAATAGATCGGTTCTTTGTCTCCCTTGCCTATACAATTGGTTGGTATAGGTGGTGATAAATTGGCTAAAAAGCCGGCTTTCAGTAGTTAAAGTTAATTGATTTGGTTGAGGTTGTCCCTGCTGATTGAAAAATTCTATATAATTTAATTCACCGGGTGCTTGCGGTAAAATCCCGTTGTTGCCATTCTCCAAAAACATGGTCATGGTCCTGATTGGGGCGTTGGTTTCAGCAAAAGGGGATACAGGGCCCAGTTCCATCAACACCTGATTAAAAGTAATATTCTGAATGGTATCCAGGAAAGTATGAAAAGGAGTCATGTCCAACTTCAACAACAGACCCACATTGGCTTTGCTGCCTACTTCACCCTCAATAGGATAGGCTACGCCACTTTCAGTGATGATACTCGTCGGTGTACCGGATCGATCATTAACCACCCCATTGAAATTTCTTGACTGTCCTGTGCTGATGGTATAGGTACTGGCAACTGTATCACCGTCTACGTGGTAATAAAACAACATGCTGGTGCCTCCCCCTAATCCAATAGAAGTGCTTGTATTTTCATCTGGATTTCCTTTAATGGCAATTCCCTTAAAAAATTCCCGAAAGGTGAAGAGATTATTGAAAACCGGGTCATTGATTCTCAGTCGGTTGAAAAAATCTACACTTAGGGCTTCGTCTAGTGGCATGAAAACCAAAGTATCCTGTCTCTCTGAAAAATCAAAGGAACCGGAAGCAATTGGAGTGTCTTCAAACGGCAAAGCATCAGAATTGTAATAGGAAATATCTCTGATCGGCTCCAGTAAAGGATGGACTGAGATAGATTTATCTATAGAAAGATCATCTCCAAAAACATTGTCTACGTCAAGGCTGAATTTTGCCGAATCGAGAATCGCGTTTAAGGGCGGTTTTGCCGCATTGACATTGATGGCCATTCTGGAATACCCTATAGACTCCGTACTTCCAAAGAAAGGACTATTATCTCCTCCTACCACCATTACATTGGCGTTGGTTGTGTTAAAAGAATCCAATAGTACCATGGAAGCAGTAAGGGGAATTTCATGATAAAAAACCCCTATCTGATTGTTGTCCGGATCCAGTTCGATCCCTACTTGAGAGGGATCGGAACAGGAACTGGTAAAACCTAATACAATGATGAGAAATGCGGCGATTTTAGCCGGCAAGTTCTGTGTAAATGTTGTAGTAACTTTCAAAAAGTCCTTCTTCTTCTTCGCTGATGATCTCACACCTTTTATTTTTAGAGCAATCTTCTATTAATTGGTTTAGATTCTCTGAAATTTCATCACCTTTCACCACCACGTCAGCGTATTCCATTCCTATTTTTAGGAAGCCTACATAGTCTTTGGATTTTAAGGGGGCCAAAATACTGTCGTCTATATCGACCATTTTGACCTTTTCAAACAAATCGTCCCCAAATTTATGATTAAATCCGTTGTTATATATAGCGAATACGGATTTTGTGTTTTTAAATAAAGGTTCGTTCTTGTAAGTGGTCTTTAAATACATCGGAATCAGACTGGTCATCCAGTCATTGCAATGTACCACATCAGGAGCCCATCCTAATTTTTTGACGGTTTCTATGACACCTTTACAGAAGAAAATGGCTCTTTCGTCATTGTCTTCATAGAATTTTTCCTGCTTGTCATGGAAAACGTGTTTTCTTTGGAAATAGTCTTCGTTGTCTATAAAATAGACCTGCAACTTGGCATTGGGGATTGAAGCCACTTTGATGATTAATGGTTTTTCTTCCTCTCCAACCGAGATGTTAATTCCTGAAAGCCTTACTACCTCATGCAACCTGTTCTTTCTTTCGTTGATTAAACCAAATCGTGGAACAAGAATACGGATTTCCATTCCTTTTTCCTGCATAGCTTGAGGCAACGCCCTTACGAAGTTGGCAACCTCTGAGGTCTGAAGGAATGGATTGATTTCACTTGCTACGTAGAGAATACGAAGTTTGGACATATCTTGTTTGTTTTGTTAAAGGGATATAACGGGACTACAAAGATATAAAAAAAACCGCAAAAAGCCATTGTAATTCTACGGAATAATATACTTTTGCCTCTATTTTGTTATACCTAAACCAAAGATGATTCAAATTTTACGGACTAAGGCCGAAGTAAATGAGGCACTGGCTGACTTTCGTTCCAGTTCCCAAGCCATTGGATTGGTACCCACCATGGGGGCTTTACATGAAGGTCATCTGGCTTTGGTCCGAAAGGCAATGTCAAATGGAGATGTGGTGGTTGTATCCATCTTTGTAAATCCCATTCAATTCAACAATGAGGAGGATTTGATCAAATACCCCAATACTTTGGACAAGGACTTGGACTTATTGGAAAAGGAGGGAGTCCGATTTGTTTTTAAGCCTGAAAACCACACACTTTATCCCAATAAACCTACATTGGAAATTAATTTTGGGCAAGTTGATCAAGTACTCGAAGGGGCCAAAAGACCAGGGCATTTCAATGGAGTGGGGATTGTGGTGGCTAAACTGTTAAATATTGTTAAACCAAATAGGACTTATTTTGGACAAAAGGATTTACAGCAGGTAGCAGTAGTCAGGTCTTTGATAAACGATCTTTCTTTTTCCACTTCAATGGAAGTGGTGAATACCGTAAGAGAAAAAGACGGCTTGGCCATGTCCTCCCGAAATCTCCGTCTTGGGGTCGAAGAAAGGATGGTTGCACCTTTGCTTTACCAATGTTTAAATTTTGCCAAGGGTGAACTTTTAGCAGGTAAGGAATGGTTTGCAGTCAAAGAAGTGGTCATGGCCCGCTTTGAAAAGGAACCGCTGGCCCGCCTCGAATATTTCGAGTTAGTCCATACCGATACCATCGCCTTGGTCAATGATTTGCCTTCCTCAGGAAAACGCTCAATTTGTATCGCCGCCTATGTGGGAGAAATCAGGTTGATAGATAACTTAATAATAATTGATTAAATTTGCGGCAAATTTCAGAACATGCAGATCCAAATCCTAAAATCTAAAATACACCGGGTTAAAATTACCCAAGCGGAACTTCATTACGTAGGAAGCATCACCATCGATCCCAACCTAATGGAGGCAGCCAATATCATAGAAAACGAAAAAGTTCAGATAGTCAATGTCAACAATGGGGAGCGATTGGAAACCTATGTGATCAAAGGCGAAAGGGGCAGTGGCAGTGTTTGTCTCAATGGCCCCGCTGCGCGAAAGGCCCAAGTTGGGGATGTGGTCATCATCATTTCTTATGCTTCTATGGAGTTTGAAGAGGCCAAAAACTATAAACCTGTACTTGTCTTCCCGGATCAAAATAACCAACTTCTTTAAGATTTGAGACTTTCCATCAAACAATGGATTCAAGTGGCCCTTTCTCTTTTAGTAGCCGTCTGGATCTTTTGGTTCCTTTATAAAGACATTAAAATGCAGAGCTTGCTGGAGGCAATTCAGCAAGCTAATTTTTTTTGGATCCTATTTTCGGTGGTCGTATCCATCTATGGCTACTGGTTGAGGGCATGGCGCTGGAAGCTTTTGCTGGAAGCAGAGGATTCCCATAGGGTCACGACCCAAAGGACTTTTTTGGCCACCATGCTGGGTTATTTGGCCAACTTATTGGTCCCTAGAGCCGGAGAGATCGCCCGTTGCGGGGTTTTGAAAAAAACTGATGATATTCCGATGGGCAACTCTATTGGCACTGTCATTCTTGAAAGATCCATAGACCTGCTTTTTATGGTTGGGGTCATTTTTCTTGGTTTTTTGCTTGAAAGGGAGGTTTTTTTAAATCTGATCTCAACTTTGATTTCCCCTGCTGCTTTATGGCAGTTGGTACTGCAGTGGATTCCTTTGGCCATTGGAACAGTCATTATGGTCGGAATCCTAGTTTATTGGCTTTTTCACAAGTACCGTGACCACGGCTTTATTAAAAAAATAAGACACTTCATTCGTGATTTTGTGACCGGATTGAAAAGTGTAAGGCAACTTAAAAATCAATCGGGGTTTTGGATTAGCTCAGTGGTGATTTGGATCATCTATTTTCTCATGATGTATGCGGTAGCCTTGGCAATTCCCAGTACTGCCAATTTGTCGCCATCTTCTGTCCTGATGGTGATGGTAATGGGCAGTATTGGCATGGTAGCCCCAGTTCAGGGGGGTATAGGAACCTTCCATGCGCTTGTGGCCTTTATTTTGATAGGCTACGGAATAGCAGAGGATCAAAGCAAAATCTTTGCAGCGATTGTCCACGGATCACAGGTATTGACAGTACTGATCATGGGCGGGGTTAGTTTGGTGATCTTTTCAAAAATTTCATCAACAAAACAACTGAATAATACTTAAATTCGTAGAAGAAAGCATTTAAACAAAATACTTATGATTATATTAATAGTTATCGTATTCGCCATATTGGGTTATGTGGTCAGCAGTAGGCTGAAATCCAAATTCAATAAGTATTCCCAGATTTCCCTAAGGGCAAATCTTTCAGGAAAGGAGATTGCTGAACTGATGCTTGCGGACAATAACATTCCCGATGTGAAGGTATTGAGTGTGCAAGGTAAGCTGACCGATCATTACAATCCCATGGACAGAACGGTAAACCTAAGCCCAGACGTATACAATGGTCGGAATGCGGCAGCAGCAGCAGTTGCTGCTCACGAATGCGGTCACGCTGTGCAGCACGCACAATCCTATACTTGGCTTAAAATGAGATCCGCAATGGTTCCTATTCAAAATGCCAGTGGAAAAATATTGAATGTGGTATTGATTGCCTCCTTGTTTGGCGGCTTTGCCATGGGATTACCAATTGAATGGATCGGTGCTGTGATTGTAGGTGCCTACGGAATCATGACACTATTTACTTTGGTAACCCTTCCAGTTGAATTCGATGCCAGCAAGCGAGCCTTGGCATGGGTCCAAGAAAGGAACATAGTAACGCCTCAGGAATATGAAATGTCTAAAGACGCCTTGAAATGGGCTGCTATGACGTATGTGGTTGCTGCACTAGCAGCATTAGCCACACTGGCGTATTATATTTATATCTTTTTCGGAAACCGAAATTGAGTTTATCAGTTTACTTTAAAGGGGCAATCAATTGCCCCTTTTGTTTTTTTGGAGTAACTTCCGATCCGAATTAAACCCAAATTAAAATGAATTTCGAGTACACAGAAGAACAGTTGGCTGTCAGAGATGCAGCAAGGGAATTTACACAGACCGAATTATTGCCCGGGGTAATAGAAAGAGATACTGAGGCACGATTTCCCCATGAACAAATAAAAAAAATGGGAGAGCTGGGCTTTATGGGCATGATGGTAGATCCCAAATACAATGGTGGGGGCATGGATTCGGTTTCCTATGTGTTGGCCATGGAGGAAATTTCCAAGGTAGATGCCTCTGCCTCCGTATGCATGTCGGTCAACAACAGCTTGGTCTGCTGGGGACTTGAAAAGTTTGGAACAGAGGCTCAGAAAGAAAAATACCTGACAAAATTGGCAACGGGGGAATGGATCGGTGCATTTTGTTTGTCCGAACCTGAAGCTGGTTCTGATGCCACCTCCCAAAGGACCTCAGCCGAATTAAATGGAGACCATTATGTTCTGAATGGAACCAAAAACTGGATAACCAATGGCAGTACAGCGCAGGTTTACTTAGTGATAGCCCAAACGGACCTTTCCAAAGGATATAAAGGGATTTCAGCCTTTATTGTAGAAAAAGGGCAGGAGGGATTTGTCATTGGAAAAAAAGAAGACAAATTAGGAATCAGAGGCTCAGATACCCATTCTTTGATGTTTACCGATGTAAAAGTTCCGGTTGAAAATAGGATTGGAGAAGAGGGGTTTGGTTTTAATTTTGCCATGGCTACCCTCAATGGAGGTAGAATCGGCATCGCCGCACAAGCACTCGGGATTGCTTCCGGAGCTTATGAATTGGCTCTTGCTTATTCTAAGGAAAGAAAGGCATTTGGTAAAACCATCAGTAAGCACCAGGCCATTCAGTTTAAATTGGCTGACATGGCCACTGAGATCGAGGCAGCGAGAAACTTGGTACTGAAAGCAGCTTGGCTCAAGGATCAGGGAAAAGATTATGCCTATGCGAGTGCGATGGCCAAATTGTATGCCTCAGAGGTAGCTATGAAAGTCACCGTAGAGGCGATTCAGGTTCATGGAGGCTATGGTTATGTGAAAGAATACCATGTGGAACGACTCATGAGAGACGCAAAAATCACGCAGATTTATGAGGGTACAAGTGAGATTCAAAAAATAGTTATATCGAGAGCCCTAATAGGATAAAAATATTTTACTTGGTGATGAGGCTATAAATAATATTAAATATGCCTATTTTTTATTTTTTTTAAATTTTTATTTATTATAATTACTGTAAAATAAAAAAAATCCATAATTTCACCAAAATAACCTAACAGACTTTACTCATGGAATATTACAATAAAGTCATAGAATCTGTAGGGGTGCGCTACCTACGAGGTCACAATTACCGAGTAGAGCGAAATGTAACCATTACCGATTTCAATGATACTGAAAATACCGCAATACTGCTACATCAGGGATCGATTAAATTTGGACAGGAACAGGAATTGGTGAATGAAGGTGAAATTCTATTTATTCCCGCTTCAAGAAAAACAAAGCTTTCCTTAGGCTCTTCGAGTAAGAAGAGTGAAGTCAGCAATGAAGAATTTGCTGAGAACAAGAAAAAATACCTTCAGACCATCAGTTTTAAGGATATCAAGAACGAGGAGAATGATTGCATTACCGTTTTGGTATTTGAGGCCAAGGTATTTGATGTAGTGAATTTTTTCAACTCCCTCGGAATACCACCATTTATTGTTAGGTTCAATGATCGGCTTGCTTCTATCATGGAAGACATCGTCAAAGAATCCGAGCAAAACACCCCTGGGAAAGAACGGGTAATTAAAATCTATTCTGAATTGCTTGTGGTGGAAATTGTAAGGCACATATTGAAAAACAGATTGTTTGTGGAAGAATTATCCACCAATAGCACTTACTTCAAAGATCCACGGCTTATTGATATGTTCAACTACATCAAGAAGAACATCGGAGGGGATCTTTCCAACAAAGTTCTCGCCAAGGTAGCCAATGTATCCGAAGATTATGTGGGACAATATTTCAAAATGCTTACAGGAATCAATCCACAGGATTACATAGAATACCAAAGAATGGAAGCAGCTGTTGAATTGTTGAGAACGACCAAGAAAAGTATTCGTGATATTGGCAAAGAGGTAGGGTACAAAGACACCGCCTACTTCTGCAGAAGATTCAAAATGATGTATGGGCTCCCTGCCGGAAAAATGAGAAGAAGAGAATCCTTAATTAATGTTCAGTGATACATTAAATACTTGAAGATAATCCAAAACCTCGGTCAGCAAGCCGGGGTTTTTTTCTACCCCATTGCCCATCACCACAAGGTCCGCTCCGGCTTCCCAAGCTGCTTTGGCTTTTTCCAAGCTATCTATTCCCCCACCGACTAGGATAGGTGATTGAGTGTGTTTTTTGACTGTTCGAATGATTGCTGAAGGTACTGGGGTTTTAGAACCACTTCCTGCATCAAGAAAGAAATAATTCATTCCCAAATATTTTCCTGCGAGGGCAGTGGCCATGGCTATGTTGGGCTTATTCATGGGAATGGGAAGACTCTGACTCATATAATGTACACTGCTGATTTCACCACCTCCAATAAGAAGGTAAGCCGTGGCTAGGGCTTCAAGCCTACAGTGAGCGATCAAAGGTGCTGCAGTTACTTGTTGGCCAATCAAAAATTCCGGGTTTCGGCCCGAAATTAGAGATAAAAACAAGATCCCATCCGCATAGGGAGAAACCTGAATGACATTGCCCGGAAAAATGACCAAAGGTACCTCCTCCGAATAGTTCCTTAGCATTTGGAGCGTTGAATCCATGTTTGACTTGACCATCAAACTCCCACCAATCAGGATAAGGTCCACTTTAGAACAAAGATCCAGATTATAGGTGGTTTTGAGTTGGGACGGTTTTGGATACTTTTCTGGATCTATCAGCCAAGCAAGCCCTTTCTGCCCACTGCGATGCAGGTGCTGTAGCTTTTCACCTATCCTATTGTTTGCCACGGGGATCTTTTTGCAAGTTACCCAATTCGTCCATGATCTTAACTTTAGCTAAAGCTATGCCTACCATAAACACCCGTTTGAGCAGACGGGCCAAAAATGACTTTTTCTTCTTCTTTTTTGGTGCTGGTCCTGCCACAAAGTTTTGTTGCCCCAGTTCATAGGGTATGGATTCTGACTTTTTCTTCCGTTTTTTCCGACCAAGACTCCTTACCAAGCCTGCGGACAACAAGCCGCCTGCCAAAATAATCCCGCCAAATTTTAACCAATTTTCGGAATCTTTTTTTAACAACTCAAGCTGCTTTTTTAGAGTTTGTTCCAATTCCTCCGCCTGCTTTTTCAAATCGATTTCACTCATTTTGATTTACTTTTTAAATAAAAATAAAAACCTTTTAAAAAAATTTGAGATCGGGTTCTGAAGTTGCTGGGAGTCCCGGATGATGTAGAATATTACGAATAGGATCACATAGATAAGGGCAACCAAAAGAAAACCCATATAACTGGAATTTGTCTTGAGGCTAAGGTAAAATGCAAGGCTAATGCTGGCAAATAACAGAATCATCATCATGGTGACACCCATCAAAACCAGGATTACAATACGGGAAATGATTCCTGTAGCTTCACCTTGAAGGTCCTCTTTTAGTAATTTTATCCTGACTTCGGTCAGTTGTTTGACTGTATCGATGATTTCAGAAACATTGAGCATATATAAAATAATTTATGAGGTAAATAAAAGCGTAATCTTTGCTTCCAAACCACAATATACGCCAAAAACATTGCTTGAAAAACAAAAAACTGCATTATACAGCCTGATTGCCATGGTAGTAATAATATTGAAGGACTGCTTCTAAAGCCTTTTGAATGGCTTTATTGATTGGGTATTCTTCTTTGGTTAGGTAAAAATCAATGTTGTACAGTTGTCCATAATAATCGCTTGCCAACGGTATCTGCATGGATTGATTTATTTCAGTATTCGCCGTTTCAAAAAGGGCTTTTTTCCCTTCCTTTAATTTTTTGCAGGTGATCAATTCTTTTTTCCCCTCTCTATTACGACGTGCCGCACTTCCAAAAAGTCTACAAATCATGCCCCTGTTTCTATAATCAGAACACATACCTGAATCCACCTCTTCAGTTAGTCTTTTGAGAATGATACAATATTGATCAGAACTGGTGTTTTCCAAGACATCAAAAAATTCCTCTGCCCTGCCTTTTTGATATAGATCGAAAGCCAAAGGAAGGAATTCCAGAATGGTAGCCGAAACTTTGGGATTGGTACAACAAAGCCCACACCCGGCAAAACAGGTGAGCTGACTTTGACTTAAATATGCTCTGGTTTCCAGTTCTAAGGCTTCAAAAACCTCCCTGACAGCCAGTGACTTTTCCAATAAATCCATATACAAAATTAAAAGTCTGCGAAGGTAAATGTTGTTTTGCTATTAAACAACAGGTATTTAAAGCCAAAAGCTTTTTATAGGTTTAACAGACATAAATTTTCAATATTGCGGGAAAGCCTTAACTTTCAGGCATTAATTTCGTAATCTAAAAGCCGTTTTTAAACGTTTTTTGATAACTTTTATTAAAATTATGAAGCGATGAGTGAAGACCTAGAACATGTAGCAAAGACCGAAGAGGAGAAAATCAGAAAGGCATTCAAAGAAAGGGATTGGAGTGAAATCAAAAGTGCAGATTCTTGGGTGATTTTTAAGGTGATGTCAGAGTTCGTGGAGGGATTCGAAAAATTAGCAAAAATCGGACCTTGTGTATCCATTTTTGGTTCTGCAAGAACCCCTCAAAACCACCGTTATTACAAAGTTGCTGAAGAAATAGCTGCCAAATTGGTCAGGCATGGCTATGGGGTAATTACAGGTGGTGGTCCCGGAATCATGGAAGCTGGCAATAAAGGTGCCCATTCCGAAAACGGAAAATCAGTTGGCCTTAACATTCAACTGCCTTTTGAACAGTTCAATAATCTATACATAGATCAGGACAAATTGATCTCTTTCGATTATTTCTTTGTCCGCAAAGTGATGTTTATGAAATATTCCCAAGGTTATATCGTACTTCCTGGTGGCTTTGGCACCATGGACGAACTCTTTGAGGCCTTAACTTTAATTCAAACCAAAAAAATCGGGAGATTTCCAATTGTTATGGTTGGGAAAGAATATTGGAGTGGGTTGATCGAATGGATAAAGGCAGTCATGCTGGATAAGCACCATAACATCAATGTAGAAGATCTTAACTTGTTTTCCGTGGTGGATGATGCCACTGAAGCTGTCAAGGTCATAGATGAATTTTACAGTAAATACCTACTTTCTCCGAATTTCTGATCCATGCTTAGATATAAAATACCTTTGTTATATTTTTTGGTTTGTGGCCTGATTGCATGGAATCTCTTTCTTACTTTCCGCGCTGCTACACATCAACAAGTGATTGGAACAGTGGTGGAAGATGAACCCGGTGTTATTCAGGCTGCCAATTGGATGAATAATCCTACAGGTCTTTTTGAAGTCCCCAACAAGATTGATTTTGCAGGTGAAAAGGTGCCTTTAGATATACCCGATGTTTTCGAACGATTTGAACGGGAAATCTATGTGAACGCTTACTGGCAGTCCAATATGATTTTGTTGATGAAAAGGGCTGGGAAATACCTTCCTACCATAGAATCCATATTGGCAAAACATGGAATACCTGATGATTTCAAATATGTCGCCATAGCTGAATCAGGATTGATGAATGTGAGCTCACCTGCAGGAGCCAGGGGATTTTGGCAATTGATGGAAGGAACTGCCAAGGATTACAAACTGGAAATCAGTCCCGATGTGGATGAAAGGTACCACCTTGAAAAATCCACCGAAGCTGCCTGTAAGTTTCTGAAATGGGCACATGCAAAATATGGCAATTGGACCAATGTGGCCGCTGGCTACAACATGGGGGTGGCGGGATTAGCCAGGAGAATGAATGAACAAAACCTCAACACTTACTATGACCTTCTTTTGTATGATGAAACGAGTCGGTATGTTTTTAGGGTGGTGGCCATCAAGGAAATTTTTGAAAACCCCGCGCGATATGGCTTCCATTTGAATGAAAATGATTTCTACAAAGCACCCTTAATGCGGGAATTGGTCGTAGATCAAAGCATCAGTAATCTTTCGGATTGGGCCATCACGCACAACAGCAATTACAAAGAACTGAAACTGTACAATCCTTGGCTGAGATCCTCTAGGCTAACAGTGAAAGGGAATAATCAATATACCATCAAACTTCCTGTATAAAGGTACGTTTTTATTGCCTGTCATTCCCCTAGTGCGTCTAAACACTCCTTCCCCGTGGTGACCAATTCAAATGAAATGAATTTGATGCCCAGTTGCCTTCATCAAATAATTGAAATAATTTTCTCCCATTACTTTTTGTACAAATAAATCTGTGACAATCACTAAATTATTCCATTCAAGCGTCACAAGGGCATTATAAGGAGGGACTTTTTTACATTTACGATGACCAATGGTTTTCCTTCCTTCCAGTCATCCATTCAGCTGTACACCTTATAAAAAAATATTGATATATTCATACTTTGGTTCATAGTCCCCTTTTCACTTAACCCATGAAGAAAAAGATATTTTTGCTCATAAGTTTTCTACTGTTGTTGTTGTTTATCCTGAGAGGCATACCTTTTTTGGTCAACCAATATTTGAATAAAAACGCAGATAGGATTGTAAGTGACATGATTACCAGGACAAGTGGGTTTGGAGACCATGAGGTAAGTTTTGGAGAAGTGAGGTTGGATTATGATTTTTTTGGGACTTTTCTGGAGTTGGATGATATTCATATTGAGCCTTCAGAAGATATCGATGAGGAAAAAGTTAAATTTCACTTACACGGCAAAAAAGCGCGGATTTCAGGGTTTAAATGGATGAGCTTTCTTTTTTCAAACTCAATTTCGGTAAAGAAAGCAGAACTAACTGACATTGAGGTAGTAAGTATAACTCCGCCTCTTGATGAAATCGAAATAGAAAATGGCAATGGGGAAGGTGATGCTGAGGATTATGACCTGATCTCAGTTGATGAAATTGAATTGAACCGATTTTATCTGGAAAACAGGGATAGTCGTACGGATTCATTGAGATTAAAAATTGAAGATCTCAGCGTAAGTGCTTTGGACTTTGAACTGAGCAGTGATTATATTCAGGATACGAGTAAACTGTTTAAAGTGGGTGATATTGAAGGAAAGATTAATTCAGTTCAATTGCATTTTGATAAGTATAGACAAAAAATCCTGGTGAATGGTTTTTCTTTTGATAAGGATAACATGATCTTAGAGATTGATGATTTTGAGTTAATCCATAAAATGGGCAAATATGAATACACCAGTCAATTTGAGGATAGACAGGATTGGATAGAAGTGAGAGAGGCCAGTTTGTTGGTTAAAGGGTTGAATTTTGATGGATACCTGCAAGAAGGTTATCTGGAAGTAGACACCCTCGTGGCAAAGCATCCACAATTGATCGTTTTTTTGGATAAAAGGAAAAGAGAAGACTTTTCAAAAAGGCCCCCTATGGTCCATGAAATGTTGGAAAATCTAAATCAAACCATTCATATTGAAAGTACAGTATTGGAAGATGCCTATATTAAAGTAGAGGAACATCCTGACAATGACTCACCAAGGCCAGGCCATGTATTTTTTGATAAGGTCGATGCCACCATCACCAACATCTCCAACTTTAATGAAAAACTCGATGGAAGAAAGGAGATGGAACTTCAGGCCAATGGAAGGCTGATGGGAGTAGGTCCTTTAGAGGTGGACATCAAATATTTCTTGGAAAATGACGTGGGGAAGTTTACCATCAAGGGTCATATGGGTGCCATTCCGCTGAGTGAAATTAACACCATGGTGGAACCCCAAGCAAAAGTCAGCATCAAATCCGGAAAAGTAAACCGTATTGATTTTGACATAATGGCCAATGATTACGAAGGAGTTGGAGAAGTTATTGTCAGGTATGAAGATTTGGAAATAGAAATTTTAGACAAGGACTTTCAAAATGATCAGAATATATTTAGAAAAATCGGGGCTTTTTTAGCAAATAAGGTTGTGATAAAATCCTATAATCCAAAGAATGGAAATTTGACAAAGGGGCAGGTGTATTACAGAAGGGATCAACACAAATCCCTTTTCAATTATTGGTGGAAATTACTTTTTAGCGGACTGAAGTCGACCATTACGGGTCAAGATGAAGAACAGCAACGAAAAAGCGAAACTGAACGCCATGAAAAAATGAAAGCAGGGAATTGATCCCCTTTAAAGCGAAGCTGAGTTTCTTTATCGAGCTACCAAAATTATAGCCTTAGCAAACAAACCAAACCAAGCTACCTTCGGTTTACCTATAGTGCATCACTTTGGGATTAGCCACTTAAAATACCTATTTTTGCACGTTTGATAAATTAAGGTATAGCCTTTCATGACAGAGTCCTCAATTGTAAAAGAAGAGCAGATAGAAATATACGGTGCTCGGGAACACAATCTCAAAAATATAGACATTGACCTTCCTAGAAACAAGCTGGTGGTGATCACTGGTTTGAGTGGAAGCGGCAAAAGTTCTTTGGCTTTTGACACCATTTATGCAGAAGGACAAAGGCGGTATATGGAAAGTTTTTCTGCCTATGCACGGTCATTTTTAGGTGGAATGGAGCGTCCCGATGTGGACAAAATCAATGGGCTTTCTCCTGTAATATCTATCGAACAAAAAACCACCTCCAAAAATCCAAGATCCACGGTAGGTACGGTGACCGAAATCTACGACTTCATGCGGTTGCTTTACGCAAGGGCTGGTGAAGCATATTCCTATTTGACTGGTGAGAAAATGATCCGGCAGACAGAAGACCAGATCATTGAACAGGTTTTCCAGCAGTTTTCCGGTAAAAAACTTTATATCCTTGCACCAGTAGTCAAAGGCAGAAAAGGCCATTACCGGGAGTTGTTTGAGCAGATCCGAAAAATGGGCTTTTCAAAAGTGAGAGTGGACGGGGTCATTATGGAAATCGTCCCCAAAATGCAGGTGGACCGCTATAAAATTCATGATATCGAATTGCTGGTAGATCGGGTGGTGGCTGAAGAAGAAGACAGATACAGAATCACGCAGTCGTTAAAAACTGCATTACAGCACGGCAAGGGAATTCTGATGTTGCGGGATGAAGAAGGCAATATCCATCATTTTTCCAAATACCTGATGGATCCCAAAACAGGTCTTTCCTATGATGAACCGGCCCCAAATACTTTTTCATTCAATAGCCCTTACGGAGCATGCCCATCCTGCAACGGCTTAGGCATCATTGAAGAAATCACCGCAGAAAGCATTATTCCTGACAAGAACCTTTCCATTGCGAGAGGGGGCATCCTGCCTTTGGGGGAGTACAGGGATATCTGGATATTTAAGAAAATAGAAGCCATTCTTAAACGCCATCAAGCCAGTTTGGCCACCCCTATCAAGTCCCTGTCAGACGAAGTTGTTGACATTTTGTTACATGGTGATGAAATGGAAGTCGCTGTGGATTCAGTCAAATACCCAGGGACCAAATGGAACACCACTTTCGAAGGCATTGTCAATTTTCTGCAGAAACAACAAGATGCAGGTTCAGATAAAATGCAGAAATGGGTGAGTGATTTTACGGTAAGAAGGACCTGTCCAGACTGTGAGGGTTTCCGGCTCAAAAAAGAAGCCCTACATTTTAAAGTTGCAGGAAAACATATCGGCGAATTGGCGATGATGGATATTGTGCAGTTGTCCAACTGGTTTGATGGAATCGAAGAACGCATGACCGAAAAGCAAAGGCTGATTGGGACTGAGGTTTTGAAAGAAGTAAGAAAACGGATCGGGTTCTTGTTGGATATAGGTTTGGAATACCTCTCTCTGGACAGACCCCTGCGCACATTGTCTGGGGGTGAGGCACAAAGGATCAGATTAGCAACTCAGATTGGGACCCAACTCGTGGGCGTCCTTTACATTCTTGATGAGCCCAGCATTGGTTTACATCAGCGGGACAATGTTAAATTGATCAAATCGCTGAAAGAGCTGAGGGACTTGGGAAATACCGTCTTGGTAGTAGAACATGATAAAGACATGATGCTGGAAGCGGATTTTGTAGTGGATATTGGCCCTGGAGCGGGAAGGCACGGGGGACAGATTGTGGCCTCGGGACATCCAGACACCTTTATTAAAATGGAAAGTCTGACCGCTCAATATTTAAATGGAAAAATAAAGATCGCTGTTCCCGAAAAAAGAAGAGGAGGCAATGGCCATAAACTGGTCCTGACTGGTGCTTCCGGCCATAATCTGAAAGGAGTAAAGCTGGAGTTGCCTTTGGGAAAAATGATCTGTGTGACTGGAGTCTCCGGAAGTGGCAAGAGTTCACTTATTCATGAAACCCTCTTCCCGATCTTAAATCAGCATTTTTATAATTCCAGAAAATCTCCTTTGGCATACCAGAAGGTAGATGGATTGAAGCATCTGGATAAAGTCATTGAGGTGGACCAGTCTCCTATTGGTAGAACCCCGAGGTCCAATCCGGCCACTTATACCGGAGTTTTCACTGACGTCAGGGCTTTGTTTACCGAATTGCCTGAAGCCAAAATCAGAGGGTATAAACCCGGTAGGTTTTCGTTCAATGTAAAAGGCGGCAGGTGTGAGGATTGCGAAGGTGCAGGCATGAAGCTTGTGGAAATGGATTTTCTTCCAGACGTTCATATACCATGTGAAACCTGCAAAGGAAAACGGTACAACAGGGAAACCTTAGAGGTACGTTTTAAAGGCAAATCCATCTCGGATGTATTGGATATGACGGTTGAACAAGCTGTTGAATTTTTTGAAAACCAACCCAAAATCCTCCGAAAAATTCAGACCCTGAATGAGGTTGGTCTAGGTTATATTACCCTAGGCCAACATGCCACGACCCTTTCAGGGGGAGAAGCACAAAGGGTGAAACTGGCGACCGAATTGTCCAAAAAGGACACCGGAAAAACTTTCTACATCCTGGATGAACCTACCACAGGTTTACATTTTCAAGATATTGAACATCTATTGGAAGTATTGAACAGATTGGTGGATAAAGGAAATACGGTGTTGATCATAGAGCACAACATGGATGTAGTCAAAGTGGCAGACCACATCATCGACTTAGGTCCTGAGGGAGGCAACAAAGGTGGAATGATCGTGGCGGAAGGTACACCAGAGAAGGTAGCCAAAAGTACAGAAAGCCATACTGCCAGATTTTTGAAAGAAGAATTAGCCAATAATTAATTCTGACTTTTCGGTATGTTACACGTATAGTCCGGGTTTAGGTAATCTGGTAAGGGGGAGGAAAGAAAGCGGCGAAGTCGCTTTCTTTCCTCCCCCTACTTCCCCCAAACTTAAATCCCGTTCCCCGAGCTTGCCTGTCGAGGGGATTTTCCAAATTAAATTCTCCTACGTGTAGGATTGAGGATGCACAGATAATTAATTTCATCTCGCCAATCGGATGACTATTACCATAGAACCGATGAAATGACTACACATTCCGGATCGATGCTGAATATTGTATTTTAATTCCATTTACCAAAGAAAAATCCCAAATAAAGAATAATGATGTCCAGTTGAGCGGACTTAGTTATATTTGATCCTAGAATGGATCGAAATCGCCTATATTGGATACTTCAGATTGTAGGTTGGGTAAGTTTTGCCTTGATCAATCTGTTTTTTTTCTCTCTAGCCAGGGGAATTACTTCAGTCCAAGTGGGGGCTTATTTTTCTCTTGCGGCCTTTTATTTTTTTTCTACCCATGCTTTTCGCTATGTCATCAAGACGTACAATTGGTTTAGCCTACCCATACCAAAACTGATTACCCAGGCCTTGCTGAGTTTGCTATTACTCAGTACGCTGAACACCCTTGCCCAGATTATCATCAATTGGATTTTCGATACTTTGGACCCCTCTGATGATTTCCAGCCCATCGTAATTCTGGTCAATCTTTTCGTCAGCTTTCTTTTTTATACTTTGTGGGCCATGATTTATTTTCTTTACCACTTTTTGGACAATTACAACAGCTCCTTGAAATACCAGGCAACCATCAACGAGATCCAGTTGAACCACCTTAAAAGCCAATTGAATCCGCATTTTATCTTTAATGCCCTCAATAGTGTCAGGGCTTTGGTTGATGAAGATCCTAAGAAAGCCAAATCGGCCATTACCCAACTTTCCAACATTCTTCGAAACTCTCTCGTAGTGGATAAGAAACGCACGGTAGATTTTGGGGATGAGATCAACACCGTAAAAGATTATTTGAATCTGGAAACCATTCGTTTTGAAGAAAGGCTCAAGGTCAATTATGATATTGAATCAAAAGCTTATTCCTATAAGGTTCCTCCAATGATGCTTCAAACCCTCGTGGAAAATGCGGTGAAACATGGCATTTCTACTCGGCTTAAAGGAGGGACCATTGACATCAAATGTGCCATTGGGCTTTTGGATGATCTTTTCATACAAGTCAAAAACAGCGGACAACTTTCTGTCCACAATGATGTAAAGAATGACCATTCAGGTCATGGTATATACAACACCCGACAAAGACTGAAATTGATCTACGGAAAAAGAGCATCCTTCAAAATCTATAATCATGGTCAGGATTTTGTAGTGACTGAAATAAAAATTCCAAAACAAAACAGTACCTTAGAAACATAAAAACGGACAATAGATGCGAGCATTGGTAATTGATGATGAAAGATTGGCTAGGAAGGAATTAATAAATTTGCTTTCTCAGCATGAAAATGTCGAAGTGGTAGGCGAGGCAATGAATGTGGATGATGCCAAAGAAAAAATAGAAAGCCTTCAACCTGAAGTGGTTTTTTTGGACATTCAAATGCCGGAAAAAACAGGTTTTGACTTGTTGGAGGAATTAGACAATGTTCCTCACATCATATTTACCACTGCTTACGACGAATATGCACTGAAAGCGTTTCAGGTAAATGCACTGGATTACCTCCTCAAGCCCATTGAGCCCGAAAGATTGACTGAAGCCCTTAATCGATTACAGCAAAGAATGACTGAGTCACCGAAAGAGGTGGATTCAGGATCTGATAGCTCCAAAAAGAAACTATCACTCAGTGATCAAGTATTTGTCAAGGATGGTGACCGTTGTTGGTTTGTCAAACTGGCCAACGTCCGTTTGTTTGAATCGGATGGAAATTACATCAAGGTTTATTTTGAGAACTTTAAACCCATGATTCATAAATCTTTGAATGCATTGGATGAGAGACTTGACGAAAAGTCCTTCTTCCGAGCCAGCAGGAAACATATTATTAATTTGAGTTGGGTAGAAGCCATCGAGCCATGGTTCAATGGGGGCCTCGTAGTCACCCTCAAAGGAGGTGACCGAATTGAAGTCAGCAGGCGGCAAGCGGCTCGATTTAAAGACATGATGAGCTTATAAAAATGAAAGAGGGCAAATAACCCTCTTTTTTTTTATTATTTCCTAAAATTATTGTTTGTAAAACACTATTTTCGTATCTAGTTAAGTGTTTTTTAAATATAAAAATTTAAACCAGTTACTCTGAATTAATATTTAATTGAATCATATGAAAGAGGAAAGAATCCTAATTGTTGAAGATGATATTGACATTGCAGAAAATATTGAAGAAATCCTGGAATTACTGGGATACGTCAATATCGATGTGGCCAACTCCGCCAATCAAGCAATCAAAGTTATCAAAAAGTACCGCCCGGATATGGTGTTTATGGACATCAAACTGAAAGGGGATAAGGATGGGATTGAGCTGGGTGAGATTGTTCAACAAATGGTAGATGCGCCAATCGTTTACGTAACCTCTTACAGTGATCCTACGATCATAGAGCGTGCCAAGCGGATACATCCTGCCGGGTTCATAGTGAAGCCATTCAATACCAATGACATTCATGCCATTGTGGAGATCGTACTTTACAACAAGCGGACCAAACCCATGTTGGCGGAGGCTTCTACAGCTAAAATCTCAAGCGAAAGTCCCTATCTGGTAACGGATGCCGTCTATATCAAGGCAGACAATGCATTTGAAAGGGTGGATTATACAGACATTTATTATGTGGAAGCGAATGGAAATATGGTAACCATTTTTACCAAAAACCGAAACTTTACCATCCGCAAATCCATGAAGGACATGGAAGAGAAACTTCCTTCCAATCTGTTTCTAAGGGTTCAAAAATCATTCATAGTCCAATTGGCTCAAATAGAAAGTTTCAATACCAAAGAAATTAACCTAAAATCAGGAGATATGGTGCAGGTGGGGAGGCAGTATTACAACAGCTTCCTGGCGAAATTGAATACCATCACTGAAAGTTAATTTTATCAAAAAGATTTTTCTGTACTTAATATAAAAGCAAAAAGGCTGATTGGGATTCCCAACAGCCTTTTTCATGTTTTTCTTTCCATGGTAATCTCAACTTATCAGGTAAAACTCTTGGTTTCCTGATGCAGTCAAAAAACTGCCTTGGTCAAAATACTGTCCAAATTTCTTTTTTAGGACCTCTTTTTCTCCATAAAACTCAGCCACAACTTCTCCATATTTGTTGATGAAGGTAACTGTAGGTTGTAATGCTAAGTCTATAAAGACTTCAATACTTTCAGGGGCATCGGAAATTTCTTTTTCTTCGTTGGCCAAAACTTCTACCATCAAATCTCTGTTATATCCATTTTCCTGAGCCTTTGCGCTAAAAACAATCGTAAATGCCATCGCTACTGCAATCAAGGCACAAACATTTTTCTGTGTGAATAATAAGGTTTTCATAATTTTTTTAATTTACATTTCCTGGTATATGCCAAAAAGAGAACCAATCTATTTAAATAATTGAAAAACAGTAGGTTACAAATTTTTGTTCTTCAGATTCTGTATCAATACCGAACACATTTATCTTAAAAACAATACATATTTGGATCGGGTAATCAAATCTGTGAGGTTGTATAAACCCTGTGAAAAAATCTTAAAACTGTAAATTAGCCACTAATCTACTTTTGTCGTCAGGCAGGGGCTCGAAGGCCTAAAGTTTTCTCTTGCTCCTTTAAAATGTTGTCAAGTTGTCGGGGCCCACCTACGGGGGCTGTTGTCAGGTTGTCTTTAAGCTTCCAGTTTGACTTTTTGCCACAAAGGCACGAAGGCACAAAGTTTTTTTGTCAGGTGAAAACGCTTTCATCCTTCTCCCGATGGTTATCATATTCATCCTTGCCCCTTAAAAATGTTGTCAAGATATTGGGACCCAGCTACAGGGGTTGTTGTCAGGTTGTCTTTAAGCTTCCAGTTTGACTTTTTGCCAAAAAGGCACGAAGGCCCAAAGTTTTTTTCTAGTCGGGTTATCAAATTCCTTTCATCCTCCATCCCTGAACCTTTAATTCTCCCAAATCTACAATCCGTTTATCTCATATCCATACCCCTAACTACAACAGTTCGTTGGCCAGGTTGGCGAGTTCTGATCGCTCTCCTTTCTCAAGCTTGATGTGCGCATAAAGCGGGTGGTCTTTTACCCTGTCGATAAGGTAAGAAAGTCCGTTACTTTGGCTATCTAGATAGGGAGTGTCAATTTGGAAAACGTCTCCCGTAAAGATGATTTTGGTGTTTTCACCCGCCCGACTGATGATGGTTTTGATTTCATGTGGAGTTAGGTTTTGTGCTTCATCCACGATAAAGAAAATATTGGACAAAGACCTTCCTCTGATATAAGCCAAGGGCTGTATCACCAATTTTTCTTGGTTGACCATTTCGGTGATTTTTTGAAACTCCTTGTCAGTTTCTTTAAATTGATTTTGGATGAATTTAAGATTGTCCCAAAGCGGTTCCATATAAGGATTCAACTTGGATTTGATATCTCCGGGAAGATACCCAATGTCTTTGTTGCTCAAAGGAACAATAGGCCTAGCCAAATAAATTTGCTTGTAATCTCTTCTTTGTTCCAAGGCTCCCGCTAAAGCAAGTAAGGTTTTGCCAGTTCCGGCTACCCCCTGAATGGAAACCAATTTAATCCTCGGATTCAAGATGGCATGAAGTGCAAAAGTCTGCTCAGCATTTTTTGGCTTCACATTGTAGGCAAGGGTTTTGTCTACCCTTTCCATCAGATTTTCTTCTCCGTTATAATAGGCTAAAACGGAATTTTTGTCACTTTTGAGAATATAAAATGCATTGGCTTTTCGCTTTCGTGTTCCCAAAACCAGCTTAGCTTCCACAGAATGGGATTCATAAAGTTTGTTGATGACATTAGGATCCAAACCTTCCAGGATAAATTTTCCGGTATTCTCCAGTTCTGAAATGTTCTTGATCTTTCCGGTCTCGTAGTCTTCCGCATAGATATCCAGAGATTTGGCTTTAAGCCTCAGGTTGATGTCTTTGCTGACCAAAATTACTTTTCGATCAGGCTCTGATTGCTTTAGGCTGAGGGCGGCATTGAGGATTTTGTGGTCGTTTTTTTCTTCCCCAAAAATCTCATTGGCATTCAGGTTGTTCTCAGGATTCATCAATACTTTGAAATTACCTCTCGTTTTACCGTTGAGGGGAGTCCAATCATGTATCATGTTGTCCTTAGCCAACTTATCCAGAAGCCTGATGAATTCCCTCGCTTCAAAGTTTTTGGTATCGTTGCCTTTTTTGAATTGGTCAAGTTCTTCGAGCACAGTAATGGGAATCACCACATCGTGTTCGTCGAAATTCATGATGGAATTGTGGGCGTAAAGGATCACTGAGGTATCCAAAACAAAGACCTTACGATCTTTTTTTGTGGATTTAGCTTTTGGCATGTAAGAAAAGTATTTGTGGTTAATAGTTAGGAATAAGTTAGAGAAATTAATTTTAGATTACCATATTTTCAATTTTTTTTCACATTAATTGAAAAGCAATTAGGTTAAAGCATTGATATTTAGCCCAATAAAATAGACCTTAAATCCCCTCTTTGGCCTTCTAATTTAGCCAAGGAATGCATGATTTAGGGAAAATTTACGCATTCCATATTTCCCATGCTGCTTCGGCCTGCAGATGAAGCATTTCTAATCCGTTCTTAACAGCCGCCCCCCGTTTCTCCGAACATTCCATTAAGCGTGTTTTTTCAGGATTGTAGACCAAATCATACACATAGTGGTTGCTGTTTATTTGATCAAGGGGAAGGTTTGGCATTTCGCCTACTTGGGGAAAGGTGCCCAAAGGAGTCGTATTGATAATAAGTTCATGTTCATTGAGGTATTCACCTTGACGATACAAATCCTCATAAGTCAAATAGCCTTTTAGTTCTCGTGGCTTCCTTGACACCATGCAGTAGTCAATAGACAAATCCAAGAGGGCTCTAACGACTGCTTTGGAGGCTCCGCCGGTACCTAAAACCAAAGCTTTTGGCCGTTTATTTCCAAGCCAGTTTACCAGGGAGGTTTTAAATCCAAGATAATCTGTGTTGTAACCTATTCTTTGGCCCGAATCGCTTAATTTAATCACATTGACTGCTCCGATGTCCTTACATGCAGGCTCAAGCTGGTCCAGGAATCGGATGATTTTTTCCTTATAAGGGATGGTGACATTTAGGCCTTTCAATTCCGGGTTCAAAGCCAAAACTTCTTCAAAAGAATCCAGATTTTCCAATTCATAAAGATCATACCGATGCGATGAAAGTCCTTCCCTTTCAAATTTTTCCGAAAAATACTTTTTGGAAAATGAATGGGTCAAGGGATATCCGATCAGTCCGTATTTCACCATTATTTTTTCATATAGGTAGCCATTCTCTCTATGCCAATGACCAAAAATAAGCCAAAAAAGAAGGCAAGAAATGCAAACAAAACCAAAGGGTCTTCTCCAGTTTCCACGAGATAATGTTGTGGCAGCAGGTTTTCAGTGATAAAGGGTTTTTGTATGCCGGTACTGGACATTCTATAGCTGAGCACGTTTTTCCACGGCCAAATTTCATTTATGCTTCCCAACATAAATCCTGACAACATGCCAATGGTACTTGCATGATAATTTTTAAGCAGCCAGGAGATCAAGCGGCTGAATGAAAGCAAACCCAACACACATCCCAAACCGAAGACAAAAATTGTTAGCAGGTTTTTTTCATTTACAGCTTTCAGGATGTATTCGTATTGGCCCAAGATAAGCAATATAAAACTTCCGGAAATACCCGGAAGGATCATGGCACATATGGCAATACTTCCAGCCAAAAAGGTGTACAATAGAGATTCATCAGAATCCATTAAGGGTAAGTTGGTTACCCAAAATGCAATCAAAAACCCAATTGTGATCGCTACAATGGTTAGCCATCGCCATTTTTTGATGTCTCTCAAGATCAAGACAGCACTGATGATGATCAGGCCACAGAAAAAAGACCACAATGGAATGGGATGGTTTTCGATAAGGTAGGTAATCAGTCGGGACAGCAAAAAAATGCTGGTTAAAATCCCCGCCAATAGCGACAAAAGGAAGTTGCCATTCACTTTTTCCCAGAAAGGTCGCCATTGAGCTTTAAGTAGCAATTTTAAAGCATCGAGATCTATGGCCTTAATGCTGTCCAGCAATTTTTCATAAATGCCGGTAATTAAAGCTATGGAACCGCCAGATACCCCAGGCACGATGTCTGCACCACCCATGCCCATGCCTTTAAGGAATACCAGAAGATAATTTTTAAAATGCGTCATGCTGTGGTAAATGCTGCGACTGCTATTCCGGCAGCCGCTGCGGAAAGATTATTGGTGATTTCCGTTCAAAAAATGATCGAAGGTATCTCCTCTTAGCCCTAAACGGATTGTTTCCAATGGAATCATTTCATTAGGAGAAATATTTCCCAAGTTAACATTGGCGCCTAGGAGTTTGATAAACCATACTTGCTGTTCTTTTTGCGGGGCTTCCCAAATGATTTTTTCTTCCGGAATTTTGGTCAGGATTTCTTCTACCAGACCTTGGCGGACTTCTCCGGAATCCCTGAAAAGACCAACATTTCCGCCTTCTCTTGCCTCACCTATGACTTTCCAAGCTCCAGCGTCAAGTTCTTGTTGCATTTGTTCTATCCACTTGTAAGGAGGGATGATTTTAGCGGCATCTTTGGAACCAACTTCAGAAAGTACGGTAACTTCCTTAGCTAAAGTGGTGATATAATCACATTTGGTCTGATGGTCCAAAGTGATGCTGCCATCGGAAACTTCAGCAAACTTGAGGTCATATTTTTCCAGTACCCTTCGGTAGTCATCAAATTGATTCCTTACGATGAAGGCTTCAAATAGGGTCCCGCCAAGGTAAACGGGGATGCCGTTATCCTGGTACAGTTCGATTTTTTTATGAAGATTTTTGGTGACGTAGGATGTGGCCCAGCCTAATTTGACAATATCCACAAAATCACTGCTGCTATCAATAAAGTCTTCGACTTCTCTAATGCTGAGTCCCTTATCCATTGCCATGGTCAAACCGGAACTCCGTGGTTTTAAGGTACGTACAGGAATGTCTTTGAGCACGTAATTCATTACATAAATTTTAGGTAAATAGAATTTGATCTTTGGATCAACTTTTTGATCCTTCTTTGAATTGAGCAATGATTTTGTAGATGGCTTTTTGATGCTTGACCTCTGGCATCAATTCAAACAAAATCACATGTCGATCAAAATTCAAAGTTAATGCATTTTCCAAATATGAAAAGGCTTCTTTGTATTTACCTGTTTTTAAGTAATAAACCACTAGTCTATAATACAGCTCTGCGTCTTCGGGAAGCTCCTCTATGCCTTCTTTGATTACATCAATGGCTTCTTCAAACCTATTTTGATCAAAATAGATAATTGCCAGATTGATATAAGTTTCCACGATGCCTGGCTCGAGGTTGATGGCTTCTTCATAAGCTTCAGAACTGGCATGTAGATTCCCTAGGTTATATTCAGCATCTGCCAATCCTACCCAATAAGTCGCATTGTCTGAAGAAAGTTTTAGGGCCTTTTTGAAATAATGAATGGCTTCGAAAAATTTATCTTTCTTCAACATACACATGCCCAAACCAAACCAGGCATCATCATATTCCGGATCCAGTTTTGCGGATTTTTTGAAATATTTAAAGGCCTGATCCACTTGGTCCAGTTTCTCATAAGAGGCAGCCAAATAACAACAGTTTTCGGCATTGGCCCCCTCACAATTGATGGTGTTTTGATAGGCTTCCAAGGCCTTCTCATATTGGAGGGTATTCATGTAAGCATTGCCTAGATTGAAATAGGCAGAGGCAAAAGCATCATCAATCAGTAGGGCGTAGTCATAGGCATTGATCGCCTCCTCATACCTTCCGAGCCGGTTAAAAATGACACCAAGATTATACCATGCGCCAGAACTGTACGGATCTTGATCTATGAATTCGTTATAAAATTCAAGTATTTCATCAAAACTTCCATCCTCTTCAGTGATCATGGCCAGCTGAAACAAGGCGTCCTCATGGTTGATTTTCAACTTGACCGTCTCTTTATAATAATGTATGGCTTTTTCATTGTTATCTTCTGCCCGGTAAAAGTTACCCAGAGAGTAATAGATCTCTGCTTTGTCCTCGGCCATGGGCAGAAAATCCTCCAAGATTTGAATGGCTTCCTGAACATTGCCTGACAATAGCATGGCATTGGTCATGGCCAGCACCACCTCTTCATTGCTTGGAGATAAGTTGTAAAGATTTTCCAAAATCTCCATACCCTCTTCCAGCTCATCGTTAAAGATTAGGCACTGGGCATGTAGCAATTTTATTTCTATGGAAAAGGGGAATTTTTCAAGCCCTAGTTCACAGGCTTTGAGTGCTTTTTTGAATTTTTGCTGATCCAGATAATACCGAATGATATCCTCCAACTCTTCTTCTTCAAAGTACAAATCCAAATTGGCGTTTAATGAATCTTCAAACCGTTTTACCAAGGCTTTTTCATCCTCCCAATTGTGATCGAAATCTCCGGTCATTCGTCTTATGTTTTGGTTTATTTAAGTTACCAAATAATTCGGTACATCAAATAAGTTTATAAATTAATTTTCGATCAATTCAATTTCATGATCACTAGGAGCTTCAACCTCAGGAAATTAATTTTCGTTCCTTGCCCATAAAAATGTTTCTTGTAAGGTATAATATTCCTGACCGGTCAGAGAGGTGGATTTGCTGGAGTCAAAAACAATATCCTGCTGAGCCAATAAAGCAGTTTGTTTGTTTAAGATTGTTTTTTCTGCTGCAAACCAATTTCTGATATTAGCCAACAACAGTCCCAGCCAGATCCATCGGGTTGGAACAGGTTTTTGAGGAGGTTTTTTTTGAAAAACAGCAGCCATTTCCTTAAAGAATTCCCTATAGCTCAAACCTTCTTTACTGAGGATAAACCTTTCACCCCATTGGTTTTTAAGGAAAAGTTTTTTGACCATAGAGGCTGCATCCCTTGCGTCAATGTAATTGATCTTTCCTGAAGGAAAGTAACGATGTTCCTTAATCACATACTGATAAATGGCGGAGCTGCTTCTGTTTTCTTTGACCTTGCCCAATATTACCGAAGGATTAAATACCATGACCTCCAAGCCTTCTTGAGCCCCACGCCAAACTTCCAGTTCTCCATGGTATTTGGAGGTGGCATAGGCAGTATTAAGTTCAGATTCGGCCCACTTCTGATTTTCATTTACCTGATTCATTGCTGCAATTCTTCCTAAAGCCGCCACGGAACTGATATGAATGAGTTTAGGAATTTTAAGGAACAACATGGTATCTACCACATTCTTTGTTCCCTCTTGGTTCACTGTCCACAAGCGCTGATTATCTCTCGGGTCAAAAGAAACCAAACCAGCAGCATGGATGATCAGATCCATCCCGGAAAAAGCGGCTTCCAAAGACAATGGATCATTGATATCCCCTTCATGCCAGGTGATTTTCCCAGCATCCTCGCCCAATAAGGACAAGGAACTGCTTTGCCTTTTGAGTCCATGGATAATTCCCTGATCGGAAAATGCACGGTAAAGGTAACTCCCGAATAAACCGGTAATCCCAGTTATCAGTAAGTTCATAAAGTTTGATTCAAAAGGGGCAAGGTTTGTAGTTTCTGAAAATATTTGGAATTGGGGAGGCTTTCCAGAGCATCCAGGTATTTGTCGTTGTGGCAATCTGTGCCCAATAATGCAACCAACTCTCTATCCACCAATGCTTCAGCAAACTTTTTTACGGGTTTGGAGTAATAGCCGGTGAATGAAAGCAAATTGATTTGAAAATAAATATTGCGCTCTATCAACGCATCCAACAATTCTGTGTCCTGATGGAGGTAAAAATACCTTTCTGGGTGGGCAAGGATGGGTTTATATCCTTGCATCTCTAAATTAAAGATGCTTTCCAACAGCATGGGGGGCTTACTGAGAAAGCCGGTTTCAATTAAGATGTATTGATCCCCCATAGTGAGGAGCTTTTCTCCATTGGATACTTTTTCCAAGAAAAACTCATCCATGAAATATTCTGCTGCTGCTGAGATTGCTATATCAATGCCCGCTTCTTGTAGACCTATTTTTAATTTATCCAATCCCTCATGTATGTTTTCCGGATTGTTTCTGTAGAATTCCGTCATCACATGTGGGGTAGTAATGATTTTATTTATTCCATAACTTTTTAGCCTGCTGATCAAGTGGATGGATTCCTCCAAACTTTTGGAACCGTCATCAATTCCAGGGATCAAGTGGGAGTGCATATCAGTTTTTAACCAACTTAAATCCAGCGTTTGTTCTTTAGCGCTGGTTTTAGTAAAAAAATCAAATATTGACATTATAAACCTCCTCCGTTTGAGTTGCTGAATTCTTCTAAATTTGGTAGTGCCATATCCTTAGCCGAAACAATGGGATCAAGAACCTGCCAATCTATGTCCAAAGCAGGATCATTCCAAATTACCCCACCTTCACTATCTTTGTGGTAGAGGTTGTTACAGCGGTAGGAAAAAACTGAATCCTCCAGTGCACTGAATCCATGACCAAAACCTTCCGGGATATACAACATGCCATGGTCTTTATCATCTAATACAACACCGAAGGCTTGTCCAAAGTTTGGAGAATTTTTTCTGAGATCCACACAAACATCCAAGACCTGACCTTTGATGACTTTAACAAGCTTTGCCTGGGCATATGGGTCTTTCTGAAAATGGAGTCCCCGGATAGTGCCTTTTTTGGAAAAGGATTGATTTTCTTGTAACCAATTCGTTTTCATACCAGCTTGTTCTAAAAGGTCTTGTCGGTAGGATTCGAAAAAATATCCCCTTTCGTCTCCGATGATTTTTGGATAAATGAGGAAAACTCCAGGCAGGGGTGTTTCTTTTATATTCATGGGTTGCAGGGTAACAAAGCGTAAACTTTCAAAATCGGCTAAGCATTGTTGGGAAAATTATTTATAATTTTGAACCAACATCCACTAAACCAGAGTGAACTCAACAATTTCGGTATAAATAAACTTATTTTTACTAAAATGTTGTTATTCAATAGCAGTAATCGTACCAATTAAGGAATATTTATATGCATTGATTCCCGCATTTTCAGGAATCAAAGCTCAAAATTAGTCAAAAATCACATGAGTAAATATACAAGAAAGCTTAAAAAACTGTTTGATACCGCTCCCGTTCAGGAAACAGCGGTCCTTGTGGCCTTGATTCCACAAAACCAAACCGAAAATGAAACCTCGGAGCATTTAGAAGAATTGGCCTTTTTGGCAGAGACACTTGGGGCCAAAACCGTTTATCGGTTTACCCAAAAACTGGAAAAACCAGATGTCAAAACTTTTGTTGGGACAGGCAAACTGGAAGAAATTCAATCCTATGTCACCCACTTTGAGGTAGATATGGTAATCTTTGATGACGACCTCTCTGCCTCCCAAATGCGTAATTTGGAAAACGAACTTAAGGTCAAAGTTTATGATCGATCCTTGTTGATTTTAGATATTTTTCTGAAAAGGGCCCAGACTGCCCAAGCCAAAACCCAGGTGGAATTGGCCAGATTCCAGTATCTGCTACCCAGATTGACCAGGATGTGGACTCACTTGGAAAGACAAAGAGGTGGTACTACTACAAGGGGTGGTGCCGGTGAGAAAGAGATAGAAACAGATAAAAGGGATATCCGAAATCAAATCACTCTTCTGAAAGAGAAATTAAGAAAAATAGATAAGCAGGGGGTCACCCAAAGAAAAGGAAGAAAAGGAATCGTGAGAGTAGCACTGGTAGGTTATACCAATGTAGGGAAGAGTACTTTGATGAACCTGGTGACCAAATCGGATATTTTGGCCGAGGACAAGCTATTTGCCACCGTAGATGCCACAGTAAGAAAAGTAGTCTATGAACAGATTCCTTTTTTGATTTCCGATACGGTAGGTTTTATTCGAAAGCTGCCTACCCACTTGATAGAATCTTTTAAATCGACACTGGATGAAATCAGAGAAGCTGATTTATTGGTTCATGTGGTTGATGTTTCCCATCAAGGATTTGAAGAGCAAATTTCAGTAGTCAATCAGACTTTGTCCGAAATGGGAGCTGGTGAAAAGCCCATGCTTTTGGTCTTCAACAAAATTGATAAAGTGCGGCCTATGCCATCTGAAGAAGAAATGATGCACATGACCGAAATAGAGGTAGGGGAAGCCAATTTCCTGGATTTGGATAAATTGAAAGCCTCTTATGCCAAAAAAACCGGAATTGAGCCTGTTTTTATGGCAGCTAATGAAGGTACCCATCTAGAGGAATTCAGAGAGGTGTTGTTGAGTGAGGTAAAAAAACAGCATTACAAGATTTACCCACATTACCTGGAGGACGAAGTATATGATCTGTCACAATTTGAAGACCTGGAGTAAGCAGCCATAAATATTAATTTTTGAGATCCTGATCGGTTTAAATTGGTCAGGATTTTTTATGTCCCATTTTTAATCCCAAGGAATCTAACTTTATTTGTGGGAATTTCCCTTAGGCATGGATCAGAGAAAAGAACCCAAATACATTCATGGATATCACGAGGTAGAGCAGGAGCGGCTTAGAGAACAGGCCAAAGTCATTGAAAACAAAATCTATGATTTTATTCATTTTAATGAACAGAAGCATATTTTGGAGCTGGGTAGCGGTGTAGGAGCTCAGACCGAAATTTTATTGAGAAGGTATCCCCATCTTCAAATCACTGGCGTGGAATATGAACCCCGTCAAATTCAAAAAGCAGAGCAAAACATGGCCAAGTTGGGCTATGGGCTGGAGAAAGTCAGGTTTCTGCAGCAGGATGCGACCAAGCTGGACCTGCCTGGGAAATATGACGGGGCTTTTGTTTGCTGGGTGCTGGAGCATGTACAGCAGCCTGTAAAGATCTTGCATTCCATGAAACCCTTTTTGAGTAGGGGTGCAAAAATCATCCTCACAGAAGTTTTCAATGCCACTTTCTATACCTATCCTGTTCGGCAAGAAGTGGTTACCTATTGGAAAATTTACAACGACTACCAAGTTTCCATAGGGGGTGACCCGCAAGTAGGCGCAAGGCTGGGAGACTTATTGGACGAAGCTGGCTATCAAAATATTGAATTACGCTCTGGTGGCTTCCATCTTGATAGCCGCGACCAACATGAAAAAAAGTTGGTTTTTAACTATTGGAAAAATCTGATGAGTAGTGGTGCCCCTGCCTTGCTGGAGGAAAAATTATTGAATGAGGAGGAAGTGGCCGCCATGCAGGTAGCCATGGATGAACTCAGGGATCTTTCACACTCTATTTTTTATTATCGATTTATCCAAGCCACAGCGTATGTTTGAGGATTGACCTTTTCCAAAAATTATGAAACCAATCAAAAAATTAATCTGGTTTATCGGTAAAATCATCCTATGGTTTTTTTTCCTTTCCATAGGACTTACCATTTTGTACCGCTTTGTACCGGTTCCTTTCACCCCTTTGATGGTTATCCGAATGGTAGAACAGGCTAGTGACGGGCAAAGGCAGGTGCTTGTGCATAAAAAATGGAAACCGATGAAGGAAATTTCCCGTCACCTTCCTCAAGCTGTGGTCGCTTCAGAAGACCAGAAATTTATGAGTCATTTTGGTTTTGATACAGAGGAGATCCAAAAAGCAATGAAGGATAGGGAAGCAGGCCGTAGGGTGAGAGGAGCCAGTACCATCAGCCAACAAACAGCAAAAAACGTCTTTCTATGGCCGGGAAAAAACTTTGTAAGAAAAGGCTTGGAAGCCTACTTCACTTTATTAATAGAGGTGATATGGCCTAAAGAAAGGATTTTAGAGGTATACTTGAATGTGATAGAAATGGGGGATGGAATCTATGGGGTGGAGGCCGCATCACAGTTTTATTTCAAAAAAGAGGCAGCTAAAATCAGCCGTCAGGAAGCTGCATTGATTGCTGCAGTCCTCCCTAATCCATTGCGTTGGTCACCGTCCAAGCCTACTGCCTACATTCGGACAAGGCAAAATTGGATCATGCGCCAAATGAACAATTTGGAACAGCTACCTTTTGGCCAATAAAAAAGACCAGCTTTGAGGTCAGCTGGTCTTTTAAGGAAAGGCATAGTTTAAACTGCCTTGGCTGTTTCCACTTGATTGATGATGTCTTCGTAATCTAACTTATCCCAATTTTGAGTAATCAATGGGTCTGCCATGATCTTGTTCATGATCAAGTCCTGCAGCTTACCTTGTGCATAAGCCTCAGTATAAGGGATGGAGGTAAAAGTCACCATGGTATAAAGGGGAATCCACTCCTTAGGATACAATTCATGTAATTTGGCTTCAATTTTTTTACGGATTTGGAATTTAGGATCCGACACGCTGTCTCTCATTTCAATAAAGTTTTCCAATGCCAATTGGCATACCGCATCGGTGTCCGGCTTACGGATTTTTTGAAATTTTTCGAGTACCAATTCCCAAGAAGTGGTACCAAACTTTGCCAGCAAGTCATCCAAGATATCACAGTCTTCAAAGCCGCTGTTCATTCCTTGTCCATAAAAAGGGACCATGGCATGGGAAGCATCTCCAATCAAAACACATTGGTTTTTGACCCAAGGGTAACAATTGATGTTAATCAGTGCGGAGGTAGGGTTTTTAAAAAACTCAGAAGTCAGATGAGGCATCATATCAAATGCGTCATCAAAATAGGTTTTGAAAATACTTTCTACATCCCTTTGGTCATGGATTTTATCAAAACACACCTTGGTGCCTTCAAATGGAAGAAAAAGGGTGCAAGTAAAGGATTTATCAGGATTGGGAAGGGCGATCAACATGAAGTTACCCCTTGGCCAAATGTGAAGGGCATTGGGATCCATGGCAAACTCGCCTTCCGCATTAGGGGGGATGGTCAATTCCTTGTAGCCATGGGAAATGTACTCTTGGGAGAAATTGAACCTAACTTGCTTTTGCATGGCATGCCTTAAAGAAGAATAGGCTCCATCTGCCCCGATGATCACATCTGAGGCCACCCTTTTCACCTCCTCATCTGGAAGTAGGAATTTGATCTGATGGGTATAAATGTTGACATCCACACACTTGTGATCAAAGAAAAGTTGGGCACCCTCTTTTTCCGCCTCTTCCAAAAGGATTTGGTTGAATTTGCCTCTAGAGATGGAGTAAATGGCTTGTTGGTCTTTACCGTAGGGGAGGAAACTTGTTCTTCCATGTTCATCATGAACCCTTCTACCATACATGGGAATGGCAAGGGGTTCAATTTTTTCCTTCAAACCCACTTTTTCCAAAGCTTTCCAACCCCTATGACTCAAGGCCATATTGATAGACCTTCCCTCTTCTTTGTATTGGTCATTTCTGTTGTCGGACCTTTTTTCGAAAATGGAAACATTCAGTCCTCTTTTTCTCAAATAAACTCCTAATAAAGAGCCGATCAAGCCGGCTCCTAAGATGCTTATATTGTTATTTTTCATCAATTTCTAAGTCTGTTGCTACGCAAATTTAACAAGGGATTGCTTGAGGATGTTTGCAAATCGATTCACATCTTCAAAGCTGTTATACAGTGGTGTAGGAGCAACTCTGATGACATTTGGATGCCGCCAGTCCCCTACAATACCATGTTCATATAATTCGTCAAACACTTTTTTACCTCCTTTATGGACCAGCAAAGATAACTGGCAACCCCTTTCCAGGGGATTTTTGGGAGTTATAATTTCTAATACCTGGGTTTCTCCATTGATTTCACCGATCAAGAACTCTAAATACCCAGTTAATAGTTCACTTTTTCTTCGCAAATTATGGATGCCGGCCTCCTGAAACAGTTCAAGAGATGCATGTAGGGCTGCCATTCCGAGTACATTGGTGTTGGCGAGTTGCCATCCATCTGCACCATACATAGGTTTGAATCCCTTTTCCATTTTAAATCTTTCTGCTTCATCATGTCCCCACCAGCCTGCAAATCGAGGTAAACTAGGGTCATCGGCATGTCTTTCATGGACATAAATGCCAGAAATATTTCCCGGACCAGAATTCAAATATTTATAACTGCACCAAGCTGCAAAATCCACTCCCCAATCATGCAGGTTCATGGTGATGTTCCCAGCGGCATGGGCAAGGTCAAAGCCGGCCTTGGCCCCAACATGGTGAGCGCTATTGGTAATAGCTCCCATATCAAAAACCTGGCCTGTGTAATATTGTAAGCCGGCCATCATCACCAAGGCCAATTCGTCTCCTGTTTCGGTAATTTTAGCCAGGATATCTTCCGTCCTTAAAATATGCTCTCCCTCCCGAGGCCCGATTTCTATGATGGTTTTCTCAGGGTCCAGACCATGAAACTTGACTTGGGATTCCAACATGTACATGTCGGAAGGAAAGGCACCAGCCTCCGTGATGATTTTGAAACGTTTTTCTGTTGGGCGATAAAAGGAAACCATCAAAAAGTGTAGGTTGCTGCTGAGGTTGTTCATGGCCACCACTTCATGGTCAAGGGCACCCATCAATTCTCCCAAAATAGGCTTGGATTTTTTTCGGATGTCATACCAGGGCTCTTCTCCATAAAAATGCCCATCCACTGCCTGATTTGCCCAGTTTTGGAGTTCTTTGTCAATATTGATTCGGGTTCGTTTGGGCTGTAACCCCAAGGAATTGCCGCAAAAATAGATGGCAGGTTTTCCTTTAACCAAGGGAAAATAAAATTCATCCCTATAAGCTTTCAAAGGGTCTGCATGGTCCAATTCCCTGGCATAGGTTTCGGAAAATTGGTAAGTGATGGCTGTCATGGATGATTTATTTTTTCATGGTGGTTCCACAATTGGAACAGGTCGTGTGCTTTGGATTGTTCCAAAAACGATCCATTATGGGGGGAAGTTGGTTGACGATATCGGTAATTTCTACAAATTCCTCGTACAATTTGTGGCCGCAGTTTTCGCAATGCCAGATAAATCCGTCTTTTTCTCCGGCTCTCCGGTAGCGCTCAAATACAAGACCAATGGTATTGGCAGGCCTTCTGGGACTGTGGGGGGTTTTGGCGGGAAGCAGAAAGAGATCCCCTTCCTGAATGAGGATGTCTTTGGGTTTTCCATCTTCCACCACTTTTAAAGTGATGTCACCCTCCAATTGCATAAAAACCTCCTCTCCTTCATTGTAGTGAAAATCTTTTCTGGAATTGGGACCGCCTACCACCATGACGATAAAATCATCATTATCGACAAAGATCTGCTGATTTCCTATGGGTGGTTTGAGCAAATGGCGGTGCTCATCGATCCATTTTCTGAAGTTGATGGGAGCTGATATGGGCATGATAGGTTTAGGTTTTCAAATACACAACAAAATCTAAGCTTAAAAGTATTAAAAAACCTTCACTTTTTGTTTTCCTTTGTAAGATAGCCATCAGAAGTTTGAAAATATGCAACCCATCGTTGACCTACACTGTGATTTATTGTCTTACCTCGCCAAAGTTCCGACAGCCCGAGCGACAGCTACTGAGGATATCGGCTGTGCTTTGCCTTTTCTAAAACAGGGTGGGGTCAAGCTTCAGGTATTGGCCATCTACACGGATGTAACCTCAGAAAGCATGACCCTTGCGCAGAAGCAGGCTGATGCTTTTCAACAGGTGATGGCCGATCATACGCAGGAAGTGGCTCCCGTCGATTTACATTTTATCAAAACGCTGGATAAGCAAAATCAAATAGGTCTGGTCACTGCGATTGAAAATGCCGCAGGTTTGGCCAACGAGGAGGCATCCATAAACGCAGCCTTTGAGCAGCTTGAAAGTTTGATTGAGAAGACTGGTAAATTGGCCTATATCAGCCTCACACACCATGGAGAAAACCGTTTTGGAGGAGGCAATTATACCCAAGTTGGACTAAAAGATGATGGCAGAAGGCTTTTGGATTACCTGTCAGGCAGAAAAATAGCCATTGACCTCTCCCATACCTCAGACTTGTTGGCAGAAGGTATTCTGAATCATCTGGATAAATCGAACCTGGAAATTCCCGTCATCGCTTCTCATTCCAATTTTAGGACTTTGTGGCAACATCCCAGAAATCTGACAGATGAATTTGCCAGGGAGGTGCTGCATAGAAAAGGGATCATTGGCATCAATTTCCTCCGGGCATTCCTTGATACCGAAAACCCAGAGCGCATCTTTGACCACCTGATGTATGGGTTTCAAAACGGGCTGGAAGATCAAATGGCATTTGGGGCAGATTTTTTTTATACCCATAGCTTCCCTGACAGAAGTAGGATCCCTTTTTATTTTCCCAATGTGGAGAATGCCAGTAAATACCCTTCCATTTTAGCGCATTTAAGAAACCAGTTGAATCCTGAGCAATTGGAAAAGCTGGCCTACAAAAATGCCCAAGCCTTTTTTGAAAGAGTTTGGAATTAAATGATCCTCAGAATTTCCAAGCCCGTGTCATTTCTTTTTTGCCGGGAGGGCCTGGGATGGTTTCTACGTGAAGACCAAGGTCTGCCAAATCCCTTTTCACTTGCCCCTTGGCACAGTAGGTGACAAAAACTGCCCCAGCCTTCATGGATTCAACCACTTTTTCCAACATCTCTTTGGTCCAAAGTTCCGGCTGTTTGTTTGGTGCAAAAGCATCGTAAAAAATTACATCGCTTGGGTACAATTGGACTTCTTCCAAAGTAATCTTTTCTTTTTTCATGTTGAAATAAGGAGTAAGCGGCTCGCCTATGCCCCAAGGGGCTGCGTGGAGCATCTCAAGAAAATGTCCATAATGGGAAAAACCTTCATCTATTTCGGCGTAATTGAGCTGCTCATAAATTTCCTTTTCTATAGGAAAAGGTTCAACGGTATGGTAAAGCATGGGGATCAGATTTTGCTCTGCCCAAATTTGCGCCATCCAGGCATTGAGGCCTGTACCGAAACCCATTTCAAAAACCCTGATAGGTACCGTTGTTCTATTTTTGGCATGCCAAACCTCCAATCCATAAAGGATAAACACGTGGTAAGATTCACGAAAGGCGCCGTGAAAGGAATGGTAGGTTTCATTGAGCTCGGGCACGAACAAAGAATGGGAGCCATCCTCTGTGGTGATCAATTTCACTTTTCTTTCCATACCCTTAGCTTTTTTGGTAAATCAAGGCCACACAATAGGCTGAAACGCCTTCTTCTCTACCCACAAAACCCAGCTTTTCGGTTGTGGTGGCTTTGATGGAGATGTTGTTTTCAGGTACTTCCATGACTTTCGCTAAACAAGCCTTCATTTCCGGGATATGGGGATTCAGTTTGGGGATTTGCAGGCAAATGGTACTGTCCAAGTTACCCAATTCATAGCCCTCTTTTCTCAGGAGGGCCATGACTTCCCTGAGTAGGATCTTGCTGTCAATCCCTTTGTATTTGGCATCCTTATCCGAAAAATGGTAACCGATATCCCTCAAGTTGGCGGCTCCCAACAAGGCATCACAGATCACATGGATCAGCACATCTGCATCGGAGTGTCCTACTGCTCCTTTTTCATGAGCCAGTTGGATGCCACCCAGCCAAAAAGGATGGCCCTCTTTCAACTGATGTACATCGTAACCCATTCCGATTCTAATGTTGTTCATGGCTATGGAAATTAAAATGTGTTTTAAAGAATTAGGTATTGGATTTATAATATAGCACTGTGGCATTTTCTTCACGCAAAAATGCTTTGGCAGCTTCAGAAATACGCTCACCACTGATGGCGGTCTTTTTGACGTATTCTGTTTGATACAGGTCAGGATTTCCCAAATGGGCATAGTAGGCCAAGCTCATTGCCCTGTTGAGCAGTTGCACTGTTTCATAGGTCTTCATGGCTTCTGCTTGGTTTTTTACTTTTTGCAACACAGGTTCAGGGATCGGTTGATCTATAAATTCGGCAATGGTTTCGTCAAGCAACTTTTCAGCCTCTTCTGCAGTTCTCCCTTTTTCCATTTTTCCGGTAAAGACCATCAGGCCAGGATCCACATTCCCCAATACATAGCCGCTGACGGTGGCAAAGAGGTCGGAGTTTTTGACCAAGCGATGCTCCAAAAAGGAGGATCGGCCAAAGCCCAGGATGTCTGTGATCAAATCAGCTTCCAAATACCCGCTTTCCAACCTTCCGGGAACATGGTAGACTTTATATAGTGCGTCAGTTGGGACTTCCTCCATCACCGTTTTGGATTTTTTACTGATCTGAGGCAATTCTTTGGGGATGGATTTCTTGGGCATATTTCCTGAAGGAATATCACCAAACCATTTCTTTGACAAGTGCTTGACCTGCTCAAGCGTAACATCGCCTGCTACTACCATCACCGCATTGTCAGGCCGGTAATGGGTGAAATAAAATTCCTCTACGTCCTGACTTTGGTAATTTTCTATATCATCAATGTCCCTGCCTATGGTTGGCCACTGATAGGGGTGGGTGTCAAATGCCAAATCCCTGACCAAATGAAAGGCATTGCCGTAGGGCTGATTGAGATAGCGTTGTTTGAACTCCTCGATCACTACCTTTCTTTGGGTTTCAATGGTTTTTGGGCTTAAGTTCAGGTGGAGCATTCTATCAGATTCCAGCCAAAATGCCGTTTCCAAATTTACTGCCGGTAAGCTGATGTAATAATTGGTGATGTCGGTATTCGTAAAAGCATTGCACTCTCCCCCTACCTTTTCCAAAGCAGCGTCAAAAACGGGTACATGCTTGCTCCCTCCGAACATCAAATGCTCAAAATAATGGGCAAGTCCGGTTTTTCCGGGATTTTCGTTTCTTGAGCCTACTTTGTAGAGCAGGTTGAGCACAGCCATCTTGGTGGTGTGATCTTCGTGGACCAACACCTCCAAGCCATTGTCCAAAGTAAATTTTTGATATGGGATCATAAGGTAATTGAAAAGAATAGCCAGCCTCTAAGCAACTATTCCATTTTTCAAAAATAGCAAAATAAACCTGTTTACGGTATTTCAAATTAATTTTGGACCCAACAAGTTATAGAGGTTTAAATTGATACGGTCTCTTACTTGACGGGTTCTCCGTGATATCCTGCCTTTTGCAGTGCTTGTTGGAGGCTGGCCTCTGTCACAGTTCCTGTGGCAGTCAGGATTCTATTGGGATCCTGCAGGTCTACATTCCAGCTTTCTAATCCTAATTGTTCCATTTGAGGGGAAATGGCCTGGACACAGGCACCACATTTCACATTGGTTTTTAACTTAATGGTAGTCATGTTGTTTTTATTTTTATTCGCTAAAAGGTTCAATTGCTTTTGTCAATGTTTAGTTCGCTTTCTTATTCCAGTGTAGATCAGATTTTAGTGGTTAACAATAATCCCACATCAGCTATATTTTGCCTTTCAGCCTTAGGCTGTTGCTGACTACGGATACCGAGCTTAGGGCCATGGCTGCTCCTGCCAACATAGGATTGAGCAGAAAGCCAAATGCTGGATACAAAACGCCTGCAGCTATCGGAATGCCGATGATGTTATAAATAAAGGCCCAGAACAGGTTTTGTCGGATGGTTCTTATTGTTTTTTTGGTCAGCTGAAGGGCTTTGGGTAGTTGCCCAAGGTCTGATTGCATTAGGGTCATCTGAGCGACGTCCATGGCAATGTCTGTGCCTTTTCCCATGGCGATGCTCAGGTCAGCCAAGGCCAAGGCTTCTGAATCATTGATTCCATCACCCACCATGGCTACCTTATTGCCTTGATCCTGAAGGGATTTTAAGTAGGAGGCCTTATCCTCAGGAAGCATATCGGCTTTTACCTTTTCGATGCCTACCATTTTTGCGATGTGATGGGCAGTGGGTGCCTGATCTCCGGTAACCATGTGCACCGCTATCCCCATTTGCTGTAATTGTTGAATCGCCTTCTTTGAATTTGGCTTGATAGGGTCAGCGATGTTTAAGATACCAATCAACTTATCTTCCATGGCGGCATAGACCACGATCTCACCACGCTCAAGAGATTCCTGGGCTTTTTGGATCAGCCTTTCGTCTTTTGTCATTCCTTCGGACAACAACCAACTCAAGCTACCAATGGCGTATGTTTTTTGATCAAATCTTCCTTTTACCCCTTTTCCTGTAATTGAGGTAAAGTCTTCGATCAAAGGTTTTTTTTCTCCCGATGAAAAATATTCCTGAATGGATCTGGCCAAAGGATGTTCACTTTTGCTTTCCAAGGCAGCTAGAATATTTCCGATATTTTTTGGTGCCTGGTCATTGAAATGGGCAGCAATTACTTTTGGCTGCCCGGCTGTGATGGTACCTGTTTTGTCCAACAGGATGATATCGAGATCTTTTCCCTGTTCCAGGGCAGTGGCATCCTTAATGAGAATTCCTTCAGTGGCTCCTCTTCCCATACCGGCCATAATGGCCGTAGGAGTAGCTAGGCCTAAAGCACAGGGACAGGCAATGACCAATACCGTAATCATGCTGAGCATTCCCCTTAACCAGGCATCTTCAGTTCCACTCAACCCCCAAACTACCAAGGTGATCAGGGAAATCAACAAAACCACGGGAACAAAAATACCTGCAATCTTGTCCACAAGTTTCTGAACCGGGGCCTTTGATCCCTGCGCTTGCTTGACCCTTTGGATGATCTGTGCTAGAAGGGTATTGCTTCCGGTAGCCTCTGCCACAAAGACAAAACTACCTTCCTGATTCAAGGTGCCGGCATATACTTGGCTATTGCTTTCTTTTAAAATCGGAAGGGGTTCTCCAGTCAACATACTTTCATTGACATAACTCTTTCCGTTTAAGACACGGCCGTCAAGGGGGATTTTTTGTCCGGGTTTTACCAAAATATGGTCCCCAATTATGACCTCCTCTGTTTTTTTGGTCAGCTCATTTTCTCCTTCCAGCACAATCACGTCGTTGGGCTGAAGCCCCATAAGTTTTTTTAAAGCCTCGCCGGTGCCTGCTTTGGCTCCTGCTTCCAAAGATTTTCCCAAAAGGATAAAGAAAACTATGACAGCTGCTGCCTCAAAATATACATGGGGCTGAAGTCCTCTGGCCATGAGCCAACTCGGGAAAAAGGTGTTGAAGGTACTATACAGGTATGCGATGCCGGTACTTAAGGCTACAAGGGAATCCATATTTGCCCTGCCCATCTTGGCCTGTTTCCAGGCATTGATAAAAAAGTCCTGGCCGAAAATCAACAAGACAGGGGTAGTGAGTGCCCACATGATCTCATTGGCATAGGGCATGTGCATGAAAAACATGCCAATGACAAAAACCGGGAGTGCAAAAAAACCTGCATAAAGGGTTTTTTGCTTCAGTCGGGCATAGGCTTGCTGCTGCTTTGCTTCCAGTGCTTCTTTGTTCAGATCATCCAGAACCAAATCATAGCCACTTTTCTGGACCGCATTTTTAAGTGCCTCCAGATTTACCTTATCATCCTCCAATTCCACAGAAGCCTCCTGGGTAGCATAATTTACTGAAGCTGTTTTTATTCCGGGAAAGTGAGACAGGGTTTGTTCCACACTTACAGCGCAGGCCGCACAACTCATTCCCGTGACCGGTATTTCTTTTTTAACTGTCATTTTTTGTTAAATCTTATTCCCTCTGAATACAATTCAAGATCAAAATTAAGTGGTTTCTCAAGAGAAACTGTCATATAATTTTTGTTAGAATTCAACGGTTAGCCTTTAGTGACGTCATTCCTATCGCTTCGCTGTAATTGCCCAAAAACTATGATTCCACACAGTTTAACCAATTTACCGCATGTCAAACAGTCGCCAAACCATTCCTGTAATTGGAGAAAAATCCCGAACTTTAGCCAGCGTATTCCAGTTTACAATCCAAAATATACCTTAAGGCGACAAAATTCCTTCTTTCATGATCAAATCCACCGTTGAGCCAGCCTGTACCGGGCAGTTTTCTCCACTTTTTTTAGATTACCTTCGAGGTAAGGAAAACCTAAAACCCTTCTACCATTTTTCCCCCAACTTATCAGATTTTGAAAAGGCCATCGATGAAAGAAAATTCAGCCATGCAAACCGAGAAGTATTGGTCAAAGCCTTAAAAAAGCAATATGGCCATCTGGAAATTCGTGAGGCGGTGGAAAAAAACATCCAAGCCCTTTCAGATTCCCGCACCTTTACGGTTACTACCGGACATCAATTGAATCTATTTACAGGCCCCTTGTATTTCATTTACAAAATCGTCAGCACGATCAATTTGGCCAAGAAATTACAGTCTACTTATCCGGATGCGCATTTTGTTCCCGTTTACTGGATGGCGACTGAAGACCATGATTTTGCGGAAATCAATCATTTTACTTTTGAGGGTAGAAAATATACTTGGGAGACCGACCAAAAGGGAGCCGTAGGAGATTTTGAATTAGACGCCTCTCTCCAAAAGCTCGTTCAATCGCTTTCTTTCATTCCAGAATTCTTTAAAAATGCCTACCAGAAAAACCGCCTGTTGTCTGAGGCAGTCAGGGAATATGTGGATGTTTTGTTTGGATCAGAGGGTTTGGTGGTGGTGGATGGAAATGACCATACCCTGAAACAGCTCTTTGTACCCATGATACAGGAAGACTTGATGAATCACACCGCCAATGATCTCGTCAATGCACAAACAGAAAGGTTGGCCAAAGAAGGATATGAAAGTCAGATCTTTCCAAGAGAGATCAATTTCTTCTACATGGATAAAGGGATCCGGGAAAGGATCATCAAAGAGGGAGAGAATTACAAAGTCATGAACAGTGATCAGGCTTGGAACCGAGAAGAGATACTTGCCCTCGTTTCGTCCAATCCAGAAAAATTCAGCCCCAATGTGGTCATGAGGCCCCTCTATCAGGAAGTCATTCTACCTAATTTAGCTTATTTGGGTGGCCCTGCAGAGGTGATCTATTGGCTACAGCTGAAGACGGTTTTTGACCACCATAAGATTGATTTTCCCATCATACTTCCCAGAAATTTTGCCCTTTTGCTTGACGGAGTCATTCAAAGAAAAGTAGATCAGCTTGGATTGAAGGAGGAAGAGCTTTTTGTGGATTTTCTTAGTCTTAAAAAGGAATTTGTGAGTACCCACACCCAACATGACCTGACCTTAGAGGAGGAAGCAGATGTGCTTGCCGGGATATTTGAGCAATTGGGTCAAAAAGGATTTCCTATCGATAAAACACTCAAGGAAGCTGCCAGCGCCGCAAAAGTAAGGGCCATGAAGATATTGGAGCAGATGGCAGTAAAATTTAGAAAAGCGGAAGAACGTAATCTCAAGGTGGAATTGGACAGGATGGAAGCGGTCAAGGCCCAACTTTTCCCCAATGGATCCCCTCAGGAAAGGGTAGAAAATTTCCTCCCTTTTTATTTACAAGACCCCACTTTTATTTCCCAACTAATGGAAGTATTTGATCCCTTGGATTTCAACTTCAATATTTTGAAACTGAATGGAGCACAAACAAACCATTAGGAAGACCTATAAACAAAAGAGGCAAGATCTTTCCCAGGCAGAAAGGCTTGAAAAAAGCCAGCAGATTGCCCAGCAGGTGGCCTCCCTGCTTAAAGAAAACCCTTCTTGGCATCATTTTCATATATTTTTACCCATTGAGCGTTTGTTGGAAGTCGATACCTTTCCTATCATTCATGAACTTTGGAAATCGGAGAAAAGGCTCTACACCTCAGTTACAGATATGGAGAAAGGAAGCATGGAGGGAGTAGCGCTTCATCCTGATGCTGGTTTCCGACAAGGCAAATGGGGTATGTTGTTCCCGGAACCAATAGAGTTAGTTTCACTGCAACAACTTCAAGTGGTCTTTATCCCCTTATTGGCATATGATTTGAAAGGTAACCGACTGGGATATGGCAAGGGCCACTATGATCAGTTTTTGAAGTCTCTAGGTAATAAACCAGTCAAAATTGGGCTTTCTTTTTTTCCTCCTATGGAAAGAATTGTGCCTGAGGACCATGATATTCCATTGGATATGTGTGTAAGTCCCGAGAGGATATATTACTTTTGAGGCCTAAACCAATTTTATTTACACTATGAAAAAATTAATAGTAGGAGCATTCGCCATCCTGATGATGGTATTTTCGAATCAGACTCAAGCTCAGGATTACAACACAGGCATCGGCCTCAGGGCCGGAACAGGCTTGGGCTTGACCGTAAAACATTTTTTGAATGATCAAGCGGCGCTTGAAGGATTGCTATATACCCGATGGGGAGGAATTTTGATTACTGGCTTGTATGAAATCCACAAAGACATTCCTGAAGTGCAGGGATTGAGGTGGTTTTACGGAGGAGGAGCCCACGTTGGGGCTTGGTCTGCAAGTAACAGGAACAGACCCTGGGGAGGTGATTATGGCCAATCCTATACGGTAGTCGGAATTGATGGCATCATCGGATTGGACTATAAATTTGCCGATGCGCCAATCAACCTATCGCTTGACTGGAAACCTGCCTTCAATATCATAGGTTATTCAGGCATCTGGGGCGGTGATGTGGCTTTGTCCATCCGGTATACCTTTTGATCAAGCCCAAATCGAATAAAAAGTATTTTAATGATGGACCCAATAGGTGTCCACTTGCCATAAAAAGTCATTTTCGTCAAAACGGCGAAGATGACTTTTTTTATTCCCTCAATATCTCCATAGGAGGCTTGCCCATGATGTTGCGGCCATTCAGCCAACCCAATAAAATGGTGAGCCCTGTAATGACCAGATAAACTACAATGGCTTCTTGGAGGGCTACTCTAAAGGGAAGCTGAAAGACAAACTGATTCAACAGACTTGTGGCCAAAAATGAAAGCAAAATACCGCTCAAAGCCGCCAAACTTCCCAAAAAGAAATATTCCAATGTATTGATTTTGGTGACTAGGGGCATTCCCGCCCCTAATGTTCGGAGTAATAGGCTTTCTTTCATCCGCTGGTATTTGCTGATGATCAGAGAACTTATCAAGACCAGAATTCCTGTTGCAATACTGAAAAAAGCCATAAACTGGATCACAAAGCTGATTTTTCCAAGGATTTCCTCCAAAGTCTCTACGATGGTTCCCAAGCTGATGACAGAAATGTTGGGAAATTGGCGCACAATGCTGGCTTGGATATCAGCCGATTCTCTGTCATTCTTGGTTTTGGTGATCAACACATGGAATTTCGGAGCATTGTCAAGCACTTGTTCTGGAAAGATCACCAGAAAATTGGTAGACACCTGATTGAATTTCACATCCCGCATGCTGCCCACATAGGTTTTGATCAATCTGCCTTGGACATTGAAAACCAGTGCGTCACCCATTTTTATCCCTGTTCTTTCAGCATAGCCTTGTTCAAAGGATACAAAAATGCTGTCTCCAGGGGTCTTTACTGGCTTCAATTCCCCTGCCATCAATCGCTCCGAACTGATCAGACTGTCCCGGTAGGTCACGCGAAATTCCCGATTATACAGGGAACGGGATTTTCTGGCTTCCTCGGGAAGATCCTCGTTGATTTTTTTGGTGACCGCATTGATCGATTCCAGCCGCATGGTGACAATGGGGACTTCCTGCAGGATCGGAAGATTTCGTTCTTGCAGCAACTCCTTCACGGATGCTACCTGTGGCGTCTGTATGTCAAAGAACAGCATATTGGGTTGGTCTTCCTTGTCAGCAAACCGTGCCTCATCCAGCAGTTGATTTTGTATAAAAAACAAGGTGCTGATCATGGCTGTACCCAAGCCAATGGTGGCAATCAGAGAAATGGTTTGGTTGTTGGGCCGGTAAAGGTTTGCCAATGACTGCCGCAAGGGATAGCTAAGGCTGATCGGTAGGAATTTCCTGATCAGCCACATGATGCCGGTCGCCACCAGCCAAAGTGCACCAAAAGCAAAAAGCACAAATCCCGTAAATCCAAGGGATTCCTGCCAGCCTTTTAAAAGGTAAAGGCTAAAGGAAAAAATGAATAAGGGGATCAAAAACATCACCACCCAGCGCAAAGGATCCTTGCGGAGTTGGGTGTCTCCTTCGTTGGGTCTTAGGGTGGCCATGGGGGATACTTTTCTTACTTTCAGCATAGGAAGTAAGGCAAACAAAACCGATATCATTAAACCAGTAAGCATACCGGATCCTATTGCGCTCCATGAAGCCTGTACAGAAACCTCTACAGGAAGAAAATCCGCAAAAACCTGAGGCAAAATGTACTGTAACAAGGTGCCCAAAGCTGCTCCCAGAGCGGAACCGATCAAACCCATGACCACAATCTGTGAAAGGTAAATGGAAAAAATTTGGGAGGCTTTTACCCCCAAACAGCGCAATACAGCCACAGAAGGCATTTTTTCTTTGACAAATACGTTTACCGCACTTGCGACGCCTACACTGCCGAGTAAAAGGGCGATAAAGGCCACCAAGCTAAGGAAGTTGGTAAGATTCTGGAATGATCTGCCAGTGGACCGCTTGCGGTCTTCCACGGTATTGGACCGGAGGTTGGCCTCCTCCCATTCTTCCTTGAAAGGTTTGATCAGGTTTTCAACTTCTGCTTCATCTGCCAATTTGTAGTATTTGGCATAATTCAACCGGCTCCCATATTGCACCAAACCCGTTTCTTTCAAATGGTCCATTGGGATGTAAACGGCAGGGGCTACTGTGGCCGTAATACCGGTCTGACCGGGTACTTTTTGCAGTTCCCCTACGATGACAAAGGTGCTTTCTCCCACTTTGATGCTGTCACCGATTTCGGCATTGAACTGCGCCATCAGGATTTTTTCAACCAGTGCTTTTTTCCCTCCGCTTCTGAAATTCCCTTCGGCATCTTCAGGTATGGTTTCTAAAGTCCCATAAAAAGGAAAATCCCCTTCCAGAGCCCTTACTTGGGTCAAGCGGCTATCACCTGTATTTGGAAATACAACCATGCTGGCAAAGTTCACTTCAGCCGCCTGTGCTACTGCCAAAGAATCAAAGCTAAGATCCCCAATGGGTTGGTTGTTTTCTAAGACCAAATCAGCCCCGAGCAGTTCCTTGGCTTGCTGGTCAATGTCTTTGGTGAGGTTGTCGCCAAATGAACTGATGCCCACCAATGCTGCAATGCCGATGATGATGGAGGAAACAAATAGGAAAAGCTTTACCCGGTTTTTTCTGAAATCCCGGTAGGCCATTTTTAAGGTCCAGCTGAAATTATGCATGGGTTTCCTCCTGAATTTTACCCCCTTTGATCTGAATGATCCTGTCGGTCCGCCTGGCCAATTCCCGGTCATGGGTTACCAGGATCAGGGTAGTACCTTGTTCTTTGTTGAGGTTAAAAATAAGGTCTTCAATCATCTCTCCGGTTTCTGTGTCCAGATTCCCGGTAGGTTCATCCGCAAAAAGCACGAGCGGTTCATTGGCAAAAGCCCTCGCTATGGACACCCGTTGCTGTTCGCCACCGGATAACTGCGAGGGATAATGCGTGGCCCTATCTTTCAGACCCACTTTTTCCAACAGCTCAAGGGCTTTTTTGGAAGCGTCTTTGCGTCTTTTGAGTTCAAGTGGAACCATCACGTTTTCAAGGGCAGTCAGGGTGGGTAAAAGCTGGAAATTCTGGAAAATAAAGCCTACATGCTGAGATCTGAGCGCAGCCCTTTGGTCTTCACTGAGATTTTCCATTTGCTGGCCATTCAGAGAAATACTGCCTTGACTGGAGGTATCCAAACCAGCACAAAGGCCCAATAGCGTAGTTTTTCCGCTACCGGAAGGCCCTACGATGGCAATGCTTTCTCCTGCTTGTATGTCGAAGGTAACTTGATCTAAAACTGTCAGCTTTCGATTGCCACTTTGGTAAGTTTTGCTGACATCCTGTACGCTTAATATGCCCATAAAAGTTGAGGTGAAGAGATTTAGGTGTTTAACAACTACTATTGGTAGAATGGTTTAATTTGGGTAAAATAATTTTTTTGATAAGACAATTTCTACCTGACAATGCCTTTTTTAACATATTGTACCAAATAAAGATATTGATAGATATTGGATATTTGTAGATACCGGGTATAAATCCATTAGTTTTCAAGCTATTGGGTTTTCGGAAAAACGAGAATATACAGCATCTAAAATCCCATTAGGTTTTAGGTAAGCTTAAATCTTGAAATATGGAGATGCTTTACTGAATTGGTCAGATTTATCGTTAATTCTTGGGTAAGAAAAAATTTATTCAGTCGATTGAATCAAGGAAGTAAACTTTTTAACAAGTAATTTCATTTCTTTAACTGAAACTGACTCCAATTCTATGTTTACCAAAAGCCTCTCGATACCTTTATTTTTAGGAACCTGCTTACTTTTCTTTGCCATGCTGTCCTGTCAAAACAAACCTGCAGATCAGCGGGAGGACGATAACATGACAGCAACAGCTGAAACAGAGGAAAAGGGATTGATTCTTTTCTTTGGCAATAGCCTCACGGCAGGCTATGGCATCGATACAGAAGATGCTTTTCCAGGGTTGATCCAAGCAAGAATAGACAGCATGGGGTTACCTTATCGGGTCATCAACGGTGGATTGAGTGGTGAAACCACCGCAAGTGGTAAAAACCGTTTGGATTGGTTTCTGGAGGAAGAACCTGCTGTGTTTATTTTGGAACTTGGTGGTAATGATGGTTTGAGAGGCATCCCTATAGAAGAGACCCGGAACAACCTTTTGGCCATGATCCAAGACGTTCAAACCAAATTTCCGGATACCCATATTCTTTTGGCAGGCATGCAGATCCCTCCCAATATGGGTTCGTCCTACACCAATGAATTTCAGAAAATTTTTCCAGAAGTTGCCCAGGAAACGGAGGTCACTTTGATTCCCTTTTTATTGGAAGGCGTAGCCGGTGACCCTGCTTTGAACCTCCCAGATGGGATCCACCCCACAGAGGAAGGGCATAAAATCGTATTTGAGACGGTTTGGTCGTATTTAAAACATCATTTATAAGACGAAATATGTTTTGTGGTTTAAGCATATGGGAATTCTATTCTTCCAGGGTTGCCACCCGGGGCTAATAACCGTAGACAGGCCTGGGGGATTTTGTAAAAATTGGTCATGGAATAACTGATATCCTGTTTTTCAGTTTTCTGATTATCCAATTTCAGTTGTCGGGTTGTCATGGCCCACCTGCGGGGGCCGGTTATCGGGTTGTCATTTGCGCTTTCGGCTTCCTGTCACTTCTCCGATATCCTATTTTTTTGTTTCCAGCTTCTCCGTTTTCTGATATCCCGATATCTTGTTCTCCGCACACTAATTTCACCTTCAGGCTGTGAACTTCCAGTTTTGAGCCCATTCTCCGATATCCTGATTATCTGTTTATCCAATTTCCGTTGTCGGGTTGTCATGGCCCACCTGCGGGGGCCGGTTGTCAGGTTGTCATTTGCGCTTTCGGCTTCCTGCCCATTCTCCGATGTCCTATTTTTTTGTTTCCAGCTTGTCCGTTTCTGATATCTCGATATCCTGTTCACATCACACTACTTTCACCTTTGGGCTTTGAGCTTCAAGCTTTTTCTCTAATCCTCAGTTTTTCTGTTTTCTGCTTATCCGTTTTCTGGTATCCCGATTTCCTGTTCTCCGAACTCTACTTTCACCTTCAGGCTTTGACCTTCCAGTTTTGATCCCATTCTCCGATATCCTGATTATCTGTTTATCCAATTTCCGTTGTCGGGTTGTCATGGCCCACCTGCGGGGGCCGTTATCGGGTTGTCGGAACCCAAATGCCATGGGATTACGGTCTTGGGGTATTTTCTGTTTTTCTGTTTTCTGAATATCCGTTTCTGATATCCCGATATCCTGTTCACATCACTCTACTTTCACCTTTGAGCTTCAAGCTTTTTCTCTAATCCTCTGTTTTTCTGTTTTCTGCTTATCCGTTTCTGATATCCCGATATCCTGTTCTCCGAACTCTACTTTCACCTTCAGGCTTTGACCTTCCAGTTTTGAGCCCATTCTCCGATATCCTGATTATCTGATTATCTGATTATCTGATTATCCAATTTCCCTTGTCGGGTTGTCACGGCCCACCTGCGGGGGCCAGTTGTCGGGTTGTCATTTGCGCTTTCGGCTTCCTGCCCATTCTCCGATGTCCTATTTTTTTGTTTCCAGCTTGTCCGTTTCTGATATCCCGATAACCTGTTCACATCACACTACTTTCACCTTTGAGCTTTGAGCTTCAAGCTTTTTCTCTAATCCTCAGTTTTTCAGTTTTCTGCTTATCCGTTTCTGATATCCCGATAATCTGTTCTCCGAACTCTAGACACCCATTTCCAAATAAAATACCCAACCTTTTTATTTTAAAATTTTTTATATAACTTGTTTGACAAAACAAAAAAATTTAAAAAACATGAGTATTGAGATCAAGGCCAGTCAAGAGGCCTACGATGTGATCATTGTGGGTTCGGGAGCAGGTGGTGGTATGGCTTCCAAGGTGCTTTCGGAAGCTGGACTTTCCGTAGCGGTATTGGAAGCCGGAGGGGATTTTGATCCTGCCAAGGAAGAGGACCGCATGCAACTCCGATGGCCTTGGGAATCTCCAAGAAGGGGAGCAGGTACCCGGATCAGGCCTTTTGGGGATTTTGATGCGGCCATTGGTGGCTGGGACATCGAGGGCGAACCTTACACCAGAGGTGAAGGAACCAAGTTTGAGTGGTTCAGATCCCGCATGGTGGGCGGCCGGACCAATCACTGGGGAAGGATTTCCCTGCGGTTTGGGCCCAATGATTTCAAGAGAAAAGACATTGACGGGCTGGGAGACAACTGGCCCATTGGCTATGATGATCTCAAGCCTTATTATGACCGGGTCGATAAGTTGATCGGGGTTTTTGGGTCTAAGGAAGGGATGTACAATGAACCCGACGGGTTCTTTTTGCCGCCACCCAAGCCCAGGTTGCATGAACATTTTATCAAAAAAGGAGCCGACAAAGTCAAGGTTCCAATGATCCCTTCCAGGTTATCGATTCTGACCCGCCCGATCAACAATGAACGCGGCGTGTGTTTTTTCTGCAACCAATGCAACCGAGGCTGTCAGGCCTATGCGGATTTTTCCTCCGGCACCTGTTTGGTGAAACCCGCCATGCAAAAAGGAAAGGTAGAACTCTACACCCATGCCATGGTGCGCAAAGTCACCACCAATGACCAAGGTGAGGCCACGGGCGTATCTTACGTCAGCAAGGTGGATATGAAGGAATACAAACTCAAGGCCCGTGTGGTCGTTTTGGGAGCCTCTGCCTGTGAATCGGCCCGTATCATGCTCAACTCCACTTCCAAAACGCATCCCAATGGGGTAGGCAACAGCAGTGGCATGGTGGGTCGCTATGTGCATGACAGCACGGGCGCTGACCGCATGGCCATCATTCCGGACCTGATGGGTAGGGAGCGGTACAATGAGGATGGGGTAGGAGGCATGCACGTCTATACACCATGGTGGCTGGACAACCAGAAACTTGATTTTGCAAGGGGATACCACATTGAATATTGGGGTGGCATGAGCATGCCTGGCTATGGATTTGGCTTTGGCATGGATACACTTCGTAAATACATCAAAGATGAATTCGGCAATCCCAGTCCCAATGGAGGCTACGGTGAAGGACTGAAGAAAGACATCCGTCAATACTATGGCAGCATGGTGGGCATGTCCGGTCGAGGGGAAAGCATCCCCCAATACAACAACTATTGCGAGATAGATCCCAATACGGTGGACAAATATGGCATTCCCGTCCTGAAATTCCATTACCAGTGGACCGACCACGAAATCAAGCAAGCCAAACACATGCAGGATACCTTTGAAGAAATTCTGACCAATGCAGGAGGCATTTTGATGGGCAACAAACCTGGGCCTGAGACCAATTATGGGTTGGCGGCTCCGGGATTGATCATCCATGAGGTGGGGACCACCCGAATGGGCAATGATCCCAAAACCTCAGCCCTGAACAGCAACTGTCAGGCACACGACTGCAAAAATCTCTTTGTGGTGGATGGGGGTCCTTTCGTTTCCCAGGCGGATAAAAATCCCACTTGGACCATCCTGGCTTTGTCCTGGAGAACCTCTGATTTTATCGTAAGCGAACTGAAAAAGAAAAACATCTAAGTACCATGAACAGAAGGGAAAACATCAAATTGTTGTTGGCAGGATCCTTGGGAACAGGGTTGCTTTGGACAGGCTGTAGTCCGGAACAAAAGGAACTCGCCGATACGCCTGTAATCGGAAAGGGGGGGAAATACAACCGAACCGCAGAGGAATTGGAAATTCTGGAAAGGTTGAAAAGCCAGACTTTTTTCTTGGAAGAGGAGAAAAAGAAGGTGGAAATTCTGGTGGATATCATCATGCCGGCCGATGAGGTTTCCGGCAGTGCCACCGAGGCTGGGGTGCCTGATTTTATTGAATTTATGATGAAAGACGCCCCTGCTTACCAAACCCGCATGCGGGGAGGGTTGATGTGGCTGGACCATGAATCTGATGAACGTTTTGGGAAAAACTTTGTGGACCTTTCCGAGAAAGAAAGGATGGCCATCATCGATGACATTGCTTTTCCAGATACCGCCAAACCGGAATTGCGCAATGGGGTGCTGTTTTTCAATCTGATGAGAGACTTGACCACCTGCGGATTTTATACCAGTGAAATGGGTTTCAAAGACCTGGGATACAAAGGCAATCAGGCCAATGTATGGAACGGCGTTCCCGATGAAGTGATGCAAAAGCACGGGTTTACTTTGGATCAAAAATATACCGCCCTCTACCTCAAACCCGAGGAACGGGGCAAAACAGCCGAATGGGATGAACAAGGGAATCTCATCGGATAAAAATTAGGGTTTGCCCTGGGGGAAGTTGCAAAACCACAACCCGGGGTTTTTTTATTCACCTGCTGTTGTCGTGTTGTCATAGCCCACCTTCGGGGGCTGTTGTCTAGTTGTCATTCGCTTTATACTTTGAGCTTTCAGCTTCCAGCTTTTTCTCCGATATCCTGTTATGATTTTGGATTTACGGGTTACGATTTACGAAGATTTCAGCTTCGAGCCCCTTCTCCGATATCCTGATTATCTGCTTATCTGATTATCCAACCCCCGTTGTCATGTTTTCATGGCCCACCTGCGGGGGCCGGTTGTCGTGCCTGCCTACCTAAGGTAGGTTGTCATCTGCTTCTTTACTTTGAGCTTTGAGCTTTGAGCTTTTTCTCCGATACCCTGTTATGATTTTGGATTTACGGGTTACGATTTACGATGATTTCAGCTTCGAGCCCCTTCTCCGATATCCTGATTATCTGTTTATCTGATTATCCAACCTCCGTTGTCATGTTGTCATGGCCCACCTGCGGGAGCCGGTTGTCGGATTGTCGGATCCAAAGTGCCATGGGATTACGGCCTGCCGGTTTTTTCCGTTTTTCTGATATCGTGTTAGGATTTTGGATTTACGGGTTACGATTTACGAAGATTTCAGCTTCGAGCCCCTTCTCCGATATCCTGATTATCTGCTTATCTGATTATCCAATCCCCATTGTCATGTTGTCATGGCCCACCTGCGGGGGCCGGTTTTGGGCCTTCCTACCTAAGGTAGGTTGTCATCTGCTTCTTTACTTTGAGCTTTGAGCTTTGAGCTTTTTCTCCGATATCCTGTTATGATTTTGGATTTACGGGTTACGATTTACGAAGATTTCAGCTTCGAGCCCCTTCTCCGAAATACTGATTATCTGTTTGTCTGATTATCCAATCCCCATTGTCATGTTGTCATGGCCCACCTGCGGGGGCCGGTTGTCAGGCCTTCCTACCTAATGTAGGTTGTCATCTGCTTCTTTACTTTGAGCTTTGAGCTTTGAGCTTTTTCTCCGATATCGTGTTATGATTTTGGATTTACGGGTTACGATTTACGATGATTTCAGCTTCGAGCCCCTTCTCCGATATCCTGATTATCTGCTTATCTGATTATCCAACCCCTGTTGTCATGGCCCACCTGCGGGGTCCGGTTGTTGGGCCTTCCTACCTAAGGTAGGTTGTCATCTGCTTCTTTTCTTTGAGCCTTTGAGCTTTGAGCTTTTTCTCCGATATCCTGTTATGATTTTGGATTTACGAGTTACGATTTACGAAACTTTCGGCTTCGAGCCCCTTCTCCGATATCCTGTTTATCTGCTTATCTGATTATCCAATCCCCGTTGTCTTGTTGTCATGGCCCACCTGCGGGGGCCGGTTGTCGTGCCTGCCTACCTAAGGTAGGTTGTCATCTGCTTCTTTACTTTGAGCTTTGAGCTTTGAGCTTTTTCTCCGATACCCTGTTATGATTTTGGATTTACGGCTTACGATTTACGAAGATTTCAGCTTCGAGACCCTTCCCCGATATCCTGATTATCTGTTTATCTGATTATCCAATCCCCGTTGTCTTGTTGTCATGGCCCACCTGCGGGGGCCGGTTGTCGGGTTGTCGGATCCACCGAGCTATGAGATTACTGCCTGCGGGTTTTTTCCGTTTTTCTGATATCGTGTTATGATTTTGGATTTACGGGTTACGATTTACGAAGATTTCAGCTTCGAGCCCCTTCTCCGATATCCTGTTTATCTGTTTATCTGATTTTCAACACCCTACTTCCTCATCACCTTAATGTGTTCCACCTTGTTCCCCCACTGTAACTCTACAATCAGCAATCCTTTGGGTGCGTAAGGCATGACCTGGCTGAGGTGCTGATTAAGCTCGGTTTCGTTTTGGAAAGTCAGCGGTGCGGTGGCAGTCAGGCTATTGAGGAGGCGCATGGTGATGGCCTCGCCTTGGTAGGCGGTGGATTCCATCAGGCTGATGCGGAAGCTCTCCCCCACCTTGGAAGGATTGGGATAGGCCCGCCATACGCCTTGGGTGAACTGAACTGCGGGCAATCTCACCATCATGGTTTTGCTGTAAGCATAGGTGCCATTGTAGTCTACCTGCTTGAGTCGGTAATAAACGGGTCCGGAACGGAGGGGAAGTTCTTTGTCTTCAAAGGCGTAATCCACGATCTCATCTGACCAACCCATACCTGTCACCTGCCCGATTTTCTGGAAAGCCTTGACGCCATCATCCGAGCGTTCAATTTCAAAGTGGCTGTTTTCCCATTCTTTGGTAGTGGACCATAGAAGTTCAGCTAATCTAGAAGTACTAGAAAGAACAGCGTTAAAATTAGCAAGCTCGATAGGTAATATTCTTGCTATATTGAAAATCTCTGATCTACAGGTTCCTGTCTGGGTATCAACAATGGTTAGTTTGTAGGTTCCTTCAGGAAGATCTTCAATTCGAGATTCTTCAGAATAAAAATCCTCATCATCAAAAGAAGACCAATAATAAAAGAAATCACCATCATCATTGAATTCGATATCAATAGATCCGGTTTCAGTGGGTATATTTTCATCAATATCGACAATAGTTACTTGGTCAAATACATCATCGTAGGTTAAAGCTTCAGGAACACTTCCATTTAAAGGAATGGGTGTTCCCTCAAGTGTTCCTTGGTTCACTGTTAAATTAACAGAAAAGGTACTTCCTGCTGGAATTGATACGTCTGTCAAATTAAAATCAGTAGAAGTTCCTGTAATATTTCCAGGATTTATAGTGTATTGCCAATTGATTGAATAACTCTGAGTGGGGTTTCCACCGAATAAAGAGGTTAGAAAAAAAGAAATCAATGGATCTTCCCCTTCAATGCATTCATAAATATAGTCAAAATTATAGGATAGTGACCCAACTTCTATCGGAACAGATAAACCTCCAGAACATTGTGCAGGATTGTAATTGTCGCAGCTATAACTGTTTGCTAGATTACTGTTATTATTGGGTGTAAATACAACTAAAGCGTTTGACAGTTCATAAAATTCATTGGCACACACGAAATCTAAATCAGGAATTGGAATTTGAATGGAACACGGGCTATTCTGGCAAGGGGACACAGTTCCTACAAATCTTTCTATATATGTTGATTCTATTGGGTCGCCATCTGGATCACTTATATTCTTTTTGAGGATATCTGCCATTATCCTTAGATTATGAACATTATTTTGTCTGTTGGAGGAATATAAAATTGAAATAAAATATGGTCCTCCTCCATCACAAATGTTTTCTCTGGGATTTCCATTACTATCACTGAAATAGGAATTTAATATGATGAAACTATTTTGTTGACCTTGACAAGTATTACAATTCTCTCTCAAATCTGGTCTGTCAGCACTTTGCCCAAAACCCGTAGCCATGCCAAAGGCTGTAAAAAATATAGATAAAATTAAAATTCTTTTCATATCAGGTGAATTTGAAGCAGAAAACTAAAATTTTGTCTTTTAAATACTAAAAATTGTAATTCACATCCCGAATTTAGAAAATAATTCAATAGCATCCAACTTTTTGGAAACCACCAAAAACACCCAATGGATCAATATGGGATAATCAAGAAATTAAAATAGCTTTATTTTGATGATTTATACGACTAAATAAATTTGAATGAGGGTCTAATTTTATATTCGGATAAATCATAATGATTTAACGAGGGTAAAAAATGCTAAAAGAAAAATGATGAATATTTTAAAAAAGATAAAAAATCAGGTGCTTAACCCACTCCATAATCGTAAAAATGGGGCCAATTTCATCACTTACTTTTTCATCACCTTGAGATGCTCCACCTTATTGCCCCAGCGGATTTCCAGGATAACCAGTCCTTTCGAGGCTTTTTTCAGAAATTCGGAGGCCAATTGGCTAAGTTCCTGTTCGTTCTGGGCGGCATGGTATGGGGTAGAAGCCAAATTGGCGATCATCCTGATCTGTAGGGGTTCGTTTTTGTATTCTTGGGCATCCAGCAGACTGATCTGAAACTGATCCCCTGTAGTTGGATTGGGATAGGGTCGCCATACGCCTTTTGCAAATTCAAGCTTGGGAACCGTAATCATCATGGTTCGGCTGTAGCTGTGACTGCCGTTGAAATCCACCTGTTTGATCCGGTAATATAGCTTGCCTCCCACCAAGGGCAATTGCCTGTCTTCAAATAGGTATTCAGAGATTTCGTCCGACCAGCCGGCACCCGCCACCTGTCCGATCTTTGCAAAAGATTTGATGCCATCCACAGACCGCTCCACCTCAAAATGGCTGTTTTCCCATTCTTTCGACGTCGACCAGGTTACCTTGGAAGATCTTGATTCAGGTTGGTATTTGGCATTGAGATAGAGGAATTCTACAGGGAGGATGCGAGCTATTTCATATCTGATGATTACAACACCTGATCCTCCATTTCCTCCAGCCCTATTATTACCTCCAGCGCCTCCACCACCTCCACCAGTTCCGGAAAGTCCCGGTGAAGCAGGTGTATTTGCATCTCCTCCAGAACCTCCTCCACCATTTCCTCCAGCACCATAGTTAGAAGAACTAGGAGCTCCGCCTCCACCTCCTGCACCAAATCGTTGAGGGATTCCATTGATGTTCGAAAGAAGGCCGATACCGCCAATTCCACCTGAAGCATTTGAATTGGTTACTGATTCTCCTATACCTCCGGCTCCACCGCCTCCGCCACCCCATTGCCTATTAGAGTTACCGGATGAAAAGCTGCTGCCACCGTTTGTTCCATTTCCATTTCCAGGCCCACCATCTCCGGTGTCTCCTGTAGTTTGTGCACCTGCTCCACCACCAGAACTATTATTGGAACCTGGTAATCCATTTCTGGCATTAGAGCGACCACCGCCACCGCCTCCTCCAGCAGTAATAAGAATTACGCCATTATTAAAGGTACTTGGCTGTCCATTTTTTAAGGCTGTGGTAGTTGCTCCACCAGTTCCTCCATTTCCTACTGTTATTGCATAATTTGATCCCATAGGTATGCCAGGAGCTGGTATAGAAAAGGTTTGTCCTAGAACGGCACCTCCACCACCTCCGCCACCTGCTTTATTGGCGTTTCCTGAATTGGTTCTGCCTCCTCCACCTCCTCCACCTACTACCAACACCTGGTATTCTGTCAAGTTTTCAGGAGGAGACCAGCTTCCATTACAGAAATAGGTGATGATTACGACTGCTCCATCTTCTATGGTACTGGTAAGAGAGCATGGATCACCAGATGTTCTTGTACAAGTACTCCCATCATTTGCCGATTGATAACATCCATTTTCCTGAGTCAAAAGGTTACCAAAAAATCCATTTCTATTTCCATCTACAATGAAGTTGGCTTCATTAGTGATAAATACAGGATTATTGCTGTTAACATTTAAGTTTCCTGATGCTTGCAGATAGCTGTTACCTCGGACATCAAAAGCTCCACCACCACTCATATTGATGTTACCACCAATCCTTACATCGGTGTCTTCCCTGAGATTAAAACTTCCGTTGGAAAGATTCAAGTTTCCCTGAATTCTAATTTGGGAATTACCTAGTGCATTCAAGTTTCCCCCTGAATTGAAGGTCAAAATATTTGTTCGAAATTGTCCTTCCACATTAAGTACCGTTGTGCTGTTGATAGTGGTGGTTCCTAGTACAATCAATTGAGATCCCGGTGCCACATTAATCGTGGCATTGTTTGAATTGAGAATCAAATCTCTTACTGTGACTGTACTGTTTCCAGTTATATTAATAACCCCACCTCTATCGACAAATATGGTTCCATTTGGGGCATTGATTTGGCCACCATTGTTCACATTGATTATCACATTATTTGGAGCGGGAAGGCTGGAACCTGAAGTATTGAAAGTTAGATTTTGCTGGAATATCAAATTTCCATTTGGCCCATTGATGTTTAAAGTTCCAAAATACCCACCTCCGAATTCATTGTTGCTATCAAAAACAACCTCATGGTTAACCACAACATCTACCCTACAATTGGCAGCATAATCGCTAGTAGCGGGCGGAGCATTTCTTAAAACAGCACATCCAAATGGATTGGTTCTGGTCCAGATTCCAGCCGTACTCCAATTCCCATTCTGATTGGAGGTAAAAGTTTGGCTTTCTGAATATTGAGAAAATAGTGTAAGGAAAACAGTTACAAAAATTAACTGATAAAAGCGCTTCATAAAAAGTTAATCATCGTCAAGTGTGTAAATCCTATCTAACTGTAATTCAGCCCGAAAATAATTCTATTTTTCTTAAAATAAACATGATTTTCTTAAAAAATTTTCAAAACTAGGGATCTGATTTTCATGGTTAAAAAAAGTGGTTTGAAAAGGGCAGCTAACTATGACCTTCAGTGAAAAATGCCTTGAAAACACAAAACCCCGACAGTTTCTAAGAAAGCTGCCGGGGTTTTGATGATCAATGATTTACGGATTATCCGTTCATGCTGATCAGGAACTCGGAATTGTCCCGGGTGCCTTTCATCCTTTGCAGCAAGAACTCCATGGCTTCCTGTGAAGTCATGTCGGACATCAGCTTGCGCAGGATCCATACCCGCTGCATTTCTTCCTTGTCCATCAACAGGTCTTCCCTTCGTGTGCCGGAACCCGGTACATCGATGGCAGGGTAAATCCTTCGGTTGGACAGCTTTCTGTCCAAGGACAGCTCCATGTTACCGGTACCTTTGAATTCTTCAAAGATCACCTCGTCCATTTTTGAGCCGGTCTCTACGAGTGCGGTTGCGATGATGGTCAGGGAACCTCCGTTTTCTACATTACGGGCAGCACCGAAAAAGCGCTTGGGCTTGTGCAGGGCATTGGCATCCACACCCCCGGAAAGGATCTTACCGGAAGATGGCACCACGGTATTGTATGCCCTGGCCAATCGGGTGATGGAATCCAGGAGGATCACCACATCATGCCCGCATTCTACCATTCTTTTGGCTTTCTCCAACACGAGGGAAGCCACTTTCACATGCCTTTCTGCCTGCTCATCAAAGGTAGAAGAAATCACCTCTCCTTTGACAGATCGGGCCATTTCGGTCACCTCTTCCGGTCTTTCGTCAATCAAAAGGATCATCAGGTGAACTTCAGGATGGTTTTCTGCAATGGCGTTGGCTATTTTTTGCAAAAGGACTGTTTTACCGGTCTTAGGTTGGGCGACGATCATGCCCCGCTGTCCTTTTCCGATTGGTGCAAAAAGATCCACGATTCGGGTAGAATAATTGTCTGCCTTGGTGGTCAGGTTGAGTCTTTCTTCCGGGAAAAGTGGGGTCAGGTATTCAAATGGAATCCTGTCTCTGATTTCTTCGGTTGTCTTTCCATTGACAAAATTGACCTTCAGCAAGGCAAAGTATTTTTCTCCCTCCTTAGGTGGTCGGATGGTTCCCTGCACATGGTCACCTGTTTTCAGGCCAAAAAGTTTGATTTGTGAAGGAGACACATAAATATCATCCGGTGAAGCGAGGTAATTGTAGTCCAAAGAGCGTAGAAAACCATAGCCATCCGACATGATTTCCAATACCCCTTCGTTTTCAATGATCCCGTCAAACTCTTTGACGCTCACATAGTTTTTCTTTTTGTGGTGGTGTACCACCGTTTCTCCTGTCGGAATAAAAGCCTCTTCAGGATCTTTGATGTTTTTTCTGCGCGGGAGGTCTACCTCTTTTTCCTGGTCTTTGTTGATTGAGGCGGCGGCAGCTTCTTCCTCTACCACCACGGCACGGCGTCGAGGCCTAAAACTCCGCTGTCGCTCTTCTTCTGCGGCAGCAGCTGCCTTTTTGTCCTCCGCAGAAGGTTGTTCTTTCCTTTCAGGTCTGTCTTCTCTTTTGTGGGGGGACTTTTGGTGTTCTTTGTGGTTGGGGGCTTTGGGCGATTCTTTGGCTTTGGGGCTTTCCTCTTTTTTTTCCTCGGGGATTTTTTCCTCTTTGGGAAGTTCAGTGACATTCTGCCTTCTGAACTTGGGCTTGCTTTCGGCTTCCTCTTCCTTGTTGGCTTTGGCCTTTGGGGCCTCTTGCTCGACTGCTTCTGGGGTGGGTTCCTCCTCTGTCTTGGTGGGCTTCTTTTTAGGGAGGGCTTTTTCTGGGGTGATGGCCTGTTGATCTAAAATGGCATAGACCAAATCATCTTTTTTGAGAGATTTGTGGTTTTTTACGCCCAATTCCTCAGCAATCTCTTTGAGCTCAGAGAGAAGTCTGATTCGTAATTCTTCTATGTTATACATAAAAAACGTAATGAAAGTAATAAGATGTGATTAATGAAGATGATTATTGAATGATTGATATAAAAAGGTCTTCAGAATATGGTAAAATCCTCGGGACCGGGATTTTCGAACACTGTGACAACGCAATATTACCACAACTGAATTAAATACGCAAATAAGAAGGGTTTTTTGTTTGTTTTACTCACATTTCTTTTTTAACGTTCCAATCGACATGAAATCTAACTCCTTTTAATAAATTTGTGGGATGCAAGCACAAGAAATCAGGATATACAATACGCTTACCAAAGAAAAAGAGGTTTTTGAGCCAATCAGCCCACCTTTTGTCGGACTTTACGTCTGTGGGCCAACCGTCTATGGAGATGCCCATTTGGGTCATGCCCGGCCTGCGGTGGTTTTTGATACGCTGAATCGCTACCTTACCCATCTGGGTTACAAGGTACGCTTTGTCAGAAATGTGACAGATGTAGGCCACTTGCAGGGCGATGCGGATGAAGGAGAGGACAAAATTGCCAAAAAAGCCAAGCTGGAACAACTGGAGCCGATGGAAATTGCCCAACAATATACCGATTCCTACCATCGGGACATGTTGGCCCTAAATACCATCAAGCCAAACATCGAACCCCGTGCCACCGGCCATATCCCCGAACAAATTGCCTTGGTAGATGGCATTCTCAAAGAAGGGTTTGCTTATGAAGTCAATGGAAGCGTCTACTTTGACGTTTTGAAATACAATGAAACATACAAATACGGCAAGTTATCCGGAAGGGTATTGGAAGAGCTGATGAGTGGCAGCAGAACCTTGGACGGTCAGTCGGAAAAAAGGAATCCATTGGATTTTGCCCTCTGGAAAAAAGCTTCTCCCGAGCACCTGATGCAATGGGAATCGCCTTGGGGAATGGGTTTCCCTGGCTGGCATCTGGAATGTACAGCCATGAGCACCAAATATTTAGGCCATCAATTTGACATCCACGGTGGTGGGATGGATTTGATGTTTCCCCACCATGAATGTGAGATCGCACAAAACAATGCCTACTTTCACCATGATCCTGCCAAATATTGGATGCACAACAACATGATCACCATCAACGGGCAGAAAATGGGGAAATCCTTGGGGAATTTCATTACCTTACAGGAGCTTTTCAGCGGGACCCACCCACTCTTGGAACAGGCTTACAGCCCCATGACCATTCGGTATTTTATCCTTACAGCCCATTACAGGTCTACCTTGGATTTTTCCAATGAAGCCTTGAGGGCCGCACAGAAAGGATATATCAAACTGATCAATGGCCTTAGGATAGCCAAAATGCTGACCTACACCCATGAGGATGGATACGGGATTGACGAAAAGCAGGTGGAGCAGGTCAACCATAGCATTGAACAGGCTTACCGGTCCATGAATGATGATTTCAATTCAGCTCAGGCCATCGGACACCTTTTCAACATGTTGAAGAAAATCAACAGCCTATATACAGGCCAATTGAAGCCGGCCTTGTTTGGAGAAAAGGTATTTAGGGAACTTATAGCTGTATTTGTTCTTTTTGTGGAGGAAATACTTGGCTTGGTGGAAGAGCCGCAAAGCCATCAAAAAGCTTTGCTTGACATGTTGCTTAAAGTGTATGCCGAAGCCAAGCTGGCCAAAAATTACCATAAAGTCGATGAAATCCGTAATGATCTCAAAACCATCGGCGTTGCAGTAAAGGACATGAAAGATAAAATTGATTGGGCATATGAGGAATAGAATTTGGTTATGCCTGATTTTAGGGACATTTCTGTATGCTTGTGGCGGAAGAGAAAGGGCAGAGGAAACTGCAGTTCCCATTGATTACAAAGACGTTCCCGCCTTCAATGCGGATTCGGCTTATGCTTTTATCCAAAAACAAGTGGATTTCGGACCCCGGGTGCCCAACACAGCAGGTCATGAGGCCACCAAAAACTGGCTCATTGAAAAGCTTAAAGGGTATAAATTAGAAGTTCAAACACAGGAGTTTTCTGAAAAAACCTATGATGGTCAATTGTGGGACCTGACCAATATCATCGCTTCTTATAAGCCGGATGCCAAAAAAAGAATTCTCCTTGCTGCCCATTGGGACAGCAGGAGAATAGCCGATAAGGATTCTGAAAGACTACACGAACCCATCGAAGGTGCCAATGATGGCGGTAGCGGGGTAGGAGTGCTCTTGGAAATTGCCAGGGTGCTTGCTTATGAAAACCCAAAGCCGGATGTGGGCATTGACTTCATCTTCTTTGATGGAGAGGATGATGGAGAGCCAGAACACCAAGACACCCGAAACCGGGCCAGGGAATATTGGTGGTGCCTGGGTTCGCAGTATTGGTCCACCAATCTCCACGAAAGAGGATATTCTGCGTATTTTGGGATCTTGGTGGACATGGTAGGGGGCCGGGGAGCCAGGTTCTACAAAGAAGGCTATTCAGTTCGCTATGCAAAAAACATCGTCAACAAGGTGTGGAATTATGGACATGAGTTGGGTCACAGTGACTTCTTCCAGATGAGAGAGACTGCTGAATTGGTGGATGACCATTTGTTTGTCAACAAAAATGCCGGCATCCCCATGATCAACATCATTGAATTTTCACCCGATTACGGGTTTGGACATTATCACCATACCCATGCGGACAACATGGACATGATAGATAAAAGGACACTCAAGGCTGTCGGGGAAACGGTTTTATTTACCATTTACCAGGAATAAAAATGAAGAAAGGCCAGGTTACCATCACGCACATTGCAAAAAGACTGAAAGTCTCCGTATCGACCGTTTCCAGAGCCCTAAGGGATTCACCCGAAATACACCCTGATACCCGCAAGAAAATCGTGGCGATGGCCAAGGAAATGAATTATCAGCCCAACCTGGTAGCCCAAAGCCTGCGCAACAACAAAACCCGGACCCTTGGCATTGTGGTGCCTGAGTTGACATCCCACTTTTTCGCTTCCAATATCAGCGGGATTTATGATACAGCGATCAAACGGGGCTACAATGTGATGATCTGCCAGTCCAATGAATCCTATGAACAGGAAAAAATGAACATCCGCACCCTTGTGGGAAGTAGAGTGGATGGGCTTTTGATCTCCCTATCCCGTGAGACCAGAAGTTATGAACACTTTTTCGAGCTTTATGAGCAGGAGATCCCCTTCGTGCTTTTTGACCGGGTAAGTGAGGAAATACCTGTTTCCAAAGTAACGGTCAATGACAGCAACGGGGCCTATAATTTGACCCAACACCTGTTGGATCAAGGAGCCAGGAACATTGCCTTTATTTCTGGTCCGGAGGATTTATACATTAGTAAAAAAAGGAAGGAAGGTTACTTAAAAGCATTAGAAGATTTTGGTTTGCCCATCAAGCCTGAATTGATTTTGGTTAGTGATCTGACCACGGAGTGCAATAAAAAAATTGCCAAAAGCCTGATAGAAAGAGCCGATAGACCTGATGCCATATTTGCCATGATCGATCCTTTGGCGGTGGATGTGATGATGGTGTTGAAAGAAAACGGCGTCAAAATTCCGGAAGAAATCGCTTTGGCGGGATTTACCAACAATCCCACCTCCGAAGTGGTGGAGCCTTCGCTTACCACTGTCTCCCAACCAGCCTATCAAATCGGAAAGCTTGCCGCCAATCACCTTTTGGATCAACTGGAAGGCCTTGTTAGCACAGATCCCCAATCCTTTGTGCTGGATACCACCCTGGTGATCCGTCGTTCTTCAGTGAAGGCGAAGTAAATGGCATTCCATTGCAATCGTTATCAGGCTTTTTTCTTTTTATCTCCCTTGATTTTTACCTTTATTGTTAAGTTAATAAATAGCTGATTTTAAATTTAAAGGACCGGAGGTCCCCAGAGATCCGTTGGCAGAATTAGAAAAGCACATTAAGCAGAAATTTATAGCACTTTTTGAGACGGAACCCCTGTTGGTTTATTCCCCAGGCCGGATCAATTTGATCGGAGAGCATACAGATTACCACGAGGGATTTGTGCTACCAGCAGCCATTGATAAAAAAATCATCGTGGCCATAGCTGCCAATGACCTGAAGGTGGCAAGGTTGCATGCTTTGGATTACGAAGAAAATTTTAAATTTTCGCTTGAGGCCTTTGCCCCAAAACCCAACCATTGGGCTACGTATATCATGGGGGTGGTGGCTCAGTTTCAACAGGCAGGCCACCTGGTGGAAGGGTTTGATCTGGTTTTTGGTGGGGATATACCGGTAGGTTCCGGGCTCTCATCTTCTGCTGCGTTGGAGTGTTCTGCCGGTTTTGCCATTGCCCAGCTTTTCGGTTTGTCTATCCGCAGATTGGATTTGGTACGGATGGCTCAAAAGGCTGAGCACCAATTTGCAGGGGTCAAGTGTGGCATCATGGACCAATATGCCTCCGTCATGGGAAAAAAGGACCATGCCATCTTGCTTGACTGCCGGAGCCTGGAATCCACCTATTTTCCTGTTGATTTGGGAGATCAACAATTGTTATTGGTCAATACCCTCGTCAAGCATTCATTGGCCAGTTCGGCCTACAATGAAAGGCAACTGGAATGCCAGGAAGGATTGATAGCCATGCAGCAGCTGCATCCGGAGATCAAATCTTTAAGAGATGCCAATCTTGAGGTACTGGAATCCGTCAAAGCCCAGATCAGTTTAAAGGCTTTTCGCCGTTGCCAATACGTACTCCATGAAAACCAACGGGTCTTGGATGCTTGTCAGCTTTTGGAGAAGGGTGATTTGAAGGGTTTTGGGCAAAAAATGTATGCTTCACATCAAGGGCTTAGCGAAGAGTATGAAGTCAGCTGTCCAGAACTCGACTTTCTGGTTGATTTCACCAAAGAAAACAAATCAGTTTTGGGGAGCAGAATGATGGGTGGGGGCTTTGGTGGCTGCACCATCAACATCATAGAAAGGGCTGCCGTGACCGGTTTTAAATCTGCGGTCGCCAAAGCTTTTGAGGATCAATTTGGCCACCAACCGGAATTCTATGAAGTAGAGCTTATGGATGGGACTGGCCTTTGTTTACCCTAGGTAATACTAACTTTGTTCTGATAATTTGAGCTGCCAGTTCCAACTGTCCCTTAGCCCATCTTCCAGATCAAGTTTTGCCTTCCATCCCAGCAATTTTTCTATTTTTTCAGTATTCGCCCATACCTTTTCTATGTCCCCTGGCCTTCTGGCCACAATTTCATAATTCAGGCTTTTCCCACTTACTTTCTCAAAAGTCTGTATAACCTCCAACACCGAATTGCCTTTTCCCGTGCCTACATTAAACAGGTCTAAATAAGTGTCAGGTTTGTTATGAAGGTATTCCAGCGCTTTGACATGGGCGTCCGCCAAATCCATCACATGGATGTAATCCCGGATACAACTCCCATCCGGGGTATTATAATCGTCTCCGAAAACCAAAAGTTTTTCGCGGATTCCTACTGCGGTTTGGGTTACGAATGGGACCAAATTGGCCGGCACCCCTATGGGAAGCTCTCCGATCAAGCCGGTGGGATGCGCACCGATCGGGTTAAAATAACGCAGAGATACGATTCGGTTTTTGGCCCCACTTTTGACTAAATCCCTAAGGATATCCTCACAGATAATTTTTGTATTCCCATAGGGGCTTTCAGCTTGCTTTCTTGGGGTGTCTTCCTGCACGGGAAGTTCATCCGGCTGCCCATACACCGTACAAGAGGAGGAAAAAACCAGGTCCTTGACGCCATGTTTTTGCATGACTTCCAGTAGGACCAAAAGGGAGTTTAGGTTGTTTTTGTAATATTTTAGGGGCTTTTGGGTGCTTTCTCCCACGGCTTTGCTGGCTGCAAAATGTATGGCCCCTGTCAAAGCGTTTTCCGAAAAAACCCGATCCATCAATTGATTGTCATTGCAGTCTCCCTCATAAAATTTTACGGATTGGCCCAGGATTTTTTCCAGGCCAATGAGCACAGATTTGGAGGAATTGGAAAAATCATCAATTATGATGGGTTCGTAACCTGCATTGACCAATGCAATGGCCGTGTGGGTGCCAATGTATCCCGCACCGCCGGTTATCAGAATTTTTGTCATAATAAAAGTAGAAACAGGTTAAAATTAAATTAAAGATTGTAGAATAATCTACGCACACAAAATAAAATAAGGATTTTTTCAAAAACTTTTAGCCATTTTTCAAATCCGATTGATTTGGTCTTAGCACCATAGTGCAAGGGAAAGTTTTCAATATCCAACGCATAGCTTGCTCTTTATTTTTCCAAATCAGCAAAATAGCACCTTGCAAAATTAATTGATTTTTATTGCCATCAAAAGGAATCAGGAAGGATGAAACCTAAAGTCTGTGGAAATGTTAATATCTTTATAACCAAGAAGTAAACCCAAAATATAAAAATCAAAGTTATGATGAGTTTTGAACTCAATGAAAACCAGGAAATGATCGCCCAAATGATTCGGGATTTTGGTGCGAAGGAGATTACCCCATATCGGAATGAATGGGATGAAAAACAATTTTTTCCCTTGGAATTGTTTAAAAAGCTTGGAGAACTAGGCCTGATGGGGGTTTTGGTCCCTACCGAATATGGAGGTTCCGGCTTTGGCTATCTTGAGTATGTCACGGCCATAGTTGAATTATCAAAACTGGATCCCGGTGTAGGGCTATCTATGGCTGCCCACAATTCTTTGTGCACAGGGCATATCATGATGTTTGGTTCCGAGGAACAAAAGCAAAAATACCTCCCCAAGCTGGCTACATGCGAAATGCTCGGCGCTTGGGGACTTACCGAGCCCAATACCGGTTCGGATGCAGGAAACATGCGCACGGTGGCCATCAAAGACGGAGATCATTATGTGATCAATGGGGCAAAAAATTTCATTACTCATGGAGTATCAGGTGATGTGGCTGTAGTAATCGCAAGGACAGGAGAGGTGGGAGATTCCCATGGGATGACCGCTTTTGTGATAGAAAAAGGTACTGCCGGATTTAGAGGTGGCAGAAAAGAGGATAAATTGGGCATGCGCTGTTCGGAAACTGCCGAAATGATCTTTGAGGATTGTAGGGTACATGAAAGTCAGGTTTTGGGAGAAGTAGGTGAAGGTTTTATCCAATCCATGAAAATACTGGATGGGGGTAGGATTTCCATAGCTGCGCTTTCTTTGGGTATTGCGGAAGGGGCATTGGACGCGTCTTTGGCTTATTCCAAAGAAAGGCAGCAATTTAATCAACCCATCAACCGCTTTCAGGGAATTGCTTTTAAATTGGCCGATATGGCTACAGAAACAGAAGCAGCTCGATTGCTAACATTCAAAGCTGCTGATTTGAAAAACAGGGGTGTCAAAGTCACTTTGGCCAGTGCAAAGGCCAAGTACTACGCCTCTGAAGTAGCTGTCCGAAATGCCAATGAGGCTGTGCAGATATTCGGGGGATATGGGTTTACCAAGGATTATCCGGTAGAAAAGTATTACCGTGATGCCAAACTCTGTACTATTGGCGAAGGAACATCAGAGATCCAAAAACTAGTGATTTCCAGAGAGGTATTGAAGTAATCAATAAATAAAGGAGCTTTTTTAAACATTGGAATTTGCTTGTCAGTTGAACGTTTGGCGGTATGGATTTTGAGTTTTGGCCTCAGTCCTTTTATTTGAAATATATTCTTTTTACATTTGCAACCGCGAAAGGAGGTGTATAAAATTATGATCGTAGTAAATATCAAAGAAAACGAATCTATCGAGAAGGCGCTTAAGCGTTTCAAGAAAAAGTTTGACAAAACCGGAGCCATCCGTGAATTGAGAGAAAGACAACATTTTGTAAAGCCCTCTGTTCGCAGAAGACATCAGGTCATTCGTGCTGCCTACAAGCAGAGAATGCAGACTGAAGAAATGAATTAAGCTATTTCTTTATTCAAACATATGGAACACATCCGCCTTTAGGGGGATGTGTTTTTCTTTTTGCTAGCATTTGAGGAGCTAATTTTTTATCTTCCAATTCAAAAGGACCTATCTACCCACCAATCCCCAAAGGCCAAGTTTTATGCTTTTTTCTTTTATCCATTATTTAGAATTTGAGAAGCGTGCCAGTCCGCATACGGTGTTGGCTTATCAGAAAGATCTAGAGCAATTTCAGTTGTTTTGCAAGGATTCCTTTGGTTTGGAGGATATTTCAGAAGCAGCATATGGGGAAATCAGGGCTTGGATTGTTGATTTGGTGGAGCAAGGCTTGGGCAACAGTTCGGTGAACCGGAAAATAGCCACCCTAAGGTCTTTTTATAAATTTCTGCTGCGTTCCGGAACAATCAAAAAAGACCCTACTTTCAAAATTCGGGTCTTGAAAACACCTAAGAAGTTACCGGAATTTGTTCAGGAGGAAGCCATTGAAAAAATTTTGGATGAATTTGTTTATACCCAGGATTTTGAAGGGCAGCGGGACAAAATGGTCATGGAGTTTCTTTATCTGACTGGCGTCAGGCTTTCGGAATTGCTCAACCTAAAATGGAAGGATTTGGACCTCTACACATCCGAGGTGAAAGTACTGGGGAAGCGCAAGAAGCAAAGAATAATTCCTATCACCAACGGGCTGAAAAAAAATATTATTTCGTATCAGAAAGTATTTGAAGAAACATTTTCAGTTGTAGACCAGAATGATTATTTTATCGTTAGAATCAATAGAGAGCAGGCGTATCCAATGAAAATATACCGGATAGTGAGGAAATATTTAGATCTTTTTGCGCAAACATCCAAGCGAAGTCCACATTTGCTGAGACACACTTTCGCCACCCATTTGTTGAATAAAGGGGCCGACCTCAATGCGGTCAAAGACCTGCTAGGGCATGCTAGTCTTGCTGCCACCCAAGTATACACCCACAATTCCATGGAAAAATTGAAGGCTGTGTTTGAACAGGCACATCCGAAAGCGTAATATAAGTTAAATTTTAAACCGTAAAGTTATGAAGTTACAAATGCATTCCATCCATTTCGATGCTGATCAGAAGTTAATCGATTTTATCCAAAGGAAAGCAGACAAGCTGGACACCTATTATGATCGCGTGATTGACGGAGAAGTTTTTATGAGGTTAGACAAACATGAAAAGAATGATAACAAGATTGTTGAGATCAAGCTAAATTTACCCGGAAGACAGATTTTTGCCAAAAATCAAAATGGATCCTTTGAGGCGGCCGCCGACGAATCCATTGAAGGCCTGCGCAGACAGATCAAGAAGTTCAAAGAAAAAGTTGTTTTGGTCAAATAAAACACCCTTTAAGATTCGAAAACCATGAGAATCTATTGCCTTCCCGAAAGAGAAGGCAATTTTTTTTGACCTGATGGGCATCTATACGATATTTGTAACCGGAAATAAAATTTACTGCTTTCTTTATTAAAAAGTCCTTTCCTTCTTTTTTTCGAAACCCTCCATGTCCATATCCAACCGCTATAGGCTCTACCTCGGCTTAATCCTGTTGCTCACCTCCTTTTTGAAGCTTTTATTTACTGCTGTGACTCCTTTGAGTCTTTTTAGTGAGGAGACACAGTATTGGCTTTGGTCCAAAAACCTGGACTGGAACTATTATTCCAAACCTTTGATGATTGCTGTGTATAATTATATCAGTACGTCCTTATTTGGAGATACGGAAATCGGGGTAAGAATCAATGCGGTTTTCTTTACAGCAGCTGCATCATGGGTAGTATTTGAACTCAGCCTGTATATGTTCAAAAACCAAAAGTCAGCGTTATGGGCAACGGTTATGCTCTTGGTCATGCCTTTTTTTCATCTTGCGTCTTTCTTCCATACCACGGATTCCTCTCTTATTTTCTTCTGGACGGCAACTTTATATTTCGGCTGGAGAGCCATTGAGGAGGACGGGTTGAGTTGGTGGATTTTGGCGGGAGTGACTACCGCTTTGGGTATGTTGTCCAAAAACATCATGATCCTGATTCTGCCCATCTTCTTTTTACATTTGCTAATATTTCGGCCCAAAAAACTGCTAAAAAAAGATTTTTACCTTTTTGCAGGGGTGGCAGCCCTTTCCCTGATCCCCATCTTTCTCTGGAATTTTCAAAATGATTTTGTCACTTTCAGGCATGTAGGCACACTTGGTGGTGTAGAAGGAGAAAAGCAACCCTTTCATTTCAGCAATTCCCTCAAATACCTTGGCGAATATATAGGGGGACAGTTGGCCATTATTTCAGCGTTTTTCCTTCCTTTTCTTTGGATGGGTTTCAAGAAGCTCATGCGTAGCCAAGATGAAAAACTCGCTTTTTTGCTTTTTCCTGCGGTATTGGTCTGGCTGCTGTTTTTAGGGATCGCCATTTTCAAAAGAGTAGAAGTCAATTGGCCTGCATTTGCCTATGTAGGCCTCCCCATCCTGATGGCTTGGGTCATCTATCCACAATCGGTAGGATGGAAAAGGTATCGGGTTTTTGCCACTTTCATTTCTGGCTTGTTGTTGATGCTGATCATGTTGCCACAGCCTTTGGATGCCTTGGGTTTCAAGAAAATATTCAAACCCAAGAATGATCCTTTGGCAAGAATGGCCGGATTCCGTGAAGCTGGAAAGGCTTTGGACAGCATCCGCTTGGAATTGGATTTGGATAAAAATTTTATTTTCAGCGACAGCTATCATCTTTCCTCCGAAATGGCTTTTTACGCGGAAGGAAATCCCCAAACTTTTTGTATCAATCTGGGAAGGAGAATGAACCAGTTTGACTTATGGCCTGGCATAGAGCAGTTTGAAAACAGGGATTATTATGGCATTTATGTCACCTATCATCCGGAAACAGATGAAAGGGTGATCCAAGGATTTGAGCGGGTAGTTCAAGAGGAGAGGGTGTTTGGGATGTATCGGGGGGATACTGTACGCATGATCCGTATTCAGGTTTTGGAAAATCTAACCGGTATAGAGGAGATAGTAACCAATGCCTATTGAAATCGGCTCTGTTTCAGGCCTTGATGACAAATTTGGGGCATCTGTGAATAAAGTGTATTTTTGATCAAATTTGTCCCTATGAGCCGACCGAAGCTTTCTGTTGTAATCACCATTTATAATGAAGAAGAAAACATTCAGCCCCTACTGGAAGCAACCTATGAGGCACTTAAGGAAATTGATTATGAAGTAATCCTGATAGAGGATGGCTCCACGGATGGAACGGTGAAGGAAGTTCAAAAATATGCCAATACGCGAACTAAACTGATCATTTTTAACCGGAATTATGGGCAGACTACCGCATTGGCTGCGGGCATAGACATGGCCATCGGAGAATACATCGCCACCATGGACGGCGATCTTCAAAATGATCCGACCGATTTACCCATGATGCTGCACAAAGCAGAAACGGAAGACTGGGACGTGGTAGCCGGACGTCGGGCAAACAGAAAAGACGGCTTTGTCTTAAGAAAAATACCCAGCAAAATTGCCAATTGGGTCATCCGCCATAGTACCAAAGTGTACCTCAAGGATTATGGCTGCAGCCTGAGGGTGTATAAATCCCAGATAGCCCAAAACATGGGTCTCTATGGCGAGCTGCATCGCTTTATTCCTGTGCTTGCCAAGCAAGAGGGCGCTAGAATGACGGAGGTGGATGTAAAGCACCATCCCAGGATCCACGGCACATCCAAGTATGGGTTGAGCCGCACATTCAAGGTAATGGCAGACTTGATTCTCATGTTGTTTTTTCAGAAATACCTGCAACGGCCAATCCATCTTTTTGGAACTCTTGGGCTGTTGTCTCTTTTGGTCGGTGTCTTGATCAACCTATACCTTTTAGTGGAAAAGCTGAGGGGAGAGGACATTTGGGGACGACCTATTTTGTTGTTGGGCTTTATCTTTTTACTGGCTGGGGTGCAGCTGATCACCACGGGCATCATTGCCGAAATCATCGTCAGAACTTACTTTGAGTCTCAGGACAAGAAAACCTACAAGATTAAAGCCATCTACCAGGGTGAAACGTAAATCTATCAAACTGATCCTCAAGCTTTCCCTTACTGGGTTGGCGCTATACGTTGTTTTTCGGAACATAGACCTGCAAGAAACTTGGGGAGTAATCAAATCCCTTAATCCAACTTGGATGATTTTGGCCATACTGTTTTTTGTGTTGAGCAAAGTTTTTACTGCGCTGCGGCTCAACTCCTACTTCAGAGACATTGACATCCAAATGCCTGAAGTTCAAAATTTCAAACTCTACTGGGTGGGCATGTTTTACAACCTTTTTCTGCCTGGGGGGATAGGAGGAGATGGATACAAGGCTTATTGGGTTAATAAAGCTTTTCAAAAGCCCCTCAAAAAAATATTGGCGGCCATTCTGTTGGATCGCATCAGTGGCTTGGTAGCCATCCTATTTTTGATTTTTATCTTCTTTTTTTGGGTGGAAATAGCCATTCCCTGGCTGGCGGAATCGTGGGTTAGCATAGCGGTTGGTTTGCTGTTGGTAGCACTTCCATGTGTGTTTTGGTGGAGTATAAAGTGGTTTTTTCCAAGTTTTATAAGTAGTTTCTGGAGGAGTGGCTTGTATTCTCTCGCCGGTCAATTGGCCCAATTGGTAACGGCCTATTTTATCATGCTTTCCATTGGTATCACTGAGCTGGTTCTCAGTTATCAGTTTGTGTTTTTGGTTTCTTCCTTGGTTTCTGTCTTGCCCTTGACCATCGGAGGCGTGGGGGCGAGAGAACTGGTATTTGTTCTCAGTCATGATTTGATGGGTATTGACAAAAATGCTGCGGTGGCTTTCAGTTTGTTGTTCTTTTTGATTTCTGCAGCTGTTTCTCTTTGTGGGGCTTTTGTGGATTTGAAGGGGATGGAAAACAAATATTGAATTAAAAGAGAGCAAATAAAGTATTTGAATTTAAGCTACCTTTTTTTCTTCAAGGAATTCCTTAACCGAAGTCAGCTTTACCCCAAATGACTCCGCGGTTTCCAAAGCATGGGGAACCACGTGATCCGCCATGGCCGAATAATAATTGAGATACATGATGTTACTGGCGGCAGGATTGGAGAATGACATGACCTTAGCGATCAGTTTAATAAGGATGGGAGGGGAAGATTTGATTTTTAGGGGTTTTCCATAAAGTTCCTCAAAAATTCCTTTGAGATCCAAAGCACTCAAGGGCTCTGGACCGCCAATGGTATAGGTCTTCCGAAAAGCTGATTTTCGACCCAAAGCTTTGATGTGAAATTCCGCCACATCTTGTACAGAGATGTAAGAGGCTTTTGCCAGTCCTTTTCCAATGATATTGATTCTGCCTTTTTCTGCTATGTCATGCTGTATGCCTTTGAAAAAATTGTTGGAGAATTTGAAGGGGCGATAGACGGTGGATACCTGGCTTCCTTTCAGTGGCAGGTCGGTACCCAAATAGGGCAGGTAGACTTCCATAAAGGTTCCCGGCCGCAAAATGGTGTAATCTAGGGATGAGGAAGCCAAGGTCTTTTCGATTATCCTTTTGGCCCTGCTGATCGGGATCTTATCATCGGCGTCCCCAAAATATATGGCAGATGTGTAAATAAATTGTTTGATGCCCGCTTCTTCTGATGCCCTGATCAAGGAAATGACCCCATCTATATCGGTTTTTTGGATATCATCCTCCTTTTGGGTTGGGCATGCCGAGTTGGCTGTGCAAATGACTGCATCCATTCCCTTTACTGCTTTGATAAGGGTTTCCGGTTGGGTGAGGTCTGCTTGCCTTAATTCTACCTGAGGCCATTGCTGCAAGGGAGCAATGTGAGAGGACCTTCGGTGCATGGCAAAAACCTGGTGTGGTCCATCTTTGAGCTTGTCTACCAGCGTATAACCCAATTGTCCGGTAGCACCTACAACAAGTATTTTCACAACGGTGAGATTGAGGTGGAAATTCAGAGGAAATTAAAAATACAAAATTTAATGGGGATTTAGGGAAAAAATAAGGGAATAAATCATGTTAAAGAGGTCGGTTTCCAATGGGGGCAGTTTTGTTAGACCAAGGGATGAAGACATAAGTGAAGGTGGTGGTGTAAAGTTGAAATCTGTCCAGAAGGGTATAAGTCTCCAAACAAACCACCACATACTTCTTCACCGCTTACAAATCTTACATCTTTTGCCTTGAAGAAAGGGTTAAAGTAATTTGAAAAAAAGTTTTCAGACCAAACGAAATCTATCTACATCAAAAACAGGGCATTGTACAAAACACCGGCTACAATACCAATGGCAATGATCAATGGAGAGGACAACTTGGAGAACTGCAGTAAAAAGTAAGTGCCTATGATGGCAGTAATGTTAAAAAAATTGGCTTCCATGGGTTCGAAGAGCAGATAGGCAGCTGCCAATAACATCCCGCAGCTGACTGCATTGATGCCTTCTAAAGCTGCCCGCACCGGCCGGTATTTTTTGAGCTGATCCCAAAACCGGATGACAAAGAAAATCAGAAAGGTGCCAGGCAAAAATATTCCGGCAGCGGCAATAAGCCCTCCCATAAGAATACCCCCCAATCCGAATTCCCGCATTGAGAGGGCACCGATATAGGAACTGATACTGAAAGTGGGGCCGGGTATGCCCTGTGCGATGGCATATCCAGTCAGAAATTCTTCCGAACTCAGGTATTGCTTAAATTCCACAAACTCTGTGTACAGGTAAGGAATCAGCACCTGACCTCCGCCAAAAATCAAGCTGCCATTCCGATAAAAGTTCTCAAACAAAATCACGGATTGGCTTTGGGTTACGGCGCCCAGCCCGGCAGCGAAAACCAAAACGCCTGCCCAGAGGTAAAAGTTGGCCCATTTGATTTTTAATGGCTTTTCCTCTTCTACTTTTGGTTGATTCTTGTATTTGATCGAGGTACTCAGCCCCCCAATGACCAACATCACCGGAAAGATGTAGGGAGAATTGTAGAAAAAGGCGACAAATGCCGCAAATAGCATCAAAACCATGGCTTCTGGCGTCTGAACCATTTTCCTGATGGTTTTCTGAGCGGCATAGATGATAAAGCCAATGGCCATGGGTTGGATAAACTTGGCAAAATTCAGCGCACCTGGCGTATTCTCTTGGAGAAAATCAATCAAAAAGGCTGCTGAAGTCATCAATACCGTAGCCGGCAATACCCATACAAAGAGGGAAAGATACGCCAAAGTCGGTCCGCCAATACGGAATCCTATGGCAGAAATGGTTTGGGTGGAAGTAGGTCCTGGCAATATCTGGCAAAGCGCATGGAGTTCCCAGAGTTCTTTTTCGTTGATATAGCCCCTTTTTTTGACCATCAGGTCCAGTACCATGGCCAAAAACGCCTGTGGGCCCCCAAATGCTGTTACTGAAAGCAAAAGGACATCTTTAAGATATAGATAGTACCTTACCCTCCGTACAGACATTTGTTTGCTATCATGCTTTCAGCTGTTTTTTCAACAAATGTTTCATTTTTTTAACCCAAGTTCTCTTAGTCGCTCTTCCAGAAATTCACCTGCAGTCATATCAGAAAACTGCTTGGGTTGCTCAGCTGAAACGCAACTTTCCAGGCAGGTAAGATCCATGTCAGACCTTGGATGCATGAAAAAAGGAATAGAAAAACGACTCGTATGCATCATCTCTCTGGGTGGATTGACGACACGATGTATGGTTGACTTTAGGTTTTTGTTGGTCAGGCGCTCCAGCATGTCACCTACATTGACTACGAGTTGATCGGGAAGGGCGGTAATGGGAATCCATTTTCCATCTCTTCGAAGCACCTGAAGCCCATCTGCACTCGCCCCCATCAGCAGCGTGATCAGGTTAATGTCTCCATGTTCTGCCGCCCTTACGGCATCAGCGGGGACCGCATCGGGATTTTCTATGGGGAAGTAGTGAATTTGTCGTAGGATCGAGTTTCCATATCTTACTTTATCATCAAAGTAATTTTCCGGTAACTCCAGATAGAGGGCGATGGCCCTTAACATATTTTGACCAGCTGTTTCCAAAGTTTTGTAGGCTTCGTTGGAAATGGCTTTGAATTCGGGCAATTCTTCAGGCCAGATATTTTCGGGATATTCTTTTTTGATGGGATCATCGTTAGGGATACCGGCAAGTTCCTGCCCTACATGGTAAAATTCTTTCAGGTCACCGGTATTCCTTCCCTTGGCATGTTCCTTCCCTTTGCCTGTATAGCCCCTTTGGTAACCGATCTCAGGTTTTTCATATTTGGATTTGATCTCATCAGGCAGACTAAAGAATTTTTTGATGCCCGCATAGAGCTGATCTTGGAGGGTTTTGTCAAGCCCATGGTTCTTGATGGCCACAAAACCAATGTTTTGATATGCATCGCCAAGTTTTTTTACAAAAGCAGCTTTTTTTTGACTGTCTCCCGACATAAAATCTGCCAGATCAAGAGAGGGTATTTCATCGTATAGGATATCACTCATATCTTTTCCTTTAATACCGAAAGATAGTTTATTTTCAGGAAAATTTAAATATCTTTAAGTCTACACTAATCCCCAAAAAATGAGTAAAAGCTGCCTTTTCCTGAGTTTGATTGGTTTAACATGGCTTTTGGTTTCATGTGGAGAAAAAAGGATTCGAAAGAACGAGACGATTGTACCATTGGAAGTTGAATCGAAAACCAACTCTAAAAGCATCAATTTTTTTCATTATGAGGAGCTAAATGAATATCCTGATGCCATATTGGAAATGTTCAAGCCTCTAGGTAATGAGCGATTTGAACCTGGTAGGGTCCCCTTTGAATTCAACATCAAAAACTTTCCTTTTGGGGAAAGTCTGCAGCGATTTCCACTGAAAATAGTCATCAACGGCCAAGATCCGATTGGTTACAATATGCCCATCTTCTCCAGAGAATTTAATACAGGAACCTATCGGGTGACCGCATTTTTGGTAGACCCGGACGGTATTTCACTGAAAAACTTCGGTAATTATGTGGACCGGGATTTTATTGTAGGGGCTTCAAGACCTTTCCCTGGTTTGGAAGAGCCGTATCTGGTACTCAATCTTCCGAACAATGAAACTGAATACAATCAGCAAGATGAAATTCTGGTCGATTTTTTATTGATAGGTGGGGACTTTGAACAGGATGGTCTCAAATGCTTGCTTACCTTGGGTGACTGGACCCATGAGACCCGTGAACTCAATCCCATCCGTATTGAAAATCTGCCAAAGGGAGATTATGACCTGAAGTTGAGCCTACTGAAAGAAAATGGGGAAGAATTGACAGGACTGTTCAGCACCGCTTTTAAGAAAATCAAGGTCAATTAATACATCATGCTCCTCAGGATGCCGAGGGATTTTATTTCTCCAAAACGATCCAAGTGCATTTGATAAAAGCGCAGCATGTCATCCAGTAATTGATTTCTTTCGGTTTTGCTTAAACCTGAAACAGACTGAAATCTGGAACGTAACAACTCATCTAGGGCATTTTTGGTACTGAGGGCATAAGGACTGCCCTTGGGATCTTCATACACCTGAAGAAAAAACTCATCGGCATTGTCCACCCCAAAGCCCAATTGCTGAGAGGTACTCACCAAAAAAGCCAAAGGGAAGATGCCGAGCTTCACATCTGGCGCATCCAGTTCTAGGATATTGTCCCATAAATCATCAAACAAGCCCTCGTTGCTGTCATGGTCATATAGGGACTTACCCAAGACCTCAGTCATGAACATGGCTACGCCTGACCTATAAAAATCAAACGGAATGAGGCGAAAGGCATGCGCCAGTTTCACTTCTGATATCCGGTTTAGGGAAGCCCCCTCTTTGTCATAAACAACCAAATCCAAAAGGCTCATGGGCTGGAAGAAGGAGATTTTCGAACTGGTTTTGCTACTTCTGACGCCATTGACAATATAGCTCTTCAAGCCCAAATCCCGAGTGAAAATCTTCACGATAATCGAAGTTTCCCGGAATTTGATGTAATTGATTACTATACCTCTTGTTTTTTTCAGCATCACATGACCAAAAATTTGCCCGCTACTCTTTCTCTTCCCTCTCGATCCAATACATACACCCAATATACCCCCTGCACCACTTTGTTGCCACTTTGGTCCCGCAAATCCCAAACTGCTTTTCCACCTCTTACCACCAGTGAGAAGACTACTCTGCCGCTGGAATTGGCGATTTTAAGGTCACTGAAATCGGTAAGTCCTTCCAAGCTCAATAGACCATTGAAATCAGGTCTGACGGGATTTGGATAGATTTTAAGGTCTTTCAATCGCTCAAATGCCTGTATGCTGCTTCCCCTATAAGAAAGGGCGGCAGTTGCTGTTCTTACAAAGAGTTCACCAGTTTGGATTTGAAGTGCCAAAGACCGGATGGAATTGTCTGGAAGAGGGGAATTCTGAAAAGTAAAATGGTGAATTTCTCCGCTGCCATCCTCAGAAATCTGCCAAAGGCCCTGACTTTGTGTACCCAGCCATTTGCTGTTGTCAGGAGCCACTTTGACAGCAGTGATGGATTGGTCGCCCAGCAAGGGCCGGTTTTGGGTCAAAGGAATAACCGCATTCACCTGATTGGTGTTGTCTATAAAGGAGGCATTGAGGAAGTACGCCGGGCCCTGGGTAGTGCCTATCCATAACTGTCCATTTTTATCCATGTCAATATCCAAAGTTTGTGAAGATGGCAGATTCCCTTGGTTGGGATTGATACCAAATGTCCTGTTCAATCCACTCTGCTCATTGAAAACCCGTAGATTATTGGTGCCGGATGCCTGTACTATCCATAAATTATTGGCAAGGTCTACCAGAATTTTTCTGGGCCTTTGTAGGCCCGTTATGGGAACAGAGCTGATCTCACCTGAAGGGGTGATTTTGAACATCCTACCTTGCCCATCCAATATGGCAATCCACAGTTGCCCCTGTAAATCTACTGTAAGATCTGCAACGGTGAAGGAGGAGTTGAGGCCAGGTAAAACTATTTGTTCAATACTGTTGCCATCTCGCCTCCAAAGTCCATGCTCAAGGGTGCCAAAATAGGTCCTATTTTGAAATTGAGCTGTTGAGGTTACATTTTCCGGTGCTTCAATTTCTGTCCAAAGGCCAGCTTTAAATTGACTGGAAAAGGCCACATTACTTGCTATAGCCTGTCCATTGGGCATGACCATGACGGGGACAGCAAAAATTTCAGAATCACTAAATTTAATATTCTGATTGCTTTTGGGGCCAGCTGCCGCAATACTATTGTTGTTAGTTGGGAAATCAATGCCTTCGTTAGGAGAGGCAAGATAAAGTTGGTCTTGCCGAATGACAAAGTCATTGAAGACAACATCGCTCAGATTTTCTACCAGTGTAAAACTACCATTGGCTTGTAACTGGAAGATACCTTCTGTTGTGCTAAAATACAGCCGCTCTTCCTGTATTTTCAGATCCTTAACCCCCTCGGTACCAATTAGCCAATCCAACTCATCATCGATAAACTGATAGATTTGACCATTGTCTGCCAGCGCAAAAATTACTCCATTGAGCATTTCCAAACCTATAAAACCCAAATTTGGAGGCCCTTGGATGGGTGTCCAGTTTCTGAAATCTCTCAGGTTGTTCTCAGGATTGCCTTTGAAAACTCCCAAAGGGCTTGCCACAAGCCACAGGTCTTCCAGCGGTAGAATGTCCATGACTGAGAGGGGAACTCCCTCTGGCCCAATATTGAGAAAGGCATCTTCAAACACCCTGGTTTGGAGGTCTAAAATGGCAAAGCCGAAGCCTGCTGAAAGATAGGCTTTGCCGACTAATGTCCTTATCTTTTGAATTGATTTATCCAGGATTAGCGTATTTTGTCTAATGGTAGGGATGTTTCTTATGTTACTTTCCGTTACCAGGTCTAGGGTTCCATCCGGATAAGCCAGCACCAGCGTTTTTTTACTTTGGTCAAACTGAAAAACATTGAAGTTTTGGGCATAGAGGCCGTCTAATTTGGTAAGGCCTATGGGTACCTGTTCTTCAAATCCTATATAAAACAAACTGTTTGGGCCTTTGACAAAAAGTGTATTTGAACCAGCGGTTAAGGCATCGGCTTGGGAATAACTCACATGATATCGCCAGCTTCCTACTGGGATATCCCCTTGCGCCATATTTTGTAGGCTGATCAACTGACAAACCAGGAAAAAAATAAAAGCTTGTTTAATGTCTGTCCTCATAAAAACACTTTCGACACCTTGCTTCATAACTTTCTTTTTCACCCAACATCACTTTTTCTTGGTCATCGGAGAGTCTAAAGCTGTAAGCTGCCAGATTGCCGCATTTCATACAGATGGCATGGACCTTAGTCACATATTCAGCGATGGCCAATAACTTGGGCATGGGATCGAATGGCTTCCCTTCAAAATCCATATCCAATCCGGCCAGAATGACCCTTTTGCCTGAATTGGCCAAAGTGGTGGCAACTTTGACAATCTGTTCATCAAAAAACTGTACCTCATCGATGCCCACCACGTCACAGTCGCCAGCCAACAAAAGAATGTCGTCAGCAAACTGTACCGGAGTGGAACGGATGGTATTCTCATTATGGGATACCACATGCTTTTCATGGTACCTTTTGTCTAAAGCAGGTTTGAAGATTTCAACCTTTTGTCTAGCAATGAGTGCCCGATTAAGTCTCCTTATCAATTCTTCGGTTTTTCCGGAAAACATAGACCCACAGATGACCTCGATCTGTCCTTTCGGTTCATGTTTTTGCTTGGTACCTAAAGAAGGTTCTATGAACATAAAATCAATTGCTGTATGTGAGGTGGGGGAATTTGTTTTCTTCAGCCACGCGGATTATTAAAGTTCCTTTTAACAATTTTGCTTGGCAAGATAGCCTTTGGTGGGCTTTTAATCTGCCATCTTCTCTGAAAATTTGTTCATGCCCTGTCAAAGGGGCCAGGTTTTCCATGCCAGATATCACTTCCATTTTGCAGGTGGTACACCTACCCTTTTTTCCGCAAGCATGCATCCAATCTATGTAGTTTTCATGAATTAATTCAATAACTTTACGTTCAGATTGCCGCGTAGTGATTTCCTTGTTGAAGAGGTTTTCAATTACTATTTTGGCCATAAATTATCCTTTTTACAGCAGAATTCGCATTTCAAATGAGTGATAAAATTAATACCAATTATTTAGAAACCTATTCACAACTCTTTTCTGAAAAGATATGTTCCCAGTATTTTGGGACTAAAAAATACATGTCTGGGCAGGAAATTATACAGCTTACACCCAGCAATCAGGTCAATTTTATGATCATCAAGTCTATTTTTGAGGCTTGGCAGGAAGAGTTGGAAAAGTTAAAATCTAATCCTTATTTTGATTACAGAGATATTGCTGTGCAAGAATCCCTCAAGGATTTCATGAATGTATTATCTAGATCCATTAAAATTGAGAGGATTCATTTTGAACCTTTATTGAGGGATGCGGTGCGTCAATCCATACTTCTAGCCGGAGATCCACTTTTGTTTTTTCAAAAAGAAATAGAGCGGGCCAAAGGAGGTACCTTGATCACCTATTTCAAAAATTCCAAAAAATACCTGAAATGGCATCCTTTGCTATTGAGCACCCTGATAGATCGATCCAATATGGGTGCTTCCTATGCTGAACTGAAAATGGCACTGAAGGCCAATTATGAAGCCAACAAACATCAGCTGGAAAAACCAGAAGTTCTTTTGAATCCTTTGAATTCGGTTCACCCCATTAATTTTGGAGAATTGTGGTTAATTGAAAATGTTCATCAATCCTTGCCCAAAAGTGAGGCCGAAAGTTATGCAACAGACCAAGATAAGGTAGAGATTCACGATGAACCAGAGCACAAAGAGGCACATTACTCAAAAGAAACTTTTGAACACCACACTTTTACTGGTTCTACCGAACAAGGCATTGACCCTTCTAGGGTATGGGCCAAATTTGAGTCCGAAGAATACAATATTATGAAGGGCAGCATTACCGACCTTCAGCAAAGCGTGGGGATCAACCAGCGGTTTATGTTTACCAAGAACCTCTTTGACGGTAATCCTGACCAGATGAAACTGGCCTTAAAATCCATTGATCAATGCAGAACTTTTCATGAAGCCATACAGCTGTTGAATGAGCGATATGTGGAGCAATTGGGCTGGAACAAAGATTCTGAGGAAGTTGACGAATTTTTGCAGTTGGTCTTCAGGAGATTTGAGCATAAGGGGTAAATCTTATGGGGCAAAGTCGATAACCAAAAGCGTACCTGTCAAACCATTATTTCAGGCTGTTTTGAGTTTTTTAGTCGGAGACATCCAATGGGATGATGGATCATAGGAAGGGGATCAAGCCTTGTTCTTCCTGGCAAAATGATAGATTCCTTTCTGTTTTATGAAAAAATAGTTTTTATTTTGTATCATTAGCTTCGTATAGTACAAATCACCCTTCTTTTTTGAGGTAATTTAGATGACCGGTTATCAAAAATTGAAAAACCATGTTTTGGATGTTCTTGACAAGCAATTGCCTGATTGCCTGACATACCATGGTAAAGAACATACCCTTGATGTATTGCATGTGTGCAACCAGTACATCACAAGATTGAAATTGAAGGAAGAGGAAGCCTATTTGCTTCGAATCGGGGCATTGGTACACGACATGGGGTTTATACAATCACTGGAACAACATGAGAAAGTGGGCGCGGACCTGGCTGGTAAAATCATGGCAGACCTAAATATGGCACCCGCTCATATCCAATTGGTCAAAGAGCTAGTTTTAGCTACCCAAATACCTCAGAGTCCCAAAACCCAACTTCAAAGAATTCTTTGTGATGCTGATCTGGATTATCTGGGGAGGTCAGATTATCCAATGATCAGTCAGATGCTCTTTGAGGAATTGAAAGGGATGAACGGGGTCCAATCCAAAGAAGAGTGGCAGATTCTCCAAATCAATTTTTTAAAAAACCATCGATTCCACACGCCCTATGCCCAAAAATACCGTGAGCCAAAAAAACAACAGTGGTTGAAGCTGATAGAAGCAAGAGAATTGATTTAATTTATCCCATCCTTCCCAACAATTGTATGCGGTGACTGTCCAATTTGATAAAGATGAACAAAAGGATGGTAAATGACCATAGGGATGATCCTCCATAACTGAAAAATGGAAGCGGAATCCCCACTACGGGGAAAAGTCCAATTGTCATGGCTATATTGATCATAAAATGGAAAAGGATCAATGAAATCACACAATAGCCATAAACCCTGGCAAATCTGGTTTTTTGCCGCTCAGCCAAAAAGACGAGTCGGATCAATAAGCTCACAAATAAAAATACCACTACCAAACTGCCCATCCATCCAAATTCCTCACCTAGGGTGCAAAAAATAAAATCCGTATGTTGTTCGGGTACAAAGTCAAATTTAGTCTGTGTGCCTTCCAAATATCCTTTACCAAAAAAACCACCTGAGCCAATGGCAATTTTAGATTGTGTCACATTCCAGCCTACTCCCAAGGGGTCAATGTCAGGATTAAACAATACCATGATCCTGTTTTGTTGATGGGGAGGTAACTTGGAAACCACATAATCCAAACTGTAGCTGTAGGCTATGACCAGCAAAGCCAAGCCTGAAAGGGTAACGATTCGCTTCCAGTCTTTCTTCCCTAACAAAATCAAAATGACCGTCAGTACAATAATTCCCCCGACCAGATAGAGGTTGTTTTCAATGGCCAGTGCCAAAAGGGAAATGGTCACCACAGACAAGCCCAGCACATAATATCGCTGTGGCATTCCTTCCCTATAAAGCATGATAAAAAAGGCGCTGTAGACCATGGCGGTTCCTGTATCCGGTTGAAGCATGATCAATGCCACGGGTAGCAATACGATGGCTACAGTTCTAAGTTGAAACTCAAGGTTAGTGAGATCCACGGATGGTCTCTCCATGTATTTGGCTAAGGCCAAAGCAGTGGCGAATTTAGCAAATTCAGCAGGTTGGAGCCGGAATGCACCTATTTCAAACCATGCCCTTTGTCCATTGATTTCCTTTCCCAAAAAGGGTGTGAGCAATAAAATCAATATAAAAAAACCATATAAAACCCAACTTAGGTTGTCAAACAATCGATAGTCCGCCACCATGATCAAGGTAATCAAGACCACGGCTGTCCCTATCCAAACCAGTTGCTTTCCGGAATTGATGGAAAAATCAAAGATACTTTTTGCTACCTGTTCATCATAGACCGCAGCATAGATGTTGATCCAGCCAATGATCACCAGCAAGGCATAGATCAGAATGGTAACCCAATCTATTTTATTGATATATAAATCGTCTTTTCTCAAATCAATAAATGAATAGCCCTTTGATCACATAATCTTCTAAAGCTGGGCGGGTAACATGTCCACGGAGGTATTTTTCTATCATCAGGCTTGCCGTACTTGCTGCTGCCCTACCTCCCCAGCCTGCATTTTCCACGTAAACGGCAATCGCAATTTTTGGGTCTTCCTTCGGAGCAAAAGCAACAAAAACAGAATGGTCTTCACCATGAGGGTTTTGGGCGGTTCCTGTTTTTCCAGCTATAGTGATGTCCTTGATGATGGCTCTTGCGGCAGTTCCATAAAGTGCCTCTGCCATGGCATCTTGTACCAAGTCAAAATGATGGGCATCTATTCCCACTTCTCTTTTCGTTTGGTATTCAATAGGTATTTTGGTGGAGTCTCCATCCACAGCTTTGATCAGATGTGGGGTATAAAAATAGCCTTTATTGGCAAAAATGGCGGCAAGGTTAGCCATTTGTAGAGGGGTTACCATCATTTCTCCCTGACCTATCGACAGAGAGTAAATGTTGGAATACTTCCACCTGCCCTCTCCATAGACCCTGTCATAGAGTTGTTTAGAAGGTATGCTCCCTCCTTTTTCATTGTTCATATCTACTCCCAATGGACCTCCCAATCCAAATTTCATAACCGCATCTCTCCATTTGGTTAGGCCAAGTTCGGTATCTTTATAAGTATTAGTAGATAGATTTTGGTTTAAGATGCTCCTGTAGGCTTGGTGGTAATAGGGGTTACAGGAGTATTTGATTGCCCCGAAAAGGTTGACCGGGTTGGGGTGATTATGGCATTTGACCAAGGATCTGTTACAACTAAATGTAGTGTTGGGAGTAAGGATGCCCTCCTGTAAACCGACCAGGGACTGCACCACTTTGAAGATAGAACCTGGGGGATAGGTTGCCATGATGGGTCGATTGAAAAGGGGTAAGTCGGGGTCATTGTTAAGTAGGCCAAAGTTCTTACTGAAGTTGGCTCCAGCCAGTAAATTCGGGTCGTAAAATGGAGCAGAGATGAAAGAAAGAATTTCTCCGGTTTTCGGTTCAATGGCAACTACCGATCCTCGCTTCCCAGCCATCAGGTTTTCCCCGTACTCCTGGAGTTCCAGATCCAGGGTGGAGGTAATGTTTCTACCAGCTATCGAAGCAGTATCATATTCTCCGTTTTTGAAGGCACCTTTATCTATCCCTCTTACATTGACCAATTTGTATTTAGCTCCTTTGGTGCCCCTAAGGATATCCTCATAGGCAGATTCCAATCCGGATAGACCAATGTAATCCCCTTGTCGATAATATTCCAAGGTATCCCTGTCCAATTGTCGGGCATTGATTTCTCCGATGTACCCCAAAACATTGGCTGCGCGGGGTTGAGGATAAGACCTCACTGACCGAGTAAGTACCAGGAGGCCTGGATAATCGATCAGATAATCCTGAATCCTTGCAAAATCCTTAGTAGAAATCTGTTTGATAAGCGGGGAGGGCTTTACCCAAGAATAAGCTTTGGCTGCTTCATATTTTAAAACAAGTTCTTCTTTATCTATCTGAAAAAGTTCACAAAATTTTGCTGTGTCCTGTACAGTAAATTCTTTAGGAATCAACATGAGGTCAAAAACGGGATTGTTGTAGACAAGAATACGCTCGTTTCTGTCATATACCAGTCCACGGTAAGGGTGGTCCACCAACCTTTGCACAGCATTGCGCTCTGCTCTTTTCAGGAAGCTATCATCGGCAACCTGAATCATAAAGAGTTTGGTTAATAACACGATACCGATCAAAATTATTATTGAAATAATGATGATTGGTCTTTTCTCTTCCATTAAATTCCCCGCTTTCTTTTGTAAAATAAAACTTGTACGATCATGCCCATTAAGAACGTGAATAGGGTACTGCTAATTGTTTTGAATAGCACGGGAAGGTATAAATCTGTTCCCAAATTATCAATATAAAAAAAAAGAAAATGGTACAAAAGCAACAAAGGAAGGCTATAACTCAGCCACCAGCCAACGCCCATGTTCAAAACTGAGGGGATCAAATCTTCATCATAGCCACCTCTTGGAGTAAGTACCTTGATCCAGTTGCTGCGCAAGGCAGCTACCAAGACCAAGGCAGCAGTGTGCATGCCTAGGGTGTCGTAAAAGATGTCCACCCCAAGCCCCAAAGAGAAAGCAATCAACATGGCCGGAGTGGTTTTGGTCTCTATGGGTAACAGCAATATAAATACCACGTGCAAAAAACAAAATGCAGTACCGAAGAGGACCAGGTTTTTTAATAAAAAAACTTGGACAATTAGGTATACAAAAAAGCCTGTTAACGTGTTAAATAGGTATTTGTTACTCATCGATTATAATCCCGGAGGCATCATACAAGGAATCCATTTCTGTTTTTAATAGATTTTCTACCAGATAAACATAATTCAATCTACTGAAATCAGTAGAAAGTTCTAAGGTGATATCCAAATAGTTGGTATCAGCTCCCTGACCAATTTCAGTTACTCTTCCTACAAGAATTCCTTCAGGAAAAACCGCATTGTAGCCCGAAGTAACTATTGTATCACCGGGTGAAAGTATGACATGTCTTGGTACATACAGTAATTTTGCTTGTCGGGGATTCCTACCATCCCATTTGGTGGAACCGAAAACCTCGGAAGATTTCACTTTGGAGGATATCAGGTTATCCGTATGGAGCAAAGAAATCACCGTGCTGAAATTTTTTGAAACCCCTTTGACCCTACCTATCACACCCTGCTCATTGAATACGCCCATTCCTGCTTTGATTCCATGTCTACTCCCTTTGTTAAGGGTAAGATAGTTTTGGTTAAAGTGAAGGGAATTGTTGATGACCAATGCCGATCGGAATTCATGTTGCAATGACAAGCTGCTGTCCAAAACCAAATAAACGCTGTCTTTGGGTTGGGTGAACCTATCGAGCTTTTTAAGTAGTTCTGTATTTTTTTCCACCAAGGCCTCATTGGCTGAGGAAAGGGAGAAATAAGAGGTAAAATTGTCTTTGCTACTAAGGATGGTTCCTATAAAATTGTTGGAGCTGTTAAAGAAAACCGCGCCTTGGGGTGAGTTGTTATTTACAATGAACCAAATGGCCAAAGATTCAAGAAGTACAAACAAGAGAAAGGATCTTATCCTGTAAAGGAACAATAAAATGCGTTGCATTCAATCTTTAGGTCATCAGTACGGTTCTGAAATTATTAATGTTTTTGAGTGCGGTTCCGGTTCCCCTTACCACAGCCCTCAGTGGATCTTCGGCAATGTGTATGGGCAATTTGGTCTTTTGGTGCAGCCTCCTGTCGAGGCCTTTAAGAAGGGCACCTCCACCGGTAAGATGGATTCCGTTGTCATAAATATCGGCTGAGAGCTCGGGTGGAGCGATTTCAAGCGCTTTTAATACCGCCTCCTCGATTTTCGAAACTGATTTATCCAAGGCAAAGGCAATCTCTGAGTAGGACACCTTAATGACCTTGGGTATGCCGGTCATCAAATCCCTTCCCCTGATTTCGTAATCCTCAGGCGCTTCTTCCAGTTCTGTCAAGGCAGAACCGATGGCGATCTTGACCTTTTCTGCTGACCGCTCACCGATCAAAAGGTTATGCTGTCTCCGCATGTAATCCAGAATATCCTTGGTGAAGGAATCCCCCGCCACTCTGATGGATTGATCCGCTACAATTCCGGACAAGGCAATCAGTGCGATTTCAGTAGTACCACCTCCGATGTCCACAATCATGGATCCCATAGGTTTTTCTATGTCAATGCCGATTCCAATGGCTGCGGCAATGGGTTCGTAAATCATATAAACTTCCTTGGCGCCTGCATGCTCTGCAGAATCCCTAACTGCTCTTTTTTCTACCTCTGTGATACCGGAAGGTATGCAAATGACCATGCGGTGAGATTGTGGAAACATGCCTTTCTTATGCCCTGGGATCATTTTGATCATACCCCTTATCATCTGTTCAGCGGCATAGAAGTCAGCGATCACGCCATCTTTTAATGGCCGAATGGTTTTGATGTTTTCATGGGTTTTCTCATGCATGTTCATCGCCTCTTTGCCGACAGCCAAAACCCTGTTGGTGGTCTTGTCAATGGCAATGATGGAGGGTTCGTCCACTACAATTTTGTCTTTATGTATAATCAGGGTATTGGCAGTTCCTAAATCAATGGCGATGTCACTGGAGAAAAAATCGAATAATCCCATGCTAGATGTGCTTAATTTATGTTTTTGATAAATCTTTTAAAGGTAGCATTCTAAATGCTGAAATAAAACGGGGGATGGCAAAAATATTATCTTAAATCCGATTTATAATAAACACAACAGTTTTTTTTTACGAAAATAATTTTATTACCTTTGCAAAGTATTAGTCGTAACACTGAGGGGACACAAGTCCCCTCTTTCATTATGGTATAGTCAAAAATGAGCCTAAAAGAAACGATTACCCAATTGGTGGAAAAGCATCTACCTGATGAGAGCCATTTTGTGGTAGAAGTAAGTATCGTGACCTCAGGCGCCAAAAAACATATAAAGGTGCTTATCGACGGGGATCAGGGTGTAAGTATCAGTACCTGCGCTTTGGTAAGTAGGGCTTTGGGAAACCAATTGGAGGAAGGGTCTTTCATAGAGGAGGCCTATGTGCTTGAGGTTTCTTCACCGGGATTAGATTTTCCGCTTTCGAATCTGAGACAATACAAAAAGAACATAGGGAGAAATCTAAAGGTTCTGCTCAAGGATGGTCAAGAGGTGGAAGGAAAGCTTCTTTCCGTTTCAGAGGAAAGTATACTTCTGCTAACCAAGAAAAAAGAAAAAGGTAAAAAAGCTGTTGAGGTAGAAACCTCAATTGTCTTTGATCAAATAAATAAAACAATTGTATTAGTCTCTTTTAAATAAAACAAATGGATGCTAAAGTTCTAATTGAATCATTTGCAGAGTTTGCAAGGTCAAAAAATGTAGATCGTCCTACCATGATTCGCATCTTAGAGGATGTATTCAGGGCGATGATTCGAAAGAAGTTTGAAACAGATGAGAACTTTGATGTCATCATCAATGCTGATAAAGGTGATCTGGAGATTTGGAGAATCAGGGAAATTGTGGATGATGATTCCGAGGATATTTGGGACCATGATAAAATCAGTCTTTCAGAGGCTCAAAAAATTGAGCCGGATTTCGAGATTGGTGAAGAAACGTATGAGCGGATAGAATTGCATGAGTTTGGCCGGAGGGCTGTCATGATGGCTCGACAAACCCTCATTCAAAGGATTAAAGATCTTGAGAAAGACCTTTTGTTTCAACAATATGAAGAATTGGTTGGAGAGATAATTTCAGCAGAAGTATATCAGATCCTAAGTAGAGAAGTCCTTTTGATGGATGGAGAAGGCAATGAGTTGATCCTTCCTAAAGGAGAGCAAATTCCGAAAGACCGATTTAGAAAAGGAGACTCAATCAGGGCCATCGTACACAAAGTGGAGATGGTCAACGGTAACCCCAGAATCATACTTTCCCGGACTTCCCCCATATTTTTGGAGCGTTTGTTCGAAAATGAAGTTCCTGAAGTATATGATGGGCTGATCACCATCAAGAAAATTGTCAGGGAGCCCGGAGAAAGAGCTAAAGTGGCTGTGGAATCTTATGATGACCGCATCGATCCGGTTGGAGCTTGTGTGGGAATGAAAGGAAGCAGGATCCATGCGGTGGTGCGTGAACTCCAGAATGAGAACATAGATGTGATCAATTATACCGATAATCTCGACCTTTATGTTTCCAGAGCCCTTAGTCCTGCAAAAGTAAGCTCTATTCAGGTAAACAATGAGGGCAAACGCCTTTCTGTTTTCCTTAAGCCAGACCAGGTATCTTTGGCCATCGGCAAAGGCGGCTTCAATATCCGTTTGGCAAGCAGACTCGTAGGGTATGAGATAGATGTATTCAGAGAGCTGTCGGAATATGAAGAGGAGGAAGATGTGGATCTTACTGAATTTTCAGATGAAATAGAAGATTGGGTATTGGCCGAGTTGAAAAAAACCGGTTTAGATACGGCAAAAAGTGTATTGGCTTTAACCAAAGAAGACCTGATCAGAAGGACGGAATTGGAAGAAGAGACCATAGATGATATCTTCAGGATATTAAAACAGGAATTTGAACAGTAAATATTTGACAGCAATACATTCATTCAGGTTATATTTGTGCTGTCAAGAAAAAAATTAGAGAGGTTTTAGCTTATGTCAGAGGAAAAAATGATGAGATTAGGCCAGGTGGCAAGAAAACTCAACGTGGGTATTTCAACCATCGTGGAGTCTATGGCTAAGAAAGGCTTTGAGGTAGAGAACAATCCCAATTCCAAAATCAGCTTGGATCAATTCAACATGCTGGCGAAGGAGTTTAGGTCCTCAGCTCAGGAAAAAGAGGAGGCATCTCACCTTTCCATTGGCAAGCGTCATAATGAAACGTTTACCATCAAGGCAGAATCAGATTCTGAGCCTGAGAAAAAAATAGAGCCTTCAAAGCCTAGTCCTAAACCAGAAGAGAAAGCAGTAGAACCAAAACCTGTAGAAAAGGTGACCACTGAGGCACCCAAACTTCAGGGCATTACCGTGTTGGGTAAAATCGACCTAGACGCCAAAAAAGGCCAAGAGGCTCCCAAGGGAGTGGAAAAAACCGAGACCCCTAAGCCATCTGTTGAGCCAAAAATAGAAGAGCAAAAACCTGTTGCTGCTGATATTCCTCCAGTTGAGACTACCAAGTCTGAGCCTAAAGAAACACCTCAGGAAATTAAGCCTGAAGCCAAAAAACCAGAGCAAGCCGTAGCCAAAGAAGAAATTCCTCAGAAAGAAGAAGTCATTAAAGAGCCTGCTAAAGGTCCAGTGGCACCAAAGCCTTTAACCCAACCTCAACCTAATGAAATTCTTGATAAGGGTGAGGAGACAGAAGAAGAAAAACCTAATGAAGTTATTTCCGCCAAAGCAGATGCTTTAAAAGGACTTACTGTCTTGGGTAAAATTGAGTTACCTAAAGATAAAGCCAAGAAAAAAGTAAAACCCGTGGCTTCGTCGGATGAAAGGTCTAAAGAAAAGAAAAAAAGACCCAGAAAAAGAATTGACAAAAAACCAGATGGTACTCCTGCCACAGGCAACAGACCTGCTGCGGGACCCCAATCCGGAAGTAGGCCCCCTCACAAAGCGGGTCAGAAACCTCCTGCTGGACGAGGAAATCAAAGACCTCAGGGAGTGGGAAGGGTTCAAAAAGCTGAGCCGACGCAAAAAGAAATTCAAGATCAGATCAAACAGACCCTTGCAAGGTTACAAGGGGGTGGAAAATCCGGTGGTGGAAAGAGCAAAAGAAGGGACAAAAGAACGGAAAGATCCAAAGACAACTTGGAAGGGGTAGAAGAAAACAAGGTGCTTAAAGTAACCGAGTTTATTTCTGCTAATGATCTCGCCTCACTTTTGGATGTTTCAGTGAATGAAATCATTTCGACATGTATGTCGTTGGGGATGTTTGTTTCTATCAACCAGCGGTTGGATGCGGAAGCCATTACCATCATTGCCGATGAATTCGGCCATGAAGTGGAATTCACCAAGCCTGACGAGGAGGAAAACATCGTTGTCCACCAAGATAGTCCAGAGGACCTGGTCCATAGGGCACCTATTGTCACCATCATGGGTCACGTAGATCACGGTAAAACCTCGCTTTTGGATTACATCAGAAATGCAAAGGTAACCAGCGATGAGGCCGGTGGAATTACCCAGCACATAGGAGCTTATGATGTAATGACAGACACGGGCAACAAGATTGCTTTCTTGGATACTCCAGGTCACGAGGCATTCACGGCCATGCGAGCCAGGGGTGCTAAAATCACCGATGTCGCTATCATCGTTATTGCCGCTGATGACAGCATCATGCCGCAAACCAAAGAAGCCATCAACCATGCCCAGGTAGCAGGCGTGCCGATGATCTTTGCCATCAACAAAATTGACAAACCAACAGCCAATCCGAATAAAATCAAGGAGGAATTGGCGAATATGAACCTCTTGGTGGAAGACTGGGGAGGTAAATACCAATCCCAAGAAATTTCAGCCAAAACTGGCTTGGGTATCGACGATTTGCTTGAAAAAGTCTTGCTTGAAGCGGAATTGCTGGAACTTACAGCTAATCCATCGAAAAATGCAATCGGTACTGTAGTGGAGGCATCCTTGGATAAGGGACGTGGATATGTTGCCACGGTAATGGTTCAGGCAGGCACCTTAAAAATAGGAGATGTCATGGTGGCAGGCCAACATTTCGGAAGGGTAAAGGCCATGTTTGACCATGTGGGCAAGAAGAAAAAAGAAGCAGGACCCTCCACCCCTGTTCAGGTACTTGGTCTTAGTGGTGCGCCACAGGCTGGTGATATTCTTAAGGTATATGATTCCGAAAGGGAAGCCAGAGAAATTGCCAATTCCCGAGAACAGATCAACCGGGAGCAAAGTATGCGAACCAAGAAGCACATCACCTTGGATGAGATTGGCAGGCGATTGGCGATAGGTAGTTTCAAGGAACTAAATATCATCATCAAAGGCGACGTGGACGGTTCTGTAGAAGCACTATCCGATTCGCTATTGAAACTTTCCAAAGACGAGGTCAGTGTCAATATCATTCACAAAGGGGTAGGTCAGATCTCAGAATCCGATGTACTCTTGGCCTCTGCTTCTGATGCAATCATATTAGGTTTTCAAGTGAGGCCTTCAGCCAATGCAAAAAGACTGGCCGAACAGGAGGAAATTGAAATCCGTCACTATTCTGTAATTTATGATGCCATCAATCAAATCAAAGATGCGATTGAGGGGATGCTGGAACCGGAATTTGAAGAAATCATTACCGGGAACATTCAGGTTAGGGAAGTCTTTAAAATTTCTAAGGTTGGTACAGTGGCCGGTTGCTATGTGACTGATGGCTTTGTGACAAGGAAAAACAAAATCAGGGTCATTAGGGATGGTATTGTGATTCATGAAGGCGATATTGATCAGCTGAAAAGATTCAAAGATGATGTATCCGAAGTCAAAGCAGGCTATGAATGTGGTATTTCCATCAAAGGATTCAATGACATTAATATTGACGATACCATAGAAGGCTATCACTTCCAGGAAATCAAACGTAAAAAATAAAGTCAACGGGGATGTCGAAAGCATCCCCTTTTTTTTAATTCCTATCCGTCGTCGAGATGATCACTTCTCTGCTAGTGTTGATCCAGGTTTTGTTTTGGATTTCCCTTGTTTGTTTGCTAGCTGGATTGATCAGACCCGTTTATGTTTTATGGTTTTTGGATAGGTCCAACAGGCTAAAGGTTTTGAAACTATATGGATCATTGGCTATATCCTTTTTTATACTTTTGAAACTTTTATCCCAATAAAAAAAAACAGGCCGTAATTGCTTACGGCCCGTCCGGTCAGTGGTTTACCAGGTGGGATGTTCCTTCATCCAATGGTCTACAGAAAATTTGCCTGATCCATAAATCAAGAATACAATCAAAAGGATCAACACCAAAAGGGATATTTCAAACTCCAAATTATTGGAGGCGGACAGAAATCCCTGTTTGATGTTGACAAAAAACACTGCAAAAAACAAAATGGGCAACTGGAATAGTATTGCTATCCGGGTCAATAATCCCAAGGCAATTAAAATCCCACCTACCAAATGCGCAAATGCAACATAATGAGCTAAAGCCATATTGAAAAAAGCCAAATCAACCGTAGAGGTCACATCCATAAGGGCTTGGGTATTCGAAATAAACATGATGCCCTTGTAGAGAATGAACAAACCCAAAGCAATTCTAACATAATCTAGCCAGTTAGGATGATGTTTGTCAGCCCAACCCTCAATTCTGGTTATGGTATCCATAGCTTAATTGGTATTGGTACATTATAAATTTACCAAATTGAAGTCGGAAAACGTAATAATTTAGGGACTTTTATAATCTCAATCGATTAAAAACCAGTTAATTGCACCATAGTTTCCTTTTGCTGTTTTCAGTACCTGCCTTCAATGTGTAGCTTTTGTAAAGTGGGCTTTCTGCTAGGTTTAGATTGGTAGACAATATCCTTTCCCATCGCTTGAATGTTAGATTGACTTTATTTCCTTCTTCGGAAAATCCCTTTTGAAAAGACTCTCCATTGATGTGAATGAGCTCATCGCCAATCATCAATATCTTATGTGCAGCTGCTTTGGGATGGATCTGAATCACAGCCCCATGTTCATTAATCTTTATTCCCAAGCTGCTGGCCATAAGCGTTTCAGCAGGTGCTTCATTTAAAGTGATGCCGATGCTGTCCAATTGTTGGGTCAAGAGTGGAAGAAGGTCTTCCTTACCCCAAATATAGTCCTCAAAAAACCGTCTGATGACCTGGGGGTGTTTAGATGAATTTTTGACAATATTTTCAAAGTCATTTAGGTCATAACCAAGTTGCAGATTTCCATAAACTTCCCACATAGTTTTCATGACTGCATGAAGGGAGCTTTTTTCTTCTATCAGCATTAAGTCCAAACACAAAGCGATCAGGGCCCCACGGTTGTAAATGCTGACTTTTTTTTCAGGAATACCAGCTTTATAGCCATCCAGCCACAGATCAAAACTGGATTCGGCGATGGATTGATTTTGCCAGCCAAATTGATTGGCTTCCAAGGTAATTTTCCGGCTGAGCACTTCTAAATATTCTTCCAGGTCCCAGCATCCGGAACTAATCAAAAACAAATCCCCCATATAGGTGGTAATCCCTTCAGCTACGACCCCACTGTGAAAGTAGGCTTCTTTGGAAAAATCGTACGGTAACATTTCCTTCGGTCTGATTCGGCACACATTCCAAAAATGGTATAGCTCATGTGAACTTACTCCGAGTAGTTTGTATAAACCTTGCTTTTCAGCTAAGCTTTCGGCTGGGCCAAGGGTGATGACGGTTGAAAATTGGTGTTCTACCCCGTGATAATGGGAAAATGGAAGCAATTGAATCATAAAGTGATAATCAGAAGCTGGGAATGAACCAAATGACGCCATTTGTTTTCTGGTAAATGCCTCAAACTGCTTGAGCAACCTTTCAGGATCAAAATGAAGCTCTCCCAAAAACCAAAGGTGGAACTTAATGTCTTCGACTTTATACAGATATTCCTTTAAAAATGGAGAAATAATCAATGGACTATCCACCAAGTGTTGAAAATTAATGGCTTCCCATTTCCCTCTCCCAGCAGAAGGTAAGGAAGTGGCAACGAGGTCATTCTCCTCCATCGGTGTAGTAAGGATGACCTTTTCTTCAGATCTACCCAAGACCTCAAATATAAAATTGATAAAATTAAGGTAAAGCTGTTGTTCATCTGACCAGGAGCCACCGGCATCCATTTGGGCCGCATGGAAGACATAATTGATTTCATAATTTCCAGCCAAGCCACTTTGAAATTGCCATAGGTCCTTGTTTTTTTTCTCAAAAGGAATTGACTTTCCTTCGAAATACACTTCGAATTCCTTGATTTTCTGGGCATAATTCGCGATTTCATACCTGCCTGGCCGCCAAGAAGGTATTTGTAAGGAAATCACTTCCTCAGCATTACAATTGATCAAAAGCTTGATAAATATTAATTGGGAGGGGATGTTGGGTCGGGATATCCTGATTTCCATGGGCTTAAATGATTCATTTACCCAACAAAAGTAATCCACTCGTTTGTAATTAAAAAAATACTATTTAACTTTGCAGTCCTTTTTAGGGGTATCCATAAATGGGTAATCCAGAAAGTCAAATCAATTGCCATAAAAGCTAAAGTACATAAAGATGAAAAGAACGTTCCAGCCTTCTCGTAGAAAAAGAAGAAACAAGCATGGTTTCAGAGAAAGAATGTCCACTCCCAACGGTAGAAGGGTATTGAGGACAAGAAGGTCTAAAGGTAGACACAAACTTACTGTATCTTCTGAAAAGACATTGAAGAAGTAAATGATCGGGCAATTTTCGTATCATCATGCGTAAATGTGCGGGCAATGAACTTCAAACTTCCAAAGAATGAAAGATTACATTCTAAAAAGTTAATAAAGGAACTTTTTGACAAAGGTTCCTCTTTTTTTTTATATCCCTTCAAGGCGTTTTATTTTGTTCCAGAAGAAGGTGAAACTAATCAGGTACTTTTTTCTGTTTCCAAAAAGAAAATCAAAAGTGCGGTAAAAAGAAACTTAGTTAAAAGAAGGTTTAGAGAAGCCTATCGATTAAATAAACATCTTTTAACATTACCAAGCCGAACAAAATTGGTGTTTGCACTCGTTTATGTTTCAGACGAGATGATTACCTTTGACAAAGCACAAATTGCAGTCAGGAAATTGCTAAAGAAGATTTCGAAAGAGATGGAATCATCCTCAACTCAATCACGACATGATGAATCAAAAGAATAAAATCACAATATGGGTGTTGGCAATCGTCCTCACATCCCTCACACTTTTTTCTTTCACCCAGAATGACAAGCTATTCGCGATAGCGAAAAACCTTGATATTTTTGCGTCTCTGATCAGGGAACTGGACTCTTACTATGTTGATGAAATTGATCCTGATGAATTGGTGAGTATAGGCATCAATGCCATGTTGGAAGAACTTGACCCCTACACCAACTACATTCCTGAAGAAGATTCGGATGATTTCAGGTTGATGACCACTGGAGAATATGCCGGTGTGGGAGCCCTGATTGGCAACAGAACAGGCGTCAACATGATTTTGATGCCTTACAGCGGATTCCCTGCCCAGCGTGCCGGTCTACGAATTGGGGATGAAATTCTTAAAGTAGATACTGTAAATGTAATCGACAAGCCGACCAATGATATATCAGCACTGCTGAAAGGACCTGCCAATACGGGGGTTTCCGTGGAGGTAAAACGAGGGGATGACACCATTAAAGTTGACTTAACCCGCCAAAAAATAGTAATCAGCAATGTGCCATATTATGGCATGATCAATGATGAAGTCGGATATATTAAACTGACAGATTTTACCACCAATGCCTCCAGCGATGTCAGAAAGGCCTTGGTTTCCCTTAAGGAACAGGGAGCCACCCAACTGATTCTCGATGTTAGAGACAACCCCGGAGGTATTTTGAAAGAAGCAGTAGAAATCGTCAACCTCTTCATACCCAAAGGCAAAGAGGTGGTCAAAACCATAGGAAAACTGCCAAACGTAAATGCAACCTACAAAACCGAAAAATCTCCGGTAGACAAAGATATCCCCTTGGTAGTTTTGGTGAATGAAAGAAGTGCTTCCGCCGCAGAAATTGTGGCCGGGGCCCTGCAGGATTATGACCGGGCTGTTTTAGTGGGTCGAACCACTTTCGGAAAAGGATTGGTGCAAAGTACCATTCCCCTTTCTTACAATGCTCAGGTGAAGGTAACTACAGCAAAGTATTACATTCCAAGTGGCCGGTGTATACAAGCGATAGATTACAGCAAGAAAGATACTGCCGGAAATGGAAATGTAATTGCTGATTCGCTTCGCAATGAATTTAGGACCAAAGGGGGTAGAATCGTCATGGACGGTGCAGGCATAGAGCCAGATGAGCTTGTAGAACAAAAAAATTATGCCCCGATTATTTATAGCCTAGTAGCTAGAAACCTTGTCTTTGAATATGGCAATGAATTCTTCAGGAAGAATGAATCCATTGGACCAGCAAGAACATTTGAAGTTTCGGATGAAGTCTATGAAGATTTTGTGAATTGGTTACAGGATAAAGATTATGATTATACTACCCGAGTGGAGAAAACCATTGAAGACCTGGAAAAATACGCTGAAAAGGAAAAGTACTACGACGAGATCAAGGAAGAAATCGAAAAACTCAAAAAAAGCGTTACACATAGTAAAGAGCAGGACTTGATTACCTTCAAAGATGAAGTTAAAGATGCGCTGAAGGATGAGTTGGTCAGTCGTTATTATTACCAGGAAGGTGTAATTGAAGCTTCATTGGATAGGGATAAGGAAATCGCCAAATCTCTTCAATTGATCAGAGACCAGAAATTGTATGCCCAATTGTTGAAGCCGCTTCGTTAAGCATGGGCAAGTATATCTTATCTATTGAAACCAGCACCCAAATTTGTTCTGTAGCAATTCATAAAAATGGGGCTCTAGAGTGTCTTTCAGAGCTATACCAAGAAAACGTTCATGCCAGAAAACTGATGCCATTGATCGAGGGGCTATTAGACCATGGAGGAATAGCAAGCGCTCAATTAGATGCTATTGCGGTATCCCAAGGTCCGGGCTCCTATACTGGATTAAGGATTGGGGTTTCTACCGCCAAGGGGCTGGCCTATGCACTTGATTTGCCTCTTTTAGGGGTAGATACACTTAAAGCCATGGCGCATCGGCTGATTGGGATAGTACCTCAATCAGCTTTTGTAATCCCCATGATCGACGCAAGAAGGATGGAGGTGTATACCAAGGTGTTTCAGGGTTCAGGTGAGGAGGTTTTACCGATAAGTCCTGTGGTGCTTGATGAATTTTCATTTCGTGATTATCTTGAGGCTGGTCAGGTATTTTTTTTGGGAGATGCCGTGGAGAAGGTAAAATCGATTATTGAACATCCACATGCTCACTTTGTGTTCAAAGGCACAACGGCTGATACAGTTGGAAAGCTTGCCTTTGAGAAATTCGAAAATGAAGATTGGGAAGATTTGGCTTATTTTGAACCGAACTACCTGAAAGAATTTAGGGTTATCAAATCGAAAAAGAACCCCTTGCTGTTATGAGTGAAATAGTCAATCGAGTTGCTGGTAGTTCCATCAAGACACTGGATCTGGAAAAATATTATGATCCCACCGAAAAAGTAAGCTTTGATCTAAAACCTTACTTGTTTCAGGAGTTGGTCTTGAAAGAGCAGGATTTTCGAACTGCGCTTAAGTCTCTAGATTGGACACAGTATGCTGATAAATACGTTGCTGTACATTGTTCTGTTGACGCAATAGTTCCTAATTGGGCCTTTATGTTGGTGGTGACTTATTTGGAAGGCAATTGTAAGGATTGCATCATCGGGGATTTGGCTGCGCTTCATCAATATCTCTTTCATAAAGCATTGGAAAGTCTGCCTCTCACGGATTTTGAAAATGTACCCGTAGTCATCAAAGGTTGCAGCAAATTTCCAGTACCACTCTATGCTTATGGAGAAGTGGTCAAAAGGCTAAAGCCATATGCCAAGTCCATCATGTATGGTGAGCCTTGCAGTACGGTCCCTCTGTACAAAAAGCCGAGGGTCTAAATATGTACAAATCTTCTCATACTCTTTAAAAAAAGCCAACTTGGATTTGGTAATATTATAAAAGAGCCATATGTTTGCAGTCCCTTAGAGGATAAGGTAATGTCAACTGCCTAATTCTTAAGATAAAATCCCTTAACCAGATCGACAAAAATATTATTTTTGTCATTTTGATTTTTGGTTTTGGAAGTTAAAATAAATCTCCCGATATTTGCACTCGCTTTTGAGGAAAAGTGCTCAAAACAAGCTTATCAAAAGGGTAAATGATCCTTTAAAGATAAGACCAAGTTCATTGAAGTAATGTAAGACGATACGACAAGGTAAGTGAAAGCTTACCAACAATTTAGGCCAGAGAACAACAGGCCGGTCATGGCGACATGACC
>NZ_JACEFJ010000019.1 GCF_015354735.1 Pararhodonellum marinum | reverse complement strand
CTTCAACCTTCTTGAAATCTTTTCCCGAAAAATGTAACAATCACTAACTTCATGCATTAGTTTCCAAAACACTTTATGCAACAACTCAAACAAAAGATCTGGGCCCAAATTTTTGTTATTTACACCCGGTTTGTTTTGGGGGGCGGCTTTGTTTTTGCCAGTGTGATCAAGATTAAAGGAAGAAGATTTACCACACTCAGTGCTGAAAATGAACCATTCGGTACCCCTTTCCATTTTTTCGAGACCATGTATCAGACCGGTTTGTATTGGCAGTTTCTCGGATGGGGTCAACTGTTGGCGGGTTTCCTATTGATGACTCAATTTTTTGCCAGATTGGGGGCTGTGGTCAATTTCCCCATTGTGCTCAATGTATTTGTGATTACCCTTTCTATGGATTTTGCCTACACACCTGTGATAACAGGTATGATGCTGCTGGCTAACCTTGGATTACTGGTCTGGCATTGGGACAGCTTAAGGGTTTTGGTCAATCTCCCTGCATTTCCTGAAGAAAAAAACCGACTTGAGGATGAGCCTGTTTGGGTCTATTTAGGCTTCTTGCTTTTTCTGTTTACCTTGATCTACAGGCTGGCCCGAGACCGCTATGATCCTGTTTTTTGGTTTGGCACCTGTTTATTGATAGGGTTATTGGGCTTGGTATTGGCGAGAAAAAAAATCGGTTTTCACTTAAATAAAAAACATCCCGGTACAACCCGGGATGCTTGAATGGAAAAGAGTCAATGCTCCCAGAAATAAGGTGGTTCTATGCCCAGACTTCTGAGATAAACATATCCCTGTCCCCGGTGGTGGATTTCATTGTCGATAAAATAAAGGATGCTGTTCAGCACTGTTCCCTCGTATTGACCAAAGGTCAAAACTGTATTCTGCCAGCCATTGGGATCAAGTTTTGCCCACCAATGATCGATGTCTAAGGTTGTTTGATCCCAAAGTCCAAGTAATTTGGGTTTGTTTTCATCCACCTCAATGTCCTCATTCAAGGATTCCCATTGCCCATTGGCGATTCCTTTTAATCCAGGCACGGCAATGGCCAACAATTCATTGACCATTGCACCAAATGGCCGCATTCCGCCTATGCTGTAATGAAAAAGATCTTTCTCCGGAAAAGCATCGATGACCCTTCTGGTCAATTGCCTATGCCCTTGCCAGTGGGCCAACAGTTGGTCGGAGGTCATCAATGGGGATGTGCTGATTTCGGTTGTTGTTTTCATGATTTCTGGTTTTGGATGTAACATATCTCAAAGAAACTACTACTCAGTGACAGCCCTATGTCAGGAGGGGGGATTTTTTTTGATAGAGCGAACTATGGCCTTTTGCGTCCTGTCATCCAAAAAGAAAAGGGATTTGAGAGGTACGATTTACGATTTACGAGGTATGAATTGTGAGTTGCGATTTACGGAGTATCTTGGCTTTTTGCCTCGGACCTCCGCTTAAGTCCTTCAGCTTCGCGCTTTTTCTGTTGCCCTGTTTTTTGGTCTAATTGATAAACTACTTTCAGCTTTCACCTTTGAGCTTATCCTCTGTTATCCTGTTTTTCCGTTATCCTAATTATCCTACTTCAAGCTTTTCCTCTCTTTCCATCTTCTTGTTCGTAGAAAATCTGTCGTACCTACGGCACTTTTCTTTACTAATTTGCTTCCAAATCCCGGCAATAAATTACCGGGCTATTACATCGTTCGTGCCTACAGCACTTCCTTCTTCCTACTGATTTGTTTTCCCTAGTTTAAGCTTTTCCTCTGAACCTCTTTTTTTCTGTTTTTCCGATAGCCTGTTTCTCTGCTTTGAGCTTTCAGCTTCAACCCCTTCACTGTTCTTCTGATGATCCGTTTCCTGTTTTTCCGTTATTCTAATTATCCTACTTCAAGCTTTTCCTCTCTTTCCATCCTCTTGTTCGTAGAAAATCTGTCGTACCTACGGCACTTTTCTTTACTATTTGCTTCCAAATCCCGGCAATAAATTACCGGGCTATTACATCGTTCGTGCCTACAGCACTTCCTTCTTCCTACTGATTTGTTTTCCCTGGTTTGAGCTTCTCCTCTGATATCCTGTTTTCTGTTATTCAGTTTTCTGTTATTCTGATTATCTACTTCGAGCTTTCCTCTGAACCTCTTTTTTTCTGTTTTTCCGATAGCCTGTTTCTCTGCTTTCAGCTTTCACCTTTGAGCTTTCAGCTTCAACCCCTTCACTGTCCTTCTGATATTCCGTTTCCTGTTTTTCCGTTATTCTAATTATCCTACCTCAAGCTTTTCCTCTGATATCCAGTTTTCTGTTATGCTGTTTTACGGTAACCTGACAACTGGACAACCCCGACAACAAGCATTCTTTACAAAATATACAGGTGGGTTGACAGCATAATATTTTGACCTTACCCATAAGTTTTACAATTTTATATACTTGTCCACTATCCAGCAGTCCCATGAATAGAATTGACCGGCTGACCGCCATTTTGACGCAGTTGCAGAGCAAAAGATTGCTTAAGGCGCAGGAAATTGCAGATCGCTTTGATATCAGTCTGAGAACGGTGTATCGGGACATGAGGGCCTTGGGAGAGGCTGGCATTCCCATTATCGGAGAGGCGGGTTTTGGTTATTCGTTGGTGGAAGGTTATCGATTGCCTCCTGTGATGTTTACCAAAGAGGAAGCCATGGCCTTCCTGATGGCGGAGAAGATCCTGGAAAAAATCATGGACAAAGAAGGTGCTGCACACCTGCAATCTGCCATGATCAAAATCAAGTCTGTGTTGCGGTTGGACGAGAAAAACCTGATCGAAAACCTCAATGATCAGATAGCTGCCTTCCGACCGCATAATTCCGAAAAAGATTGGGGAAAGAAAAACCGTATTCAGACCATCCTAAATGCCCTTTCGGAAAAGAAAATCTTGAACATGACCTACATTTCTTTTGATAAAGAAGAGTTGACCGAAAGGAAAATTGAGCCTATCGGGGTCTATTTCGCTTTTGAACAATGGTACCTGATCGCCTGGTGCAAACTCAGGAAAGCCTATCGGAACTTCAGGGTGGACAGAATCTCTGATATCCACACTTTGGAAGAAACCTATTCAGACCGGCACCCCTCCCTGCAGGCTTATTTGGATCAAGTGAAACAGGAGGAGAATCTGGAGAAAGTGGTGATCAAGGTACCAAAATCCTCCTACAAATACATCAAAAACCAGCGGTACAACCAAGGTTTCGTCTTGCAGGAAAAGTATGAGGAATACTATCACATGACTTTTATGAGCAGCCATTTGGAAGGATTTGCCCGTTGGCTTTTGATGATGGGGGATCAATGGGAGGTGTTGGAACCAGTAAGTCTCAGAGAAAGATTGCAGGAGCTGTTGGAGATCATGTTGGAAAAAATAAAAAATCCCATTCCCTCCTGACATAGGGTTGTCATCATGGCTTTTTTCTTTGTACCAAACAAAACAAACAAAGCCATGAACATCATAGAAGCTTTTCAGAAAGAATTGGAAAAAGAAGCCATCACCACCAGAAAAATGATTGAAAGGATCCCTGAGGGCAAATTCGACTGGCAGCCCCATCCCAAAAGCATGACCATCAAAAGGTTGGCCAACCACATCATCGAACTCCCTGGATGGATAGGGATGACTTTGCATACCGATGGGTTGGATTTTTCAGAAAATCCTTACCAACCCACTGAGTATACGGATACGAAAAGTCTTTTGGAACACTTTGAAGAGGTCTTAGAATCCGGAAGAAGGGATTTAGAAAATGCCGAACTAGACAAATTGGAGGAAATGTGGACTTTGAGTGAAGGCGAAGTGGTTTACAGCACTGAAACCAAATGGGAAGTACTCAGGATGTCGATCAGCCAAATCATTCATCACAGGGCCCAGCTGGGTGTTTACCTGCGATTGTTGGAAGTGCCTATTCCGGGGAGCTATGGCCCGAGTGCGGATGAGGGGAACGGTTAAGTTCCCTTTTATCTTTTGGTTTTTACCTTTTAATCTGAGCCGTAAATCTTAAAAAATTCATTTTCGGAGGCGACGGTGCCGATCAGGATGATTTCAGTATCTTCTGTCAGAATCATATCCGGCTCTGGATTGATCTGTATGCCTTCTCCCGTGTGGATGGCGATGATGGTACATCCGGTTTCTTTTCTGATGGATGATTCTGCAATGGTTTTCCCTGAAAGCTGCTTGGGTACCCTGACACGGATCAAATCCAGTCCCTCAGCCACCATCAGTACATTGCTTCGCTGAAGGAGGTTGAGGATGGTATTGGCTCCCATGGTGGCATAAGACATCACAAAATCAGCCCCGGCACGGTGCATATTGCTTAAATTTCTTTCTAATGTAGATCTTGTAATGATTTGTATATCAGGTCTTAATAATCTACAATATATAGTAAGATATACATTTACTTCATCATCATGTGTGGTAATGATCACGCAGGGTGAATCATCAATTCCTGCTGCCTTCAGAACTTCCAATTCTGCAGCATCCCCTACAATGGTTTTGGAATTATCCCTGACTCTAAGGGGGTCTTTTTCTACAATCCTGTAATCCAGATTTCGCGCAAGCAAAGCCCTTCCTGTTGCCCGGCCTACCCTTCCTCCGCCTAAGATTACTACAGGCGCACTGAAGCTTGTTTTAACCTCAAAGGTTTGGTTGTAAAGATCTATTTGGGCAGCGGAACCAGCCAAAACCAAAACGGTGCTTTGTGAAATCAGGGTATCGGGGTGGGCGGCCTGGAACTTGCCCCGCTCCCAAATCCCCACCACACTGACACCGATTTCCTGACGCAGTTTAGTTTCCTTTAGTGTTAGACCTACCAGTGAACATCCAGTGACCAAAGCTTCAGCAATCAACAATTCTTCAAAACGGCCGACCACATGGGCACGGGCATCCCCGGCATTGGCCCTTCTGGAAAGAAAAAGCCCCATGATTTCACCAAGTTGGAGCACGTGGTTGCTTCCGGCCAACTTTAAAATATCCACGGAAGCTTCAGCATTACAGGAAGAAATGATGGGCACATCTTTGCTTAACCCCCGCACGGTAAAAGCCACATTGGTATTAATGACATCCGTTTCGGTAGTGACCACCATGGCTGCTTTACCGATTTGCAGTTTGCGGTAAGTGTCCGGGTCATCCAAGTCTCCCAACATGACTTTGATTCCTAATTCTCTCAATCGTAGACCCTCGGCCAAATCAGGTACCAGCACCACGTAGGGGTAGTGGTAGCGGTTTAATTTTTTGATAAACGCTTCTGTCACCGGTCCAAAACGGGTCAGAATGACATGACCTTCTATATCATCGGGCAAAGCTTTGGGAACTTTGGCCTGTTCCTGGGCTTTCATCCAAGGAGAATAAAAGAAATTGATAAAGGTAAAGGGGAACATCACCAGCAAAAAAAGCATACCGGACAACAGTACTACCAGTGAAAACATCCTACCCAAGTCAGAATTGAAGGTGATGTCTCCAAAACCCAGCGTAGACATGACGGTTAAGGTCCAATAAAATCCAGTCGGAAAAGAAAAAGTCCGCCCTTCTCGGAGCATCAGGAGGTGAAAAATGAAGGAAAAAATCACCACCAGCACCACCAGCGCCATCACAAATTTAAACAGCAGCTTCAGATTTCTTCTTTCCGGTTTATTTTGCAATAAAAGGGCGACTTGGGTCGAGATGGTTTTTATCATAAAAGTATCATGAACGGATTCGATTGATCATTAAAAGTTGAACGGAACCAAACCCATTTACAAGTTAAAAAACGTTCGGTTATATTTTTTGACATCACAAAGAATCTTTATTTTCAGACCACGATAAGCCGGACTTAGTTTGCTTTCGATTAATTTTAAGAGGCCAATACTTCCTTCACCTTCTCCGGTGTAAAGGGCATGTGTCGGAGTCGCTTTCCGGTCAATGAAGCAAAGGCATTGGAAACCACCGCACCCATAAACGGCAGACCCGCCTCCCCTATTCCCGCTGGGGGTTCGGTCGAAGGAATGATTTCAATTGCTATTTCCTCAGGTGAATCTTCCATCCTCAGCAGGGGATAATTGTTGAAATTGGATTGTTCCACACGGCCATCTTTAAAGGTTATGCTCTCATTGAGCACACTGGACAGTCCCATCACCAAAGCACCTTCCATCTGACCTTTGGCATTTTGGGGATGGACCACCACACCGGCATCCATGGCCCCCCATATTTTATGTACTTTGATTTTTCCCGTATTTCTGTTTAAAGATATTTCACAGACCCCGGCAGCCAAAGTCCCGCTTCTTTCGGCAAAGCCAATGCCTCTAGCCCTTCCTTCAGGCACTTTGCCTCCCCAATCAGCCATTTTTGCTGCAGTATCCAGAACCTTAAGCGCCCTTGGGTGGTTTTTCATCAGCTCTCTTCTCAGCTGATATGGATCAAGTTTTTGGGCTACAGCTATTTCGTCCAAAAAGGTTTCTATGGCAAATTTATTTGGCCCATGGCCCACTGCCCGCCAATGTTTGGTTCGGATGCCATGGTCTATGTTTCTCACTTCAATGTGTTTGTTGGGGATGTCATAAAATGGGATGTCCGCTCCAGATCCAAGCAGACCTCCACCCGTACCGACGACCACATGCCTCCATGCGTTGATTTTACCCTTTTGGTCTATGCCTGCCTCCATGCACTGAAGAGACATGGGTCTGAATGCACCAAATTGAATGTCATCCTCCCTGGTCCATTGCAACTTCACAGGACGACCCATGGCTTTGGACAAGTCCACCGCTTCCAGAACATAATCAGTCATAGACCTCCTCCCGAAGCCACCACCCAAAAAACAGGTGTGGAGCTTGACCGACTCCAGAGGAATTTTTAAATGATCGGCAATGGCCTTTCTGGTGCCATCTGCAGCCTGGGTTCCTGCCCAAACTTCCGCTCTGTCCGCTTTCACATGGGCCACAGCATTGAGCGGTTCCATCTGGGCATGATAGACATAATCGTTTTTATAGTCTGCTTTGATGATTTTATCTGATAGGCTCAATTCGTTACGCAAATTCCCCGAACTGGTAATAATGTTACCTGAACTGTCGGATTCCGCCATCTTATTGTAATCCTCGTATGCTTCCCTACTGTTGTGACCCAGGGCTTTGGGATTTCCGTTCCAGCTTATCTGACAGTTTCTTTTCGCTTTGAGCACGGACTCCATGCTGTCCGCCACCAATCCGATCCCATGGTCCAGCATCAGAACACCCAGCATGCCATCCAAGGCTTTTATCTCGGATTCATTTTTCAACTCAGGCTTGGATCCATTGACCGGGGAGCGGGATACTACTCCGTAAACCATATCTTGGACCATGATATCTGTGGAGAAAACGGCACTTCCATCAACCTTTTCAGGAATATCTTTTCTCTGGAATTCCTTGCCTATCAACCTGAAATCCTTGGGGTCTTTCCATTCACTTTCAGGAATTTCGGGCAACTCCTCCGGCAATTGGATAAATCCAGCGATCTCGCCATAGGATATTTTCCTGTTGCTTTTGCTATGTATCACATGGCCTTCTTGGGTAGTAAGTTCTTTGATATCCACCTTCCACTCTCTGGCCACATTGTGCAGCAGCACATACCGGGCTTGTGCGCCGGATTGCCGGAGATTTCTGTAATGGCCACTGACTGAACGGCTTCCTACTGTAAGCATGCTACCTCCTCTTTCGCCTCCCCAGCCTATACCGTAGATCTCAGGTTCTACAGGTGCATCCATAATTTTGACCATGCTCCAGTCTGCATCCATTTCTTCTGCCACAATGGCCGCCAAAGCGGTCATGGTACCTTGTCCCATTTCCGCAGCGGGATTATAAATGGTAATCGTGCCGTTTTCATCCAAATGCACCCAAGCGGTAATTTGACCAGGGTTGGTCTCTTTTTCATGGTTTCGCAATCCCCATACCGGAACCCCTGCCGCTGCAATTAGGAAGGTTATCCCTCCTCCTCTCTTCAGGAATTTCCTTCTTGATATTTTATTTTCTTTGATTGGCGTTTCCATGATCAGGTATTTTGGATGGTTTTTTCGATGGCCTTCATAATTCTGGGATAAGTTCCGCATCTACACAATACTGCATTCATGTGGGAGAGGATCTCTTCTCTACTGGGATTGGGGTTTGCTTTGAGCAAGGCGGCTGCCTGCATGATTTGCCCCGAGTGACAGTAGCCACATTGAGGCACCTGTTCTTCTATCCAAGCAATTTGAAGCGGATGGGACCTGTTTTCGGACAGCCCCTCTATGGTCAATACCTCTTTGCCTTCCACGGCTGACAAGGGGGTTACGCAAGCTTTGATGGGCTTTCCTTCCAAGTGCACCGTGCAGGTGCCACAAAAAGAAGCCCCACAGCCATACTTGGTTCCTGTCAGCTGGAGTCTTTCTCTCAGTGTCCATAACAGGTTGGCATCAGATGCCGCTGTCACTTCGACTTTTTTGCCATTCAGAATAAAAGATGTGGTCATGACGGGTGAGGTTTATAGATTGGATATATTATTCGTCAATAATCTGTGAATTTTCCAGCAGTATAAGCGTTTCACAGAAAGATCAGTGGGGTCAATTTTGGATTTTCCGATGGCTTAAGTTATAAAATTTTATCCAAAAAAGTAAGTAATACAGACCAAACCCATTGCTATGGTTAAAATTCGAAATTTTCTTTCTCCTAAAATAAAACACATCTATCCGGATTTTTAACAATTCCTTAAAACTGGCAAAAGAAGCAGTGTTTTAAATTTTCTCCTGCAGAAAAAAACAGACTTATTTCCATAAAATATAATTTTAAAAAGTTGGTTGGAAATGACCTTTCGGAACTTTAACTTGGCTTTTGTATCGATAATTTCGAAAAAATTAAATCAAACTTTTCTTGTGCTATGAAAAAAACGATGATCATCATTGGAATGGGGCCCGGACTCAGTTTTGGTATGGCAGAACGCTTTGGCAAGGCAGGCTATCAGATCGGGATGATCAGCCGGAATGCCGATAAACTGGGTCAATACCAAAAATTACTTTCTAAGGCAGCAATAAAATCCGAGTTCGAAACTGCCGATTTATCCGATACTTCTCAGCTTTTGACCGCATTGGGTAAACTGAGAGAAAAATTGCCCCAGATCCATGTCCTTCATTACAATGCAGTCGATGCCAGGATGATCCCTTTATTGGAGGAGTCTGCAGAATCCCTCTCCAAAAGTTTTCTTATCGGCGTAGCAAACGCCTTAGAGGCCACCAAAGCGCTTTTAGCGGATCTGCAAGCCAATCAGGGCTCTGTCCTATTGACAGGGGGTGGCACATCCAAATACCCCAATGCTGCCATGGGATCCATTTCCTTGAGCAAAGCGGGAATCAGAAGCATGGCTTTTCAACTTCATGATGCTTTAAAAAGCAAAGGAATTTATGTGGGAACTTTAACGGTATCAGGCGAGGTGTCCCCCGATAGCAAAACCCATTCACCGCAAATACTTGCCGAGAAGTTTTGGGATATGAATCAGGAAAGAAAATCAGTAGAATTGACCTATTGAATGTGATTACTTGCTGTAAGGAAAAGCCTGTGAAGCCTGTTTCCTTGATTTTGCTATGCTGAAACAACTCTTCACCATTCAAATACTGAAAATTGGCTGTAGAAATAACGGGGATATGTAAAACTTTACCCTGCGCAGATTAACCTTTTTCGTCCCCATCAGTTTCCCATTGATGTCGGTGCCGGTTTTATTTTCACAATTAAATCTTAATTTCACGGGTCAATGACGGAGATCAAAAAAGACTATGATTATATCATTTTGGGTGCAGGGGCTTCTGGCCTGAGTCTTCTTCATTACTTATTGGCAGAGCCCAAGACCCGTAGCAAAAAGATCCTGCTGATCGATCAATCCGAAAAAAACGCCAATGACAGGACCTGGTGTTTTTGGGAAAAAGAAGCAGGAGCCTTTGAATCCCTTTTGACCAAAAAGTGGAGCCGACTTTATTTCCACTCTCCTGCATTCAGCAAGCTGATGGACATAGGACCGTACCAGTATAAATTGCTTAGAAGCAGGGATTTTTACCATTATGGCCATGGATTGATTAAGGAACATGCCAATGTAACGTTCCTGCTCGATAAGGTCACAGTTATGGATAAAGACAGGGTGAATACTGAAAATGGGCAATATAAAGCCTCATACATTTTCAACAGTGTGATGTATGCCTTTGACATAAAACCCTCCTCCAGCCACCTATTGCAACATTTTAAAGGCTGGTACATCAGCACAAAGGAAGAACAATTCAATCCTGAAAAACCGGTGATGATGGACTTCAGGATTCCACAGACCGATGGGTGCAGCTTTATTTATATCCTACCCCTGAGCCCGACTTATGCCCTAATTGAGTATACCCTTTTTAGTGAGACTTTGTTGGAAAAGGATGCCTATGATGTCTTTCTTCAAAATTACATCAGCAAGGAAATGGGCATCAAGGATTTTGAAATTAAGGAAAGGGAATTCGGGATCATTCCCATGTCCAATGCCAAACTGGCAAAAAGGAAAGGAAAACACATCATCAATATCGGTACCGCCGGAGGCAATTCAAAGCCCTCCACCGGCTATACCTTCCGCTTTATTCAGAAATACTGCCAAACCATCGTAAACAACCTTGCCCTTCACAGAGACCCACTCCACGGGACTACATCTCTGATACCCAAATTCAAATTATTTGATTCGATATTTTTGCGCGTATTGAAAGACCAAAAGATCCCAGCTTGGACCATATTCAACGATTTGTTCAGCAAACTCCCTCCCTCAGTGGTTCTGGGTTTCTTGGATGAAGACAGCCATTTGTGGTCGGATTTAAGGATCATGAATGCCGTGAACAAACCGGCCTTTTTAAAGGCAGCATTGAAGGAAATAATACCCTGATTTTTCAATCCATATAATAGAGAGAAAAAAGAACAGTCAGTTGATACAATCAACCGACCGCCTTCCTTGGGAAAAGCAACTTGCTAAAAAAAATTAAATTGGGTCTATTTTATTCTTTAGGTTTTATTCAGCGGTCAATTTGAACACATCCACCCCGATGGCATATCCATAGGTTTTTTGTTCTTCTTTGTAGATTTGAATCTTGTTGCAGGCCATGCCCAAGTCAATTTTTTCCCATGTCATCCCCCCATCCCGGGTTTCAAAACCACTGTTTACCGTTCCCACATACCCATGCAGTTCATCGATAAAGCCAATCCCGAATTCCCTTGCTCCTGCATCCTCCCAGAGATCCATTTCTTTCCAGGTGTTACCGCCATCTGTAGTTTTGGCGATCCTTTGTTGGGTATTGTTGGGATCATAGGATTGGATGGTCACATAGCCAATCTGCTCAGTGGGGAAACTGGCCTTCCAGGTGATTTCCAATGGGCGGTCTGACTGATAGACTTTCGACCAGGTTTTTCCTCCGTCAATGGTTTTCAAAATCAAGGCGTTAGACTTGCTGATGTCCTCATCACTTGCACTGCAGGCGATCCCGGTATTTTTATCAAACATTTTGATGTCAAAAAGCATTTTGCCGCTTTCCTGCAGACTTTGTGAGGTCCAAGTGGCTCCCCCATCATGGGAAACCAGCAAATTGGCGGGGCTTCCCACCCTTCCTACCGCAAAGAGGTGGACTTTGTAATCAGTCTTGCCATGATTGATGTATTGTTCCCTCACGATGTCGATGGCACATAGCCCTTTGACATACGGACCGGAATAAGCCACCGGATGCCAGGATTTGCCACCGTCTTGGGTGCCATAAAGGGGAATGGTATCACTTACATTCGGGAAATAGTCCGTACCCACTGTCCCTGCAAATCCGATGTTTTCATCCACAAAAGCAATGGTTCTAAAAAAGGTACCTTTTTTCTCCCATTGCTTGACCCAACTTACTCCTCCATCCTCTGTATGATAAATGTTCCCGGCCCCATTCACATACCAACCCTGAAGGGGATTTATAAAAGCAATGTCATCCTGTTTGCCCGGATAGGCTTCCGTTTGGAGTTTTTTCCACTTGAATTCCTGTGCCTGTAAAATAAGAACAGCTGAAAAAAACAGCATCAAGGTTAAAATCAATGACTTTTTCATGTTGAACATAAGTTTGAAATGTATTCAGCAGGCAAAGTCGTCAACGCCGACTGAATACTAAGCCATAAATACAGGATTGCAGGAAATTGGGGATGGGTAAAAGGAGTATTTGCATTTTTCATGGTAAAAAGCATGGATCGGAACCTTTCCTAAAGTACCCAAGGGAGGTAAATTGGTGTTGAACGTTGATAAATGTCCATTTTTAATGGAAATAAATTTTCAGATAAGCATCAATTTCCCAACTTTTTTTATCTTGTTCCGGAAATAATTATATGGCAAATTTTAACATAGACGCAAAAAGTAACCAAACTTATGACGCCATAGTCATAGGTTCCGGCATCAGCGGTGGCTGGGCTGCTAAAGAGCTCTGCGAAAAAGGATTGAAAACCCTGGTCTTGGAAAGGGGCCGACTGGTAGAGCATGTAAAAGATTATCCAACCATGAACCTTGACCCATGGGACATGGAATTAAGAGGCTCAATCAGTCCTGAGCTGCAAGAAAAGCATTATAAAGGGATTCGGTCCGGTTTCATTGGAGAGACCAATGAGCATTTTCATGCCAATGACCAGGAAAATCCATATACAGAAGTCAAACCGTTTCTCTGGGTTAGGGCCCATCAGATGGGTGGCCGATCACTTTTGTGGGGAAAGCAGTGTTATCGATTATCAGACCTGGACTTTGAAGCCAATGCAAAGGATGGACATGGGGTGGACTGGCCGATCCGCTACAAGGACCTAGCACCCTGGTACACTTATGTGGAGAAATTTGCCGGAATCAGCGGCGAAGCCTTAGGGCTTCCTCACCTCCCTGACAGTCACTTCCTTCCCCCCATGGAGCTGAATTGTGTCGAAAAGGATATCAAAAACAGATTGGAAAAGGATTATCCGGGAAGACATTTGATCATTGGCAGAGCAGCCCACTTGACCGTACCGCTCAATGGCCGAGGCAAATGCCAATACAGAAACCGATGCGACAGAGGCTGTCCCTATGGGGCCTATTTCAGCAGCAATGCGGTCACCCTACCCGCTGCCAACGCTACAGGCAACCTAACCATCCGGCCGTTTTCCATTGTACAATCGATCATCTATGATGAATCAAAGGGAAAAGCCAAAGGAGTCAGGATCATAGATTCCGAAACCCATGAGGAAATAGAATATTATGCAAAAGTCGTCTTCTGCAATGCCTCAGCTTTGAGCAGTACGCAGATTCTGCTGAATTCCACCTCCAACCGGTTCCCGGAAGGTATGGGCAATGACTGTGGTGAATTGGGACATAACCTGATGGACCATACCTACCGCGTAGGGGCTATGGGTAAATTTGAGGGGTATGAAGACCAATATTACAGTGGAAGAAGGCCGAACGGCATTTATATTCCTCGGTATGTCAATTTGGATGAGCAAACCAAATCGGACAAGTTCCTTAGGGGATTTGGTTACCAAGGCGGTGCAGGCCGTGCAGGCTGGGGCGCAGGTGCCAATATGGATGATTTTGGAGCGGACTTTAAAGACCGGTTGATGAAGCCGGGCCCATGGGAATTTTTCATTACCGGATTTGCAGAATGCCTCCCTTATCATGACAACAAAGTTTCCCTAAACAAAGGCGTGCTGGACAAATGGGGACAGCCTACCCTTTCGATTGATGCGGAATTCAAGGAAAATGAAAAAGCCATGAACAAGCAGATCAGGGAAGATGCCAAAGAAATGCTGGAAAGAGCCGGGTTGAAAGACATTCTTGATTTTGACAACCAACATGAACCCGGATTTGGCATCCACGAAATGGGAACTGCACGCATGGGAAGAGATGCCAAAACTTCCGTGCTCAACGGAAACAATCAGGTGCATGGCTGCAAAAATGTGTATGTCACTGATGGGGCATGCATGACCTCATCATCTTGTGTCAACCCATCACTCACCTACATGGCACTTACAGCAAGGGCAGCTGACCATGCGGTTTCCGAATTGAAAAAAATGAATCTTTAAGCCATGAATAGAAGAAACGCATTAAGAAACACCTTGGTATTGGCTGGTTCTGCTATAGCTACTCCTACCCTGTTATCGCTACTGCAATCCTGCAACAAACAATCCAGGCTGGACTGGAAACCACTTTTCCTCAATGAAGAGCAAGCCCGATTTGTATCTGCATTTGTAGATACCTTACTTCCAAAAACCGACACCCCTGGCGCATTGGATGTGAAAACGGATATCTTTTTGGATGCGGTTTTTGCAAAAACCTACGATGGAAAAGCACAGGAAAAGGTGAAAAATGATATCGATCAGTTCAATGCAGCCATCAAAGCCGAGTTTGGAAAAGTATTTACCGACTTAAAAGAGGAAGACAAGATAAAGGCTTTGCAAAAAGCAGAAATGTCATCTCCAAAATTCAACGGGAAAGTTTGGGGAACCACAGTGGGAGAACAGCCACCGGTGGGTTTTTACCGCTCTTTGAAATCGATGGCTTTGTGGGCTTATTTCTCGTCGGAGGAAATAGGCAAAAACCATCTGAACTACGATCCCATTCCGGGAGAGTACAGGGGTTGTGTGCCTTTGGAAGAGATTGGTAATTCGTGGAGTCTTTGAAAAAAGCAGGTTCGAAACGAGCCTAAAGTTGATTGGTCAACCTTTTTTTATAGGTGATTAATGCTTTTCAAAACATGGCTTTCCCCATATAATTATTCCATGATATGTTAAAAAAATAGCAAACCTTGAAAATAACTATGCAAAAATTATTGGCTTTCTGTCCGTCGTTCTAATTCTATTATCCTTTTTTCAAGCTCTTGCAATTTATTTTCCAAGGATGATTTATCCGAATAAGGACTATAAAATCCGGTGATTTCATAAACATCGGAAATTTCCTCATTGGAATATTGTTCATCATCCAAGGTAATATGCTTTTCTTTGATAGCCTTTATTTTCCCAATCACATATCCACTAGCCAATTTCATTACTACCAGTTTTTCCTTTACAGGCTGTGCAGGCAGGGCAAATACGATGTCATTTGCTTGAAGGTAGTGATTTGCTTTTATTTGATAACTCGGAAACAAACAAATGTTTTCAGGAAATAAATGAGAGGATAGTTTAAGTTCCTCAAGTTTTACAGACTTTTCTTCCTGATTACCTAACAAATCAGGAAGATTAAATCCACTCAACTGATTGACGGTCACATTGCTGGAAAGTAGGATGTCTGTAGAGAGGTGGAAAACTTCAGCCGTTTTTAAAATGGTTTCGATTTTTGGTTCGGCTCTTCCCTCTTCATAAGAACTGATGACACCCCTGCTGACCTCTAGCATTTCAGCGAGTTGGGCCTGGGTAAGGCCTCTTACACTGCGGATTTTTTTGATGTTCTTTCCGTATTTTGACATGGCAGTAAAGATAAGTAATAAATATTGCAAATAAAATTAGCAAAAAATAGCTAATATTATTTGCATAACTAAAAAAAATATTTAATATTGTGAAACAGTCCATCTAAATATAGTTCATTTTTAAAAAAACACTTTAAAAAGTCAATTATGGATAAATATTTTAAAGTCGTAAAGGAATTTGCTTTGGAACTTGGGTCGGTAATTCAATATGAAAACGAGGCCGATAATTTATTGGTCATCGAGAACGAGGATATCGGGGTCAAGAACATGGTGATCGGGGTAGCCACCCCCATAGTAATCATTGAGCAGTACCTGTTTGATCTGAAAGATGAAGCCAACATCTACAAGCAGTTGCTGATCAAGAACAGGGACATTGTGCATGGGGCATTTGTATTGGATGAAACCGGCCGAAAGGTTATTTTCAGAAATACATTGCAAGCGGAGACCTTGGACCTCAAAGAATTGGAGAGCACCATCAATTCTCTGGGCCTATTGCTCTCTGAATATTCAAACGAAATATTGTCATTTTCAAAATAAACCGGTACAAACATGAACGTTTTAAGAAGATTATTCAAAATAGGACAAGCGGAAACCAATTCTGCCATTGACAAACTAGAAGACCCTATCAAAATGATTGAGCAGGGGCTTCGGGACATGAACGAAAACAAAGACAAAGCTGTGAAGGCTTTGGCTGAGGTGAAAGCCATGCACATTCGCAGGACAAAAGACCTCAATGAGCACCTCAATACCGAGACAGACCTACAGAATAAATCTGTGATCTTGTTGAAAAAAGCCCAACAAGGTGAAATCGACAGTGCTGAAGCGGACACTTTGGTCAAAGAAAACCTAAGAAGAAAGGCCAGCATCAGCCAAGAGATCGTGCTCATCAAAGAGGAAGTGAGCAATCTTGAAAAGCAGGTGGCCACACTGGAACAAAATGTGAACCGGATCAAAGCCGGCATCCACCAATGGGAAAATGAATTGGGCACTTTGAGGGCAAGAATCAAAGTCAGCAGTGCAACCCAAAAAATCAACAAGCAGATGACCAATATGGACAGCACAAGTGTAGTATCTATGCTTGAAAGAATGAAAAACAAGGTGGCTCAGGATGAAGCATTGGCTCAAGCTTATGGGGAAATGGCCCAAAGTAGCATCACCCATGAGGAAAAGCTCAAGAAAGCCTTGGAGGACTTATCGGTGGAGGATGAATTGGCACAGATGAAAAAGGACATGGGCCTTTAAATCCTGCCTCTCCCCTTTCTAATCAATCTCTTGTCAATTAAATGAAACAGGTAATGTTAGCATAAAAAGTTATGGAAAGACTCATCGAGATATCTTTTGCCCCTGCCAACTTCATCCTAACCCTATTGGCCATCATCATCCTAATTTATTGGTTGGTGATCATCTTTACTGGTTTTGATTTGGATTTGGCTGAGGCAGATGCGGACATCAACAATCCAGAAGTGGGGAGTGCAGATGGCCAGGGATTTTGGTCCGCTGTATTGGAATTCCTCTACATAGGTGAGTTGCCGATCATGTTCATCCTTTCCATTGTGATTTTCTGCATGTGGTTGATCAACGTCAATGTCACCGCCCTGTTGGGAATCTCAGATAGCCTGCTTGGATTTCTTGTCTATGTCCCCGGATTAGTCATCAGCATGTTGATTACCAAGGTAGTAGCAAGGCCATTTGTAAAGCTTTATGGGCACTTCAACCACAAGGGGGAGGAAGCCATTGATTTTATTGGAAAAACCGGTAAAGTAATCTCTCCTATGGGAAAGGAGAAAATCGGACAGGTAGAAATCAGCATTGAAAATGATGTGATAAGGATTTATGCCAAATCCATCGATGGGGATTTTATCCTGTTCAATGATACAGTCATCATTTTGGAGGAGTCTTCCGACAAAAAATATTTCTTAGCTCAAAAATATCAACTTTAAATCAATTAGACTATGATGGAATCTTTTTATGTGATAGCAGGAGTCAGTATAATCGTGCTATTGGGGCTATTCATGTGGCTCATTTCAATGTACAAAAAAGTAAGCCAGGGCCGGGTGTTGGTGCGAACGGGTCAGGGTGGTGTAAGGATATTCTTCAATGCCGGAATGGTAATTCCCATACTCCATAAAGAAGAAATCATGGATATTTCCGTCAAAAAACTGGAGATTTCAAGGATGACCAAAGATGGGTTGATCTGTAAAGACAACATGAGGGCTGACATCAAAGTGGCCTTTTTTGTAAGGGTCAACAAATCCGTGCAGGACATCATCAATGTAGCCCAGACCATAGGCTGTGCCAGGGCTTCTGACCATGAAACCTTGGAAAGCCTGTTTGAAGCCAAATTTTCTGAAGCACTGAAAAGTGTGGGTAAAAAATTCGAGTTCATAGAACTCTATGAAGCAAGAAGGGAATTTCGCGATGAAATCATCGATATCATCGGAACCGATCTCAACGGCTATGTTCTGGATGATTGTGCCATTGATTACCTGGAACAAACCAAAATCGAGAACCTGGATTCGGATAATATCCTGGATGCAGAAGGTATCAAGAAAATCACAGAACTGACCGCAGCGCAAAACATCAAAGCAAATCTCATCCGCAGAGACGAGGAAAAAATCATCAAAAAGCAAGATGTGGAAGCAAGAGAAGCCATTCTGGAACTTGAAAAACAGCTGAAAGAAAAAGAAGAGTCCCAGAGACGTGAAATTGAGACCATAAAAGCACGTGAACAAGCTGAAATCGATAAGGTGACGGTTCAGGAAAAACTCAAGTCAGAAGAAGTCCGAATCAGGACTGAGGAACAACTGGAAATCCAGGAAGAAAACAAACAGCGGCAAGTCATCATTGCGGCAAAGAACAAAGAACGGGCCGAGGCAGTAGAAACCGAAAGGGTCAAAAAAGACCGGGATATCGAAGCAACTGAAAGAGAAAGAGTGGTAGCTTTGGCTCAGATCGAAAAAGAAAAAGCAGTTGAAATCGAAAAGAAAAACATTCAGGATGCCATAAGAGAAAGGGTAGCCATGGAAAAAACCGTGGTAGAAGAGCAAGAGAAAATCAAGGATGTTGAAGCCCTTAAAGAAGCGAACAGGCAAAAAGATGTTGCATTGATTATTGCTTCCAAAGAAGCTGAGAAAAACCTGATTGAAGAAGTAAAAGCTGCTGAATCAAAAGAGAAATCAGCCAAACATGAAGCTGCCAAAATCATCATTGAGGCCAATGCGAAAAAAGATGCTGCAGACAAAGAGGCTGATGCCCGAAAAATCATCGCAGAAGCAAAAGCCAAGGAGGAAGCCACGCTCGGTATGTCAGAGGCTCAGGTGATGCATGCCAAGGCCGATGCCTTGGAAAGACAGGGAATGGTAGATGCCATAGTCATTGAGAAGATAGCGGAAGCGAAACGTAAAGAAGGTTTGGCAGAAGCTGAGGTGATCCAAGAAAAAGCCATCGCAGAAGCCAAAGGCATCAATGAAAAAGCCGGAGCCATGAAACAACTGAATGATGCCGGTAAGGAACACGAAGAATTCAGGCTAAAGCTTCAAAAAGAGAAGGATGTGGAATTGGCGCAAATCAGTATCCAAAAGGACATCGCAGATGCACAGGCCAAAGTGCTTGCAGAAGCATTTAAAACCGCGAAAATTGATATTGTGGGAGGAGACAACACCTTCTTCGACAACCTGATCAAGCAAATATCAACCGGAAAAGGAATCGACAAAATGGTGGAACACTCCCATACGGTTGCCCAGTTCAAAGATGCCTTTTTGGGTGAAAACGGCAAAGACGACACCCCAAATGATCTGGTGGAAAAAATCCGCAACATTGCCAATAAGTATGGGATAACGACTGAGGATTTGAAAAACCTATCCATTGCCGCTTTGATTGCTCAGATTCAAATGAAAGCCTCTGACCAGGACAAGGGCTTTTTGACCAACATGCTGAATTTAGCCAAAGGGATGGGAGTAGAAAACAGGAGGATCATGTAGGATCCTCCTTTTAATCCTTCAAAAACTTTAGTATGGATAATTTGCGGTTTTCTGCCCTGAATTTCACTAAGGTCAGCGGCTCTCAATTATCCACAGAAACCAAGCATGATCTTTAAGGGCATTTTATTGGTGACAATTTTTGACTTACGACCGAATTAGGATTTTACCGTATATGGACAGGAATATAGAAAAAGGTACCTACGAAATCATTCAAAACAGGCTCCAACAGCAGCGCCAAGAACTCATCGAGCAACTTCAAATCCTTAATCAGGACCGGCAGTTGATTTTTGGGGTGGTGGATTTCAAATTGTTGTCCAACATCAGAATCACGACCCAGCACAATTGCATGGCAAGGGACATTGTTTCGGTGGGAAGAATCTGCCTATTCGGGTATAACGTACGGTTAGGACTTAAAACGGTCCTAGAAGTGGACGATGTCTTCAATGTCTACAAATTTGACAACCATGAATTTCATCCGCTTCCTCTGGATATCATCAAAGACCAAACCTTTGCCGCAGAGCTTCAAAACCTTTACAAATTCTACAGAAACACCCAATTTTCCCGTTTTTTTGTTTCGGGAAATTTCCTGTACATGGTATTTCAATTGTCTGAGAGTCCTACAGATATCAAGGCTTTCAAGTGGTTGATCCAAAATGAAAAATTGCAGTACATTGATTCCCGGAGTGCTGCTGAAATCAAATTTCCCTTACAGCACGAATTTGAATGGTCCAGGGCCACCCGTGACATGCAGCGGGCTGGCAAAAACCCCCATATCTCTATCGTGGATAAGGTTTTTGTAGAAACCGTGAGTGGTAATCTAACCATTAAAGTGGAGGACAATACGGATGATGGTTTGGGTATTTATTCGGAAGAAGTCGAACAGAAAGACCAGTCACTCGATGATGCTGAAATTCATTTTTGTGACCTAGGCAATCTGGTTTTACTAAAAATCCGCCCTTATCTGGAAAGTGACAGGTATTTCATTTTTAATTCGAGGGTAAAAAACGTCATCCGCGTAGACACCCTCAAGGACGCAGGCATATTGTTGCCGGATCATCAGGGAATCATCCTGTCCAATGGATATTATTTACAGACCGGGGAATACAAGCTGTTTGACAGGAAAATTGAAGGGGTCAAATTCCTTAGAAAGGTGCAGTCTCCCAACGGCGAGGATTACCTTTTTATTTTTTATGAAGAGAAAAACCATGACTTTGTCATCCTCTCCTACAATGTAATCGAGCAAACCGTCAAAACACCCATATTTTGCAATGGCTATACCCTTTTTGCTGATGGAGAACTTTGCTATTTCAATACGGAAAAGGAACCGGGAACCCATCACCTCATCCAGATATGGCAAACACCCTATGCCAAAGAACTGCTCCCAAATGAAGCCTACAAGGACAAGGAGTTGTACAAGATTGGCAACAGGGATATTGTAAAAGCCATGGCGGAAATCCAGGAACTGGTGGTTTTGCTCAACAAGGAAGACAGTTACAACGGTCTTTATGAAGACCTCGAAAGGCGAAGCCAAAGCATTCTTGATGGTTACTTCTGGCTCAAAAACGGAAGCGCTGTTGGCCTGCAGCAGCCGCTTTCGCAGATCAAGGAAATCGCTGTTTCCGCCATCGACGAATTTGAAAAAGTCGTACAGATCAGACAAAATACAGCTAAATCGCTGCAAACCGTCAAAGAAAAAGTAGACAAAATTATCTTTGACACAAGAAGGGCCAATTTTGAGAGCCTGGATCAGTATGTCTCCCTGCTTTCACAAATGAGAAGCATCAGAGGAGAGATCATCGGGCTGAAAAACCTTAGGTACGTGGATTTAGATTTGGTTGAGGAGTTGGAAAAAAAAGTTGCCGAGCGGGCAGATGAGCTTGCTGAAGCCTGTGTACAGTTTTTGCTTCAGGATGATGCCTTGGATTTCTATCAATCCAGCATGGATACCTTGAAAGCATCAGTACAGAAGCTTACCAAAGTAATCGATGCCAGGGCTTTGGAACAGGAGTTTGACAACCTTTCCCGTCAACTGGAAATGTTGATTGACATTGTCAATAACCTCAAAGTAGAGGATACGGCTCATTCTACGCAGATCATAGAAAACATATCCTTGATTTTTGCCCAGCTCAATCAAGAAAGAGTCAACCTCAACACCCAAAGAAGACAATTGGGTCAGAAGGAGGCGAGGGCTGATTTTCAAGCTCAGATGACCTTGTTTGAACAATCCATCGTCAATTATCTTGACTTGGCTAACGAACCTGCCAAATGTGACGAATACCTGACCAAATTATCCATACATCTGGAGGAACTAGAGGGTAAGTTTGCTGATTTTGACGAGTTTGTGGAAAAAATCGGAGAAAAGAGGGAAGCCATCTATGCTGCCTTCGAATCCAAAAAGGTGAATCTTACAGAAGCCAGAAACCGAAGGACAAACTCCCTTTTCGCATCAGCGGAACGTATACTAAATGGGATCAAATCAAGGGCTGCCAGTTTTACCACCGAAGTAGAAATCAACGGATATTTTGCTGCAGACCTGATGGTGGATAAAGTCAGGGATGTAGCCAAACAGCTTCAGAAACTGGATGATTCAGCCAAGTCCGAAGATTTGCTCAATCAGATTCAGGTACTTCAGCAGGAAGCCATTAGAGCTCTGAAAGACAAAAATGAGCTGTTTGAAGATGGCAAAAACGTCATCAAATTGGGGGATTTTAGATTTGCTGTAAACAATCAGAAGCTCGATCTGACACTGGTAGTCAGAGACAGGAAATATCATTATCACCTGACCGGCACATCCTATTATGAAGCTGTAAATAAAGAGGAACTCAACCAACTTCAGGATGTATGGAATCAGGAATTGCCTTCTGAAAACAAAGAGGTGCACCGTTCAGAGTATTTGGCATGGAAAATTTTTGAGTCATTGGATAAGCGGCAAGCCCTCACAGATGCGTTGATCAAAAACCACATTGACCGTCATATCGCCAGCCATTACGGAGAAGGATATGTCAAAGGTGTCCACGACCATGATGCCTTAGTCCTTTTGAAAATATTGCTTGAAAAAGACAGAGACTTGGGATTGCTTCGTTTTGCCGCTCAGACAAGGGTTTTGGCCCAATTGTTTTGGCATTTCTGTGATCCGGAGGAAAAGATGTTCTTTAAAAAGCAATTTGTTTTTCTCAACCTGCTCAAACAAGCTTTTCCCCAAACCAAAGAACAAAAGCATCTCATCAAATTATTGGGTGAGAAAATTGAAAGCTTTTCCAAAAAGTATAAATTATTTGAACAAAGCGACCCCTTTCAATCCGCTTTGTATTTGTCAGAAGAACAGGTCACTGATGGCTTTGTCTGTGAAAAATCAGCTTTTGAACTCCATGAGGCGTTTAAAAAATCGCTGAAATCGAAAAATGCAGACCTGACCTTTCAAGATGCCCAGGATGAAATTACCTCCTACCCTGCTGAGGTATGGCATCTCTGCAGACAATGGGTCGAAACTTTTGCTGAAAATGATGGTGAAAATGTTTCAGAAGGAGTTTTGGATGAGTTAACCGTTTTGCTTATTACCCATAGTTCAAATCAACCTAACGTCTTATTTGTCAATGGATTGACCGAAGTTGAAAATCTCAAGGCTCCCATAGGCCAAGAGGAATCTAATGTTTACCTTTTTGACTACCATGACTTTGTCAAGAGATTAAACCAATTTACAACACATGCCAGGCCTCGCTTTTTGAAACTTCAAGAAATCAAACATCAGTTAATCGAAGAGAAAAAACAATCTTTAAGGTTGCATGAATTCCAAACGCAAGTCTTGACTTCGTTTGTGAGGAACAAACTGATCAATCAGGTCTATTTCAACATGATCGGGGCCAACTTCGCCAAGCAGCTTGGTGCTTATGGACTGGATAAGCGCACAGATCGTTCAGGAATGCTATTGCTGATTTCTCCCCCCGGGTATGGGAAAACAACCTTGATGGAATACGTGGCCGACCGGCTGGGGCTGATCTTTATGAAAATCAACGGACCTTCCATAGGGCATGAAATTACCTCTGTGGATCCTTCAGAAGCAAGAAATGCCGCCACACGTCAGGAATTACAAAAACTAAATCTGGCCTTTGAGATGAGTGACAATGTGATGCTTTATCTGGATGACATACAGCATTGCAATCCCGAGTTTTTGCAGAAATTCATCTCTCTGGCTGACGGTCAGCGCAAGATCGAAGGGGTATTCAACGGACAATCCAAGACCTATGATTTCAGAGGAAAGCGGTTCTGCGTAGTCATGGCAGGAAATCCCTACACAGAAAGCGGGGACAAATTCCAAATCCCGGACATGTTGTCCAACCGTGCCGATATTTACAACTTGGGTGATACCGCCTCCAATAGGAAAGAGTTATTTGAGCTGAGTTTGATCGAAAATGGATTGACCTCAAATCAAAATCTGAAATCCATGGCGCAGTTTGGTATGGAAAATTTATACAAACTGATTCAATTCATTGAAAACGGTGAAACTCAATTGCCTGATTTGGAAGGCAATCTTTCCGCTCAAGAGATAAAAGACTGCATCCGAGTTTTGCAAATGACCATCATGCTCAGGGATGTGCTTCTCATGGTCAACGCCCAATACATTGCTTCTGCTGCCATGTCTGATGACTACAGGACTGAACCTCCCTTTAAGCTGCAGGGTTCCTATCGGGACATGAACAAATTGATGGGCATGCTGGTCCCTATCCTCAATGATGAAGAAGTCATACAGTTGGTTTTGGACCATTATCAAAATGAGTCTCAAACCCTGACTTCAGACGCAGAATCCAACCTGTTGAAATTGGCGGAAATGATGGGAAGATTGGATCCTTCCATGCAAAAACGATGGGAAGCCATCAAAGAGGCCTTCGTTCGCAACAACCGGATCAGGGGATTAGGTGATCAGGACAGGATGTCTCAAGTCATCGGTCAGATGTCACTATTTGTAGAGGGTTTAGAGGGCATCAAAAAAGCCCTCACCAATCCTAAAAAAACAAAGGATTAACGCGCGCTTCAATATCAAACACGCCCTAAATAATCCAGTCACCCTTCAAATTGGATAACCCTGGCAACCCTGAAAGCCCCGAAAATTACTGGCAACATTTTTGACCCAATTTATCCACAACTAAAAACCAACCTATGAATCTCAAAAGAATTTTCGGCCCCCTCCTGACCGTAGCAGGCATAGGCGGATTAATTTATAGCGCCTATCTTTTTCTCAACAGTGAAAACAGTGACTGGAAAACCATCCTTGTCTTTTTTATTTTAGGTATTATTTTTTTCAGTTCAGGACTTGGATTGCTCAAAAGAACGGATGACAAAAGCTGATGGATAGGCCTTGACTTCCAAATAAAAAACATCCCAAGTGTAATTCCGACATCATTCAGGGTTGATTGCGACAGTCATAATTATTAACTTCCTGACATGAAGACTGTCTCCATTCTTGTACCTGAAAGGGCGGTTCCCGCCGCAGTGGTAGATCCTCAGTACATGTTTTCCGCCATCAATATGTTTCTGGAAAATATGGACCTTGAACCAGCCTTCAAGGTTCAATTGGTCGGGTTGCAGAAAGAAGTAATGGTCAACCATGGTTTGGTAAGCTTTCATCCTGATACTTTGCTGGATGAGGTTACCTCCACTGACTTGATCATCATACCCGCGATCTCTGGGGATATCAAGGAAGCCATTGCGCTTAATCAGGCATTTTATCCATGGATCTCAGCCCAATATTTGAAAGGTGCCGAAGTAGCAAGCCTCTGTATTGGTGCTTTTCTGTTGGCCTCGACCGGCTTACTCAACGGAAAAACCTGTTCTACCCACTGGCTCCATGCCCCCACTTTCAAAGAGATGTTTCCTGAAGTAAAGTTGGTGGACAACAGAATCATTTCAGAACAAAATGGCCTATACTCAAGTGGCGGGGCCAATGCCTATTGGAACCTTTTGCTCTATTTGGTGGAAAAACACACCCACAGAGAAATGGCCATCATGGCCTCCAAGTTTTTTCTCCTTGATATTGAACGTAACAGTCAATTGCCTTTCGCCCTATTCAAAGGGCAAAAAAATCATGGAGATGATTTAATTCTAGCCATTCAGGAATACCTGGAAAAATATTTTGACCAGAAATTTTCAGTGGAGGAACTGGCTGAACGGTTTGGAATTGGCAGAAGAACCCTAGAAAGGAGATTTAAAAAAGCAACGTCCAATTCACTGATTGAATACACGCAAAGGGTAAAGATAGAAGCAGCCAAACTCCAGTTGGAATCGGGGCAAAAGCAAGTCAATGAAGTCATGTATGCAGTAGGCTACAGTGATCCAAAAGCCTTTCGCGATGTATTTAAAAAATATGTGGACATGTCACCTGTAGATTATCGATACAGATTTAATAGGATTTAAAAGGTTTTTAAGATATATTATTTGGTGAAAATTATCATATTTTCAATATTATTTTGAATTAATCAATTATTTACCCCATTTTTACATAGAATTCTAATGACCAACCCATGCAACCCAATAAAATATTTACTCCCAATGGCATCTTAATCAATTTTACATTGCTTGTTGCGGGGCTGTTCTTTTTCATTTATGGTCTGGTCCTGGCTAAGGAATTTCTAGCTCCTCTGGTATTGGCTTTTATCCTTGCCATGTTGACCTTTCCTTTGGCCAACAAACTGGAGTCCAAAGGGATGAAACGGATTTGGACCAGTATCATCAATATTTTGATATTGTTGATTTTAGCCGGGCTTTTCTTTTTGGTCATCTCTTGGCAGATGAAAACCATTGTGGATGATTGGGATGACATAAAGGACACTATATTGCCAAAAATAGAAAAAGCAGAAGCCTACATCCTACAACATACGCCAATGGATGAAGGCGAACTGGAGGAATATAAATCAGATATGGGCGTTGGTGATGATGAAGAGGAATCAGAAGAAGAAGAAGAAGAAAACGGAGATAACGGAGAAAAAGGAGAACAGGCACTGTCGGTGATTGGAGGAGCCGCTGGATTTTTGACAGATTTCCTGATCACATTTGTTTATATCTTTTTCTTTATCCACTATCGAAACCGATTCAAGCAATTTATCCTGAAGCTTTTTGAAAAAGAAAAGCAAGATGAAGTTAGAAATATCATATCCAAATCTGCTGATGTGGTACAGCATTATCTGATTGGTAGACTGCTACTTATGATAGTTTTGGTGGTATTGTACGGTCTTGGACTGTGGATTTCAGGGGTAGAAAATTTCATCGTGGTCAGCATCATTGCGGCCATCCTTTCCTTGATTCCTTTTGTGGGTAATTTTTTTGGATACGTACTGGCCATGGCCATGGGAGTTTTTTCAGGAGGAGACATGTCCACTTTGATTGGTGTCACTGTTACGTTTTTATTTGTTCAATTCCTGGACAGCTATATCCTCCAACCCATCGTTTTGGGGGGAAAATTAAATGTACATCCCTTTTTTATTATCCTTTCTGTAATATTGGGCAATGCCATCTGGGGCATTGTGGGTATGATACTAGCTATTCCGATTTTTGCCATAGTAAGTGTGGTTTCTAGAAATGTTCCAGCTTTCGGAGCCTTTGGCTACTTATTCAGCAGTGACGAAGAGGAGTCCTGATTTAAACGGAATCCAAAAAGGGGTCAATGTCATGCAAATGATCAATTCAACTTATCCGGATGAATCGCTTTGATGTTTTAAGTCTTCCAATTCCTTTTTGCTGAAAGCCAACTTACTGATCAAAACAAAAAGCACAGGTACCAAAAAAATGGTCAACAGCGTGGCCGCAATCATCCCGCCGAAAACAGTCCATCCGATGGTTTGGCGGGCCAAAGCACCGGCACCACCTGCAAATGCCAAAGGCAAAATCCCCAAAATAAAAGCCATGGAAGTCATGATGATGGGACGCAAACGCAGGCTGGCAGCTTCTTTGACTGCTTCTGTAATATCCATGCCCCCATCTACCCTCTCTTTTGCATACTCTACAATTAAGATGGCATTTTTAGCAGCCAAGCCTATCAGTGTCAGCAAGCCTATCTGAGCGTATACATTGTTTTCCAATCGAGGAAACAACAGCAAAGTCAAAATAGCTCCGAAAGCTCCAGTAGGAACCGCCAACAAAACCGAAAAAGGGACAGACCAACTTTCATAAAGCGCAGTCAAACATAGAAAAACAAAGCATACGGAAAGCAGAAATACCAAAAGGGTACTCTGTCCAGTTTTTACTTCTTCCCGGGTAATTCCTGCAAAATCATACCCATATCCTGTTGGCAGGTTTCCGTCACCTACCTCTTCCAAGGCAGCAATACCTTCACCTGAACTGCGACCAGGAGCGGCCTCACCGTTGATAGTGGCTGACCTGAACAAGTTGAAATGATTGATTAAAGGGGCATTTTCTATCAATTCCACCTCCGTCAGAGCACTCATGGGTGTCAATCCCCCAGCGGCATTTCTAAGAAAAAACTGGTTGAGTCCCTCTGGATCTTCTCGATAAACACTGTCTGCTTGCACCACCACCCTAAAATTTCTTCCATAGAGGATAAAATCGTTTACATAAAAACTCCCCAGGTAGGATTGAAGGGTCTGATAGGCTTCCCCGATGTTGATGCCCTGCCGGGCAGTCTGTTCCCTATTTAACTTTACGCGATAAGCCGGAGTACTGGCACTGAAAAATGAAAAAGCATTCCCTATGCTTTCATGCTTGTTCAATTCCTCCACAAAGGTTTCCAGATTGGATTCAAAGTCTTTGATGTTACCTGTTCCATCCAGCTCCTGAAAGACAAAGGTAAAGCCAGAGGTGCTACCCAATCCAGGAATAGCAGGTGGAGCAATGATAACTACTTCAGCTTCTGGCAATTCCCTTGCCAGAAGGTCTTCCAGTCTTTTTTGAATCTCAAAAGCCCCTTGCCCTTTACCTTTCCTTTCTCCCCAAGGAGTCAATTGGGTGAACACTGTACCACTGTTTGATTTAACAGCAAAATTTACTGCGTTCAGACCGGTAACCGCCGAATAATGAAGGACTTCTTCCTGCTGATCCAAGATGTCCATCAACTTGGTGATGGTCGCCAAGGTTCGGTTGGTGGAAGCCCCTTCGGGCAATTCAAAAGTTACAAATAACCTTCCTTCATCTTCTGTGGGTATGAATCCAGTGGGCTTTTGCTGGAACATCAGAAAGGTAGCCAAGATAAGCAGTCCCAAGCCTATCAGGATGTATTTAGACCTTTCCAGACTCCACATGACCTTTCGGTTATAACTTTTGGACAATCTTTCAAAAAAGCGATTGAACAAATAGAAAAAACGATTCAATCCTTTAGATTTTTTGTCTATGTTGCTGGGTTTGAGCAAGAGAGAACACAATGCAGGGGTAAGGGAAAGGGCAACAAATCCGGAGATCAATCCTGAAACAGCGATAGCCATGGCAAACTGTTGATACAGCCTGCCAAGTATGCCAGGTATAAAACCCACCGGCAAAAACACCGAAGCCACAATCAGGGACATGGCGATAACCGGTCCCGAAATCTGCTTCATGGCCTCAGATACCGCTTCTTTGGCGGATACTTTTTTCTCTTCCATAATGGCCATAGTGGCTTCCACCACCACAATCGCATCATCTACCACAATGCCAATGGCCAATACAAAACCAAATAAAGTAAGTGTATTGATCGTGAAACCTAAAGGAATAAACAGCGCAAAGGTGCCAATGATCGAAACAGGAATGATCAATATAGGGATCAGGGTGGCTCGCCAGTTTTGAAGAAAAAGAAATACAACCAAAAGAACCAATCCCAGGGCAATGAGCAAAGTTTTTACCACCTCAGAAATGGATTCAGAAACCACAGAGGCCGATTCAAAAGGTACAATGTAATCCAAGTCATTAGGGAAGCTTTGTTTCAATCTTTCCATTGTTTCCCTGATTCCCTCCTCAGTTTCCAGTATATTGCTTTCTGGAGTTTGGTAGACGAGCAGGTAGGCAGCTGGAAAGCCGTCTGTAAAATTATTGGTAGAATAATCAAATCTTCCCAACTCCACCCTTGCCACATCTTTGAGATAGACCAAGGCATTGTTGTCCTCATTCCGCTTAAGAATCACCTGCTCAAATTCTGCTGCGGTTTCAAGGCGTCCATTGGTAAATACGGTATACTCAAAGGCCTGATAGTCTGTTTGCGGGGGAGCTCCTATCCTACCTGCTGCCACTTGGATATTTTGTTCCCTTAAGGCATTGATTACGTCATTGGCGGTCAGATTAAGTTGGGATAGCCGGTCAGGTTTTAACCATATCCTCATACTAAAATCCTCTGCTCTTGCAAATATGTCTCCTACCCCAGGAACCCGCAACAACTCATCCTTTACAAAAATGTTGGTGTAGTTATTAAGAAAGTCTATGCCATGGGTACCTTCAGGAGAAAATATGGATACAATCAAAAGAATACTGGGATTACGTTTCCTTACTACCACACCCAGCCTTCTTACTTCCTCGGGTAGAAGCGGTTCTGCCACGCTGATCCTGTTTTGGACTTCTACAGCCGCTACATCGACGTCGGTACCCACTTCGAAAGTGATGTTCATCGTCATCCTACCTTCACTGCTGGCGATGCTCTCGATGTAGGCCATACCAGGAGTGCCATTGATTTCTTTTTCCAGTTGAGTAATTACCGTTTCCTCGATGGTTTCAGCATCTGCTCCGGTGTAGATGGCTGTGACCTGAATGACCGGCGGAGTAATGTTGGGATATTGGGACACAGGAAGACTAACTATAGCCAAAATCCCAAAAAGCAGGATAAAAACCGATAAAACAATGGCAGTATTGGGGCGCTTGATAAAGGTATCCGCTATCATGGAGACACCTCCTGGTTTAATACCTTGATTTTATCCCCTGAACCTACTTTTTGAATGCCTTTGACAACGATTTCCTGTCCTTCTTTTAACCCCTCCAAAACAACCAAATACCCTCCTTTGCTTTTTCCTGGTTTGATTTTGACTTCCTTGGCCTCTTCTCCCTCTACCACATACACATAAAATTCTCCCATCTGTTCCTGAACGGCTGCCTGGGGAACCAACAATACCGTCTCCGATTTTTCATCCAGAACCTTAAGCGTGGAGCTCAATCCGGGACGGAGCATGTTGTCCGGATTGGGAAATCGCAACCTTACCTGAAAAGTCCCTGTGTTTCGGTCCACTGCCCGATCCAAAGTTTCTATTTTTCCCGTAAAAGGATATGCCCTATTTCCTGGTAAGAGCAGTTGAAAAATGGAGTCTACTTCAACATTTTCATTCCTGAACAGCTCTTGAAAAGTCCAAAGGTGCTGCTCCTCAGGAAAAAAATCTACTCCGATAGGATCATCTTTGGATATGGTGTTCAACAATGTCTCACCGGGACTGACCAAAGTCCCGATCCTGACTTGCGAGAAACCGACTGTTCCGTCAAATGGTGCTCTTATACTAGCATAATCCAGATCAATTCTTGCATTCTCCAAATCAGATTTGGCCGAATTTAAAGTTTCTTGAGCATTGCGAAGATCTACCAAGGCATTGTCAAGTATCTGAGTAGCAATGGCATCTTCCTCTTTCAACTTCTGGTACCGATTCACATCCATGCTTACCCTATCATAATTGGCTTCTGCAATGGCTACAGCCGATTCTGCCTGTTGCTTTCTGGCCAGGTAGCGGGTTTGGTCTATGGTATACATCAAGGTACCCTTTTTCACCTGTTGCCCTTCTTCAATGTGGATTCGGGTCACGTACCCGACCACATCGGCCCGCAGGTCCACCTCTTCCAATGCCACCACAGCAGCAGGGTAGGTTCTGGAAAACCTTACCTGCTCTTCCTTGACCAAAGTACTTGTCACCTCCGTGTATGTTTGCTCCTCCTCTTTTTCACCGCAGGAAAAAGAAAAAAGCAAAACCAAACAAAAAAATTTGGCCCAAGCCATATTTATGTACCTAGGATAAATAGTAAAGAAATTGATTTTCAAAGGGTTTTTCATAGCTGGCATTTAATATCCGGTATCAATCAAGCCTCTTGCCCTAAGTAGATCCATTCTGCTGGCCATCAGTCTGAAAAGGGCATTGAAATAGTTGATTCGGGCGGTTTGCAAATCAGTTTCAGCTTGGATCACCTCTAGAAAATTTTTGATGCCTTGTTCATATTGTAAGCTGACGGTTTGGTAGATTTCCCCTGCCAACTCCCTATTCCCCTCCAGGATCATCAACTGGTAAAGGTTTGTTTTGTAATTGCTGAGGGCTTCCTGATGCTCTCGATCCACCTGAAGTTGTATGTTGTCCATTTCAAGCTCCAATTGTTGAAGCTCCAAAGATGCTGCCCGAATGTCGTGGTTTCTTTTTCCGCCTTGAAAAATGGGAAAATTGAACCTCATTCCTATCAAAGAATTAGGGAAAGTTCGGTTAAACAATTCAGCGCCAACCGGTGTCTGGTAAAGCAGGTTGTAATTGAAAAATGCAGAAAACTCCGGAATGTACATTCTCCGGTAATAACTCAGGCCGGCATCTTGAAGGGATTGCTGCGTCTGGACCAGCACTACCTCTGGTCTGTTGCGGTAAGCCACATTCTCAAGCGTATCCAAGTAGACATTTTCTAACATCCTGTCAAGGTCATACTCCAGGACAAGCTGTTCTTCCTTCGGCAGTCCACTCAATTCTTTGAGCATGGCCATTCGCACCTGATAGGCTTCTCTGGCTTGGTAAAGGGCTGATTTGGTATTCTGAACGGTGATGGTAGCTCTTTTATAATCAATATTGTCTGCGATTCCGGCCCGGTAGAGGGCCATGGCATCTTTCAGTTGCCTCTCCTGCCGCTGAAGGTCCTCTTCCCTGATTTTGATTTCTTCCTGACTGAGCAATACGTCATAAAATGCCTTACTCACATCAACCTTTAAATCCACCAAATAAATTTCCAAATTTTGGTCTGCTTCCTTTCTACGTAGGTTGGCCTGGTCTTTAGCCAAAAACAACGAGTTGTTGAACAAAGGCTGGTCAACGGTAAAATTCACATTAGAATTATAAGGAACACCAGTCCTAACTTCCTGAAATTGTCCGGAAGTCGGATCATCGAAATCGGGAAAAATAGCCACCGGTTGCTCAAAATACCGGAATAAATCAGCAAAAACTCCCACCTGTGGCCACCAGCCGGATAAGTCCGACTTCACATTGGCATCGGTTATTTCTCTGGCCAATTGGCCCTGCCTTGCTCCGGGTTGATTCTCAAAAGCAAAAGAAATGATCTCTTCCAAGGTGGCTTTTCGGGTTTGAGCATGCAGATTTTGAAGGATGGATCCAAAAAGAATCATAAAGATGACGAGGCTCAACTTTTGCAACATAAGGTGGGTTGATGGCTTTCAGACCAAAAATTAATCACTTTTCCTGTAAATAATTCGATTTTTATAACTTTTCATACCGGAAATTGTTTCGTTCAATGTCAAAAGCTCATCACAAATCCTGGATTTCATTTACGGAAATTCATAAATTCACCTTGGTTTTTATATTGCTAAAGGCTTAAGCTTTTGGCAGTTCTTGCTCACCCCAATATTTTTTCCGTACATAAATTCAGTGGATTTGACAAAACAAAGATCATCTGGATAATTTTGTTACCATCAACTTAGTCCATTTTTCAAACAAATTTGTTCAAAAATGTATAGCCAATTTTAGCAAAGCAACTTAAGGGACTGATTGACTGTATATTGCAATTTTGGTAGGTATTTTGTCAATTACCTTAGGAGAAACACAATAAATGAAGCAGATTTTCGTGTTAAATACATAAATGTCCTACTTTATTTTATAAAAATATTAAACATTACATAGTCCGGAGAATTGGCTTACATTCATAAGGTTTGTTTGGCTTTTCTCATTAAGTGTAGTTTGGTTGAAATCAATGGAACTATGTAATCGGAGGGTTGGAATTATCCAACCCTCTTTTTTTTGGGACTTTTCAACTGAATGCATTTTCTTTACTTTTTAAGCATTCAAGTTTCAGTCAGCTGCAATATGAATTCCTTCACTTATACAATTCATCGTGCAGCTTTTTCAACGCTTCAATGGGGAATTTAATAACCTGCCTGTCATAGGTCATCAGGCCATTTACTTCCACTTCCACATCTGTTGTCTGGGTGTAAACCGCAGCGGCAAGACCTTTTTGGATCAATGGTTTAAGGTCAACAATCAGCTTTTGATAACGGTCCCATAGTTCGTCTTTATTTTTAAAAGACTGATAACCCCAATTGTCCTTCTCCTGCCAAGTATGACCCTCCACAGGAAGGCCTAAGCCACCATACTCCCCCAAGGTCAGAATATTTACTTTTCCAAAAAGGTCAGGGGATGGCATGACCGGATCCGGATAATTGTGCACATCAAAGATATCCCCAACCAGTTTGTTGCCTTCTAGTTCAAAGTTGCCTCCTGAAGCAGAATTAACCAATCTACTGGGATCGTGTGCTTTTGTCCATTCCGTGATTTCTTTGGTTTTAAATTGCCCCCAGGCTTCGTTGAAAGGCACCCACACCACAATGGAAGGAAAATGATGGAACGCATCCATGATGGCTTGCCATTCTGTCTTAAAAATCGCCTCTGATTCATTGGTCCTTTCCCTTTCGAGACCTTTCCGATAAATGCCAATCTTCGATTCCCATACATTACCCATATCCCCGCTGGGCATGTCCTGCCAGACCAGCATTCCCAATCTGTCGCAGTGGTAATACCACCGTGCAGGTTCCACCTTCACATGTTTACGAATCATGTTGAAGCCCATTTCTTTGGTTTTCTCAATGTCAAACAACAGGGCTTCATCAGTCGGTGCAGTGTACAACCCATCCGGCCACCAACCTTGATCCAGCGGTCCGTATTGAAAGAGGGCTTTGCCATTGAGTTCCATCAGCTGCATGCCATTGGCGTCGTATCCAATACTTATTTTTCTTAAAGCGCTGTAAGTCTTGAATTGATCCACTACCCTATTGCCGCGCTTCAGCTTGATTGTAATATCATAAAGATGGGGATGTTCTGGTGACCAAGCTTTGGGATCTGGAATGTTCAATTCAATTTCCTGACCGATTTCTCCATTTTCACTCGCCACTACCTCTGTACCATAATATGCTACCGCTTCCCATGAAAATTGACCTGGGTTCAATTTTGTTTCAATATCCAAAAAAAACCTGCTTCTGTCCCAATCAGGAGAGATTTTGATGTCAGAAATATAATCCTTCGGTACAAATTCAAGCCAGACAGTTTGCCAGATACCGGTTACTGGGGTGTACCAAATGCCCCTTGGATTGTTCACTTGTTTCCCCCTAGGTTGAGGCCCATCATCAGTGGGATCCCAGACCCTGACCATAATTTCTTGCATTTGACCATTGTTCAAAAAATCTGTGACATCAAAAGTAAAAGGATCATATCCACCTCGATGGATCCCTACTGATTTTCGATTGACAAAAACTTCAGTTTCCCAATCCACTGCTCCAAAGTGAAGCAATACCTTGCCTTTCCTATCTTTTGACGCAATAGTTGTTTCCTTTTTGTACCACAATTCCTTCTCAGCCCCAACTGGCTTCATAACTCCTGAGAGCTGGGATTCTACAGGAAAAGGAACCGTAATTTTACCTTCAAACTGCTTAGGCGGTTTCAGGCCTTTCTCCTGGATGGCGTAATCCCACTGACCGTTCAGGTTTATCCAAGAATCCCTGACCATCTGTGGTCTAGGGTATTCAGGCAAAGGTTTTTCATTATCGACAAGTGTTGTCCATGGCGTGGAAAGAGAATTTTGGACAGGGGTCTGGGCGATTAGTATGGTTGGGATCAATAAAAATTGGAAGATAATTATCCGAATTTTGAGTGATAGTACATTTCGTTGACAATTCATTTGTTGCATAGGTTTTTTGTTGGGATTTGAATGTTCAAATTTGGTTTTTTTGTACTTTCAACCCTAGCCAAGTAGTACTTTTGCGGTCCATGGCTATTGTGGCAATATTCAATTAAATTGCCTTCACTTTGTGAAAGTAGCTCCTCCTTTAGCTCATTGCCAAAGGGTTTTGATACCTAAAATATAACAAGTATCTATCTTTCAATATATAAACTAATCTCCAAAATGTCACAAAACCTTATGTCCTTTTGCTTTCTTGCCTTTCTCCTTTTCTCCTGTCAAACTAATCAGAAGGGGGATGAGAATATAGAAAGTGATAAAACTGCCATCACAGCAATGAGTAAAGCCAGAGCTGAGGCCTTTAACCGGGGAGATGCAGCCACTATAGCCAAATATTTTACAGGGGATGCAAAGCTAATGGCCCCAGGTAGCCCTGTTAAAACTGGAACCCAAGAGGTAGAGGCCTATTACGCAGCGATTTTTAATGAATTTGAAACTTCTTTGGAAAGTTATTACGAGGAGGTGGAAGTGTCTGGAGATATGGCTTTTGGGAGAGGGGAAGCCAAGGTTGATTTGATTTCAAAGGCTACTGGCGAGAAAACTACCTCCACTTCCAAATACCTCAATATCTTACAAAAACAGTCCGACGGAACCTGGAAAACCACGCATGATATCTGGAATGACAATGAAGAATAAGCTCAGCACATTCAGGCCATAACGGACACCATTTCCAATACCCTTAAGGCCAACCGTTCCTCACCTGAAATTTTTACCCTGTCCATAATATCATGGGACCTGAGGCTTTTTGAAAACAGTTTCCAAGCCCAATCAGCATCAATCTCAACAGTCGCGGTAGGTTGTTGCATCTCTGTTTTTCCTACATGCCAACCGGAAGTGATTTTTGATAAGTACCAAGTAGATTCTACCGTTCCGGTTACACTTATTTTCACCATATCATTCTTGCCTGCTTTCATTTGGGAAAAAGTAAAAGGCAGGGCTTTCATAAAGGTATCCAACACCGGCAAATAAAATTCTTTGTTCATAATCCCGGGTACCTCTACTGCGTCTCTTATTTGTTGTTGGTGATGCCATTTCTCGGTGTACTCTCTGGCCAGGTGCATCCAGTTTTGGCTTTGGGTCTCCCCTGCCCAGTTGACTGGGAAAACCGCCTTTTCATAATCCGGTAGAGTTTCATAGTAGGCGGTAACCTCTTTCCCGGTGATTTCAAGAAGATGAATCAGTACTTTTGGACTGATTCTTTTGGCTGCCTTTACCCAGCTTGCGTTTAGCTCATTCAGCCACTCAACCAAAGTTCCATATGTTGGCTTTTCCGGGGCAATCTCTCCAAAATAGCCATCCCTCTGTATACTCAGGGTCTTTAGGTTTCCATCCAACAAATGGGCTGCTACATCCTTTACTTTCCATGCTTTGGCTATGGTTTGCTTTTCCCAATCCTGGTCCGAAAGTCCTTTTAAAAGGTCAAGCAGCAGGTCGTCTAAAGGACCAAAAAGCGGTTTTACTACTATTGGTGGTTGGATGCTCATCTCTTACCCTTTAGCTGATTTTTTTGTTGGATTAAACAAATTGTTTTTGGAAATAGATCTAGGGTAAAATAAATAAAAATATACCTTTTTCTTTGCAGCTTTTTCTAAATGTTTCTACCTAAAGAAATTGCCTTCTAGCAGCGGCGTAAAGAAACTAGTGTCTCGCAAAGGCGCAAAGACGCAAAGTTTTTTTGTAATATGTATGTACGCAAAAATGCCAGTAAAATGGTAATTCAATATAATTATCACCAGCGAACTGAAATCCCGGCACATCCCAGCCCGACTAAAGGCGGGCCCGCACGACAAAAGACGGACCTGGCCGATTACAGGCGGGCCTGCCCGACTACAGGCCGACTTCCGTCCCGTTTGAAGAAGAATATTGAGTTACTGGCAAAGAAGCAGATAACCATTTTTTGTAATTCATTAAAAGTCAATATTTTTCAAAAAAAAGAAAGCACTGTGTAAATCAATTATAAGTCCTTTTTTTCTTTGCGCCTTTGTGCCTTTGCGTGCAATTAAAAAGCCCCTATCTCAAAACAAAAAGTTTCAGTTATCCAAAAAAACCATTACCTCCCTTTTTTTCTTAGCTCCTTTGCGTCTTTGCGTGCAATTAAAAAGCCCCTATCTCAAACAAAAGATTCAGCTAACCAAAAAACCATTACCTCCCCTTTTTTCTTAGCGTCTTTGCGCCTTTGCGTGCAATTAAAAAGCCTCTAACTCAAAACAAAAGATTCAGCTAACCAAAAAACCATTAACTCCCTTTTTTTCTTAGCGCCTTTGCGCCTTTGCGTACAATTAAAGAGCCTCTAACTCAAAACAAAAGATTCATCTAACCAAAAAACCATTACCTCCCCTTTTTTCTTAGCGTCTCTGCGCCTTTGCGTGCAATTAAAAAGCCCCTAACTCAAAACAAAAAGTTTCAGCTATCCAAAAAAACCTTTACCTCCCCTTTTTTCTTAGCGTCTTTGCGCCTTTGCGTGCAATTAAAAAGCCCCTAACTCAAAACAAAAAGTTTCAGCTATCCAAAAAAACCTTTACCTCCCTTTTTTTCTTAGCGCCTTTGCGCCTTTGCGTGCAATTAAAAAGCCCCTAACTCAAAACAAAAAGATTCAGCTAACCAAAAAACCATTACCTCCCCTTTTTTCTTAGCGTCTCTGCGCCTTTGCGTGCAATTAAAAAGCCCCTAACTCAAAACAAAAAGATTCAGCTAACCAAAAAACCATTACCTCCCCTTTTTTCTTAGCGTCTTTGCGCCTTTGCGTGCAATTAAAAAAGCCCCTAACTCAAAACAAAAAGATTCAGCTAGCCCAAGGAGCCCTTTAGCTCCCTTTTTTTCTTAGCGTCTCTGCGCCTTTGCGTGCAATTGTCAACTAAAGATTATTTACTATCCGGCTAACTCCATTTTTTAACAATACCTCATTAAAATTAATCAACAACCCAAGCTTTAAGCCAGAAAGCTTTAAATAAGTCAATACTTGTTTTTGATGGACGGGTGCAATGGACTCAACAGATTTTACCTCTATCAGCACTTTATTTTCCACTATCAAGTCAGCACGAAATCCCTGATCCATTTTAACATCATGCCAATAGACAGGTATGGCCTGCTGCCGCGAAACAAACAATCCTTTGTGAATCAATTCGTAAGTTAAAATCTCTTCATAAACTGACTCAAACAAACCCGGACCTAATTCCACATGAATTCGGTAACAGGTGTCTACAATGGTTTTTGAAAGCTCATTTTCTGTCATAAATATAAAAGTGAGTGTAGCACTAAAAACTTCTTAAAAAAACAAAAATTTATTTTCGCAAAAGCGAAAGACTATGAAGGCAATTTTGTCAACGATTAAATACCTAAATAATTCTAAATATAAATAATCCAGATAAAATAATCAAAATCCATTGTTTCTCTCGCAGAGGAGTAAAGAAACTGGTTTCTCGCAAAGGCGCAAAGACGCAAAGTTTTTTTTGTAATATGTAGGTACGCAATGATGCCAGTAAAATGGTAATTCAATATAATTATCACCAGCGAACTGAAATCCCGGCACATCCCCTGCCCGACTAAAGGCGGGCCTGCCCGACTAAAGGCCGACTTCCGTCCCGTTTGAAGAAGAATATTGTGTTACTGGCAAAGAAGCAGATAACCATTTTTTGTAATTCATTAAAAGTCAATATTTTTCAAAAAAAAAGAAAGCACTGTGTTAATTAATTATAAGCTCCTTTTTTTCTTAGCGCCTTTGCGTATTTGCATGCAATTAAAGAGTCCCTATCTCAAATAAAAGATTCCGCTGGGCCAAGAAGCCTTTACCTCCCTTTTTTCTTAGCGTCTCTGCGCCTTTGCGTGCAATTAAAAAGCCTCTAACAAAACAAAAGATTCAGCTAACCAAAAACCATTACCTCCCCTTTTTTCTTAGCGTCTTTGCGCCTTTGCGTGCAATTAAAAAGCCCCTAACTCAAAACAAAAAGTTTCAGCTATCCAAAAAAACCTTTACCTCCCTTTTTTTCTTAGCGCCTTTGCACCTTTGCGTGCAATAATTTTTCAGACCAATCCTGCTCAAAAGTCAAACCTCGCAGAAAGCCCGAAGGTGGCCGGGTTGCCAAGGTGGGCAGCTCCGAAGTTATAAGCAAAATTCACATACTTGGTATCCAGCATATTTCTCGCCCACAGCGCCAATTCCAACTTGTCTTTTCTCAAAGCAATGCGGGAATTGACCAAGTGGTAGGGATCTTGTTTCAGGGTATTGGCCAAATCATAGTAGGTGTTTCCTATCCATATCCATTCCGCTCTGGCAATTAAACTCAAATTTTTCTCACTGCTGATATCAGTCTGATATTGAGCGATTAGTGAAGAGGTAAAATCAGGAGTGAACAGCTGTCTGTTACCACTTAAATCTTCACCGTTCCCTTCCCCACCTAAATTCAGATTCGTAAACCGGGCATCTGTAAAGCCTACATTCCAGGAAAGCATTGTTTTTTTACCGATCAATCCAGTCAACTCAGATTCTACTCCCTTGCTTATGAGACTGCCCTCATTGGTGGTGACCACGATGGCATCTGGCAGAATCAGGATAGGCACCTGAACATCACTGACCAAGGTATAGAAGAGACTTGCATTCCAACGCAGCCTATTATCCATCCAGTCACTTTTGAACCCCAACTCAAAATTGTCACTGAATTCCGGGTCAAAACCTAGAAGCGGAATTTCGCCGGGATCTGAGGAAAGCTGGGTAATACCACCTGCCCTAAAACCTCTACTGTATGATAAGAAAAGCAGGCGGTTTTCAGCCAAATTACGGCTTAAGATGACTTTAGGAGAAAACGCATTGAAACTGGCTTTTCCCGTGGTATCTCCCTGAGTCAGGATAGGTGGGTTGCTTCCAAAAATAACCTCCTGATTTGCGGTCAATTCCCTGCTTTCATAATCAAAACGTAGACCAAAAGTGACATCCCATTTGGGATCAAGGTGATAGGTCCCCTGACCGAACCAAGCCATACCATAATTATTCCCCACATTGGTAGTGATCTGGGTAAAATCAGTAAACGGAGATCCAAAAAGGTCAGCATTTTCGCCAAAATAAATTCCCTGTCTTACAGGATCATCCTGCAAAAATCCAAATACACCGGTATGCCATGAAATTTTGGTTTCAGGTTTTCTGACAGAGGCCAGCCTGATTTCCTGGGTCCAAACCTTTACTCTATTCCACTCCCTTCCAAAATTATTAACAATGGACACGATGTCAAGTGGGGAAAAATCCCCATCTATAGGCTCTTCATAAATGCGGTAATTGGATTGGAAGGCAGTCTGGGAAGTGAGGGTGTAGTTTTCTGCAGTATACTCTGCACTCAAAGAAACATTGAATACATCATCCACCATTCGGGTAACTGCATTCTGATTCACCCTAAAAGGATTTTCAAGTGCCTGTTCGATGCTGCCAGCGAGGGGAAAAGCACCGAAATTCCGGTTGTTGTTGTGTTTGAGGTTAAGGGTAAAAGCAAGTCGGTTTGTGGCCAAATAGCGGAGGTAATAATTGCCCATCAAGGCCCTTCGTCGATCAAATTTTGAACCATCAAAATCATTGGTAAAAAAACCGTCATGGTTTTCCCATAGTCCCGAAACGCCCAAAAACAACTTGTCTTTGACCAATGGGGTTTTGATGCCGGCGCTGTACCGCTGCAGTCCATAATTTCCAATATCCACGCCAACAAAACCTTTGGTGGTATTGGTAGGCTGCTGGGTGATGATGTTGATCACCCCTCCCATGGCATTGCGGCCATATAGTGTGCCTTGAGGACCTCTTAATACCTCGATCCGCTCCACATCCAGCAAAGTATTGAAATAGGTGTCCAGACCAAACTGCAACACACCGTCAATGTAAGTGACTACAGCCGGATCATAGGAAGTGGTCGCAATTCCCCGAATGCCCATCACGGTTCGGCCATCACCGGAATGTGCCGCATATAGATTCGGCGCAAAACCGGAAAGCCCTTCATTGTTCCATAAACGTAAATTTTGGATTTCCATAGCACCAAATGAAGTCACGCTGACAGGTACATCCTGTAGGTTTTCAGTTTGCTTTTGTGCGGTTACGGTGACTTGTTCAAGCTGCCTGGTAGTTAAGGTATCGGGATTGTTTTGTGCCGATAGCTGTTTCGCAGAAAGAAGGGCAAGCAGCGTCATTATGCCAAGACGCATAATAGTATGCATTCGAAATCCAATCATCAAATCAAAGGTGTATGAGCGTATGGGTACAGCATATTTCAACAGGAGCTTTTTTAGCATGGCATTCTGATGCCAAAGGGATTCCTTTGAAAACTGCCTGCAATTTATGTAAAAAAAACAAGCGGCTTTCCAAAATTACAGCAGAGGGAGCTAATTAATTTGAACTTAATAAGTAATGATGTGGGGTAACAATCCTTTTGGAATATGGATCTCCAGCAAGGAAAGACCATGATTCAAATAACCTCATTTGCATCTCACTGTCCCTATTGGTAAATTTAGAAGAACCAAGGTTAAAAATGCCATTCTTATGAAGAACCATTGGATCTTACTGTTGTTTTTGCTTATCGCTCAAGAAGACCCATTCCAAGCCAGAAGGATAGAAATGGTGGAAACCCAAATTGCTGCCAGGGGAATCAAAAATCCTGAGGTCCTAATGGCCATGAGGAAGGTGCCTCGCCACCTCCTCGTACCAAAAGAACTTGCAGAATACGCTTATCAGGACCGACCTTTGCCAATAGGTGAAGGACAGACCATCTCACAACCCTATATGGTGGCTTACATGACTTCCCTCATTCAGCCAAAAAACGACATGAAAGTGCTCGAAATAGGCACGGGATCCGGGTATCAGGCAGCGGTTTTGGCAGAAATAGTAGATAAAGTATATTCAGTGGAAATTATAGCCTCTTTGGGGGAAAAAGCTCAGGAGGACTTGAAAAACCTAGGTTACAAAAATGTAAGGGTAAAGATTGGCGACGGATTTCAGGGCTGGCCGGAAAGGGGTCCCTTTGATGCCATCTTAGTTACTGCGGCGGCGGAAAGTCCACCAGCCCCCCTACTGGCCCAACTCAAAGAAGGAGGTATCATGATCATTCCTATTGGGTCACAAGACAGCATTCAGGAATTGGTTCGATTGGAAAACAAGAACGGGAAAATCAAGACCACTCGGTTGGGGGCTGTTCGTTTTGTTCCATTTACCCGGGAAAAATGAACTTGGCACCACCCCATCCATTTTTCTCTTGATTTCTTAGTAAACAATTCAACTGTTTCTTCATCAGCACTTGGATCTAAAAAACCTCAGCATCGGAGATGCCCTCATTGCTAAAAAACACCTTTCTAAGGTTGCTTGTTTGGAAAATAAGGGCCTTTGGAGCATCTTTACAAACCTTTGAATAACCTTTTAGCTAAATACCCTTTCGTAAAATGAAAATAAAAAGTCTAAATAAAATCCCCTTGTGCTTGGCCGCCATTTACTTTTGGGGATTGACAACAGCCATTGCCCAAGAGCCCTTAAAATTGGATGGATTGACCGCCTTTGAGCCCAACAAAGGTACTTGGCAGGAAGCCGGAGCAGTCATGGCTGAATTGGACAAAATCAATGTACTCAAAATAGAAAACGGGAAGGGTATTTTGGTCAACCTCCCTACTAAAAAGAACAAGGGTGAAGACCTCGTTTCCAAAGAAAAATTCGGGGACATCGATCTTGAAATGGAATTCATGGTGGCTCCCAATTCCAATTCAGGGGTCTACCTGATGGGGCAGTACGAGATTCAGATTTTGGATAGCTGGACCAAAACCAATCCGAGGGCAGGAGACATGGGTGGCATTTATGAAAGGTGGGACGAGAGCAAGCCTGAGGGCCAAAAAGGCTTTGGTGGTCATGCTCCCAGACAGAATGTAAGCAAAGCACCGGGAATATGGCAGCAACTATCCATATCGTTTCAAGCTCCGAGATTTGATGAACAGGGACAAAAAACCAAAAATGCAAAATTCATCTCCGTGATGCTCAATGGGGTCCTGATCCATGAAAATCTGGAACTTTACGGCCCTACGAGGGGTGCTTTGGTGGCGGATGAAATTGCCACAGGACCTATTAGGATCCAAGGAGATCATGGAGCTGTGGCATTCAGAAACATTCAAGTGACCCAGTTTGATACTGAATTACCTGAACTTTCCGGCCTCAAATACAAAGTATATCAGGGTTTTTTCGATAAGGAACCTGAATTTGCGCAGTTAAAGCCAGTGATTGAGGGTAGTTTAAATGAAATTTCGGATCAGATATCCGCACCATCCGGACAAAACATAATACATTATCAAGGCCATCTCAGCATTCCGGAATCCGGAGAATATACATTCCTTATGGGTGCGCCATCAGGAAGGGCGGGATTGAAAATTAATGGCAAAAAAGAGTTACCCTTGATAGAGGGATATCAATTTCAAACCATTGCCCTGGAAAAAGGCCTCTTACCTATAGAAATTCTGGTATCCAAAACCAATGATTGGTCCAAAACGGGATTGGAATTGAGCATTGCTGGTCCGGGACTTAGAATGACTCCACTTTCCCAAAGTAGGGTTGCACCCTCCAATCAGGTAGATCCTATTTTGGTCAATACCCAGGAGGTGCCGATGCTGAGAAGTTTCATCGAATTACCGGATGGCCAAAAATTGACCCATGCCATATCTGTCTCGAGTCCCCAAAAAGTACATTATTCCTTTGACCTGAGCAAAGGTAACCTGGCCCAGGTGTGGAGAGGGGATTTTTTGGATGCTACACCTATGTGGCATGAACGAGGCAATGGGGTCTCCAGGCCCTTGGGCGCAGTGGTTTTTCTGGGCAATCCAACCCGAACCATACATGGTACCACTTTTCAGTCAGGCAATGTGGAGTTTATTCCGAAAGGATACCAAGTCAAAGACAATGGCATAGAATACCGTTACCTTAGCCAAGGGCTTTCATTCAAGGATTTGATCACGAGTAGGTCTGACGGAAAAGGTTTGGACAGATCCATTACCGTAGAAGGGGCCTCTGGCAACAAGCGACTGACCATTGCAGAAGGCAGTGACATTAAAATGATAAGAGACGGACTTTATTGGGTGGTGGACAAAGGATACTACCTTCAGTTGGATCCGAAATCACCGTCCAAACCAGTCCTGGAAAGCAACCAAAATGGTAAAGCCCTCATGGTCTCCATTGGGTTGCCCGTTCAATATTCCCTTTTGTTTTAATTGATAGATGACACCCATGAAGACCTCAAAAACATATTTCAATACCTTCCTCTCTTTTAGTTGTTTTGCTTTGGTTGCTTTTTCTGCCCTTGGACAGGAATCACCTATGGAAGAGGATTATTTCAAAATCATGAAAGTCAGTTCACCGGAAGGCACTTTGCTCGAAGTGGGTGGTCTGGCCTTTTCTGACCAAGGCACGCTGGGTGTAGCTACCCGTCGTGGAGATGTCTTTATGGTAGAAAATCCCAGTAGTCCAAGGCCTTATTTCCGTAAATTTGCTACAGGACTGCATGAAATTTTGGGATTGACCTACAAGGACGGTTCATGGTATTGTGCGCAAAGAGGCGAATTGACCAAGTTGACTGATACCACACAGGATGGTCTCGCCGACACCTATGAAACCATTTTTTCGTGGCCCATTTCCGGGCATTACCATGAATACAGCTTTGGTCCAGTGATGGATCAGGAAGGAAATTTCTATGTTTCCGGTAATGTTGCTTTTGGGAATGAAGAATGGTGGCGGGGAGAAAGCAGGGTTCCATACCGGGGTTGGGTCATGAAGATTTCTCCCGATGGAAAAATGGAGCCTTTTGCCACGGGCATGCGCTCTCCTGCCGGCCTTGGAATGATTGACGGGAAGCTGTTTTACACCGAAAACCAGGGTGATTATATCGGTTCGGGCGGGCTGTGGCATTTAGAAAAAGGGGATTTTACCGGTCATCCAGCCGGTCTTGCCTGGACAGGTGTCGAAGGCTCTCCCCTTCAACTCACTGCCGCACAGTTTGATGTGGTGGTGGATCCACGTAAAGTTAAAAATGAAAACGGCCGATACATCAAGCCGGAAAACATCATCGATGAGGAATTTGTGACCATGTACCAAGCCAAAGAAAAGATCAAGGAACTGAAGCTGCCGGCCGTTTGGCTGCCCCACGGTATCCATGGCATCTCCAATGCCGAGCCTCTGCAGATACCCAAAGGACATCTGGGGCCATTTGAAGGGCAGATCCTAGTAGGTGATCAAGGGCAAAGTAAGATCATGCGGATTATGTTGGAAGAAGTCAATGGGGAATACCAGGGGGCTTCCATAGATTTCAGAAGCGGTTTTCAATCCGGTGTGTTAAGAATGGTGTTTGGCCCTGACCAGTCCCTCTTCGTTGGAGAAACCAACCGGGGTTGGGGTTCTGCCGGGGAAGCCAACGAAGGATTACAACGGATGGTTTGGAATAATGAACTGCCGTTTGAAATGAGAAACATCAAGTCCATGCCTGATGGATTTGAAATTGAATTTACCAAACCCGTAGATCCAAAATCAGCGGAGGATCTTGCTTCCTATGCCGTCCAAAGTTTCACATACAAGTACACCCCAGTTTACGGCAGCCCTCCGGTAAACATCTTGGACAACCCCATAACCGGAGTAAAATTATCTGAGGATGGAAAGAAAGTCCGGATCCTCGTGGAGAACCTCAGGAGATATTACATCCACAAGCTCTCTTTAGATGGATTGAGAGAAAAATTGGAATTTCATTCACTGGTGCATCCTACGGCTTATTACACCCTAAACAACATTCCTGAAGGCAACAAATTGACGCTTGCTGAAGTCAGCCAGTTCAATTCCGCTGAAGAAAGAAAAAAACAAGAGGAAGAAGCCGCCAAGAAAGCAGCAGCAACCAAAAAGCCCCTCACAGCTTCCAGTACTGCTGTAGTAAAGCCAGAAGCTCCCAAAGGCGATGAAGTGCCTTCTTTGGAGGTAGTCAATGCGCTACTGGCCAAAAACACCTGTACAGCATGCCATGCAGCGGATAAAAAACAAGTGGGTCCCTCATATACCGACATTGCAAAAAGGAGGTATACCAATGAACAGATCGTGGAACTGATTTATTACCCCAAGCCCGAAAACTGGCCTGATTATGCGACCCCTATGCCTCCTATGCCTCAGGTACCCAAAGAGGAAGCCCTGAAAATCGCCGCCTATATCAATTCTTTAAGATAAAAAATGCCCATGGAATGCCTTTTGGTTTCTATGGGCATTTAAATTAGTGAGCGGATTTTTCTTACGACATAAAAATTATTCATCGGATCTCATTCTTGGAAATCGGAATTTAACCAAGTTCACCTTCAGGTTTGTTTGATGCAAATGCTTAACCAATTGCTAAAAGACCAATCCAAATTTCCAGTCTTGTCCTATTGGTAGAAATCTACAAAATGTTGTAAAAAATACCCAATATGAATTTGATTCATAACTGAAATCCAGGACTAAAAGAAAAAATTTGACCCATAAAACATGGCTAAAACCATGACGAAATGATCATTTTAATGAACTAATTGGCATATCAGTTTTAAATCCTAATCTTAATAATTTTCGAGCCGCTGAATACTATAAGTAAGTTGAAATTCAAGGGGTGTTTTACCAAAAAAAATACAACTCCGTATTACTGTTTTTCCCAAAAATTCACCGACCAAACCACTCAATCCCCATCCAGCCCAATTTTATTTTCTTTGCGGTATTGGGTATCCACTCTGGATTTTCACCAAAATTCTCAAAAATAAAAACTTTGCATTTCTTCTTTTAGTAATATCAAAATCAATGATAATCCAAATTTTATCTCGAAATAATTAAACGAGATGGTTATTTAACCTGTAAATTTTATAAGCAATTCTGGAGATGATGTAATGATGCTTGGGCATATAATTTGCAAATTTGTAAAAGTAAATAACCATAACCAACTACAACTAACTAGAGACCAACCATGGAAAACAGAAGCAAAAACAACTGGGAATTGCAACATGCCGATGGACAAGATCATAATGAGTCCAACGCTTTTCAAAACAAAGCCAACAATAAAGAGGCCTTTCCTTACATGACAAAATACCAAAAATTGAAGCATAAAGTTGACAGACTTCATGCCAGTTGGGGTTTTGATGACCCGAAGACAGCTTTAGGGTAAATTAAGTGACTTCTAATTGGGATTGTAACTAGATTCTCAATTACAAGTAAATGTAAAGAACAGCATCCTTAAACCAACGACGGATTTTTTAATGGAAGAAAACAAGGAGAACACCTGACGGACGTTCTCCATTTTTTTTGCTTATTCCCCAAGCCCCAGGCAGGAATTTCAATTATCTTCAAGAATAAATAACGGGGTAGGTATGGATATATTTCCGATCCATCAAAGATGCTAGGATAAAAGAGGCTGTAGATCTTCTGCTAATGGTATAAGAGGGCTTTTTTTCATGGTTCAAGACAACATTTACAACCTTTTTTGTCTTACTATTTGTTAGCCCCACAGGTCGTATGACGGTCCAATCCAAGCCTGATTGACTAATTAAAGCCTCCTGCCTTTCGTGCTCCAAATAAGCCGCGGAGAGATTGCTATTATCTATGATCCAAGCAAACCAGCCAGGAATATGGGGTCGGCTATCCCCTACTCCCCAAGCTGATGTGAAGATAAGCCTTTTGACTCCCTCTTCCTTACAGACTGCAATTAGGCTTTTCATGGTCATGGAAAGAAAGTATTCAGGTGTTCTCAGCGGAGCCCATGGAAAATCGTTTTTTCTGGATATATTCAAACAGCTGATAACAGCCTCACAGCCAGCAATAGATTTTCTGAGGTCAGCGGGTACTCTGGTATCCCCTTCAAATACCCGCAGGTCTCGGTGTTGATCATGGATTTGTTGGGCATCTCGAACCAATACATTCACCTTGCATCCATGCTCCAAAGCTTCTTTGAGCACTTCTTTTCCTGTTCTGCCTGTGGCACCTAGAAGAAGGATTTTTTTTGGTCTGTGGACAAGCATGCTTTTACGATGGGGTTTCATTGAAAAAGATACAAATCCCTATAGTTTGGTTGCATTGGATTTAAAAATTTCCCCGGCCTAACCCCCTTTCCTCGAGCCCCTCAGCATCGGGAAGGCTTGCCGGATGATTTTTGACCCAATTAATTGATACAATCCTGAGATTTAAGGATACTCAGAAATCATTTTGAATTATTGTCATAAAAAAAATTACCTTATCCTAAATATAATAGATGGTTTCAACATCATACTTGAGTTAATTGTTTAGTCTACTTATGGCATTTTCTAACAGCTCATCCTTTCCTGAGACCACATCTTCCAGCTTATTCTTGAAAAAAATGTCCGGAGGCAAACCAATGCCTTCATAATTTTTCCCATCAAACAATTCCACCTTTTGAGGCACCAATGAGTAAAACCAGCCATTGGCCAATTCTCTCCCGATCATGGTTCCGTGGGCACCGTTAGTAGTATCTCCAAGTGTGATTGCATTGGGAATAGTCATGAATGCCATTACAGCCCGTTCCCCCGCACTGATGGTAAACCGATCCGTAAGGACAACAATGGGGATTTCGAGGTAATTTCCTGAGGGATTGAGATACCAATCAAACCAAGGTGTAAAATCATCTTTCCCTTTACCATTTTTGGTTTTGCTCTTAAAAACAAACCTTCTCTGATCTGTCAACCTGCCGATTTCGGAAAAAGCATACGTAAAATCTCCACCCTGATTGTGACGAAGGTCAATGATCAATCCATCTGCATTTTCAAATTCATTCAGAAAATCATGCATACGGAAAAAGTTATCCCCAACAAAATCAAAGAAAATGTATCCGATATTCTCATTTTTGATTTTACCGTAAATGTAGCTTTGGTCTTCATCCATTCTGATGTTTTCGAGGTAATTGTTCTGGATGACATCCAAATCAAAAAGACCTTCATCAATTTTCTCCCGTCTGATACGATTGGCAAAATATATCTCCTTACCTGGAGCGGTCAGGCTGACATGTCCATCATCTAATGTTTCCAACAAATCCGATATAACATCAAACAATTCTTCATCCGATGTAGAGGAATTGATCATTGGTCTAAAACGGGAATACTCCATTTCCCAATCCACATTTCTTTCTTCAAATGGGGCGTATTCCTGAAGAAATGTTGTCCAGAGATTTTCAAAAATAGCTTCTGGGTCCATTGAAGGTTGTTCAGTAAACATTGGCTCACAAGCTGCCATTCCTATGAACAGGACCAATGACGTAAGGTATTTCAATAATGTATTCATATCTCAAAATAAATAAGTGCCTGAAAAATTGAGTGTGTTCCTAAAGGACAGCAATCCCCTAGGATCATTTGAATGGATGAACTCCAACCAATAAGTAGCCCCGATACCCCATCTTTCATTGACTTGGTAGGAATATTTCATCATTAAATCAAATTGTTGGATCCTATTCAAAGTCACAGGTTTGCCATCTCCCAAAAAAGCCGCAAAGGTTTTTAAGCCAGAATGACTACTGATGTTCTCAATAAATTCGTCATCGTTGACCAGATAAGGAGATCTAGCTTTCCAAAAAACAAGAGGAAGCCGCAGAGATACCGACAGTGTGTTCCTTTCATTCAAATCATATTCATAATTCCCGAAAATCCCGAGACCAATTGTAGCTAAATATCCAAAACTGCTGATCCTTCCATACACATAATTCAAAGCCTGAATATTGGTACTGAACAACACTCCCTTAATAATGGAAGACCGGTCATTGATCATTTTACTTTTCCCTATCAGATAATCCAGATCGACAAAATTAAGGGAGTGCGGGTAAGCGGTCTCTTGCTCCCCATCAAGAAAAAAATCAAAGGGACCATCAAGCATCGGGTCAAAATTCACATAATTGACAGCCACTTTATGGTATAATTTTGACCTCCTTTCAAAATGGATTCCCACCGAAGGAAAAGATGTATCACGGTGGACGAATGGCGAGAAAATCAAATCCTGCCTTTGGAGCTGTGCATAGCCCAAGCTTAAACCTAGACTGTTTTTCTTTCCTTCTTCCTGGGAGAAACCGAGATTGACACTCAATGCCAACAAGATGAAAATAATAGTGGTAGACTTCATTTTGATTAACATAAAATTAAATGAGGACATCGGCCATATAGCCATTTTCAAAGTATTTCTGAAACCTATATCGGTCCAAAATTCGGCTTATTCGCCCAAAAAATACCGTTACTTGGCCTCCTTCAAAGTGAAGTATGGAAACTTCAATCTGAGGTATGGTTTTTTTTCAAATTTTTTTAATCAACCAAGATTTAAATTCTTTAGCCTTCTTTTGACTGATTGTCAGCTGTTTAGAATCTGGACACTTTAAACTCAAAATGACCTTTCCCGAACGTTCGGTAAGAAAACTTTTGCAGTTTTCCCGGTAAACAATGGCCTGTCTATTTGCTCTAAAAAACAATTGAGGATTCAATAATCCATCCAAATCCTCCAATGAGCCCTGAAAAATAAATTGACCCAATGGGTTGCAGAAAATGATATTGGCAACTCCGATTTTCTCTACCAATTGGATTTTCTCTTGGTCAATGATTACTTTATTCTTGCCTTTATGTGCCAATATCGGTTGAAGTCTTTTGTCAGTATTTGATTCCTGTAGCTTCTCTTTTTCAGAAATTGTTTCCCTGTTTTCCAATAAATAAATGATACCAAGAACCAGATTAATCAATACGAAAAATACTACTGAAATAGGCAGCTCATAAGAAAAATAGGTAGTGTTGAAAATGTTATAACCAAGGACAAATTCCATGTAAAAGTATACCAAAGCGATAGACATAAAGACTGGGACCATTACCCCAAATAAGAACTGATGAGACAACCGCTTCCAAAAACTATCGAACCATGAAAACTTTTGATTTAGCCTTCCATCTTGCCAAACCAAAAAACTAAGGACAGTCAACACAATTAAAGTAACGCATCCAATATCAAAATAAAACATTCCCTTCAAAAAGAGCCCCCAATCCCATGATTCCCTTCCTATTAAAACAAAAAAAACTGCAATGAGAAAACTGACCAAAACCAGTAAAAGGGATTTTCGGACATTTTTCATTCTTGGTCGATTATCGAAAATGATTGGAAAATTAAAAAATGGTATCAGTAAAATTAAAGTATAGAACGATAATTTCCATACTTCAACACCATCTTTTTAGACTTCATTGATTTAGAAATGACAAAAAACACATTTCGACAAACCTGATCATAATTTTGAGCAACCAAAAAATTATGATTGTAGAACTTCAAAAACCGAACACTACCAGATTATCGGTGGTAGATGCCTTAAGGGGACTTGCCCTTTTCGGAATTCTTATCGCAAATATTCCTTACATGCCTGATTCAACCGAAATTTACGAGACTCGAAACTTTCATATTGGCTCATCAATTTCAGATGAAATATTGAATACATTATTCCATCTTTTTATCGATAAAAAATTCATTACCATATTCGGAATCCTTTTTGGTTTTGGTTTTTACATACAAATGAAGCGGACATTGGAAAAAGGTGCTGATTTTAAATCCTATTTCCTGATCCGGATGTTGCTGCTCCTCTTGATAGGAAGTGTTCATGCTTACTTTTTTTGGTTTGGAGATATCATCCGCTATTATGCTATTTGTGGTAGTTTATTGTTGTTTGTATTTCACTGGCCGGTGAAAAAGATTCTTAAAGTAGCTCTATTCTTTAATGTCTTTTTAACAGCCTCGGTATTCATCATCAATGGGATCTTAGGCTTACCTGATTACCCATATGACCATTCACTGTCAACCGAACTCCCAGTCACCAATTCATGGTGGCGATACTTGAAAATCAATGCGACCATTGATCCTATGGTCAACTTTTTCAATGATTCCATCTTGACCTTTGTGTTTTCTTTTGGCAATATCCTGCTAGGTTTCTGGTTAGGAAAAAGTTTGTTTTTCGAACAGCCTGAGCGGTTTAGTAAATACTTCAAACCGATCATTTACGGGGGAATCATTGTTGGAATTGGAGCCAGTTATTTGTTTTATCTCCTTTCCATTGGCGCATTGGAGCTTACTCTTTCGCTAATTTGGCTTCCATTTGTAATAGTTGCAGGGATGGTATGGCAAAGTCTTTTCTATATCGCAGCGTTTATGAAGCTTTTTAATTTGAATTATTTCAGGAAGTTGCTTTCAATATTTGTTCCTGTCGGTAAAATGGCCCTAACCAACTATCTGTTGCAGACGGCCTTTTACATCCTAATTTTTTTCCACGCAGGAGGCGGACTGAAACTTTTCGGAAAAATCACACTTACCGAAACTTACCTATTGGCAATCTTCCTTTTTATGCTTCAAGTGATGTTCAGTAAATTTTGGTTGATGAGATTTCAACAAGGTCCTATCGAATTCATATGGAAAAAGGTTTCCTATAGGTTTTTCAAGTAGAAAGAAACTTCCGTGATCCGGATGGCATCCGACTCTTTAATCACTCCCAGGTTTTTGCAGTATGGTATTATGTCAGTATCGCACTATTCTAAATGATTGAAATCTCATTTTTGAACCACGAAATAACAGTTCATGGGATCATGATCCAATCTGTTTTCCTGGATTTGAGTGAAACCGGCGTCTTTCAGCATCAGGTTGGCCCTTTCAGTGCCCCACATGGTCCCCAGACCCATCCCACCCTGCGCCAAAGAAACAGTAGTACAATGCAAGGTTGAAATGCTGTAAAGCAATCTACCGAAAGGATGACCCAAATTGTTATAGACTTTCTCTGAAGCATCGATATCCTGCATCAAAAACACGCCGTTATCCTCCAGACAGTTAAAAATTGTTTTCAAAACCAGATCAGGCCTTGCTTGATCATGTATGGCATCAAAAGCCGTAATCAGATCAAAACGCCCCTCAGGTTTATACATGGTCAAATCACCTTGTTGAAATCGAACATTTTTCAACCCTTTCTGCTCCACAGCCCGTCTTCCATTTCTCAAAGGTTCTTCGCATAAATCCACTCCTAAAAAATTTGAGTTGGGGAAATACTCTGCCATCATCACCATCGCTTTTCCACTACCACATCCAATATCCAAGACATTGATTCCTGACCCTAATTTTTCTTTAAGACCTGGGATCAAAGGCAGAATGAAGTCAAACAAGGCCCCCAAAATTGTTTGGCCACTATCCTCAGCCATTACCTCATGGAATCTGCCATGTTCTTCATAAGGGACGCCTCCCCCATTTTTAAAACAGTGCAGCACTTTTTGCTCCACATTGGCCAGAACAGGAATATATTGAGAGAACAAGGCGATGTTGTCTCCGGGAAAATGTCTGCTCAGGTACATGGCATGTTCCTGAGGCAGATGAAAATAGGTGGAGCTGTGGTCCACTTCTACTATCTTTCCAACAGCCATCGCATTGAGCCATTCTCTGACATATCTTTCATGCAGTCCCGTTTTCTCAGCTATTTCAGCCGAAGTGGATGGCGCTAATCCCACCATGGCATCAAACAACCCCAATTGATGACCCATAGAAACCATGATGGTCAAGGCTCCCTGATTGATCATTTCAACTAAAGATCCTGCAAAGCCCTCAGCCTTTGCAGGATCAATATCACAAGCCACGCACATCTTATTTGACCAGTTTGATTTTCAAACCTACCTCAAATACTTCCGGATCTTCACCCACTAAGCTCATTTCCCATTCCCAATCCAATTCCAGTTCATTGGCGGTCAACTTCTTAACATTAAAAGAATAACCATTGGCATAAAGATCAGGAGCCTCAAGATTCAGGATGGTTTTATTGTTTTTCAATTCCCATGTACCTTCTATCTGCTCACCTGACAGATTAGCTATCAGCTTATCCGAAGGGGTAAACAATAATTTAGGCTCCTCCATATCGATCGGACCCAAAAAGTTGAATTGAAGGTATTCCTTTCCAGCGAGTTCTGCCTCGGTTTCATTGGATTTTAAAACCTCCATACCGAATTCCACGATTGTTTTTTCTTCACCATTCACGGTGATGGTCGTAAACTGCCCTTCGGCAGCCACCCATTCTCCGATAATCGGATTAACTATTGGAAGGCTATCATCATTGTTGCATCCTCCTAAAACCATTGAGAGAAATGCCAAACCCATCATAAGGTTTAAAACTGAATTTTTGACGGTGTACATAATTTGAGTTGGTTTAATTCATTAGTTATTATTGATTGTTTTTATTTAACAACCCAATGATGGTGGATTTTGAAGAAAAGTTGCATCCCACCAAAAAAACCACATAAACATGTGATTCCTATTGGCAACCAAACCAAACATGCAACCTATCACTAGCCAAAGCCATCATTAGCCTAAAAAGGAACCATGAAAAAAATAATGTTGCTCCTTATAGCACTTGGGCTTTATGGCCCTATTCAAGGAATAGCTCAAGCCTTGTTGCCTCCTTTGGAAGAAATGCCACTCTCTCAGAAAGCATACATTCAACTCAAAAATGGCGATAAAATTGATGGCAAAATTCTAAATACCAGCAGCGGCCGTGGAATCAACAAATGGGTGCTTCGAGATGATACCGGCTTAAAACATGAGTTGAAGGCCAGTGAAATATTTGAATTTGGGATATATTCCAATGATTTGGTCAAAGCTCAATATTTCAATGAAAGTTCAGCTTCCATCAAAGCCATGGTAAAAACAGACAGAAGTGCGATAAAAGACAATGATTATGTTGTTTTCAGAAATGCGCAATTAAAAGGTGGTAAAGAATTGCTCCTGCAACTCCTAAATCCCCGTTTTGATGATAAAATTCAGGTATATCATGCCGTAAATGCAAGAAAATCAACTGCTTTAACAAAAGGCACTATCACCCTGACAGGAGAAATGCAAAGGGCATATTTGGTTTCAAAGGAAGGTTCACCCACTTTTAAGGTCAAGAAAGGAAGCTATTCAAAAAGCTTTAAACGATTGTTTGGGGAATGTCCGAGTCTTCTAGCTATCAGAAAACCCAAATTCAAAGATTTTGGTAAACATATTTATTACTATTCTGAAAACTGTGGACAAGGAGAAATGGAACATTTTTGGGAAGAATGATGGGAAGGCATAAGGTCCTTGATACCATGCTCTGTTCCCCAAGACCTATGAATTCTTAAGTTAACTGGAAAAATTCAATCCATACACCAAGGAGAACGTGCCAAACCAAATACAGTCCCAATCTGCAGATTAGGGAATATATCCATCCCCATTTTCTAAAAAAGTATAGTTGGATAAAATTGAACGCAAAACCTGAAAGCAAACTATATGCAATGAACATCTTAGGTTCTAAAGGCATTTGCTCCAAAGGTTCCCAAATGGAAAGAAGGAAAACAATAAGAAAAATCAGGTATTTTTTTACCCCTGAATGGACAAACCTTTCAATGATTAAAAGAAAGGCTGTCAATGGGATTAGTTTATAGACAATCTCCATATGAAGCCCTCCTGCGAAATATAGTAAAATCGAATAAGGAAAAGGCTGAGTATATGGAGGAAGTGTCGTGTGGGCTTCATTTCTTAACATCCCTTCAATAACCCAAACGTCCAGGATGGCGAAAGCTACCCCAATGGTAAAAGGAAGCATCCATTTTTTCCATTGCTTTACAGTTCCCAATATTTCAGGCAATCCGGCTTTTGCCTGAAGATGGGCAAAAAGCCACCCAAGTCCCAGCCATAAAAAATCAAACCAGCCAATTACCCTGATAAACCTCACTCCATCCTCCATCCAATGACCATAGACTTTGGATATCAAGAGGAGGATAAGAAACACCAGAAACAGTACATTGATTTTTCTCATGCCATTGTGGTTAAAGGTATCAGCTCTCATACTTTTGAGTTTTAAAAAAGAAGATGCATTTTAGCGTTAAACAGTTGCTTCCTGATTGACTTTTCTATAAAAAAGTGCAAGTATTAAAAAACGCCACTAATATAGCTGCTAAATAAATTGCTCAAGACAACCAATGGCATTGTTTTACAATCTCTATAAAAGGAGACAAAAGTACACGCTAAACCATGAAAGAAATCTTAAAAGTAATCACCAACAACATATCAACTTTGAACGATGAGGAATGGGAAGATTTTCATCAGATATGGAAGCCGTTCTCCTGCAAAAGGAAGGAATGTCTGTCCCCTGTTGGCAAAATAGAAGACAACCTTTACTTTATCACAGAAGGGCTTCAAAGGATTTTTTATGAAAACCAGCAAAGGGAGGCCACTTTGGTCTTTACCTACCCCCATTCATTTGGGGGACTACTGGATTCTTTCATCTTAAGAACTCCTTCAAAATATGCTTATAAGGCCTTAACGCCTTCAAAATTTTTAAGGGTCCATTACGATGATCTAGAAAGACTTTCCCAAAAACATGCAGGTATTTCAAAGTTTGTAAGGCTGGGCATCACCGGTGCTTTAGCTGGGGTTTTGGAAAGACAGGTGGAATTACAGACCTACAGTTCAGAAGAAAAATTCCGGAAACTCCTACAAAGAAGCCCACATATCCTTCAAATGATCCCGCATAAATACCTGGCCAATTACATAGGCATTGATGCCAGCAACTTTAGTAAATTGATCAATAAGGTTAGAATCTGATGAGACAGCCTTTGAGTTTGAGAGTCCAAAATCTTGGTAAATACCAAAAATAATCCTTTAGAAAATGTCCAATTTTGGGTAACAAACAAAACAACATTGAAGGATGAAAACGATTAAAATTTTAACACTTCTTTCCAGATTATTCATATTGTGCTCTGGATTGGCCTTGCTTTCAGTAAGCCTTATGGCTTTTGCATCTCCCCAATCCATCATGGACTTGGTTCAGGTAAAGCTTTCAAACACAGATGCCTTCAGCTCCATAAGGGGGGTATATGGAGGAGTAGGTCTGACCTTGTTTTTTTCTCTGATCTACCTCATGATCAAAAACCCAATCCAAGGACTGGGATTTTTGGCTATTCTTTGGGGTTTTTATGCATTTTCAAGAGTCATGACGATCCTCATGGAAGGTGAACTTGGGGAATTTGGAAACCAATGGCTTAAGATTGAAACCATGTTGTTTGTCATTGCTCTGGGACTGATATCGGCACATCAGATCGCTTCTAAAAAACAAGAGTTGAATTATGAAATTGCAGAATAAAGAAACCTGGATAGAAAAAATGGAAAAAATGGTGGAAGAACAGATAGCAGCTTCCACCAAAATTTTCCAAAACCTCCCGGAGGAAGCCTTGTTGTTTTCCGTTGCTGAAGCTTGGTCCGCTGCAGCCTGCATTGACCATCTCAACAGCTATGCAGCCTTTTATTTACCCAGGGTCAAAAAGGTTCTGGCAACCCAAAGACAAACTAAAGATTCAACCCCAATTAAGTTAAGTTGGCTAGGGACTTATTTCATCACTATGATGAAGCCTGTTGAAAACGGGAAAAAATTCAAAGCGATGAAAAAGCATTATCCCAATGCCATAACAAACAATCCCCATAAAATCGTGGCTGATTTTATCCAATACCTGGAGGAAATATTGGTGATGCTATCTCGGGCTAGATTTAGTAATCTAAACCGTGGTAGGATAGGCAGTTCCATTTCCCATTTGCTGAGGCTTAGACCCTGTGATACCATTGAGTTTCTTTTGGTACACAACGAGAGACACCTTATCCAAGCCAAGAAACAAGTGAAAGCATACCAGAATCATCATGCTTTAGAAAAGTAACCTATGATTATCTCGAACTTATTTCAGGGTCAAATGTATAAAGACCTACCAGGTTTTGAAAACCTGGCAGGTCTAAAAGTATTATTGATTTTCCGTAATCTTTAACCGAAGGTGTTCAAACTCGGAAACGTTTGGTATTTTAATAGCAATATCCTAATATCAATATCACGTTAAGATAGAATCCATACTATTGCCAGTAACACCCCATGGAATCAGAATATTTTTTGGATCACAATATAAATCATTTGGATTCCAAAAGCTCGATAGCTCTTGCTATCCATTCCTCATTTGCTTCGGCACTAACCATGGGAGGTATTCCCACAAATTCGTATTGACTTTCTTTTTCGTATCTTGTAGTACTCATGCTCAATTGATAACCCATAGGAGTCATAATCGGAAAAACATTCCCATAGCCTTTGTATCCACCCGAATTCTCTCCATAGGTAATGACTTTCTTGCTTTGATTGGCAAGTAGAATCAAGTTTTCACAGGTACTTGCACAGCCTCTATCCATCAGAAGCACGATTTTCTCCGGATTGAGGGGAAGTGGTTTTTCTTGGTTGTAATATGTAAGCCGGTATCGATTATCTTCACTCATAGAATTGGTCAAAACAAATTGTTGGGATCCGAAATCAGTTTCCATGGTTTCTCCAAGTTCTTCTATGGAATCAAACATATTGACATACTCCCCTTCTTCACCAGCTTCCATTTTTTTGATCAGCTTCCTTAAATGGTCAATCGTGGCTTTACCGTACCTGGCAGAATCTGATTTTATTTGCTCAAAGAATTCGGCATAGGTTTTTAGATTATCCTTGGTGGCGTACAACTGAGGGAGTTCAGTTCTTAATGTATCTGTATAAAACATGGGGATAAATGGAGCCAATAAAGCGTCACTCCCACCTCCATTACCTCTTACATCAATGATCAATTTGGAAACGCTGCCCAGTTCCTGCTCGTGAGCCAGAAAAAGGGAATCCAATTGGCTTTTGAAATATCCTTCAAAGGTTTTTATTGACAGGTAGCCTAGATCATCATATAACAGTTTAAATTCAAAAAGCTTTTGCTCCTGACTAAATTCTGAATCAAAAGGTGGATGCTCTTCAATTATCGCCTCCTTTTTTATCCAAGTACCCAATTGATTTCCATCGAATCTCACTTCCTCATCATTTAGACCGTAAAATTTATAGTAGAAATACCCTTGAAATCGGTTTTCTCCCAATGCTTTCAGTTCAAATTTGACTTGACCGGGTTCCCATATCTTGGTTTTTGAATCCAGTATAATTCCATAAAAATCACGGAAATCATTCTGATCCTTAAGCACAGCCACCGTATAGGTTCCATCCTGTGTTTCATAGATCCCTTCCATGGGTGCTGCATTTTCTGAATTTAAATAGGCCTCAATGGCAGGTAGGTCAAGTTCAATTCGTTCTCTATGTTGAAACCTGGTAGAGGCAAAAAATTGCTTCAATGCTTCTTCATTGTTTTCATCGACTTGATAGCCCATATCGTGGATCTGTGTATGGTTGTCTTTGAAATAAGCGAGGTATTTTTTTAGATAAATAATGCAGTGGTCTTCCACAGGATCACCTTGGATCTCCTTAGATACTGATTCAACAAATTCATCATATTCCTTCTGATTGGAGATATTGACATTGTCTCCAAATGCAGCATGATTCTTTTCTATGTAGCTTTTCAGAAATTCGAATTCATCCGGACAAGTACAAGGTGCTTTTTGGGAGAAGACAGGAGCGCTAAACGGGAGGCTGTTGAGTGCAAGGATTGATGACAATAAAAGGAAATATTTTTTCATGATCTACTTTAGGTTATTAAATAAATTTCTAATATACTTTATCTATTTAATTTATTTTCAGTTGTTTATCATACTAATTTTTTTTACTTTCTAATCTGGTAATGAAGTTGGACCAAACCGGATTCAAAAGATTTCACAGATTGTAACGCAAGCGCCTGTTCAGGGATGCCAGGAGAAAACAATCGGATCCCATCCCCCAGTGTGACAGGGATGATGGACAAGATGATTTCGTCCAACAATTTTCTTTCCATCATCATTCTGACTACTTGAGCACCTCCATCTACAAAAATATTCATGCCCTCTTGCTTTTTAAGTCTTTCCACTAAAGACACCAATTCATCAGAATAAAAATGCACATTTCCGTTTCTCTCTCTCAGTTCCCTGGTGATGATATACGTTTGCTTGTCCTGATGCGGAAACTCAGGAACCTGTTTCATCACCCATTCATAGGTTCTTCTTCCCATGATTACTGTATCAACGGTGTCTGTGAATTCCTTGTAACCATAGTCCTCTCCTTCTATTGCCACGCTATTCAAGAAAGAAAGATCGTCTCCTGGTTTGGCAATGTAACCGTCCAAACTACTTGCTATGTATAAAATAACTTTTCTCATTTCATATTCTGTTTTAGATTGGTCAATTCCATTGGATATCAATGGTCTAAAATAGGCTTGTATCTACAAATCAGATCTTCCAATTTTGCTTCCACATCCTCTTCTACAATTCCCCCATGATAGCAAATTACCTTTTGGGGCTTGAGTGCTTTAATTTTTTCTACCGATTTAATCGCATTTTTAAGGTCTAATGTGAAAGTGGGATTAGCGATTTCGAAAGAACCATTTTCTGCCACCAAGGCATCATTGGCGATGAGGATTCTTTGATTTGGAATGAAAAGTGAAATATGCCCTTTGGTATGTCCCGGCGTATGGAGAATCTGAATTTCATCTTCAAAAATTTCCCCATCATGAAAAGTTTTATCCACCTCAAGCCTTTTTATCTTGGTCAAGGCATGAATAAAACCGAGTGCCCAATTCCTGTAATCACCTGTGAGATCACCCAAAGAGCTTTCCGCCTGAACCAATCTCTCAGATTTAATTTTTCCGCTTACGGAATCCTTTTCAAATGATCCACAATAAATTTCTATGGATTCATTTTGCTCTTTAAACTTTTTGAGTGCCCCTAAATGATCGATATCATCATGGGAAATGATGATTCCGTGGATTTGATTTACCTGAATGCCTATTTTTGACAACTCGCCTACCAAATTTCCGAAAGTTTCCTCATACCCACAGTCTATTAAATAAACCTTATCCTTTTTCCGGAGCAAAGAAGGGAATAAGATTATTCTTGTATGATTGATTATCTGCTCAATTTTAATGGTGGTTACTGTCATTTTCTTATTGATTGGTTATATAATGATTGGATTTCCACACACTAGGTTGCATTGATCTGAAAAGGTCAGACCACATAAACATGGGATTTCACCATCAAATTTTTAGAAAAACAAACTTCCTTTCATTCCTTACCCAATGTCAATGAATGGTTTCCTTACTATTCATCAATCCCTGACTCAAAGTGATTACTTCAGGAAAATCTGAGATGAAAAAACAAGTCTTTCTTAATCGAAAGACTTGTTTTAAAAGGATTGAGATATTCAATTACAAGCGAATAATGTTGCCACTGCTCACGTCCTCAAACTGATTGCTACTTTCTACATCCGGATTGATGATGGCTCCAAAACTCGTATCAACCAAAATGCCCCATCCGCCGCTTTTTAGGATTTTGCTGTTCTTGAGCTGTAGACCAGTGCCTCCGGGAAATACACCGATACTTGCTTTTCTTCCACCTGTCCAAGGCAGCTCAAGACCTCCAGCTCCAGAAACCAAGGTATGCTCCATGACATTATGGTTGCTGTTGGATCTAAAAATTATGCCTCTCCAATAGCCCTTTTGATCCACACTTCCTTTGAATTCGATATTCTTTTGGCTTGTTCCTTTGGCTATCAGGTAGCCGTCATGAAGGATTGCCAACATGGCGTGTTGGTTAAATTCAAGTTTTACTCCGGGCAGTAATTTCAATCCAGAAGTTACATCAAGTTGATTGGGAAGGTAATAGGTCATGCCACCTGGTAATGGCCCCCAAACTGCCTCTTCTGTCTCATTGAGAGAAAATCCCACAACTTCCACAGCAGGATTCTGATTTTGGACAGCTACTTGGATCAGGTCTTTCACCCTGTAAACCATTGCAGCCGGTAAGGCCATAACTTTACCCTTAATGGCTTCCACTGATAATTTCTCAAAATCACCCAATACTGCTCCCTGTTCTACATATAGCCCATAAGCGTTGCTTCCTAGGATCTTTGTATTCACCAAGTTTAGCTTTCCTCCTTGAGCTCCATCCACACCTATTGCGGCACTTTGGTCCATGCCATAGCCTTTTTGGTTGTTACCTGCATGACGGATTTCTACCCACTCCAAGCGGTTGAGATCACTTGCGGAGTGAAAAACCAATCCACCCCATTTGTGATTTCCTGCAGGCCATACCTCCATGCTGATTTGGTCCAATTGACTGCCTTTGGCATGAAGGGAACCAAGGACTCTGATAAATCTATCAGGCGCCACCCCTATTTTAGCACCCATTTCCAGTGTTAGGTTGGATTTGATGACCAGGTTTTCACTGATCCTGTAACGTGTCTGATTGCTAAGTTTAGGCCAGGTGATATTTCCTTGAATTATGAGTTCAGGACCAGTGACTTCAACATAGTTTGCATCCTGGGAATGGGCTTCCCATACCGTCTCAGCATCCAGCTTATGGACCTCATTCACAGGCAATACCATGTTGACCCCATCATTTTGTCTGAATGCATTTTGGCTAAAATCCATTGAAGCGGTGGGGCTGACCCAAAACCCATGTCCCAAAGACTGAAGAATGGTGGATTGGGCGATCCTCAAATAGGAATTGCCGGCCAATCCCAAAGCAGTGGCTTGCAAAAGTGGATAAACTGCCTGACTTCCCGCATCCTTGATTTCTACATGCTGAAATTCATTGAAAGGCGAATTGGTTTGGATAACAATCCCCGCCCAATATCCTTTGGCAGCAGCTTTTCCAATAAATTGGATTTTCTTATCCATTTCTCCTTTGGCTATCAGTATGCCACCCTGCTGCACCAACATCCCTTTCTTTTCTTCAAATGCAATCACCACTCCGGGTTGAACGGTCAGCTTTGCTTTCACTGCGAGATTGACCGAAACAATGTAGTCAGGTACTGTAGGATCATCATGGATATCAAAAAGAATGCGATCCTGTGTGATGTCTTGGTCCAAGATTATGGTGACCCCAGCATTGCTGTTGACCGCGGTTATTTTGACCGAGGCTTTGCTTTCTCCTGTCTCATTGGCGATTTTCAGTTCAATGGTATAATCACCTAGCTGATCTGGGGTAAAAGTCGATTTCTCATGGCTCGCACCTTCCAGGATGGCAGTGCTGTTTTCAGGCTTGGATTTGAAGCTCCACTCATACGAAAAGGGCTTGTTGTTCCCATCTTTGGAAGCAGTTCCGTTGAGTTCGACAGCGATACCCAAAGGCACCTCTCTGTCAGTTCCGGCGTTGGCTTGTAATTTATTGGTAAGCGTAGGCAATGTATCATCTGTGTCACATGCGGCGAACAAAATCACCCAAAGGCTCGCCAAAAGCAATTTTTGAATAGTTTTCATATATGTGGTTTTATTAAAATGGTTTTTAACTTGATTATTGAAGTTTTACTTTATTTTAGGTATATTATTTTATTGATTAATAATGCTTTAAAATTTAAATTTTGAAACAAAATTGGTCAACCCAATGCGCTTATCTAATATCCAAAGAGGATTTAAAGTAAATTTATTAGGCTTCCACTCCTGTCAATTGATGCAACAGTTCAGAAAAAACAGCCTCATCCAGTTCAGGTTTGATGACTTCAATCAGGGCATCAAAAAATGGTTTTGGTGCCTTATCCCTCAAGCCAGACAGTACCATGAACCGCTCCGAAGGATTAAGAGCGGGGACGATATACCTGAACCATCTGAGGATTTTTTCCGGTGAAAAAGAAGCCAAAATCCGATGATGCAGGTCCATCAGTTCCTGGTCTGAGAAGTGCGTCCAAATCAAATCCAACACCGCCCTTTCCTCCATGATCATATGCGCCAGATATTGGGAATGGAAATCCGATAACTCCAAAAAGTAATCGATGAACAATTGTGGTTCGGCTTTAAATCGAAGCTGGTCAAGTTGAGTTGCAAGCTGATGGACCATGGCCTCCAACCTTTCGTGCTCCTCCATATTTTCTATGGTGCTGCCAGGTGCCTTTTGCTCAAGCAAGGGCAAAATCATATGGTCTTCTGTGCGCGCATGTTGTTCCAAAAGGAAGAAAAGTTCTAAGGAAAGAAAGTGTAGCTGTTCGATGTCTGACTGCTTGGAAACATCGAGGTTACCCGCCAAAAGGCTTGTTTTGGCCAATAGATGTCTAAGCCCCTTGTGGGGCAATAGGTATGGATTGATTCTTTGTGGTTTTTGCATGGTTTTGTTGATTTTCTTGGTTCCAAGATGGAAAAACCAGCAATGGGGTTGCAGTCCTTTTGGATTTTGGATCAAAACCACATAAACATGTGAATTGGCGAAAGGGAATTAAAAAAATTCAATTCAAGTACTTATTTTTACTTTGATGATCAGGTGGTTTTGTTTGTTTCTCTTTACCCTCGTCCTGCAATTTGAGCTTAATGCCCAGACCAACTGGCATTTTAACCGCTTGACCATTCAAGATGGTCTGGCCTCCAATAATGTGTATTCCATTTGGCAGGATAAATCCGGTTTTATTTGGCTGGGTTCTTCCAACGGCCTTCAGCGGTTTGACGGGAAAAATTTCCTTTATTTCGACATACAGCAACCGCAGCCTCTTCCTGCCAAGCCTGTTAAACAGATCCTATCAGACCCAGAAGGTAACATGTGGTTGGCCTATGGGGAGGATTATGGAATATTTGAGCCCTCAGAACTGAAATTCACCAAGATTCCCTTTGCCAACAAGGGCAACCGCTATTTAGGTGAAAAGATGTTCATTGACAGTAAGGGGCGTGTCTTTGTTGTATTGGTCCGCAATACAGTATTGATGTATCAGAAGGATAAAGGGGTTTTCAGTGATGAAAACCTCCCGATCAAATGGCCAGATGGGTATTCGGTCAACCATGTGTTTGAAGATCTCGAAACAGGATATTATTGGATTTCATGCCAACAGGGAATGGCTGTTTTCGACCCTGCCACCAACCAGGTCTTTTCAAGAGAGGAAAATCCACATGGCTTACCTTTTTTGGATGATCCTCAGATCAATGGTGTCAGAAGTTATTTCATCGACGGAAATAGAAACCATTGGATCAATTATTGGGATCAAAAAGGGCAGGTATTCCAGTCCTACAGCGAAAAGGAAAAAAAAATCACAAATGCTGCCTCAACCCTTCATAACCATACCAATGAATACAGAGAAACAGACCATAGCTTGGAAACGAGCAAGGGGGAATTATGGAAATATGGAGTCAACAGCCTTCAGGTTTGGAATAAGGACTTAAGCCGATTTGAATTTCTAAGGGATGATTACCTAAAACACAGTCAGATCTATCAGGTCATTGAAGACAGGGAGGGTGCAATTTGGTTGGCTTCGGATGAGGGAGTATACCTCCGCTCACCCAATGCGAATGAAATCCAATTTAAAAAATTTGAAAAGGCTGATCCTCCTCATCTGCTATTGACTGCCAGAGAAATTTGGAACAAGGCCAAGACAACCAAACAATATTGGTTAGCAAGCTGGGGAAGAGGGATGGTTATCTTAGATGAAAATTTTCAGGAAAAGCCACATGGTAAAATTTATGATCAGGCACCGGATCTCACGGAAATCAGACAACCATGGCATCTTATTCAAGAAAAAAACAGCAATTGGGTATGGGTAGGTTTACAGAGAGGTTGGCTCCAGCTCATCGAACCAGAAAGTTTGGAAGCCAGGTATTTTCAATTTCCCATTTTCAAGGGTTCTACCATCCGTGGTATGAGTCAAGACCATAATGGAAACTTATGGATTTCCACTCAACGTGGAGACCTCATAAAATACAAAGCAAATAGCCCTTTGGTCGATGAGTCTTTTGAATTGGTGCACGCCTTCAATGGGTACACCTTTGGAAATTTAGTAGATAGTAAAAACCGGATTTGGGTGGTTTCCTCCCACTCCGGAGTATATTGCCTTGATGCTCAAAGTGGTGAAATCTTAAAACACTTGGATGATTCGATCCTTTCTTCCAATAAGCATGAAAAAATCACCCAGCTCAATGACAGTATATTTTTTTTCGGCTATGACCTGCTGAATGCCTACAATGATAACAGTGGAGAAAATCGAATCCTTTCTTATGCAGATGGAATGATCAGCAATGAAATCCTCCACATGCAAGCAGACAAGGATGGTTTTCTTTGGATTTACACACCCAATGGTATCTGTAGGTACAATTATTACCAAAACTCCTTTACCCCATATGGTCAAAAAGACGGTCTGGATCAGCTGGAATTGGATGGAAATGGAGGCACATTGACCCAGGATGGCCATGTGATTTTCACTGGTTATGGTTCCTTAGTCTATTTTGACCCCGGCAAGTTCAACAGGTCCATCAACCCAGACAAGCCAACATTAACCAGCATCAAATTATTTGAGCAGCATTTGTTTGTAGATTCTTTGAATAATGACAGGAAGAAAACTTTTACGCATGACCAAAATGCATTTTCCTTCTATTTTAGTACCCTGAGTTTTAAACAGCAGGACAAACTCAAATATTTTTACCGACTCACTGGCATGGAACAGGAGTGGCGACCTGCTGGACAGAACAACATGGCGGTTTATTCACTTCTGCCTCCGGGTGGATATACCCTTGAGATCCGAAGCGAAAACCTAGAAGGAATCCCCTCTCCCATCGAAACCTTTTCCTTTAGGATCATTCCACCTTTTCACGAAACCTGGTGGTTTAGGGGTTTGGTATTGTTGCTTTTACTCGGCATTCTGCTGACCATGTACCGGTTGCATCTCAACCGTATCCTGGCAGTGGTAAAGGTGAGAAACAGGGTTGCCAGGGATCTTCATGATGACATGGGATCCACATTGAGCACCATCAATATTCTCAGTGCCATGGCCAAAACCAAGCTGCATTCCGACCCTGTCAAAACCAGCGATTATATTTCCAAAATCTCTGACAACAGTCAAAGGATGATGGAAGCCATGGATGATATTGTCTGGAGCATCAAGCCTCAAAATGACACCATGGAAAAAGTAATAGCAAGGATGCGTGAGTTTACCACCAATGTACTGGAAGCCAAGGAAATTGATTTCAGGTTTGAGGTGGAAGACAATGTGTATGGGATCAAACTCCCCATGGATGCAAGAAGAGACTTATTTCTGGTATTCAAAGAAGCTGTAAACAACGTGGCAAAATATTCCAAATGCAGCCGGGCCTTTGTCCACTTTTCCCTCAAAAAAGGCAAACTCCATATGCGGGTCAGGGATTATGGCCAAGGATTCGATCCTCAGGCTGCAGATTCCGGAAACGGGTTGAACAACATGCAAAAAAGAGCCAAAAATATGGGCGGAGAGCTAAAAATCACCTCTGAGATTGGAGAAGGGACTGAAGTGGTGCTGGACGTTGCGGTTTAAATTTAAATCCAAAGGATCAGATTCCCGATCATATTGCTATGCTTTGGGTCTTGTACTTTACCTACAAATACACCCCAATATGTGATTGGCCCGTTTCTAAGCAGTGATTAAATTTGTAAAATATTGATTGGCAGGTTGCTGCACAATCATAACAAAAAATAATTCAAGATGATAAAGGTTTTAATATACGAAGACAATCCCCAATTGAGAGAAGGGCTGACCATGTTGATCGACGGTACCGAGGGATTCCAAGTGTTGGGTGCATTTAAAAATTGCAGCAATGTGGCTTTTGAAGTCGGTTCTTATAAACCTGATGTCATATTGATGGACATAGATATGCCGGGAGTAAATGGACTGCAGGGATTAAAGATCATCCGACAGCAAAATACTGACGTGAGCATTCTGATGCTGACCGTTTTTGATGACAATGTCAACATCTTTGAAGCGCTGCAAAATGGAGCCAATGGATACATTTTGAAAAAGACTCCCCCAGTGAAATTACTGGAGTACATACATGAAGCAGCTACCGGCGGGGCACCAATGACAGCCTCCGTGGCTGCGCAGGTCCTCAAAATGTTTTCCCAAATCAACCTTCCTTCAGGAAATGATTATCACCTCTCAGAAAGAGAAAAAGAAGTCCTTCAATTCCTGGTCAAAGGCTACTCCTATAAAATGATCGCCTCTGAAATGTTTATCGCCATGGATACCGTCCGCAGCCATATCAAAAAAATATATGAAAAACTGCATGTCAACTCAAAGTCCGAAGCGGTCGCAAAAGCCTTTAGGGATAGGCTGATTTGAAAGATTCATCCAAAAAGCGGAATCATATCCACCTGTAAATGGAAACACAACCTAATTGATCTGCCTTTGGGATTTAGATCCGAGTGAATCCCTAAGCTAGAAAAGAGGATAAATCCATTGGACTTACCCTCTTGAAAGTATGAGGCAAAATTTATGGCTTTATTACTTCCGCTTTTTGGTCTTTCCAGATTGTGGGTAAGTGCCCTGCCAAAAAACTTTGGTGGATCAGATTGATGTAATTCTTGTCTTTTCTTTTTGTGGAATTCAATCTTTTTCCGATCAATTCGTGGTTGTAAAGCAAGTTGTGATCATTGTCATAGATTTTGATCTGAGAGTATTTAACGCCTTTTTGGGTCTCTACAACCCAAAAAGTACCGTTATCACCGAATTGTGATTGCGCTAAGGCGCTGCTTGAAATGGCTGCTGATAAAAGCAATGCGAAAGTAATGATGAAATTTTTCATGGTAAAATAAGTTTTGGTTTAGGATTACATTAACGGAATAAATGAATTGAATTTTCCAATGGTAGAAGTAGAATCGAGTTCAGTAGAAATAGAAGGCAAAATGGGCCACAAAGACTTTTCGTCTACTTTATCCGTCCTTTTGTCGACACTAATGGTACTAAACCATAAAAATTTTGGAACTTCAATCCTGGCATTATTCCAAGGATTGATGGAAGCATTTGTTTTTTCTGAAAAGAAAAGTATAAAATGGCTGAGACATATTTCGTTTTGGCTGCTTGTGCTTATTTTTCAGGGGGTAATTTATTCGACCAAATTTGATAGCATTGGCGAGGGGTTCTTGATTTCTTTTGTTGAAGCGATATTTTACCTCCCCATTCATTTGTTTTTGACCTACAGCATCATTTATTTTTTGATCCCTAGATTTCTGGTAAGGGGTAAATATGGTTGGTTGACATTTGGCGTTTTACTGTGCTTACTCGTTACCTCATTGATCACTATCCCTATCACCAATTACATTGTACTTCCTTTTCATGTCGACCATGCCATGATGTTTCAGCCCAAAAACAGCCTCTTTTATGGACTGATGGCGGGATTTAGAGGATCGCTGACCATCAGTGGCTTTGCTGTGGCCATAAAGCTCACCAAGCTCTGGATCCGAAAAAAACAGGAAACGGAGCTATCAGAAAAGGAAAGATTAATGGCAGAACTTAATTTTCTGAAAGGACAATTGCACCCACACTTCATCTTCAATACCTTGAGCAGCATCTATTACCTGTCTACCAAGCAGTCAGAAAAGACCCCATTGTCCATCCTGAAACTTTCCAACATCCTTCGGTTTTCACTGAATCATTCCGACCGGATTTTCATCAATTTAGAAGAAGAGTTGGCGCTTATCCAGGATTATATTGATCTTCAAAAATACCGGTATGGAGATGCCATGCATGTATACATGGATATAGAAGGCAAGGTCGAAGGGCTCAGGATTCCAGCCTTGTTGTTGATCCCTATCATTGAAAATGCCTTTAAATATGGCGCCGATGAAATCGGAACTGACAATTGGATTGGGATATCCGGGACGGTATGTGAAGGTACGCTGGAACTGAAAGTGATCAACTCCATCGCAATTAAGGAAAAGCCAACCTCCATGGGGATTGGTCTAGCGAATGTACAGAAACGGCTTGCCTTGCTCTACCCGGAACAATACAGCCTTGAAACCATTCATGATGAACGGGAATTTATCGTTAACCTCAAGATAAACCTCAGCCATGAATTCCAATAAGATGTATACCTGTGTCATCGTCGATGATGAATTTCATGCCAGAGAGTTGTTGAAGAACCACCTCGGTGTCCTCCCGTCTCTTAGGCTATTGGCTGTATTTGACAATAGCATCGAAGCTTTGAGTTACCTGATGGGAAAGGACGTGGATCTCTTGTTTGTAGACATCCAAATCCCCATAATGCTGGGTACTGATCTGGTCAAAAGCTTGGTCCATCCACCAAAGGTGATATTTACTACTGCGCATAAGGATTATGCTTTTGACGGATTCGAGTTGAATGCAGTGGATTTTTTATTGAAACCGATTTCCCTTGATCGATTTTTGAAAGCAGTGCAGAAGGCATTGAGCATGGACATGCTGGGCCAAGTCAGCCAACCTGTAGAACCCAACAAAGATAGTCCCTTCGTCATCATCCGGGCTGACCGAATGAACCATAAAATCCCCTTGACTTCAATCCTTTATGTAGAATGTCTCAAAGATTACCTGAAAATCTACACCGATGATAAATGCCTGATGACCAAAATGCCATTGGGAAGTTTCTTACAATTGTTGCCCAAAAAAGATTTCATTCGGGTTCACCGTTCCTATCTGGTTTCGAAAAAGAAAATCGAGGCTTATAACAGCTACCACATCAACATTGGTAAAGAAGAGATTCCAGTGGGTCCGAACTACAGAGAATTGTTGTTCAGTGAATTAGGCTCAAGAATAGGGTGATTTTTTTTTCAAGAACCGTCTTGAAACCCCATAATTATCTTTAGTTTTTGGTTTAGTTATGGTAACCGTTTTTTACCCAAAAATCACATTAACCTTTGATGTTTAGATAGCTATCCTCCCCTTTTTCACATCAACATGTGGTTTTGGAAAACTGCCAATCTGCTGAAATTTGTAGGATCACTTGCTCTTTAACTTTTGAATGAGGAAGTAACAACCAAAAAACAGCAAGCCAATGAAAAGCACCCTGGAAATTACCGATGAAACACTGTTTAGAGGCTGCTTGGCCAAAAACAGGTCAATGCAAAATGCCGTGTATGAAAAATATGCATCCAAAATGTACGCCCTCTGCCTGAGGTATGTCAAAGAAGCCGCCATTGCCGAGGACGTCCTGATTATAGGATTTATGAAAGTATTTGACCGCATCCACCAATTCAAATCAACTGGTAGCTTCGGGGGATGGATCAGAAGGATCATGGTCAATGAATGTCTGATGTACCTGGAAAAAGAAAAAAACTTTTACCGGGAAATTGGCATTGACAGCATTCTCCCCCCTCAGGTACAAACCCCACCTTCTGATGAACTTGATGTGGAAGATTTGATGAAACTGATCAACAGTCTTCCAGTAGGCTACAAAACAGTTTTTAATCTTTATGCCATAGAAGGTTTTTCTCATCATGAGATCGCCGATAAACTCAAAATCAGCGAAAACACCTCCAAATCACAGTTGAGCAGAGCAAGAAGTCTACTTCAAAAAATGATCAAAACCAAGGCAGAGAAAGAGTCCCATCCTTTGATGTATGCTTAGGAGAGTAGCCCTTTATGTTGAAGACTTTTTTGTCTGAATTTCCTTTTCTTCGGGAATTAGTTAAACGAAAAACTGTAGAAATTTCTCAATAATTTCATCACTGTATGTGTAAATCAGAAAGGATTTTCACATTTCTAAAAAAAATTGAACCAATCTTATCTATTTTATTAAATTCAGGTATGGAAATCTACCATAACCCTGCCACCGGAGATGTGATGAAAATCATCCAATCATCCAAAGATAGGAAGGATGGGAAATTAATCATTGAGGTAACCATCAAGGCATTTGCGGACTGGGCAAAAGTCTACCACTACCATCCCACCCAAACCGAAACTTTTAAAGTAATCCAAGGACATCTGTCCATGAGGGTAGATGGAAGACAGCTTACCTTAAATCCTGGAGACAGGAAACTCATTGTTCCTCCCAAGATGGGACATTGCTTTTGGAATGAAACTGATAAACCCGTGACTTTTGAAGCAGAGATATATCCGGCTGGTTCTATTGAAAACGCCCTCATTGCTACCTATAATCTGGGCTTAATGGGTAAAATGAACGAAAAAAATGTTCCAAAAAGCCTGGCTGATAAGTTGCTCCTTTTTGAGATGGTGGACAGTGTGCCAGTAGGAATACCTGAATGGTTGTTGAAAACATTGATCAAAACCCTCATGATCGTCCCTATGCTGCAGGGAAGAAAAAGAGGACTTCCTGAATATATCAACTTAACCCAACCCTAATATGAAGAAAAAAACCATTGCCAAAGTATTGGTCATCCTCCTCGCTTTGGACCTTTTATTGAGTGGCACTTTATTTATGTTTGGACCCAATTTCGGCGTCACTGATTTCCAAGACATCATCCATCGTTTAGGATTTCCTGCATACATTTTAGGTGCAATTGGTTTCGGGAAAATTCTGATGGGACTCACCTTTTTATTTTCCGGACAATTCAGATGGAGAACCTATGCCTATTTCGCCTTGCTGATCAACCTGTTCCTAGCCATTTATTCCCACTTATCCGCTGGAGATGGGTTTACGGAAGCAGCTCCTGCGATAGTTACCTTGGTTTTTGCCGGTCTTGTTTACTTTTTGGATTATCGGACTTACCACCCTTAATGATAGGTTATGACTTTGGAACATGTTGCCTTATGGACTGATGATCTTGAAAAACAAAAAATGTATTACTGCAGGTTTTTTGATGGAAAATCGAATTCTCTTTATCACAATCCCCAAACCGGGTTTCGAAGTTACTTCCTGACATTTGAAGGTGGTGCAAGGCTGGAAATCATGCAAAAGACAGACATTCCCCCTAACCTCAATGACAGAAAAACCAAACAACACCTTGGATTGATCCATCTGGCATTTGGGGCTGCGTCTAAGGATGAAGTGGACGGAAAGGCCAAGGAGCTATTGGATGAAGGCTTTGAAATTCTGAGGGGGCCACGGACCACAGGAGATGGCTACTATGAATTTGAAACTTTGGATCCGGACGGCAACCGGATTGAGGTTACTTTTAAAGGATGATATTTTTTCCTTCCGGGAATTTGAAAGCCATGTAGATGATAATTCTGAACGCTGATGATGCTGATCGAACTACCAAAGAAATCAGAAATCAATACCATCAGCGTAATTTTATTTCGCTCTGAAAGATTTTGTTTGATTCCATCGTCTTAAATTCTTTGATTAAAAATCCGTCTTAAGAATTTTTTCTATTTGTTTGTCATTGAAACTTTTAGGGGTATTCCTTAAAGCAAAATTTCTGACGCTGCAAAGGAACGGATTTTCCCATTGGGCCACCTTTCCCATTTTCCATGATATATTGACAATAAAGTCCGTTCTGGGGATTCTTCTCATTTCAAAGGATTGGAATGCCTTTGAAAAATCTTCCCCTTTGGCCATTTCATCTGCAAGGATATATGCATCTTCAATCGCCTGACAAGCACCTTGCCCTAGATTTGGAGTGGTGGCATGGGCGGCATCCCCTACCAAAACAATCCTGTCAAAGGCAAACTGACCAATCGGACTGATATCTATAATATCATTCCAAAGCAGCTGATGCTCCTCTGTGTGTTCCAAAATCCGTGGAATAGGATCATGATAATCTTTGAAATGAGCCAAAAGATCCAACACTTTCATAGACTGCATTCTGGGATCATTTCGGGGTGCATTGATACAAGCAAACCAATACAACTGCTCATGGGCCAATGGGGCTATTCCAAACCTTCCTTTTGTGCCCCAGGTCTCAGAGGTTTGATTGATTTGTAACCTGCTGTTGTCCATCACTGCCCTCCAACAGGTGTAACCGGAATACCTAGGGGTAGACTTTGGTAATAGCTGCTTCCTAATGGCTGAGTGGATACCATCTCCCACAATCAAATAATCAGTGGATAGGGATGATCCGTCTTCGAAGGATACAAGAACCTGATCTTTTTGGTGACTGAAAGCAATTGCCCTTTTGCTGGTGAAAACAGTGTCGGAATCAAGTTTGGAAAGCAGCAACTCATGCAAAGCATAGCGGTGAATCAAAAAATTATCCAAACCATACTTGTTGCTGATGGCCTCGCTGTCTGCCATCGTGATGATTTTGCCTTTTTGATCCAACAAAGCAAAAGAAGCCATTAATCTGCCTTTTCTGATGACTTCATCCATGAAGCCAAGCAAATTGTATACACGCATCGCATTGGAAGATAGGGACAAGCCTGCTCCCACTGGTTTGACTTGGGGGGCAGCCTCATATACATTGGCTTGGATTCCTTTTTGCCGTAAGGCTATGGCTGTGGTCAATCCTGCTATTCCACCTCCGATAATGCTGACTTTGATTTTTCCCATATAAGTTAGTTTTTTGAATATGATGTGCTAGGAATCCTGCATTTCACGCTTTTTTTTAAAGGACCATCTTTAATGAATGGTGGATGAATTTTAATTAATTGGATCAAACACATACACTGATTGACCAATGAACTTACTCAGATTTATGACATTCCAAAAATGCTTTTTTTAAAAAATATGTATGGAAGCCGGATTATCTTTATTGGTGGTCGCCACAATGGATTTGATATCTGTCTTAATCCTGGCCCAATTTACCACACCTGAGATAGCTTCTTTTGTCATGGTACTTTTTTATAAGCAGGATAAGTGCCATAACCTATTTCAATTATCCCTACCTCATTGGGAGGACCATAAAAACATATATCCCCTAACATCCTTCTTTCTCGCTTATAGAAGATTGTCAAAAGCACTGGAAAAAACACTTTCTCTTCGGACTTCTCAAGGTTTGGAATAAGTGTCTGGGTCAATGCTTCTTGGACTTCTGATGAAATCACTCTCGGGATAGGATCGAGGTCTAGCATCTTTTCTAAGCTTCAATTATTTTTCAAATACAACCGTAATTGATGCAGATAAAAAGGCAGAATTAAAGGTCTATCGGTTTCGAAGGGAGAAGTGGACATGATTATACTTATCAAAAGGGTTAAGTGGAAAAGCTAAATAAATTCTATTTCAAATTCAGGATGGTAAAAATCAAATTGAAGTTGCATCAATTATCCTTGTAGCAAAAGATTAAAAAGTGATTCGGTTATTATATCAGGGAGATAGGGTCATCACCCATTCTTCACATCAATTTCATAAAACCTAGTTTACTTTTTTAAAAAAACCACATCACCATGGGATATTTCCAAAATCCAGGAATTGGGAAATTTGCCTAACAAATCAACTATTAAAACAACACAATGAAAAAGACAATTTTCCAAATTGGCATGATGCTGCTCTCAACCGGATGGTTGACCTCATGCTACACCCAAAGCTACACCGTAGGAGATGGTCCTCAAAAGGGCATTGAAGTCAAAGACAGAAGCCATTATCTAGTATATGGACTTGCTCCTTTGAAAACCGCCGATCCGGTAAAAATGGCCGGAGAGACAAAGGATTACGAAGTAACCATTCAGCATACCTTCGTTGATGGCCTGATCAATGCCATTACCTTAGGTTTGTATGCCCCCACTACTACAAAAATCATCAAGTAACAAAAGAGGAGCATTTAGCTCCTCTCTTTTTTTACCCAAGTCCAAATCCTAAAGAAGAAATAAAGCTGTTATTTCAATTCATGTTTGCTCGGAAGCTGGTTTTCAGCATATAGCTTGAAATTATTCAAATCATTTTCCAGCATTTTTTCAAACAGAGGGGTATTTAGTTCTTCCAAATGCGGTTTGAAAGCCGGGTTAAACTTGTATTCAAAATCAATACTGACTTTAGTGGAAAAATCGTCCACTTTTTTAAAGCCAATGCTTCCTTTGTTTTGAAAAAATGCATTCTCATCCGACTGCCATGCAATTTTTTTATAAGGTTTGTCCTGTTTGATTCTGTTGATCCAAACCACCTTTTCTTTAGACCCCGGAATGCTGAGGTGCCATTTAGATGTCTCCGCATCCAGTTCATTGACTTCAGCCAGATGATGCATAAAAATGGGCAGATTGGCCAAACTTCTCCAAGAAGTATACACTTCATTTTTGGGCCTGTTGACCAAAAACGAAACTTTTGTGCTGATTTTCTCCAAGCCATCATCAATTTCAGCAGCTAAATTCCCATCCAGTAATCCTCCGAACTTCAAGCCTCCGTTGAAGATGAGGTAGCCCCCTGCGAAACTTAGAGGGATATTTTTTTTCTGTGTGCCCAAATACATCAGGTATGCCCCTGAAAATAAAGAAACGGCGGGTCCAATGCTTTTAAGGCCTTTTTTTAGGCTGTGGTAGATTTCAGTTGTCAGGTTAGTCATAGTTTTTTTAAGTTAAATAATGTGGTTTTAAATGTGGTTCATTCCAGCAATTACCATTGTGCCAGTAAATAAGGGATAAGTTTGGTTAAGGTTTTAACATGGATTAAGTTCTATATCTTTACAACAACTGTTTATGTAAAATAATTTGGCCTTTCTTTTTCCTTTTTGTTTTACATACTACTCTTCCAATAAGCGCATCAATAGTTTTTCTGAGGCAGAAAGCGCAAAGGGAGATTTTGAGTCCCGAAAAGGATTTTTCAAAGGAATCTCTTCTGCTTCAAGTTTGGTAAGAATCATAGGATGCACGTAATAGCCCCTGCACACCGTAGGTGTATTTCCTAATTCATCCGCTACCATTCTGATGAGTATGGTGTCCAGTTTTTTCCTGGGATTGGCCTTTTGCATTTCTATTGCCTCCGGGAAAAGTTCCAAGGCCAACCTGCTTCCGACCCATGTTCTGAAGTCCTTGCTGGAAAAACCTTCTCCCAGTACTTCATTGATGTATTCATTGACATCCTGGCTGTCAACTGGCTGGGTTTTTCCTTCCTCATCCATATACCTAAAGAGCTCGTACCCCGGCAAGTCCATGACTTTTTTGATGTATTTCACCAGTTTTTTATCCTCCAAGCTGACTTCCCTGAGTTGATTGCTTTTCCCTTTGAATCTGAACAAAGCAAATCCCCTTCCCAATTCCAAATGCTTTCTTCTCAAAGTGCTGAGGCCAAATGTACCATTGGACTGTGCATACTGCTTGTTGCCAATCCGAATCCCAGTCTCATCCAATATCTCCACCATCAAGGCCACTACTTTTCGGAGGTCCCATTCCCTTTTTCCAAGGTCTTCGGCGGTTTTTTCTCTTAGTTTAGGCAATAACTTGCCGAACCTCGCCATCCGGGAAAATTTCTCCTCTTGTTTTTGTCGCTCCCACAAATCGTGGTAGATGTATTGCTTGCGGCCTTTTAAGTCTCTGCCTGTCGCCTGAATGTGTCCATCATCAAACTTACAGATCATCACCTCATTCCACATGGGTGGAATCACCAGGTCTTTGATTCTTTTTTTTAGTTTGTTGGATCCAATTTTATTTCCATGTTCATCTGTATATTGAAAACCTCTACCTCTCCTTTTTCTTTGAATGCAAAGCGCCCCTTCATCGATATAGGTCAATTGATTCTTCATTTTGCTAAAATCACCCCTCCATAGGCAGGCAAATTAATCACGATGGAAAAAGGTTTGTCCTCAATTCCATCTCCGGTATGCACGGAACTTACTTCTATTTCCGAAAAATCTTGATCATAACCTTTCCAACCACTATTGAATTTCACATGCCAATCTCCTTCAAAAGGTACACCTACCTTGTAATCATATCTTTCATGATCCGAAAAATTAAGGATTATCAACGCAGGATTTTCGAGGTGATCAAGATGGGTTCTGCTGTAAGCAAGTACCAAAGTTTCCTGATTGAAATGTAAGGTCTCGGTACCTTGACCAGAAAGTCCGATCAAAGCTGGGTCTAGCCCTTTCCGAAGATTGATTAGATCCCTAAACATAATGGATATTCCATTAAAATTAGCCTGCCACGACCAATCCAGCGGATTGGTATCGGAAAATGAACCGTAAGTGAGGAATTCCTGGCCTTGAAAAATCATGGGTATTCCCGGTGCGGTAAATAAAGTGATGGCACCTAAAGTTGATTTCTTTTTGGCATATTCCCCGTCTGCTTCCCCAGGTTGAATCTCCTCTGGCAGACGGGAGGAGCCATTGGCTACATGGTCATGGGATTCGGTGAAAATGATCCGCTGAAAAGCGTCGTTGTTGAATCGGGTAAATAAAGATTCTACCACCAACTGCAGATTTCTGTGTCGATCATGGACTTCCAACAAAACCCTTTTGATTCCATGTGCAAAACCTGTTCCCCATTGTGTATGAAACCCTAATCCATTGTGCTCAATATCGGCGGTAACCACAGGATCGGCCTGAAGGTCTTCTGCAATCAGAATTTTATGAGGAAATCTTTCCTTCAATTCCGAATTAAGTGACTGCAAAAATGCATAACCCTCTTTCAATTCTGTATGGTTATGTGGATCTGCATGATCCATGTAGCGGATAAATGCTGTGGCATCAAATCGAAGGCCATCACATTGGAAGGTATCCAACCACATCAGGGCATTGTCTCTGAGGTAATTCAATACCTCCTTCCGACCATAATCCGGTCTGTTTTCTCCCCAAGGGGTTTTGGCTTTGTGATCATTGTAAAAATAAATTCCACCATAGTCACCTTCTTTCCACCCATCAAATTGCCATAAATCCATGTCAGAGGGACCGAAATGGTTGAAGACAACATCCATGATAACCGCAATTCCTCTGATATGGGCCTCAAAAATAAAGTGCTTGAGCCCATCAGGTCCACCGTATGCGGTCTCTATCGCAAAAGGATGGGATGGATTGTAACCCCAAGAATGATCTCCTGCAAACTCCATCACAGGCATGATTTCAATGGCATTGATGCCCAAGTCTCTTAGGTAATCCAGTTTTTCAACCGCTGTATAAAAGGTGCCTACCTGGTCTTCTTCTAATCCTTCTCTATTAAAAGTGCCGATGTGAATCTCGTAAATAACCAACTCATTGAAGGGTGCAATCTGAAATTGATGATCCTCCCAGTCTTTGTAAGGATCATAAATCACAGAATTGCCATTGCTTTGGGTCACTAGCCTGGCATAAGGGTCATTCCTCGAAAGTTTTTGCTCTCCGTTCAAGAGCACGTATTTATATTCATCGCCTGTTTTGGCCCCTTCTACAAAGGTATCCCAATAACCATCAGCTCTATGCTCCAATTCATTTGATTCGTCATTCCATTTGTTGAATGAACCCATTACAAAAACTCTTTGGGCATTTGGGGCCCATACCCTGAAGGTCACACCATCCTCAGAAACGATGGCACCCATCCCCTCCCTTAATTTTTCTTCCATAGTTTAATCATGTGTTACAGGTAATATTTAAAAATCAGATAAGTCCTTTGGTAATACCTATTGTTTGGTTCACTTTTTTTGACTCTTACATTTTTTACTCCAACAGGGTAGATGGCTTTTTTAAGAACATAAAAGCCCTCAGCATTTCAAATCGATTTGATATCTGAAGCGAAAATTCAGTCCTGATAAGAAATAGATTTACTATGTTAAAAACAATCTAATCTTAGATTTGGTATAAATATGAGGAATTATCACCAATTTAGCAATGATGAAAATTCAATAATTATGATTCCATAGACATAGTAAAAAACGAAAAGGTATAGTTTATCATAGCCTTGGTAGGATAGGGGTGCTCAACCCGATTCGCTTTTTTCTTCCTTTTCAGGCTTGCCCTTTTCTACTATTACCTCTTTTTCACTGACCACCATGGCGTATTCATTGGGATGCGTTTTGGAGCCATAAGTCTCGGCATATACCCTACAGAATGCTGCTCCATAGAAAAGAATCAGACAGGAGTAAGAAACCCAAAGCAGCAACAGAATAACTGAACCCGCTGCCCCATAGACGGATCCTGGCTCAGATTTGCCAAAATAAAAACTGAGGAGAATTTTGCCCAGATTGAAAAGTATGGCAGTCATAAAACCGCCCAACCAAACCGTATTCCACTTGATTTTCATGTCAGGCATATACCTGAAAATGGCCACAAAAAGAAAACCTAAGATTAAGGTAGTCAGCAAAAATTCAGCAGATTGCGCAACTATCACATAGGCAGGTTCCCAGATATTGGAAAGGTATCCAGTCAAAAATGTAAGTGCTGTGGATACCACAAAACTTACAATCAAAAGAAAAGCAATTGCCATAACAAAGGCCAAACTCATGGCTCGGTCCCTAAGGACTTTCCAGAAGCCCACATCTGGATTGACTTTGACATGCCAGATTTCGTTCATAGAAATCTGCAAATGATAAAATACTCCAGTAGACCCGAAAATCAACACCGCAATGCCTATGATACTTGCGAAAACCGTTCTTCCGTCTGTTTGGGAATTATCAATGATGGTCACCACAGAATCAGCCGCAGATTTACCGATCGCCTCTGTAATCTGTTCAGTAATCTGACCTTGGACAATTTCCTCACCCCAGATGAATCCAACCAAATTAATGATAATCAGCAATAGGCCGGGTAAAGAAAGTACCGCGTAATAAGCTACCACAGCCCCCAATCGAAAAGGATCGTTGGCATTCCAGATTTTGGCTGCTTCCCATAAGAGTTTTGGGAAATCTTTTATTTTAAATTTTTTGTGGCTAGCCATACAAGGTTTATAGAGAATAATAGGGAGTTTAAAATTGGAATTATAAGATAGTGCAGGAATCGTGCCTCAAATTTAAAAAAAATGAAGAAAAAATTAAATTAATTCAAGTTTTGATTTTGCAAAACCAAGTGAAAAAACAGAGTTGTTAGGGTCCCATGTAAAAAAAAATGTTGTAGGGATAACAATTTCAAAAAGAAAATGAAATTTGCTTAACAACATTTAAACTGGCTGAGATAAATATACTCAAAAAAGTCAAAAAATGGGCCCAAGTTTACGATCACCAATTTATCATGGTTTGGGTTCAGTAATGTTCAATTAAGTCCTCTTCTTAAGGAGGGGAATCATGCAGTTTGAGGTCTAATCTTTTCCTCCTTAGCCAAAGCCCAATTCCTAAATACAGCAATGTGGGGACAATCCCACAAATCGGTGAAATCAGAATTTCTTTACCGGCTTCTATCCGAATAAAA
>NZ_JACEFJ010000018.1 GCF_015354735.1 Pararhodonellum marinum | reverse complement strand
ATAGGTGATAATAGGGTGTAGTAGATACTACACCCAGACGGGATTCTCTTTCGTTCAACTCTCTTGAGTCGTACCTGATTCGTCAAGCGAACCTTTTCCTCTTTCCGTTCAACACCGTTTCGTTACCAAAACAGCACCGAGAGGTGGTTTGCAACCTCCGCTTACTCAGCGATTGCGGTAGACCTACTACCATCTTTTATACAACATGCCTTTGATTCACATCAAATGCTTCACGACACACCTACACAGAGTCGGAAAACACTACACCCAACCGCAGTCTGAATTTCTTTTCCTAAGATGTATAATTTACATCTCTATTTTCTTCACATAAATCACCAAAGAATCCGGATTGGAGGAGAAATAAACTATTTTCTTATCATCAAAGTCAACATTAAATGAATCATAATAGTCCCACGTATGAGGGAATTTCCTTCCTAAGTCGAATTCTCTGGTTTCAGTTTTTAGGAAGCTTGAGTTTCTCTTTTCAACAATTTCAAAAGCTTTCCCATGACTATACCGTTGAAAATCAAAATTCCCGGACTTTTTTTCAATTATATCCCCATTTTTACTTATTGTGATTATTTCATCGTATAAAAAGTTAAAAAGAATAATATACTCGCCTTCAAAGCCTACGAAATACTTTTTGTTTGTCGGTAGGTCAAATTCCTTAATTAATTTTAAATCCTCATTAAAAATATAACTTGTGGTCGAATAGGTCAGAACATAAATCAACCCCTCTGAAGTTATTAAACTAACAGGCCTTGAGGTAATAACTGAAGAATCGCTACATTTTACCTCACCTGTGAGCAAATTTACTTTTTTGATGTTACTGTGATATGGATCGAGTAGAAGGCAAAAACTACCATCCAAGATTATGGAATTGATTGCAATGCTTTCACTGTCCTTAAAATATCCAAACCCAGGCTTGCAAGTATCAAGGTTATCTACAATCAGGACAATTTTTTCTAAATAGTCTTGTTTCAGATTCTGAGCCGATATGTCAGAGACTTTGGTACAAGTAAAATTTCCAAGTTGAATTAAGACAATGGAGAGAATAAATGAATATTTCTTAAATAAATTCGTCATCACAATTAATGTTAGAATATTTTTGGTCTTACTATTGGCTGATTTTGCTCAATTACAGTATGTGTTGGCAAAGTTCCTCCACCATATGTAACTTGCTTATCAGGAATTGTATCCCGCTTCCTAAAAGGTGACTTGAACTGTACCCATCCTGTTTCCTCCTCATACTCTTGATCTTGGAAGGTATTCATTTGATTCTTCTTAGAAGAAGCTCTTTTTTAAAAGTTAAAAGTTAAGCCAAAGGAATAGTAATGATAGCGATTAAGGATTTGTTTATTGAAAATTTTGAGTATTACGCTCAATTCTAACATTTTCAAACTTCTCCAAAATATTCAATTCGTTTTCTGTGAACTCAACATCTGTAATTATAATTATTTCAAAATTTAGACTAACTAGTTCTGTTAAAGGTATGTCTTTAAAATCATTTATTATATTTGAGAGAACAACAGTTTTAATATTTGGCAATTTATTAAGTTTTTGAAGAGAGGTGTTTTTTCTCAAGATTATGCCACTAAAATTTATATACTTCAAAGAATTCAATCCATTAAATGCTTCCACTAATTCTTCAAAACTTAAATTTTTATTTCCAATATATAAGCTTTCTAAAGACCCAAGTTTACTCAAAACATCGGGCACTCCTTTAAAATTATTCCCATTTAATGTCAGTGTTTTTAGTTTTTTAAGGTGTTCAAAATCATCTGGAAGCGAAACCAAATTATTATCAGATAATAGTAAAGTTTCAAGTTCACTTAAAGAACCTATCTCAGAAGGCAAACTTATTATTTCATTATTATACAACTGTAATTCTTTCAGACATTCAAATTCTCCAATAGTAGGTGGTATACTGCTTATGGGGTGATTTGTTATAGATATTTTTCGAATACTTTTCTTAGGTAATAATTGAATTGCATTTTCAACATCTAATTCAAAATTATTCGCTAAATACAAATATTGAAGTTTCTCTAACTGGCTTATTTCTTTTGGAAATTTCTTTACATATGTTCTAGAAATATTTAATAATTGTAGGTTTTTTAATTTTGCTATCTCAGAAGGCAGGATGTTTAAACTTGTATCTATTAATATCAACGATTTAACCTTCCTAGGCTTTTTTAAAGCATCCTCAATTGATAATACAGATTTATTTGCAATTCTACTTTCAATATTAACCTGACTATATAAAGGATAAATGGTTAAACAAATTAACGAAAAAAATAAAATTATTGTAATATCGGTTTTTCTCATTTCCCTAATGTGTTTCGTGATCTTCCAGAATACTTACTAAGATAAATTTTTCTTTGCTCCGGTGTCATTCTACTCATATAGTAGTTAAAATTGAGCATAAATTTTTCATTTTTACTCCTAGTAGTGCCCATAAAGCTATATCTTCTGTCATCACCATAGCCATACATGCCCTGAGATGCATTAACTGTTCCTAGCTTCCCACTAATATCGTTTACCACATCACTGTGAGAAAGCCCCGCAGTATGACCAGAACCATGCCATATAAGTCCTGCTACCATGTCTGTTTGAGAAGTTGGATAATAAAAAGAAGAGTTATCCCCAGTTCTTGTAGATTCAGCCCTATCAGTAGAAATCAATATGATATTACCTTTAATATCCACCCCTTCATTATTGTTCGGTTGGGCAGCGACTTCACCTATGCTCTCTTCTACGTATTTTGATGGTATATGTCCAAAACCAGATTCACCACCCTCTTGATTTGAATTATTGAAATCTTCAACTTGTTTTTGTGAGCCAATAAAAACAAATGCATCAGATTCATCTAGTTGTTCTGCTTTAGGTATCTCTTTTACAATTCTGGCTCTAGTATCAAGTCCTTGATCACGAAAATTTCTATTTAGACTTCTTTTAATTTTTCGCAATTGCCTTCTATCAGCTCCTTCAGCACCATATAGGTAAAGGCTATTTTCCATGCCATTTGGATCTATAAATTTAATCGGATCATTTTTAACATAATGATATGGAGAATGATCAAAGTACTTTTCTGCTTTAGGGTCAACAGCTCCCCATCTACCTAAATCAGGCATATACATTCTTGCCCCATAATCAATCCACCCTAAATCAAGATCATTGATTTCTTCCTTACCATTGTACTTGTAATTGTTAGCCTTGCTGTAGCTCCTCTGATAGGAGTTAAAGGTTAGCCCGAAAGGATAATAATCCTCAGCCTGGAAGACCGGGCTTTGGGTATGGGTTACTTTAAAATCATCAAACCTGCCTGACTGCCGTTTTCACAAAACTGCCTTAACGGAAATTTGGCCGGCAGGCAGGGAACACGTCCGTGATTTTGGCGGTTTCGTTGGACAGAACTTGTGCGCCTGTGGCGTATAAAGATAGATAAATCCTTCTTTTTTTACCTGTACTGATACGGAAAGTTTTTCGTGGGTGCCGGTGGTGTGGGGAATTGTGAATGATGAATTAAAAATGATGAATTGGGGGTAGAAACCGTTTTTGTTGTCTGGTTGTCTGGTTATCTGTTCTCCAGTTTAACCGATTAATTTCTTCCAGCTTTCGGATTTTGGCTTTTCCTCTGATTATTCAGTTTACCTGTTTTACAGTTTAACCGATTATCTACTTTCAGCTTTCAGCTCTCACCTTCAAGCTTATTTTGCCTGTGCACTCATCTGTGGGTAGAGGGCATAGACCTCTGCCAATAACGTATCACCAGGAAGTACCTGCATGGAATGGCCAAGACCCACTATTTCACCCTGTGCCGCACTTAGCCGGAGGGATTTGTTTCCGCCTGCTGTTTTATTGTAGTGGGTGTTTTGGATGATGGATCCTCCGTCACCGAAACCGTTTCTTCCAGCCTCTAGTCCTGTACCGTCCAGCTCGGTTTTGGGTTGGCTGGTAAACGAAACCCGGACGTTGCCCAAATGGTCCTTCATAAAGTATTCGTAGGCATTGCCTTCACTGACATTGATCCGCCCTTCTTCATGCAGGACCATCTGTAGCTGATCGTTTTCCAGGATCAGTTCTCCCACATAGTCTGTCTTTTTAATTACTTGACCACCTTCAACCACCTGTTGCTGAAGCTTGCGGCCACCTGCCGAATAGAGGTAATGGATGCTTTTCGCAGTTCAAAACTTCACTTTTTCCGGAAGATTCATGTAATTGTATCGAATGGAATCTATGCCTTTGTGTTTGTCCAATAGGAGGTTGCCATTGACATCATAGCCATAGGAATTACCTGATACTGTGGCGTCAATAAAACCTTTGTTTTTATTTCCAGAGTCACTTAGCTTGTTTAAAAGATTTCCTCTTGAAGCATTGGTACCATAATCATAGGAAAGGTTGTCCACAAAGGTTCTATCCTCATCTCTTCTTTTCAGAAATGAAAAGTTACCGTTTTTATCATATCCGTATGTCGTGTTATGACGGAGGTTGTTGTTGCTCCATCCGGCATCAAACTCCTGAAAATTGGCTGCGGTAATACGGTTGAGGAAGTCATAGTTGTACTTGTATCCTTTTTGGCCTCCATAATGTCCAAAACCCTTGCTCCACGTCATGGCTGAAATGTTTCCGTTATACTGTATGACACCTCCCGTACAATCAAAAATGAGTTTGGTCATTCATTGTCAAATTCGTCTGCAATTTCACCTACAATTTCCTCTACAATATCTTCTAAAGTAACCATACCCCTAAACTCTCCTTTATCGTTTACTACAATGGCTAAATGATATCTTTTTGTATTCAAGTCCTTGAGCACTTGAATAATACTTTGAACATTCTTGACATATAATATGGGCCTGATGAATTTTTGTAAGTTGCCAGCCGATATATTATCTCTCTGCAAAGCAATTTCCTTGAAATTCAAGTAACCATATATGTCTTGAGGTGACTCCGTCCTGCTTATGGGGTACCTTGTATGCAAATATTTCTCAGCTAAATCGAAGTAATCATCAATGCCAATTGCCTCAGTAAAAAAAATCACATCTGAAATTGGAAGCATTATTTCATCAATTTTCCTGCTTTTTAGATTGGAGGTTTTAATGATTATTTCTTCTTGATCTTTGTTGATAATATTTTCTACCTGAGCCACTTTGGCAATTGTTTGAATATCTTCCAAAGAATATTTTACGGTTTTATCCTTTTTCTTCAAAATCAATTTATTGAATAGGTCAGTTAAGTAAATAAGCGGATACAGAACTTTAATTGTAATGTTTAAAGGTATGGCAATGTATTTAGACAAGGTTTCTGAGCGGGAAACACCAATTACTTTTGGAAGGATTTCTGTACCAAACAGTATTATTATGGTAAAAACTACAGAAAATACCCAAATCCATTCATCTCCATAAATTTCGTCAAATGCACTTCCGGCAATTGTTGCCCCTCCTGTATGGGCAACCGTATTCAAAATCAATATGGCAGCAATAGGCCTGTTTATGTTACCCTTTAGGTGATCGAGAATAATGGCATACTTAAGGCCTTTTTGTCTGTCTGTTTCGATTTTCACGCTGTTTAAACTTAAAAGTACTGCTTCTGTCAAAGAACATAGAAAAGAAACAACAATAGCTACCAATGAGCTAATAATAAATATAGTCATATGTTTATAGTTTTTTTAAATGGTAAAAAATTTTGGAGCCTGAATCAGGCTCCAAAATCCTTAGCTCAAGGCAATAATTGCCCGTTTGGGCAAATAGAGGTGGCCTTTTAAACAAAGGCCATCTTCAGTAATAGCCCATACAGTAGTCTCTATTTCATATAAAGACATTTCAGCATCCGCAAAAGTGATCTTCACTTTTGTATGTTCCGAGTTACCTAAGAAGCAGGCTCTTTCAAGATCCCTTTCTCTTAATTTGATTTCAACAGAGTTGGTCAGGACATCGATTTTAGGGAACTTGATGGACAGGATATCTTCTTTTTGCAAATGAATTACAGTGTTCATGGCATTTTGTAATTAACTAATTGTCGCAAACTCTTTGGCTTGCTAGATGATTGAGAATTTATAAAATATTGCAGCCAAAACATCGTGCTGCAACGCCATATACAAGGCATTTCTAAACAGTTAACTACCAAAAAAAATGTGAGGGGAATATTATCTCTCGAATGCCAAAATCCAAGTCAACCTGTTTCGATAGATTGATTTGCCGTTTTAAGCTCAATTCAATGAATTTAAGGATAAATTCTTTAGAATAGAACAAATCTGGTAAGGCAAATTTGAATGTCAAACTTTGGGTAAAAACCTGGCTATCTCCTTCAATGATGAAAGAGGATGATTTGGTATATTCGTCTGCAGAAACTTCAGCTAAAGACAGTTTTTCGACAGGAGAAGAGGTACATTTTGCAGGTCTATGCGAATTATGATGCAAGAGAGTAGCCTGCATTCCAAACAGGAGTGCTATTAAGACGCTGAAGTAAATTTTGAATACTTTATTCATCATTTATCTTTGCTTTTCAAAAAAAAAGGAATCGGGAATGTTTGGATTTATTGTCAAATTTCGTGTTAAAATTTCATTATTTATTACTAGTCTCATTGTTTATTTTCCAAATAAACAAAATTAAAATTTAATATGATTTTAATAGTTTGAGTTTAGATATCCGATAAGATAAGCAATTAAAACGCTGACAACTAGCCCAACGTTCACCTTATATAGGTCTTTTATGATGGTATTGCCGGATTTTTTCATGTCTCTTTTATTTAGCCTGTAACTGATCGCCATTTCCCTGCCAGCCAGGACTCCTATAAATACCCAAGTGGTACTCATTGGTAAATTACTGAGGTTAGCAAATAGGAAAAGGATCAATGCATATACCAGGTCTATTATTGTTGCAGACCGTATGTGTCTGGTATTTGCCTTCGAATTGACGATCTCCTGAATTTTGCCGCCCCTTGTCTTGAACAAATATGCCATCAATGCCAATATGACCATGAGAGAGAAAATCAATTCTTGGACTCCGAGCTTTCTTGGAAGATAAACATAGATGTTGGCAAAATCCTGGATAAGCCATTGTCCCCAAAGTAAACCAGTGGAACCCCATTGAGCAATCAGCCATTTCCTAGTACTTTTTTTTCCGGAACGATGCAGGGTTTCTTTTGACTCCAGCTTTTTGGCGATAAGCAAATAAAGCGCTCCGGCAAATATGAATGCAACGCCATATCCCAAAATGGATTTGACGATCATCTTTTCTATGACTGTCTGTGATGAAAATACACTTAGTATTAGAAATGTGGTGCTTACCGGAAACCCCAGGCGGGTAAGAATGATCAAAACCAATGGAGGGATCAAATACCACACAGCCATGTTTTCAGGCAATGGTATCTGTTCGAGTCTCCCGAAAGAAACATCTCCATTGTGTACATACCAACCATAAACCAAAAGAGAAGCCAAGATAACTGAAGCATATAGCCACAAGACCCACCACTTTTTGTCACTATTGGAAGTAAGAAAAGTGCCCAATGTCTGGATGACATCATTTCCAATCACAGAATATGCCGCCAAGATGAAGGCAACAATTGGTATCAAATATTCTAGGGGCATCATGGATTGTCCTCGTCCTCCAACGGCGTTTTCAAGACTTTCCGTAAGAAATAAATAGTTGCCCCGGTCACTAAACTTTGGGTAACTAGGAGTACTAGAAAAGGTATGAGGTTCATTTTGACGATAATTTAGTCCTTCTTTTGCTTGCGTAGAATACCAATGTAATGATGAATAGAAAGAGTGATACCAATAGGATTCTGGCCAAGTTGGAATAGAAAATCCTATCTTCTATGACTCCCCGATCAAGTGCTGTTTTTGCCTCCGCAAGTTGGTTTTTAAGTTCAAAATGGGACAACTTCCTGATAATAGAGCTGTCATCCAATTGCCATGAATTACCACTCAATAAGTTATGGATATTGGTTGTCCAATCATTACCTTGTGGCGTAACCAATGCTCCTATGAAAACCAGAAGGAGCAGTAATGGAGTGACATATTTGATGATAAACTTAAAGGCAATAGGCACATGGATGTCAGCCCCATCGGTGATTTCCCGCCAGCCTTTGTTGATTCCAAAAATCCAAGAAAACAAAATGGATTCCAATAAGGCAAAGATAACAAGACTGACAGTTCCTGCCCAATAGTCGTATTCCTCAAAAACTCCCTGTTGATAAAAAAAGACGGTCGGTAATCCCATGATCAAAGCCAACAGCCCAAAAGACCAAGCTCCCTTTTTCCTGCCCCAATCAAATTCATCTTTCATAAATCCTATCCAAGGTGTACCCATGGCGAGAGATGAAGTGATACCTGCAAAAAACAACAACCCAAACCAAAAAACCCCTGAAAATGCAGCCATTACTGTGCCCCATTGCTGAAATAGAAACGGCATGGTTTGAAAGGCCATTCCAAAGCCTGCATTTTCCAATACCCAATCCAGACCTAAGAATCCAGCAGCTATGGGAATAACAATTGAACTGCCAAGTACCACCTCTACAAACTCGTTCAAAAAGCCAGCCGAAACGGCATTCAATGCGATATCGTCGTTGGCCTTGAGGTAAGAAGCATAACACTGGATGGTGCCCATCCCAACAGAAAGTGTAAAGAAGATTTGCCCGGCAGCTGCCAACCAAACCTTTGGGTTAAGCAGGGAGTCATACTGGGGTGTCCAAAGAAAATTCAACCCATCCCATGTGCTCGCATCGGGGAATTGTTCTGATCGTCCAGATTCTCCTAAAGTGAGGGCTTTGATTGCCAGAATAATACCAAATAAGATGAGAAGAGGCATCCCAATCTTAGAGGCTTTTTCTATCCCGCTGAGTCCTTTTGATAGGATGTATACATTCAGCAATAAGACTAGAATATAAAACACTACAGGCTCAAATGGAATGCCGGTAGTGCTGGAACTGATCGAAATGTAGTTATCAAAAAATTGGGCTACTTGAGATTGAGACATACCTTCAAAGGTGCCCATCAATGAATGAAGGACATAGGTCAAACTCCATGACTCTATATATGTATAAAAAGCCACTACCGCAATATTGGTGAAGATGCCAAACACACCAATGTATTTCCACATCCTCCCTTTTCCCATTGTGTCAAGAATGAAAGGGGTACTATGGTTGCCATATTTACCTCCAAATCGTCCAGAAGACCACTCGATAAATAAGAGGGGTATGCCCAGGATCAGAAAACAAACAAGATAAGGAATGATAAATGCCCCTCCCCCATTTTGGACTGCCTGAACGGGAAAGCGCAAGAAATTACCCAGACCCACAGCATTACCTGCCATTGCAAGGATAAGGCCTAACCTGGAACCCCAGGCATCATTGGCCAAAGTTTTATTTTCCATTAATAAGAAGGTAGAAAATCCAAATAATTAACTGAACAGGATTGTTATTGCTCCATAACTTATACTAGAACTGTTGTGCAATGGAGGTTTGGATTGAAATCAGAAAAAGAAAAGAATGTGGTGCAGTTGATCCAAGAGGCTGCTGTAATTAAATCCCTTGTGTATTCTTAATTCAAAAAATGATTGATAAGGATTGAAAAACCGGTAGCCAAAAAAACTGCTACATCCAACGGGTTGTTTTTTGTTATTTTTTGGGGAAAATAATGATAAAGTATTGCTTCCTGAAACAAAGAAGTTTTTCCAGTCTATAGAAGTGGTATCGGTATTTTTGGTGAGTTTCTCAAAAGACGCTTCAGGGACGTAAATAGGACTGGTCTCAGAAGTATTGCCAATGCATAAAGAAAAAGATATTATGTAGAGACAAATTATACCGTAGGTAAATGTCCGGAACAATTCCAGAAGCTGCCGTCTCATAAGTTGAAATTTTCATCAAATGAAAATAAAATTACATCATTTATCAAATTTTGAGAAATTTTTTTTGGGTAATGAAACCTTTAATATTCAAAGTTTCTTTTGCTATAAGTGTAGTATATGAAAATTTAAGAATGTTCCCCTGCGAAACCAAAGCCTGATGCCCCGCATTGGGCTTTTTTCATGGCAGGGTCAAAGCATGGGGGAATGATGAATGATGAAGTAAATATTATGAATTGAGGTAGTTGTCTAGAAGTCTGTTTATCCAGGTGTCTTTCTCTTTAAAGGCCCACATACCCTTCTTTTTTCAGGTCACTCAACGCTTCAATCATTTTACCATATGATTTCACTTGAGAACTTGTAATTGTTAAAGTTGGTCATAGCCTTTAAATTTCTTACTTACAATACGCTTCCAGTCTGGATGCCTTTTTATATATGCGAATACAAATGGACAAAATGGCAATAACTTAAGATTCTGGTCTTCGAGATAATGTAAGGTCTTTTCAATTATTGCACTTGCGGCACCCGTTCCTTTTAATTCCGGTTCAACTTCGGTGTGTACTAGTGCGATTTGCTTACCAAATTCACCATAATTGATAAATGCATAATATCCATCTACCTTAATTTCAAACCGTTTTACAGCCTCATTTTTTATTAGTGGTATATCTTCATATTGTGGTTTCATCTTTTTTGCGGTTAAGGTAAACGATTTTTATGCCTTGTTGTTTTCTTCCATTTCCGGAATTACTACAGTTTACAATTCTTTCAATAAATCCTGTATGTCCAGCCTTTTGGTATACATTAGAATTGAACCATCCTCTTTTTGGGGCCAATCTTCTTTGGGCTTGTCCCAATATAGTTCAACTCCATTGCCATCAGGGTCGTCTAGATAAAGCGCTAAAGATACACCGTGGTCAGCAAACCCTGTGAAAGGATATTGGGCGATACTCAGTCTGTTGTATATTATGGCCAAGTCTTTTTTAGTCGGATATACTATTGCAGTATGGAACAACCCTACACTGTGTATATCAGCCCTTGGACTATTTTTGCTATACCAAGTATTCAAACCAATATGATGATGGTAGCCCCCAGCTGATATAAAAACAGCCTCTTCCCCAATTTTATTTATGATCTCAAAACCCAGTAAATCGCAATAAAACCTTATCGAACGACTTAAGTCTGCAACTTTTAGATGCACATGGCCAATTCGTGTATTAGCGGGAATTACATATTCATTTTCCATCGCGAATTCTTAAAATAAACTTTTTTTTCAGCCCCAACGTTCGCTGACGCTGTTTTTGCTCTAAACATCTTATGCTGTAAACAATGCTTCACGCAAAACGGCTGAAGCTTGTGTCAATGCTTCTTGAACCCCTGGAACGTGCGACAATGGATTCAACATCCCATAATCGTGTATCATCCCATTGACCACTGTAACCGTGACGGGTACTCCCGCTTCATCCAGTTTGCGGCCGTAAGCGACTCCTTCATCATATAAGATGTCATTTTCTGCAACCTGAATCAATGCGGGTGGCAATCCTTCCAATTCTTCCAAGGCTGCATTAATAGGTGAAACATATTTTTGCTTCCGATCTTCAGGATTGGGTAGGTACATATCCCACATCCATTCCATAATTGGTGTGGTCAGGAACCTGCCCTGCGCAAACTTCTTATAGGATGGTCGGCTTGTGTCGGAATCGACAAGCGGCCATAACAAGAGTTGAAAAGCCAGCTTCGGTCCTTTTTTTTCTTTAGCCATTAATGCCACCACAGTGGACATATTTCCTCCCACGCTGTTCCCGGCCACCGCCAGTCGGGAACTATCAACACCGATAGCATCTCCATTTTCGGATACCCATTTCGTAGCTGCATAGCCTTGATTGATGGCCAATGGAAATTGTGCATCGGGCGTAGGCGTATAATCGGGAAAGACCGCTACTGCACCGCTTTTTACGACCAAGTCCCTTACCAAACGTTTGTGTGTTGGATAATCCCCCAGCACCCATCCACCACCATGGAAAAACATAAACACGGGGAGCTTCTCCTTGGCCCCTTTCGGTTTTACGATATGAATGTTGATGGTTAGACCATCCTGCGTAATGGTTCTTTCTGTTTCTTCAATATCGCTGTAATCATAGGACACTGAATTTTGTGCATCCACAAGGACTTGACGGGCATCTTTAGGAGATAACTCCTCCAAAGGTGGCCCATCACCACTGTTCAATACTTCAAGGAAAGCTCTTGTTTTTTTTGAAATGTTCGGGTCTTTTTCCCCGGGAATGATTTGTGACATGGTGCTTGATTTTAAATTAATAGGTTAACGTGTTCTTTAATAGGCTAATTTCAGAGTATCGGTAATCTGTCTTTTGATGTTCTTCGATAGGACTTAAAAGAAGGATAGATTATGATTTTAAAACATCCTTGATTTCATCCGATTTTTTGAACACAGATGCCGCAAATGGGCATAGTGGAATAATCTTAATATTTTTTTCTCTGGCCATTTCCACGATTTTGTCGAGCATTTGTTTGCCAACACCTTTACCGTTATATGCCGGATCCACTTCTGTATAATCTATAATAATCAAAGCATTACCTGCGATGGAATAGGTCATCATCCCGGCACGTTTCTCATCTTCCCGTGCCATTGCAAAGCCTTTGTTGCCGTTTTCTTTTATTAATATTTCCATAATTTCTAATTGTCTTAAGACTTTGTTCTGATTACTTAGGAAAGGGCATTTGGGGGAGGGCCACCTGCCGGTCTGCTTTTGTCTTCAGGCAAGGGTACATACTCTTCATTGTCCAATGGCGGTAAATCAATACGTCCCTGTTTCCAGTCCTCCTTGGCCTGATCAATTCTATCTTTTCTACTGGATACAAAATTCCACCATATAAACCGATCGCCCAGGTGTTCACCACCTAGCATCATCAATGTGGTTTTTTCTTTGGCTATAATCAATGGGTCAACCCCTTTGGTGAATACCATCAGATTTCCTGATGTGTAGGTGGTCCCGTTTACTTCGACACTACCCTTGACAATATATGCCCCTCTTTCGCTATGCCCGGAAGGCAATCCAAAATGTACATCCTGATCCAGCACGACGTGTACATAAAACAAGGGGGAATGGGTCTTGACATTGCTTTTCAAGCCATAAGCATCTCCTGCAATCAAGCGCATCCAAACACCGGTATCCGTAAAAATGGGAAGCTGTTCAGGTTTATAGTTGCTAAAGGAAGGATCGTTTTCTTCATCCTTTTCGGGAAGTGCTACCCATGTTTGTATCATTTCGAGTTCTCCTCCCGCCAACATCGCCGGATCTTCAAACCGTTCACTGTGTGCAATGCCTTTCCCGGCAGTCATCCAATTTACCTCACCCGGTTTTATCACCTGCTCTACTCCAAGACTATCTCTATGAGTCACATTCCCACTAAACAAATAGCTTACTGTGGACAAACCAATATGGGGGTGCGGCAACACATCAAGATTGCTAATTGAACCTTTCGGCATATTTAACGGGCCACCGTGATCCATAAAAATAAACGGTCCAATCATTCTGCGAAGCCGATAAGGTAGGATGCGTTTCACTGCAAAACCTGAAGAGAGTTCAGCCTGTCGGGCTTCTATAACAAGATCAAGCATAATTAACATTTAAATTTTTAACTCAATAGATCCACCTCGTGTATTCCCATATTAAAACTTCATTCATAATCGGGTTCTTTTTTTATACTTAATGCTCCGGATGGACATTTTGCAACCTGATCTATCAGTTCCTGTGCCGTCGCATTCCCGGCTTTTATCCACGGACGTGCTTTTGGATCGTATACCTTTGGCAATGTCCTTACACAAACTCCTGCGTGAATGCGTAATTTTGGTTTCCATAAAATGGTTACTTCTCCATTTTGATATTCATGTTTTTCCATATTGTTCCATTTCAACAGCTGTTAAAACCCTTGAAAGACGAAGGGCAATGCGTTAAATTTTATGACAAACGCTAATAATTTGATTCGCTTTTTTCATACTTAATATTTCCGTACTTCCCGGCATAAAAGTCGCGGTAAGCTTCTGCTATTTCGACTCGGCTGTTCATCACAAATGGACCTTCCGCGACAATAGGTTCGGTGTAGGGTTCACCACCGAACAGTAAAATATCCGCAGCTTCAGGTAATTTGTTGTCAAATACGATCTCACCGGCATTCCTGTCAAATTCCACAAATTCTCCTGCCTGAAATTCCTCATCGTTGAGTGTAGCATCTTTAGTCGGTAAGAATGCCGCAACCTCGATTCTTTGGTCAATGGAAATGGTGAAATTCTTACCGGGTTCAAGCTGAATATGATATAAAAACTGCTCTGAATAATTTGGTATTTTAGAATTCAAATCTTCGAAATTACCCACTATTACTTTTATCCGGCCAGCGTTATTTGGCAATTTCTTTTGCGGTACTTCATTGCTTTGAACTGCCAAATACTCCGGTTTTTCAGCTTTATTCTTTGCAGGAAGGTTAATCCAAAATTGAAAGGCATGGGTACGGTTACTTCCTGTCTGGGAATCTATATTCAGCGTTTCATCATGAATAATTCCATTTCCGGCTTTCATCCATTGAATGCCACCGGAATAAACTTTCGCATAATTTCCCGCACTGTCAAAATGCTCATCTTCTCCTTCCATGATATAACTTAATGTCGCTATACCTCTATGGGGATGTGCACCGGTTCCACTGTTCATAGTAGATGGGTGCATTTTTGGAACAATGTGGTCTAAAAATACAAATGGACCAACTGCATCGGTATATCTGTTCGCTAACATTCGGTAAATTGTTAAATCACCGATATCAGCCCTTTGCCCTTTTGTCGAGAAACTGGTTTTCTTTTTCATATTTTAAATTTTTAAAGGCTGTACCCCCTTGTTCACAGTTCAAGATGAGTTGACTGATATGTTTTGTGGTCATATAGTACAACTACACTATTTTCAGGTCGAAGTAATGCTTAAAGCTTTATTTCGGGAGTCTTTTCCATTGTTTTGATCTAAATTTCTTAAACAAATTTATTTCAATAGAAAGAAAAAAACGATGATAAATGTCGATAAAAAACATAGACAAATGCCTACAAAATAAAAAAATGAAGTCAAAATATAACTTATTTGTGAACGGTCTGTTTGCGAATCCGGCTTAAGGTGTCTTTTGTGATACCAAGGTAAGAGGCAATGAGGTGTTGGGGAAAGCGTTGTAAAAATTCAGGATAACTAGTCACAAAATCATCATAACGAACTTTGGCGGTTGCGCTAATGGTGGATGTTATTCTTTTTTGTGTAGCAATATTATTTCTCTCGTCAAGCTTCAATATCATCTCATTAAAAGCTTGACTTTTATTTAATAATTTGGCTAAACTTTCTTTTGAAATCAGAAGTATTTCACAATCTTCCCAGGCATCTATATTGTAGATACTTGGTGTTGACATGACAAAACTCTCTCGGTCACTCACCCACCAATTCTCCACAAATAGGTTTGTTGTATGTTCTTTTCCTTTGTCATCTACATAATATTTGCGCATTGCACCTTTTAAAATAAAAGCGAAGTGTTTAGAGATTTCTCCCTCAACTAAAAAAAATTGTCTTTTCTTTATTTTCTTTGGGGTAAAATGGCTTTTGATAACTTCAAATTCTTCTTTTGAAATTGGAGTTGAAATATATCTATTAAGATAATTGTGAAGTGACTCCATGAGCATAAATTGAAAAACACAAAGTTAAATTAACTTTTTATTTTGTTTAACCGGCTTTTATGGTTCAAACCTGTTTGACATTGGAAATTTCCGACACACATACAAAGCTAAAAGACAATTGAAATCATAAAAAGAAAAAACCGAAATTAATAATCAGGATTTTGATGTTTAAAGGTCTTCCTTAAGGCAGTTTTTTCAATTATCTAATGCTTTTTCAGTTTTGAGGCTGCCATTTGATCTACCATCAAATAAATTTTACCCGATTTGGGTTTTATGAGTTTCGTAGGGAACTTATGATAGGTTTCATTTCCTTCCAAAACCTGATACAGTGCATCCATCTTTTTCTCTCCAAAAACCAAGAAGATAATATTTTTCCCCTCGTTTATCAGTGGAGCAGTAAGTGTAACTCTATACATATCCTGCGATTTCAAAAAGTACGCATCAACTTTCTTTTCTTTTTCTTCCAACACAGCTTCTCCAGGAAATAAGGAGGCTGTATGACCGTCATCCCCCATCCCTAATAAAATCAAATCAAAGTGCTTAGAATCCTCCAAATGCGCTTCAAGTAAGGATTCATAAGTCTTGGCATAGGCTTCAGGAGAAACACCTTCCTTAAACATAGGGAAAATCTGATCTTTTGGAACAGGGAGTTGATTTAAAAGCGCTTTGAATGCCGCTCCGGCATTGCTTTGTTCACTGTGTAAAGGGACCCATCGCTCATCACCCCAAAAAACAAACACCTTAGACCAGTCAATTTTTCTGCTATTCTCATCTTCGGCCAGCAGTTTGTAAAGACCATTTGGAGAAGACCCGCCTGTCAAGGCAACTGTAAAACGACCTTTTTCTGATATCGCCTCATTGGCAATCTGAATAAAAAGTTTGGCCGTACGTTCATTCAAGGCTTCGAGGTTCTGGAATTTCTCTAACATCCTTTATCTTTTTTATCTTGCTTCTTGATATCCATAGACCAGAAATGCCCCTCCCTCGCTATTAAGACTTCTGCTTTTTCCGGACCCCAGCTTCCCGCTACATAATTTGGAAAATCATCTTCACCTTGTTCCCATGCCTGCTGAATAGAAGCCAACACATCCCAGGCTTCTTCTACTTGGTCTGATCGCATAAAAAGCGTGGTGTCCCCTAACATGGCATCCAATAGCAAGGTTTCATAGGCTTCAGGAGTTTGCGTAGAGCAACTATCATAATTAAAAATCATTTCAGAGGAATTGAGGTTCATTTCCAATCCCGGTTTCTTGGTCATAAAGCGCAACTTGATATCCATTTGTGGCTGAATATGAATGGTCAGCCGGTTTGGAGTCAGGCTTTCCATAGGAAACGTGTTGTGAGGAATGGTCCGGAACTGAATGGTGATGGAAGACGCTTTTTCGAGCATTCTTTTTCCTGTTCTTAGGTAAAAAGGAACCCCTTGCCAGCGCCAGTTATCGAGGTAAAACTTAATGGCAGCAAAGGTCTCTGTTGAGGAATGTTTATCGGTATCCGGTTCATCTCTATAGCCCACAACTTCTTTGCCTTTGATCCACCCGGATGCATACTGCCCTCTTACAGCATAGTGATGCACATCATCAAAGGGGATTCTTCGAATGGCTTTCAATACGTCCACCTTACGATTGCGTATTTCTTCTGCTTCAAAGGTCACGGGTGGCTCCATAGCAATCATGCACAGGATTTGAAGCAAATGGTTCTGAATCATATCCCGCAAAGCGCCTGCACCATCATAATACCCCCCACGGTCTTCTACGCCGACATCTTCGGCGACCGTAATTTGTATATAATCAATAAAACTTCGATTCCAAAGTGGCTCAAACAAACTATTGGCAAAACGAAATGCCAATATGTTCTGCACCGTTTCTTTGCCCAAGTAATGATCGATCCTATAAATCTGCTTTTCGCTGAAAACCTCATCAAGCATATTATTGAGCGCTATGGCCGAGTCTTTGTCATATCCAAAAGGCTTTTCAATAATTATCCGATCCCTTTCTTGATCTTCTGCCAGTCCATTGGCACTGATATTTCTACAGGCAGTTTCTATAAATTTCGGAGCAACGGAAAGGTAAAAAAGTCGATTGGCCCTTTGTCCCCATGCTTTTTCCACCTTCTCTATTTCTGAGCGCAATGCTTTGTATGACTTTTCGTCTTCAATGTTTGAAGGAAAATAATGTAAAGATTTTTTGAATTTCCCCCAATTTTCTGGATCAGGTTTTCCGCTTCTGGAAAATTCGGATAGTCCTTTGTATAGATTTTTCTGGTAACTCTCATCATTCAATGCAGTTCTTCCAAGGCCATAGATCGCCAAATTATCCGACATCCAACCCTCTAAGAATAAATTGTAAAATGCCGGGATGAGTTTTCTTTTGGCTAAATCTCCTGTCCCTCCAAAAACAATAATGATTGTGGGCCCGTTGGTATTTTCAGTTTTCGTTTTCATAGGATTCCAAAATCGTATGTTGTCATCACCATATTTTTATAGTTCTTATTTCTGATTTTCTAAAGCAATCGTTTTATTCAGTCTTCTTACAAAGCGTGCTTCTTTTTCAAATTGAGCAGCTAAAAATGTCTTGGTGATTTCCAATATCAGTTCGCTACCGATCACACGGGCACCCAAACATATCAGATTCATATCATCGTGTTCTACCCCTTGATGGGCAGAATAGGTTTCGGTGATCAGCGCGGCACGAACCCCTTTGATTTTGTTGGCAGCGATAGACACCCCAACACCACTTCCACATATAGCGATCCCCTTTTGAATTTTACCCTGCGAAATTGCTTTGGCTAAGGGATAAACAACATCAGGATAATCATCCTCAGGATCCTCCTCATAAGCTCCATAATCGACAAGTTCGTATTTTTCCAGCTTTTTCTTCAGTAATTCTTTTTGTAAAAAACCGGCGTGATCCGCAGCAATACCTATTTTCAACATAAGCAGAATTGATTTTGTATACCTCTTGAAATATGCAGACCTCAATTTACAATTTAGCTTACATTTATTTTTCTACTTTCCAATAGATTCTTTTTCTATATGCTTTTTAAAAAGACGCCAAAAGTAATTGAAGGGATTTGAGAAACTTTATTTCATAAGCCGCATTTTCAACTAATTCAACATCAGTTAAATAGTGTAAAGTTTCTGTTGACTTCAATTATATTTTTATCCTGCCCTTTGAGAAATCCTCACTGCACCAGTCTATCGGTACAGGAAACTTTGTGAAATTCCTTCTTCCGCAAAAACAATCTCAACTTACAAAGCCATTAATGGTTGTAGTCCTTTAATTACAGGCTTCTTAAGTACTTTATGGCAACCGGCGTTAGGAGATGAATCCTTAGGTTGAGCATTGAGCACCTCATTATTGGTGAATGTTATGGGAGCATATTTCTATCTTAAATCAGCAAAAACCATGAAAAAATAATTTTTCAATTTTGGTTCCCTTAGGAAGATCCAAAACCTTGTTTATCTAACCAATTGATCAGGTCATTCCAAGATGAAGCAGGGAAGGTGGCGTGCAGGGATTCCTTGATTACCCAAAACTCTTTATTATTCCCTGGAATCCCATCATACAATTCTCGAACAGCATCTATAGTGAAAAGCTCATCTTGGTCCCCTACCCCTACCAATATCGGCATTGGGGGTTCTTGCTGAAACTCAAGTTCAGTTTGATCGCTCAACATGGTCGCAAACCGCAGCGTATATGCATAATTGAAGAGGGGGTCATTCCTTTTTTCCATTCCAACCCGTTTGTACTCAATGACAGCAGTACTTGGACGGATTATAGAGTTGGTAAATATGGTCATCATTTCGAACCAACCATACTTTCTAGCCGGTTGTTTTCCCCGATAAGCCCCGGAAAGCAGCACAAGTCCATTCGTTTCGTCCGGCGCCATTTTTGCCAAATATATGGCCGAAGCCACTCCAAAGCTGTGTCCAATAACAACAACATTCCGGAAACCCAGGTCTTTGATAAACTTCATAGTCTCTAAATAATCCGATTTGGCCCGTTCTTTACTTGGACTATCACCACGACTCCCCCCTGAGAGTCCATGCCCCCGATAATCCAATCCGAACGTGGTATATCCGGCAGCTGACAGAGGTTCTGCCATAAAATCATAGGCCTTACTATGAGCAGTTATTCCATGAAGGATAAGTACTGCAACACCCTTTTTTTCTAAACTATCCACCGGATTCCATCTTCGTATAAAAAGTGTCTCCTTATCTGTGGTTTCCAATAAATGAAAAGGCTGATTAACCTCTTGCCGCATGGCAACAACGTCAGGTTGTGGAATATTGGGGATGGGAGTAAGTAGGGTTGCTGTAACAACAATTACAATAATCCCGATAAGAACTATAAAAGTCCACTTTAAAATTCTCTTTATTGACATTGTTCTATTTTTTAAAGATGGTTTTAACAAAAACTTTTTTAACTACTCAGGTACTTTTTTATTAAACAAGGTTCAAGTTTATAGGCTGCTATTTGCCTCTGTATGATATGAGCACATCTTTTTGGGTGAATGTACAAAAATCAGTTTTATTGTCAGCTTATCCATATTGTTTTTGTGGAGAAAAACTGTGCAAAATATTGGTTGTTATAGGATTGAGGCCCCATATTCAACAAACCTTACAGACAGACCTTGGATCATAGGGACAAACCGGTTGAGCAACTTATAAGCTTTAACCTTAAGGTTATGGAGCGGGTTAGATTTTTGGAGAGAAAGGTGTCTGAACTCGAAAGGGAACTTGCCCGGTACCGTAATCCCAAAAACAGCCGCAACAGTCTCTTCCCCCCTTCCAAAGATGAAAACCGCTTCAAAAGAACAAAAGCTTCCGTGAGGATACCGATCGCAAACCCGGCGGTCAGCCGCAGTGACCTGTCTGCGTTTCCGGCAGAACTTTTCTCCAGAAGACAGGTCCTTGACCTTCCCATCATCAGTCCTGTATGCACAGAAAACAGGAGCTACTCCAAAAGCTGTCCCTGCGGAGAAAAAACAAAGGCGGCATTCCTTGCGGGCATCAATGTCTCGGTGCATCCCGATAGTTATTGAGACGGAAGCGGAGTTGAGACCATGGTGGGCTATCTGAACGCTAAGCAGTAAGGCCCCTTCAGAAGGAGGAAGGAACTTCTCAAGGACTGCTTCGGCATTGATCTGAGTGAGGGCGGCATAGACAACATGATCGGCAGATTACCCGAAAAACAACCCAAGGCTATGCGATGATAAAGTCGGCCGTCTCCCGAGACCGCAGCAAAAGTGCACGGGGGCAAAAAATGGGTCCGGTCTTACCAGACAGAGTAACACACCCTGTTGGCCATATTCGAATCCCGGGGACTAAAGGAGATGAAGGCATACTTTCCCGATGAATTCGGAAATGCAGCGTTATGCCATGACCCATGGAGGGCCTTTCCAATCCTTTCAGCTTTGAGCTTTTTTTGGTTGTCAACTTGGAGTACGGCATTGGTAAAGAAAAATCTGTTTATAGGCTTTGTGGAAGACCAGACGAACGGAGAGAGCAGGTTTTGGTTTCAGCCTTTCTCCTCAGAGATCGTTGGAATCAATCCCCCACTGTCTGCGAAACCAAAGCCTGATGCCCTGCATTGGGCTTTTATCAATGCAGGAGACCAGGATCGGGGAATTATGAATTGAAAATGGTGAATTGGAATGGTGAATTTCCTGTGGTCTGGTTTATATGTTAAATTCCAAGCAAATTAGTCAACTTTTCATCTTCTTTTAAATCGGTTAGTATTTAAAAAGCGGAACAGGACTCTGCTGGAGAGCAACTTTTCTGAGAAAGTCTGATCGACTGGAACTTCCCGTAGCAATTCCTGATAAATAAGTTTAATCTCATTCACTGTTAGGGTTTTACCCAGGAAGGGAATGCTTTTTACATTTTAATTGGTGAAGCATTTTAGGGTTGTTAAACAATTGAACTTGAGGTTGCATTGTTGTTTGACACCCTGGATAATCGGATTACACCTAGCTTTTTTTGAGCACAGAAAGATTCATGGTTGAAATTTTCAAAAGAAGAAGTTGGGATAGGTTCAAGAGTTGGATAGTATAAAAAACCGGCTTTCATGTAAATGTGTCCCTTAATTGCTTTAAACGAGTGATATGAAAATGAATTATCACAATAAAAAATTTAGAGCAATAGATAATAGGGACAATGGAGAATCATCTTCCTCCACCATTTTTCCTTATCTCCAAGAAGGAAGAATTATACATGGTCATTACACTGGGGGTGAAACAGAAAAAGGATTTCTGTTGGGTAAGGTCGAGGAGAATGGCAACATCGACATGGTGTGATACGAATTGTTACTGAATATCTACAAAATGTGATATAAATGTTCATTTTGACTTAATAAAGTTTTATTTGGAAATATCATTTCGGTTTTATTTCTCTTTTAGAATAGTTTAATTCTTAATTAAATCGCATTTTAATTATATTTTTTCTTGAAAGATTTATCTTGGCTTAACCTTTGGTTTTGATCATCTACTAACTTAAACCAAATGAACATGACAACTTTAAATCCAGAACTCGGATCACAATTTCTAGCCAGAAACCTCTTTTTGAGACCTAGACTAAACCAACCTCGTTCTCCGAAAAATTGGAACCCTTGGGTTCATGCAACCTATCCAAACCCAGATGAAGATTATCCAATTCCTGATCCCGATCGTGAGGATGAGGATGAAATTAATTTTCCGGACAGGAAAGGTGACAAACAAAGTAACCCTGAAAGAAAAGACAGAGATCAGGAATTTCCCAAAAAAGACAAAAGAGAGGAAATTCAACCTGAAAGAAAGATCAGAGAAGATGATGATCTAAGTATTGATGAGGATGAATTTGATCCCGAACGCCCCAAGGAATGGGAAGATCTCGATCGGGAAGATGATGACAAAAGAACACCTAATCGAGGAAGAGATTTTATATAATCCAAACCTAAATTATGTAAATCATCAGGATGAGAAATAAGTGGCATCTAGGCTGCTTGTTTCTCATTCACCTCAATATTGAAAAATTTTTTTTTTATAAGGAAATATCCAACCTGTTGAAAAGCTTGAAAGGTGGGTGAAATGTGGCGAAAAGCAGAAGCCATGGATAAAAAATCAGGAGAAGCTGCACCACCCCTCCTGATAATATTGAAAAAGTAAATTACTTTACCGCTTTTTCATTGACTTCTTTTTGAGCTATTTCAGTCAACAATTTATCGGCCTTCTTTTCCTCGTTCAAGGTTTCACCCAACAATTTTGCACACTCATCCTGTCCCATTTTTTTTGCCATTTCGGTAAGGGATCCATAAGAGGCAATTTCATAATGTTCGACCTTTTGACAAGCCACGATGATACCTGCATCTCTTACCATTGATTCCTTATCATGGTCTTCCAGTATCTCTTCTGCTTCTTCGATCAAACCGGCCATGGCCTGACATTTTTTTGCCGAAGCTTTCTCCTCAATGAGCTCAAAAACCTTTTCCAAGCGCTTGATCTGGTTTTCAGTTTCTTCCTTGTGATCGTTTAAAGCTTTTGCCAGCTTTTCGGAAGAAGCGGCTTTACTCATTTTAGGAAGCGCTTTGGTAAGGTGCTTTTCAGCCCAGTAGATGTCCTTCAGTTCGTGGACAAAGAGGTCATAAAATTTAGATTCTTTAGCGGAGTTAATTTGGGTTGCCATAATGATTTTTTATGTTTTACTGATTTTTAAATTGGTCTCAAAACGCTCTTTTGGTAAATCCCAAAAAGAACAATTAAGAAGAAAACAAACTTTCTGCCAATTAAAAAATGACACATCCTATTCCTATTTCAAACGTTCCCCCATTTTAAAGGGGGCATAATGGACACACAAAGTCACATTTTTGAACCACAATGTTACATTATACAACTGCGCTCTTTGTTGAGCAATAGAATTGTTACCTTTCTCAGAGGATAAAAAAGGATAGACCAATGTTGTAGACTTGATTTAAATGATTTCGTTTTCACATCTTATAAGCGTATCAACAAAAAGTTAAAATTCACCCCCTTACGACCATCAGATCGGATTTCTTCAACTCTCGGGTATCGCAAACAAAAAAGTTTATTGGCATGGATGTGAAATCCAATGCTTCTGAGGTAATCAAAATAGCTTATTGTTGTCAATTTTGTAATCAATAAATCCAAATATGGCATTGACAATCAAAACCATTGTCGTAAAAATCAACAAAGGTAAATATGCTCCTACCGCTGCCAATACCCCACTGCTGGCACTACACCAAATCGTGGCGGCTGTGGTAAGGCCTGATATATCTTTTGATTTTTTTTCCTGAATGATGGTGCCTGCTCCCAGAAACCCTACTCCAACTATTACCTGGCCCAAAACACGGGTAAGATCCGTGTTTTGAATGCCTTCCAAAAGTCAAACTTACCAAACAAAAACACTTGACCCCAAGGCCACTAGCGTGTTTGTTTTAAGCCCTGCAGGCTTTAGTTTTAATTTTCTTTCAATTCCAAACAAAAAGCCGGACAATACGGCTAGCAATGATTTGAGTAAAAATTCGGTTGTGTCAATCTCCATAAACCTTTCCGATAATAAGATTTAAGCTCTGAAGATAGAAAGCATTTTCAAGAAGGTGAATATCAAGAGAATGTTATCAAAGGTTTACAGCCTTTGATAACATTCTATAAGACAATCAATAATAAATTTCCTCTCCCTTATTGGCCTTCCATTTGTCCTGAAGATATATGGCATCGGCTTCATCTTTTGGGGCTACCATGATCACTACATTCCCCTCTTTGATCCCAGAATCATATAGTTTTGCTCTTGCTTCAGGTATTCCAGCTCCTATCATCGCACCGATCAGTCCGCCAGCAATCCCACCTGCCCCGGCCCCGGCCAATCCAGCAGCCAAAGGCCCCGCTACCAGGATCCCTAGCCCGGGAATCAAAACACTAGTTCCCAATGCGGCTATCACCCCAGCAACTGCGCCGATTGTACCGCCTATGGCCGATCCTTTCCCTGCATGATCTGCTGCTTTAGTTCCTACCTCAGTTTTCTCGGCAAAGTTTCTGTCACTATAATATTTCTCCCGGGTTTGATCTGACATGATGAGATTGATCTCATCTTTGGTATATCCCTTTTCAATAAGTGAATCATAGGCCTTTTGAGTGCTTTCCCGGTCTCTGAACATCCCGGTTAACACCTTGTTTTCTTCAGTGTGGGGATTATAAGGATCCCTTTCTCTTCTTGTGCTTTCCATAGTTATAAGATTATTGGTTTATTAATTAGTTTGTTTCCTAAATCAAAAATTTAATAAGTAGGATGAGACCCATATCTAGCTCTCCTCCTACTTGGATTTAACATTTATTCATCTGGAATAGAGGATTTTGTTAACTTTTTTCTCTTCCTTTTACAGGTTTGCCTGGATCACTGGTCATCTTGCGAGCAGGACGTTCCTCCTTCTCCCTTGTATCCTTATCCCTGCCATCTTTTGAATCGGAAATTCCTTTTCTTTTTTTTTCGCTTTTTTCTCGTTCTTCTTTCATGGTTATTTTGATTTAATGAGTTGTTTACTAACAAAAATACGCATCAGAAACAGCAAAAATATTATAAAATATGTATGAATATTTATAAAATCAAGATCCCAAAATGAAAATTAATATTATAATAGACTAAAAAAGGTAAACAATTCAATTTCTTTCATGGGCTAAAATGACATTGAATCTGACTTGATTGATACCACTTTGATTGTATATAAAGAGTAACTTTTTACAACTAAAAATAAATTAGCACATCATCATGCATCCAGGCTATCTTAATTAAGGTCAATGCCTCGATTTAAAAAAAAAAGGGAGTGAATTATAATGCCAGAGCATGATGAAGAAACCATTCCACTTAAATCTACTTATTATTTCTCTTCGAGATTATAATATTCAGTCAGTAATTTGAATAACCCGGAATTGGCTTTGGTGGGCCAGTTTTCTTTATAAAATCCAGGAGAATTATCCAGTTTTTCTTTGGTGACATTTAAAATAATTACATTTTCAAAGTAATTGTCGAAATTAATCGCCCTCCAGGGTACGGCAAAATACTTTCTTTTAAAATTCATCAAACCTGTTTTTACAGATAATACCGCATACGAAACCTTTCCATTGGTAGTATCAATCATTATTTCCTTGAGCGTGCCCAGCTCCTCATGATTAGGTGTCCTTACCTCTGCACCAATCATTTGAGAAGCAGTTATGACTTGGTGGTTGTTTGATTGGTCCATAAGGGTAAAGTAATTGTTCAAAAAGCTTAAATCAAATTTCATTCCCAAAGAAATCCAATGTGATTCATTCCCCGTCTATGTTTCACTGAAAACCAAAAAGTGATCAATGGGTTGAAATTTTATGCCTAAATATTGATTTTGGCCCGAATGAACGATATCACACGGATTTTTATCTGGGAATGTATATCGCCAGAATGGATATAAGGGTTCCTATATTGTAACCTTCTTAGACCTTCAAGTACGCTTTTGAAAAAAGCAATTACTTTTCCGATTGTGCCATATTTCGGCGTTTTGGAATTAAAAAAGTGAATGTGGCCCCTTTTCCCGCTACACTCTTAGCAGATATGATTCCATCGTGGTTTTCGATTATTTTTTTGCAAATCGCAAGCCCTATTCCCGATCCTGGAAATTCTAATTTACCATGGAGCCGGTTAAAAATAACAAAAATGGATTTAGCATAAGTTTGATCAAATCCAATTCCTTGGTCTTTGACAACGACTTTTATCAATTCTTCTTCATCATGATTTGAAAACTGACTTAATTCTTCAGGTGTTGGATTTTCAGAAAATATCTGGATGGTATTTGGCTCATCAGGCTTGCTGAATTTTACAGCATTAGACAATAAATTTTTAAATAACTGCTGAATCTGAAAGGGAATCACTTCGGCAACTGGCAGTTCAGAAACCTGGATGTCCGCCTTTTTCTCTTCAATGAATAAGGTAATTTCATCCAATGCATTCCTTAAAATATGGTTAAGGTCATTCAATTCAAAAATTTTGTCAGTAAGTGACAATCTTGAAAACTGAAGCAAATCAAGAATAAGCAATTGCATCTGATTGGCAGACCTCTGTATTCTATAAAAATATTCTTTTCCTTTCTTAGAAATTTTCAATTCTTCTAAACCACTCAGCATAGAAATCATGGTTTGGATCTTTCTTAGAGGCTCCTGTAAATCATGGCTTGCGATATGATTAAATGAAGCAAGTTCGGAATTGATCCTTTGCAGTTCTTTGTTTTGAAGTTCAAGCTTTTTATTTGCAAGAACCTCTTGCGTCACTTCCTTAAGAGTAATCAACAAAAGTTTTCCACCTTCCTTCACAAAATATTTTCTACTGAGACTGACATATTTGATCTCGCCATAGCAGGTTTTTATCTGGACTGGGGCATTCCCCTTACTTTTAACAATTGGGTTTGGCTCCAGCAAATTGGATACAGATTCTCTATCTTCTTCCTTCACATAAGTGAGAAACATTTCTTTGGAGGCTTTGAAGGAGTCCGGTTTGAAACCAAGCATTCGATATAGGTTGTCAGAAAAAATAACGGATTCGGCTTCAGGGTTGAATGCATAGTAGCCTATAGATGCAATAATTTCTACATGCTTGAAAATCCTGTTTTGCAAGGACAAATTCTGATTTAATTCCTTCAAAGTATTTTGAATTTCAATTTCTGATGTGGCATCCTGATTGACCAAAATCATGGCTCGGTCTTTATTTTCAATCCGTAGAACGGCTAATAGATTTACCTGCTTCATTTCACCTGAATCAGAGACAATTCTAGCATTCAATTGGACAGATTCATTCGTTAGGGAAAGTGATTTTAAGGCTTCCAAAACTTTTTTTCTGTCTTCTTTGTGAATATGCTTAATATAACTTTGAAGTGAAGGGGGAAAAGCCAAGGGGTCGTATCCCATGATCCTGTAAAGATTTGATGAAAAAACAATTTTTTTCTGATCCAGATTGATGTAGCCATGTCCCAGGCCTGCGATTCTTTCAGCATGTTCGAATATTTCTTGGTTGATTTTATTCTGAAAAATGTGTTCATCACAGCTTTCCAACTCAGTTTTAATTACTTTGTGATAAATAAATCCAATAATAAACAGGCATGCCAATAGCCCCATCGAGGAATAGAAATAGATTTCCCAAAATTTCCTGGATTCAAAGCTTGAGTCCAAAACAGCTTTACTTTCTTTTATGCTTAAATCGGAAATGAATCCTATAATGCTCAGTTCTGAAAGAGTGAAGGTGTCAAAATCATAGGATTCATCCTGGGATTGAAATCTTTCGACTAAAAATGTTTGATGAAAATTAAAGAATGCATTGGTCATGGTCTCCAGTCCATTTAAATCTGCTTTTTCAAGCGATGTTCTATCTATGAAATAGGTCAGTGCTGATAACCGATTTTGAACCACTTCTTTTAATTCCCAAAAATGATCCAAACGGGCTGCATGGGATACATCCTCTGAAAAAAGGACCACATTTTCCAAATCCCTTAATTCATGCGATAGCCCAGACAATTCGTTTTGCAATTGCCTTGAGGCATCAGACCTTGTCGGATCATTAGGATAGGTGTGGAATTGCAGAAAGCCAAGTACCAACACAGCCGTAACGATCAATGTCGTAATAGCAAAGGACCTGAAATGAAGTTTCTTTGTTTTATTGAGCATGATACTTGGATTGTCTGTACACTTCCATCATACAATTACCGAGATTAATACGTATAATCGTAGAAGAAACTGAACAACAATGGTGCAACAATTTATGATTAAGTTATAAAATTGATTTTTTGGCCCAAAATGTAAAACTTCTATGAATTCACCGAATAAATGAATTTTTCAAAACAGTACAAAAAACCTATAATTATAGATTGGACATTTTTAGTTACAGTTCCATAAAATTTTGTCCGAAATTGACCCCAGCAACGTTTACACTACACCTCACCTTTGGTCTAAGTTCAAATATATAAAGGATGCCTGATTGATGAGTTGATTGCCTTAACAAAGTATAATAACTTCATTGAATACAATCATCATAATTTGCAAAAAAATCAAAATTTATTTATTGGATTAATTCAAATTCATTGGAAAAATCATCTTTCATGGTGACAAAAAATCAAAAACCTTAGAATTTTACAAGCTGGCATACAAGTCTTGTAACACCAGCGATTTACAATATTCTTAGATTTATAGATTCCAAAAGGAACTCCCAAAAGTTTGAATATTACATTATGACAACATACCCTGCACCTATATCATGAAAAACATCCTGATCATCGATAACCAAATCTCTATTTGTAATTTATTAAACAAATTTCTTACCAAAAACAATTACGATGTAGAAACTACTTCCAATGCCATTCATGCATTGGAAATTTTAAGAGAAAAGCACTTCGATCTTACGATCATTGAATACCATCTGCCGGACATCTCAGGAATAAAAATTTTAGATAGAATTCAAAAAATTTGTCCTAAAACAGAGGTTATATTCATGAGCAGTCAGGTGACCCTGAAGAATGCGGTATGCGTCATACAGAAAGGGGCCCTGAATTTCATTTCAAAACCACTTAATCCTGATGAGTTACTGGAAGCCATTAAGTCCTCTACAGGAAAATCAGGACCTAAGGAAGTTAACGAGGCTGTCCCAAAAGAGGAATTAAATGTCCTTGATCCGATAACCGATTTGGGATTGATTTTTGGTCAATGCCGAAAAACAACCGAAATGTTAAATAAAATCAAACGGGTTGGAGATACCAAATATTCCGTGATCATTCAAGGGGAAACCGGGACAGGCAAAGAATCCATTGCGCGCTTACTTCATGCCTACAGCCCCAGAAAAGTAATGCCTTTTATTGCGGTAGATTGTGGCAGTTTATCCAAGGAAATTGCAGGAAGTGAGTTATTTGGTCATGAAAAAGGTGCCTTTACCGGAGCAATTTCTCAGAAAGTTGGATTTTTTGAGCAGGCAAATGGGGGAACGATCTTTTTGGATGAAATTGCAAATCTTTCGTTAGATATTCAGATGGCGCTTCTCAGGGCACTTCAGGAAAAGGTAATCCGAAGAATTGGCGGGGATAAAGAAATACCAACTGACGTTAGGGTCATTACTGCGACCAACGAGAATTTACTGGAAAAATCTAAAAATTCTTTTTTTCGAGAAGATCTTTATTTCAGGTTAAGCGAATATGTATTAAAAGTTCCTGCCCTAAGAGAAAGAAAAAGCGAATTGCCATTATTCATTGATTTTTTTCTTAAACAAACCAGTGAAGAACTAAAAAGTCCAAAACTTAAACTATCGATGGAAGTGGAAGCCCGCCTTCAGGAATATCATTGGCCTGGAAACTTGCGTGAACTCAAAAATGTAATCAGAGGAATGTGTTTGTTTCCGGGGGAAGATAATTTAATTCAAAAAGAGACACTGCCTGATCATATATTGCAATCCATCCATGGTATACAAAAAAACCAATCTCTTCAAGTGAATGGGAAGGAGGTTCAAGAACTTTTTCCAAGTTTTGATGAATATGATTTAAGATCTACCGCGCTCAAGGCTGAATATTCAAGGATCATCGAGGTCATGAAGAAAGTCCATTTCAATAAAACCAAAGCTGCTCAAATATTAAACATCCACAGAAAAACACTTTATTCCAAACTGAAATTGATGAACATACCTTATTAACAAAACAACCGAGTCTTTCCTGATTTTATTCCAATATTAAGACTTATGAATTTTATTAAAGAAGATATAGTCATATTTAAATTTAATCGGGTAATCCAAAAGAATGACATATACCTTTTTTCAATAAAGTTCTAATCTTCTTTATTTATTTATATTTAATAGATTATAAATAATAAAATAATTATTTTTTATTTAAATTTTTTTATTAAAACAACATATTAACATAATATAAAATTTGGACCACCCAAATATGAATCAATTCATATAAACACAATTAATTGTAAAAATTTATAATCAAAAAATAATATGAAATGTTTAATTTTGAGTATGAAACCTCAATTTAAATGTACCAACTAAAATTAAGTAGTTGAAAAATTAATTCTGATAGATAGGCGGCAAATCCTTAAAATTATATCTAATACATAGACCTATCTTGGTTAAAACAACATCAATTAAATACATATGAAATTAGTACTTGGATACCACACGCATTCGGTTGTCAAAAAAGTTATTGAAAATGAAATCACCAAATTAGGTCTTTATTTCACGTTTACCAATTCCGGCCAAATTGAGATTTTAAATCAACTCAGTAACAAACAATATGAGCAATTAAAATCTAACTTTCTTGAATATGGGATTTTTATTCAGGAAAATCAAAAAGAGCAGCTGGTCCAAAGGATCAAAGATGTTGTAGATGAATATATTTTGAGTGAAGACAGCTATAAATTTAAAACCTCACAATACATCTCAGAAAGGTTAAATCTAAGTTATGGTTATATTTCCAATTTATTTTCGGAAGAGACTTTAACCACCTTGGGAAATTACATCATGCTAAAGAAAATCGAACATGCAAAAACAATGATATTGAGCGGAGAATATAATCTTACTGAAATCGCCTTTAGGCTTAATTACAGTAGTGTAGGCCATTTATCCAGTCAATTTAAAAAAATAACTGGCTTAACCTCCTCCGCCTTTATCAGAATTATTTCCAGGCGGAATGGTTTGCTTTTACAAAATTAAATGCCATTAAATTTTAAAATCCATATCCCTTTCCATGAAAAAAATTCAAATAGTATTAGCAGACGATGATGATGACGACAGGCTCTTATTTAAAGAAGCCATATCCCAGTTGAAGTTGAACTCTGAACTTACATTGGTTAAAAACGGCAATGAATTGATGAAATTTTTGAATGAACCAAAAAACACACTTCCCGATTTAATTTTTCTAGATTTGAACATGCCTGAAAAAAGTGGATTCCAATGTTTATCCGAAATTCGCACATCTTCAGTATTAAACACCTTGTCGGTGGTGATTTACTCTACCTCATCTTCTGATGAAGACATAGAGGAATGCTTTATCAGAGGAGCCAATATTTATATAAATAAACCCAATGATTTTGAAAGTTTAAAATCAGTAATTTTAAAAGTAATTTCTACTAATCTTCAGTATGATACTTCTGCACTCAACAAGGATAATTTTTTGATGATCATTTAATTTTTAAAAAAAGCCACCTAACTTTTTATCCGTTTTTTGCCATAAAATATGCGTATTTAGTGCATAATTCTTAATTCAAAAATGGTGGATTTACATTACCTCTTTGAGGTCCATGTTTGTAAATATAGCTGGATGATTGCCCATATTTCAACTAAAAGTTAATTTTAAATTCGTTGCTTTTCAGCAACATTGAGGCGCATTTGCCAATGATGATTGATTCCTTTGGCAGTCAGAGGATTGAAAAATAGCGGGTTCGTGAGCAGACCCTATGATTTGGTTACTGGCAAAAAAATATCAAAAGTTGCCCCTTTGTTTATTTCACCGGTGGCGGAAACAAATCCGTTATGGGTTTCAACAATTTTTTTTACAACTGAGAGTCCAATGCCGGTTCCACTATATTCCCTTCTTCCATGCAGTCGTTGGAATACCTCAAAAATCTTTTCACTGTATTGTTGTTCAAAACCTATTCCATTGTCTTCGACTGTAATGTGATAATATTGTTCATTTTTTGAAAATTTTCCGTTTTTTAGATGATCTCCTGATACAATTTCACTTTTGATTCTGATATGGGGTGGTCTTGAAGGAATTGAAAATTTCAATGCATTGCCTATAAGGTTATAAAAGAGTTGCCGGATTTGAAAGGGGATGACGTGGACTACACTTAACTCCGAGGCTTCAATGATCGCATGCTTGTCCATGATTTCATCATAAAAATCATCTTTAACTTCTTCAAGAATTTTATTGAGGTCGACGCTTTCAAATTTCCTCTCAACATTTGAGGTGTGGGAGTAGGCAAGCAAATCCTGTATGAGTGTTTGCATGCGCTTGGCTGCATCCTGCATCCTTTTAAAACTATCTCTTCCGTATTCGGATAAGTTGTTTTCTTCTTTTTCTTTTATCCTGGAAGCAAAGGTTTGGATTTTGCGAAGGGGTTCCTGTAAATCATGACTTGAAATGTAAGCAAAGGATTGAAGTTCTTTGTTCAGCTTCTGGAGTTCTATGTTTTTCTGTGCGATATTTTGCTCGGCTATTTTACGCTCAGTGATATCGCTGATTGCGCTTAAATAATATTGGCTGTTTCCAATTTTAATAATTTCTGCTGAAGCCAACGCAGAGAACTTTTCACCTGACTTTCTGATAAATTCAACTTCCTGGTTTTGCATTTTACCATATGAATTTAATTGCTGAATGATGACTTCCCGTGCTGTAGGGTCAATCATCCCTAATTCTATTGATGTTTTACCAAGAGATTCTTCAGCGGTGAATCCAAAAACATTGGTAAATTCATCATTTACCATCAATATTTTCCCTGACTTTATGTCTGATAAAGTCTTGCAAACAGGGGATAGATCGAATAGCTTATAAAATTTTTCTTCACTTTCTTTTAAATCTGCTATTCTTGAGGCAACTATTTCCTCCAGTTCTTGCGAAATGGTTTTTTCTGAATGGATATCGGTAAATGCCCCTACCCAACTCACAATACGGTGATCTTTATCGAAAACCGGCCGCCCTTTTACTGAATGCCATCTGTATTGCCCTTCTTTACTTTTAAGCCTGATGTCACATGAATAGACATCACCTGTTTCCAAACTTTGAAGCCAAGCTTCATTTATTCCGTCAAAATCGTCTGGATGTACGATTTTTCTCCAATCCTTTTCGTTAATGGGTTCAATGCCTGTATATTCCTTCCACCGGTGGGAAGAAAACTCCGCATTGCCTTTTTCATCTGTTACCCATACCAGTTGCGGTAAAGTTTGTACAAGCGAATGGAATTTTTCCTCACGCTCCTTCAACTGGTTTTCAATTTTTACCTTTTCATCGATATCGGTGTTGGTGCCTATCCAACGGTAAATTTCACCCGTTTCATCTCTGATTGGTACTCCCCTGGTTAGAAACCAACGATATGTTCCATCAGCTCCCCTAAGTGGAAATGTGAGTTCAAAAGGCTCATTTGTCACCCATAGTTTCTTTGAAATTTCCACAATCCTTTCAACATGGTCGGGATGATGTGCTTTTTGCCATCCCCATCCTTTCATTTCCTCCAATGAAAGTCCTGTGTAGTCCAACCATCGCTGGTTATACCAAAAAATATTCCCTTGACCATCTGCTATCCAGGCCAGATTCTGAATGTTGTTGCTGAAAATTCTGAAACGTTCTTCACTTTCTTTTAGAGCATCCTGGGATTTTTTTTGCTCATGTATATCCATTCCAATTCCGATATATCCCATAAAAGTGCCGTCAGGTAAATAACGTGGATTAGCAGAGATAAAATGCCACCTATATTCTCCATCATAACGCTTCATCCTTAAGGATGGAATTGAAAAGGGTTTTCGTTTTTCAAATGCTGTTTGATATATCCTGAATCCTGCCTCTAAATCATCTGGATGAACTATGCCATGCCAGTTTCTGCCTATAGCTTCTTCAAATTCCTGTCCGGTGTAATCCAGATAGGCCTTATTCCAGTACGTGATGGTTGCTTCCGGGCATGGTGCTGTAATGAAAGACATCAGCGGAATATGATTTGCCAAGGTCCGGAATCGCTCTTCACTTTCTTTATACCGCTGATGGTTATCTTCCAGTTGTTTTCTGGCCTCAACATGCTCGGTTATATCACGGGTAGTTCCTGCGACAGCCTCGACATTGCCATCTGTGTCCAAAACAGGAACGAAAATATAGTCATAAATCCGTTTGCCAAGTTTGGCGTGAGTAAAGGAAACTTCGCCCCGGATGTTTTTTTTTGTAGCTATAACTTCATTGATTTCCTTTTCATGCATGTCAGCATGCCAAGGTTCATAGCCTATTTCCAACAGATTTTTACCAATAGATTCTTCCCAGGTGCGCCCCCACATGGATAGAAGCGCCTTGTTTGCATAGATAAAACGATGATTCAAATCAAAAACGTAGATCAGGTCCGGAGTACTTTGGGTAATGGCTTCTAAAAGTGGTGATATTTTGCCGTCTTTATCCATACGACCATGTCAATTAGAGGTTATTACAAACTTATCTAAGGGAGTTTGCGGAGTCACGAAAACTGAAATCAGATCGATTGATTTGGATATTACCTTTTTAAGTGACGAAAATTCTGCAGGTTTTTGGATGTAAAATGTTGCGCCTTGTTCAAACAATTGATTTACAACTTCTTGGTCAAAAGAAGTAGAATACATAATAACAGGAATTGAATTAAACGTTCGATCTTTTCTAATCTCCTTCAAGCAGTCAATGCCGCTTTTGCGGGGCATGTTCATGTCAAGGAAAAGCGCATTAGGTAAAACAAACTGAGGACTTTTAAGTAAATCCATCAATTGTTTACCGTCATTAACAACTGTCAATTTTGCATTGATTTTTATTTCTTCCAATGCCTCTTGAAAAAAGAGACAATCATCCTGATCATCATCAGCTAGAAGTAAAGTTAACTGGGTAGCATTCATCGTGTAATGGAAATATTTGCTGGGATTTGAATAAGTGTTAAGGTAGCGTAGTCATATCAAAAGTGTAAGCATACTTCATAGAAGTTAACAATTTACTTGTCAATAAGACTACCCTTTTTCATTAGATATTAAATGGTTCTAATTTTTTTTCCATACAGTCAGCTTTCATAAATATGGTCTTTTGGTATATTCCTGGCTCAAAAAATTCTGCTTACGACCTCCGGTACTAATATATAAAAAAATCAAACTAAGAAGCTAAAATGAAACATCTTTAAGCATCAATTTTTTAAATTTACATAAATATTTTGGTTTCTAACGCATATGAAAAACATTTGAATTAATCCTTATTTGAGGGCTTTTGTGCTATCTGAACTATCCCAAGCCAAAGTGATTAAATTAGATCAATGGCCATGTACTATTCAGAATCGATGTTTTTTTGTGATTTTTTGGCTTTGAGTCATCGAATTGAGAATGTCAAGTATATTATTATTCATAAATCTGATTCCATTTTCAAGGATTTCTGAATTGCCATCGCTCCCCTTCCTTCCAGGATTTACTTGAATTACCATACTTGGGATAGCCGTCCCTAGTCTTCAACATGGCAGCCAAATGCATCAAATTATAGGTCATAAAAGTGGTGGCTTTGTTGGTGAAATCAGAATCGTAACCTTTGGGTGGATCTATTTTTTTGCCCTTGTATTCCGTGTCACCATAGCTTGGTCCCGGACCTACCTCTCCTATCCATCCGCAATCTGCCTGAGGAGGGATGGTGTATCCGATATGTTGTAATGAATACAAGATTCCCATGGAACTGTGCTTTACCCCATCTTCGTTGCCGGTAATGATACATCCTGCGGTTTTGCCGTAGTAAATAAACTGGCCTTTCTCATTGGTTTTATCACTCATCGAATCCAATCTTTCTATAAGTTTTTTTGCCACCGAAGATTTTTCACCTAGCCAAATCGGAGTTGCCAATACCAGGATATCCGCATTAAGGACTCTCTGAAAAAGTGAAGGCCATTCATCTTGGTCCCACCCATATTCTGACATGTCTGGATAAGGTCCCGGAGGCACTTCGTGATCTATCAGCCTTATCTCATCTACAGATATTCTTTCCCGTTCCATTATTCCTTTGGATACATCAATTAGCCGGGAGGTGTGGCTAATTCTAGGAGATTTTTCCAGCGTGCAATTGATGAAAATTGCATGTAAGTCAGAGAATTGTTTCTCTATCATAATAGTAAAGTTTAGCTTTTTACAACATTCAAAATTCGCCAACTTTCGGTTAAGAACAGTTATAAAAATACTTGAAAATCTTACTCATTTTTCAAGTCTGAACTGAATCTGGAACTAGAAGCAGGAAATTCATCCAATCGCATACAGGATCCAAGAAATCATTACAAATTCTTGACTTCAGGAATTTTATTCCACAGCAGCATCATTGACCCCTGAATGCAGAACACCAGAATTTTGTGGTAATCATTTAAGTAAGGAAATTCAATATCTCCCTTTGATCAGAATGATAATGCTCCTTCTTCTGCCTCTGCAAGATTTTTTCCTGTTGCTGCCGAGGCCAGCATTTTTAGTGATTTTCCCAATTTGGTCCCATTCATTTTCCAATAATACGCCGAAAGAGGTTTGACTTTGATGACTGAAATATTCGGATCATCCTCACCCTCTGGAAACCAAGCCTTAACCTCGGGACTCCAAAGTTCCTTAATCAATAATTTGTCACGGTAAGTATCAGCCTCACCGTTTAAGATAAGGAAACTGTCTTTACCGGGATGTGAATACATAAGTTGAACCTTGTTGCTTAAGTCAACTTCTTTATATATATCATTTCTGATATCACTGAAAAAAAAGATATTGCCCTGGTCATCAACTTTTTGGGTACTCATGGGTCTGCTCGTTGCTCCATTTTCTCTCCCAAGGTTGGTGCAGAACATACAGATATCTATTTCATCTGCTAGTTTGGCCAATTTTTCTATCGCTTCTTTGTCTTTTAGGTTTTCTATATTACTCATGATTGTATGGTTTAAGTCGTTTGTAAAATCGTTAAATTTGCTTGTTCCCCCAGTTAGCGGCTTATATGAAATTTCATTTTTTTATGGATTCATTGATGATTTTTTTCATTTGATTTACCGTGAAATCCCATGAGGTTTTTTTAAGTATGGATTCATACAGGTGTACTTTTGGAATAATATCTTTGTCTAAAATTTTCCTGATCTCCTCCGCAAAATCTTCAGAATTGTCGATAAGCCTGATACAACTGGTATAATCCCTAACCACATCTCTGATTTTGGTTGATATAATGGGCTTACCAGCTGCCATATATTCCAATGTTTTCGTAGGACTGATATATTTGGTAGACTCGTTAAGTTCAAAGGGCATCATCGCGATATCAAATGCCTTCAAAAAATAGGGAAGCAAGGCGTAAGGCCTTATACCCAGGTAATGAATGTTTGGCAACCGGGGCAGTTCTTCCTCTTGGATTTTAACCACGGGACCTATAAATATAAAAGAACAATCAGGAAGTTTACTTGCCGTCTGTTCTATCAATTTCAAGTCAATTCGCTCGTCCAAAACGCCAAAATACCCAATGATTGGTGAAGGTATATCATCAAGCTCCTCAGGAATCGAAATGCCGTTCTTTGCCATGGAAAAATGTTCTATGTCCACAGAACTGGGAAAGCAATGGATATTACTGTGCAATGAAAATTTTGATTCAAAAAGTGATTTTCCTCCAGTAAATACAATCTTGGCTTCATTCAGCAAAATCCGCTCTTGGCTTATTAAATCGCTGGAAGCCCCTTTAAAAAGTGACAATTCATCCATACAGTCGTAAACAATGGTTGAAAAAGATATTTTTTCCAACACCCCATGGAATGAAGGAGAATAGAACCAACCAATAGGATTGGCATTGATATTTATGAAACCGAAGAGAACCTGAGGTAGGTCTTGGATGTCAGCAATATTCGGCTGCAATACATGGAGGTTGCTGCTAATAATTCGTATTGAACTATCCGGTTCTGATCTAGGCAGTGGTTCTTCGACAAATAAAATTTTTAAATAACCGGCAAATCTGCTGATGAGGTGCTGTGGTCGCTGGTATACAAAATCCCACCGCAAATGACAAAAAACTATCATATCATAGTCATGCCTGATGTCATCTGACGTTGTTTGGGAATCCAAAGTCCCAACTTTTGAATTGACAATGATATCCAAATTATTTAATGGTTTTGTTTCTGTCGGTTGCATCTTGATTTTTAAGGGTTGTCAGTTGTAAGTGCTGTTGTTTTAAATGAATAAACCCTAAAGGAATACCTGCCACCTGATGCAAATTAAATGATGGGAATTCAAATAAAGTTATATAAAGTAATGTTAATTTTATACAAATCAATTACTTTTTTTCACTAATAGGTATGATAATATTTACAAATAAAATAATTACCTGATCAAATTTTCATTTATTGAGTTTGATATAATATCAACATGAGACAAATTGTTACCATTGGGCGCATGATAATCTTTCCAAAAGGATTTTAGCCAGCGGATAAGCCATTGAGCCTAATTATGGCAATCACTTTGTCCCTTTTGACGAATCTCTTTCATCACTGGGCTGGTTTTTGGCTTTTTTACTGATGCCCATTTTATCCATATTATCGATTCCTGTGTCCTTATCAGGTACTGAATTGGGATCTGGGGAAATAAATTCTTCGCTGGGTTTATCGTTGCTTTTCTGTCTCTCCTTTTTTTTGCGATCACCCTTAAGGCTCTTTGAATCCTGGGAATTGTATTTTGATTTCATGATTTTCTGAATTGATTAGACTTCATTTTAAACTACCCGCTTATGGATCTTAACTGTGACGTAACATCAGTTAAAAGCTCACTCCTTTTTGTAGGGAAAAATGGAAAATCTATTTAAGGGATTTTTTAAAAAATAGGATGGACCTTGACTACCTGAAAATACATACAGCCAAGGGTATGACTCTGCTCATTCATTTACTAAATGTCGCTCGGATCAGGTACCTCGGCTGTACAATTAAGGAATAGATATAATCAAAGATTATTCCGAGCCTTGTGTTTTTACAATCTTGTTGTAAACTCCCATCAACAGAAAGGGTGCTGCCCACTGACCTACAAACAAGGCAGTGCTGTTACTCTTAAACAATTTTAATGTCAAGGATACCCCCATGGAGGCAATTGCCGTCCATAAATAAACGTCTGAGGGTATTGCTGCAGTTTGACTCTCAATGGTCTTTGCTACTTTGCCTTCTTTTTTGTGGTCATTCATAATAATGTTGGTTTAAAATATTAAATAGTTAATTTTCATCAGGTACCTAAATTTGTTAAATTAGGTTTAAACAAATATCCTTAATAACTTTGACAATAACTATTATTAGCATAATTATTATACAGTATTTTATCTTCTAATTGACTAATATTAATTTTGAATGTTGTTATACTAATGAAAATTGGGTTTATGAAACCAAGCCAATGTCAAGGTATAAAGTGCTATATCCATCACAATACTCTCGAAACTACCACATTAGCGCCTATAATTACCCCGATTTTAATTTGGATACCAAATACTTTCCTTGACCAAAAAAATAACTACCCCCGATTAAAAAATCTACCCTAGTGGGATTGAGCCATTTTCAGATATGGAGACATGGATCGAGAATAATTTTTTAGAATGATAAGTTACAAAATGGAGATCCTGTAAAGTCAAAATCCGGTTTTAAACTGATCACCAACGATTTGTAAAAATTGGGTGTATGCTAAGCCTTTTTTATGTCCTCCCATTGCCATAAGTCTTTTTTGATAAACCCAAAAAGCAAACACCTTCTTTCCTTCAAATCCTCCAGTTTTTCATTAATCGTTTTGTCAGAAAAATCCGATTGATCCCAATATTCCCTTATTTTTTCATATTCAAAAGGTGGTGGATCATTTGACGGAACGATATAACCCCTTTCCAGTTTTAGCAAATAATTGTCCATTGCCTTTCTCAATCCCTGCCAATAGAAACTATCATCGTTTGGCTCAATTTCATAAATCTCCCATATAGTCAATGCCTCATCCAACTTGGCTATATTCAATGGAGTTGAATATTCCCGCTTTACCGCATGAAAATATTGGAGTATAGGGTAAGCCAAAAGTAGTTCACTTGATTTCAAAATCATTGTCTCTAAAGTACTGAACCTCTGATGTAAGGAGTTGAAATTTTTACCATTCCAACCATTCAGAATTATTTCTTCCGGTGTGTTTCCTAATTGATAGATGTAAGTCGAAAGTGTCCTTTCAGAAACAGCTGCCTGTAAAACAGGTAAAAGATAGGATATAGCAAGTCCAACAAAAAACATACTCCCCATTCCCATGATGTTGGTTACAATTTTCCAAGCATCTGTGGCGGCTTTCAAATCCCCGTTCCCAAGAGAAGTCAGGGTATATCCCACGAAATAAATTTTTCCAACCTCATTAGAACTCACTTCCGTTATGGTATCAATCACGGAGTCTGGATCACCTAGAAAAACAAGACTAAACCCCAGCCAAATAATGAACAGCCAAAAGAAGAAAAGCATCACCAATATGACGCCTCCTGCATACCTAAGTAGAGGGGATGTAGGATTGTGACCTGAAAACAAACTAAAAATCCACCAGATGAAGTGGGTAAATGGCTTGGATATGATACCTCCTCCACCGATATGGATGACAGTCAAAAAAACATCAATGGCTAAAATCAACAAAATTAAAGTTCCGGCCAAGATCAAGATCAATCCAATAGTTTCCATTTTGGGTCCTAGTTTAAGTGAAAGCAAGCAGAAAGTAAAGATCATTCATCACTTGGAAAACATAGAAGGCAATCCAAATTATTGTTTCAAATCTGCCTCATCTTTTATATCAATCACCCCTATCCTTTTATTCCCTCAGTTTGATTGGTCTTGCCTTTTAAGCATCTATAAAGTTCGTCCATTTTGCTTTCAGATGCTAAAGACTTTTACTGAATGCATCACTTAGTTCGGTAAACTATATTTCTAACCAAACATAAACCAGATCCAACCCTCCTATTTATCTTATACCTTTGCTATTTACATGGGAATAATATCAGAGTTGGCTTGCTTTTTTTCAAAAACTTCTCACTCTGTTTATTTCAAATCGATTACTCCAAAAGTCTTTTTCAAATTTGGACTTTGCTCCATCAGACCATTAATTTTGATAAAAAGTATACTGACTTATGCTAGCAGATAACCCCATCTACCAACAAAGCCTTATTAAATCCATTAACTATATTGAAAGCAACCTGGATAAAAAAATTCTACTTAAGGAAATCGCCAAGGAGGCCCATATATCCGAATTTCATTTTCACCGTATTTTTAAAGCGCTGACAGGTGAAACGGTCAAGGAACATGTCTCAAGGCTCAAACTGGAAAGAGCTGCTCTACATCTCAAGCACAACAAGGAGGACATCGGGCAGATCGCCTTTCAGCATGGGTATGAAAACCATGAAAGCTTTACCAGGGCATTTAAAAAACATTTCCGTTTGACACCGCAGGAATACAAATCCTCTATCCATCAAATCACCCTGAAAAAACAAACTATTCACCAAAACGCTAAAAACAGCTTATCCAAACTTCATCTGGAAGAACCAAAAATTAAGCTGATTCCTGATTTGCACCTAGCATATTTAAGACATACTGGAAGTTATGAAAAGGTGGGCAAAACTTTCCAGCGTCTGATGCTTTGGGCTGCCACTCATCTGGTTTTAAAATTCAAACCCAGTACCTTAGGCATTGTACATGACAATCCAGATTTGACAGAGGAGGATAAAATCCGTTTTGATGCCTGTGTGCAACTGACCAAAGCGATTAAACCCAAAGGAGAAATAAGCTTCAAGACAATAAAGGGCGGTAAATATGCGGTTTTCCGCTATCAGGGACCCTATGACAACTTTTATAAGGTCTACGATTACATCTACAATGTTTGTCTTTTTGAAAAAAAATGGGAACTGAGCGATCAGCCGGCTTTGGAATGGTATGTGAAATCCCCTCCTTTTTATAAGCCCGATCAATATGTGACGGATTTTTGTGTGCCGATCAAATAGCAAGAAAGGTCAAACAAGATTCAGAAATGGTTTGGATCTTTGCTTCAACATAAGAATTGAATAAAATGAAGCAAAAAATGATCATCCCCTTAGTAGGTATTTTAGCCGGTGCAACCCTTGTTTTTATCATCGGTTTGTTCCTTCCAAAAGAAATGGTCTTTGAAAAAGAAGCCGTATTGCATCAGCCCATTGAAAAAGTCTTTCAGGTGGTAACGGATTACGAGGATCAGACTATTTGGCGAACTGATGTAAAAGCAATCAAAATAATTGATGGAAAGACTTGGACTGAAATACCTCAAAAAGGAAGGCCTATTACCTTTAGGACCAAACGGAAAATTGAAAACAAGTTATTTGAAATTGAGATCATCGATCCCAAGTCTTTCAATGGGTATTGGATCGGAACCTTTGACCCACGGCCTGATCAAAGTACGCTAGTTAACTTTAAAGAGGTCATTCGCATCGACAATCCTTTTTTTAGGACACTAAGCTTTATCTTTGTAGACCTGGATAAAACCATGGAAACTTACCTGACCAACCTAAAAACCCACTTGGGCGAATGATATGGCAAAAAAGAAAAACTGGATAGAAAAACTGGAGGAGGACAAAGCCCCACAGGTAAAACGACTGGACAAAGATTTTGCAGATATGCCAGCAGGATGCATGATGTTGATCGCCACTCCCCAAATTATAGATGACTACGTCAAAACCATTGGTTTTGGAAAGAGAATTCCTCTCAAAACCATGAGAGAGGACTTGGCTTTGGAGCATAGGGCAGAATTTACCTGCCCTGTGACCACCGGGATTTTTTTGCGGATCGTGGCTGAGGCCAGTTACGAAAAATGGCAACAAGGCAGCCCACTTGAATCCATCACACCCTTTTGGCGGGTGATCGATCCGAATAGCTCCCTGGCTGAAAAGCTGAGTTTTGGAAAGGAATTTCTACAGGAGCAACTTCAAAAAGAGATGACCTGAGATCGTTATTTTTTGGAACCAAATAAGACATTTAAGGGCATAAAAGGCAACATATTTGCTTATATCCCTTATATGGTTCAACCTATTTTTCCTTTTTTCTTTAAACCATATAAGAAATTTAAGGCCATCAAAGTCAAACTTATATGTTCTTATATTCCTTATATGGTTCAACCCATTTTTCGTTTTATTTTAAAACCATATAAGATATTTAAGGCCATAGAAATCAACCTTATATTTGCTTATATCCCTTGAATGGTTCAACCCATTTTTCTTTTTTTTTAAAACCACATAAGACAATTAAGGGCATAGAACTCAACCTTATATTTGCTTGTATCCCTTATATGGTTCAATTATAAACTTTTTCATTTTCCCCAAAAATTATACTACCTACCCGATTTTGTATACTTCTTTGATTTTTGAAATGGAGACTTTTGTAGAGTTCAAAATCAGAAAATATGAAAACAGTATTGATCACCGGTGCTTCATCGGGAATCGGAAAAGAGACGGCCAAATTGATGATTGAAAAAGGATTTACCGTGTATGGTGCATCGAGAAGGTTGGAAAAAATGCAAGATTTAAAAGTCCTAGGGGTGAAATTATTACAGATGGATGTCACAGATGAGCAATCAATGGTATCTGGTATCAATGAAATTTTACAAAATGAGGGGAGAATCGATGTTTTGGTAAACAATGCCGGTTATGGATCCTATGGCGCATTGGAAGATGTGCCCATGGAAGAAGCAAAATATCAATTTGAAGTAAATATTTTTGGCCTGGCCAGGTTGACACAATTGGTACTGCCACATATGCGAAAACAAAAGAGCGGTCGGATTATCAATATTTCCTCCATTGGAGGCAGCATAGGCGAACCACATGGTGCCTGGTATCATGCCACAAAATATGCGCTGGAAGGATTAAGCGATAGCTTGAGGTTGGAATTGAAACAGTTTGACATTGATGTGGTCCTCATCAAACCTGGCGCCATTTTAACCGAGTGGAATAGCATAGCACGAGAGAAATTACTGAAAGTCTCAGGAAATACCGCCTACAAAGCATTAGCCCACAAACATTTTAACATGCTGGAAAGAGCAGATGCACAAGGTTCACAACCAATTGTAGTGGCCAAAACAATTTTGGAGGCGACTTTAGCCACCAAACCAAAAACCAGATATGCGACTGGAAAAGGAGCAAAAATGATATTGCTTTTACGTAGATTACTTTCAGATCGTATGTTTGATAAGTTAACTTTAAATTTGATAAATTAGATGGACCTTACAGAAACATTGATCTGGTACTACAAAGGCGAGCGCAATGAAGCATTGTGGCTGGCAGGTTTTGGAATGTTTTTAATGATAATGAACGCATTGGTATGGAAAAACATGCACGCGAATGATTTGTTACGTGGAATGTTATATCCACTACTATTTTTAGGTTTGCTTGGAATCTTTGCCGGAGGGTTCAATGCATGGAACAACCAAAAAAGACTGGCGGAATTGCCTAGGATATATGCCCAAGACACTCAATCATTTAAATTAATGGAAACGGAGTGCTTTGAGGGAGCTGGAGGAGTCAACAGTTGGTGGTTGCCCCTGAAAATCACCTGGTCAGTCTTGTTGCTAATCGGAATAGGCTTTGGTTTTTTGAGTAAAAGTGATTGGTGGCACGGCTTTGCAATCGGGCTGCTCTTGTGGGGCACTTTTGGCTGGGTAGTGGACGGTTTTGCCCATCAACGTGCCAAAATATACACAACTGAATTATTGCAACCATGAATCAGATCGTCAATATCCATTCCGTGAGCCAATTGCATCAGATGTTGGGTTTTGAGAAACCCGCACATCCGTTGATCACAGTTATCGATTATTCAAAGTGTACGATAAAGCCGGAATATTATAACGTCCGCTTGGTTAATGATTTCTATCTGGTGAGTCTGAAAACCCCTGCTCCTCCATCTTTGCAATATGGGAGGCAGTATTATGATTTTGAAGAAGGAACTTTGATGTTCATGGCTCCTGGGCAGGCTTTTTCAATAGGTGAGCCAGATGAAAAAACGAATTTTCAGGGATGGGTCTTGTTTTTCCATCCCGATTTGATTCTCCCATTTGGCTTAAGCAAGAAAATCAAAAACTTTGGGTTTTTTAGCTACAGTGTGAGCGAGGCACTGCATGTTTCGGATGAAGAAAAGAAAATGCTGGATACCCTGATCCAAAGCATCCAAATGGAATACCAAAGCAAACTCGACCAACACAGCCATGCAGTAATCTGCACAGCCATTGAGCAGCTGTTGAATTATTCTAAGCGCTTTTATAGCAGGCAGTTTATCACACGCCAAAAACAACACTTGGATTTGATTGCCCACTTTGAAAAGCTGATACAAGATTACCTCGATTCTGATTTGTTGGCTGAAAGGGGTATGCCACAGGTGGACTATTTTTCCGGCCAACTCCATTTGTCTTCCGGCTATTTGAGTGATTTGCTTAAAAAGGAAACGGGCAAGACCGTGAAGGAATATTTGCACCTGGAAATCATCGAAAGGGCCAAATACCGACTCCTGAATAGCAATGCTTCAGTCAATGAAATTGCCTATGGACTGGGTTTTGAGTATCCCCAGTATTTCAATCGCCTATTCAAATCCAAGGTGGGGATGACGCCTTTGGCTTTTAGAAATTTAAATTAACTGCTCTGAGGGCTGTTTGAAGCTTTTTTACAAAAACTGGAATTTAGCCTTACCTTTACCATTGTTTATAGCAGAAATTAACCTTTATGAAAAGAACCTCGGAAAGAAAAGAAAGAGAAAAGGAAAATAGGAAGAATGATATTCTGAAGGCTGCTGAAAATATCATGAAAAAAAATGGTCTGCACGGATTAAATGTGGATCAAATTGCTGAGGACACTTCCTTGGCAAAAGGCACCATCTATCTCTACTTTAAAAGCAAAGAGGAAATTTTAGGGAACCTTACCGTAAAAGCCAGAAAATTATTGCTTAAAGAGTTTGTCAAAATTGATAAAATGGACTTAAATCCGATAGATAAACTCAGGGAAATCATCATAGCCAACTATAAATTTTATCGCAAAAATACCCTTTATTATGATTTAGTTTCCCTCTATGAAGCCAATCACACTTTGGAAGAAACGGACGAAATGTATGCCTCCAGCAATGCCATTACTGAACTTGTTTCCAAGATCGCCTTTGAAGCCAAAGAAAAAGGTGAATTAAATGAAAATCTTGATCCCTTACATTTCACCATGATACTTTGGGGCACAACAGTAGGGATTTTACAGATGCTAAAAGTTCGCGGGGCACTCATTGAAAGCAAATTAAATATCACTGAAAATCAGATACTTGATTCATTTTTGGAATTATTTTTTCAAGGAGTCAAAAATAAATAGCAAAAACCCAAACTTTTTAATTCTACATTTGTTCTGATTGAACTATTATTCATAATATGACTAAAAGTCATTATTTTACGACTTTTAACCAACCAAAAACTGAGAGTAAGATAAAATTACTGAGAAAATACCTTGGCTATCTTTCTCTTTTTTTTTGAATCAAATATGACTAATAGTCATTTTATGACCTTAATTTATAAAAACAAATGAAAGCTAAAAGTAACATTTCGTTCAACATTGATCGATTGACAATTGGGTTTGGAAAAATACTTGTCCAGAGGAAATGGTGGTTTATTCTAATCTCCTTTACGATAGTCGGGATAGCAGCCACTGGATTTGGGAAATTACGGTTTAACGCAGATTCAAAGGTATTTTTTAGTGAAGACAACCCCCAACTTGTCGCTTATGAAAAAATAGAACAAATCTATTCGGATGATGACAATATTTTAATAGCCATTAGAGAAAAGAACAATGAATTGTTTACAACAAAATCCCTTGAGGCAATCAAGCAATTGGTAGAAAATGCCTGGCAAACTCCATTTTCATTCCGGGTAGATGCCATTACCAATTTTCAATACACAAGGGCTGATGGCGATGACCTTTTGGTTACAGATCTTGTTGAAGAAACAAGGATTTTGTCCAAAGATGACTTGATACAACTGAAGGAAGTGGCCCTAAAGGAACCATTGCTTTTGAATCGTCTGATTAACGAAGACGGTTCCGTTACAGGTATCAATATTTCATGTAAACTGCCAAATGACAGTGATGCAACGCCTGAAGTAGTAGATTTTGTAAGAAATATGACTTCCGTTTGGTTAGCACAATACCCAAACATGGAGGTGTATTTGTCAGGAAATATCATGTTGGAAAATGCTTTTTCAGAAACCGCCCAAAAGGATGGTCAACTGCTGGTTCCTTTGGTTTTTGTGATTTTTCTAATCATGATCTTTATTTCTACAAGGTCAATAGGAAGCACGATCAGCTCTTTTGTTGTCATCATTTTTTCCATCGCATCAGCCTTGGGGACTGCGGCGCTGTTAGGCATTGACCTTACTTCGGCATCTTCCAATGCCCCTATCGTCATCAGTACCTTAGCCATTGCCGATTGTATCCACATCACGATTTCATTTCTCAAATTACTGAAGGAAGGTTGGGAAAAAGAAGATGCGATTGTAGAGAGTCTTAGAATCAATTTTGTTCCGGTAAGTATCACTACCCTGACCACAATCATTGGTTTTCTTTCTTTGAACACAGGAGATGTCCCTCCCTATGCGGACTTTGGAAACATTTCAGCGATAGGTATGGCTTTCGCGTACTTTTTTTCACTCATCACCCTTCCCGCTCTACTGGCTGTATTTCCCATAAAAGTCCAATCAAAATCTACCAAGGATTCCAAACTGGGCTTTGCTTCTTCGCGGTATGTTGATTTTTTATTTAAATACAAAAATCCAGTTCTGTACAGTTCAATAATTTTGACCCTTTTGGGTGGGTATTTCACTACAAAAAATCAGCTCAATGATGAGTTCATAAAATACTTTAATGAAACAATTGATTTTAGGAAAGACACGGATTACATCAATGCCCATCTCACCGGGATTTACAATTTGGAATTTTCAATCCCTTCCGAGAGAGATGGAGGCATCAATGATCCATCCTACCTGCAAAAATTAGAGGAATTTACAAATTATGTGGCTTCCCAACCTGAGGTAATCCATGTGAATTCTTTTACCGATGTAGCAAAGCGGGTCAATAAAGCCATGCATGATGATGATCCTGATTACTACCGCATTCCGGAAAGTCAGGAAGAAGCTGCCCAATATTTATTGCTCTACGAACTTTCTCTTCCTTATGGCTTGGACTTGAACAATCAGGTGAATAATGCCAAATCTGAAACAAGATTTACAGTCACTTTAAAGGAAATTCCTTCCCGGCAAATGATTGATTTTTCGGATCGGCTGAAGGGTTGGCTTGAAAAAAATGGACCTGAGCACATGGTTGCTGATGGAGCATCGCTGACCTTGATGTTCGCTCACATAGGCGAACGCCAAGTAAATGGCTTGATCAAAGGAGCCATTATCTCTGCACTTTTGATCACACTGATTCTGATCATCACCTTTAAAAGCTTTACATACGGCACATTGAGCATAGTATCAAATGTCGTTCCAGCGCTTTTGGGTTTTGGAATCTGGTATTTTGTATTGGGATATGTGAATTTGGGAATGACCGCAGTATTTGGGATGACCCTCGGCATTATTGTGGACAATACCATTCATTTCATTTCAAAATATTTAAGGGCTCGTCAAGAAAAGTTGCTATCAGGAAAAGAAGCCATCAATTTCGCTTTTGAAAAAGTCGGTTCAGCCATTATTGCTACCACAGTCATTCTTTGTGTTGGCTTTTTTGTCCTTACCCAATCAGCCTTTTTAATCAATTCTTCACTCGCATTAATCACAATATTCATTCTCATCGCATCAGTAGTGGTTTGTTTGACCCTACTCCCAATCCTTCTGATAGGCATTGAAAACATAAACTTTAAAAAGAACAAAAGAACAATTATGAAAACACAAACCGTCATTAAAACCTTGGTCCTGTTCCCAATCTTGTTTGGTTCATTGAGCGCAAATGCACAAAACAAAGGCTTAGAAATAGCACAGAAAGCCAAAAATGCCGATATGGGATTTACAAGTTATGAAGTGGAAACCAAAATGGAACTGACCAACAGAAACGGTCAAACCACCACCAATTTGCTCACCAACAAAACCTTGGAAGTAGAAGGGGATGGTGAAAAATCATTGATCAGTTTCAATAGCCCAAAAGACGTAAACGGAACAAAAACATTGACCTATACCCACAGAACCACGGATGATGATCAGTGGATTTATTTGCCTGCGGTAGCCCGTGTCAAAAGACTGGCATCTTCCAACAAATCAGGGCCATTTATGGGAAGTGAGTTTGCTTTTGAGGACCTCACTTCTTTTGAAGTAGAGAAATTCGATTTCAAATTTATTAAAGAAGACATGCTCAATGGAAGTAAGGTCGCATTGGTCGAGCTGAATCCAAAGGATCTAAAAAGTGGGTACTCCAAGAAAATAGCTTACTATAATCTTGAGAAGAATTACCGCATTGAAAAGGTAGAATACTTTGATAGGAAAGGCGCACCCTTGAAGACGTTGGTTTTTGAAGGCTACAGGCTTTATCTTGACAAATATTGGAAAGCGGACAAGTTGAGTATGGTCAACATCCAAAATGGCAAAAAAACTGACTTGATTTTCAGCAATTATCGGTTTAAAACCGGTTTGAGTGCCTCGGATCTTACCGAAGAAAGTCTCAAAAATTAAACATGAGATCAATTGTTCTTTGTATAGGTCTGCTGTGGTCAACTTCGGCCTTTTCTCAAAATGATTCGGTCAAATGGGAATCGGAATTTCTTTTGGAAATTGAAGTTGAACACCAATACTTCCCAAATGAAGGGGCTTTTCCGCACCAATTGAACAACTTCACTTCCGGAGCTATCAAGCCAAAGTTCAGCACCATCAGTAAAACCAAAAAACATCAATTCGTTTTTGAAGCATTTCTGAGAGGCAGTTTGAATGATACCAAAAGATCCCATTTTGATATCAGAGAGGCTTATTATCGATACAACCGGGATAAATGGGCCGTTTCTATTGGTGCCAAGAAAATTTTTTGGGGAGTAACGGAATCTGTACACTTAGTGGATATAATTAATCAAGCCGATCAATTAGAAGCCTTTGACGGTTCAGAGAAATTGGGACAACCTATGGTACAGTTCACCCTAAGTTCCCTTATCGGATCCTTTGAATTTTATTATCTGCCCATCGCAAGGAGAAGACAATTTCCGGGGCAAAATGGGCGATATAGGTTTCCGGAAGTACTCCAAAGAGAAGATATTCCATTCACGACTTCTTTGGAAGAATGGCATCCTTCATTAGCGAGCAGATGGTATGATACCTTCAATAAGTTGGATTTAGGGCTTTCTTATTTCTATGGGGTAGCGAGAGAACCGATGTACCTCGGTTTTGATCTATCGTTAGGTTTGGATTTATCTTATCCTATTGTTCATCAAATAGGTCTTGATGCCCAATATACTGTCGGGGCATTGATGCTTAAATTAGAAGCCATAAACAGAAAAACTGAAAGACAAGAATTCTTTGCACTCGCTACTGGCTTTGAATATACTTTGGGTAATGTTGCCAATTCAGGTGTGGATATCGGTATTGTCAGTGAGTATCTATACGATAGTCGAGGAGTGCTTACTTTTTCAGGCCTTGACAATGATCTTTTTATTGGCAGTAGAATAAGCCTGAATGATATCAGAGGTACTACATTTCTTTTCGGTTCAATTGTCGACCTAAATAGAACCACAACGCTTTTCAGGTTTGAAGGGTCAAGGAGATTTAAAGGTAACTGGAAAGCGGACCTACTGATCTCAGCACTGAATAATGTATCCAATGAGGAAATCCTGTACAATTTCCGGCAAGATGACTTGCTTCAAATGCGTATTTCAAAATTTCTTTAACGATAAAACTAAATTAAAATTCAAAAATTTAATAAATCAATCCTTCAATTTCTTTGAACAACAATGACAAAAAAATGAACGACAAAACAATCATTTACGGCATGCCAAGTTGCGATACTACTGCAAAAGGCATAAAATTCCTGGAAGATAACGGCATTGAGTTTGAATTTCACAACTATAAAAAAAAGGGTATAACAAGAGAAATTATAGAGACTTTCTTTTCTATTTTAGATAAGAAAGAGGTTGTAACACCTCAAGGACTTATCTTTAAAAAATTAGATAAAGATGTTCAAGAAAAAATTATGAGCGACAATGATTTTGCTATTGAAAAACTCTTAGAAAACCCATTTATGATAAAAAGACCAATCGTTGTTAAAGGGGCAATTGCTATATCAGGGTTTAAAGAGGAAAATTGGAATTTGTTATTGTAAATGAGCAGTTACCAAAGCAAAATGGTTATCATACAATTGGAAAAAGAAAATGATGATTTTTCACATTACAATTTCGGCAGATATTGTAATGTGAAAATATACGTCTTACTCGTTTTCTAAGCAACGATGACGTTGGCCAGATAAAGATTTTTAGATTTAAAGGCATAAAACTGTTGTATATTGAAAATCCTCCAAAAAACTCGTCAACCCTTTTTAAATTTCTTTCTACTTGAAATAATGGCTGGTAGCTGAGTATTAGCCCAGTCAGCCAATTGCAGAGCTTGTTGCATTAAGCCTTGTCCCATGTCAGTTAATTGATACTCTACCCTTGGTGGAACCTCTGCATAAATTTTTCTACTAACAAAACCATCCTCCTCCAAATTCCTGAGAGTAACAGTAAGCATGCGTTGAGATACATCACCTATTTCTTTCTTTAGCGCATTAAATCGCAAAGTGCCATGTGTCCCTAAAGCAAGTATGGAAAGTAGGCTCCACTTATCACTGATTCTATGGATGACATCCCGGACAGGGCAGAGTTTACTTTGGTCTTTCGCCCTATCTAAAATTAATTTAAGGTTTTTTTCTTCCTCAACAGATTCATTCTCAGCAATAGTTACAACGGTGTTACTTGGTTTACTCATTGTACCCTCTTTTTATCTAAATAGTTACTTAATAGATTTAGGTTACTAAAAGTAACTATAAATCTTAACTACTTAAAAAAATGAAAGAAAAAATTTTGATTACTGGAGCCACAGGTACCATTGGAAAATCCTTGGTAAAGCAATTACAAGCCTTAAATGCAAATTTTGTCGCAGGCAGCAGAGACATTAATAAGGCGAAATCGATCTTAAACATCTCAAAAGATGCGTGGGTGAAATTTGATTTTACGGATAAACACACGTTCGAAAGAGCCACTGAAAATGTAGATAGGGTTTTTGTATTAGGCCCTCCTTTAACGCTGAATTTGGAGCAAGTTTTAATACCATTTATTGATTTTTTAAAGCATAAAGGCATAAACAGAATTGTTTATCTTTCTGCTTTTGGAAATGAAAATTTGGGTGGTAATATGGCTTTTCACAATATTGTGGAAAGCTACCTAAAAGAAAGTCAGTTGGATTTCACCATTTTGCAACCATCTTTTTTTGCACAGAATTTCAAAAATTATGAATATGAAAATCTGATGGAAAGAGGTATAACTTTTAATGTAGCGGGAAATGGAAAAGTAGGGTTTGTGGATTCAGAAGATATAGCCAAGGTGGCAGCTAAGGTATTGACTGAAGAAGGGCATTCTGGTAAAACTTACCAGCTTACCGGGCCGGAATTGTTAAGCTACCATGATGCTGCCAACCTACTTTCGGAAGTCCTGAATAAGGAAATTGTATATCCTAATCCTACAGAAGAAGCGTATAGAGGTGCCTTAAGAGCTGGTGGGGCACCGGATTTTATCGCTGATTATATGATCCCGGTTTACGGAATGATAAAAAATGGAACTGTGGGTCGCTTAACCAATCATGTTGAGGAAGTGTTAGGCGAAAAGCCAACAGATTTAAAAACTGTTTTAAACAGAGATTTTGTATAACCGATCTTGAATTAAGGCTTTATTTGGTAAATAAAAAGCCTTTATCAAAATACTTTTGACTACTCATTTAAAGAAAAAAATAGATCAAAATCTGTAAATAAAAATTTCATTTTACATTCAAACACCACTCCCCTTTAAAGTGTTTATGGATCATGTGAAGTGTGAAAATAGAAACCTTTTCTCAGATGATCAAAACAGAGAAATTTGAAAAAGTAAAAGTAAAATCCAGTCAGGAATTAAAGGCCTGGCTGGATCAACACCATGCCCAAAAAGAAAGCGTATGGCTGGTCACCTTCAAGAAAACGGTTCCGGATAAATACCTTTCCACTTCTGAGGTTCTCGACGAGCTGTTATGTTTTGGATGGATAGATGGGATCAGGAGAAAACTGGATGAACATAGAACCATGCAATTGATATCCCCAAGGAAAGTCGAATATTGGGCAAAGACCTATAAAGACCGGGCAGCCAAATTGATTGAAGAAGGCAAAATGCAAGAAGCCGGCTACCAATCCATTGCGCTTTCCAAGCAGAATGGCTTATGGGATTTTATGGACGATGTAGACAATCTGGTTGTACCCGAAGACCTGCGAACAGCACTGAAGAAATATGATGGCGCCACTGAATTTTTCTATGCCATCAATGACTCCAGCAAAAGGTTTGTATTGCGGTATATCAAACTCGCCAAGACAGATAAAACCAGGATCAAAAGGGTAGAACAAATTGCAGCACTATCTTCAAAAAGGGAGAAATTGAAGGGGAGTTGAGTGATTCTTTTACCATGCACAAAAACTATGGACACAAAAATCCAAATCTCGAATTTAGTCATCTACAAATCTGGCAGTGGTATGCACAGGGTAGATTTGGATGTCCCGCAAACTGCTGAATTATTGGCTTGGGATACAAAAAGGTTCTTGGCTTCCATAGGTGATAGGCTGGAATTCCATTGTGGGCTTATGGTGAAAAAGGATGGTTCTTCATTCATAAACTTGGGAAGCAGTATTTTAAAGAAGTTAAAATTAAAGGAAGGAGACAACATTACGTTGTCTTTTCAGCCTGATCATTCAGATTATCAATTTGAAATGCCTGAGGAATTTGCAGCGGTTTTGCAAAGCGACCCGGAAGCCTCTCTATGCTTTCATGAATTGAGTCCAGGAAACCAAAGGGGGATTTTGTATTTGATCAACAAACTTAAATCGGAGGACAAAAGAATAGCGCTTTCTTTAAGGATTGCAACCAAAATTAAATCGGGAATTACCAAACCTTCACTATTGATCAAAAAATGAACCTTGACATTCCAAAATTAAAAAGTATCGGAAAAAGGGTTTCCTACCCAAAAAACTTTCAATTGGTTCAAAAAGGGGAGCGGTGTCAAAAATGCTGGATCATTGAAAAAGGTATAGCAAGGTATATGTATCTGCAAGAAGAACAAGAACTCACCGGCTGGTTTGATCTGGAAGGAGATATCGTAGGCTCAGTATATAGCCTGCTGGGTTTAGGTGGTGCACGAGAGAAAATACAATTGGTTGAAGACGCTGAATTAATCGAGATTCAACTTGTGGATATCCAAAAGGATGATGCCTATTTCCAAAACTTTAAAATGAATGTCATGTCCCATTATTTTATCGAAATGGAAAATAGACTAAAGCTTTTTCAGTCACTTGATGGAAAAGGGCGCTATTTGTATTTATTGGAAAACAAGCCGCAACTCCTTCAAAGAGTGCCCTTGCATATGATTGCCAGTTTTCTTGGGTTAACCCCCGAGTCGCTAAGCAGGATTCGAAGTGCGATTTCTTAACAAATATCAAGTGCCTTCTTACCAAATGATAAGGGAAGCATTCAGTATTTCAATGGAATTTTGTTCCAAACAAATTTCCATCTTATGTACTCAACATTTAGCATATTTCGGTTGATGTGTTTTTTCTTCCTCCTATTGACATTTCCATCATCACTTTTTGCGCAGGAAAAAGGAAAAACCATTGTCTTGATCCACGGATTGTTTCAAAACAGCCACAGTTGGCAAAATTGGAAGCTTTTTTTTGAAGCAAAAGGCTATACCGTTTATGCACCGTCCTTTCCTTACCATCAGGGCGAACCTCAGGTTTTGCAAAAGGAAATTGATCCGGAATTGGTGAACCTTGACTTCCCACAGGTTTTGGACTATATGCTTGCCTATGTGGACAGTCTTCCCGAGAAGCCCATTGTCATCGGGCATTCCATTGGAGGCTTACTCACGCAAAAATTGGTCGAAATGGAAAAGGCGAGCATGGGCATCACCTTGGCCAGTGCCAATCCAAGAGGTATCTCTGTGTTGAATTGGAAATACATTCGCTCCAATTTTCGGATGGTAAACCCTCTTCGCTCCAGGAATAAGGTTTGCCAACCTCCAATGCGATGGTTTAAATATACCTTTTTCAATACGCTAAGTGACTCGGCTGCAATTTCAGCCCATCAAACTTATTTTATACCCGAAAGCAGAATCATCGCCAAAACCAGTACACAGAAAGGCATGGAAATCGATTTTGAAAAAGCACATGTGCCTATGCTTTTCATTGCGGGGGAAAAGGACAATGACCTGCCCCCACCATTGATTCGCAAAAATTTCGAAGCCTATCAACATGAAGGATCGAACAGAGAATATTACACATTTCCAAAAAGATCGCACTATATCGCCAGTGAACCCGGGTGGGAGGAAGTAGCTATTTTTGTGGAAGAATGGATCAAAGAAAGAATTAATTAAGGGAAAATCTATGCTAGAAAACCTGATGACCTCCTAATTAAGACCAAAATCATGGGAAAAAGACGGTGTGGTAATGCTTTTTTCATTGCGATGAATAAATAGATTTTCAAGATTTACCCTTAATAGCCTAAAAATGGGAAAGACAATTTGTTTAATTCTGTGTGTTTTGGATTATAAAACTTTTTAAATCAGCAGGTGACCAAATGTATGATTTGTCTTTATTCTGGAATTTCCTGTCCAAGGTGATGATTTTATCTACTTTTTGGCTTTTTGCCGAGGCCATTTGCATGGCGTCTTCAAAGTCAGACCAATTGAGTGCCAATGCCTCCCTTACTTCATTTTGGCCTTGAGGACTAATTTCCACGAAGGAATAAATCTGTCGAACTCTCTTATTGGCTTCTTGCCACCCTTTCTCTGCATGAATAAGGTAATAAACATCCATCAAGGTTTTAGGTGAGGTATAACCTACGATTTTTCTTCTTTTCATTTGCTCAAAAATAAAAACAACTTAAGAAGCAGCAATTCCATCAAAAAACAATTCATCAAAAATATTGGTATCTATAAAAATACGTTCAACGATCATAATCTCGGATCTTTGCTATAGCCCTTTGTTTCACACGTTCTTTACTGTTAAGTCCATCTCCTTTCAATAAACCCTTTAATTCCAAAATATCCTCTGAAATTTCATGTTCATCTTGATTCATAATTACCTCGCGCTCAATAAGATCCCTTACATACTGCGAAAGGTTCTTTTTTGCCTTTCTGGCCATTTTTTCCAATTGGACTCTATCCAATGATAAGGTAACTTTTTTTATTGAAGTGGACATAAAGTAATAAAAGTGGTATATTATATTTTAAATATACCACTTATTGCTACAATAGACAAATTTTAATCTTGCCATGAGTCATCAAATTCAGGATTTATTTGTTAATTAAATGATGATCAATTGACAAAGATGTTTTTAACCCATAACAGTTTCCATGGAACAATTGAAAAACTATTTCAATAAGCTCGTTAAGTTAACGGATCAGGAATGGGCTGATTTTCAAGCATGCTTAATTAAAGAAACGCATGCCAAAAAAGCCTATCTTTTGGAAGAAGGTCAGAAATGTGATTTTATAGCCTTTATCGAAGCGGGTACTTTTAGGTTTTACCACATTTTGGATGGGGAAGAAATAGTCACTGCCTTCTTTTTTCCAGGTGATTTTGTGACCAATTACCGGAGTTTTTTAACTGATAATCCATCTGATCATCATATTCAGGCGCTTCAGGATGCCATCATTTACAAAATCCATAAAAAAGACCTTCATGCCCTCTATGATAGATATCAATCCATAGAGCGACTGGGCAGGTTGATTGCGGAGAACCTTTATTTAACAATAACCAAGCGGCTGGATTCATTTCAACATACCAGTCCTGAGGAACGCTACCAAGAGCTAATCAATCGGAATTCAAAACTGCTCCAGGAAGTTCCCCAATACATGGTAGCCTCTTACATCGGTGTGAAACCGGAAACACTCAGCCGCATCAGAGCAAGGAAATGATTTATTGACTTTGGTCAATGAAAAAGAGTCGGGCTCAGAACCAACTTTGTATCAATCTTTAAATCTTAAATGTTGAACGTATGAAAAAGCTGGTTCTTTCTTTTATTCTTCTCGCAATAGTTGTGACAGGATATGCTCAAAATGAAATTCCTCAACCTAAAAAATGGGGTGCTGAAGTCAATATTTTATGGCCCATATTTCCGGGAAATATCTACAAAGGTCAAGTCACCTATGAAACCTGGCGAAACAATGAACTGGCTGGTGATGTGTTTCTGGGTTATCATCTTCGGCCTTTTGAATTTCGCGAGGAAGAAGGCGATTTTTCTAATTTGGCATTGACCTTTGGATATCGACAGTATTTTTGGAAAGGACTGCATTTGGAGCTCTACAATGCTATTGGTCCCGGATTCAATAGAAACAATGCCGTCGATGGGCTGGATAACGACAGTTGGGATTATGAAATCGGGCTCTTGGTCGGATATCGTTGGGAATTGTTGAAACAGGAAAAACGCGATAAAATGAAGATCAGTCCTTACCTTAGTGTACAGCATGGCTTTTACTACGTGGCTGCTCAAAGCAATCCACATCCTATTCTGAATTCCGAAGGCGAACGGGCCGTTTATGTGGGGACTTTGAATTTGGGGATTCGGTTTTGACAAAAAGTATGAAACTCCTATTTCAATTTGATTTTCAGCTTCTTTTCTAGAAAATATTACAATGCCCTATAACTGATAATCTTTATTTGCCATCGGTTTTTCTTAAAAAAATGTATAGGGTGATCAGGGCTAAAAGGCTTCCCTGTTCACCCTATACTTTCTGAAACATTTTCGGCTGGGCACCGGACCTTTCTGGGGTGTGCAGACATGTGTCTATAGGTCAGCTAACCTAGATATTACCAAAGTTTTGCTATTTTAATTCCCCAATAAAAATTCCAAAGCGTCTTGGTCTGTCAGAATATCAGGTGGAATACCCAAATCTGCATTCTTTTCATTTATTCCCGCATATTCATAGTAAACAGTGCTCGTTCCACACACCAGTTTTGAATGGGGCAATTGAAAGGTCATCATATCAATAAAACCCGAATAAGGCTGCCCGATGGGCTGACCTACTATTTTCCCCAAGCCATTGTATTTGACGGCTGCAACTATGGTAGCAGCAGAGGAATAGGTGTAGGCACTCGTCAGAAAAAACAGATCTCCTGAAAACCTGTTTTTCTGAGACTTTGGTCTGATTGGATTGACCATTTTTGGGTTTACCTTCTTCCCCAACATGTCATATTGGTATTTTTGGTGGATGGTATAAGGCATGTCGGTCAGATAATCAAGCAGCATTTCCCCAAACATAAAATTCCCTCCCCCATTATCCCTCAAGTCAATGATCAAGGTTTTTATTTTTTTGTCTGCAAGCGTTTTAAAAGTGTCCTTGAGGAACTTAGCAAATTGACTTTTGTTGATGTCATTCATATCTGAAAATATGATCAAGCCTTTTTCTGCATCTATCAACTGAAACGCATATTTGGGCTTGGCATCCAATTCATCAAAGCTTAGCCATTGCGCTCTTGTGATAGAAGTCGGGGAAAAAGTCCGGCTTTCATTTTCGTCAATCACCTCAATCACGCTGATCTCCCCCTCCAATCTATAGAGGTAATCGGCAAAACTCCCTTCAATTCTTTCCATACGATGCGCTTTTGTTTCACCCCCCGCCATTTCTAACGATTTGGTCAAGATTGCTGAAAAATCAACCTGATTGAGCCTTTTGATTTCTGCCCCTATCAAATTGGGATTTGTATCAGGAAGCAAGGATTTTGAAAGGAATCCCTTTGATTCCTTGATTTTTATTTGGTAAGGAAAAACCTTAGCATCGGAAGGGATTTCGCTGTTTTGGATGAATGTATGGCCGTCCCCAAACTCATTGGCATACTTGGCCATCATCTGGGCAAATTCATTCATCGGGACCTTATCCTCTAAAACCCCAATCAGGGAATCACTGTATGCCTCATAGTTTGGGAAATGACGCTCAGGATCAGGATACTTGGATTGTATGGTTTGGTTAAAAAAGCGGATGTCTTCGGATGCCTGAGCTTTGGATATGCTTTGAGCCATACAAATACCTTGAAAAATTAAAGTAAGCGTGAGGATGGTACAGACTACTTTCATTTTGTAAAACATGTGCTTCTCTTCTTAATATCTTATTGGAACTTGGTATTTGTAACCTAACACATAATAGAAATCTTTCTGGTAAAGATTGGGATTTAGTAGAGGTGAAAACCCAATATCTACTTCAAATCAATCGATAAAAACTCAATGCAGAATCAATTGATATTGTGCCTAAAATTCCATAGCATCAGACAATGAAAGGCTTTAATCCGATTCCAATACCTCCACGGGATTGACCATAGAAGCCTGATAGGAGCGCCAACTGACCGTAAGGGCCATGATCAATCCAGAAATCAGAAAGGTCAATAAAAACAAGGAAGGTCCAATGGCTATCTTCTCAGGGAATTGCTTGAGCCACCAAGTCACCAGGTAATATCCCAAAGGCATGGAAATCGCGGCTCCCAACCAGACAGGTTTGAGAAACTCGTTGAAGAGCATTTTTTGAACCGAAAGGATCCCCGCACCCAAAACTTTTCTTATCCCGATTTCCTTGCGCTTGGAATCTGCGACAAAAAGAGCCAGTCCATAAATCCCTAAACCGGAGACGATCATCGAAATCAAAGAAAAAAGCCCGATAAGAAAAGAAGCTTTTTCCTGTTCACTGTACTGAGTTTTGATCCTGTCCTGTAAAACAGAATACTCAAAAGGCCTGAAGGGCTCGATTGCCTTCCAGGTCGCTTCCAAGCTGCTGATAAATTCGGGGGAGTCTATATTTTCAGTACGGACAAGCACATATTCAGGTGTAAAATTATTGATGGGAAGGAAGACTGTTGGAGTAATGGGGTACCTTAGATCCTGGGTATGGTAATCTTTGACCACACCAATGATTTTTCCTTTGTAATTACTGAATAATTGCCCGTTCTCCTCTGTAAACACGCGCACCGAAGAACCCAAAGCTTCCTCTTTGTTCTTTTGGAGGATCTTAAGTGCGGACTCATTGACCAAGGCTGATTGTCCTTCGATTTGTGGAAATTGATCCCGCATCAGACTAAACTCACCAAGATCGGATGGTTCATCGAGAATCTCCCTTCCTGATACCAATTCCACATCCAGAAACTTAAAGAATTCCGGGCCAACAAACTGCACATTCATAAATCGGATATCCTCAGGCCTGTCTCCTTCAAATTCAACTGAAGGGGCCCAACCCGATTGTATACCAGGAATAAATCGGCTCATATTGACCGCATCTACACCCGAGAGTTGGGCTATTTCATTCATCAGTGCATCCGTCTTGTCAAGATCTCTGGTATTGAGAATCATCAGATTAGTTTCATCAAAACCCATTTCCAAACCGGAAAGATGTCTGTACTGATAATAAACAGCCAGAGAACAAAAGATCAATACTCCCGATAGAAAAAACTGGAACCCAACCAGGTATTTTCTGACTTGGCCTCCTCCTGAAGACAGATTGAAATTTTTTAGGATCAATTGTGGCCTTAGTCTTGCAAGGTATAAGGATGGTAAAAATCCTGATAAAAAGGAAACTCCCAGCCAGAATGCCACAATCAACCACAGGTATTTAAAAAACATAACCGAAACATGAATTTTTGAAAACCCCAAATAAGACGAAAGATAAGGTTGAATGGCCTGAAGCATAATCAGCCCAAACAACAGAGAAATGGCATTCAGGATCAATGCCTCACCCAAAAACTGCATAGAAAGTTGGTTTTTTTGTGCCCCACAGACCTTTCTCACCCCGATTTCCTTTGACCGCCTCAAGGCTTGAGCTGTGGTGATGTTGATATAATTGATGCAGGCCAGTATCAGAATAAAAGCCCCAATGGCTACAAAAATCCATAAACTTGTTTTAGACACAGCCGGAGTCCAATCGTATTCGATTTCGGTATCCCAGTGGATTTGATCAATGGGTTTAAGGTAATGGGCGTATTTTGCTGCCTCTTCTTCTTCCCTATACTTAGGCATATTCTGCGCTAAATTGGTTTCAAAAGATTTCGGATCAGTGCTTTCATTTAACTTGACATAAGTATATACCTGAGGCCACCAAAAACTGCCGAATTCCGCTGTGGAAGGAAATCCCACCACATTGGTTTTCCATGAGTTCAAGCCAGCCAAAAACTCGAATTTCATGTGCGTATTATCTGGTAAATCTTCAAATACTCCTGCAATTTCCAATTCAAACTTCCCATCAAACAATACGTGGAGACCTACTGGACTTTTATCACCAAAATATTTTTCAGAGGAAGATTTGGAAATAAGCATTTTATCTTGGCTTTCCAGCACTCCATTCGCTGTTCCCTGAAGCATTGGAAATGGAAAAATCTCCAAAAAGCCCTCTTCAGCAAATAAAAAAGCTGAGGTTCTGAATGTTTCTTGTTCTTCACTTTCCCTTGGAATAGTAAGCAATGCGCTGACTTCCAACGCCCTACTCATTGCGGTCATGTCTTCGGTCAGTTCATTTTTCAACAGATTCCCTAAGGCTCCTCCGGTCCAGGCCATCCGCTTGCCATCGGTGGGATTTTGTTCTATCCTGAATATTTTGTCTTTTTCGGGGAAAAAAGCATCGTAACTCAATTGATGGAGTACGTATGTGCCAATAAGGAGACAGCAGGCAAAGCCAACTGATAAACCTATGGCATTGACTGCTGAAAAAACTTTGTTTCTCCTAAGACTCCTGATGGCGGTAAGCAGGTAATTTTTAAACATGATGGATTTAAGTTTATTCGGTTTTTAGACTTTGTGCAGGATTTTCAAGAGCAGCCTTATGGGAAACAATTCCAACCAAAACACTAACAAAGGCAAGTGTGACTACTCCCACCACTAAAAATATCCACTGTTGAATCGGAATACGGTAAGCAAAATTTGAAAGCCATGTATCTGCTATCCAATAAGCAGCCGGCCAGGCAATTACCAAAGCAATACCAACCATCAAAACATACTCTGTTGTAGATGTACTAACAATCGAAAGTGCTGAAGCACCGAGAACTTTTCGAATTCCAAATTCTTTTCTCCTTGCCAAAGTGAGGAATAGCGAAACTCCGATGATGCCAATTGCCGACAAAAAAACTGCAATTACATTAAAATAGTGGATTAAATTGGCTGTTCGCTTATCTTGTTTATATAGGTTGTTAAGGTTCTCCGAAAGAAACTCAAGCTCAAGTGGGAATACCTCCTTGAGCTCAGCATAAACAGATTCAACATCCGAAATCACTTTCTTTTCATGTGTAGGATCATAAGAAATTATACTTCTTCCATCCATTAAGAGGTTTTCTTGAATTGTCAAAAAATAAGGATCCATGCGTTCATGGAGGGAAAACAAATGGATGTCTTCAAAAATCCCTGAAACAGTAAATGGAATGCCAGATTGACCGGTTTCAGGATCTGTATATTCAGGTTCAGTGACGACTTCTGCTCCGATAAGGTCTTCAGGTTGAATACCTTTCATCCTTGAGATTTTCTCTGCGGCGGTTTGGTTAATCAAGGTAAATCGACCTGCTGGTATTTCAGTAAGGGTGGACTTTATATCATAGGCCTTATACCCCTCTTGATCAAGGTAAAGCTGATTGGCATCATCAAATACCGTTTCCAATCCTTCTATCTGATAAGTTCCTTGATTGAAGACCTGCGTACCAAAAGAACTCCCGTTTCCAACTGCAATTACTCCAGGGATTTGTCTTAATTTTTGTTGAAAGTATCCGATATTATCTTGGGAGGTATATGCAAAAATTACCCCTTCTTTTTTATATCCAATATCCTTTTGATTCACAAATTCAAGCTGTTTGGAAACCAAAAAGGAAACACTTGACATGCCAATTAGAATTACCAATTGACTGACTATCATATACTTTCTCACAGAAAATGTTTGAAAATTGGTTTGCTTCCAGTCCTCTTTAAATAAACTGACCACTCGCCTCATTCCCAAATAGGAAGCAGGTGTCAAGCTTGCCAAAAAACCTATACCGATAGCCAAAGCAATCAAACCCATTAGTGAATTTGGATCTTCAAATAGATTTGATGGAATATCTGCTTCCATGAGCGCATTAAAGCCAGGGACAAATAAGGAGACCAAAATACCTACGAAAGGAATAGAAAGCAGAGAAAGTAAGATTCCCTCCAAGAAAAACTGAAAAGCAATCATCCCATTGTGCGCACCCATCGCCTTTCTGACTCCAATTGATTTACTGGCTTTAGATTTAATTGCCAATGTAATGTTAGCATAGTTAAACAAGGTGATAAAAAGAATTAGGAGTGCGAAAATCCCAATAAGGGAAATATAAATCCTGTTTCCGGGAGATTTGGCTTCATACAATATATTTGAATCCAGGTGAATGTTAGAAATGGGCTGAAGGTAGTGACCAGCATACAATTCATCTTTATCCAAATTGGGGTTAAATGTTGCAATAGTGGCATTGAGTTGATTTTCAACTTCATCGGGGAAAATTTGGGCATCTACTTGGACATAGGTCCGGCTTCCCCAATAATCAATTCTATCAGTACTTACTGCCACCTCAAAACCAAAATGTGAATTTGCCGGAACATCCTCGATGACTGCGGCTAATTCATAAGGTTCTTCTCCCACAAAAATTAAACTACCAAGCAAAGAATCCTGAAATTTAAATTCAGGGCCAAATAATCTCTTAGCCAATGAAGAAGTTAGCAGGACTTTATTGTTCCCAAAGGTAAAGCTTTCAAGAGAACCCATTATTGGATTCCAAGTAAACATGTTTACAAATCCTGACGGCGTATTTGTACTTAATATACCGTCAGATGTAATTTGTTTTTCATCTGCCTTGATGAATTCCGAATAAGGTGAAATGATGAATTGGGTAATATCCATGACTCCAGGTGAGGATTTTAGAGATTCGACCTGAAGCTGTTGTACTTCCGATGAGGTGCTTGACCAAGATGGAAAACCGATAACGCTGTAATCTTGAGATCGATAGGTTCGAACCAGCCTGTATATATGGTCTGAATTATTGTGGAAACTTTCAAAACTGTTTTCAAAACGGATGTAGGACATTCCTATATAGGCCACAAAAAGTCCGGTAATTAAACTCAGTAAAATCAGAATGGTAAACTTTCTATTTCTCAGGTATCCCCTGAAAGCAAGTTTTACGTAATACTTAATCATATTCTTTTTTAACTTATACTTTACCTTCTCCTCATTTCCATTTCTATGCCATGTTAATGTGTCTAAATTGATCTTAAAAGCAACTATTGTTCTAAAATACCCAACATAGCGAACAAATTTGAACGGATTCGGACAAAAGAAAAAATTTCTATGACTCCTCTTGAAAGCAAAAAAAACTCATTCAATTATTTTAAAGACCAGTAATTTTAATCGAAAATCAAAAAATAAACTCAGTCTACTCCCTGATCCATCATAAGGTTTCCTTGTGTAATAATAAGCCCGCCTTTTGAAGTTAAAAAGCTTTAGGATAGGAAAAATGTTTTTAAAATTAAAGCAATTTTATCTTTAGGAAAGGGGCCTAACCTACTGATCTTCCTTCGTATTGAAGCGCGAAATTTCGCATGGCTTCGATCAAAGGCATGGCTGCTTTTCCTTTCTCAGTCAGAGCATACTCTACACGAGGAGGTACTTCCCCAAAATTCTTTCTGCTTACCAATTCACTGTCTACCAATGTTTTTAACTCTTGAATTAGCATTTTTTCACTGATATCAGGGATTGATTTTTTCAATTCACTCAGCCTGTAAGGTCCGTTGAAAAGCTGAAAAAGAATCAATAATTTCCATTTGCCTCCTATCAGTTCAAGAGTAGTGCGTATAGGGCAACGGGCCGTTATTTTGAGGTGGTTCATACTTACAAAAAGGTTAGTATATGACAATTCATATAGTACCATAAAAATAGTAATTTTATACATAGCAAAAATACAAAGATGAAAAAAATCGCACTATTTGGAGGATCGGGTCAGACGGGTCGCTTGTTTTTGGAACAAGCGCTTGAGAAAGGTTACCTTGTAAAAGCACTTGTCAGAGATCCGGGTAAGGTAGTCATGAAGCACCGGGCGTTGGAGATCATTCAGGGGGATGTGCTGAAGGAAGGCGAAGTAAAGGCTACCGTTGCAGGGTGTGATGTGGTCGTCAGTCTTTTCGGTCATGTGAAAGGTTCGCCGGAGTGGTTACAGACTGAGGGTACAAAAAATATAATCACAGCCATGAAAACATCTGGCCTAGAACGGATCATTTCACTGTCAGGTGGTGGACTCCCCTACCCTGAAAAAGACCAGCCAAAGTTTGCGGACAAACTGATCCGAACGATCATGAAAATAGCGGTACCTAAAATATTGAATGATGCCATCCGACACCACGAAGTCTTAGAGGAAAGTGGTCTCAATTGGGTGATTGTAAGAGGACCCAGATTGACCAATGACCCAAAGAAAGGAAATTACAGGGTAGGTTGGGTTGGTGTCAATGCCAGCACCAAAATTGGCAGAGCGGATCTGGCGGACTTTATCTTCAGGCAGGTCGAAGATGAAACCTTCAACCAACAAATGCCTTTTGTTAGCTATTAAAAGGACGTAAGACAGAGGCAGGGCGACCGCTTCATGGTGAATCCACATTTTTAAAAAAATATAAAATGCGCATATTGATAACAGGTGCCACAGGCAATGTGGGAATAGAGGTAATCAAGTCGATCGACGCATCTGGCCATTCTCATCAAGTATATGCAGGGCTTAGGGATGTGAAAAAAATGGAAATTGCTTTAGACCCATTTCCCAATATTCAGCAAAGGGTATTTGATTTTGATAAAACCGATCATTTTCATACTTACCTCAAGGACATGGATGTGCTTTTCTTGCTAAGACCCCCCCATATCTCCGACGTGGATAAGCATTTTCGGCCCCTGATTGAAACGGCAATAAAGGTTGGGACAAAGCATATCGTTTTTCTTTCGGTTCAAGGGGTGGAAAAGAGCAGTGTCATCCCCCATCACAAAATCGAAAAGCTCATCCAACAATCCGGCTTGCCTTTCACTTTTTTACGTCCCGGATATTTTATGCAAAATTTTTCTACTACCCTGAGAAAAGACATTGTTGAAAAAAACAGGGTATTTCTTCCGGCCGGAAAAGCCAAATTCAATCTGATTGACGTAAAAGATGTGGGAGAAGTGGCTGCAAAAGTATTAATTAACCCTTCGGAACACAGAAATAAGGCTTATGACCTGACCAATGGAGAACAAATGGATTTCGAACGCATGTGTGCTGTTTTAAGTAAGGGCATCGGTAGAAAAATTGATTTTGTATCACCCAACTTGCTTTCCTTTTTCTTCCAAAAAAGAAAGGAAGGCATGGCCACTCCATTTATCCTGGTCATGATCATGCTGCATTATTTGCCCCGTTTTCAAAAATCCCCTCCCACCTCGGATTGGGCAGAAAAGCTGTTTGGAAGGAAACCGACTAGTTTTGCGGAGTATGTGGAAAGGGAAAGAAGGGGTTTTCTTGATTAGTAAGGATAAATTCCAAAAATTGGTCAATTCCTCGATTGAAAAACTTGTAAAGTGTTCAATAGGATCTTTGGATATCATTGGCTTGGGGTGTACTTTTTGATTGGTTTAAAATATGGAATAAGCATTAAATGAAATCAAAACATTTTATTCGTGATAGTTTCGTGATTTTTTCATTTTATTTTTATAAAGCAAACTAGGTAATGAAAAAATGAAAAATGTTTTAGTGGTAGAGGATGACCCTGATATTAGTCAATTGATACAGATTCATTTAAGAGACCTGGATTATAATGTAGAGGTAACAGACAATGGAAAGCGAGGTTATGAACTTGCTGGAAAGTGTTCTTTTGACTTGATGATTTTGGATCTCATGTTACCCGAAATGGACGGTCTAAGCATTTGTCTAAAATTGCGTGCTTTGGAAAATTTTACACCAATCCTAATGATCACCGCCAAGTCAGAAGAAATTGATAAGGTATTGGGTCTTGAATCCGGAGCGGATGATTACATCACCAAGCCTTTTAAAATCAGGGAATTCATCGCAAGGGTCAAAGCAATCATGCGTAGGCAGGATCAATTTATGCAGTTAATACAAAAAGATGAGCCCAAGGTGAAATTTGCCGATTTGGAAATTGATGAAAAAAGAAGAAAGGTTACTTTAAATCAAATGAGGGTGGATCTTACCCCTAAGGAGTTTGATCTGCTTACACTATTGGCCAGAAATCCAGGGAGAAGTTACAGCCGTTCAGAATTGTTGGAACTCATATGGGGCTATGATTTCAATGGTTACGAACATACTGTAAATGCACATATCAATCGTCTCAGATCTAAGATTGAAACGGATGCCAACAATCCTTCTTATATCCTTACGACATGGGGAATTGGATACAGGTTTAATGATGAATGGTAATTCCAATTAAAATTTAATTCCATGAAAAGTTTATACTGGAGAATATCACTTGCCTTCACATTGGTTTTATTGCTTGTGGGCTTTGCCTACATCCTGATCACCACACATGCTTCCAAAAATTATTTCTTGGAGACCACCCAAAAACTCAATGCCTCCGTAGCTGAATACCTGGTCAAAGAAACACCGCCTTTTTTGGATGGAGAGGTTTGTCAAGAATCTATGGGAACCATTATGCACTCCATGATGGCGGTCAATCCTGGAATAGAAGTATATCTGCTTGATCCCAACGGTGAAATTCTTTCCTATGTTGTACTTGATTCAAAAGTAAAATTAAAGCGTGTAAATGTGGATCCCATACGTGATTTCATCGCTTCTCAGGGAAATGATTTCGTGCTAGGGGATGATCCAAGAACCATTGACAGACAAACCATCTTTTCGGCTACGGAAGTTCGGGAGGGAACTGAACTCTTAGGTTATGTTTACATCACCTTGCTCAGTGAAAAATACGAGAAAATATCCGCAGGACTTTTGGGAGATTATTGGCTTAAGCTTACACTGGAATCTTTTCTGATCACATTGGTCATTTCTTTTATGATAGGATTGGTCCTGACTGCCCTGCTGACCAAAAACCTACGGGAAATTGTAAAAACAGTCGGCAAGTTTAAGGAAGGTGATCTTTTGGCTAGGGTACCTGAACTGAACACCAAATCTGAATTGGCAGTATTGGCAAACACATTTAATCAGATGGCCGACAATATTATCAGCAATATGGAAGAACTTAAAAAGGTGGATGCACTCAGGAGAGAACTCATCGCCAACGTATCCCATGACCTTAGAAATCCTCTGGCTGTTATCAATGGTTATGTGGAAACTTTGATGATCAAGGGGGATAAAGTGACCAATGCTGAGAAAAACCAATACCTTAACATCATCAATGATTCTACAGATAAATTGACCAAACTGGTTGCTGATCTTTTTGATCTTTCTAAGTTAGAATCAGGTCAAATGACATTTAAAGCTGAACCTTTGAAAATACAAGAGCTACTTTTTGATGCTTGTATGAAGTATGGCCTTTTAGCAAAGACAAAAAACATCGATTTAATTGCTGAAATCTCACCCTCCTTGCCTGTGGTATTGGCTGATTTGTATTTATTGGACAGGGTCATTCAAAATCTTGTAGACAATGCCGTCAAATATGCACCCGAGAATGGAACCATTGCCCTTAAAGCTTATTTCTGCCAAAGGACCCATAAAGTCTGTGTAAGCATAAAAAATTCCGGAAATGGAATACCGCAAAAAGATCTTGGGTCCCTTTTCGACAGATATTTCATGGTAGATAAAGATCAAAAAAGAATTGAAGGTTCCGGACTTGGACTGGCAATTGTCAAAAAAATCCTTGAAATCCATAATTCTGAAATTCAAGTCATTTCGGATTCTGCTTCATTCACTGAATTTGTTTTTGATCTGGATCCGAAAGAGATTGCAGTTTGAGTTTGGAAGATTAAAGGATGGTATGGTTGGAAGGATATTTACTTTCTATAATAAGAAAAATGTTTGTCACCCTTTTTTTCCAACCATACTGATCACCCAAATTGTTCAGACTACTCTATCAATGCATTTCCGAATGGGATTCTAGCTGCACCACACCAGATAATCCCATGGGTAAACTTAGTATCGGGAAGGTCATTGAGTTCGTAAAAATGCTGACCTGGCTTATTGACAATTCCGATCAATTGAAAACTTTCGTTTTCCTCCAACCTCAAGCTTGAGGATGTGGAAAGATATACCGTCACTGTTCCAGTAGAAAACTTGGTATCGAAGTTTTCGCTCAATCTAATGAAAAATTTTCCTGAACTGTCCTCCACTACTTGTACCATTCCCATAGTATTCGTACCGCTTTGTCTGATTAAAGTACCCGACTTGAGCACTTCAAAGTCTCCTGTAATTTCGACACTGTTGTCAGCAGGCATTTCAATAAGGTCGTTGTCACATGAGGTAACCATTAAGAGCAACATCAAAATAAAGAAGATTCTATTTACAGTTTTCATAATTGTGCTAATTTAGTTGTGAATTTGATCGAGATTCCTAAAAAGAATTCTGTCCCGTGTGTAATAAATTTTTCCGTTGTTTTTTAGATCATTCATGACAGTTGTTACAGTTTGTCGGCTTGTATCCGCCAATTGAGCGATTTCTTCATGTGAAATCCCAATTTTAAGTAAGGTTTCCTCCCCAAATCTATGTCCTCCTCTACTTGCAAGATCAATAAGTGTATCCCTGATTCTGAAAGCCGCATCGCTTTTGAGCAGCCTCTCATGCCGCTTTTCCAATTTTTCTTTTTGTTTCATTATAATAGGTACCATGACCGAAATAGCCATACTTTTGACTTGAGGATTGAGGTCTTTGGTTTTAAGGATATGAATGCAGGTTTTTTCGGTTAAGGCTACAGCTGAATGATTTAAAATTACATCGGAATGGATCAAAGTGCCCCAATCACCAAAAATTTCTCCTTCTGTAACAACGTCTTGGATATATTCATCACCTGATTCATTAGACTTGAAAATTTTGACTGCTCCATTTTTAACTATAAACAATTGGGAGGACAAATCTCCTTGATTATAAATTTTTTCTGATTTTTTGAATTGTTTAAAAGGAACAAACATCAACCCCTGTCTGACCACCTCTTCAGAAAATCCTAACATGCTATCTGTATTCATTTGTTTTTAGGCTTGAGGTTGTAGAAAACACCAATACTTAATACTCCAGCTGAATAAATATTTTTTCTGGAGAATATCCAGTCATTGAAATTCCGGTAGTTGAGGCTAAGGTTCCATTCATCTATAATAGGAATTCCCGCACCAAAGCTATAGCTGGTAAATTCAGAACCATCCCCTCTTACAAAGTCAGTAACCACTGTTACTTCATCTACAGAAGTCAGAGCATTTAAACGGGCATTGATCCAAAACTTCCCAGCTATTTGGTAACCCAGTTCGGCCCCTATTAAGATTTGGTCGCTGAAGGACAGACCCTTATACTGGGTCCTATAGTTATAAGATGTGAAAACCGATCCATAAAAAGGAATTTCACCTAGAGCGAAAGAAGTTGCAATGGTCGACCAAACATTGAATTCTCCGTCTCCGCTCGGTAGGTTGATCTGTTCAAAGTCATTCTCCTTGCTTTTGGCAAAGTTATTTGCTCTTCCAATCGGCAACTCGGGAGCTACGCTGATAGCTAAAGGAAAAATTTTTTTCAAGATAGAATGTTTTAATTCTATTCTTAAGTCTCCAAGTCCCGATACGGTTTCCGTACTTGAAAATCCATTAAACGTCTGCATCGGAAGATTGGTGATCAACGTAAACCTATCTGTAATCCCATATTCCCCATAAAAAACCACGCTTTGCTGACTGAACTTGTTGGTACTAAGCTGAACTCCATCAAGCGTGAAAAATTGATCTGAGCTGAAGGTCTGAAAACTGGTTTGAAAGAAACCCTCTCCTTTTTGTTTGGTCCAACCACTTTGGGCATTGCCAAAATGGCAAATCCCCAAAGCTATTGAAACCATCAAAAATCTTATAATTTTCATAAATGACATTGTTGTTGATGAATATGATCCTGAAACTTAATCCGAAACTACTGAATCCTTGCATAGCCAAAAGGAACACCTACAGAACCACACCACAAAATGACATGACTAAACGGTGAAGTATCAGAATTCTGAGGGATCCTGAAGAAATTTTCACCCGGATTTCTAACAGGCCCAAGGAGCAATAAATTTGGATTTCCATTTGCAGGGTCCGGTGTGAAGGTTTCTGATGTAGAAAGGAATACGGTAACAGTACCCGTTGCCAAGGCTGTTCTGAAACTTTGGTCAAAAACCAAAAAAGCAGTATTTTGAGTATCTGTGCCCAGTGAGGCAGTACCCATGCTTCCTGCACCATTTTGATCAATAAAGGAGCCGCTCCGGGTAACAGAAAACGTTCCGTTTGGCCTTGAAGCATCCAATACTGTAGGACTTTCGTCATTACTGCAAGAAACTGCAATAATGAGCAGTGTGTAAAGAAATATTTTTTTCATAATTACTAAAGATTTGTTTTACCAAAATTGAAGCATGGGTATCACAGAAAGGTCACGAAATGTTAAAAAAAATTATTGGGCTGACGATCAATGGCTTTTGAAGAAGGATCAGAACGGTTGAAAAAAGTGTGGAAAAACATTTTTTAATTTTTACTGTCACACCCACTCCTTTTGAGTATCTAACTGTAGAAGATCCAAAGTAAGACAGAATGAAAAGACAAACATTTATCCTAATTGCAACGGCTGTAATGGCTGCTTGCGATCCCTCCACTCCACATCAACAAGAAATGGAAACACAAAAGAATAAAGCAGAAATTATTGAAATTACCACTTTTTACCTCAATCAAGGTGTAACACCTAAAGACTTTGAAGAATCTGCCCGTGCTATGCAAAGAGGTTTTTTAGAAAAGCAATATGGTTTTATCAAGCGAACTTTAACAGTTTCGCAAGACAGCATATGGACAGATATAGTGTTTTGGAAAGATCAGCAAAGTGCTGAAAAAACAATGCAATTATCTGAAACATCTGAAATTGTAACCCCCTTTATGGAAAAGATTGATTTTAATTCTGTGAAAATGACCCTTACAAGACCAGTTATACTAGAATAATGAATTCAATGCAAGTAGAAGAGTGGAATTTAAATTGGTATCAGGATGTAAATTTGACAGAAGTTTACCGTGAGAAGCATTTCCTTCACTACCCCAAATAATGCTTATCCAAAGGCATTTGTATTACCACCAAAAAAGAAAAAATCAGACCCAAATAAAAAGGTTTATAAATCCCTATTCAAATGACTGATCATCTTTTCTTCTACTTAGGCCTTGCCTTTTTGACATTGCATGAAATGGATGCCATACGGTGTAGAGAATAGCGAATATTTCCAGGTCTTTCAATGCTCAAAGATATATTAGGACAAACCATATCTTTATTCCTGCCTTTACCGCTATTCTATTTAGTCTTTTTGGCAGTTATCGTATAACCCAAACCTAGAATCATTTATTAAGGGATTTAATGTGTTTTTCATCATTCCTAATAGATTTGTTGGTTTAAAGTTCTTTGCAATTGCTGATTGTTTAAACATTTGAACACTTAATTTTGGAAAAAATGAATAACCCATTTCAATCCATTTATATCGACAAAGAGGACAATGAACTCATTGCACAAGCAAGAGATGGTTCAAATATTGCCTTAGAAACACTTATAAAAAAGCATCAGCACTATATTTACAATGTGGCTTTGAAAATGACACTAAGCCCTATTGATGCCGAAGATATTACCCAAGAAGTATTGATTAAGGTCATAACTAATCTTGCCCAATTCAAAGGAGAAAGCCATTTCCGTACATGGTTGTATCGCATCACCTTCAACCACTTTTTGAAAATGAAGAAAGTAAGGCTGGAGGACTTCATCACCTCTTTTGATCAATATGGTCAGGAACTTGATCAGATGGAAAACGTAGAACTTTCAGCTATGGAAAAAGCTGAAATGAAAGAATGGATAGAAGAGGCCAACATAAGCTGCATGAGTGGGATGTTGTTGTGCCTGGATAGGGAACAACGGCTGGTTTACATACTCGGCGATATTTTTGGCGTTGATCATAAGTTAGGTTCTCAAATGCTTGAGATATCAAAAGATAATTTCCGGCAACGACTCTCACGAGCGAGAAGAGACCTTTATCAGTTTATGAATAACAAATGCGGATTGGTCAACAAAACCAACCCTTGCCGGTGTGATCGAAAAACAAAATCATTTATAAAAGCAGGATGGGTAGATCCAGATCAAATGAAGTACAATACATCTTATTTGAAAAAGATCGCTGAGGAAGTATCTGGAAAAGCCGAAGAGTTATGTGATTTAACGGAAAGTGAATATGTTGACTTGTTCAGAAAGCACCCCTTTCAGGAAAAAGAGCATCAATCTAGGCTGTTTGCTATTTTAATGAAAAACGACAAAATAACTAAGTTATTTAACTTGAAGTGACAAAAAAGATAGCATAATTTATGGGCTTAATAACAAGGGATGCTAAAACAATACTTAAAATCATTATATGAATTCCCTGAAAAAGACCTTGATATGGGGCTTATTTTTTTCTATCAGGAAAAATTCAAAAAGGGTAATTTCTTTCTGAAAGAAGGGCAATTTTCTAATAAAATTTCCTTCATTGAATCCGGATTGTTTAGGCTATTCTACCAGGTGGATGGAATTGAAAAAATCATGCTTTTTTTCTCCGAAAACCAATTCATGACTGATTATTTTGGCTATCTCACACAAAGTCCTTCCATAAGACCTATCCAAGCCTTGGAAGATTCTATAGTTTACAGCATAGATAGAGACAAGCTCAACCAACTTTTTGAACGCTCCAAAAACTGGGAACATGTGGGTAGAAAACTAGCCGAATCAGCTTATGTGACATCGGTACTACGTTCAAACAGGCTATTGCATGATGACTATGATACAAGATTGCATACATTTATAGAAGAAAGCCCAACCCTGATACAGCGGGTCCCTCAATACATGATCGCCTCTTATCTGAATATGACTCCAGAAACTTACAGTAGGGTAAAGAAACGTTTGATGCAAAACAAACAGATCAAAAATACCATTCACAAAGGCCATTGATTTCCATTTTTTTTTCTCATTTCTTGATTTGAATCAATGGACTTTTACAAAGTTGTTTAGATTTTGTCATCAATTCCATGATTGAGCGTAAAATTATCCACCATGAACAAGATGATGACCATCCTATTCCTCTCATTAGGCATAAGTAGCCAAGCGCAAAAAACCAAACCAATAGCTTTGGTTGAGCCCGTTTCTATTGAGTATAAGGGTAAAATTGTAAGGGCAAAAAAGCTGAGAGTAAGCTCTGAAATACCAATGCATATTGCCAGTGCTTGGAATAATGTTAAGACACCTGCTCTTTTGGAGTTTGTAGCCAAAGGAATGATTCGATTCAAACCTGTCGGCGAGGGGTTTCCCAACAAATGGGAGATAGGAAAAACTTATGGAGCAAAAATGCGCATTTTCGGATTTATTCCTTTTGGAGGAATACATTATTTGCGAATAGAAAAAATCGATGACCAAAACCATACCATAGAAACTAAAGAATGGGATAGCGGTGCCAAGGTTTGGAATCATCATGTGATAATGAAAGACCTTGGCGAAGGAAAAATACATTATGAGGACTCAATTACTATTTATGGTGGAATGATGACCGGTTTTATCACTTCTTTTGCAAAGCGGTTTTACCAGCACCGTCAAAAAAGATGGCAAATTGTTGCAAAGGAGAAGTTAAAATTTGGATGAAAAGCATATAAAAAAATTGATTAGACTAACTTAGTAAATGGAATCAATCAAAAGTCAATTAGCCAAATGGAAAAATACCTCAAATCCTTTAACCTCCTTACAGATAAAGAAATTGAGGATTTTGTTCAATCTTCGTCCCAAAGGGTGCTTAACAAAGGGGAATACTTTATTCGAGAGGGAGAAGTTTGTAACGAAGTGGCATTTGTTAAAAGCGGCACTTTACGTTCTTACTACATCTCGGAAAAAGGCGAAGAAATTACCTATTGTATCATTTTTCCGAACAATTTAATGGCGGCTTATTCTTCATTTATTTCCGGCAAAATCACAGAAGAAAACATGCAGGCGCTTACCTACACAGAACTATCTGTGATTCCCAAAAAAACCATCCACGAATTTGCCAAGCATAGTCCCAATTGGGTTGAATTTTTAAAAGTAATGGCCGAACAACAGTATCTTGAGCTCGAAAAACGCATCTTTCAGATGCAGAAAAACCACGCACTTAATCGCTATGCCAACATGATCAAAAATCAGCCGGAATATGTGCAAAAAATCCCCCTTCAGTACCTTGCTTCCTATTTAGGCATTACGCAAAGGCATTTAAGCAGAATTAGAAGAGAAATTGCTTTTTAGACAAATGTCCTACAGAAACAAAAGCAATATGCCCACTTTTGTTTAAGTACATGGTCTATTATAAAAATGAGCAAGAAAGTAGTCATAATCAACGGACACCCCAACAAAGATGCCTTCAATTTTGGACTGGCAGAGGCATACAAAAAGGGGAGCAAAAACTCAGGTGCCGAAATCAAAGAGATTACGGTGGCAGATTTAAATTTTAATCCCAATCTTCAATTTGGCTATCAGAAGCGAACCGAATTGGAACCGGATTTACTGGATGCCTGGGAAAAAATCAAATGGGCAAACCATTTGGTTTGGGTTCACCCCGTATGGTGGGGAGGTCTTCCTGCCATCACCAAAGGCTTTATCGACCGTTTATTTTTACCCGGTTTTGCATTTCAATACCGGGAGAATTCGATATGGTGGGATAAACTTTTGAGGGGTAAAACGGCACATATTATCACAACGCTGGACCAATCCAGCTGGACCTATTGGTTGTTATTTGGGAGAGGCAGTGTGAACCAGTTAAAAAAATCCACTTTAGAGTTTTGCGGCGTGAAACCAGTAAAAGTAACCTACTTCGGACCTATAAGAAAGGCCGACCCATCGAGGAAGGAAAAGTGGTTGAAAAAAACAGAAGATCTAGGCCGGAAACTGCGATAGAATTTGAAAACGACTTGACACATTTTCAACCAAAGGTCTTCGCAGAATTCTATTAGCTTTTTCTTAACAACATCTCATAGGCCTGATCCAAATGTTCACTGATGCGATCAAAAGATGCGGGATTCAAAATGCATACCCATCCCATCCAGGCATACACAGGATGTGGAACCAAAGTATTGGTTTGATGAAAATCATGGGGCATGTCCACTATGCCTCCTTTGGGAGGCCGGGCAGGTTTTGGACCAAAAAGTGCAATAAATCCTTCCTTTCCTAGTCCAAAAGACAGGCGGTATACCCCATCTCGATCTAAATCTGAAGCCTTGTCATTGGGACCATCAGACATTTTGATGGTGGCAAAATAGCGTCCTTTTGGCTTGCTACCATCTGGATTGTAGAAAAAGCTCCGCTCCCGATAAGCATCACTTACCATCAGTCCTGGGTAGCGTTTAAGTAGCCAATCTTCAAGTTGTTCTGGTGTAATCATCTTTTATCCCTGAATTTAAAAACCATAAAGTTCAAAAAATTATCTTTAGGAAATTAAATTTATGCAGCTTGCTCTCGATTTATTTTTAAGTAAAGGCTTCACCGCAGCCCAGTCAGAAATGCTTTCAGATCATTTCTGCCTTTCCAAGAATATTGCTGAAGGGGAGTATTTCCTCCAACAGGGTCATGTTTGTCAACATATTGCCCTTATCGCAAAAGGTCAGTTTCGCTATTATTACAATACAGAAGCTGGTGACGTCACGCGCTGGATTTCTCTTCAGGGGGATTTTATGACCTCTCTGGCCAGTTTTATTCAGGAAAAGCCTGCGGTGGAAAACATTCAGGCCATCAAGGACAGTGAGCTTTGGATGATCCCCAAAAGTGCATGGAAAGCACTTTATGCCAATCATGAATTTATCCGGCAGTTTTGGTTGAGAACAATGGAATACAACTACATAGGCATGGAAGAAAGGGTATTTAACCAAATCGCTTTGAGCGCTGAGGAACGGTATCGCTGGATGTTGGATCATTACCCCCGCTTCAATCAAGAAGTGCCTGATAAATACATAGCTTCCATGCTCGGCATCACCCCACGTCACCTGAGTAGGATCCGGGCGCAGAAGAATTAATTTTTGGAACCATATAAGGGATTTAAGGAATTATAAGAAAATTGAATATATACCAATGCTTGTAATAGATTATATGTGGAAAAAGGAAAAAATAAAAACTTACATGTTCTTATATACCTTATATGGTTCAATCCAAAATCCTCCTAGGTGTTTGGTTTGGGAGCAGAAGAATTAAATTTGGAACCATATAAGGGATTTAAGGAATTATAAGAGATTAATTTATTTCTATTAGCTAGGCATTAAATTTATTCTTCAAGCATCCGATAAAATTCATTGACAAAGGTTTTTTGGCCTTCTTTATAAATGTGGTTGGTGTTGAAATTAATTAGTAATCCTTCAGGTGAGCCAAGCAGTTTCATGTAAGTGATAATCTGGGCTTCATGGACTGGAAGGGTTAATTCAACTGCCTTCAACTCTACTACCAAAACTTTCTCAACCAAGAAATCACAGCGCAAATCAGTATTAACTTCGATTCCTTTGTAAAGCACTTGAATGGGCATCTCAGAACGAAAATTTAATCTTCTGATGCTTAATTCATGTTGCATGCATTTATGGTAAACACTTTCCAACAATCCCGGACCCAAGGCTTTATGCACCTCAATAGCAGCTCCATTTACCTGATAAACAAGGTCCTTCAAATAGCTTTTGGTAACATTCATAACGAATAAATATATAGGTGGAAAAAGAAAAAAACAAAAACTTAAATGCTCTTATATACCTTATATGGTTCAAGCAAATATTTCTTGGTATTTGAGTCACAACGGGCGCAGAAGATTTATGGAACCATATAAGGGATTTAAGGAATTATAAGAAAATTGAATCTATATCAGTTATTTATCTGGTAAAAAAGGGCTTTCAAAAAACTATTGGTAACATTCATCAAGTATAAATATATAGGTGGATAAAAGAAAAACAAAAACTTAAATGCTCTTATATACCTTATATGGTTCAATCCAAAATACTCCTTGATGATTGGTTTGGAAGCAGAAGAATTAAATTTGGAACCATTTAAGGGATTTAAGGAATTATAAGAAAATTGAATATATACCAATGCTGGTAATGGATTATATGTGGAAAAAGAAAAAAACAAAAACTTAAATGCTCATATATACCTTATATGGTTCAATACAAAATACTCTTTTGAGATGGATAATTTCAATTTGGAATTAAAGCAAGAATCGAACTTCACTCAATTCTCTACCTATCTGCTGGACACCTTGCAGGATCCGCTTTGTCTGGGCAGCCGAGGGCTTTTTTATTCCTTTGATATATTGAGCAAGTAAACTTTGATTCATTCCTATCCGCTCTGAGAGGGCTTTTGCATTGATAACTTTGTAGAAATCAAAGAAACTTCCTAAATCATACTCAAACTTAACTTCATCTACTGAATACTTATGCCCTTTGTCTTCAAAAGCAAGATTAACAGCCTCCAAAATGTTTTCCTGAAGTTCATCAAAGGATTCTCCTTCGGTTGCGATAAACTTATTTTGAATGAAAACGTTGGCACTGTATCCTTTGTCTTCTTTAGTGATAAGCATTTTTATTTTCGGCTTTCTCATCTCTTTGTTGTTTTAATACCCGCCTGCTTCAAAATTGCTGTTAACAGGCCTTTTTTCACTTCTTTTGACGTATGATTGGGGACGGTCAATTGCTCTGGTTTTGATGGGTGTTGCATAATTACATGACTCCCTTTTTGCCTAGTTTCATACCAACCATCCTTTTTAAGTATTTTAAAAAGTTCGTTGTACTTCATAAGTTCAAAAGTAATATATTTATTACTTTTTTCAAAAAAAAAGCCTACAGAATATAAAATTTCATAAGGCCTGTTTAATTCCTTCCTTCTTCAGATGGAGGAGCAGAAGAATTAATTTTTGGAACCATATAAGGGATTTAAGGAATTATAAGAAAATTGATTTATACCCGTATCCATTTACCTAAAAATAAGGTCTTTCAAAACTTTGACAACCTTCCTAACAACTAGAAATGAATATAGGTGGATAAAACAAAAAACTTACATGTTCTTATATACCTTATATGGTTCAATAAAAAATAATCCTAAGGTTTACTGGCAAAGAGGCGGATAACCATTAAATACAAGGTGGATAAAAGAAAAACAAAAACTTACATGTTCTTATATACCTTATATGGTTCAATCTCATAAACCAAAAACACATTTTTTATATTCCTTAATAGGTTCAACCCGAAATAGACAAATGTCATTTCTGCCCTCTCCCCCATTCATTTCCTTTGTAGTGTACTATCAAACATTACAAAGCAATGAAAAAGTTACTCTTCACAATTACAACTCTTTTAATCGTGCAAACCGGTTTTGCACAGGAAACGACAGGAATATTCCAACGGTACACCTACGGGGAATTTAGGATAGGTTATGGCCAAACCATTTTTGGCAATGGGCTTGTTGAAAAATTTGATGAACTACAAATGGGGCCCTCCGGAGGGATTTTGGCTTCTATCGGTGCTTATCGTGCATTGAACCCCACCCTACACCTAGGATTACGGTTTAAGGCACTGGCAGCCTCTCCATCCACCAATAATGCTGGTGATGAAATGTTTTTTAACTACTGGGCAACTTCCATTGCTTCTAAAATCTTTCCTTTCCCAAAAGGGAAGCTGAATGGATTTTTTATTCAACCTGAATTGGCTTTTTCTACCCAGTTCACACAGAAGTACAGAAACATCTCCAATTCCACCTATGACCATCAATTTGCCATAGGCACTGGGTTTACCCTGGCTGCAGGCTATGAAATTCCCCTTAAAAACGGCTGGAATTCTATCATGCTGACGACCGAATTGGACTGGGCCTCCCGAAATGGAGAAACCACAGGTATCGGGGAGGTAAATTTCACCAATGCCAATCTGGGTTTTATGGTGGGAATCAAATTTTAATCAATCAATCATTTATCATAAAAAAACAACAAAATGAAAAAGTTACTCTTTACAATCGCATCCCTTACTTTAGTACAGATCAGCATGGCACAGGCCATAAAAAATTCAGCTCCGGAAGTGAGCTTGGTGTTCGGATTGACCCAGCCCCTCTTTACCAACGGATTCAACTTTGAGGTGGATGTGTGGTGGGACAAGTGGATGGTGGACTACTCCCATGGATTTGGACTGGAATTTACCGGTTCCAATGTCCCTCAGGAAGCTGCTGATCAGCGTTTGGCTTTCAACATCACCCATTCAACCGGTATTGGCATCGGCTACCGGGTAACCAAAGGGCTCAATATAAGGGTAGAACCTAAATGGCACATCTGGGAGATGTACTATGAGGATGCCTTCAAAACAGAAGCAGTGAAAATAACCCAATACAACACTTACACTTTGGGACTGGGTGCCTACTACAGGTGGACACCCTTTGAAAAAAAGGACAGTGCACTTAAAGGCCTCACCATTGCTCCAAGTGCCAGGTGGTGGCCCAATGTGGGCAGCAGTTTGGAAAACAATGAATTCACCTACACCAACAGCCGTACAGAAAGAGTAGAAGTCCACAGGGCCAATAACATCGGCATGGGCAATACACCTTTCTTCGTGAATGTGAGTGTTGGTTATACGTTTGGTCTCAAATAATTTTAAACCATATAAGAGATACAAGATTTCAGTTTAAAAGTCTTATATGGCTTATATGGTTTGATTATTAGAAGAGGTAAAATTCCAATTGAAGTTTGCCACCAATGCACGAATTAACACGGATATGTTTGTGTACATCCGTGTATTCGTGGCAATTCAATAAATCAACCGTCTATATTCCAGCTTTCCCCTTCCAAAATTGACCAACAAACCCAATATATTGCCAGATATTTTAAGGTAATTGATGGTTTGGGCAATATGTTCATCAGCAAGTACTGAAACGCACTTTATTTCAAGGATTATTTTATCCTCCACAACAATCAGCGAAAAATTTATGTGGCAGCAGTACCCCTCGAAACCAAACTGCATATGGTTTTTCCCTTTCAAATGGAATCCCATCTTGTAAAAAAACAAGCTCCAAAGCATCCTTATACACGATTTCCAAAAAACCATGGCCTAGCTCGTTGTGAACTTCCATGCACTTGCCAATTAATTGATAAGACTCTTCTTTGTATATTAAATTTGATTCCATATGCTAAAATACTGAAAACTGAAGAATTAAACTAATATTTTAGTGACCATCTGTGTATCCGTGGCTATCTTTTGTTTGCCACCAATGCACGAATTAACATGGATATGTTTGTGTCCATCCGTATCCGTGGCTAAACCAAAAAAACGGCATTTATCCTGTAAGTAATGCGATGCTCTTGAAATCTTGCTTAATTTGATTAAAAAGCAATATTTTGTATCATGAAATGACCAAAAATATCTGGAAAATCAAAAAGATCAATTCTTAGTTGTTAGGAAGGGTTTGGGAATTAGTGAATCAAAATGAATAATTTTCAACCTTTCAATCAACCAGAATCATATTCAAAACCTAATTATTGAGGCATGAAAAAATACTCCACCCTCCTATCTTTTGTGCTAATAATAAGCTGTCAATCAAACCAAGAAAATCGGACCTGCACCTGTGAAGATGACCTGACCTTTTCCATTTCTTTTATGTCAGAAAACTATGCAGGATTTTCAGATAAAGTGCATAATGAAAATAAAAGATCTTACGAATTCCACAATTCAGAAGCATTAAAAAAAGCCAAAAAGGCCCGAAATACATCAGAATGCATGTTGGTTATGAGACAATGGATTGACTTTTTTAAAGACGGCCATGTGCAAATTCACGCCATTATCGACCCTCCTGCACAGGAGGATTCTTTGTCAAAAAAGCAATTAAAAGTAGGCAGGGAACGTATCGATTTGCCATCTAAACTTGATTTTGATACTAACAGCATCGAAGGCCTTTATTTTACTGCTGACTCTTCCTACCAAGTAGCCATAGTGGCCAACAAAAATGAATTTCGGGATTTTGTAGCAGTAGTCAGGGATGCAAAAAGTGATTGGTGGGACCCTGGGATGGTAAAGGCAGAATTCAAACGTAAAAACGAGGATGAATTCTATGCGATCAACTACAACCTGTACCATCGCCCCCAAATCGGTACAGTTAAGTTTACAGCAAAAGGCAGTAGTGACCGTCTATGGTGGAAAGCAGGATCTGATCGGTCTGCTATCGATAGCCATCAGAACGAAAGTGCCATGGTAAAAAAATTGGAAGATGATATCCTTTATTTGAAAGTAACTTCTTTCGAAGATTGGAATTTCCCAGCTATAGACTCCATTTTCAATTTTCACAAAAATCTGTTCGAAAAATCAGAAAAACTCATCATCGATATTCGGGGCAATGGAGGGGGATCGGACTATGTGTACGGTCCAATTCTGGATTATCTGTATACAGACACCATCAAATCTATTGGTGTGGATATATTGGCATCGGAAGCCAATATTGCTGCATGGGAAGCACTCTTTACGGAGTATCCTGATCTACCTGAGGAGCAAACTCTGCAGATACAAGCACTCATTGATAGCATGGGGGCGCATCAAGGGGAATTTGCCAGTTTGATCCCTGATGGCGATACAGTGAAAGAGATTAAACCTTATCCTAAAAAAGTGGTGGTGCTAATCGATGGTGATGTTGCTAGTAGTGGAGAGCAATTCGTTTTGGATGCTCAGCAAAGCAGTAAAGTTACCCTGATGGGTACCAATACTGCTGGAGTACTTGATTATGCCAATGTGCGAAGAAAGGACCTCAATTGCCTTCCACTCGGACTGTTTTATGCAACTACCCGTAGCCGTCGGATAGACATGGGACAGGGAGTGGATCCGCAGGGAATTGCTCCTGACATAATATTGGCTATAGAGTCAGATTGGATGGAAGAAGCCGTCAAATTTCTAAATACGCCATGAAGCACCGGATTCAGTTTTTCTTTTTTCTGGGGTGTTTTGGTATGTATTTTCCCTTATTTGCTCAGGAAAATGTAAGAGATGCTTGGCTTGGGGTAAGGATGGGATTGAGCTACAGCCCTTTGAAGGACTTTCAAACGTGGGGAGAAGGGGAAGGTTTGGACAACTTGCCGGCCGCAACAAGGCATCAACAGATTGCTTTTGATGTGTTTATTCAAAAACGAAAAATCCCGTTCCTTCTTAGCACTGCTATTAACCTACCACGATTGACCCAAACGCATCCCTATCTTACGAGTATCTCATTGGAATCAGGTTATACCCTCTATGAAAAACGCACCACGCTAAGGATTATGGCTGGACCAAGTTTGGGAATAATGACCGTACGGTTTAGGGGTGGTGTACCCCAATCCTTTCAAAATTTACCCTTCAACCACAGCGAGGCATTTGCCCGATCCTATAACCTAGCCCTTAGAGGAAGTTTGCTGGCCACCTATCCTATTTTTCCAAAAAACAAACGTTTTGGAAGGCCTTCTGTTTTGGCCAATGTAGGTATACAGGAAAGATTGCTTCATGGTGGTTTTAGGTATGGAGAAATGGTCATCGTACCCGATGACCGCTTTGATTCCGTGCCTGTGGAAATGCCCAAACTCTTCAGGCGCAATATGTGGGCAACCGTTGGAATTGGATTTCATTTTAACTAATCTTTCTGAATCCAATAGAAAGTAAATTAGCCCTTAGTTCTTCCAGATCCATTTTGTAAGAGAACCGTCCTGCTTTGATTTATAAAAGTGAATTCTAAATTATAGCACATAATTCCTACTTTTATGTAGAAACAAACGCTTATCTATTTCATGTCACAAGACAAATTTCAGGAAACCATTGCCGAAATCGACCGACTCAATGCATTAGATCCAAATATGGAATCCAAGGATGGGAAACCAGTCCCAAAAGAACTCCTTTACGGCCAAAGGATGTCCACCATGTTGCTGGACTTTGAGCAAAATGCATCAGAAACCTTAAAGATCGCTGTCAGAGGTCAGCATATCCAAAGATGGACCATTCCAAGGGAATCGTATCCCATGGACAGAAAAGGTTACCTGATGTGGCGGACGGAACTCAAAAAATTCCATGGAGCACTGGTCTCCTCCATCATGCAAAAGTACAGGTATGCACCGGAAGAAATACAGCATGTGGAAGACCTGATCAACAAAAGGCGACTGAAAACCGATCCTGAGGCGCAATGCTTGGAAGATGTCGTCTGCCTGGTTTTCCTTCAATATTACTTTGATGAGTTTATCGGAAAACATGCCCATGAAGAGGATAAAATCATCGATATCATCCGAAAGACCTGGAAAAAAATGTCTGAGAAAGGGCATGCAGCCGCTTTGAAGTTGAGGCATTCAGAGAAGGCATTGGAATTGGTTCAGCGGGCATTGAGTTAAAATATTTTTGATTTATGATGAATTTACCAACCTACCCCCATGATCGAAGGAATTACATAAATGACCATGTGACTCTTCGAAAAAATTAAATTCTTTTTACGATAGCAATTCTACTACTTGGCAAAAACTAAACTTTTGAGTCATTTATATAATACAATGTCAAAAAAAATTCAGTACACTGATTTGGGGGAAAAAATTAATTTTAACCTTTTTCAAAAAAAGTGCTGTAATCTTCTTAAATTTCTTGAAAAGCATTGATTACGACATCCATATGCAGAGGATGGTCTGGAAAGTTTTGCATTTATTGGATCTTAGAAAACCTTGGATTGAAAATATAAAATGATTGACAGCAGCTACCACTTTTAGTCCTACTTCAAAACACTAAAAAGGGTAGTATACTATTTTCAAATTTAAACAATTCTCACTATGAAAATTTGTCTTGATTTCAAGCATTTCGCCTCACTGATGGCGCTTATTATAGTATTAAGTTGTTCAACTACGTCCACAATAATCGGATCTTGGAAGAGTCCGGAAGCAAACCAATCCGGGTATAAAAACCTTTTCGTAAAGGCATTGATCGATGACAATTTTATTGTGAGACAAACCATAGAAGATGACCTTGACCAAATTTTAATCAAAAATGGTATTCAGGCCACGAGTAATCTCAATGAGGTAAAACAAGGACTCGTTTTAACGGAAGACACCAAAGAACAGGTGATTGATGAAATCCAAAAAAGTGGCAAGGATGGTATTTTAACCATTTCTGTCATTGACCAGACTAGTGAAACGAGATATGTACCGGGAACGACCTATTACAACCCCATGATGTATGGCGGGTATGCAAGGTTTGGGGGATATTATTCCATGTATGCGCCGATGAACTATTCGCCGGGATATTACGACACGGATAAAAACTACTATGTGGAAATCAACCTTTATGATTCAGAAACCCGCACCTTAGTATGGTCCGCCCAATCCAAAACGACCAACCCTACCAGCATTGAAAAAGACGCCAGACAATTTTCTGAATCAGTAGTAAATCAAATGGTGAAAGAACAAATAATCTTTCCTGTCAAATAACGTTATTTTTAAGTTTCCTGACCAAAAATTGGATAATTTGGACTGGGTAATATCGTGTGTTATTCCTCTATCCAGAAAACCAACGGATTGACCCAGTCAGGGTAAGGCTTATATAAAAATGCATGGTCAATTCCCATGTCCAATTTTATTTCCTGAAAGCTGCTGTGGCCTTGCAAACCCTCAAAAATCCGTTGGCAGGAACCCTTGGAATCTGAACTTTCGTAAATGGAAAGAAACTTTCCTGAAAAATCCCTTTGAAAAGACTGAAAATATTCCAAGGCATACGCACTGCACAATCCTAACAATACAAATCTGATATTTTCATTGTTGTTCAAGATGCTGGACTCAAGGGCAATATAGGCCCCTAAAGAAGCACCAACCACAATGATGTTTGTATCTGGAACCCCTTGTTGAATTAGGGTGTCGATTTGATTGTTTAATTTTACTGCATAAACTTTCTCGTCCGTGTCTTTGGGTCGAACTTCACTTACCACATGAAATCCACGTCCGACGAGTGTGTCCAAAATGGCTTGATACGCATATTCGCCATAATATGGGCTTACTGCATTGGGGCCCTGTTCCTGCACTATCCCACCATGCAGGTAAAAAAGATAGCGGATATTGGAATCAGGTTGATCTGGGATGGAAGATGAAAAGGATTGAGCTTTTACTTCAAGCAGCCAAAAGGCCCCAAAACAAAAAACCAGAAAAAGGAAATAGATTTTCATACTCATCCAGGTGTCAGAAGAGGAAATTTAAGCCAAATTTTCAAAAAAAAATAAGTGAAACAATTGACAGATCAAATTTATCCATCCTCAATGCTTTCACCTTGCCTGCTCATTGAACTTAAGGTCAATAATTTCCAGTTTCAGCCAGGTCCAATCTCCTTCTTCCAACTTCCAAGTTGCAGTCATTAAAGAAGGAATTCTAATCCCATCAAATGTTTTGTAATTCTCCACCAATAACACCCACTCATTCCGTGTTGCATTGGCTTCGTTGCCCTTGTATCGTAAAGCAGAAAACCTGACAAAATCCCCATCTGCATTAAAATAAAAGGTCCCGCTTCCTTTTGTTCCTTTGTATTCCATGGTGGCTGTTGCGGAGGTTTCAGTCACTTCCTGCCAAGTGATGTATGGACTCAATGCCAAAGAAGGAAACCAAACCATTTCCCCTAAGTACCGTTGCATTGTACTTTCATTCATTTGAAACCCTTTCTCATTCACCACATTGAACAAGGAGTTCAATTTGATCAACATTTCACCTTTGCCATTTTCAAATTTATCCCTACCCTGAAAGCTAAGCAGCCCGTTCATTTTGACGTCAACCGTCCAGATAAATGCTGGCACATCAATGGTGGAATATTGAACCGCTTCAGCCTTAAACCATTTATCCTGTTCAGGTTTGAGTTTCATCTCGGCCTTTTGAATCACTTTGCCCACACTTATGTAAGGTCTTCCGATAACTCCGGACTGTTGCAGCCAATTTCTAACGGGCTGAGGTAATTCCTTGATGTCATCTTCAGAAATGACCCTATCCTCCATAATTTGGTTTTTGCTAAGCAAAACATTGGTTTCAAGTTGGACCAATTGCTTAAAGCCTTGATTTCCGTAAGTCATGAGTGAAACTAAGAGGATCGCTATGTTGGGTAAAGTTCCAAATTTGGCATCTTTCCAAAACATAAAAACAAGAGTCTGGGAAATTGCCACGGCCACGAAACCGATGAGCCAAGCGTACTTTGAGTTGAAGAGCTGTGAAATCCCATAAATCAGAATAAAACCAGCAGCAGTCAGCCACCAAAAACCCATCACTTTGGATATAGGAAGTGTCAATTCTTTTACTTCCTTAAGGCCATATCCTTTGACAAAACCAAGTAAATGGATAAGTGCATGGAAAATTATCAATATAAAAAAAGCGATCCTCATTCAAAATAATTTAATGCTATGCCATGTTTTTGTCCATTGTATCTCATCATTTTCAAATTCTCTCCTAATTTAAAATTAAATGAATAAGATCTCCTTTATTAATTTAAAACATCTTGATTTAGAGTTGATGTCTACACGAGTAAGCAGGGTTGCCTAACATGCAAGCTTAACTTTTAGTCATCCTTTTTTCTATCTCTTCAACTGTTTTTTGTAGGCCGTTTTCATGGTCTATCTGTAATTTCATCTTCCTTGCGTTTTCATATAAACCTTGGTTGGTCAATAACTCACCTACCCTTTCCAAGAATTTATATTCTGTTGTTTTACTCATGGGTAACGGTTTGACTGCGAGTCCTTTGAGGTAGGCTTGTTGTCCCCAAAACTGTTGATCACCAATAGGGTAAAGGATGGGGCAGATCATAAATGGCCTTCCAGCCTGTAAACATGCGGCCGTCGTCCCTATGCCGCCGTGATGAATGATTGCTTTAACCAAGGGAAATAACTTTTCATAAGGTGCTGCATCAATGACTTTTATTTTTGGCCTGGTTTCCAGCAATTTTATTTGGTCAAGTCCCCACCCTTTCACCACGATAATTCTCGTGTTAAATTGTGCTGTCAATTTGATGATTGCCGTTTGTAAATCAAACTTGCTTTTAAAGGGCATGCTGCCAAAAGTCAGGAGTAATGGCGGTTCCCCTTCCTGGATAAAATGAACAAGGTCGTCGGAGAGTGTATCTTCCGCATCTCCAAACCAAAAACCTGTAAACTTTGATTCACTGGGATAGTCCTTAGGAACAGCAAGAAAACTGGGGCTTATTCCATAGATGTTTTTTACTTCAGGAACCTTAAATTTTTTCGGCATGCTGAATTTTTCTCTGAACTGACCTATCGGTTTGGACAAGAGTTTGATGCTGAGGTTAGAAAATGTATAGCTTAACTTGTTAAGGAACTTGGGAATAGGCAAACCACTGAAAGCGGGATTGGCGAATTCAATGGTCGGCTCTACTATGGGCAGGACAGATGCACGAATCATTTTATCCGGAAACTGGTCTGCAAAGCTATCTGCTAAAGTTTTGACATGGTAAAGGACCAAATCACATTCTTTGGCCAACAAGTAAAACTCTGATAAGGAGTTAAAAATAAGGGGGTATATCCATGAATCAAGGTTTCTTTTGATGGCAAATGGGTTCGCTTTCATCATTTTCTTGCCTTCCTCCGAATTCAATACTGCTTGAAAATCTGCCTCCACTGGTTTAAACTCAATTCCGTAAGCAGAGACCATATCTTCAAAATTTTTAGCAGTGGACAGATATACCTGATGTCCCCGGGCCTTGAGGGCCTGTCCTAATACCGCGTAGGGTTGCACATCTCCACGGGTTCCCAAGGTCAGTATGGCTATCTTCATGATAGAAAGGTTAACTTATGGCACATTAAAAAATGAAACAGTTTCATGCTTTTATTCTCTTTTATCCCTTTGTTTCAATCCTCATCCGTTACAACCCCTGTCTGACCGAAAACTAAAATCGATTCAAATAGAAAGGAATTTAAAAATTTGGTCAGTTTCAATTCTGAATGTATTTGGACAATGCAGCAATCAACCCTTGCCTTTATCCCCGTTTCCGATCAGTTCTACCGGCACTGATTTCACCTTCCAGATTTCATCGCAATATTCCCGGATACTTCTGTCACTGGAAAACTTACCCATTCTGGCTGTATTCAGAATGGACATTTTTGCCCAGGTGGCTTTATCCCTAAAGGCTTCATCAATTTTATCCTGAACCGATACATAGGACTGGTAATCAGCCAGTAAAAAGAATTGGTCATCATGGATCAAAGATTCCGTGAGTTCTTTGAACATCATCCTGTCCAAGTGGGAAAAATAACCTGAATTGATCAGGTCAATGACCTTTTTCAGGGACCTGTTTTTTAGGTAATACTCCCTGGGATTGTAGCCATTTCTTCTTTTTTCTTCCACCTCATCAGCGGTAAGACCAAAAAGAAAGAAGTTTTCCTCTCCTACGCATTCCCTGATTTCCACATTGGCTCCATCCAAAGTGCCGACGGTAAGGGCCCCATTCATGGAAAGTTTCATGTTTCCGGTTCCGGATGCCTCTTTGCCTGCAGTGGAAATCTGTTCTGAAAGGTCAGCCGCCGGATAAATCCTTTGCGCATTGGTCACATTGTAGTTGGGATAAAAGACCACTTTGAGCCTGTCCCGCACATCGGGGTCATTGTTGACCACATCTGCCACCGCATTGATCAGTTTGATGATGAGTTTGGCCATTCGGTACCCTGGCGCTGCTTTTCCGGCAAAAATAAATGTCCTCGGCACGATGTCAATGTCGGGATTATGCTTGATTTTATTGTAGAGATAGATGATGTGCAGGACGTTAAGGTGTTGCCTTTTGTATTCATGGATCCGCTTTACCTGAATGTCAAACATGGATTCAGGATTGATGGTAATCCCCAAACGGTTGTAGATTTTCCTGGCCAATATTTTCTTTTGCACCAGTTTGACCTCCATCCATTCCTTTTGGAATTCGGGATCATCAGCCCATTTTTCCAGTCCTTTGAGTTCATCCAGGTGCTTGATCCAATTGTCACCTATTTTGCTGCTGATCAGTTGGGTCAGCTGTGGATTGCTCAACACCATCCACCTCCTCGGCGTCACGCCATTGGTTTTGTTGCTGAATTTTTCCGGCGAAAGTTCGTACCAATCCTTCAGGACAGTCTTCTTCAAAAGCTCCGTATGAAGAGCAGCCACCCCATTGATGGCAAAACTTCCCACACTGGCCAGATGGGCCATTTTGATGTATTTTCTTGGACCTTCTCCGATCAGGGAAAGGCTGACGATTTTATCTGGATCACCAAAAAATTTGAGGACCACCTGATCCAAAAAACGTTGGTTGATTTCATAAATCAAGTCCAGGTGTCTTGGCAAAACAGCTGTAAACAACTCCAAATCCCAGGTTTCAAGTGCTTCGGGCAAGAGGGTATGGTTGGTAAAAGCAAAAGTCTTGGTGGTGACTTTCCAGGCATCGTCCCATTCCATATGGTGCACATCCATCAGCAAACGCATCATTTCTGCTATTCCGATGGATGGATGGGTATCGTTGAGCTGGACCACAAATTTTTCATGGAAATTCTCGATTTTGTCCCCACTTCTCAAGTGTATGGCGATCATGTCCTGCAGAGAACAGGAAACAAAGAAATACTGCTGTTGCAACCTGAGTTTTTTGCCCTCTATCTGCTCGTCATTGGGATACAATACCTTGCTGATATTTTCACAGATGATTTTCTGGTTGACAGCCGTGTTGTAATTCCCGGCATTGAAGGATTGAAAATCAAAGGTCTTGGGGGCTTCCGATTTCCAAAGCCTGAGTGTATTGGCTGTATTGACTTTGTACCCCAAGATCGGCGAATCATAAGCCACCCCCTTTACCACCAAGTCGGGGACCCAGTTGTTGACCAGCTTGCCTTTCTTGTTGATGTACCGCTGAACCTGTCCGCCAATTTTCACGTCATAGCTGATTTCTCTTCTTGCAATCTCCCAAGGATTGCCCCTTCTCAGCCAGTTGTCGGTGTCTTCGACTTGCCATCCATTTCTGATGTCCTGTTCAAATATCCCAAATTGATATCTAATGCCATAGCCTACCGCAGGTACCTCAAGGCTGGCCAAAGAATCCATGTAGCAGGCAGCCAACCTGCCCAGCCCACCATTACCCAGGCCAGGTTCAATTTCTTTTTCCAAGAGCCAATCCAGATTGAGTCCCATTTCTTCCAAAGCTTTCTCCATCTGGGAATAAATATCCAGGTTGATCAGGTTATTGGCTAAATGAGGTCCCAGGAGGTACTCCGCTGAGAGATAGGAAACGATTTTGTTTTTGCCGTCAAGGTATTGCTTCACCGAGGAAGTCCATCTCTGCAGCATTCTATCCCGGACAGCATAAGACACCGCCATGTAATAGTCATTTCGGGTGGCTATTTCAGGATATTTTCCCTGCACATAGAAAAGGTTATTGGATATGGCTTTCTTTAGGGCTTCTACGCTTAGACCGGTCCGTGAATCTTCTACCACAATGGTTTGCTTCTTTTCAGTTTCCTCAGAGGTTTTTTCTCCGGTTGGTTGAGACTTTTTCATTTATTCTTTGTCTTAATGGTTTGAGCGGAGGATATCATGTGAAAAATCACCTCCCATGCATATCCCTCAGTAAGGTAGTCAAAACATCATTTATAAAAAAAGGAGCTGTGTGGATGAGCAAGAAAAATGAGAGCATGGAAAGACAAAGATATCTGCAGGAGATACAGGTGGTTCTGAGAGGGATTACACTAAGAAAAAATATCGAAAAATTTGGGGAAATAGAAAGACGAAAATACTAACTACGGCTAGACGGGGAGAAAGAGATGATCTTTTTTTGCATAGATTATTCTTGTTTAAAAACAATTTTCTAAGATGTTATACTGGGATTAACATTAATATATTCCATCTTAAGGGTAAAAGTCCGACATTTATACAAATAATTAAAAGGACATAATGAGCGAAAACATGATTGAAAAAAGAATAAGAATTGTTGTAATTGTTGACCTGTCTGTTGGCTCAGAACACTTGGTTGACTTTGGTTTTAATCTTTCTGGAATGATTAAAGCCAATATTTTATTTGTGCATCAAGTATTAGGTGTGTTTCCTGCAATGACTGGGAAAGAGCAAAGAGATAAAATCTATCAAAATGAAATACAGGAAGCGAAGGATAAACTTAGAAAATTAGTAAGAGGAAGGGTGATCGGGAATGAATCTTTTATAGTAAGTGAAAAACCAATTCTGACTACCCTTAATGAAATAAAATCAAGCTACTATAAAGATTGGGTAGTTGGGGGACTCAAAGTAAATAATTTATTCAAACGGATATTATTTGGAAGTACATTTATTAAAGTGATCAATTATTCCAGTTTTTTAACAGTGGCTGTACCCATCAGCAATGCTGTTTCGATTCCCAAAAAAATCCTAGTAGCAGTAACCCCTAAATATTCATTAAATGAAGCTGAGTTAGAAAACTTGATATCGGAGTTTCATGAAAACATTAAAGTTGTTGAATTCTTAACAATTATTGAAGATGGTGACGATAAAGAAATAGCCATTAATCACTTAACAAAATTACAAAACAAATACTCAAAGTATAGTCCAAATATTGTTGTTTTAAAGGGAGGTGACAAATACATTCAATTAAAAAAACATCTTGAAAACAATGAACAAGCATTTTTAATACTTCAAGAAGGTAGTCGATCTTTTATTGACCACTTACTCAGGAAGTATATGATAAATGACATTATCCATGCGGGAAATATACCTTTAATTGTATTGCCAAATGAATGAGTTATCAACTATTACTGAGCAGCCTTTTTTTGAGTTTGCTATTATTTTAGCCTTAGCAGCGCTTTTCGGATTAATAGGAAAATCATTAAAGCAACCGCTTATTGTGATGTTTATCGCATTAGGAGTTGTTATGGGCCCTGCCATACTTGACATTGTTAAATCCAAGGATAATATTCATCTTCTTGCAGAAATTGGTATAGCTGTTCTTCTTTTTATTGTTGGGCTCAAACTTGATTTACGAATAATCAAATCAGTTGGAAAAATCGCCCTGTTGACAGGTCTGGGTCAGGTTTTATTTACTTCCTTTTTCGGTTACTTTTTAGGATTAGCATTTGGCTTCACTTCTTTGCATAGTTTTTATATTGCAATAGCCTTAACATTTTCGAGCACTATCATCATTGTTAAACTTCTTTCCGACAAAAAAGAAATCGATTCATTACACGGTCAAATTGCAATTGGCTTTCTTATAGTTCAAGATATAGTTGTAATCATTATGATGATAATTTTGTCAGCCATTCAAAAAGGGGGAGAAACATCTCTTTCCCAAGACATAATTCGTACGCTGGTAGCTGGAAGTGGCTTAATTGTCTTCACATTCATTTCTATGAAATGGATTCTGCCAAGACTAACAAATTATTTAGCCCAATCACAAGAATTACTAACTTTATTTTCAGTAGCATGGGCAGTTTCGCTTGCTGCAATAGGTGAATATATTGGATTTAGTGGTGAAGTGGGTGCCTTTCTTGCAGGAATGAGCTTAGCATCCTCTGAATTTAAAGAAGCTATAAGTAGCCGTTTGATAAGTTTAAGGGATTTCTTACTACTATTTTTCTTTGTAAGTTTAGGAGCAGACCTTGATTTATCGTCAATAAGTGGTCAGATAAAGCCAGCTATATACTTTTCCTTCTTTGTGCTTGTCGGCAATCCAATCATTGTACTAATCATAATGGGCTTAATGGGATATCGAAAAAGAACTTCCTTTTTGGCAGGGCTTACTGTTGCTCAAATCAGTGAGTTCTCATTAATTTTTGCAGGTCTGGGCTTAGCAGTAGGACACATCAATAAAGATATAGTTGGACTTATAACTTTAGTAGGTTTAGTTACAATTGCCCTTTCTACTTATTTAATTATATATTCCCATCAAATATTCAATTTTCTATCCCCATTCCTAAGTATTTTTGAAAGAAAAAATATTTTAGTTGAACAAGAAAACACCAATTTAGATAGCATTGACTATGATGTTATAATTATTGGTTTAGGTAGATTTGGAAACCGACTGGCTGATATGTTGGACAATCATACAAATATTAGGTATTTAGGAATAGACTTTGACCCAAGTATTATAAGAGATTGGCGCGAAAAAAAGAGACCAATCATTTATGGAGACATTTACGACCCGGAGTTGTTGGAAGTTTTACCATACAGTAACTCCGATGTTATAATCTCTACTATTCATGATATTAACTTATCCAAACAATTGGTTAAAGATCTTAAGAGAAGAAAATACAATGGTAAAGTCTTTGTTACAGCGTTGACAGACAAAGAGAATAATGAGCTTACAGCCATAGGAATTGAGCATATTTTAATACCCCACTCTTTGGCTGCTGCTAACTTTTTTAATACATATTTGAAAGACAAAAAGTTTAATTGAGAATGCCAGCCTGTAGTAGAGTAATCAAGTTAAGCATGATTCAAAGACTAAATTCAATCAATTCAATTTTCTCTTAAGATCGGAAAAGCTTTTCCATT
>NZ_JACEFJ010000017.1 GCF_015354735.1 Pararhodonellum marinum | reverse complement strand
CTATATCTTAATAGGAAAGAAATTTATCAAAGAGTATATGGGAATTTTAGAAAAGATTTAATCTTTAAAAGATAGAAAATGGAGATTCAAATTTTATTACAAGTTGTTATAATTTTCATAGGTCTTTATCTGGCATTTTTTAAGTCCTACTTCTTAGAGAAGGGTAAAAACATTGCTACTAATGAAGATATTGAAAAATTAACATTTAAAGTAGAATCAATCAAACAGCAGTTTATTGAGAAGAACGCGAATTTAAAAGCTAAGCTTGATATGTTAACTAATTTACAGATTAGTCATAAAAATGATGAAAGACTTACGTTAATTGATTTCCACAAGAATTTTAAAAAGTGGATAGGACTTTTAACAGAATCTAGTCCAACATTAATTGATGAATATGACAATAATGAAATAAACTCTAAGATGTACTTTTATGATCAAGTTTACCAAGAAGTTTTATCAAGTGAGGCTCTTTTACAATTATATGTAGAAGATGATATTTTAATTAATCTGATATTTAAACTAAAGACGAGTACCCTTGAAAATCTAGCAGGGCATCCAACCAAATTCTTAATTGATTTAAAATATAATAATACACAAATAGAGCTGAATAATAATACTCCTATTGACAGTCCAGAAAAAATTCGAAAAAGAGGGTCAAGACATAGAGAATTATTAAATGAAAGAAATGCTATTTATATTGAATATAGAGATAAGATGATAGCAGGTTTGACACAAACTATATCTATTGAAAATGAATATCTAGAATACATGAAAGATTACCTTAAGCAAATTTCTGAAGAATCATTTTAAAACCATAACTAGCATTGAGCAGAAGACGTCTCAATGTCCAAGAAGGTAGTTTTATTGTCAAGATTAAATATTGTAGAAAAACATAGGGAAATTTATTAAAAAAAGCCGCACATCAAGTGCATGGAAGCCAAAATATTTGAACCAAACAGCGAATTGAGCGACTTCGTCAGGTGCTATTGGACATTGGAAGGTGCCAAAGAAGATACACCTGTTAAAAATACCATTGTTCCTGATGGAACTATGAAATTAATTTTTCATTACGGAGAAACATACAAACACCACCCTGGTAACGGAGAAAGTATAATTTTGCCAAAATGTTTCTTAATTGGACAATTGACCAAACCTTATGTAGTAGAACCAATTGGGATAACGGGCTCATTTGTTGTTCGATTTCACCCGAACGGTTTTGTACCCTTCTCGACCATTCCGATAAAGGAAATGGAAAACACGGCTATTCCATTAAATAAGCTATTTGGGAAAGAAGGGGAAGAAATTGGAGAAAAAATTTTAAACGCAAATTCAACTTCAGAGAGAATAAACCTGATCGAAGCCTTTTTATTAAAACGTTTGACTGATAAACAAACCATTGACAAGATTGCAAAATCAACCATTGAAACTATTTTAAACGCTAAGGGACAATTTTCTGTAAATGAACATGCTGCAAAAATTAAAATTAATCGGAGACAATTAGCTAGAAAATTTTCGTCAACAATCGGTTTAAGCCCAAAGCAACTCTCAAAAACAATACGAATACAAGCTGCATTAAAGTCGTTATTGACAAAAGATGTCGATAAATTAACGGATTTGGCTTATGAAAATGAATATTTTGACCAAGCACATTTTATAAAAGAGTTTAAAGAGTTTACCGGGCTAACACCCAAAGAATTTTATGGTGAAGACCTTAAAATGTCTTTAATATTTGATCGGGAGAATTAGGCTTGTCCCATTTTTACAATTTTGATTTTTCGACATAAGGTAAGTTTGCACTGCAATAATGCAAAAACCCTTTAAATTTTAAAGTAATGAACAATTCAAATCCTGTAGGTTGGTTCGATATTCACGTGGCCAATTTTGAAAGAGCAAAGAACTTTTATCAAGAAGTTTTCAATGTAAAACTAACTGACCTTCCCATTGAATGGGGTAAACAAGCGGTATTTCCATTTAGCCCTGAAAGTCCAAATATTTCGGGTGCATTGGTGGAAAAAGCAGATTATTCACCAAGCAGCAACAATACGCTTATTTATTTTGAAACCGAAGACTGCGTTGCAGAAGAACAGAGAATTGAGAAAGCAGGGGGAAAAGTGGTGCAGCCTAAATTGCATATAGGCGATTTTGGCCATGTTTCGATTTTCATTGACACAGAAGGCAACACCCTTGGACTGCACTCACGAAAATAATGATGGGCTATGCCGTATGATATAGGGCTTGCTGACAGAGTCCGTGAGTATCTTTCAGAAATTCCAAACTTAGCTGTTGAAGAAAAAGGAATGTTCTCTGTTCTCAACTTTATGGTTAATGGAAAAACCTGCGTATGCGTTAGTGGAGAAAAATTGATGTTACGGTTTGACCCCAATCGTCAAGAAGAACTTTACGAATGGAGTGGATATGAAACAATGTTAATGAAAGGTAAAGAGTACAAAGGATATTGTTACATAAATCCGGCAGGTTTTAGGAACAAAAATGATTTTGATTACTTATTAAAAATTTGCATTGACTATAATATAGTTTCAAAAAAGTCAAAGAAAAGAACCACGACCCGATAATATTAAACCGACTAGAGATGAACCCTTGAAATAAAGCCCTGATTGATGCATTCATCTTTCAGGGCTTTTTTGGATACAGCGTTTGTTTTTCAAGGAATCCACGAATAATTTGCATTTGTCTAGTGGCTGTTGACTGACATCCGCAAGGCAATACTTTAATAGGATAAGACAAATACTCAATGGATGGAGCCCTTTTGGAGTAGGGGACAGCATTGATGATGAATATGATTCCATAAACTTTGCGGCATATTTAACTTTACTTCAAAATGGCGACACGGAATCAATAAAAAATGCTATTCGAAAATATTTAAATGAAGCAATGGAAATTGACGAGACTGATGACAGATTGAACGAATTATCAGAAAAATAAAAAAAGCTGTGGTAAAGCATTTTGCTTATGGTGGAATCATCTTAAATTCGAGCTTTGACCTCTGATGGAGATTGTCATTGAAGGAAAGAATTCTGCTTCAGTAGCCGTCTAAACCAGAAAAGTTTACGGTCAGCTATTTAACACTTTTCATAAAAAGAACGCTCAAAATGGAAAAACTCTTAACAGCGAAACATTGGCAAATTTTTATTCTGTTAATATTTGGGCTCTTTGTTGGGGGTTCCCGTGTAGAAAATGAACCAACAATAAACGCAATATTGACAACAGCAGGAAATTTGATATATGGAATTTACCCTTTGGCAATCGGACACTTTTTACAAGATTATTTACCTAAAAAAATAGAACTAAATTACAATTTTTTCTTAATCAATTTTTTCATTTGGATTACGGTATCTTCAGCAATAATGATTTTATCGGATGGAGAAGGAATGACATTCAATGGTTTGTTAGCCATACCATTCTTTTATGTGTTTTATGCTTTCCTTTATTCTATTGCCTTTCCTGCTAAAACTTTGAAATCAATCGAATTGGGTAAAAAAGCCTCGTTTGCTGAATATTTTGCTGACTTTTTTCTAATCTTTTTTCTACCAATCGGTATATGGTTTTTGCAACCAAGAATAAATAGAGTCATAAAATCTGGTCAATTAGCGAATAAAGAAAGCCGAACTGCCAAGACTGTGTTGTAACTATGCTGACTGAAGTGGTGACAGAAAGTATTCTAGTTTTAATTATCTTTAATACTGTAGTAAAGTATATGAAAATCTGACACGGTTACCACAGGGAATGTTGAAGCTAATTGAAAGTAACCTGCCTAAACAATTATTATGAGAAGGATAAGTTTATTTTTCACAGAATCAGAATTTTTGAGATCCGAACAAACAAATACAAACCCCTTGTATGTATTGGTGTTGATTATTTTTGCTGTTTCGATGCAATCAATAGGTCGGGCTCAAACCGCAACTTCCTTCAATGATAAATTTGAACTGAGCGAGAACACTTTCCTTGCAGCAGGGGGGTATTTGGAAGAAAAAACAAGCATAAATCTTGAAAAAAGGCTGCTAACAATAGATTTGGAAAGCATATTGGAGCCATACAGAAACAGGCCAGGCGCCCAACAATGGATTGGTGAGCATGTGGGAAAGTTTCTCCATGCAGCAGTGTTGGAATATCAGCATTCCGGCAATCAAGCGCTCAAAGATAGGATTGATTATGCGGCAAAAGAGTTGATAAAAACCCAATTGACCGATGGTTATTTAGGTACATATGAAGAAAAGGACAGGTGGACTTCATGGGATGTGTGGAGCCACAAATACAATATGATTGGCCTTCTTGCCTACTACGACTTAACCAAAGACCCTCATGCATTGTCAGCTTGTGTAAGAATGGCAACCCTTCTGAGATCAACCTTTGGTGAAGGTAAAAAGGATATTATAATTTCCGGAACTCATGAGGGAATGGCCCCAACGAGTGTCCTGGAGCCAATGGTAAAACTTTATACAATTACCGGGAAAAAAGAAAATTTGGACTTTTGTGAGTACCTGGTAAAGTCTTGGGAGCAGGATAATGGCCCGAAAATACTATCAAGTTTACTGGAACACGGCAATGTGTATAAGACCGCAAATAACAAGGCTTATGAGATGATGTCATGCCTTGTTGGACTACTTGACTTATACAAAGTAACAGGAACAAGCGATTACCTGAAGGCAGTTCAAAATGCATGGAACGATATAGTTACCCACCGTTTATACATCAATGGTACCACAAGCCATACCGAACATTTTCAGGATGATCTTGTATTGAATCCAACAGGAAACTATGCCTATGGTACAAAATTCTGTGGCCCGGGGGAAGGGTGTGTTTCTGTTACCTGGCTTCAGATGAACATGCGGTTGTTGGAAATTACAGGAGAACAAAAGTACATGCAGCAAATAGAAAACACTGTTTATAATGCCATTTTGCCATCCCAGAATCCACAAAATGGAGAAGTATGCTATTTTTTGCCTTTAACGGGCCGCAAGCGTTTTGGTGAAGTCACACATGGAATATTGCCTGATATAAGCTGCTGCTCCTCAAGTATACCGAGAGGTGTGTCCCTTATTTCAAACTTGATAGTTGGGCGCCTTAATGATGCCCCTATCATTACGTTGCTGACTGCTTCAGAAACTGAGACATATTTTACTCAAAAGGGTGAACAAATTCCTGTTACATTAATGATTGAAACCGATTTCCCTAAAAATGGAAACGCTAAGGTTACCATTAAATCTACTTCAGAATCGATCAAAAATGCCTCTATCCTATTTAATGTACCGGATTGGGCAAATGACTTTACAGTAAAAATCGATGATGAAATTTTTGAAGGAGAACCAGGTTCAATATTGGATATCAAAAGAGACTGGAAAAATGAGGACATAATGGAAATTGTAACGGAAATGCCAGTTGTAAAAATGAACGACAACAATAAAGGATCAAAGGAGGTTGCCCTCAAACGTGGTCCACAATTATTGGCAGCCGATAAAAATGTATCTGACGCAAATGGATTGCCAAAATGGGGGTGGAATGGAGACCAGTTGTATGCTGTTTCAGTTCTACGAGACAATGTTGTTTCAGAAATGCTACTCGTGCCATTTGCAGAAGCCGGCCAATCTATGGCAGATTACGATGTATTGTTTCCTGATTTCAAGTTACTCCATACAAAAGAATCAACATCCTTAAAAAAGTATATCCATCAATTGTCAGAATTTGAAGAAGAGTTCAGATTTATGGAAATGCCAGACATTGAATTTTTCTTGTTTGGCATGGGAAACAGGACAAAACTCTTGTACAAGGATGGAGTTTTAAAAAATGCCCTATCAGGGGAAATAATCAGGCAATGGCCTGTTAAGCAAGTCCTAATAATCCCCAATGAATACCGAGTTGAAATTGAAACCCTTACAGATGTATTTGTCACGATTTATGAAGATGAAAATGGTGTTTTTATCAAAGAAGGCAACAAAAATAAGCGGGTTGACGGAACAAACTCATCCATAAAACTGCCAACCTTCACAGGACATAAATACAGTGAAATACTGAAGGTTCTGAACCATGAGATTCTTGTCAATATTGTGGATAGCAAGCCGGTTCCCAACTTCATTGTATATGACAAACCTTGGAGGCGTGATGCTGCCATGATGGCCATGTGCCTGAAAGAAACAGGCAATTTAGATTTGATCAAAGACTGGGTGCTGAACCTCAACGAGGTTTATGACCGCAACAATGCCGGAATTACTGAGCCCGATAATCTTGGACAGACCTTGTACCTCTTATCTCTGTTTTCAGATAAGGACCACCCACTCGTTCAAAAGATCCTGGAAGAAGTGAAGGAATTTGAGGTAGAAGACGAAAACGGATTGTATATCAAAGGATTATCAGATTTTCATGAAACACCCGTCTATCAAACCAAATGGATGAAATATGGTTTACAGAGCCTTGGTATCAATGATCCTTATGCTATTCCAAAGATCCAAGATGATTATTCTTCACTTTTCTGGTGGGATTATAAAGAGGACTACCTTGAGGGCACAACCGATGCCTATGATGAATGGAAAAATGATAAATACCCTTACATTGGATGGGCTGCAGACAATTTTCATGGTAAGAAAAGAAATCCGATAAGCAACAGGCTTTACCCTTTAACCTGGGAACAAGAGGCCAGTCAGGCAAAATATGAAAACCTAAAGCTAATTGATGATGTCTATGTTACGGAAAAAATATCTGCACCACATACCTGGCATGCAGCTGAAGTGTTCCTGTACTTGATTAATCATAGATAATGTTAAAACGGTACGAACTAAGATTATGGAATGTCAGGAACAACTTCCCACATCATTTGCTAATGTTGAATGGGTCTCAGTGCTCCTGGAAACAATTACCTTTGCTTAACATTGTGGGCCCTTTGCTGACAAGAAATGAAAAAAAAAATATTATACCTATTCCTCTTTGTTGCATTGTTTACTTTTTCTTGTGGACAGAAGAAGGGGCAAAGCATTTACTTTGTAAATGACTGGGCTCATATTTTGACAGATGAGGAAATATCTAGCTTAACAGACCAAATCAGAGAATTAGAACAAAGCATTGGCTCTCAAATCGTAATCCTGACAATAGAGTCATTGGATGGTGAATCAATTGAAGATTATTCGCTTAGAAAAGCTAGTAATTGGGGAATTGGTAGAAAAGATTACGATGATGGAATACTTATCACAGTAGCGCTTCAAGACAGGCAAATGAGAATTGAAGTCAGTGATGGACTTGGGAAAATCATAAAAGATGAGATAGCTTATCGGATAATCATAGAAGATATGGCACCAAAATTTCAGACCGGAGAATACTATGAGGGACTCTTTATAACTGTTGAAAAAATAAAAAAACTAATCAAAGAAAACAAAGAACTGGTTGGGCAACATTTATAGCTGAGAGAATTTGCGACAAAAGAAATAGAGACGACTCGGTCGACAAGGAATACTGGCTTACGCGAACGGCCCACAACAATAGCAGTTAAGAAAACATGGGGCAGATAGAGGTTTTCGGAACATTTGTTCTTCTATTTGGCATTTTTGCAGGCTACCGTTTGGTTCTCCGAAATTCCCTATTTCACCAAACGTTAGGTCTTCATTAAAACAGCAGAAAATGCGGATTATACTTACATATGTTTTTACGTTGATCAGCATGACAACTTATGCTCAGGCTGTTAAGGAAATGCATCCTACTCTGGGTGTTCTTGTTGACAAAAGTGTAGAAGGCGAAATTGAATTTATACGACAACGGGAGTTGTGCGAGAAAGTATGGAAAAAAGTAAGTAATCAAACAGAATATGAAATGCTTAGCCCGACGGACAGGGAAATATATCACAATTGTGATGAGAGCTACGAAAGCTATTGGGACATTTTAGGGATAGGGTGTAGCTGGTATTGCGGAGGCGGAATTGATACTACTTCGGCTTCGTCATCATTGAAAACTGAAAAGGATATAAGTTATTCAGCAGAAAACATTCACGATCTTGACTATCAGACTGCTTGGATTGAAGGTGTCCCAGGATACGGAATTGGCGAGTATGTGATTTACCATTTTCCGCCAAATAACCCTCGCATTACTGAAATCATTATCGTAAATGGATATGTAAAATCCAAAGCAGCTTGGAATGAAAATTCAAGGGTCAAAAAACTCAAAATGTTTGTGGACGACAAGCTCCTTGCAATCCTCAACCTTAAAGACAGCAGACAAGAACAGCACTTTAAATTTGAACCCTTAGGCTATCATGATAAAGATAATTGGGAGCAATTGCGAACGAAACCCTGGTGGACAATCAAATTTGAAATTATGGATGTTTACGAAGGCGAATTGTATGACCACACGGCAATAACAGAAATTTATTTTGATGGTATTGATGTGCACTGATTGAGAAAGAAGATAGACTTAAAAAACTGAGTTATCTTTGATAGTTGAGAATTATGTAGCATCCTGAATAAAGATATAATAAGAGTACCTAATTTTATTGTATTGTTTAGTTTTCTTAGCAGCTAAAATGAAGAAATGGGACATAAAAAAGTTTGTATAGAATGTAAGATGGCATTTAGCCGGCCATTCGATAGTGGCTCTGAACTTCAATACCTTTGTCCTGAATGTGGTAAGCCAATGATACTTTTGCCACACCGATTCAGACCTCCCAAAAAAGCGGATGACAAAAAGTGGGAAACGGTTAAATATCTGATAGAAAATGGTTTTCATTACCAACACGTTTTTAAAGAACTGGAAACGAAAAATAAATTGAGCGCTGACCATTACTATGTTGCATATCCTGAAAATATTAGAGATGCAGAAGAATTTGTTAAAAAATATAAAAGTCAAGCTAGAAAATGATTTTTACAGGGATAGATAATCAATTGAGTAAATGACGGATTTTAATTTATCAAAGACCTGGTTTTATTTTTTCAAATAGTAAAGAAGGTTTTGTGCTATAGTCTCACCCGAAATCTATTATCGATTAGCGCATTTTAAACAGCAATAAAAATGAAAATCAAAGAAGTAATTCAATCTTTTATTCAACAAAATCAAGAGGTCCTAAATTTTATTTCCGAAGTGGAATTTGAAAATCTTATGGTGAATGAATTTTTAAAATACCACGATGGGATGTTTAAGTTTAAATTTAATTTGGCAATGGGTTTAAAATATTCTTCGTTGCTTCAATTGACCAATGATAAAGAAATAACTGATCAATACGAACTCGAGGACATCAGACTTTTATTCAAAAGTTTGATCAATTTTCAGGAAAATAATCTTGACGTGTATTTAGAATCAGGACAATTTGAATGGACTGTAATGGACAATAAAGAGAATGCAAAGAAAATTATAGATAGGGGCTTAGAAATTGCTTTTCAAAAAGCTAAAGAACTAAAAAAATTACAAGCTGAAATAAATGAATCTTAAAAGAAAAATGGCTTAAATATTCCGTTATAATGAATCCAATTTTAAATGATGCAATGAATTTTTTTTGTTTCTGGGTAAGGTTTTTTAGATCAAAACTTTTCATTTATTTAATAATTTCCCGAAATCAATTGGAAATAAAGAACTTAGAAACAGGAAAGATGATCACTCAAAAATCAACATTCCCTTTTTCATCAAACAGGCTATTGATAGCAAACAACTTAGTTGCGGAAAAACTAGGAAGAGAAATGATGAATATGGTATGTGGGGGAGATTTAAAATTCAGGCATGTATTTGTAATCCTTCATCCTTTAGAAACTGGGTTTGATGAAATTTGTCAGGTTGAAAAATTATTGTACAATGATTTTGGTACGCGAATAGGTGCCCATGGAGTAATCTTATCAGAATCTTTGAAAAAACTAAATGCTGCAGAACTAAATAAGTTAATAGTAAAAAATCACTGATATATTAAAATAATAGCAGTAAATGCTGGTTAAAAAAAGAAAAAATTTAACCGACTTACATTTGACCAACTGTTAAGATTGACTCAAGTAATTTTCGGCTTAAATACATTTGCAATCCTCATTAAAAGATTTCCTTTAGATGTAAATAATTTGTGATGCGAGAATGGCTAAATTCGAGATTTGTGACTAGAATCTAGGATTTTACTGGATAAATCAGATTTCTTCTCTACCTGCATAGAAAATCTTTTCAAAAATTCAGATCTTCATTTGATGATGTGAAATAAAAATGTAGTTTTAAAATCAGTTGATGTACCATGGTAATTTGTTGATCATTTGGTGTTTAGCATCTTGTTTAGGATTGCCAACTTAATATTTTATTTGGCTAGCATTTTAAAACCGATGAAATGAAAAAACCAATTTTGACCCTGCTCTTTTTTATAGCAACTTTTCAAGTCATAGCTCAGTATACCGTTAATATCTATGGGCAGATTGACAATTTCAATTCAGAAGAATTTGTTTTTTTGGCTGTCGGAGGTGAATTGATGCCATTGAACTTATCAAGTAGTGGAAGTTTTTCAGTAGATGCCAGCATAACACAATTCCCTTCCTATTTTACGTTAGATAAAGTTTCAAAGCGAGGAAAAATTGAGCATCAGTTGCCTCGAATTTGGTTTGAAAGTGACAGTGTAAAAGTCAACATAGATTGGAAAGATCGCACATTCCAAATGGAGGGTATAATGCCTTACCAATCCATTTCGGATGAGATAGAAGCTTTAAGAGGAAAAGAACAAATTGCATTTATACTTCGCAATCCTAATCAGATTCCGAGCTTGTATTTCACTGAAAGAGAAAAGGAAAAGATTGCCATTGATGATTTAGACAAGTTTACTCAGAATGTCCCAGAAGAATACAAGAAATCTATCTACGTAAAAAGAATAGATAATTACCTTGAAGCCAAAAGGAGAAAACCAATTAAAAAAGGGGATCAACTGAAAGACTTCTCTTTACCTGATAAAAGCGGGGATCAAATACCAGTCATTAGCAGGAATGATAAACCCACATTGATTGCCTTGTTCTCAACTGGCTGTTCATTTTCTCTTGCGAGTATAGGACTGCTCAAACAGTTTTCGGAATTGGACAATAATTCTGTGCAACTGGTGACCATTTGGGAAGATCCAACCAAAGAAATTTGGCTCAACTCGTACCAGGATAGGAAAGATAAAATCACTTGGACTAATCTTTGGGACGAATTTGGCTTTGCCTCCACCTATTTAAGCAGAAAAAGCTGGCCAACATTTTATTTTTTTAATGAGGAAGGGGTGCTTGTGGATAAATTTAAGAGCTATAATAAAAAAACCGCCAAACGGTTGAAAAAATTGGCTGGATAAGGTAACATTCGGAAATTTGAATGACCAAACCAAAACCATTGACAATGAGACTAACCAATAAAATCGCATTGGTAACAGGTTCCGCCCGGGGAATCGGACAGGCAACCGCAGAATTGTTTCACAAAGAAGGTGCGACTGTCCTGATATCCGACATTCTTGACAATGAGGGGAGGAAAGTTGCAGAACAATTGGGAGAGAAGGCCGAATACCTACATTTGGATGTAGGGAATGAGGACCATTGGATTTCAGCGACAGAACATATCGCAAAGAGATACGGGCGACTTGATGTATTGGTCAATAATGCAGGAATCACGGGATTTCTGGAATCTTCCGGACCATGGGATGCTGAAAATGTCGATTTAAAGTCCTGGGAAGAGGTTCATCGGGTGAATGCTACAGGTGTCATGCTGGGCTGCAAATATGCCATTCGGCTGATGAAAGAAATGGGCGGTAGCATTGTCAATGTCTCTTCAAGAAGTGGGGTGGTGGGCATCCCGGGTGCCGTAGCCTATGCTTCAAGCAAAGCTGCGGTGAGAAACCATACCAAAAGCGTGGCCCTTTACTGTGCCGAAAACGGATTTAAAATCAGGTGCAACAGCGTGCATCCCGCAGCGATCATGACACCCATGTGGGAGGCCATGCTTGGAGAAGGAGAGGAGAGACAAAGTATGATTGAAGAAGTCGAGTTCGGCATTCCGATGGGACACTTCGGTGAACCCCTTGATGTGGCTTTTGGCATTTTATACCTGGCAAGTGAGGAGAGCAAATATGTGACAGGAATAGAGCTGACCATTGATGGAGGTATCCTGGCAGGTAGCGAGGCAAAGCCAAGGAAATAGGGATAGGCTCAAAGCTCGAAGGAAATGGAAATCTGAAAACAGAAAAACAAAAAACTAAAGTAATTAATTGAATCATTATTTTCTGTTTTGCATCTTTAAAATCAGAATGATATTTTTAGTATGACTTTATCTAAACAATTTTAGTTTTAATTTAAGAATGCTTTTGACGTACCTATGCTGCCGAAATAAGAAAACTTGCTTAGTATTTTAATTGCAATTTACAAGTTGCCAAACCCTAAATACAAACTGTATGAGGACAATGATTTTTCTCGGAATCTTATTGATTTACAGCAATTCAATATTTGGACAAGTCAATATCGATGATTTGGAAAGAGTAAATGGATTATGGTGTAAGAAGGGGGATAGCCTTTCTTACTCCGGCGAATTTGAAGAAAGATATGAAAATGGAGTACTTAAAGGTACAGGTAATTTTGTGAGTGGAGAACTTGATGGCTTAAGGGTCCAATATTATCCCAATGGAAATAAAAGGACTGAAAAATACTACAAGAATGCTTACCCTCATGGATTTTCAAAAGAGTATTTTGAGAACGGCAATTTAAAACAAGAGGGTGAATTTGAAGACAACAAAGAAATTGGATTATGGACTATATATCATGAGACGGGTGAAAAGTATGTTGTTCTTAATTTTGAAAATGGAATTCAACAAGGTGAATATTTTGAATTTGATAAAAATGGAGGATTACTTAGGCAGTTTTTTTTTAATGATGGCAAGGCAGGATATGCACCGGAGTTTATGGAATTAATGAATAAAGCCTCAGAAATGACAGGAATACTAGCTCCATCAGAAACAATTCCACTGTATGATAAAGCCATTGAACTAAACCCAACCGTTGCGCAGGTATACTTAAATAGAGGTACAGCATACAGCAATGGATTTGAATTTGAAAAAGCGATCATGGATTTTGACAAAGCAATAGTCTTAAATCCGAATTACATGGAAGCCTATACGAATAGAGGGAATGCAAAGATCAATGCCTACACCAGTACCGGAAATTTAGAGCCAACTCCTGAACAAACCGCCAGTGCATGCGAGGATTTCTTTAAAGCGATAGAATTGGGTGATAAGGGCATTTACACAACTGATATGATCTATTTATATTGTAAAAAAATGAAGAAAAATAGTAGAAAAAAACCATGAATTCGGAAGCGGAGTTTCCTATCTTAATTCAGTCAAATTGCATTCTTTCCCTGTCCACCATTCGAGAGTCAGAAAGCTAAAAACCGGCAGCCACAAATATTAAAAATATGTCCATAACAAAAGAGTCAGAAATGATCGGAATTAAAGAGGTCAGCGATGTGGTGGCTTCTACCTTGAAGGCCATGAGAAACTATGCCCAACCCGGTATGACAACCAAGGAACTTGACGATTTTGGGGCAGGTATTTTAAAAGATTTTGGAGCACGGTCAGCACCGTTGATGACCTATAAGTTTCCAGGATGGACCTGTATCAGTGTTGACAACGAATTTTGCCACGGCGTGCCCTCCTCAAATCGAGTTTTGAAAGAAGGAGACTTGATCAATATAGACGTGTCAGCTGAATTGAACGGGTTTTGGTCTGACAATGGTGCTTCCTTTGTCCTTGGCGAAGATCTGAACGGTCATCAAAAACTTGTTGACGCATCCAGAGAAATTTTGAAGCTTGCGATAAGCCAGATAAAAGGAGGTGTAAAGATTTCAGATATCGGCCACCTTATGGAAACAGAATCCAAAAAAAGGGGATTTAAAGTCATAAGAAATCTAGGTGGACATGGAGTCGGTAGAAGCTTACATGAGCAGCCAGATGAATTGCTGAATTGTAAAAATCCATTTGACCAGAGGCGTTTTAAGAAAAATTCTGTAGTGGCCATTGAGACCTTTATTTCTACAACCTCATCATATGCCATCGAGCACCATGATCGTTGGACTTTAATAGGAAACAAAGGGGGCCATATGGCTCAGCATGAACATACCATAGTGATCACTGAAAACAAGCCAATTGTTTTGACCGAAAAAAATGAATTATGGAATTGACAAAAAACAAATTCGTACTGTAACTGGACCAATCCAAAAGTGTCAGGCTGGATATTTACTAAGGTTGGTTGTTTCAAAATTACATGAAGCTGACAATGATCACTGGCCTATGTAAAATCCCCACTTGCCCTAATTAATTTTACATATGAAAACCAAATGGCTAACAATTTTCCTACTTTCAATTTGTTCCATAACCATGGGACAAACCTTCGAAAAAGTCTCTTTTAACGAGCATGACGAAAAGGATTATTATTTGCTCCTAAGACCGCTTTCCGAGGACATCAACGGGGTATTGGTTCTGATGCCGGGCTACGGTCAGGATCCCGAAAGTATTTTCCCCGAATCAAAGCTGTTTAATGTTGCCTATGCCAACGGGATTGTGACCATGGCCATTGCAGGAGGGCAAAAATTGTATGCCGACGAGGAGGTGGTGGACAAACTGAACCGTGGATTGAGTGACCTTTTAAGTAAAAACCCAACCTTGGACAAGACAAAGTTTGTTATGGGTGGATTTTCTGCTGGCGGTACCATTTCCTTGAGATTTGTGGAACACTGTATGGCAAATCCTTCAGCGTATCCCATTATACCACAGGGTGTGTTTAGCGTGGATTCTCCCATTGATTTGTTTGATATCTGGGACTATTTTCAGAGAGAGATGGAAAAGAACTTTTCTCAGGCAGGGGTCTTCGAAGCAGAATTCGTCACTGAAATCATGACAAATGAAATCGGAACGCCCGAGACCAACGAAGCGAGGTACAACGAACTTACCCCGTTCAGGTCAAAACAAAAAGAACTGGGAAATGCGCAATTCCTGAAAGAAGTGGCAGTAAGAGTTTACCATGACTTGGATGTGGAATGGCAGCTGAAAGAAAGGAGGAGAAGCCTCTACGATACCAACCAACTGACAGCCTCTGAATTAATCAATCGGCTGTTGTTAAACGGTAATGACAAAGCAGAATTCATGACCGCCAGATCCCCCGGTTACAGAAGCAGCGGACTAAGACATCCCCATTCCTGGTCAATCGTGGATGAAGTTGAATTCATTCAATGGACTTTGGGATTGCTAGCAGAATAACTGGATATCAGAAAACAGAGAAAACCTCAAAACTCGAAGTAGGGTGAATTAGATATGAGATAAAAAGCAAGAGGTTTTGAATTGTAGGGTATGCTGGATAAAAAAGGAAAGCTCGAAGCTCAAAGGTGAAAGCTGAAAGTCGGGAGAACAGAATAACTGAGAAACATAGGAAGAGCTCGAAGTTCGAAGGTGAAAGCTGAAAGGAAAGGGTAACAGGTCAATTGGATAACCTGAAAACAGAAAACAAAAGAACAGAAAAACTCGAAAACACAGGAAAAGCTCTAAACTTGAAGGTGAAAGCGGAAAGGAATGGAGGACAGGACACCCGACAACCTGAAAACAAGACGAAAATGTGCAATTTAAAATGAAATCGGGGCTAAATGAGATTGGTCAGGCAAACCAGAAAACAACAAGTTCAGATTGACTGGGTCAAGGCGAAATAAGAAAAGGCTGAAAAAAGTGGGTTTACCGAAGACGGTAAAGCACAAATTTTAAGTCAATCGAAATCCTTGCTTTATGGCTAAATTCAGACCGCCGGATCAACCTATAGTGAGTGGAAGGTTACTCTAATCTAGAGGAAAAAGATATTTTAGCATGTTTAGCTTATGCAACTAAAGTAACAAAGTATTCGAGCTACAATAAAACCTAAAAAACAAAAAAGGATAGCATGTGGGAAACAGATTCTCTTTGGTTTGAAATAGCAATAGTGAGTATAATCTATGCCTTAGGCAATATATTAATGGGTCATTTTGAAGAAAGAACACCGAAAATCCGAAGAGTGGTCAAGTATATTTTGACTCTTATAGTAATTTGTGTAGTATCGATTTATTTTGGCAGAGGAGTGTCAATGGGCTTTTTAGCACTTTTCATTTTCCCTTTGTTATACATCCACGGGTATTACTTGCCAAAGAAAAAAGGTATAAATGGTTGGACGGGTGAACCCAAAAGCAAATATTATGATTTTCGCAAATGGGACAAAGACATATTTTCTAAATGAAGAGACAATTGATGTAACATGAACCCCTAACAGCCCCTACATAAGTATGGGTTTCCCTGCTATGGCCGGGAGTGATGTATTTCTATGAAGAAGAATTGCTTGATCCAAGCTTAATCATACTTATTTCCACACGAAAGCAACATCACGTAATGAGCTTCGGATTTTGATAGATGAACCAATAACCCATGAGCCCAATAATTAATAAACTAATATGAAGGTTTTAATAATAGAAGATGATCCGACTTTAAATAAAAATATAAGCGAAGCCCTGATGGCAGAAAACCATATTACCGAATGTGTTTATGAGGGATTACTGGCGGAGAGGATGATGAAAAAAAATAATTTCGACTGCATAGTCATGGACATCAACCTTCCTGGAAAAAATGGATTTGACTTGTGTAAGGAATTCAGAAGATATAATGCGACTACTCCGGTTATTATATTGACCGCATTTGGTGAATTAGAAGATAAGGTTCAGGGCTTTGATTGTGGAGCAGACGATTATCTCACAAAGCCGTTTTATATGCGAGAACTTATTTTGAGGATTAATTCACTTCTCAAACGAAATAAACAAAACAATCCACCAAACAAGGAGATGTGGGTAGCAGACGATATTATACTGAATGATAATCAAAAAAAAGTTTTCAGAAAGGGTAAGGAAATCAGTTTGACACCTAGGGAATACCAGATTCTGCACAGACTAATGGAAAGAAACGGGGAAATCGTTTCCAAGGCAGATTTGATTAAAGAAATCTGGGGAAGCTCGTTTGGTGCCAATACCAATACCATAGAAGTGTATGTGAATTTTTTAAGAAACAAGTTGGACAAACCATTTGAAAAAAACACGATAAAAACCAAGGTCGGTTTCGGATATTACTTGGATTGCTAGTTGTGCGAATTTTTGATACACAAATGGATAAGAATTTAATTAGCCATTGACCAAAGACCCAATAGTGCAAAAAAATCACCAAATGCGAATAAGAAACAAAATACTGATTTATTTTTCATCCACAGTGATTTCGCTTACGGCAATTTCTTTAATCATCATTTACATTCTATTTTCGGAATATAGAGAGGAGGAGTTTCAACAGCATCAAAACGAAAAAATCCATACCACCATCAAACTCATTGAACAATTCCAACAGGAAAGTGCAACGATTTCTTACCTGTTGGACCAACAGGATATCAATGATTTCTACGATGAAAAACTGCTTGTCTATGATTCAAACAAAAATCTGATTTTCGCAAGTTTGGATAGCCTGGATATTGAGAAAGCGGGAAGCATGCTTAGCAAACTTTCACCCACACAAAGGTGGATAGAAACGAAAGAAGAAAATTATGACCTTATAGGTATTTATACAGAAACCGATAATCAAGAATACTATGCCGTTAGCAAGGCCTATGATGCCTTTGGCTATGCTAAAATGTTTTTTTTAAGAAATGTTCTCATAGGAATATTTCTGTTCATTAGTATAGTGGTCATTTTCGTTTCCCGGTATTTGTCCAACAAGATTTCAAAACCCATAACAGCACTTGCGGAGACACTGAACAATTACGATCTCAGCAAAGAAAGTGTGGATGAATTGACAATTGAAACGTCAACATCTGAATTGAATCAATTGACTCAAAGATTCAACGAATTACTGAGAAGGACAAATGAAGCATTTGTATTTCAAAAACACACCATTCACCATGTTTCTCACCAGTTAAAAACTCCTATATCGGTATTGGTATCTGAGCTTGAAAGGATCAAGGATTTTTCTAGTATTGAAGCGGTTAGGCCTGAAATAGAAAACCAGATAATCAAAGCAAAATCTCTGGGAGGAATCATCAATGTGTTGCTTGAAATCTCCAAAATTGAGTCGGGACAGCAGACCCAAAAACAACCACTTAGAATTGATGAACTGTTTTTTGATGTGATCGAAGAGCTTAATGCAATTTATCCTCATTTTCATTTTGAGGTAAATTACCTACCTGATGAATTAAATGAAAATAAGCTCATCATCAACCTCAATCCGGTCCTAATCAAACAAGCCATTCAGAATGTATTAGCCAACTGTGTTTCCTACAGCAACAAGCCCAAAGCCGAGATAAAAATCGATTGCTCTGAAAGCAAGGCTTTGAAAATCCAAATCATCAATTCTGGTACCCCCATTACTTCAGAGGAGGAAAATTTCCTTTTCGATCACTTTTTCAGGGGGAAAAACAGTCAAGGACAAATCGGTTTTGGTCTTGGCTTGGTTTTAACCAAAAAGATTCTGGAACTTAATTCAGGGACAATCACTTACTCAAACCCTTCCGACAACATGAATGTATTTGAGGTGCGGTTTGAATAGAGAGTGGAAATAAATTCCAAAGTTTCTAGCCAGTAGTCCCTGAATCAAACCCCAAAACGAATACCTATTAAGCTAATCTTTATCCATTTTAAGGTCTTTTTAAGATTGATTTGAGGTGCTTTGCAATTCAGGTTAATTAAATCTTAAAATGAAGCAATTTACCATATCAATGTTATTGTTGGTATTTATCTATTGGGAGGGATATTCGCAAGAAAAAAAAAGAATAATTGATACGCTCACCTATGAAACTCAATCAGGCTTACCTATAGCTGCTTCGAAGATTTATTTTACAGATTCTAAGTTTACAATTTCAGGTTACGGAGAATCTAATTTCATCAATTACATTGGTGAAAAAAATACGCAGAGCGAAGACCTTGAATTGTACATGACCAATATGCAGCGCTTCGTTGCATATGCTGCATACAAGCCAAAAAAATGGTTGGTTCTATACGCCGAAATTTTTGCTGAATATATGAATGACGGGACTAATGAACGTCATTTTGAGTTTCAGCCTGAGGTATTTGCAGATTTTTTGTTCAGTGAAAAATTCAATCTACGTTTAGGTACACATCAGACACAGATCGGTTACATCAATAATAGTGATGAGCCTGTGATGTTTTATACCGTCAACCGCCCTGAAGTTGAACGAATAATCATCCCATCTACTTGGATTGATTTGGGGATAATGACTTATGGTAAATTCAATAAAAACCTCAAATGGTCAGCTTCTCTTTATCAAGGTTTGGATCCAACAGATTTGAGAGGTGCTACCTGGATCAGGAGGGGAAGAGCGGATGCACTCAGGTTTAATTTTGAAGGTTATACTGCAAACTCTAGCTTGAAATACACGGGAATCCAAAACACTGAATTGGCTTTGAATGGGCTATATTCCAAAATCAGTAAGGATAATATAAGCTCCAACACGTATTTGTTAAGTTCTTATGTGCGTAAGGAATATAGAAACTGGTCTTTTATGGCCCTCTGTACCCTAGGCGGAACAGACAACGCCCAAGGACTTTATGAGATCACGCGTCAGGCATCGCTGGATGATACAGGTCAGGTATTAGGCAGCGAAGTTTATGGTTATTATACTGAGATTGGGTATGATATTTGGCCAATCTTTAAAGCTGATAATAAATCAGCTAAAAGTAAGAACAACTTTTTAGTAAAAAGCGATGAAATAAAGCTCCCTATTTTCATCCGTTATGAAAGATTGAACACACACAGTAAGATTGATCCAGGTTTAGTGGGAGAACCCATTTTCCAAAGTAACTTAACCGCAGTAACCATTGGAGCTAACTTCAACCCGAGAAGAAATATAGTAGTAAAAAGCAACTATCAAATAAGAAACAATAAATCTCCTTTAGCAGACGGCACTTTCGAAGGGGATAGATTTGAGTTTGGCCTTGGTTTCATTTTCTAAATTTAGGCTACTTCATTTTTCGAGCAAAATTCGGTTCTTTGATGTCTGTTGCTTGGTGAATCAATGAGGGACAACAGATTTTTTACTCAGCACCATCAACTCCTTTTAGTGATTTTTAAGTAAATTGGATTTGACTTCATTATAGTAATCCCTGTAAATTAACCCAAAACATAAGAACCTGGACCATGAAAGCAACTATCTTGTTGATCGGATTTCTTTTTGTCATTTCGGTTTCTTTTGGACAATCCCAAGCTGAGCAGGAAATCAGGCGATTGGAAAAACGTTGGACTGAGTTGCTTGACCAAGGGGACACCACCACCTTATTGGAGATTTGGTCTAAAAAGTATGTGGTCAATAACCCGAATGGAAGAATTGTGACGCCCAAAGAAATCATTGGACTGATGAAAGGCGGTCATGTTTTTCCCAAAGTGGAAAGAATCATTGAAGAGATTACTTTTAATCAGGACATGGCCATTGTCATGGGTAAAGAACTTCAACAGCCAGCCAACGGTTCTGTGGATCAGGCAACATGGATCCCTAGGAGATTTACCAACGTTTGGATCAAGGCTGAAAACGGATGGCAGTTGGCAGCAAGGCAGTCTTCGGAAACCTGCACTGATTAATTTTAACTGATAAATCTTATGCGACCCTAGATGGAAAATACGACCATCACCTATTCTTAAAAGAGGATAGAAGAAGTCTGAAATCAAATGTGTCAGTGAATCGGATGAATTAAAAATAGGCATTAGAAGTTGAATAATCCTGAATAGGATTTTACCTTTTATTAAACCATCCTTTTATTTTCTCAAACCATATGGTGTTTTTTTGTTCCTTTTTTTGTTCCCCTGAAATGTCGTCACTGATCAACATGGCAATGGGCTTCAATTGATCAAACTCTTCGCAGATTACTTTAAGGATTGCAGCAAAAGGAAGAAACAGTACCATGCCTGCAATTCCCCACACGGCCGAACCGATCAATAAACTTAAGATTGCCACCAGGGCATTGACATTGAGGCTACTGCCTACTATTTTCGGATTCAGGAAGTTGCTTTCAACGATTTGTATCACCCAGAACAAAATGATAACAGCAATGGGAACCCACAAAGAATCTGACGACATGAAAGCATAAAGTACAGGAATAGTTGCCCCTATGGTAGTACCTACAAATGGTACTATGGAAAGAAGAGCGGCTAGAAATCCAAAGAGAAAAGGGCTATCAATGCCAATAATCAACAAACCCAAACTGTTGGCAAAACCCAGGATGATAATCAACAAGAACATGCCCGAAAGGTATTGTTTGCCCACTTGCTGTATTTTTTTGAGCATGTCGAAGATTCGACCCTTATTTTCTTCATCCCCAAAAGCCACAAATGCCCTGGTTAAACCTTCTCGATATATCAAGATTAAGAAAGTAAATATGACTGTGGTAAATAATCCCGCAAGAAATGCTGTGGTCCCACTAAAGGTGTTTTGAAGTAATGATCCGGAGGAATTTTTGAGCCATTCTTTTCCGTTTTGTACCAGATCCTCCCTTTCTAAATCACCGATAAAATTCACGTTATCGTTGACAAAGAACACAGCTTCTGATAATGTACTCATAATTTTTCCCGAAAAATCATTCAATTGATCTGAAAGCCCCATGATTTGGGTAGAGAAGAGGGTGATTCCCAAACCTACAATTACAAATATCATCAATATGGAAAGAAAAGCAGAAAGCAATTTATTCAAGCCCCATCCTTCCATTTTTTTTACTACAGGAAACAAGATAAATGATAGCAATAAAGCCATACTTAGGGGAATCAGCACAGGTTTGGCCAGTACCATCACGGCAAATAGACCGAAGATAAAGGCCAGGACAAAGAATAATTTTTGGAAGGACAGTTTCATATTCTTGTCATAAAATGGTCTTTTATTACTAAATATACAGCTTGTATATCATTGGTGTAGCATTTCATCATCAACATTTCAAATGGATAAAACAAAACCTTTTAACGCCTTGGTAAGGAGTTTAAGAAAATTGATTCGAAATGTATGATCAAAAGCATTATTCCAGTAGGATGATGGATTTCCACTTAGTTTGATTTTTGCAACAAAAGTGATCATTAATTGACACAAATTGTTACATGATAACAAATCTATGTTATGGAATTAGCATGAAAATTTGATTGTTGAATAAGGGGTTCTTTTTTTTGCTAAAAATAAGCTTTCTGTAATTCCATTGCTGTCACATGTTTATTTCCAGAAAAAGGAATATATATGTAGCTTACAAGGTTCGTTTCGGTTATTAACGCTACATACCTTTTAATTAAAAATATTATGGAAAATATCTGGTTTGACAGTTGGGAGAGTCTGTTCAGGGTGGCCTGTGTGACCTCATTGGCCTATCTTTCGATGGTGTTTTTGCTACGGATTTCCGGTAAGAGGACTTTGTCCAAAATGAATGCCTTTGATTTTGTCGTGACGATCGTATTAGGGTCAATTCTTGCAAGTGTCTCGCTCAACGAAAACATACCCCTTGCCAATGGGGTAGTTGCTTTTCTGTTGTTTATTGGATTTCAGTTCCTTTTTACTTGGTTGTCCGCCAGGGTTAAAATGTTTAAAACCTTAATCACCAGCAGGCCATCATTAATTTTCTATAAAGGAAATTTTTTAGACCAATCCATGAAAAAGGAAAGATTGACAGTGGAAGAAATTTATAGTGCTGCACGACAAAAAGGCTTTGCGTCATTGGAAGAAATCGATATGATCATTTTAGAATCTACAGGTGACATAGCAATCATAGAAAGGATTACTCACCACAAGGAAACTACCTATAAGGATGTAAAGATAAAGCCATAAAAACTGAATAAAACCGCAACTACTTCTAGCACATTGAGTAGAGAGGTCGGCTATTTTTCCCTGAGTTTCCAAATCATTTTTAAAATGATAAATATATTTTAATTAATTTTTGAGTAGATTTCATTCGTCACTTTTTCTCAACGAGCCAGATGCCTAAAGTCAAATGCCCAACAATAAAAAAATAACTTTTAGAAAAGCACGACAAACCGAATCTTTGGAACTTCAATTAGGTCTAAGGTTGTTTGCAGCCATTATTGATTTAATGCTGATCAAATTACTAATATACCCGATTGTTTTAACCGTAAGTGGCGGGCCATACTATTGGCAGACAGGGTCAGAATTATATGTTACGGAAGTTAGGTTCTCTACTGTTTTTACTTTTTGGCTATGTTTTGCCATTTTGGAAGGGACTATGGGAGCTACTTTAGGAAAACTTTTTGTTAGACTTAGAATATACAATACCAATGGATCCAAATTGAATGTGACAAAGTCAATAGTGCGATTTCCTTTGAAGGTTCTTTCTTTGGCAACCCTATTGGGAATCTTAATGATTGACGTCAACAAAGAAAAGCAAGGGCTTCATGATTTACTTTGTGGGACGATAGTGCGTAGAAAGTAAAGCTTGCTTTTTAAGTTCATCGCTGCCTCAGCAAGAAGACCTTCAAAAGAATGGTCTCCTCTGAGATTTTCTACAATTGACCAAGGATTACATGTATTAAAAGCAATTGTATTTTTTTTGTATAAAATTAATCAAAAATAGGATTTATGTAATTTTTACGGCATGATTGTTGAATTTACTTTGCTAAAAATAGGCCTTTGATTAGAAGATGTGACTTGCTTTATGCTAATCAGGTATTCCCCAAACACTAATCGCTAACAATGTATCACCAATGGAGGATGTCAATCCCTCATTGATTATTGATAAACAAATTTAAAATGAAAAAAAGATACATCATTTTGATTTCGATCTTGGTCGTATTGGTCGTCATTCGTCTGATTTTACCTGCTATAGCCAAGCATCAAATCAATAAACAACTGGCAAACATTGAGGGCTACCATGGATCGATCAATGACCTGTCCATGAGTCTTTATAAAGGAGCATTTAATATCGGCGAACTCGTAATCTATGAGGAAGCTTCAGAGGATCCTGAAACACCAATTATCCGACTGCCTATTCTGGACTTCAGTTTGGATTGGAGAGCCCTTATGAAAGGTAAGCTTGTCTCAGAAATTCATATGGATTCGATGGAAGTAAACCTGACGGTGTTAAAAGAGGAAGAAAAAGAGAAAGAACCCAGGCTCCATTTTGCAGAACAACTTCAGGAACTTAATCCCATTCAGATCAACAAATTAAGCATCGCAAATGCCAAAATAGCCTATTTGGATCCAACAGCAGACCCTCAAGTGGATGTGTATTTTGATAATTTCAACTTAAATGCTGAGAACCTAAGTAATGTGGAGGATGAAGAAAAAGCACTTCCAGGTTACGTTCAGATCAATTCCAATGCTATGGGTGAGGGTAAGATGGACATGGAAATGCATGTGAATATTTTGAAAGAAATACCGGAATTTGATCTCAATTTAGCCTTTGAGGACATAGATTTAGTCAAGTTCAACAACTTTATGGAAGCCTATGCAAACTTGGAACTGAAAAGTGGCACCTTAAGTGTATTCAGTGAGGCTTTGGTGGAAAATGGAGAAATCACAGGTTATGTTAAACCCGTAATCGAGGATTTTGATGTAAACCAGGAAGCAGAGGATAAAAACCTGCCCGAGAGGGTGTATGGAGCTGTGGTTGATTTTTTTGGAAAAGTTTTAGAGAATCCAAAAGAAGAACAAATTGCCTCAAGGGTTGAGCTTTCAGGACATGTAGAGAATATTGAAAACAATCCATGGCAGGCCGTATTTGGCCTACTGAGAAATGCATTTATCGAAGCCTATACCAAAGAAATCGAGAATTCAATCAATTTTGGTTCTTCAGATAGTTAAAATAAGAATACCGGCCTCAAGTAAAAATTAAAAACATCTACCAAAAAAATTGCTGCTGACTGTTCCAGTTGATTGCATTTTTCACTACCGATAACAGAATAATGGAAAACAAATCAGATAATCCTACCATGCTTAAGTATAAATATACCCCAACGGCTGAGTTTTACAGCCAAATAATTGACAGTTTGCAGGATTATTCCATTTTTACATTGGATACAGCATTCAACATAAACAGTTGGAGTTCTGGCTCGACCAAGATTTTTGGATACGAAACTGACGAAGTTATCGGTCAACCTTTCGATATCATATTTACTGAAGAAGACTTAAATATCGGTATTCACAAAAAGGAGATTGAGACAGCCTTAAAAGAGGGCAGGGCCACGGATAATAGATGGCATATTGGCAAAGATAAAAGCCTGTTTTTTGCTTATGGGGTGGTATTTCCACTTATAGGGGCCGAAGGAGAAATGTTGGGTTTTGTTAAAATATTGAGAGACCTGACTGAAAGAAAAAAATCGGAGGAAACCATTAAAAAATACATCAAGGAGTTGGAAGAGCTCAATACCCATAAAGATAGTGTTCTGGCCATACTCTCACATGATTTGAGGAGCCCTCTGTCTACCATATTGGGAACGACAGACTATTTGAAAGAGTATCATCGCAGCATGGCGCATGATGAGATTCAGGAAATGCTTGATATCATACACAATGCCTCGAAGGATGAGTTGAATATGTTGGATTATCTGCTGGAATGGGCAAGAATAAAATATGCCTCGGGTGTATTCTCTCCCACAAAACTGAAACTTACCCCATACATCACCAAAGTCATTGAATCCTTTAAAGGAACCGCTTCAAAAAACACGATAAATTTTCATCAGGAAGTCGAAGAGGAAACCACCGTATTTGCCGATGATAAAATGTTAATTTCCATTTTTCAAAACATCGTTTCGAATGCCATCAAACATTCAAAAAAGGGAGGTACAATAACGGTTTCGGCAAAAAGGAAAGACGATAAAATTGTTGTGGAAGTGAAAGATACCGGAGCTGGTATGACCAAAGAAATCTTGAAAAATCTATTTACCCCAAAAATGAAAACCCTTTCAGAAGCAAGAAAAAAGAATAAGGGGGCAGGTATCGGTTTGCTTTTGGTCAAAGGCTTTTTAGAAAAAAACGGAGGTGAAATATGGGTAGAAAGTATCAAAGGAGAAGGTTCTTCCTTTTATTTTACTTTACCCACTGAGAATTTTAACAAAATGGGGAGTGAGGACGAAATTTTGGTGAAAAAGCAGTCTGCCTAAGGGCATTTTTTGATCAGTAAATCAAGGAGGGAAATAGCTACACATTTTACCGGAATTATCCAGGAAAAAAGTCAAAATGATCGTTGTGTATTTTGGGTTGGTGTCATTTTTTAACGGAGGAATTAGGTCTATTTACCGAATTTTTTCACTATTTTGTTTAAACAAAAGATCGCGATCAATCAGCAATCGTCATAACTAAGCGTGAGTAAGTAACGGCACCATGAAAGTACATTCAACCAATTATTTTGACACTTTTATAGCAGTAGCGGAAGACACGAAAGCAGCATTTGGAGTAAGACCACCTTCCAAAGGAAAAAAAACAGTGGCAGAAATGCAGTACGAAATGATGGCCAACAACCCCTATAAGTACACCTCAGATGATATTTTTTTTCAGGTATTTGCAGAACGCAATGATTTGACAAAAGCAGAGTACCAACAGGCAAGAGAAAAATTCTTTTCCAAAGGGCAACCATGCTTCCGTGCCTCCCCATTGACAAAAACCTACGGCTTTGGGGTGCACAGCAACAGTGAAGGTAAAGTGGCACTTTTTGGCATAGAGACAGAGACTTATCACAGGTTTATGGCCGACCCAAAAGTCAAAAAACTGAAAGCCATGAAATCAAACAGGTAACAATTGACAGACTTCCGAAATTAGAAAAAAAAAACCCCAATTTCCCACAGTGTTAAATTTTTTGATCTTCTTCGCTATGAGACAGAACCGGCGTCAACCTGCTGATGGTTTGAATATTGGCATCTGCAGGTAATTCATTGTAAGCAATTACCTTTAAGAAAGGATAGGTTTCGCCCAACAAAGCCTCTACCTTATGTCGGATTGCATCTACTGTCAATATGCCATGTAAAACCTGATGGGCTGGGAAATTGCGAATTTCAAATTCCAGTTTATCAAGTAGGGCAGGGGCTAAGCCCATAAAGTCCTCATTTCCAAATAAGGCATCTTCAAATGAAGGATCAAGCAATAACACCCAGAAAGTAGCAGGAAAGGAGAAATTGGCCACCAATTCATGCTTGAGATAATTCCTGACGCCTTCAGCCAATTGTACAGGATCTTGCAAAGCAGATTCAGCGGGATGAATATCCACCGATAGCACCATCGGATGGTGGAAAAATTCGATGGTATTGTTGTCAGACAAAACGGATTGACGGGCAAGCAGCAATCCTTCCAATACCCTGTAAAAGCTACGTGTAAACATCCCTTGCTGATGCAATCTGCGCCAAACATGGGTCAGAAAAGCTTTGTCATATTTTTCCGACAACCTTTGCCCCATGAGTTGATTTTGAATCTTGGCATCCCAAATGGTGTCGAAAGCAAAACCATTGCTGAACCAACCCGCATATTGTCTAACGTAACCAGAAAGTTGCAATACCCATACTCCCCAAGTACCCCAGGACGAATAAAGGCCCTGTTCAAAAGTTTTCATTGGTCGAATACTAAACGATCCTGATGTATTGGGATGACCAGGGGTCACTAGGTGGTCAAAATTCATTGAAGGGTTTGTTTCAGGCTGATTACAAACAAAATATCCGCCATCAATGGTTTTCAATGCCGGTAAAGGCAAATCATTCAAATAAAGCAAGCCTTGATACAATGGCAATTCGTTCGAAACCCGAAGGGATACGGCAGGTAATACGATTCCATATTGAAAATAGATCCCCTGACACATCAATTGCAAAATTTCTTCTGCACGGCTACCATCTGCTTCATGATACCAAGAAATCATTTCAGGATTTACGGTAAAGCTGATGCCAACTGACATATGGCCCTGCACTGCCTCTTCAAACATTTTGTGCAAGGGGAGTGCCTGAATGTCTTTATCGACGAGGTCTGACAATAAAGATAGGTTATGTCCAAAGGCAATAAAAAGCTGACCAAGCTGCCTCCATTTCCTTTGGACATCTGAGGAAAAATCAAAGAAGTCACCTAGATAGGTGTCGAGTAAAGCATCGCTTAGAAAAAGTGCTCGGTTGATAAGCAATGCGCGACTGATGTATTGGATAAAGCATTCAGTGGTATCCATAAAAGGCAGGCGTCTCGATAATACATCGGGGACTAGTGCTTTCCTTTCATTAATTGTAACAAGCGTTGATGTTTTCGACTCACCCCAATCAAACCTCAAAAAAACATCGTCCTTACCGCAAATAGCCTTAAACAGAAGCAAGGCATAATTCGCAACCCCCTGTCGCCCTGCAACCTCATCGTAACCCTCAAATTTTTCCTTAAGGGAAGATGAAATCGAAATAAATATTTGGCCTTCTGCTTGCATAAAATGATTTACTCAGTGGAAATTTCGATAAGTTCTTCGGGATTTGGGACACCCGGATATTTATTGGTTACAAATTGCAGGAAAGGAAATTCCAATTTGACCATAACAGATAGAGCCCATGCTATGCTGTCCTCAGCTACCAACACCTTTTCTTTTCCCGTAGGATTTGCATTTCTGAAAGCGGCCAATATTTGCTGACATTCCTCTGCGGTAATTTTGAGGTACCACTCTCCTCCTTTAAGCTTACCCAGTGATCGTGCAATAGTACTTTGGATCTTTGGAGAAACGGTGAATTCGGAATTGGTTTTAGGAGAATAGGGGAGCAGCGGTTGGTAGTTCCTGTCCGTTAAAATATCTGAAGCAATCTGCGTGATAGAAAGGCCACGTTGCATGCCTAGCTTCATTCTGAGTAGCAAAGCTTCTTTGTTCAATAAGGGGACCCTGCATGACACAAGGGTTTGTAACAATTCCAAAAATTTTGCAGCTGTCTCATGGTCTTCCCTTTCCAATACATGCCGGATATCTTCATCTTCTATTTTAATGAATCTTACCGCATGTTGCCATATGAAAAATTCAAGTTGAAAAAATATCAAATGCTCAGGCTTAAACATTTCTATGCCTTGCTCGCTCAGTTTATCGGCTTCCCGATAAGACACCCAATGCATTAAGGTCATCAGACCATGTGAGGAAAGAGGCTCGGTTTTAACACCCAGGGCTTCAAACCACTCAGGCTCACCTTGTACCAACAAAGCATCATCCTGAAATTTTTTCCCTGCAACCACAATCAATTCATCAATGCTAAGATAGTAATCGTAAGATGCATTCGTAGTCTCATAGGCCCTGAATTGTAATCCAGGTATCTGTAGCCCATACACTTCTTTCATTCTCCTTCTGAAATTTTCAATTTCCTCCATGAATTCGGGGAGAAATTCATTGCTACCATGTTTCAAAATGAGATCGGAGATAGCGGCATCAAAATCAATGTACAGAGGACGGGGAGATGAAAGATACTCATGGGTTAAGCCAAATACCATTTGACGGATTTGATCTTTGAAGAAAGAAACATCAGGGAACAATAAAAAGGCTTTTTCAAGAACGGCTTTTCTTTCCTTTTCAAAGCTAGGGTTGTCCGCCAACAATTGAATAAACTCCTGGTGAAAATATTCCGTTTTGGGAAATTGAAGTGTGGCCTCACGCAGTAATTCCAATAAAGCGGGAGATGTCCTGTCAAAGGAAAGCATGGCCTCAATCCTTAACCTATACCAAATTTCTTTTCCATGGGTGCCCTCAGCTTGTTCGAGACGGTCTATCAATTGATTCAACTGCGATAAAGCATCAAACCCATCAGTATTTTCATTTTCCTTTAAGTAGTTTTTGTAGAATCCAACAGCATCTTCAATAAACCTATCAATGTGATCATTTTCATCCTTGTCACCTACTGCATGCAAAAAGGCTTCATTGGCATCATCCCATGCTTTCAGGTCTTGAAAGAGGTACACCTGCTGCATATAAATCAACCTGCGGAATGAAGGACAAAGAGGTAAGGCCTGTTTAAGCACTTCTATGGCCCGAGGATAATCTCCTACTTGTTGAAGCAAAAGAATAAGGTTCCAGTAACCATCAAAATGCGCAGGGGCAAGTTTAATGGATGTTGCATGCAATGCTTCTGCTTCCTTTTGGTATTCCTTTTTTTCCAATTCCTCTTCAGATTCCCGGATTTGCTTGGCCTTCATAGCACCAAGCAGATTGTATCCCTCTGGTCGTTCCGTGTCCGTTTCAATGGCCTTGCGAAACCAGTTTTCTGCAGTGGTGTGGTCGTTGAATTTTTCATATGCGGAGGCTGTTGCAATCAAAATATCGTACTGCGCTTCCGGTTCCAAATAAAGCAATAGGGAGGTAGATGAATCAATAAATTGTATCCTAGGCCCAACATCGGCAAAAATTTTATAAGCGAGCTGTAGTTTTTGATGATGGGTGGCTATATGGCCAGGATGCTTTAGTAGGATACCTTCATATTGTTGGATGGCAAGTGAAAAGTTTTCATTTTTCTCATAATAAAGACCAAGACTCAGATCAGGTTGGATATCCTTGGGAAATTCACTTTTGTACCTATTGAACTGCATCAAGGCTTCCTCATGATTCCCTTCCTCCATAGAAATGCGGGCATTGATATCATGGAGATATCCAATGTCAGGAGAAAGTTCCATTGCAAGGTGGATGTGTTTCTTTGCTTTGGTCTTGTTTACCATCCAATGCAATAGTATATCAGCAAGCATGGCATGTAGGCGGGCCTTGTCGGAAATATCCACCAAATCACTTTCTATCAAAGATTCAGCCATGGGCATAACTTCCACCCAACGCCTACGCACCATCAATTGAGCATAATGGACAAGGTCGGGCACATGAGGCGGTCTATTTTTAAGTATCTCTTTTTGCTCTGTTACAAAATTTTTAGCCAATACTAATCTCCAGGTGAAAACCCATTCCAGAAATAAAGCAATAACCAAGCGCTGAGCATGTTCTTCTTCCTCAGTTTGCTGTCTTTCTATGGCTTTCGTGAAGGAGTTCTGAATATGGGAGATGACTGTTGACCTGAATTTTTGTGGCGTATCAGCTTGCCATGAACTGCCAAAGGAAATCGCCATACTATCATCAAGCAATTCCAAACAAGCAGAGAGATTGTCTACTCCCGAAAGTTTGGTTTTGAAATTTTCCATGAAGTTCGCAAATGGAACCATCGGCTCCCCTGCTATTGAGGCCTCCGCATAAGCATTCGCTACCAAAGCGGGTAAACCGGGCTTCACCCATTCCAAAAATATTTTCTCCGCCAAATTCATGGTCTGCGTAACTTGGTGTTTAAAGGCGAGTTGCTTTCCGTTTGTGGTTTAGGAAATATGCCACCCGGTAGGATTGGTCGAGCATTTGCCTTAGTAGTTCCTTCATTTTGAATCTGCATGGTGTCTTTAGCCACCTTCACATTCTCATGTGGATTCTTTCCGCAATGGCTACATACTTTTTCGGTCATATCAAATTCATCAATCAATCTACCGCATGCCTCGTTTTTACAAAACATCCTTTGCTTTTTACAAGAAGGACACCTATAGCCTGCAGGTTGGCCATTGTCATCCAACACAAACTCCTCAGGACACTTTGCTCTGATAAAATCATTGACATTAGGGCATTTATTGTTTTGATTTCTGTTTATGTTGGACGCAGTATTGATGAGTTCAAACCTACCTGATAAATCCGAAAATAAGGCGCTCATCCCTAGAACCCTGTTGCGAGGAAGGGATTCGTCATCCAGACCTGATTGTGTTAGGTTTTTGAGAGACTCATGTACCGCCCGGTAAAGCTCCACCCCTTTGGTGGAGACACTATAAAAGTTTTTAAGAAACGACAAGGTATACTCCGTTTCAAAACCGATTTGTAAAGCGAGTGCACCGGGTATCAGAGAGGCAATATGGAACGCCAGCCCTGTCATCGCTATGAAATTTTGCTCATTCCGGTTTTCTAGCAATTCCGGCTGAAAGACTTTGCAAGGGTGAAAAAAAACAAAAGAGGGTTTGGATTCGCGCATCAACGAAAGCAAATCATCGCTTTTTATCCACTGAGAACAGGAAAAAGCTTCTTTTTCTTTCTGCAAAAAACCAAACAGAAAAGCTGTTTCCGTACCTTTTCCTGATTCCATTTTGGCAACCCCTGCGAGATGAACGACATGGTATTGGCGGGATTTGATCTCCTTTTCCAATGCCGCGATGTTTTCGGGAAATAAAATTTTAATCTGCACCTTATTTCTGATGTCACTTTTGATGTTTTCGATGAGTTGGGGGATTTTATGTGCATAAGGTGAATCGAGCAAGTAGGGTGATAGGGCAAAAAGTATATTGAGTTCAGAAAGTATTCCTTCTTTTACCGCTGCTTGCATCCTGTTTTCCAGCCTCCGGGTAATGGCAAAACGTTCTCCAAAGAAAAATCCCTGTTGATCTTCAAAAGGCTGAAAATAAAGGTATTCCCAAGGGATAAAGGCAGTTTCCAGAGAATCCTTGTCAAACTGAAAAACAAACCGCAATTTTTCAATAGGTATGTTCATTATCCAATTAAAAAAATCCTGAAAGGCCCTTTTGACGTCTTCTCCTGGAAATAGGCGATTGAATAAACTTATGCCCAACAACTCAAATTCAGGGTCGCGCAGGATATCTTCATAAGAAATCCGTTGCAGTAAGGGTATGATCTGGGAAGAAAATCTTTCACTTTTCAATTTGTAAGTGAAATGTTCAGATTGACCGGGAAGACGCAAATAAATCGTATCGTTATTCCTAATATGAATAAAGCCCTCGTCAAGAGATTTTGATGAGGCAGAAAGCGCTTTAATTTCTGTATCAGAAAATAAAGATTCAGGGATACTTCCCGCTTTTTCGTTTGCGATCTCAGGATTTGAGGTTTTCGAATGATCAGGTATTTGAAAATTTATTATAGGACTGAATGTAGGATTAAACTCATTTCGATTCTGATTGACCGCCGAACCGGCACCGGTGGCCATTCCAAGCATGTTGTCATTCCCTGAAATATCGATGTTAAAAACCTGGGACAATAATTGGCGGTAATCCTTATCTTCTTCCATACCCTCCTGCAATAAGGCCTTGGCACCATCTTCCATGGTTAGCGTAGAAAAAGGGTATGAAAAAGCAAAAGGCTCATACACTCCTTTAGGATGTCGGGATAGTACAAAATTTTCAGTTGCACTTTTTTCAAGCAGGGAAAGACCGGGCTTTTGGGGTTTTTCTTTATTGATTTGTTTACTGAGGTAAACTGACCGCTCCCTAACATAAAGGGCAAGGTCAAAAAGCGTGACATTCTTGTCACCCAAATAAAAATGTTTGCCACCGAGCGCTTCTATAAATGCGTAGGTAAAAACACTTACCGGACGGCTGAGGTAAGACACCTGTGCAGCGTGACTTGCTGTCAGTACCACCCTGTTTTTGTTGGCTACGAAGGCTTCAGCATCAAAAGGAAGCCCAACTGCCTGCCATTTGTGGGTATCAACCTGGGTGAAGGCGCCTGCATGGCAACAATCGAGTATGACAAGCATTTTACTTGCCTTACATTTCTTGAGTAAGTTGATCCATTGGTTACCGGCGATGGCAGTACCTGGAATATCGGAATTCTGACTGTCATGCGAGACTAAGTATAAATCATTCTGGACACGGCAACCGTGGCCGGAAAAATAAATGACCACGGTGTCAGCTTCCTCTAAACTTGTTTTTTCAGCAAGATCTTCTAAAGCACTAAAGATATTTTCGCGAGTTGCCTTTTCACTAGTCAGTGTAGTAAGTTGATCATCAGGGATACGGCAATACTGTGTCATGGCAAGGGCGATATTTTTTGCATCATCAGCTGAAACAGCCATCCCAGGAGCATCTTCAGGCCTTTTACCAACACCAATCAACAAAGCATATGACCTTTTTTCTACCATAGTTTCACATCAGTTTTAACCGATGATTTCACAAATACCATCTATTTCCGCACTTTTCATTTTTACATACAACTCGGCTGTTTTGACAAGGGCTTCGATATTTTCCTTAGAAGCATTGTCCATTTCACGGCATTTTTCAGGAATTTCCATGTCCAATCGCTCATACCTTGGGGAGTGGTCAGTATAAGGAGGCATTAGATGTTGCATCGAGTAATGGACACTCTCGGAAACACTGCGCATAAAAATGTCCGCCATCAAGGGTTCAAACCATTTAAAGGCATTCCATTTGGCAGAGTCTTTTGCCCTTACAGTAGTTGGTGCAAAGCCACAACCAAGCGAAAGCATGTAAAACGGCAGGTCAAGGTCATCAGGGGTGACTACTGCTACATATCCTTTGGCATCTTCAGTAGGCATTGATGGTAAAATAATCTCCCGCCTTTGCTTCCATATTTCCTTGGCTTCAGCATAAGCAAGGGTAGAAGGGTTGTTGGCAAAAACACCCCCATCTACCAATACCATGTCTGATTCTCCCTGTCCGCTTAATATATTGGGTTCAAAATAAGTGGGAGCAGCCGAAGTGGAGCGTGCCACTTCCTTCATCTCAAAATCCTCCTCTTTGGGGTTTATTTTGGCCAGCCGGCTGGAAAAATAAAAAGGCATGCCTTTTTCTACATCATGACTGGTGACAAGAAGATTCGTTTGCGCTGTACTAAGGCGGCTTTTTCCAAAATATCGATCAAGCACCTGTTCGATACCGGCTATATCGTACGCCATTTGGGTGGCTGACCCACCCGCACTACCAAAACGACTTCCGAGTCTGCTTAGGAAATTTTTTTTTCTTTTGGTAAAAATGCTTTCACCCTCTTTTTGGTACAAAGAAAGCATTTCTTTCGCCGACAAAGGTGCTGCCTTGCAAAGCCCCATGGCTAGGATACCACCTGTACTCGTTCCCGCTACCACATCAAAAAGTTTGTGAATAGGTTGACCGGTTCGTCTTTCCACCTCCGTGAGAATCACACTCGGTAATATGCCTTTAATGCCACCCCCATCAATGGATAGGATTTTTAGTGCATGCTTCATAGGCTCACTTAAGTTTTTTTAAATTGACAAATAGCACCAATCATTCGGTGCTTAAGATCATCGCGCTGACAATACCCCCGTTTATGGGAATTCCAAAATGCTTAACTTAAATCTTTATTACTTTAAAAAGTGATTCCCAAAAGCGACATAGGGTTATCTGGTATCCTTTGGGTAAAAATTAGATATTTAAATATAAATTCTTTCATTCATTTATACAACTTCCAATCGCGCCATCCCTAGAATTAGTTACTTTTTCTCCACTTAATGCATACCGGTATAATTGTTTGAATTCCTTTGGCTTACACTTATTGATTTTACGAAAAGCTGCATTAAATCAGTTGAATGGATTAAAACCACATTCAAAAGCTATCTCAGTAATTTTTGAAGTTAAAAAATAAGCAGGCTGAAGTGCCTGCTTATTAGTTCAATCCAAATTTGGTTGATAGCTATTTTCTGAAACTCAATTTCGAAATCTGTCGGTTTTGTATATTTTCATCTTAGCATTGTTGTTGTCGTACCAGGACTCCACGAAGGTTTCAACCGGAGTGGTTCCCAAAGTGACCTCCTCCCTGTCTACCCAGCCTGGATAACAACCGAAGCAATTAAAATAATACTCTTGAACCACACGGATATCATGTGCCCCGGCAGGTGGCTGCAGGTTGATGATTTGGTTCACGTTTACATCTTCACTCCAATCCTTTGAATAATAGGACAGGTCAACAGGGATATCCGTGCTGGAATTGGCACGCTTGTAAACCAACAATACCCTTGCCCATCCCGGCCACCTGCTGCTGGTTTTGGTGGAACCATTCCAGATTCGGGCATCATTTTTATATCGGATTCGCTTGTTGTCAATTAACTTGGAAGTGCAGTTTTTGGCGGTGTACTCGGTGGTGTATCCCATTTTTGCAAAAGTATTGTCTTTCAGGTAGCGAATGGTATAGGCTATAGGCACTCCGGGATTGTTTTTGCTATAAACCGCATTTTCTCCTGTGATGATGGGTTTCAAATCTCCAAACCCTTGGGCATTTACCGCATTGGTGGCTACTGCCGCATTACCTCCGATGGTTACCGTAGTGATGCTTGATTTTGAAAGGATGGATTTATACTTGGATTCCAATTGACCGGATGCACTTACAAAACCCCCAGCATAGTTAAAAGCAGCTTCAAGTTCAGCATCCGTGGATTCTTCTGTAGTCTCCATGCGAAACATGATGATGCGACCATAAGAGACTGATTGCACATAGGCTGGGGGCGTCTCGGAAGTCAACCTATTTGCAATTTCTGTAAGGGATATGTCTTTGGAAAATACACTGGAAGGCTTTTCAGGCGTATCCATGGTGATGGTATAAAACACTTGTTTAAATACCATCATGGCCACTCTTTTTTCTGAACTGCTGCTATAATCAAACTGTGCGGCAACAGCCCCGGTGGCCCACTCTACATTCAGACCTACATCAAGGCTCATTTGCTTGGATGAGTAGGAAGTTGTCGCCTGATAAGATGAATTTGCGGCATTGACATAGCCTTCTTGATAAGCCGAGTTATTCCAATGCTCCAGTGCCTTGTCAATGCCCGTTTGTACATCCGAGTTTGTAGGGTTGTCCACCACTATGGTACCGTTCTCTCCAATACCGGGCAAATCCACCCGCAAAGTGACCGGTGCACGCCTCAAAGTTAGCGGATCCGGCAGCCCATCCAACATGCTGCTATTGCCAATTACCAAAGCGCCTGGATAAACAATCCCGTTTGTTGGCCTGAGAATCGCCACATCATCAAAATTGGCCGCAAGGCTGTAGTCGGTTGTCCTACAGGTAGATGCTACGCCCAAGACAGGAGCGTTTGTACTTGTATTGTCGTTAAGAATTTCACGTGAACTAGAGCCGCCACTGATGTTTTGGACATTTAGCATTTCATTGGCGTTGTAATCCAATGCCGAGATGATCCTGTTGATTTCATCTGATTTATCGGCATCCATTTGATCACAATCACTTGTGCAGGGCTCTGTCAATGGATTTTGGTCCTCTTCACTACAAGCGATAAAAACCATGCTGAAGAGGAGCAATAAAAACCCTCTCACGAAAAGTCTGTTTTTTGATTTCATGTTTAATTTTGTTTAGTGGTCTAACAATGCTTTCTGTTTTGTCGGACCTACCCGGATGGTACTAAAGCAACCCCCTGGGCAAAAACACAAAACAAAAATTTGTTGCGCTGGCAACAACATAAACCTATGCTGATATTTTTTTGAATGAAAAAATACGGGGGGTACAAAAAGGGTACACCCCTTAAATGCGACCAAATGAGGGGATTTATAAATAAGAAGGGCTTGAATTATAGAGAAAGTACCCTGGATTCCAAAGATTCTTCAGGGGAGAGCTTCATCTTTTTACGCAATCTTTGTCGTGCTTTTTTGATCCCGTCAACAGAAACATTTAGGATTGTGGCTATTTCTTTGGAGGAAAGATTCATTTTTAATAGGGCCATCAACCGGAGTTCATTTTTGGTGACTTCAGGATACCTGTAGGCGACATTTTTACTGAAATCCATATGCACCTGCTCAAAATATTGGGTGAAATTTTCCCAATTGTTATCGTCATGCTGGTCAAAATTGATGGTTTGTATCAGTTGTTGGTAGCCCAACATCCCGTTTTCAGCTGTCTTTAACTCTTTGGCTTTTCTTTTTACTTGTTCCAGTACTTCGTTCTTTTTGGCCAGATGCAAGGCATGGGTGGTGAGTTCTTTCTTTTTAAAGGCGAGTTCTGCGTCTACTTTTTCTTTCTCTAACCGATTACGTTTTATTTTTTGCCTGACCCCATAATATCCAAGTCCAAAAATTAAAAAAGAAAGTCCCAGGCTAGCACCCAAGAACCACTTTTGGAGGTTGCTTAATTTTTCCCTTTCTTCAAAAAGCGCAATTTCAGTTTGCTGTTGGGCAATCTGTTGCTCCCTTTTTTCGGTTTCATAAATGACCTTAAGTTCTTCGATCTGTTGGGATTTGGTATTGTTAAAAATAGAATCGTTTAATGCCGCATACTTTTGATGATCTTCATAAGCATTGTAGAAATCACCCATACTGGCATATGATTTTGATCTATTGAGATAGGAAGTCTTCAGAGTAGCAATGGAACCTGTACTATCAGCAAATGACATCGCATCCTTAAAACAGGTGATGGCCTCTTGAGGTCTGTTGATCTGATTTAAAATGATGCCTTTTTGGTTTAGAGATTCAGAAATCTTCTTTTTATTTCCCCCTTTTTTTGCCAAGACCAAACTTTGGCTCAGTACTTCCAAAGCCTCATCGTATTGATCGATAGCGGCTAAGCATTTCCCTAAATTTGTTAAGGCACTTGATTCCAAATTGATACTCTTGGTTTCATTGGCCAGATAAACACTTTGTTTTAAAACCTCAATGGCCTTATCATAATCCTTTTGATAATAAAATGTATTTCCGATATCATTCAGCGCCTGAGCTGCAAAAGATTTGTCATTTTTTTTCGTGTAAATTTCAAGGGCCTGAAAATTATATTCCAAACTTTTTTCAAAATTTTCAAGATAGCCCTCAATACCTCCCAAGCTGTTGAGGGCATCAGCCATTCTCAAGGAATCATTTAAGGCCTCAAGTAACCGTAAGGCTATTAAATTATCCATTAAGGCAAGGTTGTAATTTCCTTTTCCCGTGTTTGCCATACCCCGTATCTGATAATCCAACACCACGGTTTTGGGTTTACCAATATCACCAAACTCCTCAATATTCAAGGTCAAAAGTTCAATGGCTCGGTCAAAATTCCCAAGTTCATACTCCACGGCAGCGAGTTGTTGGTTGGCCATCCTAATTCCCCAATCCATGTTCAAGTTGACATATGTTGCTTGGGAGTTTTGGTACAGAATTTTTGCAGAGTCTAGCCGGTTGATGTTGTAATAATAATTGCCCAAGGTGAAATAGCTATTGGCTATGCCGCTCTCAAAGTTTAATTTTTTGGCAAGAGCCAATCTTTCCAAGGCAAATCGTTTTGCTTTTTCGACATCATTGTACATGTATCCATCGAGGAGTCGGTGTAAGGTATGGACTTTATTGGTGTCATCAGGTAGCGTTTGATAAGCTTGCATTAGACTATCCACTGTGCTATGGTCTTGCCCCACACATACAAATCCCAAAAGAAGCATCATTGCAAGAACAAAAAATTTCATAACACCTTGATTTTATGAGGATTCTAAAATAATCTTTTTTTGGGCCATTTCCTTGGATTAAGATTTCAATTTTTAAATAGAAAATTAGAAAATTGAAAGCTTCACCTATTTTTGGCCTCATTTCTACACTTCTTGGCCTAAGGTCTAGAGATGGTTAAATTCTATTGATTGGAGTTATTAAAGCTAAAGAACCGAATCTCATTTTTTTATTCTCTTTCCTAAATTCAAAAATATGGGCTTATATTTATGTAAAAAAGAGCCTTTTCCTTATTCATATCTATTGGACTACTATAGATGGTTTTCCTATTGAAATTAGTCTTAATATCTCAATTGATTAATACTAAGAATTAATCCCTCCCTAATAGCTTAAAGCACCAATAAACTATGGCACTACTTTTCACTTATCTATTCATAGCATTGTTTACTTCATTTTTATGTTCCATCATGGAGGCTGTATTGCTTTCTACACCACTTTCCTATTTAAAATCAAAACTTGAAAATGGAGATGTAAGTGCAGAGACAATGCTTAAACATAAGGAAGATATCGACAAACCACTTTCTGCAATTCTTTCGTTGAACACTGTAGCCCATACCGTAGGTGCTGCGGGAGTGGGAGCACAAGCGACTATTGTTTTTGGAGAAGCCTATTTCGGTATTGTTTCTGCAGTGCTCACTATTTTGATTTTGGTGTTTACAGAAATAATACCCAAAACCTTAGGCACAAATTTTAGTAAAGAACTTGTTGGAATAAGTGCAAAAATTATCTCGGGTATGATTTTCATTACCTACCCCCTTGTTATTGGCTCTTCTTTTCTCACTAAGTTATTATCAAGGAAAGAATCAGAACTAACCACCAGTCGAGAAGAAGTTTCCGCTCTGGCAAGAATAGGAACTGAAGAAGGGATTTTTAACAAAAACGAAAACAAAATAATACAAAACCTAATCAAGCTAAAAAACATTAAGGTTTCAGAGATCATGACACCAAGAGTTGTTGTGGTGACAGCAGATGAGGAAATGACATTTCAAAAATTCCTGGAGAACAAGGAGTTCTTGCATTTTTCAAGGATCCCCATTTATAAAATGAATAAAGACAACATAACTGGATATGTATTTAGGGCAATGGTGTTTGAAAAACTGGCAGAAGATCAATTTGACCTAAAACTAAAAGATATAAAAAGAGAAATTTTAACTTTCCGTAAAAGCACAACACTGTTTAATGCTTGGGAAGAAATGTTGTCAAAACGAGAACACATCTCTCTGGTCCTTGACGAATATGGCGGTATGGATGGGATTACTACTTTAGAAGACATTATAGAATCATTACTTGGTTTGGAAATCATAGATGAGAAAGACAAGATTGATGATATGCAACAATATGCTTTGGAGAGATGGAAAGAAAAACAGAAGAAATATGACTTGCTAAAAAGAGATGAATTAAGAAAGGGATAGCCATCCAAATAGCCCATATATTTATTTTGTATTTACTTACAACCTTTTGAACTAATCTAAAAAAATGGACCTCCTGAGACATGATTTTTTCATAAATAAAATAAAGCTTATTTTTGGATTTTACCTTAGTTTTTACTCAGCTCTCCAAGTCAATTATAATTTATTTATCAATGAAATCCGATACGGAAAATTGTACGAGGATTTTAAATAAAATTTTCTATTTGAAATTTTATGGAACGCTACGAATCCTTTAGATCTATTTACGACATCAGCAGGGCAGACTATGAATTGTTGACTGACCAACTTAAAACAAAGGAATTTAAGAAAGGAGAGGTAATCATTGCTCCGGGACAGGTTCAGCGGTCTCTTTATCTGGTAAAATCCGGGGTGCAGATGGCTTATTTTGATTCGCAACACAAAACCCATGTCATTGCATTTACTTATTTTCCCAACTTTTGCGCCATTCCTGAATCCTTTTCCTTTCAGACCCCTTCCAAATATTTTCTGACCTGCGTGACTAACAGTGAAATGGAATATGTTTCTTTTGAGGCGCTTCAGGGGCTATTTGACCAATCACAGGCATTGGAACGGCTTTTCAGAAAAATGACTGAATTTGTTTTGGCTGGGATGATCAACCGACACATTGAATTGCATGCGTTGACAATAGAGGAAAGGTATTTGAGTTTTTGCCAAAGAAGTCCGCATTTGCTTCAGGTTGTTCCCCACAAGTACATTGCTTCTTATCTGGGCATTGAACCGACTAATTTCAGCAAGCTTTTTAATTCGGTAAGGATTTGAATTTGGGTGTTACGATGGTAAATTACAAACCATAATGCTTTTTTTTCAGGTTGATCCAAATGATCTACGCTCCATTGGCCTTATGCTGAGCCTGCCGTAGCCCACCCGAAGGTCGGGCAGGCACCTCTACTTAAAGACGAAGATCGTTCTCTCCGAAATTACAAAGACCCTTCGACAAGCTCAGGGTGACGACAAAAGTGGCTACAGCTCTCCGAAATTACGAAGACCCGACAAGCTCAGGGTGACGACAAAAGTGGCTACAGCTCTCCGAAATTACGAAGACCCGACAAGCTCAGGGTGACGACAAAAGTGGCTACAGCTTTCCGAAATTGCGAAGACCCTTCGACAAGCTTCTGCCTCACGGCAGACAGGCAGTGTGACGACAAATATGGCTATAGCTCTCCGAAATTATGAAGACCCTTCGACAAGCTCAGGGTGACGACAAAAGTGGCTACAGCTCTCCGAAATTACGAAGACCCTTCGACAAGCTCAGGGTGACGACAAATATGGCAATAGCTCTCCGAAGTAACGAAGACAATCTATCTAAGGATAGACAAGATTCTGCAAGCTTCCAACCGAATATTGACAGGCAGGGTGTTTGAAAAGGGACAAAAAGGTTGGTTTAGACCAAGATTATTGATTGACAAGTTTGTGAAATTTACCAATGAATCATAAAGAACAACATTCTATGAAAAATCATTGGCTGGACACGACTGAATATCCCTTTGCCTCAAATTACTTTGACATCAAGGGACAAAAGCTCCATTTCATCGACGAAGGGCAGGGTGAAACGATATTGTTTGTCCACGGAACCCCTTCATGGAGTTTTGAATACAGAAACATCATCAAAAACCTGAAATCCAAGTACAGGTGCATTGCGGTGGACCATATGGGGTTTGGGCTGTCTGACAAGCCTGAACATTACGATTATGCTACACAAAACCACAGTAAAACCCTTGAGTCCTTTGTGCTCCAAAAGCAATTGAAGGATATCACACTCGTGGTTCATGACTTTGGAGGTCCCATAGGCTTGGATTTTGCAATCCGAAATCCTGAAAGAATAAAGCAAATAGTGATACTAAATTCCTGGCTATGGAGCAGCGAAAAAGATCCTGATTTTATCAAAATGCGAAAAATATTGAAAAGTCCTTTTTTGCCATTTTTGTATCGATACCTAAATTTTTCGCCTAAATTTATATTACCCAATTCATTTGGAGACAAAAAAATCCCGAAAAAGACCTTGACTCAATATACCCGACCTTTTGGCAACAAAACGCAGCGCAATGGTGCTTTGGCCTTTGCAGGATCACTGCTGAACGATCAGGACTGGTTTGAAGGACTTTGGAACAAAAGGCAGGCTATTTCAAATAAGCGGACCTTGTTGATTTGGGGAATGAAAGACCCAGTAATCAAAACCCAAAATCTGGAAAAGTTTCAAAGCGGTTTTCCACTTTCCAAAACCGTTCAATTGGCTGCCGCAGGTCATTTTCCGCAGGAGGAGCAACCGGAGTTGGTTGCAAAAGCCATCCTTGAATTCCTGACAGATACTAAAAAGGAAGGAAAATCTGTGGCGCATTGACTAAAAAAACTTACAGGCGTTTTACCTTTCTTACGAAGGTGAATATGCGGTGAATGTTTATTTACTTTGATATACTTTAACAGGACAATCATGCGATCAATTAGAAAAATTCACCCTGACTTTCAGTTTTTTCTGGATTTGAAAGACCAAGAAGTAATCGATTTGTTTAGCGATATGCGCCAATTCATTCTCGAACTCTATCCTGAATGTAATGAACTGCTTTACCATACCCATGCATTGACTGCCGTTTTTTCAATCACAGAGAAATTGTCAGATGCTTTTTGCATGTTGCCGATTTACACCAATCATTTGAACTTGGGTTTCAACAAAGGAACCATGCTGCATGATCCAGACCATTTGCTGATAGGAACGGGCAATTTGATCAGGCACATAGCTATAAAAAGCCCAAAAGATTACCGAAACCCCAAAGTGGAAGCCTTGATAAAACACGCCGTTGATTTTGCCGTCAACGACATGGATGGGCCAACCAAGTCAATGGGCAAGACCATATCCAAGATCAAGAAGAAATAAAACCACAACCCAACATCCATCACGTCAATTATAAGTATTTTATTATATTTTGGATCCAGTTCCAATTATGATCAAAATGAAGAATGAAATATTGATTCTTTTTAAATGTGTTGTTTTATTAATTGTCATCAGCTTTTTTTCCTGCGAACAGAGAGATACTACGGTTGACGAAAAACTTATTTTAGAGGTTCTAAAAAAATTATATAGAAGAAGATTCCCTCTACAGGACTGAAAATATTTCTTCGAAATTACTACATTTCATTTATTATGAGACTCAATTCACTGAGGATGGTCTGGAAATCCCTCCTCCAGTAGATGCCTATGTAGGGGAATACATGAATGAAAATATGCTAGTAACTAAAATCAATCAACCCAGATATTTCTCCTCCAAAGATTTAGACCACATCAGAGAACAATTGATCCTTTCAGAAGAAGTGGCAAAGCGTAATAGAATCATTGACCTCAATGATTCAGACTTGACCAATAAAGGGGATAAAATAAGTGTTTGGTATAACTTTTATGTTCCAATATTCAACTTAGATAGTTCAGCCGTCTACGTTCAGTATGATTATAATGAAAATGTTTATGGAGAAGGCAACGGAGCAGTTTTGATAAGAAAAGAGGATCGATGGGAACTTTTAGTTTGGTTAGATCGCTGGATGACATGAAAACTATTTCTTTATAACAATCAGTGTGCTTACTGAATATACCACTAGGCAAATAGTAGGAAGTATTTTATTATTTAGAATTAACAATTATTTAGTTCAATAATTAAAATCTTAAAGAAATAATTATTTACTTTCGTTCCATAATCGGTCCTAAACAACAGTATTTTTCCAATGAAAAAAATCATTTTTTCGCTCTCGTTGGTTTTGTTTTTTCAAGCCACTTTTGCGCAGAGAGTAACCATCAATGGTACGGTCAAGGATAGGGAAAACGGTGAAACCCTGATAGGAGTGAACATCTTTGACAAAGTTTCCCAAAAAGGATCGGTCACAAACAATTATGGTTTTTTCAGCTACACCACCCAAAGTGGAGAGGTTGACCTGGTTTTTTCCTTTGTGGGTTATCAATCTTTTGTGTTTAAAACCTTCTTGGAAAAAGACACCACTCTGACGGTAGAATTATCCTCAGATTTTCAGTTGGAGGAATTCGTCTTGGAGGAAAGTAGGGGTGAAAACATAATGGAAAGCACCCAAATGGGGAGCATCAATGTTCCTTTAAGGCAAATCAAAGACCTGCCGGCACTTTTGGGGGAGGTCGATGTTTTCAAAATCCTTCAACTGTTGCCAGGGGTACAATCCGGTTCGGAAGGTGGAAGTGGACTTTACGTACGGGGTGGAGGGCCAGATCAGAACCTGGTTTTGCTGGACGGTGTACCGGTGTACAACGCCACGCATTTGTTCGGATTCTTTTCCGTTTTCAATGCGGATGCCATCAACAACGTGGAACTGATCAAAGGAGGATTTCCTGCAAGATATGGAGGCAGGCTTTCCTCGGTGATTGACATCAACATGAAGGAGGGCAACATGAAGAAGTTTGAAGGGGAGGGATCGGTTGGATTGATCGCCTCGAAGTTCACTTTGGAAGGTCCAATTGTCAAGGACAAGACCTCATTTTTGGTCTCAGGCAGGAGAACCTACCTGGACCTTATTACCCGGCCCATTATTCGAAATCAATCTGGCGGTAATGATGATGTGGGGTATTTCTTTTACGATTTAAACGCCAAGGTCAACCATATCTTTGATAAAAACAACAGACTATATTTGAGCTACTATGGAGGAAATGACATTGCATATTCCCGTTTTCTTTACCAAGGAACCAGGAACGGCGAACCTTACAACAGCAATGAAAAGGCTGGATTGGGGTGGGGCAATCAAATAGGAGCCATCCGCTGGAACCATGTGTTCAATAAGAAGCTATTCGCCAATTTTACAGGAACCTACACCCGGTACAATTTTAACCTTTTTGCCGAATTCTTGGATACATGGGCCGAAAGTGGGGTTCCGAAAGAAGAATTTTTTACAGGCAGATATGACTCTGGTATCAGAGATTATGCTTACAAAGCGGATTTTGACTTTATTCCTAATACCGACCATTATATCAGATTTGGTGGCATGCACATCTTCCATAGATTTACTCCAGGAGTATATGTTTCAAGGGAAACCGGCTTGGGGGAAACCAAACTTGGCACGGATCCGGAAAACAGCCAGGAATATGCATTTTACGTAGAGGATGACGTCAATGTGACAGAGCGAATCAAAGTAAATGCAGGGCTTCATTTTTCAGGTTTTTTGACGGGAAGTAAACATTATACCTCTCTACAGCCAAGAATTTCTGCGAGATATTTACTGGATGAAAAATCTTCGGTCAAAGCTTCTTACGTTCAAATGGCTCAGTTTATCCACCTGCTCACCAATGCTGGTCTGGGACTTCCCACCGATTTGTGGGTTCCTTCCACAGAAACCATCGCACCTCAGGAATCCTGGCAAGCAAGCATGGGCTATTTTAGGGGGATCGGAATGGGATTGGAATTCAGTGTAGAAGCGTATTACAAAGGAATGCAGGGGCTGATTGAGTACCAAGATGGTGCGTCTTATTTGAATATTGAAGAAAACTGGCAGAATAAGGTGGTTTCGGGAGAAGGACGAAGTTATGGAGTGGAACTGCTGCTCCAAAAGAAACTGGGGAAAACGACAGGATGGGTAGGTTACACCTGGTCAAAGACTGAAAGGAGATTTGATGAGGTCAATTTTGGGGAATGGTTTCCTTTCAGGTATGACCGAAGGCATGATGTCAGCATCACGGCAGTCCATAAAATCTCGGACAAAATAGACCTTTCAGGAGTGTGGGTGTTTGGTTCAGGTAATTTTATCTCTGTACCCACTCAGGCTTACAACCATTATGATGCGGTTAGTGATGAATTTTATCGAAGATATATGTATCTGGAACATTATGAATCGAGGAATAATTTTCAGATGAGAAGCTACCATAGATTGGATGTAGGGATCAACTTCAACAAAAAGAAAAGTTGGGGAGAGCGCACCTGGAACGTGTCAGTCTACAATGTTTACAACAGGCAAAATCCCTTCTATATGGATATTGCTTACAACTATGCCCAGCAAAGAAACATGCTGGCACAATACAGTCTTTTTCCGGTAATCCCTTCTGTATCTTATAGATTTAAATTTTAAAAACATGAAAAGAACTGTTTATTTCTTATGGTTTGCAGCCTTTACGTTTTTTTCCTGCGAGCAATTTTTGGAAATCGAATTAGGGGATCAAGAGATCAAAATGGTCATGTATTCCTCACTTACACCAGGAGATACCATAAAAGTATATCTCTCAGAAAGCCAGAGTATTTTGGCAGATAGGAGGGAAATGACTTTAATAAAAAATGCAACAGTTTATCTGGCCGATAGAAGTGGCCATACCATCTCATTGGAGTATATGGAAAGAAGCCACCCCTTTCAGGAAGAACATGGATATTATTGGACGACAGATTTTGATATCCAAGAAAATGAAGAAATCAAGCTGACGGCTGAACATCCCTTGTATCCTTCGGTGGAGTCATTCGTAACCATACCTGAAAAAGTGATGATAACTGAAGTTGAGGCGATCCCGATGGGGAGTGTTCAAAATTTCGGAGAAAATGAAATGGTAGAATTCAGAATTGAATTTGATGACCTGCCCGGAAACAATTACTATGTCATCAATGGATATGCAACAGGTACATATTGGTATTATACCTCAGATACAGACTCCGCTCAAGCTTTTTACAATATGGAACTCTATCTAGATCCCATCAATTCTGCATTTAAGCCTGAATTCATGTATCGCTCGGGGTTGTTTATCAATGATGCTTTGTTGCCTGACGGACAAGTAACCATTGTAGCTAAAGCAAATCTACCCAAAAACATAGATTTTAATATCGATATTGAACTTGCCCATGTTTCCGAGTCTTACTTCAATTATTTTTTGACAGGAGATCTTCAGCTTTCAACTGGTGGAGATCCATTGGCCCAGCCGGTTCAGGTGTATAACAATATCAACAATGGATTTGGGGTATTCAAAGCCAAAAACCCTGATGTTTTTACCTTGGAGGTATTCATTAAAGAATAGGAAACTGTTTTCAATTTGACCTTAATTCAACATAAGTACTTGGTTGGTTTTTCCTTTTTGCCTGTCAACGAGTGGATCAATGGCCAAGGTTCACTTTGTGACTTTTAAGTAAGATGTCCCCACTCAATTTTTTTGATACTTATTTCTTAATTTCCAAAATGTTTTAAGAAGCTATCCGTCAAAATAGATTGTCCCTTTCCCAATTCTTGCTAAATTGGTATCTGAACATAAACCTTATTTTTTGTGAAGCCAGTCAAAAAATTAGCCATCGTCAAAGAAGATTCCTGGTTGGAGCCTTACAATGAGGAAATTCATGCCAGATATGAACGTTTTAAAGCTGCTTTGGCAGAAATAGAAGAAGTAGAGGGGAGCTTGAAGTACTTCGCGGAAGGTCATTTGTATTATGGGGTCAATTTCCACCCTGTTCGAAATGGATGGGTGTACCGGGAGTGGGCACCTGAAGCGGACCAGTTGTTTTTGACCGGGGATTTCAATGGTTGGAGTCGTGACAGTCACAAACTTAAGAAAGACAAAAGAGGAGATTGGGAGATTTTTTTGCCTTACGAAGACTATAAGGCCAGCTTTGTCCATGGCAGCAAAATCAAAGTACATATCCATGCCAAAAACGGGGCCATAGACCGCATTCCTGCCTACATCACCCGGGTGATTCAAGACCCCGAAAGCCATGATTTTGCCGGTCAGCTCTGGTTTCCGGAAAAGGCTTTTGAATGGACAGATCAAAAATTCAAGCCTGGAAAATCCCATGAGCAGCTTTTTATCTATGAATGCCATGTGGGAATGGCGCAGGAAAAATTAGGAGTCGGTACTTATTTGGAATTTGCCGAAGAAGTACTACCCAGAATCCATAGAGGGGGCTATAACGCCATTCAGCTGATGGCGGTCATGGAACATCCCTACTATGGGTCTTTTGGATACCATGTATCGAATTTTTTCTGTTCCTCTTCAAGGTTCGGAACTCCGGAGGATCTCAAATACCTGGTCAACAAAGCCCATGAAATGGGCATCATGGTCATCATGGACATCGTGCATTCCCATGCGGTCAAGAACCTGCTTGAAGGCTTGAATGAATTTGATGGGTCCGAGGATCAGTATTTCCATGCAGGCGGTAGGGGATACCATGAGTTGTGGGATTCCAAGCTATTTAATTATGGGAAATGGGAGGTTAAGAAATTCCTGCTTTCCAATGTAAGGTACTGGCTGGAAGAGTTCCATTTTGACGGCTACCGGTTTGATGGGGTGACTTCCATGTTGTATTTCCACCATGGCCTGACTGATTTTGACCATGGGGACAAATATTTTTTGGAAGGAGTAGACTGGGATGCGGTCACCTATTTACAGTTGGCCAATACCTTGATCCATCAGATGAAGCCCAAAGCGGTATCCATTGCGGAAGAAGTCAGCGGCATGCCAGGGCTTTGCAGGAAGCCCGAAGAAGGAGGCATCGGATTTGACTACCGTCTCGGCATGGGTATACCTGATTTTTGGATCAAAACCCTGAAGCACAAGCCGGATGAACATTGGGATCTTTTTGACATGTGGCATGAAATGACCAACCGGCCTAAAACGGAAAAGACCATCGCTTATGCAGAATCCCATGATCAGGCACTGGTAGGAGACAAGTCGATCGCTTTTTGGTTGATGGACAAAGAGATGTATTTCAACATGCAGGTGGAGGACCAAAACCTTGTGGTGGACAGGGGGATAGCCCTGCATAAAATGATCCGCTTGTTTACGATCAGCCTGGGCGGGGAAGGCTATCTCAATTTTATTGGCAATGAATTTGGCCATCCGGAATGGGTGGATTTTCCACGGGAGGGAAATGACTGGAGTTACCAGTATGCCAGAAGGCAATGGTCACTGGTAGATAATAAAAAACTGCGCTATCAATACCTGGACAACTGGGACAAGGCGATGATCAAAACGATCAAAGAACATGAAGTGATGCTGGATTCCAATACCCAACAGATCCATTTGGATCCTGAAAACAAGACGATCGTTTTCACCCGGGGAGGCCTTATATTTTTGTTTAACTTCAGTATCGCTACTTCAATATTCGGTTTTACATTTCAATCCCATAAAGCGGGGTCATTCAGGATCATCCTAAATTCGGAACGCAAACAATTCGGCGGTTTTGACCGGGTGGATGACAGCATCACGTATCCAACCGATGAAGACCAAAACATCAAAGTCTATTTGCCCAACAGAACGGCTTTGGTGATGCGTTGGGAGGGATAAATTGATTGCTAATTTTTTATCTGGCTCAAATGACAATCTCACCTTATATGATTAATTCTGCTTTAAAGTGATAATAATAGATATTAGGTGGATATTGGGATATTGCTAATACTAAATCCTGAAATTAATTTCATTTAGGTGTGCGGAAGGCACTTAACAACCTGATAGTCATTTTATTATTTACCTACTACTTTGATCAAAGTACCGCTTTCGAGTGGGTCATCAAGCAACATTCCGTTTAACAAAGCCAATTCTTCAAACCGCTGCTCGGGCATATTGAAATGCTTTAGAGCTTCCTGAAGTTTCATGGCTCTGGGAATGGTTTTGATCCTGACCACATCGGGTTTTCGGTTGAGTTTTTCAGCCTCCGTTAATTCCTTGAAGGCTCTTATGGTTGTCATGAAAGTGTTTTGGTGAACCGCGAACTTAGAAAGCTCCGAGATACCCATCAGGTTATACATGTTACCTCCATAGGAGATGAGTGCGGCTACTACGCGGATGGTTCCGTTTTCCTGTTTCTGATCGGCCACAAGCAAATGTGCCGGAAGTCCATTGATGGTTTCTGCCTTAGATTCTACGGCTTCTAATTTGTATTGAGTGAGGAGGGATTCGGCCGCCTCTTTCGGTGATGCTCCATTGGCTAGACTGAGTATCATCGCCGCATCCCCTGATTTTGGTGCCATCTGAACTTGTTGAGGGCTGTTTTGGACGTTCCAATCCTGAGGGATTGGGTAGAAGAATTTTAAAACAGGATGGTAAAAGAAATTATTCTCTACAAAACCCTGCTTCGGATCTTCCCCTAGAATCAAACCGTCAATCAATTGGAGGTAACTGGATCGATTGATTTCTGGATCGGAAAGGTTAAGCTTCTGTTTCCACTCCTCGGCCAACTCAGCCACCTTAACATTTCTTTCTTCCGGAGAGGGGTGGGTGGATAAAAAGTCAGGTATACTCTCACCACCTGCTGCCTGTTGCTGTCTTTCCAGCGTTTGGAAAAAGCCAGCCATTTCTTTGGCATCATAGCCAACTTTGGAAGAGTATTCTACCCCTAATTTATCCGATTGTCTTTCGGCATCCCGCCCAAAGCCCAAAAGGGCAACCTGAACACCCTGCGATAGGGGTTCTATAAATTCCCCAAGTTCCGGGATCAGGATGACTCCGGCGATGACACCTAACTGACTCAGCATGGCATTTCTTTGTTGGATGACAGAGTGTCGTGCAGTGATGTGACCGATCTCGTGGCCCAACACCCCTGCAAACTCTGCCTCATTGTTGAAATGCGCCATGATACCTCGTGTAAAATACACAAATCCTCCGGGTACGGCAAAGGCATTGATGACAGGTGAGTCTACGATTTTAAATTCATAGGCCAAGTTGGGTCTATGGGAAATGGCGGCCATTTCCAGCCCTTTTTCCGTGATAAATTGCTGGAGTTCAGGGTCTTCATACAAACCAAAAAATGCGACGATTTCTGGATCTGACTGTTTGCCCATACTGATTTCTTGGGCTTCTGACATCAAAACAAGCTGCCGCTTTCCTGTCACAGGGTTCCTGGCACAGCCTATCAATCCCAACAGAAAGAAGGCTGTCAACCATACGAATAGGGATTGGGTTGTTTTCATAATAGATCGACTTGATGGTTAGTGCTAATGTGCTAATTGGCAGTACTTTGTATTTACTGATTTAAAAAATACATTAAATTGAATGATTTTAAACCAGTCTTAGAAGAACTTCAATGAGTATATATTTTCCTGACACAATTTTGTATCCAAATCTTGGATACATGAAAAATTTACAACTTTTAAGGAAAATGATGTAATGAAACCATTAAAGGCATTTCTAGTTGGCAGGAAATCCACTGATTTCTTCAGAAAAGGACCAAACTACAGCAAAAGATTGAAATTTTTGACCTAGAATTGATAAAGAACAAATTGCATGGTAATTTCAGCATAAAGCCAAAGTTTTGAAAGAGGAAAAAAAAGTCAAATTGAGTAAGCTCCAAGATTCATCGGTTGGCTTTCCTGCCATTCGATCCGTTGGATATTACATTTGGGAGGAAACTTACGTGGGGAGAGGAGTAAAGACACTGTTCAAACTGAATCAGCCTGACGGTTTCGACTGTCCAAGTTGTGCCTGGCCGGATCCGGATGCAGACAAGGTCAGTGGCATAGCCGAATATTGTGAGAATGGCGCCAAATCTGTGGCTTGGGAGGCGACCAAAAACAAAGTTGGGGAGGATTTTTTCAAAAAATACCCATTGGCCGAGTTACTTCAACAATCTGACCATTGGTTGGAAAAACAAGGTAGATTGATTCAGCCCATGATCCTCAGAGAAGGATCCACGCACTATGAGACCATAGAATGGAAGGAAGCTTTTGCTATCATCGCAAGTCAATTGAATGGTTTGAGTCATCCGGATGATGCGGTATTTTACACTTCAGGCAGAGCAAGCAATGAAGCAGCCTTTTTGTACCAAACTTTTGTGCGACAATTCGGTACCAATAACCTGCCGGACTGTTCCAACATGTGTCATGAAGCCAGCGGAAAGGCCTTGAGGGAGACCTTAGGAATAGGAAAGGCTTCTGTGACTTTAGATGATATCGCAGATGCCGATGTTTTAATCAATATCGGTCAAAATGCCGGAACCAATTCTCCCAGAATGTTAACCGCTTTACAACAACTGAAAAAGAACGGCGGAAAGATCATTGCGGTCAATCCCTTACCGGAAGCGGGATTCATGCACTTTCGCCATCCTCAAAAGCCCTGGGAATGGATCGGACAACCCACCCAATTGCAGGATCTTTATCTTTCAGTCAAGATCAATGGTGACCTTGCTTTGCTGAAGGCCATCATGTGGCTTTTGATCAAGGAAGACAAGCAAAGTGGTGGGCAAGTCTTTGATCATTCCTTTATTGAAAGTCAGACGGTTGGTTTTGAGGACTTTGTAAAAAACCTCAAGCAGTACAAGATCGAAGAACTGGTACAGGCTTCCGGAATTTCTTTGGATCAATTAGAGCAGGTCGTGGCTATGATTAAGAGTAAATCCAAAATCATCATAGCCTGGGCTATGGGGGTCACCCAACATAGAAATGCAGAAAGCACCATTAGGGAGATTGTCAACCTTCTTTTACTGAAAGGAGCAATTGGAAAAAGGGGAGCAGGGACGCTGCCTGTAAGGGGCCATAGCAATGTGCAAGGGGACCGGACCATGGGTATTTGGGAAAAAATGCCAGATGCTTTCTTGGACAGGATGGAGCGTGTATTTGATTTTCAAGCGCCTAGAAACCAAGGTTATGGAACGGTGGATGCCATCAAAGCCATGGCGGGAAACAAAGTTAAATTTTTCATGGGCCTTGGAGGGAACTTTGCCTTGGCTGCTCCAGATACGGATATGGTTTTCAAAGGACTTGGCAATTGCGATATGACTGTTCATATTTCCACTAAATTGAACCGCAGCCATCTTGTACATGGTAAGACTGCTTTGATTCTTCCCTGTCTGGGTAGGACGGAATCGGATCTAACGGCAAAGGGACCGCAATTTGTCAGTACGGAAGACACTGCTGGAAGAGTGAGGATGTCAATGGGGGATTTGCCTCCGGCTTCCGAGGCATTGAAAAGTGAGGTAGGGATTATTTGTGGTATCGCCAAAGCGACATTAAAGCACCGATCAAGCACCGATTGGCAGGCATTTGCCCAGGATTATGACCTGGTCAGAGACAAAATTGAACAGGTGATCGATGGGTTTGAAAGTTACAACCAAAGGGTGAGGAAAGCTGGGGGATTTTACCTGCCCAATTGCAACAGGGAAGGAAAATTTGACACCTCGGACAAAAAAGCCCATTTTACTTCCAATCCTTTACCGGAAAACACGATTCACCAAGACCATTTTATCCTGATGACCATTCGGAGCCATGATCAGTTCAATACCAGCATTTATGGTTTCAATGACCGCTACCGAGGGATCAATCAGAGTAGAGAAGTGGTGTTGATGCACGAGGAGGACATGAAGAAATTAGGAATTGAGCCTGAGGAAAGGGTTGACCTCACCAGCATTTTCAATCAGGAAAAGCGGGTGTTGAAACATTTACAGGCGGTGCCTTATCCGATCACCAGGGGCTGTGTAGGGGTTTATTTTCCTGAAGGGAATGTGTTGGTCGCCATTGACAACAAGTCCCCCGAATCCCATTGCCCTGCTTCCAAATTTGTAGAGGTTTCCATCCAAAAAGCACAGAAAACATGAAAACTATTGCGCCTGTAGCAAAAGCAAAGATCATCAGATGGCAGCAGGGGAATGCTCAGGAAGTTTCAGATTTGTTGGCTCTGGAGGCACCCTTACAGGTAAGGCTTCAGTTTGGTGAGGGAGCAGACTGGCAAGAAATGGAGTTGGCGACAACGATGCGCACCCCCGGCCATGATATGGATTGGGCTTATGGCTTTTTATTTTCGGAAGGCATCATAAAGCAAAAAGAAGATGTCCTGTTGATGCGGTATTGTAAGCGGGTAAAACCGGAGGAAGAAGGCAATGTTTTAATCGTGAAATTATCTCCTTTAGTCAGCCTTGACCTCTCCAGTTTGAAGCGAAATTTTTTTATGAATTCCAGCTGCGGGATCTGTGGCAAGGCAGCGATACAGTCGGTAACCTGTGACAAAATACCCATTCAGGAAGATGGGTCTAGGGTTAGCTTAAAAATGCTTGTTGACATGCAAGATCAAATGGCTATGGAACAAACTATTTTTAAATATACCGGCGGAATCCATGGAGCCGCATTGTTTGGAAGAGATGGGAAGTTGTTGTTTTTGAGGGAAGATATCGGCCGGCATAATGCCCTCGATAAGGTGATTGGTGCTGCACTGCAAATGAAAAGTTCTATAATGAATAACAGTATCTTGCTTCTCAGTGGCAGGATAAGTTTTGAACTGATCCAAAAAGCAGCGGTTGCCAAAATTCCCATTGTTGTGGCAGTGGGGGCACCCTCAAGTTTGGCCATTGATTTGGCTGAGGAAAAGGGCATTACAGCAATAGGTTTTTTAAAATCCAAAAGCTTTAATGTCTACAGCTATCCTGAACGAGTTGATTTTAATATATAGTACTGAAAAACAGATTTATGTATATCAGAATAGAAAGTAATTTTTGGCATTATGATAGGAGATATCCGCTATAATTTGACCGATCCATTTCTCATCTGCCGGCAATTCTCCGTTTGCCACATCCTTTCCAAAGAGATTACAAAGAATGCGGCGGAAATACTCATGTCTGGGAAAGGAGAGGAAAGATCTGGAATCAGTCAGCATGCCTACAAAACAACTGACCAAGCCCATGTTGGATAAAGCATTGAGTTGTTTTTCCATGCCGTCTTTCTGATCCAAAAACCACCATCCCGATCCAAATTGAATTTTACCCTTGACAGACCCATCATTGAAATTACCAACCATGGTGGATATGACTTCATTGTCCCTTGGATTGATGTTGTACAAGATGGTTTGACTCAACTGATCCTCACGGTCCAGTTCATCCAAAAAACGTGACAAGGCCGCTGCCTGACCGAAATCCCCAATGGAGTCAAAACCGGTATCGGGGCCCAAAGCCTTTAACATCCTGCTGTTGTTGTTTCTCAGGGCTCCCAGATGAAACTGCTGTGTCCAGCCTTTGGCATGATACAATTTACACAGTTCAAGAAGTAAGCTGTATTTGAAATAGTGAAGGTCCTCTTTGTTCGGGGCATTTCCTTTCAAGACCTCTTTTAGAATGGCATCTGGTGAATTGGGATGTTGGCTAAAGTGATACAATTGCTCCAAACCATGGTCTGACATGCGGCAGCCATGAAAATGGAAATAGTCAATCCTTTTGCTCAAAGCCTCTACAAGTTGGTCAAAATTTGTAATGTCCAGAGAAGCCATTTCTCCAAGCTTTTTCAGATATTCTCGATAACTGCTTGGGTTTTCTAATGCATAGGCCTTATCCGGCCTGAATGCAGGAAAAAGCCCCATGGCATTATTTTCCTTTTTAAATTCAATATGGGACTGAAGGTCATCGACGGGATCATCCGTCGTGCATACGGTTTCCACCTTCATTTTGGCCAAAAGATGACGGGTGCTAAACTCTTGGCTATTTGTCAATTCTGAAGTTTGCTCATAAATTGCTCTGGCATTTTGAGGTGCCAAAAGATCGGCGATGCCAAAATAGCGTTTTAACTCCGTGTGAGTCCAATGGAAGAGGGGGTTCCTCATGGTGTAGGGGACTGTTTCTGCCCAGGCCTCGAATTTTTCCCAATCAGAGCCTGAGCCTGTGATGAATTGCTCCTGAATGCCAAGGGTCCGCATTGCTCTCCATTTGTAATGGTCACCATGAAGCCAGATTTCTGTGATATTCTTGAAGATTCGGTCTTTTTGGATGTCATGAGGAGACAGATGGCAATGGTAATCAATGATGGGTTGATCCTTGGCATAGTCATGATAGAGCTTTTTGGCAAAATCATTTTCCAACAAAAAATCCTCGTCCATAAATTTTTTCATCTTGGGCTGTGCTAATTGAAATGCGCTTTGACTAATAAACTTTAAACTACTTAAAAAGCCCTGTTTTTTTAATCCTAAAAGGAAATTTAATCATGCAATCGATTCCGATTTCGTTTTGGTAACGCACGCTTTTATTCAATTCTGTAACCATATTTAGAAAGGAACTTGATATATTTAACTGGATTAGCCTGATATTTGGCTTTAAATATAGTTGCCCATCATGCCTGAAATCAATATAAAGTATCTTGCTAAACAACTGAATTTAGCTCCATCCACCGTATCACGGGCTTTGAACGATTCATACGAAATCAGTGAAAAAACCAAGGTGAGGGTATTGGCATTGGCCAAGGAATTGAATTACCATCCGAATCCGTATGCAAGGAGCTTGAGGGACCACAAGAGCTATACAATTGCAGTAATCATTCCCGAACGTATCAACAATTTTTTTGCACAGGTGATCGACGGCATAGAGAAAGTCACCAGACAACATGGCTATCATTTGTTGGTGTACAATACCCATGAGGAGCTTGATATAGAACGAAAAATCCTTTCTTTCTTGCTTAATGGTAGGGTAGATGCCATCGTCATGTCCGTATCCAGCCAAACCAGCAAAATCGACCACCTCCTTCAATTATACCAGAAAAAGTTGCCGGTGATTTTCTTTGACCGCATTTGCGATGAATTTCCTACTACCAAATTTATCACCAATGATTATCAAAGCGGGTATGATGGGACCAAACATCTGATTCAGAAAGGCTGTCAAAGATTGGTTTTCCTAACCCTTTCAAAGGACCTTTCCATCAGTAAAGAAAGACTCCGGGGCTTTAAAGTGGCCTTGAAAGATTATGGAATGGAGTTTTCACCCAACCAAGTCATTGTCTGCATGCAGGAGGAAGATGAAAATATCAAGCTGATTGGCGACTTGTTAGGGTCTGAAGACAGACCTGACGGCATCTTGGCTTCGGTGGAAAAACTGGCTGTAGCTATCTACAAGGCAGTGAGAAATACCTCCTTAAAGATCCCCCAAGATCTTAAGTTGATCAGCTTTTCCAATATGAAAATAGCAGATATCCTTGACCCACCATTATCGACCATCTCTCAGCCAGCCATGGAGATCGGGATAGCCTGTGCGGATTTATTGATGAAAAAACTGACCAAAAAAGATCATCCCGAATTCGAAGACCGGATCATCATGATACCCTCAAAAATAACCATCAGAAGATCTTCCGGAGAATAAAAAAACCCAGCCATTTTTTGACCGGGTTTTACTCGTGTGTATGGGCATTGAGTTGGATTTTTAAATTTTGGGTTCCCAACCTTTTTCATATTCCCTTGACCAAAAGGATTTGGCTTTTGCACTGTTAAGAATATGGCCATTGGATGGATCACATTTGAAGTTTTCTTCTGCACGGTAGGCTATGTTGGCCAAATGGCACAATAGCGTGCTTTTTGCCCCCTCATCAATCGGTGAATTCTGAGTGGCCTTGCCTCTGATCGCTTCAAAGAAATTAATGACATGTCCGGTACTGGTATCCCCTCCACCACCCAGGTTGGTGCTGCCTTCGATGCTCCCAGACTTTACTTCTTTTATTTTTGCGCCGTTTCTATCAAACAATTCATATTTTCCCCGGTCCACATACACACTTCCTTCTGTACCAAAGATCAAAGTGCCACGGTCTGAGCCATAAGTTTTATAATTGTTTCTGCTTTTTCCATCCCATTGGATGGTTTTGTTTTCATCAAATTTGAAGGTAGCCAGCATGGTATCATACATGGTCCAACCATCTTCGATGTAGTGATATTTTCCCGCATCTACCAAGACCTCATTTGGAAAATCTGTTTGAAGTGCCCAACGAGCCACATCCAGTTCGTGAGTGGCATTGTTACCGGTCTCCGCCGTACCATAATCCCAACCGTACCAGTGCCAGTTGTAATCCCAAGTGTCATGCATGTATTTTTTACGGGGTGCAGGGCCTTGAAAAAGCTCCCAATCCAGGCCATCCGGTGCTGAGGCTTCCTTGGCAACAGGCACTTCTCCCCGGGCATTGGTATAAAATGCGGTGGCCAAATAGGCATTGCCGATTACTCCGTCATGGATTTGTTTGATGATGTCTATCGTATGGTCAGAAGACCTTTGCTGATTACCCATCTGAACGACTTTGCCGTACTTTTTTTGAAATTCAACCAAGAGCTCTCCTTCCTTTGGATTATGGCTGCAGGGCTTTTCTACATAGACATGTTTGCCGTTTTCTAAAGCCAGCCAAGTGCCTGGTGCATGCCAATGGTCCGGAGTGGCATTGATAATGGCATCCACTTGCCTGTCTTCAAATACTTTTAAGCAGTTGTTTTCCAGTTTGGGCTGATAATCGATGTGTTTGGAAAAATTTACTGCTGCTTTTTCCCTTTGGGATTTCATGGGATCACAGAGGTAAACCAAGTTGACATTGCTGCTTTTTAGGGCAATGGGTTCGTAAAATGCACCCAACCTTCTTCCAAGCCCGAGGATGGCCACATTTAATCGATCATTGGCTCCCAATATGTTGCCATAGCTTTTGGCCGAAAAACCTACGGCCCCCATGGTGGAGAGGCTGGCGGTGGCCAAGGCGGTTTTTTTGATAAAGCTTCTTCTGGGATTATTGGGTTTTTGCATATCCGTTGATGTAAGTTTCAGGTTGTTAGTCAAAAATTACAGAATTAAGGTAAGGGTTTGATCTTGATGTTTTTGAAATGCACTTCATCTCCATGGTCCTGTAACAGGATATGGCCTTCCTCTGCCTCACCAAAATCCTCCCAAATGTTGTATTTGCTATTTGCTACCAGTGCTCTGTATTCTTCCGATCCCCTGGTATAGCTCAATACTTTTTTTCCATTTAGAAAATGTGTGACTTGATTATCCGGCGTTACAAGGACTCGCCCTTTGTTCCATTCCCCAATAGGTCGGAGAAAACGGCTTTCTTTTTCAGCCCTAATGAGATCATAAAGGGAAGCCAAAGTCCTGTTTCCATCCCTTCCCATTTTGGCATCGGGATGTTTCTCATCATCCAAAATCTGGTATTCAAGCCCAATCGCAGACCCTGTATTGCCTTCACTGAGGGTTACAAAATATTTGACCCCGCTATTGGCACCTTCTGTCATCTTGAAATCAAAGGCCAGGTCAAACGCCTTGAACTTTTCAATGGTGACGATATCACCAAAATTTGTGGATTCGCCCCCGTCAGCACCCTCGATGATCAAGGTGCCATCTCGGACATGCCAACCCTCCTCAGGGAAGTTTTCTTTGTAGGCCCCTTTCCAGCCTGTGGAGCTTTGGCCGTCAAATAACAACTTCCAACCATTTTCCTTTTCGTATTCCGTCAGCGTATTCAAACCCGTGTTGACCACAAACACATCTCCTTCAAATGATTTGGGATCCAAATCTTCGGTTTTGATCCTTACATTCCTAAAATAGGTTTTGTTTCCTTCATCTTCAGGTTTGTTGATGCTGTGGACCTGAAGGCCGATGAAACCACGGGCATCCATGTTGTCCACCACATAAGCGACTTCCTTTCCATTGATCCAAGACTTGATTTCATTGCCTATGGCTTCAATGCGGTATTGGTTCCATTCTCCCATTTTGAAGGCATCCTTTGCGTCAGGGTTCAATTCCAGAGGATAAAGCCAACCGCGCCTGGCCTCGTCGTACAATCCACCTGACCATGCCCGATCGGTAGGATCGGCCTCTATTTGATAGCCATATACCAACCCCTGACCATTTCGGCCTTCGGGGTCGTACAATCCACGCGCCATCACGCCGGAGTTGCTTGAAAGGTCTTCGATTTTTAGGTCCAATTCCAAAATAAAATCTCCGAATTCCTCTTCGGTGATCAAAAAAGTATTGGGTGTATTTGCTTTGGCATAGCCGATGATGACACCATCTTCCACTTCAAACGGCGCTTCTCCACCTACTGCTTTCCAGCCGCTTAAGCTTTCTCCATCAAAAAGGTTTCTCCAGCCATCCTCCTGTTGGATTTCTGAGGGGTTACAGGCAAAAAAAGTGAAAGCCAACAAAGAAATGAGGAGGGTGATGTTTCGTTTCAGATTCATAATTCAGGTTTATCGTTAGAGATTAAGTCATTAAATTTCACTAATTGGCCCCGCATTCCAACGCATTCCAACGGAATTTTACGCAAACGATTTCGATTTAATGGCCATAAGTGGGGTATTTGATACCTCTAGGGTTTTCTCCAATCTTATTTGAATACCACTAGTTTTTGATAATGGTTAAGGCAAAAAATTTGATAAAATTCAATTATAGTGCTATCAATTTTTTCTTCCAAGTTGATTTGGGATTGGAAACCAAGGCTTGGTAAAATCAAATTAGACATTTTCTAAATAGCATTTTTCTTTGTTTCCCTAAATCCAACAGGACATTGGTCTGCGTAAATCAAAACACAAACGAAAAACGCCAAACCATGCCGCAGTTTATCATTTTCAGCTTATCCCATCAAAGGGCATCAATCCAAAAACGGGAATCTTTTTCATTTACGAAGGAAGAAATCACCATTTTTTCGAAGCTGATCAAAAGCAGGTTGGGGGAGATGGAGTGTTTGATTTTATCCACCTGTAACCGAACAGAAATTTTGACCCATATGGAACAGACTCAGGTAGCATTGTTTTTTAAAGTTTTGGCTGAATTCAAACAACAGCCGCTGTCCCAAACTAAAAGTGCGTTTGAAGTTTACTTGGATGAAGAAAAGGCCATGCTATACTTTGGGGAAGTTTCAGCTGGTTTACAGTCACAGATCTTGGGAGATGCGCAGATTTTAAATCAATTGAAGCAAGCCTACCACCATGCCACGGCACAGGGTCTGGTCAGTACTTACATTCATCGTTTGATCCATTCCTTATTTGCTGCCAATAAAAAAATAGCCAACCAGACCAATTTCAAAAGCGGAATTAGTTCAGTTTCATTTGCCGCTGTGGACATGGCCAGCGAATATTTAGAAATGATTAAAGACCCCAAAATCTGCCTGGTAGGATTTGGTGAAATGGGCAGGAATGTCTGCAAGCATTTGCTTTCCAAAGGTTATCGCAATATCTGCATCCTCAACAGGTCCAGAGAGAAAGTGGAGCAGTTTGCTTTACAGCATGGACAAGGTATCACTTTTTTACCTGTTTCATCAGTGGTAAATCACTTGTCACACTTTGATGTCATCATTGCTGCTCCAAGTGTGGATGGCTATTTAATCAAACCAGATTGCTTCCTTGAACCTGTAGCCAATTTCAAGCTTTTAATCGATATCTCGCTGCCTCGTTCCATAGATCCAAAAGTGGATCAGATCAAAGGAATCATCAGGCTTGATATCGATGATATCAGGCAGGTTACGGATACCACCATGGCCCAGAAGGAAGCCAGTATAGAGGCCGTTAAAATCATACTAAAAGAACATCTATCGGATTTCCAAAGCTGGATGGTGCAATACAAAAAGCTCGGCATCATCAAAGAGCTGAAGTCATACCTTCACAAATCCAAATCCGAAGAAATAGCAAGATTAAAGAAGCAAAATGACATCGAATCTGCGCTCCACCAGGAAGCCAGCATGGAGGCCATGATCCAAAAAGTGATCAAAAGATCAGTGGTGGCCCTTAAATCCGCTAGAAATGAGCAGGAACGGATGGTTTATGTGAATTTGATTTCTGAGATGTTTTTGAATTGAGTTTAATGTTTTTTCTTGTTTTCTTTCACAATGTTCAATGCTTAAAATTTCTACTAATTACATTTTCTACAACCGCTCTAACCTTTTACTACCATAGGATAACCAGTTTTCTCTACTTGGAGCTTTGAGCTTATCCCCAGTTTTTCTATTCACTGTTTTTCTGTTTGCCCTACCATTCGGCTTGCACCTTCAAGCTTTGAGCCAACCTTAAAAACATTTGGAAATTAAGATACCAATCGGTATCTTTACACATGCGCAATTCTGAAGCCACTAAAGAAAAAATACTTACCGTCTCGGCATCCCTTTTTAATGTGCAGGGATTCAAGGCCACTTCTTTGAGTGACATAACAGAGGCCACCGGATTGACCAAAGGAGCCATTTACAGACACTTTCGGGACAAAGAAGCATTGGAAAGCAGTACCTATGAATTTATTTCCCATTTGATCTTTGAAAAATTGGGAAGGGTAGTCAAAAGCAGGGAAACCGCTCCTGAAAAATTGGAGGTGCTTTGTGATTTTTTCGTCTCTTACATCAATGATCCCTTGATCAAAGGGGGTTGCCCTATCCTCAACGCGGGGGTAGAAGCCGATGATACCATGCCTGAAATGAATTTGAGGGTCAATCAATTGCTGAATCAGATGCAAGCAGCCCTTGAAAACATCATCCTCAAAGGAATTAAGTATAATCAGATCAAGGAAGATACAGATCCGGTGCGCTTCGCTACCATTTTCTTGGCCAATATGGAAGGTGCCATCCTGATGAGTAAGATTAGAAAAACCAATACCGATATCCTAATGGTCACCGATCACCTTAAACAACAGATTAAAAGTATCCAAACCTAAAAAAATTTATTCAATATGATACCGATTGGTATCTTAAATAAAAAAAACCATGAAAAATCTAATCTATCGCAGCCTAGGGATTTACCTGAACACCTTGACGAGGATTGCTCCCAAAAAAGGGGGAGAGGTGGGGTTTAGGTTATTTTGCAAACCCCAAAAAACCAAAATGAAGGCACATCATAAAGCCTTTTTAAAAACCGCAAGACAAGAGGTTTTGGATTTTAATGGTACACCCATAAAAATCTACTTATGGGGAAAGGGTTCCAAAAAGGTTCTTTTTGTCCATGGCTGGCAAAGTCACAGCTACCGCTGGAAAAAATATGTTAACAGTCTGTCAGAATCAGATTTTACCTTGATCGCTTTTGATGCCCCAGGTCATGGAAAAAGTGGGGGAGACCAATTTACGGTACCATTGAATGCCTTTTTGATTTCACAGCTAGCCAAAAAATATGGGGGATTTGACACCGTGGTGGCCCATTCAATAGGTAGCATTTCGGTCCTGTATGCATTGAACTACTATAACATCACCAATATCGGAAAAGTAATCTCCATGGCCTCTCCAAGCAGGGCGGAAGAATTTTTCGCCTTTTACATTCAAGCCCTAAGACTAAAAGAACCTACCGTCGCGCAGATCAAAAATGAATTTCAGAGACAGATAAGACATGAACTGGAAGACATCAGCCTGTCAACCTACGCAAGAAAAATAAACGTGGAAGGTTTGATCATCCATGACAAAAGAGATCCGGAGACGCCATTTGAGAATGCGTTGGAACTGCTGGATAGCTGGGGAAATGCTACCCTTTTTGAAACCCAGGGCTTGGGCCATAATCTCCGGTCAATTGTTGTAGTCAACTTGGTCAAGGATTTTATTTTGGGAAAGCCACTTGATGAAACCAGATATCCCAACTTGACCAAAAAAGAATTGATGCTTCAGTAGGCTAAAAAAGTTATTAGAAAACAGAGATTAAAGATCAGGAATTGGAGAACAGAGAGAGAACAACAGAGATCAGTTATCAATTCTCCGTTTTTTTAAAAACCATTAACCTACAACCTTTTAACTTTTACAAATTTTACCATCCCGTTCTCAGAGCCCGGTACTTCCCTTCTTTAGGAAAACAGGTGTCCTCTGAAAGCTAACCCAAATGTTTTTACCCCCACATCCTAAATCCGCCTTCATAGGCCAACTTATTCGTGCCTAGCCGACAGCCATGGGGAATTTCTGTAAGTAATTTGGATTTACCGCCACCTAGTACAATGTCGTCTGGCAGAAATGCGGCGGAAAATCTACCCACAACCGAAAAAACATGCTTTTGCCATTCTTCCTGCCCCATTCTTTCCAAGCCCCTAAGGCCGAGGTAATCCTCAAAAGTGCCTAACTTGTAAGAAAGGTGCGCCAATTCCATAGGCACTACTGTCCCATGGGCCACGATGGCGGAACCCAACCCAGTGCCCAATCCCAAAAACAGCAGCACCCCTTCGCGATAAGATCCTAAGGCCTGCATGGATGCATCATTCATCAGTTTGATTGGTTTTTTGAAGGCTGCTTCAAAATCATAGGAAAGCCAGCCATCTCCCAGGTTTTTGGGTTCTGTCATGATTTTTCCTTGCTTGATCACGCCAGGAAAGCCGATGGAGATCACCTCATACTCCCAGTCGCAGGTGTTTTCCAAAACTTCCTCAACCATTTGTTCTGGCGTCAAAAGACCACCGGATGGGATTTTCCTACGCTCTTCCTCATTGTTTGTTTTGACTTTTACGTTGGTTCCTCCGATGTCAATGACGAGTATTTTCAATGTTTTCCTGATTTTGTAGTGTTAAAAATTTCCTTGCGCCTACAAATTAAACCTGTTTTGGCCAATCAAAAAACAATTGATGCTGAAATACCTCCTATTTCCTGAATTTTGCTTACAGTTCGTTTTGGCTGATGGATTTTCCTCTCATATTGTTAATTTTATAAAACATGGCCAACAAACAATATACCCTGATTACAGGAGCCAGTATGGGGATAGGCAAAGCTTTTGCCTTTGAATGTGCCGCTAGGGGACAGGACATACTTTTGGTGGCCCTGCCTGAAGCTCTTTTGAAAACCACCCAACAACAGATCAAAGCAAGATATCCTGTTGAAGTCAATATTTATGGTACTGACCTGACCCAACCCACAGCCATCGAGGACCTGTACCAACACTGCATCCAAAATAATTTCTACATCCACATCCTGATCAATAACGTAGGCATGGGGATGGGTGGCAGGTTTGAAAACATTTCCCCTGAGATCTACCGCACGATGCTTAACCTCAATACCCAGGTCATGACCATGATGACCTATTATTTTTTACCCATGTTAAAAACTTCTCCTAAAGCTTATATCCTGAATATGAGCAGCATGGAAGCCACTTTGCCTTTGCCGTACAAAAGCGTTTATACCGGCACCAAAAACTACATTTATGCCTTTTCCCTTGCCTTAAGGGAAGAATTGGCTACCATGGGAATTCAAGTTGCGGTGCTTTGTCCAGGACCTGTCCTGACCAATGAGGAGGGCCTCAAGCGGATGAGCGCCCATGGCAAACGGGCCAAATGGGTCATGCTGATGCCCGAAGAGGTGGCCAAAATAGGCATCGATAACCTGATGAAAGGGAAGGGGGTCATCGTCCCAGGAAAGATCAACTGGACCATCGTCAAATTGATGAAGCTTTTTCCAACTTCTGTTAAAATGAAACTTTTGGAAAGGATTTTCCGGGTGTATGAAAGCCACTAGGTATTTTTGACTATGGTTCAAAATAATTTGTAATGCCACACATGTCCATACTTAGCTCCCACAACCTGGCAGCATCCTTCCGGTTTTCTGTTTTTTTGGAAGGAGTTTTGGGTGCACATTTATCCCAGTACTTGCCGCTAATGCCCCGTACATTTAGCGAACTGGCCAGAAAAACGGATGTTTCGGCTCCTTTTTCAGGAGAAATTCCCCCTAACCTGCGAAGTTTCCACATCAGGCCATGAAAAGAAATGGTATGCTTTAAACCGATATCTGTCTTGACCAAACCAGGTTGTACTGCATAGCTAGAAATGGGTAGGTTTCTTTTTCTTCTATCAAACTCTTGTGTAAAAAGTACATTGGCCAACTTGGATTGAGCGTAGGCCCGTAGTCCGTGGTAGTTTTTGGAAAGATTGGGATCTTCAAAATGGATCTTCCCATGAAAATGAGCATCAGAACTCACCGTGATTACTCTGGCATCCGGCGCATTTCGCAAGGCAGGCAAGAGCAGATGGGTCAACAAAAACGGGGCAAGGTGGTTGATTGCCCATTGTCTTTCAAATCCCTCTTCTGTAAGTCCCAAATCTGAAAACCAACTCCCCGCATTGTTGATCAGCACATCGATCTTTGAATGTTGATGTAAAATCCTCTTAGCCGCTTCCTTGATTGCTTTCTGGGAAGAAAGATCTGCCATGACCTGTGCAGTACGGGCTTGAGGATGGCTAGTTTTAATTCTGGCCTCAGCTTGTCTTGCCTTTTCTTCCGTTCTACACCAAAGAAGCACCTTGGCTCCTTGAGCACAAAGGTTTTTGGCTGTTTCAAAACCAATCCCCGAATTGGCCCCTGTAATCAAGCAGATCTTATCCTTCATACCACAATTTCAAAAATAAATAGCTTCTGGTCAAGCAGTGACAAGCAGTGACAAGGGGGGGGCAGGAACATATTTCGGGATCAATACAACTTTTTGGTTTTGGTCAATTCATTACGATGGTTTCATTTTTAAGTTCATTGGCAATGCCCTTGGCCAAAGAAGGCATATAGAAGAAATTCGATAGCCTGTAGCCATAGGAAAGCCATAGCGGTTGACCGGTATGTTTGTCCAAAAGATAAATCTGGAAATAGCGGGACAAATTTTCTCCAACAAACTCCTCTTTCTTAAAAGTAACCAATAAGACATACGGAGTCTCTACAGTATCCAATCCGCTTTTGAATTCCTCAAAGGTATAGTCCTTATGGGTTTGGAATACCAGTTCATATGGGTAAACCTGTGCAGAGGTCAATTCATTGGAAATTGCCTCATGCAACTTTTGCCTGGTATTTTGGTTGGGAAAATCATTGAATCGACCTCTTAACAGTTGATCATAGCTGTCTTCCGTCAACTGATACAAATCCTCCGGCATTTCTGCATACAACAATAGGAAATTGTCAATTGGTTTTTCGAAGGGACTGAAGGTTTTCTTGTTGAATGCTGAAGGGGTGTAAATGGTACAGGACAACAATAACAAAATCAAAAATACGGAGATCAAAACAGGAGAATATTTGCTCATATAGATGGATTTTAAACTAAAATTAATACGGCTAAATTGAACCCTAGGTTTGAAGAAGATTCTATTCCTTGTTCCAAATTTTAATTAAGTCAAAGAGTTATGTCCTGTGTTTGGGTAAAAAGCTTGGAAGGAGCGGTGAGGTTTTTGGGTACTCATGCAAAAAGCATATATTGGTTCAACAAACATGGAATTATGGAAAGGAGAAAATTTATCCGGAATGCCTCATTTTTGTCCCTAGGGTTGGCATCCCTGTCTTTTTCGCAAAGCATGGCTAAAATCGAAGCGGAAAGAAAATTTAAAATCTCCCTCAATCCCGGAATTATCGGGGTTAAAGCCAACTTTGCCCAGACCCTGGATTATGCCATACAATTTGGTTATGAGGCTATCAGTCCTTTTACGCAGGAAGTGATGGACAACTATTCTGACGGCCAATTGAATGCCATTTTGGGTAAAATGAAATCCCATGACATCACGTATGATTCCAACAATATTCCTGTGGAATATAGACAAGACAGGACCAGATTTGATGAGGACTTTAAAAAACTGAGAAAATTCTGTCAGACCATGGAAAAACAGGGCGCTACCCGCATCAACACCTGGATCATTTCCTCCCATCCCGAGCTCACCTACAATGAAAATATGAAGCAGCATGCCCATCGCTTGGGAGAATGTGCCAAAGTCATGAATGACCATGGCATCAAGCTGGGTATCGAATATTTGGGAACGAGGCCAATGTTGGTTGCCGCCCGCTATCCTTTTATCAGTAGCATGAAAGAAGGCAAGGAGTTGATTGGGGAAATTGGACAAAGCAATGTGGGGTTTGTCTTGGACAGCTTCCATTGGTATTGTGCTGATGAAACCATAGCTGATATCCATACCTTAAAACCTGAGGACATTGTTGTCGTCGACATCAATGATGCCCGTGCCGGATTTACCAGAGAAACACAGGTAGACGGAAAGCGTGAACTGCCCATGGCTACTGGGGTGATCCACATCAAGGAATTTCTTCAGGGATTATTGGATATCGGGTATGACGGGCCCCTCCGAACAGAACCCTTCAATCAGCCCCTCAATGACCTGGATAATGAAGAGGCTTTGGAGGTAAATATGGCGGCCATTCGGAAGGCTTTGGAAACCGTAGGGGGATGAGTCTAAAGACCATGGTCAGATCTGATGGATAACCAAATTATTCACCATCCATTTCCAGTTTCGGCAAATCTGCCACATCATTGCCTTTTATTCTAGACAAGGAATGGGTACCCCAATTGCACTATAACATATTTCGGAGTCAATAATTTTTTGGCTTGCTTTGAGGTTAAAATTTGACTTTTTACCACAGGGAGCACTAAGCTCTTTATGAGCTTATTAATACTCAATCTAAACCTAGGTAGGCCAATTGTAAAAAGTAGGCTATTAAATTTTTCTGATTTTTATCTTATCTTTTATGATGGTAATAAAAAATTAGCCTGAATTTCTGTCATGGGAATGTTTATTTTTTTTGGAAAGAAGAATGTAAACACATGCATCCTTAGACCAGGGAGTATAAAAAAAGCCGCCCAGAAATGGACGGCTTCCGTGGGCCCACCTGGGCTCGAACCAGGGACCACCTGATTATGAGTCAGGTGCTCTAACCAACTGAGCTATAGGCCCGCAAAATATCAAGACACATCGCATTCAGAGAAACTATGGTCTATTCCCGAAATTAAATTTTGTGGGCAATAAAGCCCCTTGCCTTGCTTTTGGGACTGCAATGTTACATATTTGATTTTAATTTAACAACAGATTTGAAAATGAAAAAACTTCCTGGAATAGACTTTTTGATTTTTGATTTGGGAAATGTCATCATCAATATCGATATGGAATTAACTGTCAGGCGCTTAATCCGAGAATTGCCTGAATCAAAAAGAAAAATCGGAGATGATTTTTACTCTTACCCGATCTATGCCGACTTTGAGACGGGAAAGTTGGATGCAGGCGCTTTCCGGGAAAAAGTAAGGGATATTTTCCAAGAAGATTGGTCCGATGGGCTGATAGACGAAATATGGAATGAATTGCTGCTGGATATTCCTTTGGAAAGAATCGAATTGCTAAAAGCATTGAAACAACATTACGGCATCTTTATGCTCAGCAATACCAATCCCATCCATTTTGGTGAAGTGGAAAAGCGCTTGCAGCATACTTCGGGAGACACAGGTTTTGATGGCTTTTTTGACGGTTTGTTTTTGAGCCATAAAATGGGACTTAAGAAACCGGACATGAAGATTTACGAAACCGTGGTCCAACAATTAAATACAAAACCTGAGAAATGCCTTTTTTTTGATGATTTGGAAGCGAATATCCTGGCTGCTCAAAAAGTAGGGATCCAAACCCATCATGTTCAACATCCAAAAGCTTTGGTAAACTATTTCCAGGATGTACTCTAAAAAGGAATACCTAAAGCACTCCCTTTTATTTGTAGTGACCCTTTTGGCCACCACCTTAGCAGGGGGAGAATGGTTGTATGGCAAATCCGTATTGGGAACCGAAGAGGGATTTCTCAACTGGGAGTATTTTGCCAAATCACTCAAGTTCAGTATTCCTTTTATCGGGATCTTGCTCATTCATGAATTGGGTCATCTGCTAACCTCTATTTACCACAAGGTAAAGGCCTCGCTGCCTTATTTCATTCCTGGTTGGCTTGGTTTTATAGGAGCGCCTTCCATAGGCACCTTTGGGGCGGTGATTCAAATCAAAGGGATCATCAGGAGCAGAAGGAAGTATTTTGACATCGGCGTAGCGGGTCCCTTGGCAGGATTCGTGGTGGCATTGGGTATTCTGATTTATGGTTTCACCAATCTGCCGGATGCGGATTATATCTATCAGATCCACCCTGAATACCTTGACCCTGACTTTGAAATTAATGGTGAAGAATCGGGCTACGTTGACCTGAAAATGGGATACAACCTGCTGTTTTTGGCTATGGAAAAAACACTTGCAGATCCGGAGAAAATGCCCAACATGTCAGAGATCATCCACTATCCTTTTCTGTTTGCAGGTTATCTGGCTTTGTTTTTTACAGCCCTTAACCTACTTCCCATCGGTCAGTTGGACGGGGGGCATGTGATTTTTGGACTATTTCCGAACCACCACAAAACCATTTCCATTTTGGCCTACATCGCATTTATTTTTTATGCCGGATTGGGGATTTTAGATCCCTATGAATCGATAGATTACTTGGTTTGGGCTATCCCGCTTTACTTGTTTTTCCTCTATGTATGTTTTAGCAAAGCAGATATACCCCCACAAACAAAATGGATGATCATTTTACTGATCGGTGCAATCCAATACCTACTCAAATTTTATTATCCTGAAATACAGGGATACAGTGGCTGGCTGTTATTCGCCTTTCTGATTGGTCGGATCTTGGGATTGGAGCATCCGTCGGTTTATGGAACCAAAAGAGTCGGCCCTAAAAGAATGATTTTAGGCTGGTTGGCCATCCTGATTTTTATCCTTTGCTTTACCCCGCAGCCTTTTATCATTGACTGATTGGCTTTTTTTGCAAAAGGCAAATTCATTAAGATTCAACAAGTGTACCGGAACAATCAATGACAATTGCCATACTTCAAACGACTTTCCCCAAATGACCTGAAAAAAGCGTTCAAATAGATTTATTCATCCTCTAATTCACGATAAGCCAAAATACCTCCCAGCACATTTCTCACCTTCGAAAAGCCTTTGCTTTCAAGAAACTTTTTGGCATTGCCACTTCTGGCTCCAGACCGGCAATGAACAATGATTTCTTCGTTCTTTTTGTTTTCAAGGTCGGTTAACTGATGGGGGAGGTGACTTAAGGGTATGTTGTCTGCACCAAGGTTATCCTCCTCATACTCCCATTCTTCCCTTACATCTATAAAAATAAACTGGTCTTTTTGGTCCAGTCTGCTTTTCAGTTCTTCTACAGTAATGTCTTCCATGTTTATCTTACTAAAATTCTAAATGATTTAGGTTTTTGATCCTGAAGGAGTCTGATGACATAAACCCCTTTTTGTTGGCCCACAAAATTAAGGATTTTCCCAGATTCATGGTCCTCAGGTTGGATGATAATTTTCCTTCCGTAAGCATCATACACTTCCAGATCTGTAAAGGTTCCTTCTACCAAAACCCGTTCACTGACCGGGTTGGGATAGATTCGGATATCTCTTTCTATTTCATCCTCATCAGGTTCCTCAGGTGGGGTATTCGTAAGGTGCGATCTAATCATCAAGGAACCTCTGACTTCCTCATTCTGCTGCCAGACCCCCACGATGTTGTAAAATATCTCCTCCGCGGTATCATTGGTCTTATCCAGGCCCACATAAATGAAATTATTGGTAAATTGGGTGAATCCCACATAAAACTCTCCGCTGACCCTAAGGGTAGTATCCAGGGGGAAAAAGACAAAATCTTCAAGGACATCCTTGGCAGGAATGCCTACCTCTTCTTCATAAATTGGTGGCGAATCCAAATTATTCCAGACGGCCAAAGCAACAGATCGGCCTCTTTGTGCCTGATTGGTGAAGTTGATGCTGATGCCATTGAGGTATGCCACCGTATCCAGCGCAAATCGAACAGCCAGGATGCCCTGCCTTTGGTTGATGCCAGCTGCATAGTCCACGGAGCCATTGTCATAGGCTAAAAAATCACGGATTTGAATGACATTGCGGACAGTGTCATTGACCCTGAAATCTACCGTTTCCAAAAATACAGTATCCGGCGTGGAAATGCTGCCTACCAGAAAATTATCTCCACTGGTAAGATATGCCATTAACTCCAGATCCAAAGGACCTTCTGCGGAGAGTTGAAGGTCCTCTATTGGTTCACTTTGAAAATTCCGGCGCTCCAAGGCCAAGGGTACTGGGCTAAATGGGGTGTTTTGGTTGAGGGTTTTTACAATACTTCCTGTTTCCCTGTCTTTGATCTGAAAGGTGTATTCCATGGCCCTAAACCTATTGGTCAGGTTATTGAACTGATTGCTCAGTGAGCCACTGGCCAAAGCTGCTTTTTTTTCCAGGAGAAAATAAGGTACGGAGGCATATTTACCAAAAAGTGCTCCATTGACCTGAGTCAGCGCCCTGTCTTCATAGAATAGATTTTGGTCATTCCTTCCAGAATTGAGTAGCACATAGTCAATTAGCCAACTGTCAAATGGACCTGAGATCCTGCCCACACTGACAAACCGAAACCTAAAACCCTCATGGAAATAGGCCTCGTTGTCGACAGGCATGATTTCCTGAGAAAATTCAATGGGATCTATCGGGGTACCTCCTCTGACTTCCCAGATTTTATCCCAGCTGTTGTTTGTATTTAGAAAATAAAGTTCCAGACGGTCATTGATATCCGGGTATTCTGCCTTTCCACCCGGCTGCCAGAAAAAGCTTAAGTAGAGAGAGTTTTTTTGGGCATCCGAAAGATTGGATAAATCTATGGGGAGTGAGGTCAATCGGTCTCCTTGGCCTTGTTCCCGGATTACATCCGAATAAGGTCTTCCCTGTAAATCTATGCCATCAAATAAAGCTGCGCCATAAGTCGGTGGATCGATGGCCACTGTGTAGGAGTGGAGGACTCCTTGGTTTTCCCATTTGGAGGTATCAATTCCCTCACTGGAAAAGTCATCCCAGAAAGGCAAAGTAAGGGTTTGCTCGGTAGTTCGGGCTTTTGGGAGGGTGGTATATTGGGCCTTCTTGCTATGGTCGACTGGCAAGAGTTGCAATTGTCCATAGACACTTGTCTGTCCCATTAAGGTAAACAGGCAAAAAACCAAACTGCCAGAAAGTATCTTCCTCCCTTTTGACATCAAATTCCTATTTCTTCCAATTCAGATATCCAAAGGTCGATCAATACACCTGTTTTGACCTCTTCACCAGGAGGGGGGACCTGTCTGACGATGGTGCCTTTTGGAACAGTGTCTGTTTTTACATAACTCGTTCTTCCCAATCTCAATCCGGATCCGATAATCAAAAATTCAGCCTCTGCTTCTTCCATACCAATTACGTTTGGAATATTCAGGGATTGATTGCCCAAACCGTCACCTACTACAAGGTCAATCTGTGAGCCTTTGGGAATTTCAAATCCCTCTTCCACGTTTCTACCTCTGAACTTCTGCTCCAAAACCACATTCATTCCAATGTCAGGGATGTAAATGATTTCACCTCTTGCCAATCCGGAATTGACTAAGATTTCCTGTGCATTTTTCAAAAGGGTGTTGACCAAATTAGGCATCTTAATCAAAGGAGCATTCTGCGCATTGAGGGTGACATAAATTTTCCTGTTTTGCTTTACCTTGCTACCCGGTCGAGGCGTCTGCTTCAATACGGTAAGTGGTTTTACCTCAGGCACAAAACCGCTGTCCAAGGTGACCTCCATCCTGAGATCTCTTGTGCCAAGGTAGTTTTCCAGCTCACTGTAATGGTAACCTTCAAGATCCGGGACAGTCACAGTGTCACCGTGGTGGGTGTAACTTGGCAAATAAAACTGAAAAAATATAAAAAGTAAAACCAGAAGTATGCCCAGCATGATGCTTATGTGCACAAGAAATCTTTTGATTTTTTCCTTAAAACTACTCATGAAAGATAATTTAATGATGAAGGATCAGCTGGTAAATTTATGCTTAAATTTTAATTATTACGTCTTGAAACCATTCATTATTATAATGGCTGTGCGGTAAATGGTCAAAGGCCAGTTAAAATAAAGATTTGGATCATTGGATAATTTTACGTGATCAAATAGTATTCCGAAAAATCATGCTTACCCTGTAGGAAATTAACTGGAATTATATTTCCCATAAATCCCAGAAAATGAGGTAATTGTTTGTTAAATTCATAGAAAAAATCAGCAGTTGAAAAAGTTTTTTTTCACTGGACTGCAAATCAATCTCCAAATGCACTATGAAAAAATTCATCATTGAAAGAAATTTACCGGGAGCCGGAAATCTTTCGCCTGAACAGTTAAGGGGAATCGCATTGAAATCATGCGAAGTTGTGAATGGTCTGGGAAAACCTTACCATTGGGTAGAGTCCTACGTGGTAGATGATAAAATCTATTGCATTCATATGGCGGAGGACGCAGAGACTGTTTTGGAACATGCCCAAAAAGGAGGCTTTCCAGCTGATAAAATTTCGGAGGTAAGGTCCGTGATAGATCCGACTACAAGTGTTTGAACCAACAGAAATTCCCAAGAAAAACAGATCCTGAAGGAATTCAATCAGAAGAAAAAAATACCGCTTAATGAATGATAAGTTTCCTGGTTTCTACCAATGAGTTGCTTGAAATTCTAATAACAAACAGTCCTTTATTGAACAAAGCCGTACTGAAAGTATAGGTCTGATTTAGAGTTTGTGGATAATTGACGTCATGAACAATTGCCCCGGATGCACTGATGATTTGAATGTTCACTGTTTCAAAAGTCCTGAAGTTGAAGACTATATTGAAGAAATCTCTTGCCGGATTCGGATACACTGTGGTGTTGCCCAAACCTGGGTCCACAGGTTCAGGATTGGCAGAAAGGAATAGCTCTACATTGTCTATGTAAATAGGGTCACTTTCGTCTTCACCGGCTTCCACAACAAAGTTGAGGTAAATTCTATCCTTTCCGGATCCTGCAAATTCAGTCAAGTCAACAAAAGCCCTATCAAAACTTTGAAGATCCAAAGGATCTAAAATCGATCCTGAAACCGTGTTCAATTCAGCACCGGAAATTTGAAAAACCTCCTCACCTGATTGTCCTCCATCGTCGCTTACGATGACTTTCAAAGAGGTGTTTTCAGAAACATTAGCCGCAGCATAGTTGAAAAACACACTTGCTTTTGTGGTAGAGGAAAGGTCAAAAGTAGGGGATGCAAGCCAATAAGCATTCCCAGCCTTTCTGTTCCCAAGTTTGACAGCCCTTTGACCATCTTGCCCGGATGACAATATTTCCAATTCCCAAGATGGATCGTTATTTTCAGGATTAATGCTTACCCAAGGTACCAGGGTAACAAGTCTGTTGAAATCCTGACGCCAAGGTATGGCCTCAATTTCTTCCTCTGTTCTATCGAAGAAGACGCTCAAAGTGTCACCGTTCCCAGGATTTTGGTCAAAACTTGGATTGGTAAATATGTAAGTCATGTTGGTTAGGTTCCCACTGTATCCGGTACCTGTAATGGTTAAATCCACTTTTTGGCTTTCTCCCGGCGGTATGGCTTCTACTCGGATAAGACTAGAGCCTTGGGGTCTTTGGAAGTTTCGGCTACGCTGGTATACAAAACCCGTTAAAGGGAGATTGCCCGTATTTGTAATTTCAAATTCCTCTTGACTACCATTGTTTATCTCTCGATAGATTGGCAGTGGACTGATCAATCTTTCGATTTCCAAATCGTAGCGGTAAACTTCCTCTTCCAATATTTCAATGTCTTTGATAAAAATATTGTTGCCGAATCCGTTACGTGTGATAAAGGCTATTCTCACATTGCTGAGGCCTGCAAAGTCACTGAGGTTAAATATTTCTCTTCTGAATTGGGATTCATTGCTAGGCACAAAAGCATCCAAAGTAGGAGGGGAGGTTTGTAGAAAATCCCTGTTTTTGTCATAGTTGGTATCAAACAATTCAAAAGTATTTCCGCAATCGGTGGAAACCGCAATAATCAATTGATCCGAAAATCTGGGATCATCATAAGGGCCATGTGCCAGGTTAAAAGTAAGTTGAGGATTTATTAATTCCGAAAGGTCAAACTGTGGAGAGATCAGGTAATCTAATTCTCCGGTTTGTTCATATTCATAGTGCTGTATCCAAAATACCTCTTGCACATTGCCTGAAATATCAAGGGGTCTGGCTTCCCAGGTAATTAAATCATCGGGATTGAAAACTGACCAAAATTGGTCGATATCCCCTTCCTCATAAGCATACGGAAGACCTACGGCTGTCTGGAATTCAGGATTGATGGACAGGAGATTATTGATTGATTCGTCATCAGATCTGCCATTTACGAGAATAATTTCTACTTCAAGGGAATTGTTTTCTTCAGAATTTATGCTGATTTGACTAAACGAAAGTGTGTCTCTTTCTGCGGTACTTATGCTTAGGTCAAAATCTCTTGTCTCAATGATTTGGCTGTTTAATCTAATTTGTAATCTAGCATTTATAATATCCTCATTTCCAGCATTATATACAATTACAGATGGTGCAAAAGAAACTTCACAATTGAAGGTTCCGGGTTCAAGAAAGGAAGCGATAGCCAAATCTAAATCAGGTAGAACTGGAATAACGGTGGCCCTATTGTTCACCAAGGAAGCTCTTCTGGGACTAGAGGCAAGTATCACATCCATCCTTTCTACCTGGCCTTGGGTAAAAATATTCATGCAGACATCATCGGTATAATCCATGTAGTTCTCACTCATATCCCTACTTTCACAAGTTACCCTCGGACTAGAGGGGCAGCCATTGGTAGGGGAGCTTTGTAATGGTGTGTCTTCCACAAAGTCATCCACCGAACATCCTCCGTCTCCCCACACATGTCTCAAGCCAAGGAAGTGACCAATCTCATGTGTGGCAGTACGCCCTCGCGAAAATCCTATGGCACTTCCTCCCGTTCCAAAATACCTGTAATCAATAGTAACGCCATCAGTCTGTCTGGTACTTGGTGCGAAATTTAGCCCAGGCAAGTCCGAAATAGGAAAAGATGCATAACCTATAAATGGTGAGGCCATGGGTAACACCCATACATTCAGGTATTCTTCTGGTGGCCAAAGGGCCAATTCCCCGACCAATTCTGCCTCGCTTGGGGAGTAGGTGTTTTGAGGACCAAAAACTCTATTGATGCCGTCTGTAGGCAAACCAAGTGGATCCTGTTTGGCGAGAACAAATTCAATTTGAGAATCTGCTGCCACATCCAGAAAAACATCAGGTGTATTTTCGGCATCCGGATTCGTTCGCCGAAAATCCTGGGTTAAAATTTCAATTTGGGATTGGATTTGGGAAAATGGGATATTGGTACCAGTGCCGAGGGCTTCTCCGCGGTGGATGACATGTACCACTACCGGAATGGTCTTAATGGTTTCCTGAGTACGTTGGGTCGAAAGTGGCTGTTGCCTCATTGCCTCCTTTCTGCTTTCCATCCAGGCTTCGAAGTACTCTTTTGATGCGGGAAGTCCCAACCTTTCTTCCTGCATTTGTTCAATTATCAAAGCGCCACATTTTTCATCATGCACGTGGGTCTCCTGGAATTGATTTCCTAAAAATTTCTGTGCCTCAACAAAATGAATGGAGTGAGCAAAGAAAAAGGATAAGAGCCAGCTTATCCGAAAAAAAAATGAGAGATTTTTCATTAAAACCGATGAAAACCGACCTAAACTACCGCTACGTTGACGGCTTCTACCTTGACTATTTCAGGAACTGCCCTTTTCACAGCTTCCTCAACGCCTGCTTTTAACGTCATGGTCGACATGGGGCAGGAACTACAGGTTCCGGTCATTTCCAGTTTAAGTACCATGTCATCAGTGACTTCTAAAATTTTGACATTCCCTCCATCAGCCTCTAAATAAGGTCTGATGCTGTCTAACGCCGTTTCTACTTTTTGAATGAGTTCCGTATGCATGCTTTCTATATTTTTATCTGTACGACTTCTGTTTTTGTTTTTTCCGCATTTCGTATGGCGATTTGTCTGGCAACTGATTCTGCAAGCGCACCATAAGCTTGTGAGGTAATTCCTTCTTTGAGCACAGAAGGGTAACCGGAATCACCACTTTCTCTGATGCTTTGAACAATTGGTATTTCGCCTAAAAAAGAAACGTCAAACTTTTCGGAAAGTTTTTTGCCTCCCGATTGACCAAAGATATAGTATTTGTTGTCAGGCAATTCTTCTGGGGTGAAATAGGCCATATTTTCCACCACCCCGAGTATGGGCACATTTATTTGTGGCTGCAGGAACATGGTCAAAGCTTTCGTGGCATCTGCAAGCGCCACTTTCTGGGGAGTGGTAACGATAATTGCCCCAGTCACCGGAATGGTCTGCACCATGGTCAGATGGATGTCAGATGTGCCCGGAGGCAAATCGATCAGAAGGTAATCCAGCTCACCCCAATCTACATCTGAGATAAACTGCCTCAAAGCAGAACTCGCCATTGGTCCTCTCCAGATCACTGCACTGTCAGCAGGTGTCAAAAAACCGATGGACATCAATTTTACACCATATTGCAATATGGGTTCAATGATATTTTTCCCATCTTCCTGTTTTACTGATGGCTGTTCACTTTCCACATTGAACATGGTAGGAATTGACGGTCCTGAAATATCAGCATCAATCAATCCCACCTTGGCCCCTGAATTAGCCAAAGCGACGGCTAGATTGGTGGCGGTGGTGGATTTACCGACCCCCCCTTTACCAGAGGCAACCGCTATGATGTTTTTTACTTGTGGCAAAAGTGGTGTATTGTTTCTTGTGGTAGTGACGTTGGAAGTCATCTCAATATCCAACTCTACCTCCTCACCAAGTTCTGCTTCTAAAGCACCGATACAGTTGTTTTTGATAAGCTCTTTCAGTGGGCAAGCAGGAGTGGTCAATACTACTTTAAAACGAACCTTATTGCCAGATATCTCTATGCCCTGAATCATCCCCAACGTGACAAGGTCCTTTTTTAGATCAGGGTCTTCTACGGTTGAAAGGGCTTTTAATACTTGTTCTTTTTGTATGCTCATGCTTTTCTTTTGGAGAATGCTCCTGCAATTTATGGGTAATTAAGGCTTTTTTAAAGCTTTTTGTTTTTTACTTGTAATTTTGTTGCACAGTAGGTTTTCTAACTATTGGTTAATTGTCAAATAACGGTTTCCTTTCTTAGATAACCTTCGAATTCGCCTACAAAAATCACAGTTTGATAGCTAACCTTAAAGAAGGAAAATTAGTTCTTGTCATTTTCACTTCTGATACTAAATTGAAGCAATACTTTATATCTTTGAAAACAGATTGATATTTTCCAATGGCCATCAGCAGAAGCACCACTGACAAAGTAAGAGAGAGAGCAGACATCGAGGAGGTGGTCAATGATTATGTTCCGCTGAAGAAAAAAGGACAGAATCTAATGGCCTGTTGCCCTTTTCACAATGAAAAGACGCCATCATTCTCCGTTTCTCCATCCAAGCAGATATATAAATGTTTTGGATGTGGCAAGGCAGGGGATTCCATACAGTTTGTCATGGATATCGAAGGGGTGGGTTTCAATGAAGCCATCAAGCAATTGGCAAAGAAATATGGCATTGAAATAGAGGAAGAACACAATGCCACGCCAGAGGATGTGGAAGCTTACAATGAGAAAGAAAGCCTCTACATCGCCTTGGGATTTGCGCGGGATTTGTTTGTCCAAAACCTCAGAGAGGATGAAGGCCAATCCATCGGACTCAGCTATTTTAAGGAAAGGGGCTTTCATGAAGCCATCATAGAAAAGTTTGATCTTGGCTATGCCATGGACAGCTGGGACCACCTGCATCAGAAAGCCAAAACTGCCGGCTTTGAGGATGATATCTTATTGAAAGCTGGTCTGATCCTTCAGAAAGAATCCGATCAGAGCCGCTTTTATGACCGGTTTAGGGGTAGGGTAATCTTTACAATCCATAACCTGGGAGGCAAACCAATTGCCTTTGGTGCCAGAAAACTGGGGAATGATAAAAACTCTCCCAAATACATCAATTCTCCTGAAACAGCTGTTTATCACAAAAGTGATGTACTCTACGGTATGTTTCAAGCCAAGAAATCCATCAGAAACGAGGACAATTGTTTTTTGGTTGAAGGGTACACCGACGTGATTTCACTTCATTTGTCCGGGATAGAAAATGTGGTTGCCTCTTCGGGCACTTCCTTAACCGAAAATCAGATCAAACTCATCAAAAGGTTTACTGATCACGTTACGGTATTGTTTGATGGAGACGAGGCTGGGATCAAAGCCTCCCTTAGAGGCATAGATATGCTGTTGGAAGGAGGACTCAATGTGAGGGCTGTGGTTTTTCCTCAAGGGGAGGATCCGGATAGTTTTTCAAGGAAACTTGGTTCTGTGGCATTTAAGGAATATTTGAAAGTTCAGGCGAAGGATTTTATCGCTTTCAAAATCGGGCTTTTTGCAGATGAGGTAGCACTTGACCCCATCAAGCGGGCTGAAGTTATCAGACAAGTGGTGCAAAGCATGTCCAAAATCCCAGACCCAATTATTCGCAGTGTCTATGTGAAAGAATCAGCGAAGCTTTTGGAAATGGAGGAGGAAATCATCCAGGCAGAGCTCAATAAAATGCTGCTCAAAATCACCAAAGACCATCAGTTTAAAGCCAATCTCCAAAACAAGGAAACGGTAATTGAAGATTTTCTCCCTGAGAAAAAAACAGAAGCATCCCTCAAGGAAACCCAAATTGCCCATGAAAGAGAAATGCTACGTTTGTTGGTCAGTTACGGTTTTGAGAAAGTTTCGGAGGGATTAAGGGTCTGTGATTATCTGCTTCAGGAAATGGAAGACCTTCATTTTGAAACACCGGTTTATCAAAGGATACTGGTTCAGTACAAAGGTGCTTTGGCCAAGGATGTCCTGCCAGATCCGGAGTATTTTTTAAAACAGGAAGACCAGGAAATCAAACGAGAGGTCATCAGCATGATTACCAGCAAACACGAAATGTCCGACAATTGGGAAAAGAAATTTCAGATCTATACCCATCGGGAAACTGATGATCTATCAAAAACCCTTTATGCCGGTATTTTGCGGTTAAAAAGGAGGGTGTTGAAAAAAATGCTGGATGAAACAATTCAGAAACTAAAAGTTGCCGAAAACAAAGATGTGGTTGAACTCCAACAAGTTTATCTGGAATTGAAGAATTTTCAAATTGCCATTGACAAACAACTAGGGACAGTGATCAGCCAATAAGCCAAACTAAATTCGGGTTTCACGGGTTTTATCCGGTAAAGGATGTAATTTTGCACTCCCAATTTGATTCAAACAACATTATGTCAGATACATTTAAACTGGATACCATCGAAGCAGGTATCGAGGCCATAAAAAGAGGAGAAATCATCATTGTAGTTGATGATGAAGACAGGGAAAATGAAGGTGACTTCGTTTGTGCGGCCGAAAAAGTGACGCCCGAGATCATCAATTTCATGGCTACCCATGGAAGGGGATTGATATGCGCCCCTTTGATAGAGGACCGTTGTGAGGAATTGGGTCTGGAATTAATGGTGGGTAGAAATACAGCTACCTTTGAAACTCCCTTTACAGTCTCAATAGATTTGATAGGCCATGGTTGTACTACCGGGATATCAGCAGCCGATAGGGCCAAAACCATTCTTGCCCTTGTGGATCCCGCTACGAAACCAGAGGAACTAGGCAAACCAGGCCATATATTTCCACTCAAAGCCAAAAGGGGAGGAGTATTGAGAAGGACTGGCCATACCGAAGCAGCCATTGATTTGGCAAGATTGGCTGGTTTTCAACCTGCCGGCGTGTTGGTAGAGATCATGAACGAAGATGGCACCATGGCAAGGTTACCTGATCTGGTGGAAGTGGCCAAGCGTTTTGATCTAAAACTGATTTCCATCAAGGACCTCATCGCCTACAGGTTAAAGAATGAAAGCCTGATCAAAAGGGAAATAGGGGTAGAAATGCCCACCACTTGGGGAAACTTCGACTTAATCGCATTTAGACAAACCAATACAGAAGAATTACACTTGGCCTTGATCAAAGGAGAATGGAAACCGGAAGAGCCTGTGCTGGTGCGGGTTCACTCATCCTGTCTTACTGGTGATATTTTCGGTTCCTGCAGGTGTGATTGTGGCCCTCAGTTGCATCGAGCTATGGAATTGGTGGAAAAAGCAGGCCAAGGCGTTATATTATACATGAACCAGGAGGGTAGGGGCATAGGATTGATCAATAAATTGAAAGCCTACAAGTTACAAGAGCAGGGAATGGATACCGTTCAGGCAAATCTGGCCTTGGGTTTTCCTATGGACAAAAGGGATTATGGAGTAGGAGCTCAGATTTTAAGGGATTTAGGGATTTCTAAAATCAGGCTGATCACCAATAATCCGACGAAAAGAGCGGGTTTATTGGGGTATGGTTTGGAAATTGTAGACACCGTTTCTTTGGAAATTTCTTCTAATCCCCACAATGAAAAATACCTTACGACCAAAAGAGATAAAATGGGACACCAAATTTTGGTTTCTAGACCCGATCAGGTCAAATAAATCCAAACTGGCCATCAAAATCTAATTTTCCAAATACAAATAATTAGTGAAAACCAACTATTCCTTGGCAGATTTCGTTATTTTAATGTGATGAAAAAATGACCGTATATGAATAAATTAACGATATGTATTTTGGTTCTTTTGATGAGTTTGGGAGGATTTGTATCAGCACAACAATTTCCTTCTCAGATTTGGCATGATGGAAGGATTACGACAACAGACGGTGAGGTATATCGGGGTAAGGTAAAATATGATTTAGACAACAACGTGGTACAGCTTCAAGGTCAGACCATAACTACCTTTAGTCCATCTACAGTCACTTATTTTGAAATATTTGACGAATATTATGGAGGCATTAGGACGTTCTATAGTTTGCCCTATGCCCAAAGTACCGATTATGAAGTACCGACCTTTTTTGAATTGCTAACTGAGGGAGACAACATTGCCTTGTTGTGCAGGGAATACATTACCACTGATACAAGAGGTATGGGCATGTATGGTCCCATGTACATGAATCCCATGTTCGGGCCCCCTATGATGGCTGGCAACAAGTTGGCCTTTGATTATTATTTTTTTAAAGATGGAAGAATTCAGCGGTATGGACAGAAAAAGAAAGAGCTTTTTGAATTCATGGATGACAAATCCGACGAAGTCAATTTGTTTATGAGAAAAAATAGACTTTCCCATGACAAAAGAGGTGATTTGTTAAGAATCACGGCCTACTACAATCAAATAAAATAATTAAAAAACACAGATTTTTATGTCCAAAAAACCCCTTATTCTAGTGAGTAATGATGATGGCATTACTTCACGGGGAATCCGAGTGTTAGTCAATGTCATGAAGGAATTGGGAGATGTGGTGGTGGTGGCACCCGACAGCCCCCAGTCAGGAATGGGCCACGCCATTACCATCGGAGAAACGCTCCGATTGACCGAAGAAGAGGTTTTTGAAGAAGTCATTGCCTATAAATCCAGCGGTACCCCAGCAGATTGCGTAAAGCTCGCCAAGCATTATGTCCTTAAAGACAGAAAGGCTGACCTTGTAGTCAGTGGGATCAATCATGGTAGCAATACCTCCATTTCTGTTCTTTATTCTGGAACCATGTCCGCCGCCATAGAAGGGGCCATGGAAGGGTATCCTTCTATCGGATTCAGTTTATGTGATTACTCCTCCAAAGCGGATTTTTCCCACACAGAGGAATATGTGTATAAAATTGCCAAACAGGTACTTGAAAACGGCATGCCCAAGGGGGTGGCGTTAAATGTGAATTTTCCTCCCAAAAGGAATGAAAAACTGAAAGGCGTCAAATTGTGTAGGCAAGCACACGCCAAGTGGCAGGAGGAGTTTGCGGAAAGATTTGACCCAAATGGAAGAAAATATTTCTGGATGGCAGGTAATTTTGTGAATTTTGACAAAGGGGAGGACAATGACGAGTGGGCCATTGCCAATAATTACGTGTCGATAGTACCTTGTCAATATGACCTAACCGCCCATCATGCCATCAACCAGATCAATGAAGAATGGAATTGGGATGAGATGAATTCTTGAAGCCCTCAATTTTCATTAGATTAGTGAAACAAAAGATTCATCCACCAAATCCAGTGCAGGAACGATAGATTTGATCAGATCCAGCTCTTTCAGTGTTTTCATCGTCATCTCTAAATCTGAAATGGATACAGTACCGTCGGTGGCCCAAGCGGTTTGCACCCACCATGTCTCCAAATCTGCCTCGGAGATGCCATATTGCTGACTAAGCCTTGGTATTAATTTTAAATCATTACTTAGTATTCTTGATTCTTCGTATACCAGATTTCTTATTTCCAATAGAATTTTACCATGTTTCTGAATAGCACCCTCTGAAGCGACCATAACAAAACAAGGCCAAGGCGTAGGAATTTCTCCCACTCTTGTAAACAACCCTTGATCTACCATTGGTTGGGTAGTGAATTTTTCCCATAAAAAAACTTTTGGCAGCGTACTTCGAAATGCCTTTTTTGCTCCATCCATGTTGCCAACTATTTCAAACTGAAGTTCTTTTAATGGCCAACCTTCCTGTTTTGCTAAAAGATAAGCCATCAAATGGGAACCAGAGCCCAGTCTACTGATCAGAAAGGGGACATTTTTAAGATCGGATACGGAATCTATTTTCGATTTTGACGACACATGAATGCCCCATAACAAGGGGGAACGCACATGAAATCCTATGATCTTAGAAGGATTGCCCTCGATGCGGTCTTTGATAAAACTCTCCGTCAACACCACAGCGATGTCAGCTGAACCATCCCGTAAGGCCTTGATCATGGCTCCTGATCCCCTCGACTCATCCTCCCACTCCAAGATGATCTCGGAGGATGCAAAGGGCTGGGAAGCCACCACTTGTAACCATGGGAAATTGAAATGTTCAGGTACTCCGATGATGTTGATTTTTTCCATGATATAGGCAGGTTATGGGACAAAAGGTATGTTTTCTGGAGGATAGATTGAAATTAACAATAATCCATAAGCTCTCCTAGCCAAAGTAAGCTTCATTTAGTTTAAAGTGGCCTATTTGCCGGAAGGCTTGATTATCCGACAACTCATTCTATTGGACAACCCTGACAACCCGACAACATCGACAACCATGAAAATTTCGAAAACCAGACTACATTAAAAAAATCTACCTCAATATAAAAACCCAACTCACACAGATCACCTCAAACTCACCCATCATGAGTGGCATTGCGGTCAGTAATCCAGAGATTACAGAGTCCAGCGATGATCAGGGAAGTACCAGCCAAGACCATGGTGAAAATCACTTCTTCTCCAAACAAAAACTTATACATGTAATTGATCCCGCCAATGGCAGCCACGATTTGAGGAATGACAATGAACATGTTGAAAATCCCCATGTAGACGCCCATTTGCTTGGGATTGACTGAACTGGATAGCATCGCATAGGGCATAGAAAGAATGCTGGCCCATGAAAGCCCAACCAAACTGAAGCAGATATGTAACATCCAAGGCTCATTGATATAATAAATCAATATGAAACCGACGCCACCGGCGATCAGGCTAAACATGTGGAGCAATTTTCTATTGATTTTCATTTTACTCGTAATGAAAGCCAAAATCAATGCGTAAAACATAGAAACCAAGCCATAGGTCCCCAAATAATTGCCCACACTGTCTGCGGCATCGTTATAGGCCAAAGAGGCGGTGTCTGTAGCTTTAAACACATGTTCAGTGATAGCAGGTGTTGCAAAACTCCACATGGTAAAAAATGCAAACCAAGAGAAAAACTGGACCAAACCCAGTTTTTTCATCACCATAGGCATACCGGCAATGTTGCTGAAAATTTCCTGAACTCCATTGAAAAATCCTTTGCTGGCTTCTTTCTCTTTTTTGAATTTGTCCAGATCTTCAGGAGGATATTCCTCTGTAGTAAATACGGTATAAAGAATAGAAGCCAACAAGATAATGGCACCAACAGTGAAAGCAAACTTGACAGAATCAGGCACTACGCCCGGAGCGGCGGTGTTGGGTATGCCTATCTGGGTCATCAACCAGGGGAGGTTAGAGGCAACCCATGTTCCTATTCCAATAATCAAGGTCTGAACTACAAAGCCATAGGAACGCTGTGTGTCAGGTAACTTGTCTGCCACCAAAGCCCTGAATGGCTCCATACTGATGTTGAGGGAAGCATCCAAAACCCATAATGAACCTGCTGCCATCCACAAGGCGCTCGAGTAGGGGGCAAAGAAAAGCGCAATGGTGCTGAGGACTGCTCCGATTAGAAAATAAGGGCGTCTTCTACCAAATTTAGGGTGCCATGTGCGATCACTCAGATAGCCTACGATGGGCTGTACCAAAAGTCCGGTAAGTGGTGCAGCGATCCACAATAAGGGAATGGCATCTTTTTCTGCTCCCAGGGTCTGAAAAATCCTGGACATGAAACCGCCCTGAAGTGCAAATCCAAACTGTATACCTAAAAACCCGAAACTCATGTTCCAGATTTGCCAAAAGCTCAATCTCTTTTTGATGACGGTTTGTGCCATTATTTTGGGTCGGGTTGGGTGGATTTATTTGATATACACTTTAAAGTCCCAAGGTGCTAATTCGAAGACAGTACCTGATTTTAAATCAAGGGTCTCGCCGTTGAAATAATCAGCCATATCACCCAAGTCTTTGTTCAATTCAAAAGTAATCTGGCGCTTTGAAAAATTGAAAATGGATAGCACAGTATTGTTGTCCTTGTTCCTAGTGAAAGCAATGACCTCAGGCACTTGAGGCCTGTTTAAACGAATGAAATCACCTCCAAATTCACCATTCCATAAGGCTTGGTTTTTGTGTTTAAGTGCGTTGAGTTTTGCGTAAAACTCCAGCATGGAGTAATTGCCCCATTGGATGGGGTCTTTTTCAAAAAATTCGATCCTTTGCTGCACGTTTGATTCTTGGCCTGAGTAGATCAGCGGCATGCCTGGTAAAGTATAGGTATAAACAGCCATGGCTTTGTGTGCAGGCCCCATCAGTTCTTCAATGGTACCTTTCCATGTATTTTCATCATGATTCGTAATGAAATTCAGTCGATAGGCATTTTCCGGGAATTGTTTTTTTCTTACATCCAGCAAACTGTCCAAAGCCGTCGGAGACTCCAGCCCTTGGGCAACACGAACCAGCGTATGAAACTGTTCTGTCGCATAGGTCATGTCGAAGGCATGGTCATGCATTTTGGGATTTTCAGCCTCGGCCAACATAAACACCGGCTTTATGGCATCCAATTCAGGTCGAACACGTTGCCAAAAATCCATGGTGACCAAATCTGCCACATCACAGCGATATCCGTCGATATCAAATTCCCTGACCCAGTATTGCATGGCATCTGACATCGCATCATGCACATCGGGATTGCTGTAATCAAGTTCTATGACATCGTCCCAATCTGTTCCCTTGGGAGGCATAAAGTTGCCTGCTTCATTTTTACTGAAATATTCGGGATTGCTTTCAGTCCAAATGTGGTCCCAGCCTGTGTGGTTTGCCACCCAGTCCATCAAAATATACATACCGTTCTCATGGATGGTTTTGACCAAACTTCTGAAAGCATCCTTATTACCAAATTCCTTGTTGATACTTTTGTAGTCTTTGATGGCATAGTAACTGCCCAAAGTCCCTTTGCGGTTTTTTTCACCGATTTCATGAATTGGCATCAACCACAAAATGTCCACCCCCATTTCTTTGAGACGAGGGATTTCTTTTTCGAAAGCGGCAAATGTACCTTCTTTGGTATATTGCCTGATATTTACCTCATAGAGGTTTTTATCTTTGGTCCAGTCCTGAACAGTAATCATCTCAGTTTTTTTTTCTGGATATTCTGCTACTTTTTGTTGATCGCCTGATTGACAAGCTGCCAGTAGCATGGTACTTAAAATAACAAAACACAATCTTTTTTTCATGTGTGGAAAGCATATAGGTGATGGGTGATTAAAATTCTTTGATTATTTAAATTCGATAAGAAGTTTTTCCTTTTGATTTTTCAGCCTGATACAGGGTACAAAAGGAGTAGTAAGGTAAGAATGTTCGTATTCAGGAAGCGGGTCAAATTGCGTAAGTCTATCCAAATAGGCAACGTGGGCTTTGGTGATCCCCAAGGATTTACCGTTTCCGAAGATTTCTTTTATTTCAAATCCATGGAAAAAAACCTTATAGTTGTGGTAAGTGGAATCGAAATTCCCCTCTGCTTCCTCAAAAGTCAATTTTCCTTCATCACTATCAAGTATGATTTTCCGGCTTAAAAATGCGCCACTTTGGTAATCAAGTGATTTGCCATCATCTTCGTAATGGACCCATTCGGATTTTCCAGATCCTTTATATACATGAATCATCAAAACACCATCATGCTCTTCCTCTGTGTATGAAGTAGGGGATTGGAGGGTGACGATAGCACCACCTTTGACGAAAACAGGTAAATAATTAAGCGGTGAATCAATGAAAATTTCTTGCTCGCCGTTATAAGGCTGATCATTGTACCAATAATACCAATTTCCTTTTGGCAAATAAACCTTTGTGATTTCTTTTGTGCTCTCAACCGGGGCAATCATTAAGTTGTCACAGAAGTAATATTGGTTTTCAAATTTGCTCTCATAAATTTTTTGATCAAGAGGATGTTCAAGGGAGAGGCTCTTGGCTACAGGCAAGCCTTTCTCTTGGGATTGGAAAAAGCCACTGTAAAGCATCGGTATCATGCAATACCTGAGTTTCATATACCCCCTTGAGATCTCCTCCACTTCTTCCCCAAAGGCCCAAGGCTCAGCATCGTTGCTGTTGATCATGGTATGGGCTCTATAAAATGGAGAAAAAGCGGCCAAACTCATCCATCGGGCAAAAAGGGACTTGGTGGTTTCACCCGCAAACCCTCCTACATCATAACCGGAAAAAGAGACACCGCTTAATCCAAGACTATTGACTAGCCTTACACCGGCCAGCATATGGGCCTCAGTAGCCACATTGTCACCTGTCCAGGCGGCGGCATATCGTTGGATTCCAGCGAATCCCGCCCTGGTCAACACAAAGGGTCTTAGATTTGGATTTTGAAGCAATGAACCTTCCTGCGCACTTCTAGCCATTTGCATCCCATAGATATTCCTCGCTTTTCTATGACTAACCTGTTCACCGTCGAAATCAAAATTGATCAGGTTTGGAGTAAACTGACCCCAGGATGCAGGTTCATTCATGTCTGTCCAATAGCCATCTACGCCTGCTTCTGAATAAAATGCCATCTTTTCTGCCCACCATGTGCGTGTGGCTGGTAAAGTAAAATCGGGAAATGCACACCAACCTGGCCAAACCTGTCCTTCGTATATGGCATCGTCGGGATACTTTACTAACAAATCTTTTTCGAGTCCTTCTTCATAGGGAATATATCCTTTTTGTGTTTTTATTCCAGGGTCCATGATGACCACCACTTTAAATCCCTTCTCTTTGAGTTTCTGAATCATGCTTTTGGGATTGGGGAATTTTTCACCATCAAAAGTAAAGACCTTATATTGTTCCATGTGGTGGATGTCCAAGTAAATCACATCAGCAGGCATGTCCTTGTGTCGAAAGGTATCCGCTAGGGTCATCACCTCTGATTCCGGATAATAGGAATACCTACATTGCTGGTAACCCAAGGCCCATTTGGGCGGCATGGCCATCCTTCCGGTTAGCCCGGTGTAAGCGGAAAGGATGTCTGACAAATTTTCTTCATGGATAAAATAATAATCCATGTCTCCATCATCAGCGGCAAAATACATGAAGCGGTTGTTGGAAGCCCCAAAATTGAAATAGCTTTTGTGGGTATTGTCTAGAAAGATTCCATAATTGCCGTTTTCATGTATTCCCATGTAAAACGGTATGGATATATACAGGGGATCATCATAAATGCCGTACCCAAAATAATCGGTGTTCCAATTTGTATAAGCTCTTCCGGCCCTGTCTAATCCCCCTGTTTTTTCCCCCAAACCGATGAACCTTTCTTTTGGTTGAATCTTTTTGTAATTGGTCACTTCTGTACCCAACCAAGATACACTGAATGCTGGGTCATCTTGATTGAGCAGATTTCCTTTTTGATCATAAAACTGAATGTAAAAAGGATTTCGGTTCACTATTACTTTTATTTTTGGCGTATCAAGGATAATTTTTTCCTCATTGTCAGTCACTGAGAAATCCACTTGATCGGCCTCTTTGATGACACTGTACCGGTTGACATTGTCTGCTTGCTGATTTCGTATATGAATTCTAATGGTATTGTCTGCAAATGCGATAACCTCAAAAAAAGCTTCTTCTGTTTTGCCTGAAAGGCCATTGGACTGTTTCTCCCAAGAAATAATTGCACCAGCTTGAAGATTTTGACGCTGCTTTTGGTTGGAAGTAGAAAAGGTCATGTAGAGATATTTAGGTCATTTTCAGTTTAAAAGGACATCTCATGGGTGAAAACCCATGATAATGCGGACAATTTAACAAAGTAAAATGCAATGTTGAAACTTTTGGAAGACACATTCTTCACGAAATAAATCACTTTGTATGCCTCATTTGACAAAAAAATCAATTGAATCACTCATTCAATCGATTGCATAGAATTGTATTATTTTTTTTAAAAAATAATCAAAAATGGACTTTTACCTCACAGAGGAGCCCCTGATGAGCAATTCTGTTTCCAGAATTTCTAGTTTTGGTGTAAAAGGTTCGTCTCCTTTTTGTTCAATCATCTCAATCAGCAGCTGGGTTGCCCTTTCACCAATTTTAAAACCTGGTTGGGAAACTGTAGAAAGGGGAGGGTCTACCATAGATGAAAACTGCCAATTGCTGAAACCCACAACTCCCACATCTTCGGGAATTTTCAGTCCTAGGGATTTGACTCCTCTCATTGCCCCTGCAGCGGCCATGTCGTTATTAGCAAAGATCGCGTCGGGCCTATCCTGCTCCTTAAAAACCTTGGCACATATTTTAAAGCTTTCTTCCTGAACACCTTCCGGACATTCAATGATTCGATGGGGTTTTACAGGCATTTCTGCTTCTTTTAATGCATCCATATAGCCATTCATCCTATTTTTGCTGATGTCTAAATTTCTGGGACCTGCCAGGTGCAGAATATCTTTGTATCCCTGAGAAATCAGATGTTTGGTAGCATCAAAAGCACCCTGGTAATCATTGACGGTGATATTCACTGAATTTTCCAGATTTGGGATGCGATCAAAAAATACAACTGGATAGTGTTGTTCAATCAACCTTTTAAAGTGGTCAAAATTGGTTGTCTCTTTAGAAAAACTTACCAGTAAGCCATCTATTTGATTGGATATAATGGTCTCGACACTGGATATTTCCCTTTTCAACTTTTCATTGGTTTGGCAGAGAATGACATTGTAACCATGCATAAATGCGACTTCTTCAATGCCAGAGATCACTGTACTAAAAAAAAAATGAACTACTTCAGGAATGATTACTCCTATGGTGAAGGATTTGCTTTTCCTAAGGCTTAAAGCAACCGCATTCGGTCGGTAATTCCATTTGTCAGCCAATTCTTTGACTTTCCTTTTTGTTTCATCACTGATGCCTGGATAATCCTTTAATGCCCTTGAAACTGTGGATGAAGATACATTCAAAGCTTTCGCAATATCCTTGATGGTTGCTTGTCCTATTTTCATACTTTGTGTTAAATTTTGTCTCCTTAGACAAAAATCAAATATAAGGGTCCTTTGTGGTTAAAATGACACGTTATAAATTTATCTTTTTCTAAGATGCCTTAATTAAAGAAATTACGTTAAAGAGAGTTACAAGTTACAAGAAAGATTCTTGTACTGCTGATTGAGACTTCTGAATAAAATTTATTTTCGTCAAAAATCACACATTGTCGCAAACGATTGCGGTTACGATTGCATAGGTTTTAACATCAATTTAACGTAAAATTTTCTTGCATAAACGTAATTGTTTCGTTAGTATTTGACTGTATTTAGTATGAAACCAAAAATTAATAGGATTCAAGGTTTTGGACACCCTATGAGTAATTGGTTAAATTTGTATTATATCAAGATTTTAAAAAAAAGTAACATTAACAAATAAAACCTAAAATTATGATCAAGAATATTACCCGTAAAAACCTTTGGTTTTTGATGCTTCCCTTGATGTGGGCCTGTAGCCAGTTTGAAACGCCACCGGTAATTCAGCAAACGCCTTCAAGTATTGTTAGCCCAACTCAGGGTTCCGCGATTGTTTTGGATATCGACAATCCTCGTAATGAGAACATTTTTGAAGTTTCCCGAGCTGATTTCGGCGTAGGTGTGGATCAGGTAAACATTATCGAAGTGGATTTGCCCGGAAACAACTTCGCCGATGCGAAGAATGTTGGAGAGTCTTCGGATTTGCAGGTTGTCGTCCTCGACTCCCTCCTCAATGTGAAATTGATTGAATTGGGCTTAGAAGCTGACCAACCTGCTTCCGTAGAATTCCGTGTTAGAACTACCACGGAAAGAGAACTTTCTGATTTGGTGGGAAGTCCTATTGAACTTACGGTTACCCCTTACAGTATTGAATTAGACCTGCCATTCATTAGGGTCCCTGGAGATTATCAAGGCTGGACTCCTGGTAATAATAATACAATTATTTATTCGGAGGACTCAGATGATGTGTACGAAGGATTTGTTCATATACTATCAGGTAGTGGTGAATTTAAATTTTTAACTACTCCAGATTGGAATCCTGGACCTGCTTACGGAACTGGAGCCTCGGCTGGAACTCTGTCTGATGATCCTACAGCAGGCAATTTGAAAGTCCCCGGTCAATTTGGAACCCATAGAGTCAAAGCCGATCTTGTAAATTTGACTTATGAAATAGAAAGAATCGGTATTTGGGGAATAATTGGAGATGCCACAACAGGTGGTTGGGACAATGAGACTCCCATGTCATTCAATGCTGCCAACAATATCCTGACCATAACCACAGACTTGACTGAAGGTGAATTCAAGTTCCGTACCCAATCTTGGGATTTTAATTATGGTTTAGGATCCGCTGATGGGGTAGCTGGTTTTAATTCGCCGGATAATATTCCGATACCTGAAGATGGAAATTACACCATTACTTTGGACATGAAAGATCCAAACAGGGTGCTATATACCATTACTTTAAATTGATGTTCTTATCATTTTCGTTAACGAAAAGTACCGGCATTGCCGGTACTTTTTACTTTTAAAGTCCAACTGATAGTTTCTTTAACTCTTGTTGATTTTATTTTGCCTATTCACAATACTTATTAATGATCAGTACACCATGAAGTATATCTTTACCAAAATTGCACTTTTGGCATTTCTGTTTTTCGGGATCGGTCAGCTTGAGGCCCAGGTCAGTACGGAGCCTGCTTTTCCAAGAGCAGATCAAAACATCAAGATTATCTATGACGCCAGCCAAGGTACCACAGGATTGGTAGGCGTCAATCAGGTATACATCCATATTGGGGCAGTAGTGGCAGGGCCTAGCTCTGACACTTGGGCTATCGTGCCCTTTGAATGGGGAACGGATGACCCTGATGCACGGATGACCCGGAAAGAAGGAGAAGCCGATATTTGGGAATTTGAATTGACACCCAATGATTTTTTTGATATTTCCGGCGATCAAGTCATTTATAGGCTTGGCATGGTCTTCAGAAATGCTGTGGGGAATTTAGAAGGAAAAACCGATACGAACGGCGATTTTTTCGTCAACTTAAGCCAGGGATTTGAGGTCACGTTTTTAGAACCTGCTTCAACTGTTTTATTGGAGGTGGGTGAAACACAAGCCATAGAAATAGTGGCCTCTGAAATAGCTGATTTGGCCATCAAAATCAACGGGAATACGGTTGCACAAGTTTCTTCAGCACAGGAGTTGAATTATACTTTCTTGGCGCAGAATGAAGGGTCTTTTGCGGTAGAGGCCTCGGCTGTTCAGGATGACTTGACAGTAACGTCTGAAACATCCATCACCGTAGTTGGAGCAAGTCCCCAAGTCCCCTTACCTGCGGGTGTTAAAAAAGGCATCAACTACACTTCTCCTACTGAGGTGGTTTTGGTTCTGGAGGCGCCCAATAAAAAGAATGCATTCATCATCGGGGATTTCAATGACTGGCAGGTTTCAGCGGCTTATCAAATGAACCACACGCCAGATAGAGAGATGTTTTGGCTAAGAATCGGTGATTTGACCCCGGGAGAAGAATATATCTTTCAATATTTGGTAGATGGGCAGATCAGAATCGGTGACCCCTATGCAGACAAGGTTTCAGATCCATTTCATGATGGTGAAATCATTCAGGAAAACCGTTATCCAGGCTTAAAGCCGTTTCCACAGGGCAAAACAGATTTTCAGGCCACCTTCCTGCAAACGGAACAGGAAGAATATGAATGGAAATACCTGGACTATGAAAAGCCGCAAGTGGAGGAACTGGTCATCTATGAGCTTTTGGTCAGAGATTTTGATGACAGAAGAACGTATAAAGCCGTAACAGAAAGACTCGATTACTTGAAAGAACTAGGGATAAATGCTTTGGAACTAATGCCGATCAAAGAGTTTGAGGGGAACCTTTCCTGGGGATACAATCCTTCCTTTTTCTTTGCCCCTGATAAATACTATGGTACCAAAAATGACCTCAAAGAACTTATCGATGAGGCCCACAAGAGAGATATGGTAGTCATTTTGGACATGGTTTTGAATCATGCCTTTGGTCAGAATCCTTTTGTTCGACTTTACAATGACGGGGATTACGGAGCACCTACAGATGATAACCCTTGGTTAAACAGGACGGCAAGGCATCCCTTTAATGTCGGCTATGATTTTAATCATGAGAGTGAATATACCAAGGCTTTTGTGGATTCAGTCAACAACTATTGGTTGACAGAGTACAAATTTGACGGTTACCGCTTTGACCTTAGTAAGGGTTTTACCCAAGTCAATTCAGGCAATGATGTAGGTCTCTGGAGCCAAAGAGATGAATCCAGAATTACAATCTGGAAAAACATCTATGACAATATCAAAGCCAACCATCCGGATGCTTATGTCATCTTGGAACATTTTGCCGATAACACGGAGGAAACGGAATTGGCCAATTACGGCATGTTGCTTTGGGGAAATCTCAACGGTGATTTCAGGGAAATGGCAAAAGGCGGATCAAGAAATTTTGACTGGGGATATTTTGGCAGAAGGAATTGGGAAAAAAACGGGCTGATCGCCTACATGGAAAGCCATGATGAGGAAAGGGTCATGTGGGAGTCCATCAATTGGGGGGCCACTTCACCAATAAACATCAGAAACCTTCCCAATGCAGTAAACAGAAACCAATTGACTACCGCTTTTTTCTTTTCTATACCTGGTCCTAAAATGCTCTGGCAATTTGGGGAGTTTGGTTATGATGAGGAACTTAACAATGACCGTTTGGGCATCAAACCCACCCGTTGGGAATACCTGCAGGATGAGGATAGGTTCCGTTTGTTCCGTTTGTATCAGGAAATGATCAAACTTAAAAACGAATACAACATCCTCAATACCCCCGAATCTGTCAACCTAAGTTTAACAGGAAATGTGAAATCCATTACTTTGAAAGACGGTGATTTGGAATGGGTGATCTATGGAAACTTTGCCTTGACCCCAGCCAATAATGTGCAGGCGGCTTTCCCTTCCAGTGGAAGTTGGTACAATTACTTCACAGGTGAGGAAGTGACTGTCAGCAATGGGGTTTTGCCAATTACTCTAAGGCCCAATGAATTCTTTTTATTTACCAATCAACCCTTGCCAACCCCTGAAGATGTGATTGTGATGGTAGATCCCATCACTTCAATTGATAAAGAGACCAAAGTAGAAAGGCAGTTGAAAATTTACCCTGTTCCTACTAAAGGAGACCTGACCATCGAGCTTCCAAGCTCCATGAATCAAGGTCGGTATCGGATAATAGACATCACAGGAAGGATATTGTCCGAAGGACAGTATAGCTCACAGGAGAATATTTTAAGTTTGGATTTAAAGGATTTTAAGGCAGGTATGTATATCTTTGAACTCAATGACAACCGTCAACTGATAAGAAGACGCTTTGTTAAAGAATAATCAAACCATTAAACTTTACTATTATGAAATTTAAACCAGGCGTAAAATACGGGCAAGAACTCAAGGATCTATTGGACTATGCCAAAGAAAGTGAATTCGCCATGCCGGCTGTCAATGTGATCAATACCAGTACCGTCAATGCGGTTTTGGAAACAGCAAAAAAGGTAAATTCACCAGTAATGGTCCAGTTTTCCAATGGTGGTGCCCAGTTTTTTGCAGGAAAAGGTCTAAGTAATGAAAATCAAAAAGCAAGTATTGCCGGCGGTGTTTCTGGGGCAATGCATGTTCATAAAATGGCTGAAGCCTACGGAGTGCCTGTAGTGTTGCACACCGATCATGCAGCAAAAAAACTTTTGCCTTGGATTGACGGATTGCTCGATGAAGGCAAAGCTTACTATGAAGCCTTTAAAAAGCCGTTGTTCAGCTCACATATGTTGGATCTTTCTGAGGAAACCTTGGAGGAAAACATTGAGACTTCTGTGAAATACTTTAATAAGCTTCATGCGCTGGAAATGGGCATTGAAATCGAATTGGGTGTCACAGGTGGAGAAGAGGATGGAGTGGACAACACAGACATAGACAGCTCGAAACTTTACACCCAACCGGAAGAAGTCGCTTATGCTTATGAGAATCTGAAAGAAGTTGGTGATTTGTTTACAGTGGCAGCAGCTTTTGGAAATGTTCATGGGGTTTACAAGCCAGGAAATGTAAGCCTAAAACCCATCATTTTAAAAAAATCCCAGGATTATATCAATGAAAAGTTCGGTTTATCCGGTAAGCCTTTGAGTTTTGTATTCCATGGTGGCTCCGGTTCTACGGTAGAGGAAATCAGAGAAGCCAACAGCTATGGGTCCATCAAAATGAATATTGATACGGATATGCAATGGGCATTTTGGGAAGGCGTTTTGCATTACTATAAAAGTAAAGAAGGATACCTTCAGACCCAGCTTGGCAGTCCTGATGGACCAGATAGTCCTAACAAAAAGTTTTATGATCCTCGCGTTTGGTTGAGAAAAGGTGAAGAGAATTTCGTAAAACGGCTTGAACTGGCTTTTGATATGTTAAATGCCATTGACAGAAATTAATGATATATTGCTACATAGTTGAAAGAGTCACTGTCAAGTGACTCTTTCTTTTTAAAATCACCCACCCTTATGAGAAAATTAGTTTATTTTGGTTTAATCACCCTCCTAACCACGATGCTCATTTCCTGCCAAGAATCCAAAGAAAAAGAAAAAACCGTAGAAAACCACTGGCCCCACGCAGGAATAACTTATGAGATTTTTATCCAATCATTTTATGACTCCAGTGGAGACGGTATCGGTGATATCAATGGTGTCATCAAAAAACTGGACCATGTCAAAGATCTGGGTGCCAATGCCATTTGGTTTATGCCCATCATGCCATCCCCAAGTTATCACAAGTATGATGTCACGGATTACAAAAACATCCATCCCGATTATGGGACTTTAGAGGATTTCAAAAAACTGCTGGAAGAAGCCCATGCACGAGACATAAAAATTGTGATCGACCTGATCATCAACCACACCAGTGACAGGCATCCTTGGTTTTTGGAAGCCAAAAAAGGAAGCGACAATCCCTACAGAGATTACTATGTGTGGGCAAAAGCCGATACCATTGCAGATTTTATCAACAAAAAAACCATCACCCTTGATAGTGATAATATCAGGCAATGGCATGACCCTGGATATGGGGAGGATTTTTACTATGGTTTTTTTGTTGGCGACATGCCTGATCTCAATTTTGATAATCCAAAAGTAAGGGAAGAGATCTATGAAATCGGAAGGTTTTGGTTGGAAGAAATTGGCGTGGATGGATTTCGCTTGGATGCCGCTAAGCACATTTTCCCTGATGACAGACCAGAAGATAACCATGCCTTTTGGAAGGAATTCAGATCAGAAATGGAGAAAATAAAACCGGATGTTTATCTGGTAGGAGAAGTCTATGACATGAAAGAGGTAGTAGCACCTTATTTACCCGGACTTCCAGCTTTGTTCAATTTTGATTTTCACTACACCTTGTTGGAGGCGTATGAGAAAGGGGATGGCATGCTGTTGGCTAAAAAGCAGAAAGATATACTGGATTTTTATGATGGAATCACCGATGATTTTATTGATGCCACTTTTTCTTCCAACCATGATCAACCCAGACTGCTTTCCAAACATGGCAATGATCCCAAGAAACTCAAGCAATCCATTGCCGTCTTAATGACCATGCCTGGCGCACCCTATTTATACTATGGAGAGGAGATAGGGATGTTAGGGGAAAAACCCGATCCCAATATCAGGGAACCTTTTCTTTGGGATCTTAAGGAAAATGATTCGGGAAGAGCCACTTGGATTGAACCGAAATTCAGCAAGGATCAAACCGTCAAACCATTGGCGGTTCAAAAATCCACCGGAAACAGTTTCTTTGGGTTTTATAAAGAGATCATTCGATTGAGAAATTCAAACCGGGCACTTGCCCTTGGGAAATTAGAACTGACAGAGAATAGCTATCCGAAGTCCATCATGGCTTATGAAAGAAGCACCGACAATCAATCGCTTATGGTCTTTCATAACTTGGGAGCAGAACCAGTCACAGTTCAGGTTCCTGAAAATTACCGGGATTTTATATTTAGATTGGAATCACCTGAAATGAATGCAGGGGAGTTAATCCTTCCTGGTTTTGCATCAGCAATATTGGAATAAAGCGCTTCAAAAGAGGTTAACAATGTGCTTCTTTTTTGATGTTAAATGGTAGTCTTTAACCTTTTTTGTTCGTTGTTTTTTCATTTGTTTTTGGCAAATAGGAATGTTGGTTAATCCACTAGCAATCAAACTTTTATTTTAAAATGGAGTGAGTTAAAGCTATTTTTTTTCATTTTAAATCGCATAAAATGCATTTTGCTTTTTTTGCTTTGGATCAATTCCTATATTTGAGATGGCTGGAATTTTTAACTAGTTAATATTTTCCTAAAAATACCGGCTTTATACACGCACATATGAATTTGTTCTCCCTCTTGCCTAGCCATGGCATTTTTAAGCATTTGGTTGTTCTGATTTTGGCATTTCAGGTATTTTTTCCTGTTTTTGGATCAGAATTATCCTCTTTAGAGACACCTCTTGATGAAAAAAATTCTTCCGTTCATTCCATAAATTTATTCCCTCTTCCTTCTGATTTTGATCCTAGTCTTACCATTTCTCTTGAAGTGGACCAAACAGTCATATCTGGTCAGGTTTTGTTGAATTATACGATCTTGGTTACCAATACAGGTGACAGGCCGCTAACTCAACCGGAAGTTACCTGCATTCTTCCAGATGGAACAAATGGGGTGGTTACGGGAACTACAGGGGCCATAACTGTAGGCACATCAAGAACTTATCTTACAAGCTATCAGGTAAAAGCCGAGGACATCTTTGATGGGAATATTTTAGTTAGTACAGCTTCCATTGTGACTAACCCAGTGCCGGGACCCAGTACCGCTGTGGCGGAAACCTTGGTGCTTGTTAATCCCGGATTGACGGTTGTCAAGGAGGTGGATCAAGATGAAATAGCTGCTCCCGAACTTTTGGCCTATACCATTACGATTACCAATACAGGTGCAGTTGATCTGACCGATTTAACGGTCACAGACCTCCTTCCTGATGGTACTCTGGCTGAATTGACTGGCTCTTTAGAAGATATCCCTGTAGGTCAATCCAGGGTACTGACCACTTCTTTTCAGGTCAGCCAGAAATACATAAATCTTGGAGTTCCCTTGGTAAATACGGTGGAAGTAGTTACCAATGAAATTCCAGAACCCACATCCGCAACGGCAGAAACCACCATTCTTCAGATTCCTCAATTGTCGGTGGTCAAATCCGTTGATCCTGAGTCAATAGATGCGCCGGGACTACTTCAGTATACCATTACAATTCAAAACGAAGGGAATGTAGCACTGACGGGACTTGAAGTATCCGATGTATTACCTGATGGGAGCACTGCCACCCTTACTGGTTCTCTCGCGGACATACCGGTGGGTGAAAGCCGTGAACTGACTACAACTTATCCAGTCACGCAGGCGGATATTGACGCTGGAGCTACATTGGTCAACAGCGTTTCGGTAACCACAATAGAAGTTCCCGGACCAACGGAGGACACCGCAGAAACTGCCATAGAACAAAATGCGGGACTGACTGTAAGCAAAACGGTAAACACAGCCAGCATAACAGAACCAACGCTTTTAGAATACACGATCACCATAGAGAATACAGGAAATGTAGCTTTGACTGGACTACAGGTGATAGATATCCTTCCTGATGGAAATACGGCAACCTTGACTGGGTCCTTGGCTGATATCCCGGTAGGGGATAACCGCGAACTGACCACCACTTATCAAGTCACAGAGGCCGATATCGAATTGGGAACCACTTTGGTCAACTCAGTTTCTGTGACTACTACCGAAGTTCCCGGACCAACGGAAGACACCGCAGAAACAGCCATAGAACAGAATGCGGGATTGACTGTCAGCAAAACTGTGAATCCGACAAGCATCTCCGAACCGACACTTTTAGCATACACGATTACCATAGAAAACAGTGGAAATGTAGCTCTTTCTGGATTGGAAGTGATTGACATTCTTCCTGATGGAATCACTGCCATCCTTACTGGTTCGCTTGCTGATATTCCTGTAGGAGAAACCCGCGAACTTACCACCACCTACCAGTCCACCCAGGCGGATATCGATGCTGGCATTGCCTTGGTCAATAATGTTTCGGTAACTACCGCAGAAGTCTCCGGACCTACGGAAGATACTGCGGAGACCGCCATTACTCAGAATGCGGGATTGACGGTCAGCAAAACTGTGAACCCTACGAGCATCTCCGAACCGACTTTATTACAATATACGATTACCATAGAGAACACTGGGAATGTAACTTTGACTGGACTACAAGTGACAGATATCCTGCCTGATGGCAGCATGGCTACACTTACGGGTTCGCTTGCTGATATTCCGGTCGGAGAAATCCGTGAACTTACCACCACCTATCAGGCGACCCAAGCGGATATCAATGCAGGCAATGCCTTGGTCAGTAGTGTTTCGGTAACTGCCGCAGAAGTCCCTGGACCAACCGAAGATACAGCGGAGACCGCCATTACCCAGAATGCGGGTCTGACGGTTAGCAAAACAGTAAATCAGACTAACATCTCCGAACCGACTTTATTACAATATACGATTACCATAGAGAACACTGGGAATGTAACTTTGACTGGATTACAGGTGACTGATATTTTGCCTGATGACAATACGGCGACACTTACTGGATCACTTGCCAATATTCCTGTGGGTGGCAGTCGTCAACTGACCACCAGTTTTCAGGCTACCCAGGCCGATATTGACACGGGGAACACATTGATAAACAGTGTTTCAGTCACCACTAATGAAGTTCCCGGACCCACTGAAGACACTGCTGAGACAATTATCAGCCAAAATGTGGGTATGACTGTTACCAAGACCGTCAATCCCACCAATATTTCGGCACCCACCTTATTGAATTATACGATCACCATTACCAATACAGGAAATATAACCTTGACAGGACTGCAGGTTGTTGATATTTTACCCAATGGCAGTGAGCTTACGCTAAGCGGTTCTTTAGCTGATATTCCCGTGGGGGCAAGCCGGATAGTCACTACTACTTATCAGGCAACTCAGGCAGAGGTTGATGCCGGAATTACATTGGTAAACACCGTGAATGTAAGTTCAAATGAAATTCCCATTTCAGTATCTGACATTGCCGAGACTACGATCAATCAAACTCCTGGGCTTAATGTAACAAAAACTGTCAACCAAACAAGTATTGATGAACCCACACTCTTAAGTTATACCATAACCATTACAAATACAGGTAATGTCGCGTTAACTGGTCTTCAGGTAAGTGATATTTTACCCAATGGGGAAGAGGCTGTATTAAATGGTTCTTTGGCAGATATCCCCGTTGGACAAAGTAGGGTACTTACCACCATTTATCAGGCGACGCAGGAGGATATTAGTTTAGGAAACACTCTCATAAATTCAGTTGACGTATCGACCAATGAAGTATCGGGACCCACTTCGGATTCAGCGGAGACGCTTATAGCAGTTTTGCCCGGTTTATCAGTTACAAATGTAGTTGACCAACAGACGGTATTGGAACCAGTGGAATTGAATTATACCATCACTGTAAATAATACAGGAAATGTGGTATTGACAGGGATCGAGGTGTCAGGGATTTTGCCTGATGGAGAACCAGCAGATATTCAGGGTAATTTTGGTGCTATTCCCATTCAACAAAACCGTGTTTACACCACAAAATATCAGGTAAATCAAGAAGACATAGATCTAGGAATTCCCTTGGAAACCGAAGTTAGGGTAAGCACCAATGAAATTCCAGAACCAGTGGTTTCTTTTGCCATTAGTTCAGTTTCTCAAGTAGGAGAATTGACTGTATCAAAAGTGGTAGATCTTACCGAAATCGATGCACCTAACAATCTAAATTATACCATTACAGTAGAAAATACTGGAAATATCTCCCTGACCGGACTGCAGGTGACTGATATCTTACCCGACGGCAGCACCGCCACACTGACGGGTTCGCTTGCTGATATTCCTGTTGGAGGAAGCAGGGAACTGACCACCG
>NZ_JACEFJ010000016.1 GCF_015354735.1 Pararhodonellum marinum | reverse complement strand
ACCGATCCGAACGGGGATACCGTCGAAGGAACAGACAGCATCACGGTTACCCTTGAGGGCATCGTGGAAGGCGGCAGCATCGAGGTGACCAAGACCGCGGATGTGTCCAACTACGCTGAGGAGGGAGACGAGATCGTCTACACCATCACGGTAAGAAACAACGGAACAGTTGATCTGACCAATGTGACGGTAACCGATCCTTTGACAGGTCTTGACACTACAATTCCAACCCTGGCAGCGAACAGCGAGCAGGTCTTTACAGAGACCTATATTGTCACCGCAGCTGACATTACCAACGGCAGCATCACCAACACGGCAAGTGCCGAGGGAACTGATCCGAACGGAGACACCGTCGAAGGGACAGACAGCATCACGGTTACCCTTGAGGGCATCGTGGAAGGCGGCAGCATCGAGGTGACCAAGACCGCGAATGTAAGCAATTACGCCGAAGAGGGAGACGAGATCGTTTACACGATCACGGTGAGAAACAACGGCACGGTGGATCTGACCGATGTGACGGTGACCGATCCATTGACCGGACTGGATGTGACCATCGCCACCCTTCCTGCAAACAGCGAGCAGGTCTTTACAGAGACCTATATTGTCACCGCAGCTGACATCACCAACGGCAGCATCACCAATACCGCCAGAGCGGAAGGTGTTGATCCGAACGGAGACACCGTAGAAGGCACCGACAGTGCGATCGTAACCTTGGAAGGACTGGTAATTGGAGCTTCCATAGAAGTAACCAAAGTAGTGGATGTGGATGTCTACACTGAAGTGGGTGAGGAAATTACTTATACCATAACAGTAAGAAACAATGGTACTGAGGTGTTGACCAATGTGGTCGTGACTGACCCATTGACTGGATTGAGCACTACGATTGATAATCTAGGACCGAATGAGGTGAGGGTGTTTACCGAAGTCTACCTCATTACTGACCTTGACATCACCAATCTCTTGGTAACCAATGTGGCAGAAGCCATCGCTGAGGATCCAAATGGAGAAGAAGTCGCAGATTCCGATACAGTAACCATTATTTTGGATGGTTTGGTTGCGGGAGCCAGCATTGAAGTGACCAAGTCAGCAGATGTGACCAATTACACTGAAGAAGGGGATGAGGTGACTTATACCATAGTGGTTAGAAACAATGGCACCCTTCCATTGACCAATGTGGTGGTATCTGATCCATTGACAGGACTTGATCAAACAGTTGATCTCTTGTTGCCCAACACTTCAGTGACTTTCACAGAGACTTATGTGATCACAGCAGAAGACATCACATCCGGATTTGTTACCAACATTGCGACAGCTAGCGGAGAAGATCCTCTAGGCGAAGCAGTTAGTGACGAGGACAGTGTGACCATTACCTTAGAAGGTATTGTAATTGGTGCTTCTCTTGAAGTGAGTAAAGCGGCAGATGTGGAGACTTATGGTGCGGTAGGAGATGTCATCACGTACACCATTTCTGTCAGAAACAACGGTACGGTAACGCTTACTGATGTGATCGTAACGGATCCTTTGACTGGATTGGATGTGGTCATAGAAAGTCTGGCGCCGAATACTACTGTGGAATTTGAAGAGGAATATGTAATCACCCAGGCTGATATCGAAAACGGAACCGTGACGAATATCGCCACTGCAAGTGTAGATGACCTCAGTGAAAGCGATACCGTCACCATCGAATTGTCCAACAGATTGACCATAGTAGATGATGAAGCGGTTACGAACCAAAACACCGCTGTGGACATTGATATCCTGGCCAATGATTCTGGTACTATCCTGCCATTGGATCCAAGTTCTGTGACCATCGTGGAAGATCCGGAAAACGGAACCGTAGTGGTGAATGAGGATGGAACTGTCACCTACACGCCGAATGAAAACTTCAGTGGAACAGACACCTTTACCTATCAAGTCTGTGACACGAGTACGCCGGATGTGATCTGTGGTACCGCTGAGGTAACCATCACGGTGAGACCGATCTTGGTTAGCCTGGAGAAAACAGCTGATGTCACCGAAGGTGTGGTGGGTGATCTGATCACTTACACCTTGACCTTGACCAACAACAGTGAGTTTGACCTGGAAGATGTGGTCATCACCGACGAGTTGCCAGAGGAATTTGAGTTCATCTCTTCCAGCTTACCGATTGATGGTGAATATTTCTGGAACATCGGAGCCCTGGCCTCTGGAGAAAGCGTGAGCATCGAAGTGGTGGTCATGGCAGTAGCACCGGGAGAACTGGTCAACACCATGGTCGTCAATGATGGACCTTTTGAGGACAGTACGACGTCCGATCCGATCTCGGTAAGACCGAAATCCATAGATATGTCTATCAGTAAAACTTCCTTTGAAAGGGAGATATACGAAGGGGATGAGTTTAACTACGAAATTGTAGTGACCAACACCGGACTTGATGATGCTACAGAGGTGGTCATCACGGATCAGTTGCCAGCTGGATTACAGTTTGTGTCTACCAGCTTCACGGCATCTACTCCGGACATCACCGTAAGCAGCAACGTGGTCGGCAACCTAGTGACTTGGAACGTACCGTTCTTCCCAACAGGAGCCACCCTGACCATTCAATTGAGGGTCAAAGCAGTTGGCCTGGGGATCATCATCAATGAGGTGGAAGTTCAAGGTGAAGAAGAGGATGCAAATCCTTCAGACAACACCGATAGAGATGAAAACAGAATTCTGGAAATGTTTATTCCGAACGTGATCACTCCTAACGCAGATGGATTGAATGATGCCTTCGAGATCAAAGGGCTGGGCAAATTTGTAAGAAACCAGATTGTCATCTTTGACCGATGGGGAGACCACGTGTTTGAGTCTGATGACTATCAAAACAACTGGTCAGCGGATGGACTGCTTCAAGGTACCTACTTCTTTGTGATGAGGTCCACGGATGTAGAAGGAAGAGAACACATATTCAGAGGATGGATTCAAGTGATTAAAAAAGATTAAAAGTAAAATGATGAAATCGAGTCTAATTAAGTATGTCACAAAGTGGAATGGTTATTTACCAAGCGAGATTCCATCTGACCGTTAAAAATCAAATGAAAAACAGATGAAAGGCACTTTTAAATTAATGACAATTACCCTACTGGTAGCCCTCTGGGCTACCGGGGGGTCTTTTGCCCAACAGCTCCCGCAGTTTAGCCAGTACATCTTCAATGGTTTGCATGTCAATCCGGGATATGCAGGGTACAAAGGAGAACCTTATGTTCAATCCACTTACAGGAGTCAGTGGGTTAATTTCCCTGGTGCTCCCAAAACCTTTACGGTTACGGCTGACTTAAGCGCCAATGAGGGATTGATGGGTTTCGGTGCATCTATCCTTTCGGACCGGTTAGGCCCTGCACAGACCTCCTCTGCATTATTGACTTATGCCTATCGGATACAGGTGGGGTATGAGTCCTTTCTTGGTTTGGGAGTCAGTGGTGGCGTCTCTGAATATGTCATAGACGGGTCTATGTTGAATCCCAATGATTTCAACGATCCCAACATTCCCGAAGGAAGAATCAACATGTTTACACCCAATATGAATGCAGGTATCTTTTTCAATACCCAGCGTTTTTATGCAGGATTCAGTGTATACAATCTGATAGGAAAGCAAAGTCTGGAGCGGGAGGAAATCGCCTTGGCTTACCATGACTTCCATTATTTCCTAACGGCCGGAGCTTTTTTACCGATTTCGGAAAACATTCAGTTCAAACCCTCTTTCTTATTCAAGGAAGTCAAAGGTGGGCCTACCAGTTATGACCTTAATGGCATGTTCTTGTTTATGGAAACATTCTGGATAGGGGCATCTTACAGGTCAAATGTAAAATGGTGGAAGGATAACCTGCAAAGTGACCTCAGCAGCCGAAATGCCATTGCCATGATCTTTGAACTCTTTGTGATGAATGATTTGAGGATTGGCTATGCCTATGACCACAATACCAATGCCTTGAATAACCTGAGAAACAATTCTCATGAAATCTCCATTGGCTATTACATTGCGCCTAAAAACATCAGGATGAGAAATCAGCGCTGGTTCTAGATTCTTTCTTAAAAACGAATTTATTTACCCTGAAAACCGGAATTGTTCAACTTCCCGTTTTCAGGGTTTTTACTTTTATTCCCAGCCATTGGAGGATATTGAGTACCTTTAGGTTGCCTTGAGCCGAATTACATAAAAGACCTTTGCCAACAATGACAAAAGTCCGATCAGGACATGACCATTTCAAACCTGTGAGGAAAAAGTGGGTTAAACCTATAGCTTAGAAGATAGTTTCAATCATTTGCAACACACCAATTTTTATCAGAAATGAAAGGAATCACCCTTTTGTATGATCAAAAACTTAAGGATGAGGTCTTAGCGGACCTTGTGCCTTTGTTTGAACAACACCTCAAAATTGCGGTCGCATTTAAAGCTGATCTTACATTAGAATTGGGGATGGATGACTTCATTGTCACCTACCTTTCTGACGATCAATTGCGCGAATTTTTGCCTGTGGCCATAGAAAAAAACTGGAAGCTGGGGTATCTGCCGCATCCAGAAATGAACCACATCAGACAGGGCTTTGGCATTTCTTCAAAGCTCCAGACAGCACTTCAAAATATTCTGGAAACAGAAAAAACCATGAAAGTGGATTTGCTCATGGCCAATGGCAGACCGGTGTTCAATAACCTGGTGATCGGGGAAACCATGAATGTGATGTATGGCAATACCGAAACCAATTATTTCAAAAGGAAGTGGAAAAACATACTTAATTTTTTCAAATTATTTAGGAGAGTGGAAGTACAGGCATTTGACATCGTGCTGGAGAAGGAGGGTAAGGAGCCCGAGGTGATCAAAACTGCCGCAGTGGGCATGGTGGTCGTACAGCATGGGAAAAGCTCTCTTTTATCCAGAAGAATCATTGCTGATTCATTTATCAATGACGGGATGATGCATAATTTGATCATTGCCCCCCACAGTGTATCTGGCTTGATGAAATTTGGGTTTACCAGTATTTTCAGATCCAAAGGGAACAACAGCCTACCTGATTTTGCTGCCCATATCAAAACCCAAAAAATGACCATCAAAAGCGACATTGCGGTGGAGTTTTCCTTGGACAGTACGCTAATGTCTGCCAAAGAAATCGAGCTGGAAGTGGTGCCGGGGGTATTGGATATTGTGCCAGGAAGACTTTTGGAAACCAATGATGTCAAAAAACACAAAGAGGTTTTTAAAACCCAGGCTTTACCTCGTGGGGAGTTGAGAAAAGAGTTATTGGGTCGTCCTTTGCCATTTATCAACCATGCCACCACGGAAGAATTTACTTGGTTGTTTACCATATTGAGAGACAATTCAAAGACTACTTCCAGTTTTTTGGTCCTCATGTTCCTTTCTACCCTGATCGCTACTTTTGGGCTTTTCGGGAATTCCTCTCCTGTAATCATTGGCGCGATGATCCTGGCCCCCCTGATGAATCCCATCATTTCCTTATCTATGGGCGTACTGAGGCAAGACCAATCCTTGGTTAAAGACAGCTTAAAAGCCATTGGACTTGGTTTGTTGGTGGGATATGTGTGCGCAGTGTTGATTACATGGATGACTCCTTTGAACACCCTGAACAGTGAGATCACCGCTAGAATCCGGCCTAATTTACTGGACCTAGGGGTAGCCGTAGGTTCAGGGGTAGCGGGTGCCTATGCCCATGCAAAAAAGGAAATTGCCAAAACACTGGCAGGTGTAGCCATTGCTGTGGCCCTAGTACCACCTTTGGCCGTTTCGGGAATTGGATTGGGCTGGGCGGATTGGCCGGTATTTATTGGATCTTTTTTATTGCTGGTCACCAACCTGGGCGGGATGGTGCTTGCCGCAGCACTTACCTTTTTGCTTTTGGGATTCAGCCCGTTTAAGTTGGCCAGAAAAGGCTTGTTAATCTCCCTGATTTTTGTCATTGGAATCAGTACACCACTTGCTTTTGGGTTTACCAAGATGGTAAAAGAAAACAAAATCATCCAAAGATTAAGTGGCTACGAAACTGAGCACGGCATACTCAGGGATGTAAATGTGCGAAGTTTGAGTCCGCTCCGCATGTCGGTTACGGTGATCTCAGAAAGACCGCTTGGTGAACCTGAGTTGAGACAGGTCAAGGATGAACTGGAAGAATTGGTGGGAGAGGCCCTTGAATTGGAACTCAGGGCAGGAATTAAACTCTACTGAATAGAGACGGATTCTTTTACAAATTTCATCTCAACAATATTTACATTTCAGTTTATTTTTATGGACAGGTTTATTGGAATCTGATTTTTGGTATTTTTGACCAGATTTAGATTTTACAAATATGGTCCTATTAGCCGATTTAAGTTTTTCATTGCCTCTGGAGAATCCTGTATTGATCTTTTCTGTCATACTTTTCATCATTCTTTTTGCACCTATTCTACTCAATAAAATCAAGATTCCGCAGTTGATTGGCTTGATCATCGCCGGAGCCATTTTAGGGCCCAATGGCTTTCATATTTTGGAGAGGGACAGTTCAGTGATATTGTTCGGAACAGTCGGTCTTCTCTACATCATGTTTCTGGCAGGCCTGGAGATAGACATGGCTGACTTTAAGAAAAACAGTGGAAAAAGTGTGGTTTTCGGTTTATACACCTTTTTGATCCCTATGATACTGGGCACTGCAGTTGGGATTTATGTACTGGGATTCGGGGTACCCACGTCAGTTTTGTTGGCCAGTATGTTTGCTTCCCATACCCTGATAGCTTACCCCATCATCAGCAAAATGGGAGTGATCAAAAACAAGGCCGTGAACATCACCGTGGGAGGTACAATGATTACCGATACGTTGGCCCTATTGGTTTTGGCCGTCATTGCCGGTATGTATAAAGGAGAATTGACCAATGACTTTTGGATCAGATTAGGAGTTTCGGTGACCATTTTTGCCTTGGTGGTTTCCTTGCTTTTTCCTTTGGTGGGCAGGTGGTTTTTCAAAAGAAACAATGACAGTATTTCCCAGTATATATTTGTTTTGGGATTGGTTTTTTTAGGCGCATTTTTGGCAGAAGCCGCTGGAATTGAAGCCATTATCGGGGCCTTTTTGGCTGGTTTGGCATTGAACCGGCTGATTCCTCATACTTCACCTTTGATGAACCGGATTGATTTCGTAGGCAATGCGTTGTTTATTCCCTTTTTCCTGATAGGTGTGGGCATGTTGATTGATTATCGGGTGTTTTTCAATGATTTGGAAACCATCGTTGTAGCGGTAGTGATGACGGTAGTAGCCACGGTCTCGAAGTTTCTCGCTGCTTGGTTTACCCAAAAAACCTTTAACTTTTCAATTGCTCAAAGGAATGTTATTTTTGGTTTAAGCAATGCACAGGCTGCTGCTACTTTGGCGGCAGTATTGGTAGGCTATAACATCATCATAGCGGAGACGGCTGCTGGTGAACCTGTTCGACTTCTCGGAGACAGCATCCTCAATGGTACCATTCTGATGATCTTGGTTACTTGTACCATTGCCTCCTTTGTCGCTCAGAAGGGAGCCATGCAATTGGCCTTGGAAGAAGCCGAGGGCAACGAAGCAGAGGATGATTCGGATTCAGGGGAAAAAATTCTTATTCCGGTCAATTATCCCGAAAACATCGAGGAATTGATCAACCTTGGGGTCACCATCAAAACGCAATCTTCAAAAAACACCCTTTTGGCCCTTAATATCATACCCTCGGATTCGGAGGACATTTCCAAGGAAAAGAATGCCAAAAAACTCTTGGAAACAGCCAGCAAATCAGCTTCTGCCACAGACAATATTCTCACTGAGCTGATCCGATATGATTCCAATGTGGTCAATGGGATTACCAACGTGGTCAAGGAAAACAAGGTGACAGACATTATCATGGGATTGCACAGGCATGCTGGAATCTCTGATTCCTTTTTGGGAAATTTGACAGAAGGTATCCTCAGCAGATGCAATGCCACTACCATGATTTATCACAACCAACAGCCCATCAATACCATAGGAAGGTATTTGGTTGTGGTACCTAAAAATGCCGAAAAGGAGATAGGATTTCTTTTTTGGCTTTTGCGAATCTGGAACATTGGCCGGAATACCGGGGCAGCCATTCAATTTTATGTTCAAAGTGAAACTTTGGACTATATCAGACAGGTCCAGGAAAAATTTCAAATAGAAGCCAGTTTTTTTGATTTCCCAGACTGGGAAGATTTTTTGATCCTGTCCAGAGATTTGTCAAAAAACGACGCCTTGGTGGTCGTGATGAGCAGAAAAAACGGTGGATCATTTGACCCGGTGATGGATAAATTGCCCAAGTACCTCAACAAATATTTCCAGAACAACAATTACATTTTGATTTACCCCATGCAATCTGATTTTGACCAAAAAGGGTATACTGCTATTGGTGGTACTTCACTGTTTAATCCTTTGCTGAACAGTGTGGGCATGATAGATGATTTTGGAAAGACGGTGAGTAAGTTGTTTAGGAGAAAATAAGGTTTGTAAACCGTCTCCTTCTCGCTCAACAAAATGAGACTCCTTTGGGGATGAGCCGGATTTTCGAGTAGAGGGGTCATTTCGATGCAGCTATTTCTGGTAAAGGAATGGATATCCAATTTCAATTTTTACCATAAAAGATTTTAAAAAAAATAACATAAATGTAGGCAATGATGCCAGTAAAATGGTAATTCAATATAATTCTCGCCACCAAACTGAAATGCAGGTGACAGGCGGGGGACTTCCGACTTCCAACCCTTTTGAAGATGAATATTGGGTTAGTGGCAAAAAAGCCGATAACCATTAAAAATTAATCTCAAAGAATTCGCAATTTCAGCGGTTTCCCTGAGATTTTATGATTCGTACCTTGGTGTGGCTTTAATTGTCTTCTCCTCTCAATTTGATCACGGCACCATCGAGCAATTCACTGATGCGGATCTGACAGGCCAATCGGCTTGTGGGAAAGAGTTCGGGAAGGGTTTCCAACTGATCCAATTCCACATCGGTGGCCTCTCCCAAACCATCTTTTCCTTCCAATATTTCTACATGACAGGTGGCACATAGTGCCATCCCGCCGCAAGTGGCCAAAACGGGGTATTCAGAGGCCTTTAGAATTTCCATCAAACTTAGCCCCATGTCATCCGGAGCTTCAATATCCTGACGTTTGCCGTCCAAATCTTCTACTGTAAAAGTTACCATGGTGCAAATCTAAAATTAAAATGCATTCACCCCATTGACTGTGGTGTATTTAAAACTAAGTTTCTGATCAGGATAGACGTATTTGAATGCGCTATGGGCCATCAAAGCGGCTTCATGGAACCCACAAAGGATCAGTTTTAATTTATTTTCATAGGTATTGATATCCCCAATGGCATAAATCCCCTTTACATTCGTGGAATAATCTGTGGTATCCACTTCAATGGCATTTTTATCTATGTTCAATCCCCAGTTGGCGATGGGGCCCAATTTAGGACTTAAGCCAAACAAGGGGATCAGATAATCCGCATCAATGATGATTTCTTCTTTGGTTTTGTTTTCGAGGATGACACTGTTCAACCTGCCATTTCCTCCCAGCTTTTTCAGGTTGGCACTGAGGATAAGGTCAATCTTACCTTGATTGGCTAGGTCAAAAACCTTGGCAGCACTGTCCGGTGCTCCACGGAAAGTTTCATTTCTATGGACCAAAGTTACCCTTTGGGCCAAGTTGGACAAATAGATGGTCCAATCCAAGGCTGAGTCTCCTCCTCCAGCCAGAATCACTTTCTTGTCTCTGAAGGTTTCCGGATCTTTCACCATGTAGGTGATGCCTTTGCCTTCAAAGTGCTCTAGATTTTCCAACACTGGCTTTCGGGGCTCAAAACAACCCAATCCTCCTGCAATGACCACCACCTTGGCATGAATCTGTGTCTTGTCATTGGTGGTGAGTACAAAGGAACCGTCTTTTTGTTTCTCCAGAAAATCAATGCGTTCTCCAAGGGAAAATGTGGGTTTAAACGGCGCTATTTGCTTCATCAGGTTGTCCACCAATTCCTGTGCTTTCACTTCTGGATATCCAGGAATGTCATAAATCGGCTTTTGGGGATAGATTTCTGAAAGCTGTCCACCGACCTGAGGCAATGCATCCACCAAGTGGCAGCGCATTTTCAACAAACCCGCTTCAAATACTGCAAAAAGGCCCACTGGACCGGCTCCGATAATGCAAATGTCAGTGTTGATCATGATTTTTGAAATCTATTTTATGGAGAAACCCGCTGTCAATCAATTTTGTTCGTACAAATATAGTTAGTATAACAACTATATCCGCTAAATTTCATCAATTATTCTGTTCCAAATTGGCGTAAATGGTGTTCAGGATCCGCTTAAATTCTTCGAAGTCCTTAGAATTGAGGTTTTCCCAGGCTTTTTCCCTGATCTGAGAGACCTGAGGTTTCAGTTCACTCACTTTTTGTAAGCCGCTCTGGGTCAGGTTCAAATGAAAACTCCTCCTGTCTTGGGGATGGGGTATTCTTTCCACATAGCCTTTTTTACAGAGCAGGTCTATGATGCGGGTAAGGGTGGGATGGTCTTTGAAAACCAAATTGGCCAGGGCTGTCTGGCTCAAGACCTCGTTTTCCGACAAGTTTTTCATCACCAGCCACTGATCCACCGTAATGTCAAATTCACCCATCTTAAACTGCTGTTGGGCATATTGTTTGACTTTGCGGGCCGTCCTGTCCAGAAGGAAAGAGTATTTGCTGAATTGTTCCTGTGTCATGCCAATAATTAGTACAACAAATATATGAAAAATCTCAGAAACTGAACTTGCTTGCGGCCGATTTCTTAAAGAGTTTGGGTTTGTGAATGTTGTCTTGTTTTCTAGTTGTCCAGACAGGCAGCTTTCAGCTGCTGTCTTGTTGTCTAGTTATCGTTGTTGTCGATTTTGCTCAGCCTCCAGTTCTCGTAATTCCCAAATCCCAAATCGTAATTCATCATTCGACATTAGAAATTCAAAATTCCAAAATCCGTAAATCGTAAATCGCAACTCGTAATTCATGCTCCGTTTTTCTGTTCTCAATCCTTTCAGTTTTAAGATTTAAGTATGTCATCTGATTTACGCCTTTCTTCCCCCTACTGGCCTGCCCTTCATGCTGGCCCTATGCTAAAAAGGTCCGCTGGACCTTTTCTTAACGCACCGTCCTCCCATTTGGGGGACTTTCAGCTACGATTTAAACATCTTTAATTCTATTGTCCTATTTTTCTGTTTTCAATTCTTTCAGCTTTCACCTTTGAGCCTTTGGCTATCCCATTTTTTGTTCTGTTCTCTGATATCCCGTTTTTCTGTTCTCATTTCTTTTAGCTGTAACCTTTTATCCGAAGGAGAAAATATGTCGTACCTACGGCACTTCATATTACTTTCGGTCCTCTTTTATCCCGGCAATAAATTACCGGGCTATTAAATCGTTCGTTCCTACGGAACTATTTTTCAATGACTGATTTGTTTTTCCCTACTTTCAGCTTTGAGCTTCCAGCTTTTTTCCTCGGTATTCCCGCGACCCACCGCGCGGTCTTGAGAACGATTTGGTCCTCAATAGGTGATTACAGATTTCACGGACGGGCACGCCTGTTCTTTCGGCCAGGCCCACCTTACGGCCGGGTAGGCATTTCTCCGGTATTTCGAAGACCATTCGCTCCGAAGGGACGAAGACCCTTCTCTTCGCTCAGGGTGACGGTAAAGTTTATAGCTGTCGCTCCGAAGGGACAAAGACTTTTCGCTCTGTTCAGGGTGAAGAAAAATAATATGGTTTTTCCTCCGATACCCCGTTCCTCCGTTTATCTGTTTAACTGATCTCCCCACTTTCAGCTTTCAGCTTCGAGCTTCCTGCTTTCTAAATTTCCATCGATTACCCTGAAAAAGAATGATGATTTTAGAATTTTGAATAATGAATCATGATTTGGGAGTTACGAATGACGATTTACGAGGCTTTCGACAACCAGAAACAGCTAAAATCCAAGAAATAAGACAACCTGACAACCTCTGTGACAACCCTGACAACAATTCACAATTCATAATCCATAATTCCCCATCCCTAAGTCCCTAAGTCTCTCAGTCTCCAAATCCCTAAGTCCCCAACTCCCCCCTTTCAGCTTTTTCTGTTACTCTCATCTTTGTTAACCTGTTTATCTGATTATCCAACCTACCACCTTTTACCTCCCATCTCTCACTTAGTTTTCCCTACTTTCACCTTTCAGCTTCAGGCTTTGAGCTCATTATGCTTTCACCTTTCGGCTTTCAGCTTCAGGCTTCCAGCTTTTTTACCTCGGTTTTCCCGAGACCCTTCGCGCGGTCTGTGGTGCGATTTGGTCCTCAATAGGTGATTACAGATTTCACGGGCAGGCCCGCCTGTTCTTTCTAGCAGGCCCACCTTACGGCCGGGCTGGCATGTCTCCAATATTTCGAAGACCATTCGCTCCGAAGGGACGAAGACCCTTCTCTTCGCTCAGGGTGACGGTAAAGTTTATAGCTGCCGCTCCGAATGGACAAAGACTTTTCGCTCTGCTCAGGGTGATGAAAAATAACATGGTTTTTCCTCCGATACCCCGTTCCTCCGTTTATCTGTTTATCTGATCTCCCCCTTTCAGCTTTCAGCTTCGAGCTTCCTGCTTTCTAAATTTCCATCGATTACCCTGAAAAAGAATGATGAATTTAGAATTTTGAATCATGAATCATGATTTGGGAGTTACGAATGACGATTTACGAGGCTTTCGACAACCAGAAACAGCTAAAATCCAAGAAATAAGACAACCTGACAACCTCAGTGACAACCCTGACAACAATTCTCAATTCACAATTCTCCATCCCTAAGTCCCCCATTCCCTAAGTCCCTCAGTCTCCAAATCCCTAAGTCCCCAACTCCCCCCTTTCAGCTTTTTCTGTTATTCTCATCTCTGTTAACCTGTTTATCTGATCATCCAACCTACCACCTTTTACCTCCCACCTCTCACTTAGTTTTCCCTACTTTCACCTTTCAGCTTCAGGCTTTGAGCTCATTATGCTTTCACCTTTCAGCTTTGAGCTTCAGGCTTTTTCTCCGATATCCTGTTCCCCTGTTTTCTATTCTCCCAACTTTCAGCTTTGAGTTTCCAGCTTTGAGCTAAAAACCTAAATCCAATCCTCATCAATCCAAAGCTGTTCTCCAAAACCACTCTGGTTTTCTTCTTTGAGGTTGAGGTTGGACAGCCCTAGGCCCAGCAGACGGACAGGCATTTTAAGGGGCTCTTTTTCCAAAAGTTCCAAAGCCATTTCCCATATGGCCTCCAAATCTATGTAATGCTCCAGACTTCTGCTGCGGGTTTGGATACTGAAGTCGGTGTATTTGATTTTGAGTGTGAGGGTCCTACCTTGAACCTCTGATTTTTGAATCCTTCTCAGCAACTCTTCATGGATATCGCTCAAGGCTTCTTTGACAGCAACCAATTCAAAGATATCCTTGGAAAAGGTGTTTTCGGCACTGAGGGATTTACGTTCTCTGTCGGGCTGTACGGGACTGAGGTGAATTCCGCGGACGATTTCGTAGTAATGCAAACCTGATTTTCCGAATTTTTGGGTCAGAAAGGGCAAAGAAAACTGTTTGAGGTCAAAGCCATTGTAGATGCCAAAGCTTTTCATCTTTTCAGCCGTCACCTTACCGATGCCAAAGAATTTTTCGATGGGAAGTTTCTCGAGGAAAGCTTCGGCTTCTTGGGGTAGGATGACTGCCTGTCCATTTGGTTTGTTGAGGTCGGAGGCGATTTTTGCCAGGAATTTATTGTAGGAGATGCCCGCTGAAGCATTGAGGCCTGTAGATTCCTTGATGGCAGCCCTGATTTGCCGGGCTATCAAGATGGCCGATGCCATTTGCTTTTTATTTTCGGTCACATCCAGAAAGGCCTCATCCAATGACAAGGGTTCTACCAAATCAGTATAAGAATAAAAAATCTCTCTGATTTGGTGGGAAATTTCCCGATACCTTTCAAACCGGGGCGGAACGAAAATCAGATTTGGACATTTTTGGGCGGCGAGTCTGGAAGACATGGCAGACCTGACTCCATATTTTCTGGCTTCATAGCTGGCGGCCGCCACCACCCCTCTTTCCTTGTTTCCCCCAACCGCCACCGGTTTCCCCATGAGGGCAGGTTGATCCAGTTGCTCCACTGAAGCATAAAAGGCATCCATATCCACATGGATGATTTTTCGGATTTCGTGGGTGCTTGTTTTCATCGGTAATTTTTATGCAGCTAGGGTATTTTTCATTCATCATTCATCATTCAAAATTCGAAATTCATCATTCCCAATCCGTAAATCGTAACTCAAAATTTGTAAATCATATTTGGTGTGAATCAGGTTCATAAGTCCTTTTCTTGATGGTGAATTTAGGTTTAATTTAATGGTTTGCTGAAATTGGTTATTGAGCGAAAATCTGTCGTACCTACGGCACTTAACATTACTTTTTGGCATCCTTTGTCCCGGTAATAAATTACCGGGCTATTAAATCGTTCGTACCTACGGCACTTCCCTCAATCCTTCGAATTCCGATTCCAAACAACTTCCGCTCCGAAATTTCGTAGACCCTTCGGCAGTCTCCTACCACAGGTAGGCAGGCAGGGTGACGGTAAAATTTATAGCTTTCGCTCCGAATGATCCTACCTCAGGTAGGCAGACGGTGACGAAATAATTATCGTTTTCCGTACAGGGTGACGGTAAAGGACGAGCCTCGAGTCCCTATTTCGGCCGAAAGGCCATATTTCGCCGAACCTGTCTACCGGTAGGTAGGGCATATATCAGCCGTAGGCAATATATCAGGCTTCAGCCCATATTTCGTCCGTAATGACAATATTTCAGCCACCTGCTATAATTTAATTCATAATTTATCATTCATCATTCCCAACCCCTTCCCAACAATTCCAGGATCGGTGCCGCCTTCAAAAGACATTCCTCATATTCGTAATCCGGATCGGCGTCATGGGTGATGGCACTGCCCACTGCAAAGAAGAGTTTTTGCTTTTCGGCATCGTACACTAGGCTCCTGATCACCACATTAAAGTCAAAATCCCCGTTTTCATCCACATGGCCCACCGATCCGGAAAACCAACCTCTTTTGAATTGCTCGTAGTGTTCAATGAGCTCCATGCATTTGATTTTTGGAGCACCGGTCATGCTGCCCATGGGAAAAGTATGGGCAATGATATTTTCGAATGTTGCCTCCGGTTTAAGGATTGATGTAACTGTGGAGATCATCTGGGAAACTTTTTTAAAGGGATACACCCCAAACAGCTCTTTCACCTTGACTGACCCAACCTGAGAGACCTTGGACAGGTCATTGCGCATCAGATCCACGATCATCAGATTTTCTGCCCGCTCCTTTTCCGAATGCATCAATGTCTGTTGTAGGGCAAGGTCCTCGGCCTCAGACAGCCCTCTTTTGATGGTCCCCTTGATGGGCTGGGCAATGAGTAGGTCCTTTTTTTTCTTGAGAAAACGCTCAGGGCTGGCTCCGATCAGGAATTGTTGGCCGGCTTTGAAAAAGCAGCTAAAAGGCATGGGTGAAATCCCGCCCAGCGCCCAATAGAGCGCTGCTGGGTCCAACTGCATCACCTCAGCCTCAAAGCCTATGCAATAGTTCAATTCATATATATCCCCTTCTTCAATGTTTTGCTGGATGGCTCTGACTTTTTGCTTGTAGGTTTCGCGATCAGTAAGGCAAAGGGGTGCACTGGTTTTCAAAGTGACAGGCTCGAGATCAAAATCCTTTACCGCTCTGAAAAATGCCTCCGGTTCATCCGATTCAATGCGAATGCTTCCTGATGGAAAGGTCACTTTGATTTCAGGCTTAAAAAAGACAGCTTCCGGATTTTCCAGACAGGGGTGATTTTCACTTTTCAGTTTTTCAAAGCGGTTTTTGAGATCATAGGAAAGAATCCCTGCTTTCTCCCCCGGAAAAGTGTCAATTTCATCAAATGAAAACGCGTTGGAAGCGGCTAAAAACTGTTCCTTGAAACCTCCATAAGGGTAGGGGATTTCCCAATCATTGAAATAGGCCAGGAAGGGAAAATGCTTTTGCCCATAGGCCAATAATTTCTTTTTCCATAGGGAATCAGCAGGGAAGACAGCATGCGGAGTCGGAGCCATAAGGTAAATGTAAGGGCTTTTGGTATTTAGAAAAAAAAAGAGGAATCCAAAATTGGATCCCTCTAGGAGTTAAAAGTGAGTTGGAATAAAATTAGTTGGCTTGGATGTCAAATTCGATATTTACGGTATTGTAAATAAAATTGTCTTTCAATTTGTCCACGGCATTGCTCTCATCATTGTAAGATACGCCCCATTCAGTTCGGTCAATGTTAAAGCCTGCTTTGGCACTTACACTACCATCACCCAAAGTGACTGCTGCTGGAAATTTGATGTTTTTGGTGTTGCCTCTGATGGTTAGGTTACCGCTGATCCAATGGGTAGGGTTGTCTACCATTTGTTCTTCCATGGTATTTGGCGTGTAATCGGTTTCAAACTCTTCTTTGTCTTCTACCTGATCATCACTGGCATATGGCTCTACATTGGTAACCTCAAAAACCGCCAAGGGGTGGTTTTCGGTATCAAAAAAGTCGTCTGATTGTAAGTGGCCGAATAATTTGCCGTAGTTTTCGTTGCTTTCCTCCATATCCTCAATTTTCAATTGAGTAAGGTCAAATACGAATTTACCGGCTTTTATGGCATTGCCTTCTACAGACAATTCCCCGTTGGTAAGAGGAATATATCCGAAATGTTTGCCAGCGGGCTTGTAGCCCATCCAGTTTACTTTACTGGTATTGGTGTCGATGGTCAGCGTTTGGCCTGTGGCTTCTGCCACATCTTGCGCTTCAGTGGTTTCTACAGTATTGCCTTGATTGCCGCATGAAGCCAGCATCAGCCCTACTGCAACTGCTAATCCTGTTGGTTTTAAGAAATTCATAATTAATGTCGATTTAGTAACGGAATTTAAATGTATATACACGAAAACCCTATTTGGACAAAAAGGTTCAAGTTTGGCAATAAATTTTTCTTTTCATTACTTATAATTTGGTTTCTCAGGTCAAAATCACTTGAAATCAAGGAATTAGGTTTATCCTGTTTTTATGTTATCAAGTTTTTCCTTCTTCCTTACCTTGTGCTTGATCACTTTCAGGGCTGTTATTGGAGCGGTTTGGTATCGGAACTTTTAATGCTTTTCCAGATCGTGTCATTCGCAATTCATTATTCGACGTTCGGCGTTCGACATTCGACATTCTAAATTCCAAAATCCGTAAATCGTAAATCGCAACTCTTAATTGGGGCTCCGTTTTTCTGTTCTCAATCCTTTCAGTTTTCAGATTTAAGTATGTCATTTGATTTACGCCTATCTTCCCCCTACTGGCCTGCCCTTCATGCTGGCCCTATGCTAAAAAGGTCCGCTGGACCTTTTCTTAACGCACCGTCCTCCCATTTGGGGGACTTTCAGCTACGATTTAAACATCTTTAATTCTGTTGTCCTTTTTTTCTGTTTTCAATTCTTTCAGCTTTCACCTTTGGGCTTTTGGCTATCCCATTTTTTGTTCTGTTCTCTGATGTACTGTTTTTCTGTACTTTATTCTTTCATTTTCATACTTTGAGCTGATTACTTTCAGGCCTGTTATTGGAACGTTTTGAAATCGGAAACTTTAATGCTTTTCCAGATCTAGTAATTCGCAATTCATTATTCGACATTCAACATTCAAAATTCCAAAATCCGTAAATCGTAAATCGCAACTCGTATTCCAGGCTCCGTTTTTCTGTTCTCATTTTTTTCAGCTTTCCGTTTTAAGCTCCTTGCTAATCTTCTTCAGATATCCTGATTATCTGTTCTCCGGTTTTCTCTACTTTCAGCTTTCACCTTTGAGCTTCTAGCTAATTATCTATTCTCTGATATCCCGTTTTTCTGTTTTCTCCACTTTTAGCTATAACCTTTGGGCTTTGACCCCACCTCTTACCTTCCACCTTTAACCTCTCACCAATCCCCCCTACTTTCAGCTTTCACCTTCTGGCTTTGAGCTGATTCATCCTTTCCTCTGTTTATCTATTCTCAATTCATAATTCTCCATCCCTCAGTCCCCATTTCCCTCAGTCCCAAACTCCCCCAGCTTTTCCCTCTTACATTTTACCACATCTTGTTGTCTTGTTGTCAATTCTTCTTTACTTTCATTTTCAAAATGTAATTTATGCCTACCATCATCACCCTTCACGGAAAAACGCCCCAAATGGGCAAGGACGCTTGGATTGCCGAGAATGCCACCTTGGTAGGGGATGTGGTTATGGGAGAAGCCTGCACGGTATGGTTCAATGCCGTGGTCAGGGGAGATGTGCATGAGATCAGGATCGGAGACCAAACCAACATCCAAGACGGTGCAGTCATCCATTGTACCTATCAAAAATTTGGTACCTACATCGGTAGCCGGGTATCGATTGCCCATAACGCCATTGTTCATGGCTGCACCATACATGATGATGTGCTGATCGGGATGGGGGCCATAGTGATGGATGGGGCGGTGGTGCATTCCGGCGCGGTGATCGCGGCAGGGGCGGTAGTATTGTCAGGAACAGTAGTGGAAGCCAACAGCATTTATGCGGGTATGCCTGCGCGAAAAGTGAAAACCACCGGGCCTGAAATGCTGGAAACCATCCAAAGGACCGCGCGCAATTACCCCATGTATGCCAAATGGTTTGAAGAAGAAAGTAACATTTCTAGTAAAAAACAATAATTTTTATTGATCCGTCAAAAGAAAAAAATGGCTAAAAGTCTGAATTTTAACCTACTATTTCATAATATTGCAATCCAATGCAAATGATTTTTTGATTCTGCTAATTCATTGAATCATTTTATATTGTTTTTGACCAGTTTAAAGGCTGGATTGTTTGATACATGGAAACCCAAACAGAACACATTGTATATATTGTTTTATGTTTTGATTCTGTATTAATTTGCAACAACAGATATGTCTAGAATAGTCAATGTCATCCTCTCGGGTGGAATAGGAAGCAGGCTTTGGCCCCTTTCGAGAAAGTCATGCCCTAAACAGTATTTGGAGATCTTTGAAGGAAAATCACTCTTTGAGTTGACGGTGTCTCGAAACAAGGCCCTCAGCGATCTCTTCTTGGTGGTGGGGAACAAAGACAACTACCTGCTGTCCAGAGCATGCATGGAGAAAGCGGGCGTTTCCGATTTTCAGGAATTGGTGGAGGCCACTCCGCGAAACACCGCTGCAGCGATTGCCTTTGCCGCTTTTGACATCAAGGAGGATGATTTGATGTTGATTTGTCCTTCTGACCAACTGATTGGAGATCCTGATCTGTACCAAAAATCTGTTCAGGAGGCGGTTGACTTGGCGAAGAAAGGCAATTTGGTGACTTTTGGATTATTGCCTACCCGAGCTGAAACCGGTTTTGGTTACATCGAAAGCCAAGGCAATGACGTCATTTCTTTTCGGGAAAAGCCGAATAAGGAGCAGGCAGAAGCCTTTTTGGCCTCCGGAAATTTTCTCTGGAACAGTGGGATGTTTTGTTTCCAGGCCAAAGTTTACCTAGAGGCCTTAAAGCAACACGCACCGGAGGTGTATGCCACAGCGAAATCAGCATACGAACAGCGGAAGGACATTTATCTGCCCATGGAGGCCTCCATGGAGATACCGTCCATCAGCATTGATTATGCTGTGATGGAGAAATCCAATAAGATCAAAGTTGTTCCTTCAGCCTTCTCATGGTCGGATATGGGTTCCTTCGAAGCACTCTACGACCACATTCCAGAAAATTCACTTGAGAAATCCGGTTCAAACCTGGCCTTGAATTCGGATAAAAAAGTGGTCTTTTTGGGCGTGGAAAATATTATCTTTGTAGAAACAGCCGATGCCATCCTTATTTTGGACAAAGGACATGCCCAAGAGGTAAAAAAAATATACGAAAAACTCGAAAAAGAAGATCCAAAGTACCTGGATTAACCGGTGCTTTTTCAGTCAAATTGGTAGCGTAAACAGTAAGCACACATGATCACAAAAACCAACAAAATATACATTGCAGGACACAAAGGAATGGTAGGTTCTGCCATCTGGAGGGCTTTGGCGGACCAAGGATATGTCAATCTAATCGGATTCAACAGCCGCGAACTGGACCTTAGAGATCAAGGGGCGGTTGAAGCATTTTTCGAGGCTGAGAAGCCTGACATGGTGATTGATGCCGCCGCGAGGGTAGGAGGCATTTTGGCCAACAATGATTATCCCTACCAGTTTTTGATGGAGAATCTGTTGATCCAAAACAACCTCATTGATGGAGCCCATCGACATGGAACCGAGAAATTCATCTTTTTGGGTAGTTCTTGCATTTACCCCAAAATGGCACCTCAGCCTCTCCAGGAGGATTCCTTGCTTACAGGACCTTTGGAGCCCACCAATGAATGGTACGCTATCGCCAAAATCACGGGAGTAAAAGCCTGCCAAGCCATTCGAAAGCAGTTTGGCAAGGACTTTGTCAGTTTGATGCCGACCAACTTGTATGGAAGCCATGACAATTTTGACCTCAATACCTCCCATGTTTTACCAGCCATGATCCGTAAGTTTCATGAAGCGAAAGTAAATGACCATTCGCCAGTGACCCTTTGGGGGTCCGGAACGCCCATGCGGGAATTTTTGCATGTGGAGGACCTGGCAGAAGCGGTTGTGTTCGCAGTGGAAAACAGATTACCCGAACACCTTTATAATGTAGGGACAGGAGAGGATTTATCCATCAAGGCATTGGCCTTGCTGATTCAAAGCAAAGTAGGCCATCAAGGTGAGATCCTTTGGGACAGCAGTAAACCCGACGGTACCCCACGCAAATTGATGGACGTCACCAAAATGAAGGAGGCCGGTTGGAAAGCCAGCATTAGCTTGGAGGAAGGCATAGCAAGCACCTATGACTGGTTCCTCCACAATATAGAAAATATCAAGGAAGTAAAATTATAAACCATTCATTATCAGACATTACACCAAACTTTTTAAGTTTAAATCAAGATCAATTATGAAAGAAAATCAAAAAGTTGCCTTAGTCACAGGCATAACAGGACAGGACGGAGCGTATTTAGCAGAGTTACTTTTAAGCAAAGGATACAAAGTGCACGGCATCAAACGCAGGGCCTCACTTTTCAATACAGGCCGAATCGATCATCTTTACCAGGATCCCCATGAAAAGGATCCCCAACTCGTATTGCATTACGGTGATTTGACGGATTCCATGAACCTCACTAGGATCATTCAGGAAACCCAACCGGATGAGATTTACAACTTGGCGGCGATGAGTCACGTCAAAGTAAGTTTTGACACCCCGGAATACACCGCCAATGCGGATGGTATAGGTACATTAAGGATTCTGGAAGCGGTCAGGTTGTTGGGCTTGGAGAAAAAAACCAAGGTCTATCAGGCTTCCACCTCTGAGCTGTATGGCTTGGTGCAGGCTGTTCCCCAGTCTGAGACCACTCCTTTTTATCCCCGATCCCCATATGCGGTAGCCAAGATGTACGCCTATTGGATCACAGTCAATTATCGTGAGGCTTATGGCATGTTTGCCTGCAACGGCATCCTTTTCAACCATGAGTCACCCTTGAGAGGGGAAACCTTCGTGACCAGGAAAATCACCCGTGCAGTAGCCAAAATCGGATTGGGATTGCAACGCAAGCTGTATATGGGTAACATCGACGCCAGAAGAGACTGGGGTCATGCCAAAGATTACGTAGAAGCCATGTGGTTGATTCTGCAACAGGAAAAGCCCGAGGATTTTGTCATCGCGACCGGAGTGACCACTACCGTGAGGGACTTCATCAGAATGGCTTTTGCCTACATCGGCTTCACTTTGAGATTTGAAGGAGAAGGCGTTGAGGAAAAAGGCATCCTGGATTCCATCGATATGGAAGTAGCCAAGCATGTGTTGGATATGGATAACCTGGAAGTTAAAGAAGGAGATGTGTTGCTCGAAATAGACCCCATGTATTTCAGGCCTACAGAAGTGGATCTGTTGATCGGGGACCCCACCAAGTCGCAGACCAAACTCGGCTGGAAACCCAAGTATGACCTGCCAGCTTTGGTAACAGACATGATGGAATCCGATGTGGCCCTCTTCAAAAGAGACATTCACCTGATGAAAGCCGGGCATAAGGTTTTGCTTCAGGAAGAGTAGGGTTTTTGAATTATGAATTAAGAATTTGGGGACAAGGGCTGTTTAGGCTTTTGTCCCTGTTTTTTTTGACCTCACATTAAGGCGTCATGCTTTTGTTTCAATACTTCAGTTTTTAAACGATTCTCCTCTGTTTTCCCTCCACTGGGTGTAGTTTGCACCTACACCATGCTATCTGTCAAACTATTCTTAGAGACGTTGACTCCAATAGGCCATTTGTAATGGCTTTATTTCTATTTGGTTCAATTAATCTCATTCTTTTTGGATTTCTTAAATTGTTTTTTGATGTCTTATTTCCGCTGTTACTTTTTCCTTGATGAAAAAGTAACCAAAAAATCAAGGCTGTAAATCGGCTTTTAAATTGGTTTCGTGATCAACTAAGTTCAAATGACTTGCCCAATTTAATTTTTGTCCGGGAATGGTAAGCTAAAAATGAGTTGATCTCCTTCAGAACCTCAGGAGCTAACTCATTTTCTTTACGCTCCCCATCCCCTACCAAAAACCAGCCGCTTTAAGGCCAGAGATTTGTACCTTAAATTCCTTTATGACATTCCATTGGAATAACCATTGGCTCTCATTCACCTTTGAGTCTCAGATTTAAATTTCTTCTTTCTTTTTCCTTTCAGCTTTCACACTAGAACTTTGAGCTTTTCAGACACTCTAAACCTCTGATATTCTGTTTATCTGTTTTCTGTTCTCCCAACTTTCAGCTTTCAGCTTCGATCTTCCAGCTTTTTTTCTTCGGTTTTCCGGCGACCCAACGCCCGGTCTGATGGGCGATTTGATTATCACTTTGTGATTCCGGTTTTTTCACTTCCAGCTTTCAGCTTTTCTTCTGATCCTCTGATATTCTGTTTATCTTTTCTGTTTTCCCTACTTTCAGCTTTGAGCTTCGAACTTCCAGCTTTTTTTCTTCGGTTTTCCGGCGACCCACCGCGCGGTCTGATGGGCGGTTTGATTATCACTTTGTGATTTCAGTTTTTTCACTTCCAGCTTTCAGCTTTCTTCTGATCCTCTGATCCTCTGATATTCTGTTTATCTGTTTATCTGTTTTCTGTTCTCCCTACTTTCAGCTTTGAGCTTCGAACTTCCAGCTTTTTTTCTTCGGTTTTCCGACGACCCACCGCGCGGTCTGATGGGCGGTTTGATATCACTTTTTGATTCCGGTTTTTTTACTTCCAGCTTTCGGCTTTCTTTCTGATATTCTGTTTATCTGTTTATCTGTTTTCTGTTCTCCCTACTTTCAGCTTTGAGCTTCGAACTTCCAGCTTTTTTTCTTCGGTTTCCGGCAACCCAGCGCTCTGTTCATTGATCGACTTACCCACACTTTGTGATTTCAGTTTTTTGACTTCCAGCTTTCAGCTTTCTTTCTGATATTCTGTTTATCTGTTTTCTGTTCTCCCTACTTTCAGCTTTCAGCTTCGAGCTTCCAGCTTTTTTTCTTCGGTTTTCCGGCGACCCACCGCGCGGTCTGATGGGCGGTTTGATTATCACTTTGTGATTCCGGTTTTTTCACTTCCAGCTTTCAGCTTTTCTTCTGATCCTCTGATTTTCTGTTTATCTGTTTTCTGTTCTCCCTACTTTCAGCTTTCAGCTTCGAGCTACCAGCTTTTATTCTTCGGTTTTCCGGCGACCCAACGCCCGGTCTGATGGGCGGTTTGATAATCACTTTGCGATTTCGGTTTTTTGACTTCCAGCTTTCAGCTTTCTTTCTGATTTTCTGTTTATCTGTTTTCTGTTCTCCCTACTTTCAGCTTTCAGCTTCGAGCTTCCAGCTTTTTTTCTTCGGTTTTCCGGCGACCCACCGCGCGGTCTGATGGGCGGTTTGATACTCACTTTGTGATTTCAGTTTCTTCACTTCCAGCTTTCAGCTTTCTTCTGATCCTCTGATATTCTGTTTATCTGTTTATCTGTTTTCTGTTCTCCCTACTTTCAGCTTTGAGCTTCGAACTTCCAGCTTTTTTTCTTCGGTTTTCCGGTGACCCACCGCGCGGTCTGATGGGCGGTTGGACCACATTTAGTTTAGTCCTTAGTAGCAGCTCCGTAGGAGCGACAGATCTAATAACCATGGGTTTCAACCCATGGAACTGAGATCAACTTGTTTTAAAGAAGTCCCGTAGGGACGGCCGATCCAACTTCAAGCTTTAGGTTTTGACTCTTTTTCTCGTTTTCTTCCCCCTCCTTGGCCCTCCCTGCATCCTGGCCCAATGCTAAAAAGGTCCACCGGACCTTTTCTTAACGCATTGTCCTCCCTACGGGACTTTAAAGAAAGAGTTACATGTAGCCACCACCGGTTGAAACCGGTGGTTATTATATCGGCTGTGCCTCTGGCACTTATAAGCTTTTGGCTTCGAGCTTTTAGCTGTTTCCGTTCTTCTGATATCCCGTGCTTCTGATTTCCTGATATTCCATTGAACTTCCCATAGCAGTCTGAAGACTGCAAATTGATAGGTCCAAGACTAAGTCTTGAACCATTTTTTTTTTCACCCCCCCCAAATGGGGGGGAAGGGGGGGTATTTTTGAAGATGACTCCCCACTGCCCTGGGCATCCTTAACCCGAAAACCCGACAACTTCAGACAACCCGGCCTCTGGTAGGCAAGCTCCACAACAATCAAGGTTTTCGCTCCGAAATTTCGTAGACCCTTCGGCAGGCTCCTACCTCAGGTAGGCAGGCAGGGTGACGACAAGGTTTATAGCTTTCGCTCCGAATGATCCTAGTTCAGGCAGGCAAGTAGGGTGACGGCAAAGATGAGGATCTTGTCCCAAAAGGATTAAACCTCCCAATTCCCAAATCCCCATTCGTAACTCGTCACTCGTAAATCCCGAAACCCTAAGTACCCCATTCCCTCAGTCTCTATTCCCCAATTCATCATTCATCATTTTAAATTCATAATTATCAACTCCCAACTCGTAAATCGTAACTCGTAAATCCAACTCGTAACTCGTAAATCCCAATTCCCAACTTTAAATCGTAAATCGTAATTCAAAATCCCATGATTTATCAACAAAAGGCATTAAATTTGCCACCGGAATCAACCTTATTGGAGCCATCCAGAATTTTAAGTTATTTTTATTTGATTAAAATCCTCAATACATGAAAATTACAGTAGTAGGAACCGGTTATGTCGGTTTGGTATCAGGGGCATGTTTTGCCGACGTGGGGATCGAAGTGGTCTGTGTGGACATAGACCAGAAGAAAATAGACAAACTCAAAGAGGGCATCATGCCCATCTATGAACCGGGTTTGGAAGAAATTGTCATCAGAAATTACAAAAGCGGCAGGCTGCAGTTTTCCACCAACCTTGGGGAAGCCATTCAGGAGTCTGAGGTGGTGTTTATCGCCGTGGGTACCCCTCCGGGTGAAGACGGTTCTGCTGATTTGAAATATGTTCTGGCAGTAGCTGACGAAATCGGACAGCACATGAGCGATTACCTCGTGGTCGCCACCAAGAGCACTGTTCCAGTAACCACCGGTAAAAAAGTGGAAGCGGCCATAAAAGCTGCTTTGGACAAAAGAGGGGAGGACCTGCCTTTTGCTGTAGCTTCCAACCCGGAGTTTCTGAAAGAAGGTGCTGCCGTCGAAGATTTTCTCAAACCTGATAGAATCATCATCGGCGTAGAGGATGAGCGGGCAGAAAAAATCATGCGCAGGCTGTACAAGCCTTTCCAATTGAGCGGAGAGCGCATCATCTTTATGGACATCCCTTCCGCAGAGATGACCAAGTATGCCGCCAACGCCATGTTGGCTACCAAAATCAGCTTTATGAACGACATTGCCAACCTCTGTGAAAAGGTAGGGGCAAATGCCAATATGGTTCGCAAAGGAATCGGTACCGATCCCAGGATAGGCAATAAATTCATCTATCCGGGCATAGGCTATGGTGGATCCTGTTTCCCCAAAGACGTAAAAGCCATCATCCGAACCGCCCGTCAATACGGCTATGAATTGAAAGTACTTCAGGCCGTGGAGGATGTAAACGACGCTCAGAAGCATGTCCTGTTCGAAAAAGTAAAAGCCCATTACAACGGGGACCTGAAAGGCAAGACTTTTGCGATTTGGGGCCTAAGTTTCAAGCCCAATACCGATGACATGCGGGAAGCCCCTGCTTTGGTGATCATTGAGGAATTGCTGGCAGCCGGAGCCAAGGTAAAGGCCTATGATCCCATTGCCATGGAGGAAGCCAAGTCCCATCATTTGGGAGATAAGATTGCTTACGCCAATGATGCCTATGACGCCTGCGTGGATGCAGATGCCTTGCTGCTCTTGACCGAGTGGTCTGAGTTTCGGCTCCCGAGCTGGAAAGCCATCGCAAAGTTGTTGACTGATAAGGTGGTTTTTGATGGGAGAAATATTTATGATAAAAAGTACCTTGCCGAGATGGGGTATACCCATTATGGTATCGGTAACTAATCAAAAAACCTTCCATTTAGGAAGGTTTTTTGGTTTTTAGCCGTTTTTTGGTTATCCTTTTTGCTTGCATAAATTGGGTTTTGATGCCTTATTTCCTCCGTTCTTTTTTCTTGATAAAAAAGAACCCCTGCCTGCAGCAGGCAGGCCTGTCGGCCGCTCAGCTGGCTGGAAAAAATCAAGGCTGTAAATCGGCTTTTAAATTGGTTTCGTGCTCAACTAAGTTCAAATGACGTGTCCAATTTAATTTTTGTCCGGGAATGGAAAGCTAAAAATGAGTTGATCTCCTTCGGAACCTCAGAAGCTAACTCATTTTCTTTACGCTCCCCATCCCCTACCAAAAACCAGCCGCTTTAAGGCCGGGAGTTTGTACCAATTAATTCTTTATTGACACTTCGGGGAATATCCGTTTTTTCACTTCCAGTTTTCAGCTTTTCTTCTGATCCTCTGATATTCTGTTTATCTGTTTTCTGTTCTCCCTACTTTCAGCTTTGAGCTTAGAGCTTTTATTCTTCGGTTTTCCGGCGACCCACCGCGCGGTCTGATGGGCGGTTTGATAATCACTTTGTGATTTCAGTTTTTTCACTTCAAGCTTTCAGCTTTTCTTCTCATCCTCTGATATTCTGTTTATCTGTTTATCTGTTTTCTGTTCTCACTACTTTCAGCTTTGAGCTTGGAGCTTCCAGCTTTTATTCTTCGGTTTTCCTGCGACCCACCGCGCGGTCTGATGGGCGGTTTGGACCACAGTTAGTATAGTTCTTAGTAGCAGCTCCGTAGGAGCGACCGATCTAGTAACCATGGGTTTCAACCCATGGACCTGTGACCAACTTATGTTAGAAAAGTCCCGTAGGGACGGCCGATCTTCCGTCGAGATCGGTCGTCCCTACGGGACTTTTGGAAATGGGGGGTGTTCCTGTACCACCGGTTGAAACCGGTGGTTATTATATCGGCCGTGCCTCTGGCACTTTGACTTTCACCTTCAATCATTTACCTTCACAGCAGTCTGAAGACTGCAAATTGATAGGTCCAAGACCAAGTCTTGAACCATCTTTTTATATCACCCCCCCAAATGGGGGGGGCGGGGGGAGGACCTCCGGAGAAGGCACCCCACTGCCCTGGGCATCTGGAATCCCGATAACCTGACAACTTTGACAACCCTGCCTCTGGCAGGCAAGCTCGACGGCAATCAAGATTTTAGCTCCGAAATTTCGTAGACCCTTCGGCAGGCTCAGGGTGACGGTAAGGTAATAAGCTGTCTCCGAAAGTCCGAAGACTCTTCGCTCCGCTCCTACCTCAGGTAGGCCGGCAGGGTGACGGTAAGGTAATAAGCTGTCTCCGAAAGTCCGAAGACTCTTCGCAGTGAGGATCATGTCCCAAAAGGATTATGCTCGCCACTGCCCTGGGCATCTGGAATCTCGATAACTTGACAACTCTGACAACCTTTAAGTCTTCCGCTCCGAAAGCTCGAAGACCCTTCGGCAGGCTCCTACCACAGGTAGGCAGGCAGGGTGACGGTAAAGATGATGGTCATGTCCCAAAAGGATTTTATTCCCTAATTCCCAATTTTTCATTCATTATTTTAAATTCATAATTATCAACTCCCAAATCGTAAATCGTAACTCGACACTCGTAAATCATAACTCGTAAATCCCCAAATCTTTTTTCCTTCCCATTATTTAAATATCTTTGCATCCGATTGTATATTTTTATATCAATGAAGAAAAAATTTGCGTTACTGAGCGGGAGATGGATGGTGTATGTGCTGCTCATCGGTCTGAGTGCCTCCTGCGTTTCCAATAAAAGAATCATTTACATGCAGGATCAAGGGGAGGAAAGTCCCTTGGTTTTTTCCGGTGAAATGAAACCTTATGTAATAGAGGATTACAAATTACAGGCAAATGATATTGTGGACATCAATATCAAAACAAGCAGCAAAGAGTTGAATGAATTGATTGAGATATTTCAGGAGGATTCACGTGGTGGAGGAATGATGATGCAAGGGGCAAGAGGAGGTGGAGATATTTTTTTTATGAACGGATACAGCATCGACGAAAATGGGATGGTGGAGTTGCCTTTGATAGGTGAACTTAAATTCGCCGGTCTCACCGCGAAAGAGGCCAAATTGCTGATCGAATCAAGAATGGTTGAATTTGTCAATGAAGAGGATTTGTTTGTCAGGGTAAGACTTGGTGGGATTCGCTATTCGGCTTTGGGGGAATTTAATGCAGCAGGTAAGCACAGCATCCTACAGAACAGGGTGACCATCTTTGAGGCCATAGCAAATGCGGGAGATTTGACCGTTGTAGCCAAAAGGGATGAATTAGTCTTGGTAAGGCAATATCCTGAAGGTTCCCGCATGTTCCGAATCAATCTGAACAACCAAAAACTACTTACTTCAGAATTCTACTTTATTCAACCCAACGACATGTTGTATGCTGAGCCCATGAAAATCAGGGAATTGGGAACTGGTGTGAATTTTGTACAAACCTTCCAGTTGGCTGTTACTACTTTATCCGCGGTACTCTTAGTACTCAATGCGATCAATTGACATGGATCAAAAACAACCTATACAAACACAAACATCAGGGAGAGTTGGAGAAGACGAACTTTACTGGGTCAAAGAAATTGTCATCAAATACCTGAGGAATTGGCCTTGGATTTTGCTTTCCATATTCCTTTTTATGACTGGGGCCTATTTGATTACCCGGTACACTCAACCTGTCTATCGCTCTTATTCCCAGTTTTTTATCAAGGAATATGAATCCGGCATGAATTTGTTTGATCAGCGCTGGTTTTCCAATTCCGAAATGGAACTGACCAACCAAATCATCATTTTAAAATCCCGACCGGTGGCAGAATTGGCCATCAACAAGTTGAATTTTGAGGTGGAATACCACATCGAAGGTATTTTTACCAAAATAGAAAGATATCCCACTGCTCCAATTTTGGTGCAGGTGGATTGGGAACATCCCCAATTGGTTTCAGGGGAGTTTGAAATCAAATGGGACAATAAAAGCCAATTTTCCTTAGCCTTTCCCGAAGAAAGGTATAGAATGACCCAACTGGGGGATGAAGGGGCAAGAAACATAGAAAAGCCCATTTTGGATCAAAATGTTTTTTCTTTTGGGCAATGGGTTTCCCTGCCTTTTATGAGAATCAAAGTCAACCATACCTCCAGTGATGTTTCTGGTAAAATTTTGGTGAAATTAAGGGATAAATCCAGCTTGATTTCTCAATATGCCTCATCCTTACAGGTAAGACCCGTCGATAAAATGTCCACCATTTTAGAACTTGGCATCAATACCAACTTGGCTTCCAAAGGAAGGGATTATTTGAATGCCCTGATGCAGGCTTATATAGAAAATGAACTGGAACAAAAAAACCAAACTGCTACCAACACAGTAAAGTTTATTGATGATCAGTTGGAGGGCTTGTCAGATACCTTGAATTTTATTGAAAACCGCCTGGAAGCTTTTCGAAGTACAAACCGAATATACGACATCAGTTCAGAGGGTTCCGAAGTTTTTCAAAGACTTTCTGGACTGGATCGGGAATTGGCACAGGAAGAATTGAAAAGAGAGTATTACCGGAACCTCAGTAATTATTTGGTAAAAGAGGACTACAATGAAATCATTATTCCTTCCGGATTGGGCATTGATGATCCAATATTGAATGGACTAATCCAAAACTTGCTTGAATTGCAAAATAAAAAATCAAGTTTGATGGTTACGCAAAAAGAGGCATCCCCGGCTGTTAGGGAAGTCAACCGGGAATTGCAGGATTTGAACAATTCCATCCGAGAGCTTTTGGTTAACGTAGATGAAAATGCCGCCTTTTTGATTCGGGATCTTGAAATGCGCATTGGACAAATTGATTTGGAGTTTAGCCGACTGCCTGCCAAAGAACAAAATTTACTAAGAATTCAAAGGGATTATGCTTTCAGTGAAAACATTTATACCTTTTTGCTTCAAAAAAGAGCGGAATCGGCCATCATGAAGGCTTCCAACAGCCCCTCCAACAAGATCATTGAATATGCCAGATCCAGTGGAGGACCTATTTCTCCCAAACCCAATTTCAACTACTCTATTGCATTATCCTTAGGGATGCTATTGCCTTTGCTCTTTGTCCTGAGCAAGGTTTACCTAAGTGATAAAATAAAAGATGTCAAGGATTTAGAGAAAAGGCTTTTGATCCCGATCATGGCGAGCATTGCCTTTAAAAAAATTAACAGTAACCTTGCGGTTTTTTTAGAAAAACAATCCGGTGTTGCAGAGGCTTTTCGGTCTTTGCGGTCGAATATGAATTTTGTCTTACCCAAAGATAAAACTTCTGTCATTTTGATTACTTCAAATTCCTCTGGGGAAGGGAAAACCTTTTGCTCGATCAACTTGGCATCTGTTTATTCTCTGTCAGGTAAGAAAACCCTTTTAGTCGGAACAGATTTAAGAAGGCCCAAAATCTACCAGGATTTTGAAATGAAAAACGACATGGGGCTCTCCAATTACCTCAGTGGACAAGAAGAAGATTTTCAAAAATTAATCAAGCCAACCACCTTTGAAAATTTGGATGTATTGTTGGCTGGACCTATTCCCCCCAATCCTGCTGAATTGCTGTCCAATGAAAGAATGGAGCTTTTGTTGACGGAGTTAAGGGGATATTATGATGTGATTGTATTGGATACGCCTCCCGTGGGTCTTGTCAGTGAAACCTTGGAATTGATTGCCATGGCAGATGTGACTTTCTTTGTAGTCCGCTACAATTACACCACCAGGCCTGCCATTGACCACATCAATCATTTAAAGAACAATCAACTGATAAAAAATGCCTTCGTCATCTTCAACAGCGTAGATGAAAAGGAAATGAATTATGGCTATGCGTATGGGTATAGCTATGGGTATGGATATTATAGTGATGATGAGGTTAAGAAACCGTGGTGGAGGAAAGTTTTAAATCGATAAATTTAATGCTACCGTTTAACCCTAATTATAATGATCACAAATATAAATTCAGGGTAGAATTTTGAAATTTGTTGATATTGGATATTTATGGATATTGGGTCTGAAGTCACTATCCCAGGGTGAGAGGTTGAAGGTGAGAGGTCAAAGCTCGAAGCTGAAAGCTGAAAGTAGGGGGGGGCGGTGAGAGGTTAAAGGTGGAAGGTAAGAGGTAAAAGCTCAAAGCTCAAAGCTGGAAGCTGAAAGTGGATAAACCAGAAAACAGTTAAACGGAAAAATGGGATATCGGAGATTCTTTAAACGGTAAAAATTGTAAGTGGTAAGAGGTTATAGGTTAGAGATAGGGAAAACACAAGACATTGGTATATAATCCCAGAGGAATGTTTGCCAGCTGGTTAGAAATTCCGGAGGAATTTAATATCGACAGGTTAATAGCCTAGGGTAGCAGCTTTGTGTCAATTATGGAAGAATCCGTTATTTCAAAATCGCAAAGGAATGTTTGCCAACTAGTTAGAAATTCCGGAGTAATTTAATACCGAAAGGTTAATAGCCCCGGGTGGCAACCCGGGTTGAAAGGGATATAAGATGTAAATAAAACCCTGAAGGGGTTTAAAAGAGGATAGATTTTTGGTGGCTACAACTCTTATTTTTTTCCGAAGGACATTTTTTTGGATGTGAAATACGAGGTCTTCTATAGATCAATTAATTCTTAAAATAATGACAATAAATGTTTGGGGAAACTGATTCAATCGAGTACCTTTGTTGCTCATTTGAAAGGGTTTTTATTGCCGCATGCTGGATTCCTTGATTACGTCCAAAACCAGACTTAAACTCTTGGTTAAATTTTTCCTCAATACCAACAACCAATCCCACTTGCGTGGACTGGCTGAGGAGTTTGGCGAATCCACCAATGGCATCCGCAAGGAACTCAACAGCCTCACCGAAGCAGGCTTCCTGATCAAATCCGACAGCAAAAACAAGGTCAACTACCAGGCCAATACCCAGCATCCCCTCTTTTCCCAATTGCAGGCCATCATCAAAAAGCATCTCGGCTTGGATGCCCTGATGGATCATGTCATCCAAAAAGTAGGGGACTTGGATTCGGTGGTTTTGATAGGCGACTATGCTCGGGGTCTGGATTCCGGGACCATAGAGGTGGTGTTGTTGGGGAATGACCTGGATCTCCAATACCTGTCCAAATTGACCAAAAGGGCGGAAGCCCTGATCGACCGTAAAGTAAAATTTGACATCAATCCTGATTGTTCCCTGGAACAGGGGTTGATTTTATACCATAAAGTTTAGAGCCCTTATTCTGGTTTTTTTGTAGAAAGGCCATCTTCTTATTTTGCTCCTGGATAAGCACGAAATGTGGCTGACGGGGCGGAGCTGTGGGTTTGATAAACGGAGAACGGATAAGCGGAGAACGGATAAATAGGATAACAGAGAACAGGGAGTTGATAAACCGAGAACAGAAAAGTGGAAAACTGAAAATTGAAAACCGGAGAAAGGGAAATGGATAGCTTTAAAACTTTCGAGGAGCTTAAATGTTGGCAGTCGTGCAATGAATTGAAGGAGTATTTAAGAAAAGAGGTATTGCCAAAATTTCCTGGATTCGAAAAATATGATTTGTACATGCAGGTTTTGAGGGCATCAAGATCGGCCACAGCAAACATTGCAGAGGGTTGGGGAAGATATCATTACAAGGAAAACATTAAATTCCTCCTCAATGCCCGAGGATCTGTGGCTGAAATTTTGGACCATGCCTTGGAAGCCCATCAATGCAATTACATCGATCAAGATGCAGTAAAAGAAATCCGAAAAAGAACTACTGAATGTATCAAATTAATCAACGGCTTCATCCGTTTCCTCCGAACCAAAAACGAAAGTCAGAATACATAAACAGAAAAATAGATAAATAGATAAACAGATAATCTGAAAAACGGATAAACTGAAGAACTGAAAACTGATCCTTTGATATCCAATTTAACTGTTCTCTGATCCTCTGATTAACTGATACCCAGTTCTCCGTTTATCTGATAACCCGTTTAACTGTTCTCCGATTAACTATCTCTGATCAACTGATATTCTGTTTAACTAATCTCTGATCCTCTGATTAACTGATACCCAGTTCTCCGTTTATCTGATCCTCTGTTTAACTGTTCTCTGATCAACTGTTTATCTGATATCCTATTTAACTTGTAAATCAAACCTTTTTTTGAAAAGAAAATATGAGCACAAACCTAACTCCATTAACCGAAAGTAAAATCGCCATCATCGGCTTGGGCTATGTGGGACTGCCATTGGCGGTGGCATTGGCGGAAAAGTATCCTGTGGTAGGCTATGACATCAATGCGCCTAGGGTAGATGAATTGCAAAAGGGAATAGACAGTACCTTGGAAGTGGAAGATGCGGCACTTAAAGCGGTATTGGTCCAAAATCCAGTAGAGCTTGGAGAGAAGAAGAAAGGCTTATTAAATACCACGGCCATTACGGCCATTTCTTCCTGTAACATCTTTATCGTGACTGTTCCGACCCCTACGGACAAGCACCACAAACCGGACCTGACGCCCATGCTGAAGGCGAGCGAAACCATTGCCCATGTGCTCAAAGGCGGGGATGTGGTCATTTATGAATCCACGGTGTACCCCGGGGTGACGGAAGAGGAATGTGTACCGGTTTTGGAGAAAATTTCCGGGTTGAAATTCAATGTAGATTTTTATGCCGGATACTCGCCCGAGCGGATCAATCCGGGAGATAAGGAACATACGGTCACCAAAATCAAAAAAGTGACCGCAGGAAGCACCCCAGAGGTGGCGGACTATGTGGATGAGCTCTATCGGTCTGTGATCACGGCAGGGACCTTCAAGGCATCAAGCATCAAAGTGGCAGAGGCAGCCAAGGTCATAGAAAATTCCCAAAGGGACATCAACATTGCCTTTGTCAATGAACTGGCCAAGATCTTCAACCTTCTGGGCATCGATACCCAAGAAGTACTGGAAGCAGCAGGTACCAAATGGAATTTTCTTCCCTTCAAACCTGGACTGGTAGGCGGACACTGCATCGGCGTGGATCCTTATTACCTCGCCCAAAAAGCACAGGAAGTGGGCTATCATCCGGAAATCATTTTGGCAGGCCGCAGACTCAATGATTCCATGGGCCGGCATGTGGCCACGGAAGTGATCAAACACATGATGCGCAAAGACCTCAAGGTCATCGATTCCAAAGTACTGATCCTGGGCTTTACCTTTAAAGAAAACTGCCCCGATATCCGCAATACCCGGGTCATTGACATTTACCAGGAATTGAAATCCTTTGATATGGAAGTGGACATTTATGATCCTTGGGCAGCACCCCAAGAGGTAAAGCACGAATATGGCCTTGAAATATTAAATGGTGACCATACTTTGGATTTGAGTCAGTATTCAGGAATCATTTTAGCCGTAGCCCATGATCAGTTTAAGGGAATGAAAATCGAAAAATCCAGCGATTGTGTGGTCTTTGATGTCAAAGGGGTATTGGATAAACAAACGGTAGATGCAAGATTATAGGTTTTACTTGTTTTCTGGAGAACCTATTGATCAAATCAAAATAAAATGGACCAGCTAAAACTTTTCATCAAGAAATATTTTGAGAATTTCGCTTTCTTCTATGGCCACCTAAGGTACAGGGTGTTTTTTGTCGTAATTTTCAGCATAGCGGTAGGTTTTTTGGATGGTTTGGGCCTTACGATGTTTTTGCCCTTGCTTCAATTGGTTGGGGACTCAAAACAGGTGGATCCGGATGCACTGGGAAATTTGGCCTTTGTGGTTGAGTTTCTTCAAGGCTTAGGGATTAATCTGACCTTGTTTTCGGTCTTGTTGTTTATGACTTTGTTTTTTATCCTTAAAGGAGCAGCGGTGTTCTTTCAGGGGGTCTATCAGGTCATCGTCCAACAATATTTTACCAGGAAAATCAGGGTGGAAAATATCAAAGGACTGAATGCTTTGAGTTACCGATATTTTATCCAAGCGGATGTGGGTAGGATTCAAAATACCCTTACTGGAGAAGTGGACCGGGTTTCAAAAGCTTTTGCCTCCTATTTTTTGGCTTTTCAACAAGCTATTTTGGTAGTAGTGTACATGGTATTTGCCTTTATGATTGATGCCCAATTTGCTGTTTTGGTTTGCTTGGGGGGTGTATTGACAAATTTTGTTTTCCGATCGGTTTACAAAAAAACAAAGCAGGCATCGACTGCTTTGACCAAAGAAAGCAATAAATTTCAGGGGTTGATCATTCAACATGTGAGCAATTTCAAATACTTAAAGGCCACGGCTTTCTTGGATACGTATGGAGACCGCCTGATCCAAAAAATTGATGAAATCCAAGCCCAAGGAAAAAAAATTGGAATTTTGACCTCGTTTTTGAAAGGGATGAGAGAACCCCTTTTGATTTTGGTGGTTTCATCTGTGATCTTGATCCAAACAAGTATTCTAGGCTCTCCCTTAGGCCCTATCATGATCAGTTTGCTCTTTTTCTACAGGGCATTGGTTGCAGTGATGGGGGGTCAGACCGCTTGGAATTATTTTCTGGGGAATTCAGGATCTTTGGATAACCTCACCAGTTTCACCAAATCCTTAAAAAGCAATAAGGAAATAAAAAGGTCCAAAGAAAGCCTGGTGTTTAAGGAAAAGATTCAATTGAGGGATATCTCTTTAAACTACGGAGAAACCCAAATATTAAACAACATCAACCTACAACTCCCTAAAAACAAAACCATTGCCTTTGTAGGAGAGAGTGGCAGCGGAAAAACGACCTTGGTCAATATGTTGGCAGGGTTGATTCCTCCAAGTGCTGGCAGCATTCACATGGATCAGCAAATGAATGTGTCTTTAAACAACAAAGGATATCAAAAGAAAATAGGCTACATCACCCAGGAACCAGTCATTTTCAATGACACGATTTTTAACAACGTGACCCTTTGGAAAGAAAAGACAGAAGAAAATGTGCAGAAATTCTGGCAAGTCATCAAAGAGGCATCCATCACGGATTTCCTGAAGGATTTGCCTTCGAAAGAAGAAACCCTATTGGGAAACAATGGGGTCAATCTCAGTGGAGGCCAAAGACAAAGAATTTCCATTGCCAGGGAGTTGTTTAAAAACATAGATATATTGATTTTGGACGAGGCTACCTCTGCTTTGGACTCAGAAACCGAATTGAGCATTCAACAAAACATGGATGCCTTGAATGGGACCTGTACCATTCTGATGGTAGCCCACAGGCTGTCCACCATCAAGAATGCGGACATCATTGTGTTGATGAGCAAGGGAAAAATCCTTGGATCGGGGAGTTTTGAAGAGATGTTGGAAAATGTCCCAAGCTTCAAAAGAATGGTCTCCTTACAGGAAGTTTGAAAATTTTTCAATGGAACCAAACAGATCAGTTGATTTAGGGATAGTCATTCAAGCCAGGATGAGTTCCAGCAGACTTCCAGGCAAGGTACTGAAGCCCTTTGAAGATGGGACTACCATTTTGGGAAGACTTTGTCAGCAGCTGGAAAGCATGGATATGCCCCTGATTGTTGCGACCACCATAAAGGAAGAAGACGATCAAATTGAACAATTTGCCTCAGATCATGGCTTATGTTGCTATCGAGGAGAGGAATGGAACGTATTGCATCGATTTTTGTGTGCAGGAGAACAATTGGATACCAGTCATTTCATCAGGATTTGCGCGGACAATCCCTTTTTTTTGGTGGATTCTCTGCATGTTCTAATCCATCAACTCTTTCAAAATCCCGGGTTGGATTACCTCAGTTTCTGTGATCAAAAGGGAATCCCCGCCATCAAAAAACATTGGGGCCTTTTTGGCGAAATTGTCAGTAAAAAATCCCTGAGATTGGCCCATTCAAAAACAGAAGATCCTTTTTATTTGGAACATGTCACCAATTTTATTTACGGTCATCCCCAGGAATTTTCAGTGAAACTGATCCAGGCTCCGGAGCAAATCCTTGCCAGGGACGACCTCCGGTTTACAGTGGACAACCCATCGGATTTTGACAATGCCCAAGCCCTTCTTAAGTTAGTTGGAAACAGCTTTTCCCTAGATCGGTTGATCTCAGAAGTGGATAAAAATTCCTTGATACAACAAACCATGATTGATAATATTAATAAATACACAAAATGAAAAAAAGTACCTATTTAATTGGTGAGATCGGACAAAACCACAATGGATCTGTCGATATTGCCAAACTTTTGATTGATAAGGCCTCCCAAAGTGTGTATGACCCTTTGTTTGGAAAAACTTTAAAAGCCTGGGATGCCGTCAAGCTGACCAAGAGGGACTTAAATGAAGAATTGACACATTCTGCCATGATAAAGCCCTACGACAGTCCCCATGCCTTCGGCAAAACCTATGGAGAACACAGGGAAGCATTGGAACTCAATGATGAACAGCATTTTGAACTGTATCAGTATGCCAAAGCGCAGGGGCTGGACTTTGTTGAAACCCTTTGCGCAGTGGGTTGTTTGTCCATGCTTAGGTTGTTCCAACCTGATAAATTGAAGGTGGCCAGCAGGGATCTGACCAATTTGCCTTTGTTGGAAGCCATGGCAGAAACCAAAATCCCGATGATTCTATCCACAGGGATGGGAGGGGAAAAGGAATTGGACCATGCTTTGGAAACCATCACAAAACACCATGAAAACATCAGCATTTTGCATTGTTTGTCCCAATACCCCTCAGAGTACGAAAACCTTAACCTGAATACCATCCATTTTTTAAAGAAAAAATATCCCCAGTTCGAAATAGGCTATTCTGACCATTCGATTGGAATTGCCATTCCCTTGGCTGCAGTGGCCATGGGTGCATCCATCATCGAGAAACACATCACTTTGGACCGAACCATGAAAGGGACAGACCAAGCAGGCTCTTTGGCTCCCAATGGGATGTGGAGAATGGTAAGGGATATTAGGAACCTGGAGGATTCTTTTGGGGAAGAGAAAATGGAAGTGAGCCAAGCAGTGGAAACTGCCAGGGTTAAACTGGAGCGATCGATTGCTACTTTGCGTGAATTGAAAAAAGGAGAGGTTGTTCATGAAGAAGACATTCATTTGCTAAGTCCGGGAGATGGTTTCAAGTGGATAGAAAAACACCTGGTGGTAGGAAAGTCCCTGAACCAGGACATTACTGAAAATGAAGTCATCTATCCATCCATGTTATCCTAAATTATGGCTTTACCAAAATTGGTCCTGACGGATATAGACGGAGTATGGACAGATGCCGGCATGTATTATGACCAGACCGGCAATGAGTGGAAGAAATTCAATACTTCCGACAGTGCCGGGGTGATATTTTGCAGGCATTTGGACATAGAAGTAGGGATCATTACCGGGGAAGACACAGCAATTGTGGCAAGAAGGGCCAAAAAGCTAAAAATTGAACTGGTGAAACAGGGGGTGGCCAACAAATTGGAATTGGTTGCTTCCCTTTGCAAGGACAAAGGCATAGGGCTTAAAGAGGTGGCCTATATCGGAGACGATTTGGGGGATATGGCACTCTTGCAGGCGGTAGGTTGGTCAGCCGCTCCTGCCAATGCCTCCTCCTATGTCAAGGAATTGGTACAGTATATAACCGAAAAAAAGGGAGGTGAAGGGGCCTTCAGGGAATTTGTGGAATGGATCCTTGACAAAGAAGCAGACTTCTCCAAAGTCATTGGTGAAATAACAGGGATTAAAAAGTGAAAGTGATTACTTATTTTTAAAAATAATAAAATATGGAAGTTTTGAATACAGAAGATTATGACCAGTTAAAATCAGCAAATTCGTTTTTAAGGTATCAATTATCTGAAGAGATTTTGGATAATTTAATTCCGGTATTAAATGAAATCCATGGAACCAATCATTCAAGGAGATTTTGGAAATTGATTGTACACGATTATATCAGTGCATCTATCACTTTAAAGAAATACATCGATCAAAAATTATTAAAATTTAAACCAGAAATTTATCCCAGAAACAGTTTTAAGCCCATGACCAATATTCAAAAATTTCGTTTGCGTTTGATGTATTTTGCAAAGTATGTAAAAACCATTCCAAATCAAAAAAACTTTGCCAGCAACCTTAATTCACATGATGAGGTCCTCTTTTCTTTTCCTAAAATAGACCCTACTTTACTTGATTTTGGTGTTGAAGTCAATGAGTTCTATCCTTTTTTTTACACACCTGGAGATAATAGGAAAAGAAAAAAAATACAGGAATTGATATCAAAATCAAACTCTATTTACATAAAAAATATTTTGGGAAACCTTCCGAAAATTTATGTTGAATATTTTGGTAAAATGTACCGGAAAATCAGTGTTTCAAATCCTGAGCAAAAGAAAATCCATATCCACAATTTGCATTCTATTCAATCTAAAATAGCTGTTGCAAAATATGTTGATGCAGGTGCAAAACTAATCTGGTACCAGCATGGAGCCTTTTACGGCGAATTGAAATACCATGGAGGACACCTCACTCATGGGAGTATTGTAGATGAATTCAGAACTTGGGGCTGGAAAATTTATGAAAATGATGTACCTTGGAAAGCTTATCGGTGTGAAAAATTTGCCTTCGATTATTATCAATTTGAGAGTAATATAGAATTTGATTATTTAATTATTGGAACTGGTTATAAAGTTGTAGATAAACAAGTAATAGAATATTTGTTTGAAAACATGAATGGAGTTGAAAATTTAAAATTTTTGTGCAGACCAAGGCCATTCAACAAAATATTTGATCATTCAAAACAATTTGATTTCATCAATCAACCCAATGTGGTTATTGGAACTGGGAAAAATCCGATAGTCCAAGATTTAAAAAAATCAAAATTAACAATTCAATCTCGAGTTCCTTCAACGAATTTTCTGGAATGTCTTTATGTGAATCACCCTACAGTTGGCATGTTGAAAAATGCTGAACCATCTGATATCATTCAGCCTTTTTATGATCATTTTTTAGAAATTGGAATTCTTCACAAAACCCCACAATCTTTGGCACTTCATTTATCAGAATTAAATATAGAAAAATGGTGGGAAAGTGTCCAAAATGACAAAATGTACTTAAAATTTAAAGAAACCTTTTTAGCAAAAGTTTGATTGATCAATGATTTCTCAAAGTGAGAACCTGTAAAATAATATTAATAGCGGATAACAAAATGAATATCCAAGAACTAAAAAATTGATAACCCAATGATACCCGTTACCAGACCTTTTTCCCCACCCATTGCAGAATACCAGGAATACCTCAAAGGCATCTGGCAGCGAAACTGGTACACCAACAATGGCCCTTTGGTCAATGAATTGGAATTGCAGTTAAAACAGTACCTGAAAATCAAGCACCTGCTTTATCTGGGAAATGGGACCATTGCCATACAGATTGCCCTTAAGGCCTTGGAACTTGAAGGAGAAATCATTACCACCCCATTTTCTTATGTGGCCACGACAAGCAGCATCGTTTGGGAAGGGATGAGACCGGTTTTTGTAGACATCGATCCCGAAACATTTAACATTGATCCCAAAAAAATTGAAGCATCCATTACGGACAAAACCACAGGGATCCTAGCTACCCATTGTTTTGGAAATCCTTGTGACATCAAAGCCATTGCTGAAATTGCCCAGCGGCATGACCTTAAAGTCATTTATGACGCAGCACATTGTTTTGGAACCAATTTCGAGGGAAAAAGCATCTTTCATTATGGGGATATCAGCACCACTTCACTGCATGCGACCAAATTGTTTCATACTATAGAAGGGGGAGCGGTGTTTACAGAAAATCCGGAGACCTTGAGGAAAATGGCCTATATGCGTAACTTCGGCCATGCCGGTCCGGAGACTTTTCAAGGCCTGGGGATAAATGGTAAAAATTCTGAATTCCATGCTGCCATGGGACTTTGTAACCTCAAATACATAGATGATATTTTGCAATCCAGAAAAAATCAGGCTGCCTATTACCAGCAATACCTTTCCAAGCCAGAAATTAAGATGCAAAAAATACAAGAGGGGTCAGTTTATAACCATGCTTATTTTCCTATTGTATTAGAAAATGAGGCAATGGCTTTAAATATCAAAAAAAACCTGGAAAAAATAGAAGTGTTCCCTAGAAGGTACTTTTTTCCAAGCCTTAGTAGTTTAAATTATGTGGGTCAAATAGCTACTCCTATTTCCGATGACATTGCCTCCCGCATCTTGTGTTTGCCCATGTTTTTTGAGCTGTCTGAGGTGGAACAACACATGATTGTAAGGAGAATTTTGAGAGCTTTAAAATACCAATGACAGCCTAGAGCATTAACATTTTAATTTATTCACATTGAAACATAATTCTTACAACAATAAATTTGTCTTTTTAAAAGAGCCGATTTCATTTAACAAGTATACTGACAAGTCTATTCTCCAATTTTGTTTAGGTGCAACTTTGTACATGCCTGGCACCAAAAATATATTGGGCAAAATTTTGAGCAAAAGCCACAACTTGCCAACCTCATTGGTTATGGATTTTGAAGACGCCATAGAGGCATCAGCGCTTCACCATGCCGAACTGAATGTTTTAGATCACCTGGACAAAATTGATGATGCCTTACAACGAAACCAAATTGTAACAGACGATTTACCATTGATTTTCTTGAGAGTAAGGGATACCCATCAATTTACTTCTTTCGCAAAAAAAATCAAAAAACACCAAGCAGAAGTGCTCACTGGGTTTGTTTTCCCAAAATTTTACAGTTACAACGCTTTCGCTTATTTGAATCAATTGGAGCAAATCAATGCTGAGTTAGGTGTCAACCTTTATGGTATGCCCATTTTGGAAGGCAGAGCGATTGCATATAAGGAAAGCCGAACGGCCGAGCTTCAACAACTTCACGAAATAGTAGAACCTTCAAAAAAACATTTGCTTAATATTCGGGTAGGGGGGACAGACTTTTCTTCCATTTTTGGAGTGAGAAGAAGCATGAACTCCTCTATTTATGATATTTTGACAGTAAGGGATTGTCTATCAGATATTTTAAACTTTTTTAACAGGGATACCGGTGATTATACGGTTTCAGCTCCAGTTTGGGAATACTTTCTTGCTTACAAACAAGATAACATAGAAAAATTGATTGAAAAAGATTTAAATCATTCCATACTTAGCAGAACTCCAATAATTAACGAAGCTGTAGATGGACTCTTAAGAGAAGTATTAATTGATAAAGCCAACGGTTTTGTGGGTAAAACCATTATTCACCCTTCGCACATCAAATTTGTCAATGCTTTGCAAGCGGTAACAAGGGAAGAGTTTGAAGATGCTGAACAAATTGTAAATACCGAGGGAGGAGTCATTAAGAGTGCAAAGTCCAATAAGATGAATGAAATCAACCCTCATAAAAATTGGGCAAATAAAGTCCTCAACCGGGCAAAAGTTTATGGGGTAATTGAAGATGAAAAATCCTTTATAAAACTGCTGGTTTAAAAAATGAGCAGGACTAAATCTATTCCAAAAGTTAGAGAAAGAAAATAGCCTTACTAAATTTTTCAATTTCAATTCAGAATCATAGTTTTTTAATACAACCATTTCAATTTAACACATTAACCTAAAAATGAAAGAGAGTAGAGCATTTTTACGAAAAATAGGTATGCCAGATGGGGATGCTTTCAACCTACCATCGTCTGATAAGCGGTTTCCTGACGGAGCGCAATATAGGTTTGAAGTTCCAGGAATTCAGGGCCCAGTAGCCATGAAGGCGCTTCTGGAAGAGGTGAACAAACTTGACTTGGTGATCCACCGAGTTACCCAAACAAAGGGTATCATGATGTTGACTGATGCAGAAATCTCAAAAATGGTACAATTGGCAAAGGACCATCAGGTTGAATTGGTATTGGCAGTGGGACCAAGAGCCACGACTGATACCAGCGCTTCGGTAAATACCCCTGAAGGCCAGCGTATGGGATATAGACTGCGTGGGCAGGAGCAGATTGTCCGTGCTATGGAGGAAATTAGAAGAGCGGTTCAATTGGGATGCTTTTCCTTTTTAGTTTATGATGAGGGTAGTTTATGGGTGTTCAATGAAATGCGAAAAGCTGGTGAGATACCGTCAGAATGTAAATTCAAAGTTTCAGCACACACAGGGCATGGTAATCCCTGCTCAGGCAAACTTTTAGAGCAAATAGGGGCAAATTCAATCAATCCTGTTCGCGATATACAGTTACCGATGTTAGCATCTCTACGTCAGGCCATTGATTTACCCATTGATATTCATACAGAAAATCCTGCTTCTACCGGTGGTTTTATCAGGCATTATGAGGTACCTGAAATGATAAGAGTGGCCTCCCCAATATATTTAAAGACAGGTGGATCAGTGGCTAAAAATCACAGTTGGGAAACCACCGAAGCTGATGCTAGACAAAGGGCCAAACAGGTCAGTTTGGTAAAGAGAATGATTGATACTTATTACGCTGAGGCTACATCATCGCCAAAAGGTTCCATAAAATAAATTTTCAGAATTAAATGATTGATGTATGAAAGTTGTATTAGGCACAATGAATTTTGGACCACAGGTTGATTTATTTGAAGCCACAGATATGGTTCGATACTTTTTGGATCAAGGCAATGCTGAAATTGATACAGCATATGTGTATAATCATGGGGACACAGAGAGCATGTTGGGTAAAATACTTCCCAATTTAAACCGAAACACTTTTTCTATCGCGACCAAAGCCAACCCAAGGATCACAGGAAGACTTGACAAAGCAGCAATTCGGATGCAGTGCCATGAATCACTTGAACGAATGAAGCTTGATAAAGTGGATATTCTATACCTTCATATGCCGGATGCCAATACACCCATTGAAGAAAGTCTTGAAGCCTGTGCATTACTTCACGAAGAAAATAGCATTGGATCGGTGGGTTTAAGTAATTTCCCCGCATGGCTTGTTGCACATTGTTGGCATGTTTGTGATGAAAACGGTTGGCCAAAACCCATAGTCTACCAAGGGCTTTATAATGGAATCAGCCGCAAAGTAGAAAATGAATTATTTTCTTGTCTTCATGAATTCAAAATTAAATTCTATGCTTTCAATCCTTTGGCGGGTGGATTGTTGACAGGCAAGCAACTTAATTATGATGCCGATCCTGAAAAAGGAAGGTTTTCGAGGCTGGAAAGCTATAGAAAGCGATATTGGAAAAAATCTTATTTTGATGCCATTATGCATATCAGCAAGGAATGCAACGAATCAGGTATTAAGCCTGCAGAAGCTGCTTATCGATGGTTAGTTCACCATTCATTTTTGAATGAGGAATTTGATGATGCCATATTGATAGGTGCATCCTCAATGGAACAGTTTAAATTCAATTTAGAGGCCGCAAAATCAGATGATTTACCAGAAAATATAGTGGAGGCTTTCAACCTAGCATGGGAAAACGCAATGTTAGAAAGCCCTGAGTATTTTTATTACCATAATTCCAAGTAACCTCAATTTAATGGAGAATATCACAGATCAATTTGTTGACTATCTTTATGAAAAAAGCTATGCTATTCCTGATCTAAAAACAGCGCATCAAGCAAAAAGATGTTTATTGGATTATTTGAGTGTGGTTTATGCCGGAAAAGGGTTACTAGGAAATAAAGCGATCAAATTAATTTCTCAGTTTCCAAATGTCGATTCAGGATCACCGATCATCGGTTTTGGCATGAACAAAAGCCCAGATTCAGCGGCTTTCCTAAATGGGTTTGTTTCGCATGTTGCAGAACTTGATGACGGCATCAACTCTGGCATTGTACATCCTGGAACACCTGTTATATCCTCTTTGTTGGCAATCGCAAAAAGTAGAAACATCTCGGGAGAGCATGTATTGAAAGGAATCATTGCGGGATATGAAGCAACGATTTGCTTGGCAAACTCTGTCCAGCCCTTTCATAAGAAAAAAGGGTATCATGCAACTGGGACAATTGGTGCAGTTGGGGCTGCGGTGGGACTTGCGGTCATGACTGGTTCATCGAAAGAAATACTCAAAAATTCCATTTCTGCTTCTATTATCAGTGCAGGCGGCTCCTTAAAAGCAATTGAAGATGCTTCCCAGTTGAAACCATATAACGTTGGGAACGCTGCAAGAGCAGGTCTAACTGCATTTTTGATCGCAGAAGCAGGCATCGAAGGTCCGGACAATGCCTTGGGTGGATCCAGAGGATTTTTTGAAATGAAAGCTGGCAGTTACGATCTTGAAAAATTAATACCTTCACATGGTAATTATGCCATACATGATATTTATATCAAACCCTATGCTGCTTGTAGGTATTGCCATCCAGCCATTGAAGCCGCTATTGATCTGAGTATAAAACAAGATCTCCAAAATGTGGAAATCCAGAAGGTTACCGTTCGGACCTATGATTTGGCAGTTCATACCCATGATCACATTCTAGTACCCAATGTTTCCTCAGCAAAAATGAGTATTCCTTATTCAGTGGCAACTTCCATCTATAACAAAAAAGCTGGAATTAATGAATTCTCTGAAAAATTCATCCATGATGAAGCGATTAAGGTACTAACACAAAAAGTGATTGTAATTGCTGATCCGGAGTATTCTCAAGCCTTTCCTGAAAAAAGCATTGCGGCCCTTGAAATCGAATTAAACAGTGGGAAAATTTATTCTAATTTAGTTGAATTCCCTAAAGGTGAGCCTGAAAATCCACTGAGTGATCATGAACTTACCCAAAAATTTGTAGACTTAAGCAATTTTGCAGGTTGTCAAAAAGATAAAATCGAGAAAACCATTGATGCAATATGGTCAATTGAGTCAAATATTGACAGGCTTTATTTCTTATTAAACTAAAACACATGATTGATCTGAACAACTTTGCCAGGTTATTGAAAGACCATAATATTGAATTTCTATCCGGAGTTCCTGATACCTTATTGAATGATTTTTGCTTATATGTAGAAGAAAAATGGCCCCAAGAAAAGCATGTTTTGGCAGCAAATGAGGGAAATGCCATTGCGTTGGCTTCCGGCTATCATTTGGTTACAGATACCATCCCTTTGGTGTACATGCAAAACTCCGGCATAGGCAATGCCATTAACCCTTTGATATCCCTCACCCATCAAAGCGTATATGGCATCCCAATGATTTTACTGATAGGCTGGAGGGGAGAACCTGGTGTCAAAGACCATCCTCAACATACTAAGCAAGGACAACTTACTCCGATTTTAATGGATGATTTGGATATCCCTTGGAAAAAATTATCCCATAATTTTGAGGATGTTCAAGGAAGTATACAATGGGCCGTCGCTAAAGCAAGATCAATTGGTGGTCCCGTAGCGCTCTTGGTTCCAAAAGGGGTTCTGGAGAGAGGAGAAAAAAGTGGATTTGAAGATCGGACTGATTTAATGAGTAGGGAAGAAGCCATTCACTCAATAGTGGAAACGTTGCCTTCAGATACAATTTATGTGGCAGCAACCGGCAGAGCTACCCGTGAATTGTACGAGGTAAGAAGGCTAAGAGGTGAAGGGCATGAAAATGATTTTCTGAATGTGGGGGCAATGGGACATACTTCCAGTATCGCCGCGGGCATCGCACTTGGTCAAAAACAAAGGCTTGTGGTATGTCTTGACGGAGATGCCTCAGCAATTATGCATATGGGAGCCATGGCGGTAATTGGACAATCAAAAGGGCTTGAAAGTTTAATTCACATTGTTTTGAATAATGGAGTACATGAATCAGTTGGTGGACAAAACGCGGTTACCGGAAAAATAAATGTGAATGAAATAGCAAAGGATATGGGATATTCATGTGTTAAAGAAGTGATCGCGAATAAAAAGACACTTATCGATCACCTTGAGCATCTTTCCAACAATAGAGAAAAGGCAGCTTTTCTGGAGATTAAAATTAGGAAAGGCATGAGAAAAGACTTGCCGCCACTTGTAATTGTTCCACAGGAACAGAAAGAAAAACTGAAATATTCCTTTTTTAATTAATTCGGAAGCCTGATGGAGAATCAATCTGTTGCCATTGTTTTAGGGGGAACCTATCCGCACAAAAGTTTAATCAATAAATTAAAGGAACGGGATTATCATACCATTTTAATTGATTTTTTGGAAAATGCACCTGCCTTAATCAATTCAGACGAACATATTCGTGAAAGCACTCTTGATAAAGAAAAAGTCCTGGAGATATCAAAAGATAAACATGCTGATTTAGTAATAAGCGCCTGTATAGATCAAGCAAACGTCACAGCCTGTTATGTAGCAGAGCACATGAAATTATTTTCCCCATATAGCTTTAAAACAGCTCTGTTGGTATCCAATAAAACTTTAATGAAGAAGGTATTAATAGAAAATAATATACCTACAGCTAAATTTAAAACTTTTGAATCAATTGAGGCCATTGACGATTTAGAGTTGAGCTTTCCTTTAATTGTTAAACCTTCAGATAGTAACAGCTCAAAAGGTGTCAGAAAAGTTGATAATAGTGCTGAACTTTTGAATGCCGCCAATATTGCCTTTAAGATTAGCAGGGATGGGAAATTCTTAATTGAAGAATATATTGAAGGAAAGGAAATTGGTGTTGATTGTGTCATAAAAAATGATGATGTGCAGATCATCATGACCAGGGAAAGAAGAAAAATACTTTCTGATGAAAAAGACGTTCAGCAGATAATAGGCTCCTATTGGCCGGCAGATATTGATCAGCATGTATCAAAAAAAGCGCGAGAAATAGCAATAAAAATTAAAGATGCTTTTGGATTAAACAATACGATGTTTTTTATGCAGGCGATAGTTCGTGGCGATGAAATATTTGTAATTGAGTTTGCCCCTAGAGTGGGAGGGGGTGAGAATTATAAAATAATAGAAATGCTGACTGGAGTTGATGTCTTAAATGTATCCATACAATCTTTTTTGGGAGAACCCATCAATTATACCTATCAATCTCCTCAAACGAAATGTGCTGATATTTATTTATATGCCTATCCTGGCATACTTGATTCTATTGTTGGCCTCGAAGAACTGCAAGAAAACAAAATCATCGATTCGTACAGTTTGTTTAAGAATAGGAATTATCAGATCACTAGCGAAATGGCAAGCGGTAACAGATTGGGTTCATTTATTGTGTCAGGAGAGACCTTTTCAGAATTAGACAGTAAAATTGAGACAGCCATTTCAAAAATAAAAATATTGGATGACAAGAATGAGGATATAACTAAGAGAAGTATCTACATTCAATAACAGAGTAAATAATTACTATAACATCATAACCTAACTTATTTTTAATGCCATCATCAATAATTGATTCCATATACTATAAAGACATGTTTGGTACACCCTCTATGAGAGGTGTTTTCAGTGATGAAAACCGGTTTCAAAAGTGGTTGGATACAGAAGTAGCCCTGGCCAAAGCAGAAGCCGAGCTTGGGATTATACCAAATGGAATTGAAAACCTGATTGAGGATGCTGCCCGATTGGAAAACCTCAATTTGGAGGAGATGAAAGCAGATTTTGATAAAGTAGGTTTTCCAATTCTCCCTTTCGTTAAACAACTCAATAAAGCCTGTGATCCTGAAACGGCGAAATGGATTCATTATGGCGCTACTACCCAGGATATTTTGGATACAGGGACGGTGTTACAAATGAAGGAAGGATTGGAGCTTATTGAAAATGACTTAAAGGGAATAGTAGAAGCTTTGTCAGATTTAAGTACGGATCACATGCATACTGTCATGGCAGGAAGAACTTTTCAGCAACTTGCCGCACCCATTACCTTTGGTTATAAAACAGCAGTTTGGCTGGATGAACTGCTTAGGCATCAGGAAAGACTTAACGAAATTAAATCAAGGCTTTTGGTAGGTCAATGTGCCGGTGCAGTAGGGACCTTTGCCACCTTGGATGATAAAGGTTTGGAAGTACAGCGGATTATGATGGGATACTTGGGATTGGAAACGCCTTCCATCACTTGGCATACTGCAAGAGATAGATGGGCGGAGCTTGTGAGCTATTTTGCTTTGTTATCGGCCACTTTAGCAAAAATCGCAAATGAGGTTGCTATTTTGATGCGGTCTGAAATCGGAGAACTTAGCGAACCTTTTGAGGCAGGGAGAGGAGCTAGTACAACCTTACCGCAAAAAAGAAATCCGATTTCATGTGAACCTATTATCGCCATTGCACCAAGACTCAGAGAGTTGGCAGGAAGCCAATTGACTGCTATGATACAGGAACATGAAAGAGGGGTGGGACAAATGAATATTGAGTGGATGGTGATTCCTGAAGCCTTTGTATTGATGTCCGGGTCTCTTTTTCATTCTCGGTTTATATTGGAAAATTTGTGGGTAGGTAAAGAGACCATGAAAGCAAATCTGGAATTAGGAGGGGGATTGCTAATGGCCGAATCGGTGATGATGGGATTAGCTCCAAAACTGGGCAAAGCGGAAGCACACCATCTGGTCTATACTGCTGCATCCCTAGCTTTTGAAAATAAAATCAGCCTTAGAGATGCATTGTTAAAGGATTCCAAAATCATGGAAGTTCTCAACCTTAAGCAATTGGATGAGTTGCTTGATCCAATTAACTACGTCGGTGTTTCAAAATTGATGGTAGAAGAAGTGCTAAAAAAAAGTAAGAATTAATGGCGAAACGTTGGAAAATCAGACCTGATAATTCCACTTGGGGAGATTGGGGAGAGGAGGACCAATTAGGCAGACTAAACCTAATCAATGGCCAAAAAGTATTGCAGGGAATTGCAGAAGTAAAGGAGGGATTAACATTTTGTTTAAGTCTACCTTTGGACTATCCCGGAGGTCAAGTCATCAACAAAGTACGGTTCCCGCCGGTCTTGAAGCCAGTTATCCGAAATGATGCCCCTTACTTCAATTACATGTGGAACCAAAACGATCCCAACCATACCGATATCGGATCAGACGATGTGGTCCTTTTGCATACCCAATATTCTACCCAATGGGACAGCTTGGCGCATCGCGGAGCTTTGTTTGATGTTTTTGGTGATGGAAATCCCCAGCCGGTCTATTACAATGGCTTTAGGGCAGGGGAGGATGTAGTGATCAATGCCCAACATGAAACAGCAGCCAAAGCCTTGGGTATGGAAAACATGGCCGTTCATGGTGTGCAGGGAAGAGGGGTATTGGTGGATCTTTTTTCTGAATATGGTGAATTTCCCAGAAAGGAAGTGGGCTATGATGACCTGATGCGCATCATGGAGCGAGATCAAGTAGAGGTGGAAAAAGGAGACATCCTTTGCTTCTGGACGGGACTGGATCAGATGATCATGCGCATGAAAGGTAACCCTGATCCTTCCATCAAAGATGCCTGTGCCGTGATGGATGGCTTTGATGACAAATTGTTAAATTGGATTGTGGACAGTGGTGTTGCTGCAATAGCTTCTGATAATTTGGCTATAGAGGCCGTTGGAAAACAGGTGCCCAAAGGAAAAAAAGGCACCAACCTCCCCATTCATGAGCTCTGTTTATTTAGGTTAGGGGTGCATTTGGGCGAATTGTGGTTTTTGGCTGATTTGGCGAAATGGTTAAAAGCACACAGGAGATCAAGATTTCTTCTGACCGCACCACCCCTTAGACTTACTGGAGCCGTTGGTTCTCCAGTTACCCCAATTGCCACAGTGTAAACTTTTTTAAATCGATAATGAACTCAAAAAGAACAGATAGATATACCTATACCCCGCTTCCTGAACCAATTCCTATTACTGACCAAAACTGGCCAGAAGGTGCCTTACCGATAGTAAGTACCCGTACTATGGCTTACCTGCATCAAGATTATATTCGGGATTGTATTGAGGGAATTTTGATGCAAAAAACCACTTTTCCTGTTCAAGTGTTGATCCATGATGACGCCTCAACAGACGGTACACAGACGATAATTAAGGAGTATCAGCAGAAATACCCGAATTTGATTAAGGTTTATTTTCAGAAGGAAAACTCATACCGGCAAGATGGTCAAACCAAAACTGCCATGAGAAGAGAATTTTTTTCATGGATAAAGGGGAAATACATAGCGCTATGCGAAGGGGATGATTATTGGACTGATCCATTTAAGTTGCAAAAACAAGTAGATTTTTTGGAGAGATATGAGGATGTCATTCTTACTTACGGTAATGCTAAAATACAAGATTTATCAGGTTCCTATCATAAAAAAGATTTTTATTTAAAATCATTTAAAAGTCAAAAAATCTCCAAAGATGCTGTTTTTGGCCTAGGTGTTCCAACCTTAACAATGATGTATAGAAACATTGTAGAATTCCCGAAAGAACTTAAATTGACTAAAAGTGGCGACCAATTTATGCGGTTGTATTTATCGACTTTTGGTGATTTTTACAACCATGGGGAAGTCTTTGGAGTGCATAGAAAACATGACAAGGGAGTATCCCGTGTTTCTAATAAATTAGAGTGGAATCTAAACACAGTCAATGGCTTAAAAATGTTCATGAAATACATGAACAATAGCCAAAAAAGACATATAAAAGAGAAAATTTCAGAACACTCCATTTACAGCTTTTACCTTGCCATCTATGAAAAAAAAATTAAATCATCGTTTTTGATTTTGATGGGATTAATTGGTTCTCCACAATTTTACACCAGAAAATCGCTTGGGATATTTAGACACCTAGGAACACAAACTATTTTAAAGAAAAATTATAAAGTATTTGATATTTTTTAGAAATGCAGTTATTGTATAAGATATTTTTCCTTGATTTAGACTCAAAAAGCTTATTCCGTAGAGGCTTGATCCGTGTTATTAATTTATGGATTCCTATATATTATAAGGCGACTTCATGGTTAAAGGGCAATAGACTAAATAAAGACTTTAGTAGCAAAAATAATCTTACTATCGTTTCTTTAACCACTTTTCCCAGTAGAATTGAAAAAGTTTGGTTAACTATTGAATCAATTTTAAGACAGGCAGAACAGCCCGACAAGATATTGCTTTGGCTATATAAAGGAGAATTTGATGGATTACAATCGCTACCCGAAAATTTATTGAAACTTCAAACAAGAGGTTTGCAAATTTGCTTTTGCGATGAGAATTTGAAACCGCACAAAAAATATTTTTATACACTTAAAAATTTCCCTGAGGCGACATTAATTACCATTGATGATGATGTCATTTATCCACCCGATCTGATTGCAAAATTAAAAAGCTTTTATAAAAAATACCCACAATCCATCATCTGTACCGTAACAAGGAAAATTGAAATTTCGGAGAATCAAGTATCCCAATATAATGATTGGAAATATGAAAAATCGAATTCAAAACCTTCCTTTCTTAATTTGATTGTAGGGGTTGGAGGCACACTGTATCCTCCGAATTCACTTCATGATGAAGTATTGAATTTAGAAAACCTAAAGAAAATTGCGCTTACCGCTGATGATCTTTGGTTAAAAGTGATGAGTTTAAAAAAAATGACCAAAGTGGTTAGTATTGCCGGAGAGTATCCTGGGTTTTTTATTCCGATCCTTTTTAAAGACAAATACAAATTGGCTGATGAAAATGTTAACAAAGGAGCCAATAATTTAATATTTAAAAAGTTATTTGATTTTTATAATATAGATCTTAAGATTTTTAAGAACATAGATTAAGTCATTGCAAAATTTCACAATGATTTTCTACGGAAAAATTATAATGAAGTGAAGGTGCAAAGCATATAATTTTCTCAAATTTTTAATACAACCTATTAATGTATGATTCTAATATAGAATTTATACTAAGGAGTTTGTTCAACACCTATCCATTTTCGCTCACAATTAAAATAGTCCTGCTTAAAATCCACTTGTGATAATTATAATGCTTTTTTCCTTTTGGGAAGGCTGAAATAACATTTCATGAAGAAAAAAATATTAATTCTCTCCAGGTCTTTCTATCCAACCAATTCCCCTAGGTCCTTTAGAAGCACAGAACTTGCTAAAGCATTTGCCAAGCAAGGACATCAGGTGACTGTGCTTACCCCGAAAGATGAAAGTATTCATGCTGAATTTGAAAAAAAGCACAACATCCGGATCAAGGATCTGGGTAAACCCAAATGGAAAGCCCAGGAAATCAAAGGAAATAGAGTTATAAAATTATGGACTAGGGCGGTACGTCGATTCTCCAAATTGTGGTTGGAGTATCCTGATATTGAACTTTTGAATATGGTTAAAAATGCTCTAAAAAAGGAATCTGGATACGACCTTTTAATTTCTATCGCCGTCCCCCATCCTGTGCATTGGGGAGTAGCAAGGATTTGGGATAAACAGAAAAAAACCATTGCCAAAACCTGGGTGGCGGATTGTGGGGATCCCTTTATGGGGTCTGAGAATGATTCATTCAAATCCCCTTTTTATTTTAAATATGTGGAAAAATGGTGTTTTAATAAAGTAGACTACATTACGGTACCCACAGCAGGAGCCATTCCGGCTTATTATCCTGAGTTTCATAGCAAAATCAAAGTCATCCCACAGGGCTTTGATTTTCATGAATTTCCTTTGTATCCAGGACCCATTGAACATAAAGTACCCACCTTTGCCTATGCGGGCATTTTTATACCGGGAAGAAGAGATCCTAAGGAGTTTTTGTCCCATTTATTGGGGCAACAGGTAGAATTTAAATTCTATATTTATACCAAAAACAGAGAGCTAGTTGCCTCTTTTGAAAGCAAATCCAAGGGTAAAATTGTGGTGCTGGATTATATACCCAGAGAAGAACTGTTGTACGAGTTATCTAAGATGGATTTTTTGGTTAATTTTGAGAATGCCGGACCAAGACAAAAGCCCAGCAAATTGATTGATTACCTGATCGTGAAAAAACCCGTACTTTCCATCAAAACCGGAGCTTTAAACAAGGAATTGGTGGATGAATTTCTAATAGGAAACTATACCAATCAACTTAAAATCGAAAATCCTGAGCAATACAAAATTGAAAATGTGGCCCAAGCATTTACAAGTTTACTGAACTAAATGGGAACCCACTCAAAATATCTTCATTGGTCATTATTCCTGATCTGGCCTTTTGGCAGCTTTATGTATGCCATAAAGGCAAATAAGGCAGTATGGATGAAGAATATTCTGTGGGCTTTTATTATATTCTATGGCTATACTTTTGAAATTGGCAGAGAGAGTCAAGGTAGCGATATCAATCGGTATGTCGCCGAAATTGTTCAGTTGCATCAGCTTGAAATGGATTATGGGGTTGCGTTAAATTATTATCGGGATTCCGGTGAAATTGATATTTTAAGGACTTTTTTGGCGATTGTCATTTCCAGATTTACAGACCAGCAGAAAATAGTGACCGCAGTCTATGCCGTGTTTTTTGGATTTTTTTTCTCAAGAAATTTTGCCATTGTCTTTCATGAGCTAAAAGGTAAAATTAAACCAATTCCAAAACTTTTAATTTTATGTTTGTTTTTGGTGATTCCATTTTGGGATTTGGGGGGATTTAGAATGTGGACTGCGCTGCACATGTTTTTGTATGGATACTTGATGTTTATGCAAAAAAACAAAAGAGTAGGTTTGCTTATCTGTTTTTTCACATGGTTGGTCCATTATTCCTTTTTGTTTCCTCTAGCTATATTAATTGTATACCTAGTTGCAGGGAATAGGCTCAATATTTATTTTTATGCTTTCCTTTTTACTGTGTTTTTTGCCCAACTGGATATAGCTGTATTTAACTCTTATTTTGAACGATTTGCTCCGTCAGCAATCAATGAAAGATCCTCTAGTTATAGAATAGAAAAAGAAGAGGACAATTCTGCGGCAGCCGATGAGTTTTCACCAAAAGTTTCCGAAAAGGTCTGGTATGCTAGGTATTATAGACCTGCCCTTTTTTGGTCACTTAATATTTGCATGGTCTTCTTTTATTGGAAGTTTAAAGATGAAATTACCAGGGATGGATTTTATTTGAAATTATTTTCTTTTGCGTTTCTATTCTTTTCTTTTGCTAAATTATTGAGCAATATCCCTTCGGGAGGAAGATTTATGAATATGGCTGCTATGGTCAGCTTGATTCCTTTGATTTATTTTGTTCAAAACAGGTTGGATGAACGATCGATCAAGAAACTATTTTGGGTGCTGTCACCTTTTTTCTTCCTATTTATTGTAGTTACCATAAGAACAGGATTGTACACCATATCTGTAGCAACCATTACCAGTAATCCGATCGTCGCCCTTTTGTTCGGTACAGAATCCATATCCCTAAATGACATTATCAAATAATCCATGAACCATTTTTTTTCTAGAAACAGCCTAATCAACAGTTTAGGTTGGAAAACCAATCGAAAAATTCTTGTTATTGAAAGTGATGATTGGGGAAGTATAAGGACACCTTCGAATGTGGCATTGAATAATCTAAGGTCCGAAGGGATTCCAGTCGATCGATGCAATTACATGTTGAATGATGCACTCGAAAATGCTGCTGATTTGACTCGATTATTTGAAACGCTTGAAAAATTTAAAGATAAAAATGGCCATCCTGCATTAATTACAGCAAATACCATAGTCGCCAATCCTAATTTCGATAAAATAGAAAATAGGGATTTCAAGCAATATTTTTATGAGCCATTTACCAGTTCTTACTCAAAGTATCAGAGCCAATCTGATGCTTTTTCTACATTAAAAGAAGGAATTGAGAGAAAATTGTTTTGGCCTCAATTGCATGGTAGAGAACATGTGAATGTTTCCCGGTGGATGAGGGACTTGAAAAATGGTGTTCCGGAAACTAAACTGGCTTTTGACCATAAGTTTTCAGGAATAAGTTCTCATGTAGCCAAAGCAAAAAGGGGCAGTTATCAAGCGGCCTTTGACGGTGGTGACAGGGAAACCTCTTACGATAAATCAGAAATTTTGAATGACGCAGTTTCTTTATTCAAAAGCATATTTAATTTTTATCCCAAGTCATTTATTGCACCTAATTATATATGGGATGATAATATTGAACATGCGGCTGCTAAACAGGGGATACAATTTTTTCAAGGCACCAGAACCCAAAAACTACCAAAAGATTTTGGTGATAAATTGAAGACACAAAAACATTATTTAGGTCAAAAAAATCAATTAGGGCAGCGATATTTAATCAGGAACGCTTCATTTGAACCCTCACTTAACCCTAACCATGATGAGGTTTCTACCTGTGTTTCGTCGATTACAAATGCCTTTTTATGGAAAGTCCCAGCGATAGTCAGTACCCACAGGGTAAATTATATCGGGTCCTTGAATCCCTTAAATGCAGAAGATGGACTGAAAAAGTTGTCAGAATTGTTAAAGACTATCATCCAAAAATGGCCTGAAGTAGAGTTTATGACTTCAGATCAGTTGGGTAATTTGATTGAGAATAAAGTATGATCAGTTGTTTTGTGTCAGGTGACTTTTGTCCCAAAGGAAGAGTTGAAGAAACTGCCAAAAAGGGAAATTTTGATTTGTTATTTGGCAAGTTAGTTGATCAGATTAAAGGTAGTGATTTGGCCATTACCAATATGGAAGCTCCTCTCACTATCTCGAACAAACCTATTCTTAAAACAGGTCCCAGTATCAAAGTCCATCCCGATACCATCCATGTTTTGAAAAAAGGGGGATTTGATTTATTGACATTAGCCAACAACCACATCATGGATTATGGAGAAGAGGGTTTGGCCGAGTCCATCAAATCCATTGATGGAATTGGTTTAAAATCCATTGGGGCGGGAATAAACTTCGAGGAGGCGAGCAAACCTTACTATTTTGAAAAAAATGGATATGTTTTGGCGGTAATCAATTTCGCTGAAAATGAATGGTCTACTACTTTTAACCAAACTCCCGGAGCTAACCCGTTGGATCCAGTTGGAAATTACAATCAGATTCAATTTGCAAAAATGAAAGCGGATAAGGTTTTGGTTATTACCCATGGTGGACATGAACATTACCCTTATCCAAGTCCCAGAATGAAATCATTGTTCAGGTTTTTTGTTGATGCTGGGGCAAGTGCAGTGGTGAACCACCACCCCCATTGCATCAGTGGGTTTGAGTGGTACAAAGGTTGTCCAATATTTTATTCTTTAGGCAATTTTATATTTGATTACCCAGAGAGAAACCACCTTCCATGGAATATAGGGATGACAGTTCAGCTTCATTTCTCCGATGAAAAAACAAGAATTGAATTAACTACATTTGATCAGTGCAATGAAGAGATAGGAATTTTGGTCCATGATGAAATCCGAAAAGAGGAAGTGAATAATGAATTGAAAAAAATCAATGAAATTATTTCAGATGATTTGAAGTTAAAAAACGAATTCGATAAAATGGTTTTAAGTAAAGAGAAAACCTATAAAAATTATATAGAACCTATTGGGAATAAATACCTGAAATTTTTAATTAACAAAAAAGTTATCCCATCGTTTTTATCCGAAAAAAAGAAAAGATACCTGTTAAACCTAACCCGATGCGAATCCCATCGAGATATTCTGATATCAATTCTTGAAAGGTATGATAGGCATCAGTAACAGCGACAGGGGATTTAACCCAATTTGGATCAAATATTGTGAGGCAAATGGGATTCCATTTAAAAAAATAGATTGTTACAGCAATGAAGTCATGCATCAATTACATGGGTGCAAGGCTTTAATGTGGCACCATAGCCATAGTCATTCAAAGGACATAGTAATGGCCAAACAATTGCTGAATGCTTGCCAACAAGCGGGTATCACTGTTTTTCCTGATTTTAATACAGCTTGGCATTTTGATGATAAAGTAGGACAAAAATACCTGTTAGAAGCTATCCAAGCTCCCATCATTCCATCATTTGTCTTTTATGAAAAAGAAACAGCGCTCAAATGGATCATGGAAACAACCTTCCCAAAAGTTTTTAAACTTAGAGGGGGCGCCTCTGCTGCCAATGTTCGGCTTGTAAAAAATTCCAATGAAGCCCAAGACATAGTGAACAAAGCCTTTGGTTCAGGATTCAAACAGTACAATGCATTTGAAAACCTTCAAGAAAGGTGGAGAAAATTTAGGAAGGGTAAAGGCACCTTAACTGATTTGGCAAAAGGAGTCGCTAGAATTTATCAAGAGCCTGAATTTTCAAAAACCATGGGTAAAGAAAGGGGTTATGTTTATTTTCAGGAATTTCTCCCAAACAATGGCTATGATATTAGACTCATAGTCATAGGAAAAAAGGCCTATGGCATGAAGAGATTGGTTAGAAAAAATGATTTTAGGGCTTCTGGAAGTACAGAATTTGAATATGGAACCATTGATGATGAAGTATTGAAAATTGCCTTTGATGTGGCTGCAAGATTGCGTCTTCAAACAGTGGCTTTTGACTTTATCTACAACGAGGAGCAAAAACCCATGATTGTGGAATTAAGCTATGGATTTGGGACTACAGGTTCGAGCAAATGCAAGGGCTATTGGGATCAGAATTTATTTTGGCATGAAGGTGAATTTAATCCCCAAGGATGGATGGTTGATTTGGTATCGGAACAGATGAAAAATGATAGCAATAAGTAGTTTGACTAATATTTTAAGCAAATTTTCATCCTTTATTAATTTCAATAGATGAGAATTGCTTCTCGCAAGGATAAATTATTTTTTAAAATATCATTCCCCTTTCAAACCAATTGGTTTAATTAAGAAACTAATTAAAAGGAAACAGGCTTAATAAAACATGATTCATTTTCTGCATCTACTGCTTTATTTAAAATTCCTTTTGGTTACTGTTCCCAATGTTGGAGGATTAATTTCTGTTGAGGCAGAACCCAAATATCAGGTATTGGTTGAAGAAAGCAAGTCTCTGGTGATTGATTCATCATTGGATTTATATGGAAAAACCTATGTGGTCAAAGGTGATTTGATTTTTCAAAATGGAGGTGGTGTTCAGAATGCTGTTTTGATTGGTGAAAGAGGAGAAATACTGGGAGAATGCCAATCCTGCATGGAGGGAAATGTGAAATTGAAAGGAGATTGGCTGAATGATAAAATGCATCTTAGCTGGATGGTCAGCGGGGATGATCCTGTAGACAATTTCATTAAACTAGGGGAATTGATCGAATTGGGGAAACCGGTCCATTTGGATAAACTATACCCGATTGCAATGTCCCCAAATGAAGGTTTTGCAACCCTTCAGGACATCAGATTGACAGGCAAAGATCCAAAAACCTCAGGTCTGATATTAATGACCAAGCATCACCCCACTTCTGCCTATTTTAGAAGTAAAGCAGGCAATAACTTGTTCTTTGAGAATATTGGGATCATTACAGAAGATTATCTTAAAGGCCAAACTCCAGATGAACAATATTACCGATTGGCCCTGAGTTCCACCATCCGAAGCTTTGCAGGGGAACCTAGAATCGAACAGATCAAAGTGAATAATTGCGAAATTCTGGGAGCTGTTGAACTTCGGTATGGTCACAACGGAAGAAATAAATCCCTGAAAGAGTTTTTAGATTTAGGTATCAAAAATATTGACATTACCAACTCTCATTTTGAACAACCTGTAGTTTTTTTAAGGATTTCCAATATCCCTTATGGAGCTATAAACATCGAATCCAATTCATTTAAGGATATTTACGGCCCCGTTTTTTTCTTTCCTTTAAGCGGACTCCCTGGCAACATTTCAAATAAATCTTCGTATGGAGCCAGGGATCTTGTCACGGTAAAAAATAATACCATTGAAAATTCAGCTTTGATAGAAAGTATAGAGAATGGGTATTTTGGACTTGTTTTTGCAAAAGGCAAAAATTTCAGGATAGAAGGAAATTCTTTTAAAAACCTGTTAAACCTAAGACCCGGAATTGGTAACAACGCCTTTTACTGCTCGGCTTCTGACTCCCTTTGGGTATACAACAACAAGGTTTTAAACGTGGGGGGATTGCCTTCCGATGAAAGTGGGAATACCATTTCCCTGTTGAAGCTAAAAGGTGCTAGAAATGTAATTGCAACTGGGAATGTATTTATTTTTGACAAGGAGGGTTTGGTTAAATTAGGTTTACTCAAGAGGCTAGGGGATCCTTTGGAATCTATTGATCGAAAAAATTCCTATTTTAGAATAATTGATTCCAGTATAGGAGGAGAGGATGCTTCAAGCAGTTACATTTTCAAAAATAATATTTTTAAAACTGTTGTACTTTCTACCTATACCCATGTTTCAAGGGCTCATTTTCGCTTTAGTAACAATCAGGTACACATTGGAAGGGTCCTTACAAAACCAAATAAAGATTCCTCTTTTCCTCCGGATCAAACTGTGTTCTATTTCAGAAATGCCGTAATAAACGGAAATTTAAGGGTAGAAAACAATGAAGTTGAGGTTGGTGAAATGGATAGAGATACGTTTTTTTTTACCTATGATAGAAATGACAATATGGAATATGATTCTCTTGTTTATAAAGACAATACTTTTAAGTTAAATGGATTTGTGAGTTTAAATTATCCTAGATCGAAGTATTTTCTATCCCAAAATGAACTGATTGGCAATGGAAGTTTCACTTTCAATGCTGCGTCGAGTAGTCAAAAAAACAGGTCAATAAAGCAATTTACTTCTATTCAAAAAATTCAACAATATACTTCAAGTCCGCTAAGTCCTTACTTTTTAAAAAACTTCGGCAGTTCTACTATAATTGCGAAGGAAAATAAAGATAAGAGTGCCAATTTATTGCAGATCAGGTTCAATGATCTCCATCATTACAATGATAGAGATAAGTTACCCATTGTTGTAAATATTGATGCCGACTTGACTTTCAAAGATGGCAGGTCAGAAAAATTATCCTTTAAATTGATTTTTGAAAGTTTCAAACAGATGCATGCTTTAGACTTGGATAATAGTACAGTAACAACCCATCAACCGACAAGAAGAGCGGCCCAGTTAGCTAGAACGGTTGATCTAGGCAGAAGTGTTCGGCAATCCAATAGAAATATTAAATTGAAGCTAAGCACTTCAATAAATGAATTTCAGCAAAACAATACCAGTTTTTTGATTTTGGAAGGTTTGGATGAGGTCACTTCTTTTGAGATTAAAACAGCTGTTAATAATCTTGAAGTCCCAAATGGCAGAGAAAAAAGTACTTATTTTAGATATGTTTTAAAAGAAGAAGCTCCAAGATGACAGGTTAATGTGGACTTCAAACCGTTTTATTTTAATATTAGTTTTTGATAAACTAAAAAAAAAGGTGATGTTTTTGTCCAATGTATATCCTGCATCGCTGATTTTTTCAAATTATGAATTGGGGTAAATAATTTCAATCGAGTTATTTAATAAAAAAGAATTGGATAAAAGTAGCGTATGAAAATTGTTCTAATCATCCATTCATTGGGATTAGGAGGTATGGAACGGGTGATGGCATTATTGGCCACTTATTTTTCAAAAAAACCTTTGGTTGAGGTTCATCTTATTCTGATCGGGATCAAGCGGGAAGTAGCTTATCCCTTACCAGTTGAAGTTCGAATTCATTTTCCGGATTTTGAATTTGACAACAACAAGCGAACCTGGTATACCTTAAAGACCATGTTTTTTTTAAGAAGGAAAGTGCAAAGCCTTCAACCCAGCAGTGTCTTAAGTTTTGGAGAATATTGGAATAATTTGGTGTTGATGTCACTTTTGGGATTACCCTATCCTGTCTATGTTTCTGACAGGAGTCAGCCTAATAAAAACCTTGGGAAAATTCAAAACATTCTGAGAAACCGACTTTATCCAAAGGCCAGTGGTTTTATCGCCCAAACGGGGATTGCAAAAGAGGTAGCCAAGAACCTGAACTGGAACAAGCGAATTGAGGTGATTGGAAACCCCATTAGAACAATTGAATTGTCAAATGATATTCCAAAAGAAAACATTGTTTTAACTGTGGGACGTTTGATTCCTACCAAAAACATTGATCAGTTGCTTCAGATATTTGAAGAGGTGGCGTTAAAGGATTGGAAATTGGTGGTTATAGGGGGAAATGCCAAAAAAATGAATCTGCTTGAAAAATACCAAAGCCAAATAAAAGAAAAGGGTTTGGAGGAACGAATTATTTTTAAAGGAGCTCAATCAGACGTGGATACTTACTATGCCAAAAGCAGGATTTTTGCCTTTGCATCCAGTTCGGAAGGATTTCCAAATGTGCTAGGAGAAGCCATGAATGCTGGTTTGGCTGTTTTGGCATATGATTGTGTGGCAGGACCTTCGGATATGATAGATGATGGGTACAATGGTTATTTGATACCGCTTGGCAATAAATCTTTATTTAGTGAAAAATTGAAAATATTGATGCAGAATCAGCACCAAAGAGAAAAATTTGGCCACAATGCAAAACTCAAAATGCAGGAGTTTGAATCTGAAAAGATTGCAGACCAATTTTTTAAATTTATATCTTCCAGGGTTTGAAAATAATTATCAACACCGCTCACCAACGTTTTGGTGGAGCGGTTCAAGTAGCTCTTTCGTTTATAAATGAATGTAAGGAAATTTCTGGGATTGAATTTCATGTTTGGGTAGGGCCAGGGGTAGGGAAATCATTGAACCAAAATGATTTTCCATCCAACTTTTTCTTTTATGAATTTGACTTTGGTCCAATTGGCTTTAAAAATATCTCTTCGATTCAAGGCCAACTTGAAAAATTGGAAAAGAAAATTCAGCCAGATGTAATTATGGTTACCTCCGGCCCTAGCTATTTCCACTCTCATGCCCCTCAAATCATCGGCTTTAATTTGCCTTTGTATATTTATCCCGAATCTCCTTTTGTAAAAAGGATGTCATTAATTCGTAGAGCTAAACTATGGCTTAAGCGCAAAATACATTTCAGATTTTTTAAACGGGACGCAGTGGCTTATGTCGTACAAACAGAAGATGTAAACCAAAGGGTAAAAAAGGCCTTGAATACGGACAAGGTTTATACCGTTACCAATACTTGTAGTAGTTTTTTCCTTCATCCAAAACCTTTTTCTAGAAAATTACCGCCAAAGAAAGAATTTGAGTTTCGCTTGTTGACCGTTTCAGCATATTATCCCCATAAGGATCTTGAAATCATTCCCTTTGTGTTAAAAGAACTTCAAAAAAGAGGTTTTCAAAATTTTCAATTTGTCTTGACCTTAAAAGATGAAGACTTTGAAAGGCATATAGGGTCCCAAAATGGAATTATCAATGTTGGTCCGATTCCTCCAGAGGAATGTCCTTCCTTGTATCAAGAATGTGATATCATGTTTTTGCCTACCTTGGCGGAATGTTTTTCAGCTTCATATCCTGAGGCAATGGCAATGGGAAAGCCCATTATTACAACTGATTTGGGATTTGCTAGGAGTATTTGTGGAGATGCGGCTTGTTACTATAAGCCTCAAGATTATAAATCGGCTGCAAATAAAATCATTGACCTTGCCGAAAATAAAGAATTTTGGAATTTATTGGTAGAAAACGGGAAGATTCAGCTAAGTAAATTTGATACTCCAAATGAAAGGGCTCTTAAATATATTGAGATTTGTAAATCTTATGTAAAAACATAGAGGTAAACGACAAACTACATTAACCATAAAACTGTATTGTAATCATTTACCAGACTGTAAAAATGAAGCAATAACATCTCTTAAGTAATATTAATTACTTATAGTTTTTTTTATAAAATTTTATACTGACATATTCTAATCATTGAAAAATCGAGTCATCTCTTATTTAAAAAATACCTTGGGTTGGAAAACCAACAGGAAGCTTATGATTATAGCTGTCGATGATTATGGCAATGTGAGGCTTGATTCTAAAAAGGCAAGGGAAAAAATGAATAAGGCGGGTTTATTAGTCCGAAACCGATTTGATGCCTATGATACATTGGAGACCAGAGAGGATCTGGAAATGTTGTATGAAACTTTAACATCAGTAAAAGATCAACACGGGAAATCAGCTGTTTTTACTCCTTACTCACTTTCCTGTAATCTCGATTTTGAGCGCATGAGGCAAGATGATTACATCAAATACTCCTATGAGCCTTTAACCCAGACTTTTGAAAAACTATCTATTTTTCAAGGGAAGGAATATGAAGGCACTTGGCAATTATGGCAAGAGGGAATGTCGAAGGGGATTTTTCAGCCTCAATTTCATGGGAGAGAACATTTGAATGTAAAGGTGTTGAATGAAAAACTGGAATATAAGGATCCTGAAGTGCTCATAGCCTTGAAAAACAGATCATATACGAGCATTACCTCGACAGGTTACCCCACCATTGGATATACCAATGCTTTCGCTTTTTATAACAAGGATGAAATTCAAGATTTTCCTAATATTTTGACTTCCGGAATTAAATGCTTCCAAGAGGTTTTTGGTTTCAAACCCAATTCTTTCACTCCTCCTGCCCAACAGTTTCCTAAAGAACTTGAGTCATCTCTACTTGATTTGGGGATTGAAAATTTAGACAAACCTTTCTATAGATCAAGACATCTCGGCGAAGGTAAATTTAAAAAGGAATTTAATTTTTTGGGGGTAAACAAGGCCACAGGATTAACCGACATAGTTAGAAATGTGGTTTTTGAACCCTGTGAAAACAGAGGATTTGATTGGATAAACTACACTTTCCAACAAATAGAAGCAGCCTTCAATATGGGAAAAGCCGCGATTATCAGTTCTCATCGTGTAAATTTTTGTGGGCATATAGATCCTAAAAATAGAGAGAAAGGGATTTTGGCTTTAAAAGAATTATTGAAAAAAGTGGAAAGAAAATGGCCAGAAATAGAGTTTCTAAATATGGAGAGTTTTGGAAACTTAATCTCTGGTAAAAATAAAGATTAAAGAAATTTAGAGTTTAAAGTGAAAATAAATAATAGGAAAATTGTAGTGGTTAATCAAGCCAGCAATTATTTAACGGTGGGTTTTTGCAATGCATTTTTTAATAGATTTGAAGATGTTAGTTTAATTACTGGGAGTATTCATATCCAAGAAGAAGAATTAGACGAGGCAATAAAAGTGACTTTTATCAATAGATGGGTGGAAAGACCAGCCCATAAGAAAATATGGGCCTATCTATTGGGATGTTGGAAAATATTTTGGCTACTTAAAACCAAATTTAAAAAGCACGAAGTGTTTTTTGTTTCTATACCTCCAATGGCTTACCTATTGAATATAATACTGCCGAATAAATTCAGCATGGTGATTTGGGATGTGTTTCCAGATGCATTCAAAATAACTGGAATGAAAGAATCTCACCCTGTTTATCGGATTTGGAAAAATCTAAATAAAAAGTCGTTTAAAAAATCATATAAGTTATTTACAATTGGAGAAAATATGTCAGAAGCACTTTCCCAGTATGTAGATAAGGATAAAATACTAATACAACCGATTTGGTCAATATTTCAAGAAAACAATAAAGTGAATAAACATGAGAATCCTTTTATTCAAAAAAATAATCTACAAGGAAAGTTTGTCATACAATATTCAGGAAATATTGGGCTATCACATAATGTAGAGCATTTGGTGGAATTAGCCGAATTAATGAGAAATGATGAAGGAATAATATTTCAAATTATAGGAAGAGGACCCAGAGTTCCCTTTCTGAAAAAAATGGTCAGTGAAAAGCAATTGCCTAACTGTCATTTTCTTCCATTTCAAACCGATGATATGTTCCCATTCTCCTTATCAGCAGCTGATATAGGGGTAGTGATTTTAGATGAAAAAACCTCAAAAGGTAGTGTGCCAAGTAAATCTTATAATTTGATGAGTTATGGAATACCCTCATTATATTTGGCGTCAAATGACTCAGAACTTCATATCTATTCAAAAAAATACCAACATGCCGAATGTTTTGAATCTGAAGAATTGGGGAGGGCGAGAGATTTTATCTTAAGCCTGATTCATGATAAAGAAAAATGGAATCTTTATTCTGCAAACGCAATTAAAGCTTCAAGATTTTTCAAAAGGGAAAATGCAGATTTATTTATCCAAAAATACTTAGCAGATTAAATATTTAAATCATGAATTTAAGGAGATTGATATATCTGGGTTATTATTTTAAAGTAACCAACGCCAAAACATATTGGAAATTTCTAAATCACACCAGAAATAAATCAGGAAAAAATAGATTTCAAATACTCTTTGATAATTTTTTTTCTGTTTTTAAATATAATATTTCAATTCTAGAGTATTTCCAATTTCATTTCTATGAATTGAGCGATTCTGAAAGGAAAGAATGGGCGGGTACTGGTTTTATGTACGAAACCATAAACAGATTAAATCCGAAAAGTGGAAGGGAAATTTTCTCCAACAAGACATTGTTCATAAAGAATTTCAAGGATTTTATCAACCATCTATCTTTCTCATTAAATGAGCTTGAAAAAGATCCATTGCTTTTTGAGAAATTGAGATCGAATAATTCAGGGAAATTAATATTAAAAAGCACTTATGGTCAATGTGGAAGAGGGATTGTTCGCGTTGATACCAAAGATTTGACTTTTGAAAGATTAAAGCGTAAAATGAAGGAAACCAATAATGATATTGCGGAAGAATTTGTTAATCAGCATCCAGATTTAATGAAGCTTTCTCCTTCTGGTTTGAATACTTTAAGACTTATAACCCAATTGAATAATCAAGAGGAAGTCGAATTTTTAGGGGCAAGACTTAGAATAACTATTAATTCCATAATCGATAACCTTGCAGCAGGAAACATAGCTGCACCTGTCGACCTAAATTCGGGTATGGTAGAAGGTCCCGGAGTTTACAGTGACATCACCAAAGAAGATGTTTATGTACATCCTTTAACTTCAGAATCGATTGTGGGGTTCCAAGTGCCATTTTTCAAAGAATCAATTGAACTGGTCAAAAAGGCCGCATTGTCCAACAAGATAAACACCTCCATAGGTTGGGATGTGGCTATCACTGCCGATGGTCCTAGCTTAATTGAAGGAAACCATGATTGGTGTAAACTCCTATGGCAATTACCTGTAAAAAAAGGACTGAAAAAAGAGCTTGAAAAATATATTCCCCATTCCAGATAATTACTAATGTACTCCTCAATTTTTAAGAGAATTTTTGATTTAATTTTTACCACAATTATTTTGGTTATAATTTCTCCAATTCTCTTGATTTCGGCTTTATTAATCAAAATAGATTCCAAAGGACCGGTGTTTTTTACTCAGCTAAGAATGGGTAAAAATAAACATCAATTTGAAATAATAAAGTTTAGGACCATGACACACAAACAAAGGAATTTTGCAGGTCAGACTTTTCCAGATGATCCTGAAATCACAAGAGTAGGAAAATTTCTAAGGAGATTCAAAATTGATGAATTGCCACAATTCTTCAATGTATTAATGGGAGATATGTCCATTGTGGGACCTAGGCCTTGTTTAAAAAGTACCTATGAAAAATTTAAAGATGAAAGTACAGATTTTCGCTTTCAAGTATATCCAGGTGTTACGAGTAATGCAGGGACTTCCGGATCTATTTACCTTTCTTGGCCAGAAAAGTGGAATTTGGATAAAAAATATGTTGAGAATGTGTCATTTTCCTATGATCTCAGCATTATTTTAAAAACAATAATGGTTGTATTTGTAGGTGAAAATAAATTTAAAATCAATTAGATGATGGATTTAAGAGGATATCAACAAGGAGATGAATTTAAAATAATAGAATTGTTTGAATTGGTATTCAAGCAAAAAATGACCTTGGAGCAATGGAATTGGAGGTTTAAAAATAATCCTGCTGGAAAATACATGATTAAGTTGATGTGGGAAGACAAAAAGCTGGTAGGTCACTATGCCGTATCTCCCTTATTGATTGATATAGATGGGGAAGATACTTTGACCGCCCACTCCCTCGCCACAATGACTCACCCTGAATATGGAGGAAGGGGAATCTTTAAAAAACTTTCTCTTGCATTATATGACGAATTGGAAAATCAGCTTGGATGCAAAGCAATCTGGGGATTTCCAAATAATAATTCGCATTATGGGTTTGTAAAAAGTTTGGGTTGGAAAGATATCGGGATTATCCATACTTTAGGCTGTCCTGCTTCTAGTTTTGAGAAGAGTAATTCATCCAACAAAGTTGAGAAATTTAAGGAATTTGACCAAAGTCATGTCGAGTTCATCCAATCCAAAACCAGTGAGTTCAAGATAAAGGTAAAACGTTCTATGGATTACCTCAATTGGAGGTATACGCAGAAGCCATCAGTAACGTATAAAAATTTTTTCATCGAAAACGATGGTCATCAAGCATTGTTTGTCACAAAAATTTATCCATCTTCCCAAAAGCCCAGTTTATTTGATTTAAATATAGTTGAAGGTTTTGTAGATGATTATGATCTTCTACCAGATTACATCCATCAAATCTTGCTATCCTACGATGTTAAATTTGATAGGGTGACAACATGGAAAAATTTATTCGATAAAGATCACCTAAAATTAGAAAAAATAGGTTTTGTGCCTGTGTTGCCACAGACATATCTGGGTGCGAGACCACATTTTGCCTTGGATCCTAAATTTATGGATTTAAGAAATTGGTACATTTCTATGGGTGATTCTGATGTTTTTTAAGTAACCGTTATTCCTATGTCTAAAAATATTTTAATTGCTGCTCCTCATCCGGATGATGAAATCTTGGGTTGTGGAGGTTTAATCACAAAACTTGTTGATAACGGTGATAATGTCTATGTAGCCATCATGACCAATGGAAATATTGGTGCTCCTGAAATTTTTCCAATTGAAGGAACATTGAGAGGGAGAAGGGAAGCATTAAATTCTCATAAACTATTGGGGGTAAGGGACACCTTCTTTTTTGATTTCCCTGCACCAAGATTAGATGCAGAACCTTCTTACAAGATTAGTATTGCATTGACCAAATTGATTGATTCATTAAAAATTGATTGGCTTTTTGTACCCCATAGAGGAGATATTCACAAAGACCATAGGATCGTGTATGAAGCATCCTTGGTGGCAGCGAGACCTGTTAATGCACACAAAGTAAAAAAAATACTGGCCTATGAAACACTTTCTGAAACTGAATGGGCGGCACCTTTTGGAGATGACATGTTTATTCCCAACATCTTTTTTGAAATCTCAGAAAGTCAATTACAAAAAAAAATAGAGGCCTTTGATTGTTTCAGTCCACCGAGATTGAAGGAATTTCCTCATTCCAGGTCTCTTGATGGAGTAAGAACATTGGCAAGGTATAGAGGTAGTATTATTAGTAAGCCCTTCGCAGAAGCATTCATGCTAGTTAGAGAAATTGAAGAAATATAAACGTTGGACAACACCATTTACCGGAATTTTTCCAAACAAATTTTAGATCTTATTTTTTCTTTACTATTAATATTGGTGTTGTCTCCAATATTTATAGCAATATCACTTTATCTTATTTATGAGTTTAAAGGAAGTCCTTTTTTCGTTCAAAAAAGGTTAGGTTATCATGGAGAAATATTTAAAATCCTGAAATTTAAAACCATGAAAGACATTAAGGGTGAGAATTTGAATTTTGACAAAGACATTTTGAGAATTACAAAATTCGGAAGTTTTCTTAGGAAATCATCCTTGGATGAACTACCCCAGTTAATTAATGTTTTATTGGGTCAAATGAGCTTCATTGGTCCTAGACCATTATTGGTTCAATATAGAGATCTGTTTAGTAAGAGCCAATTTACTCGACATGAGGTAAGACCTGGGATAACTGGATGGGCACAGGTAAACGGAAGAAATTCCATTACTTGGGCTAAAAAGTTTGAATTGGATATTTATTATGTGAAACACCTTTCCTTTTTTCTCGATCTCAAGATTTTTTGGCTTACTATTCTTAAAATTCTTTATAGAGAAGGAGTAAATCAATCGAAAGACCGTCCCATGCAACCCTTTGACGGCACGAACTAAACTTCAACTTAAAGGTATAAAATATCAATGAATCTCAGATTTCATTTTGATGCAAATAAGTACCATCTAGGTATCTATAACAATCAAAGTTGGACATAAAACACCCGACACCCGACATCGGTCTTCCAACATCCAACAACTAGCAATACCCATTTCCTACAAAGATCCATTTAATCAATAATCATGAAAATATTAATCACCGGTGTGGGCGGACCTACTCCCAGGAGTTTTGCCCTCTCTCTGCAGCGCTACAGCCAATATGCTGACTGGGAATTTTTTGGTACAGATATCAATCCCCATGCAGTGGGCTTGTACCGAAAAGATCTTTTCAAAGAAAGTTTTCTGATTGCCCCTGCCTCAGATCCTGAAGCCTACTGGAAGGACATTGAGGCCATCATCACGGCCAAGAATATTGATTATGCCATCATCTTGCCGGAATTGGAGGTGATGGAATGGAGCAAGCGAAAAATGCAGGGGGGCAAACTGCCCTGTCCTTCCTTGATACCAGACCCTAAAGTAACCGAGTTGCTCGTCAGCAAATCCCGCATGACCGATTTGTTGGAGGACATGGATCTGGTACCGGCCTCAGTTTCCTTCCATCGGGGCCAAAGGGACTTTAAAGGCTTGTTTGACAAATTGGGCTTTCCCTTTTGGGTAAGAAGCAGTTCTGGCACAAGTGGGCTGGGTTCCTTGAAAGTAGAAAATGAGGCGGCTTTAAAAAACTGGATCCAGATCAATCCGGAGGTTGAACAGTTTTTGGCCAGCACCTTCCTTCCGGGCAGAAACCTGGCCTGCAAGCTCCTGTATTGGAAAGGAAAATTGTTGCGGGCTGCCAGCGGGGAAAGGGTCAATTACATCATGGCCAAAGTGGCCCCCAGCGGCATCACCGGAAATACCTCTTTTGGCAGGTTATTGAACGAGCCGCATTTGGTGGAATTGTCCAAAAAAGCCATGGACAAAGTCTTTGATGAAACCGGGACAGAACCGCATGGCTTTTTCACTGCTGACTTCAAGGAAGATGAAAAAGGGAAACCTTACATCACGGAAATCAATGTTCGGCATGTGGCCTTTACCCAATGCTTTGCCGCAGGGGGAGCCAATTTCCCTGAAGATACTATCCGTTTGTTGGATGCCGATCCTGATTTTGATTTCACTTATAGGATGTATGAATTTGAAAAAGACCTGATCTTTCTTCGGGACGTAGATGTAGAACCAATCTTGATGAAGGAGGGGGAGTTGTTGAAGGTTTATCATTCACCAGTTGGTCAAAATATTTGATAAATTAAGCTATTGGTGGATATTTGGATATTAATGGATATTAGAGACTTCCTCGTAATTGAATACCCTTTAATTTGCAGAATTCATTGCTAAATTCATCATTCATCATTCATCATTCATCATTCCCAATTCCCCATTCGTAAATCGTAAATCGTAACTCGTAAATCGTAACTCGTAACTCGTAACTCGTAACTCGTAATTCCCACCATGCGTTTTCTCATCCACAACTTTTTGATCAATCCAGCCTTTTGGCTGGCTTTGTTGTTGGGATGGATGATTTGGATATCCTGGCGCAAGGGAGGCTGGCATAGAGGGGTCACTGCCTTATCCGTTTTGTTGCTGATTGGCTTATTTAAGCCTTTGCCCAAATGGCTGATTGCTTCTTTGGAAAACCAATATCCACCATTATTGGATTTTCCCGAGCAGCATTTTGATAAGCCTATTCACATTTTGGTCCTTGGAAGTGGACATGTCCCGGATTTGAATTTGACGGCAAATCAAAGGCTTTCAACTACCGCATTGTCCCGACTGACTGAGGCCGTAAGGCTTTATCAAAACCTTCCCGAGAGCCAAATAATATTCTCCGGAAAAGGACAGGACGGTTTCCGTTCTTCTGCAGGGGGCGCTTACTTTGCTGCTTTGGAACTTGGAGTGGATCCTGTGAGGATGGATACCCTTCATACCCCTGCCCACACCCTACAGGAGTCCATAGATTATGTAGGCCGGTATGGCAAAGATCAGCCTGTGATCTTGGTGACATCAGCCATTCATATGCCAAGGGCTATGGCCTTTTTCGGACATCAAGGGTTAAACCCCATTCCTGCCCCGGCTCAATTTGAAACCAAGGTGCATCCCAGCGGAAAAAGTTATTGGTTGATTCCTCATCTTCGAAACTTGACACTGCTTCAATTGGTGTTGCATGAATACCTGGGAAGGGTGGCTGGTCATATTGGGTTTTAGAAAGCTTGATAATGGATGGGTTGAGGTATTTAAATTCAAATGAAAGAGAAATCTTTGCCTGAGCGAATTCCAACTTCGCCGCCCGAGATCTTACCTCTGCCTGAGGGTATCCAAAGGCCCTTGTTTTCGGTCATGGTTCCTGTTTACAATTGTTCCAAGTACCTTAAGGAAGCGCTTGAAAGTGTGCTGATCCAAGATTTAGGTGAAGAGGTCATGCAGATAATGGTCATTGATGACGCCAGCACGGATGCTGATGTCAGCTTGATGGTCCAACAAATAGGTCAGGGAAGAATTGGCTATATCCGTCAGCCTCAAAATGTGGGCAGCTTAAGGAATTTTGAAACCTGTATCCATCAAGCCGCAGGAACTTTGATCCATATTTTGCATGGAGATGACCGGGTTTTGGAAGGGTTCTACGAGAAAATGATAGGGTTATTTACCAGCTATCCCGAGTCAGGGGCAGCCTTTTGCCGATATATATCTATCAATGAAAACGGGGAAGTGGTGAAGTATTCTGCATTCAATGAAGAATCGGAGGGAGTGCTCGACAATGCCTTGGACCGATTTGTTTTGGATCAACCTGTACAATATGCCTCGATGGTGGTCAAAAGAGCCGTGTATGAAGCATTGGGAGCTTTCCACAGCGTGGTATATGGTGAGGATTGGGAAATGTGGGTCAGGATTGCAAAAAATTATCCCATTGCCTACACGCCCCTTTATTTGTCAGCATACCGAAAGCACTTGGGGTCTATTTCCAAACCTAAAGTCAATCTTGGTCAAAACATCAACGATTTTGCCCTAGCCATCTTGAACATAGAAAAACAGCTTCCAAAAAATAAAAAAAAGCTTATTGCTGAGAAAAAGTACCGCTGTGCAGATGGTTGTCTTCACAGGGCCCATTTAATTTTAAAAGATTCAGGAAATAAGAAAGCTGCAAAAAAATTATGGCAGACCTCTTTACAGTTGAATAAAACCTCCCTCAAACTCAATGTGAAAAGATCTTTTCTTTTTTTTAAGCTCCTGTTCCATTGAACCCAATTTAAATTGATGAAGCTACTCGATTGCACCTTAAGAGACGGAGGCTATTATACCCAATGGGATTTTGATAGGCCCCTGACCCATGCTTATCTGGAGTCCATCAACAGCTTGCCGGTGGACTATGTGGAAATTGGATATCGCTCCAAGGAGAGAAAGGGGTATTTTGGGGAATACTACTATTTGCCCAAAAACACCTTGGATCATGCTTCAAGCATTTCCAAAAAAAAGCTGGCCATCATGATTGATGAAAAACAGGTGTCCGAAAGGGATATAGACCAATTAATTTCGCCATGTATTGGGAAGATTAGTCTGATCAGGATTGCCGTAGCGCCCAAAAACATCCAAAGGGCTATTTTGTTGGCGGCAAAAATCAAGGATCTTGGATTTGAAGTGGGGGTAAATGTCATGTACATGTCCACCTGGAAATCCCAGAAGGGTTTCTTTGAAACGCTGCCTGAAATCAAAGATGGAGTGGATTGTTTTTATATGGTGGATTCCCATGGGGGCATTTTCCCGGATGATATCAAAGAAATAACTGATAGAATCAGATCCAAAGTGTCGGTTCCCTTAGGCTTTCATGGTCACAACAATCTTGAATTGGCCCTAGTGAACACATTGACTGCTTTGGCATGTGGGGTGGAAATGGTAGATAGTTCCATCATGGGAATGGGAAGAGGAGCTGGTAATTTAAAAACCGAACTGTTGTTGTCGGTTTTGTCTGCACAGGGCAAAAGAAAGTTTGACTTTAATCCTTTATCCGCTGTGGTTGATGAATTTTCCAAATTACAGCAGATCCATGGATGGGGAACCAATTTGCCTTATATGGTTTCAGGTGCCAATTCCATACCGCAAAAAATAGTCATGGAATGGATCAGCAAAAGGTATTATTCATATGACAACATCATTCAAAAATTACAAAAGGAGGATAAGGGTTTACAACAGAAACAGCACTTCAAAACTTTTGAGCCTGGCTTTTCAACGAAGCAGGTTTTAGTAGTAGGGGGAGGAGTATCGATCAGTAAGCATACGAAAGCCATTAATGCCTTTCTGAAATTAAACCCAAATGTGCTGGTCATTCATACCAGTTCCCGAAATGCCAGTTTTTTTATCGGGATTGAAAACCAACAGCTTTTTTGCTTAGGGGGAAATGAAGGCCAAAGAATGGAAAGGGTGTTGAGTGGAAAGATCCCAAAAAATGCGATGGCTATTTTGCCCCCTTCACCAAGAGAAATAAACATTTATATCCCCGATCCAATTTTAGAGCGCACCTTTGAATTAAAAACCTTCACCTTTTCCGAGGTATTTCAAAAAAGCATGACAGCTGTTGCTTTGGAAATTGGGAATGTACTTCAGGCAGAGCAATTATGGGTGGTGGGATATGATGGATACCACAGTGGGGATAGCAGCAAAAATCAATTGGAGCTGTTCAACGAAAATGAACATTTGTTTGGACAATATTTAGCTTCCGGAAAAAAACTCGATGCGCTTACGCCGACTGAATACCGTTCATTGGATCAAAAATCAGTGTACAGTTTGATATGAAGGGGCAAGTCAGTGTTTTTCTTCCTTGCAGAAAAGGAAGTGAGCGGATAAAGAATAAAAATAACCGGGATTTTGCCGGAAAAACAGGAGGGCTATTGGCCATTAAACTAGAGCAGCTTGCTGCCAGTAGGTCCATAGATGAGATCATTGTATCTACCAATGACCCCGTATCCATTCAAACCGCGCAAAAATATGCTGAGAAAGATCCTAGGATTCATGTCGTAGAAAGGCCGGAAAAATTATCCCTGGGTACTACCTCTCTGTCGGATTTGATTGATTATGTCCCAGGTGTTTGTTCACACGATCAGATACTTTGGACCCACGTCACCTCTCCGTTTGTCGATGCCCATGATTATGATGGGTTCATAGCCACTTATTTTGATCAGCTATCCCTTGGTTTTGATTCGTTGATGACGGTAAAAAAACTTCAAAACTTCATTTGGGACAGCGCGCAAGCTGCGATTATCAATAAAAACGGAAAAGAGAAATGGCCAAAAACCCAGGATTTAAAAGTCTTATACGAAATCAACAGCGCAGCATTTATCAATTCAAAAGAGAATTACCTCAAATTTAAAGACAGGATAGGGCCACATCCTTATTTGATGGAGTTATCCGTATTGTCCTCCTATGAGATAGATTGGAAAAAAGATTTTTATGATGCTGAGAAATTATTTGGATTATTGAATGGGTGATAAGTAATCGGAAATTATCGTAATGTGCACAGGAATGAATGTTTCATTCAAGTTCGATATTTATTGATACTTGGTTGATATTAGGATATTGTAAGTGCAGAACCTAAAATAAGGTAGTTCAGTCATCATTTATATATCCAGCAATTCGGATAAATATTTTAGTTGCATATCCATCAAAACAGTTGGACTATTTAGTTATCTTCATGTATAATTTCGAATCCAGAATAAGGAGATTTTTTCTTTGCAGATGGACAAAAGGATAATTCAAAAAATAGACCGTTTTTATGCAGTGGTTTTTGATGAAATCATTGGAGACCTTCAATCTCTGCAATACAAAGGCATATTTTTAGGTGAAATTGTGGTAAAGACCTATCTGAATGGCGTCATCAATAACCCGGATTTTATTCGTAAAATAGAAAATGACAGGGTAGAAAATCTAAGTGACTTTTATATTTTAGATTTTAAAAAATCCTACTTTCAGCGCATTTCCTCTCCCTCCATAGTAAAGAGTTTTGTAAGAGATTTGGCACGGTATGTCTATTATTTGTTGCTTTCCATAAAACAGCCGAGTTCAGACAATGATATTTATTTTTTCATCCCCAATTTTAAGTTTAAAAATTATTTGGAAGGAGTGGAAAAAAGTCTGAGGGATCAGTCTTTGAAGTTTGCTTATTTACTTTGGGAAAGAAATAGGCTACCCTCATCCAAAGGGAGAGACTTTATCCTCCCAAGGCCAGCTTTTCCTTATTTTTGGCACAAGCAATACTATAAATTCCATGAATTTACGACGCAAGTTGATCGTGCCTTGGGTTGGGCTAAAGTTATTGAAGGGAAAAAAATCCTTTTTGTGGAGGGCTGTTTCAGTACCATGCATGTATCGGCCTTGATAGCAAGAAAATATAGGTGTAATTCCTATTGTCTCCAATGGGGGTTTTTTGGAAAAACGGCTACCAAGGCGGGATGGAGAAATATGCCTTACGATAAATATTTGGTTTGGGGTGAATTTTTCAGGAATGAATTTGTCAAATACAATCCAAATCTAACCATACAGGTATCTGGCCACCCCAATTTGTCCAATGGACAACTTCTTCCTAAAAGCAAAGTGTTGTTTGCCATCCAAAAAAAGCTAGCAGGACACATCAACGAAGAAGAGGTCAATAAATTCGTAGCTATAGCCATTCAATTTGCAGTCCAAAATCCCGAGAAATCGATCATATTAAGATCACACCCGGATTTCGATTTACCCAAAATAAAACTGGATCAAATTGCCACTTTAAGTAATGTAGTGGTCCATGATTCTTCGCGATTTTCACTTGAGGATAGTTTTAAGGAAGCCAAATATTGCATTTCGATATCTTCCTCAACTTCCATTGAATCTGTCATTAAGGGCTGTTTTCCACTTTATTTAAAAATTAATGAGCTACCCCTTCAAGTTCATGCCGTTTTTGAGGAATTCCATCCCGGTTATCATGTCATCACCGAAAGTCAGCTCCAAGCCCATTTGGAAAAATTAGACAAGATGGATCTTGAAAATTATTTAAATAGTCTAAAACAGCAAATGTTTCTCCCGGAAGAAAAGATTGTAGAGAATTTATTTTCATAGGTTTTAAATCCCCAGAGTTTGACCTGCTTCCCTGACTATCCGAGAATCGTCAACCAATATCCGACATCAAACCTCGGTCATCGGTCATCTAACATCGGTCATCCAACATCCGACATCCAACACACCTAAAACCCAAACCAACCCTCAATAAAGCACCTATAACATGCCAAACACCCCAGAAAAAATCTGGCTTTCCTCTCCCCATATGGGAGAAAATGAACTGAAATTGGTTCAGGAGGCTTTTGCCACCAACTGGATCGCGCCCTTAGGTCCCCATGTCAATGGCTTTGAAGAAGACCTGCAGCACTATACCGGGGCCAAACATGCCGCGGCCTTAACTTCCGGAACGGCAGCTTTGCATTTGTCATTGGTTATTTTGGGGGTAAAACCCGGAGATCTGGTGATCTGTCAAAGCATGACCTTTTCAGCCTCTGCCAATCCCATCGCATACCTAGGGGCCATCCCCGTATTTGTAGACAGTGAGGCGGATACCTGGAATATGTGTTCTGAATCATTGGAGAGGGCCATTCAAGCTTGTTTACAGGGAGAAGTTTCCGGTAAAAAACAAAAGCCAGCAGCCATCATACCTGTCCACCTGTATGGCATGCCCGCCAAAATGGAGGAGATCATGGCCTTGGCCAAAGCATATGAAATTCCCGTGGTGGAGGATGCCGCTGAGGCTTTGGGTGCTACTTATAAAGGTAAGGCATGCGGTACTTTTGGGGACCTTGGGGTATTGAGCTTTAACGGAAACAAAATCATAACCACAAGTGGGGGAGGTGCTTTGATTTCCGATACCGAATGGATGATCAAAAAAGCCCGCTTTTTGGCCACACAGGCAAGGGATGAGGCTCCGCATTACCAACATTCCCATATCGGGTACAATTACCGGTTGAGCAATGTGCTGGCTGGTATTGGCCGGGGACAGATGCAGGTGCTCGATGAGCGGGTGGCTGCAAGAAGGGCCAATTTTGAAAGGTATAAAACCTATTTTGGGAACAAGAAGGGAATCAAACTACAGGAGGCGCCGAACGCCGACTTCTTTTCAAACCATTGGCTAACAGGAATTCTGGTCAATGAAAGCGAAACAGGTGGAATCAATAGAGAAACCATACGTATGGCCTTGGCTGAAGAAAATATTGAGGCACGTCCGTTATGGAAACCCATGCACTTGCAGCCTGTCTTTGCCAAAGCGCCTTACTTTGGTACAGGGGTATCGGACCGGCTATTCCAGAATGGACTTTGTTTACCGAGTGGTTCCAACCTTCAAGAGCAGGATTTCGATAGAATTTTTGAAGTATTAGACCGGATTTTTTGATAATCATTGACTTATTTAAAAAAAAATGGATATTCGCTTCTTTGGCAGGAACCCAATATTTTTCTTCAAAAGGATTGGAAGTCCGAAGTTGGAAGTCAGCGTCGGACAGGCCCGCCTGAAGTCGGACAGGCCCGCCTGAAGTCGGACAGGCCCGCCTGAAGTCGGACAGGCCCGCCTGAAGTCGGACAGGCCCGCCTGAAGTCGGACAAGGATAACTTTCATAGATTCAATTGATTTATACTAAATACATTATTGACGAACTATTCCCTTTATGGGGTAAAAACCTTCAAATAAATGCAAACTTAACAAAAAAATAATCTCACAATGAAAAATAAATTATTCCCTAAATTCCATCCCTTCAATTTTGTTTTTTAGTGTGGAGTTTTAATGCCATTCTATTTTTTAAAATGATCAGAATTTGAATTTGGGCTTAAAAATGAATTTCAGATACAGTTTTATGTTATTAAAACAGCAATTCACTTTTGTGATAAAAAATTTCAAATGAATAAATCAATTATAAATTGAAAAAACAAAAAGAATTTTTTGTTTGCATCGGTAAAATGGTATCTTCAGTTCGTTAAGGACCACAAAATAATTCTTTGATTTCCTTTTGTTTCTCTATATTAAGCTTTAATTTTATGTTTTAAAATTGGAGAATAATTGAAAAAAATGTAAGTATTAAAAGGAAGCGCTTTTAAACCTAATAAATTAAAATTTGATTATATCCCTACAAAATACAAAAATGAAACCAACCATTAAGATTTTTATTTTATGCCTTTTCCTGTCAACTGTATTTGAAGCGAAGGCTCAATTCTCAAGTAACCGGTATGCGGATGTTCAGACCTATGGTTTGGCCGGTGAAACGGCCATAGGTCTAAGACATGGGTACTACATTCACTTGGCCCCTTCCATCAATCACAAAATCACAGATAATTTGGCGATTGATTTTACAGCGGGCTACCGTTTCCCGAATTTGTACCATTTGAATGACGAAAACAGAAGGTTGGGGGCCATTACCACTATTCAATACCACATTCCCTTGTTTTTTAATCTTGAAAGTACCTTTTCCATTTACCCAGCATTGGGCGCACACATTGGTAGAACCGATTATACAAGGTCAAGAGAAAGTCATTTCTTAGCCGGAGAGGTGCATACCACCTTCGGGGTGTTGGGTGGATTGGGTATGGATTACAGAACTGCCCGATTTAATTTCAATTTTGAGTTTTTACCCGGATATGATTTCCTAACCCCTGAATATAGTGGTGGAAAAAATTTCTTTATGCGGAGAGGCGTTGGGGCATCTGTGAGGTATATTATCAATGCTCCCTTTTGATCTAATCTTGTAAACGATATTTAGCCATTGGTTTTCCAATGGCTTTTTTTTTCTTCTTTGGTCGTTAGGTTTAACTTAAAACATCAATCTTTCATTGAATTTGCTATTTCATGACGCTGTCTTTTCCCATTGAGGAGGTGCAGGTTGCCTTAACCAATAAAAGGCCAAGCATAAAAAAACCAATCCATCAAACAGACTGGTTTGGCATTAATCAAGAGGAATTTTATTTGGATATTCCTGAAGTGGGTTGTTTTTATGCAAAAGACGGAAACAAAGTTTCCGTATTTCCTTATCCTGAGGCTAGCAAGGAAAGCCTTTACCTGTATTTGCACGGGTCAGTATATGGTGCCATTCTCCATCAGCGAAAAATCATGCCATTGCATGGGAGCAGTTTTGTCTGGCAAAATCAGGGAATCCTGCTTTGTGGGGAATCCGGCGCTGGCAAATCATCTTTGACCACCGCTTTTTGCCAAGATGGAAGCAAGTTTGTCAGTGATGACGTTTCTCCTATTTTGTTTGAAGAAAACAGTCCTCAGGTTTGGGCCCTTTCTTCCCGCATCAAACTCTGGAAAGACAGCCTAAAACAATTGGAACAATCTTCCGAAAACCTTTCCAGAATTCTTCCCGACCAGGCGAAATTTTATTTCCCTATGCCTGAACCAAGCGGGAACAAGCAGCCCTTGCACCACATCCTTATGCTGGAGGTCAGTCCCGTGAAGCAGGTCCAATTCCAGCCTTTGGAAAGCAGTAAAAAGTTTGAGGCCTTGCGCAACGAAATCTACCGCTGGGAATTTCTTCAGGGCATGCCGGAAACCGAAGCTGCTTATCTCCCTCAATTGTTGCATTTGGCCGAATCAACAACGATAACCAAGGTGCTTAGGCCAAGGGATATTCCTATATTGGAAATGAAGGATGTATTAGAACGTTGGTTTATTGAGAATTTTACTTGATTTCTATTTTTCTGATGATATATGGCCTGTCGGCCGATATACAGCCTTTGGCTGATAAATGGGCTGTCGCCCGATATAGGATTTCGTTACAGAGATCGGTTTCTGTTTAAATATTTAGTAGGCTATTCCAAATTATGTATCTTAATTCATCATTCTAAATTCTAATCTCGTAAATCGTAAATCGTAAATTCCAATTCAAAATTTATCATTCATAATTCAAAATTCTCAATCTCTTAATTTGTAAATCGTAAGTCGTAATTCATCTTTCGCCATTCAAAATTCCCAAACTCGTAACTCATAACTCGTAAATCGTAATTCATTATTCGACATTCAAAATTCCAAAATCCGTAAATCGCAACTCGTAAATCGTAAATCGTAATTTACCATTCATCATTCATTGAGGAATCAGAATATGCTGTTTAGGGCTGTTTAGTATAAAGTTTTAACCCGATTTCAGATCTCATACACCTAATTCTTTAAATTTTATTCTAATTTGCCATAATGTTAGATTTTGATATGATTGATTTTAAACAGAATTTAGGTAATTCGTTTACAAGGAAAAAAGTATGATTCATTTGACAACCTTTAAAAACAAACCATAAAAATATTAGAATATATGCTGAACATACTTAAGAAAATATACCACGATTCCCCTAAACAAAATATAAAGGGAATTTTGAAAAAACTGAATCTAAAAACGGATGAGCCCCCTCAAAACGTATGGAACATCGGTAATTTGGAAGACATTGATGTTGTTCCATTCAAGTGGAACAACAAACAGAAAACAAATTATGACGAAATAGACTTTTCTGATATAGAATTTTATGATGAAGTTGTTCTTGCGGACATTGAAAATCTATTACAGGGAACCATAGAGGAAACAAATTATAGGAAAAGTGAAATGTCATATAAGGATAGGGCTTTTTTGAATGGAATTATTCGTAAGGCAAAGCCGAAAGTAATCGTAGAAATTGGCTTAAGTGCAGGAGGGAGTTCAAGTGTGATTCTAAATGCGATTCGCGATATGGAAAACACCAAACTCTATTCTTTTGATTACAATACTATATGGTATAGAGACGTACAAAAAAAGCAAGATAAAAATAGAAAGACAGGTTTTTTAGTCCATCAGATAGTTCCCGATCTTGAACCAAAATGGAAACTGTCTACAGGGGGTGTACCCTGTAAATATTTGGATGTTTTGCCTCAAGAAGGAATAGATATTTGTTTTATTGATACTGCACATTTTAATCCTGGGGAACATTTGAATATTTTAGAAATTTTTCCATTTATGAAAAAAAATGGGATCATTATTTATCACGATACGGCCTACCACGCATTAACACATCCAGATGGAATGACAACTTGTGTAGCGATAAATACGCTCAATGGAAAAAGGATTTTGTTAAAATCAGAAAAAACAATTGGTTTGCCGAACATAGAAGCCATTGTTTTGGACGAGAATGTTGAAAATATGCTCTATGGTTTGTTTTCAAATTTGAGTTTACCATGGAGAAATAAAGTTTCTAATGGTGATTTCATTGAAATGTTTAAGCATTTTTCAAAGTATTATTCAGCTGATCTAGTGAAGATTTATGTTTTTTATTCTTGTTTTTATATGAGTGGAGGTCTTAGGAACAAAAAATTAGCCAGGCAATTTGCAGAAACATATACAAAGCAGAATATAAAGGGAATTGGGTAACAAATAGCTTAAAAAAGGGATTGAATTTATATAAATCCTTTCTAATTGATATATGGCCTCTACCTACCCTAGACAAGTTCGGCCGAATTTTGCCTATCGGCGAAATAAAGGCTGACGCCTGAAATAGGTTTTCGATTAATAGAGCGGTTTGATGTCGAAAATTTAAAAACGATTCCAGTTCTTGTAAATCGTAATTCAAAATTCATCATTCGATATCCGGCATTCATCATTCCTTATTAAAAATTCTCAATCTCTTAAATCGTAATTCGTCATTGGGGCTTTGCTGTCACAGGCCTTCAGCCTGTTTCCAACTACTTTCAACTTCCAGCTTTGAGATTCAGGCTTATCCTCCGGTATCCCGTTTTTTTTTATTTTCCAAAACCAGATTATTCAATCGTTTCGGCATTAAGATTATCTGCAAAAATAGACTCGAGGCCGAAACAGTTGTGGTAGGATCGTTCTATCCCCGCGGTTCGACAGGCTCACCACAACGGTCGCGCTTTGCTTACCCGAGGTTATTGAAAAGTTCAGCCCTTTCAGGGCTGGTATTGGAGCGGTCTGGAATCCGAAACTTTAATGGTTTCCAAATCACGTAATTTGCAAATCGTAATTCATTATTCGAAATTCGAAATTCGAAATTCATCATTCTAAATTCTAATCTCGTAAATCGTAAATCGTAAATCCCAATTCGAAATTCATCATTCCTTATTCAAAATTCTCAAACTCTTAATTCGTAAATCGTAATTCATCCTTCGACATTCAAAATTCCCAAACTCGTAAATCGTAAATCGTAATTCGTAAATCTTATGAATCGTATTCCTGAGGTTCCTCCCAAAATTGTTCCGCTGCCAAAAAATACCAAAAGGCCTTTTTTTTCTGTGATGATTCCAGTGTACAATTGCGCAGAATATATGGTGGAAACCCTTGAAAGTGTGTTGAGGCAAGATATGGGTGAGGAAATGATGCAGATTGAAGTGGTGGATGATTGTAGCACGGATACGGATGTTTCGGCCCTAGTGGATAAGATCGGTCAGGGTAGGGTTCGGTATTTTAGGCAGGAATCTAATGTAGGAAGCTTAATAAATTTTCAGACATGCATCAATAGGGCAGAAGGACATTGGATCCACCTATTTCATGGAGACGACCGTGTGAAAGTGGGCTTTTACCAAAAATTAAAAGACTTGATAAAATTGAACCCTCAAGCAGGAGCTGCTTTTTGCAAATTTTCATTTATCAATCAATTTGGAAGGAAAATAAAGGATTCAATTTTTGATGAGGATAAGGCCGGAATACTTGAAAACGGGCTGATCACGATGGCCAAACACCATCCTGCTCAATATGTGAGTATGTTGGTAAAAAGAGAGGTTTACGAAAATTTGGGAGGATTTTATGGTGTCAGGTATGGTGAAGATTTTGAAATGTGGGTGAGGATAGCCAAGCATTACCCTATTGCCTACCTTCCTGAATATCTTGCTGAATATAGAAAAAGGAGAGGTGCCATTTCTTATCCTGACAAGGAATATGGACAGAATGCCAGAGATTTGGTAGCAACAATCAGGAGAGTTGAAAATTACTTACCTTCTCATGAGTCTCAAGTTATGGACATTCAAAAGAATTGGTGCTCAAACTATTGTATAGAAAAAGCAAGGAAAATTTGGATACAATCCCGTGACGAGCAATTGTCCAAGGAAATGTTAAAGTTGGCATGGGACTTAAAGGCAAAATCAGTTAGAGTGAAATACCGAATAATTAAATATTATCTGATTTTTTCATTTAATTTAGAATTAAATCAATAAGACATTGATTTGAAGCGATGGTAAAATTCAGGTAGTTTGCAACAGGAAGACAAAAAAAAATGGTCCTTGATCATTAAACCGAAAGCATCTTGGTTTGACCTCAACTTACATGATTTGTGGCGTTACCGGGATTTGTTGTTCATGTTTGTCCGCCGGGATTTTGTGTCCGCCTACAAACAGACTATTTTGGGACCTTTGTGGTATCTGATACAGCCCCTTCTTACCACCATCATGTTTATCGTGGTGTTTGATAAGGTAGCTGAAATCCCTACTGATGGCGCTCCCCCTGCCCTTTTTTACCTTTCCGGTTTGGTAATCTGGAATTATTTTGCCGCCTGTCTGAACAAAACCTCAGTTACCTTTACAGCCAATGCATCTATTTTCGGTAAGGTTTACTTTCCCCGTTTGATCATGCCGCTGTCCAATGTGGTTTCTGCCCTTATCGGTTTTGGCATTCAGTTGGCCTTGTTGTTTGTTTTGCTGGTCTATTTTCAAGTATTTCTTGAGGTCCCTTTTTACTTCAATGGCTACTTGGCCCTGATGCCCTTGCTTTTGCTTTTGGTAGCTGCCTTGGGATTGGGATTTGGGATCATCATTTCCTCCCTAACCACCAAGTACCGCGACTTGGCACTTCTCGTGGGCTTTGGAACTCAGCTCCTTATGTTTGCCACGCCTGTAATCTACCCTTTGTCTTTTTTTGAAGGAAAATACAAAACTTTTATGCTGGCCAATCCCTTGACCCCCATCATCGAGCTTTTCCGGTATTCGATTTTAGGAGTTGGAGATTTTAATATGACTTATTTGACCTATAGCATTTGTTTTACCTTAATGGCTTTGGCGATAGGGGTGTTGATTTTCAATAAGATTGAGAAAAGCTTTATGGATGTGATTTGAGCGCTATGGCAGAAGTGGTAATCAAGGTAGAAGGACTGTGCAAAAAATACCGCTTGGGTGTGATCGGTACCGGCATGCTCAGCAAAGACCTAAATATCTACTGGGCCAAATTGCGGGGAAAACCCCATCCTTATGCCAAAATTGATGGAGATCCAAAAAGTTTTGAGGAAGGGGATTTTTGGGCTTTGAAGGACCTTAATTTTGAGGTAAACCAAGGAGAAGTTTTGGGCATTGTGGGGAGCAATGGAGCGGGTAAATCCACACTCCTTAAAATACTTTCCAGGGTCACCACCCCTACTTTGGGAGAGATCAAACTGGATGGCAGAATGGCCAGTTTATTGGAAGTGGGTACCGGTTTTCACCCGGAACTGACAGGCAGGGAAAATATTTTCCTCAATGGTGCCATTCTAGGGATGACCAAGCAAGAGATCAGGAGTAAATTGGATGAAATCATCGCCTTTTCAGGAGTTGAACAGCACATTGATACGCCGGTGAAAAGGTACAGCAGTGGCATGTATGTGCGATTGGCCTTTGCGGTGGCTGCCCATTTGGAGCCTGAGATTTTGGTGGTGGATGAAGTTTTGGCGGTGGGTGATGCTGATTTTCAGAAAAAATGCCTGGGAAAAATGCGGGATGTATCTCGAAACGACGGGCGAACTGTTCTTTTTGTCAGTCACAGTCTGCAAGCTGTTAAAAACCTCTGTGACCGGGCCTTGTGGCTGGACCAAGGCCGCCTGATGGACATGGGTGAGGTGACGAATGTGGTCAACCAATATGCTTCCAACAAAAAAGCCTTGCAATGGCTGAAAGAATTTTCAGGACCTGATGAGGCGATAGGCAACCAATGGGCAAAGGTCAAAAAAGCACAAATCATCCCTCAGTTATCAAGTCCGGATGAGATTTTTGACATCCGAACTCCCATTAAAGTGGTATTTCAATTTTGGAATCTGCAGGATGCGGTAAGGTTGAGCGTGGAATTGGCGGTATATGCCTACGGTGGTGAATGCATTTTTGTGGTGCCATCTGCTTCAGCGGTTTACCAGAAAGGGCTGATTCACAGTGAATGCATGATCCCGGGAAATTTGTTGAACAATGGCAGTTATTTTATCAGTCTTTATGTCGTCAAGGATACCACCACCACCTTATTTGAATGGCACGAATGCCTTTCTTTCGACTTGGAGGATTACAGAGGTGAAATCCAATGGTATGGCAAATGGCATGGGGCTGTGCGGCCAAAATTGCCATTTGTGGTGAAGCCAATTGAAGAACATGGATTTAACTTAAAGGGAGAAATATGAAGTGCATTGCCATCATGCAGCCCTATCTTTTCCCTTACATTGGTTACTTCCAACTGATAGCCTCAGTTGATCAATTTGTCTTGCTGGATGATGTCAATTACATCAAAAGAGGCTGGGTAAACCGCAATGCCATTGTGGTCAATCAACATCTTCAAGGTTTTACTGTTCCGGTTGAAAAGGTTTCTCAAAATAAACTGATCAAAGACCTGGAGCTAATGGAAGATGGTAAATGGAAAAGCAAACTCTTGAAAACCATTGCGTTTTCGTACAAAAAGGCCAGGGAATTCTCTCAGGTTTACCCTTTAATGGAAGATATCATCCATCATGAAGAAAACAATCTTGCCTGTTTCATTTATAACAGTATTGAGGCCATTACAACCTACCTGGAAATTGATACCCCCTTGGTAATGAATTCACACCGCGAAAATCATGATCACTGGAAAGGGCAACAGCGCATCATTCAAATCTGCAAAAGAGAAAAGGCAGGTCAATACCTCAATTTGAGGGGGGGCTGGGAACTCTATCATAAGTCTTTATTTGACGAGCATGGACTAAAATTGAGTTTTTTGGATGTTCGGTTTCAGCCTTATCCCCAACCTTATCCGCAATTTATCCCGAGCTTGTCCATCATTGATGTGCTGATGCACAATTCAAAATCTGAGGTGAAAGCCCTGTTGCAGGCCTGTGACATCAAAGATGCTTAAGTGGTCCCTGAAAAGTTTTCCATGACGATGACCCGAAAATTAATCCCTTTGTCTGAACCTGCGGAGTGGAAAAGTGCCCTTGAGGGAATTCCGCATGCTTTTGGGCATACCTGGGAAAACTGTCAGGCCATGCATTTGACTACGGGCTATCCTACTTTTTTATTTGTGGCCCAAAAGGGAAATCAAAAAATAATCTGTCCCATTACTGAACGGGTGTACAGGGGATATACAGATATTTTGACCCCTTATGGATTTTCCGGATTTGCCGGGGATCTTCACACATTGGATCTTGAAAAGGTTTGGAGCAGTTTTGTTAAGGAGAGGGGGTATATTTGTGGTTTTATTGGGTTAAATCCTTTGTTTTCAAATCCAATTGAAATGAACCCTAAAGAAATACATTGTTACAATACCTTATTTCTACTGGATTTAAAGCCATCCATCCAAGACATTTACCAAGGATTTTCTGAAAACAGAAAAAGGCAAATAAAAAAATTCGATAAATTGGAAATTACCATTACACAAGATAAAAAGTTGACTTTGCCTTTTTTCCTTGATCATCTTCATCCGTTTATGAAAGAGAAAAAGGCTGGTAAAGTCAATTTCTGGTCAGCGAAAACCATGGATCTTCTGATGGGAGTGGAGAACGTATTCACATTTGGCATAATGGAAGCCGATAAAATAATAGCAGCTTCCCTCTTTGCCATTACCCCTTTTTGCGGAGAATATTTAACCAATGTCTCATTGTCTAAAGGAAAGGACATGGGTGTCCCACTCATCTGGGAAGCGATCAAAAAGCTAAAATCCCAAAATATTCCTTACCTTAATTTGGGTGGAGGGATCAGGGAAGGGGACGCTCTGGCGGACTTCAAAAGACGCTTTGGAGCGACAAAGCACCCCCTATGTTCGTTAAAGCAAGTTTATAATGAAGGTATTTACAGAAGTTTATGTTTGGAAAAAGGCTTGGATCCAGATAAAAAAAATGGATTCTTTCCCCCTTATTGGTTAAATGCTTAGTTTCGGATCTTAGTTTTTGGTATTGGTTTTCCCTGCTTTGATTAATCACATAGAAACATAGTTGACATAGTGGTTTTCTGCTTAGGAAGGCTTGGTCTCCTTACATGAATGAATCAAAAAACTATGTGTCCTATGTGCCTATGTGCTAAACCTTTGGAAACCAAACAAAGGGGTAAAAAATGAAAATCTGTAACAAACGCAAAAGTATTCCCAGCAAATCAATTTACCATGTTTAAAAAAACTGCTACTTTTTATGATGCCTTATACCACTTCAAAGATTATGAAGAGGCCAGCGAGAAATTGGTTACGTTGATCAAGCAATACCGGCCGGAGGCAAAAACTTTATTGGATGTGGGTTGTGGGACAGGGAAGCATTTGAGCTTTCTTTCCCGTCATTTGCAGGCCGAAGGGCTGGATTTGGATCTAGGTTTATTGGAAGTGGCCCGGAAGCGCTGTCCTGATCTGACTTTTTACCATGGGGATATGTGCCAATTTCAGTTGGATCAGCAATATGATGCAGTGGTCTGCCTTTTCAGTTCGATTGGATATGTGCAAACCAAAGAAAACCTAAGCAAAGCCATTCAAAATATGGTGAACCATCTGGTATCCGGCGGTTTTTTGTTGATTGAGCCATGGCTGTATCCTGATCAATATTGGGAAAAGCATCTGGTAGCCAATTATGCAGACCAACCTGACCTTAAAATAGCATGGATGTATGTTCAGGAAAGGGAAGGAGACACCTCCTTATTCGACATCCATTATCAGGTGGGCACAAAGGACGGAATAGAGAATTTTCAGGAAATTCACCAAATGGGCCTTTGGTCGGATCAGGAATATAGAGATGCATTTCAAAAGGCGGGTATTGAAGCGCATTATGATCAAAAAGGCCTTTTTGGACGTGGGATGTATTTTGGCACTAAATCAAAATAACCGTTGGAAAGAATTAAACTCAGTGTTTGGATCACCACCTACAACCATGAAGCATTTATTGCCCAGGCCTTGGACAGTGTGTTGATGCAGCAAACTGATTTTGATTTTGAAATCGTCATCGGTGAAGACTGCTCCACCGATCAGACCAGGGCCATCGTCCTTCGGTACAAGCAAAATTACCCGGAAAAAATCCGATTGTTTTTACCCGAAAAAAACCTTGGCATGGCCAAAATGTTTGAAGCTACCTATGCCCTGTGTCAGGGTGAATACCTGGCTTGGTTGGATGGAGATGACTATTGGACAGATCCTCAAAAACTTCAAACCCAGGTAGATTTTTTGGATCAGAATCCGGATTTTGTTTTAAGCAGCCATAGCGTAAAAAGATTGGACCTCATAAAAAAAACTTTTTTGGACCACATCAATGAACTCGGACTTCAGGGAGAAGTTTCTACAGATCTATTGATTGGGAATCAAAATCCATTTTATGCCCCTTCCATTGTTCATAGAAATATTCTGGGGTCGAAATTGCCAGATTGGATTTTTTCTTTACCATTTCTCGATTTAGGAATATATTTTTTATTGAATGAAAAAGGTAAAATGCATTATGTGGACGAAGTATGGGCAACCTATCGCATCCATAAAAATGGAAACTGGTCCAGTTTAGATAATTTTGAGAAATCAAATGCATTCAGATTGTTTTTCGATGCCATTTTAAAACATATTGATCATTTCCCAAAATGCAATATTTATTACCACAGAATAGTTAAACTAATTGAAAAGTTCAAGAAGGAAATGATAGAATATGACTTTTCAGAAAGGAGTTTTTACAGATCAAAATTGAATGGGTTACCTATTCCCATTAAATACAGGTTCAAGTTGTTTTTACATTTGATGAAAAATAAATAGGGTCCAATGATCAGGTAATTTGATATTTCATTTTACGGTAACTCCTTTTCTTACCTTATCTACTTATTATCAGGTATTATAAGACGTAAAATTATTGCCTTAATATCAGATTTTAATAAAATTTATAGACCTAAGCAGGGTGCATATTTTTTTAAACAAACTGAATAGTCAGGTAATTTGAACCTTCATTGTATCTTACCTTTAAATTTCACTAAATTTGTAAAAAATTTAATATCAACCGTATAATCGGGTTTTCTGAAATTTAATCTCCTTATGGTTACTTTATTTATATTTTTTAATTCGGTTTTCAAATACATATATAAGGCCATACATTATCTAAACAAGCCAATCTATTTTTTTCAAACTTTGGTCATTGGTTTTTTCCTTGGAATTTTAGATCTTAAGGACTTGCATGAAATCGATGTAAAAATTTATACCAAAAGAAAGCACTACCGATCGGATAAACACAACAAGGCCCCTCTGTTTAATTGGGAACGGGAAGCCATTCAAGAATATTTTTCCAAAGGGAGCAGGATTTTGATAATAGCCGTGGGAGGGGGAAGAGAAGCCTATAATCTTTTCAAGTTAGGCTATGAGGTTCATCCTTACGAATATAATGAAGAGCTGAGGCAATTTGGCAATGATTTTTTTCTAAGGGAGGGGATGCCCCTTACAATTGGAGACGTAAAAAGAGATGCTTTTCCAAATACTACCCTTACATTTGATGGAATCATCATTGGATGGGGGGCTTATACCCATATAAAAGGAAGGGATCTTCGAATTACCCACCTGAAGCAGGCTTACGAATTGCTGAATCCTGAAGGATTTCTGATGATTTCCTTTTGGCCATGGAGTCATCGTTACTTAAATTTAAATCGGATCCATAAAATTGGAAATTTTTTTTCTAGGCTAAGTGGGAATAACAAGGTAGAGTTGGGTGATGCATTGATGCCGGAATTTTGCCATTTTTATAAGCAGGAGGAAATAGAATTGGAATTGCAACTTTCCGGTTTGAAAGTAGTGAAATATAGTGAAGAAGAATATGGACATGCAGTTGCCTACAAACCTTCAAGGAAAAATGAAGCAGTTCAATAAGATATGGAAATGGGAAAATGGAGAAATAGCGTTGTTTTTAAAAACTTTAGTGTACTTATTTTTAACAAAGTTAATGCTTATTCTGTTTTCCTTAAAATTCTTGGTGAAGAGAACAAAAAAGATTGAAGGAAGTACTGATCCTTTGGATAAAGGGTATCTGATAAAGCTATCAAAATCTATTTACCGTGCCAATAAGTTTGCCTTTTGGTCCAATTCTTGTATAGTTTCCTCGTTGGCAGTAAGGTGGATTTTGAATGGAAAAAAAATCCCTTCAAAGTTGTATATCGGAGCTGGAAAAGATAAGAAAGGAGAATTTTTGGCACATGCCTGGCTTGAAGTAAATGAGGGAGAAATTGTAAAAAAAGAAGGAGATTTTATAATTTTATTTGTTTATTGATGTTTTATTATGATATAAACTTAGCTTAAAATTTATCTAAAAATGGAGTACTATAATTTTTATATTAATTAAATGTATATCTTTGTAAAAAATTAATTCTATTTGACATGAAACATTGGGATAAACCAAAAGTGACAATTTTGGACATAAAAAAGGAAACTAAAGGCTTTGTACCTATGGATCCCATGGAAGGGCCCCCTCCTGCTAAAAATATAAATTCCAACGAGGGTGCACCTGGATCAAGATTTTTTTCCTAAATATAGTTTGATTGATGTTTATTGGATTTGTTTCTGAAGAAATTCCATCTAATTCAGGAATATTTTTAAAATTAAAAAATAAATACCTCGACCGTGGATTTGATATACAAGATGTAAGTTTTTCAGGTGGCCATATTGCATTACTTCAATCACCCCTTTCAAAACAAAAGGATAAAATTAAATTGAAGGAAAATGTATCTTTTTATCAAGGTACGCATGAAAGTGTCTTTGTTTTTTTTCAGGGTAACCTTTATAACCGACCTGAATTATTGCCTTTTTTGGAGGATAAATTAGAATCAGAGGCTCAATTGATTTTCGAACTGTTTAAAAGGGAAGGGACTGATTTCGCAAGTAATTTATTGGGGGAGTTTGCTATTTTTATTTATGATAAAAAAAAACATCGATTATTCCTGATTCGAGACCATTTGGGAACAAAACCTTTAAGCTGTGCGATTTTATCAGAGGGTTTTCTTTTCGGAAACGACGGGGTTTCCATATCCAAGATCCTTGGAATAAACCAAAATTTGCTCAAGAAATATTTGGTCCAGCAGTATCAGCATTACACCAAAGATTACCATTTACTTCCCTCCAAAAAAGTCTTCCGTATCTTACCGGGTCATTTTTTGGAATACGATTTCAAAAAATCCCGGTTGATCAAGTATTGGGAACCTGAATCCATCAGTTTGGTTGAAGGCAAATCTTATGATCAACACTTTTTCGAAATTCGATCTTTAGTGGAAAATGCAGTCAAAGTGAGGTCTCAACACATCGCGGAATTTGGAGTACATTACAGTGGCGGCATAGATTCAGCCTTGATTGCTACGATCACAAAAAAGCTTTATCCACGTACAAAACCAAAAGCTTTTGCATGGATTGATCAATCACTTTTAGATTCGGGGCAGTTTGAGGCTGATTGGATGAAAGAATCTGCTAGAATCTTAAATATTGACCTTATGGGAAATGAGCTATCTCCCCATGACTACGTTGAATTTTTGAAAAACCCATGGAATATGTCCAATACCATTTTAGAGGAGGGAGTTAGGCAAAAGGCTGATCAAAATGGAGTAGAAGTAATTTTAAGTGGCTGGGGAGGGGATGAATTTATCAGCATAGACAATAAAGCAGTTTTTACGGATTTATTTTTTTCCGGAAACTGGAAATCATTGTTGCAATGTTATCCAATTTCAAATTTCCCCAGATTTATTTGGATGATTTATTATCATGTTATAGTGGCTTCCACTGGGTTTCGTGTTCCAAGAAAATTAATTCATGACAAATATTATGAGTTTTTCAAAAAAGCCAAAATCAATCGGGCTGTACCCAAAAATAAGCTTTACAAGTGGAAAACGAGGAATGATTTGCACCGGTTTTACCTCTACAATGGCCATATTGCAGAAAGGCTGGAAGATTGGTATATCAATGGTCAACTTCACGGATTGGAGTATAGGTATCCTCTTTTAGACAAAAGAATAGTTGAATACATGTTTGCGGTTCCGAGTGCCATTCTGGTTTCAAAGGATTGTAAGGGAAGAGGTTTTGTTAGGGACATGTTGAACCATTTTTTTAAACCTGAGCAACTTCAGTTTTTTTCCAAAAGAGACAGTGGCATGTTAACAGGACTAATTGAATTGGAGAGTAAGGTAAACGAAGTTTTAATTAATGAACTCAAGGATATTGAAAATTGCGATTTTCTTGATTTTATAGATTTTGAAAAATTGAAAAGAGAAATCAATTTTAATCTAAATTCAAATATGAATATAGGAAATACAGATTATCATATTCTAACAATTTTGAAAAAAAATAAAGAGAATTCTTCTTTTTTCTTTGATTAATTTTATCTAAAATTGTGTCGTAAACAATTAATTTGATTATTATGAAACCGAACTTTTATTATTCTTTACTATTTATTTTGGTTCTTTTTTCGGTTGGGTGCATGTCCGAGAAAGATGACATGGAAAGTGATGTGCTCTTTAGTGTACTTCAAGAAAATGATGGTATTACCATATTGCAATTCAATAATGTGACTTTGGAAAAACAGGATGATAATCCTTTTGCGATAATTTATTCAAAGCCTTATGAATTTGATGCCATTCCACAGTTTGGAAGAAGGTTAAGAAATGATGAAATGACGCTGGTGTACATGCAATGGTATGAGAGTAGTTCTGGTCCTGTTTGGCGACCTATTCCTATTTCTACTTTTGCGACGCCCGAGACGAGTATAAATTATACAACAGAAACTTCCCGCAGAAGAGTAACTTTTTTCTTGGAAACTATAGGGGATCCTACAGGGTTTGACATAGATAATGAGCCAGTATTATGGGATGATTTAGTTTATAGGGTTTTGGTCATTCCCACTGATAATTTCATCAATGTTCCCGGAAGAATGGATTTTTCTGATTACGATGCAGTGGTTAAATATTTTGGAATTACGGAAGAAAATACAGTTGAGATAGATTATTAATTTGCTATAAAATTATGAGAAAGGGGTTGTTTAACCCCTTTTTTTATGTCCAAATTTATTTGGGATTCCTGATTCAAAACTGAATGCAAGAAAAGCCCAAAGCCGGAAGCTGAAATTGAAAAAACAGAATGACGGGATTTCTAAAGAACAGTTAGAATAGCTCAAAGTGTGAAGCTCAAAGCTGAAAGCAGTAAAAAACAGGCTGAAGGCCTGTTACAGCAAAGCCCCAAGCAATGCCTGGGGTAAGTCAAATTTGTTTTTTATCCAGCCTGTAAAGCTCGGACTTTTCAGAGTTTTGAATTTTTAATTACGAGTTACGATTTACGAATTATGAGTTTGGAATGATGAATGTCGAATTTTGATTTACGAGTTACGATTTACGGGTTTGGAATGATGAATGTCGAATTTTGAATAATGAATAATGAATGAAAAAACATATTTGGAATACCCTACTTAATATTTAAATCGAAACCGATCTCTGTATCGAAATCCTATATCGGGCGACAGCCCATATATCAGCCAAAGGCTGTATATCGGCCGACAGCCCATATATCCTCAGAAAAATAGAAAAATCTCAAACCTTTTCGTTTACATCCATTTTCTGATCCTATCGAGCGTCAGCCCATATTTCGCCGTAAGGCATATTTCGGCCAAATGCCGAATTTAACCGGAAAGGGCTTTTTTCGTCCAAAGGCCATATATCATCTAAGCAAATCACATTCTACTTAGATTGAACCAAATACCAGTTTTTAATTAGCTTTGTAGAATGACCTGGACCCGTGAAAAACTGTATCACCGCCACCGACTCAGCCACAGACAGATTGATGATTTGTTGGGGGTGGCACATCAGGGGGATGAAATGGCAGAGAAAGTGACACAACTGGAAAAACTCCGGTTTTTTTTTCAGGTAGCTCAGGATTTAATAAAAGCCAACATTTGGTTTGTTGTTTTGAAAGGCCCCCTACTGTCCCAAAGGCTATACAAAGATCCTACTTACCGGTATTACAAGGATTTCGATTTCCTGCTTAACCCGGAGGATGTTACACAGGCCATTGAATTGCTGGAACAGGCAGGGTTGAAGCCCCTGAACTTCCATTGGCCAAAGTCCATCAGCCAACAGAACAAGGTGCTTGGCTATCTAAACCAAATCAACCTGGTGAATGAAGAAACAGGCCTTTCTATTGAGCTTCATTGGAAACTTTTTCATTGGAAAGTGGTAGCCCCTTCGGCCATGAGGGAGCATATACTTTCAAACACAGAGGAGCTTACCCTATCCGGTATTCAATTTAAAGTGCTTTCTCCTGAATTCGAATTATTGTATCTGATCATTCACGGTGGATTGCATGCCTGGTTTAGGCTGAAGTGGCTCGTGGATATTCAGGTCTTTCTGAGGTTGGGATTGATTGATGTGGGAAAATTTAAAAAGTTGGTCAGAGATTTTAAGGCAGAAAAAATTGTGGCCTTGGCAGCGGCTTTGTTGGAGGATCAGCTTCAGAATAGAACCAATTTGGGTTTCCAGAAGTATCTGGATCATTCCACATTTGTCTTTTGCCAGGAAAGGTTACTAAGTGAACATGAACTGCCTTACCATGACATTCACAGTTTCAGAAAACATCTGCAATACAAATGGAGACTTTTTCCAAATATGTCCTATAAACTGAGTCTCCTCAAATTTTCCACCTTTCGGGATAAGGAAGTCAACCATTCCAGCTTGCCCCTACATCCTGTTTCAGCCCTCGCCCAAAGGGCCTGGGACAGGATATGGGGAAAATGATCAATGCCTACTTTTGCCCTCCATAGAACAAAAAAACCCTGTCCACATTCAGACAAGGGTTTTTCTTTTTGACCTTTAGGGTCACTCAAATCACAGAAAAAAAATAGATTAAAAAATGATCATATTATCCGACAAAAAATCATAAAAAGTTTATTCTCATACTCAACTCACAACCTAAATTTTAAAGATTAAAGAACCACTTTCTCCAAAATGGATAAGTAGATATGTAATGGGTTACGGTCAATTGGACCTGAGCCATGTGGTCATTTCCTCTGTTGTGGCCGATGTTTCCGTCTAAGTTGTCAGAAAGGCCATACATCAAAGTCCCTTGCATGCCCACGTCAAAGGTGCCATTGATCGGTAAGGTAAATCCAATCCGAACAGGTACATAAGCCGCCGTAGTGCTGACTTCTTCCATCAAATCTCCGGCATCCCTAAAAACGGATTGCTTTCTATCTACATGCACTACCCCCAAACCTAGGCCCGCAAAAAGATTGAATTTTTTGCGGAACATCTGACATTCGTAAGGAAATAGGTAAGCAGTAGGCACAATGTCAAAGGTATAGGCGTTGCCCCTGAAACTATAGGCCTGCCCTTCTTCACCCCAGTTTCGGTGAACTTCCTGAGAGAAATTGCCCTCATTGCTTCTCACCCGCTGAGCGCCCAAAGTGGCGTTCAATCTTACGGTGGGCGTGATCCGTTTGCCGTAGGCGATGGCCATTGCCGGCTGCACTTTGGAAGCGAAATTGGATAGATCGCCGGAATTATCGGCAAATATCATGGATGGTCCCATGTGTAGGGAAATGGTATGTTTTCGGATCAATCCTTCTTTGTAGAAATTTTGCGCGTGGGTGATCGAAGTCAAAAAAACCAAAATCACCAGGGTAATTAAATAATGCTTATTCATAAGTATAGCGTAAAAGTGGATGATTAATGATCCAAATTTAGCAATAAAATGTATAATACAAAATAAAAAGTGTATTTTGTTTTATAAAAAATGCATTTCGTAATTATAAAAAAGTCTTTAACGCATATCAAATTACTCAAAAAACCCGTATTTCTGCTTATTTGGAGGGATTTTTACTGAAAAGGGATGGACAGGGTCTTTTTGAAAAAAAAATTGTTTTTTTTGATAAATAGGTGTTTGATGCTCAGGGAATTGGGGTGTTTAATAAATTTCGGACCCTATAAAAGCTGAAAGTGGAGAGGACTTGACGGATGTCGGATGTTCGGATGATAAAATGGTAAGAAGTGAAAGGTAAGGGGTGGTAGGTGGGATGTAAGTGGTAAGAATTGTGGGTTTGAAGTTGGAAGCTGGAAAACTTGCTGGATGTCGGATGTTGGATGACGGATGTGAAAATGGTAGGAAGTAGTAGGTGGGATGTAAGTGGTAAGAATTGTGGGTTTGAAGTTGGAAGCTGGAAGTAGGGAAACTTGCTGGATGTCGGATGCTGGATGACGGATGTGAAAATAGTAAGGGGTGGTAGGTGGGATGTAAGTGGTAAGAATTGTGGGTTTGAAGTTGGAAGTTGGAAGTTGGGAAAACTTGACGGATGTCGGATGTGAAAATGGTATGAGGTTGTATGTGGGATGTAAGTGGTAAGAATTGTGGTTTTGAAGTTGGAAGCTGGAAGTAGGGAAAACTTGACGGATGTCGGATGCTGGATGACGGATGTGAAAATGGTAGGAAGTTGTAGGTGGGATGTAAGTGGTAAGAGTTGTGGGTTTGAAGTTGGAAGCTGGAAGTAGGGAAAACTTGACGGATGTCGGATGCTGGATGACGGATGTGAAAATGGTAGGAAGTTGTAGGTGGGATGTAAGTGGTAAGAATTGTGGGTTTGAAGTTGGAAGCTGGAAGTTGGGAAAACTTGACGGATGTCGGATGCTGGATGACGGATGTGAAAATGGTAAGAGGTTGTATGTGGGATGTAAGTGGTAAGAATTGTGGGTTTGAAGTTGGAAGCTGGAAGTAGGGAAATGACGGATGTCGGATGCTGGATGACGGATGTGAAAATGGTAAGAGGTGGTGGGTGAATTGGATAGGATTTCAGATAAATTAAATAGCTGGAAGCTCAAAGGTGAAAGCTGAAAGAAAGAAAACAGGATATCAGAAGAACTGAAAAACAGAGTAACAGATGGAAAGCTCGAAGCTCAAAGGTGAAAGCAGTGATAATTGGGTGAAAGGTAGCAAGTGAAAGGTAAGAGGTGGGTGAAATGGATAGGATTTCAGATAAAATTAAATGGCTGGAAGCTCAAAGGTGAAAGCTAAAAGAAAGGAAAACAGGATATACGAAGAACTGAAAATCGGAGGATCAGAAGGGGAGGAAGTAATTGAGGTTTTTATAAATTACAGAATTTCATAAGCCATGTTCCTAAAGTCGAATAAACCACTTTTTCCAAAATGGGGTGGTAGAAATGTAATGGGTGGCTGTAAGCTGTATCTGTGCCAGGTGGTCATTGCGGTTGTTGTAACCCACATTGCCATCCAGTTCATCCGAAAAGGTATACATCAGTGATCCTTGTATGCCGAGGTCAAAAATTCCGTTGAATGGCACGACCAAGCCTATCCTTACAGGAATGTAAGGGGCAGTATTGGAGGCGTTTTGGCTGATGTCGCCAGTTTCATTGAATACATATTGGGTACGGCTTACGCTCATGACGCCAAGACCAAATCCTCCATAAAGGTTGATCCGCTTTCGAAACATGTGGTTTTCAAACGGATATAGGTAGGCGACCGGTACGATGTCAAACATGGTGGCATTGCCCGTAAATTTATAGGCCTGTCCCTCTTCTGCCCATTGCCGATAGATGGATTCTGAAAATACACCCTCATTGCTTCTTACCCCCTGAAAACCCAAGGTAGCCGTCAACTTTACCATTGGCGTAAGTTGTTTGCCATAAGAAAAGGCCATCATGGGTTGAAACCTCAAGTCAAAAGTCCTTGGACTGCCTCCATTGTCTGCGTACATAAAGCCTGAACCCAAGTAAAATGATACGGTATGCTTTCTGGGCAAAGCTTCCCTATATAGGTCCTGACCAAAACATGCTATAGACGGAAGAAGGTACAGTAAGAGGGCGATTGGGTATAATGACTTCATACTCGGGGTTTTACAGGTATTGCTAACAAATCAAATATAACAAGAAATGCCTCATGGTAAAATTAAATTTGCATTATATAAACTGATTAATGTGTTTTATGTTGGAATTTCCGAATTGCTTGTTTCGATTTGGGAGTTCCGATTTGGGAATTAGTGAGTTTAAAGCTCAAAGCTCAAACCTGAAAGCTGAAAGTGGGGAGAATAGAAAATAGATAAACAGAAGAACAGAAAAACGGAATACCAAAGGAAAAACCATTTTTTGCGTCACTCTGAGCGCAGCGAAGCCTGCCCGCCAAAGGAGGGAGTCTTAGAAATTTCGGAGAGATGCCTGCCCAGCCTTCAGGCGGGCCTGCCCAGCCGTCAGGCGGGCTTCGGCAGGCTCAGCATGACGTATTGGGACGAACTGTCATAAACTGCTGCATGACGCCCCAATTACCGTCACCTTGAGCCTGCCGAAAGGTCTTCGTCATTTCGGAGCGAAAATCCTCTGTATATACGAAAAGATACCTGCCCGGCCTTCAGGCGGGCCTGCCCGAAAGAACAGGCGGGCTTCGGCAGGCTCAGCATGATGCAATGGGACGATCTGTCCTAATGCTACATGACGCCCCAATTACCGTCACTCTGAGCGGAGTGAAGCCTGCCCGCCAAAGGAGGGAGTCTTCTTCCTTTCGGAGCGAGAATTATCCGTATGTACAAAGAGATACCTGCCCGGCCGTCAGTAAAAGGTAAAAATTGTGGGTTAGAAGTTGGAAGCTGGTAGTAGGAAGTTGGGAAAAACTTGACGGATGTCGGATGACGGATGTTAAAATGGTAAGAGGTTATAGGTTGTAGGTGGGATGTAAATGGTAAAAATTGTGGGCTTGAATTTGGAAGCTAATGGGTTAGGGAAACAGGATATCAGAAAACAGAGAATCGGAAAACAGAGCTAAGAGGTAAAAATTGTTAAAGGTATTAGATTATACATACAGAGAATCAATTTTTGATGACAAGCTCAAAGCTGAAAGCTTCGTAATTTTTAACTCAAAATCCGTAATTCCAAATTCGGCATTCGTAAATCCAAATTCGACATTCGTAAATAAAAAAACAGGCAGGCACCATGAAAGTACCTGCCTGCTTGGCAAAGGGAGAAAGAACAAACCTAATTCATCCTATCCAACACCTCAAACCTGGAGGAATTACTGATGTATTCCGGTACCAGCGTCTTGATGTGGCGGACCAGGTCAGTTTCGGAATTTCTCCTTAAAATATCGTGGAAGATCAATATCTGGGTATCTACCCTTTCATATGATCCACAACTGAGTTTCGCAATCTTGATTTTGGGGTGGTGGGTTACTTTCACCTGCTCTTCGTCATTGAGGAGCTCCTCATAGAGTTTTTCACCGTCCCGAAGACCTGTAAATACTATCTTGATGTCTCTGTCCAGCATTTTACCGCTCAATTGGATCATTTTCTTGGCCAAATCCACAATTTTAACCGGTTCACCCATGTCAAACACATAGATTTCACCCCCATGTCCCATGACCGCCGCTTCGAGAACCAGTTCGCAGGCCTCAGGGATCGTCATGAAATAGCGCGTGATGTCGGGATGGGTCACCGTGATGGGACCTCCTTTTTTGATTTGTTTTTTGAACAGGGGAATGACAGAGCCATTGGATCCCAACACATTGCCGAAACGGGTGGTGATGAATTTGGGGTATCCGGATTTATGGGTCAGCTCAAGGTATTGGTTGAGGGATTGCACGTACATTTCAGCGGCTCTTTTGGTCGCACCCATCACATTGGTGGGATTGACGGCCTTGTCTGTGCTTACCAAAACAAACTTTTCAGCCTTATGGAAAACGGCCATGTCGGCCACGATTTTGGTTCCGATGATGTTGCATTTTACGGCTTCTTCCGGATACTTTTCCATCATGGGCACATGTTTGTATGCGGCCGCATGGAAAATCACCTGGGGACCGAAGGCCTTGAAAATTTCGCCGATCCGCTTTTCATTTCTTACATCTGCAAGCAAAACCTCTATCGGGGTATTTAATTCCAGTGCATGAATTTCCTGTTCGATGTCATAAAGTGCTGATTCAGCTTGATCCAAAAGCAGCAGTTTGGATGGGTTGTAATGAACGATCTGTCTGCAAAGCTCACTGCCTATGGATCCGGCTGCACCGGTCACCAAGACCACCTTGCCTTCCAATTCTTCTTTGATCAAAGGATTGTTGAGACAGATAGGCTCTCTACTCAGCAAATCCTCAATCTTGACATCCCGGATCTGTTTGCTGTTCAGGTCACCATTGACCCACTGATGTACAGGGGGGACAATCCTTGGATTGATCTTTAAGCGAAGACACTCATCGATGATTTCTCTTCTTCTTTTGACCGAGAGGTCTTGGGCAGAAATGATAAGGTCAGTCACCTTTTTCTCCAACACCAGGTTTTCCAGGGCCTCAGTGCCATAAAGTATTTTTACGCCTTGGATAAATTTTCCGCTTTTTTTCGGATCGTCGTCCAAAAAGGCCACTACTTTGTATTTGATCTGTCGGTCTTTTTCGATCACGGAACTGGTCAGCAATCCAGCTTCCCCTGCTCCGAAAATGATGACTTTGGCCTCTTTCCTCGGGTCCTTTTTGATGGTTTGGAATAACTGTTTGACCAAAAGCCGGTAAAAAACCAATCCGATCAGGGACAGCAGCGACGCAATGATCAACACCGAAGTGGGCATCAGGAATTTTTCCCCGAACACATGCACCGCAATCAGGTTGACCATGGCAAGGAGAATGAAATTAATCGAAATGGTCAGGACGATATTTTGTCCGTCCCGGATGCCCGTATGCCTGACGATACCAATGTAACTCTTGGTAAAAATCATGACGAGCAATCCACCCAGCATAAATACCAGGGAGGAAAGCAGTACGTTTTCCTGACTGAATTTGGAGAGTTCTAAATTGACGCGGATGAAGTTGGCAAAGATGGCACAACTCAATAGGATTATCCCATCCAAGACGATGATAATCCATCTCGGAAGGATATTTAGATTTTTCAAAAAGTTCATGGTAAAAATGTTCAAATTGAGGTTGGTTAAATAAACTTAGTTTTCAATGGTTCCTACTTTAGGGACAAATATAATGAATAAATGACATTATTACTTCAAATTATCAAGTTTAATAATTTGTTCATCCTGCGTCAATACTTTCATAATCAGCCTTTTTGGGACTTTTTGAAGGGATTTGAAAATTATCTGGAATTTACCATCAGGTTTGCAGACTTGAGGTCTCTACCTATCCAAACATTTCCGTCCGGAACATCTTTGTGAACGGTACTGCCTGCTGCGATTTTGCACCAACTACCGATGGTTACACCCGGTAGAATGATGGAATTGGCGCCAATAAGGGAACCTTCACCTATGGTAATGCCACCACAAAGGGTGGTTTGGGGAGCGATGTGCACAAAATCTCCTATGATACAATCATGGTCTATGGATGCGCCTGTATTGATGATGGCTTGTTTGCCGATTTCACAGTTGACTTTGATGATCACTCCTTCCATCACCACGGTACCCTTATCAATCACTGCTCTTTTGGAAATGATGGCACTGCGGTGCACCACTTTTCCATACCAAGTTTCCTTGCTGAGTCGATTTGCGATTCTGTAGCGAACCACATTGTCTCCAATGGCAATGAACAAAGGGGCATCAAGAATCCTGTCATAGCAAAAAGGTCCCAAAACAGGATAATCTAGGATGGTGGAAATATCTGGATTGTCGTCAAAAATGCCGTGAATGATTTCGTTGTCTTCAATCAAATCTATCATCACTCTAGCATGACCGGAAGCTCCGTAAATATACATAATTGGTAGTTGAAAAATCCGAACTATACGGGAAAGTAAAGGTTTTTGATTAGTTTCAAAAACGAATGAACAATTTTTTTTAGGCCTTTTTTTGGAACAAAATATGGTTTTATAAATATATAATAGTAGAAAAGAATTTATATTTTGATAAAAATCAAATTTGCCTTTTTGAAATACAAATATGCTGATGCAAATGGGGCGTAAAATAATTGGTTTTTAGGTACAAAAATTATCCAAATAAATTCTTTTTCCAGTTTAGATTCCCCAAATCTGAAATAAAGTGCGGGTTTTCAGCAAGTTTCGATCATATCAAATCCGATTGATTAATTCGTAATTCTTAAATCGCAAATCATCATTTATGACTGAGGGAAAGGGGGATGTAGAATTTTGAATTACGATTTACGATTTACGGATTTTGGAG
>NZ_JACEFJ010000015.1 GCF_015354735.1 Pararhodonellum marinum | reverse complement strand
AGAATCTCCATCCCGCCTCTGTCAGCAGTTGGTTGATTTTAATTCTTGCATGAGCTTCATTATTCATTTTCTGTCTCTATATGTTTTTGTCGAGCGAAATTCAAGTCTCAAAAGTCTTCCATCCATTTTAATACTTTCAGCCCCAAAGGGCTGATTAAAGTACACTCGGTTTGGAGCTTGGCGAAGGCGGGGATTTAGATGCATCTCACTGTCACAAGCAGGTACTTTGATAGGAGCACAAAGCTTGATTTAATCACTGAACCGCCACTTTTGGTTAGGTACTTTTATTTAATGGGCTTATCTTAGTCAATAGGTTTAACATCATCTAATTTATTTGTTATCCCCTGTTGGAGATATTCTGAATGTTGATTCAACTGGATTACTTTTATTTCTTTCTTCCATTTAATTTCTGTTGAAATTATGATGCTCAATAAAACTGATTTTCTCAATTCTTCGTCTGACATATCTTGTTTGTTTTCGTTGAGAACTTCTCCTGATGTGTTATTTAAATCAATTACTGACGAATACAAATTTATTTTATCGCTAATTTTCTTCAAGGTATACTTCGCTATTACGTCTTCATCAATCGGCCTTGTCGAAATATTGGGCAAATCAGATTTTTTTAAAATAAAGAGCGAATTCCTTACTAAATGAGAACCTTTAAATGAATAAATATTGATGTTTTTATATTTATTAATTGAGAGTTCATCAACTTTTAATTGATTGATGAAATAATTTAATGATAAACCAAAATTGACAATAACATAACTATCATCAATTGTAAGGTTGTCGATTGCTTTAAAAATCTCTTCTGGTTTCAGCAAGTATGATTCTGTTCTTTTATAAAAGAAAGTTTCACTTAATCCTTCTTTCAAGCTTTGCGAAACCACTGAAGCTAAAATGGAATCATAATCGATATGATGAACTTCTGGATTATCGGAAAAAGCGTCCTTACTTTGAAACATTCTTTGCCCGTTCACATACCATTTATCGGTATTGCCATCTTCTATTTCAGTCTCATTATTAACTAGCATTAAACTATCAACAGTTGTTTCAATAATTGAAGTGGTTGAGTTTTCAAACTGCGAGACTTTTTCATCTGAAATCGGCAAATTCAATGCATTTGAACTATAAGCATCTTCAAGGACGGTTTTGAATTTTTCTATAAAGATTGTTGGGTATGGTTTCTCATTTTCCTCGCACCATTCAAAAGTAATGAAGTCAAGGTTTAATGTTTTAAGTAATTCTTGATTCTCCAAATGTTCGCCTACTAGCTTTTTAAAGAAGTCAAACCCATCAATCCATTGCTTAATTTCACCTTGCGTCGTTGGTATAGGTGGAAAGTCAAGAGGGCGCATGGTTATAAGATAAGGGTTAATGGCCCATTGTCTTAAAAACAAAATAGCCATATATGACTTTATCCATTTCTTAATCACATAATCTGCATTCAGTCCACTTAGCTCAGGGAAAGGATATATAGTAGAAATCCAAGTATATTTCCTTTCGTATGGATTATTTAAATTAAAATAAAACTTGAAAATTTCTAGCATTGATTCAGGTAGCAATTCATATTTCGGAGGATCGTTTTGAGTATGATTGAATATCCGACTAATACAGGAATATCTTTTTTTATATGTAAGCAAGCCTCCTAAAGCATAATGAAATTCAATGAATTTTTGGCGTTCAGAATTACGCTTATCAACTGCCAATTGGTTACTCACTTGAAAATTGTTTGCCGTGTTGTTATATTCTTGATAAATATGAGGTATGCTTATGGAGTAGTATTGATGACACGTTTCCCAATGATTCATAATTAAATCGTCTTGCTGATACCTTACGGCAAGAAGTAGATTTCTCCAAAGCCAAGAATAGGTGGTTTCAGAAATTTCATTACCTTGCATTTCTCCAAGCAGCCAAATTGCCCCTGATGTGCGGTGTTCTAATAAATAATTTCTCTTATCCTTTTGAATTGCTAACTCCTCAATTGCTCTGTAAACAGTTTCATAATATAATTCGGGATAAACTACAGGTTCATTGGTAAATTTATCACGAACTTTTCGAAACGCTGTGTAGAAAAAGTCGGAAAGCGTTCTTGAGTACGTGGTCTGTTGAGTTTTAATAGATTGCAGAAGTAAATCAGACAACGCTGAAAAATATTTTAAATCAAGTTCCGTTTTCTTCATGCTTCTGTATTAAATATGGAATGAACTTAGTCAGAGTGTAATAAATGAGGATTTTTCTAACAAAAAAGAAAAAGAAAATTACCAGGAGAATTGCATTTGCAGCAACAAGTAATGATGCTGAATTCTCTATAAAGAAATTTAAGCTGTCAATTCTTATGAAGGGTGGAAGTTTTAATGACCAAAGGAATATAAAAATCAATGAGGAGTATAAAGTGTATGGAAATGCTTTGCTTTCCCACTCTTGGTCAAAAAGTTCTACAATCTTGTCAGACGAATATTTCTCATCAAGTCTAGAAATTACTTGAAGCAACAATGGATATGCCACTCCAAGTAGGGCAATTACTGTATTAATATAAGGGTCTAAATTTGCCATTATTAATTTATAGTTAATGTTCTTCAGCCTTGCCCCTTCCTCTCCTATCTGTCTAGAAAAAAAGACTGATTTTTGAATTAAAGGTAAATTATCCTTGTTTTTATCCTTTTAATTTCTAAACCTAATCATTTACTCCTTATCAAAAAATACCGTAAACAGGGTATTTTCACTTCCCCAAATCAAATATCAAACCCCCACCGTCCCCAAAACCTTCCTAATCGCCTCCATATTCACTCTCAAAGCCGCCTCATTTTCCAAATCATTCAGCGCCTGATTAAAGGGTTCTGTCCGGAGGGGTCCGTCATATCCGATGTCCACTATGCCCTGCATAAATTCCTTGATGGGTATCACTCCGGTGGCCATGGGGAGTTCCCGCTTGCCCTCCACTTGGGTTTCAGGGGGAAACTTGGCATAGCATCATTTTGCGTTTATTCGGAGTAGCACATTTAAACGCACTTAAGTTTCAGTTTGGGAATGACAATTAAAAGAACTGACCTAATATTTAATCTAAACCCTCTTTTTTTTATACGTGCTGTTTATTTTTATTTTTTATCGAAGTGAAATGCCATTATTTCAACTTGAGCAATTTTATCCTTGTCTTGTTTTAGATGAAAATCATAACTAAATGACGATTCACCTCTATCCCCTTTATATTTTACGAAATAATCGTGATTAAGAGTTTCTTCCTTGATAGTTTTTAGAACATTAGAGAAATCTTTGTTTTCAACGAAAATCATAACTGCTACTTTTGAATCTCTCCATGTTAAATACCTGTCAAATAATTGAGAGATTGCTTTTAAGTATTCTGATGGCCCGTGCCAAAACTTGCATTCTGCTATAAATAAATTTGTCCCATCGTTTGCATATTTTAATATAATGTCAGCTTTACCACCTCTATTAAAAGTTTCTCCTGTTGCTGTAGTTCCAATATATCTTGTTTCTGTAATGAATAAAAATTGGTCTCCTAAACCTTCTTCATCTTTTCCTTTGTATAAGGCTGGCTTTTTTTCCATACTTTTCCCAGAGTCATAGATGACTTTTAATACATCATCATACATTTCTTGACTCATTGTAGGCACAGAGTTGAATTCTTTATTTTTTTCAATCTTAGGTTGAGTAATGACTTTTTTCTTTATAGTTGGTGGAGAAAAAACTGATTCAGTAGACGGGTCAACTTTTACATTAATCGCTGCGAAGAACTCATTTTCTTTTTGGTAACTGGCTTTTTCGTGTAAAAACATAGAACTGACTTTCTGTTCATACGACGTATTGAATTCGGCTACATTTTTGTTTACGTTATTCAAATTGGCAAAAGCATCAGAATAGCACCTTGAGTCAGTCTGGTTGAATTCTGTTGCGTCTTGTTTATAGATTTTAAATGAATATGAGACTGTTTGATTACTTAGGTTAACATTAATTTCATATGATGACCAAGTGTAAGGATTGGATTGAACTTTAAATAAACCACCGTAACCTTCAAAATAATATGTAACAGTAAAATGATATGCATCACTCATATATTCCCGACCAAACATATCAATTCGTCTTTCTTTAAATTTTCTTGGTTCAGATATTTGTTTAGATTCAATTAAAATCTTCAGAGGTTCGATTCGATATTTTTCGATTAAATAATTTATGAATTCGTTTTCATCTACCTTGAGAATAAACTCTTTTCCTTTCGAGGAGATTTCTTCCTTAATTGTTTGGCAATAGATTTTAGGAAAGTCTAACCAAGATATTTCTCCAAATGATTTCATAGTCTACTCTAATTACTGGCAACTCTCTAATGAGTCTGGAAAAAACCCCGCTAATTAGTTGATTAAAGTAAAATCAGCTTGGTTTTATTCCTAATATTTTCTAAACATAACTATTTACCCTTACCAAAAAATACCATATTCAAGGTATTTTTACCTATTTGGGTATGGAGGATGCTTGAATATTGAAATATACCAGAAATCCGCTACCTTTTTTGGAATTGCCACGATCGCCTTTTATCCCCCCCCAAAAAACCCCATCTCCCATTTCCCCATCTTCTTTTAATTATAAAACCACTCAACACATAAAGACCGCAAAATCAGGATTTGGGAAGTACTTTCAGTAGGTTTTACCCCCGGTAATTATAGAAATTTAAGTTTCCAATGCTCTTTCCCGTCGCTGTCAAATGAAGTACCTGCTGTCTGTTGTTTTTTTGGTTTCTCTGGTTTATGTCACTGTTGCCCAGGATTTGGTCCTCAAAGGGTCGGTCAGGGAAGCGGAGCGGGAGGAACCCCTGCCTTTTGTCAATATCCTGCTGCTCAATGCCCTTGATTCCACTCAGGTGGGGGGAACGGTTTCGGACATCGATGGGCGGTTTGAGTTGGCTTCCCTCAAGAAGGGGAACTACCTGCTGAGGGTGCAGTTTATGGGCTACAAGGAACTGTACAAAGCCTTTGACCTAACTGCCAATCTGGACCTGGGCACCCTCGCGGTGCAGGAGGCGGCGACGGACCTCCATGAGGTGGTCGTGGAAAGCAGCAGGTCCACGGGTTTCCAAAAAGGCGATACCACAGCCTTCAATGCAGATGCGTTCAAAACCATGAAAGATGCCTCTGCCCAGGTGCTGATCGAAAAACTCCCCGGGGTCAGTGTCGAAAATGGCGTCCTGCAGGCACAGGGTGAAAACATTGCGCAGATCTTGGTGGATGGCAAGCCTTTCTTCGGTACGGATGTGAGAACTGCCCTGCAGAACATCCCGGCAGAAATGATCCAGAGCATTGAGGTGTTTGACCAAAAAAGCGAAAAAGCCCAAATGAGCGGATTCGATGATGGGGAAAGGCTGAAAACAATCAACATCATCACCAAAGCCAACAGACGGAAAGGACAGTTTGGCAAGGGAACGGTAGGCTATGGCACGGATGAACGGTACCTTTCCGGAGCCAGTGTCAATGTGTTTGACGAAGACCGGAGAATCACCATCACGGGACTGACCAACAATGTCAATGTGCTGAATTATACCAGTGATCCCAATGCGCAGGACAATGAAAATCCACAGGAAGGCATCATCACCACCCATATTCTGGGCCTGAATTACTCGGATACCTATGGGGATAAAGTCAAAATTGCGGGCAGCTATGTCTATACCAACCGGGAAAACATCGGGGTGGTGGACCGCTTCAGGGAATTTGTCACCGCGGATGACACCGATCAGTTTTACAGCGAAAGGAGCACCGACGTCCGGGTCAACAGGCAGCATCAGGCCAATTTGAGGTTGGAATACAATCCCAATGAAAGCAACCGTTTCCTATACATCCCCAGATTTTCGGCGAGATTTGAAACCGAAAATTCAGGGTTTTCAGGGCAAACCGATGATGGCATCAATACCATAAACACGGTGGAAAACCTCAAAACAGGCAAATATGAAGACTTCGATCTGTTCAACAGGTTCCTGTACAGCCACCGGTTCAACAAACCGGGAAGATCGGTCACACTCAGAGCGACCTTGGGCAATGGTTGGAATTTGGATGCATCAGACCGGATTGCCAAAAACACCTTTTTTGAAGAAAATGGCCAAAGGACAGAAAACCTGGACCAAAGGATCACCCGGGAAAGAACTGGAACATCCTGGCAGACCAGGGTTTCTTATACCGAACCCCTCGGCCAAAGGGGTCAGATGGAAGCGGAATACCAGATCGGCAACCGGAAAAATGATTCGGACAGATTGCTTTTCAATGTGGAAAACGGGGATTTTGACAACGGAATCCTTTCGTTGGATACGGCCTTGAGCAATGTGTTTGTCAGTAAATACCTGACCCAGAGCACTGAACTGGGCTATCAATACACCTCAGAGAAATTGAGGGTGCAGACCGAACTGGAATACCAGGATGCCAAACTGGACAATTTGCAGGAATTTCCTTCAACGGAATTGTTGAACAGGAATTTCACCAACCTCCTGCCTACGGTGCGGCTGGAATATAAATTCTCTGAAAACACCAATATCCAGTTGGATTACGACACCTATACCAATGAACCCGGTGTGGGGCAGCTGCAAAGGGTGGTGGACAACACCAATCCCATTCAGTTGAGGACAGGCAATCCGGAACTGGATCAGGCCTACACCAATCAATTCAGGCTGCGGTTCCGGGGCAACAATGCAAATGCGGACAAAAACTGGTTTGTCTTTGCCCAGTCCAGGTTTGTGGATGATTTCATTTCCAACTCGGTGCTTATCGCCGATGAACCCATAGAGATCCAGGACGGGATCATTTTGGAAAGAGGTTCGCAGCTGAACAAGCCTGTCAACCTGGATGGCTTCCGGGATTTCCGGTCCTGGTTCAGTTATGGGCTACCCATGTCCTTTATCAAATCCAACTTCAATGTCAATGCAGGGCTTGGTTATACACAGCGGCCGGGACAGATCAATGAAAATATCGGCTTCAACAATTCCACGCGGCTGACCACCGGATTTTCCCTGAGCAGCAACATCAGCGATCAGGTGGATTTCAACATTTGGTCCAGGTCCTCCTTCAATCAGGTCAACAATACCCTGAGCCCCCACCTCAGCAATGACTTCTTCCAACAGCGGTTCCGTGTGAATTTCAACTGGATCGTGTGGGAAGGGATTGTCTACAGGCTGGACCTCAACCATCAGATCAACAACGGACTGGCTTCGGGTTTTGACACCAATTTCACCCTGGTCAACATGAGTGTGGGCAAAAAAGTCTTCCAAAACCAGCGGGGTGAAGTCAGCCTGATGATGTATGACCTATTGGGACAAAATGCCAATGTGAGAAGAAACATCACCGAAACCTTTATCGAGGACATACAGTCCAATGTGCTTCAGCAGTACGTGATGCTAAGTTTCACCTACAACCTCCGCAGGTTCTCCAAGGGCATGGGCGAAAAGGAATATTCGGATATGTATGGTGAATCGGATTGAGTTTTTACGCCAATGAAAGAAAAATTTTGTCAGGTTATAGCATGACAAATAGAATATAAAAGTAAGGTTATAGCCTGACGAATTTGCTATTGATGAAGATAGGGTTCTTAGTTGTTTTGATCGCTTTATAATCAGGAATGACCATTGTAAAGCCTTTGAAAAAAAGGTACTCTATATTTTATCTGCTAATGCTATCATGAACCACTGGGACAAAACGAAAGTCCTCTTAATTTCTGCTTTTCAAATTGGTTTTTGATTCCCTTTGACATGTATGTACGGAATGATGCCAGGAAAATGGTAATTCAATATAATTCTCGCCAGCAAACTGAAAAATGCCCAACCCCCAACTTCCCACTTCCAACTTCCCACTTCCCACTTCCCACTTCCAACTTCGGACTTCCTACTTCCAACCCCCAACTCCCAACTTCGGACTTCCAACTTCGGACTTCCTACTTCCTACTCCCAACTTCCCACTTCCCACTTCCAACTTCGGACTTCCCAACTTCCCACTTCCATCCCGTTCGAAGAAAAATTTTGGGTTAGTGGCAAAGAAGCAGATAACCATTCTCTTTGAAACCATTTGAAACCTTCCTGCACTTCCACCACTTCCAAAGTACTCATACCTTTGAACGAAATCATATTTTGGATTAAAAATGGTCTTGTCAAAAAGATAACCGTCAACTTTAGGATGGTACGTCATGAGTCACCTGACATCTGACATCTGACACCTGACATCTGTCAACCTAATGCAGAATCCTTTTGACGATATTGGCCTTTTCTTCCTTTAAGTGATGAAGGAATGCCAAAGGAACAGGCAAATGCTTCTTGTCCTTCAGCCAAATCAGACTCCACATGGTGGTGATGGGAAGTCCTTTCATGGGGATTACTTTCAGTTTTTTGTTTTCCAGTTCATTTTTGATTCCGATCAGGGGCATGATGGAATACCCCAAGCCCGCCATGACCGCCTGTTTCACCGCTTCGTTGGAGGTGAGTTCCATTTTTTTACCGTATTGTAAATTACTCCGCTGTATAAAACGCTCCATGGTTTGGCGTGTTCCGGAACCTTTTTCCCTAAATATCAAGGGCATGTCTCTAAAAAATCCTTTATCAAAATCGGTGGCATTGAAATCCGATTCCGTATTGCCAACCAAAAAAAGCTCATTTTCCAGCAGATCCAGTTTTTCAATATGGAGCGTGGTCGGCAAAAGGGAAACGAGTGCAAAATCCACTTCATTGTTTTCCAGACTTTTCAAAACCCTGCTTTTATTGGTGACATCCATCAACAGCTCCACAGCGGAATGGGCTTTCATAAAATCAGCTAAAAAATAGGGCATCACATACTTGCCGGTGGAGACCACGGAGATTTTCAGACGCCCCGTCAAAAGCCCTTTATAGGCCATCGTTTTGTAATTGATCGCATATACCTGATTGATGATGTTTTCCGCCGAAACCGCCACTTCATAACCGAAATCGGTGATATGGATCTTCCTACCGACCACCTCAGTCAGGGGTATGTCAAATTGGTCCTGAAAGTTTTTCAATTGGATAGAAACCGCGGGTTGGGTCAGATGAAGCTCTTCCGCAGCTTTGGTCACACTTCCAGTCTGCACGATTTTGAGGAAAACCTGAAGTTGATTCAGCGTGTAATTCATAAATTAATTTTATCTATGGCATTATAAAGTTAAATAAAAATTTATGAATCAGAAAAGGCATTTTTGTATCGCCGTATTTTAAACAACAGAACCATGATAGACACAAAAGCAGGATTAGGTGAAGCTGAAAAAAGCAGTCATTTCGCAAAAAAGCACGAGCAAATTGAACTGATCAAGGGGGAGTTTGCTTCGGAAGATGCCAGAGACCTTCTTCTCCAATTGTTTGGGGATAAAATAAAATACCATCAAATAAACATCCTGAGCAGTATGGAAAGGTTTGGCAAAGCAAATGAGGTTTCCGCCAAAAGGCTCCCCGAACTCAGATTACAAGTACAAAAGATCAATGAACTCTTCCAAAACGCGGATTTTTCAGGTGCCAAGATCAAATTACAGGCTACAGTACACATTGAAATCACAGATTGAGTTGCTAGTTCAAACCATTCAAGAGGTTTGAAGCCCAAATGCAAATGCTCCTCCCTGGAGTTGAGGGTGGATGGTCGGCTGAAGTCTGCCGACATCCCACCCCTCTTAAACACCAATTTCATTACGCCAAAAAGCAACAGTCAAGTCTTGCAAACCATCCGCTGAATGAAAATCCACCAAATTAACATATGAACATAGACTTATTGCTGGAGAACTTAACCAATCCCGCTTTATTGTTTTTTGTTTTGGGCTTGATAGCCGTTTGTTTTAAAAGTGATTTAGAAATCCCTCCCAATTCATCGAAATTCATTTCCCTTTATCTGTTGTTTGCCATTGGTTTCAAAGGAGGACAGGAACTTGCCCATGAGGTTTTCTCCTGGGAAATCGTTTGGACCATACTATTTGGCCTTGGTATTTCGCTGCTTATTCCTTTATACACCTTTTTCATCCTGAAGAAAAAGCTAAATATTTATGACGCAGGTGCAGTAGCCGCGGCTTATGGCTCCATCTCTGCGGTGACTTTCGTGACTGCCGTCTCCTACCTGGAAATGCAACAATTGGAGCTTCATGGCCATATGGTAGCCATCATGGCATTGATGGAAGCCCCTGCCATCATTGTCGGACTGATCCTGATATCTACCTACGATAAAAGAAATGCAGGGACAGAAAAGGTAAAAAAACGAAAGGTGGTCCAACATTCCTTTACCAATGGCAGTGTGTTGCTGATTTTGGGAAGTTTATTGATTGGATTTCTGGCATCAGATGCGCAGGCAGAGGGAATCAAGCCTTTCACCAATGACATCTTCAAGGGTTTCCTAGCCATCTTTCTTTTGGACATGGGCATCACAAGTGGCAAAAAACTCCAATCCTTTTTCTCTTATGGCTGGTTTCCGATGATATTTGCCATCGTCATTCCCCTTATCAATGGTTGTGTGGTCGCTTTTTTGAGCTCATCGGTTACAGATGATGTATCCAACCGCTTTATCCTGGCCATTCTCTCCGCAAGTGCCTCTTACATCGCCGTTCCTGCTGCCATGAAAATGACCGTGCCAAAATCCAACCCGGGTCTCTACCTGCCCATGGCCTTGGCCGTCACCTTTCCGATCAATATCACGATTGGGATGCCTTTGTTTTTTTATCTGGTTTCTTGAGGGATGGATTAAAATTATGCCTTGAAAATTCCTCACCCCGTATGCTTCAATCCGCTTGCCAAGGCCGTGGTGATTTCCAAGATGCGGTTGATTAAAAAATCAGCCTCTTCGGAGCTTGATTTCTTTTGGCTCCGCCATTTTTTCAGGTTATGGAGCTGCATTTGATGCAGGGATTTCAGTTCTCTTGTTCTTCTTTTCATGCTGTCGATCTGGCTTTCCCTTCGGTGTTCACGGTCGTCATTAAACATCTCAGCAATCGTATTTAAACTTAATTCATATTCGCTACGGATAAGGTCCATCAACTCGCTTTTCACCTTTTCATCCTGTACCAAATCTGCATATACTTCCATCATTTCCGGGTCCGCACCCATCAGGTTGGTTTCGATCTGGATCAGGAAATACCTCAGTAAAGGCCAGGTATCGGCCTGTTCCCGTAAGGCTTGGTATGCTTTGGGATTTTCATTTTTCATTTTGTCCAAGGCATGGCCAATCCCAAACCAACCTGTCAGGTTAAACCTGGATTGGCTCCAGCTGAACACCCATGGGATGGCCCTCAAATCATCCAAAGTCCTGCTGCCCGTTCTACGGGCGGGTCTTGAGCCTATTTTGCTCATTTCCAGTACATCTATTGGCGTGGCTTCTCCATAAAATGCCAAAAACGACGGGTGTTTGATCAGTGCTTGGTAATGGGCCTGGGCATACTCCGCAAGTTGTTTCAATTCCTCAACCGGAAATTTCTTGGTTTCTTGTGGGTGCCAATAAAAACTGCTTTGGTAAGCGGTACCCGAAAGCAACATTTCCAGGTTGTAGGTGGCATTGAGCAAGTTGGCAAATTGTTGGGCAATGGTCTCCCCCTGCACCGTAAGTTTCATCTGTCCACTGAGACTTCCGAAGGGCATGCTTTCCAGAAAGCGGTGGTACTTGCCTCCTCCCCGACTGATGGTGCCTCCTATTCCATGAAAAAATTTAAACCGTATGTCGTGCCGGTTGGCCACCTCAGTCAATTCCTGCTCGGTCCTATAAATGTTCCATCGGCTGGCTAGGATTCCTCCGTCTTTATTGCTGTCGCTATAACCCAACATGATTTCCTGCACTTTGATCTTTTGGTTTTTGACAAAAGGATGGGATAAAAAATCTTCCATCACCCGTGAAGAGGCTTTCAAGTCCCCGATGGTTTCAAACAAGGGCACCACGGGAAAATGATGACGACTCAAACCCGCTTCCCTGAGAAAGACAAATGGCAACAACATATCAGAAAGCTGACGGGTCATGCTGATGATAAAAGAACCTATGCCTTCAGCGCCATACCCCTCCACGTGTCCTTTGATCACCCGGTACACGTCCAACACCTTGTCCGCCTCTGTACCAAAGGACTTGTCCACCGTGCCAAAAGGCCTTTCACTTTGCAGTTCCTTGGTGAGAAAAGCTACCCTCTTTTCCTCTTCCCAGGTCCCGTAAGCGGGGAGATCCGGAAATACGGACTGAAGGATCTGCTCCATGGCTTTGTCATGGAATTCGCTGTTTTGTCGGATGTCCAATTTGGCCAGGTGAAAGCCAAAACTCTGTACCTGCCTTTCTACCGGAAAGACCAGGTCGATGGCAATCCGCTTGGCTCCTATGGTGAGAAGGCTGTTTCTCAATAGCTTCAGGTCATCCAACAATTCGCCGGAATCCCTGTACGCAGGTGAGGCTAAATTTCTTTCTAGGGCATTGTCCAATTTTAACATCAAAAGGTTCAGGTATTGACGCCAGGGCTCATAGGTATTTCTTTCTACCGCATGTTTACCCTTTTCTCCAAACTCTTTTTCTTTGGAGGCAATGGCCTTGACCAATTCCGTAGGCACTTCGTTTCTGATCTCGGAAAAACTCAGGTTGGCTGCGAGCTTTTGAATCTGATCGCTTACAATCTCCAAAGCAGCATTTCTGTGGGCAGATAGGGTTTCCCCGGTCAGCTGTGCAGAAACATGAGGATGCCCGTCCCGGTCTCCCCCTACCCAACTTCCAAACTGCAAAAGCGGAAAATGCTCCGGAAAGCACAGCAAATCCTCCTCAAAACCCATCTCTATCCAACTTTGCCTGAGCTGATCATCACTTTTTTTCAGGGCCAAAGGAAATACCTTGGAAAAATAGTGCATGACATTATTGCGTTCTGCCGCCACGGTGGGCTTTTCTAAATAGACCTCTCCTGTTCTCCACCACCGCTCCAGCAAGGCTTTGATGTCCTGTTCTATGACTTTTCTCTCTCTGTTCGAAAAAGAAGGATTTTCCAATTTGACCAGGTTGAGGTACATCTCCCTGTGCATGTCCAACACCGAAATCCTTTTGGCTTCGGTGGGATGGGCCGTCAGCACAGGCATGACCTGCACTTGGCTGATGATTTCCACCATTTGCTCGGGAGTCAACCCCCTTTTTTCCCATCTCGTAAATGTCTCTCCCCAAGACCCCCTCACCGCACTGGGGCCTGAGGCATCAGTCAGCAATCTTCTGAACTGTACCGCTGCATTTTCCTCTACCAGATTCAGCAATTGCAGGTAAATGCTCATTACCTGAATGTGTTTTTCTTCAGTTTCAGGCCTGTCAATATGGTCAATTTGATCGACTTCTTCAGAAAAAGCAAGGTTGACCAAATCCTTTTCACCCAGGTCCCACAATACTTCTGACAAGCATTGTTTTAAAAAGGTCATGTCCTTTTCTATTTTTTTGAAGAGGGAATTCAAATCAGTGTTTTTCATTACAGTAAAATCAATTGATGGTGTTAAAGAACAGAAAATGATGTTTGGAAAGACAGGTGGTGAAACCCATTAGGGAGGTTAAATTGGTCTCGATTTGGGTGTGAAATTTACCTTGAATTAAACCAAAATCGAAGGATGGAGAAGATGCAAAATTTAATCAAAAACACCAAATATTTGGGCCTAATCCTTCTTAAATTGACTGAATATATTATTAAGTATGATTTTTTTAATTCAATTGAAGTGCATTTGATGAGCTATGGGATTTAACACTTTAGGCCTAGCAAGCTTTCGACCGATTTGTATGTGTCATATTAGCAGCCACTTTTTGGTTTGTTCTTCGGTAAGGTTTCCTCCACAGATTATGGTTGCAACAGTTTGTCCTTCGAAACGCTTCCTGTTTTCCAAAATAGCCGCCACGCCCACCACTCCGGAAGGTTCAGCCACCAATCCGGTATATTGATGGATCAGTTTCATGGCTTGCATCATGCTGGCATCATCCACGAGCAAGGCATTATCCGTTTGGCCTTCCATATCTTGCAGCGCTTGGGGTATGGGCAACCTCACCCCAATCCCATCTGCAATGGTATGAATATGGTTATGGGTGACTACTTTTTTGCTCAGCCACGACTCCACCATGGCAGGGGCCCCTTTGGATTGAACAGCCACCAATTGGGTTTCAGGGGCATAATGCCTAAAGACCCTGGCGATACCATTGAACAAAGCACCATTTCCCAAAGCAATCAAAACCACCTGGGGTTTTGGATTCATTTGAATCAGTTCAAGACCGATCGTTGCGGCCCCTTCCAAGGATTCTATCTGTAAACCGTCTTCTATAAAGTATGCCCCTACTTCTTTGGCCTTTCGCCTGGCTTCTTCCTTGGCAGCGTCAAAGTCACTTCCATACAATACGACATTGGCACCAAGGGATTTCATGCGGGCAATTTTGAAGGGATTGGCCTCTGTACTCGCATAAACGGTGAGGTCCACCCCCTTTTTGTTACAGGAATAGGCCATGGCCTGACCAAAATTCCCTGCGCTGGCACAAACAAAATGGGTATTTGGAGTGGCATTCGACAACAAAACTTCTGTCCCTCTGCCCTTAAAGCAGCGGATAGGATTGACCGTTTCCACCTTTAAAATCAGCTGAACACCCGAAAATTCACTTAGGCTATCCGAAACAAACTGAGGTGTATGGAGAAAGCAGGGGTCAATTTTTGCAGGAGCTGCCAGGATATTTTCTATAGAGAGGCGATGGGAATTATTTTCCATAGGGTTGACTGATGAAGGTAAATAAACTACTTGATTCAAGTTCACAAAAAAAAAGCCACTTTGCAATCAAAGCGGCTTTTTCAAATTCATACCTAATGCGAATCAACCCCTACAAATTTCTTCAGTTTTCAGATTTTCTGGTAGTCTGCGTAAAATCCAAATATTGGTAGGAACCATAGTGGGTTCGAAAAAGCGAGAGTTCGTAATGGGATGCTCCATTAATGACTGAAGTTTTTACTTCCTCTTGATTTACCTTCCCCAAATCATTAAGTTTATCTGATTCCTTTAAAATTTCATGCATCACCCGACCATCGGGTCTATCAATGGGCTGGATGCCGTGAATGTGTAAGACGGTGGGCATGATATCAATCATGGATGTAGGAAACTGGTTGGCATAATTGGTTTTAAAACTAGGACCTAAAGCCAAAAACGGCGTGGGTACCTCATAAGGACTGGAAGAACCATGCCCAGCCACTCCCCGATTGTAAGTAAATCCTTCATAGCCAAATTCATTGATTTCCGAGGTCCAGTTGACATCCACCAATATATCGGCAGCTCTTTCCGGATGGTCCCAATTGATCAGGGAAAAGGAAAGGGTTCCAGGAATCACCCCCATGTCTTTATTTTCTTCAGCACTTTCGGTAAATATGGCTCCAACCCAAGTCTCTTGCTGCAGGGCGGAGACTATTTTCTGCACCTTTTCCTGGTCAGAAGACTTCAGGTAGATGGCCCCTCCCACTACCACAACATCTTCAGATTCCTTACTTTCTTTCAGCCCTTTTTCCACTAAAAAATCCACCAATCCGGGATTGCCTTTGTGGGTGGCAAAGCCATGGTCTGCTGAGATAAGTAGGTTAAACTGGTCTTCCATATCGTTTTCGGCTACATAGGCCAAAATCCTCCCCACTTGTTCGTCCACTCCTTTGATGGCTTCCATGGTGATCTCTGACCCGATGCCTTCTCCATGCGCTGTGCCATCCGGGTCGGAGTACCAGATCGTATTGATGGAGCTTCCAGACTTTTTGAGGGCGTATTCGATAAATGCATCCGTCACCCAAATGTGCCTGGGTTTGTTGGGTTTGGTTTTGGCCGGATAGTTTCCGATCTGACCCACCACTTCTTCTTCCAGGCCATTTGGAAGCAACAGGTCTGGATTGATTATTCCTTTTCCGCTGATCTTTTGGTTGAGCAGGTAAGATTGGCCCGTGGATCCTGTACTGAACACCGTAAATGTGGTATTGCCTGATTTTTCAACCGCCTCCCCAAAAGTGGATGTGTGAAGCAATTTGCCGTTTTCTACTTGATCCGCTTCCATAAGTGCATCTGCATCTCCCGTGTTGATCCCTTTTAAAGCGTTGACACTTGGGAGATAGATGGAATTACCCAAAATACCATGGGTTTTGGGGTAGGAACCTGTGGCGTAAGAGGTGGAATTTACCCGAGTAACTGTAGGAAATACGCTTCGGTTTTTGTCCCCTACCACCCCTTTTTGAGTGATTTTATAAAGATTTGGGGTATTGGTTTCTGAAATATAGTCTTTTCGGAGTCCGTCGATGATGATGACTAGGGTAATCAAATCCTCATTCGTTTTCCCTTCACCCTGCGTGCAGGACTGAAGCATCACCATAGGAATGGCGGTAAGCATGATCAGGAGGCGCCTCAATGTTTTTTTCATTTCTTTCATGTTTTAAATTATTTTTCCCACCAGACTTTGGTGTCTTGTGTATCTCCCCCCATCCTGGCTATGGCAGCTTCCAGGTTATCCGGATTCAAGGCTTGCAGGTAGTTGGGATAAGTAATTCTTGAGGGAAATTGATTTTCGGCAGGAATACCCTCCCCTCGCGGCAATAGTGGATATCCAGTTCTTCTCTTATCAAACCAAGCTTGGTAATCTGTAAAAAAGGAGGCAAAATACTTTTGTTGTATGATGGTTTCCAGCTTTTGGTCAAATCCAGCATCCTCATCATAGCTAATGTCCTCATGGTCCAGATATCCGATGGGTAAAGTGGTTCCCCATTGGATCATGGACGCCAAGATACCATCCTCGTAATGTGCTTTGGCAGATTTAGGAGTTTGGAAACTTCTGATGTTAAGTTCGGCCAATATAAATTCCAGTTCGGCATAAGGCATCAATACACCCATGTTAGCAAAATTCCTAAACTCACCGGGAAAACTGGAGTGCGAACCAACTGGATATTCAACCTCACTCACATAGCCACTTTGGATTCCTTTATAGACCTCCACACCATTTTCCGTTACTGTATGGGCCCAAACTGCCCTTCTTGGGTCTTCAGTTCGGTTCATTTGATCGATAAAGTATTCCGTGTAATACACTCCTTCATTCCAGCTGAGGTCTCTCAAATTGAAATAGGGATTGTAAAAGGGAAAAGTGCCTGGGTAAGTCAATATGGCATCATCTTCGTTAGAATTCATCAAGGGATACCTTCCTGGATTACCCAGTATGCTACTGATCTGTTGGGATACATTGACTTCACCGTCTTTTTGAAGAATTCTCAATAAAAGCCTTAATCTTAAAGAATTGCAGAATTTCCTCCATTTTAAAATTCCTTCAGGCCCATTGGTTTCATAGATCAAATCTCCACCGAAAATAAACGTGCTGGCATTACTGAGCAGGACATTGGCTTCTTCCAGGTCCAAGAGCAATTGGACATAAATGTCCTTTTGGCTGTCAAAAGCAGGTTGCACTACACCTTCCTGAATCCGACTCGCTTCTGTAAAGGGAATATCCCCAAAAGCATCGGTCATGATGGAATAACTCCAGCTTCTGAGTACCAAGGCCACTCCCATATACGCTGGCGATTCCAGATTTTCGGCAATTGTATACATGTCCATCAGGTCGGTCATCAACCGATAATGATTGTTCCAAAATCCCTCTGAATTATTGGGTTCGATTACATAGCGGTGTAAACCATTGTTCACACTTACCCTAGGAGCCATCATTTGCATGAGTTCGTGGGTAAATCCCCTCGCTCTGCCTATGCTGGAATTGACCAATCTGTACTGCAATTGGTCCAAAATAACGCCCGGAAACACTTCAGAAGGTCGATTTGGATCCAGGTTTATTTCTTCTAAATTTTGGTCACAGCCTTGGATCAACATGGCGAATCCCAGCAAAACCAATATTCGTTTACAATATTTTTTCATTTTTTCGAGAGTTAAAATTTGAGTGAAATATTCATACCCATGGTCCGGGTAGAGGGGAATTGGGTCATTTCCACCCCTGGCAGCAGTGTGCCGCTATTCAGCATGGCAATTTCCGGATCAAAGGCAGGAAAATTGGTGATGAGTATAAGGTCCCTGCCATAAAGGGCCACTGAAGCTTGATTCAATCCTATTTTACTCAGCCAAGCTGGAGGGATGTTGTATTCAAAGCGCAATTCCCTGAGCTTCAAAAAGGAAGTATCAAAAATATTCGTTTCCACATTGGAGTGCTTATAGTACTCATCATAATACCTTTGGGCCGTGGTGACTGTGGTATTGGGAGAGAAAGTTCCGTCTCCATTGGCCACCACACCTTCACCTATGATTCCCTCTTCCCTACCAGGCAAGGTGACCTTGGTTTTGCCTAAGGTGTTGAGCTTGTGGTTGGTCATGGAAAAGGCTTTGCCTCCTACCTGACCGTCCCAAAGCATGGTTGCCCTGAATTTGCCAAAGGAAAATTGATTTAAAATACCCCCTTTCCAATCAGGAAAAGCATTGCCCCAGTTTTTGCGTTCCGGGTCCAATTGGGCAGGTATCCCGCTGTTGGTATAGATGATGTCTCCATCAGGGGATCTTTGAAACCCAAGTCCATACAAGTCACCCATCCTGCCCCCTACTCTTGCCTCCAAGCTGACCACACTGTGTTGACCAATGATCTGATTGGTCAGTCCTTCAGCAAGTTCAATCACATAAGATCTGTTGTATGCCCAGTTCAAAGTGACATCCCAACTGAAATTGTTCTTTACAATGGGTTTTGCATTCAAAACCACTTCGAGGCCACTGCTTCTGATCAGACCGGCATTGGTGAGGATTCTGTCAAATCCCGTGGAAATGTCCAGGGGTATCGCTAGGATTTGGTTTCTGCTTTCGCTGTAATACGCTGTGAAATCAATACCGGCCCGGTTGTTCCAAAGCCTCACGTCCAAACCTGCTTCGTAGGCTGTAGTGATTTCGGGCTTCAAATCAGCATTGAAAAGGGTATTGGGATTGGTGAAGCTGGTGGCATAGATTTGGTCATAATACCGAGCGGTCTGATAAGGCCTGGTGTCATTTCCCACCTGTGCATAAGAAAGCCTGAGTTTAGAAAATGAGAAGGCTTGTGGAAGCGTCATGAGCTCATTTAAAATCAAACTGGTGCTGACTGAAGGGTAGAAAAAGGAATTGTTGCTAGCGGGAAGCGTACTGGACCAATCATTCCTTCCAGTAAGATCCAGGTAAATCATGCCTTTGTAATCCAACTGACTGGTGGCATACACTGAGTTGATGGATCTCCTCAAAATCCTCGGATCAGCTACGGGCTGATCCAAACTGTTGCTGATCATATAAAGGCCCGGCATGGCCAATTGATCTGCATATACTCCATTAAAATTATTGTAATTGTACATGCGGTTGGCCCCCGCAGCTACGATAAAATTGAAATCACTGCCAAAACGCTCCTTGTAAGTCAACAAGAAATCCGAATTGATTTCATAATTGAATATGGCTTGCTGTCTCATTATGCCTCTGGGAAACTTTGACATGCTGAAAGGCCGTCTTTGCATCCTGTCCTCGTTGGCAAGATCCAATCCGGAACGTAGCATCAACTGAACCTTATCCGAAAAGTCATATGTAGCCGAAACACTGCCGATCACCCCATGCTTGTCGATGGTATTGATCATCTCATACGCCTGAAGGTAAACATTGTCGGGACCAGGGTTGAATGGGTTTTTTTGCTCTATCTGCTCCAAACCCGGCATCCAATAATCCCTATACCAATTGATGTTTTGATTAGGTGCCGCACCAATGATCATAAAATACATGATGGTTTGGTTATTGTACCCCGCCATGGGCAGGTTATCACTTTTTTTGTTTACATAATTGACTCGGGAATTGATCTTCAATCGGTCTGAGATCTGATGATCCAGGGCCGTGGACACAGAAAGCCTTTCGAACCCTGTATTGGGCACGATCCAATCATTGTTCAGGTGGGTGATGGAAATCCTTGCTGAACTTTTATCTGTGGCCCCCTCCAGAGAAATGTTATTGATCAACGTATATCCTGGATTAAAAAAGCCCTTGATGTAATCCGGATAAGCTCTCCATGGGGTTCTTTCTGAAGGAATGCCCAAGGGGTGGTCCGGATTGTACTGATAATACATCTGACCGTCGAATCTTGGGCCCCAAGCTCTCCCGGCAGCGACATTGGTACTGGTGTTGGGCCCATCTTCCGAGTCTAAGTAGGAGTAGTAAGCATCTGTCCTGCCCTCACCATATTCATATTGGTATTCAGGCCATCTAAGCCCTGTCCTTTCTGTACTGATGTTGGAGTTGAAGGACACCCCGATACCTTTTTGTTGCTTACGGCCACCTTTGGTGGTAATGATCATGGCGCCATTGGCCGCCCTTGAGCCATACAATGCAGCTGCAGCAGGGCCCTTAAGCACCGTAACACTTTCGATATCATCCTGATTGAGGTCAGATACGGCTGAACCAAAATCGACAGGGCTGTCCTGGTTGAGGTGTCCTCCGTAGCCGGTTCCGGCAATTTGACCATTGATCGGGACACCGTCCACCACCACCAAGGCTTCGTTGTTACTCAAATTCAGGGAAGTCTCTCCTCTTAGTGTGATTCTCTGCGAGCCCATGGGTCCAGCCCCACCGCCTACCACACTCAGCCCGGCAACTTTTCCCGCAAGAGCGGCAGTCCAGTTATTACTCCTCGCATCGGTCAGTTTCTCGGTAGAAATGGTTTGTGTGGCGTAGCCCAAAGAAGCCTCTTCCCTTTTGATTCCTAAAGCCGTAACAATGACCTCATCCATGGTGCTGTCATCCATGCCAAGAAGGATTTTTATTTCTGATTGATTGGAAATGATGATTTCCTTGGTTTCATAGCCTACATAGGACACCACTAAAATGTCACTCGTACTGGCTTCCAAAATAAAATTGCCATCAATATCCGTTGCTGTTCCTTTGTTGGTTCCTTTAACCAAGATATTGACTCCGGGGAGGGTTTCACCGGTTATTTTATCCACTACACTGCCTTTGACCGGAAAGGTTTCGTTGTTGGATGTTAGCGATGATCCGAATTTATTAACCGTCACGGCAATGGTTTGCTGGATGATTTTAAATGCCAAGTTGTTTTGGACCTTCATCGCATCCAGCAATTCTTCTACGCTGGGATTGTTTTGCTTTAAATAGACTTTTTTTCCTTTGATGCTGTTGTGGGAGAAAGAGAAATGAAAATCAGTCTGCTTTTCAATTTCTCTGAAGACTTCAATGACATTTTTTTCACCAAATCCCATTTTTATGGAGGTTTCCAAGAGATTGTGATTATTGATGTAGGCTGAGGCTGTACTGGCATGGAATGAATTCAATGCCCAAATCAGTAAGAGATGAATGATCCAAAAGGAATGTTTGCGGATCAGTAGATTTTTTTTCATAATTTTGAATGTTGTGTTTAAGTGTTCGCGCTTTGATGCATCATTTCGGTAAGGCTGTAGCAGCAGCCTTACCTCCTTTGCAGGTTTTAGTTAGCAGTTTGCTTCTTCAATGATCAGTTTTTTTCCATGCCAGCTATATTTGAGGTTGATTGAATAATTAATGATTTCAAGGACTTCTTCTATTTTTAAGTTTTTGTAGGTACCGGTAATTCGACAAGGCGGTAAGACTTTGGCACTTTGTATTTCTATCCCATACCAATCCGACAATTTTTCCACAACTTGATTCAATTCAAGGTTGACCATGACCAAATTGCCATCGACCCAATCAAAGATGCTTTCTTCAGCGGTGATCTCCCGAGCATATAAATCACCTGATAGTTGGTTGACCAATTGGCCCTTTTGAAGGATTACTTTTGTGCCGGTTTTCATTGATTTTACACTGACCTTGCCGGTTTTCACGGCAATTGTGCCTTCTGCATCTCTGAGGGATGAAACATTAAAGGAAGTTCCGAGCACTTTGGTCTCTAAATCTCCCGAACTGACCGTAAATGGTTGTCCCTTCTGTGGGACTACTTCAAAAAAGCCTTCCCCATCCAACTGGACTGCCCTGTTGTCTAAAAAATTTTCCGCATAGGTAATTGCGGAATTACTGTTAAGGGTTACTTTGGAACCATCCGGTAAATCCAACGTCTTTCTTTCCCCGGGCAAAGACTGTACAGTTACCCAAGCCTGATTTGTCGTATTGTTTTGGTGTTTCTGGAAAGGTGGAAGGATATAAAATAAAAATCCAAAAACGATCAGCGGTATTAGCACGGCGGCAGCGAGATAGAAATTCCTTCTGCTTTGCGTATCCCTTTCCTTTGCTATTTGCTGGTGTATTTTTTTTTGCATCAAGGCACCAATCTCGGGTTTGGTCAGTTCATGGTATACCTCAATTTTGGGCTTGTGCTCAGCATCATACCAATCATTCAGATTTCTTATTTCATCATCTGAAATACTTTTTCCTCTCAGCAAATCACTTATCAGGGAGATCTGGGAAGGCTGGGTTTTGTTGTCTCTCTTCATCAAGAGTAAGTATCGGAAAGTGCCTTAACTTACTCTTTCTTGAGATTATCAAACCGTTAATAAAAAATGTCCGGGATTAACCTTTGCTTAATCTTTAGGTTTCTATGCGTTTTAAATGCAAAAAATAACCAACAAAACCTCCGCATGATCCCTCAGTTCTTTGCGGAGGATTTTCATGGTTTTATGCACTGAATTATGAACAGATTGAGGGGCAATGTCCATATTTAAAGCCACTTCCTCTGCTGTTAAGCCTTCAATTTTCACCATTTTAAAAATCAACTGTGTGTTTTCGGGTAATTTGGATAAGGCAATTTCAATTTGATGATAAATTTCTTCGAAATCCAAAATAGTATCCATTTCCTCCTTAAAATGGGATTCTTTTAGCTCTACTGATTCCATGTTCATTCTATCGAGCGATTTAAACACGGCATATTTGACAGCCGTCAACAGGTAAACCTTGACCTCGCCTTTCACTTTCAAAGTTTTTCTTCTTCTCCAAAGATCTACAAACACATCTTGTACGGCATCTTGTGCTAGATCCGTCGTTTTAAGCCTAGCATAAGCTGAGGCATACATCAATTCCCAATAGCCTTCATACAATTGATCAAAAGCACTCAAATCTCCCTTTTGAATCCTTTTTAGCAAAGCAGCGTCCTTGTCAGCGGTTTCCATTTCATTCGGTGATTTAATCAAAATTACTCCCAACATCCTGGAAATCGATAATTTGGTTTTTATCAAATTATTATCATTTAATCAAAAAATATTAGTTCTATTCTGGAAAACACCGATCAAAAGATAAGTTATTGAGATGATTGGCAACTACTCGGAAAATTTCAAACCATCTATATCCCCAAAATTCCCTTTACCAGTTAAAATCATCTTCTCGTATAAAATTGGAAGATAAAATGATTTTTTGAGAGTTTACAAATTGAACTAAACTAATTAAATATAATTATGGAAAGAATTTACAAGGCGTTGTTATTTTGCGCCGCATTTATCGTTTTGCTGTCATGTAGTGATGATGACACCCCAACCGTGACACCAGATCCCTCGGATCCGACCTTGATTCAAGCGGCCAATGATGCCGGATTGACGACATTGGTCGCGGCGGTTCAGGCTGTTCCAGGACTTGCCCAAGAACTATTGGGGGCGGATGCGATTACTGTCTTTGCACCTACCAATGAAGCCTTTGTTAATGCATTGGCAACTTTTAATGCTGGCAACTTAGATGAGTTGGTTGCCGCGATTGGCGGTGTGGAAAATTTAGAAACCGTCCTTGGTTTTCACGTGGTTCCTGCAGTAGCCTTTGCTGCTGACCTCAACCCTGCCAACACCTTCACCACGCTATCTGGACAAACCATCGATGTAAATGTTTCAGGAGGAAATGTGACTGTCACGGATGCACTCGGCAATACCGCAAACGTAGTTACAGCTGATGTGGCCATAGATAATGGTGTTGTTCATGTCATCAACAGGGTATTGATACCTGAATTGGTCATCCCGGACCCTGATTTGGTCACTGCAGCGACCAATGCTGGCCTGACTACCCTTTTGGCTGCCGTGACAGCGGTAGACGGACTGGCTGACGAGTTACTCGGAGCCGAAGCCATAACTGTGTTCGCCCCTACCAATGAAGCATTTGAAGCTGCCTTGGAAGAATTCAATGCAGCCAATCTTGATCAATTGGTTGCACGGATTGGAGGAATCAATAATTTGGAAACAGTCTTAGGGTTTCACGTGGTTCCTGCGGTTGCTTTTGCTGCTGATTTGGAATCAACCAATACTTTTCCTACTCTAAGTGGCCAGGAAATCACTGTCAATAGTTCTGCTGAAGGGGTCACTGTTACTGATGCTGCTGGTAATACTTATAATGTGGTCACAGCGGATGTTGCCATAGAAAACGGAGTGGTGCATGTCATAGATGGCGTTTTGCTGCCAGAGCTTACCCTGCCAGACTTGGTGGAGGCAGCCACCGCTGCTGAATTGAATTTATTATTGGATGCAGTGACCGCCGCTGGACTTGGGGAAGCACTTTTAGGCGCTGAAGCGATTACGGTTTTTGGACCTACAGATGAGGCCTTTGCCGATTTATTGACAGCCTTGGAACTTGGTTCATTGGAAGAATTGATAGCAACTTTGGGAGCTGATGCTGTGACTAAAGTATTGCAATTCCATGTGGTTCCTGCTGTTGCCTTTTCCTTTGATTTGGCCGAAGGATCTCAGATGGTACCTACTTTAGCAGGGGAAGAACTGACCGTTACAAGAACTGGTAGCGAGGTTACTGTAACAGATTTTGCCGGAAACACTTATAACGTAGTGGCTGCAGATGTTGCTATAGAAAATGGTGTGGTTCATGTAATCGAAGGGGTATTGTTGCCTGATTTAGAATAAGGTAAAATACATTCAAGAGAAGAGGAGATTTATTCTCCTCTTTTTTTTTTGTTTGAATGGCTATTTGCGAGAAAGTAATTTGCATGCCTAGGCGCCCTAAGATATGTTGTTCTTCCCAATTCAATTTTTCGGTTTTTATTTCAACACAGTTTTTTAAAACCTTTGTGTACCTGCGCCCTTCCCTGGCCGGCAAAGGCAGGTTTACGTGAAAAAATCAACCTCAGAAACCTTTCCTCTCTGTGCATATGCGAGAAAAAAACTCATGTATTGCGCTGTGCGACACACCTTCAAAGCATCATCATCAACAATAGAAACACCGCTAAAACGATGGCAATCCATGGATACAATGGGTTTTGCTTTGGGAAATGATAGTTGCATATCGGACAAAAGGATTCCGATTTGGACACCATCATGGCACAGGAAGGGCATTCTTTTTTGTTTCCAGAAGACATTTACAAAATTTTAAACTGCGATTGCAGGTATTCAACAAGCTAGACCTGAAAATGGTTTTACTGTTTTTCTTTATGAAATGCCTTGAAAGTAAATGTCAACGGCAAACCAATCAAAAAAAGAGCAACCAGGTTGATCATTAGGACATTGTAAAGGGCACCATGGTAGATAGAGAGCAGACTATCGATCAAAAACCAAGAACACAAACCCAACCACATCGCCCAATAGGCCCATTTTTCTTTATTTTTAAAGGCATTTTCGGAAATAAAGATCATCAATACATGAAAACCTACAATGGTACCACCTATGATACCAAAAAGCCAGTTTTTAAATTTTAAAGTTTGTTCCGTAAAAGGCTCTCCATCAAAAAACACTTCTTGTGAAAAGGAATTGTGCAACCCAAAAATCAGCGAATTACCGGCAAAGGCCACCAATAAGCCTACTGTTAAGGTGAGTACATTGGCCCAGGTAAGCCACTTTTGCCAAAATTTAAAATTTTCAGAATCCATATCTGTATTGAGCCGACTTAAATTCCTGAGATGCTAGTTTCAAAGCTATTACATTTTCATAAAAAGTCCCGTTTTCAAGGAACAGAAATTTAAACAACCCTTAGGCATACCAGAATTTCCGCCACACATAATGTAGAGATGGATTTTCTTATGAATGGTACGGTACCTAAAATTGGGCAAGAGTTTAAAAAAAATTCCCCAAGGAAACCTTCCTTGGGGAAATTCAAAATTGAAGCATATGAGAATTTTTACTTGGTCTTATAGGAGGTCTTTTCGATGGCCTCTGTCCATATCGGAACTTTGACTTCTATGCATTCCTGAACTTTCTCTTTCACTGATTCCGAAATCTTCCTCAATGCCATAATAGGTATTTACCTCATTGACAAAATCTCTTTGGGGACCAGAAGGCCAATTGTCCTTATCAAATCCAGGCGAGTTTTCCAATCTTTCCCTATCGACATCTAGGATGAATACGTCGTCGATCTCAGTATGGAAAGAAAAAGCAGACCAGGGAATAGCAAAATATTTGCTACTTAAATTAAGAAATCCTGTGTCTACAGACAGGACAACATATGCGACCTTTCCGGACTCAGCATCCAACATCACATCTTTGATGGAACCTATTTTTTCATCTGCTAGCGTTCTTACTGTGTTTCCCTCAATGGTGGAGGCTGACACAATTGAATCATGATCTCTAGTTTTCATGGGTTTGTTTTTTATAGTGTTAGAATTAAAATTTACATCTGCAATTTAGTAGTTATTTTTTGTAATAAAAATACTCAAAAAATATTTTTTATAATATTTAGTATATTTTTTATAACTTTAATTTTAAATACTTTTACCTAAGTCTTTGCGTTTGTCCGGCTAGATTTTACTTCGGATAGTTGTTAAATCTTGGATTGCCTTATAATAATTTTGCAAATATTTATATTTATTGTATAATTTAATATATAAAAATCACAATACCTTTGACAGTTTAAAGTATTAACATTTCTTCTTTTGATCCGAATTTAATCCATTGAGCCTTAGTAAATAAATATTGGTAGGAAGTACGGTTTCCTCGATTAAACCAAAACCATAAAGGATAAAACATTCTTTGCTTCCAATCAATTTTGGTGATTGAAACAAGTCAAAAGCCAACCTGATTTAAATCTGACCTATCCTTAGTGCTTGTTGCGCTATTCTTCAGATTTAAATTTTATCATACTAGCCTAGGATTTCTGTTGAAATGCAGGTTAACCAACCAACTAAACCTTACCAAAATGATTTTCACAGAAAATATCCAAAAAACAACCAAAAGGATAAGCGGTTCCATCAAAAGGAAAGACTTAGGAAATAAACCAAATGAAAAAGTGGCAATGGTTGCGCCGGGTGAGAGTATGGTTGGACGATCAATTGTTTTGGCACTTGCAAAAGAAGGAATAAAGTTGGTGATTGCTTTCAGCCATGATCATGAAAAGGCCTTAGAAACGCAAGAAATTGCCCAAAAAATATCAGGATTGAAACCAAAACTGTTTCAAGGTAACCTTAATCTTCCATCAGACTGCGAAAAAATGGTGGATTTCACCCTTCAGGAGCATGGGAAAATTGACATCATTACCAACCATGTATTTCAAAATGGTGCCGCAATGAGTCTCAGTGGACAACCTGATTCTTCAAAAAATGTAAACTTTGGACAGGCCCTCAACACGCAATATTTCTTGACCAGGGCTGCCTTACCACACCTAAAAGAGGGGGCCACTATCATCCACTCCTGTTCTATTGATCCACCTCATTTGCCTGCTAGGTTATTGGACTATGCGGGATTCCAAGGTTGCTTGGTCGCATTTACCCATTCACAGGCCAAGTTACTGGAAAACAAAGGCATTCGGGTTTACGGCGTAGGACAAAATTGGCAACATTTTTCATTTTCCTCTCCTTTTGAACATGATAGTGACTCCATTGAACAACCCGGCAATGCGTCCGACAACAACCAAATCATGGCTACGGCTTACGTGTATTTAACATCAGACCATCCTTCACCCATGACGGGAGAATTTTTCTGCCCCTCAATTTCTAAAGGGTCAGGTTCTAAGGTCAAAAACACTTTTGAAAAGCGATTTGACTAAGGAAATAGAGAAAATACATTGAATGAACAGTTTTTAGTCTTTCTTTTTTCTTTCTTGTCTTGCCCTTTCTTTGTTTCTGCTTTTTTCCTGATTATCTACTTCCTTATTTTCTTCCTCATCATCATCAGGATATTCATCTTCCCTGGGTGGCCTCGCCCCTTCTCCTGTTCCCGGGGTTTTTCTGGTTGTGCCTTTGTCTACACCATCTTTCCCATTTCTAAACAGGAAAGGTGCCTCTATATTGAGGTTTTGATAAGCAATTGTTCGCATAATGATTTATTTTTTTATAAATATACCAATAAAAAATTTAACATAACTATTAAGACTGAATGCTTTCTGTATTTGTTTAGGTCGGGGTAAATCTGCAGGTAAGCTTCTGAAAAGTCGGGTAAACTCGATCCTCTTTCTATGAGAATCAAATAGAAATTTTTTTTTCCTACCACAAGCACCTGTTTGGCTAGGATATTTTTCTGTCTTTATTCAAAATCCCTGAAATCCAATATCTCCAGCCATTTCGTATATCAGATGTGTATTAAAAAAAACAATCATGATCAAAAAACTTATTATAGGCGTTATCGGGGTTTTTATGGCTTTAGTAATGGTGTTGGCCATCCACATCTACCAGGTGACCAGTGAAAAAAGAAATCAGGGACCCGCCTTTGCCATGAGCAAAATCATGCTAAACCAGGAGTTGGATTCTCTGGAGGCCATTGAAATCAAACAATTTATTTTGGGAAAAGAGGGGGTGAAAGATACCCGCATCAATGTGCGCTCAGGCCATATCATTTGTTTGTATGACCGCAATGTCTGGGCTCCTCAGGAATTGGTCGATGAAACCAACAAAGCCTTTACCTTAAACAGCTCACTTTATCAACCTTCCCAAGAGGAATTGGCCGCAAGCTGTCCTGCAATAGATAAAAATTCCATGACCTACAAACTCGGCAGTTTCTTCGAAAAACTTTTTACCAAATTATAATTTACTTCAAACTTAAATCTTTACAAAAATGAAAAATCTAAATCGATTGTGCTGTTTGTTGCTGATTGGCGCTGTGTTCAGTTTCTCAGCCTGTAATTCCGACGACAGTCCGGGGATGATGCCTCCAGAAATGGATGAATCCTTTTATGCCACTCAACTGGGAGGCGAAACCATGGTCACTGACCCCAATAATCCCAATCAAATGATCGAGCAGGGTTACCTTAACCTCAGAACAGTAGTCACCAATACGGTGTTGGAAATTGCAGAAAATGATGGCGGGACTTATGACGACTTGCAACCCTATTTTAGTGTTTTACTGAACGAAGTAGGTAGAGGGGTCACCTCTGGATTTACCATGTTGGTCAGTGATTTTACCGATTTCCTGGCAGAGGCCACTGGGGCCAAAAATTTCACCTACGAAGGACTTGACATGGCTGCTGCCCATGATCCTGTCAGAAACGGTAGAATGAATGGTCTGATCAACAATGCGGATTATGATCTTTTTGTTCAAGCCGTAGTGGCAGGTGCAGCAGAAGCAGGTATCACAGACAACGAAATTCTGGGTCCTGTTGCTGATCTTTTGGAATCCGTCAGAAACCCGATCGTACAGCGGGATAACAATACGGCCTTGAGTTTGTACACCCGCCTGGGAGGATCAGGATTGGTTGATGATCCTGACAGTGAGGGCAACTTGGTAGAAGCTGGGTATTTGCCCTTGAGAAGTGTGGTAACAAGTACCGTTTTGGTCATTGCAACCAATGAGGGTGGAAAATACGATGATTTGCAACCTTATTTCACGGTATTGTTGAACGAAGTTGGTGCAGGCAATACCTCAGGCTTTACCACTTTGGTGGCTTCCTTCAGTGATTTCCTGGCTGCCAATATCGGTTCGGTAAATATACAGTATGATGGCCTCAATATGGCAGATGCACATAATCCGGACATAAATTCCCGTATGACCGGTTTGATTACGGCTGAGGATTATGACCTTTTTATAGAAGCGGTAGTAGAAGGCGCTTTGGAAAATGAGGTGCCCATGTCCATCATAGAGGAATTTGGGGCCATTTTAAATAGCGAGGGCTTAAGAAACGCCATTATTCAGGCCTAGAAAAATATAGTTTATTGTGGTTCGGAAAAAGTGGAAAAACCCGGAGACTTCTGTTTTCGGGTTTTTTGTTTGTAAATGAGGTTTTTAGTGAGTGTGGAATCGTTTTTAACTAAATAAGCTTAACTGCTGAAATATGCCTACGTCGAAATATTTTTCCGTCACTTTGTTCGGAGCGAAAGGTCTCCGTATTCTCGGAGAGATGTTTCGGCAGGCTCAACATGACGCAATTGTGCGGTCATTTATAAGCAATACGACCCTTCCTTTAACGTCACTCTGAGCGGAGCAAAGCCTGCCTGCCAAAGGAGGGTGTCTTCGTTATTTCGGAGCGAAAGGTCTCCGTATTCCCGGAGAGATGTTTCGGCAGGCTCAACATGACGCAATTGTGCGGTCATTTATAAGCAATACGACCCTTCCTTTAACGTCACTCTGAGCGGAGTGAAGCCTGCCCGCCAATGGAGGGTGTCTTCGTTATTTCGGAGCGAAAGGTCTCCGTATTCCCGGAGAGATGTTTCGGCAGGCTCAACATGACGCAATTGTGCGGTCATTTATAAGCAAAACGACCCTTTACTTTACCGTCACTCTGAGCGGAGCAAAGCCTGCCCGCCAAAGGAGGGTGTCTTCGTTATTTCGGAGCGAAAGGTCTCCGTATTCCCGGAGAGATGTTTCGGCAGGCTCAACATGACGCAATTGTGCGGCCATTTATAAGCAATACGACCCTTTACTTTTCCGTCACTCTGAGCGGAGCAAAGCCTGCCCGCCAAAGGAGGGTGTCTTCGTTATTTCGGAGCGAAAGGTCTCCGTATTCCCGGAGAGATGTTTCGGCAGGCTCAACATGACGCAATTGTGCGGCCATTTATAAGCAATACGACCCTTTACTTTTCCGTCACTCTGAGCGGAGCAAAGCCTGCCCGCCAAAGGAGGGTGTCTTCGTTATTTCGGAGCGAAAGGTCTCCGTATTCTCTAAGAGATGTTTCGGCAGGCTCAACATGACGCAATTGTGCGGTCATTTTTAAGAGATCAGTAAATCGTAAATCCCAAATCGCAAATCCATTGAAATCATCCTAAAAAATGACAGAAAAAATGGGACGCAAAGACATTTTTTCAGTCCCAAAACTGTCAAAATTTCATTTGAACCCATTGGCATTTTACTTGCTCGGATGTTACCGGATCGCGATTCGAATCTCTGGAATGATAAATTTGATAGACTTGCCCTGCAAGGTCATTGACAGCAATGTTAACATGTTTCACTATTAAAATTTAAAAGCTATGACAACGATCATGAAAAGAAACGGATTCTTACCTTCCAACGCTTTGTTTGATGAATGGATGCCGAGAGATCTCTTTGGGTGGAACAACTGGTCCAGTGAGGGAAGCTCCCTGCCAAAAGTCAATATTGTGGAAACCAACGAGGAATTTAGGGTGGAAATGGCTGCCCCGGGTATGAAAAAAGAAGATTTTCAGGTAGAACTTGACCACGATGTATTGACCATACAATCTGAGTTCAGCCATGAAAACCAAGATGAAAATGCCGCCTACCAAAGAAGGGAATTCAGCTTCCAATCTTTTAAGCGCTCATTTTACCTACCCAATACCGTGGAGGCGGATAAAATCCAAGCCACATACAAGGATGGAATTCTAAGCCTGTTGATTCCCAAAAAAGAAGAGGCCAAAAGAAAACCTGCCAGAACCATTACCATTTCCTAAATGCACCAAGGGCTTCAAGGAGGAAGCCCTATTTTTTTACCTTATTCTTTCTCCCCCTCAGTCCATTTGCTTTTTATTTGTATCTTGATTACTCAAGATGTACCAACAGCTCCACCAATCCATAGCCCAGTTTTTACAGCCTTCCCAGAAAGAAAAGGCCTTGTTGGAAGAAGCCTTCGTGTTCCGACAGGTTCCCAAAAAATTCAAGTTGGTGGAAGAAGGACAGGTTGCCACTGAAATTTATTTTATCAATCAGGGACTGATCCGGCTTTATTACACCAAGGACGTGGAAGAAATCACGGGGTATATTTTCAGAGAAAATCTCTTTTCCAGCAGTTATGACAGTTTTCTTACCGGAACCCCAAGTCAACAGACTTTGGAATGTCTGGAGGATTGTGAGCTTCTGGTCATCAGCAACAATGACTTGGACGAGCTTTATAAAAAAATGCCTTCCATGCATATTTTCACCCGAAAAATGGCCGAACAGCGGTTTATCAATGCCCAGAGGATCCTTTCGTCCTTTATTCTGGACAGTCCCGAAGAACGATACCAGAAATTTGAACGCCACAACAGAGACCTGCTTCAGCGGGTACCCCAGCATTACATCGCTTCTTTTTTGGGCATCACCCCGGTCAGTCTTAGCCGGATCAGAAAAAGACTGATGGAAAAAAAGTAGGGTCTGCCAGCACTTATTATCTTTTGTTAATGAACCCTTTGGGGCTTTGGATTTAATTTTGATTCAAACAACTAGAAATCATGAAAATCAAAACCGAAATCATCATCAATGCCTCAAAAGAGAAAGTTTGGGACTTATTGACCGATCTGGAACAATACCAAAATTGGAACCCTTTTATTGTGAAAAGTTCCGGAAAGGTGGCTCCGGGAAACATTGTGGTCAACACCATGAAAAACGGAGAAGGAACGATCACCTTTAAACCTAAAATCCTAAAAGTAGAACCCTTACACTATTTTGATTGGATGGGTAGACTTTGGGTCAAAGGATTGTTTGATGGTCACCATTACTTCAAAATTGAACCCCTCGGGCCCGAACAGGTAAAGCTGGTCCATGGTGAGAATTTTTCCGGCATCCTAAGCAGTATGATTCTCAAAAAAATCGGAGAGCAGACCCGGGAAAACTTTGTAAAAATGAACCAGGCTGTAAAAGTCATGGCAGAATCCAAACAGGTTAGCGCCTCTTCCAAACAGAAATCCTGATTGGAAGCTACTGATTATTCGGAATGTTGCCCTTAGCAATAATTTGGCCTCGGCAGGCTAGGTCTCCTGCTCTTGGCGGTTGGGAAGGGGGAGGAAAGGAAAGCGGCTTCGTCTCTTTTCTTTCCTCCCTTAATTTATCAAACCTAAATCCCGTAATTCCAGAGCCGAAACACATAAAACCAGTGGATAATAACAAACTTTTATTAAATTAACCTGCATTTGGAGTTTAACCGATTTAAACGGACTGATTTTAAAAGTTTCATTGGGAAAGATAGGATAAGTGAGAGGTTGGAGGGTGAAAGTGAATGTTTCCTATTTCATGTTTAGGTCAGATTGCTTTTATGAGGTAGCTCCAGATTACCGTTGAATCATTTTCTCAAAAGTCCATCTATGAAATTCACCTGGATTTGTTTATTTGTCCTGTTTTGTGTTCTTCCAACCTATGCCCAAACGAATGAAGCCCTGCCCTTTATCAAAGGCATTTACGGCAATCCCGGCGCCCTGCTCGACAGAGGCCATAGCTTTAAATCGCTTGGAGTCAATGCCATTTTTCCCAGAAGCATTTCCCTGAATGATCAGCTGTTTCAAACCGCCCAATCCGAAGGGGTCAAAGTGTATGTGGAATTCCCAACATTGAACGGAAAAGAATACCTCGAAAAATACCCAGAGGCATGGCCCATCAATGAGTTGGGTGAAAAAGCAGAACCAGCGGACTGGTTTATGGGCATCTGCCCTACCGATCCCGAATTCAAGGCCTACCGCAAAGATCAACTGAGGACCTTATTGGGCAGGTATCCGGTGGATGGGATTTGGCTGGATTATCTGCACTGGCATGGCCAATTTGAGACACCGGAACCTATCCTTCCGGAAACCTGCTTTTGTGACCGATGCGTGCATTCTTTTGAAAAATCCAGTCAAGTCAAACTTCCCAAGGGTAATTCCAGATTGAAATCCCAATGGATCCTTTCCAAATATAACAAAGAATGGAGACAATGGCGCAGTCAGGTACTGACCGATTGGGTAAAAGAACTGAAGCAGGTGGTCAAAACCACCAAACCAGATGCTTTGTTAGGCATTTTTTATTGTGCCTGGTACCCGGATGAATTTGGTGGGGCACTAACCAAGAACCTGGGGATTGATTTGAAAGCCCTTTCTGAAGAGGTGGATGTATTTTCGCCTATGCTTTTTCACTTGATGATGGGTAGAGAAATCACCTGGGTAGATGAATATACCAAGTGGCTTGGACCCTACATCCAAAATGAATCAGGGACAGGGCCGAGGATTTGGCCCATCGTGCAGGCCCATGACCAACCAGGAATGGTTACCGCAGAAGCTTTCCGTCAGGTGCTGATGCGAGGTTCCCAAAAACCCGCTACAGGGATCATGATGTTCTCTGAAGAAGCCTTGATCACTACTCCCCACAAATTAGAGATCATGCAGTCCTGGTACCAGCGGGATTGAGCTCCAAAAACCATTTTGCCAAGTGGAATCATTTATAAGCACCTTAGAAAATTTCAACAACAGGCTTTGGCAGTTCCATGTGCCGGTGCCGGAAAGCATTGCCCTGTCATTTATTGAAGGCGACAATCGCCGGGTGTATGTGACCCTCCAAGACCAAATAAAAATTCAGGCGGCCTTGATGAAAGCTGAACCATATTGGTTTATCCTTGTCAACAAGAAAGTAAAGGAAAAACTCCGCCTTAATGAGGGGGATAAAATCAAGGTAGTCTTGGAAAAAGACCATACCGAATTTGGCTTGGAAATGCCTGAAGAATTCCAGGTACTTCTTGATCAGGACGAAGAAGGCAATGACTTCTTCAGGGCACTGACCATGGGGAAACAGAGAAGCCTAATTTACCTTGTTACCCAAGTCAAAAACCCCGACAGCCGCCTTAAAAAATCTCTGGCCATCCTCCATCACCTCAAAGAAGTCCAAGGGGAACTGGATTTCAAAAGGTTGATGGCAACCATTAAATATTTCAACCAGAATTATTGAAAGAAAAATCTCTATTTACTATTTATCAAACCGAACTGTCAATAATTATAAATCAAATGTATATTTTAAGGTATCAGTTGACATTTTCCTAGTTTTCCTCAGGATAATTTAGCGGTAAATCAAACTTTTTATTTCAGTTAAACCAGTTGAATTTAAAAAACGGTTGGATCAATTGATCAATTCCTGGTTTTCATTTGTGAGAAAGATCTTAGCATTCAATCAGGGAGTCTGTAAGCTTAATATTTCCATAGAAAGGTTTCTAAGGTCTTCTTTCATCCAGTTGATTTGTGCCTCTACTTGGTCCAGCATATCCGCTCTCTGGAAAAGCATATCGGCACTATACTCTCCTCCTTTCCCAAAAAGCAAATTGATCAGTGCTTCCCTTTTCTCCGCCATCATGTCGGCGAACTCCTCCGCCTCGATCCAGCCTTGTTTTAATTCTTTCCTGGATGAAGAGGCATTTCTATGGATGTTTTTTTCATAATTCAGATAAAACCAGATTGCAGGAGGATAGATTTCTGATGTTTCTCCTCCTTCCCAAAAGTCCTTTAAAGGATTTCTTTCATGGTAAAAATCGACTTTTCTTTTATTGGCCAAAATGGCAAAACCAAAAGCAGCACCAATTACCGCAGTGCCAATGGCGACCCGTTCTCCCCTGACCTCCCTATCGTTCAGAACCAAAACGCTTGTCATCACTGCTCCGAGTGCGCCGACCACAATGGATCCTACAGTCAATTTGGTGTTGGTATCCCCTTCCTTTTTTCTCATAAAATTACCGATCTGAACAGCCTTTTCTTCTTCACAATCCAATTCTGCGATGACTGCAGAAATTTCCAAAGAGACCAGGTTAATTCTATGGTTGAGACTTTGGAGATTATCCATCACCGCTACTTTGTTTTCGAGGGAAGGGTCATTCTGGAAATTGTCCAGGTTATCCCTGTATGCCAGCAGCAGATCTTTCAAATTTATGGTATGGGCCACCATGATGCTGTTGTCGGAGAAATCGTCACCAAATATGGATCTCCAATAAGCAAGATCAAAATCATCTTGACTCAAGAAATTATCGTTGAGGTACCGGAATTCCTGCTGGCAATTGTTGCTTTCCAAACTGCCCCTAAATCTTGCTTCTTTGGCACCTTTGCATGAAATCAAAAAAATGAAAATCAGAAAAATGCCGATGAAGCCGTTCAAGGATACATTTCTATTGGGACTGAATTTGATTTTGAAATCCGGATTCATAATTTCCAAGCTTAAAGTCCAATTGGAATTTTAAGAGTTTATTTACCCAACCACAAGCCTGACAGTACTGCCAACAGTCCCAATAAAAAACTGCCTAGGCTATATCCTATAAAAAGTCCGTATTGACCTGTTTGCAAAAATCTTAAATTTTCCATTGAAAAGGTAGAAAAAGTAGTATAACCGCCACAAATGCCTGTGGCCAGGAAAAGCCGCCACTCAGGGGTAATCCAAGAAACCCTGTCTGAAAGCCCAAACACCAATCCAATCAGAAGACAACCAAGGACATTGGCGGTGAAAGTTCCCCAAGGAAAACTTGATGGAATCCATTTTGTCAAAAAATAAAAAGACAGGTACCGTAAAACACTTCCTATCATTCCTCCTAATCCTACCAACAATAAAGCAGACTTCATGGCTTGGTCGAGTTGGTGCAAATCTCAATGTCCGGCATAGGGAAAATTTTTAATGTTCTTTTAGTCGAATTAGCAGTAAATCCTTTCATCCTACAAATAGAAAAGCATAAAGTGATTCATTCATTTGGCTATTTGTAGGCGCCATCAGCAATAAAGCGGTTGGGAGAGGAAGGCACCATTTCCCCTTGATTGGCCTAAAATTACTATTAATCCATAAATAATCAAGAAATAAACCTAGGAGAATAACAAGCCTTGCATGATTTCGAACCAGAACATTTTATGTCTTTCTTTCTTCAGTCAAATTCAATTCTCAACAGATTTATTAACGCTTTTAATGGCAGGATTTTGCTTCTTGGTTAAAGCCACCATAATGCATTTTATCCATAATTTGTGCAAACAAATCTTGGTAAAAAATTACTATCTGTCAAAAGAAAAATCATATCAAAGAAATTTGGAAAATTCGGCCAAAATTCCTAATATTATTATGTACAAAGAAAATTTTCGGAGTTTTATTTGTAAATATAAGACTTTTATAAATTTTATGGAGATACATCCAACCTATGGAATTCGATAAAGATACAGGTATGGGATAAGGTGGTTGAGTCTTTTGAGCAAAGGGCAAACGAATTCCCATTAGGAGATCATAAGAAATTGTTATCCACCATTTCGACTTAGGCCTATGAATTCCCATGACTTTCAACATCGCTTTTTCCAACACCTTAAATCCTTGCTTCCATCCTATAAATCGCTGGTTGACGAGATTTCTGATTTGCTGGAAATCAGTACGGATAGTGCTTACAGAAGAATCCGAGGCGAAAAGGTCATCAACCTGGATGAGATCAAAAAAATCAGTCAGCATTTTAGAATCTCTTTGGATCAGTTGTTGAACCTGCAAACCGATGCCATTGTCTTTCACGGCAAATTGAATGACTATTCGGATAATCGGTTCGGGGCATGGTTGGAAGATGTCCACAAGCAATTGGAATTGGTCTACAGCCATAAACACAAGCACATCTACTTTTTGATGAAGGATATTCCTCCATTTTATCATTTCTACTTCAAGGAACTGACGAGTTTCAAGTTTTTCTTTTGGATGAAATCCATCCTTCATTATGAAAATCTTAAAGGACAAAGTTTTGATTCGAGGATCAACCGGTTTGACGAATTCAACGATTTGCTGAGAAAAATCCTTTACCTGTACAACCGGATTCCATCTACAGAAATTTGGAATGAGGAAAGTATCAATACCACCATCACACAAATAGACCTTTACCACAAAATGGGGCTGATGAGTAATCCTGAGGACGTCAGGCTGCTGTATTCCCAAATGCTCGAATTGGTCAATCATCTGGAAAAACAGGCTGAGACAGGGAAGAAGTTTGTTCCCAATAAACCGATTGAACCTGATCATGAAAGTTACCGCTTATTTGTCAATGAATTTATCATGGGAGACAATACATTCATGGCTGAAATAGATAACATTAGGATCACCTATCTCAACCATAGTGTGATGTATTTTATAGGCTCTACCGACAGCAGATTCAACGATGCCATGTTCAACAGCTTGGACAACCTGATGAAGAAATCCACCATGATCAGTTCTGTAGGCGAAAAAGACCGCAGCCAGTTTTTTAATAAACTTAAGGCGAAAATTCAAGCGAAAATGAGCTTGTTAATACCCGCATAAAAAAGCCTCTCCAAAAACGTAAGCCCTGCTTTCCGACAAGTTAAAGGACATAAATTTTTATTTGTTGGGTTTGCTTGAATATCTTAGGGTTACCTTTCAATAGAACAACCGCCACATGAAAACATTGAAGCTTGTTTTTCTGCTCCTGCTGGCAGCAGGATGCCAGTCTACCGAATCTTACGACTTGGTTTTGAGAAATGCCACCATCATTGATGGAACCGGAGAACCTTCATTCCGTGGTGATTTGGCGGTTAATGCGGATACCATTGCTTTTGTGGGAAATTTGAAAGGTAAAAAAGGCAAAGTCGACCTTGACTTGAACGGCTTGGTTTTGACGCCAGGGTTCATCAACATGCTCAGTTGGGCCAATGTGAGCCTTTTGGAGGACGGCAGATCCCAAAGTGACCTGAGACAGGGTGTTACCTTGGAAGTTTTGGGTGAAGGTACCTCAATGGGCCCTTTGAGTGAAGACATGAAAAAAGAAATGCTGGAGGGGCAAGGGGACATTCAATATGACATCACCTGGACCACATTGGGTGAATACCTGCAGCATCTTGAAAATAAAGGGGTCTCTACCAACGTGGCCTCATTTGTTGGAAATGGCACCTTGAGGAGGCATGTCATAGGGATGGAAAACAGAAAGGCCACCCCGGAAGAAATGGCACAAATGAAAAAACTGCTGGAAGCTGAAATGAAGGCAGGCGCAGTGGGACTCTCCTCCTCTCTTCTCTATGAACCCAGCCGCTATGCCGACACGGAGGAATTGATCGAACTGTCCAAAGTAGCTGCCCAACACGGCGGAATGTACATTTCCCATATCAGAAATGAAGGCTCCAAACTTCTCGAATCAATTGCTGAACTGATTACCATTGGTCAGACAGCAAAGATTCCGGCTCAAATCTACCACCTTAAGGCATCGGGAGAAGAAAACTGGGGTAAGATGGACTCCGCCATTGCCATGGTCAATGCGGCAAGGGAAGCAGGACTTCCCATCACTGCCGACATGTACACCTACCCGGCCAGTTCGACAGGTTTGCATACCCAAATGCCCGAATGGGCAAGGGAGGGAGGAGTGGAAGCTTTGTTAGGACGTCTTGCCGATCCCGAGGAACAATCTAAAATTTTAGAAGAGATCAAATTCGGTCATGGTCCGGATAAAATTCATTTTGTAGGGTTCAAAAACCCTGACCTGCGCAAATACATAGGGAAGAACTTGGCGGAGGTTGCTGAAACTCAAGCTAAATCCCCAGCCCAAACCATGATAGATTTGATGCTGGAAGATCAGAGCAGGATTCAGGTAGTCTATTTTTCTATGTCAGAAGAAAACGTGGAGAAAATCATCCAGCAACCATGGGTGAGTTTTTGCTCGGATGCGGGCAGTTACACGAATGAAGGCGTGTTTTTGAACCAAAGCACTCATCCACGCGCCTACGGTTCTTTTGCAAGGGTTCTGGGTTTGTACAGCAGGGAAAAAAAGTTGCTTTCACTTGAGGAGGCTGTAAGAAGGCTATCTTCTTTTCCGGCCCAAACCCTCAAAATCAAAAAAAGGGGGCTGTTAAAAGCAGGTTACTTTGCAGATTTGGTGGTTTTCGATCCTGAAAAAGTCAGGGATAAGGCCACTTTTGAGCAACCCCATCAATATGCAGAGGGCATCATTCATGTTTTTGTTAATGGCCAACAGGTGCTCAATAATGGAGAACACACCGGAAACTTTCCGGGCAGGTTTGTAAAAGGTCCAGGGACGCAATAATTCTTGCAATTGGGTCTATAAAATAAGGAACGGGATGTAATTGGGTATAAAACTGTCAAACAAGCTGATTTTTGTCAGTTTCCTCAAAAAAACTGCCTTTACGTTACAAATATGGGATATTGGGGGTATATTTGTAAGCATTATTCATCTAATTTAATTATCAGTGATTTTAATTGTCATTCTTCTCCTTCATTGGTACTTCTCGCTGTTTTGCCAAAGTTTCTTCTTGCACCGCTATGCGGCCCATCAGATGTTTGTCATGAACAAATTCTGGGAAAAGTTCTTTTATTTGTTCACTTGGCTTTGTCAGGGGAGCTCCTATTTGTCTCCGAGGGCTTATGCGGTGCTGCACCGTATGCACCATGCCTACAGCGATACACCTAAGGATCCACACAGTCCACACCATACGGAGAACCTTTTCACCATGATGTGGAAGACGAAAAACATTTACAATGATTATTTCAGCTTCAGGTTAAAACCTGAGGAAAGATTTTCGAAAGACATTCCCGATTGGAAAAAATTTGATCTATTTGCAGATTCCATGATGGTCAGAGTGGGCTGGGGTTTGTTTTATGTGTTGATCTACGTGTTGAGCATCTCTGTATTTGAGTTGGCAGGAACCCATTGGTGGATGTATTTCCTCTTGCCCTTACATTTCCTCATGGGACCCATCCACGGTGCCATAGTCAATTGGAGTGGACATAAATATGGTTATGCCAATTTTGACAACAATGACAAATCTAAAAACAGTCTTCTGCTTGATGTGTTGATGCTCGGAGAGCTCTTTCAGAACAACCACCACAGACTCCCTAACCGTCCGAACTTTGCAGTCAAATGGTATGAGTTTGATCCCACCTACCCCATTATAAAGCTTTTGCATGCCTCACGCATCATAAAATTGAGGACTGCCTGAAATTTTTTTTTCCACCCACCGGGTGGTTTTTTTTTGCCTTTTTTTCACTCAGCTGCTTAAGCTCCAATAGGGTCCAATAAAAAATAACATCAAATCCATCAATAAAAATAATTTAAACTAACTTTTGTTCAAAAAAAAAATAGACTAATACTACATTTTTAAGCTGTTCCTTCACCTAATAAATTAAAATAAACTAAGGAATAATTTGTTCAACTATATTTTTATTTATAAATTTACTTTTGTCAATAGAAAGATTTAGCCTAAAGCTTGAAATTAAAAAACTAAATGGTTAAGTTCAGGTAAATTTTACACTTACATTTTATCTAAATTATTAATTTATGAGAGAACTCACACGTGCGGAAGAGCAAGTAATGCAAATCCTGTGGGATATCGAGAAAGGTTTTGTCAAAGATATCCTAGCGAAAATGAATGAGCCCAAACCGGCTTATAACACCGTCTCCACCATCATCCGGATTCTAGAGCGGAAAGGCTTCGTCAAACATACTGCTTATGGCAAGTCCCATGAGTATTATCCGATCGTAAGCAAGGACGAATACAGAAGCTTTTCAATCAAAAACCTCCTTACAGGATATTTCGGTGGCTCCTTTACAAGGCTGACCTCTTTCTTTGCGAAAGACAAAAACCTTAATATCAAAGAGCTGGACAAATTAATGGCTGAGGTAAAAGAGGAAGTGAAAAAAAGTTAGCATAGATGGGGGGATTAATAAATTATATCTGGGAGAGTACATTCTGCCTTTTATTCTTTTTTGGAATATATTGGGTGTTTTTGAGAGGTGAAAAAGCCTTTCACTTTACCAGATTTTATTTATTGATCACTCCATTGTTGGCTTTGTGTTTTCCATTGATAGAGATTCCGGTAGGCTTTGATAAGCCTACCATCTCTTTGGAAAACACTGCTTTTTATCAAAATTTTCTGGAACCTACAGAGGTAGAGGAAATTGTAGGTACTTTCGGCTTGCCGGAAGTTACAGTAAGCAGTACAAAGCTGCCCACACTTTGGGAATTTAAGGATTATCTACTGCTTGGATACAGTATTGTGGTGCTGTTGCTCCTAAGTCAGCTTATATGGCAGCTGTTTCAGTTGAGGATGCTGGTACAAAAGGGTTGGTACCAGGCAGTATTCAAGTTGGAAGGAAATTATTTTCTCATCCCCACTTACGGGATGGCCCCGATTTTCACTTATTTCGATAAGCTTTTTTGGGACGATACGGAGCCCCTAAGCGACATTGAACAAAAACACATCCTACAACATGAGTTGGAACACATCAAACAAAGACATTCATGGGATATCCTATATTACCAAGGTTTAAGCATCATTTTTTGGTTTAATCCCGCCATCCATCTGATGCGGGCCGCTTTGGTGGACCTGCACGAGTATATGGCTGATGAAAGTGTCTTAAGGCATACAGACAACAAAGAAAGTTACCCAAAGTTGATCATCAAAATAGCATTTAAAGGACTAGATCTTCCTATTGGCAATTATTTTATCCGATCTACTACTTTAAAAAGAATCATGATGATGAAAAAACGTGCCCAAATTAATTGGGGAAAACTATTGATGGTCCTCCCCCTGACCGGTATGCTGCTGGTGTTGGTTTCTATGAAAACAATAGATCCAATAGACCTTTTCGGCCATCATACCGAAAAGCAAACCATGGAGCTCAAAGAAAGGCTGATCATGGCTCAAGATTCCATTGATGTGAGCATGAAAGTCCGCAAATTAAAAAACCCAACCCATTATGAACACATCGGCCCGTTAAAGGAAGGGAAACTGATCGCTCAGCTTGGGGAATTGGAATATGAATTCGGCAATATTGATTCAGAACAGGAATACCTCAAATTAAGGGAACTTATAGAAACCCTTCGAAAGGATTCCTCTACTGAAATAAGTTATAGAAAACGGGATTTTGAAGAAAATCTAGAAGTGCTTCCCACCCCGCTTGAAGGAGAAGAAGCTTGGTTTACCTTTTTTGCGAATAATGTACAAAAGCCAGATCTTGAAAATGCGCTGGGCATCGGTGGACGTGTGGAAATTGAGTTTATTGTAGATGAGAAAGGCCATATCCTGGACCCCATGATCCGTAAAAGTTTTGGAGGCGGATTGGATGAAGCAGTCATAGCGGCGATCATGAATCCCGAAGCCCCTAAATGGAAACCTGGGGAAAAAAATGGAGTTGCAGTACGGGGCTTAGCTGGCATGAGACTTGAATTTACAGAACAAAGCCAAATGGCGGGTGCCTTCCGCAACATCTATCCCCTATTGCCTGGCAGCAAACAACTGATCGCCGTAGATCAAAGTGGAAGGCCAGTTGAAATCTATGATGTGGTAGAAAATATGCCCAATCCTCCCGGAGGTATGGAGGGCTGGAATGCATTTATCAAAGAAAATCTCAGGTATCCTGAAAAAGCCAAAGAAATGGGCATAGAAGGAACCGTTTACTTGACTTTTGTCGTAGAGAAATCAGGAGAAATCGGTGATTTGGGTGTTTTGAGAGGCATTGGCGGAGGCGCTGATGAAGAAGCCATGCGGGTGGTACAAAGCTCCCCAAAATGGACTCCAGGTTCTCAGAGAGGCAGAGATGTGGCTGTGAGAATTCGTTTACCTGTCCGGTTTCAATTGCCTCAGAAAGAAAACACAACTGAAAAATTTGCGGAATGGATGCAGATCGCTGACCGGGCATCAGGTCAGATTCAACCCACACCGGAGTTTTTCGATCACCTCAGAAAGAGCCTGAAGTATCCTCAAGAAGCACGAGAAAAAATAGAAACTGGGACGGTCCTGGTTCAGCTTGATTTGGGCAAAGATGGTAAAATAGAAAATTACCAAATCGTTTCAGGTGTTTCAAAAATTTTGGATCAAGAGGTGCTCGACAAACTGGCCAATGCGCCCAATTGGAATGCCCCAAAAGGTAACAAACCGGTTTCAGATCTTTTGGCGGTTACTTTTAAACTTGATGGCCATGCCTTTCAGGAAATTCATAACGTGGCTCAGCATGAGGTAAAGGTGGTTGGATATGGCAATGCTGAAAAAGATAGAGATCCCCCTACACTTGGAGATAAAATACAAAAAGAAAAGGTGCAACCGGCCACCACGTATTATGGATTTGCCAACAATCTAGAGCTTCAAAGTTCTAACTATAAAATAGGGAAGCCAGTGAATGCTGGATTTTCAGAGGGAAATTGGGCCGGATTGGATAGTGTGAAACCAAAACCTTTGTTTGTTATTGACGGGCAGGTGGTTTCTGAGGATTATTTGGGGAAAATAGATCCAAATAATATTGACCATATAGAGGTCATCAAAGGAGGTAGAGCCCTAAGCCTATACGGAAATGCTGCAAAAGACGGAGTCATCCTTATAGAGTTAAAAGAGGGGTATGATTTAGATGGTTCGGTGAAATCATTCAAACCTTCTGACCATTATGTGCAAATCATCGATGCGGAAAAGAGTATTACTCCGGACGATTTGCAAAAGGGTGAGGTTAAAATCAGCAACAAGGACGGGAGCTTCGTAAAACCACTTTATGTCGTCGATGGAAAGATCATCAAAGAAGCTGAGCTGAAATCCATTTCTCCCGATACCATTGAGTCGATTAATGTCTTAAAGGGAGAAAACGCAACTAAAGCCTATGGTAAAAAGGGCAGTAATGGCGTGGTGGAAATCACCTTAAAAAAATAAAAGCATCCTGATCAAAAATAAAAACCGATGGCAATCACCATCGGTTTTTATTTGTCCTGAATTGACGCTTCCCCGATTATCAATATCTGTTAAACCCTATCAGGGTTTTATTTCTAACTGACCTATCCTTCTACCCGGGTTGTCACCCGGGGCTAAAAACCTTCGGTATTTAATCCCTCCGGGATTATGAAATAATGGGGTAGCATGTTCAGCGTGCTTGATTCTAAACTTTGAGCTTTGAGCTCGATGCTTTTTTCTGATATCCTGTTTTCTGTTATTCTGGTTTCTCCACTTTCAGCTTTCAGGTTTTCTTCCCCCTAAATCCCCCACTTGGGGGACTTTTAATCAGGTATTCATAGGGATTTAGAGTCTATGGGCAAGTGAGTGCTTGATTCTAAACTTTTAGCTTTGAGCTCGATGCTTTTTTTCTGATATCCTGTTTTCTTTTATTCTTTTTCTCCACTTTCAGCTTTGAGCTTCCAGCTTTTCTTCCATTGCTCTATAGTTCTGTTCTCTGTTCTTCTGTTTTATCCCTACTTTCAGCTTCTGGCTCTTACCTTTTACAACTCCACCGTCTTTCCAGTTCTCACCGCCTCATCACAGGCAAAAGCAATTCTCAGGCTGTTCACTGCATCCTGATGGTGGTCTGTCAGATCCATTTCTTCCTGTATGGCTTTGAGAAAGAAGGCTTGTTCCCGATCACATAACTCCTGATGCCCGGGTTCATCCTTCATATCAATCCATTCATCCTGATGGATAAATTCATTTTTGTCGTTGATTTTGGCGTGGTGGACTTTGATGGATTCTGTTTTGGTATGGTCATCCACGGAAGCTGATTTTCCAGCGGCTCCGGCATCTTTGGCCAGAATGGAAACAGCGCCTTTAGGACCAAAAACATCCTTGATGAAAAAAGCCGTTTCACTGATCATAGGTCCCCATCCTGCCTCGTACCAACCTACCGATCCATCCTCAAAAGTCAACTGAAGCTGGCCATAATTGTAATTGTCTGCGGGGATGTCATTGGTTAGCCTTGCCCCTATCGCACTTACGCGCAGTGGCTTTGACCGGGTCATCTGACACATTACATCAATGTAATGCACCCCACAGTCCACAATGGGACTCAGGCTTTTCATCAGGTTTCGATGGGTATCCCACATCGCACCATGGCTTTGCTGATTGAGGTTCATGCGCATGACAAGCGGTTTGCCCAAAGTATGGGCAATTTCTACAAACTTCTCCCAAGATGGGTGATGCCTTAGGATATAGCCCACCACCAATTTTTTATTGGCCTTTACAGCAGCCGCCACCACCTTTTCGGAGCCTTCCACGGTATCTGCCAAGGGTTTTTCAATAAACACGTGACAGCCGTGCTGAAGCGCCTTCAAGGCAAAGGCTTCATGGGTGTCAGGGTAAGTGGAAATGCAGACAGCATCCGCATTACTGTGGGCCAATGCTGTTTCATAATCATCAAACAATGGATATCCTCCACCCAATTGATCGTTTAAAACTTCTTTGCTTTTTCCTCTGGAAACGATTCCCACGATTTCAAATCCCTCCATCTTATGGTAAGCTTGGGCATGGGAGGCTCCCATATTCCCACAGCCTACTACGAGGACTTTGATGGCATTTTTGGTTTGGTTCATTTTGAGTTAGTTTAATCTGGCGCTACGGCATTACGCTCCATAACTATGGATCCTGCTTATGGTTGATATTAACTGGATATTTGGCAATTAACTTAACCTATTCCAATCGTTACCTAAATTTAAACACTTTTGGGTGTCTGATTACTCGCTTATAAGAAGGGTTCAATTTAATAAGATTTGCTCGTTTTACCTGAGAAACCCTAATTTAAATATTTAAAAAAATTAATTAATTAGAGAAACTTATATAAAAAAAGAGTGAAACAGAGATCTGGTGATTAAGCCATTGCATTTGATCCCTAAGAACCAATTGTTAAAGAACATGTATGCCCGCAATGATGCCAGTAAAATAGTAATTCTTTATGATTCTCGCCGGTAAACTGAAATGTCTGATAGATCCCTGCCTGCCGAAAGGGTCCGACTTCGGACTTCCTGCTTCCTACCCGTTTGAAGAAGAATATTGGGTTAGTGGCAAAGAAGCGGATAACCATTTCAAAGAATAAGATAAAAGATGGTCCATGTCATGGCCAAGTTAAATCCGGCATGTGAAAGCACAGCTCCCCAGATGGATTGTGATTTGACTCTGTACCAGTAAAATACCTTTCCCAGAAGAAAAATCATTGCCATCCAAATCAAAGCAGGGATCCAAAACACCGTCCAACCCAATCCTGTCCAAACAATTCCAAAATGAGCTAAATGGGTCAGCGAAAAGGCCAAACTATCCCAAAATGATGCGTTTTTTTGGCCCAAGTCCACAGCTATGCTTTCGTGGACCAATCCCCTGTAAAAGAATTCCTCTCCTATTGGGCTAAAGGTCATTCCAACCAAAGCAAAAATACTGAAGTACATCAGTCTGTTTTCCCGCCACTCTTCTGTCGGAAACTGATAAGATTGCGAAATGTAGCAATACCAATTTTGAAGGGTTTGTCCAAACAAAAGCTGCCCTAAGCAATAAACCAATAAGCCGAATGCTAGCCCAGCCATAAATGCTTCAATGAGTCTAAACCCATTCTTAGGTCGGACAATTCCTATGGTTTTTCTACCTGTCCGATTCAATAGCACAAAAGGCAAAACCGCCATTAACACAAATATCAAAGAGACTTTTTGATAAGTGCCTCCGGAGTTGGCTTCGAGGACCCACCAAAACCTGGGAATTCCCAATAGGAAGACCATAAAGCAACCAAACTTCCAATTCCAACCCAAAATCTTTCCCCAAAATGGCTTAAATGGATGCATGGTCAAAAGTTAATGGAGCAGTGAATTTAGTAAAACGATCATAACAAATAATCAAAACAGCGCAACACACGGCTTCTTCTATCCCGGGATCTGGGATCGCCCAGTAAAAACTGGTAGCGGAGGGAAATCTCATGGGCCCCACGGGTTTGCACCCCTACATTGGAAATCATGAAGTCGTAGCTGTATCCTACCACCAATCCATTTTCAAATTTCAGTCCCAACAACAGGATCAATGAATCCTGGTTGGCATTACCACGTAATCCGGGGATGCCTCTGAAACTCAGGCCTCCTATAAAACTACCATACAGCAGCTGACCTGCCACATCCAACTGTTGGAAGGGGCCCTGCCTTTTGTAATTAAAGGCAAGGGAAGCCATATTTTCCCCATTGGATCCAAAATAATTGTTTGAACCCAGCCCGAAATTGGCTCCTCCATGAATGCTCCACTTCATAGGCAACAGATTTTGGTCGTTGTCTGGAAAAAAACTTAAGCTTGGGGTATTCATGTGGTGCATGCTGGTTCCCATCCAGACATTCTGCCCCTGAAGTAGGGTGCCAAAGGATACATCAAAATAACTGTAAGGATCAAACTCCGGAACATTGTCCATGGTGTTTGGATTGATGGTTTGGGTAAAGAGGTTGATCTGATCTCCAAAAAGCAGATTGTCCAAGGCTGCATTTCTCATGACCAAAGCCCCCTGTCCGCCAAAGCGCATGTCCCAACCTTCTGATAAGGTCAGTTTATAGGAGTAAAAAAAAGACACCTCATTCATTTTCAAGTCCATGTTTGTTTCATGGAAACTATTAAAGGCTACCCCAAACCCACTCTTCATGTCATAACTATAATGATCAAAATAGGCAGAAAACATGTTGAAATCATGAGCCAGGCCGGGCCATTGTTTTCTATAATTTAACCCTACCCTACTCAGTTCTGTGGATCCCGCAAAGGCAGGGTTCAGGTACAAGGGCGCTGCATAGAACTGACTGTAATGCATGTCCTGCCCCAGTATGCTCGAAGAAAGCAAGCAAAGAAACAAAGCAATCCGAATCAGCTTTCCCATCATTTGATTAAGATAAAGACTTCACTTTCATTGAATTTTCCGCCATCCAAGGTCCTGTAGGACATCTTGTAGACGTAATTGCCAGGCAAGGCAGGTTCTCCATTAATTTTTCCATCCCAGCCCGGGGAATTAAGGTCATCTGTGAAAAAGATGACTTCACCCCATTTGTTCATGACATAGAATTCCAAACTTTCTATACTCAGGAATTTGGGAAAGAAGAAATCATTGATCCCGTCCTCATTGGGTGTAAAGGCATTAGGGACTTTGATGAAATAATCTCTGATCTCCAGCATGCGACTGATCTCCAATTCGCATCCATAGAGGTCAACTACCTGTAGTTTTACTTCAAATTCCCCTTCTTCCTGATAAATATGCGTAGGGCTCTCTTGCGTACTGGAATTTCCATCACCAAAATCCCAATAGTAAGAAAGGATATTTCCAAAGCTGTTGTTAGTAAATACCACCGGGAAATTGGCAAAGAAGGCTTGATACCGTTCTAGGGAGGTGGACTGTATGTCCATGTCCAGTGCCACAAAATGGTTGTCCACTTCAAAGGATTCATTGTACTCGCACCCCATGGCATCGGTGATATTGAGCTGGTACAAACCGGGTTCCCTGACCGTAAGACCGTAGCCATTGTTTCTGACTTGTCCCCCACTCCAGTTGATGTTAAAAGGAGGCAATCCCCCTTCTATATTCAGTTCGAATTCGTCAAATATGTTCCTCGGTTCACAGGTGATGTCCAAAGACCGAAATACCCTGGCTTGGATGGGATCAGGTCTTTTGACCACATATTGCTGACTGACCTGACAGCCAGATTGGTCTGTGATGGAAACTGTATATTGACCAGAAGTCAAGTTGGCCAAATTCTGAAGGTTGGACCCGTTGTTCCATGTTATTTCATAAGGAGGTACCCCGCCTGAAATCAACAGGTCAATGGCACCACTTTGGGGATTGCCACAATCCAAAGCATCATCCACCTGAGCAGAAAGCTGTAAAGGATCGGGTTCATTGATGAAAAAAGTTCTTCTGATCTCGCAACCGTCTTGGTTCCGAAGCGTGACACCATATGATCCTGCTTGAAGATTAAACAGATTCTCCAATTCTGCCCCATGATCCCATCTTATGGTGATGGGACCTTCAAATTCCAGATTCAATACGATACTTCCATCGCCGGCTCCATGACAGGAAATGTCCTTGGCGATGGGATCCACAGCAAATCTTGGCGCATCTTGAACTGTGATTTCTTCCTGCTTTACACAACCAATGGCATCAGTGACCGAGACGCGGTAAGTACCTGGACCTAAATTGTCAAAGGATTGGGCTGCAGAACCAAAATCCCAATTAATCTTATAGGGGCCCACCCCACCTTGGATTTGTAGGTTGATGAAGCCATCGTTGGCATTATAGCAAGAAATATCTCCTTTTTCTACCCCTATGAGCAGGATTTCATCTGGTTCTGTCAATTCGATGGGCGGAAGGCTGATGGTGCATCCATTCGCGTCTGTAGCAATGACTTCATAAGTTCCGGCCGATAGCTCAGAAAGGCTGGCCAGCGATTCATCCATTATGGTACCGTCCTTGATCCATTGGATATCATATCCATTTTCACCTTCCACCCCGCCGGAGATTTGAAGATTGATCACACCAGTGCTGCTACCTGCACAAAGAATGTCTACTTTATCCTCAAGACTTACTTCAAAAGGAACAGGTGCCCTTAGCTCGAAAGAACGGCTCAACTCGCAACCGAATGCATCTCTTAGTTCCAAAGTATAAGTCCCCGGACCCAAGTTGTCCAGGTCTTTTTCATCAGAACTGAACCCATCAGGTCCTGTCCATGCATAACGGTAACTTCCACTTCCACCAGAAGGATCGAGTCGGATAGATCCATCACTTCCCCCAAAACAACTGACTTCAAACCCATTAAAATTACTGGTCTCAGCATTCAGTGTCAAAATAGGATTGACCGTTACCTCATACTGAACAGGAACGCCAGAACAAGCTGAAGCACCATCTGTGGTAGCAAAGACTTCAAACACCACGGTCCTAGGTTCGCCCGTGTTATTGATAAATGGTTGGCCTCCCAAAGTATCACCTTGGCCTTGAAGCACAACACCTTCCACGCCATTGGCCTGTGCAGTCCAAGAGAAAACAGCCCCGTCAACCGGGCTTGACAGCTGAACAAGCTCCATCTCATCGCCTGAGCAAATTACCTGATCAGAAAGTGAGAAATCAATTTTAGGTGCCGGATTTAAAGTAATATCCAAATCAAAGACATTACCGGGACAGTTGCCCAATAAAGGAGTAACCTGAATGCTTACTTTGACTGGCTCATCCCCGTCATTGGTCAAGCTCAGATCAATGGTTTCTTGAGGTTCGTCCTGACCAGATCCTCCTGAAAACCCGCTACCCACTGGTGCTGACCAAGTAAAAGCAGTGCCCACAGGAATTCCACTTGGCCTAAAAGAACGTGATTCCCCGCTGCAGATAGCCAAGCTTTGATCATCAACCTGCGGTACCGGATTGACTTCTATAGTGTAAACCAAAGGTGTGGATTGGCATTTCCTTTCCTCCTCTTCAGACAATACCGCGGTATAAACCACCGTGGTTGGCGTGTCCCCATTATTCAATAAGATTTGGACAGGTATAGAACCCGAACCACTCAAAACCACCCCTTCTACCCCATTGGCCTCAGCCGTCCAAGACACCAACTCACCCGTATCCGTGGAAAATTCAATAGGCTGGTTTGATTCCCCCGAGCAAATGACTTGATCCATTCTGGAAGCAGAAATCAGCGGTGCAGGTTCAACCAATACTGTCACCTCATCGGTCTCAAAGCATCCGGCAGCATCAGTAACCGTTAGAAAGTAGGTAGTCGTAGTCTCAGGATTTACGGAGGGATTGGGATCCGAAGAAGAAAAATTCCCAGGTTCGCCGATCCACTCAAAACTTACCTCAGAAAAGTCTCTGTTGACCGTGGGACTAAGCGTCACACTTTCCCCAAAACATATGCTGAGATCTTCCCCTGCTGAAATCTCAGGTTCCTCCCCTACATTAAAGCTGACACTTTCCAAGGTAGTTCCACAGGCATTGCTGACCTCAAGAGTCACGGTATGCAGGCCAACGGTTTCAAAAGTCACTGTACCGGGAATAAGTTGATCTGAACTTTCGGGGGTACCCCCTTCAAAAGTCCACTTGTAAACCGATTCGCCGGGACCACAACTTGTCACCTCAGCTTGAGGGTTGATGGAAATGGGTCCGCATGAATCAGCTATGGGTGTTAAACGGACCAATGGCGGAGCTGTTACAGTAACAGTTTTGGATTTTGAATACGTATCACATGAATTGGAAGCCTGTAAGGTGATGGTATAGGTTCCAGGTGCCACGAAATTAAATGCAGGCTCAAAGACCTTGTCATTGGTGCCCCCTGTAAAACTCCACTCGCCTGAATCATTGCAATCCGATGGCGAAAACCCAACTGTCCAAAGCATTTCAGTTGGCCCGCAGTTGCCTTCTTTCTGGGTCAAATTATCCACCTGCACCTCCAATGGACCACAGCCCTCGGAAAAATTCAAATCAAATTCGGGTTCCAAATCCTCACTGACACAAACTTCAATTTCAGCCCTCGTGGTGCCACATGGATTGCTTGCTTCCAGAATTACCGTATAGTTTCCAGGCTTGCTGAAAATGTGAGAAGGAGTTTCAAGGGATGAAAAATTGGCTGCCCCACTTTCGGGGTCACCAAAATCCCAAGCCCAAACCGTCTCCGTAAGACAATCCGGTCCATAGAAGCCTACCTCTGTGGCATTTCTAAACCGGACCGGCTTTCCCTCGCAGGCATCTTCCACAAAAAACTCCGCTTTAGGTGGAATCCTGACTTGAATGTTTCCGGCTGTAAAAGGTGTGTTGTCACAGGCGTTGATCACATTTAGAATGGCTGTAAAGGATCTGTCGGGGCAGGAAGAGGTGGTGTAAATGTGCTCTACAATAAAATCCGAGAAATCATCATTCAATGGGTGTTCAAACTCTTGCTGATTCCCATCCCCAAATTCAAGCAAATACAGTGTACCCGGAGGATTATCCTTCCAGTTGTTGATGATAAAAGGAACTGCCAAGGTTGGTGCACACAAGCCGGTGGTAGACCCCTGTGTGGCAAGTCCTCCTGCTGGATTACTTTGATTGGCCACCACATAAGTCTTGGTAGCCGAACATCCGTTTTCACCTTTTCCGGTCAGTTTTAAATTAAAAGCGCCCAATCGTTTGTAGGTATGGGTAAGCGGAAAATCATCCTTAGTGAGGTTGGTTAGAACCGTTCCATCTCCCCAGTCCAAAGTAAAATCTGTGACACAGTTGCTTACAGAAGTATTGTTGACCGTAACTGTAAAGTCAGGATTGGCCGCCGAAGGGTTGTTTTCACAGTTTCTGAAATCCTGAAAAGGTTTTGCGTCCTCCAAACCAATGTTGGGAATTTCTTTGATTAGGATAGGTTTGGTCTTACTCAGGCTATTTCCATCAGCATCCCTTACGGTCAGTTTAACCTGAAAGGTCTGTTCTCCACAGCCCAACAAGTTATACGTGTACCTGGGATTGGCATTGGTGGCCGTTCCCCCATTTCCAAATTCCCAGGCATATTGATAGGGACCTCTTCCGCCTGTCACATTGGAAACAAAATTGATAGGTTCACCGGCACAATTGTCTTGGCTTGGAAAACTAAAATCAAAATCCAAATCATTGAATGGTATATTGATCTTAGAAGGATTTTCGCTCAATGAAACCAGTTTTGCCATCAACCGAACCGGTTCCAAAGAAAAATCCCTTGCGATCGCTTGAACAAGGGTCAATGCAATGATGATCCCTATTCCGCACTTCCATAACAAAAAAAATGAGCGATTGCCGACCTTCCTCATTGCATTTTATTCCTAAACGGTAATTATTTGAAATTATATACCAATAAATGCCAAAAATCAGGACTAAATTTTATTGAATAAAGTTTTATTAGTTGAATTGACGGTATTTATTGAATTTTAATTTTTATGAAAAGCTAAAAATATATATTAAAATCCAGAAAACAATATGTGAAAATGATTTTGTTTAAGTTGCGATCGCTTATTATTAGGTTTTATTTTTTAAAGTATGTTCAATGTAAACTTAGCTTCAGGGGTCTACTTTTGTAATAAGGCCTTTGTAATATATCCAAACAAAAAACTTTAGGCTGGTTTTTGAATGAGATTCAATTTATGGGTAAAGTACCTAAACAAATTGAGCAAATGGAAGAAAGTGCGAATGTGGATATTAAAAAAAAACCCGGCCAAAGACCGGGTTACTGTGCGCACGAAAGGACTCGAACCTTCACACCCAAGGGCGCTGCCACCTGAAGACAGTGCGTCTACCAATTTCGCCACGTGCGCAGCTTTATTCTCTGTTAAGGAACCAGGTTTTATACCTTCTCCCCTGCCTTTAAAAGGCAAATGCAAAGCTAATAAAATTGAAACATTCCAAACCAACTGCGAGAATAAATTTTTTAATTACCCATCTGCCTGGAATACCTACCGACAATTATATCCAATTGGTGAGATATTGTACCGTCATACCGGTGAGAATCGCCATGCCAAAGCTCAACAAGGTCCCGATTAGGATGTATTCGGTGAGTTTGCGGTCCTTGGATTCCTTTAGGTCTCCAAACCGGAAAACCGATTTGGCGGCCAACAAAAATCCAACCGCCTCCCAATGTCCGGAAACAATAAACAGAAAAACAAAAAGGCGTTCCAGCATGCCGATGTATTTGCCTGCGTTGGCCAGTGACTCATCGTGCCCGTCGGCTAGTTTGGCTGACCAGTTGGCTAGCAGTACCTGAATGATAATTCCCGCAGAAAAGGTCAAAAACACCAAGGCTGTCAGGTAAATCCATACCGTGGGTTGTGACAAGAAGGCTTGGAAATTGACCGTCGGCTTAAACCAAAAGTACCAAGCCAGCAAGATGGTCAGGATATGAAGGGCTTGATCTGCCAAAAACCATTTGGATCTGTTGGAAGGCCGTTGAAAATACAGTTTGGCCACATCTATCAGTCCATGAGCCACCGTGAGGGCCAATGCCAGTGGCCACAGTTTGAGGTCCCAAAAAAGCAGAAGGACCAGTCCACCATGCAGCAAGAGGTGTACATACAAAATGGGTGATACAAGCTTATTCTTTTCTTTATCTATCAACCATGGTTTGGGCTGTAGTAAAAAATCACCGATCAGGTGGGCCAACAATAATTTAATCAAGTGGATCATGGCATTTTTAGATTAATTTTTTCTTTAAAAATTTGATTCACTTCCATCATTTCCTCCACATGGGCTCGATTCCACCTGCCGCTGACCGAGTTTTGCTTGATACCCAATAACTCCCCTATTTCAGCCTGAGTGGCCTGTGGTTTTTGAAGCATGGTGAGGACCATTTCTCCGGAAGAAACCGACCATTTATCCATAAAAGTGGCCATCAGGCGCAAATATAGATTCATTTCTGCGTCGAAATCCACCCATGGACTTTTTAAGGCAAGTGTGCTCTTCTCTTTTTTGAGTTTCTCAAATTTCTCTCCGGAAAAGACATAGGCCTGACCGTTGCTTTCCGATATGTGACTACCGGCATAAGATTTATCACCTATGCCTATGGCCATGCGTACATCAATGGGGCTGATCTGCTTTTTGGTATCTTCAGGAACGATGCTTTTGATGAGTGCCTTGATCTGGAAAGCCGCATCCAATGCCTTCGAGGGGTTTAGGAGCTCCAACTGAAAAAAATCCCCCCAAACCACTTCCCAGTCTTTGGGATAGTTTCCCCAGGTTGCGAGCAGGTCTTTGAGTGGAATCAGCCATCTTTCCGGATCCTTTACTTTTCTTGACTGAATGATATCTCCCTTTATTACCGCGATCATCTGACTAATATCGTTAAATAAAACGATAATACAAAATATCATCAAAATAAACGATATTTAGATATATCATCAAAACAGACGATTTTTCCACTTATCGTTGGTTAAGGTGATTTTGTTCAAATTAATCGTCTCCATTCCATACACACCTTTCGGACCGAAACAACGATCTTCCTGGTTCAAGTCTTGAGACTTGGACCATCCACGCATCTTACCTTTGCGTCATGCTGAGCCTCGGGTCTACCCATATTTTGCCCCTAGGGGCTGGGACTCTCCGTGTTGAATTCTTGAAAAAGAAAAAAATGGGAGTGATTCACTGTTGTCAAGTCGTCTGGTTATCAGTAAATACTTCGTGTGGAAATTAAAAAAAGCAGCCAATAAAATTTAAAAATTTATTAATTAACAAAATGATGGTTTACTAAAAAAATATTGGATATTCAAGCCGAAAACAAATTCGGAAAAACCTCTTAAAAACCAATAGTTCACCCTTAACTTCTTGGAACGACCAAATATTTGATCGATATTCAATATGATTTAAGGACAGAAATATCATTTTCAAGCAGCACCATCGGCATAGAACAGGCAATCGAATGATAGGAAGTTTACCAGGTTACATAGGCTTAACATTCGGTCTAACCACTGTCGTAACCTTATTGCTATTCATCTGGACCGTTAAAAATTCCCCCTCAGAAAAGATCCGGGAAAAATCAACGCTAATCTTTATCGGCCTGACGATTTGGTTGACAATTCAAGCAGTTTTGACCTTAAAAAACGTGTATAACCAAGACCCAAATGCATGGCCACCAAAAATATTGCTTTTTGGCATATTGCCTTCGATTTTGTCTATCATCTTGTTGTTTTTGACCGCAAAAGGAAAAGAATTTGTTGACAGTTTGCCTCCAAAAAATTTGACCTATTTGAACATTGTAAGAATACCTGTTGAAATGGTCTTGTATTGGCTTTTTCTCCAAAAAGCCATACCCGAACTGATGACTTTTGAGGGACGGAATTATGATATTCTTGCAGGAATAACTGCACCATTTGTTGCCTACTTCGGTTGGACAAAAGGAAGAATAAGTGGTTTGGGAATTTTGGTTTGGAACTTCATTTGTCTCGGACTTGTAATAAACATTGTAGTCAATGCTTTTTTATCAGCCCCATCCCCAATCCAACAATTTGCTTTTGAACAACCGAACATTACAATTTTGAATTTCCCTTTCAGTTGGTTGCCTACATTTATTGTTCCCCTAGTTCTGTTCGGCCACTTCACCTCAATCAGACAATTAATAAAAGCCAACGGAAAGAACACCTTAATTCCAAGTTAGTAAAGGTTCTATGAAAAAAGTCACTATTTTATCATTTCTATGTATGGCGATTTTCGCTTCCTGCATCAAAGAAAAAAATACAACGCCAGAAGAAAATTTATCCTATCTGGATTATCTCTCAGATAAGTCCATCAGAAACATTGTACCGTTGAACGGCGAAGTTTGGATAGAATCCTCCTCGATATGCGATAGTTGTCATCAACACCCGTATTTTAGCCAACCTTCAAGGCAATTGACTAAGGTAAACGGTAATAACTTTGATTATAATCCTGATTTTACCTACACTTCATTGGAATTGGATTGGGAAGGAAATCTGTATGCACTTGATTATGGCAATGTAAAAGCCATCTATCAAGTTATGGGACTGAATGAATTTACTCTTTACGAAACTTTCCCAAATTTTGGATTCCATCGGTACACTTTTGACCGTAACAAAAACATATGGTTGAGTGGTTACTTGGGCATTGCATTTTGGGATGGTTCACAATTAACCGTCTACAATGAGTTAACATCCGATTTACCGTCCAACATTACACACGGACTAGCCATTGATCCTGAAGGTGTGGTTTGGGTTCTGCTTGATTTTGAAGGCTTGCTAAGAATTGAGTCAGGTAACTGGCAGCATATCCCTAATAGCTCTATTCCCGGGTTTCAACCCAGCTCCTACCTTAGTTCAGTCGCTATCCAGGACAACAACCATCTATGGTTTCAGGTCTTCGCTCCCGGCTCAATAAATCCAAATATACTTACATTCGAAAATGATAAATGGATTTACCACGCCCCCCCCAATGCCAGTTCTTATGGCCATCTTATAAAGGATGTGAATGGAAGGATTTGGTACACAAGCTTTGTCTGGGAAAACTTCGCATTTTCAGGACCAAACCTTTCATACTATAATAATTCTGAGTGGTTTTCAGTAGATGTAAGCCATTTGAAATCAAGGATTATGACCTTGAACGTATATGAGAGCAAACTTTTGCTTGGCACTCAGATGGGTTTATTTGAAATTGATTTGCCAAAAGGTTATTGATTGGAGCTTTTCGTGTCAGACTGAAAAGAAATCAAGGCATTTTTTCTGATTTAATGCTTTTTTGAAAAATAATTTAGCTTCTGTAAACTGATAATAGCACGCCAAAATTAGAAGGACTTTACTACGGTCAAATTCTGTTTTAAAATGACAATTGTTTTAACCAATATTAACGGAATGTCACCCAACTGTAAAATAAGATTTTTATTTTAAGGACAACCCAATAGGGTTACTCTTTTAAAGAATTTTTACTACTATTCGTTTCTGTTTTTTTGACAATTTTCATTTCTAAAATTACAGTTCACCCTTTGATTTTTGTTCATAATTTCTTCTTCGAAAAGTACTTATTTGTTAACACAGATTTTAAAAAAGTATCGTTTCCCCCATCTAATTTTGTGGTAAAAAAAGCCATTTTATGATAAGAAAAACTTCTCTTATTTACCTATTGCTGATCCTTGAATTTTCTTCCTGCCAAAAAGCAAAAGAAACAATGCTGGCGGAAAATTCACCTGATCAAACTATAGTCAAACCCGTCTATGTCACCGATAGTGTAAAGCATGATACGGATGATCCTGCCATTTGGATTCATCCGTCTGATCCAGCCAAAAGCCTGATTATAGGAACCGACAAAGACGCCGATGGTGCATTGTATGTATTCGATCTTAAAGGAAAAAAAATAGACTCCCTAATTGTACGCGGACTTAAGAGACCCAACAATGTAGATGTTGGTTACGGTTTGAAAATAGGGGATAAATCTGTGGATTTCGCAGTGACCGGGGAGCGGATGACTTCCAAGTTAAGGTTTTACTCCCTTCCTGAAATGAAAGAAATTCAGGCAGGAGGAATAGAAGTCTATAAAGGTGAGACTGGTGAAATGTACCGTGACCTTATGGGTGTAGCAGTGTATCATGATCTAGCCAATGGAAAGCACTATGTGGTCGCAGGAAGGAAGTCCGGTCCTACTGACGGCACTTACCTTTGGCAATATGAAATCATAGGAAGTGCGTCGGGTATAGCCCTAGAACTGGTGAGGAAGTTCGGGAAATATAGTGGACAAAAAGAAATCGAAGCCATCGCAATCGACAACGAACTGGGCTTCATTTATTATTCTGATGAAGGGGTCGGCGTCAGGAAATATTATGCAGACCCTGGAAAAGGCAATGAAGAATTGGCAGTTTTTGCGACAGAAGGATTTGACAAAGATCACGAAGGAATATCTATTTACAAACTTGACGAAACTACCGGCTATATCTTGGTATCAGATCAAGAGGTCAACCAATTCCACGTGTTTCCAAGAGAAGGCGCTCCCTCCAATCCCCATCAGCATGACCTGATTACCATCATCAAAACCTCAACTGAATCCAGTGACGGTTCTGAAGTAACAAGCGTCCCTTTGAACAGCACTTTTACCAAGGGTTTGTTCGTGGCCATGTCAGATGACAAAACATTTCAGCTATACAGATGGGAAGACCTTGCGGGCGATGTCCTTAAAACAAAAAAATAAAAAATCAAACAATATCATATATGAAAAAGGGTTTACAATTCTTATTTATGCTAAGCTTTCTCTTGTACTCAGGTGAAATGCTGGCTCAAGCAGTATTCGGGGGTAAAGTTATAGATGACCAAAACCTCTCGCTGCCCGGTGCAAATGTCATCCTTGAAGGAACCAATAAAGGTACTGTGACCAATCAGCTTGGAGACTTTGTCATACAGGGTATACCAGCAGGAAATTACAAGGTAACCGTCTCTTATTTGGGTTATAATTCTGTTACAAAAGACATTTCTCTTCAAGACGGGCAGACCCTTGACATGAGATTTCAGATGATGCCCGGCACGTTAGAGGGTGGCGAATTTATCGTTTTCGGAGATAGACTTAAAGGTCAGGCAAGGGCATTGAACCAACAAAGGACCAATTCCAATATCACCAATATTGTAGCTGCTGATCAGATTGGTCGATTTCCGGATGCCAATATAGGAGATGCGATCAAAAGGATTCCCGGTATCACCATGCAGAATGACCAAGGGGAGGCAAGAAACATCATCATCCGAGGGATGGCACCGGAACTGAACTCTGTGATGATCAATGGGGAAAGAGTTCCTTCTGCAGAAGGTGACAACAGAAGAGTTCAAATGGACCTTATACCTTCTGATATGATCCAAACCATTGAGGTCAATAAAAGCGTACTTCCTGATATGGATGCTGATGCGATTGGTGGTGCAGTAAACCTCGTCACCAGAAAAGCTCCCAATGGACTTAGGGTTTCCGGGACCGCTGCATCAGGTGTTAACCTCTTGACAGATAAGCCGATTTGGACAGGAGGCCTGATTATAGGTGACAGGATAGCAAATGATAAATTAGGAGTGATTTTTTCGGGATCATACAACAACCACAATTTCGGATCAGACAATGTGGAAGCTCAATGGGCAGAAACAGATGATCCTAACAATCCTGTGGTCATCAACAATTTTGATCTTAGAAAATATGATGTACAACGGGTAAGGAGGTCTGCGTCTCTGGCTTTGGACTATGATATCAACAACAATCACTCTCTTGTTTTAAATACCATGTATAACTGGAGAGACGACTGGGAGAACAGATACAGATTTAGGGTTGATAGAACAGACGAGCCTTTTGAATCAGGTGAGTTCACTGAATTAGCCCCCAATCTATTTCAGATGAGGGGAAGGACAGCAATCCAAACCAAAGGTGGAATCGATAACAGCAGGGTTAGGAATACACGGCTTGAAGACCAAAGAGTCATCAACACCACGCTATCCGGTAGCCATATTTTCAACAGACTGAAAATGACTTGGAATGGAACTTATGCCAAAGCTTCTGAAAACAGGCCAAATGAGCGCTACATCACCCATAGGGGCAACGCGGACGTAATTGTAGACATCAGGGATCCGTTCAAGGTCTTGACCACATTGGTCAATCAAGAGAGTGAATTGGGTTTAGGCCTAAACGAACTCTATGAGTCTAACAACTTCACTTTTGAAGAAGACCTAAATGGACGGGTAGATTTTACCTTACCATATGCTGCCAATAAAGGCATTATTAAATTTGGTGGAAGAATAAGATCAAAATACAAAGTTAGAACTGATTCTTATGATGTCTATGATCCTATTGTAGATATGGGAATGGGAGGAAACAATTTGGGTTCGCTTCCATTTTCCTTTCAAGATGAAAGGATTTTTCTCAATGGACCCCAATATGTTCCTGGAAGATTCGTCACCAAAGAGTTTCTAGGCGGATTAGATCTGAAAAACGAATCTTTGTTTGAATTTGAAGATGCTGTGGGTGAATATATCACTGGCAATTACCAGGCTTCTGAGACCATTTCAGCTGGATATGTAATGACAGATTACCAGATTAACTCCAGACTCTCAGGGATTTTTGGTTTAAGGCTAGAAAATACCAATTTGGAATACCGTGGTTATGAGTTTGATGAGGACGAAGAAACCTTCAACCAGTCTGCTACAGTATCAGACAACTATTCCAACTTCATGCCTGGTGTGCATTTCAAATATGACGTCAGCGAAAACCAAATTGTGAGATTGGCTTGGGCCAACACCATTGCAAGACCAAATTATTTTGATTTGGTTCCATATGCAATTTTCAGCCCTGACAACCAATCGCTTGAGAGAGGAAACCCTAACCTCGTCCCTACGACTTCAATGAATTTTGACCTCATGTTTGAAAATTATTACAAGTCAGTTGGGGTATTTACTGCTGGAGGGTTTTACAAAGATGTTAATAATTTCATCTACCAACGGACCCAGTTGAATGTTGTGGATCCTCAGTTTGGACCATTGATCGAACTCACCCAGCCAGAAAACGGAGGTACGGCCAATGTGTACGGATTTGAAACAAGCATTCAAAGGCAATTTGACTTTCTCCCTGGTATTTGGAAAGGCCTTGGGCTTTTTGCCAACTACACTTTCACTGATTCAAGGACTTCTGGAATAGAAGGAAGAGAGGAAGATGACATCAAATTGCCGGGAACGGCAAGAAATATGTTTAACGCATCTCTGTCTTTTGAATCTGAAAAACTGGTCCTAAGGGCTTCAGTCAACCATGCCAGTGGATATCTGGATGAAGTGGGTGGATCAAATTTTGAAGATTTTTACTACGACCGGCAGACATTTTTGGATGTCAATGCATCTTATGCAATTACCAAAAATTGGAGGATTTTTGCCGAAGCCAACAACCTGACCAACCAGCCGTTAAGATATTACCAAGGCATCAGGCAAAGAACAGCCCAGGAAGAATTTTACAGTGCCCGCATCAATTTTGGAGTCAAATTTGACTTGTTTGAGTGAGTTCAAATCTCTTTTGAAAAAACCTCCGAAAATCGGAGGTTTTTTCATTTTTCTTCAATGCTCAAAAAAGACCAATACCATAGAATGTTGAGCAACCGACTTTTCTAACAGATGCTCAGATGGAGATGGTTCACCAAATTTGATTTCAAGTCAGCTAGGGTTAAGCCTTCATCTTGAAATTTTAAATTATTACAACGAAACTTTTTACAAAGTTATTTTTGGTAAAACTTTCTTCTATTCATTATCCGTTTTTCAAAAAAAAAGGAAGGAAAATATCAAATATCTTAACTGAATTAACACTTGAACTTTGTAATTGGATATCTGAAAGGCATATTTATACAACTGATGTCACTCCATAAGAGCCAGTAGTCCAGGGATATTTTTAAAGCCTGCCGAAAGTTAACCCAACGTCTTCAGCTGAAAAAGGTAACCTTTGCTTGTAATAACAAGGTAGGCACTTATCCAAAAACTTTCGGTAAAAGCGGAAATCTGTACGGGTATGTTATGATTCTTGTAGGTACACCTTTCATCTGCCATTGAAATAATGTGCAAACTTCTACTTAAAAAGTGAGAGTATAGGATTAAAGTAATCCTCAATCAGATCCAAAACAAATACTCCCATATGCAATTAATGCCACAAAGACACAGGTGGATAAAAGACAAATAACAATTGATTTAATTTGCCCGGATAAAGTACCTAGAGTTCATGCAGACAATGAAAAAACCGCTTGGGTACTTACCCATTTGATCTCAAATGCTAACCGCTATTCTTATGACAATTCAACAATTTATTTGATTATTCAAGATGATACGAACAAAATAAAAATATCTGTGAAGGACACAGACCAAGGGATCGCACCTCAATACAAGAATAAAATTTTTGATCGTTATTCCCAATTAAACTACATGACTGACAAAGTCTTTTTACATCCAAAATACATGCATGTGATCAATTTTATGATTTGAAAAGAAATCCTATTGTTCGAATCTTTCCAATTCATTTCGTTTAAATTCGCTCGGTGTCAGTCCAGTATGTTTTTTAAATGCCGTGTTAAATGCTGTCTTAGAACTAAACCCAGCCTCAAACCCGATTCCAACCATGGATAAATGATTCAGGTTTTCATCAAGAATTAATTTTTTTGCCTCCTCTACTCTATAGCCGTTAATCAATTCAAAAAAACTTTTTTCCAAACAAGTATTTATGGCTTGGGAAACTAAGTATGGGGGATAACCAATATGTTCCGCCACCTCTTTGACTGAGAGTCCCTCCTGGATATATAGTTTTTCATGATCCATAGATTTTAAAAATAGCTTTGAAATTTCCTCCAATATTTCATTTGTCTCTGCAGGATCATTTTTTTTAATTGAAACTCCCTCAACTTTTGGATTTTCAATCTGCCTCAACTGATAAACTGCAGGATTGAGTTTTCCTTTTATTGTGATAAAATATGCAAAAACGGTATAGGCAAGAGTATTTGCTATGCCATGGTACGGGGAATAGGATTCTTTAAAAGAATAATTAATTAGGAGCAAAATAAAATCAATAACAATAAGGAAATAACGACCATAAATCATCTGTTTTACCCAAGAAGTTCCCAGCCTCATTTCATCTGAGAAATTTTTCTTGGCAATGGTACGATACTTTTGATACTCTTTAAGGGAAAGTGCCAAATAAATGATGTAGATAAAGACAATGGCGGTCAAGCTGAAATACTCAAAATTAGTACCTAAAAACTGGTAGTAGTACTCATCCTCTCCAAGGTTTAACAAGCGGATTTGACTCCCGATATATATTCTATAAGAATCAAAGGCAATTACTACAATATGCCACCATTGTTTCTTCCAATTGATGTCTTTGTAAAGACTCTGGATATAGAGATATAGGGAAATCAAACCCAGAAGTTGAAAGCTAAATAACAACCAGTCGTAATGATGATTTAGCCATTCTGCAACTCTATTGATAATTAGAAGATGACCAATTGAGAATACAAAAATGCTCAAAAGAATATTTGGAACTCTGTTTTCCCTTGGATAAAAAAGAATTACCGCTGCAAGGATAAAGGCCTGAATAGCTCCAAGAAAACTAAACAAGACTTTAAAGTTCTGTAAAATCCAATCCGAAGGCTCAGTTAAGCTCATTTGCAAAGGGTTGAATATTCAAAATTAGGTATCCCTATAATTTTTCCAATTGAAGAGCCACAATTCTTACAAACAGATAAACATAGACGAAACAGCAAAAATGATTTCTTTGAAAGTGAATCAATAGTGTTTGCTTCAATTTTAGTCCATAATTCTACCTATTAAAAAATGAATCTACTATTTTTAGGGATATTTTTCATAAAAATGTCAAACTTAGATTTACAGAACAATATTCTGAACATATTGATATTATTCGGTGGATTACAAGGACTTATCTTATCCACTGTAGTTTTATTCTATCCAGATAGAGATAAAGCCTCCAATAATTTACTGGCTATTTTTATTTTTACCGCTGTAATCTTACTTCTTGCTCCTATTCTTCAGATCCAGTTAGGTTGGAAATATGTCTGGATTTTTCATTGTACCAAGTTTATCACGATATCTTCACTTTATCTTTACATCAGAAGTTTATCGGAGGAAGTCAGTCTAAAAAGAACACTCAAGCACTTTTCATTTGCTTTTGCCTATATTCCCATAGCCTTGCATTATGTAAAATACATTCAAGATAAGTATCAGGTAACCTATGAATACGCAGGAGGTCAGGACACTTATGATCAAGTGCTTTCTTTTACCAATCTCATATACATAGTATTCTATGTTTTTCTTTATTTTAAGGCCTACAGGCAACATAAGGCAAGAGTCCAACAGAATTTTTCATCCGAGCAAAAACTAGGGATAAATTGGATTAAGCAGTTGATTTTTGGTTTTTTGGGAACGGTAATTATTTCTTATACCTTATTGGCTTATGTATTGGCCTATCCTGATTTTTCTACCAAAGGCTGCCTGCTGAATATGGTTGCCCTTACCATTTTTCTCTATTTTGTCACCATCAAAGGCAAAATCTCACCTGAGATTTATAAGCTCAGGAAAATTGTAACTGAGACATCAGAAGCAGATGCCCAAACCCTGAAAGAGGCAAGCAAAAATGATCCAAACGGGGAACAAAAAAGCATCAATCCTCAATTGATGTCCATTGCAGAAAAAGTAAAAGAAACCATGAAGGATGAAGAGTTCTTCCGAAATGAAAATGTATCCATTAAAGAACTGTCTGAAACCATAGGCTTTCAATCCTACCTTGTGTCACAGGCTATCAATTCAGTGATGGGCAAGACTTTTTTTGAATTGATCAACGAAGAAAGGGTCAATGTGGCAAAAAGGCTTTTGACAGATGAAAAATACGACCACCTATCCCTTGTCGGTATCGGGTTTGAATCAGGGTTCAATTCAAAAACCACTTTCAACACAACTTTTAAAAAACATACAGGCATGACGCCGAGTGAATATAAGAAAAGCAAGCAGCTGGTGTAATTGACAATGTAATCCAAACCCTAATTTTCCTGTAATTTTTTTCGTAAAGGTTCCATGAATGCGTTCGAACTTCCAAGTTTGAACATTCAAGCTGGTTTTGTGCGGCAATTTTGCACAAACGAAAACACAAAACCATGAAAAAATCAATGTTGACTACAGTATTGGCAATGGCCATCATAGTTGTCCCTTTTGCCAAGGAAAATGAAATACCGGATAAAAATCAGGAAAGGGATTTACCCGGTCACAGTTTCAAATCAAAAGAACAAGAAGTTCTTAGACCGACGGCTTACAAACCTTATCAGCTCAGTTGGAAAACTGACCTTGTGATTACAGGATTGGGTGCCGGGGCCTATCTGTTTGCCAATTCCCTTGACGACAGCAGAACTCCGTTAACGGCAGAACAGGCCAATGCATTTATCCATAAGGATGTCAATTGGTTTGACCGAAGTGCCACTTACAAATACAACCCTCAACTAAGGGATGTATCGGATCAGTTAGGTGCTTTTGCCTTAGTGGCACCCCTTGCTTTGCTAGCTGACAAAGGGGTTAGAAGGGATTTCGTCACCGTAGGAACCATGTTTGTCCAAACAAGACTATTTGCATCAGCTACAGCGACCATCAGCAAAAGGAGCATCACCCGCTACCGTCCTTACATTTACAATCCCAATGTGAGCTATGAGGACAAAATTGCCAAAGATCCAGGTCAGTCCTTCTTTGCCCAGCAAACCACCTCAGTATTTTCCACTGCGGTGTTTGTGGCGACGGTTTTTGGAGACTACCACCCTGATTCGAAATATAAGCCATGGGTTTGGGCAGGTTCTTTGGCTGCTGCAACAGCCATCAGTGTGATCAGGTATGAAACGGGCATTCACTACAGTTCCGACATTTTAGTTGGTGCTTTGGTCGGTTCAGCAATCGGCTATGGAATCCCAAAACTCCACAAAACCAAAGACAGAAATCTTAGCTTTACCCCCATCATCCAAAGGAATACGTATGCACTATCTGCAGTTTGGAAGCTGTAAGCATCAATCAAACCTCCATAGAATGGCCTGTTTCATCATCTGAACAGGCCATTTTCTGTTTTTCAACATGGAATTTTGTACGCCTTTTAAAAGCGGAACATGCGTAAATTGATTTCTTTAGTATTTTGGTGATTGAAATATATCCCCGCACAAACTATGAACGCAAAAAGCCAAAAACCCAAAATCCGCAACCTGATTATCTTTTGCACTGTTGCCTTGTTGATAGGTTGGATTGGAGTCCTTGTTGACCATGCCCTTCCTGAACAGGAAGGTGAGGAAAGCTTGGGGATGGCCATTTGGTTGATTTTTCCATTGATTACGGTCATCATCCTCCGCAGCTTTATGGGAGATGGCTGGAAGGATGCCGGACTGCTTCCAAAATTCAAATCAAACGGTTTTTGGTATGCCGTTGCCTTATTGACTTATCCACTTGTAACAGGAGTATCCTTACTGTTGGGATATGGATTAGGGTGGATGGACATCAGTTCATTCGAAATCAAACCCTATTTCAATATTTTTCTGAGTCTCCTTCTGGTGAATATCGTCAAAAACATTTTTGAGGAATCCGTTTGGCGAGGCTATCTCACAGTCAAACTCCTGCAATTCAAACTGAGCGATCTACAGCTATATCTGATTATTGGATTGGTTTGGGGTCTTTGGCATGCTCCCTATTATCTGGTATTTCTGCCGGAAGAAAGCATGATGGCGGTTTTACCGGTTGACAGGGTATCTTTTATGATATTGGCCGTAATCAATATGGTCATTTGGACTGTGATGTTTACGGAATTATACCGGCTTACCCTTTCCATCTGGCCAGTGATTTTGATGCATGCCATGGAAGATGCCCTGATCAACCATTTGGTCATTGATGGCTATGTGCAGATTTCAGCAGGCGCACAGATTTGGATCTCCCCTATTTGCGGAATCATTCCCAATTTGCTTTATCTGCTTATAGGCCTATGGCTCAGGCAAAAGAGAATTTCACAATCATAAAATAAACTAAACCAACTATTATGAAAAAATCAGTTTGGACCCTTTTTGTTGGGTTCTTTGTTGCCCCTTGTCTTTTTGCTCAGGAAAACCTTTGGGAATTTGACACCCATGCCCCCATCCATGCAAGTCCTACTTTGGAAAGAGAATACCTATTTATCGGAAACAAAGCCGGAACATTTTACTCCTTGAATACCAATTCCGGAAAAGCCAATTGGCAATTCCAATCCAAGTCCCCTATTCTTGCTAAAGCTGCCATCTGGAACGACCTGGTGCTTTTTGGCAATGAGAACGGTCAATTGACGGCATTGAAAAAAGACAACGGCAAACTGGAGTGGATCTTTCAGGCAGGGGAAGAACATTCACTTGACTTATGGGATTATTTTCGCTCAGGCCCTTTGCCTGGTAATGACAAAATATTTTGGGCCTCGGGAGATGGACATGTCTATGCCCTACATCCCAAAACAGGGGAAGTCATCTGGAAATTTGATTCAGGTGCTGCTATCCACATGACTCCTGTATTGGAAGATGGAAAATTGTTGGTGGGCAATTTCAAAGGTCAGGTGTATGCCTTGGAACCTGAAACAGGAGATCTTATCTGGAAATTTCAGGCCATTGGTTCACGCTATTTCCCGGATGCCGAATTCCAAAAATCACCATGGGTAAAGGATGGAAAAGTATATATCGGCTCCAGGGACTTGAATTTGTATGTGCTTGACCTGGAAACAGGTAGAGGCATATGGCACTTTACAGAACAAGGCGGCAGTTGGATCATTGCCTCGCCACTGATTCATGATGGCGCAGTTTATTTCGGAAGTTCAGATACTTACAGGTTTTATGCGCTCGATGACAAAACAGGAAAGGAAAAGTGGAGTATCAGGACTTTTACCCGGTCTTATGGATCCCCGATCGCATTTAAAGATTGGATCATATTCCCGGGCTTTGATGGAAAGATCAGGGCAGTCAGCCCTGAAAGTGGAACATTGGAATGGGAATACCAGACCCTGACGAGTATTGAGAATTATCCTAAGCTCTACAATGAAGCAGGGAAATTCAGGACTGACCTTCAAATTAATTCGGCAGAGGAAGCGGAAACACTGATAGACAGCCTTGGGCCTATTATCAACACACCTGTTTTAAATAATGAAACATTGTATTTCGGAAGTTTGGACGGGAAAGTTTACGCAGTTGATTTGGGGGGTATCAAATAGCCGTTTTGACCTTGGGGCTCCGATATTACTCGTAATCAAAACCCCAATGTTCTTCTTCACTATGAAAATTACCACATAGAATCATAGAGCACATAGTGCGGGGTACAAGGATATAGGTTTCTTAAAACCTTTCTGGGATAAAATTCACCCTATATTGTAATCCTTCCTACTTACTTTTCTGTCAATTAAATCCCTAGAGGTCTTTCCGACCTCTAGGGATTTCAGTACTGACCTTAGGGTTCTGATAGCTATCATTCCCGAAGGACTTTTTTTTCATCCCAATTAAGCATGGTGTTAAGAAAGACCCCAAGGATTAAGGGAAAGTACGGATTTGTAAATACGAACATGTTTTGATTTTCAAACTTGTTCGAACTCACTAATCCGAACAGACAGGCCACTCCCCTAGCCTAGCTTTGCCCAAAATGAAAAACACCATGAAAACGAAAACAATCATTTGGCTTTTTATTTCTGTGATGGGCATAGCGCAGGCTATAGCTGGAGGTAAAGGCCTAGAAGGAAACTTTTCATATGATAATGAAAAGTATTGGGGAAGGGTAATTGATACGAAAGGCGAATCCCTTCCTTTTGCCAATGTGGTCTTGCTTCATTCCGAAAGCAGGGAAATCATTGTAGGTGCTGTAACAGATTTTGAAGGAAATTTTGAATTGTTGACAGCAGTGGATTTCAAAGAAGCAATCTTCAAAGTATTCGCCATTGGTTTTGAAACTTATGAAAGAACAATTTCTTCTTCTCAAAAAGAGTTGGGAACAATTACGGTTGAAGAGGAAATTTCGGCTCTTGCTGAGGTAACAGTAAAAGCGGCAAGGCCGGAGATCAGCATTTTCGAGGATAAAACCGTAGTAAATGTTGAAGGTTCAACTATGGCGGAAGGCAGCAATGCATTACAGGTAATTGGCAGATCTCCCGGAGTTTTTATAGACAATGATAACCGCATACAGCTCAATGGAAAAAGTGGGGTACTGGTCATGATTGACGACAAGCAAACCTACATGAGTCCTGAAGATTTGGCTGCATACCTGAGCGGTATGCCTGCTGACAATATCAAAAGTATTGAAGTGATAGCCAACCCTTCTGCCAAATTCGATGCGGAAGGTGCCGGAGGTGTCATCAATATTCTTTTAAAGAAAAACAACCTGAATGGCACCCATGGAAGCCTACAGATCGGAGGTGGCTACAATGGTCTGCACAATAGCCTCGCCAATGCATCCATCAACCATAAAAGCGGAAAATGGAGAAGTGGGTTGAATCTCAATTACAATAACCAAGGGAATTTGATCAATCTTCAAACCCAGCGCAATTTTCAAAACCCTGAGGGCAATTCTTCCCTTGACCAAGAGGCTGACACAAAAAGAACGCAGGAGAATATGTTTGCCACCGCTTCATTGGACTATGACATCAATGACAACCACAGTGTGGGAGGAAGCCTCCAGTTAAACTACCAGAATCAAAATGATGATGTAAATGCTTTTGCAGATATCACCATCAGCGGTCAGGAGGAAAATGATTTCCTGAAAACTTCCAATAAAGGGGAACAAATTACGGACAGGGTTTACGCCAACCTTCACTACATAGGAATTTTGGATACTTTGGGTACCAAATTGTCTGCTGATCTAGATTATGCCATCATGGGGGTGAACAATCAAAACCAGTTACAAAACACTTACAAAAGTGGGCTTTCCGGCAACCCTAGCTCCAACGTATTGGACATGAACAATGATATGTATTACGCTATCTTGACAACGAAAGCAGACCTGTTTCTTCCTCTTAAAAATGGGTCAAGAATGGAATTTGGAGTCAAAGGGAGTTGGGTCAAATCACAAAATGACCTGAACATAGACAGAACATTCGGGGATGAAAATGTAGCCCCTATCACTTACCTCAATAATTTCAGGTATGATGAAAATGTCTGGGCAGGTTATATCAATTATGGTGGAAGTCTCAGTAACAAAGTCAATCTTCAAGCTGGTCTTAGGGCTGAACACACCTCACTAACCGGAAATCAAACGGTAACAGGCGAGGTGAATTCCTCCAAATACGTGGATTGGTTTCCTTCCGTTTTTATTGGGCAAAAGGTCAATGATAACTATCAAATCAACTACAATATCAACAGAAGATTGACAAGGCCCAACTACAGATTCCTAAACCCCGCAGTATTTTATCTCGATGACCTGACCCAGGAACAGGGAAACCCGGAATTGACTCCTATGTATGCCCATACTGCTGAAGTAACCCAAGTATGGAAAAATGCCTACCAGTTTACCTTGGGCTATACTTATACTACGGATATCATTCAGGTAATTGCCCTTCAGGACGATGCCACCAGGGTGACTACTTTACAGTTGAAAAATCTGGACAACATGCATAATTTCTCTGCCAGGCTGATGGTCCCTGTAGATATCACCCCTTGGTGGACGACCAATAATATGTTTCAGGCTTATTACAATTCATTCAATTCCCAAATAGGCGATGACATTCTGAACAACTCAGCCTTCTCTGTGTTGGCGAGAACCCAGCACAACATTACCCTCCCAGGCAACTTCAAATTGGAAATGATGGGCATGTATGTAGGGCCACAGGCACAGGGAGCGTTCCGCTTTTCAGGCTTTTTCTATATGGACGCAGGAGTGACCAAATCCTGGAAAAATGAAAAGTACAGCCTTTCCATCACAGGAAGAGACCTTTTTAGATCCCAGCGGATGAGGGGTGATATGCAGTTTGCCAATGTTGATACCAGGTTTAGTCAATACTTTGGACAGCAAGGCGTAAACCTGACCTTCAGGTATAGATTCTCTAAAGGTCAATCCTTTTCGGTAAACCAACGAAGCGGAAGTGTTGAAGAAAGAAGCCGTTTAGATTAACCAACAAACATAGAAAAATTTCCGGTCAGAGACCAATTGTGGATAATGAAAATCCAGGTCGATGACCAATCAACCATAAATTCATAAAACCATGAAAAATATTAAAAATTCAACCTTGACAAATTTGAAAAGCTATCTAAAAATAGAAGTTCTCCAGGCAATAGATAAAGCCTTGCACCACCCCAATGAATTATTGGCAAGTCCAATGGAAAGCAAACCTGAAAGGCTGAATACTGATTCTAGAAAAGCCAGCATAGCAGGTGCCTTTGTTGCCCTGTTTATCCTTGACCCTTTGGGAATTCAGGCAAGCCATTGGGCTGTAATGGAAAAAGAATTCGATGAGCATGAACTGCAGGAGTTATGTGAGGTTTTAGGACAAAACCTGAGTTCGCCTATCTAAATAGTTAACTAATAAAGTTAATAGCCGACATGGACAGACCATGCCGGCTTTTTTTTAATTGTCCCGAAAACATTAAACCTAGTTAGTTTAAATAGGCACAAACAAATCATTTAAATACTCAAACTCTATTGAAACCAGCCATCATTTAGGTCAGTCATTGTTTTAACTTTCATGCTTATTGATATATCTTTTATTAAAATACCGTAATCCCACATACCATAAAAACATCAAGATTATCATAAAAAATTTATCACTTGAATCCACCATGGAATAGTCTTTTGATCTAAAGAACACCACTATTTCCAAAGAAATAAGGACTATCCCACACACCAGAAATATATTGGAAAGGATGTTGATAAATGGATATGCTGAATTGTATTTTGATCTGTTCATTTCAACTTTATTTTTTTTTGATAATTATTTCAGACTCATTTCAAAATCTTTTCCTCTGAGATTTGCTGCCATCCATTTTAAGATTAAAAACAAAATCAGGCCGTTAAGGCCAAATAAAAGGGCATTTTCTACCAGAAAGTCAAATTTTTCAAGAAGGTCCAATTTTGACTGAACTTTGAAAAAATCATACAGGCCGGAAAACAGCCTCAATAATCCACCAAAGAGCAACAGGTAAGCAATCACATATAGCCCTTTTAGGCTTCCGAATGTAAATTGAATTTTCATTTTCATTATGTTTGGTTTGTTTTACAAAGGTATGCGACCCAAAACCGCCAAAAATTGACCTATGTTAAGTTAATCCTTAACTTGGAAATCAAACTGAACCTTAATCCCTACATGGATAGAAGACTTTCGGAAGTAGAATATGAACAACATCTACATGCAGCAAGAGAGCTTTTGTATGATTACCTCCCTTTGACTGATGAACAATGGGAAGTATTCAAACAGGGTTTCAAAATCAGGAATTATCTTAAAGGAGACTTTATTTTAAATGAGGGAGAAACGGAGCGTTTTCTTTCCATTGTTATTTCAGGATGCACCAGACATTATGTAATGGTCAAAGGAGAGGAAAAATCATTTGATTTCTCCTTCCAGCACGAATTTAACTGTTCGTACTCCAGCTTTATCCAACAAGAGCCTTCCATGTTTTTTATACAAGCTTTGGAAGATTGTGTATTGGCCTCCATACATTATGATTTTTTGCAGCAACTTTACTTGTATTATCCGGAAAGCAACAAGTTTGGTAGAACTGCGGTGGAACAGTATTACATATGGAGAGAGCAAAGGGAAATCTCTTTAATGACAGATTCTGCCCAAGAAAGATATATCAAGTTGATGGAGAAATATCCTATATATTTAGAACAAGTACCCCTTAAGTTTCTGGCATCTTATCTTAATGTCAAACCTGAATCACTCAGCCGGATAAGAAAAAAGATTTTGGATGAGCGCTAGCATCTTCTTAACATAGGTCAATTTTTAATGCGTCTCTTGACCCCACCTTTGTACCTGTAAAACAAACAGCTACAAAAATGAAAACAATCAGATTTACCAAAGCTCCCATTTTCTTTCTTTTATTTGTCTTAAGCCAACATCTAATGGCACAGGATGAAGTCACATATTCCAAAAAACCCTATAAATCCCAAACCTACTTCAGCTTTGGTGCCGGCGTCAGCTTTTTACAAGGAGTACCTGATAACTTCTACCAGGATGGACATGGTAATGTTCAAATAGGCCTGATGAAGGAATTGCCATTCAACAAAAGGCTGTCATTCATTACGGGCTTAGAACTGGAGAGATTGACTTACAATTTGGATTTTTATCCAGTAATGGAGGAAAACACCAATATTTTTATCCAGGCCCAAGAAGGTGTAAAATATACGAGGATCTTTCAAAACAGTCTTAACCTATCCACACAAGCCAGATTTTATTTTAGGGAAAACAGCAGCAAACAAACGTCTAATATCTTCCTTCAAACAGGATTAAGGGGTGGCTTCAACCTCAGCACCACATTTGCTTACCGAGAGAATAATGAGAACCAAACCATCAATTTGTCAGATTTGGCCAGTCCATTTAACCTTCAGGTTGAACTGATGCTGGGCTTTAAGGGCAATTACTTCAAAAAACTGGAAATCCTCAATGCCTCTACTTTCGGTTTCACCTACCAATTCAACTCGCCTTTGACAGCCGGAAATGTTGAAAAAATCAGACCTATCAATCTGACTTGGAGGTTTTTATTTTAAAAGTAAATTTCCCCTTGGTGTGCCATGAATTACACACCAAGGGGAAATGGTTTGTTAAGAAATCCAAGGATCATTTTTCCAAAACAACCCTTTCTATTCTCCCATGATGATACTTGCAGAATGATAGGCACTGGCGTTAAAATACCCTACAACCGGAATATCGGAAATCAAATTCGACTTGGGATTATAGGCAGGCGAATCGAAGAAACTCTCCTGGGTCAGTGCCTGCATGTAGATGTCGAATAAATACTGGTAAAATTTATTGCTGATGGATTGTTGGTAAACCACAATTTCATCACCTTCCTGAAATGGGTCATAGGTCAGATCAAGTCCGGTTATCAAATTGCCATCCACCCTATCATCTTCCATTACCAGGATATGGCGTGGATCATTCGAAACAACACCGTTCACGGCCACTTTCCATCGGTAGTTGTTCCCTTTTCCTTTTGGATCATAAGTATCTATCAAAAGATAATACCCTTCTTCAAAAACCAGACTTTCCTCTTTGAATTCGTACCTCAAAGCAGTAATTTCTGAAACAGATTCCAACTTCTCTGCTTTACTTTTGATCACTTTTCCACTCAGGTGCGTATGTTCTGCTAAATGTGGTAAAGTGATCTCTACGTTATATTCATTTCCGATTTTCCCTCTGTATTCCAATGAATATTCCCCTTCCTTGTTGTAAGCATAGGTGCCAATAAGATGATCATTTTCATACAGGTTGACCACAGCTTCTTCAATGATTTCCTTTTGGCCACTTTGAAAATACGGCTGGGTAATGGACAATCTAAGTGACTGCATATCATCCATATTATTTATTTCTCCATCTACCACCACCATGGGTTCATAAGATTTCACATCCAATTCTATTGTATCCATACAGGATAACATGAATACCATGGAAAAACTGATCAATACATTCTTTATAGTTTTCATTATCGTTAAAATTTAAAGTTATAGGTAACACTTGGGATCACTGATCCTAAAATTGAGAGTCTCACGGCTTCAGTCTGGGGTGAAGCTTCTTGTTGTCTGAAAAAGATCGAGTAGGCATTTCTCCTGGCATAGACATTATATAATCCAAAGCTCCATGACCCCCTTTTCCCCTCCGGATTTAAATTGGCCGAAACATCCAGCCTATGATAGGTAGGAATCCTATGTGCATTCCTTTCTCCCATCACAGGCAAGACCATTCCATCCCATTCGTACTTTCCGATCGGTTGGGTAAATGGCCTTCCTGATGCCATAACAAAATTGGCAGAGAAGTCCCACTTTTTATTGAGCTGGTACAAACCGTAAATACTTAGGTCATGAGGTTTGTCAAAATTGGCCCTATACCACTCGCCCTGATTGATTCCAGCCACCTTTCTTTCTGACCTGGAGAGGGTATAGCTGATACGTCCTGTTAATCTCCCTTCCTTTTTTTCTACAGAGGCCTCTAACCCATAAGCCCTTCCTATTCCTTCCAACACTTCTGTCTCCAAGGTTTCATTGAAAGTTAACCGAGCACCATCTTTAAAGTCCAACACCCTTCTGTAATCTTTGTAATATCCCTCCACAACCAGTTCAAAATTATTGTTCTTAATACCTCGCACCAGTCCCAAGGATACTTGGTCTACCTGTGCTGGTTTTAGATAAGCATTGGATGGCTTCCAGACATCTATTGGAGAAGGGGAATTGGTATTCGAAATCAGGTGTACAAACTGGTTTGCCCTGTGAAAGCTTGCCTTAATTGCTGTGGATTTGTTTGGGGTGAAGCTCAGGTTAAACCTTGGTTCCAAACCATTGTAGCTGGCCATGGTCTGATGTCTTGCAAAACTGACTGAGTCAATAATCGCATCTCTATCCATCACACCATCCTGATAAATATATTGAGTTCCGCCAAGTCTTCTGAAGTCCGCGTACCTGAGCCCCAATTCAAATTTCCATTGTTCATTGATTCTTTCATTCCAGGAAACATAAGCTCCTGATTCGATGGCATGTTCTTTGGCCATTTCTATCGAATTCACCGCAGATTCTTCACTGGTTGGCAGGATAGTTCCAGGAACATAATCCTGCATATTTGATTGCAGGCCAAAATCTATCGTCCTGGTGGGGTTTACAAAATAGGCAGCATCAGCCTTAAAAGTCTGGTTTAGGATGCTCGATTTCCAATCCCAAGCATCAGGACCATGACTGCCTATGATATGGTAAAAATAATTGCTATTGGTCACGGTGATATTGGTAAACAACCTTGGGTTAAACACATGGTTCCATCTAAAGGTCATGGTGTTGTTTCCCCAACTGCTGCTGAACAGATCACCCAACTTCATTACATCATTGCCGGAATAATAGGAAAGGAAAACCCTGTCTTTGTCTGAAAACTTATGGTTCACCTTAGCATTGAAATCATAGAAATAGAGGCTGTTGTTTTTCAGTTCTTCATCCCCCGATAGTCTAGTAAATACATCCATATAAGAGCGTCTGCCTGCTAGCAAAAATGATGTTTTATCTTTTTGGATGGGACCTTCCACCGTCAACCTACTGCTCAATAGCCCTATGCCACCTTTGATTTGTATCTTTTTCGAATTGCCTTCCAATTGCCTTACATCAAGTACGGAAGATAACCTTCCACCATACTGTGCCGGTAATCCACCTTTATAGATTATGACATCTTTGATCGCATCTGAATTGAATACTGAAAAAAATCCCATCACGTGCGCGGCATTGAAGACCGTAGCTTCATCAAGCAAAATCAGGTTTTCGTCGGCTCCACCTCCTCTTACATTAAAACCTGAAGTCCCCTCTCCTACGGTGGAAATGCCAGGGAGAAGTTGGATGTTTCTGATCAGATCAACTTCACCCAACAACTTTGGCATTTTTCTCATCTGATCCATGGAGACTCTTTCTATACCGCTTCCGATTTCCAGTATTTTTTCGTCATTTGCAATAGCCGAAACTTCAACCAATTCCAGTGAAAGATTGGCTGGCATCAATTCTATGGAAAAATTGAGATCAGCTTGCAAATCAATGTCAAATGACCCGGATTCAAATCCCAGGTAGCTTACTGAAACAGTTTGGTGGCCAGGATTCAGAGATATGGAATAAAATCCATACAAATTAGTGATGGCCCCTTCCGAGGAGCCTTTAATCAGGACTGTTGCTCCGATTAGTTCTTCGCCAGTGGATGCATCCCGGACATAACCGCTTAGGGTCATTTTTTCCTGTTGAGCCTCCAAAAGGCCAAAACTCAGAAAAAGTAAAAGGATAATTAATGTGGTTTTTCTCATCGTGGTTTTTTTTTAAATGATAAATATTTTAGTTTGATCGTACTTGAAATTTCTTTGATTCCCGATTCGAATTCCCTTCAAAATTGGGGTACTGGGCCATTTAAAATGTCCGATTTAGAAAAGTGGAACCCAATTTTTTAAAAAGTGAAAAGAATTAACACCCCATTAATTTTCAAGTAGTTATGTAAAATGAGGGAAACCAGTACAGTAGAGGTGTTTTTGATTGTTGAGAATCAAAAGAAAAATGAAAAGAATGAGTTGTGGAGAACCTCATGCAGACCATGATATAATGGCATTCAATGCCAAAATGAAAACGTTCTGGTTTGAAAAGCTGAACATTCAATACTCTCTCAGAATGTAGTTTTATACATTCAAAAAAACTAAAAGAAGATGCGCAGAAACGACTTGGATTGGCTTAGGGTTATTGTTTTCAGTATTCTTATATTTTATCATGTTGGTATGTTCTTCGTTCCATGGGATTACCACCTCAAAAACAATATTTTATATCCTAATTTAAAATGGCCTATGCTATTTGTAAACCAGTGGAGATTACCTATACTTTTTGTTATTTCAGGAATGGGAACCTACTATGCCTTATCAAAAAAAAGCGGTTTCTCATTTATTAAAGAACGGATATGGAGGCTCTTTCTTCCTCTTTTGGTTGGGATGTTGTTTATTGTCCCTCCACAGGTATATTTTGAACGCCTTAGCACGTTGGAATTCACGGGAAATTACTTCGAATTTTGGCCTTCAAAAACATTCCTTGGAAGTTATCCGGAAGGGAATTTATCTTGGCACCACCTTTGGTTCTTACCATATCTGTTAATCTTCTCTTTGATTTTGGTTCCAATTTTTCTATACTTAAGGAACCATAAAGAAAACCTATTACTTAAACTAACTGAAAGGCTTGCCTCCTCTCCCTTTGGATTGTTTTGCTTAATCTTTCCTTTATTTATTTATAACTCTATTTTAGCCCCAAATTATCCTTCCACTCATGCTTTAGTGGGAGATTGGTTTAACTTAATAAACTATATTACTCTATTTTTCCTCGGCTTTATTTTTATTTCAATAAAGGAGACCTTTTGGAAAACAGTAATGCACCACCGCAAAATTTACCTGCTATGTGGTATTTTGGGATTTAGTTTTTTGCTTTTAATTTGGCTTGTTTTTGAACGATCTCCATTAATTTATTATTTGGAGTCTTTGGTAAGAGCATTCAATACCTGGTCTTGGATAATGACCATATTTGGATTTGCTGCTTCATATTTGAACGGCAGAAATACATTCCTGTCTTATGCCAATGAGGCAGTGTACCCATTTTATATTTTACATCAAACAGTAACAATAACTTTAGGGTACTATTTAATGAATCTAGATTGGGGATTACTTTCTAAATTTACCCTGATGGTTTTTGGAACCTTTGGAATATCGCTTCTACTATATGAATATGGTATCCGTAGATGGAAGTTTATCAGGCCTCTATTTGGCTTAAAGCAAAATAAGTTAACCGCAGTCTCAGTCGAAGAAGTACCTAAAATCTGCTTATCAAAACAATCCTGATTTTTGCTTAAATTTGGAGAGGTAGTTAAAAATATAAAAAATAAGCATGGGCTAATTATTGGATTCTCCTTAGCCAAAAACAGCTTCTTTTTTAAATTGACTTGGGGTCATTCCTGTTTGTTTCTTAAAAGCAGTATTGAATGCAGTCTTTGAATCAAGGCTAGCAAATCTGGAAGCAATCACGCTCAGCAAAAAATCAAAACTTACAATAAACAGGAACCCGAAAAATAATTGACTAACCCATTTTAACCCTACTTGATGCGTGCTGGAAAAGTTTTGAAGCACTTTGGTTTTATAATTGTGGAATTGTATGAATATTAAATTAGAGTTTATTTAAAAGTAAAAAGCCAAGTTGAAGCTCATCTTCCTCAAGGCCTACAGTTTGAGAAATTGAAATACTGTAATTGGCTTTATATTTTTCATTTAAAACTTCCTGTACCTCACAAATATCATCCACATCTATTCCATATTTATCATCTATATGGGAAGGAGCTCCTTTGAATCCGACATGCTTATAAAATGCTGTTTGTTTGGACTTGTTTATGGCTTTCGCTCTACTTACGTCGACTATTAACATTTTGTAATGAAACTCTTCAAACTCCCCTTTTTTATAACCTCCAAGATTAATAAAAAAAAGTTGGGGCTTTTTTTCATCACTTTGAATATAATCTTTGGTTGTTTTGGGAATTATTTTTATTTGGTGTCCATTTACATAATTTACTTCTCTCCAAGCATCAATGTGTATGCTTTTACCGGCATCGGGCCAAAAATTCCGGATATCTGATGCCAGATCTTTTAATTCCCTTGCTATTCCAAAGAAAACATCATGTTGCTCAGTATTTCTACCCAAAGGTTTAGCACCTAAGAGAATCATATATAATTTCAAATCATTCATATAAATTTGGTAATAGGTCAAGGATAGTAAATGCTAATTCAATAAAAAGTACTCAATAAGTCCTCAGAAATTCCAAAAAGGATGAATACCAATTTCTGTGTGAATTATAGAATTTCTGATTAGGTCAATTAAAATCAACTTGGAGACTTTTTTGGCTTTTATTTGCAGTTTTCGATCAATTTTGAACTTCTAAAACATTTCCTATCTCATTTTTAATCCAATCCACCATCACGTTCTTGGTCTTCTCTGAAAATTTCAAGTCACTCCAAGCACCTTTGTAACAAAATGGCGATGTCTTAAAACTATGATTTTCTCCTGCTGCAATGTGATAGGTAAAATTATCAGGAAGTCCGTTTGGGTAAAGCTCATTCAGGTGTTCCAAACTCCATTCCGGGTTGACCAACCTATCGTTTTCAGCAAAAAGAAACAAGAGCGGTTTTTTTATATTCAGTAAGTATTCATTTGGGTCAAATTTCCTGATGACCTTCAACTGTTTCCAGTCTTTCTGTAAAGGTAAAATCGAAACAATGGTAAGGTCTCGATTAACTCTTCGCTTGGCCTTTTTCAGGGCACCTGCGGGATCCAGGTCTTTGTTGCAAATAAAAGCGCTCTGATAGTCATTGATCAGTTGTTTTTTGACATTGAAAGTGGGCCCGGCCATACTGATACCCCCAGCAAAAAGATGAGAATATTCGGACAGGCATATCTGAACAATCCAGCCTCCCTGACTATGTCCCACTACATAAATCTTTTCTTGGTCTATTTGGGGAACAGTTTTTAAAAATTCAGCGGCATGCATCGCATCCCTTGCCCGCTGTTCAAAGTCAGCTTTGTACCAAATGCCTTCGGATTCCCCTACCCCGCGCTTATCGAAAAACATAAATGCTACATCGTCATTTCTAAATGGCCTTTCCAAAAAGAATTCTAAAAATCCTTTATAGTCTTTTGAGTAAGAACCGTACCCTCCTGAGCCTATTAGGAAAATTACAGCGGGCACCTTATTATCCTCCCCTTTTGGAAGTATCAATTTTCCTTTTAGAATTACATTATCACTTTCGAACTGTACTGAAAGCGAATCCTTGGGTCCTGCAATGCTTAGATTTAAACAAAAAGCAGAAAGAATGACAATCATCGATAAACTTTTCATAGATATCAAGGTTTTCTAATTTTTTAGATTTTATTATTTTCTAAGGAGTAATGCCATGACAGTACATCGCGAACTTAAAATCCAGACCGTAAAGTCGAAAAAAGTATTCGATCAAGTTTAATTCGGGAATCTGGATTTCGCCTTCCCAAAAGAAAGCCAAATCATTAATTTGACTTTGAAAATGGCCTAAAAATAAAATTTTCATCAGTCCGATGCAGATCAGAAAGTGAAAACCATATTTAAATTCACTGTCTTTATTTGGCCTATTAGATCTGTGCTTTAACATGCCTCAAATTTAATTACCAAATTCTGTGGAATGTTCAGTTTTGGAAACTCGGACTTATTCAATTAAAATATCATGGTTAAAATCCGAAACCAATTCTAATCTGAATAACTTGACTCTTTTTTAAATTGGCTTGGTGTCATCCCTGTATGTTTTTTGAAGGCGGTATTAAAAGCCGTCTTCGAACTGAAACCTGCTTCAAATGCAATTCCTATCATGGAAAGATGGGCTAACTTTTCATCCAGCATCAAAATTTTGGCTTCCTCTACCCGATAACTGTTAATAAGATCAAAAAAATTCTTTCCCAGACAGGTATTGATGGCCTGGGAAACTATATAAGGTCTTTCTTCTATTTTTTCAGCAACGTCTTTAATACTGATATTCTCCTCTTTATAGAACTTTTCATTTTCCATCAGCGCTATTACGCTATCGCCTACCAATTGTATTTCGGCGCTGATTTCTTCTTTTGAATCAATTTTTCCCAATTCCTTCACAGTATGTTCAGGAGCTTCAACAATTTTTTGTAACTGATAGATTTGAGGGGTCAATTTTCCTTTTATCGCAATAAAGTACATGAAAACCGTAGAGATCAAGGTTTTCATTAAACGGTGATAAGTACCCGTGCGACCGTCGAACCCAAAATATACAATGGCATATACCAAGTCAATCAAGATCAGCAAAGACATGAAAATGATGATCTGATGGACAAATTTCAATCCGATGTTGTTCAGGGACGAAAAATTCCTCAATACTTTTTCCCGGTATTCCTGATAAGCCCTGAATACTAAAAACAGATAGAAAAAGGAGACCAGAAAATACCAACCAACTGTGAAAATCTCCAATTGAATCCCTTCCAAAAACAGTGGAGAACCAGATACCCTGTTATATATGACCACATTATCCAGAAGTATCACTACCAAATGCCATCCTTGCTTTTTCCATACAATATTTTGATAAAGACTTTTGATAAAAAAGAGCAAGGCAATATTCGCCAAGAACCTTATTCCATAAATCATAAAAACCAAATCCGAACTGACAGCCTCTGTAATCCGAGTTGCCACCAGTAAATGAGCAAAAAATAAAAGAAAAATACTCAATAGCCAATTGGAAACTTTATGCCTTTCCGGATAGAATAATACTACAACTGCCAGGACAAGACCCTGAATAGCTCCTAAATAACTAAAATACTCAGTAATATTGTTTTCTAAGAATAGCTGGATTTTTTCGGAGTTCATGAATAGTTAGAAGAGATTATGGCTTGATTTTTCATTGCCATCAGCCAAAAGTAAAACGTTTGCTTCTATTTAGGATTCGATTACACAAATAAGCAAAGGTGAAATCTTGCAACACAGATATTTTTCAGCTTAGGCTGCTGTCCAAACTTTGTAATCAAAGACAAGGTAAACAATAAATAATCTAAAATGGGTACAGCTTTGGAAAACAGTACCTCCCAATAAAATTCATCCATTACCTTCATTAAGTTCTAGTTTTGAAGGTTTCATGAAAATCTACAACATAATAAGCACTATAAACATTAAAAAAATGGAAATTACCCAAAGGATTCAAAATCATTTCTACAGACAAATCAAAAAGGACAAAAACCTCAACTTGGTAAATTTCGAAATATGAGGTTTCTGCATTTCAAAGATTTTTAAATCCTTATTTTTGATTGCTATCCTATTTATTGTCGTAATTCTAGAAATAAATCTTGAATCCAGAATGAATTGAAACTATGAATATTTAATACCCAATACCTATTTTTTGGAATTAGAAAGACCTTCAATTTGGAATTTGTAAGCATTGAATAGGAACAAGTATTTTATTGGTTACACTTTAAATCAAAATTAAAAGGATCCATATCAGAATGATGAAGGGACCCAAAACAATCAAGTCTTTATTGATTTTTGCAGCTGTGAATAGTCCACAGGCCATCAAAAGTTCCTTCTCTTGTAATTCCAAATGATGGAACTGCAGATCATCCTCCATTCTTTCTATGGATATTTTCCCGTGTCTCAACACCCAATTACCATTGATAAATCCCCGTAGGGAAAACTGAAAAGGCCCTTCCTCCACCAGGTTGATTTGAGCCATATTCCGAAATGCATGAAAATGGATATAGCCTATGGACTTGCCCTTCCTATAGATCCTAAAGGAATTTCCGATAAAATCAATGGGGCGAAAAGTATATAGCTCTTGCCCTGAGAAGAAAGCGGAATTGTTGAGGAAAGGTAATTTCAATGTTCCTATAATTCCCGATTCATCCAATACACAGGTGAGATCTGAAAACGGATTTTTCTTTTTGATTTTAAGGTTGTTTTTATTGCGCATGTTCAACTTTTAAAATGAGTAAAACCTTCCTACTCAAATCCACAATATTTACAAGGGGTCTGAAAGGAAGGTCTTATGGAATAGATAAATGTTAGTTGGTTTTTTCAAAAGAAATATTTCTCAATCTCCCCACATCTTTGATTACAAAACCATTGATGTTCTTCCTGATATCTCTAGTGAAGTAGATCTCCCCTAACTTTTCAACTTTGAACCTATCTCCATCAAAATGTTCCATTGGAAGGTTTTCCAATCCCAAATAGTATTTCAAAGTACTGGGCATTACCAAGATGGGGGCATCGTTTTTCAGGTTGACTTGATAATTGACATCCAGATCGGGGCTATAATAATTCCCAAGTATTTCATCTTTGTCAGGAGCGGGAGAAGGTATGGAACCATCATCTTTTTTTCCGGGGAAACTTTTACCACTTTGAAACCAGACCAATTCATTTACTTCCCCATTGCTACCAATCAAAAATTCTGTTTGTGCTTCAAAAGCTTTCAAGTAAAACTTGGATGGAGAGGACGCAAACAGTTCAAATTCAGGAGTATCAGGAATTAAAAGAAATAGTTTACCTTCTTTTTCCTTAAAAGTCAGCACCATTCCATCTTCCATTTTAAACTCCCCTTCAAACTTTCTCAATTGATCTACAGGGAGTTCTATATCTTCATTTTCTGCCAAAGACGCTTCAACAAAATACTCAGACAGTAAAGTTTCTGTCACCAATCTGGATATAGTGGCAGTACTGATATTTTGATTATTGGCAGCAACAGCTACAAACATGTCGTGTTCTGGATACCATGTGAAATAAGCCGAGAATCCCATGGTTCCTCCGGAATGACTTACAAGGCGAATACCTTTATAATCCACCAAGCTAAGGCCATAGGTATAATTCAAATCTGAGCCATCAGCCAATTTTGAAGGAGAAGTTTCTAACCTATTTATGACTTTGGGGTCGAACAAAGTCGGTTGAAAATAATGCCTGCCCCAAATCAACATATCCTCCAAGCTCATATAGATATTGGTGCCACCGGCGACAGACTCAGACTCGGTAATTGTTCTTTCCAAACTATTAGCTGTTTTCTTGTAGCCTACCGCCCTATTGGGAATGGTCTTACCAGGTGTGGTATATGCATAAGAGTTGCTCATTCCCAAAGGAGTAAAAAGTTCATTTTCAATATAGTCATCATAGGCTTGGCCACTTACATTTTCTATGATTTTGGCCAATAAGCCATAACCTGCATTGGAATACAAATACTCATCACCGGGATTGAAGTTGAGAATTTTATAATTCTTGATCAGCTCGAATTCATCCTCAGCAGTCCAAGGCTGTTCCAGGGATATCCCTGAGAAAAGGCGGATATTATCTGTTGAACCCAATCCACTGGTATGAAAAATCAATTGTTTTACTGTTATCTTTTTTCCATAATCCGGAAGGTCTGGAATATATTGATGTACATGGGCATCAAGATTTATTTTCCCTTCTTCTTCTAATTTAAGTATAGCAAAAGCAGTGATGTGTTTGGAAACTGATGCCAGGTTAAAGGTAGTCTGATCCGTAATTGGCATTTGGTAATCGAGGTTCATCTGACCGTAAGCCTTTTGGAAAATCACTTCTTTTCCTTTGGCCACACCGATCACAAAACCGGGTTGGTCTTTCCCCGTATGGCTTGAAGCCAGGGAATCAATTTTACTCTCGAGTTTTTGGATTTGTTGGGCCATAATAGGCATGGCCAAAATCATTGCGCTCACAATTGAAATTAATTTCTTCATCTTTCTTTGGTTTAAGTTTTCAAAAAAGGATCATATCCCTACTTTTTTCATGTTCAAACCTATGATTTATTGAAAAAATGAGCGTTCGACTTTGGAAAACTGAACCAATCAAAATGGAATTTGCTATTTTCTATAACTCAATTCAAAATTAAAAAGCTAAAATGCCTTTATCGGATCTGGCTGAAGGGTATCAATTGTTTGGTTTCGCCCTCCGAAATCACGAAGCCCCTCTATCTAAAGGTAGACTTGATTCGGGAGGCTTCTACTTTGTAGTAGATTGGCAGGGTGACGGTTGTATTTATAGTTTTCGCTCCATGTTAGGGAGTGCCGGAAAGCTTAATGAGAAACTTTCTGGTGTCGGAGTCCAAGGTACCAGTGGAAAGAGTAAATGGTTATTCAGATTGGAAATCTTTGAGGGCGGAGGCGGTACGGGAAACGAAAATTCCTTCTTGGGGACCAGGAATGAAGATAAAGGAATTTAAAATGTACCTAGACATTTACTTGCTATACTTAATAATCTAACATTTTTTTGAATTACTTAATAAACTTCAAACTTAGAACCAAAAGGTGTCACCCTAAGTGTCACCGTGCAGCTTGGATTTATTCGTATTTAATTATATAACTTGGTTCACCAAAAAATGAAAAACCCTCAGATAAGCAATATCTGAGGGTTTTTTGTATTGATTTGTACTATTCCAAGTCGGAGTGACTGGATTCGAACCAGCGACCCCTTGCACCCCATGCAAGTACGCTACCAGGCTGCGCTACACCCCGAAACAAGCAAGGACCGTGATTCCGATCCCAATTGTGCTTGCAAATATAGGATAATCTTTATTTTTTGCCTACCCATATAAAAAATTTTCTCCCCTCCCTTGTCTTTGGCTTTCTCCTTGCAGACTTTTCTATTGAAGTTCAGCCCTTTAACCTTGAAAGGCAGGTCAAGAAATAATTTGCCTATCATTATCGCATTTGAAGCTTGCTAAAGTCCAGAATATTCAATTATATTTGCAACGCCTTAACCATGGCTTAAACCATCCGCCTCAGGCGGATAAACTGTCATACGCATAAACAAAAAAAATTAGAGAGTTGGGTGAGTGGCTTAAACCATCCGCCTCAGGCGGATAAACTGTCACACGCATAAACAAAAAAAATTAGAGAGTTGGGTGAGTGGCTTAAACCATCCGCCTCAGGCGGATAAACTGTCACACGCATAAACAAAAAAATTAGAGAGTTGGGTGAGTGGCTTAAACCAGCAGTTTGCTAAACTGTCGTACGCGTAATAGTGTACCGGGGGTTCGAATCCCCCACTCTCTGCGAAACCAAAGCCTGATGCCCTGCATCGGGCTTTTTTCATGGCAGGAGACCAAGCTCGCTTGGGCGACTGCAAGGGAAAAAGACCACACGAACGGAGTGAGCAGGCTTTGGTTTCAGCCTCCCCCCCTCAGGGATCGATGGAATCAATCCCCCACTCTCTGCGAAACCAAAGCCTGATGCCCTGCATCGGGCTTTTTTCATGGCAGGAGACCAAGCTCGCTTGGGCGACTGCAAGGGAAAAAGACCACATGAACGGAGTGAGCAGGCTTTGGTTTCAGCCTCCCCCCCCTCAGGGATCGATGGAATCAATCCCCCACTCTCTGCGAAATTAAAGCCTGATGCCCTGCATTGGGCTTTTTTCATGGCAGGGTCTAAGCCTGGCGGAAAGATGAATGATGAAGTAAATGTTATGGATTGAGGGAGGTGTCTAGTTGTCTGCTTGTCCTGTTACTTGTTTCTTTAAACGTGAAACCACATGCCTTCTCTGCTGATGCAGCACGCCTTATAAACTTCCCGTTTAGGGCCTTAACCTTCATAAAGGTCAGTTAATGAAAATTCCGATTTATCCTGATTATCCTACCCAATTTTAATCAATCTCTTTGAAGTATGGTCCATAAACCGCTTTTCGAATCCTGTATCTTCGGTGCGCATCCACGCATCCCAAAAAGTAAAATACAAGCCATAATTACAGCGGTACCTAAGGTGATGGAGGTCATGGTGGGTTGCACCCACCATCCACCTTGCAAACGGAGAACGCAACGTAGACCTCGAATATACCTCCACACCTGCATGTTTGATTACAGCAGTGATGGACATGGTTACTACCAAAGCTGACAAAACAAAAAGTGCATGGGGAGAAATAGCACAAGAATCGGCAAAAAGACTGCTTGCAGAAAAGCTTCTATGGGATGAAAAGAAAAGGAAGTAAAGGAACTGGTATATAGGCTATTGTGGTGGATTTGGTGAAAATGCCAGAGAACTTCTGGACGGCGGATCCAACTCCAATCTATCTGCCCACAATACCGCTGTGGAATATTTGGAACCTTTTTTTAAGTAGATTATCCTCTCCTGTTTCAAAAAAGATTGGATGAAAAGGGATCAATCACTAATAGGATACAAAATGATAAAAAAGTGGTTCTTAGAGAATTGTTGGATAAAGCAGAAATGGATGTAATCCACAATAAGAAATTTTGCAAAGAATGACTGAATCAGGTCAGAAACATTTTTTTGTTTAGCTGCTTTACAGGATTTGGCTTTATCGTTGTTAAAAACCTGAGAAGGGATCAGATCAAAGTCGGTATAAATCAACTTCCGGAAACCCAAGGATAAAAAAATTAAATCTTTAAAATATAGAATTTTAGTTGCATAAAAATTTTCCTGCTTATTTTCTGCGGCAGCCAGGAAAATATTCCAAGCTTTAGAATTTGTTTAAGGTCGTATGCCCATTTGAAGATTCAATCTTATCATTTCATTCCTCATTTTTATCGCTTCACCAACATCTTAGTCTTACCAACGGGGAGGTCGATATAATTTTGCGGAGTAATCAAACACTAAAAAAAAATGAAAATGAAAAAAAGAATCTATCTAACCTTGTTCTTGATAATTGCCGGATTAACAGGAATCTATGCTCAAAGTCTAAACTTTGGTATAAAAGGAGGTGCAAATTTCTCAAATTTTAAAGGGAGCAGTGCTAATTTTAATACAAATAGCATCACAAGCTACCACGCCGGGGCATTTATAGACCTCGGAGTATCGGAAAGAGTTTCAATTCAGCCTGAAGTCCTATATTCCACAATAGGAGCTAAAGTATCATTTGAAGGAGCTTTAGATGAATTCAGAAACAAATTGGGATATATATCCATACCGGTGTTGGCCAAGTTTTACTTGATTCCCAACAGACTATCAATAGACCTAGGTCCTCAGGTGTCTTTTTTATTGAATGAAAAAGAAAATGTTAACGTCGAAAAATCAAATTCCTATGATTTTTCAGTTGCAGGAGGTGTAACACTTCGCGTATTAGGACCCCTTTTTATTCAGGGAAGGTACAATTTAGGTCTGAATGATGTCAAACCAAATGCTGATGCGACTAATAGAGTATTTCAACTTTCAGCAGGGTTAAGGTTTTAATCCTTTCAAATTTTTAATCAACAAGAGTTCTTCACCGAACTCTTGTTGATTAAAATATAAGAATTTACTGAAATCATTTCCCCAAAATTCTGTTAAAATAAGAAAAAGAACCTTCCTTAACCAAAGAAAAGCATCAAGCCTTTGTAAAAATTTCTAAAAATGCAATCGGAAAATCTATCCCCAAGACAGAATAAGTGAAAACTCTACCTCTTTTACTCCAAAGACTCCCCAAAATCGAGTCTACTCTTCTAAAAACGAATTGTGCTTTTATGATATATTAGGCAGGTCAATGTTAAACCTAGAATTTAAATAGTTATCGATGCCATATTTCTTAACTATCTACTTTTGATAAATGAGCATTTTTTCTAAAGATATCGTTAAAGTAAAGGCAAGAAAAATAGGGCTAATCCTGCTTACATTTTTTGGTATTTTCTTAATTAGCTTTTCCAGCCATCCAGCTTCAGGTCTGAACAATTACCTGCAACATTCCACATTTTATATTGTATTTGACGTAATCAGTACATTAATTTTATCAGCCCTAATTGTTGAGTTGCATCTTTTAATAGATAGAAAACTGAACAGTGTGATCCCCTGGAATTACCATATAGTAAGAAGATGGATTTTACAAACTCTAATTCAAATTGTCTTTTTACTTATCCTTCTTTTCGTTTACACCATATTTACCATTGCAATCATGGATATGTTCAATATCCAATTTGAAGCACACAATTCAGAAGAAAAGGATCTTTTTAATGTAGTTTTTTCTATGATATTACTATCATTCATCGTAGGAATGCTAAATACTATTTCGTTTTTATCTTCAAATTGGAGGGAACAAATCATAACTGCTGCAGAATACAAGACTCAGGCTGCGGAAGTTAAACGTTTGGTCGCTGAGACGGAATTAAAAGCTTTGCGCTTACAGCTTGATTCCCATTTCGTATTTAATAATTTAAGTGTTCTCTCTGAACTCATTCTGAAGGATCAACAATTGGGGTTTGAATACAGTGAAAATTTCTCAAAAGTTTATCGGTACTTATTAGTCAATGCCAAAAGACAGCTTATCACATTAGGAGCTGAAATGAAATTTCTGGATGCTTATCTATTTCTTTTAAAAAACAGAATGGGTAATGGAGTTGAATTTATTATTCAGATTTCTGAAGTGCAAATGGATTTGCAACTCCCACCGATTACCTTACAACTACTTGTCGAAAATGCCATAAAACACAATAGAATTGATAAGGATAGTCCTCTCCAAATTAAAATCTATTCAAGTCAAATCGACGAAATTACTATTGAAAATACGATTAAGCCCTTACTTAAGAAGCCGATATCTTCTGGGATTGGATTGGAAAATATAATTAACAGATATAGATTATTATCAAATAGGATCCCTGTAATTGAACAAGTGGACAATAAATTTATCGTAAAAATCCCTTTGTTAAAATGAGCTCAGTCAAAAAGATCGTAATTATTGAAGATGAAGAGGCGAATTCGGATCGCTTGAAACGAATGATTCTTAATCTTAGGAGTAATTATCAAATCATAGAAATATTAAGCAGTATAAACAAATCTGTAGATTGGCTTACATCTCATGATCATCCTGACTTACTTTTTATGGATATTCAACTTTCAGACGGTCTTAGTTTTGAGATATTTAATCAAATTGAATTAAAATGTCCTGTAATTTTCACAACCGCTTATGATGAGTTCGCCATAAAAGCTTTTAAATTTAACAGCGTAGACTACCTTTTGAAGCCTGTTCTAAAAGACGAGTTGGAATTTGCCATTAAAAAATTTGAAGGATTAGAAAGTTCAATCGGGGAAAAAAATACAGCCCTTAAGAAATTGTTGACCATAATTGACAAAAAAGAATTCCGAACCAGGTTCTTGGTTCCCTACAAAGATGGATTTAAACAAATATATGTTGACTCTATCTCTTACTTTTTTTCCGAATTCGGAACTACCTATGCCATTTCATTTGATGGTGAAAAAAATCTTCTTGACCATACTTTGGAATCATTGGAAGAGCAACTTGATCAAAAAGTATTCTTTAGAGCTAATCGACAATATTTAGTCAATATTAATTCAATAAGTCAAGTTCACAATCATTTTAATTCAAAATTGAAAGTAGAATTAAAACAGCTGAAAAATGGGATAATTATAAGCAGATTAAAGGCTACTTCCTTCAAGAAATGGCTGGATTATTGAAAATTCGACTCCACTTGATCTCTACTTTTTGACATATCATCTTTTATTTTTATCACTTCATCTACACTCCTAAATATTCCTGGATCCGGCCAGTTTATCTTTGCATAAATCTAAACCAATATATTATTATGAAAAAGTTAGTATTATCTCTACTGCTAGGATTTCTTTTATTCAATACTTCCCATGCACAAAAGTATTTCGGTAAGAGCTATCCTCAGACGCAAATCATTGATCAGTATTTCGATGATTTAGATGTGAAAAAAGATTTCACTGTCATGGGAACAGCTGAACTCGATCAAGGCTTCCGTTCCTTGGAAAAGTGTCAAGACAAATTAGTCAATTTAGCCAGGAAAAAAGGAGCTGACGGAATTATTTTTGTTCTTGAAGAAGAGGTTTATGGCTCCTCAACCTCGGGAGGTGCCACTATAAATGAGAAAAAAAATAACAAAACGACAGCATCTACCAGCAGCTCGACTGTAGATTTGAAGAAAAAGACAATTAAAGCTAAACTAATTAAGTACATATAGATCCTAGATCGATTAAAGACAGAATCTTCCCATAAGAGTAAAGCAAAGGAGTAATGGGGTAATAAGTAAATAAACAAAAAATTCACCCCGATTGAATTTTACCAAACACTGGAATTGGCAAACAGCCCAATTCCAGTGGGAGGTAAGAAGTATGTTTATCTTTTTGACACACTTCATAAAAATAGATCTGCTAGACTCTATATCTCAAAAGTAAAAATTAGAAGATGATTTTCAACTAAGGAAGATACTGCAGTTTTTTAGGCCATTCAATCAACCCCCCTTAAGTATCCCTCCCCTAAAAACTCTTAACAAACCCGTTATGAAAAGTAAATATAATTTCCACTTTGCCATTTTCATTTCATTATTACTGCTTTGCAGTTGTAAAAATGATATGAATAGCCCGGAATACGATCCCGCTAATCCCGGTTTAGCTGACGTTGTGCCTGTCCCTTGCGATGACCCACCTTTGCGAAACTGGGTTTTAAATCAGTACTTTAGTTGGGGAAAAGATGCAACGTTAATCGCAACCAGCGCTGAGCTAACCATGGACCAATTAGCACTATTGTATACACTCTATTATGAAATCAATCCTTCAAATCAATCTTTTGGCCCAGAGGGTGAATACACTGTGCAAATAAAAGCAGGCTTTCAGGACTTAAAGCGATTTTGGGATATTGATTCAGACTGCATTTTTTTAGTTGCTACTCATGGGTCAATGCTTCAAGACAGGAGTAAAGTATTTAAAATGTACAAAACCAATGGCGCGTCAGACGCTAAAGCAAATAAATACGCTGATTCAGTAGCCAATTTATTCCAAATTTATCCGCAACTTCTTAATGGAAACCATCCTGCCTTCACATTTAATCAATTAGCCACACCTGATACTATCCTCGCTGGTATTGGGCCAATTCCTCCAAAAATCATCATTGGTGATGGAGTATTGCAAGGTTTTGAATCTCTTGGACTGGGAGACTTTGCACCACATGCGATTCTGGCTCATGAGTTTGGACATCATATTCAATATGATTTGGGTATTTTGGTAAAAGGAATGGAAAGAGGAAAAGAGCTCATCCCAAAAACTGCCCGTCGCATCGAATTAATGGCCGATGCATACGCAGCATATTACTTGTTTCATCCTGAGGGTGCTGCTATGGGGGAAGAAAGTTTGCAACACTATAGAAATGTATTTTTTAATCTTGGTGATTGCCTATTTGAAGATAATTCACATCACGGCACACCTTCCCAACGAATTGCAGCATTCGAATGGGGGTATAGGTTAGCAAAAGAACCAAACGGAAAAGGCCATATTTTACCCAGTCTTGAATTAGCGAAACTGTTCGATGCAGAATTAGAAAAAATCTTGAAATAATAATTTGTTGATTAATCCCCTACCTAAATCTGCATTTCATCGTCCCGATTTGAAGATGGTGTTTTGGGGATTTTAATTGTGACATCCCCATTTTGGTCGCTACTGGAACTAACCTGCAACATGGTCAGGAAACCCAAAAACTGTAGTTTCTAGTCTGGGACAAAATAGCAGTAACCCTATCAAAAAACCGAACAAAATTTGATACTTTAAATGACAGAATTAAAAGACAAATACATAAACCTTAAAATAGGTGTTCCCACAGACTTCGAGGATGTTTTTTCTCATTTCTATTTTGCCGAAAACAGATCTGCGGATATTGTAACAAAAACTTTGTTGCCCTCTTTTCAAACCATTTTGACTCTGAATTTTGGCAATAAAGCTTTACTTCGTTCTAAAAATAATACGGATGTAAGTATTGACAGGTGTTTTGTTTTCGGACCAATAAAACAGGCGTTTGACTATTCATTGCCGCCTAATTCAAAGGTTTTAGTTGCAAATTTTAAGGATGATGCATTTTATCGTTTTTTCGGTATTGCTGCAGTTGCCGAACCTTTACCTAAAAATCCAGACGATTTATCAGATGAAATTTGCTTTACAATTCTGTGGGAAGAACTTAATAAAATAGATGACGTAAACCATCAAATAAGTTATATGCTTGATTTTTTTAAACCTTATTTAAGGCGGAAAAATAAAATCGCACAAAAATTTGCAAACCTTACCCTTGATAACCTTAGCCTCATAAAATCTGTTGCAAGTCAAGAAAAACAAACTGAAAGGAACATTCAACTCCAACACAAGAAATATCTGGGATACTCATCCAAGGAAATCAACCGCTATAAAAGATTTTTGAAAGCCATAGAATTGATTCAAAATACGGCCGGAACAACCATTAAGATAGACTGGTTTAAAATTATAAATGAATGTGGGTATTATGACCAAAGCCAATTCATTCGTGACTTCAAGTATTACCTTAATATTAGTCCAACAAAATATCTGAAATTTCACCAAGATATTTGTATGGTAAAGGGTATATAAGCCTCGTTTCGTTTTCTTACAATTTTACCAGACGGTGCCAATCTACTTTTGTCCTATTGAAATTTAAAAAATAGGACAATGAAACACTTAATCATTTATGCTCATCCAAACGATGGTAGTTTAAACCGTCATTTACTTCAAACTATTGTAGAAAGTTTGCAAAGGAACTCGCAAGAAATTGTAATTAGAGATTTGTATCAACTCAATTTCAGCCCCGTTCTTTCATTGGAAGATATAAAGGGACAAAGACTGGGGATAGTTTCAGACGATGTAAAACAAGAACAAGATTACATTTCGTGGGCAGACCATATCATTTTTATCTACCCCATTTGGTGGACAGGGATGCCTGCCATTATGAAAGGATATATTGACCGTGTTTTTAGTTACGGTTTTGCCTATCGATATGACAAAGGTGTGCAACAAGGACTGCTCACGGGCAAGCAAACCACAATTGTCAATACCCAGGGCAAATCGAAGGAAGAATATGAGGGTATAGGAATGGATAAGGCGCTTTCATTAACCTCTGATAAAGGGATTTTCACTTATTGCGGATTAAAAATCAACCAACATTTCTACTTTGGCAAGGCCGATAAAGCCAGTGCCCAAGATATTGAAAAATGGACCAGACAAATCAATTTTTTCTTTCAAAACAATCTATGTTTCCAAAACCATGACAACTAAAGCACACATCCCTATTGATTTCAAGGCGACCAAGAACAATGATTGAGTATTCCACACCAGCTAAAGGGAAAATGGTCAGAAGATTCGGAAAAAAAAATCTTGTGGCGGAACCGCTCACCTTATTTACGTCGAGAAACTCTCTCATTCCTAACGACTTCCATCCTCTGATGAAGAAAGAAATCCGTGATTAGTACAGAGGATAAAGAAACAAATCGATAAATTGAGACTGACTATTCGAGAAACAAGCATCGACTTCAGGCCAATTTATGTGGTTTGATTAACGTCAGTCAAAAGGCTAGGACGTTAATGAAGGATTTAATAATATAATCTGAAAACAGCTCATAACTCAATGGCAGAAAAACTCAGAACACATATAGAAAAAAAAGTACAACTCTCTGATGAGGAATTTGCATTCGTGTTATCTCATTTTACTATAGCGGAATTCAAAAAGAATCAATTCATTTTTGAAAAAGGTGAAAAAGTAACCTATGCATATTATGTGGTATCAGGGCTTTTAAAATTACTGTATACCGATAGCGCTGCAAATCAGCATATTGTATCTTTTGCTTTGGAAGATTGGTGGGAAAGTGACTTTTATGCTTACTTTACCCAAACTAGGGCTACAATGTCTTTACAGTGCCTTGAAAAAACCACTGTTTTTTGCTTATCTCTTGAAGGCTACCAAAATTTATGCGCTCGTCTGCAAAAGATGGAAAGCTTTTTTCTTCAGAAATCGAATTTAGGGTTTATTGGATCACAACAACGCATCTTGTCTTTGCTTACCTCTAATGCAAAAGAACGATATGAACAGCTTCTTGGACAGTATCCTTCATTGTTTCAAAGAGTATCTAAAACCCAGCTTGCTGCCTACTTGGGTGTTTCCAGAGAGACATTGAGCAGACTTCAGAAATAAAATAGCCTGATTCTTCTTTTTTCAACGAGAAAGGTCACAATCTCAAAATAGTGATTAACCTCACAGGTTCGTCCCGAATTAGATCTTCAACTTTGCAATGTCAAATCAAAAACAGCAAACCAATGAAAAAACTGATATCAGTGCTAGGTCTAATTTTAACAATCACAAATAGTCATGCTCAAAATAAAAATGAAATGGAAAAGATAAAATATAAAACGATTGAAGTAAATGGCATAGACATCGCCTATCGTGAAGCGGGAAATAATAATAAGCCTACCATTGTTTTATTACATGGCTACCCCTCATCTTCCCATCAATACAGAAAGGTATTAAATCAGTTGGCTGATGAATACCATCTCATTGCACCGGATTATCCCGGTTATGGAAACAGTGATTTCCCTTCTCCGGCTGATTATGAATATACTTTTGAAAACATCGCTTCTACTATAGATACATTTTTAGAGAAAAAAGAAATCTCCTCGTATGCTATAATGATGCAGGATTATGGTGCTCCAATTGGATTCAGAATCGCAACAAAACATCCGGAAAGAGTAATAGCAATAATCAACCAAAACGGAAATGCTTATGAGGAAGGGCTAGGAAAAGGATGGGAATCTATCAGGGCTTTATGGGCCAATAGAAATGAAAATACAGAAAAAGCATTATTACCGGCTTTTACATTAGAGGGTCTAAAATGGCAATACACCCATGGAACAAGAAATCCTGAAAATATAAATCCTGATACCTGGCATTTGGATTACCTAAGAATGAGCAGGCCAAATGCACATCAAGTAAATATAGATCTTTGGTATGATTACCAAAATAATCTAAAGTTATACCCCGCTTGGCAAAAGTATTTAAGAAAATACCAACCGCCCATGTTAATTGTATGGGGAAAAAATGATGAATATTTTCCCGAAAGCGGTGCAGAGGCTTTTAAGAAAGATCTCAATACTATTGATTATAATATTTATGATACTGGGCATTTTGCTTTGGAAGAGTATGGAGAAGAAATCATAGAAAAAATCAGAGCCTTTATGGATAAAGTTGTAAGTGAAAAGTGATTTGTATCAGTTATCGCCAAGGAGCGATATGAAATGTTACTTGAGCAGAGTCCTTCATTATTTCAAAGAGTATCTAAAACCCAGCTTGCGGCTTACTTGGGTGTTTCCAGAGAGACATTGAGCAGACTTCAGTAATAAAATACTCTAATTCTTCTTTTTTCATTGAGAATGGTCACGATCTCAAAATAGTGATTAACCTCACAGGTTCGTCCCGAATCTGATTCTCAACTTTGCATTGTTCAATCAAAAACAACAAACCAATGAAAAAACTAACAACAGTTTTAGGTCTGGTATTATTATCAATCACATGCGGTCTTGCACAAAAAAAAAAATCAAATGGAAAAAAAAGTAATTAATCCCTGGGAATGGCAGAATCAACGCAGTTATGTTCAAGCTGTAGAGGTAAAACATGCGGAAAGCACACTCTATATTTCCGGGCAGACAGCCATAAATGCCGATGGAGTGTCAAGCAACGCTGCCATGAAATCCCAATTAACCGATGCCATTCAGAATTTGGAAAAGGTAATCAACGAAGCAGGTTACAATCCCGAAAATATTGTAAAGCTGAATATCTATACCACGTCGACAGAAGAGCTTTTGGCTTGCTTTGATGTCTTTCAGGATTGGGTAGCTAAACATGGTATTAAGCAAGCAAGTACAGTTCTCGAGGTGAAAGGTCTTTTTGAAACTTTGAAAGTTGAACTTGAAGCGACAGTAGTAAAATAAGGGTATGATAAAAAAATAATCATCGAACAGGAGTATCCGGTCAAAAGGCGAAGTTTTGTGCGCTATATGTACAATAATCCAAGTCGAAAGTTCAGTTCTCCAAACATAATAATTGAACGATTAAAAAGATGATAACAAAGACGAATGCCCCCATCAAAAAATTTGGTTCAATCAGAGGATTGAAGACAGTAATAGCTTTTATTTTCTCAATATTAATTTCATCAAATACCATGAATGCACAAACAACAAGAGTACCTGCTTCACTTGGAAGAGAAGAGTACGTGGAGGTAGAAAATAATGTAAACCTCCACATTACAGACCTTGGCGAAGGTAAAACAGTGGTTTTAATCCACGGATGGCCGCTGAGCGATGCCATGTATGAATACCAATATCAGGATTTGGTTCAAAAAGGATTTAGAGTTGTAGGAATTACTTTGAGAGGTTTTGGAAAATCAGACATGCCTTATGGAAAATACGACTACGATGTTTATGCCGATGATATTAAAGTGGTACTGGATAAACTCCATATCGAAGACGCAACTCTAGGTGGATTTTCAATGGGTGGTGCCATTGCCATACACTATGTGGCAAAATACGATGCTGCACATATAAGCAAATTGGCATTGTTTGGAGCTGCTGCACCTGTTTGGACGAAACGTGCTGATTATCCTTATGGGTTTTCTAAGGATGATGTAAATGGCCTTATTCAATTAAGCATGACTGATCGTCCCCAATTATTGGAAAACTTTGGGAAAATATTTGGGGCAACAGAAACTGCTTTACCAATAGGTTTGGGTAATTGGTTAGGCGGAATCAATTTAGAAGCATCGCCTTATGCCACTACACAAAGTTTGATAGCCTTAAGAGAAAGTGACTTACGTTCTGAATTGCCTCAAATAAAAATCGCTACTGCCATTTTCCATGGCGTAAAAGATAAAATTTGCGAGTTTGCCTTAGCCGAACAGATGCACAAAGGAATAAAAAACTCCTACATCGTAAGATTTGAAAATAGTGGACATGGATTATTTTTGGAAGAACTTGAAAAATTCAATACTGAATTGGTCAATTTCATAGAAAAATAAGACTTCTAAATCTAAGCACGAATCAATAATATGTTATTGGTAAAAAAAGGGTTGATGGAAGTAATCATGTTCAATTATTTCCATCAGCTTTTGTACTTACATAAGCCGACTAAGTTCTTATCCCTACCAAAAAGTATCGGAAACATAGTTGACCGACTGTCTCCCTTGCCAATTTTTGGTTGGATATAAGAAGCCTTTATAAAACACGGCAATTGATATCAGAGAAGTTTTTGCAACCGTTCCGCCAAAAGTTGAATACACCTTAACAACAAAAGGGCAAAAGTTAGAGCCGATTTTTAACGAATTGTATAAATGGGGTGTTGAATATGTCGGTTAGTCCGTAATTGTCAACAGTTATCTATTGAAGCTTCGCAGATGCCTAAAAACCAATCAACCTTGAAAAATATAATATTACAAATTTTCATTCTCTTTCTAGTTTTCTCAAATATTTCTTTTGGGCAGCATCTGCCAATTACTAAAAATGTAAAAGAAGCCTATAGAGTAGGAACAAGAGATATAAGCGGTGCTCCCGGTAAATTATACTGGCAAAACACCGGTGATTATAATATTAAAATAAAATTTGATCCTGACACCCGATTGTTAAAAGGCATAGTAGATATTGAATACATTAACAACAGTAATGATACTTTAGCTCAACTTGTGTTTAAATTGTATCCAAACTTGTATAAAACGGATGCCCTTCGTAATAGGCATATTGCTCTTAAAGATTTAGGAGAAGGAGTTCAAATCAAGTCCTTTTTAATTGATAATGAATATTTTGATAGCGCCAAGTATAAAATAATTGGAACAAATATGTATGTTGGTAATAAAATCATTTTACCAAAGCAAAAAGCACATATCACTGTAGATTATAGTTATTTCTTAAACGCAGGATCTTTTATCAGAACGGGTCAAATAGATGCCGGTGCGTTTTTTATAGCGTATTTTTTCCCAAGAGTTGCGGTATATGACGATATAGATGGTTGGAATGAGCATCCATATTTAGGTAAAGAAGAATTTTATAATGATTTTGGGGATTTTCATGTTGAGATTTCTGTTCCTGATAATTACCAGGTTTGGGCTACAGGAGAACTCAAAAATAAGCGTGAAGTTTTTACTAATGAAATAGTACATAGACTTGAACTTGCTCAACAAAGTGACAGTATTATAAACATAATTACAACTGGAGATTTACAAAATGGACATGTCACAAATAAAAATAAGGATTCTGTAAATACTTGGGTTTTTGATGCTAAAAACGTTATTAATTTTTCATTTTGCATAAGTAATCATTATGAATGGAAATCCACCAGTGTAATGGTAGATTCCACATCAAAAAGACGTACTAGGGTTGATGCTGTTTTTAATCCCAATCATGAGGCTTTTTTACCTGTTATTTCTTATGCAAGAAAAACAGTGGAGCTAATCAGTTATTATTTTCCTAAGATACCATTCCCATATTCTCACCTAACTGTATTTGAAGGGTTGGATGCAATGGAATATCCTATGATGGTAAACATGTTACCTTTCAAAGATTCGGCTGATGCCATAGAGCTTACAGCACATGAAGTTTTTCATTCATTGTTCCCTTTTTATGTAGCTAATAACGAAACAAAGTATTCTTTTATGGATGAAGGCTTGGCGACATTAATAGAATTTATGTACCATCCTCTTATCGATTCAACTATTCATTTAAATTATGACATCAGCCCTGTAAATCTATCTGCGGGCACAGATGAAGATATGCCTATTATGACACCTACCCCTCAATTATATGGCAAGGCGAGGTTTGCGAACAAAGACTTAAAGCCTGCTTTGGCATATCTATATCTTCAGGAAATGCTTGGAGAATCTCAATTTCTAAAAGCTTTACAATTATACATCACAAGGTGGGCAGGAAAGCACCCCACACCTTTTGATTTTTTCAACTGTATAAATGCAGGAAGTGGTAAAGATTTGAATTGGTTTTGGAATAATTGGTTTTTTGAAAAAAATGTTCCTGACCTTGCTATAAGTAATGTAAACAATCGTAAACTTAATTATACGGTTGAGATTTCAAGTCCCGGTACATTAGCAGTTCCTATACATCTTACCATTATTTACGAAAACGGTTCTAAAGAGACAATCACTAAAGATATATCTTGCTGGGCAAATGGTAGAAACCCAATAAACTTAAAATTCAAAGCAAAGATGAAAGTTAAACAGTTGGTGTTAGGAAATGATTACGACGTTGACATTAATCCTGAAAATAATAAATGGACATTTTAATAGATTAATAAACTGCCTTCAACTACAGAATAAAGCATGGGCTGTGAGAGTTCTTTGCCATTCCACCACCAAGCTCCAGCCTTACATCCGTTACATTTCCATATTTTTAGTTCTCTTTAAGTTGAAGATATTCGATTATTTTTCCCATCATTTTTTTCTACAATAAATCGAATACCTGTAGAAACTCAATTTACTGGAATCATAACTCTTTTTGAATGTTTTTCTAAAGTATTCAAAAAATACAACAAATCATCCACTAAAAATATTGAATTAACTATTCTTGGGATTTCAAGAGCATCAGGAGAATTTAGAGTAGCTAAAACAACAAATTGATCAATAAGACTTAATTTACCATCGTGAGCAGCAAAAAAACCAACTTTTCCTTCTGTAATTTTTTTGTAAAATTCAACTGTACTTTCGAAGCTATCGATTACAACAGGAAGTAAGATTTTTTTTAATTTTCAAAGTATATTAATTATACCACAAAACTATTATTCTCATCTTAAGTGTACTATAACTCACTTTTTTATTAGAGTGAAAAATGCGAATCAATTAAATAGGAAGGTATTATCTGAAAGGTGTAAGGTTAGTGTTTTCACGGTAAATTTAATGCAACATTGTTGCATAAAAAAAACTTCCCTACCTTTGTCAAAAAAATGATGACAAGAAGAGAGCTTTTACAACTTGGCGGGCTTGCTATACCAGCCCTAGCCTTACCTTTTCCATCAACAGCATTTACGAAAATCAATCTTATGAAAGACAATAATAGTTTTGACGTTATAATTATTGGTGGGAGTTACGCTGGACTTTCTTCGGCAATGGCATTGGGCCGAGCTTTAAGAAAAGTCTTAATCATAGACAGTGGTTTACCATGTAACCGACAAACACCACATTCACATAATTTCATTACCCAAGACGGAGAGAAACCAATGGCAATCGCAGAAAAAGCCAAAAAACAGGTGTTGAAATATGACACTGTAAAATTTCAGACAGACCTGGTGATCAACGGAAAGAAAACTGAGACCGGCTTTGAGATTTTCACCCAATCAGGGAAAGTGTTTTCAGCTAAAAAACTGGTTTTTGCAACAGGAGTAAAAGACATAATGCCGGACATTAAAGGATTTTCGCAGTGTTGGGGAATCTCTGTAATTCATTGTCCTTATTGCCACGGGTATGAAGTGAAAAATGAAAAAACAGGGATTTTAGCTAACGGAAATATTGCGTTTCACTATGCCCAACTCATTCGTAATTGGACAAAGGATTTAACGATATTTACCAATGGAAAATCGGAATTAACGCAGGAGCAAACTGACAAAATCAAAAAACACAATATTCCAATAATAGAAAAGGAAATATCCTCTTTGAAACACATAAACGGAGTACTTCAAGAAATAATTTTTAAGGATAATTCAACCTTTGGGTTAAAAGCAATCTATTCACGGCCAGCTTTTGAACAACATTGTAAAATCCCCGAATTATTGGGTTGCGAATTGACAGAACAAGGCCTTATCAAAGTAGATAATTTTCAAAAAACAACAGTAGAAAACATATTTGCCTGTGGAGACAATACCAGTCCTTTCCGTGCGGTATCCTATGCCGTATCCACAGGAAATATTGCAGGTGCTGTATTGAATAACGCGATGACAGAAGAAGAATTTTAACAGAAAGAAAATTACAAACCTATAATTTTGTGTAAAAGCAATAGTGGGTGAATTGGTAAATCAAGGGTTCGTGCAGTTAATAAACATTGGTGGTAGCGGACAAGTAATCGACTTATAGTCCGCTACTACTTTTAAACTTGACAGTTAGCGGTAATAAAGACAAATAAACTGTAATCCTGAATTCTAATACTTTTATCCTTGATTTGAAAACTATCTTCATTGATGGATCCAATAGCTTTGTAAAAACAAAAAAATTATGGATACACAGAAAGTTTGGTTTATCACAGGAGCCTCTAAAGGAATGGGGCTTGAAATCACAAAAGCGGTTTTGAAGAATGGCGATAAAGTCATTGCAACTTCTCGAAATACGGACATGCTTTTAGAAAAATTTGAAGACCACGAGAGAAATTTACTTGCAATAAAATTGGACATCACCAATGAAAAAGATGTTGAAAATGCTATTTCAAAAGGCATAGATAAATTTGGAAAAATAGATATTGTGGTCAATAATGCAGGATATAACCTGTTGGGGAATATCGAAGAAACAAGTGATACCGAGTTTAGAAAAACTATGGATGTCAATGTTTTTGCAATGACCCATATCATTAGAAATGTCTTGCCACATTTACGCAAGCAAAAATCAGGGCAAATCATTAACATTGCTTCTATGATGGGCTTTATGAGTTATCCAGGCAATGGAAGCTACAGTGCTTCAAAATATGCAGTTATAGGATTATCGGAAGCCTTGGCACAAGAAGTTGCTCCTTTTGGCATTAAAGTGACCATTTTGGCTCCGGGAACCTTCCGCACAAATTTTATGAATGAGGAAACACTCAGTGTTGCGCAAAATAAAATTGATGCCTATGATTTAGATACACAGGTAGCACAGTTTACAGGATTTGATGGAAAACAATTAGGGGATCCTAAAAAATTGGCAGAAGTAGTACTTCAACTTGCCGAAATGCCGAATCCTCCTTTGCATCTTCCATTGGGTTCCGATAGTTACCATGCCTTATTGGAAGTTCGTAAGAACGAAAAGGAAGAAATCGAAAAATGGAAAACTTTATCTTTATCTACTGATTTTGATCAAGAATAGTGTGAAAAAAGCTGCTCCATATAAAATTGAGTCAATATCTGAACTTCACAGGTTATTCAAATTGCCAAAACCAATTCATCCTTTGATAAGCATGATTGATTTTGAGCATATAAAATTTGATTCTAATGAAATTTGGAGCAGCTTTTATTATGATTTCTATTGTGTGGCGATAAAAAAAGGTGCCTCAGGCAAGTTTCGGTATGGACAAGCTCATTATGATTTTGATGAAGGAGTGATGAGCTTTACCAAACCAGGTCAAATCTTTTCTGTCACGAATCCTACAGATGACCCCTTGTCAGGATATATGATGGTTTTTAAACCTGAACTTATTCGGGATTCTGAATTAGGAAAGGTTATTGGCAATTATGGGTTCTTCTCTTATTCTACCTCAGAAGCCCTTCACCTTTCTGAAAAAGAGGACTATATCATTATGTCTCTGATGAATCAAATACAGGATGAATTAAAAAACAACATTGACCACTACAGTCAGGATTTAATAGTTTCGCACATTGACCTGCTTCTCAATTACGCAAAGCGTTTTCACAATAGGCAATTTCTGACGCGAAGTTCTGTGAATAATGACATAGTATTAAAAATGGAAGAATTAATGGATGCGTACCTAAAAAGTGATGCTTCAATATTAGGTGTTCCTACAGTCCACTTTTTTGCAGAAAAGCTCAATATCTCCCCTAATTACTTGAGTGATTTATTAAAGAGCGCTACCGGTCAAAATGCGCAAACATATATTCAAGAGGCTGTAGTTGAAAGAGCGAAAGAACTGCTTTCCACAACTAGTTTAAGCATCAAGGAAATTGCCTATGAATTGGGATTTGAATACCCACAATCCTTCAGCACTATGTTTAAGAAGAATACGCAACAAACACCATTGCAATTCAGAGCAGCATTTAATTGAAAAATTACTTCTGCAGAAGGCTTTTGTCTCAATTAGTAGGTAAACTAATCAATTGGACATTCTACCTAGCATGAATCCAACACTTGAAGCACTTCGGAATCCGCCACTTAAAAGCGGTTTACCAACAGTTGAATACTTAGCCAACAAACTAGATTATTCTTCAAATTATCTAAGTGATATGTTGCGATTGCTGACAGGGCAAAATGCCCAACAACACATTCACGAAAAGCTCATAGAAAAAGCAAAAGAAAAACTCTAAACGACAAATTTATCCGTAAGTGAAATTGCCTATGAATTAGGTTTTGAGCAATCACAATCCTTCAACCGAATTTTCAAAAAGAAAACCGAAATGTCGCCTTTGAAGTATAGACAATAGTTCAATTAAATATTTCCTACTAAAAAAAAGGCATGTAAACATGAATTTTGACAACATAG
>NZ_JACEFJ010000014.1 GCF_015354735.1 Pararhodonellum marinum | reverse complement strand
GTGTGCCGTTTTTCTTTTAATATTTCTTTTCAAGTATTTGGGCTTCCCGTTTATAACCGTCTTTTTTTAATGCTTCAATTATTAATTTCTTAATGTCGTTGTCATAGTCATTGCTGAGAATGTAATGGTATGTTGCGTCTCGATAGAATTTTAGTCGCTTGGCTTCAGATGCTTTGTCGAGATAGTCCTTTACTATATTACTGTCCTTAATGCTGTAATCAAAACCGTCAATGATCAATTTTTCTGTCAGGTACTTAATTCCAATGTCGTCCGAAGTCTCAATCGTTATTTCTTTCTTTCGCAAATCTCTCAGGTCTTTGATGTACTGACTGACACTAGTCATTGGGTCAATTTGGAATTGCCCCTTAAGCACTTTGCCGAGTAGGACTCTGCCTTGCTGTATCTCGGCAGTCCTCTGTTTCATTTGTCTTATCTCATCTTTTGGAAGAGGATTTCCTTTCCAGTCCACTTCTGATACTTCATCCCATTCTTGAAGTCGAGTTTTTATTTCTTCTTCTGTTTTGTAATCTTCATCAAGAAACTCCGCTTGACCTATCGTAACAACAAGGCCCAAAAAATCGGTAAGATTTTTAGCTACTAATTTTATTGGCGGGTCGTTTGACGGACTTACACAAACTATTGGGGCATTGCTCAAGTCTTTAGCTGTCCCAAAGTCTGTTAGGAATCCGAAATGTATTCCGTCTCCACCAGTCCCTGCAAATGGTATAACGTCCAAAGGTGTCGCTGAGTAGTGGTGGTCATACTCAATGTAGAAGCCGAGCCATTCCCAAGTTTGTCCGTTAGGTTTTTGGTACTCTTCAAGTTTTTGAAGCAACGCAGGCTTCTTGTATTCACCGAAGAAAATATTTTGGGAATTTGATTTAAATATTGAAAACATAAGTATTAATGTCAGCAGTTCTTTCATTTTTTAATGGCACACAACGGGATCGGGCTTTGCGTTCGGGCGGGTTTCGGAGCACAAAACTGTCAACCCGCACTGAATTTGAATAGAAGCAAAAAGCTTCAAGTTTGATCGTCACTCCGCCTGACGCAAAACCCGTGTTACCGGCTGGCATTCTTGTTGATTTATAGTCCGATGTCATATTGTTTTGCAAGCCTTTCAATATTGTCAACATAGCTTTGATTTATATAAGGCTTTGATGTTTTTACTTCACTTCTTCCGTCTGGATAGTTAATTGTCTGTGTAGTTGTTTGGGGTGTCAATGCAATTTTGTATTGCTCTTTTATAAATTGCTTTCCTTTCTCTATTTGACCAGTCATCATTAGAAATACAATTTGTCCGTATGGTGATAGAAGAAAACCTGTATTTCTCTCTGAAAATTGTTTAAGATCCGAAAGCGATTTGTAGTCGTCAAAAAGTGGCATTAAATAATTTTCAAGGTCGCTTTTAACTCGTTCGGCTACTTTGTTTCTGTCAATACGTTTACTTAGTTCATACCAGTTATCATGTTTATGAGAATAGGTTCCAAGTCTGTCTTGTATGAAGCAGTCAGTAGTTTTGGGAAAGTCAGTTGGTATTTCTTGTCCCCAGGAAAGAGTTCTGATTGCTTCATTATAAAAACCCAGATTAAATGTAAAACTCAAACTGTCGTGGTATGAGTTCCACTGACTTTTCTGAACATTACAACACTGAGTAATGTCGTTTGTCTGTCGAGCAAAGTGTTGTGTCTTACGTTTAAAACCTAATTCCTTAAAGAAGGGAATGATTACTCCTTTAAATATTTCGTCAAAGTCAGTCTTTAAGTTTTCTGGTGTCATTTTTAGTCTGTGTCGTTATGCTTGCCGGTAACTTGTTTATACCCCTGACCTGGTCAGGCTTATCACCCCAAATTGAGAGGGATAAGCCTGATAAGTGGGGATTTTTATCAGGGTTTAATTATACCGATTTTTTCTTTAAAGATCATCAAATGGGGATTTGATCTCTTTGATCTTTTCTTCACTCGCAAAGGTGTATATCTCCGTAGTCTTGCTGGAGTGGTGTCCAAGTAATTCCTGAATGTACCTCTGATCAGTTTAAATTTCCAAACAACCCGGGTATAAGGTCAATCTCCCCATCAAATATGGTCTCCTGGAAACTCTTTGAGTGTGTGTCTTTTGAAATTTTTGAATTGGTAATTTATGGTGACCCAAAGAAAAAAACCATGGTTGATCCTCAGGACTTCCGGATTGGGAGTAGCCATACGGATATGGTATCCCGGTGATACAGTGACAGTCCTTTTTTGAAAACTGAACAACATGAAAATCCTGTGTTCAAAGGGGTTATCCACTGCTGAGGGCCCTATGGTTACCAAGGATTCATTGAAAAGGGTATTGGAAAAATTGAAATGCGGACTCAGCGCATTTTTCCAGTTGTACCGTAGGCTGTTGTTGAACCGCATGCGGTGGTTGAGGGAAAAACTATCCATCACTTCACTTACACCCAAGTCCGCTCTGTAACGCATGTCATGACGGTATCGAAAACTTACTGAAAAATCGGATTTGCTGGGCAATCGGTAAACCAACTGACCCCAAGGCCTGTGCTCCGGCCTCACCAAGCTTCCATCAGAAAATGGGGCAGTCAAATCCAATTGGGCATAGCCAAGGGTTATGGCCAGCTTTTGGTCTTCGGTATGAAAAGTCAATCCCGATCGGAAAATCAAAAAAAGTTCGGGTACATGGTGCGCATCCAACCACAGGGACCAATTCGGGGCAATCTGACCAGAAGTCATGAGACCATACCATACCTCTGTATTGAGATCGGTTTGCCGCTGAGCCCGAAGGGATATACATGTACAAAAAACCAAAAAAAATAGAATTGCTTTCATATTGAGGTATTTTGCCTAAACGGAAATGCTACCTGCAATTTATCTGAAAAATAAGGTTAAGCCTAGAATTCGGTCATTTTTAAGGCTCAAATAGGGAAGGCTAAAACAACGAAAACTGCGTATTCAAGCTTATTGGTTCTGCATATAGCGTTTGGAAATCAGTATGTGGATTCCAATTGAAAAAAAATCCTGTTGCACAGTTCCATTTTCTAGATTTTTTGGTTGGAAAGTGGTGTAGGCGTATTGAAGCTGTAATTTGAGGTTTTCATACCCTGCCCTTATGGTTATTCCAGGTTCAAAAACTACCGAATTATTGCTTTGGTCAAAAAAACGCCTGGCACTTAAACTGTAACTTTCATCCTGAAACAAAAAGGATTGTTCACGGAGACTCAACATGGCCAATCTCGGGGTAAACAAAATATCAAAATACCTTGAGAGAAAACCGACCGAGGGCTGTACAAAAGGCTTAATGAAGGTCAAATCCATGTGTTCCTTGTTGTCCAGTTTGTTTTTGATTGAACCCGTGCCCATGCCACCATAAATTTCATATCCAAACTTCTTGGAAGGTCCAGTTCCATATAGGCCAAACCCAATCTCACCATAATTGCCTTGACTTGACCATTCGTCTTTATCCCTTGTTCCTGTGTTGCCCATCGAGTAAAAACTTCCGATTGCCGCCAACTTGTTACTTATGGAATAGGCCGCTTGCAAGGCAATCCCCTTTCCAGTATCACCACCGCCTGAAATCGCCGGGCCAACGTCAACTGAAGCATGGCTAGCATTGAAAACCACCTCACCTTTTTCGGTAAACATAGGAGAATTATGGCCAACGGATGAATATATAGTAGGACTACAGGCTGAAAACATCGAAAGCACCACCAAAGAGGAAAGCAAAACATTCATGGACTTTTTCATAGGGTAAACGGGTTTGTTATACCCAAATTTACCTCATTCCTACCTTCAAAGGTGTTTTATAACCTATTGATTTTAAGGCTTTTCAATTATTAAAAGTACCAAAATTTGCATGGATCAATAATCCGTGAATCCATCTATCCGTTAAAATGAAAATACAGAAAAACAAGGAACGGCTTTAGTTCTGAATACATTTTCAGCGTCCAGTCAGGATCCTTTCATCCTCATTGGAATCTGATTTCTAAAACAAAAAACAGAGGCAGATCGATTTGCGAACCACCTCTATTTTTCTGGTAAAATCTATAGCTTTAAAAACTACCATCCTTTTTAAAGCAGGTTGATGCTTTTTGCCTTACATAAATTCCATATTGTTTTTTAAAACAAATCAATTGGGAAGCTTATCCATAAATCGGCCATAAACCCAGGTTCCGGCTACCGCACTCAGCAGTGTTACCGCCACGACGGTAAATCCACTACCTATCTGTGCAAACAAAGGTCCGGGACATGCACCGGTCAATGCCCAGCCCAATCCAAAGATAAAACCACCTATGATCTGGCCTTTCCGGAATTCTTTCTTCGGAATATGGATAGCCTCACCATTGATGGTTTTTAGGTTGAAACGCTTGATTAACTGTATTGAAACCAATCCTACCAGAATGGCTGAACCGATCACTCCATACATGTAGAAGGATTGCAACCGAAACATTTCCTGAATCCTAAACCAAGAGATGATCTCGGCTTTGACAAAAACGATTCCGAATAGAATACCCACGACAAGGTACTTCAACAAAGCTAGGCCCTGTTCCCCTTTTGCCTGCATGTTGGGTGCTTCACAATCGATGGGTTGCTGATTTTTTGTATTTTTTTCTACTAATTCCATAGCTAAAATTGAGTTTAATTGCTTAAAGGCCTACCCATGTAATGAGCAAAGGCAAAATAAGATGGGTCATCACAAATCCTCCTACCATAAAGAATATGGTGGCAACCAAAGAAGGCCACTGAAGGTTGCTGATACCCATGATGGCATGTCCTGAGGTACATCCTCCGGCATATCGGGTTCCAAAGCCAACCATAAATCCACCCAACACAAAAAAGACCAGCCCCTTTAGCGTAAATAGGTTTTCCCAATTGAAAATATCAACGGGTAACAAATTGTGAAAATCAGTGATTCCCAAAGCTTTCAAGTCCTCTTGGGTACGCTCTGCTACTACGATACTGTCAGGATTGGACAGCAATACTGCCGCTACAAATCCTCCGATCATGATACCAAGTACAAATACAAGGTTCCAGTTTTCTTTTTTCCAATTGTAGGTGAAGAAGGGGATTTTAGCTGGGAAACAGGCTGCACACATGTGTCTTAAAGAAGAGGAGATTCCAAAACTTTTGTTTCCCAAAAGCAATAAGGCAGGTACCGTCAAGCCGATAATTGGCCCGGCTACGTACCATGGCCAGGGTTGTTTGATCCAAATGAGTAATTGTTCCATAGAAATGGTTAATTGTAAAGTTTATTTTATTTAAAATCGATAATCCAGAATTAAGTTCAAATTCCACATGTCTACCCGATTGATCCTGAAGGCATCGGGAATGGTTTCAGCATGTCTGGCAGTTTTGTTCACCACCAGAAATTTTAGGTCCAAGCCCTCCAGTTCACCGGTTAATGGATAATCCACCATCCCGACGAAGTGATAGTAAGAAGGCACCCCGTATTTGTTGAGTCCAAAGTCGTTGATATCTGGATTTTTGACCGAGCTTGCCGCCAAGGTGCCATTCAATCCTTTGGAGACCAGCCTCCAGTCATATTTTGCTGAAATGGCCATCACACCTCCATTGCCTTCAAAACGCTCTCTGGGAAGACTGGCATAAAATCCCTCTCGGCCCCATTCTCTGGGAAAGAGAAATCTACCACTATCCGAAATGCCCAAAACATTGAGTGAAAATGCCTGTTTGTCATCATGAAGCCCTATTTTAGCCCCAAAACCATAGGATTTTTCTCCAGGCATGATGTAGGATTTGAGTGGATCAGGGTTTCCTCCAGTCCTTATGGTAGTTTGGTAAAATCCCTGCGTACCGAAATCCCAACTGATTTTGGGCCCATCGATCACCCAGTCTCCCTGTAACCAGGTCATGTTGAAAACATTTTCTGCCAGATAATTCCATGCCTGTATGCGTCGATTGGAATCCTTTTGCCACTTCAAACCAATTAAGCCTATTCCTTTGCTGTTAATGTTTCCTTTGTACTGGGATGAAGTCCCAAATACATTTCTACCAAATGGATACACCCCAAATGATTCTGAAATGCTATACCAATCCACTGTACCCCTCATGCTGACATGTTGGTACCAAGCGGTCAATAGTTCCCAATTTTTCCATTTTTGCTGCCAGGTAATCCCGCTGAATATATTGGGTCGCATCCTGTTGTCCTGCTCATTGAGCAAAGGGGTGTTGATCCGCTGCCTGCCAAAGGTGATTTTGGTGCCCTCCTTTTTGTAGGCGAGAAACAGGTTGTCCAACCGATCCAAATCACGGCTATTCGAAAGGTCGTTCATGTCATATAGCAGAATTTCATAACGATTGGTACTTCCGGTAATGGGGTCTGGTATCCTGAGATTGTTTTCAAAGAGTTGAAATACAAAGAAACCACTGAATCCACCATAAAAACCCTTGTAGGATGGGCTGGTATATCCTATTCCTGCCCCAACCCCCAACGTACTGTAATTCAGAAGCTCACCCTTGTTGGAAGTAGCCATGTAAAAGCTCCTGAAATGAAAATCCAACTCCCCCTCCCTCATCACCTCTGCAAAAGTCTTTTTTTTGTCGGCCATCCCAAGACTGTCCTGAGGCACCAAAGCTGCCTGTGCAGAAAAGCCTGCAATCCCCAACATTACCAAAAGGACTTTTACACACCTGAACATACCTACAAAGGAACCAGAAATTGGATTGGGAGACAGTGATGAAAATCACACAGGATGTAAAACAAAAAAGGCAAGAACTGCGTCTTGCCTTTTTTTGTATTTGATGATTGGCATGCTACAACATGGTGGTAGGACAAACATATTCAGAAATCCTGAATTTTTCGGAATCTTTGATGTCCTTGAAGCCCCCTGCTACATCAACCAGGTTATCGTATCCTCTAGCCCGAAGAATCGAGTTGAAAATCATGGATCGGTAACCTCCCGCACAGTGGACATAATATTGCTTTTCTTTGTTGATCTTCAACATGCTTTCATTGATAAAATCCAACGGGGCATTTTCTGCACCGATGACATGCTCGCTTTTGAATTCACTTTCCTTTCTGACATCCAAAATATTGACTTCTTGCATACCCTGCAGAAAGGCAAGTTCTTCAGCCTTGATGGAAATAATGGAATCCGTTTCTTTGCCGGCTTTTACCCAAGCTTGAAATCCGCCCTTCAGATAGCCTATGGCATGGTCATACCCTACCCTTGCGAGTCTGGTAATGACTTCTTCTTCCCGGCCAGGTTCGGCAACGATCAACATTTCCTGTTTCAAATCCGGCACTAAAGTTCCTACCCAAACCGCAAAACTGCCGTCAATTCCTACATTGATTGAGTTGGGGATAAAACCCTGGGCAAAAACCTGTGGCCCTCTGGTATCCAGAATAAGCGCACCGGTTTCATTGGCAGCGACTTCAAATTCCAGCGGAGAAAGTGCTCTGGTCCCTCTTTCCAAAACTTCGTCAATGCTGTCATAACCCTGGATGTTTAGCATCACATTTTCCGGAAAATAAGCCGGAGGAGGTGTCAAACCGCTTGTTACTTCTTTAATAAACGCTTCTTTGGTCATTTCCTGCAGCGCATAGTTGGTTCGCTTCTGATTGCCAAGGGTATCACTGGTTTCTTTGCTCATGTTTTTGCCACAGGCACTTCCTGCGCCATGGGCGGGATAGACCACAAGATCATCTGCAAGTGGCATGATTTTATTCCTCAATGAATCATAAAGGTGAGCGGCAAGTTTGTCTTGGGTCAATTCCTTGATCACCTTTTGCGCCAAATCAGGTCTACCGACATCTCCAATAAATAAGGTGTCTCCAGTGAAAATAGCTTCTTCCTTGCCTTTCTCATTGATCAGCAGAAAGCAAGAACTTTCCATGGTATGCCCTGGTGTATGGAGCACTTTGATTTTTGCCTTTCCAATCTCAAATTCTTGTCCGTCTTTGGCAATGACCGCATCAAAACCAAGCTTCATTTCTGTAGGTCCAAAGACAATTTCTGCACCGGTTTTCTCGGCGAGGTCTTTGTGTCCGGAGACAAAGTCTGCATGAAAATGGGTTTCGAAAACATATTTTATCTTGGCTCCCCTTCTTTCCGCTTTTTCTATGTACGGTTGTACTTCTCTGAGCGGGTCAATGATTGCCGCCTCTCCATTGGATTCGATGTAATAAGCCCCTTGGGCCAAACATCCGGTGTAGATTTGTTCTATGATCATAATTATCGTGCGTTTGGGTTTAGTTTCTGAAATAAATTTACTGATTTTGAGTGAAAATAAATATGACAAAAGTCACCATGGGCTTACACTTTCTGACTCAAATGCTCCTGAATCACTTTGACCAGCTGATGGGTAGGTACCACCCCCGACTGTCTCCAAAGCGGTTTCCCGTTTTGAAACAAAATTAGCGTGGGCACTCCCCTTACCTGAAACTTGCTGGCGGCAAGAGGATTTTTGTCTACATCTACTTTGATGATCTTCACTTTATCGCCCACTTGGGAGGCAGTATCCTGAAGAATGGGTTGCATCATCTGACAGGGACCACACCAGGTGGCAAAGAAATCCACCAAGACGGGTTGTTCACCGTTGATCAGGTCGTTAAATGATTTTGGTTTGCTTTCCATAAGATTGTTTTTGCTTGAATCTTGAAACAAAGGTAAGGGGTTAAAGAAAACTTAACGGTAATTTTTGTCACATTGAAGGAGTTAATTCTTGCTTGACTCCTCGACAGTTAGTGATGAAATCCGTTTTTCTTTACCAACAAAAGCCAGCAGGGTCTTGGTTTCAGCTAAAACAAAAAAACAACCCTGTTTATGGTTGCTTTTCTATTAAGGGGTAAAAAGTTGATCCTCTGCAAATCGGGGCAGCTCAACCTGTTCATTGTGTTGAGTCAATTAATGGTTCCAACATTGCCATTCAAACAAACCGCACTTTTAGGGCCGGAGATGGTAAACAAACCGAGGTCATGATGAAGATGATGGAAAGGATGATGCAGATGAATGAGGCGATCAAGCGGATTTTGGAGCGTAAGTTATATTGAAAATGTATTGGATTTTGATTGGTTTTTGATTTAAGCCCCTTGGTTGGGGCTTTTTTATTGGGGGAAAATACCGTGATCGGAAATATGATGCTTGGTGGGGAATGGGTAGGTTAAAAACATAAAGAGGCCAAAGGTTTGTATCTAAGCAAATTAGTCGAAATCCAAAATCAAGACCCAATTTTACAGCATAGCTTCAGATTTTGGGGTTTTTAGGCCCTATTTTAGTGAAAATACTATGAAATGGGTATTTTTTGCTAAATAAATAAGCGTTTATTTTAGGGGGGTGTTCCTCGGAATCAGAAATCTGGCCCTTATTTATACCGTCCCAGATAATATCAAATATTAATATTGCCTTATTCGCAGTTTTGATAAATATGAGGTATTTATGTAAGCGATATAACCTCAATGGGTTGGGGTTAGTTGCTAGTTAGCAGCTAAATAATGAAAGAAAGCGACCGTAATAAAATTCAATTTGACCCATTTATGAAATTTGTTATTGAATTTCATAATGCTTCCCTTTCTTATAATCAACTTCTTAATAAGGTTTCAGAAAATCCGAAATTGTTTAGCGAAAATGATATTTGTTTACTTGAAGAAGCTTTTTTGGTTAAACACATAGCGGAATGGGAAACGTTTATTCAAAATATTTTGGTGTATTGTGTCGCAATAGATACAAGTCAAATATCTAAATTTCTTGACTTAGAATTGCCAAATAAAATTAGTTTTGATAATTCTGCAGCTATTATTAACGGACTTAGTTATTTATCTATTACAAGTTCATCAGAATTGAAGGGGATAGCAAAAAAGACTATTTCTGAAAAGAATAATCCTTTTGACCAGTTTCAAATGAAACTATTAAATCAAATTGATGAAGCCTATGCACTACGAAATTATGTAGCTCATAAAAGTAGAAAGTCAAAGAGTGGTCTTTTGAAGATGTATTCTAATAGATATAGTATAGATAAATTTGTCTCCCCTGGTAAATTTTTGTCAGAAAGAATTAAAGATGAAGTTGGAGAGTATCCAAGGTCTCATTTGTATTATGGAAAATTCATGACTATGGCTACATTAATATGGAGACATTTAGACCGTAAATCATATAATTTTGTTTTTGAAGATGAAATGTCTACTGATGGATGGTTAAAAGGAATGGTCAAAATGAATAAAGTGTTTGAAGTTATGACCAAAGAGTATAATTTATGAAATTCAGTTGCTAACACTATATAAAAAAGAGCAGCAGGTTCAGTGGTAGCGGAGCCCTCAGTTCTTTTCACTGGTTTCGGTTTCGGGGGATAGTTTACTGGCTTTTAAATCCGCTGCCCTCTTTTATATTAACGTTTCATACTGCGGAAACCATAAACATCTTTCAAAACAAAAAACCGAGTGAGTAAAGAACAACACATTTCTGAAAGTCAGTTTTCTGAAATTCTGAATAAAAGAATGGATGAATATTTCATCGCAATAACTGGCAATACTGGGTCTGGTGCAAGAGCAATGCATATTAAAACAGCTCAAAGAATAAATATTCAAACTGTTCAAACCCAGTGCAAAAAATCAAAGCTTTTTGCCGGGGACTTTTGGGGTTATGGAATAAATAGTATTTGTGACGGTACTGAAATTCATTCAAGCACAGATGTTGAAAATTTTAAAAGACTTGAAGAATTAAACAAGCATCATAATGAAAATAGATTTTTATGGCTCTTAACATTTAAAGTTGAGGGAGAAAATCTTTTTGTTAGTATTTTTTGCATCGATTCTGCAACATTTGGTGTCAATTCCAATCTAAATACGAAATACGACTTAAAAGATTTGAAAAATGCACGTATAAGGACAAGAGGTAACATAACTTACGTAGATTTTATTTTTGAAAATTTAGAAAAACCTATTCATTTTCAAATTGATAATTATGCTCAAGGAGGTAAACTTAACGGAGAACGATTGGCTGAATATTATATTGAGCAAATAACTAAAAAAGCGGAAGAAATTAAAGGGAATCATCAAGTCGCTAAAAGTGTCGTGTCCGAAAGAAAACTAATTGAAAATGAAGTTGATGTTATTGAGCATAAATTGAGAAATTTTTTCGTTGACACTCTAGTAAAGAAAACTGGAAAAGAAAATTATGAGGACATAATCACAGGGAGTCCAAAAAATGACATACGAAGAAGAATTAAACAACACGTTGACCAACATCCACGTGAAAATATTGATGATTACAAATCATTAAAAAATGCGATTGAATTTGCAGATATTGAACATTTAAAGTTGGTTATTTTAAAAGATTCAAATTGGCGACATTTTGAACAAATTTTTAAAACTAAAGATGCAACTGAAAAATATTTTAACCAATTAAGTCAAATACGTCATCCATTAAAACATTCAAGAAAATTGACTGAATTAGTAAAATTAGAAGGAATGGTATCAATTGAATGGTTCAACCAAGTTCTTTAGGAACAAAAAGTACGAAAACACAACACCGTGTATAAGCCATTGCTTGGTCTGTGCTTCTTTGGAAAATCCTCGGGGATTTTCCATCGGAGTTTTATACTTTTAATGGTTCGTGACGAGACACGCAACGGCTCATACACGAGAAATGTTACCCACAATTTTGAGAAAGATACTGCCCATATTGACAATTTTCATTCTGCCATTGACAGTTTTTGGACAAGAAGAATATTTATCAAGATTATCAATTTCAGGAGGAGTATCAGAGCTTGGGGTTTCACCAACCGAAGAAATTTGGGTAGCGACCAAAGCGGGAAACATTTACTACACCAAACAAATCGGAGAATTATGGCACATCGGACCTTATGGTTCGTTAGACCCATATAATTTTAGTTCAGGAAAGACTTTTGAGAGAGTAAATTTCTTTTCTGAAGATACTCTGATGATTTCAGGGTTTATTCAAGAAGGTGGAAAGCAAGACTTTGTTTTTTGGTCAGGGAATCACGGAAAGAATTGGGAAAAGGTAAAATTTGGGAAAAGCAGTTGGATTGATGCGGCATACATCAACAACAACGGAAAAGCTTGGATGAGCGGAAATTCGCAACTCATTTATTACTCCGAAAATAGTGGGATAAATTGGAAATCGTTTGATAAGGCAGGAAATGAAAATGCATTAAGATTTTCAACTATTCATTTTGCAAAAGATGAACAAACAGGATTGTTTGGCTCTTTTTGGAACGTACTTTACAAAACAACTGATAACTGCCAAAGTTGGGAAAAACTACCAACACCTTTAAGTCAAGGAAAGTATGAAAGACTTTCGAAAGAAGACCGACCTGACATTAGGAAAATAAGAATTTTTGGAAGCTACTATATCATCAATCAGCAAGGTAGAGTGTTTATTACTAAATCAAATTCTATTGATTGGACTTACTTGCCAGAAGTAATTGATTTTGAAGTTTCTGAAAATGAAAACCTTTTCACAATCAATCAAGATTTGAGTACAAGCCTTTATAATATCAATTTTATTAAAACTTGGCAATCAAGTAAATCGCTTGAGAATAATCCAAGAGCAATCGGTATAAGAAACAACAATCTTTTCGTATTGACTTTTGAAAGTATTTATAAGATTAATCGTGATGAATTTATAGTTTCTCAGTTATTTACAGATGAAATTCCAATTCAAGAACCCTACTTCAAATTAAGCTTTGAAGGTGAAGAATATGGATTTGAGAATAAAGATATTTTACGTTTTGACAAGAAGAAAAAGCAATGGTATCGATTTATGACTGTGGATTTCTCTATTGCCAATGCTACTTTATTTGACGACAAAATGATATTGGCTGACAGAAGCTTAAATAAATACTACGCCTTAGACTATATACAAAAGTCAGTGAATCAATATAACCTACCCAAAAGCCTCTTTTCTGACCTCGATGTAAAAGAATTTCATTTTGAAAATGGCAGTCAAGGTTGTTTCCATTCTGACAATTCATTAAGAACTTACATTAAAAAGGGAGATAAATATGAAGTAGATAAAAAAACAAAGTCTTCAAAATATCTTTCCCGTGCAGACAATGAAATCGAAGTAGCTAAAATAGAACGGATTATTAATGTAATAGACAAATCACGATTCTCAAATGTTTCCTTGACTGATTTGAACATTACAGAAAATGACATTAACGAGTTTAAAAAGTTTATTGATAAAGAAGAGCAACGCATAAATAAATCAGGCATAGACCGTTTTGACTTTGAGAACTTGTACACATTTCCAGGAGAAAAAACAGATTTCAATTTTTACAAGTCAGTCGCAGACTCGTTATTCACTTTGAGTGATGAAGAAATCAATAATGCTTTTTGGCAATCTTATGGAAATTGGAGTACAACAACGGATTGGAGAAGAATCATCATTGTATTTCAAAACGGTAACAAATTAATAGTTGAAAATTCGGATGACAAGCCTAACTATCTATATACACCTTGGATAGTGGACTTTGAAGGATTGAAGTTCCGTACAAACTCAATTCTTTTTGGACAACAAATTGATGAAATAACAAATGGACAATTCTTCAACGAAGTTGCCCGAGATAAGAATTATGCAATCTTCAAAATTGCTGACTATTTGTATAAAAAGAAACTGAATGAAAAATAACTGTAGGTATTCGAGTAGGTAAATGGGAATCCCACCCCTATACCTCTCACACCTGCCCGTCCGATCAGGCGGGGAACGGTACGTGAACCTCTCGATTCCTACGGCTCTTCTTATGCAGTCGGATAGTCCATTTTGTTAGACTAATTTGTATCCCAGTTCCCAATGATAAAACAGGTTTGGCTAAGAAACCGTCACTTGCCTAAGCCATTTATTTGCTTTGACCTTGCTTCCTTTGAAGCTTTTGTACTTATTCAGAATCCATCTGATCATTCGGTGGTGCAGGTAATAAAACACAGGTTTTAAACTTCTGCGGCTTATCTTCCCATCATATTGAATCCACCCGCGTATCTTTGGATTGAGCAATATTGCCATCGGACGCGGAGCCACTGCCCATCCCCCTTTTCTTCCTCCCCTACTGCCAGGCCCTCAGCTAAAAACTTCCCTCGGAAGTTTTCTTTACGCTGAGTCCTTCCATGCATAGGCAAGGTCTTGGTCTACCCCCAATCTGATCAGGTTTTTACGTTTGCGTTCAGGTTGCTTCTCCCGATTGAGGATCGACTCAAGTCCTCATTACACTTGAAATAGTAATACAGTTTCTTAGAATTTAGCCAAAACCTAACGTATCCTATACTAGACCCTTACGAGGCCCTAACGTATCTATGCCGGAACCCCTAGGCAATTGGGGTGCAAAAAGCGCATAAAGGTACTTTTTACGCAAAAAACGCAGAGAGGCCATTGTCTTTTCAGGCATGCACGTCATACAAGCAAAAAAGCAACCCTATTTCGGGTTGCTTTTCATTAAAGGAATTAAATCCTAGTCTAAACCAACTCGTAAGGCCATCCCATCAATCCTGAATTGAGATTTTTCAATTGGGTAAAACCAGCCTCAGCCATAATGGCACAGGCTTGCCCGCTTCTGTTGCCGCTTCGGCAATACAACAGATAGGTTTTGTCTTTATCCAAATGCTGGATCTGCTTGTTAAAATCGGATCTCATCACATCCAGGTTTCTGGCTCCCTTGATTTTACCTGAACCGAATTCTCCTGCTGATCTCACATCGATCAAAACAGTGCCTTTGTTACCCATTTCTTTGTGAAAATCCTCAGCCGACACGTTTTGATATGCCTTGGGTTTGCTTTTAAATATGTTGAACATGTGCTTTTTTTTTTAGCGTTTATGTACACAAATTTAACGGCTCCTCAGGTCAAAAAAGGTAATCAATGTCACACAAGGTTTTGTTGTTGTCCTGTTGTCCAGTTATTTTGAAGTCCCCTTCACTGTGGTGTAGTTATACCGTTTGACGGATTGCGATTTACGAGTGGGGCGTTATGAATGAGGAATGTTAAAAGTTACCCAACCTAGTGCCTTTCACCTTCAAATGCTCACCTTTTTTGTTTGACTTCCTGAAAGAAACCACAATCAACCTTACCAATAGCACCCAAGGCAGCCCATGAAAAAAGAAATCAAGCCAATCTATCACCGCCATCCCATTGGCACCTCCAGCTATCCATTTGAGTTTGCCCCAAACATGAGGTTCCGGACTGAAAGGCGCCAAACCCAGTGTAAGACAGAGGATGACCACCAAAGGCCAACTGTTCAGTGTTTTTTTCATTTCCTTTTTATTAAAAAGGGATAGCTCACCTGCTTCCAGAAAGTCTGGGGAAATTCTTCCATCCCTTCAAAACCGAGAGGTTCATCCCTGCCCTCATGGGGAATATAAGCCGTACCAAACAGGTAATCCCATACGCTTAAGGTAAGTCCATAATTTACCCCATAGCTGCCTCTCGGTATTTTTTTGGCATGGTGCCAAATGTGCATCTGTGGATTGTTCAACACATATTTCAATGGCCCATAACTGATTTTCAGGTTGGAGTGGTTGAGGTGGCCTATGGCAGTGGCAAAGATGTGAACGATGAAGAAATCCTCAAGTCCGAATCCAATCATAGCAAGAGGCACATATTGGATAGATTTGTAAATGATGGTTTCCATCCAGTGAAAGCGAAGGTGAGCTGCAAAACCCATTTGTTCCACTGAATGATGGACCTTGTGGTATTCCCAAAGTGCAGGAACCCTATGCAGCATGCGGTGCACATTCCACTGAATGAAGTCAGCTACCACAAACAAAAGCAGCAATTGTCCCCATCTCGGCCAGGAATTGACTTCTATGGCAACCAGGTTGGTGATGCCGAATAGCCCAAGGAAATCATTGAATGCTTCCACAGCCACGTTGGAAATGGCATTGTATGCAATCAATGAAAAAAGGAAAAAATTAAAGAACATGTAAAAGCCATCCAGCCAAAAATCCTTTCTGAATACTGCCTGATGCTTCCGCCATGGAAAAACGATTTCCATAAGCCAGACTGTCAAAGAAAGGCCAACCAGCCACCAGAAATAGTTGTGCCATGTGGGATGAAAAAGCTCATTGACCAGATAATTCCAATATCCGGTATAGCCATTCCATATTATTTCCAGATACTTATTCATGGTTTAAGAAAGGGATTGGTAGGTAAGCAGAATTTCCTTTTTCCTCAAAAAAAGGCCTCTACAAAACAAGAGGCCTTCAACTCAGCAATCAATCAGTATATTCTTTGATCTTTTCGCTCATATCAAGGACCTTTCGATCGTCAAGGAGTTTTTTGATGATGCTGCTCCCCGCAGCGGATCGGTAGCCACCTGCACAGTGGACCACGATGGGCTTTTCTCCCTTGATTTCATGGATCCGTTCTCTCAATTCATGCAAGGGAATGTTAACGGTTTCTTCAAAGGTTTTACCCTTTACCTCACTTTTGTTCCTCACATCCACTACCCTGAATTGTGCTTTGTTTTGATCAAAAGCTTTTTGGTCAAAGGCTTCAAATGCCTCGTCTTCTTCTAAATCGTAAATAAACGCGCCTTTAATATGGCCTTCATACCCGATTTTTGCTGCTTTTTTGATCAGGGTATAGAGGCTGATCCTGTTTTCGGCCAACAAGTAAAAGGTTTCTTCCGGGCCTATGATGCTTCCCAACCAGGTTTCAAATTTTTCTCCATCCTGAAGGTTGATCGCTCCTTTTCGGTGGGATTTTTTAAACTGATCTGCAGGGCGGCCATCAATCAAAAGATCCCCTGTTTCAGTGTGAAAATTAGTTTCCAACAGAGGGACATTTTCTACGCCGGTAGCATATGCCGGAGCCCCTTTTCTATTGAGCTCAACATCAAATGGAAAGTACTTTGGAACAAAAGGCTGATCGGCGAGGATCAATTTGACAAAGGCTTGCTCATCCATGTCCTGCAAGGCATAATTGTTTCTTTTCTCAGCGCCTATGGTGCTGCTCTGGGCATCACTCAGGGATTTGCCACACAATGAACCCGCTCCGTGTGCTGGATAGACCAACACCTCGTCTGGCAAAGTCATCAGTTTCTCACGGGTACTCTTGTACATTGCCCGGGCAAGTGATTCTCGTTTTTCCTGTAACTTCCCGGCCTTTTCCCTAAGGTCTGGTCTGCCCACATCTCCTATAAAAAGAGTATCTCCAGTAAATACCGCCACAGGATGACCATCTGCTTCCAGCACCACCGAAATACTATCTGGAGAATGTCCAGGGGTATGGAGGGCCTTAAAGCTCACTTTATCTCCAAGCATGATTTCATCCCCTTCATCAAATGCCTGATGGGGATAATCCACGCCCGACAAGCTACTTGTATACAAGGTGGCATCGGTCTGATGGTGGATTTCAAGATGGGAACTGACAAAATCAGCATGGGGATGCGTTTCAATCACTCCAATGATCTTTGCACCAGTTTCGGATGCAAAGTCATAATAATCCTTGGGATCTCTTCCCGGATCCACCAGTATCATATGATCCTCATTCCATACAGCATAAGAAAAATGAGCCAATCCTTTATCTTCAAATTGTTTTATATTCCAGTTGTTCACGTTGATTTGTTTTTATTGATTCTCCAAAAGCAAGAAATTGCCATTGGGTATTTAAACAAAAATACGGCATTTCTCCTTGATGTTTGGTGATCAATGTTACACCAAGCATGTTGATTTTTTTAAAAAACCCTCTCTTTCCATCTAAAGTTTCTGATTTTGATTTTTCTGAGTATCCTCCATTCTGCACGTAGGACAAATCATTGTTAGGTACAACTTTCCGAATAGGCCGGTGGATTTCTCAGATAAAATATCCTATTGGGTTTTAGGTGCGGTTTATTTAGGCCCAGCCCAATCCCAGATCATTTACTATTAAAATGCCTATGCTCTTGGTAAAATCGATAGAATAATCCAGTGACCTAACCTCGATTTTTGTTACCTTAACCTTAAAATCAATTCCCTTGTCAACCCACGTGCCTTTATCCAGCAACCATAAGCTACAAACCGTCTCTGGCATTAAGATCAGCTATGTGTCAAGTTCAAAGGTAGTGTTGGAAAAAGGGGAACGCGATTTTCCCACTGATGCCAGTGTTTTGGCGGTTCTTTTTATTTTTCAAAACCCAAAATCTTTGGCAGAGGGCATCGAAGCCCTGAACGGATGGACCAAAAACAAGATTGAATGGATCCAACTGACCCAAAAAATCCAAGAGCTCTATGATCGGGGATTTCTGGTGGACCCGGAATATGCGGGAGCACTTTTGACCCAAGTCGCTCCGGGAAGTTTTGAAGGACCTGAGGTGCATCTCAGGATGTTGAATGACAAAATGCGTTGCCAGGTATTTCAAAAAGCCATTCAAGAAACTGTCCAATCCGGGGATCTGGTATTGGACATCGGAACCGGTACCGGTATTTTGGCTGCCATGGCTGCCCAGGCAGGGGCTAATAGGGTCATAGCCATTGAGCGGGTTTCGGCCATGGCGAAAAAAGCTGAAATGGTGTTTGGTAAAAATAAGCTGGACTCAACCATTGAAGTTTTTGAGGGCAATGCCAGCCAGCTGGAATTGAAGGAAAAAGCAGATGTGATCCTTGCAGAAATCATCGGCAATGACCCCTTGGAAGAAAATATCCTGACCACGGTGATGGACGCGGTGAATCGGCTGCTTAAACCGGAGGGCAAAATAATCCCCCATACCCTTAAGCTATTTGCCCTGCCACTTACCATACCCTCAGAGGTTCTGGAAAGGCATTTTTTTACTGAAAATCACATCCAAAACTGGAAAAATTGGTACCAATTGGACTTTTCTTCCCTATCAGAACCGTTGGACCATCCATCCCATATCCTCCACAATCCAGCCAGTACCCAAAACTGGAATTTTCTTAGCGAGCCCATTTTGTTGGCCGAACTCCTCTTGAAAAAGACAAAAGGAAGTGACTTGGAAGTCAAAACACAGTTTGAAGTGAAAAAAACGGGGCTTCTAAACGGACTGATGATCTGTTTTGAGGCGGTACTCAGCCCTTCGGTGACCCTCTCTACCCTGCCCGAAAAAGTAAGTCCTGGCAACCATTGGATCAGCAAAATTTGTTTACCCAATACATCCCTAAAAGTAAATCAGGGAGATACATTTGACTTGACATACAGGTATGATGCTGATCAGGGTTCTCGAATAGAGGTTCATTCCACGAAATAAAGCAGGTCAAATAAAAAATCAATCACCTTTTGACCGGGATTCAAAAGACTCAGGCCAGCTTAATTCAACATATCCACCTCTGAATTCGGCAGAGCGTCAATTCCCAAAAGAATGCCCATCTTTCGCCAAACTGACTTTAATCATGTTATTTTCATCATGGATTGGTTAAATTGGGCTAATGTTACCTTGAAAACCTAAATGATCGATTTTCAAGACAGCAACCCTAAAAACCCAAAAATTAAAACATATGAAAATATTAGTTCCAACGGATTTTTCAGACAATGCTGACAAAGCACTTGACTTTGCCTTGAAAATCTCCAAAATCAATGGCGCATCCATCACGTTGCTTTATGCTTATTACGGCGTATATGACTTCGCGGCCCAAGCTGCGGTCATTTTGGACCAATTGGAAAAAGATGCCAATGAATCAATGGAAAAACTCTTGGCAAGTCCCGAGTTTCAAGGTGTCAAGGTAGATTCCAAGATCATCCACGGAACAGTGGCCACTGCGGTCACCTCCACCGCCTACCGGGAAGATTATGATCTGATTGTCATGGGAACTCAGGGAGCTTCCGGCATCAAAAAAGTGTTGATCGGTTCCAATACCGCCCATGTCATCAAAGACAGTCAGGTACCGGTTCTTGCGGTGCCGACCAACAGCAGTTATTCAGACCTCAGGGAGATCACCGTGGCCGTAGAACTCCACCATGAAGACGAGAAATTTTTTCACAAAATGTTTAAATTGACCCAAAAAACAGCCCTTCCTTATGAAATCCTTCATGTAGATACCGATGAAGGTTTTGAAAAGTCGCTGACCCTCAAAGGTTTGATGTCTTATCTAGGAGAGAAATATCCAGATGAAAAATTCACCCATTTAAATTTAAAAGCAGATAACCTTCAAAAAGGGTTGGAAAAATACCTTAAGGATATTCCTCATTGCCTGCTGGTCATGTTTTCCAAACAAAAATCTTTTTTTGAATACATCTTCAACAAAAGCGCCAGCATGCAGATGGCCTACCATACCCATGTGCCGCTCTTGGTCATCAAATGATTACTATTCCCAGATGTAAATTACCATGATTGATCCTTCCACCTCATTTGTTCCAGATCCCAAAGTACCACCTGGACCCTTGGAAAACAAATGGTCCAATTTTAAAAAAACAGCCCGTTTGGTCAGCCCAAACAACCGTAAAAAATTCAAAATCATTGTGGTGGGTACCGGTTTGGCCGGGGCTTCAGCAGCTGCATCTTTGGCAGAATTGGGCTATGAAGTGAGTACTTTTTGCTTTCAGGATTCTCCCCGCAGGGCCCATTCGGTAGCCGCACAGGGAGGCGTGAATGCGGCAAAAAATTACCGAAACGATGGTGACAGTGTCTACCGGATGTTTTTTGACACCCTCAAGGGGGGAGATTTCCGTGCACGTGAAGCCAATGTGTACCGGCTGGCCGAATGTTCCGCACACCTGATCGATCAGGCTGTTGCACAAGGGGTACCTTTTGCCCGTGAATATGGCGGTTATCTGAACAACCGCTCATTTGGCGGAGTGCAGGTAAGCAGGACATTTTATGCACGGGGCCAAACCGGACAGCAGTTGCTCTTGGGCGCCTACCAAGCCATGATGCGTCAGGTCGGATTAGGCAATGTAAAAAGCCATACCCGACATGAGATGCTCGACTTGGTGGTGGAAGGTGGCCAAGCGCGTGGCATTCTGGTCAGAGACCTGGACAATGGAAAGATCAGCAGACATGCCGCCCATGCCGTTTTACTGGCTACTGGGGGTTTTGGCAAAATCTATTATCTCTCCACTTTAGCCATGGGCTGCAATGGTACCGCCATTTGGAGATCCCACAAGAAAGGTGCCTTGACAGCTTGCCCGAGTTGGACACAGATCCACCCTACCTGCCTTCCTCAGTCGGGAGATTACCAATCCAAGCTTACTTTGATGTCGGAATCGCTAAGAAATGACGGAAGGATCTGGGTGCCCAAGAAAAAAGACGAATCAAGACCAGCTCATCAAATTCCGGAACAAGAAAGAGATTACTACCTGGAGCGCCGCTATCCATCATTTGGCAACCTGGCACCTAGGGACATTTCCTCCAGAGCGGCCAAGGAGCGGATTGATGCGGGATTTGGTGTGGGGAAAATGAAAAATGCCGTTTACTTGGATTTTGAAGAAGCCATCAGGGAACAGGGAAAGGCTACCATCAAAAGAAAATATGGCAACCTGTTTGACCTCTATGAAAAAATAACCGGCATCAACGCCTACCAATCCCCCATGCTCATTTCTCCTGCAGCACATTTTTCCATGGGGGGACTTTGGGTGGACTATGAGCTGAGTACCAATATCAAGGGTTTATATGCCTTGGGTGAAGCCAATTTCTCTGACCATGGTGCCAATCGGCTTGGAGCCAACTCCCTCCTGCAGGCTTGTGTGGATGGATACTACGTCATTCCTTATACACTGCCCCATTTTCTGGCCAGCTTGCCTAAGGAAAATGTACCAAGTACCGATACACCAGCTTTTGAGCGTGCGGAAAATCAATTAAAGGCCAGCTTAGATAAGCTTTTGGCTATCAAGGGAACAAAAAGTGTGGACCACTATCACAAGGCATTGGGGAAACTGCTTTATGACCACTGTGGACTTTCCCGAAGTGCCGAAGGACTCCAAAAAGCCATTGCCCTAATCAAAGAACTGCGGGAGGATTTTAACCAAAACGTCATGATCCCCGGTCATTCCCAAGAAATGAACGACGAACTTGAAAAAGCCGGACGGGTGGCTGATTATCTGGAGATCGGTGAGCAGATGTGTTTAGATGCCCTCACCAGGGAGGAATCATGCGGGGCGCATTTTAGAGAGGAGTACCAAACTGCGGATGGGGAAGCCTTACGGCGGGACAAGGACTTTTCTTTTGTTTCCTGCTGGCATAGGGTGGAAGGCAAATCGGTTCTTGTAAAGGAACCGCTAACCTTTGAATTTATACAACCAACAGAAAGGAGTTACAAGTAATGCATTTTAAGCTGAAAATCTGGCGTCAGCCCAATAGACATACCAAAGGTAACCTGGTGGATTATGAGCTTTCGGGTGTGGAGCCTGACATGTCATTTTTGGAAATGCTGGACATGCTCAATGAAAAGCTCATCGTAAATGGGGAAGCGCCTGTAGCTTTTGACCATGATTGTCGGGAAGGTATCTGTGGCCAATGCGGCCTGTTTATAAACGGCCGGGCCCATGGTCCTCATGATCAGATTACCACTTGCCATGTACACATGCGGGCCTTTAAGGACGGGGATACCATTTTCATAGAACCCTTCAGGGCTTCCGGTTTTCCTGTTCAAAAAGACCTGAAAGTGGACCGGTCTGCCTTTGATGAGATCATTGCCGCCGGAGGCTTTATTTCTGTCAACACCGGGCAATCTCCCGAAGCGAACAGCATTCTGATATCACAAGATACTGCAGAAGCTGCTTTTGACGCTGCAGCCTGTATCGGTTGCGGGGCCTGTGTGGCCTCCTGTAAAAACGCAAGCGCAGCCCTCTTTACCGCTGCCAAAATCAGTCACCTTGCCCAACTGCCTCAAGGTAAACTGGAAAGAAAAAAACGTGTGCTGAGTATGGTGAAAAAAATGGATGAACTGGGTTTTGGGGCTTGTTCCAGTACTGGTGCCTGCGAGGTGGAGTGTCCGCAGGGTATCTCCATCAGCCATATCGCTACCATGAACAGGGAGTATTTTAAATGATCAGGCAAAAAAAAGACCTATCAGGTTTTTAAATCCTGACAGGTCTAAATCATTAGAAAGATAGTTTAATCTTCATTTTCCTTTGCAAAATCTCCCGCTTTTACCATGGACATGTTCTCCAACTTTAGGTGTTTTTTCATGGCCTCATGAATCTGTGCAGCTGTCAGGGCAGCAACTTTATCTTCAAGCTCTTGCTCCCATTGGATATTTCTATCCAAAAACAGGTTGCCATTTAGTGTAGAAGCGAGGTAATTGTCCTGTGCCCTGTTTACAGACCTACTTTGTAGCCATCCGCTTTTGGCAGCAGTTATTTCTTCTTCGGTAAATCCTTCCTTGAGCACTTTTTCAATCTCCTCTTTAAAGGCAGCCTCTAGTTTTTCCACGTTTTCAGGTGCATAGATGGCATATCCTTGGAAGGTACCGATAGGATCAATGGATCCGGCATAGAAGCCTGATCCCACACCGTAACTTAAACCTTCTTTTTGACGGATCCGGGTTGCAAGTCTGGAGTTCAGAAAACCTCCGCCCAACATAAAGTTGCCCAATACCAATGCAGGGTAATCAGGATGGGCATCGCTCAATTCGATTTGCTGCTGGGCCAGGAAAAAGGCATTGGCTTTGTCAGGCGTTTCTATGTTTTCATTCAAGGCAGGAACTTGCTTGATTTTACCAGCCAAGCGGGTGTAAGCCGCCGGACTGTTCCAGTCTTCAAACAAATCCTTGATGATCGGTTTCATCTCTTCTGCGTCAAAATCACCCACCATACCCATGGTCCCCTGATCGGCTCCATAGAAATCCGCATGGAATCTTTTGACTTCCTCCAGTTTGAGGGCTTTTAGAGAAGCTAAATTTTCCTCAAATGTTTCGGCATACCTAGGATCTTCTTTTGGATAAGGATTGAGGTATTTGGAAAGTTTGTTGTAGGCGATAGAAGTAGGCTCGCTCATTTGGGATTCAATTCCCGTGATATTTTCAGCGATGGCCTTATCAAATTCCTCTTGGGGGAAAATGGATTCCCGTAACATTTCTTTTAGCAAGTTCATCACTTGAGGCAGATTTTCGCGGGTAGTCATGGCATAAACTGAAACCGAACTGGCTCCGCCAAAGATGTTTACATTGGCTTTTAATTTATCGAGTTCATCTTTGATCTGCTCTCTGGTTTTTGTCTTGGTTCCCTTGTTGAGCATACTGGCAGCAAAATTCCCTGCTTTGCCTTGGTTCTTCAGGTTATCTTCATTTCCAAATCTGAGTGTCGCCATAAAATTGACCGATTCTCCTCTTGTCTTTTTGGGAAGCAAGGCTACCTTCATGCCGTTGGCTAACTCATATTTTTCAGTTCGGCTATCGATATTGGATGGAGTAGGATCAAATTCCTCTCCCAAAGCGATACTTTCACCGCCGGTATAACCCTCCACCAAAGCAGCGATATCCACTTCGCCCGGTATTTTGGTACGATCAGGTTTTTCTACCGGCTTGAACATACCGATAGTTCGGTTGTCTGGTTTCAAATAGGTCTCGGCAACCCTTTGAACATCCGCTTGGTTGACTTCTTTGATCCTATCCCTCATAATAAAGAGGAGTCGCCAATCTCCGGCACCTATGTATTCGCTCAACTGAAGGCCGATATTTTCTGAAGAATTGAAAGACAACTCTATTTGCTTGATCAGCGTGTTTTTGGCTCGCTCCACCTCTGCTTCCGTGATGGGGTTTGTAATGACATCATCAAAGGTTTCCAACATAGAGATACGTGCCTCGTCCAGAATTTTGTCTTTTGGTAATTCTGCAAAAGCGAGGAAAATCCCCGGATCTTTCCACTGAAAATTATAGGTAAAAGTAGAAGTTGCTTTCTTGGTATCAATCAGTGCCTTGTACAGCCTGCCAGAAGGAGAACTGCCCATCACTTCACTCAGGACTTCTATTGGGGCAGCATCTGCATGGGAAGCAGCAGCGGTTTTGTAGCCGGCACCAACCCACTGGGTATCTCCTACCCTCCTCACCGTTACGGTACGTTCTCCATCTTGGTCGGGGTCACGGGTATAGAACTTAGGCAATTCCCTTTCCGGTCTTGGAATAGGCCCAAAAAACTCATTGACCATTTGGATGGTTTTCTCTTCATCTATCTTTCCAGCCACTACGAGCACCGCATTGTCTGGTTGATAATACATGCGATAAAATGCCTGAAGCCGCTCAATGGGTACATTTTCAATGTCAGAACGTGCCCCAATGGTCGATTTGCCATAGTTGTGCCACTCAAAAGCAGTGGCCATCATCCTTTGCCAGAGCACCCGCCATGGATTGTTTTCCCCTGATTCAAATTCATTTCGCACTACGGTCATTTCACTGTCGAGGTCTTTTTGAGCAATGAAGGAGTTGACCATCCGATCGGACTCAAGATCTAAAGCCCATCGCAGATTGTCCTCTGATGCGGTGAAGGTTTCAAAATAATTGGTCCGGTCTGTCCAAGTGGTCCCGTTGGGCCTTGCACCTCTTTCAGTGAGTTCTTTTGGAATGTCTGGGTGTCTTGGAGTCCCTTTGAAAACCAGATGTTCCAGCAAGTGCGCCATGCCGGTTTCCCCATAATTCTCATGCTTTGAACCTACCAAGTAGGTGATGTTGACTGTGATGGTCTGCTTGGTTTGATCGGGAAAAAGCAGAACCCTCAAGCCATTGTCTAGAACATACTCCGTGATCCCCTCTACAGTGGTCACTTTTACTGGATCCGGTAATTGGTTCTGTTGAGCCTCAGCAACTTGGGCAACAGACAACAAACCAAGAAACCAAATAAATCCTGTACACCTGTATATTAGTTTTTTCATATTTAATTGGTTTAGGATTAGAAATCCTATGAAACTAATGATTTAATCTTTAATTTCCATAGAATTTAACTGTTAAAAAATCTTAAACGGTTTTATGGAATGAGTAGATACTGTTTTTAAACGCTGATTAGAAGAAGGTTATGTGAATTTATGATGTAAAATTTCGCGTGATATTTGTCACTGATTGAATGTTAAAATACCATCATTTTTGTAATTCAATTCAAGATGTTCTGAATATTGTTAATAACTTGAAGAGGCATTCAGACTCCATTTACATTAGTAGGATGAAACAACAAATCGCAAGGATTTTTCCCATTTTAGAAAGCTTGAAGGTTTACAAGCAAAAAGATTTGCAGGGGGATTTGTCTGCCGGTCTGACCGTGGGCATCATGTTGATTCCCCAGGGCATGGCTTATGCGATGCTGGCCGGACTGGAGCCCATTCATGGATTATATGCCGTCACGGTTCCCTTATTGCTTTACGCCATTTTCGGTACTTCCAGGCAACTGGCGGTAGGTCCTGTGGCCATGGTTTCTTTGCTTACCGCAGCTGGCATTGCCACTTTGGGGGCAGAAAGTCCGGAATCTTACCTGGTTTATGCCTTGACCCTGGCCTTTATGGTTGGGTTGATTCAATTTGGTATGGGGATTATGAGATTGGGTTTTGTAGTCAATTTTCTTTCCCACCCTGTCATCAATGGCTTCACTTCTGCAGCGGCCATTATCATAGGACTAAGCCAAGTAAAGCACCTTTTCCGCATCAATTTGCCCAATTCGGAGCATTTTCAGGAAATGATCCTGGCCATTTTCCAAAACATCTCAGACATTCATTGGCTGACTTTTGGAATCGGTATTCTGGGTATTTTCATTATAAAGTATGGAAAAAAAATCCATTCCGCTTTTCCTGCGCCTCTTGTGGCGGTAATTGCCGGGATAAGCTTGGTCTGGGCATTTGATCTTTCCGGTCAAGGGGTTAGGATTGTTGGTTCTGTCCCCAGCGGACTGCCGGGATTTTCTATGCCCTCCTTTGACTGGGACAGCTGGAAGGCCTTGTTGCCTATTGCCATGACCATCTCATTGGTAGGTTTTGCGGAGAGTTTTGCTGTGGCCAAGACCATTCAATCCAAGCACAAAAACTACAGGCTGGACGCCAACCAAGAATTGGTGGCTTTGGGAATGGCAAATTTCGGAGCCGCTTTTTTCAAGGGTTATCCGGTCACAGGGGGTTTTTCCAGGACAGCTGTCAATAATCAGGCAGGCGCCAAAACCACCTTGTCTTCTGTTTTCAGTGCCCTTTTGGTGATTATGACTTTATTGTTTTTTACGGAACTGTTTTATAACCTGCCCAATGCGATTCTTGCAGCGGTAGTTTTGGTGGCAGTATCCGGATTGATCGATCTCAAAGAACCCATCTTGCTGTGGAAAAAAGACAAAACTGACTTTACCATGCTTTTGGCCACTTTTCTGATCACCCTTACCTTGGGCATCGAAACTGGCATCATTGCAGGCATGTTGCTCTCGCTGCTTTTGGTGATTTATAGGGCTTCCACCCCCCATATGGCTCAGTTAGGAAGGATCCCAGGCACCAATGTCTTCAGAAACATCCAACGGTTTGATAACTTGGAAGTAAGACCGGATTTATTAATGGTCCGGATTGATGGCCCTATTTATTTTGCCAACATCGCCTTTATCAAAAACAAAATGGACAAATGGCTCATGGAGAGAAAGAATCAAGTGAAAATGATTGTTTTCAACATGGAGAGCATCACCCATATAGACAGTAGTGGAGCGCATGAACTTAATGAATGGATACAGGATTGGCGGAAAGAAGGCATCGATGTATGTGTCAGCAGCATCAAAGGCCCAGTCAGAGATATCCTCAACCGATGGGGATTGATGCAACAGGTGGGTCCTGACCACATATTTGTAGATGACAATACGGCGTTGGATTCATTTGATGACAACTTGGATCCAGATACGCTAGAGCGGTATTCACCCTATGCTTTACAAAGCAACCTCAAAAAAAATTGAATATTCACCAACTTTTAGGTAGTAGTGGCTTGACCATACGCTGAAAAGGCTTAAAAGTCGCTTATTGCCTTGAACCTTCCAGTTTGATTTTCCATTTTCCATCACTTAAAATCAGCCTCTTCATGTGTAAACTCAAAGTCAGTGATTTTCTGGAGCATAACCGCAATTGGGTAGGGCGGATCCTGCTTGATCAAAAACCTGATTATTTCAATCAGTTATGCGAAGGACAACAGCCCAGTGCCCTGTTGTTGGGTTGTTCAGACAGTAGGGTCTCCCCTTCCAAGGTTTTCGGTGTAGAGTTGGGAGACTTGTTTATCCACAGAAATATTGCCAATGTAGTCAATCCCACCGACCTCAATTTTTTATCGGTTTTGCAGTATGCTGTAGAAGTTTTAAAAATCAGAGACATCATCATCTATGGTCACTACGGTTGCGGGGGAATTCGCGCTGCTTATGAAAACAAAGGATTAGGCTTAATTGACAATTGGCTGGCACCGATCAAAGTGGTGGCAAATCAACATCAAAAAGAACTCGACCTGATCCAAGATGAAAACCGCAGATTGGATCGATTGGTCGAGTTGAATGTCTTGGCCCAAGTGGAAAATATCAAACAGACTTCCATTTACCGGGCTGCTGCTCACGCTGGAATTTCACTTCGCCTGCATCCATGGGTATTTGACATGCATACCGGATTGGTTAAAGAATTGCAAATTCCCATTCAAACCTGAATCGCTTAAAATGCGTGATCATTTGTTGATCAATTCCTCAAAATCATCCCTGATATAGATCACATTTCTTCCCAATTCAATCCATTTCTTTTTTTCCAACTGTTTGAGCAACCTGGAAATAACTTCCCTTGAAGTGCCGAGTTCATTGGCGATTTCTTGATGCGTGACATGAAGTTCATTGGCCTTTTGCTGCTTCATCTTCATTAGGATGTAGCGCATCAATCGCTCGTCCATCCTTTTAAAAGCTACAGCGTCCAGGGCTACCAACATTTCTTGAAACCTTTGTTGGTAAGTACTGGCCACAAATTCTTTCCATTGCTTGAACTGATCCATCCATAGTTCATGCATTTGAACGGGAATAGCTATCAAAGTCGTCTGATTCTCGGAAATCGCTCGGATTTCACTGGGTTTTGAGGCACTGCAACACGTTAAGGAAAGCGCACAGGTTTCTCCAGGTTCAAGATAATACAGAAAAAGTTCTTTGCCATCCTCATCTACCCTGATCACTTTAAGGGCTCCCTCAAGAACAATGGGTACCATTTTGATGAACTGCCCAGGTTCCATAATGGCCTTGTCTGGCTCCAAAGTCATAATCTGCCCGAATTCCAGGATTTTTCCCAATAACACAGGATCGGTGATGGTAGGCAAAATGGATTTCAATGCTTCAATCTGCATATACGGCTATTTTTTGTTTAAATTATCCCGGTAGCGGTTCAATATAAGTGTTAAGAGCCTAAAAAGAAACAGGTTATTCTCGTACATTTTGTTTAGGCAAGTTAAAAAGGAAATTAAAGACAGCTTGGTTCCCACTGATTCAATTCACCGCATTTGGAATATCCTTTATTTGCCGCTAAATCATTTCATTAGGAAGGATCTCCTCCGGGATACTTATCGGAATCGCGCCCTGGGTTCTTTTACTTTATGGTGAGGGGTTTGGGAGAAATGAGACAAACCGCATTTCTCCCAAACCCCAATCATATCAAAACAAGCTTTCCTGTCAACAAGCTAGCTTTCGGTAGACAGGCTTGCCGAGGAGAGCACCACGAAATTTTACCTCTAATGCCAATTCGGATATACACAAACCAGATTAACCCTCATATACTTGCTTGATTCATTTTGATTGAGTTGATTGATTTTCTAAGTATCCTATTTGTTTTGTTTAAGGGCTACAGCTTTTTACCTTTAAATACTTACCAGTATAATTACTGTACTTTATTCCCATACCTTATCCTAATTTCTAAACTTACAGCTATGAGTGAATCGTCTTCAAAAAACAGTACACCCGACCTTTCAAATGGCATCCTTTTTCCATTCTGCATGGAAATTGACCCAATGGAGATGCTGCTTCTTATAACTTTTGAGAAAGATCCGGACTCTATCTATGTAGGGCTAGAGCCTCAGGTATTTAATGATGAAATCAACGGTATGGGACATTTAGTGATCGGATGGAGAAAAGATAAAAAAATTGATGTTTACCACGAACATGCTTTGAATCTCGATGAGGCAAAATATAGCATAGCAGGGGCGGGATTAAATAAGATGGTTCCCGTTCACATGGATAAAGCATACAATCAAGTGAATGACTGTGGCGTGCAGGTCCATTATAAGTTTAAGGATATCTTAGGCAGAGATATTGAAATTGCGATCTGGGAAAAGCATCCGAAAAAAAGAGAAACATTCGGACTGCTGGCACCAATGGGCGATGCCGCAACTCATCCTACATCTTTGCCTATGGTATTCCTTCATGATTTCTATTTTGTGAGAAAAAACCAAACCGATATTTTGGTTTCAATTGGCAATCAACTTCGTAAAGTTGACCCCTTTCCAATACCTATGGATTTTCAGAAAATGACCTTTGTGCGCTACAGCCCTAAGCCATTGATTGCCACTTTAAATCCGTCATACCAAGGAGAGTGGCAAACCTTAAACATTAAACCGGGGCAGCTTACTTTTGAAAAAGGAAACCACATCTATGAAATCGAATGGAACAAACAATCAGCATCAATTAAATCAATGTGTGTAAAGAATAACATTCATTTGCTTACAATGCAATTTACTCCTTCATTCCCTTCGTTGAATACTTTCCCGCCGAATACCAGTTATAAAGGCAAATTTGTGATTTCCGGTCATGATTCCATTGGACTCATCTCGGGAGAATATTACATTCAATCTGAAAAAGAAGTTGTTGCCCTTAAAGTAATCCCTTCAAAGGGATGGAAGCCTAAAACAACCAAATTATCCACCTGGTTTTTATTTAGTATTGTCAAAGTTTTTAAAAAATGGCCAACCACCTACCAATGGAATGCTAAATTGTACAAAAATATGGAAGGCTTATGGCACATGCAGTCAAAGTGGGTTCGTACTGGGAAAATTTTAAAAGATTAAATGCCTAAATGTAAAAACTTTGTTCGATAAAATGTGTGTAAGTAGAACTTTTCGAATTGAAAAAGGTATAGATTCAATGGTCAGATCAAGCCTTTCCGCTTACAGTTTTGACAACATTTACTAATCATTAAGCGGTGAACCCACCGTCTATGACATAAGAAGCTCCTGTGATGAACCGACTTTTATCTGAAGCCAGAAAAAGTGCCAAATTAGCCATGTCCTCATTGGTGCCATACCTGCCTAAAGGAATCATTTTTGTAAAGTTTTCTTTGACAAGTTCCCCCGCTCCGGGAGCAAATCCCTCTTCCAGAGAACGCATCATTCTGTTGTCTACCGGAGAAGGATGAATTGAATTGACCCTGATTTGGTCAGGAGCACCTTCAAGTGCACCCACACGCATCAGGCCAATGGTCGCATGCTTGCTAGCCACATAAGCACTGACCTGGGCTGTTCCCCTTAGGCCGGCTACCGAGGAGGTGATCATGACACTCCCTCCGCCATTGGCTTTGAGATGGGGAAATGCATGTTTCATGCCTAACCAAACTCCTTTCACGTTGACCCCGATTACCTGATCAAAAACTGCTTCTGGATAGTCAACAATGGGTTTTACTACGCCCTCTATGCCTGCATTTAAAAACAAGACATCAATCCGGCCGAATTCAGAAATGGTTTTCTCCATATAGGCTTTGACCTCCTCAGAAAGGGATACATCACATTTCATAAACCTTACTAAATCGGATTTCAAAACATTTTTGGCCTCATTCAAGGCTTCCTGATTGTTGTCCACCAGCATGATACCACTAGCACCCTCAGACAAAAAAAGTTTGGCTGTTGATAGTCCTATTCCTCCTGCTCCTCCTGTAATGATGGCTACTTTTCCTTTTAATTCCATGCTGTTTTGGATTGGTTAACTCAAAATTAAGGAAGATTATTTTCGTTCAATGGGCTAATAATCAGGTATTAAGATGATTTTTGTCATGTTAAATCAGCCAAAAATTGAAGAAATTTGATCTAATCAAAAGCCCAAAAACCATGAAACGAATCATAGTTCCCATCGATTTCTCATCCTATGCAAACCATGCTTTCGATACAGCTGTCAAAATAGCCAGTAAAAAAGAGGCTTCTATAACCTGCCTCAATGTAATCAGCTCCGGATTGGATTGGAAAAACATGAGTAAAGCTGAAAAATCCAAACACCAAGATATTCTGGATCAGGAAGCGGAAGCAACTGATAAATTGAAAGCATTTGTTCTGGACAAAAAAATAAAAAACGTACCCATAGAAACCTTGGTGGACATAGGCGTTCCTTCAGATAAGATACTGGAAACAGCAGCCAGACAAAAAGCTGAACTGATTGTCATTGGGGCTTATGGCCGAGGCCATCAGGAAGGGAAATTCATAGGATCCAACCTTCAAAAAGTAATGAGAGGAGCAGATTGTGCGATATTGGCAGTTAAAAAGACCATGATGGCGAAAGATTTTAGAAAAATGGCCTTTGCTTCTCTCTTTACAGAGTCCAGCAAACCAGCCTTTACCCGCATGCTCCCCATTATCCATGATTTGGGCACTTCGGTTCATTTTGTTTACATCAATTCCCCATCCCACTTCCAAAATTCCGCTAAAATCAGAACGATGATGAAGGACTTTTCCAAAGGACTTAAAGATTTGGTCATCCATCAGCATGTGTACAATCATGATGATGCAGAAAATGGAATCATTCAATTCTGTGAGGAAAATAAAATCGGTTATGTGGGTATTGCCTCTGGAAACCGGAAGAAATCCAGCAGCTACCAGATTGGCGTAACTGAAACCGTATTATTCAAGTCAGACCTTCCTGTTCTAAGCGTGAAATCTGAAATATAGGAGAATCATTGCATGGTTTTCTGAAGAAATTGTTTGTGCAAACTAAGGTAGAAAATACCATCAGTGACCAAAATTCAATTCTTCTTCAATGACCATGTCTTTCCTGTGTTTCCAATGGATGATGGCATGTCCGAGGTTATCCAAACCAGAAATGGTCTGCCGATTGACATTGGTCAATGTAGACATAGAAATGTCCAATGGTTTGTTGCTTTTCAGTTCATCATACAACCCTGAAATGGTTTCTTTGTAAAACTGGTTATTTTGCTCCCCCCAATTAGGAATGGGTTCGGTGGAAGCATCATCATTTTTTACATATTCCTGCATGATGCTGATGCTGTTTTTAACATATTCTCTCAGCCTAAAAAGTAGGTCTAAAATTATTTTCTCATCTGATTCTTCCATTTCCTGAAGATTGTGCAGGATGTCTTTGATGTCTTTGGCACTGTAGACCATCAGCCGCAGACCCAACATCAGAGACGTCAACTGCATGGCTTCCTCTTCGGAGAGATGCTCTTCCTGGAGCGCTATGTGGTAGCTGGTCAATTCATCTTCGATGCTTTTGATCCGCTTGTATTGGACCATGGGGTCTTTTTCTTCTGCCATCAGTTTTTTCCAGGTACCTGTTTTGGGTACATGCAGTTCCATGATCCCAAATGCCTCAAAAATGAAAGAAACTGTCTTCTGGAAAGTGGCGGAAACTTCTTTCTCAACGGCTGATATGGCCACTTGTGGAATTTGGGTGCTTACATTTTTTATGTATTCTGTATTCCCTTCAGGTACATCCGAAATAAACCTTTTCATAAGCCATTTCTCCAAAAGTCCGAGAAAAGGAAAAAACAGCAGAATTCCTATAAAATTGATGACGGTATTGAATAGTACCAGTTCAATGAGCGGTTCGTCAATGAGGAAAATCCGCATCGTAAACTCGATCAATTCCTCTATAAACAAAAAGATGATTAGACCTGTGATGACATTGAACAAAAAATGAGCCAAGGCGAGCCGTTTTTTATCCGCTACTCCATGAAGCGCTCCCAAAGCAACGGTGATTGTGGTACCAATATTGGCTCCTACTACCATGGTGGCTGCTTGGGTGAGGGTGACTACATCGGCATGTATGCCACTTAAGATGATGACCATCATTGCCGAACTGGATTGGATCAAAGCAGTGACAACAATGCCAATCAAGAGAAAAATCCAAAGTCCATAGGTTTGGTATTGTTTAAAATCTATCTGAGTCGCCACTTCTTCTATGGCAGTTTTCATGAAATCAAGCCCCAGAAACAATAAGCCGAAGCCGATACAGAAATAGCCGATGTTTTTCAAAAATGGACGTTGACTGAAAAAAATCACTGCCAAGCTGCCCAATCCCAAAAAGGGCAGAGAAAAATCCGCCACACTGAGCTTGAATCCAAGGGTAGCTACGATCCATGCCGTGATGGTAGTACCGAGATTAGCTCCCAAAATCACACCAATGGAAGATCTCAGGTTGAGAATTTTGGCACCAAGAAAGGCCAAAACCATCAAAGTCACCAAAGAACTGCTTTGGAGAACTGCCGTAATCAAAGCACCAACCAAAATTCCCTTCCAAGGTTTATCCGTAAAACGTTGCAACATTTCCCGAAAGGATTTGCCGGCTAAGGATTTGAGAGCCGTTTCGAGTTGGCCCATTCCGTAAAGGAATATCCCGATACCTGCAAGAAATTTCCAAAAATCAAAGGAGGGTTGATCCATAAGTCAAATGTACAGCAACTCAAATATAATTAAACAGAAGGAATTGTATGAATATCAACCTTGAAGAGAATTTGATTTATCCTATATTTATAACATTTATTTTCGGTTTCATTGAAAATGATTCTAACTTCTTCTGAAAACTTCAAAGGTACAGAAGTAAAAAGATGGAATACCCAGGTTAGTGTTGCCTGAAAATGGAAAGATCAAACAGATTATTGTCGGCATCAAGCGCTTTTATAAATATTTATAATGGTGATCCGCTTCTTTGACAGTGACCTAATATTCTTCTTCAAACGGGTCGGAAGTCCGAAGTCGGAAGTAAGGAACATTTCAGTTTATTGGCTAGAATTATATTTAATTCCATTTTACTGGCATCATCGCGTACATACAGGATATTAATTGACAAAGTTTTCCCTCCTAACAAAAATTGACATGGATGAAAGAAAAATTTTAAAAATTTCAATTTGGATGGCATTGGCTTTGGCCTTACTAGCTATCATTTGGGGTGTATTTGCCAATTCCCAAGTCATTCTATTTGATGGAATATACACCTTGATTACGGTGGGGCTCTCTATCAGTTCTTTAATTTCGGCCTCTTATATGGAAAAGCCGGATTTTCTTAGATTCCCTTATGGAAAAGAGATGCTCGAACCCTTGGTCATTTTGGTAAAGTTTGTAGTGATTACCATCTTGTGTTTGTTTGCGTTTTTTTCAGGTTTCAAAAGCCTCATTGCAGGCGGTCAGGAGGTTGATCCACAATCCAGTATTTTGTATGCAATCATTGCCTCTATCAGTAGCCTGCTGGTCTACCTTTATTTCAGAAAAAAACAAAAAACCAATGCCTCTGGATTTGTTAAAGCCGAGACAGAGCAATGGCTAATGGACAGTTTCCTTAGCCTTGCTGTTATGGTCGGATTTGTAATTGCATTGGGTATGGGTTATTTTGGCTACGCCCACCTGATGCCCTATGTAGACCCCGTCATGGTCATGTTGATTTCCGCATATGTTTTGAAGGTTCCTCTTATCAACATCAGTAAAAAAATCAAGGAAATCCTTGAAATGTCAGCGGACGACGAATACCTAGGGATTTGTGAAAATGTCGTAGAAAACACAGAAAAACAGCATCATTTTCAGGAATCCTTTCTTCGGGTGTCTAAATCAGGCCCGAAACTGTTTATTGAAATGGATTTTGTGGTCCACCCTTCCGGCAGACAACCTACCCTTTCGGAACAGGACCAAATTAGAGAGGAAATTTCCAGACAATTATCTGTCATTTCCCTTCAAAAATGGTTGGTCATATGTTTTACTCTCGACAGAAAATGGGCCGTTTAAAGTTCTCTATCGAAAACGACGAAATAAGCTTGAAGCTAAAAAAAAGAGGCCAACAGGGGCACAAGCAACAAAGAAACCACCAGGGTGACTAAAACCAACAGGGCCGAATTTTCCTCTTCCGATCCAAAAAAGGATGCAAAAACTGTTACATTGGCTGCTACTGGAAAGAGGGCAACCACTGCCAACATTTTCCGGTCCTCTAATTCCAATACATCCAGAAAATGATATTCGGCAAGCATCAAAACAGCCATAAAGCCGATTGCCGAAAACAATCTCAAGACCGTCAGCTTGCTGATAAATGGCCAATCCAGTCCTTTAAATTTAATGTTGCTGAGATTACTCCCTATGATCATCATCCCTGCAAAAGAAACTACCACACCAAAAACATCCGCAATAGAGCTGACAAAATCAGGTTTCTCAAAGGAAATCAACTTTAAAAACACCGCCAATACAAAAGCATAAATAAAAGGTACCTGAAAGATTTTAGCTATAGAAGCCTTTCTGGAGTTGGTAGACCTAGCCATTTGATAGTAACCCACAATGTCTCCATACAAGGCCGTGCCTATATAAATACAGATCAGTACCGTAATGCTTTCCTTTCCGAAAAGTACAGCTACAATAGGGATTCCAAAAAATGCCACATTAAAGAAAGAAAAGGAACTTTTGAGCAGATTGACATCATATTTTTGAGCAAAAGTCTTGGAAGCCAAGAGGGCTGGAAGCACCATGGCCAAAGCAAGGGCAAAAGCCATAACAGGTAAAACCGTAACCTTGACTGGATCGGCTTCCAAAACATGGTGGATGACCAAAACGGGCATCAGTACATATATCAGTGGATTCGTTAGCCATGATTTTGGAAAAATTCCTTTTCTCTGAATCCAATAGCCAAAAGGTATCGCTAGCAGGTAAGGGAAAATTTGGGTATAAAACTCAATAAAAATCCCCATTCCTGATTTTTAAAATGATGTCATGACTCATTGATTCGATTGTTTTGACATTGTACCAGACTGCGTTGACATCCATCAACACTCCATTGACCAGGTGTCCTATGGCGTAGATACCATTTCCTGCCTTTTCGGCCTGTACTTCCATGGTTCTGGCGTTGATGATGGCACCACCCATTGGATAAGGTGTCAGCAATTTGTTTTTTACCATGGTTTCAACCAAAGGACTGTGCATGTCCTTTAATTGGGATGCTGCTCCTGTAGCATTGATCAGTTTGCTCACTTGGTATGTGTGGGAATCCTTGGTTTGTAGCGAAAATACGCTCGTTTCTTCATCAAAATTTACTTTTTCAAGAAAAGGGATTACCTCCAATTTACCTTTGCCAAATAATTTTTTTAGCCGGCGTGCATTGGGCAAAGGCATGCCATGTCTATTGATAGCCCAGTGGGGTCCCAACCACTTTTTGAAACGCAGCTTCTCTTCCATGCTCATCCAATTCCAAATTGTAGCCGTGTCATGGCGGAGAGAGTAAGCTACCTGCATCATGGCATCTCCCCCATTTTCAGCAATTTGGATGTCCTTTTCCAATAATTTTGCGGGATCTTTTCCCATTCGGTTTTGCTTTTTCCAATTGATGGTTTGCTTCTCCAGTTTTTCCACTTCTTTTCGATACAGCCTGAAGAGGTCCTTTGTTTTAGGCCTTTCTAAGGTTTTACGCTGCAGCTGATGTATGGCCTCTATGGTCAATTTCTTTCTGATCACGGATTTGGGTTTGATAGGCTGAACCCTTGGTAGAAGCCCATCTGGTGAAAATAGGCTGATCTTGCCGTTGTGTCCGTTGTCTACCAAGGTCATGATAGTATCTATCGCACTCAGACTGCTTCCAAGTATTCCTACATGGTCTTTGGAACCTATCTCCTCTAAAATATGGTCTGCTGGATAGGGAAAATCCACAAAACCCAATTTCCCATACAATTCAGGATAGTTGTTTGGCTTAGGCGTTCCCAAAGCCATCACAACGAAATCCGATTCCAATGATAGATTTTCTCCTTTTATTTGGTATTTAGTTCCTTTTTTTAAGATGGAATTCACCTCAGCTTCCAAAAGATCAAGTTGAAGGCCAACCGCTTTGGCCCTTTTACAAAAAATCTCGAATTGGGATGCAATGTAATCCCCGTACAATTCCCGGGTGGTATAAGACCTGTCCGTCTTGCCCTTTCCCTTGACATCCTTTCTTTTCTTACCCCCGTTTTTTTTGAGCCATTGGGAAAAATGACCCGGTTCAGATGCGAAGATCCCCATCAGTTCAGCCTGCGTATTTAGCAAGTGACCTTTTTGGTCGGTTCCAAATGCCAAACCATATCCAAAGGGCTTTGACTTTTCAATGAGCGTTATCTTGACTTGGTCTGTGATTTTTTGTGAGGTAATCTGGATGAATAATTCCAAAAATGCCGCCACACCACAGGCGCCACCTCCTATGATGGTGATGTTTTTCATGTTAAATATTGGATTATAAAGCTTGGTGAAAGATTTTCTGATTTAATATCAAAAATACATATAATTTAATACTTAAATATTTCTAAAGTTATTTTGTTTAAGCCACATGAATGATACCAAATAATTTATTATTTACATTTTTGGTGAGAATTGATAATGATTTGGTATTAAAAGGTCAAAGAGTCGGGAAAGTTTGTAGGCGAAAAGTATGAAGGGTTACAGGATATCAGAATAATAGAGAAAAGCATGAAGCTCTGAAGTGAATGCACCCTAAAGCTGCTGAACTGGAAAAATTGAAAGTTCTGGTAAATTGGATGATATTTGTTGTATGCATTGGATAGTAGTCCATACGAAATGAAAAGTAAGCCAAAGGTAATCCTAGAGACCGAACGTCTTAGACTGCAGGAATTCACTTTGGATGACTGCAATTTCATTGTTCAGCTCCTCAATAGCCCAGGCTGGCTTAGAAACATTGGAGACAAGGGGGTTTACTCGCATGAGGCGGCAACAACCTATTTAAAGGAAGGACCGATTTCAGGTTACGCTACCTTTGGATCTGATTTGTATATGGTTTGGTGTAAGGCAAATGCTCTCCCAATAGGAATGTGTGGTCTAAAAAAAAGGGGAGGATTAGAAAACCATAACCTGGGATTCGCATTTTTGCCGGACTTTCAGGGCATGGGTTATGCTTTTGAAATTACAGATGCTTTGCTTAATCATGCCCATAAAGTCTGGATGCTGGAAAAGGTAGATGCAATTACTTTACCTACCAACCAAAGATCCATCCATTTGTTGCAAAAGTTGAACATGCAATTTATAAGCAATTTAAAGTTAAAAGGACAGGATGAGGTCCTATCGCTATACCGGAGAACCTGGTAGATCAAATCCTGCGGTCTCCCCTTCCTCTACAATCACTCAATCCTTTTAAACCATTTAATTGATTACCTTTGTGTTATGGCAAACAATCCTCCACTTCCAACGGAAGAATTCATCAAAAACCTTTCAATATCTGCTCTCAATGAGATGCAATTGACATTTATAAAATTGATCAAAACAAGTCAAAATGCCATGCTCCTTGCCCCTACTGGAACTGGTAAAACTTTGGCTTTTTTATTGCCTTTGGTGGAAATGCTGAAACCTGAAAACCATCAGGTGCAGGCCCTAATCATTGTGCCATCGCGGGAACTGGCCTTGCAGATCGAGCAGGTTTTCAAAGCCATGAAAACCTCCTTCAAGGTAAGCTGTGTCTACGGAGGCCACCCTTTCAAAATAGAGCAAAATTCAATGGTGGATCCACCAGCTGTCATCATCGGTACGCCTGGAAGACTCTCAGACCACCTGAAAAGAGATTCTTTTGATCCCAAAGACATTGAGATCGTTGTCTTGGATGAGTTTGACAAAGCGCTGCAATTGGGATTTCATGCGCAGTTGAGGTCCATATTCGAAGCGCTGACCGGAAATCAGAGACATTTGATGACTTCTGCTACCAAACTGCACAAGTTACCGGATTTTCTTCCTTTCTCACATCCCGAAGTACTGAATTTTCTTCAGGATGAAAAGGAATCCAAGTTAGAACTTATGCTGGTCAACACCTCAAGCAAAGAAAAAGCCCATATTCTGATGCGCCTTGTGGCAGAGTTTGACCAAGAGGCATGTCTCGTCTTTTGCAATCACCGGGAGGCTGTAGACAGAATCAGCTTATTGCTGAACGAACATGGGATTGCCCATGGTTTGCTGCATGGAGGGATGGAGCAAATAGATAGGGAAAAGAACCTGATCAAATTCAGAGGTGGTGCCACCAATTTGCTGATTGCTACAGACTTGGCCTCAAGAGGACTTGACATACCGGAAATCCGGCATGTGGTACATTACCAATTGCCTCCTAAAAAAGAGGCTTTCATTCACCGCAATGGGCGGACCGCACGGATGCATGCCGATGGCATTGCCTACCTGATTCTTGCTCAAGACGAAATATTGCCAGAGTATATTCCAGAGGAGTTGCCTGAAAAAGAAGTTTCGGAGTCATTGAAAGTTTCTGCCCCCCCCTTGTATGACAATGTGTACATCAGTGCCGGGAAAAAAGCAAAAATCAGCAAAGGAGATATTGTGGGATTTTTGACCCAAAAAGGAGGACTTCAAAATGAAGATATCGGTCTGATCACAATTCTTGATTTTGCCTCCTATGTATCCATTAAAAAGCCCGTTTTTGAAAAAGTACTATCGAAGCTCCAAGGTGAAAAAATCAAGAAAACAAAAGTCAAAATTGAATTGGCCAGTTGATGCCGAAATTTGGTTTTATTGGAAAAAATTTATGTATTTTTTTGTTAAAGTGAGCCAAATTAAGATTAACTTAAATCAAAGATCTACTTAAATTATTGGCCTTTTGAAAATTTTACCTTAGTTTTAAATTTCAAATCAACTGTAACGGAAAATACCAATTTGAACCTTTGAAATTTATGTTCACGTATATTTCAAAGGTACCCGTAAAAAAATTCTTGTTAAAATGATTTTTTTGGAGAATATTTGAATTCGTTGTTAAGCCTAGATTATGAATTTAAAATTTCGTTATGACATCCATTTAGCATGTAAAAGAATTATACAGATGGAATTGGATCACTTAGGGATTGATTATGCTTTCTTGGGTGGTAATGAGGTGGAATTGAAGTCATCCATCCCTGCTGGGCTGTTTTGCCAACTCAAAGAAAACCTGGCTTCTTTTGGCATTAGCATCGTGGACAACCAAAAAGATCTCCTCGTACAGAAAATAAAGGATGCCATCCTTGAAATGATTTACTCTGAAGAAAATCCCCCAGTTTCCAAAACTTCGGTCTATCTGTCTGAAAAATTGAATTTAAGTTATGGGCATCTTACCAATTTATTTTCAGAGGAAACCCTGACAACGCTGGAGAATTACATCATTCTTCAAAAAATCGAAAGGGCTAAAGACTTGATCATCCACGGTGAATATAACCTTACCGAAATCGCAGACAAACTCAATTACAGTAGTGTGGCCCATCTTTCCAATCAGTTCAAAAAAACTACCGGCCTCACTCCTTCCGCTTTCCAGCGAATTGTCAACAAAAGAAAACAGGCCAAACAGATTAGCTCCAAACAAGAATTGACTTCCAACTAAATTAAATGAACAAAAAACCGATAAAAATCCTATTAGCGGACGATGACGAAGATGATAGGTTATTCTTCAAGGAGGCCATTGATGAATTGAATTTGAATACTGAGTTGACGATAGTAGAGGATGGTGAAAAGCTGATGAATAATCTTTTGGACCCCACCATAGAAATGCCCCATGTTATTTTTTTAGATTTAAACATGCCCTGTAAAAGTGGCATGGAATGCCTTTCGGAAATCCGGGATAGTGAGTTACTTGCTTCACTTACAGTGGCTATTTACTCCACTTCTTCCTCTGAAGAGGACATAGAGCAATCATTCGTTAAAGGAGCCAACATTTATATCAAAAAGCCTAACGACTTTGAGTCTTTAAAAAAAGTCTTAAATAGGGTGATCACGACCAACTGGCAGTATTTCAGTTCTGGAATGAACAAAGAGAATTTTCTGCTCAGCATATAGATGCTACCGAAACATTACCATGGCAGATACAAACGAACAGAAGGAAGTTATTCAGGATTTAAGGGAAAAGGCAGCAATCATAAAGCTACTTGAAGCCAGCAATGCAGAATTAACCAAGAGAAATGAGGAGCTGGATTCCTTCAACCATTTTATAAGCCATGATTTGCAGGAACCGCTCAGAAAAATACAGCTCTTTATTTCCCGTCTGGAAAAAGCAGAAGATTTGAAGCTTCAAGCTGAAGCACTCACTTATTTTGAAAAGATCAAAAACAGTGCGCATAGGATGCAGCAATTAATCCATGACCTGCTTGTGTTATCTCACACTTCCGGAGCGGAAAGCAAATTTGAAAAAGTTAATTTAGGGGAGATGTTAGAGATCGCTTTGCAGGAACTGGGAGAGGAAATTGCAGAAAAAGATGCCATCATTCACAGATCTCACTTGCCGGAAATTAATGGGATTCCCTTTCAATTGGTACAGCTGTTTAAAAATCTATTGGGCAATTCACTTAAATATGTCTCCAAAGATTCAGTGCCTGAAATCAAAATAGGGACTGAACCCATTTCACCCTCAGATGTCAAAATGTTTCGGGATTATAATGAGATTGACCTTGTCAAAATTACTGTCCAGGACAATGGGATCGGCTTTGATCAAAAACATGCCGAAAAGATTTTTGAGATGTTCAAAAGGTTACATGGGAAAAATGAATATTCTGGTACAGGAATAGGTTTGTCTATATGCAAAAAAATCATGGAAAACCATAAAGGCTTCATTTTTGCCAAAGGCATCCCTAATCAAGGGGCGCTATTTACTATACTGTTGCCCAAAAACCTTCCCTCCTTGGTTTAAATTAATTTTTTTTTTCATGATGGATTTTATTTTTAGTCAATAAATTGTATAAATAATGCAATTTATAACAACCTTGTAACAATTATAGAAAGTTTTGTAACCGAAAAACCCTAAACACCCCCTACATTTGTAGCATATCAAAATTCAATGTTTCAACTGCTGCAGATCTGTTGTTCATTAACTTTTGATTTTTGCCTCAACTGGCAGAAAATTTAAAGGAAAGACGAAAGAAATTACTTGATATGTTACTCCACCTTTCGGAAAGCACCAACAATTAACAGTTGAATTGAACTTAGATCCAAATTACCCTATAGGTGTTTGGTGGGCATCTAAGTTTATATGATTCTCTTTGTTTAATGGACTTAATGGTTGGTGGAGTACATATCGCCAATGTTAAAAAAGTACAATAAAATCATTAAGATAGCGTATTCCGCTTTCTGAGCAAGTCTGGGAAATAATATATCAGTGAATGTTAGCGCTTGCGGTTTCGTGACAAATTTCGGACGATATCATTTGGATAGTTTCAGGGAACAGGTTTTGTTTTTCAAGTCGATCAATTTATGAGAACTTAACCAACCACTACAACCCGGCACGAGAAGCCCTCCTGTGCTCTGAAACAGTAATCTTGCAAATGCTGGTGCCGTATTAAACACGGAACCAAGTAGGCTCATATGGCATGAATTGATGACTTGTAAAGAAAGCGGGTGCCTTATCTTCATCATTTCCACTAACTAAACCAATACAACCATGAAAAAAATAATTTATTTATGCGCAGGATTGTTGTTCACCATGAGTGCTTGCGACTCGCCCAACCGACAAACGGAAGACAGGGACGGGACATTAAGTGACCGAGACGGAACTACTGATATGGACCGTAGGACTGGTGATACAGACCGAAGTAATACTGGAGTCGAAACATTGTTTACCACCACCTATGAGGATTTGGTAGAAGACAAGCAGAGTCTTGAAAAAGACTTCATGGAATTGAAGCAGGAACGTACTGCCAGAGCCGGTCAAGCCTCTTCAGCCTACGATAGCTTAATGAAAAATGTGGAAGAAAAAATCCAAGCCTTGGATAAGAAAGCAACAGAATTCAGAGCAGCTACCAGTGATGATCAAAAAGACAGAATCAAAAAAGAATTTGACATGATCGAGGACGAAGCGGATGAAAGAATTCGCCACATCAAGAATAATTATAAAGACAATAATTAATTAAACTTTATCTAAAACCCACCATTTCCCCCAGGGCATTTGGCCTTGGGGGATTTTTTATCTAATCTTTCAATTGTAAATAACAAAACCATGAGATCATTATTGTATTTGATTGCAGTTATCGTCATCATAGGCTGGATTTTAGGCTTCTTTGTATACAGTGCAGGAGCCATCATCCATATCCTATTGGTCATTGCCGTAATTTCCATCATCCTGGCCGTCATCAGAAGGGCCTAGCGCGGAATTAAGAAAAGAACATGCAGAGAGAAAAGCCCCAATTGGGGCTTTTTTGTTTGGATACTTCCGTAAAGGTGGAAGGGTTTATATGTTAGGGACTAGCTTAGGGTTTGAACAAAACCTAGGTAAAGGATACAAAATTTGTTTTAAGCTGGCAAATCGACTTACCCTTCATTAAATTTCAGTTTAAATTCCTTGTTATGAACAATCCCAACTCTTCAGATTTCCCAAAAGCACTCCATTCCATCCTTGCAGATACGGATTCTGCAGGGTTTACAATGGCCTCAGAACCCCTAACAGGATCTCTCTTAAAAACCCTGGCAGCCAGCAAGCGAGGAAGCAGATTCTTGGAATTGGGTACGGGTACGGGGATCTCAACCGCTTGGATCCTAGCTGGAATGGATCAGAAATCCTCATTGATCTCTGTAGATCATGACATGAAATTCCTAGATATCGCCCAAAAACACTTGGGTAATGATACTCGGTTGACTTCGGTCTGTGAGGATGGTGGCCAATGGCTAAAACGGAACAAAGGGGATATGTTCGATTTTATATTTGCGGATACCTGGCATGGGAAATTTCTTATGCTGGATGAGACACTCGACATGTTACACAAGGGTGGCTTTTATATCATTGATGACTTGCTTCCACAAAGCAACTGGCCTGAGGGACATCAGGATAAAGTCCACCAATTGATCGATACTTTGGAAGCTAGGAAAGATTTGGTCATTGCCAAAATGAATTGGGCCACCGGCCTAATAGTGGCGACAAAAATTTAGCAAGGATACAAAATTTTTCTAAGCACGCTATTCCTTAGCCTATCATTCTTTGGGTTTAATAGAGACCATTTTCATTAAAAAAAGACATTCAATTCACTTGAAAATTTCAGCATTAAAATGGAAAATTCGTGGTAAATTTAGTGCTATTCCTCCTCAAACAAAACCTTTTCTACCATGCAGCTTTTTACCTGTGACCATTGCAGTCAACCTGTTTATTTTGACAATACCCTTTGCCTGAATTGCCAAAACCAGTTGGGATTTGACGGTTTGAAACTTAAAATGGTTTCCCTTCAACCTCAGCCTGATGGGCGCTTGATATCCGCAGCCGATGGCAAAGCCTATCACTTCTGTTCCAATAGCCAATACCATGTGTGTAATTGGGTGATTCCTGACGATGACCCGGCTATTTTTTGTATGGCTTGCTCTCTCAACAGAACCATACCTGATTTGTCGCAACCTGAGTATCTGGAACGTTGGAGGGTCATAGAAACAGCCAAACATTGGCTGATTTATGCCCTGTTGCGATGGAAATTACCGGTTATCAGCAAAGTAACCGATCCTGAGATCGGCTTGGCGTTTAATTTCAAATCAGATTCAGGGATGCCTCCCGGGCAAAGGGTGCTTACAGGACATGCAGACGGCCTGATCACCATGAACATTGCCGAAGCGGATGATGTGGAAAGGGAAATGGCAAGGAACAGCATGGATGAGGTCTATAGAACAGTCTTGGGACATTTCAGGCATGAAATCGGCCATTATTATTGGGATAGACTGATTGCAGACTCAGCACATCTGGAAACTTTTAGAGAGCTGTATGGAGATGAAAGTACCAGTTATCAAGATGCCCTTCAGAAACATTATCAAAATGGTGCACCTGAAAACTGGCAGGAAAATTACATCAGTGCCTATGCCACCATGCATCCCTGGGAAAGCTGGGCCGAAACTTGGGCCCATTACCTCCATATCGTGGATACTTTGGAAACTGCTTATGCTTTTGGGATTACAATACAGCCTAAAAATGACAACCATTATCAGGTTCTTTCCACCAAAATGGAAGATAATGCCTATGATTGTGCGGATTTTGAAAAAATATTTGAGGAATGGCTACCGCTATCCATCATGATGAACAGCCTGAACCGTAGCATGGGTGCCAAGGACCTGTATCCCTTTGTGATCAATGCCACTGTAAAAGGAAAACTTAAATTTATTCATGAAGTCATTCATCAAGCTGCTCTGAAGTGATGTGCATTGGTGATTTATGTCAAGTTGTAAAAATTGTAAGTAGTAGAACAGAACTCCTCTTACGGTGAAGGTAAAATGCCTTTGAAATATCTCATTTTCGAAAAAAATTAGTCGCCTTTTATTTTTGAACAGGTCTTTCGTAAACGTCATGCTGAGCCTGTCGAAGTCCGCCTGTATTTTCGGTCAGGCCCGCCTAAAGGCTGGGCAGGCCCGCCTAAAGGCTGGGCAGGCATCTCTCCGAAAATATGAAGACTCCTTTGGCGGCCAGGATTCGCACCACTCAGAGTGACGGTAAAAAGGGAGGTTATTTTCTAAGTTTCGAAGATAATTTGACAAGCTTTTACCACAGGTTGACAAACTTAGCTCAGATTGACCATGAAAATGTGAATTTTGATCCAAAGGTCTAATCATCCCTTAAAGTGCGATTCCAACCAACTAAAAACCAAGATTCTGGGCATCTACCATCTCCACCCATCGGCCCATTTTTTTCTGGATTACTTTGAAATGGTGTTGATCTTCGGGAGTGATCAAAGAGACGGCCTCCCCTTCCGACCCTGCTCTTCCGGTCCTTCCGATTCTATGGACATAGTCCTTGGGAGATCTGGGTAATTCAAAATTGACCACATGGGGAAGAAATTTGATGTCAATTCCTCTGGCAGCAAGATCAGTGGCTACCAAGACCCTTATATGGCCGGCCTTGAATTTGGTCAATGCATCTGTTCTGGCCCCCTGACTTTTGTCCCCATGAAATGCGGTAGCCTGAATGCCGTTTTTGTTGAGCTTAGTTGCCAAATTATCGGCAGCCCGAATAGATGAAGTAAAAACCAATACCTGTTGCCAATCCCCTTTTTCAATCAAATGCCTCAGCAAAGGTCCTTTTTTTTCTTTGGCCACCAGATAGGCCGTCTGGGCGATAAGTTCTGGAGCTATAGGATCCTGGTTGACTTCAATTTTGATAGGTTGATGTAACGTTTGCGCTATCAAATCCTCAACCTCAGCTTCCATGGTAGCTGAAAAAAGGATGTTTTGTCGCTTTTTGGGAAGTCTGGAAAGGATCTCATCTACCTCTAGTTTGAATCCCAGGTTGAGGACTTTGTCTGCTTCATCCAACACTAGAATCTTTAGTTTATCCAATTGGATGGCATTTTTGGAAACAAGATCCAGCAATCGACCTGGAGTAGCTACCAATAAGTCAGTGCCGTGCAGGTGAATCATTTGGGGATTGATGGAAACCCCTCCAAAAACCGCTGCACATTTCACTTTTCGGGGCAGGTGTTGGGAAAACATTTTGACCGTTTCTTCTACCTGGGCTGCAAGTTCCCGTGTAGGTACCAAAACCAAAACAGTGATTTCACGACTTTGGTTGGTAGGCTTTGATTGGAGCTGCTGAAGTATCGGCAGTACATAAGCTGCTGTTTTTCCTGAACCCGTGGGTGCTATGCCCAATACATCTTTACGTTGAAGAATGGGCGGAATGGCAGCCAACTGAATGGGATATGGACTTTCGTACTGGGCTTTTTGAATCGCCTCCAATATGGAAGGAGATAATCCTAAAGAAGAAAAGGTCATGGAAGAAGATTTCCAATAAAGGTAAGGCTAAAGCTTTTGGTATGAAAAGATGGTCCAATAAATTCCTACAAAATGGTTTTAAAGTAACGCAAGATTGACAAAGCAATCATTTGAACTTTTGGTATCAAGCACTTTTTTTCAGACTCATCAGGTATTCCACCAAATCGACCAATTCCTGGGTGCTCATGGTTTTTTCCATACCTGAGGGCATCATGGAGTTGTCCATCTGTTCTATTGAGGCAATGTCACTGGTCTTCAGCCTGGTGACCGCACCCCCCGGCATTTTCAATTCCAAATCGGTTTCGGTACGGCTGGCAATCACCCCGCCGTAGGTGCTCCCGTCTTTGGTTTTGATGATGTGGCCTTCGTAGCCAAAGCTGATTCCGGCATCTGGATGGATGATGGCAATGTATTGGGCTTCTTTTGACAGTTTACTGCCGATTTCGGTCAGCTTGGGACCAAAATCATTTCCTACTTCATTTACCTGATGACATATGGCGCAATTACTTTGGAATACAAGGGCACCATTGGCCACCTCTCCTGACATGGCCAACAAGTCTTGCAAAGGAGGGAGATCACTTTCACCTTCAGTTCCAGGCAAATAAGCAGCCGCCTCTGTCCTTACGCTTTTCCTCCATGCCCAGCTTACGCCATCCACGGCTGAAGCTTTGAGGTTTTCGGGAAGGGCATCCTCTTTCAATAGCGCCAGCACCCTGTCCTCCCCGGAGTAGCTACCCCCCAAGGCCTGTGTGGCTGCCCTTCTTACATTCATGGACTGCCCTTCATCAAATACCATGGATTCCAACATGTCCAGTGCTTGTTTAGAGCCAATTCCTCTGAGAGCGGTCATCATGTCAAATACCTGCTTTTCTTCTCCCCTTTGCAAGACTTCCTTGATCAACTGGGCTCCATCTTGTTTTAAAAGGACGTCTGCAGCCAATCTACCAGTAGATTGATCAAATTGATCCAACGCCAGTTGCAACAGCCTTGGATTTTCCTCTTTCATTTCATATTTACGGACCATCTCGGCAAATTCATAGGTGCCTTCCATGTCATCCAATACCTCCTTAAGGGCAGCCATGGCTATGGGAGAACCCCTGACAAATTTGGGGTCCAAGTGATTGATTACCAATTTTTTGATTTCCTTTTCTTCCTCAGTTTCACTATCCAGCATTTGGATCAGGGCTTTGGATTTGCTTTCTGCATCTGGGTTGAAATCAAATGCTCGGAAATAACGCAACCTATTTGGTAAAGAATCTTGGTTGGAAGCGGCCAAGTTAGCCAAATAAGGGATCGATTTGCCTGTCCTTGCCCTCCACACGATGTCCTGATGTGACTTTTGGCTCAAATCAACTGAGCCCACTTCCTTGGTCCAAGCCGCAAAAAAAGCATCCCATTGTTGCTCCGCCCCTATTCCCAAAGCTTCAAGATACCATCGATCGTCACCGTCATGTTGAGCTGCCAATTTAGCCCATAATTGGGGGGCTTCCTGGGCTTTATTCAGCCTAAGTGCTATGGCACACTCCCTCCTTACTTGAGGATCTTTACTCTCGACAAGAGTATGAAGTAAGGGTATCAAATCTAATTTCAATTGTCTCGCTGCCCTTAACCCAGCGATCTGAATGTCTGGATTGACGTCTTTGATCGCTTTATCAACATACTGCTCTCCTTTACCCTCCATTTTTACCAATACCCAAAAAGCCCTCGCCCTCATCCTTGGATTTTCATGTGATTCAAACATCGCTGAAAGACCTGCCTCGGCTTGGGACCCCATTTTTTGGAGACTCTGCCAAGCTTGGTAGCGCCAGGAAAGGTTTGGGTTTTGTAAAGCCTGCAAAGCACCTTCAATTTGATTGACATCATATTCGGGTACTTTATAAGGGGTATTGGGAGGTGCAATCCTAAAAATCCTGCCTCTGTCCAAATCTCCCGCTTGGTGACCTCCAACCCCAGGGTCATACCAATCTGCCACAAACAGTGACCCATCAGGCGCTACACAAACATCTGAAGGTCGGAACCACTGATCATTGTCACCCTCCAGGATATCCACTATCGTGGCGGTATAACCTGCGCCATCCTTTTCCACAGGATAGGCTCTGATGATGTTGGGACCTGCATCTGCATGGATCATCTGATCCCAATAGATCTCTGGCAACAAACGGCCTTCATAAACCAAAATACCCGTTGGGGAACCTGCACCTGTTTGCAAAAGGTTTGGCACGACACCCGGATCATTGAGGTGCCAGTGCTGAAGGGGAATTTCTTTTTCTTTGTTGGTGCGGTTGGCGGTCCAACTCGCATTGGTCATTTCGTCTTTGTACCCATAGTTGCCATACTCCATCACAAAATTGATCCGCACCCCTTGGTTGCCATCATCGTCATTGTCGGATTGCCAAAGTGTTCCATAAGAATCTACCGCTACTTCGTAGTTGTTTCTGAAATTTTGACCCAAAACCTCGATGTTGGTAAAATCCGGATCGCACCTAAAGACCAGACCTTGCTTAAAATTAGCCGTTGAAATCTCAACTCCATGGATGTCTTTGATGATATTATTGTTTTTATCTTTGAGTTGTGCCCCTGAATTTCCAAAATTGAAGTAAAATTTGCCATCTGGGCCAAAAACAAAAGCATGCATGCCATGGTCATGCTGTTCGCCTGAAATACCTTGGAAAATAATCTCTTTTTGGTCAGCCTTATCGTCTCCATTGGTATCCTTAAAAAGCCAGACATAAGGACTTTGAGAAACAATGGCTTGGTTGCCCATCACCCAAATCCCCAAAGGAGCATTGATTTCAGGACCCTGATAAAAAACAGTTTGCTTATCCTGAACACCATCTCCATTGGTATCTTCCAAAATCAGGATTCTATCCCCTGCCTCTTCAATGTCGTTTCCAGTGATGGCAGGTCGGTAATTATAGGCTTCAAGTACCCATATCCTACCCTTATGGTCGATGTCAATATTGGTTGGGTTGGTGAGGGCAGGTTCTGATGCGAAAAGCGTAGCCTCAAGACCTTCAGCCACTTTTAATCCTAGTAAAGCGTTTTCTGGCAAACGTTTTTCTTCTTCGGTCAATTTATCATATGAAGAAATTTGAGCATTGTTTTTGGTTTCACAAGCAAGGAATGTAACCAAAACACAGCACATAAGCACCGTGGAAAAGCGATTCAAATTAGAGGTCATAGAAGGTTTTATTCTTACTTAATGCTTATTTAGAATATACAATTGGATAAATATATGTTAAGGTCCAACAAACTGTATCCTTTACTTTCGGGTAGAATCCGGGGAATCAAATTGTAAGTGAACAAAAAGGAAAATGTCCATTTAGTCCGGAAGCGGTTTTACCATGATGTTTTTGAAATAGACAATGCTTTCTGGGTCATGGGCCTGAAGGGCGAAAGTACCGCGATCGAGTTTTTTGCTGCCCAGGTCACCAGTACGGTTGGTATCCTCAGATTCTTTGTATTCCATGACTGTCTTGCCGTTGATTTTTACGGTTACATGGTCCCCCTGCACGATGATGTGTTGGTTATACCATTTTCCATCCTTGACGTGCACCTCCCGCACATCGTTGAAAGAATACAGACTACCGGTTTTTCTCCAATCGCTGTGGGTTTGGTTCACCTGTACCTCATATCCTTTTTCCGGCCATCCATCATCCTGAAATTCAGTATGGAAAAAAATTCCTGAATTGGCCCCTTCCATCGTTTTTACATCAGCCTTAAATTCAAAATTCTTAAAATCATGGTTTTCTACCTCACCCACATAAAAGAGGTGGGCTCTATCTCCCTGTACTTTCAAAACGCCATCCTCTAAGGAGAAGGACTCTGGATTTTCACTGATGGTCCATCCTTCTAAGGACTTTCCGTCAAACAGTGATATCCAACCATCTTTGTCGGATTTTTTTTGGGCAAGTACCACAGTGGAGAATAAGAGCATCAAGCCTATCGATAGGTATGTTTTCATTTTGGGTTACAATTGGTCTACTTCTCAAGTTAAGTGATTTACTGTTCAAATTCAACAACATACAGATTTAGTAATTCCTAGAAGGTCAAGGATAAGGATAAATGAAAAATTTAGTCCCTTTCTGAATAGTTGAGGTTGAAGATTGGATCTGATGCCCAAATAAAAAAACCATCCAATATACACTTTGAATGACCAAATTTTATAGTAAATTAAATGCAGACTTAAAATAATCAACAACCTATGGCTGTAAAAAAAGATCTTGATTTCACTTACACGACGATTGACAAAATATTTAGATTAAGCATTGGAGAAACAGGAGACTTCAGTGGAGCAAAATACGACGGTGATTTCAGCATGTCACTTGAAGAAGCCCAAAGGGCCAAGCACAAGTTCATTGCGGATAGTTTGGGAATCAAAGCAGGTAGCAAGGTCTTAGACATGGGGTGTGGATGGGGTCCTTTCACAAAATATGTTACGGAAGAGAGAGGCGCCATTTGCATTGGCCTTACCTTATCAGAAGGACAGGCCAAAGCTTGTCAAAAGAACGGATTAGATGTACGGATTAAGGATTGCCGTTATGTAAAGCCAGAGGATTTTGGTTTGTTTGATGCCATTGTATGTATCGGAGGTATGGAACATTTTTGCTCCATAGAAGAATGGCAGGCTGGCAAACAGGAGGCGATTTACCATGATTTTTTCAAACATTTGAATGACTTATTGCATACAGGGGGACGATTTTACATGCAAACCATGGTTTTCAGCAAAAACATGATTCCTTTTGAGGATATGAGCTTAGATGCTCCAAAAGGGTCATCGGCTCATATCATGGCGCTTATGGTGGAGGAGTTTCCAGGTTCTTGGTTGCCTTATGGACCCGAAATGGTCATCAACAATGCCAAGCCCTACTTTAAGTTGATATCAAAAAGTTCAGGAAGGCTAGATTACATAGAAACCATAGGGCAATGGCGGAAAAAATTCCGAAAGTTTGGACTGAGAAAATACGGACTCTACCTATCGCTACTTCCCAAATACTTCACAGACAAGGCCTTTAAACATCAGGTTGACATTTTTCAGCTCAGCCCCAACAGGGTCTGTTTTGAACGGGAAATCATGGACCATTACCGGTTGGTGTTTGAAAAAACCGGTGAGGAAATGAAATAACTTTCTTAGATAATCCTATTTCTATTCTATTTCATTCCTTTGATCAAATCAGTAGAAATTTATAATATATTAAAAAATTAACATCATTTACTTACCTTTATCCTAATAGATTCATCCTTTCATACAGATTTGAAAATAATCACCCCGTTGATTCGATATTATTGACCCAGATAAACCAGTTTATGAAAGTACCTATTTATAGTATCATCTCAGGAACCGGCCGATATATTCCGGAGCTTAAAATTAAAAACGAAGATTTCCTTTCGCATGAATTTTACGATAAGGGTGGTTCAAGAATAAATAAGGACAATCAAGAAATCATTGAAAAATTTCATGCTATTACGACCATTGAGGAAAGAAGGTATGTCGGTCCGGAATTAACAGCTTCCGACATTGGGTATTTTGCTGGAAGGGAAGCCTTGGAATCGTCCTCAACGGATCCTGAAACCCTCGATTACATCATTGTAGCACATAATTTTGGCGATGTAAGAGATGACAATAAACAATTGGACATCGTACCAAGCCTTGCAGCTCGAATCAAACATAAACTGGGCATAGAAAATCCCGAAACAGTGGCCTATGATTTACCCTTTGGATGTCCGGGTTGGCTACAGGGAATCATTCAGGCCGATTATTATATCAGATCCGGGGATGCCAAAAAAGTTTTGGTGATCGGAACCGAAACCCTTTCCAGGATATTTGATCCACATGATCGAGACGGTATGTTGTATGCCGACGGAGCCGGCGCAACCCTTTTAGAGGGCAAAGCAAGTGAAAAACCAATTGGCATTCTTTCTCACAAAACAAGGTCCGATACCATTTTGTATTCACAAATGCTCTTTATGGGGAAATCCTATAAATCAAATGGTATGTTGAAAGATAACCTTTACCTTAAAATGAATGGCCGGAGGCTTTACCAGTATGCTCTTGAAACCGTCCCCTCATCCATAAAAGCCTGTCTGGAAAAAGCCAATGTTCCAATTTCCGCTGTAAAAAAGGTCTTGATCCACCAAGCCAATGGGAAAATGGATGACGAAATTATCAAAAGATTGTTTCACCTCTATGGTTTGGAAGATGTTCCAAGAGACATCATGCCTATGACCATTTCATGGTTGGGCAATTCCTCTGTAGCCACAATTCCTACTTTGCTGGATCTGATTCTAAAAGGAGACCTCAAACCTCATGAAATCAATCCTGGGGATCTGATCGTATTTGCTTCAGTAGGGGCAGGTATGAACATCAATGCAGCGGTCTACCAAGCATAATCAAATTTTCCTAGCGAAGAGATTACGGTTTTAAAATGATTTTCCCTAATTGTTTGCCTTCTTTCATTCGGTCAAAGGCTTCTAAGGCATTTTCCAAAGAGAAAACCTGATCAATGAGTGGCTTGATTTTATGTTGGTTTACATGGGCTAACATCCCTTCAAAGTCCTGGTCAGAGCCCATCGTGGTACCCATAAGCTTGATTTGATTCCAAAAAATTTTTCTGGCCTCCACAGAAGGAGGATTGCCTAATGTTGCCCCAAAAAACACGATTTTCCCACCTGGTTTACAGACTTTTATCAGGCCTGTTAGGGTATCGCCCATGGCAGAGTCGATGATTACATCAAAACCGCCCACTTCCTCCAGAGCTTCATTGACCCAGTTCTTGTCTTTATAATTATAGACTCCTTTCATCCCCAACTGCAAGGCCTTATCCCTTTTGGCAGCGTCACCACTACTCACATACACCTCAGCTTCTAAAGAAAGTGCGAATTGAGCGGCAAACTGGGCCACCCCTCCCCCAAATCCAGTCACAAGGACTCTGTCACCTTTCTTTACCTCGGCTTGATAACTGACTGCCCTGAAGGCGGTCAACCCACCCAGTGGCAAAGCAGCTGCTTCTTCCCAACTTAAGTGATCTGGCTTATGGAATAGTCTATCCGCAGGTACCTGTACATATTCGGCAAAGGTACCATGATCTGGCATGCCTAAAATTTTGAATTCTTTGGATTGCACCCTTTGGTCGTTGCCCCAATTTAAAGCGGGGTTGATGATCACCTTTTGGCCAAGCCATTTGGAAGCTACATCTGAACCTATTTCCACCACCTCTCCTGCCCCATCAGAACCCAAAACTACGCCATCCTTGAGGTTTGGATACATACCTTTCCTACTCCATTCATCTCTATGGTTCAGTGCAGCAGCTTTTACAGAAACCTTTACTTGGTGGGATTCCAACGGGGGCAAATCGAAGGAGGTATAGGCGATTTTATCTTGGGTTTGTTGGTCTAGGATAATAGCTTTCATAGTAAATGGATGGTTTTGGCCGAATATCTTATCTCTAAAGACAATCATCAATTGAGACCCAAAGTTCGAATTTCAAAGAAAAAAAAACTGTAAAATGAGCGGAAACCATTGATGGGATACATTACCTCCCGAAAAAAAACATTCCCCACCGGTTCGTGGACCAGTGAGGAAAGCTTTGATATTTCAATGTAAGTGAAAAAGGAAGTAGATTTAATTCATAGGCTTTTATTTTTTTGAATGCAGCGCCAAACGGTTACCTTCTGAATCTATAAACACGGCCATATAGCCTATTTCCGGGGAAATTTGGGTTTTGGGAATGAGCACTCTTCCACCAGCACTTTCTACTCTCAGCAATTCCTTCGCCAGATTTTCAGAGGAAAAGTATACCAAGGTCCCAGAGGTACTGGGAGCATAAAAGTCATCGTGTTTGACCAAGGTACCCCCTGCGCCGCCAGAGGCATCATTGAAAGGAAACCAAGCCATATCTAATACGCCAAGTTTTTGATGTGATAGTTTGATACCAAAAACGCGTTCATAAAAGCTCATTGCTCTTTCCATGTCGCTCACGGGAATTTCGAACCATTCCACTGTTATTGCTTTCATCGTCTTCATCATTTAAAATATAAAAATTTTTTAATCAAACATTCAAACAGTTTATCATTCGAAAAAAACAAAATCGTCAAAATCAAAACCGTTACCTTTTTCAATAACCTTCTTTAAGGTCAGTGTGTTTGTGCTTTGGGTGAAAACACGAATTTAAATACAAGATACTCTTTTTTCAAAATATATTGCTTCAATAAAGATAACAGACGTTATTTTTATTGGAATGTTTTGAAAAAATCAAAGTGGAGAATTTCAGCTGTCATTGGAAATGGATACCAGATGATCATTGCTAAAAATTTTCCGCTGGATCAAGTCACATGAGTCAAAACAATCATGGAGCTTGATTTATCAAATGGCCTCACTGTTCTTCCTCTGCCAAAACAGGATCATTTAACTTTTTATCCAGCCAATCGTCACTTATCCTTTTTAACGAATGTAACAGGATAGAAGTATTAACATCTAAACAATCTTAATTCAGTTTGGCAAGATATATGAATTCTTTTGAAATTCAATGGCATAGGCTTAAAATGAGGGATTTTTGTCACCTGTTTGGAAATGGTAAAAAGGTAATATTTCATGGGCAATACAAAAGCATTCAAATTATTAAGTATTTTTGAAATTATGTCTTTACCCTATCATTGGTTATGATAAAATATCTTGAGACCTTGTTCCAAGAAATCGGACCCGTCAGAAGTGCATTGATTGCAACCCTTTTTACTTGGTTTCTGACAGCACTTGGGGCCTCTCTGGTATTTTTCTTCAAAAAAATCAACCGTGGTGTTTTTGACACCATGTTGGGTTTTACCGGAGGAGTCATGGTGGCTGCAAGTTTTTGGTCCCTATTGGCTCCAAGCATCAGTCATGCAGAGAAGGACTATCCACACATGCCCTGGTTTCCTGCAGCGGTAGGGTTTTTGTTTGGGGCCCTATTCATTTTTGGCCTTGACAAAATCATGCCCCACCTGCATATCAATTTTGCAACCAAAGAAACAGAAGGGGTAAAAACAGCTTGGCACAAAAGCACCTTGTTGCTCTTGGCCATAACCTTACACAACATCCCGGAAGGTTTAGCGGTGGGCATCCTTTTCGGAGCGGCTGCGAACGGTATGGAAGGGGCAAGTTTAACCGCAGCTATCGCTTTGGCAATCGGGATCGGGATTCAGAATTTCCCTGAGGGAATGGCTGTCTCCATTCCACTTCGCCGACAGGGAATTAGTCGAAGAAAAAGTTTTATGTATGGTCAGGCATCAGCATTAGTCGAGCCGATAGCAGGTGTATTGGGAGCGGTTGCTGTAGTCCATATGGAAGCTATTTTACCATTTGCGCTATCTTTTGCAGCGGGCGCCATGATTTTTGTGGTAGTGGAAGAAGTTATTCCTGAGACACAACGGGATAAATTTACAGATTTAGCTGTCCTTGGTTTTATTGGGGGATTTATCATTATGATGATTTTGGATGTGGCTTTGGGTTGATTATTTTTGATTGACTTCGCGATTTTATTCGTATTTTATCTACCAAAACTGCAATTCATGGAGCAAATCATCGTTTTTTCCACTTTACTTTTGGCATTGGTACTATTTATCTGGGGGAAGATACGGTATGATCTGGTTGCCATCATTTGTCTTTTGACTTTGGTTATTTTTGGCCTGGTTCCAGGTGAGGATGCTTTTTTGGGATTTGCGCATCCTGCCGTCGTGACCGTAGCCATGATCCTGGTGGTCAGTCACGGGCTTTCAAGATCGGGATTGATTGAGTTTCTAGCCCGGTGGGTGATGGAGAAAAACATGAGTTTTACGCTGCAGCTAGCGTTTCTTTGCACCATGGTTTGTTTTGCTTCGGCCTTTATGAACAATGTCGGCGCTTTGGCCATGACAATGCCTTTGGCAGTGCACATTGCCCAAAAAAGCGGACAATCTCCTTCAAGCTATCTCATGCCCATTGCTTTTGCTTCCCTTCTGGGAGGAATGATCACCCTAATCGGAACACCCCCGAATATCATCGTCTCCATGATCCGCGCAGAGCAATTCGGGAGTAGGTTCAAGATGTTTGACTTTGCACCTGTCGGAATTGTTTTGGCTGTGATCGGATTGGTTTTTATTGTGCTGGTAGGTTGGCGACTGGTGCCCAAAAGGGTTTCTAATGAAAATGGGAAAAATAAATTTAACATTGATGATTATATCACTGAAGTCAAAATCACGGAAGATTCTAAGCTCAAAGATGAGCCAAGGAGTGCTATCCATGAATTTACCAGAGGCAATATTCAGGTACTCAACATCATCCGGAATAGACAAATGACCTTTGCTCCTGGAAGAGATTTTGTCTTTAAAAAGGATGACATCATCACCATTCAAGGTGACCCGGAAGATATCAAAGAGTTTATCGAAGATTCCAAAACCAAACTTGAAGGAGAAGAAAAAGGATCAGAAAAATCTGAAAGAGAGGCGGTTAATATCTCATTGGTAGAAGCTGTAGTCATGGACAATGCCAGAATCATCAACCGATCTGCGGCCTCTATGCAGATGAGTTATAGGTTTGGTGTCAACCTGCTGGCCATTTCGCGCCAAAGTGAGAAAATAAGAAAAAGAATCGATCATGTGAAATTCCAAGTAGGAGATGTCATCCTGGTACAGGGCGAAAGTGACCGCATAGATGAAGCACTGGAGAGAATGGGCTGTTTGCCCTTAGCCGACCGGGGACTTAACTTAGGTCAGCCAAAGAACATCCTTTTGTCCTTGGGAATTTTTGGTTTGGCTTTAGGTCTAACCATTACTGGTTGGATGGAAGTACAGGTAGCTTTCACATTGGCTGCTTTGCTTATGGTTCTGACCAAGGTCATTCCACTTCGTGAGGTGTACAATGGGGTGGATTGGCCAGTCATTATTTTGTTGGGGGCGCTGCTACCATTGGGAACTGCTTTGGAAACCTCCGGGGGTGCCACTTCTATTGCAGAGCAGATTTTAATCCTAAAAGACTTCTTACCCGAATGGGCCATTCTTGGACTGGTCTTGGTAGTCACCATGCTGCTCTCGGCCATCATCAACAATGCTGCTACCGTAGTCTTGATGGCTCCGATCGCCATAAGTGTAGCTTCAGGCATGGGAGTCGCAGGTGATCCTTTTCTCATGGCCGTAGCTGTAGGTGCTTCCTGTGCGTTTTTGACACCCATAGGCCATCAAAGCAACGCCCTAGTCATGGGGCCTGGTGGCTACAAGTTTGCCGATTACCTGAGATTGGGCCTGCCTCTTGAGATCTTGATCACTGTCATCTCAATTCCTTTGATCCTATATTTCTGGCCTTTATCAGGTTAAATCAAAAAGCAAGAAATAGAATTAACCGGATGCCAGTTTTGCTTTAATGGTTTCTTTTACGGATGCTACGTTGTGTCTCACTTTTCTCAACTGCAGGGAAATAAAGATTTTGATAAGACCGATGACTATAAATGCCATACCTGTAAAATAAACAATGGCCAATCCCCCAATCATCGGGTTAAAAACAATCATGATCCCGAGCAACATGGAGACTATTCCAAAAAACAACCCCCATCCCCATCCTGCGACGCCGGCACGACGGATGTCCATAGAAGCACCGATTCCGGCGAAACCTTTAAACATAAAATAAAAAGCCACCATCAATGGAAGTACAGCCATCGTCAGGCCAGGATAAAACAGGAGCATGGCCCCAATGATAAAGTCCACGATGGCCCCAGCAAAATGCCAACCCCAATTATCAATTTCTTTTCGGTTAGAAATAGAGAAAGTTAATTCTGTCACTCCTGAAACAAACATGATTACACCAAACAATATACTCAAACTTACAAAACTGGATAAAGGAGTAGCCATGGTCCAGATTCCTACCAGAATAAAGAGGATTCCCAATACCAGAGTAAGCCACCAGTTTTTAACCTTGTATTGCAATTTTTCTATGATTTCTTTAGGCATGATCGTAGGGATTTAGTGTTTTTGATAAGGTATATGACGGAAAGGGATAATGAAGAATAAAATTTTATAAAACTTAGCTAATGCTTAACGAAAATTTTGATATTCAACTCAATGTTAGTATAACTAATTTCACAAAAAAAGTCAATTTTTCAAATTAATCCTACTTTTAATTTTTTTCATCACCTAACTTTTGTAAATGAATGGGCTAAAAGTGTATTTCATTTACCTTATTCGGCAAATAAATAGGCCTTCGGAAAAGAGTTTTCACCTGCAATTTACCATGATCTATTGATCTAAACGCCTAATTTTTTGAAGTAAATAATTGTTTTCTTGTTGCAAGCGGTCGATCTTTTCCAATAACTGAACCACCACATCGATTCCCTCGGGGCTTAGTCCAAGATCTTTATAAATTCTTACCAGCCTCTCCAATTCGGATAGCTTATCTTCTTCCAGGTACTTCTGTTCCTCAATTTCGTACACGTTGATCAGTCCAACCTCCTCCAGCCTATAAATCAAACTGTCCTCCACACCATGATAAGTGCAAAAGGTTTGAATGGTAATCATTTCAGTTTTTTTCATGAGATCTGAGTTTAGCCAATTCAGTGAACAATTCCTTTTCTTTATCCGATAGCTGTTGGGGTATTGTCACTTTATAAGTTACATAAAGATCCCCAAACTGTCCTTCCTTTTTATAAACAGGAAACCCCTTCCCTTTCAACCGGACTTTGGTATCATTTTGAGTGCCAGCCTGTACTTTGAGCCTGACCTTACCATCAAAAGTCTCCACCTGGATTTCTCCTCCCAAAACAGCGGTATAAAGGTCCAGTTTTTCCTGAACATGCAGATCACTTCCTTCCCTTTGAAAACGCGTATCATTTTGAATGACAAAGGTGATGAAAAGATCACCTTTAGGTCCCCCATTTATTCCCTCTCCCCCATATCCCTTGATTTTGATGGTCTGCCCGTCCTCAATCCCGGCTGGCACATTGATCCGTATATTTTTGCCTTCTATTGTAAGGGTATGCTTTTGTGTGGTGTAAATGGCTGAAAGAGGAAGCTGCAATTCAGCTTTGAAATCGTGGCCTTTATACCGTACCTCACTCCCTCTTTGTCCCCCAAAATCCCGGTGTGAACCTCCACCAAACATTGAACTGAAAAAATCTGAAAAATCTTCTTCAGAGAACCTTCCGGAATAAGCCCGTTGCCCTCCTCCACTTGGCCGGGTACCCGAACTTCTTCCCGCTTTCTCAAAGGCTTCTGCATGCTTCCAGTCTTTGCCGTACTGATCATATTTTTTCCTTTTTTCAGGATCGCTAAGCACTTCATTGGCTTCATTGATTTGCTTGAACTTGAGCTCTGCCTCCTTGTCATTGGGGTTGAGGTCAGGATGGTACTTTCTAGCCAATTTCCGATAGGCTTTTTTGATGTCTTCTGGTTTGGCAGAGTTCTCGATCTCTAATACCCTGTAGTAATCTATAAAGTCCATAAGTGAATAAGCTTCAAATTTGATACTTAAGAAAAAAAGCAGAAAAACCGAAATTATGATTTTTTTTCAATCACTTCTTCCTTCTCACCCAACAAAGTAGATGGCTCGATGGGTTGTTTTCTTATAAGGCCAAATCCATCGATAGCAAATTTACGGATATGTGCTTCCATTTCATCAATGGAGTCAGTCAAAATAAAGAGTTCCAAATCACTTTTGTTGATGGTACCATACTCTGCCATATGCTTGATGTAAGCATAAAGGTCTTTGTGAAAATCACTGCAGACAAGCACTACCGGAAAACGTTTCATGATTTTCGTCTGTATCAGGGTCAGGGCCTCAAAAAATTCGTCAAGGGTCCCAAATCCACCAGGCATGACTACAAAAGCGTAACTATATTTAGAGAGCAACACTTTACGAACAAAGAAATACTTAAAATTCATCCATTTGTCCAAGTAAGGGTTGGGATGCTGTTCGAAGGGCAAAATGATGTTACAGCCGACAGATTTGCCACCCACGTTTTTGGCACCCCGGTTGGCAGCTTCCATGATTCCCGGCCCACCTCCAGTCATAACCGTAAATCCCATTTTACTGAGCCTTTCCCCTACTGTAACCCCCATCTTGTAATAGAAGTCGTCTTCCTCAAACCTAGCCGATCCGAATACCGTCACACAAGGACCAACGAAATGGAGCATCCGGAATCCCCTGATAAACTCCAAAACCACCTTGATGACAAATTTAAATTCCTTCCAACGTGTCTGAGGTCCCGCAAAAAATGCCTCCTCTTCAGGATTAACCAAAGGTGAAAACTGCTCTTTTCCGTCTTTTATCATATTTTGGGTTTTTATATAGGATTTTTTCCCTCCTAACTTTTGACTTATCTCAAATTAACAAAGTATGGCCTAAAGCCAAAGGACAAGGCTTGAATTTTTTAAAAGAATGGTAGTTATGGAAGGAATTAAACAATTGTTTTGAATAAACCAACTGTGGTTTAAAGGTGAAATACAAATAGAAATCAATGATCTTTTACACCAAAAGATCTTGAATAATCATTTAATTTTTACTACTTCCATGTCTCCTTAAAAACCTCCCCTACCTTTCCTTCCGATTCAATTTTTCCGTTTTCTATCAATAGGACCCTGTCAGACATTTTTTGGACCTCGTGAAAATCATGGGAAACCAAAATGGTGGTAAGACCATACTTTTTGTGAAAATTCAGAATATCATCCTGGAGTTTAACCCTCATATTGGTATCCAATGAAGACAAGGGTTCATCCAACAATAAAATGGAAGGTTTGCGGACCAAGGCTCTAGCAAGGCCTACCCGCTGTTTTTGACCACCCGATAGCCAATTGGTTTTTTTATCTCTTAAATTTTGAAGCCCTATGGTATCCAACATTTCCTCAATGATGTCTTCAGAGGCATCTCTGGGTAAAGCAAATTTCAAGTTACCGAAAACCGTCATGTTGGGGAAAAGGGAATACTCCTGGAAAACCATGCCTATAGGCCTTTCCTGCGTTCTGAGATGAATTTTTTGCTGGCTATCAAACCATGTCTCTTCATTCACCAAAATACTTCCCAGATCAGGCTTCATCAAGCCGGCGATCATCCGGATGATGCTGGTTTTACCTGCTCCGGATGGCCCGTACAAGGTCACGAGTTCGTTTTTTTGGATATCGGTTTTCACCTGTAATTGTATCAAACCATCAGCGCCGTACAATTTTTTATGAAGATCCAGTTTGATCATAGGATTCTGATGTTTTTGCGTTGCTGATAATTGAAAAAATAAACAAAAGACAAAATCAAAAACGAAAAAACCAAAAGTATCAAAGCATAATGGTTGGCCAAGCCATAATTCATGGCTTCCACTTCATCATAGATACTGATAGAAACCACCTGGGTGATTCCCGGAATATTGCCGCCCACCATCAGCACCACGCCAAATTCTCCAATCGTATGGGCAAAAGTCAGGATGCAGGCCGATAAAATAGCCGCCGACATATTGGGCAAAATCACTTTTCTCAAGGTCGTCCACCTGCTTTTTCCCAAAGAATAAGCAGCCTCCACCAGGTAATAAGGAACCGACCGAAAACCTGATTGCAAAGGCTGTATCATAAAAGGCAAACTGTAAAATACCGAAGCCAGCACCAACCCCTCAAATGTGAAAACCAATCTCAGGTCAAAATTTCTTTCCAGCCAAGCACCCAAACCATTTTCAGGGCTGAAGGCCAACAAGAGATAAAATCCCAACACTGTGGGAGGAAGTACCAATGGCAATGCCACAATTGCCTCCAAAAAGATTTTGTATTTTCTGGGATTGAAAGCCAACCAATAAGCCAAAGGTACCCCCAACAAAAAAAGTAGGATGGTAGTCACCAAAGCCAATTGTAAGGACAGTATAAAAGGACCGTAATCCATCATTTTGGTCAGGGTTTGGAAAAACCATAGTGTAACAAAATCAAACTTGCCTGCTCCCCTTTCACAAAATCAAGAAAATTACCAGCTCTGGGGTCCGATTCCGGTTTTTTGAGCAATACAGCACCTTGGAGCAAGGGTTGGTGGTGGGATTCGGGAATCAGGTAGTAGGTATGATTTATTTTTTTCATATTGGGAGAAAGTGCAAGAGATAAGGCTATGATTCCAATGTCTGCGGCCCCGCTGCTGACAAACTGGGAGGCTTGGGCGATATTTTCACCAAACACCAATTTGGATCGAACCGTATCATAAAGATCCAGGTGTTTCAATGTCTCTTCTGCTCTTTGGCCATAAGGGGCATGCCTGGGGTTGGCGATGGCTATTTTGCGGATTTGTCTGTCTTTAAGCATTCCCATAGACAGCTTATCTCCTAGGTCCTTTTTGCTCCAAAGCACCAGCCTACCGACACCATATCCGAATATGTCAGAGGCTGTTTTACCGTTTTCCTCCAATTTTTGGGGATAGGCCATGTCTGCTGAAAAATAAACATCAAAAGGAGCACCGTTGGAAATCTGTTCGAAGAACTTGCCGGAGGAACCGTATATTACCTCAATTTCGGAAGCATGGGGATAAACCTGAATGAGGGAATCCATGGCAAATCTCAAATCCGCCGCAGCCGCCACCAGGACTTTTGGTTGCTTTTGAGATAAGGCAGGGTTTATGAAGACCAAAACCAAGATGGAAAACAAAAGGATTAACCTTGTCATAAATTATTTTCAAGATGGACTTCTCGGGTCCAATATCAATCTAATTTTATCAATTTCACCGACACCACATCCCTGATCCACCGGGCATGCAGTTTTTCTTCTGGCACTACAAACCTAAAAGGCCCGACGCCATCTTCCAAGGGAATACCATCCCTAGAATGGGCCACCAAAATCTCCTTTCCAGAAAATTCCGGATCGATCTCAGGTAAGGAGAAAATGACCTTGTAACCATCTGCTGCCTCCGCCAAAAGGTATTGGGCCTGGCTTTTCCCCTTAAGTCCGGTTCCAAATTCCATCTTTGCCCTTTTGAGCAAATCCCTTAAAAGTACACCCTGAAAGCTGTGCATTTCCCCGTCCCTGTCCCTGCCCTTTACCTCGGTTTGAGGCATGGCCTTGAGTTCTGCCAGATTAAGTGCAAAAGGATCTGGCCATTCACCCGAAAAAGAAAGGGTAGGAATTTCCTTTGATTGGGCTACGGAATTTTTTCCACAGAAATACAAAAGAAAGAAAAACAACGCAAATAAGGTGCATAGTCTATTTTTCATAACCCAGAACATTCGGTCTTTCCGTTAAGCGATATTTCCAAATATACATATCGCTTTTCAAAAAATACCAAAGTTTGGGAATTTTGCCTAGGTCAAAGGCGGTCCAAGAGATGCTCTCCCTCCGTGGCTATGGATTTGATTTTTTCATCCAACTCCCTGTACTTTTTCAAAAACATCCGTCCAAAGTCAGTGAGCATTGCAGAACCACCTTTCTGTCCTCCTTTTTGCAAGACAACAAAGGCTTCCGGGCTCCTGTTGTTCAGGTCATTGACCATTTCCCAGGCTTTTTTGTAGGACATACCCATGGCTTTGGAAGCTTTGGACACAGATCCATGGACCACAATAAGTTCCAACAACTCTGCCCTTCCCGGGCCAAAGAATTTGCTGTCGTCTAATTCAATCCAACACCTGATTCTGAGCTTTTTTTGGGACATGCGAATATTTTTTTCTAAGGTAAGATTTTAGAAATTGAATTTTTTCCTTTCACGCAACCTAACTTTTATCCTCTCTTACATATGGGAATAATGATTACCCGTCGAATGAATTCAATCCCACATAGCCCTGAAAATCTCTTTATTGAATCGAAATCATTTTAGCCCAATCTTAGAAATAGTAAAGTATATTTCTGTTTGTGATCCTTAAATAGATTAAGATGATGGAAGAGAAAGAAATTGGGTGAAATTGGTTTTACCTTATTTGAGGAAAATTACTTCATTGAAAGCAAAGATGACCATGTCGTTGATCTGAATCACTAACAAAGCACATTACTATTCAAGAAATTTACTTGAAACAACTCCTTAACGTGAAACCTGTATTTATTAAATTAATCTTACGTTTTCAAAATTGTGAATCCAACAAATTTCACTCACAGGTAGGGCAACAAACAAAAGGTACGCGAGTCAGTGGGGAGGTTCTTAATATCCTAAAATGACCCAAACTCCTACTCAGTGGCTGAATAGTTCCCATTTCATGGGTCTTTGGTTTATTTCCTCTCTTGGCCTCATCCATCATCCTATTCATATTTTCCATCCCATGAAACCTGAAATTTAAATCCAAATGGTCAAATATATTGGTGATATTCCCAAAAACCTCCACTACCAAAACACTCAGTGGACTGTCCTCCGGTAACCCAAACCACTTGAGTCGGTCAGCAATTTCCTGGGAAGGAAAAACAGCAGTTCCGCTTGGCTGCATGTCCTTGATTCCTGCCAGGATATTGCCCATTTGTATTTTGTCTGCATTTATCGTGATGGAGCTTGACACAGCAGGGATCGGGTTTACCTGATAGGAGGCCTTGACAAGTTGCATAAACTTATCCTCTTGATCGGCTTGTTGAATGATCTTCACGCCTATTTTCATCTCCTTTTCTCCAAGAAATATATTTCTAAAATCCAAGCCATCCGCTTGATGCACCTGTGCGTACAAGACTGCCCATAGGCTGGTCCTTGGAGGTTTGGAGGTCACATTTTTACCTTTGTACACTGCTTTGGCAAAAGGCGCACTGACATACATCTGAAGACTGTCCCTGTTGAGGGAGCAAAGTAAATTGGGGGCAGGGTGCTGTATCCCTGTCACCCTCAAGGCTCTTCCAAAGCGGCCTTGAGCTGTGGACCATAAGTTGTCCTCCCTATCATCAAAATAAGCATGCCCCACTCGAAATTCATAGGTGAAAAACCCGAAAAGTTCAGGGCTTTCGGCATGCATTCCAGGAGGAATTGGCACAATAAAATGCCGATCACTATCCTCTGCAGGTATCATCTGCTGCATGGCGTTCAATCCTGCCAAGTCATCACTTTGGCCTGGAGAGATCATCCTTACCCATTCTGGGTCCAAGGTTAAAGGACTTTCCTCAGGAGCATTAAGGTGCTCCAGACTGTTATTGGCCAATAGCTGATCTGGGGCATTGGCCAAAACCCTGCAAAAATAAGTGTCGTCTTTGTTTTCTACCGGTTCATCGAACTCTACCCAAAGGTGCCTTCTACGGACTTCCGTCGAGCTGTAATCTTCAGCCCTTTCATAGGGAGAAAAAGCCAAACCAACTGACTTGAGCTTGGGCATCTGACTGGGTCGGAGTACGGTGGGCAGTTTCAATTGGTCCAGCTTGATGGAAGGAACAGCTGCATGGCCAGGTTTGAATTGGGGAGTCACCTCATATTCCACCCATATCTCGTCCGGATGTCTAAGGGTGGTGGTAGTCAATTTAAGCTCATTTTTGGGTTCAATGGCATCCAAGAAAACAATGCGCGTATAACCTCGATTGATTTTTCCATGGGTGCTGGATTGCAATGCTTCGAAAGAAATGCTGTGCTTGATTTCCACTTCACCTGCTTCATCTAACTTCCGCCACTCGTTCACAGCATCGTCCCTGCGGAATTTCCATTGCTTCGCAATCACAAAAGCCACATCTTCCAGGCAATCCCAAGCCCAATCCCTTTGCATTTTGTAACTTATGGCTCCAATCCAGTGATTTTGAAGGTCGGCTAAAGTACTGAAAATTAAGCTGCTTCCGTCAGGCGCAAGGGTATGCCTGATTTTGGCACAGCAACCGAAAGCAATCCGCTCCCCCTTTGGCGCTAATAAGGTCAAACCTTTGGCTTCTAATCCAAGTGCATCTGCAAGTCTTTTTACTGCATTGGCTTCATTGGTTTCCGTCTCCCTTAAGATCAACTGGACCAGAGGATTCTGTTTATTGGTTGGCACGTCATCCGGCCTGAGATATATTCCTTGTACCTCTGGAATCCTACCATGGGTCACCAGGAGTTGGGTCTCAGACTCAGGTTCCTTGTAAAAAGTCAATTGGGTGGGTTTGCCGAACCGGCTGTCCTTTTCCGGATCCGGGTCAATGATGCCGAAATACACATCAGGGTCTCCCTCGGTGGAAGCAATACCTCTAAGGGTCACCCTGACTAGTCTTCCACTAGGAATGACCAAACCCTCCATTTCATCCAGGTCTGTATTGCGAAGGTTGTCTATGAAAAATGGATCTGCCTCATTACCAAGATTCAGCACAGGCACATCTATGAATTCCACTGGTATTTCCAACACACCTTTGAAATCAGTAGGAAAATTCCTTTTGGTTTGGTAGAGGGTAATGTATGAATCCGAACCGTTTTGACTATAGTAATTGTCCATTCTCAAAGATTTCACCTCCACTCTTATGCCTACTTCCTGGACATCAGGATCTTCCAGTGCAGGTTTAAGGGTTTGATTGGGATCAAACTGCAGATTTTTGAGTTCCTCGACCGGATCAATAGACTGCTGTTGGTATTTCATGGTAAAAACCACCGCAGGGTATTCCAAAAGTGGCCTTGCAATTTTCAAGATGGGATTTGGGTCAAACTGTGTTTCCTCAGCATCTAAAGCGTTGAAGATTTCATTTTTTTGGTTGACCAGAAGACTGGGCTTTTCAATCCTTAGCATTCCCGGATTGATGAACCTTCGGAAGCTGACACTTGTGTTGGGATTGGCAGCGGGGTTGAGGGGAGTATGGGTCAGTTTTGGTCCTCCTCCACTGATGTCGGCCATCCGGACACGGAACTCGTACTTTTGTCCATATCTTAGCAGAGTTTGTAGTGGGACAGGTTTTAAGACCTGATTGGGAGTGATGCCTTGCTTCAGGGAACCGGGATTTACATGTTCTTTGTAAGGCTGATCGGTTTTGTAAATGGCAATGGCATCTTTGTCTTCTGTGACCATGTTTTTACCGATCCAATTGGCATAGTACATGGGCAACCAAAAGTTGGAATCGTTGGGGCCGCTGATTTTATTAGGATATACCTGATAAGGAAGTTCGGTTTGGTTCTGCGTAAGAAGACCATCAAGAAAGTGTCCAGGATTGAGTTCTATGGCATTTAGGCTTTCCCAATCCGAGCCAACTTCCCTGACATCCAAGTGATACCCCATTACACTCAAAGGAGCATCCACTCTCTCTCCGGGAGTAGCCGGGTGATCAGTCAATTGGCGAATGTACCAGATGAGAATCTGCTCGTCATCCCATCCCAAGCGAATTCCTGCCTCGTATTGGGGATTGAATCCATCCGGCTTTTCTTTGAGTAAATTGCCACTTTGGGGTTGATCTGCATGGACAATTTTTGCAAAACCATCATCATAGGCTCTTGCTTCCTTGAAAAGTTCATCCCAAGGCCCGAGAGGAGCCACTGGGGCAGGTTCTGCATTCTTTTTGTAAAGCACTGGGAAAACCACAGGTGCAAAAACCGGCCTTTCCTTTTCGATTTGAAGTTTTGGGATTCGGGCTGCATACCTTTTGATAAGCGGACCACCAGCCTGTTCCAAAAGCAAATTTTGCGAATTGGCATAGGGGTCATTGGTGACATCCACATAAAGATACCCACCTTTCTGAAACCAGGTGGGCTCTACCTGTATCTGGACGGTGTAGATCATTCCACAGGCTTTTGCCAATAAGGGCTGCCGCAGAATATGGGCAAATACTTTTCCCCAACTGATCCTCCCGGGCGGGGTAAATGTTGGCTCTGGAACCTGATCCCTGATGGCGCATTCGTAACTGTCGTCAGTCACCGCATTGGGGTGCTTGGGCTGGGTGAAGTTAAAGGCCTTTCTGTAACTTTGAGGCAGGTATTTTTTGATGCTGTTTTTTACCGAAACCACAGGTGGCAGTTTATCTGACGCATCACCCACTGGAAGGTTGAAACTGGAGGCAACTTGTTGGATCAGCTGGGCTTTGGAAGAAGCGGGATCCACGGATACGGGGATGATATGAGGTTGACGAAGTGGATTGAGGGGATTTTGAATGGGGAAATCAGCAGTACCCTCCACCACGCAAAGAGAAAATTCCGGTTGGAAATCAGCAAATCCCGGAACCGTGGAAGTGGCGTTTGGCACTCCTGTAGGCCAAGTGGCAAAAGGATCAGCATTTCTGGGAATTAGGACAATGTTTACGGTTAGATTTTGCCCGTCAAAATCCTGAGGCAAAGCCATCGATGTCAAAAGTCTCCTCGCTTCCATTTGATTTTTTTTAGATTTTAAGATGTCAGGCGATTTGACGGCTTTCCTGCCAGGTCTCCTCGAAACTGATGTTGATCACAAAACAGATGCTGATGTCCAAACCGAAAGTCACTGAAGCAGTACAATCGGTCCGTTCTTGTGGTGTATTGATGGCCTTTCTGCTCACAGTACCTTTGGCTTCAATGTAGATGGTGACACTGACCAATCCTCCGGCAAGGCGGGCTTTGCCTCTGAATAGCAAAAAAGCAGATATGGTAAATTCGGAAGTACCTACATAGAGTTCACAGCCTACCATATAGGTCACCGAAACCGTGCCTATCACCGGTAATCCCACCGCGATAGCTACTCCAAATCCGAAATTCATCTGGATAGATGGGCCTACTTTGGTATCACAGGCCAGTTTGAGAATGACTTCCCCTATCGCATAGATGGTCCCTACTCCCACCGAGACGCACATGACTTCCAACCCACCTCTGAATTGGATATAGGCACCGGCAGTAGGAACCAATTGATTGGCATCATTCGTAACCTTCAAGGCAGCGTTGAAAAAGACCCCAAGTTCCAATCCTGCCTCCAGTTTCAAAGGTGTGGTCGGAGAATTATACAGGTTTTCTTCAGGTGGAAATCTGACTAAAGGTATCTCTTTTTTGGCCTCGAATTTATATTCCCAAATTTCCCCTGCATTGCTCATGGCGATTTGAAGGCCCTTTTTCATCACATCAGCATAATTTCCCTGACTGAGTGAGGCTAGAATCTCCAATAGATCAATGACCGGCTGTAGCGCTGAATGAAATTCCAGCTCAGGGGATGGATAGCCTATTCCCAAAAAGTCCGCATCAGCCCCTCCTTCATATCCGGACTCTTTCCCTTTCTTGGCATCAAAATTACCCTTGATCTTCATCAACCCCGTAAAATCCCCCAAGTCGACCACCATAGCCACATTGTTCAGTCTGCTTTTCCAAGTATCTCCTGCCGCCTTCTTAAAAGTATCAATGTCAAAATTGAGTTTGCTGTCTACCAACTCATCAGGTTGGTTTTTACGTTTTTTAGCAGTTTTGTATTCTATATAAATTTTTAGGGATTCCATGTTGACCAGATAGGTCTTTTGGTCGGGAATGTCGAATGCCAGGGCTTTGTCAAGGGCAGCATTGGCTTTGCCGGCCAGCATTTGGAACCCTTGATCAAGCAAGGTTGATCCCCCTGCAGGAGCAGTGATCTCCAGGAGTTCCAACACTTTTACCCCACCGTCTAGGAAATTGGAATTTTCGGCAAAAGCTTTGACTTTATTTAGTCCATCGCCTGAACCGGTAAACAAGGCTATGGCCTTGCCGAATTCATCGATGGCATTGCCTGAATTGGGAAATATGCCATCACCGGACATCAGGGTGTAGGGATCAGCAAAGAGAAGTGGGGTTTTGCTCAACAGAATTTTTTGGCCAAAGCCGAAACTAGGCGTCAGGAGCATGGCTTTTTGAGTGGCGGTGGTTTGTAGGATGCCATAATTGACGGTTCCATTGGCAGGTGGCCGCATCAATTCAGCCGGATTGGCCATCCGGACTAGTTTCTTGGTCACTGAGTCAGGATCCACCACTTTACCGGGAATCCATTTTCCTTCCCTAATCAGTGGTACAGGTATATGCTGGGGCAATGGAGTCACATCTCCGCTGTTGACCGCATGTTGGACGACACTCCAGCTACCCGTTTTGGGAAGCATTAAGGATCCTCGGGCAGACGCCACAAATACTCCATCAGCATGACCCGGATCGGCCGCATGGGAAAAATCAAATCGGGTTATACGGATCATCTGACCGGTTTTTGCTATGTCCATCACACAGTCTATGTCTCCGCCGATGGATCCGCCCTGCGTGTTTAAAAGCTCCCTGAAGCGAGCTGGACTCAATGGGACACCAGGAGGGGCCAATTGTACGTAACCCAAAATTTTTCGGGCTGGGGTACGGTTGTTTTTGTGACCCTGAACTAAATTTTCAAGTTCCACATCTGCATCAAACCAAACTGGCCGACAATGGATCGGAACAGGTTGGGAACCTCCACCCCATGTTTGTTGATCACCTTTGTGGTCGATGTATTTCTGGCCGTTATGTATGGTATCTTCCCTCTTAAAGTCGCTCAATGAGCCATCTTCCTTAATGTTCCTGATATTGTAAAGTCCCCTTAGGGTGCCAGGATGGATGACATACGGGGTTTCTGTGGTGCTATTTCCGTTGATTTTGAATTTATATCTGAAATCAAACTGCCCATCCGTCTCAGGCTGCCACCCACTGTCCATTCGATAGATAAAACCCGAACTTGCCCGGAAAATTGTAATGGTTCTGACTACGCGGATCCCCCATGGATAAACTAGACTTTTGACTTGAACAACTTCATGACCAGTTCTTCCAAGCATGACATCAAATCTGGCCTGTGAAGTCTGGGCAATCTCAGCAGATGGACCAAGCCAATCCGAAAACATAGAGGCACCATATCCGGAAAAATCAATCGTGGTAACCGGTACGCCTTTGGGTTGGAGGGCATTGGGTGAAAATTGCCCGTTAAAAATCACTGTTACCGAGTCCCCTAAAGTACTGGTCTGGGTATGCTGTCCATTGAAATTCAGAATATTGTTGATTTGGGAAGTGTATCCGGTAAACATATCGGAATCGTTCAACCAAGGCTCCTGGGGCCAGAGTGCACCAGCATCTCCACCTATTGCCCGAAGTTGTATACCCCCTAGCAGTTCATTCGGAAATTTGGGTGAATTAGGTTCTAGTTTAGGCTTTTTATTGGGATAGTGGGAATTCAGACGATTTAACCATGCAAAGGCTTTCAATCCAAAGGGAAGAGTAAAAAGGGAATATACCTCCGCCTTTTTATCCTTGAATTGTGCTAACAAAAATTGGGTGAGCGGAATCGGGGCCAAAGTAACTTTTTCCGGGGAAGAATTGAGCATCCGGGTAGGGCCACCGTCATTGGGGTAATAGTTGAACCCACTTGGGGGATCCATCGGTTGAGTTCCCTCTGTATAGGTGTTAATCACTGGTTCCCAAGCTACCTGAGGCAAAAGAAATACCCTGGCAAAATGACCCGGTACTTTGACTTCCAAACCTTCGATTGTCAATATTTGGCCCTGAAAAGGAGTAACCACAGCCTCACTTTCAGATCTTGCCGTCACCCTGCCGGTAAGATAAGATTCCCTTTTGTCCAACCCTGGATTCATTCCCATACTGACACCTACTTGATTGGCATTGGAACTGACATCCAAAAGAGCAAAAAAATCGCGGGAAATGGAACCTACCGCACGGTCAAACTCGTCCTCATAATTGGGGATTTTAGATCGACCGTCTCTGATTTGGGCATCGGCCAGTACATTTAAAGGACCTGGGGGATTCAACATGGCAGGATTAAGTACCATACCTGAGCTGGGCTGACCGGTAGAGTTTTGACCCAAGCCAGGTCCAAAATGAAAACTGACCTTTACCTCGTCCAATTCCTCTTCTCCCGGATCCTGCTTGATCCAACAAAAGAGCCAGTTTTGGATTTGATTGAAATGCTGTTTTGAATCAAAGGAATCGCCTCTTATGGAACGTCGGGGAAAGCTCAAATTGGCCAGATAAGGATCCGGCAATGTGGGCAAATAACCCAATGTGCCAAAAATCAGAAAGTTGTTACTTTTTAGAATCTTTTTCCAATCTTCATCAACATGTCCGAATACAATCACTCCATTCACAGGGGATATTGTAAAAAGGGCATTTTCAAGTGCTATGGCAAGGCTTTTGAAGTGGGGTATTTCTTCTGTGGGTAGCATATTATCCCAGAGCACATTGTCATCCATCAAATAGAACAGATTTCCAGTTTCTCCAGCTGCAAAAATTACCATGGAATTTTGGGTATCGATCAGAAAACCATGACCGTTGACCTGTCTCGGCCGGTCCACGTGAAGCAGGGCATGACTTTGGACCAGTATCATTTCAATGCCTTCGGCAAGGCAGTTGTAACGAAGGGGAACCAAATCCGGGAAACTAAGCTGAACTTGGGTTCCATGAGGATTCAATTTGTCCTTCCAGTGGTTGAAATCATGAAAGGTACCTTGACCTGTCGCTTTGAGGGCAGTGATCCCTATTCTACCTTCCTCTGCCAGGATCTGGCATTCATTGAGTTGGAACTCATTGCCATCCAATCCTTTCCATGATGCTACCAAGCCGGGTTTTAGGTCTTGGATCAATGCCCCTCCTCCATTGGCTTCCACAGGAGCATTGAAATCTATTTTAGCTGCTGGAATACCCCACCAGCTTTGGGTGATTTTGGCTGCTTCGCTTAGGTAAAATAAGGAGCTTTTCGTTGCCTTTGGAGAAAACTCATCTTCCGAATATTGAAGGGGTATCAGGAGCCTGTTGGATTGAGCGTCAAACTTATTGGGTTTCTTGATTTGTTTGAATTTTCCTGATTCCTCATAGATCTGCCATTCAGAATCGCTGACCAAGTCTATGGAATTGGGCAGGCTGCCTCCAAATGAAAAATTAAATTTATCCGGAGTCTTGATGCTTAAGTCTCTGGCATCCTGACCATGTTTTTTTGGATCCTTGGGTGAAGGTTTTGGTAAATCGAGCGATAACTGACAAACCATTCGGACTCCGGGAGCAACTTGAAGGTTGTTTCCATTTAAAGTCGGAAGAGCACTTAAGGTGATTTTTCCTGATTTGACTTTCAGTCCGAAATACCGGTCAGCAGGTGCTGAAGAAGCAAAAAGATCCGCTTTGACCCACACACTTCCTGCTATAAGGTTGTATTCTTTGGTCACTTCCACTGGTGGAGTGGAGATGGGCGCCAGTCTTCTTTGCTGAAAGCTGGCCTTAAAAAGGATAAGAGGCACATTTGAACTAGCCCTCCTTATGGCCACCAATTTTTCAACTTTATAAAAATCAAGATAGATAGGCCTTCCGTCGATCCTTTCTATGGGACCGATTGTACGGTCCACCCTTCCGCCAATACCCCAATCAGGAACACTGGCGCTTACCTGACTGGACCTGACAGGAACCTCTCGAACAAAAATCCTTTCTCCTCCAGCTATTTCCTCAGCTTCAGAAGTACCTTCAATGGCTTTGACAATTTTTTCCCGGAGGCCTTTGGACAATAAGCTCCTTGAAAAAAAATCGGCTGATTGAATGCTCAATTTTTCAGATGAAACGGCACTTAACTCTTGAAAACGCAATGCCTTTACTAGATTAGGCAATTCATTTTCCAAAGTAGGAATCCCCTCTTTGGGTTTGGGGTCGAGTTGCGCCAAGATGCCCGAAAGCAGTGACTGGATCAGGTTGGTTTCCATAGAAAAAATGGTTGGGAGAAAGAGAGAGACATGCATTTTTTCAATTAGTCTCTTGTTCCCCTCAATCAACAGCAACAAAACCTGACAATCAATAACCGAAAAACTACATTTAAAAATATAAAAATAAATTAGATTAATCAAGCATATTCTTTAATATAATTATCTGAATATCAATACTTTTAAACTATTCCATTTTCAACCTTTTTGTCTTAAAATGGCCATTAAAATTTACTTTTAAATAACATGTTTGACTTTTGTAGTTCTCATTTTACCCAAAAAATGAAAATCCTTTGGATAACAATTGAGTTAGATCACATTTCCTTCGTGTTAAGGTTTGCCATACTTTACAACAACCGCCAACTGCCCTGCATGATAAGCGGTATGTGTGCTGATCCGGCCTAAAGCTTCCGCTTTGGTTTTTTTTCCAAATTCTTTGGTTTCAATGACAGCATCCCAGTCTTTTTGACTTTCTATGGCTTTTTCCAGTTGGATTCCAGCTTCCTCTACTATGGATTTCAATGATCGCAAATCTGTCCATTCTCCAGTATCTTTTCCTGCCTTGAGGGTCTGGGCATCCACCTTCACATCCATGTTTCCGAATACATTTTTGGCAAAGAGCAGTTCTACTTCGGCCATATGCCGGATTAAAAATCCTGCTGAATTTGGACTGTTCCCCAATTTCTTAAATAAGTCTTCGGGACTGATTGAAGCCAATTGATTGGTGAATCGGGTACGGCCTTCTCTCCAGAGTTCAATAAAGTTTTGCATGACAATGAGGGTTAAGTTGTACAGCTTGCTGCATTTTGGTCAAGAATAACTACACTGGCGAAATAACACCAATTGCACCAGATATCTCAAAATTCCACAATTCTTTTGTTTTTACAATATAGTGGATAGGCTGTTCAACTTTTAGAGTTAGAACTTCCATATTTGAACCATGATTTCTTTTTGCTGGCAAAAGCGGTAGGCATAGCGCTACATGGGCATATTGTGCAGCAGCCGTGACAATAGAAGTTGCCTTGGTGGAATTTCCGGGATACTAAGCTTGGTGGCATTGGCAAGTTTGTGAAGGTTTTTTTGGTTGGTATCCTTTGATTATTAGGTAAATGATGAAAAATAATTGAATTATTTTCCCGACCTCATTACCACTTTTGGGAATAATTGACGCGTAACGATTATAACCATTAATCTATACGCCATGAAAAATTTATTCAAATTCAAATTCATTTTTGCGCTTTTAGGAGCGCTATCCCTTTCCTGTCAGGAAACAGAGGAACCATCCACCCTCTCTCCCGACGCCCCGGAGATCAACGACCTTATTTCATCATTAAGCTATGATCCAAATGAACTGCTGAATGTCCAAAACACCGGAAATTCATCAAGCTTAAGAACTAAAGTAGGAGAAAGTACCAACACCACAGGAGTAAGCGGAGGAACTATCGTATGCACTACGGAGCGGTACAACCTAAGGAATAATTTTGAAGAAATAGCCGTACTTCGCCCTACCAACGGGATAGTCTATCCAGGATCCTTGGTGATTGGAGATAAAAGTATGATGGGAGGTCTTCCAACTCCTGTCAATTTGGATCGTGCACCGGTTTCTATGAGATTGGATTTACCGGGAATGGGAGAGAGAGGAACCATTAAAGTGGAAAAACCTGACAATTCCAATGTTCAGACCCAAATGGATGAGGCTTTAAACTGGTGGCATGAAAATGCCGCCCAAGAAGGATATGTCAATGCTGCCAATTCCTCTACTTCAATTTCAACCTCGTATTCCTACGAACAATTGAGTTTGGATGTAGGATTGAATGTCAGTTGGGCAGCAGGGAGCGTAGAATCCCAATTCAAATATGAAAGTACCAGAACCCAAAAAGTAGCAATGATGGTATTCAAGCAGGTTTTTTACACCGTTTCATTGGATGTACCAAGTAAGCCTTCAGATTTTTTCAGTAACAAAGTCTCTCTTTCCCAGGTGGAATCCGTGTTTGGTCCCCAAGCTCCTCCAGCTTATGTACATTCTGTTGCATACGGAAGAATCATTATGTTCAGGATGGTTACGACTACCATGGCATCTGATCTGGAAATTGAAGGTGCTTTCAATTATGCAACTGGATTGAAAAATGCTTCAGGTTCCCTGGAATCTAAATATAAAAATATCCTCAACACATCTAATATTACAAGTTTGGCCATAGGCGGAAATGCAGAAGTGGCCAGTGAAATTGTTTCAGCTACCAAATTCGGTGATCTTGAATCGATTATAAAAGGAGAAAATGCGGTTTTTAGCAAAAGTAACCCCGGGGTGCCGATTGCTTATACGGTGAGGTTCCTGAAAGACAACAGTTTTGCGAAATTGGGTTATACGACCGACTATCAAATAGAAACCTGTGACCAAAATCAACATCCCGCTAGAGAAGTTTCAGTAATCAACAGAAATGCCGCACTCATCGGGCCCATCATAAAGTTTACGATTACCTATAAGCAACTCACAGACGGGATTACTTACAACAGAACCATTCATAGCGGGAACATTAATTTACAGAATAAAGTGACCAGAACAGTGCCGGCAGGATCATTTGATATCAAACTTACAGTAGAAGTCCTTGATGGGTTCAGTTGGAAATTTGTGGCTGAAAGAAATTGGGACAGGCCTACCAAAGCCTGCTATGAAACCAACTCCAATCTCACATCCATTACTTTCAAGACCACTCCATGTTAAAATACATAGGAGAAAAATTAACCTAACTTTGCCAATGTATAAGCTAATGGAGAAAACCTGCCATGTTTAAGAGCTGTAAATGCATCAGGTTCAAAGCTTAGCAATAATGCCTGGCAGGTTTTTTAGCCCATTCCCAAACATGACAAAGTAATATTTGAATTTAACCCTTAAATGCTCAATTATTTATTGCCAGATATGCTTTTTCCAAAGAACCATTGATTTCGGAAATGGTTTCCTGAGAAACATCATCAGAGGATTGACTATTCAACAATGCCATTTCAAGGTATTCTATGGCGGTAGAATAATTCCCTAAAGCCAATGAGCACTCTCCGAGCGCTTGTTGGCATTGGGATATTAATCTATCGTCTTTTTTTTCTGCTGAATCAAGAATCTTATACGCCGTTTTATAACAATTGATGGCTTCTAAATGGTTTTCTTCCGCAGCAAGTACTTTGGCAAGATTCATCAAACTAATGGCATTTCTTTTGTCAGTTTCAGGAAAAAGCTTTTTGTTTACTTCAGCGGATAAGGAAAGGTAGTTTTTTGCTTCTTGAATATTCCCCAAATTAAAATAGGTCATTCCCAAACTATTTGCCACAGAGGCATAGTAATAATGTTCTTCTCCAAACAAGCCTGAAATCGTAGAAAATGATGACAGATACAAAGGTAAAGCCTCATCAAATTTACCCAAATGGAAATAGGCTCTTGCCAGATTGGAAACACTGGCCATCGTTTCTACGTGATTTTTTCCCAAAATAGCCTCTCTTTGCTCCATTGATTTTTTGATGTAAGGGATTGATGCTTCAGCATCTCCTTTGTTTTGATAAAGACTGCCTATGTGGTTATAGGATAATGCCAGCTCAAGATGCGGTTCAGCAAATAGCTCTTTTTTCATTTCCAAGGAAGCCAACAGGTATTTTTCAGCTTCATCGTATTTTTGCATTTTCCTTTTAATGGAGCCTAACATGTGAAGGTCATTGGCCAATGAGGTGTGGGGAGGGGTGAGATGCTTTTGATGAATGGCATGGATGATCCGGATTATGGAATCTGCTTCTTCATACCTGCCCAATTCATAAATGATGTTGCCAAGTCCATCCATTGAATTGGCCAGTTTCATTTCATCTTTGGTTTTGGTATCCAATAATTGTTTGAGCCCTTTTTTGGAATAAAATTCAGCTGAATCCAATTTCCCGTAAAAAAAATAGACATCCCCTTTTAAAATTTCACTTTCGGCAAGAACAGGGTGTGGATAGGTGAATAATTCAGAATTGATTTGATATGCTTGCTCTGCCAGAAATTTACCTTGTTCATACTGCCCCAAACTGAGATAAATCGGACTGATTTTAATAAGCATGGAGGCAAGGAGTTCAGGATCTTTGCCCAGATTTTTTTCAAGAGATTCGACTCCTTTGTTGAGTAATTCCAATGCTGTGATGGTATCTCCGCTACTAGCACTAGGGTCAGCGGCCATAAAAACATCCGAAAGCAGATCAGTAATCTCCTCAGCTTTTTTGGCCTCTTTAATAGCTATATTCCTTTGTTCTTTCAATTGTAAAGCATAAAAAATTCCCATTCCTATCAAAATCACGAGCGAAGCACCTATGGCTGTCAGGATTTTTTGTTGACGCTTAAAGTACTTTTTTCCTACATAAGCCAAATCGTTTTCTCTTACTGAGATCGGATAACCATTTAAAAATGCCCGAATGTCATTGATCATCGAATCCACCGAAGAATATCGGTTACTTGGGTCAAATTGCATTGCCTTCATACAGATTTGAGATAAATCTTCCTGAAACAATTGATTTTCCTTTAATTCCAATTTTTCATACTCAGCGCTCATCACAGCCTTTTTTAAATCACCAGGATTGTCAAAGTAGGCTTCGAAGGGATGTTTTTTCCCAAGTAATTCGTACAAAATTATACCTAGAGAATAGATATCTGCGCTGCTGTTTGGAACACCTTTGGAAATCTGTTCTGGGGCAGCATAAGCCAAAGTAAATCTGCCCGATTCATCCGGAAATTCAGTTTCTTGCAAAATTTTGGAAACTCCGAAATCAAGTAGCTTTACTCTGTCGTCCTGATCAATGATGATATTTTTTGGCTTTAGGTCTAAATGAGCTACAAATGAGCGATGAGCGTATCGGATAGCTTCTGCTATCTGTAAAAAGAGTTCCAGCTTTTCTTTGGTTTTAAGCTCCTTGGATTTGGAATAGGTAATGATGTCTTCTCCTGATATGTATTCCATAGTAAAAAATGGGCGACCATCATCCGTAAATCCGCCATCATATAGCTTCGCAATATTGGGGTGGCTTAGGTTTGCCAGAATTTGTCTTTCCTTTTGAAACAAGGCCTGATTTGTATTGTCCAATACAAATGCCCTCATTATTTTTATGGCCACTTTTTGATCAAATTGGCCATCGGCCCGATTACCTAAAAATACAGAACCCATGGCACCCTGACCGATCAAACCACTCAACTCAAAGGGGCCGACTTTATCCCCGATCAGGTCTTCATCCGAGCTGAATTGATCAAATAAAATTTCGGCAGAATTGGTGAAAATTGGGTGGGTATTTTGATCCGCAGCAAGTAATCGGACCAAAAGGGAATGTAATTCCGGGTTTTCAGATTTGATTTTTTCTAATGTCTTCCTTTTGCTTTCTCCTGCCATTTCCACCAATTGATGAAAATAGGTTTCAACTAATGCCCAACTGGAAGACAGATTTTTCATCTAAATTGCACTTTTCATCTCCGTACTTAGCCATGCTTTTGCCAATCTCCAATCTCTCCTGACCGTATCAATAGATACTTCCAGCATTTCAGCAATTTCTTCATGTTTATACCCTCCGAAAAAATGATATTCCACCACCCGGCTTTGTCGGGGATTGATTTGCTTAAGCCTTTTTAAAGATTCATCCAATTCGAGTACTTGCTCAGGAGTTGTCAAAAACACATTACCTAATGCCCCTTGGGTAAGCTGAATAAAATTCCCGCCACGTTTCACACGGTGTTTCTGCCTTGCATAATCTACGAGATACCTTCTCATCACAATTGCAGCGATCGCCATAAACTGGCCTTTGTTTTCGAATTGGGTCTTTTGCCGGTCCATTTTTAAATATACTTCATGAACCAAGGCAGACGTATCGAGGGTAAAGGCCTGATGTTCAAATCTCAACTTATTGGAAGCTAAACTGCGTAATTCCTGGTAGCAGTTTTGAAATTGGGACCTGAGGATACTGAATTTTTGAGGAAAACCGGAACCAGAAGTTGTAACTACGGAATTTAAATCTGCCACAACATTTTGTTTAATATTGAATAGATAGTTTTAAAAATAGTGAAAAAATAGATAATACACTAAATAACAATTGATTATCCTAGGGAGAAGTAGGTTCAATGAAACCTGGCAATGAGCATATCATGCTTAAAAAAGATAGTTCGCACTTACCCACCGCCCATGTGAGTGTCTTCACTCACATCCTTAACGTTTTTTACTTTCAGATGCTTATCCTAATGCCAATCTAAGCCTCTCCACTTATTTCCTTCAGTCAATATGCTTACCCCAAAAACTGCCTTAAATAATTACTACTTGTCAGAGTTGCATTGTATTTATCAGTTCAGCGAGAATATGGGTTAATTGAGAGAAATTCGAATCTTTTTATTAACGAAAAATTCACGAATATGCTATTGAAAATGATTCGGTTTCTATTTAATTTTCGAAGTTATAATTATAGGTCTATGAAGAAAATATTTTACCTAATTGCTCTGCTTTTTACAGTCCAATTTCAGGTTCAAGCCCAAAGCGAGAAAGCCACGGTTTATTTGTTAAGACCTGATGGACTTGATGATTTTGTCCCCTACTACACTTATTTCAATCAAAAATTAATAAGCAGGTTGGGCGAAGGAAAGTATTCTGTTCATCAAATTGATCCAGGCTTCTACGAAATCCATACCCAATACAGAGGGAAAATCAAGCCAGACCCTGAAACAGTTCTCTCATTGAACCTTGATGCAGGCCAAACTTATTATATTACCCTCACGACAAAAACAAAAGCCTTTGGAAAAGGGAAGTTTTATTGTAATCAAGTATCCGAAGAAGAAGGGAAAGAATTGATAGGGTCTTCTGGAAGATAAAGAATATCTTTAAAAAATTCAATGCAGAAGGAATAGGAGATAATTTCATGTTTGTTTAAGTCTTATACCCAAAACTGCACCATTGGGACGGTTTTAACCTATCCTAATTCTTCAAAAAAAAGAGGATAATAGCCAGTTTATTTTAAGCTTTTTCAGATAATAATAATTTATCATATGCCTATTGAAAATGATTAGATTTCTATCTAGATTTCGATAAAATCATCCTGGATTTATAAAGAAAATTCTTTATCTATTTGTCCTGATTTTTGTTAGCCAATTTCAAGTTTAACCTCTTAATTTATCACCCCTAATGGCAATCCCACAGTCCCTCTTAGCTTGTTGATTTGCAAAATAATTTGCGTACCCCATTTCCTAAAATCAAGTTCATTTTTCTAAATCTATCAACTCTATAAAAAAATGAAAAAAGTATTTCTTGCTTTGTGCTTTGCCCTATTATTTAATGCAACACAGGTATTCTCACAAAATGCCGAGAAACCAATTATTACTAAATTTCTAATTGAAGGAGGTGCCGATTGGGGTGGTGATGAAATCTTGCAAGTATTCTTCACCAATGGTGCTGATCAAACGATGCGGGCTGGCCAAGGTATCAACTTGGGCTTTGGTGGAGAATTGCAATTTGCCAACTTAAAGCAGTTTATGCTTCGCTCTGCCATAAGTTTAAAGTGGTCCCCTACAGCAGCAGATGATGCAAACATTATGTTTTTGAGGTTCCCTGTTCACTTGACCCCCTTTTGGAAAATAAATGATGACTTCAGGTTTGGGGTTGGTATTACCACTCATTTGAACCCTAAATTAAGAGGTGATGGCGTTTTCCCTGATGAATCTTATACAAGTACGACTAACCCTCGATTTGAATTTGGATATAAGTGGGTCGCCTTGACTTATACACCAATGAGCTATAAAGATCAACAAGGGGAAACTTTCTCGGGAAATTCAGTTGGTGTTTCTTTTTCGGGTACATTTCCCAATAAGAAATAGTATCCATTCAGGAGTCAGCTAGTTGTGGCCCCGGTTCGGGATGCTATTGAATGAGAGATGAGATGTGAGTAACGGGAGATTAGGTTTTGATTATAATAATACGAAACGAGGATCCACCTAAGACTTTACTATTAAGACATCTAAATCAAAGTACCAAATATGGGTACAGTCTTGGTAGTTGGTACAGAATACTATGTTCTTATAACCTGCATTTTCAAGGTTTACACTTTCCTTTGACTTTCCCTGAAAACTATATCGCTAATGTGTGTGTCTCACATCCCTGAGTCAATATGCCTACCCCAAAAATTGCCTTAAATAATTCCTACTTGTCAGAATTGCTTTGAATTTATCGGCTTCGGTTTTTTCATAGGCCTTGTCCTCAACTTCTATACAAACTGGGCCTCTATAGCCCACCGATGTCAAAGCAGAAAAGAAATTTCTCCAATGCACATCCCCCAATCCGGGCAATTTTGGGGAGTGGTATTCTAAAGGATGAGCCATGGTTCCCACATGGTTGAGTTTGTCCCGGTACACTTTGGCATCTTTGAGATGGATATGAAATAGCTTGTCCTTGTAATCATAAATGGGTTGTATCTCATCCATCTGTTGCCAGACCAAATGAGAGGGATCGTAATTCAAGCCGAAGTTATCTGAAGGAATAATAGAAAACATTTCATCCCAAATGGCTGGGGTATGCGCCAGGTTTTTTCCGCTTGGCCATTCGTCGGCAGTAAAATACATCGGACAGTTTTCAATGGCAATTTTGATGTTGAGGTCTTCGGCAAACTTGATGATAGCTGGCCATCTTTTGGCAAAGGTTTTTAGATTTTCGGATATGCTTTTGGTATGGTCGGCTCCTATAAAGGTGTTGACAACTTCAAGACCCATTTTGCTGGCGGATTGGATAACTTTTTTGATATGGGCAAAATAAAAGTCGCTTTTTTCCTGATCTGCGTCCAAAGGATTGGGGTAATAGCCTAAACCTGAAATGTAAATCCCTTTGTTTCCTGCATAATCTTTTAGGTAGCCGATCTTGCTCTCATCAAGGGTGTCTACATCGATATGCGTGACCCCAGCATACCTTCTTTCCGCTTTGCCTTTTGGCCAGCACATGATTTCCACACATTCAAATTGATTGGCAGCAGCAAAGTCTATGACTTCCTCAAAAGACTTTTCGGCAAGAATGGCACTTACAAATCCAAGGTTAAGCATTTGGGATGAATTTTAGGTTGATGTTTTTTTGGAACGCTGATTACGCTGATTTAGCGGATATACACTGATTTAATTCTGTTATAATTAGCTTTCCATCGAAAATAACACACGTGTGATCCTGTTCCAAAAATCCATATAAAAATCTGCGACCATCAGCCCAATCAGCGTTACAACCACGATTCCAAGTATTCGCCCAATTCGCTTAAATTCGGACTCCTTCCATTTTGGATATAGGCCCCGGAACAGCCCATGCCCAGCAATAGCCTCTCTTCCAATTCCAAATCCAATAACCAACCCAAGGCATATCCTGCATTGAAATTGTCGCCGCCTCCTGTCAGGATCTTGGGTTCTTCAACCAATTTCCCTTCAACTCTCACCTCACCTTTTTGGGTAATTGCAAAACTTCTATTGGTAGGGTGAATCAATAAGCAAGAAATTGTCATGGTATCAAAAATTACCTTGGCTTTTTCTTCCATCGAAGATTCCTTTTTTCTTGCATTTTCCAATGCAGCGAAGACGATATTCGTTTCGTTTTCATTGAGACCTAGGGTCACTTCCCCAAAATCAGTGTAGCTGGAAATGATCTGAAGGGCTTCCCTGATTTCATGGTTGGATTTTCTGGAAGGATCGCAAAGGTCGAAAAAGAACTTCTTGTCTTTGGGTCCATTTGGCTTTACAATTTCTTCCAAAAGCCCAGTCCATATATTGGAAGCGTGTGGAAGATTGACCCAATCCACAGCCGCAACCAAATGGCTGTCAAGGTAAATTTCCTTTAACTTACTTACCCCCACTCTTCTTTTGACTTTTTCCCAGTTCAGCTCATCAAAAGAACCACAATCAGAAAAGATCAATTTGCCATCTTGGAATTCGAATGCATCTGATTGTCCCGGGTTGGCCAAACTGTGAATTTGAATATTCGGGTGAAAATCGTCGAAAACGGGGTGAATATTGGGATAACCTAAAGTGCCCATACAATGAACTTGAAATCCAATCGCACCCATCGCTTGGGACATGATGGGCGCGTTTCCCCCGATTTTTATTTCTTTGAGGGATAATTCTACTTGTCCACTCTTTCCTGAAAGGGTTTTGATATGGTCGGAAAAACTTGAGATATTGGAAAAAAAGTGGTTTTCTACCCCGGATTTTTTCTGAATGACCCGATAAAGACTATCCACATATCCATCAAAACCAATCATGACGGATTGGTCAATTTTTTGGTCATTTAACTTTTCGGCCAGTTTTTTCAATAAGGCTCGGGATTCATGCAAATTTTTGGAGACCATAAAAATGCCTTAATAACCCACACCTTCTTTGAAATTAGGCTTATCACCGGTTTCAGCACCGTATTTCCTTTTGGCATCTTCCAAAATGGCAGCAGTGGCAGTTGCCCCAATCCTTGTCACTCCCCAGGATTTTATTTTGAGCAAATCCTCCAAGGTCCTTACCCCACCGGCAGCTTTGATCTGCACATCAGGGGCGCTGTGTTTCCTCATCAATTTCAAATCATGTTCCGTGGCGCCTTCATAACTGTATTTGCCATCGCTTCCTTTGATAAAACCATAGCCTGTGGATGTCTTGACAAATTCCACTTGGGCAGCACTGCAGATTTCACAGAGTTTGATCTTGTACTTGTCCTCAGGCAAATAGTCATTCTCAAAAATCACCTTCAATGCGGCTTTATGCTTTTTAGTGATTGCTACAATCGCTTGAATTTCCTTACTCACATATGCCCAGTCTTCCTGAAGGACTTTGCCTACATTGACCACCATATCGATTTCTACAGCACCCTCTTGACAGGCTTTTTCGGTTTCATAGACTTTTACATCTGTGCTGCTATTTCCATGGGGAAATCCTATCACAGTACAGACCATGACATCCGAACCTTCCAGCCATTTGATTGCGTCTTTGACCGCATAAGGTTTGATACAGACTGAAGCTGCATCGTAATGTTTGGCCAATTCACATCCTTCTTTGAGGTCTTTGTCCGTCATCGTGGGATGCAACAAACTGTGGTCTATCATTTTGGCGAGTTCTTTGACTTCTTTTAACATGTTGTTTATTGTTTAACTTTTGAGGATTTCTATTTAAAGTAGCTTCCGATGGCAAAGGAATCTGTGTTGAAAAACAGGGAACTGTAAATGAAAAGGTCCCTTCTGGAAGTTCCATATTTTCTGTATGCATGAAGAATAGGTTCTCCTGCTTCAGTCTCTAAATAAGATGCCAATTCTTTGTCAGCTTTGATCGCTCGTACTTCTTGATCCATGGACACAATTTCGATGTCATAATTCAGGGCAAGCGTGGCAAACAACGAGTCGTTGGTAAGTTTTTTGTCTGTGAATCTGGGTAGGTCAAGGTTTGGTATATAGGTATATTCCAACATAATGGGGGCTAGGTCAATCAACCTGAGCCTATGAAGAAAAACACACTCGGCTTCTAATTCAGCATCTGAAAGGGCATAAAAAAAATCATCCGGCCAAGATTGCAACACTGGCCCCTCCAAAATATGATTGTTGACTTTTTCATCCGTATGACTGATTACCTCCGAAAAACCTTTAAAAGACAAAAGTCCCAAACGCCTTTTCTTAAGATTTACAATGCTGCCTTTCCCTTTTCTTTTGATGATATAGCCCTCTTTTTCCATTTTTTGAAGGGCCTGCCTCACAGTGGACCTGGTCATGTCATGTGAAGAAGACAATTCATTTTCCGAGGGAAGCAAATCCCCTTCTTTATACATTCCTTCGATGATTTGGGATTTGAGCAGTTGATGCAGTTCCCTGTATTTAAAGGTTTCCATAACCAAAAATAGGAATTCCAACTTGTATATACAAGTTGGGGCGTATTCAAATTGTCATAGCAGAAGAAAATTTCAATTGAATATTTCTGACTTCATGATTACAATGAGGATTTGAAAAAAAAACATGTTTGTACGCAATGATGCCAGTAAAATGGTAATTCAATATAATTCTCGCCAGCAAACTGAAAGGTCCGGCACATCCCTGCCCGACTACTGGCGGGCCTGCCCGACTACTGGCGGGCCTGCCCGACTACTGGCGGGCCTGACCGACTACTGGCGGGCCTGACCGACTACTGGCGGGCCTGACCGACTACTGGCGGGCCTGACCGACGCCAAGCTTCCGAAATATTCGGCTATTGGCAAAGAAGCGGATAACCATTTAAAAAAATATGAAAATTAGAATGGGGTTTGATTTTTCATTCAAGTTATCGGAATGGAACAAAAAAATATAAGATCAGGTAATTTTATAGACCAGAGAATTAATCAAAAAAAAATCAGAAGGTCCTAGGTTCATTTTTTAACCAAATTATCAAAAGTCTACACGATTTTTTAAAAATGAGGTTTAAATTTTAACCAAAAAAAAAGGAGTCTGCTTAAAAGACTCCTTTGCTGGGTTTATTTGTAACTGACTACAGCCATACAAACTTTGGCGTTTTGCATTATTTTCTTAACTTTTAAGCACCAAAATTTTCTAAACTTACCAAATACTATCTTAAATACCATGAAAATGGTAATTTATTTTGTACTAAAAATTTAAAACCCAATGATTATTTGGTTAATTCGATTTTTTCTTAAAAACCTTCGGTGTGCACCCAAATTCGTTTTTGAACACCCTGATAAAGTAAGTGATATTGCTGAATCCAGACATATATCCTACTTCTTGAATTTGAAAATCTCCCATTTTTAAATATTGTTCTGCCAGTTTAAGCCGCTCATTCTGAATAAATTCCATAGGTGTCATGCCCAATTCCTGCTTAAAAGTCCTTGAAAAATGTGGTTTGCTCATGCATGCTTTTTGACTGAGGGTATCTAAGGTCAGGTTTTCCCTGATGTTGTTTTTAATGAATTCCACCACAAATCCCAATCTGTTGCTTGAAGCAATGTCCTTATAAGTCATCTCAAGCATTTCCCTTGCCTGAGTTTGCGTCAATCGGATCAACAATTCCTTCAATGCCAATGAAGCAATGACATCCTTTTCTTTGGATCTTTCTTTGACCCCTATCCTGATAAATCTGTTGATGATTTCTGAAAGGTCTTTGGTATTGATCAAGTGAAAATAGGATAGGTCAAGTCCCCATTCTTGAGTCATCATTTTATTGGGATACTTTTCATTCAGAAGGTTAAACGTGTTTTCAATCATTTCCTTGGAAATGGACAAAGCGATGCATTGGGTGGGATTGTTCCACTGGGCCTCAGGAAAATCAATCTTCATCATTTCATTGGGAGGCACGATTACCGATTCACCAGGCAGGTAATCAAAACCCGGTCTGTCAAACAAATGCATGACTTTCTTACCCTTCAGCATGGTCGTCAATACCAAATCTCCAAATCGAAGATTGACATCTTTGGCCTCTTGATGGGTTTCAAAAATATTGAGTTCGCAATTGTTTAAAGTATAGGTGGTGCGATTTTCCACCAATGTTTTTAAGTCCCTGTCATTTCGCCAAGGTACTCCGGCAATAAAGTTAGTATGGGTCATTGGTAATTGTTGTCTCGATTAAAGATACAAATTCTGAGGCAAATTAACCTTCATTTGAAAGGGGAAATCCAAACAGATCCCCTATACATAATCGAAAAGAAAGACCAAAGGTTGAGGGTTTGTCATAAAAAACGTCAATCAAGGATCATGTTAGGTGGATAATATGATGCGATTGGTGGATTTTTTAAGTTGTTTATTTGAGAAATTTGATCAAATCCAAAATAACATTAATTATGTCAACAGAAACATTATCAACATCCAAGCCTGTAGAAAGGCCGAAAATCAAAGAAAAGTATGATCATTTTATAGGAGGAAAATGGGTAGCACCAGACTCCGGAGAATATTTTGACAACATCTCACCCATTGATGGCAAGCCTTTTTCCAAAGCTGCAAGGGGTAACAAAGTAGATATAGAGAAGGCACTAGATGCTGCCCATGAAGCTTTCACCAAGTGGTCTGTTACATCTGCCGCAGAAAGAAGCAAGTTGCTCAACAAGATTGCCGATATCATAGAAGAAAATCTGGAGATGTTGGCCAGAATCGAAACCATTGACAATGGCAAAGCATTACGGGAAACAAGGGCTGCCGATCTTCCACTTTGTGTAGACCACTTCCGGTATTTTGCTGGCGTGATTAGGGCAGATGAAAGCAGTATTTCCGAACATGATGAACATACGGTAAGTATTGCCCTTCAGGAGCCACTTGGAGTAGTGGGCCAGATCATCCCATGGAATTTCCCCCTTTTGATGGCTACTTGGAAGATTGCCCCTGCCCTGGCAGCGGGTTGTTGTACGGTAGTAAAACCCGCAGAACAAACGCCTACCAGCATCATGGTATTGATGGAATTGATCGCGGATGTGCTTCCTCCAGGGGTGCTGAATGTTGTTACTGGTTTTGGGCCAGAAGCAGGCAAACCTTTGGCCACCTCTACCCGGGTTGCCAAAGTCGCCTTCACTGGTGAAACCACCACAGGTAGATTGATCATGCAATATGCCTCGGAAAACCTGATTCCCGTGACCATGGAGTTGGGTGGCAAATCGCCCAATATATTTATGAAGTCAGTGGCAGATGCAGACGATGCGTTCTTTGATAAGGCGATAGAGGGAGCAGTAATGTTTGCTTTAAACCAAGGAGAGGTCTGTACCTGTCCTTCCAGAATTTTGGTGCACGAGGACATCTATGATACATTTATGGACAGGGTAATTGAAAGAACCAAAGCCATCAAAATGGGCCATCCGCTTGCTGAGGACACCATGATGGGTGCCCAAGCGTCCAATGACCAATATGAAAAGATTCTTTCCTATCTGGATATCGGCAAACAGGAAGGCGCTCAGGTTCTTTGTGGCGGTGACAAAGCAGGATTGAACAGTGGACTGGAAACCGGTTATTACATTCAGCCGACCATTTTCAAAGGACACAACAAGATGCGTGTTTTCCAAGAGGAAATCTTCGGTCCTGTCACTTCGGTCACTACGTTTAAAACCACCGAGGAAGCCATTGAAATTGCCAATGATACCATGTATGGCTTAGGTGCTGGCCTATGGTCCAGAGATGCACATGAGCTTTACCAAGTACCCAGAGCCATCAAAGCGGGTCGGGTTTGGGTAAACTGTTACCATGCCTATCCAGCACATGCACCTTTTGGCGGGTACAAAAAGTCAGGTTTCGGAAGAGAGAATCATTTGATGATGCTTAACCATTACCGTCAGACCAAAAATATGCTGATTTCCTACAGCAAAGAAAAACTTGGTTTCTTCTAATAGATCCGGAGCAAAGGATTTCTTTGTAGATCCTTTGCTCCATTTTTTTTCTTTAACTCCAACCCTACCCCAAATGACCCCTCGCGTATTGATCACCGACAAAGCCAAAGATACCATTGACCAACTCAAGAAAAGGTTTGGAACAGAATTGATGTTTCACCAAAGTGGAGGCTGTTGTGATGGATCTTCGCCCATGTGTTTTGAAAAAGGAGACTTCAAAGTAGGCAGTCAGGATGTATGGTTGGGAGAAGTATATGGATGCGACTTTTTTATGAGTGCAGATCAATTTCAATATTGGAAACATACACAGTTGACATTAGATGTGACTCCTGGAAGGGGAAGCAGTTTCTCAATAGAAATCCCAATGGGAATTCGTTTCATGATTCGCTCCCGCTTATTCACCATGGAGGAACTAGAAAGTCTTCCCCCGACCAAAACCGGGGAAGAGATATTGGCTGAGCAAGATTAATTTTTATTATCCCCTTTCATAAGGGATACTGCCTAAAGGCGATATTGATTGATACAAACTGGATATTAGGATACTTCCTCTGCTAAATCCTATCGTTTTCCAAATTGATCACTTTTCCTATTAATTTACCGATACGCAGTTTAAGAAAAAAAAATTAACTGAAAGACTCCGTATCCGCCATGTATTAACCTCTGTGCCCTTTGTGGAAATAAACCTATTTCCATTTAATCCAAAACCTTACTCAGTCAGTTCATTCAAAGCCTTTAACCTTTGTTTCCAAAAAAAACTCTGCTTCCTCCGCGCATAAACCTCTGTGCCCTTTGCGGTAAAAAATCTCAGAGGACCCGAATACCTCAGAGGTTTGGCCCTATTGGTTCATAGAGGGAGCCTGCATTTAGCTTACCTTTTATTAAAAAGAAAATTCAGTTATCTTCCCTTGATAGAAACTCTCTATAAAACATGAAGAAATTACTGATCGTCTTGCTAAGCCTATTCTTTTTTTATTGGCTGACCACATTTTTTGTCCCCTCAGTAGTGGAGAAAGGAAAAAATCCGATCAAAACACCACCCCCATACACCGTTTCGGACAAAGCCATGCAAATGTATGAATCCCTTGACTTTATTGCGGACCTTCACTGTGATGCCCTGCTTTGGGGAAGGGACCTTACCAAAAAATCCAATCGGGGCCATGTGGATTTTCCAAGGATGCAGGAGGCGAAGGTAGCCTTTCAGGTTTTTACCATCGTAAGTAAATCACCTGTAGGTCAAAACATCGAGCATAACGAAACGGAAACCCTGGACAACATCACCCTTCTGAACATTGCCCAAGGCAGACCCATATCGAATTGGTTTTCTCTGATGAAACGGACCGAGTACCAAGCCAACAAGCTCCATAAGTTTGCCATAAACTATTCGGATGAATTTATGATCGTGAAGTCTAAGGCAGATTTTGAACAATTGCTGGCCATCCGACAACTCAATCCGCAGGTTATCGGAGGCATGTTGGGGGTAGAGGGAGCCCAGGCTTTGAAAGGGGACCTTAAAAATCTGGACATTCTTTTTGATGCAGGAATCCGATTGATTGGGCCTACTCACTTTTTTGACAATGAGCTTGGTGGATCCGCCCATGGAGTCAGCATGGATGGGCTGACACCCTTTGGACGGGAGGTGATCCGGAAAATGAATGAAAAAAACATGATCATCGATTTAGCCCATATCTCTCCAAAAATGATGGATGACATCTTGGACTTGTCTGAAAAACCTGTTTTGGTATCCCATACAGGGTTAAGAGCAGTAGTGAACAATCAGAGAAACCTTTCAGACGAACAAATAAAAAGAATTGCCGGTAATGGCGGATTGATTGGAATTGCTTTTTTTGAAACCACCGTAGGAGAAGACGCCTTGGCGGGTATAGTAAAAAGCATGGCACATATCAGGGATCTGGTGGGTATAGAACACGCTGCTCTGGGATCAGACTTTGATGGCAGTGTGGAAGTTCCATTTGATATCACAGGTTTTCCGTTGATTGTGGAAGCATTGATGAAAGAGGGATTTACTGAATCAGAAATTAGGGCTGTGATGGGTGAAAACATCAGGGCTTTTATGCTGGACAATCTATAACTATGGAAGAAGACATATTACATCAAGAAGTTAGTTTCTTTAAAAATATCCAAGCGTATTTGAGAGAGTTTGTCTATGGAGGAATTGATGGTGCCGTCACAACTTTTGCCGTAGTTGCCGGTGCCGTCGGAGCCAACCTCGATCCCTCCATCATTATCATTTTGGGCTTTGCCAATTTGCTGGCGGATGGTTTTTCGATGTCAGTGGGCGCTTTCCTTTCTGCCAAATCAGAAAACGAAAACTACCTTAAACACCGCAATATTGAATATTGGGAGGTAGACAATTTACCACAAACCGAACGCAAAGAAATCGAGGACATCTATAAAGCCAAAGGTTTCGAGGGCAGTTTACTGCAACAAGTCGTGGATGTAATCACTTCTGACAGAGATAGATGGGTAGACGAAATGATGAAAGATGAGTTGAACATGATTCTGGAAACCAAAAGTCCTTTTAAAATCGGCTTGGCCACATTCCTGTCTTTTATATTGGTAGGTTTTATTCCATTAATGGTCTATGTCTGGGATTATTTTAAAGATACCACATTTAATGTTTTTTTCTGGACCTGTCTCTTTACAGGAATGGCTTTTCTTTTCATTGGTTGGTTAAAAAGTTTCGCCAATCAAACCAATGGTTTAAAAAGCATTCTTGAAACACTCGCCTTGGGATTTCTCGCCGCATTGGTTGCCTATTTTGTGGGTGATTTCTTAGAAAGCCTCCTGAATACTTCTGCATGAAAAACATAGACCACGTTCTCGAAAAAATGGATGCCCTTGTTGATCAATTTTCACAAGAACAACACCGGCTGGGATATTTTGCAGGACTGTATAGACAAGTGACAATAAGGGTGAAAGAAGGTATAGGGAAAAATGAGTTTGAAGACAATCCAAGGATGGAAAAGCTAGTATGCCTTTTTGCTCAAAGGTATTTTGATGCGCTGGAAACTTTCAAACAGGGTGAAAAACCAACTACAAGTTGGTTGAGAACATTTGAATCAGCACAATCGAGTGCCTATATGGTACTTCAACATTTGATTTTGGGCATCAATGCCCATATCAATTTAGATCTAGGGATTGCCGCAGTAGAAACTGCTGGCATTGGAAAGTTGGAAACAATCAAAGGAGATTTTGATAAAATCAATTTAATCCTTGGAGAAATGGTAGATGGGGTTAAAAAGGAGATAGGGAAAATATCCCCCATATTTAAGCTTATGATGCGGCTTGCCAAAGGCAGGGACATTATGCTTGTCAATTTTAGTATTCAAATTGCTAGAAATGGCGCATGGAAATTTGCACAGGAATATGCCCAAGCAGAGGATCAGGGTGTTTGCATAGGTCTCAGAGATCAAGTCATTGCAGGATTGGCAGAAAGTTTACTTAACCCGGGAAAAAGACTTTCGCTTATGTTTAAGGTGGTGGCATTTACTGAAAGAAGATCTGTTGCCAAGACCATTTCCCTTTTGGAGAATCTGGCCATATCGAACAAACCCGCTCGAATTTAACATCCATCTTTTACTTTTTTGCTTCAACTTCCCAATGGCATATTGGGTCAAACGAGTATATGTCAATATTGAAATCCCCATATTGTAGAATATGAATATGAAAAGTGTGTGATAAGATTCCCCAAGCTGTTGTTTTATTTAAATTTCAATCCGATGATTCAATGTTTATGTGCTTTTTTTTCTTAAAAAAATAGAAGTCCTATCCTAGTTCAAGTAATAATACAAGGCAAAACCATCGAATTTGAAAAATATTCATCTTGGTTTGGCATGATTTCAGCTTCTTAAATAACTTATAGAACCCAAAAATTATCCAAGTCCTGAAAAATCTAATATTTGATTAAAAACAAAAAATTTGTTACAAAATACTATTTTGATAATTTGAAAAAATCAACAAAAAAATAATATCAAAATAAGTTTTATAGTAATAAAATTTTATATACTTTGAAACATTGTTTCATAGTTCTGTTAATCAATTATTTTAAGATTGGGATGTTAACATATATAATTATTACCATGATGATCTTTGCATTTGTCAGCTCAATTTGGTTTTTGGTGGCTGCCCACCGGGCGGAAATCGAACCTGATGATTTCGACCAAGAAGCATTTGATAAGAAATTTGAACCAGCGCCTGGCTGGAAGGTGGGTCAGTTACCAGAAGAAATGGATACTCCCCCGGTCAAGAAAATCAATGTCACCCAAGAAGTTAAACCGGAGTCCGTTTATGTGGGAAAACCGGAATTACAAGCCTACAAACGAAAAATTTCCTGATTCAGTGATTATATGACAGGTACAAAAGAACTCTTTTTCAAAGGAGTTCTTTTTTTTTATCACGCTCAGGATCAAACCAAATCGGAACTAGCTAGAAATTTTCTTAAATAGTCTCCATCTCATAAGATTTTTTGTATTTTTAAGAAACACTAATTTCCACATTATGAGACCTTTAGAAATTTTCAATCCACGCATTCGAAAAACTTATGTTGTTTTTGTCTTTTTGATATTAACAGGTCTATCTTCCTATGCACAAACTGAAGATTATAAAAACGAGCTAGTAACCAAATGGGATTCATTCATATCATATTGGCATGAACAGGATGCCGAGGGATGTGCTTCGTTTTTTTTAGAAGATGCATTGCATATTGCTCCTGAATTCCCTATCAACGATTCGAGAGAAGCCATTGCGGAGTTTTATAATTTTCTTTTCTCCAACCATTCCTCAAGCCAATATCAGCACAATATCATTTCAATCGAGACCTTAGGAGAGGACATATTGGAAAATGGGGAATTTATGGTCGACTGGGTGCGAAATGACGGAAGTGAGTGGCTGTTTCATGCCCGCTCTCTTACCCATTGGGTAAAAAATCAAGGCGGGGACTGGAAGATCAAAACCTTGATGTTTAACAGTGCTCCTCAACAACCTTAAATATTTGGGAAAATACCTTCGACGCATAAACCTGAATAAAATACTCCCCTCGACCATACGCCGTAAACTGAGTCAAATTGAATATACTGGGGATTATTTATTACAAAATGAATTAAAAAAGAAAAATCCCTGGTTAAACCTCCGATACTTTTTGCTTTTATTCTGTTAAACTTCTTATATTCAGTAGAATAAAAACTTGAATATGAAAATATTTTTATGGCTGGGTTTAACAGTAGTATTCATTTCCCCAGGTTTTTCCCAATCTGACTTACTCGATAGCCTTCAGCAAATTGTTGCTCTTGACAAGAAGGACTCCACTCATGCCAAAGCCCTATATGCCATTGGGGTAAATTTAGAAAGAAGCGATCTCAAAAAATCTACTGAAAGTTATTTTAATGTGTTAAAATTACCGGTCGGTCCTGGAGTGGAAAAGTACCAGGCCTCGGCTGCCATCAGGTTGGGAGGCAATTATAGCGCGACTGGCCAACCCGACAGCGTGGAACATTATTTTCAGCTGGCAAAAAATTATATCGATACCTACCCCGAAGATCAAAAGATGCCCTACCAATATCACAATGGAATGGGTGTACATTATGGAAGGTATGAGCAATATGATCAGGCTTTTTATCATTATCACGCAGCAGCCGAAATGGACCCAAGTATCATAGGGGAAGACAATGTAGCGGGAGTATATCTGAATCTTGCAGGCGTCTACCGAATAGTAGAAGACCAAAAAAGAGGGATGGAGGCTACCTTTAAGGCTTTGGCAATTTTTGAAAAAACACAAAATAAAACCGGATTGGCCTATGTGTACAATCTATTGGGTACTATATTTTATGACCTGAAACAATATGATGATTCTGAGAAAAATTTATTAAAGTCACTGGAATACAGAAAAGTTTTGGGGGATAAAAGAGGCGAAGCAACCGTATTGGCAAACCTAGGTACCCTGATGATGGATAAAGGGAATTACAATGGAGCCTTGAAAAATTTCTCGGAGGCTATGTCAATCCAGGAGACTTTGGGTCTTAAAGAAATGGTCGGTGTCCAACAAATCAACATAGGTAAGAACTATGAAAAGATGGGTGAATACCAAAAGGCCTTGGAATTTTTAAAATCCGCCAAGACTACTTTGCAAAACGCAGGTGTAAATCGCCATGATGCCCTACTCCTTACAGATATGGGAAAGGTGCAGCGGTTGTTAAAGCAAAAGGAAGAAGCCTACACCAATTTGATCGCTGCCTCTCAGACTGTCAGAGATAAGAAACAATACACCGAAGCCGTTACCGCCTTCAAAAACCTCAAAGAGTACCATTTGGAAGAAGCCAACTTTAAAGAGGCCTTGGAAGCCCAGAGTCTGGAATATGCCTACCGGGATTCAGTAGGCCTTATTTCCATGCAAACTCAACTTAAAGAACTGGAATCCAAGTATTCACTAGACCTGAAAGAAAATGAGATCAGTCTCCTGAAGACAGAACAAGAACTTGATCGGGCAGCCTTGGCCAAACGGAAAGCCAATCAGAACCTGACCATAACTGTCTTTGTCTTTTTGATTCTACTCGCTGGTATTTTGGTCAACAAATACAGAACTGTAGGACGCACCAAGAGACTTTTGGAAGTGGAAAAACTGCGGAACTCCATCGCCAGAGACTTACATGACGACCTGGGGAGCACTTTGTCCAGTATCCATATCCTTTCCCAAATGGCTTTGCAAAGGAAGGAGTCAGCCGATAAAAGCATTTTTTCAAAAATCAATGCCCAGACAGCCACAATGATGGATAAATTAGGTGATATCGTCTGGTCAATCCATCCCGACAATGACAGTCTTGAACAACTTTTGAGCAAAATGCAGGAATTTGCAGGAGAAATCCTGGAACCCAAAGGAATCAGCTATGCATTTGAAGTGGATGAGCACGTCAAAGGAATCAAACTGGATCTGGATAAAAGAAGAAATCTATTTTTGATTTTCAAAGAAGCTGTAAACAATGTGGCCAAGTATGCTGAGAGCAAGTATTTGCAGGTCAAACTGGAAGTGAATCAGGGCAGCCTGAGCTTGATGTTGAAAGATGATGGAAAAGGGTTTGACATGGCCACCATCAAAAAAGGAAACGGATTATCCAACATGCACCAAAGAGCCGAATTGATGGGAGGAAACATGTCCATCGAAAGCCTACCCAATTTGGGAACCTCCATCCATCTGCAGGCACCTATCACATGATTAGGGGATTTTTTAATAGGTTGGTTTTAAGGATATTTACTTATAAAGAGATATAGTGGAAATAAGGTAGAAATATTGTTGAAATATGCTATGCCTGAGGTTTGTAAAATATGCTGAATCGCCTAGGTTAAAATTAAGTCCGAGACTGAATTAAGTGGATAGAGATAAATTTAAGGCACATTCCTTATTTAAAGACATTTCAACGAAGGTAAATTCAATCATAATTCAGCTCAACTATTTCAATTTATTTCGGCGAAGCCATATTTCACAAAGTATATTTCTATTTAACTATAAACAATCCTCCCTTTGACAAAAAATGATCAGAACACTCCTATACGAAGACAACGACCTCCTTAGAGAAAGCATCAGCAGTATGGTGAGCTTAAATGGTGAACTGGAACTGATGGGCACTTTTTCGCATGCGAATGAACTTGAAAAAGAGCTGAAAAAGTATCGGCCGGAACTGGTTTTGATGGATATAGAAATGCCGGGCCGATCTGGAATAGAAGCTACGCACATCATAAAACAGCTATTGCCCAACTGTTGGGTTTTGATATTGACGGTATTTGAGGATGCGGAAAATGTATTGAAGGCAATCAAAGCAGGGGCCTCAGGCTACCTTTTGAAAAAACACATTGCATCAAGACTTTTTCAGGCGGTGGAGGACATTCAGCATGGAGGGGCACCCATGTCTCCCGGGGTGGCCAAAATGGTGATCCAATCCATCCAAAAACAAGGGAATTCGGAAAATTATGGAATGACGGGTAGAGAAAAAGACGTCCTATTGTCTCTAAGTAAAGGAAATAGTTTTAAATTGATTGCTGCAGAATATGGCATCAGTATCGATACCGTAAGGACGCATATCAAAAGAATCTATGAGAAGCTTCAGGTCCATTCCCAAACTGAGGCAGTTTCTAAAGCGATCAATGAAGGTTTGGTTTAGCACAATGTCATGGTCAAAGTAGCCGTTTTTAATCCCCATCCACTTCTGTCGGACTTTGTTCAGAACATTTTTGTAATCGATGCGGTGATCGACCCCAAAGATGGGAATATGGTAGGCCACTACCCTCCTACTCCCCAAAACTGCATATTCCTATACATCAACCAACCTTTGAAGGCAAGGAAGGTGGGTGAAAAGGAGTTTTTTTCAGCCCCAAGGGCATTGGTGGTGGGACCACAGGTTACCCGCATGGAACTTATGATCAATAGAGATCATAAAGTAGCAGTCATTGGCTTTCTTCCTGGTGGACTATTTAGGCTTCTGGGTATTCCCTTGAGTGAGATCTATGACGAAGGCTATGATGCCTATGACCTGATTGGCAAAGATGTATATGATCTTTTAGACAGGTGTGCAGAGATGTCCTGCCTCCAAAAGATCAAACAAGAAGTGGACAACTATCTATTGAGTAAACTTTCCAATTTGAAAGAAATCCTACCGATAGACAGGGCTTTGAATCTGATGCTTTCCGTTCAGGCCAACACTTCCATATCCCAAATTGCCTCCGACGCTTGCTTGAGCTTGAGACAGTTTGAACGAAAATGCAAAGAGCGTTTGGGCATGTCTCCAAAACTGTATGCGCGTTTGATCCGGTTTTCCAATGCCTATCGGCTTTTTGAAAGGTCCCCCAATCCAAACTGGAGCGAAATAGCCTATCTGTCGGGCTACTATGACCAGATGCATTTCATCAAGGACTTCAAAGAATTTTCGGGAATTACCCCAAGTATGATGGAGGAAGCACTCAATGAGGCCCCTTTCAGATTCCAGGCTCCGATAAGGATTTGAATTTCAGATAAATAGGCAAGAGGAATTGTCAGCCCTTGTTTTTTGTCCCATATAAATTCATGTTCTTAATTTTTATCAAAAATTAAAATTTAATTTTGAAATATTTCTTGATTTATATCAATCTCCCTTTAAAAGATAGCCTCCATCTTTGTCTCAGAAATTTTAAAAACTAAAAAACAATTAAATATGAGACCAGTAATATTGCTTTTTATGGGATTAGCTTGGTTAAGCTTATGCTCATGTCAGGAAAATGAGGAACCAGTAGTTATGGATATTCTCGGGGATTGGAAAATTGATGGAAGAAGTACGGAAGTATTGCTCAATGGGGAGGTTAAAACCTTAGCTGCTATGGGCATTGAAGTTTTTGGTCTTGAAGAAGAATCAGCCAAAACTTATGTTGAAGAATATTTGCAAAATCAGATTTTGGGGCCATTGAGTCTTTCAGATGCTGATGTATCTTTTTCGCAGGACTTGATCACTGTGAAACAAGGAGGAGACCAAAGACAAAGCGTTTGGCAATTACTAAATGACAAAACTGTATTGAAGCTGAATTCTTTGGAAGAAAACCAAGTTTCCTATTTTTTCAATTTCAATCACAACTCAGTTCAGCAAATAAACCTGTCTTGGGATTGGCAAGTTCAGCATTTAGCCGACCCTACTAAAGTTCATGATTTAGCGCTTACATTGAAGTTAATCAAATAACCTCATAGGGTTTCCTCACCAGCTTTTTGAATACAATTACAAAAGGCCTGTCAATTATTCATATTTGGCAGGTCTCTTTTGGTTATTTTGCCGTATGGTTTTATGAGAATTGTATTTCTATTTCAGGAAATTATAGTGAAAGAAGCCAGCTATTGTACACAGCCAACCCTTTTTCACTCAAATAAGGCTGTACCATCTGGTTAGCCGTTTTGGTGAATTCCTCTTTTTGATAGGCGTGACTATCTGTCATTTGAAAATAGGCAAAATGGATACTTACGCTTAAAAACATCAGGTAATCTAATTCATCATTGCTTATTTTTGGATTTAAATAATTTTCATCTCTCAAATACATCAGTAACCCTTTCCATTTTATTTTTCCCGCTTCATTCAAGGTATTCACCTTTTCAAAAAGATTTGGAAAATTGCGCTTTAGCTCGTTGTAGTCAATGGTTAAAAACAGGTACTTCAGGTTGATTTCAAAGCTAAAGCCAGGAAGTTCGAGCAAATAGCGCATCAAATCAGATGAATCATTTGAGGTCTGAAGAGCAGCAAGCTCCATATTCATTTCTTCAAACAGACTTGTAATAACCTCTTCTTTTGTGGGGAAATGATAGGTGATGTTTCCATAACTCTTATTCATAAATTTTGCGACATCACGTAAAGTCACGTTCATTACTCCTTTTTCGTTGAATAATAACCTGCTGACCTCAAGAATACGTTTTTTTGTTTTCATGTTGCAAAATTAGTCCATTTGGCCTATTTTTACAAAACGATTTAAGCCAAGTATGAAAAGTATATATAAATCCGCAAAATCAAAATCCCAATTATGGTGCTTTATGAAGAAAACTTGGATAAAACTACAGCTGTTATGACTGATATAGAACATTACATCCACAGCACATTTGGGTTAGACAGGACTTTTGCAGAAAAGGTATCTGGATTGTTTCAGAAGGTTAACCTTCCAAAAAGGTCTTTTTTCTCCAAGGGAGGAGGTTCTTGTGAAAAAATGGGCTTTGTTCATCAGGGGATTCTACGGGAATTTGCGGAATTTGGGAACAAGGAAGTTACCCGATGGGTCGCTACTAAAGGTCATTTGATAATGGATAGGCAGAGTTTTTTCATGCAAATGAAGGGCAAATGGAATATTCAGGCTTATACTGAATGTGAGATTTTTGTAATTAGAAGAAATGATTACGACCGCATTGGAGAAATTGTTCCAAAATGGCATCAATTTGAAAAAGCATTTGTAGCCAGGCAATTGGGTGAGATGGAAGACAGGATAAGTGAACAGATTGCGCTCAGTGCTGAAGAGCGGTATTTCAAACTGTTTATGAAGGACCGGAATATATTCAATGAAGTGCCTTCCAAATTCCTTGCCTCAGTTTTGGGTATGACTCCTGAAACGTTCAGCAGGATCAGAAACAAGCAATTGAGGCAATGATGGTTTTAGATTTACACCTGGGAATAATAAGTGTTACCATACCTTCAGGATGCCAACTTACAGTACTGAATCCTTCACTTCTGATAATGGGATTTTTAAATTAAATTTGGCAAATTGGAGCCATGCATCCTTTATTAAGAGAATATTTTCAGAGATTAAGTCCGGTAGCTGATCAGGATATTGAATATCTCTCGCCGTATTTTACTGAGAAAACCTACAAAAAAAATGAATTCCTTTTACGTGAGGGGGAAATCTGCAAGTACAATTATTTCGTCATCTCTGGGTGCCTGAGACTTTTTACCACCAATAAGGAAGGGGTGGAAAATACAAGATATTTGGCCTTCGAAGGAAAATTTGGTACCAGTTTTACAAGCTTAATTTCTGAAAAACCAGCCTTTGAAAATATTCAATGCCTTGAAAAGACGACTGTCTTGCGAATATTCAGAGATGATTTTTATCATTTGGTGGAAACAGAACCTCTAATCAACAAGGTGTATCGCAACATTTTGGAGTCCGCTTACATTACCACACAAAAACGAATCTATGATTTTCAAGGTGCCGATAGCCTGGAAAGAGTACAATGGCTTTTGGAACATCAACCCAAAATCCTCAGTAGGCTTTCCAATAAAGTCGTGGCGAGTTATTTGGGCATCACTCCGTACACCCTTAGTCGCCTAAAAGCCAAATTGTAAGGTAAAACCTTGACTTAGGGCAACATTTAATTTCGAAAACCATCCGAGCTTTGTAAAGAAAAAAAGAGCGGAAAAAATGCACCTTCTCAAAAATGTAAAATTAAATTGGATACGATTGGTAATTGTCACCTGTTTATACTTATTCAATTTTCCAATCACAGTTTATCCACAAGACATGGCCCCAAAAGTACCGACCCCAGTAGAATTCATGGCAGGGCATCAACGCTTGTTTTTCCAAATGGTGGTCAAAAAACAATTCACACCTGAAAGCAAGTTTGGGTTTCTAAGTGTGGCTACTTTTACCAGTAGTTATGACAATGACCTAAATGATTTGGATTTGGTCATGCCTGTACTGATCAATTACAATTTCTACAAAGACTTCAGTTTCGTCGCAGGCACCACGATCAACAATAGTGTTGGGTTTTCCCCACTAGCCGGTATGCAGCATTCCTATGCCAATAGAAAATGGCTGGCAGTGAGCATTGCCTCACTTTTTTTGAACGAAAGCAGAAGCATCGAGCTATTCGGGATTTATGAATACAAGCCGCAGATCAGCAAGGGCTTGAATCTCTACACCAGACTACAATACATGTATGTCCATAAGACAATAGAAAATCAACATGCCAGAAGCTTTCTTCAACTCCGAGCTGGCCTTAAAAAGGAGGCTTTTAGTTTTGGATTGGGAGCCAATCTGGATCAGTATGGGCCAGAAAGAGAATTCAAACCCAATTATGGTATTTTTGTGGGCTGGGCATTTCAGTAACCTCATTAATTTTTTCTTCATACAGTCCTTGATTTATTTTTAAGGCCATTCCAAAAATAGTATCGAACGATTTTTTATTGAGTTTTATTCGACAATCGACCAAACTTATGACTGGTAATATTGAGGTATCTTCAATACAGGTATATGTAGGAAGCGGCAATTAAATTTCATCTCATTTGGTCATTTTAGAAAATTCAGCAAATAAATTCTATATTTTAGGTTACATTTTTTAACCTTATTGCGACTAATAGATGTATACATGGCCAACAAAAAGCGCAAACTTTCTGATAAAGAAATCCTAAACGGAATTCGAGATAAAAATCAAATCAACAAGATGCTAAGTCATCTTTACCAAGAAAACTATGCTTATTTAGAAACCTGTATTCTTAGAAAATATGGTAACGAAGAGGATGCTGCAGACATAATCCAGGAAACCTTTCTGGTTTTCATTGACTTGGTTGTCCATGACAAATTCAGAGAGCAAGCCAGTATCAAATCCATGTTGTACAAAATCGCAAATAATTTATGGGTTTCCGAAATAAGAAAAAGGAGCAGTATGAATAAGAGAAATGAAATCTATGAATCCGAGAAAGAAATCATACAAAAGGATATGAATCAGCAACTTGTTCAATTTGAGAACAAAAAATTCATTCTGGAAATTTTTGAAAGTCTTGGATCTTCCTGCAAAGAATTATTGATCAAATTTTACTATTTGGAAATGTCGATGAAAGATATTCTTCAAATGGAAAATTATGCCAATGAACAGGTGGTTCGCAATAAAAAGTACAAGTGTCTACAAGGGTTAATCAATAAAATCAATGACAATCCCAACTTGCGTCAAATGCTTAAATCAGCTTTAGAAAATGGATAACTTTACAAAACTCGAGGAAATTGAAGCCTATTTGGATGGGGAAATGACTCCGAGCCAACGTGCTATTTTTGAAGATAAAGTACAGCAACAACCGGAACTGGGCGAATTGTTACATTTGGTGAAAATCAGCCGGGAGACAATAAACTTAGCTGGATACAAGAAAGAAATTTCAAGGATACACCACACCTTTATTCAGGAAAAAAGACTAGAATCCAAAAGCAAAGGTCCAAAAAAATTAAGGACTCTGGTAGTATTACCGAACATTTTAAAAGGAATTGCGGCAAGTTTGATCCTGATTGCGTTGGCAACGATTGTGGTGATCCATGATACCAAGCAAAACTTCTTTGAAAAAAAGTATATCGAATATAAAATTCCTCTTGAAAGATCTTCTGAACAAAAAAACGGAATACCAACTCAATGGTACATAGAAGAAAATTGGGAAAAAATAATTGAAAATTACTCCGTTGAAACCCAGAATCCCCAATACCTTTTTTTTAGTGCCATGGCAAATTTCAATTTAAAAAAATATGACACAGCCAATGACCAGTTTGAGGAAATACTGGAGTTGAACCGAAACGCTCAGAATAAAGTATTTCTGGATGAAGCGGAATTTTATTCCGTATTTACGCACATTAAGCTTGGAAATTACCCGGAAGCAGTGTCTTTAATCAAAAAAATAAACTCTAGTTCTAGTCATAACTATAATGGCTATTTTTCAAGTTGGGATCAATTCAAGTTACAACTCACACACTTTTTTTGAAAAAGGTAAAATTTTTGGTTACATGTTTGGTTATAGAATCGACTAAGTGATGAAAACAAACCTAATCAAAAGTTATGAAAAAAATCAATTATTTATTGGCCATTGCTCTTTTGTTCCTGTATGCATGTGATCAAGAAGAAGCGGTACCTTCCTTTGGAGAAGGAGATGGAAAGTTGGGAATAGGATTTGTCATTTCATCCAGTGACAATCCCAATGCCAGAGTCATGCAAGATTATCTGGTAATTGAATCGGGTTTTATTCAGATTGAAGAACTTGAGTTGGAACTCGAAGGAAGAAATGATATGGGAAAGTTCGAAAAGGAAATTGAAATAAAATTCAGCGAAATTAAAAAAATTGAATTCGATAAATTTGACGCTTCGGTGGATTTCTTTATCAACATCCCAGAGGGGGAATACAAAGAAATTGAATTGGAAATGGACCTTATCGATTACAAAAACGAACCTTCCATCTATCTTTCCGGAACCTTCAATGATTCGGAAAACAATTCGATTCCAGTTGTATTCGAATACTTTGATGATGAAATCGAATTTGAAGTTGAAATAGAACCTGAGGACGACGATGAATACTTCAGGGTAGATAGAATCGAAAATCCATTGGTTTTGTTTGAGTTAAATCCTTCCAAATGGTTTAATGGAGTTAGCGAAGAAGATCTGGAAAAAGCAGAGAGAATAGAAGGAGTCATTGTTCTCAACAAAAATACAAATCGAAGGCTTTTTGACAAGGTAGCCAAGAGAATAAAGGAAGCTGCAGAAATTGAAATTGAAATAAAATAAAGCAGGAGAAGTTGCCGACACCCAAAAAGGCTATCTCAATACTTTGAGGTAGCTTTTTTGTTTAAAAAAAGCAATAGGCCTAAAATTATTGTAATCAGGATCAGGAAGTATAACCACAGTGATGTTGTCAATTTGGCGGGGCTTCCGATATAAACAAAAGGAGCCCAAAATTTGGGATGTCTATAATTTACCATTTGCGGATCCTTCAACAATTGGAGTTTGGCAAGTTGAAGGGATTGGGCAAAACCATTTCCCTTACTAACATAAGCATAAAAAGCCTTACTGATGTATTCGGATACTACATCGTCTGATTTCCATTTTGTGGTAATCATATTAGGGTATCCAGCATAAGTGAAAGCCCTTGACAAACCTAAAATGCCTTCACTGTTACTGATTTGTCCTGAATTGGACTCACATGAGCTTAAAAACACAAATTTGCCCTTTTCAATATTAGATATCATGATTTCATCCAGATAGAGTTTATGGTCATTATCACTGGGATAAAAAGCCACAAAAGACTTTCCCCCATCGGAATGATTAACTTCTGCGTGAGTGGCCAGATGAAGAATGGGGTAATTTTGAAAATTTTTTGAAAAGAAGCTTTTAGTAGCCTCGTTTCCTATTTTAACCTCACCTTGAAGATGCTGAACTTCATTCAATGAATAGGGCAATTGTACGAAGCCACTTTTATTGATAAAATCATCATTCCTTGCAAACGGAGCCATGGATAAAATTTGATTAAAATCAGATTTTTTAAAATCATTGATCCTTAAAAATTTAGCCGAAAATGAATAACTTATGGCAAATTCTTCAACCAGAAACCTATTTTGTTCATTCATCAATGCCTCAAAGGGTATATCATTAAGCATTGCATGAGGAATCAAAATCAGCTGATCATACAATTCGATTTGCTCCAAATCGAATAGAAGGGAATACAAGGTTTTGTTGGTTTCTGAATTACTGAATTTCTCCCCTAAATTTGAATTGAATACTTGATCATTAAAAGATTCTATCAATTCCTCCAAGTCTGAGGGCAAAGGATGTACTTGTATCTCGATATTTTTTCTATCTACTAAAAAACTGTACAAATTATGATCCGCCACATAATATGAAATCAAGGCGGAATTTTTAGGCAAAACCTCTTTCTGGATGAAATCCATATTTAAGTCAGCTTCAGAAAACTTAAAATCCACAAATTGTTCCCTTTCATTGAAATCATCATGAAGTCTTGATAATTCAAGCTTAATATCCAAAAGGTCCTTTTGGATAGCACTGATGATGTTTATATCATCTTCATTGTTTAGCATAACCATAGTTCTGGAAAACCTATAATTTAGATTTCTTTCTTTTTCGAGAAGATCTGGAGGAAGTCCAATGGTTGATTTAAAACGGTTTTCTATGTTTCCGATTAACAAACCGATCGATTTGCTGCTTTCGGTAAAGTAAAATGCCTTTTTGAGGTAAGCCATATCTTTATCCTTATCGTATCTTTCATAAGCATAACTGATGGCTAAATTATAGGCATCGATAACAAAGTCGCTCAAAAAAACCCTGGCCTCATCATTGTCATAAATGGTACTCAGGTATTTAACCCTGTTGAATGCAGACTCAAAAGTTTTAAAGGCCGCTTCCCAGTATTTCTGATCATTTTTTTGTTTTGCCATTTTAGCCAAAGTCTCTGCCTTTTTGATGTGACTTTTAAACATGCTGAAAGAAGCAAAACTCAGCCCTATTTCATCTGGATTGACGAAAAAATCAGCATCTTCAAAGGAAGGGTCAAAATGGATCAGTGAAGTGTGGAAATGATTTAAGGCCAGATCCCAATTTTCTTCATCTGCGAAAATTTTACCTAACAAGTAATGAGATGTTCCAATCCTGAAATCCTTGCCAGTAATCCCCAAATCGGCATAAAACAGTCGATGGTTTTCTATGGCTTGCCTTAATTGTTTTTTTGCATCACTTAAATAGCCTTTCAGCATCAGAACCTCTGCCATCTGATTAACAAAACCCAATTCTTGAAGAATTTCATCATCAGTAATTTGCTTCAGAAAGTATTCTGCTGAATCTGGCATTTGCTTTTCGAGAAAAATATCAGCCAGATGAATGTAAATCCTGTCGTTATTGATTTCCAATGGCAACAAGGATTTGAATACAGTGATTGCAGTATCCAGCTGATTGGTTTTCATCAAAGATGACCCTATGTTATTAACAAAAGAATGATGCGCATACAAATAATATGGATTGTCTAAATCCCCACCTATTTCTTGCTCTACCAAATCGTCAGCTTTTGTAAAGTAATTAATGGCTTGAAAAAAATTACCCATTTCATAATATATCACACCAAGTGAATTGTAAAGCCTAGAGGCCTCAAGCTTAGAGTTTTTATATTCAAAAACATCCTCGGCGATTTTTAAAAATGCTGCGGCACTGTCTAATTTGCTTATGCTGTAATATGCTTCTCCCAAAAACAAATTAGGTGCAAAAAACAGGGTGTCCTGAAGATGACTTTGAAGTTCCAGACTTTTTCTAAATATGCTGATCGCTTCTTCATTTCTGCCTTGTTCTATCAAAAGGACACCCAAGTTTTCAAAGATCCCAACTTTGCTTTCTTTGTCAAAAGACTCAGAAAAAGACCCGTGCTCAATTACCTTTTTGTAATTGAATAACGCCAAACTATCATTTACTGATTCGGGGGCTTCATGGTAAAAATTAGATTCCGCTTGGTTCAGGTATTCCTTAATGTCCTCGACCTTCTGACCTTTTACGGATGGAAACATCAATAAGAGCAAACATAGAGTAGATAAAGTTTTTTTCATTAATGAAAAATAACCAAAAATTCATTAATTACTGTAGTCTCGCCACGATTACTAGATATGGAGGTCTTGGTTTTCTTTTGGTTACATCATCCTGCATGATGCGGAAGTTTGGATCTAGCTCGGTCGAGGATTCGATCAAGTCTCTTTTTTCCTGCATCTCGTCAATTAGCTCTTGAGGTACATCGGCCATAGTCTCAAAATAGAACAGCCTAATATCAATTTTATTCAAAGCACTCAAACTTTCATCAGATACCCTGTAATAAAGTGTAAAGTCTCTTGCATCACCGTTGATTGGTGTTTCCCCAAAGGTTTCATCTTCCAAAGTCTCCAACATATCAATATCCCCGGTATCATGATCAACAGATACTCCAAAGTCTGCTAACTTATTCCCATCGGGGCCATCGATGTCAAACTTACAACTATCGTCATCATCATCTTCATCGTCATCTTCGTCGTCATCATCGTCATCGTCGTCATCGTCCTCATCTTCGCATGGTACTATACCATCCTGGTTTCCATTATAAATAGCCCTCGCAAACCTTTCTCCTTGATCCAACACAAAAATCTCATCCAAATAATTGATCCCTGCAATGGTTAAAAAATAGGAACAGGCTGGAGCATCATTGGATGGTTTAAATTCAATTCTGTACCTTAAACCAGTTTCACTTTTATTGATATCAATGGCACCGGTGATGGAATCCAATTCAAGGCCTTCTGGGAAGCCTTCGAAAGTTCCGGACAATTCATTGGTTGGGGCAATAATCTGTTCAGATTCAATATTGATAAAGTACAATGTATCAGCATAACTGAAATTGTTACAATCAAAGGTGTCTCCAACTGAACCGTTATTCGGGATACCATTATTGGTGTTTCCGTTGCCATTGCCATTACCATCCACATCATCATCACTTATGTCTACCTCGGAAATACAAGAAAACATGGATATTAAAGCTATGATTAAGGGGATTACTGTAAAATTTGGGCTAATTTTTTTCATGAACATATCAGTTTAGAATGACTTGAATCAAGACCATGGAATAATTGTCATTGGTCTTGTTTTGACAAGTATTTTGAATCCTGGCGCTCAAGTCTTTAACTCCGGATCTAATTTTAAAACTTGACCTGATAAAAGAACAATCAATTCTTTCCAGTAATCCGTCACTGCAAATAAGAAAGTAATCCCCTTCTTTTATGGTTGTTACCTTTTCTATCTCCGGATTGATATCCCTTTCAGCACTTAAAACCCTTGTTATCTTGTGCTTTTTAGGATGGCGCATTGCCTCTTTCTGTGAAAGACCCATTTTGCGGACAAGGTAATTGCCATAAGAATGATCCAAAGTTTGAAATAAGATTTCTCCATCTCTAATGTGATAAACCCTTGAATCACCTATCCATACAATTTTCAAACCAAATCTGTCCGCGATAACTCCAGCCATGGTGGTTTTCATTCCAAGGGTGTCCGGACAAGCTTTCTCATACAATGCTAACCTTTCCTTTACCTTTTCCAGACACTGAAGAATGTCAACAGACTTAACCGCTTCCAAATTACCCTGAGAAAAGTAATCTTTAATCGTATCACAGGTGATTTTTGAAGCAACTTCACCCGCTGGATGTCCCCCCAAACCATCGCATACTATGAACAAATGTATACCTGATTCAAGTTCACAAACCAAAATGCTATCCTCATTGTTCGCCTTTTTGCCCAATTCGGAAAATGATTCGATTTGAAAACTATACTTTTGAGAAATTTGATGAGTCATGATTTTGATTTTAAACAGCTTCTAATAACATCAGCAACTGATAACTGAAATACAAAGAAAGTTTGGCTTGATTGAATTTACCCAATGAAGCATTGAACATATCCCTTGCTGTGAGGAGCTCAACCGAACTGATTCTGCCCAACCTGTACTTTTCTTCCTGGAGATCATATGAGAGTTTGTTCTTTTCCAGCGCTCTTAAGGTAATCTGATACTTTTCTCGATTGGCTAAAAAGGTATTGTAAAGCTGTAGTGTATTTGAAACCAAAGAGTTTCTGGTATCATCCAAATTCAATTTGGTATTGTGAAGCCTGATTTTTTCTTCCCTCACTCTGTTGAGGTTTTGCATTTGGGTAAATATGGGTATGCTTAAACCCACGCTGATATACTGTCCGAGATTGTTAAAAACTTGCTCCATGATTAAGGTTTCATTTGTTACAGATTGGCCCATGTTGACACTGTAATTGGACAACACGCTGGCTCCAAGTCTCAATGATGGATAAAATGCGCGGTTGGCACTTTTTAACACCATATCTGAAACCTTTAACTGCTCCTCAAACTGTCCAATGATTGGATGATTGTTCACTACCATAGAAATCACTTCATCTTTGCTGGTGGGTAAATAAAGGATATTTTCAAGCTCCGAGATATCCAATTCCTCTAACGCTATAGGTGTGTCGTAGGGAAAATTCAGAAGTTCTTTCAATTGCTGAAGGATGATTTCAGTTTCATTGTTAAGTCTGATCATTTCCGCTTTTTCGGTTTCCAGTCTTGCTTCAAATGCAAATGCCTCATACTCCGTCAATCTGCCAACCTTTATCTTTTCAGTGATGATTTCCAATTCATTTTTGAGTATTTTAATGTTGCCGCTCACTGCTTTTGTGCTTTCCTGTACGATCATATAGCTTGAGAACAGGTCAACAATCTGAAAGCATATTTCAAGAAAAACTGCTGATTTAGCATATTCAGCTGACCTTTGTCTATGCATATTTTCAGAAATTGCCAGCAGATTTTGAAATCCTGAAAATAGATTCATCCGCAGACGAAGTCCCATTTCTCCACCGCTAAATTGTTCAAAGGCGAAGGCGTTGGTTACAGGATCAATGTTCTTCCCAAATGAGAAATAATGGTTCATGTCATACGATAAACTGGGCAATAGGGCAAATTTGGCACTCGATTTCCGGATGTTGGCTATTTGAATGTCATTGTCTGCCAACTGCACGGGGATATTTTGCTTGGCGGCTATTAAGAAACAATCATTCATGGATAGTGTAGTCTGTCCATACACAAAACAGGCAGGAATCAGAAACGCCACCATCGCATAAATCCATATGGAAGATTTGATTCTCATATCAACTGGCGTTTCTAAATATTTTTCTGAAAAAAAACTTATAGACTGGCAGCCTATCCTGGATAATTTCACCTTTTAACTGATAACCTTGTTTTAAAGCAAACCGCTCATTTTTGACTAATTCAATGAGAGCAAAAAAGGATTCGTTTTCCTTTCCTTCTCCCACGAAACTTACTTCTCCATTTAGCGCCCCGAATTCAAATTGATTGAATGCACTAAGTTTAAGTTTGGCTTTCTGACCCACCTGAATCAGGGGAAGATGGTTTTCAGGAATGTTGACTTTGGCATAGTATTCCATGGATTGTGGGACTAAAGACATCAGCATGTCGCCCTTGAGAATGTAATTGGTGGACTGTCTGGTATTGAACAAGAAATTGACCTGTCCATCTTTTGGCGCAATCATGTATTGCATTTTCAATTCTTTCTCCAGCTTGGAATAAGTTTGCTTGGTTAGGCTCAACTGGCTTTTTTGGTCAATCAGGTTTTGTTCCAAATAAGCAATCTCCTCCTCCAATTCTAATTTGGCTATTTGTAATTGATGTGAAGTTTTGTTCAGATTATTCCTTGACAGCATTTTATCACCGGCGTACTGTCGGGAGACATTGGAAAGTTCAGCCAACTTTTCCTTCATGGATAGGTAGGCGTCCTTTGCATCCATGTACTCATACCTGCTTAGCATTCCTTTATGGAAAAGGATTGAGTCCCCTTCAAACTTTTCTTTCGTAGACTCCAGTCTCCCAACCATTAAGGAAAGCTGTTCCTTGGTCATAGAAAGGTGGTTGTCTAGCTGGTTTTGGTTTAAATTGTATTCACTTTGAGATAAATTCTGACCGTTTTGCAGCGCATTTAGCTTCCTGGACTTGGCCTGTATCAACTCAGAAATCGACTGGATCTTTTCTGCCAATAGATTAATGCCAATGGCTGCTTTGGCTTTTTGATCTTCCAGTTCCAGGTTCTCCAAAACAAGCAGGGTGTCATTTTGGGCCACTCTTTGACCTTCATTTACCAAAATAGACTTGATCTGCACATCAAAAGGCGCAATGAAGTCGATTTGTGGATCTTTGGCGATGATTTCTCCTTCACTGATCGACACAGAATCATTGATCTTCAAACTGATAAAAAGGATCAAGACCGATAATGTTATAAAGATCAGTACCTTAAAAAACCATTTGGTAAATTTATCATCAGCTATATTGTAGCTGTAATTGCTGTATTGTTCCATCACTCAAACTCAATGTTTTGTTAAACTCAATATGTTCCAATGGCTCATGGGATATCATGATAAATGTCCTATCCCGCTGTCGGTTAATGAATTTTTCGATTTTTTCTCTTGATACCCTATCTATTCCTGACAGCGTTTCATCTAGAATAATCATTTGTGCATTGGACATAAACGCACGCATTAATAAGACCTTTTTCCTTTGGCCCGTCGAAAGGTTTTTGCCCTGCTCGTTTACTAGAAAATCAAACCCTTCTGATTTTTCATTGATGAATTCGTAGAAACCTAATTCTTTTGCCAGTTCAAGCGCTTTGGAGGTATCTATGTCGTAATCAAAGTTGATATTATACTCAAGAGTATCATTGAAAACGATATCCTCATTACTGATCAGCAGTATCTTTTTCCGCAAGGAACCCTGACGAAAATATCCCGATTTCTCTCCGTTGATCAACACATCTCCTTGATGAGGATCGTATAATAAGGCAAGAACTTTACAGATTGTGCTTTTGCCTGCGCCATTTTTACCTTCCAAAAGAATCCTGTCGCCTTTTTCAATTTTCAAATTCAGATCCGTAAAAATGGGTTTCTGTGGAATGTAGTGAAATCCTACATTCCGGAATTCAATGCTGTTTATTTCTTCAAGGTAAATTCCTGATTTGGTCTGATTGGGAAGGTGCTTTTCAGTATTGCCAAAATCAAAATACCTTTGAAGAATGATTTCATTTTCCTGGATATCCAAGCTTTGTTCCAGTAAGTCTTTTACGGCTGAGAAAATCTGACCTGTAAATGCCAAAAAGGTGATAATTTGCCCTACCGAGACGGTCTGGTAGAGGATAGAACTACGGGTAAGAAAGTAGGTAATCCCAATCGTAGAAGTCACTACGATCAAATTAACCACCACTGAATTGACCAAACTAACGTAGCGAACACGCTTTTGTACATTCAGAATACTTCGGATTGATGGCACTACGCGTTGTAGAAACGCCAACTCAATCCGAAAGGACTTGATTACTTGGAGTCCTTCAATATTTTCGAACAACAGGGAAAACAACCTGGATTTTTCCAGAAAACGTCTGTTCTCATTGGAGCGGATATAGGGAGTAATGACATGAAACCAAACAACAAAAAGTGACAAAATAAGTATTACTACCAAGGTGGCTTGCCAATGTATGGCAAACAAAAATGCCAAAGCTGCAAGGCTGACAAATGTGTCAAGCAGCACTGAGGTGAAAAATTTAATAAAGAAAGTTTTAATTTTTAAACTGTCCTTGACCCTTTCCGTCAGATCTCCTTTGCTGAAAGTCTGAATGTAGTGAATCGGAAAAAAATTCAGCTTTTCTACAAATCCAGTTAGAAAATAATTGTCAAAAATATTGGAGAGATGAATGGAAATGTATTTTTTGTAAATGTTGATCAGCAGGTTAAATATTTTGAACAAGAAAAGACCTAAAGCAAATACCAACAAGAGGTTTAGATCTTTATCGGGCAAGATATGGTCAATCAAAATCTGACTTTTGAAAAGGGTAAACTGACTGAAAAACGATACCAATATTGCTGTAGTGATGTACATAAACCATAACCTGTGATAAGGCTTCATCTCCCCATAAAGTCTACGGTAAGGATTCTTATGACTATAAAACTCCTGATTTGGTGTTTTTATGTTTTGGTGCTTTTTTACAGTAAGTACTACTGGGACTTTTAACTTTAGTTTTTCTTCTTTGATTTTTACAGACCTAAATTGCTTAGGAAGAAAATTGATGTCTTGATTAAAAAGCAAATCCAAAAGAAACTCTTTTTCAGAGTCGCTGTCCAAAAATCCGAAATTGTCTTTCAAATAGGAGAAATAGGTCAGCTTGTTCATGACCATCGCAGGACTTTCTGATAGCTTTTGCCGATCAATTTCATACTCGAAAAGTTCAGTATTTATAAGCTGATCTATTACATGGCTATTGCTGACCAAGTCATAATTGACAGAAGCCAGGTGCACTTTGTTGAACAATTCTGCATGTGTCCACCTGATTACTTGTCCATGGGCTGGATCGATGACCACATATTTTTTGTTTTTTATTTCTTTAATTACGACGAAATGGAGGCCACTCCTGCTTTTGACCGAAATGATGCAGGGAAGCATCGCTTTGATTTTTTCGGGTTGTGATTTGAGGGTATGTACATCAAGAAGGTTGAAAGAAGTTTCGAAACCATTGTCTGAAAAAAACTGCTTGATGTCCTGAAGACTTGAACCGGATTCACTCAAGAATATATTGTCCGCAATGAATTCCCTGTCCACAGGAATTCCATGAAGGTCATAAAGGATCTTCGCAGAACTTATCCCACAGTCGTTGTGCTTTAATTGTTGTTCAGTTATCCTAGACATGTTTCTTTACTTTGCAGCGGAATGAAGAGATTTACTTTTCCTTAAAAAATCCTTATAAATTGCTTCTGCATCGGGATACCTTTGTGATGGGGTTTTGCTTGTGCAGTTCTCAATTATTGATTTGTATTCAAGTAAGATCGGCCTTCCCCAAGCAGTTTGTGTTGGAAATACCAATTCTTTGGTTAGAATTTGTTCAGACAACTCCTCCCAAATGAACCCGGTAAATGGCACTTTTCGGTAGAGTATGAAATAAACTATCATGCCTATTTGGTAGACATCGGATAAAAAATCAGGTCGAAAGGTAAATTTATCCATACTGATGGGTTTGATTCTTTCCGGTGGCAAGTAATACAAGACCCCTCCTACTTTGACAATTTCATCTCCTGAACTGGCAGCGTCTATAGACATGCCCAAATCAATGATTTTAATCTCCAAGTCTTCACATACCAATACATTCGAAGGATGGATATCTCCGTGAATGATTTTCCCTTGGTGAAGCTTTCCAAATCCATGTAGGATATTATTGATCAGTTTAAATTCCTGATCATGTGTAAGAGGATCTGATTTCCTAAAATATCTAGGTATCCCAATTCCGCTTACCAATTCCAAAACCATATAAGCAAATTGTGCTTCCTCTTGGTAATCAAAAAGTTGATAGATGGCCGAGATTCCCTTACCTTTTGTCAATAGACTCATTTCCAGCCTGAAAAATTCCAACTCCTTTTTAAAGGTTTTCTCATCGGAAGCTTTGTTTCCGTTGAGCAATTTAATGACATAAGAATCATTTGATTTCAGGTGACAGACCTGATAGATGTCAACCATTTTTTTATTGGAAATCAAAGAAATTACCCTGTATGCTCCAATCCGGTCATCTTTACAAAACAAAGGATCAATGGATGAAATGACTTCTTGCTTTGTTTCGGGAATGAGAAAACCCTTTTTTAATGCGATTTTAAAAATCCCGGAACAATGCTTTTTCAATTCTTCAGAACTGTGATTGAATTCAAATTCAAACTCAGAAACCACCTCATCCAAGGATTTTGGATCCTGAAATTTGTTTAAAAAATGTTTGATAGAATCATTGATGAGGTAATTCCTTTTGATCAGAGGACTTGAAATTTTAAAAGAATTACCCCTGTATTTGGGTTTGATTTTTTGTAATGTTCGTTGGTCGAGTTCTCTGATCTTTAGGAAACTTGACATTCTGTATCTTTCCATGATCATGTGGTTTTATTTAGGTATCAAATGGCAATGACTAGGGAAGGACGATGGTATCGCCCTTCCCCAGCTTCATTTTAAGAACTGAAAGAGCTCTCGGAGCTGTCAGAACTTAATGATGATTCAGAGCTCAAGGAAGAATCCGAGCTAATTGAATCCGAGCTACTGGAAGAACCTGCTGCAACGATTTCGTTGATGGCTTCTCCTTTCAACTCGTTCATGAATTTTTCTAAAGTAATCATGGTTGTGTTTTTTAAATTGATGGCTACTCTGTGGAAATGGGTTTTCGCCTTCCCCCGAATTCCCCCGACTATACAGCAAATGAGGAAAACAGTGCAGAAAATGCACTTTCGTTGTTACGTAACATTAAATAGTCGTTGCTGCCCAGAAAAATGTAACCCTTGGGAAAGGAAATTTAATTCAATTGCTGATTTTAGGTAATAAAAGGTAAAATGGAGTAAACGAAATATGGTTATCCGCTTTTTTGCCAATGCCCCAATATTCTTCTTCAAACGGGTCGGAAGTCCAAAGTCCGAAGTCCCGCCGTCGTCGGGAAAGGATGTGCCGGACATTTCAG
>NZ_JACEFJ010000013.1 GCF_015354735.1 Pararhodonellum marinum | reverse complement strand
GTGCCAAAAGCAAGGGCAGTTGATGAGGTTGTAAATGGATTTCTGATTTTAACTTATAAAAGTCGATTTTCTCCAACCTAAAACTACCCAAGCCTTTCACACCAAAACACCTGATTTCCATTGGGTCCCTTACAGGCAATTAAATAGTCCTCACCACCGTCTCTTAATTTGTATTGTTTTTTGAAAGCGGATGCATCCAATGGATGGTTTCGACTGATGACGTTGACAAGACCTTTAGGAATAAGTTTTTTTAGCTCCTTGGAGGGGTTTTTTATTTCCTGTTTGATTTTAAAAATCCTTCCCTGTAAATTCTTAGGTTGAGAAGAACTGGTGTATAGGTGGGTGTTGGGATGGAGCTTTCCCAAAGCATAACGCTGAGCAAAAGCCTTGAAAGCTCCTGCTTTAAGTATGGCTGCATTGGGCTCGATTAGGTAGTTGGAAGCCGGAGTATATGGAATCTCAAGGGCTTCCTCTTCTTCAAAATCAAAAGTAAAAAGTGTTTCTTCCCCTGATTTTAAGTTGATGCAGGAAATGGATGGGACAGGTACATTTCCCCCTTTTTTCCATATCAAAACAACTTCCTTTACTTCATTGCCAAGGGCTATTACCCATACTTGTTGAATGTCTGGAAGTAACCTGATAGCGCTTTTGAGGTCTATGATAGGGGAAGTCTTGATCATAACCATCTTGGATTTCAGCATCAGCTGCTGCCAGAGGGAGACCACATTGGGCTCGCAATCCTCCAATTTGTATAGTTTTTGATTGAATTTTCCTCTTCTTGCTGGATCCAAATATATGAGGTCGAAGTTGAATGGGGTTTTTTCAATAAACTCCCCCGCTTCTGCATGGACTACCTCAATTTTTCCAGGGATCAACATTTCAAAATTATGGAGAGCGATCTGACACAACTCTTTGTCCCGTTCTACATAGATGGCTTTTTGAAAATTCCGACTTAAGAAATAGGCGTCTATACCAAATCCACCGGTAAGGTCCAACAGGTGATCTCCTTGGACAAATTGGCTTTTGTAAATGGCAGTGGCCTCGGAAGAGGCTTGTTCCATAGACAAGGAGTTTGGAAACAATAGTTGTTTATGGGCTGCCCATGAGGGGATCTTGTGTCGTGATTTTTGCCGGGCTGAAATCTGTTGAATCGCAAATTTCAGATCAAAACTAGTTTTGCCTCCATATTTTAAAAGCAAAAGTGCAGGATCTTCCTCAAGATGATCCTGCACAAATTTGACTAATTCCTCGGTATATATAGTACCTAATTCACTCACTTAGACCATGCTGTGTTCTGCCAGATAGGAAGCGATTTGAACTGCATTTGTGGCCGCTCCCTTGCGGAGGTTGTCAGCCACGATCCACATGTTCAAAGTATTGGGTTGGGATTCATCCCTTCTGAGTCTACCTACAAATACCTCATCCCTTTTGTGTGCATTCAAGGGCATGGGATATACATTGTTCGCCGGATCATCCTGTACGATCACGCCGGGAGCTTCTGCCAGCAAGCTACGTACTTCATCCAAATCGAAATCTCTTTTAAATTCCACATTGACAGATTCTGAATGTCCTCCTATAACGGGGATTCGTACCGTAGTAGCGGTCACCTGAATGCTGTCATCACCAAAAATCTTTTTGGTTTCATTGATCATTTTCATTTCCTCCTTGGTGTATCCGTTTTCTTGGAACACATCAATGTGTGGAAGTACATTCAGATCTATTTTATGGGGATACACTTTTTCCCCTTCTTGTCCGGCCCTTTCTGCCATCATTTGGTCGACAGCAGCTTTTCCGGTACCCGTGACAGACTGATAAGTAGAAACTACAATTCTTTTGATGCCATATTTTTCCCTCAAAGGAGCCAAGGCCAATACCATTTGGATCGTTGAACAGTTTGGGTTGGCGATGATGCGGTCATCAATCCTCAAAGTTTTGGCATTGATTTCTGGTACAATCAGTTTTTTGGTTGGGTCCATTCTCCAGGCCGAGGAATTGTCAATGACGATGGTTCCTACTCCAGCAAAAATGGGTGCCCATTCCTTAGAGGTATCTCCTCCGGCAGAAAAAATGGCCACATCCGGTTTTTTGGTAACGGCCTCTCTCAGATCGATGACTGTATATTCTTTGTTTTTGAACGTTATTTTTTTACCTGCAGACCTTTCACTGGCCACTAAAAACAATTCCTCAATAGGAAACTGATGCTCTTCCAGCACCTCAAGAATTTCTGATCCTACCAAACCGGTAGCTCCTACTACAGCTAATTTCATTTTTTCCTTTTTTTAAACTAATTAATTATTATATTAGAGCATGAAAACCTTGTGCTGTGTATGGGGTTTCGTTGCTTTTTCCATACTAGGTTATGCTTTTTTAAAAGAAACCGAAACTTTTATCAGTCATCAGGATTTTGAAAGCAATTTTGAAATCGTCAATCATCCTGATGAATTTTTGCCCGGGTGGTCAGCGAATGAAGTACATGCTTCAGGTTCCAGGGTCTTTCAGGCTTTTGGCGAAGGTACGGCTCAATCCAATGCCCTTGGAATTCAAGTTATTGGTTCCTTTAATGCCGAAATTTACATCAAAACCACCACATTAGGATCAGAAAATCTTAAAATAACGTTCTCGGCTAGAACAAAACGCAATGGAACTGGCAACAGGCCGGTATATTTATTCCTTTCTTTCGCCCATTCACCAAATGAACCCTTCCAAAACCGGGTTCAGATTGGAGATAAACTCACCTTTCCCAATGTTGATTCAGAATTTCAGTTTTATGAAAGCCTTATCCCCTCAGACTTTACAGACAAAGAGGAAATAACCATCAAATTGGAAGCGATTTACGGGGCGGGAACAGGAAGTGCTGCCCGTTTATTTTTGGATGATTTTAAAGTGAAAATCAATCAAGAGGTAAACGTTTCGGATGTCAGGTTGATCAACCCCAACCAAATTCAATTGTCTTTGGACAGGCCAGTGCATAAGGTATCGGTAGATCAAATCTTATCAAGTGATTTTAAAATTAGCCAGGTGGAAAAAATCACGGATCGTATTTTTCTGTTAAGTGCCTCCGAACAAATTAAAACCAAGGTATTGACTTTTTCCGTCAATGATATTGAAGATCCCAATCAAAACCCACTTTTTGATTTGGAAGTAAATCTTGATAATACCTTAATGGGATTGGGAAAAGTATTTTTCCTCAATCAAGACACTGTCCAATTGAGTTTTTCCCATTACTTGGATCCCGCATTTTCTCTTCCACCTGACCATTACAGGATCTTAGGAACAACGCCAAAGTCAGTTGAATTGATGGAAAGGCAATATCAACTTCAAATTATTCCACAGCATGGTTTTGCATTGGGAAATGAGGTTACTGTGGATGTTTTAGTGGCAAAAAACGAACAAGGGCTAAGGGTAGAAAACCTGACAGAAACCCTGATTTACTCGGATGGTATTGAAACGATTTACATGCCTGAAAGTGACCGTATTTTGTTGGTTCATGAGCACGCCCTTTCTCCTGAATTCTTGGTGGGCTCAGGTTTTAGTGTCAGGGATGAGGAAGGCATACTTTCACCTTCTCTCCAGGAAAACGATGCGTCGGTTTTGGAGCTGAAATTGAGTAAACCGCTTCAAGAAGACCGATTTTATGACTTGACCGTACCCATTCGCAGAGATATAAATGGATTCCTGTTGTCTGGATCTACCCGTCAAATCATCGCAGACTTCACTCCCCCACAAATTCAACAATTGAGTTTTGTTTCTTCCAATGAAATCCTAATTTCCTTTTCAGAGGATTTGGATCCTTTTCTCAAATTAATCCCTTCCCACTACCGGATCGAGGGCCAAATTCCAGAAGAAGTCTCTAGCGGTGATGCGTCCAATCAGGTACGATTAAAACTCTCATTTGACCTCATTCACGGGCAAGTCTATGAATTGAGAGTAGAATCAATTGAAGACCTAAACAGAAATGTCATTGTGCCCACAAGTTTGGATTTTACTTTTAGTGATCCAAGTCATGTTTCTTTCAAATCTATCATCATCAATGAGGTGATGCCCGCACCAAGGGCAGAGAATCCACTTCCCAATTCGGAGTACATTGAACTGTACCATCCAGGTACTGAGGTAATCAATTTAGGAGGAATCAGGTTGGCCAATTCAAGGAGCGAAACCACATTGCCCCAATACCTTTTGGCCCCCAAAACATATGTCCTTTTGACACCTGCCAATCAGGCCGATAATTTTAAACCATTTGGTGAAGTGATTGGATTGACTTCTTGGCCGACCCTTTTAAATGGGGGGGATGAGGTAAAACTGTTGGGGGTTAACGGCTCGGTAATTGACAGTTTGAGTTACGACAATGGCACTTATGGGGGAGCGGCACAGGCAGGAGTTGGGATGAGTTTAGAAATCATCAATCCCTACCTGCCCTGTAATGCTTTTGGTAACCTCAAGCCTAGCACTTCTCCAAAACTGGGTACGCCAGGAAGCATCAATGCCATTTTTGATGAAAGTCCCGACTTGACGAAACCCCAGCTTTTGAAGGCCATGGCCACATCGCCTCACTTGCTGAATGTAGTGTTCTCCAAGGCACTTGGTCCAGAGGCAGAAGAAGTAGACTTTGACATTCGACCATCTTTAAGTGTTTCCAATGTTCAATGGGACCCTATGCATCCGGCAGAAATCAAGATCCTTTTTGATCAGCCCATTCAAGCACAAACGCTTTATGAAATCAGTGCGGTGGGTCTCAGGGACTGCGTAGGGAATGCCATAAATCCAGAACAAAAGTCAGCGACTTTTATGCTGCCGTCTCCCGCTGAAAGAGGTGATGTTGTCTTGAATGAAGTGCTTTTCAATCCCCGGACCGGAGCCCCAAAATTTGTGGAAATCTACAACCGTTCCCACAAAGCGATCAACCTGAAGAACTGGAAACTGGCCAATTTTACCAACGAAATGATCAGTAACAGACGGTTGGTTTTTACCGAGGATTATATCCTTTCACCCTACGAATATCTGGTATTTACGACAGATTCCCAGCAACTAAAATTGGAATATCCTAAAGGAAACAAGGAAGCCTTCGTGGAATTGAGCGGACTGCCCAGCTATCCCATCCGGGAGGGGTCTGTCATCTGGCTTGATCCGGAGGAAAACTTGATGGAAAAGTTTGAGTACCATGAAAGCATGCACCACCCTATCGTTCGGGATCCTAAAGGGGTGTCATTGGAAAGGATCAGCTATGAAGGAGAGGTCAATAATCCCCACCACTGGCATTCAGCTTCAGCTACGGTGGGTTATGCAAGCCCAGGTTTCAAAAATTCCCAAAAAATCACTCCTGGGCAGGTGACGGAAGAAATGATCTTGATCTCTCCGAAAGTATTTGTACCGGATGCACCTGGAGAACAGAATTTCACCTCCATCCAATATGAGGTGCCTCAATCCGGCTTGGTGGCTACTGTAAGGATATACAGCGTCACTGGGCAGCTGATCAAAGACATTGCCCAGAATGATGTTTGGGGCAATAAGGGGATGTACACCTGGAATGGAACGGATCTAAGTCATAAAAGGGTTAGACCAGGATATTATATCGTTTGGGTAGAATATATTGATATAAACTTAGGCAGCACAGCGGTTATCAAAAAGACTGTGGTGGTTGGAGTTAAATAATATTTTTAATTAACTGCTTTTAATTACCATAAAATTTTATTAACTTCCATTTCACTTATATTCTCCCTAGTAACAATGAACAAAGACCTAATCACCCAGATTCTTCAGGAATACTTTGTCTCCAAAGGAAAGAGCCTGAAAGTCATTCACCGCTATCTCCGGGTCAAATACCGGATGCACATTGAATTGGCCTTATTGGAAAAAAGAGTTCAATCCTTATTGGTACCATAAAAAAGGGCTGATTTTCAGCCCTTTTTACTATCACAGTTTTTCATCTTCATCTTTATAAATAAAGGTTTTTCCTTTACCTTTCTCATACATGTAGCCCCTGTACATGCCTTCAGAGTTGAAAGGCATTGCGATGTTACCGTATTTGTCTATGGCAATGATGCCGCCTTCTCCTTCAATTTCCACCAACTGCTTCATGACTACATCATCTGCCGCGTCTTTGAGAGACTTATCCAGATACTTCATCTGAGCGGCAATTTCATGTCCCACGACGGTCCGAATAAAATACTCCCCGTGACCAGTTGCAGACACCGCACAGGTAGCGTTGTCGGCATAGGTTCCTGCCCCTATTATTGGAACATCACCTACCCGTCCATATCTTTTGTTGGTCATGCCTCCGGTGGACGTGGCTGCTGCTACATTTCCTTCCATGTCCACGGCCACCGCTCCAACTGTTCCAAATTTCCGATCTTTAAAATAGGGATCCTGTAATTCCAGTTCGAGTTGGGAAGAGTGATCGAGTTGCTGCTTTTCGGTATCGATGATTTTAAGCAATTGCTCATATCGCTGCTCATCTCTAAAATAAGCAGGATCTACGATTTCCAGGTTTTGTTCCATGGCAAATTTTTCGGCGCCACCACCTACCATGAAAACATGCGGGGAATTGTTCATCACTGCATGGGCCAAAGTGATGGGGTTTTTGACATTGGTGATGCTTGCCACAGCCCCGGCATTTTTGCTTGCTCCTTCCATGATGGCCGCATCCAGTTCGTTTTTGCCTTCATTGGTAAAGACTGCCCCATGGCCTGCATTGAAAAATGGACTGTCTTCCATCACTTTTACCGCAGCGATGACAGCATCGGTAGAACTTCCCCCTTTTTCCAAAACAGCATAACCTGCTTCCAAGGATTCCTGTAATTTTTCCCGGTAAGCTTTTTCCCTTTCAGGGGTCATGTTTTCTCTTTTGATGGTTCCTGCGCCGCCATGAATGGCCAAGCCTATTTTTGGATTTTCAGGTGGTAAATCATTATTTTCAGCGCTTTTTGCAGAATTTTCAGCACAGCTGATTACCAATAAAAATAATAGGCTGATTAAGAAGAAATGGGTAATTTTTTTCATGATTTTAAAATTTTATTTAATCTATACCGGCTTAATTTCCGTTAAATAGAATATTCAATTACAAAGGAAGCAATTTAAATTATTCTGTAACAGATAAAGCAGGATTCAAATTTTTGATTTTAAATTGCTAAATGTATTTTAGGGGACTTTTTGAACGGTCTACGACAGTTTTCAAAGCCAAATCTAACCAAAAATGTTATGAGCACTGAAGAAAAAACATCTTATTCGAGAGAGGAACTCAAGGAATTTGAGGATTTGATCTTACAAAAATTGGCCGTGGCCAAAGAGGAACTGACTTCCTTGAAGGAATCATTGAGCAAAAGAAATGACAGTGGGACCGATAATACCGCTTCCACCTCAAAACTTTTGGAAGACGGAGCGGATACGCTTGAAAGGGAAAGCTTAAGTCAACTCGCGGCAAGACAACAGAAATTCATCATCAATCTTGAAAACGCTTTGGTCAGGATTAAGAATGGAACTTATGGTGTCTGTGTGGATACGGGAAAATTGATAGCCAAAGAAAGGCTGAAGGCAGTTCCGCATACGATGCATTCTATTGAAGCCAAATTGGCCAAGAAATAATTTTGGACTTTTTGCACAAACATATTGAGGCCCTAATTTTCTGCTCACCGTCTCCATTGGGAATTGAAGAGATCCAAAAATGCCTGATGGAGATGTTTGAGTCTGAAGTACCAAAAGACCACATCGCTGAAGCTCTTGTTCAACTTCAGGAAAAGTACCTGCACGAAGATTTTTCTTTTGCACTGGAATCCGTTGCCGGTGGGTTTCAGTTTCTGACCAAGCCTGCTTATCAGAGCAGCATTTCAATTTTGCTTAAACAGCAATCCCAAAAACGGCTTTCTACTGCACAAATGGAAACGCTCGCTATCGTTGCGTATAAACAACCGATTACCAAATCCACTTTAGAACAAATTCGAGGGGTAAACTGTGATTATTCAATCCAAAAATTGTTGGAAAAGGAGCTTATTCGCATCACAGGAAAGTCTGAAGGAGTAGGAAGACCCTTGCTATATGGAACAAGTGAGCGGTTTATGGAATATTTTGGCATCAATGAGCTGAAAGACCTTCCCCAACCCAAAGATTTTGCCAGCCAGGAAAATCAGATCGGAGAAGAAAGAGATTGAATTTACTGTCACCCTGCCGGGGTTTATTTTTGATCTTTGTATTTTATCACTAATTTTTTCCTTATCTTTGCAACCCCTTAAAATCAGGTAGTTAAGCGGTTTAAGGGATAGATAACAAATACAGCAGAGATGTTGCAAGACAATGAAAAACAAAAAAGACGACAATCAAAAATCCTGGAAAAAAGATTACGGAAGTGAGAAAAAACCTGGGTTTAAATCAAATAAGTATTCAGGAAAAAAAGACGCTTCTGAGCGTCCCCATGATCCTGGATTTTCGCCACTGAAAAAATTCAAGAGGGCAGATGAAGAACCCTGTCAAAGCAAACCAATTCCAGAAGCAAGTAAATCAGTTTACAAAGGCAGAGGAAAAGATCAGAAACCGGTGTATGCACCTCTAGATCCTAAAGATTCCAAACAAGGTACCAAAAAACCCTTCAAATCAGGCTTTAAAAAACCAACAGGTAAAGGCATAAGGGGGGAACAGCTTGAAAGACCTGAATATAATTTTAAAAAAATTGAAAAGCAGGCGGAAAAGACACCTGTAGCGGATGAAATTAGGCTAAACAAATACATCGCCAATTCAGGCATCTGTTCTAGACGGGAAGCCGATAAATTGATCGAGAAAGGGGAAATAAAAGTCAATGGTGAAGTAATCACCTCATTGGGGCACAAGGTCCTTAGGAAAGACCGGGTGACTTACAAAGGAAGCGCCATCAATCCGGAGAAACCCGTTTACCTCCTGATGAACAAGCCGAAGGATTTCATCACTACCACAGATGATCCCCTAGAGCGGAAGACGGTCATGGATTTGATCAAAAATGCCTGTGAGGAAAGGGTGTTTCCAGTCGGAAGACTCGACAGAAATACCACAGGGTTGTTGTTGTTTACCAATGATGGAGAATTAGCGGCAAAGCTGTCCCATCCTTCCAACAAGATAAAGAAGATCTATCAGGTTACCTTGGACAAACCCTTGAACAAAAATGATGAAATCAAGATTTTGGAGGAGGGACTGACCTTGGAAGATGGACCCGTAAAAGTAGACGACATGCAGGTGCTGTCAAAGGATAGGACCATACTGGGACTCGAAATTCATGTGGGTAAAAATAGGATCGTCCGCAGAATATTTGCCCATCTAGGCTATGACGTAGTGGCACTAGACAGGGTGGTTTATGCAGGATTGACTAAGAAGGACATCAAAAGAGGATCCTTTAGGTTTTTGTCCGAAATGGAAGTAGTCAATCTCAAATATTTCAAATAAAAAAAAGAGGCCTTCAAAGGCCTCTTTCTATTTTTTCATACTTGATTGTGTTTTCCCAAATTTGCCACAACCTTTCATGGGCCAGGTGGCTACCTAGCCGAAAGATATTGGTCAAATCCCTGATCGTTGCTGACTTGGAAGACGATGTTGCCCATTTGTCGGATTCCCTGTATGGTATACAGTTTTTGGACTCCTTTTACATCTTCTACCACTTCCTGATGGATAAGCTCATTTTTGTCGTAGATTCTGATGATCAGATTGGATGCAGCTACGGCGTTCACCACTAGCTTAAACTTCCTGTCTCCTACCATTTCCACTTTTGAATAAACCACAGGTTCCTCTTTAGCAGGTCTCATGTCTAGGTCATAGGTTTCCATCAAACCATTGTTGTTTTTAACCTCTACATGATATAGTCCGGGTTTTAAATATTCCATATTATAGTTCTTCGAGAATGGGTTTTCCATCTGAATCCTATCTTTGACGAGCGTTTTGTTGTCTTGATCTGTAATTTTTACATAGACTGGACCGTTAGGAACTTCTCTGTAAACCAGTTTAACATTGCCAGGTTTTACCTGCTGCAATACTACCGAATCTTCGTGCGCTGATTGCTCAACGCCAGTGTGGGCGAGGGAATTTCCTGAAATCCCCATTGCCACCAATAATGCCATAATTAATCTCATAATAAAAACTGTTAATAGGTTTTTTAAATTTGTTAAACTCCTATACTGATTCGGAAAACCAGCATAGCTTTTTTGATAAGTTGAGCTTAATTATTTTGGGCGGGGAAAAAATCAAGTATGATTTTGACTCAAATGTAAAACATCAAATATTAAATTCCAAATAATTTAATAAAATATCATTTTTGATAACGATATGGTAACAAATATAAACTATTGTTAACAAATCTATAAATGAAATTAAAATTGGTCGCAAACGATATCAAGAACATTAAACCGATGGTTTCTGATCAAAATTCTGTAATAAAATTTCAAAAAATCAAATTGTAATTATGTTTTTCCTCTTAAAATATTACATAAAAATAAAATAGTACAAGCCTCCGAAATTAGAGGCTTGTACCCATTTTTTAACTGGAATAAAAAATATTCATGTGGGTTTTAGGTTAATAACCCACTTTGTTTCCCGCCTCCTCCAAGGCTTGTGGATCAAATTTACCGGTCAATTCCACTACCATATAATCACCTTCTTTTCCATTGATCAATAGAATCAGATCACTGATGGAACTGCTTCCTTTACTGTACAGCATAATTCCATTGCTCTTTTCAGTCATTTCCATCATCAAGTCAAATTTTTCTTTTTGAAGTCCTTTTTGCAGAGCCTGAAAATCAGCTTTGGCTGCTTGACCTCCGTATGGCAACTTGAACAGTCTAACCTTGTCAACGGAACTGGTCAAGTGATCCAGATTGGCTTCATCCAGTTTGAGGTCGAAACCTTTCGCAAAATTCATGAAATTCCCTGCCAAGTCCAGGTGGAAGAAATTTTCATTGGCTTTGTGTTTGTTATAAAGTTCAGCCACACTTTTGCTTTGGGCATGTGCCATAATTCCTATGGTCATCAGTAGCCCAAATAATATTATCTTTTTCATTTTCATTTTGGTTTATGAGTTTTCAAGGTTTGGATTATTTTTTCTTTTGGCCTGATTGGTATTCTTTCATTCCGGGGATGCTGGTATTTTCTGCTAAGATATTTAGGTCCTGGTAGGTAAAGTTCCCGAGCATACTTAAAAGGGTGAAGTTTCCCTCAGAACCAGTGAGCATGAGCAATTCCTTGACCATGCCATTTTCCTCTCTCACCATAAACTTCACATCAGATCCCTTGTCATGTATGTCCATCAGGTCTTCATATTGATTTTTGTTTAGGGTAGCCATGGCTTCTTTGAACAATTTTTGTCCCTGAACATTTTCACCGGTCAGGATGCGGATGCCTCTTACTTTGGCTATCAATTCCCCAAGGTCTTTTTCATCTTTGTTCAGCTGGCTTTCCACTGCATTGGATTTCAAAAACCCACCGGCCATCTGCATCATTTTAGGACTGATAAATACCCTGGAGAAGCGGTCATCTTCCATGTATTTGGAAAAGAAACGTACTATGGCATCATCCTGTGCCTGTAATCCTGAAGCAAGCATCAGGAATAGGAAGATCATCATGTATTTTTTCATGGCTTTTTTTTTATTCTTTTAAGTCAAAAATCTCGTGAGAGGTATTGAGGTATCGAAACGAGCTGATAGGTTCCAATTGACCTGTGCCTTTTTGCATGTTTTGCTGAATCAGTGAAAGGGCCTGCATCACCTGTTCGTAGGCCTCTGCTTCCGTTTGTTTTTCTTGGTTCTGAAAGACCAGGAAGCTTGCGGCCAAGAAGAGTAAGACAGCCGCCGCGGATTGCCAAATGGGCCGGAGCCAAACAGGCTTGTTTTTTGGTGCGGGCAAAGGGGCTGGCTCAATTTGGGAAAGAGTTGCCAAGTCTTCGAAGAACAATCGTTCCGAAGGAAAGTCGGAGGATTTTGAAATCAAAGACCTAAGTTCCTGCTCCTCTTCCAGGCTGCTTTCTCCTGCCCAATACTTGTCTAGAAGTGCTTCTATTTTATCTTTCATTGATTTTTTGTCTTAATTGATCGCGTAGGGATTTCCTTGCCCTGAATAAATTTACCTTTACCTGATCCACTGAGATGTCCATATACTGGGCGATTTCCTCATAGGTCAATCCTTCTACTTCCCGCAATTGAAATATCTCCTGTTGTTTTTCCGGTAAGCTTTCAAGAAAATGAAATACCCTTTTTATGGTATCTTCATGGTTGTTTTCATGGTCCTGTGGCATGTAGCCAGCTTCTAGATGATCCAGATTTTCGAACCGTTTGCTTTGCCTAAAATGCTGCAAGCTTTCATTCCTGAGACTTTTGACCATCCATCCTGTGGGGTTTTCCATGTTTTGAAGTTCCACCCTTAGCTTCCATGCTTTTTCATATACATTTTGCAACAAGTCCTGTGCAACATCCCTGTCTTTCACCCACAGGAAGGCCATCCGGTATAGTTTGTTTTTCAATGGCCATATGTGGGATTCAAAAAAGGATTGCATGTATGTAGGTGATGCAGTTGTAATACAAATGTTACAGATCAAGGTAAAAAAAATCCTTGGGTATTTTGAAAAAATGATTTTACCGAATGATAACTATTTAAGTAACATATAGGATGCGGTAAAAATGCCTCCCGTTTGCCAAAGAATAAAAATTTCTGATGATGAAAACGATCGAGAAGAATCAAAAATCATTAATAGCCATCCATTGCTTGGTTGGCTAGTGGGTTTTTGGATTCAAAAAAAAGAAGTGATCCTTACAACTGCAGGATTTTGGAGATTTGAAAGGAAATCTTTTCGACCAGCCCAGGATGGGAACTGAGATCCTCTTCCCATAGATCAGTGTTACCCAAGATTTTCTCCACCATCTCTTGTGTGTTGGGTATTTTCCATGCCTCTTGGAAGAAAATTAGGATTTCCTCACCATCCTTTAAGGGAATTGCTTCATTGTTGAGGTCAATGCCTCTGTAGAACACCAGTAAGGCAGCCATTGAGGCGGTAAGTTTTTCCGGCCAAGCGCCTTCTTTGTCATGATATACCAAAAGTGAAGGCAAAACCCTTACTTTGAATTTTGAGATGGAATTTAAGGCGATGGAAATCAATTCATGCCGGATAAATGGATTTCGAAATCGATCCATCACATCAGAAGCAAAAGACTCCAAGTCCTCTTTGGGCAAATCCAGTGTTGGGATTATTTCTTCAAAAACAGCCTTACGGATGAAATCACCGGCCCATACATCTTCGACACTTTCTCTGACCGTGCGGAGACCACGTAGGTAAGCTATGGGGACCAAACAGGTATGTGCCCCATTGAGGATACGGACTTTTCTGGTTCTGTATGGAGCTTGGTCTTTGACAAATTTCACTTGTAGGCCGGCGCTTTCTACGGGAAATTCCTCTTGGACCGTATCGGGACCTTCGATTACCCACAGGTGGAAAGGTTCAGCCATTACGACTAAATTGTCCTCAAAGCCGAGTTCATTTTGAATCTTGCCTATTTTATCTTTGGGAAATCCAGGTACGATTCGGTCTACCAAAGTATTGCAAAAAATATTATGTTCCTCTATCCATTTTCCAAAAGCTTCCGGAAGCTCAAAAACCTCGGCATACTGTAAAATGCAGGTTTTTAGTTTTTCCCCGTTTTTATCTATCAGTTCACAGGGGATGTGGATCATTCCTTTTTCCGGGCTCCCTTTGAAATGTATAAATCGATGGTATAGCAAAGCCGTCAGCTTGCCAGGAAACTGCTGGGGTAAGTAGTTCATCTCATTGTCATCCGCATCGAAAGCAATGCCTGCCTCTGTGGTATTCGAGATCATCCACCTCAGATCTGGGTTTTCAGCCAGTTTGAGAAAATCATTATAATCTTCATAAGGATTCATTACCGATCTGAGGCAGGTTATAAGGCGACTTTCCTCACTTATTTCCCCATTTAGTAAACCTTCCAACCTGACATGGTACAGTCCATCCTGTTGGTTGATAAGCTTTCCCAATCCCTCAGATATGGGTTGAACCACTTGAATATCCCCATTAAATTCAGTTTTTTCATTCATCACGTCGATGATCCAATCCACAAAGCCTCGGAGGAAATTCCCTTCTCCGAACTGAATGATTTTTATGGGACGCTCCTGTATTTTGGTGACGGTGGTTCTGTTGAGGGCTTGCATAAATTAATGAATTACCCTTCAACGAAGGATAGAAGGATGAAGATTGGTTTATTAAGATATAATCAACCAATTTCAGAATTTATTGTTCTTTTTCCATGCTTATGGTAAAAAAGTTAAAAAAATTTCAATCCAATCCGCTCAGAAAATGGCCTAAATTGCTTTAGGTTCCGGGATACATTTTAATGAAGATCCCCTTATGATTAGTTCTGGAGCAAGCACTGTTTTTTGGGGGATAAAGTTTGACTTGTCTGTTTTTAGCTCATCAAAGAATGCTTCAGCTGTAATCTTGCCCATGGTGATGCTCATCTGATCAACTGAGGTCAAAGGAGGATCTGTATAGGCAGTAAACGGTTCATTGCTAAAACCGACCAAAGCGACTTCCTCCGGTATTTTGATTTTGTGTTCTTTTAGAACCTGCATGGCGCCCATTGCGCCAAAATCACTGGATGAAAATACAGCATCAGGCCGTACTTTTAACCGGAGCAATTTTTCCATACTGATTCTGCCATCTTCTAGCTGAAGGTCACCTTCAATGATCAATTTATGGTCAATGGGGATATTGGCATCTCTTAAGGCATCCAAATACCCCCTCATTCTGTCCGTATAAATGCTGATTTTACTCACACTTGTAAAATGTGCAATTCTTTTGCAGCCTTGATCCAGCAGGTGTTTAACGGCTTGGTAAGCTCCCCTGTAATCGTCGATGACAACTTGGCTTACCTTGAGATCCTGGTTTCCTCTGTCAAATAAGATCAAAGGAATTTTCTTGTCTATAATTCTTTGATAATGATCAAAGGTGAATGTTTGTTTACCTGTGGAGGCAACAATTCCATCCACTCTTGCACTCAGCAATGCATCAATGGTCTCTATTTCTTTTTCCGGATCATCATAAGATTGGCAAATGATAACTTTATAATCCAGGGAGTTTGCTATTTCTTCTACCCCTCTCACTACAGATGAAAAAAAAGCTCTGTTGGCAGTAGGTATAATGACACCGATCAATCTACTTTTCCCACTTCTTAATGCAGATGCAATGTGATTGGGTTGATAGTTGAGTTGTTTGGCCATTTTATGGACAGCCTTTTTGGTCAGATCACTTATCCTGGGGTGGTCATTTAAAGCCCGAGAAACCGTAGAAGCTGTGATGTTCAGCTTTTCCGCGATATCATGAATGGTAATTCTTCCGCTTTTGATCATGATTCCCGTGGTTTACCGATTGTGGCAAGGATGCCTCCATCAACATAAATAATCTGTCCATTGATAAAATCACTTGCCTTACTGGCTAGAAAAACAGTAGTTCCAGCTAAATCCTGTGGATCACCCCATTTCCCCGCAGGTGTCCTTTGTATGATGAAATCATTCAAAGGGTGCCCATCAATTCTTATGGGTGCAGTCTGATCAGTGGCAAAATATCCCGGGCCTATACCATTGACCTGGATGTTGTATTTGGCCCATTCAGTCGCAAGGTTTCGGGTCAGCATTTTAAGCCCACCTTTGGCAGCTGCATAGGCGGAAACGGTATCTCTGCCGAGCTCGCTCATCATGGAACAGATGTTGATGATTTTTCCACCGCCGTTGGTTACCATGCTCTTGGCGACCCTTTTGGACAGGATAAATGGAGCCACCAGATCGACATCTATGACTTTTCTAAAATCAGCTGGTGCCATTTCCAGTGCAGGGACCCGCATGATCATGCCTGCATTATTGATTAAAATATGGATAAGGCCATGGGTTTTTTCAATTTTCGTGATGTTTTCCTCCACAGCCTCTTCATCCGTTACATCAAAGATATACCCATGGGCTTTTAAGCCCATCTCTGCATAGGCCTTAATGGCTGAATCCATTTTGGAAGGTGTATGACCATTGATGATCAATGTGGCTCCATATTGCGCCAAGGCTGTGGCCATGGCCATTCCAAGGCCATGGGTGGCGCCTGTGACCAAGGCAACTTTTCCGCTTAAATCGAAAAGATTGTCCATTGTTATTTTAAGGCTATTGGGTCAACGACATCCATGTCTCCATAATCCAGGTTTTCTCCCGCCATGCCCCAAATAAAGGTATAGTTCGAAGTTCCTGCTCCACTATGAATGGACCAAGGGGGTGAAATCACTGCCTGATGGGAATGTACCCAAATGTGACGTGTCTCTTCGGGTTGTCCCATGAAATGACAGACTGTTTGGTCTTCAGCAAGATCAAAGTAAAAATACGCCTCCATCCGGCGGTCATGGGTATGAGCCGGCATGGTATTCCAGACCGAACCGGATTTTAATTCTGTCATGCCCATCTGGAGCTGGCAGGTTTTGACAACGGAATTCACCAATAGTTTATATATGATTCTGTGGTTAGAATTTTCCAAACTGCCCAATTCAACAATTTCAGCCTCCTTTTTGCCTACTTTTGTCGTGGGATAGGCATGATGGGCAGGTGCGGAATTGAAATACAATCGGGTTTGACCCTTATTTGTTCCTTTAAAATAAACCTTTTTTACCCCTTTTCCAATGTAAAGGGCTTCTTTTGGAAGCAAAGTATACTTTTCTTCATCTGCAATAACCTCAGCCTCATGCTCTCCGACATTAATCAGTCCAATTTCTCTCCTTTCTAAAAATGACGCACTCTTCAATTGATCGAAGGTGGTCAGTTCGACCGTCTTTTCTGAGAGTTGAATTCCGCCTATGATCAATCGATCTTCATGGGTATAGACCATGTTGATCTCATTAGGCTCAAATAGGTTTTGGATCAAAAAATGATCTCTTAATTTTTGGGTGTCATACCTTTTCACATCTTGCGGATGGGAAGCGTATCGGGTATAGTATTTCATAAATTTATGTAAACGGTTGCACAAATATATAATAATTTGAACTTTATGCCAATTAAAAAATCGAAATATCTTCAAGTCAATAGGCTATATAACACAATATAAAACTATAATGGGATGAATTAACGAATTTAAAATTTATTTGATGTAAAATTTTTGAAATTAAATTAAACCATTATATTTGTACAATCGATTGCACAAAAATTTTCAATTAGACAATTTACCCATGATGAAAAATTTATCAAAAACCTTAAAGCCAGCGTTAAGTCTGGTTTTTTCACTGTGTTTGTTGCTGTCGGGCCAAACGTTGTATGCCCAGGCAGGCAGCATATCAGGCACAGTGACTGAGCAAAACGGGGAACCCATTATCGGAGTCACCGTTCAGCTGCGAGGTACCGGTGTAGGTACCGTGACCGACCTTGAAGGTCGGTATACCTTGGAAGTCAGTGGTTCTGATCCCGTTTTGGTGTTCAGATCCATGGGTTTCAAGACCCAAGAGGTACCCTTGGAAAACTGGAGCATCCTCAATGTCACCATGGAAAGTGACCTTGCCTCATTGGATGAGGTGGTGGTGATCGGATATGGTTCCCAAAAACGAAGTGATTTAACCGGTTCCGTTTCCTCTGTGAAGGCTGAACAATTGACGGCTTTTCCAGCCATTAATGTGGTTCAGGCCTTACAGGGCAGGGCAGCGGGTGTGCAGATTCAGGCAAACAACGGGGAGCCTGGAGCAAGTTTTAAGGTAAGGATACGTGGAGGGACCTCCATCAATGCAAGCAGTGACCCTATTTTCGTGGTGGATGGCTTTATTGGTGCAGCTATGCCTCCACCTGAAGATATTCAATCTGTAGAGGTTTTGAAAGACGCCTCTGCCACAGCAATATATGGATCCAGAGGAGCCAATGGTGTCATCATGGTCACCACCAAGCGGGGTAAAAAAGGTGCGCCACGGATCGAACTCAATACAGCTTTTTCCAGTCAGGAGGAAATCAGCAGATTGGATCTTTTGAATGCCAATGAATTCATGGACTATATTACTGAAATCCGTCCTCAGTTTTCCTCTTTGGGAGCAAATACAGATTGGCAGGATGAAATATTCAGGACAGGTCATATCCAAAACCATCAACTCTCTATTTCAGGGGGTGCGGACAATGTGGATTACTACGTTTCCAGTGCATTTTTTGATCAAAAAGGGGTAATAATCGGTTCTGGATTTAATCGGTTTTCCATTACCAGTAATGTCAATATCCAGGCTTCTGATAGGTTGAAACTTGGTTTGAATATATTTGCGCAGCGATCAAGTCAAGAAGGAACCAGAACCCAGGAAGGCTCTGGCGGATCCAATAATACCGGGGTAGTGGCAGGTGCTTTCAAATTTGAACCGGATCAACCAATTTTTGATGAAAATGGCCGGTATACCATCGCCAGGATGAATGATCCGCATGATAATCCTGTCGCAGTGGCAAGGGAATATCAAAACGAATCCGTGAATGACAGGGTTCAAGGCAACTTTTTTGCGGAATATCAGATCACTGAGAATTTGAGCTTTAAGACTACACTTGGAGCGACTACCAACAGCGGAAGAATAGGGACTTATACCCCCACCACCCTAAATGCAGGCCGGAATGTGGGGGGTCAGGGAAATGTCAACGGCTCAAGAAGTACCTTATTGCTAAACGAAAATTACCTTTCGTTCAGTAAAACCTATGCCGAAAAGCATAACCTGAGCGTGATGGGTGGCTATTCTTACCAGAGCCAAACCAATGAAAATTGGGGAGGGGCCGGGCAGAATTTTGTCACAGATGCCTTTGAGTTCTGGAACCTTGGTGCGGCATCAGTTTGGCTCAGGCCAAGTTCCTCTTTGCAAGACTGGACCTTGGCCTCTTTTTACGGGCGGGTCAATTATGGGTTTGATGACCGTTTTTTGGTTCAATTAAATGCCAGGTATGATGGCTCATCCACCTTTAGTGTCAACAACAAATGGGCCTTCTTCCCATCTGGGGCTGTGGCCTGGAACCTGGGAAATGAGGCATTTTTAAAGGATAATCAGACCATCAGTTTATTGAAACTAAGAACCAGTTATGGGCTTACGGGTAATCAAGCCATCGCGCCATTTCAAACCTTGGCTAGATTTTCTGATGTATTTACCATTGTCAATGGATTGCCGGTCAATGCGATCAGGCCCACAACTGTGGCCAACAATGACCTGACTTGGGAGACTACTGCCCAATTCAATATAGGTACGGATATCGCCATCCTGTCAGATAGGATTTATGCTACTTTTGAGTACTACAGAATGGTGACCAGTGACCTGTTATTTGAAGTTCCCTTGCCTCAGTATTCCGGATTTTCCAATCAGCTTCAAAACGTGGGAAAAGTAGAGAACAAAGGTGTTGAACTCACTTTGGGAGCCAGGATTCTGACGGGAGCCTTTCAGTGGAATACAGATGTCAACTTTTCCAGAAACAGGAATAAAGTCCTTAGCCTTCCGGGAGGGAATGATATTCTATATGGTTCCGGACCAGGACACATGGTAGGACTTGGACAGACCCAAATCTTAAGAGAAGGATTTCCTGTGGGTAGTTTCTTCGGATGGATTTATGAAGGGGTTTATCAAGAAGGGGACACGTTTATTCCAGGAGGTGGTTTTGAGCAAGTTGCAGGAGGAGAAAAATTCGCGGACCTGAACGGAGATGGGGTTTTGAATGCCAATGACAGAGAAATCATCGGAAATCCTCATCCAGATTTCATTTTTGGCTGGAACAATGATTTCAGGTGGAAGAATTTTGACCTCAACATCTTTTTCCAGGGCTCCCAGGGAAATGATATTTTAAGTTATACCTTGATGGAATTGAACCTGTTGTCAGGTATTAACAATGCCACTACGGATGCCCTGAACAGGTGGACTCCTCAAAATACCGATACAGATGTACCTAGGGCTTCAATAGGAAGAACAAGACGGGTCTCCACACGATTCATTTATGACGGAAGTTTTGTTCGGTTGAAAAACCTCGCACTTGGGTACAACCTGCCTTTCAACATGACCAGAAAAATCGGAGTACAGCGATTGAGGATCTATGCTTCAGCTCAAAACATCCTGACTTTCACCAATTATGAGGGATATGATCCTGAAGTGAATTACAATTCGGGAGGCGCTGCCAATGGAAACAGGAATTTAGGTTTGGATTACGGAAGTTATCCCAATGCCAAATCATATACCTTGGGTTTGAATATAGGATTTTAATTACATTAATTTTACTCAATAAGATCATGAAAAAAATAAATATAATATGCTCTTTTTGTTGCCTCTTTGCAATGACTTGGGGATGCACGGATTTGGAGGAAAGACCGGTGGGGGTATTGGCTCCGGAAGGTCTTTTCAATACACCCAATGATGTGGAAGTTGCAGTATTAGGTTCTGTTGGTTTATTGGCCACAGAAGCTCTTTACGGAAGGCAGTTTGTATCAGCATTGATGTTGAGAGGCGACATGGTGGATATCGGGGACCGGGGTACTCCTGCAGCCAGGCAGCAAATGAATGATTTCAACATGGACGATAACAATGGTATGGTGACGGTTTTTTGGCCAGTCTGGTACCAAGTGATCAGTGCTGCCAACGCTGCCATAGCTGGAGCTGAAAGCGTCGATGCGGCGGAATCTGTCCTCAATCCATTGATAGCTGAAGCCAGGTTCATGCGGGCCTTCGCTTATTTCCATTTGGTGAGAAATTTTGGTGAAATACCCTACATAGACTTCTTCATCAGTAATCCTGAACTGGTAAAAACATTGGAAAAAACCAGTGTACCCGAAATCTATAACAATATCCAATTGGATTTTGAATTTGCCAAGGAATGGTTGCCTGACCAACATGCCAATGGGGTGAGGACCAGGGCCACCAAAGGGACGGCAGCATCTTATTTGGCCACCTTGCACCTTACATTGGAAAATTTCCAACAAGCCTACGAAGAAGCCAAATGGGTGATTGACAACAAAGACCGGTTTGGCTATGGTTTGGTGGAGGATTTCCAGGATTTGTATATCGCAAGTGCCGCTGATGGTCTTATCGAACATGTTTTTGCAGTGGATTTTCTTGGATTACAAAGTGGTCCCAGTAATGTCAATGTGGATTACAATGCCTCTATGACCGGTATCAGGGGAGCAGACATATCCGGGTGGAGTGTTTTGGTGCCTTCCATGAAAGTGTATGATACCTGGGATGACAGGGATTACAGAAAAAGAGTGAGCTTCGATGCTGAAATCATGATGGGTGGAACTTTACAACCATTTCAAAATTTTGTAAACACCCAAAGACCGCACATCGCCAAATATTCCAGATTTCCCGGAAGGGCTCAAGGGGAGATGCAGTTCAGTGATCACAACTATTCTGCGATGAGATACGCGGAGGTTTTGTTGACTGCAGCTGAAGCATTGGGAGAAATCAGTGGAGGAGGAAATCCAGAAGCTGTTGGCTATGTGAACCTGATAAGGGAGAGAGCCAGAAATGAGGCAGGTGTCATGAATGCATTTCCGGAAGATGTGATGCCCGGCATGGGTAAAGATGCCTTTATCGAACTGGTTTTGGAAGAAAGAAGGTTGGAACTGGCATTTGAATTCAAAAGGTGGTATGACATCAAGAGAAGGAGACTTGGAAATCAGGCCTTTCTTGGTCCTGATTCCCTTGAACCTCAGCCCAACTTTTCTGAATCCAGAGATTATCTGATGCCAATACCCCGCCAGGAATTGGAAACCAATCCGAACTTGGCTCCACAGAACCCAGGGTATTAATAGCATAAAAAAAAATTTTAAGGCCTGGGAGAGTAGATCTCCCAGGCTTTTATATGGATCATTTATACCAGCCAAATCATGATTAGATTAAAAAAACGCCCTTTAAAATCCATTGTTTTTTGGATGCCCTGTTTCTTCATCTTTTTTCTGTCCTGCAAAAGTCGGGATTTCAATCTGGATGAAATGGAATTTGCAGGTGAACAGTTAAAAACAGCCTTTGAGGAGATAGAAAAAGTTAGACTTAATTATCCTGAACTGGTCAGCCCAAGATCGCTGAGGGCAGATACTTTGTTTTTGGTGAAGCCGAGGGATTGGACAAGTGGGTTTTTTGCGGGCAACCTGTGGTGGATGTACGAAGCCACCGGAGAAGATTTTTGGAAACAGAAGGCCATGGAATTCACCGCGCCTCTTGAATCGATTAAAAATTACCGGGGGACGCATGACCTTGGGTTCATGATATACAATAGTTTTGGAAAGGGATTTCAGCTGACCGGTAATAAGGAGTATCACGCAGTCATGTTAGATGCGGCGGATGCATTGATATCGAGATTTGATGAAAGAGTAGGAGCCATTCGGTCTTGGGACCACAATAGGGATAAATGGCAGTTTCCTGTCATCATTGACAACATGATGAATCTTGAGTTTTTGTTTTGGGCCACAAAAGCGACCGGGGATTCCTCCTATTACAAAGTAGCGGACGCCCATGCTGAGACTACCTTAGCCAATCATTTTAGAGCCGATTTCAGTTCTTATCATGTCATTGATTATGACACCCTGACTGGTGAGGTCAGGAACAAACACACCCATCAGGGATACGCCCATGAATCTGCTTGGTCCAGAGGACAGGCTTGGGGATTGTATGGATATGTGATGTGTTATCGGGAAACGGGAAAAGTGAAATACCTGGAAATGGCGGAAAGAATCGCCAAGCTGATGCTGGATCATCCCAATATGCCGGAGGATTTGGTGCCCTATTGGGATTATGATGCACCTGATATTCCCTATGCGCCCAGGGATGCATCAGCGGCAGCCATCATGGCTTCTGCCATGCTCGAACTCGACGGATATTTGCCAGGGAATGATCATTACTACAGACGGACAGCCATACAGGTTTTGGATAATCTAACCAGTTCCTACCGATCTGATCTGGGTGCGAACAAGGGGTTTATCCTGGATCACAGTACTGGTCATTTGCCGGGAGAACATGAAGTTGATGTGCCTTTGGTTTATGCCGATTATTATTATCTTGAGGCTTTGCATAGAAAGCATGAAGTGAGATTTACCTCAGAAAACAAATTTTAAATCAATCCCCAAGTCCCATGAACTTTCATGTATTTCGGTTTTTGATCCTCTTTCTAATCTTCACGGCCTGTGAGCCAGCAGCTCCTTCCTATTTTGTGGTGGTTTCAGGAGTTGACCATGAATATGCAATTGTCAATTTGCCCCTTGAATCAGTAAATATGGGGCTGGATGATCAAAAATGGGATCACCTCAGGATTAGAAACCGCAGCAACGGAACACTGCTGGACCATCAATGGCTGATGGATGATCAAGGAAATAGGGAAAACCTGCTGGTCGGGGTCAAGCTGGAAAAAGACGAAGAAGTGCACTTGGAAATTGTGGAAGCAGCAGGGCCGTATTCGTCACCGGACGTCAGGACATTTTCCAGGTTTGTACCGGAAAGGACAGATGACTATACCTGGGAAAATGATAAAGTTGCTTTCAGAACTTATGGCCCGGACGCTTTGCGAAGGATCAAAGAGGGAGAGCCAGGAGGCACATTTTCAAGCGGAATCGATGCTTGGCATAAAAAAGTACCTTATCCCATCATTGATAAGTGGTATGAGAAAGAACTGTCAGGTGCAGGCTCCTACCACAAAGACACTGGCGAAGGTGCCGACTTTTATCACGTCGGAATCAGCAGAGGCATTGGTGGAACCGGTTTCTGGGATGGTGACACCCTTTATGCTGCGGATAATTTTGTGAACTACAGGACTTTGGCTGAGGGACCTCTGAGGACGGTTTTTGAATTGGATTATGCCCCTTACACCATAGATGGAATGTCTATCAAAGAAACCAAACACATAAAGTTGGATCTGGGAAGCCATCTGACCAAATACGAAATCAAAATCGACAGTTCAGAACCTTTGCCTTATTTGACAGTTGGTCTGACCATGCATGAAAATGAAGGGCAGGCTTTTTGGGATGAGCAAAAAGGATTTTTTGGTTATTGGGAACCTATGCAAGGTACCTTTATTGGGACGGGGATGGTGGTGGATCCTTCAAAAATAGAAAGCCATAGGAAACACGAAAGCCCCCATCGGGACCAAAGCCATATTTTAGTCAACCTGATCCCGGATTCGGAAAACACGGTGGTTTTCTTTGCTGGGTTTGCCTGGGATCAAGCAGGAGAAATCGTGAATCAAAAGGAATGGGAGACCTATCTCCAAGGTTTTTCCAATCGTTTAAACAGCCCGATTCATGTCAGGTACAAATAATAGTCATTTGAAGAGATTTCAGCGAAGAAATTTGCACTTCATATCTTAAAAAAAGGTAGCGTTCAGCATGTATAGAAAAATGAAATTTACACCTGATTTCCCTTCAGATCATCAGACTCATTTAAATAGTTTCTTTTTGTTCTTTACATACCAAAAATGCATCCCTTCTTTTTCCATTGGTTTATTTCTATCCATTCTAGCAGCCTGCAGTTTTAATCAAAAAAGTGATCTGACCCCCCAATATCCAGAGCAAGACAGACTTGATAATTATATAGATTGGGGAATATACAGAGGGGATAAGAAGGCCAATCAATATGCGGAAATGGGTCAGATCCATGCAGCCAATGTACATAGGCTAGAACCGGTATGGGAATACCATACCGGGGATGCGGATGAAAATTCAAATATGTACAGCAATCCCATTATCGTAGATGGGATCATGTACCTCTCCACCCCGGCACTTAATGCGGTAGCTTTGGATGCGGTTTCCGGGGAAGAAATCTGGCTTTTTGAATCCTCCAAATACAATAAAGGTCAAAAAGTACTTCGAGGCAGAAACAGGGGGGTTACGTATTGGGAAGGAAAGGAAGGGCAGCGCATATTTCTATTTGTTAGAGACCGTGTATATGCATTGGATGCGAAAACAGGCGAACTTATTCCTTCTTTCGGTGACGGAGGACATATCCAACTGACCCAAAAACTGGGAATGGATGAGGACAAAGCTTATATAGAGGTGACCTCTCCCGGTATCATTTTTAAAAATCTATTGATTATAGGTTCAAAGGTTCCTGAGGATTATCATTCCACACCTGGACATGTCCGCGCCTACGATGCAGTCACTGGGGAATTGGAGTGGGTTTTCCATACCATTCCGCAAGAAGGCCAGTTTGGGCATGACACTTGGGAGTGGGTGGAAGGGGAAATTTACGGTGGAGCCAATCCCTGGGGTGGATTTTCACTTGATGAAAAGAGAGGTTGGGTGTTTTTTGCTACCGGCTCTCCTGCCAACGATTTTTATGGTGGATTCAGAAAAGGAAATAATCTGTTTGGGAATTGTGTCATTGCCCTGGATGCCAAAACTGGTGAGAGAAAGTGGCATTATCAGACAGTGAGACATGATATTTATGATTATGACAATCCTCCTGCCCCAATACTTGTAACCTTAAAAATGAATGGTGAGCAAAAGGATGCCGTCGTGCAAATGACTAAAATGGGCTTGACATTTATTTTGGACAGAGATACTGGCGAGCCTTTGTTTCCGGTAGAAGAACGCCCCATACCTTCCTCTGATATTCCAGGAGAAGCATCTTGGCCCACACAACCATTTCCAGTAAAACCGTTGCCATTGGTCAGGCAAACCTTGACAGAGGCAGATATCAGCGATGTCACCCCTGAATCCCACGCATATGCTACAGAGCAGTTTGAGAAGTATGATCTTGGAGGAATTTATTCCCCGCCTTCACTTCGTGGTACCATTTCCATGCCGGGGCACCTAGGAGGAATGGAATGGGGAGGAGGTGCTTATGACCCATTTTTGAATGTTTTGTACGTGAATGCCAATGAACTTCCCAGCATCAACAAACTTATCGAAGTAAGGAACAAATTGGAAGACACCTATTCCGAACCCATAGAATTGGGCGCAGCTTTGTACAGCAAGCATTGCACAGTCTGCCATGGGGCTGATTTGAAAGGTAACCCACCTACCCATCCTCCGCTTCTTAGTCTTTCTCTAAAAGATGGGGAGATCTACAGGACCATCAGTCAGGGGAGAAACCTGATGCCTGGATTCAATCATCTTTCTGATAAAGAGGTCAAAGCATTGGTGACATTTCTTAAAGGCGACCAAACGCAACAGGAAAAACTGATCAGTGGAAAAGAATTGAAAATGGAAGATGCCGGGAAAACAAAATTTGTCATTGACGGATACAAATACCTGCGTGATCAATATGGGGCTCCTGCCATATCCCCTCCATGGGGAACGCTCAGCGCAATCAACCTGAATGAGGGAGAAATACTTTGGCAAGTGCCTTTGGGGGAATATCCGGAATTGGTCTCCAAGGGCATTCGCAATACCGGTTCAGTCAATTTTGGAGGCCCCGTTACTACCGCAGGTGGAGTAGTTTTCATCGCGGCAACTCCGGATGAAAAGATAAGGGCGTTTGAATCCTATTCCGGGAAAATTTTATGGGAATATCAATTGCCTGCCGGAGGCTATACCATCCCCAGTATTTACATGATCAAAGGGAAACAATACTTGGTGGTTACAGCTGGTGGAGGAGGGAAAAATGCAACCAAGTCAGGAGATTCGGTAATTGCCTTTGCTTTGCCTGAATCTTCCCAATCAGCATCAGCACCTATTCAAAAGAAAAGTAGTGATGAGTGGATTTCTCTTTTTGATGGGGAATCTTTAGCCGGTTGGGTTCACTTGAATGGCTTCCATAAATTTTATGTTGAGGATAATGCCATTATAGGTCGGACTGTTGAGGGGAGCAAGAATTCCTTCCTTTGTACAAAAGAGGAATTCGGGGACTTTGAATTATTGATGGAAATAAAGATTGACAGCATAACCAATTCGGGAATCCAAATCAGATCCTCTGCCAAATCGCTCAAACATGGTGATCATTACAATGAAAGTGCAGGTAGGGTGTACGGACCACAAATAGAAATCAGACAAAATCATGGGCAGGAAATGTTGACCCCTGAAGGATATTCTCCTACTACCGGTGTTTTGTATGGGGAGGCACTGGGGACAGGATGGCTATCTTCAGAAAAATTGATGAAAGAAGGGCATCCATATTATAATAATCAAGGTTGGAATGAACTTCGTATCCTTGCTGAAGGTCCTAGAATACAGACTTGGGTCAATGGATATCAGATAGAAGACCATACCAATGAGGCGGTATTTCAAACCCATCCAAAAGGATTCATCGGTTTACAGGTTCATGGAGTGGAAGGGAAAGGGCCCTTTGATATGAAATTTCGGAATTTAAAAATTCGGCCTATTACCAACAAATGAATCCAAAATCCAGCCGATGCCGCAAGCTTTCAGCTAAGTCCCAATTATTCCAATCTTGAAAGGTACCTGAATGATCTGGTGAAAGGAACTTTTCCGAATTCCCCAACCCAAAAATAAATTTGCTGGGTTTAAAAAACATTTCCAAAGGAATTGGCGTCTTGTCAATACCATGACCGATATATTTCCATTGCGACCATCAAATATTCTTTCCAATACCATTTTTGGACTCTTTTGCCTGGCTTTGCTCGTTTCCTGCAATGTAGATGAGGAATCCAACCATTGTCCCATCTCCTACAAAGTGACAGGGGAAGTTTTTCCATTAAAGTGGAATTGGAAACTTATTGGCTTTCGGGAGGCCGGCTCTACACAACTCACTTACCCACCATGTAGGTTCTATGAATCGGAGAGAGGGGCCGCCAGAGACTTTCAGATTACACTGCAGCTCACTGATGAGCCCAACCAATCCCCCAATGGAGATCAGTTCCCTTATATTTTTTCTGGAGTGGCTCCGGTCAATGCTTTTGGTGGAGGGTATACTGTAAAAGGAGACTCCCTCCTGATTGGGAATGTGGGCACTACACTGGTCGCAGGTCCCAATGAGTTGATGGAATATGAATCCCGCTATTATAAGGCACTGTTGGCTGCCCATACCTACAAGGTCGTGTTCAACCTTTTGGTCATTTATTTTGGGGAGGAAGGAGAATCCATGCTTCTGCAAGCCATACCGGGACTGGAATCGGAATAATTTGTTTGACATCGGATCCATTCCGGGCAGAATCTTTGGCGCAGGTTTTTTGTATTGGGTAAAACGGGTTAAATTGGTTTATCATTAACCTGTTTAAACCCCATAACCATGAAAACAAAACTTTGCCTTACACTAATTGGATTTCTTTTGATACTTGCTTCTCCATGCTTGCAGGCCCAGGAAGATTACACTCCCAGTCCTGAAAATTTAGAAAACCGGGAATGGTTTCAGGATGCCAAGTATGGGCTTTTTATCCATTGGGGGGTTTACAGTGTGATGGGAGGGGGAGGAGACATGGGCATTGCAGAATGGATCATGAACCAGAAACAGATCCCCATACATGCCTATGAAAACTTACCTGATTTTTTTAATCCTGCTCAATTTGATGCAGAGGAATGGGTGTCCATTGCCAAAAAGGCAGGCATGAAATACATCACTATCACTTCCAAACACCATGATGGTTTCGCCATGTACGATTCAGAGGTATCAGATTACAATATTGTCAAAGCCACTCCCTATGGTAAAGATGTCATCCGGCAGTTGAAAGAAGCCTGTGACCGGGAAGGCATCAAGTTGTTTTTTTACTATTCCCAGCTGGACTGGCACCATCCGGATTATTTTCCACGGGGCAGGACGGGCAGGGACTATACCGGCAGGCCTGAAAGCGGGGATTGGAACCGATACATCGAATATATGAATGCACAACTCACCGAACTTTTGACGAATTATGGGGACATTGGGGGAATTTGGTTTGATGGACAATGGGACAAACTGGACGAAGACTGGCAACTGGATAAAACCTATTCCATGATCCATGCACTTCAGCCTGGTGCGCTGATCGGGAGCAACCACCATTTGATGCCATTTCCGGGAGAGGACTTTCAGATGTTTGAAAGGGACCTGCCCGGTCAAAATACCATGGGATTCAACCATACCGGTGCCATTTCGGAATTGCCCCTTGAGATGTGCGAAACCATGAATGGTTCATGGGGCTACAACATCAAAGACCGGAGGTTCAAGACCACCAAACAACTGCTGCAGACCCTGGTCAGAGCAGCCGGAGCCAATGCCAACTTTCTTCTGAACACAGGCCCACTCCCCAATGGCAAATTACAGCCCGAAAACGTGGACAGCCTGATGGTCATGGCCGAATGGCTCGGTCAATACGGAGAATCCATTTATGGTACGCGAGGAGGCCCGGTTTCTCCGAGAAATTGGGGTGTGACCACCGCCAAGGACAACAAGGTATTTGTCCATGTGATGGATGCGGAAGACGAGACCATTTTGATGCCTGTTTTGGACAAAAAAATAAAAAAAGCCTCTTTGATGAAAGATGGTTCCAAGGTTACATTCAAAGAGAATGATCTGGGAGTCATGTTGAGCATACCTAGAAAGCAGAGGGAGGAAATTGATACCATTGTGATCTTGGAGTTTTAACTGGAATTATCATGAGGATATCCTATGTGGAGTTGTGCCAAACTTTTGAATCCATATTGAGCCAATTTGGTTTTGACGAAGAGGGAGCAAAGTTAAGTGCGACTCTTTTTGCCAAAGCCAGCTTGGACGGGGTAGCTTCTCATGGATTGAATCGCTTTCCCACCTACCTTAAGTTTGTTCAGGAAGGGCATATCGATCCTAGGGCCAAGCCGGAATCCCTATGGTCCAATGGATTTTTTGAGAGATTTGATGGGCATTTTGGTCCCGGCAACCTGAATGCACACTTTGCCATGGAAAAAGCCATCAAGATGGCCAAAAACTTTGGCATGGGAGCAGTTGCCCTTCGGCAAACCAACCATTGGATGAGGGCTGGGAATTATGGCTGGCAAGCGGTGGAAGCGGGTTGCATAGGCATCTGTTTTTCCAATACCATACCCAATATGCCTGCTTGGGGAGGTTCTCAGCCGCTGTTGGGGAACAATCCCCTTGTCATAGCCGTACCCCGCAAAGCCGGGCCTTTGGTTTTGGACATGGCCATGTCTCAATTTGCCTATGGGAAAATGCAGGCCTATGCAAGGGCCGGTCAGGAAATGCCCTTTGAAGCAGGCTTTGATGAAGCAGGTAACCTGACCAAAGACCCTAAAACAATCATTGACCGTCACCTCGCCTTGCCCATCGGGCTTTGGAAAGGAGCAGGGCTTTCCTTGATGCTGGATGTGTTGGCAGCTTTGCTTTCTGAAGGTCAGGCTGCCTATCAGGTTGGAAAAAGAAAAAAGGAAACGGGACTTTCGCAGTTTTTTCTTTGTTTTTACCTACCAAAGCTAGGCTTGGATTTTTCAGATGAAATCCTGGATGGTTTGATTGATAATTTTTCCCAAACGGAAGTTTTTGATGATAAGGAGGTAAGGTATCCGGGTGAAGGTACCTTGAAAACAAGAAAGGAAAATTTGGAAAAGGGCGTGCCAGTAGACCCTGAAATCTGGCAACAGGTATTGGAATTATCAAAGGGGTAATTTTTATTCATGAACAAAAAGTTAGAAAGCATCAGATGGGGAATCATAGGCGTGGGCAATGTCTGTGAGGTAAAAAGTGCCCCGGCCATGCAGTTGATTCCCCATTCAAGCTTGGTAGCCGTCATGCGCCGAAATGGGGAGAAAGCAGCGGATTATGCCGTTCGGCACAAGGTACCCAAGTGGTATGATGATGCCCAGGCGCTGATCGAAGATCCAGAAGTCAATGCCATCTACATCGCTACGCCACCCGATACCCATGCACGCTATACGAAGCTAGCCGCTGCTGCCGGGAAACCTGTGTATGTGGAAAAGCCCATGGCCAGGAATCTGAAAGAGTGCCAAGCCATGATCCAAGCCTGTGATTTGGCAGGCCAACCACTTTTTGTCGCTTACTACAGAAGGGCGTTGCCTCATTTTGTAAAAATCAAAGAAATGGTTGAGTCGGGGAAAATTGGAGAGGTTCGGTCAGTACATATTCAGCTGAATCAAAGCCTTGTCCCGCAGCTTGTTGGTAAGAAGGAGGACAACTGGCGGGTCAATCCTGAAATAGCGGGTGGGGGGTATTTTTATGACCTGGCTTCTCATCAATTGGATTTTCTTGATTTTTTGTTCGGACCCGTCATATCAGCCTCAGGCCACCACGCCAATCAAGCCGGACAATATCTCGCCGAGGACATGGTAGTAGGCAATTTTGTTTTTGAGAGCGGTGTGCATGGCACCGGAAATTGGTGTTTCAGCAGTTCCAAGTCAGGTTCAATTGACCAAACTGTGATTCATGGAGACAAGGGTTTCATCAGTTATGAAACCTTCGGCAAAGGGGAGTTTAGGATGGTAACAGATCAAGATGGCGAGAAATTATTTCAGTATGATTTGCATCCCCATATCCAATTTGACCTGATCAGCAGTATTGTGCAGGAATTAAGGGGAGAAGGAAAATGCCCCAGCACCGGAATAACTGCTGCAAGAACCAATTGGGTATTGGAGGAGATAATGAAAGGGTAAGATAATGAAAAAAACACCTGAGTAAAAATCATATTCTCTCAGGTGTTCCTAAAGCACAAAATATTAATTGGAATTAGCAAAATATCCATTAATATCCAGTATCAAGTTTCAATATCTTTAATATCAAAAAACGGATTTAAAGGTCGTTTTAGGGAATTCTGGCGATAAATCCATTTAAAATTTATCAATCCCTCATTTCAATGTAAACTCCGGCAGCTTAATGATCTTACCGCCCTCCATCGCAGACTCATGGGCCAAAATACCCACGCAGGTAATGTTGGCAGATTCCCTTGCATCTGGATAGGGTGCTCTACCTTCGGTCAAAGCAGTTAGAAATTCATGCACCAAGTGGGGATGGCTTCCACCATGTCCTGCACCCTGAATAAAGGAGAGGTGCTGATTGTCATCCGAATCATATACACCGGCAGTGGTAAAAGAGGCAATTTCACTAGGCAATAAATGGGCATAATCGGGTATTTTCACCCTAGAAGGCGCTTCTCCGATATGGATCACGGAATCCTCATGCTCAATCAAAGTCCACTCAAATGATTTTTTGGATCCATAAACATCAAAGCTTTCCCTATACTGTCGGGCTGTGTTGAATAGAGACCGAGTCACCTCTGCCGAAAGATCGGAATCTTTTAATTTGATGTGGCAGGTCTCAATGGCGAAGGGAGACCCATATTTTTCAATCAGGTTTTCATCGATTCTACCTGATCCAAAACAGGAAACATATTCCGCCTGTGCTTTGGGTAGGGCCAATACCGGTCCCACACAGTGGGTGGCATAGTGCATGGGAGGCAACCCCTCCCAGTAACCCGGCCATCCGGCCATCTCCTGCTGATGTGAGGCTCGGAGAAACTGGATTTTCCCCAATTCTCCCTTTTCATACATTTCCTTGACAAAAAGAAATTCCCTGGAATAAACCACTGTTTCCATCATCATATAGGTCAGGCCGGTTTCTTCACAGGCTTCCACGATTTGCCGGCATTCTTCCACCGTGGTGGCCATAGGTACTGTGCAGGCGACATGTTTTCCTGCCTTCAAGGCTTTCAAAGATTGTTCAGCATGGGCTTGGATGGGAGTGTTGATATGGACCGCATCAATGTTGGGATCCTTAAGCAGTTCATCGTAATCTGTGTATCTTTCCTCTACTCCAAAAGCATCTCCAATTTCATTCAACTTGGCTTCGTTGCGCTGACAGATGGCATACATGTTGGCCATGGGATGTTTTTGGTAAATGGGGATAAATTCCGCCCCAAATCCAAGGCCGATGATAGCGATGTTGATTTTTTTCTGGGTCATGTTATCTTTAATTGGGTTATAAATTTTGTTTATTTTCATTATGGGTTTCCTGCAATCCATTTTTTCAAGAAGGACAATCCCTGAGCAGCAAATTCATCCTGACTAGGTGCCAGCGGTTTCCATATACATACCGCTCCAGCCAATTCCTGCACATTGGGAGTGAAACTTTCTATGGAAATCACCCCGGAATAATTGGTGGCCTCTAGGCCTTTTCTCAAAGCTTTCCAGTCTGTCTGACCAGTGCCTGGGATACCCCGGTGGTTTTCCGAGACCTGTACGTGGATTAATTTGTCTCTCACATTGTGAAAAGCTTGTTCCATGTCTGCTTCCTCTATACATAAGTGAAACCCATCCAAAAGCACCCTAGCAGCGGGGTGGTTTATGTCCTTTATCAATCGCATCAGTTCCTGAGTGGTGTTGATCAAGTCTGTTTCAAAGCGGTTTAAAGTTTCCAAGGCAATTTTCTGCCCTGATTTTTCGGCATTTTGGCAGACCTTGAAGAGGTTGTTGACCGCCCTTTCCCATTCAGTCTTCCGCTGATCCTCTGAAACCAGCCTTGCTTTTCCTACAGCTGAATACATGGGCCCTGCTACAAATTCAGCACCTAAAGCATTGCTGATTTCAAAACAAGCATCCAAATAATCAAAACAGATTTGATGGTATTTGGGATCGTCATGGGTCAAGTCCCTTGTAGGCCCAAACGCCCCGCAAATGACCACTTTTAGTCCATGGTCATCCAAGGCTTTTTTCACCTCACTGACATCGATGAGCTGAGGGTCTTCCACGGGAATTTCCACCACATCGTACCCCATTTTCTTGATTTTTGGAAAGAGCTCCAAAGTTTTGCTTTGAAAAGGGGAAGTCCAAAGCCATGTGCTCACCCCAAAGGTTACATTTAATGACATTATATTTTCGGTTTATTCAACGACCATTATGCCATTCATCATCAGCCAGTGACCTGGAACTGTGCAGACAAAAGGATATTCACCGGGCTGGGATGGCGCCACAAACATGATGGATTCCAGGTTTTCAGGATCAACCAATCTGGAAGCCACCAGGATTTCAGGAATATCAGGCACATAATTTTTTTCCACTGCCTGTGGGTCCCTTGCCATTTCGTCCGCTGCCTTTCCTATTATCTCTAGGGATCCCAATGTACCGATCAGAAGGTTGTGTTGCATAAAGTCCTTGTTTTCAAAGTCGATGATGATGGGCTGACCCGCTTTTACTTTAAAGGTCGTTTTGTCAAATTTCATTTCATGGGGGATTACCCCCACTTTTATAACTGTAGCACGCTCCCTGGAAATGGCTGGGCCATCCACATCAGCAGTTTGGGAAAGCATTTTTTCCAGCCCAAGGCTAGGATCCTTTAAACTGAGGTAACTGTCTCTGCCCATCCTTCCCCTGAACCAGGCCGGTCCATCGAAATCACCCACTTGGTCATCACCTTCCATGTCGTTGCCCACCCTGACTCTTTCGGGTGTTAAGGTTTGTTGGAACAAAGCAGGAACTTGAGTTTTGCCAACTACTTTACCATCTATGAGTAAGTTCATTTCACCATTTTCCAATAGATTGGCGTGGACGACAAACAAACTGTTGGGAAGGTTTTTAGGAGAAGTAACCCGATAAGTCTTGCCCCCTTGTTTGACCACCCAGGTCAAGGCATTGTCTTTGGCAAACAATGAATAACCGTCTTCGCTGTTCCCTTGGGCGATGATTACCCCCTCCAACTCCGAATTACCTTTTGACAACTGTGTTCTTATTCGGATTTCCTTTCCTCTTACATCCGGGGGACTGCTGATTCCGGACCTTCTGTCCAGATAATATTCCTCTTCGATCAAGCTTTTGGCCAGTCGCTCTGTCAAAGAGTACAAAGAATCCGGACCTTCCTTAGGAAAAAGTTTGCTGATGTTTTCCTCGAAATATGCAGGATGATTCATCACTCCCGCAAAGATTACCTGAGGAAGGTATTTGTCATTTGCATTGGACTCCTCCAGACTCGACTCGTACAAAAGATTGCTTATTTGCTTGGAAGCAGGTATTTGGGAGAGTTTTTTGAACACTGTTTTTCTGACGGTCAGATCTGAATCTTGATGAAGGTTGAAGGAAGTGATCGATTTATAGGTATCTGCCGTATTAGGCAAAACATCCACCGCATTCTTTCTTACTCCTGCGGAAGGGTGTTGAAGGGCTTTGGTGGCCATCTGAATGGAATTTTTGTCAGAGCCATCCAATAAGCCTAAGCCGTGCAAAGCCCAAAGTGCATGGATAGCGGATGGATTGAGCCCTAGCTCATCCACCTGATTGTTGTCGATCAGTTTGTAGAGCTCGCCTTTGATGGTGGTATTTTGGTTTTCTACTATCAGTCTCTGCGCAGTTATCCTCCAAAACATATTATCGCTTTTGAGCGCTTTGATTAATTCTTTGTTTTTGCTGGGATTGACTGACAGCGTGGTATATTCTGGTCCTCCTCGGTATACAAGGCGATAAATTCTTCCATGTTTGCTGTCCCTCATGGGATTGATGTAGGCATTTCCCGGGCCATTGTCAAATCCCTTGGGCGTTGGATTGTGCTGGATGATGAAATTGTACCAGTCTGCAATCCACAAAGCCCCATCAGGACCTACTTCTGCATGAACCGGAGAAAACCACTCATCGGAACTAGCCAGAATATTGTGCCCGTTTTTCTCGATGAAGCCAGACCCCTCTTTTTCAATGATGGCGTTGTGCAACACCCTACCAGTGGGTTCCGCGACGAAGGCAATCCTGTTCCAGTAGGATTTGGGAAAATTTCTTGCCGTATAAAAATTGTGACCTGCTGCTGCTGTATAGCCACCATGGTAATCTACCTGCCTTAGTGCCGGAGTAAGATGGGGCATATCAAAATGACTGTCGATACCGAATACAGCATTGTTCATTCCTCCGGCAATTGCCCTTGGCACGAACGTGTTGTTCATGGCCAGATAAGCACTGTGTTGGCCATTGGCGGTAGAGATGAATACATTGAAATCCTCAGTGAACCCCAAGCCCCAGGTATTGTTGCTTGTCGATCCCAGAAATTCAAAATCCTTTCCTTCCGGGGAAAATCGGTAAACACCTTGGGAAAAGCGAAATGGTTTGCCATCCACTTCACCATTGAACCCTGCATAACCCAGTACGCCCCAGATTTTATTGTCAAATCCATATTTCAAATTGGATGGACCGGCATGTGTGTCACTCTTTCCCCAGCCAGTAATGACCACTTCTCTAAGGTCGGCCTTTCCGTCTCCATTGGTGTCTTTGAGAAAAATAAAATCAGGAGCCATGGAAATCAATATTCCACCGTTAATTGCCACTAAACTGGTAGGGATATTCAGATTGTCAGCGAAAACAGTAATTTTATCCGCTTTACCATCTCCATTGGTATCTTCCAGAATTTTTATTTTGTCATTGCCCCCTTCTTTTCTTACCTCATTTGGATAATCTTCGGTTTCTATCACGTAGAGTCTTCCTTTTTCATCCCAACACATGGCCATTGGATTGACAATGTCAGGTTCGGCTGCAAACAATTGCAATTCAAAGCCTACAGGTACCTGAACCAATTTCATGGATTCTTCAGGGGACAAAGGATGTTGGAATTTTGGAGCGGGCTCTCTGTTTTCATAATTTGGAATCACCGCTTCTTCAAATCGAGGCTGGGGAATACCATAGGCAGCAACCTGCCCGGCAACCTTATCACCAACAGCCCACAGGATGCCGTTGGCCACCAGATTTTGAAACTGAACTTGGGACCAAGTGCGTTCATCATGGCCATATGCCGTGTAAAATACCCTCCCTTTGCCTTGCGTTCTTATCCAGGTCCAAGGTTCCCGGTGATCGTCTTCAGCCCTCTCCATCAAGACAGTCATGTCCGGGTTGATCTTGGAATGTACATAGGTTTCATCCCATGTTTCAAATTCTTCTATTCCATCCATGATGGGGTGTTCTGATGCGATGATATCTACGGTAAACTCTTCCGTTCCATGGGATTTGAATTGTCCTCCCACTGTGGAAACAAACCAATCGGAGTTTCTGAAACAGAAGGAAGCACTATGTAGCGGGATCAATCCCTTTCCGCCTTCCACAAAATCTTTCAGGGCTTTTTCTTGTTCCAATGTGATTTCATCATGGTTGGCGTAAATAGCCACCCCGTCAAAATTCTTGAGATTTGTTTCATTTAAATCATCCGGATCGTTGGTGTAGGTGAAATTGATACCTTTTTGAAAAAGAGGTTTCGCCAAAAAAGGGAAGAGTTTTTCACTGTTGTGGTGTCGGCTACCGTGTCCCAAAAATAAAATTTCAGCTCTTCTGGGCTCGTCTGACAGTGCTTGATATGCAGGTTTTTGCCCACATCCTACCAAAACCAAAATGTAAATGATCACTGGTAGATTTTTAAATGTTGTCATTTTGGGAAAATTGTATCAAAAGGTTATAGCATTCAATTTGGCCAATTTTCAAAACTTATTCCTCCTGTTTTTTGCTCAAAAGTGACTGTATTTTGATGTATTTATTAATTTTTAGCTACATTAATAACAAAATTAGCTTAATTCATGAAGCAGGCTTTAGAAAAAACAAGAATTTCCGAATCAAAGGCCTTCGTCGTAAAAGAATTGGTTGCCCCGTATTTTGACAAAAACTGGCACTTCCATCAAGAATACCAGCTTTTTTTGGTTTTGGAAGGAAAGGGCACCCGGTTTGTTGGAGATCAAATGCAAGCCTTCAAGGAGAATGATTTGGTGTTAACAGGTCCTAACCTACCCCATTTATGGCGCAACGACCAGGTTTATTTTGAAAAAGACAGTCAATTGATTACCCGTGGTATTGTGATTTATTTCAACGAAGGGTTTTTGGGAGATACCATTTTTAGGAAAGAAGAGTTTGAGGCCATCAAAGTCCTTTTGGAACAGTCCAACAGGGGGTTGGAGATTGCGGGAAGTACTAATCTGGTTGTGAGGAAATTGATGAGAAAACTTTTAAGGTTGAGCGGTGTGGATAGCGTATTGGTGTTGTTGAAGATTCTGAAGATCATCTCTGAATCTGATGAATGCCTGCCGGTCACCGGGTCAGGCTACATCAACAACAACAAGGAGTCTGAAAAAGACCGAATGAATAAAGTGTATGAATATGTTATTGAAAATTTTAGGCAAAAAATTCTTTTGGCTGATGTAGCCGCTTTGGCCAACATGACTGAAAGTGCATTTAGCAGGTATTTTGCTTCCCGTATGAACAAAACATTTTCGGAATTTTTGTCCGGCGTCAGAATCAGTCATGCCTGTAAGCTACTGCATGAGGCGGATATGAACATTAGTGAGATCTGTTACGAATGTGGTTTCAATACCTTATCCAATTTCAACAAGCAGTTCAAAGACCAAATGGGCAATACCCCAATGGCTTACAAAAAAAAGTTAACTGTCTTTCTTTAACCTACCCATTTTTCATGCTAAATCGTAGGCATGAAAAAAATACATCAAATTACAGCAAACTATGAAAACGCTTCTACTGGGCTTATTGAAATTTTTGGTTCCCATCTACCTCATCGTTTGTGGATTGGTCTATTACTTTCAGGAAAAACTCATTTTTTTCCCTGAACAGCTGCCCTCGGACTTTGAATTTGGGTTTGATGGGGATTTTGAAGAAATATGGATTCCTACCCATGATCAAATCACACTTCACGGCCTTCTTTTTAAGACAAAGGATCCCAAAGGTTTGGTATTCTACCTACATGGAAATGCAGGTTCACTTCGGTCTTGGGGGGAGGTGGCTTCTGTATTCACAGACCTGGAGCAGGATGTGTTTTTGTTGGATTATCGGGGATATGGGAAAAGCGAAGGGAAAATCAAAAGTGAAACCCAGCTTTTTTCGGATACACAGCAAGCCTATGATTGGGCGAAAGCGCTGTATGGCGAAGAGAACATCACTGTTTTGGGGTATTCTATCGGAACAGGTATGGCTACCCAGCTTGCCGCAGGCAACCAACCCAACATGCTGATTCTTCAGGCACCGTTTTTCAATCTAAATTCACTGGTCAGAAAACATTTCCCTATTTTTCCGGCCTTTTTGTTGAGGTACCCATTTGAAAATCACCGCTATTTGAAAGCAATTAGGTCTCCGGTAGTGCTGTTCCATGGACGGGAAGATGACATCATACCTATGGAGGCTACCATGCAACTCAACGAAATAGGGGAAAATGTGGAAGACTTGATCCTACTGGATAACCAAGGACACAATGGCATGACCTATCATCCAATATATCTCCAAAAGATCAAAGAGATTTTTAGTGATTAATTAAAAAAACCTGTCGATGGTTTCAGACAGGTTTTTTTACTCGCTTTATATACAAAATATTATAGTTCTTTAATCTGAACGTTTCTAAACCAAATCTTATCCCCGTGGTCTTGAAGGGCAATTTTTCCTTCTTTAAATTTTCCGAAACCAGGCATGTCTTTGAATTTGCTGCCAGCTACCAAGGCTTCCCAGTTGTCATCCCAAAGGGTGGTGGAGATGGTTTGGGTACCGTTGAGGTAAAACTCCAATTTTCCATCTTTTGAGATCACCTCAGCTTCATTCCACTCACCAACCGACTTACCCACTTCTGCTGAGGATTCTATCAAATCGTAGAGATCTCCAGTTCGATGGGTGATGATTTTTCCATCAGGATGGCCGTCATTATCCAAAAGCTGCATTTCAGGACCGGTTTCCCAAGGGTAGTTGTATTCTTCGCTTTCCTGTACATAAAACATGACGCCACTGTTACCGTTTTCGGATATTTTCCATTCCATTTTCAGGTGAAAATCACCGAATGACTGTTTGGTAACAAGATCACCCCCCTGACCCTCACTTGGGTCCAAGTGGAGTACTCCGTCTTCCAATTTCCAGGCCGAGCCTATGCCGTCTTTTTTAAAAGTTGACCAACTATTGAGGTTATCACCCTCCAAAAGATTGATCCAAGATCCAGAACCTAAATCCGAAACTGTTTCTATCTCCACGGTTGAACTTTCATTTGGGCTGCTGCAATTAAATAAGAAAAGGCCCGCAAGGGCCATTATCATTGATGGTTTTGTCATGGTTTTTATTTTTTCAACAACAATACATATTTCACCATTTGCTTGGCATCTTCTTCAGAGAGCGTGGGATGTGCAGGCATTGGTATTTCTCCCCAGACACCCACTGCACCGGATATCACTCTTCCAGCCAGCAAATTCACGTTTTCTTCTGTGTTCTCATATTTGGCAGCTACTTCTGCGTATGAAGGTCCAACAATTTTTCTTTCTACCATGTGGCAGCTGGGACAATCTGATTCCTTCATCAAGGCCAGGCCTTTGATATAATCAGGATCATCCTTGTATCTGTCTTCTAAACTAAGCTCCGCAGGAGCACTCGGCGGTGGTGTAGTAGTGGTGGTTGAAGTACTGCTGTCAGATCCTCCGCCACAGGAGACCGCCAAAACTGAAAAGGCAATCAAGCCTAAGGAAAATGGTTTTAAAATATTCATAATTACACTGATTTACAATGGTTAAATTCCCAATATCTTTTTATTTAAGTTTTCGTCTTTACCGGTTGCGGCAAAGTCATCGAAAGCTTTCTCTGTAACCCTGATAATTTTTTCTGAAATGAATTTGGCTCCTTCTATCGCACCCGCCTCAGGGTGTTTGATGGCGCATTCCCATTCCAGTACCGCCCAGCCGTCAAAATCATACTGGGATAATTTGCTAAATATAGCATTAAAATCAACTTGTCCATCCCCCAAAGAGCGAAATCTGCCCGCCCTATTGATCCAACTTTGATAACCTCCATAAACTCCCTGTCTTCCCGTTGGATTGAATTCAGCATCCTTCACATGGAACATCCGGATCCGATCATGGTAAAAATCAATGAATTCCACATAGTCCAAACATTGAAGGACAAAGTGGCTTGGGTCATAGAGGATATTGGCACGTGGATGGTTGTTGACATGCTCCAAGAACATCTCAAAGGTAATTCCATCATGAAGGTCTTCCCCGGGGTGAAGCTCATAACAAACGTCCACACCGTGATTTTCAAATTCATCCAGGATCGGCATCCATCTTCTGGCCAATTCTGCAAATCCGGTTTCTACAAGACCTGCGGGTCTTTGAGGCCAAGGATATACCGTTTGCCAAAGCAAAGCACCGCTAAAGGTAGCGTGGGCTGTTAAACCCATATTGGCAGAGGCTTTGGCCGCATATTTTAGCTGTTGGGTAGCCCACTCGGCTTTCCCTTTCAGGTCTCCATGGTATTGTTTTGGAGCAAACCCGTCGAAGAGTTCATTGTAGGCAGGGTGTACCGCTACCAGTTGCCCCTGTAGGTGGGTGGAAAGTTCTGAGATCTCTAAGCCCGCTTCCTTTACAGTACCCATTATTTCGTCCGCATAGGTCTTGCTTTCTGCGGCTTTTTGCAAATCGATAAGTCGGGAATCCCAAGAGGGAATCTGAACGCCTTTGTAGCCGATGCCCTTTGCCCACTCACATATGTTTTTCAGGTTATTGAACGGGGCCACGTCATCTGCAAACTGGGCCAAAAATAGTGCTGGTCCTTTGATGGTTTTCATAGGTTTATTTTTTGGTTTTTTAGGATTTGAATTTTAAAACTTCAATTTAAACGAATTGGAATCAATTTGAGCGCTAAACCTCAAAAGGTGTCCATTTTTTATCTGATTGGTTGCTGGCCAGTACATTTTTGACAAAAGCCATTCCTCTTAAGCCATCTTCAGCTCCAGGGAAATCCAACCATTCTTTTTTCGGGTCCTTCCCTGCTTCCAGTGCATAGTATGTTCTTGCAAAATTTCTATACAAGTTGGCAAAAGCTTCAATGTATCCTTCCGGATGACCGGCGGGTGTCCTCGTATTTTCATTGGCAAGGGAAGAGAGATAGCCTGTCCCAGCCCGATAGATTTCATCGGGCTTATCCGGCCACCTCAACCTCAGAGAATTGTTGTCTTCCTGTTCCCATTCCAGCCCGGCTTTTTCGCCATAAATTCTGATCTTAAGGTTGTTTTCAGCTCCGGTGTTGATTTGGGAAGCGGTCAAAATCCCATGGGCTCCATTGTTGAATTTCAAGAGCACTGCCCCATCATCATCCAAAACCCTTCCTTCCACGGTTATGTTTAAGTGGGCACACAGGTGGCTTACCTGGAGGCCTGAGACATACTCGGCGAGGTTAAAAGCATGTGTACCAATATCTCCCATGCAATTGGAACTGCCACTTTGGTTCGGGTCAGTTCTCCATTGGGCTTGCTTGTTGTCTTCGGTTTCCAGTTTTTTCCAAAGCCAGCCCTGAGGATACTCCACATACACTTTCCTGATTTTTCCCAAGACCCCTTTCTCAATCAGGCTTTTGGCTTCTTTTATCATGGGATAGCCCGTGTAAGTATGGGTAAGGCAGAAAAGCTTCCCGGAAGATTTGATGGCATCATAGAGGGTTTTGGCTTCCTCTAGGGTAAAAGTCATCGGTTTGTCCAGAATCACATGAAAGCCACTTTTTAAGGCTTTGATGGTAGGGTCAAAATGTACATGGTTAGGAGTGACGATACAGACCACATCGATCCGCTCAGATTCCGGGAGGTTTTTTTCTTTGTCCAAGAGATCATCATAATTGGCATATACTCTCGAGGGATCTAAAAAAAGTTCTTCTCCTGTTTGTCTGGATTTTTCGGGATTGCTGCTGAAGGCTCCGGCGACTACTTCCATCAGGCCATCCATGGTTGCAGCCATTCTGTGAATGGCCCCGATAAAAGATCCCGGTCCGCCTCCGATCATACCTATTTTGAGTTTTTTGTTTACCATTCTTTTGTTCTTTGGTTTAGGGATTTTTAAAGCTTAATATTTTGTCTTAAATTTCAAGTAAGATACTTTATCCAAATGTTTCTGCTGATCACCCAAACGTTTTAATTTACCAATTGTATATTGATGTTATGAGTGGTAAAGCTTGACAACTGCCATACGCAGTAATTCCAGTAAAGCGTCTCCAAAATTAAAATTAAGCGAAAAAGAATTAAAAATAAATCTAAAATTGATTAGTTTGCTCTTCGCTTAAGCCTATTTTGCCATAAACAATAACCCCAAGGCCCAAATGAGTAACGGTATCCGAGTCAGGTTGTCTTTCATGATGTTCCTAGAATTTTTTATTTGGGGGGCTTGGTTTGTGACACTTGGGACCTACTTGGGCAGTAACCTTGGCGCATCCGGAACGCAGATTTCTGCTGCATTTTCCACCCAGTCCCTCGGTGCGATCATTGCCCCATTTATCATAGGACTGATTGCCGACAGGTATTTCAATGCCGAAAAAATCCTTGGTTTGCTTCACTTATTGGGGGCCGTAATGATGTTTATGATGTACAATGCGGCTGATTTTACAGCATTTTATCCCTTTGTGCTGGCTTACATGATATTATTTATGCCTACCCTTGCCTTGGTCAATTCCGTGTCTTTCAATCAGATGTTGGACCCGGCCAAAGATTTTGCTGTGATTCGTGTATGGGGTACTATTGGTTGGATTGCAGCAGGGCTTACCATAAGCTATGTGTTTTTCTGGGATAGTCAGGTAGGACTAGATGAAGGCATGTTGAGAAACACCTTTTTAATGGCCTCCATTGCCGCTTTGATTTTGGGATTGTATAGTTTTACTCTCCCACCAAATCCCCCAAAAGCGGATAAGAGTAAAAAATTGACCCTTTCCGAAATTCTCGGTTTAGATGCATTGGGTTTGCTGAAGGATCGGAATTTCGCAGTCTTTTTCATTACCTCTATATTGATTTGCATACCACTTTCGTTTTACTACCAAATTACCAACCCTTTTCTCGCAGACATTGGAGTCCCCAATCCCACCGGTCTGATGACCATAGGACAAGGCTCTGAAGTCCTCTTCATGCTTTTGCTACCCTTATTCTTTTCCCGTTACGGCATCAAAAAGACCTTACTGTTTGGCATGTTTGCTTGGGTAGTACGGTATGTGCTCTTTGCTTACGGGGATGCCGGATCTGGCATGTTTATGCTGCTTATAGGTATAGGATTACACGGCATATGCTATGATTTCTTTTTCGTGTCAGGACAGATTTACACGGACTCCAAGGCAGGCATCAAATTCAAAAGCGCTGCTCAGGGGATGATCACACTCGCAACCTATGGGGTAGGGATGCTGATCGGATATTATGTGGCAGGATTGGTCTCCGATGCCTTTCTTTCCCAAAATGGGCTGAATGACTGGCAATCGATTTGGTTGATTCCGGCTGGCATTGCTATGGCTGTAGTGATCTTTTTCCTGGTCTTTTTCAAAGAACAGGATCTTAAAAAAGGGAAAAAACAATTGAAAGAAGCGATAAAATGACCTATTTGAACCAAAGAAGAAAAGCGCTAAAAAAAATGATGATGGGCTCTGCAGCCCTAGCAACTCCCGGTACTTATCTCTCATGTAAGGCAGAAAGCCAACCCCTAGAAATGCTGAAAGGAAACATCAACCACTCGGTCTGTGCTTGGACATATAACCACCTTACTTTAGAGGAATTGTGTGTGCTGATCAAGGACATCGGGTTCAGCGCCATAGACCTAGTAGGGCCACAAGGATGGCCCATCCTTAAAAAACACGGCATAGACAGTTCCATGTGCAATGGGGCAGAGATCAATTTGGTGCATGGATTCAACAACAAACAATACCACCCCAAGCTAGTTGAAAATTATACTGAAATGATACCCTTGGTATCGAAAGCAGGTTATAAGAACCTGATTTGCTTCAGTGGCAACAGAGATGGGATGGATGACGAAACCGGTCTGAAAAACAGCCTTGAAGGAATCAAAAAAGTAGTAAGCCTGGCTGAAAAGAATAATGTGATCTTGGTCATGGAATTGCTGAACAGCAAAATCGACCACAAGGACTACATGGCTGACAAGAGTGCATGGGGCATAGAGCTCTGCAAGCAAGTAGGCAGCGAGCATTTTAAATTGCTCTTTGATATTTACCACATGCAGATCGATGAAGGTGACGTGACCCGCACCATTCAAAACAACCATCAGTACTTTGCCCATTACCATACCGGAGGCAATCCCGGAAGAAATGAAATCGGTGAAGACCAGGAATTAAATTACAGGTCCATCATGAAGGCCATTCAGCAAACAGGGTTTACTGGTTATGTGGCACAGGAATTTATTCCAAAAGCTGAAGATAAGGAGGCATCACTGAGAGAGGCGATTGCCATTTGTGATATTTAATAGTTTGTAAATAAGGAAGTGAACAAAAATAGTAATTATGGCGAATCAAGAATTTGATGCGATCGTTGTAGGCTCGGGTATCTCCGGAGGCTGGGCAGCGAAGGAATTGACTGAAAAAGGGCTAAAGGTATTGTTGCTGGAAAGGGGCCCTAATGTGGAACATGTAAAGGATTACAAGACAGCTACCCAACCGCCTTGGGAAACCCCATATAGGGGAAGAAGAACACAACAGATGCTGGAAGAGCATCCCAATCTGAGAAGGGATTATGTCTTAAATATCCAAAATATTGATTGGTGGGCTCACGAAAGTGATTCCCCTTATGTAGAGAAAAAACCTTTTACATGGTTTAGAGGATATCAAGTAGGAGGAAGGTCTCTATTATGGGGAAGGCACAGTTACAGAATTGACGATATAGATTTTGAGGCCAACGCCAAACAGGGAATTGCCGTGGACTGGCCGATCCGATACAAAGACCTGGCCCCGTGGTACAGCTATGTTGAAAAGTTTGCCGGTATTTCTGGCAATAGGGATGGGGTCAAGCACCTTCCAGATGGAGAGTTTATGCCACCTATTCCATTAAATTGTGTGGAGGAATCCGTCAGCCAAAGGGTCAAGGAGGCTTTTGGCGGCAAAAGGCACATCCTTCATAGCAGAGTGGCCAACATCACCCAGCCATTGCCTGGAAGGGTAGGTTGCCAGTACAGAAACAAATGTTCGCTGGGCTGTCCTTTTGGGGGATACTTCAGTACGCAGTCCTCCACACTACCTGCTGCAGTTGCTACCGGAAACCTTACCTTGAGGCCTTGGTCCATCGTGACCAGGTTGCTTTACGACAAAGACAGCAAGAAAGCAACAGGGGTAGAGATCGTAGATGGTGAATCCAACGAGACCATGGAATTCAATGCCAAGGTCGTATTTTTATGTGCTTCAGCATTCAATTCAACCTCCATACTCATGCGTTCCGCCACAGATGTTTGGCCAGAAGGCTTGGGTAGTAGTTCCGGGGAATTGGGTCACAATGCCATGGACCACCACTTCAGATTAGGAGCAAACGGGACAGTGGAAGGGTTTGATGACAAATACTATTTTGGTCGAAGACCAGGCGGGTTTTACATCCCGAGATTTAGAAACCTGGAAGGTGAAAAAAGAGATTACATCAGGGGATTTGGCTATCAAGGAGCTGCCAGTCGGAGCGGTTGGAGTAGGAATGTTGCGGAGATGGAATTTGGTGCTCCCATGAAAGAAGCCTTACAAGAACCTGGACCATGGAGCATAGGGATGACCGCTTTCGGAGAAATCCTGCCTTATCACGACAATACGGTCAAGCTAAGCAAAGAAGTAAAAGACAAATGGGGTTTGCCTGTATTGGAAATGGACTGTGAAATTAGGGACAATGAGAAAAAAATGCGGGTGGATATGATGAATGATGCCGCAGAGATGTTGGAAGCAGCCGGGCTTAAAAATGTCAGCGCCTATGATGGAGGGTACACCTTTGGACAAGGCATCCACGAAATGGGAACCGCCAGAATGGGCAGAGACCCCAAAACCTCCGTGCTGAATGGCAACAACCAGGTTTGGGATGCCAAAAATGTTTTTGTGACAGACGGAGCCTGTATGACCTCAGGGGCCTGCCAAAACCCCTCTCTGACTTATATGGCCATGACTGCAAGAGCCGCAAATTTTGCAGTAGAAGAATTGAAAAAGAGAAATTTATAAGCATTAAATAGCAGCAAACATGACAATGAACAGAAGAGATGCACTCAAGAGTTTTGTGGTGATGATGGGCGGTACCATGGTGGGAGCCAATGTAATCCTGACAGGTTGTGCCCCTGAGACCCAAATTGAAGGGCTTGATTTTTCCCCGGATGACATTGCTTTTTTGGATGAAATAGGAGAAGCCATCATTCCTACCACAGACACTCCTGGGGCAAAAGCGACAGAGATTGGCAATTTTATGGTGGAAATGGTAAAAGCCACTTACGATAAAGGGCAGCAGGAAACCTTCGTCAATGGTTTAAATTCCTTAAGAAAGAATTTTAAATCCGACAAGGGAGAGGATTTTGTAAAAGCCTCACCAGAAAACAGAACGGCGTACCTAAATCAGCTCAAATCTCAATCCATGAACAATCCTGAAGATCCGGAAGGGCCACATTACATCAGTATGCTCAGGGATTTGACTGTATTGGGATATTTCACATCTGAAATAGGGGCCACCCAAGCCTTGCGATATGTGGAAACGCCAGGAAAATATGAAGGTTGTGTTCCTTACCAAAAAGGAGACCGGGCATTTGCGCTTGGCTGATATTGATCTTACTACATCGGGGTTGGACAGCGTTGTTATTCTGTTCCAACCCTTTTATATTTAACCTAACCCAATCACCATGAACAATAGAAGAAAATTCATCAAGCTTGGGGCTTTTGTAGCAGCAGGAGCTTTCGTTCCCTTACAATTTTGCACCAGCCCAAGAAGGGAATCTGAGGACTTGGAGGAATCTGTGGCCGAATCAGTCAAGGGAACCCTTTCGGATTTTGGTATTCAGCTTTATTCCGTTAAAGAAGACATGGCTGTGGATGCCAGGTCCACCATTGAGAAAATCGCTTCCTATGGCTATACCCAAATTGAAGGTTTTGATGGCGGAAAAGGAATCTTTTGGGGGATGGACAATAAAGAATTCAAGTCCTTCACAGGAGACTTAGGTTTGGATTTTGTCGCCTCACATTGCAATGTGTTTCAAAATACAGCACAATTGGCTGAAGAAGCTGCAGCGATCAATATGAAATACCTGATAAGTCCTTGGATCGGGCCTCAAAAGTCGATCGATGAATATAAGAAGCAAGCCGATCGATTCAATGAAGCCGGAAAAATATGTAAAGATGCCGGCATCAGGTTTGCCTATCACAACCATGGCTATACTTTTGAAGAACTGGAGGGCAAAATTCCACACGATGTGTTGTTGGAAAACACAGATCCTGATTTGGTGGATTTTGAATTGGATATCTTCTGGGCCATCAACGTTGGGGCAGACCCCAAAGCCTATTTCGAAAAATACAAAAACCGTTTCAAATTAGGGCATGTCAAGGATAGAGAACATGGTACTCCGCTTGGAAAAGGAGATGCATCCACGGTATTGGGTACAGGAGACATAGATTATCCTTCTGTCCTTCGCTCTGCCAAGGACAATGGTATGGAATATTTCATAGTAGAACAGGAAAAATTTGAAGGTACCAATCCCTTGGATGCCGCCCAAAAGAATGCCGAATTCATGAAAAATCTATCATTTTAATGACTAACTTCTGCAGGGCCCTTGATGAGGGCCCTGCTTTTTTATTATGCCAGCAATCAAAATTGGAATTCTGACTTCATCTGACAGGGCTGCTGCCCAGGTTTATGAAGACATTTCCGGCAAGGAAATCATTCGCACCATGAATGAATTTTTGGTCAGTGAATGGATTCCTGTTTACCGAGTTGTTCCGGATGAACAGGATCTTTTGGAAAAAACCCTGATCGAACTGAGTGATACGGAGAATTGCTGTCTGATCGTAACTACGGGAGGAACCGGCCCCGCATTACGGGATGTAACCCCCGAGGCTACTGAAGCTGTTTGTGAAAAAATGCTGCCTGGTTTTGGTGAACTGATGAGACAGGTCAGCTTGCAATATGTACCCACTGCTATTCTTTCCAGGCAAACTGCAGGCATCAGAAAAAAGAGCCTGATCATCAATTTGCCAGGTAAACCTTCAGCCATCCGGCAATGTCTTGATGCGGTTTTTCCCGCAGTGCCTTATTGCATTGACTTGATTGAGGGGCCTTATTTGAAATGTAACGAAGAGGTGGTCAAAGTTTTTCGTCCAAAGAAAAAATAATCGATAAAATAGATTCACAGCTAGATTCATCTGTCCTGCGATTGGTTTCAGGTGTTTTTTTTCCAATGGTGGCTATCACCTTCCAAAATTTCCTTCCCCCATACCGGCAATTCCTTTTTTATTCGTTCCACAGCCTCGCTGCAGCTATCTAAAGCACTTCTTCTGTGTTTGGAAAGGGCTATGACAAAAAGGCTTATCTCACCTACACCAACATTTCCTAAACTGTGGTACACCCTTAACTGGTGAAGTTGATACTTATCCACAATTTCGCTTAGAATTTTTAAGCCTGTTTCCAATGCCATTGCTGTGTAGGCCGTATACGCGATGGCTTGCACTTGTTGGCCTTCTACTGTATCATTTCTGATTTGACCTACAAATAATGCATGAGCACCCACCTCATGGGCATTGTTAAATTCCCCGATCACTTCAGCAACCAGTGTTGGGGGGATGGGACCTTCAAGGAACTCTATGTCATTTTTCTTCATGCGTGTGGGATTGAAAAGCCAGCCAACTGTTGATTCCTCCTTTCAATTGAAAGATCTTTTTGTTCGGAAAGCTTTTGGAAATATGGGTTGCAGCCTGTGCGCTTCGGATTCCTGATTGACAGAAAACCAATACTGAGTTGCTTTCTGCCAAGTCAGCCATTTTTTCTTCAAGTAGGGATAAGGGAAATGATTTATAGGAAAAAGCAGTCAATTTTGGTGTTTCGGCCTCTTCCCTAACATCAATGAGCTGCACCTCGGGATGGTTAGCCAAAAAGGATTCAAGTTCCTCTGCCACTACCACACCTGTCAATTCCATAGGGCAAATCTCTCCATAATCCCGATTTTTTAATTCATTTAAGTCTTTGGGTAGCGCTTCATTCCCAGAGGGGTGGGAGATGATGTCCATGATATAGGTTTCGTAATTAAGTGCATTAAAAGTCAAAAGTTGGTTGATCAAAGGCCTGCCTATTTTTGTAACCAGTTTGATCACTTCATTGGCCATAAGGCATCCTATGATGCCGGGCAACAAACCTATTACCCCTGCCTCAGCGCAATTTGGTATTTGATTGGAATCCGGTAACTCTGGAAACAAATCCCGGTATTGTGTGACTTTACCGGTAGTATCAGCCTGATTGAAGATGGCGACCTGTCCTTCATACCTATAAATGGCTCCGTAAATCAATGGTTTACCAAGCAGGGCACAAACATCATTCACCAAATATCTGGTTGCCAAATTATCTGATCCATCCAATACCAAATCATATTCTGCTACCAGCTTTTCCGCGTTTGAAGGATTAAGGGATGTTTGGTATGGGATGATGGAAGCCTGACCATTTCGGGCATGTAACCTTTCTGCAGCTGCCAATGCCTTGGGCCTGCCTACATCTTTTTCGGTGAAAATAACTTGCCTGTGCAGGTTGGAAAGCTCAACAAAATCAAAATCCACAAGCCCGATTTTACCTAATCCCGCTGCGGTGAGGTACAATAAAGCAGGGCAGCCCAAACCCCCCGCTCCAATTACCAGCACCTTGGCTTGCGAGAGCTTTTGCTGGGATTCCTTCCCAAAACCAGGCAGGATCATTTGCCTGCTATATCTTTGGTAGTCCATCACATATACTTTATCCACCGGAAAAAGGAGGCAATAAGGCTACTTCTGAATGCTCCTCCAATCGGGTATTGTCAAGAGCAATTTGTCTGTTGACCGCAATTTGATACGTCAGATTTTTCAATTCCGGATAGGATTGTTCCAAAAATTCCTTCAATTCAACAGTATCTGAAATTCCTGAAAACTCCAGATTTTCGTTTTCCAGGATTTCTGTGATTTTTCCAAATGCCTTTACCTTGATCATTTGCTTATTTTTTCAAACCAACAACAATTTATGGCTGTCGGTTTCAGATGAATGGGTTTTATTGCAATAGATGGACTTTCACCAAGGTGCCTTTGGCGAGGTCAGTATCTGATTCCGGCAGTTCAACGAGACAATTACTGACTGCGAAAGAATTCATTTTATAGGATTCCTGTCCTGTTAGGAGATGGACCAGTCCGTCGGTCAATCGGCCTTTCATAAACTGGGTAAGCCCTTCTTTTTTTTGAAAAGTAGTTTTCAGTGCCGCCGAAATGGGATCTTCAGGCTTCTTTCCCATCATTTGTAGCAAACTTGGTTTTACATATTGGTAAAAGCAAGTCAAGGTAGAGGCTGGATTTCCAGGCAATCCAAACACCAGCTTGTCTCCCTTTTTTCCGGCATAAAGTGGTTTCCCTGGTTTCTGTTTGACCTTATAGAACAGTTTTTCCACTCCCAGATCCTCTAAAGCAGCTTGGACGAAATCGTATTCTCCCACGGATATGCCGCCCGTGATCAATAGCACATCACAATTTACCAAGGCTTCTTTGATGGACAAGCGGACTTTTTCCGGTTCATCATCTACCGTTGGCCATTTTGTAGCAGTGATGCCCAGCTCCGCCAAGGTGGCCCGCAAGGCATAAGAATTGCTCTCATAGATCTGACCCGGTAATAGGGGTTTACCGGGCAAGACCAATTCTTTGCCTGAAGTCAAGACCACCACATTTGGGAATTTGTAAACTGGCAATTCGGAAAGTCCCAAACCGGCCAAAAAACCGATCATGGCAGGATTTAGTTGCAAACCTTTTTCCATGATCAGCTCTCCGGTTTTAGTTTGTGAACCTTTTAGCCTGATATTTTCACCCTTTTTGATATCTTTTGACAAGATTTTCAATTGGCCTTGGTCAATTTCACAGATTTCCTGCATCACCACTGTATCTGTCCCAGGAGGTACAGGTGCACCTGTAAAAATGCGTGCAGCCTCTCCGTTTTTGACTTCAGGTAAAAACGGCGCTCCAGCCTGAACGACATGGGAAACCTTAAGTGGTTTTTTCTCCTCATAATCTGCAAAGGCAAAAGCATACCCATCCATAGCAGCATTGTCAAACAAAGGAACTGAAATAGGAGAATAAAGGTCAGCAGCGAGCACCTTTCCGAGACAAAGATCCAAAGGTGAGGTAACTACTATGGGTTCTGGTAGGTTTTGAGATAATATGGCTTTGGCTTCTGATACGGATATCATGTTGTAAGAAGAATTTTTAAGATGGTTCGGGGAACAAGTTAACCGCCGATTTTGATCATGCTTCTGTTTTCAATGCTTTTTCCATCAGTCTCTTCGTAGGACTGCTTAAACTGACCGCCCATGACTGCATGTTTACTAAAGAGGCTTTTTTGAATCAAAGAAGCAATTTCTTGACCATTTCTCAGGGCACTTAAGAGGTCGATTTCATCCTTGCCAAACAGACAGTTTTTCATTTTCCCGTCAGCGGTAAGTCTCATGCGGTTACAATCCCCACAAAACGGCTGGCTCATCGTGGTGATGAAGGCAAAAGTACCTGCAGCCCCTTTGATCTTGTACTTTTTCGAAGTGTCATGTTTGGCATCTTTCAGTTTGACAAAATCAAGTGCTGCCTCAGCCATAGCCAACATATCTGCAGTGGGCAATACCTTGCCTTTCTCCCATTGGTTGCCGGTAAAAGGCATAAATTCGATGAACCGAACATGGAGTGGCTGATCTGTTGTAAGCTTGATAAAGTCTAGGATCTCATCATCATTGATGCCCTTCATGGCCACCACATTGAGTTTGATCCGGAAGCCTTCCCTAATCATCAATTGGATGTTGGTCCACACTTTTTCCAGCTGATCTCTTTTGGTCAGAAGAAAAAACTTCGTTCTGTCCAAAGTGTCTATGCTGATGTTGAGTGAGCGGAGACCCGCATTTTTAAGATTTGCTAGGTATTTATCCAAAAAGACACCATTGGTGGTCATGGTCAATTCTACCGGTAAGTGACTCAGGCGGTCAAGGATATCAGCCACTTCCTTTCTCACCAGCGGTTCCCCTCCGGTAAGTCTGATTTTATTGACCCCTAAGGCTACAAAAGTTTCGGCAATTTTTTCAATTTCCTCAGGCTGCATCAGGTGTTTTTGGGGAAGGCAGGCAATGTCCTCCTCAGGCATGCAGTATGTACAACGGAAATTACAACTATCCGTGAGGGATATTCGCAGGTAATCATGGATTCTGTTGTGCTGGTCTTTGAGCATGTATAATTTTTTGCGATTGTATATTGGAGACAGGCCCCAACATCTATCTATAATATTCCAAAGGGCAAATTACTTTTGAGTTCACCTCCCAAATGGAGACTAGTGAAGCACTGGGCAAGAGTTACATATTAACAACCAATATTTATTTCATAATGGTTTAAATCTACACAAAAAAGATGTCCTTTCTAAACCAGAATTTCCAGAATTGACTAGATGACAAGTTACAATTGTGCAGTTTTAGCCTACTTTCAGCTTTTTCCTTTGAGCTTCGAGCCGTTTTCTATTATTCTGTTTATCAATCTACTGTACCTACGGCACTATTTTTCCCGCAATGACAGTTGACCTCTACTTTCAGCTTTCAGCTTATGGCTTTCCCCCTAAATCCCCCACATGGGGGACTTCAAGATAGTCTCTCTTATTATTATAGATCTTTGGACATGTGCGCTTTGTATTAAATACTTTCACATTTGAGCTCTTCCGCTACCCTGTTTTCTGTTATTCTGTTTATCAACCTACCATACCTACGGCACGCTCAAAAATATTTGCCTCTTTAGGTCCCGGCAATAAGTTACCGGGCTATTAAATCGTTCATGCCTACGGCACTATTTTTCCCGTAATGACAGTTGATCTCTACTTTCAGCTTTCAGCTTCAGGCATTGAGCTCTTCTTTCTTCTTTACTTCTGACCTTTTACTTTTAACCGCAAAAGGGGTAAACCTGCCTATCATCTCCGAATTATGGCTGCAAAAAAACCGTCTCCCCTAAACGGGCGGATTCCCTTGCTGCATCAAGGATTTCCACCACGATCATGTTGTTTTCTAAGGAATACCAGCTGAAGGGTTCTATGGTTGCCTTATCGTTGATCACATCCACAAAATAAGTAAATGGGTCTGTGTACACGCCCAGAGCGCTTGCTTCTGCCTCGAATGCTGTTTTCGATTTGTCTCCCTCTTTCCGCCAACTCATGTTTGATCGGTCTTTTGAAATCACGTATCCCTTGCTTCCATAGACTTCCATGTCTTTTCTGTCAAAAGGCCAGTTCCAAGAAGCCTGCAAAATGGCCTGAGCTTCAGGATACTGAAGGATGATGGTGGCTTCGTCATCGACCTGGGAATAGACGTCCGGTTTGTAGGTCTGGGTGATGGCTGTGACCGACAAAGGCTTTTCCCCCTTCATGAGATAAGTCATGATGTTTGCCCCGTAGCAGCCAAAGTCAATCAATGCCCCGCCGCCATTCTTGACCGGATCGATTAACCATTCCAAAAACTCAGGCCCAACACCGATTTCTTTGGGTCCCCTATGCCCATGATGAAACACGGCTTTTCTGATGGGACCAAAACTTTCTTCATCTAGAAGCAGCTGTCTGGTTTTTTCTGTACTGGGGTACCAAGAGGTTTCATAGTTGGTCAAAAGAAAGATTTGGTGTTCCTCCGCAAGTTCCTTCATCCTGATGGCCTGGTCCAAAAATGCCGAAAGGGGCTTTTCCACCATCACATGGATGCCCCTGGGGGCAGCCCATTCCACTACCTGAAGGTGTTCTTGGATGCTTCCAAAAGCCAGGACGGCTTTTGGTTTTACTTCATCCAACATTTTCTCAGGATCTGTGTAAAAAATTTTTTCTTCCAATCCATACCTTTCCTGAAATTGTTTTGCCAATTCCACATCAGGTTCGTAGATTCCGCTAATCTTCAAATCACCCAAATCTTCCCGATTAAATATCCAAGAGGAATGTCCATGCGATAGTCCCATCATCGCCATGATGATTGGTTCTTTTCCCTGTCCATAGCCATGGCGAGGTGAAAGCGAAATGAACAGTAACAGGATGAAGTAAACAATGTATCTCATACGCTATCGTTTTTAAATTAAAAGCAAATTAGCAATTGCACTTGAAAAAGCCAATGTCAAATCTTGAGTAGCTAAAAAGAATAAATTTGTTTTTTATAAATAAATAATTTAAATATTTAAAGAATATTAGGAAATAATTTGCATTCAAGTGATTAATTGATTACTTTCCATATTCGACTAATAAAGCTTAATTACCCCATGTATTTTGTTCACTTGATTGTTTTTGTTCATTTGATTTTCTTACCTGTTCCTTTTCAAGAACAAGTGGAGGCAACTATTGCCCAAGAGGTTGTAGCGGTGGATGAGAAGGGTGCTGATTTAGAGGAATTTGCAGTCAATAAAATTATTCCGGATGAAATCAGGGATGTAGCCTTAAAAGCCCTTTCTCATTTTCCTGAACTTAAGGAAGTCCATATTGAATTTAAATATATCCATAACATAAAGGGTTCTGTCATGCAGGCACAACCTAGGCTAGGATCATTGCTGCTAAAAAGTAAGAAAAACCGAAATTACAGGATCAAAATCAGTCGAAATCTTCAGCTGATCGATGGCCAAATACCTATTGAGGAAGTTCCAGAATCAGCTTTATTGGGCTGGTTGGGTCATGAACTCGGTCACGTGATGGATTACTTAAACCGGGGAAGCATTGGGATGATGGCCTTCGGTACCAAATATTACATGTCCCACAAACACCTGTCTGAGGCAGAATTTGCTGCGGACCGGTATGCTGTCAATGCTGGTTTAGGAAACGAAATCGTGGCGGTAAAAAATTATATCCTCAATCACAAGCGACTGCCTCAAGCCTATAAACAGAAAATCAGAAGTCTATATCCTACCCCCGGCGAGATTTTGTCTTTAGTAGAGGAGGAATGATGGTCAATATTTGATTAGGAAAATTGATTTTTTTAGATCGTTTCTACGTTTGGTCCTTCAGTTCTTTCATTCGAAAGTTTTATCTCAATTTGATTTCTATGATTCCTTCATGACTGGGATAGACAACTCATTTGGAAAAAAATTGGTTTGTAGGAATTTAATGGTTGTTTTCTGGTGAAATGGTCTCATGAATAGGGATTTTGATAACTAATTAAGGGCAATTGGGTTATTAATTTGAAAATTCAAATGTATGAATGCTGCGATGCCTTTTTTTCCTCTTAAGTTAGTTGCCTTTCCAGGTGAAGATTTGAATCTTCATATTTTTGAACCTCGATACAAGGAATTGGTAAACGATTGCCAGAAGGAAGGGCTTTCATTTGGAGTCTGTGTGTACCTTGACAAATTGATGACGTACGGCACAGAAGTCAAACTATTGGAGGTCCATAAGATCTATGAAGATGGTAGAATGGATATCCGAACCAAGGCCATGCAAGTGTTTGAGATCCTAAGTTTCGAAAACCCACTACAAAATAAGCTTTATGCCGGAGGAAACGTCCGGCATTTGGAGGACGACATGAAGGTACCTGAAAATGTATTCAGAGAATTTATTTTTTACTTGAAAGAAATGCTTAGGCTCTTAAATTATCAAGTGGAATACAATGAAAAGGACATAACCTCATACACGTTTGCCCATAAGTTGGGGTTAAAAATAGAGGAAGAGTATGAATTGTTAATCATGTCTTCCGAAACAGAACGATTGGGATTTTTAATCAAGCATTTCATCAAAATGATTCCGATTATGAAGGAAGTGGAAAATGCCAGGGAAAAAATCAAAATGAATGGTCATTTCAAACACATGGATCCCTTAAATTTTTGAAATGTCATCCTGTTTGATGTAGGCTTTTTTGTCGTTCCATTCAATTTCATACCAGATGTCTTTTTTGGATTTGAGAATTACCCGGTGTCCGATATTGACTTTTCTCACCAGATTTCCTGCGGCTGTGGGCTGATCCATGATAAGTGTGGGGTTTTTCATGATGATGGCCCTTTCAGGAACATGAAGAAAATTATTGGAAATAAACAGCAGAAAAATCAAAACAAAGCTGGGGATCAAATATTTGGGGTGATTGGCTTTTTGGCGAAGCGTGATCAACAGGATAAGTGAGGTGACCAACAAAATGGCCAGTAAAGTGGTGATGTCTGATTGCCTATCCACCAAAATTTTGAAAAACTGTTCCCTATCAGAAAGCTGATAACCTTGAAGGTTGTTTTGTTGGGTCAGGGATTTGATTTTATCGGTTATCCTTGGAGAAGGGTTGTAGTCATAGTATTTGGAGAGGTAAAAACTGGCTTTGGGATAGTCGCCGATGCCTTCTGAGATATAGGCCATTTTGATCAGCATCGCAGGGGAGTAAACTTGCTCATTTTGAAGCAAATCTTCATAAATGCCCAATGCTTCTTGGTAACTTCGTTGATTAAACAAAGAATCTGCTAAATTCAGTTGGTCAGTATTTGCCTGACAATTAAAGCTTTGTAAAAAGGTCAAAAAAAATATAATTAATTTTGCAATAAAGATGCGGGGTATATTTGGCATTTTCAATTCAGTAGGTTAAATTTGCAGTCCAATTACGGGAAAGATTGTTCTAAAAACAATCAAAGATACCAAAAATTATGATTCCGTAGCTCAGCTGGTAGAGCAATACACTTTTAATGTATGGGTCCTGGGTTCGAGCCCCAGCGGGATCACAAGTAGTGAAAAAGCGTGAAGGGCGAGAAGCCTGTCCCGATGAGAAACCGACTGGTTTCGATATCGGAATCACAAAAAGCTTAAAAGTTCGGGGTGTAGCGTAGCCCGGTCATCGCGCCTCGTTTGGGACGAGGAGGTCGCAGGTTCGAATCCTGCCACCCCGACTTAAGGTCACAAAGCCTGTCTTTCTGGAGACAGGTTTTTTTATGTCCAAAACGGAAAGCCAATCCAGGGTGGCAGGATGAGAACCGGGGGTTCGAAATCCGACCGGAGAGAGGAGGTATGGAGGTATCCCAAAAATACCATATACCACGTGATGGCCGAAATCCTCCTCACCGCTACGAATTATTCATCAACCAAAACATGATCACCCACATCACCACCAACCTCACCGGCGACGAAATTGAAAAACGCTACGGCGACCGCATCCGCTGCGGCATGCGGGAAATGATGAACCCGATCTGCTTTCTCCAAGGGGATAAAAGGAAGTGAAAATTAAATCAGAAAACTGGCACTGTTTGAACCGAAACAGGTTGCACAAATAGAACCTTTTTTATCCACTCTCTTTTCACCGGACCAGAACTGAATCGCCTCAGGTTTTACGGTTTTCAGGGCCTATTTCGGTAAAAATACCTTGAAATGGGTATTTTTTGTTAAATAAATAAGCGTTTACTTTAGGGGGTTTTGTTTAGTGTAATCCGAGATTCCCTCTGTATAAAATACCAGCGGAATCAGTTTTCAATCGCTTACAAACGTTTCTTTCCGGATACTTCCAAACATTAATATTGCCGTATTCGCAATTTTGATAAAAACATAGGTATGTATATAAGCGATGTAACCTCAATGGGTTGAGGTTATTTAGTAGTTGGCAGCAAGCTAAAAATATGACGACAGAACTTAATAATAGAAAGAAACGCCTTGAAGAAAGATTGGTGAAACATGGAATTAAGGAGTATCATATTCAATACTTACCTTATTTAGAGTTTGATGAAAAGAAATTTTCAACTCCTTACGTGACAGGATGCAGAATGATGATATTATATGCGGTTGCATACACAGCATCAGAACTTGACGATCGAGAAGCAATAACAAAATGGTTGAAAAGAGAAGAGTTATTGAGCCATGTTTCACCTGACGAGCGGGAACTGCTTGAAGGAAAATTGAAAAACGAGCAAAAAATAATTGACTTTTCTTGGCAAAGAGAGTGTGCTTACATTCTTGCTTGGGCTCTAAACTTAATCAAAGAGACACCAACTCCGACTGAGCAAGTAAATGACCAGCAACTTGACGATTTTATGAATGTGATTCCTGCTCTCGGTGAAGAATTGGGTGACTTTCTGAACGAATTGAACTATAGGGATACAACTGAAATTTATGATGAAAACCTATTTCATGAACTTGCAACCACCTACTTTAGAGACCTTATGTTCAATGGTAAAAAGGATAATTCCGATATTGACCGAAATATTTCGTTTCTAAGACATCAAACTTTGAATTGGTTGCGAAGATTCATGGACATTGAAGAATGGGACGAAACTGACACATCTACTTAAAAAAAGAAGCCAGCTGCCAACATTGCATATAGCTTATGTCGGGATTCTCTTACATTGGAAAAATGATCTTCGGATCAATATTATCCTGAGATGAAAGATTTATCTTCGAAAGCGCCACAAGCCATATGCCGTACCGTTATCCGCAAAATTGCACAGAATGAAATTAGTCTTTAAAATATTGTCTCTTGCATTGACTATTGGAATAGTATCGAGTTGTCAATCGCAATCAACCGGTAATTATGCAAACGAACTCCAAGACTGTTTGGAATCCTCTGATATCGAACTCTTAAACTCGCTTAGTGAGAAATTTGAAAAACATTTAATCAATAGTTATGGATCGAACTTAACCGAATCCTACAAACAATATTTAGGTAGTGTAGCAACAGGCAATTTCTCACAGACCTTTTTCAAATACTCAACATTTGAGGAAGATATGCATGAATTTCGAAATTCTAAATTCTATCAAAATTCATGGGTTAAAACCTCAAGCTTTGATAAAGAAGCTCTTATTGAAGTGCCATTAACAGCGTGGAACGGTGAAATCCAAAAGCAAGAAGTATACGACCCAATTGTGCTTGATCCAACAGGCAATTACGTCAGTTGTCTTTTAAACAAGAATGACAGCAAGGCCATGAATGACTACCTTGAAGTTGTTAAAACCGGAATTGATATTAGTCCGGGACTTGTTGCTAAGGTTTTATATGATAGCTTATCCACTGAGGAGCTAAATGACGGACTAACTCGGCTGATAATTGCCATTAACTTTCATTATCAAATAGGACTTCTAATAACTGAAAAAAAGAATTAAGCTGATTGCATTCCTAATCAGATCAAACCTCTTTGCTTTCCCATTCAGCCACAGGTATTAAAGGAGCTTGATTTCGACGAACCTACATTGATGGCATACCATCCCAAAGCCTACTGCTTCGATGACCTGGGGGTGGAGGTATCCCAAAAATACTTCGGCACCGAATATAACGTCATGGCGGAAATCCTCCTTACCCGCTATGAACTATTCATCAACCAAAGAATGATCACCCACATCACCACCCACCTCACCGGCGACGAAATCGAAAAACGCTACGGCGACCGCATCCGCTCCCGCATGCGCGAAATGATGAACCCGATCTGCTTTCTCCCGGGGGATAAAAGGAAGTGAAAACTAAATCAGAAAACTGGCACTGTTTGAACCGAAACAGGTGGCACAAATCGAACCGTTTTATCCACTCTCTTTTCACCGAACCAGAACTGAATCGCCTCAGGTTTTACAGTTATCAGGGCCTATTTTGGTAAAATACCCTATTATGGGATTTTTTTATTTGTAAAAGAGCGGATCATCCAAAATACCAAATAATTGCCTATTCCGCCTTTTTCCTTCATATTGGGTAATGATATTAACCGATGTATCGTCAAATGTTAAGGTTAATTACTAGTTAAACCAATTTTAAAAAAACTGAATATGGAATGAATAGTAAAACCAAAAATTTTCCATCAGATGAACTAAGAGAGATTCTTAAAAACTTTCCTGAAAGACTAGCAAGATCATTGAAAATTTTAGAAAAAGAAACTCCTTCAGGAATTTTAGAATTATCTAATTATGGTTGGTATTTAGGTTATGATTCTATTCCAACAGCCCCTGTAGAACTTGGTCGAAAACTAAAAAAAGGCAATTCAAAAGAAGTTGATGAGATTTTAATTGAATACTACGAAGGAGAATTGGATAACATGGAGAAAAGAATTGTAAACAGAAATCCAAATCGAAAACTTATCATTGAAGAAGCCTTTGAAAATCACAGAAATAAGAGATTTTTTTCATCCATCGTTTTATCACTGACGCAAATAGACGGCTTGTGTTATGATGAAGCAAAAAAGCTTTATTTTAAAAATAATATCCAATTACAACGCACTAAAAAAATTTACAAACCAGAAATAGAAGAAAAAATTTCTGAAAAAGAAAAATTTATCATCAAAGGGTTTGAAATTCCTCTGAATCAACCAACTGGAATAAATGAAAAGACGGATAATATTTCGAGATTTCCCATCCGACTAAATAGACACGAGATATTACATGGTATGGATTACAGTTATGGTACAAAAATAAATTCCCTGAAAGTAATTTCTCTTTGGAATTATATAAACGATATTATTCGCCATAAATAAAGAACTGGCTAAAACAACTAAGTTTTTGTGCAACTTGTAAAGCCTAGTATGAAAACTCATCCCGAAAGCATCCGGAACGTTGAAGTGCTTATGGGGTTTGAGTCGGAATTTCGGTGGATTTGAAATGAGTATTTTTTGTTAATTAAATAAGGGTTTATTTTAGGGGGGTGTTAAATGGAATCAGAAATTGGGCCTTTGTCAAAAATACCAGTGGAATCAGTTTTCAATCGCTTACAACCATTTCCTCCCGGATCATCCAAAAGGCCAAATAATTGCCTATTCCGCTTTTTTACTTCATATTGGATAATGATATCAGCGATGTAATTTCAATGGGTTGGGATAATTCACTAGTTGTAGCACATTAAAAAATGAAACTGGAAGACAAATACCCAGAAGCATATTTCGAACATTGGTTAGTTATGCTTTCAACTATGAATACGGAGTTTTCAGAGAAAGGATTTGAAGAGCAAGTTAAGAACTATTTAACTTATGAAGGAGAAGAAGAAATGAGGAAGCTACAGAATGAAGTTATAATGATTGTTGAAGCTGAGGACTTAATGAAATTCAAAGAAGTTGGAAAGCGCTTTGATATCAAAGAAGTCAATGAACAAACTTTGAAAATAATGGCAGACGTCATAATAAGTTGGAATTAAAATGACCCAAAACGAATTTATAGACTGTAGGAATAAGGAGTATCCAGAATCACAGCCAATCAATCACGATTGGAAATGGGTATACCCAGACAGAGTTTAGCTAACACTCACTGGAATCAGTGATCAGGCCTTTGTCAAACATACCAGCGGAATCAGTTTTCAATCCCTTACAACCATTTTCTAACGGATGGATATTCCAAACACCAAAAAATTGCCTATTACGCCTTTTTCCTTCATATTAGGTAATGCTGTAAGTGATATAAACTCAATGTGTTCGAGTTATTTACTAGTTAGCGGGCATTGTAACGAAAACCTCAACAAAAAAAACAGACAAGAAAATGAAACAATATAAACCTCGAAATTACAATTCGCTTTCACCCTATCTAATTGTTGACAATGCTCAAAAATTAGTGGACTTATTGACTACTATTTTTGAAGCTAAGACTTTAAGGAGATTTGACCACGAAAACGGGAAAATTTCTCATATCGAATTGAAATTAGATGATTCTGTGATAATGATTAGTGATAGTAATGAAGGTTATGAAGCTAATAAGACAATGCTTCATATTTATGTGCCGAATGTATTCGAGACTTTTAACAAAGCTATTGAGAACGGTTGTGAATTGATTGAAAAACCAGTTAACAAACAAGGCGACCCAGATACAAGGGGTTCTTTCTATGATTTTGCAGGAAATTATTGGGCAGTAAGCACTCAAACCAATTGACAATGAATAACAAAGCAGTAAACTTTAACTACTCGGATTTTGAAGCAGTAAAGAATATTGCTTTAACTTTCCCCGATACAGAAGAAAGCGTATCCCACGAAGGAACACCATCGGTAAAAGTTCGTGGCAAATTGATGTGCAGACTTCACGACAGTGGAGAATTCATCCCAATACGACTTGACTTCGAACTACGAGACAAATATTTGGACAGTCACCCAGAGATTTTTCATTTGCCCGAGCATTTCAAATCTTATCCATATATCTGTATGTGGATACATAATTACGATAAGAAACTTTTAATGGAAGTCCTTGAACTCAGTTGGAAAGGGCTTGCAACCAAGAAACGATTAAAAGAATTTGAAGAAAGGAAGACAACGACCAATTCAGTAAATTAAAAGGGCAAAATATGGACGAATCAACAAAAGCAATAGTGTGGAACCAATTTGGTGCAAGCATTGATATGCTTATCAATGTGGTTTCAAATTGCCCCGTCAACTATTTAGAACAAAATCGGAGATTTTATTATATCGCTTTTCACAGTGCAATATTTTTGGACTACTATTTGACAATTCCGCCAAAAGATTTTAAGCCGATACTTGATTTTACTCATAAGGACGAGAAAGACAAACCAAAGGAGGCTATTGATGATTTAATCCCCAAAAAAATTTATAACAAGCAAGAAATTGTGGAATACCTTAGACAAAGTCGTGAAAAATGTAAACAACTTATTTACTCATTGACGTACGAAAATCAAAATAAAAGATTTAAAGAAGGAAACGAACCAAATGATATGGATTATCCTGTTTTAGAGATTTTGCTTTACAATATGAGACATACCCAACATCATACAGCACAATTGAATATGCTATTAAGGCAAGATATAGACAAACATTTGGAATGGTCATTTAGAGCGGGAGACATGCAAATATGAAGATTATGAGCGTAGGAGAAGAAAAACAACGACCCGCTAACATTTAGCCCACTAGAGAAAAGCCCCAGAAAAAAAGCCCTGATTGATGCTTTCATTTTTCAGGGCTTTTTATGGATATAGAATTTGTTTTTTAGGGACCCATGAATGCTTTGCATTTGTCTAGGCTGTTGATTGACATCCGCATGGTGAAACGGCTGCTAGGTGGATGAGTATGCCAGCTGATAGACATCTATGTTTTTTGGTTCGTTTGATAAGCTGGTTTATGGTAAATAATTTCTATTTTGGACATAAAATCCCCTACCCGGTGATTGGGGTTTTTAAACTTTAAAATGTCCTGGTAATTTTGGCAAAACAGCTAAGACAATGAAACTTCATATTTTTGGAGCATCAGGGAGTGGGGTAACAACGTTAGGAAAATTTTTGGCTAAAAAATTAGGCTTGAAATATTTTGACAGTGATGACTATTTTTGGATTAAAACAGAACCACCTTTCACCCAAAGACGAGATCCAAACGAAAGAAACCATCTTATTGCCAAAGATATAAGTGAAATAGAAAATTGGATATTGGGCGGTTCAATCATTAATTGGGGAGAAAATTTTTTCCCAGATTTTGACTTAATAATATTTCTATACCTACCAAATGAAATAAGAATTGAAAGGCTTAAAAAACGTGAATTAGAAAGATATGGTGACACCATATACACAGATCCAAAAAGAGCAAAACAATTTACTGAATTTATTGCCTGGGCAACAGATTATGACCACAACACAGGACTTGCTAACAGAACTTTAGATGCTCACAATACTTGGTTAGCACAGGCCAAAAATCCTGTCTTGAAAATTATTGGAAACAAAACATTGGACGAGAAACTAAATCTAATATTGGACGAACTAGTAAATAAAAAGATAGTGACACTTGACAAAAGACGAGAACTACAGCATCTATCCAAAAGTGATGGTTCAATGGTTCAAACAAGCTTTTTGAACCTATCAAAGTTTGGGCTTGGTTGACAGTGAAGTAATCTAAAATCGCAACCTTAGGGTAGTTGAATCATGTTAGCAATAATTTTAGAATCGAAACCATATGATAAAGAAAACTTTGATTTTAACAGGATTCATTGTTCTAAAATTTATATTGCAATACATTCTGATTAGCCCTGCATATGATTTACAGCGAGATGAGTACCTTTATCTTGATCAGGCAAATCATTTGGCATTTGGATATTTGTCCGTTCCGCCCGTTACTTCTTGGATATCATATATAATTAAGTTTTTGGGCAATTCAGTATTTTGGATTAAATTTTTCCCTGCATTTTTTGGATCCATGACAATTTTAGTGGTTTGGAAAACCATTGAAGAACTTAGGGGAAATTTATTTGCATTAACCTTGGGAGCTACCTGCGTACTGTTTTCCATTTTGTTAAGACTCAATACGCTTTACCAGCCCAATTCATTGGACGTGCTATGTTGGACAGCTTTTTATTTTGTTGTCATCAAGTATATCAATACGGAAAAACCCAAATGGCTTTATGTAGGCGCTGTAGTGTTAGCCATTGGTTTCCTGAACAAGTACAATATTGTATTTTTGCTTATCGGGCTATTTCCTGCCTTTATGATGACAGCGCAACGTAAACTGTTGTTAAACAAAAATTTTTTAATTGCAATATCATTGTTCCTGTTATTGATTCTACCCAATCTGATTTGGCAATACAATAATCAGTTCCCTGTTTTTAATCATCTGAGAGAATTGTCCGAACTTCAATTGGTAAATGTCAACAGATGGGATTTCTTAAAGTCACAATTGCTGTTTTTTACGGGTTCACTGTTTGTAATCATTTCAGCATTAATTGCTTTATGGTCTTATGAACCCTATGGAAAGTACAGGCCATTTTTTTGGTCAATCATTTTTACACTTATCGTATTCATGTATTTTAGGGCAAAGGACTATTATGCGGTTGGCATTTATCCGATTTATATTGCTTTTGGAGCTGTTTATCTGGCGGACTTATTTGAAAGACGTCGGATAAAAATCTTACAACCAATTGCCATTGCGGTTCCCATATTGTTTTTCATCCCGATGTACCATGTAGCCTTTCCCAATAAAAGTCCTGAATACTTTGCTGAAAATGGACAAAGATTGAAGACTTTGGGCTTACTACGTTGGGAGGATGGAAATGACTATGAATTGCCTCAGGATTATGCAGATATGTTAGGATGGAAAGAGTTGGCATACAAAGTTGATAAAGTTTACTCAAGTCTTCCTAACCAGGAAATGACCCTAATTCTTTGCGATAATTATGGACAAGCCGGTGCGATAAATTATTATTCAACCCAAGGAATAAGAGCAGTGTCTTTCAATGCAGATTACATCAACTGGTTTAACCTTGACCAAGAATATATTAACCTCATAAGAATCAAGAGGTCTTCAGAAAGAGAAATGGAATGGGAAAAAACAAGTCCTTATTTCCATACCGCACTGATCGCAGACTCAGTAACCAATCATTTTGCACGTGAATACGGAACAACCATTTTTGCATTTATCGATACCAAGGTTGATATTAATGAAAGAATAAAAATCGAGATAGAAGAAGTCAAAAACTTTCGCTAAACAGCACCCGAGAAACCATGGGGCGAACAGTGGATTCAGAAAGGTTTGTCACTTCATGGCTGTCTGTGTCACGGACGGATAGGACAGTATTTTGAAATCCCCACATTTCTAAGCTGGAAACCGTCAGAATGTCTAAAAACCCTGCTCAAGAGGAGATTAAATTTCGCACTTCAACTATGGGAAATATAGGGTGATATTTTTAAAGGCTACTTTGAAAATCCACCTATACTGCTCTCTGATATTTTAGGGTTGCTGAATTTTCATTTTTCAGTTTTCCGCTTAAATCCAAGGTAACAGAGCTATATTTAGCCTGTAATCAACGGAGGTTTTTGAATAACCGACGTTAGTCAGAATGCTAAGACGGCAACTCAAACGATAGAGTAGCAAACAAAAAACAGGGAACACACAGCGCATAATCATACCGAAAGAACCCACAAACATGACCACCATTCCAAACTCGGGGAAGCTGTACATGCTTCATTGTTTCAAGACAAGTAAAAAAAACAAAACGAAAAAAATGAATTTCCAAAAAGCGCTTCTCGGTCTGACTATTTTGACTTTAACAAATTGCATAAACAAGGCCCAACATTCAACAAACGAAGTAAAAATTGTTGGAGAGATGAAAAAAGTAATGTTGAAAGGACAACTTTATGGAAACATTAACCTTGATACCATTGCCAACAAGACAAATTTATACGGACTTGGACCAGTCGAATACCTAGCAGGAGAAATCATAATTATAGACGGTAAATCTTATAAATCAACAGTTGTTTCAGACAAGACAATGAAAATTGAAGAAACTTATGACATTAAAGCCCCATTTTTTGGCTACGCCAACATTTCCAAGTGGAAAGAGCAGTTCCTACCCGATAGCATTCAGACAATTAAACAACTAGAAATATATCTCGACGAAGTGACTAAAAATCTAACTCGACCTTATATGTTTAAAATGGACGGAATAGTTGAACAGGCGACAATCCATATCGTGAATTTACCGGAAGGTTCAAAAGTTAGTTCTCCAGATGAAGCACATAAAGGACAAGTGAATTATCAAGTTAACAATGAACAATCGGAATTAATCGGTTTCTTCTCAACAGATCATAAGGCAATTTTCACACATCACGACACTTATCTCCATATGCACTTAATGACAAATGACCGACAAAAAATGGGACATTTGGACGAAGTGCTGTTTAAAAAAGGAACTGTGAAACTTTACTTGCCAACAGAATGAGATAACAACGAAAACCCGACCCTTGTATATTTATAAGGGCGAGGAGCAAAAAAAATTTGAATGCAAGAATTTGGTATATGAAGTCAGGCAAACTAAATCTTCACCCCATACCCCTCCAAAACCTGCACATCACCCGGGCATCATCCACCAGATCCACTTCGATCAACGTTCGGGTCGTTTTGATTAAAGACTTGATTTCTTTGCGTCTCTGAATCCTGTCAAAAGGAAATGGATCTGGACTGGAAGCCACGATCTTACTTATATGTCAACCAGCACCGCCCGGCACTCGTAAATGGTTTTTTCCTTCAGTCCAGTCGTTGCTAGAGTTTATACTCGCCATATTGGTACTTATTCCAAAAATATCCATTCAGTAGCTCGATTTTTTAAGGCGGCCTTATTTTGGTTTGTTCATACCTTGATTTTTAATAGGATTTTACATTTTAATTTTTGTTTTTGTATTAAAACTACCGCCACCTTCCGATGAAAATTTTCCCAACCCTCGCAACTTTTCTCTTGGCCTTGAACTTGTATGCACAAGATACCAAGATCAGGCTGGTTTCCTTGGAACAGGAACCTTTGGCTTTTGCCAAGGTTTATTTTCTTTCCCAGGATCATTTCACCTCCACCGATGAAAATGGGTACTTTTCTGTCAACCAAAAATTATTTGAAAAGGAAGAACATATCAGGATATCAGGTTTTGGTCTCAATGATACCACTTTTTCCCTGTCTAGTTTAAGGGCAAACAAGACTATTGTCCTCAAGGTAAAGGAAATGGAACTGCCTCAATTTACCCTTTCGGAGAAAGCACTGAAGTCCCTGACCCTGGGCGATACCGCAAGTCCTGTGGAAGACCGAAAGCGTCTAATGAAAACTGTTGATGAAGGTACCTTTATAGATTCGAAATATGTTACTTGGGTCAAACTGCCCAAACGAAGAAAAAAAATCCTTACCAAATTACATTTTTATGTGTCGGATATGGATGGCTTTGTAGAGGAGGAAATTACTTTGAGAATAATTGGTCAAAGAAAAGGTGATTCATTTAAGCCATCGCGTTTATATTCCACTGAGGGCCTTAACGATTTTGCACCGGGTCCCATAAAAATCAAAGTTTCAAAAACCGGCTGGAATGTGGTGGAATTCAAGGAGGAGGTATTATTGGACGAAAATATTGAAGAGGTTTTTTTGGTTTTTGACTTGCTTCGGCCTTCGGAGGTTTTTGCCTTGGCCTACCAAAATGACCGTAAGAAAATCCTGCAAATGGGACTGTATGTTCCTGAAAGTGCTCAAATAGCCCGTTTTGATAAAAATGCCCAATATTTTGCGGTTTCGATTGAAATGTTGGTGGAGAGGTAAGGTCAGCCGATAGCCGAGTAATTCTCACACATAATTGCCAACCTACCGTTTAATATCAATGGTATATTTGAACTGGTCTGCTCTGTAATAGCCTAAATTGTATTCTATAGGCCGATCTCCTGGATCACAGACCAATCTTTTTCTAAATAGAACCGGTTCCCCTGGGAGGAGACCCAGTAATTTGCATAGCTTATTGTTGGCAAGCATGGCAGTTATTTCTTCCTTTGAAACTGCAGGAACGGTATGGTAATCCTTTTCCAAAATATCGTAGAGATGCCCCCTGAAATCCTCACTTCCTGTAAGCCCAACTCTAGGGTGGAAATAGGAAATAAAATAAACGATTGGTCCCTTGTCAAATCCTTTTAAACGTTCAAGCCTCAAAACCTCAGTTTTTTCCTTGATTTGCAAGGCATTGGAGATTTCTTCATCTGCATCTACCCAATTGACATCAATTCGGTAATTGTTAAAGTCCATGCCTTTTTGATGCATCTCTTTAGAAAAACTGAGCCAATTGTCAAGTTTGGTAGAAACACTTTGTTTAATCACTTTGGTGCCTACACCCTTTTTTCTATCTAATAGATTTTCATGGACCAGTTTATTGGTAGCTTGCCGAATGGTGTTCCTGGAAATTCCAAGTTTTTTGGCCAAGTCTACCTCTTTTGGTAAAAGTTTGCCATCTTGATATTCTGGTTCTTTGATCAAATCTCTCAACAGTCCCTCCACTTGGACATGCAAAGGGATGGGGCTTTTATGATCTATCTCTAAGGTCATAACAAAATAATCTATGTCTTTATGTTCAAACAAATATAAAAGAAACTTTTTAAAAATGACTAGTCATTCTCATCTATTCATAAATATTAGGCAGTAAAATTCCCCTAAATTGTATATATATCGCTATTAAAGAAAATTAAATTCTATCGCATTTTTAATATTTAAATTTATTTTTTCTATAATAATTCAGCAAATATTTTAAATAGCAGAAATTTTTTAGGCAGATACTAGTAGTATCTGTATTAATTTTTGTTCTTTCTTGAATTTTAGCGAATTGTTGGTGTCTCTTGTTTGAAAAAATATATCAAGTTTATTTTTGCGAATTATAATTTTTTTTGAAACTTTCGTTTGTTCAAATGTAAGTACATACTAACTTCTCGCTTAGTTTACTAGGATTTACCAATCGTCAGGCGTATTGCTTTCTGAACATTCCAAATACCAGTTAACAAACCCAAAATTTGCAGAGGTCTGATTTTATGAAGAAATCATTGTTGTTTGCGCTGCTGTTCGGCGGGATTTTCCAGGTTTTAATGGCACAGGTCCAGATAAATGGAAAAGTGAGGGATGCCAGTTCAGGTGAATCCTTGCCTGGGGTCAATATCATTGTCAAAAACACCCCTGGAAAAGGGACAATCACCGACATGGACGGGAACTTCAGCTTGGAAACTGAGGGCAACGTGACTTTAGTTTTTTCATTTGTTGGATATATTGCTCAGGAAATTGCAGTCGGTAATAGAAATGTATTGAATATAGATCTTTCTCCTGATCAGTCTCAACTTGACGAAGTAATCGTGATAGGCTATGGTTCAGTTAAAAAGTCTGATTTGACTGGATCCGTGTCCTCAGTACGCTCCGAAGATATCAAAGCCATTCCTGTTGCTTCATTCGATCAGGCCTTACAGGGAAGGGCAGCTGGCGTTCAAGTGGTTACCACCACTGGCGCACCGGGCGGAGAGACCAATATAAGAATCAGAGGAACCAGTTCGATCAATGCGAGCAGTGAGCCTTTGTATGTGATTGATGGCATGTTGATCAACAATGAAGGAGATGAACTGTCAATCGGAGGTAGAGGACCTAGGGTAGGTGCGCTTTCTACCATCAATCCCAATGAGATAGAATCCATAGAAATTTTAAAAGATGCTTCGGCAACCTCCATTTATGGTTCTAGAGGAGCCAATGGGGTAATTTTGATTACTACCAAAAAAGGCAAAGCTGGAAGAAGTGTGGTCAACCTAGAAAGCTACTATGGGGTACAAGAGGTAGCCAATCAACTGGAACTGTTGAATGCCTCCCAATTTGCAACATTGGTCAATGATGCAAACATCAATGCCGGCAGGGCTCCTATATATTTGAATCCGGATCGATTCGGTGAGGGAACCAATTGGCAAAGTGAATTATTTAGGACCGCCCCAATCTCTAATTATCAGCTATCCATTTCAGGAGGTAACGCCAATACCAGGTACGCCATCAGTGGGGGCTATTTCAACCAAGATGGTATCGTCATAGGTTCTGATTTTGAAAGATTTTCTTTCAGGGTAAATTTGGATACCGATGTTTCTGACAGATTAACCATTGGAACCAACTTATCTTACAGCAAGCTTACCTCAAATGGTGTCCTGACCGGACCTGGAACAATCATTCCTGGTGTGATTTCCAATGCCTTGCAATTCAATCCGATTGCGCCTGTCCGAGATCCCAATCAGCCACTTGGTTATACTTTCGAACATCTTCTCAAAGCTGGGATAGCTAATCCAGTAGCAGAGGCTTTGTTATACGAATCCATTACAAATACTTCGAGGTTTTTAGGAAATCTTTCTGCTGACTATAAAATTTTAGAAGGACTCTCTTTCCGTACGAGTATAGGGATTGATGGTCTTTTTACCAAGTCCAATACTTTTGGGCCGGATGGACTGAAAAGAACCGAGGCCTCACTAGGAGAAGCAGGGGTGTCCACCCTACAGGCCTTAACCTGGATCAATACCAATACGATCAATTATGACAAAAAAATCAATGATCGGAGCTCTTTCAATATCTTGGGAGGGTTTGAACTTCAGAGTTTTAGAAACGAAACCCTCAGTGCGTTTGCCTTTGGATTTCCTGATTCCAGAACTGGATGGCACAACTTAGGAGCAGCTGATAATCCTCAAAATCCATTGAACAGTGAGCTGGAATGGAGCATGCTTTCTTATTTGACCAGAATTAATTATTCATTCTCCAATAGATATCTATTCACCCTTTCTGGTAGAATTGACGGATCTTCCAAATTTGCGGAAGGAAATAAATTTGGATATTTTCCCTCCGGTGCATTTGCTTGGATAGTTTCTGAGGAACCATTTATGCAAAACCAATCTGTGTTTACAGACCTTAAAATGAGGGTAAGTTATGGCTGGACTGGTAACCAAGCAATTCCGCCTTACCAATCTCTGGCTTTAGTTGGTCCCTTTGGCGAAGGTGTATTCAATAATTCCAATGTGGTGGTTGATTTTAGGGCTAGAGAACCCCTTTCCTACCCCAACAGGGATCTGAAATGGGAAACAACTGAACAGTCCAACTTAGGAATTGACATGTCTTTTTTGGAAGGCAGAATTAGTGCCACAACAGAAATTTATCTTAAAAATACAAGAGACTTGTTGTTAAGAACGCCGATCCCTTTTACCTCCGGTTTTGGAACCACTTTATTGAACATCGGCAATGTTCAGAACAAAGGATTTGAGTTGGCTATAAATTCTGTGAATATCGATTCAAAACTCAAGTGGAATACGGCCTTTAATTTTTCCATCAACAGAAACAAAGTAACCAATCTTGCCAGTGATGAAGATATTTTCCTGGGCGCAGGAGGCAATATCCTTCGCAAAGGATATCCAATAGGAACCTTTTTCGGATATGTTTTTGACGGGATCTTTCAATCTGCCGACGAAGCTGCGAACAGCCCTGTTCCTGTGGGTCAATCCCCTGGAGCCGGAGATAGAAAATACCGTGATATCAGTGGGCCCAATGGCGTTCCTGATGGCATCATCAATGATTTTGACCGAACGGTAATTGGTACTGCTCAACCTGATTTCACTTGGGGGATCAACAATGAACTGAGGTACAGCAATTTCTCTTTGACCTTCTTTTTCCAAGGTTCCCAAGGTAATCAAATGGTCAACATGAACCGGCTTAATCTGGGAAATGTAAACGGGCAGCAGAATGTATTGGCAGAGGCAGGCTTGAACAGGTGGACACCACAAAATCCAAGCAACGAATACGCGAGAGCTTTGGCCACTTCCACGGACAATTTCTTCTCCTCAAGACTAATCGAAGATGCCTCATACATCCGGCTTAGAAATGTGACTTTGGGGTACAATTTATCTCCGGATCTCCTAAGTCGATTGAAGATTTCAAACCTGAAAATATATGCGAGTGCCACCAACCTCCTGACATTTACCAGTTACAGTGGATACGATCCGGAAGCCAATGCCTACGGAAGTACCACCAATCTTGTGGGGGTGGATGATGGGATTTATCCTCAAGCTAAAATGTTTATCATGGGTTTAAATATTGGGTTTTAATACTTCTGACATGACGATGAAAACCACGCATAAAATAATCTCCAATAAAATAGTTCAACTCGTCATATTCTGGGCGACAGTGGCTTCAATGACCTCTTGTGACGATTTTCTGGTTGAAAACCCAAAAGACAGGGTAGCCCAAAGCAATTTCTATATCAGCGCACAAGATGCTGAATTTGCCATCAATGCCATTTATGGCTATTTGGGCTCCTACTCCGCAGGAAATACAGCAGGGATTTACCATAGTACATTTTGGTATACCATTGGTCTTGCCTCTGACGAAATGAATAACAATCAGCTGGGTACTTTTTGGAATGACGAATTGGCCAATTTTGGGTACAATGCTGAAAACACCAACATGCTTGAAATTTGGGAGGTCCATTACAAATCCATCTTTTTAGCCAACATTGCCATAGAAAGAATTCCATTGATAGAAATGGATTCAAACCAGAAAAACAGGCTAGTTAATGAAGCCAAATTTTTGAGGGGGTTGCTTTATTTCAATCTGGTAAGAATGTATGGCGATATTCCGCTATTGACTACCGAAGAAAGTCCCTTGTATCCCGCATCAGATCCTGCCAGTGAAGTTTACGCTCAGATTATTGCAGATTTAACAGCGGCAGAGGATTTACCTGAAGTGGGTGACATACTAAGAGGCAGGGCGACACGTGGTGCCGCCAAAGCTTTGCTTTCCAAAGTTTACCTTACTTTGGAAGACTACGAAAAAGCATCGGAAAAAGCTTTGGAGGTGATTAACTCCGGAAAATACGGCTTGTGGGATTCCTTTGAAGATGTTTTTAAACTCTCCAGCAGAGGGGGTAAGGAAGCGGTCTTTTCCGTAGGCTTCGGGGATGCAGGTGGTGCGATTTCTTTTTGGGAGGTAGGCCAGTTCAATGTTCGGTTATTGCCCTTGGAATTGACCCGGTCCAGAGCGAAAGTCAACAATACCCACGGTTGGCAGGTGGCTACAGATCACCTTTATAATGACTTTTCTAATGAAGATAGCCGTAAATCAGTAACCTTTATGGCTAACTTCCTCGATGACAATGGAAATCAAGTCAACTTAAGCAAAATTCACATTCGGAAATATTGGGATGAACCCGCAGATCCCACCGCAGGTGGATCATTCAATGATTTTCAAGTCATTCGGTATGCGGAGGTTTTATTGATCTATGCTGAAGCTCAAGCTGCCTTGGGGCAATTTGCCACCGCAAATGAGTATTTGAACAAAGTCAGAACCAGGGCCAACCTTCCGAATGTGGAAATCAATACCCAAGAAGCATTTATTTCGGCGATCATATCCGAAAGACGGAAAGAATTTGTGGCGGAAGGACACAGGTGGTTTGACCTGGTAAGATTGGGCAAATTGGAGGAAAAAGTAAATTTGGCCAAAGGAATCAGTGTCAACCCTATTTACAATCTTTTCCCGATTCCACAAAGGGAAAGAAATGTTAACCCAAATCTTTCTCAGAATCCAGGATATTAAAATTAAATTATTTAACACGTAAAACCCAAAAATTATGAAAACAACTAACAGATTACTCAATTTGCTGGTGTTGGCTTTAGCCTTTCTAGTATTGATATCATGCGGCAGCGATGATCCGGAACCAGACCAATCTGTGACTGTATCTCTGTCAGGGGACGACCTCTCAAATACCAGTCCTGGATTGTACAGTAAAGCGACGGAATCGGGAGAAGAAATTACTGTAACCGTAAACATGCAGTCTGCGGTACCTTTACAGGGCCTTGCGATAAGGAAAACCATCAACAATACAGCCGATTCGGACTTTGGCACCGGTGGAACCCTTTCTGTAGGTCTTTCCGGAACTAGTACAACTTATGAATTCAAATACACTCCAGACACAGATGATGTAGATCAGTTGGTTGGCTTTAATTTTAGAGCCACCAATGCAAACGGAGTAACATCCGAGTCGGATATGGTTTTAGTGGTGACACTATCTCCTATAGATAACCTTACGCGAAGAAGATGGAATCTCACTTCTGTTTTCCATGTGAACGAGAATGAAGAAGGAATCAGAGATTGCCAAAAAGACAACTCCATGTTGCTGAATGAAGATGGAACCATTGTGGTGGATTTTGGGGAAGATACCGGAACTGGAGACTGTGTATTCGATGGCTTTGATGTCTATACCATTTGGTATTTGACAGAAGAGGGGGATGATTTATATTTCAACAGAGAAAGTGTTGGATTATTTGACCCTGAAACCACCAAAGTGGAAACCTTTAAGATCAATGAATTAACAACAGAAAGGATCAAGATGGAACACACGATTGATCTGACAGATTTTGGAGCTAGTGCTGAGGAAACTTTTGAATATACCTATGTAGCATCACCCAGATAATTTCTGGTTTAACCCAAAAACAATTGGCACCATTTCAATTTAATCTTGAAATGGTGCCTTATTAACATCCATGTTTTGTGAATTTCCATTAGGGTAAGTTTAAACTTTATCCATTGGAGGGTCATGCTTTTTGCATCGATTAGGTTACACAAGGTTTATTTTGGATACCGAAATCTTTTGTTCAAGAAAAAAGAAAGAATAATGAACATTGTCGCAGATCTGGGAGGAACTAGGATCAAGATTGGTTTGATCAAGGATGGCTCCATTCTAAAGTCCACCCTAATTGATGCTATCCCTGGTAAATCAATCGAAAATTGTCTCGACTTGATTTCCCGATCAGCCAAGCAACTTCTGCTCGAATTGGCCATTTCAAAAAAAGATATTGGAGGGATTGGTTTGTCTTTTCCCGGAATTGTGGACAGTAAAAAGAAACTTGTTATTTCAGATTATGTGAAATACAAAAATGCCCAAAATTTTGATTTCAATCACTGGGCAAAGGAGAAATGGGGAGTACCATTGGCCTTAGAAAATGATGCCAAAGCAGCCCTACTGGGAGAATGGAAACATGGTGCGGGAATTAATTACGAAAATGTTGTTTTGCTAACCTTCGGAACCGGAATAGGCAGCGCAGTACTAATGAATGGACAGTTATTGAATGGGGCAAATTTTATGGCCGGAAACCTTGGAGGCCATATGACCATAAACCTTCATGGTCCCCTTTGCAATTGTGGGAGTTTAGGCTGTTTAGAAGCGGAAGCCTCCACCTGGAGCTTACCTTCTATCTTGAAACAAAATAGCCAGTTTGAAACCAGCTTACTTTCAAAAATGGATATTTTGGATTTTAAGTCCCTTTTTGAAGCAGCAGAGCTCAAGGATCCCCTTGCCTTAGAAGTGAAGGAAAACTGCCTGAAAGCATGGGGTCTGAGTGTGGTCAACATGATTCATGCCTTCGATCCCGACATAATCATATTCGGGGGAGGTGTCATGCAAAACTATCTGAAAATCATCCCTTACATAGAAAAAATAGTCCAAAAACATGCCTGGAAACCAGCCTCTAACCACGTAAAACTTGTAAAGGCTTCCCAATTTGATTATGCCGCATTATTTGGACTGAACTATCTACTTGAAAAAAATACATAAAGCTTTGAAAAAATCAAATTACGATAAATACCCTTTTATTCAAATCGAGGAAAACAACCATTCTTGCTGTGAAGGCTGGGAAGAGGTCTTAAAAACCATTGGCGGCAAGCTTGATTTATTGGATAAAAGGCTTAAAATCTTAGTGATCGAATGTTACCAAGGAGTAGATGACAATGAATTGAGAAATAAATTTCAAATAGGCATTTCTCACACTTTTTGGATTGAATCTACCTGTGCTTTTTTGCCGGAAAATAACATTCATAAAATGGTGTCTCCAGATGTAACCGAAGACAGGGTATTTGGGTACATGACTGACTTATGTCTTGAAGATTATTTTGATAAAGCTAAAATTTCCCAATTCCAGGATTCAATAAAAGGAACCAATGAGGGCACCATTATCATTTATGGTCCCGGAGCAAGTTTGCTGGCCCCACATCATGATGTGCTTGTCTATGCGGACATGCCGCGTTGGGAAATTCAGATGAGGATGCGGAGGAAAGAAGTAAATAGCCTTGGGCTTAGGAATAAATGCGAGGATTTTTCCCACTTATACAAACATGGATTTTTTGTGGACTGGAGAGTTTTGGACCGACATAAAAAAACTCTGATAAATCAATGGGACTTCTTGCTGGATTCTACAATTCGGCTGAAACCCAAGTTAGTTAAAGGAAAAGCCCTTCTCAAAGCTTTGGAAAAGGTAACGCGGCAACCTTTTCGGGTAGTTCCCTTTTTTGATCCGGGACCATGGGGAGGACAGTGGATGAAAGAGGTTTATGACTTGGATAGATCTGAAATCAATTATGCTTGGGGTTTTGATTGCGTGCCGGAGGAAAACAGCCTTTTATTGGGGTTTGGTGAAATTAAAATTGAAATTCCGGCAATCAATCTTGTCTTTAATCAACCCAAGGCTTTGCTGGGGCAAAAAGTATATGCCCGATTTGGCGATGAGTTTCCCATTCGATTTGATTTCTTGGATACCATGGATGGGGGCAATTTAAGTTTGCAGGTTCACCCGTTGACGGAATATATCCAACAGACTTTTGGCATGAATTACACGCAGGACGAAAGCTATTACATGCTTGATGTGGCGGAGGATGCTTTTGTTTACTTGGGATTGAAAGATGATGTCTGTCCCGACAAAATGATCCAAGAATTAAAAGAAGCGCAAAATACAGGGGTGTTTCACGCAGATAGGCATGTCAAAAAATGGCCGGTAAAGAAGCATGATCATGTTTCTATTCCTGCGGGTACGGTGCATTGTTCGGGCATTGGGAGCATGGTTCTGGAAATAAGCGCAACTCCTTACATTTTCACCTTCAAACTTTGGGATTGGGGAAGACTGGGTCTCGATGGAAAGCCAAGACCCATCAATATAGAGCACGGTGAAAAGGTCATTCAATGGGACCGAACCGCAACCTGGGTGGAGAAAAATGCTTTGAATCTGGTGGAGCCTTTGGCATCGGGTCCGGGCTGGTCAGAAGAAAGGACGGGACTGAATGAACTTGAGTTCATTGAAACCCGAAGGCATTGGTTCAAAAATATTGTTAATCATGACACCAATGGTACAGTCAATGTGCTGAACCTTGTACAGGGTGAAGAGGCAATAGTGGAAAGTCCCAATGGAGATTTCGAACCATTCGTGGTGCATTATGCAGAAACATTTATCATTCCGGCTTCAGTGGGAACCTATACCATCAGACCTTATGGAAATGCTTTGGGATCTACTTGCGCCACCATCAAAGCCTATGTTAGAACCTAATGGAAACCAAGGATGAACCAGATAGAAAATAAAATCGCAAGCGAAATAAGTACTGTGAATACAGGTTTTGTGCTCAAAGTTACTATAGTTGCTGCTCTTGGAGGTTTGCTTTTTGGTTATGACACAGCGGTAATAGCCGGAGCCATCGGTTATCTGGAACTAAAGTTTGGCCTATCCCCTGCTATGGTAGGTTGGGCAGCTAGCAGTGCCATTTGGGGTTGTGTGGTTGGAGCAATGGTAGCAGGATATCTGAGCGACAGGTTTGGCCGAAAAAAAATACTTTTGCTCACAGCCATTCTTTTTGCTGTTTCTGCAATTGGGTCCGCCCTGCCAAATTCCTTGACCTTATTTGTGATGGCAAGGTTTGTTGGCGGGTTGGGGGTAGGAGCTGCATCTATGCTCTCCCCTTTGTACATCTCAGAAATTGCACCTGCCCGAATCAGAGGGACCTTGGTCAGCCTGTATCAATTGGCTATAGTGTTAGGCATCAATTTGGTTTATTTTATCAACATGAGGATTGCTACCCTTAATTCAGAGGCATGGAATATTGAATATGGGTGGAGGTATATGTTGGGATCTGAAATGATTCCAGCGCTTATATTCTTGGTTCTTTTGTTTTTGGTTCCCGAAAGTCCCAGGTGGCTGATTTATAAAAAAAGGGAAGCTGAGGCTTTGGACATCTTGGAAAGGGTCAATGGAAGGCCAAAGGCGCTTGATTTGGTGAAGGAAATTAAATCGGTACTTTCCTTGGAAAAGGGGACCATTGGAGAACTGTTTAAACCGGGCCTTAGACTGGCGTTATGGGTAGGAGTGTTCCTTGCTTTGTTTTCCCAGATTACAGGGATCAATGCCATCATTTATTTTGCACCAGAAATTTTTAAAAGCGTAGGTTTTGCCACAGAATCGGCATTTCAACAGACCATGGCCATTGGCTTGGTCAATATGGTATTTACTTTTGTGGCCTTATGGTTGATCGATAAATCCGGTAGAAAAAAACTCTTGCTTTGGGGTGTAGGAGGGATGGCTGTTTGTCTATTGGGTGTTGGTCTTTGCTTTTACTTTGACATCACCCAAGGACCTTGGCTACTAATATTTATTTTAGGGTTTATGGCCTGCTTTTCTTCCTCTCTTGGACCTATTCCTTGGGTAATTATTTCTGAAATATTTCCTACTAAATCCCGAGGAGTTGCCATGTCATTTTGTACGGTTGTCCTTTGGTTGGGTGTGGTTTTGATAACCCAATTGACACCGATGTTGCTAAATTCCATAGGTGGCGCTTTTACCTTTTGGCTCTTCATGTTCAATGCCATGTTGTTATGGTTGTTCACATGGAGGTTTATCCCCGAAACCAAGGGAAAAACCCTTGAAGAGATTGAAAAACATTGGTTGGGGCAAAAAAAAATGATTAATCATTCAAACAAGACTAAAATCATTAACCTTTCATAAAATTATCTTTAGATGAAAAAAAGAGACTTTATCCCTATTCTAATCAGCATCTCCCTGCTTCAGGCATGTCAAAAAGATCCGGTCCAAATTGAAGACAAGAAAAACAACTCTATTTCAGAATTGAATTTTACTGCTGAAGAGGCTCCCGAATGGTCGGATTTGTTTCACAGATCTTCGGGTTGGTTTGGCGGGGATGGGATTTTTGTGATTCCAATGAACGGGGTAGATTCAGCTGGTTCTGGAGAGAATGGACAGACGCTGATTTTATTCAGTGATACCTTGATCGGAGAAATAGAAGATGGCCAATTGGGAACTGATTATAAAATGATCAATAACTCAGTGGCTATTTTAGATGGTATTGCACCCTCGGAGACTGATTTGAAATTTTATTGGGATGAAAACGAAAAAGGGGAGCCAAAATCTATTTTTATACCCCAAACACCACAAACTAACCCAGGGGATTATTTCTGGCTAGGGGATGGCTTTATCAATCATGAAAAAAATAATGACATCTACATTTTTGGCTACAGAATCACCAATACAGAAGCTGAAACATTTGCTTTTAAGGAAGTAGGCAATACCTTGATTGTGATTCCTTCCGGAAGCAATCCCCCGTTTGCAAATCAAAGGCAATTGGATACGCCTTTTTATTTTGAAGGAAATCCGGAAAGCACAGGTTCTTTTGGGGCTGGTATCATGGTGAATACAACCAAAGCAGGAGCACCACACCCCGATGGCTATGTCTATGTGTATGGGATCAAGGGAATAAAGAAAGAGGTATTGGTAGCAAGGGTACTTCCCCAGGACTTTGAGGATTTTAGCGAATGGAGGTTTTGGGATGGTGATGAATGGCAACCTGAAATGGACAGTGCCGCCGCTATCGCGGACAGAGCTTCCAACGAAATGAGCGTCACTGCACTAAAAGATGGCAGGTATGCCATGGTATTCCAAACTGATGGAATCGGGACCACAGTAGGATTAAGGTTGGCCCTTTCCCCTGAAGGCCCTTATGGACCTATGATCCAACTTTGGGACGCCGTCGAAGACGTGAATGTGGGAGAGCAATTCATCAGCTACAATGCCAAAGTACATTCCAACCTTTCCAAGCCAGGAGAATTGCTCATCAGCTACAACATCAATTCATTTGATTTCTTCAATGAAATATTGGTTCATCCCAACCTGTATAGACCGAGATTCATCAGGGTAAAACTATTGGATTAAAAGCTAAGGACTTAAAATTCATTTATCATGATAAAAAATCGCATTTTGGGTTTCTTCATCCTTGGTTTCTTAATGACCAATGTTACTCTAGTGAGTAGCACTGCTTTTGCTGAGCCAGTTGAGTCGACGTTTCAGTTGGCCAGCATTCTCCAAAGCAATATGGTCATCCAACAAGGAAAGGATTTCAAACTCTGGGGAAAATCCAAACCTGGGAGCCAAGTTTCAGTATTTGTAAGTTGGAGTGACGGATCCTCAGAAAGCGAAAGTGATCTAAATGGAGATTGGCAGATATCTTTACCTGTTCCCAAAGTCGGGATAGGCGATTTTAAGTTGCAAACCCTTACAATCAGTCATGAAGAAGGTGAAGTGGTTTTGGAGAATATTCTTATCGGTGAAGTGTGGGTATGTAGCGGGCAGTCCAATATGGATATGGAAATGAAAGCCATCCCGCCATGGTTGGAAGGTGTGGTGGATTATGAAAATGAAATTGCCGCCGCTGAATATCCAAATATCCGGTTCATCAAAATCGAAAAAAATTTCACCAAGGATCCTTTGAATGAAACCAAAGGGACTTGGAACCAAGTGTCTCCAACCACAGCTGGAGATTTGAGCGGGGTGGCCTACTATTTTGCCCGAAATCTTCAGGAAAAACTCAAGATACCTGTTGGGTTGGTCATTTCTTCCTACGGTGGTTCAGCGATTCAAGCTTGGATGAGTAAGGAAGCCTTGGCTGAAGATGAAGTTTTGAATATCAATTACCTAGAGCCTTATGATCAAAGCCCTGAATCAGAGGAAAGCTTGGAAGGCATCGAGACATTGGAACAGCTCTTTGAAATCCTCACCCGACCATCTCTCCTTTACAATGCCATGATCCATCCCTTGAAAAAGCTTTCTATTAGGGGATTTTTATGGTACCAAGGGGAATCCAATAAAAATGAAGCCCAATATTATACCAGGCTGAACAAGGTACTCATAGAGAATTGGCGGAAAGATTTTGATCAAGGTAATCTGCCATTTTATTTTGTACAGATGACACCATACAATTGGGAGGAAAGTGATCCCGATGCCGATTATTATGCCAAATTCAGAGAATCCCAGGAAAAGGTATTAAAAGTAACTCCAAATGTGGGCATGGCAGTTACCATGGACATTGGTGAGGTAAACAATATTCACCCAAGGAACAAAAAAGATGTGGGGCTCCGTCTTTCAAGAATTGCGTTAAACCTTACCTATGGGAAAAATGAAACACAATATTTGGGTCCAAAATTTGATAGTTTCCTGATTGTAAAAAACCGGATAGAAGTTACTTTTGAACCCCAAAGTGTCGGTTCAGGACTGTCCACCAACGATGGAGAGCCTCCCAAACATTTTTTTATAGCCGGAGATGATGAAGTTTTTTACCCCGCTCTTGCGGAGATTTCTGGGGATAAAGTAATCCTTTGGTCAGAAAAAGTAAAAAATCCTTCAATGGTAAGGTACGCCTTTACTAATTACCCCATAACTAATTTTCAGAATAGGGAAGGATTGCCTGCAACTCCTTTCCGGACAGATGATAAAGAAAACTGAAACCTTAAATTCAAGAACTATGCTTTTAAAAAATAAATCAGGTGTTGGAGTTTTGATCAGCCTATTTTTGGTTCTAGTTTTTTCAGGTTGTCAATCCAATCACCAAAAATCCGAAGTTTACACAGAGGTAAATCAGTCAGCAGATCGCTGGAATGGAACCATCAAAGCAAAATCAGTTCCCCAATGGGAGGAAATGCTATTCCAAAAGTCAGGATGGATTGGTGCAGATGGCGTATACGTAGTTCCTTTGAACGGGGTGGAGCGCCATGGAGAAGCAGACCAAACGCAGACCATGTTTTGGTTCAGTGATTCTATTATCGGAAATATTGAAGGGGATTCCCTCCAAACTGATTGGGAAATGGTACACAATTCAGTAGGATATATGGAAGGGGCTGTACCTGATCCTTCCAAGATCACTTTTTCTTGGAGAACCGGAAACAATGGGGAGGCTTTATCGATGTTTGAACCCAATACGCCAGGAACCACTGAGGATGAATACTATTGGTTGGGAGACGGATTTTTCAATCATGCCATGGACAGTACCATTTACATTTTTGCTTACAAAATCAAAAATGTGCCCGGAGGAGTCTATCCATTTGATGATGTAGGAGTTTCATTGATATCCTTGCCAAAAGGGAGCAAGCCACCTTTTGAAAACCAAAAACAAATGGATACTCCCTTTTTCAAAAAAGACAGCAAAGGGAAGGGGAAAGTTGTATTCGGGATCAGTGTAATGGCCAATACTTCCGGGGCAGGGGCACCTGATCCAGATGGATACATTTACATCTATGGAGTAAGAGGTCCAATGAAAGAACTTATCGTAGCCAGGGTTCAGGACCGGGAATTTGAGTCATTCGACAAGTGGAGATTTTGGGATGGAGCAACTTGGTCAGACGATATGGATGACGCATCTGCTTTGACCAATAGGGTCTCCAATGAAATGAGCGTTAGTTTCATGGAGGATGGACGGGTAATGGCTGTTTACCAATTGGATACCAATTCCCCAAATGTAGCCATTCAGGTGGGCAGGACTCCTACCGGTCCTTTTCAGCCTCACAAAATTATTTATGAAACGCCGGAAATTTATGAGGACATTGATTTTTACACCTACAATGCCAAGGCCCATCCACACTTGTCCAAGCCTGGCGAATTACTGATCAGTTACAATGTGAATTCTTTTGACTTCTTGACAGATATCCACAAGCACCCACACCACCTTAGACCTAGGTTTGTGAGCTTCAAATACCAATGAAAACTGTGAAAGAGCACCATATACTTGAAAACGAGCAATCCAGTCTCACCATTCATCAAAAAGGAGGAGCAATCATCGATTTCCATCTCAAGGATAATGGAGTGAATCCACTTTGTTTCGAATTTTCCAAGGATCAAATGCCCGAAAACAACAAAGGTGGGGCCCCATACAGAGGACATTTTCTCTGTTTGGGAAGATGGGGGTTGCCTTCATCGGGTGAAATCAAAGCAGGGATACCCAATCATGGTCAAATTGCCAACGTAGCTTGGAAAATAGACGGCAGGTCAAACCAAAAGTGTCTAATGATGGAAGCAATAGCACCAAAAGAAGGTTTGAAATTAGAAAGGAAGATAAGGTTAGATCCAAAAATAGCGCTTATAGAAGTCAGTGAATGCGTTACCAATCAAAATCCTCTAGGTCGGGTTTTTAATATGGTTCAACATCCTACATTGGCTAAACCATTCTTGGCTGTAGACACCCTAATAGATTGCAATGGAGACATAGGATTTGACCAGGATTTCCCTGGCACTCCTGATTCGGATTCTTTTACCTGGCCTTATGTCAAATTGGGAAATGATGGAGATGAAAACCTTAGAAACCCAAAAATCCCGAGAAACGCTGTTTATACAATTATAGTGAGAAAAACAGATGAGTTGGGCTGGATTACTGCTTTTTCTCCTTCTCTCAAAACTATGATTGCATATATTTGGAAAAGGAGTGATTATCCATGGATCCACCATTGGTTACACTATGAAGGTTCAAAGCTTGAATATAGGGGTATGGAATTTGGAACAGCAGGTATCCATCAACCTTTCAAAACCATATTGATGGAATTTCCCAAAGTATTTGATCACCATACCTTTGACTACATAGATTCCGGAGAAAAAAAGGTCAAAAAGTACCTCTCTTTTCTCATACAAATTGATTCCGAGTTTCAAGGGGTAGACCATATTGGATTGGACCATGAGATCATTTTCATCAAAGAAAAGCACAAGGACAATCACATCATTATTCCACTAGGCTTTAAAGTATTTACATGAAATTCAAAGATAAAATTGTTGTAGTGACAGGCGCTTCCAAAGGCATTGGGGCCGCTTGTTCAAGGTTGTTTTTGGAACAAGGTGCGCAAGTGGTCATGTTGGATATATGGGAAGATGAAAATCCAATAAAAGGATCCCACTTCATTAAGTGTGATGTTTCAGATGAAAGAAGCGTCAGTGGGGCATTTAACCATATCGAAGAGAAATTCGGGAAATTGGATTTTTTGGTCAACAATGCAGGAATCCAAAAGTACGGCACGGTCACTTCTACCACCTTGGAAGATTGGGACCTCGTTTTCAATGTCAACCTAAGAAGCATGTTTTTATGTGCCCAGAAGGCCATCCCCTTGATGCAAAAGGCTGGGAAAGGGGTTGTTATCAATGTGGCAAGTGTTCAGTCTTTTGTGAGTCAAAAGAATGTAGTGGCCTATACCACTGCAAAAACTGCGGTTTTGGGACTTACCAGAAGTATCGCAGTAGATTTTGCCCCCGAAATCCGATGTATTGCGGTTTGCCCCGGAACCATCGATACACCGATGCTCAGGGATTCTATTGCGCTCTCTGAGAATCCAGATGAAGTTCTTCAGGAGTGTTATGATATGCATCCCATCGGACGAATTGGCAATCCAGAGGAAATTTCAGAATTGATAGGTTTTCTTTGCGAGGATAAATGCACTTTTATCACTGGAGAAGCAATCAGGATTGATGGGGGGTTGGGCATTACCATTGGTGGCAGTAAAAGATAATTGTTATGAAAATTTCAGACATTAAAACAACTACTGTTTCAGTTCCCCTTGAGGCGCCAATTAGACATGCAAATGGAGCCCATTGGGGAAGATTTATACGCACCATCATTGAAATTGAAACGGATGAAGGAATCGTGGGTCTGGGAGAAATGGGAGGTGGCGGCCAATCCGCAGAGGCTGCATTCCATGGGTTAAAAAATCATCTCATAGGACATGACCCCATGAATCTTGAGCAACTATATTGGAAGATTTGCAATCCAACGGCATCTCTTTACAACAATAGAACCCAACTACATGCAGCCATTGAATTTGCCTGTATTGATATTATTGGTAAAAAACTGGGGATTAGGGCTTGTGATCTACTGGGAGGTTCCTTACGAGAGGAAATCCCTTTTGCCTCATACCTTTTTTTCAGATACCAGAATGACACGACAGGTAGAGGGGGAGAGGAGTCTGCTGAAGAAATAGTTGCGCATGCTAAAGCACTGACCGAAAAGCACGGTTTTACCAGTCATAAACTGAAAGCTGGGGTTTTCCATCCTGATCATGAAGTGGAGGTTTTCCGGGCACTGGCCCAAGAATTCAAGGGTCACACCTTTAGAATTGATCCCAATGCGGTTTGGAGTGTGGAGGAATCAATAAGAATTGCAAAGGCGATTGAAGACCTTCCCAATGATTATTTTGAAGATCCCACTTGGGGGATGGAAGGCATGAAAAGGGTAAAGGACAAAATCAATATTCCCACTGCCACCAATACCATAGTCGTCAACTTCGAACAGCTGACGACTTGTATCAGAAATAACACGGTAGATGTGGTTCTTTTGGACACCACCTTTTGGGGAGGGCTGAGGCAAGCTTGGAAAGCCGGGGTGATTTGTGAAAAATTCCAAATTGGGGTTGCTGTACATAGTTCCGGAGAATTGGGCATCCAACTTGCCACCATGCTTCACCTTGGGGCATCCACACCGAACTTGGCATTTTCAGCAGATGCACATTACCATCACCTTACAGATGACATCATCAAGGGAGGTAAATTGGTTTATAAAAATGGCTGCATTGCTGTACCGAATTCCCCTGGATTGGGAGTGGAACTGGATAGGGATAAAGTGGAAAAATATGCAGAACAATATAAAGAATACGGCTCCTATCCCTATGACAGGGATCCTAAAAGAAAGGATTGGTTTAGCATATTGCCGGAAAAAAGATGGGCAACTTTTAAAAATACATAATCATGATAGCTGACTTGAATGAAGTATCCATATTGATTGAAGGCTTGGACCATCCCGAATGCGTAGCGGTTCATCCCGATGGATCTGTTTGGGCAGGAGGAGAAGCCGGACAGGTGTATCGCATCTCTCCCGATGGCAAAACAAAAGAAGAAATAGGTTCTACAGGTGGATTTATACTTGGTATAGCTTTCTCACCTGATCTCAGCTGGCTGGCTTTGTGTGATTTAAAAAACAAATGTATATGGAAGCTTGATTTGGATAATTACAGTTTGGTCAAGTTTTCAGAAGGAACACCAATTGAAAAAATAAACATTCCAAATTACCCTGTTTTCGATAATGAAGGGAACCTCTATGTTACCGAAAGTGGAGAATTCAGGAAAGTAAACGGAAAAATTTTCAAAATAGACCCTAATGGAATCACTCAGGTCTGGCACCCTGGTCCGTTTAACTTTGCAAATGGCATGGCCATATCTAAGGATCAAGATTGTCTTTTTGTAGTTTGTACCTGGTTACCTGGTGTAGAAAGAGTAGGGATTAATAATGATGGTACAGCTGGTGAAAGGGAAGTTTATGCAACGCTACCAGAAACCTGCCCTGATGGTGTTGTGATTGACTCAGAAGGAAATCTGCTCGTGTCTTGTTATGCACCAAATAGAATTTACCAGATCAAAAAAAACCAGGAAGTGAGGTTGTTCATCGATGATTGGGAGGGTCATACACTTTCCAATCCAACCAACATGGCCTTTGGAGGACCTGGCTTCAATACCTTATACATTGCAAACTTAGGAAGGTGGCACATCGCCCAAATTCAGTTGACAGTAATGGGATTAAAATTACCCTGTCACCGATGAAGTGAACTCTGGTTTTTTTATTTGGACTTAGGTTCATACTTTAAATCGCCATCCTTTCAAGGATAATTTTTGCTTTTTTGTGGATAACTTCCCCCCGCTTCCCCTTGACTTTCTGGTCAAAATTGTTATAATAAACAAGGTTCATGCAAGAACCACGGCGTAAAAGTACCACCCTAAACCCAGCGGTCATGGACAGCTTTTATGATTTTATCTGCCATCATCCTCCCACCATCAGAGTTCAGGTGAATGAATTGCTTTTGGCGGAATATCAATGCCCATTAGACAAGATCCGACATTCAATCTGGACACACGAAAACTATTTTGTCTATGTCATCAAGGGAAAAAAAGAGTGGCTTACCCATCATGAGATGGTTGAAGTAAATGAGGGAGATTGCATTTTTGTACGAAAGGGAGCCCATTCGGTCAACCAATATTTTGACAAGGATTTTTGTGCCGTGGTGCTGTTTACTCCCGATGAATTTATCCGGTCTGTTTTGCTCCATAACCGGGTCAATTTGAATCAGGAAAGCCATTCATTTTCAAGGAAATCTATTTTTTCGCTTAAATCTGATGCTACACTCGAGGCCTATTTTAAGACCTTTTTGACCTACCTTTCCGGGCATACTTCCACAAACCTTAAACTTTTGGAACTGAAATTCAAGGAACTGATGCTCATTACGGCTTCCCAACCTTACAATCGGCAACTCACTGCCTACTTTGCCCAATTATGTCAGAACAGCAAACCTTGCCTGCAGGAACTCATGGAAAGGAACTTTTACTTTCCGATGACTTTGGAGGAGTATGCCAGACTTACAGCAAGAAGTCTATCCGTTTTCAAAAGGGATTTTTATGAAATCTATGGTACGAGTCCAGGCAAGTGGCTGAAATCGAAGCGATTGGAATTCAGTAAGTACCTGCTGAAAAATACAGATATGTCTGTAACAGAGGTGATTTTCGAAAGTGGTTTTCAAAACCCCTCTCATTTTAGCCGGGAATTTAAGACGGCCTATAACTGTACCCCCTTGGAGTACAAAAATGCCTAAAAGGCTGATTTGCAAATTCTTTGGACTTTATAGCAAAGCGAAGAAATAATCAATGCTTTACCTTGCCTTTAGTATTAATTCAAAATTCTAAAGCCATGTTTATTGCTATAAAACACGAAATCCACGATCCCAAAAAATTTCAAAAATGTGCAGAGGAAGTATTCCCCCTGCCTGATCATTTGCATGTACACCATTTCTATCCCTCTGTCAACATGAAGGAAGCAGTGTGTCTCTATGAGGCAGCTTCCATTGATCAGTTGAGTGAATACCTGGACCAAAAGCTAGGTACTGCGAGTACCCAATATTATTTTACCGTGCTATCAGAACATGCCATCGGGCTTCCTGAGCAAGTTGGTGCCTAGTTTTTGCCATCATTGATCGAGGTCTAAGCCCCTTGATCAAAAATGTCTTTTTACAATCATCATTCATTTCGTTTCTATCCTTTTTCAAGGAAAGGAATACCTTCCTAAACCCTAAAAATCATGAAAAGCAACAACAAATCAACTGAATCTTTAGATGACCTTTTGGAGATACTTCCAGATGAGTCTATTCTGGAGGAATTTCGTCAAATCCTCAGAGGCCCTATGATCCTACCAGGCGATCAGGAATATGATGAAGGCCGTTCCATCTATAATGGAATGATCAATAAATTTCCTGCCATCATAGTTAAATGTGTAGATGTAGCCGATGTCCAGCACTGCCTGAATTTTGCTCAAAAACATAGGCTAGATACAGCCATCCGAAGCGGAGGCCACAATGGCCCCGGACTTGCCCTGGTGGATGAGGGGCTGGTCATTGATCTTTCTTTGATGAAAGGCATCAGGGTGGATCCGGAAGGTCATACCGTCAGGGTACAGGCTGGGTGTACTTGGGGAGATGTGGACCATGCCACTCATGCCTTCGGATTGGCGGCTGTAAGCGGAGTGATCTCTACCACCGGAGTAGGAGGACTGACCCTCGGAGGTGGACATGGTTATCTGACCCGAAAATATGGCCTTACCATTGACAACCTCCTTGGAGCTGATTTGGTACTGGCAGATGGCCGATGGGTCTACTGTAATGAAAAGGAAAATGAGGACCTTTTTTGGGCTCTAAGAGGTGGTGGAGGTAATTTTGGGGTGGTTACCGCCTTTGAGTTCAAGCTTCATCCGGTAAAAAACATCATTGGAGGTCCACTTTTTTGGCCCATAGACCAACTTGAAAAGACCTTGAAATGGTATCGGGATTGGCTCCCCAATCTTCCTAGGGATGTGTATGCCTTTTTTCTAACAGCAGAGGTTCCTGCGGCAACACCTTTTCCAGAGGAAATTCATGGAGAAAAAGTCTGTGGCCTGTTGTGGTGCTATACAGGACCCGAAGGAGAGTTTGAACAATACCTGCAACAGGCCCGGGATGTAGCAAAACCTCTGATGGAATTTACTCCGGAAATGCCCTATCCAGCCATTCAAAGTATGTTTGATGGCCTTTACCCTTCGGGAGACCAATGGTACTGGAAAGGGGCTTTTCTCCAAAGTTTACCGGATGAGGCAGTTGAAATTCACAAGCGTTTTTCACGAGTACCGACTTCTAAATCAACCATGCACCTGTATCCCATAGATGGAAAGGTCCATGATGTAGCGAGCAACGAAACAGCGTGGGAAAAGCGGGATACCCTCTGGTCAATGGTAATCGCTGGGGTTGACCCCGATCAGAATAACCTTGAAAAAATCAGATCATGGGCCCGGGGATTTTGGCAGGAGATACATCCCTACTCACAGGATGGAAGCACTTACATCAATTTTATGATGGAAGAAGGAGAGGAACGTATCAAAGCCAACTATGGGGATAATTACCGACGACTTCAGCAAATTAAAGCCAAATATGACCCGGATAATTTCTTCCATGTGAATCAGAATATTAAGCCGGCATAAAATAAAATTCAAATGAGTCAATTAGAAACAGTAAAGCAGATCTATCAGGCTTTTGAACAAGGAAATGTATCGAAAATCTGTGAATTTATGTCAACTGATGTCTTTTGGGAACACCATCCCACCGGGAATACGGGCCAAGATAAAGACATACCCTATATGAGGTTTCGAAAGGGTAAGGAAGCGGTTCCATCGTTCTTCGAGGATATTGAGGAGGACTTTGAGATGCAAGACTTCAACTTAACGTACCTCCTTGAAGGAAAGGAGGCCATCGCTGCTGTGCTTAGATTTGACCTTACCGTAAAATCCACTGGCAAAAGGATTCAGGATGAAGAAGTGCATCTATGGGAGTTTGGAAATGATGGAAAAGTCAAAGCTTTTCGTCACTTTTTGGATACAGCAAAGTCCATTGAGGCTCATTCTTGATGGTGAATTGATCAATTGAACCTTGAGCAGTTAAACAATAAACTCAATCATGCAGCCTAAAGATTTGCAGAAAAATATCCATTCAAGAAGAGGGTTTTTGCAGTTTTTAGGGGCAGGAACTTTGGGTATGCTGACTGCCCCCACATCTTTCCCTCAGCCTAAGCAGACTTTATCAAATCTCAATAAACTCCTACACTATGATAATCCGGCGATAGGATATACCCCTATACTAAAACTCCGTCACCTTACTGATCCCAACCATGCAGAGGTTTGGGTCAAATGGGAAGGAGCCAATCCCACAGGAAGCATGAAAGACCGGATGGCCTTGGGGATGATTGAGTCAGCCGAAAAAGCCGGAAAACTGAAACCGGGCATGCGGGTCATAGAAATGACTGGGGGTAGTACCGGAAGCTCCCTTGCCATGGTGTGTAGCCAAAAAGGATACAAAACTCATTTTGTGACTACTGATGCGATTTCTATGGAAAAGAGGTTAACCATGAAGGCCCTAGGTGCTCACTTGGACACCTTACCCAGTCATGGTCATGGAATATCCCCAGAATTAGTGGCCCGTTCTCTGGAAAGAATCAAGGAGCTGAATGAGGAGCCGGATACCTATTGGACCAATCAGTTTGGAAATTCTAACAATGCTTTGGGATATCATGCATTGGGACATGAACTTAAGCAATTTGGACATGTGGATGCGTTTGTAATGGGTGTGGGAACAGGAGGATGCATTACAGGAGTGGCTACCGTGCTGAAAGCCAGTGAAACTGGTCCTCAACCTTGGGTGGTAGCCGTAGAACCGGCCGCTTCCAAAAACCTCTCCGGGGGACCTACAGGTAGTCACCGCATTGAGGGAATTGGGATTGGATTTGTTCCGGAAACTGCCCGGCTTGATCTGATTGATGAGATCGAGGCGGTTTCTGATGAAGAAGCCTTTCAGACCACCCGTGACCTTGCCCGCTATGAAGGCTGGCTGGCCGGACCGAGTTCCGGGGCCAATGTGGCTGCAGCTAAGCGCATTGCCAAACGGCTGGGAAAAGGCAAGAAAGTGGTGACGCTCCTTTGTGATTCCGGATTGCGCTATCTGTCCCTTGACCTTTTTGGAAAGGAGAAGACTTAACATTAACCCAAAAAAATTATCATCATGAAAGACCTCAAAACCATGTCACAAAAGTTGCCTCATGAAGCAAATGCCTTACACCAGTTGAGCCAATTTCCCTTGATGAAAGCCATCTTTGGCAGAAGATCACGCAGGTTTGGAAGGGGCATGCAAATTCCCTCAGGACCTTTGGCTTACCGGTCCAAATTGGAACCTTTGCCCTTGTCTGAATTGGAGCAATCCATCTTGATTGCTGTGGGTACAGGTGTGACAGGTTGGAATTTTGGTGTTCCTTTCGGACCTGACCGCCCAAAAGAGCACGCCCATTACACCCAAAGATTTACAGGTAGGACAGCCCCCACCGCAGGGGGATTCGGTACCCCTGCCTTGTTGTATACCGATGACAAGGGCACCTACATCACCAATACCCGGGACATACAACCCAATGCAATCAGTGAATTGGGGGATGACCTGAGCGATGCGGCAGAACGGATCATTGCTGTCTGCAAAGAAAACACCACCCAATTGTCTGACCACAGACTGGACTTGCCTGCTGAGCCACCCCATATGCTGGAACCCAACCTCTGGATGGCCAATGCACCCGGGTCCACCTTACTGATGCCCATAGGAGATGCCAGTGAATCAGTCCTGTCCCTGATGGCCATGGCCATCAGCAACGGCAATGTCCTGATGGATGATGATGCCGGCAAGCCTGTCGGCAACCTTGAGCCTTTTATCAAAAGTGGCCTTCTGAGCAAAGAAAAACGTGTTCCTCTTTCGATCCTGCATCAAATGGCCTATGAAGGCTGCTGCATGGAACTGGCCTTTATGGGGCACAACATGGTATTGACCCAGCAGGCCATGGGACTCGGTGGCCTGTATTTCAGTGGTCTCAACCGATGGAGTATCCTTGGGGCTTTTGCAGACAAGGGCATTCAGGGGATGGGGTTCCGCTTTGTCCGGGATGATCGCTGGATCATGCCCAATCCTGTGGGTCTGGACGGGATTTATGAAGGTTTGTGCCCGCCCTATTATCCTGATATGAGGGCTGCCGTGGAGGAATTTGTCTCACGGAAATTCGGATCCAAGGGTGCTTATCACCAAGATACCCCTGGGCCGTGGAAAGAAAGTAAGGCAATCAAAAGGCAGATGAGCCCCTACAGCGAAGAATTTGTGGATTGTCTCACTGAGGTAGCGCAGTATATTTTTGATAAACACGGGAAGTTTCCAGGCACTTTTACCACCCTGGTCATGCCAGGATATGTGCAGGCTGTGCACCTGGATACGGATTATTATGATGCCTTTTACCAGACCGGCGCCTACCTGAATTCCCATGCGGAACACAGCAGGGTGTGGGATGGAGAGACCTAATCTACAGGTGCCTGCAAAGGTGATTCCACCACAAATTTTCTTTGATCCAGGCCCAAAGCATCCGATAAAGGCAGGATGTAGTTTTGCCTGGGAAATGGTCCCTAAAATTTCAAGATGTATTCCTGCAAATTTTCAGCTCTTTCCAGGTTGAGTTTTTTTCGCAGCCGATAGCGCGCTATTTCCACCCCTCGGATGGAGATGTTCATCAGATAAGCGATTTCTTTGGTCGAGAGGTTCATTCTCAGATAAGCACTCAGTTTGATTTCCTGCGGGCTTAAACTGTTGTATTTCTTTTTGAATCTGCTCATAAAATCCCCATGGACCTGGTCAAAATGGATTTCAAACTGTTCCCAGTCTTGGTCTCCGGCAAAGTTTTTCTCAATGTTTTTGATCACTTTTTGGATTTCATTCTTGACCTCTTGATTCTTGCTCTTTTTGGTGATGGCATTGAGGTTGTTGCGCATGTGGTCAATAAAGCCGTTTTTGGTAATCAAATGCATGGTGGCAGTGGCAAGTTCCTTGTCCTTGAGCTGAATTTCCTGCTTTAATTTTTCGGTCTTCAGCTTTTCAATCTCTGCCTGGGTATGTTTGAGCTCTGTTTCCTTTTCCTGAATGACTTTTTTGGAAGCAGTTTTGATCAATTGTGCCTTTTTTTGGTATCTTTTTTCAACGACCCCGTAGACCATAAAGGTGGCTATCCCAATGAGCAGCACATACACCAAATAGGCTCCTTTGCTTCGGTACCAAGGCGGTAAAATCTCAAAGGAATAGGATGCCACCGGGCTGATTTCTCCGTAGAGGTTTTTTGTTTTGGCATGAAAGGTATATTTCCCTTCCCTAAGATTGGTATAGGCCTTTTCCCGCTTGTCAATCCAGTCCCCATATCCAGGTTCCAAACCCTCCAGCCAATATTGAAACCTCAGGTCTTTCTCATTGTTTGGGACCGGATTGCTGCTTTCAAACCGGATATTGGCCATATGGTAAGGAATTTTCAGATCTCCAGCCGCGGCCTTACTTTGGGAATGATGGTATGAAACATTTCCCCCAAAAATCAAAGAATCGGATGCCCCAGTCAAATAAACAGCCCTTATCAAGGTGGGAAAAGTGGAAGGCTGATATGTATTTTCATTCAGGCTAAATCTGATAAAACCCTCATTGGCGGCAAAAAGCACCTCATTCCCCTGAATGGTCGAAATATTCTGAAGGTCATCATTGAGAATGGGCAAAAGTTTGTTGAAGACCTGAAAATGCTTGGTATAACTCCCGTCAACCTTTTTCTCCAACACCCCGGATTCTGTTTCTCCTATAAAATATATATTGCCCATTTGGTCTTCTATGAGGTAATGTGCCTGAAATCCCCCATCAAAATAAGGCTTAAAAAAATCATCCCTTTCAAACTTATTTTCAAGCTCATTGAATTTAAAAATCCCTGCTTGGGTGGTAAACACAAGCCGGTTGTTGATCCGCCACACATTGTTGAGGATGCTGGTGGGCAATCCGGACGCTTGGCCAAAATACGTCACGGTGGCGGATTCCAATTGATCATCAAGTTGTATCCGGTACAGCCCTTTATAACCATGTGCTACCCATATGTTTCCTTTGTCATCCTGCTCAATGATCCGGCTGGATTCATTGAAACCTTTGATTTGCCTTACATATTGAATATCGGTTTCATCCATTTGAAAGAGATGAAGGCCATTGTATGTTCCTACGAGCAAGAGACCCTGTCGGCCTCTGAGGGTTTGAAAGTTCCAAACGCCACTTGGTCCTTCAATCCTCCGGGCTGCGTTACCTTCTATTACAAACGCTCCGTCATTGTGTGCAATGAGGAGATGGTTTTGAATGGATTTGATCTGATAGACCTGGCCTGTTGAATTGCTGATCAAGGAGATCTCCGATAGGCTGTCATCTCCTTTTTCCTGAACATATACCCCATTGTTGGTGCCGTAAAAAATCCTGCCCTGGTCAAAAGCTGCATGATATCCTGTACCGGTCAGTCCTGAAAACTGGTTGATTTTGGTAAACGGAAGACTGAGCTGCACCATGGTAATCCCATTGTTGTGCCCGATCCATAAGTTTCCATTGAGGTCTTCAAAAAGGGAAATGATGGAATTGTTGTTCAGACCATTGTCCTTGTTCAGCTTCATCAGTATTTTACCGGTTGCATCCATTAGCTTTAGGCCATCCTGCTGTGTGGCTAAGGCAATATTGCCGTTCCTTAACAGCAAGGCCGAATTGATGGTCAAATCATCCATGCTGTTCCATGGCAAAGTCAGCTCCCCACTCATGGTGAAAATGCCATCGTCGCGGGTAAAGACCAAATATTTGTTTTGGCCCAATTGCAATATTCCTGTCACCAAAAAATCCCCAAATGATCCACTTTTGCTTATCGGTACGAGAGCCCCGTCCTGAAGTTTTTTAATGCCTTCCCCGATTTCGTTTACCATCAGGATGTTGTGGCTAAGATGGAAGCTTTCGAAGCTGCTTTCACTTTCCAGGCTGTATTGAAATTTCCTCTTGCTGTCAAAAACGAATATCCGCTCAAAAGTGCAGAAAAATATATTCTCTTCAGTAACGAAAACCTTCCAGACTTCCTCAAGATTTTGGATATCTTCAGGAAGGCTGTTTTTGAGAGATTCAAAGGTCAGCTGTCCTTTGGAATTGGGAAGAAAGGTGCCAAAATCACCTTGCCCGGAGACATAAATGGCCCCATTGGCATCTATCTGCACATGTCTCACTTTGGCACCGCTGGGCAAAGCATGTCTTCTCCATGTCGTACCGTCAAACTCCATTAAACCATAATTGTTGGCCACATACAGCATCCCTGATGCATTTTGCGTGATAGCGTAGTTCTGGATCCCGCCTTGGTATTCCTGACTGGAATAATACCTGGAAAAGGGCAACCCCATCGATTGTGAAAAAGCGGTATGGATAAATAGGGAAAGCAGCAGGCTGATAGGGATTGTTTTCATGGATGATCACTTGTTGCAAAAGGCAATATAGGATTTTTATGTTTGATGTAATAGGTTCTTCACAAACATGAGATGCCATCAAAATTAAAAACCCATCTAATTTTATGTATAAGGCGATTTATGGGCTTTTTGTTGAGTTTTTGTGAAACTGGAAAAATGGTGATGATGTAGTATTGATGTACTGCTGGTTTTTGTCTGTTGTGAATTAAATCTCACTTTGTGTACCGTAATAAATCCAAAAAAAATGAAAAAAATTTTATTGCTGTGCTTTGCCCTTGCACTCCATTATGGTACTTGGGCACAATCAAATGTAACTTCAGGCAAAGTAGTGGATGCAACTGGGGGTCCGTTGCCTGGGGTCAGTGTATTAAAGCTTAAATCCACAGTGGGTACTGTCACAGACCTTGATGGCAACTTTACCATCAATGCCAGTGCAGGTGATGACCTTCAATTTTCCTTTTTGGGCTTCCAGCCACAAATCATCAGGATAGGAAATGCTGCTGAGGTCAATGTTGTATTGCAGGAAGACATGACCAACCTCAATGAAGTAGTGGTCATCGGTTACGGTACAGCCACCAAAAGGGAACTGACCGGGGCTACCTCTCAGGTAAGGGGAGAGAACATCCAAAAGATGAATATGCCCAGAGTGGATCAGGCCTTACAGGGGCAGATGGCAGGGGTGAATATTACCACCAACTCCGGAGCCCCAGGGGGTACCTCCAACATCCGGATCAGGGGAATAGGGACTTTTGGGGACAATGATCCTTTGATCCTGGTAGATGGGGTCATCTATGATGCGGCAGGACTGAATGCCCTTAACCCAAACGACATCGAATCAGTCAATGTGCTTAAAGATGGTACGGCTGGTATATATGGCGTCAGGGCAGCCAATGGAGTGATCCTGATTGAGACCAAAAAAGGCAACCTGGGCTCCAAACCCAGACTGGATTTCGATGCTTTTTATGGCGTACAACAGACAGCCAGAAAGCTAGACCTGTTAAATGCCCGGGAATACGCTATTCTGAAAAATGAAGCTTTTGCAGCGGGTGGTCAGCCTATGCCTTTCAACAATGTGGAATTGGGTGAAGGTACCAACTGGCAGGATGCTGTTTTTCAGGATGCGCCCATTCAGGAATACAACCTGACCGTGACCGGAGGTTCAGACAAAACCACTTATTCCATAGGGGGTTCTTACTTTGCCCAGCAGGGCATCGTGGGAGGGCCCAAAGCCAATTTTGAAAGATACAATGCCAGAATCAACTTCATCACGGAAATCGCTCCCAAGCTGAAGTTCACCAACGTTTTTCTGTTTACCAGAGAACAGAGCAGCAGTTTGCCCCAAGGTGGCATCGGTTCTGTGCTGTACAATACCATCAATGCGTATCCCACAGAGCCTCTTCGGGTAGGAGACCGCTTTTCCTATTTGGACAATGTGAATGACATCATCAATCCTTTGGCCCAAATGGAAAACACCTTTAATGACTCTTGGGTCAATAAGATCGTAGGCAAAGAGGAAATCGAATATCAGATCAACGATAGATTTACCTGGACAGGCCGGGCAGGGTATAATTTTGCCATGGTGGATTTTAAAGCCTTCAACCCGCTTGTATGGTATGGACAGGGTAAATTTGCCAATTCGGCCAGAAATGAAAATCTGGATCCCGTCTTGGTAGATATCGGCGGAATTGAAATCGAAAGAGGAGCCAATGTGTTTGAATCCAGGAATACCTTTTTGGATTACAATCTGGAAACATTCCTGAACTATGATCAAAATTTCGGTCAGGATCACCGGGTCAAAGGGATGTTTGGACTTTCATTGGTCGGCAACAGAAGTGAAGGATTGAACGGGACAGGATTCAATATTCCGAACAATGACCTGAATTTTGCGGATATTTCTGCCAATCAGGCCCCTGGTGGATTTTTGAACAACACAGGCTCATTCCAAAGCAGACAGCGGCTGACCTCGGCCTTTATCCGGGGTGAATATGATTTCAGGCAGCGGTACTTTGTCTCTGCCATCCTAAGAAGGGATGGATCGACCAACTTCGGCCCCAACAACCGGATCGGTTATTTTCCGGCCATTTCTGGCGCTTGGTTGATTTCTGACGAATCCTTCTTCAATGTCAAAGCCATTGACTTTTTGAAACTGAGAACCAGTTTTGGCGTCTCAGGAAATGATCAGATCGGACTGTTTCGCTACAGAGGTCTGCTGAATGGTTCAGCCACTTATGTTTTCAATGATTTGATCATCAACGGGGCGGCCATCGGGAATACCAGCAATCCTGACCTGAAATGGGAAACTACTTTTCAGACCAACATTGGCTTGGATTTTTCCTTATTCCGCAGTGTGGATTTCACCGCAAATTATTTTATCAAAAACACCAGGGACTTGCTGTTCCAACCTGATGTTTCAGCACTTCTCGGGTCCTATGGGCCTGGAGGTTCCCCGCCGGTCATCAATGCCGGTGACGTAAGAAACAGAGGGATCGAATTGGAATTGGGCTATGGAACAAGCAAAAGCTCAGGAGTCAATTTCAGGTTTGATTACAATGTCACCTTTATCAAAAATGAAGTGACTGCCGTGCCGGAAGGGTTTGAATTTATCCCGGGTGCAGGCTTCAGTGTAGGGGGTAATGTGGCCACCAGATTTGAAAAAGGCTTTCCGATTGGGTATTTCATCGGATATCAGACGGACGGAATCTTCCAGTCCCAGGAGGAAATTGCCTCCAGTCCAGTTTCCCAGCCAGGTGCACAGCCGGGCGATTTGCGGTTTGTGGATCAAAACGGTGATGGGGTGATCAATTTCGGGGATGATTCTGACAGGGTCATGATTGGGTCCCCTATTCCAGATGTGGTCATGGGATTCAACATGTCTATGGATTTCAAAGGATTCGATCTTGGCGCCAATATCTATGCAGCCTTGGGCCAGGATATCATCCGGAACTACGAAAGACAGCAGCCTTTTGCCAATCAGTTGTCCTACAACATCGATCGCTGGACAGGACCGGGTACCTCCAATGAAGTTCCCAGATTGACCACCGGTGCTACCAGAAACACCGTTTTCTCTGACTTTTATGTAGAGGATGGATCTTTTCTCAGATTGAGAAATGTACAGTTGGGCTATACCATTCCTACGGCCATCACCCAAAGGATAGGGGTGCAGTATTTCAGGTTTTACTTGGCAGCCAACAACTTGGTCACTTTGACCAGGTATCAGGGATTTGATCCGGATGTGGGAGCAGGCAATCCACTTTTTGCAGGAGTGGACAACGGAATCTATCCACAGGCACGCTCATTTATGGCTGGTTTAAATATTAAATTCTAAAAAACATGAAAAATTTGACAAAATGGTTTCTATTCATGTCTTTGTGGATATTTGCCGCTTGCGATAGTTTATTGAACATTGATCCTGAATTTACCCAGGATGCAGAAAATTTCTTCAATACACAGGAAGATTTTGACCGGGCAATCATAGGAGTTTATGATATGATGCAGCCGGCTTACCTCACCATTTGGATTGGGGAGATTGCTTCGGACAATTCCATTGCCGGAGGAGAAAGTGTCAATGACACAAGAGGTCTTCACGAAATTGAAAACATGACACACGGTGGGGTCAATGAGGAACTAAGGGCCGTCATGAGGGTCAATTATACCGGGATTGCCCGCGCCAATTTTATCTTTGAAAATCAGGATAAAATTGATTTTGCAGGCAAAGACAGGATTCTGGCAGAGGCAAAATTCATGCGGGCTTACTTCTATTTTAATCTGGTGAAATATTTTGGAGACATGCCCCTGATCGTGGACAGAAGGATTTCAATCAATGAAATTCCCAATACCCCCAGAACTCCTAAAGCAGAAATCTATGCACAGATAGAGGCTGACTTGGCAACCGCCATCGAAGTGCTGCCTGCTACGCCAAGTGAAGTGGGCAGACTGACCACAGGAGCTGCAAGGGCCTTGATGGGCAAAGTCCTGCTGTATCAAAACAAATATGCGGAAGCCAGTACGGTTCTGGGCAACCTGATCGATAACAATCCGGGCGGATATGCCCTGTTTGACGATTTCAGCACCCTGTTTTTTGCCAATAACCAAAATGTAGCCGAAGATGTATTCACGGTACAGTTTAGCGGCTTACAGGGGGGTGATTATGGTTGCCTGATCTGTTTGAATGGCAATGCTGCTGTGGGTTTCCATGGCATCAGGCAATACAATGGACCCCTTTATGCAGATGGCAACAGCTATAATCTCCCTACCCAGGATTTATTTGATGCCTTTCAGGAAGGGGATATCAGAAGGGAAGCGACCGTTCTGGATTTGGAGGCATTTATTGCTGCCCAGCCTAATTCAGAGGATATCACATACGCGATTGGTGGTGGAGGCCATACGGGATATTTTAACAACAAATACATCAAAAGGCTGGATGAAAGAGGCCTCCCGGATGATGATTTGACCAGCCCGCTCAATTACAGGGTGATCCGTTGGGCAGATGTACTCTTGATGGCGGCAGAGGCCTTCCAGAGATCAGGAAATGATGACAGGGCAAGAACAGAACTGAACAAGGTGAGGGCAAGGGTAGACATGCCGGCCATCAACAGTTCCGGTGAGGCTTTGTATCAGGCGATTTTGGAAGAAAGGCGGTATGAGCTATCCGGTGAAGGGTACAGGTTCTTCGATTTGGTAAGAACCGGTCAGGCTGCCGATCGCATCAGTGGCTTCGTGACAGGAAAGCATGAATTGTTTCCAATCCCACAGGTCGAAATTGACCTAGCCGGTGGAATATGGAATCAAAATCCAGGATATTAAACATAAACTCAAATGAAAAAATATTTAAACTATATCATGTACATGTTGCCTTTGTTGGTATTGGCAGCATGTGTGGAGGAATATGCTTTGGAAGACAGTCCTCCTACAGTAGAACAGGCGGGCTTCAGTTTTCAGCCTACCGAGCAGAGCAACAACATCCTTCAGTTTACTGCTGACAATGATTTTTTCCTGATGAACTGGGATCTGGGCAACGGAAGTTCAGCGACGGGGAAAAGTGTAACCGGGACTTACCCTACAGCGGGTACCTACACCGTGACCCTTACCGTCTTCAACAGGGGAGGAAGTGTCAGTGCAAGCAGGGAAATTGTCATTGAAGAAACCGATCCCTTATTACTGGACCGGCCACTTTTCAACAATCTTACTGGCGGGGCACAGGCTACCGAAGGCAAGACCTGGAAGATTGACGCCGGAAGATCGGGTCACTTTGGGGTTGGGCCAAACCCTTCCTCAGCAGCAGGTGATTTCCCGGAGTGGTACCAGGCACAGCCCAATGAAAAGGCAGGTTCTGGCATGTACACAGACCGGTATACCTTCTTCTTGGTTGGCTTCAACTTCAATATGGAAACAGATGGCCTGGTTTACTTAAATGCTGCCCAAGGAGGTAATTTCCCGGGAGCTTTTGATCCCGGAGTGGGTGATCTTTCCGCCCCATACGTGGCCCCTGATGGCTTGAAGTGGAGCATGGCCGAACCGGAGGGTGGATATCCTGAATTAACGATTTCACAAGGTGGGTTTTTAGGCTATTTTGCCGGAGGAAGGACCTACCAGATCATCAATATTACAGAAAATGAGTTATTTTTAAGGTTCGTGGATCAAGCCAATACGGATTTGGCCTGGTACATCCGCCTGATTCCGGAAGGTTTTGAGCCCGGCGAAGAAACGCCAGATCCCGATCCCGATCCTGTGGATACGGGAGAGTTTACCCTTCAGAATCTGATTGGAAATGGCACCAAAGCCTGGAAACTGAAACCTGCTGCCGGTGCCTTTGGGGTAGGGCCCAGGCCAGGAAGTGATGAGTTTTTCCCTAATGGGAATGACATATCCGGAGACAGGCCTTGTCTGTTCAATGACCTGTTCATTTTCAGCGAAGACGGCACCTATGCCTATGATCCGCAAGGAGATATATTTGGAGAATTCTATATGGGCGTAGAAGCGGAAGGCTGTCAGCCAGCTGCAAACCTGGTAGGAACTGTAGGGGAAGCCTGGGGTGCAGGTTCACATCAGTTTACCTTTACCGAAGGGACCGAAACCACCAATGCGAAAATCACCGTAACGGGAACAGGTGCCTTTATGGTATTGCCGAAGGCCTTCAATGGTGGCGAATACACTGCTGGACCACCTGAAGCCAACAAATCGGTTACTTATGATGTAATTGGATATGTAAACGAGGGAGGCGTAGAGGAATTGACCATCACTTTGGACATTACAGATTCAGGGGCGGTGTTCTGGTCCTTTGTGCTCATTCCCGATAACGACTAGGTATGATGATGTTAACTAAAATGGTTCAATCCATACTGTTCCTGACCGTGATGCTTGTAGCAAGTTCCTGCAATCAGGAGGAAGTTGACCAGCAGGTTTTACTTCCCTCCAATTTGGAAGTTAATGTTGCCATGGGGGAAAACGGCGTGGTGAATGTGAGTTTTTCAGCCGAAAAGGTCAATTTCTTCCGGGTGGGTTTTGGAGTATACAACCAATTTCCTGAGCTCGTGACGGGAAACCAGGCATCCTATCGCTACACCCTTCCCGGAGAATACACCATCACGGTTCAGGCACATGCCACCGAATCAGATTTTATCAAGCAAGAAGAAAAGGTACAGATTACCGAGCAATTGCTCGGTATTGGATTACCCGTTTCCGGCTTCGAGTCTCCCATGCAATATGAGGGATATACCTTGGCCTGGAATGATGAATTTGACGCTGAAACCCTTTCCAGTGATTGGGTTTTTGAGTTGGGTGATGGCTGTCCTAATCTTTGTGGCTGGGGAAACAATGAGCAGCAGTTTTACCGCAGGGAAAATACGGAGTTAAAAGATGGTTATCTGATCATCACCGCCAAGCGGGAAAATATAGGTGGGAAGAATTACACCTCTTCCCGGCTGAAAACCCAGGGCCAACAGGTCTTTCAGTTTGGCAGGATAGACATCCGGGCAGCCATGCCAAGAGGTCAGGGCATCTGGCCTGCATTGTGGATGTTGGGTGAGAATATCCCTCAGGTCAGCTGGCCTGCCTGCGGAGAGATCGATATCATGGAAATGATCGGAGGTTCGGCGAATGGTAGAGACGATACCGTCCATGGCACGCTACATTGGGACAACAATGGCAACTATGCCTACCAAGGGGGCTCCAAGACCCTTTCGGGAGGGGCCAAGCTCGCTGATAATTTCCATGTCTATTCCATCATTTGGGATGAAAATAGAATTTCCTGGCTTTTGGATGATGAGGTGTATTATGAAATGGATATCTCTCCATCAGCAATGGATGAATTCAGAAAGCCTTTCTTCCTGCTGATCAACATGGCAGTTGGGGGCAACTGGCCGGGTAACCCGGACAATACCACCGTTTTCCCCCAACAAATGGCGGTAGACTATGTGCGGGTATTTGAAAAGGATTAAAATGTTTTGGTATTAGGTTAATTTTTGGAAAAAGCTGCTTTCATCTGGAAGCGGCTTTTTTTGTTTCAGGAGGATTGGTATCCTCTGTGAGGTTAGGTCAGGTTTTGGTGGAAGGTCTACCCTTAGGTCTTTCAATTGGCCTGAAAAATTCATCAGGCACCCAGATGCCTATCAAAAAGAGCGATTAGTAAGGCTCACAAGGTTTGTTAGTGGCTTTATATTTTTTCTGACCTGTGGTCTCTTCCATAAATTCTGTAACTTGCTGATAATTAAGCGCAAGATCCAGGTTTAACCCTCAAGTGACCGCTTTTTACCAAAATCTAAATGACTTCCCATGGCCAATGAAACGCATCACATTTTATGGTGGAATCTTGAAAACCTGTTTGACATACAAAATTCCCCTAGCAGACCCGATTGGCTTCAAAGCAGGCTGAATCAAGAGTTAGCCGGGTGGACCGAAGAGATTTTGGAAAGAAAAATTGAAAATCTGGCCTCTGTAATAGCGGAATATGACCAAGGAAATGGTCCTGATATCCTGGGGGTATGTGAAATTGAAAACAAACAGGTGTTGACCTTACTTATGGAGGAGGTAGGAAAAAGAATCAGCCGACAGTACAAAGTGATGCACCATGATACCAAAGACAACCGTGGAATAGACATTGCCATTGCCTATGATGTTGATCGGTATGATGATGATGGCCTGATTTTTACCCTAGAGGTTATGAAGCGGAATGCTACAAGGGATTTGTTTCAGATCAACCTGACCACAAAGTTGGGAGGAAATAAATTAATTTTGATCGGCAATCATTGGCCTGCAAGAAGCGCAGGACAATATGAATCAGAACCTTACCGGATGATGGTAGGTGAAACTTTAAGCTATTGGATCGATCGGATTTTTGAGGAGCAGGGAAGAAATGCTTCCATTGTGGCTATGGGTGACTTCAATGATGAACCATTCAATCGTTCTATTACCGATTACCTTATGACGTCCAACAATCGGACTAAAATTCAAAATGCACGTTCCATCAATTACTTATACAACCTGATGTTTCCTTTTTTGGATGGCGCATATGGTACCTACGTTTTCAACAGCAATTTGATGATCATCGATCAGTTTATGGTGTCACGCAATGTGATGTCCAAAAGCACAGCCACTGCATTCGATGTGGACAAGGTATTTGTTTTTGCTTTGGACAGAATGGTCAGAGGCGCCTACCATACCCCTATTCGCTTTGGAAGGCCTTCTGCGGGACTAAACCTAGAGGGATTCAGTGATCATTTGCCTATCGGGATGATATTAAAAGAAAGAATTAGAAATTGAAAGGGGCTGTGTTAGAAAAGCCCATATTGTGAGGGGATCTTTTAAATACCAGATGACCGCCCATTAGTTTCTAATTACCCGTTGTGGAAAAACAACCACTGATTCATTGCCAAACTTATCCACAGCTGATACCCCAAAATAAAAATTGTCAATAACGATTCCCTCCAGAGTAAACTCATTGATTTTTCCCACATACCGGGAATGGTCCCAAGTAGGGGAGATGGTCTGCCTCCAGTATACTTTGTATCCGGCAAGGTGCTCATCATTCTGATTATCCCAGGCCAATTTGGTGGAAGGCTGCACAACTCCTCCAATGCCCACGTTTTCAGGAGGCAGTGGGGCCCAGGCCAAGCCTGCAAGGGTGATGGCATTGACAGCTGTCAGTTTTTTTGCGTATTCGAAATTCACACCTTCTATTACATCTCCGTATTCAATGCCATTTTCCACACGGATGTCCTGGTGTTGTCGGTTGTAGTTTTCATGTGCCTCCATGATACGGATACCCGGAAAGCCCAGATCGTTGAAAGGGCGATGATGTCCACCTCTTCCAAAGCGGTCAAGCCGATAGACCATCATCGGGTTCATTTCAGGCATGTAGGTCAAGGTTTGTCGGTGCACATACCGGGCCAGTTGCCTCGAGGTGCCATCCACTTCCCCACCGTAAAACCGCCTCATGTTCCGCTCTCGTTCCGTTTCTGTGGGTGGGACTGGTTCGGAAAATATCCGAAACGTACGGTTGTCTATCACTCCGTCCACTCCTTCTATGTTGCCGATCATGTCATTGTTCAATACCCCAAGGATGTTCCAGCCGTTTTCCTTGGCATATTTGGCCAATCCAGCCCCACCGAAAAGTCCCTGTTCTTCTCCTGACAAGCCTGCATATACGATGCTGTTTTTGAATTTGTATTTTGAAAGGACCCTTGCAGCTTCTATCGCTCCGGCCATGCCTGAGGCATTGTCATTGGCGCCTGGAGCGTCTATTTCATAGTCCATGGTATCACTCGCCCTGGAGTCGATGTCTCCTGACATGATGATATAGTGGTCAGGGTTTTCTGTCCCTCTTTGTATGGCCACTACATTCACCACCCAGGCGTCTTTGGGTACTCGTGTATTTTCGGCCTTGGTTACGTAGTCTTTTTGGTAGAACACTTCCAGACAACCGCCACATTCCTCAGAGATTTGGTCAAATTCGGCTTTGATCCACCTTCTTGCAGCCCCAATCCCACGGGTATCGGACAGCGTGTCAGAAAAAGTATTCCGGGTTCCAAATCCGGCAAGGATCCGGATGTCATTTTCTAAGTTGTCAGCTGAAACAGCAGCGATGATATCGTACATGCGCTGATCACTTTGGGAGGGATTTAGGTTTTGTCCTACGGCGTAAAAGGTGAAAAAACCAATAAATAAGGTCAGAATTGATCGCATAGTCGGTTGAATTTTTTCTAATTTACCTCCGTCTATCCCAAATCAAAATAAAAATCACATAGGCGGAAAGAAGCAGGTATAAAATGGGACATTCAACACACGGTAAGTATTCGGAATTGTATTTCTCTCTTGCTTCAGGAAGCTTGTTGTTGATAGGTTTTTTGTTGTCTTTTTGGTCAGCATTACCCAATTCAGTGAGTTTGGTTTTTTACCTGGGGGCTTATTTTTTCGGAGGATATTATACTTCTCAAGAGGCTTATGAAGGATTGGTTAAGGGAAATTTCCACATTGACTTCTTGATGCTTTTGGCGGCGGTTGGCGCTGCTTTATTGGGTGCTTGGGCAGAAGGAGCACTACTGCTTTTTTTGTTTAGTTTAGGACATGCACTGGAGCATTATGCCTTGGCCAAGGCAAGAAACGCTCTTTCCTCTTTAAATGAATTGATTCCGAAAACGGCCACACTTAAAGAAGGTGATGTCAATAGGGAAGTGCCCATAGAATCCCTACAGAAGGGAGATGTGATTTTGGTGAGACCAAATAGCAGAATTCCGGCCGACGGATTGGTCATCCAAGGTAGCAGTCAGGTAAATCAGGCACCAATCACCGGTGAATCCATCCCTGTGGATAAGTTTGCAATTGCTTCTTCCCGGAAAAAGGGAACTGATCGATGGGAAGAAATAAATGAGGAAAACAGGGTGTTCTCAGGGACGATCAATGGAAGCCAAACTTTGGAAATTGAAGTGACTAAGACCAGTAAAGATTCTACTTTGGCCAGGATGGTGGCATTGGTCCAGGAATCCCAAAAGCAAAAATCCCCGACCCAGAGATTTACGGACCGTTTCGAGCGGTTTTTTGTACCAGTGGTGCTTGTCCTGGTGTTTGGACTCAACTTTGTATTTGTTTTTTCACCGGAGACTTTTCAAGAGAGTTTCTACAGGTCTATGGCTGTTCTGGTAGCAGCAAGTCCCTGTGCCCTCGCCATCTCTACCCCTAGTGCGGTGCTGAGCGGAGTGGCCCGGGCGGCCCGGACTGGCATTTTGGTCAAAGGTGGGGGGCCGCTGGAAATTCTAGGTAGTGTAAAAGCCATGGCATTTGATAAAACTGGCACCCTCACCCAGGGTAAGGCCCATTTAAATGAAATAATACCTTTAGGCAAATGTAATTCTTCTGAAATTCTTCAAATGGCTATGGCTGCAGAAGCCATGAGCAATCATCCTTTGGCAAAAGCCATATACAAAGCTGGCGTGGAGGAATTTGGAGAACAAAATGTGATTAAGGCCGATAATTTGGAGGATTTCGTGGGCCTAGGGGTTAAAGCGACAATTGATGGAGATTTGGTTTATTTAGGAAATCTCAACTTTTTCGAGACTTTGGATCAAGGTAAGCCTTCTCCTGACATCCTTCAAGAGATGAGCTTGCTCGAGGAAAATGGCAATACTTGTCTATTGCTTGCCCTCAAAGGGGATTTTTTAGGCATCTTGGCTTTAAGTGATTCACCAAGAATAGAGGCCAAAAATACTTTAGACCTTCTTCATCTATCTGGTATTGAGCACATGGTCATGCTCAGTGGAGACCACCAAAAAGTGGTGGATAAGATCGCCCGACAGGTGGGTTTAGACCAAGCTTATGGACATTTGATGCCCGAGGATAAGGTTAGGCATATTCAGCGACTGCAAAAAACTTACGGTAGGGTGGCCATGGTAGGTGACGGAGTAAATGATGCAGCTGCGATGGCGCACAGCGCTGTAGGGATCGCAATGGGTGCAGCCGGCAATGATGTGGCTATGGAGACAGCTGACATTGCCTTGATGGGCAATAGGTTGGACAAGTTGCCTTTTGCCTTGGCCCTAAGTCGCAAAACCCGTACTACAATCAAACAAAATTTGTGGATAAGTCTGGGAATGGTGGCGGTTTTGGTGCCCCTGACCCTCTTTGATGTGGCTGGAATAGGTCCTGCTGTGGTCATGCATGAAGGTTCCACACTCCTCGTGGTAGCTAATGCTTTGCGTCTATTGGGTTTTAAAAATGAGGTTTCTGATTGAATTGAAAGCAAGAAATTATCATTTGTTAAAAGAAACATAAGCTTAACTTAACAGGAAGGTTTCTTGGTGCTCTAATTTTTGATTAAATTAGACGTTTCGTCATTTAACAAATCCATACACGCATGAATATGATTAGTGAATTGAGAACGCTGAAAGTTTTCATAATTTCCTTTCTTTTGGTCGGCAGTACTTTCAATGCAGTCATTGCACAGGAAGAAGTGCCTTCAGGTATCATGCTGAGCTGGAAAGATGACCCCACAACGACCATGTGTTTGGATTGGCATACTCCCGAAAGCCAAACCCAAAATTTGTTTTACAGGCTTAAAGGGTCTGAGGAATGGCAGGGTCAAACCGGCGAAACCTTCCCTTTTCCTTTTTCGAGCGACAGGTTTGTACAGCGGGTTGAGCTTACCGGATTGACTCCCAATACGGCCTATGAGGTCAAATTCAGTGACAAAGGAAAAGTTTTTCATTTCATCACCATGCCTGAACATACCCATGAGGAAGCCATTAGGATAGCCATTGGAGGCGATAGCATGCACGAAAGGGCCTTTATGGAGAAAACCAATCAGTTGGTGGTCAAGTATGATCCTCATTTTGCCATCATAGGAGGTGATTTGGCTTATGCCAATGGACTGGAGGAAAATTTGAACCGGTGGTATGATTGGTTTGAGGCTTTAAAGGAATTGATCACTCCGGAAGGCAAAATTATCCCCGTTGTGGTCTGCATCGGAAACCATGAGGTCAAGGGGGGATATTTCTCAAAGCATGAAGATTACACCCAATCAGACGCATCCAGACTTAAAATCGCCCCTTATTTTTATCCTTTATTCACTTTTCCTGGTCAACCCGGTTATAGTACTTTGGATTTCGGTAACTATTTGAGTTTGTTTATTTTGGATACACAGCATTCCAATCCCATTGAAGGGCAACAGACTGATTGGCTAAAAAAAGCCCTAACAGAGAGAAAAGACACACAACATTTAATCCCGATCTACCATGTCCCTGCATTTCCTTCAGCTAGGGATTTTGATGGGGAAGTACATGCTTTGATCAGGGAAAACTGGGTTCCCCTTTTTGAAAGCTTTGGTGTGACTCTGGCTTTTGAAAATCATGACCATACCTATAAAAGAACCTATCCGATCCGAAATCAACAGGTAGATGATACAGGAGTAGTCTATATTGGAGATGGTGCTTGGGGTACAAGGACGAGGGAAGTTCATCCCGTGGATCAGACTTGGTACCTAAATAAGGCAGTAGGGATCAGGAATTTTACTTTGTTAAGCATTCAAGGAAGCGAAAAAAGCATGATGATGTTTGATGAGGAGGGTAACCTTTTGGATAGCTATCCAGAACTTCCCAAAATTAAAGCCCCTTAATTTTACCGGACTTAATAAGAATTAGGTTTGAAGGTAGTGTCGGACCAGAGTTTCCCATTCTTCATCCAGGTCATATGTTGGTCTGCTTTTACCGGCCCTTCTGTACCAGTAGTCTGCATTCCAGATGTCTCCCTCTTTTCGATGTAGGTAGGCATGCACATGGGAGGCAGCTTGATCAGACAAGCTGTCCACGCAGTGATGTGCATTTTCCCAGTTTCCTTTAGCATCAAACCACAAGGCCCTTAGATGTGGTGGTAGTTCTTCACCTGGATAGTGATGTGAAAGAGATGCTCGGAATGCTTTAAAATCCATCATGGTATTTCTAGTCAATTTAAAAGGTCGAAAAAGCTAATCACAGTAAAAATTTTTCAGAATAAAATAAATATAGGTTTTTTCTCAATTTTCAGGACATGTTTTCAAATTAATTCGTCTTTTCAAAAGGGTAGGTTGACATTTAAACTAATAACAATTATGGATGCAGATTTTTACAAAATGAAAGTAAGGCTCAGGTTTCTTCTGGTCTCACTGGCTCTGTGGGCTTGTGAAGGGAATATGGAAGATATGGGAAGCCCAGATGGAGCCTTTTTGGATCGATTAGGCGGAAGCAGTGAAGTGGGTGTTGTGGATGGAGGTTCTGGGGGACAAGAGGTGACCATTCCAGCGGGGCAGATCACTGCGGGCGAGTGGAATGATTTAGAGAATTGGTCCTTTTGGGGAAACCTGATGAACCAACAAGAATTCGGCAAGTACCGCGGTTATTGGGGTTTTGGCATGCAACATCGAGTGGCAGTTTCAGTAGTGGACAATGCCGGCCAAGCTGTGATCGACGTACCGGTGGCATTGAAACAGGGTACAGAAGTGATCTGGATGGCCAAGACGGACAACAAGGGCAGAGCAGAATTATGGTCAAATGTATATGCCATTGGAAACCTAAGATTGCAAGAGGAACCACTGATTTTAGATATTCAGAACGGAACAAAGACCTTTTCTCCAGTTAAGGCTTACGCTGAAGGAATCAATACCATCACTTATTCAGGAAATGCCTTACAAACCCAAAGGGCCGAAATTGCTTTTGTAGTGGATGCCACCGGTTCTATGGGTGATGAACTGGAATACTTAAAGGTAGAATTGAACGATGTGATCCAACGGGTAAAAAATGAATTCCCAAGTATTCCCTTGTTTACCGGATCGGTATTTTACAGGGATGTAGGTGATGATTATGTGACAAGAGAATCTCCCTTCACTGCAGACATCAACCAAACCATGGGATTTATCCAAAATCAATCTGCTGAAGGTGGAGGAGATTATCCTGAAGCAGTCCATACTGCTATGGAGAAAGCCATCCAGAATTTGCAGTGGTCAAGCCAAGCCAAATCAAGGTTGTTGTTTCTGGTTTTGGACGCCCCGCCTCACCACCGGCCTGATGTCATCAAAAGCCTACAAGCCAGCATCAAATCAGCTGCATCCAAGGGAATAAAAGTCATTCCGGTAACCGCAAGTGGGATTGATAAGGAAACTGAATTTTTGATGCGGTTTTTTGCAATGGCTACCAATGGGACTTATGTTTTCATCACCAACCACAGTGGCATAGGCAATGATCACCTTGAGCCTACGGTAGGGGATTATGAGGTAGAATTTCTGAATGACCTGATGGTGCGTCTTATCAATGAATCTTTAGAGTAAAGTTTGGTTAATTATATCAAAAATCCCCTTTTCCCTGAGAAGGGGATTTTTTTTTCGGCTGGATTTAGCTCGGAAAACTTGCCTGAAGATATTTTGTTGGACAGTGATTTTTCGAATTGTAAGTTAAATTTTCAAAACTTTGAAGCCCTTCTCCTTAATATTTCATTTTAGGCACCAACCTCCCGATTAATTTGTCGTAATTTTAAACCATGGAAGTTGTAGCATCCACACCAAAATTTTCCACCAAGGCATTTTTCAAGATCATCAGGCCGATGAACTTGTTGATGGTGGCATTTGCGCAGCTCATGACCGCTTACTTTTTGGTGGAGACCACGAGGCAAGGGATGCCGGTACTACAGGATTACAACCTCTATCTTTTGATTTTAGCCACAGTGATCCTTACGGCCTCAGGCTACATGATCAATGATTATTACGATGTCAAAATCGATTATATCAACCGCCCCAATACCGTGGTAGTAGGGCGTACCATGAAAAGGCGTATTGTCATGATCCTCCATACTGTTTTCAATTTTAGCGGCATCATGCTTGGGTATTTGGTGGGGCCAAGAATAGCAGTGGTCAATATCATAGCTGCTTTTCTGCTTTGGCTTTACAGCAATCAATTAAAAAGGCTTCCCTTTATCGGCAATATTACCGTTGCTTTGCTTACAGGAATGTCTATTTGGATTGTGGGGTTCTATTATCAGCAATCGGAACTTATCGTATTGACTTACGCCTTGTTTGCTTTCTTTCTCAACCTGATCAGAGAGATCATCAAAGACATAGAGGACAGGCAGGGAGATCGCTTGCATGGATGCAAGACGCTTCCTATTGTATTGGGATTTAGAGCAACCAAACAAGTTATTTTTCTGATCGCAGGGGTTTTTGTGGCCTCCATATTGGTAGTTACCTTTAGGATCAACAACACCCACCTTTTTATTTATTTCGGCGGACTAAGTTTGTTATTCACATTTTTCATGTATAAAATTTACCATGCTGACCGAAAAATCCATTTCACCAGACTAAGCTTACTCTCTAAGATTCTGATGTTTACCGGAATTTTAAGTATGGGATTTCTGTAGGAACCTCGCTTCCTTGGTTAAAAAAAATTGCACGCAAAGTTGGAAAGTCGCAAAGTGACATGTTCTTCTGGTTGTTAAAAGGTTATTTTTTAGTTTTGGGGTTGTCGAGGTTATGGGAGAAAAGCCTTATGCTCCACATTTTTGAAAGAGAAAAAAATTACCCGCTAAAGGGGCAAAGTCACTAAGAAATTTATGCTTGATTGGTTGTCGATAAATTAAATTATTGAGGGAGTGAAAAGATAAATTAAAAAAACCTTTGTGGCTTGGCGCCTTTGCGGGAAATAAATGAACGAGAAGTAAATTAAAGTTGCGCATAATGTGGATAACTCTGGTCAGTTTGAAGTTTGAAAACCAAATTGAAAGGAAATCCTATATTTGCTTATAATGGCAGATCTATTCCAAAAAGGTTACGATAGATTTCATTGGTTGTCCTTCGACGTGGTGGCAGGGGCCTGTGCAGGTATGTATTTTTTTGCCCATTTGTTGAATCAAAGGCTTTCTTGGATTTATTATCTGCTGCTTTCAATGGCAGTTTGGAGCATTTATACTTTGGACCATTTATTGGACGTGTATGATTTAAATACCATCGCAAAAACACCGCGACACCAATTCCACCAAGAACATTTAAAAAAGTTGGGTTTTGTCCTTGTTTTGATTGCTCTGTCAGGAATTTTTCTGGCTTTTTACACTTTACCTACCCCGAAATTAACATATTCTGGTTTTATTTTGGGAATACTGATTGTCATCAGCATATTTTTTTTCAAGTGGGTGGCCAGCAGCTTGGCTTTTTTTAAAGAAGCATTGACTGCTTTGTTTTATGTTTCAGGGATTGCATTCGTACCTGTGATGACTTCTTCCATAGCTGAGTTGCCTGAAGAATTTTGGTGGATTTTTGTTGCCTATGTATGGGTAGCTTGGATCAATCTGCTTTATTTATCGCAATTGGATCGATCCTCAGATTTGGCGGATCATATGCCCTCATTTTCTACTTTAATGGGCGAGTTATCCACAATAAGGTTGATTACCTTTCTGATACTTTTGACTTTCTTTTTTCTGGTCATAGCTATTTGGGTCATGCCTGCCTATTACCGCATTTATTTGAGTATTCTTATGTTGGTTCTTTTGGCCCACGCCTTTTTCTTTTTCAGCCCTGAATCGGTTCCACGTAAAGTCAGGTTGTATCTTGAGGCGGCTTTCCTTTTGGGTTTTTTATTGGTTTTCTTTTAATGGCTTGGTTTCTTTTTTTCTTATCGGGTATTTGGCTAATTTTAGCTTTTTAAAATAAATCAAAAACATGATCATTCAGGAAGTAAACAGCCCCAAATTGGAGAAGGAATTTTTGGAAATGGCTGTCAAACTTTACAAAAATGAGCCCAATTGGATCAGGCCGCTGGACAAGGATATTGAAGGCATATTCCACGCTGAAACCAACAAACTGCTTCGACAAGGAGGGAAGGCCATCAGGTGGTTGCTTCAAGATGAGCAGGGTAATGTTTTGGGAAGAATAGCGGCTTTTATCCATCCAAAATGGAAAGAAAAACAGCCCACCGGAGGCTTAGGGTTTTTTGAATGTGTGGATAACCAGGAAGTAGCTTTTAAACTGTTTGATACGGCTAGGACTTGGCTCCTAAACCTGGGTATGGAAGCCATGGATGGTCCAGTCAATTTTGGGGAAAGAGACAAATGGTGGGGGCTGCTTGTGCAGGGTTTTTCGCCACCAAATTACAATATGCCATACAATCACCCTTATTACCAATCATTCTTTGAGGCGTATGGTTTCAAGCTATACTTTAAGCAATACACCTATATGCGACCCTGCCAACGCTTGGGTTTTGATCCTAAGATGATCGAGAGAGCCGATAAAATCATGGCAAATCCAGAATATTCTTTTCGACATGTGCGCGGGGATGAGCTTAAAAACCATGCTCCCAGGTACTTTATGGAAGTATACAACAAAGCATGGGCGAGACACATGGGGAAGTCCCTGACTTTAAAAGAAGCCCAGCTTATGTTCGGAAAAATGAAACCCATCATAGACCCTAGATTGATCTATTTTGGTTTCTTTAAAGATGAACCTGTTTCATTTTTTATCAACATTCCTGAGATCAATCAAATTTTTAAATACGTCAACGGCAAATTGGATCTTGTTGGCAAATTGAAATTCTTGTGGAACAAGACCTTTAATCCACCGAATAAAATGCTCGGGCTGGTTTTTGGCGTGGTCCCGGACCATCAGGGCAAGGGGGTGGAAAGTGCCATGATCATGAAGTACAATGAGGTATTTGCAAGTAAAGACTCCTTCCCCTATAAAACCATAGAGATGAATTGGGTCGGGGACTTTAATCCAAAAATGATGCGGGTTTGCGAACAACTCAATGCGACCATATATAAAACACATCATACATACAGGTACCTTTTTGATCGGGAAAAACCTTTTGAAAGACATCCTATTTTTGAATAGCACATAAACTTACTTTGAAGATTACTGAAAGAAAGAAAACATGAAAAAATATGACGTAGTAGGCATAGGCAATGCCTTGGTAGACATTGAATTTAAAGTAACCGACCAGTTTTTTGAAGAAAACGGTGTGGAAAAGGGCTTGATGACTTTGGTGGATGAAAAAAGGCAAAATGCCTTGATGAAGGTAGTCAACACCAAGGAAACCAAAAAGCAATGTGGGGGTTCTGCCGGTAATACAGTGATCGCAGTGAGTCAATTCGGAGGTAATTCCTATTACTGCTGTAAAGTAGCCAATGATGACTTGGGCCAATTTTTTGTAGAAGATCTGAAAAACTCCGGGGTGGATCATAATTTAGATCCCAATAAGCTTGAACCCGGGATTACTGGAAAATGTCTGGTAATGGTGACCTCAGATGCAGAAAGGACAATGAATACGTTTTTAGGGATATCTCAACACTTTTCCACAAAGGATGTCAATGAGTGGGCCATCAAAGATTCAAAATACCTTTTTATCGAGGGTTATCTGGTCACTTCTACCAACAGCAAGGAGGCGATGATGCATGCCAAAAAGATCGCTGAAGAAAACGGCGTCAAGGTTGCCTTAACCTTTTCTGACCCTGCCATGGTAAAATATTTCAAAGGGGCATTCGATGATGTAATAGGTCACAGTGTGGATTTTCTTTTCGCCAATGAGGAGGAAGCCATGTTGTATACCGGTAAGGATAATTTGATGGAGGCCAGGGAGGAATTGAAAAAAGCTGCCAAACATTTTGTCATCACTCAAGGGAAAAATGGTGCAATGATATTTGATGGCGATACCTTTATCGACATTGAGCCTTATGAGACCACCGCAGTGGATAGCAATGGAGCAGGGGATATGTTTGCCGGCGCTTTTATGTTTGGGATCACCAATGGACACAGCTATGCATCGAGTGGTAAGCTTGCCTCTATGGCCAGCTCTAAGATAGTAAGCCAGTTCGGACCGCGACTAATTTGGCATGAAGCCAAGGAAATATTGGCCAGATTAAATCCGTGAAGAGGAATTTTCTGAAGTTATCCACAAAATAGTGAAGCCATAAATTCAATAGTAAACAATTATGAACCCCTGCATAAAATAATGATTAAGGTGTAAGCTCCCATGGTATGTAAAAAACTAGAAAAAACTTCAACTTAAAGTAATACTTAAAGAGTAATTTTAAGTAAAATTACTCTCTGTTTTCTGAAAAAAATCTATGTGCTTAAAGCTTTTCTTTAATCTATATTTCAAATAATTGCAATAGTTGAAAAGACCGTAATTTCCTAAAGACCTTTAGCGTTTTCAACATTATCATGGTATGGCGGGTTCTAAATTCAATCCCATCAATTCAAATGTCCTAGGGGTCATCTGGGCCAACCGGGCAAGGGTTTCCTGAGGAATATTTTGTTCACTAAAAGGGACAATTTTGACATACTCCTGAATCTCTCCAGGCTTCCTTCCATATTTGTAAGCATAGGTGAATCTGCCATGGGCATCTAATTCAGCTTTTGAGTTATCCACATTGGGTACTGAAATGTAGAACTGAGAGTCCTCCATGCTGCCTGTGGAATTAAACAGTTGATTTTCTTTCATATAGACATACAATTCTCTCGCGGTATTCACAGAAGGGTCCACAATATCAATTTCTTTTGCCATCAGGTGCCTGTATCGAAAGCCGTCTCCCTCTGGATAATCATACAGCTCGGCCAAAATATCTTTCACCTCTTTGATCAGATAGGGGTAATGTGTACAACCTAGAATCAAGGCTTTTAAAGGTTGGGCATTCGGAATGCTTCTCATTTGTTCCATCAAAGAGACCAAATGGTACCGGACATAATTCTCAGGGTCATTCAATTGAAGGATATTGCATTCGTTTAAGTTATCCACATCACATAAAATCTTGTTTTGGTCCATGTCAAAATTGTAGATGTCCAGTAGGGTTTTGTCTATTTTGAATTCAGGATGGTTCAGTCCTGGGCCTCTGTAATCCGATCTAGGGGCAGAAAGATTTCTGGCCAAGTAATCAGGTTCCTCATCCACCGCTTCTGCAATGCCATGCCCACCCTGATTATAAATCTGGATGTCACCTGAATAACCGCCTTCTTCAATTAATCTGATCAGGGTGTTTTCATAGCCTTTAGATGTAATGGTACCAACCGTAGCCATCACACCTATAGTCCCGTCTTCCTCAAGGCCAAAATTTTCCAAGGCACCCCTTGACCCGGCATCAATCACCCCAATTACCTTCATCTCTATCCCGGTCTTGGCCAAGAAATCTTCAATAAACTCTTTGCCATAGGCGGTTGCTGTATTGCAGGCTATCACTAAAGTTTTTACCCGAGGTTTGCCGATATTGGGAAGGGGCGACTCACGGGAATCGTAATACTTGTCTGAAAGTAAAAACTGCGTGTCTTTGAGGATGTGTTCGATCAGCAGTTCACTGTTTTCCTCTGACGCATAATTGCCATAAGGCATATTGGCTTGGTCGGCAAGGTAAATAAAGCTTTCGTTACTGAAGTCAGCAAGTCCGTCTTGCCCTTTCTTTCCAAGTGCATTGTCGTATTCATCAAATTTCAATATGGCATCCAAAACAGTGAGCCCACCTGTACCTGAATCAAATACACCGATAGGCAGGGATGGATCCAATTGTGGATAACTATTGAAATCAATGAAATAGAAGCTTTGGGGGTCGTTGAGTATGGCTTGTTCAATTGGAATCTCTTTTTTTTGACGAGAATCTTCCTGGACTTCAGGAGCTTTGCAGGCAAAAATAGAAGATAAGAAAACCAGTATTATAAAGCAGTTTTTCATAGAAAAGGGGAATTATCAAAGAAACAAGTTATTGAGCCCAAACAAATATTCACTCAAATTGTGATGCTTCCAAAAAATCAGTCACCTATTTTCATTTCACCAATAGAGATTTTTAAAGCCACAAATTTTTATTTCCTTAAATGGTTAATAAAAAAAACCATTTGAGGGATGTAAGTCATTTGAGTGAAAAGTGGACATAAAATTTCATCTAAAACATGCCAAAAAAATTCTTTCATCAACGATAACCTGCATTGGTCTAGACAGGCTTTCAAACTTTGTCATTTAATTTCTACATTTGAAAGAAAAACGATCAAGGTAGTTTCGGTGAGTTACACCCTATGAATCTGAAGGAAAAAAAATGTAAATCAGACTACATTTTTAAGATTTAAATTTGTTTCTTTTGATTATAAATAATATTTTTCAAAGCGATTTTTGCCAAGTCTGTAGAAAGGAGTTACAAAATGTTTTTTCTGATTAACAAAATGACCTGTGGATCGATTATTGTAAAGCACCTAATTCTTACCCGAATAAACACAAACATATGAGAAAAATTACGCTTTTGATACTGTTCAGTGCCCTAGTCACTTTGACAGTAATGGCTCAGAACAAGATAGAATTCAAGGAATTTACTTTGGATAATGGCTTGCATGTGATCATGCACAAAGACAACACCACGCCCATCGTCATTACCTCCGTATTGTACCATGTAGGTTCTAAAAACGAGGATCCCGAAAGAACAGGCTTTGCCCATTTTTTTGAACACCTGCTTTTTGAAGGAAGTGAGAACATCGGCAGAGGTGAATACATGGAAATCATCCAATCAGCGGGTGGGGAATTGAATGCTTTCACCTCTAATGACATCACCTACTATTATGAGCTGCTGCCTAGCAATCAATTGGAATTGGCACTTTACATGGAAAGTGAGCGAATGCTTCATGCCAAAATTGACGAAGTAGGCGTGGAAACCCAAAGAGAGGTGGTGAAAGAGGAAAAAAGGCAGCGAATTGACAACCAACCCTATGGGTCTATTTTGCAGGAAACGCTTCTTAGAGCCTACTCCGAACATCCGTATCAATGGGCACCTATTGGCTCCTTGGACCACTTGAATGCCGCTACTTTAGAGGAATTCATGCAGTTCTACAATGATTTTTATGTGCCCAACAATGCTACCCTTACCATTGCAGGTGACCTTGATTATGCACAGACTGAAGCCTGGGTGAGAAAATACTTTGAAGAAATACCTAAGGGTAAAGGAGAAATCTACCGCCCCAATGTCAAAGAACCTAAAAAAACCGCAGAGATCAGAGACATCATATATGACAACATTCAGATCCCTGCCGTCATCCAGTCCTATAATCTTCCTCCCAAAAATCATCCCGATTCATATGCACTGTCCATGTTATCCACTTACCTAACAGGAGGAAAATCTTCCTTAATGACCAAAGAACTTGTGGATAACCAACAAAAAGCGTTAGCTGTTGCTGCAATTCCTTTGGATTTGGAGGATGGAGGAATTTTTCTGATGTATGGCATCACCAATATGGGTGTGGATCCAGAGGACCTTGAAAAAGAAATAGATGTTTTAGTTGGAAAAGTGCAAGAAGAAGGCATATCAGATACGGAATTTCAAAAACTTCAAAACATCATCGAAAATGATTTGGTTAGCAAAAATGCGTCAATGGCAGGTATAGCACAAAACCTTGCAGAAGCAAAAGTATTCTATGGCAATACCAATTACATCAATCAGGAATTGGAACAGTATCGAAAAGTGAAAAAGGAGGATTTGAAGCGGGTGGCCAATGAATACATGACCCTTGATGGTAGAGTGGTACTCTACTACCTCCCCAAACCCCAAGTACAAAATTAATTTAAAAAGCGAGCACCATGATTAACATGAAAAATATAGCAATTCTTATGATCTGCCTGGTCCTTTCGACCTTGGCAACAGCTCAGGTAGACAGGTCAAAACTGCCAGAGCCAGGTCCTGCCCCTGAAATCAAATTGGGCGATGCCGCTACCTTTACTCTGGACAATGGACTCAAAGTCTTTGTGGTACAAAACAACAAACTACCCAGGGTGGCTTTTTCCTTGGTATTAGAAAGGGACCCTATCCTTGAAGGGGAAAAGGCTGGTATGACAGGCTTTGTGGGAGAAATGCTCACTGCTGGGACCAAAAATCGTTCTAAGGAAGCTTTGGATGAAGAGGTGGATTTCATAGGAGCTTCCTTAAATGCAGGATCGACCTCTATTTATGGTTCATCATTGAAAAAGCATCAGGAAAAAATTCTTGAGCTGATGACAGATGTGTTATACAATCCCATATTCCCTGATTCGGAATTGGATAAACTGAAAAAGCAAACCATTACAGGTTTAGCCGCTAGTAAGGACAATCCTGACGCCATTTCCAATAGATTGGTGTCCAGCTTGAACTTTGGGAGAAATCATCCTTATGGTGAGTTGGAAACCGAAGCTACTGTCAATAATGTGACCGTCGAGGACATAAAGAATTATTATGAAACCTATTTCAAGCCAAATATTGCTTATTTGGCCATCGTGGGTGATATTGATAAAAAGGAAGCGGAAAAACTGGTCAAAAAATATTTCACTAAGTGGGAAAAAGGGCAAGTCCCTTCCAAATCTTATGAAATGCCTACGCCTCCAGAAGGCAACAAGGTGGCTGTGGTAGACCGTGCATCTTCAGTTCAGTCTGTCATCAACCTGACTTATCCCATGGAAATGAGCCTGGCCAATGAAGACTACCTGTCCACCCGCGTGCTCAACTATATTTTGGGTGGAGGATCTTCTTCAAGATTGTTTATGAATCTAAGAGAGGGCAAGGGGTATACGTATGGCGCTTATTCATCAATAGGCTCAGATAAATTAGTCACCTCTTTTTCAGCCAATGCATCAGTGAGAACAGAAGTTACTGATTCGGCTCTTCACGAATTTATTTATGAAATAGACAAAATGGTCAAAGAAGGCGTGACAGAGCAGGAATTAGAAGCGGCCAAGGCAAATTTAAGCGGTAGTTTTGGACGATCTTTGGAAAACCCTTCCACTATTGCGAATTTTGCCATCAATACAGAAAGGTATCAACTCCCTAAAGATTTTTACGCCACTTATCTTCAAAGATTAAGTGATCTGTCGGTCGAAGACATCAATGCTGTAGCTAAAAAGTACCTCAAACCTGAAAACATGCACATCACAGTGGTAGGGGATGGCTCTGGGCTGAAAGGTAAACTGGATTCGTTTGGTCCTGTTGCATTTTATGATAACCAAGGCGATCCGGCCAGGGAATTGGCAGAGGTAGATGCGGATCTTTCAGCGGAACAAGTCATTGAAAATTACATCAATGCCATAGGTGGCTGGGATGCCGCAAAAGCAATCAAAACGGCTAAGGTGAATTTGACTGCTGACATCCAAGGGCAGGTGCTTACCCAGGATTTCACCTTTGATGTGGACAATGAAAAATTCAACCAAAAAGTCAGCATGATGGGCAACACCCTCAGCAATGTGACCATTGCGGACGGAAAAGCGGTAATGACTATGCAGGGCCAAACTCAGGCCCTTCCTGAAGAACAGTTCCAGGCAGCAAAAATGAATATGTTTCTGATACCTGAACTTCACTACAAGGATTTGGCCTATGAGATGGAACTGGATGGCATCAGGGATGTGGAAGGCGAGGATGCCTACAAAGTGATCGTCACAAATCCTGTTGGGGGGAAAACAGTCAATTACTACAGTGTAGAGAGCGGATTGAAAGTGAAAAACGAAAATGCCCAATCAGGAGATACCTTTTACAACAAGTATGATACCTTTTCAGGGGTAAAATATCCTATTGAAATGACGGTAGTCTCTCCTATGATTCCCATGCCACTACAAGCTAAAGTTAATTCTTTGGATGTAAATGTATCTTTGACCGAAGCGGATTTTGAATAAAAAAAATTATCTTTATTCCAAGGTCTTATTTTGGTATTGTTTGCCAGGTTGTACCTAATTTGTTTACCTTAAACCAAAAATTTATGAAATTACATTTAATATGCTTGTTTTCTGCCTTTCTGATCTTTTCAGGAGTAGATGCGATGGTATCAAATCATCCACAGGATGAAGTAACCCTAGCCGGAGATCCAGAGGTAGATGCGGTGATAGAAAAATACATAGAGTCTATTGGCGGAAAATCCAAAGTAGACGCTGTGAAAAATGTAAGCTTGCTCATGACCACCGAGATCCAGGGCATGCAACTTGAAATCCGAACCATAAGCGACAGTGAAAATGGAAGGATGATTCAAGAAACCACCATGGATGGCAACACCATTTCCCAAACCATTTTAAATGGTGACAATGGAAAGGTTATCGCCATGGGTAACCCACAAAACCTCAGTGCCGAGCAAGTTAAATTGTTGAGGCCCCAGACGTATGTTTTCCCTGAGCAGCATTATGAATCTTTAGGTTATTCATCCAGTTATGGAGGAACAGAACAGGTGAACGGTGAGGAAGCCCACAAAATCGTAGTCAAAACAGATGGAGGTCAGGAAACCAATGATTATTATAGCGTGGCGTCCGGACTGAAAATCAAAACCTATGGCGAAGTCTTAGGGGAGGTTACCTACAGTGATTATCAGGAGGTCGAGGGTATATTGATGCCTATGACCATGACCATCAATAACCCCATGGTTCCAGCAACCATGATTGGGAAAGTTACCGAAGTAAAAATTAATGTGGATTTGGATGATTCCATGTTTGAATAGCGATTCTTTGTTTAACTTTAAGCCCCTTTTGGGGCTTTTTTTGTTTTAAGGCAGATTTTGTTCAACTTTATGCTGTACTTAAGGTTCATTTCAGAAGCAATAGAATTATTTAAAAAAAACATCCATGGCAACAAAAAAGAACAGTTTTGATGAGGTAGAAAAAATGCTTCAAGAAATCGGGACAAAAATAGAGGAACTTATCGAAAAAGGCGCAGAGGCAACCGGTGAGGCCAAAGAGGAAATCGAAAAGAAAATTGCAGAGCTGAGAGCTAAAAACGCCGGCTTGGAAGAGGAATTCAAAAAAGGAAAAGCCCAATTTGAAAAATCCTTCAAGAAGAAACAAAAGGATATAGAACCCCAACTAAAAAAGTCCAAAAAACATTTTAAAAACGGCTTCAAACAATTGGGTAAAGCCATTCAAGCTTTGATAGGGAAAAAATAATCCCATCCTCTGCTATTTATTCCTTGACCTGGAATCAGTTCTTTATATTGGGTCCTTGGAGAATACCGAAGGCAAATTGCTTTGGCCTATTTTTTTGGCTAATTTTGCGCCATGAATTACCTATCAGTAGAAAACCTCAGCAAATCTTTTGGAGAGCGCAAACTTTTTCAAAACATCTCATTTGGGATAGATCAAGGACAAAAGGTGGCCCTAGTGGGTATCAACGGTGCCGGCAAATCGACTCTGATGAAAATCATCATGGAACTTGAGGTTCCTGATACTGGTAGTGTGGCGCTCAATCAACAAGTTAAAATCGCCTATGTGCACCAAAACCCTGTCTTTTCTGGAGAATTAAGTATCTTCAAAACCATTTTTGATGACAGCAACAATGAAACGCTGAAAGTAATCGAGCAATACCACAAGGCAATGTTGGAAGCTGAACAGGGAAAAGACAATGCAGACCAGTTACAAACCATTTTTGAAAAGATGGACAGGTTGGAAGCCTGGGACTTTGAATATCAGGTAAAGGAAGTTTTGGGTAAACTTGGATTGCATGATACAGAAATCCCGGTAGGCAGTCTGAGCGGGGGACAGCGCAAGCGAGTGGCCCTTGCCAAGGCCATTTTGGAAAAGCCCGATCTATTGTTGCTCGATGAGCCCACCAATCACCTAGACCTAGAGACCATTGAATGGTTGGAGGAATACCTTGCAAAAGCCAACCTGTCTTTATTTATGGTTACCCACGACAGGTATTTTCTGGAAAAGGTCACCAATCAGATTTTGGAACTGGACCAAGGCAATATCTATAGATACATGGGCAATTACGGCTACTTTTTGGAAAAGAAGGCAGAGCGGAGAGAAGTAGAAGCCACTGAACAGGAAAAAGCCAAGAGCCTATATAAAAAAGAACTCGACTGGATCCGCAGGCAGCCCAAGGCAAGGAGTACCAAGGCCAAGTACCGGGTGGATGCCTTTGAGGAAACCAAAGAAAAGGCATTTCAAAAGCGGGAAGAAAGGGATATTTCCCTATCCGTCACCTCGCAGCGCCTCGGCAATAAAATCATAGAGATCGAGAAACTGCATAAATCCTTTGACGACAAAGTGCTGATCAAGGATTTCAGTTATACTTTCAAAAAGGGTGACAAGATCGGTATTGTGGGTCCCAATGGAGCCGGAAAGACCACATTTCTGAACATGCTCACTGGGGCGCTCACTCCAGACAGTGGAAAAGTAGTCACCGGACAAACCACTGCCATAGGATATTACCGTCAGGAAGAGGATGCATTTGATGAAGAAATGAGACTGATAGACATCGTGAAAGAGGTAGCCGAAGTAGTGACCATTGCTGGAGGGGTCACCATCACCGTGTCCCAGTTCCTGACCCAATTTGGCTTTCTTCCCAAACAACAGCATACCCCCATAGCCAAACTCAGTGGAGGGGAAAGACGTCGGCTGCAGTTGCTAATGGTACTGATTAAAAGTCCAAATTTCCTTATTTTGGATGAGCCCACGAATGATCTGGACCTTATGACCCTCAACACGCTGGAAGCTTTTTTGGACAATTTTCCAGGATGCCTGATCATCGTATCCCATGACCGGTATTTTATGGATAGGCTGGTAGAGCACATTTTCGTGTTTGAGGGAGAAGGAAAAATCAAAGACTTTCCCGGAAATTATACTGAATTTAGAGATTGGGAAAAGGAACAGAAAGTTCAAAAAAAGGCAGATCAGGTCGATAAGCCCACAAAAAACAGTGTTCCTCTGACTGAGTCAACTCCGGTTGCTCCAAAAAACAAGGCGACCTTCAAAGAAAAAAAGGAATTCGAAAACATCAGTAAGGAAATTGAGGCCCTTGAGGCAGAGAAATCAAAGTTGGTAGGTCAGATCGGAGTGGGATCAGAAAACCATGAAGAACTGTTGGCTTGGTCCAATGAAATCAAACGAATAAGTGAACGGCTTGAGGCTATGGAATTGAGGTGGTTGGAATTGAGTGAACTTGACGGTATAAATTAGTCTGTTTATTTACTTTTGCCCATCAGTTCTTTCTTGATTTGGGGATCAAATTTTTCAATGGCATACCTTAGCATGGTTCGAGGCATTTCTATCCGGAATTGCTTGATAAATGACAAAGCGACATCAAAATCCCTGTTCCCAACTTCCCTTATCATCCACCCCGTGGCTTTGTGTATAAGGTCATGGGGCTTGTTCATGAGGATTTCAGCCAATTGAAGTGTCTCTTT
>NZ_JACEFJ010000012.1 GCF_015354735.1 Pararhodonellum marinum | reverse complement strand
CACGGGTTCACTGGCTGATATTCCGGTTGGAGGAAGCAGGGAACTGACCACCACCTATCAGGCCACCCAGGCGGATATCGATGCGGGAACCACATTGGTCAACAGCGTTTCGGTTACCACTGACGAAGTCCCCGGTCCAACGGAAGACACGGCAGAAACCACCATCAGCCAGACTGCAGGACTGACGGTCAGCAAAACCGTAAACCCGACCAGCATTTCGGAACCTACCTTACTGCAATACACGATTACCATTGAGAATACCGGTAATGTAGCCCTGACAGGACTGAATGTAACCGATATTTTACCCGATGGCAGCACGGCCACACTTTCGGGTTCACTGGCTGATATTCCTGTTGGAGGCAGCAGGGAACTGACCACCACCTATCAGGCCACCCAGGCGGATATCGATGCGGGAACCACTTTGGTCAACAGCGTTTCGGTAACCACTGACGAAGTCCCAGGCCCAACCGAAGACACGGCGGAAACCACCATCAGTCAAGAAGCTTCCTTAACCATAGAAAAGATAGTGGACAGGACCAGCATCACTGAACCCACATCTCTCAATTACACCATTACCATCGTCAATACCGGAAATGTTGCACTTACAGGCTTACAGGTTACTGATATTTTACCCAATGGTGAAATAGCTAATCTAAATGGATCTTTTGATGATATCCCAGTTGGAGAAGTCAGGGTTTTGAGTACAAACTACTCAGTAAGTCAGGAAGAAATTGATGAAGGTGATGACTTGATAAATAGGGTAAGTATCATAACCAACGAAGTTACGATACCTACTGAAGATACGGCAATTACCACGGTTTCGAGTCAAGCTGATATTCTGGTGGAAAAAACCGTGAATAGACTTGAAATAGGTTCACCGACGACCTTAAATTATAGCATTTCCATAAGAAATACTGGAGGTATAACGCTAACTGGTTTGGTTGTCCGAGATATTTTACCAGATGGAACGACAATATTTTTGTCTCAAGGGAATCAATCCATTGCTCCAGGTCAAAATCTAGTGTTTCCGGTAAGCTACAGTGCGACTCAAGCTGATATTGATGCTGGTCTAACTTTAGTCAATACCGTTGAGGTAGAAACGAATGAAATTCCCGGGCCCACCACAGACACTGCGGAAACCGATATTGTTCAATCTGCAGGATTGACCATTACCAAAGTAGTGGAGCAGACAAGTATATCTACTCCCACCACTTTAAATTATACCATTACTATTTCAAATACAGGGAACGTATTATTGACATGTGTTCAGCTCACCGATCGCTTGCCGGATGGTACAGTAGTAAATATTCCTGTGACCCCGAATATTTTGACTTTGGGTCAAAGCAGGTCTTTTAATATCACATACGAAGCAACTCAAGCAGACATAGAGGCGGGTATTTCATTGATCAATGAAGCCAGAGTGGTTTCAGACCAAGTTCCGGGTCCAAGTACTGCAACCGCAGAAACTTCCATTGATCAAAATTCTGGGCTTACGGTCAATAAAATCGTTGACCAAAACAACATCCAGAATCCCGGTGTGCTGAATTATACCATCACCATTACCAATACCGGTAACGTGCCGCTTACAGGATTGCAAGTAACTGATATTCTGCCAAACGGAAGCAATGCTTCTATTCAAGGTTCTTTGGCGAATATCCCTGTAGGAGGAAGCAGACAGCTTACCGCCACTTATCAAGTAACCCAAGCAGATATTGATATAGGGGAAGAATTGATCAATACCGTTGAGGTGGTAACCAATGAAGTAGCAGGTCCCACCTCAGATACAGCTGTCACAGTCATCACACAAAACCCATCGGCAACGATTACAAAAGTGGTAAACCGGACCAATATTACGGAACCGACACCGCTCAGTTATACAATAACCATTGTCAATACAGGAAATATAACCCTCACTAATATTCAGGTCATTGATATCTTGCCGAATGGCGAGCAGGCAAATCTGAATGGCTCCTTGGCTGATATACCAGTAGGAGGGTCCAGAGTTTTAAGCACAACTTACAATGCTACCCAAGCCGATATTGATGCGGGTGTAGATTTAGTAAACAGGGTTTCCTTTATCGCAGCTGAAATCACGGATGCAATTGAGGATACGGCAATTACACAGGTTTCATCAGAGCCTGCACTTTCCATAGAAAAAACAGTAAATAGAGAAAATATTTCTCAACCGACCCAATTGAATTATAGGATTTCTTTGACAAACACTGGGTCCATCACCCTGACCGGTGTAGTAGTGGAAGAAATTTTCCCTGATGGCAGAAGGGTGATTTTAACCCAAAGCAATCAAAGCTTGGCGCCAGGCCAAAACCTTGTGTTTACAACAAGCTATTCTGTCACCCAAGCAGATATCAATGCGGGTAATACCCTAGTCAACACGGTTTCCGTAACCAGTATTGAAGTCCCAGGGCCCATTGTGGACACGGCCGAAACAACAATAAGCTCCCAACCCGGATTGACTGTTGAAAAAGTGGTTGATCAGACCAGTATCCTGGAACCAGAAACACTCAATTATACAATCACCATTGCCAACACTGGTAATGTGGCTTTATCTGGGCTTGTGGTTACCGACATTTTACCAAACGGTGAACAAGCAGAACTTTCAGGCTCTTTAGAAGATATTCCAGTGGGTGGCAGTAGAGCATTGACCACAAGTTATACCGTCTCGCAATCTGAAATAAACAGTGGGGAAGATTTGGTCAACACGGTTTCAGTTATTACCAACGAGGTGCCGGGTCCCATTACTGATTCGGCTGTAACCACCATTGAACAAGCTGGTAGTCTGACCGTTTCAAAAGTGGTAGATGTTCCGAACATTGACCAACCCACTTTATTAAATTATACGATCACAATTCAAAACACCGGAAATCAAGCCTTAACAGGACTTCAGGTTACAGATATTCTGCCAGATGGAAACACAGCCGACTTACAAGGGTCTTTGGCTGACATTCCAGTGGGGCAAAGTCGCATTTTCACCACCAGTTATGAAGCGACTCAAGCGGATATCAATTTAGGGGAAACCTTAGTAAATACGGTTTCTGTAGTTACAAATGAAGTTCCAGGACCTACAGTTGATACCGCTGAAACTACAATTGATCAAGATCCCATTTTAAGCATAGTAAAGGAAGTCGATCAAGCGAGTATTTCAGAACCGACTATATTGAATTACACTATCACCGTAGCCAATACAGGAAATGTGGTGTTGACAGGGGTACAGGTCTCCGATTTATTACCCGATGGTAGTCCTGCCCAATTGGAAGGATCAATGGATGATATTCCAATTGGAGAAAGTAGGGTCTTTACCACTACTTATACAGCCACTCAGGGAGATTTAGATAGCGGAGAACCTTTGGTAAACACGGCTTCTGTGGTAACGAATGAAGTTACCACACCTGTGAATGATACGGCAGAAACTACCATAATCCAAAATCCTTCTTTTACCCTTAGCAAATCGGTTGATCAAGAAATGATCAGTGGGCCTGTTGTGCTCAATTATACCATCACCATCGTCAATACGGGGAACGTAGCTTTAAGGAACCTGACTGTTTTGGATGTACTTCCAAATGGAAATGAAATAAACCTGAGTACTGAAATTGGAGAAATCGGAGTCGGTGAAACCGGTATAATCAACACTACCTATCAGGTAACCCAAGCAGAAATTAATGCAGGTGCTATCTTGGTGAATAGCGTGTCAGTATCAAATGATCTATTGCCGGATCCCCTGTCGGATATTGCTGAAACCATTATTCAACAGGTACCTGGATTAACAGTAGAAAAAACCGTAGATATAGAAAGTATATCTGCACCTACCAGATTAAACTATACCATAAGGATAAGAAACACTGGAAACGTAACTTTGACAGGTATACAGCTCATTGACATCCTCCCTAATGGAAATCAAGGAACCCCAACTGGATCTTTGGCGAATCTAGCGGTAGGTGGTGAAAGGATCTTTACCATCAGCTACCAAGCCTCTCAGGGAGATGTCAATAGAGGAAATGATCTGATCAATACGGTAAGGGTGGTAACCAATGAAGTGCCTGGTCCTACTGAGGATACTGCTGTTACGACCATCATTCAAAATCCTCAACTTACTGTTACAAAAACAGTAAACCGAACTGATATCAATTCAATTCAAGTGCTCAATTATACCATTACTTTGGTAAATACAGGTAATGTCACGCTCACAGGATTGCAGGTTGAAGATGTTTTGCCAAATGGAATTTTGGCCAACCTTGCGGGCTCTTTGGCTGATATCCCGATAGCAGGTACCAGGGTATTGACAACAAATTATCAAGTCACACAAGCTGATTTTGATTTAGGTGAAATCTTAGTCAATACGGTTACAGTGACTACCAATGAAATTCCTGAGGGAATATCAGATACTTCGGAGACAATACTTAACCGAAATCCTTCCCTCACTGTTGTCAAAACAGTTGACAGAACAGGTATAGCTCAGCCTGGCATTCTCAATTATCTTATCCGAATCACAAATACTGGCAATGTAACATTAACAGGTTTGCTGGTAACAGATTTGTTGCCAAATGGTACGGTAGGCCAATTGACAGGCTCGCTGAATGATATTCAAGTAGGTGAAATTAGAGAACTCAGGGCAGTTTATGAAGTTACAGCTGAGGATATAGATGCTGGAAGCAATTTGGTCAATTTGGTAACTGTGGTCACCAATGAAGTACCCGGACCATCTACTGATGATGCGGTCACTGTCATCAACCAAGCTGCCGCCATGACAGTGGAAAAAACAGTGGATAAAGAAGTAATAAATGGTCCCGAACTTTTGAGCTATACCATTGTCATCAACAATACCGGCAATGTGACTTTAACAGGCCTGAGACCCATAGATGTTTTACCAAATGGCAACCAAGCTACTTTGACAGGATCTTTGGATGATATTCCAGTTGGTGAAAGCAGAACATTGACTACAACTTATCAAGTATCTCAGGCGGAAATTGATGCGAGAGATACTTTGATCAATAGGGTAGAGGTAGCAGTGAATGAACTTCCCATAGTCATTGAAGATGAAGCTCAAACCATTGTTGTGCTCAATTCCGATCTTTCCATTGAGAAGGTAGCAGATCTTGAACAAGCACGTCAAGGAGATACGATAAAATATACGATCACAATAAGAAACAATGGTCCCAGTATAGCCAGGAACATTTATGTTCGGGACGAATTACCTGAAGACCTGACTTTTGTATCCACCAATCAGGGAGGTGAAGTAGCTGAGGACGGCGCACTGGAATGGAGAACACCGACTTTGGCTGTAGGTGATGTTTTCGAATTGGAATTAGTAACCATAGTCAATAATTTGGCAAATACGGGGGACTTTATCCGAAATATAGCCACCGTGGACAGCACCACTGATCCCGAAGGAACTAAGGAAAGTGATCCTGGCTTGGGCATTGAGGTGATCATAGATCCATCGACTACCTTGACGGTGAGTAAATCTGTCGATGTTGAAGAAGCTTTCTTAGGAGATGTGGTCGTTTATTCCATTATTATCAGAAATGATTCAGAAATACCTGCTTTCAACCTCGAAGTAAGGGACACCCTTCCCAATCAATTCATGGTGGTCGAATTGATACCTGATGCAACCGAGGTCATAGGCAACAGTATTCTCTGGGAAGTGGATGTCCTGGAAGCCAATGAGGAAAGAATATTCACAATCAATACCATCGTGACGGGGACAGGCAATGACATCGTCAACCGTGTGTCTGTAATAGGGAACAATTTCCCCGATGCATTAGCTAATTCTCCGGCCATTCAAGTTTTCACAGAGCCTGATAGGCTGATAGATTTGAGCATAACCAAATCGGTCTCCAACAATGTGGTTATTGTAGGAAATCAATTTACTTATGAAATTACAGTGGTCAATAATTCCGAGGAGTTGGCAACCAATGTACTGGTAAGGGATGTTATTCCTCCTGCGGTTTTGTATATCAGTAGTGTTTTCTCTGAAGGAACCATAGATTTTAATCCTCAGAGTCAGTTGCTGTCATGGACCTTAAATGAACTTCCTCCAAATACGCCAAAAGTGCTGCAGATCATTGTTCGAGCCATTACCCAAGGTACAGTGCTCAATCAGGCAAATGTAACCGCATCTCAACCTGATGAAGATGTTTCGGACAACATAGATGAAGTGGAACACCGTCAGATTGACTTTGATATTCCTTCCGTCTTTACACCTAATGGAGATGGGGTAAATGATACTTGGGATATTTCAGGTTTGACGGATGAGTTCCCTGAAAACAGCGTAGTAATCGTCAACCGTTGGGGTTCGGAGGTATTTAAATCCAACAATTATAGAAATGATTGGGGAGGTGAAAACCTAATTGAAGGCACCTATTTCTACAGAATTACGGTTACAGAGGATTTGACTGGAAGACAGTTGTTTTTTACGGGTTATGTTACGATTTTAAAATGAGGAAATGATGGGTAGGATAAAAATATTTATTTTGATTTTGATCCCGATAGTCCTGTGGACTGATCAAGTCTACGCACAGCAAGTGCCTCAGTTCAGTCAATATATGTTCAATCCCTTGTTTTTAAACCCCGCCTATGCAGGATATAAGGAAAGTATGTACATCCAAAGTTATTACAGGAAACAATGGGCTGGGATAGAAGGAAGTCCTGAGACGTTTGTGGTTTCTGCTGATGGCAAAATTGAAAACAAAAAGCTGGGCCTGGGAGGTCACGTGGTAATGGATCGCATTGGTGCCCAAAGGACGACAGGGGCATACGCAAACTTGAGTTATCACCTTCAGCTGGCCGAAGAGCATTTCCTGAGCTTCGGCTTTGGAGCTGGATTGGTCAATTCCATGTTGGATGGTGGTCTATTGAATTCAGGTGATCCCAACGATCCGGCTGTTCCGGCTGGAAGGGATCAGCTTTTGTATCCGGATCTCAAGCTTGGTCTATACTATTATACCCCCAGGTTTTTTGTGGGTGTATCTATGGATAACATATTCTCCTCTCAAATGGGACTGGGTGATCAGGCCATTATCATTGAACCGGTTTCCAATTTTTATTTTACCGCAGGAACCCTAATAGAGATTTCACCGAATTTGGCTTTCAAACCTACCCTCCTTTATATGGATGATTTCAATGCCCCAGCTCGAATGGATTTCAGCAGTTTTTTGTTGTTTTATGAAAAATTCTGGTTGGGATTGTCTTACAGAACTTCCATGAATTTGTCAAATCGAGGATTCGACGATAACCTTCAAAGACCGACAGCTTTGGTCGGGTTAATCGAATTTTACGTCAATGAGAGGTTTCGCATAGGCTATGCTTATGACCATAACCTGACTGGTTTTGGAAGGACCAATGTGTCCACCCATGATCTTTCGGTCGGTTTCATCCTTCCGCCCAAAAAAGTTCAGATTGTTTCACCAAGGTATTTCTGATTTTATCATGAAAAATCGCATCAGATATTGTTCCTGTTTCCTCTTTCTTGTTTTTGTATCCTGTTCCGGTTTCAAAAACTGGGATTTGATCAACGGTATGGAACAACTTGAAATGAAAAATTATCCCATTGCCATTGAACATCTGGAAAAGGCATACAATAAAAATGCTGGCCATAATGCCGCGAGAGGACTTGCCCATGCCAATTATGGGGATAGAAATTTTAAAAGGGCAGAGTTTTGGTTCAGTGAACTGGATGATTTGGACCGATTGGAGACCAGGGACAGGTTAACTTATTCTAAGGTATTGATTACCAATGAGAAGTTTGAAAAAGCTGCCGCTCAAATCCAAAAACTTGATAAACAAAGTCTTACACCTGCGCAAATGCAGATTGCAGAAAGCCTTTTATTATCAGCCAAGGGGCAATATGAATACAAACCCGAGGATTTTGAAATTGAAGTCAAAAATCTAAATGCGGTCAATTCCAGGTATTCTGATTTTGGAGCCACGTTGTATAAGGATAAATTTCTGTTTGTTTCTGACAGGATGACTGGCCGTTTAGCGGATGCCAATCCTTATAATGCTTTGAAAAGTGCCATTGATACCCGGACAGGAAATAGTTATTTGGCAGTTTTCGATGGGCTTTGGTTTGCTGAAAATCAATATGTGTCACGGGTTTTCAAGACAGCAGCTTTAGAATATGACAAACACGTAGGTCCTGTCTTTGAAAATGATGAATTCCTGTTTTTTGTACAAACTGTAAAGTATGAGGATGCAACAGATGATACTGGATACAAAGCGGATAAAAGATCATATACTATCTTTCCAGAAATCAGGTATTGGAAGAAATCCAATAATTTCCATCTTGACAGTGTGCAGGTGCTTCCGGTCAGCCGTCCGTTGATATATGGCGTGAGTGATCCTTTTTGGGATGAGAAAAAAAGGCGCCTTTATTTCACTTCAAACATGCCGGGAGGAGCAGGGGGTACAGATATTTATTTCATGGATATGCTGGAAAATGGTAGATGGTCAAGGGTACAGGCTGTAAAGGAAATCAATACACCTGGTAACGAGAGAACGCCACATGTACACCCAAACGGCGATTTGTATTTTGCCTCAGATGGCTGGCCCGGCCTGGGTGGATTGGATATTTTTAAAGTGGAAATGACTGGCGGAGGTTGGGGAAGACCACAGAATCTGGCTGCGCCGATAAATTCAAATTCTGATGATTTTTTTATTTTCTTCAATCCTGAAGACACAGATACGGGCTTTATTTCTTCTGACAGACCAGGTGGGTACGGTTTGGATGATATTTACACATTCAAAATAGTAAGACCTCCATCTAAAATCTTTCTTAAAGGTACTTTGGTTGAAGAGAATTCAAATTCAACAATACCGCAAGCCCCCATTTTGGTGAAGGATGCTTTTGATGAATTGTTAGTGGAGTTAGAAAGCAATACCTCAGGGCAGTTTGAGTTGCCCGTTGATGAAGGCAAACCCCTGACTTTGGAAATAAAATTACCCGGATATTTTCCAGCTAGATTCAATTACAGGTTTGATGAAAAAACGGTTCCAGGCCAAAACATTTTTGTCGATGAAAAGTTCGAATTGGTCAAACTCGAGGCAGATAGGGTCTTTTCCATGGATGAGGTGGTTTTTGAATTCGGAGCCATTACCATTTTAGAGGAAACAGCCAAAGCATTGGACCGCCTTGCTGAACTATTGATGGACAACCCTGAAATGGCCATAGAAATCTCTCACCATACTGACGCCAAACTCCCTAAGCTATACAGTCAGGTACTTTCCGAAAAAAGAGTGGAAGCCATGATTGACTACTTGGTAGAAAAGGAAATTCAACAAGAAAGGTTGCAGGGAATCGGTTATGGATTCAGTATGCTTTTGAATGAATGCGATGAAAACGCCAACTGTACTGAAGAACAGCACGCTGAAAACCGGAGGACAGCCTATAAGATTATAAAACTTTAATAGAAAGTGGGAGACCAATATTACTTTGGCTCCCTCTCATTTTTCAAGACTTGCAATTTATTTAGGTTGAAAGGATTTTAGCTACCCTGAAGTCATCCTCATCCACGCTTTTGTCATCTACGATGGCTCTTTTGATTGGAGTATATACGACCTTGTTGTTGATGATCCCAGCCATTACATCGTATTTACCCTGAATAAGGCCTTCCACCGCAGCTACGCCCAATTTGCTGGCCAACAATCTATCAAATGAGGAAGGCGATCCACCTCTCTGAAGGTGACCGAGTATGGTTACTTTGATGTCATATCCTGGTAGGATTTTTCTGACTTTTTCGGATATTTCCATCGCACCACCGCTTTTTCCACCTTCTGCGACGATCACAATATTGGATTGCTTTTTGGCTTTGGCTCTTGATTTAAGCCTCTCAATAAGGGTTTCAACTGGCATTTTCTTTTCAGGAATCAGGGTAGCTGCAGCCCCGCTGCCTATTCCCGCATTGATGGCTATAAATCCGGCATCTCTTCCCATAACTTCTACGAAAAAAAGTCTATCATGAGAGGATGCCGTATCCCTGATTTTATCAATGGCTTGGATGGCGGTATTGCAGGCGGTATCAAATCCTATGGTGCTGTCCGTTCCGGAAAGGTCATTGTCAATGGTACCTGGCAATCCCACAGCTGGAATGCCGAATTCTTCAAAGAATAAATGGGCACCAGTCAAAGAACCATCTCCACCAATCACTACCAAAGCATTGATGTTGTGTTTTTGAAGGTTATCAAATGCCTTTTTTCTTCCTTCTGTAGTTCGGAACTCTGCACTTCTTGCTGATTTTAGAAATGTACCGCCTCTTTCTAAAATGTAGGCCACGTCTTTGGTTTCGAGTTTTCTGATATCATTGAGAATCATCCCCTCATATCCCCGATAGATGCCGTATGATTCTAAATTATAGTATTTGCAGGTCCTGACCACTGCTCTGATGGCAGCATTCATTCCTGGTGCATCACCTCCAGAGGTGAGCACACCGATCCTAGAAATGGTTTTATTTTCCATCGTAAACGGCGGTGGTTAAATGTTTGAACATCAATTCAGCAGAGGCGGGATTGGTGGCGAGGGGGATATTGTGTACATCACAGATCCGCATTAACATTTGAACATCAGGCTCATGAGGATGCTTGTCAAGTGGGTCTCTAAAAAAAATAACCAAGTCCAATTCTTTCTGAGCAGCCATTGCTGCTATTTGGGCATCTCCGCCTATTGGGCCGGAAAGCAACTTTTGAACTTTAAAACCAGCTTTTTCTATGTGAGATCCCGTGGTACCTGTAGCTACAAGGGAAACATTGATGTGTTGAAGTTTATCTTTGAATCCACTGAGAAAATGCACCATGTCAGCTTTTTTACCATCATGGGCAATCAATGCGATTTTCATAATTTTAGTTTAATAGGATGAAGGCTTAAAGTTATAAAAAAAAATATGGTATTTCGGATCATTTCCACGAATTAACAAACTAAACTGAATGAACAAATATTTAAAAGAGGTTTTTCCATAGAAAATAGAGGTATTCAGATTAAATTATTTTAAAATATTGGGTGTTTTAAGTCATGTTCTAGGAAAACGGAAGAAAATAAGTTATTTTACCCTATTAACTCCATTCTTAGATAAATATAATGGCCAATAAAGAAACGACATTTGAAACTACGAAAGAAGGACCTGTTCAAAATTACTTCAAAGACGGTTCCTTGGCCTCAGAAGGCTTTTTTAAAAATGGGAAAAAGACAGGAGAATGGAAATATTACCTCCTGAATGGAAGATTAAAATCTATTGGTAAATTTGAGAATGATAAAATGACCGGTGAATGGAAATGGTGGCGTGAAAATGGACAGTTGATGCAGACGGGTTTTTTTGATGATGATATCAAAACCGGCCACTGGAGGCGTTATCATCCCAATGGAATGCTGAGAGATGAAGGAACCTATTCTGCAGGCCAAAAAAAAGGGGAGTGGAGGACATATGATGCTTTAGGGAAGTTGCTGACCAAAAAGAATTATCAAGGTTAGCATAAATAGACTCTGACTTTTCAGATGGTTACATGCTGGATGAGATAACCTGTCCAAAGACGAAATTTATGCAAATCAGGATATTACTACTACTCAAATCAACGTTTATCGGGTTGATTGTATTTAATTTTTATGTGTAAGATTACCGAAACTCGTACAAAAAATTCAGTATAGCATGAGGGCAGCAGTATCATTGAATCAGCTTCGATTAAAATCGAAACATCAATTTGAGTGCATGCTGAAAACAGGTGATGCTTTTCTTTGTTCAGCAGCCAAGATTTTAATATACTTCTTTCTTTTGGGGGTGGTATTTTTTTGGGGATGTAACCAAGAATCAAGTCCTAACCCAGCACCAAGTTCCGCCCTCTATTTTCCGCCCCTTGAAGGTACACAGTGGGACACGATAGATCCAGAGGCTTTGGGATGGAATACCAGCGAATTAGAAGATTTGTTATTGAATTTGGAACTAAAGGGCACTAGGGCATTTTTGCTATTAAAAGATGGCAAAATTGTGGTGGAAGCGTACTTTGGTCAAAATCTGATAGGAAATGCTCCTTTTACAAGAGATACGCCCTGGTATTGGGCCTCAGCGGGGAAGACCTTGACGGCATTTACCGTTGGTTTGGCTCAAGAAGCTGGTTCATTGTCCATTAATGATCCCACTTATCAATACTTAGGTGAAGGTTGGACAAGCCTTACACCGTCACAGGAGGCTGGCATCACCATCTTTCACCAATTGAACATGACTACTGGTTTGGATGATTCAGGCAACTTAGACGGTACTTCACCTGCTGATCTTCAATATTTGGCAGCACCAGGAACTCGTTGGTCATATCACAATGCCCCTTATACCCTTTTGGAAAAAGTCGTTTCCGAAGCAGTCGGTAGTCCATTTACACAGTATTTCAGTGACAACCTCGCAAAACCAATCGGTATGAATGGCCAATGGGTTTGGGTAGGGGATAACCATGTTTATTTCAGCAATGCCAGGTCTATGGCTCGCTTTGGATTACTGATGCTTGCTGAGGGAAAATGGTCTGATGACGTCATCCTAGAGGACAAGGGGTTCTTAAATGAAATGATCAATCCCAGCCAAAATCTCAATGAGAACTATGGATATTTATGGTGGTTAAATCAATCCAGCAGTTTTATGGTCCCAAGGCTTAGAATGGTATTCTCCGGAGCGCCCATTCCATCAGGTCCAGCAGATATGTATTCTGGAATGGGTAGAGATGGGCAGTTTGTTTCCGTGGTTCCTTCACAGAATCTTGTTTTGATCCGTATGGGCGATAATCCAGATGATGCTCTTGTCCCATTTCTTTTGTTAGAGGATATTTGGACTGCTTTAACCAAAGTAATACCATGATGGACATTAATGTTATTTTCTCGTACAAATTTGAAGTTATATTGTCTTTACTTTCACATTCCGTTTTTTGAGATGAAAGCATTATTTAAAAAAGTGTTTAAGTACCACCACGAGACCAATCAAAAGCTTATTCAGGTCATAGAGGAAAATCAGAGGGAAGTTACTGAAAGGACCTTTGAATTGTATGCCCATATCCTAAATGCACATCAGATTTGGATGGCTAGGATAATGGGAAGGCCAGAAAGGGGAGTTTTTGAAAGGATTGCTCTCAATGACTGGCAACGCTTGAATGAGCAGAATTATCATGATAGCCTTGAAGTATTGGAACAGGTACCTCTCGAAGGCCTGATTTCTTATCGCAACAGCAGGGGTGTTTTTCATCAAAAGAACGTGGTGGATATTTTATTTCATGTCGGAAACCATACCACCCACCACAGGGGGCAGGTTATTTCTGATCTCAGATCTAAAGGCATTACTCCGCCAGTGACTGATTACATATTTTACGAAGGAAAGCCCTAACTTTCAAACCTTTTTAACCTATACAAAAATCCATTTTTTCACTGCAGGCAAAGGAAACCCTGTCCTTACCTTAAAGTATTACTTTAAGGTTCTTTTTTAAAATAACCCCCTGTTTTCAGGGGATTTGCCTCTACGGCCTAAAAATCATTTATAATTCTGTAAAAATTTTTTTACCCTAGAATTTACTTTAAAAGGCAAAAATCAGTATTGGAAAATTCTTTTTTATTGTTTAAAATTATATTCTGAAAAAGTCTGTAAAATAAATTTAAATTTTGTTAAATCAGGATTTGCATGTTGTAAATATTTATTTATATATTGTGCAAGAAATTTATTTAAAAAATACAATTTAGATTTTAGTCAGTTTATTCATTTTAAAGGAAGGTTTTTTATGTTTAAGAAAGATTTTATTTTCAAGAAAACATCCGATAAATTTTTTTCGCCTATGCCTCAAGTAAACCAAATAGGTCACAGAAATACCATGGAAAAAGAGGATTATCAATCTTTTTTTCACACCGTATTGAACCAGTTGGAGGATGGTATTTTTCATTTAGATCCACAATGGCGCTTTCTGGAAATCAATCAGGTAGCCTTGGATTACCTTGGGATCAACAAGGCTGATATTGTAGATAAAAACATCTGGCAGATTTTTCCAGCATACTCCATGTATCATTATGCGCTTTATTTCAAGGAAGCCAAAATGACCAATCAAGCTGTTCACTTTGAAGAGTTTAATGGCATCAGTTCTACTTGGTACCGAGTTTCTGTTTTTCCGTCTGCAGTGGGGCTTACAGTTATCATCAAGGATATTCAGGAAGAATATACCTATAAAGAGAAATTAAAAACAAGAGATCTCATCAATCAATCCCTGCTGGATAATTTGGAAGAAGGTATGGTGATGATTGATGGCAATTGTAAAGTGATTGAGATCAACAGATATGCCCATCGGGAATTGGAAGAATTATTTGGAAAATCCTTGCAGGCCGGTGACAGCGTCAAGAAGTTCTTGATATCCCTCAGTCAGATAGATTTATACAGTGCTATACAAGAGGCTTTCCTTGGAGGGGCTGGGGAAATGGAAGTAGCAATCGAAGATCAAAATCAAAATGATGTTTGGTATAATTTTAAATTCGTGCCTGTTTTCGATACACATAAGAAAATCTTTGCTGTCACAGTCAGCATCAAGAATATCAACTATGTAAGGCGCTGTGCATCACAATTGGAAGCCAAAGAAGCCATGCTTAGGGAATTGACCCACATGCAGTCTCATGTAATAAGATCACCTTTATCTTCTTTGATGGGTTTATTGGATTTGATTGACCATGAACAATTGGATAAGGAAAATCAAAAGTATTTTAAATTGTTGAAACCTTTGGCAGAGGAGATGGATCAACAAATCAGAAACAATGTTCACAAAATTACTTCTGTAAGAGAATAAGACTTTTATTTTTTGGGATTAGGTATTGGAGTTGTTTTGCATTTTTAGAGATATTTTTCTATTACTGTTTGGGGAGTCAGGGTTATTTTTTGCTCCCTTTTTTATTTGCTGGATCAATAGTTTCCTCATCTACACGTCTTAAACTTTCGCTTAGAAGACACATCTCCGTACGAATGTAAATCCTTAAATTGATTTCTATAAATTATCCGCAACCAATGGGTGATTGGAAATGAATTTTTCGCTGGTTTTTCTTTTTTAGCCCCCAAAAAACAAAATGTCATCTTAGCTGTTTACTGTTTATAAAATTTATTTTAAAGTAAACCGTCATGGAAGGAATCGTAAAAAGTATCAAAAATGTATCAAATGGAAAGCATGACCACAATGCTGACTTGGTAGAGGAGAGTGAGTTGTTGATCAAAGATGCTCTTTTTGTTCGGGATAAAGGTTGTTTGACCAAAGTAAGATTTTCAGACATTATGTGGCTCAAGGGGGATGGGAATTACACCACTTTGGTTACCAGAGATAAGGTGTTTTCATTGAGAAATATCCTTAAGGAATTTGAGTCTGTATTACCGCACAAAGATTTCATTCGAATTCATAAATCTTACATTATTCGCGTAGATGAGATCAAAACCATTTCACCCAAAGAAATTTGCATAGGAACAGAAAAAGTACCTGTAGGAAGAACCTACTACCAAAATTTGATCAATGGTATCAACAAATTGGGATCTGGAGGAAACGACTAACGGTCACTCTATCTTTTGATGCCAAATCAGGTTACTATCTCCATAGCTCAGGAAACGATATCCATTTTCTAAAGCAGCATAGTAAAGTTTTCTCCAATCGTTTCGGGTGTAAGCTGCAACGAGTAAGATTAATGTGGATCCTGGCTGGTGAAAATTAGTAATCATTCCATTGCAAACGTGGAAAGTATATCCGGGCATGATAAAAATTTCGGTAGACCCGTTGATTGTTTCTAACTCATTGGTTACCATATGGTTTAAAACAGCCTGAAAACTCTTTTGTTTGTTTGGTAATTCCTGCGAATAATGATATGGAGCTAATTTTTCAATATGAAATACCGAACCAGCATCTTCTAACAGTTTCACCCCATACCAATAAAGGCTTTCCAATGTCCGCATGGAAGTGGTTCCCACAGCCACCACATTTCCTGTGTGTTTCACTAATTGCGCTAATGTGCGCCTGCTTACCGAAATCTGCTCACTGTGCATGGGATGCTGAGTCACATCTTCCACTTTGATAGGTTGAAAGGTTCCCGCGCTTACATGAAGGGTCAAATATTCGGTTTTTATTCCTTTGTGTTCAATTTTTTGGAGCATTCTTTCAGAAAAATGCAATCCTGCAGTTGGAGCAGCAACTGCTCCGGATGCATTTGAATACACAGTCTGGTACCTCGGTCGGTCTAAATCGGTCGGCTTTCTATTTAGGTAAGGTGGTAAAGGGACTTCCCCGGATGCCTCCACAATACTGACAAACGGCAGCTGGTAGTTGCTCCAGCTGAATTTAACCAACCTTTTTTCCTTATCTACCAGATTGGCTTCAATGTGCAAGTTTTCCCCGTTTATTGATACAGTTCCCATTAGGCTTTCTCCTGATTTCCATTTTTTTAGGTTTCCTATCATGGTTTCCCATATTACAGGCTCTCTGGAAGCCATCATTTGTTGAATTTCTGTGGTTGGGCTATGGGGCTTTAAAAGGAAGATTTCAATTTTAGCACCGGACTCCCTCCTTAAGATTAGCCTTGCAGGAATTACCTTGGTATCATTAAAAACCAAAAGCGTATTAGTGGGCAAGAGATCAGGCAATTGTGTAAAATGGCAATGATGGATGCTCCCTTCTTCATATAGCAACAACTTGGATGCGTCTCGCTCATTCAATGGAAATTTGGCAATTCGCTCCTCAGGAAGTTCATAATGAAATTGGGATAACAAAGGGATCTCGGGTATATTCATGTAATTGTACTTCTGATTGAAAGGGTTCAATAAGGTTTGGGGGTCAAAACTTTGACCTTCTGAATGCGTTTGCAAATATAGTGTTTTCACAAAGTTTATCCATTTATGTCCAATACATTCCGAGTAAATGCAAAATGCAGTAAATACCAGTTGAATTTCAAGTTTGAAGCAGGTACGTCCAGAGGGGTGATGCAATCCCGAGACACTTTTTTTATTGTATTGACTTCAGAGCAATTTGTAGGAATTGAAGGCTGGGGGGAAGCAGGCCCATTACCAAATTTAAGCATAGATGACATACCTGATTTTACGGAGCTCATCAAAAGCTACTGCGAACGAATCACTGCATATGACATACCTGCCCATTTTGAAGAAATACTTGACTTCGTTCACCATTTTATTCCCCCTCATCTTCCGAGTATCAGATTTGCATTCGAAATGGCTTTATTGGATTTGGTTCATGGTGGTAGGCGCATTGTCATCAACAGCCCCCTTGTGGAAAAAAACCATGCCATTCCGATCAATGGGTTAATCTGGATGGGTGATAAAGAAAATATGCTTCAGCAGGTTAAAGATAAACTAAAACAAGGGTTTAATTGTATCAAAATAAAGATTGGGGCCATAGAATTTGATCAGGAGTGTGCGCTCCTTGAATTTATCAGAAATAAATTTTCGGCCGAAGAGATTGAATTGAGGGTAGATGCCAATGGTGCATTTTCATCTGACGAAGCCATTCAAAAATTGGTAAAGTTAGCTGAATATGAAATTCACAGTATTGAACAACCTATCAAAAAAGGGCAATGGACAGCGATGGCAAAACTATGTGCGCATTCACCCTTGCCAATTGCCCTGGATGAAGAACTGATTGGGGTTTTTGGGAGGGATGAAAAGCACCAACTTCTCATTGAAATTAATCCAGCTTTTATCATATTAAAACCAACCTTACTGGGAGGCATAAAAGAAACGCAGGAATGGATTGAGTTGGCAACTGATTTGAATATTGGCTGGTGGATCACCTCTGCTTTGGAAAGTAATGTAGGCTTGAATGCCATCGCACAATATACCTCTGGCTTAAATCCGGTTCTACCTCAGGGTTTAGGGACAGGACAACTTTATTTCAATAACATAACTTCTCCATTAACGATCGATGAAGGCTTTTTGGCCTTTGATTTAGATAAAAAATGGGGAAATTTGCCATAAAAAAAAGCCACCCAAATGATGAGTGGCTTTGAAATACATGTCAATGTTTATGTTAAGCTAACTTTACATTCACTGCATTAAGACCTTTTCTTCCTTCTTTAAGGTCGAAAGTTACATCGTCATCTTCTTTTACTTCGTCTACCAATCCGGAGATGTGTACAAAATATTCTTTAGAAGACTCGTCGTCTACGATAAATCCAAATCCTTTGGATTCATTAAAAAATTTTACTTTTCCTGTGTTCATGATTATTAAATTGTATTGTAATAGATTTATGCAAAGGTAGTAATTGTTTTAACAAATAATTGCATTTTGAATAAAATATTTTGTGAAGGTTCAAATAAGCATTTTAAATATTGCCAATAAAGGCAGTTTTTGTACCATAATTTGGCATATTGGTTTAATTTCTTCATTGATCAATGGCAAAAAGATAAACTGGCTTTGGAATCTTTGTTTTGATTTCTGTCATTTTCAATAATCCTGTAATGTCATCTCGCTCGAATACGGTAATGTCATTGCTGTCTTGATTGGCTACCAAGATCCATTTTCCGTCATAAGTAAAATTAAAATTTCTGGGTGTTTTACCTCCTGAGGGTATGATTTGGATGAGTTCTGCTTTGTCTACCTGCTTGTTGATTTTAAAAACAGAGATTTCATTGGCATCACCCCGGTTGGAGGCATAAACAAATTTTTCATCCGGGGACAACCGGACCTCCGCGGCACCTACATCACCGCTGAAGGTGGGTGATGTGAGCGGAAGGGTCTGAAGATGTTTGATATCACCTTCCTCGTAAGCATAAATTCCCAGTTCGGCAGTCAGTTCATGAATCAGGTAGAATCGGTCTCCCTCATGATTGAAGACCAAATGTCTGGGTCCGGCTCCAGGAGAAACTTCAAAATAAGCTGGTTTCGCTTTAGTCAAAACGGAAGCAGATCCAGATTGAATGGTATATACATTTACTTTATCTGTACCCAAGTCTCCAACAAATAATTTATCCTCTTTGGGATGTACCACCACACTGTGAACATGTGGATTGCTTTGCCGGGATTTAATGATGCTTTGTCCTTCATGCTGGATCACCTGCGCACTGTCTAATGCCCCATCATCAGATATTTGAAATGCTGCTAAGTTTCCACCTGAGTAATTGCCAACAAAAAGGAGTTCCTCATTGGATCCCAGACTGAGGTAACAAGGAGAATCCCCTTGGGTACTGGCTGAACTAATCAATTTCAAGTCTCTGTTTTCCTCATCAAATTGAAAAGATTTTACTCTTCCTCCATTTTCTCCGCCAGTTTCTTCAACAGTAAAAACCCTATCTCTTTTTTTATTGCTGACCAAGAAAGAAGGATTTTTTATTCCTTTACCGATTACTTGTGCCTCAAGTGTCCTATTTTCCGGATCAAAAACAAGGTAATTGATGCCTTCATCGTCAGTTTCAGTATATGTGCCTACCAAAAAGGCATATTTTTCGGGAGTAACGGTTTCTTTATCCACTTCACAGGCATTTAAAATAATCAGAATAACAAGGCTTAAGGGCCAAAAGGGTTTTATAGTCATAAGATTTGGGTATCATATTGGATGATAATATATTAATGTACCAAAAAACTCGAGTTTGACCAATTATATTCCGGCCTATTGAGGAATTTTTATCTATTTGGCTATACTTTCATCTTTTGGCGGTTTACTGGAAAGCTCATGGGTTTTTGGGTCATACATACCTTTTAAATCATCATAAATCGAACCTTTCCACATTTTTATGCCAGTAAAATAAGAGGCTCTACCAATCATGTGAGCCCCAACAGGTGCCGTTAGCAGCATGAATAATATGATGGCTAAAGACCTTGAACTTACCGCAACCTCATTAAAATAGATTGCAGCAGCAATCAACATCAAGCCTATACCTAATGTGGCGGCTTTGGTGGTAACTGAAATCCTTAAATAGAGATCAGGCATACGAAGGATGCCTATGGCAGCCAAGAGGATAAACAAGGTTCCTAAAGAACTCAGGATAATGATAGCAATGTCATTCATTTTTTTCTCTTTTTTCCAAGTAATATGAAAAAGCCACAGTTCCCAAAAAGGCGATAAGGGCAAATATCATGGCTATGTCCAAAAAGTCCGATTGGTTGGTATAAATGCTGTATACCGCAATGATCCCCGTTCCGCAGGTAACCAATAGGTCGAGTGCAACTACACGATCAGATAATGAAGGGCCTATCAAAAACCTGACAAAGATCAGCAGGATGGATAGGGCCAAGATGGGCAAAATGATCAGATACAAATATTCTTCTACACTCATCTCAATATGTTTAGTAAGCGTCTTTCAAAGCCATTTTTGATACCTTCGATGAATTTATCCTTGTCTCTGACATACATGGCATGTACATACAACACTTTTTTGTCATCTGAAACATCCAAACTCAATGTGCCCGGTGTCAATGATATAAAATTTGCCAGAAGTGTGATCTCAAGGTCTGTTTTTGCTTCCAGGGGGATCTGAATGATTCCAGGTTTCATATAGTAGCTGGGTGTTATCACATCATAAGCAACTTGAAGGTTGGCCTTGATCAGTTCATAAATGAAATAGAATATGAAACCTATACTCAATGGAAGCCGGGTAAAATACTTGTTTTCCCGTCTGTTGACCGTGATCACCCACATGATCAAAAAGGCCAAAGCGAAGCCAAACACGAAATTCCCAAAATTGAAATTTCCAGTCAATGCCAGCCAGATAAAGGCCAACAGTAAATTGCTTAAAAACCTGGTTTTGATCATGGTCTTGTCAATGGCTATTTTTGTAAGATGGTCTTTATATATGGTTCGGTATGCAGCAGTTCATGGGCAATTCGACTAGATACTGTAATGATATGCTCTGCACCAAAACCAATGTAAAGAGAAACCAATCCAAGAAATAAGATTGGAATGATGATGGCCTTTTGCTTCAATGGCTTTAAGTCCTTGAAATACCTGACCCACTCTTTTGCCGTCAATTCCTCGCTTTCCTTCCAGAACACCTCCGACCATACTTTTGCAATAACAAATAAGGTAAGAAAACTTCCTAATATGATAAAGCCAACCAAGGCATAATTTTTCAATTGAAAACCTGCGTCGATCAAGTAAATTTTGGCCCAGAATCCAGATAGTGGAGGGATACCCACCAAGGAAAATAAAGGAATGGCCATCAACAGTGTCAACTTGGGATATGCTGCATAAAGACCCCCTAATTTCTTGATGTTGTAAGTTCCTTTTATTTTGAAAATCAAACCAGCAGACATGAACAAATTGGTCTTAACTATGATATCATGGATCATGTAGAAAATCGCTCCCGTAATGGCCAATTCGGTAAACATACCCAAACCTGCAATCATAAATCCTATGTGACAAATAATCAGGTAACTGAATATTTTCCGGAGATTTATTTGTGTCAGAGCACCGACTGCTCCAGAAAAAATGGTGAGGGCTGCAACCGTACATATCAAGTTAAGTAAAAACTCATCTGGGATAAATATGAGAGAAAAGATTCGGAAAAGGGCATATACTCCTACCTTAGTCAACAATCCACCAAAAATGGCCGAAATGGCAGGGGGAGGGGTATGGTAAGAAGCCGGCAACCAAAAGTATAGGGGAAATACAGCTGATTTGATGCCGAAGCCAACAAAGAAAAGGAAGGCAGTCACATTGACAAGCCCTCTATTCTCGAGGGCTGCCACTTTAAGGGAAAGGTCCGCCATGTTAAGACTACCTGTTAAGCCGTAAAGGATGGCGATCGCTGTCAGGAAAATGGAAGAGGCCAACAGGTTCATGGTGACATATTTGATGCTGCCTTCTATCTGGCTTTTTTCTCCCCCTATGGTCAATAGTACGAAGGAAGAAATGATGATGACCTCAAACCAAACATACAGATTGAATATATCTCCTGTCAAAAAAGCACCGTTTAATCCCATCAACAGGAAATGTAGTATGGGGAAATAGCCGAAATTTACCCGAGCATTTCTTACACTGCCCACTGAAAAAACAGATACAGCTAATCCACAAATCCCTGTCAACAGCACCATCACAGCACTTAGCGTATCTGCAACAATTGGGATACCATATGGTGCATCCCAGTCTCCAGCTTGTGTAAAATAAATACCGTTTTCCCATACGATGTAAAAAAGCCAAATCGCTATACCAACAGATATCAGGTTACCCAGCACCGAAATAAGCTTTTGGGCATTTTTCTTTTTCCAGAAAAACAACAACAAAATGGCAATGGCCATATGAGCTATTATCGGTAAAATGATGTATGGATTACTCATAAGTCTTCGTCAGTAGCATTCATTTCATCCAAATCATCCGTCCCTACAACTTTGTAGGCACGCTTTACCAAAATAATGGCAAAGGATTGCAAACCAAAGCTGATTACAATGGCAGTTAAAATCAATGCTTGTGGTATGGGGTCAGCATATATTTCACCCAAAATATTAGCATCACTGTTGATCAATGGTGGATTGCCTTTAACTATTCTTCCTAAGAGAAAAATCAGCAAATTGGCCCCATTTCCCATCAGGATTAAACCAATGATCAACTTGACAAGGCTTCTTCTGAGGATCATGTAAACGCCTGCCCCATACAAAAGACCTATGATGAAAACCAGCAGTAACTCCATGTTATATTGTTTCTGTAATGGTGAAAATTATGGTTAAAGTAACGCCTACTACAACCAGATAAACTCCGATATCAAAAAACAAAGCACTTCCGATCATTCCTATAACCGGCACTGGATTTTCAAACCATAATCCTTTCATAAAGGGTTCTCCTATAAACATGGGAGATATCCCGCTGAAAAGGGCTACCGTCAATCCAGCCAACAAAAGGACACCCGGATGGAATTTGAGTATAGACCTTGTTTGCTCCAATCCATTGGCTGCGGAATGGATGATGAAAGCGATGGAGGCTATCAGGCCTCCCACAAATCCCCCACCAGGCAGGTAATGGCCTCTTAGGAGGATAAATACCGAAAAGAGCAGCAACAAGGGAAGCAGGTAAGTCGAAGCAGATTTGAAAATGACAGTGTTCATGTTATTCCTTTTCGGTAGATTTTAATTGTAGTTTCAATAAACTATACACACCAAGTGCAGCAATTGCCAATACCGTAATTTCCACAAATGTATCCGTTCCCCTAAAGTCTACTAAGATTACATTGACGACGTTCTTGCCTTTGGCCAGTGTGTAAGCATTTTCCGCATAAAACTGACTGGTTTCCTTCAATACCGGCTCATTGAGCACCTCCAAAGTCAAGATACTGATCAATGCACCAAAGATGACAGACATGATCCCGTCTCTTACTCTGGAAATCTGATTGGAGAGTTTGAGGTACTTGGGCAGGTTATATATGACCAAAACAAATAAAATTACAGTAAGCGTATCGATAGAAAACTGGGTCATGGCAAGGTCAGGGGCCGAGTAAAACAGAAAAACCAAACAAATGGAATAGCCGACCACGCCTAAAGATGCCACTGCGGCTAGCCTTGACTTGGTCAGGACAGTAAAAAGGACGGCAAAAGCAATAATCACCATGGCCGCTACCTCATAAAATGTAATCCCCGTCAGGTCATTAAAATTAATGTATAGTTCGGTTTCTTTGAATAATTTGTAGGCCAGGATAAAGGTCAGGAAAGTAAGCGCAAAGATGAGGTAATAGCGCAAGTAGCCGTTCTGGAAAAAACCGGTCCATAATTTAGAAATTCCTGAAAATATCCCACCCAAACCCTTGGTGAGGCTTTTTGGGGAGAGTTTTTCCCAACGATTCGTTTTGGCCTCCAAAAGCGCTGAAGGTTTTAGGAAATAATACAACAAAAAGCCGGCAGCCAGGGTGATTCCACTGAGTAGCAATACCAAATTAAATCCATGCCACAACTTCAACTCGACATCCAGGGCACCACCTCTGATCATGGCGTTGACGACAGCTTGGATCAAACTCTTGTCGATCAAAAAGGGCATCAAGCCAAAAACCATGCCCAAGGATCCCAAAAGCAATGGAGGTACCCACATCAGGGGAGAAGGTAAATGTACCTTTTCATAAGCCTTTGGCAATTGACCTGTAAATGGTTTGATCCCTGCTTGAAAACCAGCATACATCAAACAAATGTTGGTTAGCAATGCCACTCCAGAAAGTACCCAGATCAGTGTCTCAAATCCCAGTGTAGCTTCATAAATCAAATCTTTACCTACAAAACCAAAACTTGGCGGAATCCCGGCATTGGAAATAGCAGCAAGAATACCAGCAATGCCCACTGGTAACATTACTTTGTTTAAGCCACTCAATTTGCTGACATCTCGGGTACCCGTTTCGTGGTCAATGATCCCAGTAATCAAGAACAATGTCGCTTTGTAAAGGGCATGAACCAAGATAAAAACAGCAGCTGCTAATAAAGCTTGATCGGTACCCAAACCTATTAGAAATACCAAAATGCCCAATGCTGAAATGGTAGAGTAAGCCAAAATCCCTTTGAGATCTAGCCTGAACACGGCATGGATAGCCGCATAGACCATGGTGATGCTTCCGATAATGATCAGCGTCCCATTCCAATAAACCGTCTCGCCAAGCATTGGGGTAAATCTAGCCAATAGATAAATACCTGCCTTTACCATCGTAGCTGAGTGCAGGTAAGTAGAAACCGGGGTAGGGGCTTTCATGGCATCAGGCAACCAAAAATGAAACGGAAATTGGGCTGATTTGGTGAAGGCTCCAATAAAGAGCAATCCTATGATCCAAAGGTAATTTTCATGTTCCTTGATCATGTCAGCACTTCCAAGTAGGGTGGATATTTCATAACTTCCGCCTACCGTGCCTAAGACGATCATAGAAGCCAACAAAAACAAGCCGCCGATACCCGTCATGGATAAAGCCATCATGGCTGATCTTCGAGATTCTTCGCTTTCATTGTTGAATCCAATCAAAAAGAAGGAACTGATACTGGTCAATTCCCAAAATACGAAGAGAGTAATGATATTGTCAGAAAGCACTAACCCAAGCATAGAACCCATGAACATGCTGAGGTAGCCAAAAAATCGATCCAAATAAATATGTTCTTTAAGGTAAGGGGCGGTATAAAAAAATACCAAAGCACCGATTCCCGTAATCAGCAAGCAGAATAATAGGGAAAGCCCATCCAAATGAAAACTTAAGTTTACCCCAAGCGAAGGAATCCATTCATAGGTGAATGTCAGGCTTTCTCCCTTCATTATAGCAGGAAAGAAACTTACAAAATATCCAAACAGGGCCAATGGGAAAAGTCCTACCAGAGGTGCCCCTTTGCCTTTAATCCATTTTCCTGTAATTACCAGACTCAATGCTAAAATGAATCCTGACAAAACTGCTATCAGCATAATATAAGTTGGGGTAGAAAGGAGTAAAACACTAAATTACAAAAAAAACCAAGAGATAGAAGATGTGAAAATCAATTAGAATTGAAGATTTTATGGAAAACGCCTTTTTAAATTACCTTTTATTCAAAAAAAGTAATTTAAATATGAATTTTTTTTATAAAAACAGGGTATTTATCAATGTTTTATTCATTTATTTTCTAAAAATGATTAATTTCAAGTTCCAAAATAAAACCAACGATGTCAAGAAATTACGAAACTGAAGTAGCCAAAAGATTTACCATTTACAACAGCTTGTTTTTGGACTTGCCCTTTGATGATATTTACAGGACGGGGACTTTGCTTCCTATTTTATCCACTGCTTGTCAAGCGGGTTTTGAGAAGATGAAGACACCCAAAAGCATCATCAGCCAGTTTTTTCAGGAAATGATGGCCCATAACTCTGATAAGGAAAGGCACGATTTACTTTTTCAAATGGTCCAATACGTAGAGCGGCAGGTGGTATTATTTGATTCCATAGAGGATGCGGCATTCGAAAAAATCAATGATCTCAAAGGAAAGGGGAGTATCACCGCGTTGATATCCAGGGTCGAAAACGACCGTAAAAAGGAAGCCCTGATCGAGAAATTGAAAACCTTTTCCATTCGGTTAACGCTCACTGCCCACCCCACTCAGTTTTACCCTGGCAATGTTTTGGGGATTATCACCGACCTTGAGACAGCCATCAGAGCCAATAACCTGGGCGACATCGATCTATTGCTCAAGCAACTGGGGAAAACAGGATTTATCAACAAAGAAAAACCTAGTCCTTTTGATGAGGCGGTCAGTCTGTTGTGGTTTTTGGAGAACGTATTTTACAAAAGCATTCCTGACATCATTTTCAGAATGCTTCGGCAATTGGATATACCTACCCATGAATGGGAAAACCCAGGTTTGTTGAAAGTAGGCTTTTGGCCTGGGGGAGACCGTGACGGGAATCCCTTTGTTACCCATGAAACGACCCGAAAAGTAGCTGACCGGCTACAAATGTGGATCATTAAATGCTACTATAGAGATGTCAGAAAAGTAAGAAGGAGACTCACCTTTAAAAATGTGGAGCCCTTGCTTATAAAAGTAGAGCGAGGCCTATATAACATGCTTTTTGGAAACGAAAAGGCTTTTTCTTCAAAGGAACATCTCCTAGAGCCACTTTTTGAAGCCAGAAAAGCGATAATTGACCATCACAATGGGTTGTTTTTGGATGAATTGGATAATTTTATTTTAAAAATCAAGATTTTCGGATTTCATTTTGCCAGTATGGATCTTCGACAGGATAGCCGAAAGCATGATGATCTTTGGGCATCGATCATTTCCATTCAGGAAGGTGAAAAGGGCTTGGCCGCTTATGACAAATTAGATGAAAAAGCTAAAATTGATAAAGTTCTCCAAATCAAATCTCTTCCTTCGTTAGAAAATTTCAAGGATGAATTTCACAGGGAATTACTTCAAAGTATAGAGGCAGCAAAATATGTCCAAGAAAGAAATGGAGAGGAGGGATTGCACAGATACATCATTTCAAACACGCAATCCGCCCTTCATATACTTGAAGTTTTTCATCTCAATAGATTGATTTTAGCTGATGATGGACAACTTCCTTTGGATATCGTGCCGTTGTTTGAGACCATTGAGGACTTGGCCCAAGCTCCAGGAATCATGGAATCGCTGTACAAGAACCAAATCTATTCTGCACATTTGAAAAGTAGAAATCAAAAGCAAACGATTATGCTCGGGTTTTCTGACGGTACCAAGGATGGAGGATATATCAGGGCCAATTGGTCAATTTTAAGGGCAAAAGAAGAGCTTACAAAAGTTTCCAGGGTAAATAATATCGATGTGGTCTTTTTTGACGGAAGGGGAGGGCCACCTGCTAGAGGAGGGGGTAACATGCACAATTTCTATGCATCGCTTGGAGAGCAGGTTGAAAACAAGGAGATTCAAGTAACGATTCAAGGACAAACCATCTCTGCCAATTATGGCAAAGAAGTTTCATGTACCTATAATTTGGAACAGTTACTCAGTGCCGGGATGGAAAACCATTTGTATCCCACCAAAGAAAACAATTTGAGTGACCATCAGCGAGCTTTGATTGAGGAAATGGCTGAAAGCAGTTATGAGGCCTATAAAAATTTGAAAAATCATCCACAGTTTGTGCCCTATTTGGAACATGTTACCCCTTTGAAGTTTTTTGGTCAGACGAATATCGGCTCCAGGCCAACCAAAAGAAGCAAAGGCGAAGGCATGAAATTTGAAGATCTCAGGGCCATTCCTTTTGTGGGATCTTGGGCACAGATGAAGCAAAATATCCCGGGCTTTTTTGGGGTCGGCGCTGCTATTGAGGAAATGGAAAAGAAAGGAAAAATACAGGATGTCATCAAATTGTATGAGGACAGCCTTTTCTTTCGCTCGCTGCTGGGAAATTCTATGCAATCATTGGCAAAGTCTTTCTATCCTGGCACAGCTTACCTGAAGGATAATAAAACCTATGGGGGCTTTTGGGAACTTTTGTATGAGGAATATAAGAAATCGATTGAAAAACTTTTGCAGGTAGCCCAGATGGATACCTTACTGAAAGACAATCAAATCAGCAAAGCCTCCATAGCCATTCGAGAAAAAATCGTATTGCCTTTGATTACAATTCAACAGTACGCAATTCAGTCCATGTTGGAATCAGGTAAAGATGATCCAATCCTACAAAAGTTGGTATTAAGAAGCATGTTTGGAATTATCAATGCTGCAAGAAATGCTGCCTAAGATAGTCAATAGTCAAAAAAAGTAAAAAATCATGCCTCAAGTCTTTGGGCATGATTTTTTTTTAAAATCTAACCCCCAAAGAAAGCTGAATAACGGAGTTTTTTACATCTGCATCAGGCTTTACATCGGTAAGTCCCAAGTTGTATCTGCCTTGCAGAAAGAAGGTATCTGTTAAGTGAAAAGTAGCACCACCCACTACAGCAAAATCAAAGGAATTTGAATTTGAAATGTCAACATGCTCAGTTTCATCGAGCAAAAAGGAAAACTGGGGTCCTAGATCCAGACTGAATTTTTCTTCTACTAAATAAAACCTAGCTAATGCAGGGATAGATAGGTATCCTAATTTATTTTTGAATTCATTTCCTATGCCGGAAAGATTCGCCCCTTTGGTAGAATAAAGTAGTTCAGGCTGGAGAGATAAATTTTGCAACAGTTTAAATTCAACCAATAATCCAGCATGAAAGCTGGAAATCTGACTAAAATCGTAGCCTTCTATGGATCCTCCAGAGAAATTGGAGAAATTGGGTCCTGCTTTAAGACCGACTCTTAGAAACTGACCGTAAGTAGTTCCAACACCTAAAATGGTAATGAGTGAGAACAATAAAATTAATTTTTTCATGACTAAGGTAGTTAAATGAAGTTTTAAGTTACTGACAAAAGATGTGTAACCCAATCAACCTATTTTTGTTATTGTAAGATTGGTTTGTGATAACCTGAACCCTTTTGATAATGTTATAAAAATATAAATAAAAAAAGTAATTATAAAATGAATTTACTAAATTTTTAAAGTCGGATTTGATTTTATAAACCCTCTTGATCTATTTGCTCAAAAAGTTTTTGAACTGCAATTGAAATTGCTTGGTCAAGTTTTTTTTTCATTTTCCGGTAGAATTCCTTCAAGAACCCCAATCCAAGCCGGTTGGTTATTGCTGTTGTCCACAAGGTCCAAAGTAAGGCTACCTTCTTTGTATTTTCCTATTTCTATCGTTTCGGCCTGCCAAGTATATCTTCTTTGCCCAATATAAGTGAATGTTCCAGGATCTGTTACTAAGCTAGTTTCCCTGGTGTGAGTCTCTGCTTTGATACTGATACCAAGATTCACCCTTAAATCCGGTTGTATATCAACTTTTTCAATTCCTCTGATTTTCATTTGCCGGGAAATTTCATGCTGAACCAATTCCAGCTTCTGTTGGTATTTTAAAGGATTGACTGAAGAGGGAATGCCGTTTTTATCTAATTCAAAAAAATCAAAAGAACTTTAGTTTCTAAGTTGAAAATCAGGGAATCCTGTTGGAATGCCTTTCACTTCTGCTGTTTTGCAGGACAAGCAAAAGCATAAAGCAAAAAAAATGAATCTTTGCAATGTTTGCCTCCTAATCGAAAATTTTTTCAACAATTACAATTGTTGAATAGAAATACCTATTGGCTCCAATAGGGTTCAATAAGCATTTCTATTCATTGTTTTTCAGTTTTAACAGATTACCTAGGCTTATTTTTCACCAATAAAGGGTAGATTTTCCTGTAAGGCCATTCTGATGGAACTGTGGATATAATTGTCAATCTGAAGGAATTTTGCGGCTTCGAGGGAAGAGGTGGCTTTTTTAAACCTTTTGTAGTACTTAGCATGGAGCCTAGCCAAGGCTTGATCATTTTTAAGGGTCCTTGTAGCCAAGGCATCCGCTTCTATTTCACCCAGATTGTCCAATTTCTCCAAGTAGTCGTTGATTATTTTTATTCTTTCTCTGGAAATGCTTTGTCTTTCTTCTTCGTAGGCCTGATAGACTGACCAGAAGGCATTGGAGGAAGATTCAGGGAGATTCATGTAATTGCTGACCAATGCCCTTTTTTCCATACCGAATGCACTTTGAATCATGGCTATTTCTCCATCTATCGATTGGGCATGGGCAAAGAAAGGGAGAAGAACAAATAGGAGACAGGTAAATTGAATTTTGGTTTTCATGGCTATGGAGTTAAGTTAAAATTTATTTGACGGATTAATATAAATATTAGTCAACTTGAAACTAGACAACCAAGGATAATTTCGTCGCTCTAATTGATGATGACAAAACCTAGGTTGAATCCTAAGGCAGCATGGCTTGGTAAATTACTTCCTCCCATAGTCTGGTAATACTTACCGGAAAGCTTGATGCCTACATAATCGCTGATCTGAAATATTGTTCCCAACTCTGGCCTGATGGCTAGCTGTGTGCCTGTGGTGCGCTCACTAAAGATGCCCATATCAACTCTTCGGGTTTGAAAAACAACACCGAACCCCAAACTTGCGAATGGTCTCAGTTTTCCACTTTCCGTGAAAAAATAATGACCTGAGACGATAATTGGAGTGGTATTAATATACCTGAATTGTGTTCCAGAAGCCACCACGGTTCCACTTTCTAGAATTCGATTCGGTATCTTTTCAAAAAAAGAACTTCTTCCTGCCTCAATGCCATATCCAAACCGGCTTTCTTCCAATATCCGAATAAATTCAACATTTACACTTCTGCCAGTCATGACACCGATGTAGTCAGCGGTATTGCCCATCGGGAGTGTCGGAGCAAAATTGACGATGCTATAGCTGCTCTGTGCCCATCCCGAATTTGAAAATCCCAGAGCCACCACAACTGCAATAAAAAACAAAACATTTTTCATGATATTCATCGGCTGAGGTAAGGGGAGAGATTAAAAGCCAGATCGATATTGGACTGTATGCGATTAAGGTTGTTTCCGGTAGACTGGCTGATTCTTCCATTCAAAGCAACGATCCAATGGATTGGAACCCTATTGTCCGATGTAATTCCTTTGGGATCTGACAGCTGTATTAAGAGGGTACCCGTTTCCATTGTTCTAGTGGCAATCGGCGTATATCCAGGATAGACCCATCCCCAATCGGGCTGGAAATTGGGATAAAACCATCCCCAATACCACCAACTATAGCTGAACCTTAGATTTTCAGTAATCGTGATGCTGGGCAACAAAATCAAATCCGGATTGGCTGAAACATCCACCAAACTGTATCCTCTGGCATTCATGTTCGTCCGAATAGAACTTAGAATCCCCTGGCTGATCAAAAAATCAGCAAAAGCCGGCGGTGTATCCGGATTCTGTAATACCTCCTGTTCGATCAAAATAACACTCTCCGGAAGGGAGTAAGTCAATCTACTGGAAAAATTGAAGCTGGGATTGTGGTTGGTATAGACCACATCGATTTGTTCAATGGCATCTGGCCCGTCAGGGACACAACAAAAGAACAAACTACCACCAACCAAAAACAGGATGGGGCTAAAAATACGCTTCAAAGTACTTTTGGCCTCTACAAATGGATTCATAAATTGGACTACCTCCTAATATATTGTTGAAAAATCAGCGTAAAAGTGATGGGTTTGTTTGAATTTGATTTTATTTCAAAAGCCTACTTTAGGTTTCTGAAATATGGATTTAAGTGTCGACAAGTTAAAATGGTAGGACATTATATCTATAAAATGCATTCCATTTTTGCTTACTGTTTGTTTAATCTGTAATTATCAGCAAGGTTTCCAGTTATTCGATTGCCATCCTGATCCAAATGAAACAAAACGTTTTCTCCAACGAAATACTGATTTGGAGCATCTTCACCTGTTAAACTGATGGTATTGCCTGCCTCATTCCAGCTGAATTTACCGGAAGATTCATGGGTATTACCACCTGTTTTGCCGAGATAGACCATTTTTCTGGAATATTCTTCGTTTTCTTTCAAGGTAATGGTTGTTTCAATTCCTTCACAATCCGCACAGGGTAAAACACCAGTATACACGCCCAGATAATCTAATGCAAGTTGGGATGTGTGACCATCTGGAACTGTTTCCTCAAAAACCTCATCTTCAATGATTATTTCTTCATTTTGAGTGGGTTTTTGGCAAGAGAATATGAGCAGAAACGATAAAAGCAGGAAAGGATATTTCATGATCTTAAGGAAGGTTTAAATTTCAACAATCGGCTAAAATCCTGCGAAATATATAATTTTTATATCAAAGTTTCGTATTTAATCCATTAATTTTTGTTGTTCATTCATAAAATTAAAGATATTATTGGGTGACCGATCCCGGGGTAAATTCGAATGCTTTTCTTATGTTTGTACAAATATTTTAGGCTGAGTTTCGAGGGATTTTTGTTGGAAAGGGATTGGGCGAAGTTGGAACTCAATATTTCCAGTAGCCTTATCAGAAAAAATTGAAGTGTAAAATGAATATCAAATCCCTAAAATTTCAAATTTTCCGATGCATTGTAGTTTCAGGTCTGTTTTTTTCCACTCATACGACCTTAAAGGCCCAACAAGACATCAGTTTTAATTATGAAACCTGGTGGGGAGTAATGACCTCGGCTCAGGTTGCTCCACAATGGTCGGTTTGGAATGATGCGCATTTCGTGGATCAGCTCTTTTTTATATATCGAACTGGATTAACTTATCACAATAAAAAGGATAATATAGTCGGTACGGCAGGTTATGGGTGGTTACGCCTTACAGCACCTTTTTCGGAAGGGAGTTTGGTAAGAACCGAACACCGACCTTGGGGACAGGTGATTTTCAGGGTCCCTTCGACCAAAAAAGTCAGTACCAGCTTTCGCTTCCGGTATGATGCCAGATTTATCAGAAATGTAGCTCAATCGGATTTTCTCCCAGGCTATTCATTCAACCACCGTTGGCGGTTTAACAACGCGCTTAGGTACAATTGGGGAAACCTTATCAGTCCAAACACCCGATTTACCAATAGTTTTTTAAATGAAGCGCTTTTTACAACTGGACCTGGATCCAATGGATTCAGACATGAGCACAGGACCCATTTTCTTGCAGGTTTAGCCAAAGGAAACATCAATTATTCTATTGGATATGTGATTCGATACATTAATCTCAGTCCCGAAATTGCAAGGATTAACCATGGAATGGTCTTTTGGGTAACCATCAACTTCAATCTGATGAAAGGTAAATTGCCTACCATCAAAGAGTTTCCCGGGGATCACGTGGATTAATCCAATTATAACTTTAAAAATCTTTTAAAAGATTCTCCAAATCCATGAGGTGTTTTGGTTATTTCAAACCTTTTCAGCTAAGATATCTGGTATATTATCAGAATAGGAGGGAGCGAGTTGTTGAAGAACAAGTGACCAAAAGATTTAAAGTTTAATATAGTTTAAATGCTGAAACGGCAGAATCAAATGATTACAGATGTAGCCACCCTAGAGATCATTCAAACCATCATCCATTATTTCTTACATTTAATTTTCCCGGTGTTCATCGCTTTGATTTTTTTCAAAAAGGAATGGAAAAAAACCTATTTGATTCTCATTTTGACTATGCTCGTTGATGTAGACCATCTTTTTGCTGACCCTATTTTTGATCCTAACCGATGCAGCATCGGGTTTCATTTCTTGCATAGTTACTATGCGATTGCCGTGTATTTCTTATTTTTGTTTCATAAAAATAAAACCGTCAAAATCATTGCAATAGGCCTGCTTTTTCACATGCTTACTGACTATCAGGATTGTTTATGGAATGCATACATTCAGTCTATAGATTAAACACTTTCATGTCATGTCTTTACAAAAACGCACTGTTTAGATTTTTTTAAGTCGTTTACGCGCTCTATTGAGTAAATTTACTCATCCTATTGAGTAAATTATTAAGGTATGGCATAAATAACTGAAAATTAGGCATTTATCATTTTATTTTTAAACCAAAAAAAAGTCATAATGACTTGTCTTTTTAAAACAAATCCACCACGTTCATTTGCAAAAATTCGTGCCAGGGAATTCCGTCTACACCGATCAGAAGGGATTTTTCAGGTTTTAATTTTTTGTCAAACGCCTTCAATCCAGATAGTCTCCCTGTTTTACCCGACTTCACTTCAAGGGCAATCACCTGATTGTTGTACTCAACCACAAAATCCACCTCATCATTGCCTTCCCGCCAATAATACAAAGCAAGCTTTTTGTTCTTAAATGACTGATTGATTAGGTGAGCACCTACGGCGGATTCTACCCACCTTCCCCAGGCTTCATGGTTTTTAAGCAAAGAGTCAAGACTTTCCTTGGAAATCCCCGACATGATGGCTGTATTATGAACCTGAAACTTGGGACTTGATGAGCGTTTCCTGACCATGTTGGGACTGTACTTTTCAATGCCGCCCAGCAGACCTGCATCATTGAGTAATTCCAGGTAATTGGCCAAGGTGGTGGTATTGCCTGCTTCGGTCAGTTGTCCCATGATTTTGGTAAAACTCAGAATCTGTCCCGAATAGGCCGATCCCAATTCAAACAAACGCTTCATCAAAGCAGGTTTATCCACCCGGGTTAACATCAGGATGTCTTTGGAGATACTGGTTTCTAACAGTGCATCTCGGACATAGCTTTTCCATCGGTCTTCATCATCTTTGAGCACAATCGCACCTGGGTAGCCTCCAAACCACACATACTCGTCAGCTGTCAGACCAAAGGCATCCTTCATTTCCTTGTAGGACCAATGCCCGAGGTAAGTGGATTCAAACCTCCCTGCCAAAGATTCAGTGAGTCCCTGCTGCAGCATCAACCTTGATGAACCCAACAAAACAACCCTGATATCCCAGCCTTCAGCCGTATCTTTGTCCCATTCGGCTTTGATCTGCTCGGACCAATTGTCGATCTTCTGGACTTCATCGATGACCAGAAGAAAAGGTTTGTCAGCTTGCTGTTGCTGTTGGACCCTGACGGTTTCCCATTGCTGTGCGATCCACAAGCCATCTCCTGCCGGGACTGCATCTGCCGCTACCAACAGATGAGGATAATCCAGATCTTCCATAATCTGCCTTACTAAGGTGGTCTTACCTACCTGTCGAGGTCCGTAGATGACCTGTAGAAACCTCCTTGGTTCATCTTTCAGCCGTTTCAACAAACCTGCTTTTTCTGTCCTTTGGTATGTCATAATTTGTTTACTCAATGTATTGAGTAAAATTACTCAATACATTGAGTAATTTAAAATATTTGTCCTATTTAATTTAAAATCAGTACTTTGTGGGGTTAAAATCCTATTTATGGGCTGGAATATGGATTTATTTACCCATTGATACTGAGATGTCTTGGAGGTTTTTGGAGTTAAATGGTCAATTTTTGTGCCTTGGCTTTGTCATTTAAAATTGGACTTCATTAACCAATCACCCCTTTTCCAAAACCAATCCAAATCCTTAACCATAGCATAACCTTTTCATAAACATGGCATTCAACAAAATCCCTTAATTTTATCCAAAACACACCTTACCCGATGAAAAAATTTCAACTCCTGTTCCTTGCCCTGATTTTTACTGCTTCGGTATTTGCCCAGCAAAAAGTCAGCGGAATCGTCTATGAAGATCTTAATGCCAACGGCAAAAAAGAAAGAAGAGAAAAGGGACTGCCCAATGTTGCGGTATCCAATGGCATTCAGGTAGTCCAAACCGACAAAAACGGGAAGTATGAGCTCCCCATTGCGGAGGACCAAACCATCTTCGTCATCAAACCTTCTTCCCATGAATTGCCGACCGATGCCAACAACATCCCACAGTTTTACTATATCCACAAACCCAATGGCTCTCCTGACAACCTGAGGTATCCCGGTGTGGCACCTACCGGAAAGCTTCCCAAGTCTGTTGATTTTGGACTATTGCCAGGCAAAACTGATCGACAGTTCAGCGCTTTGATTTTTGGAGATCCCCAGCCTTATACTTTGGAGGAGATTGAGCATTTCAAAAAAGGGATAGTCTCGGAAGTGGAAAACATTCAGGGCATTGCTTTTGGGGCTGCTTTGGGAGACTTGGTGGGAGACCGACCAGACTTCTTTCCATTATATGCGGAGTCAGTGGGCAAGATTGGAGTGCCTTGGTTTCAGGTGATGGGTAACCACGACATGAACTTTGATGCGGATAGGGATGAGTACAGTGATGAATCTTATACAGCCAACTTCGGACCTGCTACCTATTCCTTCAACTATGGCGACGCGCATTTTGTGGTTTTGGAAGATATTCTCTATCCTGACCCAAGGGACGGACAGGGTTATTGGGGAGGATTGAGACCCGATCAGATGCAATTTTTAGAAAACAACCTCAAATTGGTGCCCAAAGACAAATTGGTTGTCCTTCTGATGCATATACCATTGTTTGAGGAAAACGGGGACAGTTTTCGGGATGATGATCGTGAAAGAATTCTAGAACTTATTTCTCCATTTGCCAATACCCTTTCCATGTCAGCCCATACCCATTACATGAAGCAGGCTTTTTTTGGCAAGGAAGACGGCTTCAATCAATCAAAGCCCCACCACCACTATAACATCGGTACGCCATCGGGAGATTGGTACAGCGGAAAAATCCTCGCCGATGGAACGCCTGAATCCACCATGAGGGACGGTTCACCCAAAGGGTATCTGTTTTTGGATATCGAGAATACTGATTTCAAGGTCCACTATAAAGCAGCCGGAAAACCGGATACTTACCAAATGGAAATCTTTGCCCCTAAGGTTTTGGCAAAAGATGTCCGTACCAGTTCCAGTATTGTGGTCAACTTCTTCACCGGCGCAGCTGACAACAAAGTAAGGTACCGGATTGATCAGGGTGAATGGAAGGATATGGCGCAAATGGAAACCTATGATCCCACATACGTGCTTAAAGTATATGAATGGGACACCACCGAAGAAGTGATGCCCGGCCGGAGACCATCCAACCCTGCACTGACGGACCACTTATGGAGAGCGCCGATCTCCTCCAACCTTGAAGTAGGAGAACATACCATTGAAGTGGAAGCCATGGATATGTTTGGAAAGGTCCATGTGGGGAAAAGGACTTTTAGGGTTTTGGATGCTGAATGATTAATCGGACTTTACGGAATGTTTCACAAATAAAATGGATTCTGCTTAAATGAAATATTCATTGATATCAAGTGGATATAAGGATATTACTTAGATAAATCCTAAGGATTACTATTACCAGATTGATTACTTACTCTAATAACTTTTCGCATACCCCCTTTGATTATATCTGTGATAAAACCTAATAAAAGCTGTGTTAAAAGGTTTATGATTAAAAATTTTCTTTATATTTCAGTTATGAAAGGTAAAAAAAGTACACAAACGGAAATAAATGAATCTAATTCAAAAAAAGAGCTTTCTAGAATAATTAGTTTTTTAGAAGAAAATTTTAGGAATGTAAAATTGACCAATTTTCAAGGTGGGAATTCAACTATTCATTTCTTTTGCGACGGAGGGAGCTGCCAACATTATGTATTTGTACAACAAAAATCAACTTTCCATAATTTCAAGTTAGAGACTGAGGAAAAATTTTGTGGGCCATTTAGATTTAAATTTTGAAAGTATTAAGTCATTTTTTTTCGAAAAATTCTTAGTTTTCTCCAAGTAAGTTTATCCTAATAGGATTTTTTTAAATTTTTAAATTATTCGATAGCTTTACCAAATCCTTCCCGTAATTTATTCAGATCATCCGACATTTCAATTTTTATAGCCTTTTCTCTTAATTCAGTTTTCATTTTATCATAATTAATTTCCGAAAGTATTGGATCGGTCCAGCCGAATATTCTCTTCAAATTTTTGCAGAAGCCGTCCTTATCAGGATCTGTGACAGGAAATGCATAATTTAGTGCAGGTTTAGTGCTTCTGTCATATTTAAATTTCGTGGATGGATACCTTACTCCAATGGGCTTTTCGTCTTTCTTTAATTTGTCTTTCTTTAAATAACTCATCAACATTTGAGGGATAATGTACTCTGGATTGAAGGAATGATTATGAGGTGGAGCAGTTCTAAAAATACAGGCTGCTGAAAAAGGGAGATAAGCGAAAAAATTTATAAATTCTCTTTTTCCAAATTCACCTTTCACTAATCGCCAAATTATCCATTCTGGTAAGTCGATTGTGATAACTTTAAAATTATCACGGCTTCTAAATTGGGAAATATAATAGTCAGAAGGATCACAACCGTAAAAAATTTCCTTTTCGCAAAGTGCAAGGGATTCTCCTAAATAAAGAGCAGGAATTCCGGAAATACTAAATCTATAATTTTTACATTTGCGCCTATCTTGATAATTTATGTGAAACATGTCTTCCTTTTTTAATTCTTTAAGTAGTCCATTGTTCCACTGAGTCTTTCTAATTCGAAAAAAGTCTTTTTGATCTAAATGTGAAAGCTTATCAAATTCAATAATTTTCATGAGATCTTCCAAATGCTCAATGGCAGTTTTATCATCGTCTTTAAGTTTACTCTGAATTACTTTGTAGGTCAAATCATATACTTTTTTGAAGGTCAATTTCACCTTCCCTTCATTTGACTGAAACCAATTAAATTGAACTTCGGAAAATCTTTGAATTTCCTCAATTTTTTGTTTATAAACAGCCAAAAAATCTTCTTTCTCATTTTTTGATATAAATGGAAATGGAAATTTATCCCTGTACTTTTCTAAATCATTTACTAAATCAAGTGTCGAGTTGCACATCCTATTAAAGCTTGTTTCCATAAATAACAGGAACTGAGATATTTCTGGCAAGAATTTTTTGATTTTTTGAATCTGGCGATTTTGATAAAACCGCAATCTCTTATGCTAAGGATTGTTAGCAATGTAAGATGACCTGCCAATATAAGACAATCAGAAAATTTAAAAAATTCAGTTCAAACTAACCCGGATGGCAGGATTAAGCCCTAAAAACTGAAAAAAAATCACCAATCCACAAATGAAACTCCCAAACCAATGGTGGTCTGCCGGTGGTTGTAATCTATCAAAGTTTCTCCATAACCGTCAAAAACCTGAAACTGTGCCCTCAGGTTTGCTCTGATGGGGAAGACCACATTGAATTGTGCTCCTCCACGGTTATTGCCACCACCGAAGCGTAGCGAATTGGTGATGACGGCATACATTTGAACCTTATTTCTGCTATAAATCACGGTGGCTTCTGCGCGTCCAATGAAATCCGTGATCAGAGGGTTTTCGTCCTCTTCGTCAGGAATCCTGATCCATGGTCTCAGTACAAGTCCCCAGTGATCCCTTTCAAAACCCGCATGAAAAATCACCCTGTTCCAGCTTCTGGAAAGTGGAAGTTCTCTGCCGTTAGATTGATGATTGAATGAAAAACCCAAGGTCCTGCCCTGAAAGCCAAACAAATTGTAATTGACTCCGAAATTCATGATCAGTTCCGGTTCATAATTGAGCTCGCGGAAGGGCCTGGAAAGGTTGGTATTGTAGATCTGCCAATGGGCCACCTGCAAATAACCAACCCATAAATCCCCTTGACCCCAAAAAATATCCTGGAGAATTTTGGTCTTAAAGCTTAGCTGAAATCTAGCCTCATAGTTATTGAATTCGAAGGGTTCTGTGACTGCATAATCCGGATTTTCACTGGCTGGGAAGTTATTGGGATTATTGGACCACCTGCCTGCGGTCACATAGAAGGGTTTATAGGAAGTGAGCCGGAAAGTACCCCGTTGACTGGCAGAATCCAGCTCCCAGCGCTCTGTAATCGATTTTGCAATGATTTTATCAGCATTTCCCAACATTGTTTGAGCCACAGCACCACAGATATGCCCCATCAAAAACAATGGAATTAACCTAATTCCAAGCCAAGTAAAGTTTGTCATACATTCATTTTAAACCCATGAATTCTGTACAATATGATCTTAAAGTCAAAATCAAACATCGGCAAAAAAAGTGTTCAATACAGTTTATACCCCCCCATATAAAGCAACTCCCTCTTTTCTCAACACATATCCTTTCCAGGTGATGAGCTCATAATCCTCGTATTTCCAAACCCAATTTCCTTCTTCACCTTCTCGCTGGAGCAGCATGTGGTCTTCCCTGCCTGGCAGGTACACTTCCGCACTGGATTGGTCATCTGCAAAAATCAGGTAGGCAGGCGGGTTGTTTTGGTCTTGGACTTCGATGGGGTTAAGTTCTGTGGCTTCCTCTGACAACTCCACACAACTGCCTTTTAAAGCAGACCAAACACCTGTGTAGGAGCCAATGCATGCGTAGGATGGCTCATCACAGGGTTCTTCGACGAATTTCAAGCCACTCCTGAAATCAATTTTTTCAGCATCTGTAAATGCCACCTTATTTCCCTGACTGACTACGGGGCCGAAACCCTTCAACCAACCATCAGAGGTTCTCTGAAAAGCAATCTGTCTTTCTGAAATCACTCCTTCCGACATAAAAGTGTAATCAGCAAGGATGATCCCGTTGTTCAACGTTCCTTTGAAAGTACCCTTGTTGATGTCCTTGCCTTCCAAAGCATACATCATTTCCCCCTCCACCATGTTGTCGGCGATGGAAAACTTGAGCAATACCCTATTGCCCTTGTCACCATGGTGGTAACAGGTGAGGGGTTCGTTGACAGTTGACTCTTCCTCAGTGAAGGATTCGACCGTCTCCCCGTTTTTGGAATTGCAGGCAATCAATACAAGAAGAAATACGCATGATAAAATGAGTGTAGGTTTCATAATTTAAATGTAAGGATTTGTTGGGGAAGGGTAAGCACCACATCCTTCAAAATCTGTGATGGATACATCGGCATCTCTTTTTATAGATACCGATACCGTATAGTCCGAAGCATTTTCAGACATTGCATGGATTCATGTTTGTGTTAAAATCTTTGCCACAAGGCCATCAATCCCATTTTCACCCTGATGGATAGTTGGACCTTCTGTTTGTACTTTTTCCCTACCAGGTACCCCAAATGACTCAAAACCTTCTACCATGGATTTGAATCCTCCTCATCCATGGTCAGATTCCAAAATAGTTCTTTCACAGAGGCCATAAGGACTGCCACTTGCGCCGGTGCAATATTGGCTTCCAGATGCTTCTCTTTCGAATGACAAGCCATGGACATCACTACAAATAATGAATTCAAAATTCCCGTTTTCAAGTAGATTAGGTATACGATTGAAGTAGGAAATAATTCATTTTAAGGTAATTTTTCAGTCAACAACAGGTAAGCGGGATGCAGGTGATGGGGGAATAAGTGGCCCACATCATCAGGAAAGGCTTTCTCGTAGTCCGAATCCGGTGTCAGTACAATTGTTTTTCCCGTTCTCACATAATGGTTGCTGCCATAATATTCAGGACTGTTAAAACCTTCAATATTTTTGGAAACAGCTTTTGAGGCCATTTCACCTAGGTATTTTTGATAATTTTTCTGGGCTTTTCGCGTAGGTTTGTCCAGTTGGTTATAGACTCTTTTGAGGGCAAGGTTTTTTGGGAATTTTTGTTTACTGATCATCACCTTGGCATTCTGAAAAGGATTGATGTCGTTGAAATCCCCAGTGGTTTGGATGGACATCGGTACCTCAGGTACCCAATCTTTGGCATTGACCACATTGTAAGCCCAACCGTCATAATCCATGTGCTCATAGGCATAGGCAAAGTACAGGTTGCCTGGTTTAGGGGCAGCACTGCAATAGGTCTTGAACTTCAAGTCTTGGGGTATGTTTCCTTGTCGCTGAAGTGAGCGAAAATGAGCGGTCAGCAAGTAGGCTATTCCACCTCCTTGACTATGACCGATGATCAGAAATTCTTTGGTTCCGCTTTGATAAAGCGAATCCATTTTGGGAAGCATGTCTCTGGATAAAAAAGCCGTCCCCACCAACCAACCGATGTGCACTGCCGCCCTTGGATTGTCGGCCAATGCATAATCAAATGCAAAGCCTTCCTGTATGTCCAGCTTTCCGGTGGCAGGCACCATGGCTGCATAGAAATTCTCCAGCCAGCTGATGGGGTTTGGTGTGGTGCCTCTGATGCTGATGGCAGCTACGTTTTGGCTCTGATGTTGCCATAGATCCCAGAAGTTGTCCAATCCCATGATTTCAGATTGGTAAATCATTTGGAATTTACTGGGAGCCTCGATTTTCTCAAAATAACTACTGTCTTTGCTTGTTATGGCCGAGATTTTCAGGGCTTCCAGATACTCTTCCTTGTCAAAACCGGGTTTCAAACCTTGAGAAAATGCCGTGAAACTCAATATCAAAAAAACAATCAGCAATTTGATTTTTAATACCATGGTACAAGGGACTTTATTTTGGACTTAGAAAAACGAGAACCAAAAGATAGGTCAATAGTTTAGCCTAAAATTAACTTTTATTCTGAATATTTTTTCTTAAAACCCATTTTCTTGGAAGGTGAAAGGATTACTCCATTTTTTATGGGGAACCAAAAAATTTGCTCGAATAAGCATTTAATTTTTCTGAAAGGATCTACTTTTCTTTTTCCAAGTACTCGCTTGGGGTCATGTGATAGGTTTCTTTGAAGCATTTGATAAAATAGGAAGGGGAACTGAACCCTACCGCATAAGCTATTTCCGATATGGATTCTCCTGATTTTTCGAGTCTTTGAATGGCTAATCTTAACCTTTGATCCCTTATAAAAGCAGAGGTTGAAAGCCCGGTAAGTGCGGTTAATTTCCTATGAAGCTGCATTCTGCTCATGCCCAGTTTTTTACAGAATTGATCCACAGTGAAAGTTGTGTCACCCAAATCATCATCTACTATGCTTTGGATTTTATTCAGAAACTTTTCATCAGTGGATGTTATGGCTATTTCATTGGGAGTAATCCTGGCTTTGGCGGAGTACCTAATCCTTAAATTCTTTCGCAATTCAATTAGTTTTTGGATTCTAACTAAAAGTTGTTTGATACCAAAAGGTTTAAGCATGTAGTCATCTGCACCCACCTCTAAACCTTTTAGAATATTTTCCTCGTCAGATTTAGCGGAAAGTAAAATGATGGGGATATGAGAAGTCTTTTCATCGTTTTTTAATTTTTGGCAAAGTTCAATACCATCCATTTCTGGCATCATGACATCTGATAGGATTAGGTCCGGGATTTTTTTCATGGCGATGAATAATCCTTCTTTTCCATCGCTGGCTTCTAAAATTTTGTAGTATGGCTGCAATTCATTCAAAATAAATGAACGCACCTTATCATTGTCTTCAATAACCAATACAAGGGGTGCGTCCTCTTTTATTTCTGCTGGCATCCCATCTTCGACCGGGAGTAAATCAAGTTCTTCTTCTAGGATTTGCTCAGGTCTGAAAGCAAACTTGTCAACCGGAATCCGAACTTGAACTTCAAAAAACGCTTGATCCTCTAAGATGAGATTAATTTCCCCTTGGTTGATTTCTACCAGATCTTTGACCAATGGCAGTCCTATGCCAAAGCCTTCTGCTTTGGAGTATGGTTTGTAAAATTTGTCAAAAAGTTGATTTATTTCTTCCTTATCGTATTTTTTAACGGTTTGGTTTTTAACCGTCAAGTAAAATTGATTATCCATGATTTGACCTGTCAATAAAACCTCTGATCCTATTTTGCCATGTTTCAATGCATTTTGTATCAGGTTGCTTACTATTTTCTCAATTTTGTCAGCATCAAACCAAACCTCAGTCATAAGAGGGATGTCCGTATTGAGTCTCATGTTTTTTTCAGCGGCAAAATAAAAGAAATTGGCTACGATCGATTGCAACAATAATCCCAAATTACCTTTTTGGATTTTCAGTTCATGCTTACCGGACTTGATTTTTGAAACCTCCAGCAACTGATCTACCAGATGCAGCAAACGCTGAGAATTTTGCTTGATCAGGTTCAATTGCGATTTGAAAATCGGGTTGTCAGATTGGCTGATCAGTCTTTCTATCGGTCCGGAAATGAGGGTTAAGGGAGTCCTGAATTCATGGGAAATATTGGTAAAAAGGTTTGTTTTAAACTTATCGATCTCCACCAGTCTTTTGGTTTCGTCCTCTTTCATTTTGAGCATGAAATTCACCTGCCAACGCCACTTTAGGTATTTATATATCCAAATTAATGCTAAGGTGATGCATGTTGCGTAGCCTAATTTGGCCCACCAACTCAAATACCATGGAGGTAGAATAGTAAAACTAAGAGAAACAGGTTCGTCTGACCAGATCCCGTCATAATTGCTCGATTTGGCTAAAAATTTATAGGTCCCTGGCGAAAGGTTGGTATATCTTGCCTGATTGTTATTGCCCGAATGAATCCAGTTTGCATCATGATTTTCAAGTTTGTAAAGGAATTCATTTTTACTGGGGGAAGAAAATACCAAGCTAGCTATATTGATGGTCAGGGTGTTCTCATGGTGCTTAAAAAAAATTTCTTCACTGATTTCTACGGATTTATCAAAAACAAAAAGTCCGGTAACAACCGTTTTAGGAGGTGTCTCATTGAGCAAAATATCATCTGGATTAAACCAATAAAACCCCTCTATACTTCCAAAATACAAGGATCCATCGTGATCCTTGAAATACGCTCCGGTATTGAATTCAGTTGCCAACCCATCGTAATTGGTGTAATTAGTGATAGCATAGGAGGGAGACTTCATGGCTTGTAAGGTGATTTTGGTGATGCCTTTGTTGGAACTGAGCCATAGGTTGCCGGAATCATCGGGAAGGATCCCGTAGATGACATCATTTGCCAACCCTTCTTGAGTCGAAATCCGGAAACTTTCAACCGTATTTACATCAAGGACATTGACTCCATGACCATTTGTGCCAATCCAAAGTGTGCTTTTTCCATCGAAATAAAGGGATTTGATGTTGTTTGAGGAAATGGTTTTTTTATTCCCTTCTTCATGCTTGAAGGATTGAAAGCTACCCGATTCAATGTCCAACCTAGCTATGCCTTGGTTTTCTGTACCGATCCAAAGCTCCCCGTTACTTCCCTTTTCCAATGTCCTGATGTTGTTTCCAGGAATGCTTGTGGGATCGTTTGGGTCATGCAAGAAATGTCTGATGATTCCTTTCTGAGGGTCAAATTGAATCAAACCGTCATTTCTTGTGGCAAGCCACCGATTTCCGGACTCATCTTCATATATTTTCCAAATGGTATTGGCTTGTAATTTAACTGGACTTTGTCCATTGTAATGATTGAAGATTCCTGTATTGAGGTCCAAAATACTAAGCCCCTCTTCCTGGTAACCTATCCAGATTTTCCCATTTCCGTCTCCCCATAGGCTCATGACCCTGTTACTTGCAATGTGATTTTGGTTGTCCTTAGTCTCAGTATAGGTTTTCCAGGTTTGGGTTTTTGAATCATAGAAAGTAAGGCCTTTTCCTGAGGTGCCTATCCATATATTTTCATTTTCATCCACAAAAATGGCTCTTACCACATCGATATTGATATTTTCAGGTACTTGCTGATTGAGAAAAAAATTAAATTTTTCTAAAAACTTATCGTGAAAACTCAATCCGCCTCCATCAGTTCCAAACCACAAAGTGCCTGTATAATCCTCATAAACGCAAAGCACATCATTGTAATGAAGTGACCTGGGATTTTGCTTGCTGTAGGTGAAATTGTCAAAAGATTTCTCATTCAGATTATACTTTTCCAATCCATTCCCATAGGTTGCCACCCAAATGTTTCCTTTGGAGTCTTCCACAATGTCCAATACCATTTTGATCTCCGTTCTATTTTCTTTTTCCTTAAATACCTTAGGAATAGGTACAGGGATATGATTTCCTTTCTCCAAAATCCAAAGTCCTGCATTTAAGGTGCCAACCCAGATGTTTCCATTTGAATCCCTCTGACTGCAGGAGAAATGGATATTGTTAATTTGAGGTAATTCCAAAAAGGTAATGAGCTGTGTATGAACCTGCCAGATGGCAATGCCATCTTTGAAGGTAAGTAGCAAGTGATCTTCATCGTAAAGGCCAATATCCATGATTTCCTTGGAAGGGTCCGTCCAACTCATTTCGATTGAACGAATGGCTTCATTCCATTTGAAGAGTTGACCAGAAAAAGTTCCAATCCAGATGTTTCCTTGTATATCTTCAAAGATACAGCTTGCGGCCTTTATTCCCTCTACCGGATAAAAGACCCTTTCCTCAGGATGAAACAATTCTGGCACTGAACTATCCGGAATGATCCAAATCCTATTTTGGCTATCAGCATATACTTTTCCCAATTGCAAATGGGATTCTTGGGTGATGTCAGCGAATTTTTTATCATAAAATAAAATTTCCCTTCCATCATAGCGGTTTAAGCCTTCCTGGGTGGCTATCCAAAGGTATCCATCTCTATCTTGAGAAACCGAAACGGCTGAATTTTGAGAGAGGCCCTCGTTCACCGAAAGTTGTCTAAATGATAGCTCGGCCTGAGGAAAAACAATGGTAGGATTTCCCAAAAAAATCAGGAAAAGAAATAGGGGGAAATTTACCAATGAGGACTTATTAACCACAATAACTCGGGTTTAAAGGATAAAAACGAAATGTTTTTATCCTAATAAAGATAAAGTCTTTGGTCAACAATCTCAGCAATTTTGTTTTAAAATTATCATTTACTCATGCTACCGAAATGATGCTATCTTTCAGATGGATTGTTATTTTGTTGGTAAAATACCAGCTAGGTTTGAGGCAAATGTTACGTGTATTACATTCAATGATACAATTGAAGCATTCAGCCTTTTAATTTTCGCTTACTTTTGATCTACGATTTCATATGATTGATACACACTTATTTTCCAATCTTTTCATGTACAACTCGAAAAAAAGGGTTTTTAAGACTCAATTAGTCTTAATGGTTTTTGGTTTGGCATTGATGGGTATGGAATTTTCATGTCAAGAAAACAGAAGACCTCCAAATCAAGAAAGTACTACGACCCCAAAAGAATACAAAAAACTTAATACAAAATCCGATGTGCCTCCAGAGATAGATCTTAACAATACCATACAAATCCCCAAAGAAAACTTTAAAAAATTATTCCCAGAGGAAGTAGCTGGCTTTCTAAAAATCAGGACTCTTGCTGGACACAAAGAATCTATGGAAATGAGTGCCATACAAGTGATCTATCAGCACCGAACCGATTCTTCTAAAACAATATTGATTGATGTGTTGGATGGAGCCGGTCCGGTAGCTTCGGTACTTTTATCCGGTACTGTCCAAAAGCTGAATTTGGATTTTGAAGAATTGAATGCTGATGGGCATAACCTTATTCATGAACTCAATGGATCAAGGGTGAGGGAAAAAGTCAACCTAAAATCCAAAACCTCAGAATTGGAGTTTGTCCGAAACGGCAGGTATCATTTTTTCACAAAAGGAAATGAAGTTAACTTAAGTGATTTATGGACCATCATCAATGGGTTGGACATGGAGATATTGGACTGAAAGAATCGCTAAAACCATTAAATAGATCTACCCAAAGACCTCCATTTTTCCTGCTTGACGTGTGAGTCCACAATTTTCTCTTTGCTTTCCAATCAAATTCCACGTTTCTCTCCCTTTATATGGTTATCCAAACCAATATTCAGCACAAAAATTAGAATTGGAGATGGTGAAATTTAATTGAATCGGACTTTTTCTCACCAATTGTTACATCTGTGGTATGTTTTGGTACATGGTTTATACTTTTTTAATTGTGATTGCAGGAGATTTGCTATGATCATTAATTTGTCACTTAAAACAAAATTTGATATGAAATTCATACTTCCCATTTTCTTTTTATGTTGTTCTTTTTTGGTCAATGGCCAGGAATTAAAAGGTATTGTAAAGAACCATGAAAAGGCTGAAATGGATTTGGTTTTGATGATTTTTGGAATGGATAACCTGATTTCCATCGGAAAAGTGGATAAGAAAGGTCAATTTAATGCTAGCTTGGAAAACATCAGTCTAGACCATGTTCCAGAGGAGAATAAATCCGTTTCCATCGGAGAACTTTATTTTAACTTTTTCTTTAAATGTAATGACAACAAGGCTTTCGGAGATATTTTTGACAAACCTGCTGCAAGACAGGATTATGTGAGATTGACCAAGGATGGAGATTGGTCAGGTACCGTATTCTTGGTTTCGGATGAAGGACTGAGACCCTGGTTGGAAGATCCGGGCTATAAAAATGCCATTAAGGGATCTTTTTATGAAGTGATGTATGTGGAAGAGGATCTGAGCGTAAAGACTTCCTGTAGGAGCACAGATTATGCGGATGACAACACAGAGGTGGAGACGGAATACAACTTTGATATTGAATTAAAGAAAGGCTTCAATTGGGTGGAGTACACCATTCAGGAAGTGTATGAAACCGATCCCGATATCAGAGCTTCTTTTCCTTCCAAAGTGGCCGTTACCAATCTTAAAGATCCTGCAAAAATGCTTTGGGTGGGCACCTATTACTGATTTTAAAGAAATCACAAAAGAGGGAATAAATTAAAATATCCTTCAATATCAAATTCAAATAATAATACATGTAAGTACGCAATGATGTCAGTAAAAAGGTAATTCAATATAATTCTCGTCAGCAAACTGAAATGTCCGGTACATCCCTGTCCGGCGACAGGCGGGCCTGTCCGACGACAGGCGGGCCTGCCCGACGACGGCGGGGGACTTCTGACTTCCGACCCGTTTGAAGAAGAATATTGGGTTACTGGCAAAGAAGCGGATATTTGAATAATTATATTTGGGTGTATTTTTTAAAGCAACTGAATTGAATTTTTTACGGGTGACTTTTTTAATTGAGACTTAACTACTAATTCAAACAACCTGTCCAATGATTTGGGCAGGTTTTTTTTCAAGGATTCAATAATAGACAAATTTTTGTTTATCGAAAGAGAACTATAAATTGGTTGCAGAAACAATTGGGAATGATGAAATTTTAATTTAACCTTAAGAAGAGAGAATTGAAGTAATCATTAATTAGATTAATGGTTTGAGCTATCCAGAGCGATTTATTTGCCAAAGCCAATAGGTATAAACCTGGGCTGTTTTTAATTATGATCCTCAGTCAGGCCAACCTTATCTGCAGTTGATTAACCCTAATGTTAAGAAAATTATCTTCATATCGGTCGTTGTTTCACTTGAGACTTAAAGAAAATTTTCACAAGCTGGCAATTTCCAAAAAAGATTGATTTGAAAAAAATGTCTTCATAAAACATGAACACCCAAGAAATAACCAAACTCGCTGAAAAACACGGCCTCCGATTGAAAGACGAAATGTCTTTCAATGAGATGGGGATAGATTTTAAGGTGTGTTTTGCAGAAGCAATGGATGGGACTGCCTGGGTATTGAGGATTCCCCGGAGGAATGATTTGGGGGAACAGATTGAGCAGGAAGGCAAAATTTTGAAACTGGCTGGAGAACATCTCTCTGTGGCAGTTCCCGACTGGAAAATTGCCAACCCGGAATTGATAGCCTATCCTTTGCTGGAAAATAAGCCGGTGATTACCTACGATGCCCGAACTTATGAAGTGACCTGGCACATGGATCAAGGCAATAGGCAATTTATACCCGCTTTGGCCAAGGTTTTGGTGGAGTTACATCAGATTCCTGCACAGGACGCTGCATCTTTGGGAATCAAAACCCTTTCCCCGGAAATGGCAAGGGCAGAGATGTTTAACCGCATTAAACTGGTAAAACAGGAAGTGGGTGTAGGGGCTGAGTTGGAAAATCGGTGGCGCAAATGGTTGGACAATGACCGATTATGGCCGGATTTCACCACTTTCGTCCACGGGGACTTGTATGCAGGACATATTCTGTCCACCAATGAGGGAAAAATTTCCGGCCTGATCGATTGGTCGGAGGGACAGGTAAATGATCCTTCTATGGATTTCTCGGGTCATGTCACGGTCTTTGGGGAAGATAGTCTCAAAGAATTGATTGCAGCTTATTCCCATTTCGGAGGAAAAGTCTGGGATCATTTATTTGAGCAGTCCTTGGAAAGAAGTGCCGCCACTCCTTTGAACTATGCCTATTTTGCCATCAACACCCAAAGTGAAGAATATCTTCAAGCAGCAAAACTTCAATTGGGTTTGGGTTAATCAGTTAACCTTGCTTGGATTCACAAGAATCGCATCCCTTTTTGGTGTAAAATGCTTCCTGGCAATCAAAAAGGATCATCAGAATACCGGACTTTCGGTTTATCCTCCTTGGTTTTAAATCCTCCAAAACGATAAACAAAGGACAGGGTGCCAATTTGGGTTTCCCGGTTGAAAAACCCCATCTGGGAAAATTCCAGGTCATCGGTCTGAATCATGAAAACACGCGTATTGAATACATCTGCCACATTGATGCTTAGGGTGGCCCGCTTGTTAAAAAGATCCATTCTGGCTCCTAGATTTTGTTTACAAATCAATTAGGCTAGACGCTGAAAACAAAAACTTCATCGATCTGATAAACCTAATAAGGTTGGTTGATCATCCTGGACACAGCGGAAACCTACATTGCTGGTGCCGCTGTCATAGGCTTGCCCATGTCTGGCAGAAGGACGGTAATTCACGCAGTAGTTATCCGAACATAAAAATGATCCTCCTTTGATTACCCTTTCCTGTGCATAGGGGTTTGAAGGGTTGTAGCACTGACTGATGCTGGTATCCAAAGCGGGGGCATTTCCCACCAACCTGTTGTATTTCAAAGCATCATACCAGTCATCGGTAAGTTCCCACACGTTTCCGATGATGTCATAGAGGCCATAAGGGTTGGGGGGGAAGCTTTTCACAGGGGCGGTTCCAGTAAACCCATCTTTACCTTCATTTTCATGCGGAAAATCACCCTGAAAGGTATTGGCCATAAATTGTCCTCCCGGATTCAATTCATCTCCCCAGGAATAGCGGGCATTCAAGCCGCCTTTCGCGGCAAATTCCCATTCGGCTTCTGTTGGTAATCTCTTTCCAACCCATGCAGCATAGGCCTGAGCATCTTCAAAAGCAATGTGCACGACAGGATGCTGGTCTTTCCCTTTTAAATCACTCTCGGGACCTTCCGGATGTTGCCAATTGGCCCCTGTGACCCATTTCCACCAGAGGCTGATGTCATGGGTAGGCACGGCATGTGCAGGCGGGGAAAAAACCATAGAACCGGGCTTCATCAGCTCATCATCGGGTTTTGGGGTCCCTTCCGGCAATTGCTTTTTCATTTCTTCCCAGTCTATTTCCCTCTCAGCCACAGTGAGATAGCCTGTAGCTTTAACAAACTCCCGGAATTGGGCATTGGTCACTTCCGTTTGGTCCATCCAAAAACCCTCTACTTTCTTTTTGACAGCTGGTCTTTCTGCTGGATAGGCTTCTTTTTCATTGGTTCCCATGGTAAAGGTGCCGCCGGGAATCCATACCATGCCATCTTTGACCTTATCCATAGAGTCATTTTGTTCAACCCTGTTTTTTGAACCTTGAATAAGGTTTTCTTTTTTAGTTTCAGCTTTCTTTTCTTGGCAGCCGAACAGCAGTAAAAAGGGGAAAATGTAGAAGTGAGATTTAATTATGGTTTTAAAGTGCATTGTTTTCAGGGTTTTGATTGATCTGACTTTGATAGGGAAAGAAGTGGCAGCATCAATTACCCCTAAAACTAGGAAAATTTTAAACCCAAATCAAATAGAGCAAGGTGTCGGAAAAAATTGCCAAAAAGGGAAATTCACCGACACCTGAATCAAGGCCACATCAACCTAAAAATTGCCTATGAAAAAAGGTCACAAAAATCGAACGTGGGACATTAAAGCTGGAAGTCAGTGCTGTTAAGTCCTTCATTTCCATGCTCCGAAGCTTTTGGTAAATCCTACACTAAAATGAAAATTGCTTCCCTGCTCACCCGGGTTAAACAGCAATCCAAATTCCGGTCTTATGGCCCAGTTTCTTAAATCCCCAAAGGCAAATCCCAAATTGGTCGCAACCAAATTGGTGCCATTGAAATCAATAAGATATTTGGGAGAGAATGTCACTTCGGCTTTGTCAGGCATAAGAGGCAAGGTAAACAGGAGGGTGGGATGGACCTGCCATTCTTTTTCCCCGCCTTCAAAAAATCCTACTCCCACAGGGAGATAAGCTGCAATCTTGTTTTCCAGCAAACTGTACTTCGGGCCAAAACCAAGGACATTGACACCATCTTCTCCAAATTCGGTATCCTTGACCCAAACCCTTTCATACCTTGCTCTGATATCCCACCGAGAACTGATCCCGTACGCCGCCTGAAACCCGATGTGGTTTTGTACCCCCTCTGATTCACCCTCATAAAATTGGCCAACCGTGGAATAGGACGGTGTAATATCAAACCTTCCTTCACCTACAGTTCTTGCACTTTGAAGTTCTGAGAAGACGGTCACACAACTTGAAAAATGCAGGCAAACAATTACCACAAGCAAGTAACTTGTCATTTGGGCAATGAATTTTGATTTCATGTCATCTTTGTCAGTGATTAAAGTGCTGACGCCGCACCTTCAAAGTATGGAATATTCGAATTGACTTTTTAATGGATTAGGTACTATTTGGAATCAAGAACTAAAAAGTGTGCATTTGGAATCAGGAAATTTGATTTCAATGAAAACCCGGCTTATATGAGGAGAAAGTTAAAGGTTTCAGTCAGTTTTGGCTAATTGGAAACAACTGATCCTGAGTTTAATTCAGCAGGTTTTACCATTTGAGGGATCTTTGAAATGCGGTCGTATTGAAAAGTAATAATTCAGCTGATGACTGGAATTGAATTGGGAAGATTTCCCAAAATCCAATTGATTAGACCGAGCCTTAAAATGCCAAAGGAGTTGGTTTAATGTCAACTATATTAAAAAAGTGAATGGAATGGACCCAAAGGGACGTCATCTAAACCTTCGGAAAAGGCTGGGTGATTTTTAGTCTGACAAGTTCTTTCACAGATTGCCCTGTAAGGATCAATGCCCCGAAAGCCAATAGGATATCTTTAATGGTGTGGAGAAAAATCATAGAATAGGGAAGTCCGGGCACCTGAAAGTCGCTGTAGCCTACTACAATGGCTGACCCTATAAAAAAAATAATGGCCCCTATGCCCCCCACTATTCCGGCTTTGGGATTTTTATAGTGGTACAAAAGGAAAATGATGATCAATAAAATGGTGACTGTAATGGCACTTCTGCCATAGGTGCCGGATTGATTGATGTCAAAATTGAAGGTAAGGTAGATGATGGCAGCCAGGTAAAGAATGATTCCTGACCGGAGTAAGTGCTTGCCTATCTTTTCTATTTTGAGCAGTTTGTTTACCATTGAATCGGGCTATTGCTTTTTGATAATTTTGGTAGGTAGAATTACTTTTTGGGCATCCTTTTAGGGCAACATTGAAAAAACCGATGTGAAAAAGCTTTGCCACTCAGCTTATCAACCAACTTTTCTTTAAAGCTAAAAAAATAAGGGGCATAAAAAAAGCAACCTTTGGGATAAGGTTGCTTTTTTTAAATTTATAAGGTCAGTTTCCTGCCGTTTTTTCGTGCAATTTGCCCAATTCCTGATCTATGGTCCATAGGCCAACCCCTTCTTCACCGATGATATCAAACAGTTCCAGCGCTCTTCTGGCCAAGGTTTCCTCTTCCCGTTGTTCTGTTACATACCACTGCATAAAGCTGAAAGTAGCAAAGTCTTTCACGCCAAAGGAATGGTCAACAATGCTGTTGATGGATTTGGTCACCTGAATTTCATGTTCCAAGATCAACTCAAAAACTTCTCTCAAAGAATTAAAATGCTGCCTTACTCCAGATATTTCTGGCTGAATGGCATGGCCACCTGCTTCATTGATATAATGGAATAGTTTCAGCATGTGCTGTCTTTCTTCCTCGGCATGGGTATATAAATATCCAGCGGCATTGTCATAGCCCATCATGTCACACCAGGAAGCCATGGATAAATAGTAAGCGGAGGATTTGCCTTCCATTTCTATCTGTTGGTTGAGCAGTTTTTCTGTATCGTGCAAGAGGGAACGTTGTAACGTTACAATTTCTTTGTTTTTCATTGTATTTAGATTTTATATACAAACATAACCAAAATTTAAGTGCTAAGTTCCAGCTTGATTTCATTTTTTCCAATTTAGAATTGGAATAAGTAAAAATTTATAAAATAAAATTTGGTAAATTTTTATTTAAATTAAATATAAATAAAGATTTGGAATACTGTAGGATTAAAAATCCAGTTCGCAGAAGACATAATAGGGCAGAGAAGGTTTTTGTTATTTCCTAAGTATTCTTTACCCTGCATTTAAATCTTGAAAATTAAACCAAACAACCTTTAGCTTTAATGAAAATTTACGGGGTTAAAGCTTGCCATGTTGTCTCTAATTTGCGTTGCTTTTCAACCACGTGTATTCCAGTTTAAGAAAGGGATCAGGTGTTTGGAATTTTTCCTTCAGGATTTCAGTATAGCTCATACTGCTGTTTATAGCAGTTATGCTTGTAAGTCTTAATTCGTTGATATTGGGTAGGGCAGGGTCTAAGGAATTAGCATCAGCATGTAAGGATTTGACTTTTAGATTGTTCCGGTCCCCATGTATAGTCCAATTCACCTTGGTAAAAGTCGTAGGAGGAGAATAATAATAAGTCGCTGAAAAGTGATTGTGTGTAAACGAGGTGGAATACTTGAAATCAATTATTGACCTCGATTCAATATCTATTTTTTGTCCTTCTGGAAGTTTTATATCTGTGGGAATTGCACCTACTTTATAATATCCTGAACTCATCACGGCATTTGGAATTCCAGTAACGATGGTTTCGTAATCTTCGAATTGGTCAATAAAACCCAATTTGGTAGATTCAGGCATTGGGAAAGGATTGTCGCCTATACTTGCTTGATCGATGATATAATGATATCGCCAAGTTCCGATTTCTCTTTTTAAACTGGAGATTTTAAAAATGAACCGTTGGAGGTGCTTTGTCGGCAATGTTAATTCTTTATCATATCGCAACAGTTTGGAAAATTCATAGGTGTCAAAACTACTCCTTTCTGGCCTATCGATCAATTTATACCTGATTTCACCGTTCCTTGTCCTTGCAGAAAGTAGATATTGACTTGAATTTGCGAAATAGCTGTTTTCCAATTGAACTTTTTTGGAATTTAAGGACCATTTATTACTGATAATCCCCAGGTTACTGGAAAGATTTCCATAATCCATATCGCTATGATGTGTGATAAAGGTTACGAAAATTCCATTTCCTGCCATGAAATTTTCCATCTCAGGTTTTTTGTTACCTAGGGTGATTTGCCTGTCTTGCATAAAACTGTAAGTTTCAATTTCATAAATATTGAATTTTTTACTTATTACAGTAAGATGGTATTTCTTGCCTTTTTCTACATCTATATTCAATGTGGCCCCATTGCTGAACCTGGCATAGCCGATGGGTGACCCTGTTTCAGTGTGTGTCATTACTATTCCTTGTTCACCTGAATTTAAAGCAGTAGACAAGACTTTGATTGAAAGCAATTCCGTTTCTGAAACTGTAGTAGGTTCTTCCGTTTCTGCGCATGAACAGAGAAATAGGATCGCAATAGCCAATAAATGTAATTTTTTCATGACTGGGAAGTTAAAGTTGTCCAACACCTTAAACCATAATTTTCAGGTTTATTTTGCCATGTTTCTTTTTTAAAAATCGAAAATGGGTCGATAAGAAAAGCTATGATGAAAAGTTTTTAAAGTCAATATGGGTTATTTAATGAGGAAATGTAGCAAATATTTGAATCTGTTTAGATGAAACCTAAGAAATTATTTTTTGGAAAAAACGTTGGAATCCGTCTAGGTTCTCTGCCAGGTAGCAGCGTGTAAAAGCGATAGATTTACTTTAGGAATCGTGGTGCGAAAATATTGATTTCCATGACTTTTCACTTATTCAGGTGATTTCCAATCTGAGGGTATGGTGCTTTCTGTTCCGTCCCGGTTGGCCCGATAGTGGGGAGACAGGATCTCAATGTCCATTTCTTTGCAGACATCCTGAATGTTTTGGTGCAATAGGGAATAGATGGTGGGCTGTTTGTTGGCAAATTTGGTGTAGGCATTGATCTGATAGGCCACGTAATTGTCATCCAAACTGGTTTGTAAAACAAAAGGTTTGGGTTTGGGCATGATCATATTGGTTCTGCAGGCTGCTTCGATCAATGCGGCATGTATTTTTTTCCAAGGAACATCATAGCCTATGGTAACGGTGGTATGTACGATCAGACCAGGGCCATCCTCTTTGGCATTGGCAGAAAAATTGACCGTATTACTGGAAAGAATGGTTGAGTTAGGAATGGTGATGTCTTCATTTTTAGGGGTTCGTAGTCTTGTGACCAACATGGTTTTTTCGATCACATCCCCCGTGATATCATTGATTTTGATCCGGTCTCCCAATTTGAATGGCCTCATATAAGTGATGACCAAGCCAGCGATCATATTGGAAATTGCACCGGTAGAACCCAGTGAAAAGATCACTCCGACAAAAATAGACACTCCCTGGAAAGCCTCGGATCCCGAACCCGGCAAATAGGGAAAAATCAGGACGAGCATAAATGCGTACAGCAAAAACCTTACAATGCTGAAAGTCGGTTGCGCCCATTCTGCCGGAAAACCTGAAATCTGAATTTTGTCGTGTTCAATTTCAGTGACAAAAAAACGAATGCCTTTGATGGCATAATGGAATATGTAATAAATCACCAAAATGGTAAAAAGATCAGGCAAAAAGCCTAACATGCCATTGAGCGCCTTCTGTGCTGGTTCTAATACCCAACCCAATAAGGTGTTGGTGTACTCTTGGGTTTCGGGAAAAATACTGAAGAGTAAGGGCAAGGATAAGTAAATGGCAAAAAAAATGGCCAGCAATTTGGTGAAATAAAGAATCTGTAAAGTTACCCGCTCGAAATCCTTTGCATTGAAGAGCTGCACATTTCGAAATGAAAAACCATGGGTGAAAGCTTCCTTTTTGCTACTCAGGTAATGTCCTAAACGTTTAAATAACCTATTGATTACCGCCACAATAAGGCTCACCCCTAAAATGATCAACAAGACAAGACCTAATTTTTTCAACCATTCCTTGATGGTATTGCTTTCAAAATGGAGCCCTAATGCCTGGTTTATGGATTCTTTGTAAATTTCTGCCAGCTCAGGGGCTGTTTTTTCATACCACAGCGCATCAACAGGACTAATGGATACCAAGATCAAATCCTGGTATGAGATGTCCTCAAAACCATTGTTGGAAACAACTTTTAAGGAATCGGACACATATTTACCCGTTTTGAAAACCTCCTTTATTTTAAAATTGATGTTTTCAGCCCTTTCAGCGGCGCTCAGTTGGCCCAGTCGGGTATAAATGAAAAATAGCGTATCCCTAAAAGGTGCTACTGGATATCCCTCGCTAATGGCCTTAAGTTCGTCCATTTGATATTTGACATAGATTCGATGGATGGAATCTCTTTGGATGATATCTTCCATCTGAGTCTTCATTTCTTCTGAAAGTTGACGCAAAGGCGGGATCTGAACCTTGTTTTGCTCTTCCATTTGGGTAAGATCTTCTTGATGCTCAGGCAATCCTTCTGTAGTATCTGCAGGGATGGACAAGTCCTTCGAGCTATTTGATTGCTCTTGCTCCATAGAAAAAACTTGGAACTGAAAAATCACCGAAGCACCTAAAAAAAAAGCAAAAATTTGTTTTTTCATGGTTGGGTCAAAATAAATTTCGTAGAAATTTAAACTTTTTTTTTGATTTATTGGGATAGTGAGGGAATGAAAGTCCTTCTTGTGAAATGAGCCTATGCTTTATTATTTGATCGCTTGATTTTGAACTGGCATCTTTTTTGGACATTTTTGTATAACAAAAAACTAAACCATGACAAAAAAACTAATAGCGCTCTTTTTTATAGGGCTGATGGCATACTCCTGTGCCAAAGTGCCCTTGTCGGGTCGACGACAGTTGAACTTGATGCCTAATTCAGAAATCCTTCCCATGGCTTATCAACAGTATGGTGAGGTACTGGCCGAAAGCAAAGTCGTTACCAACAGTCCTGAAGGCCAGAAAGTGGTCAGGGTAGGTCAAAACATGGCAAATGCAGTAGAAACTTACCTTAAAGAAATCGGGTATACTGAAATTCTGGAAGGCTTTGCCTGGGAATTTAATTTGATAGAAAGTGACCAAGTCAATGCCTGGTGCATGCCAGGGGGCAAGGTGGCCTTCTACACAGGTATTCTTCCAATATGCGAAGACGAGGCGGGAATCGCGGTAGTGATGGGTCATGAAATTGCCCATGCCGTAGCCAGTCATGGGAGAGAGAGAATGTCCAATCAAATGGCCATCAATGGCCTATTGGGTGGTGTTCAAGTGGCCATGGGACAAGATCCAAATCTGACCCAAGCTATTTTTATGCAGGCCATAGGAGCTGGAGGCCAACTGGGCATGCTTCAGTTTTCCAGAAACCATGAATTGGAAGCGGACCGGTTGGGATTGATTTTCATGTCTATTGCAGGATATGATCCCCGTGAAGCCCCTGGTTTCTGGGAAAGAATGAGCGCGGGTGCCGGACAAAGCCCTCCAGAATTTCTTTCCACTCACCCAGGACCAGGTAGAAGGATTGAAGAATTAAACAAACAAATGCCGGAGGCATTGGAATATTATAACAAGAATAAATAAATAATCTGCTTAAGAGTAAGATTCTGCTAAAACTTGATATTTATTGATACTGGTTGATATTAAGATATTTTTGTTTGATGCAAACTTATGAATTTGCGGGATCTGTAATCGTCATGTAAGTGATTAAAAATATTCAAATAAAAAAAGCCCGGATCGTATTAGGTCCGGGCTTTTCTTATCGGTTGTTGAAACTGCGAAGTTTTACTTGGGTAAACTTTCTCTTGGTATCCAGAGGAAAATCACCCTTCATCATCCAGTCATAATATCCTGGTTCTTCCTTGATCACCTGCTCGATGGGTTTGCCCTTGTGTTTGCCAAAGTTAAAGCACTCCACACCTTCGGCATTAAAAATAAAGCGGCCGGCCAAGTCAACCATTTTTTCATTGATCATGCTGTGGATCTTCTTCATGTCATTTTCCACCACGCCGACCAAATTGCCCTGAAGGTCTTCCATTTCTTCTCCGGTGTACCGCTCGATTTGGGCTTTAAAAACCTCATAGGTAGCCATGGTGTCTGCCTCGGCACTGTGGGCATTTTCAAGGTTTTTGCCGCAGTAAAATTTATAGGCGGCGGTCAGGTTTCTTTTTTCCATCATGAAAAAGATCTTCTGTGCATCCAGCAGGTTTCTTTTTTCTATGTCAAAATCAATTCCTGCCCTTAAGAACTCTTCTACCAAAAGCGGAATGTCATACTTCAACACATTAAAACCCGCAAGATCCGCCCCTTCAAAAAACTGATGCAACTCTCGTGAGGCCTCCTTGAAAGTAGGTGACTCTTTTACATCCTTGTCGTAAATCCCATGGATCAATGAAGATTCCAAAGGTATGGGAATGGTAGGATTGATAAGCATGGTTTTGGTTTCCTCCTTGCCATTGGGATGGATTTTGAAAATGGAAATTTCCACAATGCGGTCTGTGGAAATGTTGGTGCCTGTGGCCTCAAGGTCAAAAAAGGCAAGAGGGGTTTTTAGATTCAATTGCATGATCTCAGTTGGGTTGGTTTATTTTTTCAATTAAGTGGTTCAGGTCCATGTTGTCATAGTTGCCCGAACTCATCAGAAGCAAACAAGAGTTGTGGTAATTCTTGGATTCCAGAAAATTTTTAAGTTCATCAATTTCAGTAAACAATATCAGGTCTTTCCTGTGGAATCCATTTCGGAGCGTATTCTCGTCCATCAGGGACAGTTTTTTTAAAGATACGGCTTTAGGATTTAAATAAATAATGGCTTCGTCAGCCTGATCAAAAGTATGGGCATAATTGGGAAGGAAATCTTCATTCAGAGAACTGTAGGTATGTAATTCTTGCACAGCCACCAAAATTCTTTCAGGGAATTGTTGTTTTACAGCATCTACCGTGGCCTTCAATTTGGAAGGTGCATGGGCAAAATCCCTAAAGAAGATGCTTTTTTCGGATTTGGCCAGAATCTCCTGTCTTTTTGCCGCTCCCTTAAAGGTTTTGATCGCTTGGTAAAAGTCTTGATCTGCCACACCCACCTGTCTGCATATTTCAAGGGCACCCTGAAGGTTCTGTAAATTATGTTCTCCGAAAACCGCGATTTCCAATGGACCCGAAGGGGCCAGTAATTGAGTGACAGAATCCTTTACCCGGTAGGGATGGGTCTGGTAGGGGATCAATGCTGCTTCCGTGAATCCTCCTTCTCCCAAGGCCTTGACCAAAGGGTCACTTTCACAGTAGATAAAAGTGCCGTCAGCAGGTGTCATTTTGACCAGCTTTTCAAACTGCACCCGGTAATCTTCAAAGGTCTTGAACACATTGAAATGATCCCAGGCAATGCCGCTCATCAACAAGACATCGTGGTGGTAATGAAAAAACTTAGGCCTTGGATCCATGGGGGAGGTGAGGTATTCATCTCCTTCAATAAGCATGATCGGCGCATCGGAAATTTTCACCATCAGATCAAAACCCTCAATTTGAGCTCCCACGAGGAAATCAAATGCCATATCCAAAGATTTCAGGACATGAAGCACCATGGAGGTAATGGTTGTTTTGCCATGGCTACCTGAAATGACTATTCTTTTCTTCTCTTTGCTTTGGGCATAGATAAACTCAGGGAAAGAGTAGACGGGTAAACTTAGGGAAAGGGCCTTTTGTAGTTCAGGGTTGTCTGCCCGGGCATGCATCCCCAGAATGATGCCGTCCAGCCCACTGTGGATCTTCTCCGGATACCAGCCTAGAGAGGGAGGCAGAATGCCGGCTTCTCTCAGCCGGGTTCGAGAGGGTTCATAGATTTCATCATCAGATCCAGTGATGACATCTCCTTTTCTGACCATAGAAAGAGCCAGGTTGTGCATGACACTTCCTCCAATGGCGATAAAATGATACTGCTTTGACATGGGTAAATTCTGAAAGTTCAAAACTACGAAAAAGGAATAAGGAAATTGGTCAATAATAGGGCTAAATACACTTTGGAAATGGATTTGTATTGATGATTATATTTTTTAGCTTCCACAATAGACCTAACCAATTGTTCGTAAGTAAGTTAGGGCTTTGTTGATAACTGAGTGAATAAATTGTTCAAAAGGTTTTGACCAAAGCACTTACATTTGTTGATATGGCAGAAGGAAGATCAAATCCAAAAGAACGTAGTTCCATCAATAGAAAACCAAACCTTGACCTGACCATGGGGCTGGGAAAGTTGCCTCCCCAAGCCTTGGATCTCGAAGAAGCCGTATTGGGTGCATTGATGCTGGAAAAGGATGCCCTAACTGAGGTAGTGGACATCCTGAAACCGGACAGCTTCTACAAAGATGCCCACAAAGAAATCTATCAGGCCATTTTGGATCTTTTCAATGCCAGTGAACCTGTAGATCTGCTCACCGTAACCAACCAACTGCGTAAAAACGGTAAGTTGGAGATTGTAGGTGGGCCTTTTTACATTACCGAACTTACTTCGCGGGTTTCTTCTGCGGCCAACATAGAGTTCCATTCCCGGATTATCTCTGAACAGGCGATGAAAAGGCAATTGATCAGCATCGCTTCGGAAATCCAAAAAGAAGCCTTCGAGGAGACTTCCGATGTCTTTGAACTGCTGGACAAAACTGAACAATCCCTTTTTGACATCTCTGAAAGCAACATCAGAAAAGATTACTCCAACATGAGTTCCATCATGCGGGCAGCCATAGTGGAACTGGAGAGCAAGAAAGGCCAAAAAGACGGACTTACTGGTGTTCCCAGTGGTTTTACTGCTTTGGACCGGGTTACTTCCGGATGGCAAAAGTCTGACTTGGTGATCATCGCCGCGAGACCGGCCATGGGTAAGACGGCCTTTGTTCTTTCCGTTTTGAGAAATGCCGCTGTGGACCATAATCGCCCGGTGGCCATTTTTTCACTTGAAATGTCTTCGGTACAGCTGGTGAACCGGTTGATCTCTTCGGAGGCAGAATTGGATTCCGAAAAAATCAAAAAAGGAAACCTGGCAGAACATGAGTGGCAGCAGCTGATTCATAAAACCAGCAAACTTTCTGCAGCCAACCTGTTTGTAGATGACACCCCTGCTCTCTCCATCCTCGAACTCAGGGCCAAATGCCGACGCCTCAAGGCCCAGCATGATGTCCAATTGATCGTGATCGATTACCTTCAGCTCATGTCGGGAGATGCCAAAGGCGGGGGAGGAGGCAACCGGGAACAGGAGATTGCCAGCATTTCCAGGGCGCTCAAGAAAATCGCCAAGGAATTGAGTGTGCCTGTGATTGCCTTGTCCCAGCTTTCCAGAGCGGTGGAAACCAGGGGAGGAGACAAGCGGCCCCAGCTTTCTGATTTGAGGGAATCCGGAGCCATTGAGCAGGATGCCGACATGGTCATGTTTCTTTACAGACCGGAGTACTATGGCATCACCGAAGATGAAGATGGGAATGCCACTGCCGGAGTGGGGGAGGTGATCATCGCCAAGCACAGAAACGGTTCACTGGAAAACGTCAAATTGCGGTTTATCGGAAAATACACCAAATTCACCGACCTTGAGATGAATACACCTTATCAGGCCCAGGATGCTTTTTATGGCAGCAAATTTCCCAGTGCGGCGAGCGGACAGGGATTTGATGACAGCAACATGATCCGGGTGCAGTCCAAGGCCAACGGCGGTGATGAGGAAGGTTTTCCCGGAGGGTTAGGGAGTGGGGGTAAGGCGCCGTTTTGACTTGGTTTGGATAAGTTGTAGAAGTTGTCAAATTTGTTAGTGTTGGACGATTGTGGTCTTTTAAAAAAGTTGTCGGGTTGTCTTTGTTGTCTGGTTGCCTTTGGCGGTTATAAATATTCTTATAATTTCCCCCCTGCCCCCCAGATGGGGGCTTCTGGGTTTTCGACCTATTGGAAAAGTATACCCATCCTGGCCAGAAATCTGCTGTACGCGCACCAGCTTTTCATTCCCGTTTGCATCCGTAACCAAACATGCCCCCTTCTTCGTGAAAACTCCCTTTTGCATCGTCTATGGATTCATTTGGCTTTTTTGCATTTTCAACTGCTAATCCAATTTCTCCCCTGAAAAAGGCGCTAGGCAACTGAACAGCGGATCTCACTTCACTGACCTGTTTTGTACCACATGCCTTATTCTTGGCTTGTATGCTATTGGCCTCCTTTTTGTTCGTCACAACATACAGCTTACTATCATCAACTCCATCGGTTCCCAGCTTCCTGCCGATTTCTCCAAAAAAAATCTCCCGAGAATGCAGCCATTCCACTGGGATCAATCACGCTGATTGAATTGCCCAATGCCTCAAGGGGCTATGCCGATAGAATCTATCGGCCATTGCGGCGATCCTTAATAACCCCTGCTCCTTATTAGAAGCTGGGGTTTCTAATTAGTTGCAGCCCTTAGGTTCTTTTTTTTAAAATTTGGTATCCTTCAAATAGAATAAAACCTATGCCCATGAGGAAAGTACCAAAGATCACGAAACGACTTAAATAATCATTTAAAACTAAGAGAACAAGGAGAACAACAATTATACTCGTTAAAATTAAAGGAATGTATTGCGATTTCTTTAGTTTAAAATTGTTTCGTATGAGTATTTGTAACCTAGTATAATTCCTAAAAACTTGTAGAATACAATATATTGTTGCTATAAAACGGATGGCTCCAGTTATGCCAGCCTCTTTTGCTAAAAAGTAAATTGCAGCTCCAAAAAGCAGTATGTAAAATATGCTTACTGGTTGCTTTGCTTTAGTGATGAGCGATTTATAATCTATCATTATCTTCTTTATCTCCCTAAATTTAATGTCCCTGCAGAAAATTGAATACCTTAACCCTCAATTTCAATACCATCACCTCTGAACTATTTATCCTCATCCTTCGATTCTTTTATTAATGTCGATGTACTTGAACTACTAGCAGCTCCAGCCGCAGCAGCCCTGCCTTTTCCATAGCTATCCAATTTGTTAGCCGCATCATCTGCTTGCCTCTGTTTGGCTGCCTGCCTAGCTTGAGAACGCTTAGGTTGATCAGCAACTCTTTGAGTCCTATCAGCAGCATTTTTTAAGTCTTTTCCCGCTGGTGAGTTCTTGGCTTTCGTTTCAACCGCATCACTAACCGTTTTACCGACTATCTGGCCTATTGCAACATCCACAATCACATTCTCCAAGCTGACTTCTCCTTCGGTGACCAATTGATTCGCTGTGCTGGCAGTAGCATCAGTTAAAGCTGCAACACCCGTTCTAACTATTGTACTTGCATTTTTGATCTGCTTTAACGTTGAAAGTCCGCCGCTTAATCCACCTGCTGCAGCCGATGTTACTATAGAGCCAATATCAACATTGGTAAATGCATCCGCAGATAAGCCATCTTTTACTACATTAACGGTTACTTGGAGTCCATAATCCAAAGCACCGCCTATTATGGCCCCACAAATCCATGGAGGACATTTACCATCTGGATCTGTATGGAACACAGGATTGTTAGCACCATAACTATATACTGAACTTGATACTTGATTAGGATGATCTGCCAACGGATCCACAACTCCCCACCTCCCTATTGCCGCAGTTTTACAGGGCCATCAGATTCGAACCGCTTGCCCTTTTGGGGGAGCCTTTAAATCAACCCTCATTTATTTTCTCTTGAGTAGTTTCAAGATATTGCCTTCTTCTGCCTTCCAGATCAAACTGTCTTTAGTCAATAAAATGATTTCATAGCTAGCTATCAGGTGACCAGAATCGACAAGTGAAAATGTTTCTTGTTCTATTTTGTAATTGTATAAATAATCATCTTCAAAATATTTAATATTTTCATTGGTAATTGAAAATACTATATTTTCATCTGGACTTGTTGCCCAATCTCCTATTAAATCATTTTTATCTATCTTGCTATTTGTATTACAACTTGTAAACATGAAAAATAGTGATGCTAATAATGTTATTTTTTTAATCTTGAACATTCTATTTTTTTGGTTGAGGGATTTCAACATGTATTGCCTTATCGTTACTGTTATAGGGAGACAAAACTCTTACGCCATTTAAAGATCCAATTTTATTAGCGAAATTTCTTGGGTTTGTAATACCTCCCCTCCATGGGGATACATCAACCACATTTATTTTTGAAGGATCTCCCAAGTGGTTGGAGACTTTACTTGGCCCAATTGAATTTATTTTATCAACCATAGCTTGTTGGTCAGGAAAATTATCTAATACCAAATCACCATTTGAACCATACAATTTTTTTGTATGCGCCATACCATTAGCATTAACCAAGTCGGACATTATTCTGGCTTGATCTTCGGAAGTCCTCAAAGTACTATTAATCTGAATAGAACTATTATTTGATTCATTCATTGCGTTAACCAAAACAGAAACCGTGTAGTTTGAAACCTTGGATTTGTCAGCATCCTGACCATAAAGTATACTAACATCATTAGATTTCCATCCAGAATCACAATGGGTGATCATCCCTACTCTTCCTTCAGTTTGAGCTTTTGACAAGCCTGTTTCGGTTGTCACACCATCCCTTACCCAAGTATCACTGGGATCATCTGTTTTAACCCTGGTTAAAGTCTTTGTTGTCGTATTTTCAACAATTATGTCATCTGGCCTCATCCCATCCGGATCAATAAACCTGATCGGGTTATCGAAAGCATAATTGTAAGGTGAGTGTCTGCGCATCTGCTCAGAAAGAGGATCTATTACGCTCCACCTCCCAATAGCCGGATCATAGCTCCTGGCCCTGTAGTCATAAAATTGAAGCCCATTTTCCTCAATTAGATCCTTCCCGTTATAGAGATACTTATTCACCTTAATCCCCCCGTAGTGAAATTCAATTCCTATCAATTTCAGCTCCCAAGGATCTTAATGAGTTCTTGAGCTAACTGTGATGACATGCATATCAGCATCATATTGTCAAACAAGACCTTTTCTGAGGTTTTAATTAGGTTTTTGCATATCCATCCTTAAAATTATACAGATTCTCCTCCAAAACCTCATGTTGGTTTGCAGCATTTCCGCTTAGGACTTTCTTCAACACTTCATTTCGATTCCTATCTTTATCATAGAGGGCATAAATCAATTAAAATTCCGGAGCTGATTTTTTTGAAGATAGGCCGCCAGAATGCAGTATTAGGGGGTATCATTCATCCAAATCCACATACTCGATAGTACCATCGTATTTTAACACTAGCAGAATTCTAAAACATATATCTGTATCAGGCTGACAAATCATTACGGTCAAATTAGTCTCCTCAGATGTCAGTTTTTCGAAGGAAGAATTTGTAATCGAATATTTCTCCAGATCAGACTCGTAAACAAATTCCAGAAAGTCTGTTTTTTTTATTACTTTTTTGTCATGAATAATTTTATCCTTTTTAGCCAAAAACAAAATCAATTCAGTATCAAAATAAGTAATCAAGTTTTGGTTTGAAATTCCACCCCGAACAATTGTATGCTTGGTATCTCTCAGAATAGTCTGGATTCGAACTTGGTTAATTAGTGTATCAAAAAATATTGGTGGTGATGAAATCACATCATTTTTTTTAGTGGAATTATAGGTTTTTACGCTCTCCAAATAAAGTTCCTTTAAATCTGTTAACTGATAGCTTGTTTCTTTTTTTAAAGATGAATCCTGTATCAAATCGTTGCCTTCCACATTTTCTTTTCCACCACATGATATTGTCACAAACAGAAAAACAATTCCGATTTCGAGTCTCATACTAATTTATGTGTCAGTTTTTTCGGTTCAACTATAGTACTTTATTTATTATATCATCACCAAATCCAACTGAATATGTAATTGTATAGGCATAGTTCATATCTCATAATTTGGGTTGGAGGATTTTTGCTTGTATTGCGGTAATATTTAAACAAACAAACCCTATTTTCAATTTTTTAAATGGGTAATCTCCGACATTTTCGTCATTTAATACCATTCATGGCTGTAATAGGTTAGCATCCATTGGTCTTTTATTAAAGAAAACCTTAAGGTGATAACCAAGTCCGTTTCTTTAGAACGAATTTTCTCTCTCACAATTGATCCTTCATATTCACGAGTAATAACAAATTCAATGTTTTCTAATGGAGTTTCAATAAATCTCCAGCCGTTTCTTTTCCAAAACAACTGGTTGTTTTCAATCAAAAACACTTCATTTTCTTGATCTTCAACTTTCGCATCACCATATATTACGTCCGAATCTGCACCGGGTAGAGGAAACAATACACGTGAAAGTTGAAAAATGCTATCAGAATAAAATTTATTTCGGAAGCAATCGAAATCTTCAATCAGATCAATATTAGATTTCTCGGAACTTGGTTTACATGATACATGTAAAACAGTAAACAAAAAGAGGATTAGAAAAGTGGTTTTGGTCATTCTTGATGAATTTAAAAAGGAATTAGATAAAAATAATTCTTAAACTAAATCAATGTTGTTCCGCCTCCCAATAGCCGGATCGTACATCCTGGCCCTGTAGTCATAAAATTGAATACCGATGTCCTCAATGAATTCCTTGCTCTAAAGATTTATTGATTAAGGTTTCTTTTGTCATGACTATCATTTTTTTAAATATACTCTTTCTAGTTAAGATTCTATATTTACCTAATCTCTACTTCCTTTCAAGGTAAGGCGGTTTTAAAAATTTACCATAGCTGCATTTTTTCAGACATGTCTTTTAATTCCAGCACAACCCTTACTGGAATTGGCGAGAATATTTGATCCTTGTCTTAAGGAATCATTCAAATTTGTAATTATCTGTGATAGCTTTTATACCTGATACCTCTTTGACGTAAACAAATCCTTTTTCACCTAAATAATTCAAGAATAATTTGTTTATCTGCCATATATTTAGAAAATTATTTCGTTGATAAGTAAAAGGCCAAAATAGTCATTTGAGGCCTTGATTTTAATAATTTGCCCAAAATACCCATGAAACCTACCAATACCCAAGACCCGGAATATTACCACAAAGTGGTGGATTGCCAATATGCCTGTCCTGCCCATACACCCGTCCCGGAATACATCCGGCTGATTGCAGCCGAAAAATATACAGAGGCCTATATGGTCAACTGGGAATCCAATGTTTTTCCCGGAATTCTGGGCCGAACCTGCGACAGGCCCTGTGAACCTGCCTGCAGAAGGGTGCGTGTGGAAGAGGAACCCGTCGCCATCTGTCGCCTCAAAAGGGTGGCTGCGGACAACAAAGGAGATGTACGGCAACACATGCCTCAGGGGCCATTTCCTTCCAACGGAAAAAGGATCGCCCTGATCGGAGGAGGTCCTGCCTCCCTGACCGTGGCCAGAGACCTTGCCCCCTTGGGATATGAGATCCATCTTTTTGATGAGCAAATTGCAGGAGGTGGGATGATGAGAAGCCAAATCCCCTCCTTTAGGCTTCCGGAAAAGGTCTTGAATGAGGAAGTCAACTACATCCTGGATTTGGGCATCCATACCCAGTTTTTGACTTATGTCGATAGCCTCAAGGAAATAATTGCCAAGGATTATGATGCCGTTTTCGTAGGTACAGGTGCACCCAGGGGCAGAGACCTGCCCAATCTTCCCGGAAGGAAGGAAGCGGATGCTTTTGTTCACATCGGGATAGAATGGCTGGCAAGTGTGGCCTTTGAACACACCCAATCCATTTCCAAAAAGGTCATTGTCCTTGGGGGTGGGAACACCGCCATGGATTGTTGCCGGACATCGAGGAGGTTGGGCGGCAAAGAAGTCAAGGTGGTGGTCAGAAGTCCCTTTTCAGACATGAAAGCATCCCCATGGGAAAAGGAGGATGCCATCCATGAGGACATTCAGATTTTTGACAACCATGTGCCACTCAGTTTTGAGGTGAAAAACGGCAAACTTATCGGGATGATGTTCCAGAAAGTAAAGGCCGTCTATGATGCCAAGGGAAAACGGCAATTGCTGCCTACCGGCGAACCGGATGCCTTTATCGAAGCCGATGAAGTGCTGATTGCGATAGGACAGGAAAATACCTTTCCATGGATAGAGCGGAACCTCGGCCTTGACTTTGATCAGTGGGGTATGCCCGTGGTGGACAGGACCACTTTTCAATCTACCCATCCTAAGGTGTTTTTTGGAGGCGATGCGGCTTTTGGACCAGAAAATGTCATTACCGCTGTTGCCCACGGCCATCAGGCAGCCGTTTCCATGCACCTCTATTGTGAAGGCAAAGACCTCAAAAAAAGGCCCAGTCCCTACACCAATCTGATCAGTCAGAAAATGGGCATCCATGAATGGAGCTACGACAGCCCGGTGACCATAGACCAAAGATTTGTGGTGCCTCAGGCCAGAAAATCCATCACGCTGAAGGACCGGAAAAAGGAGGTGGAACTCGGTTTTGATGTGCCCACCGCTTTTAAGGAAGCCCAGCGTTGCCTAAATTGTGACGTACAGACGGTATTTACCGAAAACCGCTGTATAGAGTGCGATGCCTGCATGGATGTCTGTCCTACCTCCTGCATTACCTTCACCACCAATGCAGAAGAACCTGAATTAAGGGAGAAACTTTTGGTCCCGGCTTTGAATACCCAACAGGACCTGTTGGTTTCCGCGGAACTGAAAACAGGCAGGGTGATGGTCAAGGATGAGGATGTGTGCCTCCACTGTGGCCTTTGTGCCGAGAGATGCCCTACCTCGGCCTGGGACATGCAGAAATATTTTTACAGCGTTACCAAAGCCCATAGCTTATGAGTCCTAAGCAAGAAAAACCAGAAGGTCATTCTCTCATCAATGACTTTGTCATCCGGTTTGCCAATGTGAATGGCACAGGTTCGGCGAGTGCCAATTACCTTTTTGCCAAATCCATCTATAGGATGGGTATTCCGGTTACTCCTAAAAATATCTTTCCCTCCAACATTCAGGGATTACCCACTTGGTACGAAGTCCGGGTCAGTGAAAAGGGCTATTTGGGTAGGAGGGAAGGCATAGACCTGATGGTCTGTGTCAATCCCCAAAGCATGGCCCAGGATGTTAAAAATGTTCGGACAGGGGGCTATTTCCTCTACGACAGCACCCGTAAACTGGGTTTGGAGCATTTCCGTGAAGACATTCAATACTTGGGAATCCCCATGATGGAAATGTCTAATGCTGCCTTTTCGGATCCAAGAAAAAGACAGCTGCTCAAGAACATCATCTATGTTGGAGCCCTTTCGGTTTTACTCGGGATAGAACTGGAGGTCCTGGAAGCCCTGCTTGGAGAGCAGTTTGCCGGAAAAGGCGCTTTGATCGATGCCAACAAACAAGCGCTGAACCTGGGTAGGGAATATGTGTTCACCCATTTCAACTACCCGCTGGAATTTAGTCTGGAAAGGAGAAACCTGGTAAAAAACCAAATCCTGGTAGACGGCAATACAGCCTGTGGCCTTGGTGCCGTTTATGGGGGAGCTACAGTAATGGCCTGGTATCCAATCACACCTTCCACTTCTGTGGCAGAAGCTTTTGAGCATTTTGCGGAGCAATACCGAACAGAGTCCCACACCGGACAAAAAAAATATGCCGTGGTTCAGGCAGAGGATGAGTTGGCCGCCATGGGGATGGTCATCGGTGCAAACTGGAACGGAGCGAGGGCCTTCACGGCCACGAGTGGTCCCGGAGTTTCCTTGATGAATGAATTTATCGGCTTGGCCTATTTTGCAGAAGTGCCGGCTGTATTGGTCGATGTGCAGCGGGCAGGGCCCAGTACAGGCATGCCCACCCGTACCCAGCAATCGGATATCCTGCTGGCAGCTTATGCTTCTCATGGAGACACCAAGCATGTCCTGCTGTTCCCCTCCACCCCTAAGGAATGCTTTGAAATGACAGCCCAGGCTTTTGACTTGGCTGATCAGCTGCAGACCCCGGTGATTTTGTTGACAGACTTGGACTTGGGCATGAATGACCACCTGAGCGAGCCCTTTGAATGGACTGATAAGAAAAAATACAATCGGGGAAAAGTGCTTGATGCTGCCGCCTTGGAGGAAATCGGGCGATTTGGCAGGTACCTGGACACGGATGGGGATGGCATTACTTACCGGACTTATCCCGGAACCCATCCCACCAAAGGGGCCTTCTTTACAAGGGGCACCTCCAGGGATGAATATGCGGTTTACACTGAAGATGGTAATGCTTATAAACGCAATATGGACAGGTTGATCCGAAAATGGGATACTGCCAAAAATCTCGTTCCCCAAGCTGCCTTGTATCAAGATCAAAATGAATCTGAGCTGGGGATGTTGTTCTTTGGGACCTCTACCTATTCCGCTGAGGAAGCAAAAGATCTTTTGGAAGAAGAAGAATTGTTGTTGGATGCCATCCGGATAAAGGCTTTTCCCTTTGGAAAAGAGGTGTCGGATTTCATTGCTTCCCATCGGTTGGTTTTTGTGATTGAACAAAATCGGGACGCCCAGTTAAGGACGCTGCTGATCAATGAATTGCAGACCCATTCGGATAAATTGATTTCAGTGCTCAATTATGATGGCATGCCCATTACTGCGGATGCCATCCAAAGGAAAATCAGTGCATATCTGTTAGAAGAAAACAAACAAAAGCATGAGTTACATCAAACCTCTGTTTAGGCACCCTAAACTCCCCAAAAACAAGATCGGGTACACCCTTAAGGAATATGAGGGTTCTCTTTCCACGCTCTGTGCAGGTTGTGGCCATGACAGCATCAGTGCAGCCATTGTGCAGGCCTGTTTTGAGATGTCGGTAGAGCCCCACCATGTAGCCAAGATTTCCGGTATCGGCTGCTCTTCCAAAACACCCACATATTTTCTAGGCAATTCCCATGGCTTTAATTCCGTCCACGGAAGGATGCCTTCCATAGCCACAGGGGCCAGCATGGCGAACAAGGACATGGTTTATTTCGGGGTTTCAGGTGATGGGGATACGGCATCCATCGGGATGGGGCAGTTTGTCCATGTGATCCGGAGAAATCTGAATATGGTCTACATTGTGATGAACAATGGCTGTTATGGCCTGACCAAAGGGCAGGATTCAGCAACCGCTGACCAAGGGTCAAAAAGCAAAGCAGGAAGCATCAATCCTTTTCAGGCCATAGATTTGGCCAGTTTGGCGATAGAATTGGGAGCTTCCTTTGTAGCACAGAGCTTTAGTGGGGACAAGCAGCAGTTGGTGCCCCTGATCAAGGCAGCGATGCACCACAAAGGCTTTGCTTTTTTAAATGTGATTTCCCCCTGCGTCACCTTCAACAACAACCCAGGTTCTACCAAGTCCTATGATTATGTTCGTCAGCACATGCAAACCGTCTCGACCTTAGATTTTGTGCCTGAAAGCAAGCAAATCACGGCCAGCTATGATCCAGGCAAATCCACCCGGGTGGCCTTGCATGATGGGTCACTGATTCAGTTGAACAAACTGGCCACGGATTGGAACCCTGAAAACAGGATTTCGGTAGTCAACGCACTCCAGGAAGCAAGGATTAGAAATGAAATCCTGACCGGACTGCTTTACGTCAATACCGAATGGAAAGACCTGCATGGGACCCTGAATACAGCAGATAAGCCCTTAAATACCTATTCCGAGAAAGAACTTTGTCCCGGTGCTAAGAAGTTGGAGGAGATCAATAGGGCCTATCGATAGGATTTTATAAGAAGGGGAGTAGGAAAAGTTTGAAGCTTGAAGCTGAAAGCTGAAAGTAAGGTTAAACAGAGAACCGTCAAACGGGGAAAAGCTGAAAGTAGAGAAACAGATAAACAGGGTATCAGTTTATCAGTTAAACAAAGAAACCAACTGTTAAAAATTCACATATGGTTCAAGACTTAGTCTTGGACCTACAAAATTGCAGTCTTCAGACTGCTGTAAATAATTTAAAAAAGAGCTACCACTCAACATTTTTTTTTTAGAGGTCATCCAAAATCCGCCTGTTGTTTATCAAATTAAAACCTATATTTTAGTTCGAATTATTGATGATGACCCATTCATATATTTATCGGCCACAGCGGACAGGTCTCTCCATAGATTCCAAATACAGGATCTGAGGCATTCTCCCGAGAAAGTCGAGACAAGTTTTGATGACTTTTATAACTATCATACACCCCTTGAAACCAATCGCACATGGGTTAGGTGGTGTTGACAGTGCCAGGCATATAAGGCAACATTGTGTTCCAGGGTAATGGACTTTTGTTTTTCGGGATGGAAAAAGGTTCTTTTCAGCTCCTCTTTGTTAAGGGATTTCAATAGGGCTACCCACCTTTCATGCAGTCCTTCCAAAAGCTTCAGGCTGGACTCCACAGAGGAATGCTGACCGTCAGTCAATTCCGCCCATTGGCCCTCCGAGTATTCTTTTATGGTAGGGTTGTCCTCGGTCAAGGCAAGTTTGAACCTGATAAAACTGTTCATATGACTGTCCGCACAATGATGGATGACCTGCTTTACAGTCCAACCGCCAGGCCGATAAGGTGTATGGAGATTTTCCCCGGCCATGTGTTGAACTTCCTTTCTCAGCAGGGAAGGAAATGATGCGATCACCTGAATGTATTCTTCAATCAACCCGGCAGTGAGGTCCTGAGGCGGTGAAAAGCGGCCGATGGGATATTGGAGATTTATAGTCATAAATGAATTATATTGTTTACCTGTATTTTTTTCAAATCCTGTATTTTCTGAGAATCAACGCTGATTATATTCCCAACTATTTTTTCTTTTTCCTGATTAAACTTCCCATATCACTTGAATCACTTGTATTTTACTTCGGACATCTGACATCTGACATCCGACATCCAACTAATTAAATAGAAAACTTCCTCAACTTACATACAGACGTAAATCCATACTTCATAATATTCCATTCAATAAGGATCCACATCCACCACAAACCTGACCGAACGAAAGTCCTTTTCAGCCAAAAGTGTCGCGATCTTTTGACTCAATTCCTGTTTGAATAGGGTCTGATGGTTGCCGGAACGATCTACCTTAGCCATGGTTTCAAAAATGTAGTGATTTTTGATTTTTCCGATAAGGCCTTTTTCAGGCCCCAATATGATTTTCTTGACCGGTATCTCCTGTAGCATCTGGGTCAGGTGCCTAGACGCCCTTTCAGCAATAGCCTGGTTTTTATGCCTGCAGGAGATGCGGATCAGTTTGACAAACGGGGGATAGAAAAACCGCTGCCTCTCAGCCATCTCCATCAGGTAAAATGGCAGAAAATCACCCTGAATGACCCGGTCAAACACGTAATGGTCCGGCTTACGGGTTTGGATGATGACTTCTCCGACCTGCCCCCTTCTTCCCGCCCTTCCGGCGACCTGGGTGATCTGCTGAAAGGCCCTTTCTCCCGACCTGAAATCCGGATAGTATAGAATGCGGTCCGCATCCACGATGCCCACCACGGTCACCTTATCAAAATCCAGCCCCTTGGTGATCATCTGTGTTCCCACCAATATGTCCACATTGCCGGCACCAAAATCTTCGAGGATGCGCTGGTAACCAAACTTGCTTCGGGTGGTGTCCATGTCCATGCGTGCTATTCTGGCTTCGGGGAATAGAAGAGTCAGGGATTCTTCGATTCGCTCGGTGCCCTGTCCCACGGTCACAATTTTTGAACTGCCGCAGGCAGGACAGCTCGTAGGCAGTTTTTCTTTGAATCCACAATAGTGGCACCGCAATTCTTCGGCAAACTGGTGATAGGTCAAACTGACATCACATTGCTCACACTCCGGAATCCATCCGCAGTCTTCACAGCTGAGGAACGGGGCATATCCCCTGCGGTTTTGAAAGATCAGCACCTGCTCCTGGTGGTCGAGTGCTGTCTGGATTTTTTCCCGCATCAAGCGGGTCATTCCCAGTTTCAGCAGGTTTTTCTTTTGGTCCACCAGCATGTCTGCCAATCTGAATTGAGGAAGCTGTGCATCTCCAAAGCGCTGCTCCAATTGGACATATCCGTATTTCTTTGTTCTGGCATTGAAATAGCTTTCAAAGGATGGCGTGGCGCTTCCCAGCAGGATTTTGGACTGGTGTAGCCAGGCCAGCATGATGGCGGAGTCCTTGGCCTGAAAGCGGGGTGCAGGATCATATTGCTTGTAAGAGGTCTCATGTTCCTCATCCACGATGATAAGTCCCAGGCTGTCAAAGGGTAAAAACAGGGAGGACCTGACCCCGATTACAAAGGAATACTTGCCTGACAAGACGCCTCTCCAGACTTCCACCCGTTCGTTGTCGGAAAACTTGGAATGGTAGATGCCCATTTTGCTGCCAAAGACCAATTGCAACCGGGAAACGATCTGGGTGGTAAGGGCAATTTCGGGCAGGAGCAACAAGACCTGCGTGCCACTAGCCAAGGCCTCCTGGATCAAAGCGATGTAAATTTCCGTTTTTCCGCTTCCGGTGATGCCATGCAATAACAGGGTATTTTTGTCCTGGAATTGCTGTTTGATGGAAGTAAGGGCACTTTCCTGAAAGTCCGCCAGCTTGGGGGGCTCTTCCAGTGCAGCCATCTCCCCAAAGCGGCTGATGACTTTTTTGAACGTCTCAAAAACACCTTTTTTGACCAAAGTATGGAGGGAACTTACCGATGTGCCCATGTCAGCAAGCTGTTTTTTTTCCAGCCCCAGCTCATTAAGCGCTGCCTGTTGGTATACCGGGACTTGTTGGAGATAGGCGAGGAGTACTTGCTCTTGTTTGGGCTTGGAGGCCAGTTCGTCAAATAACTGTTCCAAGGCTTTTTTGTCTCGGTCATAAGGGGGGCAAAGCCGTACCCTGCTTTCGATTTTCGGGCTGTACTTTTCCTTTACCTGTTCATAGACCAAAACAGCTTCTTTGATGACCAGGCTTTTGATGATGGGGTGGGGTGACTTTAGACCCAGCAGCAACCCACAATCCTCAAAACTCAATTCTTCCTTATGCGCCAAAGCATCCAACAGGATGATCTCCCGGTCATCCAGTTCCAGTGGAGTGTCTTCGGGGTCAAAATAGGGGTGGAGCTGAATTTTGCTTTCACTGCTCAGTTTCAATCCGGAGGGCAGGGCCGCATTCATGACTTCGCCGATCTGGCAGCAGTAATATTCCGACATCCACGACCAAAACCGGATCTGCAAGGGATTGACAATGGCCTGTTCATCCAGGATTTCCAGGATTGGTTTGGCCTCGTAGGCTGCAGGGGGTTTTTGGTGGACCTTTCCGATGATGCCCGTCAGGATTTTCTTTTTGCCAAACTGTACAATCACCCGGAAGCCAATGCCAATCTGTTCTTCCATTTGCCTTGGGATGCGGTAGGTAAACATCTTGGGGATGGGTACCGGAAGGATGACATCAGCAAAAAGGGAAACCTTTTCGGTAGCAGGCGGATAAGTATCTCCAAATAAGCTTTCCAAGGATCAGGACAGTTTTGGGAATTGGGAAAAAGCAGCATCAACCTCAGAGACCGGTCGCATACAGGTCCGGTTGAAGCAGACGTAAATTAACGCATTTCCATCGGAATCCGCAGTTTTACCCTGTAAAAGTGGGAGTTGGGAATCGCTTGATTCGGAGGCAGCAACCAGGGAATTGGGCGTGTATTTCATGGTCATGCTTTTGGCCTTTTCCAAAGCCCCTTTTCCCACGATGCCAACTTCGGCCGCGGGCAGCAGATGCTCCAGATAAGCATTTGCCCAATGGGTCAGAAAACCAGGCTCCTTGACCAATAAGGGTTGCAGGGAAGCCACCATGGATCGGGCTTTTTCCATGTAGCTGTCCTCATAAAAATAAATTCCCAATTGATGCAGGTTTCTGGCCATCATGGAATTGGAGGCGGGAATGACATTGTCAAAGATCTCTTTTTTGTTGGCGATCAGTTTTTCGGCCTTCGGGTTGTTGTAATAAAACAGGCCATCTTGGTCATCCCAAAAGTCCTCAATGGCCTTTTCCATCAGTTTTTTTGCCTCCAAAAGCCATTTTTCCTCAAGACTAACCTGATAATAGGAAATCCAGCCCTGTATGACTGCCGCATAATCTTCCAAAAATGCAGGCGTGTAAGTTTGCCCTTCCTTATAAGACCTGTATAGAATGCCCTGTAGCAGCATTTTTTCCTTCAGGAAAGTGGCATTGTTTCTGGCCATATTCAGCGCCAAGGGGTTTTGAGTGGCCAAATATGCCTGACTCAGACCCGACAGCATCAATCCATTCCAACCACTGATGACTTTGTCATCCAATCCGGGGAAGATCCGCTTGTTCCTGATGTCCAGCAATTTGGATTTGACGGTTTTTAGCTGATTCTTTAACTGTGTCTCATTTAGCCCATGATTTTTGGCCACCACATTCAGGTCCTGGGTCTGGAACAAAATATTGACCCCGTCTTCCCAGTTGCCTGTTTCTTTGATGTTATACAGTTCAAAAAACCAATCCTGATCATTGCCAAGGATGGATTTCAGTTCGGCATGGATCCAGGTGTAAAACTTTCCTTCCACCCCTTCACTGTCGGCATCCTGGGCAGCATAAAAGCCCCCTTCTTCCTGAAGCATTTCCGCTTCCAGCCATTGCAGGGTTTCGGTCAGCTTTTCTTCATAGAAAGGGTCATTGCTGACCTGATATGCTTTGGCATACAGGGCCATCAATTGGCCATTGTCATACAGCATTTTTTCAAAATGCGGGGCAAACCATTCTCCATCCACGGAATACCGGGAAAAACCACCCCTGAGTTGGTCATAAATGCCGCCCATTCCGATCTTTTTCAGGGTGAAAAACACCTTTTCAAGCAAGCCTTGATCGTCCTTCGCCAAAGCATAATCCATCACCAAATGCCAGATGGAGGGCATGGGGAATTTGGGCACCCGATTCATTCCTCCCCATTCCGGATCAAATTTATTTTCCAATTGGGTGATGATTTTTGACATTTCATCTTTTGAAACATCTAATTCACCATCAGATAGCCCGTATTTCTCTTTTTCATTGATGCTGAGGCTCCTTCCAAAACCTTCCGCACTTTCTGCCAATTGATCATGGTGCTTGGCAAAGGCTTCTTTGATATTCTTCAACAGGCCTTTCCAGTTTTTATTGGGAAAGTAGGTACCGCCGTAAAAGGGCTTTTGATTGGGCATCAGAAACACATTCAGCGGCCATCCTCCCTGCAAGCCCATGGCCTGAACGGCATCCATGTAGATGTTGTCCAGATCGGGCCTTTCTTCCCGGTCAATCTTGATGCATACAAATCCCTCATTCATCAATGCTGCGGTTTCCTCATCCTCAAAGCTTTCTCTTTCCATCACATGACACCAATGACAGGCTGAATACCCGATGCTGACCAATATCGGTTTGTTATCACTTTGGGACCTTTCCAAGGCCTCGGGCCCCCATGGAAACCATTGGACAGGATTGTAAGCATGCTGGAGCAGGTAAGGGCTTTTGCTGTGGATCAGGGCATTGGGAGAATGGGACATTGGATTTTGATTTGGGATTAAAAATGGTTACTGATTTGGGCTTTGACCATGAGTATCTCTTTTGAAAAATCAATTTCCACGGGCATTTGTTCCATTTTGTCGAGAAGCTTTTGAAGAAAACTCAGGTGAGCCTTCCCTTTTGGGTGAAATGGGCGGTGTGCCAAATCCAGGTTGATGGACTTTACCTTGCCAAGGGTTTGCATCGCTTCCTCTGATAAATGGGAGGATAGGAATTTTTGAAAAATATAATCTTCAGCCCAATCACTCGGATGGATCAGGTCATCTTTGTAAAACCGGTAATCCCTCAACTCATCCATCATGATTTCATAGCTCGGAAAATAGTGCACTTCAGGGTGCTGTTGCGTGATTTCATGACAGAGAACCCTTAGAAGACACTTGCTGAGTTGGTTTTCCGGTATCCCATCTTTGGTATGTCTCACAGGACTTACGGTAAGGGAGACGTGTATGTTGGGATTGACTGCTTTTAGCGCAAGATAGAATGATCGGAATTGGGACTTCATTTCTGAAAGGACAAGCAACCTTTTCTTAAACAGGTACCCCGGTCGTTTGTGGCAATTTGCCACCAAATGCCCCCTGTCCTTTAAGGCATACACATAGGCAGTTCCGAAGGTCAGGAACAAATGGCTCGCCTGCTTGAGATAAACAGCCACTTGCTCTTGAAGGTTGACAATCTTCTCTTTTAAGGCTTCTTGACTTTCGGCCTTGATTTCAGCATGCATGCCATAGCTTACCCATAATTCCTGTTGGGCTACAAAAAGGTTTTCATCAACCACCCGTTCATGCAGTGCATCATGCAGCAAGTCAATCAGGGAAATGGGATTGAAGATGGTGCCGTAAGGATTGGAAAGCGTGTTGAATTTGCTTTTGGACAACTTATTCCCAATCATATCCGAAAAACATGATCCAAATAGTGCTATCCGACTTTCATACTTGATTTTCTGATGAATTTCCGGAATCTCAAAATGGGTGAATAGATGCATTTGGACTTTTTCTTTTAACTCCTAAAGTTACCAAAAATTTCAAGCCTGAATCAAATACATGATGCCGATGAAATGGAGTACAGTACCTGTCAAAACAAAAATATGCCATAAGGTATGTGCATAAGGCATATTTGTCCGCACATAGAAAACCGTACCCAGGGTATAGGCAAGGCCTCCCGCAGCGATCATGCTCAAAACCTCTGCACTGAGATTCTCCAATAGGGGTTTGATCAGGAAAATGGCCATCCATCCCATACTCAAATAGAGGATCAGGGAAAATTTTGGAAACTTATCTGTGTAGAAAATTTTAAAAACAGTGCCCATCAAAGTCAGGCCCCAGATGATGCCAAAAAAGATCCATCCCCAAAGCCCACCCACTGCAAGCAATAAAAAGGGGGTATAGGTGCCGGCAATGAGCATGTATATGCTGATGTGGTCAAAGATCCGCAGCAAAGGTTTTATCCTTTCATTCTGTATGGCGTGGTACAGGGTGGAAAAGGTGTACAGCAATAAAATAGACCCCCCAAACAAAGCACAGCTGACGATGTGGATGGCAGTCCCGTTGAGGACGGAAAAGGTAACCAACAATGAAATGGCCACTATGCTGAAAAGGATTCCAAATCCATGGGTAATACTGTTTGCAAATTCTTCATAAAGGGTTTGCTTTCTTTCTGGAATGGCCATAAGCAAAGATAGCTGAAAACCTAAAATTTGAAACGCCTTCACGTTTTAACCACCTTTTCTTAAAAAAAGGCATGGATTCATCATCAAAATTAAATTTTGAAATTTAGATCAAAATATACTTTTAAAATCAATAAATTTTGGCAAAACGACAATTATCATTCGGTTTTTTCAAATAATCAGATGTTAAATTTTTAAGAAAAGGAGTTGTTTTTTATTATTTTGTTAACTGATTGTGAATAAGTTGCAAATTAATTTAATATTTACCAGTTTTGTAGCGAAATAGTTAAAATTGAACCAGTTACAAATTAAACAAGACTGAAATGAAAGTAAAAAACCTGGAAAAAACAGTAGAGACCACTTTGGAGAAGTTGGAAAAATTGAAAATTGAGTCTTCTCTGGCTGCAGAATTGGCTTGGTGCTTTAGAAGCTACGAGTATGATGGTAATCCTGTTGGATTGATCGAGAAATCTCAAAAGGCTCTTGAGGTTTTGAAAGAAGCAAGGGAAAAAAACAGCAAGGCTGTATCCAAAAAATTGATTGAAGACCTTGAAAAAGTTGCCTTGAATTAATCAGGGTTTAACTCATTTTATTAGAGCCAAACATTTTTGTTTGGCTTTTTTTTGGGCAAAAAAAAACCGGATTAAAATCCGGCTTTAATATTTTGGGGTACTGTTTATTCAGCGACCACAACAAATTTTGCTTTGGTTTTGACTTCTCTGTGAAGATCAATGTCCGCTTCAAAATCGCCAGCGCCTTCTACGGGCACATTGATGGCAATTTTCTTACGATCCACCTCGATGCCTTTCTCAGAAAGGGCATCTGAAATCTGAAGGGTAGTGACTTTTCCGAAGATTTTACCCGTTTCACCGATTTTGGCTTTGATTTCCAAGGTCAAAGCCTCAATGCTGGCAGCGATGTTTTCTGCTTCGGTTTTGATTTTCTCTGCTTTGTGGGCAGCTTGTTTGATATTTTCCTGAAGGATCCTTCTGTTGGAAGAAGTGGCCAAAACTGCGAATCCCTGAGGGATCAGATAGTTTCTTCCATAACCTGGTTTTACGTCAACCATGTCATTTTTATAGCCAAGTCCTTTTATGTCGGTTTTTAAAATAACTTCCATTTTCTTATTCGATTTTGATGTGAATGATCAGATGGATTATTTCAATCCGTCGGTTACAAAAGGTAATAAGGCCAAGTGTCTTGCTTTTTTGATGGCATTGGCCACTTTTCTTTGATACTTGGCAGAGTTTCCAGTCAATCTCCTAGGAAGAATCTTGCCTTGCTCATTGACAAATTTCAATAAGAAATTGGGATCTTTGTAATCGATGTATTTGATGCCGTGCTTTTTGAATCGGCAATACTTCTTCTTGATTTGCTCTCTGTTGATGGGTTCGTTTCTCAGTGTCATTTCGCAGCCTCCTCTTTTACTTCTGATTTTTTGTTAAATTCTCCTTTTCTTCTTCTATCAGCATAGATCAAAGCATGCTTATCAAGTACCGTAGTCAGGAATCGCATCACTTTCTCGTCTCTTCTCAGTTCCAACTCAAACTTTTTGATAAGTGTTGGTTCTGATTTGAATTCTACCATGACGTAGAAACCGGTCGTTTTTTTCAGAATAGGGTAGGCCAATTTCTTGAGTCCCCAATTTTCCACATTGATGATTTCTGCTCCCTCATCTTTTAATAAGTTTACAAACTTATCTACGGTATCCTTCATCTGAACATCAGACAAAACGGGAGTTAAAATGAATACCGCCTCGTAATTTTTTTGGAACATTTTTTTGTGTTTTAATTTACTTTATGATAAAGAGACCGCAAAAATAGGTGTTATTTATGTTTTATCCAAATATCAAATGGAATCAAAGTACACTTCTGAAAGATGACAGGATGATACTCCCCTTAAAAACGAAAAAACCGGGTCAATGACCCGGTCTAAATGCCTATTTGATTTCAAATGCCTGATTGCCGATCAGGAATCCATCCGCAAAAATCCGTACCTCGTAACGGCCTGTGTTGTAATCGGAGCCCTTTTCGTAATAGTACGTGAGTTCCTGTCTGGAATTGTCAAAGAGAATGTCCTGCTTGGCGGTATAAAATTCCTCTCTTCCATCCACCCTAAAGGTGCCAGAACCCCTTGCAATGTCAAAGATAATCTGATTGTTGGGCGAAACTACCTGCACAAAAATATCTTTAGTTCCTGGTTCTGATACCGGGTTGTCGGCAAGGTTAAAGGAAACCTTGAGTTTTTCCAATTGTCTGTTTCTAAATTCCCCGACTCTTTCTCTACCCCTGTTGTTGACAGCAGCTACTATTATGTTTTCAGCTTTGAGTTTGGCGGCAATATTGACTTTTTCTTCCAGTTCCTGCTGCTTAAGGTTAAGCTTGACCATTTCCTCCTCAATTTCGGCTTTATCAGTCTTGAGCTCCTGGTTTTCTGAAAGTAATTCATCATTGATCTCCCGGAGTTTGATGATATCATCATCTTTTTCTTTAAGTAGGTTGGAGTAGGTGTCTATCTTTTTGTTCAAAGCCACTATTTGGGCCTCAGTTCTTCTGGAGTCTGTATTTCTTTCCCTGACCAACTGTTCCCTGATGCTGACGAGTGAATCCACCTCACCGCCAAGTTTAGCAATTTCCTGGATTCGTAAGTCCAATTGGTAGGTCATGGAATCCAGCCTCTTGTTCAAATCGTTGGTTTCTTCCGTCAAAACAATGATTTCCTCAGCCTTTTTGGTTCGGTCTATGGAATCTGTGTAGAGTTTGATGCCACTGATTACAATGAGAATCAATAGGACAATAATCAGAATATTTTTCCAACTCTCATTTTTCTTTGGAGTTTCAGAACTTATGTTTGTACTCATGGTATAGTATATATGAATTCAATGCTAAATAGTCAATATGAAATCAGAATTAAATGAAAGCTACTGGACTTCCCGATACGAAACCAATGAGATTGGCTGGGATATCGGAAAAGCCGCTCCACCGATTCAACAATATTTGGACCAAATTACAAGAAAAGATCTTAAAATACTTATACCCGGTGCGGGAAATGCCTATGAGGCCGCCTACGCATTCCAAAACGGCTTTGAATATGTCCATGTTCTGGATATTTCAGCCTTTCCTCTTAAGCAATTCAAAGAAAAATATCCTCAATTCCCATCAGAACATCTCCATCATGAAGATTTCTTCAACCACGCCTCAAGCTATGATCTGATCTTGGAGCAAACCTTTTTTTGTGCACTTCCCATAGACCTTAGACCAGCCTATGTGCAAAAAATGAAAAAACTCCTCAAAGAAGGGGGTAAATTGGTTGGGTTGCTTTTTTCCCACCATTTTCCAAAGGTAGGCCCACCTTTTGGTGGAACCAAGGCAGAATATCTGGCATATTTTGAACCCCATTTTGAAGTGGTATTGATGGAACCATGTTACAATTCCATACCCCCCAGGATGGGTGAGGAGCTTTTCTTTATGCTAAAAAAGAAGCAATAATCGATTTGAATATCAACAAAATCGGTGAAGTCAAATTGAAAGGACATAGTGTTGAGTCATTAATCCTTTTTTAAAAAATAGTACGCCACATTCATAGAAATCAAAACTACAGCTTATTTTAGGATGTGATTTGATAGTATCCCATGCCTTTTTCATGCCTTTGGACCAGTGAATGTCTCCGATGACAAAAATAGATTCCTCATGCGCATGGGGAATCAAGCTGTTGAAATAACTCATAGAACCTTCATAGGTATGGGTGGCATCGATCCAGGCAAAATCGATTTTTGGGTTGGTTTTAAGGAATTCAGGCAAGGTTTTCCGGATATCTCCCAGAATAAATTGAACCCTTTCCAAACCAAAGTGTGCCCGGGCTTTGACAGCCAAGGCCGTAGAACCCTCAAAACTGAAAAACTCACCTTTTACAGCTTCCTGGATGAAAGCGGTGCTGACACCTAAGCAAGTTCCCAGTTCCAGCACATTGATGGCAGGTGTTTTGGTACAGAAATACTGTAAAAGGGCAGCGAATTTTGCCGAAGAACTGCTGTGCTTGGCTATTGAAGAAGTCTTTCTTCGCTGATTTTTCAGCCTTTTGGAGCCCGCACCATAATCCGAAATTTCCAATACCTCAGCATCCTGTATAAGCATCGTCATTCTTTGGACTAAGTGCTGATTTTTTTCCTTTGACGCTTTAATGTGCTTTAGAAGTCCCGAATACATATCAAATGCAAACGGACTCTGCAGAGCGTGCTGGTCTTCTTTGAGTAAAAAATAATGTAGGTATTCCTTGAAGGGAAACAAATACTCACGCCACATCAATTATCGTAGATGTCAGCAATGAGTTGAAATTCAGGAATCTTCACTTCCAGAATCATTCCGTCAACTATTTTTTCCATGTAATAGCTTCCTTTCATTTTACCCAATCCTGATTTCAAGTTACAACCCGATACATATTCATGTACACTCCCAGGTTCTAAAACAGGCTGTTGGCCCACCACACCATCTCCTTCTACGATTTTATGGGTTTCACCGGCATCATGAATTTCCCACTTTCTTCTCATCAGTTGTACCGTTTGAAAAGAACTGTTCTCTATGGTGACCTTGTAGGTGAAGACAAAATGGTGCTGATGAGGGCTGGAAAATTCTGCCTGGTAAGTTACCACTACTGAAACTTTGATCCCGGATGTAATAGCACTGACCATAGTCATTAATTTATATTTTTCATTTCGAAAATAAGGCTTTATTCTCAATTCTCCATAATATTGGATATATGAATGTGAAAATAGCACCCAGTTGGAAATCAAGGCTGGAAAATGAATTTGAAAAACCTTATTTCTTGGCACTGACGGATTTTGTCAAAAAGGAATATCAATCCAAAACCATCTATCCAAAAGGATCTCAAATATTCAGTGCTTTCGAGGCTTGTGCCTTTGAAGCAACCAAGGTGGTTATTTTGGGCCAAGATCCCTATCACGGGCCGGGGCAAGCACACGGACTCTCTTTTTCGGTTCAGGAAGGAGTGCCGTTTCCGCCTTCCTTATTGAATATTTTCAAAGAACTCAAAAGAGACCTGAATCTCCCCGTCCCTCCCAACGGCAATCTGAATCGCTGGGCGAAACAAGGGGTTTTACTGCTCAATGCAACGCTGACGGTAGAAGCCCATCAAGCAGGTTCCCACCAAAACAAAGGCTGGGAAACTTTTACGGATGCTGTGATTCATGCTTTGGCCAGAGAAAATGAGGGTCTGGTGTTTTTGCTTTGGGGGGCCTATGCCAAGAAAAAAGCCGCCTTTATACCTGATGACAAACACCTGAAGTTGTATGCTCCTCACCCCAGCCCGTTGTCAGCTCATCGGGGGTTTTTGGGCTGTGGCCATTTTAGCCAGGCCAATGCTTATTTGAGAAATAAGGGAAAAAAGGAGATTCTTTGGTAATAATTAAAGGTGTAATCCCTCTGATTAACAGCATGAAAAGAAAAAGTCCGGCTGAGAAACCGGACTTTATACCATTGTTTTTGATTGAATTTAACTCACCACCATTATCGGATTGGGTTAAAGAACCTGTTCCACCTGATTTTATTGAACATGTTTTTGTGTTTGTCTAAAGATAACCAAAGGAACCAGGCTTTGCCCACCACATGGTCTTCTGGAACAAAACCCCAATACCTTGAATCCAGTGAATCATGGCGGTTGTCACCCATCATGAAATAATAATTCTGCCGGAAGGTGTAGGTGTCCAGTTTCTGACCGTCAAGGTAAATGTCATTGCCATCTATTTTGAGGTTTTTGTGCCTTTCATATTTTTCAATGGTGAAGGCATATTTCATTACATTTTCAGGGTTGAGTTCTATCGTCCAGCCTTCGGTAGGGATTTCAATTGGACCATAATTGTCCTTATTCCACTTAAAAAAAGAGCCGTCAGGAAAGACATCTGCCCGTCCTGCCCCTTCTTTTTCTAAACGTATTCGGACAGTGGTCACTCCAGGTGCGGATTTAAGCTTTTCGGCATTTTCCCTGGTAGTAAATACCAAGTAGCCGGAATTGTCCGAAAATGGATAAAAACTGTCTGGATTGATGTCATAAGAATCAAAAAAATCCACACTCAGTGGTCGACTGGTCAAAACATCGTAGGAAAACTGCATTTGAGGCGGGTTTTCAGCTTCGCTGCCATTGATAAACAGCTGTGTATCTTTGATTTCCAACACATCTCCCGGAACCCCCACGGCACGTTTGATATAATTGGTTTTGAGATCAACCGGGTGCTCAAATTCTGTTGGAAAATTGAAAACCACCACATCATTTCTTTTGATTTTACTGAAGCCAGGTAATCGGAAATAGGGCAATTCTATGGCACTGGAATAGGAGGAAAGCTCAGTTCCCCATATTTTTTGATGGGTAAGGGGCACCTGAAGGATGGTTTTTGGAGTACGGGTACCATAGTGCATTTTACTGACAAACAGGAAATCCCCCACCAGAAGAGATTTTTCCATGGATGCCGTAGGTATGGTAAAGGGTTCCAAAAACAGCCATCGGATTAAACTGGCGGCAATTACAGCAAAAAGGAGGGCATCACCCCATTCTCTCAATGCCGATTTTTTCTTATTTGGTTTTGTCATTTTCAAAAATATTAAAAGGAAAGAAAATCATTCATGCTCAATACCCCTTTTTTGTCTTTGATCCACTCGGCAACCAAAACCGCGCCAAGTGCAAATCCTTTCCGGCTATGGGCAGTATGTTTGATCTCAAGATCGTCAATTTCAGAATGATAGGTGATAACATGGGTACCAGGTGCTGGATCGATGCGCTTGGATACTATGGGGATATTGTGTTCGTTTTCGGTCACCTGCTGTACCAAGTCCCATCTTCTGATCCGATCTATTTTGTTGATGATGTCTTCTGCCAAAGTAATGGCAGTGCCCGAAGGCGCATCTTTTTTTTCAGTATGGTGAATTTCTTCGATGGAGACCCGGTAATCACTTTGCTCATTCATCAATTTTGCAAGGTATCGGTTTACCTTGAAAAAGATGTTTACGCCTATGCTGAAATTACTCGCATAAAAAAATGTGCTTCCTTTGGACAAGGTCATGCGTTCGATTTCGGATTTTCGGTCCAGCCATCCAGTGGTCCCACTGACGACAGGGATTTGTTTGGATATGGCCCAGGACAGGTTTTCAAATGCGGCATCAGGTTGACTAAATTCAATGGCTACATCGATCCTTTCTGGATCGAGATCTTTTAGAAGGTGTTGGTTTTCTATGTTTATTTTTTCCACGATGGTATGGCCACGCGATTCGGCGATGTCAGAGATTATTTTCCCCATTTTTCCATACCCTAAGATCAATATATTCATGTTTACTGAAATTTAATTTTAAATGATAATCCTATCATATTTCCCCCCCAAGCCAAGGATTCCATGGTCGGGTCAAATCTGAGACTGAGGTCATCAGACACATCGAAATTGGACAGGTGGGCATCTACATTGGCGTCCACAATATTCAATACATAAATCGCCAAAAAAATGATGTAGGTGGCATCCCGGTTTCTTCTCCAATAGTTGACATTCCTAATCAGCCCATCCTCATTGAGGTTAGGGAATGGATTGGGCTCGGTATTGGTAGGATCTCTGAATTGAAACAAGGCATCTCTGAAAATCTGGTAGCGACGGTTGTTGAATTCCGTAAAATAAGCGTTAGTCATGAATCCCCCATAAATGATGGGGACTTTCCAAGCCTTTCCATTGTATACTTGGCCAGCACCTGGCAACATGGCAGAAAGCAAGGTGGCTTTTCTAGGGTTCTTCTGATCCATTCTGAGGATAATTTCTCTCTCTACCTGTCTTTCCGTAGGTAAAACAATTTCCTCCTGTGCTATTCCTATTGAGCAAGTGAGAAAAAGGTATACAAAAACAGCAATGACTTTGGAAAAAGTCATTGCCGGATACCTGTACTTATCACTTTGACCAGAGGAACTGAAGGTAAGTACTTTAAATGATGTGAAGAATTTCCAAAATCCTGTTAAGGTCATCTGTAGAATTGAAAGGGATTTTGATTTCTCCTTTGCTTTTATTATCGGACTTCAGGGCAACTTTTGTTCCAAAATGATTGGCCAACCTTTGCTGAAGCTTATTGATTTCATACTTCTTGATGGGGTCCACTAAATCTCCCGCCTTGATCGCCTTTTCGGCAGGGCCATCATTAAGGGATTTGACCAAAGCTTCCACTTTTCTTACGCTAAGTTCTTCCTGTAAAGTGCGCTTATACAATGCCAATTGTTTATCAATGTCATCAATATTGATCAATGCCCGGGCATGACCCATGCTTATCTTTTGGTCTCGGATACCAGCCTGAATGTCGGGTGGCAGTTTGAGCAACCTTAAGTAATTGTTGACCGTGGTCCTGTTTTTACCTACTCGGTCCCCAAGCTCTTCTTGCTTGAGATTGCATTCAGATAATAGGCGCTGATAGGAGTGGGCAATTTCCAGGGCATTGAGGTTTTCCCTCTGTATGTTTTCGATCAAGGCCATTTCCAGCATCTGCTGATCATTGGCAGTCCTTATGTAGGCTGGGATGGAGGTGAGACCAGCCATTTTTGAGGCTTGATATCTCCTTTCACCGGCGATAAGCTGGTATTCACCATCTGTCAGTTTTCTAACGGTAATGGGTTGAATGATGCCTTGAACCTTGATTGACTCTGCTAGTTCTGCCAAGGAATCTTTATCAAAATGTGTTCTTGGCTGAAAGGGATTGACCTGTACTTCATCCAGACTGATTTCATGGATCCCTATTTTGGGTTCCTCAGTCAAGAAATCTTCCTTATGTATTTTTTTTGGGGAATCTTCCAATAAGGCTCCCAAACCACGGCCCAAAGCACTTTTTCGCTTGATTGGTTTATTGTCAGCCATTTTTTATCCGTTTATTTTGGCCATCCCGTTTTTCTCAGCAATTTCATGGGCAAGGTTAAGGTAGGCAATTGCTCCTTTTCCATCGCCGTCAAATGATATGGCCGGCAGTCCAAATGAGGGTGATTCCCCCAGTCTGACATTTCTTGGAATGATGGTCTTAAATACCATTTGTTTAAAATGAGTCCTTACTTCATCGACCACCTGATTGGAAAGTCTCAGCCTTACATCATACATGGTCAGCAGTATTCCCTCTATTTCAAGGTCAGGATTCAGTCTGGTTTGTATAATCTTGATGGTATTCAATAATTTACCCAGTCCTTCAAGTGCAAAATATTCACATTGCACAGGTATGATGACCGAATTGGCTGCAGTAAGGGCATTGATGGTGATCAGTCCCAAAGAAGGGGAACAGTCAATGATGATAAAATCATAATCCCCTCTGATTTTACCGATCACTTCCTTCATTTTTTCTTCCCTACTTTCCAGATTGATCATTTCTACCTCAGCGCCTACCAGGTCAATATGGGAAGGAATCAAATCCAGGTGCTCCAGATTGGTTTTCAATACAATCGTGGAAATGTCTGTGCCATCTACCATGCATTCATAGATGCTGGTTTCTATATTTCTGGGATTGTGTCCGAGTCCCGAGGTGGTATTGGCTTGGGGATCAGCATCGATCACCAAGGTTTTAAATTCTAAGACCGCCAGACTTGCAGCCAGGTTCATGGCGGTGGTGGTTTTCCCTACACCGCCTTTTTGATTTGCTATCGCAATTACTTTTCCCATCTGTGCGGATCAAAGGTGATTTTTTCCCCAATATTAAGCAATATCAACGCTATTCCTGATTTCTCAGCCGCTTTTTTTGCAGCCTCAATGTCGATTTCAATATAAGGAAAAGTATTATAATGCATCCCTATTATGGTTTTGGTGCCAACAAAATTTGCTGCTTCCAATGCATCATGAATGTCCATGGTGAAATTGTCTCCGATAGGAAAGAAAGCAAAATCCACCTCAAACTGCTTTCCGATAAGCTTCATGTCATAGGTAAGTGCAGTATCCCCTGCAAAATAAAAACAGACCGAATCCGTCTTCACAACAAAACCGCCCGGGTTTCCTCCAGGAGTTCCGTCTGGAAGCGTACTGCTGTGTATCGCATTTACATATTTTACTTTTCCAAAATCGAAGCTTTTGCTTCCTCCATGATTCATCGGATGGTAATTTTCAATTCCCTTTTTGGAAAACCAGGTAGCTACTTCATAATTGGCAACCACCATAGCTCCAGACCGTTTGGCAATGCTTTCTACATCTGCTACATGGTCTTCATGACCATGGGTTACCAAAATGTAATCAGGATTTATGGATTCAATGTCAATCTCAGAGGCCAAATCGTTGGGAGATATAAAGGGATCAAACAAGATCTCTTTTTCTCCAATTTTCAACAAAAATGTAGAATGACCATAGAAGGTTATTTCAGTCATGTTTGTTAGTTTTTAATGGTTAATGATATCACAAATATATAAGTTTATGTCGTACAAAATAGTGTTAATTATCCACACTGGATCATGTGAGGGTTTAATGGCTTGATTCTGAACAGCTAAAGCTTACCCATTAGCATGCAAGCGGTCTTTTCAAAAAAAAAGGAAGGGTATCGCTACACTTCCTTTTGAAATATGATCATTAGAACGCTTTTTACTTCTTCTTTTTGCTAGCCTCTGCTGTTTTCATGGCCTCTTCCAGTTTCAGCTGAAACTTGGATTTCTTTTTATTCACGTTTTTCTTTTTGTTTTCTTCCACTTTAGCCCTGATTTTGGTGTCGTCAACAAATAGCTTTATCAAAGCTTGTTGACCAAATGTTACCAGGTTGGAAACAAAATAATAGAAACTCAAGGCAGCAGGGTAGGAGTTAAGCACAAACATAAACATGATCGGCATGATATAACCGATGTTTTTCATAGGGCCTTGTGCTGCTGTCAACTGATTGTTGAATCGGGTATATGCCACTTGAGAAACAGCCATCAAGATGACAAATAAACTCACGTGTGAACCATAAAAAGGGATCGTAAAGGGCAAATTGAGGACTGAATCATAGGTAGACAAGTCATGTGCCCAAAGGAAGGATTTCTGCCTCAGTTCGATGGAATTGGGGAAGAAAAAGAACATGGCAAACAGAAACGGCATCTGAAGCAGCATGGGAAGACATCCTGAAATAGGGCTGACGCCTAGTTGGCCAAAAAGCTTCATTTGCTCCTGCTGTTGCTTGGTAGGATCGTCTTTGTATTTTTCCTTCAATTCATCAATTTCGGGTTTGATCAACCTCATCTTGGCCATCCCTACATAAGACTTGTAAGTCAAAGGGAAAAGGAATAGCTTGATGATAAACACGATCAAAATGATGATGACCCCGTAATTGGTGAAATATTTCTCCAGAAACTGAAAAAGATTAACGATGATGTACTTGTTGACCCAACTGACAAAGAAATACCCCATGTCGACATTTTTTTCAAAACCGGGTGTGATCTTTCTAAGCACATTGTAATTGTTGGGTCCAAAATAATAGTCCATATTGGCCACATTGTTCTCAATAGGCAAAAGCATTCTGGCGCCCATTCCTTTTACAAACGATGTGTCTGTAGGTATCATTTGGGTCAAAAAGGCATTATTGAAACTATTTTCCGCAATCATAGCCGCTGTGAAAAAGCGCTGACTGAAGCCTACCCATTTTAAGGGATCGGCAACTTGCTTTTCATCCAGATCAGAAGATGTGCTCAGGTAATCATAACTTCCTTCTACCGTATAGAAATTCATGTAGGTTTTTCTTCTGGATTCTTCTATGTCAGCTTCCAGCTTTTTGAGTTCATCCTCCCATAGTATGGTGATTTCCGGAGAACTAACCTGTCTTTCAAGCCCTTGAAGTTCAATTTGTTGAGTCACCACATAAGCTTCATTGGCAAGACTGTAGGTTCTTACCAATTTACCAGACGGCGTTGATGCAGTAAAGCGTACACTTTGAACGGGTTCTTCTTCCTCATTTACGGCATTCGACTGATCAAACTCAAAGTAAAAATCATTCAAACTCAACATGCCCAAAGAGGTGGACATCTGATAATCAAAGCTTGAGCTTTCTTCATCCAAAAGGTAGAGTGGCCTTTGATCCCAAGTCTTGTGTTCTTTTAGCTCCACCCGTTTGATTTCGCCCCCTTTGCTGGAGAATGTAACCACCATTTTATCATTTTCAAGAAGAACCTCTTTTTCTTCTCCGATGACCAAAGAAGCAAAAACACCATAAGTGGCTTCATTTTGGAGGTTCCTGAGGCTATCCGGAAGTACATCTACTGTAGCGCTGTAGGGTGTTTCAGTGAGCTCTTCAGCCTGTCTTTCGGCAGGCAATTCCGTGGTTTCGGGGGTGTCTATTTCCCGTGGCTCAGGGCTGCTGGCAAAGAACAATGAGTACACCAGTATGACTGCTGCGAAAAGTATAAGTCCTGTCGCTTGATTTTTGTCCATAATCTTTAACGTATTTGCTCTCCACCTTCTACGAAATGTATCGAAGGCAGGTCTAAGAGGGGGATTTAAATATCTGAGGTTTTATTGTCTATGGTGGCTTTGATGAATCTGAGGAATAAAGGATGGGCATTTAAAACCGTACTTCTGTATTCGGGATGAAATTGCGTTCCCACAAAGAAGGGGTGATTTTTAAGTTCCACGATTTCAACCAAATTGGTATCAGGATTAATTCCCGCTGCAATCATACCATGTTTTTCCATGGGTTTCAAATATTTGTCATTAAATTCATAACGGTGCCTATGCCTTTCATTGATTCTCACTTTTCCATATGCGGTGAAAGATTTTGTTCCTTTGGTCAATTCACAAGGATATGAACCTAGTCTCATAGTGCCTCCCATTTGTACAATGTTCTTTTGTTCTTCCATCAGGGCAATGACAGGATCCGGGGTATTAGGATCCATTTCTGTACTGTTTGCTTTCTCTAATCCCAGAATATTTCTGGCAAATTCAATCACAGCCACCTGCATTCCCAGGCAGATTCCCAAGAAAGGCAATCCTTTGGTTCGTGCAAATTTAACAGTTTCTATCTTTCCTTCAAGGCCTCTTTCACCAAAACCCGGGGCGACAAGAATTCCATCTAAGCCTTCCAGTTTCTTTTCTACATTGTCCTTGTTGATTTCCTCAGAGGAAATCAAGTGCAGGTTGACCTTGCATTCCAAAGCTGCGCCGGCATGGGTAAACGATTCAATGATGGATTTGTAAGCATCCGGTAAGGAAACGTATTTACCGATCAGGCCAATTTGGACTTCTTGGGTTGGATTCTTTAATCTTCCCAGGAAATCCTTCCATTGTTCCAATTCGGTATTGGTCTTGGTACTCAATTTGAGCTTGGCCATGACCCTTTCGTCCAGTTTCTCCTTTTTCATCAAGAGCGGGACATCATAAATGCTCTCCGCATCCATGGCTTCTATCACACAGTTTAGCTGAACGTTACAGAAAAGGGCCAGTTTTTTCTTAACGTCCATCGGCAAATGGTGCTCTGTCCTACACACCAGAATATCCGGTTGAATCCCAGCCTCTAAGAGTTGCTTGACCGAATGCTGGGTGGGTTTGGTCTTGAGTTCTTTGGCTGCTGATAAATAAGGGATCAATGTCAAATGAACCACCAGAAAATTATTTGAACCCAAGTCCCACCTGACTTGTCTTACCGCTTCTATGAAAGGAAGAGATTCAATATCACCTACACAACCCCCTATTTCGGTAATGATTACATCATATTTTCCTGATTCACCTAACTTATAAAAATTGCTTTTGATCTCATCGGTAATGTGTGGGATTACCTGAACTGTTTTACCCAAATACTCGCCTTTTCTCTCCTTGGTGATGACATTGTTGTAAATCCTCCCAGTGGTAACATTGTTGTCCTGGGTAGTGGAAACATTAAGAAAGCGTTCGTAATGGCCTAAATCAAGGTCAGTTTCTGCGCCATCTTCCGTCACATAGCACTCCCCATGTTCATAGGGATTGAGTGTGCCTGGATCGATGTTGAGGTAGGGATCAAATTTCTGGATGGTAACCGAAAAGCCTCTCGACTGGAGCAGTTTTGCCAAGGAGGCGGCAATGATACCTTTTCCCAAGGAAGAAGTAACTCCTCCGGTAATAAATATGTATTTGGTGGATGAGGCCATAAGAATGGTATGATGTTTTGTTTAAATTCTTATGGGATTCAAAATTAGGTAAAATAATTGAATCAAGGTGGGCGATTTGGATTAAAATTTTGTTTTTAGACATTACTGATTTCGGACTCAAAAGAAATGGATCTGAAAATAATAGTGATTAACATCAGGAAAATCAGCTTTTGCGCTTAAAAGACCAAGTAATGTAAAATTTAGCCACAGTTTCTTTCTCTGGGTTGGTTCCAAAAGCTACCATAGTCAAGGTCTCACTTTCGCCAGGCTCAAGTCTTCCAAGCAAGTCCCTGACGGCTAATCCGTCTTGGCAGGTGAAAGTGATTTTTTGGTTGGCTTTCTTAAAGAATTCCGCTTTTAATCCAACTACAAGCATGCTGAATTTTCCCTTGCCAGCCAAAGCATATTGACACAACACTCCGGTGCTCAATTCAGCAGCGCCCGACATGGCTGCAAAATAAATGGACTTAAAGGGGTTTTGGCTTCGCCAAAAATAGGGTAGGGTGACCTGACAGTTGGATTCGTCCAAGTGAGTTATTCTTATCCTCCAAAACAAAACAGTGGGAAGCTTAAACAGCATGCCCCACCAGAAATAAAAGGGGTTCCTAATTTGATTTTTGAACTTCTCCTGGGCTGGATTCATCAGTGGGGTTATTCAGGAAAGGGAATTTATGCAATATATCTTTTTAAAAAAAAACCTCTTTATAATATGGTCTTTTAAAGCACCAAAAGCCGGACAAGCTTGATGTTGCTTTGAAAATTTAGAGGCAGTTATTTTCAGGCTTTTGACTTCCATAATAAACTTTATAATAGAAAAGGACAAATAAGGAAAGGTCAAATTGCCTTCCTATCAGGAATTCGGCTTATTTTTGGCAAAAATTGATCAGGTGGAAAGCAAAGAAGTTGTAAAAAAACTCCGGGATTCAGGTAGGGTGACCATCAAAGAAGGGCATGGAAAGGTGATTACCCTTTTGGCAGCATCTGTATGGAATCCAAATAATGACCAGGCGGAGGGCATATTTTTACTTTTCGACCTTTTTCAGATCCGTACACTTGCAGAGCCCTTTTCCGAAGTTTCCTTGGATATAGTAGAGTTTGCGACCAAACCCACCATTTACCATAGTCCGGTCAACCGGATATGGACACAAGGTCCCATTCAGGATGGGATGCTTCGTTTTGCCTTGATCAGACAGCCTTTTTGGAAAAAATTGTTGTTCAATTTTGGGCAGCCCCTGATTGTCCAATACGAAGAAGATAAAATAGCTGATTTTGAAACACAGGAATATTTTCCCTTGCTGAGTGCCGGTACCAAAGAAATGATTCTGAGCCCAGAGGGAGATGTGAAAATACTGAAAGCATGAATCTGAAAGCAGAATTGGATGATGTAGCTATTTTTAAGCGGGTAGGGGCTTGTGCAGATAAAATGGGGCTCGAAACTTATGTGGTGGGTGGCTATGTCAGGGACCTTATTTTGAAAAGACCAAGCAAAGACATTGATTTTGTTTGTGTGGGGAGTGGAATAAACCTTGCCCAGAAGGTAGCCGATAGTTTTGAGGAACATGTACCGGTGTCGGTGTTTAAAAACTTCGGAACAGCCATGATCAAACTGGGTGAATGGGAGGTGGAATTTGTAGGGGCCAGAAAGGAATCATACCGAAGTGAATCAAGAAAGCCCATTGTGGAAGATGGAACCTTAAAGGAAGATCAAGAAAGGCGTGATTTTACAATCAATGCCATGGCGATTTCTGTAAACAAAGAAAATTTTGGGGAGCTTGTGGACCCATTTGATGGCTTGAATGACCTGAAGAGAAAAATAATCAAAACCCCTGCTGACCCAGACCTTACCTTTTCCGACGATCCATTGAGGATGATGCGGGCCATCAGGTTTGCTGCCCAGCTTAATTTTGACATTGACCCTGATACTTTTGACAGCATCATCAGAAATACCGACAGGTTGTCCATAGTAAGTATGGAAAGGGTTATTGATGAATTGAACAAAATCATGCTTACTGATAAACCCTCTTATGGCTTCAAACTTCTTTTTGTAAGCAAGCTGCTCCACCAGTTTTTTCCGGAAATGGTGGAATTGCAAGGAGTGGATTCTGTAGGGGACAAGTCCCACAAAGACAATTTTTATCATACCCTGCAGGTATTGGACAACATCTGTGCAACCACTGATGACCTTTGGCTTCGTTGGGCAGCCGTCATGCATGACATTGGAAAACCACCTACAAAAAGATACAACAACAAAGTGGGTTGGACTTTTCATGGGCATGAAGATAAAGGTGCGAGGATGACACCGGCCATTTTCAGGAGGTTGAAATTGCCCATGGACGAAAGGATGAAGTATGTGCAGAAGCTGGTCAGATTACATTTAAGACCCATTGCCTTGGTCAACGATAAGGTGACGGATTCCGCGATCAGACGGCTTTTGTTCGATGCGGGAGACGATGTGGAAGATCTTATGCTATTGTGTAGGGCCGACATAACTTCCAAAAACAACAACAAAGTCAAAAGATTTTTGGGTAATTTTGACAAAGTGGAACAGAAAATGAAGGAGGTGGAAGAACTGGATCAGGTAAGGAATTTTCAGCCCCCTGTATCCGGTGAAGAAATCATGGAAATGTTTAACTTGCAACCTTCCAAAATAGTAGGCGTAATTAAAGAAGAGATCAAGGAGGCCATATTGGAAGGGCAAATTCAGAATAATAAATCGGAAGCTATCGAGTTTATGTATAAATTAGCGGCCGAAAAAGGCTTAATCAAAAAAGAATAACCCATCAAAAAAATGATCAGTAAATGGAAAATGATTACCCTTATCCTGGTAGGGATGAGTTTTGGCAGCTTTGCACAGGAAAGCAACCCGCCTGCAAGCACAGATAGCAACAAGCAAAGAAACGAACAGGATCAGCGCGTTTATCAACTGGCCATGCGCTACAATGACATTTCCGTAGCCAAGGCCAAGTTGTATGACCTGATGACCAGGAACCCAAACAACACCCGATATCCTGAATTATTGGCGTCCTTGTATTTTGAATCTGAGCAATTCGGTTCGGCAGCATTGGTGTCTCTTGATATTCTTGAAGTCAATGACAAGAGCGTAACAGCGCTTGAAATTGCTGCTTTTTCCTTGGAACAGCTAGGTGCATTGGATAGGGCTTTGCCTCATTTTGAATCCCTTCACCTGTTATCTGGAGATTTGTTTAGCCTTTATAAAGCAGCTTATTTACAGTATTCCCTGAAGAAGTATGATGAGTCAATGAATTCCATTGATATGTTGATCAAAAACAAAAAATCCAGTGAAGACAAACTGGCTTTCCCCACCAAAGACAACAAAACACAGGAAATCACCATGAGGGCAGCAGCATTGAATCTCAAAGGTTTGATTTATAAAGATCAAGGAATCAATGAAGAAGCCAAAAAAGCATTTGAAGAAGCTCTTGCGCTTAATCCTGGTTTTGAAATTGCCATGGACAACATGAAAGAAATCAACTGATAGTGAGAAATTTTAACTTAAAAGCCAATCTGGGAACAGGTTGGCTTTTTTTTGCTCATTGGTTCAATAAGTTTCTTTAGGTATATGAAAGAAAATGAAATTCAAATAATGAATCAATTTCAAATTTCAGCTTTCATTTACCACTGATTTTTCCATAGTGTCATTGACCTTAAATGCATCGACAAGTTTATCGATGCAATCCTGTCGGTATTTTTGGGTGGTTTTTTTGATGCCGGTGATCCTTTTGATCAGGAACCTTTCAATCCAGTTCAATTTGGAAAAATCAAATTCTCCGCCCAAAATCTGTCTGCTTACGGCACGATTTCTTAAGTTTTCAGAAAAGGACCTTTCCATTTGCGCATCAAATTCAGGTTCGTTCATCCCGCATAGAAAAAGTCCCAGCTTTTTATTCATCAACGACTGCTCGTGTGCCACCGCAAAATCATATACAGGAGGAAACAATTTCCCTGCATACACGGGACCACCCAAGATCACAGCCTGATAGGGCGCAAGGTCTGGATCTGTGTTTTCTTTGAGGTCAATGAGGTCTACATTTTCAGTGTCGATCGCATCTTTCAGTTTCTGGACGATTCGTCTGGTGCCTCCCTTCCTGGTGGCAAATATGATGGCAGTTTGATTCATAGCGCTTCTGGGTTATCGTGTAGGATAAAGTTAAGGCTTTCCAGAATAAAAAAACATGATAAACATCAGATAATTGAGTTTGAGCGGTAAGAATTGAAGGATGTGACAAAAATAAAATTGAAAAACGGACCTTATCCCATCAAGCGATCCAAAACTTCCTGTCTTTTTTGTCGGCTGATTGGGATTTTTGTGTTTTCTATCAGCAATTCATTGCCCACTATGGCATTGATTTTTGGAATGGCAACCAAATAACTTTTATGGGTCCTAATAAAATTTTCTGTGGGGAGTATCGCCTCAATGTTTTTCAAGGTCATCATCGTAACATAACTCGCCTTAAGCGTGTGGATTTTTACATAGTTTTCCATTCCCTCTACAAAAAGTATCTCTGAAAAGTTGATTTTTTCAAATTTCTGGTCGGTTTTTACGAAGATGAAGGTCTTTGAAGGTGTATTTGCCAATGCGCCATTTTTTAATTCATGAAGTTCACGGGCTTTATTGACCGCTTTTAAAAACCGGTCAAAGGGATAGGGTTTTACCAGGTAATCTACCACATCCAAATCAAATCCCTGCAGCGCATAATTAGGATAAGCAGTGGTGAAAATCACCAATGGAGCATGGGAAAGGGTTTTAAGAAAATCTATGCCAGTCAGCTTTGGCATCTGTATATCCAGAAAAATAAGGTCTGGTTCATGGGTTTTCAAAGCTTCATAGGCCAAAAGCGCATTTTCGCAAGAATCGCATAGTTCCAGGTAAGCAACTTCCCTGATATAGCTGGCTAGGCCCTCTCGTGCTAGTGGTTCATCTTCTACAATGATGGTTTTTAATCTACTTTCCATGGATATCGATGGCTAAATGAACGTTAAATTTGTCTCCCAAATCCTTCAATTCCAACTTGTAAGCACCAGGATAAAGTAATTCCAGTCTTCTTTTGATGTTTTTCAATCCCAAACCTCCGAATTCTCTGGATATAGTTTGGTGATTGTCTTTGGTGTTTTGGAAGTTGGCTTCAAACCGTTCGTTGTCAAATTTAAGCCTTATGGTTACCTCGTTTTTTTTATCCTGATGACTGGATAGGTGCTTGAAACAATTTTCCAAAAAAGGAATTAACATAAGCGGCGGGATTTTAAATCCCTTCATTGATTGATCTTTCTCAAAAGTGACGTGGAGGCGTTCTCCCTTTCTCAGCTTTTCCAATGCAATGTAATTTTCCAGGTATTCAATTTCCTTTTCTATGGTAATGTTTTCCCCTGTGAATTCATAAAGTTGTGCCCTCAACAATTCAGAAAGTTTGATTAAGGTGTCAGAGGCCCTATCCGGATCAATTTTGATCAGGACATAGACTGAATTGATGGTATTGAAAAGAAAATGGGGATTTACCTGAGCTTTGAGGTACTGTAGCTCACTTTCCAGCCTTTCTTTTTCCATCCGCTCCATTTTCCTTTTGTTCTGGCGGGAGGTGAAAATGGCTTTTGCACCAAGGAGTAGTCCCACCATGGAGAGGTTGGAAAAAAAGAAGATAAATAGCACCGTGGTGGCTGAACTGTTGAAAATGTCCGTAGCCTGTCTTTCCAATACCAATGGAATGGTCAAATACATAGCGGCGCTGGCTAAAAATGCAGTCAGCAGGAAAGCCAAAATAAACAGCCAAGGGTTGTAGGGTTTTAAGATTTTAGGAAGGAGAACATATTGAGAGAAATAATAAAGCCCTGCATGGGCCATGAAATAAAGCCCCGTCACTTTAAACAAAGTATAAAGACTTTGGTAGAAGTCTTTGTAAACAAACATCCAAAATGCAAAGTAGCCCAACCAAAATACAAAATGGTGGATTTTATATCGGTACAGGCTATTGATCATCCGTTTCCAATTTTTCATAAGGCTAATTTAATTCTCCGCAAGCAATAGTTACCAAATTAATTGACCATCTGTTGGATTTCTGAGAGCAATTGTAGGAATTGCTGGATAACCTGTCTAACCTTCAGTCAAAATGGTTGAAAAGCTCGGATTTACGATAATCAGCTGAATTAAACCATTTCGTCAATGGGATGAAACCAATGGTCAATAAAATTTTTGTAGCTGAAATGGGGAATGCAATTTTGGTTCATCAACAAAACATTAAAACCATGAAAACTGAAAAAATCAAATGGATCAAAGTCGCACTTTTACTGATCTTTATCGGGAATTTTATCCCGAGCCATGCCCAACAATTGATGGAAACCAGCGTCGTCGGAAAGGGAAATCCGATGATCCTCATCCATGGCATGTCTTCCTCCTCTGCAGTTTGGAAAGATGTGGTAGCTCGGTACAGTCCAGACTATGAATTGCACCTAGTCCATGTAAAGGGCTTCGGCAACAAAGAGTATGTGGAAAGTGACCACTACTTGGAGCAGCTCAAGGATGAATTGATCGGCTATGTTAAAGGAAACCAACTGCAAAAACCCATTTTGATGGGCCATAGCATGGGGGGATTTATTTCTCTTTGGGCGGCCGCTGAAGCACCCGGATTGTTTGGTAAAATCATCTCTATTGACGGAGTGCCATATTTCCCTGTCTTACAGATGCCGGGTATCACACCAGAATCAGCCAAACCGATTGTAGAAAGCATGACCGCTTCCTTTGCCAATATGGATGAATCTGGTGCAAGGGCCAATCAGGAAATGATCGTAGCGACCATGATTGCCACAGAAAACAGGAGGGAAGAAGTGGTGGAAATGGGGATGGCAAGCCATCCAAAGGTGACCGGCCAAGCCTATGGCGAGATGTTCACCACAGATATTCGACCCCTCATGCATCAGATCAAAGAACCGGTCTTGCTTTTTGGAGCTTGGGCAGCGTATCAAAATTATGGTGCAACAAAGGCCTCTGTGATGACTGGATACGAAGCTCAAATGAAAGATGTGGCCGATGTGAAAATCGCTTTGGCTGAAAAAGGCTACCACTTTGTGTTCTATGATGAACCCCAATGGTTTTTCGACGAAGTGGATGCATTTTTGGCTGATTGACACTTTTCTTTCTCATACAAAAAACAAACCCTTTCTTGATAAGCCAAGAAAGGGTTTGTCTCTAACAGCATCCAGAACCCTAAACATCAACCCAACAAATAATCATAAGACTTAGGTAATATCCCAATATCCTAAAATATGGGGATTAGTCAGAACCCCTCTATGAAACCCTTTATAAAGTCAGATTCATTTACATCCCGTATTCTTTTTCTACCTTACAGATGCGGATTTTGTAATGTCGGTACCAGTCGGACTTGCCTTTGTTCTGAGCCATCTGGTGATCTGTTTGGTCTTTCCAGTCTTTGATGGCCTGCAAACTGGCCCAATAGGAAACCGTAATGCCTATATCCTCCCGTGCATGTTCATGTCCCAGATATCCTGGTTGTTTTAAAACCAATTCCTCCATTTTAGCGGCGGTTTCATCATAAAACGTTGAATCTTCTTTCCTGATGGAAGTGAAGATGACAGCGTAATATGGGGGTTCAGGCGTGAGGGCAATGGACATATTTTCCCTGAAATTAGCTAGAATTGACTCACTTCATGGGGATCCATAAAAAACCGCATCTTTTGTTTGCCTAGACCTCCGATTCCCACGTAAAATTTAATGGCCCTGACATTGAATTCTGGGGTTTGCCACTGAATGTTGACGCAATTTTTTTCTTGGGCTACCTGTTGGATTTTTTTCATCAGGTCTTTGCCAATTCCTTTGCCTCTTTGACTTTCATTGATGTAAAGGCAATCCATGTAGAGAAAAGGGGCAGCATCCCAAGTGGAAAAATCAATGGTATAACTTGCGTAGCCTTCTACCTTACCCTCCACTTCGATCACCCAACAGTGAAGCTTTTTGGGTTGACCAAAAATCCCCTCTTTCAATCCTTCTAGTTTGCCATCTTTTTGGTATTCAGCTTTTTCATGGGCTGCGTGTTTGGCACAGAGTTCAACAAGTTCTGGGAGGTCATTTTCTTTGCATTCCCGGATCAAATAATCTTCCATAATTCAGGTTTTTTAGTTACTGGGTTTTGCCTGCAATTTGCAAAGCACAGACCAAAATAACTAAAAAAAGGAGCTCGAAAGCTCCTTTATCTGAATTATTTTTCCAAGGTTTCTATCAACTTACCCGATCTGATTTTCCGGTCCATGGTACTGCCCAGTTCACTGGGATCCCATTGTTGAAAGCGTTCCAAACTTGGTTCTCCGGTGATTTGGGATATGGCGGTGCGTAGAAGGATGTCATTGGTATCCCCAAAGGGCAAAAGTCTTTCGCTTAATTCATTGACTTCAATATCCGGCACAAAACCATCCCCATAATCTGATTCATCTAGACTGTTAAAGCTTTGTGAAATAATGGGCAAAAGGCCATAATTGTTTTCGGGATTTTCATCATCGTCTATAGGTACGGAACCTAGGTTTTTTCCCACGGTCCTGGTACCTATAAGGAATACATCCATATATGGCCTTAAACCATTGATGATCAACTCACTTGCAGAGGCAGTCCGAGAGGTAGTAAGCACATACAATCTGTTGTCAGAAAGCGTATTGCCTAAGTTCGGGGACTTATCTCTAAATCGGGTCTGGACATTTTGGAAATCTGAAAATTGAGATAGAAAACTGTTGTATTTGGTTTTCGAAAAAATATCACTGGAAGAAACCCCTGGACCGATCAAGCTGGCCAAATTGACTGCACTTGACACAAATCCACCACTGTTGTATCTGAAGTCTACGATGAGGTGGTTTATTCCCTGCGATTTTAAATGTCCAAAGATATTGTCCATTTCTGCATCAAAGCGGTTTGGATCAGACTCTGTTCCCGGGGCAAAAAAATGATAAACGACATAACCAATTTTTTGATTGCCAACGGTATAGATTGTGTCCAAAAAGTTAGGGTTTTCAGAAACGATTGATGTGCTGACATCCAAAGTAGGCTTAGGAACAAATCCCCCGACACTCTCATCAAATCTTAAATAATCTATGCTATGGGGCGTTCTGATTTCATTCAGGAATTCTCTGAAATTGTTTTGGTTGATGCCCCTTCCATTAAACTGGGTGATCCTGTCTCCTCTTTTAATGTCCAATCCAGCTGCAGGGCTTCCCCGTTTGATATAGGTCACTTCTGCAATCACATCATTGTTTTGTTGGTTTCCTCTCAAGATAAATTCATATCCAGCTTCGGTTTCTATTCCTTGCAGAGAATTCATGAGCTCTTGAAAGTCCGGATAGATCACTGAAAATTGATCCTGATTGGCGAGCAGCGCATCAAAATAGGCCTCAGGGTCAGCGGTTTTAGAAATAGGTGGCCTCATGTCCTCCAAAAAATAATAAACTTGATCCATGACATCTTGGATCCAGGTATTGATTTCTTCATTTAAAGTTAATCCTTGAGGAGGTTGCTGGGGCTGGTCGTCTTGGTTGCATGAGGTAAAAGCCAAAAGGACCAATCCAAATGCAAACCACAAGTAGTTTTTGGTTTTCATAAATATATCTTTAGCAAATCAATAACAGGCAAAATAATGAATTAGTTTTTGTAGATACGAAAATTGAGCCAAAAAAGATGGGTTTGCTATATAGAAGTATTGAGGCTAATATCGGCTGTTTTGCTGTCTAATAATACGCCCTTTTCGCATTTCAATACCCGATATGGGTATTTTCTCAACAAGTCATAATTGTGGGTGGCCATTAAAATAGCAGTGCCTTGTTTGTTGATGTCCTGAAAAAGTTTAAAAATACCATCTGCTACATCCGGGTCCAGGTTACCTGTAGGTTCATCAGCCAATAGAATGATGGGATCATTCAACAATGCCCTTGCAATTACCACACGTTGCTGTTCACCCCCCGAAAGTTGATGGGGCATTTTGGTCGCTGCCGAACCAAGTCCTACCCGCATCAGGACTTCGGCCATCTTGGTTTTCATTTTTGTTTTGTCCTTCCATCCCGTGGCCTTCATGACAAAATAGAGGTTTTCGGCAACACTTCTGTCATTGAACAATTGAAAGTCCTGAAAGACAATGCCCAACTTTCTCCTTAAATAGGGTATATCTTTGCTTTTGATGCCTTTTAGGTTAAATCCAGCTATCTCGGCTTCCCCCATATGTAAGGTCAGATCTGCATAGAGCGTCTTTAGGAGGGAGCTTTTCCCACTTCCCGTTCTTCCAATCAAAAAAATAAATTCATCCTTTTCAATACTGAAGGACACATCTTGCAAAATCGCATTCATGCCTTGAAAGATGCAGGCTTTTTCTACTTTTACAACAGGATCACTGGAAAACACCATGGGTTAAAGATCTAATTTTTGCAATTTGCCAAATGGAAGAGATTGGATCAGTGATTCCATCTCAGCTTCCTTGCCTTCCAATCCAAATTTTTCCATGTTTTTCATCGGCCTGTCAGCCCTAAAATAGGCCACAAGAACAAAGTTTTCGTCTCTGATTTGAATATAATCCGGAATCTTTGCTTTTCCTTTGACTTTGATGATATACATGTGAAGGACTTATTGAAGACGTTTTGATTTCATCTTTCTTCGAAAAAAACGGAGGGAAAACCTATCAAGTATTTTCCTTCCGTTTTTAAACTGAATTATTTTCCAGCCGCTTTGGCATGGTCAGCCAAAAAGGTAGCGAGACCTGAATCTGTCAAAGGGTGTTTTAATAGACCGGTAATGACTTTTAAGGGGCAGGTTACTACATCAGCACCCAATTCTGCACATTTGATCAAATGCATGGTGTGTCTGATTGAGGCTGCCAAGACTTCAGTGGCAAATCCGTAGGTTTGATAAATATGTACAATTTGTTCGATCAAATCGAGTCCGTCGTAAGAAATGTCGTCCAATCTGCCTAGAAACGGAGAAAGGTAAGTGGCACCTGCTTTCGCTGCCAATATCGCTTGTCCTGCTGAAAAGACCAAAGTGCAATTGGTTCTGATGCCTTCATTGGAAAAATACTTTATGGCTTTCACCCCGTCCCTGATCATCGGTACTTTTACCACAATTTTATCATCCAGCTTTGCCAATGACAGACCTTCCTTGATGATACCGTCGTAATCCGTCGCTATGACCTCTGCACTCACTTTGTCATCTACGATGTCGCAAATGGCTTTGTAGTGTTCGATGATGTTTTCCTGTCCTGTAATGCCTTCTTTGGCCATTAGAGAAGGGTTAGTGGTGACGCCGTCTAGCACACCAAGATCATAGGCTTCCCTGATCTCATCAAGATTTGCTGTATCAATAAAGAATTTCATTGGATAAATAGGTTTTGATTTGTGATGACACAAAGTTAAACGATTAATTAAGAATTTGAAGCCAGTGGACTAGAATAGAGGAATAAGTTTGTTGAACCCTCAATATGAAGGCAAATTACCTATTTTCTTATGTAAAAAGGAAACTGGATGGCGAATGCAAGCAGATTAAAAAAAGAGGCGGCATCGCACCGCTACGACCGCTTACCCTTGCTTCCGTCAAGACCTGGGGGATTCAGCAGGAGCTGGTCGTGCCGCCGGCTACAAATGTAAGTCAATATTCTCCGATTACAAAAATTGAGATTATTTTTGCAATGTTTAATGAATAAGTGACTGAGGCTCAAATCAAAATTTTGTGGCAACATATTTGTTCATCTTAGAGGGAAACCGAACCAATTATAGAATTATTTAATTTGATAATGATGAAAAATACCTTTCTTATACTGGCCATCAGCTTTTTATTGGGCTCATGCGCAATTTTCACTCCAAGAGATGAATTTTGGATGGGAATGAGTGAGAACCGTTTCCTTAGACAAAATAGTGATGCAAGGATTAGCAGTTTGGAGGACAATGGTAAAATTTACAGAATCCAAAGGGATGAACGCTTCTATGTTTTGATTACCTTCCAAGACAGAAAATTAGTCAATGTCGAAGAGCGGGAAATCATTCCAGTATGGATGCAAAATCAACCAAACCCTGATGGAACCATCCCAAACAATCGACCTAGATAAAAGAATACTTATATCTTTAAGGCTTGGTCTTTATGCTGATTTATAAGCCTTGGAATACCTTAGAGGTTGCTTCCCATATTAATTTTCATTCAATGCCTTGGTGTAAAATCAAGGCATTTTTTTTGAGTGGCTGCCACTTTGTGAATAGCTATATATCTGACTCTGAGTCTAGGGATTCTAACTGGGGGAGTTCCTTTTCAATAAATATCAATGGATATCCAATATCTATGAGTATCTCAGAATTTAAATACTGACATTTCGTTAGTAAGATTGCATCAAACTATTTATTTATCCCAAACCCTTCAGAAGCAGATTGAATTCCAAAGGACTACAGGGCTGAAATTCATCTACCTCTAAGTCTTCAAAAATCTCTTCATCAAATTCCAAAATGGTCTTTTCGATTTGACCGCTTGGGTGTTTAATCAATTCAATTCCTGAAAAGTCATTTACATTAACTTTAACTAAAACAGTATAATCATCAAAGATTCTTTTAAAATATCGTGGCGTGGCTTCGGTCATGTTTACCTTGAATTGGGTATAAAATTAATAAATTTTTTTTCGGATTAAACTTTTGTTAAATAAAATGCATTTCTATATTTGTTCAATTATCAAAATGAAAATGATCAAAGTGCAATATAGGTGGTGGCATGCTAAACTTCTAAACAAGGGAAGACAGCTGCTTATTGCCTAATCATTGATATCTTAAAAGATTGATGGCTTGCTGGAATCCCGGTAAGCCTTTTTTTATACCCATCAAACCAGGAAAAGTGAAAGAACAATTCAAGATTAACACCCATTATAAAAAGTTACTTGCTGACACCATAACACCCGTGAGTATTTACCTTCAAATTAGGGATAGATACCCCAATCCAATTTTGCTTGAAAGCTCTGATTACCACGGTCAAGAAAACAGTTTTTCTTATATCTGCTTCAATCCTCTCTCCACCTTTATTTTCAATGCCGGAATAGTAAAGGAAAACTTACCTTCAGGAAAACAACTCAAATATGAGGTAACGGCAAATAATGGATTGATAGATGCACTGAGGTCTTTTTCACAAAAGTTTCTGGTGGAATCTGACGATTTTAAATTTAGCACAAATGGACTTTTTGGGTACATGCAGTACGATACTGTTTCCTATTTTGAGGACATCAAGCTTCAACAAACCAAAACATCTGATGTCCCCATGCTTCAGTATGCTGTTTATAAAAATGTCATTGTAATCGATCACTTCAAAAATGAATTGCACCTCTTTGAACATCATGTAGATGGAATAGAAAGTGAATTTGACCTGGATCAGATCGAGAGTTTGCTCAATAACAAAAATATTCCCAGTTATAGCTTCACTATGGATGGTGAAGAAGAATCCAATTACACCGATGGGCAGTTTTTGGACATCATTAGAAAAGGAAGAGCGCATTGCTTTCTGGGTGATGTTTTTCAAATTGTTCTTTCCAGGGTCTATACCACAGGGTTCAAAGGGGATGAATTTAATGTGTATAGGGCCTTGAGATCCGTTAATCCATCTCCCTACCTGTTTTATTTTGATTACGGTTCATTTAAGGTTTTTGGAAGCTCCCCAGAGGCGCAGATCGTGGTTAAAAACAACAAGGCCACCATTTACCCTATCGCAGGTACTTTTAAAAGAACCGGAAATGATCAAGCTGATGCAGAATTAGCGCGAAAGCTGTACGATGACCCCAAAGAAAATTCTGAGCATGTTATGCTAGTGGACTTGGCCAGAAATGATCTAAGTCGCTCTTCTGAAAAGGTGGAAGTGGAGGTATTCAAAGAAATTCAATATTACTCCCATGTCATCCATCTCGTTTCTAAGGTTACAGGGGTTTTGCCTGACAAGTCCAATCCTTTGCAGCTCGTAGCAGATACCTTTCCTGCAGGAACCCTATCAGGTGCACCGAAATACAAGGCCATGGAATTGATTGATAGCCTAGAAAATGTCAGTAGGAAGTTTTATGGAGGAGCCATAGGGTTTTTGGGATTCAATGGAGACTTTAACCATGCTATATTGATCCGTTCTTTTGTTTCTGAAAACAACCAACTTCGGTATCAGGCTGGGGCGGGAATCGTAGCCAAATCCACCATAGAGAGTGAATTGCAGGAGGTAACCAATAAATTAGAAGCCTTAAGGGTAGCGCTCAAAATGGCAGAAAAAGTTTAAGACCACGTCAACAAGGATTTACGACAAGATGAAAATTTTAGTACTCGACAATTACGATTCCTTTACTTATAACTTGGTCTACATCATTAGGGAGTTGGGTTATGGACCCAACATGGACATTTTCAGAAATGATAAAATCACTTTGGAGTCAGTGGCTCAATATGATAAAATCCTACTTTCCCCTGGTCCTGGAGTACCTTCAGACGCCGGCATCATGCCAAAATTGCTAAAGCATTATGCCGACCAAAAAGACATTCTGGGAATATGCCTCGGCCATCAGGGGATTGGAGAGGCCTTCGGAAGCAGTTTGATCAATCTGACAGAAGTAGTTCACGGAGTTGCCTCTACTGTAAAAGTCCAGAAGGATATTTTGTTTGAAGGGCTACCTGACACTTTCCGAATTGGTCGCTACCACAGCTGGGTGATCGATGAGGCCACCTTGGATCAACAGTTGTTTGTTACCGCAAAAACCCCAGATGGCCAAATCATGGGGGTTAGGCATGCGCATCATAAAGTTTGTGGGCTTCAGTTTCACCCTGAAAGCATCCTGACCGAACACGGGCATAGGATCATGTCGAATTGGATTAAAAGTTAAATTGAATAATTTAGTAGTTTCAAATAGGTACCTTTTCTTTGTCATTGTATTTCACCCCAAAGATGTACCATAAAGGATTGCAAATCATGAAAGACATTCTCAATCACCTTTTTGAACATAAAACACTGAGCCGGGAACAGGCTCAGGAAGTGCTTAAAAAGATCACAAGTAATCAATACAATTCCAGTCAGATAGCCGCCTTTTTAACGGTTTACCTTATGCGGAGCATTACTGTAGAGGAATTATCAGGATTCAGGGATGCCATGCTGGAGCTGTGTATTCCGGTTGATATCGCTGAATATGATGCCATGGATCTTTGCGGTACGGGAGGGGATGGAAAGGATACTTTCAATATTTCTACTCTTTCCTCTTTTATCGTGGCAGCATCGGGGCAGAAAGTAGCCAAACATGGCAACATCGGGGTATCTTCCATTTGTGGATCGTCCAATCTGCTGGCTTATTTTGGGTTTGAATTCAGCAATGATCTCGGGAAAATCAGGAAAAATCTGGATGAAGCAGGCATTTGCTTCTTACATGCCCCATTGTTTCACCCGGCCATGAAAAACGTAGGTCCCATCCGCAAAGAATTGGGTGTAAAGACTTTTTTCAACATGCTGGGTCCTATGGTGAATCCCAGTTTCCCCAAAAAACAATTGGTCGGGGTTTTCAGTCTTGAACTGGCAAGGCTTTATGCCTACCTTTATCAAAACAATAAAGTGAAGTTCAGTATACTTCATGCTTTGGATGGTTATGATGAGATCTCTCTTACTGGTGATTTCAAAATAATCTCCAATAAAGGGGAGAAAGTATTTTCTCCCGAATCCATTCATTTGCCCAAAATCAGTCCCCAGAGCATCAAGGGTGGCGATACGGTAAAAGATTCAGCAATTATATTTGAGAATATTCTCAAAGGTAAGGGTACTCATGAACAAGAAGCCGTGGTTCTTGCCAATGCCGGAGCAGCCTTACATACTGCAAATCCTGAACTAAACATGGAAGATGCCGTTCAAAAAGCCAAGCATTCTCTTCAATCAGGGAAAGCTTTGGAGGTATTTAAATCCCTGGTTTATCCCAAAACTTCAGTATCGTTTGCCTAACCTACAATTATGAATATTCTAGATAAAATAGTGGAATTCAAAATCAAGGAAGTCGAGGAACGAAAGAGCCTAATTCCTACTAAGTTGTTGGAAAAGAGTATCTTTTTCGAAAACCAAGCGGTTTCCATGAAAAAGTATGTGAAACGGAAGGATAAAACGGGCATCATCGCTGAATTCAAACGCAAATCTCCATCAAAAGGGGAGATAAACATGAATGCCTCGGTTGAGAAAACAAGCATTGGCTACATGCAGTCCGGTGCTTCTGCCTTGTCCATACTCACAGACAGAAATTTCTTCGGTGGAAGTAATGAAGACCTGACTTTGGCGCGAAAATTCAATTTCTGCCCCATTCTAAGGAAGGATTTTGTGATAGATGAATATCAAATCATTGAGGCCAAGTCCATAGGAGCGGATTGTATCCTATTGATAGCAGCCATTCTTGACCCGAAACAAATCAATGATTTGGCAGCCTTTGCTCATCAGTTGGGGCTTGAAGTGTTATTGGAAATCCACGAAGAGGAAGAACTTGAAAGGTCTCTAAATCCTCATTTGGATTTGATAGGTGTGAACAACAGAAATTTGAAAACCTTTGAGGTGTCTTTGGAGACCTCCCACACGCTTGTAGAGCAAATTCCCCGGGAATTTGTTAAGATTTCCGAAAGTGGGCTTTCTAATCCTGAAAGCTTGGTTCAACTGAAGATGATGGGATTTGATGGATTTTTGATAGGAGAGAACTTTATGAAAGCCAGTCGACCTCATCAGGCAGCTTATAACTTCATGAATGCATATAGGGCTGTTAAGCCAAAACTGGATAAAGAAGAGAGGTAAATCATGTTGTTAAAAGTGTGTGGCATGCGGGAAAAGGAGAACATCACGGAATTGGCCCAACAGGTCAATCCGGATTTGGTGGGATTGATTTTCTATCCTCCATCCAAGCGTTTTGTAGGATTGGACAACGCTGATTTTTATAAAGCCCAAAACCATATCGTAAAGGTCGGTGTTTTTGTGAATGCGCCTATGATTGATGTGTTAGATAGGATTGATCGCTTTGGTTTGGATTTTGTTCAGCTCCATGGGGGTGAGTCTGCAGTGTATGCCCAAGAAATGAAAAAAAATACCCCTGTAAAAATAATAAAAGTCTATGGGGTTGGAAATCAAATTAACTGGAGTTATTTAAGTGGCTTCGAACCTCATGTGGACTATTTTCTTTTCGATACCCACACGATTGCTTATGGAGGATCTGGAAAGAAATTTAATTGGGAAATGCTAAAAACTTATCCATTAAACAAACCCTTTCTTATAAGTGGAGGCATAGCACTTGGAGATTGGGACGGTATAGAAAAATTAAAAAAAGAAATTGGTCAATTGGCGGGATTGGATGTGAATTCCAAATTCGAGATTGCTCCCGGTGTCAAAGACATATCAAAATTGAAGAAATTGGCAAATTTGGTCAAGCAATCAAGATCTATTTCCTGATGGGTTAAATTGATTAAAAAGGATATTGAATTGACGTAATTTAATAATCAAATGTAAATACAGCTTGGCTGTAAAAAATATAAGTGCATGAATATGGTAAAGCCATTGATACAAGTAGACGAAAAGGGGTTTTATGGGAAATTTGGAGGTGCCTACATTCCGGAGATGTTACACCCCAATATTGAAGAACTCAGGGAAAACTATGAGTCAATCACAGCGTCTCAATCCTTCCAAAAAGAATTCAAAAGTCTTCTCAAGGATTTTGTGGGAAGACCAACCCCGCTCTATTTTGCCAGCAGACTTTCCGAGCAGTATCAAGCAAAAATATACCTCAAAAGGGAAGATTTATGCCATACAGGTGCACATAAGGTCAACAACACTGTTGGGCAGATCATTTTGGCGAAAAAGCTCGGAAAAAAAAGAATCATAGCCGAAACAGGTGCGGGTCAACATGGCGTTGCTACAGCTACTGTGTGTGCGCTGATGGGTATGGACTGTACGGTTTATATGGGAGAATTGGACATGGCCAGACAAAAACCGAATGTGGAGCGCATGCGGATTTTGGGAGCCAAAGTGGTCCCCGCCACATCTGGCAGTAAAACCTTAAAAGATGCCACTAATGAGGCCATGAGGCAATGGATCAATAATCCTGTGGACACCCACTACATTATAGGATCAGTGGTTGGCCCGCATCCTTATCCTGAGATGGTGGCCCGGTTTCAATCCGTAATCAGCGAGGAAATCAAATGGCAACTTAAATCCAAAGAAGGAACCGAAAATCCGGATATTGTCATGGCTTGTGTAGGGGGAGGCAGCAATGCAGCCGGGGCGTTTTATCATTATTACAATCTTGATCAAGTCAGGCTGATTGCTGTGGAAGCAGCAGGTTTAGGTATTCATTCCGGAAAATCAGCAGCAACCACCGCTTTGGGAACTCCAGGTATCCTTCATGGAAGCAAAACCTTACTGATGCAAACTGAAGATGGTCAGGTGACAGAACCACATTCGATCTCAGCAGGCCTCGATTATCCCGGTATCGGGCCTGTCCACGCACATTTGTTTGATACAGGAAGAGCTGAGTTTTTGGCTGTGGAGGATGAGGATGCTATGAAAGCCGGGATAGCCCTAAGCAGGACAGAAGGCATCATCCCAGCCATTGAAACTGCCCATGCCATCCATGCCTTAAATATGATTGAATACAAAACCGATGATATTATAGTCATCAATCTCTCTGGTAGGGGAGACAAGGATTTGGACACCTATATCAAATGGGGGGGGTATTGAAGTGGATTTATGATTTACGATTTTAGAATTACAAATTACGATTTGGGAGTTTGGATTTAGGATATTGGAATTGTGAATGAAGAATGAAGATTTGGAAAGGGTGAAATCTTTGGAGAGGAGTTGGTCGATTTTAGCATTGAATTTTTCGGCGTTTTAATAAATAAAAATGAACAGAATAAATAATTTATTCCATACTAAAAACGAAAGGGTTCTATCCATCTATTTTACTGCCGGTTATCCCAAACTGGAGGATACTTTAGGCATTATGGAGGCCATAGAAGAAGCAGGTGCTGACATCATAGAAATCGGGATTCCCTATTCAGATCCCATAGCCGATGGACCTACAATCCAAGAAAGCAACCTTATCGCCTTGGAAAACGGAATGAGCATGAAGATGCTTTTTGGACAGCTTAAAGACATGCGTTCCACTATCCATATTCCAGTGGTTCTGATGGGATACCTCAATCCAATCATCCAATTCGGGGTCGAGGAATTTTGCGCAAAATGCAAGGAAGTAGGAGTAGATGGCTTAATTCTTCCAGACCTTCCCATGCAGCAATTCTTGGATGAGTACAAGGAAATATTTGAAAGCCATGGCCTTAGAAACATCTTTTTAATCTCACCCCAAACCAGCGAAAAGAGGATCCGGGAAATTGACCTATACTCCAATGGGTTCATCTACATGGTTTCTTCCCACAGCATCACCGGAGCAAAATCAGGTATTACTGAAGAACAAATCAGTTATTTTGAAAGGGTGAAAGCCATGGATCTTAAAAACCCAAGATTGATCGGTTTTGGTATTTCCGATCAGGAAACATTTCAAAAAGCTTCCCAATACAGCCATGGTGCGATTATAGGCAGTGCTTTTATCAAAATACTGGGTCAAACCCCTGAAAATCAAAAAGAAGCCATAGTTGCTTATCTCAAAAAAGTCAAAAACTAGTATATGATCATACAGGTAAAGGAAGATATTTCCAATCAACAAAAAGACAGCCTGATTCTTGAAATCAATAAGGTCGGTTTAAAGATCACAGAAGTAAAAACCCAAGTAGGAACTTATCTGGTTGGTATTGGAAAGGGTGAATTTGACATCAGAAAATTCGGTCACCACGAAGGCATTCAGGACATCCACATTGTTTCGGATGACTATAAGTTGGTGTCTAAAAAATGGAAGGTTAAACCAACTAGCATTGACTTGGGAAATGAGGTTTTTATCCAAGATGGAGAGATGGCCATCATGGCAGGTCCATGTTCCATTGAATCTGAAACTCAAATTCAGGAAATTGTCCAACACCTCAAAGAGAATGACATCAAAATCATGCGGGGTGGGGTATACAAGCCCAGAAGTAGTCCATACGCTTTTAGGGGATCGGGAATTGAAGGCTTAAAACTCTGGTACTCTATTGCCAATGAAGCCGGTATCAAAATTATTTCTGAGGTGATGCAGGTTTCCCAGATTGAGGAGATGTATGATTATGTGGACGTGTATCAGGTAGGTGCCAGAAATACACAGAATTTCAACCTATTGGATGAGTTAGGCAGGATAGACAAGCCTGTCATGATAAAAAGGGGGATTTCTGGCACCATTGAGGAACTGTTGCAATCAGCTGAATATGTTTTCTCCGGAGGCAATGAAAAGCTGATTTTATGTGAGAGAGGCATCAGGACCTATGAAAAAGCAAGTAGGAATACTTTAGACCTCAATGCGGTTCCGATTCTCAAAGACAAGTCCCATTTGCCAGTCGTAGTAGACCCATCACATGGCATCGGAATACGTAAATTTGTCCATCAAATGGCTTTGGCCGGGGTGATGGCTGGAGCTGATGGCATCATCTATGAAACCCATTCCTGTCCCGAGAAGGCATTTTCTGATGGGCAACAGACGCTCGACTTCTCCCAAAGTGCCCTGCTTACCGATCACATCAGAAAGACCTTTGCCCTCCGCAAAACGTTTTCCCTTTTGTAACATAGTCATTGTTTAAATTGATCCGAATGACTAATTTGCTGACATGAATACAGTCCGTAGAAGATGGTATTGAGACCTTAATCGAGACATCAGGTTAAGGTAGTCATGAGGGATATGATTGCAAAAAGCCTAACCTGATTAAATGGATTAGGCTTTTTTGATAAACATGCCAAGACTGTGTCCGTATGATTAACTTGAGAGATAAACCCAAATAAATTGAACAAGATGAAAGAAAACGCTGATTGGATATTTAAAGATCCAAGGTGGAAACCCTTGAAACAGGATTATGCGGCATATACCGAAGAGGATTTTGAAGTATGGAGAATCCTTTTTGAAAGGCAGATTGTTAATTTGCCAGGTGCTGCTTCCAAAGCTTATTTAGATGGAATTAAAGAGATCAATTTCTCTTCCGAGAAAATTGCTAATTTTGAGGAAACCAATAAAATTCTGGCCAAATCAACCGGATGGGGCATACAGGTGGTCCCAGGACTTATCGATGATGATTTGTTTTTCGGGTTGTTAAAGCACAAATATTTTCCTTCGTCCACTTGGTTGAGAAAAATGGAGCAGTTGGACTATTTGGAAGAGCCGGACATGTTCCATGATGCCTTTGCGCACATGCCCATGTTGACCAATCAGTCTTATGTAGATTTTCTACAACAATTGGGAGGTATTGCACTAAAACACATCAAGAACAAATATGCCATTGAGCTTTTGTCCAGAATATATTGGTTTACGATTGAGTTTGGTCTGATCCGGGAGGAAGGAAATTTGAGAATTTATGGAGCGGGCATTCTTAGTTCCGCTGGAGAAACCAAGTTCAGCCTTTCTTCAGAACCTGCTCATCATCCCTATGATGTGAGGAAAATCCTTAGCATGCCCTATTGGAAGGATAAGTTTCAAGACAAGTATTTTGTGATAGACAATTATGAGCAGCTGTATAATTCCGTTCCGGAAATCGAACAGGTTTTGGAAGAAATGCTAGCCAATAGTCCGGTTGATGAATCAAATTAGGCATTTGAGGCAATAAGAGCCTCACTGAATTTCCACAAAAAAAAGCACGCTTTAGGCTAGGTATACATTTGTTTCTTCAGCTAAAGGCAAAAAATTGAAAAAGCATGAATGTACAAAATGATGCCAGAAAGATGGTAATTCAATATAATTCTCATCAGCAAACTAAATTATCCGGTACATCACTGCTTGCCGACAGGAAGAGGACTTCGGACTTCAGACCCGTTTGAAGAAGAATATTAGGCACTAGCAAAGAAGCGGATAGCCATTCAAATAAACATCACTTACCATTCAACCAATATAAATACCTTAATCAATTTTAAAGTTGCCGGATTTTACTAAATGAGGGGTCAAACGGTTTCAACTGGCACTGAAACCCATACAGGTGACCTTACACTTAATCTGGCAACTTTTCTGTTTCTCCATGTCAAATGAAGGTAGCCGTAATTAAATACAACTCAGGAAATGTTCAGTCTGTCCTTTATGCATTGGAGCGGTTGGGAGCTGAGGCATTGTTGACCGATGACCCTGAGCTGATTTCCAAAGCAGACAGGGTCATCTTTCCGGGTCAAGGAGAGGCAAGTACAGCGATGGATTACCTCAAATCCAAAAACCTGGATAAATTGATTCCCGAATTGAAACAGCCATTTTTCGGAGTATGTCTAGGCCTTCAGTTGCTTTGTGCCTATTCGGAAGAGAACGATACGGAATGTTTGGGCATCTTTCCGATTCAAGTGAAAAAGTTTATTCCCGAAGATTACAGGGAGTTTAAAGTACCTCATGTAGGATGGAATAACCTTCAGGAATTGAATTCGCCTTTGTTGAAAGGATTGGATGATTCGGCCTATGTGTATTATGTGCACAGCTATTATGCAGAGCTGAGCGAATTTACCATTGCTCGGACCCATTACATTTCGGATTTCAGTGCTCTGCTTCACCGGAATAATTTCTTTGCCGTGCAGGCCCACCCTGAAAAAAGCGGTCCCACGGGCCAAAAAATTTTAAACAACTTTCTCAGCTTATAAATGGAAATCATACCTGCCATAGATATTATTGATGGAAAATGTGTCAGACTGACTCAGGGAGACTATCAACAAAAAAAGGAATACCATGACAGCCCGCTTGCTATGGCCAAGCAATTTGAGGATGCGGGGATTAGAAGGCTTCATTTAGTTGATTTGGATGGCGCTAAAGCCAAAAAAATCATCAACAAAGAGGTATTGAGGTCCATCACCCATCATACTGCTTTAAAGGTGGACTTTGGGGGAGGGGTTCAGTCTGATCATGACATAGAACTGGCATTTAACCTCAAAGCCACCCAAGTGACTGGAGGGAGTATAGCGGTAAAAAATCCGGTACTTTTTGATTCCTGGCTTAAGACCTATGGAAATGAGAAAATCATTTTGGGAGCGGATGCCAAAAACAGGAAAATTGCTATTTCGGGTTGGGAGGAAACCACCACCATGGATGTGGTCGAATTCATCAAAAGCTATCAGTCCAAAGGCCTGAAATATGTCATCTGCACCGATGTAGCCAAGGACGGATTGCTTCAAGGCCCTTCCTTAGACCTGTATAAGGATATCCTTCAAGAAGCACCTGGAATACAACTCATTGCCAGTGGCGGTGTTTCAGATGTAAGCGATTTAGAGGAATTGAAGGCCTTGGGAGTGTATGGGGTCATCGTAGGGAAAGCATTTTATGAAGGGAAAATCAGCCTTGCGGAGCTTGCCTCCTTTGTAGACGAATAAGAAATTAAAGTCAATATGCTGACAAAAAGAATCATTCCCTGTTTGGATATCAAAGAGGGGAGAACAGTTAAAGGGGTAAATTTTGTAGAGTTGAGAGATGCTGGTGACCCTGTGGAATTAGCCAAAATATACTCTGACCAAGGCGCAGATGAATTGGTGTTTTTGGATATCACCGCTACCGTGGATAAAAGAAAGACCTTGGCTGAGCTGGTGACCAAAGTAGCCAAAGCGATCAATATTCCATTTACGGTGGGAGGCGGTATAGGAACCATTGAGGATGTCAAAATACTGCTTCAGGCAGGAGCAGATAAAATCTCCATCAATTCAGCAGCCACCAAAAACCCAAAGATCATCAATGAAATGGCCAGGGAATTTGGTAGCCAATGTATCGTAGTTGCCATAGACACCAGAAATGTGGATGGGATTGATTTTGTCTTTACCCATGGCGGAAGACAAGCTACCGTATTAAAAACCCAGCAATGGGCCAAGGAAGTCTGTGAACGGGGTGCAGGTGAAATCCTCCTTACTTCCATGGACCATGATGGGACCAAAGCTGGTTTTGCCAATGAAATTACAGCTGAAATTTCGGCCCAGTTGAGTATACCGGTGATTGCATCCGGAGGTGCCGGAAAGATGTCACATTTCAGGGATGTATTTACTTTCGGGAAAGCGGATGCCGCCTTGGCCGCGAGTATTTTTCATTTCAAAGAAATTCCCATTCCGGAATTAAAGGCATTTCTTGAAAAGGAAATGATCAGTGTTAGACCTTAAATTGAGCCTTATTGATCCAAAACCGCTTAAATATGTCGATGAAGGAACGGTTTCTTGGAAATATGGTTTTATTTGTAACAGCCTTATCGTAATTCAAATCAACAATATAGCCGAATAAAGGAATGACCCCGGAAAACTTGAAAATTGATTTCGAAAAAGTAGATGGATTGGTACCTGCCATCATTCAGGATGTGGAAAGCAATAAAGTCCTGATGTTAGGCTACATGAATCAAGAAGCCTTGGATCAGACCATGCAAACCAAAAAGGTTACTTTCTACAGCAGAACGAAAAACAGACTTTGGACCAAAGGTGAAACCTCCGGGAATTTTCTCCATGTGAAAGCCCTGACCGTAGATTGTGACATGGACACCATATTGATCAAAGCAGATCCTGCAGGTCCGGTCTGTCACACAGGACAAGATACCTGCTTTGGAGAAGAAAATGAATCCAAAACATATTTTATTGACCAACTGAGGGCCATCATCAAGGACCGTAAACAAAACCCCACAGCAGGGTCATACACTTCTGATTTGTTTGCAAAAGGCATCAATAAAGTTGCGCAGAAAGTAGGTGAAGAGGCTGTGGAGATTGTAATCGAATCCAAAGATGACAACAAAGAATTGTTTTTAGGAGAGGCAGCGGATTTGCTGTTCCATTTTTTGGTGCTTCTGGAAGCCAAGGAATATGAGCTGGATCAAGTCATGGATGTATTGATCCAAAGGCATGCCGATTCCTGATTGATGTAACTTTAAATAAAAATCAATTCATCAAAAAGCTGGAAATTCTTTCTGAAGTCCTGAGAAAGCATCTATCAACTCCCATCTAGGCCTATAGAATTCCTGTCTCATTCTGGAATTTACCGATCCGGTCTCTATATACTCTAAGGCCGCTTTTAGTCTGCGTTCTGAAATATCTCCCCAATTTTTGGCTGGATCATCACTTACCAAAGCATTGGCAGGAAATCCATCGAAAAATTCCGCCCTTCCATCCGCATTCGCTGTGGCAAAGGTGATGGGGACAAGTTCGACATTGTTTTCCTCCAAAGTTTTGTGGTATCTGGAAAGCGGAAAAGAACCAACAGGCTTACCATATGTATTGTCTCCTATCAAAAATAAATCCATGTAAGGAGTGAGAGAATTGATCAGCAACTCAGATGCTGAAGCGGAACCTCTAGAGGTGATAAGGACAATCCGTGAGAGATTAAGACTTCCTTTCTTGGAAAAATTTACATTCGTATTGAAGTTACTTTTATCTGAATTGTATTTATTGGTGTACATCACTTTGTTGTTGTGACTGGCAGGGATGAGGTAGTTCAAGATCTGTTCTGTCACTGCAACCGAACCGCCACCATTGTATCTCAGGTCAATGATCAATTCATCGATACCGTTTTGTTGAAAAAAAGTGAAGCTTTCTTCAACTTCCTGGCTTCTTGTTGGGGTAAGCCCTGCGGTAGCCTTAAAACTTTGATACACCCAATATCCTACCTTTTTGCCCGTCATTTCATACGTGTCTTTAAAAAGCACTGAATTGGATTGGTAGGTTGCTTTTGCATTTACCCTTGTGGTTTCGGAGCCATCAGGCAAAAGAAACTTGAATTTGTTGCTGATGCCCGTTTCATTGGGACCAAGTTGAAAATTATAACCATTAGGCGTCCTGTAAGATGTTATGGGTTGGTCATTTATTTCCAACACCTGCCATCCTCTTTGCCATCCATCTATTCCGGCAGGAGCTTCATCAAAGACAAAAGTCAGAAATAACCTTTCCTGCTCATCAAATCCCCAACCAAATCCATGGCCACTGTTTTGACCTGTAAAAGCCTGATTAAATGCCTCCCGGGTGGTGAGGTAAGACCATCTGTCAAGAGGCTTGAAAGTCAGTGCATCCAGTAAAGCCTGATTGGAAGAAAAATTGGATACGTTAATGCTGGCAGGCAACTCATTGTTCCAAAAGTACCATTCCTGCATGCTTTCAAAAATAGCAGACTTGACCGCTTCTTCGACCTGGATAGGATTCCGTTCCTCCGGCATACAGGAAAAAGCAACAAAGCTGGAAAGCAAAATAATATTTAGAGCATGAGCAGCCTTAGAGGATTTGTACATGATATAATTTTTAATCTTAATCATTAACGATATTTTATTGTCTGCCGGTTGACCAAATGTAATTTTTTTTCAGCAAATATTAAACCGTGAAAGCCTTTTAGTTGTTGTAAAAATAATAACACGATCAAAAATAAATACTTGATATACAGCATGGAAAAATCCGCAAGCAAAAAGCAAATCCTTCGAGATACCAAAGAAAAAATCATAACTGGTTTTATACAGCACATGCTGGAACATGGCAAAGAACCTGTTTCGGTATACAAATTCACACAATCCATCCAAATTAAAGAAGAGGAATTTTATCAATATTTCACCTCGTTTAAGTCTATAAAATCTGCTGTTTGGGATCAACTTTTTGACCATAGCGTCAAGAATCTTGAAGCTGAAGAAATCTATAAATCCTATTCTGCTAGAGAGAAAATGTTGGGATTTTTCTTTACCTGGATAGAAGAATTAAAGAAAAACAGAAGCTATCTACTCACGCTTTATACCAACCAATTCGGTCGTAGAGGAATGCCCCCTGTTGAAATCAAAAGCTTTAAGGAGAAATTTAAGTCTTTTGTAAGCGACATCATTTTAGAAGGCAAGGAAACAGAGGAAATTGCAAATAGGCCTTATATCAGTGACAAGTACGATGAGGCATTGTGGTTGCAACTGATGTTTGTTCTTCAATTTTGGATCAAGGATGATTCCCCCGGCTTTGAAAAAACCGATGCCGCAATCGAAAAATCTGTCAATTTAGCTTTTGACTTGATGGGAAAAAGTGCCTTAGACTCATTCGTGGATTTTGCCAAATTCATGTATCAATCAAAATAATTCTTACAATTCATGGACAATAAAATCAAAGAGCAGGAAAGCATTCCTGTTTCTAAAGTACAAAGGGCGGCCAAATTTATCAAAACAGGCGCTAAAGTAGGGGGGAATTATGTGAAGCATTATGCACAAAAAGTGGTGAACCCTTCACTTACCAAAGAAAATCTGCATAACAATAACGCCAATGATATCTATACCTCCTTGAGTGAACTTAAGGGAAGTGCCCTTAAAGTGGCACAAATGATGTCCATGGACAAAAATCTGTTACCAAGGGCCTACCAGGATAAATTCACCATGGCACAGTACAGCGCTCCTCCATTATCCTTCCCTCTTGTGGTGAAGACATTTCAGAAACATTTTGGAAAGTCTCCAGATCAAATTTTCAAGACATTTACCAAGTCGGCAGTTAATGCGGCCTCAATAGGACAGGTACATCAAGCAACCTTGGGAGACAAAAAGCTGGCAGTTAAAATCCAATATCCAGGAGTAGCCAACAGTGTCAGCTCAGATTTGAAATTGGTTAGACCCTTTGCATTAAGACTTCTGAACATGAATGAGAAGGAGTTGGACCATTATATGGAAGAGGTGGAAGAAAAGCTTTTGGAAGAGACAGATTACATTTTAGAGGTAGCAAGATCCAAGGAAATTTCAAAGGCTTGTTCGCATATTAAAGACCTTAATTTTCCGGGATATTACGAGGATTTAAGTAGCGATCGAATCATTACCATGGATTGGTTGGAAGGTCAACACATCAAAGAATGGATGGAAACCAATCCCTCTCAAGAAGCTAGAAATAGGATTGGACAGGCCTTATGGGATTTTTATCACCATCAGGTTCATAACCTGAAACAGGTGCATGCTGACCCACATCCAGGCAATTTCATCATTCAAAACGACCAAACTTTAGGCATTATAGATTTTGGATGTGTTAAAGTCATTCCGGAAGATTTCTATCAAGGCTATTTTTCATTGATCAAGCGGGACTTATTGATCAATGAAGAGGAGCTCAATCAGATTTTCTATGGCCTTGAATTTATTTCTGACAAGGATACGGAGGTAGAGAGAGAATATTTCAAAAGCGTTTTCAAGGAAATGATCTCTCTACTAGGCAAGCCTTTTCATGTAGATACTTTCGATTTCGCGGATAATAGCTATTTCCAGCAAATCTTTGCATTGGGAGATAGAATCTCTAACGAAAAAATGTTTAGAAAATCCCGTCAGGCAAGAGGATCAAGACATGGGCTTTACATCAACAGAACTTATTTTGGCATATATAATTTATTGAACCAATTGGGCGCCGAGGTGAATACGACCAAGCCAGAATGGTTGGAATCTGGAGTGAAAATTTAAAAAATTACTATTGATAAGCGTTTAGACAAAGTAATTTAGTACCAATAAAATAGTTAGTAGGGCCGGGTTCTTAATTTGAATTCGGTCTTATTTTTTATAGCTGATGCGGTAAATACAGTCAGCCATATCATCAGAGACCAACAAGCTGCCATCAGGCATCTCCATCACATCCACAGGTCTCCCCCATACTTCCTGTGAAGGATGGTCCAGCCAACCTTCTGCAAAAACCGTTTCTTTTTCAACTTTCCCATTTGCACCTAGGGTGACCATAGAAAGGTTGTAGCCGCTTTTTTTGCTTCTGTTCCATGATCCATGCTTTGCGATGATGATGGATTTTTTGTATACATCAGGAAACATATCTCCCTGGTAAAACCGCATGCCCAATGGTGCGACATGGGCACCGAGTTTGGCTTCAGGGGCTTTGTAGGCTTCCTTGCCTTTTCCTTTGTTGCCAAACTCCGGATCTTTGACATCTCCCGCATGCCAATAGGGATAGCCAAAATGCTCTCCCTTTTCTTCAACCATATTCAACTCACAATCTGGAATATCATCTCCCATCATGTCTCGGCCGTTGTTGGTAAACCAAAGTTTTTTGGTATCCGGGTGCCAGTCAAAACCTACCGAGTTTCTAACGCCATGCGCTACGATTTCAGGTTGAATATCGCTGGCATTGACATCTATTCTGGTGATGGTGGCAAATATTTCCTCTTTAGATTCGCAGATGTTGCAGGGAGCACCTACTGGCACATACAATAAACCATCCGGTCCAAAAGCAATGAATTTCCATCCGTGATGGGTTTTGTCCGGATATTGATCATAAACCACCTCATAGGTGGGCTTATCCAATTGGTCTTTGATGGATTTGAATCTTAAAATCCGGCTCACTTCTGCTACATAAAGGTCTCCATCTTTATATGCAACTCCATTGGGCATCTTAAGACCACTTGCCAAAGTGTAGCGTTTATCTGCTTTGCCATCTCCGTCCTCATCTGTTAAGGCAAAGACCTTATTCCCCCGTCTGTTTCCTACAAAGACAATTTTGCCATCATCACTCATGGCCAATGACCTTGCATTGGGTACATCTTCTGCCCATACTTCTATTTCAAAGCCTTCAGGCAGCTGGATTTTATCCAATTCCACTTTAGCCTTGGCATCTTTGATTGAAATTTGAGCGACGTCCTTGTCCGTTTCTTTGTTACTCAATGTATTTGAATCCCCTTTGGTACATCCTAAAAGGCTCCAAAACAGAGATAGATATAGAAAATTGTAGAAAGCGGTTAAAATCAGTTGTGGTTTAATCATGACTTATATTGAACTTGGATCCAAGTATTCCAGCTTTTTTCGTTTTATTGAAAGTTTAAGTTAAGAAAAAAGTTAATTTTTTACGAGACATCATTGATAAGCGGAAGAATGTTTATTTTTGCACCATGTTATCAATTAATAATTTATCCTATTATATAGGGGGAAGACCCATTTATGAAAATGCTTCACTCCATATCAGACCTAAAGATAAAATCGGACTCGTTGGACTCAATGGTACCGGCAAGTCTACCCTTTTAAAAATAATCGATGGGGATATTCAACCCAGCTCAGGAGAGGTTCAGAAGGCTAAAGATTGTACCATCGGCTTTTTGAATCAGGACCTGTTGTCTTATCAATCGGATGAAAGTATTCTCGATGTTGCTTTGGCCGCTTTCAAGGAAACTTTGAACCTTCAGCAGGAGATAGAAGAGGTGCTTAAACAAATGGAAACGGATTATTCGGAAGAAATCATCCATAAGCTTGCCCACCTTCAGGACAGATTTGAGGCCAATGAAGGCTATACCATCAAAGCGAAAGCCGAAGAAGTCTTGGAAGGAATCGGATTCAAAACCGAAGATTTATCCAGACCACTCAGGACGTTTTCTGGAGGCTGGAGGATGCGTGTCATGCTGGCTAAGCTGCTTCTCGAGAAACCTTCTCTTTTGATGTTGGATGAGCCCACCAACCACCTGGATTTACCTTCAATTCAGTGGGTTGAAAATTACCTCAAAACCTATGATGGGGCCGTTATCGTGGTTTCCCATGATCAGACTTTTCTGGACAACTGCATCAGTACCACGGTGGAAGTGTCTCGAAGGACCTTGACCAGCTATGCCGGAAATTATTCTTTTTACAGGGTTGAGAAGGCCGAACGGGAATTGATCCAACAAAATGCATTTGAAAATCAGCAACAGATGATCAAGCAAACCGAAAGGTTTATTGAGCGCTTCAGAGCCAAAGCGACCAAATCCAATCAGGTCCAATCAAGGATCAAAGCACTTGACAGGCTGGACAGGGTAGACGAGGTGGTCAATGATGAGGTTGCGGTCAATTTCAAATTCAAGTTTTCTCAAAAGTCGGGAAGAGATGTGGTGGTTATGGAGCACATTTCCAAAGCTTATGGAGACATCAAAATATTGGAAAACAGTACAGCCAGGATAGAAAGGGGAGACAAGATCGCATTGATAGGTGCCAACGGAAAAGGAAAATCGACTTTGCTTAGGATCATAGATGGTTCAGAAAAATTTAAAGGGAAAAGAGAGGAAGGATACAATGTAATCAAAGCATTTTTCGCTCAGCACCAATTGGAAGCACTGAATGTGAACAATGAGATCCTTCAGGAAATGGTGCAGGCTGGCAGCAAAAAGACTGAAACAGAACTCAGGGGTGTTCTCGGTTGTTTTTTGTTCTCCAATGAGGAAGTGTTCAAAAAAATCAAAGTACTTTCCGGAGGTGAAAAATCCAGAGTGGCCTTGGCAAAGACGTTAATTTCTGAGGCCAATTTCCTTCTCTTGGATGAACCGACCAATCACTTGGACATGCAGTCTGTAAACATCCTGATTCAGGCTTTGCAGCAATATGAAGGAACATTCATCACGGTTTCTCACGATCGTCACTTTATCAAAGGAGTGGCCAATAAAATATGGTATATCGAAGATTATCAAATCAAAGAATATCCAGGTTCCTATGATGAATATGTTTATTGGAAATCACAACAGGTAGCGGAGATTCCTAAAGAAGAGAAGAAGGTTAAGCCAATACCAGTAGACACGCAAAAAGTCCATGATCCGATTAAACAACAGGCCAAGAAAGACCTGAAAAAAAAGGAGCAAGACTTGGAAAAACTTGAATCCGAATTGATGGGATTGGAAGAAAAACAAAATGTTTTGGAGAAGGAGATGGCTGATGAGTCGCTTTATGCTGATGCGGAAGAGTTAAGCAAAGTGCAAAGTCAATACGAGAACAATGCATCTATGCTGAAGAAACTGACTGAACAATGGGAAGAATTGGTAGGGGAGATCGAACAACTTCAGTTGCAGACGAATTGATAAGGCTCATATAAGAGAAAAATATTTCATAAAATTCAATTCAGGTATGGTTTTTATAGTATCTGAATTGATTTTTGTATAAACACTTTACTAACCGATACCATGAAAACATTTACAAAGAACCTAATCCTTGCCGTGATCCTATCAGGCTTGTTCATGTCTTGCGTTTCGAAGAAGAAGTTTTTGGCTGCAGAGGACAACATCGCCTCCTTATCCACTCAATTGAGTGAAACCCAAAGTCAGCTTGCAGACACCAAATCTGAACTTGAAAAAACCAAAGAGGCATTGGAAGCTTCTGAGGAAGAAGTTAGGAGCCTCAAGGAGCAATTGGGTATGGCCATGGACATGACCTCTGATCAGCAGCGGATGCTGACAGACAAAGAAAAAACCCTAATGGAACAACAGGATCGATTGAATGCGCTTCAGAAGTTGTTTGATGAACAACGTGAGGTCATGAACCGATTGAAAAGCACTGTAGACAGGGCTTTGAACCAGTACAAGTCTGATGAATTGCAGGTTTATGAAAAAGACGGGAAATTATATGTAGCCCTTCAGGATAAACTGCTATTTCCATCTGGTAGTGCTACAGTAAATAGAGACGGAATTGAGGCTTTGGGAAAACTGGCCGAAGTACTCAATAACAATCCTGAAATCCAGGTAATGGTAGAAGGGCATACAGACAATGTACCCATAAGCGGCAGGTTTGAAGATAACTGGGCACTCAGTACAGCGAGGGCGAGCTCAATTGTTAGGGTATTGACCAATACCTACAAAGTGACGCCGGAAAGGGTAATTGCCTCGGGTCATAGCTATTTCAACCCTAAAGAATCCAATGATACTGCTGAGGGAAGAGCCAAAAACAGACGAACAGAAATTATTCTGACCCCGCAGTTGGATGAGCTTTATAAGATTTTGAATTAAAGGACAATAAAGAAACAGTCTTTCTGAAGAAAGGCTGTTTTTTTTGGTATGAGAAATTCACGCATCAAATTAGTCAGCTTGACGCAACCATTATCAAAAAAGATCATGAGTTTTGAAGTGCCTTCCAATAAAACCCTGTTGAATTCTAATTCACAAAATGAAATATAAAACGAAGAATAGCAAATACTTACCTTTACTTAGCTTATTTATTTTTTTCTTATTGACAGAGGCTTTGGGACAAGAAGTGTATCAAAATTTGGTCACCGAAGAAAACATTCAGTCTGTCCGCCTTTACCCAAGGACGGATGAGTTTTCAAGCCAGATGAGCTCGCCCGTTATGCAATTAAGTGGGTCCACTCCTTTGATTCTTGAATTTGACGATCTGGCATTTGATCCGGATGTATATTCCGCAAAATTGATTCACTGCAATGCAGATTGGACAAAGTCCGGATTAAGGGATGCAGATTTCTTGGGAGCCTACAATGAATTTAATGTCAATGAATATGCGTATGCGATAGATACCCGTATTCCTTACATTCATTATACCTTCGCTGTTCCTCCAGTAAGAAGAACTGGAAATTACGTACTTAAGGTGTATCGAGGGAGGGACGAAAAAGCAGTGGTCATTATGCAACGCTTCATGGTATACCAAGATCAGCTTCAAGTAGGAGCCCGTATTGTCCCGCCCAGCCAAACTTCTGATCGATTTAATGCGCAACAGATTGATCTTAATGTAAACTATGGCAGACGTGAACTGCTTGATCCCATCAATACGGTCAAAGTGGTCATCAGGCAGAACCAAAGATGGGACAATGCCATTTTTGGATTAAAGCCTAATTTTTTTAGGGAAGAGAAAAAGATGTTGGAATACTCCCTTTTTGATGGAAGCAATGTGTTCCTTGCGGGAAATGAATTTAGATTTATTGATTTGAGGACCGTAAGAGCCATTGGAAGAAATATCAGTTCCATCAAAATGGAGGACGACGTCGTATTTGCCGAAGCAGGTATGGATCAGGAAAGATCGGGACAGACTTATTTGGAATATTTAGACATGAATGGCCAATTTGCTGTTTTCAATCTGGAAAGAAGAAGCCATCACTTGGAGGGAGAATATGTCCTCACCACTTTTAATTTTAAATCTCCCAAGTTGGGGCAGGCTCCATATGTTTTGGGCGCATTAAGCAATTGGGGACAAATTCCAGCCTCCAAAATGGCATACAATGAAGCTTTGGAAAGTTATCAGGCTACATTGATTTTAAAACAGGGCTGGTATGATTATCAGTATGGCTTTAAATCCTCAGAGGGCTTTGATATGTCACCAATAGAAGGGGATCACTTTCAAACCGAAAACGAATATGAGGTATTCGTTTATTACAGGGAGATGGGTTCTCGATATGATGAGCTTATTGGATATACGGTGCTGAATCCCAATAAAAGACGTCCTTAATTTCAGGCAAGACATAAAAAAAACGGCCTAGACCGTTTTTTTTTAGTTCTCTGTTGTCTCATCATTTTCCTCTTCGACTCCTTTCTGTCTGGGAGGAAGGTCGGAGGCAGTTCTAGATCGGTAAGGAACAAAACCCTCTCTTTTGTATTTATATGGTTCTGTCCTATCGCCAGAGGAGTGGTTGGCCAGATCCAGCATACCAAAACCCTTGTGGGTAAAGGCTCCCAAACCGCATTTGAACACAAAATCCTGTACTTCTGGAGCAGCATATAAGGTAAACGGAAGGGTGTATCCCCTTACTTCATACTTTACATCCATGTCAAATACAGAATAGATTCTGGCAAATTTCTTTTGTTGTTCTCTCAGCTTATTTACATAACCCATATCAGGAACTACTTGGAATTTGTAGAAGGACTCCATTTGTTCTTGCGTATACCAGCCTGATCTTTCCATCCGAGTCAGAGTAGACTCATATAGCAGATCAGAAAACTCATCAGTATCCGGATTGATAAATCTTTTTCCGGATTCATCATTGAAAGAAGGGGTAAGCAATACCAAGGGAGAAATACATACAAATTTGTTGGAAGGTTCCAGTTCAGGTTCAGTTTCCTTTTCGGTGTATTCAGGAGAAATGATCAGATTTCCTAACTCAATTTTTGGTGTTTCAAAGACTTGTTCAAGCAGATAATCGATAAAATCCTCGTTGGGGGAGGAGAGTACCAACGTTACCAAGCTAGAGTAGTAATGCAAGCCACTTCTACTTACTTTGGTTTGACCTTTCAAACCTGAGAAGTTGAAGTAATTGTAGTTAAAGAATTCTTCTCGGCCTCCTTTTACAATGAGACCTTTAAGAAACTGGGCCAGGATATACTGGTGATGAAAGGGTAAATAAGCACCTTTGTTTTTTAACGAAAATATTAATCTTATTCTCACGGTATTAAAAATAAATGTTAAACAATAATTTATATTAGATTAATCCTGTAGTGTGTAAGGCTGCCATAGCTTAACAGCAAATTTACGTATAAAATCTTGAATAATGCTATACATTAAACCGAAAATGCATAATATCACCATCTTTAACAACATATTCTTTTCCTTCTATGGCTATTTTCCCGTTTTCACGACATGCGCCCTCTGTCTTATATTGTTCATAGTCAGGTAACTTGATGACTTCAGCTTTAATAAAACCACGCTCAAAATCGGTGTGGATGACCCCAGCAGCCTGTGGTGCTTTCCAGCCTTTCTTAATTGTCCAAGCCCTAACCTCCTGTACACCAGCAGTAAAATAGGTAATGAGGTCAAGTAATTCATAGGCCGCTGCAATCAGTTTGTTCAATCCACTTTCATCCAGACCATATTCTTGCAGAAATAGCTGCTTTTCTTCGGGGTCTTCAAATTCCGCGATCTGTGCTTCAATAGCAGCACACAAGACCACTACCTTGGCATTTTCCTCGGCAGCTTTGGCAGTTAATTTTTCCACAAAAGCATTTCCTGTCAAAATACTGCCTTCATCCACGTTTGCCACGTAAAGTACCGGTTTGATGGTCAACAATTGAAGATCTCTGACAGCCTCGAGTTCCTCTTTATCTAACGAAATGGCTCTGGCGTTTAGTCCATCTTCCAGGCTTTTTCTAAAAATCAATAATGTTTCCAGTTCTTTTTTGGATTTTGGATCACCGGATTTAGCGATCTTTTCGATGCGTTGGATTTTTTTGTTGACCGATTCCAAGTCTTTTAGTTGCAATTCAGTATCGATGACTTCTTTGTCAAACAGCGGATCTACCCCTCCTGCCACATGCACGATATTGTCATCATCAAAACACCTGATGACATGGATAATGGCATCAACCTCCCGAATATTGGCAAGGAACTTATTTCCAAGGCCTTCCCCTTGGCTGGCACCTTTGACAAGTCCTGCAATATCTACGAATTCAATGACAGTAGGGAGGACTCTATGGGGACTGACTAATTTTTCAAGTATGTTAAGTCTTTTGTCAGGTACAGTAACGACACCCACGTTGGGTTCAATGGTACAAAAGGGGAAATTGGCAGCTTCTGCCTTGGCATTTGATAAAGCATTGAACAAAGTGGATTTTCCTACGTTGGGTAACCCAACGATACCGCATTTTAAGCCCATTTAATTTTAGATGTTTTTTAATTTGAAGATGGAATATTCCTGATATCCCTTATAAAATTCCTTGATGGAAACCCGGAAAATAGTATATACCGGAATGGCAAAGATCATTCCCAATACACCACCGATTTTCGCACCCACAAAGATAATAACAAATATTTCAAGTGGGTGGGCTTTTACGGATTTGGAAAAAATAAGTGGCTGAAGGATCACATTGTCGGTAACTTGTACTACTGAAAAAACGGATAGGATTTTTATCACCATGATAAAAATTTCATTGTTGGTCGTAAATGAACCTGTAGAAATCCCAACCAAAATTCCAAATGTGGCTCCCAAAACGGGTCCTGCGTATGGAATTAAATTGGCTACAGCAGCAAAAATAGCTATAGTAAGGGCATAATCCACCCTCACGAATGTAAGCCCAATGGCAGCCATAGAAAATATCACGGAAATTTGAAGAACCAAACCAATCAGATAGTTGGAGAGGAGCCGCTCTACTTTATGAAATGTACCTACAAAGATTTCAAAGTATTTATTGGGAACCAATTGAATGAAATTTCTCCTTAACAAACCATTTTCCAGCAATAGAAAAAAGGTGATAAACGCAATGGATATTATGCTGATAAGCACCGAACTGGTGGTATTAATCACGCTGTTGATAAACCCTTGAATGTTGATTTCATTAAAACTGGAAATTAAATTTTGGCGGACCATGGCAATCAGATATCCGGGTTCATCCTTTACCAAGCTGTTTCTAATCAAAAACTCCTCAATTTTGGCGACGGGGTTCTGAATCTGTTCGTACAAGTAGTCTAGGTCAAGTTTACTGATTACTTCAACCTGATTTCTGAACAAAGGAATGAATAGTAGACTTATGAGAAAAAATATAAAAACTATTGCACCAAAAGAAAACAATATGGCCAACCACCTTGGAATGTGCTGCCCAAATACATGAATGCTATTGACACGGTTGGTGAGGGGTCTTAAAATGGCCGCAATAACCAATGAAAAAATCAAATAAAGAGTAATGTTGGAGAAATACCACAAAAGGACACAAAATGTCACAATAAAAATCAGAATGTAAAGCAGCGACTTTCTCATGGTATCAAAAATACAAAAGGGGATGAAAGAGAACCAAGCCCATCCAAAATAAAATGGAAGGGATTGATACTATATCAATAAGACTAGCTACTCCTAAATCAATTTCCAGGTACCCGACCTTATTCCCACTTCAATTCATCCCCAAAATCATTTCTTGAGGTTTCAGATTCGAATTGAGAAAAATCCACATCTGCCATCAGATCATTTTTCACATGGTCTACCACATCATTGAGCGCTTCTACAAATTTGAAAAAATCCTCCTTGTAAAGAAAAATTTTATGTTTTTCATAATAGAAATTATCATCCCTCATCTTTCTTTTACTTTCAGTGATGGTGAGGTAATAATCATTGGATCGGGTGGACTTCACGTCGAAAAAGTAAGTTCTTTTTCCTGCTTTTACCTTCTTAGAGAAGATTTCTTCCCTGTCATTTCCTTTGTTATCTTCCACAGTGCAAAGTTTAGTTATGTTTACTGCAAATAATCAATCAGCAAGATAAATGAAATACCTATTGAAATTCAAACAAATTTTAAGTTTTTTTAACACATACCAAAATTAAATAAGGTAAATGGCTTAAACTCAAAGGAAATCATTCATGAAATTATTTCAAAATAGCCAAAAATAGTCAATTGACCCTATTCCCCATGCAAAAACTGCTTTCTGGCCAGTAGAATCTCTTCAGATTCTCGGTGGTCAGGATCATCTACGCAACAATCAACAGGGCACACTGCAGCACACTGTGGTTCCTCATGAAAACCTGTACATTCCGTACATTTATCGGATACAATATAGTAAAACTCGTCAGAGACGGGTTCTTGTTTTTCGTTGGCATCAATCACTGTACCGTCTGGTAGGGTAACTTCCTTCAGGTTGGTTCCACCTCCCCATGTCCATTCAATTCCACCTTCATAAATTGCCGTATTGGGGCATTCTGGTTCGCATGCACCACAATTGATGCATTCGTCTGTAATCATAATTGCCATATCCTTTGCTCTTTTATTCTTTAAACTTTGTTCAAAATTACTAACCATTTAACAATCTACCAATACAAAAGTTGTTGTGCTAAGTAATTTTTATTCATTCCACTTTAGCAAGGCATGCCTTTCGTTTGGATTCAAATAAATATCTTTGTGTCTCAAATGTAGGAATATGGTACTTAAAGAAAGGATAGAAGCCTTTGTGAAGTTAAAGGAAAGGATTGTGAATCTTCAGGAAACTGAATTTATGCATTTGGCCAGCAAGATTGAAAATTCCAATAATTGGTTTACACCAAATGAAACCAAAAAGGCACTTGATGGGATAGGCTACATGCTGGAAGAAGAAAAATTAAGAAATTGGCTTTCCAAATATTTTTTTCAAGACCAGGCTGGACCAAAAAATGTAGGCGTATTGATGGCTGGAAATATACCTGCTGTGGGATTCCATGATTTTATGTGTGTTTTGTTGAGTGGACATAGGGTCCATGCGAAACTTAGTTCTTCCGATGGAGTTTTGATTCGCTGGCTAGCTGGAGAACTTGTTGGCATAGAGCCTCGGTTTAGTGAAAATATAATCTTTGAGGAGATGTTGAAGGGAAAGGATGCCTACATCGCCACTGGAAGTGACAATTCTGCCAGGTATTTTGAATATTACTTTGGCAAATATCCGTGCATCATTCGTAAAAACAGAACCTCTATTGGGGTGTTGAATGGAATGGAATCGGATCATGATTACAAAAGTTTGGCAGAAGATATTTTTACCTATTTTGGGTTGGGATGTAGAAATGTATCCAAAATTTATCTGAAGAATAGAGATCAGTTACCTGCATTTATGGATGCCATTCAATCTTATTCGGAGGTTGGAAATCACCATAAATACCGCAATAATTACGATTACAATAAGTCCATTTACCTAATCAATCAGGTGGATCATTTGGATAATGGCTTTTTGTTGGTCAAAGAGAGTGAGGAGTTGGTGTCTCCAATTTCAGTATTGTTCTATGAAATTTATAATGATTTTGCTGACTTAACTGAAAAAATAACAGGGAAAGCTGACAGCATCCAATGTATGGTAAGTAAAGAGGCTTGGTTTCCGAATAGTCTTCCATTCGGAAAAGCCCAGTATCCTGAAGTCAATGATTACGCAGACCAAGTGGATACTTTGGCCTTTTTAACTTCTTTATAGGTTGACCACAGCGCTTTCTTTTGGCTCATCGATGGTTTCTTGATCCCAAGGTAGTTCAAAGCTGAAGATGCTGCCCTCTTTAGGTATGCTTTTGATTTCTAACCTGCTACCGTTTTTATGGATAAAATCCCTGGCCATAATTAAACCAAGCCCATTGCCGATTTCTTTCTGACTTCCTTTTGTGCTGATTGATTCCCCTGAAAGTAATTTTTCCAAATGCTCTTCTTTGATACCTTGACCTGTATCCGTCACCGATATTTTTATTTTGTCAGCTCTGATATTGGCGTTGATACGAACTGTATCTCCTGTTGAACAAAATTTGATTGCATTTCCAATCAAGTTTCTGAGGACCAATTCAATCATATCGATGTCTGCGATGACCATGATGCCATCAGGTACTTCATTGATGAAATGGATATTCTTTTCTTTGGCAGCATTTTCGAAAAACTTCATTTGCTTGCTTACCGAATAAAAGAGATCCATTTTCTCCTTCACCACACCTTCTCCTTTCAATTGTTTTCCTGACCATTTCAATAACTGATCCAGTAGGTTGGAGGCCTCTTTGATGTCCTTGGTCATATCAGGTAAAATATCAAAGAACTCTCTTTTTGATATGACTCCCCTAAGGGTCATGTGAAGAATTTCTTTGATACCTTGAATAGGTCCTTTAAGGTCATGAGAGATCACTGAAAACAATTTATCCTTCAATTGATTGAGTCGTACCAATTCCTCTGCCTGTTTAAACAACAGCTCCTGTTGCTTCTTTTCTTTGGTAATATCTTCAAACAACAACAGCAGGCCTATATATACGCCATTTTTTTCGGTCATGGGAACAGATTCGACCAGGATGTATTTGGTTTTCCCCTCGTGTTTAAATTGAAAGCCATTTTTTGCTGCTTTCCTTTCTAATATTGTGCTGTGCAATCCTTCATAATGAAGGACATGGTAGAGCACATCTTTGCCAAATAAATCTTTAGTGCAAAAAGGCAGTATTTTGAGGAGAGATGGATTGATTTCTATTACCTTATTCTGATTATCCAATACCATCAATCCATTGCTCATGGAGTCAATCACTTTTGACGTAGCAATTGGTAAAACATTAAATAAAGAGTTGTTGATAAAACTACCCCCAACGATGAGAAGAGAAAGGATAAATGCAAAGGGAGTAATGTCAATTTGACCAAAAGGCCGGATATCAGCAATATAGGTTATGTTAATCAACCACGGCAAACAGGCTGCCACCAATAAAGTATAAGCATGTGGTCGGAATAAAGGATTGAGGTATTTTAATCGGAAGATTAAGGTAAATGTGCCTAAGGCAAACATGATGTAAAAAATAAATACATGTATGTAATACCAAACTCCCGGGGTGGTCCTTAACAGGGGAACTATCCCACTTGAGTCCAATGCAACTGTTTCGTAGTAAAGCAGATGATATTCATTAGTCGCAATGATCAAGTAAGATATGACCGGAAAAAAGAAAATAAGCCCCAGCCATCTTTTAGAAAGGAAGAATTCCTTACCGGAAAATTCAATACAAAAGATCAGCCAAAAGGCAGGTATCAAATTGATGCCCAAATATTCGATCTTTTTCCAAAAAAGCATTTGCTCATGCGTGTTGCTGGCCAATTCAAACCCATAGCCCAAAGACCAAATGGCCATCGCCACAATGGTGAGAGAGAGCCAAACCAACTTACTTTTCTTTTGTTTCAATACAGCAAAAGCCAAAATCATCAAGACAACCGATGCAAAAAATAGCACGACGGTTAACGGGTACATAGTATATGCCATTTAAGGGTGATTAAATGAACTTAAACAAATCAAACAATTAAAATATCAAACAAATAAAGAAATAATTTTTCAATAATTTACAATTATTTTATAAATAAATTATTGTTTGTGTAAAATAATATATCGATTTAATCTAAAATGCAATATATAATATCTGAAATGCTTTTTCTTCGATTTGTTTTGATCCGTTAATTAATTCCTCCGTCAAAGGCTAAGGTTTGATAAATTGTAAGTAAAATATAACTTACCATTAAGGTGAGGAAATTTACCGTTTATACAGTTATTTGACCATATTATGGACCCAAAAAAGAATGATTCTTCTATTTACTTTCCTACCCCTTTTGAACTTGCGCTCTGGCTAACGCTACTAACTTTAATACTTGCCATTTTTCTAACCAAGCCCGGTGAATTATCCTATGTACAGTATGGTACTGAAGTGTTGGGATTTTGGAGGATCGGTTTTTGGGAATTATTGGATTTTACCCTGCAGATGGTTTTGATTTTAATCTTCGGGCATGCATTGGCCCTTTCACCCATCATCCAAAAATGCCTGAAAAACCTAGCGTCATGGCCATCTAATCAAATCCAAGCCACATTTCTTGTGGCTGCAGGGGCTTTGTTAGGAGGATATTTAAATTGGGGATTCGGGCTGATTTTGGGTGCAGTTCTTGCCAAGGAAGTTGGCGCCCAAGCCAAATTGAACCGACAACCAATAAATTACGCGCTCTTGGCTGCCAGTGGGTATTTGGGTATGATGATTTGGCACGGCGGATTATCAGGCTCAGCACCGCTAAAAGTGGCAGAAAATGGACATTTTTTGATGCAGGAAATAGGAGTAATACCTATCGGAGAAACGCTGTTAAGTCATTTTAACATGAGTATAAATGCATTAATTCTGCTTGTTTTGGCAATTTTACTATATCTGATGGCAAAATACAGCCGATCCGATTCGTGGCCCAAACCAACCTTATCTGATGGGGGCCATAAGCCATCCACAAAATCCGGTAAGGGAGGAATTTGGATCGGGATGCTTATGGTAATTTCTGGTTTTCTGGCAATTTTACAGGACTTCAGCTATGATTTGGCTTTTATCAATCTCAATTACATCAACTTCATGTTGTTTGGTTTGGGGTTGATCAGTCATCAAAACCTGACTGATTATGTCAAAGCAATCCAAACCGCTTTAACTGGTGCTGCGGGCATCATTTTACAGTTTCCTTTTTATGCGGGCATTCTAGGGATATTTAAATATTCAGGTTTGTTGGTAGCTTTGGGAGGCTTTTTTGTTACATTTTCAAATGCAGATACCTTTCCTATTGTTACCTTTTTCAGTGCCTCCCTTTTCAATTTTTTTATCCCATCCGGCGGCGGGCAATGGGCTATTCAAGGGCCTGTAATGATTGAGGCGGCCAAAAACTTCGATTTGGAAATACCAAAAATGATTATGATCATGGCCTATGGAGATCAAGTAAGCAACATGTTACAACCTTTTTGGGCCCTTCCGTTGATGGCCATAACTGGAGTGACTGGAAAAGAGTTGTTTAAATATACTTCGATTTTCTTTTTGGTAGGTACATTGGTATTCCTTTTGGGTATTCTTATATGGTTTTAGAAGAATAAAATACGCTTTTAAGGACTTACCACTTCTCATTTTACCCTAATTTTCTATCTTTGCCAACAACAAAAAATAATCAAGCGCTTAACCAACAAATCTTTTCAAATGGCTTTCGATATAGAAATGATCAAGGCAGTCTATGCACAGTTTCCCAAACGCATTGCTGCTGCAAGAAAAACGGTAAACAAACCTCTTACCCTAACAGAAAAAATATTATACAGTCATCTGACGGAAGGTGAAGCTTCTCAACCTTATCAAAGAGGGATATCCTATGTGGAATTTCAACCTGATAGGGTGGCCATGCAGGATGCGACCGCTCAGATGGCATTACTTCAGTTCATGCAAGCCGGTAGGAGTAAAGTGGCTGTACCATCCACTGTTCACTGTGATCATTTGATTCAGGCTGAAATCGGAGCAAAAACCGACTTGGCAAAAGCCAAAGATAAAAATAAAGAGGTTTATGATTTTCTCTCCTCTGTTTCCAACAAATATGGTCTTGGATTTTGGAAACCGGGTGCAGGTATCATTCACCAAGTCGTTTTAGAGAACTATGCTTTTCCAGGCGGTATGATGATCGGTACGGATTCACATACTCCCAATGCTGGCGGATTAGGTATGATTGCCATCGGCGTGGGCGGGGCAGATGCATGTGATGTCATGGCCGGGTTGCCTTGGGAGTTGAAATTCCCAAAACTCATCGGCGTCAAACTTACCGGGAAATTGTCAGGATGGACTTCTGCTAAGGATGTCATATTAAAAGTAGCTGGGATCCTGACTGTAAAGGGAGGAACCGGAGCAATCGTAGAATATTTTGGAGAAGGGGCAAGATCACTATCTGCCACAGGAAAGGGAACCATCTGCAATATGGGAGCTGAAATAGGAGCCACTACCTCAATTTTTGGGTATGATGAAAAGTCAGAGGCTTATCTTAGAGGCACAGACCGTTCAGACATCGCTGATTTGGCCAATACCATCAAGGATCACCTAAATGGGGATGATGCTGTCTATGCTTCACCTGAAATTTACTTTGACCAGGTAATAGAAATAAACCTGTCAGAACTCGAACCCCATATCAATGGTCCATTCACTCCGGATTTGGCCTGGCCTATATCCAAATTTGCCGCTGCAGTGAAAGAAAATGGGTGGCCTGCAAAACTGGAAGTGGGCTTGATCGGATCCTGTACCAATTCCTCTTATGAGGACATTTCAAGGGCTGCCTCTCTTGCCCAACAGGCCGTGGACAAAAAACTCTTGGCTAAATCTGAATTCACCATCACTCCTGGTTCTGAACAGGTAAGGTATACGGTGGACCGAGACGGTTTTTTGGATATTTTTGATAAAATGGGAGGTGTTGTTTTGGCCAATGCCTGTGGTCCCTGTATTGGACAGTGGGCTAGACACGGTGCTGATAAACAAGAGAAAAACTCCATCATCACCTCTTTTAACAGGAACTTTGCCAAGAGAGCAGACGGTAATCCGAACACACATGCTTTTGTGGCATCTCCAGAAGTGGTCACGGCATTAGCAATCGCAGGTGATTTAACCTTCAATCCTATGTTAGATACGCTTTTGAATGAAAGTGGAGAAGAGGTCAGGTTGGAAGAACCCAATGGACTTGAGCTTCCTACTAAAGGTTTCGCCGTAGAGGATGCAGGTTATCAGGCCCCATCTGATGATGGCAAAGTGGTAGAAGTAATCGTCGATCCTCAATCTGACAGACTACAACTTCTGGAGCCTTTTCTACCTTGGGAAGGAACAGACCTAAAAAATCTGAAATTATTGATAAAAGCAAAAGGTAAGTGTACGACAGACCATATTTCCATGGCTGGTCCTTGGCTAAGATACAGGGGGCATTTGGACAACATTTCCAACAACATGCTAATCGGAGCGGTCAATGCTTTCAATGACTCTACCAATACCGTTAAAAATCAACTTACAGGTGAATACGGAGAGGTTCCGGCTGTGCAACGTCAGTACAAGTTGCATCATGTAGGATCTATTGTGGTAGGTGATGAAAATTATGGTGAGGGTTCATCCAGGGAACATGCGGCCATGGAACCTCGATTCCTTGGAGTAAGGGCAATTTTGGTCAAATCTTTCGCAAGGATTCATGAAACGAACCTCAAAAAGCAGGGAATGCTTGCATTGACTTTTGCAGACCCAGCGGATTATGATCTTATTCAGGAGGATGATAGCATAGATATCCTAGGTTTGACCATGTTCGCTCCAGGGAAGTCCCTTAAAGTGGTTCTTAATCACTCTGACGGCAGTAAAGATGAAATAACAGTAAACCATACGTATAATCAAGGCCAAATTGAGTGGTTTAAGGCCGGCTCAGCCCTTAATTTGATCAAAGCGCAGAATGGTTGATCTATTTTAAATTTTAAGGTTAAGGCCGCAAGTTAAATTGCGGCCTTTTTTCTTGTTTTTTAATATTTTTTCCTATTTTGAAAGCCTTTAGAGCCTACCATGATTACCCCTTTAACTGTTAAACTCAGAAAGACTGGAGGAGCTGGTTTTTTGCTGATTTTTTGTTTTTTATTGTACTCGGTTGCTACCCATGCCCAAGTGGTGGAATCCGATGAAAGACCTTTGTTGTATAGTGAAGATGGGATCAGTTTTTCCAAAGATTCACTTTTCTTGATGAACTTACGGTTCCGAATGCAAAACCGAGCGGGCTTCAATACAGTAGGAGGGGATGAGTTCGGAATAGAAGCCTTTGAAATGAGGGTTAGAAGGTTAAGGCTGAGATTTGACGGTTTTGTGATGCACCCCAGATTCCAGTATTATATCCAATTGGCTTTTTCAAAGGCAGATCTTGATTTGGAGGTGGGGAGTATTGCCCAGCCTGTCAGGGATGCGATTTTGTATTACTCAGTAAGTGAAAATTTTTATGTGGGTTTTGGTCAATCTAAACTGCCAGGGAATAGACAAAGGGTAATCAGTTCCGGTAACCTTCAATTTGCCGATAGATCCTTGGTCAATGCGTTGTTTACCTTGGACAGGGATTTTGGTTTTTTTGGATACTATTCCATCAGAACAAAAACGGAATCTATTTGGATGATAAAAGGTGCAGTGACCACAGGAGATGGAAGGAATGCTTCTGGTGTTAATGATGGTTTGTCCTATACGGGTAGGCTGGAATTTCTGCCATTTGGGTCATTTTCCAATAGCGGGGATTATTCTGAAGGCGATCTTGAATTTGAAACCAACCCAAAACTTTCACTGGGACTCTCCTTAAATAAAAACTTTAAAGCCATTCGAACCGGTGGACAATTGGGTGCTGAATTGTTTGAGTCAAGGGACATGGGAACCCTTATCATTGATGGTATTTATAAACATAAGGGCTGGGCTGTACAGGCAGAATTTCTGAGCAGAAGTGCCACAGATCCAATTACTGAGAATGATTTGGGAGAGATCAGATATATAGTAACAGGTCATGGACTTAATACCCAATGTAGTAAATTAATATCCCATAAGTCAGAATTTGCCTTACGGTATTCTTTTGTAGTACCTTCCGAGCAGATACAGGCCTTACAACAGCGAACAGATGAAGTGTTGTTGGGGTACACGCGCTATCTCAGCGGACATAGAATTAAGGTGCAGGGAAATGTAGGTTACCGATGGTTGGATGGCTTGGAAATACTCTCTAATGCAGGGAATACATGGACAGGGATGTTTCAGGTGGAATTCGGAATTTAAAGCATTACCAGTGGGTACATTTAGGTCAAAATAAATTTATACAACAAAAAATTTGTTATAAAAAACAAAAAAGTGTATGTTTGGAGTCAATTGTTTGAATGTACGCTTCTTTTATGTTTTTATGGAACCGTACGCTTAGTCACCTAAATTATATTTTATCATTTGATCCTCTAAATGAAGGAAATAGGCATTAATAGTATGTTTAAAAAGATGGTCTTTGAATCTTCAGAGATGGTCTTTTTAGCTGACGACACTTTTCCCTATGGCATTTTTTATTCCAATTCCTCCTTTGAAAAACAAATTGGGAATTATCTGGAAGAAAACTCCCTAGTCGGTCTGGGCTTGGATGTGAGTTCTTATATTTTTAAAGAAGAAGTCTTCATATCTTTCCAAGGGAAAGATTATATCTTTCAACTGGAACTTCCTGAAGAGAATGGCACTGATTTTTTCGTTTTTTATAAAGGGAAAGAAACGGATAGGCAAGTATTGCCAGAAAAACAGGAGATCAAATTGTTTTTCGATAACAGTCTGGACATCATTGCCATCGGTCAGGAAAATTTTCTGACCTGGATCAATGAGGCCGTACTCAGCGTCCTGGGTTATGAAAGAGAAGAGTTGATCAATGAAAATATTTGTCAATTGCTCCATCCAGACGATGCGAAATCCGGGGAAGATTTTCTGAGAAACATCAAAAAACAGTCCCTTTTAGACACCATTTCCACCCGGATGAAAAGCAAATCAGGTGAGTACGTATGGATAGACTGGAAGGTAAAGTACACCAAAGGCAAATACTATGGTGTGGGTAGAGATGTTACCAAAGAGAAGGAAATTCAAGAAGCCAGAGAGTGGCAAAACCAATTGTATAGATTGGGAGAAAAAGTGGCAAAACTGGGGGTTTATGAGATTAATCCACATGATAAGTCGGTTCATTGGAGTAGTGAATTATCTAAAATCTTAGGAACCACCTATCCTAACCCCATTTCGCTGGAAGCTTGGCAACAATACTTTGAAGGAAAGGACAGAGAAAGATTCAGTACGGCCATAAATCACTTACTTAAGGACGGAAAATCATTTGATATCAAACTGCAGGTGAAAGCAGGGGAGGAAGAGGTCAAATGGGTAAGGATTTTGGGTAATGTGGAAATCAAATCAGGGGTGGTTTTAAAAGGGTTTGGGACTTTTCAGGACATTACTTCAGAGGAAGAAACGAACGCTGAATTGGGTATTTTTAAGGAGATGTTTGATCATTCTCCGGATGCCATACAGATCATCAACCCGGGAGGAAGAATTCAGTTCCTAAATATGGAGGCCAAGAGAAGGCTTCAATTGAAAAATTTCGTTCCAGGCCAATTGCACATTGGTGAGGTGGAGCCTGTTTTTGCAGAAAAATCTTCATGGGAGTCTCATAAAGAGCAATTGAGAAAATACCAGTCCCTTCTGATCCAAGGCTCTCATAAGAAAAGCGATGGCAGTGAATTCCCCATTGAAACCAGCGTCAATCTGATTGAGGTGCAGGGCAAAGAGTTTATTTTGGCTTTCTCAAGGGATATTTCCAAAAGGGTAAAACTTGAAAAATCCCTTCAGGAAACCTCTGAATTCCTTAAGCGTTTAGCTGATCAGGTTCCTGGTGCGCTATATCAATTTGTCCTCAATGAAGAGGGTAAAATGGAATTTGCCTACCTGAGTCCGGGAATCAAGTCAGTTCTCGATTTGGGTGAAGATGAATACCGCCACTTTAATGACATTTCATTTGCCATTTCCAAAATCTATCCGGAAGACCTTCCGCACATCATGATCACCACGGTAGCTTCAGCCAAAAAAATGGAGCCTTGGAATTGCCAGTTCAGGGTTAAAAAAGGGGACAGTTTCAAATGGGTGATGGCTGCTGCCAGACCTGAGCTTCAAGAAAGTGGCAATGTGGTATGGTACGGGTACATCACAGATATTTCTGAACTCAAAAATTTTGAATACAAATTAGAAAAAGCTAAGCTATCTGCTGAGAAAGCCAATCAGATTAAATCCGAGTTCCTTTCTATGATCAGCCATGAACTCAGAACACCTCTGAATGCGATTGCGGGCTCGGTTTATTCCCTCCTTCAGGATGACCATTCGGACACCCAAAAAACATCCTTAAATACCATCAATTTTGCGGTAGACAACTTGATCATCATGATCAATGATTTATTGGATTTTCAGAAAATAGAAGCCGGTAAACTGAGTTTGGAATACCATCCGGTAAATATGAGGGTCTTGGTGGAACAAGTGGTAAAGGGATTGGAATTTCATGCCAAGGACACAGGAAACACCCTAACGCTGCACCATGTTGAAGAATTGGATATCGAGGTGAAAGCAGATAAAGTCAGGGTGGCTCAAATCCTTAACAACCTAATTACAAATGCCCTGAAATTTACCCAGAAAGGACAGGTAGATGTAAGGGTTAAAATACTCAATGAAAATGAAAATCGAGCAAGATGTTACTTTGAGGTAAAAGATTCTGGGATAGGCATTGCCAAAGAAAATCACCACAAAATTTTTAATGATTTTGATCAGGTCAGGCATAGTTTCAGTAAAAAATATGGTGGAACTGGTTTAGGGCTATCCATCACCAAAAAACTCCTGGAGAGGATGGGAAGTAAAATCGAGTTTGATTCGGAATTAGGAAAGGGATCCGTCTTCTTTTTTGAGCTGGATTTGGAAAAAGTACCGAAATCAAGTGAAGGTAACAAACCAGCTGGAATAGATCCATCAAAAAAAGTGAATAAATTAAAGCTGCTAATGGCGGAAGACAATGATGTCAATGCTTTGGTTTTAGGAAAAATTTTGAGAAAATGGGGACATGAATATGACCGAGTAGAGAATGGGCAAGAGGCAGTAGAGGCTGTCAAAAAGAACAAATACGATCTGATTCTAATGGATATTCAAATGCCTATCATGAATGGATTTGAAGCCAGTCAGGTCATTAAAAAAACAGTAAATGTACCTATTATTGCCCTTACAGCGGCTTCTAAACTAGAAATCATCCAACAGATTGATTTAAATGAATTCGATGGATTCATATCTAAACCCATAGACGGCCAGGAATTGCACAAAAAAATATTCGAGATTCTACAGGCAGCCAATCACAATTTCTGAGCCTGTTCCAGAAATCTTTTGGTAAGGGGGATTTCGGGATCTTTTTGGTACACATCTTCCAAATAGACCATAGCTTGGTCTTTTTCCCCTTTAATAACATAGTAAATCCCCTTGTTTCTTAAAGCATACAGATTCTTGCTGTTTTGCCTCAAACTAAAGTTGATGTCTTCCAGACCTTTCTCGGGTTGGCCAGCAAACAAAAGGTAAAGCCCTCTGTTGTTATAAAAATAAGCCTGACCGGGATCTTTTTCCAGGGCTTTCTCAACCCAAAATAGGGCAGCTTCATAATCGGATTTTTCAAAAGCAATTTGAGATCTAAGGTTGTAAAGATTGGCCTCTTCAGGATTTATTTTTTCTGCATTTTCCAAAATTTCCAAGGCTTCATCCAGCTTTCCTGTGTAAAATAAGATGGTGGCCTTGTTGACCAGAAGATCAGGGTTATTGGGTTGCCGAAGGATGGCTTCTTCAAAGTCATTCAATGCTTCAGCATATCTTTTCAAGGATTCATGGACCAATCCTTTCAAAAAGTACCCTCTATATCCATTTTGATCTAATTTGATGACTGCTTCAGCATCTTCCAAGGCTTTGTATTTTTCACCTAAATCCAAATGGGCCCATCCCCGCTGAAAGTATGCGTCAAGGTATTCAGGTTTGTTGGAAATGGCGTTTGTAAAATCGGAAATAGCCATTTCTGATTTGGCTAATTGGCTATGGGCTATCCCACGGTTATAGTATGCCTCAGCAAATGTGGGGTCAATTTTTAAAGCTTCCGAATAGAAGCTGATCGCTCCTGTAAGGTCGTTTTCTTGGATTTTTCCATTTCCTTTCAACAAAAACCTTCCTTTTTTGTCCTCCTGACTATCACAAGAAAAGAACATGAAAATTGAAACACAAATAACTCCCAGTCTGTATACCTTCATATTTACGTTGATTTCTCTTCACCAAACAAAAAAGCGTAAGGTTTGGTTGACTCACTCAATTCAAAAATACGTCGCATGATCGCCATAGTAGGAATAATCAGAATCATGCCGATCACGCCCCATATTGCTCCGCCGACCAAAAGGCCAAAAAATGTCACAAATGCATTTAAATTGACATTGTTACCCACGATTTTGGGAGTGAGGAAGTTGCTTTCGATCAATTGAATGATGGTAAAAATACCAACCACAGCAATGGGATAAAACAGACTGTCTTTGGTGAGAAAAGCAAAAATAAATGGAAGAATCGCACCCAAAAAAGGACCTAAGTAGGGAATGATATTTAATAATGCTGCAAACAAACCAAAGAATAAAGCATGTTTGATACCCAAGGCATACAGCGCCCCTGTATTCAACACCGCCAATATAGCCATCACTTTAAACATACCAACAATATACTGTTGAACCAATTTTCTAAGTTGTAGAATTTCTGATTTTACAATTTTGGTATCCTGATCATGAAAAAGCTTAGCTACAAAAGTGGTGAGGTGATCCCTATACAATAAAAAGAAGAAAACGAATACAGGAATGAGTATTAAACTGGTCATGGAACCTACCGTATTCAGCAAAAATTCGCCTAAAGTTCTACTGTTTGATTCTACCATTTCGATAATTTGAGACTTGTCAATCCCATTTCCGATACCTGTGTTCAAACCATAACCGGATAAAAAACCATCGATATCTTTAAGGTAATTATTGAGTCGGTCACTGACATTATCCAAATCTTTGGTAAAACTGCTTACTTGAAGAATGACCAAAGTGATCAATCCGGCTACAGTAGCCAGGCCCAAAAGCAAAGATAGGATGATGCTAAGTATTCTAGGAACTTTCTTTCTCTCTAGCCATCCACTCAAGGGGGTAAGTATGACTGCCAAATAGCCAGATAAAAACAAGGGAACCATAATCCCTCGACCTATAATTAGTATAAATACAATAACAATTATTAATAAAAGAATAAATAATACAGTTATGTATCTTGGTAATATTATTTTTTGCATAAAAATAATTTTTGGAACGAATCTTGTTTATATTTAGGTATAAAAGTAAAATAAATTTACCACTTAAACCTTAATACCATGTCAAATAACCTTAAGATTAAAGGAAACTGGAATGTCCTGAAAGGAAAATTGAAAGAAAAGTATGGAGTATTGACTGACAATGACCTAGCTTATGAAGAAGGTCAAGAAGACCAACTTTTGGGAAAACTGCAAAAGAAAACCGGAGCAGCGGAAGACGAGTTGAAAAAATTTCTGTTTGAAGATTAAACAATTTCAATAAAAGCCCTTCGGGGCTTTTTTTTTTCAAAAGAAATTTAATACAAAATGTATGTACGCCATGATGCCAGTAAAATGGTAATTCAATTTAATTCTCGCCACCAAACTGAAATTTCCCGTAAATCCCTGCCCGACGACAGGCGGGTGACTTCTGAATTCCGACTCTTTTAAAGGAGAATATAGGATTAGTGGCAAAGAAATGGATAACCATATAATATACATTGAGTTTTTTTTACAACCGATTTTTCGATAAATACCGGACTTAAAGCTACCTAAACCCTAGGACAAAAATCAAGTTTATTCTTTGTGGTAGATAAGCTTTCACTGTGTATATTGCTTTCATTATAACCCTTCAGCCTGCCAAATGCCTCACCAGGAAAAATTTAAATGGATATTGATTTCGTTTGTAGTCAGTATCATATTGCTGGTAGTCAAGTTTTATGGATATTATGTTACCCAGTCAAATGCGATCCTTACAGATGCGCTCGAAAGCATTGTTAATGTAGTTGCTTCCGGATTTGCTTTTTACAGCATCTACCTTTCTTCCATGCCTAGGGATGAAAACCATCCATATGGACACGGTAAAATCGAATTCTTCAGCGCAGGACTAGAAGGTGTTTTAATCATTCTAGCAGGCTTATTTATTATTTATCAGTCTATTTATACTTTAATTTTTCCAATACAACTTACTGCTTTGCCTTTAGGAATGGTTTTGGTGGGTTTTTCTGGATTGGCAAATGGGCTTTTGGGGTATTTGTTACTCAAAAAGGGAAAAAAATTGAACAGCTTAACCTTGGAAGCAGACGGTAAACATGTTTCCACGGATGCCGTCAGTAGCTTGGTCTTGTTGCTAGGCATTGGTCTCATGTATTTTTCCGGGTATTATTGGTTGGACAGTTTTTTGTCCCTGTTATTTGCCACCTATATTTTATACAATGGATATTTTTTGGTTCGCAAATCTGTAGCAGGCCTAATGGATGAAATCAATCCTGCAAACTTACAACCAGCCGTTAAACTGCTGAACAAACACCGAAAAATTACTTGGATAGACATCCATAACATGCGGGTGCAACAATATGGCGGAGACCGGCACATAGACCTTCACCTTACATTGCCCTATTATTTTAATTTGAGACAGGTACATGATGAAGTGGAAAACGTTGAAGATGTTTTGGGAAATCAGCTTCCCGGAATGGTCGAAGTTTTCATTCACGCTGACCCTTGTATCCCAGAAAAATGCTGCCATTATTGTATGGTCAAAAACTGCCCGGTGAGAAGATCCCCAAATTCGGTGAAAATTAAGTGGACCTCGGAATTGATGGCTAAGAATCAAAAACATTACCATGAAACCACGGAAAACCCCTGAACAGACGAAATAAAAATGATGATATAAAATATTCTAATAATTATAAATATCAGGAAGTGATTCTCTTTTTCATCATGCTCACTTCCCTTAATTATAAATTGAGGAAAATTCAATTGACTGCTTTTTTTTGATATGCCTGTTAAACACCTTAAAATCAATGGATTGATAAGAGAAATTATCCACAAAAAAATTGCTTTCAAATAAAAAAAAGTGTAACTTATCCACACATTAAATCTAAAAAGCTATGAACGAGGACAAACAATTCAGATTATTTCTGGCCATTTCAGCTGTTGTTTGGTTAGTGCTCGTTGGATTTATTTTTATCATCTAACTTGGCTAGCCTATGTTAAACCATTACAATAAGTTTTTTCTAGAATGAATAGAACAATGAAAAGGGTGCAAATATTTTGCACCCTTTTTTCATATTTTTAATCCTGCTCTTTTCAAGAGCGCATCAGGTCTAGGTTCCCTTCCTCTAAATCTTTTGAAAAGTATTTTTGGATGCTCCCGTCCTCCTGCTGCAAGGATGTTCTTCCTGAATGATTCTGCGGTTTCCTGGTCAAACACCCCTTTTTCAAGAAAGAGTTCAAATGCATCCGCATCCAGCACTTCCGCCCATTTATAACTGTAATATCCAGCTGCATATCCTCCTTGGAAAATGTGTGAAAACGAAGTACTCATCAAAGTTCCAGGTGTTACCGGCAATAGATCCGTTTCTCCCATCACCTGTTTTTCAAATGACACAATATCACCTATCATTTCCGGATCAGTACTGTGGTATGCCATGTCAAGCAATCCAAAACTGATCTGTCTAACAGTTTGATAACCTTGTTGAAAATTAGATGCCTGCTTAATTTTTTCAACCAAATCCAGAGGGATCTTTTCTCCTGTTTTATGGTGCTTGGCAAACAGATCGAGACAAGTTTTTTCGTAACACCAATTTTCAAAAATCTGTGAGGGCAACTCGACAAAATCCCAATACACACTCGTGCCGGATAAGGACTCATAGGTTCCATCTGCCAACATACCGTGCAAGGCATGGCCAAACTCATGGAACAAGGTAGTAACCTCATTGAAAGTCAAGAGGGAGGGAGTTGTTTTGGTAGGTTTGGTGAAGTTACAAACGATGGAAATTTGTGGCCTTGAGTCTTTTCCGTCCTGTTTGTATTGTCCTTTGTAACTGGTCATCCATGCGCCGTTTCTTTTTCCACTTCTAGGAAAAAAATCCGCATAAAAAACGGCCAAGTGCTTTCCATGCCTGTCTAAGACCTCGTATGCAGTCACATCTTTATGATAAACAGGTATTTTTATATTGGGTTGGAATTGTAGTCCGAAAAGTCTATTGGCTGTTTCAAAAACGCCAAGAATCGTTGCATTCAGTTCAAAATAAGGTTTAAGGACTTCGTCATCTATCTGGTACTTCTCCATCTTTAGTTTTTCCGAATAATAGGAGAAATCCCATTTTTGCAATTGATCCAACCCATCGGTTTTTAAAGCAAATTCCTGCAATTCTCTAATTTCTTCCAGCGCTTTGGGTTTTGCTTTAGCCAATAGATCTTTTAAGAAACCAAGCACCTTTTCTCCACTTTCAGCCATCCTTTCTTCCAGAACAAAATCCGAAAAACGATTGTATCCAAGTAGTGTTGCACGTTCATGTTTCAGCTTTAAAATCTCCTTGATAATCTGCTTGTTGTCCAACTCATCACCCTTGTTTCCCTTGGTGTTATAAGCCATGAACAAGGTCTCTCGGAGCTGCCTGTTTTTTGCATATGTCATAAACGGAACGTAACTAGGGAAAGCCAGCGTGAAAACCCATTTGCCTGTTTTGCCTTTTTCTTCGGCTGTAAGGGCGGCAGCATCGATGACCGTCTCCGGTAAGCCCTCCAAGTCTTTCTCTTCCTCAATGACCAATTCGTATCGGTTTGTTTCAGCCAATACATGCTCCCCAAATTGCAGGCCCAACTGGGATAAGTCTTTGTCAATTTCTCTTAATTTTTGCTTTTCTTCAGGGTTTAGGTTGGCGCCATTTCGGATAAAGGACTTAAATGTTTTTTCCAATAATGTGTGTTGTTCTGCATTCAGATTTAATGTTTCTTTTTGATGGTAAATTTTTTTTACCCTTTCAAATAGATCTTCATCCAACAGAATATCATTGCTATGGGCCGTCAATAAAGGAGATATTTCCCTTGCTAAGGATTGAATGGTTTCATTGGTTTCTGCTGCATTTAGATTGAAAAAGATGGACGCTATCCTATTCAACTTTTGGCCTGACAGATCCATTGCAGCAATTGTATTTGAAAAATCAGTTTTTTCTTTCGTTTTGATTTTAGCTATCTCTGATTTTGCCTCTTGGATGGCCGACTGTATGGCTTCAAGAAAATGTTCATTTTTAATCTTATCGAAAGGTGGGGTTTCAAAAGGAGTATTAAATTTTTCCAACAATGGATTCATGGTAATGATAGTTTTTGTCATTTAACTTCACAATTACTTCAAAGTTATAGAATTGAATCCAGTAAAGAATGTTAAAGGAGAAAAACATTAAATGGAGCATGCAATCCAATACATCCTCACTAAAAAATAGAATTTTTAAAATGTCTTTACACAATGACGCTAGTAAAATGGTAATTCAATCTAACACTCGCCAGGAAACTGAAATGTCCGGTACATTGGACTTCCAACCCGTTTGAAGTAGAATAATGGGTTACTGGCAAGTAAGCGGATGACCATAATTTTAAAATAAAGTTCTGTTTTTTCATTCCAAGTTCTGGAAATAAGCATAAATTTAAACATCAGTAAACGTCATGACATGATTAGTTTGATCCCTCCCGATAAATTGGAATATCCACCTTATTTTGAAAAATATATTTCAAGGGTAATAGATAAATCTTTGGAGGGATTTATGTTGAATCAAGTGGAGAAAGTCAAATCATACTTTAAAGGTATGGATGAGGAAAAGGCACTCTTTCCTTACGGGCAGGGGAAATGGACTCCAAAGGAAGTCTTGGGCCATGTAGTGGATACGGAGCGAATCATGGCCTATAGAATATTGTGTATTGCTAGGGGAGAAGAGCAACCATTGCCGGGCTTTGATCAGGATGCCTATGTCAATCAAGCTGGATTTAACCAAATTTCTCTTTCCAAACTTTTGGAAGATTTTGAGATGTCCAGATACGGTTTGATGTCTTTGCTGAGTACGCTTCCAGAAAACGCCTCCGAAAGGATAGGCATCGCCAATGGAAAGCCAGTAAGTGTAAGGGCTTTGGTATTTATTATTGCAGGTCATTGCGAACATCACCTTGATATCCTACGAACCCGTTATTCATAAATTTTATTTTTTTTAAGCCTACTCCAAACTTAAGCAACCTATGTTTGAATTCGATCCAGAAAAACACTATCCCAAAGAAACCGAAAGTAGGGTAGTAGTCCGTTTTCAGGACTGTGACCCCCTCCGTCACCTGAATAATGCCAAGTATTTTGATTATTACTTCAATGCCCGGGAGGATCAGGTGCCTAAGCTTTATGGGGTAGAAATGATGGATTTTATTCGAAAATATGAGGCTGCATGGGTGGTATACAACCACAACATTGCCTATGTGAGGCCTGCAAAAGTAGGAGAGTGGATCAGGATCATGACCCGATTGCTTTGGCACAACCACAATACGGTCGTGGTGGAGTATTACATGACTGATGACAATAAGGGGGAACTGAAAAACATTCTCTGGTCCACCATGCGCTATGTCACGATCAAGGAAGGCACCACCACAGACCATAAAGGGGACCTAAAGGATTATTTAGGTGCCATATCATTGAATGCAGATATCACACAGATGAGCATTGCAGACCGGGTTAAAGAGTTAAAACGGCGGCTTTTGGAGGATTGACTTGACTTTTGGCCCTGTTACTTTCTGATCAATCGAAGGAGAGAATTGACATCATCGGCTTGAAGAGGTGATAACAAATAAATGTTTTCGTTCTTTTCCGTAAATCCCTATGATGCTAAAGCATTTTGTTTTTCTGGATTTTTCATGCTATGATATGGAAAACAAAATGGAGCGTAAAGTGCAATAGTTTTAAGCATACATCACAAATAAATCAAACCATTTGTTTCAGATAACCATGAACCATACCAGAATTTTTTTTGTATGAATGAAAGAATTGTAAATCAGCCAAGAAATTGAATCTATCAATTCAGTACAAGTTCTACAATACATCAATTTTCGGTTTACCGATAAAAATAAACTTATAAAGCTTACAGCAATAGCATGAAAAAAACTGTGATCATGGGTGCCACTACCAACCCGGGGAGATACGCCTACATGGCAGCCAAAATGTTTTCAGAAAAGGGTTATGATTTTGTTCCCGTCGGAATAAAACAGGGAAAGCTTTTCGGTAAGGAAATTCTTGATTTAAAAGAAAAGCCACAGATTAAGGAAGTGGATACCATAACCTTATACATTGGACCTGAAAATCAGGTGGAATGGGAGGAGTATATTTTGTCATTGGAGCCCAGAAGAATCATTTTTAATCCGGGTACACATAACCCAAGCCTAATGGCCAAGGCCAGAAAAAAAAACATAGAGGTATTGCCTGCCTGTAATCTGGTCATGCTAAGCACAGGGCAATTTTAGTTTTTTTTATTTTCAAGGAACCGGTCCATTACCCACACATGGGGGGCCGTGATCAGAGAGACCATTACAAAAAGCAATAAAGTTAGCTGATCAGTTTCCAGTCTGTTGCTGGAAAAGTACAGAATCAGGGCCAGTCCCCCCAAACTGAGGAGGCTAAATGGCAGTAGTTTTTTAATAAAGCCAAAAATTTTGTCGGATTTCTGTTTGGCCATTAACACCTCGAATTCTTCCTGCATACTGGGAAGGGAGTGCCAAAATCCAAAATACAAAATAAAACCCATCAATACAGGCAGAAAGTAAAGCAGGACAGACAGTAAAACTATTTCCATAAAAAATGCCCCTTTGCCAGCTATTTTTTGCCGGGAAGTTAAAACAAAACTGATCAAACCAAGGAATAAAATAATCCATAAGGCATATGGGGCTATAGGCCCTATGTCTAAAATAGGAAGTAAGATATCTCTTGAAACCGCGAAATCACTGAGAATGATCAGGGCAAGAAAGAAAGCGCCCAATAAAAAATATGTGAGAAATCTGAAGTCAGTGATTGAATGCCTTGTAAAATGGGCCTGGCCAAAGTGGAAGGAAGAAATTACCAAAAAAACAAACAGGGCCAGTTTGGGGGAAAGCCACCAAACCAACAGGTATAACAAAATGGTGCCAAGATATTTAAGGTAAAATTCAAGGGGTTTGATGGATTCTCCTTTTTCCTTTACCAAAAGGTGGTCTATTGCCCCGTGGGGTATTCCTACTGTGATGAGAATCAAGGCAAAAACAATCCATTGATATGCGGGGTGTTCCTGAAAAAAAAGAAAATAGAGGACTGCCAACAGTAATCCGATGGTCTTTCCATATTTTTCAGTACTTCCCATAGTGGAGCAAAGATTTCACAAAATACCTGAAAGGCAACCTTGAGAGCATTTTTATTTCCTCTGCCAGGGTGGTCTCTTCATCCAGGAATTTCAGAACCTGGTCAGCCGGATTACTGGCAAATATTGATTTAAAAACCGCAGGAGCTGCAGCAGGCCATTTCGCAATGATGTTTAAAATGATGTTGTCATAGAATCTAAACCGCCTTGGAGACCTTTCTGTTTTTTTAAAGGCATTGCTTTCATAGGAAAGTCTGGCAATCAGTTCTTGGCATTGTTTCTGAATGTTGTAAAAAGTGTATCCGGTAGAAGCTTTTGTACAGTTGGCAATGCTGCCTATGTTGAACCAGTTCGGCACATTGGGTTCCGGCATTTGTTGGGTAGTCATCGGAATGCTGCCTTTTTCCACAAAAGTAATGGCATATTGATCTATTCCCAGGCTTTCTTTGATGTATGCTTTGATCTTTTCCTCAAGTTTTTCCTCTTGCTCAGATTCCGGGGCCAATACCGTGAATTCAATCAAAGCATGCTTTTCTGAAAAGGGCAAAAGGTAAATGAAATTGACTTTATCTGCAAACAGATTTTTGAAGTTCATCAACACAGCAGCATTGGGATCAAAACAGGCCTGATCGGTCACAATTTCCCACCCCAAAAAAACCTGTTTGATTTCGGGTTGGGGCATGGTGGTTCCAAGGTTGGGAATGGAATTGATCAATTGATGGCATTCGAATGAACCCGAGCTCACAGTTTCCACCATAATGGCAGAACCGGGCTTGCCGGTAACTGATTTTACCTGTTCATGTAAGAATTCGATGTTCGGATACATCTTGATGCGGCCCAAAATTTCATCATAGAAATCCGAAGATTTTATATGGAAATATTTTGAACCGTCCAGGTTTTTATTGACGGTAGAGGCTTCGTCCTGGATGATGATATTATTCCATGAAATGATTTGATCTTTTTTCGGGTGAATGTCCAATGGGCTTTTTGACCAATAGCACCAAGTCCTATCATTCTGCTTTTTATCAGAGGCATCTATGACCAGCACCTTTTTGTCCTTCAATGGACTTTGAAGCAGATAGTGTATAAAACTTAGCCCCGCACAACCAGCTCCCGAAATGATAAAATCATATTTCATAGTAGATAGAAAAAAGGCCATCCTGAAATTTTCAGAATGGCCTTTGGTGAAGAAGAATTAAGCTTTGGCTAATTTTCTGGAAAGTGCAGTTTCAGAAATGGCAACTGAATAGATGACCAAACCGAATCCAATTTTGTTGATGGCATCTGCAAGGTTGTAAAACAGGTCAATGCTTGAAACTTCAAAGGCACCGGACAACAGGTTTCCAGGAAGCACCATGTATCCGATTGGGTAAATGGACCAGCCTAAAGTGATAAAAATTTTCAATAGAAACATTGCTCTGTTTAAAGCTGGGCTGTTTGAACCTTTGGCTAATTTTGCCACATCACCAGCAAAAACTTCATATACAATGTATAAGTAGCCTAGTGTAGAAAAGATACCCCACATTACATTGTTGTCCAAACCTGATGTTTCACCGATGTAACCTGTAATCAACATGACCAAGGCTGCAACTATTAATTTAAACAAGGTACTTCCCTTGGCACCGAAAGGCTTGGTAAGTAGATAGAATTCCACACACATCAACGGCACTGTCAAAGTCCAGTCCACATACCTAAATGCTGTGGGACTAGTACCTGTCTGCAGGTAGAAGTCTCTCATATAATAATAATGCACTGCGGCAATCCCTGTAATTAATCCTGATACCAAAAGGGATGCTTTCCATTTTCCGTCAACAGAACCTCTTTCAATAAAAAAGAACACAGCCGAGGCAAACATGGCCATGTATCCGATAAAGAAAGTGATTGCGACCGGGTCACTGTTTACAATTTTTTCCAGACCTACAATGTCTGCGAGGAATAGTGATTTCATACGCGTTTTTGTGTTAAAGTGAGTTTAATGAGTGAATATTATTTTGTTCGGGTAATGCCAGTATAATGGAAACCAAATATATTTTGTTTAACGAACAAGGCTTTTTGATAAACAAATGTAAATAAACAGCTGTTAATCAAGGGTCAAATGAGTGATAATTGTCTATTAAAAAAATGCAATTTTTACAAGTATTTTTATATTACAGCCATAAAAGTCGAGAACTGGAATGAAATTCAAAATATCCTTTCACCTGAGGTTTTTTGCCGAATTTAAGGAGGATTTCGGGTATGTACTGTCAGTTTTTTTGCGTAATATTACGGGTCAATTAAAAATAAAAAACAGTCGTTTTTCTTTTGGAAGAAAGACGTTAAATAAATCATGAGCGATACCAACAAGCCAGTAAACAAGGACGATTATTCCGCTGGGAATATTCAAATTTTAGAAGGATTAGAAGCAGTAAGAAAAAGGCCAGCCATGTACATCGGAGACGTGGGAATCAAAGGTCTCCACCATTTGATCTGGGAAGTAGTCGATAATGCAGTTGATGAAGCCCTAGCTGGACATTGTGATACGATAAAAGTAACCATTCACGAGAACAATTCCATCACTGTAGAAGATAACGGTAGGGGGATACCGGTTGACCTGCACAAAAAGGAAAACAAATCCGCGCTGGAAGTGGTCATGACCGTACTTCATGCAGGGGGGAAATTTGATAAAGACACCTATAAGGTTTCTGGAGGTTTGCATGGGGTAGGGGTATCCTGTGTCAATGCGCTTTCCACAGACCTTCATGCCACTGTATACCGTGACGGAAAAATATATGAGCAGGAATACAAAATAGGAGTTCCCCAGTATGACGTCAGAGAAATCGGCACCACTGACAGAAGAGGTACATCCATTCATTTTAAACCTGATGACAGTATCTTCATCGTCAGTGAATATAAATACGAAACCATCGCCACAAGACTCAGGGAAATGGCATTTCTCAATGCCGGCATCCGACTCTATCTGACTGATTTAAGGGAAATTGAAGAGGATGGACAACCCAAAAGAGATGAGTTTTATTCCGAAGGTGGTTTGGTAGAATTCGTGGAATATCTGGATGAAACCAAGGATAAAATCATTCCCGAACCTATCTACATTGAATCAGAGAAAAACGGAGTACCTGTTCAGGTGGCGATGAGTTACAACTCTTCCTACACCGAGAATGTGGTTTCCTATGTCAACACCATCAATACACATGAAGGAGGCACGCACGTTTCAGGTTTCAGAAGGGCATTGACCAGGACCCTGAAGTCATATGCTGATAAATCTGGGATTTTGGATAAGCTGAAAATTGAGGTGACAGGAGATGATTTTAGAGAAGGCCTCACAGCTGTTATTTCGGTTAAAGTAGCAGAACCCCAATTCGAAGGTCAAACCAAAACCAAATTGGGTAATTCAGATGTGACCGGTGCAGTAGACAGTTCCGTTTCCGAGGTTTTACAGATCTGGTTGGAAGAAAATCCCAGATCTGCCAAAATCATCGTGGACAAAGTTGTGTTGGCCGCCCAAGCCAGACATGCTGCCCGAAAGGCCAGAGAGATGGTCCAAAGGAAGAACGTACTGGGTGGGGGAGGACTTCCCGGAAAATTGGCCGATTGTGCTAACAGTGACCCAACGGTCTGTGAACTTTACTTGGTGGAAGGAGACTCGGCTGGTGGTTCAGCCAAACAAGGACGTGATCGTGATTTCCAGGCCATCTTACCTCTCAAAGGTAAAATTCTTAATGTGGAGAAAGCACATGAGCATAAGATTTATGACAACGAAGAAATCAAGAATATATTAACTGCCCTTGGTGTTAAGTTCGGTACCTTGCAGGATGACAAGGAGTTAGATATTTCAAGCCTTCGTTACCACAAAATCATCATCATGACGGATGCTGATATTGACGGGTCACACATTCGGACTTTGATTTTGACTTTGTTTTTCAGGTACATGCGTACCCTTATCGAACAAGGGTATGTGTATATAGCCTTACCGCCGCTTTACCTATTGAAAAGAGGAAAAGAAGAACGGTATTGCTGGACCGAAGAGGAGAGAAAAATCATTACTAAAGAACTGGCCAAGGATGGCAGAGAAGACAGTGTCAGTATCCAACGTTACAAAGGGCTGGGTGAAATGAATCCGGAGCAGCTATGGGATACCACCATGAACCCCGAGAGAAGATCACTCAAGCAAGTAAATATCGACTCAGCTGCCGAAGCAGACCACCTCTTTAGTATGCTGATGGGGGATGAGGTAGCCCCTAGAAGAGATTTCATTGAGAAGAATGCCAAATATGCCCACATAGATACCTGATGGAAACTGACGCAAATAAACATAAAGGGGACCATCATCCCCTTTTTTTTATTTAATAAATTAATAAAGTATCCACCAAAATTTAATGTGATTAATTCAATAATTTAGTCCTAATTTGTAAATCCCATTGTTTTTCCCGAACAAAAGGGGGATATTTTGCAGAAGCGGCAAGTGAATGGCATTTGTATCCTTGCAAAAAAATCCTTAATGCCTTGATTTCTAAAATTTTATCATGAAAGTACTTCAGAAAGATAGAGTAGACCAGATCATCTATCAAAGTGACTTAGTCAGTAGGGACTTGAGTTGGCTCAAATTCAATGACCGTGTGCTAGATCAGTCCTACAAAGCCTCGAGAACCATTTTTGAGAAGTTGAAATTTCTTGCCATTTCGGCATCAAATCTCGATGAATTTTTTATGATCAGAGTGGGATCTTTGTACAATTACCTTGATTATGATAAAGAAAGGGTAGATTATTCAGGATTGCGTGAAGAGCCCTTTAAGACGAAGTTGATGCTTGAGTGCCAAGAATTTCACAAAAAGCAGCATGACCATTTCCAGAATACCTTACTTCCCGGACTCAAGGAATTTGGATTTATTTTGAGCAATGTCAAAAATCTATTGCCGGAAGAACAGGAATATCTGAAGGAATACTATCAAAAGGCGGTCTATCCCATGCTTACCCCTATGGTATACGATGGATACCATACCTTTCCTATTCTGATGAACAAGCTACTTATCTTCGGTGTGGTTACCATTAGTCCAGGGGATAAAAAAGACAATAGAAAGCTCTCCTTCGTTCAGATACCTTCCAATATTCCTCGGTTTTTTGAAATAGAACGGGAAGATCTCGTCATTTATGTGCCTATTGAGGAAATCATACGGGAACATGTGGTTGCCTTATTCCGAAATGTGGACATAGAATCCATCAACCTTTTTAGGATCACCCGAAACGGCGATTTTACATTGGAGGAAAGTGAGGATATGGACACCAATTTTCTGGAAGAAGTCAAGAGAAAACTCAACGCAAGAAAAACTGGCCGCGTGGTTAGAATAGAAGTTGAGGAGGGTTATTCCAAATGGATGATGAATTTGCTTAAAGAGCGCTGGCAGATTCAAGATGACAGCATCTTCAAGATTGAAAGAGCCAGTATGTTTGATTTCAATGGGCTTTGGGAGGTGATCGGCAACAAGCGGTTTAAAGATAAAATACCAGCAGTACCCAATCCTGTTCCGCCACTTTCCTATCCCGAAGCCGGTACCGAAGATATCTTTCAGGTTTTGAAGCACAAAGATGTTTTGCTTCACCATCCCTATAACAACATCAGCCCTATTCTTGATCTTTTAGAGAAAGCTTCAGAAGATCCTAATGTCATGGCCATAAAAATGACCATTTACCGCCTGGCCAAAGGTTCCAGAATTACCAATGCGCTATTGAAAGCGGTCGAAAACGGCAAACACGTTTCGGTTCTTTTTGAAGTCAAAGCCAGATTTGATGAAGAAAACAATATCAGAGAGGCGCAGAAACTTCAGAAAGCTGGCTGTTTTGTAATCTATGGAGTCAGTAACCTGAAAACCCATACCAAATTATTGCTTATCGTCAAAAAAGATGAAAACAGGGTCATCCGATATGTTCACTTAGGTTCCGGTAATTATAATGAGGAAACTTCCAGGTTGTATACCGATATCGGGTTACTCACTACCAATGAAATTTTGGCCAATGATGTGTCAGAATTCTTTAATGTCATTACGGGGCATTCCATGCCTGCCACTTACCAAAATCTGTTAACAGCTCCAAGGGACATGCGCAATCAGTTGATCCAATTTATCGAAGATGAGGCAAGTCATGCCAGAGAGGGATTACCTTGTGGGATATTTATTAAAGTCAATTCTTTGGAAGACAGTGAAACCATTTATGCGCTTTATAGGGCTTCACAATCTGGCGTACCTATTAAATTGATTGTCAGAGGGATATGCTGTCTAAGACCCGGTCGTCCAGGATTAAGTGAGAACATACAGGTACTTTCCATAGTAGGTGATTTTTTGGAACATTCCAGAATATACCACTTCCATAACATAGGCAAATCAAGGACCTATGTAGGGAGTGCCGACATGATGGTTCGGAGTTTTGATAGAAGGTTAGAATCACTTTTCAGGATTGACTCTCCTTTCTTGGAAAAGCAACTGATGAATATCCTGGCCTACAATCTTAAGGACAATGTCAATACTTATATCATGCAAGAAGATGGTACTTATGAAATAAAGTTGCCAGTTGAAGGGGAGGAAGAATTCAATATTCACCAAAAATTCTTTGAGTTGGATACCGGCATTATTGAAAATGTAAAATTAATCTAAAGTCAGATTTTTCTATTTTAGAGGTTTTTTCAATTTGTTTCGCTCATAGAGCACATTCATAACCCCATCCTTTAGCCCTACGTCTGGGACAATCATTCTGCTGGAATTCGCCGCAGACATGGCTGCCAGGTAGATTTTGGTGGCGGGGATAATTACATCTGCACGGTCTTCGTTTAAATTCAACACATTGATCCTCTCTTGAAAGGTGTAAGATTCCAGGGTTTGTTGGACCTCTTTGATCTTAGAAAAGTCTAAGTACCTTTTGTTTTTTCTTGGATTGGACAGTTCAAATATTTTATTGATGTTTCCGCCTGTTCCAATGCAGGTGATTTTACCCTTATCAGGTACAAATTCATGAATGAAATTGTGCATGTTTTTCCAAACGGTCAGCGGAATCCTGTCATCTAAAGCCCTCACTGAACCTATTTTAAAAGATTTGCTGGCTATTTTGGTCTGGTCTCTGTAAATGTTCAACTCTGTACTTCCTCCTCCTACATCAATATGCAGGTAAGGCTTGTGGTCTATGTAGCTCCAAAGTGCCATATTGATCAGGTCGGCTTCTCTATTTCCATCAATTATCTGGATTTTCATGCCCATCTCTTGCCTGACCTCTTCTACTATTTCTTTACCGTTTTCTGATTCCCTCAATGCTGAAGTAGCACAGACCATGTAATCATCCACTTCATACAGATCAATGAGCAATTTGAAGGCCTTCATGAGTTTGAGAAATTTCCTTCTGTTTTTATCGCTGATGTTCCGGGTGTGAAAAACGTCCATTCCCAACCTCAAGGGGAACCTGATGTATTCCAGCTTTTTAAAGGTGATTTTATTTTCATATTGGGTGACCACGGTAACCTGTAATCGGATCGCATTGGATCCGATATCTACTGCTGCTAATTTCAATTGGATTCGGGTTTCGGTATTGATGGATGCATTTTGATTTTGATGAACAAATTCATTGCCAAGCTCTCCATAAGTATTGGGAAACTTAAATTTGGCTATTGTTTCCATATAGGTACGCAATGATGCCAGTAAAATGGTAATCCAATACAGTTCTCGCCAGCAAACTGCAATGTCCCGTAACATCCCCTGCCCGACCACTGGCGGGCCTGCCCGACCACTGGCGGGCCTGCAAGGCCGACAAGCAGGGGGCTACCGACCCGTTTGGAGAAGAATGTTGGGTCACTGGCAAATATGCGGATAACCATTTATATTTATCAGATCACATAGTTTTTTAAAATTCACATGCTTTGATAATAGCCTTTTTTTAATTTCTTTCTTACTTTAAAAAAATTTACAAATCCCAGAATGACCAGGAAAATGCTCAAGGCAAAGGAGAGGTATCCCAAATCACTGATATGATCTAAGACTTCTACCTCCATAAGGGCTGTTCCGCTGACCAAAAAATAAAGGGAAGTTCGGATATACGAAAGCAAAGTACGGTCGTTGGCCATCGTTGTCCGCTGTCGAGCCAAATAATCTCTAACAATCAGCTCATTTTCAGGTTCATTTTCCATATTTTCGCGGTTGGTTTTCTTCATAATCTATTTACAACTTAAATATACCATTTTATGAAAAGTTTCATTCTTTTACCCCTGTTTATGCTCTGTATTTTGTATTCATCATCTGCCCAGGAAGTAGCACCTCCTCCTGCACCGCCTTCTTTGGAAGAAGACCAGTTGGTTTTTAAAGACACCACCTATTGGATAAAAAGTTTTTCAGGTGGGCTCAACTTTAACCAAGGTGCATTCAGCAGCAACTGGAAGGCCGGTGGAGTGAACTCAGTTGCCTTTGGAGGAATATTGGCAGGGACTGCAAATTACCTGAATAACCGTTTCTCTTGGGATTCTGAAGTGGAATTGTTGTACGGAATTGTAAGAAATCAGGGTGAAGAGACCCGAAAAAACAATGACAGGATTTTCCTAGACACCAAAGTCGGTTATTTATTGAGCAAAAAGTGGGGAACATACGCTTCCTTAAATTTTCTATCTCAGTTTGCAGAGGGTTTTGATTTCTCCGAACCTCCCTTTTTGCTGATTTCGGATTTCATGTCACCAGCCTTTCTGACCTCATCCATAGGGATGGAATACAAGCCCAACGATGAATTTGCCCTTAGGATAGGGCCCTTATCTCCCCGATTGACTTTTGTGACCAACAGGGACCTCTTTTTGACTGTTCCTGGAAACTATGGGGTCCCAATAGGAGAAACAGTCAGAACAGAATGGTTGGCACTTCAGATCTTCGCCTCATGGAACAAAGATTTGGCGGAAAACCTGAACTTGAAGATGAGGTATCAGATGTTCTCCAATTATGAGAAGTTCAATTTAAAAGAGACCGACCATAGGCTGGACCTCACCTTAACAGCCAAAATCACAAACCTGATAAATGTCACTTTTACAAGTTTGAATTTGTATGATTTCGATCAGGATTCCAATATTCAATTTAGCCAAGGCTTAGCGTTGGGAATTCTCTACAAAATTGGCAATAAAGAGTAGTTCATTTACAAGCTTTTGAAAAAATATTTTGTTTATTAGTAAAAAGTACTATTTTTGTTTCAATTGTGGTAGTTAAATAATAGTTGGTTTAGTTTTCATAATAAAGGGCAGGGGAATTTCTCCTGCTTTTTTACGTTTTGGCTATTTTTATTCAAGTAGATTGCATATTGACACTTAAAATGGGCAAATCCAGATAAGTTATTAGGTTTTCCGTAATGCTTGGGGAAAAAAGCTGTTGCAAATCGGTTTTACCTCTCGTGATGACTGCCACCAAATCGGCTCCAATAATTTTTGAAAATTGGATTATACCCCGTTCTTCCTTGTATGCACTGTACAGATGAATGGGGAAATCATAGTTGGCAAATTGATCGATGAATTTTTTGCCCATCTCTTTTATTTCTCCATCTTCTTTGAAATTAGCCGGCGTATTGATATAGAGGATTTCCATTTTAGCCCCGATGGATTCTGCAAACATTTCAATTTTTTTGAAATGTTTGCCGGCAGGTGATTTAAAGTCAGTAGCAAACAATAAAGTAGAGAACCCAACGGGTTTGTTCAATGATTTTACCACAAGTACAGGAACTTTTGATTTTCGGATTACTCCATAGGTATTTGAGCCCAATACATGTGCTTTGAACCCATATTGGCCATGAGAACCCATGATGATCAGGTCGATTTTTTCCAAATCCATGTATTTTTCAATCTGTCCTTTCCCATCACTCAATTGCAAATACTCTTTGACAGGAATTCCTAACTTCTGCACTTTTTTGATCCGATTTGATAATTCAGCCTTTGCCTTTTTGATAGCAGATTGAGCCTCCGGATAGAGATTTTCCTGATCCTTGCTGAGCTTTGCCCAATTGACCGGGGTGAGCTCCACGTGCATGAGAATAAGTTCTGCCCCGGTCTTTTTGGCAATGGCCATGCCGTATTCCAATGCGGCCTCCGCATAAGGAGAGAAGTCTGTTGGGATCAATATTTTTTTCATGACAATTAGGAGTTAAAGTGTTAGATATCAGTTTCTTAAATATAAGCTCCTTTCTTTTTTTAATCCCTATAGAAAATCAGGGAAAAGCATGACATTGATCATATTTAAAAGGTTGGCGTTTTTTGGGCAAAAAAAATCCATGCTTTACAAGCATGGATACCCAATGGTGCGCCCGGAAGGATTCGAACCCTCAACCCTCGGAGCCGAAATCCGATATTCTATCCAGTTGAACTACGGGCGCGTGACCTAGATCCTTGGAGAACTAGGGTCAAAATATGTGATTATCGGGCGTCTCTGAGTACGTCCTGAACTTTTTCTGCAGCTTCCTTCAAAGTAATGGCCGAAAAAACCTTCAATCCGGATTCGTCTATGATTTTGGCTCCTTCCTCTGCATTGGTACCTTGTAGTCTGACTATTATAGGGACTTTAATATTACCGATGGATTTGTAAGCTTCGACTACACCATTGGCGATCCTATCACACCTTACGATACCTCCAAAGACATTGATCAAAATGGCTTTTACATTGGGATCCTGCAAGATGATTCTAAACCCTGCTTCTACGGTTTGCGCATTGGCTCCGCCTCCTACATCAAGGAAGTTGGCAGGCTCACCCCCAGATAGCTTGATCATGTCCATGGTAGCCATAGCCAAGCCTGCTCCATTGACCATGCAACCCACATTTCCATCCAACTTTACATAATTCAAGCCTGACTTAGTGGCCTCTACTTCCAAAGGATCCTCTTCTGCTAAATCCCTTAGGTTTGCCAGATCTTTCTGACGGTACAAGGCATTGTCGTCAAGATTCACTTTGGCATCCACAGCTAGGATCTTATCATCAGATGTTTTGAGTACAGGATTGATTTCAAACTGGGAGGAATCAGTACCTTCATAAGCTTTATAAAGTGCTGTAATGAACTGAACCATCTCCTTAAATGCATTCCCGGATAAACCTAGGTCGAAGGCTACTTTCCTAGCCTGAAATGGCTGTAGGCCTACTTTGGGATCAATCCATTCTTTGATGATTTTCTCGGGTTGATGCTCCGCTACTTCCTCAATGTCCATGCCCCCTTCGGTAGAAGCCATGATAACATTGCTTCCTGTCGCCCGGTCCAAAAGAATGGATAAGTAGTATTCCTTTGGCTCAGTTGCTCCAGGATAGTAGACATCCTGCGCAATCAAGATTTTGTTTACTTTTTTGCCCTCAGGGCCAGTTTGGTGAGTAACGAGGGTACCCCCAAGGATATTTTTGGCTTTCTCAGCAACATCCTCTAATTTTCTGGCTAAAACCACTCCATTGGAGTCAGTTTCTTGGATTTTACCTTTACCACGACCACCGGCATGGATCTGGGCTTTGATCACAAACCATGTTGTGCCGGTTTCTTCATGCAATTTTTTCGCCGCTTCATGGGCTGCTTCAGGGGTTTCGGCTACGATACCTTCCTGAATCTTAACACCATAACTCTTTAAAACTTCTTTTGCTTGATATTCGTGTATGTTCATCCTCCTAAAATTTTTGCCCGAAGTTAAGGTGAACCATTTGATTATTCAAGGAAAGCCCCTCTCTTTTTAGCAAATAAGCATATTTTTGAAGTTATCTTGGAAATAGTTTTAAATTTGGAAATTCCAATTCTGAAAAATGTTAGAAGCCAAAGGTATTCATAAATATTACGGGGATCTCCATGTACTCAAGGGGGTAGATATCACCATACAACCTGGTGAAATAGTTTCTATCGTAGGTGCCTCAGGGGCGGGTAAAAGTACCTTGCTGCACATCATTGGCACGCTGGATGAAGCTGATGAAGGTAGCATCGCTGTAGAAAACACCCAAATAACCCAACTTAAGGGTGATAAGCTTGCCGCATTCCGAAACAGAGAGATTGGATTCATTTTCCAGTTCCACAACCTTTTGCCTGAATTTACTGCTGAGGAAAACATACTGATACCTGGACTAATCGCAGGAAAAAATGAAAAAGCTTTGAAAAAGCGGGCTGGTGAACTGGCAGAACTTTTGGGTATTTCTGATAGATTACAGCATAAACCTTCTGAGCTTTCCGGTGGTGAACAACAACGGGTCGCAGTAGCGAGGGCTTTGATCAACGATCCCAAAATTGTTTTCGCCGATGAACCAAGCGGCAACCTCGATTCCAATTCAGCGCAAGCGTTGCATGAACTCTTTTTTAGATTGAGAAAAGAATTTGGACAATCATTTGTTATCGTGACGCACAACCAAGAACTCGCTCAGATGGCCGATAGGATGTTGACCATGCAGGATGGAAAAATCCTTTAAACACTCATGATTTCAATTGCTTTAACATGCTTTCGACATGCTGTTTGGATTCAAACATCTCAGAATACACCGCTTGAATGCGATGGTCTTTATCCAATAGATAGGTAACTCTTTTTGGTATCTTAAGAATTGGGATTAAAGCATCATAAGCCTTACATGCAGCGCCATCTTCATCACTCAAGAGTTCGAATGGAAGTCTATGCTCTTTTTTGAAACGCATGTGGGTGGGGATATTGTCCCGGCTAATACCGAACACAGGCACGTCCAAATTCCTGAATGCGTCAAATTGATCTCTAAAGTCGCAGGCCTCAGCCGTACAGGTCTTAGTGAAATCCTTAGGGTAAAAATACAAGATACATGGCTTGCCTTTGAGGTCTTCATTTAAAATCACGATTGTACCGGATGTGCTGGGCAAGGAAAAATTCGGTGCTTTTTGTCCTATTTTTAAGGCCATTTTAAATTGATTTGTAGTTCAATATAGATAAAGTCCGTAAAGCAAAGAATGTTTTACTGAACTTAATTCATTTATTTGGAATTACTTTTTTTAACCATAATTTAAACTGGGACCGTTTTGACGAATAAAAGTATTCAGCACATGTTGATAGCAGGTGTTTTTTTTGCCTTGATGAATGTCTCGGTAAAATATCTGCCACACATTCCTGCCATTGAAATCATACTCTTTAGGTCTATCATCAGTTTTGTGATCAGCTTTTTAATCCTTAAAAAGCAAAAGGTACCGGTTTTAGGCAATAACAAACCTTTATTAATATTGAGAGGAGTGGTAGGGTCCATTGGTCTTATTACATTTTTTTACACCCTACAGAAAATTCCATTGGCCAGCGCTGTAACCATCCAATATCTTTCTCCCATTTTCACCAGTATTCTGGGGATTTTTATTGTTAAAGAAAAAATCAAGCCGATTCAATTCTTCTATTTTGCCATGGCCTTTGCCGGTGTTCTGGTCATTGAAGGCTTTGATCCAAGAATTGACCTATGGTTCTTGTTTGTAGGGATCCTTTCAGCTCTTTTTTCGGGTCTCGCCTATAATATCATC
>NZ_JACEFJ010000011.1 GCF_015354735.1 Pararhodonellum marinum | reverse complement strand
TATAATTTGTTCCAATATAAGCTTCTGCTTGATTATGTGCTTCTTCTGCAATTTTTTTCACAAAAGGCTCCGAAAAAAATCTATCATCAATGGTATTAATTGGAAATCCTACTTCATAGGAAAAAATAATTGTATTTACTTTATTTTTTCGTAAATCAATGATGGTAAAATTAAAATTTTTTATACCGGCAGCTCTCCAGTTACTACCTATTATCTGGAATTTAAAACTTTCAGGGCATATTAAATCTTCCGCCGAATCATTCTCATAATTAGGTTCAGGCAAACAGTCTCTGGATAGACAAGCCCCACCTGTTCCACCATTGTTTTCTTGGGTGATATTACTACCACTGCCTCCTCCTGAGGACGTATTATTTTGGTCACCTGAGTAACTGCCGGAATCGGTGCTTCCGCTGCCGGTCCCTCCGCCTGAATTATGGCAGACCCAATATCCTTCAGTAGTTACACCAACACCTCCCCATCCATCGGAGTCAACAAAGAAGTATTCTACCTCCCTTTGTAGATAGGTACAAGTCCGAGATGCATTTACCGTGGTGGATTCATCTGTATTAATTCTTCCAACAGAAGTCAGTTTTCCCTTCTCAAAATAAAAAGTGGCAAAGTGTTTTTCCTGATAGGTGAAAATTTCTAAAATACCAGACCAATTATTTTTGATTTTACTGTAGTTCATGTCAATAAAATTTGAATCTTCCGAATGGATAGACTCTGATACCTTGCTATAAATGGAGTATATCCAATTCCTTCCAAATTTTCCACGAACATGATATTTTGGATGACATGATCTCTGAATGTATTTTGATCATGTTTTTCTAAAACCTCCTTTCGGACAATCATTTCCTCATTCTCAAGATTGATCTCAAAAACTTCTCTCCCATCAGGAAAATAATATTGATGAAATTTTTCCCAATCAGGTTCTTTTTCAAAAAAAGGAAGGAAGAAGACTTTGTCTTCAATTAATTTGGCTCTTTCTCCATTTTTTTCGTAAGGCCTTAAATTATCCTTATTCTGTGAAAACCATTGTTCAATCATTTGAAGCTTCTGTGGTAATTTTGAAACAATTCGTTGATCTTCCTCTAATACAGGAACTTCGTGGTTTTCTACGCAGCTCAAAATACAGAAAATAAAAAACAGAAGGGGTAAAGATTCTTTAAAGTTTTTAATTAAATGCTGGGGCCGGGGGGGGGGGTGAAAACGGATTTCATATAAAAGTGATTTAAGTTTAAATAATTTAAGAATCAATAATAAATAAATAGTTTTGAAACTACAAATTTTTTACTCGATTTTTTTTAGTTGAAAAAATTCCCTCCCTTCCTTTGAAAGAAAATTTGCTAAAATGATTCGTGATTTTTTTCTCTTCCTTAGGTTCTTTAACATATCTAGGTTTTGTCCCCCCACAATAAATCTTATTTTTGTCTCGCAAACCTTTCAAACTTATCAAAGATGAAAAACATCAACCCCAGTCAAACCAAAGCTTGGGAAAGGCTTACTCAACTTTCCGAACAAAAAAAAGATCTGAGCATTAAATCCCTGTTCAAGGACCCCAATAGATTTGAAGACTATTCCATAAAATTTGGTGAGATTTTGGTTGATTTCTCCAAAAACAGGATCGACAGGGAGACTTTTCAGACCTTGCTGGACCTTGCCAAGGAAACTGAATTGAAAGCTTCCATCACCGCCATGTTTGCCGGAGAGGCCATCAATCGGACCGAAAACAGGGCAGTATTGCACACCGCGTTGCGCAACCGTTCCAATGATCCGGTCCATGTGGACGGCAAGGACGTGATGCCTGACATCAATAGGGTGCTGGAACAGATGCGTGGTTTTGCGGATAAAATCAGTAAAGGCACCTGGAAAGGGTATAGCGGGAAGCCCATCCGTTCCTTGGTGAATATCGGGATTGGCGGTTCAGATCTTGGTCCTGTGATGGTCACAGAGGCCTTGAAACCCTATCAAAATCCCAATCTTGACATTTATTTTGTGTCCAATGTGGACGGTACCCATATGGCTGAGGTGTTGAAAAAAGTCAATCCAGAAACCACTTTGTTCTTTATCGCCTCCAAAACCTTTACCACGCAGGAGACCATGACCAATGCCCACACCGCAAGGGCTTGGTTTTTGGAAAATGCCTTGGAGGAATCTGCCATAGCCAAGCATTTTGTTGCCCTTTCCACCAATTCCACGGCGGTGATGGAATTTGGGATAGACCTTCAAAATATGTTTGAATTCTGGGACTGGGTAGGAGGACGTTATTCTTTGTGGTCAGCCATAGGTTTGCCCATTGCCTGTGCCATTGGATTTGAGCATTTTGAAAAGCTGCTGGAAGGGGCCCATGCCATGGATAAACATTTCAGGGAAACGGATTTCGAAAAAAACATCCCGGTGATCCTAGCCCTGATCGGCATCTGGAACACCAATTTTCTGGGGGCTTCCTCTGAAGCCATCCTGCCTTACGATCAATACCTTCACCGCTTTGCCGCATATTTCCAACAAGGCAATATGGAGAGCAACGGCAAATTCATTGACCGAAACGGCAAAAGGGTGGACTATACCACAGGTCCCATTATTTGGGGTGAACCGGGTACCAATGGGCAGCATGCTTTTTATCAATTGATCCATCAGGGGACCCACCTGATTCCCTGTGACTTTATTGCCCCTGCCATTTCCCACAATCCGGTGGGAGACCACCATGTCAAATTGCTTTCCAATTTCTTTGCCCAAACCGAAGCCTTGATGAATGGCAAAAGCAGGGAAGCAGTGGAGGAGGAAATGATCAAGGCTGGAAAATCAGCTGAACTCATCGAAAAAATTGCCCCTCACCGGGTATTTGAAGGCAACCGGCCTACAAATTCCATTCTGGTCAAAAGGATAGACCCCTTTACACTTGGCGCATTGGTGGCCATGTATGAACACAAGATCTTTGCACAGGGGGTCATCTGGAACATCTTCAGCTTTGATCAGTGGGGCGTAGAACTTGGCAAAGTTTTGGCCAATGGCATCTTGCCCGAATTGAAAGGAGAAGAAAAAATAAGCAGCCATGATGCCTCAACCAATGGCCTGATCAATGCTTTTAAAGCAATGAGGAAGTAAATCTTTATAGCATAAAAAAGCCCTTTCCTAATCAGATTAGAAAAGGGCCTTTCTAAAAATTTAGACCTGCCAGGTATTCAAAACCTGGAAGGTCTTCTACACTATAGCAAACCTGGATCCCCCAGCTTACCCATAAATAAAATGGCGCCGCTGTGTTTTTCCTGAATAAAGAAGACAAAGGGTTTATCGATCACAATGGTTTGGGGTCCACTCGGAGGAAAAGACACCACCTCTACCACTTCCACCACAGTGGCTGCTGCTGCCTCACTTCCTTTCTCGTCCACTTCAATGATGGCATCATGGATGACACGGGATATTTTTAAATCGTCAGTAGGATTACTGAAAAGGAGTGTGAAATTATCCGGGTGGTAATAAAACACCCGTTCCAAACCCATTTCTATCAGATCCCCCCTCATGTTATCCATTTTATGTCTGAGTTTGAATTTTGGCATTTTAAGTTTGGCATTGAATTCAGTCGCCTGCTCTCTCCATAATTTCAGGTTTTCAAAAGTGAGGTTTTCCGTAATCTGATCCAGGTTATGGCCCTGTCCCATCAATATCCCCATGTTGTACTGACCGGTGCTGTAGGGGATTTCCAGATAGGAAAAATCAGCAGTCCAGTATCCCCTAAAGCCTGCAGCCTCATCCAAATGCATCATGTCCACCTGTACGGATTGGCCCGGGCTGGTGAAAAAGGGTTCCTTCTTGGTTTTGGACGGATCAAAACGGTATTTCCAATCGGCCTTGTAATAGATGGCATTGACCAGGTACATCACGGCATTTGGGGGAATTACATCGAGCATGTCTTTGATCAAACCATTGGTTTGGTTTTCTATCCAACGATTGATGGTGTTGACGGATTGGGGATTCAGCATATCCAATGGGGCTACCTCTGCCTGATAATACTGCTGGCTCGTTTCTACAAAGGGCACCTTGACCTGATACCCCTCTCTGTACCAAATGGCATTGGCGATCGAGAGCTTTACACGCTGATCTACTTTCAGCAAAAACTCCGTCAGTTCTTTGGCTGCCTTGTTGGCTTCTTCTTTGCTAAGACCTTCAAAGCGCAACAGTTGGATGAATTCATCCAAGACTTCGCCCTCATTGCCATTCATGGTCATGGCCAAAGCCTGATGGATGCTGTAGGGGCTGAAAAATTGATTGGTTTCTTCACTTTTGGCCAACTGCTGAAAAAGGTCGATCGCAAACCGGGTATTGGCAAAGACCATTTCTCTCTCATAGGCCATCAAAGGCCTGATGTTGGGTTCATTGGGACTGTTGATATCGGAACCAGGAGTACAGGCCTGAAACAACAACACGATGATCAGGCAAGGTAAATAGATTGCTTTCATGGGAGTCAAAGGTTTTTTATCCAAGACGAAGCTTGGAAAGGAAGTGCGACAACAAATGGAAAAATGTTTTGCTAAGGACTTTCATTTGGATTTCAACAAAAATGGCGTAATATTTCCAGTTGCAACCGAAAAATTTATTTAATATGGCCCCATCCGGCACTTTCATTTAAAATCCAAAAAACAAGTGGCAGAATATATAGTAAAATTTAGCAATTGGATTTGGGATACACCCATGCTCGTTTTATTGATGGGAGGAGGGTTTATCCTTTTCGCTTACTCCGGGTTTTTGCCTTTCAGAAGATTGGGCCATGCCCTAAAAGTGGTCCGTGGCAATTATGATGAGACCAATGTACCGGGGCAGATTTCTTCCCGACAGGCCCTTTCAGCAGCCATCGCAGCGACGGTAGGTTTGGGCAACATCAGTGGGGTGGCCATTGCCATCAACATGGGAGGTCCGGGGGCCATTTTCTGGATGTGGATGTCAGCCTTTGTGGGGATGGCTACCAAGTATTTTACCTGTACGCTTGCCATCATGTACAGGGGCAAAGACAGTTCGGGAGAAGTGCAGGGAGGACCCATGTATGTGATTGAGGAAGGCATGGGTAAAAAATGGAAGCCTTTGGCAGTACTTTTTTCAGTGGCAGGCATTTTGGGCCTGTTGGCCATTTTTCAGGCCAATCAATTGACGGCTGTGATCAGGACTGTCCTGCTGGAGCCCTATGGAATGGATTACGGGGCAAGCACCCGATGGATATTGGGTATCAGCATGATGGTATTGGTTTCCATTGTCATCTTGGGGGGCATCAAAAGAATTGCTGCAGTGGCTTCCAGATTGGTGCCAGCGATGGTGATATTGTATTTTGTTTCAGTGGTGTTGATCATTTTCAAATACCTCGGAGAAGTGCCTCAAATGATTGGGTTGATTTTAAATGATGCTTTTACCGGTCAATCTGTGATGGGCGGGGCAGTTGGAGCGGTCATCGTGATCGGTGCTAGAAGAGCAGCCTTCTCCAATGAGGCGGGCATAGGAACCGCTCCCATGGTACATGGCGCCTCCAAGAACAATGAACCGGTCAGGGAAGGTTTGATTGCCATGTTGGGTCCTTTTATCGATACCATTGTGGTCTGTACCTTGACCGCCTTGGTGATTTTGTTGACAGGTGTATGGCAGTCCACAGAAAATGATGGAGTAAGATTGACCTTATCCGCTTTTGAAATGGCCCTGCCCGGCTTGGGCAAATACCTTCTGATGGCAGCTGTATTGGTTTTTGCCTTATCCACCATGTTCACTTATTCTTATTATGGACACAAGTGCTTCAATTATCTTTTTGGAGCCAAAAATGCAGATTACTACAATTATTTCTATCTGATCACCATCGTGGCCGGAGCGGTGGCTTCTCTTGAAGTGGTCGTCAGTTTTATAGACGGCATGTATGCCATCATGGCCATCCCCACCATGATTTCAGCCATATACCTCGCACCCAAAGTCAAGGCGGCCACCAAGGATTACTTTGAAAGGATGAAAAACACTTAGCGGATAATTTTTCTATCTTCCAAAACCAGCTTAAATTCAGGAATATGAATATCCTGATTGCACCGAATGCCTTTAAGGGAACACTAGCCGCTGGCGAGGTGGCTTCCTTGATTGATAGGGTTGTCAAAGAATTGGATAAAAATGTTCAAACCATGCTTTGTCCCATCGCAGACGGAGGAGATGGGACAGCCAGTTTATTGGCCAATTCTTTGGGTTTAAAACAGCATCAATCCTTGGCCTTGGATGCTATTGGAAGACCGATTCATGGATTCTTTGCGTTGGAGGGTAAGAGGGCATTTATGGATGTATCCACTGTTTCAGGTATCCAACATTTACATGACTATCAACTAGATCCCTGGCTTTGCAGTACTTTTGGAACAGGACAGCTTATCAAGGAGGCGCTGCAAAAGGGAGCGACCCAATTTGTTGTGGGCTTGGGGGGAAGCGCGACAGTTGATCTTGGGATTGGAATGCTGAGGGCTTTGGGATATTTGTTTTTGGATGAAAATGGCAGGGAAATTCCGGTTTTTAGCCCTGGGTTTCTAAACAAAATCGCCCATATCCAAAGCCCTATTCAAAAAATAAAGCTCCAATTCACCCTACTTTGTGATGTGAATAACCGTTTTTTTGGTGAGCAGGGAGCCATTCCGGTTTTCGGACCTCAGAAAGGATTGCTTCAGACTGATGCCACTCGATTCGAACAGATTGCCGAAAAAGTTTGCAAAATGCTTTACCAAAAATCGGGCAAAGCCTTTGAAGATTTACCTGGGTTTGGGGCTGCTGGTGGTATAGCCCTTGGCTTGAGCGCTTTTTTTCCCGTTGAAATCAAGATGGGTGCGCCATGGTTTTTTGAGCAGGTAAACATGATAGATCGCATCCTAGAAGCAGACCTGGTCATTACCGGAGAAGGCCGATATGATGCACAGTCCGCGGGAGGAAAAGGAAGCCATGAATTGCTTAATCTTGTAAAAAAGCTACAAAAAAACATCGTTTTGATCACCTCAGGTGAAAGGGGAGAAGTCAGTGACTTTGATGCGGTCTGGCGGTTGCCTGACCTGGATTTGGATCAACCTGATACTAAAATCAGGGCAAAGAAAAATTTGGAAAATACGGTAATAAAGGGTTTTGAGCAGTGGCTCAATGGGGTAAAAAAATAAAAGGAAAGCAATGCCTTCCTTCTAGATAATTGTGATCGTTAAACTATATTATGAGTTGGTTAATAAATTCAATTTTTGAAGCCCATTCTTCATGGCCTTTCTGAAATTGGTCAGAAATGTTGAAAGAATGAAGTATATGGTCAGTACGAGACGAATGGCCAAAGCGCGACAGGTTGAGCAAGAAATTTTTTTAAAAAATCTTCAAAAGGAAATTAATCCATTGATTGTTAATGCTTTTTGATTAAGTCAAAATTAAATTATAGAAAATTAATTTTTTCTATTATGAAGAAATGATGACTTTTCATTCTGAATCCACTCAATGGAAACTCCTTTGATTGCGAAAAAAAAGAGACCCTGTTAATAAGGTCTCTACCATTTTTCTACGCAGCACAATGTTAGATTAAGCTTTTTCTTCCAGTCTACCATCCGCATGGATCGCAAACCTGCCTTTCTCCCTTCCATGTACATTTTCGTAATTGGGCCAAGGCCATCCACCGAATTGGGTTCTTTGGAAATCATGGACTGCTTTTTGAATTTCCTGTGGAGAATTCATCACAAAAGGTCCATGCTGAACCACCGGCTCTCCTATAGGTTTGGCCTGGAGAAAGATAAATGCCGAGGGTTTTTCTCCATTGACCAGGGTGATTGGTGAGGTTGGATTAAAGTCCAAGCCATGACCAGCCTCTAATTCTTCGCCTGCAATAGAACAGGAGCCTCCGTCATAATAAAAAAGAGATCGGTTGATTCCAGCCTGAGAAGCGGGAATCGTAAAAGAAGCGCCAGGATCCATATTGATCTTCCAGATGGCCACCTGATTGTCAGGGTCAGCTGCCCATGAATCAGGCGCAGGTTGAGGACCTTGGGTCTCGTTCAGTGCTCCGCTGATGATTTTGATTCGGCTTATTTTACCCTTGTCATCTCTTGATTCAAGGATAGGAATACCCTCAGACCAGAGCATTTTAAAATGGGGTTCCACCTCTTTTTTGGCCCTGGGCAGGTTGAGCCAGATCTGGAACAGCAGCAGTGGATTTTCTTTTTTGGTATCCAAAAGGGGGAACATTTCAGCATGCATCAGGCCTTTGCCTGCAGTCATCCATTGTACGTCACCGTTACCAAATCTCCCAGCCGCTCCTAATCCATCCGAATGGTCTACCAATCCTTCTTCTACCAAAGTCACGGTTTCGAAACCTTTGTGGGGATGGGCAGGGAAGCCAGGTACCTTGGAGCCATGGTACATGCTCCAGCCGTCCTTTCCTCCAAAATCCTGACCGATGTTTCTACCTGACAGCGATACAGAGGGCTCCATGTTGTCATTTCCTTTCGGGAATACGTCACGGTGATAAGCACAGAACAAAAAAGGATCCTGGGTTTCCCAGTGTTGACCGATGGCTTTGATTTTCAATATGGCATTTTGGCTCATGAGTTTCTTGTTTTTTTCACATGAATAAACCCGTTCTGACTCGCTTAGTTCCTGGATGAAAGGGAAAAATATCAGTCCTCCCGGTAGGCTTTGGCTATTTCTTTGAGTTTCAGATGAAGGTAGTTTCTTGACAGCCACTGTCCCTTGACCATCACTCCTTGAGGGTCTTTCAAATGTGCCAAATCATCCAGTGGATTGTTGTCTACCAGGATCATATCGGCGCTGGCACCCTCAGTGATTTCTCCAAATTCCCCTTCTTTGCCGAAAAATTTGGCTGGATTTAAGGTCCCGATCTGTAAAGCCTCCAACGGACTCAATCCTGCCCGAATCATGCCATCCAATTCATGGTGGATGGAGAAGCCAGGGACATTGAATACCTGAGGGGCATCAGAACCCAATAGCAAACCCTGTCCTGAGTTATGCAAGGCTTTGATCAATTGAAACCGAATCTGGTTGAATTGCGCCCATTGGGCTGCATTGAATTCGAGATTGTCGATCAGGTTGTCTTTGCTGTTGGACCAGGCTTCCCGGGTATCCGGGGAAATGTATTGCATTTCCGGTTCACCGACCAAGACCTGGGAAGGGATGGGAGAAAACCACCGGTCAAACAAGGCTTGGGTTGGAACCACCCATACTTTATTGTCTTTGGCCAATTGGACAAGTTCTGGTATTCGATTAGGGTCTGCCAATAAAGTGAAATTATAGCCAAAAAAGCCGTTTTCCAAGGGATTGACTTCTGCCGAAGCGGGTACCAATCCCTCCAAAAACCCATCCACATGGTCTACAGAAGCATATTGATTTTTGAGGGCATGATCTATGCCCACCAAATTGGAAACATGGCCTGCATAGGGAATACCTACTTCATGGGCTGTTTTTACTATTTCGTCAAACACATGCTTCCGGATCCCTGGATGTAGCTTGAGAAAATCGTATCCGTCAGCTTGGTAGGCGGTTACCTTTTCTCTGGCTTGCTTGGGTGTAGTAACGGTATTGCCATTCAAAGAGGGGCTCGAGGTATAAATTCTGGGTGAAAGGATGCTGTTTTCTTCCGCTTTACTTCTGAGTTCCAGATGAGAGGGTTGTCCCAACATCCCTCTGATGGTGGTCACGCCATTGGACAGATAAAGGAACAAGGTCTCTTTCATCTTGGGATCGTTCCATTCCACATTGGGCACATGGGCATGCATTTCCGCCAACCCGGGCAACAGGTATTTGCCCTGTGCATCAATGATTTGTACATCCCTGAGTTTAGGGTTGACTGTGGTGTCATAAACAGCTTCAATGAGACCATCTTTCACCAATACATGCCCTTTTTTTATACTGCCATCATGGATGTTAATGATATTTGCAAAGGTGAAAATACTCATTTCTGAAGGCTTGTTGTAGCTTTGGGCATTGGAGGATATTGCCGTCATGAAAAAGAGCAAGGATATTATTGGGTAGCTAAGAGCATTTTTGGGTTTCATGGAGTAGGGTTTTGGTGACTGACTCTTGAATTTACAAAATACCTCTCGAATTTGCTTGCTTTTTGTTTCAAGCGGGTTTTTTTGGCATTTTAGAAAAAGGTACTTTATACGGAAAGCGTTCAGGCTATTCAGCCTGTTTTTTACATTTTATTCGGAAAAAATAAATGGTCTTTAAAATCAGGCAGTTTAACCAGAGATCAAGGAATCAGCAGTATTTTACCCATATGGGATGAGGATTCCATCAACTTATGGGCTTCAGAGGCTTCTGAAAGGGGAAAGGTTTTGTAAACGATCGGTTTGATTTTATTAGGAAAATGAGGCCAGATATGGATCATCAGATTTTTGGCTATCTGACCTTTGTAGGCGATTGATTGGGGCCTAAGGGTAGAACCGGTAATGGTAAGTCTTTTGACCATGATTTTGATCAGGTCAACAGTGGCTTCCCGACCTTTCATGGCATTGATCATGATCAGTCTTCCATTGGGGTTCAGGAGATTCAGGTTTTTGGGTGTGTAGTCCCCTCCAATCATACCCAAAACAATATCTATACCCGTAATTTTTGAACTCTCTTTGATGGCTTTTTCAAAATCCTCGAGCTTGTAATTGATGGCCAGATCGGCGCCCAATTTGCGACAGAAGTCACATTTTTCTTCAGATCCGGCAGTGATGACCACCCTTCCACCAAGTGCTTTGACCATCTGAATGGCTGCAGCCCCAATACCGCTGCTGCCTCCATGGATTAGCACTGTTTCACCCGCTTTAAATTGGCCGATGTCAAATACATTATTCCAAACGGTAAAGAAGGTTTCAGGAATGGCGGCTGCCTCTACCAGATCCACGTCTTCGGGAAGTGGCAGGCATTGTGCCGCTGGAGCCAAAACATAGTCAGCATAGCCTCCTCCCGAAACCAAGGCACAGACAGCATCGCCTACTTCCCAGTTTTTGACACTTTCTCCAAAGGAGGCAATGGTACCTGATACTTCCAGTCCCGGAATATCTGCAGGAGCATCGGGAGGAGCGGGATAATGGCCTTTTCGCTGCGCTATATCGGGTCTATTGACGCCTGCAGCGGCCACCTTTATCAAAACTTCTTTCTTTTTTGGTTTGGGCTTATCCACGGTTTTAAGGATAAGTACCTCTGCTTCTCCGGGTTCAGAAATGACAATTGCTTTCATAAAAATGCTTCGGTTTAGTCTTCTTAAAATTACAGGAATTTCCGCTTAAATCCACAACGATGGTTGCTAGGTTCATTTATAGTAATATATTTGTCGGAATGTTTTGAAAAACAATAAATCCCTTCAATAATATGGAACAATTATTTCTTTATCTGGTCCCTGCATTGGGTCTTGTAGGTTTGATTATCATGTTTACCAAATCAAGCTGGGTGGTCAAACAACCCACTGGTGATGCAAACATGGTGGAACTGGCAGGTCATATTTCCAAAGGGGCCATGGCATTTTTAAAGGCAGAATGGAAAATACTCAGTTATTTCGTCGTCATCGCTGCCATCATTCTGGCTTGGTCGGGGACGCTGGTGGACAATTCCAGTCCCATCATCGCCATTTCTTTTGTTATTGGAGCAGTCCTTTCTGCCTTGGCAGGATACATCGGGATGAACATTGCGACCAAAGCCAATGTCAGAACCACTGAAGCTGCTAAAACCAGTCTTTCCAAAGCGCTAAAAGTTTCTTTTACTGGAGGGTCCGTGATGGGTCTTGGAGTGGCCGGATTGGCCGTGCTGGGAATGGGCTCACTTTTCATTGTATTTTACAACATGTTTGTCATTTCCACAGGAGGCGATGTCAATGGACAGGCTATGGAAACCGCCTTGGAAGTATTGGCAGGTTTCTCCTTGGGGGCTGAATCCATCGCTTTGTTTGCCAGAGTGGGTGGAGGTATCTATACCAAAGCCGCTGACGTGGGAGCCGACCTTGTAGGTAAAGTGGAAGCAGGGATTCCTGAAGATGATGTAAGAAATCCAGCTACGATTGCAGACAATGTCGGTGACAATGTAGGGGATGTGGCCGGTATGGGCGCTGACCTTTTTGGGTCATACGTAGCTACTATTTTGGCATCCATGGTATTGGGTAGAGAGATTGTATCCAATGATAACTTTGGAGGGATCGCACCCATTTTGTTGCCTTTGGTGATTGCTGGCTTGGGCTTGATGTTTTCCATCGTGGGAACCTTCTTTGTTCGGATCAATAAAGAGACTGACAGTGTACAGTTGGCTTTAAATAAAGGGAACTGGATATCTATTTTATTGACAGTGGGTGCTTCCTACTTCCTAATTGATTACATGCTCCCGGAAGGTGATTTGGTACTTTCTAGAGGCGGCTCCATTACTTTTACCAAAATGGGGGTATTTGGAGCAGTGTTTATAGGCTTGATAGTAGGCGCTTTGATGAGCATCATCACTGAATATTATACGGCTATGGGTAAAAGGCCGGTCAATAGCATCGTGCAACAATCTTCTACCGGACATGCCACCAACATCATAGCAGGTTTGTCGGTAGGCATGGAATCTACAGTTCTTCCTATTTTGGTATTGGCTGCCGGTATCTATACCTCCTTTTTGGCAGCGGGTCTTTATGGTGTGGCCATAGCGGCTGCAGGAATGATGGCCACCACAGCCATGCAGTTGGCCATCGATGCTTTCGGACCCATTGCGGATAATGCCGGAGGAATTGCCGAAATGGCGGGATGTGATAAGAAGGTGAGGGAAAGAACGGATGTTTTGGATGCGGTAGGCAATACCACTGCTGCTGCCGGAAAAGGATTTGCCATTGCCTCGGCTGCCTTGACTGCCTTGGCACTTTTTGCGGCTTATGTAGGTATTGCAGGAATTTCTTCTATTGACATTTATAAAGCAGACGTATTATCCGGTCTATTTGTAGGTGCCATGATTCCTTTCATTTTCTCTTCTTTGGCCATAGCTGCTGTAGGAAGAGCGGCCATGGACATGGTCAATGAGGTGCGTAGGCAGTTTAGGGAAATTCCCGGAATCATGGAGTACAAAGCCAAGCCCGAATATGAAAAGTGTGTGGAGATTTCCACCAAGGCTTCCCTTCGGGAAATGGTTGCCCCGGGAGCCATAGCTTTGCTGGTTCCGATCATCGTAGGTTTTTTGTTTGGACCTGAAGTGCTGGGCGGGGTATTGGCCGGAGTTACAGTATCTGGTGTCTTGATGGGTATTTTCCAAAACAATGCCGGCGGGGCTTGGGACAATGCAAAGAAATCCTTTGAAAAAGGCGTGGAGATCGATGGTAAGATGGAATACAAAGGTTCTGAACCGCACAAAGCCTCCGTTACCGGTGATACGGTGGGAGATCCTTTCAAAGATACCTCTGGGCCATCCATGAATATCCTGATAAAGTTGATGTCCATTGTGGCCTTGGTGATTGCCCCTCACATTTCTGAAGGAGATGGTACGCATGGTATCGTGGAGCAAAAAGAGGAGGCAAAAGAAATTGTCCATGATCAGGATTTAAAAGTAATAGAGAAGGAAATCATCATGCTCACAGAGTAGAAGATTAAAAACTTTCTATCTAAGCCCATTGATTGCAAAGTCAATGGGTTTTTTTGTGTCTTTTTTCTTTTATTCTGGAAATTAGGTTGCATGCAGAGGCGAAAAAGCGCAGAGAAAGAAGTAATCCTGGTTTTGCAAGGCGTAAATTTTAAAAAGATTTGGACACAAAGACACAAAGGCCCAGAGAATGGATGTTATTATTGTTTTGAGGTTTGGATTTTTTCAATCTGACGCAGGTTTGTTTGTATTCACGCAAAAAAACCTTTGGTTCTTAGGAATCTTTGCGAGAAAATAAATAGCACGCAAAGGCGCAGAGAAAAGGAGTGTTTTTGGTTTTTTTGGGGTGGTGATTTTGAAACTTACCCATCTTGGTTTGAATTTGATATTCTTAAAATAACCTTGGGTTTATGGGTCATTGCGAGAAAAAAACCTGACAACAAATACAAGTAGCCTAAAATGAGCCCAAACCGCAAAAAACTGCAAATTTGTTTTTTGCAGTTTTTTAGAATTTAATATCGCATAAAACTGCATTGCGAAATGAAAGAAAATCAAAACAAATTTTTACCATATTTCATTTCTACATTAATAAAATATTAACTTTTTTATTTGTTTTTACTGGAATATTTTGAAACTTATTGATTCAAAAATACCTGTTTTTTTACATTTTGACGGTAGTATTATGCGCTGTTTAAGGAGGAAATGTGATAAAAACTGCTAACAAACCCAAAAATTACCTACATCAGAAAACGCCAAGTCTTTCAATCAAAATAGACTTGGTGTATTGCGGTCGGTTCCGACGGAGGTCGGATAGCTATTAATCAGCAAACCAAATTTTAAACTTTAACCAAAAAAAATTCATGAAACACCTTTTTACCAAAATCATGGCCGTGTTTTTCCTGAGTTTGTTCTGCCTGTCCCTCAGTGCTCAGGCGCAAACCGTAAGAGGAAAGGTAACGGACCAAAGCAGCGGAGAACCCATTCCCGGTGTAAGTGTATTGGTTCAAAACACCAATGTGGGCTCAGTAACAGACATTGATGGGAATTATGTCATAGAAGTCCCTTCTGGCAACCAAAACCTGGTATTCTCCTTTATAGGTTTTGAAAGTCAGACTATCGCCGTAAACAATCGTTCCACGTTGGATGTCCGGCTAAGACAAGATGTGACAGACATGCAAGAAGTAGTGGTGACTGCTTTTGGACTAACCCAGGAAAAGAAGAAAATTTCTTTTTCAGCCCAAGAGGTCAACTCCACCGAAATCATGCAGTCTAGGGAACAAAATGTAGTGGATGCCTTAAACGCTAAAGTTGCCGGTGTACAGGTGACGCGTCAGGGTGGGTCTGCTGGTGCAGGTTCCAGCATTGTGATCAGAGGGATCCAGTCTATTTCTGGACAAAATCAGCCTCTGTTTGTGGTAGATGGCGTGCCTGTCAATAACTCCTTCAGGGCTTCAATCGGAACTTCTGGCGGGGTGGATTATGCCAACAGGGCCATCGATATCAATCCTAATGATATAGAAACTATCACGGTATTGAAAGGACCTGCAGCCACCTCTCTTTATGGGATTCAGGGGGCTACCGGTGTGGTTTTGATCACCACCAAGAAAGGCTCCAGACAAAAAGGATTTACCGTAGACATTTCTACCAATACCTCCACCGATAGGATCATGAATTACTTTCCGCAACAACTGGCCTACAGTCAGGGAGACAATGGGCTTTTCAGCGGTGGAACTACCTTCAACCATTATGGTGCCCCCATGTCTACATTACGGTATGATGAAAGTACCCCAAACCCTAAAGATCCAAGGGGAACCATTGTGGATATGAATCACCCAAATGCTGGTCCTAGAGTCCCGATTTATGACAATCAGCGTTTGTTTTTCCAAAATGGATTTACCAATGATTCCCATGTGGCTGTATCTTCCTCTACTGACAAATCTAATTTTTATCTGTCAGCAGGAAACATGTACCAGCAGGGAATTACCCCAAATAACGTCTTTAACAGGACATCATTTAAATTGTCTGCTGATTCTCAGATCAGTAAAGTGGTTAAATTCGGAGGTTCGGTCAATTACATCAACAGTACAAGCACCAAATTCGGAAGGGGAGATAATTTCTCAGATGCCATTCAAGGACTTTACAGGACTCCGCCATCATTTGACAATTCAGCCGGATTTGTTTATCCAAATGGAGAGCAGAGAAACTTTCGGGGGGCTGTTGATGGATCAAGACCTTTCAGTCCTGACAACCCTTTTTGGACGGTCAACAACAACCCCTATTCCGATGATGTAAACAGGTTTATCACATTTCTTCAGACTGATATCACACCTGCCCCTTGGTTGACGATCACCCATAGATTGGGATTTGATTTTGCCCATGATGAAAGGACCCAACAATGGGCACCCTCTTCTTCCGGTGGAGCAGCGATTTCAGCCAGTGGGGCATTGGGAGGTAGAATTTATGAAGATACCTATACAGATAAAATCCTCAATTCTGATTTGATCATTTCAGGGACCAAGGATTTCAGTGACAAGTTTTCTGGAACTTTGTTGATTGGGCACAACATGTTTTCTTCCAACACCAGCAGTTATTTCCTCAACGGAACCAACTTTGCGATACCTGGCTTATTCAACATCGCCAATACCCAGGAAAATCCCATTTTCACCAAGAATGATACCCGTAGGATGACCCAAGCCGTGTTTTCAAGAGCAAGTTTGGGTTACCTCAATTCCATATTCCTGGAGGTATCTGCTAGGAATGAATGGGCATCGACCCTTCCGGCTAGCAACAGGTCCTTTACATACGGAAGTGTTGGGTTAAGTATCGCGGTAACCGATTTGTTGAAAATTGACAGCAGAACCCTGAGTTTTGCTAAATTAAGAGGTTCTTATGCTGGTGCAGGTAATATTCCTCCGGCTTATACCACTGAAACTTTCTACAATATTGCAACGACCAGTACCAGATATGCTTCTGGGGTTAGGTTCCCGATTGATGGAGTAGGAGGCGTTTTGTTAAGTTCTGCGGCGGGAAATTCAAACCTGAGAGCTGAATTCACCAATACCTTTGAAATCGGAACGGACATTCGTTTGTTTGAGAACAGAGTAGGTATTGACTTCACTTACTACAATGCAATTAGTAGAGACCAAATTGTATCAGTACCAGTACCCGCATCTACTGGATTTACCAGTCAGCTGATCAATGCCGGTGAGATTCAAAATCGAGGTATAGAGATTGTTTTGAACGGTACGGTCTTACAGAAAGGTGACTTTTCTTGGGACATGTTGCTGAACTTCACCAGAAACCGAAACTTTGTCAATTCATTGCCTAATGACGAGCCTATCGTGGACAACCTCTTTGGTGCAAGGATTCAGAGAAGATTGATTCCCGGTGAACAGTTTGGTGTTTTCTATGGAAATGCCTTCCTGAGAAACGATGATGGAGAAATTTTGATCAATCCTCAGGGATTCCCCATCATAGATCCAGTGCAGAGAATGGTAGGTAATCCAAACCCGGATTATTTGATTGGTTGGAGAAATAATTTTAACTATAAAAACCTCAACCTTTCCTTCCTTTGGGATATCCGAAAAGGAGGCGACGTCATCAATGTGACAGCCTATTGGATGGGTAATGGTTCCGGTGTAGCCGAACATACTTTGGATAGAAACAAAGTGGCTGTCTTCAGAGGGATTATCGAAAATCCAGGAGGGGACAACAACGGGCAAGTGAACAATATTCCGGTTCCCCTCAACCAAGCCGCCTTCCAGGGTGTAGGTGCTGCCGGAGCTTTCGGCAGGGAATTGGCCGAAAGATGGGTACAGGATGGCTCTTGGGTTAGGTTAAGAGATGTTACCTTGACTTACAACTTACCTTCCACCATGGCAAGCAGAATTGGGATGACTAGGGCATCTATAGGTCTTTATGCAAGAAACCTCCTTTTATTCACCAATTATGGGGGCATAGATCCTGAAACCAACCTCAATGGTCCCAACGGTGCAGTAGGCTTGGATGCCTTTACAACTCCCAACATGAGGAGTTATGGTGCAACGCTTAATGTATCCTTCTAAACCTTAAACATGAAAGCAATGAAAATTAAGATATTCTCGTTCATATTCTTGCTCTTTGTATTGAATGCATGCGAATCTTTCGATGAAATCAATACAAATCCCAATCAAGCAACTGATGCTTCCATACAGGTGATTTTCCCTGGTGTGACCGCTGCATTTGTCTATGGGTTAAACGGAGAATCGGCACAGTTTACCAGCGTCCTGATGCAATACCTGACAGGCGTATTGGGAGATCAGCAACAGGTCAACAATTATGCCTTTATCGCTGACATGAGTGATGCAACTTGGAATAGGTTTTATTCCAATGTCCTGCTCAATATCAACACCATAAAGAGAAAAGCGGTTGAAGAAGGGGCTACCCACTATGGTGGTACCGCCAAAATCATGGAGGCCGTCGTCATTGGTTACTCAGTGGATTTGTGGAATGACATCCCATACACAGAAGCCCTCCAACTGGATGATATTTCCCAACCAAGTTTTGACAATGCTGCGGGTCTGTATGATAGGGTGCAACAACTCCTGACAGAAGGTATCGCCGATTTGAATTCAGAAAGCACAACCTCGCCAAGCACCAATGACCTGATCTATCGGGCCAATAACGAAACCCTGTGGAGACAAAATTCCAGGCCAAGATGGATCATGTTGGCCAATGCCATGAAAGCGAGGTTCCACAACCACCTGAGTAAAGTAGATCCTGCAGGTTCTGCCACAGCCGCTTTAGCAGCCATTGATGCGGGTACTTTTGCTTCGAATGCGGACCAGCCCATTGTGGTATTCGGTTCTGAATTTGCAGGTCCATGGTTCCCTTTTTTCCAAACCACATTTGGAGAAAACAATGTGGCCATCAGTCAGCGGTTCATCGATTTGTTACGGGATAGGGTAGACCCTGGAGTGGATGATCCAAGATTGCCTTTCTTTGTCTCGCCTACTACCGGAGGATTGTACTTAGGTACACCCAATGGGTCTGCCTCAAGGCCTCAAGGCTCCGTGATTCCCGGGCCTTACCTCAATTCCAGAGAAGCACCTACTCCTATATTGAATTTCAGTGAGCTGAAATTTATTGAGGCAGAAGCTGCGTTGAGAGCGGGTCAGGGGGCACGTGCTGCTGAAGCATTCAATGCGGCTGTAGCAGCTTCACTACAAAGAGTGACCGGTTCTGCCAATGCTGCCTACATAGAAAAATTTGGCAGCGAAACTGCTGGAAGCCTTACAGTGGAAAAAATCCTCACGGAGAAACACATCGATATGTTCCTTCAAGCCGAAGCCTGGACGGATTGGAGAAGGTCTATTCCAGTGGATGCCCCAAATAGTGTCTCTGGTATCCCTAACTTAGAACCATCTCCTTCCAATACCACGCAAGGTTTGTTTCCAAGAAGATTCATTTATCCAAACCGAGAAATTGTAAACAATTCGGCCAATGTGCCCAATGTGACCAATTTGGATAAAGTATTCTGGGACAGGTAATTTCTTCAACTCAAAACGATGTTAACGATGAAAAATATAAAAAATATAGCAGTCATGCTCCTGATGATGGTCTTTGCAACCTCTTGTATCTTAGAGGATGATGAACCGGAATATGATGTTGTTGGTGCGGTAGGCACCATATCGGCGCTGACAGTTTCTAATACAACTGCTTCAGTGGGACAGACGGTGACTTTTACTGCAACTGTTTACTCTGAACATGAGCCAGCCACTGAATTAAGAATGAACCGCTTGGTGGGTGGAACTGCTTCAAATGTTACCACCAGGTCTTTCACCTCCTGGAATACGGAAGATTCCTATGTGGAAACATTCCAGTACGAAATTCCTGAAGGAAGTGAGGGTACGACTTTGACGATGCAGTTTGAATTGGTTACTGAAAGCAATTTCAGCACTACCAGAAACATCACCGTTACTGTGAATCCTTGATCAAGTAATTAATTACGCTTAAAATCCTCTGTTTGCATTTGTGAACAGAGGATTTTTATTGATTTTCGTGCTATGAAAAAAATTTGGATAGTTGTTTTACTTTTGTCATTTTCATGTACCCTGAAAAAAATTGAACGTTCTGTTCATGATTCTGAAGTTTTTAACAAAGGACATGTGGGCTTTATGCTTTATGATCCTTCTGAGCAAAAAGTCTTGGCCAGCCTAAATGAAGACCGCTATTTTATTCCTGCTTCCAATACCAAGCTTTTCACTTTTTATACCAGTTATAAAATATTGGGAGATAGCTTGGCCAATGGCCTAAATTATCTGATTTCCGGGGATTCTCTTGTTTTTTGGGGAACCGGTGACCCTTCTTTTCTCCATCCGGATTTTGAACAGAGTTTTATTCCCGGGTTTTTAAAAGGAGTCCAAAAAGACCTTTATTACGCAAGCAATTCCCAACAGGTCAAACCCTTTGGTCCCGGATGGTCTTGGGATTGGTACAACTACTATTTTGCTACCCAAAGATCCGCTTTTCCCATTTATGGCAACGTGGTACGGGTAAGTAAAAAGGCCGAATCCAAAACATTGGATATTCATCCTGAGTATTTTTCAGATGCCGTTTTTGAAATTGATCCATTGGAAAAAGGGCGGTATGAACTAGTGAGAAACCAAAATGAAAATATATTTACTTATGCATATAACCCGGAGGTGGACAGTTTGAGCTTTGAAACCGATAAGCCTTTTGTCACTTCGGATAATTTGTTAATTGAATTGCTTTCAGACCACCTTTATCGGGATGTGGAAGTGGTAGACTACCAGAAGTTCAAAGACCGACCTCATGACAAATTGCCCTCTGTCCCTTTGGATACGCTGTATGCTCGGATGATGAAATCCAGTGACAACTTTTTGGCCGAACAACTGTTGCTTCAGGTTTCTGATCAGATGTTCGATTCTTTGAGCACCGAAGCTGTCATCCGATATGCGAAAACCAACCTATTGAATGACTTGCCGGATGAACCCATCTGGATGGATGGATCCGGACTTTCTGCTAGAAACATGTTTACACCCCGGAGTGTGATCGCTTTGTTGAAAAAGATCCATCAAGAAGTCCCTTTTGAAAAAATCAAGGCTTATTTTCCAGCCGGAGGGGCTTCAGGTACCATCAGAAACTGGTACCCAGGTGATGGAGGTGTACCTTACATCTACGCCAAAACCGGGACCTTAAGCATGAGCAATTGTTTGAGTGGGTATTTGTTGACCAAAAAAGGAAAAGTATTTTATTTTAGTTTTATGCTCAACAATTTCACAGTCCCTTCTGATGAGTTGAAAAAAGAAATGCAGACGGTGTTGTACCAGATTCACCAAAAATTTTAGTCAATTAACAAAAAACCTTCCTTTTGAAGATTTGGATTAAATCAAATCCAAGCAGTTCAAAAGGAAGGTCAAATTTGGCACTGACCAGTTAAAATTCTTTCACATTGTTTCCCCTATCAATATCTGCCATGCGACCTGTAGGATCTATTTCTACCCTTCTGATTTCCGAAAGAGGTTTGTCCAGGGTCACTTCGGTGGTAGGATTGGTCCATGGCCATTTTTGGGTTTTGATCCTTTTTGGCATTCCCGCTTCTTCTGGCTTGGAGCCTCTTTGGATTACCAAAGGCAGATAGACCAATTCCTGACTTCCATCTTGGTAGGTAATCACTAGATCGATAGGCATCGGCATCAGCCCGATCCTTTCCAAAGTGATTTTGACTCCTCCATTACCGTTGTTTGGTTCGACTGATTGGATCCCATAATCGATCGTTTTGGTGGTATATACCCAATATTCCTTGTACCAGTCCAATTCCATTCCACTTGTTTTCTCCATGACTCTGATGATGTCGTTGGCATTGGGGTGTCGAAACTGCCACTCATCCCAATACCTAAGCATGGCTTTATCCCGATTTTCTTCTCCGATCACATAACCCAATTGAGCCAAGAATACTGCTCCTTTAGAGTATGAGGCTGCGCCATAGGCCATATTGGTGTCGTAATGGTCGGCATGAGTGCTCAAAGGTTCTTCCTTCCCGGAATCCACCAATCTCAAATACCCTACATAGGAGCCCAATTGAGGAAAACCACTTGGTTTTTCACTGAATATGGCGGCCATGGTTTCATTGGTAGCAAAGCTGGTAAAGCCCTCATCCATCCATGGATAAAGCGATTCATTTGTTGCCAATACGCCATGAAACCAGCTATGGGCCAGTTCATGGACCATAACACCTACTAAACTATTCAATTTTCTGTTTCCAGTGATCAGGGTAGACATGGGGTATTCCATGCCTCCATCACCACCTTGGATGACAGAAAACTGTTTGTAAGGGTATTGGCCAAACCTCTCGCTCATGTAATTGATGGCAGCCGGTGTGTAGGTTTTGAGTTTTTCCCAGTTTTCTTCAGTCTGGGAATTTTTAATGTATAGATGGTGAACAGTGATGCCATTGTCCATTTCAATCCTGTCATGGGTATAATTGGGATCCGCAGCCCACATGAAATCATGGACCTTCGGTGCATGAAAGTGCCAGGTTCTTGTTTTCCCTCTAGGTTCTTTGACTTGGACCCCCTCATCCTCATAGCCAAAACCGATCTGATTGGCATTTTGAAGATAGCCGGTTCCTCCCAGGATATAGCTTTTGTCTATGGTGATCTTTACATCAAAATCACCCCAAATTCCATAAAATTCCCTTCCAATATAGGGGTTGGCATGCCAACCTTGTTCATCGTAATTGGCCATCTTGGGATACCATTGGGACATGGAATACCGAACACCCTCTTCACTGTCTCTGCCGGATCTTCTGACCTGCAAAGGCACCTGACCTTCAAAATCCAGTTGAAAAGTAACCGTTGCCTGTGGAAGGATAGGCTCATTGAGATCTATTTCCAAAATGGTGCCCACATGGGAAATCGGCTGGGCTTTCCCGTCCATGGTCAGGTTACTGACCTTTAGATAGCCAATCTCATCAGGTTTTAGGTTTTGAATGCGATCAGCCACTCTCCTGTCAGGGTCCGCTATGGTTCTGGACCTTACATCCATCATGCTGTTGGGCTGAAAGGCGTTAAAGTAAAGGTGATAAAAAGCCCTGAATAGGGTGTCAGGGGAATTGTTGGTATAAACCAGGGTTTGGGTGCCTTTATACTGGTTTTTCTTGACATCCATCTCCAGCTCCATGTCATACTTGACAGCCTGTTGCCAACGGTGGTTCTGTGCGTGTAGGATAATAGAATGAAGACTTCCAGCAGCCAAAAGCAGGCATAGATAAATTATTCTCATAGGTAAATTTAAAATTTCTCCAAAATAAATGAAATTTGGTTTCCATACCAAACCGTTAGTCAAAAGTAAAGTGGCAGAAACCCCAAAGAAATCCAACTGATAAGTCTGAGGAATTGAAATCAATTCTTTTCAAACTTTTTGTTCCAAAGCCAGTATATTTGGTAGAACAAATACTTCATGTTTAGTCAGAAAAGTGCTTTTTTGGGTTTGGCAATGGCCGCATTGGTCAGTGCAGTTTTTGTCTTTTTAGGACCTGTCCCACGCTTCAATTATGATTTTGAAAATTTTTTCCCAGTGGATGATCCGGAATTGACCTATTACCAGACTTTTAGGAAGCAATTCGAAAATGACAATGACTATTTATTGATCGCCCTGGGAAATGAGCCAGATGTATTTGAACAGGAATTTCTGGAAAAAGCAGCAGCTTTACAAAATGGTATAGCTCAGCTCAGAAAGGTGGACCAAGTAGTTTCCTTACTTTTTTTGACGGAGCCCATCATAGGTGCTTTTGGCATTTCGGAAAGGAGCCTTTTGAACTGGGAGGACCCGAGTAATTTAAAGGGGCAAAAACAAAGAATCTTGGCCGATAGGCAATACACGGGAAATTTGATCAGAGAAGATGGCAGATTTTTGAACATCATTGTCAAAAATGAGCAAAATATCCTCAAAGAAGATGGGGACACCCTTTACCGGGAAATTGATCATTTGATCAGGGAATTTGGTTTTGAGGAGGCGGTTACAGCAGGAAAAATCAAAGCTCAAGGTGAGTTTGTGCAGCTGTTGCAATCGGAATTTATTTTCTTTCTGAGCATTTCTGCCGTCCTAATCGTGATTTTACTCTGGTGGATATTCAGAACTTGGTGGGGGGTGGTTTTGCCCTTTTTTGTTTTGGCTTTCGGGGTGGGATGGACCTTTTCCATCATGCTGCTGTCGGGAAAGGCATTGGATGTGATGATGGTCATGCAACCCACCATCCTGCTGATCATAGGTTTGAGTGGTCTTGTCCATTTTTTGACGCTTTATATGGCCAAATTAAGAGAAGGTCTAAGCAAAAGCCAAGCCATTGAAAAAACATTCTCCGAACTCTCATTGGCAGTTTTTTTAACCTGCCTAACGACTTCATTGGGATTTGTTTCTCTTTATTTCACCAATGTGGTCAGTTTAAAGGAATTTGGATTGTATACCGGGATAGGGGTAATGATCATGTTTCTCGCCATCATGTTGTTGACACCGGGATTTTTGTATCTTTTTTCCCCATTGGCAGGGGCTAAAGACCCCGTGCTGCGTTCTTTTTGGTTGGTCAATTTGAGAAAACTCCTGCTGCTGATCCTAGCGCATCAAAAGAAGGTTTTGGTAGGTTTTGCCCTTCTTACCTTTCTCGCCTTCTTGGCGGTAAGCCAATTGAAGGTCGATGGTTACCTTTTGGACAACTTACCCCAAGACCATCCTTTGGTTCAGGATTTTGAGTTTTTTGATGAATATTTGGGTGGTTCCAAACCTTTGGAGTTTTCCATTGAGGTAGGAAAAGGGGCTGAGGATTTATTGGAATACCCTGTTTTGGTGCAGATGGATGCACTGGAATCTTTTTTGGAAACCAATTTTGAGACGGGGGCCATTTTCTCCCCACTTGCGCTGGTAAAAGGCCTTAATAAAGCGCAAAATGGTGGCAACAGCAAAGCGTATGTTCTCCCAAGTAGGGGACAATTTGAGAGAATGCAGCGCTATTTGGATCAAGGTATCCGTAAGATGGATGTAAAAATACTGTCTGAGGACCAAAAAAAAGGGAGGTTATCTACCAGGATGGCTGATGTAGGAAGTTATAAAGGAGAACAGCTAAAGGCTAAATTCAGGCATTTTGTGGAAACAGAAATAGACAATTCCTATCTACAGGTTCGAATGACAGGCACCTCTTTGTTAATTGACAAAAGCCACAGCAGCATCAGTTGGCAAATGGCGAGAGGACTATCCGTGGCCTTTGTGTTGGTTGGTTTGATAGCGGGTTTTTTGTTTCGGTCATGGAGAATCGCTTTGGTGGTTTTGCTGCCCAACATCATCCCTTTGCTGTGGATGGGCGGCTTGATGTGGCTGATGGACATAGACCTCAAGCTCTCTACGGCCATCATCTTTACTGTGGCCTTTGGCATTGCGGTGGATGACAGCATCCATTTTATGACCAAGTTACAATCTGAATTGGTGGGTGGAAAGTCATTGATTTATGCCATCAAAAGAACCTATCTGACCACCGGGAAAGCCATTATCCTGACCACAATCATCCTTTCTTCCGGTTTCTTTATCCTTACATTCAGTCAGTTTGGCGTGACTTATTACAGCGGTCTGCTGATCAGCATGTCTTTGATTTTTGCTTTGTTGGCTGACCTTATTTTGTTGCCGGTGTTGTTGTTGCCCTTAAACAAAATTTGGAAAAAGAAATTCAATCGATATCATCTATTGAAGAAGACTTAAAGGGTGATGACCATGTGTAACTGGCTGAGATGGGAAAATGGTCGGAGTAATCCACTTCTTTGTGGGTTTTAAATTGTATGACCTCCAGATCCATGTCATTAAAAATATGGTCAATTCTCAAAAAAACCAGTACTCTGTTGAAGGTAAAACCAAATCCCTTTCCCCCTTTTTCGAAGGCATTGTCCAGGATTTTTCGAAAAGTAAAATAGGTGTAGCTAAAAGGCACATCGTTAAAGTCTCCCATGATAATAACCGGATGCGGGCTGTTTTGGATGTGTTCATTCAGGATGTTAACTTGGGCAGCTCTTGAATTGATTCCCTTTTTCAGCCTTTTGAGCGTTTCTCGGTAGTTCTCCCGTATGCCCTCTACGTTGGCAAGCCCGGCGGCATCAATGCTCATGGATTCCAGGTGTCCGTTGTAAATCCTGAGGGTGTCTTTATCCACCTTAATGTCAACAAAGATCACCCCATTGTTTACTTTGTTGTCGAATATCTTCCCTTCATTGATGATGGGAAATTTACTGAATATACCTATGCCGACAGATTTTCTTTTCTCATCCCCACTGATGACGTGGTAGGAATAATTGATCTTTCCTTCCTCGCTGAGGCGTTTGATCGCATTGTGTGTGGGGGTGGTGTAGTCCTGGTACATTTCCTGAAGACATTTGACTTCAGCAGGGTGTTCCCTGATCCATCGGAATACATTTTCCCGGTGGGTATTGACTTCGGTGCCTTTGGCCGCATAATTAAAAAGATGCACATTATAACTGAGTACCTCCAGTTTTTTGTCAGCATCAAGTGGGCTGTTCCATTGGAAGGTCACTACCACAAATTTCCATCCCAAGATCAAGGCGATCAGCGGTACGATGAGTAGTTTTCTTTTGGCCATAATCAATACCACGAGAAACAAAAGGTTCAAGCCAATGACCAAAGGGATCAAAAGAGGCATCAGGCCTGCATAGGGGAGTACTTCAGGCGAAATATTTACACTGAAAAATAAAATTACGGAAATCAGAAATAGAGAAATAGTGAGAAAACGCATCCTACAGCGATAATTTTAAAGCATATACTTGTGACTGTAACGGCATGAATTGGGAGATGGGTTTATCTTTTTTGGATTTATTTTCTTTGATCTGAACTGATCAAGATCAAGTTTTCTTGAGGAGGGATTAGGTAACGTGCCCCATCTTCTGTGATTACGGCCATTTCCTCTACAGACATTGTTTTTTCACCATTTTCAGGAAGCTTCCAAGTATGGAATCCGTCAAAGGCAAAAACCATCCCTGGCTTCAGGACTTTTTGTGAGGCAGGTCGCAGTGCCGCATTGTTCATTTGGGCACCACCCAGATTTGGTCCCACATCATGTGCCACATAACCTACAGGATGACCTGTGCTCCACATGACATATTCCGAACCCCTTTTTGCCATCCAATCCCGCTGGGCTTTGTCCACTTCATACCCGGTGACTCCAGGTTTCATAGCAGCTAGAGCAATGCGACTTCCTCCTTTGGAAGATTCCCAATAATACTGAACAGAATCGGGGGCTGATTTTTCACCCGGTCTGAGCACATAAGCAAAACGCTGAATATCGGTAACCCACATGTCAAAAACCTTGATGCCAAAATCAATCTGAATGACATCGCCGGGCATGATCACCTTGTCGGTGGCATGGGAATGTCCTCTGTCAGGACCTGAATTGACATTGGGATTTTGGTCTGGAGACCAACCGTCTTTCACGCCAAATGCCTTCATCTTGTTTTTGAGAAATCTTGCGATATCCGCATCGGTACTGAGGCCGGGAACCACTTGCTTGTAGGCCTCTATTTGCCATTGGGCTGTCAGTTCTGCAGCCTTGGTCAGAATGGCAACTTCTGCTGGGGTCTTTATGGAAAGCCATTCATTTAGCAATTCACTGGAAGAAACAAATCTGTCAGACATGTTCCCAAACGCATCCTCAAGCCTCAATCGCTGAGTATAGCTCAACCCGTCAGCCATTTCGTTTTCTTCTGAGCTGTTGACCGCGATTTTTTGAAAATTTTTGGCTTTGATGTAATCTCCTGCCATATCAATGGCACTCAAGCCCCTTTGAACCGGCCTTACCTCATCATGAATGTCAAGTTCAGCCAAAGCAGTAGCTTCTCCGATTGGAGAGAAAACAAGAGAATTGATTTTTCCCCTTTCCAAAAAGAAAAGAAATACAGCTGTACCACCTGCATTTTCACCACCGACATGATGGGCTATGGGATCATTGTTGTTTTCTCGGCAGACAATCACCCAAGCATCCACCCCTGTCGTTTCCATGGCTTTAGGCAATAGGTTTTTGAGTCGCTCTTGCCTGATTTCAGGCCAGGGACTTGGGCCAGAAAAGGGATTATCCTGTGCAAAAATAGGTAAAATGGCTATATAGGATAGACAAAAAAGGCAAAAACAGACAACAATTCTGGGAATAGAAAGGAAATGCGCCATGCTTATATTTTTCTTCGGACAAATGAATCGGTAAGTAATGAAAAATTAGGCGTTTTTGAAAGCATTCTTTTTGGATTGGTGTGTTGAAAAACGCAAACCAAAGCGATAAAGGTAATTCTTTTATTTTCCATTGCACTGAAAAGGATCCAAAACCTATTCCAGCAAAAACATGCAAATTTTGCCCCGCATTGAAAAAGATAGCTTGAGAAATTAAAAAATTGGCTAAATTCGTTCTTGTAAATCAATTCTCAAGCTATGAAAAAATCAAGTTATTTGCTTTTCACCTTTTTAATGGCCACCTCTGTGATCTTATACAGTTGTGGAGAAAAACCCACGGAAGATAATTCCGAAATGAATGAAATGATGGAAGAGACACCTGAGGTGGAGGAAAGGCCCAGCCCTTTGAGAACCATCTCCGGTGAAGTTTCAGGGAAAAAAATAAACATGCAATACGGTGCCCCATCCACCAAAGACCGAAAGGTTTGGGGTGACTTGGTGCCTTACAATGAGGTATGGCGTACCGGTGCGAATGAAGCCACCTGGGTGGAATTTGATACTGATGTTACCTTAGAAGGGAAGCCAGTATCAGCAGGTAAATATTCCTTGTTTACCATTCCGAGGTCTTCAGGAAACTGGACAGTCATATTAAACAGTGACTGGGATCTGGAACATGGTCACTACCAATACAAAGAAGAAAATGACGTAATCCGTGTTGAAAGCACTCCGGAATGGGTCGATGAACACCAGGAACAATTGACGGTTGCCGTCGAATCACCTGGAATCGTGGTGCGATGGGAAAAACTTAGATTGCCCATTACTGTCAATTAAAAATTCAAAGCCCGGAGTCCAATCCGGGTTTTTTTCTTTACCCTGACCCAGAAGAAAGGGATTGGTACTAAAAAAGGACACCCTAAAGATCATTGGAATGAAAAAAAATGCAGGAAGCGTATATGGAGATTTCTTAGATTTTTTCCTAGCGGGTATACCACTCCAATAGTATTCTCGGTACATGTTGATTTAAGTTTGGAAGTAGACTAAGATTTAAAAGCACCTATAACTTCATGATGATCCATCAAATATTTTGGAACCCAAATGAAATCATTCTTGACTTGGGTTTTTATCAATTGGCTTGGTACTCACTTTTTTTCTTAATTGCGTTTGTTTCCAGTTATTTTATCCTCAAAAAACATTTCCAAAAAGCAGGCCTGCAAGATGAACAACTGGGAAGACTGATCATGTATGTGATTTTTGCTACCATCATTGGGGCGAGATTGGGTCACTGCTTTTTTTATGATTGGGATTACTATTCTGATCACCTACTTGAAATTATCCTTCCTTTTACTTTCGATCCGCGTTTTGAATTTGTTGGGTTTAGAGGATTGGCATCTCATGGAGGGGGAATAGCTGTTATCCTGGTGTTGATCATATTCGCTCGGAAAGAGCAGATTGATTTGTGGTGGCTCTTGGATAAAATGGCATTGGTGGTCCCTTTGGCAGGGGCATGTATCAGGTTGGGTAATTTGATGAACTCGGAGATTATCGGGAAACCCGCCGATGTTCCTTGGGCATTTATTTTTGCCAAAGTGGATATGATTCCACGGCATCCAGGGCAGCTGTATGAGGCCATCTTTTACCTAGTGCTTTTCTTCTTTCTTCAATACTTTGATAAGGTAAACCGACACAAGAAAGGATTTCTATTTGGTTTGTATTTGGTTTGCACATTTATCGCCAGGTTTTTCATCGAGTTTCTCAAAATTGATCAATCTGATTTTGAAGCCGATTTGTTACTTAATATGGGACAGCTTTTAAGTATCCCGTTTATCCTTTTGGGAATAGGAATTATGGTTTTGAAAAATACTTCCGGCCAAGTTCAGAAACCTCTGGCAGAATTGATGGATTAATCATAGACGCCTGGGATTTTTTTGATCTATTGCACATTTTTTTAACAGATCATCCAATATTTCTGAGGGAACAATTTTATCCTATACCCTTGAATAAATCCTATCTACTCATTGAAATTTGAAAAGAATTTGTAATTTGTTTGCCTATATTAAACTTAAAAAAATGATAAAAGTGACCAAATGCCTTTTGTTGTCAATGACATTGATTTTTGCAGTTACCATCATGTCAGGCAATGATGCCATGGCCCAAAAAAAGAAGAAAAAGTCTGCTGAAACACCTGTAGTTACAACTGCCCCAGAGAAAAAAAGTGAGAAAAAGAAAATAGAAGACCTTACCAAAGGCCACAAAAAATTCGAAGGTCTTTTTACTTTTTTTCAAGACACCGTTTCCGGTGAAATCAAGATGCTGGTTGCCAAAGATCAGATCGGGAAAGAATTTATTTATTTCAGCCAGATTGCTGACGGGGTGGTGGATGCTTCCACTTTCAGGGGTGCTTACGGGGACAACAAAATATTCAAAGTGGAGCGGTATTTCAATCGGATCGAGTTTGTGACACAAAATGTATCGCATTATTTTGATCCCCAAAACCCGCTGAGCCGTGCATCAAATGCCAATATCAGCCATGGAGTGATGGCAAGTGCCAAAATAGAGGCTGAAGATGAAGAAAAGGGTTTGCTTTTGATCAAAGCGGATAATCTTTTCCTAAAGGAAACATTTACACAGGTGAAACCTTCTTCCTATCCCATGCAATCTCCCATGGCATTTAAGCTGGGCAACCTAGACAGTGACAAGACCAAGGTCTTGGCTGTCAGGAACTATGAAAAAAACACCGATCTTGCCATAGAATATGTTTATTCTTCTCCATCAGTGGTAAATGGAGGTTCAAGCGCAGTTACGGACGGGAGAAATGTGAGTGTTAAGGTATTTCACAGCCTCATAGAGGTGCCAGATAATGGGTACGAACCAAGGTTTGATGATCCGAGAGTGGGTTATTTTACCACCAATGTCACTGACATGACTTCAACCAGTCCCACCCCATTCAGGGACCTGATCCACCGATGGGACCTACGCAAAAAAAATCCCGAGGCAGACATTTCCGAACCTGTAGAACCCATCGTATGGTGGATAGAGAATACAACGCCTACCGCATGGCGACAAACCATCAGAGATGCGGTAATGGAATGGAATGTGGCCTTTGAAGCTGCTGGATTTAAAAATGCGGTGGTGGTCAAACAGCAGCCTGATGATGCGGACTGGGATGCCGGTGACATCCAATACAATGTTTTGAGGTGGACCAGTTCACCAAATCCTCCTTTTGGCGGCTATGGACCTAGTTTTGTAAATCCCCGTACCGGTCAGATTTTAGGCGCTGACATCATGTTGGAGTTCGTTTACCATTCCAACAGGGTGGTCTATGAGAGGTTATTCGGAGACGAAGTCATGGAGGGTGACATGGCCATGAACATGCATGAGGGGCATTATTGCATTGCCGGTACGCACCTTCAACACAACATGATTTTTGGACAGGCCTTTTTGAGAGCCAACGGGGCTGATGAATTTGAAATGGAAGGGATGAAACAGGAGGCCATGGCAGAACTGTTGATGCATGAAGTAGGGCACACCTTGGGGCTTAATCACAACATGAAAGCTTCTCAGCTTTTCTCTCCGGAAGAATTGTGGGACAAGGACTTTATACAGGGCAAAGCCCTGTCAGGATCTGTGATGGACTATTTGTCCATTAATCTTGCAGCTGAAAAAGACAAACAAGGCCATTATTTTTCCACCAAGGTGGGACCTTATGATATCTGGGCGATTCAAGCTGGATATGCGCCGGTTTCTTCCGAAGAAGAGCTGGAAAAAATCCTGGCTCTTTCTACCCGTCCTGAATTGGCCTTCGGAAATGATGCGGATGACATGCGTTCGCCTGGAAAGGCCATAGACCCGCGGGTAATGATCGGTGATCTTTCCAACGACCAAATCAAGTACTCCGTCCATATGATGGAAACCATCAAGAAATTGATGGGAGGACTGCAGGAAAAATATACCAAAGAGGGAGAGTCCTACCAAGAGCTTACACAAGCCTACAACGTCCTGATGGGGCAATATGCTACGGCTGGGGGCGTAATGTCCAGATTTATCGCAGGGGTGTATGTGGATAGGGCCATGGCAGGTCAGGAGGGGGCTACCCAACCGTTTACTCCTGTTAGCCTCAAGGACCAAAAAAGAGCCATGTCGGCACTTTCCAAATACATGTTTGCTCCCAATGCCTATGACATTCCTGAAGGATTGGCCAATCATTTGGCGCGGCAAAGAAGAGGTTTTAATTTCTTCAGTGGGCCGGAGGATCCAAAGATTCACCAGCAGGTGTTGAATGCCCAGCGGAACGTACTCAGCCACCTGTTGCACTACAACACGCTGCAAAGGATGGTAGATACCGAATTGTATGGCAATGAATATAATCTGGCGACTTACATGAATGACCTTACCAAAGCAATCGTCGATGCCGATATCAATGGCAACGTCAATACTTTTCGTCAGAATCTTCAGCTGGAATATGTGAACATGCTACAATCCATGCTCATGGGGTCATACAGCAACCGATACGGTCATCTGGCCAAATCTGCCGCCCTTCAGAACCTGAATTACATCAAAAGAAAGGCAGGAAATCCTTCTGGGAATCTATCGAGTAAAGCCCACAAGGAACACTTGGCCTTGCTGGTAGAGAATACCTTAAAAGAGATAAAATAAAACTTAACTTGAATGCAAAGAAAAAGGCTGCCTAATTCAAATTTGGCAGCCTTTTTCTTGTCTTGGGAAACCTTAATTCAAGCCCGGTATAGCAATCCTAAATCACAAATCGGGTTTTTATAGCGCATACCGAAGTGTACCTGCAATCTGGGTGTCTTCCGGCATGTCTTCGGGTGCTACCAGATAAACTTTTCCTTTGAATTCCTTTACTTTAGTAGCTGCTTCGTCAATGAGGCAATGGTTGCCGTTTTGTCTGGAATCGCTCAAGTGAATTTTGTGGGTTTCAGGATCATATTTACCCCAGAGATGCTCATGTTTCTCATTGACAAGAAGGGTGTCGACTCCACCTGTCAATGCTGCCAAAATCAGTTTGTGGTTGTCATTGCTGATGGCTAGATTTTTGGCTTTTTTAGCACCAAAAACTTCTTTACGTGCCAGCCTTTCCTGTCTAAAGTACGGTTCTGCCAATTCCCATGATTTTTGGTGAAGTTCCTGCATGTCTTTCTCTGAATATGCTCCCGTAACCATTCCTTCTTGCAAGTGGTTGTATTTGCTGGCTTGCCTGAAAATGGGACCCAGGTATTCCACGCCGGCCAGGTAAAGTGGCAGTGGATTTTTATAAAGGATGGGCTCCAACATATTGGTCATTCTGTGGAAATAATTAAGAATATCTGATTTTTTCTCCTCGTCCGAACCGTCTCCATGCCCGTGGTACATGGCTCCTGCATTGCCTACCCTACCCTGTGCATGCAAGTGGGACTGATTCTCCATTTCCTCCATTTCGCCTGTGAATGAAACAGCCACCGCTTCAGGATCAATGGTTACTTCCTGAATGATGCTACGGGTTACTTCATACAGCCTGATTTGGTCCAAATTAAGCAAAAGCAAAAAATAGTGTCCGTCATCATTGAGCTCGGGAATCATCGGAAGCAAAAAAGGTTTGGTGCCAATGAAACAAGTGCTGTCTTCGATATGAACAGGAAGCTGAAAAATCTCCATCTCTCCATCGTTCAAAAAGCAAGCAAGCATATCAGAATTGTATTTCCAGAAGTCATAATCATCCAGTATGATTCTGGCGGGCTGTGTGATCTTTTTGATCTCATCCTCATCCATATCATATTCCTCTGCCAAACCTTTTTCGGCTTTGGCAAGCTGATTTTTAAAATGGGTTTTGTCCGCTTGGTAGCCGTTGGTGCTTTGCCTATGGGTGGGCGTGTAAATGGATATAAATGGATTACCGGTTTTTTGGGTGAGTTTTAGAAACTCATCTAGGCTGAATAATTTCATGTTTAGAAGGTTTAGAAAATTATAATAGTAAATTTGTAATTGAATGATTTAATTTAATAGATCTAAAATTACAAAAATTATACCTTTTACTTAAATAATATGAGGTTTATATTGAAAAAATTAAATTTATGAACTATACCGAAAATTACCAGGGGATCAAAATAGACGTCCAATCTGTTGAGGATGAACTCAGCACCCACGTTCAGTCAGAGATCAGGTCTTGCATTGATAAACTTTCAAGGTTTACCCGCGAAATCAATGCCGTGGATGTTTATTTTAAAAATGAAGGTCAAGGGAATGCGGCCATGCATATTGTAGGTATGCGGGTAGCCATACCTGGGCCTGGAGTCTTTGCTGAAGATAAGGGCGACAACTGGATATCCTTGCTCAAATCCGTCACAGATAAGAACATCAGACAGCTCCAAAAGGTAAAATAAAAATAGGGCTACCTCAAATGGGTAGCCCTTATCATACTCATTCGACTGATTTTTTACCGCATGCTTACCGCAGGCTTGAATTTTTCTATGTAGTTTTCTACAGGATCCAATGTCATGATATAGGTGTATATGGCTTCAAGATCCTGTTCGGTCATGCCGGAATACATGAACCAGGGCATGATAGTTTGGAATTCACCAGGTTTGACGGGAGTCAATTCCTCATGGTTTTGGTACATTTTGAATCGCTGTACAAACATGTCTTTGGTCCAGTTTTTCAACCCGCTTTCATGAGGGGTGAGGTTGGGAGAAGTCAGTAAACTGCCATCCGGAAAGAGGAATTCCCTTCCTCCTGCCAAAAATTCACCCACAAATTCACCGTTCTCAAATTTGGTGTGGCATTCTCCGCAGGAACTTGCGGTTACAAGGTATGCTCCATAGGCAACTTGATCGATGGGACTGGGTTTGGTGGTAAAGGAGGGTTTAGCCGGTAAGGTTCTCATGATCAGGTTAATTGGAAAATCGGCCTTGGATTTAGGATGATTGGTTTCCACGGGTTCAAGTGACCTGATGTAGGCAATGACGGCTTCCACATCCTCCAGGTCCAGTTTTCCGAAATTGTGGTAAGGCATGACAGGAAAGATGGGATCTCCGTCTTTTTTTACTCCGGTGGTAATCAATCGCAGCAATTCTCCATCGGTCCAGTCCCCAATGCCATAGGGCGTGATATTGGGGGACACAAAAACCCCCGGAAATCCCATGGAATGGTCAAAGATTTCTCCGCCAGCGGTCAGGGTACTGGCAATGGGTGGTCCACTGAAGATACTGAAATCCCTCACGGAGTGGCAGTCCACACATTGCATCACATGGTAAGCCATGTATTTTCCGTGGGCAACTTTCTCTGGGGTTATTTCCACTTTGTATTCCGGATCGGCAGGCCCCACATTGGGAAGAGCAAGGGATATATAGGCTACCGCGACCACAATGACCACCAACAGGGCAGTGAACACATAGGCAAGGATTTTGAGGATTTTTTTCATAGGAACGGTCAGGATTTAGCTTGTTTTGAAGCAGCAATTTCCGATTATTCCATATTTTAGAGATCACCCAAAAGGGTGATTTTTTTGGTATGATGGTATTAATTGATGTGGTTTTATAAGTTTTTTTTTCTCAAGGGTGGCAATTTTTTTTGCGCACAGATTTCACAGATTCTCACAGATTTTTTTTGGATGAATGGGAGTAGAGCTAGGTATATTTGCTCACAGGTTTCTCGGATCTGATTTTCTCTCACAGATTACACAGATTTTCACAGATTTTTTTCGAGATTCGAGCCTTGTCCCTATCCTTTAAACCCCTTCAGGGTTTTATTCCATAGGCTTTCCATACTACCCGGGTTGCCACCCGGGGCTAATAACCTCTCGGTATTAAATCTCTACCTAGTCGGTAGACAGGCCTCCGGGATTTCTCAATGGATTTTGTTTGACTCAGATTACATCCCATCTACCACCCCTTACCTTTTACTTCTTACCATTTTATCATCCGACATCCGACATCCGACATCTGTCAAGTCCTCTCTACTTTCAACTTATCCTGAAGGAATTATAAATTTTGAATGATGAATTGGGAGTTACTGGTTTTGAATTATGAATTTAGAATGATGAATAATGAATTATGAAAGAGTTACGAGATAAGAAACTTTCAGCTTTCAGCTTTGAGCTTCTAGCTTCAAACTCACAATTTTTACCATTTAAATCCCATCCCACCTACCACCCCTTACCTATCACTTCTTACCATTTTATCATCCGACATCCGTCATCCGACATCTGTCAAATCCTCTCTACTTTCAGCTAATCCTGAAGGAATTATAAATTTTGAATGATGAATTGGGAGTTACTGGTTTTGAATTATGAATTTAGAATGATGAATAATGAATTATGAAAGAGTTACGAGATAAGAAACTTTCAGCTTTGAGCTTCTAGCTTCAAACTCACAATTTTTACCATTTAAATCCCATCCCACCTACCACCTCTTACCTTTCACTTCTTACCATTTTATCATCCGTCATCCAACATCCGTCTTCCGTCAATCAATAACTCCTAAGCTTATGCAGCAAATCGGTTCGGTTTTGGGCGTGGGTTTTGGAGAAGATGTTTTTCAGATGGGTTTTGATTGTGTTTTCACTGACAAACAATATGTCTGCAATTTCATGATTGGTATGGCCCTTTTCCACCAGTTGGATGATTTCACTTTCCCTTTTGGTGAGCGGGGCGATAAGTTGCCGGTTGATCTGCTCAAAATCAATGGTTTTTCCATTGCGTTGTCGGGCGATCCTGTCATTCAGGACTTTGCCGTTGGCCGCTAAGGTTTTTTGAAAAGCGGTGGTCTTTTTCCACCTTTGCAACCAATAATAACCTGCCCCGATCGAAAGCAAAAACAGTGTGACGAGAACGACCATGAGTTTGGTGTTTTGGGATTTTTCTTTGGCTATGGCAGCTTCCTGGGACATGATTTGTTTGTCTTTCTCTATGGCTTCAAACCGGGCCTGCATTTCCTCAAAGGCCCAATGCTTTTGTTCGTTGTTGATGCTGTCATGGAGGAGGTTGTAACTTTTCCAGGACTGAATGGCTGCTTCCGGTTCACCTAAAAATTCGTATGCATTGGCAAGTTCCTTGACCACTTGCTTTCGCAGTTCCAACCGCTCAGAATTTTCGACCATTTTATGGGCAGCGGTGAGCTTTTTCAGTCCTTCCTCAGATTTTCCGGATTTGATTTCCAGCATACCCAGGTAAGCCAAAGCAGCTGCTTTTTCATGTATTTTGTCATTCATAAGGTTTTCATAACCTGCTTTCAGCCTCTCATAGGCTTCATCAAATTCGCCCAGATGATACAGGGCCACTCCCAAGCCTACATTGACTTCGGCCATGTCTCTGTCATAAGCCATGTCTTCGGACAATTTTTGGGCGATTGAAAACTGCTGAAGGCTTTTCTCAAAATTCTGGGTGTAGGAATAAAGTAAGCCCAGGTTATGATGGGAATTGATCAGGGCGATGGTATCCTGCAGGTCAGCCTTGATTTGCAAGGACTTTTCATAGGTATCCAAGGCCTTTTGGAAATTTCTCCGGTAGCGGTAGATCACCCCCAGATTGTTCAAGGCATGGGCAGCACCTTCCAGGTAGTTGGATCTTTCACTGAGATCCAGGGCGGCATGGTAGTGGGGAAGGGCTTTTTCGAAATTGGTCTGATAATAGTAAGCCACACCCATGGCATTCTTCAGTTTGGCCATGCTGATGGTATCTTCTGCAGCTTCTGCCAGGTCGAAGGCAAATTCAAGATGCTTCATGGCCTCCTCAAATTTGTCCTGAAACTCTAAAGCCAGGGCTTTTTGATAGATAGACCAAATCTGACCCTTTTCGAAACCTAGCTCCTTGGCCAGATTAAAGCCCGCCTGTCCATAATGAATGGTCGAATCCAAATCCGTATCCATGTGGTAGTAGGCAATATCCCGAAGCAGCCAAACCCTGTTGGTGTCCTTTTGGCTTTTGGAAAGTTCGACCAATAAACTGTCAATCATAGCACGGTCCTGTGCCTGAACCAAACTTGGAGGCAATCCCAAAAAAAAGCACAACCAAAAAAGCGCTTTACAAATGGCTTTGATATGGCTAAAAACCATATAGGACAAATTAAACCTGTGTATATGCATGACAGTTAAGGATGTCTTTAATCAATTCAATTAATTAATGAAAGGATATAAAATGTTAGTAAACAGTCTATAAACACCAACCAATGCTTTTTAAATTTAATAAAAATGGGAGAAATAGGATTATAATTTCGGGATTATCCGCAAAGAAATCTTTTGCCTTAGATTGCCAGGTTTTGGAAGGGGTGATCACGTTGTAAGGTTTTCTGGATTCAATCCTTCGATCGCATCCGCTGTTCTCAGTTTATCTGTTTTCCATTTATCCATTCATCAACTTTCTGCCTCCAACCCATTCCCAATGGCCATGAATTTCGGGCAATCCACCTAAGGTAGGTAGGCCCGACAAGATTTGAAAAACGGCATCGGTGAGCAGGGAAACAGAAATCGGAGAACAGAAACTGTGGTGGAAATCTCGAATACAACTGGCAAGCAAATCGAAACCCCATGTCACAATAGCTCCGATAACCTAGTCCGACAACAGACCCCCGCAGGTGGGTCTTGATAACCCGACAACAGGGTTCTGAACATTAGGCATTATGCTAAACCTATATTTTCCTGTTAGACCGTTCTTAATACAGCTTTGGGCTTTTTCTCACTTTCCCGAGCATTCCTCAACGCGGAGAAAATCTGTCGTACCTACGGCACTAATTTTTACCAATTTTTATCCTATGATCCCGGCAATAAATTACCGGGCTATTAAATCGTTCGTGCCTACGGCACTGTTTTTCAACTGCTGATTTGTTATCCCTACTTTGAGCTTCATGCCACTTTCAGCTTTCACCTTCGAGCTTTCACCTTTTCCCTATTCCTTAAACCCCTTCAGGGTTTATTCCTATTCGGCATTCCATTCTACCCGGGTTGCCATCCGGGGCTAATAACCTCTCGGTATTGAATCTCTACCTAGTCGGTAGACAGGCCTCCGGGATTTCTCAATGGATTATGTTTGACTCAGTTTACCTCCCACCTACCACCTCTTACCTTTCACTTCTTACATTTTCACATCCGTCATCCGTCAAGTTTTTTTCCGACTTCCAGCTTCCAACTTCAAGCTCACAATTTTTACCAATTACCTCCCACCTACCACCTCTTACCTTTCACTTCTTACATTTTCACATCTGTCATCTGTCAAGTCCTTTTCACTTTCAGCTTTCACCTTCGAGCTTTCACCTTTTTCCCGGTTCTCTAATATCCTAATTTTTCAATTCATCATTCTTAATCCCCTAAGTCTCTCAGTCTCTAAGTCCCTCATTCCCTGAGTCCCTGAGTCCCTAAGTCCCTGAGTCCCTAGTTCTCTCAGTCCCTAGTTCTCTCAGTCCCTCAGTCCCTCAGTCCCCCCTTTCAACTTTCATCTTGCAGCTTTCAAACTGATACTTTGATATCCTGTTATTCCGTTTTCCAGCTTTCAGCTTCAAAAAATTCCTGAATACTGCCAAACCGGAAAATTTCCTGCCCTGATTTCAAACGGATTTCAAAAGGATGGGGGATCACCTCAAGTTTCATATCCATTTCCAAAGTCAGCCCCCGCTTGAGCATGGCTTTTTTCACCCATTGAGTTAAAGCATCAGGACCCTGAACCAATGGGGGTTCCAAATGATCCAAAGTCTGTACTTTTCCTGATTCTTTGCTGAAAAACAAATGTTGATCCGGTAAGAGCAGGTTGATCTGTTCACTCAGGACCAGGTCTTCGGGTATGCCGGTCACCAATGGTGACCCACAGGGCATCAGCCAAAACCGATCGGCTGTATCCAGCGCGATGTCCAGGTCATGGGTAACCACCAAAACTGCCTTGTTTTTTCGGAGGGCTATGTTCCGCAAAAGGTGCATGATTTCAAATCGGTTGGCCAGATCCAGATGTGCCGTAGGTTCATCGAGGACAAGGATTTCCCCATCCTGGGCAAGGGCCCTTGCGATCATTACCTTTTGCAACTGACCATCACTGAGTTCAGAAAGCCTCCGGTCTCTGAGGTAGCCGACATGGGTGGCCTCTATGGATGCATCAATCTGGGAAATATCAGTATCTCTGAGATTACCCAGCCATCCCGTGTGGGGGATTCTTCCCAAAGCCACCAGTTGGGCGACAGTCAGGTTACCGGTGGTCACCTTGTCGGTCAGGACCACGGCGATTTTACGGGCAAGGTCTTTATGGGACAATTGGCTTAGCTTTTTGCCTTGGTAATAAATTTCACCGGAAAGCGGGGGATGTTGGCCCAAAATTGCCTTCAGCAAAGTGGATTTCCCCACGCCATTGGGGCCCAGCAGGCAGGTCAATTGTCCTTTGGCCAGGTCAAAGGAGATGTTTTCGGCCACCAGAAAGGTGTTGTTGCCATTTTGGTAGCCTAGGCGAAGGGCATTTCCGTGAAGAATTGTTTGGGTGGCGCTATTTTCAGGTTGGGTGTCTTTCATGCGGCTAAAATTCTTTACTGAAATTCCTCCTGAGGATCAACCAGATGACCATGGGTGCCCCGACCAGCGAAGTGACCGCATTGATGGGTAAGGTCTGGGCCGAACCAGGCAGCTGACTGACGGCATCACAGGCCAATAGTACCATGGCACCCAACAAAGCAGCCGCCGGAAAGAGAATGCGGTGGTCTCCGGTTTTGAACAGCAGCCTTGCCATATGCGGTACAGCAATCCCGATAAAGGCTATTGGCCCGCAAAATGCAGTCGCACAGCCTGCCAAGATCCCCGTACTGATGATCATGGCCCAGCGCAGACGGTGGATGTTGATGCCCATGCTGGAAGCATATCCTTCGCCCATCAGCATGGCATTGTAGGATTTGATAAAAGCCAAAACCGGAATCAATCCAATCAACGAGGCGATCAGAAAAGCATGGAGTTGCTGGCCACTCGTACCTCCGAGACTGCCCATGGACCATACGGTATACACCTTCAATTGCTCTGCTTCACTGAAATAAGCCAAGACCGAAACGATGGCAGATGCCGCACTGCCAAACATCAAGCCTACAATCAATAAGGTCATGCTGTCCCTGACTTTCCAGGCAGTCAGGCTCATCAGCAATAGGACCAAAATGGCCCCCAGAGTAGCGGCAGCCACCACGGCCCATAGTCCAGCTGCCCCTGCGTAAAGGCTCCAGCCAAATGCGGAACCGGCCATGACCAACAAAGCCACCCCCAGACCCGCTCCCGAACTGATGCCCAACACAAATGGCCCTGCCAGGGGGTTCCTGAAAAAGGTTTGCATCTGAAGTCCACTGACGGAAAGGGTAATGCCCGCCAGAATCGCCGTCAGGGCTTTCGGCAAGCGGTACTCAAACAAGATGATTTCCCAGGTGTTGCGGCTGAAGCTTCCTCCCAGCATTCTCCCTACTATTTCCTGAAAAGGGATGGTCACCGAACCGATGCCAAGGTTGGCCAAAAACAACAAGAGGCAGCCCAAACAGCCCAAAAAGAAGAGTAGGGGATATGTGAGTTTATTTTTCATCCAATCGGGTGTAAAAATAAAGCGAATAATCCGGTAAAAGTGCGGGATGTAAAATTTTGATCAGGTCTTTCAGGATCAAATCCGGTCGCATATAGCCCAATTCGAAATAAGTGATGCCCCCTGTGGACCCTTTGTTGAGGGTATAAGTGTAGACTTGGGCTGTTTGGAAGGATTTGAAGGCGGTGTACCTGCGGTCAGCTGTTTTCATGCTTTGCAAGCTGGTAAAATCCGAAGCCCCAATCCAGAAATCAGCCTGATAGGCCTGATCCAAGACGGATTCAAAACCAAGTTGGACGCTGCCTGTACCGGTTTGGTTTTCAAAAATGTACCTGCCACCTGCTGTCTCCAACAACCGAGTGCCCCAGGAATCCCCACCGGGTACATACCAGATGTCTTTGTACATGACCCCGGCCATCACGGTAGGTTTCTGTTCTGATGTCAGGTTTTCGGTTAGCTTGGCAGCAGCTTGGTAGGCTGATGCGATTTCCTCAAATATGGCAGTTGCCTGCTCCAGCTGATTGAGCAGGACCCCGGTAAATTTGATCCATTCTGCTCGCCCTAGAGGATGCTGTTCCACATACTCCCCATTGATCACAGCGGCCACACCTGCCGAACGCAGCAGCTCCAGATTGCCCAGGTCTTCTCCCAGAGTGGACAACATTACCCAATCCGGTTCCAGGTCTATCATGCGCTCGATGTTGGCCTGGGCACCGGAACCCAGGTCCTTGATTTGACCGCTGTCTATGATATCCCTGGTTTTTTCGGAGGATATCAGCTCAAGGTTGGGAAATCCGATCAATTTTCCCGAAGCATTGAGGTAATCCAGGTGGGGGATGTGTGTGGTAGAGGTGACGATGACCCGCTTTACGGGCATGCGGATGACCGCATCAAAACCCTCCTTGGATACTTCCTCCCCGCCCTCTTTCAATACCAGGTAACGAAATGGCTGATGCGCTCCGGGAAAGCCCTGACTGACTTCCAGAATAAAATGCCCATCTCCTTCCCAAATGCCAAAACCTTTGGCGTATGAAAGGGGAATGGCGGTTGCTTCCTTTAGGTCCCCTTGTTTTTCCGGACCATGACAGGAAAAACAAAGTGCTCCCAACAGTCCCGCCAATAAAAGCAGATGGTAAACCTGGCGTAACAAATACCAAATTCTCAAATCCGTGAAAAGGGAAAAAGGAGCATGTATGTTCAATTTTAAAGCTGATTTGCCGCCTCTAATCAGACGGAGTTTTTGTTCAAAGCCCCCAAATTAAAGCATTGTAATGACAAGTTCCAAGTAGGGTGATGTGCATGATTTTATGGGTTTGGTGAATTTTTCTGATCCCTTGCATTGAAATTTTCGAACTTTTTGACTTATGTTTGTTTCAGAAATTGGTTTCCGATCCTGATTCAGGCCCTCGGAATTAAAAGGGAATCCGGTGTAATGCCGGAGCTGTCCCCGCAACTGTAACCCCGTCCCGGGAAATCCGGGATCAGCTTTTGTTCTGCAATGCCATTGCCCCGAATATTCAGGGTGAGAAGGCCAACAAAAGTCGGGGGAGCCAGGAGACCTGCCTTTTTTGTCAAATTCAAAGCTTTCGGGTGAAAGGCTGAGATGGACTTAGGAGCTTTCATTTTCCAGTCTGCTTGGATCTGTTTGTCATTACCATGCAGTTACCGGATATTTTCTCCTGAATTTCTCTCAATTTTAGCACGGAATGACTTTGGATTAAATAATTGGTTTTCATTATTTAATTCGAAAGGCATTGCCATTACTGTATGTTATGTTGCTGGGAGGGCTTTCCTTTGGGAATGGTTTCCTTCCTTTTGACCGGGACACGGTGGATTTGCAGCCGGTGGAGGTATACAGTCCTGCCTTGGACAAGTTTACCCATGGACAGACTATCCGCAGACTGGATCGCAGAGACCTCGCTGAATTTCAGGGACGGTCCTTGGGGGATCTTCTGCAGGAACGGTCGGGCCTTTTTGTCCGGCAATACGGGGCCGGGATGCTGGCTTCCATCACCATGCGGGGAACCTCAGCCGGGCATACCGCGCTTTTCTGGAATGGCCTGCCCATCAACAGTCCGTCTTTAGGTCAGGCAGACCTGTCTATTTTACCTATGGAGGGTTTTGATGAGGCCACCGTACATTTTGGGAGCACCGGGGCCTTGTACGGAACAGATGCCATAGGTGGTGCCATTCACCTCAACAAGCGCCTCCGATTCAGTCAGGGCCATCAGGTGAACCTTCAACAGGCCTTGGGAAGTTTCGGCAGGCATAATACCCGGATGGGACATGCATATTCCAACGGGCGGTTTTCCAGCAGGACCGGCATCTACCACAATTTTGCCCAGAACAACTTTCCCTTCATCAACCAAGCCAAAATCGATACGCCGACGGAAAGACAAAACCATGCCAGGGTAGCCCAATGGGGTGCCACACAGGACCTTGCATGGCAAATCGCCGGAAAGAGCCAGCTGAGTACTTCCATCTGGTGGAACCATACCGACCGGGAGATACAGCCTGTGATGGGCTCCAACACTTCCGACCAACAGCAAGACGGCAATTTGAGGTGGGTGGCTGATTACCATCACTTCGGCCAACTCTTCAGCTGGAATGCGAAGACCGGTTTGATCAGGGATGAATTGATCTTTAATGAAGCCTCCAGAAACCTGGTTACCCAATATTTTATGGGAGGTGAAGCTGAAGGAAAATTCGGGGAAGCCTGGGAAACCAAATCAGGGGTTCGGTTTACCTTGATCGAAGGAAAACTCAGTACCTATGCAGCTTGGGAAAACCGACTGGAACTTTATCAATCCGTTAATTTCAGACCCGGGGAACGGTGGGGGCTTTCTCTCAATCTCCGACAGCTGGTTTACGAGGGAAACTGGGCTCCATTCACTCCGGCCATCAGCGGTACCTATGCCTTGTTGCAAACGGAATCCCACCAATTGGATCTCCAGTCGGCTTTTTCGCGCAGCTTTAAGGTGCCTACACTGAATGACAGGTTTTGGGTGCCCGGTGGCATTCCCGATCTGGAATCCGAAAAAAGCCTCAGCGGGGAGCTGGGATTGAAGCATCTGTGGACAAAATCCGATTTTCAATGGGAAACGCAGGTTACCTACTTTCAGATGAAAGTGGACAACTGGATCATCTGGCTGCCCAATGGGTCCTTTTGGTCACCCAGTAACATCCGGGAAGTCCATAACTCGGGAGTCGAATCTTTTGTAAAAGGCAGTAAGAGTCTGGGGAAATGGCAGATTGAAGCACAGGCAGACTATGCCTGGAACCGAGCGATCAACCGGACCAATGTCACCGAAAATGACCGCAGCCAAGGCAAGCAATTGCCTTATACCCCTGAACATAAATTTCAGGTGACCGGCAGGTTGGGAAGAGGTTCCCTTTCCACTTATGTCAATACCCATTGGGTAGGGGAGCGATTTATTGCGACAGACAATGTTTCCAAATTATCGGCCTATCAGTTGTGGAATTGGGGTGGCACTTATGCTTGGACAGCCTTTGGAAAAATGAAAGGTGACTTGGGCTTACAAATCAACAATCTATTCAATACGGATTACCAGGTGCTTCGCCTAAGGGCCATGCCGGGAAGAAACTACCAAATCAACTTAACCATTAACTTATGAGAAAATTTACCCAAGTATTTCGCTTTTGCCTGGTTGGTATCGCCTTTTTGGTCTTCAGCTGTGACAATGATCCCGGAGAAATGCCCCGGGGAGAATTTGAAGGGGGGATTTTGATCCTCAACGAAGGTGCTTTCGGGGCCAATGACGGAGAGGTATTTCACTTTGATCCCATGCTTGATGCAATGAATTCCGATGTGTTCGAAGGCAAAAACGGGCGACCTTTTGCTGGTCTTTTACAGGACATGGTAGAGGCAGATGGCAGAATTTATCTTGTGGCAAATACAGGAAAAGTAGAGGTGGTGGATGCCCGTGACTTTTCCAGTATCGGTGCGGTAAGTACAGGCCTGGACATCAGCCGTTCACTTGCTGTCGCCAATCAAAACCTATACATCAGCGATTGGGGACCTTATGATGAAAATTTCAACAGTCCCGACTCTTACATTGCTGTAGTCAACGATCCCAATGGAGGCAACATATCCCGGAAAATACCGGTATCAAGCCGACCTGAGGGGCTATATGTCCAAAACGGCAATTTGCTGGTGGCCTGTGCCGCGGCCGGCAAACTGGAAGTGATCTCCCTAAATGACCAAACTGTAGGCAGCAGTGTGGAGGTGGATGGTACGCCCGCGAGGTTTTTCGAGGATGGAGGGAGGTTATTTCTTTTTGCCCGCGGCAGCGATCAGGTTTACTTTCATGAGATCAACAGGGGAAGCTTAGGCATACAGCAAACCATTGCTGTTGCCTTGGAACAGCCGACCGGGATTTTTTCCCATGATGGACAGGGGAATGTATGGGTGGTCACTTCCTCTGGATGGCCTGATTATGAGGATGCCATTGCCAAAATCACCCTCAATTCCGCCCAAGTGGAGCAAGAAGCGCTTTATACAGGCTCCGGATTCTATGGCCTGGGCATACATCCGGGCAACGGGCAGATTTATGTGGGAGACAACAACGGGTTTCAGGGCAACGGCATAGTCATCGTCCTCCAACCCGACGGGCAATTGGTGAGGACCTTGGCTGCAGGCAGGGGGCCTTCGGGGTTTAGGTTTAGGTGAGGGTTTTTTGAATTGGGATTTACGAGTTACGAGTTGCGATGCTTCAGGTTATGAATAGTTTTCAAGTTGTCGGGTTGTCATGTTGTTTTGTTATCGTTTAATTCTGTATTCAGATATCTTGATTGAGTTCTAGATGTTGAATTAGATTTACGAGCTACGAGATGGGATGCTTTCAGGTTATGAAAAGTTTTCAAGTTGTCGGGTTGTCATGTTGTCTTGGGATTTACGAGTTAGGAGTTAAAAACCGCTTACTTTTCACCTTTTACCTTCTACAATTTCCCCCTACTTTCAGCTTCAGGCTTTGAGCTGTTCTTGCTTTCACCTTTCGAAGTTCAAAAGACCACTCGCTCCGAAATTACGTAGACCCTTCGGCACGCTCAGGGTGACGTAGAAGGAGAAGATCATACTTCTATTTCGCTGAAGGCATATTTCGTCCTATACAGGAAATATTTCAGCCGAAGGCTTTATTTCCAATAATTCATCATTTCAAAGACCTTTATTTCATAGTTTCTCTGATTTTCTAATAATCCTCTTTGAGCTTATTGCTTTGAGCTTTTACCTCTATTTTTCTGTTTTTCAGATAGCCTGTTTCTCTGCTTTCAGCTTTCACCTTAGAGCTTTGAGCTTTTACTCTGATATCCTGATGTTCCGTTTTTCGGTTTTCCATTTTCCGTTCCCCACGGCTTTCAACTTTCACCTTCGAGCTTTGAGCCTTTAGAGCTTTCAAATTAGAACAATAAATATTTCAAGCCCCCATAGGGGTAAACCGCTTTTGAGTTTTCTTTTTTTTAAGAAGAACCAAAATCTTATCTTGTGTGTGATTTTATACAATTCTCATGCAGGCGCTAGATCAAAAGCTTTTCTCAGCCATTATTCAAGGAGATGTACCTGCATTTGAGATGTTGTTTAAAACCCATTATTCCCCATTGTGCCGCTTTGCCACAGCCTACCTTACTGACCCCGATGCCGCTGAGGAGATCGTACAGGCCACTTTTATACGCTTCTGGGAAAAGCGGGAAAGCATCCAAATTGATATTTCCCTGAAGGCCTATCTTTATCGGTCTGTGAGAAACGCCTGTCTCAATGAAATAAAAAGGCAGAAGGTCCGCCACCTTCATGCCCAGTCCGTGGTGGCCGAAGGGGAAAAGTTCAGTCAGGCTTCGGACCATCTGACGATGAAAACCGAATTGGAATCAAAAATCCAGGAAGCCCTGCAGTCACTGCCCGAACAATGTAGACTGATATTCAAAATGAGCCGTTTTGAGGAACTGAAATACCAGGAAATTGCCGATGAACTCCAAATTTCCATCAAAACGGTGGAAAACCAAATGGGAAAAGCCCTGAAATTGATGCGCCTTAAATTGAAAGATTATTTACCCATGATATTGATCCTGATGGGTCGTCTGTTGGAAGTATGAAGGAGAATTCAGAACATATTGAAGATTTGATCAGCAAATTCCTTGTCGGTGAAGCCTCGGAGAAGGAATCCAGGACACTCAGGGAATGGTGCGCTCGTTCACCTGAAAACCAAAAATACCTGGACGATGCCCGTTGGATCTTTGACCGAGCCCAACTGCCGGATCAGCCTGATTTCGACACTGATATTGCATGGGCAAAAGTGAAAAGCAAAATCAAACCCGAAAAAGACAATACCCGCACCCTCATGCCTCTTTGGAAGGTGGCAGCGGGTTTGGCCTTGCTGATGGGTTTATCCTACCTGTTCTACATATTGCTGACGCCAATACAGGAATTTCAATTTACAAGTGGAAATCAGGTGCTTACCGAATGGATGCCTGACCGGACAGAGATTGCCCTGAATCAGGATTCCGAAATCCGCGTAGAGTACCATGAGCGAAAAAATTCCGGAACAATCCACCTGAACGGAGAGGCCCTGATCAGCATTCCGGAAGATAAAAAAGTCAATTGGACAGTAAAAGCGGGTGAATTGCTGATCGAAGATATTGGTACCGTTTTCCATGTCAAAGCCATTCCCAATAACCCGGTGGTGGAGGTCAATGTTCAGGAAGGAATGGTCCGCTTTTATACACTGGATCAAGCAGGCATTACCCTTCAGGCGGGAGAAAGAGGTACTTATGACAGAGATTTGGCTGCTTTTTCAAAAGCTGCCTTGGATCCAAATGTAGTTTCCTTTAAGACCAGGGTTTTTACCTTTCAAGAGGAAGAATTGGATCAGGTGGTGGCGAGACTGGAAGAAGTTTACGGCAGAACCATTGTTTTGGAAGGACCGATTGCTTCATGCAGGCTTTCCGTGGTCTTTGAGGATGAAGACCTGTCCACCATCCTGTCCATCCTGTCAGAGACCTTGAACCTCCAAGTGTTGGATGAAGGCCAGTTGATCAGATTGAAGGGAGATGGCTGTTACTGACCTTACCTTTGCTTTCCTGATCCGAGGGTTTGGGATAATGGTGGCTTTGCCTTTGTTTTTCCTTACGCTTTTACCGGTTCGCGCACAGGAAGTACCGGTCTTGGAGCGGAAAGTCAGCATCAATGCTGCAAAGGAAAGGGCAGATATTTTTCTCAATCGACTTTCTAAGGAGGCCGGCTGCATATTTTCTTACAGTTCGGCAGCCATAGATGCCCAAAGGCCTGTAACCGGGAATTTTACCGACCAACCTTTGAGAGAAGTGCTGGAGATTGCCTTTCAAGGGGAGGTGGATATGAAGCAAAAAGGAGTCTATGTTATCCTGACACCTAAGCCTGCTTCGAAAAAAGAGATGGTTTTCAGCGGATATGTGGTCGATGAATCTACTGGGAAGGGCCTTCGAGATGTGACAGTGTATGACCCGATCACTTTAAAATCTTCCACCACGGATGCCTATGGGTTTTTTGAATTGACTTTAAAAAACCCAGCCATGGACAGTATCCAATTGGTGGTCAACAAAAAAGACTATTCGGACACCTTGTTGGTTAAAGGCAAACAATCCCCTTTTCAAAAAATACTGCTAAAAACCAGTGAAGTGGACTTGGAAGAAGTGGGAAGAAGCATCACCAAACCCATGAAGGATTTCTGGCTTTGGACCAAAAATCCAGAAGGATTCACCAATCTGGAAAATGTCAGCGATACCATCCACCGCCGGTTTCAATTGTCCCTGCTTCCTTTTATCGGAACGAACAGAAAGCTTTCCGGTAATGTGGTCAATGATTATTCCTTGAATATTTTGGGAGGGTTTTCTGGGGGGACCAATAAGGTGGAATTGGGCGGATGGTTCAACCTCAACAAAGGCAATGTGCAGTATGTACAGTGGGCAGGCCTGTTCAATCAGGTGGGGGGATCTGTCAAAGGACTCCAAATGGCCGGATTGGCCAATGGGGCTTTGGGCAATGTGGAAGCGGTGCAGATGGCGGGGCTGATCAATTTTACCACCGGGCAGGTAAAAGGGCTTCAAATGGCGGGTATACTCAACCTTGCCACCAATGAGGTCAAGGGAGTTCAAATGGCCGGAATTGCCAATTATTCCCATCGGGATCTTGAAGGGGTCCAACTTGCGGGGGTGCTGAATGTGGGAAGGAATGTCAGAGGCAGCCAAATTGCCCTGTTCAATTATGCGGACAGCATCAAAGGGGTACCCATAGGGCTGATCAGCTTTGTCCGAAAAGGATACCATCAGGTGGAGATCGGTGCGGACGAGGTACTGCCAGTCAATATTTCCCTGCGGACTGGCACCAGATCATTTTACAACATGATTTTTGCGGGAGTCAGGCCGGAAGAGGCCGATTCCACCACTTGGGCTTTCGGTTATGGAGTGGGAACTTCTCCCAGATTGGGCAAAAAGTTATTCCTGAACCTTGAATTAAGCGCCTCCCAAATGAACAAGGGAAACGTGGCCGCACTTAATCTGGTCAACAAGGCTTATCTTGGCCTAGAGTATCAGATCGTCAAGGGGTTTGGGATCTATTTTGGTCCTAGTCTCAACTGGCGGGTATATGACAGCTCATTTATGGATCACCCTGAATTGTTTACCTATACCAAACCCAACATTCAAAATGAAAGTACCTTGCCCGCAGACAACATCGCCACCCAATTGTGGATTGGGGGCAGGGCAGGGTTGAGGTTTTTTTGAGGACTTAAAGGAACTAGCTCCTGATTTGACTGAGACAAAACTCTTTTTTTGAATAAAATCAGATTTTTAAACCTGCTGCACTTCCACCACCCCAAAAGTCCTTTCGGGGGCTTTGGTGTCGAGTTCATAAAAACCTGTCGGAGTCATATTGGTGAAGTATTTGTAATCCTTGACCAAATGCTGGTAATCATAATACCCACAGGCCAATGCAATACTCAGCCAATCCAGGTGGGGATTGGCGTTTTTCATAAAAAATGCTTTTTCAAATCGTACCACTTTATCAAAAAGTTTCGGTCCGACCCCGGTCCTTTCGGTAAATCTCCGCTGGAATTGACGGTTGCTCAGACAAGCATCTGAAGCAAGTTGATCCATGGAAAGAGGTCGGTCTTGGTTCAAAATTACAGAACTGACTTTGTCAATTCCCTGCATACTGTATTTTGATCTAATGATGACTTTCTCTAAAAACGCTTCAGCAATTCGGATCAATTCTTCTATTCCAGCGGTATTGCACATTTGCTCATGTATTGATCTGATTTCTTTTCCCCAAACGGCTTCGGCATCAATAAACGTATTGGTGATTTCATAAGCGGGAATACCCGTAAGCCGGAAAAGTGCGCTGGGCTGAAGCACCATTTGCAAAACCCAAAAATCCCTTCCTATATACCTTTTAGTCACTATTGTATGCTGCCCTATAATGGTGCAATTGGGAATGGTCAAGATTTCTGGATTTGAGCCATAGCTAACTTTTTGAGGGTTACGGAGCCTAAATACAAGACAGGTTTCAGGCCGGGGACAATAGACCTTATAGGGAATTATTGCCCCGGAATCAAATTCAAATCTGATGATTTGATGCTTCCTGACAAACTCCTGTAAATGATGGCTTGGTATATAATCCCTGAGAACCATTATTCCAAAGTTAAGGGAGGACCTACATTTTTCATCCCATGTGCCATAAAAATCTTCTCTGCTTCCTCCACAGAAGGCGGTCTTCCCAATTCATCCATGGCGTAGAAAAACTCTTCCATTTTAATCGCCGGCTGAAGGATATAGATCAACTTTCCCCTTTCTGTAGTCTGTATCCAAGTATGGGGTACGTTTCGGGGAAGGAAGATGGTATCTCCAGCTGATAATTTGTGCTGCTTATCGCCCAACTGAAAAAGATAATCCCCTTCCACTACATAAAACACCTCATCCTGTTCCAAATGTACATGCAGCGGCGGTCCTGTTTTTTCCATGCCAATATACTCAAATACAGACATTTGTCCATCAGTGTCTTTGCTGGAAATTTTAAGGTCATTCGGATTGACACCTTTGTAAGGAGTATGCCTTCCATGTCTTGCCTCACCGGATTTGACCAAAAAGCCATCTCCATCCATTTTTTTCTCTTTAGAGAGTGCCATAAGGTCTGACCCAAAAGCAGTAAGGGCCGCAGTGGTGACAATAAATTTTCTTCGTTCCATAATTCGCTGTGGTTTAAGGTTATACACAAAAATAAATCAAACCCACAGAGGATTGCTGGTAAAAATCGGACGTTTTATAGATGTTTTTCCCTGAGGATAATTTTCAAAAAACATCCAAAAGAAGGCTTTCCATTTATCGCAATTGATCCAAAAAAAATCAATCAGCCTCCAGAGGCGGCCCCATCAAAACCATGTTATGTTTATTGTAGATTTCTGAAACAATCGGAGGGGAAAATTCTTTCAGCTTTGAAAGCTCTTCAAAAAAGTTTTCCATCTTTCCAGCACCTTGGACTATGATCAATATTTTAGATGGAGTCGCACTATTGGTGACCCATCCATGGGGTATATTCCTTGGAGCAAGGATGGTATCACCATGGCCAAGACGGTATATTTCATCCCCTATTTTGATTTTTACATTTCCTTCCAGGACATAAAAGGTTTCATCCAGATCAGGATGCATGTGAAGGGGTATTCCTTCTTCTCTATGGTTTTGGGAACTTTCAAATACATAGAGATGGCCATTGGTATCTTTTCCACTGATTTTGCAATCCAAAACCGCTTTTCCTATCTGGATCCTTTTACCAAATCGATCCTGGCCGGAACCTACATGAATCGGTTTGCCATCCATTTGTTTTTCACTAGATGCAATAAGGCTTGGGCTGAACGCAACAGCAGGGACCAAGAGGCCGCTTTTGACAAAGTTTCTTCGTTTCATGGTGTTGTTGTTTAGGGGTTAAATTCTAACTAACAACACAAAGTTAAACTTGAGGCTATTGAGTAATTGGTAAAAAATAAGCAATCAGACCAAATCAAGCCATTTCTCCGGAGAGGACTGAAAATTCACTAACATGGAAACAGGTGTCTCACCTGAAAATCTTTTGAAATCTTTTGCCAAATGCTGATAATCAAAATATCCTGAAGCAATGGCAATGCTCAGCCAATCCATTTCAGGACACTTTTCCTTAAGTGAGGCAGCCTTATTAAACCTACATATCCTGGAGAAAAATTTGGGACTGACCCCCACCTGTTGGATAAATTTTCTCTCAAACTGGCTGTTGCTCAAACAGGAAAGACCTGCCATTTTTTCCAAGTTAAAATCTTCAGGGCTATCCATGATGAGCTTGGTGACCTTTTCCAAATGGCCATTGGATGTGAGATTTTTTCTTCTAATGTAAGATTCAAAAAAACGATTGATGATTTCCATTACCTCTTCGTAGGATTTCGCATCGGCAAGCATATCATTGGTATCTAACATTTCTTTGCCAAGAACAGCTTCTGCATCCATGATTCGATGTGTAAATTCATGCATGGGAATCCCAAACAATCTGAAAATGGAATTTGGATAAAAATCAACGTGGACCATGAGGTATTCTTCGTTGTGGGACACATTGTAAAGTAACCTATAAGTTGACTGACCCAAAATGACTGATCGGGGGGATTTTACTTTGAAATCCAATTCTGGGGTTTCAGCTACTACAAATCCCTTGACGTAAAATGTGATTCCGTGAAAGGGAAGTGCGGGATAACTCTTTGGTGGTGCAGGAACAGATTGGTCAAATTTAAAATGTGCCATCAAGTACCCCTTAATAAAGGGGCTAAGTATCTGACTGGGCTTGACGTATTGAAAAATCATGTTAAACACTTTATTATCAGACTAATCTCTGAAAAATAAAACAAAAACCAATGGTAAAAAATAAGCATTATCCGAATAATTAGCTTGCTCGGAAAGCCCTCCTAGAATGTAATAAAATAGCCGAACAGGTCGGTTTCTCCAAAATGACCAGGGAAGAAATTAATGCTGAAGTAAAGCTGACCAGACCAAGTTGAATATTCAGCTCCGTAGGAGCGACCGATTTATTAACCGTTGGGTTTTAACCCACGGATTCGAAATGTTGGACTTTTTGGTTCCTACCTACGTGAAGAACAATCCGATGACAACGATATTGATTTGCTGATTTAATTTGAGCCTGAAAAAGAAAATTTTGACAACTTGATGGCGGTTTATAATTTGTTTGAAGAAGTATATAAAAACCAAAAATTCGAAGTTGTCACAAAAAATGGTTTAAGCCCATATATTGGCTCCAACATGTTAAAAGAGGTACCATATGCCTAAAGATGCAAAGGAAAATAAGTTTTGTGAAAAGTAAGCTGTAATTCTGCTTTTTGACTTTTTCAAAAAATATTCTTAACCCCCATAGGGGTAAAGTACCTTTCGCCTGTCATGGAATTGAAAACAAATCAAAACCATGAATCCATTCAGCAAAACAATCACGGCAACAGCAATTTTCGCACTCTTTTCCACAGGGTTAAGTCTCGGGCAGTCTTCCTTGGACCCGGATAGCCTGGAAGTTTCCCCCATCGAAATCCCTGTTTCCCAACAGGAAAATCTACCTCGCCACAACAAATTTCAGCCCTTCCAGCTATCTGGAGCCGATACCACCTCGGTGGCCATCCAATTTTCCTTTGTTCCCTTTGTCGGAACCAATGGCATGAATTCGGGCAATGCAATCAACGATGTCTCCTTCAATCTCCTGGGCGGTTATTCCGCAGGCACCAGGGCCTTTGAAATGGCGGGAATGTTCAACATCAACCGGGGTGACATGACCGGTGTACAGTTGGCGGGCCTTTTCAATCAGGTCGGGGGCAAGGTGGATGGAGTGCAACTTGCAGGCCTGTTCAATTCCAACCTGCAAAACGTCAAAGGGGTGCAGTTGGCTGGACTGACCAATTTCACCACCGGAACAGTGGATGGAGTACAATTGGCCGGCCTGATGAATTTTTCACCCAAAAAAGTAAAAGGAGTGCAGGTTTCCGGTCTCCTGAACTTTACCGCAGCTGAACTCGAAGGAACGCAGGTCTCCGGCTTGGCCAATTTTGCTGCTAAAGACGTCAAAGGCTCCCAAGTGGCCCCTTTCAATTATGCCACTAAGGTTCAGGGTTTTCAGCTCGGCCTCTTCAACTATGCAGACAGCATGAGTGGGGTGCCGGTGGGACTGATCAGTTTTGTCCGCTCAGGCTACCATACCGTGGAGCTTAGCTTCAATGAAGTGCTGCCACTGAATTTGGCTCTGCGCACCGGAAAGCGGGAATTTTACAACATTCTTTTTGCTGGCATAAGACCTGAAATCGGCGAAAATGTAACCTGGGCATTTGGCTATGGGATCGGTACCTCTCCCCGGTTGGGCAGAAACCTCTTCCTCAACATCGAGGCGAGTTCGGAGCAGTTGAATCAAGGCAATGTGGAAGCACTGAACCTGGTCAACCGGTTGTATGTTGGGGCTGAATTTCAGGTGGTTAAAAAAATGGCCCTCTTCGCAGGACCTACTTTGAATTTCAGGGTTTATGACGATTCCTTCCCGGATCATCCGGAACTTTTCACCTATGTCCGTCCCACAATTAGGAACGAGCGGGCTCATCCTGAAGACCTATCAAGCCAGCTATGGTGGGGATTCAGGGCAGGTCTACGTTTTTTCTAACCTGATTTTCAAACGCCTTTTACAAAAAAATCAACAAGCAAATAGGGGTATCCTTGCCATGGATTGTCATACCCTTGAAAACACAACCAATTTCAAATCCAATCCGGCTTAGGAGCATTACGGGAGGGATTGTGACTCAGAAAAACTTAAACAATCAAAACACAATGAAAAAGCTAATTGCAATGATTATTCTATTGAATATCGTCTTCACAGCGTATAGCCAAGAAGCAGAAAGATTTAGATTTCAAATGGATCTGGGGATAGCTGCCCCAAATGAAGGGGGGATCGGTGCCTTGGTCAATTTTGAACCTCAGGTGCTCGTCAGGAGCAATCTTGCTCTGGGTCTGAGAATGGGAGTAGCAGGTTTGGCCAAAGAGCTAGTCTATTACGAGATTCCAGATGATTATAGCGGAGAATTAGGCGCAAATACATCGGTTTTGGGTACGGCCAATTATTATTTCAATTATGGAAAAGGTGGTGTAGCTCCTTATATCGGTGCCGGATTTGGATATTATGCCTTGAGCAATATCAAAATAGAAAGCAATGATATCTCGTCAGAAGATGTGGGACGATTAAAAGCGAATTTTGCTTGGGCGCCTATGGCGAGAGCAGGGGTGGAACTCGGGAAATTCCGAATTGGTGTAGAATACAACTTTGTCCCCAAAAGCAATTTACAAAACATAGGCGGAGAGATCATTGGCCAAGCCACCAATGAATACTTTGGATTTACACTAGGGTATTTTGTTGGTGGAGGGAAATGGGGGAGATGATTTCAGAAATCGGACTTGGATTGTCTTGCTGTGAAATTGTGAACAATCAAAAGGTGAACGGTCCAAATTATTTTATCAAGTTTTAACAAACCAAGGTACTTTCTGGACTTTAATTAGAAAAACTAAACCAGTATTATGAACTCCTTTTCAAAAATCCTTGCAGTTCTTTTTTGCTTTGGGCTGAATACACTGCAATCTCAAACTCTGACCCAGACCATCCGGGGGAAAGTGGTGGATCAGGTTACCAAATCCCCGATGCCCGGCGCTACGGTCATGATCCTGGGCACCGATCCGCTTTTGGGCAGCACCACCGATAGCAACGGTGATTTTAGAATTCCCCAGGTGCCTATTGGAACTTATACGCTGCGCGTAGGATTTATCGGCTACCGTGATGCCTTGCTTTCTCAGATTCAGGTCAATTCCGGGAAAGAAACGGTCTTGTCCGTCACCATAGAGGAGGATTTCAGTCAGATGCAGGAAGTGGTGGTCCTGGCTGCAGACAAGGACAGGACCATCAATGAAATGATCGGAGTGAGCGGCAGGACTTTCTCGGTGGAAGAAACCCGGAAGTTTGCCGCAGCGGTCAATGATCCAGCCAGGATGGCATCTTCCTACTCAGGCGTGGTGAGCACCGATGATGGCAACAACCACATTTCTATCCGGGGCAACAACCCCAATGGACTCCTTTGGAGAATGGAAGGCATAGACATTCCCAATCCCAACCACTTTGCCTTCCCGGGTTCGGCGGGAGGGGGCATCTCCATCCTTAGCGCCCAGTTGCTGACCAATTCGGACTTTATCACCGGGGCCTTCCCGGCGGAATATGGCAATGCCCTTTCCGGGGTATTTGACCTCAGCCTCAGAAAGGGCAACAATGAAAAACGGGAATTTACGGTGCAGGCAAGTTTTCTCGGAACCGACATTGCTGCTGAAGGGCCATTTTCCCCCAACTACAAAGGTTCCTATCTGATCAATTACCGGTATTCTACCCTTTCTCTCCTTTCTCAAATCGGCGTTCCGTTGGGGGATTTCGTGACCAACTTTCAGGATCTTTCTTTCAACTTTTTCCTGCCCACGGGAGAAAAAAGCACGATTACCGTCTTTGGTTTCGGGGGTAAGAGTGACCAAAACAGAAATGCCCAAAAGGACTCTTTGAGTTGGACGGGGGAATTTGACCGGCTCAGTTCCACTTTTTTCTCCAATTCAGGGGCCGTAGGCATCAAGCATTCTTATATCCTGAAACAATCCAATTTTCTGCAGACCACCCTATTGGCATCCGGGACCAGCATGGGAGATAAATATGGGCGGCTCGATCAGGAATATCAAAATGATGAGCGTTTCTTTTCGGAAAACGGCCAATCCAAAATCACCTTCAGTTCGGTGCTGAACACCAAAATTTCTCCAAAATACAGCCTCAGAAGCGGGATTTTCCTTAATCAACTGTATTACAAGGTCCAGGAAAAAACCTATGAGGAAGGCCTTGGGCAAATGGAGACCAACATTGATTCCAAGGGCAACACCCAAAGTGTCCAGGCTTTTTCACAGCTGAACATCAGGGCAAGCCAACGCCTGACCCTCAATATGGGCCTGCATTACCTGCAATTGATGCTGAACAATTCCAATTCAATAGAACCGCGACTGAGTGCAGCGTATGAATTGGATGAAAAGCAAAGGATCAGCTTGGGATATGGTCTGCACAGTCAGGTACAGCCCTTGGGGACTTACTTTGCCAGACAGGAAGAAAACGGTGAAATCCTTCTGCCCAACAAAGCACTCGAACTGAGCAAGTCCCATCATCTGGTTTTGGGATACGACCGGTCCCTGAATCCCTACCTGAGGATGAAAGTGGAAGCATATTACCAGCACCTGTTCCAAATTCCCATCAAACCAGGCGAAGATCAGACCTTTTCCATCATCAATCAGGAATGGTCTTTTGCCACTGACGCATTGGTCAACCGGGGACTGGGAAAAAACTACGGGGCGGAATTTACCCTTGAACAGTTTACCCACAACAACCTCTACTTCCTTTTGTCGGCCTCTTTGTACAACTCCCTTTACAAAACCGAGGAAAACAGGTGGAGAAACACCCGATTCAATGGCGGGGCAAACTTTGTCCTGACCGCAGGCAAAGAATACCAATGGAAGAAAAACAGGACATTTGGCATCAACCTGAAATCAATGTATGGAGGTGGGCTGCGCAATACCCCGATTGATCTGGAGGAATCCATCAACAAAGGAGAGACCGTATGGGTGGAGTCGAGGGCTTTCGAATTACAGAATCCCGCCTATTTCCGAACCGATGTCAGGATCAGCTTGATGCGGAACCGACCCAAATCCACACAGACCCTCGCTTTGGACATTCAGAATGTCACCAACCGTCAAAATGTATTCGGCAGCTATTTTGAACCCATGGAAAACAGCATCAAAACCATCTACCTCACCCCGATGATTCCCATATTTAGTTATCGGGTTGAGTTTTAAAGCCATATTGTGATTCCCGTCTTCATGGTGGAAAAAAAATCAATGAATATCAACCGATCAAGAATCATTTGGTAATTATTGCGTTGATGGGAAGAAGTATGAAGCCAAAAAGTGATCCAAACCGATTTAGTGAGCACGGCCCTAAGCCTGTATTTCAGGTCAAAGCCGACAGAGTAGAGCAGGAGGGCTTTGTTGCCATGGCCAATTCTCCCACCGAAATCGTCTCCAATCAAAACCGGCAAAAAGCGAAATGGACCCTCAGGTCTGACATTTCCCATTATCCTACTTTTAAAAGTGAGCAAATCCTGATCGATGCGCTGTACAACCTTTCCTTAGAGGAAGTCATCTTAAACACAGAAGCAGATCAAACCTTCCGGACAGGTGAAAAGTGGGAAGGCGTATGGACCCGGGATGTAAGTTATGGGATCATGCTGGGCTTGGGTATCCTGGAACCTGAAATGTCCAAAAACAGCCTTCGAAGGAAAGTAAAATCAGGAAGGATCGTTCAGGACACGGGAACCGGAGGTGCTTATCCCGTATCTTCAGACAGGGTGGTCTGGGCCTTGGCGGCCTATGAAATTTACCAAGTGACCGGAGATCGGGATTGGTTGGAGGAAATCTATCCCGTCATCAAGGATTCTGTAAAGGATGACCTGAAAAATGTACACGATCCGAAAACCGGATTGGTCAAGGGAGAATCTTCCTTTTTGGATTGGAGGGAACAGACTTATCCGCGATGGATGCAGCCCGCAGATATTTTTGAATCCCTTGCTTTGGGAACCAATGCTGTCCACCATCAGGCCAATAAACTCCTTGCCTTGATAGCCGCTGAATTGGAAGATCATGCACCTGCACAGGAGTATGCCCGCCATGCTGCAAAGATCAAAACGGCCATCAACACGCACCTTTGGATGGAGGACAAAGGCTACTATGGACAATATCTTTATGGAAGAACCCATAAGCTGCTTTCCCCTAGGGCAGAGGCATTAGGAGAAGCGTTGTGTGTGCTATTTGATATTGCTGATCATGACAAACAGAATCAGGTGGTTGCCCAAACTCCTGTTACCCCGTTTGGGATCCCCTGTATATTTCCGCAGATCCCTGGTATTCCCCCTTATCACAATGATGGCGTATGGCCTTTTGTACAAGCCTTCTGGTCCTTGGCAGCGGCGAAAGTGGGGAATGAAGACGCATTGACAGAAAGTTTGGATGCCATTTACAGGGCTGCTGCACTTTTTCTGACCAACAAGGAAAATTTTGTTGTCCATTCCGGGGAGCATGCAGGCACCCAAATCAACTCCGACAGGCAGTTATGGAGTGTAGCCGGCAACCTTGGGATGGTATTTAAGGTGTTTTTTGGGTTGGGTTTTGAAAAAGATTACCTGACTTTTAGTCCTTCTGTCCCCAAAAAATACACCGGAAAGAAGCAGCTTCAAGGTTTAAAAATAAGAAATGTCGTACTGGATTTGGAAATGGAGGGTTTCGGAAGACAGATTCAAACCATCTCCCTGGACGGACAGCTCTTGGACAAGCCCCAGATTCCTTTGACCTTGGAAGGCCAACATCACGTAAAAATTTCTTTGACCAACCATTCCGGACCACTCAGCAAAATCAACAAACAGGAAGTGTTTTTTTCTCCGGACACCCCCAAAGCAAAATTACATGCAAACACCTTGGTTTGGGAAGGTCAGGATGATGCGAAAGGGTATAAAGTCTTAAAAAATGGAAAGTTTTATTTACAGACCGAAAAGTCTCAAGTTGCGATAAGCGGAAAAGACCATGCGGTTTACCAGGTAATAGCCATATCCGACAGGGAAGAGGAATCCTATGCCAGCGCACCCATATTGGCGAATGCAGCTGAGGGGATGGGTGTGGTGCAGTTGGAGAAATTTGCCGGACCGGTACTGTCAGCCTACAGCGGTTATCGGGGAGAAGGCTATGTTGAAATCAGTAAGACGGTGAACAAAGCCTTGTCTTTTACATTATCCATTCCTCAGACCGGGGATTATGCGATGCACTTTGTCTACAGCAACGGCAATGGCCCGATTAATACCGGCAACAGCTGTGCCATCAGGGCCTTGTATCGTGAAGATGTTTTTATTGGAACATTTGTTTTTCCGCATAGAGGGATGGAGATATGGGATGAATGGGGTGAAAGCAATTCCATACAGCTTCCATTGGAAAAAGGATTGCACCACTTTACCCTTTCTTTAGAAGCCTTCTGTGAAAACATGAACGGAACGATCAATCAGGCCATGTTGGATTGCGTCAGGGTGGTTAGGTTGGCGTGAGGCTTTCAGCAGATGAAATTTCTAGCCTTCCAAATTCTTTTTACTCAAATGATTTAAAACCTAATTGTGCCACCTGTAACTTTGAAAAATTCCGAATTTTGAACCTTTATCATGAAAAAATACGCAAGTATCCCTGTATCCCTAAGCTGGTCAGGGGGGAAAGACAGTGCCTTTGCCCTTTGGAAACTGAATCAATCCCCAGAATATCAAGTGGTCAGATTGCATACCACCTTTGGGCAGGAAACCCGAAGAGTAGGCTTGCATGGCATACACGAAAGCTTGATAGAGGCCCAGGCTTTGGCTGTAGGATTGCCGCTTGATAAGCTTTATTACCCTGCAAGCGCTGATAACCAAGCCTATGAAAAAGCCATCAATGCCTATCTCAATACTTTAGCGAGCCAGGACATTAGGCACCTTGCCTATGGGGATATTTTTTTGGAGGACTTAAGGCAATACAGGGAAAAGCAATCCGCAGCAAAAAATATGGAAACCCTGTTTCCACTCTGGGGAATAGATACCCAGAAACTGGCCCAGGAATTTATCCAAAATGGTTTTAGAACTTTAATCTGTGCAGCCGATTCCGAAAAGATCCAGAAAAAATGGATGGGAAAAGCCTTTGATCCAGACTTTTTGGCCGGGCTTCCTCCGGACCTCGATCCATGTGGGGAAAATGGGGAATTCCATACCTTTTGCGTGGATGGTCCCATTTTTTCCCAATCTGTTGCGGTGAAGATGAAAGAAATTATCTCTAAATCCTATTCCTTTACCTTGGCCAATGGGGAAGAAAAAAAGCAGGAATATTGGTTTGCAGACCTTCATCTGTCAGCTGATTAGCTGTTGTAGGATTTATCCGATTAAAAAACCAGACCCATTTTTAGGACCAGGTTGTGGAATTGAAGCCGGCTGGCCTGGAGATAGCTCCAATGGGAGGGATCGGTGCGATTGGCCCCGGAAGGCAAGGAACCGGTGAGGGGATTGCCTTCATAATAATGGACGGTCTGGAATTTATATCCAAAGCTGAGACTGAGTTGGGTTTTTCCTTTGGTTTTTTTGCGGAGACCTATCGATGGATGGAAGAGCATCCCGCCATCATACCAGGAATGTCTGTTCCACTCATCGAGTTCCATTTTTTCCAAAAGGGTAGAACCATACCCAATATCCATGGACAGATAGGGACTGAACTTGCGCTCTTTTTCCAGGATACCTCTCCAGCCCATTCCCAGAGGCATCAAATGAAGACCGGGATAGGTGTCCATCCCTATAAAAAATCCAAATTCATGGTAGGGATTGATACGGACGCCATTAAAAGTCTGAAAAGTAAAGTTGGTCCTATTAGCAAATTCATTGCTTCCCCTTTGAACACCGATTTCGGTTTGGTTGACAAAGGGCATGTTTTGGGCAAAAGCGGAACCCATCAGGAGGACCAATAAAAAAGAGGCTGCACTTAAAGTTTTCATATCTACAATTCTCAGCAATTAAAGGGGCATCGGGTTGCGGACATCGATGCAACTGAGTTTTCTTAATTTTTCTGGATTGCTGTAATCAAACTGGCAGACCCCGTCCGGACCGATGACGATAAGGGCTTTTGGGCCCGGAATGATGTCCACGGATTTCATCTCTTTCAGGTGTTCCAGCTGATTTTCTGACACCCGCAGCACATCGGATACATTGAAGCTTTTTAGACCATGTAACCCCTCTGCCAAGTAAAGGTAGTCTCCAGCCAGGCCCAAACCGTGTGGGTTGTCCATAGGATAGGCCTTCAGCAGCTTGGGTTGGTAAGGGTTTTTGATATCGATGACCTGAAGTTGATCCACATCCATGCGGCACATCATCCCTGACCTGAGGGTGACAAAGGCATAGTTCTCATTGACGACCACAGGGTCACAGGCGGTAACGTGTTCATATACCGCCATTTTCTTGGGACTGGATGGTTGGCTGGCATCATAGATGTGCATGCCTGTCATGGAACCGATAAAGAGTTTATCCTGAAAGGGAAAAATCGTCTCTATGCCCCAACCCAGATTGATCTTGTCCAGATAAGCAGGTTCTGTGGGAGACTGTACATCAAAAACCCTCAATTCATAATCGTTCACTGCGTAGAGGTGCCCACTCATCAGGGTAAACCTGGCCATGGAGCCACCCTGACCATAGCTTTGTCCTCCCGATTCAGACCTTTGACTAGAAAAACCTGCTGCATCCGAGAAAAATAAGCCATTTCCCCATCCTCTGTTGGGCATCATGCGGTTGGTGGTGGTGATGACCGTATCTTTATACGTAACAAAAGTTCCTGTTTCCTGATGGGTGTAGATATTTGGGAATACGTCCTCCACCCTTTTGACCACTTTGATATCCTGTGGATTGCTGATGTCAAAGGCTACAAGGTCCACATAACTGTCGGCATAGAGGATATTGGAATTGATGGCCATATCCACTGTTCCCGGCACGTTGATAAAGTTGATGTTGACGGGATTGGAGGGGTTTTGGTTGTTGATGATGTGGATGCCTTTCTTGGGCTCGTTCACAAAAAGGTAATCTCCGTAAATGTATATCTTGCCGGGATTTTCCAGTTGCTTGCCCGGCTCAATGATAATTTCAGCTTCCCGGAAAGTATTGATCTGCAAAAACACGGGAACCTGTGTATGGTAGGTATAGGTGGTCTCTACTTCATCCTGACATGCCGGAAGCAGCAGTACCATAAAAAGGGATAAAAGAAAGTTCAAAGACCAATTGTGACGGAGGTATAGCGATCTGCCCATAATTTTGAGATTTTGGTTGTAAAAAAAGCCTGTTTGAAGATAAGACGCAAGTGGTATAGAAAGTGCGACAAGGGAAGCAAAAAAAAATTATCAAAATGAGCAATATTTTCAGGAATCTACGATGCGGCTCATCTTTCTCCCAAAATTTTCTAAAAGCAAAAGGTACTTATGCCGGATATTTTCAATCAACTCCCGGTCATGGTTTGCCTCATAAATTGGGGTGATTTTGATCCGGCAGATGATCATTTCCAACCATCCCGAACCATCGTCAATCAGATCGGCATGGAAGGCCTCCAGGGTGGTATCCCGGGAGCCTGAAAAGGTTTTTTTGCTTTCCTTTCTGAAATATTCTGCCATGGTGGTCAAGGCAAGTTCATGGGTGAGTTCGAAAGTCCTGATGATTTTGTGCCCATATCGGTCCATGTCCTCTTTTTTTTCAGCCAGATCTATGGTTTCTTTCAGCTCATTCAGTGCTTCTTTGAAATCCTCCAGACATTTTTCGCAGTTTTTTTCTATGGGCTTCATGTGAAAGGTATTTGTTCTAATTTAAGAAATTATTCTGATTCCTAGGAATGAAAGCCACTATAATGATGGATTTACTGATGGAGATATTGATGGATTTTAGGTGGATGTTAAGTAGATTTTGGGTTACCTCTCATTCTAAGCGTTCTATGATTGACTACTTTAACTTTTAAAATTGAGTATACTCAAGTAAATCATAAAAAAAAATTGATATATGGAATTCTGCAATAGCCAAATTATCTTTTCTCTACACCTCGGCAGGCCTGTCTTCCGAGGCCATTTTGACTTTTTACATTTACTGGTAAAGCAGCGTATAAACAATAAAAAAAAGAGCCTGAAAAATTTCAGACCCTTTTAGGGAGTTAAAATAAAAGATGAAGCTATTTCTCAGTGATTATATCTTTTAATTACTATCAAACATGTTTTCATCGGACTTCCGGCTTCCCACCCGTTTAAAGGAGAATATTATGTTACTGGCAAAGAAGCGGAAATCCATTTTATCGAATGTTGTAAGACTGCATGAAGGGCTGTCCATTGGGAGAGACGCCTTCCAGCAGCAGTCGACCACTGAAGGCCTCCAGAAACTGACCGATTTCTTTGGGGCCGGTGGCCGGTTCCTTGTTGACTTGAGTAAGGATAAAGCCATCCCTCAGGCCCAGATCTCTAAGAAATCCCCGGGTCATGCCTGTGATTTTTACCCCGTGGGAAATTCCCAATCTATCCCTTTCTATGGTATTGACGGCCTCCAGTCGGGCCCCGAGCAGGTTGGAACTGTAGAATTCCCTTTTCAGAATGCCACTACCTCCCTCTAAGTTCTGTAAAGCAAGGTCAGCGTTCTGGGTTTTGCCGTTGCGCTGGTAGGTCACTTGGACCTTGTCTCCGGGATAATAATAGGAAAGCACTTCCTCAAAACTTCCTTTACCGGTAATGCGCTGTTGTCCGATTCTCAGGAGCACATCATTCTTCTGTAAGCCTGCTTTTTCCGCAGCCCCACCCCGCACGATATGGGTGATGATGACACCGTCCAGGCTCTCCAGTTTCATTTCCTCAGCCAATTCCGGGGTGATTTCCACCGCATCAATGCCTGGGATGGCTTTCTGGACCTCTCCATATTCGATCAGGTCATTGGCGATTTTCATGGCGATATCCACCGGTACCGCAAAGCCATACCCGGTATAGCTGCCTGTTCGGGACAGGATGGCCGTATTGATGCCCACCAATCTGCCTTCCACATCGACCAAGGCCCCGCCTGAATTTCCGGGGTTGATGGGCGCATCTGTTTGAATAAAGGACTCCAAAGGAAAGTCTCCACCCAGGATATTGATCTGCCTTTCTTTGGCAGAGACTATGCCTGCCGTGACCGTGGAAGTCAGGTTAAAGGGATTGCCCACCGCCAATACCCATTCTCCGATTTTCAGATCCTTGCTGGTGCCGAGTTGGATTTGGGCCAGGTTTTGGGCCTCAATTTTCAATACAGCGATGTCAGTATTTTTGTCAGTACCTATTAGCTTAGCAGGATAAGTTCTTTTTTTGTGTACCACTTCGATGGTCTCCGCTCGGTCTATGACGTGGTTGTTGGTGATAATGTAGCCATCCTGACTGATGATTACCCCCGAACCGGTACTTACCCGCTGGGAAGGACCGCCGCCGAAGAAGAAGTCAAACATGCTGTATCTTCTGGGGTCCGTGCCTGAAAAATTCTTGATAAAAACCACTGATTCCGTACTGTTTTCAGAAGCCTCCACGAAGGAAACCGGCATGTCCCTGATCATTCTTTGAACAGGTTCTTCCAGATTCACCCGATAGCCATCTGTATCTGAGTAGGGCAGTGAGGCAAACGCTTCGGGGTGAGGAGCATGGAAGAAAGAGACAAAAACCCAGGCACCAATAAATCCGGCAACAAGGGCAATAGTGAAAGTGAGTACGGGTTTGGATATGTTCATCATTGGACTACCTTACGTGCTTCGAATGATTTGGATGAATTAATTAACAAATTTTAAATTTTTTTTAATCCATCATGCTGTTGTAAAGCTGTTTTGGATCAAAAATGCTTCATTTACCCGATTTCATAAAAGGTGCCAAACTGACAAAAAAATAAAATATGGAAAAAAAAGCAGGCAAAACGCCCTTAACCTTGTAAATTTGTCAGCGTATTGCCATAACTTTTGCTTTTCATGGGATGTTATCCCTTAAAGCCCCTTTCGGAAAAAACAGATACATGTCAAATAGAAAGCGGATAGCCATTTTAGGCTCCACAGGAAGCATAGGTACACAAACACTCGAAGTAATCAGAAATCACCCTGAACGATTTGAAGTAGAGGTACTGACCGCCCACAACAATGCGGATTTACTGATCGCGCAGGCATTGGAATTTCAGCCCAACTGTGTGGTGATAGGCAATGAGGACCTCTATGTGCAGGTCAAGCAGGCCCTCGATCCCCAATACATCAAAGTGTATGCGGGGGAAATTGCGCTGACCCATGTGGTGGAAATGGATTCCATAGATATGGTATTGACAGCCTTGGTGGGTTATGCCGGATTGATCCCTACTATACACGCGATCAGGGCCAAAAAGCCCATTGCCTTGGCCAACAAAGAAACTTTGGTTGTGGCGGGGGAATTGATCACCCGATTGGCAAGGGAAAATGCGGTGAATATTTATCCCATTGACTCTGAGCATTCGGCGATATTCCAGTGTTTGGTAGGGGAGTTTCACAACCCTATCGAAAAGCTCATCTTGACTGCCTCTGGGGGGCCATTTAGAGGCAAAGACAGGGATTTTCTAAAGACTGTGACCAAAGCCCAGGCTTTGAAACATCCCAATTGGGATATGGGGGCCAAGATCACCATAGACTCCGCCTCTTTGATGAACAAAGGGCTCGAGGTGATAGAAGCCAAATGGTTGTTTGGGGTGGATGCCAAGCAGATTGAAGTGATCGTTCATCCTCAGTCTATCGTGCATTCTTTGATACAATTTACAGATGGATCCATCAAAGCGCAACTCGGACTACCCGATATGCGTATCCCCATTCAGTTTGCTCTTTCTTATCCGGAAAGGATACCGTCTGATTTTCCCAGGTTTGATTTTGCTCAATATGCCTCCTTGACATTTGAACAACCGGACCCGAAGACCTTTCAAAACCTGCAATTGGCATACGATGCCCTCAACCGGGCAGGCAATGCTCCCTGTATTTTAAATGCGGCCAATGAAATAGCTGTGGCTTCATTTTTGAAGGAAGAATTGGGCTTTCTGGAAATGTCGGACCTGATCAGAGCCATGATGCATGAAGTAGAGTACATCAGGCACCCTTCCTTGGCAGATTATGTTGAAACTGACAGGATGACAAGAATTAGGGCCAAAGAATATTTAAAGCGTAAAAATTAAGAAATGGATACATTAGTGATGGTAGCCCAACTTCTGTTGGGGTTGTCAATTTTGGTAGGATTACACGAGTTGGGCCACCTGCTTACCGCCAAGATGTTTGGCATGCGGGTGGAAAAATTTTCCATCGGTTTTCCGCCAAAAATTGTCGGTTTTAAATGGGGAGAAACGGAATATTCCATCGGAGCCATACCCTTGGGAGGTTTTGTGAAAATCTCGGGGATGGTTGATGAATCTTTAGATACAGAAAAACTTTCCGGGGAACCGGAACCATGGGAATTCAGGGCCAAGCCGGCCTGGCAGCGTTTGATTGTGATGTTAGGAGGAATTATCGTCAATGTCCTTACCGGGGTTTTGATCTTTATTGCCTTGGTGTACAATCGAGGAGAAACATATTATTCCAGGGATCAGGTCATTGAGCACGGCATAGTGGCTTTTGACATTGGACAGCAGATTGGCTTTCAGGACGGGGATAAGGTCTTGGACATCAATGGTCAGCCTTATGAAAGCCTCTCTGATCTCAGCAGCGGAGATGCCCTGCTTAGCGATGAAGGATATTACACAGTAGAGCGCGACGGCGAGGTAATCCGAATAGATATTCCACGAGGTTTCATCAATTCTTTTTCCAATCAGAAAAGCATGTCTCAGTTCATTGACATTGCTATACCGTTCGAAATAAGGGAAATTGATCCCAAAGGAAATGTAGCCCATCTTGATTTAAAGGAGGGGGATAGGGTAGTGGCAGTGAATGATAAGCCCATTCGTTATTTCAGTGACTTCAAACAAGTTCTGGAAGAAAACACGGCCTTGTCTGTGCAGATGACCTTTCAAAGAGGAGAAGAGGTATTTACTGAACCTGTAGAAGTCAGTCCCAAAGGAACCATCGGTATCTATGTCAATCCCTATGTAGAACCTGTCCAAAGGAAATATACATTCGCCCAGTCCATTCCAAAAGGAACTGAAAGGGCTTTCAGTGTGGTGATCTTGAATGCCCGTGCTTTGGGTAAAATGTTTACCGGGGAGGTTTCCACCAAAAATGTGAGTGGACCCATTGGAATGGCCAAAATCTACGGTGATACCTGGGACTGGGTGAAATTTTGGAGCATCACAGGTCTGATTTCCATGATCCTGGCATTTATGAATTTGTTGCCCATTCCTGCCTTGGATGGTGGGCACGTCATGTTTTTACTGTATGAAATGATCTCAGGCCAAAGTCCATCCGACCGTTTTTTGGAAAATGCCCAAAAGGTGGGTATGGTGCTCTTGTTGGCTTTGATGGTATTTGCCATCGGCAATGACATCTTAAAGATCTTTACCGGAGGTTAAGCATTGTATTTCTCAAAATTTTAAAGGAGGGTTTTGCCCTCCTTTTTTTGTTTATGACGTAAGTTATCCCGGATGGAAAAGTCATTGTATCAAGCCTTTTTATTGGATTAAAATACATCTTTAGGTTGTTAAAAATATTTTTAGTTGAAAAGCTTTTTATTTCTGGTTTTCTGATTATCATTGCTTGATTTTAACCCCAAGGATATGCCATTCAAATCCATGTTTTTAGGAGCTTTGTTTTTGTGTTCCATGATGCTTACTCCCGCACTTTTCGCCCAAAACCAATCAGATTTCATTCAATTGAATGATGGAGAAAAAAGAACGGGAAAAGTAATCCTGAATGAAGATGACAAAACCCACACCTCCCTTCTGTTTTTAGGGGATAGTGGCAAAAAAGAAAGGTATGGACCGGCCGACCTTCATTCATTTTATGCAGCCGATTTTGGTTTTTTCATTTCCGAATACCTGATTCAGGGAAGGGAGAAGGTTTTTGTACAGGTTTTGGTCAAAGGAGAAAAGGACCTGTTGTATTACAAAGGCCGGTTTTATCTGTCCTCTGAAGGAAAATTTCTGCCCTTGATCAAAGAGAATTTACAAAGCGACGGCAAGCAGAATACTTACGTCACCAAAGAACAGTACAAGGGATTTCTTTCCTATGCCTTTTTTCAGGAATCCTGTCAGTTGGAAATGAATCGGAGGATAGGAGAAACTGGCTTAAGAAAAAACCAATTGATTGATTTGTTTGCTTTTTACCACGAATGCGCAGGAAAGGATTTTCAGGTGTACCATGTTAAACAATCATCCATCAGGTTCCAAAAAACCTTGGCAATAGGGTCTTCTCAGTTGACAACGGATAGTGGTATTGAAAGCATAAATCCTTCTATTTCTCTACAGTCAACTGTCCGGATGCATTTCCCCAGAATCACCAACCGATTTTTTCTGGAAGCAGGCTTGAATTTCCAGGAATTTGATTTGGAGTACCGGAGTGAGACTGTCAATGTAAATACGTATTACCTTACCGAGGAAGACTTTGAATTGAGAATGATAGGTATTCCGATTACCCTGAATTATACATTCTATTCCAATCGAAATCTAAAGCTTTACGGGGGGCTTGGGGCAAGCTATTATTTCTTATCCAAAAACACGAATTGGATGCAAGGGACCAGAACTCAGAAGTACGTTTTCGTGAATAGGGATGATGATATCACCTATTTTGATCCCCTTCCACTTGAATTCCCCAAAACCAGACTGATGAGAAGCCTTAAAGCCGGGGTAGAGTTTCCTGTCAAAAAAATCGGGGCCTTGATGTTCGAAGTTCAACTTGACGCCACCAACAGGTTGCTGGCTGAACAGGGATTGAATGGGAACAGCAGGGTGTTCAGTTACCTTACCAGTTACAGGTTGGGATTTAGGTTTTGATCGGGAATTCAACCCTATATTATATTCAGATGTAAAATTTGAAAAGTATTTCAATCCATTGAGACAATTTTATTGAGAAATACGTCACGATAGATAAATACTGTCATGAAATCCTGTGGTCTATTGTTTGCTTTTTCCCTCCTTTGCATGACTTCATGTCATGAAAGAATGGAACCAAGTTTTGCCTGTTCTGTTTCAGACCCCATTGAAAACATTGGATGGCTTTCAGAGCGGGTTCAAGAGTTGGAAGCAAACCTGTTTCCTTCCTATTTTTATATAATCAAGGCCAGTTACCTTTCGAAAACTGTATTTGTAATCCTAAGCTGTTGTCCAAGCTGTTCCTCTCCTAAACCTTCAGTTATAAACTGCGAAGGGGAAACAATCGGCCACTTAGGGATAGATGAGGGTGGGATTGACTATAGTCGTTTTAAAGATGTCGAGGTTATTTGGAAGGGAAAAAAATTTGCCTGTATTATATAATGTCTCCAACATGGAGGTGTTTAGTAATGAAGTTAGAGGTGATTTGCATTAACAACATTTTAACTTTTCAGAATTTCCAATTCCATTTTCCACATTGGTTCATCCATGGTGTTAGGCCGTTGATTTAGCGTTTGCTGACCCTATCACCTTATTTTTTTCTACCCTTTTGATCAACATCTGATGAAATTGTATTACAACTGGCAATTGGAGTACAATTTTTTTTAGGGTTACTCTGGTATTTTTGGATTGACCAAATTACTGTTTCCTTTAAGCCTATTCCGCTTTGTTTTTTAATCTTTTATTTATCTAAAAGACAATGAAAATTTTGCCTATGGATTAAATACAAAGCGATAGGAATAAAGGAAAACATCAATGGATCAAAAAACCTTGAAAATGAAGAAAAACGTTTCTACGCTCATTACAATTGCTGTTGTTTTGCTCTCTGTTCCATACACGCTGTATGCTCAGCAGGTCAAGAGATTGTATATCGCCATCGATGACCACACAGATTATATGTGGACAGCCAATGAGGTAGATTACGATTCCGCTTTTGTCCATATGTTAGATTACTACTTGGATGAGATTGATGCGACCAAAGACAATCCTTCTGACTTTCAGGCGAGGTTCAATTGTGATGGGAGCATTTGGCTCCAAGCCTATCAAAAACACAGGACAGCCAAACAATTTGATAGGTTAATTGCTGCCATCAAATCCGGTCATATCAGTAGTCCGCTCAATGCGGTCATCAATTGCTTTGGCTCCCAACCTACTGAGGCGGTGATCAGGGGGATGTTTTATGCAGGTCAGTTGGAAAGGGATTATGATGTCAGATTCCGCATGGCAGGAGGGATGGAAAACAACACTATTCCTTTGGGATTGAGCTCCCTTTGGGCCGGCTCCGGAGCAAAATACAGTTGGTATGGAATCGGCGGATATGCCAGTCAGATGTCCTATGAATACCGGGAAAACCGCCGCAACCAACTTTACCGATACACCGGTTTGGATTCTTCCAGTGTGATCATGAAATGGTACACTTATCAGGAAGGTGTATTGACACCATTTGGTAGTTATGCCGAAACCAGGACCACCTTCAAGTCCACGGATGTGGTCAGTGAATTGGCGACGCTGATTCCCCGAATGGAGAAAATGGCGGATACCATTTCTGCAGAATCAAAGTATCCATACAATGCGGTGGGGAATTTCGGGTATGGTCATGATGACCTTGAAACTTACCGGGCACCGGAATTTATCCAAGTTGCCCAAAATACGACAACTCCGGAAAGGAAAGTCAGGGTTTCTGTTTTGGAGGACTTTTTTGAGGACATAGGAAAAAACTACCCCAGCCTTCCTTCCGAGACCTTGAGCTATGGAAATGAATGGGATTTATATACCGCTTCCATGAACGAGACCACTGCAAAAATGCGAAGGTCTACAGAGAAGTTGCGTACTGCTGAGGCTCTTGCCACAATTGTTTCCTTGAAAAAACCTGGATTTGACAAACAGTTGAAAGCATCAAGGGAGAAAGCTTGGGATTCATTTGGGCTGTATTGGGAACACGATTGGACAGCAGATAGCAAAGTTGCGATTGCTGAAAGGGCGGATTGGCAGATCAGGTTGCAGGAAAACCTTGAAAACTATGTGGATTCCCTTCAATTGCTTAGTGCCGATCATCTAGGGAGTCTGATCAACAGTGACAATCAAAACAGGTTTTATGTCTTCAATCCCCTTAGCTGGGAAAGAAATGATTATGCGGATTTTGAATACAGTGGGCAAGATCCGGTCAGGGTCATTGACCTAACCGATAAAAAAGAAGTTCCAAATCAATTGATCCAAAAGGGGGATAAAACCTACATCAGGATAGCAGCAACCAACATCCCCTCTATGGGATATAAAGTATTTGAAATCCAAAAAGGAAATCCAAAGCAAGGGAAAAACCCGTTCACAATTTCGGGAGAATATGTTTCAAATGAATTTTTCAAAGTAAGACTCAGCCCTTCAGGTGCCATTACGGAAATCATTGATCTGAAAGCCAATAACCGTCAACTGGTCAATACCTCAAATGGCAGGTTTGTCAATGGTTTGGGAGTCAATGACCCGAATGTTGGAAGTAAGATTGAAATCGAAAATGAAGGCCCTGTTTCCGTCACTTTGAAGGCTATTTCAAATGATCCGGTCAAGCATACGGTAAGGGTAACGCTATTTGCAGACCTACCAATGATTGAGATTCAGGACAGTATACAGGAAAATTTTAGAGATGTGAATACCTGGTCTTTTGACTTTGACCTCAATAAGCCTACCACAAGGCATGAGGAATTAGGTGCGATCTTAACCGTAAAAACTGAAGATAACGGAGGTCATTATTCTTCCCAACAGGCAAGGTATGATTGGCAGACCTTCAACCATTTTGCCACTTTGAGTGAAGACCAATATGGTGTCACCATTTCCAATATTGACTGTAGTTTTTTCAGTTTGGGAGAGAGTGGTGTTTATTCCTTGGACGAAACCTCATCCTATCTACAGGCTTTGGCAGGCGGTCAGGTGGATACCAAATGGGAGGATGGCAATGCGTTGGGATTCCCCAACCAAAATGGGCAGACCGACTTTCTGTATCAATTTGCCCTGAAAACACATCAGGGAGATTTCGATCCCATTGAGGAAATGAGATTCTCTCTAGAACACCAAAATCCCCTTTTCACGGGCAAAGTGACAGGGGATCATTTACAAAGCAATGAAACCACCTATTCGCTTTTAACCATCGATAACCCAGATGTTTTGCTTTGGAGTGTTAAGCCTGCAGAAGAAGGAATTGAAAAGGGCATCATGGCGAGATGCTGGAATATGAATGCAAATCCATTGACGATCAAAATCAAACTGAAACTTCCCATCCAACAAGCTTGGCAAACCACGCATATAGAAACTGATTTGGTGGAGTTGGAGCCAAGTGGGAATACCTTGCCTGTCGATTTCAACCAACATCAGCTCAAAACTTTTAGAATCATTCCCCGAAAGTAAATAAAACCAAAAAGTAATAGTGAAAACAAAATATGTATGTACTCAATAATACCAGTAAAATGGTAATTCAATATAATTCTTGGAATTAGACTGACATGTCCGGTACATCCCTGCCTGCCGGCAGGCAGGGGTCATCGGTCATCGGACTTCCAATAAATCCGAAATAAAAAAATAGTTTTCTTACAAAGAAGCTGAAAACCATTAAAAATTCTTAACCCACAAACCTATGATAGCCTATTTCGATTCTTTTTCAGATTTCCTGAAAGCAAACCTTAAGCTTGCTTTCAGGATTTCATTTTCATTTATGCTGATCTTGGCGGTTGTTTTCACAGACACCCAAGCCCAAGCCATATACACCACCGACTTCAACAAAGAAGAACATTACTGGAAAGATTATGAGCCAAAAGCCCAATGGGACAGCTTATCCGCCTTTGTTGACAATCAAAAGTTATCGGCTAAAGCGGAATGGGGAAAGTTCGGCACGGTGGACATTGCAAACACCACCATTCCTTCTGATGGTTTAAAACTGACCATCCATGAACTCGGAACAACCAAGGAATGGAAAGCATCCCTGAATTCCGGATTGTTGCCTATCCAAAACCAGGAAAAAAATTTGGGGAAACTGACCATCAGTTTTGACCATGCGGTTTCCACCAACCGTCCCATCCTCGTCAAAATCGAATCTTTTGACAAGGAAAAAAGGAGGACAGGAGCACTGGAAAAGCATGTATATCCGGCCACTTCTGATTTTTATCTTCGCTCAACCATGGAACTTTCGGAAATGCAAGCTTCAGGGACGGGGAAATTCAACCCGGAGGATCCATTCGTACAGTTTAGCTTTCAAATCAGCAACTTGGAAATAGCTGATTTCAATGAAGACTCCGTCGCCCTTCGAATCGATAATTTTGCATACAGCAAACCTGCTTTTTATGTAAGTCCACAGGGAAATAACAACAATGACGGACGTACGGAAAAAACAGCATTTGCAGATCCACAGAAAGCATTGGATGTAGCAAAAAAGGGAGACATCATTTTGTTAATGGATGGCACCTACCAAAATCCTGACCCGAAAAACTCCAATCAACTTGCTGTGGCGCATTTTAGACGTCCCGGAGGTCCAGCTGCCTATATTACCCTAAAAAATTACCCTGGTCACAAACCTGTGATTTTATGTCACGGAAGCGATGGCGTGATGATTTCACAGGGAAGTAAATACGATTTTAGTGAGACCCCGCTTTTTTCCTATCTCGAAATCCGGGGATTGACTATTCGTGGTAATAGTGAAGAAGTTTTCACGCTATATCCAGATGAAATCGGACACCCCACAAAAAATACCGAAACCAAGGGGATTAATATTGATGCAACCTATGCACCGACAAGGATGTACCATCATATCAGAATTGCGGATAATATGGTGGAATACTTTGGGTCAGATGGGATTTTTGCTTCAGCCATTGATTACCTAACCCTTGAAAACAATATCATCCGGTTTAACAATTATACTACTGTTGCCTATGCGATGGCAGGATTTTCCTTGATGATGTATTCGGATTTTGACAAGGTGGATAATGTGACCAAAATTTTGGTGAGAGGAAATGAGGTTTATGGTAATCAGCGCAAAGTACATAAGAAAATAGGTGAGCCTAAAATTTTCAATGGCAATGGGATGCTGTTTGATGCCAATTCTGAAGAGTACCTCTATCCCGATGCATACCTTGGAAGAACGCTGATCCAAAATAACCTTGTTTATGGAAATGGAGGAGGAGGTATACAAAATTGGGGAAGTCACCGGTTGGACATCGTCAACAATACCTTATACCACAATGGGATTACTCCTGACCTCAAATGGGGAAACTTGGGATTTGATTTTTGTAAGGATGTCAATGTAGTCAACAACATAGTGGTTGCCCTTGATGACCGTCCTTTGGATAGATGGCTGGAAAAAAGGGAAGATAGAAATACGGCAAATATTGTCAGGGTCAACAACCTGTATTTCGGTGGTGTCATACCCAATGTCAAAGGGCAGGGAGACATCGTAGCAGATCCGCTTTTCGTCAATCCCACTTTGGATCATCATACCGCTGACTTCAACTTAAAAGAAAATAGCCCTGCTATTGGTGCCGGGATTTTTCAAAAAGAAAATATTCCGGTCATCGATATCAATGGCAAATGGAGACAGATAAAAAGCACAGGCGTGACATTGGGATCATTGGAAAAGTAAGTGTTCGAACATAAGTAGATTACTTGTCCTTGTTTCTTTTCTTTCCAGACTAAATATTAATTAATGAAAAGTATACCAATTGTTTTATTTGCCTTGTTAGCTGCTGGAATAACCCAAACATTTGGACAGGTCACTCCTAAGCAAGTCTACATTTCCAATGACGACCATACGGATTATATGTGGACGGGAAACGAGGCGCAATACAGGGAGGCGTTTATGAAAATGTTGGATTATTATATCGCACAAAGTGACAGCACCTTATCGCTGCCATCTCCGTATCAGGGAAGATTTAATGCCGATGGGACTTTTTGGTTGTGGGAATATGAAAAAAACAAAAGCCCTGAAGCTTTTCAAAAACTGATAGACAAGATCAAATCCGGTCATATCAGTGTGCCTTACAATGCCTTGGTTTCATGCTATGGCGCCAATAACGTGGAGGGGGTTTTGAGGGGGATGTATTACGCCGGAGAACTGGAAAGGAAATATGGATTGGAACTGGATCAAGCTGTGGCGATGGAAAATCAGACCCTACCCCTCGGTTTAGGGTCCCTTTGGGCAGGGTCGGGTGTGAAGTACAGTTGGAAGGGCGTATGTGACTGTGCGACCAAAGTTTCTGGATTGAGTCAAAGGGATAAGGAAATCTATTGGTACAGTGGATTGGACAGTTCGCAGGTATTGATGAAATGGTATTCCATCGTACCGGGCAAGGAAGGAAACAAGCAACTTGGTGGCTATGCTGAAGCTCGGGATCCTGCATTGGCAGTTGACCAGTTGAGTGAATTGTGTGAGGCACCGAATTATCCTTACCGGATTGCAGGGGCTTTTGGATATGGTTGGGATGACTTGGAAACCACCACGAATGCCTTTATCAAAACTGCCCAGGAAAAAACCACTGCTGACCAGCAGGTGATCGTTTCCAACCAATCTGATTTTTTTAAGGCATTCAAAGCAGCCTATGGACACCACCTGCCCAAAGAGTCTTTGGCTTATGGAAATGAATGGGACGTCTATAGTGCCTCCATGGCAGAGGTTTCATCCCAAGTCAAGCGGTCCATTGAGAAATTGAGGGCAGCTGAAGCCATGGCTACAATCGCACTGCAAAGTAACCTGACTTTCTTGGACCATTTGGAAGAAAAAAAGAGGGAGGCTTGGATGGCTTTGGGTTTGTATTATGAGCATGACTGGACGGCTGATGGACCTGTATCACGCGACGAAAGGGCAATATGGCAAAGGAAAATAGAAGCGCAATTGACTGATTATGTAGATGAATTGTATGAACTGGCACAAAAGGAACTGGGTAAGCAAATCAAAGGGAAATCCAACAAAACCCGTTTCTATGCTTTCAATCCTTTGGGTTGGACAAGGACAGATTTTTGCGATTTTCCTTACAACGGACCCACAGATGTCAAAGTGATTGATCTGGATTCAAATCTTGATGTACCTTTCCAATTTATTAAGGAACAGGGATTTAAATCCATCCGGATTTTGGCAAAAGAAATCCCATCGGCAGGGTATAAAGTTTACGAAATTAGGAAAGGTAAATCAAGGCCATTTTCAGCAGCTGCAAAAGCTGAAGGAGAGTTTATCGAAAATGATTTTTTCAAACTGAAGCTTACAAACCAGGGAGTCATCACCAGTTTGATTGATAAAAAGAATGGTAATAAAGAGTTGGCTTCACAGATCAATGGGAAATTCATGAATGACTTAGGTTCGGGTGATAAAAGTGGGGAAGAATTAGAGGTGCTAAATTCAGGACCCGTTTCTCTGACAATTGTGGCTAAAGGAAAATCGCCTTTGGCACATACCACCAAAATTACGCTTTTCAAAGATATCCCAAGAATTGACATCCATAATCAGATTACCGAGAATTTTGGAGAAACCCATTCCTGGACTTTTTCCCATAGTCTGGAAGGGTCGGAAGTATGGCACGAGGAACTGGGTGCGGTCATCAAAGCCAAACCCTATACAGAAGGTGGACATTATGCAAATAAAAACGGAAGGTTTGATTGGTTGACATTAAATCATTTTGCAGCGATTGAAGCAGGGGATATTAGCCTGACCTTGTCCAATCCGGATTGTTCCTTTATGAAATTGGGAAATAGTGAGTTGGATAATCTCGATTCAAAAACCCCACAACTCTCCATTTTGGCGGGAGGACAGGTAGATGGAAAAGGCTTAGGGATTTTGGACCAAGATGGGGATTCCCTTTTTATCCAAAGATTTGCATTGGGAACACAGCCGGTTTATGAGGCTGCATCCTCCATGCGCTTTGCATTGGAACACCAAAACCCATTGGTTTCCGGTCCGGTTTCCAATGAAAAGGGAGAATTACCAGAACATACCTACTCGTTTTTGAACATTGAAAACCCCAATATTTTGCTTTGGAGCCTCAAACCTTCCGAAGATGGAAATGAAAATGGATTTGTAACCAGATTCTGGAATCTTGGAAATCAGGATCAAACCACAAAAGTTTCTTTCCATAAGTCCATAAGCTCAGCATTCCATACCACCCATGTGGAAACAGATATCAGTCCGGCAACAGTTGGGAGTGGTGTTTTGCAAGAAAAAATTGGCCAAAATCAGATCAAGACCTTTCGAATCAAATTCAATAAATGAAAATAAAAATCATGTCCAAATGCTCAAATGTTGGCAAACATCCGTCATCGGTCATCGGACAATTTACTGAAACAAATATTTGATGATTGTCCTTAAACAATAGATAAACATTAGACTAAAGCACCCATGACCAAACTAGCCATAGGAATAGATATCGGAGGGACAATGACCAAAATTGGTTTGGTGCACCTGGATCAAGTCAGGGTCTTGGAAATCTTTCTAACTAGCACTGAAAAAGTAGATGCCAACAGTTTTATCAGCAACCTTAGCCAAGGAATCGGTACCCTAAGGGAAAAGGCGAAAAATGTATTCCATGCAGATGTGGTGGGCATCGGAATCGGAGTTTCGGGATTTGTTTTTGAAAATGGGCTGGTGGATACAACCTACGGTTTTCAACAGTTTATGGAAGATTATCCTTTGGCAGTTATCATCCAAAAGTTGACAGGCTTGACCTGCAAAGTGGACAATGATGCAAGATTGGTTGTATTGGGGGAGGCCTTGGCAGGAAAAGGGGTAGGTTTTGAAAGGGTTATGGGATTGACATTGGGTACAGGCTTGGGAATTGGTTTTGTGAATCGTGGCAAGTTGTATGATGAATTGCCATTTGCCCATATGGCAGGACATATGACGATTAAGGAAAATGGGGAGAAATGCTATTGTAGTAAAACAGGATGCCTTGAATCACTGGTCTCAGCCTCAGGATTGATGGCAAAAGCAGATAGTCTGAACTGGTTTACCCAAAATCCCCAATACCATAACGAACTCAAATCCCTGTTTGAAGCAGCACAATCAGGCAATGTACCTGCAAGACAAATCATCGAAGAACTCATCCAAAATCTCAAAATTGGGATATCTAATTTCATCAATATTTATGCTCCTGAAATGATTGTATTGGGTGGCGGCATGTCCAAAAGCCTCCATCCATACCTCCCACAAATAAGTCAGATCAAGGATTTGGCGCCATTTAAAAATTATAAGGTCCAGATCAGCTGCTCCGATTTGGGAGAAAAAGCAGGGGTCATTGGAGCAGCCGCACTATTCAAAAATTAATTAAATAAAAATGAAAAACATGTTTTTATCAAACGTACCCCGATGGTTGCTTTTCTCTATACTGGCAGCATTCTGTTGGGGAGTATGGGGCATATTGGCAAAGTTCGTTTCAGCAGACATCAGTCCCTTCACCAACCATATTTTATTTACCATTGGGATGTTGTTTACAGTGCCTTTTATTATCAAAAAGTGCAAGAAAAGTACTTTCAATTTAAATGGGATTATATGGGGCCTTGTAGCGGGCATCCTGGCCGTCATCGGGAATGTTGCCGTTTACCAATCTTTTGGAAGTGGGGGATTGGCTGCGGTCGTAATTCCTGTCACCAACCTTTATCCTTTGGTGACGATCGTGATCGCTTTGTTGGTGTTCAAAGAAAAGATGCATTGGATGAATGGAATCGGGATTTTAATCGTGGTTCCGGCCATCATCATGTTGTCGGGACAGGCTGAAATTTTCGATGACCCATCCCTTTTCTTTTCCAATCTGGGTTTGAATACCTGGTTGATATTTGCTTTGATTGCGCTGCTTTTTTGGGGGTTGTTCAGTGCAGCCCAGAAGGTGGCCACCAATTACATCTCCGCGGAGTGGTCTTACCTCAGTTTTATCGGTTCTTCGATTTTGATATCGCTGGGATTTATCGCTTTCGGTTATGTCCATTTTGATTTCAGCAGCCAAACCTTGATGGTGGGCTCTTTGGTGGGCATGTTGAATGGATTGGGCGTACTGTCAAGTTTTGTGGCGTATAGTTCTCAAGGAAAGGCTTCAAAAGTAACTACCATTGCCGGCGCCTTACAACCTGTCTTTACGATTGCCTTGGCCATCTTGCTTTTAGGAGAAAGGTTGTCCATCATAGAGACCATCGGGATCAGTCTGGCCATTTTAGGTTCTTTATTCCTTTCGGTTGAGAAAGAAAAAGAAGTTATCCCCTTCGATAATCCTTATATTTATAAAAATCAATAAGACATACGATGGAAAATATTCTCCAGGAATTGATGGGTATTCCTCAAAGAGCAGAGGATTTTTGGCATAAAGCTCCGGATTACAAATTGCCTTTGGGTGTTCCCTATTTAGGGATGGGCTCATCTTACTATGCCCCAATGGCTTTCAAATATATGGGCATTGACATTCACCCTGAGATGGCTTCTGAGTATTACTATTACTTGAAAAAAGAAAAGAAGCTTCCCAATGCCGTGATCATTTCCCAGTCAGGTAAAAGTACTGAGTCGCTTTGGTGTTCGGCTCTATTTGAAAAATACATCAGCATCACCAATGATCCCCAAAGTCCGCTTTCCACATCCCCTTTTTCATCGGAAACCATTGAATTGCGGGCTGGTGAGGAACTGTACTCCTCTTCCAAAACCTTTGTCAATACGTTGTTGGCCTTGTTTAAGGGTTTTGGATTAGACGCCTCAGGTTCGGTTGAGCTAATGATAAAAAATTTTGATGCATACATCAAAAAAGGAGAGGAGATGGCTGATCTGTTATTTGATCAGTGGAATCAAAACCACATCCATGGCATTTATATCTTGGGAAGCGGGCCCAATATAGGGGCGGCCATGAACGCCGCTTTGATTCTGAGTGAAATCACCAAAAAGAATTTCCATGGCCTTTCTATGGCCCAATACGACCACGGTCCAAAAGAAACCGCCAAGGGAAGTGTGGTGATTCAGATCCTTGCAAAAGGGCAGGCTTATGAAAGAGCCCTCAAACTCAATCAAACCATTCAAAATGCAGGAGCAATAGTACTTACAATAGAAGAGCCTGCCGCGTCAGAAAATTTTTCTATCCTTCATAACATCATCCCATTCAACTTTATGGCTTATTTCCTTTCCAAAAAACTGGGGATAGTGGATGTTTTTGAGGTGGGGGGAAAGGTGACAGAAGTGGAGTAGGGTTTTCTTAAAGAAGTGGCTTTTTCACTAATACCATTCCTTGTTCATATAAGTTGAAATATTTTTTTCTGTGTACTTCGGTAAGGCGTAAAGTTATATCAAGGTGTTGAAGTTTAAAGGAAGAAGCGGATAACCATTTTTTTCACTTATGAAACTGCCTGGTATAAGCCAAAGGATTGATCTGGTATTTGTTTTTGAACTGACGGTTGAAATTGGAAAGGTTGTTGAACCCGCTTTCAAAACAGATTTCGGAAACACTCTTGTTGTTCTCCTGAAGCAGTTTGGTGGCATGGTTCAGCCTCACTTCATTGACAAAATTGACAAATGACTTTCTTGTCCTCTGGCTGAAATACCTTGAAAAAGAATTGGGAGACAAATTGACGAAATCTGCGACTTCATTGATGCTGATTTCATTTTTGAAATTGTTCATGACAAATTCAAAGATTTTGTTCATCCGGTCTGACTCAGCTTCGTTCTTGCCGATCATGTGGGACTGGGAAATGGGTGTGAGGTCAGCAGATTCGGATAGCAGATTGAGGATTTCCAATAGCTTGATCCATCGTGGCATCCCTTTTAGGGAAAGCATTTCATAAAGTATGTTGATACATTCAGTCTTGGTTTCCCCATGGATGTCCAAGCCAAGTTGGGATTTGACAAACAGGTTTTTGATGTTTTTTGCCTCTGGAAGGTCAAGAAAATTTTCTCCAAGGGATTTTTCAAGAAAATGGATGACTATGGACCTCGCTTCTTTTACACCTGATTTTTCTTCCTCGTAGTAGAATTCATCATTTCGATACAAATGGGGAAGATTCGGTCCAATAAATGCCAGGTCACCTTCATCAAAATCTGCAACTGAATCGCCAATAAATCGCTTCCCTGTGCTCTCCTGCACCAAGACAATTTCATACTCGGGATGAAAATGCCAAGGCGTGGGGAAAAACTGGTATTCGAAGGACTTGACGACAAAGGATTCCTCCGGCTCAGGCGGTAAATGCTCCAGTACTGCTTTCAATGGATATGTATTTTGATAAGGATCTTGCCAAAATTAAAGATATATTGAATAAATAGTACCATTTTGAAACAGAAATAATGTAGTCATGACAAATCAGGTTAGCTAATTTTATAAATTAAGGTTTACATTCATGGTCTAAAGTGATGAATCTCCTTCTAAATAAATCTCATAACCTTAAAATTTGCTATGGTGGAAAAGGTGAATTCAAATTCTCCAAAAGGTTGAAAAGCTTTTTTGAAATATAAATTTTAGGTTGCGATAGTGGATTGCGATACCTAACTGGATGAAAGGATCATATTTAGTTGCTTATTGATTGCTTTAATACCTACAATAGCCCAAGAACCGAATGAAAAAATCACCCTCCCAATCCCGAAGATCCTTTCTACACAAGTCTGCACTTACATCAGCAGGATTGATTTTTTTGCCTCAGATGGTAAACTCAGCGAGCAGTATGGATTTGAAACCAAAAATCCCAATTTACGGTCACCTTTGGGTGTACGCAAGCAAGTTTCCGCCAAACTGGGATGCTTACCCTGATTTGGAGACTGTATTCGCTGATATGAGTTATGCTGGCTTGGATGGAGTTGAATTGATGGAGTCTATCCTAAGGCATGAAGATGCTGTGTCAAAGCTCAAAGACTATAAAAACAAATACAATATTGCTGTATCGGGGTCTTCATATGGTGTGGGGATGAACCTGTGGGATGCTGGCCAACACCAAAAAATCGCAGATGATTTGGCCTTAGTTATTCCCCGATTGGCTGAAGTTGGAGGCAAAACCTTCGGAGTATCAGTAGGAAAAGCCGATCAAAAAAAATCGGAAGCTGAGTTGGATGCACAGGCAAAAACGCTGAAAGTCCTGATGAGCATCTGTGAAGATCATGGGATAGTGGCAAATCTCCACAACCATACTTATGAAATCGAAAATGACTTACATGATCTGAAAGGCACCTTGGCTAGAATCCCTGACCTTAAATTGGGACCTGACATCAATTGGCTGATCAGAGGTGGCGTCGATCCAGTAACATTTATCAAAACCTACGGAAAACAGATAGTATATGTACATCTTCGTGATCAATATGACCATGGTGAGTGGACAGAATACTTGGGACAAGGAAATACTGACTTTGAAGGCATTGCCAATGCTTTACGAGCGCAGGGATTTGAGGGTCAAGCTGCCATTGAACTGGCTTTTCCAAATGATTTTAGTCCCACTATTCCCCTTAAAGAAAGTTGGAAGCTAAGCAGGAAATTCGTCAAAAAAACTTTTGGCTGGTGATTCACAAAAAAAAACGCAAGACTATGAATATTTTAATGTTAGGATCAGGCTTTATAGCCCGTTTTTATGCTACCTCTCTTCACGCGCAAAGGAGGATAGACCGTGTCACAATGGTGTATTCGAGAAACAAAGATAATGCAGCGAGATTTGCTACGGATTTTGGTATTCAGCATTATACCGACAACATGGAGGAGGCCATTTCCAATCCAGATATTGAGGTGGTAATCATATCGTTGCCCAACCATTTACATGAAGAAGCTGTACAAGCTTGTGCTTCAGCCAAAAAACATGTTTTATGCACAAAGCCGCTGGGAAGAACAGCGGCTGAAGCTAAGAGAATGCTCCAAATGGTGGAGGATGCAGGGATATTTGCTGGATACTTGGAAGACTTATGTTATACGCCGAAGTTTTTGAAATCACTTCAAACGGTTAATTCAGGTGGATTAGGCAGAGTGCTCTGGACAAAATCCCGAGAAGCCCACCCCGGGCCACACAGTGATTGGTTTTGGGACAAGGAAAAATCGGGAGGAGGGGCAATGATCGATCTTGCCTGTCATTGTATCGAAATCGGAAGAAATTACATCGGAAAAAATGTAAGACCCATAGAAGTGATGTGTTGGGCAGATACACAGGTACATCCTATTGAGGCTGAAGACCACGCCATAGGGTTGGTTAAATATGCCAATGGAGCCATCAGTCAATTTGAGGTAAGCTGGTGCTTTAGGGGTGGGATGGATTTGAGGGATGAAGTCATGGGGACTGAAGGTACCATTTGGATCAATAATTTTCTCCGGACGGGATTTGAAACTTTTACCACTGGTGTAGGGGATGATTATGTGGCTGAAAAGGCTGAGGTAAACAAAGGTTGGTTGTTTCCAGTAGGCGATGAGGCACACGAATTAGGGTATCCGAATATGTTTACGGATATGTTTTCTGCCATAGAAGAAAACCGCGAACCATTGGAAACTTTTTATGATGGATACATCGTCAATGCGATCTTAGATGCAGCTTATAAATCAGCTGTGACTAGACTTTGGGAACCTGTACTAATCCAAGATTGGAGAGGAGAAGAACAGACCAAAACCCACAAATCAGAAGTATCATACGACGATGCCCACTTTCTGATCAAGGAGGAAAAACTACCCAATGGAGATATGAAATTTATCCTAAAGCATAAAAATACAGGTGAACTCTCACAAAAAGTCATACCATCAAAAAAATAAATATGGTTATCCGATTCTTTGCCAGTAACCCAATATTCATCTTCAAAAGGGTTGGAAGTCCGAAGTCGGAAGTCACCCACATTTTGTCGGGCAGGCCCGCCATGATCACTTATTTCTGGTGGAAGAGCTTTGATGTTGGAATGAATTGATTTCCAATAGATTTATTTACAAAATGATGCTGCAGATTCAAGCGGTAGATTTTCCTGAACTGCATTCAATTCCCAAGAATTCTGATAAGGTCCTATTAAAATTATGGAAATATTGAATAAATAGTACCATTTTAAATCAAAAACAATGTAGTCTTCCAACGATATGCGCAGTAATTTTCACCATTAAATTCGATAACAATGACCTATTCAAACCTAACTCCGGCTCAAGTATCTGATTTCAATCGAGATGGCTATGTCCTGATTAAAGGATTTTGCTCCAAAGATGAAGTGAACAAAATGTACCAATCTGCGATTCAGGACGATGCCATGCGAAAAAATGCGCTAGAGGTGAACGACCTTTCTGGCAAGAAAAGCAAGCTGTCATTGTGGTTTAAACCTGGCAATGATGTCTTCGGGTACTTGACCCGGAGTAAAAAAATGGTGCATTCGGTTGCCCAACTGCTCGACAGCGATGCTCCTGTTTGTCATTTTCACTCCAAACTGATGCAGAAAGAACCTAAAGTAGGAGGTGCATGGGAATGGCATCAGGATTATGGTTATTGGTACAAAAACCAGTTTATGTTTCCTGACCAGATGATGAGTGTGATGGTGGCATTGACAGAAGCAAACAAGGAAAACGGATGCCTACAAGTCATCAAAGGCTCCCACAAAATTGGGAGGGTCAACCATGGATTTTCCGGTGAACAAGTCGGTGCAGACCTGGTGATGGTAGAAAACTCGCTCAAGACCATGGAGTTGGTGTATTGTGAAATCCAACCGGGAGATGCTTTATTCTTTCACAGCAACCTGCTTCACAGATCAGAAGCCAACCTCTCAGAGCACCCACGTTGGTCCATTATTTCCTGTTACAGTTCCCAATCCAACCTGGCCTATAACGAAACGTCAACATCCTGGAAGACTCCTGTAGATATTGTACCCGATGAAGCCATTTTGGCCTGGGACGCAGATTCACTTTCAGAAGCTGACTTTTTAAGGAAGGAAAATGATCCTGCATTGAAAGAAACAGGTTGGGAGAAAAATGTGAAGTCATCCTAGCATTATTTTCATCAATTGCAATACCAATTACATTAAACCCAAATGGAAATGTCTGAAAATAAACTTTTTAGACTAGGATTTCCAGAAACCAAAATCAATAAATGGCAATCATCCTCACCCATTCCAATGAAATAACCGCAGATATTGATATCAATTACAACCGGAAATTTGTCTACCTCATCAGTGCTGTAGTGGCTTTGGGCGGAATCCTATTTGGTTTTGACCTGGTCATCATTTCAGGTACGGTGCCTTTTTTTACGGAATACTTTGGGCTGAACGAAGCTTCCACCGGATGGGCAGTGGGTTGCATCAATCTGGGCGCGGCCATTGGTGCTTTGGTAGCAGGAAAACTCAGTGCAGCCATTGGCAGGAAAAAAGTACTCTTATTTTGTGCCTTTCTGTTTGCCGTCACCGGCGTGGCAACAGGTTGGGCGGGGGATTTCACTTGGTTTATCCTGGCAAGGCTGGCAAGTGGCGTTGCAGTTGGGATAGCGGCATTGGTCTGTCCGATGTATATCGCAGAAGTGGCACCCGCACCGATGAGAGGCCGCTTGGTTTCTTTTTATCAATTGGCCATCGTCTCCGGATTATTGTTGGCTTACTTATCCAACTACCTTTTGCTCAATACCGGAATCAACAATTGGCGCTGGATGTTTTCCTCTCAGACCGTGCCGGCCATGCTGTTTTTTGTTGGACTTTTTTTCATCCCCGAAAGTCCAAGGTGGTTGGTCAAGAAGGGAAACAGGTCTGCGGCAAAACAAGTGCTTTCAAAAATCGGGGGGAATGAATACGGCGAATCAGAGACCCAAAATATCCAAAACAGCTTTTTGACCGAAGTCAAAGAAAGCCTCAAGGACCTATTCAAAATGGACGTCAGGCACATTGTCTTTATAGGAGCGATGGTGGCCATCTTCTCTCAGGCAGGAGGACAAAATTCGATCTTTTCCTATGCCCCGGTGATTTTTCAACAGGCAGGTGTCGCGACTGAGGCCGCTTTTCTCCAATCAGTGATCATCGGATTGGTCAATTTTGTATTTACTTTTTTTGCCATCTATTTTATAGATAAAATCGGAAGAAGAAAACTGTTGCTCTACGGTTCGATCTTGTTGTGTTTCGATGCTTTGGCTTTGGCATGCTGCTTTTACGCTGAAGCATCAGGCCTATTGATATTGGTTTTTGTATTGGGATTTATTGGCATCTATGCCGCTACCCTTGGTCCGGTGACCTGGGTGATCCTTTCAGAAATTTTCCCCAATCGCATCCGGAGCAATTCCATGGCATTGGCCACCTTGTGCCTTTGGATTGCAAACTTCTTTACCACGGCATCATTTCCGGTTTTAAAGGCAGAATTTGGGCTCTTTGGCACTTTTGCCATCCATGCCGGAATCTGCTTTGTCTATTTTCTTTTTGTAAAAAAGAATATCCCTGAAACCAAAGGAAAGTCCCTTGAGGAAATTGAGACCCAGTTAATCAAAAAGTACATATGATAAAATTTTTCAACCCCTTTCTTATATGAAGCTGCTGTTCTTTTGCCCTCTTTGGGGTTCGGAATCCATGCCTTTTGAGCAATTTCTGCATCAGGTAAAAGATGCAGGATATGACGGGGTGGAAATGAGCTTTCCTTTGGAGGAAAAGGAAAGGGATGCAAAAGCTGAATTGATAGATTCATTTGGACTAAAACTCATTGCCCAACATTGGGAAACCGTGGACAGGGATTTTGATTTGCACCGCCGCAATTTTGAACTCAGGCTTTGCAATCTGGCAAAAACCCAACCCCTCTTTATCAATTCCCAAACAGGAAAGGATTATTATTCCTTTGATCAAAATCGAGCGCTGTTCGATTTGGCAAAAGGTATTGAAAAGGAAACCGGGATTCCGATTGTCCATGAAACCCATCGGGGTAAATGGAGTTTTGCAGCACATATCACCAAAGCATACCTTGCACAGCTTCCTGACCTTAAAATCACCTTGGATTTTTCCCATTGGTGTGTGACGGCGGAGTCTTTTTTGAAAGATCAAAAAGATGCGGTGGAGCAAGCGATCCGTGCCGCAGCACATCTCCATGCCAGGGTGGGCTATAGTGAAGGCCCTCAGGTTCCTGACCCAAGGGTTTCAGTTTGGGAACCTGCTTTAAACCATCATTTGAATTGGTGGGATCAAGTGATCGAATCAAACAAAAATCAAAAATTCTTTACCGTAACCCCGGAATTTGGAGCGCCACCCTATATGGTGCTACATCCTCTGACCGGCGACCCTTTGGCGGACCAATGGGACATCAATGTGTGGATGATGAATCTAATGAAAAAGAGGTATTCCAAGGTATCTGATCCGGTCTCTTTTAAAGAAAATAAATAACATGATGATCAAGCAATTAACCTTTTCTGTTTTGGCATTTCTCTTATTCTTTGGAAACACAGCGGCACAAACCCTACTGTTTCCCGACACTCCCGGAATGGTATCCTATACCTATCGCAACAGCTTCCAGCAGGATGTAGCGGCGACGTTGGATACCCTTCAGGCCATGGGCATCAAAGACATGGAATTTTCCAATCTTTTTGGCAAATCAGCTGCTGAACTACGGGCTATGTTGGATGAAAGAGGGATGTATTGTTCGTCCTTTGGTGTGAGCTACCAAGATTTGATGAACAAAACTGATCAGGTTGGAAAAGATGCCAATATATTAGGAGCAAAATATGTCCGTGTGGCCTGGATTCCCCATGATACTCCTTTTGACTTGGCTGCGGCTGAAAAGGCAATAGCTGATTTCAATATGGCTGGGAAAATCCTGAAAGACAAGTTTGATCTTGTTTTCTGCTACCATAACCACGGTTATGAATTTCACCCTCATGAAGTCGGGACCCTTTTTGACCTCATGATCCAAAAAACCGACCCCAACTATGTAAGCTTCGAAATGGACATTTTGTGGACATTCTTCCCTGGAGCCGATCCGGTCTACTATTTGGAAAAATATGGAGATCGATTCAAGTTGATGCATTTGAAAGACCTGAAAAAAGGAGTGGACGGAAACCTATCAGGTGGCACTCCTGTGAAAAATGATGTGGCATTGGGAACTGGCCAATTGGATATTCCGGCGATTCTGATCGCTGCAAAAAAAGCAAATGTGAAGCATTACTACATTGAAGATGAAAGCCCCACTTATTACAAGCAAGTCCCTCAAAGCATGGAATATTTGAAAAGTCTGAAAAAATGAAAAAACTGCTGTCCATACTGGCCGTATCCTTAATTTTCAATGTGGAATCATTTGCCCAATATGCCAAATGGACGGATGGCGAATTGATGCTCAACAACGGCGTCGTCGAAAGAAACATTTCCCTACCAACGAATGATGGGAAGTTTATCACAACTGCCTACCAACCACTTGACGGTGAATTCAACTATTTTACAACTAATAACATTGACTTCCAATTTGAATTTGGAGAAGAACTCTATTCGGGGAACAGTCAATGGAAACTGATCGGGATTGAAACTGCACAGGATTCCTTTGAGGGAAACGGAGCTATGGTCACGCTTCAAAGCCACGATGACCAACTTCAGGTGGCTGTAAAATTTTTGCTCTATCCCAATCTTCCTGTCATCAGAAAAAGCCTGACCGTTAAAAATCTTGGTCCAAATGAAGCTGCCTTGGAATCTGTGGATGTGGAGCGGTTTTCTGTTACCGGTTATCTGCCTACCACATTCAGTTGGATGTACAGTGATTATGGCAGACGGAAGTCCATCGGTCCTTATGAAGGCAATATGCAGGATGCATTGCTTATCGTCCACAACATGGATTGGGAAGCAGGGATACTTATTGGCAATGAAGCAACAGGTGTCTTGAAAAGAACTTCTGTGTTTTGGGAATCCCCGGAAATCTCAGCAGGACTGACGCATAAAGAGGCAAGATTTCCCTTTCGGAAATGGATCAAACCCGGCGAAACTTTTGAAACACCTCAGGTCTTTACCATGGTTTACAACAAGCAACGGGAACCCAACGATATCCTCAGCCTGACTTTACCGGATTTTGTGAGGAAACACATGAGGATCCGGCTTTCGGAATTGGATGAAAAGCCCACTTTTGTGTACAATACCTGGGAACCATTTAAGAAAGATATCAACGAAAAGCTGATCATGGAACTGGCTGATGCCGCAGCGGCTGCCGGGATGAAGGAATTTGTCATTGATGATGGCTGGCAAAACAATTATGGGGATTGGGGCATCGATAAGACCAAGTTCCCCAATGGCCTCAAACCCGTGTTTGACTACATCAAATCCCTCGGCATGAAACCCGGATTATGGATCAGTGTCGGTAGTGCAGCTCCGGACAGCAAGGTTTACCATGCACATCCGGAATGGTTTGTCCGAGGAAAAGACGGGGAGTTCAGCAATCTCCATATAGAAATAGATGATACCGATATCAGATCGGCATGCTTCAGTACCGGCTGGAAAGACTACATCAAAGATATCTTATTGGAATTGACCTTGGATCATGGTTTGGAATACCTCAAACTTGATTTTGCAGTGGTATCGAGTGCCTATGTGTTTAATCCTGAAGTATCCGGTTGCTATGCAGAAGACCATGATCACCACAAGGATCACCATGAATCCCTGTATGTGAATTATGAGCGCATGTGGGAGCTTTTTGATGCGCTTCATGCCGCTAAGCCCGACTTGTTTATCGACTGTACATTTGAAGCCATGGGAGGTTTGCAACTGATCGATTTTGCCATGCTCAAGCATGCGGAAGGGAATTGGCTGTCCAACTATGATGGAACCAAAGGGGAGAAGACAGATTTACGGGTCAGGAACATGGCTTGGTGGAGGTCGCCTGCCATGCCCGCCACAGCCCTTGTCATCGGCAATCCACAGATGCAGGACAAAGGATGGGAAATGCATATCCAATCCATCGCAGGGGCTTTACCAATCATGCTTGGCGATCCAAGACAATTGTCTCAAGAGGACCTTATTAAGTACCGAGGCTATGCGGATTGGCTCCAAGCCATGGAACAGAAGCACAGCATCATGAGCTTCAGGCAGGATCTGTTTGGTTTTGGCGAGCCGATGGAGGGACATTGGGACGGCTTTCAACGGATCAATACCGATACCAAAAGCGGCGGGATCGTGGGAGTTTTCAGACATGGTGCGGCTGATCCCAACAGAAAGGTTTTGGTCAAATACCTTGCACCTGAAAAAATGTATCAGGTCAGAAATTTAGATGGAAAATTGATTAAAAGCCTGACCGGTCAAGAAATGGAAAAATCGGGATTTGAGGTCGAATTAGACAGCAAGTATGAAGGACGATTATTTGAAATTGAAACATTAGATTAAATTGCATCTAAAATGAGATATTAAAGCTGATGAAAAGATGTTGGATATTTGGGTATGTTTATGAAAAGAATTAAAACGTGAAAAGAAGAGTAGCAATTGGTAAAATCGGGACTATATCCGCTTCCCTGTTGATTTCAGATATGCTGTTTTCCAGCTGCGGACACAGCAATTCTTTAAAGGGCAAAACCATTTTATTGGTGTCCGGATGGCAAGATGTAAACATTGGAGATATCGCGCATACGCCTGGTTTGCTGAATGTATTCCAAACCTATATGCCGGAAGTCAAAATCATCCTGTGGAAAAGAAGCAAAAGTGAAGAGGTGGGAAAACTCCTCAAAAAGAATTTTCCAAAGGTGGACATCCTTTACGGAAATGTCGATAAGGAAAAAAATGTAGACAATCCCGAAGTCATGGAAGCCTTGGAAAAGGCAGATGTGATGGTGCATGGATCGGGACCTATGTTGGTGGGTGCGGACAACCTGTCATTCTGGATGGAAAATACCGACAAGCCATTTGGGGTTTTTGGAACCACGCTTCAGAGCCCCAGCGAATACCATCAGCACATTTTAAAAAAGTCAAGTTTTATCTATACGAGAGAAACCATTTCCATAGAGCATCTTGAAAAAGTAGGCATCAAGGGCGAACATATCAAGTTCGCTCCTGATGCCACCTTTTTTATGGATATCAGAGACGATAAAAAAGGTGATCGGTTTTTGGAAGAGGCAGGGCTGGAGGACAGGAAATTTATATGTGTGATCCCGAGATTAAGGTTTACCCCCTATCACCAATTCAATCCCAACAACAACGGCTGGTCTGAGGCCAAAATCAATGAGGTTGAAACCGTCAATGCGGCAAAGAAAGAGATAGACCATGCCAAATTGAGGGAAGCCATGATCGCCTATGTCAAAGAAACCGGTAACAAAGTTCTGGTGTGTCCCGAAATGACCTATCAGGTAGATATCATGGATGAATTATTAATCGATCCTTTGCCTGATGACATCAAGCCATTTGTGTTGAAGAGAGGCTATTGGTTTCCTGATGAAGCGGCCTCTGTGTACCGAAAGGCATTGGCAGTATTGAGTTTTGAATGCCATTCCCCAATCATTGCAGCGGTAAACGAGACGCCGTTTTTCTACCTTAGGCAACCTGAGGATACGATCAAAGGGCATATGTATTATGACCTTGGTTTTGATGATTGGACCTTTGAGATTGAACAAACCGAAGGAAGTCAGATTACCAACCGGCTCAAAGAAATCTGGACTGACTTTCCCGGTGCCCAAGATTTTCTGAAGAAAAATATGGGACATGTTGGTGATATTTATAAAGAAAGTGTGGAAGAATTGAGGAAGCTTATCTCATTGGCATAATTTATCTTTGTGACATTCTCAATCAAAATTCCAACGATATGACCAAGAAAATCATCCTTTCTACCCTCGTATCCACCGTGATACTTTTCCTTTGGAGCGGATTGACCCAAATGTTTCCATGGGGTGTGCCCACTGCGCAAAGTGTTTTCTCGCAATCTGAACAGCAGACGGAAAGTTTTCAGACCGCCGATCTTATTGAAGTTCCTGCCAATAGCCTGACAACCGATAAGTTTGACGAGCAATTTGTCAACAAAATCAGCACTTTGACGACCGACCAAACCTTCTCTTGGATCATCAGCAAACCTGTGGGCTATTACAGTGCCAGTGACTATTTTATCAAAGAGATAATTACCCAGCTTATTGTCGCCTTGTTCTTGGCAGCTATGCTTGTGCTGACCATTGAACTTCCCAATCAAAAAAGGTTGCTTCTCATTACGATCAGTGGGTTACTTGCCGTTACCGCCATTTACGGGCAATTGATGAATTGGTGGGGAGTTCCTGCCATCTACGCTATGGGTGCTGGGATCAACCTGATCATCGGTTGGGTTTTATCGGCTTTTGTATCTACCAAATTCATCATCAAACGAATAAAATAAATGAAATGTCAGTCCAAGAATTTTTGAGTACCTACGATCCCAGAGTTTAGGAGGTTTTTTTTCAGCTTAGAAGAATAGCCAGAGAACTACTTCCCGAAATGGAAGAGATTTTTTTTGAAGGTTAATAAGCTTGAAGCTCAAAGCTGAAAGCTAGTAAATTAAGAAATCAGGATATCAGAGAAAAAGCTCAAAGCTCAAAGGTGAAAGCTGAAAGCAGAGAAACAGGGTATCGGAAAACTGATCATAAGCTAAAAGAAATAAGCTGAAAGTGGGTAAAAAAAGATAAAGAGGATATTAGAACATCAGGGGAACAACTGGAAGTGGGCCAATTACAAACTAAAATCACAATCTTAGTGTCAAATCGTTCCACAGACCGCGCGGTGGGTGGCCGGAAAACCGAAGAATAAAAGCTGGAAGCTCGAAACTCAAAGCTGAAAGTAGGGAGACCAGAAAACAGATAAACAGAATATCGGAGGAAAAGCCATGTTTTTTCGTCACTCTGCCTGCCTGAGGTAGAGGATCGCCGAAGAGTCTTCGATCTTTCGAAGCGTCACCTAAAACTTTACCGTCACCCTGAGCTCGCCGAAGGGACTTCGTCCTTCGGAGCGAATGGTCTTCGTATTTCTGCCATTCCGTCAGGAGGACTTCGGCAGGCTCAGCATGACGCGATGGTGAGAGCCCCATCATTCTATAGAATGCGCGGTGGGTGGCCGGAAAACCGAGGGTGCGTTTGGCCTTGTGGGTGGAAGGTTTTTTTCCCGGCTAGATCTTTTGGTTATTATAAATCATGCCAAAAGAACAGAGGAAATAAGGTATTTCAAACCAGTTAAAGCAAGCCAAAAATTTTGACGGTAAGTTTACCAGACCAAAAAGACGACCATTGAAAACGGCTGAGCTAAATGTTTTCAGAACGGAAGATCGTTCGTGCCTAAAGCACTTTAAAAAAGTAAATTAATCGCAATTCCATGATTTAAAACCCACGGTTATTAGACCGGTCGCTCCTACGGAGCTATAAATTGTATAAACAAGCTAAAAATTGAAAAGGATTACAACCTTTTCCACCTTCTTTTACGTTACCTTTATTGGAATAAAACAAAAAATTATGGAAATTTTTATAGCTGTATTCATCGTAGGTTTCCTGATTGCTTTGATATTTTTTCCTTTGGCATATTTCACAAGGAGAAGTTCGGATATCAGGCTGTTGGGAGATCAGATGGAGTTTCACTATCCGATGAAGAAAAAAGAAATCAACTTAAATCAGGATCTTAAAAGCTGGAACATCCAAGAAGCAAATTTCCTTTGGATAGGTAAGGTCTTCTCCATCAATATGGAGCTTGAAAGCGGTAAGTGGCACCATGTGAACACCCGGTTCAACAGAGAAAGCTTTGAGCAAATTTATGCTTACCTGGATTCTACCTATTCTGAAAGAAGAAAAAAGACTAAATAGCCATACTCCCATTCTTGGGGTGGCTGGTGTTTGAGGTAGAGGACCTTAAAGCAATGATTTGGAAAGCGATGCGGCAAAGAGGTTTTGATACACTTTCCTTAATAAAATATTCGGGAAAATTCAGGTCCTTAGGTCAGCCACTTGCCTTAGTATTTTTCAGGTTGCTTATTCGATTTAAAAATGTAGGAAAGCCCCCAAATCCAGAGTAAATCATTTTGCTTTACACGGGAATTGGTCACATTTTCAAATGCATAGATTATTCTAGTCTGTAATGAAAAGGATTTGATCAGCTTTTGGTCAAGGCCGAAAACCATATGATACCTATAATTTACCCTCTTTTCCAACGATTGTTGCCAATAAACTTCATAGTTTAGCTTTAACGAATTCTCATTGAATTCATGGAATCCGCTCAAATAGACGGTGTTCCAGTATGATTTGATTTGGTTGTTTCCGTTAAATTCGATGAAATTGAAATTCCTATCCGTAAACGTTGATTTTTCATAAAGTAGATTTGAAGAGAGCTTGATATTATGCGCTTGTTTTTGCAGGAGCTGATAAGTCAATCCCAAACCATAGAATGCTCTCAAGTCAATATTCCTTCTAAAATTGGTGGAAATATACCCTATGGCATAAGGATAAACTTTATTCAGCGGCTTATAATAAAGATAGTTTCTACTTGTCAAGTCATCATCTGCTTTGTTGTCGAAAATCTCCTGATAGAGATGGTTGTTCTGGGTTTTGAAAACAAAAGCTGGAGAAATCCATGATGAAAAATCAAACTGAGAGGCAATGCGTATTAGCTCGACATTACCGGTTTGAAATGAACCTCCAGAACGAAGTTGCAACTGAATCTGAGCCGTATCACTTTCATTGATCTGTGCTCTCAGGGAATACACACTCAGAAAAATGAACAATAAGCTAAGGAGGACTTTATTCATCTGTGGTCGCCATTTTGATTATTGGTGAAGCCTCCTGATTCCTAGTTTTTTCATCCTGAACTCCAGCGTACTGGGTTTTAAGTCCAACAATTCAGCAGCTCCGCCTAGCCCACTGACTTTCCAGTTGCAATGCTTAAGCGCTTTTAGGATATGTGTTTTTTCATTGTCGGCAAGCGTGCTAAGATGCCCATTATCTTCATAGTTTTCTCTGTCCTGATGAATCTTAGGAAGATGGATTTCTTTTAAGATTCGCTCTGTACTCAAAATGCAGCTTCTTTCTAAAACATGTTCCAGTTCTCTGATATTGCCCGGCCATGGGTAACTCGTCAGCTGGGTCATCACTTTATTGGATACACCTGCCACCTGCTTTCCTAATTTTTTTTGATACTTACCCAGAAAATGATGCACAAGAGGGGGAATGTCTTCTTTTCTTTCCCGCAAGGGTGGAAGGTGAATAGGGAACACGTTTAGCCGATAATATAAGTCAGAACGAAATTTTCCTGCCTGAACTTCCTTTTGCAAGTCCCGGTTTGTGGCAGAAAGGACTCTTACGTTGGTTTTAATCACCTTGCTTCCTCCCAATCTTTCCAGTTCCCTTTCCTGAAGCACACGAAGTAACTTTGCTTGAAGGTCCAAAGGCAATTCACCGACTTCATCCAAAAAGATGGTGCTTTCATGGGCAAGTTCAAATTTGCCTATTCTACGCTCTATGGCCCCTGTAAATGCCCCTCTTTCATGTCCAAAAAGTTCGCTTTCTATCAATTGGGCAGGAAGGGCTGCACAGTTTAATTTAATTAATGTTTTGCCTCTGCGATCAGAAGCCTCATGTATGGCGCGCGCGATTAATTCTTTACCGGTACCGGTTTCCCCTGTAATCAATACCGTAGTATCGGTTTTCGATACCAGCTTGATGTTGTGATAAATATTTTGCAGGGCAGGACTTTCTCCAATGATTTCACCGAAGTTGTATTTTCCCAGAATTTCTTCTTCCAAGTAAGCATTCTGCTCCTCCAATTTTTGATTAAGGTATTCTATTTCCTTTGCGCGTTCTTCTAACTCAGATGAAGAAATAAGATTGGAGATGGTGATGGCTACCAAATCCCCTATACCTTGAATCATGGGATAAATATCTTCCGGATTGGCAAGTTCATCCTGCCAATGCCAGAACATGGCTCCAAAAGGCTGTTCATTGAGTCTAAGTACATAGACGGTGGTACTTTCGGTACCTGCTTTATGCATCAAATTTGCCCAAGCGTGATCTGGGTGGCTTTTCAAAATATCTGCTACTTTGGCATAAAAGGGAAGCCTTTTCTCGAATACCTGTTCTCCGGATATAAATGGATCAAGATGAAGTGGAACATTTTTATTGAAGTTGCCCCTATATTCTTTATCCGCTTGATAGATAGCCAATACTTCAGGGCTTGATTCATGCTGTACTGCTTTATAGCTTTTTTTGTCTTCTGAAAGCAATGTCAGGACAATCCCTTCTGCATTGATCAGTGATTTTATCCTTTCAAATATCAATGCCGTGACGCCATGAATACTTCTCTTTAATGAGAGTTCTGTACTCAGGCGCAGCAAGAGTGCTTTTTCTTCTGCTCTCTTGGTGATGTCTTCATTTGCAAGAATATTGGCAATGGCAACAGAAATTTGCTCACTCAAACTTTGAAACATAAACAAATTTTCTTCTGAGTAAAAGTTCTCCTGCTTGGAATTGAAACAAATTGCACCGATTTTTTTGCCGTTGGCATACATGGGACCACCGATAAAGTGTTTTAATCCATAGGCAAGTCCCGCATTAAATTGTGATTCGGCAAAACTCCCTTTGGATAGTTCAGCTTCAGTTTCCATGGAACGGATAACAATTGTTTCCTTCATCCACCAACTATCAATATTTGATTCGCTTAGTTTCCAGGGTCCGAGGTCATTGGAATTTTCAAGTGCCTGTTGGAGGTCATCTGGATATGCATGGCTATCTAAAACTTCATAAATCACATCTCTATCTAGATCTGTGATAAATAGTCCTGCACTATCAAAAGGAAATACCGGGGTGATATTTCCGTAGATGACTTTTAATAAATCTTGTTTGTTGGAGATCCTGGAGATGGCGCCAGAAATTTTTAGAAGTCTTGATTTTTCAATTTCTCTTTTTAGTATTTCTTCATTGGCAAGGATATTCGCCAGTGCAATAGCAATTAAATCTGTGATAGATCGTGCCAAGGAAATTGTTTTCTCTGCGATATTTTCTCTGCTTTCAAAATGGTAATGCTGGACACCAATTATTTTACCCCCAACTTTTAATTTGATATATAGGTTAAATTCAATTCCGGCAGTTCTCAATATTTCTATTGATTCTGGGTTTGATCTTGCTAAGGGCTTTTTTTCTTCCAAGGTGAGGGTACAGACATCACCTTGCTGAAGAACCCACTCATCAGAAGTATCTTTTATGGGTACGTACACATGAAAAAGTTTCTTTAAATTTTCCGGAAGCTCGTTGGACACCACATCACTTGAAAAAAGGTAATAACAGTATTTCGAATAATCGGGCGAATAAATTGTAGAAACTGAGGCTTTAAATCCAAGGATTGGTTTGACCTTTTCAATCATCACTTTCCAAAGTTCATTTGTATCTCGGATAGTTGCGATTGATTCGCTCAAGCTTAATAAAACAGATTTCTCTTTTTCACTTTCAAGGATTTCCTCTTTCGTCAATATATTGGCAAGGCTAGATGCAATTCGATCTGCAAGTGCCAATAAAAGCGTTTCCTTTTCAATTGGGATTGTTTGATGTTTGGTGAAATTTAGGCTAAATACCCCAAAGATTTTTCCCCGCTGAACCAAAGGGCACATCCATGCAGAAATATAACCTCCTTTTTTTAGGTCTTCCAATAAATGACCGTCTGAATAGGTAGAATAATCCTTTTGGTAGTTAAACACAATGGGTAATTTTTTTGTGTCAAACTGTTGAAGGATCCATTCCACCACTGAATTTTTGAGGGGTAACAATTGGTTGTCTTTGTAATAACCTTTGTTATTCAAAAAATCATTTACTTCCGAATTGTCGATGTGCGGATATACTACAGAAAGATCATAAACCCCCTTGGCATTTTCGTCAATGACTAAAACACCTGTATCATAAAAATTGAAGATGGGTTTCACTTCTCTGATAATGACCTGCAACAATTCATCTGCTTTGGTTGTGTTGCTTAGTTTTTGGCTGATGTTGAGCAGTATGTCTTTTTCTTTTTCCCTTTCTAATAGTTCTTCGTTGGCTAAAATGTTAGAAAATGCAAGTGCCATAATTTCGGCAATCTGCGTAAACAGGCTTAATGAGGCGGCATTAGGTTTGTTTTCTTCCTTAAAAAGGAGGTTGAATAAGCCCAAAGTTTTTCCACCTGTTGTCAGTGGAGAACAGATGTAGTAAACCAACCCATGTTCTATTTCCAATTTCAAAAGGTCAGTATTCCGGTTTAAGGATAAAACATCTTTAAGTTTACCTATTTCCGGTTTACGATACATGTAATGTTCTACAATGGAATCAGGAAATGGAATGGTTCCATCTTCGACATTGTAAACCCCCTTATAAACCTCTCCATTGAAAAATTTGGCCTCTTCCAAATAGGGTATTTCCTGAGAATACAAATTGTGGTAATCAATGAAGTATTTATGGTCTTTATCAACAATACTAAAACCGGCATCATCATGATGAAATATTGGCCACAGCAACTCATTGATGCTTTTTAATAGATCGACCTTATTGTTGATTTGTGAAATTGAATTACTGATATCCAGGAGAAGTGATTTTTCTTTTTCCCGCTCTTTTATTTCCTCATTGGACAAAATATTGCTAACAGCCGAGGCAACCATATTGGCAATAACCTTGAATGTATCAAAATATTTAGGTGAATAAGTTCCTTGTGTTTGTGAATCAAAAAAAAGGGAACCTATTGTTTTTCCATGAGATATTAATGGTGTAAACATAAATTCTTTTAACCCGGCATCAGTCATGATGGTAGCAAATGGATGGTTTGCCTCAATCACTTCTTTTATTGAAAAGATTCCTGTGGAATTAAAAGCTATTTCTGTGAAGTGATCCAAAGGAATATAATCCGTAAAACCTGCAAGGTTTAAATTTTTTGCCGCATCAGTCTCCTGAAAATTTTCAATATTCGTCCAGTCTTGCCAATGGGTCCCCGCTTTATTTAGTACAAGAATACCCGTGTCATCGATGGGTATGATTGGTTTTATTTCATTGATAATCGTCGTAAATAATTCCTTTCTGTTGTCAATAGCTGCAATATGCTCGCTGATATCCAAAAGGATGGCTTTGGTACGGTTTTCATTTACTAGTTCTTCTTGGGCCAGAATATTGGCTACAGCAACCGAAACCTGTGCTGCTATTGCCTCAAATAAATTGAAGTGTTCCTGTTTAAAATGATTTTTTTTTAGGCTATTGAGCCAAAAAGTTCCGTAGGTAATACCATTTGATTTTAATACGGTAACCAAGCCCTCCTTATAACCAACTTCTTCAAGAATCTCAAAAAATGGATAATCGAATTCCTTTAAGCGTAAGTTATAATCTTCAATTATGGGTGAATTGCTCTTTTCAAGTCTTTTAATCACATCTTCCAAATAGGAACCTGGGTGTTTGATGCGTTTTAAATCAGTATGTTCCTGTAATTTTTTGTTTGCATTTGAATCGTCCCAGCCAGGAATATTTACAGCCATATCATAGTGATACATGCCATCTTTTTCAACAATCAAAATACCTGTATCATCAAAAGGAATTAGCTGACTTACCTTCTCACGAATGGAGGCTAAAAGTTCAACCGCGGTTTTCGCTTCGGTAATGGCCTTGTTTATTTCCAAAAGTTGGTTCAATTCACCAACAGTGAATTTATTACCTGTTTTGTTTTCTCTACTGAAATCCATAAAACTTGTTTCCTTAAATATTGGGATTCATCCTGTGAATTCCCAGTATGTTGTGATTATCAAATTGTTAATTTTTTACATAAGTTATTGAATATCAAATAGATATAAAAATGGCACGATTAGAGTATAAAGGGTTCAAAAGCGAGGACCTATGAATGGATTTCAAGTAGCTCTAGTAACAGGAGCCAATCGGGGTATAGGACTGGAGGTGTGCAGGCAGTTGGCAGAAAAGAACCATCAGGTAATCCTTACCTGCCGTGACCATGTAAAAGGCAATGAAGCAATAAGAAGTCTTAACGGCCTGTCTCCAAAAGTACTGTTTCATCCCCTTGATGTAACTAGCCCTAAAAGCATCGCTATTCTGGAGAAGTTTGTCTCCCGGGAAATTGGACGATTGGATATACTGATCAATAACGCGGCGATCAATTATGATACTTGGCAATCAACCCTGAATGCAGATTTGATACAGGTTGCCACTACGTTGGAAACCAATCTGATGGGTCCTTGGAGAATGATACAGACCTTTTACCCCTTGATGGAAAAGCACCATTTCGGGCGAATCGTCAATGTGTCGAGTGGGGCGGGTTCCTTTTCATCCCTCACTCCCGGTACACCGGCATACAGCATTTCTAAAGCCGCCCTAAACATGCTTACCCTTAAAGCGGCAGGTGAACTGAAAGGCTTCGGGATTCTGGTCAATGCCGTTTGTCCAGGCTGGGTTCGAACTGAAATGGGAGGACCATCTGCACCCAAAAGCCCGGCACAGGGAGCTGAGGGGATAGTGTGGGCTGCACAATTGCCTGATGGCGGGCCAAGTGGAAAGTTTTTCAGAGATCAAGCAGAAATCAAATGGTGACTATTTTGAAAACACAACGATCCATCTTATTGACAATGGTTTTGGTCTTACGGGGATCATACACAAATCCTACTGGACTTTTACTACAAAAAGGAACAGGTCAATCTATCGCAATCTTATCTCAAAGCATTTTCATAAACATTTAAATTAAGATAAATCATGAAACTTCTAACATTAATTCTTGGAGTAACGCTAATTATGGGATGCTCTGATAACAATAAAGATCTAAATGAAAATACGATGGAAAAAATAACAGGAAAAGTAGAATTTAAAGCTGGTAAAAACAAAGTGACTTTCACAAGTGGTGGCGAAACATTGGTAGGTGATTTATATCTGCCTACTGATTACAAAGAGGGGAAAGTCTATCCTGCAGCACCTATCTTGGGCCCAATGACCTTTGCCAAAGAGCAAGCTCCAACAGAGTACGCACAAAGGTTTGCCAATAAAGGCATGGTGGCCTTAGCTTTTGATCCTCGCTATCGTGGAGAAAGCTCAGGAGAGCCAAGAGAATTAGAAGATCCCATTGCTAAGGTGGAAGACGCTAAGGCTGCTGCACATTATCTAAGTTCTCTACCCATGGTTGATAAAGAAAAAGTGGTTGGGTTTGCTGTTTGCCAAGGAAGTTCAGCCATGTTAAGAGCGGTATCGGAAGAAGATATTTTTAAAGGATTGGTAACAGTAGCAGGTCATTACCGAGATCGCGAAGGAGATATTCAGTGGATGGGCACTGAGGATGCTTTAGATAAGCGCCTTGCAGAAGGCAGGGATGCCTTAAAAACTTATCAGGAAACTGGAGAGGTCATAAATGTGCCGGCTGTTGACGAAACAAGGATGGATGTTGGGATGCCTGGAAAATTTGTTTATGACTGGTATATCCAATGGGCCAATAAAGGCATCTGGGTTAATAACTATCCGAAAATGAGTGATGCTGCTTTATTGGAGTTTGAATCTTTTTCGGCTGCTCAAAACCTTCAAAAACCTTATTTGATGATCCATAGTGACAATAGCTTTCTGCCTGCTGTAGCCAAAAGACAGTTTGAAGCAGTACCTGCTAGTAAAAAGAAATTGCAATGGGAAGACGAAACCGGTCACTTTCAGTATTATGAGGATCCGGTAATACTGGACAGAACTGTTGATCAGGCAGTGGAATGGTATACTTCAATATTCCATTAATCAGGCGCACAACTAACCGACATTTCATAGGAATGGAGATCGGATTAAAAATCCAAAAATCATCTAAGAGGACCTATGCCAAAACATTTTCACATCAAGTTTATCAAAAATTAAAATCTACATCAGTATGAAAAACTCAACAATTTTAGCCGCTGCTATGCTTCTGTGCTCAGCCGCTGTTTTCTTCGCGTTCAATTCAAAAAAACAACCTCCAAAAACAATGAAAACCTACGTATTAGTACACGGCGCATGGGCAGGTAAATTTGCCTGGGATCAGGTAAAAACCGCTTTAGAAAGTAAAGAGGCAAAAGTAATTACATTTGACCTGCCTGCACATGGTGATGACAACACCCCTGTAGCCGGCATTACCCTTGAAACTTATGTGGATGTGGTGACCGACATCATAAACCAACAGGAAGGCAAGGTCATCCTGGTCGGGCACAGTATGGGAGGGATGGTGATTTCACAGGTGGCAGAAAATATACCTGCAAAAATTGAAAAATTAGTGTATGTATCCGCTTATCTGCCTGCAAACGGGCAGGATATCGAGACGCTCTCAGCAACAGATGCGGGCAGTTTAATAGGCCCTAATTTGGTTTTTCTTCCGGATTATTCAGCTTCTACCATCAAGCCTGACATTGCGGTAAAAGTATTTGCAGATGATTGCACGGATGATGTGAAGCAATTGGTGCTGGAAAAACATAAGGCGGAACCTTTGGCTCCTTTTCAGGGTAAAGTTACTTTGACGGAATCTAACTTTGGCGCCATCCCAAAGTATTATGTGAAAACAGCAAAAGATGTAGGGGTGAGTACTGCCAATCAAGAGCGCATGATTCAAGCCAACGGCACTTTGAAGCAAGTATATACCATAGACAGTGGACACAGTCCCTATTTTGCCAAACCCACTGAATTGGTAAAAATCTTGAAAGAGGTTTAAAACCATGAAAATTTACTTGATGTGAATGGAACAGCGGGATCACACCCGCTTTTTTTAAACTATTTTTTAGTGAGGGTTGGGCTAAAAATTCTTTGTAATTTAGCTGAAAACAAATGGTGCAGGATAATAATACCACGTGTTTTGTATATTGAGATTGGAAATGACTGAGTAGGTTTATCGAGTAAACTTTTACCTATTATTAGGAGAGAGGCTTAATTGCAATTCCAGTTGTTTGGGCCACCTATGCAAGTTTGATAATTGTTGGAGAAATGAAACCTGTAAAAACTAGTTTAATTTTGAAGAAATTTTAAGTTGGTAATGGAAATTTACAACGGCATTCAGGCTTTTCACGCCAAGACCAGAATGGAATGGCGAAAATGGTTGGAGGAAAACCACCAATCAGAAAAATCTGTTTGGCTTATCATTTATAGGAAAGAAAGCGAAATACAGAGTGTTTATTACCCCGAAGCGGTGGATGAGGCATTGTGTTTTGGTTGGATAGACAGCAAACCCAACAAACGGGACGAAAACAGCTACTATCAATTCTTTGCAAAGAGAAACCCTAAGAGCAATTGGAGTAAAGTGAACAAACAAAAAGTCGACAAACTCATCGCGCAAGGACTTATGGAAAGTGCAGGAACTAAGATGATAGAAATTGCCAAGCAGAATGGGACTTGGACTGCGTTGGATGAAGTAGATAATTTGACAATTCCGGATGATTTGCAGGAGCTTTTTTCAAAGAACAAACCTGCATTCGAAAATTGGGAGAACTTTGCACGGTCATCAAGAAGGGGGATTCTTGAATGGATAATGAACGCCAAAAAAGCTGAGACCCGGCGAAAGCGGATAGAAGAAACCGTATCACTCGCAGAAAAGAATATCAAAGCAAATCATTATAGACAATGACCAACAAGTGGACAAAAAATATCGGTACACTGTCGCTACAATTAGAAGACGTTTTGGGGATGAACTTTGAAGAAAAGAATCTAAAATTGCCAACAAGTTCAAAAAATTGACCATTGGAAGAGTTACTTTTAAAAATAGGCAACTACTCCAAAGAAGAGATAGACGCATTGAAAAATGTCGCCAAAAAAATGGCATTGCCTAAAAGCACGGTATTCTTTAGGGGCGAATCGGTTTTTAACAGGTTGTACTTTCTGGAAAGTGGGATTGTCAGGTCTTACAGGCTGATTGACGGTGAGGATTTTACTTACTTTTTCTTTTTTCAAAATGAATTTGTAGTTGATTTTGAAAGTTTCCTTAAAGATGAAAAGAGCCCTTTCTTTTTTGAAACTTTGGAAGACTCAACCGTCTTTTGTTTTGAAAAAAAAGATATCTACATGTTATATGATTTATATCCCAAATTTGAAAAGATTGGAAGAATTATGGCTGAGAATGCCTATTTAAGTGCAGCCAGCAGATTAAAGCAATATCAAACGGATAGTTTGAAAAGCCGTTATTTGCGATTAATGGAAAAGAACCCCTCCCTGTTACAGAAAATCCCACAGCATTATGTTGCTTCCTATTTGGGCGTCAAGCCACAAAGTCTGAGTAGGATAAAAGCAGAAATTTCGGGGAAAAAGTATTAGTTCACCTATGTGAATGCTATCCCTTAAAGGAATCTTCACCTTTGTTCTATTAAGTTTCACATCTGAATTTATAAGTTATGAAATCAAGAGAACAAAGAAAAACCGTTACGTTCCTACACCTAATCATAGGTGGGTTTTTGGCAGCCTATGTGTATTCACCCATTGGTGAACTTGCTTCCATTCAATTGTTGGTAAAAGCTTTATTACTCCCACTGTTGATTTTTTCAGGCTTATGGCTCTGGAAAGGGCATTTGGTCAAACAGTTGTTTAAAAGCAAGACAACGCTTTTGTCACTTCTGACCGTATTTTCTTTCCACTTTGCCACTGCCCAGGAAACAACAACCAAAGAAGTGGCAAGCAAAAGGTGGGGGATTGAGTATAGCCCGGTTGGCTATGGTTTGTTTAGGATTTCCCAGGGCAAAGTAACCTATGCCTTAAATGTAGAAAAAAAGTTCAAGACCGAATTGGGTTTGGGTCTATTGGTACAGCCTTATTCGGCCGCCAAAGGCAGTGAATCCTTTAACCAAGACGGAGCGTACTCCGCATTCATGGCATCTGTTGCGGTAAGACAATATTTTTGGAAGGGTTTGCATCTTGAACAGGTAATCAATTTGGGTAGAGGCAGTATCCGAAATAGCCTTGTAACCGGTAATGATTATGATGCTTTCGTTGTATTCTCGCAATCCTTCTTGGGTTATAGGTTTGATTTCCTCAAAAACAGGAAAGTAGGATTTTATGTGATTGGACAAATGGGAATGGGCTATGTGCCTGTTAATACCAATCAATGGCCTCGTGTAGAAGAAAATGGTTCATCCATATATCCGCTTGGTGATTTGAAGGTAGGAATCAGTTTCTAAATAAAAAAAGTGTTAGATCAAAGTTCAACAAAGGACTTAGTTGGGTAAATGCCTTTTTTTCCTTCAGTTAGTAGGTATTTAAAATATTTTCCAGTAATTGGTGAAGGTTGGAGCCTTTAGTGGGAAACCAGATTATTTCTGCGTTATAGGTAAGCTCTTAAAAACATTTTATTGATGACTATCAACTTTGCAAACATTCAAAATCCCATAATTGAAATGCATGATTTTGAATTAAAATGGCGGTTTACTGAAGAAAAATATGACATTTTGCCAGCGTCAAATCTTGACCAGATAAAGCCACTTAGTTATGAAGCCGCTGACTTTTTACATCAATACATTAGAAGTACTGAGCTTCATGCAGATGAACCATTCAAGAAAAGCCTTTTCCAAAAAGTTGAACACATGTATATTCTAGAAGGAAATGAAAAAGAAGTAAAAAATTGGCTTTACCAAAGGGGTATTCCAGTCGATAAAAATGTATTGGTTTCTTGGAGCAAAGAAGTAGGAGTGATGGTGCCGTGGAAAATATTAATCGAACATTTTGATTCATTTTACTATGCCGGCAGTGATGACTTGACTGTATTAGACGAAAGTTCAGCTTGGGCATTATTATTTGCTCATTGGGACACCATCTTTTTTGGAACGAAAGAAAATCTTAAAAGAACAAAAAATCCGGTCAGTCAAGAAGACTTCTAGTTCCTTTTCGGAAATGATTAAAAAGGGGCATACCTATTACACACGGACAACTCAAAAAAATGATGTCGAGAAACCGAAAAATGTTTGGAACAGAAATAAAAAATGATTGCTGAATCTCTGAATATAGTGCTCGAAGATGGAGATAGTTCTGATTTGGTAGTAGCCTTCGGACATATTGCAAAATCCATCGGAATAACTACAATGGAGAATAAAATGGAATGAAGGGTCCAAGTTTTTACAAAGCATTTTCAGACGGAGCAAAACCACAATGGAAGTGCTTAAAGCTATTGGTAGAAAAACGAACGAAAACCAACGTCAGCGTAAAAAAACTACACCAAAACATCGTGTATAGGAATTATAGGGTTTAGCGTTAAATGAAAGAATATGAAGGAAATCAAGGCTATCAACATTATGGAGAAGTTCTCATTGTTTGAAAAACAATGGACACCCCACATTATCGGAGAACTCAATGGACAATATGTGAAACTTTGTAAACTCAAAGACGACTTTGTCTGGCATAGTCACGAAAACGAAGACGAACTTTTTATGGTATTTAAAGGGACCCTCTTGATGGACTTCCGGGATGGAAGAACAGTCGAAGTTAAGGAAGGAGAAATTCTAATTGTTCCGAAAGGTGTCGAACACAAACCCCATACAAATGGAGAAATTGTATTTAACCTGCTCTTTGAACCAAAAGCCACTTTGCATACAGGAACCATGGAAAGTGAACTGACCGTAAAAGAATTGGGGTGGATTTAGAGGGACTAAAACAACAACCCAATGACGGCGGGTACCCGCAAGTGGGGCATCTCAGGGAATGAAATTGGTTTGGCTATTTTATTAAATTTACATGCGCAACGTAAGGTGAGGCTATTAACTTCCCGCGGGTTTATAAATGCGAAAAATGCTGTCCAATCATAAAACCATTCCTATGATAAAATTAAGACCAGCGACTATCAATGACCTTGAATTGGTAAAACATTGGGACAGGCAACAACATGTGATTGATTGTGACCCGGATGAGGATTGGAACTGGGAAATAGAGCTAAACCGAAACCCTCCCTGGAGAGAACAGCTCGTGGCTGAACTGAATCGAGCGCCCATCGGATTTTTACAGATCATTGACCCGTTTTTGGAGGAAACGCATTATTGGGGAGAGGTGCAGCCAAACCTGAGAGCTATCGATATTTGGATAGGGGAGGAAAGTAACCTCAACAAAGGATATGGAACCACCATGATGGAACTTGCCATTCAAAGATGCTTTCAAGATCCAGCGGTAGAAGGAATTCTAATTGACCCTTTAAAATCGAATACCAAAGCACATAGATTTTATCAGCGATTGGGTTTTGAATTTGTCGAAGAAAGGGTATTTGATGAAACCCCTTGTTACATCTATGAATTGAAAAGAAGGAAACCAATACACGATAGGTTTGAGTAATAGCTTGCTAACCTCAACTACTACTCATCATTTGCCTTTAGAACAATTCCACCATTTACTTTTTCGGAGTCTTACCTTGTCAGGTTAAGCGGGTTTATTAAGCCAGAGTATCGTTTGTTATTTTGATAAATATAAAAATACCGTGGATTTAGTATTTTTTGAATGGAAGATTTTGTTTAGGTTTATAGATTACAACTTTTTTAAGTAATCTAATAGGATTTACTGGGGCGAAATCATTTCAAATTATTTCATTTAATGGATTGAAAATTTTATGATAGTTCGTTTGTAAAATTGAATTATTTAATGGACTAAAAAACTAGATTTATTGCTAAATATTAAATATGCAAAGATTTTTCACGTTTGGCACAAGGTAACATATGGCATTTCATAAATATGATAAAAGCACTGGAAATAATAGATTTTAAAAAGATTTTTGATACAGAAAATAGTGAAGATTATCTTAATCGAATTGAGAATATTCCTCAAAGTTTATTATTAGATGCAACTTCTTATTTGACTAGTTTCCATTCCGGTAGTGATTTGGTTGAAAACCATAGCAGTTTACTTTCAAAATGGTTTGGGAAAGAAAATTTCGAATTTGCAAACGAGATCAATGAAAAGATAATTTTTTACAATAAATCCAAATCTACAAAAACAGGAATTTTAAACCCCAGAACAAGCCTAAAATTATTTGAGTCAGTTTTATCTAGTAATAGAAATGTTGATAAAATAAGTAATGAAGATTTCGAAAAATTATTGTTTAAAATTTACCTTGCTTTAAACGAGAAGTTAAATAAAAATGACGATTTAATTATCGAATCAGTAAAGAATTTTCAAAACTATCCACAATTTATTAGTCTAGCCATAGCCACCTCATTGCCTACTTCTGACATTTCAAATTATAACCTTAAATCAGTATTTATTGGACAGGTTATAAAAGCTGTATTTCTATTTGAATTTCTAGTTAAACAAGCTTCTGCTGAGTTACTTTTAAAATGTTTTTTTGAAAGGTTTAATGTAATTGATTTTAAAGGTTTTCTTCAGAAATTATTGCCTTTTGCATTTCTAGTGATGTCGCCTAAAAAGGAAGGTTCAATTACAATTAATGTATTAAAGGATGAGAGTTATCAATCAAATATTGACTTTCTTGATAAGCTAGTTGTTAATGACATTGATTACAAAAAAAGCGAGAATGACTATTTGACACTACGAGCAAATCCTTTGTTTAAAATAGAAGAATCAAGTTACCGAGTTATTTCCCCACTATTTGCAATTGAGAAAATCTTTAATGGATTATACTTTATTTTAAAAGAGATAAATGATTCAATTGATGAGCAATTACAAATTAATCTTCGGCAATTAATCACTTATGAGTTTTCAGAGAAATATTTGCTTTACAAAATTATTGAAAGAACTTATCCCAAAAAATACTTCAAGCTTTCTGGAGATCAAATGAACACGCCTGGTGTTCCAGATTATTACATACGAAATGGGAATAAGGTATTTCTATTTGAATCAAAAGATGTATTTATTAGATCTGATGTAAAGGAAAGTTATGATTTTAAACAGTACGAGAAAGCACTTAAATCAAAATTATATTTTGAAGCTAAGGGGAAAAAGGAATCACCAAAGGCTGTTCGCCAATTAGCAAATTTTGCAAAAACTCTTCTTAAAAATGAATTTAAATTAGACAGTTCTTATAAACCTAAATCATTAAAAATTTATCCTATTATCTTATTGCATAATAGACAATTGGATATTATGGGTTTAAATAATCTTATTAACATTTGGTTTGATTTGGAAAAAGATAAAATTGAAAAATCAGGTTTGTCAACAAAAAAATTACGATATCCAACAATCATTCATATTGACACTTTATTTGTAATGCATGAACAGTTAAAATCAGGTAAATATAAGTTGGATACTTTATTAGATGATTATCAAAACTTGATTAATGGTAAAACATTGAAAAAGAAAAAGTTTCAAAATGAACATCAACAAAAACAATTTATTCAAAACCGGCTTGCATCTTTCAATATGTACTTTGACATCAGATATAGTTGGAAAGTACCTTCAATATTTAAAGAAAAAGGTATTGATATTTCGAAAAATCCAGATCCTAACAACATGTACATTTAATGGTAGGTTAAGTGTTGAATATAAAAATAACTTAACAAACATCGATGAAGGTTTTTGACCCTAACCTATTAATCTGTCATAATATGTTTCTTAATGGCAGTGGAATGAACAAAAAATATTTCTTTTGAAAGTTAGGGTCCTTTATCGAAAAAGAAATTAGACTTATTCTCATACACCTAGAAAGCTACAATGGTTTTTCCAGGTATTCAAATTGGTTAATGCCAATTAAGAAGACAGAAAGTAGAACTTAAAAATATGAAATATATTCAACCTCAGGTTTTTTTAAGTTCATTCACTTGTCCTCATTGTGGAGCGATTGCAAAGCAAGACTGGTGGATGAAACGTTGGTCGGGCGACCAACCCAATTCCAATAAAGATATTCACCCATTAAGAGTAGGGACGTGTCATCACTGCCAGAAGACGACCATATGGGTTGAAGACAAAATGTACTTTCCTGACACTGGAAATGCTCCATTTCCAAACCCTGAAATGCCTGAACCTGTATTAAAACTTTATATTGAGGCGGCAGCAATTAGTTCAAAATCACCAAAAGGTGCGGCGGCTTTGTTGAGACTTTCAATTCAAGTGTTATGTCAAGAACTTGGTGAAAATGGGAAGAATATCAATGCTGATATTGGAAACCTTGTTAAAAAAGGACTTCCTTTAATTGTTCAACAATCATTGGATATTGTTCGTGTTACGGGAATTGACGCTGTTCATCCTGGACAAATTGATACTGATGATCAAGAAATGGTTGAGCAATTATTCGATTTAGTAAATATAATTATTGAATATATGATAGCATTGCCTAAAAAAGTAAGTGGATTATACTCTCGTTTACCTGATAACAAAGTAAAAGGGATTACAAATAGAGATGGTAAATAGAAAAATTTGGTTCTTGCAGCATCTACTAATCGTAGCGGTTCTTTGGCTAATTTAAGCTTTCACCTTTTCGGGGCATGCAGTGCTTCTAATGAAATTATGTATTGAAAAATTCTTGCCTCTCAAAGGATTAAACCATTGTGATCAAGCAAAAATATGAGTAAAAGTTTTATTGCATCGATTTTGGCAATGACATGGCTTTGTTCCTGTGGACAAAACAGGTATTCTACGACAGCTGAGGAGGCTATTGATTCTGAGATAGAAGCCCCGGCAAAAAACAGCCTCAAGCAACTGCCACAAAACCAGGATTTTGAAAGATTTATTTATTCAGATACGACCTATGCATCTGCCACAGGAAAAGGAATAACCATACAGAACAGCTTTCCAAAAGGTGGAAGTATTGCACCTGATGGCACGCAATATGTTGATTCATTGGGAAAGCGATACGCATTTGCTGTATTTTGGACCCGGATAATCAATGAGACCAATGCTTCATTGGAACTGGATATTCATTTTCCTACTGATTCATTTGCTATTTTTACTCCGGCAGACGCCTACTTAAAATTGTTTTTGCCAACAGATCCCTTGACCTATGATAAATTATCATCGTATAACTATGGCCTAACTGAAATAAAATCCTTTCTGGACAACAACTTTCATAAGGCTGCCCATCTGCAAAGAACGATTCATTCCGGGGAAGAACATGTTTTCTATGTGGCCACGCTCTCTTATCAGGCAGAGGGAACACCAAGAGCAGGACTTTTTTGGAAAGAACATGACCTTCATTACAGCATGAGCATATCACCCAATGGTTCCGGAACCATTCCATTAGGGAAGCTTACTTTTAAAAAATGAGCCATGATATCAAATTAGATAAAATATGAATGCAATATGGACAGATCTCAATTGGGGAGCAGTAATGGTTGCAACAATTGCCTACGCTGCTTTTAGTGGCATTTGGCACAGACCATTTGCTTTTGGAAAAAAATGGGAAAACGCAATGGGTTTTAACAGACCGGAAAATTGGAAAGAGACGACAATTTACTTTATAGTGCCTTCCATAGCTTGTTTCACAACTTCCGTCGCAATAGCAATTTTAATAAACCTGCTAAACGTAAATAGTTGGAATGGGGCATTCACATTAGGACTGCTGACTGGAATTGGATTTGCAATGGCTGTTACCTTTACAAATGCGGTGATTCCGACCATGAAAAAGCCTTTGGTATTTGGGGCAATTACCGGATCAGCCCACGCTTTGGGAATAACAATCGCAACCTTAATCATTTATGCCATAACAACATAGAGGTCAAAAAGCCTATCCGACAGCACCTGAACCCTACTGTGAAAGAACTGGTAGCTCTTTGTAAAATAAGGAGTGTTTCGTAGGAAGTTCAATGCTAAAAATTCTTCCCTGAGGGTAGCTGCCAACGCGTTGACTTTCAGGCTAAATCCGATACATCAAACCAACCTATTTTGAAATCTACAGCATGAAAAGCATCTTTCCATTTTATACCATCGGACACTTTATCAATCAGCCGACAAACAACACAGCGTTTGAACTGCTTCGGTTTGATAAAATGAATGAACCCAATGTGGACGACTTTCATAAACATAGTTTCTATGAAATTCTCTGGACAGAAAAAGGCAAAAGCAAACAGATCATTGACTATACCGAATATGAAGTCAAGCCAAACAGCTTATTTTTTATTTCGCCCAATCAAGTGCACCATTTTGAAGAATGGAAACCGCTATCCGGTGGGACGATATTATTCACGGAAGATTTCTATCTTCTTAATCGGACCAACAAGGATACGCTGTTTGAACTTAGCTTCTTGGACAACCTGTATGCAAACCCCTGTATTGAATTTAACAAAAAAGATTTTGGCGAAATCTTACATCTTGTTCATCAAATTGAAACGGAGCATAACCGAAAAGACAAAAATCCTGCAATCCTTCAGGCATTTCTACACATTTTACTTGCGCAGGTGCAACGCCACATCGAAATCAACGGGCAACCCATTACCTCTAAAAAATACCTTGTACAGTTTAAAAAATTCAAGACTGCTTTAGAAACTCATTTTTGGGAAAACAAAACAACAAAATTTTATGCCGAACAATTACACATTACTCAACATCATCTGAATGTAATCTGTAAAGAAATCACCAGCAATACAGCCACGGCAATCATTAGGGCAAGAAGTATGCTGGAGGCCAAGCGCCTTCTGACTTTTACAGGTAAAACCATTTCAGAAATTGCTTTTGAGCTGAATTTTACCGACAGCTCCTATTTTACAAAGACTTTTAAATCCATCACCAAACAGACACCTCAAGACTTTAGAAACGAAATGTCCGAAAAATACCGGACAAGGTAGCTTTGGTCATAACAAACCTGCCTGGTTTCATCCCAATTTTGCATTGTCCATTAAATCATTAAAAAAAAGACAATGACAACATTCACAGTTCCCAACAGAGGAGAAGTATCTGAAAACAACCAAGCCATTTTTGATCACCTGCAAAAAGGACTGGGCTTTGTGCCTAACCTGTATGCGTATTACGCCAAAAACGAAACGGCATTAAGTGATTATCTGGCTTTGCAAAACCGCAAATCAACGCTTAAGGCCAAAGAAAGAGAAGTGATCAATTTGGTGACAAGTCAAATTAACGGCTGTCAATACTGTCAAGCGGCCCATACGGCCTTGGGAAAAATGAATGGCTTTACAGAGGAGCAAATTATGGAGTTGCGAAAAGGTATCGCTTCATTTGACAGGCAATTGGATGCTTTGGTCAAATTTGCGGCATCCATTGTTGCAAACAAAGGGAAAGCAAGCCAAGAAAGTAAACAGGCATTTTTTGATGCAGGCTACACAGAAGCCAATATGATCGATGTGGTCATTGTAATTGGTGATAAAACCATCAGCAATTACATGCACAATTTGACCGGTTTTGAAATTGATTTTCCTTTGGCCCAACCCATTTCAGTACAAACAGTATGGTAAAGAGAGTTTGGTTTATCACAGGTATTTCACGCGGTTTGGGCAAAGCACTTGCCCAAACCGTGATTGAACAGGGCGATTTTGTAATCGGTACATTCCGGAATCAAAATCAGGCATATAGTTTTAACAGTCAATATAGGGACGAAGCTTTAGGGATGGTCTTAGACATAACAAAACCCGAACAAATTGAGGAGGCCTTTCAATTCATCAAACAAAGATTTAAAAGAATTGATGTATTGGTAAACAATGCTGGTTTTGGTTTTGCAGGTGCGATAGAAGAAACGAGCATGGTAGAGGTGAGAAATGTTTTTGAAGCTAATTTTTTCGGCACATTAAAGCTAACACAGACTTTTTTGCCCTTATTTAGACAACAAAAAAGCGGACACATCATTCAAATTTCGTCTCACGGTGGTTTTAAAGCCTTTGCAGGTTTTGGGATCTACAATGCGAGCAAGTTTGCTTTGGAAGGGTTTAGTGAAGCGTTGGCACAGGAAATTGCACCATTGGGTATTAAGTTAACCCTTGTTGAACCCGGTCCTTTTAGGACTGATTTTGCCGGTACTTCATTCCAACAAGCCAAGGTTGCTATTGACGATTACGCCAGCACAGCAGGAGTATTTAAAGAACGGATGAAACAGATAAACGGAATGCAGGAAGGTGACCCGGAAAAAGGAGCAAAAGCAATTTATGATATCACAAATTTAGACAACCCGCCTTTGCGGCTACCACTTGGGAAAATTGCGGTATTGAGTTTGACCTCAAAATTAGAAAGTGTAAAGTCCGACCTTAACAACTTTCGACAGGTTGCAGAAAGTGTGGTTTTCTGAGTCATAAGTTAATGTAGGGCTGAAAGTGGGGAAATCAAAAAAACAGAATATCGGAAAATGAGCCCAAAGCCTGAAGCTGGAAGTGGGAAGAATCAGATAAACAGGCTATCGGAAAAACAGAAAATCAGTGGTAAAGCTCAAAGCTGTAAGCTGAAAGTGGGTAAATTAAGAAAATAGGATATTGGGAAAGCAGAGCAACAACTGGAAGTGGATGGTACTTGTAGAGGGCCTGCGGAGAAAATGAGAGATAGCAAAGTGCCAGATGCACGGCCGATTTTATAACTACCTGTATTAACAGTTGGCAAACGGATATTCCCCGCTCAAAAAGTCCGGTAGGGACGGCAGATCTTTTCCGTGTCGGAACGGAAGATCGGTCGTGCCTACGGGACTTTTCACATAGGAATATCCTTGAACCCATGGGTTGAAACCCATGGTTATTAGATCTGTCGCCCCTAAGGAGCTGTAATCTGAAACTACTTGGTATTCAATAAAATACTTGACCAAATTCAAATTAATCAATGCCTAAAAAATTTTAAAGCCACAAATTTTTGGCTTCAAAGCGCCTGCATGCTAAAAGTACCATAATTTCTTGGAATTTAGCCAAAACCTAACGTATCCCTTACGAGACCTTTACTAGACTACTACGTATCTACTGGAGATCCCCATTCATCATTCATCATTCAAAATTCCCAACCCATAACTTGTAAATCGTAACTCGTCAATCGTACCTCGTAAATCCAAATTCCTTCCTGCCATTTTGGAAATCCCTTAACATTGGCATAGGCCTTGAATTAAATGGAAGAACCTTTGTAAATTGAAGGTTCTTCTTTTATCTTAAAAAAAACCTGACAAAATAGCAGGCATCGCCCGAATATGAGCAAAACATCAAATCAACTATATGAATCCCTAATGTCTGGAGATTATGCATCGGAAGGTGACCTGATCCAACTCATCACCGACGATGAGATCAACGAGGATGGTACCGAAGAGGTGTTTAGTGATCTCATTCCGATATTATCCGTGAGAAACACAGTACTTTTCCCAGGTGTGGTCATACCCATTACGGTAGGCAGACAAAGGTCCATCCGCTTGGTCAAAAAAGCACAAAAAGGGGACAAAATGATCGGGGTATGCGCCCAGATCCACCCCAATAATGACGACCCCTCATGGGATGACATCTACCATGTAGGCACCGTGGCCAAGATCATCAAAATGATTGTGCTGCCGGATGGCAACACCACAATCATCATTCAAGGCAAGAAAAGATTCAGAATTACGGAGACAGTTTCTGAGGACCCTTACTTTGAAGCCAAAGTCAATTATCTGGAAGAGAATTTTCCCGAAGGCAATAAAAAAATTCAAGCCCTGGAGGAATCGCTGAAAGATGCAGCCGCCAAAATCCTGCAACTGAATCCGGAAATCCCCAGAGAAGCCCAAGTGGCTTTGGATAACATAGACAGCACCCCGTTTCTTACCCACTTTCTATCTTCCAATATCAATGCGCCCGTAGAGTCCAAACAGAGGTTACTCGAAATCAACGATGGCATCGACAGGGCTACATTGTTGTTGGAGCTGATGATGAAGGACATACAAATGCTGGAACTGAAAAGTGAAATCCACAAAAAAGTCCATACCGATATTGATCAACAGCAAAGGGACTATTTCCTGAGACAACAGATGAAAGTCCTTCAAACTGAGCTCGGTGAAGAAGGGCCGGAAAAGGAAGTGGAGGAATTGAGGGCTAGGGGAAGGAAGAAAAAATGGCCTATGGAAGTAGCCAGGCATTTTGAAAAAGAACTGGATAAATTGCTACGGATCAATCCCTCTGCAGCTGAGTTTCCCATTACCATCAATTATGTAGAAACCCTTGTGGATTTGCCTTGGAATGAGGTTACCAAAGATAATTTCGACCTTAAGCGGGCCATGGCAATATTGGACAGGGACCACTATGGATTGGATAAGGTCAAAGACAGAATCATAGAGTACCTAGCGGTCTTGAAATTGAAAAACGACTTGAAAGGACCGATCCTCTGCTTGTATGGACCTCCGGGTGTGGGTAAGACCTCACTGGGAAAGTCCATCGCTGCGGCCTTGGGAAGGAAATATGTGCGCATGTCTTTGGGCGGGGTTCATGATGAGGCTGAGATCAGGGGGCACCGCAAAACGTACGTGGGGGCCATGCCCGGAAAGATCATACAGAACATGAAGAAAGTAAAGGTCTCCAATCCTGTATATGTGTTGGATGAGATCGATAAGCTGAGTTCTGATTTCAGGGGAGACCCATCTTCTGCTTTTCTGGAAGTCTTGGACCCGGAACAAAACAGCACCTTTACCGACAACTTCCTGGAGGTGGAATACGACCTTTCCAAAGTCCTCTTTATCGCTACGGCCAACTCACTGGACAACATACAGCCGGCCCTACGGGACCGTATGGAAATCATTGAGGTGACGGGCTACACCATGGAAGAAAAGGTTGGAATTGCTAAAAAACACCTGATTCCCAAGCAGAGAAAAGAACACGGACTCAAAGGAAAAGACCTCACTTTCGAAAGGGCTGCGCTGGTCAAAATCATTGAAGATTATACCCGCGAATCCGGAGTGCGAAACTTGGAGCGTTTGGTAGGAAAAGTGATCAGAAATGTGGCCAAATCCATTGCCATGGAGGAGGAATACACCAAAAAAATAGGTGTGCAGCAGATCCGGAAAATTCTCGGAGGCGAGGTGTTTGACAAGGAAATCTACCAGGACAACAGTGTGGCCGGCGTGGTCACTGGTTTGGCTTGGACATCAGTAGGCGGGGAAATCCTGTTTATCGAGACCTCCCTCAGCCGGGGCAAAGGAAAACTGACCCTATCCGGTCAGTTGGGAGAGGTGATGAAAGAATCGGCCATGACGGCACTTTCCTACCTGAAATCCAAAGCGGATAAATTAGGCATTGATTATCGGGTTTTTGAATCCTACGACCTGCATATCCACGTGCCTGCCGGGGCTGTGCCCAAGGACGGTCCTTCGGCTGGCATTACCATATTGACCGCAATTGCCTCCCTGTATACCCAACGAAAAGTAAAATCCAAGTTGGCCATGACCGGGGAAATCACCCTGAGGGGAAAAGTCATGCCGGTGGGAGGGATCAAAGAAAAAATCCTGGCTGCCAGAAGGGCGGGCCTGAAGGAAGTAATCCTTTGCAGCAAAAATAAAAGAGATATTGAGGAAATCGATGAACAATACCTGAAGGGTATCGTGTTTCATTTTGTGGATACAGTAGACGAGGTATTGGAAATTGCCCTAATGAAAGAAGTGGTAGAGGATCCCATCAGATTCCACATTGAAACTCAGGTAAAAGCGGTTGAAAATTAAGAAAATATACTTTTGGATCGGTTTTGTGGGGTGGATGCTTTTCTGCCTCCATCCTTCCATGGGGCAATCCAAAAGGGCATTTTCATTTATTGACAATCCTTCCTTTACCAAACTGTCCGGATTGGGCGGGGTAAATCTCACAGCGGGGAACGACCCACTGATGTTCACTTCCAATCCAGCATTATTGGACAGTACCCATCTGGACCTTGCCGCTTTCCATTACCTGAATTTACCGGGAGGGGTCAATGTAGCTACCTTAGGATACAATCTGAAAGGGCCTGCAAATGGCATTTTAGGAATAGGTCTTCAATACTTCAATTATGGAGAATTTGAGGGATATGATGCCACCGGATTTCCTACCGGCACCTTTAATGCCAATGAATTTGCCTTGACCTTAGGCTATGCAAGACAACAGGGTGTGTTCCGATATGGAGGTAATTTAAAATTGATGGGATCTGTGCTTGAAAGCTACCAAGCTTATGCATTGGCCTTTGATTTTGGAGTCAACTATGTGCATCCTGTGCAGGATTTGGTTTTGGCCATCAATGCAAGAAACATTGGTTTTGCTTTCAAAGACTATCTGGAAGGCATGCCATTGGAATTGCCGAGCGACCTCAGGATTGGGGCGAGTTTCAAGCCGGAACACATGCCAATCAGGTTTCATTTGGCTGCAAGAAACCTAATCGGAGATGAAAAGGACTTTTTCATCCCAGATCCAGCCAATGTAAATGCAGGCATCGGTTCCGGAGACAAGCTTTTCCGAAGACTAGTTTTTGGGGCTGAAGTCTTGGCTCACGAAAACTTTCACCTGCGATTGGGGTACAACCACCTGATCAGAAGGGAATTTGCAGGATCAGAAAATCCGGGTTCAGCGGGTTGGACAGGAGGGTTCTCTTTTCGGGTGAAGAAATTTGAATTTTCTTACGCAAGCATGTTTTACCAAGTGGCAAGGGCTTCCCACCTTTTCGGGATCACCACTAACATAAGGGAACTGAGGACGTTTTAATATCCTTAGCCATTAAAGTAACATTGAAAAGAATAACCATAGCAATCTAGAGGAATTTTGATCTTTAAAATTTGACGAATTCCAAAGATGATAAACTAAACCATATGAAAGAGATTCAACATTTGACACCCAAACAGATTGTAGCCGAGCTGGATAAATACATCATTGGGCAAAATGACGCCAAGCGCAATGTGGCGATAGCCCTGAGAAACAGGATCAGAAGGATGATGGTCAAGTCTGACCTACAGAAAGACATTGTCCCCAACAATATCCTCATGATCGGATCCACAGGGGTCGGTAAAACAGAAATAGCCCGAAGACTGGCTAAAATCGCCTATGCCCCTTTCACCAAAGTAGAAGCTTCCAAATTTACGGAAGTGGGATACGTAGGAAGGGATGTGGAAAGCATGGTCAGAGATCTGGTAGAGCAGTCCATCCATTTGGTCAAAGAAACCAAAAATGAGGAAGTAAAAGAAAAAGCCCACATACTGGTGGAGGACATTATTTTGGATATCCTGATCCCTCCTGTCAAAGCTGCTGGATTCACCCGTTCAAACAGCAGCAATTCGGCAGACTTTAATGTAGAAAATGCATCTGAGGCCGAATTGAATGAAAAGACCCGTGAGCGGTTTCGGGAGAAACTGCAAAACGGTGAATTGGAGGACAGAAAAATCGAAATCAATGTCAAGCAATCTCCTCCGGTAGGGATAGGTATGATCGGCAACGGCATGATGGATGATGCCAGCATGGCTGGTCTGCAAGACATGATCAGTGGCATGATGCCGAAAAAAACAAAAAGGAGAAAGCTTACCATAGCCGAAGCCAGAAAAGTGCTGATGGAAGAGGAAACTTCCAAACTCGTGGATTTTGATGAGGTGAAGGAAGAAGCCATTCATTTGGCAGAAAACAACGGCATCATTTTCATCGATGAAATTGATAAAATCGCCTCCAAAAGTGGAAAAGGCGGGGGCGGACCGGATGTGAGTAGGGAAGGGGTTCAGCGTGACCTGCTTCCCATCGTGGAGGGCAGTGCGGTCAATACCAAATATGGGGTAGTCAATACCGACCACATCCTTTTTATAGCGGCCGGGGCATTTCATGTCAGCAAACCTTCTGATCTGATTCCAGAGCTTCAGGGCAGATTCCCAATCAGGGTTGAACTGAACAGCCTGACGGAAGAGGATTTCTACCGAATCCTCAAGGAGCCAAAAAATGCTTTAACCAAGCAATATATTGCCCTTTTTGAGGCAGAGGAAGTTTATCTGGAGTATACAGACGAAGCCATTGCGGATATTGCTAGGATTGCCTTTAAAATCAATGAAGAGGTTGAAAACATCGGGGCACGAAGGCTTCAGACCGTCATGAGCCATCTGCTCAATGATTTCCTGTTTGATGTACCGGATACCATACAGGCCAATTCCAAAATCATGATCACCAAAGAAATGGTAGAGGAAAGGCTGAGCAAATTGGTCACCAACAGAGACCTTTCACAATATATCTTATAAATCAACTTCTAGCAGTCAATGGTCCAGATCATTTCCTATTTTGGCATGGTCTGGGCTATTTTTTTGTTGGACATCTGAAAGCATTTCAAAATGACAAAGAAATCATTGTATATCGTTACCGGAAGCAGCAAAGGGATTGGTGAAGCTTTGGTCAATGAATTATTGCAAGCACCCACCAACCAAGTGATTGGTATTTCCCGCTCCGCAGCTTCATTTGATTCCAATGCCTACCACCATCTTTGTTGTGATTTGGGTGATGGGAATGCCTTTGAGGACATCTTGGATGATATTTTTCCTCTAGGGGATTATGAAAAGATTGTTTTGGTCAACAATGCCGGTTGGATTGGGCAAATCGCTCATTTCGGCAAGCTGAAACATGAAAGTATCCAAACCATTTTTCAGATCAACACCATTGCACCGGCGATCCTGATGAATGCATTTGTCCAGAAATATGCCGATCAAAAACATGCGGAACGACTGGTGATCAACATCAGTTCCGGAGCTGCCAGAAAAGCCATAGATGGCTGGTCGGGCTATTCAGCCTCTAAAGCAGCCCTGAATATGCTCAGTGAAACTGCACAGGCGGAATCCGAAAGGAATGGGTCAGGAATCCGGTTTTTTGCCTTGTCTCCTGGGGTGGTTGATACTGGAATGCAGGAGGATATCCGAGCTGCATCAGCAAGTGAATTTTCCCTGTTGGAAAAGTTCAAGGGATTGAAATCCCAGAATGAGCTCAGTGATGCCGCTGGGGTTGCCAAAAAAATCCTTCATTTGATCTTTCATTCGAATGAGTTTGATGGGGTGCTTCAGGATGTTAGGGACTTTTAAAAGGATTTTCAAGTTGCTTCTTTTGCTTAAAAAATCAGACATAAATTTAGATTAGGATTTTTTGGGATAATCAAAAAACCATACTTTGGCATTCTTCGGCCCTATTTTTTTCCAACTGTCTACGTCAAACTGAAATCCGAATTGTCCTGAAGTGGGGAGATTTTCAAGGTGTCCTCCCAGGCTTTCGACCAATGAATTGAAACCGGGATTGTGTCCGAAGATAAACAGTGTGGCCACTGAATCCGGGGTTTTCTGAATGGTTTTCATGATTTCCGAAACACCGGAATGGTATAGGTCGGTGGTCAATCGGAGTTTTTCTTTGGGAAAATGAAGATTTTCCGCGGTGATCAATGCGGTGGATTTGGCCCGTTCAGCAGTGGATGAAACCATGGCATCGGGGAAGATGCCCCTTTTTTTCAATCTTTGTGCCATCCGGGGGGCATCCCGGAGTCCCCTTTCTGCAAGGGGCCGTTCATGATCGCTTAAGTAAGGATCATCCCATGCGGATTTGGCATGCCTGATGATTACAAGATTTTTCATAACTGCAATTTACCATTTTTTCGTTTTGATTTTTTTACAATAATATTTACATTTATTTTTCATTTATCTACATTATACCATTATTCGTATCATGCTTACCGGAACAATTAAATTCTACAACGATGCCAAGGGTTTTGGATTTATCGTTGATGACGATTCTCAGAGTGATGTTTTTGTTCATGCAACTGGATTGGTGGACAAAGTGGCTCAGAATGACAAAGTAACCTTCGATGTGAAAGAAGGCAAAAAAGGACCAAATGCTATAAACGTAAAAAGGATTGATTAGCTAATTTTGGACCAGTCATGGTAAAGTCCTTCCTGTAAGGACTTTTTTTTATGTCATTCTGTTTTTTCGGGTTAGGATTTTTATAAAATCGATGTGCCTGAAACGCAAGGCAGACCAATCTCCATCCAAGCTGACCTGTCGGACTCCCTCAAATCCATGATCGCCTAACACCTGCCAGCCTTTGTCCCGGTTGATCCTTACCTGATACTTTTTGGAACTTCCCTTTGGATAGGCCATCCAGAAAACCTGGTCTTTCCTGATAAATGGTTGAATGGTTTGGAAACTGGTCTCAATGTCTTTTTCCGACTGTACGAATGCCAGAAAAAAATCCGCCTCAGCCATATCGTTTGCCACTAAATCCCTTTGTTTCCAACTTTCAACCCAGTCTTTCATTTCATCAGGCACAGCAACAAGTCCTATTCTCATCCCAGCTTTGAAGTTCATTTTTTTCAATAACTCATCCATGACCACTGTTTTTTTAAAAAAAAATTCTTGGATACCAAAATAGATTACCCGACTACCAATTTATGACTTTTGTAAATGATTTGATAAAAAAAGTTAAACAAAAAAGCAATGAGAATTTTAGAAATGCTTGAATCGGAACTTTTAGAGGGGTTTTTCGTCTTTTTTGGTAGGTATGGAATTGAAGAAAACATTTTATCAAGGCAAAATAATTACGACCAAAGATAGGGTTTTAGGGAAAGTAGTGGACATCATCTCTGATCCGGTACACGCAAAATATCCCATGTTGGTCATAGACGTTAACCCTCAGGCCATGGCGCTCTTTAAACCCAACCAATTTAAATTGCTGCCAGCGTCCTATGTGTATGAGTTGGGTGAAACCCTCGTGGTCCGTTCAGACGTGTCACCTTTCATAAAATTTCCTAAACTGAAAGAAACCGAAATTGATTCCAATAATGATTTTTTGAAACTCCAGGTGATAGAACATTTTGGAACGCCAGACACTTGGGGGGTGGTCTCTTGAGGCTACACTTTTGTGGTAATCGCTATCAAATAACCATGAAAAAATAGATCAGTGCCACAGCCAAGACAATGATCATCCTCTTGGCTTTATCCTTGATTGGCTCTGGAATTTTACGTCTCCTCAACACCAAAATTGCCATGCTTAGGGCCAACAGCTGTCCTGCAATTCCCAACCCACCCAGATAACTGGGCTTTAGGGTATCAGATAAAAAAGGAAAATTTTGGTCAATCAAGGGTATGATGCACAATAGAATGCTTACCACTCCGATTAAGAAGGCCCTTCTGAGCAATACACTTTCTTCAGTTTCTTTCATTTGGGATTTTTTTCCAGTTTCCTTTGCATGAAGTAGTTTTTCAGTTCTTCGGCGGACAAGGCATTCAATGTCATTTCCTTGGTCAGACCGCCTTTTCTTCCCACCAACACGCCGTATTTCATGTGGGCATAGCCTGCTTTTTCATGGGCATCTGGATTGATGGCGAGTTTGACCCCTTTTTCCATGGCATAATGCACCCATCTCCAATCCAAATCAAGTCTCCATGGATTGGCATTGATTTCTATGACCACCTGATGTAAAGCGCAGGCATCTATGATGGTCTTGTGGTCGATGGGATAGCCATCCCTTCTGAGCAATAACCTTCCTGTAGGGTGGCCCAATATGGTGGTGTATGGGTTTGAAATGGCATTCAGCAGTCTAGAAGTGGCTTTATTGATGTTCATCCCCAAGCTGGAGTGGATGGAAGCTACCACAAAATCAAAACTTTGCAAAACTTCTTCTGGGTAATCCAAGCTACCATCCAGCAAGATGTCGCTTTCAATGCCTGAAAAAATCACAAATGGACTCATGGTTTTATTTAAGTCCTCGATTTCCTGCTGTTGCTTTTTCACCATTTCGATTTCCAATCCTCCGGCATAGATGGCTGTTCTGCTGTGGTCAGAAATGCCCAGGTATTCGTATCCCAATTCATAGGCATATTCAGCCATTTCTTTCAGGCTGTGTTTACCGTCGCTGTAGGTAGAATGGTTGTGTAAAATCCCCTTTAAATCAGAGTCCATCAACAGCTTAGGCATCACCTGGTCTTTGGCCCATTTGTGTTCAAATTGGCCTTCCCGCAATTCGGGCAGGATGTATGCGAGTCCTGCTTTTTCATAAGCCTCTTTTTCCGAACCGAATGCATGCAGGCTAAAAACCTCAGCAAGTGTTTTGCCCTCCTCTGTAGGTAACAAAAGATGGGAAGGACTGCCTGTTCTGATCAGCTTTTCTGAAATGAACTTTGAAGGTTCACTGGCATAAAAATGGACCTTCACTTCAGGTTCCAAAATTTTCCCTCTCCAGGTGAATGGGCTGGATTTCACGGTATCCTGTTCCAAAATCTCTATTTCCCCCAAGATTCTCCAGACTTCTTTTCTATCCTCGGTTTTGACTAAGATTTCCACTTTGTCAATGATTTCCATATTTCTGGCAAACTCACCTACCAAGGCTACATTTTCTTTCCCCAACCTATCTTGCAATTCCATCAACAATTGCTGAACTACTTCATCCAATTCGGCGTAATGCCATTTGCCTAGGTTTGAAGCCATGAAGTCCAAAGATTGGATGATGGTTTCCTGCGTTTTTTCTCCAAAACCTTTGAGTTTGGCTACCTGTCCTGCCTGACAAGCCTCCATGAGTTCATGGGTTGAGGTGATATTCAGTTCCTCCCAGAGCGCCTTTACTTTTTTTGGTCCTAAGCCTTTGAGGTTCAGTACCTCCAACAATCCTCTGGGGGTTTTTCCCAGCAAGTCCTCCAGATAGGGAAAAGTTTCAGTGTCTATAAGATTAAGAATGACCTCAGCCAAGCTTTTCCCTATGCCATTGATTTTTTGCAGGGCTTCCTGATCCAACTTGGTCAAGTCGATATCGCCCCGTTCTATGGTGTTCAGGGCAGTCTGATAACTTCTGATTTTAAAACTGTTTTCATCATGAAGTTCCATTAGTTTAATGGTCAGCTTCAATTTTTTGGCTATGCTTTTATTGTCCAAGGTTTCAGGATTAGGTTGGAGAGTTTAAGACAAATGTCCATAATAAATGTTTCAAAATAAAATCATATGCCTTAACTTATGGATTCTTGCATCGTATTTAAGGTATAGGTAATTGATATGAACTATTGGTTGGTAAAGTCGGAACCCGGGAGTTATAGCTGGGATGATTTGAAGCAAAAAAATGAAGAGGTCTGGGATGGTGTGCGGAATTATCAAGCCAGGAATTTCCTGAAGGAAATGAAACTAAAAGACCCTGTTCTTTTCTACCATAGTGGCAAAGATAAGGCCATAGTGGGCATTGCTGAAGTTACTCAGGAAGCTTTTCCTGACCCCAAGGATCAAGATGCCAAAGACTGGGTTGCGGTGAAGATCCGAAGTGAAAGGGATTTAAAAGTGCCCGTAACCCTGGATAAGATCAAGCAGGAAGACAGTCTTTCTGAAATGCTTTTGCTGAAACAAAGCAGGTTATCTGTAATGTCAGTTGCGAAAGAAGATTTTGAAACAATACTTAAATTGTCTGAGTCATGAAAAGTCTGCTTTTCATATGTATTTGCATGATTGGATGGGCGGTCCCCGCAATGGCCCAACTCCAGTTTGTGCAACGCTATGAAGTGGAAACCAAATTTTCGGATGACGATTTTTTGACGGTGCCTATCCGTCAGGGTCTTTTTGGTTTTAGAACCCACGATGAAAAAGGATTTTCCGGAAAAAGAAACCTTCAATATTTCATCACGGATTTTCAACTTAGTCCTTCTGAAATCCAGGAATTTCGGCTTAAAGATTATTATGACATTTCCGGTTTTGACATGGATGATGAAAAGTTCTATGGACTGTTTCAAAAAGGGGTAGCCCTAACTTCAGAAAAATATATCTTTGAAGTCGATGTTACCACCGGCAATGGTTTGGAATACGCTGTGGAGAATATTTTGGCCATGGAATTGGTGGACTTTTTGGTCATGGACGGGCATGCCATTTTTATGGGCATCATGGATTATAGACCAGTGATCCAATTGTACGACCTGGATACCAAAAACATTTTTACTGTGGAAGGCATCTACGCCAAAGATGCCAAAATTTTGCAGCTAAGGAAAGACCCATCGTTGGGCGTGATCGATGTAGTAACCACACGAAGAGATATTTATAAAAACAAAATACTGACCATACTCACATTTGATATGGAAGGCAACAAGGTAAGGGAAGTGAAGATGGATGGCATGGAAGATCCTGAAATGGAAGTGATAGAAGGGATCCTTACCCCTATCATAGACTATAAGCAGGCCATGATAGGTCCTTTCGGTCTTAAGAGGCGCGAGGCATATTACGGACTGATCTTCACGAAGATCAATGAATTTGGAGAATATAACCATACCTACCATACCCTAAGGGAGATGGAGAATTTTTACAACTACCTGAATGAAAAAGCCTTAAGGAAAAAGAAACGAAGTCTGGAAAAAGATTGGGACAGGGGACGGGATTCTCAGATCCGAAATGTGCTTGCGACCCGGGAGGTCATCAACCTGGATGGGATGAGATTGGTCTACAGTGACCAATACTCCCCTTCCTCGATGCGCTATGTACCCAGAGACGGGATGTATGCCAATAGCTTTTACCGTCACTATCCCTACAACAATTTCAACAACCGTTGGAACTATGGGAACCTCAACAGCATGTATTATCCTGGTTATCAGCCTCATCAGTCCATGTCTGAGTACAAATACATTTCAGCCCATTTTATGCTTCTGGACACCGAAGGCAAGATCATTTGGGACAATGCGGTGTCCTTAGACAATGCCGTGATCAACAGCCCAGCCAAATTCGGCGAGGTAAGTTTCGATGGGAACACCCTTTTCTATTTGTACCTTGAAAACCTCACCCTCAAATTAAGCATAATCAAAAATGGCCGACTGATATTGGAAAATGAACCCTTTCAATTTGAATTGGTCAATGAGGAGGAAAGAATCAAAGAAAACCAAGATCAAAGTATGTCCCTGATGTGGTGGTATGACAATTATTACCTGCTTTCAGGAAAACAAAGGATTCGCTACCTGACAGAAAGTGGCAAAGAGGGGAATAAGGAAGTTTTCTTTCTTACCAAAATCAGGGTGGACGATATTATCCCGGTGGAAACGGTGGGGAGATAATTTTATTTTTATATTTGCAGACAAATCTGCCTCATGCAAAAAAGACTTGTTTTAGATCAACAGCAAATTGAGATCACACTCAAGAGATTCTGCCATCAACTGATCGAAAACCACGATGATTTTGATAATACAGTCCTATTGGGCTTACAGCCCCGTGGTATTGTGGTGTTGGACAAAATCGTTAAACTTTTGGAGGAAATTTCAGGGGTGAAAGTCCCATCGGGTTATCTGGATGCCACTTTTCACAGAGATGACTTTAGGAGGAGGGATTTTCCCCTCAAAGCCAATGAAACCAAAATCGATTTTCTCGTCGAAGGAAAAAAAGTCGTATTGGTCGATGATGTGCTTTACAAAGGACGTACGGTGCGGGCAGCCATGGATGCCATGATTGCTTTTGGAAGACCACAGAAAGTGGAACTGATGATTCTGATAGATAGAAAGTACACAAGAGATTACCCCATTCAGCCGGATTACTGTGGCAGGCAGGTCAATACCTTGGAGAGTCAATATGTAATGGTGGAATGGAAAAGCAAAGGGTTTGAACAGGATGCCATTTGGATCACAGAGAAAAGCTAACAGCCAAAGATGACGGAACTCAGCAGCAAACATTTATTGGGAATAAAAGATATCACGGCCGATGATATTCAATTGATTTTCGAAACAGCTGATAATTTCAAAGAGGTACTCAACCGCCCCATCAAAAAAGTCCCCTCCCTTCGAGACATCACCATTGCCAATATTTTTTTTGAAAACTCCACCCGCACCAAGCTGTCCTTTGAACTGGCCGAAAAAAGGCTTTCTGCGGATGTGATCAATTTTTCGTCTGGAAACAGTTCCGTCAAAAAAGGAGAAACCCTGATTGACACGGTCAACAACATTTTATCCATGAAGGTAGACATGGTGGTCATGCGCCACAGCAGTGTCGGAGCACCTTATTTCCTTGCCAGAAACATCAAGGCCAACATTGTCAATGCGGGTGATGGAACCCATGAACATCCGACTCAGGCCTTGTTGGACGCCTTTTCCATTCGCAGGAAGCTGGGAGACGTAGCCGGGAAGAAAGTGGCCATCATTGGGGATATCCTCCATTCCAGGGTAGCACTTTCCAATATCTTTTGCCTTCAAAAACTGGGAGCAGAAGTGATGGTCTGCGGTCCCATCACCTTGTTGCCCAAGCACATTGCCAGCTTGGGAGTTAAGGTGGAATTGGATGTCAGAAAAGCATTGGCCTGGTGTGATGTGGCCAATATATTGCGGATTCAACTGGAGAGACAACAGATCAAATACTTCCCTTCTCTGAGGGAATATACGCTCTATTACGGTGTCAACAAAAAAATGCTGGATGCGCTGGACAAGGAAATCGTCATCATGCACCCAGGTCCCATCAACAGAGGTGTGGAGTTGAATTCAGATGTGGCAGACAGTGAGCATTCCATCATTCTGGATCAGGTAGAAAATGGCGTGGCCATCCGAATGGCTGTTCTGTATTTGCTGGCGGGCGTTAAATAGAGTGAAGGGGCATATTAACTTCCCCACTTTCCACCACCTACATAAAATCCAATACTGATGCCAAAATAGGCATTGGATACCCTGCCAATGTTCTGCCCCTGTAGATTTTGGATGTTTGATTTGGGTATGCTGTTGTATTCCAGACCAACCCTCAACTTGCGGTATTCAAATCCTCCCCTTAACATCCCTCCCAAAGCGCCCCTTGACTCCAGGGTTCCAAAATCTTCTTCAGGGATAGTTGAATCTACTTCGATGTTGGCAAAAGCATAATACCCAAGTCCAAATCCCAGAAAAGGAACAAATTTCCCACCCGATCCATCAAAATAATAATCCATGGTGGCCAAATAGGAACCATTGGCGGCTACTTTCCCACGGTAATCCTCTGTAAAATCATCATAAAACAAATCCCTTGCCATCACTGCCCCGCCGATTCTGAGACCTAAATTGATGTTGTCTGCAACGTTGTATTTCGGCTCCAGATAGAAGAGGATGCCACCACCTCCTTCAGTGGGAATGGTGTAACCTAAGTCTAAACCCACACGGAATTTACCTTTTTCCTGGGCAAAGGCGAAAGAGAAGGAAAGTACGGCAAGGATCAATAACAAGTATTTTTTCATGATTTCTTATTTTTAATTGATTGGAAAAATTTGATGAGGAAATACTTATTGAAAATACGGCATATTTTTGAAATTCCAGAGTTTCGTTTGATAATTGTAGGTATTGAAGGATAAAAGATGTTTTTCCGTTTCAAATCCATTGTTGTCTTTTCTGCAGGCTATTTGCAGAAACTTATGGGAAGTACCCATGAATAAAACATCTGCACTTGGTTTGGGTTGACCTAATCTAGTGTTGGTGATTTCGTGAAATTGTAAAAAAGGTGGAGCATCAAATTGAATATCATTAAAAAAATGCAACCATCATCAAAAATCAATTAACGAAACTTAATTGATACAATGAACTTGGTTTTTTGTTAATTTTCAGGATAAATTACAATATGGAATGCTGGAAGTAAAAGGATTGGTCAAAAAATATGAAAAGGAATTGGCAGTGGATCACATTGACTTTTCCTTAGATGGTGGTGAGGTGGTTGGCTTATTGGGCCCCAATGGGGCAGGAAAAAGCACCACTATCAAATGCATTGTTGGGTTGCTGCGGAAAACATCCGGGGAGATCTTGATAGGTGGACATGACCACTTGTCTGTTCAAGCTAAAAAACTGTTCACCTATATTCCAGAAACACCCCATGTCTATGATTTATTGACTGTCAAAGAACACTTTCAGTTTGTTGCCCAAGCCTATCACATCAAGGACTGGAAAGTTAAAGCAGAGGAATACATGCATATCTACGACCTGGTGGATAAACAGGATAAATTGGGAAGGGATCTTTCCAAAGGCATGCGTCAGAAAGTTTCCATATGCTGTGCATTGTTGCCTGATCCACAGATCTTGTTCTTTGATGAACCCATGATCGGGCTGGATCCCAAGGCCATCAAAAATACCAAACGGCTTTTCAAAGGACTTCAGGAACAAGGCAAGACCATCCTGGTCAGTACTCACCTGATAGACAGCGTTGAATCCATTGCAGATAGAATCATGATTATGAAACGGGGCAAAATCTTGGGCAATGATACCTTGATCAACCTCAAATATCAATTTAGCGGCGACGAAAATTCGACCCTAGAGGACCTTTTCCTTGAATTGACCGGAGATGAATGATTTTAAGCTGTTATTGAGAAAAGATTTTTTCATTGTCAGAAACAACATCAAATTGATTCTGAAAAATCCCTTGCGATTGATTCCCTACACGTTGTTTGTAGGTTATTTTTTCTTTATTTATTTCCTTAGGACCAAAGATAGGGAAGAAGATGAATTGGGTTTGGAAGACGCAATGGATGGGGTGCAAGGATTGGAGGGTGCAGATACCATGGACTTCGGGGCCATCAATTTTTCTGGAGGCCTGACCCTTTTGGCTTTGGTTTTTTTGGTTTTCCAGCTTTTCAGAGCGACCAAAAAGAATGTGACATTTTTCAGCATGGCCGATGTCAACCTGCTCTTTACCGCACCTGTCAAGCCATCCAATCTCCTGATTTACTATATGGTAAGATCAATCATTCCTGCTTTGGGAGGCGGGTTGATTTTTGTGGTCTACGGGGGAAGTCAGCTGGCTGGTACCTTTGACCTCAACTTGCTCAATCTTGCCTTGATGGCTTTAGGAATCGCTTTTTTCTTCTTTATTTTAGCACCCATCAAATTTCTGGTCTATACACTCCATACCAAATATGGCATTATCAGCTATTTCAAAAACGGGGTGTTTATTTTGGGCATTTGCTTGTTTCTGCTGATCCTGATTCCTGGATTGATGGCAGAAAAATTTTGGCAAGGCATGTTTGTGTGGATCTCTTCTTCTGCTTTCGATTTTTTCCCGATAGTCGGTTGGAGCCGTGCCCTGGTAACTTATGTTTCTCATGAAAATCTGGGCTATGCCATGCTTTTCATGGGGCTTTACGGCTTGCTGTACTATGTGGTGGTAAAATCAGTGGTGTACCATGCGGGGTACTACTATGAGGATGTTTTGGAAAGCACCAAAAGCAATGAAGACAAGCAGGAAAAATTGAAAGGGAAACAACAGGTTTCTGAATCTCAGTTTAGCCTTAACACCAAAAAGGCCTTGAATCTTCCCGATTTTGGAACTGGAGCCAAAGCACTTTATTGGCGGAATTTTGTCCATGCCTCCCGGCAGGATTTTCATCCGATTTTTGGCATTTATTCCCTTTCGATGGCGGGTATTGGCATCATCATGGCCATCGTTTCCCATTTTGATTGGTTTTCCCATACCGTTCTGTATTTCTATTTGCTGGGCCTGGTGGGAATCTATTTTATGGCCGGAATGGGCAGAACCAATGTGGGAGACCTAAAAAAGCCTTATTTTATCCTTATTCCGGACACATGGCCCAACAAATTATGGAATCTGGTCAAGCTGGATGTGATACAGACTTTGGTTTTTGGGGTCATCTTGATTGTTCCATCAGTTTTGATCGCCCGGTTGCATTGGGGTTTGATTCCCACTTTTTTACTTGTTTTGATTGAGTTTTACCTATCTGGCTTTGCCATCATGCTGACCACGCAGGTGGGGTTTCAGGAGGGCTGGGACAGAAAGCTTATGAAACCCTTGATCATTGGGGGGGTATTTATCTTTGGCATCTTGCCTGCATTGGGTATGGCCATCTTCGTATTTATAGTGACCAAACAAACGGTGTTTGCCTTTTTGGCCCTTTCCATTGGCATGGCCATCGTTTCAGGTGTGTTGCTCAACTTGACCTTGGATATCATCAAGCGGGTGGAACTGAAAGAAGTTTAATGTTTTGAAACGAAGGAAACCTTCTTTGATCAAAGCATTGTTATTCTGGCAGCACAAGGGGTTAGTATAGCCATTTGTTCTTGTGTGTGGATAGTAGAAGGGTAACCTTCCAAATTAAATTCGGGAATTCCATCCTTACCGCGACAGGCTTTAAAAATATTCGTAAATTGCACCCCAAAGAACCCAAATATTATGATATACAATTCAATTATTGAAACCATAGGCAATACCCCCATGATCCGGCTGAATAAAGTCAACAAAGGGATCAAAGGGGAGATTTTGGTGAAAGTGGAATACTTCAATCCCGGCAATTCCATGAAAGACCGGATGGCGATCAAAATGGTGGAGGACGCGGAGAAAGAAGGATTGCTTAAGCCTGGAGGAACCATCATAGAAGGTACCAGTGGGAATACCGGTATGGGCTTGGCACTGGCGGGCATCGCTAAAGGGTACAAATGTATCTTCACGATGGCTGACAAACAGTCCAAAGAGAAAATCGACATCCTGAAAGCAGTGGGTGCAGAGGTGATTGTTTGCCCGACCAATGTTTCGCCTGAGGATCCCAGATCTTATTATTCTGTGGCCAAGAAACTCAACAAAGATATTCCCAATTCATTTTACCCCAACCAATACGACAACCTCTCCAATTGGAAGGCACATTATGAAACTACCGGTCCGGAAATTTGGAGGGATATGGAAGGCAAGATTACCCATTATGCTGCTGGAGTAGGAACAGGTGGCTCCATGTGTGGTACGGCCAAATACCTGAAAGAGCAGGATCCAAAAGTAGTCTCCGTAGGCATTGATACGTACGGTTCAGTATTTAAAAAGTACAAGGAGACTGGAGTATTTGATGAAAATGAAGTATACCCCTACCTTACCGAGGGCATTGGGGAAGATATTTTACCTAAAAATGTGGATTTCTCACTCATAGATCATTTTATCAAAGTCACCGATAAAGACGCTGCTGTGATGACCAGAAGGCTTTCAAAAGAAGAAGGCCTGTTCGTAGGCTGGTCTTGTGGCGCTGCGGTACATGGTGCTTTGGAATATGCCAAAGAAAACCTCAAGGATGGGGATAGAATGGTAATCATTCTCCCTGACCATGGTACCCGCTATCTGGGCAAAATTTACAATGATGATTGGATGAGGAACCATGGATTCTTGGAAAACAAAAGTTTCGGTACTGCCAGGGATATCATCTCCAATAGAAACGGCAACTACCAATTGGTGGTGGCAGAGAAAAACGCAAGTGTTAAGGATGCCATTGCCATGATGAACGATAAAAGTGTATCCCAAATACCCGTTTTGGAAAATGGACAGGTAATCGGAAGCATTACCGATAGTAAATTGCTTACCAAGATCATTGATAATCCAGAACTCAAGGATGCTCAGGTATCAGAAGTAATGGAAGAATCCATGAAATTCGTCGCTTTGGACAGTACACTTGATGTACTTTCCTCCATGGTAGAAAAGGAAAAGGCAGTGCTGATCAGAGACGAGAACCACCGCATCCATATCATCACCAAACATGATATATTGGATGCTGTAACCAAATAGCATTTAAGAATCCAGAAAAAGGGGCTACTGCCCCTTTTTCACTTAATGCCAATCGAAAGGGAACGCTTCTTGGCAAAAACTGAGTTTGGCTTTATCAATCAGACACTTATGTTTCCTTTCTGAATTCACCACTTTTATTAAGATGAGCTCCATCGCTTGTAATAATGGAATGGTTATTGTAAATTTTGATAGAAAAAAATAATTTGAATATTTTGAAGTCCACCCCAAAAATAGGAGGCAAAATCATCATCGGTTTTGTATTGGCGTTAACCCTTGTCATCAGCCTGAGTACAATCACCTACATTAGTGTCAAAAGGTTGCTGAGTACAGTGGAGGAATTGTCGGCGCCAAACGAGAGAATGGGGGAGCTCAATGGTTTATTGGCAGATATTTATCAGTTGGACCGGATCAAGTCGGGGAATTTCGGACAGGACAGTACTACTGAAATAGAGGGACTTCAAAAGATTGAAAGAAGAATAAACCTCCTTTTGGGATCAGCTGCGGATACCGCAGAGATCAGTGGGCTCAATAAGATAGGGTTGAATGTCAACGAACTCATCTCAGTCTATACCAACCTTCAAGAGGTCAAATACAACTTGGCCAACAGAAACTTCAGTGAAGAAGCCCTCCGGAATATCGAATTAAAAATCAAAAGACAGGAGGAGGTCAACCGACTCAGCCCACTGGGCAGACTGCGGGCAAAGACTTACCAAATCGGAGAGATCAGTGTCCCTGATTCTTTGATGGGCAAAAAATCCGATTCCCTTAAAAAGAAACCATCTTCTGTCCCTTCCATTTCTTCTCAAGAAAGGGATAAAATACTTGGATTTTTACGGAATTTTGAAAAAAACGATACCTCTAAAGTGGACATGCCTTTGGATCAGGCCGGGGTGGATGCCATATTGAAAGGGTTGAAGGGTGTGGTAACGGACATTTATAGAGATGAGCAGCGGCTTAGGCAGGATCTCGCCACACTGGAAAGTACGCTCCTCGACAAAAACCGGGAAATTTTCTCCAGTATTCAGGAATTGATTTCTTCCATGCAGGAGGACATTCTCTACGATTCCAGACAGAAAAACAATTCAGCCTATCAACTCACCTATAATGTGTCTCTTTTACTTGCTTTTTTTGTGATTTTGGGAACGATAGGCTCCGCGGGTTTTATATATAACATTCTTAAAGAAATAGGGCAGGCCAATACCTATAGAAAGCAACTGGAGGAAGCAAAGTTACGCTCAGATCAACTGGCTAAAGCCAAACAGGATTTCTTGGCCAATATGAGTCATGAGATCAGAAACCCACTTCACGCCATTCAAGGTTATCAGGCCGCATTGGAAAAATCTGGCGTGCAGGAGGAACAAAAGGAATTTGTCAAAATGATTGGCTTTGCCTCAGACACTTTGATTTCCATTGTAAATGATATCTTGGATTTTTCAAAATTGGAGGCTGGGAAAATTCAAATTGAAAGCGAACCCTTCGATGGCAAACACCTTTTTCTTTCCATCAAGAGTTTCTTTGCTTTAAAAGCCGAGGAAAAGAAATTGGGCTTCAATTGGGATATCAGTCTTCCGGAAAACAAATGGTTGGTTGGGGATAAATTGAGAATCAACCAGATTCTTAACAACCTACTGAGCAATGCCCTAAAATTCACCCAAAGCGGGGAGGTCAATGTGGTCGTAAAGTATTTGTCGGGCGGGGCCATGCTGTTACAGGTTCAGGATACTGGTATGGGGATGTCAGAGGAAGTAAAGAACAATATTTTCAAAGAATTCAATCAGGGGGATTCTTCTGTGTCGAGAAGATTTGGCGGTACGGGTTTGGGCCTGAGTATTGTCAAAAGGCTGGTGGAACTTCAGGAGGGAAACATTTCTGTAGAGAGCCAAATACAAGTAGGAACTACCATCACGATACAAATCCCATGTCAATTGGCTGCTCCATTGAATACAGAAAAGGTGGTCAACAAGGTTTGGTATTCTTTAAAAGGTGTCAAAATACTTTTGATTGACGATGATCCGATAGGGATCAAATTTGCAAAGTTGCTGCTTGAAAGCAATGGGGCCGAAGTCGTTACTTATTTGGGTGGTCTTGCATATACTGAGAATTTTGAGGAGCAACACTTTGATATGGCCATTCTTGATATTCAGATGCCCCAAGTCAGTGGCTATCAAGTATTGAGGATGCTCAAGTCCAATCCGAAATATGAACAAATGCCGACTATGGCCATCACCGCCAATGTTTTTGCTGAAGACAGGGAGAAGCTGTCAGACGCAGGTTTTGACGCCATGGTTTTGAAGCCTTTTAACGAGGATGAGCTCATCCCTAAAATAGGCGAGCTTTTAGGATTGAAAGCCTATTCAGATGTAGCTGTTGAGTCTCCTGTTGTCCATAAAACCACTAAGGTAAACGATGCTGTTTTAGACTTTGATGTTTCCGATTTGAAAGGCTTTTGTATGGGAGATGAAGCCATGTTGTATGAATTGTTGCAGGATTTTTACGAAGAGACTACAAGCAATTTACTTGAAGTAGAGCGGTCATTGGAAAAGGGGGATTTCACCCGGATCATGGAAATTGCCCATCAACTTTCCAGTAGGCTTGGCCAATTGAAATTTTCCTGTGCCCATTTAGCCAAAAATATAGAATTGGATATCAAAACGGGAAAAATGGAGCGCATTGAGGAAAAAACGATGACAATGATGCAGGAGACAAAACTGATTTTGGAAAAAGTATCCCATGAAATGGGGTTAAAAAGTCTGACTTAAGTTTATTCAATACCGTATTTTTCCATTTTATTGTAGAGTGTTTTCCTATCCATATTGAGTTTTTTGGCGGCTTTGGATTTATTGAACCTGACTTCCTCCAAGGTTCTCATGATAATCTGTTTTTCCTGCTCCATCAAAGATAATTTGAGATTTTGACTTTGAGGCAATTCATTGAAAGTTGGCTCCAAGGAAGTTCTGTAAATATCTGAAGGCAGCACTGTTTTTTCTATCATGTCACTTTTACTGAGCAAAACTGATCTTTTGATGATGTTTTTAAGTTCTCTAAGATTTCCAGGCCAAGGATACCGGTTGAAAATCTCCCTGACCTCTTCTGAAAAACCCTTGATTTCTTTGTTCAGGATCTGATTGCTTTCATCCAGAAACTGATTGGCATATTCCCAAAGATCCTCACCGCGATCCCTTAAAGGAAGGGCTTCTATACTGAATTCATTCAGCCGATGGTACAGATCTTCCCGGAAAGTACCTCTGCTGATATTTTCCTTTAGGTCTTCATTGGTGGCACAAAGAATCCGCACGTCTATAGGAATCTCTTTGGTGCCTCCTACTTTCCGGATTTTTCTTTCTTGAAGCGCTCTAAGCAGCATGATTTGATTTTCATAGCTGAGGTTTCCCACCTCATCCAAAAAAATAGTCCCGCCTTTGGCTACTTCAAAATGGCCGGTTTTATTGTCTAAAGCACCGGTAAATGCACCTTTAATATGACCAAATAATTCACTTCCAGCCAGTTCATGTGGCAAAGCACCACAATCAATGGCAATAAAAGGTCCAGCCTGTCGGTCAGAAAGTTCATGGATTCTTTTGGCGATATATTCTTTCCCGGTTCCTGTTTCTCCAATAATCACCACACTGAGGTCTGAAGGCGCCACTAGTCGGATATGTTCCTCTATCTGAAGAGAAGGCGCATCTTTACCTACAATGTAGGAAATATTGGGAGGCGGGGGAGATGGGGTACCGGTTTTGACCGCCTGTGATTTTTTGATGGCCTCTTTGACCGTCATCAGCAGTTCATCGGGGTTGATGGGTTTTGTGATATACTCATGCGCACCCATTTTCATGGCTTTGACTGCGGTGCGAATATCCGAATAACTGGTAATCAGAATGACCCCAATGTTTTTGTTTGTTTTTTTGGTGTGGGATAGTACCTCAATGCCTGTCCCATCCGGAAGTCTGAAGTCAGTAATGACTAAATCTGGATTGAAGCTGTTGATCAGACTTAAAAAGTCGGCTATTTTCGGTACGGATGAAACTTGGAAATTGTTTTTTTCCAAAAATTTCTTGATGATATTAGAATAGGTAAGGTCATCCTCTACCAAAAGGACTTTATGCATAGTCTTAACGATACTTTTGGTCTAAGTTATCACAAAAAAATAAAACATCCAGATAAAATCTGGATGTTTTACACAAAAGTAGATAGGTTGGTAATTTAGTCAGTAACTTCAGTTCCGTCTTCGTTGAACTTTTTGCTCATGGTTTCTTCACCTTGGCCAAAATCAACTTTGTAATAGACTTTTCCGTCATCTTTGGTCATTTTCCACGCCTTAGAAATTGGAAGAGCTCTTACCTCAGTGTGTTGAGCGATGCTAGTTCTCACGGCTTGCGGTAATTCGTCGGCCATGATCTCTTTTTTGTCTTTATCTTGTTTCTTTTGAACCGTCTGCTCAAAAGAGATCATGTTGGTAGTAGTGGCATCTCCAGGGAGTTGGGTACCACCGAAAAGCATCATTGCGGTAATAAGAATGGCTGCGTTCATAGTTGTAGTTGGTTTAGTGTAATAATTGGTTAAGCTTTCGAAAATAATAAAGGACATTTCAAATAATTGTCAAAACTCTGAAATCAAAATACACTTACTTCAAATATTAAAATGTTATCTTAGAATTTTAAAATTTTCAACAAGATATCTGTCACACCTTTATTGATAATCTTGAAATCATATATGCACACATGGTGCCAAATCTGAATAACCCCACTAGATCGATTTAAAAGAGGTTCCTAAAAACTGTCCCGTGTAACTATGCCCCAACTTGTGGTCAGGCACCTCATTATTCATGGGTAAGGATCATTGCTTCAAGCCGATTGTAGCATTTCTCCTTCAATTCAAGGATGGCTTCTTGACTGTTGCTGATGGGAGGAACAATGGGTGCGGAGAAATAAATGTCGATGATGCCAGGGTTTAATTGAAGTGTTCCTCTCTTTAGCAATCGGTCTGCCCCAATAATAGCCATTGGAAGCAAGGGGGTTTGTGTTTCTATTGAAAGCCTAAAGGCTCCCAACTTAAATGGCAACAGGGTTAATTCTGAACTGTTTCTTGTCCCCTCAGGAGCAACAACCAAGGAAATGTCTTTTTTAAGAAATTCAAGTAGTCGGTTAAGGCTGGCTTTTTTAGATTCGGGACTGTTTCTATCCACCCATACAGCGACCCTGGAGGTAATGGTGCCGAAAACCGGAATTTTGGAAAGTTCTTTTTTACCAAGTGCCCTTATTTCTTGTGGGATGGCAATGGGAATCACCGGAGCATCAAGAAATGAACGATGGTTGAATATAAAAATATAGGCTGTTTGCGGATCAATATGCTGAAGGCCGTGAACCCTGTATCGGATTCCAACCAGAAAAGACCAACTTCGGGCCCACCAGCGGATAAAGAAAAAGGCCGGTTTACCACCTTTTTCTGATATCAATATGGGCAGCATGATAAAGGGACAAAATAGAAGCATGAGAAGGACAAATATCAAAATTGCATAGGCTGTAAAAATGAACTTGAATATTTTCATCCTAACTTGATTTTACTATATTTACCGATATAAATCGATCATTTAACTCTTTGCTTGCAATAGACCCTTGAGCTTTTGAGCTTGAGGGTTTTGTTTTGAATTTACCGAAATATACAAATTAAGGTCATTTGTTGTCAAAAGGGGGAAAATTATGTCAAAAAAGGCAGCTGCGCCCATTGGGATCTTCGATAGTGGAATTGGCGGGCTTACCGTAGCCAAAGCTGTTAAAAACCTCATGCCTATGGAACAGATCATCTATTTCGGTGATACTGCCCACTTGCCTTATGGGGACAAAAGTACAGCGGCAATTCAAGCCTATTCTGTAAAAATCGCGCATTTGCTTTTACAAGAGAAATGCAAACTGATCCTCATTGCCTGCAATTCCGCTTCTGCAGCTGCGTATGAACTGGTAAAAGCCTATGTGGGAAGCCAAGCCAAAGTGCTAAATGTGATCGATCCGGTGGTAGATTATATCCGAGAGACATATGGAGATCAGAGGGTAGGGTTGATTGGGACCAAACAAACAGTCCATTCGGGTGTCTATCAAAGGAAGATCGCTGAGCTAAATGAAGGGATAACATTCTCTGCATTGGCTACACCTCTTCTCGTTCCCATGATTGAAGAGGGTTTTTATAAAAGTGACATCAGCCAAACCATCATCGGTAACTATTTGAACAAACCTGAGCTGAAGCATCTAAAGGCTTTAATCCTTGGGTGTACCCATTATCCATTGATCAAGCATGAAATCGAAGAACTTTATAAGGGAAAAGCGGAAGTGATCGACAGTTCGGAAATTGTTGCAAAGGCCACTAAGGCCTACCTTGAATTCAACAATCTCCTCCATCAAGAAACACCCAAAAAGGATCGATTTTTGGTTTCTGATTATACCATGTCTTTTGAGCACGCCACTCAGATTTTTTTTGGACAGGAGGTGGAGCTTGAAAAATTCCCGCTTTGGGAATGAATCTCAATTCAACATTATCTAATTGTTAAGAATCGGTTTTTGGTCTTGGGCTATTTTGTCACAGGCATAAATAAGGAAATCCTTTCATGGGTCTCCAAGAGGAAATATGTCCGGATTGGAATTAATTTTTATTAATTTATATTCTTAAAAAAGACTTAACTTTGTATTCTTAATCAACACTACTCCTTTACCCAATGAGTGACCAAATCAAACATGAATGTGGCATAGCGCTCATCAGGCTTCGAAAACCGCTTCAATATTACATTGAGAAGTATGGGACCAATATGTATGCAGCGAACAGGCTCTACATCCTCATGCAAAAACAGATCAATAGGGGACAGGATGGTGCCGGAGTTGCCAACATAAAAATTGACACCAAACCAGGTACCCGATACATCAGTCGGTACAGGTCGGTTGAGGCAGAAGCGGTCAATCAAATTTTTGACAAGATTTCCAAAAAGTATAAAAAAGCCAAAAAACACCACAAAGAAGCAAACTTTATGGACGGGGATTGGCTGAAGCACAACATTTCTTTTTCAGGAGAAGTATGGCTGGGACACCTGAGATATGGCACCCATGGGGAAAACAGCATTGAAACCTGTCATCCCTTTCTCCGACAAAACAACTGGAGGAGCCGAAATTTAGTCATGGCTGGAAATTTTAACATGACCAACGTGGAAGATCTTTTTGGCAAATTGGTTGACTTGGGACAGCATCCTAAGGAAAAAACGGATACTGTTACCGTAATGGAAAAAATAGGTCATTTTTTGGATGAAGAAAATCAAAGGATTTTTGATAAGTACAAAGCCAATTACTCCAATGAAGAAGTGACTGAGGTGATCGAGAAGGAGCTTGATGTAGCAAGAATTCTCAGAAGATCTTGCAGGGATTTTGACGGGGGATATGCCATGGCCGGTTTGATCGGGAATGGGGCAAGTTTTGTGGTTAGAGACCCGTCAGGCATCAGACCAGCTTACTATTATGCAGATGATGAAATCGTGGTGATTGCATCTGAAAAACCCGCCATTAAGACTGCTTTTAACATTGAATATAAAGCCATTCAGGAAATAAAGCCGGGACATGCCTTGGTCATCAACAAGGATGCCTCCTATGCCGAGCATGAAATCATACCCGCTTTGGAGAAAAAATCCTGCAGCTTTGAAAGGATTTATTTTTCAAGGGGAACTGACCCTGATATCTACAAAGAAAGAAAAGATCTCGGAAAAGCTTTGATTCCCCAAGTTTTGAAAGCAATAGATTTTGACTTGAAAAATACGGTTTTTTCATACATACCCAATACTGCTGAAACAGCTTTTTTAGGGATGATCGAAGGATTGGAGGATTACCTCAGTGCCAAAAGAAGAGAGGTGCTGCTGGAGGGTAAACCGCACCTTGGGGAAATGGAGGAATTGCTCAATTTCCGGCCACGGGTTGAAAAACTGGTCAGTAAAGACGTAAAATTACGTACTTTCATCACCAATGACAGTGACCGTGACAGCATGGTGGCCAATGTCTATGACACCACTTATGAAGTCATCCGTTCGGGTATTGATACTTTGGTGGTCATTGATGACAGCATTGTCAGAGGCACCACTTTGGAAAAAAGTATTTTGACCACTCTGGATAAATTGAAACCCAAAAGAATCATTATCGTATCATCCGCCCCGCAAATCCGCTATCCGGACTGTTATGGCATAGACATGTCCAAGATGAGGGATTTCATTGCCTTCAGGGCAGCACTAGAATTATTAAGGGATCAAAATAAAGGTTTTGTCTTGGATCAGGTGTATGAAAAGTGTGTGAATAACCCCACCTCATCTGAAAACCATGTCAAAGAAATATACGCTCATTTTACCGATGAGGAAATTTCTGATAAAATTGCGCAGATCATCACCTCCCAGAATATAAAGGCAGAAGTAAAAGTCATCTATCAAACAGTGGAAAATCTGAACAAGGCCTGTCCAGATCATTTGGGAGATTGGTATTTCACGGGGAATTTTCCTACCGTGGGAGGGGTACAGGTGGTCAACCGATCATTTGTCAATTTTATGGAAGGCAAACTGGTCAGGGCTTATTGACATTTCAAACATCATAAAAAAAGGCAGCCTTTTTCAATTGGCTGCCTTTTTTTATTTTAAACTGTGTATGACTTCCAGCAGTTCGTCAGGATTGATGGGTTTGGATACATAAGCTTCTGCACCCAGTGATTTGGCTTCATCAGCAGTTTCTGTATCGCCAAATCTAGAAATAAGGATAACTTTCATATCAGGATATTCCTTTTTAATCTTTTTGAGGATCTCTAATCCATTTTCCCCTGGAAGCCGATAATCTAATATGGCCAGGTCATATTGGTTTGATTCCATCAATGCATAAGCATCCGAAGCTTTTTGGGCATCATTTGTAACAAATTCTTTTTTTGACAAAAAGCGGGTGAGCAATTTGCAAAAAACCACATCGTCTTCTACGACTAATATTTTATGAATCATGTTGGTACGGTTAAAAGCTAAAATTACAATTACATTCCATTTAATCAAACAGACTGATGGCATTTTGGTCGATGGCATACACTGCCATACAACTCTGGACAAATCCTTTGATCAATTCGTCGATGCCCAATCCCAATAGTCCAAAATTCCTGATATCAAAAAGCATCAGCCTTTCGTCGGCATAAGTCCAGCCATCTTCCCCTTTTACAGAAAGGTTGGTTCCATACACTTCCCATGAGTTCATGTTTTCGGGCAATGGCTGATTCAGGGGAAATCTTGACCGGCGGGAATAGATGGCAAGCGGCCTCAGACCCTCTTGCGTAGCGTGCATCATCAACCTGAGATCAAAAGCATAGCTTCTGCCCTTGGTGTCGGGGATAGTTCCCACATGGTACCAGGTTTTCTTGGGATCAAACCCTCTGCTGTAATTGCTATGGATGAGTTGCTGTACTAAATAAAGATCATTCTTATTTAATTTGGGTAAGGTTTCTTTCAATTCTTTGTCACTTATAACGGTGTACACGCCTTGTCCGGCATTGCTGTCGGGTACTTTTATTACCATTCCACCTCCCAAAGCCTTAAAATGCTCCTCCAGTTGATCAAAGGCTACATTTCTATAGGTAGTAGGGGTAAAAATGGACAATCCGGCTTCTTGGAAATCCTCATTGAATTTATCGTAAGCTCTGCTAGCGACTTCTTTGTTCCGTCCCCCAGCCAAGCAGGCCTCTATGGGATTGAGCAAGAGGGTTTTTGAATGCTTTGGAAGGCGATTCCAGGGTTCTTGGGTGACGTATCGAAAAGCAGCCCTCACCGGTTGCCAATTTTCTCCGGAATCCCGGACATGCATTTTTCCATCAATGAACTTCACTGGAGGATCCTGATCGTCTTTGTCAAATTTAGCCAGATAAACTTCTTCCTCAAATACATCAGCTACCGTCGCAGCGTAGCCAATGTTTTCCATGGGATTCTTATCATAAGCCACAGCCAAAACCCCGTCTTCCTGATGAGCCTCCACCATTGGTTTGAAGGTGTTTTCTATAAGTCTTCTGTATCCACCCTGTTCTACATTCAGGTCAAGTAAAGGCATTGATTTTTGACCACTGGGACAGCTGTTGGTTTCAATGATAGCCAACTTTCTGTAACCTTCGTGGTTGGTGACATGCATCATATCGGTGCCTGCCCATCGGAAATATTTCGGTTGGTATTTCAGGATTTTTTCCAGTTCAGCAGGATCAGCGGAGGGATGGAGTCTGTGGTACCTCTCGATCATCTGTTCATGGGACAAGTTCAAAAAATAAGAGACCAAAGGGTGGATGTTGGAATTCAAGACCCTGGGATACCAATGGTCGGTAGCCTCAAAATCCCCCGGTTCTACAAGGTGTACGTTTTTAGAAATAGATAATTTCATAAATCAATGAATAGAAATTGTAATAAATTTTAAATTGCGTGAATGATTTCTTGGATGAAATCTTTGTTTTTCCACAACATCAACACCCCGCTGACCACCATACTGGCCACTACAATGTTTCTGAAGAAGTTTTCTGACATCTTGGTGAGAATAAGTTTGCCAAAATACACCGCCACCATAGAAGCAATACCAATTAAAATTCCATACTTTAAGACCTCACCCGTAACATATCCATAGTATGCATAACTGATGATTTTGGTAGAATGGAGCAGGATGGCATTGGCTGATCTGGTACCAAGCAAAGATTCCTTACTGATGCCATAATTTAAGTAAGCGGAATTCATCAAGGGTCCAACCCCACCAATCAATCCAGATAAAAAGGCAACTATCAAGCCCATGGGGGCAAAGTGCCAGGCTTTTATCTTAAACCGGCTCTGAGCAGGTGCTTTTCCAAATTGAAATACAGTAGAGATCAACAACAATCCAATCAACAACTGTAAGTATTCAGAAGATAAGGCTGCAAACATCCGAGCACCCAGTATGGATCCAACAATTGTGGAAGGAAACAACCACATGAACAGCTTCCAATCAATGTGCTTCCAGAAGAAAGCTACTTTTGAAGTACTGCTCATGCCTATGCTGATGGCCATGACTGGTGCGACTGCTTTTACACCTACCACTACAGCCACCAATGGCATAAGCAATAAGCTTGCCCCACCTCCTGTAATGGTGCTTAAAACGAAGACTACAAAAGCTCCGAGTAATATAAGAAATAGTTGCATTGGAGATAAATTGTAAATATCATCTAGGGAGCTTGACCTTTGTCAATCAACCCTTCCGCAACTCAAGTGAAAATTTCGTACCAATTTTTTCCCAAATGAAAGATATACCTCTTAACTTGCCTAAGAGCGCAAGGGGAATTCATTTCCCAAATTGTAGCTGTGGAATATTTGAGAACATTTAGAAAAGAAAGATGAATATATCCTTATTGAAAAAGGTTTGTGAAATAGCAGGTGCACCGGGCTTTGAAAAACGAATCAGAGATTTGGTCTTGGAAGAACTTCAGGGGTTGGCAGATGAGGTGTCTGTGGACAACTTGGGGAATGTACTTGCAATAAAAAAAAGCAAAAAAAGTGAAAAAAATAAAAAAGTGATGGTGGCAGCCCATATGGATGAAATAGGTTTCATCGTCACCCACATTGAAGAAGGGGGATTTTTGAGGTTCCATACACTTGGAGGATTTGATCCTAAAACCCTTACGGCCCAGCGGGTGATTGTACACGGCAAAAAAGATTTGGTGGGGGTTATGGGTAGCAAACCCATCCATGTGATGTCATCCGAAGAAAAAACCAAGCTCCCTAAAACCACCGATTTTTTTATCGACATGGGCATGTCCAAGTCCGAAGTTGAAATGCATATTAAGGTCGGTGATCCCATTACCAGAGACAGAGAATTGATAGAAATGGGGGATTGTGTCAATTGCAAATCAATAGATAATAGGGTTGCCGTCTTTATCCTGATAGAGACACTCAGACAGTTGAAAGATCCTGCCTATGATGTCTATGCCACTTTTACGGTTCAAGAAGAAGTGGGGTTGAGAGGAGCCAATGTGGCTGCCCATAGTATCAATCCGGATTTTGGGATAGCCTTGGATACCACCATCGCCTATGATGTACCAGGTGCTGCTGCCCATGAAAAAATCACTGAACTGGGCAAAGGTACCGCCATTAAAATCATGGATGCCATGACCATCTGCGACTACAGGATGGTGGCTTTTATGAAGCAGACTGCTACACAACACCACATTCCGTGGCAGGCTGAAATCCTCACCGCCGGTGGAACCGATACCGCAGGGGTGCAAAGAATGGGAAAACAGGGATCCATCGCGGGGGCCATATCCATACCCACACGACATTTACATCAAGTGATAGAAATGGCCCATAAAGCAGACATTCAAGCAAGCATAGACCTCCTTAAAGTTTGTCTGGAAAAAATGGATCAATATGATTGGCAGCATTAACCCATTAAGCGGTCAAGGACGATTTTGATTTAAGCTCGCTAAGGGTCTTATAGGCAATCACTTCACTTTTTTCTTAGGGGCTTTTTGGTGGAGGTACTTGACAAGCTCCTCATAGGAGGAGTGTTCTTGGTTGCTGATGCTAAAGGATTTCTTGTCTTCGAACACAATGGTCAGCTGCTTGAATTTTCTTTTGTTCACTTCTACCAATTCCTCCTGCCAGGCAAGTATCCCTTCTACAGGGTAGGACTTATTGATACCTTTCAAGGGTAACCTTACCTGTATCTTACCTTGACCTGCTGACAAAAAGCGGTATCCGGCCATCATTTTCACCAAAAGCATCAGGAGTACCAGGGTGATCAAGGAGGTGCTGATCAGATAAAACGCCAAGCCAAAGCTTCCCTTGGTGGCAAAATCATTCAGCAGAAAACTCAACCCTACGATCAAGATCAGGACAACAAGTCCCAAAGAAATGTAGGTGCCTTTTTTGGGTTTGATTTGGATCATATTTCTGATTTTAAAACGGCAAGCCTTATTTTGGCAAAAGCCACCAAGTCTTCAAAAAACGCAATAAAGAGTTCCCTGATCACCTCATGGTGTTCTTCCAAAAAGAGATGGGCAGTTTCCATATTCGATTTGAAACTGGCTCTTTTGGCCATGCCTTCCATGGCCCTTTTGATGCCGGCTATGTTTCTGTAGGCATAAAGCCAATTTTGTTTTTTCATGTAATAAAAAGTATGGAGAAAGTTTTTAGGCAGTATTTCCGGGTAGTCTTCAATGATTTCATAGACTTGAAATGAAAATTCTTCTAAAGGAATTGAATGGTAATTGTCCCAATACTTGGCCAAAAAATAATCAAAATACATGTCAGTGATGATTGTGGCATATCGACCGAACTTGGGTTTCAGCATGGTCTGGATTTCTTTGACCGCTGGATGCCTGTCCGTGTAAAAATCAATTTCCCGGTGCAACTTTACGCCCACAACAACGTCTCTGTCGTAAATTTTTTCCAGATTTCCCCGGACAAAGTCTCCGATAAAATTACCCAAGAGGACTTTAGGGTCTCCAAATGACAAATATGCATGTGCTAGAAAATTCACAAAGAAAGTTTCTGTTTGGAATATAAAACAATAGGTAAAGGTAATGTATTAAATTGAGTGCTTAAAATGAATACAATGGTTAAAATTCTGGATGAATTGACTGGTACTTTGAATCTGCTGCGGAAAGAATGGAAAGAAGACTTGGTTCAATTCCAAAAGAAAAATCTTCAGACCTCCCTTGATGAAAAAAAGAAGTCGGGGATTTGTTGGTATCCTATAGGCCTCAAAAGGACCAAAATTGCCTATGGTGACAGGCACATTGTAGAAGTGGAAAGGTTGGGACAGGATTATTCCCATGGTTTTCAGTCGGGGAAATCTGTGAGCTTGTTTTCCAATGCTGAGAACTCCGATCTCCAGCATGACAGGGTGAATGGGGTAATCAATTACGTAAGCGGAGACAAGATGGTCATCACCCTCAATGGAGACGCATTGCCTGACTGGCTACGAGGAGGCAAGCTAGGGGTAGATCTGCTCTTTGATGAGGCAAGTTACCGGGAAATGGAATCCGCAATGAAAGCAGTATTAAAGGCGGAGAAAGGGCGATTGGCTTTTTTGAGAAATGTAGTCTTAGGGGCTGAACCTGCTACTTTCAGTGAAGACGAGTCGATTCGCTCAGAAAGGCTAAACGAAAGCCAGGAAATGGCCCTGAATAAGGTGTTGTCTGCCAATGACCTAGCCATCATCCATGGCCCCCCAGGGACTGGCAAAACCACCACCCTGGTTGCCTCCATACATCGGACCCTAAAACAGGTGCCCCAGGTGCTGGTCTGTGCGCCAAGCAATGCGGCGGTGGATCTTTTGGTGGAAAAACTAACCGATGCCGGAGTCAGTACCACCCGTTTGGGTCATCCCGCCCGAATAGATGAAAAAATTCTTTTACAAACCCTGGATGCCAAGATCAGCCAGCATGAAAGCTACAAAGCCCTAAAAAAAACCAGGAAAGAGGCGGCATCCATGGCTTCTATGGCAAAAAAGTACAAACGTAATTTCGGTCAGGCAGAACGTGCTCAAAAAAGAAGGCTTTTGGATGAAGCAAGAAGACTCAAGGATGAGGCTGCTCAGCTCGAAGATTATATCACACATGATGTTTTTCGCCAAACGCAGGTGGTGGCTACTACCTTGGTGGGAGCTGCCCATTCCCTTTTGAAGGGGTTCCAATTTCCAGTAGTATTTCTGGATGAAGCCGCGCAAAGCCTGGAGCCAGCAAGTTGGATCCCATTGTTGAAATCCGATAAACTGGTCATGGCAGGGGATCATTGCCAACTGCCACCAACGATCAAAAGTCTGGAAGCGGCCAAAGCCGGGTTATCTGAAACCCTCTTCGAAAAAGCCATTGAAAGGCAAAAGGAAAGTGCGGTTATGTTGACTTTGCAATACAGAATGCCTGATTTGATCATGGGATTCTCAAATCAATATTTTTACAAAGGTGCATTGAGGGCCGCTCCAGAAACCAAAAATCATCAACTTGGGGACCATGAGCCGGTCATGCGGTTTATTGATACCGCAGGAAGTGGTTTTAGAGATCAACTCGAAAAGGATAGCCTTAGTACTTTGAACCCGGAAGAGGCAAGATTTACCCTGACATTTTTGGAAAACCTATTGAAAAGGATTGGTGTTTCTAATTTCAAAACCCAGCAATGGAACATCGGTCTGATCGCACCCTATGGTGCCCAAGTGAGAAAATTTAAGGAATTGGTTTTTCAGTCCTATGAGTTTCCCAACATCAGGGCTTTCACAGATTTGGTACAAATAGATACCATTGATGGTTTTCAGGGTCAGGAAAGGGATCTGATGATCATCAGTTTGGTTCGGTCCAATGACAAGGGAGAAATCGGTTTCCTTGCTGACATCCGGCGCATGAATGTGGCCTTGACAAGAGCCAAAAGAAAACTGGTGGTCATCGGAGACAGCAGTACCTTAAGCCAAAACGCATTCTATGCCGCTTTTTTGGATTATGTGGAAGCAAACCAACTCTACGAAAGTGTGTATGAATACCTGAATTTGGAATGAATATAATTTTCAGGTAAAAAAGAGGGTGGAATGTTCTTTTTCTATCCTGTGTTGAACTGAAATCAGACAATGGCTCCTCCTTTGTACCGATTAGATAATTAACGGAGGTTATACCATTAAAACACCAAGTATTTACTATTTTTGCGCTCAGAATGGATATGCAAAGAATTAGAAATTTCTGTATCATTGCCCATATAGATCATGGCAAGAGTACACTGGCGGATCGCCTTTTAGAATTTACCCACACCGTAACCGGTAGGGAAATGCAGGAACAACTGCTGGACAACATGGATTTGGAGCGGGAGAGGGGAATCACCATCAAGTCTCACGCCATACAGATGAAATATACCCATGAAGGCGAAGAATATACGCTTAACCTGATCGATACACCAGGTCACGTTGATTTTTCATATGAAGTATCCAGATCCATCGCTGCCTGTGAAGGTGCATTGTTGATCGTGGATGCCTCTCAAGGTGTGGAAGCCCAAACCATCTCCAACCTTTATCTGGCTCTAGGTCATGATTTAGAAATCATACCGGTTTTGAATAAAATCGACCTTCCCGGTGCCGATCCGGAAGTGGTGGCAGATGAGGTAATCGACCTGATCGGCTGTGATCGAGAGGATATTATCCTGGCATCTGGCAAGGAGGGCATAGGCATCAATGACATCCTGGATGCGGTAGTCAAAAAAATCCCTGCACCCAAAGGAGATCCTTCCGAACCTTTGCAGGCCATGATTTTTGATTCTGTTTACAATCCTTTCAGAGGTGTGGAAGTGCTTTTCCGGATTTTCAACGGTACTATCCAAAAAGGAGACAAAATCAAATTTGTCAACACGGGAAAAGAATACGATGCCGATGAAATAGGAATTCTTGGGATTCAGCAAAAACCCCAACAAAGCCTTTCAGCCGGAAATGTAGGCTATTTGATTTCCGGAATCAAAGTGGCCAAAGAGGTCAAAGTAGGGGATACCATCACCCACATCAAAAGACCCTGTGAAAAGACAGTGAAGGGATTTGAAAATGTCAAACCCATGGTTTTTGCAGGAATCTATCCGGTAGATACCACGGAATTTGAAGAACTCCGTGCTTCTATGGAGAAGCTGCAGTTGAATGATGCCTCTCTGGTTTGGGAACCGGAATCTTCGGTTGCCTTGGGATTTGGTTTCAGATGTGGTTTTTTGGGTATGCTGCATATGGAAATCATTCAGGAGAGACTTGAGCGGGAGTTTGACATGACCGTGATAACTACGGTTCCTTCGGTTCAGTTCAAGGCCCTGATGAATGACAATACCTATCAATTGGTCAATGCACCTTCAGACATGCCCGAACCCAATCTTTTCAAGCACATTGAAGAACCATTTGTCAAGGCTTCCATCATCACCGCTGCAGAATATGTGGGTGCGGTGATTACCCTCTGCATGGAAAAAAGAGGCTTGATCAAAAACCAGGTGTACCTTACTTCAGAAAGGGTAGAATTGACTTTTGACATGCCCTTGGCAGAAATAGTCTTTGACTTTTTTGATAAACTCAAAACCATTTCCAGAGGCTACGCCTCTTTGGACTATGAGTTGATCGGTTACAGGGCCTCCCACATGGTCCGATTGGACGTCATGCTGAATGGAGAACCTGTGGATGCCCTTTCTTCTATAGTGCATAGAGACAAAGCGTATGAATGGGGCAAGCGCCTGTGTGAAAAGCTTAAGGAACTCGTTCCCCGTCAGATGTTTGAGATAGCAATCCAAGCAGCCATCGGATCTAAAATCATAGCAAGAGAAACCGTAAAAGCCATGCGGAAAAATGTGTTGGCCAAATGTTACGGAGGGGACATTTCAAGAAAGCGAAAACTTCTGGAAAAGCAGAAGAAAGGCAAGAAAAGAATGCGTCAGGTAGGCAACGTAGAAGTACCCCAAGAAGCATTTATGGCGGTGTTGAAGCTTGATTAGTAAAAGCAATGAGGTAAGATCGAATACTTCTGAATTCATTATTCGAAATTCAACATTCATTATTTTTGAATTTCGAATTCAGAACCCTGAATAATGAATAATGAATTGGGGGAACCTATTGTTATTTAGATATTTAGTTAAATAATAAAATATTTTTTCAGTTCAAATGAAAAGGGAGTTTAATCTTGAAGATAGGCTGATAGATTTTGCGGTGGACATAATCGCACTAGTTGAATCTTTGCCGAATACCAAAGCCTCCAATCACTTAGGTGGTCAATTAATGAGGTCTGGCACTTCTCCTGCATTAAATTACGGAGAAGCACAAAGTAGTGAATCTAGAAAAGACTTTATTCACAAATTAAGGGTTATCTTAAAAGAATTGAGAGAATCCTTAACATGTATTAAAATCATCATGAAATCAAAGATTCCTTATGAAATGAGTAAGATTGAACCCTTGTACAAAGAGTCAAATGAGCTCATTTCAATATTTGTAAAAAGCATTGATACAGCCCAGAGAAATAACTTAAAGTAAATCTATAATCCTTTCCCAAATCCCAAACTCGTAATTCGTAATTCGTAACTCGTAACTCGTAACTCGTAATTCGTAACTCGTAACTCGTAATTCGTAACTCGTAACTCGTAAATCCCAAATCCCAAACTCGTAATTCGTAACTCGTAACTCGTAACTCGTAAATCCCAAATCCCAAACTCGTAACTCGTAAATCCAACAACAATGTTCACGACCATAAACGGTAAAAAAACTTCAGAAGAAATCAAATCCGAAATCGCAGCAAGGGTAGCCAAAATCAAAAGAGAAGGAGGAAAAATCCCTCATTTGGCGGCAATACTTGTTGGAAACGACGGTGCCAGTCAGACTTATGTCGGGGCTAAGGTGAAATCCTGTGAGCAAGTCGGATTTGAGTCTACCCTGGTCAGGATGGATGCGGATGTTACTGAAGAAGAATTACTGCGTGTCGTAGAGGACATCAATGCCAACCCTGAAATAGACGGCTTGATCGTACAATTGCCCTTGCCAAAGCACATTTCGGTAGAAAAGGTCACCAATCTGATCAAACCGGAGAAGGATGTAGATGGATTTACCCCTACCAATGTGGGTAGAATGGCACTCAACTGGCCCACCTACGTATCGGCCACTCCTTTTGGGATCATGGAATTGCTCAAAAGGTATCAGATCCCCACCTCAGGCAAGCACTGTGTGGTGATTGGCAGAAGCCATATTGTGGGCTCACCGATGAGTATCCTGATGGCCAGAAATACTGATCCAGGCAATGCAACGGTGACCCTAACCCACAGCAGGACAAAAGATCTGGCATCTATAGCCAAAACCGCCGACATTCTGATTGTGGCTTTGGGTAAGCCAGGGTTTGTCACGGCGGATATGGTCAAAGAAGGTGCGGTGGTCATTGATGTGGGCATCCATAGGGTTCCCGATGCAAGTAAAAAAAGCGGATTCAAACTGGTAGGTGATGTTCTGTTTGATGAGGTTGCACCCAAATGTTCAGCCATCACGCCGGTTCCGGGTGGGGTGGGGCCTATGACAATCGCCTCATTGCTTTACAATACCCTATTAGCGGCAGAGCAACAGGTTTACAGGCCATAGTAAAGGGAGGGTTTTTTCTCCTCTCGAGAATTGACTACCTTTGCGTCCCATTCATTAGCGGTTCGATAACCCGCTCTAACAAAAATTATGAAAGAACTGAAAGAAGCGATTGCCCAAGGGACCATGTTACCCGTCATGGAAGCCTTTTATACCATACAGGGAGAAGGGAGTTTTACAGGTCATCCAGCCTATTTTATTCGGCTAGGGGGCTGTGACGTCGGTTGTGTTTGGTGCGATGTGAAAGAAAGCTGGGAAGCGGCCAAATGGCCTGTTTTGCCTGTTGATGAGATTGTGGAAGCTGCCTTGGTTTATCCATCTCGATTGGTGGTGATCACAGGTGGAGAACCCTTGATGTATGAATTGGGGCCCCTGACAAAAAAACTGAAGGAAGCTGGTTTTGTCATTAATCTGGAGACCTCTGGAGCCCATCCTTTTTCAGGTCATTTCGATTGGGTATGTTTTTCTCCAAAGAAATTCAAAAAACCACATCCTGATATTTTTAAAAAAGCGGATGAGCTCAAAGTAGTGATTTTTCACAAAAGCGATTTTGAATTTGCCTTGAATCATGCTGCTCAGGTCCGCTCAGACTGTAAGTTATTGTTACAGCCGGAGTGGAGCAAGGCAGATCAACACTTAAAAAGCATCGTTGAATTTGTAAAAAATCGTCCAAATTGGAATATTTCGCTACAAACTCATAAATTTATGGATATTCCTTAAATGAATGAAGCGAAGTATTCTGATCATTTGCCTGCTTCTCACCCAAATAACCGCATTCGCCCAGGAGTACGCCATCATTGATGGTCGGGCGATCAAGTTGTACAAAGAAGGTGAAGAACTCCTTTCTCAAAGAAGGACAGATGAAGCCATTGCCAAATTTAAAGCGGCAACTGACAGAAGTGTGGATTTTTTGGAAGCGTACTTAACCTGGGGTCAGGTGCTTTTGACGAAGGGGGATTTTGTTGGAGCACTTCAGGTAGCTGAAAGAGGGGTTAGCAGGATTCCTAGAGTCAATAAAAACCAAGAAGAGTATCAGTCTGATTTTGGATGGCTTCAGTTGAATATTTATTTAAAATCCGGAAAATTTGAAGAAGCCATCGCTGAGTTTAAGGTTTTAGATCCATTATTGGGCCCGACATTCAAGCAAAGCCCCTATTATGAGCAGGTTAAAAACCAGATAATTTTTATAGAAAAGTCCTTAGAGAATACATTGACCATAGATAAGCAGCGGCTACCCGAGCCATTGAACAATTTCAGGTTACAGTATTTTCCGGTTTTAACAGCAGATAGTCGAAAAATTCTGTTTACCAAAAGGGATGGCCTGAATAACTTTGATCATGAAGATATTTTTGTGGCTTACTTGGACGATGGTCAATGGTCCGTACCCGAGCCGATTTCCAGAACCATCAATACCCACTACAACGAGGGGACCTGTACCATTTCAGCAGACGGCAATATTTTGATTTTCACTTCCTGTGATGCACCTGATTCCTATGGAAGCTGCGACCTATATGTTGCTTACAAGGAAAACAACCAATGGCAAAGACCCATCAATATGGGTAAAAACGTCAATTCCCGATTTTGGGATTCGCAACCTTCGCTTTCGGCAGATGGCAGCATGTTGTTTTTCTCCAGCAACAGACGGGGAGGTTTCGGTGGCAATGATATTTGGTATACCCGTCGAATGGCGGACGGAAAGTGGTCGGAAGCCGAAAATCTAGGACCATCCGTTAACACCGCTAAGGATGAAGTATCACCTTTCATTTATTTCAATAATGAATTGCTGTTTTTTGCTTCAGACGGTCATATGGGTTTTGGAGGGATGGATATTTTTTATACCAAGGTGGAAAATGGATTTTTTGGAAAACCTGCGAACATGGGGTATCCCATCAATGATCACCGGGATCAATTGGCCTTATTCATCACAGCCCAGAGAGATTATGCTTATTATACAGAAAACACCTATCTCGCAGGCAAAGTGGACAGTTCTTTCATGTACCGTTTCCCATTTCCCCAAGAAATAGATTTGGGAAATAAGTTGGTGGTGACGGAAGGGAAGGTCTTGGATAAGAAAACAGGTCAGCCTATCAATGCAACGCTATCCTTGGTGAGTTTGGACAATGACAGTACCCTGTATCAATTCAAATCAGATGGCGAAAACGGAGAGTTTTTGATGTTGTACCCTGACGAAACCTTTTCAGGCCTGTATGTGGAAAAACAGGGATTTCTTCCCAGGATTTACAATGTAGAAGGGGATGGATTAAAAGATCAGAAAAATATGGAGATCTCTTTGGTTCCAATTGCGGCAGGAGAACTGTTTTTATTCGAAAACATCTTTTTTGATTTTGATAAGCATGATTTAAAGCCTGAATCCTTCAGTTCTCTGAGCAGACTGAATAAGTTTTTGAAAGAAAATCCCCAGGTCAGTATACAGATCGTAGGCCATACCGATAACGTAGGAAAAGAAGAGTACAACCAACAGCTCAGTTATTTGCGTGCCCAAAGCGTAAAAGAATTTTTATTGGGAGAGAAAATTGATTCGGTTCGGATCGAAGTCAAAGGTATGGGGGACAAACAACCGATTTTACCTAATGAAACCCCAGAAAACAGGGCCAAGAATCGAAGAATTGAAATTGTAATTCAATAGAAAATATTAAAAACCATTCAATTTCCGAATGATAGTTATATCTTTTTTTATTTTAAATTGTCTTTATTTTTGATTTTTTTTAAAAAACATCATTTTCAATCTTGGGATGTGATTTTATGAACTTCAAGATTGATTAAACTATTTTACTGGGAGTCAGTAACTTATGACAATAGTTTCAAAATCATTTATAACTTATTAATTATGCATTAAATGCAAATTTTTTGGTATAAAATGGTTTTTGTAAAATTTTTATACATTATAATACATTAAAATACTTATTAAAAATATTGGAAATGTATAATTTGGAATGAAATGATGTTTTTAAGGTTAAATAAAATTAAAATAAGAATAATATTTTGTTAACATGACATCAGATGATAAAAAATTACACCTAATTTTTTAAAAATAACTATATTAATAATAAAGTTTGGATTATTTTAGAATTACCTTATACCTATTTTATTAATTTAAATCGAACATTATATTAATTTTTTAAATGGTATTGGATTTTAAGAAGAGAATGGATAAAATTGGTAATCGTTAAACTAAAATAAATTAATATGAGGAAAGTTTTACTACTAGGAATTATGCTTCTTTTCGTAGGTGTTTCGGCATTTGCGCAGGGACGGGTAATTACCGGAAAGGTTATTTCATCGGAGGATGATATGCCTGTTCCGGGTGTTACGGTACTCGTAAGAGGAACCACCGTGGGCACTGCTACCGATATGGATGGAAATTATTCCATCAATGTCCCGGAGGGAAGCAATGTACTGAGTTTTACTTTTGTGGGACTTCGTTCCCAAGAGGTGAACATAGGCAACAGATCGACTGTCAATGTGACCATGGACTCAGATGTTCAGTCTTTGTCCGAATTTGTGATCACTTCTTACGGTGATCAGTCCAAGAGAGAGATTACTGGAGCCATTTCTTCTGTGAAAGGGGAGATTTTTCAGGATTTACCCATGCAGACGTTTGATAGAGCCATGCAGGGACGTATTGCCGGTGTACAAGTTACTTCCACAAGCGGCCAACCAGGCGGTACACTTAATGTCAGGATCAGAGGGGTTGGTTCTATCAATGCAGGCAATGATCCCTTGTACATTATTGATGGTGTGCAAGTACCCTCAGGTGGATTATCCACGCAAGGTTCCCAAAATGCATTAGGATCTGTCAATCCCAATGATATTGAATCTATTGAGGTGCTGAAAGATGCTGCTGCAGCCGCGATCTATGGTGCTCAAGCTGCCAATGGAGTGGTATTGGTGACTACAAAAAGAGGTACGAAGGGTGCTACCAAAGTTAGGCTATCCGTTCAGGAAGGTATCGTTCAACCTTTGAACCTGTATGATGTCATGGATTCCAGGGAATTGGCGGGCATCAAACGTGATGCTATTGTGAATGCCGGTGGAACAGCAGCTGGAGCAGCTGCTATCTTCGGAGACCCGAATGATCCCAACCTCTTCAACAATAGTTGGGTGGATGCTTTGTTTAGAGACGCTAGGCTTAGTGTCTATGATCTTTCTATTCAGGGCGGAGATGATAAAACCACCTTTTTCCTTTCTGGTTCTTACACCAACCAAGAAGGACAGGTGATCATGTCAGATTATCAAAGGGCTACAGCGAGGTTAAACCTTACACACAGGCCAAACAGGAAACTGACCATCAATGCCAACATATCCTTGGCTTATCAAAACACTTTTGGTTCAATTGATAGGGGTAACTTTGTAAACGGGCCTTTTGTGGCTGGATTTTCGGCAAGACCAAATGTCCCTATATTCACTGAGGATGGTGCCTTTGCTCCCTATCCTTCCGCTCATTTGTTTGGATACAATATTGTTCAAGGCGTCAATGAGGAATTGAGACGTGGAATTACTTTTCAATCCATCTCAAATATGCAGTTGAATTATCAATTTACTCCATGGTTAAGTTTTACAGCTTATGCGGGACTTGATTTTTCTGATAATAGGGATGAAAACCACAGACCTGCAACCATTCCGGCATTTTCATCTTATGGCGGATCTGCCTCTTACACGGACAGAAGAAATTTCAACTTCAATACCAACCAAAACTTCAATTTCAACAAGAAATTCGGAGATGTTCATAATGTCAGCGGTATTTTAGGTTTTGAATACAAAGGTACGACAAGCGAAACCAATAGTGCGACTGGCCGAGGGTTTCCAAACCCTACTTTAAGGTACCTGCAAAATGCTGCCGTTCCTTTTGCGGTGACAGGTTTCTTTACTGAATACAAAAGAGCTGGCTTTTTTGGCCAAGCCAAGTATGATTATGACGACCGATATACTGGAGAAGTTATTTTGAGAAGGGATGGACACTCCAGGTTTGGAGAACAAAATAGATGGGGAACATTTGGGGCAGTGTCTGTAGGATGGAGGTTGACTTCAGAGCAATTCCTTAATGATGTAACTTGGTTGGATAACCTGAGAATAAGGGCATCTTATGGTATTACAGGAAACTCGGAGATAGAGAACTTCGCATCAAGGTCTTTGGTAGGAGCTGGAGGTCAGTATCTAGGTCAAGGAGGATTAAGAGTGACCCAACTTGGTAATGACCTTTTGACTTGGGAAGAAGCAGAAACCTTCAACATTGGTCTGGATTGGACCTTATTTAATGGTCGGATCATAGGAACTGTTGATTTCTGGAGAAGGAACTCTAATGAACTGTTGTTTAATACAGCGCTACCTTTGGATGCTGGATTCGGGACCATTACCAGAAATGCTGGAAGTGTAAGGAATCAAGGGATCGATTTTGATATCCAAACAGTAAACGTTACCGCTGGGAAATTTCAATGGAGTTCCAATTTTAACATCACCTTTCTTCAAAATGAGCTAACATCCCTTTATGAAGGATTGGACCGTATTGGGAACACTTTGATTGTCGGTCGACCTGTTAGTTTCTGGTACATGGATGAGTTTTTGGGTGTGAACCCTGCCAATGGTCGTCAGATGTTTGCTGATGAAAATGGTGACTACACTTACATTGTAGGTGAATCCTCTGTAAGGTATATCGGGAGTGCTTTGCCAACTCATTATGGCGGATTTGCCAATACTTTTTCATACGGTCCATTGTCCCTTGAGGTGTTTTTCCAATACCAATATGGAAACCTTGCCTTCAATTCAGATTTGTACAATTTAGGAATTGCAGGTTCAGGACCGGATAACCAGTTAAGAAATCAGCTGGATTACTGGAAACAGCCTGGGGATATTACCAATACTCCAAGACCTTTTGAGGGTGCTCAAGCACCTGGTACTTCTACTATTCAAACTTTCTCAACGAGGTTGTTGAGTGATGGAAGTTACATCAGGCTCAAGCAAGTCACTTTGAATTACGGGTTACCAGCTGATTGGACCAGGAAAGTGGGTGTTCAGCAGGCCAACTTATTCGTACAGGGGCTTAATTTAGCCACCTTTACCAAATTCAATGGCATTGACCCTGAAGCCAGTTCCATTGCCGTCGGTAACTCTCTGTATGGCGTATACCCCAATGGACGTCAGATTTCCGCTGGTATTAACCTTAACTTCTAATCAAGAGCCAGATATGAAAAATATATTTAAGAGTTTAATTATACTAGGAGTTGTGCTTCTTGGATCCTGTTCCGACCTTTTGGATACAGAGCCAAGACAAAGTTTGACTCCCCAAGTGGTTTTTGCGGACATAGAGGGGTACGAATCATTTCTCTTTTCCATATATAACAGGGCTATCAGTTTCAATTACTATGGACAGCAGATGATGATTGCACCGGAAATAATGGCGGATAACCTTAGGATCATTGCCAATACAGGAAGATACATAGGCCAGGAAGCCAATGCGGATAGAGCCCATATTAATCTGTGGAATTTTTCCACTGTCAATAATTTTAGGGGCATGTATGCCGGTATCAATGATGCCAATATCTTATTGGCTTCGATTGATGATGTAGATGCCGATGTAGGAAGAAGAAACAGGGTCAAAGGGGAAGCCAGCTTCTTCAGGGCCATGTTTTATTTCGATTTTGCCCGGATTTATGGCTATGAACCTGGCCAAGAGGTTAATGGTTGGAACCTAAGCGCTGTTTTGCGAACCAATCCTACCTTGGGCCTATCAGATGCGGATTTTAGAGCAAGAGCAACCAATCTGGAAGTGTATCAGACGATTGAATCAGATTTGTTGACTGCTATCGAGTTATTGCCTACTGCGGCTTTGGCCACTCCCAATGTGTACAGGATTTCAAGAGGCGCAGCCCAGGCTTTGCTGGCTAGAGTATACCTCTATTGGGGTAGATTTGACCAAGCGGAAACTTTGGCAACTGCCGCAATGACTTCTGCAGGCATTACAGATGCAGGTGCAGGACTTATGGATGAAGAAGATTATGTTGCCGGATTTTCAGTATTTCCAAACCCAGAGTCTGTATTTGAGCTTGAGATTCGGGCGGTGGATTGGTCTGGTGTGGATGGTGTGAACAATTCCATCAGCTCTTTGACCACCAATGTCCTCAGTAGTGCTCAGTTCATCTTAACCGTTTCTGATGAATTGTTGGATTCGTATGAAGAAGGCGATGTGAGAAGAGACATTTGGACTGAAACCACAAGAACTGGATCATCTGAAGTCGTTTACAGGTGTAACAAATGGCTAGGTGCTAAGGGAGATTTCTTGGAAAATCTGCCAATAATCAGAGCATCTGAATTGTTTTTGATCAGAGCAGAAGCACGATACAGAAATGGAAACTTAGCTGGATCTAGAGCAGACATCAATGCCTTGAGAGCAAAAAGAGGATTGGAAAATGTAGATGGTGGATTGGCAGGAAATGCTTTGTTCAATCAGATCCTTCAAGAAAGACGGGTGGAGTTCGTATTGGAAGGGCACCGTTTCTTTGATTTGAAAAGAAATGGATTGGACATCACCAAGCACGGGAATTTCGAGGATGTTCCTTACTCAGATTACAGGATTCTGGCCCCTTTGCCTCAGCCTGAATTGCAATTGAACGAGCTGTTGGAAAACAATCCAGGTTACAATTAAAATTTGAAAGCTATGAAATTTAAAAATTTATATACCGCAATGGTGGTTATGATGGCCTCTCTGGTCACCACCGCCTGTTTTGATGAACCGGGGTTTGAAATTCTTTGGGATGGTTTGGAAGTGGAAATTCACGATGCCAACTTGCCCAATGGAGTTACCCGCAATTTTATCAGGAGTTCTCCTGAGCAAGTTGATGTAACCGAAATCCAAGTCAATGTGGTCGGAGCTGCTCAGTCTTCTCCGATTACAGTGAATTTTGAAGCAGACCCCACTTCAACGGCGATCGCTGGAGTGCATTATGAGTTTGTCACCACGACCCTTACTTTTCAGCCTGGAGAGCTTGTTCAACAGCTGCCTATTAGGATATTGGTCGGTAATATTGATCCTGATGAGGAACCTGATTTGGTATTGAATTTAACTACTGCTACAGGTGCAAAGGTTAGTGCTAACTACGCTTCCTTGCGGATTGGTATCAGGGTGATCTGTCCTTCTGAATTGGCTGGGGCTTATAGTGTATTTTGGACCCGACTCCAAACAGGTGATGGAAGTGGTGGTGCTGCCAATGTTTTACAAAATGTCAATCTTGGCAGTATCGTGAATATCACAGAAATTGGTTTAGCAACTTTCCGTATGGATGACATGTCATTTGGACTTTATCCTGATGGTTATGGTGATGCAGCTCCGGCAGGGAATTTCTCAGATGCCTGTGGAGAACTTCAAGGAGACCCTTCCAATGTAGACCAATATTCTGACCCCTTTACCATTGTTGGAACTGTCGGTGAAGAGGGTGAACTGAATTTTGTCTGGTCCAATACTTGGGGAGATGGGGGTACAGTGATACTTACCAGAGAATAAATCAACAATTTGATTTTCGAAAAGGGGGGAGAAATCCCTCCTTTTGTTTTTTTTTATCCTTATTATTCTACGAAAACTTAAGTGGTCAAAAAGAATTTCTTGGGTAATTGAAACAATCTATTTATTTTGAGAGTACATAATTTGATACATAGCTTAATTGAATGAAAACAATTTTTACTACCCTGGTAATTTTCTTGCTCCAATTGACGGTGGTCTTTGCTCAGGCAACGGACTCATCCGAAAAGGAGTTGGAGAAAGCAAGACAACAGACCTTTGAAAGGCTAAAACGTAATTTTTCTAAATTTCAATTGAGTGAATCCGAGCGGTTTAGGATTGAAGGGGAAAATAAATTTGCTTTGGAAATAAGTCTCCAAGACGGTTTCAAATCAAAACTGCAATACCTCGATGAATCGGGTTCACCGGTTTATTATACCACTTTCAATACCAATTCTGCCGTTACTACCGGTACAAATGCGCTCCAGCCCGGAGGAAGCTTGGGTGTAAACTTAACAGGTAATGGCTTTACAGTGGGGATTTTTGACCAAACCAGACCCAAACCGGACCACCCGGAGTTTCAATCCAGACTCACCCAGATCGACGGATCTACAGAAACCTTAAGTACCCATGCCACCCATGTATCTGGTACCATCATGGCGGCAGGTCTCAATGCCAACGCAAGGGGTATGGCTTATGAGTCTACTGGTTGGGCTTTCAATTGGGAAAGTGATATTTCCAAAATGGCCATGAATGCCTATGATCCAGTCAGTAAAAGAGATGGTATGGTCGTTTCCAACCATTCTTATGGAATAGTGATAGGCTGGTTCAGGAATGCCAGTAACCAATGGCAATGGGCAGGAAACACCAGCATCAGTACAAATGAAGATTATAGGTTTGGATTCTATTCAGCCAAGAGCCAAGCCATAGATGATCTTGCATTTTCAAGACCCTATTACACGGTTGTGTGGGCGGCCGGAAATGATCGTAATGACAGGGGGGATGGGACAAGAGATCCCGACGGTCCTTCAGATACCATAGGTCCTGAGGGTACTGCCAAGAACAACATTACAGTTGGGGCAGTTTCTGCTATTTCCAATTATACCGGTCCAAATTCGGTGCAGATGAGTGATTTTTCGTCTTGGGGACCTGTCGATGATGGACGGATCAAGCCAGATTTGGTCGCTGTTGGAGTCAATGTTTTCAGCTCTTCAATTAATAATGGGCAGAACAGTTATTCGTCACAGAGCGGGACTTCCATGGCTGCGCCGAATGTTACTGGATCTTTATTGCTATTGCAAGAGCTGTATTCAACCAGAAATTCCGGAAATTTCATGCTTTCATCTACCCTCAAAGCCCTTGCGATCCATACCGCTAGAGAAGCGGGACAGGCAGCAGGTCCCGATTACATATATGGTTGGGGTCTTTTGAACGCTGAAGAAGCAGGTAGAATGATTTTGGAAGAAAACGGTACCTCCAAGATCATTCGAGAGGTGATTTTGACTCAGGGACAGACTTATGAATTTCAGTTTACCTCAAACGGTATAGATCCCATAAAAACTACTATTGCCTGGACAGATCCTTCAGGAAACCCCCCATCCCCTCAATTGAATCCAACTACCAGAATGCTGGTGAATGACTTGGATTTAAGGATTTTTGATGATACAGGTAGAGAGTTTTTTCCATGGACCCTGGACCCTAGCCAAGCCGCCAATGCTACCGCTAGAAACAATGCAGACAATAATAGGGACAATGTAGAGCAGGTAGTGATCAGTAGCCCGCAACCCAGAAGATATACCGTCAGGGTAAGACACAAAGGCAATTTGACCAATAATTTGCAGCAATTTTCATTGATTTTTTCTGCGGGTGTTTCGGATGGTGAAGATGAAACCCTCTATTGGATAGGCGGAGCAAATGGCAATTGGAATACCCAGACCAATTGGTCCTTGAGTGCAGGTGGAGCTTCTGCCAACAAAGTACCTGGAGACAAAACCAGGGTGGTATTTGAACCCTATGGAGGACAAAGTAATTTCAATGTCGGATTTACTGGTAATGCCCAAGCATTTAGCCTGAATTTGTTTGGGAATTCAAATGTAGAATTTGATCTGAATGAGAGGGAAATTCGGATTGATGGTGGTTTTAGGGCAAGCAACCTGATCACTGTTGTGAAAAATGGTACGTTGAATTTCACTTCTACAGCTAGCCGAGAAAATGTACTGGGTTTTGGCAACACTGTTTTTGATGATGTACGCATTGGGATCATTCAAGGAACATGGAGAATCATCTCTGCGGAGAGTTTGGATGTTTTGGATTTAAATGGATCTAAAGTAAACATCGCAGTCCAAGAATTAAATCTTACTTCACTACTGACCAGGAATGCGGCAGAATTCTCAGGCACCATTAATACCATCAATTTTAAGAAAGATGTCAACATCGGATCTGGAACGGTGACGCCTTCCTTGCTGGATTATGTCTTTTCAGGCAGTTCTGGAACCTTTGTCAAGCAAACCAATACGACTGTCGGGACATTGGTTGCCAACGGGGGAAATTTGTCACTTAATGCCAACGGAACCCTACAGACAATTGAGGCTTTGCAAGGCAAACTTTTATTGAACCGAAACCTGACTACTGTAGGTGAATTGATTCTTGCCCGTGGTACAGATTTAGACTTAAGTGCAAACAATAAATTGGTGGTCACTGAAAGCATAGCACAATCAGGAAGCGGTACTGTGAGATCTTTGATTTCTGCAACCGGCAAAGGTGAAATTGAACATGATGTGTATGCGAAGTATTGTTTTGAAAATATTGACGTTAGCAATGTTGACTTGATTGGTGATGCCATTATCAACCTAGGATCAACCTCTGTTCTGACCAATGCTGAAAACTGGTTTAATACTGCTTGTAATCAAGTGCTGTTCGCCAATTTTGAATATAAATTCAATTGTGTTGGTGCTATTGTTGAATTCAATAATTTAAGTGAAGGGGACGTTGATCAATACTTGTGGACTTTTGGTGATTTGGGAAGCTCGACGGCCCGAAATGCCACTTTCACATTTGATGCGCCTGGAGAATATCCTGTAAGCTTACGTATATCAAATGAGGAAGGAGAAATCACTTATCAACAGACAGTAACCATTGTCCCTAATGATCTACCGAATACCACAATTGTGGTGAATGGGAATGTATTGACGTCCCAAGCTCCAGGTTCTTCTTACCAATGGTATCTGAATGGTCAAATCATTCCGGGTGCTACGGCCCGAAGTCATACTGCCACCAATGATGGACTTTATCAAGTAGCCATAATTTCAGGTAGCTGCAATAGGGTCTCTGAACCGGTGGTTATTTCCTCCATTCCCAATGACGAACCAGCTTTGAACCGTCTAGGCATATTTGTTGGTCCAAATCCCACCACGGACCGGTTGACCGTCACCATCGCCAATGATCAAATGGGAGAAGTTGAACTTTCTGTTTTTTCAGTCTCCGGAAGATTGGCTGAACAGGTAACCATAAACAAAAATGCCTACGAAATTGAATACAATTTTCATTTAAATGGATCAAAAGGCATGTATATCATGTTAATAAAAACAAATAGTCTCATTTTGCACAAAAAAATAATCAAGAAATAATATGAATAAATTAATCATTGTAGGCTTATTTTTTTTCATCGCATCTGCGAACGCCCAAATCACCAATTTACAAATGAATGGTGTTCCATTAAGAACTTCCGGCTACGAAGGTGTTGAAGGTTCCCCTTATTTGTTTGACGATTGGGGAAAAGCAGAGGTAGTCACCAAAAATGGAGGGATAAAAGACAATGTGTCTTACAAATTAAATATCCATGAAAATGAATTGGTAGTAATCAATGAAAGTGGAAATCAAATAATTCTGGATAAAAATTATGTAGACCACTTTATTGTGGAAAGACCTGCAGAAGAAATCTCCTTGGGAGTAGGGCTAATGAGCAAACTGGTCTTCAAAAACGGTTTTGAAAATATCCGAGGGGTAACTGAAAAAGACTTTATCAACGTTTTGGTGGAGGATGAGCCCTATTCGCTTATCAGGAAGTTTTACAGTGATTTGGTTACTCCACCCAAAAACAGTTATGCACCCTCTCAAGGAAGAATGTTTGTATTTGAACAGACTTTTTATCTTATCAATTCGAATGGAGAGGCGAATTCGGTTCGGAACAGGACCAACAGCTTTATCAGTGGATTGGCTAAAGAAGATAAAAACCTGGCAAAATCAATTGTCAAAGAAGGAAAGCTCGATTTAAGCCGGGAAGATCATATGGTGATCTTTGTCCAAAAGTTAAATCAAGCCAAACAGTAGGGATTTGATCCAAAAAAGCCCCAATCATATCAATGATTGGGGCTTTTCCTTTTAAGATGAATTAGTGGTTAGCTACTTGATTTCAAGACTTTTTCCTTAGATTTGCACCTCAATTGGATAGGAGTGATGATACACGTTTGTAGAAAAGAACATTTCAACGCAGCCCATAAGCTATGGAATCCCAAATGGAGTGAGGAGAAAAACAAAGAAGTTTTCGGACCCTGCGCCAATGTCAACTGGCATGGGCACAATTTTGAATTGATTGTTACCGTCAAGGGATTGCCTGATGAGGACACTGGTTTTGTGGTGGATCTAAAAGCACTCAGTACCCTGATCAGAAAACTGGTGATCGATAAAGTAGACCACAAAAACCTGAATGTAGATGTGGATTTTATGGAAGGAAAAATGGCTAGCTGTGAAAATCTGGTCATGGAATTCTGGAAAATATTGGAACCCGCCGTTAAGGATATCACGCCGAACGGCGGCTTGTACAAGTTGACCTTGTATGAAACAGAGAGGAATTTTGTTGAGTATTATGGGGATTGAAGGTTTTTGTAAAATTGTGAATGGTAAGGTGGAAGGTAAAAGGTTAGAGGTTTATTGGTTAAGAAAAGTTGATTTTTGAGTTCTGTTTTTGTATTTTGGAATTGATTTGAAAAATACTATCCATTTTTTTTCAAAATTTTTAAATATGGCTTTTGTTGGTTCGTACAAAGAATTGGATGTTTATCAATTATCCAGAAAGTTGGCAAAGAAAATATTTGAAATATCAGTGAACTTTCCGAAGCATGAAACATATTCCCTAACAGATCAAATCAGAAGGTCTTCAAGATCAATAGGGGCCCAAATTGCTGAGGCTTGGGCAAAAAGAAGGTATGAAAAGCATTTCATCAGTAAACTGACAGATGCTGATGGAGAGCAGTATGAAACACAACACTGGATTGAAATTGCATTTGATTCAAATTTGGTAACTTTGGAGGAAATGAATGCAATCTTACTTGATTGTCATTCCATAAATAGAATGCTTAACTCTATGATCAATAAATCATCGCAATTTTGTAAAAATGCCTTTTAACGTTAAACCTTTTACCTACAACCTCTAACTTCTTACCTTTTACCATGCTTTTTAACTCCACACTCTGCGGTAAAAAATATGCGATACTACCTAATATCCGGTGAAAGATCCGGAGACTTACATGCCTCTAACCTAATCCTTGCTTTAAAGAAGCTGGACCTAGAGGCTAGCTTTAGGGGAATGGGTGGGGACTATTCGCGTGAGGCGGGAATGTCTTTGGCTGCTCATTATGAGGAAGTGGCGCTGATGGGATTTTTGGAGGTATTGTTGGGATTCAATAAAGTCCTCAAATACCTCTCCTTGATCAAAAAGGACCTCAAGGAATTTCAGCCAGATGCATTGATCCTGGTGGACTATGGCGGATTCAACATGAAAATCGGGGTTTTTGCAAAAGGGGAGGGGGTTCCAGTTCATTACTACATTCCTCCCAAAGTCTGGGCTTGGAACCAAAAAAGAGCCCTCAAACTGAAAGCATTTACGGATCACCTGTATTGCATTTTACCTTTCGAGCAGCAGTTTTTCAGGGATTTCGGCTGCGAGGCCACCTTTGTGGGCAATCCCATCTTGGATGAAATAGCAAAGTTCAAAGCCCATGATTTCTTTCACCAAAAGAACCAGCTTTCTTACCAACCCATCATAGCCCTGCTTCCCGGCAGCCGAAAGCAGGAAGTGAAAAACATGCTTAGGGTCATGATTGCAGTAAAGCCCAAATTTCCCAATGGACAGTTTGTAATCGCTGCGGTGGGAAATTTGCCAAGAAGTATATACCAGCAAGCCGAAAAAGCAGGGATTAAGGTGGTTGTTGACCAGACCTATGACTTGTTGAGCCATGCCAATGTGGCCATCGTCACTTCCGGTACGGCTACCTTGGAAACAGCCTTGTTTCGTGTACCTCAGGTGGTGGTGTACCGCACGAGCGGCATCAGCTATGCCATAGCCAAAAGGCTCATTCGGGTCCCCTTTATTTCGTTGGTGAACCTGATTGCAGAAAGGGAAGTGGTGAAGGAATTGATTCAAGAGGCCTACAGTGTTGATCAGCTTACGAAGGAGCTCAACCTGATATTGGCCAATATTCAGCACAAAGCCCATATCCTGGATGGGTATACAGAGATAAAAGAGAAACTTGGAAATCAATCTGCCTCTGAAACCACCGCTAAAATGATCATTAAAAGTTTGAGAAAATGACTTGATGATTACACGACCAAAGATTGAAGTTAAGCCAATAAGGAAGTTGAGTGTTTCAAAACTTGTTCAGGGACTTATTTGAGTAAAAAGAAAAAACCGCAAAAGACTTCTCTAATGCGGTTTTTTAGTAGCCAATCTGATATCGACAATTCAGTAATCAAGCCACTTGGAGTTTTTTGAATTTGGATTTGTCAAACTGCTCCCGGGCATATTTTTCATCGATAACCAATTCTTTGATGGTGTCATCTGATGGAAGTTCATACATGGCATCGGTAATGATGGCTTCGCAGATGGATCGAAGTCCCCTGGCACCTAGGTTGAATTCCACCGCCTTGTCGACTATGTAGTCAATGCCGCTTTCCTCAAACTGCAGTTTGACCCCTTCCATATCCAGTAATTTTTGGTATTGTTTGACCAAGGCATTTCTTGGTTCTGTGAGGATACTTTTTAAGGTGGCCTTGTCCAATGGATCAAGATGGGTCAACACAGGCAATCTGCCGATCAATTCAGGGATCAATCCAAACGCTTTGAGATCCAGAGCTGTGACATATTGAAGCAGGTTGTTTCTGTCCACATGTTTGCCTTCCACGATTTTGCTGAAGCCCATCGGCTGGGTATTCAGTCTGGAGGCAATGTGTCTGGTGATCCCATCGAATGCACCGCCACAGATAAACAGGATGTTTTCGGTATTGACCGAAATCATTTTCTGGTCTGGGTGTTTTCTGCCCCCCTGTGGTGGGACATTGACGGCAGTACCCTCGAGCAGCTTTAACAAAGCTTGTTGCACGCCTTCACCACTTACATCCCTGGTGATGGATGGATTGTCTGATTTTCTAGCAATTTTATCGATTTCATCTATATAGACGATTCCTCTTTCGGCAGCTTCTACATTGTAATCCGCAGCCTGAAGCAAACGGGTAAGAATGCTTTCCACATCTTCCCCTACGTAGCCCGCCTCAGTCAACACCGTGGCATCCGCAATACAAAAAGGCACTTCAAGTACCTTTGCCAATGTTTTGGCTAGGTAGGTTTTACCGGTACCGGTATCGCCCACCATAATGATATTGGATTTTTCGATTTTGATGTCCTCATCCTCTACATTCACGCTGGTTTTTTGTAACAAGCGTTTGTAATGGTTGTATACAGCCACACTAAGTACTTTTTTGGCTTCCTGTTGTCCAATCACATAATGGTTCAGGTATTCCGTTAATTCCTTAGGTTTTTTGAGTTTGAATTTAGGCTTTTTTTGCTGTTTGTTGGTTTTCTCCTCTTCCCCTAAAATCTGATGGGCCTGTTCTATACAAAAATTGCAGATATGGGCTGAGATACCAGATACCATCAGATCCACGTCTTTCTTATTTCTCCCGCAAAAAGAGCAAGTTATTTGAGCCATTTTTATCTTTTTTTAATCAATACTTCATCAATTAAGCCATATTCTTTGGCTTCAGGGGCTTTCATCCAATAATCCCTGTCTGAATCATTTTCAATTTCTTCGAAGGTTTTTCCGCTGTGTTCGGCAAGGATTTCATAGAGTTCCTGCTTCATGGAAAGTATAAGTTTCAGAGAAATCTCCATGTCTTTGGATTGTCCCTGCATGCCGCCGGAAGGCTGATGGATCATGACTCTGGAGTGTTGTAAAGCGGACCTTTTCTCCTTAGCCCCTCCTGCCAATAACACCGCTCCCATAGAGGCAGCAATGCCGGTGCAGATAGTTGCCACATCAGGCCCTATATATTGCATGGTGTCATAAATGCCCAGTCCGGCCGTAACTGACCCACCGGGACTGTTGATGTAAAGCAACACGTCCTTTTTGGAATCTACTGATTCTAAGAAAAGCAATTGTGCAGTAATGATGTTGGCGATGTGGTCATCCACCTGGGTGCCCAGAAAAATGATCCGGTCCATGATCAATCTCGAAAACACGTCAATCTCCCGAAAATTCTGGGGACGTTCTTCGATCACTGATCGGGTCATGTTTTCGATGTGATGGGTATATTGGTCAAATGCCGTTCCGCTCACCCCTTTGTTATGGATGGCATATTTTCTGAATTCTTCTTTGTTTATCATACAATTAGCAGTCAAATTTTTATTTGTCGTTTACAAAAATAAAAAAAGCCCTTAGAAAAGGACTTTTTATTAACGATTTATTCAAATAATTAGTTTGCCAAAAGCTCACGTAACTTCTCAGAAGTGATATTCTTTTCCTCGAGCTTGATTTTTTCCTTTATTAGTGCAAGCACTTTGTCATTTTGAACAGAGGTCATCATCTGCATGTAATTCTGTCCTTCGTTGCCCTGAAGGTAATTGTTGACAAACATGTCCATATTATCCTCCATCTGCGCACCCATTCCTGAGGCAGCAAACTGTTCCCTGATCATGTCTTTTGTTTTCTCAATCACATCTTCATGACCTGGGGTAATTTTGTTTTCCTCAGCTAATTTATTGGAAATCAGAGACCATTTCAATTGCTTGGCATAGATGGGGTATTCTTTCTCCACATCATCTTCAGTCACTTTTCCCTCATTGGCCCTGATGAGCCACTCCTTAAGAAAATCGTCCGGGAGATCGATTTTTACGTTTTCAGAAACGGTCTCTTTGATTTTTTCTTCGGTGTAAACCTTGACTTCTTTGTTGTAATTTTCATTAAGTACTTCCTTCACTTTATCGATGAATTCCTCTTCTGTACTTACCTGATCCGGACCAAAGACCTTATCATAAAATTCCTGGTCAAAGGACGCATTTTCAGTCCGGTTAATATTTTGAACCGTAAAGGTGTAGTTTCCTTGGATGGTGGAAGCCTCTTCTTCTGAAATGTCCAAAACCCCAGCTAAATCATCGATGATGGCTTTAAAAGGCTCAAAAACAATGACCGCACCTTTTTTAACCCCTATAAATTTTTCTACTGCAACTTCATCAATTTTTGAAAGAGGGAGAGAAAGGGATTTCTCAAAAGAGCCGTCTTCCGATTTTAGGTCGCCATATATGAAATCGTTTTTCTCACTCACCTCCGGGTTAGTCATTTTGCCATACTGTCGGCGAAGGTTTTCAATGGTGTCATCCAGTATTTTTTGGTCAATATCCACCTTGTAATCCACCACCTTGATGTTATCGTCCAATTGGACCTGTAGGTCTTCCACAAAGCCTATTTTGTATTCGAACTCGAACTCTGTTTCTTTTTTCCAATCGATCTTGTCGGCATCTTCAACTACGGGAAGTGGCTCTCCCAAAATCTTCAGGGTTTGGTTTTTAAGGTAATCATTTAAGGAAGTCGAAAGAATCTGATTGATCTCTTCCACCATCACTGAAGTACCGTAAAGCTTTTTTACCATGGAAACGGGAGCTTTGCCAGGTCTGAAACCATTGATATTGGCTTTCTTGGCGTAGTCTTTGAGTTTAGCATCAACTTTTGGTTGATAATCTGCTTCATTTAATTTAATTTTAATTGAAGCTTGATTCGCGGCATGCTTGTCGAGTAAAATTTCCACGGGATAAATAATTTATGTTTGACAATAACTGAAAACCCTCAATCCGATCACCATTCCTTAACCCGAAGGGATTCGGGATTTGGCCTAAATGATTGGATTGAGGGTTGGATTTTGTGCGGATGGAGGGACTCGAACCCCCATGCCTCGCGGCGCTAGATCCTAAGTCTAGTGCGTCTACCAATTTCGCCACATCCGCAATTTGCAGTATTCAACTTCTTTGAATGAAGATGTCTACGCTGGATTTCCCAACGTGGATGCAAAGGTAAGAAGTAAAGTTTTATTTGCAATGTAACAGGTAAAAAAAGGGTAAAAATATTTTTGATTTGTCCCAGATTAAAAAGAGAATTGTTTTAATTTCGATTGTATGATCAAAGTAGATGTAGAAGAGGAAAGAAGGGAGATATTAAAAAGATATAGGAAGTTGTTGAGGTTGGCCAAACCGCTTTTGAAGCCTGGAGATGCCAAGATCATCAAAAAAGCCTTCAATATTTCCAGTGAGGCCCATAAAGACATGAGAAGGAAGTCAGGGGAACCTTACATCTACCATCCTTTGGAAGTGGCTTTGGTATGTGTGGAGGAAATAGGACTTGGCACTACCTCCGTGGTGGCTGCTTTGCTTCATGATGTGGTGGAGGATACCGAATGGGAATTGGAAGATATTGAGCGCGAATTTGGCGCCAAAGTAACCCAAATCATTGATGGATTGACCAAAATCTCAGGGGTATTTGAATACGGGAGCTCCCAGCAGGCCGAAAATTTTCGAAAAATGCTGCTTACCCTTTCCGATGACGTAAGGGTAATTCTCATCAAGCTGGCAGACCGGCTGAACAACATGCGTACCCTGGAAAGCATGCCCAGGCACAAACAGCTCAAAATCGCTTCCGAAACCAAATACCTCTATGCCCCCTTGGCCCACAGGCTTGGCTTGTATGCCATCAAATCCGAACTGGAAGACCTTTACCTTAAATTCACCGATACCGAATCTTATGATTTTATCGTCCAAAAGATCAATGAGACCAGGATATCCAGGAATAAGTTTATCCGGAATTTTGTAGCCCCGATCGAACAGGAATTACTCAGCCAAAATTTCAACTTTACCATCAAAGGAAGGCCAAAGTCGGTTTTTTCTATCTTCAATAAAATGAAAAAACAAAACATTCCTTTTGAGGAGGTGTATGATTTGTTTGCAATCCGGATCATCATCGAGACGGATCTTGAAAATGAAAAGGCCGACTGTTGGCAAGTGTATTCCATTGTAACCGATTTTTACAGACCCAATCCTGACCGGTTACGGGACTGGATCAGCACTCCCCGTGCCAATGGGTATGAGTCTTTGCATAGCACGGTGATGAGTCAGACAGGCCAATGGGTGGAGGTACAGATCCGGTCAGCCAGGATGGACGATATTGCGGAAAGGGGCTATGCTGCCCATTGGAAGTACAAAGACCGAGAGATAGGCTCAAGCAAAACAGGTTCTGGGCTGGATGATTGGATCACCCAAGTAAGGACCCTATTAGAATCCAATGATGGCTCTGCCATTGAGTTTATGGATGATTTCAGGAGCAATCTTTATCATGACGAAATCTTTGTGTTTACCCCAAAGGGAGAATTGAAAGTGTTGCCATTTGGTGCCACAGCGCTTGATTTTGCCTTTGAAATCCATACTGAAGTTGGGGCCAAGTGCATCGGTGCCAAGGTGAATCAAAAACTGGTTCCAATCAACCACAAATTGAAAAATGGGGATCAGGTGGAGATTTTGACCTCCAACAAGCAAAAACCTACTGAGGATTGGCTGAAATCTGTGGTGACTTCCAGGGCCAAAGCCAAAATCAAAGATGCGCTAAAGGAGGATAAAAAATATGCCATCATGGAGGGTAAGGAAATCGTTCAGCGCAAGTTGAAACAGATGAAGATGGAATTCAATTCAGTGACGGTTGAGCAGTTGAGGGCATTTTTTGAAACCAAAACCGCCAACGAATTTTATTACAAAGTGGGAAGAGGCATCATCGAGCCTACTTCCATCAAAAGTTTCAAAGACTTTAAGCAAACCAAGAAACAAAAGAGCGTTCCCCTTCAGCATGTGACTGATGAGACTACTTTTACCAAAGAAATCAAAAATCTGAAAGGACCTGACCACGATCAGTTGCTGATCGGAGAGGACATGGATGTGGTGGATTATATCTTGGCAAAATGCTGCAATCCTATCCCGGGAGATGATGTCTTCGGATTTGTTACGGTCAATGAGGGCATCAAAATCCATAGGACTTCCTGCCCAAATGCACTCGAACTGCTCTCCAACCACGGAAACCGCGTGATCAAAGCCAGGTGGACCAGTCAGAAAGAAATCGCGTTTTTGGCTGGCCTTAAGATCATCGGGACTGATCGGGTAGGATTGATCAATGACGTGACAAAGGTGATCTCCAATGACCTGAAAGTGAATATGAGGTCAATTACGGTAGATTCTGACAGTGGACTTTTCGAAGGGACCATCAAACTGTATGTCCACAGCACCCAGCATCTCGATAGCCTTATCACCAACCTTTCCAAGGTAAATGGCATATTAAAAGTCACCCGTTTTGATTAGATGCCGTAAAGATTAATTTTTTCTAAAATGTTGCGTTATATTTGTAAAAAACAAAAGGAATGGCGCTGAACGAAACGTTATTTGAAGAGGTTAAGAAAATATTCACTGCATACCTGGAAAACAAAAAGCTGAGAAAGACCCCTGAGCGCTATGCGATTCTCGAGGAAATTTACGGTAGAGGTGGACACTTTGATGTGGAATCACTGTACATCAGCATGAAAAACAAAAACTACCGGGTCAGTAGGGCTACGGTATACAATACCTTGGATCTTTTGGTGGAATGTGATTTGGTGACCAAACATCAGTTTGGCCAAAATCTGGCCCAATATGAAAAATCCTACGGCTACAAACAGCATGACCATTTGATCTGTACCGAGTGTCATAAAGTACTCGAATTTTGTGATCCCCGAATCCAAAACATCCAGAATACAGTGGGAGAAATCCTGAATTTTACGATTATCCACCATTCTTTGATTTTGTACGGAAATTGTACCAAAGAACCTTGTGAAAACCGAGTTACAACATAAAAATCGCACATGACAATATCGTTTGTCAGAAGGTTACTTATTTAACATTCGAGATTCCTCCCCACAGCTATCGGGATGACTATTTAAAACAAAACTTTAACAGATGAAAGTCAAATATACAGTCAAAAAAGAAGATGATTTCCTGATCATGACCATCAGTGGAGACCTTATAGGTGATGAGGTAGGCCCAAAGTTGGTCGAAGTCATTTCTGATGCCATCCAGGAAAACTTCAAAAAATGCATTATTGATTTATCCAATGTCAGGTACATCAGTTCCAGTGGCATCGGCGTGCTGATCACCATGCTGACAAAAATGCGGAATGTAGACGGGGAAGTTTATCTAACCTCACCTTCCGAACACGTAAAAAAATTATTGATCATTACCAAGCTCAATAATATTTTTTCAGTGTTTGGCAGTGTGGAGGAGGCGAAAGAAAATGTGGCTTAGTTGGCTTTGCCTGAATCTTTACGTTTAATGGATCTATAATAAATACCTCGTTTTCCTTGCTATTTTTTAACCTTATTCCAAACTTCACGCCTCAAAAAGTATACAAGACAATCGAAAAACAGTTATAATGAAGATGGATGTTCTTTTAGGCCTGCAGTGGGGCGACGAAGGTAAAGGTAAAATAGTAGACTTTCTAGCACCCCAATACGATGTTGTAGCCAGGTTTCAAGGAGGACCCAATGCCGGTCATACGCTCGAGTTTGATGGCATCAAGCACGTGTTGCACCAGATTCCCAGTGGAGTCTTCCGGGAAAATATCCAAAATATCATAGGTAACGGTGTGGTGTTGGATCCTGTGATTCTGAAGAAGGAGATTGATGGATTGAAGAAATTTCAGTTGGCCTTGGACAAAAACCTGTTTGTTTCCAAAAAAGCTACCATCATCATTCCCACCCATAAGTTACTGGACGCTGCTTATGAAAAATCAAAAGGAGATAAGAAAATTGGTTCTACTTTAAAGGGAATTGGACCTACCTATCAGGATAAAATCGGAAGGTTGGCCCTTAGGGTGGGGGATATTTTGAGTGCTGACTTTAGGGAAAAATATGACAATCTGGTTTCCAAACACAAGTCTATACTGGACTATTACCAATATGATTTGAGTGAATTACTTGAACTGGAAAAAGTATTTTTTGATTGTGTGGAATTTTTAAAAAGCCTAAATCTCATTGACAGCGAGTATACAATCAATGAAGCCATCGGCAAGGAGAAAAGCATATTGGCAGAAGGGGCTCAAGGTTCACTTTTGGACATTGATTTTGGGAGTTATCCTTATGTCACCAGCAGCAGCACCATGACCGCAGGCGCCTGTACAGGCCTGGGCGTGGCCCCATCCAAAATAGGGGAGGTTTTTGGGATTTTTAAAGCCTATTGTACGCGGGTTGGAAGCGGGCCTTTTCCTACTGAGTTGTTTGATGGGGATGGTGAAAGAATGCGCAAAGAAGGCAATGAATTCGGATCCACTACGGGTAGGCCCAGGAGATGCGGATGGATCGATCTTCCTGCACTGAAGTATTCCATCATGATCAATGGGGTAACCCAGTTGTACATGATGAAGGCGGATGTTTTGAACATTTTCGAAAAAATAAAAATTTGTACTCACTATGAACTCCCGGATGGTTCGACTTTAAATCATTTGGCATTCGAAATCACCGATTTGGAAGTAAAACCCATTTATAAGGAAGTGGATGGCTGGCACTGTTCGTTGGCTGGTGTAGAAAAATATGATCAATTTCCGCAGGCACTTAAAGATTATGTAGCTTTGTTGGAAGAAGCCCTGAATGTGCCCATAAAAATTGTTTCGGTAGGTCCTGACAGAAAACAAACGATTTTAAAATAGAAAACCATCAATTGAACGAAAAAGCCCAGTCAGAAATGGCTGGGCTTTTTTTGTCCCGTCAAGATATTTTTTTTGCCTATATTTAGAAGCATTATTCACCAAATACCCTTCGATTATCGATTACCTATCACGCGTCCTCCCAATAATAACCTTTCTGACTTCCTTTTTTTGGATGTCCGTTTCTCAGGCACAGGTTGGTTTTCCTTACTGCGAAAATTTCACAGGCACCACCACTGGCTCTGCGACTGTTTTGGGAGGTGATGCCCGTTTGACGGATGGGGTACTTAGACTTACCGATAACCAACAGGAGCAAAATGGGTATGTTTACATTGACATTCCTTTCTCTTCAGCATTTGGGATCAAAACCTCCTTTGAATACTTCAGTTACGGTGGGTCCGGTGCGGATGGGTTAACAGTATTCCTTTTTGATGCCGCAGTCAATAATTTCAGGCCGGGGGGATTTGGAGGTTCTTTGGGATATGCGCAACGCACCCAGACAGCAGGACTGACCGGTGCTTATATAGGAATAGGTTTTGATGAATTTGGAAATTTCGGGAATGCCTTAGAGGGGAAAAGCGGTTCTTTTCAGGGGGGAGCAAATGAACGGCATCCCAACAGTGTGGTCGTAAGAGGCCCGGGAAACGGACTGGACGGATACCCTTTTATTTCAGGTGTAAAAACCACAGAGGCGGGACCGGTTGGATTACCCCCTGCCCAGCAATTTCCAATCAGTTCTGGAGGGGTGGGAACCAATAGAGTTACCGATCCCAATGTGCCGGGATACCGACAGGTTTTCATCAATCTAGAGCCTAACCCCAATGGTCTGGGCTATTTGTTGACTGTAGAAATGTTGGTAACTACAGCACCCGGAGATCCAAGGATGGTGACCATTTTTGACAATGAGCCTTATCCTTTTGAGGCACCAGCTGACCTGAAGATCGGTTTTGCAGCCTCTACGGGGGGAGAAACCAATTTTCACGAAATCAGAAACATGGTGGTTCAGGTTTCCAATGAGGATGACCTAGAGGAGCCTGAGGGAGTAGACATCGATGATGTAGCCTCCTGTGAGGGACAGGAAAATACCTATGAAATTCTTCCAGAAGACATCTTCCTACCCAATGAAAACTCCAATATTCGTTGTATCCAATTTTATGCCTCAGAAGAGGATATTGAGGCAGAAAGCGACGACATTTGTTCCCAAGGCCAGTGCAGGGAAGAAAACCGACAGTTGGAAATACCTGAGGGAATTTTCAGGGCAGCGGCTGAAGGAGGATCTTATACCTTTTTTCCAAATTTTGGATTCACGGACGAAACAGTGAGGGTTTACTACACCATTACGGACAATTATGGTAAAACCTCTCCAGGTAATTACATCACTTTGTTGATTCAGGAATCTCCGGAACCTGTTCAGATTTTTTCTTCAGATTCTGAATCTTTTGATGAAGAACACTACCAAAGCGCATTTAGACTTTGCGAAGGTGAATTACTTCCGTTGCAAGCAGTGGGGAATGAAGATTACTTCCGATTTGAATGGTTTTTGGATAATTCGCTTATAGAGGGAGAAGCTGGTGCTGTTTTGCTGGCAAGTGAAGAAGGGTGGTATAAAGTTTTGGCCTATAATGACAAAGGCTGTCCTGCTGAATCCGGGGAAGTCGAATTGATTTATCCCTCGTTTCCAGATTTAAGGGTTGAAGAGCGCATCGTCAGTTGTGAAATAGGAGGCATTGTCGATATTCGCGAATACATTCAAGGGTACGATGAAAATTTATTTGATTATCGCTTGACTTCCCTTACTGGTACCAACTATGTCAATGACGAAATGGGAACCATTGATGAGTCAGGGCTCTACACGCTCAGCATCAAACACAAGGATTTGGAATGTTGGTCAGCAGAAACAATGATTGAGGTATTGATTCTAGAGGAAGGAATGGAACCGTTTTTTGATTTTTTGGTTCCAGAAACAGGCATAACAAATCCATCTGAAGGGGGTATTTTCGTGCAGGAATTGATCCAATTCACGGATTATACACCAGGAACACCCCTCGCCTGGCAATGGGATTTTGGAGACGGGAGCAGGAGCGAAGAGCAAAATCCTCAGCATGCCTTTCAAAATGTGGGAACCTATCAGGTACAATTGACCGTGTTGGATGACTTGGGATGCACCTTTTCATTTGAGAGCAGGGTTGAAGTAAGCCATGCCTATCGGATCATGTTTCCGGATGCCTTCACACCCAGTGGCAATGAAAACCGAACTTTCAGACCTGAGACAAAAGGATTGGTCAAGGCTGAACTTAGGATTTTCAGTCAATGGGGGGAGATGGTTTACCTTGATGAAGTCACTCAGGATGATGGATGGGATGGAAATATCAATGGATTGCCTGCACCTCCAGGAAACTATGTTTACAGGCTTGATTTTGTGGCAGTAGATGGGGAAAGCGGGTCAAAAACTGGCAAATTCTTATTGTTAAGGTGAAAAAATTAGTTTTCATATTGATCCTATTAGCTTTTTTCCAACTTCAAGGAAAGGCACAGGATGTGCAATATTCTCAATTCTATGCTGCTCCATTGTATTTAAATCCCGCATTTGCCGGTTCGACCGAACTTACCAGGGTAGGGGTGAATTACCGGAACCAATGGCCAGGTCTGGATCACTCTTTCAATGCTTATTCAGCTTATATAGATCACTATATCATGGATTACAACAGTGGTGTAGGTCTGATTGTAAATGGCAGCAGAGAAAGTTTGGCCAATATTTCCAATATGGAGGTAGGGCTTATCTACAGCTATCGGTTACAACTTTCTGACAATCAATTCCTGAGGTTTGGAGGCCAATTGAGCTATGTGACCAGAGATGCAGCATTTGAAGAATTGGTTTTCGGCAATCAGATAGATATTGATAGAGGACAGATTGTAGGCAGCACGCCCATCCTTCCGGGACTTGATAGTAGGCAGCGTTTCTTTGATGTGCATTTTGGCATGTTGTGGAACTCAGAAAAATTTTGGTTGGGGGCATCAGGGCATCACTTGACTTCACCACAGATTGCTTTTTTTGATGATGAGGCCAATAACCTTGCTACCAAATATTCTGTACATGGCGGGGTGAAATGGGACCTTCTCAGCGGTAAGATCAATGATTTTTTCAATAATACTCAGCAACATAGGCAGCTCGCGCTTGCATTCAACTACAAGCAACAGGATCCTTTCAATCAATTGGACATAGGTACGCAATTGTTTCTCGAGCCTTTGATTTTGGGCTTGTGGTATCGGGGTTTGCCCACCAAAAATAATTTACCCAATAGCGAATCCGTGATTGCACTTGTTGGATTTTCATTGCCTGATGGCTTAGACATTGGCTATAGTTTTGATTTTACCACGAGTAAATTGGGATTAAGAAATTCGGGCGGAGCCCACGAGATCTCTTTGCGATACAGTTTTTTTTATGGAGATCCCAGCCAAAGAAACAGAAAACGTTCCATTTTACCTTGTTTCAAATTTTGAAAGGTTATTCCTTAAGCTAGCCTAACTTTCTAGAATTCAGCCATCAAGTTGATGCATTTCCACAAAAAGTTCTAGAAGCTTAAAATTCTTCAAAATAAATTATAATTACCCTTTGCAAGTCGGCAAAAAGTGTTGACCTTTGCAGACCCAAAAGAGGGGGTCGGAGGTGTTCCGGGGGTATTCCCGAAACTTTTCCGGAGAAATTGTTTTGCA
>NZ_JACEFJ010000010.1 GCF_015354735.1 Pararhodonellum marinum | reverse complement strand
CAGTTTGCTGGCGAGAATTATATTGAATTACCATTTTTCCTTGCAGATGTCGTTTTCTTACTATCCACTTTCGATTATACAGATTAGGTTTGTTAGGTAAAGGCTAAGCCCTTTTGATGGGTATTCATCTCAGAAAGAAACCTTATCCTTTTTTACAAGGAATGCTCACATGATGCGGGTATTGCTCCCTATACACCAATTCTTTAAATTGTATAAGTATTTGATTACCAGCAAATAAATTCAGTTTTCAATGAAGAAAAATATAAAAAGCAAATACCTTTCATTTTGGCCTTGGCTTATTTTGCTCATGCCACTCTTGGCTTTTGGTATGACGAATAAAAAAATGATCCAGATCATGGAGATTTTTCACATTGAAATTCCCCGCATCTGGACAGACGAGGCCATCAAGGATTGGGAATTGCCCAATCCCAATCCTGCCTATTCAGCTCAACCGATTTCTGAGGAGTTTTATTATAACCTGCCTGAGCGGGTGGTTTACAAAACCTATCCGGTGTATCATCCTGATTTCGAACCGGAAGGATATTGGGAATGGCTCCATGAACAGGAAGCTGAGATTGCCCTGGATGAAAGCAAACTGCTGACAGAAGAGGATTGGGTCAAGGCCGGAGAACTGCTTTTTGATTATCCAATTGATACTTTGGGAGCGGTGATCAGTACACCCCATGTCCGCAATAGAGAATTTTATTCCGCCACTGAAATGCCTTTGACTCCTGAAGGAATCATGCCATATGCCCAGTGGGTCGTAGCTGGAAAAGGGAAGGTTTACCTAGGCAATCTCTCCTGTGCCATGTGTCATACCCGCGTGATGGACGATGGTTCACTACTGAAAGGTGCCCAAGGCAACTGGCCCGGAGATAAGGCTTTTGCCTTTGCTTTGGAATTTGATGGGGCTTCGGAAAGGGGCATACAAACTATTACCAATTTTTTGTTTGGAAGTCCATTTGCGGAAGGTGATCCCCATGGGAAACTATTGGCAAGTGGTAAAGAAGCGATCTTGGAGGCATACAAAGCTGTACCAGAAGGGGCATTTGGAAGACAGGGAACCAGTATTCTATTTCCTCCTCAAGCCCCAAATCTGATCGGCGTCAAGGATAGAAAATACCTGGACCATGGAGGTCTGGGGCAGCATAGAAATATTGAGGACCTGATGCGGTACATCGCCATGAATCAAGCTTTGGATTTTCTGAACTTCTATGGGGATTACAATCCCATCGGACTCACCAAAGAAAGGCTCAATACCGGTGAACCCATCTTTTTCCCGGGAACCTATGATAGACATTCTGATGCCCAGCTATATGCTCTTGCCAAATATGTGTATTCCCTGACTCCCCCGGAAAATCCCAACAAGCCCTCTCCTATAAGTGAAAGGGGCAAAATTATTTTTGCGGAACAAGGATGTGTGACATGCCATACCCCTCCCCTATTTACCAACAACAAACTGACCCCGGCTGATGGTTTTGAGGTACCTGAGGAACATTTTGATAAATATGACATTTTTGATATATCGGTAGGTACAGAAAACGGGTACACCATGAAAACAAGGAGGGGAACAGGCTATTACAAAATCCCTTCTTTGCTGGGACTGTGGTATAGAGGACCGTTTCTGCATGATGCGTCCTTGGCCAAACTTGAAGATCTATTTGATCCAGAAAGATTGGAGGATGATTATGTCCCCACTGCCTTTAAGCCCCATGATGTCAAGACCAAAGCGGTCAAGGGACACGAATTTGGGATGGACTTGAATACAGAGGAGAAAAGGGCCTTAATCGCTTACCTGCTGACTTTATGAACAAAGTGTATGAAAGATCGACAAGGGTATTGGGTTATCTTTTGGATTCCGTCTGCCCTAGTAGTCAAAGGTTTGAAAAAATGTTCTCTAGAAAAAACAACCTTACCTGGTCACTTCGACAAAGGAGAAGTCTATTTTCATGTCGATTGTTATCCCTTTTCTCCTGTTTCCATTTTTTATTGTTAAGGGTAAAAGGGAGGATTTGTTGGGACATTTCTACATTTACCAAATTAAAATTCAATAAAAAATATCATCTACTGTTCAAAGTACTTCCTTGGTTTTTCCTTTTTCCAATTCTCCTCTCAGCTCAGTCTTATAAACCGGATCAACCCATTCAGTTCAAAATCAAAAATGCGGGAATTACAGTGGACGGGATAATTTCTGACTGGGATTTGGAGGTGCATTTTGATCCCAAAAAGCTGAACCAGTCCAGTATCAAAGGAACTGCAAATCCAGGCAGCATAGACACAGGCATTAAGTTAAGGGATAAGCACTTGCTGGGAAGGCAGTATTTTCATTTAGATAAATTCCCTTTGGTCCACCTGACATCCAAATCCTTTAAAACCAATGGAAAGAATGCATTTGTCGGGATTTTTGAATTGCGGATCAAGGATGTCAAAAAAGAGGTGGAAATTCCATTCACCCTGGTCCAGTCAGGTAAGCAACGGAAGTTTAAAGGGGAGTTTGTGATTGATCGCTTGGATTTTGGATTGGGTGAAAAGAGCCTGGTGCTTTCGGATGAGGTGAGGGTGGTGGTGGGGTTTTAGCTTTAAGATGAAGAGTTTCACGCAGCGAGCGCAACGGTTTTCACGCGGCGAACGCAGAGAAAAAAATGTAAAGAAATCGCTGCGGTCGCTGCGCTAATCGTTACTCCCGCCGCGTGATCCAATAATTTAAGCCTTTTTTTGTCACCCCATTAGGGTATTGTCCGTACTGTTTCAGGTTTGTACATTTATATGGTGTTGATTATCAACATGAAATCCAAACAATAATCATAATGAATTCACAAACCGAAAACACCTTGGGCCATATCTGTGTGATAGGGGTCTGCACTGCTGTACTTGGAACTTTAATTTTACTTATTTTCAAGCTGTTCCACTATCTCAACACCTTAATGACATCTGGAGTAGCGAATTAGATTCATAATGATTTCAAAATTTTCAATCTGTTTTCCAAAATAAGGCTACCTCTGCTTAGTCTTGATTGCACCCTAAGCAAGTGAGTAAAATTCAACTCCATCACATCATTAAGGTATTTTTTTTAAGGCTACCCCATTGTATTTTTAGCTAGTTGCAATACGAAAATAAAGATTACCCAAACTTTACTAGAAACTATATGCTTCAAAAAACTGAATTTTCTTTTTTAAGGATTATTTTAACTATAATTGGTTTGACTCTTTTTAATTCCTGCAAGCAAGAACCCAAAACAGACCCTATCGCATTTTATATGCCAGGAGAATTCGAACCCCATGAAGCGGTATGGTTTGGGACTTGGTATATGGGAGAAGGTGGCGAAGGCTACAACCGCGTGATCAGTGAAGTCATGAAAGCGATTGATGGGCATGTTCCAATAAAAATGGCTGCTGATTCGGATAGTATTCAACAAAAGGCCAAAAAACAATTGGATAGCCTGGGAGTGGATACTTCGAAAATTCAATTTTTTGTCATGCCCGGGGAAGCACACTGGATCAGGGATCATGGTGCTGCTTTTGTAATCAATAGGCAAGGTGAACTCGGTGCAGTGGATTTTGAGTGGAATGCTTATGGGAGTCTTGATTGGCGTGTACTGCGAGATTCAACAATTATTGATAGTCTTAGTATTTATAGAGAAAAAATCAGAACCGGTAAGAGGGCTAAAGTGGATAGTCTGATGGCAGTTGCGACAGACGCCAAATGGATAAAAAGCAATCTCACCATCGAAGGAGGTGCTATAGAAGTCAATGGAAAAGGGGTGTTGATCCAATGTGAAGCTGTCACGCTTCAGCGCAATCCGGGTTGGACCAAGCAGGAACTGGAAGAAGAATTCAAAAAAACGCTTGGTGTAAAGAAAGTAATCTGGTTACCTCAAGGCTTGGCTGAGGATGAACATATTCTTCATTTCCAATTGGGTAAATACGTGGGATATGGTACAGGTGGGCATACGGATGAATTTGTGCGTTTTGCAGATGACAGAACAATACTTTTGGCTTGGATGGACGAGAGTGAAGTGGAAAAGCATCCCTTGAATAAGGTCAATTACGAACGAATGTCCAGAAGTTATGAAATCCTAAAACAGGAAAGAGATCAGGACGGAAAACCTTTTAAGATCATCAAAATCCCATTGCCCTATCATCAGGAGCGCATGATAGTGGTTTCCGATACTTTGAGTGATGAGGTGCATTATAGGCTTGAGTCCTTTAGCTACGAAGACCAAAAGAAGCTTTCGATTGGGGATACCTTGACATACGTCGCAGCCGCGAGTTACATGAATTTTTTGGTCACCAATGGCGTAGTGGTGACATCTTCCTATGCCAAAGATGAAGCTTCTGTCATGCGGGAAAAGGAGGTTGAAGCTTTATTCAAACAAGCTTTTCCCGGACGTGAAATTGTGTTCGTTGATGCCATGCCACTGAATTGGCAGGGTGGAGGCATTCATTGCAGTACACAGCAGGAACCCAAAAGGAAGGGATTAAAATAAATCTTGGATGGTAAGGATGGCATTATTAAAGTTTGCCGAAGTTATTAAAATCACGCTTCTCAAGTTGGTGTAACAACTGAATTTTCAATCAGATTTTTTTATGGATTGTTTCTACTTTTTGAAAGGTCCACTTATCACATGATTAGGGTATTGTTGGAGTTCTGATTTTCAAGCAACTTTAAAAGTGATATTTCTCGCGGCGATCGCAACGGTAGAAACGCAGCGTTCGCAGCGAGATGATATCAAAAATCGCCGCGTTCGCTGCGCTTTTTTTTTGCGCTCGCTGAGAGAATCAAAAAACCATCAGACCATGAAAAACTTAACATTCTTTGTCTTTTTGATAGTTGTAATTTCTTCCTGCAAGCAAGAGCAAAGGGATCTAACTATATTTTACTATCCGGCTGAATGGGAACCACATGAAGCTATGTTAATGGGTTGGACGGAAAGGCAACCGGAGTTTTTTCCATTGGTTGTAGATTTGGCACGTGCACTTGAAGGTTCTACATCGGTCATTTTTGTATCAGATACCAGTGAAAATCCTGTGGTTTTCAAAGAATACCTGTTGGAAAATGGCCTAGATACCGCAGCTTATACTTTTCTATCATTACCTGTATGGCAGGCTGTAGCACTAAGAGATGTTGGCCCGGTGTACCTGACCAATGGGCTGGGAGAGAAAAAGGCAGTGGACTATAGGTGGTCGTTCCAGGATTTTTTCGAACGGTTTTTAATCGAGAAAGGTGTGGATCCGGACACAGCGAGAGCAGATGCATCTTTCTTCAACCGGAATCAGAAAACGGACAGTTTGATAGCTGCAAGAGATGGGTTTGAGGTGGTTGTCTCTCCTTTGAATCTAGATGGAGGCGCAATAGAGGTGAATGGGAAAGGGAGTATTTTGTTGAATGAGGATTGGATGTTTAAGGTTAATCCGGATCTATCCAAAACCAGCATCCAAGAAGAACTGAAACGAACCTTGGGAGTTCATCATTTTATTTGGGTGGGAAAAGGTTTGGTCGAAGATAGTGATCCAACGGAATTCATTGTTCCTGGATATGTTGCCGCTGGTACCGCCGGCCATACCGATGAATATATCCGATTTGCCAATCCGAATACCATTCTGCTGGCTTGGGTGGATGAAGAAGAAAAAGATGTACATCCTGTTCATGCTGAAAACTACCGAAGGCTTCAGGAAACGTATGATATTTTGGTCAAAGCTAAAGATCAGGATGGAAAGCCATTCAAGATCATCAAAGTTCCCTTGCCGGATCTAAGGTACAGGCCTAATCTTGTGGTAGAGGGCTGGGCAATGAGTGATTCGACTATTGGGAATAAGTATTTTCTACCCAATCAAAAGGTGGCATTAGGGGATACCCTGCAATATCTTTCTGCTTCCTCCTACCTCAATTTTTTGATTTCAAATGATAAGGTTTTGTTGCCGACCTATTTGCATGTAGGCAGTTCGCCAGAAAAGGAAGAACACGTAAAAAAGATTTTTTCAACCCTTTACCCTGGTAAACAATTGGTCTGGATAGATGCTACAGTTTATAATTGGGGTGGCGGAGGAATACATTGTTATACTAAGCAGGTGCCTAAATTGAATTGAGAGTTAGGGATTCTTTTTTATCAAGCCATCACATAATTAGGGTATTGTAGGCTTCCTGAGTTTTAGAGAAATTTAGAGTTATTAGTTCACGCAACGGACGCAAAGATAAAACCGCAACGAGCGCAACGGGATAGAATCAAAAATTGCTGTGTTCTCCCGAGTTTCGGGATAAGGTCCGTGCTTTCCTTTGCGCTTTCTGCGTGAAATAAAATATCAAGAAATAATAAAATCTTTATTTACATCCATGCAAGTGAATGAAAACGGTCAGATCGCTGAAATAGGAGAAATGAAAATGGGCGATCAGTGGGTACAGGTTTTTGAAATGTTATCCACCAAAGTGGATTAATTGAAAGTACTATGAATTTTTAATGAAATGTAAATATGGATCTACAGTCGAATCATTCATCAACCTGGTCACTTCCGAAAAAGCTGTCCCTCCGTTTTGCCTTTATTTTTACTGTACTGTTTATCTTTCTTTTGGATTGGTATAGCAATGCTTTTTCTCTTGGGCTATACATGTCGGGAATGGTTGACAAAGGGTTAAATGCCATGGTTCTTTGGGTGGGAGAGAATTTTTTTGGAATTGATTATCCCATTTTATCACCAACACCGGGGAATCACAGCGACAGTACCTACATCTATATCCTCTATTTCACTATGATTGTTTTGGCTATTTTAGGAGCCTTAGTTTGGAGTGCCATCGATCGAAAACAAAAGAACCTGGATCTTGCCTATTATTGGCTTTGTGTCATTATCCGATACTATCTGGCCATTAATCTGTTTGCCTTTGGGCTGGAAAAGTTTTTCAAAGCACAATTCCCCGACCTTGGCTTTTACCAATTATCAGAACCATTGGGAGACATGACGCCCATGAGTCTGGCTTGGGCTTTTTTCGGATACTCCTATGGCTACAACCTTTTTATGGGCTTGGCAGAAAGTGCTGCTTTACTGTTGCTCTTCCGTAGAACCACCACCTTTGGTGCCCTGCTTACAGTAGCTGCCATGAGTAACGTGGTAGCTGTCAATATCAGTTATGATATCCATGCCAAAATGTTCGCTTTGATGCAATTGGTATTGGCGCTGTTTCTGTTGCTGCCTCATATTCAACGTTTGTTCAGGTTCTTCTTTACCGGAGAGGCTGTAGCGCTTCCTGTACAACAAGCTCCTGTTTACAAAAAGAAATGGATTCGAGTTACCGTGCTGGTATTTAAGTGGGTGGTTATTGTAGTGCATGTCGCCTATTTATTAAATGATTATTGGGGATTTTATACCCGAGCCCAAAATCGACCAAACGATGAATTATCAGGGATTTATGATGTTGAATCCTTTGTGGTAAACAAGGACACGCTTTCATTGGATAATTCAACACGTTGGAATCAGTTTGTTTTTGAAAGAGGCAGGAGTGCTGTTCGCATGAACCGTGACAGCGTTGTATTTGCTTTTACAGATTTTGATGAAAAACGGGTTTTTGTTTATGAGGATAGGATACAGTTGATGTTGCAGGTACAGGAAATCTACAGAGAGCAGGGAAGTTTTGAAAAAATGGATTCTTTGCTTATTGAAAAACAAGCCGGAATTGTCTTGTATTATGATTTGCTTGACGCTACAAGGGTTGACTTCAAAGGTAAATTTAACAATGACTCTTTATTTATTTCTGCCAAACGAATTCCCATCGAAATCAAAGACTTTAGGCTGATGAAAAGTAAAATAAACATAATCACAGAAGAGCCCCGAATGTATTAGATCCTAAGATGATATGAATAAAAACCATACTCGATTTTACCTGCTCTTGACTATAACATTGTTGCTCTTTGTTCTGATCGGCTTCAGCCGTACTTTTTATTTAAGGTCATTCTTCGAACAGCCTGAACGTTGGCAACTTGACCAACTTCCAAGTGTCTATGTCATTCACGGTATGGTGTTGACTGCTTGGTTTTTGCTGTTGGTGATGCAGTCTGCAGTGATCAATCTTCGAAAAGTATCCATCCATAGGAAGCTTGGATTCGCTATGGCTGGTTTAGCGATTTTGGTAGTGTTTACCGGGATTCAGGTAGTGCTTGATTCTACACCAAGGTCTATACGAATGGGTCTTCTTGATCCGGAAAGTATTAGCGAAATGAGAGGGCAATCTTTTCCCTTATTTCTAGATCTCTTCTCCCTTGTGGTTTTTACAGCTGCTATGGCAGTAGCTCTTGTATTTAGAAAAAATCCGGTGCTTCATCGAACCTCCGTTTTGACCGGTTCATTCGCATTTATGGTGGTAGCGCTCGCACGGGCAACAGCATTTGTGTTTCCAAGTTCCGGGCTAGGTCTGCTGGTTGCCTTATTTTTCCTGCTTCCCATTCTATTGGTGGTGCATGACTGGGTTAAATTCAAGCGCTTCCCCAAATATGCTTTCATAGGATTAATGGTCTTGTTGCTTATGGTCGTTTTTGCATTTGTAATTCCGCAAACAGATTGGGGATACCGCTTTTTTGTGAACTATTTGAGTGGGCTAAGTAAGTAAAATCAATTTTTTTAATATTAAAAAAATAGTTAAGTGATTGGAAATACTTTTTTAACAAGGAATATATAAAACCTTAAAATCAATACTATTAACATGAATCAACGCTCCCGCTTCTACCTCATCATCACCATCCTGCTTTTGCTGGTGGTATTGTTAGGCTTTGGCCCAAGATTTTATCTGCGCCCGTTTTTCGAACAGCCAAGGCATTTGCAAATGGAGCAGCTGCCAATCTATTTGATCCTTCATGGTGTATTGATGACTTTGTGGTACGCACTACTCGTGATGCAGTCTGCCTTGGTGAATACCAAAAATATCAAATTTCACATGAGACTGGGTTGGGGTTTGGGCGTGATTGCTATTCTAGCAGTCATATTTGCTATTCCGGTCATGATGGGCTTTGCACCAAGGATGCAGGCTTTAGGATTCTTGGATGTCCATAATACAGAAAGGCTGTGGCTTCAGAATGTGATGTGGACGAATGATTTGTTAGCCTTGATTACTTTCGCAGGAATGGTGGTAATAGGCTTCCTCAATAGCAACATAAAACCTCTACACCGCACGATGATGCTGTTCGCTTCCATGGCATTTACCGGCCCTGCCACCGGTCGAATGTTTGAATGGATGGCTCCATCGCTGTTTATGGAAGGCACGGTGCTACTGTTTGTTTTATTTCCTTTATCCGTTGTGATACACGATTGGGTGAAAGAAGGGAAATTTCCAAAGTATCCCTGTTGGGGCCTTTTGGCTTTGCTATTGATGATATCCTTAACCTTTCTGTTGCCCTCATTTGAGTTTTGGACTGCCCTATTTAAGAGCCATTTGGGTTGAGCTTAATTTGATCCAAATGCTAGCTATCACATCATTAGGGTATTGTGGTTCAGTAAAAATTGAGTCAATTTTAATTAATTAACAAAAACACTTTGTATGAAAAACTTATTTGTACTCACCCTACTAGGAACCATAGCATTATCCTGCTCCTCACCCAACCACAACCTCCTTATCACCAATGTCAATGTGATAGACGTAGTCACCGGAGAAGTGCTTCCCAACCGTTCCGTGGCTATTGATGGCGATTCCATCACCGCCATTTATACCAAATCCATCAAATTTGGCAAGCAATCTGAAGTGGTAGATGGAACGGGTAAGTATTTGATTCCAGGGCTTTGGGATATGCATGGTCACTATCATTGGTATCCTAAAGAGAATGATCTACTCATGATACCAAATGGAGTGTTGGGTGTTCGTGATCCTTGGGGTGACCCAAAACAAGCCAAGCGATTAAGAGAGGAGCATAGTAAGGGCACGAATATGGGCGTAGATATGTATACTTCAGGGAGCTTGATAGATGGCAAGCCCAGTTATTGGGGATCGGCAGAAGTTGGCACGCCCGAAGAAGCAAGAGACATGGTCAATTGCCAAATAGAACATGGGGTTGATTTTGTGAAACCTTATACTGAATTGAAAAGGGAGGTGTATCTGGCCTTGATGGATGAAGCCAGACAGAAGGGAGTTACCGCTGCAGGACACGTGCCAATTTCAGCAACTCTGGAAGAAGCCGTTGGAGCAGGACATAGAATTGACGACCATATTTATGGTATGGAAAGTTTGTTTTACATCCAAGAACAGATTGATGAAATGCGTCAACTATTCGAGTCTAGAAAATACAATGAATTCCAAACTTTACGCTTTAAATATAGAGACAGTAGTACAGCCTCTAAAAATCTAGAGAAACTAAAAGATAAAGACATTTGGTTTTGTCCAACTTATGTCACCTTAAAGGGCGTATTGAGAATGTTTAAGGAAGAAATGAAAGCTGATCCCAGAAATGAATATGTACCCATAGTGATAAAGTATCACGGGATGAATAATAGCATTAAAGATTCTTGGGCAGAAGACGATGTTTTTAATACATCAAGGCCGGATAGTATTCAATTCGAAATGGATAAAGCTGAAGTATTAAAGAATGAAGAACAAATTAAGATGCTTATTCAGTCTGGGGCAAAAGTTATTGCCGGGACTGATTATATCATTCCATACATTTATCCCGGTTTTAGCCTACAGGAAGAAATGCAAACCTTCGTTCGCTTGGGTATGACGCCACTACAAGCCCTGCAAACGGCCACTATCAATCCCGCACAAGCCATGAAAAAGGATAAAGTGGGTGAAGTAAAAGTGGGCAAAAGTGCTAATATAGTGTTGCTCAACGCTAATCCGCTTGAGGATATTCATAATGCGCAAGATATCTATTCCGTTGTCCTTAGAGGGAAACATCTGGATCGTACCTACTTAGATGGGATGCTCAACAAGGCAAAACAATTGGCAAAAGCCAAACACATCCATGAATGGTTTGCTCCCCGTTTTGAAGCCGATGGGGTGGAAGCCACCATACAAACATTCCTGGACAACAAAGAAAGTATTGATGAAGAATTTCCCATACGTTGGAACATGTTGCAGTCTGCCGCACGGATGTTTTTGAGAGATGAGAAAAAGGAAGAGGCGTTCGCTTTAGTAAGATTGATGCATGACCTATACCCGGATTTTGTGTATGCTTTTGCTTTTACCGGGGATATTTATGCAAAGGGTGGAGACAAAGAAAAGGCACGAGTCACTTATGAAAAAGCCCTTGAGATATATCCCTGTTTTAATATCGTAGAACGTTGGATCAAAGCACTGGATGAACCGGTTGCTTTTGGTCAGAAATTCAAAAGCAATGAACCCGAGTTTTTGGCTGCTAGGATACCGTGTATGCATCATACCCATTAATGAATTTACTTTTAATTAAGAATCTTGTGAAAAACCTATTTGTACTCATCCTACTAGGAAGCATAGCATTATCCTGCTCCTCACCCAGTCACAACCTTCTCATCACCAACGTCAATGTCATAGATGTAGTCACCGGAGAAGTACTGCCCAAACGCACCGTGGCCATTGATGGCGATTCCATCACAGCCATTTATACCAAATCCATCAAACCTGGCAAGCAAACGGAGGTGGTGGATGGTACCGGAAAATACCTGATACCCGGACTTTGGGATATGCATGTGCACAATAACTGGAACTACGAAGACACCAATGACCTGATGCTGGCTAATGGAATCACAGGTGCGCGGGAGATGTGGGGGGATATGGCCATTAGAAGAAAAATGGTGGAAGAGAGAGCGGAAGGAAGGCCTATTATTGATATATATTCGGCAGGAGTTTTGACGGATGGGGCTCCTAAAATTTGGCCTTCGTCAGCGGAAGTGACTGATCCCACAGCTGCGGAAGCATTGGTAAGGTGTCAAGTTCGGGCAGGAGCTGATTTTATAAAAGTTTATTCCAATTTGGATAGTGCCTGCTTTTTTGCGATTGGAAAAACAGCCACTGAAATGGGGGTTCCCTTTTCAGGCCATGTTCCCTATAGTGTTCCTATTGCGGATGCCCTTGAGGCTGGTATGCTAACTTCAGAACATTTATATGGATTGATGGAAGTTGGTTTTTCGGATCAAAACAATAAGCAAATAGATAGTCTATACAATGCGGGTAATATGTTGGAAGCATTGCAATTCACCTTGGACCAATTTGAATTTGATGTATTGAAAGAAAAGCTAAAGGCTTTAGACCTATCCAAACACTGGTTTTCTCCTACCATGGTCACCTTGCGTGGTTATAAGTTAATGTATGACAGTGTATTTAGAGCAGATACCAGGCTTGCGTACTTACCTTCCTATATGACTAATGACTGGACACCAAGACGGACTATGGGCAGTCAACGCATGATGCCAAGTCTAACCTCAATGAAGCAATTGCAAAAGAGAGATGTAGAAGTTCTAAGTGTTTTGATTGAAAATAATGCTCTAATCATCGCAGGTACTGATTATCCCAACCCGTGGGCCTTTCCAGGTTTTAGCATGCATGATGAACTGGAGATTTATGTGCAAGCTGGCATGACTCCTCTGCAGGCCTTGCAAACTGCCACCCTTAACCCATCCAAAGTGATGAATAATGACCGCATAGGCACAATCGAAAAAGGAAAACTGGCAAGTTTGGTGCTGCTAAATAGCAATCCTTTGGATGATATCAATGCAGTTAGGGATATTGAAAGCGTGATGCTAAGAGGGAAAGTTTATGGTCGCTCTACCTTGGATGAAATGCTAAACAAAGCAAAAAAGAAAGCTGCTTTACCTGACGTGATGACCCTTTTAGGACCTATGGCAGAAGAAGGAAAGTTGGATGAATTATTGAATCTATTGGAAACCAAACTGGATAGCCTGTCAGACCATTATCACATGGCTTCATTGGAATATGGACTTAACGGCATGGGGTACCAAAGTTTGAATGGTGAAAAAGGTATTGAATCAGCAGTAGGGATTTTTGCTTTGAATACCCGATTGTTTCCATATAGCCAAAACGTTTGGGATAGCTTTGCTGAAGGGTTTTTGATGCAAAGCGATACAACCAATGCCATACAGTTCTACCAAAAAGCTTTGGATATCTATCCCTGTAATCGGGAGATTGAAAAGCGATTGATAGCCTTGAACCCTTAAATCCTTGAATTCAAGAAACTTTTCAAAAGTTTTGAGCTTTGGAAAAGTTTTAGCCTTTCTTTTCTCGACAACTTGTCAAGGAACTTGTATAATTATTCAAAAATTGATTATATGACATTAATAAAGCACATAGGGGAGTTTAAAGCCCGGTTTTCTGAATTAGTAGAAATGATCAAAAAGGGTGTGGTTATCAAAGTCATCAAGGGAAAATCAGGAGAACTTGTCGGGTACTTCGGGAAGAACATAAAATCAGAAAAGACTTTTAAGCGAAAACTTGGATTTTTTAATAATCAAGGGATTTCAATCAATAAGGAAGACCTTCAGTGGTCGGATGAAGAACTCGAAGGAATGAGATTATGATGTATTTATTGGATTAATGGTCTGATTGGTTTGAAATTCATGATTTTGAAATCGGAACAATACTGAATTTTCACGGTATAAATTTTTGATTCCTAAAAATATTGTTAGGATTTTATTTTTCTCTTGATTAAAACTTCATGGGTGAAGTCACACAACCTAAATTCTTTTTAATTTTATTCTATTGTATATTAGTAACACAGTATCAGTATTCGAGTCAGCAAACCAACTTATGTCATGGATTCCAAAATAAGCTTTAAAGATCTTTTGAAAATCGCAGTTACTGAACTGCGCGATTTAACTACTGTTTCCAATCCTGATTTCAGGTTGGAACAGGCGGAATTTAATGATTCCCAAAAGGAGTGGGATATTGTTGTGTCATTTTTAGTTCAAAATTCCAACCTGAAAAAGTCTGTTTTTGAAATTCCATCATTTAATTTGGAATATGAAAGAATTTATAAAAGATTAAAGATCAGCTCACAAAAAGAAGTTCTAGGATTATATATGTTTGAAAATTAAGTATGGTTTTAATTGATACTAACGCCTTGGTGGTTTTAATGATTGGATTGGTTGATGTCAGGCAAATAAGGTCACATAAGAGAACATCTATTTATGAAGAAGAAGATTTTCATAATTTATTTGCAATGATCCATGACATTAAGGATTTAATTGTTTTGCCAAATGTTTGGACGGAAGTAGATAACCTCCTCAACAACTTCCAAGGAAATTTAAAAAGCACTTACATTTTTAAAATCACTGAAGTTATCAAAAACACTACTGAGAAGTATATAGAATCCATAAAAGCTACAGAAAAATATGCTTTTTTCGATCTTGGGATTACAGATTCACTTTTATGGTCCTATGCAGAAAAATGTGATCTCTTAATTACTTCAGACTCAAAATTATCAGATTTTGCAATTGCAAGAGGTGTGAAAGTTTATGACATGGTTTTGGAAAGAAATAAAAGGTTATTACTATGAAAATGGACAAGAAAGCATTTGCCATCCAAACTTTCGAGGAGGCAGCAGACCATCAAAAGCACTATAAAAATCTACCAGAAGAAGAAAAGAAGGATCTTTTTTTCAAACTGATGCAGGCGGCCTATGGCTTTGTCGGAGAAGATTGGCCAAAAATGGATAAGAATCATTTTGAGGTGAGACCACTAAGTAAGAATGAAAAAAGTAAAACTTAATGTATTTAATGATGACTTCAAAGAATTTATTGAAAGTTTGAATACGTTTGAAGTTGACTATATACTTATTGGAGGGTACGCTGTTATTCTGCATGGATACAATCGTACAACAGGTGACTTAGATATTTGGGTAAATCCAACTGAAATAAATTATACAAAACTTATAAAAGCATTTTCATTTTTTGGTTTTCCTACGAGCGCAATTGATTTAAAAAGGTTTTTAAATCAAGAAACTTACAATGTTTTCACATTTGGAAGACCACCAATTGCTATTGATATTGTTACTTCAATTCAAGGAGTAGAATTTAAAGATGCAATTCAAAATGCAAGTGAAGTACAAGTTCAAGGGATTGTAGTTCGGCTTTTAAGTTTGTCAGACCTTATTCTGACTAAGAAAGCAGCAGGTCGATTTAAGGACTTAGATGATATACAGAATTTAGATAATGAGTAATAGAGGATTTTTAAATGTTTTGGCGGTTTTAGCAATGCTTTTGGGTTTCCCCAAAAATACCTTTGCCCAATCTCCCCCCACCATCCTGATCACCTACCACTCCGAATCCGGCAAAACCCAAGCCATGGCCGAAGCAGTAGCAAAGGGAGCAGGCGAAGTCCAAGGGGTTGCATATATCCTCAAGCCTATAGCAGATGTAACTGAAGTGGAAATAAGAAATGCCTCTGCCATTATCCTGGGATCCCCGGTTTACAATGCGAATATGACCCCACAAGTGCAGGAGTTTATCAATTCCTGGCCCTTTGCAGGCAGGCCTTTAAAAGATAAGATTGGAGCGGTTTTCGTCACGGGTGGAGGATTTTCTATAGGAGAAGAAGCAGTGATGTTCAGTATGATCCGTGCTATGATGATCCATGGGATGGTGATCGTAGGAGGGGATGAATTGGAAGCTGCTTTTGGGGCATCCGCGATTACCGAGGAAGGTGATTATGGTGGTAAGGAAGTGCAGGAAATATTCCTGTTAAAAGCGGAAGGATTGGGAAAAAGGGTGGCTGAACTTGCTTTGTCCCAGAAATAATCACATTTTCACCAGACATCAGCCAATAGTCCCAAAACCAGGTTGCTCTATTTTTAATCCAAAGAAGCTTCCATCTACAGCATCTGAAGAAGCATTTTCTTTTTCCCTATTTGGTAAAAATAAAATCTCCTCTTCAGCACACAAAAACCCAAGGAAGTATTCCTGGATTTTGACTATCTTGAACAATGAAAAAACTGCTCTACCCTATCGTTGTCATTTTTCTTTTTTTCCATTGCAAACCCAAACCTGACCCCACTGCATTTTATATGCCTGCCGAGTGGGAACCGCAGGAAGCCGTTTATATGGGTTGGGACGGTAACCTTAAAAAGGATGACACCTCTCATTTGATCACTGCCAATATCATCAGGGAGCTTCAGGAGGACATAGACGTGGTACTTTGGGTGACTTCAGACAGTTTGGAGCAGGCGGCCCATTATTTTTTGACTGAACTTCAGGTACCCCTGGACAGGGTAGAAATTGCACGTGTTGCTGCCGAAAAAGTTTTTTGGTCCAGAGACAGTGCCCCAGCTTTTGTCATCAACAAGCAGGGTGAAAGAAAAGCCATAGACTTCAACCACACCGGTTATTTCAGGTATATACAGCGCCTGATAGATACTGGTGCCGATTCGGCTGAATTGGCGAAAGAATACCAAACCATTGACAAAATGATGACCATAGACAGCTTGGTGGCGGTGGAAAAAGGAGAAATCCATGAAAAATCCTGGATGTTTGTAGAAGGAGGAGCCTTTGATGTAAATGGAAAAGGATCATTGTTGGTGTCTGAGTCCTTTCTGTTTCGAAATATATCGGAAGAAATGAGGGATACGCTGACCAAAAAACACTTTGAGGAAGAATTCAACAGGACTTTGGGGGTGACCAATGTGATCTGGCTTTCAGATGGATTGGCTGAGGATGGAGCTGGATTTTTCGGTAAGTATTTTTCTCCAGGCACCAATGGTCATGCCGATGAGTTTGCCAGATTTGCCAACGAAAACACCATCTTGTTGGCTTGGGTGGACGAATCGGAAAAAGACCTCAACCCAATGAAAAAAGCCTCCTTTGAACGGATGAACAAAAACCATGACATCCTAAAAAAAGCCCTTGATCAGGATGGCAAACCATTCCGTATCATCCAACTCCCCATGCCGGCACATGTCATAGAGGACAGGATCTTGAATCCTGAAACAATGAAGAAGGAAGCCGCAAGAAAGTATTATGAGAGGGAGGGATTTGCCGAAGGCGATACCTTAAAATTCGTAGCGGCAACCAGCTACATGAATTTTCTTTTCACCAACGGCAAAATCATTCTCCCTTCTTTTGTCAACCAAGGAACTTCACCAGAAAGAGAAAAACAGGTTGAAATGATTTTTGCTGACCTTTACCCGGATAGAAAACTTGTCTTTTTAGACGCCACCTATGTCAATACCTTCGGAGGTGGCATTCATTGCATGACCCGACAGGTCCCAACTAGGGCATTCGATGTTAAATAATTTTCGATTTAGTAGTACAGGTATTTGGTGATTTCTATACCGCTGGGTCCAGCCGTTTTTCGTTCCATCACTTTTCCCATGTTGTCAAAAGTGTAAGTGAATTGATAAGTAAACACATGTCCATCTTCCTCTATGACCATTTTGAGCGGCAAGGCCGGCTGAAGGATCAAGCCTGGGATTTCATCGTAAAAAGGGAGGGGATTGTTTGCCGGAGAATAGGATTCGTAAGTGACTTTTTTGACTATCTCATATTCTATATGGGATCGAAATTCATAATCCGTGATCGATTGTATGCTGCCATTGCTGTAATAGGTAAATGCCCGATATCCCAATAATCCCAGTTCTCCTGATGGCAAAAGTCTCATGAGTTTTAAGGCTTGAGGTCTGCCGGTTTCATCAATTTCGTATTCATCTATTTCCAGAAAATCATTGAAGTTAGTTCGCTCTGCCTTTTTCAGGTTTCCATTTTCGTAAAGGAATTGCTGCTGAGGCTGACCAATGTCACCACTGATTCTTATGATCTTTCCGGAATCATTGTACTGATACAAGTTTTGGGCAATCAATGGTTGAGATTCATGGTTCCTATACAAAACCCGCTTATAGCTTCCAAAATGTGTGTATTCATATTCCCTGTGATGGTATCCCAACCCTTTCGTTTCTATGGATTTGAGGAGTCCGACAGATTCATTGTCCAAAATCGTCAGGTCAAAGAAAAGATTGGCGCCTTTGATCAACCCATCTGAAAGTTCAAAAATCTCAAAGCTAAATTCCTTATGGCCCAAACTGAGGTTATCATTAATTGGCCTAACTTTAAAAGAAACTTCTGCGCTTCCTTTTGGTATCAGGATGGTCAATTCTTTACTTTGATTGAAAGAAGGTTCTGTTTCAAAAGGCAAACTTGTCGAATTGCCCTGAATCTTCACCTTGATGGTTTCGGAACGCTGTGCGGGAACAGATAAGGAAATTTGAACATCAATGCCTTCGTCGTCATTTTCCATTAAGGTGGTTTCAGGAGCATGGAAATTAACAACAGGGGTTTTGATGATTGGCAACACTTCGTTGTCATTGCAAGACAGGAGCGCCAAAGCTGAAATGATTGTGATCAAAAATTTTTTCATGGTTTATAATAATTGGTTTTTTTAGCTTGATGAGAATTCATGAAAAAGGGTTGCATAGGAATAAACTTAACGGCCCATTTTTTTTGTCACCACCAGCATTGTTTAAATAAAAAAATGTGAATATCACATGATTAGGTGATACCAAACTTCCTGATTTATAGTTACTTTTAGCAGATTCTTTTATCCATACGTCGAACTTATGAACTTACAAACCACCGCAGAGGTAGAATTGGTCGATCAGTCTCCCAAGCCCGCTGTTCTTTCCAATCGGATCGATATTATCGACATAGTCAGAGGAGTTGCATTATTGGGCATACTCCTGCTGAATATCCCCTATTTTGCTATGGAAGAATACTTTTCAGAACCCTGGTCACAGGACACTTCCAATACCAATTTTTGGGTTAGCGCGGTCAATACGGTGTTTTTTGAGGGTAAAATGAGGGCTTTATTTTCTATGGTTTTCGGTGCTGGGATAGTGTTGTTTACCTCCAATAAAGAGAAATCCGGGAAATCTGCTACTGGCTTGTTTTACAAAAGAATGATCTGGCTAACCTTGTTCGGCTTGGCCCATGCCCATCTTTTGCTTTGGATTGGGGATATTCTCTACTTTTATGGATTGATCGGCATGATGGCCTTTCTTTTCAGAAAAATGAAACCCAAATACCTGGCCATGGGTGTGCCCATAGTCGCTATCATAGGATTTGTCGCCAATACACTTTTTATGCAGAATATCAGGGGCAAGTATTTGGATTACAAGGAGGCGATCGCTTTGCAGGAAGCAGGAAGTGAATTGGGAGAAAAAGAAAGGGCAGCCTTGGAAGCTTGGGAAGAAACCCGCAAGGAAATGATACCCAATAAGGAAGAAGTGAAAGAACATACTGCTCTGATGAAAGGAAGTTACTCAGAAGTGGCCAGTCATATCAGACCTATGGCTTGGGATGGGCAGTTTAAGTATTTTGTGTTTTCCATTTGGGACATGTTGGCCTTGATGCTCTTGGGAATTGCCCTTTACAAATGGGGCTTTCTGACCTTGGAGTGGACTCAGCAACAGTACATAAAGACCATTTGGATTGGATATGGTATCGGTTTGCCACTGGTGATATTTGCTTTTATTTACAATAAAATCCATTTTCCAAATGTAGAATCGGCTTTGATTTTTATTGAAACCCATTCCATCAATTGGGTGTCTTTGATTTATGACTTCCAGAGGATTTTGATCATGATGGCCCATGTGGCTTTGGTGATGGTCTTGTACCAAAAGGGGTATTTTACCCGATTGATGAATGGATTGAGAGCAGTAGGGCAACTGGCTTTCACCAATTACATCATGCATTCAGTGATCTGTACCCTTGTCTTTTTCGGTTATGGACTCAACCAATATGCGGAATGGGAATACTATCAATTGTACTACCTCGTACTTGCGATTTGGGTATTCCAATTGGTCGTCAGTCCAATTTGGCTGAAATATTTTCTTTTTGGACCTTTGGAATGGCTGTGGCGTTGCTTGACTTATGGGAGGATACAGCCTTTTGTGAGAAAATAGAGCACAGCCATGCACCTGAATGGGCTTTTCAATTTAATTGATTAATTCAATAGGGGAATTTCCATGGAGCCTGTATCCATATCCACATTTTCCTATATTTGAGAATTGTTTTCTTACAGCTATGAATAAATCAATCCAAACCCTTTTAATGATCCTTTCAGGAATGAGTATCGCATGTTCAAATGACAAACCGGCTTCCCAATTACCCGATGTACAGCCTCCGCTAGCTGAAATCAAAGCTTATGAAATAACCTCCAAGCACGGAGACAAAAGGGTAGACAATTACTATTGGCTCAATGACAGAGAAAATCCTGAGGTAATCGATTACTTGACAGCTGAAAACCAGTATTTTGACACCATGATGGCCCATACCAAGGGTTTTCAGGAAATGCTTTTTTCTGAAATGAGAAGCAGGATCAAGGAAGATGATTCCTCTGTACCTTACAAGTTGGACGATTATTACTATTACAGTAGGTACGTAGAAGGCGGCGAATATCCCATCTATGCACGTAAAAAAGGCTCTTTGGATACTTCAGAGGAAATCATTATGGATGGCAATGAATTGGGTAAAGGTAAATCTTTCCTTACCTTCTGGACTTCAGTCAGCCCTGACCATAACCTTGCAGCCATCATCATGGATACCGTGGGGAGGAATTTTTATACCGTTATGATCAAAGACCTCCGAACAGGTGAAATGCTCCCGGATAAGATAGAAAACATCAGAAGCGATGCTGTTTGGACCAGTGACAACAAGTCTTTTTATTATTCGATTCCGGATATGAAGACCCTGAGAAATTATCAGATCAAAAGACATGTTTTGGGCGAATATGCTACACAGGATGAAGTAGTATTTGAAGAAAAAGACCAGACCCTGAGCTGTGGAGTTGGGAAGACCAAGTCCAAAAAATACATCATTATAAGTTCAGGGCGTACAGACGCTTCTTATGCCATGTATTTGGATGCAGACAATCCGGGTCAGCCGAAGTTAATCAGCCCTGTGCAGGACAATGTTCAATATAGCGTGGACCACGCGGGAGGTGATAAGTTTTACATGTATACCAACCATGAGGCAGTCAATTACCGATTGGTGGAAGCCCCTGTTTCAAACCCTAGAAAAACCTCGTGGAAAGACGTGATTCCCCACAGATCAGATGTATTTCTTGAAGGTGTGGATTATTTCAAAGATTTCCTGGCCATACAGGAAACCAAGCAAGGTCTGGCCAATATCAGGATTATCAAAACTTCTGACAATTCTGAACATCAGATGGAATTTGAGGAACCTACCTATTATGCAGGTTTGGGCTACAATCCCGCATTTGATACCCAAATAGTAAGGTATTCCTACACTTCTCTTACTACGCCTAATTCCACTTATGATTACGATATGGAAAGCCGGGAGAAAACCTTGATGAAAGAACAGCCTGTTTTAGGGGATTTCAATAAAGAAAACTATCAGACAGAAAGAATCATGGTACCCGCCCGGGATGGCAAAAGAATCCCCATGTCAATTGTTTACCGAAAAGACTCTTTCAATAAAGATGGCAAGAGTCCGGGTTGGATCTATTCGTACGGTTCTTACGGCTATTCTACAGAACCAACTTTCAGCAGTACTCGATTAAGTTTGTTAGACAGGGGATTTGTCTATGCCATTGCCCATATCAGAGGTGGTCAGGAAATGGGAGGTGAATGGTATGAGGATGGTAAAATGTTGAACAAGAAAAATACCTTCTACGATTTCATAGATTGTTCCAGATGGTTGCAGGACAATAATTATGTGGCAAAGGATAAGCTCTTTGCGTCCGGTGGAAGTGCAGGTGGACTTTTGATGGGAGCGGTGACCAATATGGCTCCTGAAGTTTACAAAGGCATTGTCTCCCAGGTTGCATTTGTGGATGTGATTACAACCATGGAGGATGAGACCATTCCATTGACCACCTTTGAATGGATGGAATGGGGCAACCCCAATATCAAAGAACAATATGACTACATGCTGTCCTATTCTCCTTATGACAATCTGGAGGCAAAGGATTATCCTCACCTGCTTTTGACTACCGGTCTTCATGACTCTCAGGTCCAATACTGGGAACCTGCCAAATACGTGGCAAAGCTAAGGACACTAAAAACTGACAACAACCGACTTTTCCTTTATACCAATATGGATGCAGGTCATGGAGGTGCGAGTGGCAGGTTTGAAAGACTAAAAGAATTGGCTAGGGAATATGCTTTTCTATTTGATATATTGGGTATTTCTGAGTGATTGACAAGAAAAGGGTAGGAATGGCAATATTGGGAAAGAAGTTTTTCTATTCTCAAGTCAGGCGTAAAGTTAGATGAACCCATGGGGTCCTGGTATCCTCAAACTATATGGACATGGTTAACAACCTCCACCATCTGGTTGCAGAAGGATTCCATAAAATTTCTGGGATAAATTGCTTCCTCCATAGAAATTGAGTAGTTTTTATTTGCCAATAAAGCCTTTCAGATTTAAATCCAAACCCGCCCTGACATGAAAATCAAAACCAAATTCTCTTTCTCCTTTTCTAAATGGATGAGATCTTGTTCATTTTTTTTCATCTGGCTGTTACCCTGTTTTGTATTGGCCAATGGGACCCGTCTTTTACAGCAACCTGATGTAAGCCAAAGCCACATAGCATTCGTTTATGGAGCTGATATTTGGCTGACTGGCCTACAAGGGGGAGAGGCCAAAAGATTGACGAGTACCGCAGCTATAGAGAAAAATCCTAAATTCTCTCCAGATGGAAATCAAATTGCCTTCAGTTCCAATAGAACCGGGACTTTTGCGGTTTATGTCGTATCGGTGGAAGGGGGCACTCCCAGGCAACTTACCTGGCATCCATCTTCCGCCAATGTGGTTGGTTGGACTCCTGATGGCACGCACATTCTATATGAAACAAATAGAGATACCGCACCGGTTGGATTTAGTAGATTATGGAAAGTTCCTTTAGATGGTGGACCTTCAGAGGTTTTTCCTCTCCCGCGTGGTGTAAGGGCGGCCTATTTGGGAGAAGATAAAATGGTAGTAGAACCTATTTCCCGTTGGGATGTGACTTGGAGGGCGTATAGAGGTGGGCAGAATACTTCCTTGATCATAACAGATTTGAATGACCTTTCGGAGATCATGATCCCCAATGAAAGGACCACTGACATTCACCCTGTAGTCCTCAATGGCAAGGTGTTTTTTCTTTCCGACAGGAACTGGGTTACCAATGTTTGGTCCTATGACCCAGCCAATGAAACTCTTGTTCAGGAAACTGAATTTGAAGGATCTGATATCATGTGGCTGTCAGGCAATGGAGAGCAGTTGATTTATGAAAAAGACGGGATGCTTTATTTATTTGATCCTCAGCAAAAAAATTCCAAACAAATTGAAATTGAGGTAAAGGGAGATTTTCCATGGGCAGAGCCACGATTGGAGAATGTAACTTCAAGAGCAACCAACGCAAGCCTTTCTCCCAATGGAAAGCGGATTCTTCTTGAAGCGCGTGGAGAAATATTCACCGTACCAGTGGAAGATGGAAGTCCCAGAAACTTAAGCCGCAGTTCCGATGCTGCGGACAGAAATCCAATATGGTCTCCTAAGGGGGATCAGGTAGTCTGGTTTTCGGACGAAGGTGGAAAGGGTTACCAATTGATGATTGCTGATCAGGAAGGCTTAGAAGATCAGAAAAAAGTTTCGCTTGGAGAGGCAAAAATGGTATGGGAGCCCACTTGGTCCCCTGATGGCAAAAGCATTGCATTTGTTGACAACAAAGTGTACCTGAAAATTCTAGATGTGGCAAGCGGCGAAATCAAAACAATTGATTCCGGAGGTATCAACATAGAAAGAGGAAACATGAAACTGGAATGGTCCCCGGATTCCCAATGGCTATCCTACAGCAAAACCGGACCCAACATGTTCAGAAGGATCTACCTCTGGTCGATGGAAAAAAATGAAACAAAACCCGTAACCAACAATCTGGCTGACTCTTTTTCTGCCACATGGGATGCCTCCGGTAAATACCTGTATTTTCTGGCCAGTACAAACCTGGCTTTAGGCTCAGGCTGGGCCAATACCTCTTCCATTTCAGCTGAACCAGAGCATGCTGCTTACCTCATCGTACTCTCCAAAGAGGAAAAAACGCCATTTCCATTGAAAAGTGATGAAGAGGAGCCCAAAAAAGAAGATCCTGAAAAAGACAAAAAAGAAAAAGAAGAGGGTGAGGTCAAGGTGAAGATTGACTGGGAAGGAATAGAAGAAAGAACCTTGTCATTATCCATCCCTGTGAAGCCATACAATTTCATTCTTGCCGGAAAAAAAGGAACCGCATTTATCGGCGAAGCCAGTCCAAATGGACCGGGCGTAACGCTCCATAAATTTACCATTGAAGGGAAAAAGTTTGAAGAATTCACCGAAGGGATCAATAGGGTGAAAATTTCCCATAATAGGGAGAAACTCCTGTTCTTTTCTTCTGGAAATTGGAAAGTAGTGCAAGTTGATAAAAAGCCCGATGCGTCTGAGGGTCTGGTCAAAATGGAGTTACGGATGGAGCTGGACAGAAAAGAAGAATGGAAACAAATTTTCAATGAAGCATGGAGATATGAAAAGGACTATTTCTACGACTCCAGCACCCACGGTAGGGATTGGAATGACGTCTTGGACAGGTACAGTCCACTTGTTCCTTACATTCAGCATAGAAATGACTTAACCTACCTCTTAGATCAATTGAACGGGGAGTTGTCCGTGGGGCATAGTTTTGTCTTTGGTGGAGATTTTCCCGCTGTAGATACCATTGCTACAGGTTTGTTGGGAGCCGATTATGAAATTGCAAACGGGAAATGGAGAATAAAAAGAATCTATACAGCCGAGAGTTGGAATCCAAATTTGAAAGCCCCCTTATCAGAACCTGGGCTAGAGATTAAGCCAGGTGATTATATACTTTCAGTAAACGGTCAAGAGGTGGATGCTTCCACGGATATTTATGAGGCCTTTAAAGGCACTTCCGGAAAGCAGACCATTATACATGTACACAATCAACCTCAGCTTAGTGGAGCAAGAAAACTATCTGTATCGCCCATTGGTTCGGAGGCAGGTTTGAGACAAAGGGCATGGGTGGAAGATAACCGGAGAAAAGTAGACGAGCTGTCAGACGGAAAACTAGCTTACGTCTGGGTGCCCAACACAGGGGGTTCAGGATTCACTTCCTTCAACCGGTATTTCTTTGCACAGCAGGATAAATTGGGCGCTGTAATTGATGAACGATTCAATGGAGGTGGATTGCTGGATGATTATATGGTGGACCTGATGACCAGAACACTCCGTGCCGCCATCACCAATGAAGTCCCCAATCCAAGACATTTCCAACTTCCTGCTGGCATTTTAGGGCCTAAGGTATTGCTAATCAATGAACTGGCAGGGTCCGGAGGAGATTATTTCCCATGGGTATTCAGGAATCAGAAAGCAGGACCATTGATCGGTAAAAGGACCTGGGGTGGTTTGGTTAAATCTTCAGTCCATTATTCCTTCATTGACGGTGGGGCCATGACTTCACCAGACAATGCTGTATTTGATCCGATCAGAAATGAATGGATCGGTGAGAATAAGGGAATTGCCCCAGACATAGAAGTTCATATAGATGCTGTTTCACATTCGGAAGGAAGGGATGTACAGCTGGAGCGAGGGGTAGAAGAGGTGTTGAAATTGATTGAAACTGAAGGCCCAAAACAAATCACTCCCCCACCCTTTCCCAAACCTGCTACAAAACCAGGAATAAATTAAGACGCCTTAAAAACTTGGCGAATACCCAGTTTAGCCTTAACTTCATTTTAGTAAACTATGGAATTATAAGAACCTCAGGCCTTATGGAAAAAAAATTAATGAGATCCAGTTCGGACAAAGTCATCGCAGGAGTTTGTGGGGGATTGGCCAATTACCTGGGTTGGGAATCGGACAAAATACGAATTGGCTATGTAATTTTATCGGTCATCAGTGCTGGGTTTCCCGGCATCTTGATTTACCTGATCCTTTGGTTTGTTATGCCTGAGGATTTTGCGTGATTGAAAGGTTTATCCCCTTGAATGTAAGGCCATCCTATTGCCTTCGGAATCCAAAAACAAGCCCATGTACCCTATGTCTTCAGAGATAAGGGTTTTGGGCTGTAAGGACTTACCTCCTGCTTGTTCCGCCTTGATCAGCTGCGTGGTCACATCTTCAGACGAAAAATAGATCAATACCCCTTTGCTATCACTGGGTTGATACATTTCATGCTTGACCAAAGCCCCTGAGGTACCTATTCCAGACTCATTAAAAGGGAACCAACCCATTAAGAAACCATTGAAGTCCTGAAGCTGGATTTCAATTTCAAATACAGTTTCGTAAAATTTCTTCGCCCTATCCATATCGGTTACAGGGATTTCAAACCAGCCAACAGGGTTATGCTCCATGGTCGTTCAAGTTTATCGTTGGAATAATCCACTAAAATCTACAAATTCCTCATTTTATCAAAGCTTCTAAGCATTTTTGTTTTTCGGTCAAGTGCAAAAATCGTTAAAAAATTAAAGAAAAATTAAGCAGCTGGTATCACAAAAATACAAGGGCAAATTTTAAGGCATTACCTGGCCTAAATCTCATAAATTTTTGAGATTTTTTTTAAATAATTGTAAAAAAATATTGGAAGTGGATTTCTTAGACGGACTACATTTTAATATATACCATCAGGAAAAATCTGTTTTTATCCGGTAAAATTCAGCCGGACCCATTCGTTAAAACATTGACTATTAATGGATTCTATAGTTAAATTGAATAAGCATTGTTTGGATTTGATTCAAATATTTATGAAATTAAGGGTCTAATCATTCAGCTGCAACGGTCAAAAACCCAGCACATCACCCATGAAGGATTAGAAAGGAATATTTTTAAGTTTATCATGCTTAGTTACCCAAATGAAGACTTAAAACTTTATGGAAGTATGGTTTGCTTTCGTTTTTTCCTTTGAGATTATTTGAATTTATTTTTGTATTATTTTTAACTTAAACCATATATCATGAAAAAGTTAGCTTTGCTACTCGTTCTGCTTCTTGGTACCTGTATAATGGTACAGGCAAGGAGCTACAAAAAAATGGAAAGGTTGGAATCCAAACGGTATAGATTGGAAACCAAACTGCACTATTTGAAACAGAAAGAAAAGCCACCCATCATCAGGGAAAAGGCAGTAAAGAGAAGGTTGGGAAGGGTTCACAGAAAACTGAGAAGAATGTAAAAAATTTACCGGTTTTTTGACCTAGACAGGTAATATTCATAAGGCAAAACCATTTGAATAATTCCCTGAAATACTAGCCCGATGTAATTTCTAACACTAAAAACCAGAACTCGGAATGGGTTCTGGTTTTTGTTGGTGGATCTGGATTTTATCAGTAGGCTAACAAAACTACATCATTTAACACCTTCTAATGCTTCAATAGCATTTACCAGGTAAGCAAAAGGTGCATTCCAGTTGATGGCGATTTCATTGGAAGCGTAAGAACAAGTTAGATCGACATAGGATTCATCCGGTACATCACTGGGGTAGTCACATTTGTCTTGTTGACCTGGATTTGGCCCCCCTACCAGAAAACCATGTACTGGTAATTTCTCAGGTTCGGCTTCAGATGGCCTATGATGTGGGTTTTTAGGGGATTTGTGTCCAAAACCAGTTACATAACTAAAACCAGTGGCATTCCTGCCCAAAATGTAATCCAGATTTCCAATGGCATGTTTCAGAAACTTATCCTCCTCAGTCAACAAATAACTTTGGATGAGAGCAATTCCCTGATTGGCAGCCACCGAATTGGATCCCCACACAAAATCGCGGGCACTTTGTCCCATAACAGTATGGTAGGAATGTTGTGAAGCACTTTTAATGTAAGTCTCTGTTGTCTCCAATAAACTGCTTGTGAGTTTTGCGATGAGACCCTCCGGAAGACTATTCAAATGATCACGGTGCCTTATCAAGGAATAATAACCCAACCATTTAACATTTCCCCAGCTGGGCAAAGAAAATTCTCCAATATCCCCTGGAAAATTTTGAAGGTATTTCAGGTTGTGTGTACTGACATAAAGTTCAGAGGCAGCCCATAGCCATTCGTCCTCCAGATTTCGGTCTCCATAAGCACCTGTCTGTATTGCAGGAAAATACATTTTGTTCATTTCATTTTGATTGTACAAAACATTAGGATGCTTGACTGCCCATTGCCAAGCCATCTCGGCAGCTTTCAGACAAGATATGGCCATGTCAGGGTAATAATCCTTGAACACCCTTGAGGCCTGGGCCATTACCGCTGCAAAATCCAAAGTGGCAGCAGTACTTTTGGCTACCACGTAGCGCTGACTGGTAGCTTCATGTGGCATGACCATGCCTTCAAAATTAGCAGTAGTCAACTTATGGTAAACCCCACCGTCATGAGGATCCTGCATGTCCATCATCCAAAGGAGATTCCAGCGAATTTCATCCAGTAAATCAGGAACTTGATTTTGAGATTCAGGAATATCTAGGTTTAAGTTTTTGACATAGCCTGGGAAGTCCTCGTAGAGTCCCATCAAAGTTCCCATAGTGATCCCACTGTTGACGATATATTTGTTATAGTCCCCCGCATCATACCAACCTAATGGAGCAGAAATGATAGTGCCCTCCGGTCTTTCTGGAGATGCGGCTGAGGCATGTACCAATACCTGATTATCAGGATGACCTGCTGCCCTTGCCCATAAACCGGCGTACTCCTCTGGAAGATCAGTTGATACCCTTTGGTAATAAAAAGCTTTGATTGCGGCTTGGCCCAAAGCACGATGCACCTGAGATTTTATCTCAAAAGTATATGACTCTCCAATTCCTGGTAACTCAAGAACAAATGTCCCTGATTCTTTCAAATCGGAAAAATTGGCCCATCGCGTGGTTTTTGGAGAAAAAGAGACTGACCTGGTCTCAGAAAGCTCCCCTTCGAAGACAACCCGATTCGCTTTGGTGTCTCTGATAAAAAAAGGCCTACTTTCCGCGGAAAGGACAACAGCGATTTTAGACTGTTCCGGATAGAACCCCAGTTGATTCAGCCGAATGGACTCCAAAATAGGCAAAGTGGATTTTTGGGCCGCAGATTGAAAGGAAATCAAGCCTAAAAAGACTAAACCAATCAGTAACTGGCAGATGGTGTGTTGTTGTATCATTAGTAGGATATAACTAAGTTTGATTAAATGTTCTTTGAAAGCTTTTTTTCATAGGGTTGCTGAACTTTACCTATTTATGGGAATCAATCATGAATCTTTACCGCAAAATTTGGCTCCATTCCGAATCAATCAATCAGGGAAAATCTTGATTAGTTCCCGCTACATAAAAAACAGAAACATCAATTAGGATTCTTTTTCGCCATATTTGAGAAGGAGAAGCTTGAGAAATTTTCATTGCAAAACCATCACCCCCTTCACAATATAGGTGAAAAATACAGGGTAAGAAAATTAGAAAAAACCACACCATAGGTCAATCGGGCATAATTGATGTTTCCAGCTAGGAAAAATCTCTTCCTCCAGATTCACTCGATAGCGTCTGGAGGGCAAAAACAGGTGCAAATTGAACCACTATTGGTAAGGCCATAGGCTGAAATCGATTGTTTTCATCCAAAGTAAATAGACAAGTGGCTAGGTTATCAGCCAGCAGCGTAGCAGCATCCTTAAGCTCCTTTTTGGTAAACATGTCCCCTAAACCAGCGGACGCATACTGCTCACAGGTGTGGAAACGTGTTTTTTTTCCATACACTTGGTTAGCCAATTCATCACGTGTGATAAAAGGATGGATTTCATCCTGAATATAAAAATTCAGGATTGGGTCTACCGTTCCATTCCCATCAAAATCTTTGTAAACCAATGTGGCAGGTTGGTCTTCATTGGCCTTTATTTGGCTATTGAATCCAAGGTTACCTGCCAATAATTCAGGCCTCCCATCCTCATCCAAGTCCTCTACCAGTAGTACATTCCAAAAGCCCCGCTGGGCGGGTAGGTAATCTAAGACATCCTTATTTGAGATGTTACAAACTAATTTATTTTGTCGCTTCCACTTTCATGATAGACAAAATAAAAAAAACAAAGAATGGATATCCTTTAACTGGATTTCCATTCTTTGGAAATGAAAACATAAAGATTGTTTGTTGACAGCGTTTATTTTCCTCGGACAGAAATGGCCTATTTCTTTCCTTTTGCTGACATCACCAACCCAATAACCAACAAAGCTACACTGATGATGACAGGTGTCCAATTGGCTGTACTGACGGCAATGTCCATTCCAAGGATGCTAAAACTTTCAGAATCCTGAATAGCTTGTAAGCCAAACATGATGGTTCCGATGATTCCTAATACCAATAATATAATTCCAACTGTTTTCATGTGCTTAAAGTAGGTTTAGTGTTAATATAAGTTAAGGTAATCAATATAAACTGATATTTAAATACCAGAATTGATTTCTACATTAAAATCCTCCATGAAACAACACCTCCCTGAGTAAACATTTTCCTCCTACTTTGCGTGTCCACAGTCCCAACCCTGGGTCAATCCCTTCTTAGGTCTGAAATCTAAAATTCGTTATTCGTAAATCCCTACTTCCGCTCCTCACCCCAACTTTTCCCAATTCTCTGCATTCTAAATCCAAGGAGCTTCGTGAAGATTGAGATGGCCCGAATGATTGAGACCGGATGAAAAAAATGCAAAATACTATATTCATATCAATCATCAGAATTAAATATTCTAACTATTCGGTATGTTACAGGCATAGATTATTTGGCCTCGGCAGGCCTATCGAGGGGATTTTATACCAAATTAAAATCTTCTAAGGGTAGAATGGAGGATACTCAGAATAAATATTGAACCATTCAAAGGAAACATTAACATATTCAGATTCCAATGATTATATTAAGTATCCTAAAGATTGTATTATGTAAAACCGAATTAAACCGCTCCACCCAAGAAACAATCCCAAAATGAATCAGTCAATTCCGCTTTCCCTGTTTTTCCTTTCATGTATCCTCATTTTTCTTTTATCCTGTTCAGGCAATCAATCAGAGGTTTCAGAAAGTGAAAAAGATGGCCCTACCCTTTTGACCTTAATACATCAGGAAAAAGAAGGTACCATTTCCATTCACAGAAAAGGAGAAAATGAACCCATTTTGGTTCAGAATGCCAAAGAAGGTTTCCGCCCTTACATTCACCCAATCTCGGCACCTGATGGCAAAGGTGTTTTGACTGAATATAGCCCGGGACACCACAAACATCAGACGGGTCTGTATTGGGGATTGACTAGGGTCAATGACCGGGATTATTTTCATAACCCTCAAGAAGGTTATTGGAAAAAGGTTGCCCTGAATGTGATAGAAACAGAAGGTGATGAAGTGAAATGGCAGACAGTTTATCAATTATTGGACGAGAAGGGCGAACCAATCATGCTTGAAACCCAAAATTGGTCTTTACGAGAAGAGAAGGGAAAATATTTTTTGGATTTGGAATGGAAAGGGGAAGCTATTGAATCGATCACTATCGGGCAATATGACTATGGAAGCTTATTCGTCAGAATGCCCTGGAGAGAGGGAATCAAAGGGGAAATCATCAATGCTGCAAGGCAGAAAAACGAGTTTGCAGAAGGACAACCTTCCATGTGGGTAAATGTCGGCATGCAGGTAGATGGCTGGGACGACTTTGCCAATATTGCAGTTTTTGACCATCCCGAAAACAGGGGATATCCCAATAAATGGCGCGTGGATGGACAATTGGGTTTGGGACCTGCCTTTACCAAAGACGGAGATTGGTTGATAGAAAAAGGGAACGCAGAAACCATCAAGCTACAACTTATGGTCTACACCGGAGAGGTCAATGACATCAAATTGACAGAAGCCTGGGGAGAATTTTCCGGTAGGCAGGGAATGTATAACACGACCGAACTTTGGGGTCTTGCCCAGAGAGAGGGTCGAGATGCCAAATTTCTGAGCCCACAGGAAGCTGTGGAAGCCATGACCATCAAGCCTGGATATCAGGTCAATGTATGGGCGTCAGAACCCATGATGACCCAACCGATGGCTTTTTGCTGGGACGACAGAGGTAGGCTTTGGATTGCCGAAAACAAGGATTACGAATCAAGAGGCCATGGATTTTCAAATTCAGGCGACAGCCGGATTCTGATATTGGAGGACACCAATGGAGATGGGGTCGCAGACAGCAAGAAAGTATTTATGGAAGGCCTGGCTTTCCCTGCGGCGATTGCTGTTGGATTTGATGGACTTTATGTCGGTGCACCTCCCAACCTACTTTTTGTCCCTGATATAGACCAAGATGACAAAGCGGATCTGGAAGATATTGAAATTTTACTCACAGGTTGGGGAATTCGGGACAGACACGAAACCCTCAACAGCATGCATTGGGGTCCTGATGGCTGGCTCTATGGACTACAGGGCTTTGCCACTCCTTCCAAAATCAGAAAACCAAACGGTGATGCCAAACTCTATTACCATAAGGATCCTTTTCCGGAAGATTTATTGGAAAAAGACGGGGTGGATATCAATGGTGGGGTTTGGCGCTACCATCCCGTCAAAGACAGGTTTGAAGTGGTGGCCCATGGTTTCAGTAATCCTTGGGGGATAGACTATGATGCCAAAGGCCAACTATTGATGACTGCCTGTGTCATCCCCCATCTTTGGCATGTGATTCCGGGTGGCATTTACCACCGTCAGGGTGGGCAGCATTTCAATCCTTATGTGTATGAGGACATCAAAACCATCGCAGACCACAGTCACCGCTCGGCCCATGGCGGTGCCAGGGTTTACCAATCAGATGCATTTCCTGAGGAAGAACAGGGTAGGATTTTCATGGCCAATATCCATGAACATGCCGTACTTTCGGACAGACTTGTTCCAAAAGGTTCGGGGTATGAGGGAAAACACGGAGATGATTTTATGTTGGCCAACAATGCCCAATGGGTAGGCTTTAGCATGGAAATAGGACCTGATGGCGGTTTGTATGTACTCGATTGGCATGATGCGGATATCTGCGGACAGGAAGTCCTGAATGAAGAAACAGGAAGGATATTCAGGATAATGCCGGAAAAATCACTTGCCGAGGATTTTGAAGGAAGATATTCAGATCTGAATAAAATGTCGGACAAAGAATTGATCTCACTTCAGACCAATAAGAGTGATTGGCATTCCAGAAGAGCGAGGGGAATTTTACATAAAAGGGCTGTTAAAGGAGAGTTGGAAGCAAATACCATTAAAGGTTTAAAGTCCATTTACCAAAAGGACAAAAATCCAGATTGGAGATTAAGGGCACTATGGGCATTGCATCAGGTTGGAGGATTTAATGAAAATGATTTGATCAGTGCACTATCTGATAAAGACCCGCACATCAGGGCCTGGGCCATTCAGTTGCTTTGTGAAGACCATGATCCATCTGCAACTGCTTTGGCCAAATTCAGGAAAATGGCAGAAGACGACACGTCTCCCGTCGTCAGACTTTATCTCGCAGCAGCCATGCAAAGAATCCCACCCAAAGAAAAATTTCTTCTCGCTGCCAATCTGATGAAACATGAGGAAGATGCCAACGACCATAACCTACCCAAAATCATCTGGTATGGAGTCGAATCATTGATCGCTGAAAATACGGACAATTTCCTTGAACTTTCTGCCCAATCCAAAATCCCCTTTGTTACCCAAAATATTGCCAGAAGGGCTGTGGATGCAGATGAAATGGAGAAATTGGTTGCTTTTATCGGTAAAGGTGGTCCGAACACAGAACTGCTGTTGTCGGGAATGTTGAGCGGTATGGAAGGTAGAACTGACCTGAATATCCCGTCTAATTGGAAGGCTGTGGCCGATAAAATGGACAAATCTGGTGGGAAAAAGAAAGAACTTGCTTTGGAGATTTCAAGCCTCTTTGGAGATACGGAGGCTACCCAACGGGCATTTGCTATCCTGAAAGACAAAAAGCAACCTCTGGACCAAAGACAAAAAGCACTTCAAACGCTCACAGCACAGCAAAGAACCGGGCTGATTTCCGAATTGCCCGGACTAATCGGGGAGCTTGCGATGAGGAAGGATGCTATTCGTTCCATTGCAGCTTTTGACAACGAGAGTTTGGGCAGGATGCTGATAGAGAAGTATCCAACATTTGATGCAGATGAAAAACAGATTGCCATGCAGACCCTTTCTTCCCGATCCAGATATGGCAATATGCTGACCCGTGAAATCAAGGATGAAAAGATAGCCAAAGCTGAAGTTCCTGTCAGTGTTGCCAGACAATTGCTCCGGGTAGTCGGCAGTGGGTTTATAGAAGTTTGGGGACCAATAGAACAGGTGCCTAGTGACCAAGCTGCCTATGATAAATACAGGACCATACTCCAACCGTCAGCAATCGCATCTGCAAATATTGAATCCGGAAAAACGGTTTTCACCCAAGTCTGCGGCAGTTGTCACAAAATGTTTGGAGAGGGTGGAGAAATGGGTCCCGACCTGACAGGTTCCAACCGGTCGGATGTGGAGTATATCTTACTCAATGTCATAGAACCCAGTGCTGAAATCCAGGATGACTATAAGATGGTGGTGATCAATACCAGGGATGGTAGGACCTATTCCGGGAATATTATCGGAGAAAACCAAAGGCAGATTACACTGCGGGTAGTAGGTCAAGAACCAGTGATCATCAACAAATCCAGTATACAGTCCAAGGATGTGACAGAGGTTTCCATGATGCCCCCCGGCTTGTTCGAAAACCTTACGGAGAAAGAAATTGTGGATTTGATGGGGTATTTGAAGACGATGAAGAGGGTGGATTGAATTTATGGATGAATGGGGAACGGATATTGGGATATAAAGATATTAGGATATTAGCATCTTGATTGAACGCTGATGAAGCTGATTGAACTGATTCGGGAAGATAAAAAATCAGTGAAAATCAGTGTTATCAGTGTTATCAGCGTGCCACTAAAAACTCCTTATCCACAAAATCCATAAACCGCTCCCAATCATAAAGCGTCAGGTTGTGTTCTCCTTCACGGATATGGTAACCTACTGAATTTGTATGGATAGTCCTTTGGTGGTTTTCAAAACTTTCCGGCAGGTCAACTTTGATTCCATAAATATCTGAATAGACCCTTGAACCTAATTTAAGTGACAAAAACTCTCCTTTTGGATCTGCCCATTGGTCTTCTATGGCGGATGCAAAGTAGATAGACCTTGGGGCAATACATGCTGCCAAAAGATGCTGGTCAATTGGCAAAGCATCTTCATTGTCATTGAAAGCCTTGAAATTATCATTAAACCAATAGGGGAAATTGGTATTGATGCGTTTTACAGTTTCGCCGAATCTCCTTCGTGACAAAGCCGCACCTCCACAACCGGATTCATTGGAGATGACCACTGACCAGCGTTCATCATTTGCTCCGCACCATAATGCAGCTTTTCCTCCTCGGGAATGCCCGACTACAGCTGACCTATTTTGATCTAGTGAAATATCATTTTCGAAATAATCCATTGCCCTCATAGCACCCCATGCCCACGCTGCCAAACCTCGCATTCCCTCAGGCATTTCCAGTTGTTCGGGATAAAGTGTATCCAATATACCGTGTGAAAATCTCACCTTATCATCGGGTGAAACATCCTCCACATCAAATATAGCAGCTGCATATCCCCTACTGACAATTTGCTCTAGAGGGAAAAACTGATCTTCTTTATCTTCAAGTAGGTCTTGTGCATTTCTATGGCTTATCAATAGAAATACAGGATAAGGTCCTTTTCCTTTAAGAGGTTGAAAGACAAACAACTTTATTGTCTGAGCTTTTCCCTTTCTGGAAACCTTGATGCGCACATTTTTTTTCAATGCAACTTCTTTGTAGAGATGGTCGGAATCTGTCGACACATCAAAATGAATCTCATCAAAATCCATTGGGATAGACCCATAGACATTTTCAGAGAAAAACCGCATCAATTCCGGCCTCCTGATGTTTTCCCAATCAGCCATCGATTCGATGATTTCCCCTTTGGAGCTAACATAAGGATCAGGCAAAACCAAATCAGGGACTTTGGATTCATCATAGTTGAATTGTTCCTGGGCCATAAGGTTTGAAGTAAATAGTCCAATCAAAAAGATCAGAAGATATTCCGGTTTATATTGGTTTCGCATGTTGATGGTATTTGTGGAATTTAGGGATTTACGCCTAATTTTCAAAAAAATGAGGTATCCTATACATACCCTGACAGGTCAAATAAAGCTTAATTACTATTTGATACTTGGAGGTAGGAAAGCAATGGGGATGATTAAGGCCACAAACTGAATCGGGCTCTAAAATCTTTTTAGCCAGACTTCCATGGAATACAAGTGTCAATAGATATTCCGCACGCCTGTCTCAGGCACTTATCTACAAACTAAAAATAGGCATCGGTGGCAAAACATGTTGATCAATCCCCCTCAACCTCAAAATAAATTGCCTCACTGATAGGATGGCCATCTTTGGTGATGCCTTCGACCTGAACACGATGACGCCCTGTGACATCCCCTGTATAGAAACTCATTTCTCTTTTTGAATTAGGGCTGAGAAATACCATAGGATTCCAATAAACTGTACTCCTCAAATCAGGTAGGTCATAATAATCTGTCTCTTGATAAACTGGTGAATAGAAAGTTCTTGTTTTGTTAAATCCCGCAGCCTGATGAGTGATGATGTATTTGGCATCTTCTTCCGCCTCTTCCAATTCTTCATATCCCATATCCGTAAAAAAAGCAATGACGCCTCCACCCCCACGGCCACCATAAATGCCGGTTGCGCCTGGGCTTTTTAGGATTTCAATCCGGCCGATGTCAAATTGGTTGAGACTCTGCATGGTGCTCTCACTGATGGGCATCCCATCCAAAAGATAAAGAGGGGTACCTTGACCTCGAATTACTGACCTAAACTCATTCATTCCCGTTTTGGTTACCTGCAAACCGGCTACCCTACCCTGTAAACTTTCAAGAATATTTCCCGAAGGGGCTATGGGCAGTTGATTGCGGTGAAGCACCACGTCTGCTTTTGTATGTAAAGTAAAGGGCTCATAAATTTCCGCTCTACCTTCTATGACGACCTCTTGCAAGAGCAATTCTCCCAAATCCATGGCGCCTACTTCCTTTTCCACTGCAGAAAGTTGCTGCTGCGTGGAGAGCACATAGCCATCAGGCATTTGACTGACATATGCCTCAGGCAATCGAATCCAACTGGCCAAAAAAAGTGGTTTAAAAGTCCTTTCAAGCATTTGAACCTCCACGTCATCCCTTCTGCCTCTGCTATCAGTTCCCTGAATCATGACCTGTATGGTGTCTTTAAAATAAAATCCCGTGAACCCAAAATAACCTTCCTTATTGGTCGGTGTGGTTATAAAAGTCTGATACCGGTCTTTAAGATACAAAAGCGCTTCCCCTTTGTTTATTCCTTCCCCCTTACTATTGACCAACCTTCCTTTAAGATGTAAATCCATTTCATTTCCATATTGGATTTTTGGAAATTCTTGTGCCACTATGGGTTCCCAACCAAACCTCCTCCAGCCTTGGGTCAGCATCAGGTGTTTTAGTGCCAATTGTCTCTCTGCATCATCTTTTTCGAAATAATAGCCGGGTGTTGCAATATGGCCCTTGAGATCCGCACTGAGCAATAAATAAGTCGCGATGTTTTCCTGACTTTGACTGGGTTTAACCCATTTGTCAGTGGTAACTGATAAAGAAAATTGACTCAATTCAGGTCCGAAACCGCCTTCCTCCATAGAAATTTCCAAATCTACTTGCTCCCTCGGGGAGTAGGAGGATTTATCTGTTTTTATGTTCACCTTGGTTTTCTGAGGATGCCTTACAAACACCAACCGCTCAGCATATGGCTCTCCTTGAGTATCAGTCAAGGTAAACCGGACAATACCGGTCGGAAACCTATCCTTGGGAATTTCAAATTCAGCGCTTTGACCGTTGGCAAAGGCAACCGGTTCCTTGTAGGCCAAAGAATCTTTTGCAATCCCCATTAACATCAACTGACCAGGAATTTCTCTATTCGAGGCTATACTTACCTTTACGGCCTCCGGATCAGACACTTCGTCCAATTGCATCACAAAACCTTCGGACAAAACCTCAGGAAGTGCATAATCAACCGTCCTTCCATCGGAAAAGTTGAGTTTGGCAAAATATCTTTTCCCCGAGTCAGGTGTAAAAGAAAAAGCACCCATGCCGTCATGATGGTCTTCAAATTCCAACAGCTTCTTACCCGCTTCATCAAAGAGGGCTCCGGAAACAGGTAATCCAAAACCATTTGAGGCCAAGGCTTTAAAAGCGACAGTATTAGACAATCCCGCCACCAAATCCCCTCCTTCGGGGAAGAACTGCAAATCTACGGAAGGAGCTCTTTCCTCGAGTTTTTGGGTTGATGTAACCTGTCCTTCAGTACCATTAAACACATAGATTTCTTTTTGAAAAAAACCACTTTCTCCAAAATTCCGCATCCATTGGGTAAAAGCAGAAAGTCTATATACTCCTTCTGGCAAGTTTTCAGGTAGTAGAATGTCCCCAAAAGCCCCACCATCTGAAATCGGCAATGTGAGGCTATAGACCAAAGCCTCCTCCTCATCCATCAAGTCGACATAGAGTACGCCGCTTTTTTCGGTTGATTTGTTTGAAGCAGCATTTACTACATAGGCCTTTAACCAAAGAATTTCTCCAGCCATGTAATAGGGTTTGTCATGATGGATGTACACTTTTTCGGTAGCATAATTGGCCCTGTAAGTCTTCAGATAGGTTTCTACCTTTTCTGTCAATGGGTCAGGAGCCAAAATCCAGGCTGATAATATCAAGCTGGCTAACAAAAAGAATAAGTATGAGAAATTTTTGGGTTTCATGGGTTTTGATTTGGACTTTAAGTATCTAATGCTACCATAATAACAGTATTTATAGCCAGAATAGTTTAATGCTTCCATTTTTAGCAAAAGACCGAAAAATTGATTCTCTATAAATTCTTGGAATTTGTTTGGAATAATTAAATTGTTCGATAAATAGCATTGGTACTTATCGCATATGGAACCTATCCCTACCAAAAAAACGATACCCAAATGGCTGAAAAGAGTTCAACAGAATTCTTGGGAGCCCGAAATATTGCTTTCAGGTTTGGTATTGATTGGGTTGCTCCAATTGCCTGAAAAAATCAGATCCCTCTCTAATTTTATGCGTGCTGAGGCACTTTCAGGTAATTTGTTTGGGGTATTCACCGGGCTGGAACAAGTGGTGTATGTCTTGATTCTCGGCTTGTTGGTTCACCTTTTTTTGCGCAGTGTATGGGTGGGGCTTATCGGGCTGACCTACACTTTTCCAAAAGGCATTCAGACCGAAAAACTGGGATACCAACCCCAATTTGAAAATAAAATAAAGTCCCTTCCCAGTTTGGAAAACCAGATCATAAATCTGGAAAAAATATGCAGTTCGATTTTTGCCACTTGTTTTTTCCTAATCATGCTGATCCTTGGGGTGATGGCTAGTGTCACCCTTTTTGTCGCTTTTTTGTTTGTAGTGGCCTGCCTGTTGCAAAGCTTCGGGTTTTCCATGGCTCAATGGATGAACCTTAACATAGATTTGTTTCTGATTTCAATATTTATGGTATTGGTCGTTGATTTTATAGGCTTGGGGATTTACCGCAAAAACAAGTGGATAGCGAAAATCTACTATCCCATTCACCGCTTTCTGGGCTGGGTCACCTTTTCCAGATTCTACCGATCCATTTATTATGTTTTTGCCAGCAATTTGAGGAAAGGATACCTCATTGGCTTTTTTGTTCTTTTTATTGCCTTTTCATTCTTGGGGCAACATAGGCTGCAACAAGCTCAAGACGAAAGCGCATTCAGTTTTATTAAGTTTTATTCCCGGTCGGCTGGCATGACACTATTCAGTGGCCATTTTGAAGACAGGAATCAAATTTGGTCTTCTTATATATTGGAAACCCCTTCACCGATTGTTTCAGGACGTTTTTTAGAGCTGCGATTGAAACACCAACTGGTCTTCGAAAAGAAAATGATGGAGGTGTGTGGATTGAAACCCGATGAACTCAAGGACTCCAATGATCAAGCGGATCAAAATAAGCTCAACTGCATGAATAAAGTGTATGCCATATTTCTGGATGGTGAGGAATTGGTAAACCCAGATTGGCTTTTTTATTTCCATCAAACCGAAAACAGAAAAGGCCTGATTACTTTTGTAGATGTTGGTGACTTAGCGTCTGGTCGGCATTACTTGGAAGTTAAGGTCAATACAAGTACACCGGCCTATAGTCTCGGAACGATACCATTTATGAAAGAATAGTTAACCACTAGTTTTCAAATTGGCTGATGGAAGATGTCTTGTAACCGATTCTCACTGCCCTTGCAGCCACTTTTTTTCCTGTAGGAATGGGTTGATGGTATAGGTGCCAATGTTTCCCCCCAATCTCCTCTCCTATCTGATAGGCAATGCTGGCACCCTCAGTTTCTGAGCTCAGCTTAAGCTGATTACCGGAAGTTTCAAACTTGACCGGGGCAGTTTCGGGCTGCACCATTCCAGGCCACATCATATTGACCAGGTCATACTCGGGAACAAAACCCAAATCACCGATTTCCAGTTGCCAGGCAGACAGGGCATTTCTGAGTTCCTTCAATTTGGCTTGGTGCTCAGGGGAATCCGCTAGGTTATTTATTTCATCTGGATCATCTTGGAGGTCATACAATTCCTCCACAGGTTTGGTTTTCATGAATATATAAGCCGCACCCCCTGTCAGTTCTCCTTTTTGATCCATTTCTATCATGGCTCTGGTCATGTCAATCTGTTCTCTGTAGGCGTTCCTGTAAATCAAAGGTAGTTCTGGCCTGAAATTCCTAATATACACATACCGCCCATCGATCACCGATCTGCTCATATCCACGGCTTCATCAAACCTATCTGCCGAGCCAAAGGCATATTGATTCGGGGTTTTGGTTTTGTGAGGTCCCAAAAAAGCCCTGCCATGCATATAATCCGGTGGTTCTACTCCTGCTAAGGACATCACCGTTGGCCCAAGGTCCATCAAAGAAACTAGGTCATCGATTTTACTGCCACCCATCTCACCATTGGGCATTCTCACTATCAGAGGGACATGCAGACCGGAATTGCCCACTGCCCTTTTTTGTCTCAGCAGTGGCCCTCCATGGTCTGACCAAAAGAAAATGATGGTCTTGTCCAACAACCCCTCCTCTTCCAAAGACCTTAACATATCACCTACCTGTTTGTCCAATTCCATGATATTGGAATAAGCCCTGCCCACATCCTGTCTGACCACGGGCAGTTCGGGGAAGTATTTGGGAATTATGACCTTGCTTTTGTCTGCCAACATGGGATCCTCCTTTTTCATAAAAATCCTGGACTCATGGGTGATTTCGTGGTTGAACACGGCAAAGAAAGGTTGTCCTGCTGCCCGATTTTTATAGGTGGCTTCCCTTCCGATTTCATCCCAGGCAGTGATGGGGGAATTGAACTGATAATCTGTTTTGGCATTGTTGGAAGTGTAATAGCCTACTGCCCTCAGGTATTCGGTAAAGCATTTGACAAAGGGCGGAGGAACCGTAGCATATTCAGGCACATTTCTTCCTTTGATGTCCTTTTGGGCATAGTAATCTTTGTAGGTTTCGTTTTCAGGTTCCCGGAAGGCGTAGTGGGGCCCTGTCCGCATGTTGTGTGAACCGATACTTACGGGATACATCCCAGTAATGATGCTGCTACGGCTTGGGGCACAAACCCCAACCGTGGAGTAGGCATGGGTATAAGTAATCCCCTCATTGGCCAAACGGTCTATGTTAGGTGTTTTGATGCTTTGATCCCCGTAAACTTCCAACATAGGGCTGATATCTTCCACGGAAATCCAAAGGATATTGGGTTTGTCTAGGGATTGGGAAAAGGTGGTTTGGGATAAAAAGAGTAAGAGGATGGTGAAAAGTGAGAGGTGTTTTTTGAAGGTCATGGGTTGGTGTTTTTTTTGTTTTGCTTAAAATGGGAAAAAATGGGGAGGAAGGCAAGGTGGAGGGGGAAGTTAATTGGTGGTCAGTGCGTTTTTTGTCTCTAATGGGTATTTAGAAGGATTGACATTTTATGGGATTAGTTGGATATTGAGGAAATACTTGAAGAGCTAACTGAAGAGTGGATTGAAACAGCTAAACTAAAAGGAAGGTCTATTCTTCGGTAGAAAGGAAGATTTCGTATGGCTTAATTTTGTTTCAAAATATGTCAACTACCATAAGAAGCAAGTTCCAGGAAATTAAATAGTTAGCGATGGAAGATGTAGAAAAAAATGCCCCCAAATTATTCTGTGATGTTTGCCAAATTATAGAGGGTAAACGCAGCCTTTTGTCAACAACAGCCCATGCTGAGGTTTGTCTTATGCATTGGAATATCGGCAAGCGAATCAAAGAAGAAGTGTTGTATAACAAAAGGGCAGAATATGGTAAAGAGGTAGTCAAAAAATTATCAGTCAAACTAGCCGACCGCTACGGAAAAGGTTGGAGTGACCGCAAACTTTCACATTGTATACGCACAGCGTATGCTTTTACCTTAGGAGATTCGGTACGCAGTGAGTACCCAATCGGTATGAATGCACCTGAAATCCATAATGTTGATTGATATAAAGTGGATTGTTCTAAAAAAGATTTTTATTGTTTTTTAACTTTTAATTTTAAAAGGTTAGTAATAAATTTAGAATTGACAAAGTCTAACGGGTAATAGACCATCTGTCCTGAATTAATCCATAAAATGCTTAAATCCAACCTATTTTGAAAAAGCTCCTCAATTTCTCTTTGATAATTTTGATTTTGTCGTACAGCTGTGCCCAAAAATCAGAACCTCAGGATCCAACTATCATCATATCAGGGAAAATAACCAATCTTGATGAACAGGAAATCACATTATTTCAGGAAGGAGATATTGCAAATAGTAAAGTGGATGAGGATGGTAATTTTAAACTGGTATTTGAAGGGGATGAACCTTCTAGCTACTCTTTATATTCAGGGCGAACCTACTTGAACCTCTACTTAAGCCCAGGAGACAGTATTTATGTTTCCGCAGATGCCAAAGATCTATCGGGCACTTTTGAGGTCAATGGAGATCATGAGAAAGAAATCAGGTACCTATTTGAAAAGGCCAAAACCGAGACTGAAATCGGATTGACCTATCCGATGGAGTTGATGGAAAAACCAAAAGAGGAGTACCTCCAAATTAAGGACAGCCTATTTACACGATCAAGAGTCAAATTTGTGGAATACAGCAAGCAGGAAAATCTTGATCCTGATTTTGTCGCCAAAGAAGAAGCTTATTTCACCTATGCACCCCTCGTTTATGATTATCAGTATCCCATGTATCAAGCATCCATTACCAAAAAGCCACAGGATTCCATAGATTTTCCTATGGACCAAGTAAACGCTAAATTGAATGCCATTCCCCTAGACCAAAATCACCTGCTCAATGTATGGAGCTACACCACGCTCATCGATATACGAGTTTCAAATCTTGCTGGTGAAATCTTGGAAAGGGACAGTTCATTTGCCTCAGGTGAAAATGCCTATGAAAAAGCGGGGATGCTTGCCATGGACTCATTGTTGAAAGATAAAACTGTGAAAGATCATTTTTATTTTACCGCCATTAAATCCAATTTGGATTATCGGGGACCTGTGCATGTTAAAGCATCTTATGAAAAATTCATGAAAGAAAATGAGACTCCAAAATATGCTGAAAAACTTAATAAATTAAAGGCTAAATGGGAACCCATCAGTCCCGGAAAAGATGTTCCCGATTTTACCTTCACCAACGTTGAGGGTGAGGAAGTGAAACTGAGTGATCTGAAGGGTAACCTGGTTTATATTGATATTTGGGCGACATGGTGTAAGCCATGCATCGCTGAACATCCCTATTGGGATAAATTGAAAGAGGAATTCAAAGATGAACCCGTGGCATTTTTAACGGTATCGATCGATGATACAAGAGCACCATGGGAAAAGATGGTCAAAGCCAAAAACATGGAAGGCCTTCAGTGGTTTGCTGAAAATGGTTGGAAGTCTGAACTCAACCAACATTTTATGGTCAATTCTATACCAAGATTTATACTGCTGGATCAAGCGGGAAAAATCATTGATCCCTCTGCGGATAGACCTTCCGGAAATATCCGTGCAATCCTTGATCAGCATTTGGCTGAAAAAGGTGCCTGATTCTCTACTACAGGGTTTATGGTTTTTATCATATGACCTGGTTCTGCCCTATAAAATGAAAGCCGAAGCCATTGACCAATAGGCATCATCAAACTGAATATTATATAGACAAAGGGGGTTAAAGAGGCAAATATCAATGGTAAATTTATTGGAAAATTAATAAAATTTCAGAAAGGAGCAACTCTTATACCATCGACCCCTTCATCATTTTGTTCCAATACAGGTAAGGAAGCCCATATTTCTTTAGCATCCAAAGCCTCCAATGTTCCTTGTCACTATTGAAAACCAACATCTGTTTTAATTTTGGATCAGGGATAAAATTACCTTCATAATCAAATTCAGCCAAAACCATTTTGCCATAACCTGTTAAGAGCGGGCAAGAAGAATACCCCTTGTAGGATTTATCCAAAGCTATCTTGTTGTTCATAAGGAATAATAGATTTTCCACCACCACTGGCACTTGCTTTCTGATGGCTGCCCCTGTTTTGGCGGTAGGCAGGCCTGCTACATCTCCCAACCCAAAAATATTGCTGTATTTTTTGTGCTGCAAGGAATTTATGTCAACGTCCAACCATCCAGCATCATTGACCAAATCCGATTCTTTGATAAACTTGGGTGCAGCTTGAGGAGGAGCAAGGTGAAGCAAATCATAGGGCATTTCCACCAGTCCGTCCTCAGAAATCTTTTCCCCGATTTCTTTTGATTGATTTTCTTGGCTCTTTGTTAGATTTTCTCCCACATATTTAAAAGTGACGATCTTTTTTTCCGGATCAATTTTAATCGGGGCATAAAAAGGTTTGAAAAATATGCCGTAGCGTTCCACCACCTTCTCAAGTGTTTCCCGAATTTCTTTCACCCCAAAAAGCACGGAACCGGGAGTGGCAAAGACAACATTGGCATCAAACTTCTTTTTCTTAAACAGATCTGCAGCCAAATAGGCAATCTTTTGTGGAGCTCCTCCACATTTGATTGGAGTGGTGGGCTGTGTGAAAATTGCATTTTTGCCTTTGAAATTTTTGAGTAGCTTCCAAGTATGCTCCGGATCGGTATAAATGCTGCACACTGAATCATTACCCAACGATTCCTTCAATCCCTCAATCTGGTCAAGCTCCATCACCAAGCCTGGGGCCACCACCAGGTATTCATAACTGATGTCTCCGTGATTTTTTGTAGTCACTTTGTTTTCATCTGACTTAAATCCTGTCGCAAAATCCTTGATCCAAATGGCCCCTTTTGGAATAAGGTCCTTTAATGGCCTTGCGGTTTTTTTGAAATCATAGGTCCCAGCACCAACCAAAGTCCAGGCCGGTTGATAATAATGCTTGTCAGAGGGATCTATAATGGCAATGTCCAAATTTTTGTTTTTTTTCAAAAGTTGGGCAGCTGTCATTATCCCTGCTGTACCCCCACCTATTATTAATACTTTGAACTGTGATTTCATGTGGATTTAATTTTGGGTTGAATTGTCAGGCAAACTATATCGAGACCGGGAGTGGTCTTGATTTTGTATATTTTAAAAATACTTTCAAAAAATGGTGATTACAGTAACAAATGTTACATTGGGTAGAACGGGCTGTTTTTACGAATTCATTTCACTGAAAACTGAAAAATTGTCATTTAATGTGACTAATTCTGCCGAGTTGACCTCACTGGTACCTCTGCAAATTTAAAATGCTGGTTTTTTAGGTTTAAAAAAAGTGTACTTACTCAAACACAAACCTGTAAATTCTCCCATCAAATCCGCAAATGTACATCTCGTTTTTTTCATCTACACCAAATGAAGCTATTGGAAATTCTGCCCTTTTGATCCTGTTCCATACACCACTTGAAACCTTATTCATACTCTAGCTGGATGTGGGTGTAGTTTGCAACTACACCCTTCTATCAATACCAATTTACAATTGGAAAACACCACGTAATCACCAATAATGCACTTTAATTAGACCTTTTAACCCGGCATTTCGTATAAAGCAAAATAGCCGAAATTCCCAGTACCAAAAGTGTTATACCTATAAACCATTTAAGTACTTTCATTGTAATAATTGTTTAAAATTTTGACTCTCCAGCTTTAAACCAGCATCAAAAACAACATGAATTTAATAATATTATGTATCAATCACCAGAGATTGGCCATGAGAGATTAACCACTATACATGTTTATCTGGTGGTAAATGAGATAATTTGAACTATGATAAATGCCTACCTTGATCCACGGAAGGTTAAATTGTAGGGAATTGTAATTGAGAATGATTTTGCCCACAAATAGGTACCTGACTCTAGACTTGGAGTTTTACCTCCCGATTTTTGGGACAGGCTCTGTGGGTTTTTGGGAATCGTATCAAGATTTTTTTTTTCGTAAGTTACCCCCTTTCTCAGTGAAGTATAAGCCTTCGGCGGCAGCTGGAAGGCAATAGATCCCTCTGCTGATAGACCTTCCGGAAAGATTCGGGAATCCTTGGATAAATACCTTGCCCAAAAAGGTAGCTAAATCCTTGGCAGCTTATTGTAGAAAATAGTCCTGTTTCAAGGCAGTATATTTCTTTCAGCGGCCTAATATAAATATACAAGCTAAAATCAAGTTGAAAACAACTTTCCTTGAGATAAACCCCAACCATTTGCAACTATAAAACAGTTGCATTAACTTACGTTTAAATGAGTAGGTTATACAAATTGATTCAAAGATTTTTGTTTGAGACCAAAAGATTTCACTTATGATGAATTGGTAAAGGTTCTTAATCATTTTGGATACGATGAGATTAAGAAAGGCAAAACAGCAGGGTCTAGGAGAGCATTTGTTAAGGAAGTTACCAAACATATAATAAGGCTTCACAAACCTCATCCTGGAAATATCTTAAAGTTGTACGTGATTGATTATGTAATTGGAGAGTTAAAAGACCAAGGTTTACTATGAAAGATGTTTTAAAATATAAGGATTACATTGGAAAAGTACATTTTAGTGCAGAAGATGAAGTGTTTTTTGGCAAAATTGAAGGCATTGATGATTTGATCACTTTTGAAGGCGATAATGTTGATCAGTTGAAAAGTTCATTTCAAGAAGCGGTTGAAAACTATTTGGAATTATGTGAATCTTTGGGAAAAACACCCCACAAATCATATAAAGGGTCTTTTAATGTACGAATCAATCCAAAATTACATAAGCAGGCAGCTTATAAATCAGTGGAGTTAGGCTTGTCCTTAAATCAATTTGTCGAAGAAGCAATAAATGATAAACTATTAATTAAAAACACTCCATAGCCGATATTTTGAAATTATTAGGCAGGTAATTCACAGATATATTTTGCGAAAAGCATCTTAAGGTAGTGCTAATCACAAAATATTTCTAGAATATTTTTGATAAAATTAAAACGTAATTGGAGGTATTGTGTAACTACTCCTACATATCATTTTTTAAAAGTTTAGGCTCAACTTGATGTAGTTTGAAACTACACCTTTTTATCTCTGGACGGTTTTCAAGATCCCGGAAAAATCATTCAAATCCAAACTTATAAATATTCCCATCAAAACCACAAAGGTACAATTCATTGGATTGGTCAACCCCAAAGGATGAAACGGGAAAATTGGCCCTCAACAACTCGGTGTTGACTGGATTTTCAAGGTCACTATGATCCAAAGTCCAAATTCTTCCTGAAACAAAATCAGCGTAGATATACAGTCCTTTTAGTTGGTGAAAATTGTTGCCCCTGTAAACATAGCCACCTGTTACAGACCTGTCTCCATTGGAGTGTCCATATTCCCAGATGGGAAGTTGAAGGCCTTCTCGATTACAATCGCTGCTTGGACTAAAACAGTGAAAGCCTTCCATGGTTTTCCAACCATAGTTTCCTCCGTTTTCGATGAGGTTGATTTCCTCATACCTATTTTGCCCCACATCAGCTGCCCATAACCTATCCGTTTCAAAATCAAAACTGAAACGCCATGGATTTCTTAGGCCATAAGCATAAATTTCCTCCCTGTATCCTTCTGAATTGTTCACAAAAGGATTGTCGGAAGGGATACCATAGTTATTTGAGTTTTCTGGATTGTCCACATCTATGCGCAAAATGGCCCCCAGTAAAGTTTCTGGTCTTTGTCCATGATTTTGTGGATCTCCCCCGGAACCTCCATCACCTGAGGCAATATACAGGAATCCATCTGGTCCAAAAGCCAGCTGTCCCCCGTTATGATTGGCAAATGGCTGGTTGATTTCCATCAAAACCTGCTCTGAAGCGCCATCCGCCGCATCTGCATCAGCAGCGGAAACCTGGAAACGGGAAATCACTGTTCTTCTTGGACTGGAAGCGGAGTAGTTGACATAGAAATAGCCATTGCTTGCATAGTTCGGATGAAAAGCCAAACCTAAAAGTCCTTCCTCGTTGCCCTGATCCCTTACTTTTGATTCCAGATTAAGGAAAACCTTTTTTTCACCCACCTCAGGGTCATTTGGAAAAACCGAAATGACACCACTTTGCTCCACTACAAAAATCCTGTCTGAGCCATCACCTGCATGCTGAAGGTCCACCGGTCGGGTAAATGTAAGTTGGGAAAATGCATCCTCAAGACCAATCGGTCCCTCACGGGGCGGTTCTTCTACCTGTTCCTCCTCTTCATCCTCTTCCACTACCTCCTCCACATCAGGATCATCCAGACAAGCTACGAACGCAAAAATGAGGATCAAAAAGGAAAGAATAAGGTGTTTTGAGAATTTCATAAACTTAGGTGGTTGGTTTAATTCATTTACGTATTAAACTGATATCCGGACCGAAAAATTCAGCATTCAAAAATTTAGGTTTGAGGCATCTGATTTTTTCTTTGAACAAAACCAGCAATAAACCTAATGCTACTGCCTTAAAGGTAATTCAATTTTAGGTCCAACCTTTTTCACCTGATCCACCAAGAGTCTGCACTAAAAACACGCTGTTTTATCTTTTCATTGATTGCTATATGCTGGGGGAAGTGTCCTGGTATCAAAATGGGTCCCTGTGACCCTGTCAGTATTGTCTTGCCGTCTTCTTAGCTCTGGGGGAAAATCATCTGTGGCTTCCATCCATTCCACCAAAACCTGATGAAGTTCCTGTACGACATTGCGGTAGGAAACATCATAGGCAAGGTTGTCGAGTTCGAACGGATCGTTTTCTACATCATAAAGTTCAATGACAGGTCTGGGCACATCAAAAACCAAAGATTGGGGAAAGGAAAGTTTGCCTTCTTTTTTCAACCTGAGCAGTTCCTGATGGGAAGGACTACCTGCAAGATCGGCAGCGGTACCATATGGCCATTCGATATAGGCGTTTTTGATCAATTTGTATTTGTTCGTTCTGACACTCCTCATGTGTTCATCACAATCATGCCAATTGCGCTCGCTGAACACATACCTGTCCCCTTCAAATTCCTTCCCCTCTAACAGGCCTTTGAGGCTTTTACCATACATGCTCTTTGGAATGGTGGCTCCTGCAAGATCCAAAATGGTGGGTGCCAGATGCAGTACGGATACCAATTCATCTGAAACGCCTGCTTGGAGCTTTTGAGGCCAATGGAAAATCAAAGGGGTCCTGATCCCCTCATCATACAAAGTTCCTTTTGCACGGGTAAAAGGCATCCCGTTGTCAGAAATGAAGATGATCAGGGTATTTTGGTACAGGTTTCTCCGTTTGAGTTCGGCAATAGCTTCTCCGATATTCTTGTCCATTCGCGAAATTTCGTCGTAATACATGGCCAAGTCCTTTCTGGTGGTCTCAGTATCGGCAAGGTAAGGTGGTACTTTTACCCTTTCGGGATCATTGGGAGGGGTAAAAGCGCCCTCAAAATAAGCCCGGTGAGGGTCACCAAAGGCATACCACAGAAAAAAAGGTTTTTCTGCAGAACGATCCAAAAACTCTTTCAATTCCGGCAATTGACTCTCATCACGGGATGCATCATAAAAATCAAACTGTTTCAACCCATCAGGACCAAGGTGGTTTTTCATTAACATGCCTGAAAAATACCCTTGTTTTTTTAGATAAGTAGGTACTATGGCTTTGCCTGCTGGCAGTGGCGTATGAAGATCCTCTGTTCGCAAGGTATGGGCAAATTCTCCTGCCAGAATACTGGTTCTGGAGGGGCTGCATTGTGGGGTAGTCAAAAATGCACTTTGCATCTTCAACCCTCCGGTAGCCAAAGCATCCACATTTGGGGTTTGAATGGCGTCATTGCCATAACATCCAAAATCTCTCCAACCGGCATCATCTGCTACAAAAACCAGGATATTCGGTGCCTGTGATTCTTGTGACAGGACCGGATTCCATGCCAAGGAAATAACCAAAATGAGACAAAGAAAAATGGGTTTAGGGTTCTTCATTTCACTTAAAATAGGTTTGGTTATTTTTTTTCTGGGAGGCTATGGTATTTTTATTGATTTTCAATAATTCGATGAAGTCCAAAAAATCCTGTTCTACAATCATAAACTTACAATCTTGTTTGTTTTGGCTATTTTTTTAGGAAAGGAGTGATTGGGTGACTGGAAAAAATTTTGTCTCAGCCAATACACTTCCTGTAATCTTTCCAATTCGGTTTTATCCAACCAAAAAATGATATCGGCAGCATCTTCATCTTCTCTGTCTACCAAGTTTGCTGCAATTTCTATCTTTCTTTTTTTTTCCATCTTTCCAATAAATTTAGCCAATTCCGAGGAGAATAACCAGTTTAAAGTCTTTCCGATAAGCGCATCACTTGACCGTCTGATTTCAGCCTTTCCTGCAGTTTTTCATAGGGTAAATCCTGAACAGCAATGTTTTCATCTATTGCCAAAGCTGCAGCTGTAGCCGCGCTCTGACCCAAAATCATAAAGACTGGTTCCATCCTGATGGACCCAAAAGCCGTATGGGAACTTGAGACACATATCCCCACCAAAAGATTTTCACATTCCTGCTTTTTTGGGATTATAGTTCCATAGGAAATGCTGTAGGGTTCCTTAGGCTTTACCCCAATGTCCCCTTCATTCTGCACATGGCCTTCGGGGCCGACGATCCGCTGAATATTGTGGGAATCGAGGGCATAGGAACCCATACCGATCGATTGGGGTATGGTCTTGGCTCCCAACACATCATGCTCTGTCATCACATAATCGCCGATCATCCTTCTGGCTTCACGTACATAAAGCTGATGAGGCCAGTTTCCGTTGTCTGTAAATTCATCCTTGGCCAGACCCCATTTTCCCATTTCGGTTCTTACCGCTTCAGGTACTTTTGGATCATTGGCCAGGTAATACATCAGGCCTTTTTGATAGGCTTCATGTTCCTTGATGATGGCTTTGCGTTCCTCATAGGAAGCTTCAGGATAGGCATAATTCTTCCCAATGTAATCCGTGCTGAAGGGGCCATGGTTATTGGTGTCCGTTTTGAGGTTGGGAATGGGGTCGTACTTGTCAAATGTCTCATCCCAGCCTGAGGCATATACCCTTGCCAGCAATTCATACCTGTCCGGGTCATACCCTTCCGGCTTTGGAAATGCCACCCTGTTGTCAGGATGCTGACTGAGACACATCCGGAAATTATAGGCCTGTACCTTATTGTCCCCTGTCCCGTTTTCTGCCAATTGTTCATCGGAAATTTCTGGTAGAAGTCCACTGCTGGGGTCTCCGGGATTAAGGTAAGGATCTATGGGTTCATAGAAATAATGTCTGTGCTGAAAAACTCCATACTGTACCCCGTTCCAGGTTTCACCATAGGTATCGTTGGATTCCCTGCCCACGTGGTAACTGACCCCTGCCGCAGCCAATAAATCCCCTTCATAGGTGGCATCGATAAACATTTTGCCTTCGAAGGTTTTTCCGGAAAGTGTGGTAATGGATTTGATTCTTCCATTTTCCATTTTAACCCCATTTTCCCGATCGAGCCATTCATCTCTATGAATCTCAATGTCATATTCCTTCACAAAATCCTCAAAGACCTTTTCTGCAGCATGGGGTTCAAAAATCCACATGGTCCTTGCATCCCCATCAATGGCCGGTGTTCCCTGCCCCACATTGCCATACTCCTCTCTTTTCTGCCATTTCCACGCATCCTCTTGCTGGTAATGCATGTAGATCCTATGGTAAAATTCCCTCGCCAATCCACCGATGACAGATTTGTCCCCAGTGTCGGTAAAGCCCAATCCGCCGGAAGACAGCCCTCCCAAATGAATGTCAGGAGATACCATGATGACCGTTTTTCCCATTTTTTTGGCTTGTACAGCAGCGGTTACCGCCGCTGAGGTGCCGCCGTAGATGACAAGGTCATATATGTCATAATTTTCTTCTTTTGGATGACAGCTTATGACTGAAAAAATCAGCAGTGATGCCAAAATGATTCCTGTAATTCTGTACATAGTGGGTGATTTTGGTTATGGTTTGGTTTTTATTGTTCTAAGTACCAAAATATGGCAGTAGGATCAAATTTCAAAGTCGAACATCAAGCTTGAATTTGAAAATATTGATCCAAAGACCTTGATAATTGAAGGGACCATGGCATTAGGGATTTTATTTTTAAAAAATAAGGTACAAAAGGTTTAATATCTTGGATTCTGATAGCTTTATAGGGATAACGGCAGAAAGTTTGGTTTTTTGGGTTCTATTGATCATAAAGCTTTTGTGGTTATTCGGCTTTCTGTTATTAAGAGGAAGCAACGGATAAAAATGACCCCATAAAATTTCAAAAAAAATTTATACTTCAAAAAATCATTTGGACATCCTCATAAATCCAAACCCACAAGAATGCTACGTCTATCCTGAAAACCAAAAGGATAGCCGATATTCTCCTAATGAATTGCTGTTTCAGTGTCACTTTACCCATATAGTCTTACTTCAGGGAAAAGCAAATATCAAATCGATGTGCAGTTAGTTGTGCTCAATCGATGTGATCCAAAGTATTCTTCTCCTGAGCTCTGATTTTTGCAGCAAACAATATGGAAGAACCTGTACCCATGCCTACGATAGAACGCATGGCTTTTTCAGGTTCTATATCCAAAAATCTCAATTGCGACTCCGGAACATGGTAAATGTTTCCGTTCATAGGATTAGGTGCTGTGGGCACAAAAACCGTGTAAATGCCCTCTGAAGCAGTTTCAGTCACAAAGCCGGTCAACAATACCCCCGTATTGTAGGCATCCACCAAAACGACTTGGCTAAAAGGCATTTTCTTGAGTCCGGAAAACTGGGATATGGTTTCCTGTAGGGTAGAATACAAAGGGATCTGAAGTAAATATCTGTACTCAAAAATCTTAAACATTCTTTTACTTCGGCCATGTCTCAGAATCAATCCGATGATAAAAATCAACACAATGAGAATCAGCAAAGCCAAAATGTTGGTGAAAAAGGCGTGGGATTCTGCATTTTTATCCAGTAAGGCGCTGATCGGTGCCACCAAATTGAAAACAAATTTAAAAATCAGGGAAAGTAAAAACAATATGATGATGGATGGTAAAACCACCAATAAGCCATTCAATAATGTTTTTACAAAGAACGTTTTGTTCCAGAAAGAGCCAATGGGATGCATTTCCTCATTTCGAAATTCTTTATCGCTTCTCATAAAATTTATTTTATGGGTAAATTTAAGAAGCAAATCTGTTTAAATTACCTTTTTTTATTAAAAAAGTACAGATTTAAGGCATTTTAATCGTTAGACTGTCGGCAATATTGATCATTTGCCATTCGGCGATTTTAAAAACCACAATCCGTTTAGACAAAATACATACTGAATCCCTTCACCAATCAAAAATGGAGGACCAATATTTCGGAAAGCATGGACTTTGCTTCACTGCCAGGAACAGGCTGAAGCTAATAGAAAAAGATGAACTAGCGATTGGCATCAAATAACTGGGAACGGGACCATTCATTCAGGTTGAACCACCAGTACCCAATCCTGTTTCACCGGTTCACGAGGCACTTCCCACGTACCTTGCTCACTTGCGACAAAACTCCCCGATTCATGGACCTCACCATGTATAGGATCGAAGAAAGCGTAGGAATACTTTGTGTTTTCGTTTAACCGTTTCATGGTGAGCCCCCGGATGCCATTGAAAAAGTAAAGGACCCGCAGTCCTTCGGGAGATGCTGCACAAAACGGCAAGAACACATCGTCTTCTTTAGCATGCCGGTTAAGGCCTTCCGGGAAAGGCCTTAAAGACTGCCAATCCATCTTTTCCAACAACTTTTTGCCTAATCCAATGTGTTTGGAGCCTAAATATTGGTGAGCTGTCTCCCAGGGTACATTTCCCCAAACATCACCGATTGGTGTAGCGCCAAACAATTCTTCTTCTGTATTGAATTGCCAGATACCTTCCACTCCATAGGAAAAACCAGGCGCACCTGAAAGCATGCTGCTCCAGAACAGGTAGCGCTGTACATCCTGCAAAGATCTCCCCCACATTCCCTCAAAACATACTTCCCCATACAGGACCGGACGGTCCGCATATTTGGCATAAGTTTCCCAAAAGGTTTTGGAGGCATAGGGCAAGGTCTGATAGCCGCTGTGACCAGGCTGAACCATCACAAAGTCAACGTGCTCCATTTGGTCGATGGGGGGCAAACCATCGCGGGCCCCTGGCCCAGGGTGTACTGTAAGGAGTCGTTGAAAAGGATCGCTTGCTTTGAGATGCTTTGCCACCTCCGACCATTGTTCTCGAAATTCCGCCTTGTATGTATCCCAGTTTCCATCTCTAAGATCCGTATAATACGCCAGGGTAGATTCTCCACAAAGTGTCCATGTGACGGGATAAGCACCGTATCGCGCCAGAATGTAGTCCCAGTGCTGTTGCATTTTTTCCACGCCCAACCACTTTATGTAATACCCCCATGCCCCAACGATGTTTGGCATAATTCCTTCTTCCAGAAGCCATTGCACCCGCAGGTCTACCAAATCAAAATACGCTGGATTGATACTGTTCAGTTCCTCGTCCCAAGGATCGCCGGCTTCGTTCTGCCCACGCGGATCAAAAGGCTCAATGTCGCAGGGGAAGCCTATGGCGAACTGGATGACAGAAAATCCTTTTTCTTTCCTGTCTGCAGTCAGGTACTTAAAATCCTCAGGCCATTTGAAGCGGGTAGTCATGCCGTGCCACCAAGAGTCGGCAAGCCATAAAAATGGAGCACCATCCTCGTGTACCAAATAGCGCTTGTTTTCTGAAATCTTTACCGGGCCATGACGGTATAAGGGATTATCTCCTTTATAGTCAACAACCGAAATTTTCCCCTTTTTCCCGTGTAGTTCAACATTTTTTCGGTCATTGCACTCAGTTATAAAGGTATAATCTCCCTTTTGGGAAGCGGCAAATCTAAATCGCCATTCATTTTCACCAGCCCAAAAAGCGGAAAGCCTGATCTGTTTGCCATCGGGGTCTTTGATGATCGCATGAAGAGAAACATCCCGAAAAGGCTCTTTATATATTTTGTCAGATTGATATGCCCATTCTATTACCTGGTTTTGGGCTGTGGAGAGAGAAATGGGTTGTGCATTGGTAAGATGGAATGCAGAAAGACAAATCGTAAAAAATAAAACGGATGCTTTTATCATTTTTTCAGAGGATTTTTTTGCTATATGCCGCTCCTTTGAAAAAGCAACGGGCAATGCAGCACTGAGGCTTAAACCTGAAGACGTTAAGATGGTATCCGATAAAAATCTATGTCTTTTCATACTTTAGATGGTTTTAATGCCTACAAACATTCCTGCAAAATCAGGATCAAACCTTAGGAAACTGCCAAGGTTTTCTATACTCTGGTTTTATAAATGCATTGGCTAGAGCAGAATTGCTGAATGTATTTTGTTCATTACCATACCAGTTTGCCTTCTCCAGATCTTACAGCGAGGTTCCCCATATGTGCATATAAGGATACATTCCTCCCATTTTCAATGGTACAATTGGGCTCTTCCCGGGATTTGATGCATTCCAGAAAATTCTGCATGTGAAGATCCGTATCATTCAATACCTCTTTATGCTTGGACTCAGGTTGTGATTTTTCTTTGTCAATCGATTTACTTTTGTCCTCAGGATTCACCATCCATTTTTCTCTGTTGGCAACTAGGGTGGCTTTGTCACCGACGAACTCTACTCCATATAACATGTTGTAAGGTCCGTTTTGCAAACCTGCAGCATGCTGCCAGGTGATTACGTAATCCTCCATGGGATAGATAACAGACATCGTATCGTAAGTCTCACGAGCGTAATCCTCAAAGGAAAGGTTTTCCCCATAGGCCATCACGGTTGTAGGGGCATGGGTCACATCCTTTGCCCATAAGGCCATGTCTATCAAATGAACTCCCCAATCAGTCATCAGACCACCTCCATAATCCCAGAAGTGGCGCCAACTGCCATGAAATCTGGCTGGATTGAAACTTCTCAACGGTGCTGGTCCCAACCAAAAATCAAAATCGACACCTTGGGGCACTGCGGCGTCAGGTTGTTTGGGCGAACCAATTCCATAATTAAAGTTAGCCCAGATATTCACCTTCCTTAATGTCCCTAGCTTTCCAGATTTGATAAACCTCATTGCCTCCGTCCATACCGCACTGCTGCGTTGTTGTTGCCCGACCTGTACTACTCTATTGTATCTCCTTACTGCCTCCACCATTATATTGCATTCCTCGATGGTATTGGCCAATGGCTTCTCCACATAAACATCCTTGCCGGCCTGGCAAGCATAAACCGTCTGTAAACAATGCCAGTGATCCGGGGTGCCAATAATTACTGCATCAATATCCTTATCCTCGAGCATTTTACGAAAATCAAGGTACAATTTAGGCTTTTGATTACTTTCCTGGTGTACCTGAACATTACGCTCATTTAAAATATTTTGATCAACATCACACAACCCGAGACATCTCACCCCTTCATTTTTTAATTGATTCCTCAAAACCCCCCACCCTCTGTTCCGGCAACCAATTAATCCCACATTGATTTGGTCGCTGGGAGCAACCTGTTTAGACCAAGACCAGGCTGGAATGATGTGTGCTCCTACAGCAGAAACCGCTGTTTTTTTCAAAAATTCTCTTCGTTTATTGCTCATCACATGTGTTTTTATACTCATCAGGTTTTCATTCAAGTCGCACCTTGGCGATCAAAAATCTTCACTATCAATTTACATGAAATGGAATATTGGCTACCGCTACTTTTCCTTTTCCATCATACACATATACAAACAAGCGGTAATTGTCTCCACTTGCATCAGGCACTTCAAATTTGACGGTTTGGCCGTTGTCAATCCTGTCTTTAATGGCACCCTCTGCTACTTGAGGTTTGGTTTCCCCCTGGCCGGCATAAGCACCGAACTCTTTGTTCTCCTGAACCAACTCCCATTCATATTCTAAGATATCATGATCAGGATCATGGGCGATAACGGTAGCTGAATAGATCCCTTTAGGTTCCAACGCAATGTTATCTTTGGCAAACATCCCTTCAATGGTCAACGAATCCAATCGGGGACTTTTATTGTCAGGCCACGCTCCGGACCATACATACTGCATCACTTCTACGGTACCTTTTTCTGTTCCATCATCGTGAAACATGTTGTACCAGGTGTGGGTGGTTTCCTGTCTGTTGCTGGTCCATAAGAAGACATATGATCCAATGCACCAAGGATCTGAGGCTATTACATTTGAATATTTTTCATGATAAATGCTTGCCTTTTCAGTGCTTGATTCTTCTATGGCAACCCCCCATTTGGTCTTTGGCACTTCCCAGTGTCCGCTTACTCCCCACTCAGTTACCGAATAAGGCCTATCCCAACTGTATTGTCTAAGCCATTCAGGAATTTTACCGATATCTGCATAGGAATTGACCCCCAATAAATCCAAGTCGGGGCATCTTTCTATTAAATCTTTTAATTTCTCCATACCACCTGTGCCTATCACTGTCATTGCCGGGTGAGCGGAGTCTTCTTCGTGGATCATTTTGGCCACCTCATTTACTGCATCCCACATTTTTAGATTGTAGTCTTCGTTTCCCGGAATATGGTCCAGTTCATTACCTATAGCCCAAAGCAAGATGGCGGGATGAGCTTTGTAAGTGTTCACAATTTCTTTCATGAGGCCTTGCTGTTCTCCGACAGTTTCGGGATCATCATAGTCAAATCCTTCTCTTTCTGCTTTGAAAGGCAACCCGAACATGACGGTAAGACCACGTGAATGGGCTTCATCCAAAACCTCCATTACATTTTCATTTTGACTATAGCCAATGCGGATTGAGTTTCCACCATATTCGGCCACTTTGTCCATGTATTTATTACCGAGTATCCTTGCACCTTTTATAAAATAAGGCTCCCCGTTCCTATACAACTGGAAACCATCGTCTACTTGCTGAATTGTTACAGGTATTGCTGCTTCCGTGTCCTGTCCTTGTTTCTGTCCTTTGGTACAGGCAGCCATTAAAATGAGGAAGCCTATCAATGCTGCTTTTTGAAATTCCATATACTTGTTTTTCATTTTTTTGGCGCGTTGGGCACGAACTTCATCGGTTCTTTTGATTCTTGCATATGTTGCCATTACATAATTTATTGCCTGATTTTATGGTTCTGAATCCTGAAGAAGACCCCACAAAAAGGAGCTGCTAGATTTAAAACAGCCATTACATTTTTTCCCAATCGAACTGCAAATAGGGCTCGCTACCCAATCCTTTTTTATAGATCAAAGTATAAGGATGGTAGCCTTTTTCAAGATAAATAGACGCCTCTACTTTTTTAAGCGGTTCATACCCTTTATCAGCCTCAATTACTAAGGCATCGTGAATCCTTAAAACAGCACCTCCATCAGAAGCAGCAGAGAATGCATATTCCGCAGTTTCAGAAATAAAAAATAAACCGGTAAATTTTATAACCGCATTATCGTCCATCTCTATGTTTTTGATCGAAATTTCCTCTATGCTTCCTTTTCGTAAAACATCAGATTTAATTGAATTTACATCCGGGACCCAGGGAGCATTCTCATTAAACACTGAATATTGCACCATGGCTACATCTCCACTTTCAATTTGTAATGCCGGAACTGGAACACCATCGTAAGGCCGGAGAGCCGAGTCATTTGGGCGCCTCACCTGAAGCACTCTATCTTTCATTTTTTGCTGAAGTTTTTCAAAAGCTTCAGTTGTATTTGCCAGGTCTTTTTCTTCACCCGGATCGTTGTGGGTGTCATAAATTTTAAAATCATCATTTGCTGATTTTACATCGTATCTCACTCCTTTATATCCTTCATGATACAGCACCTGCATTTCACCCCGGGTCTGACCTTTATGAGAGGGGTGGAAACTTTCGTATTCAGGCGTTGTTCCGTTTACACTATATTCAATATAGACAATGCCTTCCGAATTTTGGGTTTTACCCGTAAGTATAGGAGCAAGAGATACGCCATCGGTTATGGCAGGTGCGGCTAGGTTTGCAAAGTCGGCCAAAGTTGGCAACCAATCGTGAAAACCGGAAGGTGAATGGTTTCTGGTATTGGCAGTAACTACTCCTGGCCACTTAACAAGCGTTGGCACTCTTATTCCTCCTTCCCAAGTGTCTCGTTTGGTTCCATCTAAATCCCCAAAACTTTCAAAAAAATCTGGTGCGTAATCACCGTATCCATAAGACTCATGATGGGGGCCATTATCAGAAGTAAAAACAACCAAGGTTTCCTCTTCAATGCCCAGGTCTCTCAACAACTGTAACAGGTCACCCACTCCATCGTCAATCCTGCGTACCATACTGGCAAACCTTTTTTGTACCTCCGGCCAATCCTGCTCCTGATAATCAGGATGAATAAATAAATCTACTGTGTCCACAACCGTGTTGATATATTTACCGGATTCACCGATGTATTTAACGCCGCCATTTTTCCCGCCACCATCAGGATAAGGCGAAGAGGCTACTTGGAGCCCTGCATGCGGTGTGTTATAGGACAGATATAAAAAGAATGGCTGATCAGGATTGTTGCTTTGGTGGTCAACTACATATTTTTTTGCCATCGCAGTAAAAAGATCCGTTGTATAACAACCTTTCAAATCTTTTGAAATTTCTGTATTTCCATCATATAATTCCATAGGTGGACGCAATGGTGCGGAATGGGCCGGATAATGGTTGTGCCCATCTACATGCCTTACATATCCAAAAAAATAATCAAAACCCCTTTTGGTAGGATAGGCAGGCCATGTCTCAGGAGAATCCCCTTCTCCCTGAAGCCCATATTTGCCGATAATAGCAGTTGCATATCCCGCAGTTTTTAGCACGGTAGCAATATTGTGGGTATCTGTCAGGGCTTTATCGAATTGGTTGTTGCGGATATCTTCGTGACCCTGATGACGCCCTGTCAATAATGATGCCCTGCTGGGGGCACAGACAGGGGCAGGAACATAATGGCGTGTAAGCATCATGCTTTCTTCAGCCATTTTGTCAAGGTTTGGTGTTCGGTGGTACGGAAGATTATTTTCTTTCCTTTGATTTTGGTAGGTTACCCCAAGATCGCCATATCCAAGATCGTCAGTTAGGATAAAAATAACATTGGGTGCTTTTTTATTTAAACCCTTGTTATCATCTGGTGATTCACAGGAACAGAATACAACTAAGCACATTGATACAATAAAATTTAGCTTATTTTTTAGTTTAATTTTTTTCATTAACCGGTATTTTTTAAGGGTGAAAATTAATGTAAGAAATAAGTTTTCTGACTATGATTTAGGTATGCATGTGGTGTTGCCAACTTATAATACCTAGACGCTCACACTGGAGATCCTGCATATACATTTGTGAATTTCATACCCTCATCAGCCATAATGAAGATGACATCGGGACTTGCTGTTGTCTCTTTTTGATTAGTTCTTGACTCGACTGTACAGTAATTCAATGTGCAGACTACGGCAAGAGATAAAATTTGAAATTTGAATAAAGAACATCCATTTTTCATCTGCCTAATTTTTTTGATTTCTTCATTGCTCCCTCGGGTTGTCACCTGACAAATAGGGCTTCATGGCGTTTAACCAATTCACTGCCATCTTTTCCTGTCCTTTCAAATTGGGATGTGCCCAGTCATAGGTATCGGTATACACATCTTCCGGATTTTCATGCCATCCTTTGTAATGATGTACCGTGACAACAGGCGACTTTTGACTGTTTAAATTATCAGCCACTTTCTCCACTGTGGACCTAATTGCCAGCGCAGTTGCATTGTCATTGAAATTAAGATGCCCCAACAGCACGACCACTTCAGGATTTTTTGTTCTTAGGAATTGAACCAAATCCATTAATGGTTCACCTATGTTCTTTTCAAAATCACCCTGCTTTTGATCATTGGTGCCAAGGTGGACCAAAACGAAATCCGGTACTTCACCATAGGTGGCAAAGTTTTCCTTGACTTGTCTGCATACGGCTGCTGTCTTTTGCCCATAATATCCTTCGTGATCAGGGTCAAATGGGATCCCTTGGGCTATTTCCGGCCACACAACCTCCTCATTTAAGCCTTTTTGCCTGGAGCCGATGAAGTCGAAGGATATCTTCTGCTCATACAGCAACATCTGTAAAGGCAACCTATAGGTGTGCTCCGCCTGTGTGCTCTTTCCACCCTGAGTAATAGAATCCCCAACACATAAAATCCGGACAGGCTGTTTCACAATTGCGTTCCCCGAAACGAAAACTTGGGATAGACCCAAGGCGAATAGTATGGCTTTTGAAAGTAAGTGATTCATCATCAATAATTCATTAATAAATGATTGTTTGGCTCTTTGTCAGAACACTTTTGGACACCGAGTTCCATACCCGGATTGGAACTGCTGCTCTTTTAAATTGGCAAATTTATAGGCCTAAATGTCTGCTAATGGTTGAATAGCTTACCCGGGCACAATCAATACCCTTGACTGCACGTTCATTTTCCACAATATAATATTTTACTCCTCCGGTTTTTGCCGCATCGAAGATTGGTTTAAAGTCCATGATGCCCTGACCCACACAGCTGATACCTTCATCCCGGTTGTTGTTCATGTCTTTGATATGGCTGATTTCAAATCTTGATGGATATTTTTCAAATAAATCTACCGGATCAACCCCTCCTTTGACCACCCAGTACCAATCCAATTCCACCGTAGCATAATCCGGGTTTATGTGCTCCATCATGGTATCAAAAACCAATTTCCCACCTACTTCCGCGAATTCCTTGTCATGATTGTGCCAAGCAAAACGAAATCCGGCATCCTTCACCTGCTTACCCATTTGATTGATATTGTCTATGGTTTCCATTATCTCAGGTGTTTGTAAGTCTGTGGCCGATGAGAGCCAGGGATAATAGCAAACCAAGTATTCCGCCTCTAGCAATTCAGCAATCCTTAGGTAGTGATCCAGTTCTTTCCGTAGGTTGCCCATGCTGCTGCCCGTCGCTACCGAACGGAGGCCCAAGCCTTTTAAAAGGTTTTTGTACTCGTTTGGGGCAATACCTTCAGGCACTCCTCCCTCAATGCATTTATAGCCTATTTGTGCCAATTCCCACAATGTAGCCCTGTAATCCTCCTTCATCTCATTGCCTACAGTATTGGTGATGATGCCAATATGGTCTTGGCTGTAGGCTGAGGCCAAGCTGTGAAGCGGTTTCGCAAAATTCAACCCCAACACCCCTGCCAGTGATTTCTTACAAAATTCTCTTCGTTTTTGCATGTATATCTTTATGTAGAAAACTGTTTGCTGCCGTTTTCATTGAACTTCAATTTTTTCCGGCAACTCTTTGCCTTTGTGAAAGAAATACCTCATCGGTATTTCATTGTAGTGGGCACCAATATCCCTGGGTTGACAAAACCAAACCAATTGCCCAGTCCTGTTCAACTCTGATGGTAGTCTTGAAGCATCAGGATGCGTTTCCTGAAACACCTTCAACATTTGCTCCTGCATTTCATTTGCTTTTTGGGTATAAGTGGGGTTATAAGCCAGGTTGGTTGTTTCCTGACCATCATTTTTCAGGTGGTACAATCGGTGATGAATGCCAGAGGGTCCGTGACCGGTTTCATAGCCAATATCGAGATCGTACTTGCCGGTTTCGAAAACATATTTCCATTCCTTGTCAGCCACCATGGCCATATCGTCCTGAAGGTACTGTGCAAATACATATTCCCGGTGTTGGTTCTTCTCCCCTTTCAGAAGAGGCAGCAGCGACATGCCTTGAAAATCCGGATGCGGCTCAAAGCCTAATGCTTCTACTACCGTCGGTACCAGGTCAATAAATTCAACGAGTGCATCCGTTGTTGTACCTGAATCGAAAATTGATTTGCCCTTGATGATTAGCGGGGCCGTAATGGACTCCCTCCAAAAAGTATGTTTTTCAAATCTCTTATGTTCATTTAACAGATATCCTTGATCTCCGTTAAAAACCACCAAGGTTTGCTCTTCCAAACCATTTTCACGTAATGCATCAAGTACGATGCCGATGTTTTTATCCAAGTATTCAACAGAAGTATAGTAGGATGCAATGATACCGCGTCTTTCTTTTTCCGTTAGGTTTTTGAATTGCAAGGGTACCCATCGATCATCTTCGGGAGATCCCGAGGGCAAAGGCATATCTTCTGCTTGATATTTTCCTGCATATTCTATGGGAAAATTGAATGGCGCATGGGGTTCATTGAAGGCCACCCAGAGACAGAATGGATTTTCTTTGTTGTTTTTTATAAAATCTGCTGCCCATTTTGCCAAAAAAGTACCTTTACTGTCCTCATCATAGAATGGCATTGGTAGCATATCAGCATTTTTTGTCCAGGCGGCGCCATCATAAGCTTTTACACTTTCGCGGGTACGGGTATCAGATGGGATTTGACGGGGTGGATTTTGTATGAGATGATCACGATATTCCTGGTTGTCAATGAGGTAATCCCATCCATGATCGGGCAATTCTCCATCTTGATATAGTTCGCTGAAAACAAAATTGTTGAAATGGGTTTTTCCCACCAGTGCTGTTTTGTATCCTTTTTCCCTCAAATATTCGGCAACGGTCACATTTCCATCATCGGGAAAAGGAGTGAAAAGCAGGTTGACCCCAGTGGCATGGGGGTATTTGCCTGTCATCATGGATTGCCTTGATGCGCTGCATATGGGCGAATTGGCGTATGCATGGTTAAATGTGGTGCCTTCAGAAGCAAGCCTGTCAATATTAGGCGTGCTGATCAATTTATTTCCATAAGCCCCTACCACATCAGGATGGTGGTCATCACTTACAATAAATACCACATTTTTAAAATATGTCGTTTTTTGGTGATCGGAAGCTTCTTTTTCATTGCAAGCCAATGTTAAAATGAGCATGCACCCAAAAAATATGAGATTGCGTGTAAAACTGATTTCAATTGAATCCCTCATATTGTTATGCATTCAAAACCCCATCATTTTTTGCCTTGTAATATTGTTTATCACATTTTCCCTCATTCCAATTCGATCATTGAAAATATTCCAAATCCGTAAATTTTGATCCTACTAGTACCGGTGGCATGGATGATTTTTCGGCTATCCATGCCTTGCCTTAGATCAACTGCAGAATGAATTAAAACAATTCTCTCTACAGAGCTCTATCCACACCAATTGACCTCGAATCTGTAGAAAAGAATACATTTTCTCCATCAACAGAAATTTTTATCCAGACCCATTGGGCCTCTCCAGTAATCATCCCCTGACTTTCTCTTCATGTACCTCATTCCCCAGGGTATCAAAATGGGTAAAGGTAATCTCCGGAATTCCACTTTTTCTTTCCACTTTGATGCCCAAAAACCCTCCTTTGACCCTTAAGAAACGATGCTCCTCTCTTTCATCTTCCTGATCCCATCCTTGGGCATGGGCATCACTGACCGGTCCTGAACCAAACTCCATCAGCCCGGTTTTCTTATCAACTGAAACATATTGCCAATGCCTGTCTCCATTGACAACAAAGGTGTTTTTCTGGGCGGACAGAAAATCCCTCAACCAATTTCCCTCCGTTTCGAAGGAATCATTTGCGTGGTTATCTGACTTATTCTCACGGTCTGGTCCCACTACGGGGGTTGGCGAAAAAAGGATCTTGAATGTGGCATCAGAATCGTTTACAGTTTTCTCAAACCATCGCCGCTGTTCCCTACCCCAAATTGTTTTATCCGGACTGTCCGGGATAGGGTTGGGAGATCGGAACTCCCTTCCTTCTACCAGCCAGATCTGTAAATCCTTGCCCCATCTGAAAGTTCGGTAGGGCTTATCTCTGATCGGGGCATTTTCTTTCCAGATCTGCAGACCATCCTCAAAAGTAAGTTCTCCATAAGTCCCCGATGAGGGATAAACGTCGTCTTTTAACAGATCATGGTCATCCTTGAGCATGTAAATGGGGGTATTTTTGTAAAAATCCACTAAAGCCTGCCAACTATCCATGGCATGCCATTTATGTCTCGCCAATGCTTTATTTTTGGCCAGAGGGCCGGGCTTATCATAATAGACATAATCCCCGGTATGGACAAAAAAATCGGGTTTTAGCTTGCCCATGCTGTCATAGGTATCAAATCCTCTTTCAGCATGGTCATAACTCCAGAAATACTGGCAGGTAGAGGTTACAAGCTGAATGGGTTTTGGTAGGCTGGGGTCAGGAGCAGTCCGGAAAAAACCTTTAGACTGAAACAATTCTTCTGTACTTTCTGATTTAGCTTCCCAGGTGATTTGATAACCGGTGTCAGTTTTCAGGTTTTCAAAAGGAATCTGGACGGTAAAGTCGTTTTCTTCTGTGGCAGGATACCAATCTGAAACAAGGGATTTTCCGTTTTGCACCAGTCTGGCCCTGACCATCCCTGACACCCCTTTTACCGCCCCATCCATTTCTGCAATGGGCATCTCATCATCAAAACCAATGGGATGCCGGAATACGGTCTCCTCTCTTTGATGTCTGATGGGCTGAGGCTTTGGCTGGGCACATAACCTGGTCCATAACAGTGCCGAATGCGCATCAACTTCCGCGGTTTTAAATCCAGTGGTAAAGAATATTTCATCCCCAGAGAGTTTGGATAATTTTTTCTTGGCCATGGTGACCAAATTTGGAAAAATGGACAATGAAGCCAAGCCAAATCCAAATTTTGCAAAAAAACCTCTTCTGCTTTTGTTTTTCATAAGTCAACAAGTTGATCTTGAACTGCTCAAACTGGTTTTGTATTGGAAATTAATTTTTCAAATCATTATTCAGAAGGTAAAATAACGCAGGCCCAATGTCCTCTTTCAGGTTTTTGGATGGGTGCCTTACCATTTATCTCAACTTCCTCAATTGTATCCAGCCAGGTATTTTCTGAAACGTTTACCCACGCTATTTGCCATTTGCCTTTTGCCCCATTCATATCAAGCAAAACCTGCCCATCACCGGCATCTAAAGGGAAGTAAATGGCGTATTGCTTTCCTTCTTCAGCTAAAAGATAGGCCTCATTCTCTTCCCTTTCTGATAAGAGATCATTTCTGGGATTTGCTTTTGTCAATGCAAGTTTATCTGAAACCTGCCTCATGGATTGAATGACCCGTTGTGCTTTAGGACTCAATCCCAATCCAAAATCCGTAGCAGCTTCATGGTCCTTCGGATCCTCTAAAGGATGGGGCCGGTGGAACCGGGCACTTGCCGCTCCAGCAAATACCATCCTACAAAACCGGGCAATGGATTCTTCTTCTCCATGTCTGGCAGCCCCATAATTTTTGATGTTGTTGATGGGCCTGGGATTTTGGGATAGGTAATCACGAACATATTGGATGTTGTCATAATGACGCTGGCCCAAACCTGAAAAGGCATTGTTTTGAGAAATGTCCACAAAGGTGTAATGCTGGGGATCATCAAAAACAAGCCGGTGATCAGCTGCCTGCACATCCTCTCTCCTACGCATTTCTGTCACCTGCACCTTGACACCTTTTTCTTGACCTTTTTGGTGAAGGTATGCTGCCCAATAATTACTCCAAGCCAGTTCTTCTCCGCTTTCATTGTTGATACAATAGATGACGTTAGGAAAAGGAAGGGAAATGGACAGCAGTTGGTCTACATAAGCTTGTTGGTAGGAAAGCACCATTTCATTATTGTCCAAATCCGGCACGGTACGAAAAAAGGCATGCTCCGAAGGTTCAGAGCGGGGAGGATAATCCACCGCAATCGGCAATCGGGACGTTTCAGGAGTGAATGTCATGGTATTCACCGGATTAAAGGGATGATGTGACCAGCCTCCAAAAGACTGATGGTCTTCATAATGGTCCCAGGGATCCCATATCTCCAACTGTACGATAATGTCCTTATCGTGGCAAATCTTCAAAAAGGTGGCAAAACGGTCCCAATATGCTTCATTGAACTTGTCCAAGTCAAAATAACCCTCCGCTGTTTTGGCATAGGCAAAGACATTCCCTACATTCCTGTGGCTCATGGTATTTCTTACATAATTTCCTCCTACTGACATCAATAATTCAAGATGACCCTCTAATCCTTCGGGATGATTAAATAAATTGTCCTGCCAGGTTCCTCCTAAAAGCAGGATCGGTTCACCTTTGTAACTCCAATAAAAGGGATTTTCCGGAAAGGGCTGTACGGGTTTATCCTGCTTGTCCTCCACTTGGGACTTTTCGCATGCGGTTCCCAGAAGTAGAACAGCCACGAAAATTACTTTTAATAGAAAAGTGTTTATGAAAGATTTCATGGTTTTTTTGGTTTGATTGATGATGATTTTTTATGGGTCACTGCGAGCAAGATTAAGGTGTTTGGTAAACTGCTTTTTTTAGCATTATCGCTTTCAATTGCAAATCCGGATTTCCATCGATCGACAGACCAATCAACTGTTTGCCTTTTCTAAAGGTCCGGATCCCCAAATTGACCACAGGCCAATTCATTTCCTCCACTTCTCCTCTTGGCACCCTGTCCCTGTTGGGAATCAAGGTGGCTGAATGTACGTCTCGGATGTCGTACCGTTCATAAAGGCCATCCAATCCGAGGGAAAGCGAAAAAGGATGTGTATTTGAAAGTTGAAGCTGCACTTCATAGTCCATTTGCTCTACTACTTCGATTTCCCAATAAACAGCGTCTCCAGGTTTTTCGAATCCGATAAACCAATCATTGGCCCAACCCATTTCTCCTTTAAAATGTACATTTCCTTCCATTTTTCCATCACTGGCAGGAAGTTCCACACGTGGTACAAGATCATGTCCAACCTGAATAGCAGGAGGGTCAACTCCCTTGACCGTCATCTCTTTCAGCCATGACCTATAAATGTTTTCCATTTCTTCGGCCCGTGTTTTTTCAGTTTCAATCAGATTGCTTTTTTGGGAAGGATCATCAATTAAGTGGTAAAGTTCCTTTTGGTTGTTTTTTAAAGTCAGCAGGTATTCCTGATTTCGGATGGCCCCGGGAATGGTATCAAATTCAAGGTGGACTTGATGCGTAAAAAAATTTCTGTCTTCCCATTCGGTGTCCCCCTGTAAAAGCGGCATAAGGCTTTTGCCGTGTATGTTGGGATCGAGAACTTGACCTATGTTCAGTAAGTCCATCAAGGTCGGTAAAACATCCACGTGTCCGGCCCATGGTTTGATCTGCTGATGACCAACACCTGGTATTTTCATAAAAAATGGCACCCTAACCCCTCCCTCATCCAAATCGGCTTTTTTACCTTTCATGCCCCCATTATACCGGATGCCGTTGGGACCATTATCGGTCATGAAAATGACAATCGTGTTTTCAATTTTTCCACTTTCTTTCAAATATTCCATCAACCTGCCCACATTATCATCGATGTTTGCTACCATTCCGTACACACATGCGTCTTTGTCATCCAATCCTTTTGCTTTGTATTTGTCAAAATAACTGTCAGGAACCTGAAAGGGGCTGTGAGGGGTATTCAGAGACAACATGGCAAAAAATCGGTCTTGCTTGGCCATAAAAGCAATGGTGCTGTCGGTTAAAACATCAGGGAGATATCCCTTGGTTGGCACCTCCTCAAAATTATGTATAAGCTTAGTGTCAAAGTAGTTGTTCAGATGCCCCTCAGCAAAACCGAAAAATTCGTCGAATCCTTGACCCAAAGGATCATGGGGATATTGCTTCCCCTGATGCCATTTGCCGAAAAGCCCGGACACATAGCCATGGGGCTTCAACACCTCAGGGATGGTGTTTTCTTCCTCGCGCATTACCTCCATGCGGTGGGTGACCCAGGTGGTGCCTGTGGCGAGGTGGTACCTGCCGGTCAACAAAGAGGCCCTCGTAGGGGCACAAACTGGGGAGACATAAAACCTGTCGAACACCACTGACTCCTTGGCCAAAGCATCGATATGGGGTGTCTCAACAATGCCATTTCCATGATAGGATAAGTCGCCCCATCCTTGATCATCTGTCAAAATCAAAAGGACATTGTAATCTTGCTCAACAGAAGTAGGTTTACAAGAGGTAAGGGAATGGAAGACAAATAGTGTGAAAAGAATGAAAATCCGGTTTCGACTGGAAAAAAAACTGTTCTCTTGGGTCATCTTGAATTGAATCGGGCCTTTTCTTATTTCAATTAATCCCTTTCAAGATAATTAAAAAAAGGCCTATTCCCCGAATTCTATTGAACATTTATGTTAAGGCCCACATTTGTTTACAAGCTAATAAATTCCTGAGCAGTGAATCAATCAATTTTTATGATATAAGCAAAATGTAATATTTGGACAGGATTAGTGAGGAGCAAAATCGTTTGAAAAGTATAAGGTATGCTACCTTATCAATGAAAAAATCAGGTCCAGAATATTCTGGACCTGATTTGAGGTAAGAAATTATTTGGCCCACCAAACCTTGGTTTCCAAATTATCCGGGCCTTGGGCAGCAATGGCCGCTTCGACATTTTCTTGGTTTACAGAAATCTCGGAATTGGGATAGGTTAGCCTGTTGATGAAAAGCACTTCCCTTCCTTCAAAAGGATTTGGTTCCAGTACTGGGAATTCGGTTCTTCTGAAATTGGCAAAAGCTTCGGGTCCATTCATAAAAGAGGCAATCCAATATTGTTCGTTGATTTGTCGCACAGCAGTGGCATCCCCTAAAGGATTAGCACTGATGTAAGTTTCAATTGCCCCTGAAGCAATTGCCATCGCCGGGTCATAGTCAGCCATCTGATTCATATGGGCTCTGATGCCGGCATGAAAATAATCCTGAGCCGTTCCTGCTGAAATCCAACCAAGCTGTCTGGCTTCGGCCAACAGCAATTGGGTTTGGGCGGCAGTCACAATAAAATTAGGAGAGGTCAATTTAACCATTCTCCTTCTATCCACTTGACTGAAATCATAGAAACTTGCCAATCCCAATTCGGCGGCAACCCGAACAGCACCTGCATTGTCATTTCCCATAGGCATACCAATCTGAAGATTCGGGTCAAAGCTTTGTCTATCTACCGTTTGTTCAGGTCCTGAAGTAGCTCCTACATACCTTACCGCAATGGAGCTAAGCCTTGGATCATTGCTGTTTTTCATAAAGTCCACAAAAGGCTCTGTCAGGTAAAAGTTGGCTGCTTCTGTGGCATTAAGCGTATTGCCTATGGGATTGAGGTAATTGGCATCATGCCTTACGGCCACATTATCCAGGTTATTGGTTATCACACCCCCTGCAAATGCTTGATTTACTGCCTGTTGTGCGGCACCAGGACTTGCTTTGCTTATTCTCATTCCTGCACGGAGGAGAAGGGAATAACCAAATTTCCTCCATTTTTCTACATCTCCGCCAAATAAAACATCTGCGGCTTCTGTTCTCCCAGTGGCATTTAATGCAGCGGAAGCCTCACCCAGTTCTTTGATGATGTCGGTATAAATAAGCTCTTGGCTATCGTACTCCGGAAAGAAAATCAGATCACTAAATCCTGCCCCAGCCTGCCTGTAGGGTACTGAACCGTAAGTGTCTGTCAAAACCATAAAGGCATTTGCCTGTATAATTCTGGTCATTTGGACCAAATTGGTTCTTGTGGGGTCATCCTTGATCCGGGCCAAGACATCTTTGGTGTTTTTGATGACATTACGGTAATACTGTTGCCAGTTGGCCTGAGTCGAAGCCCTATTGTCCTGATTGAAATTAGCGCCTGTCAATACACCTGAATTTGGGGATATCACATGTTGAACGGCCCCCCATTCATATACAATCACCCCAAAGGAGGAAGGGGCAGAAGAAATGATCGCTTGATTCAATTGGAACGTTGGATCGATTACAGTAGCAGAAACTGTATTGGTATTCAGCTCATCAAAATTCTGATCGCAGGAAGTACTATATCCAATGAATAGCACAATCCAAATATATTTAAATATCTTTTTCATGTTGTTGTTGTTTAAAATCTGACATTTAAATTAAATCCCATTCCTCTCGTGGTCGGTAAACCAGTAGCTTCCATTCCGACCAGGTTATCCGAAGCAAAACCAAATGATTCGGGATCGATATTGTCCACCCATTTTTTCAACATCAAGACATTGTTGGCAACAAAGTTTAAACGAACTCCAGCAACAGGCCATCTTTCAGGAATGAACTTGGTAAAATCATAGCCTGCCGTCACCTGACGGAGTTTCCAGAAACCGTTATCGTAAACTACCGGCTCTACCAAACCCTGTGACCTCACAATTTCCCAATAGGATTGAACTGGGGCTACTACGGTATTTGCTTCACCTGCCGCGTTAACACCTACGCCAACCACTCCACCTTCACGGCCTTCCAAGGTCATTTTGTGCAGACCATGTCTTACCGCATTGAAGTTGGTTCCCGAAATCATCTTGCCTCCCAATCTGAAATCAATCAAGAAAGAGAAGTTGATTCCTTTGTAATCGAATGAGTTGTTAAATCCTCCAATCCATCGCGGAAGGGCACTTCCAAATTCAACCATTTCAGGCGTCCTCAAGGGAAGTCCATTGCTTCCAAACACGGTACGGCCTTGGTTATCCCTCAAAAAACCAAACCCTGTCACTTGTCCCATTTCCTTGCCAACCACCTGTCTCAATTCTCCATTGAATACGTGGTTACCCACAGTGATTCTTTCACCAGGCGTTTCGGAAAGTAGGCTAAGGACTTTAGTTTTGTTGTAGGCTCCATTAAAGGAAGTTTCCCAGGTAAAATTTCCTGTCTCGATAGGAACAACGGTCAGCAACATTTCCACCCCTTGGTTCCTACTTTGACCGCTGTTGATGGAGGTATTGATAAACCCAGAGGCATCAGAAATCTGTGCACTTACAATCTGGTCTGTGGTGATTTTGTTGTAGGCTGCCAAATCCAAAAGGACTTTACCTTGGAACATTCTCAATTCCAAACCAACTTCTGTTTCAGCCACCCTCATGGGTCTCAGATTTGGGTTGGGTAGGGTATTGCCAATTGGGCTACCAACCGGTTGTCCTCCAAACAAATTGGCATTGATGCCATAAAACAAAACGTTGGAATATGGGGCAACATCAGCATCACTGCCTACTTCCGCATAGGCCAACCTAAGCTTTCCGAAGTTTAGCCAGTCACTGGTACCTGTATTCTCGGTAAAGACCCAACTTGTGGAAATGGATGGGTATAGAATACTCCTGTTCTGCTCAGATAGTGTAGAGAACCAATCATTTCTAAGTGTACCATTGATGTAGATGGTTTTTTTGTAAGAAAATTCTGCAAATGCAAAAAGAGAATTTACCGCCCTTTCCACACGGTCAAAAATGGGGTCTTTTGCTCTACCGTTTTGAACCGTATACAAATCACGGATGACAAAGTCAGTTACCTGTACACTGTTCAACTCCGAATTCCTTTTCATATGGTTACCACCCACATTGGCGTTGACCCCAAAGTCACCGAATTCCTTGGTAGCAGACAAGATGAAATCCGCGTTGATTTCTCGGAATCTTCTTGCTTCCTGAGTGAAAACTCCATTCACAAAGCCTGCGGGTGCGGCAGCTCTGGAAGCTTGACCGGTGGGGAAATTGTTGTATTCCTGATCTCTAGACCAATAATCCTGTCCAACCCTTCCCTGAACATAAAGCCAATCTGTGAAATGGTAAACAGCGGCTATGTTTCCGAAAATCCTATCCCTTTTGACTTTGTTAAATTGTTCCGATAAGGTAAAGTAAGGATTTGTTCTGTTCCTGAACCTGGAATAAACGGCCTCATTCCCAAACTCATCAAATTTATTTTCATCAAGCACATTGAGCGGCATGGAGTTCGCCATATTATACAGTGCCGTTGGAATGCTATTGTCCTGGTCTGCCACGTTGGGGGGATTGGTGTTTCTTTCTACAGAGTAATTGATGTTACCCCTGAAGCTTAATTTTTTACTGAATTCATGGGTAAAACCAAAATTGAATGTTTTTCTATTGAAAGAATTGTTTGGGACTATTCCTTTACTGTTCAAGTCAGAGAAGGAAAAGTTCATCCCCCCTTTTTCATTGTTGGTGGCCAAACTGATCGAATTGGTCATGTTCTGTCCATTTCGGAAGAAGTCATTTATGATTCCTCTTACAGGTACATACGGTACCACCACACCATCAAACAACGTCTGCGTCATCCCGGGGGCAAATCTTTCCCCAAATGACCATTGGCCCGACGTTGGATTTGGGGTAGTCGGTCTTACACCTTGTTCCCCTTGTCCGTATTCATATTGATAATCCGTAAAATCCAAAGGTCTTTCATTGGTGTAGTTTAAATTGTAGGTTACGCCAATCCCTTTTGAATCGCCTTTTGATTTGGTATTGATCATGATGACCCCATCCTTTGCTCTTGAGCCATAAAGTGCGGATGCTGCAGCACCTTTAAGGACAGTCATGCTTTCAATATCATCCGGATTGATACTGCTTAGTCCATCACCTCCATCTGAAGTAATACCACCACCTCTCGTTCCTATGGAGTTATCAGAGGCTTGATTGCCTGGTTTTGTACCAAAATTGGTATTGTCTATCGGAATCCCGTTCACTACGATCAAAGGATTGTTCTGTCCCGATATGGATGACTGACCGCGAATCCTTACTTTGGAGGTACCTCCTGGTCCTGTACCTAAAGAGGAAATGTTAACACCGGCAATTTTGCCTTGAAGCGCATTCATAAAATTGGGCGTCCTGTTGACTGTTACTTCGTCCGAATCCACGTTTGTAGCCGCATAGCCAATACTCCTAGAGGTCTTTTGGATACCAAGTGCGGCAATCACCACCTCTTCCAGGCCGGTGATTTCCTGAGCCATCACCACATCGATCACGGATCGGTTGCCCACCTCAATCCTTTGAGGAGCAAAGCCAATGATAGAAAAATTCAGTGTTGCCCCTTCAGGAACGGTTAATCTGTAATTTCCATTGAGGTCCGTTACCGTACCGGTGGTAGTGCCGACGATGGAAATGGCTACCCCGGGAAGTGGTTCACCGTCCTCACTTTTAACACTTCCGCTTACTTCTATATCAGCGCTTTCATGGTCTATTTCAGGAGTATTTGAAATAGAGATGGGCTGTAAGTTTTCCTTATGGCTCAAACCATCTTCGGTGCCGAAAAAATGGTTTTCCTTCTCGGATGTTTCAATCGTAAATGATCCTTCAGGTTCATTAGAAAGCGACGTTATCGTCCTTTCATTTTTTTCGTAAAAACTATCATGATTTGATATTGTAGCGTTGGCATCCAGAATTTCTTCTAGACTCCCTACCAGTGAAAGCTGATTGATGTTTTCATCCTCCATGCTTATTACCTGGACCGAACTGTCAGTAGCGAACACTTCTAGATAGGATATGGTCAATAAAATGGCACTTATCAGGGCACATTTGAAGACCATAATCATTGTTTTGTATAGTAATGGTATCATATTCTGGGTTAGTTTTGACAAACAATCAATTATAGAATATTCCCTTTTTTCAGCCTAGGATTAGGCTGGAAGTGGTTCTATCGGATAAAAAGGAAAATCATTCAGAACCATTTGTTTTTTTCTTCATAGGCAGTTCAATAGGTTGATTCGAGGCAATCATAATTCAAGTAAATAATCCTAATAATTAAGGAGTAACACCCTCAGGTAAAGTCTCCGCAACAGCAGCTAAGGCTTTTCCTCATGTAAGGTTGAAACTTGCATCTATATCGGTTAATAATTTGATTGATAAGCCTGTTTTATTCCTTAAATAGGGTAATCCGACGATCTTATGGTTGATCAAAAAACCTAACTCCATGATTGCCATATGGAAATCAGCTTCCTTTATCTCTTCGGATTTATCTATTTCATGCTTCCAAAGCTTTTCAATCCATCGTTTATAAGTTCTTTCACCTTCCTTAGAATGGAGCCATATCAAAAATTCCTTGGCCTCTTTTTCACCAAGTTCCCCTTCAAAAAAATCCCCTATGTCATTTTCGTTGAATTTCATAGCCTCCATTTTTATATATAGCCTTGAAGTGTTTAGCATACTCACTTGAAATAAAAAAATTAAATATTTTGTAATTATTTGATGGATTTACTAACAATTTCAATGATTTTTTTGAAAAAAATTTAATATAAAGCAATTTAAACCCTGAAAGTGCGTGGCATTACATATTTGGCCATCAAGGACATTTTTATAGATTTTGAAGCTTTGTAAATGTGGTTTTCTACCGTGCGTTTTGAAATACCCATAGTGATCGCAATTTCATTCGTTCCCATATTTTTTTGGTTCTTGAGTATGTAAACTTCCTTCTGAAAGTGAGGGAGTTTTGCAACTGCTGCCATGGCGATGGTTTCCAATTCCGAAATTTCCAGCAAGCTTTCCGGCTCCGCTTCCAAACTGGGATGCATCCGGAGCACATATTTTTCATATGCTATCCTTTTGGCTTCTTTTCTTGCTTTTTTTATGATGAGGGATTTCAGTATGGTCAAAAGATAGGCATTGAAAGAAAGTTCACACTTTAGCCTTTCCCTGTTTTTCCATATGAGTAAAAAAACTTCCTGCCCTATTTCTTCCGCATCCTCTTTGGACAAAAACATCTTTCTGGAGACATTGCAAATCTTGGGTAGAAACATCTTGAAAAGTTCCGAAAAAGCATGTTCACTCCCACCTTTGAGTTGGGATACCAAATCAGGCACATTTTGGGTTGTTTTCATTTTCGATCCGCGAACGAAAAAAGGTTAACTATATTAAGTATAAATCAAGAATTAATCAAATAATCGTCCATATATTTTTATGTTTTAGGTATTTTATTCTGTATAATACCATGTTTTTAAATTTTACTATTGTTAGTTAATTTTTTCAACGAATCTTCTGATCCAATAGAACAAAGACGCTTCGCTTCGCACAGAGTGACGACAAAATTGGTGCAGACCTTTACCTTCGGCAGGCAGGCTTCGCTCCGCTCAGAGTGACGACAATAATGGGATTTTAATCAAAAATCCGATCATCCCTCAAAGAGCAATTCTTTTAGACTTCTCCACCAATTATAATTTTTACAGCTTTTACTAAAGTCTTTATAAATTAACTCCCCGTCGTCAGGTAGGCATCTCTCTGAACATATGGAAAACTATCTCTCCGAAAGGACGAAGACGCTTCGCTTCGCTCAGAGTGACGACATTATTGTTTGTTACTGCGTCGTGCTGAGCCTGCCGAAGCCCTTCTGATGGCCGGTCAAGGATCTCTCCGAACATTTGGAAAACTATCGCTCCGAAAGGACGAAGACGCTTCGCTTCGCTCAGAGTGACGACAAAATTGGTGCAGACCTTTACCTTCGGCAGGCCTGCTCCGCTCAAAGTGACGACAACAAAGGCGAAGAACTTTCGGCGAGTTCCTACTTCAGGTAGGCAAGGTGACGGTAAATGGAAGGGTTTGCTTCTAAATAATTAAAGGCTAGAATATTGCCTCTTGTTACCTGTCTAACAAATGTCAAGTTCGACAACGATGAAAACTTGACAACCTGAAAACCAGTCAGCAACTTACAATTTCGACATCGCCTGCTCCAGCAATTGCCTGGCATACAGCTTATCCGCGTAATCCAGCTGGTCAAAATCAATGCTGAGGTTAAATCCTCTGAGTTGCGCATTGAGCTGTTCTTCCCTTTTGTTTCGGTCTCCATACAGCTTTTTGACCAAATAGGTCTGCACTGGATTTACAAAACCTTTCACGCTGATTTCATCTCTTTTTTCACATTCCACCTCTTCATGCACAAGTCTATAGGTGTCTGCCGAAATCAAAATTTCATCAACCGGTGCTGCGGATTCCAGTCTGCTTGCCATATTCACCGGTCCTCCTACAATGGTGTAATCCAACCGGTCTTCCGAACCGAAGTTCCCCACCGTGCAATAGCCGGTATTGATACCCATCCTGATTCGTAAAGGATGTGAGATGCCCATGGCCTCCCATTCTTTGCGCAGGACTGTCAATTTCTGTTTCATGTCGAGGGCCATCTTCACACAGGCCAACGCATCCTGCTTTTCTCCCAACGTCTCAGGATCCCCAAAAAAGATCATGATCGCATCTCCGATATATTTGTCAATGGTCCCACCATGATCCAAGGCCACCTTGGACATCTCATTCAGGTATTTGTTCAGCACATTGGTCAATACCTCTGATTCTACCCTTTCCGTTAGATCAGTAAATCCCTGAATGTCAGAAAAGAAAACGGTCAAAAGTTTTCTGTAAGACTCAATTTTAACATCTTTTTTGCCTTCAAAAATAGAAGTATATACTTGCCTGGAAAGGTACTTGGCCAGTTTGTTGGATAGGGCCTGCAATTGCTCGTTTTTGGATTTCACATCTTCATTCAGCCTGGCCAATTGCCGAGATCGCTCGGCCAGCTTTTTTCTTTGGTCCTTGAGCTGGTTTTCTGCTTTTTTTCGCTCGCTGATGTCCCGGATGATCCCACAAAAAAAACGCTGTTTCATAGAAATCCATGTGGAGAGGGAGAGCTCTATGTCCATCAGATGCCCGTCTTTGTGCAGGCCCTTTAATTCTACCGTCCGGCCAATTACCCTGGCAGCACCGCCCTTAGCTACCCGTTTCAAGCCTGCCTCATGTAGCGCTTTGTATTCTTCAGGTACGATGATGCTGAGGGGCATCCCTTTGACCTCAACCTCTTTGTGGCCAAATATCCGTTCCGCTGCTTTGTTCCACATGTAAATATGGCCTGTTTCATTGCCCACGATGATGGCATCATTGGCGGTTTCGGTGATGGACTGGAATTTGACTTCAGAGGCATTTCGGATTTCCTCCGCAAGTTTTCTTTCAGAAATATCCCGGATGATGCCTCCGTAAAACCGGCTTTCACCTTGTTTCCAAGTGGACAGGGAAAGCTCTATTGGAATCAGATGTCCGTCTTTATGCTTTCCTGTAATCTCTATGGTCCGGCCGATCACATGGTGTTCACCCCCTCCACTCACCCGCTTAATGCCATTTTCATGTGGGCGTTTATAGTCGGCAGGAATGATGATGGTCAGGGGTTTCTGGAGGGCCTCAGCCTCTGTAAATCCAAAAATGTGGCTCGCAGCCCTGTTCCAGGATTGAATGATGCCTTTTGAATCTGCGGTGATGATGGCATCGTTGGCGGTTTCCATCACCGAACGCAACCTGCTTTCAGATGAGGTCAACTTATCCTCCGTTGCTTTTCTTTCGGAAATATCACGGATGATCCCGCTGAAAAATTTGCCGGATTCCGTTTTCCAAGTGGAAAGTGAAAGTTCTATGGGAAAGTGCTCCCCGTTTTTCCGCACTCCTTCCAGCTCTACCACCTTTCCGATTACCCGGTGTGGATGGCCTTCCACTACCCTTTTCATTCCGGTCTCATGCGCTTTTTGAAATTTCTTGGGGATGATCAAGCTTAAGGATTTGCCCAGCACTTCAGCTTTTTTATATTGGAAAATCCTTTCTGCGGCCAGGTTCCAATCTACGATAAGGCCATTTTGGTCAGCGGAAATGATGGCATCACTCGCCGTATCTATGATGGCTTTTAGGTGGTCTTGGCCCTTGGTTTCTATGGCATTGATTTTCATAAATTGGGTTTGAATTCTGGCATATGCTGAAGAAAAAAGATTTTACACTACATTTCCTGTAAATATTTTCTGACAAAACGGATGGCCATGGCTCCTTCACCTACTGCGGAAGAAATCCCTGTGAGGGCTCCTGACCGCACATCCCCCGAAACAAAGACCCCCGGCACACTGCTTTCTGGTAGATAGGGCTTACGTCCCAATTTCCAATGGGTATGAAACCCGTCCACCTTTTCAAGATCTGAACCTGTGAGGATAAAACCTTTTTCATCCTTAAACACAAAATCCTTCAACCAATCTGTACTGGGTCTGGCACCGATATACACAAACACCGCTTTAGCAGGCACTTTCTTTTGCTCATCTGTTTTGTTGTTCCACAGCGTGACGGTTTCCAAAACCTCACTTCCTTCCATGGCTATGATTTCGGTATTGCCGAGGATCTTTATATTGGGTACTGCCCTGATCTGCAGTACCAAATAATTGGCAGCCACTTCACTGAGTGCCTCTTTGCGGAGCAACATATTGACTTCCTTGGCAAATTTGCACATGTACATGGCTGCCTGACAAGCCGAGTTGCCTCCGCCGATGATATAAATGATTTCATTTCTACAGGCATGGGCTTCCACTGCTGCCGATCCATAATAAACCCCAGCTCCTGTAAATTGATCAGCTCCAGGGACTTCAAGCTTGCGGTAGGCCACTCCAGTGGAAATGATGATAGACCTGCTGAAGATTTCAGCGCCATCGGACAAAGTGATGACCTTGTAGCCGTCCTTTACCTTAATTTCCTTTACTTCCTGGGGAGTAAGCAGTTCCGTTCCAAATCTCACCGTCTGGGTCACCGCCCTTCGGGTCAATTCCGCTCCCGAAAGACCGGATGGAAAGCCCAGGTAATTTTCAATTCTGGAACTGCTGCTGGCTTGACCTCCGGGGTTGCTTTTTTCGATCAGCAGGGTCTTGAGCCCCTCGGTAGCCCCATACACCGATGCCGCCAATCCTGCCGGACCCGCTCCAATGATCACCACATCATACATTTTGTCTGTGGCTTTTTGCTTCAGTCCCAACTGGGAAGCCAATGCAGGAATTTCAGGATCCAATAAAACAGACCCGTCCCGCAAGACCACCAATGGAAGTCGGTCAGCCTCTGCTTTGGCACTTTCCAGGAATTTACCTGCTTCTCCGTTATTTTCTACATCCAGCCAGAGATAAGGAATCAGGTTGCCTGACAGAAATTCTTTTAACGCATGGGATTTTGGAGACCATTGGAAGCCCACGATCCGGATGCCCTCATGGTCAGGCTTGTGGGCAGCATGCCAATCATCCAATAAATCTTCCATGATGGGGTAAAGCTTTTCTTCAGGAGGACTCCAGGGCTTGGGCAGGTAATAATCCAATTTGATGTCATTGATGGCCTTGATGGCGACTTCAATGTCAGAATAGGCAGTTAGCAACATATTCTTGGTTTCAGGGTAGATTATTCTTGCTTTTTCCAATAGTGTCACCCCATCCATTTCCGGCATGCGCTGATCTGAGATGATCAGGGCCAAAGCTTCGTTTTTCAATTTCAGGGCTTTCATAAAATCAAGCGCTTCCCGGCCGGACTCAAAGGAAGAAATCCGGTAATCCTCCCTGAACTGGCTACTGATGTCTCTTTGGATCGATCTCAAAACCTGCACATCATCGTCAATTAAAATTATAAACGGCTGTTTCATTGTTTGTGGAATTGCGGTTGTGTCAAAGGTTCGGCTGCTTTGGCCTGAAATACAGGCAGCCTGACCATAAATGTAGTTTGTCCATTTGCCGTCTCGGCCTCAATGATTCCCTGATGGTGGGCTACAATGCGCTTGACCATGTCCAATCCCATGCCCGTGCCCTGTCCGGCTTTTTTGGTGGTGAAGAAAGGATCAAATATATAGGGCATGATGTCTTTGGCGATACCCGGTCCATTGTCTATTACCTTCACGATTACTTCGTCTTCCTGCCTGTCCGTGACTATTTCCAATTCCCCGGAATCAGGGAGGGATTGGATCGCATTGTCGATCAGGTTGCTCCACACCTGATTGAGTTCGCCCACATAGGCCTCAATTTTGGGAAGACCCTCCTGATAGCGTTTGGTCACCGAGATATTCTTTTCCCGCAACTTGTAGCCGAAAAGGGTGAAAGTATTGTCTAGGTCTTGGTGCAGGTCAGTCAGTTCAAGGCTATTGCTTCGGTCCATCTGAACATGGTTTTTGATGGAGCCCACCAGAGAGGAGATCCTTTCTGAGGAAGCTTCCAATTCCCTGAGAAGCCAACCAAAGTTGAGCAGATTTTCCATCCACAGCAGCAATGGGGCAAGTCCATCAGGATCAGTATCCTTACTTACAGCCTCCAGGTCTCCTAAGGTCCAGTAGGCTGCCACAAAAGATTCACTGAGTTGCCGGCTTTTAGGGATGTCATTTTTTTCCAACCAATCGGCCAACTCCTCTTCTTTCTCCAATCTTTGCAGCGCGGAATAGGGCGATGGCGTTCCCACAGACCTTACCTTTTCCTTCATCTTTTCCCTTAAAACCGTCAATTGACTGGCTTGGATGTTTTTTTCCAAAAGCGCCTGGGTAAGGATTTCACCTGCTTCAATTCTTCTCCGGATCACGGAAGCCAGCCTGTTGATGGCAGCGGCGGGGTTGTTCAGTTCATGGGCCACACCAGCGGCTAACTTGCCCAAGGCCGCAATCTTTTCCTGCTGCAGGCCATGGGTGGCAAAGGCGCGGGCCCTCTCCGTCATGCAGGTAATCAGTCGTTTTTTCAATACCGGGCTGATGGATTCCAATTGTTGGAAATGCTGTTTGTGCAACAACAACACCTTGACCTTGCCCACCGCATAGGTAAAACCGGGCGATTTCTCCATCCTGGAATAAGGCAACAAGCCGCCCACTCCCCCTGTTTCGGGACTGTTATCAAAAGTATAAAAGTGGATCAGCTTGCCATTGATATCCATATAAAAAGTCCCTTGACCTTCCATAATCAACCAAAGGTGGTCAATGGGTTCTCCCGTTCGGGTAAGCACTTCCCCTTCCGCAAACTCCGCATACTCCCCATGGCTGATCAGCCATTGAAGCTGTTCTTCGGGAAGGTCCCTAAGTGCGTAAACTTTTTTTAAGGCCTGAGGGGTCAACGGTTTCATTGCTTAAAAAAGATAAATGCCCGAAAACTGTTAAGGTATGATAAAAATAAATAAATGAACGTAAATTCTCGCTATAAATTGGATTGTTTTTTCCTTTAAGCGATTGATTAATAGGAGGTAAATGAAAGAATGACCGCAGGTGGACAAAATGGCGTTTGACCGGTTCAATTTATTTGGTCAAACGTCCTCAAGCTTTTTGGTTTGCTTATATCGATTTATCAATCGCTCAGCACATATGGAAAATAACGCTCCGAAAGAACAAAGACGCTTCGCTCCGCTCAGCGTGACGACAAAATTGGTGAAGACCTTTAGCTTCGGCAGGCAGGCTTCGCTCCGATAGTGCGTAGACGCTTCACTCCGCTCAGCGTGACGGCAAAATTGGTGAAGACCTTTAGCTTCGGTAGGCAGGCTTCGCTCCGATAGTGCGTAGACTCTTCGCTTCGCTCAGCGTGACGGCAATAATGGGAATTTAAAAGTCCGATCATCCCTCAAAGCGCAATTCTTTTAGACTTCTCCACCACTTACCATTTTTACAACTTTTACCCTCATTTTCATCCGAAATCGGTCAGAATTAAAGGGACTACAGAAAGAGGTCCTGATCTTCTATCCCCTTTTATCATTTTGTTTTTTAATTTTGAAACCGATTGCAATTTCTCTAATTTAGGTTTTTCAAAATATTATATACAAAAACCTGACATAGCTATGAACCACCCCCTCACCAAACAAGCTTTGGCCTGCTTACTGGCTTTGACTTTCCTGTTTTCCTGTGGTGCCCCGGAGCAAACTGAGGAAGAAGAAGTGACGGAAGCTGAACCCGAAAGCCCCTTTTTAAATCAACCTTTGATCAGCCATATTTTTACCGCAGATCCCTCTGCCCATGTTTTTGATGGAAAAATCTACATCTATCCTTCCCACGATGTGGAATCAGATGTGGAAGAGGATGATTCAGGTGCCCATTTCAACATGCGGGATTACCATGTGTTCTCCATGGATGGCCCTGATGCCGAACCTTTCGATCATGGCGTGGCCTTGGATGTGGACGACGTGCCTTGGGCCAATCGACAGATGTGGGCGCCTGATGCAGCGCACAAAAACGGCAAGTATTACCTCTACTTTCCGGCCAAAGACAAAGATGATATTTTCAGATTGGGGGTAGCGGTAAGTGACCGCCCCGAAGGACCTTTTAAGGCACAGCCCGAACCTATCAAAGGAAGTTACAGCATAGATCCGGCCGTTTTCCAGGATGGAAATGACTACTACATCTATTGGGGAGGCATCTGGGGCGGACAGCTGCAGAAATGGAGAACCGGTGAATACCTTTCTACGGGCAGCCTGCCCTATGATGACGAACCCGCTGATGATGAACCTGCCATCAGTCCCATGGTTGCCAAGCTAAGCGGTGACATGTTGGAATTTGCCGAAAAACCCCGGGCCATTTCCATCCTGGATCAGGACGGCTCTCCTTTACTGGCAGGTGACCATGACAGGCGCTTTTTTGAAGCGGCTTGGGTGCACAAGTACAACGGCAAGTATTACTTCTCCTATTCAACGGGCGACACCCACAACATCGCCTATGCCACAGGCGACAGCCCTTATGGACCCTTTACTTACCAAGGTGTCCTTTTGAAACCCGTTCAGGGCTGGACCAACCACCATTCCATCGTGGAATTTGAAGGTGACTGGTACCTGTTTTACCACGATACCGAACTTTCGGGGGAAACGCATCTGAGGAATGTGAAGATGACCAAAATCACCCATCGTGAGGACGGAACGATAGAAACGGTAGAGCCTTAGGTAAGCAGATAATGAAGATGAAAGCAGAAACCAACTAACTTGGTTTCTGCTTTTTTTTCTGGTTAACGAAATCCTTTTTTTGTATGCGAAACCTTTAAATAGCTTGTTGCCTTTCCCTTACAAAAATGATCTAATATCCTTATTAACAATGGGTTAAAAAAAAATACTAAAAATTTACTTAGATTCCACTACAAAAGATCCCCGAAATTTTTTAATTAACTTTTGAATTTGTAGGGATCATTGTTTTGGATCTACAACGTAAAATTGACTGTTTTCCCAATTTTTCAATTGGAACTTGGAAATTCATTGCTGTCTTTTACCAATAATGCAGCTCCGAAAACCCCGGCACTGTCTCCCAATTTGGCCTTTACCACAGGGGTGTCAAATTCATGGTTAAAAATCATTTCTTTCAAAACATCCGTGTGGGTATAGAGGCTATTGATATGGCTGACCCCGCCTCCCAATACAAAAACGTCTGGATCTACAATGTTCACGACCACACTCAAGGCCTTTTGAAAGCCGATTAAAAGCCTGTCTATGGTAAGATTCGCGGTTTGATCCTTACCCTCAAGACTACTGGCATGGATTGCTTTCAAAGGTAGGTTTTTACCCGACAATGTATGATAATAGGCCTCTAAGGCTGGTCCAGAAATGATCTGCTCATTGCAGCCGGTCTTACCACAATAACAGGGTTTACCCTCTCCGGGAAACAGGTAATTGTGCCCCCACTCTCCTCCTATGCCATGCCTGCCTTGGACTATTTGACCATTGACCACCAAGCCTCCCCCTACTCCGGTGCCCAAAATCACCCCAAAAACCACCTTGGCTTCGGGAAATTCTGAATGAACAATGCCGAGTCTGGTTTCTGCCAGGGCAAAACAGTTGGCATCATTGGCCAATACCACAGGTATTCCCAAGGTGCTTTCCAGATCGGATTTGAGGTCATTCCCATTGATGCAGGTGGCATTGCAATTCTTCATTTCTTTTTTGCCGGGAATATAAGTTCCCGGGGAAGCAATGCCGATGCTATGCGGCTTGGTACCTGAATGTGCCATCATTTGTGATAGCAATAATTTGAACTGGGATAAAATATGCCGGTAACCCAAATGAGCTTCTGTGGGAACTCGTAATCTGTAAATGACTTTGGGATCCTCAAAAGAGCTCAAAATCACTCCTTCAATCTTGGTGCCTCCCAGGTCAATGCCCCAGAGGTTTTCCTCCTTAAATTCGCTCATTTATATTATTTTGTTTGAAACGCAACGGGGATGCAATCGGCCAAAGGCAAAAATCAATCTTGGGGGAAGGTCACGACCCCCACCATGCTATCGGCAGTTCCGTAATATAAATACCAAGTGCCTTCAAACAAAACCAACCCTTCCAAAAAAGTGGTTCCATCCACATATTGTCCTGATTTTTCAAAATCCTTTTCAGGTTTGATAAAGGGAACCGAACTCCGGTCCAGCAATTTCCAAGGTTTATCAGCAGCATAAAGGGCTTGTCCCCCAGTATAGATCCGGTTTCCCAATTCTTTTACACCGATCTCCTTGGAATTGCCGGCATTGTACAACACCACTATTCCATCTGCGGTCAACAAGGGAGGTGGCCCGGCTTCAACCAGCCAGGAATCAAAATACCCTGGTCTTGGACTCAATACCGGCACCAAATTACCTTCATGGTTTTCTACGGGCTGCCATTGGATCAGGTCGTCGGAACTGGCCAGCCAGATATGGGGAACTCCATAATACATCCAATATTTCCCATTGATCTTGGCAGCCACCAGTTTGCCCTCCTTCACTTCCGTGACTATGGCTCCGGATTTGGTTTCCAAATTGTGGTATTTCCCTTCCTTCCATTTCCTGAAAATAGGTCCGTGCTTTTTCCAGTTTTTGAGGTCAGAGGATGTGGCGACTGCAAGTCGGGGATATTCTCTGTTCCACTGCGTATAGGTGAGTACAAAGGTCCCGTCTTCCTGTTCCACGATTCTGGGGTCTTCTGTTCCTCCGGTCCACTCGAATTCTTTTTGGTCATCGTCCATGGGGAAAAAAACCGGTTGCGTCTTACGGGTATAGGTCTCCCCATCTTCAGAGTAAGCCAAGCCGATTCTGGAGGTATGGCCGCCGATTTCCATTTCACCCAGTTTTTCTTCCGCCCGATAGAGCACCTGAATTTTCCCATCCTTGACGATGGCAGCAGGATTGAATGTGGCCATGGATTCCCAATTCACTTTTTTTCCGGTCATGGGATCTTCAAATGAGGTGTTCTCAATGGGCTTGATGATTGCATCCTGGTTCTCCGCCCTTTCGAAGGGCCCTAGCATCCAGGGTTTTTCCTGGGAGAAAGCCGGGAGCGATATCATTAAACCACCAAGGAGGCTTAGCCAAAATCTATTTTGAATCATTTTCATGAATTTTGTTTTTTTCAGAATTGGGGCATTAAATATTTTGAATATCCGCTTCTTTTCCAGTAACCTATTATTCTTCTTCAAACGGGTCGAAAGTCCGAAGTCGGAAGTACCGGACATTTCAGTTTGCTGGCGAGAATTATATTGAATTACCTTTTTACTGGCATCATTGCTTACATACATGTTAAATATAATGGTTATCCGCTTCTTTGCCACTAACCCATTATTCTTCTTGAAAAGGGTCGGAAGTCCGAAGTCGGAAGTCACCCGCTTTTCGTCGGGCAGGCCCGCCTGTCGGGCAGGAATGTACAGGATATTTCAGTTTGGTGACAACAAATTTATTGGATTACCATTTTCCTAGCATCATTGTGTACATACATGTTAAATACTTTTTTCGAAAGGAAAACGCTATCTATTAAGCACAATATAAGATTAGATTTTGATTGATTTCAGACAAAATTGCTTCAAAGGATAAATAGAAGTAACTCATAGAAATATTTCATCTCTTTACTTGCTTGGATTCAAACGGCTGATTTTTAAGTGTCAACATGCGTATTGATGGTAAATTTGTATCATTTACTCTATTAGAATGTTTATTTTTGTATTGAAAAACCTGCTGAAATGCCTGAAAATTTCCTTCAACTTTGGCGACAACCCTATCCCTACTATTCAAAAGGGAGAAACCTCTGGTATTTGGCTTTGATCATTTTCGCTATGAGCCTGTTTTTCAATTATTTATTTGAACCCTTTGTGGTGTATACGCCGGAACATAGGATGAATTATTTCTGGATTTCTACCGTACACTCAGGAAATGCGTTTTTAGTTGTCTTGATCGTTCTATTGATCCAAAATGGAAGAGTGGACGAGGACCGGTGGACCGTGGGCAAAGAAATAACCTTGATTGCATTGATTTTTTTGTTGATCGGTATTTCCCAGTTTTTGGTCAGAGACCTGATCTATGACAATCCCGACAACTGGTCCTGGAAATATTTTTTGGAGGAAATCAGGAACACCTTTCTGGTGGGTACCCTATTTGTGATCATTTTGGTGCCGCTCAACTACCTGCGATTGGTAAAGAGACATCTTAAATCGGCACAATTGATCCAACCTTTTTCTTTGGGCGGGAAGGAAACCAAAGAAGGATCGATAATTCCCATTTTGACACAGCAAAAAACCGATGACTTTAACTTGGATCCATCAAGCTTTCTTTTTGCCAAAGCAGACGGCAATTATCTTGAAATTTTTGTGGAGAATGGGACAAAACCCACCAAATTGATCAAAAGGATGACACTCAAAGACCTTGAACAGCAACTCGATTCCTTCCCTCAGTTTTTTAAAACCCACCGGTCTTACCTGGTCAACCTTCAAAAAGTGGTGCAGGTAAAAGGCAATGCCCAGGGATATGTACTGGAAATTCAAGATGATACAGAAGCTGTTCCTGTATCCAGAGGCATGATCAAACAGTTCGAAAAACAGTTCTCCCATTAATACCTTGTATTTCATCCCAAATCCTTGATACCCGTCACATACCGCTTTTTTGAATGATTCAACCATTTAAATTTGAATAAAAAAAAGCACCATGAGAAGATTTGATTTAGATTGGTTGAGGGTCATCGTATTTGGCTTGCTGATCATGTACCATGTGGGTATGTTTTTTGTCCCCTGGGGCTGGCACATCAAAAATGACATCCTCTATTCCGAAATTCGCTGGCCCATGCTGTTCGTCAACCAATGGCGGCTACCCATCTTATTTGTGATTTCCGGCATGGGTACCTATTATGCGTTGTCGAAAAGAACTGGTAGACAATTTGCATACGAAAGGGTGAAGCGGTTGTTTCTTCCTTTGGTAGTGGGCATGTTGTTGATTGTTCCTCCACAGGTCTATTTTGAGCGGTTAGACCGGGGTCAGTTTGCAGGTGGATATTTTGACTTCTGGCCCTCCCAGGCCTTTATTGGAGTCTATCCAGAAGGCAATTTTTCGTGGCATCACTTATGGTTTTTGCCCTATTTGCTCCTTTTCTCTCTTGTTTTGATCCCTGCCCTCCTTTATTTGAGAAAAAACCCGCAATCAGGCCTTATCCGTTTGGCGGGACGATTGGCTTCCAGGCCTTTCGGCTTGTTTTGGCTGGTGATTCCCTTGTATTTCTGGGAATCTTTGGTGGAGCCATTTTTCCCCTCTACCCATGCCTTATGGGGAGACTGGTTCAATGTCATCAATTACCTCACCCTTTTCTTCTATGGGTTTCTGCTGATTTCAGTGAAAGATATTTTCTGGAAAACGGTGGAAGCCAACAGGAGGAAATACCTTTATTTGGGCATTTTAGCATTTAGCCTGATGGTGGGATTAAGAATGGCCTACGAAGATTCGGTCATCATCCATTTCACGGAAGCATCGTTTAAAGTCATCAATCTTTGGGCCTGGATTCTTGTCCTCTTTGGCTATGCGGCTGCCTACCTCAACAGATCCAGCAGCACCCTGTCCTATGCCAACGAGGCCGTATATCCCTTCTATATCCTTCACCAGACCATTACCATCGCTTTGGGATTTTACCTGATGCACCTGCCTTGGGGCTTCTGGCCCAAATTCCTTTTGATGGTTTTGGGCACATTTGGGATTGCTTGGCTTTTATATGAATTTCTGATCAGAAGATGGACCTGGATCAGGCCTTTGTTTGGCCTGAAAAACGCTAAGGCAGAAAAGCCCCAAGCGGAAGTTGTGCTTCATTTCAAATAAATAGGGAACCAATGAAATGAATAGAATAGGTCAAATAATATCTGGTTTATTTGTGCTTTTCATCCTTACGCAATGTACCTCCAAAAGCTATCTTGGCAGGTGGGTGATTTGGAACAAATCAGACATTGAAGATCATAAGAAATTTCAAAATTATCCTTTCAAGGCTTCAAGCAATCCTTTCTATTTCCATGATAATGTTGATTTTGCCTTTGACACCCTACTTGTTTCAGAAAAAAAGAACAAAAAGAGACCATTAAGTGAAATTCTTGAGAATAGCCAAACCACAGCATTCCTGATTATCAGGAATGATACTATTTTGTATGAAAAATATCTAAACGGGTACGACAAACACTCGATCAACACTTCTTTTTCAACCGCAAAATCCATCACCTCCTTATTGGTTGGACTGGCTATTGATGATGGGTTCATTGCTTCTGAAAATGACCCAATAACCAACTACTTGCCCGAGCTATTACAAATTGACTCAAGCTATGCTCAAGTAAGCATATCGCACCTCTTGGATATGCGCAGTGGGATTCAGTTTAAAGACCATGACCTGCCATGGGGTGATAAACCGAAGGCATATTACCACCCCAGGCTTCGGGAAAGAGTCTTGAATCTACCCTTAACTGCTCCGCCGGGTGAAAATTTTCAGTACAATTCCTATAATCCGATTGTTATCGGATTAATCATTGAAAGCGCCACAGGTCTTTCACCCGCTAAATATTTTGAACAGAAAATATGGTCCAAAATCGGAATGGAATACGATGGGTCCTGGAGCATGGACAGTGAAGAATCAAAGACAATCAAAATGGAGAGTGGATTGAATTTACGTGCCATTGACTTTGCAAAACTTGGCAGACTCGTTCTCTATAACGGACAATGGAATGGACAGCAAATTGTTTCCGAACAATGGTTTAGGAATTGCTTTACAATTTCACCTGAACACAAGGTTGCGCGTTTTGGTGACGAAATTTATTATAAGAATTTTTGGTGGCTATACAGCAAGGGCCAACAGCATCCATACATTGTTTCAGCATGGGGCCACCTGGGTCAGTATCTGTATATTTTCCCAGACAAGCAGCTCATGATTGTGAGAATGGGCAAAAAAACAGGTAACATTGATTCTTGGGGTAAGGTTTTCAAAGAGATTGCAGGGTATAATTGACAAAAACGAAGGTGCCAAAGCGCGCATGTGGCAAAAGTGGGTAAAGTGGAAAATAGAATACCTAAGCTAAGAATCTTCAGCTGACTCAGTCTACTGCCAATTCACCAAGCTCCCCTCCACATCCCTTGAATTGCCTCCCACCATGATCTCAAATTCTCCGGGCTCGAAGACAAAATCGATGTTGTAATTGTAGAATTTGAGGTCCTCTTGGGTCAAGTCAAATTGAACGGTTTTACTTTCTCCGGCTTTCAAAAAGACTTTCTGGAAACCCTTCAGTTCCTTGACCGGACGGGTGATGGATGCCACCAAGTCCCGCACATAGAGCTGCACCACTTCTGCACCATCCACTGTTCCCGTATTGGTTACCGATACCTTTACCGTTAAAGTTTGGTCTCCTGACAGCTGCGTGCTGCTAAGACTTATATCTCCGTATTCAAAATTCGTGTAACTTAAGCCATAACCGAAAGGATAGAGGGGTTCATTGGACACATCCAGGTAATTGGATCTGAATTTCTGGAACCATTCGCCTTCTGGTAAGGGCCGGCCCGTGTTTTTATGGTTGTAGAAAAGAGGCACCTGACCTACATTTTGGGGAAAGGTGGCGGTCAGTTTACCGGATGGGTTGACTTCCCCAAAAAGCACATCGGCAATCGCATCTCCGGCTTCACTGCCCGCAAACCATACGTTCAGGATGGCTGGCATATGTTCTTCCTCCCAAGCCATTCCCAAAGGCCTCCCGGTAAACAACACCAGGACCACAGGTTTGCCGGTGTCCATAAGTGCCTGCATCAGCGCCCTTTGGTTCTGGGGAATTTCGATGTCTGATCGGCTGGAGGCTTCCCCGCTCATTTCTGCTGATTCGCCCATGGCCGCCACTATAACATCCGCATCCTTGACCGCCGCCAAAGCCTCCTGAATCAAAACTTCCTCAGACCGCTCATCCCGATAAGTGGGTTTGCCAAAAATGCTTACTCTGGATTCCAAAAGTGAGTCGGCCACCACATTGGCACCTCGGGCATAGACGATCTTTGCCTGCTCACCTAGGGCATTTTCCAAGCCTTCTTTCAAGGAAACCGACTCGGTAAACCTCCCTGCCACACTCCAGGTGCCTGCCATGTTCTCCCTGTTATCCGCCATGGGACCAACCAATGCTATGGTCCCTTGCTTCTTAAGGGGCAGGATGTCGCCTTCATTCTTCAGCAAGACAAAGGTCTGCGCTGCAATTTCCCTTGCCACCTTTCTGTGTTCGGGAGTGAAAATCTCATTTTGAGACCGGTTGGGATCAGCATACCTGAAGGGATCATCAAACAAGCCGAGTTGGTATTTGGCGATCAAAATCCTACGAACAGCCTCGTCAATCTGTGTTTGGTTGATTTTTCCTTCCTTGAGGGACTTTTCCAGGGTAGTCAGAAAACCTTCTCCAACCATGTCCATATCCACCCCTGCCTGCAATGCCATGGCCGACACCTCCTGAAGGTTGCCCATGCCATGGGGGATCATCTCGTTGATGGCGGTGTAATCGGTCACCACGAAGCCGTCAAAACCCCAGGTCTCCCGCAACAATTCTGTCATCAGCCACTTGTTGCCACTGGCCGGTATGCCATCCACATCGTTGAATGAGGTCATGACCGAACCTACCCCGGCTTCCACTGCAGCCTGATAGGGAAGCATGTATTCATTGAACATCCGCTGTCTGCTCATGTCTACCGTATTGTAATCTCTTCCGGCTTCTGATGCTCCATAGAGGGCAAAATGCTTTACACAGGCCATAATGGTATTGGACAAGGCCAAATCATCTCCCTGATACCCTTGGATCATGGCTTTGGCTATGGCGGCTCCCAGAAAAGGGTCTTCCCCGTTTCCTTCCGAAACCCTACCCCATCTTGGATCCCTGGAAACATCCACCATGGGCGAAAAAGTCCAGTTGATCCCATCCGCACTGGCTTCGATGGCCGCTATTCTGGCTGATTGCTCGACAAGTGCCATGTCCCAGCTGCTGGACATGCCCAAGGGAATCGGAAAGAGGGTTTCATATCCATGGATGACATCCATTCCAAACAACAATGGGATTTTGAGTCTCGTCTCCTCCACGGCAATTCTTTGAATTTCCCTGATTTTTTCAGCGGATTTGAGGTTAAAAAGCCCGCCTACTTGTCCGGCTTTGATGGAAATCGCGATGTCGGAGCTTCCGGCTTGACCCGTGGTGATGTCACCCCCTACCGGTAAATTGAGTTGACCCAACTTTTCTTCTAAAGTCATCAATTGAAGGATGGAATCGGCTTTGGAAGCAAAATTACCGGTGGTTTGTGCTTGTAGGGGTTGATGGCCAATCGCATAAAATGCAATGCACAGGATAAGGATTATCAAATTGGGCTTAATCATAAGGTTGGTATTCAGAAGTGGATATCTGTTTTGTCCAATTGCTTTACGTTAAAAAAGCAAGTAAACGGGATCCTAATATACCCATTTAACTTGAGAGGACAGCAAGCTGATTTTGCTTGTCTTGCTGTACCAAAAGAAAACGAAACTAAAAAACAAAAACCTCCGGCTTTTGGGCCGGAGGTTTGAAGTAGTTATGGGCAAAAAGGTCAGGTTAATTAAAACCTTAACCAAACCCGCCTGTGCTTTTTAAATAAACTGGTTCAGGATATTTTCATACCGTTCCTGCTTGCCGCTTGTCTGCTTAGGTTCGCCTACGGATAGCGCATGCGCTCTGAGATCCTCCAAGGTCAGTTTACCGGACTCAAAGTCCTTGCCTTTCCCGGTATCAAAGGAAGCATAGCGTTCTTTTCTCATGGACCGGTAGTCGGATTTTTCCAGCACGGCATCCGCAATCAACAGGCCACGGGCAAAAGCATCCATGCTGCCGATATGGGCATGAAACAAGTCATCTCTGTCGGTGGAGTTTCTGCGGAGTTTGGCGTCAAAGTTGACCCCTCCTCCCTGTATGCCACCCCCTTCGAGGATGACCAGCATGGATTCGGCGAGTTCCTGCAGGTTGATGGCAAACTGATCGGTATCCCAACCGTTTTGGTAATCGCCCCGGTTAGCATCTATGCTGCCCAGCATGCCGGCGTCCACAGCCACTTGAATTTCATGCTGGAAAGTATGTCCAGCCAACGTGGCATGGTTGACTTCCAGATTAAGTTTGAAGTCTTTTTCGAGGCCATGCTGTCTCAGAAAACCGATCACGGTGGCCGCGTCAAAATCATATTGGTGCTTGGTAGGCTCCATGGGTTTGGGTTCGATCAGGAAGTTGCCTTTGAAACCTTTGGACCTGGCATAATCCCGGGCCACGGTCAGGAATCTGCCCAAGTGTTCGGTTTCCCGCTTCATGTCCGTATTCAGCAAAGACATGTAGCCTTCCCTGCCACCCCAGAAGACATAATTCTCTCCACCCAACTTGATGGTGGCATCGATGGCGTTTTTCACCTGTGTTCCTGCAAAAGCCAATACATCAAAATCCGGATTGGTGGAAGCGCCATTCATATAGCGGGGATTACTGAATACATTGGCAGTTCCCCAAAGCAGTTTCACACCTGTTTCAGCTTGCTTTTCTTTGGCATAATCGGTGATGATGCCCATTCGTTTTTCATATTCTTCCAAGCTTCCTCCTTCATCTATCAAGTCAATGTCATGAAAACAATAATAAGGCGCACCGATTTTTGTGATAAATTCAAAAGCAGCATCCATTTTGTCTTTGGCGCGCTGTATAGGGTCTGCATCGGCATCCCATGGGTGCACCATGGTACCCGGGCCAAAAGGATCTCCACCTGTTCCACAGAAGGAATGCCAATACGCAATGGCAAATTTGAAATGCTCTTTCATGGTCTTGCCGGCCACCACTTTATTTTCATCGTAAAATTTAAAAGCCATAGGATTACTGGAATCACGGCCTTCAAATTTGATCTTGTCGATGTTGGGGAAATAAGTTTTAGACATGGTTTTATAGGTTTGGTATTTTGATTGGTTTCAATTCATTTTTATTGAAAGGTAGAAAATTTAAAAGCAAGCCATCGGTTATCAAAATCTGAACGCAAAATGTCCCGATTCCTCTGCCTGACTACGCAAGGCAATTTGGCTATTTCACCTTTTCCAAAGCTTTTTGCCAACGTTCATATACAGCAGCGTACTTTTCCACCAATTCCGGAACGGGGTCAAGCGCACTGTGTTTGGCCAATCCTTCAAAGGCTTCCTCAGGTTTGGCATAGATGCCTGCCCCTATTCCCGCTCCTCTTGCGGCACCCTGAGAACCATCTGTCTCATACAATTCCAAGGACACCTCATTCATGTTGACAAATGCTTCTCTGAACAAAGGACTCAGAAACATATTGGCATGTCCGGCTTTCACCGTATTGAGGTTCAAGCCCATTTTTTTCATGATATGGAAACCATAGGTAAGCGCACTCACTATTCCCTCCTGACCGGCACGAAGCACATGGCTTTGGTCATGCATCAGCAGATTAAGGCCTGAAAGGTGGGCATCCACCGGTTTGTTCTCCATGATCCTTTCGGCACCGTTGCCAAACGGAATAAAACTCAACCCTTCCGCGCCGATTGGTGCTTTGGAGGCCAGATCATTCATGGCAGGATAAGAAATCTGTTCTCCCCCCAGCAGCCTTTTCAACCAGGAATTGAGGATGCCGGTCCCGTTGACACAAAGCAGTACGCCATAGTGAGGATCTGCTTTGGCATGGTTGACATGAACAAAAGTATTGACCCTTGACTTAGGATCAAATACCGCTTGTGTAGTTACACCATACACCGTTCCTGAGGTGCCGGCTGTGGTGGCTAGTTCACCGGCCTTAAGTACATTAAGAGAGAAAGCATTGTTGGGCTGATCTCCTGCCCGATAGGTGATCGGTACGCCGGATTCTATGCCCAAAACTGAAGCCGCTTGGTTTGATACCTTTCCCTGTTGGGAAAAAGAAGGAACCACCTCTGCCAGCAAACTCGGATCAATTCCATAATGATCCAGCAGTGTCTTGGAAATGCCGTTGGCTTTGAAATCCCAAAAGATCCCTTCGGAAAGTCCGGTTTCAGAAGTGAGAATTTCTCCGCTCAGTTTCATGGCTATAAAATCTCCCGGTAACATGATCTTATGGATCCTGTCATAATTGGCGGGTTCATTGTCTTTCACCCACTTCAATTTGGAGGCGGTAAAGTTTCCCGGGGAATTCAAAAGGTGGGGCAAACAATAATCCGCACCCAATTGCTCGAAAGCTTTGTTGCCAATCCCCACGGCCCGGCTGTCACACCAGATGATCGAAGGCCTAATGACCTCTTGGTTCCTGTCCACCAAGACCAATCCATGCATCTGATAAGAGATGCCAATGGCCTTTAATTCACCTTTTTGGATATCCGCTGTTTTAACCAACGTTTGGGTGGTTTCTACAATGTATTTCCACCACATCATGGGATCCTGTTCTGCCCAGTCCTTATGAGGGGAGTCTATGGGCATTTCCACTTTTGGCAAGCCTTCTGAAGCAACTACTTTACCACTGTCCGCATCCAAAAGTGTGGCCTTGACAGATGAACTACCGATGTCATATCCAATTAATAATCTTCTCATGTTTTTGTTTTCTTACCAGAATACGATATACAATGCAGCTGTGATTCCAGTAATGATAAAGGCTCCTATTTTAAATGCGGTGCTTGTTTCAAAAAGTTCCGGAGTGATTTCAATGCTATTGGGATGGTCCTTGCCTTTGCCCCCCACCAGGCTGATCACGATCATCAAGCTAGCGAGTACAAGGAAAACAATCCCCATTCTGTCCAGAAATGGTAGAAGCGGAAAACCCCATTTCAATACAACTGACAAGGGGATGCTGAGAGCGGCTCCAACCAAAGCGGCATTGGAAGTGGTTTTTTTCCAAAAGACCCCAAAAAAGAAGATGGCAAAAACACCCGGACTGATAAATCCGGTATATTCCTGGATAAACTGAAAGGCCTGATCCAATTGACCCAAGGCCGGTGCCACAATAGCAGCGACCACAAAGGCCACCACTGCGGTGATTCTACCTACACCCACTTGTTTGCTTTCCGATGCATTTTGACCAAAATACTTCTTGTAAATATCCATCGTAAAGATGGTCGATGTACTGTTGGCCATCGAGGCCAAAGAAGATACAATAGCCGCTGTCAAAGCCGCAAAAGCCAACCCTTTCAAGCCCACGGGCAGCAATTGCAACAGGGTCGGATAAGCCCGATCAGATTTAATGATGCCGGTCACCGGATCTTTCATGGATTCCATAAAACCTACATCTATGCCGTTTTTGACAATCACCCAGGCAGCAATCCCGGGGATCACCACGATCAAAGGCATCAATAATTTCAGAAACCCTGCGAATATCATCCCCTTTTGTGCCTCATCCAGGCTTTTGGCTGCCAAGGCCCTTTGGGTAATGTATTGGTTAAATCCCCAATAGCTCAAATTGGTAATCCACATCCCTCCTACCAAAACTGAAATCCCCGGAAGTTCAAGGTAGGCATCTTTGGTCCCACCCTGCCCATCAGGAATCATCATTTCCCCTTTGGAAAGTATCATGGAGAAATGACCCGGTACTTCCTGTCTCAATAAAGCCAATCCATCCCAGGCACTCCCCTCTCCGACCATGGTCAAGGCAATGTATGTGGTGGCCAGTCCACCCACAACCAGGAAAAAAACCTGTACTACGTCTGTCCAGGCTACGGCCTTCAGCCCCCCATAGATGGAGTAGATCATGGCAAAAGCGGCTAGCCCGATAATCCCATAAACCATGGGTACATTCAGAATGGTATTTAAGCTTAAGGCTCCCAGGTAAAGTACGGATGTCAAATTGACAAAAACATACAAAAGCAACCAAAATATAGCCATGGTGGTCCTTACTCTTGTATCATAACGGTCCAGCAAGAAGCCTGGCATGGTGTAAATGCCCTTTTTGATGTATACAGGCAAGAAAAAAATCGCCACCACCAAAAGCGTAATGGCCGCCATCCATTCGTAAGTCGATATGGCTAGACCCAAGGCAAATCCTGAACCTGACATGCCGATAAACTGTTCAGCGGAAATATTGGAAGCAATCAGGGAAGCACCCACTGCCCACCAAGGCAGCGCTTTACTGGCTAAAAAATAATCCTGGGAATTTTTGACATGGCCTTTTTTCTCTCTTGAGACAAAAATCCCCATACCGATGATCAACAAGCAATACCCAATAAAAACGACGAGGTCTAATGGTTCTAATAACATAAGCTAGGTTAGTAAGAGTGGGTTTTTTAAGGTTGATAATTTTCAAAGATAAACTTTTCGGATCACGTTTTTAAAGATTTTTGATATTTAAACACTTATTCTTGGCCATCATTCAGGTTTTTGGGCAAATTTTATTCGTTCTACTATTTTCTGTGATCCAAAGCTAATTTTTTTCGATCCATTCCCGACACCCATCCATGAATTTCCAATGGTATTGATTCAAATTTACTCATCGTTCATTTTCTTTTCCGGCCAAAATCAAATGGCTTCCGACTGGAAAGCAACAAACAAAACAGCTGCATATTTATTTAAAGTAATTATTTCATTACAATACATTAAGTACCTGATTTAAAATATACAATACAATTATTGGTAACATCATTATTGAAGTTAACTTCTCTGGATAATGTATCAGCTTCATCGCACAAGGGGAGGTTGGATTTTTGTCTTGGGTGACCTAAAAGGCTTCATCTCACATTCCAAAAAGAATTCCTGCCTCAAGCCCTCTCAGTTCCGCAAGGCCCTTCAACCTCCCTATACCGGAATAACCGGGGTTGGTCGTCTTCTTCAGATCATCCAGCATTTGATGGCCATGGTCAGGCCTAAACGGGATGGGAGAGGCACTTGATTGATTCAATCGAACCAGGATTTTCATGATCTTCACCATGTCCACATCCCCATCCAAGTGATCTGACTCATAGAAATTGCCCAAGCTATCTTTAATGACATTTCTGAGATGGGCAAAATACACCCGATTCCCTACCGCTTCAAGGATATTGGGCAAATCGTTGGATTCACCTGCACCCAAGGAACCCGTGCAAAAACAAACTCCATTGAAGGGTCGGTCTACTGCATCAACAATCCAGGTTAGGTCTTCCAGGCTGGAAGCGATTCTTGGCAATCCCAAAATCGGAAAAGGGGGATCATCAGGATGAATGGTCATTTTGATGCCCTCCTCCTCACACACAGCAGCAATGGAAGAAATAAAATGCGCCAGATTATTGCGCAAACCGTCTTTGCCTATTTCCTTATAGATTTCAAGGCTTTCTCTAAGTGAAGCAACACTTACGCTCCCCTCTGTAGGCACACCCATACAGATGATCTCCTCCAGCTGCGCTGCTTTTTCTTGATTGATCTGATGACGTCTCCTTTCCAATTCATCCAAAATTTCGGAAGAATAAGCGTCTTGAATGTTCTCTCTTTTAAGGATGTATTTATCAAAGTAGGCCAACTCTACCCAATCCAGCCGGAGGGCTTTGGCACCATTGGGAAGGGAAAAAGACAAATCCGTTCTGGTCCAGTCCAGAACCGGCATGAAATTATAACAGATGGTTTTCAATCCACATGCAGATAAATTTTTTAGGCTAATCCGGTAATTTTCCAGGTATTTTTCACAGTCCCCATTCCGGGTTTTGATGGCTTCATGGATAGGAAGACTCTCTACCACTACCCAGTTAAGTCTGGCCTCCTCTATCAATTTTTTCCTTTCCATGATTTGGTCTTTAGGCCAAATCTCTCCGTGGGGTATCTGGTGCAGGGCAGAAACTACTCCTGTAGCCCCGGCTTGACGGATATCCCAAAGGCTTACCGGGTCATTGGGCCCATACCATCGCCATGATTGTATCAATCCCATACTCAATATTCAGATTATTTTGGTTTATGGTTATTACAATTGAGCTTAAAAACTTAGTATTTAATTTCCAACCTTTGCCCTCCATAAAGGAAAAGACCTTTACTCCGTTTTAAGCTTATTTGACGCAAATAAACCAAAAAGGAATATCATGATTGGCCAACAAGTCATTCAAGTACAATCGATTATACTCTTGATTAGCCCAAGAATTAATTCAATTTAAGCTTTAAACCTCAAGAATAAAAATTGAAATCGCAACCGATTGCATAAAATTTTTTCCTGTAGTCAGAAAACTAAATCCAAAGGCTTTAGCGACAAAGCCTTACATTATAAAATAAAATTTTATAATGTATTTAATTTCCTTTTTTTCAATCATTGAAAATTCTAATACGAACAAATTAAGGAATAAAGGTTCGATTAAACCCTTTTAAATGGAGCGGAATTTATGACATTCAAAAAACCAATCTTTTGAAAAAAAAATCGTTTAAAACCACGATATCTCGAAAATTTAACCAATGTTATTAAAATAATGAGAAAAAAGATTTAATTTTAAAGAACATCATACCCAAAATAAACCCAATGATGCCTAATTCGCCATTAATTTTAAAATACAACCGATTTCATAAAGGTGATTATGACTCGATCCCGTGTTTTTCTGATTTTGGGCAAATTGTAATAAAAACCATGGTTTTCTTTTTACTTATAGAACCATATCCTAACCATCGATACTTTGTTCATTGCTGAAATCAGACCCGACGAACCCAAAATAACCTATGGAAAAAGAGATTACCATTTATGACATCGCCAAAGACATGGGTGTTTCTCCCACTACTGTAAGCCGGGCCTTGAACAATCATCCGGCAGTCAATGCCAAAACCAAAAAAAGGATTTATGATGCAGCTCAGGAAATGGGGTATCAATCCAATATTTTTGCGGCAAATCTCAGAAAGAAAAAGACCAATAATATTGGCGTCATCGTACCTAGACTCAACAGTAATTTCCAGTCTTCGGTGATCGCCGGAATGGAAAAAGTGGCCAATGAAGCCGGATTTAACCTGGTAATCAGCCAGTCACTGGACTCTGTGGAAAAGGAAATAGCCAATGCCAATACCCTGTTCAACAGCCGGGTAGATGGGATGCTGGTTTCTTTGGCCAATACCACCGAAAGCATTGAACACTACAACAGGTTTTTTAAAAAAGGTATTCCTACATTGTTCTATGACCGGGTTGCGGACCATCCGGCTTGTACCGGATTTGTTATTGACAATACCCAAGCAGGCTACAAAGTCACCCAGCACCTGATCGAACAAGGTTGCAAGCGGATTGTACATGTCATTGACAACATAGATATCAACGTCTATGCAGACCGACTCAAAGGTTATAAATATGCCTTGCTGGACCACGACATGCCTTTTGATGAATCGTTGGTGATTTTCTCAAACCTTAGTGAAGAATCTGCTGAAGAGATTGTCGAACAAGTCAAAAAGCTTGACCCTTTGCCTGATGCACTATTTATTTCCAATGACGCGTGTGCAGCAAGTTGTCTTCGTCCTCTCAAATTGGCTGGTTTTCGTATACCGGAAGACATTGCCTTGGTGGGCTTTAACAATGAAATCAGTTCTAGGCTCGTTGAGCCAAACATTACCACCATCAATTATCCCGGATACGAAATGGGAGAATTGGCCATGAAAAACCTCATCAATCATTTAGAAGGAAAATCCATCGGCGTGCTGTCTAAAACAAATAAAATTACTTTGAGGTCTGAGCTTATCATCAGGGAATCTTCCCTTCGGAAAAAATACAGCCCTCAGCCAACCTGAAGTCCAAAGAGGATTTCTGCGATTCATTCAATAACCTGTACCATGAAGCCCATTTACCTTTTAATTTACCTCTTGTTCATTTCATTTTCTTTACAAGCCAATGACGGCTACAAGCTTTGGTTACAGTATTATCCTTTGACTTCTGGGAATGAATTGTATCAGACTTTTCTGGGTAATGTAAAAACAGGAGACCAATCCCCCACCTTTGATATCATCCAAGAAGAAATAAAATTGGCTTACAACGGCTTTTATAAAGAAAGTTACCCCAAAGCCAATGTCATGAGTCTTGATCAACCCCAACTGATCATTGCCCTTCCCGGACAATCAGAAATGATATTGCGAAATGTCAGTAAGGTGGATCTGGAAAAATTGGGGCCAGAAGGCTACCTGATCAAAAAAATCACTGCTGATGGAGCTGAAAAGATTTTGATTAGCGGTAATTCCGAAATTGCCTTACTCTATGGAACATTCAGGTTGCTTCAAGCCGCACAAAAGAACCAACCGCTACCCAATGAAGGTATGGTTTCTGTACCTACCATTGAACGGCGGATACTCAACCACTGGGACAACCTGAACCGAACGGTGGAAAGAGGTTATGCCGGATTCAGTATCTGGAATTGGCACCGCTTGCCCAGACACATCGATCAACAATACCTCGATTATGCTAGGGCCAATGCCTCCATTGGAATCAACGGCACAGTCATCACCAATGTCAATGCCAATGCACTCGTCCTTACCGCAGATTACCTGAAAAAAACTGCTGCTTTAGCCGATGCATTCAGGCCCTATGGAATCAAAATCTATTTAACAGCAAGGTTTTCCTCGCCGATGGAAATCGGTGGTTTGCCCACAGCTGATCCCCTAGACCCGGAAGTGCAGCAATGGTGGAAAGATAAAACGAAGGAAATTTATGAACACATTCCTGACTTTGGAGGCTTTCTGGTCAAGGCGGATTCAGAAGGTCAGCCCGGGCCTCACAACTATAAGAGGACACAGGCAGAGGGAGCCAATATCCTTGCAGATGCGGTCAAACCCTTTGGCGGTATCGTCATGTGGCGGGCTTTTGTGTACAGTGAAGAAACCCCGGATGATAGACACAAACAGGCATACAACGAATTCAAACCCATTGACGGGGAGTTTAGGGACAATGTCATCGTCCAGGTAAAAAACGGAGCCATTGACTTTCAGCCAAGAGAACCCTTCCACCCGCTTTTTGGGGCCATGCCGAAAACGCCTTTAATGATGGAGTTTCAGATCACCCAGGAATATCTGGGGCATGACACCCACTTGGCTTACCTGGCTCCCATGTATGAGGAAGTCCTCCAAAGTGACACCCATGTGCAGGGGCCTGGCTCCACGGTTTCAAAAGTCATTGATGGCAGCCTTCATCAATACAGCATGACCGCCATGGCAGGGGTGGCCAATATCGGTACAGACAGGAACTGGACCGGTCATCATTTTCATCAGGCCAATTGGTTTGCCTATGGCAGGTTGGCTTGGAATCCGAACACCCCTTCCGCTGACATGGCAGAGGAGTGGCTTCAACTCACCTTTACCACAGAAGAAGAATTTGTCCAACCTGTCAAAAAAATGATGTTGCAGTCCCATGAGATGGTCGTCAACTACATGACACCACTTGGCCTACACCACATTATGGCAAGAAGCCACCATTATGGCCCGGGTCCATGGGTGACCGGTGGAGAGAGGGCAGACTGGACTGCCACTTATTACCACAAAGCCACTGAAAAGGGAGTAGGATTTGATCGCACCCCATCCGGAAGCAATGCTTTGGAGCAGTATGCCCCCGCCATTCAGGAGACATGGGGAAATCTGGAAACCATACCTGAAAAATACCTACTGTGGTTCCACCACCTGCCTTGGGACTATGGGCTTAAAGATGGAAACAGCCTTTGGGATGGTATAGCCCTGCATTACCAAAAAGGGGTTGAAGAAGCCTGGCAGAACATACTGACCTGGGAGGAAATGAAACCCTTTGTAGACCCGGAAAGACATGCCCATGTTCTTTCTTTCATGAAAATACAGTCAGAAGAGGCCATTTGGTGGAGAGATGCCTGTCTGCTGTACTTTGGTCAGTTTTCTCAAAAGCCCCTTCCTGAGGGAGTGGGAAAGCCTGCCCATGATCTGGAGCATTATATGAAATTGAATCCCAAATTTGTCCCTGGAATCTAATACCGGTGGCGTAACCAAAACCAATTGCTAACCTTTAAGCACGCATTTTAATGAATTCAAATAAAGTCGCGATCGTAACAGGAGGCGCCTCCGGACTGGGTTTGGCTACGGCAAAGAAATTCACCTCGGAAGGCATCCAAACTGTTATCATCGGAAGGAATGAGACTAAATTGAAAGATGCCCAAGCCAGTTTGGGTGAACTTGCCTTTCCTATCGTATTTGATTTGGCGGATACTGCTGGAATACCCGAATTGGTTAAACAAATCAAACAACAGTTTGGAAGCATTGACATCCTGGTCAACAATGCAGGGATCAATCTAAAAAAAGACTTTGTGGATGTGACCGGATTGGAATTTCAAAATATCCTTAACACCAATGTCCTGTCAGTTTTTGTCCTGTCCAGGGAAGTAAGCAAAGTCATGATCGACCAAGGTGAGGGATCCATCATCAACATTTCCTCTATGGCTGCCAAATACGGTATCCCGAAGGTAATCGCTTATACCGCTTCCAAATCAGCCATTGAAGGCATGACCAAGGCCATGGCAGTTGAACTTTCCCCTTTGGGCATCCGGGTCAATTGTGTGGCGCCGGGTTTTATCGCCACAGCCATGTCTGCCAAAGCGCTCAACAATGATCCCGAAAGAAAAAGCAAAGTACTGGGCCGTACTCCAATGGGCAAACTGGGTGATCCCTCTGATGTGGCAGAAGCGGTGTACTACTATGCCACCGATGCGGCAGCCTACGTCACAGGAACTATTCTTGCCGTAGACGGAGGAAATTCGATCGGATTTTAATCCAGCCAATTTGGCCCGAAATGCTTCTATTCCTTTAAACCTAAATCAACATGACCACATTTCCACTTAAACCATAACAACATGAAAATCCATCGTTTTGCTTTGCTATTGCCCTTTTTACTGGCCTTGGGCTTCATCACCAAAGATAAGGCCGAAGAACCCGGTATGAAAGATGCTTACAAAGATGTCTTTTATATCGGTGCGGCCCTCAATCACCGACAGATCAACGGCCAGGATGAAAAAGCCCTCCCTGTGCTTCAAAAGCACTTCAACAGCATCACAGGTGAAAACCTGATGAAATGGGGGCCCATCCACCCACAACCTGATAAATACAATTTCGGGCTTGCCGACCAATTTGTGGATTTGGGAGAACAACTGGATGCATTTATTATAGGCCACACGTTGGTATGGCACAATCAAACGCCCAATTGGGTATTTGAAGATGAAAATGGACAACCTTTGACCAAAGAACCTCTGCTAGCAAGAATGGAAGACCATATCGAACAGGTGGCAGGGCGATACAAAGGCCGAATTCATGGCTGGGATGTGGTCAATGAAGCTTTTTTTGATGACGGGAAGTTCAGGAACTCCAAATGGTTTGAAGCAGCAGGAAAGGATTTTATCAAAAGGGCCTTTATAAAAGCAAATGAGGTGGATCCTGAAATGGAACTGTATTACAATGACTACAACATGTGGAAGCCCGAAAAAAGAGATGCGGCCATCGCATTGGCCAAGGAAATGAAAGAGGAAGGCATCCGCATAGACGGCATAGGCATGCAGGGACACTATGGTCTGGAATCGCCAAGTCTGGAACAGATTGAAGCTTCTATTGTGGCCATTGCCGAGGCAGGTTTTTCAGTCATGTTTACAGAGGTGGACATCGATGTGCTCCCCAATCCAGTCAACAGGTTCGGTGCCGACATCGATGCTACCTTTGAAACTGAGGAAAAATACAATGTTTACAAAGAAGGACTGCCTTTGGAAGTTCAGATTCAATTGGCGGAAAGGTATGAGGAGCTCTTTGCTCTCTTTTACAAACACAGAGACAAAATCAGCCGCGTCACCTTTTGGGGCATCCATGATGGTGGCAGCTGGCTGAACAACTGGCCGATGCGCGGCCGTACCGCCTATCCCTTGCCTTTTGACCGACTTTATGATGAGAAGAAAATGATCATTGAGCGGATTAAGAAGGTGCCTGGAAAATAGATTTTCGTTTTATCGGCAAGTTCGGTTCTTGTCCGATACTGATTGATATTTTCCTGAGGATGATAATTGTTGATATTGGGATTATGGCAGTGCTTTTAGCAGAATGATTTTTCATATTGGTAAGTTAGAATGTAAGCAAAGAAAATCGATTTTTCTTTTCACTTCGAAAGGATTGTATAACGAAGGTAGGCTTGCCTAAAGCAGGTAGACTCGGTGTCCGGAGTATTTATTAAAAAGTAGGGATTAAGGGGCGCAAAGCCACACCGTAATCCCTACTTTTTAACAATATTAGATACTGGTGGATATCTTTATATTAGGTCTTTACCGAACAAATTTCATCAAAAGGAAGAAATCAATTCTAATACTAACTTTTAAATGGAATTCTATCCAATATCCATCAATATCCAATATCCACAAATATCAAAACTCATTCCCCTTCCAACTCATATTTAAGGGTTCTCCCTTTTTCTACGGCAGGAAGTCCCTCTGTCATCCAAAGCGGTGCAGGGGCTCCTTTGAGGTAATGGTCAAAGAACTGGGAAAGCCTGATGGACAGGTCTTTTCTGTTTTTTCGCTGTCTCAGGTTATGGTCTTCATCATTGTATTGCAAAAGCCAAGCTGGCTGATTGAGGCGCTTCAAGGCCATAAACATCTCAATGCCCTGATACCATGGAACTGCTCCGTCGGCATCATTGTGCATGATCAGCACTGGCGTTTGGACCCGATCCATGTAAAACAGGGGGGAATTTTCTAAATAGTACAGCGGTTTTTCCCAAAGCGTTCCTCCGATCCTTGATTGGGTCTGCTCATACTGGAACATACGGCTCATGCCCGTTCCCCAACGAATGCCACCATAAGCTGAGGTCATGTTGACCACCGGTGCCCCGGCTCCCGCCGCTTTAAACATGTTGGTCCGCGTGATCAGATAGGCCACTTGGTATCCCCCCCAACTTTGCCCCTGGATGGCCATATTTTCTGTATCGATAAAACCCTTGGTAATCACAGACTGAACGCCGGGAATGATGCAATTGTAAGCACTGGGTCCCGGAAGACCCAGATCATATTTGATGTCCGGCACAAAAACCACGTAGTCATTGCTTACAAAAAAAGGAATGTTGATGATCGAGGCACTGGGTACCGGAGCCCTGTAACCGTGTAGTCCATCTGAATTTCTTTCGTAAAAATAGACCATCAAAGGATACCTTTTTTCCGCATCAAAATCCTCAGGTTTGAACAATAATCCCTGCAAAGGTGTGCCGTCATTGGCAAGGTATTCCACCAATTCCACCGATCCCCAATTGACCTCGCTTTGCTGTGGATTGGCAAAGGAAAGCCGCTCAAGGGCAGTCATATTTAAGTTTCCTGCAAATACATCAGGATATTCCTGATAGGTGGACCTTCTTACCGTGATGGCATCACTGTTTTCGGCCTTGGTAAGTCCATAATAGCGGTGGTCAGAAAATAGCAATGGACTGGGAGGTTTTTGACCAGTCAAGTCCCCTGAATAATACCCACTCTTTTTATTGGTTTCATGAAAAGCGTTCAGAATCAGCGGTTCCTTGGCTTTGATCCCACGTTCTTCCTTATCTAACACCTGTCTCCGAAAAGTAATTTTCTGCTTTCTCCCTTCACCCAAGGTGATGTTTTGTGGCGTGGTCTTTCCTGTGGGATCAATTTTCCAGATATCATATCGATCATAAATCAAAAAAGCCTTATCCCCTTCTGTCCAGCCTGCACTGCCATACCCACCGGGCATGGAAGGCGAATCATGCAGTTCTTGGTACAAGGCCTCAGAAATGCCTTTGGCGAGATTCAAATTCGCTTTTTTCTCAATATCATATCCCAACCAAGTGCTATCTGATTGACTGTACCATGTGATGTATTTCCCTTCAGGAGAAAGACTAGGGTAACCATAGGCTGAACCAACAATTTTAGTCTTTTGTCCTGTTTTTAAATTTACCAAGTAAATATCCCTGCCTATCTGGATGTCCCAGCTATACTTCCGTCTTTGGGCAGCATCATCCGTGCCCAAGGCAAAACCATGTGTGGCTTTCCGGTCCACATTGATGTCCATCAATTGCCTGTCTTCCAATTGTCTGATGGCACCTGCTTGAAGGTCATACAACGCCAGGTAGGTCCTCTTTAACTCTTGCTCTTTTCTGGAGAGTTGCATGGGCTGGATTTCATCATCCTGCCAGCCCCAAATATCCAATTTCACCCTATCCTCATCGAGTATGGTCGTATCTTCCTCGTAAGCGAAGGTTTGGTAATCAGGAGCCGTTCCAAAAAACAGGTATTGACCATCCTCTCTGAAATACAGGTCTCCATTTTTGCTTACCATTCCCTCTTTTAGGATGTTGGGATGATCTTTATCCGCCAGTTTACTTGTGCTTTGCTTCTTGAGGTCATAAAGGTAAAGGTCATAATAAGGCTTTTTGCTTTTGGCTGAATCTTCGGTAGTTAAATAAGCCAGAAAAGCCTCGTCTTTAGAAAAAACCATGTTATGGTAATCGGCCTTCCCTTCATCCACTAACATAGCACTCCCCTTGGACAAGTCAAAAACCTGTAAGGCTGCATTTTTAAGGGTATCTTCGGTGGCTTGTCTGTAGAAAAGGTATTTCCCGTTTTCAGAAAACCCGTATTGGTCCACTCGTGACAGTTCAAAACTTTGATTCCCCTGAAAATCTCGGAGGAGTAAAGTGGTTCCTTCCGTACTTTTTCGCTTATCTTCAGCTTTTTCATTGGTTTCGGTACTGTCCTTTTTGGCTTCCTTGGTCTCCTTCTCTTTCTCAAAATGAACCGCCACCCAAGATTGGTTTTTTGCCGGGATCTTGAAAGATTTTACTCTTGCCAGTTTTTCAATGGATCCTGAACTGAGGTCCAAAATGAAAAGACTGTCCTTGGGCATTTCTTCTGATTTGGTCTTTTTTAGTTTAAGGAGCTTCACACTGTCTTTCTCGGGAATGATTTTGCCCAAGACCCATTGACCATCATCTGTAAACTGAAAGGCTTCTCCTCTCGGTACCAGGTACCTTTTGCCCGGGTCACCATGAGCACTTGCCTCAAATCGCCCATCACCTTCCTGAGGTTTGATTTCGAAACCCACCCATTGGCCGTTTTTGGTGATCTTCTCTGAATCAACCGTTTCCCAAGCATCATAATCCGCGTGGGTAAGCGGACGTTTTTGTTGGGCATAGACTTGGACAGAAAACCAAAGAAAGCAGAATGCAAAAAGGAAAGGGTATCGATTCATCATGGATAGATTTGTTTTTTGCCAAAATACCAAATTTTAAAACAAGGGAAACCATTTTTTTATACCAATGGAGCAACTAGTTTTAGGGAATGCCGAAGGTGAATTTGAAAATATGGCAATAAGGATCCCTTTTTGGCCAGTTTCCTGCATGGGATTTTTTTAAATCGAAGCCATCAGCGCGATGGATCGAATGGCGTGAATTTAGACCTTTAAAAAACGACCGCCAGATAACATCCAAATTCCAATGGAGTAAATTAAAGATGTATCATGGGTATGAAAAACAGTATATCCATTACGAAAGATCTTAATTCGAAAATGAATGGGAAAGAATGAAATTGAGGTAAGTCCAAATAAAACAAAAAAGTCTTGCCAGAAGCAAGACTCTTTTCAGAATATAAACCCAAATATAACTTTAGAGATTAAAAGTCATTTTAAATTCTTCGACCGATTCTGAGGTATTTCAAATAAATACAATCAAAATATTAGGCCATGCATATATTTTCAAAATTATTTTATAGCTGACTTAAGTAACCTCAAAATAAACACAAAATTTACTCATTTGCAAACTGAAAAAATATTTTTGGTAAATTTTGACAATTTCATAATATTAGCACATATTTATTCCAATAATTTTAATAAAACAATTTCATAATGGACAAAATTTTAGATATTGACAATGTAGATCTAAAGATCATTTCCTTACTCAATGAAGATGCTAAAACACCTTATACCGAAATAGCAAAAAAAGTTTTTGTTTCATCCGGAACGGTACACGTTCGGATGAGAAAACTCGAAGACATGGGCATTGTCAAAAGCGCCACCCTTAACATTGATTTTTCTAAGCTGGGCTATGACATATCCGCTTTTTTGGGCATCTATTTGGAAAAAAGCTCGCTATATGACAATGTGATTGAAAGACTCAAACAAATTTCGGAAGTAATCAATGCCTACTATACTACCGGTAATTACAGCATTTTTGCCAAAATAATCTGCAAGGACACCAACCACCTGCGAACAGTTCTTGACAACATCCAAAAAGTGGAAGGTATCGATAGAACAGAAACCTTGATTGTGCTGGAAGAAAGCATCAACAGGCCCATTCAGTTGTTTGAAAAAGAATAGGTATCAAATTATTTAGATTAAGTCTAAATAAATAATTTTTGCCTGATCAATGGTTTTTTTCAGGAGTAAATCCAATACTCCTGTTGAAAACCATTCTTATTTTATATCTCAAAATATTTGTTTTCAAGCCCTTAGGCTTACTTTTTCAATTTTATAGGGGGAAATTTCAATCCTTTCGAACATAATAAATTGGATTAATGTTATATCTTTGCGCTATAAAATGTAATTAGTCTAAATAACTCAACTGATGAGCAAAGACAACCAAATTTTAGAAGAATTAACTTCCAAAGAATACGAACACGGATGGTGGGTAGACTACGAGGCTGATGAAGCCCCCGCTGGATTGAATGAGGATATCATCCGTTGGATTTCAAGCAAAAAAGAAGAACCTGAATGGTTGCTTGAATGGCGGCTGAAGGCCTTTAGGACTTATATGAAGATGAAAGAGCCTGTTTGGGCCAATGTCACCTATCCCAAGATCGACCTCCAAACTTTGAAGTTCTATTCTGCTCCCAAACAAAACAACAAGCCTAAAAGTCTGGATGAAATAGATCCTGAGCTGCTTAAGATATATGAGAGGCTCGGCATCAACCTTAATGAACAGAAAAGGCTACAAGGTATAGCAGTAGATGCCGTTTTGGATTCGGTATCTGTGGGTACTACCTTTAAGGAAACCCTTGGAAAATTAGGCGTAATTTTCTGTTCTTTCAGTGAAGCAGTAAAAGAACATCCGGAACTGGTCAAGAAATACCTGGGCTCTGTGGTGCCCATCACAGACAATTATTATGCAGCACTCAATTCCGCGGTGTTTTCCGACGGATCATTTTGTTATATACCCAAAGGGGTTCGCTGCCCCATGGAATTGTCCACTTACTTCAGGATCAATGCGGCCAATACGGGTCAATTTGAAAGAACATTGATCATCGCGGAAGAAGGTTCCTATGTGTCATACCTGGAAGGTTGTACCGCACCACAAAGAGATGAAAACCAACTTCATGCGGCCGTGGTGGAGATTTATGCTGCAAAAAATGCTGAGGTAAAATATTCTACGGTTCAAAACTGGTTTCCCGGTGACAAAAATGGGAAAGGCGGCATTTATAATTTTGTAACCAAAAGGGGAATCTGTGCCGGTGATTATTCCAAAATCTCTTGGACTCAAGTGGAAACAGGTTCTGCTGTCACTTGGAAATACCCATCCTGCATACTTAAAGGTGACCACTCCATCGGAGAGTTTTATTCGGTGGCAGTGACCAACAATTATCAGCAAGCTGATACGGGAACCAAAATGATCCATATCGGAAAAAATACCAAATCCAGGATCGTTTCCAAAGGTATTTCTGCAGGAAGGTCCCAGAATTCCTATCGAGGTCAGGTGCAGGTCATGAAAAGGGCCACCAATGCGAGAAACTTCTCTCAGTGTGATTCACTGTTGATGGGGGACCGTTGTGGCGCTCACACTTTCCCTTACATTGATATACAGAATCCTACTGCCAAAGTGGAGCACGAAGCCACCACTTCCAAAATCGGGGAAGATCAGATATTCTATTGCAACCAAAGGGGCATTGCCACGGAAGATGCAGTAGCCTTGATTGTCAATGGCTACGCCAAAGAAGTCCTGAATCAGCTTCCTATGGAATTTGCCGTGGAAGCACAGAAACTACTGGCCCTGACCCTTGAGGGAAGCGTAGGCTAATCTTCAAAACAAGAAAAAATTTCCATTACAATGCCTCAGACTTTTTTGTTAAAGAAAGTCTGAGGTTTATCTTATCCATACAGCAATGTTAAGTATCAAAAATTTACATGCCTCTGTAGAAGGCACTCCTATTTTAAAAGGAATCAATCTGGAAGTAAAACCTGGAGAGGTGCATGCCATCATGGGACCCAACGGTTCCGGCAAATCTACCCTCGCCTCAGTATTGGCCGGTAAAGAAGAATATGAGGTGACTGCAGGTGAAGTGATTTTCAAAGGAAAAGACCTATTGGAACTCAGCCCGGAAGATAGGGCCAGAGAAGGCGTCTTTTTGGCCTTCCAGTATCCGGTTGAAATCCCGGGAGTCAGTTCAACCAACTTTCTCAGAACAGCCGTCAATCAGGTAAGAGAATATCGGGGTCAGGAACCCCTTGACGCAGTCAAATTTCTTACTTTGATGAAAGAAAAAATGAAACTGGTAGAGATTGACCAAAAACTGCTCAGCAGGTCCCTCAATGAAGGCTTTTCAGGAGGTGAAAAGAAAAGGAACGAGATTTTTCAGATGGCCATTTTAGATCCCTCACTTTCCATTTTGGATGAAACGGATTCCGGCTTGGACATCGATGCCCTGAAAGTGGTATCCCATGGGGTGAATACCCTTAGGTCTGCTGACAAAGCCACCATCGTCGTCACCCACTACCAAAGACTGCTGGATTACATTGTTCCTGACTTTGTCCATGTGCTGTTTGACGGTAAAATTGTTAAATCTGGCAATAAGGAGTTGGCTTTGGAGCTGGAAGAAAAAGGTTATGACTGGATCAAAGAGGCCACCAATGGGGCGGCTGTCTGATCACTCCATTTCCCAATTCAACCTGAATGCATGAATATATGACGAATACAAAGACACTACGCTTAATCGATACCTTTCTCAACGGACTTTCCGAGGATTTCGGCGCTTTCGCTGATTTGAAAATGGAAGCTTTGGATGCCTTGCGTACCCAAGGTTTGCCGGCGCTTAAGGAAGAGGAATATAAATTTACCCCCATTAGCAAAAAACTGGAAAGTACTTTTGGTGAAATCAAAGCTACCCAAAAAATCAATTTAACGGCTGCACAAGTAGCAGCTGCGCACATTCCGGGCTTAGATGCCCATGTTTTGGTTTTCAACAACGGGCAATGGGATCAGGAACTGTCCAATTTCACTGGAGCTGAATTTCAAATTCTTTCTATTGAAGAAAATGAAGCCAACCTGAATGGAAAGATAGGAGCGATTGCCAAAAATGACAGGGATCATTTTGTCCCATTGAACAGCCTGACTTTCCAAGAGGGCATCAGCCTTGAGATTCCCAAAGGCAAAGCCTTGACAAAACCGGTTTTGATTTTGCATTTTGTTCAGGCCCTAGAAGGTAATTATACAGCTCCCAGAACTTATATTTCTGCGCAATCCCAAACTGCCGGAACTTTCATCGAAAAAACAATTTCCTTAGATGAGGCACCATACTTTAACAATGTGGTCACCGAAATTCATGTAGGTGAAAATGCCCATATACATTATTATAGGGTCCAAGAAGAAAGCAGGTCTGGGATTACCGTCAACAACTTTGAGACCAACATTCACAGGGATGCCACCTTCACCTCAGTAGTGCTTACCCTGCAAGGAGATATGCTGAGAAACAACCTTAGCCTTAACCTTTTGGACAGTGGATGCGAAGGCAACATGTACGGGCTTTACCTGGTCAATGGCAAAACCCATGTGGACAACCATACCAATGTGGATCACACCAAGCCACATGCTGAATCCAACGAACTTTACAAAGGGATTTTGGCAGATCAGTCCCGGGGAGTATTCAATGGGAAAATCTTCGTAAGACAGGATGCCCAGAAAACCAATGCTTTTCAGCAAAACAACAATATCCTACTTTCGGAGGATGCCATTGTCAACACCAAGCCCCAGCTGGAAATCTGGGCAGATGACGTCAAGTGTTCCCACGGATGTACCATAGGGCAGCTGGATGAGGAAGCCTTGTTTTATCTGAGGGCAAGAGGAATAGGAAAAGAAAGTGCGAGAGGGCTTTTGTTGTATGCTTTCGCCGGGGAGGTTTTGGAGCATATCAAAGAGGAATCCTTCAGAGATTATTGCATCGGTTTGCTTCAGGAAAGACTTGGCGGCTCTTATTGATGGCATTGGATCTAACCCATATCAGAAGTTTGTTTCCCATCCTTGATCAGGAGGTCAATGGCAAGCCCTTGGTCTATTTTGACAATGCGGCTACGACCCAAAAACCCCAATCGGTCATCGATGCCCTTTCTCAATATTATCAGACGGACAATTCAAATATCCACCGGGGTGCCCATACTCTGGCCGACAGAGCTACCCGTACCTATGAAAAAACCCGTGAGATGGTCAGGGAGTTTATTGGGGCCAAGGAACAGGAAGAAATAATTTTTACCAAAGGCACTACTGAGGGCATCAATCTGGTAGCCGCCACCTTTGGGCGAAAATACATACAGGCAGGAGACGAGATCATCATCTCCACCATGGAACACCACTCCAACATCGTCCCATGGCAGATGCTCTGTGAGGAAAAAGGTGCCCATCTAAAAATAATACCCGTCAGTGATGCCGGTGAAATCGACTTGGAAGATTTCAAAAAACTTTTAAGTCCTACAACAAAGCTGGTTTCCGTAGTCCATGTCTCCAATGCCTTGGGCACCATCAATCCAGTCAAAAGCATCATTGATCTGGCCCATGCACAGGGAGCCAAAGTACTCTTGGATGGGGCACAATCCACCTCTCACTTGGAAGTGGACGTACAGGCTTTGGATTGCGATTTCATGGCTTTTTCTGCACATAAAATCTACGGCCCTACCGGAATGGGGGTGTTGTATGGCAAAAGAGAAATTCTCGAAAGCATGCCTCCCTATCAAGGCGGTGGAGAAATGATCAAAGAAGTGACTTTCGAAAAAACCACCTACAATGAAATCCCCTTCAAATTTGAGGCAGGGACACCCAATATAGGGGATGTCATCGCTTTTCAAAAGGCTTTGGAATTTGTCAAAGAAATAGGCAAAGCCAACATCAAAGCCCATGAGGATGACTTGCTAGCATATGCGGTGGAAAAGCTTTCCCACATCAAAGGCTTTGTTCCTATTGGAACCGCCAAGGAAAAAGTCAGCGTCGTTTCCTTCCTGATCAAAGACATGCACCCCTTTGATGTAGGCATGATGCTGGATGCTTCAGGCATAGCTGTGAGGACGGGGCATCATTGTACCCAGCCACTTATGAATCGATTTGGAATTGAGGGAACTGTTAGGGCTTCCTTCGCTGTTTACAACACCAAAGAAGAAATCGATAGGTTGGCAGAAAGTGTCCATAAAATCGCTAAAATCAAAAACAAATAAATGACCTCGATCAATCAGGTTCAGGAGGAAATAAAAGATGAGTTTGAAATCTTGGGTTCCGATAGAGAATCCACGATTTATTACATCATGGAGTTGGGAAACGGCTTGCCCCCTTTTCCGGAAGAAGCCAGAACGGATGACCATATCATCAAAGGCTGCCAATCCAAAGTTTGGTTGGAAGCGAAGGAAGAGGAAGGTAAAATTGTTTTCCTTGCTGATTCCAATACAGACATTACCAAGGGTTTGATCAGTTTACTGATCCGTATCCTGTCTGGAAGGACTCCAGATGAGATCCTCCAAGCAGAACTCTATTTCATCGAACAGATCGGAATGGGCAACATCATCGGTTCGCAAAGGTCTAATGGCTTGGCTTCCATGATCAAACAAATGAAGCTGTATGCCTTGGCTTTCCAAAGTAAATTAAACGCATAAAGTATGTCCACTACAGAAGAAGGAAAAGAAACCATCAACATACCGGAGTTAAAAGAAAAAGTGGTTTCGGCCATCAAAATGGTCTATGATCCCGAGATTCCGGTAGACGTCTATGAGTTGGGCTTGATTTACGAAATCAATATCTATCCGGTCAACAATGTATATGTCTTGATGACCCTTACTTCCCCCAATTGTCCATCCGCTGAGTTCATTCCTTCAGAAGTAAAAAACAAAATCCAACAAATACCCAACATCAGCGACGTGGAAGTGGAACTTACCTTTGACCCTCCCTATTCTCAGGACATGATGTCGGAAGTTGCAAAATTAGAATTAGGCTTTTTATAAATTGTAAAACCATAATTATCAAAAAATATGTATCCAGAAGAATTAGTAGCCCCCATGAGATCGGAATTGACTGAGGCGGGCTTTCAGGAATTCAGAACAGCAGATGAGGTGGAAAGCCACCTAAAAGACCACAAAGGGACTACCTTGATTGTCATCAATTCAGTATGTGGTTGCGCTGCGGGAGCCGCAAGACCCGGTGTAAGAATGGCATTGGACAAATCTCCGGTGAAGCCGGACACCCTTGCCACTGTCTTTGCCGGCAATGACCGGGATGCCGTGGCAAAGGTGCGTGAATTTCACCTTCCCTATCCTCCTTCCTCCCCTTCCATGGCCCTTTTCAAGGATGGTGAATTGGTGCACTTTGTAGAGCGTCATCACATCGAAGGCAGAAATGCCCAGATCATAGGAGACCATTTGGTAGAAGTCTTTGAGCATTTCTGCAAATCCTAAAAAGTAGCCCTGATGGGCTATTTTTTTTGTTAAAAAACTATAACTTAACTGGTGAATCTTTACCGAATTTAATTTTGTCAACTTAGGTTTTGTACCACAGGATTGTAGGAAAAACTGGCCTGAATTTCTTTCTTTTCTTAGTTGGATTGTAGCCTTTAGCCCAATATTATTTGTTGGACATTCCCTGAATAATTAGGCCTCTTGAGGAATAAAGTGTGTATATAATGCACGATTTTATTAACTTAAGGGGCTAAAGTATAGTTGTATATTTTGATCACATACATAAATAGATAAAACCCATAAATATGTCAGAAATTGCCAAGTTATCTTTTGATGGAAATGAATATGAATTTCCGGTACTGGAAGGAACAGAAAACGAAAAAGCGATAGATATTGCCAAACTGAGAGCTGATTCTGGCCTGATCACCCTGGATCCAGGATATAAAAACACGGGAGCAACCAAAAGTGCGATTACTTTTTTGGATGGAGAATTGGGAATCCTGCGCTACAGAGGTTATGGAATAGAGGAGCTTGCCGAAAAGTCCTCCTTTATGGAAGTCGCATACTTGTTGATTTACGGAGATCTCCCTTCTCAGTCCCAATACGAATATTTTTCCAATCAGATCACCACACATACTTTGGTGCATGAGGACATCAAAAAAATATTGGATGGTTTTCCTTCCAATGCCCATCCGATGGGTGTATTGTCTTCCTTGATCTGCTCACTGACTGCATTTTATCCCAATTCGTTGGATCCCAATAGATCCAAAGATGAAGTTGATTTGAGTATTGTCCGCTTATTGGCCAAAATGCCAACTTTTGCCGCTTGGGCATTCAAAAACAAAATGGGACATCCGGTGAATTATCCGGACAACAGCCTGGACTACTGTTCCAATTTTCTAAAAATGATGTTTGCCCTACCAGCGGAAAGATATGATGCAGATCCAGTAGTGGCCAAAGCCCTGGACCAATTGCTCATCCTCCATGCAGACCATGAGCAAAACTGCTCTACTTCTACAGTAAGAATCGTAGGTTCTTCCCAAGCCAGCATTTATGCCTCCATTTCTGCCGGCATCAATGCCCTCTGGGGACCGCTTCACGGGGGAGCAAACCAATCTGTAATCGAAATGCTGGAAGCCATCAAAGCTGATGGCGGAGATTCCAAAAAATATTTGGAAAAAGCCAAAGACAAAAATGATCCTTTCAGATTAATGGGTTTTGGACACCGGGTTTATAAAAATTTTGATCCCAGGGCCAAAATCATCAAAAAGGCCGCAGACGATGTATTGGGCAAATTGGGTGTGAGTGACCCTGTATTGGATATCGCAAAAGAACTGGAACAAGCAGCCTTGAAAGACCAGTATTTTGTGGATCGCAAACTTTATCCCAACGTGGACTTCTACTCGGGTATCATTTACAGAGCTTTGGGAATACCCACGGACATGTTTACTGTCATGTTTGCTTTGGGTCGACTTCCCGGCTGGATCGCCCAGTGGAAAGAGATGAGAGAAAACAACGAACCCATTGGCCGACCTCGTCAGGTATACACCGGCGCCAATGAAAGGGATTATGTATCTATGAACAAAAGATAAACTAGTTTCTTTGATGATGTAAAAAACCACTGGTTAGCCAGTGGTTTTTTTTTGAACTTTCTTATGAAATATTTTTAAAATAACAGTAATTTTAATGTCAATTAAAACCCACCCATGATGAGCAATAATTTAGAAGAAGCAAGAGCTTTGACCAAAAGATTTACGGTGAAGCCAAATAATGAAGAACTGCTCCAATTGTATGGGTTGTACAAACAGGCCACTGAAGGTGACAACAAAGAGGATCCTCCGGGGGCTTTCGACTTTATCGCATCTGCCAAATACCATAGCTGGGAAAAGTACGAAGGAAAACCGAAAGAAGAAGCCGCCCAAGCTTATATTGATCTGGTAAATGAATTGTCTAAGAAATATCTATAGGATTTTACTGCCTTACTTGACGAGGTTTTTGTAATATATCCTGGTCATTTTCCTATGATTTGAGATAGAGGTGGCTGCCATCTTCTTATTTTATTTCTTTTCAAACGTTGTTTAGCCAGGTTAAACCAAAGATATTACGCCAGTCTGTTCATATTTTTACAGAATATTCTAAAAACTTTTAACACATGTTTGCTTTTCCGAATAATTGATCTTACCTTTGCATCCGAATTAAATTATAACATTTTTCTAACCGTGGGTTTCCTTATTGTCGCTGGATATGGGATATCACCAGGAAATCATGGTCTAGAGAAGTAAGGAAACATTTCATGGAACAAGAATTAACATTCTCAGACCTTGGGATTTCAGAAGAAATCCTAAAGGCAGTGGAAGACATGGGCTATACCCATCCTTCCCCAATTCAAGCACAGACCATCCCTCAGTTATTGGAAGGACATGATGTCATCGGACAGGCACAGACCGGTACCGGAAAGACAGCAGCGTTTGCCATTCCTATCATTGATCAGGTGGATCCCTCAGTGAACAAGCCACAGGCACTTGTCCTTTGTCCTACCCGTGAACTCGCGGTACAGGTAGAAGGTGAGATCGTTAAGCTGGCGAGGTTTAAGAGAGGTGTATCCAGTACCTGTATCTATGGTGGAGAAGCCATTGACAGACAGATTAGGAGCTTGAAAAAAGGCGTTCAGATCGTAGTGGGAACTCCCGGTAGGATCATGGACCACATGCAAAGACGTACGTTAAACCTGGACAACGTAAGCATCATCGTATTGGATGAGGCGGACGAAATGTTGGACATGGGTTTTAGAGAGGACATTGAAATGATCCTTAGTGCCATGCCAGAAGAAAGACAGACCGTCTTTTTCTCTGCGACCATGCCTAAGCCCATCATGGATCTGACCAGAAAATTCCAGACCGACCCAAAAGTTGTCAAGGTACTTAGAAAGGAACTGACGGTAGAAAATATCACTCAGTCTTATTATGAAGTAAAGTCACCCCTGAAACTGGAATTGATGACCAGGTTGATCAACCTACATCAATTTAACCTCAGTGTGGTCTTCTGTAATACCAAAAGAGCAACAGACGAAGTTACTGAAGGCTTGATTGCCAGAGGTATCCAAGCTGAGGCCCTTCACGGGGATTTATCTCAGGCACAAAGGACCAAGGTCATGAACAAATTCCGTAAAGGTCACTGTTCGGTATTGGTTGCAACGGATGTTGCTGCCAGGGGAATTGATGTAGACAATGTAGAGGTAGTGTTCAATTATGACCTGCCTTTGGACGAAGAAAATTACGTACATAGGATCGGCCGTACAGGCAGAGCAGGTAAGTCAGGAATGGCCATCAGCTTTGTTACCGGAAGAAAAGACAACTTCAAGATCAGGGATTTGGAAAAATTCATCAAAACATCTATCCATAAACTTGATCCTCCATCTGCAACAGACTTAATCGAACTGAAAAAAGATCAGTTGGTGAAGGATGTCTACAAGGTGCTGAGCAAAGAAGAAGACAATCAGCTGTTTGAAGAAACCATCGGTCAGTTGTTGGCTGAAGGACTTTCTATGGATCAAGTGGCTTTGGCCCTGATCAAAATGCAAATGGGTGATGTGTTGAAAGTAGTTGAAGAGCAAAACTTCGAAGTGGATTTCTCCAGAGGAGATAGAGACCGAGGAGATCGCGGTGGCAGAAGAGAAGGCAGAGAAAGCAGAGACCGAGGAAGGGATCGCTATGCCAAGTCCGATAGCCGTGGAGGCAGTGGCAGGGAAAGAATTCCCCGTGACAAAACCGCCCGTGAGCCGAATATGGCCAGGTTATTCATCAACTTGGGTAAAAAGGACAGGATCAGACCGAATGACATTGTGGGTGCCATCGCCGGAGAAACCGGTGTACCAGGCAGAAGCATTGGAGGAATTGACATTTATGACAACTTTACGTTTGTAGATGTTCCTTCCAAAGACGCGGATCACGTGATCAAGGTGATGAAATCCAACACCATCAAAGGCAAGCCTTTAAACATTGAACTATCAAAAGGTTAAAATATAGTTAGGTTATTTTAGGTTATCATAAATGGAAAAGCACAATCCCCCAGGGTTGTGTTTTTTTTTATTCTGCAAAACACTTTTCTTGTTGAAACCCTGTCGGGGTTCAACCATTATTTACTCCGAGTGAGCGAGGCGACCCTGGACCAAAGAGCCATCCTCTTCCCAACATTTCTGCCCCACAATCTCCCTCTGGAAAACCAAGATTTTGCCGAAACCCAGAAAAAAAGGTCACCTTAGCGGCAATGGTAGTCTGAAATGTCCTATTTCAAATCAATCAAAAAGGAAGTAAGGTTTTTATGAATGGCAACATTGATTTGAATCAATCTTCCTTCTTTCCTCTCACTTTTTAGCTTTACCCAAAAAGTAAGACCTGCCTGCAGCGCAGCATGCAGGAAAAAGTCAAGCTGGAAAAATCCTTCCACCCGCAAGGCCTGCCCACCCTCGGTTTTCCAGCCACCCACCGCTCAACTAATTGAATGAGTACAGCCAGTTTTTTGAAAGTGAGATTTTGGTTTGATTCCATTGCGCACTTTTCAGCGCGGAACCCCAGGTAGGGCTTCAATCACTAGTTGCTCCGGGTGAAACCGGCGGGGGGTCGAGTGCCACCCCCTCCCTCAGTTTCGGCCCAAAAATTTCCCTCTGGAAAACAAACGTCTTGCCGAAACCTAGGAATAAGCGCCTTTTGGCAACGTCAATGTTGAACAGATATATCCTTTTGAAAAATCAACTCCTTAGCCTTACAACATATACCCCCATCAACCTGGTCATTTCAAATGGCCATTTTCCATTTTTGTCGCTGAAATTCTACTAAAAATATTCAGGAGTAGTCTGAAGATTACTCCTAGAGAAGGTTATCATAATGGAAAAGCACAACCCACAGCGGTTGTGCTTTTTTTTGTTAAGGTCACTCATGGTTCCTAAAATTTAAAAAGGCTTGGGAGAAATGAGCTTATTCACCTCACATTTGTTAAATTCACACTACCAAAGCACTCTTTTCTCATGCAACTCTTTTTTCAAGCAGACATCAAAGGTCCAAGTTTTGACTTAAGTCCTGAAGAATCACGGCACATGGCCAAGGCCCTGCGAAAGAAAATCGGGGATTTGGTTCATTTTACAGATGGTAAAGGCTCCCTGTTTGTTTGTAAAATTGATACCATCAATCCCAAAAACGTTCAATTGAGTATCGTGGAAAGGGAATTTCAGCCTATCCCCCCCTACTACATTCATTTGGCTGTGGCGCCTACCAAAAATCTGGACAGGATGGAATGGATGATAGAAAAAATCACCGAAATCGGCATACAGGAAGTTTCGTTTCTCAGGACAGTCAACAGCGAAAGGGGCATCCTGAAGCTAGACAGACTGGAAAAGAAAATGATTTCCGCCTGCAAACAGAGTTACAAAACCCATTTACCCAAAGTCAATGAGATGCGGGATTACGAGGAATTTGTCTCCGACCTGGAATTCCAAACATTTCAGAAATTTATCGCTTATGTAGATGAAGACAATTCCGTTCATCTCGCTGAGCAGGCTGTTCAGGACAATTCTTATTTGGTATTGATCGGCCCGGAAGGAGATTTTGCCCCAAAGGAAATAGATTTGGCCATCAAGCATCAGTTTTCTCCCTGTTCTTTAGGGCAGAGCAGGCTCAGAACAGAAACTGCGGGAATAGTAGCTGTCCATACTTTAAATTTAATTCATGAAAAACATGTTCCAAAAGTTCAATAGCAGCATTTTAATGGCATTTATGACCTTATTCTTCTCCTGTGAAGTCAGTGAAAAAAGCAGTGAGGAAAGTAAATCGGTAGGTCCAGATGGATGGCTTTCCGGTACCACTGAGGAACGGTTGGATGAAGTCGCCCATCAATTGGGAGGCTTTAGCCGTACCATGGTGGAAGTCTCCTACCGCTACAGCGAATTGTATTGGGCAGGTCAGGATGAAAACTGGCGTTATGCCGAACACCAACTGGAACACATTATAGAAGCCATGGAAGATGGTCTAAAAAGAAGACCTGTGAGAGCTGCTTCAGCGGAAGATTTCATGCAAGAAAGCATTCCTGCCATGGAGGCATTGGTTGAAAAAGAAGACAAGGAGGCATTTTTGGATGGGTTCAAATCCTTTACCACCGGGTGTAATGCCTGCCATGCCAAGGAAGGGGAATCCTATATTCTAATCCAAGAACCACAGCAAAGGACCTCTCCGGTAAGGTTTTAGATTTTATCGGAGTAATTTCGGAAATAGGCTTTCGCCAACTCAAGGTCTTCAGGAACATCCACCGCTATGGCTTGATGGGTAGTTTCTACCATTCTTATCGGTATTCCATTCTCCAACAACCTAAGCTGTTCGAGCATTTCAATCTGCTCTAAATGGGATTTATCGAGTTGGGTAAATCGGATCAATACGTCCTTCCGATAGGCATATATGCCAATGTGTTTGAAGTAATTGACTGCCACTTTTGAATCCCTTGCGAATGGCACTTTTGCTCTGCTGAAGTAAAGGGCATTTTGGGCCTTGTCCAAGACCACCTTGACCGCATTAGGATCTTCAGCTTGCTGTGTATCTATAGAAAACATCAAGGAGGCCACCTGCACTTCAGGATCTTTAAAAGCCTCCAGCAGGTTTTCCAAAGAGGTTTTGTCCTGAAATGGCTCATCCCCCTGTACATTGACCACGACATCCGCATCCAAAGTCGCAGCAGCTTCTGCTATACGGTCAGACCCGCTTTCATGTATTTTTTGGCTGAAAAATACCGTTCCGCCCAATTCCTCGATGTGAGAGGCAATCTCACTGTGGTCAGTGACCACTATGACCTGATTGAATATTCCGGTTGCCACGGTGCTCAGGTAAGTCCTTTGGATCACGGACTTGCCACAGAGATCGGCGGTCAACTTGGCCGGAAAACGGGTTGAAGCATATCTGGCAGGAATAAGGGCGATGCTTTTCATGCTACAAGTTTAGGGAAATAAAATTGATTTTTCTTTGAAATTACAATATGTAAAGCACGTCAGGAAGTCAAACCTTTCCCTTTGATAATTTTTATTTTTATCAAAAAGACATTACATTTTAGATACAATCCTAATTATCAGCTCTTTTTGTTTTACTATGAAAAAATCATTGATTATCAGTATGCTCTTTCTTGTTCTTGGTCTTGTTGCACAGGGACAATCTACAGATTATGTAGCCGAAAATTACACCAAAACAGAATACCAAATCCCTATGAGGGATGGAATCAAACTGCACACGGTGGTCTATGTGCCAAAGAATATGGATCATCCTACTCCCTTTTTGATGCAGCGGACCCCCTACTCCGCAGGACCTTACGGAGAAGGAAAAATGAAAACCCTCTTGGGGCCTTCCCCTAAGCTGATGGAGGAAGGATTTATCTTTGTGTATCAGGATGTCAGAGGCAGGTGGATGTCAGAGGGTGAGTTTGACAACATGCGGCCCACGGTCCCTCACCGCAAAAAGAACAGCAAGGAAATAGACGAAAGCACCGATACCTATGATACCATAGAATGGCTCCTGAAAAACATCAAAGGCCACAACGGGAAATTTGGCCAATGGGGCATTTCCTATCCCGGCTTCTATGCGGCAGCCTCTTTGCCCTTTGCCCATCCTGCCTTAAAAGCCGTATCCCCTCAAGCCCCGATTGGAGATTTTTATTTTGATGACTTTCACCACAACGGTGCTTACTTTTTGAGTTACTGGTTGGCAACGGTCGTTTTCGGATATCAAAAAGACGGTCCTACCGACAAACCCTGGTACCAAATGGTCGATGCCGGCACCAAAGATGGCTATCAATTCTTTATGGACATGGGTTCCTTAAAGAATGCTGACCAATATTATGGCGAGGATAATTTTTTCTGGACCCAACTCAAAGAAAACCCGGATTACAATGAGTTTTGGCAGGAAAGGAGCATCATTCCCCACCTGAGAGAGGTAAAACCTGCAGTCATGACCGTAGGGGGTTGGTTTGATGCGGAAGACCTATATGGCCCACTCACCATTTACAAAACCATAGAGGAAAACAATCCTGGCACCTATAATACCTTGGTGATGGGACCTTGGTCACATGGGGATTGGGCAAGAGAAATTGGCATCCAAAAGGTATCCAATGTGTATTTTGGAGACAGCATATCAACCTGGTACCAGGAAAATGTGGAAGCGGTTTTTTTCAATCATTTTTTAAAAGGGGAAGGTGATGGCAACACCGGACTCCCTGAAGCCTATGTTTTTGATACCGGCAGAAAAGAATGGAAAAGTTTTGATACCTGGCCCACCTCTGAGGCAAAGACAACAGTTTTTTATCCACATGCCAACGGGATGCTCAGCGAAGAAAAACCCAACGGGAAGGCCATCAGCGAATTCATTTCCGATCCCGCCAAACCTGTGCCTTACAGTCCGGACATCAAACTCAACTTTACCCCCAGAAAATACATGGCCGATGACCAGCGATTTGCTGCAAGAAGACCTGATGTGCTGGTATTTGAGACAGACATACTGGAAAAAGATGTCACTTTGATCGGAGAAATCATGGCATACCTGATGGTCTCGACTTCAGAGACCGATGCAGACTGGATCGTGAAAGTAGTGGATGTGTATCCTGGAGACACCCCCAACCATGATTATGTCCAGGAAGGTACCCAGATGAGCCATTACCATCAGATGGTCCGATCGGAGGTCATCCGTGGAAGGTACAGGGAAAGTTTTTCCGAACCGAAACCCTTCTCACCCGGTGAAATCACCGAGGTCCCCCTAATGCTCCAGGATGTGTTCCACACCTTCAAAAAAGGACATAAAATCCAGATTCAGATCCAGAGTACCTGGTTTCCTTTGATCGACCGCAATCCACAGAAATACGTGGAGAATATCTTCAAAGCCAATGAAGAGGATTTTGTCAAAGCCACCCACCGCGTATCCCACGATTCGGAAAAGCCTACCCGATTGGAGGTAAGTGTTTTGGAGGAGTAATTAAAATTGAATCCAATTCTTTCCATGATTTCAAATTGGCAAATAGGACAACAATGGCCTGGATTTTGATCCGGGGAAGCCATGCAAAAAAAGACAACAAATGCATGGCTAATCCTTTGGGCCATGCTGTTCTTGGCATCTTGTTCGGGCATCAAAACCTCCAACTCTGGAAAATTGGTGGAAGAGAGAGGCAAGGCCAGTTATTATGCCAAGAAATTTCAAGGACGTAAAACGGCTAGCGGCGAGAAATACAACGCATCCAAAATGACTGCCGCCCACAGGACCATTCCTTTTGGCACCATGGTGGAAGTGACCAATCTTAAAAACGGCAAAACCGTCAAGGTGCGCATCAATGACCGGGGGCCAAGGGTAAGGGGGCGTATCATAGATGTTTCGGGAGCGGCAGCCAAGAAACTCGACATGGTCAAGGATGGGGTGGTACAGGTGAAAATAGCTTACAAGCAATGAAATTAATTTAACACACCTAAGAATTTCTGACTTTACGGATTGTTTATCCTTAGAGAATATTTATTTAATATTAATTGGATACCTGCCTGCTGGCTAGGCAGGTTCAGATATTGGAACATGTATGTACGGAGTGATGCCAGTAATATGGAAATTCAATAAAATTCTCGCTGGCAAAACGTCCGACACATCCCTGCCCGACAGAAGGCGGGCCTGCCCGATGGAAGGCGGTGGACTTCCTACTTCGGACTTCCAACCCGTTTGAAGAAGAATACTGGGTTAGTGGTAAAAAAGCGGATAGCGATTTATTGGAATATCTCATTTGAAGGTTTCTCTTTTTGAAAAAATTAGGTATATTAAAGGTAGTTTACGATAATACAGGATTATGATCATAAAATAGTCTGATCAACATCCCATTTTATTATTTAAAAAAAATCCCCAAACAGTCTTTTAACTTTTGTGTATGCCCTTCGGAGATCCTGATCTGAAGGGTTTTGCTTTTTCAAAAAGCATTTCATCGACACCTATAAAGGATGGGATTTCTTTTCCGGTTTTTCCACATTGGTGCGATTCTCTAGGAATTCAAGAGATTTATAGACAAATTTATATTTCACACCCATAATTTCCATAACACATGAAGCAACAACATCCTCCTAGAAGAGTTTTTATTAAAAACCTGGGTTTATTAAGCCTAGGTGCAGGCCTTACCCCACTTTGGCTCCAAGGCTGCCAAAACAAAGCAGAAACAACTTCCACTTCCGAAACATCTCCAGCTATGTTTTTTAAAATCTCTCTTGCCCAATGGTCTCTCCACAAAGCCTTATTTGGAGGAGAACTCAAACACCTGGATTTCATCCCTTTCACCAGAGAAAAATTCGATATTGATGCGGTAGAATATGTCAATGCCTTCTTCAAGGACAAAGCCCAGGACAAAGCGTTTTTGGGAGAAATGAACAAAAGAGCCGATGACAACGGCATCAAAAACTTGCTGATCATGGTTGATGGGGAAGGTTACTTGGGGGATAGAGATGAAACTTCCAGAAACCAGGCCATAGACCAACATAAAAAATGGGTAGAAGCTGCCCAGTTTTTAGGTTGTCATTCCATTCGGGTCAATGCCTTTGGCCGGGGCACTGCCGAGGAAGTCGGTGCATCCGCCACTGCTGGCTTGCGCAGGCTGTCGGAATTTGCCAAAGACTATGACATCAACGTCATCGTAGAAAACCATGGCAGCCATTCCTCCAATGGACAATGGCTCGCCAAAGTCATCAAAGATACCGGCATGGACAATTGCGGTACCTTGCCGGACTTTGGAAACTTCTGTATCAGAAGATCCGATGATTCAGAATGGGGCGGTGAATGTGTGGAAGAGTATGACCGCTACAAAGGCGTGGCCGAAATGATGCCTCATGCCAAAGGAGTCAGTGCCAAAACCAACAACTTTGATGAAGCAGGCAACTGCGTGGAAACCGATTACAACAAAATGTTGCAAATCGTCAAAGATGCCGGCTACACCGGTCACATTGGCATAGAATACGAAGGAACCGAGCTTTCCGAAGTGGACGGAATCATGGCCACCAAAGCTTTGATGGAAAAAGTGGGAAGGGATTTGGGTTAATTTCATAAGCTTCTTTTCAACCATTTCCAAGGAGTGGAGCTTTGGAAATGGTTGATTTTTAAAAACTATTTCGATTATTGTCATACCTCCAAAATCGTTTCATTTTCAATGCCATGATAATCCTAAGGTTTGTAAGTAGTTTTTTGGTGTTATTGGCATCCGTCTTCAGCTCCTCTGCTCAGTCGAGTCTGGCCAAAATAGAAACCCCTTTAGGAGACATCATCATTCAGCTCCATGATCTGACTCCAAATCACCGGGACAGCTTTATTCAACTGGCTGAAGCGGGGTACTGGGATTCCCTGACTTTCAATAGGGTCATTCCGGATTTCGTGGCCCAGGGTGGATGCCCGGATACAGAAGAGGGTTTCAAGGATCCTGAATACCTGCTTGATCCAGAATTTCATCCTGATCTCACCCACATATATGGAGCAGTGGGGGCTGGAAGGGATGACAATCCCGGTAAATTATCGGCAAGATGCCAGTTTTACATTGTCCAAAACCAAGCAGGCCTCCATCGCTTGGATGGGAATTACACCGTTTTTGGTCAGGTGATTTCAGGAATGGACCTTGTTGATAAAATCGTTTCTGTAGAAAGAGATGATGCGGATGAACCTTTGGAAATGATCAGTATAAGAGTTAAGGTGATTGAGAATAGGGATTGATTTTTTTAAAGTGGGTAAAAAATGTAATTTCCACCCATTGAGATACCAGAACTTTAAATTTCATATACCGTTTCAATTTCTTAACTGGATTTTTAAAAATAACCTTATTGATTTTTGACATGAATACAACTCCTCAAGGGAAACATTTATTCTTATTGATTTTTTTCTTCATAATTTCCCTTCATGCGCAAAGTCAAAAGTTATTGGAGAGTAGGCAAAGCAGTTTTTTTACCTACATATATAAAATCGCCGATAAAGAGGCCGAAAATATCGTGCAAAAAGATGTATGGGTTGTTGATTCCACTTTTTTTCATACGCTGGTGGATTCATTTCCAACTGATCAAGAATACAAAAGAAAATTACCCCAAGGACATTATTTAAAAGCCTACACTGAAAAAAACAAACTGAAACTTTCCTTTGCTACCATCCAAGATTTTGAAGTTTTTATTTTAAACAATCAAGCTGATTTAAGTATTCAGATATATGATTTAAAGGGTCAAATCATTTCAGATGCAGCAGTAAGTGTCAAAGGGAAAACCCTGAAATTTGATCCCAAAACAAATTCCTTTTTAAGGAAAAAATCCAATGCCAAAGGCTTACTAAAAGTGAACCATGGGGATTTTACTTCCTTTTATCATTTAAACAGAGCATACAACAATTCTGGTATTAAAAGAGGTTCCAGAAAAGTCTTGTATGGGACCCCGCTAAAATATATTTGGATACCAATCAACTATGTGGTTCATCTGCCCATTGATGGTGTGAAATCCATTTCAGAAGGTAGATCACAAGGCACCATATATCGCACCAAGAATTTTTTCTCCAATTCCTATCATAAAGTCGCTTGTATTTTTGACGATTATCATTGTTATGATCAATCCTCCTATAAATTTACTCAGAAACATACCGGGTATATTGTGTTCAACAAAGCCAAATACCACCCCGGTGATACGGTGAAATTGAAATCATTTCTTGTAAACAGAAAAGGTAAGCCCATCAACAAACCAGTTTATGTGGAACTTCAGACGCCTAAAAGAAATTTAATTCTTACTGAATTGAAACCCTACCGGAAAGGGGGATATGAATTTGAGTTCCACCTTCATGATTCACTTGAGTTACAATTAGACCGTAACTACCACATTGCCCTGAATTTAAATGAGGATAAAACTTACATGATTCGCTCATTTAGGTATGAAGAATATGAGCTCTCCAAAATCAAACTTGAGGTTACATTAAAGGAAAAAGCACATTTCCGGGACCAAAAAATCAACTTATCCATTAAAGGGACTGATGAAAATGACTTAAATCTTTTGGATGCTCGGTTGGAAATTATACTTCAACCGAATGTCCTCAACGCGAACTTTGATGACCATGTTTTTTTACCTGATACGCTTTATGTCCATAAACAAAAACTTCAAGCAAACGGAGAAACTGAAATTGAAATTTCAGATGAGAATTTCCCGAAAGCGAATTTTGAATATGACCTGCTGGTAAGATTACTGAATTCAGAAAATGAAGCCATTGCTGAAAGTTTAGCAGTGGACTATTTTTTCGATTTGGAAAATTTCGATATTGAGATTCAAGCTGATTCCATTCACTTTCAATTAAAGAACAATGGTACAACCATCAATAAAAAGGTATGGGTGGAAGCCACTGATAATTTTGGGAATTCGAATAAACTATATGAAGGGTCATCTTCTGCCTCATTGGCCATAAACCCCTTTTATGCCTCCTATACCTTTAAAACGGACAGCATATCGGAGACCTTTGATATTTTCAGATGTCCTTCACTCCTACAGTGTTATTCCGAAAGAACTGCAGATTCTTTATTCATATTGGTAAATAATCCTCGAAAAATCCCATTCAGCTACAACATATACAAGAAAAACTCCGAACAAGTAGCTGGCTATTCAAACACATTGAATTTCAAAGAAAGCACCTCCTCCAAAGAAAACTATTTCGTTTCAATCCAATATCTATGGGGTGGGAAGATTAAGGTAGAAGACTATATTATTCCACTTAACGATAAGAAACTCAACATAGCGGTCTCTCAACCCAAATTAGTCATACCAGGTCAAAAATCAACCATTGAATTGTTGGTGACAGATTTTAAGGGTAACCCTGTCGAAGACGTTGATTTGACGGCCTATTCGATGACAAAAAAATTCGCATATGACCCACCTAGCCTGCCTTATCTTGGCAAAGGAAGAAAAAACAGAAGTGTAATCAACAGATTCGATTTTGAGGACAACCATCTGGAACCTAACAAAAGCACAAAGTTGAACTATCAAACCTGGAAACTCCTTGCGGGACTGGATTCGATTGAGTATTACAGGTTTATCTATCCTGAAAACTACATTTATACATACAGGTATCCTTCAGAAGATACCATAACCCAAGTAGCCCCTTTTGTGGTTTCTAAAGGTGATATTCAGCCAGTACATGTGGTCTACATTGACAATAAGCCGGTTTATTTCAGCTGGAATAGCCTTCCATCTCCTTATTCCTTTCAGCTTGACAGCGGCTACCATCAAATCAAGCTTCGAACTCATAACAGAAGCATTACCATAGACAGTCTTTATTTCAAGTTAGGTGAAAAATTAATCTTGAGTCTTAATGAGGATTTGGTCCATAAAAGTGTCAAAACAAGTCTGGAAGAGCCTGAACTAAGTGCCCAAGAGCAAAGGACACTTTACAGATATATCTTCCCGTATCGAAACACTTTTGCAAACCGGTATGCCTATATCAGGCAAGATGATTTCATTCAATTGCTATCCTTACCCCCTATGTTTCGGGCTAACCAGTATCTTGCTGGTCCAGTTGCCGGAAACGTATCTTTCCACCTGATGGGCGGATATCAAGCTGAATTCCAACATGAACCAAACCTGCAATATGATTTTTCGGAGGGATTGATCAAAATGCGAAGTGTAGATTTAAATGGTTACCCCAAATATCTCAACTTTAAAGATGAAGAAAGGAGTTTATCTGATGTCGTATTGACCAAAAATTCACTCCTCAATCAATGGGAAGATTACCTCAACTCAAAAAGATTATTGACTGCCAGGTATCAGTATCCAAAAGCCACTAGTCCAGGCAATGGACGTCTGTACATAAAATTATCTGGCAAGGAAGATCCCTTGAAGAATTTACCTTTAAACCTACTGATGTTCAGATATGACAACCATGAATTTCTTCGGGTTTATCCAGGGAATTCCTCCTTGATTCATGAACTTAAAGAAGGGACTTATCAGTTGATATTCTTTTACCCAGGGTCAAGTTATCATGTTATTGATTCTGTTTTCATCCAGCCAAATGGTCTCAATTTCTATGAATTCCATCAGCCTCCAACATTCAAAAAGGATTCCTTCAGTATCGAAATCAGCAATATCATAGAAGAAACACTCTTTAAGCCTTCTTATTATGGAATTGATGAAGAACGTGAGTTAAAACAGATTTTCAACCTGTATCAACAGCAGTTTATTTATACCGGTGAGGGAAAATGGGTGGAGGGTTTTGTCTATGAATCAGGGTCTGGAGATCCTCTACCCGGGGTGAATATCAATATAAAAGGAACAAATTATGGGACGGTTACAGATTTAAATGGATTTTACTCCATAAAAGTCCCTGAAGATAAAAAAATCTTGTCCTTCTCTTTCATTGGTTTTCAACCTATAGAAGAATTCATTGGAACCCAATCCATATTAAATGTTTGGCTTGAAACTGATGTCAATCGTCTGGAAGAAGTTGTTGTGATGGGATATGGCGAACAGACTGTGAAAAGCCTGACAAGTTCGATTACAACAGTAGCTTCTCAAAATTATACAGGGGGCATTGCTGAAGTGAGTGGAAATCTTTCAGGTGCATTAGAAGGCCGAGTAATGGGAATCCAAGTATCGAAGGACAATCACGGAAATGCCTTGGAAATCAGGGTTAGGGGGGCGTCCACCATTGGTTTTGCCAATACGCCTCTGTTCATCATCAATGGAAAGGTATTTCTTGGGGATATTGCAGAACTTGATCCTTCCATGATAAAAAGTATGGACATCCTCAAAGGTAACGATGCCATCAACATTTATGGGGCAAGTGCTGCAAACGGTGTAGTAATATTCAGTACCAATTCAGGTAATTTTCTCTCTACCCCATCCACAGGGGAAAAAGGGGCTGAATTTGATGAAAGCTTTTTTTTAGCAGCAGCCCAATCTTCCTCCATCAGAGAAAATTTCTCAGATGATGCATTTTGGCAACCAAGACTCAAAACTGACAAGCATGGAAAGGTAAGCTTTGAAGTTACTTTTCCTGATGATGTCACAAGTTGGGAAACCTATTATCTGGCAATGAATGGAAACCGTCAATCAGGCCAAACCAAAAGTTTGATCAAATCCTACAAACCATTGATGGCTCAGCTAGCTGTTCCAGGATTCCTGGTTAAATCTGATTTGACTTACGGAATAGGCAAGGCTTTGAACTATTCTCCTGATTCGGTAGAAATTACCACTAGGTTTGAAGTCAATGAGGAAATCCAAGGAATGAAAACAAGCAAATTCAAGGATTCGATAATCGATACATTGAGCATCCTTGCCTCGGATTCCTTGATGATCAAATATTACTTGGAAAAGGAAGATGGGTACTTCGATGGGGAGCAAAGAAACATACCCGTCTATCCAATGGGAATAAGGGAAACAACAGGTAGTTTTCATGCGCTGAACGGGGATACTACCATATTCCTTTCCCACGATCCTAAAATGGGAGAAGTGACACTTTTTGCCAAATCAGATTTTCTTGATGTGCTGGAGGAAGAGATTGAAGCCTTGATTGAATACAAGTATTCCTGCAATGAGCAATTGGCATCGAAATTAAAGGCATTACTGGCTCAAAATCATATCGCTAACCACAGAGCTGAGAAATTCAAACGTGAAAATGAAGTCAAAAGAATCATTAGATTACTCAGGTCCAACCAATTGGTCAATGGCATGTGGGGATGGTGGAAAGGCTCACCGGAAAGTGATTGGATCAGCTTTCATGTTCTTGAGGCACTGCTGCAAGCTGAAAATATCGGATACAGCATCAACCTAAACAAGAGAGAAATTATCGATCAGTTGGTCTGGAAACTGGAAAACAAAGATGGTTTAAACACCCGACTCCAATCGCTTCAAATTCTCCATTTACTGAATGCAACTATAAGCTTCAAAGAATATTTAAGTGATTTAGAGAAAACAAAAGATTTGTCTTTGAACAGTCTTCTTCAAATAACAGAATTAAAACACTTGGCAAAACTGCCGTATAATTTGGATTTTTTGAAAACGTATGAAGAAAAGACACTTTTTGGAAACCTATACTATTCAGAAAATTCCGAAGCGTTCAATCTTTTGAAGAATGACATTCAAAGCACATTAATCGCCTACCGCTTGTTGAAGGCGGACACCAGCAATCAAAACGAAAAATTACTTAAAATCAGGAATTATTTGCTGGAGAAAAGACAACCCGGAAGATGGCAAAATACCTTTCAATCTGCCAAAATCATTGAAACTATATTGCCGGATGTATTAGGCGAAAAAAACAATTGGAGTCGGGGCACCTTGGTACTAAAGGGCGGAATTGATAAAACCTTCACTGATTTCCCAATTGAAATGAAAGTTGATCCATTCCAAAATCTGGAAATATCAAAGACAGGGGAATTTCCATTGTACATATCCAGTAGCCAAACCTACTGGAATGAATCCCCCTCCTTCACTAAAAATGACTTCGAAATCGAAACCCTTATGAATCAGGATTCCACTTTATTGTTGATTGCTGGTCAGGAAACGATTATGCGGGTTCGCGTAAAAGTATTAAAAGACGCAGATTATGTCATGATCAATGTGCCTATCCCCGGAGGTTGTTCATACACCGATAAGAGCAAGACCTTGCGCATCGAATCTCACCGGGAATATTTCAAAAACGAAACAGCGATTTTCTTTGAAAGACTTCCCAAAGGGGAGTATACCTTTGAAATTAAGTTGATGCCAAGGTACAAAGGGACTTTTACCCTGAATCCTGCCAAAATTGAATTGATGTATTTCCCTACTTTCAGTGCCAATAATGGAGTTAAAAAAGTGACCATCAAATGACCTTACCTTTTTTTTCTATCTAGTTCCACTAAGTCTTACAATGAATTCTTGACAACCTTCCCATCCTTCACAATCACCACAAACTTTTCTTCCGGCTGGGCGATTAGATTGATGTTGTCCAGGGGATTGCCATCCACCAAGATCAAATCCGCAAAAGCACCTGGCTCTATCACCCCCAAAACTCCCTGATAAGGACCCCTTAGACCCGATAAGGACAGCAGTTGAGCATTGTCATGGGTAATCATTTTAAGAATCTCATAGGGGCTAAACCAGGTGGTCAATTTGAGGATATACTCATTTTGCTCCTCATTGAGTGCCGGGTTAAAGAGAAAGTCGGTGCCCCAAGCCATCTTGACCTTCAGCTTCTTGGCCATGGGCCAAATCATTTTCTGGCCTTGGATTACTGGTTCTCGTTTTTCTCGCCGCAAAGGATCCATCGTCGGGCTGCTTTCCTCCAGATTTTGGCAGCTTAACCAGATCCCCTTTTTTTTCATCAGCCTAAGGGTCTTTTCATCCAGCAGTTGGCCATGTTCTATGCATTTAACTCCTGCTTCTATGGCTCTTCGCACAGATTTAGGGTTGTAAGCGTGAACTGTTACATAAGTCCCCCAATCATCGGCAGCTTCTACTGCCGCCTTCATCTCGTCGAGGGTATATTGGGTCACATCTACCGGATCATAGGCGGAAGATGTTCCTCCGCCGGCCATCACTTTGATCTGACTGGCCCCATACCTCAGGTTTTCTCTCACCGCTGTCAGGACCTCATCCCTTCCATCCGCGATAAAGGTGGAATTTAAAAGCTCAGCACGTGCGGGAGTGCCGAAAAACCGTCTGGATTTTTCATCGGGCATGCGTTGATCCCCGTGTCCGGAAGTCTGACTGATGGTGGCCCCTGATGGCCATATTCTAGGTCCTAATACCTCCCCTTTGTCTATGGCAGACTTTAAGAAAAAAATTGGACCGCCTACATCTCTGACAGCTGTAAATCCCCTTAGGAGCATTTTTTCTGCCTGGTACGATGCTTTTTCCATCATGGCTTTTTCATTCAGACCCGGTGACATCAATTCCACCATAGAAAGGGAACCATATATCAAGTGAACGTGCACATCGATCAAGCCCGGCATCAGGGTTTTGCCAGCTGCCTGAATGACCGTGGTTTTATCGCTAGGGGAAAGCGAAGTGGAGGATATGGAGGTGATTTTATTTCCTTCAATCAGCACATATTGATTGGGGATGAGCCTGTCGGTTCTCCCATCAAAAACATTCACATTTTCAAAAATCAGGGAAGCGGACGGCGTGTTTTGTGCTTTAGAAATTCCAAAAAACAGCACCCCTAAAAACAGGGCTAAGATTCTTTTAAAGAAATTTTCCATATTCCAAATGATTTTTATTAAATAAGTTAACAATTACTTCGGATAAACCACATTGAAAAGGTGTTAAGAAAGCACAGTAATTGGTTATTTGATTTTGGGAAGTCAGAAGAAAGAAGACGGAAGTTCAATGGCCGGAAAACCTGACAACATGATAACCCGACAACCTGAATCAAATTACCAACCCCCGCCGCCTCCGCCGCCTCCGCCACCGCCGACACGTCCTCCTCCTCCACTTCCCGAACTGGAACCTGGAGGTGTAGCGGAATTGGAAAGCGCAGTACCGAAGGAACTGCTGAGATTTTTGGAAAACGAACCCAAAGAGGCTGCATTGAAGGCCCGTGTACCAGCATACCAGGTCGGTGAATAAGCCCTTTGGTTTTGCTGTTGAACACTTGCCAGTGCCAGTTGTTTCTCAAAGGTTTTACCCCAAGCCTCCCCTACTCCCAATGCAATGGCATATGGAAGGTACTTTTCAAAGATTTCAGGAGTCATTTCAGGGGGATTGAACCTTTGGATCATTTCTCGTTCTGCTGCATTCAGGTACATTTTGAATCCCTCAATTTCATCCATGACCTTTCTCCCTTTTTCAGTTGGGGCTTTGATCAAATAATAAAATATAGGGGACAAAACACCTATCAGCAGCACCAGAAGTAAGGGGCCATAAGGAATAGGTACTTTGAATTGGGTCCATGCAAAATACGCAATCACCAACAAAACCACCAAAAAAAACGATTGACCAATCAAAGAGGCCCATTTAATCTTGCCGGTATCCAGGAATTTTACGATCAGAATGAAAAGACCAGACAAGGCAATGATCAAAAAAACAATGAAGACCACACCGAAAATAACAAATGCACCTTCTTCACTGGTGCTTTGGTCCATCAAGGTACTGATGATCCAAAGTACTGAAATGACGGAAACCAAAATCCCGGGCAACAACCAAAGAGCGTTCAGCTTAAAATAGGCCCCTTTGTAGGTTCTATCCAAGTCGCCTTGTAGGGCTTTAAGGGCTTTGCCTACTTTGGTATGTTCTTTTTGGGTAAGTTCAAGGGTGGTTGCTCCACTGGAGAACAAGGCTGCCACTATCTTTTGTTCTGTTTCACTCAGCTTTTCAGGGTCATGGTCTTGTAGTTCTATCCTGTACTGGCGCCTTTTGTGTTCTACGATTTTGACCACTTCCTTTACTGCCAATTGTACAATGCCCGATACGAAGGCAGTATGGTCAAAACCCATCCTGGAAACATAGCGGCAAGCTGGCGCGTCCAAACCCTCGGGGGCTTCAAAAAGCGGAATGATGGTACCTCTCTCTGGATCCACCCCAACTTTTTTCCAAGCCCACAAATAATAAAACAAAACAAAAAGAAAAGCCACCAAACCAATCCATATGGCTTTGTTGGCTTCCAGAAAACCCATGGCTTTATCTTTACCGCTTGGAGCAGGTATGATACCCTTTGGCCAGGCCACTGCCATGGTCAATCCTTGATTGGGACTCAATCCTCCATTGACCTTTACGGAAAGAATTCTGTTGTCCTCCACTTCTATCTCACAGTCACATCCTGAGGAATTGGCTCCGCCGGCATAGGCAGCATGTTGTAGGACATGGGCATCAGGCGGCACCGTGATCCTGGCTGAGGCTTCCAGTATGGGGAATTGCCACTCTGCCCCGATGGCGTTCCAGTACAACTCATCATAATCCTCAAAAAATCCGATTTGCTTCCTGGTCCTAAAGCTGATTTCGTACGCATAGACCCCCGGACTAAGGATAACAGATGACTGACCAATTCTGATGGTTCTGAAATCTCCTTCAGGAATGACCTCATAGGGTTCGGGTTCTCCGTCCTTGGTTACACCCTGCACCTCAAAATCAACTTTGATTAAATTATTGAACCTGTCCCGGTACCGGACTGGAAAACGCCTGAAAATACCCCGGCTGATGGCTTGGTTGAGACTTCTGACCTGAATGGTTTCGGTAACATCCAGCGTACCGTCTTCCATGACAAGCACCTCACTGTGATACCGCAAGATTTCTTCCCTTTCCTGTCCAAATGAAGGCTGGGACCAAAATACCCAAGCCAAAGACAGCAGTACAAAAATGCCTTTATACATGGAAATCAAAATTTCACCTGAGGTACGTTTCGGTCTGCAGGGTTATCCAGTTCAAAGAATGGAAATTTATTGAATGAAAACGCATTGGCCACCAGATTGGAGGGAAAGGACTCCACTTTGGTGTTGAGCTCCCTTACGGTCCCATTGTAATAGCGACGGGATTTTTGGATTTCGTCCTCTATGGCTGAAAGCTCATTTTGAAGCTGTCTGAAATTGGCATCAGCCTTTAACTCCGGATAATTTTCAGCTACAGCCATCAATTTCATCAAAGACTGGGAGAGAGCTGCCTCCGTTCTGCCCTGTTCATCAATGGAATGGGGTTTCATGCTTTCACTTCTTCTTTTGGTGACTTCTTCGAAAACCTCCTTTTCATGACTGGCATATCCTTTTACAGTTTCCAGCAGATTGGGAATTAGGTCTGTTCTTCTTTTGAGCTGCACATCAATGCCGCTCCAACCTTCTTCTGCAAGGTTTTTGAGACTGACCAGTTTATTATAGATGGTGATGGCAAATAAAGCGACGGCTGCCACAACGGCTAAAGCTACTAACATAGCGGAAAGGATTAGAGTTAAATAAAAAGGATTTGCAAAATATTGATCATGAAGCTAATAAAAATCCACTTACCTTCAAAATGGCTGGGGGATCCAATTTGGCTTTAGAGCCTAACTGGCTAAAAAAAACTTGATTCAAAAACCATAAAAAGATAATGGTTATCCGCTTTTATGCCAGGAACTCAGTATTCTTCTTAAAGCAGGAAGGAAGTCCGAAGTCGGAAGTCCTGTCGTGAAGATTGAAGATGCCTGAAATCCACTGACCACTTTTGTTAACTGTGCACTTTGGATATTGAATTACCTTTTTACTGGCATCATTCCGTATATACATGAAAAATATTCCATCGAATCTATGATTCATTGGTTAACTTGATTAGGCTTTTTTCACCAATAATCATTAACTTTTGGCTTCATCGCTTTTCAAATGGATAGAAAAAAGAGAATACAATTTTTAAAGATTTCGGGTATTTTCCTGTTGTTTTTGCTGGTATCCATGTGGGTATTTCCAATGCTGTTCAAAGACACTGTCAACAAAAAAGTGGTGGACTATGTGAATGATCAGGTAACTTCAGAAGTATCATTTGAGAACATTAACCTAAGTTTTTTCCGTCATTTTCCTTCATTGACGGTTTCCTTGGATGATATTCTAATCAAAAGCGCAGCCGAGTTTCCACAAGACACCTTGCTCTATGCCAAAGAAATGGCTTTGGGGGTCAAGCTTTTTAGCCTATTCGGTGAAAAAATTATCATCAGTCAATTTTTCCTTAATGAAGCTGACATTAACATTCTGAGGGATAGCCGGGGCAATGCCAACTTTGATATCTTTAAAGTATCAGAAGACAGACCCCAAGTGGACCCTGAAGTGGATAAGGAAGATTTGGAACTTGATATCCAAAGAATAGTGATCAAAGACAGCCATTTTCTTTATTTTGATACTTCTATAGATTTTGCATGTACTGCAGGGAATTTTAATTACAAGGGCCATGGAAACCTGAAGGAAAAATTGTTTGACCTTAAAAGCAACATAGATATCATTGACTTTGGGCTTGAATATGACCAAGTCAAATACTTGGAAAGAAAACAGATAAAAGCCAATCTGGTCACAAAAATTGATACCGAATCCACTGCCCTTACCTTTGAGAGAAATAAACTGGTCATCAATGAACTTCCAGTGGACTTTATAGGAAAGCTGGAATTTATCACCGGGGGATACGACATGAATTTCGTTCTGGAATCGGTGAATGCCAATTTTAAGGATATTCTATCCCTTATTCCAGAAGAATTTTATCCCTGGCTCGGATCCACCCGCGTAGGCGGGAAAGGTGAAGTGAGGGCTTCCCTTCAGGGGCTTTTTGTGGCAGAGGGCGAACTGATGCCCAATTTAGTGATGAATTTAAGGGTCAATGATGGTTCCTTGGCTCATTCCGGGGCACCATCACCCATCGATAAACTGAATCTCAATCTGGACATCATCATCCCCGAGCTGGAAATCGATGCCATTCAGATTGACTTGGACAGCCTGTTTTTCAACTTAAGCAAGGGTTATTTTCAAGGATCTTTCCACTTGGAAGGCTTGGAAGATATTAAGTTAAGAGGGGATTTGCAGGCCAACCTTGATTTGGAATTACTTGATAAGGCTTTAGGCGTCAATCCTTACACCGTCCAAGGGCTTTGGGATTTGGAATTACACTTTGATGGCATTTATGCCGAGAGAAGAGATCCTAAGAGTTTCCGTGTTCCAAAATACAAGGTGGTCAGCATTCCCAAATTTGACCTGCAATCTCACCTGAAAGATGGGCTTTTCCAATTCACAGGCTTACCTGAACCAATAACCGATATACAGTTTGACTTACAGGCAGGTACGAGGGACAGTCTGTATCAAAATATTGGGATTAGTATCGAAAACATACAGTTGAAAGTATTGGATGATTGGGCAAGGGGCTACCTTAAAGCAGGAAACCTAGGAGGAGAGTCCATATCAGCCGATTTTTCTACACATTTCGATCTTTCCCACCTTGAAAGGTTTTATCCGTTGGATTCCGGCATGGACTTGAAAGGAAATCTAGACATAAAATTACAGGCAGAGGGAAGTTACTTGCCCGAGCAAAAGAAATTCCCTTTGGTCCAATCACAATTGAACCTTACTGATGGCTACATCAAAACCCCGTATTTTGAAGAACCCATAGCATCCATCAGCCTAGTGGCGGACATTGAAAACCAGGAGGGCACTTTTACTGACCTTAAATTCGACCTGCAACCCATCCGGTTTAATTTTGCGGACCATCCATTTGTACTGGAGGCCAATCTGGAAAACCTGGAGGATATTAAGTATGCTGTAAGCTCTAAAGGTAGGTTGGATTTGGGCAAGCTTTATCGGGTTTTCAGAGTTGAGGGACAGGATATAGATGGCCATATCCTGACAGATTTCAATTTGCAGGGCCTGCAAAGTGATGCCCTCAGTGGGAATTACGCTCGATTGAACAATCAGGGGACCATAGACATCGAAAAAATCAGGCTGATCTCAGACTACCTGCCCCATCCTTTAAAGATCAATGCAGGAAAATTCCACTTTGAACAGGAAAAGCTAATATGGGATGCGTTTGAAGCATCTTATGCAAACAGTCCAGTGCAAGCCAAAGGTTACCTTGAAAATTTCTTGGGTTATCTTTCAGACAATGAACCCCTCAGCGGGAATTTGGAATTTAGCAGCTCCTCCATTTCATTGAATGAACTGATGTTTTACGGAGAAGATCAGGCAGTGACCCTAGACACTGTGGGTGTGGTGGCGGGAGTCATCATGGTGCCGGAAAACCTAAGCCTGAAATTGTCTGCCTTAGTGGATACGCTTACTTTCGATAGTTTGGTTTTAAATCAATTTAAAGGAGTATTGACGCTTAAAAACGGGGAAATGATCATGGATGATTCAGGCTTTGAAATCATCGGGGCCACGGTAGCCATGAAAGCCCAATATCAAGCTCAAAATCCTTTAACGGCAAACTTTGCCTATGCGGTAAAGGCCAACAATTTCGACATCCAAAGGGCCTACGCAGAAATTCCGATCTTCAGAGAATTGGTCAGTGCTGCCGCTTATGTGCAGGGAACAGCATCTTTGGACTATCAACTTGCAGGAAGGCTGGATGCCAACATGCACCCCGTCTTGCCATCCATCAAAGGGGAAGGAGTCTTGGGACTGGATGATGTGCGTGTCAGGGGTTTCAGGCTGATGAACACCATCGCCAACAGAACTGACAACAACAACCTGAGGGATCCGGATCTATCAGACGTACAGATCCGATCCAGCATTTCCAACAACCTGATTACCATCGAGCGGACAAGGATGCGGATTGCCGGTTTCAGGCCAAGGTTTGAGGGGCAGGTAAGCCTTGATGGAGACATGAACATCGCATTCCGCTTGGGTTTGCCTCCTTTTGGCATCTTCGGGATTCCCATCAAGATCACCGGAAATCAAGAAGACTATCAGATGGCAGTGGGCAGGCCATCTGAAGCAGATGAGCTTGAGGAAATCATCGATGAACTCTCAGAAGAGGAACTGGAAGAATGGAATAGACTTCAGGAAGAAACTGAAAAAGAAGAGGTAAATACCGAAGAATCGGGTATAGAAAATCCTGTATAAAGCCATCTGTTCTGGTTTTATGTGGAGACTATCAGAAGTCATTTTTTTTTTCTGGTCATCAATGGTTAATTATAGTTCCTTTAATAATGTATCTTTAATGAAATACTTCCATATGTTCAAAGATAAAACCATCTGGATTACTGGAGCCTCCTCCGGATTGGGCAAGCACCTTGCCTTGGTTTTTGCACAGCAGGGCGCCAAACTTGCCCTCAGCGCAAGAAGAAAAGATAAGTTGGAAGAAGTAGCCGTTGCTGTCCGGGATCTGGGATCTTCCTGTTTGGTCTTGACATGCGATGTGATGCAAGAAGACCAGATAATTCAAACACTGGCTGCTATTGAAAACCATTTCGGTTCCCTGGATGTGGCCATTGCCAATGCGGGCTACGGAGTGTATGGTAGGTTGGAAAGTCTGGAGGCAAAAGATTGGAGGAGGCAGTTTGAGGTAAATGTTACAGGCCTCTTTTTGACAGCCAAACATGCCATTCCCTACCTGAAAAAAACCAAAGGCAGGCTGGTGCTCCTGGGATCCGTAGCTGCCTATTTGCCCAATCCCAACACAGGAGCCTATGGGGCTTCTAAAGCAGCTGTGCACTCCATCGGAAAAACCTTCAGTTTAGAATTGTCTGGCACCGGCGTCAGCTGTACCACGATTCATCCTGGTTTTGTGGACAGTGACATTACAAGGGTGGACAATGATGGGTTGCTACATCCAGACAGAGAAGACCCCAGGCCAAAAAATCTCATGTGGCCCACTGAAAAAGCGGCAAGGGTAATGGTTAAAGCCATTGCCAAAAGGAAAAAGACTTATGTCTTTACCGGTCATGGGAAATTCATGGCATTTGTGGGACAGCACTTCCCTGTCCTCGCTCAGGTCATGATTAAAAAAATAATGCCGTGAGAAACATTACTGGATTTGGGATTTCGAATTAAGGGTATCCTATTTCAGGATTACAATGAAAGTCGATGGTAAAATTTTAGGTTTTATTCTAAGTCTTTATCTCCCCATTATGTCCAGTTTTATTCATTGTATAATCCATTGATTTTCATTAGATTTAAATTCAAAACAAAGTTTTATGAATTCATTTGCAACCAGTACCTTAACCCGGGAAACTGAGGTTCAAACCAAATTGGACAGTCAAACCCGATTGATTCCCACCTATGTGGTGGCTACGGTTTTTGCCTCATTGTGCATTGCAGTGGGATTGCTTTGGGATATTTCCTGGCACATGAGCATCGGTAGGGACGGCCTGTTGTCTCCGCCCCATCTTGCCATTTACCTGGGTGCGGTCATTGCAGGCACCTTTTCAGGTTTCAATGTATTGCGCACTTCCTTTTGGGGCAGCCCAACCGAAAAGGCTAAAAAGATTAAGTTTTGGGGGATTTTTTACGCCTCTCTAGGTGCTATGTTTTGTATCTGGGGGGCCTTTGCCATGCTCACTTCTGCCCCTTTTGATGACTGGTGGCACAATACCTACGGCCTTGATGTGATGATCCTTTCCCCTCCCCATGCCGTTTTGGGACTGGGAATGATCACAGTTCAATTTGGGGCTTTGACAGCTGTGATGGCGCTTCAGAACCGTTACAAGGACCGATCTGAACCCAAACTTCAAAACAGCCTACGTTGGCTCTATGCGCTTTCTTCAGGATTCCTGTTGGTGATGGTCTACACCATGGTTTCTGAATATTTCTTCACCAGCTGGATGCATAATGTGCTCATGTACAAAATCGCGATGGGCGTATTTCCCCTTTTCATGGTCGCCATTTCCTATGCTTCTCCATGGAAATGGGGAGCTACCTGGATGGCCGTCATTTATTCTATGGTCATGGCTGCCATGGTATGGATTTTACCCCTTTTTCCTGCCGAACCGCTATTGAGTCCTGTTTATAACCCTATCACTAACTTTCAACCCTACCATTTTCCTATCCTTTTGATCGTGCCGGCTTTGGTCATTGATCTGCTGGTTGCGAAATGGAAACATCGAAACAAGTGGTTTTTGGCTGTTGTCTTATCGGTTGGATTCCTTTTGGTGTTTTTTCCAGCACAATGGCTGATGGGTGACTTCTTGCTCACAGAACCTGCCAAAGGTTGGTTTTTTGGTCGATATTCACTTCCTTATTTTGTGGATCCAGCTGGGCGTTTTAGGTTTGAGTTCCCCGCCCATATGGTCACCCAAGGCTGGGACTTGGCCAAAGGCCTTGGCATAGCAGCAGTGATTGGTATATTAAGCTGCAGGCTTGGACTTTCATGGGGCAATTGGATGTCCCAAGTAAAGCGATAAAAAATGAGAAAATATATTCAATTAGGAACGCTTATCCTGCTCTTGGTAGGTTTGTCAAGCCATGTGGGAAGCCCTGGAGTCATATTTGAGGGTAATCTGGGAGAATACCGCATCATGGTGAATGTGAATCCTCCTGATGTGATCCCGGGTACCGCTACCCTCACCGTTGTATTTCAGGATGCGCCCCAAGGCCTCCAATTGGAAGCCAAGCCGGTTTATTGGTCTGCAGGACTCAACGGCACGCCTAAATCAGACCCTTTGTTGGCAGTTCCTGATGAACCCGGCAAATACGAGGCTGAACTCTGGTTTATGAATTCGGGTACCTCCAGCATTTCCCTTAGCCTGAAGAATGGAAATCAAACTGAGGAAGTCATCATCCCCATCATGGCGATGCCCACCGCACAGAAAGAAATGGATGCCAATTTGGGAATTCTACTCGCTGGATTGGGCATATTTTTGGTCATCCTGATGGTCACCATCATTGCTTCAGCCATGGGGGACAGCCTTTCCGAACCGGGCACAGGTGTTTCCAAAAAACTCAAAAGAAAGAAAACTGTAGGGATTGTAGTGGGTTCTGCTGTCATCTTTTTACTGCTTTGGGGAGGAAAAACCTGGTGGGATGCTGAAGCTGCCGGTTATCAGGAAATTCTGTACAAACCGTTTTCCGCCACTTCCACTGTGATAGACAAAGAGGATGTCCCTTACCTGCATTTAAAAATCGATTCTACGGTATTGAAAAACTTTTACATTACCCGGAAACTCAGTTATCTGGTTCCGGATCATGGAAAACTGATGCACCTTTTTCTGATCCGTGAGGGTGATTTAGACGTTTTTGCGCACCTTCATCCAAAGAGACTCGACACGCTTAATTTCCAAAGCAAATTGCCCCCATTGCCTGCTGGCAATTATTTTGTATTCGCTGATATTACAAGATACACCGGTTTTTCTGAAACCATCGTCAGCAATCTGGAAATCAAAGATGAGCCCAGCTTCCGGTTGGCCAATCTCAATGAAGGTGGTTTTGATAGAGATGACACCTACACCTTCAGCAATCCCGTTCAAAACAAAGTTTCCAACTTGTTGGACACTGAGGTAATGATCTGTGGAAAACCCGGGCAAAAAACAGACTTGCCGGGTGGTTATTCGGCGATTTGGGAAAACCCGGAAAGCAAATTCAGGGCCGGTAAAATGTATGCATTGGACTTTGCCTTATTCGACGAAATGGGTCAACCGGCTCAACTGGAACCTTACCTAGGGATGATGGGGCACGCTGTAGTCCTTAAACATGATGGTACGGTGTACATACACCTTCATCCCACTGGCAATTATTCCATGGCCTCTCAGCAGGTTCTGGTTGATCGTTTCAAAAGTGGCAAAGTGGGTTTTGAAAACCTTCCTGAGAAGCTTTCTTTTGCGGATAGTGTAGATCAGGTGATTGCCTTTTTAGACCAACTTCCCGATGAAAGCCGAGACAGTTTACTGATGGGAAACATGGACCATACTCCCCTTGTCACCAATGACCCCGAGCATGATGCACACAGCATGGTCCGATTCCCTTATGCCTTTCCGGAACCAGGCGATTACAGGGTCTGGATTCAAGTAAAAATAGACGGCAAAATTATTAATGGGGCATTTGATGTCAATGTGGAAAGTTAAATTGGGCTATTGACCTTAATTTTATCCAATTACACCCTCAACTTGATTTTGACCCCATTTTCCCCAGTACGTTTCGGCGGCTGTAGTTTCGGCTGACACCTCTGCTTTTTTGGTTTTTAGTTTTTGATCGATTTTTAATTCATTTTCCGGATGGTGTGTGGCCATGAAATAATGGATTCTGGCTTTGCTTTTTTCCTGGCTTAAAGTCAAAACTTCTTCCTGATGGATCTGCACTTCTGTTTCGTGAAGCATCAGCCATCTATCGTAGGGCCCAATTGGGGAAATGAGCTTGACAAAAATCGGGGCTGTCTCAATGGCAATAAACAGCAATAGGATAAACACATGTGCCGTGGCCATGGCTTTGCTGTTGGTGGTAAGTACAGATAAGGCCTCCATCCTTGCGGCCAATCCGTCAAACTGAGCTATACCCTGCTGTTGTTGTTCAAATTGGTTTTGGACCATTTGCTCATATTGGCCAATTCTGGCTTCAGCATCCAAAATCTGCGTTTGATTAAATTCCTGAAGGGCCTCATATTGTTGCTGGGCTTTGTCCAATTGCTCCTCCTTCTTTCTGGCATTGCTTCCTAGCCCAACTATACCGGAGGTACCCGGGGTTTTGGTGCCAAACCTTTCCAAATCATATTCCTCCTGCTTTTGGTCTCTAAATGATTTGGCCGTTTCTATTTCGGTTTTGAGCGTCTCTATTTTGGCTTGCAAAGCGGCAGTTTCCGGATATACTTCCTTTACTTTCATTTTGGAATCAGCCATGGCAATTATCTTCTCTTCATCCAACTGCCGGTTGATTTCTCTTTCGAAGATTTTCAATTCCAGGGGTTTGGATATCACTACCGCTAAAATCACTGCCATGACCAGTCTGGGCAAGGCCACCTTCCAATTGCTCCAGCTGCTTTTGCCTTTCCTCATGCTCGAGACTATAAAGCGGTCAAGATTGAAAATCAATAGTCCCCAAATCAAAGCAAACAATATGGCAAACCAACCATTTTCAAAAACTGTAAACAGGGCATAGCCACCTGAAAATGCAGCAAGCAAGCCTGTAAAAAACACCGTGCCACCAATGCCAACATATTTACTAGCCTCGGTGGGGGATTTTTTGAGCATGGTAAACACAGCACCGCTGCAAAACCATAAAAAATTTCTGATATGTTCCATGTATTTTTTTCGTCTAAGGTGAAAGTCGATAATTAGACACAAAAAGCAGACTAGATCCACTTAAAGTATTGTTTTACAAAGAAGAAAACGACAATAAGTGACCAAAATGGGTATTTGAGGGATGAATTTTTTTTCTAAAAAGTCAAGAAAATATCAATACAAGAATACTAGCTCAATGGGCTGTCCTAAAGCGGACATAAATTTGTTCATTAATGCAGTAGGCAATGGAGGCATTATTTGCTTTTTAAGCCTTGCTGATGTTTCTTTGTGGGAATAAATTTATAAAGAACGAGGCGAGAGAATAGGCTCTGAGACCCTCTGGCAACCACCAGCCAAAAGCCGAAAGGTGCCAAAACCTACCCATGTGGAACTATAAATTAGCACTTATGTACAATCGGAAATCTATCACCCAACTTTTTACTTTCTCCAAAAAAGATGTCTTACAAGGCATTTTGGGAAAAACCTATCCCTTCTTTTTATTTGAAGACCAAGGGTAAACCATACTTAAACCAGCTAAAAAAAGATTTGCTCAATGAGTCATAAACATTTAGAAACCAAGGCCATCCGGATTGCCGCTTCCAAATCCAATCAAAGGGAACATTCGGCACCTTTGTACCTGACTTCCAGCTTTACCTTCGATTCAGCAGAGGAAGCCCGTCAGATGTTTGCGGAGGAAATAGAAGGCAACATTTATTCCCGATATGCCAACCCCAACAGCAGTGATTTAATCCAAAAGGTATGTGCACTTGAAGGGACTGAAGATGGGATTGCTACTGCTTCCGGAATGGCCGCAATGTTTGGCAGCATCGCCTCGTTGTTGTCTCAGGGAGATCATATCCTGGCTGCAAGGTCTCTTTTTGGCTCTACCCACCAACTTTTGACCCGGGTGTTCCCAAAATGGGGCATTACTTCAACCTATGGGGACATTTCAGATATATTGAATTGGGAAAGACTTATCCAGCCCAATACCAAAATGATTTTTATCGAAACCCCTTCCAACCCGGGATTAGAAATCATTGATCTGGAGTGGATCGGTAAGTTTGCAGAAGCACATCACCTGATTTTGGTAGTCGACAATTGCTTTGCAACTCCATACCTACAACAACCCGCCAAATGGGGTGCACAGGTAGTTACCCATAGCGCCACCAAATACATTGATGGGCAAGGCAGGGTTTTGGGCGGTTTGATTCTTGGCCAAAAAAACCTGATGGATGAGGTGCAGTTCTTTACCCGGCATACCGGACCATCCATCTCCCCCTTCAATGCCTGGATCCTCGCCAAAAGCATGGAAACCCTTCCTGTACGGATGGACAGACATTGCGAAAGTGCTTTAAAGATCGCTGCCTATTTTAAGGACAACAAGGACCTGGAAGCGGTAAAATACCCATTCCTTCCCTCCCATCCTCAATATGAACTGGCTAAAAAACAAATGTCTCAGGGCGGAGGCATCATCACTTTGAACCTCAAAGGTGGATTGAGCCGTGCTCAAAGGTTTATCGATCAGTTGCAGATGATTTCCATCACTGCCAATCTAGGCGATAGCAGAAGTATCATCACCCATCCAGCTTCCACCACCCACAGCAAGCTCAGCGAAGCGGAGAGGGAAAAAGTAGGCATCAGTGACGGTTTGATCAGGCTATCCGTAGGATTAGAACACCATGAAGACATCCTCACTGATATAGAAAGAGCCCTGGAGCAAACCAGATGAGTGATATTTGCGGTTTAGGTATATATTTAAGTCATTTCCAGTCAATTTGGGGAGATCGGTAGAAATTGATGCCCAAAGCCTCGAACCGTGGGCCATGTTCTGCAAGGCGAACCCTGTACTCATCCCAATTTCTGCTATTGGGCGCTGTCCAACCGATTTCAGCATGACCCGCCAACCTGGGGAAAACCATGTACTCGATTTCCTCCATGGTGGTGATTGTCTCGGTCCAAAGTGGAGATTCCACCCCGATGATGTGTTCTCTTCCTATACCTGGAACCAAAGTTGTTGGCTCCCAGATGTAAGAGGAATCCACCTCGATGTAGGCTGCCCAATGTAAACCCAGTTGGGTAGTAGAGTCGTATTGCATATCTAAATACACCCTTTTTGCAGGAGAAATAAGTACTTTGGCACCCTGGTCCACGGCCATCTTGGCATTTTCGGCCACTGCCCAATACTGGACCACGGATTGCGGTTTCAAACTTGCATGAGCTATTTCATCCCAGCCTATGGCTGTTTTTCCATATTGATAGACCAGTTCCTGTGCTTTTTCGATAAAGGGAATGTAATCCTCCATCGCAGTGACATGGGATTCATCTCCGCCGATATGAAAATAGGGTCCTGGTGTGATGGCTGCAATTTCTCTGATCACATCCTCGACAAACTGATACGTAATGGGATTATCCGTATCCAAGGTGCTAAAACCAACTTCGATTCCAGTGTATAAGTCTGTTGGTTGGGGTTCATTTTCAGGAATACCGTGTTTTTCTAGGTCTACCTTGAATCCGCCCTTTTCAGGCACAGTAATCCCGGGGTTTAGAATTCCATAGGAAGCCAGTGCTGAATTGGTGTGACCGGGCATGTCGATCTCTGGTACGATGGTAATGAAACGGTCCTGGGCATAGGCGACGATTTCTTGGTAGTCCTCTTGGGTATAAAATCCTCCTTCACCTCCACCCACTTGGGTGCTACCTCCAATTTCCGTTAATCTAGGCCAGGATTTGATTTCAATTCTCCAACCTTGATCATCGGATAAGTGTAAGTGCAAATGGTTGATTTTATAAAGAGCTATCAGATCTATCAGACGCTTCACGTATTCCTTACCAAAATAATGTCTGGCCACATCCAACATGACTCCCCTGTATCCATATTCAGGTGCATCCTTGATGGTACCCGAGCCTATGGCCCATTTTTCTCCTGAAACCAGTTTTCCGCTTTCAATTGCTGCCGGTAACAGTTGTCTTAAAGTCTGCACAGCCCAAAAGACTCCTGCGGGAGAATTGGCTATTAAATCCACATGGTCTTCGTCTATGTCCAATATGTATCCTTCATCACCAAGTTCTTCACCGATGTTGTCTAATCGAAGCCTAATGTTTGAGGATCCGCCATGATCCACCCCATTTGCTATTGAAAAACCAAATCCAAATACAGGTCTTAGAAAAGCCGCCATGTACTCTGCCACTGGCTTCAAGGTCTCATCAGAAACCAATATCTGACTGGATTCTTCGAACTGGAAATACCCTGGGTAGACATCCAAAGATCGTGGCTTAGGGATAAGGCTGACTTCATCAAGATCAGTTACCTGAGGTTGGCTACAGGCAAAAGTCATGGTGATCAAAATTGCGGTCAGGACATGTTTCGGGATATTGAAGGTTTTTTCTATCATGGGTGCAGGTTATTTAGCTTTTTTTATTCATTTAAACTTAAATAATTTTTTTACTAATTAGGCTTTCATTAGATTATTTTTTTTATTTACACTAGTAGCCAATTATTCAAGAATGCAACCATGTTTCAATTATTATGAAATAAGTCATGGACGCAAGCATTCTTTTTAATAAATTGATAAGGCTAAAAATGAATTAAAATTCCTACCCATTATAAACCAAAAATACATGAGCAAGCAGGATCAATCCTCAAATGAACATTCGAGAAGAAATTTTCTTAAAACCTCAGCTACCGCACTTGCCGGTTTCTATTTAGTACCCCGGCATGTGCTGGGTGGACCTGGCTTTGTTGCCCCCAGTGACCGACTCCAGGTAGCGGGCATAGGCGTAGGTGGTATGGGTTTTAATGACATAAAAGGGGTTTTTGGAAGTTCAAAAGCTGATATCGCCTTCTTATGCGATGTGGACGACAGAAGGGCTGCAAATGCCAGAAAAGATTTTCCCAAGGCGAAATACTACAAAGACTACAGGGAAATGTTGGACAAAGAGGGCAAAAATATTGATGCCGTAACTGTCTCTACTCCTGATCACAACCATGCCGTCCAAGCCATGGCGGCCATGCAGCTGGGCAAACATGTCTATGTACAGAAGCCTCTTTCCCATGACATCTATGAGGCGAGAAAATTGACAGAAGCGGCAGAAAAATACAAAGTGGTCACCCAAATGGGCAATCAGGGTTCATCTGGTGACGGAGTGAGAAAAATGGTGGAATGGTACAACGCAGACCTTATCGGTGAAGCCACCAAAGTGTATTGCTGGACCAACCGACCCGTATGGCCGCAGGGCATTCCTTGGCCTTCCAATGGTCAAACGCCACCGCAGGAGTTGGATTGGGACCTTTGGTTAGGTACCGCTCCAAAAAGGGAATACGTGGATAATCTGGTTCCCTTCAATTGGAGGGGCTGGTGGGACTATGGCACCGGTGCTTTGGGAGACATGGCCTGCCACATCATGGAGCCTCCATTCAGGGTTTTGGGACTGGGATATCCTATTTCTGCCGAGTGTAGTGTTGGATCTGTTTATGTAGGTGAATTTCAACGTGGTTATTTTCCAGACAGTTGTCCACCATCTTCCAGCATCACTTTACGTTTTGCAAGAGATAACCAACAGGACCTCGAATTCATCTGGATGGATGGTGGCATCCAACCTACCCGACCTGAGGAACTAGGACCAAATGAAATCATGGGAGATGGAGGCAATGGAGTCATCATCGAAGGGACCAAAGGAAAAATGATGTGTTCGACCTACGGCATAGACCCCAAACTGTTGCCAACCTCAAAAACGGCAGAGATCAATGTTTCTGAGTCTGAATACAGAGTTCCTGGCGGAGATCGGGGTCATTATAACAACTGGGTAGATGCCTGTATTGGAGGGTACGGAAGCAAAGAATTTGAACGGTTAAGTTCCCCTTTTTCGGTGGCTGGTCCATTGACAGAATCAGTGCTCATGGGGAACCTTGCCATAAGAAGTTACGATTACAGGGAACCCAGAGAAGGAGCCGCCAACCAGTTCAACTATCCTGGTAGAGGCATTAAATTGGTATGGGATGGTCCCAATATGAAAGTGACCAATTTTGAACCTGCCAATCAATTTGTAAAAAGAGAATATCGGGAAGGTTGGACTTTGGGAGCATAAAGCAATTTAATTCCTTTAAAAAAAATAGGGAGACTACTTTCTCTCACTGAGATTTTTCTTAAATATAAAGCCCCAAAAATAAATTCTGTTTTTGGGGCTTTTTGGTAGGTTGATTTGCTCCATCAGCTACCGGTCATTAGGCGCATTGAAAATCCGCCCTTAAGGGCTAAAAATCAAATCCTACACCTGCCGCATTCAATAATTTGGCATAGGAGATGTTTCTTTTGGCCGCAATGTCATTGAGGGTAAGTTGGGAATCGAAGTAAGCGATTTCTCGTGCATTGATCAGGAAAAGGGAACTTTCACCAATTTCAAATCTGATCAATTCCCCATCCAACAACCGCCTTAATCCTTGGACATAATCAGCATATACCCCAAATTGGCTTCTGAAGGTTTCAAACGCGTTGAGCTCCCCTTCCAATCTGGCTGCAAGACGCAGATATAACAAATCCCGATCATTTTGTCTAAAGGATATTCTGGCCTTGGTCATGCCAAGAGCGCCTCTTTCCTTTCTTAAAAAAAGTGGGGTATATACCGTTATCCCCCATTTATAATTGTTTTCAAAAAAAGGAGAAAGCTCTAGTTGATTGATACTTTGGGTTAATACATTATAATTAAATTTAACCACAGGTTTGAGTTGTTCTGCATTCCACCTTCGTTCTATATCCAGTAAATCTAAATCAAAGTCCACAAGTAAAAGGTCTGGATGGGTATTGAGCATTTGTCTCAGCATCTCTTTTTCATAAACCATATCCACCGCCTTAAGCACATTTTCCGGCACTATGGTATCCAAGATGTTCATAGGCTCTTGGTCTTCGTTCCAGAGAAAGGTGTTCAATTCCACCAAAGTGTTGAAATAGTCAATTTCTGCCTGCTGCAGCCGATACACTCGATTGAGGACTTGGGTGTAAGCCTCAATGGTGTCTATCGCAGGAAGGTCACCAAATTCAAAACTGCTTTTGATGCCTTCAAATCTGATTTCAGCCAATCTTACTCCTTCCCTAAGTACCTCTCGGTTACTATAGTTAGCTGACCAGTCCCAATAGGCCCTTGCGGCATCCACATACAGGTTGTTGAGAATTTGTTGTCTCTCCGCTTTGGTGGATTCCTGAAAAATCTTCGCTTGACGGAAAGTAGCCCTTGCCCGATCAATAAATAATCCTTCACCGATATTGATGGAAGCCCCTGCAGTAATTAGACCTTCAGAAGGAACAGATTTTTCAGGATTAAGGAAAGTCCCAGTATTTTGCTCAAAGTTACCCTTGAGATCTACTGGTCCGAAAACAGGAATGACGATCCCAGCTTCTCGCTTGTCATAATAATTGGAAGTGTTGTAAACCTTATTGTCCAAGTCACCATACAACAAAGGATCAAAACCTCCTCTTGCCATTCGGACTTCCTGTTCCCCAAACTGAAGGGTAATGTCTGCTTGGGAAGCTACCGGATGGAATTCTTTCACCCAATCCATAAAGTCTTCAAACCCCATGGTAGTTTGGGCTCCTGCAAAGGGACTGAGCAATAAAAACCAGATAAAAAAGAATCGCTTCTCCATCATTCCCTATTTGACAAAGCTTTCTTTTCTTCGGCAGTATAATAATCAGCGGGGAATCCGTTCAATTGTCGCCATATTTCATACCAGATTGGAACATCGTTTAGCAAAGCTATGCCATCAGCTCCTGAACCAATCCGCAAGGCATCAGGCCATGGTTTGGCTTCTGGATCCGGCGCCACCATGATTCGATATTTGTTATTGGTCCCTGTAAAGTTGTCTATTGCCACTACTTTGCCTCCAAAAGTACCATTAGATATCTGTGGCCATCCCGAAAAGACAATCGCCGGCCAACCATCGAAAATAAATCTTACCTTATTGCCCAACCTGAATAAAGGAAAATCAACCGGTTCCACAAACATGGCAACAGCAAGTTGAGCATTGGCAGGCATGATGGAGACAATTTCTGCTCCTTCCCTGATGGTCTCTCCTATTCCTACCTGAATCGCCTGGGTAATGTACCCATCTTGGGGTGCGAGGACATAGTAAAAGCCAGTTCTTACTTCATAATTGCTGTATCGATTCTCCAATTGGGCCACTGAAGCCTCGGCATCAAACTGAGAGCTCATGGCCGAGAACATTTCAGCACGGGTTTTGGCCATACGGTCTTTGAAATCATTGTCAATGGCATTTAGCTCTATTTTGGCAGCCAGCAATTCATTCTTGCTGCTCAAAAGGTCATTTTCCGCAGAAATCACACCGGCTTGCACCTCTTGAAACCTTAACTTCCTTGTTTCATAGTCAGTCAGAGACCGCAAACCTTCCTCAAACAACCTATCGGCCCGCTTCAATTGCTCCACTCCGATTTCAAAGTTGACCTTAGCCTGTTCATACCGAATGCTGTCAGAAGTTACTTTCAGCTCCGCCATTCTCAGCTTATTTTCGGCTTGTTCCATTCTTAGGATGTTATTTGCCCTTAAGGCTTCCAACTGCACTTCCTGGGCTTTTACCTTTTCACCATACGACCTGGCGGAAAAACCTTTGGCATCCACCTGCATTTTGGTTCTGGCAAGCAGGTCAGGATCCATGTAGTCATCCTTTATTTCAGAAATGAACAAGATGGTGTCTCCTTTTTGTACATAGTCACCTTCAGCCACGTACCATTTCTCAATTCTCCCTGCAATGATGGAGTGAATGGTCTGAGGTCTTTGATCGGGTCTAAGTGCTGTCACCATGCCCTTGGAGCGAACATTTTGCGTCCATGGCAGAAACATAAATACCAACATACCAACGATGCACCACAAAAGGATTTTTACCCTTTTCCTACTTTCCTTAACGGGAAGCGTCATTTTCAGGCTTTCGTAGCCTTCAAATGATTCCTTTTTGATGATTTTATTAAACGAAATATTATACATCTTCCTTTAATTAAATCCCCTTTATTTCCTTGTATTGGAGACTGTCTCCATCAAATGTTATGGAACCTTTTTCCAATTCGATCACCCTATCCACCTTGGTGATGAGATCCCAATCTTGGGTAATCAGGATCATGGTAAATGGTTCTTTCATCATGTAATCCATCACACGTTCCCTCACCTCATTCGAAATATGATAAAACATCTCTTCCAATAAAAGGGCTTTGGGTTCGCCAACCAAGCATCTGGCTAAAATGATTTTACTGATGAGTACTTTACTCAATCCCCTTCCCTCAGGTAACACCTGCGTATCAATGTCATCCGGTAAATGGAAAATGTATTTGTTCAAACCGACCAATTCTATGATTTTACGAATATTTTCTTCTGGAATATCCTTTCCCAGCGTAATATTCTCTCTGATAGTTCCCAAGAACAATGATTCATGAAGCAAACTATCTCCAATGATGCTGCGGTATTTTTCTAGATTCATGGTGCTAATGGGTAAACCATTGACCTGGATTTTACCGGTATAGTCTTCAAACAAACCTGCCATTAGATGGATTAACGTACTTTTGCCACTGCCACTACCTCCTGTTAAAATTATCTTTTCACCAGGATTTATTTTAAGATTTATCTTATCCAAAATTGTTTCTTCTTTGTCAATGGTCTGATAGGTCAAGTTACTGATTTCAAATTCCAGTCCCTTGTATTCGGATTTGAAAGCCTTTTCGGTTCCTTCAGCCTTTTCCATTTCCATATCCATGATCAAACCGATTTTTTCCACTGCCACCAAGGTATCATAGGCAACCTCCAGATCCAATATAAGCTTCTCTACAGAAGATATGATCATCATAATTACGATTTCTGCCGCCACAAATTGTCCAATACTGATCTCATCGTCAATCAAAAGTGAGGATCCCACAATCAAGAAACCGCCCATAATCAGCACTTTGAAGCCGATCATGACTTTGTGTTGAAATATGAGGATATTAAAATGATTGTTCCTGAAATCGACGTATTTCTGAAGTATTTTATCCACCCTTATAAATGGTAAATTTGAGTTACCGGCCAGCTTGAATGTGGCACAAGTTCTGGCTATTTCTTCCAACCAGTAGGCAGTCTCATACTTTGAGGTGGACTCCTTCATAGCTGTTTTGATGCCTTTGCCACTGGTGAAATAAAAGATCCCAAACAAGATGATCAACAGCAAGAGCCCGAAAAAAATGAAAAAAGGATGGTAAAAGGTCAAGAGAATCAGTCCAAAAAGGATCTGAACTGAATAGGTGGAATAGTCAATAATTAGTTTGGCAGTGCCTTTTTGAAGATTGACTGCGTCGAAAATCCTATTGGCAAGTTCAGGGGGAAACTTATCCCTGAGTACATCCATTTTTATCCTTGGCAATCGGTAGGCAAAGGAAAAGGAAGTGTTGGTAAATATTCTCTGCTGGAGTTTTTCCATCAAGTACCTTTGACTGATCTCCAAAAAACCTCCAAAAATATAACCAAATGAAACAATCAAGACTAGAATGAGCCACGAAGTAGTCATTCTCCCGCCAAGGATAAAATTGATTATGGCTTGAATCCCCAAAGGGAGAATCAATCCAACGCCTCCATTTAGAACCGAATAAAAATAAATCGCATATATCTGTTTTTTTTCGTCTCTGAGCAAATTCCCAAAGCGAATCACAGGAGTCAATACAGGCTCAATTTTCATGTTTTAGTTAATTAGATACCTGTTTATTCTTATATGGCAGGTATTTACTCTTTTTTTTGCCTTAGACGAAAATTACGTAAAGGTCGAACTTAGGTTTCAGAATTTCCAAAATTGACCATTTTGCTTTTTGAATCAACCCGGGCTAATTTCCGATCCGAAAATAATATCTGAAGGCTTAGGATACAAAATAAAGTAGGAAATGATGTTTTTTGTAAGTGAAGAGACTTTAATGAATTATAATTTACATCAACGACGGATAGAAAGAAGCATTACTTGCCCATTTCAGGGTCAATCTTATGAAGATACTTGCTTTAGTCTAAATAATTAGACTTTACGAAAATAAAAAAATAGATCAATTGCTCAAGCCAAATCCTTTCAAGAGGCAGTCATTATTTGGTCGGCAGGACTTTGGTATTAACTTCTCCAAATCCCACTCTTATTTGATCTTTTTGAGCAAATCCCCGCATAATTACTGTATCTCCGTCCTCGATGAATTTTCTGAAGACACCTTCGCCCAGGTCAAGCGGCTTGGTACCTTTCCAGGCCAGTTCCAGCATTGAACCAAAACTATCTGGTGTTTTTCCGGAAATCGTACCGGAAGCATATAGGTCCCCTACATTGATATTACAGCCGTTTACGGTATGGTGGGCAAGTTGCTGGGCGATATTCCAATACATGTGCTTGAAATTGGAAATACAAACTCTACTTTCGCTTTTGCCTTCAGGCTGAATATATACCTCTAGGTTGAGATCAAAACTATGGTCTTTTTTGCAAGCCAGATAAGGAAGCACTTGGGGGTCTTGCTTTGGCCCCGACAACCGGAATGGCTCAAGCGCTTCTAAAGTGACAATCCAAGGTGAGATGCTAGACGCAAAGTTCTTCCCCAAAAATGGGCCTAATGGCACATACTCCCAAGCTTGAATGTCTCGGGCAGACCAATCATTGAAAAGCACAAATCCGAAAATATGGTCTTCCGCATCAGAAGTGGAAATGCTATCTCCCATTTTGGTGCTTTTCCCAGTAACAAAAGCAAGTTCTAATTCAAAATCAAGCCTTCTTGAAGGGCCAAATTCAGGCGCTTCCATATGAGGATCTTTATATTGGCCTTTGGGACGATGGATGGGGACTCCGGAGGGAATGATAGAAGAAGCCCTCCCATGATATCCGACTGGCAAATGTTTCCAATTAGGCAATAAGGCATTCTCGGGATCCCTGAACATGGAACCCACATTGGTGGCGTGCTCAATGCTGCTGTAAAAATCAGTGTAGTCGCCAATTTGGACAGGCATCAACATTTTTGCCTCTTTTCTGTTGACCATCGCCTTTCCCCTGCATTGGTGTTCACGAAGAGATTCATTGTCGGCCAACAACAACTCCTGAACTTTTTCTCTGATTTTTCGAGTCACTGGTTTTCCAAGGGCGATAAGGTCATTGAGTGATGCTCTGACAAATATATCGGTAGGCAACTGACTAAGTTCGGCAAAAAACCCCTCTTGGTGAAGCACCGACAAATCCACAATCTTGTCTCCGATGGCCATTCCAGCCCTGGGAGACAATCTCTTGTTTTGGAAAATCCCAAACGGTAAATTATAGATGGTAAAATCGGAATTATTGGGAATCTGTACCCAGGTGCTCAATTGAGACATGTTTTTAATCAGACAAGGTTAAAAATTGATTGAAATGTAAAGTTAGTCTTTTAATACGGAAGACAAAGAACCGAAATCCTTGTATTGCTTTGCTTTTTGTAAAGCCACTCATTTTCAAAAGAGAAATTTTTAAAAAATATCAATTCTGAAAAAACCTTTAGTCCATCTTAAGACTAATTTGACATCTTTGCCAGTATGAAATCCATCTTGATCGGAACTAAGTCTAGCTTTTAGACAACTACATACAATTCTGAAATTTAAGTTAACCCCTAAAAAATTTCTGTTAATTTTGCTCCTTGAAGTTTTAAAAATGCCAGCATAACCTATGTCATTAGCTACCAAATACAATCCTGAAGAAACCGAATCCAAATGGTATGCCTATTGGATGGAAAACGGTTTTTTTAATTCCAAAATTGACCATAGTAGAGAACCTTACACCATTGTCATCCCCCCGCCTAACGTAACCGGTGTGTTACATATGGGTCATATGCTCAACAATACCATTCAAGATGTCCTGATCAGGAAAGCCCGGATGGAAGGGAAAAATGCCTGTTGGGTACCTGGTACTGACCATGCTTCCATAGCCACTGAAGCCAAAGTGGTCGCCATGCTTAAAGATAGAGGCATAGATAAGAAATCACTGACGAGAGATGAGTTCTTGGCTTATGCATGGGAATGGAGAGAAAAATACGGCGGAATAATCCTTGAACAACTCAAAAAGTTAGGTGCTTCCTGCGATTGGGACAGAACCAAATTCACGATGGATGATGATATGATCCTTGCCGTTACGAATGTCTTTGTGGATCTATACAACAAAGGCAAAATATATCGTGGTATAAGGATGGTCAATTGGGATCCTCAAGGAAAAACTGCCCTGTCTGATGACGAGGTAATCACCAAAGAAATTGCTTCCAAACTTTACTTTATCAAATATCAGATAGAAGGTAAAGAAAATGAATACCTCACCATAGCAACTACAAGGCCTGAAACCATTATGGCTGACGTGGCCATTTGCATCAATCCCAATGACGGCCGGTTTGCACACCTCAAAGGGAAAAAAGCCATCATTCCTCTGATCAATAGGGCAATTCCGATTATTGAGGATGAGTATGTGGATATGGATTTTGGCACAGGATGTCTTAAAGTCACCCCAGCACATGATGTGAATGATTATGAACTAGGCCTTAAGCATAAACTCGAGGTCATAGACATTCTGAATGATGACGGTACTTTAAATGCCAAAGCCGAAATCCTCGTTGGTGAAGACCGGTTTATCGCCAGAAAAAAAATCAGTAAAATGTTGGAAAAAATTCAGCAGTTGGAAAAAACGGAAGAATATACCTCCAATGTGGGCCATTCAGAAAGAACAGATGCAGTGATCGAACCCAGACTCTCTTTACAATGGTTCCTAAAGATGGAGGATATCACAAAGCCTGCTTTAAGGGCTGTGATGGAGGATGTCATACAGTTGTATCCACCCAAGTTTAAAAACATGTACCGGTCATGGATGGAAAATGTCAGGGATTGGTGCATTTCCAGACAACTTTGGTGGGGACACCGCATACCTGCCTATTTTCTACCCAATGGGGAATTTGTAGTGGCCAAAAACGAGGGTGAAGCCCTAAAAATTGCCCAGGAAAGATATGATGAGGCCTACACCATCAATGATCTCACACAAGAAGACGATGTACTGGATACCTGGTTTTCAGCTTGGCTATGGCCGATTTCTGTTTTCGATACCAAAATTTTTGAAAGCGGCGAAAAAAATGAAGACCTGAAATATTACTATCCCACCAATGATCTGGTAACTGCCCCGGAAATCCTGTTTTTTTGGGTGGCCAGGATGATCATTTCAGGCTACGAATACATGGGTGAAAAGCCTTTTAGAAATGTTTACCTGACTGGCATTGTACGCGATAAACAAGGGCGTAAAATGTCCAAATCACTTGGCAACTCTCCGGATCCCTTGGAACTAATCCGTAATTTCGGCGCAGATGGGGTGAGGACAGGCATGTTGTTCAGTTCACCCGCAGGCAATGATTTGCCTTTCGATGAAAAACTGGTGGAACAGGGCAGAAATTTCTCCAACAAAATCTGGAATGCCTTCCGCTTGGTACAAGGCTGGGAAATAGACTCCACGCTTTCCGGGGAATCCAATCAGGCTTCAATCAACTGGTTCGAAAATAGGTTTCAGGAAGCCTTGACAGAAATCGAAGATCACTTTAGCAAATTCCGAATTTCTGATGCCCTTATGAGCACCTATAAATTGGTCTGGGATGACTTCTGCTCCTGGTATCTGGAAATGATCAAGCCTGCCTACCAACATCCCATCGATCAGTTCACTTATGACAAGACGATTGGTTTCTTTGAGGAAGTATTGAAAATCCTGCATCCATTCATGCCCTTTATCACGGAGGAGCTTTGGCATCAGATCAAGGACAGGCCGGCTACTGAAGCCTTGATCATTTCTTCATGGCCTCGACCCACCACCTTTGATGCCCAAATCATAGCTGAGGCCATTCAGGTCTTTGAAGTAGTGTCACAGGTACGTAACGTCAGGGCCAGCAAAGGGCTTTCACCAAAAGAACCTCTGTTCCTAAATATCAAAACCGAAAAGCCCGAGATCTACGCAAGATTTGATCAGGTTTTGAAAAAACTGGCAAACATCAGTGAAATAAGTTTTGGTCAGCCGGCCGATAGCGGAATAAGTTTCTTGGTAAAATCGGACGAATGCTTTGTTCCTATCACCGGACAGATTGATATAGAAGAAGAAAAACAAAATATTCTTAAAGAACTTGAATACACCAAGGGTTTTCTTGAAACAGTCAACAAAAAACTTGGGAACGAGCGATTTGTCCAGGGAGCCCCTACTCAGGTGGTGGAAACGGAAAAGAAAAAACAAGCTGATGCCGAGGCGAAAATAAAGGCCTTGGAAGAGGCACTTGTCAAACTCCAATAAGCCGAGGGATGTGGTTAGCCACTGTCCACGATGGGTAAAGGCCATTTCTACCAGATCCAAGAGATTTTATAGTCCGCCACCTGAATTCTGGATTTGGGATAATTCTATTTTATGCTTTCAAACCATCATTGATGGGGTCTTTTTTTATTGGGGGCCCAGTTAATCATTGAAAAATGCGGTGGCCCCAAATGGTCTGTCAGAACCTGACAGCCAATGCCATAGTCATGGCGAAGTTTCCGGTACTGGAAAGGCCTGCCGGAAGATCAAATACAGGTTCAGGACTGAAGAGCTGCCTTCCTTCTATCCGGGCCAATACATTGGGTTGGATCTTGTAATCCAGATTGAGAGATAGCCCGCTTACTTTCATGCCCTCTACTAAAATCACTCCCTTTGGATCAGTATAATACTCAGCTCTTCCTGCCAAAGTGAAAGTAGGGGAAAGGTCTCTTTTTAATGACGCTGTGAGCCCGGTCCATTTGTTTATTTCTGTTCCGAGGCTTGCTTCCACTCCATGGTCGGCACCGATAGTGACTCCCCAATTGCCCCAAACATATTGGGCATAGAAATTATTGAAAAATCGCGCCAGATATAGGTTTTGAGGGAATTCATTTCCATAATAATTGCTGTAATTGATGGTCAATCCCTCGATAGGTCGGTGGTTGATTCCCAAACCGATTCCAATGGATTGGTTTCTATTGATGCGCTGTACATTCTGCCAGCCATTGGTCAGCCAGAAAGTAAGGTCTAGTTTGTCATCGGCATGGTAGGTCAAACGTGCCCCTGTAAGAAAATAAGGGGAATTCTCGGCAAGCAAGCTTCTTGAAAGGTGCCAACAATCGATGCCTTCGGCACTTTCAAATCCGATGTGGGAAGGCATGATGCCCACGTCGAGCCACATTTTTTCGAGCAGTCTTACCCCAACTGAAGCCTCATAAAGCATTTGCGCCCATGGAGGTTCCTCTGCCAGATTGAATTGCGAATAAGTACCTGCCATCAGAGCAAGGTTACTTCTTACCCTTTCCTGCTTGTAAGCCACCTTGATAAAGGTGTGATTGACGCTGAATTCATTGTGCCTTTTGAAATTGAAAAGCACATCAGGTCTCAGGTGGTCATCTGGCCTGTTAAAATCGTAGCTGTAATACACCTCCGCATAACCTTCAAAACTGAACGGGGATTCCTTTTCAGAATAATATTGGGCTCGGACCACCCCGGTATTCAAAAGTATGATTAAAAAAAATATCCCTCTCATCTGCTATTCTTCTAAAAAAACCCGAAATTAATTTCGGGTTTCAGCATTACTTTAAGGTTCGGAAATTTCTGTCATAGAGCGCTATGCTCTCATTGATGATCCGCATCGCATCTTCCTTACCAAGAAAATCCTCCACTTTAACTTCTTTATTTTCCAGTTTTTTATAGTCTTCAAAGAATCGATGAATTTCTCTCATCAAGTGAGGGGGTAATTCATCTATGTCGTTGATGTAATTGACGGATTGGTCGTCAGCAGCAACGGCAATGATTTTATCATCCGCCTCACCGCCGTCTACCATACGCATAACCCCTATGACTTTTGCTTTTACTAAAGTCATAGAAGGGATGTCTATCTGAGAAATGATCAAAATATCCAAGGGATCATGGTCATCACAAAAAGTTTGGGGAATAAAACCATAATTGGCCGGATAGTGGACAGCAGAAAACAAAACCCTGTCCAGGATCAGCATACCTGTTTTCTTGTCAAGTTCATACTTGCCCTTACTCCCTTTTGGAATTTCGATGACGCCCATTACATATTCAGGAGCGTCTTTACCTATTTGAACACCATGCCAAGGATTGATCATGTTTAAAACAATTTGGGTTAAAAATTAAATGCCATGCAAATTAAGCCCATTTCATTTGTGAACAAAGGAATTGAGGGGGATTTTAAGAACTCGCAAAGACACTGAAAATCAATTTCTCATGGAAGGCAATGTGATTCTGAAGGTAGTTCCTACCGTTACATAAGAAACCAACTCAATCGTTCCATTCATTTGTTCCACAGATTCCTTGACCATATAAAGTCCCAAACCAGAGCCGACGTTTTTTTGTGTAGCTCGGTGAAAGAGGTTAAAAACTTCCCCTTGGTGGTTTTCTTCTATGCCTATACCATTATCGGCGATTTCAATCAGGGACACGCCGCCTTCTACTTTTATTTTAAGGTGTATTTTTTTATAGATTTCATTTTCTTTTTGAAATTTGTAAGCATTACTGAACAGGTTATTCAATATCACCCTGATTTTGGCATCATCGGAATAAAAATCCTCCTTTTGGTCAATTTCCACCGAGGTTTCCACATCATTGAGACCCCATTTTTGCCGGTAAGCTGAAAATTGCTCTTCTACAATTTCTTCAAAAATTATTTTGGTGGCTTTGTTTTCAATTTTGGTAGACCTGTAAAAATCAAGCATTTTATAGATAAAGTCATCCAACTTGACCGTTGCTGAATCAATCATTTCGAAATATTCCAAGGTATTGGGATCATTGGTTTCCATCTTAGCCAATTTGGATACCCCCGAAATGCTCATCAAGGGTCCTCTCAGTTCATGAGAAAGACTGTACACAAACTGGTTCATTTCAGAATGGATTTTTTTCAGTCTTTCATTCTTGTCCTTAAGCTCTTTTCGGGTATAATATATATCCGCTGCAGTTTTAATTGCATTTTTTATTTGTTCCAAATTCCAAGGCTTATCAATAAAGCGATAAACCTCACCTCGGTTGATGGCATCGATGACACTGGCAATGTCTGAATAGCCGGTCAGAAGTATCCTAATCGGTTCCGGATTGATTTTGACCAGTTTTTCAAAAAACTCTACCCCGGTTATTCCGGGCATTCTTTGATCAGCAATCACTACATGGATTTCCTCTTCTCCTGCTATGCGAAACCCCTCTTCAGCATCTATGGCTGTGAAGACTTTAAAATCTTTCCTCAAACTCGCTTTGAACGAGTTCAGGTTATTGTCTTCATCGTCTAGGTACAATACATGTATCTTATGCTTCATGTTGAACTGTTTTTTGATAAATCGGTAATTTAATGATAAAAGTAGTGCCCTGGTTTTCGGCTGTTACTACTTCGAGAAAACCTTTGTGGTTTTCAATGATGGTATAGACAATGGACAGTCCAAGCCCAGTACCTTTTCCAACTGCTTTTGTCGTGAAAAAGGGTTCAAATATGCGTTCTTTGACATGGGAGGGCATCCCCGGCCCATTGTCTTGGATCTCAATTTGAATGTGGTCCTCCCATCCCCTGGTCCTGATGGTAATCTCAGGCTGGGTGATCTTATTGTTTTGTTCTAGCAAAGCATGTATGGCATTGCTGATGATATTCATGAACACTTGATTGATTTTTCCTGCAAGGCATTCAATCATCGGGATATCAGCATAATCTTTGGTAACTTGGATTTTTCCGGACATGGAGCTGTTCAGCAGGACTAGGGTGCTGTTAATCCCATCATGGATGTCCACTTTTTTCACATCCTGTTCATCCACCCTTGAAAATAACCGGAGACCTTTGACTATCTCTACCGTTCTTTTTGCACCGTCTTCCATCCCTCTTAGCAGCTGTTCAATTTCTTTGATCAAATAGTCCAGTTCAAGTTCCTCTTCAAGCTCATTCAATTCCTTCTTGGTAGCTGCGGAAAATTCCATTTTACCCTTTTCTTTGTAAGCAGCAATTACTTGTAAAATATCCTTCATGTCTCGTTTCAAAGGAGAAATGTTGCTGCTGACAAAGTTGATTGGGTTATTGATCTCATGGGCGATCCCGGCAGTAAGTTGGCCCAAAGACGCCATTTTTTCTTGATTTACCAACTGGGTCTGGGTATTTTGAAGGTTTTTTAGGGTAAGTTCCAATTCATTGGTCCTTGTTTTGACTTTTTCTTCCAAAATCAAATTCTGCTCTTTTATCAACCTTTCATTCTCGCTTAGCGCATCCAACTTGGCCAGCTGTTCCATTTCCTTTTCTCTTTTGAGCAAGTTGATCCGATCTGCCAAGGCCAGTGAAAGGAGGATGGCCTCAAGCGCACTTCCTAACAAAATGGGAAAATTTGCGTAGGTGCCGATTTCAATTACCCCACGGTTTTGAAGAATGTAAAACACCAAACCGAAAAAGAACATCAAGAAAGCCACTAGGAAATAAACCGCCGTTCGAACACCTTTTCTGGCAATGATAAAACTGCTTATGATAAACAAAGTTGCAATCAGCAAGCCCGATATATCAGTCAGGAAGTAACTGAGCTCCACAAAGGACAAAAGCCTGAACACCAAACAGGCCACATAAAGTCCAATGTTGAATATCAAGACTTTGTCAATCCGGGGAATGTAATGGGGTGTCTTCAGGAAATTTCTCAGAAACAAGATGCCAAAGACTCCTGAAATGGAAGAAAAACCAATGATGCTTACTTCATACAAATAAACATCCCCATCAAATAAAAACTCATGGGTGAATCCCAAAAGTGTAATTTGGGCCAACGCAAGAAAAAATATGTAAAATGAATACAAAAAATAAACCCGATCCCTAATCATGAAATACAGGATAAGGTTGTAAAGGAAAAGAGCCAAAATGACTCCAATGTAAATACTCACAAAAAGGATGATTTTGCTGTATTTTTCTAAAAAGGAATTCTTTTCGTATAGAGAAAGTGTAAAATTGACCGGTTCTACTGAATTCACCTGAAGGATATATTCCATGGTGAAATCCTCCTTTTCAGCAATCTCGAAAGAAGGATTGGGATAGGACAAAGGATTGGATTTTCCGAAATTGGTTCCTGCGGTCTCTACTAAATGGTAACCACCCTCTTTTTGTTTTCTATACAAAAATACATCTCTAAAATTAGGGTTTTTCAGTTCCAAGATATGGAGACCCTCATTTTTGATTAAGGGGGCCAAATTGAAACCTAAAGTCAAGGGATCATTGGTGAAACCAAAAATCAAAAAAGAAGTGGAAATTTCTTCGAAGTTGGATTGTTGCAATTGGGAAATATCGTTGTTGTCAAACACCTTGAACTCAGAAACAGCAATTTCGCTGAGGTTTCTTTCAGCATTCAGGTAATAAAAGACCGGAAAAGAAATAAACAAAATGATGGTTAAAGCAATTAAAACCGCTTTACTTTCTTTCAATTGAGCTCTCATTGCTGAACACTTCAATGTTTAAATCAAAATGAATTTCCAAAGGTCCTTTCTCGCTAACCTCCTGTCTGATTTGTTTGGGTTGTTCTCTGAGGGAATAAATGTATTCTTTTTCCAGTTCGTTGGCCTGACTTAGGACTTCGGGGTCTGTAGCCTCCATGATGGTAGCAACCAATCCTTCTTTCGGATATAAAAATGAACCATTGTCACCTAAGCTTTTGATAATGTCTAAACCTACCGCCTGCCCGTTTTTGACGGTGTAGGGTGAACAAAATGCCATCAGTCCCTTAAGCTTTAAAAAAGAGGATATGGCTGCGCCTATTCGGATCAGGTAAATGCTGCCTATACCATATCCTGAGATTTCTCTTGAATTCCAAAGACCACAAAACTCCCCTGCCTCGAGATCTTTGTATTTTTGCATAAACTGAACGATGCTTTTGTCTTTTTCATAGATGGCCCCCTCGAGTGGTAATGGGAACTCAGCAGTCCTTAACTGCATTCTGGCACCACCGTAAATTTTACTTCCATCTATTGATTCCACTATAATCAGGTACACATGTGGATTGTTGACCCACGATCTATCAGCAGAGGTTACCTTGGTAACTCCGTAAGATTCCAACACCTTAAAATGTCCGTCAATGTACCGGTCAGTTGTTACTGTATCGGTAATTGCATGCGCCACCCTAATCTTTACTTTCATGGACAATCACAGATAAGCATTTAAATCAACATAAAACCTTCCGGAAAATGTTGTTTCGTTCAATAATATTTTTCTTGCATAGTGGGCACACATACCCCCCCCAAAGACCACAGCACTGCCTAATTGAGGCCATGCATTGATGGTTTTACCCATTTGAGAAAGGCTGAATTTACCCCTATCTGATATTTCCTTTACATTAATGACGGCCATCATCATCTCCTGATATCGATGTGCAACCATTTCTATAAGTTTGGTTTCTTGTCCGAATCCTGCCAATTCACCGTGAAAAATAGGGAGTTCTGGGTCCAAATCAAAACGTTCTATATCTATTCTTCCCTTATCACTGGTGTCCATTAGGACAGGGATTCCTAATTTTTTGGCCTCCAGGCGGGCTGCAATTTTGATAGGCAAGGTGTCACATTCTTCTATGACCAAATCCAAAGGACCGTTTTTTAAGAAAAAATCATGGATGTTTTGAAGGGTTACTCCTTCGTCAAACAAAGTAACCTTTAAATAGGGATCTATTTCTGCAATTTCCCTCGCTACGATGTGGGTTTTAGGAATTCCTAAGTTGTTGAGCCCTGTTCTTACCCTATTCATATTGCTCAACTCCAGGGTATCAAAATCCGCTATTCTCAATTCTCCAAAGGATCGTTCCATGGCCATGCTCAGTGCTACACTTTGCCCGACTGATAAACCTATGATTCCAACCTTTTTGGTGAGTAGGGTGTCTTGTTCTTCCTGAGTGATTTTAAACTTATTTCTAGCGGTTCTTACCTTGATAAAATCACATTCTTTCAGTATGTGGACAAGTTGCCTGCGCCATGGATAGTAAACCCAGTTGGAAAAAGTACCAGGCAGGTGGGTGTCCAAAAATGCATTGACCTTGACCCTGATTTCTAATGCTGAAAGCTTGACCGATGGGTAATCCAACTTGATCAGTTCAGCCAGCTGTAGATCGATTTCATCCAAGACCTCGGTATTGGGATCACTTTTCAGAAAATTCAATGTCTCAATCTCTTCCTCTGAATTTCCAGAAAATATAACTGGCTTGTAATCAAACTTTTTCTTTGAATCAGTTAGAAAATCCATTCTGTAAAATTGGTGTCTATGGGTGATAGATAACTGTAAAGTTAATTTTTTGGAACTAGAATCATACAAAAATTGTAAAAATAATTATATAAAGTCCAATAAATTTAAAATTTTGAAATGACCTTCAGGTAGATAGCTTGTAAATTCTCATTAATTTTTGTTGATAATATGGAAATTCCAAGTAAATTGATTTTTTTTACATCTTTAGATGATACATTGTTTTATTAAGTTTTTAACATCATGCTGCAATGAAAGAGGACGACGAAATAAAAATCAGGATTTTGTATGTGGACGATGAAGTCAATAATTTACAGGCATTTAAAGCTACATTCAGACGTGATTACAAGATTTTTTTGGCAGAATCCGCTCAAGAAGGAAGGGATTTATTGGAAGAGGAAGAGATGGATATCATCATTACTGATCAAAGAATGCCAGATGAAACCGGGGTTGATTTTTTAGCATCGATCATCCCTTACTATCCGGAACCTATTCGCATATTGTTGACTGGCTATACGGATATCCAAGCTGTCATAGATGCGATCAACAAAGGGCAGGTTTATCATTATTTGACTAAACCTTGGGAAGAGGATTACATGAGAACGGTAATCAAGAATGCTTTTGAGGTTTTTTCACTTCGAAAGGAAAACAAAATCCTGACTGATAACCTTCTAAAGGCCAATGATCAACTGGAGTTTTTGCTCAGGCAAAATCTACTCTCTTAATATCGAGCTGCCAAAAGCAATTGCAGCTCCTTATGGTTCATGGAAAATTTCATGGCCAAATGGGCATTTGTAAGGCTGCCTCTATATGTATATACTCCTTTCATGAACCACTTGTAGTTGAAAATCATTTCTTCCGCCCCTCCATGGTCAGCCATCTGCAGGATGATTGGAGTAAATATGTTGCTCAAAGCGACGGAAGCCGTTCTCGCTACCCTTGATGCGATGTTGGGAACACAATAATGGATCACATCATACTTCAAAAATGTGGGTTGGTCATGACTGGTCATTTCGGAAGTCTCAAGGCAACCTCCCTGATCTATACTTACATCGATGATGATGCTTCCAGGCATCATAGCGGCCACCATTTCCTCTGAAACTACCATTTTAGCCCTACCTTTTTCGCCTCTTAATGCACCGATTACCACATCGGCTTCTTTCAAGGCCTCGCCCAGGGTGTAGTTGTCTATGGTGGAAGTGTACACCTGTTGTCCAAGCAATTGCTTGATCCTTCTGAGTTTATAGATGTGGTTGTCAAAAATTTTGATATTGGCACCTAAACCTAGGGCGGTTCTAGCTGCATATTCAGCCACAGTGCCAGATCCAATGATGACCACCTGTGTGGGAGGCACCCCTGTGATCCCTCCTAAAATCAGCCCTTTGCCATCATTCACGCTACTGAGGTATTCAGAAGCTATCAACATCACAGTACTTCCTGCTATTTCACTCATGGCCCTTACCACTGGCATGCCACCGACTTTGTCCTCCAGATTTTCAAATGAAACTGCGGTAACGCGTTTATGGTTGAGGGCGTGAATGTAATCAGCGTGCTGTTTACCCAGTTGAAGTGCAGAAATAAGGCAAGCGCCAGGCCTCATGAATGCTATCTCATCGGCAGTAGGCGGTTCTACTTTCAGAACTACTTCAGCATCAAAAGCTTCTTTAGGGGAATACACCACCTTTGCTCCTGCATCAGCATAATCCTTATCTGTAAATTTAGCCATCAGGCCCGCATTGGTTTCGATTTTTACCCGCTGTCCGTTGTTGACCAATAAAGCCACTGACTCTGGAGTCAATACAATTCTCTTTTCCTGGGCAGCAGCTTCTTTGGGAAGACCTATCAGGACTGAATGTTTGGATTTGGCCACTTTTGCAGGGGCTTCTTTGGGTAACAATCCCTCTTTTTGGGAAATTTCTGCCGTCTTAGCACTCATTGCGAACTTCTTTTAAAGTAATGATTCTCGCATTATCTTCATCTACCACGATATGAATCAATAAAAACCGGTCTGGAATAAAATCAGGTATCTTTTCAGCCCATTCTATCCAACAATAATTATTACTGTAAAAATACTCCTCCACACCGATTTCCATGACTTCCTCCTGATTCTCTATACGGTAAAAATCAAAATGGAAATAGGTGTTTCCTAAGTTGTCTTCATATTCGTTGACTATAGAAAATGACGGACTGCTGACTGGATCAATAACCCCCAACTTCCGGGCAATTTCCTTGATGAGTGTCGTTTTGCCAGCTCCCATGTCTCCCTTGAAAATCCAAATCTTGTCATTCGCTCCGAATGATATGATTTTCTCTGCCGTCAGTGAGATTTGAGCAATACTTTTACAATAAATTTTATACAATCTAATATTTCTTTGGCTTCAAATGAATAATCGGAACAATTATTTCCTCCAAAGATACTCCTCCATGTTGAAAGGTATCCTTATAAAAATTCACATAATGGTTGTAATTGTTAGGATATGCAAAGAAATAATCTTCCACCGCAAAAACATAACTGGTAGACACATTAAATTTTGGAAGCTTGGCATCTTCCGGTCTTTTGATCTCAAAAACCTTCCCAGATTCAAAATTCAGATTTTTCCCTTGCTTGTACCTCAGATTGGTGGTGATGTTTCGGTCGCCAATGATTTTGTAAGGTTTATTGACCCTAATGGTGCCATGATCAGTGGTGACCACGACCTCCAAGCCTGCTTCCCCAATCTTTTTGAAAAGGCCAAACAAGGAACTGTGGGTAAACCAACTTTTTGTGATGGATCGGTAAGCCGACTCATTGGGAGCAAGTTCTCTGATCATCTTCATGTCAGTTCGGGCATGAGACATCATGTCTACAAAATTGTACACCAACACATTTAGATCAAAGTTTAACAAGTTATTGAATTGATCAAGAACATTTTTTCCTTGGTAAGCCTGAAGAATTTTGTGGTAGGAAAATTTAATATTGAGTCTGTTTTTCTTCAACTGTTCTTCCAAAAAAGCTTCCTCGTGGTTGTTTTTTCCTTCATCTGTGTCTTCTCCTTCCCAGAGCTGCGGATGAAATCGGGCCATTTCTGAAGGCATCATACCACTAAATAGTGCGTTCCGAGCGTATGCGGTAGTTGTAGGAAGGATACTGAAATAGGTACTTTCCTCCTCGACATTAAAAAATTCGCTTACCAATGGTTCCAAGATCTCCCATTGATCAAGCCTCAAGTTGTCTATCACCACAAAAAACAAAGGTTTTCCCGGTTTGATTTTTGGAAAGACTTTCTCTTTCATGACATCTGGCGAAAGTAGGGGGCGGTTGGATTGGCTGTCATTGATCCAGTCCAGATAATTTCTTTTTATAAATTTGGCAAAATTGGTGTTGGCCTCAGATTTTTGTGTTTCGAGGACTTCTTGCATGCTTTTATTTTCAGTTTTATCTATCTCCAATTCCCAGTACGTAAGTTTTTTGAAGATCTCAGTCCATGACTGGTAATCATCCGCATCGTTGTAAGCCATGCTGATGTTGATGAAATCCTGCTGATATGAACTGTTGGTTTTTTCGCTGATCAACTGCTTGTTTTGAAGGATTTTTTTTACGGAAAGCAAAATCTGACTTGGGTTAATGGGTTTGATCAGATAATCTGCTATCTGCCCGCCTATGGCATCATCCATGATGTGTTCTTCCTCACTCTTGGTGATCATGATTACCGGCACTTGTGGTTTGAGTTGCTTTATCTGCTGCAGGGTCTCCAGTCCGGTCATGCCTGGCATCATTTCATCTAAAAAAATGACATCAAAATTATCCTCCTCGACTTTTTCTATGGCATCAAGACCGCTGTTGACCGTGGTAATTTGAAACCCTTTCTCCTCGAGAAACATTATATGTGGTTTCAGGAGATAAATTTCGTCATCTGCCCAAAGTATTTTGAATTTTTGCATTTTCTTAGGTTTAAATCTTTTAAAATTATATTTACTTTTGGATTCTATCAAACTTTGAGGGCAATTGAAAAGCCATAAAATCATCAATGATCCAGTTTATGGTTTTATCACCATTTCAAGCGAACTGATTTTTGAAATTATCAGTCATCCATACTTCCAAAGGTTACGGAGAATCAAACAACTTGGTTTGACTGACTTTGTGTATCCAGGAGCACATCATACACGTTTCCACCACGCCTTGGGAGCCATGCATCTGATGAGCATCACATTGGATAACCTCAGAAACAAAGGTACTGAAATAAGTGGTCCCGAATATGAAGCTGCTTTGATAGCCATTTTACTTCATGATATAGGTCATGGGCCCTTTTCCCATGCTTTGGAATTCAGCCTGCTGAAAGACATTCCACACGAAGCCGTGTCCATACTTTTGATAGAAGCATTGAATAAGCAATTCCATGGCCAACTCAATTTAGCCCTTAGGATATTTAAGAATAATTATGAAAGAAAGTTCTTTCATCAATTGGTTTCGAGCCAACTGGACATAGATCGTTTGGATTACTTGCAAAGAGATTGCTTTTTTACTGGGGTATCTGAAGGTACCATAGGGGCAGACAGGATCATCAAAATGATGAACATCAAAGATGACCGCTTGGTGGTGGAGGAGAAAGGCATTTACAGCATTGAAAACTTTTTGAGCGCCAGAAGATTGATGTATTGGCAGGTATACTTACATAAGACCACCGTAAGTGCTGAGAAAATGTTGATTAATCTAATTCGAAGGGCCAAAACAGTCCAACAATCCGGAACCGTTTTGTTCGCTACTCCTGGACTTACTCAATTATTGGAAAAGGACTACCTTCTAGAAGACCTAAAAGCGTCTGATAAATTGTTGGACCTTTTTGCTACGGTGGACGATTATGACATCTGGGGAGCCATTAAACTATGGCAAAATCATACCGACTATGTGTTAAGAAACATTTCCAACATGTTTCTTACCCGTAATTTGTTCAAAATCAGCTTGGTTAATATAGCCTTCTCCCAAGACGAGTTGGAAAAACTGAAAGCCAAAACCATCCAAAAACTAGGTATTCCAAAAGAAGATTTGGATTTTTTCTTCTCGGAAGGTTCCATAAGCAATCATGCTTATGTCGCAAAAGACAGCATCTATATTTTGACCAAGAAGGGGGAAGTCATTGATGTGGCACAAGCGGCTGATTTACCCAATATCAAAGCAATGAGTAAAATCGTGAAAAAGTACTATGCTTGTCATGCCAAACATTTAAATTTGTAGTACATCATTAAAAGCTAACGAAATGGAATTTACCATCATTCAAATTGCTGAGATTCTGGGAGGAAAGGTTGAAGGAGATGGACAGGAAAAAATAAGCCGGCTGGATAAAATTCAGGAAGGGGAAAAGGGTGGCATTGCTTTTTTATCCAACATGAAGTACGAGCCGTTTTTATATAAGACCAAAGCTTCAGCAGTGATCGTTTCGGAGGATTTCGAACCCAATAAACCTTTTGAGACCACCCTGATCAGGGTAAAAAATGCTTACACGGGTTTCACCAGGTTGCTTGAAGCCTATGCAGAGCTTAATAAAAGTCAGCTGGTGGGCATAGAAGAACCCTCATTTATCCATGATAGCAGTTATATGGGACAAGATGGCTATAGGGCGGCTTATTCCTACATTGGCAAAAATTGTATCCTAGGAGACCATGTCAAAATCCATAGTCATGTGAGCTTGGGCGTAGGAGTAAGGATAGGAGATCATAGTATCATCCACGCAGGGGCGAAAATATATGAAGGCACTGTGATCGGGAAGCATTGTGAAATTCACTCTGGGGCGGTAATAGGATCCGACGGTTTTGGTTATGCACCCCAAGAAGACGGTACCTACAAAACAATCCCTCAATTGGGAAATGTGATCATAGAAGACCATGTCAGCATCGGTGCCAATTCCACGATTGACCGGGCTACCATGGGTTCTACCATCATCAAAAAAGGGGCAAAGATTGACAATCAGGTACAGATTGCCCACAATGTCGTCATTGGTGAAAACACTGTCATTGCTGCCCAAGCGGGTATTTCAGGCTCAACCGAAATCGGAAAAAACTGTGTCATCGCAGGCAAAGCAGGTATAGTTGGACACCTAAAAATAGCAGATAATACCACCATAGGAGCGAATACAGGCATATCCAAAAATATAACAAAACCGGGTCAGACGCTGCTTGGCTACATGGGGTATGACATCAAGGAATTTTTGAAATCCTATGCCTTGTTTAAAAAACTACCAGAGCTTCAGGATAAATTGAGGGAACTGGAAAAAAAACCATAAATTTGGAGTCAATTGTAGCTTTGATACCATCATCACATAGATTAAATGAAAGTAAAACAACACACTATTGCCAAACAGGTTACCGTTTCAGGCGTAGGATTGCATACTGGGGTGACAGCCAATATGAGCTTCAAACCTGCCCCACCTAATCATGGCTACAAATTCCAACGAATAGATTTAGAAGGCAGACCTACCGTGGATGCTGATGTAGACAATGTAGTTGACGTATCCCGTGGTACCACTTTGGAACAAAACGGGGCTAGGGTGTTCACAGTGGAACATGTATTGGCAGCCTTGGTTGGATTGGAAATTGACAATATTTTGATTGAACTGGACGGTCCAGAGCCACCGATCATGGATGGCAGTTCCATTCAATTTATTTCTGTATTAGAAGATGCAGGCCTTGAGGAGCAGAATGCACTTAGGCGTTTTTTTGAAATACCTGAAAGTATACATTATAGGGATGCCTCCAGAGAAGTGGAAATGGCAGCCCTACCCTTAGATGATTACAGGGTTACCGTAATGGTGGATTATAATTCCCCGGTTTTGGGTAGTCAGCATGCTTCCATTACTGACATCAGCCAATTCAAAAACGAAATTGCCTCTTGCAGAACCTTTTGCTTCCTCCATGAGCTTGAAATGTTATACAAGCAAAATCTCATTAAAGGAGGGGATTTGAACAATGCCATCGTGGTCGTAGACAGAGTGGTCGCAGAGGAGGAGTTGAGCCACCTTGCCAAAATGTTCAATAAACCTAAAGTAGAGGTAAGGAAAGAAGGAATTCTGAACAATGTAGAACTAAGGTACAAAAATGAACCTGCCAGGCACAAACTTTTAGATGTAGTGGGTGATCTTGCCCTTGTGGGCAGACCTTTAAAAGCACAGATCCTTGCCGCAAGACCAGGACATGCCGCCAATGTTGCCTTTGCCAAAAAACTTAAAAGGGCCATGGAGAAGTTGGGACCTAGCCATATCCCTCACTATGACCCTAAGTTACCCCCAGTTTTGGATATCAACCAGATAAGTAATATTTTACCACATCGTTATCCATTTCAGCTTTTGGATAAAGTCATTTATTTGGATAGCACTGTGGTGGCAGGTGTCAAGAATGTCACTATCAATGAGCCCTTTTTTATGGGACATTTCCCTAATAACCCTGTGATGCCTGGCGTTCTACAAGTTGAAGCCATGGCACAGACAGGAGGGATTTTGGTTTTGAGTACAGTAGAAGACCCAGAGAATTATTGGACCTATTTTTTGGGAATAGAAAGCTGTAAATTCAGAAAAATGGTCCTTCCAGGAGATACATTGATTTTTAAATGTGAACTACTCGCTCCCATTCGGAGAGGAATCGCCAAAATGAAAGGAGAAGCCTATGTAGGCAACACCTTGGTTTGTGAGGCTGTAATGACAGCGAGTATAGTAAGAAAAGACGCATGATCAGTAATTTATCACAAGTCCACGAAAACACCATGCTAGGTCCAAATGTGACCATTGACCCCTTCACCATGGTCCATGAGGATGTGGAAATCGGCGAAGGCACTTGGATAGGATCCAATGTCACCATCTTTCCTGGTGCAAGGATCGGGAAGGGATGCAAAATTTTTCCGGGGGCAGTGTTGTCTGCCATTCCCCAAGACTTAAAATTCCAAGGAGAGAGTAGTACCATAGAAATCGGAGACAACACCACCATCAGAGAATGTGTCACGATCAGCCGTGGCACCATGGACAAGCGTACTACCAAAGTCGGAAACAATTGCCTGTTGATGGCTTATGTCCATGTGGCCCACGACTGCCTGATCGGTAACAATGTAATCATAGCCAATGCTGTACAGATCGCCGGACATGTGTCCATTGACGATTGGGCCATTGTGGGAGGCAGCAGTGCCATCCATCAATTTGTAAAAGTAGGCATGCACTCCATGATTTCAGGGGGCTCTTTGGTCAGAAAAGATGTGCCTCCCTTCACCAAAGCAGCGAGGGAACCACTCAGCTATGCCGGTGTCAATTCCCTTGGATTAAGGCGAAGAGGATTCTCTACCGAAGCCATTTCCCATATACAGGAAGTATACCGCTACCTATTCCTGAACAGCCTCAACAACAGCCGTGCCCTGGAGGAAATCGAAGTTAATCTTCCAGCCACCAAAGAAAGAGATGAAATCGTGAATTTCATTCGCTCTTCAGAAAGAGGAGTCATGAAAGGGTACATCAATTAAGCATGTTGCGAATTTCGCTAAACCAAGCTGCTAAGCGTTACCACCTGGAGTGGGTATTTAAATCTTTAGACTTAGAACTGAAAACAGGTGATGCTTTAGCAGTGACTGGCCCTAATGGTTCAGGAAAGTCCACATTGTTAAAATGCATATCAGGAGTCCTTCCCCTTACTCAGGGAGAAATAGCCTATTTTCGTAAAGGCCAGCCTTTAGAAGAGGGGGATTTTTTTAAACACTTGTCATTTTCTGCCCCTTATATGGAGCTTCCAGAAGAATTTACTCTTGTGGAATTATTGGCATTCCATTTTAAATTTAAATCTCCCCAAGCAGGCATTTCTATCGAACAGATGATACAGATGATGGTCTTGGAGAAGGCTCGCCACAAAGCGATTTCTAATTTCTCTTCAGGGATGAAGCAAAGGCTCAAACTTGGACTTTGTTTTTATGCGGACAATCCCCTCCTCCTCCTAGATGAACCTACTTCCAATTTAGACCAAGCAGGGGTGGATTGGTACCTTAATACGGTAAATGAATTCGGCAAAAACAAAATAATGGTGGTTTGTTCAAACGATCCACGGGAATATGGGTTTTGTAATCAGTTTCTGAACATGGATGATTATAAGGTCAAAGCCCGACTTTGAATTTAAATGGATATGATTAAATTTACGGCATATAAAATTAGTTAAGATGAAAAAAATACGTTTATACCCCCTGTTATTTTTGCTTTTGGGATATTTTGTCATCTCCTGCGGGGATGACAACGGCCCCACAGATCCAGCCAAAACCCCGGAGGAAAGAGCCATAGAGGCTTTGGCCGGTGAAAGTAGCATTACTTGGAGAGTGAATGGTGGTGGTTCTGTCACCAAAGACGGAAACAATGTGACCCAAGATTTTTCCAGTTTCCAGATTCGATTCATCAATGATAAGAATTACACCACCCAAAACAGCAATAACCTCTTTGACAATTCTGGTACTTGGGCATTTGTGGGTAGTAATTTTGACAAAATTGAGTTGTCTGGCAATCAACCTGCCGCAGGAAGAGAAATCTCTTTTACACAAACAGGCAATGACCTTAATTTGACGTTCAATGTTCCCGTTCCCAATACTAGGACCGAGGCTTTGGCAGGAAATTATGTGTTTTCTTTGAAGAAACAGTGATTAGAAAACAGATAATCAGATAACGGTGATTGGAGAACAGATAGTCAGAAAACCGTGATTAGTTAACGGGAAATTAGATCGCAGGAATTATATGGATTAAAAAAACCCAGCTTTTTTATAGACTGGGTTTCTTGCTTAAAAGTGGAAATATCAATAGGAAATTTCCACGGGAAAACGGCTGTTTACCAAACAGATAATCAGAGAACAGTGATTAGAGAACAGATAGTCAGAAAACCGTGATTAGTTAATGGAAAATTAGATCGCAGCAATTATTTGGATTAAAAAACCCAGCCTTTTATAGACTGGGTTTCTTGCTTAAAAGGGGAAATATCAATAGGAAATTTCCACGGGAAAACGGCTGTTTACCAAACAGATAATCAGAGAACAGTGATTAGAGAACAGATAGTCAGAAAACCGTGATTAGTTAATGGGAAATTAGATCGCAGGAATTTTATGGATTAAAAAAACCCAGCTTTTTTATAGACTGTGTTTCTTGCTTAAAAGTGGAAATACCAATAGGAAATTTCCACGGGAAAACGGCTGTTTACTAAACAGATAATCAGAGAACAGTGATTGGAGAACAGATAGTCAGAAAACCGTGATTAGATAATGGAAAATTAGATCGCAGGAATTATATGGATTAAAAAAACCCAGCCTTTTTATAGACTGGGTTTCTTGCTTAAAAGTGGAAATATCAATAGGAAATTTCCACGGGAAAACGGCTGTTTACTGCCCTGAGTTGATCGTAGGCCGCTTTGGAGACCTTGATGACCAAGCGATTGTTGTCTCCTGTTTCAGGAATTTTGCCCACCACCCTGGCAAAAATAGTGATGTCATTTTCTTCGTTTCGGATCCTCATGATGGTTCCTACTGGAGCGGTTCTATGAAGCACTAGGTATTTCTTATGGTTGCCTGTACCTTCTATCACTTCGGCAAGTCCCATTTCTTTGATATTTTTGAATTCTGTGCTAGCGGGCTTTTCCGGTGATTCATTGATCACCAAACCCTCGTTGACAGATGGTTCGGTTTGTGTAGACCTAGAGGGCACTACCCCTCCCCTTTTGCCCACTTTAAGGTTTTGACCCTGCACCAGATTATTGGAAGTCAATGCATTCCAATTGATGAGGTCTTCAATTTTGGCATCGTATTTTTTGGCTATGGCAAAAAGAGTTTCTCCCTGACTTACAGTATGGGTAAACCATTCAGGCTGAGGATTTTCGATGGTAACAACCCCTGCCTCATCAGTGGATGCTGGTACGGGTGATTCTGCCGATTTGGTTTCAGGCATCACCTCTTCCACCACAGCCACTTGTTGGTTTACTACCTGAGCAGTCTCTTTTACTTCAGCTACTGTAGGCGTTTCTTCCTGAGTTGCTACGCCCTGTATGATCAATGGTTGGCCAACGCTGATGTCTGTTCCTTTGAGATCATTCCAAGCCATCAAGTCCTCTACCTTAACATTATAACTTTTGGCTACTGAATACAGGGTTTCTCCTGAATTGACCTTATGCAATTTAGCCCCTTGAGGCACTGCTGTTTTGGGAATAAAAGGAATCCGAAGCCTTTGCCCGATTTTTAATCCATCTTTAAGGTCGTTATTTTGGATGATGTCATTCATGGGAGCCTGATACCTTCTGGAAATGGCAAACATGGTCTCTTTGGGTTCCACTTGGTGTATGATAAAAGTTTGATCACCTACCTTTTCTATTCCCACCGAATCCATGGCGTTCATTTCAAATGCCATCAATTGGCTTCCAAACGCCATAAATCCGAAAATCAATGCAATTCTTTTCATATCTTCATAATACCTATAGGTCTGCAAATTTCATATTTATTTTTTCTTTTACAACCTTAATGCCACATGATTATAAATATCCTTTAATTAACGGTCTTTTTTGCATTTATTGGTATATTCAAAAAAAATAGTCTCCTATGAAGTACATTAAATGGATCGGATTTTTAGGAATTTGGTTGGCTTTTCAATCCGCTTATTCCCAAGAGGATGCTCAAGTGAAAAAGAAAGTGTTTGTCCTTGACATCAAAGACAACATCGATCCAAGGATGAACAGGAAAGTCCGCTTGGGTTTAGAAGAGGCTGTCAAGCTGAATGCTGACCTAATCATCATCCACATGGATACTTATGGTGGGGCAGTCAATGATGCTGACGATATTCGTACGATGGTATTGGAAAGTGATATTCCAGTCCATGTCTTCATAGATAAAGATGCTGCCTCAGCAGGAGCACTTATATCTATTGCTTGTGACAGCATCTATATGGCGCCAGGGGCAAGCATCGGTGCAGCCACGGTAGTGATGGGAGGTGGTGGAAGTGGGGAAGCCGCTCCAGACAAGTACCAGTCCTACATGCGGTCCATGATGAGAAGTACCGCTGAAGCCAAAGGCCGAGACCCCAAAATTGCCGAGGCGATGGTTGATGAATCGCTGGAAATAGAAGGAGTCTCCAAGGCTGGGACAGTTATTACTTTTTCCGTTTCAGAAGCCATTGCCAATGGATTTTGTGAGGCTCAAGTCAAGAGCCTGGATGAAATAGCGGAAAGACAAGGATTCGATTCCTATGAACTGGTTGCCTATCAAACCTCCACCATAGAAAATGTGATTGCTTTTTTCCTTAATCCAGCGGTAAGTGGCTTCTTGATTTTAATTATCTTTGCGGGTATTTACTTTGAGATACAGACACCGGGCGTAGGCTTCCCTTTATTGGCATCAGTCATCGCCATGATCCTTTATTTTATCCCCTATTATTTGACCGGTTTGGCGGATAATTGGGAGATATTCATCTTTATTTTGGGCGTGGTTTTCTTAGCGGTAGAAATTTTTGTTTTGCCTGGCTTCGGGATTTTCGGAATTCTGGGAATTCTTGGCATTCTAACTGGGTTAACTCTCGGGATGATTCCCAATGATGCTTTTGATTTTACATTTGTCCCTGCCGGGGATCTCTTTGTAGCGATGTTGACCGTGATGCTTTCTGCCATTGTAGCCATAGGCCTGATCTTCTTCCTAGCTCCCAAGGTCAACCAATGGAAAGCATTCAGCACCATTTCCCTGGCAACCACGCAAGATAGAATGGATGGCTACACATCTACGCTTTATGGTGTTGATTTATTAGGTAAAGTAGGCATTGCCCATACCCGGTTGATGCCTAGTGGAAAGATTCTGATTGAAGAAGAGGTTTATGATGCCTATTCCCGTGGAGAATTCATCGATAAGGGGGATGCTGTGAAGGTCATCAGCACGGAAGGCACCTCATTGAAAGTAAAAAAGGTTTAGCTTAAACAAGCTTAAAGAACCCTCCAATATTTTATTGGGTTAATTTTCAATTCCATCCCTTTACATCCAAATAAAACTAACCTGCATGTCAGAAGCAGCTACCATATATCAGACCCTCGGTGAGAAAAAGATCCAAGAACTCGTTAAGGCTTTTTATAAAGAAGTGGCCAATACCCCCGATTTGAGAAGGCACTATCCTGAAGATTTGTCCCCTGCTGAAGAAAGGCTATTTTTGTTTTTGGTTCAGGTATTCGGAGGCCCATCGACCTATTCGGAAAAAAGAGGACATCCCAGATTACGTATGCGTCACCTGAAGTGGCCGATTGATACTGGCATGAGAGATTTTTGGATGAATTGTATGTGGAAAGCCCTTGATCAAACCGTGATGGAAATCCACACAAGGGATGCCCTGAAAGAATATTTTACCAATGCTGCCAATCACATGATCAACCAATAACATGCGCCTTGTCCGAAGGATATATACTCTATATGTTGCCCTCCTTTACTTGGCTAGTTTTTTATTGATGTTTCCTTTTTTCCTGGCCTGTATCTGGATACCGGGAATGAAACCCTATGGTCGCAAAATCAACAGATTGTGGGCAAAGGTTTACTTTTTCTTAATTTTTCTTCCCGTCAAACAAGTCGGAAGAAATCACATCCAAAAGAATCAACCTTATATTTTTGTCGCCAACCACTTTTCTTATCTTGACATCGCGATGATGGGTTTTGTACCTGGGGATGTGGTTTTTATTGGAAAAAGTTCCATCCGGAAAGTACCCCTTTTTGGATATTACTTCAAAAACCTTCACATTGCTCTGGACAGGAGCAGCATGCGTAGCCGAGGTGAAGTTTTGGCAAGAGCAAAAAAAGCCCTGGATGAAGGGAGCAGTGTAGTGATTTTTCCTGAAGGGGGGATCACTTCTACTCGTCCACCCGAGTTGAGTAGCTTCAAGAATGGGGCCTTTAGTATGGCCATTGAGAAACAAATCCCTATCATTCCTATAACATTATCATATAATCATTTAATTTTGCCCGATGACGGCGCTTTGTTGATGAATTTCGGGAAAGGTAAATTGGTGTTCCACTCCCCCATCATGACAGAGGGATTGACAGTCAAGGACCTTCCTGAAATCAAAAGCAGGTGTTTTTCCATCATCCAGGAACAATTATGGAGGGACAATCCCGATGGGAATTTCCCTAATATATTAGAGAAAGCAGTATGAAAATAGATGTAAACACCCTCAAAAAAATTGCCCACTTGGCCAGACTGGAATTTGATGAGCAAGGTGCAGAGAAAATGACCCAGGACATGACCCAGATTCTGGATTGGGTAGAAAAACTGAACGAAGTAGATACAACAGATGTGGCACCGATAACCACCATGTCATCAGAAGAAAATGTACTTAGGGAAGATGTCGTGGGTAGCCACCTATCTCATGAAAGAGGTCTTAAAAATGCCCCGCAAAGGGATTCAGACTATTTCCGTGTACCAAAGGTGCTTGAATAATGCCATCCAAGCAACCAAAATCAATCCTCGACTTTTTTCTACTTAAACTGCCAGTCCTGATCACCGTCACGGGTGGAATCCTCCTTTTTTATGCCTTTTTTTTTGCAGGAAATGAGGTCTTGCCTGTACTTCCAGGTATTTTTGCTGAGTCCCTCAAAATACCCCTCGATATATTGCAGGTTGGATTGATGCAGTTTCCATTGGAAATCGACAATTACCTCCTTTTTCAAAGTTTTGAATCCCTTCAACCCATTGCTAAACCGCTGAGCAGTTTCTTGTATGCGGGATTATTGTGGTTTTTGGTGAGCATGGGCATAGGTTTGATCGCTACTTTCAAACAAAAGCCATTCGTATTTGTCACCATCGGAATCATTTTGCTGCTACTCCTAACTGGAGTTAATTCCCTGAATATTGGGGGTATTTCCAGCAATTGGGCATTTATTCTGTTATTGGTTTTTGCCTTGGTGCCATCTTGGATTATCCATGTTTTTTTTGATCAATGGGCCTTGTCCAAAAAACTCTGGGTCATTCTACCGCTTGCTTTTTTGATTTTGCCAGCCTTGGTGTTAGTTAGCACGGTGCCACAAGCTGCATTACTTCTTTCTGAAAACATAAGCATGCTTGGTGTTGGCATAACCTCTATTTTCTTCATATACACCGGCCATGCGGTAATCTCAGCCATTTACCTGTTGCTTTCCCAATTAAATAAAGGAACCGGATTGAAAATCTCCTGGCACCTGATGGTTCTTTTTCTCCTTTATTTTACCTTTTTCATTTTCCTACTGCTTGAAATCACCGGAAGTTTCAGCCTGCCTTTTTCTATCAAACCCTTGATGCTGTTTGTTTTGGTACCCGGGGCATTGGGCATTTGGGATCTCAAGTATAAACTACTCCAGCTAAACCAGCCTTTTCAAGATCATCGCATCGGCAAATCACTTTACTGGATCGGTTTTTCGATCGCTATACTAACTTGTTGGAAAGCACAGTTTAGCCTCAATGAACCCATGCAGGACTTTTTGATTCATCTGTTTGTATACAGTCAAGTTGGTTTTTCTGCTTTGTTTTTCGGTTATCTGGTTGCCAATTTCTTGCCTGTGATGAATTCTGGAACAGCTCTGGAGAAAATTCTTTACCAGCCACAGTTTTTCGCTTACTTTCACATGCGTATCGGTGCTATCATGACTTTGGCAATTCTTGCCGCCTTTGGTGATGGCATAGTAGTGGTACAGTTTTCTGCAGCGTCCACCAACCTTTCCGGTGATTATTACCTTGCTGCAAACAAACCCCTAGAAGCCAGCATTCTGTATGAAAATTCATGGGAACAATACAGAAACAACCAAAAAGCCAAGAATGCAGCCGCACACCTCCGGTTGCAACTTAACCAACCGAGCTTGGCGATTAACCATTTGACTGAAAGTTTTGACCACAAACCGGTGGTGAAGGACATCCTTCTATTGACTGACCTTCTTCATAAAAGAGCCAGATTTACAGAGGCCTTGTTTTACCTTGAAAAAGGTCTTCAATATTATCCTAAGCACCCCCAGCTAACCAATAACCTAGCTTTGTTTTACAGCAAAAACAACCGGGGAAAAGAAGCTTTGGAGCTCTTGACAAACCTATATCAAGGCGATAAAGTATTGGAATCGAACCGTTTGGGTTTGCAGCTCAAACACCTTATAGATTTAGAGCAAGAAGTTTCAAATATCAATGACCCCGTATTTTTGGTCAACAAACTGGCCTATTATAACCTCATGGGTAATGTCAAAGATTTTGATTTTCAACTAGATCAAGAACAAAACCCGGAAATACTACAAAGAGCCTCCATACGAAACTATTGGACCAATGAACCTGAAAATGAAGTTGAGCAAGACCTCACTTATATAGATGGAGTATTGGCGGAGAACTGGGTACCATTAACTGAGCAGTCATTTAGGGAATCAAGGGTGTTCAGGTCCTATCAGGCAGATTACATAGATGCTTCCATGCGCTACCTCAATGGGCTGGCTTTTGGTTTTTCAGGCTCCGCCGGATATTATCATTACTTGGCTGCCTCCATATTGGCCGATCAGTTGGATTTTGAAAAAGCTGCCGTAGAGCTGGTTCAGGCCGCAGCGAAAGGTTTCAGGGAATTCAAACCCCATCACTTGGTCATTCTCTATTTCGGCGGAGAAGCGGAAAATGCCGAAAAAATTTCAGAACAGTTTCAAGTTGACTGGCCAGTCTGGCTATCTTCAGAATCGACAGATGCCCATACTTTTTATAAAGGGCTGTCTACCCTTTTGCCAGCCACCAAAAAGCAAATGGAGGAAAATATATCTCAAATAAATGATGCTGAAATGAAAGGTTATTATCTTCTGAAAATCCTTTTGCATAAGTCTCATTGGTTTTCGGAAGATGAACTTTTGTCTCTGGGTCACCAAAACCTGACTGCTACCAATACCCCACTGGAACCTTCTACTTTCACTGAATTAGTAAAAAAAATAAAACGTGGAAAAGACCATGTTCTTGAAGCTGAACTAGACGTCTCCAACTGGTTGCAAAGAGAATGGACTACGGAAAACAATCCTTATTTGACCCCGTTAGTATTGGAAGCCATTGAAAGGGCTGATTCAATAGATGAAAAATATAGCCTGGCTCAGCAGAGCACGGAATTCAATAAAGATCCCTTGCTTTGGATGGCGCTGGTAAAAGCAAGTCGAAACATAGGTTTGGACAATTATGCCTCACAGGCCATTTTCAGCATGCAGGATTGGGTACCTGCTGATGAATTGGAAAAATTGCAAATTACAAGTCAATAGAAACCATTCACATAATTTAAGGATTTGCATCCGCTAAATTGTTGAATATGTAGTATATTCCACTTTAAACTTAATTCTACATTGCTATGGGAACAATTATAGAAACCAAGGATATCCAGAAGACTTATCGGATGGGGCTAGAGGAAGTAAAAGCATTGAAATCTGTTTCTATTACTGTCAATAGAGGGGAATATGTAGCTTTTATGGGACCATCAGGTTCAGGTAAATCTACCTTGATGAATATCATTGGTTGCTTGGATACGCCTACAGCGGGCACATACATACTCAATCAGAAAGATGTCAGCGACATGACTGAAAATGAGCTCGCAGAGATCCGTAACAAGGAAATTGGTTTTGTATTTCAGACCTTTAACCTTTTACCTAGGGCCACATGTCTGGAAAATGTTGCTCTTCCCCTAATCTATGCAGGTTTCAACAAATCAGATAGACAGGATAAAGCATTTTTGGCACTTAAAAGTGTGGGATTGGAGGATCGAGTGAGCCACAAACCCAATGAATTATCCGGTGGGCAAAGGCAACGTGTGGCCATTGCCCGGGCTTTGGTCAATGACCCTAGTATTATTTTGGCTGATGAGCCTACCGGTAACCTGGATTCCAAAACCTCCTATGATATTATGGGACTTTTTCATGACCTACATCAAAAAGGAAATACCATCATTATGGTTACCCACGAAGATGACATCGCTCACTATGCGCATAGGATTGTCAGATTAAGAGATGGTCTGGTGGAGTCCGATACCGTCAATCCCAATCCGAATTTAGGTAAGCCTGAATTGGCTCATTGATGCCATTTATTCTCCAATTTTTGATTATTTTTGCAAAGCTTTTCCTTTTATGAAAATTTATACCAAATCCGGTGATGAAGGAACCACGTCTTTGTTGGGTGGCAAGAGAGTTTCTAAAGCCCACTTAAGGATCGATGCCTATGGAACAGTGGATGAACTGAATGCCTATATAGGGTTATTGAGGGATCAGGAAATCAACGAAAAACGAGGAGACTTTCTCAAAGAGATTCAAGATCGGTTATTTACCATTGGAGCAACTTTGGCGACGGTACCTGGAAAAGAAAAAGTAAAAAGGCCCGACTTACACGAGGAAGACATTACTGTAATTGAAAGTGAAATAGACCGGATGGAAAAAACGCTTCCGCCACTTACTCGGTTTATTTTGCCTGGTGGACATCAGGTGGTGTCGTTTTGCCATGTGGCAAGAACGGTATGCCGGAGAACCGAAAGATGTGTGGTAGCACTCAGTGAACTGGAGCATGTAGATGAAATGATCATCAAGTACATCAACAGACTTTCTGATTACCTTTTTGTTTTGGGAAGGCTGATCGCACAGGAATTGAAAATAGAAGAAGTGACTTGGGAACCTAGATTATAGCATCATGATGAATCAAACTTTGGAAATAAAAATAAAGAAAACAGCTACTTCTAAGCTGCCCCAAACGGATTTCGATAATCTGGTATTTGGCCAGACCATCAGTGACCACATGTTTATAGCGGACTATAAAGATGGTCGCTGGGATAATTTTAGGATTGAACCTTATGCACCCCTTTCGCTCAACCCGGCCAATGCCACCCTACATTATGGGCAATCGGTTTTTGAGGGAATGAAAGCTTATAAAAATGAGCAGGGAGAGATCCTTATTTTTCGGGCAGATGCTAACCAAAAGAGATTGAATGAATCTGCAAAACGCTTGTGTATTCCTGAGGTACCAGAGGATTTGTTTATGGAAGGATTGCTGACCTTACTGGAAACAGATAGTAATTGGATCCCTTCTAAACCGGGCTATTCCTTATATATCAGACCATTTATTTTTGCGACTGATGACTATTTGGGTATTCGGCCTTCGGCGACTTACAAGTTCATGATTTTCACCTGCCCAGTAGGCCATTATTATGCCAAACCGGTAAAAGTAAAAGTGGAAACCCATTACACACGTGCTGCGGAGGGTGGAACAGGTTTTGCCAAAGCAGCAGGAAATTATGCCGGTTCCTTGTATCCAGCCCTTCTCGCCCAAAAAGAGGGATACGATCAGTTGCTCTGGACAGATGGAAAAAGCCACAAAAATATCGAGGAAAGTGGCACCATGAATGTGATGTTTGTGATCGACGGTAAATTGATCACAGCCCCTGTAAGCACCGGGACCATTCTAAAAGGTATCACAAGGGATAGCGTTTTGACTTTGGCCAGAAGTTGGGGTCTGCCGGTGGAAGAGCGCTTTCTAAGCATTGAAGAACTCCAATCGGCACTGGAAAACGGAAAGTTACAAGAAGCATTTGGTACAGGTACTGCGGCTACAATCGCACATATTGCTTTGATTAACCTGAATGGCAAAGATTATACTTTACCTCAAAAATCAGATAGCGCTTTCTCATGGAAAGTGTTGGAAACCCTGGACGCCATTAAGTATGGGAGAACAGAAGATCCGTTCGGATGGATCATCAAAGTCTGAATCTGAAAATCCACGCAAATCAATTCCCTTGGATTTTTTTTCAAACTTTCTATTTAAAAAAAACGCTGCTTTTTTCCATTCCTGTAAATTTTCATGAAGAAAACCTTCGCCACATTATTGATTTTATTGACTTTTGGCGCAGGACAACTGGTTTTTGGACAGAAGTATCTTTTGCTGCAGAAAGGCAGCAACCAAAAAACAAGGATCAAATATGAGGTAGGTGAAATCATCACCTATCAAACCAAAGATTATGATTATTTTCTAACCGATGTAATCAAAGAAATCCAAAGAGATTATCTGCTGCTTAATGAGAACATATTAAGACCAGAAGACATTACTGCCATTGACATCAGCAACAAGGATGAAAGAAACCGTACGATCAGAAACCTGAGTACGCTGGCTTTTGCTGCCGGAGGATTGGTATTGGCTACTGAAACCATCAACAGTCTCTACCAGGAAGGTTCATTGTCATATAGTACCGGGGGATTGGTGATTTCTGGCTCTCTGTTGACTACAGGTTTTGTTCTTTCCAAAAGTAAATACAAGTATTTCAAAAGAAGTGGAAGGAGAAAAATTGAGATAGTGTATCTGGATGCTGATTGAAAGATCAATTCTGGATCCAAAGATTTATCTGAAAATGAAGAAATCCTAAATTACCTGTTCAGGCATCTGTTTAAAGAGCATTTAACTCCAATTTTAAACCGACTGCTGCTTCATGCCAATGTTGAATTTCATTAGGTTAAAACACAATAATTCCGCAATTTTGCGAACCAATAAACAAAATAAATTATGACATCAGACCAGTTGAAAGACTTGAAGGCCCGTGTTTCGGCCTTGAGGAGGTATCTTTGACTACGATCGTAAGAAAGCAGAAATAGAAGATTTAGAAGCGGTCTCCACGCAACCGGAATTCTGGAATGATTCCGAAGAAGCCGAAAAGACCATGAAACAAATTCAGGCCAGAAAATCATGGACCAGTGCCTATGAAAAACTGGAAACCAAATTTCAGGATTTAGAGGTATTGTTTGAGTTTTATGCCGCAGACGAGGTATCAGAAGAAGAAATCAAGCTCGAATATGGAAGAACCTTAACCCTTGTTGAGGACCTGGAATTGAAAAAAATGCTCAGCAGTGAGGAGGATCAACTCAGTGCCATGCTGGAAATCAACCCAGGGGCAGGAGGTACAGAAAGCAATGACTGGGCTTCCATCCTGATGCGGATGTACATCATGTGGGGCGAAAAAAACGGATACAAAGTCCGGGAAGTCGACTTGCAGGAAGGTGAGGTAGCTGGAATTAAATCGGTCACACTGGAGTTTGATGGGCCTTTGGCCTATGGATTTCTGAAATCAGAAATCGGTGTACACAGATTGGTCAGAATTTCACCATTTGATAGCGGCGGCAGACGCCACACTTCGTTTGCTTCTGTCTATGCTTATCCTGTGGTGGATGATACCATCGAAATCGACATCAATCCCGCTGACATAGAATTGCATACTTCCCGTTCAGGCGGTGCCGGAGGGCAAAATGTAAACAAGGTGGAAACCAAGGTACAACTTACCCATAAGCCTACGGGAATAGTGGTGGTTTGTCAGATCGAAAGGTCGCAGTTGGCCAACCGGGAAAAAGCCATGCAAATGCTAAAATCCAGACTTTATCAGATGGAGATGGAAAAAAGAAATGCAGAACGGGCAAAGATCGAATCTGGAAAGCTGAAGATAGACTTTGGATCACAGATCAGAAACTATGTACTACATCCCTATAAACTGGTTAAAGATGCACGTACTGGACACGAAACATCTGATACACAGGCTGTTTTGGATGGAGATCTCGGTGATTTCATTAAAGCATTCCTTCTCGCCCAAAGCGAAGAAGAGGTAAAAAAAGATTGATTTCTGGGGGGTTGGATTAGATAAAACCAACCCCTCTTTTTTTTAAGCCTCTATGAAATTCATTCCCAGCTTTTTTACAACTGACTTTTTTCTGCTCTGTATGAGCTCCTTTCTTTTTTTTGCAAGCTTCAACATGATTATTCCAGAACTCCCCTCCTACTTGACATCTTTGGGCGGGGAGGATTACAAGGGTTTGATCATTTCATTATTTACCTTGACGGCAGGTCTATCCCGGCCATTCAGTGGGAAATTAGCGGATAAAATTGGGAGAATCCCGGTGATGATTTTTGGCGCAACCGTCTGTTTTTTGGTGAGCCTCTGCTATCCAATCATCACCACGGTAGCTGGGTTTTTACTGTTGCGGTTTGTTCATGGCTTTTCCACTGGGTTTACTCCTACTGGAACCTCCGCCTATGTGGCTGATATCATTCCTTTCAACCGAAGAGGGGAAGCCATGGGAATCCAATCTCTATTTGGTTCATTGGGTATGGCTGCAGGCCCAGCTTTAGGTGGCTATATCGCGGAAATTTGGGGCATCAATCCACTTTTCTACACTGCGGCCTTTACATCAATACTTTCCATATTGATCTTGTTGAAGTTAAAAGAAACTTTAGTGACCAAAGAACCCCTTTCCAGAAGTCACTTTCGACTTCATAGAGGTGATATTATAGAGAAAAGGGTCTTATCGCCATCTTTGGTTCTATTCCTATCTGTTTTTTCTTTCGGTATTGTGCTTACCATCATTCCTGATTTATCAGCCCATTTGGGAATCAGAAATAAGGGACTCTTTTTTGCTGTATTTACAATTTCATCTCTTGCCATCAGATTGATAGCAGGAAGGGCCTCTGACAAATACGGCCGCGTACCTGTCATGAAAGCGGCGACACTTTCTATGGTGCTTGCCATGCTTCTGATCGCGTTTTCAAACAGCAAAGAGATGCTTTTGTTTTCAGGAGTAGTTTTTGGATGTTCAGTAGGGATGAATTCTCCAACCATCACCGCTTGGACCATAGATCTTTCTCTCGAAAAATTCCGGGGAAAAGCATTGGCCACTATGTATATTGCCTTGGAAGCTGGAATAGGGCTAGGAGCACTTTCGTCCGGTTGGCTCTATGGCAACGATCCTACTAGATTTCCATTGGTTTTTGGTTCAGGGGCCATTTGTGCCTTGCTGGGCTATTTCTATCTATTGTTTTTGTCCAAAAAGAAAAAACCACAGTTTAGTTGAGCCGAATTAAAATAAGAACATAAAAAGTGATAAAAATGAAACAATGATGCAATACTTTAAAAAAAGTATAATAGAATGATATATAGTAAAAATTTAAAATTAATTATTAGCAATTTATGAATTTTAATTGTTTTTATTTGGTAATTAGCCATAACTTTATATTAATCCTCCCAAATTGGCTTTACAATGTTTAGAACAAAATTCCATTTCATATTGCTATATTTTGCAGTTGCCATGCTGGGCGTATTTAGCTGTATCATGGGATGGATCGTTCCATTCTATATTTTTAAAATGAGTATTATTCCTATCATTGTGGTGTGCATCATCTTGACATTTAGAAAAATTGAGCATCCTTTGATTCCCATTTTACTCACCGCAATCTTTTTCAGTTTTTTGGGTGACTTTTTCTTCTTGATCAAAATTGAGGAGGATTTATTCAAAATATTAGGCATAACTACCTTTACAGTCGCACAGATCAGTTATTCTATTTTGTATTACCTTTCCACAAGAAACAAAACCCCAAAAAAGCACCCGGGATTTGGGTGGCTTGAGCTTTTTATAGTTCTAACTCTCATTGGTTCCTTGTATGTGCTAACACCTACCTTAGGTGTTTTCCAAATTCCAGTGGTCATTTATGCGATCACTACCTGTGTTGCTTTTTATTTGGCTGCCAGAAGGCGCTTTTTTGTCCCCTTTAAAAGTTTCGTGCTTGTATTGTTGGGTGTCTTTGCATTTCTGACAAGCGACTTATTGACTGGTCCGGACATATATTTGAATAACAGTCTGATGCATGCAGCAGTGTTTGCCTTTACCAGCATAGGCCACTATTTGACAGTAAGTGGCATGATGAAACAGTTTTTATCTGAAAGTAGGGTTGAGGCTGAAAAGGATCCCAACATATTTTCTTCTACTTGATGGTCAATTCCCTAGGTAAGTCTGTATCCTCGGTATGGGTAAAATACGTGTTTGCCGACCATTGAGGTAGGTTACCCTTTCTCCATCAAAAAAAGCATCTTCCTCTAACATTACCCTAATATCTTTTTTCCACTCTTCCACAAAAACGACAGCGTTCAATTCTATTGAATATGCGGTATTTGGATAAAGGGGATAGTCTCCACTACCCGGGGTATCCCCTTGATTGTCCCACATCCCAATGGTAGGTCCTGCGGCATGGCCGTGATAGCCTATGGGATGGGTATAGATGGTGCCTTTGATTCCCTCTTTGGCAGCCTGCTTCCTTGCTTCTGCCAAAATTTGATTGCCAGTGCGACCTGCCACAAATTGATCAGTGAGGATATCCTGGAGTTTATTCCCTACTTTCAACGCATCTTCTAAAAAGCCAGGAACCTCATGCTCCCCGGGTTTCAGTACATAGGCCAATTGCTGTGTATCCGTATTCAGCCGCAGGTATGTAATCCCAAAATCCATATGCAATAAATCCCCATATTGTATGACCTGGCTTTCGGGCTTTACCGCAAAAGACCGTAGATGTCCTTGATCCGCTGGGTCTGGCCGCTGAATGTCTACGGAGGGGTGAAACCAGGTATCAAGCTTGAGCTCTTTGATACGCTCTCTGTACCACCATACCACGTCTTCAGTAGTAGTGACTCCTGGAGTAATGACCTGTTCGGAAAGTCCATCAGCTATGATTTTATTGGCAATGGCCATGATGTGTCTATAGCTGGCCATTTCTTTTGCTGTGCGGGTTTCCAACCAACCCACGGAAAGATTTTGTGCGGACACCACCTTTTCCCTTAAGTCATTGGGTAAATAAGCCATCAGTTGATTGTAGTCTGATACATTCATGCCATCCGCATGGCCATAATCTTCTGACATGTTGATGCCAATCTTATCGGGCTTTCTCTCTTGGATCAATTTAATGAGTTGCTTCCATTGATCAGGCTCTTTTTCCGGGTCCCAGGATTTGGAAAATGCTTTCCCCACATCATACCTCGCCACTGCCAAGGTTTCAATCTTTTTTCCTTCTCCCGGGTCATGCATTAGCAACATGGTGGTGCGCCGAGCTGCCAGCCAAGTGGCGGGAAGGAATGTTTTGATTACCGGATCCTCGTTATACTCTCTGGAAACAATCAACCACAAATCTATTCCTTCCCTTCGCATCAAAGCTGGCAACACATTTTCAATCCTATCCAGTAACCATTCATCAATAATAGTTGCCTGTTCCTTTTGGCTTAAAATATGGGGTTGTTGGGCCTGAATAAATTGAATGGATGATAAATAAACGGCAAAGGCCAAAAAAAAGACGGGACGAATTAGGAGTTTAGAATTGTTGAATACAGCGTTCATTTTTGAGTAGGTTTTTTATGTTTTGTTCTTCCCAATGGGCTTTAGCCTCTTCCATGTTTTCCCGGTAATCTTTTTTGTATTGTTTTCTGAAAATCGACTCCACAAAACGTCGCACATCAGTTTCATTTTCCAAAATTAAAATTGGAACCTGTGCAGGTCTGTCATCCTCTCCTTTGGCTACCATAGTAAAATACGATGTGTTGGTATGCTTTACTACGGAAGTTTTTACATTTTCAGAGATCACCTTTATGCCTACTACCATCGAGCTGTTACCCACGTAATTGAGGGATGCTTTCAAAGAAACGAGTTCTCCCACTTCCACCGGTTCGAGGAAATCAACGTTGTCTACGGAAACTGTCACACAATAAGCACCACAATGCTTGGTGGCAGTGGCATAGGCCACCTTATCCATTAAGGAGAGTAAAATGCCCCCATGTATTTTGCCCCCAAAATTGGCATAGGCTGGAATCATCAACTCGGTAATGGTGGTTCTAGAAAAACTGACAGGCTTGGCTTTGGTCTGGGTTTCGTCCATGGCGGTTTTATATCTAATTGGCTAATATAAAACAAAACAGGCAATTGAATCCCAATAGGAGCTTCTCTGATCAAAAAAATTACATCCTAATCAGGTAAAGAATTTAGCTTTCACGACAGGAGGTCTGATTAAACGCAGACTCAGTCTGTGGAATCGGTAAAGCAACATGATTCCTGTCACGGTAAGCCCTGTGAGCAATCCATACCAAATGCCCTTTTCCTGTAAATTGAAATGAAAGGCCAACACGTAGCCCAAAGGCAAACCTATGACCCAATAAGCCACCAATGTGACTAAGGTAGGAATTTTAACGTCAGCCATCCCCCGAAGCGCCCCAAGGCCAACCACTTGGATTCCATCTGAAAGTTGAAACAAAGCTGCTATGACCAAAAGACTGGCAGACATCTGTACCACTTCTGCATCATCTATATACAGCGTGGGCAAAAAATTCCTGAAAAGAATAAAAATCAAAGCAGTGAATGCCATGAAAATGGACACCATACCAAATACCGTAAACCCGGCTTCACGTAAGGCCACAATGTCCTTTTTACCCAATTGATTGCCAACCCTTACCATGGCTGCCGCTGAAAGGCCGGAAGCCATCATATAACTGATAGAGGCCAGATTAATGGCGATTTGATGAGAAGCAAGGGCATTGACCCCAATCCAGCCCATCATGATTGCGGCGGTGCTAAAAGCGCCAACTTCAAAAATAAACTGAAATCCTGTAGGTATTCCTATTTTAAGCATTTTTGAAATCATGGGAAAGCTCAGCTTTTTGAAACCAAAGCTCAATTTATAAGGCTGGTAGCGCTTGCTGTTCCAGACATAAAACACCATCACAATGGCCATCAAAATTCGGGAAATCAAGGTGGCCCAACCTGCCCCATTCAATCCCATAGCAGGGAAACCCAATTTGCCATAAATCAAGACCCAATTCAGGAAAACATTCACCAGATTACAGCCAATGGTAATGATCATGGCCTGTTTGGTCTGAGACATGCCTTCTGCAAACTGCTTGAAGGTTTGAAAAAACATAAATGGAATCAGGGAAAAAGTAATGATAGCCAAATAGGGAATAGCCAAACGAATCACCTCTTCAGGCTGATTCATGTAATACAAACTTGGAGAAAAAAGAATAATGACCATAAATAAGATCAATCCAGCAGAATTATTGATCACAAAACCATGGTTCAATAAACGGGCAATACGCTTATGCCTCTGATTACCATCCGCTGCAGCTACCAAAGGAGTGATGGCCATAGAAATCCCTATACCGAACATCAACACCACGAAAAATATACTGTTGGCTAGAGCAGCAGCTGCAAGTGGTTCAGGACCCAACCTTCCGACCATCATGCTGTCTGCAACGCCAACCATGACTTGCCCCAACTGACTGAGCATGACTGGGTAGGCGAGAGAAAAAGTCTTCCCAAAATGCTCCTGAAAATTCATTTTCTTAAACATATAAATCAAAGAAAAACTTAAATCCCCTTAATTTTTTCCAATTTAAGTAAACCAGCCACACTAATTGCATCGGTGATCGTACCCTCCTCCACCATTGCTAGGGCCTGTGTAAGCGGCAATTTAATGATTTCAATCTTTTCAGTCTCATCAAATGCTGTTTCTCCATGAGTTAATTCTTCAGCCAAAAACACAAATGCTTCCTCATCTGTAACCGAATTGGAAGTATGCAACCTTAAAATCAAAGTCCACTTAGCAGCACTCAAGCCAGTTTCTTCCTTTAATTCTCTTTTTGCACTTTCAACCAAATCTATATCCAGGGGACCTCCACCCATAGGAATTTCCCAGGTATATTCATCCAAAGTATAGCGGTATTGCCCCACAATCCAGGTATTCAAGTCCTTATCAAGAGGAATGATTCCAATGGCTTTGTTTTTAAAATGAACCTTGCCGTAAATCCCATCTTTGCCATTGGGATTGACCACTTGATGCTCCTCCAACAAAATCCAGGGATTGCTGTAAATCTTTTGAATGGACTTGGTCTTCCAGGGATTTTTTTTCATGGTCTATATTTCTTTGCGGGTTTTAGATTAAGTAGTACTTAGATCTACATTAGAATTTATCGTTAAGAAATCTAAGGAGTATATAAGTCAAAATGCGGGATTTTACAAAAAAAAAGGGTGACTGACAGCCACCCTTCTTAGTAGAAATGGTATGCTTACATCGGGATAGGCAATACTTTGCTGTCTTTGAAAGTAGATAAAATTACCATGGATTGCATAGAATCCACTTCTTTGATTTCACTTACTTTTTCCAACATCAATCTTTGGTAGGCAGTAATGTCTTTGGCAATGATTTTAAGTATAAAATCACCTGTTCCCGTAATGTGGTGACACTCGATCACTTCCGGAATGGTATTGATCTCTTTCATAAAAGCATCAATATTTCCTTTGTTGTGTCCAACGAGGCTAACCAACACAAATGTACTGACTCCGAGCCCAATTTTTTCTGGATCAAGTTTGGCGTGGTAACTTTTGATTATACCTGACTGTTCCAGTTTTTTGACCCTTTCCAAAGTAGGTGCGGGTGATAATCCTATATCTTTAGAGAGCTGTGCATTGGTTATCTTGGCGTTAGCTTGGAGAATCTCTAGGATTTTCCTGTCTATCTTGTCGAATTTTACTCTTACGCTATTATCCATGATGTGATGATTTTACAAAATATTATGTTGTACAAAGTTAATATAATTTCAAATTATTTTAAAACGATTTTCAACAAAAAACGTGCACAAATGCGAAATATTGTTATTTTTTTTCTTGAAAATCAATAATTTTTGTTGCAAAATTCGCTGTGATCTTGAAAAAATTCAAATTATATGCTGATTTTACAATTCCCAACAGTTACGATTAAATCAAAGTTTATTCTTTTTGATAAAGTCTCTTGCTTCCTTATGTGCTGGGTCTTTTCGCTTGGCTCTCTTCTTGACCTCTTTAAAATAAGCTTTGGCAGTATCCTTATCTCCTTCCTCATTGGCCATTTTACCTAAATGAATCAGGGCAAACAAATAATAGCCGCTGTCTTGGGTTTCTGACTCCTCACCATATTCAAGGGTTTTTAGGTAATATTTTTTGGCCATTTCCCTTTGCCCTACCTTGTCAAAATATTGGGCAGCAAAGAAAGCGGCATATCTACCGCTATTCGCTTCATATCCGTATTGATTCTCATCAATCCTTCTGAGAATTTCTAAGGAAACATCCCTAGACTCCACACTTCGGCCAACTGTGTACAGCTGTCTAGCAAAAAAGCGGTGAAAATATGGGTTGTTTGGGTACTTTTGATGCAAATATTGGGTGATTTCAAGGGCTTCAAAAGGTTTTCTTTCTTCAGAAGCATAGAGTCTAAAAAGAAAATACTGGGCTTCGATTCTGGCATAAAATGCATTCTTGGCCACATCTTCCAATTGTCGCAAGCCCAGTTCTTTGTTTCCTTTTGGGAAGAAGGCAACTACTGGTTTTAATAAGGGATAATTTTCCGGGATCCAAACCGAAAAATAGTTGAAAAGGGCATCTCCCAATAGCAATTCCGGATTCATATCCTCTTCCCCACCCTTGCTCAGTTCCAAATATTTTAAGGCATTCTTTCCGGCAAAAGTAGCCTTGGTCCAGCTTTTCCGCTCGCTATAAAGACGACCCTGAAAGCCATAAGCTCCTGCCAAAAAAAATGCAGCCTCCTTGTTTTCAGGATCATTTTTGTACATGGCCTCTGCCTTGTTGATGGTCTGATCCATGTAGTCCAAAAAGCGGGCATCAAATTGTTTGTTTTCCGTATCTATCGCGATTTTCCACCATTCACTCAAGCCCATCAAAAAATAAGGAAGCGGATGGTCCGGATAATTGTATTGCATCACCTTAAAACCACGTTCAGCAGTGGCAAAATCAAAATTATACATGCTGTTGACCGCTTCAGTAATCCTGAATTGAAGTCCCTTGTCCATCAGCAAGTACTTAGGGTTCTCCTCCCCGCCAATGTCCTCCAGCAAGGCCATAGAGGATTGCCCGAAAAGGCCTCCCGATAGCAGTACAGCAATCAATATACAGCTCAAACGCTTTTGCATTTCTTCAATTTAATTTCCAAAATTACTTCCGAATTCAAACAAAATCCTACATTTGAAGGAAATATTTACACCATGTCTCCCTATCCTACCAAATTATCACAACGTGCAGAAGAGCTAATAAATTTCGATGGTAAGTTATTTTTTGTTCTTTTGGTTCTGTTTTTTGTTGTATTGCGTTATTTGACCAACGAACTGGTTCTTGAAGCGATTCCAGGAAGGGAGGAATTGGAAAAAACAGGGACCTTCACCATTTTTCATATCCTAAACACCCTGAATTACCTTTGGACACCTTTTTCACTTTTGTGGAACATCACCATGATTACCTTTTTGATCTGGGTAGGTTCCTTTATGTATGGCTATAAAATTCCATTCAGACCCATGTGGAAATTTGTTATGCTGGCCTATTTGATATTCATCGTTCCTGAAATCATACGTTTGCTTTGGTTTTTGGTCATCAAGACCCCTGATAATTTCAGGGAAGTGGAGAATTTCTACCCTCTTTCCCTTTTTTCCTTGGTCAATCCAAGCCAAGTTGCTGCCAAATTCCATTATCCACTTAAGACTTTGAATCTCTTTGAAGTGATGTATTGGTATTTTTTGGCCGTGGGATTTCACACTATAAGTAGAAGAAACATAAGCACAAGCATCTGGGTGATTTTGGGGAGCTATGTTTTAATTTTATTGGTTTGGCTGGTTTACTATATATTAGTCTATAAATAAACTAAAAGGACAATTAAAAAATTACTTTTGAGTTTTACATCTTTTCGAACAGTATTTGACATTCTCCCAGTTTTTCTCCCATTTTTTTCTCCAGGTGAATGGCCTTTGACAAACGGGACAGGTCTTTACCGGCAGGTTTTCTTTTTTCATTTGCTGTGTTTTTCATCAAACCCACCTATTGGCAGTGGTATGGACATCCAAAATTCTTTTTGCTTCTTTTTTTACTAGAGCATTTTGCTGGGCCTTCCATATATGTTCCCGGGCAAATTTTCCGGCCGCCTCAAGGTGAATGATAGGGAGAGGATAATCCACCCCCAGTTTAAAACCGTACAAGCTTTGTTCCATCTCCGTCATTTTCCATGGTTCATGGATAAAAGAAACCGGGACCTCTGCGAGTTCCGGTACCCACATTTTGATAAACAAACCCTCAGGATCATGGTCTATGGATTGTTTGACCGGATTATATATTCTCACCGTATTGATGCCCGTCAATCCGGCTTGCATTTGAATCTGTGGGTAATGTATACCGGGTTCAAAATCCAAAAATTGCTTAGCAAGATAGGTGGCCCCTGCCTTCCAATCCTGCCAAAGATGATGGGTCAAAAACGACACCACCATTGCCCTCATCCTAAAATTGAGATACCCGGTTTGCTGGACACAACGCATACAGGCATCTATCAGAGGGAAGCCTGTTTCTCCTTTTGACCATGCATCGAATTTTGCTGGGTCATGGCTCCGGTTTAGGTGGTCAAAACCTTTGTTGACATTTTCAAACTCCATCCTGCACTCCATTTCAAATTTTTGCATAAAGTGACAATGCCAACGCAATCTTGACTGAAAGTTATTCAAATTGCCTTTGAATTTACTTTCCTTTTTTACCGCTTCAGCTTTTTGGTACACCTGCCTTATGGAAAGGTTCCCCCATGCCAAATATGGGGAAAGCCTACTACAGCTTCTTCTGGATAACAAAGGCTTACTGATAAACTTGTTGTACTGTCTGAACCTATCGCCGAAAAAGGAATCAAAATATCTTTTTGCGGTCAACTCCCCACCTTTTTGCATTTTGGGCTGTGACTCCTGCCAAGAGAATGGTAATTCCCCTTCGCATATTGAACCAAGTAGATTTACAAATTCAGCCTTATCCAATATGGGGTTCTCGGTTTTTGCTCCCATAAATGCATACCACTGTTCACTCCAATCCTTTCTGTTTTTTCTACCTCTCTTCACGCCGTTTTGAGGAAACTCATTCCAATCAATTCCAACTTCAGAAAACCATTCCTTCATCCGTTTATCCCTTTCGAAAGTCAAAAGGATCCCGGTTTCTTCATGGGAAAATACCTGTTGGATACTGAAATGTGAATTGAGCATTTGAAAAACCTCAGGAAGCTCATTAAAAAACACATGAATTTTGGTATTAAAGGGCTGTAGTTGTGTGTTTAAGTCTTGGATACTTTGAAAAACGAAACGCCAATGCCTGTCATCAGATTGAGGTGCATTAACCAAAGAAGGTTCGAAGCAATAGAGCAATAGAATAGGCAAATGAGATTCAATCGCTGTCTTTAAAGCCTTATGGTCTTTTAACCTAAGGTCTCTTTTGAACCAAACTACATTGATATTCTGCATGCCTTAGTTAAACTCCTTGATCGTTTGAATGTTTGTCCAATGCCGTAGACACAACCCCTAACTTAAGCTTAGAATGAAAAATTGCATTCAGGTAGAATTAAAGAAAGTCGGTTTCCGCAATTCTTTTGCAACGACCCTTTGTGCCATTGTCCAAACAAAGCGTCAACTTATGGCCATCGATGACTTTAAAAACTGTTAATTTCCCCATTATTCCTGAATATTTTTTTATTTTCGCCTTTCGTAACCAATTAATCAAAATGCTAGATTATAAAAAGGTAAACAACCTCACCGGATGGGTTGTTTTTGTCATTGCCACATTGGTATATGTTTTTACTGTCGAAGAAACAGCCAGTTTTTGGGATCCGGGAGAGTTCATCGCTGTTTCCTATAAACTTCAGGTACCCCACCCTCCAGGCGCCCCTTTCTTTTTACTGATCTACAGGATGTTTGGTATGTTTGCTTTTGGAGATGGGTTGAATGTGGCCTATTGGATGAATATTGGAAGTGCTTTGTTTTCCGGTTTTACCATTTTATTCCTTTTCTGGTCCATCACCTTGTTGGGAAGAAAGCTTTTTCAGATCAAAAAAGAATCGGAAAGCAGCGGTCAAACGCTCATGCTGATGGGTGCCGGTATCATCGGCTCACTGATTTATACCTTTTCAGATAGCTTTTGGTTCTCCGCTGTTGAGGCTGAAGTCTATGCCATGTCCTCTTTTTTTACTGCAATTGTTATTTGGGCTTTCCTGAAATGGGATGTCATTGAAGACCCCAAGGCTGAAAACAAGTACATGATCTTCATTGCCTATCTCGTTGGCTTATCGATCGGCGTTCACTTGCTTAATCTGGTTACCTTGCCTGCTTTGGCCTTAATTGTTTATTTCAAAAAATACCCAAATCCAAATCTGAAAGGAGCCATTATAGCCATTATCCTTGGTGGAATAGCCCTTATCATCATCAACAACATCATCATCGCAGGACTTCCCGGACTTGCGGGATCTATGGAGATCTTTTTTGTAAACAGCATTGGCTTGCCTTTCGGTAGTGGCATCATTTTCTTTATTATTTTATTTGTCGGTGCACTGGTTTATGCGCTTCGCTACAGCATTTTACATAAAAAAGTTGTACTGAATACCGTGTTGCTTTCTTTGACCTTTATCCTTATCGGTTATAGTTCTTATTCTCTGATTGTAATTCGTGCAAACCAAGACCCCATCATCAATGAAAATGCCCCTAAAGACATTGTCAGCTTTGTAAGTTATCTTAAAAGGGAACAGTACGGGTATAGACCGCTAATTCATGGTCAATATTTCACTGCTGAGGTGGTGGATCAAAAAGAGGGATCTCCAGTATATGCCAAAGGCGAAGAAAAATACGAAATCGTGGATTATAATCTGGTGAATGTTTATGACCCAAGCCAAACCACCATTTTACCCAGAATTTATTCCACCCAAGAGCGGCATAAGCAAATCTACAGGTCCAAATTAGGCCTGAGAGAAGGGCAGGTTCCTTCTTTTGGGGACAACATTTACTTTATGTTTTCCCATCAACTCGGTCACATGTATTGGCGTTATTTTATGTGGAATTTTTCAGGTCGCGAAAGTGATTATTCCGATGCACCTTGGGTGGGAATTACGGATAAATTATCCAAAAACTATCCGGATTATATCAAAGACAACAAAGCACACAACAACTATTGGATGCTACCGTTGATTTTGGGCATCATCGGTTTGATTTTCCAGGCCAAGTATGACCCCAAGTCATTTTGGGTTACGCTGATGTTATTCCTCATGATGGGGGTGGTTTTGGTACTGTACCTCAATTCCCCTCCGGTGGAGCCCAGGGAGCGGGATTACATCTATGTGGGTTCGTTTTACGCCTTTGCGATTTGGGCTGGGATGGGAGTGATGTGGATTGCCCATCAGATAGGTAAACTTAGCAAGAATCTTGTAATTGCCTCGCTTGCGGCTACCCTTTTGACCTTCCCTATTCCTACCATTATGGCGTTCCAAAACTGGAATGACCATGACAGAAGTGACCGATTTTTCTCTGTAGATTCTGCCCGAAATTTTCTTGCATCCTGTGCTGAGAATGCCATTCTCTTCACAGGTGGGGACAACGACACCTTTCCTCTTTGGTATGTGCAGGAAGTGGAAGGCTTTAGAACTGATGTAAGGGTGATTGTACTCAGCTATTTCGATACGGACTGGTATGTCGAACAAATGACAAGACCCGTCAACGAATCTGCTGCATTGCCGTTTTCTTTGGAATACAGGAATTTCAAAAAAGGGGTCAATGATGTGCTCTATGTACGGGAGCAACTGGAAGCCATCTCAGCCAAAGAGTACCTGAAGCTGATTCGCAATGACAGTGAACTGCTCAAAATGGCCTCCAGTTTCAAGACTTCCATCAATTTAGTCCCTTCGAGGAATCTGATTCTGGAGATAGATTCTGCTGAAATCATGTCTAAAGGGATTGTACCTGTACATATGGAAGGGCTGATAGTAGACCAAATGAACCTTAGGGTCAAAGGGAACTACGTGACCAAAGGCACGCTCATGTTAATGGATTTGATTGTTTCCAATAACTGGGAAAGGCCTATCTATTTCAACAATACCTCCATGGCAACCATCGGGTTGGATCTTGCCAATAATACCGTAATGGAGGGTTTGACTTATCGTCTTTTGCCCATCCAAAAACCTCAGTACATGGAAGAGTTGGTGGATACGGACATTGCCTATGAAAATTTCACGGAAAAATTTGCTTACCGAAGCATGGATAACCCTGAGGTGTATTATGATGATGAATATAGACGATTTACTTCCAACCACAGAAGTGCGTTGAACAGTCTGACGATTGCCTTGCTTCAAGAAGATGACTTAGAAAGAGCTGCCGAAATACAATTAATGAGTTTGGAACGTTTCCCACATGAGGCGATCCCTTATGATGTGGCGAGCGGGCAGTCTGTTCCCCTCCTGTTCGAGATCGGAGAAGACGAAAGAGCCATTGAAATCATCGATGTTATTTCAAAAAGGTCTGTTCAAATGCTTGAGTTCTATTCGGAAACAGGAAGAGATCTAGACCGGGAAGCATCGGTTTCATATGAAATGATCCGTTACTTTGCCACCTTTATCCCATTACTTAAAGAAAGAGGCTATGAAGATGTGGCGGAGAGAGTCCAACTCAACAGCGACACGATAATGGGTTCCGGGAGCAGATTGCCTTTAAACAGAAATTAACCAATACATGTCTTCTTTCTGCGTATCAATCAGGTTAATCCTTGGACTTAACACCTATATTTGTTTAAAGTAAATGAAAACACAGCAATGCCAAAATTGATCCGTGTCACTACGGTCCCCCTTTCCTTAAAATTATTGTTGACCGATCAGATGAAATTCATGAAGTCGGCCGGTTGGGATGTGGTCATGGTCAGTGCAGATGGTAGGGAAATCAATGAAATTACCCGTAGAGAAGGCTGTGAACATCATGTAATACCATTCACCCGAAAAATCACCCCTTTCCAAGACCTGTATTGCCTTTGGTTGCTTTACAGGCTATTTGTAAAAGAAAAACCAGACATTGTCCATTCCCACACGCCTAAAGCAGGGCTACTTTCTATGCTGGCAGCAAGATTGGCAGGTGTAAAGGTCCGTATTCATACTGTAGCCGGGCTTCCTTACGTGGTATCCCAGAAACAGAAAAAGAAACTTTTGGTAGCCATGGAAAAGCTGACTTATCGCTTTGCCACACAGGTATGGGCCAATGCACCCTCTCTCGAAAAATTTATCCTTTCCGAAAAACTTTGTGAATCAGAGAAGCTTAGGGTCATCGGTAACGGTTCATCCAACGGAGTCAACAGTGAAAAATTCAACCGGGACAACTTGAAGGAAAATCACCTGGTGGCCGCCATGATGCGGGTAATGCCGGGTGATAACGAGTTTATCCTCTTGGCTGTAGGCCGTCTGGTTCTTGACAAGGGTATAGAAGACCTCGTCAATGCCTTTCTGAAGTCCAAAATTGTCAATAAATCCAAACTGGTTCTTCTCGGTGCATTTGAACAGGATCTCAATCCGATTTCAGGAGAGATCAAGCGTAAAATTGAAGACCACCCTAAAATCATTCAGCTGGACTGGACGGATCATGTGGAACATTACATGGCCATTGCGGACGTTTTGGTCCATGCTTCTCATCGGGAAGGATTCCCCAACGTTATTCTAGAAGCAGGTGCAATGCAGCTGCCTGTTATCTGTTCAGACATACCGGGAAATACTGACTTAATTGTTCAGAAAAAAACAGGTCTGGTATTTCCCGTCAAGAAAACGGAAGTATTGCAGGAAGCGCTGGAGTTTGCTTATATAAAAAGGGATGTCATGATGGAAATGTCAGAAAAGCTGCATCAGGAGGTCCTTCAGAAATACCAACGCAAAGACATGCATGAAGCCATACTGAAGGAATACAACCAATTTATTTTGTCCCATCAATCAGCTGATGCGGAACAGACCTAAACCATAAAATTTTGTGGCTTAATGGCCGTAGTGGGCCTCATAGTATTTTTGGTAATCTCCGGAGGTAACATGTTCCAGCCAAGTCTCATTTTCCAAATACCAAAGAATGGTTTTGTGGATACCCTCCTCAAACTGCAATGAGGGTTCCCAACCCAATTCCTGCTGTATTTTACTTGCATCTATTGCATACCTCAAATCATGACCTGCTCGATCCTTGACGAACGTGATCAACTTTTCGGATGTTCCTGATTCCCTGCCTAGGATTTCGTCCATTTTTTGACAAAGCAGGTGGACTATATCGATGTTTTTCCATTCGTTGAAACCGCCTATGTTGTAGGTTTCTCCCGATTTGCCATGGTGAAACACTTTATCTATTGCCGTCGCATGATCTTCCACATACAGCCAATCCCTGATATTTTCTCCTTTACCGTATACCGGAAGCGGTTTGTTGTGTTTGATGTTGTGAATACACAAGGGAATCAATTTTTCAGGAAATTGATTGGGTCCGTAATTGTTGGAACAATTACTGATCACCATATTCAGTTTATATGTATTGGCATAGGCCCTGACGAAATGGTCTGAAGCTGCCTTTGAAGCAGAATAAGGTGATTGCGGATCGTATGGGGTGGTTTCTGTGAAAAAACCTCCATCATCCAGAGAGCCATACACCTCATCGGTAGAAACATGGTAAAACAGATGGCCTTCCGGATTTTTCCAGAAGCTTTTGGCTGCATTCAATAGGTTTACCGTGCCAATGACATTGGTCCTTACGAAAGCCAGCGGATCGGTAATGGAACGATCTACGTGGGATTCGGCTGCCAGATGGATCACATCGGTTATCTGAAAATCATTAAAAACCTTTCTAAGTGAATCCTCATCCAAAATATTGATTTTTGAGAAATGGTAATTTGAAGCATGCTCCACTTCTTTGAGATTTTCCAGATTCCCGGCGTAGGTCAGGCAATCCAAATTGATGATTCTATAATCAGGGTATTTCCTGACAAAAAGCTTTACTACGTGGGAGCCTATGAATCCAGCGCCACCGGTTATCAGAATGGATTTCATGCCTTTTTTTCTTGAGGGTTGTAATATTTGACGTACCAATCAATAAAGGCCTGCACGCCTTTTTCAATAGGGGTATCTGGTTTGTATCCGGTATCTCTGACCAAGTCATCCACATTGGCATGTGAAGCTGGCACATCACCCGGTTGAAGGGGAAGAAGATCTAATGTGGCTTTCTTGCCAAGGGCCGCTTCAATGGCATGAATAAAATCCATCAGCCTTACCGGAGAACTGTTGCCAATATTGTAAACTTTATAAGGGGCATAGGAGGTATCCGGACTGGGGCTGGAACTATCCCAAGAGGTACTGCCTTTGGCAGGGCGGTCAGCCACCCGAATAATCCCTTCTACGATGTCATCGATGTAAGTAAAATCCCTTCTCATTTCTCCGAAATTAAAAACCTTGATTGGTTTTCCTTCCGTGATGGCTTTGGTAAAGAGAAAAAGAGCCATATCTGGTCTCCCCCATGGCCCATAAACTGTAAAGAACCGCAATCCAGTAGTTGGGATTTGAAAAAGATGGCTGTAAGTATGGGCCATCAGTTCATTGGATTTCTTAGTAGCAGCATACAGGCTGACCGGGTGATCTACATTGTGCCCGGTGGAAAACGGCATCAAGGTATTGGAGCCATAAACCGAACTGGATGAAGCATACACCAAGTGCTTGACAGGATGGTTTCTGCAGGCTTCGAGGATATTGAGAAATCCCACAATATTTGCATCAATATATGCCTTAGGGTTTTCTAGTGAGTACCTCACCCCTGCCTGTGCAGCCAGGTTAACGACCACATCAAATTTTTCGCGTGCAAAAAGCGCGTCCAACTCGGCTTTGTCTTCCAAATTAGACCTGAAGAATGAAAACCCCTTGTTTTTTGATGAGGGTGTCAATTGATGCCAGGGTAAATCGGCACTTGAGACCCCCAAATTCCTGAGTCTTTCCTCTTTCAAACTGGGGTCATAATAGTCATTGATGTTGTCAAGGCCTATGACTTGATCTCCACGATCAAGCAATTTTTCCGACAGGTGATACCCGATAAAACCTGCTGCTCCGGTGATTAAAAATTTCATGCCCCGAAGATAGGGCTTCATAATTTAACTTGAAATACATCGCGTTTAAAAATTCCGAAGACACAAAAAAAAAGCCTTTCGAAAAAGGCGTTTTATGTCTGCTTACCAGATCAATACTTCCTTTTGCCTGATCCTGTTGTAATCCCTGAAGATGTTGTAGGTTACTGTGAATTCATTGGTTACCCCTTGCATAAACTGCCCGGCACCGGTTCCAAATTCATAGATGTAGCCCACTCTTAGAATGTCATTGAGCACCAAAAAACCTACCTGAAGGTTGGTTGAATAATCGAACCTATGTCCTCCGCCTATCCAAAAAGAATCCATTAACAGCAGTTTGGTATTGAATTCCATATTCCCAGGAAGGTCATTTTGGGTACGGTACATGCCATTGACAACCAAGCTGATATTTGGATTGAGCAATTGACGAAATCCACCGGAAAAAACAGAATGAGGCCGAACATCATCAAAGAAAACATCCCCTGATGTAATTCCACCCCGGCTGGCATTATGGATGGCATAGCCGAGGTAATACAATTCATGAGTCAGGGCAATGCCAAAGTTGAAATCCATCATGCTCATATTGGCAAAACCACCAAGGTATTTGTTCAAAACAGGGTCATTTTCTTCATCAGGTGTCAGAGAAGCGCCGTCCAATCGAATGGCAGAATAAGAAACGCCTACGCCAAAACGGAGGTTATGGACCTCTGTCAACCTAATTCTATTCGCATAACTTAGCATGACCTCTGTTTCTCTGAAAGGTCCATAAGTATCATGCATGATATTGAGCCCAATGGCATTTCTTCCCATGACATAAGGATCCCTATCACCCAATAATTCGGAAATATCCAATTCTGTTCCTACAAAATAGGTCTGTGGTGCACCTTCGAAGCCACTCCATTGGTTTCTGGTAAATCCCCTTACCGTACTGCCTTCGTAAGCTGTAAGACCGGGGTTGTAGTAGTTCTTAAAAAAGCCAAACTGACTGATGTATTTTCTGCCTTGTGCCTTAGCCTCTCCCCCCCAGAGTCCTAAAAACAACGCAGCTATGCATAAAATCTTTCTCATATTTGACCTAATAATTTAAATCTCATAAAAACAATCTGCCTAAATTCACCAATCATATCCAATTAATCCCTCAATAAAGTCAGGACACCCCTTAATCTTTCACCGGTATCCGGAAGTTCGATCACGAAGTAATAAGCTCCTGCAGCCATTTCTCTGCCATTGTAAGTTCCGTCCCATGAGAAGGATGTCTCATCAGAAGAGAAGATCAATTTGCCGCTTCTTTCAAATACCCTTACACTGGCCTGATTGAAAAACCTCAGGCCATCCAGCTTCCACACATCATTGACACCATCATCATTTGGACTGAACACATTGACAATTTTCAACTCATCCAACCCTGGAATTTCCCTAATAATGGTAAAGGATTTGGTGATGGTATTCCCAGTACGGTCTGTGCTGCTTACCGTAATGGTAAAATCAGTTCTACCCGGTAGCACCTCATCAGAAGTCCAGAACAATTGATCATCAATGATCGAGAAATATTGATTATCCCCTGTGGTACCTACCAATTCGTAGAAGTGGATGTCGTCATCCGGATCTACCGTGGTGAAAGTCCCTACGAAGATGTTGTTGCTGATAGCCGCTTTAAATGTATTGTTGTCCAAAAGAATGTCTTCCGGTGGCCGTTTGTCTTCCACGATGATGGTAAGGACAGGTTGAAGATTATTGGGATTCAATACATCATCCGGCAAAACCAAAGTTCCCGAGTTTTGGTATATTCCTGGCACAAGCTCATCATAATTGTCGATGATCCAATTGACCACGTAAGGCCTGATTTGACCTGAAACAAAACGAACATCAACCCTAATTGGCAAGGGAAGGGTATTGATCGGTGTTCCCCATGGTACGGTAATCACCGCAGGCTCGATCACTTCTTCAATGATCCTTCCAATGATGGTCACGTTGAAGGTGTAGGTGGTCACATTGCCATTGACATCAGTGGCGGTGATGGTAATGGGGTTAGGTTGATCAAAGCCTGTCAATACGGTTCCCGCGGCTGGTGATTGGGTGATGGATGCCAATCCGCAATTATCGACGGCCACAATATCAGCCAAATAATCCGGCAAGGTAAACTGGGCACTTATGTCTCCGGTTACATTTTGGTCTCCAGGTAACTGGGACAGGACAGGGCCTGATTCATCCACCACAGTTACCGTTATGGTGGCGGTGGTGGTATTGCCTTGCAGATCCGTTACTGTTACAGTGATGGCATTGTTTCCTATGTCTCCGCAATCAAATTCCGTCTGGCTGAGTGTGATGTCATCGATTCCACATGCCCCTTGAATCCCGGCAGAGATATCCTCAGCACTGATCGAGGCTTGTCCATTGGCATCCAATGAAACCGTAATCGGATCTAAATCGATAACAGGTGGTGCGGTGTTGACAACCGTGACAACGGCATTCGCTGTGTCTGAATTACCGGACGGGTCTGTTACTGTCAAGACCACTGGATTTTCTCCCAGGTCATCACAAGTAAAGGTGTCCACATCCAAAGTGAATACCAATGCATCACTGCAATTGTCTGTAGACCCATTGTTCACCTGATTCGGGGTCACGGAAACAGTACCGTCAGCGCCAAGTTCTACAGTGATATTTTGGGCGATAGCAACCGGGGCTACATCATCCTGAATGATAATGGTAACCTGGGCGGTACTTTCATTGCCTGAAAGATCTCTAACCGTAAAAGTCACTGTATTGGTGCCTGCATCATCACAGGTAAATACATTTTGGCTCAGTTCAAATTGCAATTGATCCTGTGGGGTACAGTTATCACTGGAACCATTGTCCACATCAGCTGGATTGACTGTGACCAATCCATCAGCATCCAAGGTTAATGTCAAATTTTGGACTACCGCAGTTGGAGCCAAATTGTCTACCACCGTTACGATAGCGGGTGCAGAGACTGAATTGCCGTTTTGATCGGTGGCAGTGAGTTGAACGGTATTTTCACCCAAGTCAGCACAGGTAAAGAAGTCTTTATCCAAGGAAAGGATTAAATCTGCCTCCGTATCACAAGTAGCCGTAGACCCTGCATCGATGTCTTCAGGTAGAATACTGGCCTCACCGTTTTCGTCCAAGGTTACAGTGATGTTTTGAGTGATAGCTTCAGGCCCATTTGTATCCACTACGGTAACTGTTACAGTTGTAGTGCTTGAATTTCCTGCTTGATCGGTAACAGTAAGTACTACCTCATTGTCTCCCACCTGATCACAGGAAAACTGGGTAATATCCGCTTCAAAAATCAGATCGGCATTTGCAGTGAAATTATCCGTGGAGCCGTTATTCAAATCCTCAGGATTGATACTGACCAAACCGCCTGCACCCAATTCAACCGTAATATCTCCACCTATGGCCTCAGGAGCAGTCACATCAATGGTGATTTCAAAAGGCGCACTTAATTCAGATTCATTACATCTATCATCTACCAAAGCGGCACTAAGCTCATAATTCCCTTCGGCCAGGGAAGTTCCAGAATAATCAAAAGACCAAGGTCCACTTCCGGCTACATCGGTCTCCCCTATTTCAACCCCATCTAAATAAACTATCACAGTACCTGCTGAAGGACTTGTGCCACTGATGATGAGGGTTTGGTCACTTGTAATTCCATCCTCATCTGAAACGCCAGTATCTTCTGTAATGCCCGTAATGCTGGGAGATTCAGGTTTGGTATTGTCGATGATGATCCCACTTGGGTCAAAGACTTCCGTATTGTCAAAACCAGTATCTACCAATTCATTGTTGGCCTGATCGGTAATTAAGGTTCCATTCAATAAAAGTTGATTGATTTGTATCCCATCTCCATCCTGATCGGATTCTTGAATCAAGTAAACAAAGACAAGGGTATTGGAGGAGCTGGCTGCAGCGTCATAAGTCGCATTGACTGTTTCTGAACCCAATTGTAACTCCAGCACCATGGTACCCGCACCAGTATCCACACTGACATTTTCATTGAGATTCAGCGTGAAAACAAGGGGTTCGTCCTCACAGATACCATAAACCCCATCCGCCGGCAAAGTTATGCTTTCAACAAAAGGTCTTATTCCATCTACCAAAATACCAGAAGTATCGGGTAAAGGTGAAAGGGAAAGATTGGCATCATCATTTACTTCATCTCTTATCGTGGCACCATCCAAATCAATCCATGCCTCAATGGAAATACCATCCAGATCAATTACCCCTTCTTCGACTATGTATCGGAAAACCAATTCATTGGTTCCGGAACCTGATACATATTCGGCACGTACCAATGTCCCACCGATATTAAGTAATATAAAAGGCGTACCACCTGCTACAATAACCGGTCTGCTGAAAGTTACCTTAAAATCCAAGACATCATCAATTCCATATAGTCCGTCCAAAGGAACCTCTACATCTGTGATCACAGCAATCACATTGGTGATTTCAATCACTTTTAACCCTTGGTTGCTTTCATTGCCGTCTTCGTCAAAAACAGTGAAATATACCAACCTATCCTGGGTGTCAGGGACAGGTTTGACGTTGTTATAAATTAAGGAAGAAAGTAAAGTTTGATATACAGAAAACGGAGCTACCCCTGTCAAGGTCAACTCCCCGCTCGTGAAGTTATAGGTCACTGTAATGCCATTGATCAAAGCCAGGTTTACAAAGGCAGGATTGATCAACAAAAATTCCTCTCCACCATCAGGCCTGTTACTAAGGAAAATGGTAGCCATTGAGGCATTATCCGAATCGGGATCTGATACCGTGATACCCGGATCTATGGTCACTCCCCCTACTCCTGAGACGAAAATAGTTTTCCCGGGCGTATTGGTCACCACTGGCGGTTCAATGAAGCCAAAATGGTCACTGGTTGCGAAGAGATGAGAAGTAGATAGTAGAAAAAAGAATAATAGACAAAGTAACAGTCTCTTCATAGGAGGATAAATTGAGCAATCGCTAATTACAAAATTCATTTTATAAATTGCAAACAACATTTAGATATCTTTGAAATATTTTCATTCAAAAAACAATTTTTAAGGTTCCAGCTATGGACTAAATTTTATATGTAATATTCTTTTATTATTTCTCAAAAACAAAATTTTTGAAGGAAAACACGCATAAAATTATTACAAATGATTCAAGCTATTGCAAAAATATAATCCATGTATTAACGATAAATTAAAAATTTATTAAATCTTTACCCGTCTAATCAGCTGGTAATTAATACAAAATTAGTGCTTTCAAAAATAGGAAATGGTTAGTTGGATATGAGTATAATCATAATTTATTGGAGATAAAAAGTAAGGTGAATTTGCCAAAATCAAAAAGGCAAAACAGTTAACTACCTTTAATTCAATAAGTAAGGTTATGCTAAGTGAAAAAACCATCAAAAATCAGAAAGCCAACCAAACTAGGACAAAAAAAAAGTGCCCTGAAAAGAGCTCTTTTGTTGATCAAATTTAGTCTTGGTACCAGCGGATCAAATTCTTTCGAAAATCCTCCGGAAACTACATTCCTGAGTCAATCTGCCGTGTAAGTCTGAGATCGCCACCCTTTCCTGTTCGGTGGTGTCCCTGTGACGGATGGTGACGGTGTTGTCTTCCAGAGTTTGATGGTCCACAGCTATACAGTAAGGGGTCCCTATCAGGTCCTGACGGGTATAGCGCTTGCCGATTGAGGCTGCTTCTTCGTAAATGATATTGAAATCATATTTGAGATTCTCCACGATTTCCATGGCTTTTTCCGGCAAACCATCCTTTTTGGTCAAGGGCAGGATGGCTGCTTTCACCGGGGCAATGGCTGGATGAAACTTGAGGTAGGTCCTTTGTTTGCCATCTACTTCCTCCTCGACATATGCATTGCAGAGGGTCATCAGGAAAAGCCTGTCGGCACCAATAGAGGTCTCTATTACATATGGAATATAATTCTGGTTGATTTCAGGATCAAAATATTGCTGTTTCTTTTTGGAAAATTCTTGGTGGCTTTTCAGGTCGAAGTCCGTTCGGGAATGAATCCCCTCCACTTCTTTAAAGCCAAATGGAAATTGATATTCGATGTCCATGGCAGCATTGGCATAGTGGGCCAGCTTTTCATGGTCATGTCTTCTCAGCTTATTTTCCGGAATACCAAGGGCCCTGTGCCACTTCATGCGGGTTTCAGACCATTCCTTGTACCATTCCAGTTCCGAACCGGGGCGAACAAAAAACTGCATCTCCATCTGTTCGAACTCCCGCATCCGGAAAATAAACTGACGGGCGACAATCTCGTTTCGGAAGGCCTTACCGATCTGGGCAATGCCGAAAGGCACCTTCATGCGGGCGGTTTTCTGCACATTGAGGAAATTGACAAAAATCCCCTGCGCGGTTTCGGGTCTCAGGTAGATGGTGGAAGCATCTTCTGATACAGATCCTATCTGCGTGGAAAACATCAGATTAAACTGCCTTACATCTGTCCAGTTGCTTGTGCCGCTGATGGGACATTTGATGCCTTCATTGGTGATCAGGTCCCTTACCCCCGCCAAGTCTTCGGCTTCCAGCAACCTTGCCAGGGCCGCAGTAAGGGAATTGGCCCTTTCCACATCACCGGCATTTTCGATATTTGCGGCATGTTCTTCTACCAAGACATCGGCGCGGTAACGCTTTTTGCTGTCTTTGTTGTCGATCATGGGATCGTTGAAGCTGTCCACATGTCCTGAGGCTTTCCAGGTGGTAGGATGCATAAAGATAGAGGCATCTATGCCCACAATGTTGCTGTTGAGGCGGGTCATGGTTTCCCACCACAGTCTCTTCAGGTTGTTTTTCAGTTCTACTCCGTAAGCACCATAGTCATAAACAGCCTGCAAGCCATCATATATCTCGGATGAGGGGTAGACAAAACCATACTCTTTGGCATGGGCAATGATATCTTTGAGCTGGGCATTTTCCGCCACTTGTTCCGTTTTCGCCATAACAGCTGCAAAAATAGATAAAATGTATCAGTTGGCAAAGAAGTAAAAAGTGTGAGGTGGAAGGTTGAAGGTGGAAAAACAGAAAACAGAAAATCAGGATATCGGGATATCAGAGAATCAGAAAACCGGACAACAGAGAAAAAGCTGAAAGTTCAAAGCTCAAAGCTGAAAGTAGGGCCCTCGACAACATCACAACCTGAAAAAAGCTGAAAGTTGGAAAACAGAAAATCAGGATATCAGAGAAAAAGATAACTGGACAACAAAGAAAAAGTTGAAAGTTCAAAGCTCAAAGCTGAAAGCAGGGACCTCGACAACATCACAACCTGAAAAAAGCTGAAAGTTGGAAAACAGAAAATCAGGATATCAGGATATCAGAGAATCAGATAACTGGACAACAAAGAAAAAGCTGAAAGTTCAAAGCTCAAAGCTGAAAGCAGGGACCTCGACAACATCACAACCTGAAAAAAGCTGAAAATTGGAAAACAGATAACAGAAAATCAGGATATCAGAGAAACAGATAACTGGACAACAAAGAAAAAGCTGAAAGTTCAAAGCTCAAAGCTGAAAGCAGGGACCCCGACAACATGACAACCTGAAAATAGCTGAAAGTTGGAAAACAGAAAATCAGGATATCAGGATATCAGAGAATCAGATAACTGGGTAACAGTGAAAACGCTAATTGCTGAAACACCCGAAAAAGTTATCATATTGGTAACTTTTTGATTATGTTTGTATCAAATAATTTGGTGTGAAAATATTTTCGAGAGGAACATTACGAGATTTTTGGGAAAAACACGGGGACTGTGAGTTACAACTTAAAACTTGGTATGGTGAAACTGAAAAGTCAAACTGGAAATCCATAAATGATCTCAAAATTGAATTTCCAAATGCAAGTATTTTAAAGCATGATCGAATTGTGTTTAACATCAAAGGTAACGACTACCGACTAATTGTAAAATTCAACTTTGAATATCAACTTGCTTGGATTCGGTTTATTGGAACTCACGCTGAATACGATAAAATTAATGCAAACGAAATTTAAGATGGAAATAAAACCGATAAGAAACGAAGCTGACTACAAAAAGGCGCTTGAACGTTTAGCGTTAATTTTTGACGCCAAACGAGGAACAAAAGAAGGTGATGAACTTGAAATTTTATCGATTTTAATTGATAATTATGAGAGTGAAAATTTCCCTATCGGAATGCCTGACCCTATTTCAGCCATAAATTTCAGAATGGAACAAATGGGACTTAAACAAAAAGACCTGGTAGAAATGATTGGATTTAAAAGTCGAGTAAGCGAAATAATGAACAAAAAACGAAAACTGACTTTAGAAATGATTAGAAAATTGAATGCACAATTAAAAATACCCACTGAAGTTTTAATTCAGGATTATTGAACAGCAAAACTCGAAGCACTGTGGGCAATTGATTAGAAGACAATAAGCTATAAGCCCACAGCCTGTCCTATCATAGCGGAAGTGTATGACAAATGTCAAAGGATATCAGAGAATCAGATAACTGGACAACTGAAAAAAGCTCAAAGCTGAAAGCTGAAAGTAGGGACCTCTACAACATGACAACCCGACAACATGACAACCTGAAAAAAGCTGAAAGTTGGAAAACAGATAACAGAAAATCAGGATATCAGAGAATCAGATAACTGGACAACAAAGAAAAAGCTGAAAGTTCAAAGCTCAAAGCTGAAAGTAGAGACTTCGACAACAGGACAACCTGAAAAAAACTCAATGCCTAATTTTTTAATCCCCCCCTAATTCGTAATTCCCTATTTCCAATTTGTAAATCGTAACCCGAAACTAGTATCCATTAAATCAAAATTCTGCTTTATGAAAACTAGTCGTTCCTCCCTATATTTAAGGGATTAGTCTGGGATTAACGGACTTATATCTAAGTTGGCAGTTAATTACCATACAGCTAATCCATTGACTTCGCTACTTGGCAAAGTGATAGTCAGAAACTTAAAAACAGACCCTTTCATAATTAGACAAAAATGACGGAGAAGAAAAAAATAGCCATCATAGGTGGTGGCATTGCCGGATTGACTTTTGCCCATTGCCTTACAACGGAAGATTATGAAATAGATGTTTTTGAGAAAAAAGAACATTTCGGAGAAATAGGAGCTGCAATCAGCGTCTTTCCAAACGCATTGTGTGTAATGGATAAGTTAGGGTTGTTAGAAGAAATACTAAACAATAGTGGACAATTTAAAACGGTATATCTAAAAACCAACAATGGAACTATTTTAAGTAAATCCGAGCCCAAGAGTGACTACCCGGTAATTTGCATACACAGAGCAGACCTACACGCCATTCTTTTGAACAACTTAGAAGCAAAACTTCACAGCAACTATAACCTCAAGGATTTATCTCATCTCGAAAATGGACAAATAAGCCTGTCATTTGAAAATGAAGAAAACAAAGTGTTTGATGCTGTAATTGGAGCAGACGGAGTACACTCAGTAGTGCGAAAACACATCATTAATGACGGAGAACCCATTTTTAGGGGATACAATATTTGGCGGGGTGTAGTGAAGACAAATTTCGACATAGGATACGCCAGTGAAACATTTGGGAAAGGAAAAAGAGTGGGAATTGTACCAATTAAAGAAGGTGTTTATGGTTGGTGGGCAACTTGCAACGAAGCATATATGCAAGATGACAGCCCAGAAGACACAAAAGTAAAATTAAATCGGTTGTTTGGTGATTGGCATCATCCCATTTCCGAACTAATTAACAAGACCGACATAATTTTAAAAAACAGTTTGATCGACAGAACACCATGCAAAGGGTGGACAAAAGGGAATATTACATTATTGGGAGATGCTGCACACCCCACAACTCCAAACTTAGGACAAGGTGGGTGTATGGCGATCGAAGGGGCTTACATTCTAGCCAAATCAATTCAAAAATACGGTTTAACAGAAAAGGCTTTTGAAAGATATGAAGAACTACAATATCCCCGCTCTGAAAACATTGTAAATGAGAGTTTAAGATTGGGTAAAATGGGACAACTTGAGAACCCAATCCTGACTACATTGAGAAACTTAGCTTTTAAATTGATGCCTTCAAATGTAGCAATGAAGTTGATAGATAAATATTTTTCTTATAGAGTAACAAACATTGAATTATAAAATCGAGTAGGGAAAGGTGAATTCCACACCTATAACCGTACGTGAATCTCTTTTACGTTTCCGCTGGTGAAAACTGAAAGTTGGAAAATAGAAAATCGGGATATCAGAGAATCAGATAACTGGA
>NZ_JACEFJ010000001.1 GCF_015354735.1 Pararhodonellum marinum | reverse complement strand
CTATCGCCTAGTTTATATTTGTCTTGAGAAGTCGGGATTTTAAACTCGGCAAATATTAATATCATCATCATAAGAAGGATTAGCTTCGTAGACTATTGTTTCACCAGGTTAGAGTATTTTTGCTGGTCGTTTTGCTACCATTTTATTGTAAATTTACATTAGTGAAAGGTATTGAACCAAAACTTTAACATTCATATTTTAACTACTTATTATTTTAAATTAAAGGAAATCAACTTTCATCCATCAATTTTTTCTTCAGGCTAAATAAAACTACAATTTGTTTATATTCTTCAAAAGAAATTTGTTCATTAGATGGCCTAGCCATTAAAAAAAATATTCCAGTCATCAGCTTTCTTATGGACTAAACTGTTAAATCAATGTTGAAGGTCACATCAACCTAAACCCCGCTTTTGGACTGTCACAAACCGAACAGGTGTAGTCATTGTGCAGTTTTAAAAATTCAGTTCCGGGGGCAATTCCGGCACCGGGATCACCGATCTGTCGTAATAGATCGTCAAGCGGGAGGAACCATGGTAATTTCTTGATTTTTTGGTTTAGATTCTAAAGTGTTTTGTATTTATTCACGTATTTAACGCAAAAGTCCTAAATATTAGCTTTCCATAAATTAATTTTCTACAACTTTCAAATAAAAGAAATCCAATTACAATGCATAATAAAATCCCCCATCTGCTATTAGTAAGCTACTTAACCTTATCAGTGGCATTATTTTCCTGCGACAATAAGGAGACCTCTGAAATCGAGGAGAAACCTGAATGGAGACAGCTATTCAATGGCCAAGACCTGGATGACTGGCTCATCAAAATCACCGGCTTTGAGCTCCATGACAACTTTGCCAATACTTTTCGGATAAATGATGGGTTGATGCAGGTCAGGTACGATGGGTATGAAAAATTTGAGGGGCAATTTGGCCATATTTTTTTCAATGAACCGTTTTCCCATTATCTCTTGAGGGTGGAGTATCGATTTGTGGGCGAACAGCCTCCCGGTGGACAGGGATGGGCCTATAGGAACTCCGGAGCCATGCTTCATTCACAGGATCCTGCTACCATGCTGAAAGACCAGGATTTTCCCATATCCATAGAGGGTCAATTGCTTGGAGGGGACGGAGAAAATCCGCGAACAACCAGCAATCTCTGCACACCGGGAACCCATGTGGTCATCGATGGAGAACTCATTACAGACCATTGTGTCTCCTCCACTTCCAAAACCTATCATGGAGAGGATTGGGTCACGGCTGAATTTATGGTTTTGGGAGATTCTGTGATCCATCATATCCTCGAAGGGGAATCTGTCATCACTTATTTTGACCCCCAGATTGGCGGAGGCAATGTCAATCCAGTAGACCCCGAGATCAAAAGAGATGGTCAGGCCTTGGAATCTGGGTATATTTCCCTGCAAAGCGAAAGTCACCCGATAGATTTCAGAACGATTGAGCTTATGGATTTAAGTCCCTATAAAAATGACCCGGAAAAAATGAAATCGATACTGGAAAATCTAGGCTACGGGAATTTTGTGGGAGACAACAAATAAAAATCCCGGCAGTAAACCGGGCATTTATTTTTATAATAACTATGATAATTTACCCCAAGTGTTTTTTGAAAAATTCAATGGTCCTGCCCCAGGCCAATTCTGCAGCGGGTTGGTCATATCTGGGTGTGGAATGGTTGTGGAATCCGTGGTTAACACCGGGATAGAAGTACACTTCATAGTCTATTCCATTGGCTTTCAATGCTTCTTCGTAGGCCTCCCATCCTGCATTCACCCTTGTATCCAATTCTGCATAGTGAAGTTGTAAAGGGGCAGTGATTTTTGCTGCATCTTCGGCACCCACTTGTCCTCCATAAAATGGCACAGATGCTTTCAAGTCAGGCCTCCGGGCAGCCATCATGTTGCTGATCCAGGCACCGAAACAAAAACCCACCACACCCACATTTCCGTTGCAGCTTTCGTGGGATTTGAGCAGTTCAAAACCTGCAATGAAGTCCTCCAAAATCTCATCCCTGTTTCTGGTCGCCTGCATGGTTCTCCCCTCATCATCTGTACCAGGATATCCCCCGAGAGGCGCCAAGGCATCCGGAGCAAAGGCCACAAAACCATCAAGGGCCGCTTGATGAGCTGTATCTTCCACATAAGGATTCAATCCCCTGTTTTCATGTACCACCAAAATCCCGGGAAGTTTCCCTTTGGCATCCTTTGGACGGGATAATAGCCCCTTCATTTTTCCGCCACCGTTTGGCGAATCATAATCGAGGTATTCAGAAATGAGACGGGGATCTTCTGGAGTATACCGCTTGGCTTCCGCATAATTGGGCAAAAGATAAGCCATGATGGCTGAAACTGTCAAGCCTCCCACTGCATACTTGGACAGGCGGTTGACAAATTCCCTCCGGTTGATTTGCCCATGCACGTAGTAATCATACATGTCAAAAATTTCCTGATCTAAATCCTCTTTTCTGATTGGTTCCATGTTGAAATAGACTAATTAATGGTAAGATTGTTTTGACTGGAAGCAAAATATAAGTACTCCAAACCTTAATTTCTCACAAAATCTGTCCAGCGGAAATAAAAAGGGATGTGGGACCGGTAGGTGAGAGGTGGTAGGTGAGTGGTTGTGGGTGAGAGGATGTAAGTAAGAGGTAAATGGTAAAAATTGTGGGCAGGAAGTGGGAAGTTGGAAGTTGGGAGTTGGGAGTTGGGAAAACTTGACGGATGTCGGATGTGAAATTGGTAAGAAGTTAAAGGTAGGAGGTTGTAGGTGGGATGTAAATGGTGAGAGGTACTAGGTGTTTGAATAAACTTATAGTTATTGGATTAAGAATCCCGGAGGGATTAAAAACCGAAAGGTTAATAACCCCGGGTGGCAACCCGGGTAGGATGTGTTTCGGAAAGAAATAAAACCCTGAAGGGGTTTAAAGCAAGTTTCCCGTGTTAGCTAATTACTTTTCCTTGGTTTGTGCCAAACCCATAATTATTTATCTCCCAATAAATTGGCCTCCACCCCCTGATGGGTCAATTTTACAGGTTTGATTTTTCCGTCTGCTTCAAATTCCATGGTTTCAATACAGGTGACCCGGTGATTTCCATCCGTTTCGCCCAAAGGCCTCCTGTGGTACACCATATAATATTGATCATTGTTTGGTGCATGGATGACAGAATGGTGGCCTGCTCCAGTGGCAATATCAGGATCCTGTTCCAAAACCACCCCAATCCGCTCAAAAGGCCCAAAAGGAGAATCAGCGATGGCATAGGCTACCCGATAATCGGGTCCGGTCCAGCCACCTTCTGACCACATAAAATAATATTTACCTTCTCTGATAAACATAAATGGTCCCTCCACATAGCCTTCAGGGGTGACTTCTTTATAGATTTCCCCATCCTCAAAAGGGACCAACCCGGTGAAATCTTCATTTAATTTGACCAGGTTGCATTTTCCCCATCCCCCATAATACATGTACACGGTGCCATCTTGGTCTCTGAAAAGGTATTGGTCTATGGGCTGGGCACCATTTACGATTTCATTGATCAGGGGTTTGCCCAAAAGATCTTTGAAAGGCCCCTGAGGCTGATCAGCCACCGAAACCCCTATGCCGCCCACCTCTCCTTCATGCACGTCATTGGCAGCAAAGAAAAGGTAGTATTTGCCTTTGTTCTCAATCACCCCGGGGGCCCACATGGCAGAATCTGCCCATTTTACAGCCACCGTATCCAGAATCCTTTCATGCTTGGTCCAGTTCTCCAGGTCTTTGGAAGAAAAACAATCCATAAACACCTGCTGATCGAATGGCGCGGAATAGGTAGGGTAAATCCAATAGGTATCTCCGTAGATGATGGCTTCGGGATCTGCATACCAACCATCAAACAATGGATTTCCAGAATGGGAAGGAGTGTGTTCGGTCTTGGTTGTACATGAGATCGTCAACAAAATACAAAACCAAAAACAAAGCGGCGTTTTAATTTTCAAATACATGTTCAGGTTGAGTTGTCAAAAATATTCATCACAACTCAGGTTGAGCAGTGATGTATCAAAAGTTAAGGTTTTCTACTACAAAGAACAAAATTTCTACCCAATGTAAAGGAAGTCCCCCAATTTTATCGAAAGAAAATTGGGGGACTTCCACTCTAGCAATTAAACATTAATCGGCTATAAACGCTTCAAAATCATCGTTGAGCGCTTTTTCAGAGGCATCTGTTCCAGAATAAACCATGATCCTGTATTTGAAGTCAACTGAATCTCCTGCTGATAATTTAAAATTGAGTTCTTCCTTTCCGCCACTCATGGCTTTTTGTCCCAGTGGATTGGCCGCATATAGGCCATATCCACGGGCATGCCAATAAGTCGGGTAACCCACGTTGTCCGGATGATCCAAAATGGCCAGGGATACCTTTTCCCCTGATATCTCACCAGAAAGGTTCATCCACTTGGCTCGGGTTCCCCATACATCATGTCCCGTAAGCCCCTCACTGCTTTTGTACATGCCAGTGACGCCCTCATTGTTCATGGTAGGAACTGCAGTTGCTTTACCGCTGGCATCCGTAAAAATTTCTGGCTTATCCGCAGGATGCTCCAGTTCACGGGCAACCCTTATTCCCACCATGCCTTCTTTATTGTCCTTAAAAGACACCGGTTGGTCATTTGCGGTAAGTTTCGTCATGCGGTCGATCATCCTCTTGTCACCATCTGTTCGGAAAATGAAAGTGGTGTTTTCTATCAACAGGATCGATCCCTCTGCGTCTACCCATTCCGTAGTCACTTCGAGTTCACCCTGATCACCACTGCTGATATTGTTGATTTCCCGGTGATAAATGGTCCCATAACTACTTTTTTTCTCTTCGGGGATGGCTTCTGAATTGTTCCAGAAATCCAGTCCATTCACATCTCCATAATTGAACCAGAGGCCGATGTGGTGGGGATGGTCTACCCGTTCCCCTGCCCTAGGATTGAGAGGAAAGCCACGGGTGAGCAAATTGCCCTGAGCCGTTCTGATGGGATACAGAAAGGGTTTGGCAATATTTTCAGGATAGATATAAGCCGTAAACAGCTCCCCATCGACCAACACCTCTACCTTATTTTCAGCATCATTTCTGATCAATTGCACTTTGGGATTGTCCTCTTCGGAATCCAATAGTGTCTCAGCTTCATTTGTTTGATTTCCTTCTGAGCAAGCCAACAAAAGCAGAGATCCCAAAAGGAGCCCGCACCGAAAAGAGAATAAATTTTTAAACTTGATCATATTTTTGGGATCAATATTTAAAAACCTCTCCACCTGCCAAAACTTCCTGATTTTGGTCATCAAAAGTCACAAACTTGCCCGTACGCAATGCCGCTGTGGTCATGATGTTGGCGATGGAATGGTTGTAACCTGCCATCACATCCGCATTGGGCTTTTCTCTACTCCTGATGCATTCCATCCAGTTTTTCATGTGGGCCGAGGTCATGTTATCTACGCCTGTATTCGCTCCTGTTTCTGCTTTGACTTGCTCAGCCAAACTTACCTCTTTCAAAAGATTCGAATCCATGCCCATGCTTTTCGCATGGTTTTCATTTAGACCACCATTGGGAGTTATTTTATTGGTGTCCAGATTAAGCTCTCCCCCGTTGGAATAATAAATCTCTTTGGTGCCACCTGCTGAATTGGTGAACCTTGAGGAATAAACCACCTGAAAGCCTTTTGAACGATCATCAAGTGGTCCATAATCAAATACCGCGGTCATGGTATCAAAATTTTCCCTGCCATCTTTCCAGAGGTAAATACCGCCGTTGGCGGCCACACTTCTGGGATGATCCAACCCTGTAAACCAGTGTACGGTATCAATCTGATGGGCCATCCACTGACCAGGAATACCGGAAGAATAGGGCCAAAAAAGCCTGTATTCCAGATATTTCCTTGGATCCCACTCCTCATATGGCCGATTCATCAAAAACCTATTCCAATCGGTATCTTCCTTTCTGATTTCCTTAGTCAGTTTAGGCAACCTCCACCTTCCAGGTTGATTGACATTCCAGCTCATCTCCACCATCACAATGTCCCCGAATCCACCTGAACGGATAAAATCATTGGCAGCATGGTAATTGGACCCACTCCTTCTTTGAGAACCCACCTGTACAATTTTACCGGTTCTTTCCACCGCCTCACGGGCAGCCCGGTTGTCTTCCATGGTTTCGGCAAAGGGCTTCTCCACATAGACATCCCTGCCCGCCTCCACTGCTTCCTTGCAATGCAGGGCATGTTGAAAATCAGCTGTACTGATGATGACGGCATCCACATCCTTTCGCTCGTACAATTCTTCATTGTTTCTCGCCGTTTGAATCGTCTTTCCACTTTTTTCTTTGACATAAGCCACGCATTCATCCCTCCTTCTGTTCCAAATGTCAGAAACCGCAGAGAATTCAAAATTCATTTCTTTGGAATGCTTTAGCATGGCTGGTATCAAAGCGCCTTTTGCTCGGTCCGAAAAACCGACGATCCCTAAATTCACCCTGTCATTGGCCCCGATAATCCTACTGTAGCTACTCGCAGGGAAACCCATGGCACCTATCGAGATCCCTGCTGTGGTAAGTACCGATTTCTTCAAAAATTCTCTTCTTGAACTATTATTTTTCATATCCGTGAGTTTATTGTGATGGTTCATATTTTCTTGGTTATTCTTTGATCTTTGCTTATTTAAAAGGTTATTTTTTTGAAATAAATATTATAAAGTATTGGAAACCAATTTTTTGAATATTGACTCTTGATGTTTTAATGCAAGTACCCGGTCATCAGGCTCTGTTCTTGCTTCCATCAATATCCAGCCTTCATAATCCATTTTTTGTAGAAGATGAAAAAGCGCCTGGTAAGGATAGTCTCCTTCATCGAATTCTCTCACATGCACGGTGTCACCCATCCACTTTTTGACTAAGTTAAAGTTTCCCTCTAGCCCAGGTGGCAACAAGTCTTCATCATTGCAGTTCCAACAGACTTTTACGTTGGATTCGGTAACCTGATCAAAAATGGCTTTCATGTTGGGCAATTCCTGGGTGAGGTGGCCATGCACCTCCACCCTGACCAACTGTCCATAATCCATGGCAAAACGGCCTACTTCATTGAGGGATTCGGCGATCTGTGAAATGGTTTTTTCTTGGGGTACTTCAGCCGGTAGGTTATTGGGTTTTACCTTGATGCCTGTTGCGCCAATATCATGACAAAGTTTGATGTATTCTTTTGTCTCCTTGATATTGTATTGAAGTTTAGCGGCATCAGGACTGTGGTATTCAAAATTGCTGCCGTAACCCAGACAGGTGATAGGACTGTCGGCAAAGCGTTTTTTCACTTCCCTCCTCGCTGAAGCGCTAAGAGAGGTTTCTACCCCATGGGCATGTTCCGTTCTGAGCTCCACGCCCAATGCACCTGCTGCCTCACAATTCCTGATCAACGTGGGAAGATCCCAATCCCTCCCCCATTGGTAAGTGACCAGGCCGAATTTCATTTTCTCCTTCAGGTTAGCTGTAAATCCCGGAAGCCCCGAAAGGGCGGAAATGCCCACCCCGTACACCAAAGAATGGCGGATAAAATCACGTCTTTTGATATCAGTTGGCATGTTGCAATGCTTTAGGTTATTTTCGGGAAACTCATTTTGGGCAAAGAATAATTTGAATATAATTCAAAATAGCTTAACCGGAATACAAATCACACATTTTTAATGCAATCGATTTCGTGCCATTTTGAACGAACTTTAATATTTTAAGATTTCAATAATCATTTTCCGTGAGGCTTTCCAGTACTGATTGTTGCCATTTGAGCAAGCTATTTTCCAGGTCAGCCGCGATATCCGGCAATGCCTCTATTATATTTTTGTTTTCAGCTGGATCTTCCAGTACATCAAATAGTTCCCGCTTGGCCTCTGGGTCATTTTCCCCATGAATGACCAGTTTATACCTGTTGTCCAAAATGGCCCTTGCACCACCAAAATCCTGTGGCTGAATATCGGTATGACGGAAATTGGTGAAATTCCTGGTAGCAATTCCATTCATAAGCTTGACCAAAGGAGAAGTTCCTTTTTGCAATTCAGGATCAATATAAGGTGCTGGGGTATTCTCTTCATCCTGTCTTACCCTGCCGTTCCAAAACATAACAGGTTTATTCCTTTCTCTTAGGTTGCCATCAAAAAAGGGGCTTAGATCAATACCATCAATCGGTCTTTTCGGGAGCGGCTGCCCGAGGATACCACAAAGTGTTGGCAACACATCTGAAGAGACTGCATTCACCTCGGTGACCATTGGAGTGGCAAATCTGGCTGGCCATTCCAGGACTGCAGGAACCCGTACCCCTCCTTCATACACCATGCCTTTTTCTCCTTTAAATGGTACAGTTGCATTTCCTTCGAGAGGGGTGCCGTTATCCCCAAAATACCAAAGCAGGGTGTGTTCTCGCAAGGCTTCATTTCTTAGAAATTCCCGCATCTGTCCAATAGATCGGTCCATGGCGGTAATTTCCGCAAATCGCTCCTGTAAAACCTCCCTTTGAGGTCTATCCACCTGTAGGCCTGTTTCATTGGAAGTCAGCCTTACGGTTTTATCTCCAAAAGATTCAGGCAAGTCATCATAAAGGGCCAGGTCTTCCCGAAGGCCACTGTAGGGTTCATGGGGAGAACCATACCAGATGACCACAAAAAACGGTTGATTTGCCTCTTTGGCCTTTTGGATAAAACGGATCGCCTCTGCAACCAGAATTTCTGAACTTTCACCTCTGTAAGGTTCAGGAGGCCCTCCATTTCTGGAAAAATATGGGTTCATCTCAAAAAAATTGTCATGGGAAAGGTATTCGTCAAAACCCATTGCTTTGGGATTGGTGGGAGATTCGGCCTTTACAGGCCCCAAATGCCATTTCCCAAAATGGGCCGTCGCATAGCCCGCATCTTTCAGTATTTGGGCAATGGTTATTTCTTCAGGCCTGATGGAAGCCCCTGCTGTGAATGTACCATACCTGTTGGGATGACGGCCGGTCAACACACTCCCTCGGGTAGGAGAACACACCGGTGAGGCGGAATAAAACCGGTCCATTCTGATTCCGGTTTTAACCATATCATCCAAAACAGGCGTGTGGAGAAAAGGATGTCCGTTGTACCCTGTTTCATCCCATCCATGGTCATCCCCCATCAATAAGATGATATTTGGGAGATCGTTATCATGGGTTTCTTTTAGGGTGCTTTGGCAGGAAAAAGCAATTCCACTCGTCAGAATCAGCAATGAAAAAAGGGAATATTTGACGGACATTTTCATACGGTTTTATTTGTCTGGAACAAATAAGACAGCATCTGCGACGACTATCCCATCTGCTCCTTGGTTTGAAACCTCAACAAATGCATTTTTACCCGCTTCAAGATTGAACTGACCCAAATGAACCCATTCTCCTGAGGTCTGACCTTCTACACGGATGTCTTCCTCTTTTACCCATATTTCCTTTTCATCCTTGCCATCTCCTACAATGACTTTGGTCTGGGTAGAGGATTCATTGACCCGGGAAAAATACAGGTACACTTCATAAGCACCTGCCACCTTGATATCTGGTGTAAAACTTACTGAATGATTTTGGGTGCCTTTAGAAGGATCTTTTAGAAAGCTGGGACCGTATCCTCCACGGCTTTGCCTTTCCCAATCCCCTTTGATTTGCACCCCTTCCTCATCATCATTGTCCACTAGAATTTCGGGTATACTCCCGTCTGCAAGGGGATTTTCTTTTAGGATTTTCTGCAATTCTTTGACATCCACTTCATGGACGGAGAGGTTGTTGTCAATCGCCATACAGGCGGCCACAGCAGATGATTGTGCCAATACCATGAAAACCGGTTCCATCCGGATAGAGCCAAAAGCAATGTGGCTGGCAGAAAGTGCCGCTGGGACAAATAGATTTTTAACCTCCTCTTTTTTCGGAATCAGGGATCTGTAGGCAATGGGATACGGACCAAATCCTCCTATTTCTACATTCCCTTCGTTTTTCACCATTTTTTGACCTTCTTTTTCAATGACCACTCTTTGGATGTTGTGGGAGTCCATGGTGTAAGCGGCCATTCCTACCCCGTCTTCCACCACTTCATCACCCACACAATTGGCTTCGGTCATCACGTATTCTCCCACCATTCTTCGCACTTCCCTCACATACAACTGGGGAGACCAGTGTTCATTTTCAGTGTACTCATCTTTGGGGTAACCCCAGTCTTGGATAAATTCCTGCAGTTCTTTAGGAACTCTGGGGTCTGTCTTGTAGAAATAAAGCAGGGATTGGGTGTACAATTGATGGTTCTTGACGATTTCCTTTCTTTGTGCATAGTCTGCCTCAGGATAGTCATAATTCATCCCAATCATATCCGTTGAGAATCCTCCCCGGTTATTGATGTCTGTCTTTTGGTTGGGCATTCGGCTCCAGATAAAGTAATCACTGATCCTTATTTTCCCGGGCTGGGCTTCAAAAAGTCTTACCAATAGGTCAAACATGGTGGAATCATAGCCTTCAGGCCGGGTGATTTCGATCCTGTTGGAGGGATTGTCAGTAAGACAAATCCTGAAGTTATAGGCCTGAACCTTATCGTCTCCTGTTCCATCCGGTTCCAATTGATGGTCAGTGATGCCCCATAGTAGGCCACTCTGTGGGTCACCTTTGGTTTGGTAAGGGTCCACTCCATCAGGGAATTGATGTCCCGTCATCAACTGTACCCCATTGTAGGTTTCACCGTATTGGGAATTGGGCTCTCTACCTACGGTATAGGTCACTCCTGCCTTGGCCATCAAGTCACCTTCATAAGTAGCATCAATGAACATTTTACCCCTTACTTTCACAATTTCATTGGTTGAACCTCCAAGACTCAAGGTCATTTCCTGCAAGTAGTCCCCCTCTTTTTTCACGCCAACCAGTTCGTGTTCAAAAAGTACCTCGATTTCTGCTCTGTCCAGATAATCCTGAAAAACAGATTTGGCCACACTCGGTTCAAAAATCCATTGTTCAAATTTGCCATAATGCTGCCCGATCCTTCGGTAGAAATCCCTGGACAAGCCCATCACAGCATATTTGTTTCCGATATCCGTATATCCCAATCCACCCGTACTCAACCCACCCATATGCTTGCTCGGTTCAATCAAAACTACTGATTTGCCCATGGTTTTGGCCGTATAAGCTGCAATCACGCCGGCCGAATTGGCACCATAAATGACTATATCATACGTATTGTCATTGTCAGTCCCCGGAGAATCACAGGAAATGATACCCATTAGCCAAATTAGGCAAGCAATCATTGGTTTTTTGATCATCTTCTTTTGTTGTTTACTTTATGTTTAATCCCAAATTTAAGGTTTTTCAAACCTTAACCATCTTGCAGAATGGGCCTCTAAGTAAATTGAATTTTGCGAGATGCTTTGTCCGGTTACCGCATCCTGGACATTGGTATAGGTGTAATGATGCGGTTTTAAATCCACTTCAGTGGCCTCCCCTTGGTTAAGTAAAAAATAATGGTCGGCTTTTGGGCCAGACAATCGGTAGACGATGGCCCCCTCACAGGTAAAGGGTGGCTCTATGTCCCCCAAAGTATATTTTAACAAGAGTGCTTCCATTTCCGAATTTCCTGGTTCAAAACATGACCTAGCTGCCTCGTAACCCAATATAACCGAAGTCCCCTTGCCCAATTGAAACTGGGTGACTGCAGGTTGTCCGGTCTTAAAATCTGCCATGATTTCCGCGCCCTCCGGCCTGATGGAACCAATGGAGCCTGTCAAAACATGGGCTTCCAAATGCCAGTTTCTGTTGAGCCCTGAAAATTGGTATTCCCTCAATGCAGCGCCAAAAAGGTTGGCGAAGTCAGAACCCGTTCCCCTGGGAAGCAAGGCGGAATTGGGATCCATCCAGGCGCCTGGCATGTCTAAAATCAGCCTGCCACCATCCTCCACATATTTTTTTAAGATGGGTAACAGTTCAGGGTTCAACGCCAGCATTCCTGGCAAATAAATCACCCGATATCTAGCAGCCAATCCTGCTCTGAGGTCGTCGGGAATGACATATTCAAAAGGAATGTTTTGATTGATCAGGGCTCGGGATACGCCTACCCTAGCCTGCATGGGAATGTATCGGGTACTTTCTTTTCCTTTGATGGAAAGGGCTGTCCACATCGCATCATTGTCCCAGTCAAAAAGGACCCCCACCACCGGTTCTTTGCGTGACTCCCAAAGTTCATGTCGGTAGGTTTGCATGGCCTTGGCAATTTCACCTACCGCCACGGCTCTGTCTGTCACTTCATTGTGGTGGTCCAAGAGGGAATATTCGCCTACCTCAACCCCGGCCGATCTGACACTCCAGCTCCAAAGTCCCCATCCTTTAAATCCTGCAGCCAACATACTGAGCGTAAACTGCTTCATCTCAGCAGCATCAACAGTAAACCCTTTGTTGTCCTGACCATATCTTTCCCCACCAAACTGCTGGGGACCTCCCGTGGTCTCCCAACCTCCACTCCATCCCCCTTTGAACATGTCATTGATGTAACTGGCCTGCATGTAAACCGTAGGTCCCAGCTCATCCTTGACCTGATCAAAATGCCAGGTGAAATGGATGGAAGGATAAAAAGAACCTGCATGCTGCATGGTTTTGGCTATCGCAGGGAAATTGACACCAAAATAGGCATGAGGACGAAAAAGACCCAATTCTCCACCTGCCCGGTAAGGGGCATTGGAATCAAATTCATGGAAATCCACGACTTTTTTTTCCAACTCCGCAATGCCGTGGTCGGCCTTGAACCGCAAAACATCCCGAATCACCCGGAGTTCTCTGTGGTCTGACTTTTCCCATCTCTCCGCAAAATCCTCCCAGCTGGAAAACGGCTTGCCTTGTGCTGCCAACCCGTGGTGATGTTGATTGTAGGCATTGTTTAGGGTAGCTATATCCCCGTAGTTGTTTTTGGCCCATTCCACAAAAAGCGTTTTACCCTTTTCCGTCAAGTCCATTCCCCGCTGTCCTACGGTGGGATCATAGGCGGAGCTGCTTCCTTTTGGCGCCTCATTGGCCCCAGTCTTTTCTATCCACCCGACAATGTTTTCTATCCTTTTTTTCAAAACCTCGTTTTGATAGGCAATCATTTTGGGATTGAGTCTTATGTCCTCCAATGGCTCATCTGGTGAAATTCCCAAGTTCGATAAAAGTTGGTCTGAAATGGGTTCCCAGCCCCCTTCCCCATACCACCATGGGATCAAGCCCTCCTCAAGCGCGATCATTTGGATTTTCTCATGACTCCAATCAGGCAGGGGCATGATCTGTTTCAGATTGGTAAAGCCCAATTCCCTCATGGTCCGGAAATGCCAACGGATTTCTTCCTCGCCTTCACCAGGCCTTTGGATATAGACTACCCCGGCAGGCATGGGAGCGATTTTGCGGATTTTTTGCTGCATGGGTGAATCGTGGAGCTGATCGTAAAGCTTTGTCAAAAAAGGATCATCATCGGCTGATTCCACTTTTTGGGCAAAAGCATCTGAAAGACCAAGGATAATCAGTAAAGCTGAAAGTGAGAAAAAATGCTTGAAATGATGGTACAACATATTTTGGTTAGCTTTTGGGTGTTTTATTGAATACACTTAATTAAGTCTAAAGAATGATATCAATGAAAAAATTTTATTTATTTATTTTTTAAAACCGTGTTTTATAAAGGACATCTTATCGTTCTTCATGTTCTCCAACTCAGTCTAATTTGCATTGGAGGAAATAAATTAAACCTAAAATCCTACAATTTCAACAAAGACATAATACCAAAACGATTGATAGGGGTAACTATTCAGATTACCTTTAAGACTGTTGCTTCTATTCAGTTTTGGTTTGAAAAAAATCAATTGGATATTTATGATACAATTGCGACTGAAAAGACTTTTTAGAACCATTGGAACAAATCTGCATGATACTTAGAAAAGGGTCTCTTGAAGACCTCCCTGAAATGCAAAAATTGTATGTGGACAGCATCAGAAAGAGCTGTAAGGCAGAATACAATAAGCAACAAATTGAGGCATGGTCATCGGGTATTGAAAACACCTCTCGGTGGCAGGACATACTGAAACATCAATTCGTTTTGGTTGCACAGAACGAAATAGGGATAATTGGTTTTTGCACATTGGACAAAGGCAATCACATCGATTTTTTGTATGTCCATCGGGAAAGACAAAGGCATGGCATCGCCAACCAACTGTATACTGAGATCGAAAAAGAAGCCAAACGGCAAGGTCAAACCCAGTTGACTGCAGAAGTCAGTAAAACCGCAAAGACTTTTTTTGAAAAGGTTGGGTTCACAGTGGTTGAAGAACAACATGTCAACCTAAAGGGGGTGGATCTGACGAATTACAAAATGACAAAAACGATCTAGTAAAAAAATGAATTTATAAATGCAGCTTCAATGTTCATAAATCCAAGAAAACCAGGTTTTACGTTTGCCTTCACCTCCATGATCTTGATGGGCCTCTGGTCAATGCATGTCATGGCCCAGCATTACGAGAATCTGGATGGGTTGATCAATACAAAAAGCCTAGATGGGAAACATGCCATCGGTGAACATCCAAGGGGGCTCATTACCGCAAGTGAAGTATCCCTGATCAGAGAAAGGGTGAAATCAGCTCCGTTTTTGGACATGTACAAAAAAATCCAAGCTGATACAGAAAAGCTTGAGCAAAAGGTTTTTTCCTCCGAAGCGTTTTTAACCAATGAAGTCCCTGAACTCGCAGCCCATTATGGATACCTGTACCTGATGAGTGGTGAAGAATCTTGGGCAGATAAGGCCTACGAACAAATGGCCACCATATTCAATGACACCATCATCTTCCAAAACCCGGTTTCCCGTGGCCTCGACCGAGCGACCATGCTTCAGCAAATGGCCATTACCTATGACCTTTGCTATACAGCATGGTCTCAGGAGAAAAGGGACATTACCAACAGGCAACTTTTTAAACTTCTGTTTTCGGTAAGTGCCAACATGGGTCAGGATGCCAATTACAGCTTAGTAAGCAACTGGATGGGCATCCGTTGGTCAAGCGTGCTTTTTGCCGCCTTGGTATGGGACAATCCTGACAAGGACAAACCCTCTTTGACAGCTCCTTTTATCTGGGATGCCTCAAAACGGATTTCAGATCATTTGCAAAAAATCATTTACAGCAATGGATGGAATGCCGAAAGTATGGGGTATCATGCATACAACTGGTCTTTTATAGCGCCGGCACTCATAGCCTATCAGCACTTCTCCAATAAATCATCCCCACATGCTTTGGAGCAACTCGCTCCTTCCGCCATACATACCATGTGGGGTTTTTCAACCTTCTCCATGGCCACGGCAACTTTACCTGAACTCCTTGGCATGAAACCCGATCTCTCTGATGATAACCTCAACCTCCGAAAAGGCACTTTCGGACTTAGCCTGCGTTTGTATCCACCTGAACAAATTCCAGCTCTAAAATGGATGCATGATTACCTGAATGATGAGGGGATTTTCAGCATTCTATATTATCCCACTCAGAAAAAAAGCGTAAATCCGGAAGAAATGGGTTGGCTGTCTTATGCTGATCCCGAACAGGGCGTTGCCTTATTCCGAAACCGCTTTCAGGATGAAGAGGATATCTTGGCAGCTTACAATGTTTCCGCCACGCGCGTAAAAGGCCATCAAGGTCCTGATGTCAATACCTTCCGAATCATCGGTTTGGGTGCTCCACTGATAGTGGGTGGGGGTAGAACTTCCTTAATGGCGGGCCAAAGCAATTTATTCCCCGGACCAGTTTCCTCGCAAGATAAAGGCACCAGCAGCGCAGGTGAATTTCTGGGGTTTGAAGCAGACTCAAATGGCAGCGGACACGCCTGGGGCCGAGGAAGCAGTACAGGAGTCATTGACCACCATCGGTATTTTTCAGCGGACTATTCCAAGCAAAGTGGCTCGGAAGCAGTTTTTATAGTTGCAGACAGTTCCATGGATGGCCGTGTGTGGAGGATCAATACCCCGGAATTCAATGCCATCGAAACAGATGAAAATGGCTTTACCATCACCACTCCTGATGGAGCAAGCCTTAGGGGGCATGTCCTCCAAACAAAAAGGCCCTTAGAAATTCAGACAGGCAAGAATAGGTACGGCGGAGAAACGGTTCGGCTGAATCCCGGCATCCACTTCAGAGGCAAAACATACAGTCATACCCATTGGATCGATGTATACAATGAAGGCCAAATCGTAGTAGTACTCACCCTGCAACCCAAAGGAATTGTACATCCTACTGTGGAGATGATGCCGTCGGGAAAAGAGGTCTCTGTTGGAAAACAGGTACTGGGCATAGTTCCATGAAATGTATAATTTTATTCATTAGATACCATTTGAGAATCGGCTTTAAATTCTTCTTTCAAAGCGAAATAACTTTATTTGCAGAATTCGCAATGGCCAGCCATTTGCGATTTGAGAAATGGAAAATTATGATCTTTTGATTCCAAACTTTTTATCATTTCGATACTTTTTATGCAAAATGTGATTTTTTATGGTAATTTGGCAAAAACATACCATATTAGAGGTATGGAGGACACCAAACCCAATTAGGCATAAATGAAATCTCAGTTACAGCTTCTCACCAGAGCCATTCATCAAAATTGTTCTTTTTCTTTGGATAGTCAGTCTTACCAGTTTTTAAAAATCTGGCATTATCATCCTCAGATTGAATTGGTATTTATTTTAGAAAGTGCCGGTACACGGTATGTCGGCGATCACATAGAGCCATTCGGTTCCGGTGAAATAGTGCTTATCGGGGAAAACCTCCCCCATCTTTGGTTGAATGATAAAGATTATTTTGATGAAACTGCACACCTAAAGGCAAAGGCATTGGTGGTGCATTTTATGGAGAGTTTCAGGGATAATTTTTTGAAACTGCCTGAAATGGATTCTATCAATAAGCTGTTTGAAAAGGCCAAAAGGGGCATCAAATTCAAAGGAGAGGCCAACCAGCCCATTTTGGAAAAAGCAAAAGAGCTGGAAGGTTTTGAAGAACTTGACCGAATCATTAGGATAATTGAGATTTTGAAAGACCTCACCAAACATGAAGATTACCAAATCCTATCCAGTGCCAGCTATACCGGAGGATTGGAGGGAGGCAAAGGAGACCATAAAATGGAAAGGGTGAACAATTACATCCTGAACAATTTCAAAAACGGCGTTTCCTTGGAGGAAGCTGCTGAACTGGCCAACATGAACACTTCTGCTTTCAGTAGGTATTTTAAACAGGTCCAAAAAAAGACTTTCACTAAATATGTGAATGAAATTAAGATTGGGCATGCCTGTAAACTTTTGATTGAGGAAGACTACAACATTGCGGAAGTCTGTTACCATTCCGGCTATAAAAACCTATCCAATTTCAACAGGAAATTCAAGGAAATCAAAAAAACCTCTCCATCTGAATTTGTGAAACAACATGCGAAAATATGAGGAGAAACGCCTATTTAAATCCAGTTAAGCATCAACGGTCAACTCAAGTAAAATCTGAATTTGGGCAATTGGAGATGTAATGATGAATTTCAAATGTCTCCACAATCAAAAGGACCTGAATATTAAGGAAAGTGTAAAAAGTGTTTTTGCTCCAAAGCTGATAGTTACTTTTTAAAAATCAAAAACAAACTCCTGTTCATCACCCTGCTCCTGAAGTACCATATTGAATGCATAAAGCCGGGCTTTTCTACTTGAACCTTGTTGACTGTATTCATCCAGTTCCACCAGCCAGTTGCTTTTCAGGATCTTCTTTCTAAAATTACTTGGGTCCAGCTGTACCTCATAAACTGCCTGATACAAATCCTGTAATTCTTTAAGGGTGAATTTTTCTGGGAGGAGTTCGAAACAAATGGGAGAATACCTGAATTTCTGCCTAAGGAATTTGAGCGCTGTGTGAGCAATTTCACTGTGGTCTTGAGGTAAAAGTGGCATCTCATTTAACTTAAACCATTTTCCACTCAGAATCAATTCTTCCTCATTGGTTTGAGAAATAAATGTCCTGTTTTTAACTTTTGGTTCGAGGTTGTATTTGCTTTTATCTATGATGGCCATGAAGGAGACTGTCAGGATTCTTGCTCCTTTGGTTCTTTTGGGATCCCCGAAAGCCCCTACCTGGTCCAAATAAATGTTTTTTAGCCCAGAAAGCTCATAGAGTGTCCTTTCGGCCGCATCTTCAAGCGATTCATCTTCAAATACGATGCTACCGGGCAAAGACCACTTGTTTTTAAAGTATGGATTGGTCCTTTTGATCAGGAAAATACTCAGTTCCCTTTCAAAACCAAAAATAGCACAGTCTACGGATACGATCATAAGGAATCAATAGGAAATGGCAGTTCACTCAGAAAACAAATATAAAATTTACGCAATCGATTTCAAACCTTTAGCATCCTGCTAAACCACCTTTTCCAAAAAAAAGTTTGGAGCATAGGTAGCCTAAATGCCTAGGAAGAGCTAGTTTTTAAGTCTAGGAAAGGCTCAAAACACATCTAAACTACATCAATTTTAATAAATATGGTTCAATTGACCACTTATTTAAATCATATTTTTATAAAAAGAAGTTTTGTTCGCCTTCAAGAGCCATTTGGTTAAGCAGTTTTTAAAAAAAAAAATATTTGGTAAATGGTGATTTTAGACTCTATTGTTTGATAAATTTTAATTTAATATACTGATTTTTAGATACTTATATTGTTTAATAAGATTTGAAATATTTGATGGCTGGTTTTTAAGGATTTGTGGTGGGAGAAACACTCAGAATTTTTTTAGTGAGGTATTCATTAGTGGTATATTTTTTCAAATTAATGATCATGGTCAGTTTTATGCAAAAAAAAAACTAGCATTGGTCAAATTATGGGTAGAATTCGTTGATTATTTCAATCAATTTTACAAAATACAATGATTAAAATGATCAGGTGTAAAACAAAATAACTAAAAAATATTCAACCAGATATGATAGAAAAGAAAAAATTTTGAAAGGAAAAATCTACAAATGACAATTAATAATTAACCCTAACCAATATATCTTTATGAAGCAAATTGTACTCGTGTTCCTTTTCTGCTTGTTGATCCAGCCTTTGCTGGCACAGGAAGAAACAGTGACAGGCAAGGTCACAGCAAGCAATGATGGAGAATCATTGCCAGGCGTCAACGTTTTGGTAAAAGGAACCAATAGAGGGACCATTACCGATCTGGATGGCAATTTTAGAATTGAAGCCCCTAGAGATGGGGTATTGGTATTTAGCTTTATTGGCTATGACCAATTGGAAACCCCTATCAATGGCAGATCCACCGTCAACATCAGCCTGCAGGAAAGCACCGGTAGTCTGGATGAGGTAGTCGTCGTAGGTTATGGTTCCAAAGTGAGAAGGGACATTACTGGAGCCATATCATCCGTAAAAGCGGATGAACTGGCCAAAATACCGACCCCTTCATTTGATCAGGCCTTACAGGGCTTGGCTGCAGGAGTCAATGTCACCTCAAGCAATGGAGTGCCTGGCGCACCCACCCGAGTCATGATCAGAGGTACCAATTCCATTTCCAGTGGTACTGAGCCGCTATGGGTAATCGATGGGATGATATTAAGCAATCAGGGTGGTGGAGAAATAGGCGGTTTCGCCAGATCAAATCACGGCGCCACACAACTCAATCCCCTGGCCACGCTCAATCCAAATGACATTGAGTCCATAGAAATATTAAAAGATGCCTCCGCAACGGCCATATATGGATCCAGGGGTGCCAATGGGGTTATCATTGTAACAACCAAAACAGGGAGAGGTACTGGAGGCTTGGATATTAGCATAACTTCCGGGGTTACCAATGTGGCAAGAGGTCCCCAAGAAATTGGTTTTGTCAATGGACCTACTTGGTTGGGCTTGGTCGATACCGCAAGAGAAAACAGCGGACTGTTCCCTTTCGACCCCAATGCCATACTCAACGATGCACGAGACCCGACAGCTGTACTGAGCAGAGAACAATTGGCGGATGTCAATTATTTTAATGAGGCTTTGCAGCAAGGGAGTTTTCAGGATATAGGAATTTCGACTTCCAAAGCCGGAGACGGATTCAGTTATTACTTATCAGGAAATTACAGAAATGACAAAGGCATTCAAACCGGGAGTGGGCTAGAAAGATATTCCACAAGAGCCAATGTGGATTTTTCCCCGATCAAAAACCTGGAAATAGGCACCAGAATTACGCTTAGTTATACCAAACAGCAACGTCCACCCAACGGTGGCCCTCCGGGGGGAAATACCAACATGGCTACGGGTGGTTACAACATGGCGATTTCAGGTGCACTACCGATTATTCCTATTTTCCACCCTACCATCACCTCCAACGGAAATCCAATTTTGTTTGACCCGCTATCGGGCAGAAACCTAAGGGCTACCCTTGACAGGGACAATTACCTGAACGATGTCAATTCTTACCGGGCTATAGGAGGTTTGTTTCTAGATTACAAAATTCCTTTTGTAGACGGATTGTCGGTAAGGACAGAATTCTCAGCCGATATGTTACAGACCAGTAACATAGAATGGGGCAATACGGTAATCAGAGAAAGGAGTGCATATGCTTTTGACTTTTCAAACACCTTCACTAGGCTTAATTATAATGTTTACGCCACTTACAACAAACAATTTGCGGATATCCATGCCTTCAATTTTGTGGTCGGAACAGAGAACACCACACAGCAGCAAAGAACAAGAAACATTGAAGCGCAGGACCTTTTTGGGGTACAACCTGAGGTAGGAGCACCTGGGGATATCATGAGAGTAAGCGCGGGATTGGGTGGAGAAATCAATTTCAGGGGTATTTTCAGTCGCTTGGATTATAAGCTGAAAGACAGATACCTTGTAGGATTTAGCGCAAGGAGAGATGGTTCTTCCGTATTTGTTCCGGAAAACAGATGGGGCAATTTCATTGCCGTTTCTGGAGGATGGATATTGTCGGAGGAAAACTTTATGAGGGGGGCCAATAACATTGACCTGCTGAAACTCCGGGGTAGTTTTGGCCAAACAGGCAACTCAGCCATTAATCCCTTTGCGACAATGACTACCTATGCTGGATGGGGAAGATATGGAGATACGGGTGCTGGTGATTTGCTGATGAATATTGGCAATCAGGCACTGACCTGGGAAACTACAGACGCATTTGATCTGGGCTTGGATTATGAGCTTTTCAACAACAGGATAAGTGGTTCTATCGGTTACTATAGACAAGATGCTTCTGATTTGTTGTTGCAGGTAGAAGTCCCTCAATCCTCAGGTATTTTCGCCAATCAGCCTAGACTATGGGCCAACGTAGGTGACCTGTTAAACCAAGGTTTTGAGTTTGAAATCAGTACGGTCAACATTGACAAAAACAATTTCAAATGGACCACTAGTTTCAATTACACCACCAACCAAAACCAAGTCACAAAACTTACAGGGGGGCAAGGGGAACAGATTTACAATGTTCAACAAGGCCCACATGTCACGAGAGTGGGTGAGCGTTTGGGCTTTTTCCGACTGGCTCAATATGCCGGAATCCATCCGGAAGGCGGATATGAAATGATCTACGAAATGGACCGGGAGCACTTTGCCCAAACTGGTGAAAGGATCAAAACCGGTAATGTAATACCCGCCACCCGTGACAACCTTACCAATCACTTGCTTGATTTTGAAGATAAGTCAGGATTACCCACCTTCTTTGGAGGTTTTATCAACAATTTCAGTTACAAAGGTTTAGAATTAAACATACAGTTTACCTTCCAAGGTGGTAATTACATTTATGACGTGGGCGAAAGAGGTAATTCATATATCGGAACAGGCGGTAGTGTGCTAAGGAGCAGTCTGGTAGACAATACCTGGACCGAAAGCAATCCAGATGCAGATTGGCCAAAATTGGTCTGGAACCACCGATATGATGTGATCAACGAGGATGGGACTGTTACGCCAAACGTCAGGTTTGATAACAACAGGGCAGCAGAGGTTCATGATAAATTTTTGCAAAGGGGTGATTTTATCCGTCTGAGGACGCTTCAATTGGCCTATAATCTTCCACCGCAATTGTTGCAGAAATTAGGCTTGCGCCAGGCAAGGGTATTCACTTCAGCCACCAATCTGTTGACTTTCACTAAGTACCAAGGATTTGATCCAGAGGTATTGCAACTTGGTGATGCCCAATTCAGAAACCTGGGCCAAGGATTTGTCGGAGCTCAATTACCCCAATTGAGAAGCATTAATTTTGGCTTAAACCTATCATTTTAATTTCGACCCAAAATGAAAAATAACATCATATACCTATTCATCTCTTTACTAATCCTGACAGGGTGTAATGAGGAAGAATTCTTTGAATTGCAAAGACCCGTACAGCCGCCGTGGTTGACTTTGGAGGATTTTGAAAAAGCACCCATCGGAGCCTATTACGGTCTGTCCGGAAACGGAGGATTCCGGTCCATTTTCGCTGCAGGTCCTGTTGCGGGTGAAGCCTATGCTGACGGAATTAATCTGGCACCGATTACCGATGGTTTCAATACCAACGGGGATGTAGAAGACATGTACGCCAGGAGATCTGAGTTTCAGATAACTTTATTTGATAATTCCATCTTCAACAGCGGGTATTTCGCCATTGGAGCTGCTAACGGGGCTTTGGACTTTATCAATGAAAATGATGGAAATCCCTACCCCCTCGCAAACCGGCAGGATGAAGTAGACCGCATCAAAGGTGAACTGTTGTTTATCCGTGCATATGCCTATTTCTGGCTTGCAAGGGCATATATGCCTGCATACCCCAACGATGCTCCAAGAATACCTCTGAGGATTTCCCAGGCTAAAAATTTGGAAGAAGCCATGTCTTCACCATTGGCATCTACCAATGACCTGTATGCTTTAATGGAAAGTGATCTGCGGGAGGCGGTGAGCCTATTGCCGGAAGCTTATGATCCAAGTCTTCATCCTGTCTCTTATGCTGACGGCAGAGCTACCAAATTCTCGGCTGCTGCTTTATTGGCAAAAGTTCTTTTTCAAAAAGGGGCTTTTCAAGAGGCTCTTGAACCATTAAATTTGGTATTGGACCAAAATAACGGTTTGTTTGACTTGTCAGAAGACCCTATCGAGGCCTTTAACAAAACAGGGGTAGACAGGGGCAGTGAAGTGCTTTGGTATTATGCATTGTGGGCTGGAGATGGTTTGGGGGGACCAAGTAACTGGAAACATCCGGGTAGATTTGAGTGGTACAGTGCCAGCAACAGATTTGCGGGTGGCCCGGCGAATAATCAGGGTCGGTTCATGCGTGCCAGCGACAGTTTCTTAACTGAAGTGGGATGGATGGATGAAAATGGCAATTTGACGGATGAAGCCAAAGGGGACAAGCGTTTCAATCAATTGTTCGTTTGGCTTACTCCTGCAGGCAGTGGCATTACAGAAGGAGAAAACATCTATCCTGAGCCAAACAACAACTTCAGAACCACAAGAAGTTTTGTATGGGGAGATAAATACTATCGTGGCGGGGACAGAAGAACCAATGCCGTCATCCTAAGACTTGCTGACATGTATTTGTTACGAGCGATTATCAGAGCACAATCCGGGGATACCAATGGGGCTACAGCTGATCTGAATGTGGTGAGAAACAGAGCCGGTCTGGATGATTATGCTGGCGGAGCAGCCGGTTTGGAGGAGGCCATTCACCTGGAAAGATTCAAAGAAATGGCATTTGAAGGCGACAGACTTTATTACCTTCAGGGGCTAAGGATGGATATTCCCGCCGGTGACAGGCAAGGAGCTTCCGTTCCCTACAACAGTGACTTTTATTCAGAAATACCGGATTACGAGAAAAACATCAATTTGGGATACGATTAGTTTGAAAGTTTAATCATCTGAAAAAAGTGTCAGACTTTGATTAAGGGAAGTTACCCAAACATCAAGGTCTGGCCTTTTCCTTTTTTAATTTTATCTTGGCATGCCATGTAAAACGATCACCCCGCCCAAATGATTATTAGACCCCTTGACCAATCTCAAAATTGGATCAGAAAGATAAAATGGTTCTCGAAAAGGATATTCATGCTGTTGTTGCTTTTTTCGGGGATCCAAGGTTGTCAAAATGATGGGGATAAAGTATCGATGCCGGATTCGTCCGCCACTTTTCCAACAAAAGAAGCTCCTCCCCTCTTTGAAAAGAAAAACCCCCAACAGACCAAGGTGACTTTTAAAAATCAGCTGGATGAAACCGCCTATCGAAATATTTTGATGTACCAATACTATTACAATGGTGGAGGTGTTTCCGTGGGTGACATCAACAATGACGGTTTGGCGGATATTTTCCTGACAGGCAATACAGTCAAAAACAGATTGTATTTGAACAAAGGCAATTTTCAGTTTGAAGACATTACTGACCAAGCAAACATCACCCCACCCTCAGGGCCAAGCTGGTGTACCGGAACTACCATGGTGGATATCAACAATGATGGTTTACTGGACATCTATGTCAGCCGCTCAGGAAACCTCGAGCCGGATAACAGAAGAAACCTGCTCTATATCAACAACGGAGATGGTACATTTACGGAAAATGCCAAGGCCTTTGGAATAGATGATCCCGGGTATTCTACACAAGCCATTTTCTTCGACTATGATAAAGACGGTGATCTGGACATGTTTTTGATCAACCATGGTTTGGAATACGATGGTCAGGCTCCCAAACATGCCTCCAATGTCAGGGATCCATATGTTGGAGATAAATTATACCGCAATGACAATGGTTTTTTTGTGGATGTAAGCCAGGAAGCAGGCATCTTGGGAACCAAAGAAGGCTATGGACTAGGGGTCAGTGTCGGAGATCTAAACAACAATGGATGGGAGGATATCTATGTGAGTAATGATTTTTTTGAGCATGATTACCTTTACCTCAACAATGGGGATGGAACATTTACTGAATCCATCAAATCACTTACCAGGCAATTGTCCTTTTTTGGTATGGGGGTGGATATTGCGGATTTTAATAACGATGGATGGCAGGACATCATGGTTTTGGATATGGCCATCGAGGACCATATCAGACAGAAAACCAATCTTGCAGGCATTTCTCGGTCCCAGTTTTGGCAGTTTGTAGACAAAGGCTACCATTACCAATACATGTTCAACAGCCTGCAGCTCAACAATGGCCTGACCCCTGATGGCACACTTAATTTCAGCAATATTGCCCGTCTATCAGGGGTCTACCAGACAGATTGGAGTTGGGCGGTATTGTTTGCTGATTTTGATAACAATGGCTGGAAGGACCTGCTGATCACCAATGGACTCAGGAAAGATGTGATGAACAATGATTTCATCTCCGGCTTAAACCAAGGAGAAGCAGCCATGAGCCCAACATTTACGGGAAAGGTTTCGGATGATCCCAGAAAATTGCTTCAAAGTATCCCTTCTGAAAAAATCAGCAATTATGCCTTTCGAAATCAGGGAAACCTACTCTTTGAAAACGTGACCCAAGGCTGGGGTTTAGATGAACCGTCCTTTTCAAATGGTGCTGCCTATGCTGACTTAGACAATGACGGTGACTTAGATTTAATCATCAACAACATCGATGACTTCGTGTCCATTTATGAGAATAAATCTGATCAGTCCAAGCAACGTTTTTTGAGGGTAAAACTACAAGGTAATGCTGAAAATCGATTTGGGTTCGGTACAAAAGTGACGCTGTACAAAAACGACAGCATTCAGGTTCAGCAACTTAATCCTACCCGTGGATTTCAGTCGTCAGTGGAGCCGATACTGCATTTTGGCGTTGGCAATTGGGATAGCATAGACAGCATAAGGGTAGAATGGTATGACCACAGCGTATATGTACTTCAGCATGTTCCCACCAATATGCAGATCAATGTGGATTACAGGTCTGCCTTACCGCAAGCCACAAAAAATTTTGATAAAGTGACAGAAGCACCGAAGCTTTTCCGGGAGCTTTCCCGAAAAGAAATCAAAGAAACCCTAAATCTGGAATTTATACATCAGGAAAGTCAGTATGATGATTTTTCTTTGGAGGAGCTACTTCCCCGCAGGTATTCCACAGAGGGTCCGGTGATGATCAGCGCAGATGTCAACGGCAATGGGTTGGACGACCTTTTTTTTGGAGGGAGCAAAAACCAAGCTGCTGAATTGTGGATTCAAAATGAGCAAGGCAAGTTTGAAAAAGCCCCTGCACAGCCTTGGGCTGCAGACAAAACCTGTGAGGACGTACATGCCCTATTTTTTGATGCCGACGGAGATGGGGATTTGGACTTATATGTGGTGAGCGGTAGCAATGAATTCGGCAAATCATCTGAATGGCTCCAGGACAGACTATATCTGAATGACGGAAAGGGCTCATTTCTTAAGTCCCAAAATCAGCTGCCGGATTTTCCTTACAACACCAGTAAAGTAGTTGCCGGTGATTTTGATGGAGACGGGGACTTGGATCTCTTTGTTGGTGGCGGGGTTGAGCCAGGTGCTTATCCCAATTCCCAAAGAAGCTATCTTTTGGAAAACCAAAACGGGAAATTTGTGGATGTTACGGAATCAAAAGCACCACATTTGATGCAACCTGGTATTGTCAATGATGCTGTCTGGATTGATTATGACCAAGACGGCACTTTAGATCTGGTGGTCGTGGGAGATTGGATGCCCATCTCTTTTTTTAAAAACAATGATGGAAAACTGACCGTTGACGAGGATTTCAATATACTTAAGGAAGGGAAATTCCTACAATCGAATGAATTTACTGCTGGCTGGTGGAATGCGCTGCTTCCCATGCTAAACGAAGAAACCGGGCGGGTTGATTTTATTATTGGAAACATGGGTTTGAATTACCGTTACAAACCCACAATTGACCATCCGTTGGAAATCTTTTCCGGCGATTTCGAAAACAGCGGTGCCCATAACATGATTTTGGGCTATTACTTTGATGGAAAGCTGTATCCCACCCATGGAAGAGAAGACATTTCCAGATCGATGCCATCCATCAAAAGGAAATTTACTGACTATAAATCCTATTCAAGGGCCACGATACAAGACCTTACAAATAATTTCCCATCCCCCTCTCAAAACCACCTAAAGGCTTACGCATTTGAAAGTATCATGCTGAAAAATATGGGCGATGGGAAATTCGAATGGGTTGATTTACCTATTGAAGCCCAAATCGCTTCTGTCCAGAAAATCTTGGGTGTGGATTTGACAGGCAATGGAAAAAAAGAAATTCTGGTGGCTGGGAATTTCTTTGGCTTCGAAACCAAAACACCCAGAGATGATGCAGGTGTAGGGTTGTTATTGATCAAAGATGAAACCAATGAATACAGACCTGTTCCGATGATGAAAAGTGGATTCCATGCTCCCCACAATGTAAGGGATATGACCACGATCAAAACAAAAAACGGGAACTATATTCTTGTTGCAAATAATGATCAGTCCATACAAGTATTCAAAGTAGAAAACCAAGCCAGACCATAATATGACCCAAAAAAGAAGAGATTTTCTGAAATATGCAGGATTAGGATTTGCCGGTTCCATGATACCTGCGGTGCCCTCATGGGCCAGGGGTCATGCGAAAAGTAAGCCAGATAAAACCAGACTATTTACCATCCCAGAACCTAATAATACCCAACGCGAGTGGATGGATCTGGAATTTGGGATGTTTGTCCATTTTGGTATCAACACCTACTATGACACCGAATGGAGTGATGGTACCCTTGATCCCATCAAATTCAATCCAAGCGAATTGGATACCGATCAATGGTGTCAAGTGGCGGTTGCCGCTGGCATGAAGTACATTGTCCTGATCACCAAACACCATGATGGATTTTGTCTTTGGCCTTCCAAGTATACGGACTACTCCGTCAAGTCAAGCCCATACAAAGGTGATTTGGTCAAGGAATTGGTGAATTCTGCGAGGAAGTATGGTTTGAAAGTGGGTTTATATTATTCCTTGTGGGACCGCCATGAGACTTCCCATGATACGGATGATTGGGCTTATGTGGAATTTATGAAAAATCAGATTGCGGAGCTACTGACTGATTATGGTCCTATCGTAGAGCTTTGGTTTGATGGTTTTTGGAAAAAACAGAAAAGTGGATGGACAAGCAAAAATGAAATTGAAGGTGAAAAAGTGGAGGAAGGTGGAATAACCTCCCGGGCTGAGGATTTTATCCATGCCTGGAGAATGGAAGGGGCTTACCGTTGGCAGATGGATCATTTATATCAGTTTATCAAAAACCTCCAACCTGACTGTTTGATCATGAACAATGCCACGACTGCTTATCCCGGAGTTCCGCTTCACCCTGTAGATATCAGAAGTGGAGAAAAATATACAGAACCGGTGTCAGACCAAAAAATCTGGACCTGGCAAGGCAGGGATATTTATCTACCCATGCAGATCGAAACAACCATGTCCACAAAAGGCAACAAACAATTCCCCAGTGGCAACTGGTTTTGGCACGAATGGGACCATAGCGTAGCCTCCAAATCCCAGATTCATAAATGGCTGGACACATCCCGTAAGATGCAAGCCAACCTCCTACTCAATGTAGGTCCTATGGATACCGGAAAGTTAAGACCCGAAGATGTGGCAGTTTTGAGCAGCTTACAGAAAAGCTAATTACCTCTCTGTAGACAACAGACTGGGATTCGGTTGTCACTGATTAAAGGCTGGGAAGTCGGAGTTTGTGGTCTGTTTTCTTTTCATGGTAAACTTTACCAAAATAAAAATGTAATTAACGTTTATACTGACCATGAAATCCGACCTATGGTAGACCTTGAAGGCTTTAATGCTCTTATTATTTAGGCTTTACCTTGATCATTACGCCAAAAAACATTTGCACAGAATTTAAATGCTTTTTAATAAATATTCTTCAAAACTATTTTAATCAAATTTTAATGAAGGTAAAAGGAGATAAATGCTGACATATAATTCATTATTTCCGTTTGGATACATCATTTAAAAATTAAATTTCCGATTGATTTCAAAGTTGGTGAGAGGGTGTATTATTTCCTTTATCCCCAATTATTTTGCTATTTACCGTCCATGGAAGGTAAGGGGTGATAATGCAAAAAAAATACTATCATTGGTTGTTTTTTAGGTGGATTCTCCACCAAATGTTGTGCTTCTTTGTAAGGTAATCAGGGTTTGATACAAATTATCAATAGGTTAACCGTCGATGTTCTGGTTTCAAATTGCATAAAAAAACACCTGGAGGTATTTAAACTAAAAAACATGTTGATTGAAGCGATCTCAGAAGATTCAGTGTTGGTGATGTCCCTTAAAGGAGCCGATGAAGATGCCTTTACGGAGATTTATGAAAAGTACCATAAACAATTGTATTATATTGCCTTATCCTATTTGAAAGATCCCTGTGCTGCCGAAGACACTGTTCAGGAAATATTCATGAAGTTGTGGTTTTTTAAGGGAAATCTGAAGGAAACCCTTTCCCTTAAATGTTTTCTATACACCTCTCTCCGCAACCTGAGTCTTAATACAATCAGAAACAACAATACCAAAATAGCCAAGTACCAACAGCTCTCGACGCGGTCGGAGAAGAGCAGAAACCTTGTCGAGGAAGCAGTGGTGATCAGTGAATACCAGGACATCGTCGAAAAAGGAATTCGGAAACTTTCTCCGGCCAAGCAAAAAATCTTTAGATTAAGAAGTATAGAGGGAATGAACAATAAGGAGGTATCGGAACAGCTGGGCCTCTCTATCAATACCGTCAAATTCCAGTTTTCAAATGCCTCCAAGTTTCTCAGGGATTACCTAAAACAAAATGCTGATTTATCCAATTGACTTTTATGGTATCAACCGATGAAAGAGGAAACAGATGTCAGGAAAATCAAGCTTAAAGCTATACCAAACCCAAAATGAAGCAATTCCGCTTAAACAGATTATTCAACCCCAAGTCAAACAAGTGTTTTGATGTGGCAGTGGATCATGGTTTTTTTAATGAAGGTCCATTTTTAAAGGGAATAGAAGATATTGAAAAAGCAGTAAATGTTTTGGTTGATGCCGCTCCAGATGCCATCCAATTGACCATAGGCCAAGCACATTACCTGCAAAACAAAGCGGGGCGTTTTAAGCCTTCCCTTGTTCTGCGAACAGATGTTGCCAACGTATATGGCAACAAATTACCTGATCACTTGTATAGCCGAATGATTACCCAGCCTGTAGAGCAAGCGCTACGGCTGGATGCTGCCTGTGTGGTGGTCAATTTATTCAGAATCCCTGATGAGGCAGAAATAACGGATCAATGCATCCAAAACATTTTGTCCATAAAACCAATTTGCGAGCAGTATGGCATGCCTTTGATGATTGAGCCACTCGTATTCCAATCCAATGAAAAAGCCGGCGGTTACATGGTAGATGGGGATGTAAAAAAGATTTTGCCTTTGGTTCGCCAAGCAGTGGAGTTGGGTGCTGATATCATCAAAGCAGATCCTACCAAACAAGTGGAAGATTACCATCAGGTGGTTTCCATTGCCGGGTCCATTCCTGTATTGGTTCGAGGAGGAGGAAGAGCTTCTGATGAAGAAATTTTGTCTAGGACAGAAGCATTGATTGGCCAGGGAGTAGCAGGCATTGTATATGGAAGAAACATTATTCAGCATCCCAATCCTGCAGCCATGACAAAAGCCCTGATGGCCATCGTACACGACGGGGCACAGGCCGGTGTTGAATTAAGCCACCTTACTCAATCCCATTAAAATGAATCGGGTCAAGGTAGGAATCATAGGCGGCGGATTAATGGGCAAAGAAGCAGCTAGCGCGTTCGGCCGTTGGTTTACATTGGAAGATCATCCAGTCATCCCGGAATTGGTAGCCGTCTGTGACTTGAATCCAAAGGTGCTCGAATGGTACAAAAAAATACCAACCGTCAAACTTCTAACAACAGAGGTTGAGGAGTTGCTTGATGAGGAAAGCATCGAGGTAGTGTATGTGGCGGTGCCCCACCACCTGCACGAATCATTGTATTCAAAGGTTTTGCAGGCTGGGAAGGATCTTTTGGCTGAAAAACCATTTGGAATCGATTTGGCTGCGGCCCGCGCTATCCTGCACACAGCGGATCAGCTGGGCCGATTTGTGCGTTGCAGCTCGGAATTCCCATTTATGCCTGGTGCACAAAGGGCATTTAAAGCAGCAATGGCTGCGGATTTTGGACAGATTATTCAGATTCGTTCCGGTTTTTTGCATTCATCAGACATGGACCCGGACAAACCCATCAATTGGAAAAGGCAGGTCAAATACTGTGGAGAGACCGGTGTGATGGGCGACTTAGGCATGCATGCTTTACACCTGCCCCTACGCTTGGGATTTTATCCCAAAAAAGTGTTTGCACAACTGCAAAACATCTATCACCAAAGACCTGATGGCAAAGGGGGAATGGCCAATTGCGACACCTGGGACAATGCCATGCTTTATACCGAAGTGGAAGTAAGAGGAACCTCAGTGCCAATGAACTTGGAAATGAAACGCCTAGCCCCTGGGGAAACCAATACCTGGTACATAGAAATAGATGGCACGGACAATGGTGTGCGCTTCAGTACCAAATCACCAAAAACCCTTTGGACATTTCACAGGGAAAAAGAACAAAGCTGGAAGCGGACGGATTTGGGATTCAATTCGGTTTTTCCAACCATTACCGGAGGCATATTTGAACCTGGCTTTCCGGATATCTTTCAACAGATGTTGGCAGCCTTCTTTATGGAAAGAGCCGGATTGTTGGGTGAGGGGTTCGGTTGTGTCACGCCCCTTGAGGCGGTGATGAGCCAGGAAATATTTGCGGCAGCAGGTATTTCCCATCAGCTCGGGAAATCAGTAGCAATGGAAAATCAAAAAATAAATGAAAAGATCTGAAGTCAACCAAGCTGTAAAACAAGCATCCGATTTTTTCAACGCCAACGGCTGGACCCTCCCCCCTGACCCTATTTGGGATGTGACGGATTTTGGATTGGGAAATTTTAAGCAATATGGACTGATCCTGATCAATTTAGCCAGTGAGGCAGAGTACAGTGAAAAATTGATTTATGCCACAAGAAAACAGCAAACTCCCGCCCATTGTCATAGGAAGAAGAAAGAAGACATCGCCTGCAGATTAGGGATCTTGGTTCTGAGATTATGGCCTGAAATCCCTTATTTGACCAATCAAAACCTACCTTTTGAGGTTCAGATCAATAATAAAATGGAATTTGTCTTTCCTGGCCAGGAAATCATCCTTAAGGCTGGAGAGCGGATCACTTTGATCCCCGGCATGTACCATGAATTCTATCCCGATTCAAAAGCCTGCATCTTGAGTGAAGTATCCACAGCCAATGATGATCTCAACGATAACTTTTTTGCCAATCCAAAAGTCGGCCGCTTTTCAGAAATAGAAGAGGATGAGCCAGCATGTTTTCAATTGATCAATGATTGATGGAAAACAGTGAACGGCATGGGTTGATTGCAGGAGGCAACTGGATTATGGATCAGATCAAGATCATTGATCAATATCCCCATCAGGATGGTTTGGCCAATATCGTGGATCAATCTTTGGGCAATGGAGGATCCCCTTACAACATCCTCAAAAACCTCAGTAAACTTGAAGCGGGATTTCCTTTATATGGGGTTGGATTAATAGGAGATGATATTCATGGCCAAGCCATCTTAAAGGATTGCCTCCAGCATGGAATAGACACTACTGATCTCAAAATTACCCAAGAAGCCCCGACTGCTTTCAGTGATGTGATGTCTGTCAAAAAAACGGGGAGAAGAACCTTTTTCCATTTCAGAGGGGCTAATGCCTATTTAACTGACGAAGACTTTCCTTTAAAACAGTCTACTGCCAAAATCCTTCATCTGGGTTACCTGCTCTTGCTTGACAAGTTGGACATTTCTGATGCGCAAGGCCGAACAAAAGCCTCTCATCTTTTTGAAAAGGCGCAATCATTAGGATTCAAAACTTCCTTAGACATCGTCAGCGAAAGCAGCGAGCGGTTTACTCAAGTGGTTCCCTCTACTTTGCCTTACACCAATTATTTGTTTTTAAACGAGTTTGAAGCAGGCAAAATAGTCGAAATGGACCTGGATGTGGCTGCCAGCCTATCATCAAGCACAGTTAATTTGGACCTGTGCAGATTCAAGGAAGCAAGCGACAGACTTTTTGCCATGGGCGTATTGGAATGGGTTTTTATCCATTGTCCTCATGGGGTCATGGCCTTTCATGCCAATGGAGACCATTACCTGCAGGGTAGTTTAATGCTTCCGGATAACCTGATAGTGAGCACTTCAGGAGCAGGAGATGCCTTCACTGCTGGCGTATTGCTGTTTCTCCATGATCAAAAACCCATTCAAGAATGTCTGAAAATGGGTATTTATACAGCAGCTGCTTCTTTGCTTAAACCGGGCTGTTCTGAAGGGGTTTTACCCAAGGATCAAACCATTGCCTGGGCCAAACAGTGGGCTTTCAGAGAAATCAAAGAAACTGCAAAGCTCACGGATTTCTAATCAAACTCTTTTCAAATTTTTTCATGTAGGGATACCTTACTCACTCCCCAATAAGTGCCTTTCCAGAAACTCACAAGTGGCCTGATGCACCTTGATAAGGTTGGAAAACTTCATCCAATGATGGGTATCATCCGGAATGACCAAGGATTCATAAGGAATGCCCTTTTCATCCAGCCTCCGGGCAAAATCACTGCTCTGTCTAAAATCAACATTGCGATCATCTGTGGCATGAATCAAGAGGACAGGAGATGTCCAACCATCAAGATAGGCCACCGGAGAGGAAAACCAGGCTACCTTTCTGGCTTCTTCAATATCTGGGGCCTGTTCATAAGCCCCGTCCACGCCCAACCTACCATCGAGGTTGTGGACGCCGTGGATGTCAACGCCAACTTTAAACAAATCCGAATCCCTTGCCAGAGCCATGGCAGTCAGATAGCCTCCATAAGACCCACCATAAACCCCAATTTTATCCGGATCCACCTGAGGAAGATCTGCCAAATACGCTCCTGCTGCTTTTACATCCAAGTACTCCTCCCCTCCTTTGGTCCATGTCCGCTCTGCCTTGTGAAAATCATGACCGTATCCAATCCCTAAACGATAATTGACCGATAAGACAACAAAACCTCTGCCGGCTAGGTATTGGTTGATTGCATAGGTATTGGCATAGTAATCCATGTAGCTCCATCCCAGAAGCATCTGCCGCTGAGGCCCTCCATGTATAAACAGTACAGCTGGCTTATTTGACATTTCAATGTCTTTTTCAAACACTTGACCATACACAGTAGTCCCATCAGCCGCCTTGAACTGAACAGCTGTGGGTACCACCAATTCACTGGATGGAAAATCCTCCGGCACATTTTTTTGCCCAATCAAAGTTTTGTTTTTGGTCATTATATCCATTACTGTTGGCAAAAGTGGTCTGGTAGCGGTGGCACTCAAATAGGCCACATGTCTTCCATCAAGCATGGGTGCGGGGATGGCTTCGATGCCCTTTCCATCGGTAATCAATTCCATATTCCCATCAGCAATATTTACTGTTCCGATATGTCTTCTGTCAAGGTCGGAAGGATCTTCCCCTGCATTGGCAGAGAAGTAAAGCTTTAGTCCATCTGGGCTAAGCCTAACATGTTCTACCATAAATTCGCCGGGTGTCAGCAGTCTTGAAGCACTACCTGATGCCTTCATTGCATAGAGGTGGGGCCAACCATCTTCATAGGACAAGTAAATGAGCTCATCCTCTGCTGCCCAATGAAGATTGAATCCCCCATCAGTAGTTGGAACAGATCCTCTTACCGTTTCCGGGGCTTTCCAACGCCGATTCGCTTGGCCGGTTTCAAGATCCGCGATCCAAATTTCCCAAGGACTGTGCCTTTGTTCCAAAATGGGTTTCGCCTCTCCTGTTCCACCTGGCAGTCTGACAAACACCACCCTTTTTCCATCTGGAGACCACCTTGGGCTGGTGTCCTTATGAAAGGAGGGTGACAGCCATTGAATCGGGCTTTGGCCATCCCTGAAAACTCCAACAAAGGCATGGTCAGACCTGTTGGCAACAAAAAGAAGCATGCTGCCATCTGAAGACCATTGTAAGCCATTGACATTTCCTTTGACTTGAAAAAGCTGCTCTGATTTTGCTTCATAGAGGGTCGTTTGCCAGACTTGTCCGTTTTTCAGATAAGCCACCTTTCCGGAACTTGATACAATGGGATAATCACCCTCAGCCAATTCAATGGCCTTACCACCATGCATGGAAATCTTCATGATGGATACTTTGGGCATTTGGGGTAAGTTTTGCGGATTAACCGGGGTATGGGCATTTCTTCCACCATGCTCTCCCCCCCTCACAAAAACCAACCATTCCCCATCGGCAGAGAATTGAAGACTGCTGATTTCCTGCCCATCATCCTCATCGAAATCAGTAAGTTTAAAAGGAGAAAAACCAGGGGCAGAAGCCAAGTAAATATTCCTTCTCCCCTCCTCCTGAAAAACCCATGCTATTTCTTGCTGTGTGGGAGAACTGACCAACTCAGAAGGAAACGGGAAACGGGAAATTTGTTCAATCGTGAAGGTTTGTCCATAAGTACAGGTACACAAATGGATAAGCCCCAATAGGAAGGGAAAAGAAATTAGCTTTTGCATAATGGAATTGACTTTCCCCAATGTAAAAAAAATCAGACAAATGGACATTGCAAAAAGAAATGTTTGGCTTTGGAATGATAGGAATGGTTGATTTTTTTTTGGTTTTTCTACTTACTAGCCAAAAATATCATATCTACGTTTAAATCAGTAGCCTGCTTTTGGATGAAGTCAGCTTACCAATGAAATTAGCCTTTGTCAATTAACTTGTTGATTTGAAGGAAACCGCGTAGGTTTTGTACGATTTCTTTTTCGTGATAAGCCCCGCATCCACTTTTGTTTCTTTAAGATTTGCGCTAAGACCTGATTTGTCTTAGATTGAAGCAAACAAGATGACATGAAATTAAAATTTACGCTCACTATCCTAATGCTATCCCTTTTTGTTTCTTGTAAAGAAGCCCAAGAAAAAGCAGATATGATTTTAATGAATGGCACCCTCTACACGGTGGACGAAGCAACACCTCAGGCCCAGGCTGTGGCTGTCAAGGACGGGTTGATTTTAGCTGTTGGATCTGATAAAGAAATGGAAGCTTATCAAGGCAACGCCACCGAAATGATTGATTTGAGAGGAAAAACCCTGACACCAGGCTGGATCGAATCCCATGGCCACCTAATGGGTGTTGGCTACAACAAACTGGAACTGGATCTGATGTATGTCAAAACCTACGAGGAATTGGTGGAAAAAGTGGCGGAAGCAGTAGAGAATGCTGAACCAGGAAGCTGGATTACAGGGAGAGGATGGCATCAGGACAAATGGATCCAACAGCCGGAACGCATGGTCAAAGGATTCCAAACCCACGATGCCCTCAGTGCCGTATCACCGGACAATCCCGTTTTTCTCCGCCATGCCAGCGGACATGCCACCATGGCCAATGCCAAAGCCATGGAAATGGCAGGAATCAACTTACTCAGCCCGGAATCGCAAAAGCAAACCGTGGAAGGAGGAGAAATCATCAGGGATGATTTGGGGAACCCTACGGGGGTTTTCACAGAAAGAGCTTCCTATCTCATTGCAAGGTTAGTACCTGAAGAATCACCGGAAAGGGCCGAACAGGCTCTTGAGCTGGCCATTCAGGAATCACTTGAAAAAGGAATCACAAGCTTCCATGATGCAGGCAGTGAGCAGGATGTGATCGATTTGCTGATGAAATTCAAATCCGAAGGAAAACTGGGCATCAGGCTGTATGTGATGCTTACCGGACGGCAACCGGAATTGATCGAGGAATGGTATGAAAAAGGCCCCATGATTGATCCTGACCACTTTGTCACAGTCCGTTCCATCAAGCTGAATTGTGATGGGGCACTGGGACCGAGAGGCGCATGGCTGTTAGAGGAATACCTGGACAGGCCGGGACATTTTGGTCATGAAACCCTTCCCATGGCTGTTGTCACGGAGGTTTCGGAAAAGGCTTTGCAACTTGGTTTTCAGGTCTGTTCCCACGCCATCGGAGACCGGGCCAATCAGGAGATTTTGGACCGGTATGAAGCTGCCTTTGCCAAATTCCCAGAGGTCAAGGACCACCGCTTCCGCATCGAGCATGCCCAACACCTGCACCCTGATGATATCGGACGTTTCGGAGAATTGGGTGTGATAGCGGCCATACAGGCCATTCACCTGAGTTCCGACCGCCCTTGGGCCATTGACCGATTGGGAGAAAAGCGGATTGTAGAAGGTGCTTATGTTTGGCAAAAACTGCTGAAGACAGGGGCGGTAGTCAGCAATGGCAGTGATGCACCTGTGGAGCCCTTAGACCCTATCCCCTCTTTCTATGCTTCAGTTACCCGGAAAACTCTGGAAGGAACTCCAGCGGATGGATATGAGCCTGGAGAAAAGATGACCCGTGAAGAAGCCTTGCATTCCTACACCCTTGCCGGGGCCTATGCAGAATTTGAAGAAAACTTTAAAGGATCCATCTCGGTGGGTAAAGCGGCTGATTTTACGGTATTTGACCGGGACATCATGCAAGTGCCCGAAGATGAGATCCTGGAATCCAAGGTCGTCATGACCATCGTGGAAGGAAAAGTAAGGTATAGTCTGGATTAAATCTTTCTTTTTATGAATATGAAGTCAAAGACAAACCATCATTGGCCTTCAAACCATTCCCATAAAATTGCTGAAATACGTCTTTGGAGGACAAAAGCTTCATTGTCATCCTCCCAGCGTTGGTCTTCATTCTGTTTGGTGGCGATGTAAAATACATAATCCCCTTTTGGCGCATTGACCATGACCAATTCCGACCTGGAAGCATTGACCATCCCTTGCTTGGAGGCAGTTTGAATGTAAGGAGGGATGGCCGAAAGGCCATATTCATCGTAATATATATTTGATAGCAACCTGTACATCCGTTCCGAAGCCGAAGAACTGATGGCTTCCCCCTTTCTTATTTTAATTAACAGTTGGGCCATTTCCCTAGGAGTGGTCTGTCCCCATCCCAACTTTTCCCAGTCCTTTTCTCTGCCTTCTGTCCTGGAGTTTACTCTTGTGTTTTCCAAACCCAACTCCTCCATCAATTGATTGATGCGGGCTCCACCTCCAGCCAGGGCCTGACACCAGAGCGAGGTGGTGTTGTCGCTGTACGTGATCATCAGTGACATCAACACACTCAATTCGGTCTCGGTAGAATCCTTGAAATGCTGCATCAGTCCCGAACCGCCGTATTTGATAGAATCCCTGTAGACAAGTTTTTGGTGATAGTCTAATTCTCCTCTTTCAATTTTATCCATGATCCCCACCAAGATCGGAACTTTGACGATGCTGGCTGTTGGGAAAAGTGTATCTGCCTGAATGGCTACCTCTTCTCCGCTTTCCAAATGAAGCACATACAATCCAGCGTGGCCATTAAATCCATCCAGCTCTTTCTCCAGAAGGTTTTCCAAATTTTGACCAATAACTGAATTCGATAGACAAAAAACCAACACAATCCAAAAGAATCGATACATATTATAAATGATTAAATTTGAGTACATTAAGACAATCTAGATAAATGATTGATATAAGCATTAACGGTCAGCATAATTGAATGAAAACCCTATGGATAAGTAATACCGCAACCGGCCATCTGAGGAATTAGAACCCAATCCGACAGTGACCGGACCCAGGAGGGTTTTGAGGGTAATGTCTGCCCCATATCCCAAAATCCCATCTGAATCAAAAAGACTTTCCAAAAGAGAGGAATTGTTGCTCCCCAAAGGCACATGATCTGCATAACCTACAAAATTGGTCCCTGCTCTAAGATAGACATTGTTGTGGGGAACAAACTGCAATTCAAAGCCGGCCCTGACAAAATTGGGAACGAAGAGTTCTCTATAATTTAAACCATATACGCGGGTATCATTGAATCTGACCCGCTGATAACCCCCAACAATAAAGTTGTTGAAGATGTAATTTTCTCCCTGAGTGGAAAAGGTCAGCCCGGCGTTGACCAAAGGGGCAATTTGAAACCGGTGGGCAAGGGTGAAGAATTTCGTGTATTTTAGATAAATCGAGAGATAGCCATTAGGTGTCACCCCGTCTATAAATCCCGGGATTTCTGACTCAGGTATGGTGATCAACTGTCCCTCATTTTCCCAAAATAAGGTATCTACATTGTTGTTGAGCCTTATCCCATAAGTATTGCCGAAATGATAAATAGGTTCAATGATGGATTCAGCTCCTTCAGTGGCATAATTTCTATCATTCAAAGAGTTGCGGTAGTATAGAAATCTAAAGGCATAAAAGTTCCGGTTGGCCCTTCGGATATCTTCCGGGAAATTGATTCCGAATTTTGACCTTGACCGATTGGTTTCATGAAACATTCCAAACACAAAGGTTTCCTTCAAGGACCGAATGGACATCAACTGAGCACTTAGCCTGCTCTCTCTGTTGAGAAATACATCATCTGGCCGACCTTCGGTAAAGGTAGGGGTACGCTGATTCAGGTAATTGTACCTGAGGTTCAGTGCAAATCTTTTTTCTCTGCCAAGGTATTTGTAGTGATCCACCCTGAATTTTGGATTTTGGGAGATATCAGTAATAAAAACAGTTCTTGAAGACCTACCTATCAAATCCCTGGCTGTCAGGTTTAAAAGGATCCCGGCAGAAAATAAGTCGTCATAGTGAAATGAGGCAAAAAGCAGATTCTTAGGTTTCTCATGCATGCTCAGTTGCAATCCGTAGGTTTGATCCTCGTTTAGTGCCAAGGAATAACCTACCCTATTAAATCCATTGATCCCAAAAACCCTGGAAATCCCTTCCTGCAGTTCTTCACGGGTAATGGTATCCCCTGCTGAAATTCCTAATTTTGACATGATTAAGTCATCGGAAAACAATTCGTTTCCTCTCAACTCAATTGCACTTAAGGTAAGTGGAGCAACCACCAGACCTATTCCTGGAGTGGCCTCATAAATCTGAAGGCTATCTGCCAAAGTCTGAAATTGCCAGGCATGCTGTTTACCTGCTTCATCTCCCAAATTCAAAATCTCATTAAACCTGCCAAAACTTGCTGTAGAATTGTTTTTTAGATCCGGTTTGATGTAAATGTCGCAATCAGCAATGTTTTGAATGAGTTTGCTGTAGGACTGCGTCATGGCAATCTGCATCAGAATCCCTGAAAAAGAACTGAGGTCTCTGGGATCCAAAAAATCCTCATCACCCACATTGACCCCAATGACAATTTCGGCACCCATTTCCTTCACCACATCCACCGGAAAATTGTTGACCACTCCCCCATCCACCACCCAGGTGGAATCCATGTCAAAGGGGGTAAAAAAAGTCGGAATCGCAATACTTGCCCTCATGGCGTCGTGCAGATAGCCCTCTTTGATGACAATCCCTTCACCATTTCTGATGTCTGTGGTAATGCAGCGAAAAGGAATGGGCAATTCATCAAAATTCCGGATGTTATTGGCAGGCCAGGTGTAAAAATGAAGCGTTTCTGATAGTTTTTGGCCTTCTATCAAACCAGAAGGAATACCGACTTTCCAGTTAACTACCGGCAGTTCTATCAGGTACCGGTTATAATATTCTTTTTCCTCAAATGAAATGTCATCAAAACCCACCCTGTTGGAAACAATGATTTCCCAGTCTATGCTGCGCACAATGGCCTCCAATTCGTCGGCACTATATCCCAATGCATAGAGTCCACCCACTACCGCCCCCATACTCGTTCCTACGATATAGTCAGGTCTTATGCCGGCTTTTTCCATGTAACGAAGGATGCCGATATGAGCCATACCCTTGGCCCCTCCTCCGCTTAGCACCAATCCTATTTTTGGCTTTTCAGAAGATTTTGGTTGTTGGGAAAAGGACTGGAATACAGGCAAAACACCACATATAACCCACAAAATTATCTTTAAAAAAAACCGCATTTTTTTAAATTTGACATCAAAACATGATTATGAATCAATTGTTTTTTATACTAAAAGATCCTTCTGCAAAATAGAATATTTTTAAAATAAATGAGGGAATTCCGGATATTAATTCTATTTGAGGTAAAATGGATTGCTATAGATAATTCCAATAATATATTTCCCTTATTTTACCAACTCATTATGGATAGGCTATTTTATAAAGAACTTTGCATGGGTTTTTTGGGTGCCTTGACATTCTAAACAAATAAAAATTGCTATGGAAAGGATTAAAGAGTTCAAAATCATCGGAATAAAAACTGAAACAACAAATGAAAATGGTAGATCTGCCGCAGATTTAGGCAGACTTTGGGAGCAATTCTATTCCGAAAACATTGCAAGTCAAATTCCAAACCTTGTAAGCCGGGACATCTACTCCATTTACACGGACTACGAAACTGATTATACAGGGAAATACACGACAATAATTGGAATGAAAGTTAATTCTCTTGAAGAAATTCCCGACGGTCTTATAGGACGTGAATTTCAGGGAGAAAACTATCGAAAATTTGTAGCAAAAGGACAGATGCCCAATGCAGTGGTGGATACTTGGAAAGAAATCTGGTCAGCAGACAAGGATTTAAATAGAAAATATACCGCAGATTTTGAAGTATATGGACAAAAATCCCAAAATGGAACAAACTCCGAAGTTGATATCTTCATAGCGGTTGAATAAAAAAATCGCTGCAAATCACCTTGCTACCTTGAAAAATCTTCATAGAAGGAATTCCAAAACTGAATCGAAATCTTAAAATTGCTTTTTTATCCTTTTTTCAAGGTTTCAATTGCATGGTTAGCAGCCCTTGCGGTTAAGGCCATATAGGTCAGGGATGGATTCTGTGTGGCGGTAGAAGTCATGCAAGCCCCATCTGTCACATACACGTTTTGGCAGGCATGCAATTGATTCCATTGGTTCAGAAGGGAAGTTTTGGGGTCATGGCCCATCCTTACTCCACCCATTTCATGGATATCTGAGCCCGGAGGTGATTGGGAATCTCTTGCAACAATGTGCGTAAATCCAGCTTTTTCAAACATCTCCGTCATCTGTTCCATGTAGTCCAAGACCATCTTGTCGTCGTTTTCTGTCCAATCACAGGACAATACCAATTGAGGCATGCCATACTTGTCCTTCAGTTCCGGATGTAACCGGACATGGTTGGATTCAATCGGGATGACTTCTCCCTGCATCCAGCCACTGACCCACCAAGGTCCCAAAGTTCTGTTCATCAGATTGGCTTTCAATTCTTCCCCAATACCCGTACGGCTAAACTGTATCATCCGATCAGCGGAACCAAAGCCTACGGCATAGCCTCTGAGAAAATCGGTTTCCTGTTTGTAAAGGTTTCGGAATCTCGGTATGTAACTGTGACTTGGATTTTTCCCTTTGCTCATCACGTCCGGAAAATCCTCACTCCTGCCCGATATTTGTCCCCGGTAATTGTGCCAGCTAATGAATTTACCCAAAACACCGCTGTCATTCCCCAATCCATTCGGAAAGCGCGAGGAAATGGAATTTAGTAGAATCAAGTTGGAGTTTAGGGCCGAGGCATTGACGAATATGATCTTGGCAAAGTATTCATAGACCTGTCGGTCCTCAGCATCAATGATACGTACTCCCGACGCTTTGTTAGTTTCTTCATCATAAATGATTGAATGGACCACAGAATGGGGCCTGAGGGTCATGTTTCCGGTTTTGGCAGCCCAAGGTAAGGTAGAGGCATTGGAACTAAAGTAGCCACCCAACGGGCAACCCCTGTTACACAGGCTTCGGTGCATGCACTTTTGACGACCTTGTTCGCGATGAATGTCTTGCTGCTCGGTAATATGGGCACATCTGCCGTGGACCAAATGCCTATCGGTATAATTATCCGCCAATACCTTTTTGAAATGCCTTTCTACACAACTTAAGTCAAAAGGCTTCAAAAACTCTCCGTCGGGCAACTGAGGTAACCCGTCCCTGTTGCCTGCCATACCGATAAATTTTTCTACATGGCTGTACCAAGGGGCGATGTCTTTGTACCTGATCGGCCAATCCACGGCATAGCCATCCCTCAGTGGCCCTTCGAAATCCAGGTCAGACCAGCGTTGGCTTTGCCGCGCCCATAGCAGGGATTTGCCTCCGACATGATAGCCACGGGTCCATTGAAAAGGCTTTTCCTGTACCGTTTCCTGTTCTCCTTCTTTCATCCAAAAATGGGCAGTGGATTCATGTATCCTTGCTCCTCTTCTACCGAAATCCTTTTGCTTATCAAGCGGTATCTTTCCCCCAAGCTCAAATTCCCAGGGGTTTTTGGTGGCAGTGGGGTAATCTTCGATGTGTTTGACATCCCGTCCTCTTTCCAATACCAAGGTTTTCAATCCTCCTTCACAAAGTGATTTGGCTGCCCATCCACCGGAAATTCCGGATCCTATGACAATGGCATCATAAGTCATGCTTTCTTTGGAAGAGATATTCAAGTTGGCCATGGGTTAAATTTTGAAAGGTTCAGTGGGAACAGGTACACAGCCGTCAAATCCGCCTGGCACCATTTGATAATTGGTGAAATTGGTCAAAAAGTATTCTGAATTGGTATATCCCAAGATGACCAATTCCTTGGAAAGGTCATAAAATGCCTTTTCGGTTTCTATTTCCTCATCATCCATTTGGGTCAAAATGGAGGCTCTCTCCGGGGCGGCCAATTGAAAAAAGGATGTTTGGTGATTTTCTATTGCCCTTGATTCCAGCAACATCAAACCAGCCACAAAACCCTCCTGCACCGATTCATCATAGCAATTGGCTAAAATCCTATCAAGGAATTGGGGCAACTGTAAATCCAAAGCTCCCAAGGTATCTGTTTTGGGGATAAAGGTATCGGTTAAGGATTCCAGGTTTTGTTTTTGAGTATTGGTCAAGGACAGCCTTTTGTAGCGTGATTCGATCTTTGCCTCCTCCTCCGGACTGCAACCGGGCAGGAGGACCATTCCCCATACTGATATGGCTATTGATTTAAGGGCAGTTCTTCTATCCATAAAGAAAACAAATAAATATTTTAGGCATATACCAACAATTTAGGATGGATGGTCAATTAATTGGATGGGTTTTCCGAAACTCTTTTATTTCACACTAAACATTGATCTGTAAGCTGCTATACCATTCAACCGAAAGTGAAATCGATTCAGAATTTTGAGTTTGAATCTTTGGGAAATGCAGACAGCTTAAGCCCAACCCACCTTTTGATCCATTCATTCGGGTCTCAGTTTGACTTGTAATCCTTTTAGGAAATTCCTCAAAATCTGATCCTTCAAAGGTCGGTACTGACTTTGTGTAGGCTTGCGGAAGAAAGCACTCAATTCATGTTTACTGATCTGTCTGTCCACGCTTTCCAGTACCTCCAACATGTCCTCATCTTTCATGTTCATGGCAATTTTAAGCTTTCTTAGAACGATGTTGTTGCTCATTGATTTTTCCGGTTTAGGCACTTCACCGTCCTTTTTTCCTCTTTTGTGAATGATGAGCCCATTGAGGAATGTAGCCAAATCTTTGTCATAGATGGGTTTAAAGTCAGGATCATCTTCCTGCTTGAGCCATTCGCTCACTTCAGCCCGGCTGACTGTTTGGCCCCCATGTGCAAACAGCTTGATCATCTGATCGTCGCCAAAATCAAAAGTATACCTTAAGCTTCGCAGGACATCATTGTTGGACATGGTGAAACGGGAGTTGTTGAATAAGTAAAGATGCCTGAAAGGTGCTTCTTTTCCAAACACTTCGTGGTCGGGATTGTTGAGAACGTCCATGAAATTCATTGACCCTGGAAGGGTCAAACATCTCAATAAGCGCGGGTCAAACCCAGGGATGAAAAAAATCCATATACTCCTTGACCCTGAAAGGGTCGAACTCACCACCATTGCCCCCCGAACCTTAAATGCCTATCCCTAAAATCAAGAATTCCAACAAAAATTGACTTTGAATCCATTTTTACCGAAATTACATTTTCACTTTTAAACCTCACTTTTATGAGTCCCTACACCCAGTTCATTTACCACATCACCTATTCGACAAAACATCGGGAACCAACAATTCTACACCATGAAAAAAAGAGGCTCTTCGCTTATATCCATAATTTACTTACAAACAAAAATTGCCATTTGTATCGAATAAATGGAGTAGAAGATCATATCCATATTTTGACTCATATCCACCCAACCATATCTGTTTCAAAATTAATCAAGGACATCAAATTAGCTTCTAGCGATTTTATTTCGCGAGAAGGAATTTTTCCTAAATTCAAGGGATGGCAGGATGGTTACGGTGCTTTTACAGAAACCATCAAAGCTAAAAATAGACTGATCAAATACATCAAAAACCAGGAAGAGCACCATAAAAAGGTGACATTTTTAGAGGAGTATAAAGCTTTGCTCGAAGAATATGAAATCAAATTTGATCCTAAATTTCTATTGTAAGTTCAACCCTGCCTTTTCCGGCAGGCAGGCCTTTCAGGGTTGATGCTGCCTATCATCATTCACTTTTATCCTAGGTTTCACCTAGGGCTAATGAAAAGTTTGACCCTTTCAGGGTCATTACGTCTGAATCTCATTTTTTGATCCCAGACCCTGGAAGGGTCAAACATCTCAATAGCCATGGGTGCAACCCAGGGATTAAAAAAAATCCATATGCTCCTTGACCCTGAAAGGGTCGAACTCACCTACCTTTGCCCCCCGAACCTGAAATGCCTGTCCCTAAAATGGAATTAATATGGATGATATTTCCTTTACCAATAGCATGAAAAATCAAGATATAGCATATTCTATTTTAGAATTGGCACTTGTTCCGCAAAGTGCTACGATCAAGCAGACCCTGAATAATTCTCTGGCATTGGCTAAAGAGGCTGAGGCCTTAAACTACAAGCGGTTTTGGTTTGCGGAGCATCATAACGCAGAACATATTGGCAGCAGTGCAACATCCATCCTCATTGGGTATGTGGCTGAAAACACCAAAACCATTAGGGTAGGGTCAGGTGGCGTGATGCTTCCCAATCACTCCCCTTTAATTGTCGCCGAACAGTTTGGGACTTTAGCGCATTTATATCCCAACAGAATAGATTTAGGGCTAGGAAGAGCTCCGGGTACAGATCAGCAAACCGCTCAGGCCATTAGGTCTGATTTTATGCAGGCCGCTCACGCGTTTCTTCAGGAATTAGATAAGATTCAGAAATACTTTTCTACAGAAAATAAGCATTCCAAAGTAAGGGCTACCATAGCAGAGGGCACAGGTGTACCACTTTATATTTTAGGTTCCAGTACGGATAGTGCGCATCTAGCGGCAAAAAAAGGTTTGCCTTATGCTTTTGCAAGTCATTTTGCGGCAACACATTTATTCCATGCATTAAAAATTTATCACGATGAATTTCAGCCTTCTGAATTTCTGAAAGAACCCTATACCCTTGCAGGGATAAATGTTTTTGTAGCGGATACCGATGAAGAAGCTGAAAAATTGTTCACCACCTTGATCAAGATGTTTTTTGGTGTTCTGACAGGAGAAAAGAAACCGCTACAGCCCCCGACAGAAATGAATCAGGAATTGAAGGAAATCATGAACCATCCTTCAATGCAACCATTCCTGAAATATTCTTTTGTGGGAAGCAAGCAAACGGTAAAAAAGCAAATAATGGAATTTGTTGCAAAAACCGGGGTGAATGAGCTAATCGCAGTATCTACCATGTATGCCCTCGAAGACCGAATTAAATCCACAAAATTATTTGCGGAAGTAATGATGGAAATAAATGAACAGGTCAGGGAAACCATTCGATAACATTTGAAGCAAAATCATTGATGCTGAATTCTCCCTTGGTGCTTAGCTCCAATTTGCTTTAAGGACAGTGTTACAGGTGAAAAAAAATAAATCAGAAACTTTGATCAAATTCCCTTGCGTGACCCCATCGATGCCATAAAGGTAAGGATGGAAGATTTGGGATTGAAAGCCAAAGACCATATCCCCACAATTGGAGATAAAGGAACCGTGTCAAAAGTATTCAAACAAAAAAATTCCACTTTCTTTGAAAATGATCCGAAACTTGTGCCAAATGCTTGGTATTCCAGCTGAAGTACTTTTTCAGGAAATTCAATGTGAAGTCGCCTATCTAAATCTAATGGTTCCGAAAGCAATATATTTAATATGACTTTGATTTTATTATGATCAAGTATGATTGACATGAACTTTCAGGTGCTCTGCAAATCCGGATGCTGACCTTAGTTCGATTTTGGCAAGGATGTTAATTTATAGAGCAGAGACAAGATTTTTTAATTCTAATTCAATCTTTTGTATTTTAGTTGAGCAGTATTGCCCCAATTCCCATTTGGAACCCAATCTGTGAAAGTTGTCCAGATCTTTGTCAAATATCCGTAAGCCTTAAGAAAATGCCCAACACCAAAATCTGCAAGAATTGTGGCCAAAAAAACGAAGGCAACTTTTGTCGCCATTGCGGACAAGTGGCGGACACCAGAAGATTGACGATGCGGCACATTTGGATTGATTTACAAAATGGGATTGTCAACTTTGATAAAGGAATATTTTATACCATTAAGCAACTCCTTACAAGACCTGGCCATAGCATCCGAGAGTATATAGAAGGAAAAAGGGTGCACCATTTTAAACCACTGTCCTTTGTGGTTGTTTTGGCGACCATTTATGGATTGCTTTACCATTTTTTAATCCCCACCTCATTCGATGTAAATACTGTCAACAGTTCAGACAATTTATTGGGTGTATATGAAAAAGTGATCAATTGGAGTGTAGACCATTTTGCCTATGCCACATTGATCTTGATCATAAGTAGTTCTGTTTCCTCTTTTCTGGTCTTTAGGAAACAAGGCTATAATTTGGCAGAGCATTTGGTGCTGAACACATATTACAGGGGTTTGGTAATGATGATTTCGCTACTTATTTTCCCGGTGCTATATGCATTGCACAGCGCGGGTAATGACAGTTTCAAAACATTTGTACCTGTTTTTCAGCTAATTGATTTTGTATTGTTGTATTGGTGCTATTCTCAATTCTTCGATAAACTCACTAAGATTCGATCCTTCTTGCTGACATTGTTATCTTTTGTATTGTTAAATGTTTTTAACATGATTCTAGCTTTAATTGCTGGGCTAGTTGCGAATTCGGTTTTTTAGGATCCTATCCATTCATTTTATACAGAATTAATTATTCCAACTTATTGCCTCAACTCAAATTCTAAATCCATCACAACAAAGAGTGGTTGAACAAAGGGACGCTCATTTTTAAAGATGAAGTAAACTTTATGAAAACCTGTAGAAAAATAATTTAAAAATGAGGTGATATTACTGTATCCCTAAAAGATTGATTCTAAATGTAATTTTAAAGCCGCAAAATCAACATTATTTGACTGATTGAAACTATAAATCAATTGCCTTGATCACTTTAGCCGGGATGCCACCCACTACGGTATTGTCAGGCACATCCCTGTTTACGACCGCTCCTGCTGCGACGATGGCATTTTCACCTACAGTCACTCCGGGCAGAATGGTGGCTCCTGCACCGATCCAGGCATTGCGCTTGATATGGACTTGTCCCAATATCAAGTGCCTTCTGATTTTGGGGTCTACAGGATGGTTTTCGCTGGTGATTTTCACCTGTGGACCTATCATCACATTGTCTTCGATGGTAATCCCGCCTAAGTCCAAAAAAGAACATCCATGGTTGATAAAAACGCATTTACCGATCCAGATAAACTTTCCAAAGTTGGTATGGAAAGGCGGAAACACGGTTGTGTAGGCATGCAAAGGCTCAGGCAGCACTTCGTTTAAAATTTCCCTGATTTTATTCAGGTCACCCGATTGATTGAGTTGGGTAATTTGAAAGATGGTTTTGGCTACTTGCTCATTGAATTTGGCATATTGAGGCTCATTGAGATTGATAGGGATGCCTGAAGGGAGGATTTTATAAGTAGAGTTATTTAGCAGAGTGGATTTCTTTTCCATAGTTGAATGAGTAAATATTTTAAAAGTTTAATAGCTTACAGATGTAGTTCTATCACTTTAGATGTCTTTTAATTTCCATTCTCTCATGAAGAATCCTTACAATTTCTATAACATCATCTTCTGCTCTTCGGTAAAAAATAAGGTGGGATTTAACTTTTACAACTCGATAATCTTTTCTTATCGTTTCCAAAGATTTTCCAATGAAATAATGTGCAGCTACAAATTCGATTTCCTGAATCAATTGGGAATAGTACCTGTCCGCTTGTTTTAGTGACCAGTTTTTTAGGGTGTACAACCAAATTTTATCCAAATCTTCAATAGCTTCTTTACTGATTCGAAAACCCGGACCGTTCATAGGTGCTTGTCATGAAGTCTTTTAAGGTGTTCTTTAGGTTCGAAATTTTCATCAAAGCCACTTGATTCCCCTGCTTCCAGGGCTTTGATCAATTCACTTTCTTTTCTTTCCTCTTGTTCCAGAAGCCTTAGTGCAGACCGGATTACCTCACTGGTTGAACTGTATCTTCCTGATTTTACCTCTTCATTGATGAAGGCTTCAAAATAAGGACCTAAAGAAATTGAAGTGTTTTTACCCATGATCTTTTACGTTTCCCCTAAGTTACCAAGAATTGGTAATGAGACAAAAAGACCTTTACAATTTTTACCCGTTATTAAATCCAAAAGGTAATCGGTTTTACTAAATTTAAACGGAGTATATACGGAGTTAATACCGACTATATACGGAGTTAATAGTATATTAATAGCTATCAATTTGTTATATTGCTTATCTTAAACATAAAAAAAAGTAGTTATGGCTAGGCAAGCGGGTGGATTACAATTGGAAGGGACCATTGGCAATATGATCTTCTACAAAATGAATGGCAAATACTATGTGCGCAGTAAAGGAGCACCAAGTAAAGCTAAGCTAAAAAAAGGGAAGGCCTTTGAGAACTCAAGAAGGGTCAGTGCTGAGTTTGGACATGCCTCAAAAATGGCGTCTAAAGTGGTGCATGCTGCAAAGCCATTGATGAATCCGGGAAATCACACTGGTTTGCACGGGAAGTTAACGGAGCAACTTCAACGGGTGTTACAAACAGACAGGCAAAGTGCATACGGCGATAGGAAAATCAGTTTAGGTGACTTATCCCTTTTGGAGGGGTTTGATTTTGAACAAACCAAACTTAAAAGTCATCTCATTGCCCTTCCAAAAATAAAATCATCTCAGCGAGATATAAAGGTAGATTTTTCAGGTATGAAGATTTTGGATCCTCGTTCGGTTCCGGAAGGTGCCAGTCATTTCCGATTGGATATGGTCTCAGTCATTTTTGACGAGCAAAAAATGTCCGGCCAAACTATGGACCTGAAGGGTCAGAACCAATTGCTTTCTGTCCCATTATCTGCATTGGGAACCATTGTTCTACCAAAGCCACATGCTGAAACTGATGACTCCGTCTTTTTGATTTTACTTGGGTTGGTTTTTTTACAGGAAGTCAACGGAGAAATGCACGAACTATCGGGTAAACGCAGTGTGGGTGTTATAGCTGCTTTCAGGCTATAAGCAGATGAGTTAGCTAAAAAATCCGCTGTTGTATCATTCCGTATATTCAAAGAAAAAAAATAGCTAATCCTGCTTCAATAAGCCTCTTTCAACATCTCCAATAACTTCTCCGTATCCAAAGGCGCAGGATTGCTATAGTGCATGTCCATCAAATAAGAAACAGCTTCTTCAAGGCTATCCTCCTTCATTCCCAAATCCCTTAATTTAAAATCCACTCCCATCTGCTGCTGCAAGTTCAAAATGGATGCATAAGGCTGCTCGTCCTGGAAGAGCAACTGAAAAGCAGACCGGATACTGGAATCCAGGTATGGCCACTGGTATTTGAGGACATAGGGCAGGATCAAGGTGTGGGTTTTGGCATGGTCCAAACCAAAATTCCCTCCCAAAACATGGGCGGTTTTGTGGTGGAGCCCCATACTGACTTCGCTGAGCACCTTCCCTCCTACATAAGCCCCAAACAACAATTTTCGATTGGTGGCCTCGTCCAACTTCCCTCTGGTTGAAAGTGCTTTCAACCCTTCAAGCAATTCCTTGATGCCCATTTCGGTCATCGATTCGATAAGGGGATTTTTCTCCACACTGTACAGCGCCTCGAGCAGATGGGCCAGGGCATTGAAAGCGCTGGGTACTGCCAAACCAAGGGGCAAACCCATTGAGAGCTCTGGGTCATAAAAAATCCTGTGTGGATGGACCCGGTCATCTCTTTTCACCACTTTTTTGCCCTGGTAGGAGATCCCATAGATATTGGTCATTTCTGATCCCGAATAGGTGGTGGGAACCGCCCAGAATTCCATTTTCCGCTCCAAAACCAAAGCCTTGGCCAAGCCAATGGCAGATCCTCCACCTACGGCAAGGATGAGGTCCGGCTTGTCCTTTTCAAAAAAATCCAAAGCCTCCTTTACCAAAGCATCAGGTACATGTTGGGCTACCTGATCAAAATGCACCAAAGTATCTACCTCTTGAAAGTTGCTGATTTCCTCAAGAATTGGGGCATTCCGCTTGCTGGCAATGACCCCAATGTTTCTAGATTTCCCTCCTTTCAGTTCTTCCTTCAAAGATGGGATCAAAGGCTTTCCGAAAATGACTTTCGCCCCGATACTTTTGTAGGTAAATGCTTCCATAATTTCTGCTCAAACTCTTTCCAAAACCACCGCATACCCCTGTCCTACCCCTACACACAGGGTTGCCAAGGCATAACGTCTATTTTTCAACTGTAATTCCAAAGCGGCTGTTTGAATAATCCGGGTACCTGACATGCCCAGCGGGTGCCCCAGGGCAATGGCCCCTCCATTGGGATTGATGCGCGGGTCCTCGTCATCCAAGCCCCAAGCCCTGATACAGGCCAGTGCCTGGGCAGCAAAAGCTTCATTTAGCTCAATTACATCCAATTGATCCCAACCAATGCCTGCTTTGGCCAGTGCCTGATTGGCTGCCTCCACCGGTCCTATGCCCATCAGCCGCGGCTCTACACCCACGACAGCTGTACTCAGGATTTTGGCCGAAGGTGTTAAGCCAAACTTTTTAACCGCATTTTCAGAAGCGACAAGCATCGCCGCAGCACCGTCATTCAAACCGGATGAATTCCCGGCCGTCACCGAGCCTCCCTTTTTAAAAGCGGGATTCAGAGCTGACAGTTTTTCGATAGTGGTGTCCTCTCTGATAAATTCATCTTCAGCAAATACAATGGCTTCACTTCGTTTCGATGGAATAATAATGGGTATGATTTCTTTGGCAAATCTTCCATTTTCTCTTGCCTTGGCTGCCTTCAACTGAGAGGCCAAGGCAAACTTATCCTGGTCCTCCCTACTTATCCCGAACTTTTCAACCAGGTTTTCGGCGGTAATTCCCATGGGATCTACGCCGTAGCTCTCCTCCATTTTGGAATTGACAAATCGCCATCCGAAACTGGAATCATACATGGTGGCATCATTTCCGAAAGCTGTGCTTGGCTTGGCCAATACATATGGCCCACGGGTCATGTGTTCAACACCTCCTGCGATAAAAAGATCTCCATCCCCTGCCTGTATGGCCCGCTTGGCATGTACCACCGCCGACATGCCGGAGGCACACAACCGGTTGATGGTTTCCCCGGGTACCGAGACAGGTAAGCCTGCCAACAAAGCAGCCATCCGGGCCACGTTTCGGTTGTCCTCTCCTGCCTGATTGTGACATCCCAAAATGACATCATCAATGGCCTCTTTCGGCAATTCCGGAAATTTATCCGTCAGTGCCTTGATCACGAAAGCCGCAAGGTCATCTGCCCGGACTAAAGAAAGGCCCCCCTTAAACTTCGCAATCGGGGTACGAACCCCTTCTATGACATAGGCTGTTTTCATGGCATGGTTTGGCTATGGGCCAGCTCGGTCCGGTTTTGAAGGCCTCGCAGGGCCTCAAGGTAAGCTTTGGGTGGGGCTTTGGTCGTTTTCAAATCCGGTGAGATCTTGAGATTCCATTGTGTATTGTCCCGGATTTCCTCCAAGGTCACCCCGGGATGGATGGAAGTCAGCATAAATTCTTTACTGATGGCGTGAGGTTCCAATATACCTAAATCCGTGATGATAACTTGAGGTCCTTCTCCTGAAATTCCGGATTTTCTCCTTTCATCCCCTCCTCTGAGGTACCCCACCGAGGTAATGAAATCCACCTGGTCTACAAAGGCCCTTTTGGTTTGTCTCATGATGACATAGGTCTTCTTGGCATTGGCAGCAATTTCTGGAGCCCCACCCGCACCGGGCAGACGTACTTTTGGATTTTTATAGGAGCCGATCACAGTCGAATTGATATTGCCATATTTGTCAATTTGGGCGCCACCCAAAAAACCAATGTCAACTTTTCCCGCCTGCAGCCAGTAACTGAAAATTTCAGGCACTGAAACCACAGAGGATGCCGTGGCTGCCAAGATATCGTCTCCGATGGAAAGTGGCAACACCTCTGGTTTGGTATCAATGGTTCCGGATTCATAAATTAAAACAATATCCGGCGCATGGGTAATCCTGGCCAAGTTACAGGCAGTGCTTGGCAATCCAATGCCCACAAAACACACCTCCCCATTGCCCAACATTTGAGAAGCCGTGATGATCATCATTTCGTCTTTGGTATAGTCCATAAGTTATGCATCCTGTGTTTTATTCATCACTTGGGTTTCGATCCATTCCTGAAACCTTGACATGTCTTTGGAAATGCCGTCCCATGATTTGTAGAACTGGTTGTTTCTTTGGGAATAACCCATGGCGTAAGATGGGTGCGCCCCGCCAGGAACTTTGGTAATACCCGCTACCAACCAATGCGGTATATAAATGCCCTGATACGTTTTGTCCAGTTCATCCACCACCTCTTCCACAGTCACCAAAACTTTTTTGGCTGCATAGGCAGCTTCTTTCTGAACTCCAGTAATACCCCAGATTTTGACATTTCCCTTTTTGTCGGCTTGTTGGGCATGGATGATGGTCACATCCGGGTTGATGGCTTTGATAGCAGCTAATTTTTCCCCTGTGAAGGGACAGTCCACCCATTTGATGTAGGCAGGATTTTCTTTGGCGAGGTCCGTTCCAGTATATCCTCTCAGGATGCCAAACGGAAGGCCAGATGCTCCTGCCTGATACGCACAGGCCATGGCTGCATGACTGTGTTCCTCCCACTCAAGAGGCTGGGGAATGCCTTTTTCTATGGCATCTCTCAAGCGATAAAGTGAACCAACGCCTGGATTCCCTCCCCATGAGAATACGATTTTTTTGACCAGCCCCACACCGATCAATTGATCATAGATCAAATCCGGCGTCATCCTGATCAAAGTCAGGTTTTGGATTCCCTGTCGGATGATTTCATGGCCTGCTGCAAAAGGAATCAAGTGAGTGAATCCTTCTAAAGCAAGGGTTTGGCCTTCATGGATATGACCGGCAATTAATTCCTGCAAGGATACGATTTTGGTCATTTTCTATTTTTGAGGTAACTGGGCAAGGAAATCTTTTCCAAAGGTGCGGTGATCTCGGCACGTCGGTGTTCAAACATAGGAGGAAGTAATAGTTGGTGCCCCAAAAGATCGGAGGGCTCATCTATGGCAAATCCTATGTCAGAGGTAGCAAATTCAAAAAGTGCACCTGATGGCGTTCTGTTGTAGATGGAATGAAAGTAATTTCGGTCTTTAAGCTCCGTCACATCCGTATACCCAAATCCTTCTATGTAGGCTTTAAGTTCGAGGTTATACTCATCCTTTTCAGTAGCAAAAGCAATGTGGTGAGGAATCCCTACACCAAATGTCCAAGAGCCCTGTTCCATATTGGGCACATGGTGAAGTTCAATGGTTTTTTGTGCACCTCCTCCTTTGATGTGGTAACGGTGAAAATCGCCATCTTGGCCAACCTTTTCGAAACGCAGGACCTCTGTCAGGTAAGCATTCATCTCAATGATGTCTCTGGATCGAATGGTTGCCCCAAAAATTCCCTTTACACCATTTGCTTTGGAAATTTCGTCGGTTTGCCAGGCATTTCTTTGGTCTTGGTCATCACCGACTACAGCCATACCTATACCGCTTCTGTCCTCAAAAGTGATCATTCTTTGGCCAAACCTTTCAATAATGCCGGAATTTTCCACTCCATGATTTTTAAGGTGCTTTGCCCAAAAATCCAGGGCATCATTGGCTACAGAAAATGAGGAGGTTTCGATCTGACCCGAGCCTTTTCTTCCGTAAACGCCAGCTTTCTTAAATGGAAAAGTGGTCCAAACCGAACCAACTTCCGCATCTGCATTGGCATAATACAAATGATAAATACTGGCTGCACCATCAAACAATACCGTTTGTTTGATCATACGCATGCCCAATACCTGGGTCACAAAATCTACGTCTTCTTGGGCTGAACCTACACTGACAGTCAGGTGATGGATGCCGTGGATGTATTCAGAAGGATGTTGCATGATTATTTTGGGTTTAAGGTTTCAAACTTATCTTTCTCAAATTAACCCCAGCTTTTTGTCCAATGTTGTCATTGTGCCAATTAAAAATCAACCCTCATCCATTTTATTAAACTACTTTAACGATATGCTACCTGCCAGCCAGTTTCCTTCGGATCATGCTGAGAAATTCCGGTGTGATACCCAAGTAAGAGGCGATGTATTTTTGAGGAAGGATAAGTTCGAGCTTTCCAAAATTTTGGGTGAAAGTCAGGTACTTTTCTTCAGCTGTGAAAGAGATGTTCCTGATGATCCGCTTTTGATGGCTGACCAGAGAATTTTGAAACAAGATTCTGAAGTACTTTTCGAAGTTGGGGAATTTAGCACACAGGCTCTCAAATTCCTTTTTCCCCAAAATATAAACTTCAGTATTAGCCATGGCCTTGATGGAATAAATGGATGCTTCTTCTTGCATAAAACTGTTGAGGTCTCCAGTCCACCAATTTTCAATCCCAAACTGTATGACATGGATGAAATCCTTTTCCCCTGTAAAATAGGTCATCAAGCAGCCGGATTTGATTAATATAAAGGGGCAACTTCCAGGTCCGCTCTCAAAAAGCATTTCATTTTTTTTAAATTTCTGATAATGTGCCAAATCAAAAAATGCATCCAATTCCTTTTGTTGAAAATCAACATAAGATCTAAAATTTTTGATGATGGAATCACTGTACATAAAGGAAATTAGGGCTTGGTTTCAAAAATACACATTTCAAAATTGAATACAGGATTAAGCGAAAGCAGGTCTTTTAGGCTAGCCGCTCAACTTGCAGTATTTGGGTCTATTCAGGCTTTTTCCTAAAGAGCTTTTTTTGGCAATGCGCTTTCTTGGCTTCCAGTCTTTTTTTGACCGCTGCTTTGCTTGGTTTGGTTGCTTTCCGGACTTTCCTAGGTTTAAAAGCCCGGGTCAGTTCCTCATAAAATTTCTTTATGGCCAATTCCTTGTTTTGTACTTGGGACCTATTCTGTTGGGCATGGATGTTAAGCACACCTGAGGAGGTGAGTTTCACCTTCCATTTTCTCAGCAACAAAGTCTTTTCAGCATCATCCAAAACCTGGGAGTTCGGAACATCAAAAGTCAAGGTAACTCTGGAATTGACCTTGTTGACATGCTGACCTCCCGGGCCACTGCTCTTGCTTGCTTTGAATTCCAGTTCAGGGTCAAACAAACGCATTTGTATTTTTTCTTGGATCATTCTTTCAATCAGAGTCATTATATTCAAATTAATGTTTTTGAACTAGGTTCAATAAATTTTGACGACTTACAAAAAACAGGGTACAAAGTAAACAAAACTTTTTATGAAAATTAATCTCGCTTTTTTTAATCAATTTCTCCTTAATTTTAGCCTAAGTAATGTGGCATTTATTCAATAATTCTCTTTCTTTACGGTATATTTTTTTCTAAATTTTAAAAAATGAATCACTGTGTTTAGCAATTTTAAACACCAAAACCAATACAATTATCATTGATGATGAAGAATTTCAAGCTCATTACCCTCCTAGCCTGTTTGCTGTTTTCCCTGCATGCTTTCGCTCAAGAGGAAGAAAGCATAGAAAGTCCGGGTTCTTTAAATGAAGGAACCATAGAAAGCCAATTTGATTATCTCAACAGGATCTCCAACAATTACCAGGACTACAAAGTGATCAAGCGGGTGAATATCGACAAGATCCGAAAAAACATCTCCGATTCCTTGAATGTTTTCCGGAATGAGATAATAGCCAAAAACACCCAAATCAAAGATCAAAAGGCTCAATTGGATCAGTTGAATGCCAACATTGACAACTTGGAACAAAACCTTCAGGAGACCATTGAGATCAAAGATAGCTTTTCCTTTATGGGGATGCACATCCACAAGTCCACCTATTCCAAATTGATGTGGATTCTGGTTTTCATCCTATTGGGTACCCTGCTGTTTTTCCTTTACCTTTATAACCGCAGCCATTCTGTGACTGCAGAGATCAAGAGGACCTTGGATGAAACCAAAGAGGAATTTGAACAACACCGGAAAAACACGCTGGAAAGAGAAAGAAAACTCAATCGGCAATTGGTAGATGAAATGAACAAAAGACTGGAACAAGGTTAATCTTTGCCAAATATGCTCAGGGAGGCACATGATTAAAATCATGTGCCTTTCTTTTTTTTAGTCCCAAAATAATCGGAGATTTAGGGTATATTTAATTCATGATAATCGAAAACAAACGCCTAAAAATGAGCCCTAACTATGCTTCTAAATTGGGTATTTAGACAAAGATTATTGTCTACTTTTCTTGCCTTGATCATCTTCTCCTGCGGCTCCAGCCAAGAAAAAACTTTTCCGACCAGGGAAACCATCACGGAATCCGTCTATGCCTCCGGCATCATCAAAAGTCGCGGTCAATACCAGGTCTTTGCCAACACCAGTGGCTTGATCGCCGAGGTATTTGTCATGGAAGGGGATACAGTATCTCCGGGGAGTCCGCTGATGGCTATCTTGAATGAACCTGCCCGAGTAAGCAGGGAGAGATCCCAACTTTCGGCAGCTTTTTCTCTTTTGCAAGCCAATAAAGAAAAATTGAGAGAGTTAGAAATCAATGTAGAATTGGCTGAAGCCAAAATGAGGAATGACTCCTTGCTTTATGAAAGACAGAAGAGGCTGCGGGAACAAGAAATTGGCTCTCAGCTGGAATTGGAACAAAGAGAACTCAATTTTAAAACCTCTAAAACCAACTTGGAGGCCGCTAAGATTCGATATGGTGAAACGCTACGAGAACTGAGGTTCAATGAGGCAAATGCCAAAAAAACGCTGGAATTAGATCAAAGTCTCGAATCTGACAACATCGTAAAAAGTAAGATCAAAGGCGTAGTCTATGCCTTACTGAAGGAAAAAGGAGAAATGGTGTCCACCCAAAACCCCATAGCCACCTTAGGCAGTGGATCAGATTTCTTCATGGAGCTTCAGGTGGATGAATTTGACATCACCCAGATCAAACAAGGCCAAAAGGTTTATATCAGTATGGACAGCTTTAAAGGGCTAGGTTTTGAAGGTATTGTTAGCAGAATCAATCCAATCATGGATGAAGGCAGTCGCTCTTTTTTGGTTGAAGCTGTTTTTGAAAAATCCCCTCCCATCTTGTATCCCAACCTTACCTTGGAGGCCAATATCCTCTTGGCAAGTAGAGATAGTACCCTTACCTTACCCCGCTCCTATTTGTGGAAAGAAAATCTGGTCATCTTGGCATCCGGGGACACCGTGCAGGTGGAAACAGGACTGAAAAACTATCAAAAAATTGAAATCCTTCAAGGATTAAAAGAGGACGATCAAGTCGTCAAACCAGGCGCATGAAATTCCAACTGATTTTCGATATTGCCAAAGCCCTTTTGATTGCCAGATGGAAGCAGACTTTGGTCGCCGCAGTCGGTGTCACCTTCAGCATCACCATGTTTGTAGCACTTTTGGGCTTTATGAATGGATTGAACAACCTGCTGGATGGCCTAATTCTCAACCGCAGTCCCCATGTGCGCTTTTTCAATGAGATTAAACCTAACCCTGACCAGCCCATCGAGGGATTTTATGGAGAAGGCATGAACATCATCCGTTCGATTAAGCCAAGTGGCGGACTTTTGAAAATCCACAATGGCGGTGCCATCCTGGAAAACCTGAAAAATGATCCACGGGTATTGGGCGTCGCTCCCAAAATTTCCCTACAGGTCTTTTACAATGTAGGCAACATAGACATCACGGGAGTCATCAATGGCATCGATGTACAGGCAGAAAGATCGCTCTTTGCCTTTGAGGATTATGTCACAGAAGGTAATGCCGAAGATCTGGAGAACATCTCCAACAGCATCATTTTGGGGAAAGGGGCGGCAGACCGCATGTTGGCCAATATTGGAGATGTCATTCAAGCCACCACTGCTTCAGGGGACAGATTTCGCCTAAGAGTGGTGGGCTATTACCAGTCCGGTCTCCAGGATTTGGACAATGTTCAGAGTTATGCTTCCATATCAACTGCCCAAAAAATGCTGGGAGAGCCTTCCAACTACATGACAGACATTCAGGTGAAATTAAATGACTTTGATCAGTCACCGGCATTTGCAAGGGAAATGGGGCCCATTTTCGGCACCCAAGCGGAAGACATTCAGATGGCCAATGCCCAGTTTGAAACGGGATCCGATATCCGGAATATGATCAGCTATGCGGTAGGCATTACCCTCTTGATCGTTTCAGGTTTTGGGATTTACAATATCCTGAACATGATGATCTATGAAAAAATGGACACCATAGCCATTTTGAAAGCCATTGGATTTTCAGGGCTAGATGTAAAGGGCATTTTTATGACAATCGCCATTGGCATTGGGATTTTTGGTGGCGGCATCGGTTTGTTTTTGGGTTATTTATTGTCCATGGGCATAGATCAGGTGCCTTTCGAAACCGAAGCCCTTCCTACTGTAAAAACCTTCCCCGTAAGCTATGATCCCAAATACTACATCATTGGTGGGGTATTCAGTTTGCTGACTACTTTTCTGGCAGGCTACCTTCCTGCAAGAAAAGCCAGTAGCATAGATCCGGTAGAAATCATCAGAGGAAAGTAACATGGAGAAAAAAACCGTTCTAGAGGCCAAATCCATCCATAAATACTTCTATAACCCAACCAAAGCTGAGGTTTTAAAAGGGCTGAGTTTTTCGATAAAAGCCGGTGAGTTTGTATCTGTGGTAGGCAAATCGGGTTGCGGCAAATCCACCCTGCTCTACATTTTATCCACCATGGATACAGATTACAAAGGAGAGCTTTGGATTGATGGGGAACCGATGCGCAAAAGCAGTCCTACTTACCTTTCCCGGATCAGAAATGAAAAAATCGGTTTTGTTTTTCAATTCCATTACCTGCTCAATGAATTTACAGCCTTGGAAAATGTCATGATCCCAGGTCTGAAATTAGGAAAGTATTCCAAGCAGGAACTGGAACACAAGGCCATGGAAAAACTACGGATTTTTGACATGGCAGACCATGCCACCAAAAAAGCCAACCAACTCTCAGGGGGACAAAAACAGAGGGTAGCTATCGCCCGGGCATTGATCAATGACCCCTTGATCATCATGGGAGATGAACCCTCTGGAAACCTGGACAAAAAAAACAGTGATATCGTATTTGGCATTTTCCAGGAACTGGCCAAAGAGTTCCATCAGACCCTTCTAATTGTAACACACGACCCGGATTTTGCTGCCGGTACCGACCGGACCATCACCATGGAAGATGGGAAGATTCTGGATGAATAAGTTTTTCCGTAATGGCTGATGTAAAAACAAAAACTCATTAAAGCAACTTGGTCTCCACCACAATCTCCTCATGCAGGGTCCGGTGAACCGGACAGCGGTTGGCAATTTCCACCAAGCGTTTCAACTGTTCATCATCCAGCTTTCCTTCTATTTTCAGCGCTCTGCTGAACCTGCTGACTTTGGCTTCTGGCTTTTCCACATCCTCACTGTCTTTTTTGTGAACTTTATCATGATCCAGGTATACGGTGACCTCTTTCAGGTCCCATTTTTTCCTTTCGGCATACATCTTCAAAGTCATGACCGTACAGGCTCCCAAAGCTGCCATCAACAGATCATAAGGTGTGGGTCCAAGGTTTTTACCTCCCAAATCAGTCGGCTCATCGGCCACCAAATGATGGTCAGGGGTTTTGATTTCTGAGGTATAATGTTTTCCTGAAAGTCTGACTTTGACCTGATGGCCTTTGGTATCATGGGATTCGGATGCTTTGGTCAGGTACCGGTCTGACCAGGAAGAGATCATTTGGCCCACATACTGACTGTCACTGACATCGTTCAGTAAATGATCCGCCTGATCCAGGGAAATAAAACTTTTGGGATGATAGGCTGCCTGATAAAGTTCTGCTGCATTGGAAATGTCCACGATTTCATCTTGGGGAGAGTGGAAAATCAAAATGGACTTGCGCATATCCTTCAACACCTGAAGCAGTTTCTGCTGCTCCAGGTCTTCCACAAATTCTTTTTTCAGATAAAAACTCTTACCTCCGATGTTGACCTTGGCACTCCCCTTTTCTTTGATGGTGTCCACCTGATCCTTAAAAAGTTTTGTGGCATGATCCGCCTTTGCAGGTGAACCAATGGTCACCACACCCAAAACACTTTCAATCTGATCAGCCGCCAATATTGAAGCAGCACCGCCCAAGGAGTGCCCTACCAACAATTCCGGAGCCTCAAAATGCTCCTCCAGGTATTTGGCGGCATCAATCAGGTCCTGAACATTGGAGGAAAAGTCAGTGTCTTCAAAATCCCCCTCACTGTTGCCCAGACCGGTAAAGTCAAAACTCAGTACTGCGATGCCTTCCCTGCACAGGGCATCACTGATGTTGGAAACCGCAGAAAAGTTTTTGGAGCAGGTAAAGCAGTGGGCAAAAATGGCATAAAACCTGGGGATTTCATCCAAGGGATGGTACAGTCGGGCAGACAATTGAAACCCATTTTTGTTTTCAAATGAGACTTTTTCTATTTTCATGATTGGTCAGTCTGGAGATTTTCTGTTCAAGTTAAAGCAAAAGCATTTCAGGATTTTGTCACCTAGGGGACATAGAGCCATTAAGTTGTGTGTTCAGCCACTGCCTTCTTTTTCTTTGGGGGAAATGTATCACCCAATAAGTATCCATAGGCCTTCCACTTTACACTTTTGTCCAAGGTGATTTTAAGGACACCTACCATAGGAATGAATAAAACCATCCCCGAAATCCCCCAAATCCCTCCTCCAATCAGGATGGCCAAAATGACCGCCAACATATTGATATTTACTTTTCCTCCTACAATTAAGGGGGTAATCAGGTTGTTTTCGATGAGTTGTATGCCCCAAAGTACCAAAAGGGTAACGATAGGGTAGATGATGCCATCAAAAGTAAGAAAGACATACAAAATCACGAGTAGGGAACTGATCAGAACACCGATGTAGGGAATCAGATTCATGACAGCAATAAAAATGGCAAAAAGAAGAAAATATTTGATTCCAAAAAAGTAAAAGAATAATCCGGCCATAAGAGCTACAATTCCGGTTACTTTGATCATGCCAATCAAATAAGCCTGAATCACCCCACCTGCATCCTTTACCCAGTCCATTACCGGATTGTCGCGTTTTCCGAATTTCCTGTAAAGAAATTCAGTGAAAAAGTCCCGGTAATACATGAAAAGAAAAGTAAACAAGGGAATAATTCCGGCGATGGTCAGCCATTTGGCAGTAGACAAAAAGGTGCGGTTAAGATTCTCGGAAGAAAAAAGTTCGGATGCTCCCCAGCCCTGTTCATTGGAACCCATATCAATCCCAAACTTCTTAGTCATGAATTCTGTGAGCTCATCCAAGGATTGGGCTAGTTTTGCGCTGATAAAGGGCACATCGGCAAGCAACCCGATCATTTGATTCAATAAAACATACAGCACCAAGACTGCGAAAAGAGAGACCAAAAAAATACTCAAAGCTATGGCCATGGGCCTCGGGATATTTTTGGTTTCAAGCCATTTGTTCATGGGCATAAGGGCAAAAGCTATGAAAACGGCCCAAGCAACAGGAATCAGAATAAAATCGGCAAACTTGAGGATGACCACTGACAATACCAGAATCAACATGATCAAGGCTGTTTTTTGAACAGGGTGCAAGGTGGGATGGTCCATGGCATAATAAATTCACTTTAAATTAAACATTTTTTATAAGAATCCATCTCCCAACCAAACCATCTGAAAACCTCTAAAAGATAAAAACCCTTCTTCAAAAAGATAAATCAATGTCTGATCAGCTAATAATGATAATTTTTAATTTGTAACATTTAATAAGTCATGATGGTATCAATTTTGTACCTTTACACAGACTTTCCTAAAAAAGAATGTTGAATGAAAGATTAGGAGTGCTTATCTCCTGGATTCGAACCAAGTATCACCATTCAAGTTTTCTATCCTTAATTGGATGAATACGGGGAAAATTACCACCATAAAGACAATCAACGAAAAAGAAAAACAGCATGGCCGTAATCGGAGAAATCATCAAAAAAGCGGTAGAAACTGCCGATAAAATATTTACCAATCCTGATCCTCAGAAAGCCCAAGAGGATGTTTTAAAAGATTTGTTGAAAAAGGCGGAAGACACTGCCTTTGGAAAATATTACCAATTTTCCAATTTGCTGAAAGCTGAGGACATGCGTTCCGCCTTTGCAAATAAAATCCCTTACCACAGTTATGATCAGTTGAGAACAGAATGGTGGCAACAGGTCATCGACGGCGGTGAAGATGTGACATGGCCTGGCAAGGTAGAGTTTTTTGCTGTGTCAAGCGGTACCACCAGTAAAAAGAAGCACATTCCTGTAACTGCTGAGATGCTCAAATCCATACGAAGGGCCGGCCTTCAACAAATCAAAGGGATTGCGGATTTTGATTTGCCTGCAGATTTTTTTGAAAAGGAAATTCTGATGTTTGGCAGCAGTACCAACCTGAAAGAGGTCAATGGCCATTTGGAAGGCGAAATCAGTGGAATAAGCGCCAGTCAGATCCCATTTTGGTTTGAGGGGTTTTATCGACCCGGGGCGGAAATCTCTTCCATAGATGACTGGGACGAAAGAGTAGAAGCCTTGGCCAAAGAAGCCCCAAACTGGGACATAGGTGGAATTTCCGGCATACCTTCTTGGATCGAACTGATGATCAAAAAGGTGATTGAATACCATAAAGTAAAGCACATCCATGAAATCTGGCCCAACTTCCAGGTGTATACCTCTGGAGGTGTGGCTTTTGAGCCTTATCGAAAAAGTTTTGAACGCATCACCGGTAAACCGATCACAGTCATCGATACTTATCTGGCTTCCGAAGGATATTTGGCCACTCAGCTTAGGAAGGACACGGATGCGATGGCACTGATCACAGACAACGGCATTTACTTTGAATTTGTACCCTTCCTACCTGAGAATATGGATGAAGACGGAAGCGTCAACCAAGAAGCAAAAGCGCTTAAAATAGAAGAAGTGGAAGAAGGAGTAGATTATGTCCTTATCATTTCGACCGTATCCGGAGCGTGGCGATACATGATCGGGGATACCATTGCTTTTACGGACAAAGAAAAGGCTGAGATCAAAATCACAGGAAGAACCAAACATTTTCTCAATGTGGTAGGTTCTCAGCTTTCTGTCATTCAGATGAATGAAGCCATGGAAATATTGGGTGAGAAATATGACTTTGGAGTCAAGGAATTTACCGTGGCAGCTATAGAAGAAGAAGGTGAATACCTGCACCGTTGGTACTTAGGATTAGACAAAGAGAGCGAATTGAATGAATCAGAAGTAACTGAATCTTTGGATCAGATTCTACAAGAAAACAACAAGAATTACAAAGTAGCCAGAAGCAAAGCCCTCAAGTCTGTACAAACCAAATTGATACCCGCCAGCCTCTTCCAACAATGGACGGAAGACACCAAGCAAAAAGGGGGGCAGGTAAAGGTGCCGAGGGTGATGAAGGCTGAGGCATTTAAAGAATGGGAAGATTACCTTGCTCAACATAGTTCTGAAAGATCCAGCGAATAATTGCTGGGTCTATTCCGACAACCGATTTTCCATCATTTCCATAATTTCTTCAGGCGGCAGGTAAAGCTTGCTCATCCTCTGTATGTAACTTTCCGGCATGCCGGCCTGATGCAATATGAAGTCTTTGGTATCCAAGATGTAGTCTCCCAATCCATGATTTACAGCATAGGTGTCTGCTGCCCTTTCTGCCGAGATGATAAATTGCTTGGAAGTCAAATACCCAATTCCAAATAAAATCAAAGACCAGGAGTTCATATTGAGGTAATCCATCACATGGCCCAGTTCATGACCAATCCATCCCACCAATACAGTTTCTGGCAATTCATGAATCACCATTTTTTTGCCTTTCAGAGAAAAACACCTGCTGATATTGATGATATAGCTCCTATTTTTTCTGGAACCTAACAGGCTGGTGAACCTGGGTTGGGCCTGCATGACCGATCTTCGGATGTTTTCCTTAAACACAAAATCGATTTGGACATCATGTAGCTGTGGATAAAATGACAGGGCTTTCAGGGTAACCTGTCTTATTTCGTCCGGAATGTTTTTATTCGGTATGTTCTCGTTAAACTGTTGCATGCCATATTTTAAAATGAACTAAAAGTAAAGAATTACGACTCAAATCAAGTCTTCGATCGTAACCTGTTGATTTCTAAAATTGACCCCCTCACCCTCTCCAAGACCCCAAAGGGCTTGGATCAAAGGCGAATTCTGTGAAACAAGCTGGTAATCCACCCCATCAAGATTAAGTTTGCCTACCGGTACCGAGACCCAAATCTTACCCATAGGCAATTTGAGCAAAACCCCTTCTTGAACTTTTTTCATGGCCTGCATGGGAACGGCATTGAGTTGCCTGAGCATCAGCTGATTATTGGCCTTTCTTTTCTCGAGGATATCCCGGCTTTGGTGGAGCATTTCCAATTGGGTCTCATACTTATCTCCGGCAGAACTTTTTTCTTCCCCTTCCACAGCCACTTCAATGGCATCCAATTCCTCTTCAATGGTTTGGTTTTGTTGGTGTAAAATTTCCTTCGCCTTGGCAAGCAAGGCTACTTTGGTCTGGGCTGTTAACGGTATCATAATGCAAAGAAAGGGGATTTTCGTCTCATATTCTTTATTTTAGAATGGATTGTTTTTTGGTCATTAATGACCATTCGAAGAGTTGCTACTTTTTTGAAATAAAGAAACTGAAAAATAATCCCTGGCATCCAAATGGTGACTTACAAAACTGAATCCTGCCTGCCGACCCAATCCTTCTATTTCCTTCAAACTGTATTTTTTAGAAACCTCCGTATGGATCAGCTCATTTTTTTTGAAAGGAATTTGGGTACCACTCTCAAAATGAACAGTCTGGTTTTTAAGACTTACCAGATAGCTAAAGGTAGTACCTGAGACAGGATCATAAAAAGGATAATGATCAAAACTGTCGAGATCAAAATCAGCTCCAAGCTCTCTATTGATTCTTTTTAGCAGGTTAAGATTAAAGGCCTTGGTGACTCCTTTAGAATCATTGTAAGCAGCAAGGATGGTTTTGGGGTTTTTACGAAGATCTACGCCCATCATAAAATAATCCCCAAAATGAAGGTTTTCATAAATAAGTCGCAAAAATTCAATCGCCGCCGCTTCTTTATAATTACCAATATTGGAACCCATAAACATCACCAGTTTGGTGTTGAGTTGATCCCCCATCACCTTCATGGTCTGAAAATAATCGCCAGTGTGGGGTTCGATTTCCATCTCAGGCAACCTTTCGGCCATATTTTGTTTGTTTATCCTAAGGATATTTTCTGAAATGTCCAAAGGCACATATTTGACTTCTTTACCCAATCGGATCAGGTTTTCAAGAAAAAAAACACTCTTACTACCATCTCCTGCCCCAAGCTCTAGGATATCTAGACTTTTACAAGAAAGGTCTTCAGCAATTGCAGCGGCTTTTTCCTTCAATATTTCCAACTCAGCCTCCGGAAGGTAATACTCCTTCAACTTCATGATTTCCTGAAACAACCTATCTCCCTCTTCATCATAAAAATATTTGGAAGATAGTTTTTTCTGAGGAGCCATTAGGCCTTCAGTGATTTCCTTTTCAAAAGGACTTATTTTGAGCTCTTTCATGATTTTTATTTTGCTAAACGTATGCCTGAAAAAAGCCACCTTGAAGGGGCCGCGAAAAAATTCCTGTAGGTTTTTCTGCTGTGCCCGAGAGGAGTGGCTTTGGATGCACCCCTCAGTACATTTTGATTGATCATAAACTTGCCGTTGTATTCCCCAAGTGCTCCAGGCGCCTTAGAGAAGTTGGGATAAGGTTGGTAGGCACTGTAGGTCCACTCCCATAACTGACCCCAATCAATATGATCCGCAGCCACCTCCCACTCAAACTCCGTGGGCAAGCGCATGCCTTTCCATTCAGCATAAGCCAGGGCTTCATAAAAACTCACGTGTTGCACAGGCAATTCAGGGGATACCTTTTCAAAACCTTTGAGTGTGTAGTTAAACCATTCTCCATCTTTCTGATGCCAATAAAGGGGTGCTTTTATGTCTTGCTCATTGATGAAATCCCATCCTTCCGACAGCCAGAGATTGAAATCCTCATAACCTCCATGCTGCATGAATTCTAGGTACTCGCCATTGGTCACCAACCTTTTGGCAATCTGATAGGCCGGTAAGAAAACAGTATGTCTGCCCAATTCATTGTCGAAATGGAAATCGTCCCCTGTCGCACCGATTTGGTAGTTGCCTTCCATGACTGGTTGAAATTCCAGCGATATGTCCTCTTTAAGGGTTTGGAATCCATCTCCGTAAATCGGGAAAGTAGGCTGGTTGCCTAAAATATATTTGATGTCATACACCAAGAGTTCTTGATGCTGCTGTTCATGGTTGATGCCCAGCTCAACCAATTTCAGAACTTCTTCACTTGGACCTGTTTTCAATAGCAAATGAAGCTGTTCTGTGACGTAGTGTCTGTATTCGTAGACTTCTTTGACAGGAGGGCGGCTCATCAGTCCCCTATTGGGCCTTAAAACCCTGTCTCCAGCATTGTTGTAGTAGCTGTTGAATAGATATGAAAAGTCATCATGGAAGTTAAGGTAGTTTTCTTTATGTGGACTTAGGATAAACTGCTCAAAAAACCAGGTGGTGTGGCCAAGGTGCCATTTCGGTGGTGATACGTCCACGATTGGCTGAGGTACATAATCCTCAGTTTCCAGTGGAGAGCAGATCTGTTCGGTTTGCGCTCTTGTCTCCAAAAATCTCGTAATAAGTTGGTTTCGATTGGTCATGTTTTAAGCGGATTTTGATACAATTTGAACATAAAAAAGCCCATCATTCCCAGAAAGAGAAAACTGAAAGGCAAAGCAATCAGAATCAGAAGCTGACTGACTGCTTCCAAGAGTACATCTTGTCCTATGAAAACAACAGACAAAGTAAAAAGGGTCAAAGTAAAACCCCAAAAAAGGCGGTAATTGCGGCCTGGTTCTTCATTACCCTGGTCACTGAACATCCCCAAAACAAAAATGGCTGAATCCACAGAGGTGATCAGAAAAGTAAAAATCAAGATCAAGGACATCACATTCAACCATCCACCAAAAGGCAATTGGGAAAAAAAGACAAACAATGATTGGTAAATGGAATCAAACTGCCCTTGGTAAGCATCTGTCTCCCCTATCAAGCCAAACGCATGGCTGCCAAAAACCGAAAACCAAAGAAAGGTACCCATAGCTGGAATGATCAGGGTAGCCAGAATAAATTCTCTTATGGTCCGTCCCTTTGAAATTCTTGCAATAAAAACCCCAGTAAATGGTGCCCATGCCAGCCAAAACGCCCAATAGAAATAGGTCCACTCCGTCAAAAATGTTTTAGAAACTTCCTGATTTCCTAAATTCAAACTCATTGAAACAAGGTACCTTAGGTAATTTCCAAAAGCCAAAAAGAAATTGAAGAAGGTTTCGTAGAAGTCGGAGATCAACAACACAAAAAGCATGAGCAATAAGGCAAGCCCGATATTGAAGTTAGATAGATTTCTGATCCCTTTGGTTACCCCTAAATAGGCGGAAAAAGTGGCTATGGAACAAATGACGATGACAATAGCAAGTGTATGATTGACGTTCAATTCCAATTGATCAAACAAAATTCCCAAGCCACCTGAAAGCTGTCTACTCCCTAAACCCACAGCGGCAACCACTCCGAATAGCGTGCTGATTAATATCAAGGTATCGATGGGAAGTTTATACTTGGTTTTTTGAAAACGCGGTTCCAATATGGCTGAACCAAGGATGGTTCGCTTATGAATATACAGGTTGTAGGCAATGATCAAACCGAAAAGTCCATAAAAGGCCCATGGAGTAAATCCCCAGTGAAAAAAAGTGTACTGCAAAGCATAAATGATATTGGAATGGCTTACTTGACTGGGAGGATTGATCAGGAAATAAACCGGTTCCTGAACTGCTCGCAACATTAATCCAGCTCCCATCCCGGTACTGTATAACATGGCCACCCAGGAAAACCATTTATATTCAGGGTCACTATTTCCCAGGCGCACTTTACCGGTTTTGGATACCGCCAAAACCAGCATCATCATGATCACCAAAAACCCAAAATAGAGGTAATATTGGCCAAAATAGCCAAGCGTGAATTCAGTCCATGCGCCAAGCTTTTCTCTGAAGAGTGCCGGAAAAGCAAAGGAAACAATCAAAAAAAGAAATCCAAACGTCCCGGAAAGATAAAGTAAAGGTTGATTGGTTTCCTTCAACTTGGTCAGCATCATTTATACAATTAGAGGTTTATTGCTGCGGTATGCCCATAAGAAAAACATGATGTTCATGGTCCTTCAATCTATCACCTTTTATTTTTCGACATTAACCCCTTTCCAAAAAGCCACATAGCCCTCTATGGCTTTGGCGGCGTCTTTCGTGTTTGGATAAAACCATGCTGCATCCTTATTGACCTCCCCTTCTACTTCCAGATTGTAATAAGAAGCTACACCCTTCCAAGAGCAGGTGGTATGGGTATCGGAAGGTTTGAAAAATTCATCTTTGATGCTTTCTTTTGGGAAATAATGGTTGCCCTCTATTTGTATGGTCTGGTTACTTTCTGCAATAATCTGATTGTTCCAAATGGCTTTCATAATGATAGAATAAAACGTGGAGAATTTAATTTGATGAATAAATATAAATCGAATTCAAGGGGGTTTGGTTTAAAATTCTTCTTTCAAATCTTTTGGTAGCTTCAATTCTGCCAGTAGGGTGGGGATCAGTTCAGACACCGTCGGATGAGGAAAAACACCATCTCTTATGGTCGTGTAGGGTACATCAGCATACATGATATTCAATAGGCTACTGATGATTTCGTCCCCTCCTACTCCCAAAACTGTAGCACCCAGGATTTTGTTGGTATTCTCATCAATGATGACCTGCATAAACCCCGCTGTTTCCCCTTTTTCCTTAGCTCTGGAAACCTTGTTCATCTCGATCTCTCCCACTTTGACTTTGAGCTGCTTGGTTTTAGCCTGCTTCAAATCGATTCCAGCCCTTCCCAAGGGTGGGTCAATATATAGGCAATAATTAGGAATACGTTCCGACACCTTACGCTTCCCTCCTTCAAATAAGTTGGCAGATACAATTTCAAAGTCATGGTAAGCAGTGTGGGTAAATGCCCCTTTCCCGTTGCAGTCCCCTAAAGCAAAGATCCCGGGTACGTTAGTTTCTAATTGGTCATTGACAATAATATAGCCTTTATCATCGGTCCTGATGCCCGCCTTTTCCAGTTGAAGGGTGTCTGTATTTGGCACCCGTCCTACGGCCAAAAGTAAATGCGAGCCATTTAATTCTGGTGGCCCTTCATCACAGGATATTTGAACGGTCACTTGATTTTCACTTGCTTTTTTACCCTTGATGCACTCCGCATTCAAAATAAATTCAATCCCTTCTTTTTCAAGTATTTTTTGAATGGTTTTAGAAACCTTGACATCTTCTTTTGAAATGATCTGCTCAGCTTTTTCAACAATGGTGACTTTGCTGCCAAAGCGCCTGAACATCTGACCAAATTCCAAGCCTATGTAACTTCCTCCCACAATGATCAAATGCTCCGGAATTTCTTCCAATTCCAGCATCTCTTTGTTTGTTAAGGCTCCAGATTCTCCAAAACTCTCCGGAATCAATGCACTAGCTCCCACATTGATGAAAATTAAGTCTGCCTTTAAGGTTTCCTTACCGACCTGAATGGATTTTTCAGTTAAAAATTGGGCTTCTCCGTGATATAATGTGATGTATGCATTGTCAGAAATACCATCAGAGATGCCGGATCTGGAACTTTGCACGATGTCATCTTTTCTTTTCTTGATTTTTTTTAGATCCGCTCGGATTCCTTCAGGAACAGAAATGCCCAATTCTTCTGCATGCTGCGTCACATGGATGCAACGTGCACTTGCCACATAGGTTTTGGTTGGAGTACAGCCTACATTGACACAGGTGCCTCCAAGCTGGCTTTTTTCTATTAAGGCAACCTTTTTTTTCAAACCGGCCATTTTAAAGGCCATGGGATTACCGGCCTGCCCTGAACCTATGATGATGGCATCAAATTTTTTCACTTCCAAATTTTGGATAAAATTTTAAAAAAACCAATATATTTTATTATTTTATCAATCTAACAATATTCAAAATTGATATTTATTAGATTATTTTATATTAATAAATTTACCTCCAGGGAATGAGATTATTTTGTAAAAAATTCCCTCATGATCCTTTCTGCTGCTTTGTTTTGGGGAGTAAAATCCGGTTCTCTTTCCCGAGGATCAGGATACCACTTCCAGAAATAAACTCCGGCCAACCAAGGCTTCGGCCATACACTTTCAAAAAATGCCCGGTAACACAAGGCTTGAATTTCTTCTGAAATTTCGGCGGTTTTCCTTTCATTGGGCCAAATCCAGGGTTCTTGGGCAGCATCTGATGTATTGCAATAGCCAATTTCAGTGAAAATGACAGGCTTCTGAAAACGCTGTTGGATTTTTTCTATGGAAGGAAGTTGCTTATTCCAGCCTTTTTTTAAATCAGACAAATTCGGTTTGTTCTTCTCAGAAAGCGGGAAATATGCTTGAATGCCAATAAAATCCAATTGATCCCAAAACCGGATATGCTCAAATTCGGTAAAGTTGGCGGCATAGACCAATTGCCCATCATATACTTCTCTCACTTTTTCAATAATCTTTCTCCAATTCTGCTCTCTATGGCTACTTTTCTCCAATTCGGTACCGATACATAGAACAGGTATTTCATTTTCTTGAGCGAATTGAGCATAATAAAGAATAAAGGACTCATAATTGGCAAACCAAGCATCCCATGATGCTTCCTCATTCATTTCTATTTCACCTGGCCAGGCCCCTCTAACCCATAAATGTGGTTTTAAAATGGATTCTATTCCTAAATCCCTCGCGGCTTGGGTAGTCTCTTCCAAGCCCAGTAAGCGCTCCCCCCACCACATTCTGTCACTGTGGACCTCCCATTTTATTTCAGGACTGTTTTTTTCAGTTTGCCATCCAAAAGGGGTTTGAGAAATAAAATTGGTTCCGGTTTCAGCCAATTTTTCCAACTCACCGCCTTGCAGAGGCTGGGGACTTCCAACCCAACAAACCCCTTTCTGCTTGGGGCCTCCTAACCAGGTCTCAGTTTGACCTCCGGTTGATGACCATGAAACGAAGCCAGCCCAAGACACCATACCCAATCCCAACAAGGTTAGCAAAGTAATTTGGAAGGGGCGTTTGATGTTAATCATCTGAATGGGAAAAAGGTCGTACGTACAATTTATCAAAAAATAATTGAAAAAGAGGTGATAAGCTGTTTTCAGTATAAGTCCTAATCAATTCTTTAAGACGCTTTAAAGCGTTCAATTTCAACCGAATTTCTAAATCCTCATCAGGAATAATTCAAAAATCCGGAAATTTTTACATTTACTTAAGCCATTTATGATCAAATACTTATGAATTAATTAAACAAAAACATTGAATCATGCTACTTTTTTATGCCAACCTAATATAATCTTCCCCGTAATTTCAAGTATTCTTCAATCAATCTTTTAACATTTACACCAAATTTATGAAAAAGCAGATTTTAGTATTGTTCAGTTTAAGTTTATTGCCTTTTTGCCTTATGGCTCAAGATAATGAAAGTGAAACTGTTTTTGATTATTCCAAAACCAAGCATGAATTTGCGGTGGACATGGTTCCGGTTTTTGGAGGTGACGTTCCTACTTCCATTTTTTACAGGAAAAACTATCAAAACCAAAATGGAAAGAACAGGGGGTTCAGGATGAACCTGATTTTCGGAAACAATACTACCGATTTGGGGGAATTGACCTTTGAAGAAGGACTTTACGATCGTGTGTCCAATCATGCTTATGGAATTACCTTAGGAAGAGAAACCCAAAAAGCCATCGGTTCCAATTTTGTGGCTTATGGGGGAACAGACGCGGGCTTTACTTATACCAGCAGAAGGTTCAGAAGGGCCGTTGATGTGGGGCCTGTGGTTCCGGCAGTGCTGAATTTCCATACCTTTTCGTACAATCTTACTCCATTCATGGGAATCAAATACCATTTCAATGACAGACTTTCTGTTTTTGCGGAATCCGGGTTTGAGTTTTTCTACAACCGATTTAGGGAGGTGGAGGTCTTGAGCAGTACCTCAGGAATTAAAAACGCAGAAATTGCAGATAACTTTGGCACCAGATTAATTCCTTTAAGGGCTTTAAGCATCGCTTATCATTTCTGATTGATAAAGCCCCGACATCACTGCCGGGGCTTTTGCTTAAACCCTAGAAAACGGTATATTAAATCATAACCTGATTTAGATCGAGGTTCGGTTAAATTGGTTTTAAAAGGATAAAAAAGCTTTTCCAGTCTCCTTACCCAAATACCACCTGGGCCAGCTTCATGGCCTCCGAAAATTCATTTTTATCCAAGTTTAGTTCATGACCCTTATTTTCCAGAACTGCAATGAGATGCTCGGTGGCCAGGTTGCCCACAAGATCATCTTTGGCCATGGGACAACCGCCGAATCCCTTGATGGCTCCATCAAAGCGCCTGCATCCTCCTTCTAAACCCGCCAATACTTTTTCCTTCATTGATTCTGGTGTGCTGTGGAAATGTGCTCCAAATTCGATTTCCGGAAAGCTTTCTATGTTGGTTTTAAAAATCGAACGGATACTTTCAGGTTCTGCTACGCCTATGGTATCTGAAAGTGAGATGATCTTAATGTCTAAATCTGATAGACGGCTTACAAAGGACGCCAAAATTTCCGGAGAAAAGTCCTCACCATAGGGATTGCCAAAACCCATACTAAGGTAAGTCACCAAGGTTTTTCCCTTAGTTTCACAAAGGTTCTGTATTTCCTCCACGGTTATCAAAGCCTCCGAAATGGATTTATTTGTATTTCTCTGTTGAAAGTTCTCAGAGACAGATAGTGGAAACCCAAGGTAATCAATCTGATCAAACTGAAGCGCATCTTCTGCACCTCGAGTGTTGGCTACAATGGCCAGGAGTTTGGATTTGGAATTGAATAGGTCCAGCAGGTCCAGCACTTCGGCGGTATCACGCATCTGCGGAATGGCCTTGGGGCTGACAAAGCTTCCAAAATCCACCGTATCAAACCCCACCTGCAGCAATTGGTTGATATAGGCCGCTTTGATGGCTGTATCAATAAATCCGGGCAAGCCCTGCATGGCATCTCTTGGGCATTCAATCAATTTGATCATTTGAATAATTGGATAGGACTGGAAAATTAAGAAAACTTTTGGAATAAAGGGAAAGCCCCAAATTCTACACCACTTTTCAAATAAGATCTCCTGTCTGGTGATTTGCTTTTACAAATACCTAATGATTCTAAATGAATATTTAATTAAATGGTTATCCGCTTCTTTGCCATTAACCCAATATTCTTCTTCAAACGGGTCGGAATTCCCTCGCTTTAGTCGGGCAGGCCCGCCGGAAGTCGGGCAGGCCCGCCGGAAGTCGGGCAGGGATGTATGGGAAATTGCAGTTTGGTGGCGAGAATTGTATTGAATTAACATTTTACTGGCATCAATGCGTACCTACATGCTAAATTATATTGCCTTTAAATTAACTCCTGTTCATTTTCCAAAAAATAACAATGAGCATGGTGCTGCATACCGATTTTGGGATAATAGTCCACGGCCTGGGGGGCTGAAATCAGAACCAACTTGGCCAAACCAGTAGCCAATTTGGTCTGTCGGATCAATTCTTTTCCTATACCCAGCCTTTGGTAAGCATCATGGACCGCCAAATCCGAAAGATAAGTGCAGTAAGTAAAATCAGATAAAGCCCTGGCAACTCCCACCAATTGTTCACCGTTCCTGGCAGTAATTATTAAGTCCGCCTGCTTGAGCATTTGTTCCAGCCTATCCGGTTCCCTGATCGGTCTCCTTGTTCCCAAAGAACAGGACATTAGGATATCCCGGAATGCATCTACACTTAAATTGGGTTCCTCTTGGTAAGTGATGTTCATAATGAATGGGCATTCAAAGGTTTAGCATACACAAGATAGCTTTTCCCAAAATTTTTCGAGACCAAATACTTACAATTTTTGAAAAGGAAGGCATTTATTTTCACCCTCAATCCTTTAAGGTACTTTTAGGCGAAGTCAATTAATGGTGATATTTTAATTATTTTTACCAAATGAAGGAATCAATCCTATCCCTAAGTCCTAGCCACTGGAAAGATTATGAACTGATCGATACCGGTGAATTTGAAAAACTGGAACGCTTTGGGCCATATATCATCAGCAGACCTGAACCACAGGCGATTTGGGATAAAAAATTGTCGGAAGGAGAATGGAAGTCGATGGCTCATGCTCATTTTGCCAAACAAAAAAACAATCCAGAAAAAGGAGAATGGCATGAATTGAAAAAAATGCCGCACAACTGGCAGATCAGTTACCAAAATCCCTTTGGACTGGAAATGAAACTGAATCTCGCCCTTACTTCCTTCAAACACATCGGGCTCTTCCCTGAGCAGGCGGTCAATTGGGATTACCTGAGTCAGACCATCCCGAAATTGCCCATTAAAGCACCCAAAGTACTCAATCTTTTTGCCTATACAGGAGCCGCTAGTGTAGCTGCTAGGGCTTCCGGTGCTGAAGTCACTCACTTGGATTCCGTCAAGCAAGTGGTCACATGGTCAAGACACAATATGGAGGCTTCCGGACTTGAGGGAATAAGATGGGTGGTGGATGATGCCATGAAATTTATCAAAAGGGAACAAAGAAGGGGAAATATTTATCAGGGAATCATTTTGGATCCACCTGCTTATGGACGTGGGCCAGACGGAGAAAAATGGGTGCTTGAGGAACAGATCAACGAAATGTTGAAAGTTTGCGCTTCTATACTTGATCCAGATAATCATTTTCTCATACTCAATCTTTATTCTCTCAGCTTCAGTTCCATCATTGCAGCGAATTTGATCCATTCCAATTTCGAGAAAGTCGAGCATGCGGAGCATGGAGAATTGTATTTATCCGATCAGTCAGAAACAAAACTTCCTTTAGGAATCTTCTTTAGATTCAGAAGCCATTGATTACCAACTCATGCAGTATGAATAACCGCCAACTTTTTCTTTCCTACCTTGCCCAAACCACCGATTTTCCTTTGATGATTGAAATAGAAAGGGCGGAAGGCATTTACCTCTATGGCCCAGAAGGAAAAAAATACATCGACTTGATTTCCGGCATCGGAGTGAGCAATGTGGGTCATAGGCATCCCAAAGTATTGGAGGCCATTCAAAAGCAGCTGGACAAGTACCTGCATCTGATGGTCTATGGAGAATATGTCCAATCACCCCAAACCTTGTTGGCGGAGGCCTTGGTCTCCTCCCTACCCCAAGGCCTGGACAATGTCTACCTGGTCAACAGTGGCAGCGAGGCAGTGGAAGGGGCTTTAAAGTTGGCGAAGCGTTTTACCAACCGAAGGGAGATCATTTCCTGCGTCAATGCCTACCATGGCAGTTCCCACGGGGCACTTTCTGTAGGAGGCAATGAGATATTCAAAAGAGCTTACCGACCCTTATTGCCTGGCATCAGTCATGTGGTGTATGGTAGTTTCCAACAACTGGAACAAATCACCGAAGATACGGCTGCGGTCATTGTAGAAACCATCCAAGGAGAGGCTGGGATCATGGTGGCTTGTCGGGAGTATTTTCAGGCACTAAGACAAAAGTGCGATCAAACCGGCACTTTGTTGATCTTAGATGAAATTCAGGCTGGTTTTGGCCGAACGGGAAAGTTTTGGGCCTTTGAGCATTTTGATATTCAGCCTGACATCCTGGTCTGTGCCAAGGGAATGGGAGGAGGAATGCCCATCGGGGCTTTTATTGCCTCCAAAGAGGTCATGGGAGTCTTTAAAGACAACCCACTATTGGGACATATTACCACTTTTGGTGGACATCCTGTCAGTGCCGCTGCCTCTTTGGCCACGCTAAATATCATCAAGGATCCTCAATTCCTGGAAATGGTTGAGGAAAAAGCCAATTTGTTTAAAACGCTTCTGGTTCATCCCAAAATCAAAGGAATCCGAAACAAAGGTTTAATGATGGCAGTACAATTTGATTCCTTTGAAGTATTGAAACCGGTAATCGATCAGGCTATCCACTTGGGGGTCGTAACGGATTGGTTTTTATTCTGTGATGATGCCATGCGGATAGCGCCTCCTTTGATCATTTCGGACACTGAAATTCGAGAAGCTTGCGCCATCATTTTGAAGGCATGTGATATATAGAAAAATATGAATGAAACTACTTCAATAACATCCAAAAGCAGGAACCGGATAGGGCAAATTTCGCTCATCTTTGCGGTGGTTGGGATGGTATTGTTGGAAATGCTGATCCATTTCGATGTTTTGGTAGGTCCTGGATGGAGGATTTTGGCTACTGGTTTTGAGGCGGCTACGATCGGGGGTATCGCAGATTGGTTTGCTGTAACTGCCCTGTACCGGGAAATCCCCATTCCCATCATCCGAAGGCATACGAACATCATTGTCAAAAACCGGGAGAAATTGACCGAAGGAATCGTGGATCTGGTCACGCAGAAATGGCTTTCTCCGGAAGTGATCCAAGAAAAGCTTGCCGATGTCCCCATTGCCGAAGGGTTTCTCAAAGTATTGAAAGAACCAAAAAACGAGGAAAAAGCACTGGAATTTATCCGGAGCCTACTTTTCCGGTTTGCCGACAATCTGGACAATCCACAATTTGCTGTTTTTCTTCAAAAAGTGATCAAAGGTCAGCTGGCAGATCTTGACATGGCCACACCGCTAGGTGAATGGATAGAGAAAACTGTAAAAGAAAAAGACCACCACCGGATTTTGGACATTTTTTTGGAGGAGGCAGAAAAACTGATCGATGAACCCAAAACTAAAAAAATACTGGTCTCCAAGCTTAGTGAGGCATTGGAAAATTACCAGAAACAGGGGGTTGCAAAGAAATTCACCATTTGGTTGGGCAAGGGAATTGGGGGAATAGACCTGCATAAGCTTTCAGAACAATTGCTTGACACCGCAAGGGTCATTGCCTTGGAGGCCAAAGAAATGCCTGACCACCCCATCAGGATTAAATTTGACCAGGCATTACTGGACTTCTCCCAGAATCTGAAGGAAGGCAAGGCTGATACCTTGGAGCTGGTAGAAAATCTTAAAAACAACTTTATCGAAAACCAGCAAAGCCAGCAGCTCATCAGCAGCATTTTGGGCAGGTTTAAAAACACTGTGGCAGAACAGCTTTCCGGAATAGACACTGCCTTTATGTCTATGGTGGCCAAGAATTTTAGAAAATTCCTTCATGACTTCGAAAATGACAAGGAAAACCAACAGAAAGTAGATCAATGGATGCGGGAAACCATCACGGAGATGATCCATAAATACCACCATGAAATTGGAAACATGGTGAGGACTAGTTTGGCCAAACTGGACAATGAAGGATTGGTAGGACAAATCAAAGACAAAGTCGGAGATGATCTGCAATACATCAGACTGAACGGTGCCGTTGTGGGTGGCTTGGTGGGGATTGGTATCGCCTTGCTTAAACTGCTTTTTCTATAAGGATTTATTTGTTTATTTCAATAAATTGAAATAACTTTTGTTTATAATCATTTTTTTAAGTAGAAAGTATTAGTAACCACCAATAAACTACTGGAATGATGAAAACAAATACAAGAATTTTATGCCTCGCTTTGTTGGTTTTAATCGTTTGGGGCTGCAAAACCAATAATCCAGCAGTACCGGGTTACACTGGAGACAACAGTGAAACTTCACTGGATTGGGATGGGTCTTACAGCGGGGTTTTGCCCTGTGCCGACTGTGAAGGCATTCAGACCATGCTCACATTGAATCAGGATAAGACCTATGAAATGAGTACCGAATACCTTGGGAAAAGTGATGAGAAATTCATCAATACCGGGAATTTTCAATGGGATGAATCAGGTAATATCATCGAACTGAGTGAAATGGATGAAGGTCCCAAATACTTTCAGGTAGGCGAAACCAACCTGTTTATGCTGGATCAGGATAAAAATAGGATGACCGGTGAATTATCAAGTCAATACAACTTAAAAAAACTGGATATGGAAGCGAAGAAGGCACTTACCGGAAAGAAATGGAAGCTTATGGAATTGATGGGAAAACCGATCGAACAAGCCGCAGATGAGAAAAATATGATTTTTTTGGCCTTTGACGAACAGGAAAACAGGGTTCATGGTTTCGCGGGATGCAATAATTTTTTTGGTGGATTTGAATGGAAGGGGGATACCCGAATCAAGTTTTCCAGATTGGCCAGCTCTCAAAAGTACTGTGAAGCTACTATGGAGATAGAGGATCAAATCATGAAATTATTGCCGACAGTGGACAACTACACCTTAAATGAAAACACCTTAAGTCTCAATAGGGCTAGAATGGCACCTTTGGCCAGATTTGAAGCGATGGAAGAAGGGGAAGAAGAGCAATAAGGTAAAAAATTTCAAGGTCGGTCTGGATTTTTGAAAAAGGTAAAAGGAGGTTCACCAAAATCGGTGAACCTCCTTTTTGATGTATTTCTCATACACCTCCATGACTTTTTTCATTTTGACAGGGTCTATGGCTGGTAAATTCGCAGCGCTTACGTTGGAAACCACCTGTTCGGTTCCGGATGCCCCGGGAATCACCGTACTGACCTCTGGAAACATCAATATCCACCTCAGCGCCAAAGCTGCAAGCGGCCCATTTCCTTTGAATACTTCCTTTAATTCTTCCACAGCCAAAATTCCAATTTCATATGGAACTCCGGAGAAAGTCTCCCCCTTATCGAAGGCGGCACCATCCCGGTTAAATGACCGGTGGTCTTTGGGATCGAATTGACTTTGTGCAGTCAATTTCCCAGTCAACAAACCACTTGCCAAAGGTACTCTTACAATGATCCCCACCTCGTTGGTATTTGCCATTTCAAAAAATGTCTCTGACGGCTTGGGTCTAAACATGTTGAAAATGATCTGCACTGATGCCACTTGTTCATAATTCATGGCCAAAATGGCTTCATCCACCTTTTCTACACTCACGCCCAGATGTTGGATTTTACCTTCATCCTTCAATCTGTCAAATAGCTCAAATATCTCATCTCTGGAATATACCTCTGTTGGAGGACAGTGCAATTGAATCAAATCCAGTCTTTCCAGTCCCATATTTTTCAGACTGGCCTCCACAAAACCCCTCAGTACCTCTGGTTTGTATCCTTCATTGATATGGGGATTGATTTGGCGGCCACATTTGGTAGCCACTTTGATATCTTCTTTTCTTTCTTTGATCACTTTGCCTACTGCTCTTTCACTCCTACCTGCATCGTAAACATCTGCGGTATCTATGAAATTGATCCCCTGATCCAAGGCCTCATGAATGATCTTATGGGCGGCATTCTCATCAAAGTCACCTCCCCATCCCCCTCCTACCTGCCAAGTCCCCAGTCCGATTTCGGAAATTTGAAATCCTGTCTTACCTAATTTTCTGTAGTTCATTTTGCTTCTTTATACCTAAATCGCAATATAATTTTTTATCTTTAAAACTTTGAAGCCTATTTAATAAAACCTATTTCTTATGAGCAACCGCAGAAAATTCATTCAAAACTTAACCGCCATCAGTGCCATGGCAATCATGCCCCAAATCACCAAAGCCGAAAACCAAAAAAACACCAAGATGATCCATCAAGTATATTTTTGGCTCAATGAGCCAGAGAAAAACACTGCTCCTTTTTTAAAGGCTGTAAAGACATTGGCCAAAATCAAAACCATCAAAAGTTCCTATATTGGCACACCCGCCCCAACAGAAAGAAGACCAGTGGTGGATCACAGTTTTCAGGTGGCATGTACCTTTTTCTTTGACAGCCTGGAGGACCAATTGGATTACCAATCGGATCCGGACCACTTGAAATTCATTGAAGAAAATTCAGACAAGTGGAACAAAGTGCAGGTCTATGATTTCACCATATAAAATCCTTCTTTGGCATTGATAAGGAAAGTCCATGATAGTTGATATTATGGATTTTTTTTATTTTATAGTTTACCTTGTACTTGTTCAAAATCCACAACAACTGAAGTCAATATTTATCTCATTTAACCCAAATGACCATGAAACCTTTTGAACGAAGAAACTTTCTAAAAAAAACAGCTGCACTTTCAGCCGGTGGGATGTTGGTAAACCCTCTGGCAGAAGCCTTAACCCTTTGGGAAAATGCAGACCGAAAAATGAAAATTGCTTTGGTAGGAACCGGTATCAGGGGGGTCAATATGTTTGGCAGGTCTGTGGCAAAAGAGTATCAGGACCATGTCGAGTTTGTCGGACTGAGTGATATCAATCCAGGTAGACTGACTTTTGCCAAAGGATATATAGGTGTCGATTGTCCTACATTTGTGGATTTTGACCAGATGATGGCGGAAACCAAACCGGACCTATTGATAGTGACCACCATGGACAGTACCCACCACCTATTTATCATCAAAGGACTGGAGGCCGGGGCCCATGTCATTTCCGAAAAGCCCATGACTACCGACGAAGTAAAATGTCAGGCCATCTTGGATGCGGAGAAAAAATCAGGTAAAAAAGTCATTGTCACGTTCAATTACAGGTATTCGCCTCATCGGCAAAAAATTTATGAGTTGCTGAGAGAGGATTCAATTGGGGAGATAACTTCCGTAGATTTCCATTGGTACCTCAACACTTCCCATGGGGCAGATTATTTCAGAAGATGGCATGGCTACAAAGAATTCGGCGGGACACTTTTGGTTCACAAATCTACCCATCATTTTGATTTGCTCAATTGGTGGCTGGACTCTGACCCTGAGGAAGTTTTTGCCTTTGGGGAATTGGAGTTCTATGGGAAAAACGGGAAATTACGGCATACCCATTGCCGACCCTGCCCACACAAAGGAACCTGTGATTTCTATTGGGATATAGAAAAGAGCAGCCATTTGGTGGATTTATATGTGAAAAATGAAAAACATGACGGATACCTCAGGGATGGTTGCGTGTTCAGGGAAGACATAGACATCTATGATAAAATGGCGGTCCAAATTAAATATGCCAATAAGGCGCAGGTCAGTTACTCTTTGACTACTTATTCACCCTATGAGGGATACCGGATTGCTTTCAATGGAACAAAAGGAAGGCTTGAAGCTTGGATCAAAGAGCAACAGCCCTGGCAGGAAGTCAATTATGATGAAATACGCTTGACCAAGAATTTCGGAAAGTCAGAAATCATTCAGGTTCCCCATGGTGGAGGAGGACATGGGGGTGGAGATGTAAGATTGAAAGACAAGCTTTTTAAAGATCCCGATATGGGTGATCCGTATCACCAATCTGCGGGAACGAGAGATGGGGCCATGTCTATACTGGTGGGAATCGCTGCCCGGAAGAGCATAGAAAACAATACACCTATAAGGATCGCAGATCTGACGGATTTGATCCCGCAAGAAATAAGGATAAAAGCATAAAAATGGACACAGTTTGCATGGGCTAAAGCAAACTGGGCCCGTTATTTTTTAGCTTGAAACTTTTTCTACCACCAGATTATGGTTGGTATATATGCAAACATCCGCTGCAATACCCAAGCTTTCCCTCACCATTTCCTCGGCAGATAGTTGTGGTGCAAATTTCTTTAAGGCACGCGCTGCAGATTGGGCAAACATGCTTCCTGAGCCAATGGTAGCTATTTCCATATCTGGCTCTATCACATCACCTGTACCTGAAATGATCAGAATGTCACTGGCATCCGCCACGATCATCATGGCCTCCAATTTGCTCAGCATCCGGTCGGTACGCCATTCCTTGGCCAATTCCACGGCTGCCCGCTTCATGTTGTTGCCATAAGCGCCCAGCTTTTCTTCAAATTTATCCAAAAGTGTAAAGGCATCCGCCGTTGACCCGGCAAATCCTGTCACAATTTTTCCACCTTGCAGTTTTCTGATTTTATTGACAGAGCTTTTTGCCACCGTATTTCCTAAAGTAGCCTGACCGTCAGCACCGATCACCACTTGACCTTGGTGCTTGATGGCGACTACGGTAGTTGATTTAATTTTTTTCATATTTTTAATTTCTTTAGACCTTACAAAAGCCGTACAAAACAAAAAGTCCTATTGAAACAGGACTTTTTGGCAGTATAATTAATGAATAAGTAATTTAACTGAAAATAGTTTCAGATAAAGAGTTAAATCAAAATCCTGACAGGGTCTTCCAAAAGACTCTTGAAAGTCAGTAAGAATGCAGAGCCTACCGCTCCGTCCACTACCCTGTGGTCACAGGATAAGGTAACCTTCATCAGGTTTCCAACCACCATTTGACCTTCTTTAACAATGACCGTCTCCTTGATTCCACCCACTGCCATGATACAGGCATCAGGCGGATTGATGATGGCAGTAAATTCATCTATTCCAAACATTCCCAAGTTGGAAATGGTAAAGGTATTTCCTTCCCAGTCTTTGGGCTGAAGTTCTTTGTTTTTGGCTTTACCTCCCAAGGACTTGGCTTCATTGGAAATCTGTGAAAGAGATTTGCTGTCAGCAAATCTGATCACAGGAACCAGAAGCCCTTCGTCTACGGCCACAGCCATACCAATATGTATGTGGTCGTTGTACCTTATTTTATCCCCTAACCAAGAACAGTTTACTTTTGGATGCTGCCTCAGCGCTGCGGCTGCGGCTTTGATAACCATGTCATTGAAGGATATCTTGACCGGCGCAATTTCATTCATGCTTTTTCTCGCTTCGATGGCCTTGTCCATGTTGATTTCCATGGTGAGGTAGAAATGAGGCGCATTGAATTTGCTTTCTGCAAGACGTTTCGCGATGGTTTTCCTCATTTGAGAAACCTTCTCCTCTTTGAAAGATTCCTGTCCAACAGCTACACTACTTGTTGCAGCAGCTGTGGTTTCTGCTTTTGGAGCCGCTTTGGATGGATCAAAATTCTCAATGTCTCTTTTGATGATCCTTCCCCCCTCACCGGAACCTTTGACCAACTGAATGTCTATTCCTTTGTCTTCCGCTAGTTTTTTCGCTAAAGGTGATGCTTTTAGTCTTCCATTATCACTGGAAGATACAGATTCAGTATTTGCTTTTTCAGGCGCTTTGGTATCTTGCTTTTCTGCTTTTGGTTCCTCTTTCGGTGTTTCCTTTTCCGAAGATTGCTCATCTCCTTTTCCGGAACCTTTACTTTTATGCGCTTCTATTAATTTTTTATAATCTGCATCTTTTTCTCCGATTACCGCAATTACCCCATCTATTTCCACAGAATCCCCTTCTTCTACTCCAATGTACAAAATGGTCCCGTCTTCATATGATTCAAGTTCCATGGTGGCCTTATCGGTTTCGACCTCTGCAAGGATATCCCCTGATTTCACCTCATCGCCCACTTTCTTCAACCAGGCAGAAATGGTGCCTTCCTGCATGGTATCACTCATTTTGGGCATGGTGATCAAGGTGGCTGCAATATCGGATGTATCTATTTTTTCAGATGTCTTTTCAGATTTTTCAGACTTGCTTTCTTCTTTTTCAGCTTTTTCTTCTGATTTGGCATTTGAAGGTTCCTTTTTCTCTTCTTTGGCATCATCTCCTCCGTTGCCGCTACTGATTTCTTTCAATAATTCCTCGATGTTTTCGTCCTTTTCTCCTATGATAGCAATGACGCCATTGACAGGCACTGAGTCTTTTTCTTCTACACCGATGTGAAGTAAAATGCCTTCTTCATAAGCTTCCAATTCCATGGTTGCTTTATCGGTTTCCACTTCGGCCAAGATATCGCCGGGCTTCACTTCATCTCCTATTTTTTTGATCCAAGAAGCGATGACTCCCTCTTCCATGGTATCGCTCATTTTGGGCATTCTTATTATTTCGGCCATATGTTTGTTCTTCCTCTACGATTTTTAAGCATTTCAAAAATAGTTCTTAAAAAATGTTTATTCAAATTTAATAATAGTATTTTGAGGAATAGAAATCTGAAAACGTTTACGCCTTTTCTAAAATGCCGTTAATTTCAAGCAGCAATTACTTAAGACCTGCCCATTTGTTCAATGGTCATCTACAGACCATCATCCCCGGAATCTTCAGAAAACCCATTCCATTACCCTTTGAAAGAGAAAGGATTAACACTCCTGATGGGGATTTTTTGGATCTGGACTGGTTGAGAAGTAACCAACCAAGGCTGGTCATCATCAGCCACGGTTTGGAAGGCAACAGCCAAAGGCCTTACATGACGGGAATGGCTGAGCAGTTTTTTCGAAACGGCTACGATGTATTGACTTGGAATTTTAGAGGATGTGGTGAAGAAATGAACCATACTGCCATCTTTTATCATTCAGGTGCCACTTATGATTTGCATCGGGTAGTCCAACACGCCGAAAGGTCTTATCAGGAAATCTTCTTGATCGGATTCAGCTTAGGGGGTAATCTAACACTGAAATACCTGGGAGAGGAAAGAAAAAGGTCGTTTAAAATCAAAAAAGCGGTTACAATTTCAGTCCCTTTACACCTTCATAGCTCATCCATCCAAATTTCCAAAGGAGAAAATATTCTCTACGCCATACGTTTTTTGTTAAGCTTAAAGGAAAAAATCCAAAAAAAAGCGAAGATTTTCCCGGAGGTGGTCCAACTTGAAAAACTGAAGAAAATCAAAACGCTGGAAGATTTTGATGAACACTATACTGGTCCACTTCATGGCTTTGATGGGGCCAAAGATTATTATGAAAAATGTTCTTCTTTGTATTTCCTACACGGGATACAGGTCCCTAGTCTCATTTTAAATGCACAGAATGACCCTTTTCTAAGTGAACAATGCTTCCCTACAGACTTGGCCCAAGAACTGAAGCAGGTTTATATGGAATTCCCTCATTATGGTGGCCATGTGGGTTTCAGTCCCAGAAATAAAAATGAAATCTATTGGTCAGAAAAAAGAGCATTTGAATTTGTGGAAAGGGATATTTAACTTACGCACACGGCTCCAATAAAAAATACTAAAATGTGCGGAAGATATTCACTCGCCAAAAGCAAGATCGAACTGGAAGAAAGATTTCAAGCTGAACACTTGGAAGATTTTAAACCCAGGTACAACATAGCCCCTACTCAATTGCTACCAGTCATCACTTCGGACAGTCCCAAGGGATTCTCTCATTTCTATTGGGGCATAACGCCGGAATTTGCCAGGAATAAGCCCGTTTCTTACAAATTCATCAATGCTAGAGCCGAAACAGTGGCAGAGAAAGCTTCTTTTAAATCGGCGTTTCGAAGTAGACGCTGTCTTGTTCCGGCGGACGGTTTTTTTGAATGGAAACAGTTGGGTAAAAAAACCAAAAGTCCCAACCGCTTTACGCTGATTGATGGTGGCCTATTTGCATTTGCCGGAATCTGGGAGGAATTTGAAAACCAAGAAGGCAAAATCAATCATACCTTTCTTATCCTAACCACCAGTCCAAATGCTTTGGTGGCTGAGGTGCATGACAGGATGCCTGTGATCTTGGCCAAGGAAGACGAAAAAAAATGGTTGGACAGATATACTTCTGAAACTGAGTTGCTGAACATGATGCAGACCTTTCCATCCGAATTGATGAATAGTTACCCTGTTTCTCCCTTGGTAAATCAAGTGGCCAATGACCACCCATCCGTAATAAGAAAAACCTCTCCCATGGATCAGTTTGGCAACTATACCCTATTTGGTTGACATGTCTGTTTTTACCCTTGATTTACATTTTCAAAATACATTAGGAGCAATTGCCAGCTATTTGGTGGAAACTGATATTGGGCCCGTACTGATTGAGTCAGGACCGGAAAGTACCTATCCCCAATTGGAAAGGGGGTTGAGAGAGAAAGGGTATTTTCCCGAGGACATCCAATATGTATTTTTGACCCATATCCATTTTGATCATGCCGGGGCTGCCTGGAAATTGGCAGAAAAGGGAGCCAAAATAGTGGTGCATCCATTGGGAGCCCCTCATTTGATGTCTCCTGAAAAACTCTGGAATTCTGCCGCTCAGATTTATGGAGATGAAATGGAAAACCTTTGGGGCAAAATGGAAGCCATTCCAAAAGCCAGTATCCAAATTCCTGAAGATGGAGAAATTGTAAATGTAGGCAACCATGCTTTTCAGGCCATTTTCACCCCAGGTCATGCCGCTCATCATATAGCTTGGAAATATAAATCAATCCTTTTTACAGGCGATGTTGCAGGTGTGAAAATCGGAAAGGGGCCAGTGGTTCCTCCTTGCCCTCCCCCCGATATCCATGTTGAAAATTGGGTTGAATCCATAGAAAAAATAAGAAAAATCAACCCTCAACGCCTCTATTTGACCCATTTCGGTATAGTGGATGACGTAGAAAACCATCTTTCTGAACTTGAACAAATGCTAATGGATTGGGCAGCCTGGATACGGATCCCATTCGAAGCAGATGAGGATCAAGCAACAGTGATTCCCCGATTTAAGGCTTATGCCAAGCAACAATTGATCGACAAAGCATGTGATGCAGACCAATTGAAGGTTTATGAATATGCGAATCCAAGTTGGATATCTGTTGCAGGTCTTTATCGATATTGGAAGCTAAAAAGTCAGCATAGGATATAAAAAAACCGGGATCTCTCCCGGTTTTTAGTTTAAAAATCAAATAGCTTTTTATCTTACGAACATGTCGTTGGTGATTACAAAAACATCTTCAACCACTATCGTAAGGTCAGAATCGATGCACAAGACATACCTGTACTGCTCATTTCTGTTGAAGTTTTCGGTCAGAGTTCTTTGATCCCCCCTCACATCGGTAATCATCAGATCTTCTGTATTTCCTGCATCACTCAAACTGTAGATAAGGAACCAATCCCCAACATTAGATAAAGCATTTCCTTCTAAAGTTGGTACAGTAGAGATACTCAATTGATTCGTTATGCCTACCATCACTGCACTATAAGGATTCAAAACTGTTACAGTAGCACTTGAAGTATTACTGAAATCTACAATGCTGGTTCCCAACATGAACAGTTGATCTGTGTATTGAGGTAAATTCTGATAATCCGAGAAATTAGTTACATAAATTGTGTATGATTGCAAAGGCAATTCATAAGTATCGGTTCCCTCTCCCACATTTTCAAACTTAAATTCTTTGCCATCCGCTCCGATGAAGTAAACATCAAAACTTGACGGCACATCATGCTGGTAATCATCAGGGAATTCACAGAGCGGTTCTTCACAATTCTGTACTTCATTATTGAGGGACTTGGTATTCGAACCTGTGCTTCCATCTGAATTGGTCCATGAAGTTATTGCCGTTCCTTTTTCAGACAAAATAACCCAAAGTGCCGTTTCTGCCGGGATATATAATCCTGTCAAAAGCGTAGCTCCTCCAGCCAAACGTACAGAAACATTTGTTATGGCTTGCTGAGTAGGGTTCATGATTCTCAGTCTATGTCCCTTTCCTGGGATGTCATGAATGGAAGTGGTGTTCACATTTGATCCGCTGGTGTAGGGCGTCGCAAAAATGTCAAGTGTAGAACAAAAAGGATTAAAATCCTCGTCTGTACAGGATTGCACTTCATTGTTAAGCGCCCTGTTCAACTGGCCGGTGGTGCCATCAGGGTTGGTCCATTTGGTAATGGTAGTTCCTTTTTGAGGCAGAATAATCCAAAGTTGGGATTCTGCAGGTACACTCAAGCCTGAAAATAAAACAGGTCCACCAGCTAAACTGATTTCCACATCCAACATAGGCGCTAGTGTCGGGTTTCTTACTCTAAATCGGTGACCCAAGCCAGGGATGTCTGCCTGAGAGGTCACTCCGATATTACCTCCCCCTGACAATTCTGTATAAAACAAGGGTAAGGTGGAACATGATGGATTGAATTCTTCATCAGAAGCCACTCTAGCCCCAATAGGAGTACCAGTGGACTGTCTTAAAGAATTTACCAAATTGAGGGATACCATACCCTCTTCCAAATTGTTGGTCAATGGATTGACCTCTGCCTCTTCCTGACATGAGAAAAGAAAAAGCGCAGCGCTAAAATAAATGAGCAGCGAAAAGAGATTTTTTTTCATTTGTATAAAATGTTTAGTTAAAAGATTGCTAAACATAAAAAACATTTTTTATTATACAAAACGCTTTATTTGTGTTATAAAAAAATTAATATGGCTTTATATCAAGAAATTTTATAACGTTAAAATGAATTGAAAACTATTTCTACACAGTAAACAACTGAAAGTCAACATCATGTACCTATTTTTTTAGCTAATGTATTTTTATGTATTTGAACTACATTTTTTTTTATTTATTTATATTTTTAATAATTTCATAACATTGAATTGTCATTTAATGCAGAAATTCCTTTTGATTTAGGTAAACCAAAACAAAACCCCTTAATTTTACTTTAAGAAATATGAACCCAAATAAACCATACATATGAAAAGATCCCGAATAGTTGGAACCGGACATTTTGTCCCAGAACAGGTAGTCACCAATGATGACCTGGCCAAAATTATAGACACCAACAATGAATGGATCGTAGAGAGGACCGGAATCAGGGAAAGACGATGGTTCACTCCCGGAAAGGACACTGTGACCAGCATGTCTGTTGAAGCTTCAAAAATGGCCTTGAAAAGAGCTGGACTGTCCCATAAAGAAATAGATTTAATCGTTTTTGCCACCATTACTCCTGATTATTTCGTGCCAGGAAACGGGGTCCTTTTGCAAAGAGAGCTTGGGATGCAAGGCATTGGGGCCATTGATATCCGAAATGCCTGTTCAGGGTTTATATATAGCTTATCGGTGGCGGATCAATTTATCAAAACCTGCATGTATAAAAATATTTTGGTGGTTGGGGCAGAAATCCAGTCTTCCGCACTGGACAAGAGTGATGAAGGAAGGTCCAGTGCCGTCATATTTGCTGATGGGGCCGGCGCAGTAGTTTTAAGTGCAGTAGAATCCGAACAGCCTGGGATATTGTCTACCCATTTGCATGCAGATGGGGACTATGCGGAGGAGCTTTATCTCAAAGATCCGGGAAGCAGTAGGGAAATCAGGTTATCGCCGGAGATCATTGACCAACCAAGCTTTAAAATGTTTATGAACGGAAATACCGTTTTTAAACATGCTGTGGTCAGGTTTAGAGAAGTAATCCTTGAAGCGCTAGAATTCAATCAATTAAAGGCAGATGACATAGATCTTCTCATCCCTCACCAAGCCAACCTGAGGATCAGCAATTTTATTCAAGAAAAAATGGGACTGCCTGACCATAAAGTGTTCAACAACATCATGTACTATGGAAACACCACCGCCGCTACCATTCCCATAGCTTTAAGTGAAGCCTGGGAACAAGGCCGCATCAAAGAGGGGGACTTGATTTGCTTGGCTGCTTTTGGTAGTGGATTTACTTGGGCATCAGCACTTTTGAGATGGTAAATTCGGATTTATCATTCCAACCAGGCGGTAATCTTGACCTCGAACTTCTCGGAGATCGGAATCTTTTTGAAAATATCTCCCGACAAAAATCACAAATGGTAACTTTATTTTCAAATGTAGCAAATAAGCTATCTCTGGAAGACTTAATCAAGATACATCCCCAATCCAAAGGCATTAAAATCAGCAAAGGCAACGAACTCAAATCCTGCCCTTACCAGGTCTTGGATGTCTTTAGAGATTTCGATCTTTTAGAAGGCAGAAATATCAGAATCCTTCACTGGTGGGGATACGGAATGTTTGTTTTGGATTTTTTCGGACAAGATAAAGCTATTCATGAAGTCGTAAATGCTAGATTTAAGGAAGGATACTTTTTGAGCGTTTCATCAGATCCATTTGACTATCCAAAAATCATTGATAGTCAAAGTGCAATCCATTCAGTTACCGAGGAAGCTTTTGAAAAACTGAAGATGGATCAACCATTTGTTTTGTTGGTGAAAAAAATCACTTTGCAACGATCCATGGATCAGTTGGAGCATCTACTTTCTAGAGAGTTGAGGCTTTTATTGGACATTGGGAATTAAATATTATCTTTATTTTGTAATTTCAGGGAATTTTAAACCTGTATTTCATAGATAACGTAAGCATTCAATAAAGTCTCCAACCATATGAAATATTATTTTGCTTTTTTTCTTCTGATTTCCATCCCCATGCTGACTTTCTCCCAAAGTCAAACCCTTCAAATATACAATTCAGACTCTACCATTCTAGGCGTTGGGGTTTCAAAAGACGGAACCTTGGATGGGCTTTGGAAATTTTATGATGCTAGGGACAACCGAATGATTGAGCAGGGTTACTTCAATACAGGAGATCGGGATGGACCTTGGGTGACATACCACCGCAACAATCAGAAACATATCGAGCTCGAGTACAAGGAAAATAAGTTGAATGGTGTTTTCCGTAGATATGATATGGCGGGCGCGTTGAAAGAAGAGGCAATTTATCAAGACAGTGTATTGGTAGGCCCCTACAAGGAATATTATGGCAGGTTTGGTTTGCCTGACTACGTCAATCCAAGGCAGATCAAGACGGAAGGCACTTTTGTGGATGGCAAAAAAACAGGTGAATGGCTGACTTATTACGACAATGGACAGCTCGCCTTGAAGCAGAACTTTGATAACGGCAATATGGAGGGGGCGTATCTTGAATATTCACCATATGGGCAGTTGATTGTGGAAACCACCTACAAAAACGGAAGACTCAATGGCCCTTTTAAGCGTTATTCGGAAAACAACATCATTGAGGAGCAGGGGGAATATAAAAATGGAAACAGAGTTGGAGAATGGAAAACTTTTTTTCCCAATTCAAGAACTTTGGAATCCACTACATCATTTGATGACCAAGGAAACAAAACCGGCACTTGGACTTTTTTTTATGAAAACAAAAGAGAGGCAAGAATAGAAAAATATGAGAATGACATACCCGTTGGTGAATGGGTGGAATATTTTCCCAATAGAAATGTCTCCAAAAAGAAAAGTTATGAATTGGGTATGCCCAAAGGTGAGTATATCGAAAATCACGTCAATGGAAATCCTTCCGTACGGGGACAATATAAAAATGGAGTAAAGGACGGCCTATGGAAGAGTTATTATCCTGATGGTGAACTTTATTCCATCGGAGAATACAAAAATGATGTAAAAACTGGTCTATGGAAGTATTTCAATAAAATAGGTATTCTTGTAGCTGAAGGAGAATACCAACTCGGGTCTGAGCATGGACAATGGTTTTATTATTATGATGGCGGTCAACTCAAATCAGTTGGCAGTTATTTCTACGGATTTGAAAACGGGATATGGGGGCTGTTTTATGATAACAAACAGCTAACACAGGAGGAAACTTGGGAAAATGGCCGTTTGATGAATATCAGTGAATATAAAAGCTATGATGGACAAAAAACATTCGATCCGGGCACACTCAAGGATGGTAGCGGGACCAGAATCACTTACTATATAGACGGGGAAAAAGAATCAGAAGGTAATTTTGCTTTTGGTAAAGCCGAAGGTGAGTGGAAGTATTACCATGAAAATGGTCGCTTGGCTTCAAGAGGGCAAATGGTCGATGGGAAAAAAGAAGGCCAATGGAGGTATTACAACACAAGCGGTCGCCTTGAAGAAATCATTAATTTTCAGGATGATGAAATCGTCCCTCAAAATGAGAATTTATTGGAAATCCCTTTCCAGCAATTTGACTAGTTAAACTTTTTGGAAGAGATAGGGTTGAATAGATAAACCTCAGGAAACATGTTTGGTCTATTCAAAAAGAAATCAGAAAAAGAAAAGCTTCAGCAAACCTATAAAGAAGTTATGGAAAAAGCCTACAAGCTTTCCCATACCAATAGGACCGCTTCGGATAAATTAATGGCTGAAGCGGAAGAAATAGCTCAGCGAATAGAAAAAATGAAATGAATTCAAAAGACCTTGAAGAAGGTCTTATTTTTTAAGTTAAATAATTTTTTTTGTTTTTCATACTATTTTTTTTGCACTTTAAATTATTTAATCTATATTTGAATCATAATCTTTAATTGATAGGCAATGCAGTAAAAGTACGTTTGAAGTGGTTAACTCATTTTTTTGTAACTGGTTGGTTTAAGTTAATATCGTTAATTCTGATAATCCACGACAAGAGTCACTGTAAAGTCTTTTTAAATGGCCCGAAATGTTTTTCGGGCCTTTTTTTATACTTTTTCTAAGCTATCGGACTCAACAAATCTTTTGGCATGATTATTTCTTATACAATCCTTGTGTCTTTTCTATAAAAAATAATAAAATATACCTATTTTTGATTTTTTTGAAATTTTTTATATGAATTAATTCGAAATAAGCAACTATTTTTTAATAAATGCCGTAAAACCAAATAAACATTTAAAGGTTACGGTCATGAAAACGCTAAGATTATTACTCGTATTTCTAGTTTTGGTAGGGGTATCACTTACTTTACCAAGCCATAAAGCTACAGCAAATTTCAATGGAGTTTCCTTCCAGGTATTTTATGATGGTTTGATGCCATATGGAAACTGGGTAATGGATCAAAGACATGGATATGTATGGATACCAAATGTAGGTCATGACTTTCATCCCTATGGAACCAACGGTCACTGGGTAATGACTACCTATGGCAACACTTGGGTTTCTCACTATGACTGGGGATGGGCTCCATTTCATTATGGCCGCTGGTTTTTTGACGATTTCTATGGATGGGCTTGGGTACCTGGGTATGAATGGGGACCAGCTTGGGTATCTTGGAGAACAGGAGGAGGATATTATGGTTGGGCACCTATGGGCCCAGGGATCGCTATCAATGTAGGATTTCACACCATTCCCAACAGGTGGTACGTTTTTGTTCCTCAAAGAAGATTCTTCGGAAGAAATCTTTATAGATATTATGCTCCAAGAGCGCGTGTTGTCAACATTTACAACCAAACGACCATCATCAACAATACCTACGTCAGCAATAACCGGGTATACGTGTCTGGTCCAGATAGAAGAGACATAGAAAGAGCGACCAGAAGCAGAGTGCCTGTATATCATGTTGGGGAATCCAATCGACCTGGTAGAGCTTCAGTAGCCAATAACCAAGTTAACCTGTACAGGCCTGAAATAGATAGTCGAGCCAATAGAAACAGCCAAGCGAGACCTGCAAGGGTGTCCACAGCTCAGGATGTTAGTAGAGGTAGAAATTTGGGCAACAATGCTTCCGTCAATCCCAACAATTCAAATCGGGTAAATACTGCCAACAGCAACCGAGTAGGTACAACAAGTAACCGAATTGAGGGAACTATAAACAATAGGGGCAATGCCACAAACCGAACTGAAACCCTTCAGAACAACAGGCAAAACACCAATAGAAATTCCACGCCTAGTGTGACCCCTACTCAAAGAGGAAATACCAATCAAAGGGTAGGTACAACCAATAGGTCCGCAGTAAGAAGCAATCCTCAGGTCAGACAGAGTAGCCCTGCCGGAAATACCTCCAGACCACAGAGTAGGGTGAGTGGTTCTAGTAGCAACCAAAGAAATACCAAAGCTCAACCTGCCAGGAGCCAGCAAAACCAGAGGAATACTGCCCCAAGGGTAAACAGCGGAAGTTCAAGCCGAAGCAGTCAGCCAGCAGTAAGAAGTTCAGGAAATACCAGCAGGTCAACCGGTACGACCAGATCATCCAATAGAAGCAACAATACAAGAAGAGCCGGTAATTAAATCAAAAAGGTCCCAAATTGGGGCCTTTTTTATGTTCTCTGGAAATCGTCTTCCACCCGAACAATGTCGGATTCATCAGAAGGATGATCAGGATCCGTGTGCATCCAAATTTCAGCCACTATCCCCCACCCTGTCAAGCCCACAAGGCGATGCCTCTCACCTTGGGATAATCTAATTACTTTACCCAACTCTAATTTTTTTAAATCATTTAAACGATCATCAGGACTAACCACAATTCCCGCGTTTCCGGCTATTAGTTTCCAGATTTCGGCTCTTCGATGGTGATATTGCCAAGATAGGCGCTTATCTGGCCCAACCAATAAAATCTTGGGACTTAATTTTTGTTGCATTTGATGCTCATCTAAAAAAACATCATCGAAAAAAATAGACTTGAAGCGTTTAATTTGATCTTCTTGAATTACAAAAAAACCGCCCCAAGGCCTTTCCATGTCTTTCGAGGCAATTCCCAATCCCAATTCGTTGAGGAAAGCCTCTACAGATTGAAATACTTCTGATTTATCAGCGTCTTGAGAAATGTTTAAATTCCAACTGTTATTTGCCATTTTATGTAAAGTTTTCTAATTAAAAAGAACGATAAAGTTACTTGATTTACCTTATTGCACAAGTTTTCAAATCGGTAAAATATATACATTGCTTTCTTAGTAATGTGATATTTGGTCAAGGATCATGTTTAGAAATATGCACATCAGGCTTGCTATTTCGAATAATGGAAAAAATGGCAAGATTTTAAATACAATTTTCGCTGGAAAATCAATTAATATCAACTTGGCCTTATTTTTAGTTTTACGCCCTTTCATTTTATAAGAAAAATTAAGCTGTAATCACAAAAACTGTTCAAAAGTGCTTAAAATCAAAATTATTAGACTTAACTCAGTAAACTTTTTCAATATTTTTCTTTAAGTGCTTTTATAACCCATCAAATTTTACTTTATTGAAAGGCTAATTTGACTATGATGAACCTGATCAACCCCCAAAAGTCACTCGATAAAAAAGAAGGCGTTGTTGAAATCAAGAACTACCTCAATAAAATAAAAATCATTAAAAATCTTTACACCAATGGCAGCAATACAGCAGGAGAAATCTGCAATCAGGTGGGCATCAGTTTACCAACTGTAAATTCACTCCTGACCGATTTGATACAGTCGGGAGAAGTGATCAAACAAGGTAGAGCAGAATCACAAGGAGGCAGAAAACCAGATCTGTATCGTCTCGCTAAGAATGCCTTTTATGTTTTGTCTTTGGATATTAGTAAATTCAAAGTAAGAATTGCCATCTATGACAGCGACAACAAAGCGGTTACTGAAATAGAAAACCATAAGTTGGTCTTGAACAATGAAAAAGAAACTTATGAGAAGCTTGTCATGCTGATGGAAAATCACATGCTCAACTCCGGATTGGAGAATGAAAAAATCATTGCGATAGGTATATCCATGCCCGGATTGATTGATGCCATGAGTGGTGTCAATTACACTTACTTAAATTTCGGAAAAAAAAGTTTAAGGGAATCTTTGGAGACAAAATTCCAAAAGAAAATATTTATTGAAAATGATGCAAGGGCCATGACCTTGGCTGAGTTTAAATTTGGTCAAAACAAACCTTTCAACAATGTTTTGGGCATTTTCATTGGTTGGGGAATTGGGCTTGGGATTATTATAGACGGAAAGCTATATCAAGGCTCTTCGGGTTTCGCGGGAGAATTCAGCCACTCCCCCCTATTCGAGTCGAGAGACATTTCCTGTACCTGTGGCAAAAAAGGGTGTTTGGAAGCAGTGGCATCCGGTACAGCCATCGTAAAGATGGCCGAAGAAGCTGTTCTGAAAGACAGTGACTCGATCATGAGTAGAATGGCCAGAGAAAAACAGGATGGTTTGGAACCCAATATCGTGGTAGAAGCCGCATTGGCAGGTGACCAAAGGGCCATCACCATACTTTCCGATGCTGGATTAGATCTAGGAAGGGGCATCTCTATTCTCATCCAGATTTTGAATCCAGACCTGATCATTATCGGTGGATCAGTGGCCGAGGCCAAACAATATCTGATTACTCCGATTCAACAGGCCTTGAATATCTACAGCATGGCCAAATCAAGGGAAAAAACAGAGCTTGCCCTCTATCAGTTGGGAAAAGAAGTTGGATTGTTGGGTGGAATTGCTGTTGTCATTGAGAATATCTTTGAAGATATCATCAATTAAACCCCGAAAAAGAAAATGATCATGAAGGCATTGCTGACTGCATACAAGTCATCAGGTAATCTCTTTTCCAAGAGGAAATATAATTCTTGGGTCATACCGTTGATTATTTTTTCATGGATTTCACCATTGCACATGGTGTTTGCTTTTCAAAAAGAAAAACCCTTGTTTGAGGCTTTGAGCCCAAAAAAAACGGGGGTCAATTTTAAAAATCAGTTGAAGGAAGATGCAAAAAACAACATTTTAACCTATGAGTATTTTTACAATGGCGGTGGTGTAGCTGTAGCGGATTTTAACAATGATGGATTGGAGGATTTGTTTTTTACAGGAAATATGTCACCTAATAAACTCTACCAAAACCTGGGTGATTTTAAGTTTAAGGATATTTCCAAAGCTGCCGGAATAGAAGGTAAAAACGCATGGACTACCGGAGTAACCGTAGTGGACTTAAATGGAGATGGTTTTCTGGATATTTATGTCTGTTACTCAGGCAATGGGGATCAGGCATCAAAAAGAAACCAACTTTTTATCAACCAAGGGGATATGACTTTCCGTGAAGAAGCCAATAAGTTTGGCTTAGATGACCCTTCCAACAGTACTCAAGCGGTTTTTTTTGATTTTGATGGAGATGGGGACTTAGACATGTTTTTACTCAATCACAACATAACTGTCATCAATGAAATTGAGTTTGATGAAGCCAGGAAACAAAGGCATCCTACAGCTGGAGATAAGTTGTTTCGCAATGACAACGGCAAATTTGTGGATGTAAGTGAGGAAGCGGGGATTTTGGGCAATGCCATGGGTTTTGGTTTGGCAGTCATCGTATCTGACCTCAATCAGGATGGCTTTCCTGATCTTTTGGTCACCAATGATTACATCGAACCAGATTACCTTTATATCAACAATGGAGACGGCACCTTTACAGATAAGATGACCGAGCATTTTCAGCACATTTCCCATTTTAGCATGGGGGCAGATATAGGTGACATCAACAACGATGGCTTGATGGACATATTCACTTTGGATATGCTACCCGAAGACAACAGGCGGCAAAAGCTATTGTATGGACCTGAAAACTATGAACAATATGCCCTTATGGTCATGAAAGGCTTCTATCACCAAAATATGCGGAACATGCTGCACCTTAATCATGGAAATGGAGACTTTTCTGAAATAGGTCAATTGGCTGGCATTTCAAACACGGACTGGAGTTGGTCAGCTCTGTTTTTTGATGCAAACAACAATGGATGGAAAGACCTTTTGGTCACCAATGGCTATTACAGGGATTATACAAACAGAGATTTCCTCAAATACAAGGGTGATTATTTCTTTAAAAAAGCCGTGGCCGGAGAGCGGGCAGATACCTTGCATTTGGTAACTACGATGACTTCCACACCGGTATCCAATTATATTTTTGAAAACAATCAAGACCTTACTTTTACAGACCAATCCAAAAATTGGGGTATTTCCAAACCTAATTTTTCTAGTGGGGCTGTGTATGCAGATCTTGACAATGACGGATTCCTGGATTTGGTCATCAGCAACTTGAATGAAACTGCGGGGATTTACCGCAATACGGGAGCCAATAAAAAAGCGCAAGACTCGAAATTTCTCAAGGTAAACTTAAAAGGGAAACCTTCCAATACCTTTGGGATTGGCAGCAAAATCACTTTGTATGCCGGTCAGTCTATTCAGATTAGGGAGCAATATCCAGTCAGAGGCTTTCAATCCACCTTAAGTCATACCCTTCATTTTGGGCTCGGAGATATCGATTATATAGATTCTCTCATTGTAATTTGGCCAAACGGGTCCAAGAGTACATTGAAAGACCAGGGTTCCAATCAAATGGTTACCATCAATCAAGAGGAGGCGGTAGACCCGAATACAATACCAGTTTCCATACAGCCAAGGTTTAGCGCTCAAGGTAAATTACTTCCTCATACTCCTCAGGAGGATGGTTTTAATGATTTTAAACGTCAGCCTCTCTTGATCAATATGCCATCTTATGTCGGTCCAGTCATGGCCTCAGCTGATATCAATGGGGACGGGCTTACTGAGATTTTTGTAGGGGGGACAAAGAATTCACCTGGAGCGCTTTATCATTGGAACAAGGAGGAATGGAAAAAATTGAATTCATTTTATAGTTCAGATGAATTCACAGATGCAGCTGCCTTATTCTTCGATGCCAATGGAAATGGGTATCAGGATCTATACCTAGCCAGCGGAGGTTATCATGACTATTTATCAACTGACGATGCCTTACAGGACCGGCTTTACCTTAATGATGGAAAAGGAAATTTAAAATTATCCAAGGATGCTTTGCCAAAAATGCTTACAAGCAGTTCGACGGTTGTCAGTGCAGACATCAATGGAGACGGCTTTCCGGATTTGTTTGTTGGAAGCAGGATTGTGCCTGGAAGATATCCTTTAATTCCTTCCAGCCATATTCTGATCAATCAGGGAGATGGTACTTTTCGGGAAGAAACCAATGCCTACTTGCCTGATGGGGGTAAATTAGGGATGGTAACTGCCGCAGCCTGGACTGATCTAAATCAAGATGGCAAGATGGATTTGATAGTTGTGGGAGAGTTTATGCCCATAAGGGTGTTGATCAATGAAAACGGGGTAAAACTGGTGGATAAATCGGAACAATGGTTAGGTAAAAATTTGACTGGATGGTGGTCGTCTTTGGCCATTGCCGATTTTGATGGAGATGGCAGGCCGGATATCGTGGTGGGTAATTATGGATTGAACAGTCAATTAGGTGCCTCGGTCGAAGAACCATTAACCCTATATGCTGCTGATTTTGATGAAAATGGCTCCATTGATCCGATTTTGGTTCATTACATCCAAGGTAAACCTTACCCTTTTGCCAGTAGGGACGAACTCCTTGACCAAATGTATGGCATGAGAAGTAAATTTACCGATTATGGATCCTATTCAAATGCCGTACTTGAGGATATCTTTAGTGCTGAGCAACTCAAAAATGCGATTAAATTGGAAGCTGAGGAACTCAGAAGTGTATGGCTACATCATCAGGGTGACCGATTCGAGGTAAAGCCCCTTCCCAATGAAGCGCAATTTGCACCGGTAACCGCAATCCATCCTTTTGATCACAACGGAGATGGTCATTACGACGTATTGTTAGCAGGAAATCAGACCTATATTCGGATCAGAATGGGAGTGATAGATGCTAACTTTGGCGTATTGTTTGAGGGGGATGGTAATGGCAATTTTACTTACATCCCTCAAAGAAAAAGTGGATTTAGGATAAAAGGAGACGTGAAATCCATCCTTGAAATTGATCACCTTGGAGAGAATTTGCTGCTTTTTGGCATCAATAACTTTGGGGTGGAAAGTTATGTCAACAATCGAAAAGAGAGAGATCAAAGTCATGCAAACCGATAGTGTGCTTTCGAAGTCATTTTCTTTACTCCTGATTACATTCCTATTTGGACATCAGACCCTTTTTGGGCAAAACCGCATGGATGACAGCGAGGCCTTTGTCAATCAGCTGTTCGCCATTACTGAAATTATGGTAACAGATGTGGCCTCCCCTCCTGCCGCTGCCAGGTTTTATGCTTATTCCACCTTAGGTGCCCAGATCATCATGGAAGATCTTGGACTGCTTCCGGAAGAAAAACACCTGAGTCAAAAGATTTTAAGAGAAATAGATTATCCTGTAGATCAGGGTAAATCCCAGTTGGACCCAGCTTTTGCAAGTATTTACAGCATGCTTCAAATCGGAAAAAGCATCATGCCCTCTGGTAAGTCTCTCCTCCCAAAGATTGAGAAATGGACCAAAGAGCAATCCAAGCAAAGAAAGTGGAATAAAAAAGTACTTGCCAAAAACATTGAATATGCTGATCAGGTAGCTTCATTGGTATTGGATTTGGCCAAGAATGACGGATACCTACAACTCAGTACCTTGACCCGGTATTCCCCAAAAACCGGTGAGGGTCGCTGGTATCCAACCCCGCCGGCTTACATGGCTGCTGTGGAACCGGAATGGAGAACGATAAAGCCTTTTTTTCTGAAAGATATCAAAGCATACAAACCAAAACCGCCTGCGGTATTCTCCCTGGAAGAAGGAAGTGATTTTAAAAAACAACTTTTGGAGGTCTTTTCAATCACCCAAAATTTGGACGAGGAAAAAGAACTGATTGCCAATTTCTGGGATTGCAATCCCTTTATGGTAAGTTACTCCGGTCATATGGCCATTGGACTCAAAAAGATCTCCCCAGGGGGTCATTGGATGGGAATAACCGGAATTGCTACATTACAAGCTAAACTACCCTTAGAAGAAACCGTGTATGTGCATGCGCTTTTGGCCATGACCCTACACGATGCATTCATTTCCTGTTGGGAAGAAAAATATGATTCAGACAGGATAAGACCAGAAACAGCCATCAATAAATACATTGACCAAAAATGGAGACCTTTGCTCCAAACCCCTCCATTTCCCGAATATACCAGTGGCCATAGCGTCATCAGTCGGGCCAGTGCGGTGGTGCTCACTGCTTATTTTGGGGATGATTTTGCCTATTTGGACACGTCTGAGGAATATTTTGGATTGCCAGCCAGACATTTTGATTCATTTCTTCAGGCCGCAGATGAAGCGGCTATTTCGAGGCTGTACGGTGGTATTCATTTTAGGGATGCCATTGATGTGGGCGTACAACAAGGTGACAAAATTGGCCGCTATATTTTGAACCAACTGGATCCCACCTATCAGACTTTACGGGATTAATTGTTTTTTTACTGATTCTATGTAGCAATCCCATTTGAAAATTCACCAAAGAATTGAAAAACCCTTCAGAAATTCCTCGATTGGGTTAACCCCATAGTCGCATAGTTTACATAAGTTTTTCTCCTCAACAACCAGATTTCCTAATATTACAATAAAAAATGCATGTTTTGATTAGGCAATTCAACGCCAACATTGCGTCCTACCGTAAATAAAAATTAAAAAACTATGTGGTCTTTGTGCCCTATATGGTAAACTTATTTTGAAACTTAAGAATTGAAAATCCCTCCAGAAATTTCCCGGTTGGGTTAACCACATAGTAGCATAGTTCCCATAAGTTTTTAGGCAAGGTAGCACACAAACCTATAAATAAAAAAAGAGGTGTCTTACTAGACACCTCTTCTCAATTACATGCTAAATGGAATCAATTACCTCCATCCCACCACATCCGGGTCATCAGCAGGTCCCCACCGATTCTACCTATGGCATTGCTATAATTTTCAGGATTGGCTCCGATTTCAGTCTCCCAATACCTTAATCTTCTAGGGATTTCATTGGCCTCAAATCTACCTGGATCTTGAGTTGGGGTCAATTCGGGATAACCTGTTCTTCTCCAGTTGCTCCATGATTCAATGTCATTTAACCAAGTGGCTGCCCAGTATTCTTCTCCGATCAGCCTCAACTTGTCCTCATCGGAGGCAGCTGTGAAACCACGGCCTTGTATATAGGCATCAATTTCAGCATTGGACCGGGCAAAAGAAGCATCAAAGTCTGTCCAGACTTCAATAGCTGCCCTGACTCCATTTGCAAAATGAGTCTCTGCATTAGAACCGATCCATCCTTTCAAGGCGGCTTCGGCTCGCATCAATTCTACCTCTGCATAAGTTTGCAACAAATAAGGATCAGACCAATCCAAATATTTAAGGTTGATCATGGAGAACATGCGTTGGCCTGCCGGCTGATTAGCCTCAAAATCTGCCAGTTCACTTGCAGACAACACATTTCTGATTGTACTGACATTGTATCCATTTGGCATTCCTCTTTGCGCAGCAGGGTCTGTATTCCAGGTAGAAGGTACTTCAGGATCACCCAATCCTCCTGAAACAATCATCAGACGAGGATCATTATTGGCTTTCATCCAATCAATAAAGGTCTTGCTGATTTTGGCATCTCTAGAGTATTTATAAGTATTCCAATATCCATCGTTCAAACCATTTCGGTTAATCCCAATTGGACCTTCGGCATAAATGATGTAGGCATTATCAGCATTTGATTCGAATGGACCATTATTACTAGCCTCTACAAATACCTCTCTTGCCCTTGCAGGATCCACATTGCTCATTCTCATGGCGATTCTCATCAAAAGTGAATTGGCGAACTTTTTCCATTGGTCCATATCACCTCTGAAGACAAAATCCTGAGCAGCTATTGATCTGGCAGATGGCGTAATTCTGTCTCTGGCAGCTACGATATCCTGAATCAAGGCAGTGTATACTTCCTCTTGCGTATCGTATTTTGGAAACCAGTACTCGTCACCATTCAATCCTCTAGCTGCTTCAGTATACGGAATATCTCCATACAAGTCCGTCATTCTATGGATATCAAAAGCCATAATGATCGTAGCCGCGGCATTAAGATTTGCTTCTTCCGGGATGCCTTCGGTATTTTCTTTGACATGCTGCAACAATCTGAAAACATCTGTGTAATGCCTCTCCATGTAAGCTCCAGAATACTGTGCATTGTAGAAATACTTATCTCCACTGAAATATCCGGCCAATGAAGCCGTATGCTGAATCATCGTAGCGGAATAAAGCATGTTGGCACGGGTATTTTCATATTCTCCACCGATCCTCAAGGTTCCTGTGGAGAACAAAAAGGCCATATCCATATCCGTAGCAGCATTTTGGTCTATGTTCAAATCCAATAGAGCCGTTTCGCTACAGGAACTAAATCCCACAACCGCTGCTAAGAATAGGCTCTTTAATTTGTTGTTTATTTTCATTTTTTTCTCTTTTTAAATTAAGGATACCTCATTAGAAACTAGCCGTCAAATTGAACCCAAAGCTTCGGGTAGTTGGCATTGCAAAGAATTCCAAACCCTGAGAGTTACCATCTACTGCATAGGCAGATTCCGGATCAATATTGGGAACACTGGACCAAAGCAAAAGCAGGTTTCTTCCCACCAAAGACAGGTTCAAAGCCTCAAAGGGTGTTTTGGATAACATCGTACTTGGGAAAGAATAACCAAGGCTAAACTCCCTTAACTTGGCAAAAGAAGCATCATAAACGATGTTCTCAGTGACCATTGCCCAACGGGTATAATAGTCGTTAAGAAGGAATTGGTCAGGGTCACCAGTTACAGCTGGTATCGTAAAGTTGGTAGGGGTTCCCTCTTGGTTGACTCCTGAGAAAGAAAGGCCACCTTCCCTGCCAACCAGCGTGTTTTGGTGTAATCCAAGGGTATGAGCTGAATAGTTGGTACCAGACACTAAACTACCTCCTTGCCTCATGTCGATCAAAAAGCTCAATCTCCAGTTTTTGTAGCTCATGTTGTTGAATAATCCAGCAGAAATCGGATGTCTTCCTTCTGCTAAAGTTTCCAATCCTGGGGTGGTGACAGGATAACCTTCATCAGTATATACTCTCTGACCATTTTCCTCCAAGTGTCTAAATCCAGCTATCATCCCCAAAGGCTGGCCTACCACATGGCGGATTTGTTCCCTCATTAATCTGGATTGACCCAAATTGATAAATTCAATGGGATCTCCCGCTGCATTAGTACCCAAACTCACCACATTACTGATGTTGCTGGCGAAATTCAAAGAAAGGTCCCAATTGAAGTTGGCTGATCTGACAGGATTAACAGATAACAACAACTCTACACCTCTATTGGTAAGCTCACCAATGTTGACTGTAGTACTCCCGAAACCTGATGTGGAGGAAATTCCAGTTGCCAAAATGTCATCTGTAGTCCTTCTGCTATAATAGGCAACATCCAGTCCCAAACGATTGCTGAAGAACCTCAAGTCTGCACCGATTTCAAATTCGTTGGAAGAAAAAGGTTGCAAAGTGTTATTGGGAATACTTCCATTATTGATCTGCCCTAAACTTGACCCAAGATGGCCCTGTCCGACAAGTCCATAAGTCAGCAATAATGCATAAGGGCCTGGAGCCCCACCTCCTGAACCTGCATAAGATGCCCTAATTTTACCAAAAGTAACAAAAGAGGGCATTTCAAAAGCCTCGCTGAAAACAAAACTGGTACCTACAGAGGGGTAGAACAATTTAAAACTATCCGGTGATAAAGTAGAAAATTGATCTTCACGTGCAGTTACGTTCAAGAAAACAAAGTTTTTATACCCCACATTGGCAGAGGCAAAAATAGAGTTGATTCCAAGCTCGCTGAAATTATAATTGACTGAGGGAGCCGCTACATTTCTTAAGGTATGTAGGAATGGTACGACGAGATCATTCCCTCCAGCTTGAAGGGATTCTCTTGTCTGCCTCATTCTATTTCCACCTACCATGGCATCAATGGAAAAGTCACCAAAAGTCTTATCTACACCAATAAAAAAGTCGGCGTTATCTTCTCTGATATTTCGTTGAATTTGATTAAAATCACCCAATGGCTTATAAGCTGTACCGTAAGGCTCATAGGTATCGTCTACCCTGGAACTAAAATCAGTACCAACTCTACCTTGGACATATAGCCAATCCGTAATGTTATAAGTTAAGGAGGCATTACCCATAAATCTGTCTGTCTGATCCTGTCTGCTAAACTGATATGCGGCCCAATAAGGATTGGTTTGGAAAACATTTGGTTGATAACGTAGTTCTGTACCGTCTTCCATCGCTCCTAATTTGTTGGGATCTCCCTGAATAGCACTCAGGGGAAGATTACCAGGGAAAGTCATCATCGAGAAGTTGGCATTGCCGGGAGAGTCAGACAGCCTTGGTCTATTTTGACCATTCTCCTTGGAATACTGACCGGTTACTGCGACAGTAAATTTATTCAATTTACTGTTAACACTAACGTTTGCTACTCTTCTTTTAAATCCGGCGTTAGGCATAATATCCTTATTGTCCAAATCGGAAAAAGAGAATCGGTAAGTTCCGGTTTCATTGCCCCCACTAAACGCGATGGAATTGTTTAATGTGTAAGCATTTTGATAGAAGGAATTTAACCCCTGCCCCAAATGGGAGTAGGGTCTGGAAACCCCATCAAACTGAGGCGTACTGGCTCCATCATATCGCTCTCCCCAGTGAGTTTGTCCTATATCAAAAGCATCACCAGAGGAAGACGGTCTTAATCCATCTCTACCGGGACCGTAAACATTTTGGAAGTCTGTCATGTCCCATACCCTGTCCATGGTGGTATTGGAATTAAAAGTCACCCCAATTCCCTTTCTGGATTTACCCGTTTTAGTCGTGATCATCACTACTCCATTGGATGCCCTTACTCCATAGAGAGCAGCAGCAGTACTTCCTTTCAAAACTGAAATACTTTCAATATCATCTGGGTTGATTGCTGACAATCCATCACCTGAATCATTTCCACCCCACATACCTGCACTTCCCAAATTGGAATTGTTGATTGGAATACCATTGACAACGTAAAGTGGTTGGTCATTTCCAGTCAAGGAAGACCCCCCTCTGATCACCACCCTTGTAGAACCTGCAGCACCGGTAGCCGGTGGGCTGACATTCACTCCGGCAATTTTACCCGAAAGCGCATTTCCTAAGTTAACGGTCCTAGATTCAGTAAACCTATCACCCTCAAGCTGGGTGACTGAATAACCAAGAGATTTTTTGTCCCTTTCCATACCGAATGAAGTCACGACCACCTCTGAAAGTTCAGATAAATCCTCAGCCATTTCAATATCTAGCGTACTTCTGTTTCCTACCAGAACTTCCTGCGTTGCATAACCTATAAAGGAGATGACCAATGTGGTCGCATTGGTAACAGAAATCGAATAGTTACCCTCCAAATCAGTGACGGTACCCGTATTGTTCGCTTTGTCTATGACGTTTACCCCGGGAATGGGGAACCCATCGGCGCCACTTACCACTTTACCGGTAAGTACCCGCGTTTGACTCTGGGCTTCCAACACGATACTCAGCGTCAGTACCAAAGACAACATGGTCAGTAAAATTTTTCTCATAATAATAATCGTAGGTTTTAAATTGATTGAATAAACTTTGCTGTGCTAAATGCTGAAAACACAACTTTTTCTAAGGTTTTAGATAATTTACAGTGGATTAATTCTACATAAGCACATCACTATTTAGTTTGAAAGAATAAAATTTCTAGAGAATCGTTTCCGTACCTAATATTCGACGGTTCAGGACCATAACAGCATCTTTCTATTTGGTGTTAAATTTAGGAATTTGAGATTATAATCAAAATTTATTCATTAATTTTTTTTTATAAAAAGTCTTACTTATGAAATTAATTTCATTTTTATATAAAAAGATAATTGATTTTTTTTAATAACTATGAAGGTCAAAAAAAATAATTTACTGACTATTTTGGTTTTTAAAGTCATCAATCTTTCAATTTTTTCAAAAAGGGTTAATTCTTCCTATATAAAAAAAGCACCCTTCGAGAAGGGTGCTTTTGCTGTTCTGGAAAATGGTTGTATTACTTGAGAAACAACATTTCCCTGTATTTTACCAATGGCCAGTATTCATCATCGACCAAGAGCTCCAATTTGTCCACAGCATACCTGATTTGATCAAAATAGGCTTCTTTGACATCTGAACTATAGCCTTTGGCCCTTTTGGTGATGTCTTCCACTTTATTCAGGCTTCTTCTTGCGTCAATCATTTTACCGATATTGGTTTTGAGTGACTCAATGTGGGTACTTATTTCCTTAATCGTAGTGATGGCCGCCGAATTGTCCAGCCCAAGCCCTTTTAAGCCATTGGCATTATCAATCAACTTGTTTTGGTAGGTTATGGCAGTTGGAATGATATGATTCAAAGCAAGGTCGCCCATCACCCTGGATTCGATCTGAACTTTCATGATATAATTCTCTAAAAGAATTTCATGCCTGGCATGCAGCTCCACATCAGTCAAAACCTTGTGCTTTTGGAACAATTCTGCCACTTTCTTGTCACGAAGGATATCCAAGGCAAAAGGGGTTCTTTTTAAGTTGGCCAAGCCTCTTTTTTCCGCTTCCTTTTCCCAAGCCTCTGAATATCCATCTCCTTCAAACCTGACTTTTTTAGAATCCTTGATGTATTTTCTCAGCACATTTACGATGGCGATTTTCTTCTCTTTACCTGCTGTCATTTCTTTTTCTACCTCCTTGAGCAGGTCCTTCAGAACTTCAGCAACTATGACATTCAATACCGTCATAGGTCCAGCTACATTGGCGCTGGATCCAACGGCTCTGAATTCAAACTTATTCCCTGTAAATGCAAAAGGAGATGTCCTGTTCCTGTCCGTATTATCAAGGATGATTTCAGGAATCTTACTTATCCCCAGTTTCATGTACATGTTATCTCCTTTCTCAATTTTCAGATTCCCATTCTTCTCCAGTTCATCAAGAACAGAAGTCAAGGTTGAACCTAAGAAAACAGAAATAATGGCCGGAGGGGCTTCGTTGGCACCAAGCCTGAAGTCATTGCCTGCAGAAGCAATACTGGCTCTCAGCAAATCAGCGTGATCATATACTGCTTTGATGGTAGCCACCAAGAAACAGAGGAACTGTAGATTTTCTCTCGCAGAGTTGCTGGGCTGAAAGAGGTTAACGCCAGTATCAGTAATCAAAGACCAGTTGTTGTGCTTGCCGCTACCATTCAAACCAGCGAATGGTTTTTCATGGAAAAGCACCTTTAAATTATGCTTCTCCCCTATTTTATCCATCAGATCCATCAGGAGCTGATTGTGGTCTGTAGCTTTATTGATTTCCTCAAACAATGGAGCCACTTCAAATTGCCCTGGAGCCACCTCATTGTGTCTAGTGGAAACAGGAATGCCCAATTTCAAGGCTTCGATTTCAAAGTCTTTCATGAAATCCCTTACTCGGGTAGGTATGGAACCAAAGTAATGGTCATCTAACTGCTGACCTCTTGCTGGATTGTGGCCATACACACTTCTGCCCGCCATGACCAAGTCAGGTCTAGTGGCATACAGAGCACGGTCAATCACGAAATATTCCTGTTCAACACCCAAAGATGGGGTCACTTTTTTTACATTTCTGTCAAACAGTTGGCAGACAGCCACAGCAGCGTTGTTGACTGCTTCTACAGATTTCATCAAAGGCGCTTTGTAGTCCAATGCTTCTCCGGTATAGGAAACAAAAATCGTAGGAATACATAAAGTTTTATCAAAAATAAAGATGGGCGAACTTGGATCCCACGCAGTATATCCGCGCGCCTCAAAAGTGGTTCTAATGCCCCCACTTGGAAATGAGGAGGCATCAGGCTCCTGTTGCACCAAGGCAGTACCTTTGAATTTCTCTATCCCACTTTGGGCATCAAAAAAAGTGTCATGCTTTTCGGCAGTTGCTCCAGTGAGGGGCTGAAACCAGTGGGTGTAGTGGGTCACACCCTTTCCAAGTGCCCAGGATTTAACCGCGGAGGCTACTTCATCAGCGGTGGTACTATCGATCTTTTCACCTTTTTGAATAGCGCTGCTGACTTTTTTGTAAACAGCGGGTGACAAAGAGGCCTTCATTTCTTTACTTCCAAAAACATTGGATTCGAAGTAATCTGAAATTCTTAAAGAAGGTGATTCCACGCGAATTCTTTCCCTGGATTGCACCATCATGAGTGCATTGTGTCTTAATGTTGCCATTTTTTGATCTTAGTGGTTTAAAATTTGATTACAAAAATAGAAATTAATCATTAATAAAAAGAAAAATGGTGTTTTTTGGAGCCACTTTGGTGAATATTTACAGTTTTTTCAAAAAATTCAACCGCAATTACGGATAAAAGGCGATTTTTTTTTTGAAAAACACCTGAGATTTACCGAAAATTGAAAACTTTGAGATTTAGCTGTAACTTTGCGGTTCATTATCCGACATCATTTTGAAAAAAGTAGCATTTTATACCTTGGGCTGCAAGCTCAACTTCTCAGAAACCTCCACCATCAGTAGGATGTTTGAGCAAAAAGGGTATCAAAAAGTTGATTTTGATCAAACCCCTGACATATTCATTATCAATACCTGTTCCGTTACAGAAAATGCTGATAAAAAATGTAAAAAAATTGTAAAAGAAGCCAAAAAAATTTCCCCCAACGCTTATATCACCATCATTGGTTGTTATGCCCAACTCAAACCCAAAGAAATTGCTGAGATTGAAGGGGTGGATGCCGTATTGGGTGCTGCAGAAAAATTCAGAATCATAGAATTGTTGGATGGTTTTGCCAAAGAACAGGAAACTAAGGTGTTGGCCTCCGAGATCAAAGAGGCGGTCCAGTTTAACCATGCCTTTTCCATCCACGACAGAACCAGAACCTTTTTAAAGGTACAGGATGGATGCAATTATGGCTGCGCTTTTTGTACCATTCCTTTAGCCAGAGGAAAAAGTAGAAGTGACAGCATCAGTCAAATTGTAGCCGCTGCCAATGAAATCGCCCACACCGAAGTCAAAGAAATTGTCCTTACCGGGGTGAACATTGGGGATTTTGGGATTCAGGATGGAAGAAGAAAAGAGTCCTTTGCAAATTTGGTCCAGGCTTTAGATCAGGTGGAAGGGATAGACAGATTCAGAATTTCTTCGATAGAACCCAACTTGCTCACCAATGAGATCATCACCTTTGTTTCAAAGTCAAAAAGATTTGTGCCCCACTTCCATATCCCTCTACAATCCGGTAGCAACGCCATTTTAAGGGCTATGGGAAGAAGGTATCTTAGAGAACTATATGTCGATCGGGTAAGCAAAATCAAAGCCCTGATGCCGCATTGTTGTATAGGAGTGGATGTAATCGTAGGATTTCCCGGAGAAACCGACGCACTTTTTCAGGAAACCTATCAGTTTTTAAACGAACTGCCTGTCTCTTACCTTCATGTATTTTCCTATTCAGAAAGAGCCAATACCAGAGCGGCTGAAATGGAGGAGGTTATCCCAATTAAGGTTCGGAACGAGCGGTCTAAAATGTTGCGGATTCTTTCTGAGAAAAAAAGAAGAAATTTTTACGAAGAAAATCTCGGACTAACCTATAAGGTGCTTTTTGAAGAAGATGTGGTGGATGGAAAAATGCACGGTTTTACGGAAAATTACATCCGCGTTGCTGCAAAGTATGACCCTCTATTAATCAATGAAGTAAAAAAGGTAACCCTTTCTGAGATCAATGATCATGGCACCGTGGAAGTCAGGGAGCCGGAACTGCAATATGAGCAGCATTAAATAGGTGAATCAACAGATAGTTATTAGGAATATTATCCGCTTTAAGCCAATGGATGTTGAGTTTACATGGTCTCGAAAAGTCTGTTATCTCAAAGCCAACTTCAGCGTTCCAAATCAAAGAAAGTTTGGTTGCGGACAGATTTATTGTTGTATTTAATGATGATGTACCCCTTATTGGTGAAAAGCAGAATTATTTAGTTTTGGAATAATAAAATCAAATTCTCTCTTTTTATCACTTTTTCAATAACTGATATAATATTTTTTAATCGTATTGGTTTCATAATTTCACCTATTTTCCTTACCTTAAGGAAACAAAAAATGGTTCAAACGATTATTTAACTAAACCACTCAACTAAAAATGAAAAATATTTTTGATCCTACCAGCCGTATTTCTCGAAGGAAGTACCTTGTGTATTTTATTGTTTTTTATTTTATCAATCTGCTCAGCCTGATGAAAATGTACGAATCATTCGAAAATGAGTCTTGGGTGCCATTTGTGATTTTTGGTATTATTTTAATCACAACTATTATTTTGCTTTTGATTCAGGCTGTCAAACGTCTACACGACATAGGCATGGATTGGAAATATGTCTTTTTTCTTCTTATCCCACCTCCGATTAATTTCATTGGCTTTATTTGGCTTGCTGTCAAAGAAGGTCAAAAAGGAGACAATGAATATGGAGCAGACCCTCTCAAAACTGATGTTGTTTAATTATAAATTGCCCTTTTTCATTTCCTTGACCGCATAATCCACCGCTCTTGCAGTAAAAGCCATAAAAGTTAGTGAAGGGTTTTGTACACCGGTGGAAGTCATGCAAGCCCCATCAGTGACAAAAACATTGGGAGCAAAGTGCATCTGATTCCATTTATTGAGTAGGGAAGTTTTAGGGTCTCGCCCCATTCTTACTCCGCCCATTTCATGGATGTCCAAGCCAGGTGCTTGTTTGCTGTCCTGGATTCGAATGTCTTTGCACCCCGCATTTTCCAGCATTTCAGCACCCTGTTCCCAGAAATCTTTCAGCATCAATTCATCATTCTGATCATAATCCACTGAGATTGACAAAAGTGGCATTTCCCAAGAGTCCTTTTCATCTTTACTTAATTTGACATGATTTTGCACTTTGGGTATGGTTTCCCCCTGCATCATCATGAAAACCCGCCAAGCACCCGGTACAGCATTGGCCTCCTTGAAATCAACACCGAAAGGTACATCGGACGCATGACCCCAATTGGGTCTAGCTGCCGTATAAAAGCTCATGTATCCCCTCATGAAATTCATTTCCTGCCTTTTGACATTTCTGAAATTAGGCATCATAATGGCCGTAGGTCTTCTCCCATAATAATGCATGTCTTCATAGCCTTCCATGCTTGCATTGATGGTACCTCTGTAATTGTGAAAGGCAATGTATTTTCCCAATAAACCGGAATCATTTCCTAGTCCCTCAGGAAATCGCTTGGATGTGGAGTTCAATAGAATGAGGTTGGTATTCAAGGCAGCGGCATTGACAAAGATGACTTTTGCAAAATACTCAGTGGCTTCCTTGGTATTGGCGTCAATGACACGAACCCCTGTGACCTTTCCCTTTTCATCATCGTAAATTATGGAATGTACCACAGCATCCGTTTTTAGGGTCATGTTTCCTGTTGACATGGCCACTGGTAAGGTGGACGCATTGGAACTGAAATAAGCGCCAAACGGACAGCCTCGCTGACACAGACTTCTCGCCATGCATTGTCCTCTGCCTTGCTTTAAGTGCACCTCACTTGGCTTGGTTAGGTGGGCACATCTTCCGATGATCACATTTCTGTCTCCATACTGCTCCATGATCCTTTCCTGTATGACTTTCTCTACAGCATTCATTTCCCAAGGGGGCAAAAATTCTCCATCGGGAAGCGTATCGAGCCCGTCCTTGTTGCCACTGACGCCTATAAAACGCTCTACATAGCTGTACCAGGGAGCAATGTCCTCATATCGGACAGGCCAATCGACCGCAAAACCATCTCTCCCAGGCCCTTCAAAATCATACTTACTCCATCTTTGAACCTGTCTGGCCCAAGTAAGGGATTTACCTCCTACCTGATAGCCCCTTATCCAATCAAATGGCTTCTCCTGAAGGTAGGGATGCTCCTTGTCCTTGACAAAAAAATGGGTTGCATCTTCCTTGAAGGCATAACATCGGGAAGCCACTGGATTTTCTTTTTTCATTTCCAACGAAAGGGCTCCTCTTTGAGGCAATTCCCAGGGAGGGGTTCTTGCAGTGGGATAGTCTTTGACATGAGTGACTTGTCTTCCTCTTTCCAAAACCAAGGTTTTTAAACCTTTTTCACAAAATTCCTTGGCGGCCCAGCCCCCACTGATTCCGGAACCTATTACAATGGCATCAAACTGATGGTCTTTCATTGGTAGATGGGGTTATTGGGTGGAAGCAAATACGGATTTGACTTAAATTATTGATTAATACAATAGATACGACTGGTTTATCGATGAAACCGAAGGTTAATATTAATTAAATTTTAATAAAAGTTAAATATCTTTTATGATTTTTTTAAAAAATATCCCATCGGCATCTATTCATATCTCAAAGATTCAATGGGATCGAGCTTACTGGCTTTGTAGGCCGGGAAATACCCGGAAACCAAGCCTACGAAGACACAAATCCCAAAAGCCACGAAAATCCAGAGCCATGGAACCAAGAAGCCTCCCGGTCCTACAAAATTGGCGACCACATTCCCGATACTAATTCCTAAAAAAACACCTAAAATTCCACCAAGAATGCAGATTACAATGGCTTCTATCAAAAACTGCTGTCTTATTCTCAAGGGAGTTGCTCCCAGTGCCTTCCGTATGCCAATTTCTCTTGTTCTCTCAGTTACAGTAACCAACATGATATTCATAAGACCTATGGCTGCCCCCAACAAGGTAATGAATCCTATCCCGAACCCACCGATCCTAAGGTAACCTGCCACTTCTTCCAAACTTTCCGCAACCGATTGGCTTTTTACGATTTCAAAGGAATCCTCTTCTCCCAACCGATCCTGCCTGATTTTACGCATGAGTCCTGTGGCATGACCCATTTCATAGTCCATCTTGACAGGATCACTTACTGACACAGTGGTCGTATACCTAAAAGTTCCATTTCTGTCCTTCCGACGGGCATTCTCAACCGGTATGATAATCGTGCGGTCAGCCCCTGTATCTCCTCCTACTCCACCCTGCTTTTCCAATACCCCGATTACATTGTATCGGTCTCCGTAAAAAGATACATATTGATTGATAGGATCTTCATTTTTTTCAAAGAGTATGTTTACGATTTCATCGCCAATCACACACACATTGTTTCCATATTGTATTTCAAAAGCAGAAAAATTCCTGCCTTTCTCCAGCTTCTGACCTTTTATCATAAAATACTGATCATCAGCGCCTGTAATTCTTACATTTGGATTGGATTTTTTGGATCCTTTTTTTACTTCAGCAGAACCGGAAAAATTTGAGAAAACTGTTGACAATCCCCTTTCACTGTATTCTTTCTTAAATTCCTGTGCCTGCCGGTAAGAAAAAGGTGGGTAGGTTTTTTCTGATACGCCACGTTGCGTAACCCTTCTACCAGAAAATCCCTTTGATCTGATGTCAAAATTATTGGCTCCAAGCCCTGAAAAACTTTCTTGAATCTGTGCTTTCATGCCGTCTATTGCTGTCAGCATACCGACCAAAGAAGTGATTCCTATAGCAATGATCAATCCCGTGAGAATGGTTCTCAGGAGATTGGTTTTCACCGACCTGATGGCTTCTTTTATGTTTTCGATCAGATTCATAGAATGTTCAGATTTGTACAATAAAAAGGATTTTTCATAAAATCCTCGCTAATAATAATTACTTTTTGTCGGAATTTCAGCATTTTCATGCAAATTTTAACCTATTATGCTTGCAGCCCTGATGCCGATTGAGCCCATTAAGTGTCAGTGAATTCTGCCTGGTCTGGAGGCCAGGGATAACATCACTTCGGATTCATGTTCCAGCCATTCCTTCCAACGGATTTCCACCTTTTTGGGATCATAATAGTATTTGGCCAATTCCAGAAAATTCACAAAATGGCCTGCTTCAGAAACCATCAACTCGTAGTAGAATTTTTGAAGCGAAGCATCCTTGAGGTTTTTGGACAGTAATTTAAACCTTTCGCAACTCCTTGCTTCAATCAAGGCATTCATAAGGAGTTGCTCACTCAGCTGTTGCATACGGCTACCCCCTTTTTTTACAAAACTGAGCAATGCGACAACATATTCATCTTTTCTAGGCCAACCGAATTTAAAGCTTCTCTTTCGGATTTCTTCCATTACCCTTTCAAAATGGGCCCACTCTTCAGCCACAACGGGGGTAAGCATGTCTACCAATTTATCAAGATCAGGATACTTTAAAATTAGTGAAATACAGGAAGAAGCAGCCTTCTGTTCACAATAGGCGTGGTCTACCAAAATATCCTCCAGATTCATTTCAGCTACATCTACCCATCTTGGATCCGTAGGAAGCTTCAAATGAAGCATTTTTTGTTTTGTACTTGTTTCCCAGTCCATGGTTTAATCAAAGAAATACCAAGAAATACCCAAATCCAACATGCCCGGCAAGCCTGTAAAACCTGGCGTGACAAAATAGCCAGGTCTTGCCTGATTGAGATTGGCATTTAAGTGATTGTAACGGAACAATACACGTGTTCGGTTGATCCTCACATTTACGAATGCATCAAAGACTGTGTAGGCAAATACATTGAAGTTGTTCTGCAAATAAAACTGCTGCGTCATCGGCAGGTAGGCTTCAGCAAAGTTGTCACTCCTGTGCCGTGCCTCAAATCCAATTTGGATAAAGAGATTGTCATTGAACATGTTGTCCTCAAAATAAACCCTTGAATTGATTAACCATTCAGGAATTCTGAACTTATCCGAGGCTCCACCTGACAACAAGGTATAAATCACTTCACTCTGCACAAAATACTTTTTTCCAAAATTTAAGTTGGCTTCCACAGCAGGAATGACCATAAAAGCATCCTGGTTGATTTGATCCGCCACAAATTCTTCATTGAAAAAAACGTAATTATTGACTCTGTTAAGGGTGAGATTTGGCCTGATTCTAAAATTTTTGAAATCTGCTTTTAAAACCCCTTTGATCTGATCTACCCCTATATTGGAAAAGTCGTTGTTCCAGTCGAAGTGATTTCCGCTATATTGCAATTGCATCAGGGTAGGTTTGTACAAAGCTTTGGTATAGGTAAGATCCAAATAAGGTGAACGAAATGCGCCTTTGACCCTGAACCCATCAGGGATCAGGTATTCTCCATCCGCCTCAAAATACCAGTTTTCATTGATTTCACCCCGAAGTGCACCCCCAATAGATAATTCAGTAAAGTTGTTGTTGCTTTCGAAAAATGGATTGGCCATTCTGCCTGTCCTGAATTTTACGAAGGCATTATAGAAAACAGGTCCAAAATCTCCTTTAAAGCCGACTTCATTTCTCCATTCAGAAAAATTGTTGAAGTTGGTTGTCGTATCTTGATTTTGAAGTCGTTCAAGTTCTAAAAAATTAAAATAAGTGGAGTCGCCCGAATTTAAATTCGCTTTAAAGGTCACTTCCTGTTTTCTTTTGTCAAACACATGATATACCTGCCATCCTTTTAAGATTTCATATTGATGAAAGACATGGTAATCTTGCCGGAGATCACTGACCGTGGAATTTCTCAGCCACATTTTGGCATCTTCATAGGCAAAATACAAGGAAGTGGAATCCACTTCAGGGGGGATAATTCCCCCCTGTTCGTTGACAAAATGCCTCATCCGGGAAAAGTTGGCCAAAAGAATATACTTCCCATTTTCCGATCTGTAATTGGTATGAAAAGAATAGGAGGTCTGTTCCACCATGTTGTCATCCCTTGCATTGGGGTTCAATACTTTTCTGGCTCTGATCGTATTGAAATTCAAACCCACATTCCAATTTGGAGTGACATTTCTAGCAAAATTTACATTGAGCATATTCCTGTTTCCTCCTCCAAAAAAACTTTCCAAATTGGTAAAAGGGGACTTGGTATCATAATACACCATACTGTCCGGAGAGTTGTAATGTAAATCATACACATGAAAACCTGAACTCCGTCCGACCAATTCAGGAACTTCGTAAAAAACCGGCTTGGCCGCACTTCCAATATTTCCCAAGTCCTGATACTTGTACCAAGAGTCCGCTACGGGCTCAAAATTATGAAACCCAACCAAACTGGTATCCAACTCACTTTTTTCCAACCTATTGTACCTAAGTTGTTTCTCCCTAAAAATAAGGGTCGTGTTCGGTCCATACACCATCTGGGTAGAATCATCAATAAGACCGCGCCGACCACCGGTTTCTTCTGCATCTGGATCTACCTCCCCTTGCTGCGTTCTTACTTGCCCCGCCCGCTCCATCCGCTGTTGACCCTGCGTTTGGGCATTTGCCGGTAAAACCCCAAACAAAAGAAAAACCATCAGTATGGATAGAAAATACTTAATCTTCACTGTTGTTTCTTTTGTCTTTTATTACTTGTTTGATCTGGGTGATCAACAAATCTCTTTCGGCCTCCGCCATGCTGATTTCCATTGGTATGGCAAAAATCGCAAATTCTCTTAGATATTCATGGATTTTAAGATCTTTTAGCTTTACTGCATCCTTTTCAGTAGTCAAAACGACTGGCTTTTGATCACGGTATGCATCAAATACTTTTTTTAGCTTTTCCATATCCTTTAGTGAATACCTGTGATGGTCCGGAAAAATCAAGTTATCCAAGAGGATAAAATGCGCAGCCACATGCTTTTCCAAAGTTACAGGATTAGCAATTCCTGTCATTAAAATGACACTTTTACCTATTTCTGTCGAGGACCCCAAAACGAGATAGGGTTCCCCATATTGGATTTTAGAAAACAGCACAGGAATGGGCCATCCGGCAATATGCTGTGTTTTTCGAATCATCTCCTGCTTAATTCCCTCCGATACCTCTTCAGGACATTTGGTGACCACAAGCAGATCAGCTCGATTCACCCCTTTGGGATGCTCCCTCAAAGTACCCAATGGCAGAACCTGATCATCATAAAAAGGGCTTTGGTAAGTGGTAAGGACCACATTATAATCCCTCCGCACATAGCGGTGCTGGAAAGCATCATCCAAAAGGATCAATTCGGTTTCAGGTTTTTCGGCGATTAAAAGTGGGATAGCTTCTACCCTGTTTTCACCAACAGCCACTGCAACTTCATGGTGAAACTTTGAAAAAATCTGATAAGGTTCATCGCCGATTTGGTGCGGACCTGTCTGCCTGTTGGCCAATAGAAACCCCGAAGTTTGCCTACCATATCCCCTACTTAAGGTAGCAATTTTATAACTTGACTTCAATTGGTTGATGAGAAATTCTACCATGGGCGTTTTTCCAGTTCCCCCCATGGAAAGATTGCCAATGGAAACTATTGGAATAGAAAACTGAATGCTTTTTTTGACATTTTTATCAAACAGGTGATTTCTGAATCTGGTAAGTCCATCATATAGCCACGAAAAAGGATAGAGTAAGGGATCGTAAGGCCGCATTGGGTAAATTTTACTAATTTTGAAACAAAAGCAAATATATGGTTTATTTGATTCAGGATATCATAGGATTCCTTGAAAGCTACGCCCCAAAGCATTATCAGGAAAGTTATGACAATTCCGGTTTGATCACCGGGAATGCAAAGGATGAAGTAAAGGGGGTAATCTGTGCGTTGGACATGACTGAAGAAGTGGTAGAAGAGGCCATTCAAATGGGCTGTAACCTGGTCATAGCCCATCATCCCATCGTGTTTAAAGGAATCAAACAGCTGACCGGTAAAAACTATGTGGAAAGGACTGTGATCAAAGCCATAAAAAATGACATCGCACTCTACGCCATACATACGAATTTGGATAATGTGCAAATGGGGGTTAACCATAAAATCGCCAGGCAACTAAAGTTGCAGCAGCCCAAAATCCTCGCTCCTAAAAAACAGCTGCTATTCAAATTGGAAACATTTATTCCTTTCAATCAAAGCGAAGAGGTATTGGAAGCTCTTTTTGAAGCAGGAGCCGGAAAAATAGGAGAATATTCGGGATGTAGTTTTTTGACTAAGGGCAATGGTACTTTTATCCCTTCAGAAAAGGCAAATCCAACATTGGGACAAAAGGGAAAAGCAGAAAAGGTCAGTGAAGAAAAAATTGAGGTAATGTTTCCATCCTATCTAAAAAATAAAATCTTACAAACCCTGAAAAAAGTGCATCCCTATGAGGAGGTGGCTTACTACCTTTTCCAACTGGAAAATGAAAATCAGGAGGTAGGCTCTGGCATGGTGGGGGATTTGGAAAAAGGGATGAAAGGGAAGGAGTTTTTGGCCTATCTCAAAAAGGCCATGAACCTGCAAGTGGTCAAACATACCGCCCTTTTGGAAAAACCCATCAAAAGAGTGGCTGTATGCGGTGGAGCGGGAATTTTTCTTTTGCAATCCGCCAAAAATTCTGGGGCGGATGTATTCATCACCGCAGATATCAAATACCATGAATTCTTTGATGCTGATAATCAAATAGTTATTTGTGACATTGGACATTACGAAAGTGAAATTTACACAAAAGAATTATTGGTGGAGATATTGTCACAAAATTTTACTAATATTGCACTCTATTTGACAAAAATAGTTACGAATCCCATAACTTACATATAGTACATGGAAGGTACAGTTGCACAGAAACTTGAAGCTATCCACAGTCTTCAACAAATTGATTCCCGTTTAGATGCCATTTTTAAAATTCGAGGAGCCTTACCTGAGGAAGTTCAGGATTTAGAGGATGAGATTGTAGGTTATGAAACCAGACTGGATAAATTCAAATTCGATATGGACGCGCTTGAAGATGATATCAAGCGGCAAAAAGAAGCGATCAAAGACGCTGAAAAGTTGATCCAAAAATACCAGGAGCAACAGATGAACGTCAGAAACAACAGAGAGTATGATGCCATTACCAAGGAACTGGAACTACAGGACTTGGAAATTCAAGTTTCGAAAAAGAAAATTGGAGAAGCTCAGATTCAGATCGAAAACAAAAACAAGGATGTCGAAGAACTGAAAGAAATACTGAAGGATAGGCAGAAAGACCTTGATACCAAAAAAGAGGAGCTTGACACCATTGTTGCTGAAAGTGAAGCGGAAGAGAATAAACTGTTAACCGAAAGAGAAAAAGCATCCAAAAAAATTGAAGACCGGTTAATAAAATCCTACGCTAAAATCAGAGCCAATGCGAAAAACGGTTTGGCTGTAGTAATGGTCAAAAGAGGTGCCTGCGGAGGTTGCTTCAACATCGTGCCTCCACAGCGCCAAGCAGACATTCGCGAAAAGAAAAAGTTGATTGTCTGTGAACATTGTGGGAGGATTTTCTCAGGAGTGGAGGATGAAATAGAAGAGGATCCCACTGCCAAGAAAAAAAGAAGTAGAGCATAGCATAAAGCATACATAAAAAGCCCAATTTTTGGGCTTTTTTTCTTTAAATGACTATTTGACCATAGAAAAAACAATTCTTGTTTGCTTCTGTTATTTTTTATATATTTCCATTATGAAGTTTGTGTTTTCAATTCTACTAACATGTTGCCTTATTCTTTCCGGATTCGCCAATGATCCGGAAACAAAAACTTTTTTGGTGATTTTTGATAAAACAGAATTGAAACAGTTCAATTCCAGTGCCCAAATCATTGAAATGACTTTCAATGACCTTTTTGAAACAAAAAGTTATACCGGTAATTCTGAGGCAGCTATTCTCATTCAAATACCCGGTGGAACCTTTGATGAATGTCAGTTGGGTCAAGTGCTGGTCAAAATCAATAATACCAAATGGACACAACTTCAGGATATCGCGTTTAGAATCATTGACTTGGGGGATACCAAATCAAATTTTTCGGAGGTTTTGGCTATTTATGAGGGTAAATTTTACAACAATAAAAAACAGACCATCAAAGTGAATGCAAAGCTTTGAGGTGATCCGTATTGTTAAATACATCCAACCTGTAACTTCCATCTGACATCAAACTCAATTCATAACAGCCCAAATTCTCATGGATAAAGTTGTCCATATATTTTAAATTATAGTTGAGTAAAACACTCAATAAAATTCTCATGGCTCTGCCATGCATGCAAATTAAGATTGTTTTTTCCTCACCTGCCAATACTTTTTCCATGCCCCTTTTCAACCTGTCTGCTACCATCACTGGAGACTCCCCTCCTTCTATCGCATAGTTGAGTTCTCCTGCCGACCATCTTTTTAGCATGTGCTGATAGTAAGCATTCTCTTCATCGGTCATGGGAACCCCTTCATAGATCCCCCAAGAAATTTCATTGAATTCAGGCACCGCCTCAAAGGGCAATCCTTTCTCCTCTATAAATCTTATAATGGATTGTCTGGTTCTTTGCAATCCTGTAAAAAAAACTTTTTCAATCTGAATATCTTGGTAAGCCTCAAAAAATGCATTGGCCTGTTGCTTTCCTAGTTCATTGATAGGGGCGTCTATCCCACTGCCCTGCACGACGCCCATTTTATTGTAATCTGTTTGGCCATGCCTTACCACGTAAATTTTTTTCCTGATCAAGATTAATTATTTTTGTTTTCGTTTCAAATAAAAGGCTTTTATCGCAAAATACATGCTATTTCCTGAAAACATCACCCTTGAATTTTTGAATGGCTTGGGGAAAAATAACATGACCGAGTATTTGGGAATCCAATTTACAGAAATTGGAGTTGATTTTTTGACCGCCAGTATGCCGGTAGATCACAGAACCAAACAACCCCTTGGACTGTTACATGGAGGAGCAAATTTGGTATTGGCAGAAACCCTTGGAAGTGTGGCAGGGATGCTGACAGTGAAGGATAAGGGTCAATTTTGCGTAGGTTTGGAAATCAATGCCAACCACCTTAAATCGGTCCGATCTGGTCAGGTAAGTGGAGTGGCCAAACCCATTCATCTGGGTCAAAAAACCCAAGTATGGGAAATTAAAATTTACTCAGAAGAAAATGCACTTACTTGCATCAGTAGGATTACGTTGGCGATTTTGGATAAAAAATAAATATGGAAGACATTCTCAAAGAGAAACTCATAGACATCAAACCATTTTTAGACCACTGGTTGTATCATGCCTTTAGACATGGTTTTGGCTTGGCGATATGGAGAAAACCTCAATCTGATTTTTTGGAATTGGCGATTGATGAAAGTGCATTTCCGAAAAAAACCAAACTAAACCTAGAAGAATTACCTCCGGGTTTTATTGCTCATCCATTTGCTGACCAATCAGATAAAAAGGCCCATTTTGTAGAAGCAACCCGATATTTTAAACTGAATTTAGATGGGCAGAAAGTTGGATCGGATTTACCGGAAGATACTACCCATTTAGAATATAATTCACTCAAAACAGCTTTAAAGAATTGGTTTAAACAACCTGAAAACCATCCTGAAGTCCATGTGGAAAATTCCATGCAGGTTGGTTTTACCCAGCTGGTCGAAAAATGTATGGCCCATATTGAGGCAGGTAGTTTGAGTAAAATAGTCCCTGCCAAAATCAAAAAGATTCCTTTGAAAAAGGATTGGGAAATAAGCAGTACCCTTCTTGAATTGATAAAGGCATACCCCAATGCATTGGTGAATTTTTTCCACCTTCCAAAAGTTGGTACTTGGATGGGTGCTTCTCCGGAGGTATTGATCAGAACTAAGGGGGACTCATTTTATACCATGTCATTGGCCGGAACCCAAAAAGCCAAAGGGGACAATCCGCTAAAATCTGTGGCATGGACTCAGAAAGAAATCGAAGAACAGGCCTTGGTGAGTAGGTACATTGTAGATTGTTTCAAGAAAATCAGGTTGAGGGAATATGATGAACAAGGGCCCAAGACCATGGTTGCAGGAGACTTATTGCACTTACGATCAGATTTTAGAGTGGACATGAAGAAAACCAATTTTCCTCAATTGGGCTCGGTTATGCTGGATTTATTGCATCCCACATCAGCAGTATGTGGTACGCCCAGGGAAAGTGCACATCAATTCATCAGGGAAAACGAAAATTTTGACCGCTCATTTTTTGCCGGCTTCCTGGGGCCGGTAAACATAGAGCAGGAAACCCACCTATATGTCAACCTCAGGACTGCACAATTGATGCATGATTCGGCTATATTGTATGCAGGTGCAGGTGTCACTGAAGACAGCATTCCTGAAAAGGAGTGGGAAGAAACAGAAATGAAATGCGCCATCATAGGTAGATTTATAAACCCAGAAGTAGAATTTTGATCCTTCAACCTCTCCTTGACCTTGCAGCCACATGTGCCCAATACGGCATCAAGCATGCCATCTTATCACCAGGGTCACGATGTGCACCTATCACTTTGGCCTTCGTCAGACATCCGGAAATCCAGTGTAAAACCATTTCCGATGAAAGAAGCGCCGCCTTCATAGCCTTAGGCATGGCCCAGCAGTTGGAAAAACCCGTTGTTTTGGTTTGTACCAGCGGATCAGCTGCATTAAATTATGCACCGGCTGTTGCAGAAGCTTATTTTCAACAGATTCCCCTTTTGGTACTTACCGCAGACCGACCACCGGAATGGATTGACCAATGGGACGGTCAGACTATCAGGCAGCATAATTTGTATGGTACACATGTCAAAAACAGTTTCCAGTTTCCGGATGACTTTGGCCATCCAGACAAAGCATGGCATGCAAAACGGATTGTGAATGAAGCCATCCTATCGGCTACTGCATATCCACAAGGGCCTGTCCATATCAATATACCCTTGAGAGAGCCCTTTTACCCAGAGAAAGACCAAATCTTTCAGTATCCTAGCTTGACCTCCACGATGGATCATTTAGAGAAAGCGAGCTCCCTTACTTCTGAAACTTGGATCAAAATCAGAAGCGCCCTTAGCAAATACAACAAAATACTGATTGTTCCCGGTCAACAGCGCCCGAATGAAGCGATTCAAGAGCAATTGCAACAGTTGACGATCAAAAAGGCCGCTGTAGTGGTTACTGATGTCATCAGCAATTTGCAGGCTGAAGGCACCATTTCTTTTCATGATCATTTCCTACCCGTTGATGTGGTTGAAAAAAAAATGGCGCCAGACTTGATCATTTCCTTTGGAAAATCCGTCATTTCTAAAAATCTAAAGCTTTTTCTCAGGAAAAGCGATGCCATGCATTGGCATTTGCAACCGGAAGGATATGTACCAGATACTTTCAAGAGAGGTGTTCAAACCCTTGCTTGTGAGCCATTGATGTTTTTGGAATTTTTAAATAAAGAAGACAAAATTTCCAATGAAGAATTTGTTCAGGTCTGGTCAGTACGGGAAGAGCAGGTGAAATACAAACTGCCTTCTTTATTAAAAAATACTGACTTTGGAGAATATACTGCATTCTCGGCGTGCTTTGATCAAATACCCAGCGATGCCAAAGTTCATTTGGCCAACAGCATGGCAGTCCGTTATGCCAACCTACTTGGACCTCGAAAACAGGAAATCATTTGTAATAGAGGGACGAGTGGCATAGATGGAAGCAACAGTACCGCGGTTGGTTGTGCCTTTACCACCAAGGATCCAGTTGTGCTGATGACGGGAGACATGGCTTTCTTTTATGACCGCAATGCTTTTTGGCACAATTATGCCTTGCCCAATCTCAGGATCATTGTTTTCAATAACCATGGCGGTGGCATTTTCCGAATGATCAATGGGCCTGACAAACTGCCTGAACTAGAAGAGTATTTTGAAACCAAACAATTGCTAAATGCAGGGCATTTGGCCAAAGAATACGGTTTTGACTATCATTTGGTAGATGAAAAGACTGAACTAGACCAAGTATTGAGCCACTTTTTTCAAAAAACGTTGAAGCCAAAGATTTTGGAAATCAAGTCTGAAAGTCAAAAAAACGAGCAGTTCTTTAAAGAAATAAAATCCAAGATAAATAAGTTTTAGCCATTCAATTATGGCTGAAACATTTACCAGGTTAATCTTTGACTTGGTTTTATTGCTTTTGTGTACCTAAACAAAAAAACATCAAGTACTAGAACTTGATGTTTTTTTAATCTTTAATTCAATAAATTTTATTCAAACACCCTGATATAATCAATCTCCAGTTTTTGGGGGAATTGGGTGGTTTCGTCAGGAGCTCCCGGTGAATCACCTCCCACTGCAAGGCTTATGATCAGGTTCGAAGGATTTTTGATGGGGTCAAATTCTGGACCTGTTATATTCACGCGATGAAACTCAATGTCATTGATCAACCATCTGACTTCGGTTTCATTTTTTATAAGAGAAAAAACCACGAACTTATCATTGTAAATCCCGCTCCTAAGCCTGTTGGATTGGGCATCAAATTGAATTTCTCCTTCGTTATTTTCCCAAAATATATTGGCCACAATGGTGTTATCTCTTCCATCCTCATTCCCACCAATCAATTGAGCAATGACTACCTGGCCAGCCTCAGCCCATGTTACATCCAATATATTGGACCCCAATAACCACAGGCCCGGCCACATCCCTTGACCTTTGGGCATTTTTGCCCGTATATCGATTCTTCCTGTAGTGAATTCGAAGTTCCCCCTTGTATTTATCCTGCCTGAGGTGTATTCCTTACCACCAAAATCTTCCTTTTTGGCTGTAACCACCAAATTGCCGTTGATAACTTCTACATTTTGTTCTCGGTAATATTGTAGTTCATTGTTGCCCCAATCGCATACAGATGGACAACCGTCCCCTTCTTCCACAATCCAATTTTCAGAAGAAAGACTACTTTGAAACTCTTCTTGAAATACCAGTTGGAGACCTTCGTACTCAAGGGGACTGGTGCAAGGGTCGCAATCAATTACACTTGGATCAGTGTTTTCAGACATGCATGCTCCTAATAAAAGAGCCAATAAACCAATTTGAATTGGATAATAATTAAATCTAATCATACACTTCATGTTTTAAAAAGTTTTGAATCGGGTGATTACAAAAGCTTTATGTTAAAGAATTATACTTGCTAACAATAAAGATACCAAAAATGTTTTTAAATGATAAACTCAATAATAGATACCCAAAAAATTACAAAAAAAGATAAAAAAATTCTCAAAAATACAATTACAAAAGATGGGAAATAGAGTTACAAAAAATTGTTGAAGCTTAAATCTTTTAGATCATTGGAACACTTGCCCTTGGGAAACAAAGGTCAAATGGGTATCATTTGACGTTTTCTTATACTCCTGATAAAGCAAGACAATCAATGAAATCTCAAAAACGGTAAGAAATATAAGGCCTGGAATAGCGAAAATGACTGACATAAAACTGATACCTGTCAACATTCCCAAACTACCTGCAATTACATAAGCAGTTCCTTTTTGCTTAGAAAGATGAAGAAAACCTGTCGCGAATAAGACATAAACGACACCTGAAATCAAGGATCTTAGGAGAAGCCCAGAAACAAGTTCAACTCCCATCCAATAAGTCACAATGTCTTCCATAATAAAGACTGCTGTCAAAATCATCAGAAAAATGGACATGACCTTCAAAAGCAAATTTGAAAATACTTCACTCAACTTATAAAATGCACTTGTGAATAGGAAAAATAAGACCAAAACTGACATTTTGAGGAAGGTATATAAATATCCAAAACCAACAGAAAAGCTAGACTTTTCTAAAAAAAGCTGAACATCTATCACAGACTCGACCACAGCCAAAATCAAATAAATGATGCCTGCGATAAAGGAAAATCTTAGCCATGAATTAAGGTTACTTGGTACGGACACTTCTTCTTTCTCCAATTGAAGATTTTTCACTTCTTCTGGTTTGACTTCCAATACTTCCAATATGGCTTTTACGGTGTAAGATCTAGGGGTCACCTCCCCTGCTTCTATCCTTTGTATGGTGCGCACATTGATATTGCATCGCTCCACCAATTCTTCCTGGGTCAATCCTTTGGCCTTTCTCCATTCCTGGATTTTCTGGCCCAATTGCGGTTGTTTCATGTTGTATACATTTTGTTTGACCATGGCAAGTTGGTTTGATTATTACAAATATAGCCCGAAAAAAGGGAGGATTTCACCCGACATTTGGACGGCATTTGGTTGAGGGTCAAGATTAAAGGATATTTAAGCGAAATTGATTGACTCAGTCCGCTGATTTGAATACTTTAAGGTAATAAAGTGGAAATATATGGAAATAAGGCTGAAATATTTTTGAGCAAAGAAGGTTGACTTATTCAAGACTTAGACCTTCTCTTTTAAACCCTAAACAAAAAATCATATCCAATCACCCTTCTTATCTTTTCGTCCAAAGTCCAAAGTTGAAGTTGGTTTTTTCTCACGGAATGAATGATCACAGCATCAATGAGACCAACCCCATCATTGATTAAATTAAGTTCATTGGATAGGATACCGGCCTCAATTATCAAAAGTGGCTCATCGAGCAACGGAATATTCGACAAATAATCCATGATCAAATTCATTTCCTTTTTGCCTTTGGCTCCCTGAAATAACTCTGCAAAAATCAGCTCTAAGCTCCAAACTCTTCCGTTTTCCAAGAGTTCTTGACAAATTGAAAAGTACTCCGAATTCCCTCTTAAATATTCAATCCAGATCGTGGTATCAAAAACAACTCCTTTCATTTTCTATTCAGCTCACGCAGATTTTGGGCCGTATATTTAAATTCCAAAGGCTCAGTCAATATCACGTTACCCAACTCTTTTATTTTCTGGGTTCGGATGTATGCGTGCAAAGCAATTTTTAAGGTTTCGGTGATGGTTTCTGCTTTGGAAAGTTCCATCGCTTCGGCTATCAAATCATCAGGTATGATTGCTGTAACTTTCATGATTTCATTTTTTCATAAATATACGATAACATATCGTATAAAGATGGAATGTCTAAAAAAAACAAAATAAGCTAGAGTAAAAAGTACACCTCAAACCCCATCTTATCCTCCTGATTTTTGGGATTATCTGGATTATTCGTAGAGAGATAAAGTCCTTTCTTTCCTACAAAAGCATTCATGGGCAAGTACTTCCCACCTTCAAAATAAGTTTCCCCCAAGAGTTTCAGCTCCTTATCAAAAACCATTACCACAAATGGTCCGGGATTATTCCTCAAAGCCCTGACTTCTCCTTCCGTCTCAACTTCCAAGTCAGGATAAGCAAAGCGATAGTACACTTCCTGATAGCGGTCATAGAGTAAATTTTCATACCTTGATGAAGCAAAACTGTATTTCTGGGATTCCAATGCAGGGCCTCCTTTTGGAAATAGAGGCAAAGCTTCATTGAGGAAAGTACTTCGACCATCAATTGATTTCAAAGGGCCTTCTAAATTTTCAGCCCAATATAAATTGTGATCACCAAAAAAGGAATAAACAAGCTTTCCATCCTCCTTAACCATACTGAAATCAAAGCGTTTGGTTCCCTTTTCCAAATAATCCGCAGGATAAAATTGTGGCAGTAAGGTGGTTTTAAGGGAATCTAAATCCAACCTAAAAGTCAAATGGGATTTGGCCAGCATCTCATTGCTCATTTCGTTGTAATTGCTGACAATAGCTGGTCTGGTTTTTAGGATGATTTCATTCCCTTTGACAATTGGGGGACTTATATAACTGATATTGTGTACAAATCCCGGTGTATGGTTTTCAGGTGCTTCATACCCGAATCTTTTCTTGACTTTACCTGATGTGTCTGCCAAGCTAAAGTATGATGTACCGAACGGAAAAAGAAAAATACTATCCATCGTATGCACATGAAAAGCCATCAACTCCCCCACCCCCTGATCGCCCTCTCTCTCAAATTGAATGTTCTTGATCAATTCACCATTTTCCAAATCATACATCTGAAGTGAATTGGTTGTCCAGTTGATGTTAAAGACCATTTCCTGTCCAGACTCAAAATATTGCAAACCCATACTGAAATCCGGGGTGGTTTCATCGATCATCAAGCTTGTTTGTCCGATAGACTTCAACTGAATTTCGGCGATTTCTTCCCGGTTATTTGGTTTACAGGAAAAGCCAAGAAAAAGGAGGATAAAAGAGATGATAGTAAGAGGATATTTCATGTTGAAGTTGAAGGTGTTAAACCCAAACCTAATAATTTAATTGATAAAATTCAAATCCTACAAAAACAGAACTAAAATCAATATTTGAATAACTTTTGTTAAATTGAATTATCAAATAATAAACTCCCTAAATGGAAAAAGCAATTATTCTGAAAATCAATTTTGACGCTTTGAGGAAATCCATAATGGCTCTGAATTCAGGTGAAAAGAAGGAATTAATTTAATTGTTAGAAGGAGACCTTTTTGGTTCAGAATTAAAGGAACCAATGGAAGAATACATACTCTCGGAAAGAGCTTTAAAAAAAGATTGGTATAAAAAAGAGGAGGATGAGACATGGAAACTTTTGTAATCAAATAATTAACCTATAAAAGGAAAAAAAAATATTAGAAGAGAACTAATTTTTTCATAACAATTAGGATTAATTTTATATTTGTTGAAATTATTTCAAACCCTAAATTTTGATTTTATAAGAACAAAATTCACATGCATCAAGAGTGCATCTGTTAAAACAAGTTACAAGATCTGGACAATTTTCTTGTGCTGCCTGTGGTCTTGCCAAGTTTTTTCGCAGGAAAAAAAGTCTTTAACTATTGGCACTGGATTCGGTGTACCATTGTATTCCTGGAAAAGTTCCGGTGATCTAACCACATTAAGGTCCATTAATATGGGTATGTGGGGAATAAATGCCTATGCACAAAAAGAAATTAAGAATGATTGGTTTTTTGAATGGAATTTTGCCGTGCATCGGTTTAGTTCCCATCTTCAAATAGTTGACTCAAATAGAGGAAGTAAAGCTTCAACTGGGTACAAATATGTATTTGATCTGTACCAATTGAACAATATGGCTTTGAGGAAATTTCAAATTCCAAATACTAACTTTTCGATATTGATTGGTGCAGGTCTAGGCTTAAACTTATTGCCCCACAATTCTATCACTATGCCGGAAAATGGTTTCCATTATTTGCGGACCAAAGACAATTCAGGAAATAGCGTACCGGTTTACGACATTTCATTGATTGATTCTGAGGAAACCATAAACAATAAATACAGCGTAAACCTGCTCTCCAAGTTTGGATTAAATTACAAAATAAATGAAGTCTCTTCTTTGGTTTTGTTCAGCCATCATGGCTACAATTTAGCAGGGCCTATTATGGAGAAAAATCTAAGGGAAATAAGGTATGAAGATCAAAATTTCAGTGCTGTTCATAGGCTCAGTTCTTGGTTTTCTTTTATTTCAATTGGCTATGAGTTTTCAATTAAATAAAAAGTAAAAATGAATCCGCTGGTAAAAAATACCAACGGATTCATTTTTTAAAATATCTAGTGTATAGAACATGTAAATTGAGACTCTTAGATCAACCCCAAAACCTTAGCAACAGCCGGATTCCTATTCCCCTTTTTCCAAACCGCATACAATTCCGTTTTTTGTTTGATTTTATCCAGCTCAATTAACTTCACTTTCAGATCATACCCTTGTTGTAGGGATGTTGGCACAATGGCGACTCCCAATCCAGCCTCCACCAATTTGAATATGGTCAAAGCATGCACAGACTTATGGGTGATTTTAGGTGAAAAACCTCTATCCTCACAAATGGACATGATCTTATCATAGTATATGGAAGAGTAATCATGGGAAAAAAGGATAAAGTTTTCTTCTTTCAATTGGCCCACATGTTTAAATCCATGATCTGCCAATGGGTGGTCCAAAGGCAACACCACAGAAAAAGTGTCCTGATGCACCATTTTCATCTGAAGAACTTCAGGCACTCGCGCCAGCCTCACAAAACCCAAATCCAATTTGTCTTTTTCCAGCATCTCAACCTGCAAAGTGTTGCTGAGTTCTTCCATCGTAGTATGGATGCCAGGGAAGTGTTGGGATATTTTTACCAGCAGTTCGGGCAGGACAGTATGTGCAGCAGAACCCAGAAAGCCTATTCTTAACTCCCCTATGTTTCCTGTTGCAATTTCCTTGAGTTGGGATTTGGTAAGTTCTAAGTGATTAAAGATATAGTCCACTTCAGATTTAAGAAAATGTCCCGCAGCTGTCAATTCCACCCTTCGCTTGGTCCTTTCAAAAAGCTGTACCTCCAGGATTTCCTCCATCTGTTTGATCTGACGGCTGAGACCGGGTTGGGAGATAAACAAGCGCTCTGCTGCCCGGCCGAAGTTGAGTTCTTCAGCGACAGCACGGAAGTATTCGAGGTGTCTGAGTTCGATGGTCATTTTTTCTCGCAAAGGCGCCGAGACGCAAAGGCTTTTTTATGGAAATCCAAAAACTGGGACAATTACTACTTGATCTTCTTAATGATTTCCTTATCTGTTTAATTGGTGCGGGAATCTAATTTACCAGATGCGTTGCACTTGACTTATAGGTTATTCACAATTCTGGAAACCCCGTTTTTAATTAAATTTTCATTGAAATTGACCAATAAACCTAGTTTCAATCCAGTTAGCTTTAAATAAGTCAATACTTGTTTATGGTGCACCGGAGCAATTGTTTCAATTGATTTTATCTCAATCAAAACTTTGTTTTCGACAATCAAATCAGCCCTGAATCCCATTTCCATAGGGATACCTCTCCAATTAACTGGAACAGCTTGTTGCCTCTTGACAAATAATCCATTCTGAATCAACTCATAATTTAAAATCTCTTCATAAACGGACTCAAACAATCCTGGACCCAGTTCTACATGAATTTTATAACAGGAATCCACTATAATTTTTGAAAGCTCATTTTCAGTCATAATTCATTAACAAGGAAATCTAAGATCAAAATTTCTTCAATCAATAAATTTAATCATTTGTATTGATAACTTAAACTTATCAGCAACAAGCCTAAATGGTATTTATAATTATCACTAATATAGCCTAAATTTGAGCATGAATAATCTGCGGCTTTGCGACTTTGCGAGAAATCCATGACCAGTAACTTCCAATACGGCCAAGAACACCTTACCGCTTCCATAGCACTTGGAATTGCTAAGGGAAAAATAAAGGGTGTCCTCACTCCTGAAACACGAGAAAAAGTACGGGCCAGTGCTTCGGCAGTTGAGCAAATCGTCGCCAATGGCAAACCAGTCTATGGCATCAATACTGGATTTGGCCCATTGTGTACTACGATGATTTCTCCAGACCAAACCCGAAAGCTTCAGGAAAATATCCTCAAAAGCCATGCGGTCGGCTTGGGCGAACCCATTCCTGAAGAAATCGCAAAACTGATGCTGATACTCAAGTTGCATGCCTTGGCCAAGGGTCATTCGGGTATTCGGGAACAGACCTTGGATAGGATCATGTGGCATATTGAACAGGGTGTAATTCCGGTGGTACCCAAGCAAGGTTCTGTAGGTGCCTCAGGTGACCTTGCACCCCTCTCCCATTTGTTTATCCCTTTGATCGGTTTGGGAAAAGTGAATGACCAAGGAAAAACCCTTTCTACGGCTGAAGCATTGCAACGCTATCAGTTGGAAGCCATTCACCTAGGCCCAAAAGAAGGCCTAGCGCTGATCAACGGTACCCAATTTATTGCTGCTTTCGGGGTCAAGGTTTTGGATAGGTTTTACAATGTCCTTGCCCATGCGGATATTACCGGCGCCATGATGCTTGAGGGCTTGCTTGGCTCCATCAAGCCTTTCTCCCCGGATCTCCACCAACTCCGTCCCTATGCAGCCAATCAGCATGTAGCCCAGACCATTCTCAACCTGCTCCACGAATCAGAGATCGTCCATTCCCATGCCACCTGTGCGAGGGTGCAGGATCCTTATTCTCTGCGCTGTATGCCACAGGTGCATGGGGCTTCCAGAAATGCCTGGCTTCACCTGAAAGCCTGTCTGGAAACCGAGATCAATGCTGTAACTGACAACCCGGTCATTTTTGACGAAAACCACACCATCAGCGGAGGTAATTTCCATGGACAGCCATTGGCATTGCCTTTGGATTATGCCTGTTTGGCCGCTTCGGAGATCGGAAATATCTCTGACAGGAGGATTTACCTTTCTTTAGAGGGAGATACTCCCGGAGTGCCTAAGTTGCTTTTGAAAGAAACAGGACTAAACTCCGGATTTATGATCCCCCAATACACCACGGCAGCATTGGCCAGCGAAAACAAAGGACTTTGTTTCCCTGCTTCGGCAGACAGCATCCCAACTTCCCTAGGTCAGGAAGATCATGTCAGTATGGGTTCGATCGGGGCCAGAAAAGCCCTTCAGGTAATAGAAAATGTAGGAAAAATCCTAGGGGTCGAGCTCTTCTGCGCTGCACAGGCCGTGGACTTTCATGCCCCACTGAAATCCGGAAAGATCATGACAGCACTTTACGAACATGTGCGTACCAAAATCAAACATGTAACCGAAGATCAGATCATGAATGATGATATGGAGACCGCTATTGATATGATACGGAGTGGAGAATTGCTAAAATTAGCAAGAGAAGTAACTAAGAAAGAAGGGTTGCAGCTTGAGACGAAATGGTCTGAGGAGTTTGATAGGTTTTAGTTCAAGCCAGCCTGATGCAGGCAGGTCTTTAGTGAAGTGATGAATGGACTATCTTAGCCCCAGTCATCAGACTGCATACTGCCTATCAGCCTGAAGGTTGGTATTATTTTGGTCCAAGCCCGCCTGCTTCAGCTTCAGCTGGCTTGGACTGGAGTATTTACTGCGTGTAGGTGTTTTATGATCGTTTTTACTTATACCAATTTTATTTCCTACAAATAGATCCTTGAAAGGTTTAAATTCAAAGCATACTCATTTTTTATTTAACAACCGAAATTGATAGCGGATTGAATATTGGAGTGTGGAAACAAACCCGCTCTCCATCACATAGCGAATACCATCATCATTCCCCACCTGATCGAATGTTGGAGAAGGGACTGGAGTGGTGAAAGACAAAACAATTTGGAGGTTTTTCATCTGAAAGCCAAGCTCCGGCATCACAGAGAAATCAGATCTTTCAATTATCTCCACGTCGTTTACACGGATGTAACTTAGCATTCTCTTTTGGCCCAACCCTAAACCGACGAAAAAGAAATGATCTCTTTCTTTTTTGTTGAAGGCATAGCGTCCATTGACTGACAGGAACCGCGCCCTATTATGTGCAGGAGAAAACCTAACCTCTTGAGCGGTGCTGAATTCACCACCCATGACCGGATCTTGCGCGAGTCCGAAAAGTCCAATTGAGAATTGAGAATCAAAATGGTAGTAGAGACCGGCTTGCAGTGCAATTCCAATGCCGCCTTGGCTATTACTGCTTTGCGAGCCACCCGATGTTAAAATTCCGAACCCAAGCCCAATTCCGGGTTCAATGCTTACTTTTTGTGCGCTTAGTGTGACGCTGATGCCCAAAAAAATGACAAACAAAAGGACCTTTTTCATGCTATATATATTTTTGGTTCATGTTCATGATTTCAAATTCGTTCAAATAGGATCCGCTGAAAAGTTAAATCAACCCTTTTTTTAACCAGACCAGATTGCTCGCTGCATGGCGCACGCCCTTTGTTGGTCTTTCACATAATCCCTTGCACTCGTAGGGCGTTAAAATCAGAAAAATCTACTAAAACCCGAATGTTTTAGTGATTTTACGCTGTATCGGTAAACCCCATTTAAAGGTATGATTTAAAATCATTATTTTTGAATGGAATAGAATTGCCATAAAGACATCATGCATCATACAAAAATATATTAGTGCCTCATTGGCAAAAAAGAAAAAACTTTGGGCCTCCGCGCCCCTTCCGGCAAAGGCAGGTTTGATGCAAAAAAACTTCGTGACTTTGGAGCAAAAAAGTCTTTAAACTATATTCATTTGATTTGGACTACTTTTTCATTATCGAATAGAACCTAAGTTTGAAAAATTCAGCGATTGGAATAAAGTCCTTATCCAAATGAAAAAGAGCAGCGTCGGAACTGATGGCATACCAAGCGATCAAACAATCATAGCTCTTTCTAATCGTCACTCCTTTAGTCCTCAAAACCGAATATATCTGAGCTGCACCTTCAGCAGCCTCAAATGGATCAGCATTGATTTGTCGCAATGCGCTTAACCGGTCTTTCATCTTTAAAAATTCATTCGGGTATGGAATACCCTGCAAAATTTCCTGGTAAACAGGAGGACAGATTAATACTTGATCCTTATCAAGCAATTCTTTAACAGCCCCAATGATCTTTCGGTCTTTTCCTAAAAAAAACGCAATCCAAACACTGGTGTCTATGACTACATTGACCATGTCAATCCGTTCTCATAGCTGCTAAGTCTCCAGCCCAACTGACTTTTCCAGCCATCTCGGAAAGTTCTTTCAACTTGATCTTGCGGAGAAATTCCTTTAGTGCCAAATCGACCGCTTCACGTTTGGTTTTGATGTTTGTTTTTTCAAGAATTTCCTCAATCACTTTTTGGTCTATTTCTATATTGGTTCTCATGGCAGAATTATATATACACAAAAATACCAAAATAAATACACAAACTGTTTTATTGTTCTAAAAATTACTAGCATAGAAAGCTTTAAATTACTTTCAGTAATTAATCGTTGATACAAATGGTATTTATAATTAATTGAAATTAGGTAACTTTGAATTATGGCTTTAGGGACAAAAAACCATAAAATCTTTATGTCTCCATGGAATTAATAAAGGTATTTCTTGGCAACAATAAGATAAAAACTTAGAGTCTTAGTACCCTTTCTACTGACAGGTAGATTTGGCAAGAGAAAAACCAAATTGCCTTCAGGCCTTCGTGACCATAAATAAGAATATGTCCACCATAAAACCCACCTTTATCGGCCCTGTTCGCCAAGCGCTTACCATGGAAAACCTCCCCCTCAAAGGAGCCCTGAAAGATGAACAGCTGGAAATCATCCAGGAAGCCGGTATCCTGATCCAGAATGGGAAAATCCTTAAGATAGGCAGCTTTGAGGACCTGCTTCCTGAAGCCCAGTCCATCGGTGCGGAAATGGTCCAGCTGAATGAAGACTTTGTGGCACTTCCAGGATTTATTGACTGTCATACCCATATTTGCTTCGGTGGAAGCAGGGCCCAGGACTATGCCCTTCGCAATGCAGGCAAATCCTATCTGGAGATCGCCAGATCCGGTGGTGGTATCTGGAATACGGTGACAAAAACCAGACAAGCAACGCAAGAAGAATTGGCAAAATTAACGATTCATCGATCCAATCGGATGATTCAAGAGGGTATAACGACCGTTGAGATAAAAAGCGGGTATGGCCTATCGGTGGCCGAGGAACTCAAAATGCTTCGGGCCATCAAATTGGCCAATGAAAGTACTCAAGCCGATTTGATACCAACCTGTTTGGCTGCCCATATCCCTCCAAAAGACTTTCAAGGCAGCCAAAAGGATTATCTGAAAACGATTGTTGAGGAGGTTTTCCCAATCCTCAAAGAAGAAAGTCTTGCCAAGCGCATTGATGCCTTTATTGAGGATACGGCATTTTCTACCGAAGATATTCAGCTCTATTTCCAAAAAGCCAAAGCAATGGGCTTTGACATCACGGTGCATGCGGATCAGTTTCATACCGGAGGATCACAGGTGGCCGTAGAATTTGGAGCCATTTCAGCAGATCACCTGGAAGCCAGTGGAAATAAGGAAATAGAAATACTCGCAGCATCGGACACCATTGCTGTGGCTTTACCAGGTGCATCTATGGGACTTGGAGTCCCGTTTACTCCAGCCCGAAAGCTACTGGATGCAGGTGCATCATTGGCCATCGCCTCCGACTGGAATCCGGGTTCGGCCCCTATGGGTGACCTGCTGATGCAGGCTTCAGTCTTAGGGACATATGAAAAGCTCAGCAATGCAGAGGTTTTGGCTGGAATTACCTGTCGGGCTGCTGCAGCCTTAGATCTTCAAGACCGGGGACAACTTAAACCGGGAATGCTCGCTGATATCATCCTTTTCCCCTCAGCTGATTATCGTGAGATAACTTATCAGCAGGGGAGACTCAAACCTGCTATGGTTTTTAAAAGAGGCGTGGAAATTGAGTAGAAATATTGTTGATATATCGTTGAAATATGGTTGAAACAAATGGAAATAGGCCTCGCGAAACAGAAATCAGCTTGATGTATCGATTGTGTTTGCTATCCAAATTGGCTTCTCCTTGCCATTTCGACGTCAGGAGAAATCTATAAAGCTCAAATGGAAAATAGACTTCTCCTAACGTACCAATGACTTAAATTTAAAATACCCCTCGGCAAGTCCGGGGAGCGGAGTGTTTTAGTAATAATGGCTATTTCCACAATATTTCGACGTAGGCATATTTCAATTGTATTTTGCGAAGCATATTTCAAGCATTAATCCCTTAAATTCCAAAAGCCCAATAATCATGACCTTCCAAGACCGAATCATCCAAGGCATCCCCTACACCCTTCCTCCTAAAAAAGCATACGACACCAACGTTTCCCATGCCCCAAAGCGTAAGGATATTTTAAGTTTGGAAGAAAAAAGGTTGGCGGTGAGGAATGCTCTGCGGTACTTTCCCAAGGCTTGGCATGCGGAACTGGCAAAGGAGTTTTTTGATGAATTGCAGAAATATGGCAGGATTTATATGTATCGGTTTATACCGGATTATGAGATGTATGCCAGACCGATTTCGGAATATCCTGCCCAAACCCCACAGGCCGCAGCCATCATGCTCATGATCCAAAACAACTTGGATCCGGCTGTGGCACAACATCCACAGGAATTGATCACTTATGGAGGCAATGGGGCAGTTTTCCAAAACTGGGCGCAGTACCTGTTGACCATGCAGTACCTGGCTGAAATGACGGAGGAACAAACCCTGCACATGTATTCCGGCCACCCCATGGGACTTTTTCCATCTTCCAAAGATGCTCCAAGGGTGGTGGTCACCAACGGCATGATGATCCCCAACTATTCCAAGCCTGATGATTGGGAAAAATACAATACCCTGGGCGTGACCCAATATGGTCAGATGACCGCAGGTTCTTACATGTACATCGGCCCGCAGGGCATCGTTCATGGAACCACCATCACCGTAATGAATGCTTTTAGAAAAAAACTCGGTGCACAGGTTAATCCAAAAGGCAAGGTATTCCTGACGGCTGGACTGGGCGGCATGTCCGGCGCCCAACCAAAGGCCGGGAACATCGCAGGCTGTATCACCGTCTGCGCAGAAATCAACCCTAAAGCTGCTTACAAAAGACACCAACAAGGATGGGTGGATGAATTGATTGAAGATCTGGATAGATTGGTTAATCGGGTGAAAAGTGCCCAGGAAAATCAGGAAGTGGTTTCCATCGCTTATTTGGGCAATGTGGTGGATGTGTGGGAGAAGTTGGATGAAGAAAACATCACCATAGAACTCGGTTCCGATCAGACTTCCCTGCACAATCCTTGGGCAGGTGGATACTATCCTGCAGGTCTGGGTTTCGATGAAGCCAATGACATGATGGCCTCTGACCCGGAACAATTCAAAACCAAAGTACAGGAATCCTTACGCCGACAAGCTGCTGCGATCAATAGACATGTGGCTAAAGGAACCTACTTTTTCGATTATGGAAATGCCTTCCTGCTGGAAGCCTCCCGGGCTGGGGCGGAGGTGATGGCGGAAAATGGCATTGATTTCAGGTATCCCTCCTATGTGCAGGATATTTTGGGTCCCATGTGTTTTGATTATGGTTTCGGACCTTTTAGGTGGGTTTGCACCTCGGGCATGCCGGAAGACCTGAAAAAAACCGACCAAATAGCAGCCGAAGTACTTCGAGAAATCATGTCCTCCTCCCCTTCTGAAATCCAACAACAAATGCAGGATAACATCAAATGGATAGAAGAAGCAGGCGAAAACAACCTGGTGGTGGGTTCTCAAGCCAGGATATTATATGCCGATGCAGAAGGCAGGATCAAAATAGCCAAAGCCTTTAATGAAGCGGTGAAGTCCGGTAAACTATCCGCTCCCGTGGTCTTGGGCAGGGATCACCATGATGTCAGTGGTACCGACTCCCCCTTCCGGGAAACCAGCAATATTTATGATGGCAGCAAGTTTACCGCCGATATGGCCATCCACAATGTCATCGGTGACAGTTTCAGAGGTGCCACCTGGGTATCCATCCACAATGGTGGTGGTGTAGGCTGGGGAGAAGTCATCAATGGTGGTTTCGGAATGTTGCTGGATGGCACTTCAGAAGCAGACCGAAGGCTACAATCCATGCTTTTCTATGACGTCAACAATGGAATTGCGAGAAGGGCCTGGGCGAGAAATGACGAAGCAATATTTGGAATCAAAAGAGAAATGGAAAGGACACCGGGCCTGAAGGTAACAATTGCGGAGAAGGTGGATGAAAAGCTTTTGAAGTTTCAAGAATAAACCAGAAAGATTTGGCAACTTGGAATCTAATTCCAAATGTACCTATTTGGAAAACAGCTCAAGAAGATAGAATAGCTTAAGTATCGCTTGCCTCCAAAATTTTTTTATTAATGGTTATGCGACGAATCAATTCATTATCTTCCATTCCTCTAACATGGTTAATACTGAAGTAAAAATACCTTTTTCAAAAATCAATTTAAATTGCCGTGAAGGATTTATGTTGGATTGAGGGATTTAACATGCTGGTTTAAGCAAAATCCGGGACCGATAAAACTAATTTTTACCACAAAGTTTACGAAGGTTTATGCCCGGAGGCCACAAAGTTCAATTCCAACTATCAAAAAAAGAATCCCGGTACCTTCCGGGACCGGGATTGCATCACCCAAAAAATGATTGTATCAAGTTAAAAAGTATTCAAAATCTATGGAAATCAGTTTGTTTAGGGATTATTCAAAATGGAGAACGACCCTACACAATACCCGTTGACCAAAAGCAAAAAAAACCATGATTTGGGGAAGAAAATTGTACAAATGCGAACTGTTGCCAAAAAAAAATCAGGAGCGGAATTTGACTTTTTCAGAGATCATTTGGTCAATCCCAGCGTTTTGCTGCAGATATTCCTTCGGGGTCATGCCATTGTATTTGACAAAATCCCTGATAAAATAGGATTGATCGGTATAGTGGTATTGCTCCACCCAGTGCATAAAATCCTTATTGGGTTCAGCCACCATATTGCGCAAAAGTGACTGGAAACGAACCACTTTACAATATGCTTTGGGAGAGAGGCCTATTTGTATGTTAAACTGCTTTTCCAATCCCCTTACGGTCATGGAAGCTTTTTCAGCAAGGTCTGTAACGGTAACAAATCCATCCTTGGCGATGATTTCATGTAAGATGGGCGTCAAATCCAAATGGTTGGATTTGGGCTCGAAAGAGGCAAACAAGGGCAGCAAAAAAGCTTCTATCTCAGCAATGGCCTGTTCTGCGCTTTTTGTTTTCCAAAGATTTTCCTGCATGTCCACCCAGTGGGAGAGATGAGGGAATCTATCCAATAAAACCAGGCTGTTCTGATATTTTGAGGTGTTTTCCCTGATCAATGGAAACAACCCATTGGGTGTGAATACGACAAAAACCAAGTTGAGATGACCCTTGCTTTGGACCCAACCATGGATGGTCAATTGACCAAAAAGATAGGGCTGATTAAAAAATGGGCTGTCGATTTCATTGACCTTTAAGGTACTGGATATCTGAAATTCAAAGGGTTGTCCAAAGGGTATACCCAAAGATGCGGTTCCCTTGACAGTGGTCAATGAAGGTGTGGCCTCAGCCAGAAAACCTTGAAGCACAATGTACCCATTGATAAACGGTTTGAGCTTTTCATGGGCTTGGAAAAACCTGGTCTGCATAAAAAGTAATTTAAAACAAAATCGGTTTCAAATCCGCATTCCAGCCAAAAAAACTTTACCTTAAGACCAAGGTTATACCTGTAAGTCTAAAAAAAACAGCATGTCAAAAAATATATTCGGTGAAAGCCTGATGATCTGCAGCCTAGAACCCCGAACCGGCTATTTCAGAGACGGGTGCTGTCAGACGGATGATCAAGACAGGGGAACCCATACAGTATGTGCAGTAATGACAGAGGACTTTTTGCAGTTCAGCAAAAGTATGGGCAATGACCTGATCACTCCACTGCCTCATTATGATTTCCCGGGGCTAAAGGCAGGAGACAAATGGTGCCTGTGCGCAGGAAGGTGGATGGAAGCCTATCATGCAGGAGTTGCCCCGGCAATCATCCTGGAAGCTACCCATGAAAAAACGTTGGAATACCTGCCCTTGGCGGAATTGGTAAAGTTTGCCTATCGGGAAAATGTCGGGGACTAAAATTTCCATCCAAGCCGCACATCGATATTTTCAGCCACATGCCCATGGACCTTCATAGAAGCTCCAAAAGTTAAATTGGCTCCAATGCTGTAGGTCAAAAGATACCTCTGATAAAAAAGATTTTCAACATATCCGCTGGGTTTGTTGAGGTAGATCCCCATCCGCTGACTAAAATCAACCCTGCCAAATAAAAAATGATGTGCAACATAAGGTGCGGTCAACAATGCCTCTGTGGATTTGGATTCTACCTGTAGAGACCTGTCCCAACTGACTTCCAATCCAGCACCCAAAGCATTGATGGCCGTCAGAGATTTATAGGCACCCCCAACCAAACTGACCACCGCATTTCTGCCCTGTTGTGGATCTTGTTGATTTTCTCTTGTGGTGTAGGCCGTTTCCAAATACCATTGCCATTGTTGTGGAATTTCAGCCCGCTCATAGTTTGGCAAGGTCACTGGATTGAGAATATGGGCTACTCCAAAGCCTACCATGGGATAATTGATGCCTCGGTTGGGCTGCTTTTGGCCGCCATTGGAAATGTGGTTGTAATGAAAGCCTATATTGACCCGCCATTGGGGATCCAGCTCGTAGCTAAGCACCGGATTTACGAACAACAAAAAACTGATCGGGGCACTGAAAAAAGTATTGTCGGGATTTTCTATTTCATCATAAACGCGGTTCAGGTAACTTGCCCCTATCCCACTGCGAAGGCTGAATTCCCAATTTTTGTGTTTCCATAAAATGGGCTCAAATAACAAAGACAGACTTAATGCGCTACCCAAAACATCCGGGTTGTTGAAATTGTGGTAAGTCAAAATTGCGCCAAGGTAATGAAAACAGTTGCAGACCTCCCATTTTTTTCGGTCGGTATTCAGCCAGCTGTAATTCAGGCTGGCACCCCAGGGCTGGCTTTGGGACACAGGGATCAGGTCGGATGCATGGGCCAGGATCCAACCGGAATGACCTTCCAAGCCAACCCGTTGTTTGACCTGCCCATGGACAAGACTTGAACTCACCCAAAAAAGGCAAAGGAAGCAAAAAACAACTTGTTTGCGCATTGATTCTGTTTCTTTATCCCACAAATTCATCCTACGTTTGGTTCCATCAGGAAGTTTAAGCCATTGCCCAAAATCAAATAATTCCCGCCATATTTTTAGCTTTTAAGAAAAATTTCCGAAAGATTTTGCAATTTCCAAATTTCAGACTTTTATTTGTTACATCCTTTCGCTTTTTAAGTGTTGGGATTTATACAGAAGAGGTGAGAGACAGGCTCCTAGACCCTCTGGCAACCTGGAAAATCCAAGGTGCCAATTCCTGCCAAACAGAAACATTGATGTTTGGATATATAAATTCTTAACTAGATGATGTATAAAAAGGATTGCCTCACAAACAAAAGTTTCCACCAGGTCAATTTAACCTTATCTAAAAAGTTGATGTGCATGTGCTGTTGCATGTGTAACTAGGTTTTTTTGCCTGTAGCACATTTTGGTTCCTCATCATGGAACTGTCTCATCACTGTCTTCTTAACTTTATTAACCATTAAAAACCAAAAAAACCATGTCAGCAAACTACCGTTTCGAAACGCTCCAACTTCATGCAGGCCAAGAGCCTGACCCTACCACCAACTCCAGGGCAGTTCCCATTTATCAAACCACTTCCTATGTGTTCAATTCTTCAGAACACGGTGCCAACTTATTTGCACTTAAGGAATTCGGCAACATCTACACGAGGATCATGAATCCGACCACAGATGTATTTGAAAAAAGAATTGCCGCTCTTGAAGGCGGCGTGGCTGGTTTGGCTACCGCTTCAGGTCAAGCAGCCCAGTTTTTGGCCTTGAACAACATCCTTCAAACAGGTGATAACTTTGTCTCCACTTCTTTCCTTTACGGAGGAACTTACAACCAATTTAAGGTTGCATTCAAAAGAATCGGGATAGATGCCCGCTTTGCCAAAGGGGACAGACCCTCTGATTTTGAAAAACTCATTGACGACAAGACCAAAGCACTCTACCTGGAAACCATCGGCAATCCTGAATTCAACATCCCGGATTTTGAAGCCATTGCGGCTCTGGCCAAAAAACATGACATCCCTTTGGTGGTGGACAATACCTTTGGAGCGGGAGGGTATCTCTTCCAACCCATCGCCCACGGGGCCAATATAGTGACCTCATCAGCCACCAAGTGGATCGGTGGCCATGGGAATTCCATAGGCGGTGTGATCGTAGATGCCGGAAATTTCAACTGGGGTAACGGCAAGTTTCCTCAATTTACCGAACCTTCCGAAGGTTATCACGGCTTGGTTTTCTGGGATGTATTTGGTGAGAATAACCCTTTAGGTCTACCCAACATTGCTTTTGCCATCCGGGCAAGAGTAGAAGGCCTTCGTGATTTCGGGGCGGCATTGAGTCCTTTCAATTCATTCTTGTTACTACAAGGGATCGAGACACTTTCTCTTAGGGTACAACGTACCGTAGACAATGCCTTGGAGCTGGCAAAATGGCTGGAAGAGCATCCACAGGTAGTCAAGGTGAATTATCCCGGCTTGGAGTCTTCACCCTACCATTCCCTGGCCAAGAAATACCTTAAAAGAGGCTATGGCGGCGTCTTGAGTTTCGAGTTGAAAGCCGATAAGGATACTGCCTGTGATTTTGTCAACCAACTGGAACTCATATCCCACCTCGCCAATGTCGGGGATGCCAAAACCCTGATCATACAGCCCGCGGCCACTACCCATCAACAACTTTCTGATGAGGAACAAAAAGCAGCGGGTGTGACACCAAATCAGCTTAGGATTTCCTTGGGAATCGAACATATCGATGACATCAAGGCCGACCTGTCTCAAGCTTTCGAAAAAATAAAATCAAAGAATGAATCTGGAATCTCCGTATCTGATCACTGAAATGACGCATGAAATTTTTAGTTGTGATGATGAGTTGGCATTGGAATCCGGGGAAACCCTTCCCGGGTTCCAGCTTGCCTTCACCACACAAGGTCATCTGACTACCCAAAAAGACAACGTCATCTGGATCCTGCATGCCCTTACTGGTGATGCCAATGCCCACGAATGGTGGAATGGCCTGGTTGGTGAGGACAAGCTTTTTGATCCTACCAAACATTTTATCGTCTGTGCCAACCTGCTGGGTTCCTGCTACGGTTCTACGCAGCCTTTAAGCGAAAACCCGAAAACCGGAAACCCTTATTTTTACAATTTTCCCAATCTGACCACGAGGGACATGGCCTTGAGCCTTGAAAAACTCAGAGCACATTTGGGCATTGCCCAAATCCATACCCTTATTGGTGGCTCTCTCGGTGGACAAGTCGCCTTGGAATGGGCCCACATTTTGGGCCATAAAGTCCAGCACAGCGTGATCATTGCAGCCAATGCCAAAACCTCCGCATGGACCATAGGATTCAATGAGGCCCAAAGGATGGCCATTGAATCTGACTGTACCTGGGGTCAAAACAATCCCGAAGCGGGTAAGAAAGGATTGGAAACAGCACGTGCCATTGCCATGCTTACCTACCGCCACCCTGACAGTCTGGAACAAAACCAGGCAGACCAGCAGGAGAAAACAGACCATTATAAAGTCAGTTCCTACCTGCGTTACCAAGGGCTTAAGCTGGCCAACCGATTCAATGCCCTCTCCTACTGGGTGCTTTCCAAAGCCATGGATAGCCATGATATCGGACGTGGCCGCGGAGGGGTTGAGCAGGCTCTGAGTGAGATTTCTTCCAAAGTCCTTACCATAGGGGTGGATAGGGATCAGCTATTCCTGCCCTCCGAATCCCAGCTTATCGGAAGTAAAGTTCCCAAAGGAACCTACAGGGAAATCAGTTCTCCCTACGGCCATGATGCCTTTTTGATAGAGTATGAACAGTTGAATTATATCTTGAAATCTTTTTATCTGGAAAATAGGTAAGCAATTGGTTCTGTAAATGATAAAAATTGTAAAAAGTAAAAGGTCAATAGGGTAAAATCCCGGAGGGTCGAGTGCTGAAAAGGTTGCTTGCCCCGGGAGGCCACACCGGAAAATCGGGATGGCTTGGAGAAAAAACCCTGCAAGGGTTTGAGGATTTCACAGTGCCAATCCCCCGGCAAAAAGTAAACGTTCAAGCAAGGCTTACCCCTATTCCGACATCTTGATGTGAACCATGAGGGAAATCAGTGCTACTTCAGGGACTGCTCGTCTCAAATTTTACAGCCGTTCCGGAGATGGTACTACCGATATGGAGGGTATTGTACTGCACATTGACCAAGCCATCTGCCCCTTCACTTTTGGCTCTTTTGACCAGCGTGTTCATCAAACCCCTGGGCCCGGAAAACCAGCCTCCCTGTACTTGTATAAACTTGATTTCTTCAAAGTTTTTATCAGGAATCTTGGCAGTAAAAACCTCAATCCCTTCAAAACTCCCTTCCGCAGTCGGAATGGATGAGGTGGATGTGCAACTGCCCAAGGCAACAAAGATGATCATAGCGAAAAGAACAGGAAGAAGCTTTCTCATGGATTTAAAGGTTGTTATTCAACGATTTAACGGGCTTTTTTTGGGAAAGGTTGGTTCAAATCAGATGACGATGCCGAAAACTTCTATTTCATAAGACCTGTAGTGGATTCCCTGATTAAACGTTCGGAAAGCGTACAGGAATATCTAAATCATATAGCTATGATAACCTGAATAGGTGAAAAAAATCAGCTGTCACTATTGCTGAGCCAAATTTTCTGTTCTTGAGCTAATTTTAAATAATAAGCTGGTGGATCCGACGCAATATACTTTTCCATTGTTTGAATATTTTCCTAATTAGACTTATTCTTAAAACTCATATGAGCTTCACCAAACTTTCTTCCAAAATATAAAAGAAACTCTTGTCCTTCCACAATCTGTTCCTATAAGCTGATTTTACCAGGCTGATATCCCAATTCATCCATAGCATTGACCCATAGCTTTTAATATCGATTTAGATCTTCATCTGAGGGATCAAATGCTTTTACATACCAAGCCAATAAAGCAATAGGTGTTAACCTATGAAACCCCTCCTCGAATATATGCGGTTTAAACAATTCCTTTGCTTCACCAATTTTTTGGAGTTTTTCCAAGTCATTTAATGCATAAATTAATAAAATAGAAAATTAAAAGTAGGAGAGAAATTTTCGGTTAGGAATGATGTTAAGAGGGTAGTCCAAAGCTTTTTCCGGTTGATCAGCTGTAGAATAGATTATGGCTATATTGTAAGCAGCCTTGATTGCAAATTCCAGGTCATCATTGTAAATCGAATTAAGGCCTATGAATTTTTCTGCAAATGAATTTTCGAATCCGCTCCTTCAAGTTTCATTACGAAGCTCTTCAAATTCTTTTTCTCTGGCCAACATAGTCACAAAATGAAATTAAACAACCTTTCTCTCTCTGACATCAAACCAGTATATAAGCATAAAGCCAAAAACATAATAAACCAAATCCTTGAAATCAAAAGTCCCCACAAAACCCGGGAAAAAATAACAGTAAATTTCCTGAATTAAGTATACTGACAATACGATGATTGCATTTTTCTTAGCTTTCGCCTGGGGCCTACTTGGTGGGGTAAAAATTAAATAAACCGCCATCAGTGAAACCAATCCAACACCAGAGTCAGCAACACCTAAATCCTGAAAGCCTTGACTGTTTTGAATGGGTCTGTAATGACTTGCCAATAAATAGCCTATCAAATAAAGAGCAATTATTTTAAAAAAATGTAAAGTTAAAGGTTTAAATAATAATAGCTTATTCATTTTTTAAAATAACATTTTTTATTTTTTAATTAAAAAAGATTGATGTTAACCAATTTTCACAAAAGGTAACATCAATCTTTTAGTTTACATAAATTAACCTGTAGGTCTAGCATTAGGTCCCAACAAGGCTGATTCGTGAGCGGGAATACCGCTCCAATTCCTCGTACTTAACCAACCAACTGCATATCCTACTCCATATACAATTTTTTCAGTTAGCTCAGATAAGCCACCACCTTCAATAAGAAGTAACTCTTTCTCATTTAAATCTCGTAGATTTGTAAAATTAATTTCTTGCATCGTTAAAACCTTTAGTAAATACATCAATTGATTCTCTAGTATTCAAAGCAATATCGGTTAAAATTGCAAGGGCTAGAACCCCAGCGATTACTTGCCAATATCCCCCTTCAACCTCCTGCATCTCCTCAAAACTTAATTCTTTAAACTTTTCCATAATTTAAACAATTTTCATTTTTCTCCCAACCTTTGCCGGGCGGTTGGTTCTCCCAATCTCAGTCAGCCAAGATTCTTAGCTAGCATGATTTTCGGCAACTGATCATGGTTCTAATTTATCTTTGGTCAGTGCATAATAACAGCACTCAACATTTTAATTAAATTTTTTTTTAAGGATTGAAAAAGTAAACAGCAGGCAGTATAAATATTGCATTAAAAGCCCCATGAAAAAGAATTGACCATTTAATCCCAAAATTAAGCCGGATATAGCTTAAAATTAACCCTTCAAAAAACTGACTACCAACCAACAAAGGGATCCAAAAGATAAATTCACTGTAGTCTAACTCTTTGAAGTTAGCCATATGTACAATAGCAAAAAACGTGGCAGAACAATACACTATGAATTTCATACTAGGTGGATTTCCTTGACTAACTCGAACTTGTAAAAAAATGAGATAGCCCCAAAACAAAACAATTGGATACCAAAAATCACCTATTAGAAAAATTGACAAAGCCAGGCCCCACCAAATAGAAGCTTTTTTTAAATCCAAATGCAACCTAAATACCGGCTCTTCAATCATTGGGGCCAAAACAATAGCACCTATGGCTACCAACCACCTGTTTTTTTCTAACATTTCGATTAGTTTATGGTCAAGCTGATCCAACTCAGCCAGTTCTATGAGTAATGGAAAAGGAATCACAACCATGATAATTATCAATAACAAAAACAGGAATTCTTTCCCTTTTATGTTCCTATATTCCGATGCCTTATACGGATTTTTTAAAAAGTTTAACAGTTCATTTAAGGTCTGCATCTCATTTGAGTATTTTTTCTTCATTTACTAAATAAATGGTTCATTCAAATCAACTCTAAACAATTATGGACTTTCAATCCAAAGGATACTTAAAATAATTTTGATATCTGGTCATTTTAATTCTGATTCGATAAAGGTTTATTCGAACAATTTAGGCTACCATAGTCATCTGAAAGTCAAGAAAAAAAGAACCGTAGTCTCTATTCTGATATAATCCCAAACCACCTTGGACATTTCTACCTTCAATTGGATCCAAAATCTCAAATCTCCAATCTATTCTCAGTTGCTTGTTGCAGCTAAAAACAAAACTATTTATCCTTCTTGAGTATTGCACATCAATTCCCATGTCTTTCAGGTATTCTAGGTAAACATACAATTGTCTACGACTCACCCCCAACCTTGCAGCTAACTCCTCAGGGCTTCCTGTCCGCTGTTCCTTCACCAATTTGTTCAAAAGTTGAAACCTTTCTATTTGTCTTACAAATTCCATATTCATTAAAGTTTTTAGTTAAAGATTAATTTAAGACCAAAAGCTGTTTTCTTATCATTTCATAATACTTGCCTTCTAAAGCCAATAATTCGGAATGCCTACCTTCTTCAATTAACTTTCCTTTATCCAAAACATACAATCTGTCAAAATCTTGAACTGCTGCCAACCTGTGTGTAATAAAAATGACCGTTTTACCTTCTGTCGCAAGCAATCGAATTGTCTCTTGGACAAACTGCTCTGAATCAGGATCAAGAGAAGCTGTGGCTTCATCTAGGATCAGAATTTCCGGATCTCTGTATAAAGCCCTAGCAATAGCAATTCGCTGCTTCTGCCCCCCTGATAAGGAAGCTCCATTTTCTCCTAGGTAGGTCCCAAAGCCATTTGGCAAACTTTCAATAAAATCCATCATACCTAACTTATTGCAAATGTTCACTACCTTCTGCATATTCGGTTGATAATCTCCCAAAGCCACATTTTCCAAAACATTTCCTGCAAATAGATCAATTCGCTGAGGTACTACAGAAACTACACGTCTCAAACTGACATTATTAACAAATTTGATATTATGTTCACCAATGTAAATGTTGCCTGATTGTAGCGGGTAAAGGTTTTGGAGCAGGGACACCAAGGTGCTTTTCCCAGAACCGCTCTCCCCTACTACACCTGATACTTTACCTTTTGGAAAGGTTAGATTGAGATCATTAAATACATTTGACCTAGAACCGTAACGAAAGTTTACATTTTTAAAAACAATATCACCGACATCCTCCTTTTTGATAGGAAAAGTATCAGAAGAACTTTCAACCTCCAAATCCATAATTTCAAATAACCTATCAGCTGCAATCAAAGCATTTTGTATGGTCTTATTCATACCTATCAAGCTGGAAACTGGTCCTGTCAAATAGCCGGTTAGAGCATAAAATGACATCAATTCTCCAGGAGTGATCTCATTTTTCAAAACATAGCCTGCACCAACCCAGAGTAGGATGATGGTGAATAACCGGGATACAACCTCGGAGGAGGTGCCTGAAAATATGTTGTTCAACCCAGACTGATAAACAGTCCTCAGCAGAGAAACAAATCTGACTTCAGTTTTGATGTTGGCATGGTCTTCTGCCCCGAACCGTTTGATGGTGCCTGCTGAAGTTATGGATTCTACTAGTTGTGATTCCAATTCAGCAGATTCTTCCATCAACCTCCTTTCAATTTTTCGATTCAATCGGTTAGTCACCCAATAGATCACCGCATAAAGTGGTATGACCACTAACATGACTAAAGCCAGTTTCCAATAAAAAGTAAACATTAAAGTAAATGAGAAAAGTACGATAAATATATTCACCAAAAACCCGATTGAAACATCATTGATAAATGCGCGGATTTTCACAGCATCATTTACCCTTGAAATGATCTCCCCTACTCGCATCGTATCAAAAAATCGCTGGGGTAATGTCAACAAGTGCTTGTAATATCCTAAAATCAACCTCGCATCTATTCGCTGTCCGACTTTAACAATATATAAGGTTTTCAGCACGCCAATCACAATTTGTAACAACAAAAGAACGATCATGACTACCGATAACAAATTCAGCAAATTGGTATTTCTTCCTATAAAAACATGATCGATGATTTTTTGGACGTAAATAGAAGTTGATAATCCCAAAATGGTATAAATTATCGCACCAACAAGCGACTGAAACATCACGCCTCTATGTGGCCTGACTAAAAACCAGAACCTACTCCATGTGCTCACCTTTTGATTGATGGCCTTGAATTCATCATTTGGCATAAGCAGCACCAATACACCCGACCACATTTCTTTGAAAGATTCTGGACTTACTTTATGCATTTGCCCATCCGCAGGATCCATATAAGATACAATTCTATCTCCAACCTCATACAGTACCACGAAATGATGCAACACTTTTTTGACAATAACATGTGCGATTACCGGCATTGGGACTCCCTTCAAAGCATCATAATCTCCCCTAACCCCTTTGGCAGAAAAACCCATTTTAGTAGCAGCTTCAATCAGCCCCAAAATATTGGTCCCCTTTTGATCCGTAGACGCCATTTGTCGGATTTTTGCCACCGGCATTTCCAAATTATAATATGAGGCAACAGATGCCAAGCAAGCAGCCCCACAATCTGTAATATCTCTCTGTTTTACCTTTACTCCCATATCTGCAAAAAATTAAATTGGTTGATTTGATGGATTTATCCAATTGTCTACTTTATCATAGAGTAGTTGGAATAATGATCTTTTTGCAACTATAAAACGACCATTGAAAGTCATCCCCTTTTTTATGGTACCCTTCTGACCACTAGAGAGGGTCAAAACCGGTGAATTTAGACTACAGGTTACCAAAAATCCGGCTTCTTTTTCGCTAATTAAGGTCAAATCATCGGCTACATCAACAACTTTTCCTTCTGCTATGCCCCATTGATTATAATTGAAGGCATCCACTTGAAATGTGACTTTTTGACCTTTACTGATAAAGGCGATGTCTGCTGGAGATAGATAGGTAACCGCCAACATGGTGGTATCAGGTGAAATTTCAGCCAATTTTTGATTTGCATGGACAAAGTCACCTACGTTGAGGTTCATGACATTCATTAAGGTTCCATCCGTTCCTGCAATGATTTTATATTGATCTATTTGCTCTGTAAGCACTTCTAGTTGGTTGGAAAGCTTAATTTTTTCATTTTGGTAATTGATCAGTTCGTGTTCCCATTCGTTGAGTTTTTGCTTTTTAATCATATCCAGCTGTGAAACGGCTTGCTTGTATTGAACCTCTACATTGTCATACTCAGCAAATGGAATCGTATTGCTTGAATACAATATTTCAGCTCTTTTAAAATCTCTTTCAAGTTTTTGAACCGAAGCAGTTTGATTGAGCACTCTGGACTGAAATTCTAAAAGAGAGGCTTGATAAAATTTCGATCTGAGCTTAATCAATTCAACCTGATGACCATGAAAATCTAATTTCACCAATCTACCCAAGTCACCGATGAAATCGTTTAGAACATTTAACCTTTCATTTACTCCTTCCATTTCCAGGGATAAAACTTCTCCCCTAACTACAGCGATTAACTCCCCCTTACGAACCTTTTGATTTTCCACCATATTCCACAACTCTAATCTTCCGCCAACCGAGCTGGTAAGTTGATTCCTATGAAGAGCTGATTGAAAGGTTCCTCGTGATTGTACAGCCACATCTACATGGACTAAAGGAAGGGCAACTAAAAACCCTAGGAAAATACTGACCAAAATCGTATAGATCAATATGGACCTAACACTTATCTTCGAGTCATAAACCTCAACAGTGTTATTGACTATCGAAACCGGAAATATTTTGTTCTCCATAAAAAATGAGTTTATTCGAATAAAAACCATCCAAATTCTTAAAAAACATACCTGAAGAAATAAACAGGCATACCAAAACACATCTCTTTATCAAAAACGAAAATGTAAAAACTAATGAAAACCATTTCAAATAACTTGTATCCAACAGCCCATATACTAGGATTTCCAAGGTAAACTGACCGGCAATTTCATTGATCATCATGCCCTCCAAGTCCAAAAGGAAGTAACTTGAGGCAAACAAGGCGAAAGTATAAAAAACAAGTAAAAAGAATGTTTTCATAAAATAATTTTAAAAAAGGTAAAATAACAGTTAAAATAATACGAAAAAAGAACGCTACTATAAATTTCGATGTTTAACTTAATTATTAAAATACAAAAAAACAAATCCTTGATACGCCATCATTCTTAAAAGCTACGTTGATTTGTACTTTTCTAATTGTACAATTCAAAATAATATTCTAAAGAATTCGTTTAAAAAAGTTTATCGTTTAACTAAAATTACTTTATCAAGATCAAAAACCATAGAATCAATTTATTTTCAATTTTTCTGAAAAAAATTTAGTCCAATTTTGTACAGCTTAATATGGGTCTTTATTTTCTGAATGTCACATCCACCAAAAATCACAACATCAGCAAATTCCAAAGCAATATTTCCACCTACAAAAACCCTTCGTACCTTAGTGGCTAAAAAATCCATTACAAAAACCCTTGGTGCCTTAGTGCCTTAGTGGCTAAAAAATCCATCAAAAACTCTTTGTGCCTTCGTGCCTTAGTGGCTAAAAATCCATCACAAACCCTTTGTAAATTAGTAGCAAAAAAATCCTTACTTTCATAGACCAAAATAAATCTTAGCCCCCTATGACCAGCCATCACCTGCCTACTGACCCTGCCCTATGGACCGGAAGACCTTCGGAGGTTCCGGAATATTGGTACCAAAAGGTCAGCTGCCTGCCTCCCCAGTTACCTGTAAATCCATCAGAAGGGAAATCGGTGGCGTTACTGGGTTATGCCGGGGATGAAGGGGTAGGCAGAAACCGGGGGAGAACCGGGGCAGCCAAAGGTCCGGAGGCCATCCGGAAAATGCTTGCGCCGCTTGCCTATCACCTACCCGAGGACCTACAGATCGCAGATTATGGAGATATTATGACCCTAGACGAAGCGATGGAAGACAGCCACGCCGGAATTTCCGCTTGGGTTTACAAACTGCTAGATGTCGGCCATTTCCCGGTGTTGCTGGGGGGTGGGCATGACCTGGCCTTGGCACATGCACAGGGCATCCGAGAATACCTTGAACCCAAAAACAAAACCCTGGGCATCATCAATCTCGATGCGCATTTCGATTTGAGGAAACCGGTAGCGGGGAAAGGACATTCGGGTTCCCCTTTTTTCCAGTTGGCAGAAGCAGCCACCCCGAAATTCCCCTTCCATTACCTCTGCCTGGGCATCCAAAAGGCCTCCAACCCTCCATCGCTCTTTGCCACCGCCAAGGAAATGGGGGTACATTGGATGGAAATGGATCAGTTTCGGCTTTCCAATTGGGGAGAAATAAGCAGCCAATTGGATCAATTCTGCGGAAAAGTCGATCAGCTCTATTTGACCCTGGATATGGATGGCTTTGCGGCCCCTTATGCACTGGGTGTGAGCGCCCCATCTCCCATGGGTTTTACTCCGGAATTGGCTTTCAAGGTATTTGACCATCTAGCCCTAAGCGGCAAACTGATCAGCATGGATGTGGTGGAATTGAATCCCCGATTTGACAGCGACCACCTCACCGCCAAACTCGCCGCCCGCGCTATCGATGCGCTGCTGAATAAACTTTTTCAATAAATAAATGCCAATAGGGTAACGTCAAAATGATTTTCCCTTCTTTCAGCCTCGAGCTGTTTCCCCCTAAATCCTCCATTTGGGGGACTTCATTATCGTACTTTCTATTCATTTTAATTGGTAGAAAAGTAATGCGCGGATTTATTACTTCGGCGTTCTCCAATATAATGAAGTAACCCTCCTTTGGCGGGCAGGCTTCGCTACGCTCAGGGTGATGTTAGGCATGTCGTTTCGTAACTCCGGAATAACGAAGACTCCCTCCTTTCGCGGGCAGGCTTCGCTACGCTCAGAGTGACGGTAGTTTTGGCGTCATGCTGAGCTAAAAAGAATGATAAATTATGAATTGGGATTTACGGAGCTTTCACCTTTGAGCTTCGAGCCTTTTTCCCTTTTCTCTGATATCCTAATATCCTGTTCTCTGATATCCTAATATCCTGTTCTCTGATATCCTAATATCCTGTTCTCTGATATCCTAATATCCTGTTCTCTGTTTTCTACTACTTTCAGCTTTCACCTTTCAGCTTCCCGCTTCAAACTTTGCCCTGTTTTCCGTTCTCTGATATCCTAATATCCTGTTCTCTGTTTTCTACTACTTTCACCTTTCACCTTCCCGCTTCAAACTTTCCCCTGTTTTCCGTTCTCTGATATCCTGTTCTCTGATAACCTGATATCCTGTTCTCTGTTTTCTACTACTTTCAACTTTCACCTTTGAGCTTCGAGCTATAAACTTTCCCCTGTTTTCCGTTCTCTGATATCCTGTTCTCTGATCCCCTGTTCTCCGATATCCTTTTCTCCGATATCCTGTACTCTGATATCCTAATATCCTGTTCTCTGTTTTCTACTACTTTCAGCTTTCACCTTTGAGCTTCGAGCTATAAACTTTCCCCTGTTTTCCGTTCTCTGATATCCTGTTCTCTGATAACCTGATATCCTGTTCTCTGTTTTCTACTACTTTCACCTTTGAGCTTCGAGCTATAAACTTTCCCCTGTTTTCCATTCTCTGATATCCTGTTCTCTGATACCCTGATATCCAGTTCTCTGTTTTCTACTACTTTCAGCTTTCACCTTTGAGCTTTGAGCTTCGAGCCTTTTTCCCTTTTCTCTGATATCCTGCTCTCTGATATCCTAATATCCTGTTCTCTGTTTTCTACTACTTTCACCTTTCACCTTCCCGCTTCAAACTTTCCCCTGTTTTCCGTTCTCTGATATCCTGTTCTCTGATAACCTGATATCCTGTTCTCTGTTTTCTACTACTTTCAACTTTCACCTTTGAGCTTCGAGCTATAAACTTTCCCCTGTTTTCCGTTCTCTGATATCCTGTTCTCTGATCCCCTGTTCTCCGATATCCTTTTCTCCGATATCCTGTACTCTGATATCCTAATATCCTGTTCTCTGTTTTCTACTACTTTCAGCTTTCACCTTTGAGCTTCGAGCTATAAACTTTCCCCTGTTTTCCGTTCTCTGATATCCTGTTCTCTGATAACCTGATATCCTGTTCTCTGTTTTCTACTACTTTCACCTTTGAGCTTCGAGCTATAAACTTTCCCCTGTTTTCCATTCTCTGATATCCTGTTCTCTGATACCCTGATATCCAGTTCTCTGTTTTCTACTACTTTCAGCTTTCACCTTTGAGCTTTGAGCTTCGAGCCTTTTTCCCTTTTCTCTGATATCCTGCTCTCTGATATCCTAATATCCTGTTCTCTGTTTTCTACTACTTTCACCTTTCACCTTCCCGCTTCAAACTTTCCCCTGTTTTCCGTTCTCTGATATCCTGTTCTCTGATAACCTGATATCCTGTTCTCTGTTTTCTACTACTTTCAACTTTCACCTTTGAGCTTCGAGCTATAAACTTTCCCCTGTTTTCCGTTCTCTGATATCCTGTTCTCTGATCCCCTGTTCTCCGATATCCTTTTCTCCGATATCCTGTACTCTGATATCCTAATATCCTGTTCTCTGTTTTCTACTACTTTCAGCTTTCACCTTTGAGCTTCGAGCTATAAACTTTCCCCTGTTTTCCGTTCTCTGATATCCTGTTCTCTGATCTCCTGATATCCTGTTCTCTGTTTTCTACTACTTCCAGCTTTAACCTTTGAGCTTCGAGCTATAAACTTTCCCCTGTTTTCCGTTCTCTGATATCCTGTTCTCTGATACCCTGATATCCAGTTCTCTGTTTTCTACTACTTTCACCTTTGAGCTTTGAGCTTCGAGCTTCGAGCCTTTTTCCCTGTTCTCTGATATCCTGGTCTCCGATACCCTGATATCCAGTTCTCTGTTTTCAACTACTTTCAGCTTTCACCTTTGAGCTTCGAGCTATAAACTTTCCCCTGTTTTCCGTTCTCTGATCTCCTGTTCTCTGATCTCCTGATATCCTGTTCTCCGATCCCCTGATATCCTGCTTTCTGCTATTCAATTCTCAAACCAAAATCACAATTGGCCGTAAGGAATGCCAAAGGTATCTCCCTGATTAAGGTCTCCGGTGGTAAAGCCCTTTTTGAACCACCGCATCCTTTGGGCGGAGGTTCCGTGGGTGAAGGAATCTGGCACCACCCGACCTTGTGATTGTTTTTGGATCCGGTCGTCTCCGATAGCATTGGCTGCGTTCAATGCCTCATCAATATCTCCTTCCTCCAAAACATTTTTCATTTTTTGGGTATGGTGCGCCCATACGCCTGCCAAAAAATCCGCTTGAAGTTCCAGGCGCACGGAGAGTTCATTGTATTCCGTTTGGCTTATCCGGCCCCTCCTGGACTGGACTTCTCCGCTGATCCCCATTAGGTTTTGGATGTGGTGACCCACTTCATGGGCGATCACATAGGCTTGAGCAAAATCTCCCGGAGCCCCAAGCCTGTTCTTCAAGTCATTGTAAAAACTCAAATCGATATAAACCTGTTTGTCCCCAGGGCAATAAAAAGGTCCTGTGGCAGAGGATGCAGACCCGCAGGCAGAACTTACACTTCCGGAAAACAAGACCAGGGTAGGCTCCTGGTAATTTTCAATCAATTGGTTCCAGACATCTTCCGTATCGGCCAGCACCACAGCAGTAAATTCAGCCAGTTCTTCCTCCTCGGCAGTAGCCTCATAACTTCCTGATTGGGTAAAGCCGCTCCCCCCAACAAATTGTTGGATCAACGAAAGGGGGTTGATACCCATCAACCAGGTGATGAGAAAAAAGCCACCAATGATAAACAGACCTGCCTTTGAAAATAGGAGCTTGATTAAGGGACCGATCAAAAAAGGATTGAATCCCCTCCCACCCCCAAATGCGGGTTGGGATTGGCCTCTCCTATCATCGATGTTAGCACTTTTTCTTCTTCCTTGCCATTTCATATTCGCTTCATTTACAGTGGATCAACTCAGCTGAGTCATATGGTGATCTATAAATTCTGAAAGAATAAATATAAGAAAAATCACCTATTGTAGCAGAGGTGTCACATTGAAATGTTAGAAATAAATTTGGCTGGAAAGGTTAACCACGAAAATGAGTAGGAGAAAAAAATCAGGTGAGATTGTTGGGGGACATTACAATGACCGACAGTTGGTTTTCGAAGGCCAACTTGATGATTTTATCGTCAAAATCCGCATCTTCTGATGCAAGCAAGACAATATCCGACATCTCCATCAGATCATCCGGGGATTTGGTGATGATGTCTTTTTGTTGTTTGAACCGGTAGATGTCCACAAAATCCCTAACAAAAATGGCAGATACAAGCATGTTTTTTTGCCTGCTTACAATTTTGTAAAGGCCTCTCGCGATACCGGCCGAACCGATGATGCCGACTTTGATGTGTTTACTTATATTGGCGGTCATTAATCACATATTTATAAATACTTTGATGACAGGTTTACCACCCTGTTTCCCGAAGGAATAGGGGCTATTTATTTTTAATAATCAAATTGAAGAATATTGGGAACAAGCCTAATAGGCCTTCCCATTATTAAACAATAGACTTTTGATGGTCCAAAAAATGATTTTGAAGTCAAAAACCAAACTCCAGTTTTCAATATAAAAGAGATCATATTTGATTCTGGAATTTAGGTCAAAATGGTTAACGATTTCTCCACGGAAACCCTTGGACTGTGCAAGACCTGTAATGCCTGGCTTTACCAAATGCCTACACATAAAATGCTCTACCTTCTTGGCAAATTCACGGTTCATGGGAATCGCATGAGGCCTTGGCCCTACGACAGACATTTCTCCCCGAATCACATTGAATATTTGAGGAAACTCATCCAAACTTGTCTTTCTTAAGAATCTACCCAATTTGGTAATCCTAGGATCGTTTTTAGTGGCTTGCTTGGTGTCTGAATCCCCATTGATCACCATAGTTCTGAACTTGATGCAATAAAAAGGCTCATTGTTTTGGCCATGGCGCAGCTGCTTGAAGAACACCGGACCTTTCGAGTCCAGTTTGATCAGCAAGGCGATCAGAGGAAACATCCAACTCCCTATAAAAAAGAGAAATGCCATGCTGCTGATCAAGTCAAAAGCCCTTTTGGTGTAAATTTGCGAGGAATCCAATAGGTTCAGGGACAACCTATTGAGGATAAACTCCTTTTCGGTCCTGAAAAAACTGAGGTTTTCTTGCTTTAAAATTGTATTTGCCATTGTCTTAAATATTTAATAAAAAAACGATAATCATGGTGTAAAAACTAATAGTCTAAATTTGACACTGCAATTATTTATCTTCAATTTAAAATTGTATTCATTCAGTAATTTTAGGTTTTTGCCTTATTTAAAAAGCCTCAAATAAGATTATTTGATTAATTAAGCAATATTCTTAGAAACCGGGAAAAATATGACCCGATTCGAATTCAAATATAGGACAAGAAAAAATGGAAACAAAGATTTGTGTTACTTTTTTTTAAATATAAAATGCATTTATTTGCATTGGTAAGTTTATAATCTTCAAAAACAGGCACTGGAAGTACCGGAGACATGCCTGATTCTTTTTGCCAGGACATTAATTTATTTCGCCAATCAACTGATGTACTTTATTCTCCAAGTAATGGATAGATTTAATTGAACATGAATTTACTCCATGATTCCAGTAAAATGGTAATTCAATTTATTTCTCGCGAGCAAACCGAAATGTCCGGGACTTACGACTTCGTCCCAGTATCTATCGGGATCCGACCCGTTTGAAGAAGAATTTGGAGTTTATGGCAAAGAAGTGGATAACCTTTAAAAATATTTACATTCATCTAGCTATTATCCAATCATTTAATTAATTTTAGGGGCTTTATTTAGACTTTTACTTATTTAAAGGTATTCATGCAAAACTGAATATTTTTTTAATGGTGTTTTATAGAAATTGGACTGACAGAATTTTGAGGTCAGAATGAGCAACAGCTTAAGCTTAAGGAAACAAAAATCTTTTGAATTTAACTCCAAACAAAATACTGTCCAGCTATCCATACAGATCGATGGTCCTTAAGGTGGTTGTTGCAGGGGAAAGCGATCTGTGATAAGGTAAGTCAGCCATGCTTATGGTACTAACAAAACGTGTAACAAATTTCTACAACACAAAAATATAAGGTTCCTGTCCATGCATGCAGGAACAATAAAATGAAAACGCTTCATTAGAGCCTTTTTGATAAGTCACGGAAACGAAGCTTGCATTTATGGTGAAGCATTGGACATTTAGAAGATTAATTAAAAAAACATTTGATTTTATAAAAATCTCTTTTACATTTGAAAAAAAGTATTTTAAATACAAGTTTTTGTTTTATGTAGTCAGTATATTTAGACTCAGGGGATGGTTTGGTTGCGGATTTTTAATTCAACAGAATTCTTTCCCTAATTATTGTAAGTTCTGACTCAACCCCTGTTCAAAAAGGATCATTGCGCACAAAGTGGGATCCATCATGACAGATTTTTAAGTAAGCCAAAAAGAAAAAAATGTGGCTGACGGGGCGAAGCTGTATAAAATACGTCCTAGAATTTAGTCCTTTGCTTCCGAAATACTTTTCAAAAAATATTAAATAATTTAAACGTTTCCAAAATTTTTAGTTTTGAATAAATTAATCAAAAAAATAAGAAAGCATTTAGCAATAAATTTGGTGAAAAGAAATGTCAAAATTTCACCAATGCATAAAATAGTTTCATTTACTTTTGATGATGTTGATACCTCTGGATTAACCAATGGAAGGATGATCCTTGATAATTTTGGCTTTAAAGGTACATTTTATATTTCTTCAGTATTTTTTAAAGAAGTGGATAAAGATGGTATTTTTAATCAAATTGAATTTCAAAATTGCATAGACCAAGGTCACGAAATAGGCTGCCACACTTTTAGCCATTTACATTTTCATGACATCTATAAGAAATATTTAATTGAAAAGGATTTGGAAAGAAACAACAGAGAACTTAAATCAAAAGGTCTAGGCAAGCCATTGAATAACTTTTCGTATCCTTTCGGGGAACAAACCGTTTTGGCAAAAAAAATCATTTCAAAAAAGTTTAGATCTGGAAGAGGTACATTTCCTGGAATAAATAGAAATAAGGTCGATTTGTATAGTTTGAAAGCGATTAAATTGTACGAAAGCATAAATTCACTTCAAATGATCAAAGCATCATTGTATGACCTCAAAAAAAATGGAGGATGGTTGATTTTTTATACACATGATGTTCAGGTCAATCCCTCAAAGTACGGCTGTACCCCTGAATATTTTAGTTCTGTGGTAGAAATGGCCAATGAAAAAGCATTTGAAGTATTGACAGTTGATGAGAGTTTAAATAGGTTTTCATTTTAAAGTTAGGCATAAATTATGTTTGAAAGTGAAATTTATATCAAAGCTGTAAAGGAAACTTTGCCATCTGAAATTGTTAAAAAATTCACTGATACCATGCTTTCAATTGAAAAGCGTTCGGTATTGCATTGGACTGAACACTGCACGGAATGTGCCATGCCGGCATGTTTTAAAACCTGTGACCTCTATTCACCAAGAATAGATGGCAAATGCCAAAGATTTGTTCAAGGGATAGAGTATATCCCCATTGAATCTATAGGTAAAATTAATATTCTAAAAATCTATTTTAAGCAGTGGGGTGTCTTGGAAAGTCAAGGGAACCATTTTCTTCAAGACATGGAAAAAGTCATGCGCATTGAAGAAAAAGACATAAAATTGTCTTCTTTTGTTCACCTTCCTTGGCCAAATGCGGTAAAAAAGAAACTGGCAAAAAAAAGGTATGGCGTAAAGAAAAAACAGGTAATTGAACAACAACAGCTACCTGGTCCAATGCCTGATGGATTTTTGGTTGAAATTTATAATCCTTCAGAAAAAAAGATTTTGGTCAATCTCACTCTTCGTAATGAGGATGAAAAATATAGAAAAATTCCTTTCCAATATCTATTGAAACTAGAACCAGGCTACAATAAAGAATTAATTCCATTTGATGAAATTGACAAAAGAATTAAAACTGACCTCAAATTCAGAATAAGCCTGACGCCTGATAACCTATCTCCCGATGTCCCACTCTACTTTGGGTTATTGGAATTTGTCCAGTTGAAAAACAAAGAAAACGCTTCCAATAAAAGCAAAAAAGTGAAATGTGTGGTGTGGGATTTGGACCATACCCTTTGGAAAGGTGTGCTGATGGAATCCAAGCCTGAGCATTTAATATTGAAACCTGATATCAAAACAATTATTGAAGAAATTGAGCAAAGGGGTATCATCAACTCTATAGCCAGTAAAAATTACCACGAACAAGCCATTGAGGCGCTCAAATTTTTTGACTTAGAAAGCTATTTCATTTATCCTAAAATATCTTGGGGTCCAAAATCTCAGGCCATCAAGCAAATCGCCAAAGACTTAAACATCGGTCTTGATACGCTTCTATTCATTGATGATTCACCTTTTGAAAGAAAGGAAGTTAATGAAAATCTTCCCCAGGTCAAAGTCATGGATGCCCTAGATTATTCTTTGCTACTTGAATTGGAGGAAATGAATGTTCCAGTTACTGAGGAAGCAAAATCCAGAAAAAAGATGTATCTGGAGGAATCTCAAAGAAAAAGTATTTCAGACCAATTTGATGGTGAATATTTTGATTTTTTAAAATCCTGTAACATTACCTTAGAACTTTTGGATTTTAGGACGGAATTTGAAGACCGAGTTTATGAACTCACACAGCGTACCAATCAAATGAACTTCTCGGGAAACCGATATGAAAAGGAAGATATCAAAAGAATCGCACAAGATAGAAATCTAGATGTTTACGTCCTCAAAGCAACAGATATTTTTGGCGATTATGGAATTATTGGACTTGGAATCATACAAAAAGATGAAAACAGATTGATAGACCTGATGTTCAGTTGTAGAATCCAAAGCAAGCGTGTAGAGCATGCATTTATAACTTTTTGTTTGGAAAAATATGGCAAAAACATGGATTTCTTTGTTACTTACAAGCGAACAGATAAGAATAAATTTTCTGCACAGGTATTTATGGACTTTGGATTTCTACAAGCCAGTGAAGAAAACGGCATTCAAAACCTCACTTTTCCGAAAGACAAGGAGATATTGAATGATGGAATTATCAAAATAAAAATGGATATACTTCATGAAAATTAATTATAGAGAAAATGAAAAAATTACTTTAGGATAACTTAAAGATTTTTAAATCAACCCCACTAATACCTGTACATAATGAAATATTTTCCCCTTATAGCAATATTTTGTTTGCTTGCTTCCTGTTCCAAGAGAAATTTAGTATATTTCAGTGACATTGAATCCAATTCAGATTTCTCTATACCAATCGACAATGTCATGGAGCCAAGAATCCAGGAAGATGACTTACTGAGCATTACAGTAACGAGCCTTAATCCGGAATCAAACCTATTGTTCAATGCCGGGGTGATGCAACCTTCGGGTCAGATGCAAAATACGGTGGTATCGACCCCGATCAATGAGAATTATCTGGTGGACCAAAATGGCAATGTGAATTATCCTGTGATCGGTCAGATCAATTTGAAAGGGCTGACCAAGCAGGAAGCGGTACAGAAAATGACCCAATTGGTCAGTGAGTATGTGAAAGATCCCATCATCAATATCCGCTTTATGAATTTTAAGGTAACGGTGATTGGTGAGGTAATGCAGCCAGCTACCTTTGTGGTCCCCACCGAAAAAATCACAGTTTTGGAGGCCTTGGGTTTGGCAGGGGATATGACGGCTTTTGGCCGACGGGAAAATGTGTTGGTGATTCGGGAAAAAGACGGGGTAAGAAGTGCCACAAGGCTCAATTTGAATGAAAAAGAGGTACTGTCTTCCTCCCTTTATTACTTGCAACAAAATGATGTGGTCTACGTGGAACCTTATAAAACCAAAGCCATCCAATCGGATACCAATCCAAGAACTTTTGCCCTGATTACCAGCTTAACGAGCTTAGCCGTTCTGTTGATATTCCAATTGAGATTTGTAAACCAAAACAGGTGATTTTTTAAAAAAAATTAAGAAAAAATGAAAATATCTGAATTACTGAAGGAAATGGAAGAGGAGGAATCCCAGGATTCCAAAAGTGAGGTAAACTATAAGATGATATTCTTTAAATACCTAAGCCAATGGCATTGGTTTGCCTTGGGTTTGTTAATCTGTTTGGCAAGCGCATTTGCTTATGGTTACATGACCACTCCTGAGTACTACATTTCCACTACCCTTTTGTTAAAAGATGAAAAAAAAGGAGCGGACTTCAGTTCAAACGCAGTGGTTTCTGATTTGATGGGATTCGGTTCATCATCTTCTGTGGAAAATGAAGCTGAATTTTTCAAATCCGAAAACCTGATGGTCAAGGTATTTGAGGAACTGCAATTGACGAATGCCTATTATGTTCCTAGGGGTTTTATGAGATGGCAAGAAGTGTATGGAGATGAAAGTCCTATTAAAGTTGTCGTACATAAAAGAAATGAATTCTATAATGTAGAAAACAGTAGCGTACTTATACGAATTATTGATGAGCATTCATTTGAATTGGAAACTCCTGCAGGGGAGCTAAGTCAATTCAATTTTGGACAAAAGTTGAGCAATTTTTTTGGGGTATTTTCAATTGTAAGAAATCCCCAATATCCCATTTGGACAGACGGTTCTCCTCAAGAGGTAACCGTTGTTTTCTATGACCCTGCTGGCGTGGGCAAGTGGTTCGCCAAAAAATTGAATGTAGAGATTGTCAATAAACTGGCAAGTGTCATTGAAATCTCACTTTTGGACGAGCATCCTGAAAAGGGAAAAGTCATTCTCAAAAAGCTGATTGAAGTTTATGAAAAAGAGGCCGAGGATGACAAAAACACCATCGCAAGAAACACCATTGCCTTTATTGACGAGCAATTGGTGGGGCTTACCCAAGACCTCTCTAAGGTGGAACAAGAGGCGGAAAGGTATAAACTCGATAATCAAATCACTGATGTGGGTGCAGAAGCACAGCTCTTCTTAAGCAGCACCACAAGTTCCAGACAACAACTCAGCGAATTTTCTATACAGATTGAAGTACTGGAATCCATAGAAAAATACATGACGCAGATGGGCAGTGATTATGAAATGGTGCCCAGTACGCTAAGCATTCAGGATCCTACACTTACTGGATTGATAGAAAACTTCAACCAATTGCAAAGGGAAAGGGAAAGGATGCTGCGCACCACCAACCCCAACAATCCCATTGTCATCAATTTGAACCAACAACTGACCAGCTTAAGGGCCAGCATTCTGGAAAACCTAAGGAACATCAAGGATGGTTTGGTCATTTCCAGAAACAGCCTGCAGGCTACTTCCAATCAATTTCAAAGCAGGGCCTCCAAGGTGCCTACTATCGAAAGGGAATTGTTGGACTTGACCAGACAACAAGGCATCAAGCAAGAGCATTATCTTTTCCTCACCCAAAAAAGAGAAGAGGCGCAATTGACCCTTGCGGCAACACCTGGAGGCAAATCAAAAATCATTGATCCCCCTACCCCTAGCGACAGACCGGTTAAACCCAATAAAAAACTAATTTATGCCTTTGGCCTTTTGATGGGACTAGCCGTGCCGTTTGGTTTCATTTATGTCAAAGACCTGTGGCAAGAAAAGATTCAGTTTAAATCAGATGTGGAAAAACTGACTTCCACTAAAATTTTGGGAGAGATTTCCCGCAACAAAAAGTATGAAGGGGTGGTGGCCATCTCTCCCAAAAAACGCAGCCTGATTGCCGAACAGTTTCGCTTTATCCGAAGCAATATGGTGTTTATGACCTACAAGCGGCCCAATCAGGTCATTATGGTCACCTCCGGTATCAGCGGAGAAGGGAAAACCTTCTTCAGCATCAACTTTGCCATCAGTTTGGGCTTAGCCAATAAAAAAGTGGTGTTGTTGGAGTTTGACCTTAGAAAACCCGCCATGTTGTCCGCTTTGGAGATGGAACCCCGATTGGGATTGTCAGAATACCTGAATGATACAGATGGAAAGTACTCTCTGGATGACATCATCATGGATTCCCCCATGTCGGAAAATGTAAAAATCATAGGCTGCGGAGAACTTCCGGAAAATCCCGCAGAATTGATGATGGGTGAAAAGTTGGTAGAAATGATTGATTCATTGAAAGGAAAATTTGACCACATCATCATTGATACCGCGCCCATAGGTTTGGTATCCGATGCCTTTATCATGTCAAATTTTGCAGATGTCACGGTATGCATGGTACGCTACAACCATTCTACCAAAGCCCAAGTCAAGACCATAGAAGATGTTAGGAAACACAAAAAATTCCAACACCTGATGATTGTGCTCAATGATGCTGCCTTGGAGATGACCTATGGTTATGGAGCTAAATATGGGGCATCCTATTATCAAAATTAACCTTTATTTGAACAAGCAACATTTTGAGTTTAAATAGCAATGAGGGTTTGGATCTGTAAATTTTTTAAAAATATTACATGTGTGTAAGCAATGATGCCCGTAAAATGGTAATTCAATATAATTCTAGACACAAAACTGAAATGTCCCTTACATTCCTGCCAGACGACAAGACTTCCGACTTTGGATTTCCGACCCTTTTGAAGAAGAACATTGGATTAGTGGCAAAGAAGCGCATAATCACAAAATACCTATCTTTTTTTTCTTAAAAAAGATTATTTTCAATTATTGTCATGAAAAAGAAGAGCGTAATATTTGTTTGTTCTGATGGAGGGCATTTGGCCCAAACACTTGAATTAAAAGAGCTTTTTGAGAGGTATAATTATTTACTGGTTACAGAAGATACACCAGCTACCCATCCCCTTTCCAATACCTATAAGGTCAGGTTTTTAAAACCGAGACCAGATGGAAAAAAGAGAACTTTCGCATTTTACAGATCAATCCTTTCCAATTTTATAAGATCTTTCAAAATAATTTTGGAACACAAACCTCATGTCATCATTACGACAGGAAGTCATACTGCGGTTCCACTGTGCATTTTGGGAAAATTGTTTGGAATAAAAATAGTTTGGATTTTGTCTTTTGCGAGGATCAATTCTAAAGCAGCCTCTGCTAATTTAATTTACCCTATTGCCAATGAGTTTATAGTTCAATGGCCTCAAATGAAATCGCATTATAAAAAAGCTACTTATTTGGGCTCAATTTATTGAAGTCCCTGACCTAAAATCTATATGATATTAGTTTTATTGGGTACTTTCCCCCTACCATTTCCGAGGCCTCTTAGAATAATTGAGAAATTGATTAAGGAAGGGTTTATCAAAGAAGACGTAATTGTTCAAAATGGACACACTACTTTTGATTCCCAGTATATGACACTAATTCCTTTTCTAACCTTGGATGAATTAATGGATTTGTACCAAAAAGCAGATTTGATTATCTCTCAAGCGGGCACAGGTTCTATCGTAAAAGGGCTTAAATTGAAGAAAAAGATTATTTCCATTGCAAGGCTTGAAAAGTACGGCGAGGTAATTGACAACCATCAATTGGAATTGGTAAAAGAATTTGGGAATTTAAATTACCTTATTCCATGGTATGAGCATGATGAACTCCAAGATTTAATCATTAAGTCAAGGACCTTTGAGCCGGTTCCTTTTCCAAGTAATAAAGGAGAAATTATCAATTACCTGTCAAACTACATAGATAATTTATAAAATTTAATTTGACCTTTTAAAGTTATGATTTCAACTGCTATTATTGGGCTCGGCAAAATGGGCATCTCCCATTGTGCCATTTTGGGAGCCCATCCGCAAATTCAATTGAATGCCGTCTGCGATGCATCTGCGTTGATCAGAGAAGCTTTTAAAAAATACAGCACTTACACGGTGTTTTCCGATTATCAGAAAATGATTCAAAACACGGACCTACAGGCTGTAGTGATTGCCTCTCCTACCAAATACCACTTTGAGATGGTGAATTTTGCCCTTGACCATGGTTTGCATGTGTTTTGTGAAAAACCCTTTTCGTTAAAAAGTGAAGATAGTATTTACCTTGCCAAAAAAGCCAAAGAAAAACAGTTGGTGAACCAAGTGGGTTACCACAACCGCTTTTTGGGGACCTTTATGTATCTTAAGCAACTTTTAGAACTGCAGGTATTGGGAGAACTTTACCATTTTCAAGGGGAATCCTACGGCCCTGTGGTCTTAAAAGAAAAAGGAAGTACCTGGAGATCTGAGAAAGGTCAGGGGGGTGGTTGCCTGTATGACTATGCCTCACATACCATTGATTTGATCCATTTTGTTTTGTCAGCACCCGTAAAGGTACAGGGAACCCTCCTGAAGAGCATTTATTCCAAAGGAGTAGAAGATGCTGTATATTCAAATCTGACCCTTGAGAACGGTCTAACTGGCACCTTGTCAGTAAATTGGAGCGATGAAACCCATCGGAAAATGAATACCCAGATTACGGTACAGGGGAAAAAAGGAAAAATTGTGGCGGATGCCACAGAAATAAAAATCTACCTCAAAGAAGCCAATCCTTTGATGGGCCTTGAAAAAGGTTGGAGTGTACAATACATTACTGACCTGACCGAAAAGGTGGATTTTTACCTGAGAGGAGAAGAATATTCAGCCCAAATCGATCATTTTGTAAATTGCATTACACAAAAAGCGCTTTCTAACAGAAGTCCATTTGAAAGTGCAGCAAAAACAGACCAAGTCATACAATTGCTTTTAGCAGATCATTAAAAAAACCAATCATGGAAAGAGTTTTATTTGGGGACAATCAGTTTTTTGGGGTCAACCACAGTTCCGATGAAAAGGCAAGGGCCCAAGCCATCCGTTTCAAAGACAACAAGGCCATTGTTCAGGTGCTTGATACCGCCATTGACGCAGGCATACACACTTTTATGTGTACCACCCATGACCGCATTGGAGAAATCTGTAACCACATCAGGCAACACCCTGTAAAGTACCAGGATTTTAAAATATTCCCTTGCATGCCCTATGCCCATAAATATGCCAACGCGGTGACAGAATTGGGCATCATGGGTTCCCTGCAACATTTTATACCGGGAAATGTCTTTAATACCTTTGCCAAAGGAGGACTTGCCTTGGCCAAAAAAGACATGGTGGCCCTGATGGAAATTTTGGTGGATGCTGAAATGAAAATGTTCAAAGGCATTCAAACCCCTGTCATCTGGCTGCAAAATGTGATAACCGACCTACTCTTGGGATTGGGTATGACCGATTTTCTGGTGGGATTTCACCGTTACGTCAAGGAAAAATACCATGCTGAGGCAGGCTTTATTACCATGAACCTACCCCTTCTATTGGATACTTTAGAAAGTAAAGGGATTGAAAATCCTACTGTCTGTGCGTCCATCAATAAAATTGGATTTAGAATGTCGGGTGGAAAATCAGTGTATGAGACTGTAATTGGCCAAAAAAGATGTAAATTAGTAGCCATGCAAGTATTTGCTGCCGGCGCGATTCCTCCAAAAGAGGCGCTGGAATATGTCTGTCATCTGGAAGGTGTAACTTCTATACTTTTTGGAGCTTCCTCAAAGGCAAATATTCAACAATCGAAATCTCTTATAGATTCCTACTCAAACGAATTCATCAACAAATCATTTTTATATAAAAATTAATTTTAATCTAAAATCAAAAATCATGAAAGCGGTAATTTTAGCGGGAGGATATGGCACCCGAATCAGCGAAGAAAGTGTGATTCGGCCTAAGCCAATGGTGGAAATTGGGGGTAAGCCCATTCTTTGGCATATCATGAAAATCTACTCCTACCACGGCATCAACGATTTTGTGATCTGCTGTGGATACAAAGGGTATATCATCAAAGAATACTTTTCCAATTATTTTTTACACATGTCAGATGTAACCTTCGATCTGAAAAACAATTCTATGGAAGTTCATCGAAAAAATTCTGAACCCTGGAAAGTAACCTTAGTGGACACTGGTGAAAATACGATGACCGGAGGTAGAATCAAACGGGTCGCTGAACATGTTCAGGATGAAACGTTTTGCCTGACCTATGGAGACGGTGTTGGAGATATCAATATCAGACAATCCATAGATTTCCACAACCAACAAGAGGCCTTGCTTACTTTGACTGCTGTGCAGCAGCCTGGAAGATTTGGGTCCTTCTCTTTGGCTCCAGAAGAATCAAAAATCAATAGCTTTAAGGAGAAGCCCACTGGTGATGGCAATGGCAATGCATGGATCAATGGAGGATTCTTTGTAGTGGACCCCAAAGCCCTCAATTACATAACCGGCGATGACACCACATGGGAAAAGGAACCATTGGAATTGCTGGCAAAAACCGGACAGCTCGCTGCTTACAAACACCGGGGTTTCTGGCAACCCATGGATACGCTCCGTGACAAAAATTTCCTTGAAGACTTATGGAGTTCAAAAAAAGCACCTTGGAAAGTTTGGGAGAGACAGGATTATTATGAGTTAAGTAGATAAACCATGCCAAAGGTATTGATCACTGGAGGCGGTGGATTTATCGGAAAAAATGTAATCCCCTATCTCCAAAGTATGAATGCAGAGCTGTTCTTTTTAGGGCAAAAGCCTTATAAGGAATATGATTTGCCCAATGCCAGGTACATTCCCTGTAACTTAATGGATGAAGTTCAGGTTTCAAAGGCTTTAGGTGAAATCCAGGGCTCCCATTTGGTTCATTTGGCATGGTCTGTAACCCCAAGTAGTTATAATTTACCTGAAAATTTGGAATGGGTCCAAGCCAGCATGCATTTGCTGGAAACCTTTCACAAAAACGGAGGCAAAAGGATATTGATGGCAGGATCCTGCTATGAGTATGAATGGGGTAACAGCTATTGCCATGAAGATAAAACCTCATTGGGCGGAGCAACCCTTTACGGCAGATCGAAAAATATCCTATGGCAGTATGCCAAAGACTATTGCCAAACGCATGGAATGGAATTGGCTTGGGCCAGGTTGTTTTTCCTTTACGGACCCCATGAAAAAGAAGTCAGATTGATCCCTCACGTAATCACCTCCTTATTGAAAGGCCAAACGGCCACCATCCGAAACGGGGAGGTGTATAGGGATTATCAAAATGCCAAAGAAGCCGGGAATTATTTATCAAAACTTGTATTTCATGAATTTACCGGCCCAATCAATGTTTGCACAGGAATCCCTACCAAATTGGCTGTTTTGGGCAAAATGGCTGCCGAAATCATCGGCTATCCGGAATTGTTGAAAATAGAAAGTCCAACCGAGGTGCCGGACAGAGTGTTGTTTGGCGACCCTGAAAAATTAAATCAGGTTCTGGGAAAAAATTCAAAAGAAAATTTAAAAGCAGGGTTGGAAGAAACCATAGAATGGTGGAAATTTCACCTGAAACAAAATGTATAGAACTCTTTAATTGTATTAAAAAACTAAAAAAATGAGTGAGATTGTAGTGTTAGGTGCGGGAATGGCCGGATATGGTGCAGCCCATAAATTGAAGTCGGCAGGGGTTGATCTGTCACTTTATGAAAAGAAAAACCACATTGGAGGACACTGTGCTTCTTATGTATTTGATGATCAGTGGGTATTTGATGATGGACCCCATATTTCATTTTCCAAAATCGAGCATGTCAAAAAAATATTTGCGGAAAATATCGACCACGATTACTTTGAATTCGAAGCCAATGTTGACAATTACTGGAAAGGCAAGTGGATCAAGCATCCCGCCCAAGTCAATTTGAAGGAATTGCCAGCTGCATTGAATACCCAAATCATGATGGAGATGATTGCAGCCCATCAGGAAAAAGATCCAGTCATCAACAATTATCAGGACTGGCTTTATGCCTCCTATGGCAAAACTTTTTCCGAAAATTTTCCCATGAAATACACCAGAAAATTTCACACTACGGATGCCATCAACCTGAGCACAGACTGGTTGGGTCCCAGGTTATACAAGCCGCAACTTTCAGAGGTGATTTATGGCATGCTTTCACAAAAAACAGAAGATGTACATTACATCAAGGCCTTCCGATACCCCAACAAAGGCGGCTTTGTTTCCTTGATGAACGGTATCCATGATGTGGCTGATATCCAATTTGAGCATGATGTAGTAAGTATCAATTTGCAAAAGAAAGAACTTACCTTTCAAAACAACAAAAAAGTAGATTATAAATATTGTTTTTCTTCTTTGCCGCTGAAAAAAATAATCAGCTTAATTGAGGATGCCCCACAGGAAATAAGGGAAGCTGCAGACAAATTGGCCTATACCCAGTGTGTATTGGTTAATATAGGGGTCAATCGAAGCAACTTGAGTCCTGCGCATTGGCGATATGTGTATGACGAAGACTTTTATACCACAAGAATCAGTTTTCCAAGCATGTTCGGTCCCGGCAATACCCCTCCTGGGGCGGGTAGCATTCAGGTTGAAATTTATTTTTCCGACAAATACAAACCTTTGGACAGGAAGCCTGAAGACTTTATCCCAATTGTAAAAGACGAATTGATCCATATGGGCATTTTAAATCCACTTGATAAAATTCTGATTGAAAAAGCTTGGGTTTCTCCTTTTGCCCAGATCATCTATGACCATGACAGAAAAGAGAACGTGGAACTTTTACATGCCTTCTTAAAAGAAAATGATATCTTTTTTGGAGGAAGATTTGCCGATTGGTCCTATTGTTGGTCTGATGAATCATTTCTGAGGGGTGAAGAAGCCGCAGAAGAAATCCTGAGCAAACTGGCGGTTACCATTTGATGATGCTTTTTATGGATAGATGCGCTTTGTATTTAAAATGGCATTATCTGAAATTTTCTTTTTCTAATATGTAATACAATTTCTATGTCAACATCTAGCAATTCCTTTTCAATTTTTGAAGGTAAAAAAGTTTTGGTAACCGGCCATACAGGATTTAAAGGTTCTTGGTTATCCCAATGGCTGATTCAAAAAGGTGCGGAACTTTCCGGTATTTCCAAAGATATTCCGACCCAACCTGCCCTTTTTGAATCTTTGAATCTTGACCAGCATATGGAACATATGATACTGGATATCAGGGATTTGGAGAACCTAAGAGAGACCATTAAAAGAATTAAACCGGACTTTATTTTCCATTTAGCTGCCCAACCCATCGTTTCAGTCTCTTATGACGATCCCCTTGGCACATTTAGTTCCAATGCCATGGGAACGGCTCATATTTTAGAATCCGTTCGAAGTTTGGACCATAAGTGCGTCTTGGTCATGATCACTTCTGACAAATGCTATGAAAATGTGGAATGGGTCTGGGGATACAAAGAAACCGACATGTTGGGAGGAAAAGACATTTACAGCGGTTCAAAAGCGGCAGCTGAAATCATCATCCACTCCTATTATCATTCATTTATCAAAAAAATGCCCAATATCCGATTGGCCTCTGTGAGGGCTGGAAACGTAATCGGTGGAGGAGATTGGGCGCTTAATCGCATTGTTCCAGATTGTATGCGCTCTTGGAGCAAAAAAGAGAAAGTGCTGATCAGGAGCCCACATGCCACAAGGCCTTGGCAGCACGTATTGGAGCCCCTGAGTGGTTACCTGAACATTGCGATGGATTTGTGGCAAAGAGATAAGTTCAACGGAGAAAGTTATAATTTTGGACCTCCTTCTGAAAATAGCATTACCGTTTTGGAACTGCTTTCAAAATTAAGTGTCAGGTGGGGTTATGATGATCCGGAAGCCGCTTTTAACATAGAAGGACCCTCCAAATTTCACGAAGCCGGTCTTTTAAAACTGAACTGTGACAAGGCACTTTTTGACCTCAATTGGCTACCTACCCTGAATCTGGAGGAACTCATCAATTTCACAGGTGATTGGTATTACATGTTTGACCAAAGCCCTGAGGATACGCAGTCCTTTACAGAACAACAAATAAGGGAATATGAACACAAAGCAGAACTTAAATCCATACCCTGGTCCATGTTAGACAAAAGTAAATCCCTGATATGATATTCCATAAAACGAAGATATCTGATTTGTTTACCATAGAGCTGGATAAGAAAGAAGATGATAGAGGTTTTTTTGCAAGAATCTTTTGTGAGGAAATTTTTGCCAATCATAACATTGACTTCAAAGTTGTGCAGTCCAACATGTCTTTCAGCAAGAAAAAAGGTACCATGCGGGGACTGCATTATCAAAAATCCCCTTATGAAGAGGCAAAGCTGGTCAAATGCATTCACGGTTCCATATTTGATGTAGTGATCGACCTTAGACCAGAATCACCGACTTATCTTCAATGGGTGGGAACAGAATTAACCGAACATAACCATAAGTTACTCTATATCCCTCCACTTTGTGCCCATGGTTTCTTGACCCTTGCACCCAACTCCAAGGTTACTTATATGGTAAGTGCGCCTTATGCACCAAACCATGAAGGAGCTATCAGGTACAATGACCCACTATTCAATATTAATTGGCCCACAGAAATCGAAAGTATCACTGAAAGAGATCAGAAAATCCCTGATTTTATTACTGTAAATAAAAAATAGTGACAAAAAGGATCCTATGGGAGCTTTTCTTAATAAATAATTTAAACCACCAATTTTTTTAGATTTGATACAGTAGAAAATTAAATCTAAACCCCTACACAAGTCATGAAATTTACTATAGGATTACCCATCACTAAAACCAAATATCTAAAAGATTCTTTGGATAGCATAGCAGCTCAAACAAATTCGGATTACGAACTGATTATCCGAAATAATGCGAAGACTGCTGAATTGAAAGCTGAAGTAAAAGAAATATGCAAAGAATGGTTGGAGAAACCTCATGTTAATTACCAGGAAAGTGATGAACAGCTCACCATTTCGGAAAACTTCAATAAAATCGTTGCCTCTGCAAAAGGAAAGTATTTCACTATTCTAAGTGATGATGACCTCCTTCATCCGGATTTTCTTAAGAAATTTGATGAATTGATATCAAAGTATCCGACCACGGATGTATTTCATTGTCGTGTTAAGCGAATATTGGAGGATGGCAGCCTCTATAACTTCTCGGAGAATGCACCGGAATGGGAAACCCAAATGGATCTAATATACCACCGCATTACAGGTAAAAGATCCATCATTCTATCCGATTTTGTAGTAAAGACGGATGCACTAAAAGCCAATGGAGGCTTCCCCTCAGAAACAAGCGGTTGGGGAATAGACGAAATCACTTGGTGTCGATTGGCTGAAAATGGTGTGGCATTTACTCAAGAAGTTCTATTGATTTATAGAAGGTTTCAAGGAAACCACAGTTTCAATCCACAAACCCTAAAAAATCGGTTCAATGACATTGAATTCATTGATAGAGAAATCAAAAAAATGATAATTAAGGGTTCGGCTAAAAAAGACGCCTTGTATCCCAGAGAATACCTCATGAACCTTCACATAAAAAGGATACAGAAGCAAAAGGACATGGTTTTGGAACATTTTGCCTATAACCACAACTATTTTAAGGTAGTATCTTTCTATTTAAGTAACAAAAAGGAAATTTCATTTCAGGGAGTGGTAAAAGCATTTGGTGCAAAAATTAAGAAAACCCAATAAAAATCAGGTTGAAGCTAATAAGGAATTAAGCCATGAACTGTAGAAACTGCAACAAGATTATTGAAAGATCATTTGTAGATCTGGGACATGCCCCTCCTTCCAATTCATACCTCAAAATAGAAGATTTAGCAAAACCTGAAAAGACATTTCCACTTAGGGTTATGGTATGTGAGCATTGTTGGATGGTGCAGACTGAGGACAATGAAAGCCGGGAAGAATTGTTCCATGCTGACTATGCCTATTTTTCTTCCACCTCAAGCGGTTGGTTAAAGCACGCCGAATGCTATGTCGACATGATTATGGAGAGACTCAAACTGGGTCCCTCGAGCTTGGTGATTGAGGTGGCTTCAAATGACGGGTATTTATTGAAAAATTTCGTGACCAAAAATATCCCATGTCTTGGAATTGAACCAACTTTGGAAACAGCAGAAGCCTCCAAAAAATATGGCATACCTGTAATTTCGGAATTTTTTGGTAATGCATTGGCAAAATCAATTTTGACAAAGTACAGAAAAGCCGATTTGATCGTGGGGAACAATGTCTATGCACATGTCCCTGATATCCATGATTTCACACAGGGAATGAAAACTGTTTTAAATGCTTCTGGAACAATTACCCTGGAATTTCCCCATTTCTATAATTTATTGAAGTTCAAGCAATTTGACACCATCTATCACGAACATTTTTCTTATTTGACGCTATCAGTAGTCTCTGATATCTTCCATGCCCATGGTTTGAAAATTTTTGATGTGGAAGAATTAAGCACCCACGGTGGAAGTTTAAGGGTTTATGGATGTCATGAAGAGGACCCAAGACCTATTTCATTAAATGTAGATCACATCTATGAAAAAGAGTTTGCATATGGGCTGCAATCCAACTTGGCATACGATGAATTCCAATCATCCGTCGATAAAATAAAAAATGATTTATTACTATTTTTAATAAAGGAAAAACAAAAAGGAAAATCCATTGCAGCCTATGGAGCAGCTGCAAAAGGCAACACTTTGTTGAATTATGCCGGACTAAAAACTGATTTGATTTCCTTTGTTTACGATGCAGCACCTTCAAAGCAGGGGAAACTCATGCCGGGAAGTCACATACCCATCTTACCTCCCACATTGATCCAAGAGCATCGGCCAGATTGGGTTTTGATTCTCCCTTGGAATATCGCAGAGGAGATTCAAACTCAATACTCGGGAATAAAAAATTGGGGAGGCAAATTTTTTGCAGCCATTCCGGAAATTAGGATTTTTGATTAACATTATTCGTTCGTTTGTTTACAAAAAAATAAATTTTATTTATTTTAATAAGTATTTGAAACCTAGAAATAAATGGGTAAATTTCTACTATTATGGAAGTAGAAAACACCCCGATTTTGGATCTGAAAATTATTCACTTGACTTCATTTCACGATTTAAGAGGAGTATCTGTGAAATATTTTTCTCATGATTTCTTTTTGGAAAATGATTTGGAGACCAATTTTAAAGAACTCACCTACTCCTTATCGAAAAAAAATGTTATCAGGGGCATGCATTTTCAAATGCCCCCCCACGAACAAATAAAATTGATCTCTTTAAGCCATGGTGAAATTGTAGATGTGATCTTGGATTACAGATTACATTCTCCATCATATGGTAAATTCTTTTCCATTCATTTAACAGATGCCCTACCTAAGGTAGTTTATGTTCCCAAGGGATGTGCGCATGGATTTTTGTCGTTAAAAAACAATACCATAGTCAATATTCAGCTATCCGAAACCTATATGCCAGATGCACAAGGTGGCATATTATATAATTCATTTGGAATGGATTGGAAAGTAATTAACCCAAATATTTCCAAAAAAGATTTGACTTATCGGTCTTTATACAAATTGAATGAGCCTTTACTAGATAATTAAATGTATTAATTAATAATTTTATAGATAAATTCAGTTTTATTCCGGGTGAACTAATGACTCCTTATTTTATTTAACAAAACTTGTTTTGATAAAAAAAATTATTCAAACCAAGGTTTTTAGAAATTTTTCCTATTTGACCATCGGAAGCATCATTTCCCAATTGCTGATGCTGGTTACTGTTTTAAAGATTACCAATGCATTTTCCACAGAGCAGTATGGTCTTTACTCCTTTATCATTGCTCAGGGCATGTTGGTATATACCCTTAGTGACCTTGGAGTTAAGGCCGTTACCATACGAGGCATTGCCAGAAACCCTTTACACACTAATGATTATGTGGTAAATGGTGCCAAAATAAGGCTGATTGCCTTATTTGCAGTTGTGCTTCTCTATTTAGTATACAATAATTTTTTGGGACAACTGAGTTTACTTCAGATCCTACTTTTGACAGCCTTAGGCCTTATCCATTCCACCTTTTATCTTTTTGAATACGTTTTTTTGGGGTATCAAAAGATGCTCGTTCCCTCTTTGATTAAAATAGGTCATAGTAGCCTGTGGTTTTTGATTGTTGTAATTTTGCCCAAGGAATATTTTACAGTTGAACTACTTTTGGTTTTATTTATTATAAGTAACCTGATTCAATCGGTCATTTTATTAGTTGTTTTAAAAAAAGATGGATTACTTCAAGGAAAAACCCTTAATTTTTTCAGTTCCTCTAAAGCGTTGCTTTCCGAAAGTTGGCCTTACATTGCTTTGATGTTGCTCACCCTACCCTATTCCTATTTTTCCAATAACCTGCTTGATATCAATTCCAATCGTGATGAGATTGCTTATTTTAATTTGGCCAAAAAACTGATGGGACCTGTACAGATCATCATCACTTTTTCCATTACAGCTATCTTCCCCAATATTTCGGCTATGTTTGAACAAAATTATGCAAAATTTAAAGGTCTGATTTCTGATGGAACTTATTTGTTTATTCTACTGATTGCCCTTTTTTCGTTCCTTTTTACCATGTTTTCCAAAGAAGCGGTAGAACTGCTTTTTGAAGAAAAGTATTATCCAGCTATTTTAGTTATCCAATTGCAGGTTTGGTTTGTGTTTTTTAATGGAATCAACCACCTTATTGCTACTATTCTTGGCGCAGCTAATTTGGAGAAATATATTTTCAAATTGGCAGTGGTCAATTTTGTGGTTTCGGTCCCCATGCTGTACTATGGCAGTAAATTTGGTGCCATGGGTATTTCTTATGCATATGTACTATCCTTTGCCCTTTATGAAATTTACCTGTGGATTCAATTTAAAAATTTAGTAAATATCAAAATCAAAAATGACATTTTGGTATGGATTCTTGCTTTAATCATGTTTTTTATTTCTTACTTTATTAGTCAAGAATTAAATCTTTTCGTCAAAAGTCTAATTTCGATTTTTATGGTTGGGATTCTTTATTTTCTATTTTTTAAAAAATCAACATTCAATTTTTTAAAAAGATGAAAAACATCAAGTTATATATAATTTTATTCGTGCTGACTTTAGTTTCTCTTAACTATTTTTACGCAAACTTTCTCCCAGGATTTTTTAAAACCGGAAGGTTCTTGATCCTATTGCTTTCTGCCGGCTTGGGACTGCTTTACTTTAACCATAAGAAAGGCCCCTTTACACTTCCCGTACAATTGATTTGTATTGCCATGATTCTGTCTGCGTTTATGGCTTATCTATCTTGGGGACAATCACCCTTTCTCGGTATTTTAGCCATTATTCCATTTTTTATATGGCCCATATATTTTGGTCTTTTAAAATTTGAACCACCTGTTAAAATATTGGAAAATGTCGTTTTAATGTTTGGAGCAATCTATATTCTGCTTTATTTTTATCAATTTTCCAATCCTTCAAATATTCTTTTTAATGTTGGCGTATCAGTCCGGGACGATGAATTTATTGAAAGCAGAGGGATAATCCGGGTATTGTTCCCCGGGGTAGGTATTTTTTGGCTGGCCACCTACATCGCTTTGACCAAATTAACCCGAAATGAACCCTACAAAGTCATTTGGGCAGTGATGGTGGTACTGGGTTTGATTATACCATTTATGCAGGCAACCAGAACTTTTATTTTACCTACACTTCTGGTTTTCCTTTATCACTTTTTAAAAAATATATCTTTGGGTAAAAAAATAGCCATAGGTGTTTTGATCGTAATCAGTGGCTTTTTTTTATTGGAATTGGCAAAACCTATATTAGAAGGACTTCAAGAAAGCCAAGAAAGGACGACCGCTGAAGGGACCAAAGACATTCGGTATATCGCTGCCATGTATTTTTTGACTGAGTTCCCTCAAAGTCCTGTCAATTATTTTTTCGGAAATGGAATGGGACATGAAAGAGGGCCCTATGGTCAATTTATTGCTCATTTGGCTGAGAAAGGATTTTTTATTTCAGATATTGGGATTTTTGGTATTTATACCTATTTCGGTCTGTTAGCTGTATTGGGATGGATCCTGATATTTTTTAAAGTTTTCACACTATCTGTTGCTCCACAATTTGTTTATGCCAAATACTATTTCTTTAATGTACTCTTTGGGGCCATTACAGGCTCAACTTTGTATCATCCAAATTATATGATTACTAGTGTTTTTGCTTTGTATATTTTTCAAATTACCATGCGTCCAAAGCATATTGAAGCATTGAAAAAAATTCTTAAGTTCAAATTGAAAGAAATTCAAGGCAAAACGAATACAGAATCAAAAGCTTTTAAACCTTCATAAATGATAATTTCCTGTTGCGTAAATACTTATAAAAGACCAGAGTTATTAAGGAAATTGCTTTTGAGTTTGGAAAATCAAAAACTTGAAGCGGATTGGGAATTGGAAGTCATCGTGGTAGACAATGACCCTCTTAAATTGGGATCATCCATTGTTAAAGAGTTTGAAAATAGTCTTTCCTTTAATATTTTTTATTATGAGCAACCGATCAAAAATATCAGCTTGACCCGAAATAAAGGGGTTGCGATGGCCAAAGGTGAACTGGTGTTTTTTATCGATGACGATGGATTTGCAATTGAAACGTGGATGATGGAAATGATCAACTGCATGAGGAAGTACAAAGCAGATGCCGTTTTTGGAACAGTTTTACCTTATTATGAAGAAGGTGTGCCGGAATGGATCAAAAAAGGGGAGTTTTTTGAAAGATTAATTCAGGAAACGGGAGAGAAATCAAAATTTACCAGGACAGGAAATTGCTTAGTGAAATCCATTCTATTGAAATCTTTAGAAGGACCTTTTGATCCTAAATTTGGACTTACGGGTGGAGAGGATGTCAATTTGTTTGAAAAATTATCAAGGAGTTATTTGTTCATTTTTTGTAAGGAAGGAATTGTTTTTGATTTCATTCCGAAGGAAAGGGCAACTTTTTTTTGGATCTTTAAGAGACACTTTAGAACAGGAAGTACTTTTACGAAAAACAAAATATTATCTTCAAAAAATAAAATAATGACTAGGATTTTCTATATTTTTAGGTCTATTCTAGGAATACTTTTTAGTATTTTTAAACTTTTTATATATGCATTTAGCCATTCTGAAATAATTAAAAACGTCTTTAGACTTTCAAGTTATATTGGTCATTTATCCGGGTCCATTAATTTAGTTTATAAAGAATATAAAAGATAAACCTAGATTCAAGGAATAAATGAATATTATTCACATTTCATTCGATTTTCCTGACCCAATAAATCCCAGGAAAACAAAAGCGGTAGCAAATTTAATTGAAGCTCAATCCAAGTATCAAAATGTGGTTTTTTCCTTAAATAGAAGTACCAACATATTTTCTGATTACTTATTCAAAAAAAAAGACAACATTTACTATGGTAGAATTTGGGGACTTCCATATGGGATTGGGTTAAGAATATCGATGTTTATTGCCTATAAGCGTATATTTCAAATATTGAAAAACGAAAATATTAAGGTTTCTTTAATTCACGCCCATAAATTAACGTTTGAAGGAATTGTTGCATATTTTTTAACTAAAAAATTAAACGTTCCGTTCATATTGACTTTCAGAGGTGACACTGATTTAAAACTATTATCGTATAAAATTGAATTAAGACACCTTTACAAAAAAATACTGAAAAAGTCAAAAAAAATAATTTTTTTAGCACCCTGGCCAATCAATTCTTTAAAAAATCATTATCAATCTTCTTTTTTCGAAAACAAATCTATAGTTTTACCAAATATTATTTCTATAAATGATTCAGAAAACAAAAATACCGAAAGTAAAAGGTCTAATTTTTTAACAGTTTTTCATTTAAACTCCTACAAAAGGAAAAATATTAAAAGATTAATCTTAGCATTTAGCAATTTTTGTGAATATAATGAGGATGTATTCCTTGATATTGTGGGAGGTGGTAGCAAATTATCCGTGAAAATAATTAACAAATTTATTGAGAATACAAAATTCCCGAATAGGATTAGACTTTTAGGTGAAAAATCTCACATAGAAGTTCTTAAGATTTATTCCTCATATTTAGGATTTGTTTTGCCTAGTTATCCAGAAACTTTTGGATTAGTTTTTATTGAAGCTTTGAATGCGGGAACTCCAATATTGTATTCAAAAAACAGCGGTATTGATGGTTTTTTTCAAAATAAAAAAATTGGTGAAAAAGTAACTTATACCTCAATCAAAGAAATTTCTGATTCTTTATTAAATATTTACACATCCAATGAAGAATACTTATGCGAAATTCGAAGTTTAAAAAAGACCAATTCATTCGAGAAATTTACTTTTAAGAGTGTCTCAAATACTTATGTAAACTCTGTAATTGAGGGGGTAAAAGATTAAATAAAAATTTTAATAAAAAATGCTATTTAACTCACTTGATTTTGCAATTTTTCTTCCAGTAGTTTTTGTTCTTTATTGGTTTGTATTTAACCGACATTTAAGATTACAAAACCTATTGATCGTTGTATCAAGTTATTTTTTTTATGCTTGGTGGGATTGGAGATTTCTTGGTTTGATAGTTTTTAGCACTTTGGTGGATTATGGTGTTGGGATTGGTCTTGACAAAGAAAATCGCCCCTTACTGAGAAAATCTTACCTATGGACAAGTATTCTGGTAAATCTAGGCTTTTTGGGCTTTTTTAAATATTACAACTTTTTTCTGGACAATTTTAGAGATGTATTTACATTCTTTGGTCAAGAAATAAACATCGGTTCCCTTCATATAATACTTCCGGTGGGGATAAGTTTTTATACCTTTCAGACACTCAGCTATACCATAGATGTTTACAATAAAAAACTAAAACCTACAAAAGACTTCATAGAATTTTCAGCTTATGTAAGTTTTTTTCCACAACTTGTCGCAGGTCCAATTGAAAGAGCCAATCAACTTTTACCTCAGTTTAAAACACAGAGGTTTTTTTCTTACGAAGAAGGCGTAAATGGATTAAGGCAGATTCTATGGGGCTTATTCAAAAAAGTAGTTATTGCTGACAATTGTGCTGAATTTGCCAATTTAATTTTTAACAATTCAGAGAACTATTCCGGAAGTACATTGGTGTTGGGTGCTTTATTTTTTACTTTTCAGATTTATGGAGATTTTTCAGGATATTCAGATATCGCAATTGGTACAGCTAGATTATTTGGTTTTAAACTAATGAGAAACTTTGCATATCCCTACTTTTCCAGAGATATCGCTGAATTTTGGAGAAGGTGGCACATATCCCTTTCAACCTGGTTTAGAGACTATTTATACATCCCCCTAGGTGGCAGTAAAGGTGGAATGGCAAAAAAAATAAGAAATACATTTATAATCTTTATAGTCAGCGGATTTTGGCATGGTGCAAACTGGACTTTTATTGTTTGGGGTGCTTTAAATGCCATTTATTTCCTACCTCTCTTACTGACAAGCAATAACCGAAGCAATTTAGAAATTATTGCCAAGGGAAAATATTTCCCAAATATTAGTGATCTTGGTAAAATGGGCTTCACTTTCATGTTGACAGTATTTGCTTGGATTTTTTTCCGAGCAGAAAATGTCGGCCACGCTGCCAGTATTATTACTGAAATTTTTTCTCCATCCTTATTATCTATTCCAGCATTTTTTGGCATGAGTAAAGCCTTAACGGTAATAATTTTTACGATTATATTTCTTTTGGTGGAATGGTTTGGAAGAGAAAATGAATTTGCCATTGAAAAACTTACAAATAAATATTTTGGTACATTAAAATGGGCTGCATATTTTATTATAGGAGTTTTGGTATTAATATCATCTGGAAAAGAACAAGAATTTATTTATTTCCAATTTTAGTTCAATGAAAAAATTTATTTTTAAGACTTTAATTTACGTACTTTTTGTATCCCTGTTTTTCGCATGGATAATTTATTCCAAGGCTGGTTATTTAGATCCATACTATGTGAGGTTTACTACTCCTATACAGGAAAATTTAATCCTTGGAACCTCTAGAGCTGCTCAAGGCCTACAACCTCAAGTTTTTGAATCCCATTTAAAAAGAACCTTTTTAAATTTTTCTTTTACAGAGGCACATAGCCCTTACGGCCCAACTTACCTAGAAAGCATTAAACGTAAACTTGACCCAAACACAACCGATGGAATATTTATTCTGACCATAGATCCATGGAGTATATCTAGCATTTTAGAAGATCCAAACGATTCATTGAATTTTAGAGAAGTGCCTTTATGTTTAGGTAATACAAAAAACATTAATTTAAAGCCAAATTTTGGATACCTCAAAGAAAATTTTGGAGGAAATAATTTATTAACCAACTTTATAGGTTCAATTTCCCCAGTTTCAACACTCATGTACCTTCATGATGATGGTTGGTTAGAAGTTACGATAAATATGGATTCAAGGTTGGTTGAGAATAGATTAAACAGAAAAGTGGATGAATACAGAAATAATCATTTGTTAAACTATAAATTCTCATCAACTCGTCTTAAATCCCTTCTCGAACTAGTTGTTTTTCTTAACCATTATGGGAAAGTATATTTAGTAAGACTACCCGTTCATGAAAATATTCTGGAGATAGAAAACGAACTAGCCCCGGAATTTAATTCTCTTCTCCTTGAGGTGATAAATAAATCATCTGGATTTTTGGATTTGACTAAAAAAGGCAATGATTTCCAATTTACAGATGGCAATCATTTAAGTAAAAAATCTGGAGCAGAGGTCAGTTTAATCATTTCAGAATGGGTATCTGATTACAACAAAAAATAAAATATTTTTAATTTTAGTTTTAATTAAAATTGCAAACCAATTTGGTGAAAATCATTATTTTAAATTAAATCATTTTTAATTTTTTATTTTGATTTCTTAACCTTCCACTATGAAAAATTGTACTTGGATTATATACTTCTTGACAGAATTATCGACTGCTATTTAGAATGTAAAATATAAAGAAAAAAGTAGATGGCTTTATTATTCAGCCTCTTTCATCATTTCCTATTTAAAAACAAGGTGGCAGGACTTATCTTATGTTGTCCTGATAGGATGGCTAAATAATTTAAAAGAAGCTCCTAATAGCTAAATTTATACAAGTAAAAAAGCCTTTAATTTAATCAATTAAAGGCTTTTTACTTTTTTAACCAAAATTGGTTAATTCTTAATAATCTTAGAATTGTAATTGAAGTTTTGGCTAGCCATCCGGATTACATAAGCCCCATTTTTAAGTCCACGTAAAGGAATAATCAATTCAGTTTCACTGGAGTTGAAATCAAATTCCAGCTCAACCTGCCCTTGCATGGAAATGATCCATATTTTCAATTCCTGGCCTTCAGGCATACCTTCGGTGAATACCGTAATTTGCTCCTTTGCCGGATTGGGACCGATTTTAATCTCAATGGTTTTTTCTTCCTCAACCAATAGAGCTTCTTCCTTCACGATTATGGTCACAGTTTCCGAGAATGTAGAAGTCCCGGCATCATCCCATGCCTGTGCTTTTAATTCATATTTACCTGTAGCAACATTTTTCCAATTTAAACCAAAAGGTACTGTTTCTGTGAGGCCCAATTCTTGATCATTGGCAAAATAAACTACTTTTACCACCTCCCCGTCCAAGTCATGGGTTTCCACCTCTAATGGTATATCTACCCCAAAATCAAATTCCGCCCCTTCTTCCGGTGAAATGATTTTAACAAAGGGTGCCAAGTTTTCCTCCTCTTCAATATCTTCCGGAGAAGGGGGTGGGGAAACCACAGAAATATTGACTACGGTAGAGGTACTGCTTAACCCCTGTTCATCAAAGGCTTTGGCAGTCAAAGAATGATTGCCCTGAGGCACTTGTTTCCAGAGATAATTAAAAGGGGCTTTATCGACAGTACCTAATAAAGTATTACCTCTGTAAAACTCCACTTTGACTACCTCTCCCTCTTCATCTTTGGCCTCTGCCTGGATCTCAATATCTCCTACCCCTTCGAATTTTGACAAATGGGCTGGAGAAGTGATTTTTACAGTGGGTGGTTGATTGGGGCTCTCCTGACTTTCAGCCATGACCACAATGTTAACCTTTGTTGATGTTCCTGAAAGTCCCTTGTCATTGGTGGCTTTGGCAGTCAGGGCGTGGTTGCCCACCGGCAAATTTTTCCACTCATAAACAAAAGGAGCATTTTTGATGGTAGCCAAACGGGTTGTTCCTTTAAAAAATTCCACTTGAACTACCGTTCCCTGCGGATCAGTAGCATTGGCCTGCAAAGTTAGATTTTCACCTTGCTGGTATTCACCCCCATCTTCAGGTGAGGTGAGCGTTACTTGGGGTGCTTGGGCTACAGGAGCTATTATCTTTATCGTGGCGGTAGCCGAAGTCTTGCTCAATCCCTGATCATTGGTAGCCTTGGCACTGAGGGCATGCTCTCCTTCTGGAAGATTTTTCCAGTTAAAGTTGTATGGCGCCTCTTTAATGGTAGCCAAAAGTGTGTTACCCCTAAAAAACTCCACTTGGGTGATGTTACCTTGAGCATCCGTGGCTGAGGCCTTTAATTCCAAATCAGTTCCCTTCAGGTATTCTGCACCGTTTTCCGGAGAGGTCAGTGTCACTTGTGGGGCTTGAGCAATAGGAGCCACCACTGTAATGATTGAGGAAGCAGAAGTTTTACTCAATCCCTGATCATTGGTGGCTTTGGCACTGAGGGTATGCTCTCCTTCTGGAAGATTTTTCCAGTTAAAGTTGTATGGCGCCTCTTTAATGGTAGCCAAAAGTGTGTTACCCCTAAAAAACTCCACTTGGGTGATGTTACCTTGAGCATCCGTGGCTGAGGCCTTCAATTCCAAATCAGTTCCCTTCGGGTATTCTGCACCGTTTTCCGGAGAGGTCAGTGTCACTTGTGGGGCTTGAGCCACAGGAGCCACCACAGTAATGGTTGCGGAGGCAGAAGTTTTACTCAATCCCTGATCATTGGTGGCTTTGGCACTTATGGTATGCTCTCCTTCTGGAAGATTTTTCCAATTAAAGCTGTATGGCGCCTCTTTAATGGTAGCCAAAAGTGTGTTACCCCTGAAAAACTCCACTTGGGTGATGTTACCCTGAGCATCTGCTGCTGAGGCTTTCAATACCAAGTCAGTTCCTTTAGGAAATTCTGCTCCGTTCTCTGGAGAAGTCAATGTCACTTGTGGGGCTTGAGCCACAGGAGCCACCACAGTAATGGTTGAGGAGGCAGAAGTTTTACTCAATCCCTGATCATTGGTGGCTTTAGCACTAATGGTATGCTCCCCTTCTGGAAGATCTTTCCAGTTATAGCTGTATGGCGCCTCTTTAATGGTGGCCAAAATTGAGTTACCCCTATAAAATTCCACTTGGGTGATTTTTCCCTGAGCATCGGTCGCAGAGGCTTTTATTTCCAAATCGATTCCTTTTTGGTATTCACTTCCGTTTTCTGGCGAGGTCAGACTAATTTCCGGAGCAAGTGGTTCGGGCGCAATCACTGTAACCTGAAGAACCTCCGTTTGTGCAGTTAACCCATTTTCATCCGTGATTTTAGCGGTCAATGCATGGTTACCGGCTTTGGCATCTTTCCAGACAAATTGATAGGGAGGAGCATCCACCTGACCAATTTTGGTATTGCCCCTGTAGAACTCCGCCATCACTACTTTCCCGTCGCCTTCTTCAAGGTTTACCTTCAAAACCACTTCCTGTCCCTCATCATAGGATTGGCCATCATCCGGACTGATCCATAAGATCTCAGGTCCCATCAATTCCCGAAATACAGCGGTTAATGTAAGGTCTTTCTCAGGCATTTCAAACTCATACATTAAGGATTCGGAGACTTTATCCCCTTCCTTTTCCCAAAATTCAAAGACATATCCTGCTTTGGCCTCTGCCACCACCTTTACTTTTTTCCCGGCTTCCACTTCGGTAGGCCCTGGATTGGTATTGACCGTGCCCGCATTAGTGGGACTCGCCTGTAAATCGACTTTATAAAGTACTACTGATTTTTGGTCTGGATCAAAATCAGGATAAGTGATTTTTTCTTGGATCAAAGTTTCTATCTCGGCTTTGCTCAACTCTCGGTTCCAAATCCCTATATTATCTAAAATACCTTCAAAGCGGCGATTGGTTGCTGCTGCTCCGTCACCTTCATTTGTATTTGACCCTATAGTCAACTCCTTTTTGGAGGAAACAATTTGGCCAGAAAAAACAGGAGAAGATTCCGGAGTGATATTGTCCATGTACAACCTATATCCTTTTCCGGATTTATAGGTGGCGATTACCCTGACCCATTTTCCTTTGGGAACGGTTACATTGGATACCCATTCCCTTAATTCCGGCAGATTGGTTCTTATCCTTATTTTATTCTGCGGGGTAATGCCAATGGAATAATCCTGGTTAAATCGATTTTCATGGGTCTTTCCAACAATAATACTGGTTCCTGACTGACCCTCCCCTTCCCTAAAAATATCAGCCATCAAGGTAAATTCTGAAACTAAAGCTAAAATAGGTTTATGCTCAACGGATGAAACAGCCTGAGATCCGTTGTAAAGATTTCCATTATTTATAAAACCTGGTAGTAACTCAATTTCAGTATTCATCCCATGGTTTTCTCCATGAGAATCAATTAGTAGATTTTCTTCATTACTATCCATTTCATAAAATGCCACTAAACCCTCCTTATATTTTACTGTTCCTGGATCAATTTCTTTTTCAAAATTGGCATTCAATTCCAGATTTTTATTTGGCATTGTAAAATCGTAAACAATATTTCTACTAACTTCTTTATCCTCTATAGTCCAACTGTGGAAGGTATAACCATTTGATGCCTTGGCTGTAGCACTAACTTTCTCTCCTTCTTTGTAGAAATTTTTAGCTAAGTCTACGCTACCTCCTTCAGTGGGATTTGTTGATGTTGAGATTGAATATTGTTCATCTGTATTTTGCAAGACATCAGACAGTGGGGTATACAAATTATGTGAGGCTCCATGTAGTTTTAATCCACTTGCCACACTTGGATTTTTACTTAAATAACTACTAGAATAATTCCAAATGTATACATTGTCCATCCACATGGATTGATCCCTTGAAGGGGCCCAACTTGGATCATTTCCTCCCATGAAGGTAGCCATTAGTAATTGACGAATATCCGAAGGACTGCCAGTGACTCTATATTTAACTTTATTGGAAGAAGCAACTAGTTTATCATCTATCCAAACTTGGACTATTCCATTCGAAACATTTACAGTATTCATTACAATCCGCATTGTAATAGTATGCCATTTACCGGTAGAAAATTGTCCCCAATTTGCTAAACCCATATTATCTCCACAAACCGTTTTCATATCATGATGATACATGTAAAGCCTAAGATTCCCACCTTTATTCCACATTAACCTTGCAGAATAACCAGTGTTAGAATCTAAATTAGGCCCTCTACAACCAGCTGCCGATGGTCCTGAAGATTTAAATCCTGGAAGTTTTGCTCCTAACCCCCAATCAAAACCATTTTCAAAATAAATTTGATAAGTTAAATACAATTCCTGATGAGACCCTCCAATATCACTTACCCAGTTGGCTCCTGTTGCAGTGCCAAAACTCCCTTTGGGATAAAAGTGTCTTAGAGTTTTTGACCCGCTAAATTCAGAAATAAAAAGATTTCTGTTATCTAAATTTTTTCCAGGAGCGTTCCAATCATTTCTCCACTCCTCAACTTTATACCTTCCAATCGAATTGTTTTGAAAATTATTAGACTGAGCAATATTGAAATCAGGGTTAGAATTATAAAAACGTTCAATTTTCCGACCATGGGATATTTCAACAATTTCATCATTAAAAAATGAATCTTCGGTCTCATTATTTACAGATTTTAAATCTATGTTAGAAAAACTGTAATTTGAAATAAAGAATATAATAAAAAAAACGAAAATAAATGTAAATCTTCCTCTCATATCCGCTTCAATTTAAATTCATCAAAATGCTGTATATCTTCAAATAAATTAAGTTGATGATTTAAAATTTAATTTATTGTATTTTACATACAGCAATAAGAAATTCTGTTTTTGGGTGATTATTTGATAATAAATACTAAAATACTTTTAAAAGCAAATAATATTTCTAAATTTTTATCATGATTCTTTAATAATGCAAATTCAGAAATTATTTGATTTTAGGTTCTTTGAATTTTCTGAAGAAAATGGTCAAGCAAATTGGGTGAGGACCAATTGCCTCAAATATTCTAGATGAGTTGCACATGCCAATCTTTATACCAAAAACCAATCAATACTTCCTTTCTTGATTTTCATCAAATTAATCGTAGATCCTTTATATTTTTATTAACAATTCTGATAAATCATTGACTTATCGTCAATTAGATAAAAGCGTTTTTGAGTTCAAATATTTTGATATCTTGATTGATGGATTTTGAATTGAGAAAAATGTATCCATCAATAATGATATCGAAAAGAGAAAATCCCTTTTTCCATTATTGTAGATATGCCAAAAAAATCCTTTAGTCAACAATATTTTTTCCAACTTGGGTATTTTTTACACAAATTGTTTTATGTAATCTGAGTATCCTCAATTCTACACATAGGAGAAATTAATTTGGTATAAAATCCCCTCGGCAGGCAAGCCTACAGCAGGTAGGCCTGTCTGACGAAGGCAGGCTCGGGGAACGGGATTTAAGTTTGGGGGAAGTAGGGAGAGGAAAGAAATGAAAATCTTTTATTTAAATACAAGTTTAGAACAAATAGTACTCCTTTCATTTATTCAATAGCCTCCTTGAAGCTGTAATCACATTACCCACCGAATCAGTGGCATAGACATATATTCTGGATTTATTTTTGGGTATTTTTACCTCTACATATTGCTGTGCTTCCAAAGCTGAAACAATGGGTTCACTCACTTTCCAGGTGTTTTCCTCATACACTTTCCAGGAATAGCTCAGCGTACCAGGGTAAGCATTGAAAGTGGCGGCAGAAAGCCAGATGCTTTCACCGGGTTCCATGGCTTGCCAATGGCCCATGATTTGGATGTCAGGAAAGGCCAAACTGTCCAAGTCCTGATTTTTCCAGGCTTGCTGCAAGGCGTAGTAGGCCGGCTTTAACCTCCCTTCATAGTCAGTCAGTCCAAACCAGGTGGCCGTGCCTTCAAAGCGGTCTTGCCAGCTAAATGCAAAGCCCCCAAGGTTACTGCCTTGATAGGTCTGTATATGGTCTTTCCATTGGTCTGCATACCAGTTTGCCTTGGCGAGAGAAGATACCTCCAGCAGGATGCTGTCCTGTCTGAAGTCACCGAGTTCTTTGCTCCAGTAGCCTTTGGGTCCGAATTCCGTGATGACATAGGGACGTCCAGTATCTATGGAAGTAAATGTTTCCTCCAATTGCTCAATATTTTCCTTATAGTAACTGTTTATGCCGATGGCATCCAATGAAGGGGCGTATTTTTTAAAGTCATGTAAAGTACCGATCAATCTGACGTGATCGTGTTCCTCTGAGGAAAAAACGGGACGACTGGGATCTATTTCCTGGATCTTTCGGGCAAGCCCCTCCAAAAACAACACATAATTTCTTCTTATGGAAGTCAGGTAAGGTTGGGCATGGTGTTTCTTCAGCAAGCCATAGGTCTCATTGCCGATATTCCAAGCCACAATGACCGGATTATCCCGGTGTTTTTTGACTTGATTCAGGACCCTTTCTTCATATCTTTTTAACTTTCTATCGTCTTTTACATAATCCACCTTGGGGTCAAACCAAAACCCGTACATGACCTTTAAGTCTTGTTCCTTGGCCTCATTCAGCATGTTGCGGTCATAAAAACTGGGTTCATAGCGTCTGATGGTATTGGCTCCCATGGCCTTGATCTTTATGAAATCTTTTTTGACCTGCTTCCGGGTCAAGGGTACAAATCCCTCTTCCCAATCGTGCCCTGAGTTGTAACAGACCCCTTTGATGTAAAAAGGATTCCCCTTATGCTGCCAGACAAAACCTTCCTCCTCCTTTTGAAAAAAATTGCGGGGCCTATCCGGCTGAGAAAGTGCTGCTGTACTAAAAGCGTGACCGGGTTTTCCAGTCCATGAATTCAGTTTGTTTTTGACCAAGGACAGGTCAAAAGTCCAATCAATAAAGCTCGTCTTCTCTTCCGGTCTCCAATCGGTGATCCAATTTCTGTCCAATTGACTGAAGAAAAAGACCACGGATTTGATCTCCGGAAAGGATTGTTGGATGGTGGCAAGGGATTGGTTGACCCATGAGGCGCCATTTGCCTCAAAAGAGGTGGAACCAAATTCTGCCAGCATGACCGGAAGCTCCAAGTCCAGTTCCTCAATTTTCTTTTGAAAGGGTTCATAGATACTTCTAAAATCGCTTTCGCTTTGATCTTTGGAAGCTTTGCCATAATTCAAAGCCGTCAAACTGATCCAATCCACATATTGGTCTACCGCATTGTCCTGCCCATAGGGAAAATAAGCTTCCATTCCCTCTACCGACCAAGGGCTCCATACCCAGCTCACATTTTGTGCTCCCATTTTTTCAAACCGGAAATGTATGTATTGCCAGGCCTCTTTAAATTCCTCAGCGGTATTTCCACCGGTTTCAGACCAGGGATACATGGGATTTTCCATCTCATGGGCAAATCGGAGAAAAACGGGGGAATCCAGTTCGCGGAGGGTTTCGGCCATGTGGTCGATATAGTCATCAAAGTACCCCGCTACAATATAGCGGAATATTTTTTTGTTCTGTTGCAGTTCCTCCACATCTTGGTATGCAGCAAATAGGTTTGACCAAGGTTCCCAGGTGATCATGGGGATGGCGCCATGATGGATGATTTTGTCCCAGAGCTTTACGGGCAATTTGCCGTCCCCCCAGGACAGGTAGGTAGACACAATCTGCCATTGGGTTTCTATTTCCCGTTCAGTGGCTACAACAGATGAAAATGAGCCTTCATCCACAGCCTCCGGATGATAAATCCCAAACAGAAAACCTCCTGAATTTTTCTCCGAAGCTGATTTTACCTTTGGGTTCAGGTAGTCATTGTTCCCAAAATCAAAAGCACTCAACACAAAATACAATGAAAACAAACCCACCAATACCACTACCAGGGGTATGGCGTTTCTGCTCAATTGCACATAGGTCAATTGAGCAGTCGGTGCCTTTCGGTACGTTTTGATGGATTTCCAGCTTTTTTTAATTTTAAGCACCCAATCGGTCTGACCGATCACAAAGGCCATGGTGAAAATAAGGGCATTGAGCGAGGCAAAACCCGCCATCAACAGGCTGTAGGGCTGCCAGTCCCAATGCAGCCCATATACCGCTGCAGCAATGGATACCAAGGCAATACACAAATTAGGAAGGCCCAAAATAAACTCCCCTTTCGAAGAATGTTCCTTAGGGGTAGGCAAATAGGGCACTTTGATGTTTAAAAGCGTATAAACAAAGCCCAAAATAAAAACCCACCAGGTTCCCACCCTCAATACCCCCCCCATCAAATGAAGACCCTTTTCTTTGGGATCATTGAGCCAGCCCTGTGCATAAAAGCGGTAAGCCAAACTCATGACAAACAAAGGAGTAAAATAAGCAAAGAACAGCATGGGGTCCAATAACCAGGGATATTCTCCCGTCAAGAGGGAATAGATGGGCACCAAAATGTCAATCAGACCAATCAAGCCAAATAAATAATATACCGGAATCAACCCATAATGCAGGCTTTGTCTCCAGGAGAATTTTGGGATCAATTTTGGAAAAAGATGGAACCAAAGGTCAAAGGTTCCCCTACTCCACTTCAATTGCTGCTTGTAATAAGCAGGAAGGCTTGAGGGTACCAATCCCAAAGAAAGAATTTTGGGTACATAAACAGATTGCCATCCCTTGGCATGCAACAGCATGGAGGTATGCATGTCTTCGGTAAGCCCAGGTGCATGGCCACCAATAGAATCCAAGGCAGACCTCCTGAAGGTACAATTGGCCCCAATGGCCTGAGCGGTTCCATACCCACTCATGGCCTGCATGTAGGGGCCATAAAAAGTGTAGGTTTGCTCCGCTGCGGCTTGGGCCACAAAGGTTTCTGATTGGTTTTTGTAGGCTTGTACCACCTGTACATAACCGATTTTGGGATCCTCGAAATGATGGAGCACATGATCGAGAAATTCAGGAAAGGGAGCATGATCCGGATCCAATATCACACAAATCTCTCCTGTAGCTTGTTGCAAGGCATGGTTGATGTTGCCGGCTTTGGCGTTTTCATGGGTTTCCCGCGTCACATGGATCACCCCTAAGGCTTTACACAAAGCTTTTAATTCCGGATCATTGCCCTCATCACACAAATAGTTCTGATGCGGATAAGTGACCGCCACCATTGCATGAAGGGTTTCGGAAATCATATCAAAAGGCTCACCCGGGCAAGCTGTGGTCAGCATATCGACCTGAAAATTCTTTTTAGGTGTAGGAGGAATCAGGCGGAGATCCTGATCAGGTAGACCGACATAGTGATACCATTCAAAAAGAATCTTCAAAAGTTTAAATACCAGAGACGTGGTCAATAAGGCATAAAGCATCTGTTGGCCTACGCCTACCTCACAAACAAAGCCCACCATAAAGACAAGCATAGACAACAAGGAAAGCCAAAACAATAGTCGTCCCTTCCAATGGTATTTTTTCATCATTTAAATACAGCTAAAAGTAAAATGCTAGGAATTTACACGAAATACATTAAATTTGAAATGAAATACAAATTTATGATTATAAAAAATTATTTAATTAGATTTTTGCTATTCTTTTTATGCTGATTTTCACCTTAAAAAATTACTATTTTAAATAAAAATGATAACTATTTGGCTCAAAGTAATAAACTATTTTAATAGAAAAAGAAATATCAATCTTGTATTTCTTTTTTGGTTCATGTGCATTTCTGCTTGCCAGAAGCCAGAACCTTTTCAAAGAGAGCGTACGGTCGAAGTCAGGTATATAGATGGTAAGGCCCAACTTTTCAGACATGGAGCCCCTTTTTTTATCAAAGGAGCAAGTGGGTACGAACATATGGACCGGATAGCGGCCTATGGAGGGAATTCCATTCGTACCTGGAGCCTTCATGATGCGCAGGAAATTTTGGACGAAGCCCATCAATACGGTTTAACCGTTACCCTCGGTCTGGAAATCGGCAGGCCTTATTGGGGAAAGGATTTCAATTACTGGAATATCTGGAAAATAAACGAACAGGTAGAAGCCCTTCGACCTGTTATAGAAAAATACAAGGATCATCCTGCCCTTTTGATGTGGGGGGTGGGCAATGAAGTGGAACTTCAGGGCGGGGGAAAAAGGCCATTGATATACCATGCCATCAACCGGGTTGCCAAAATGGTCAAAGAAATCGATCCCAATCACCCAGTGATGACCGCTGTAAACCCGCCTACTAATCCCAACCGATTCGCCTCTTTTAGCCATGTACTCACCCATGTGGACATCTTGGGTTACAATGCTTTTGATAAATTGCCCAATATCTATGAGGAAGGCAAGATCTATGGCAAAAAGGGATGGGGAAAGGCGTACATCCTTTCAGAATGGGGCCCTCCTGGGCATTGGGAATCCAAAGACACAGACTGGGGTGCTCCGTTGGAATTGGACAATAAATCCAAAACTGATAGAATGCGGGAGTATTGGAAAATGATGCACCAAGACAGCCTGCTTTTTTTGGGTAATTATGCTTTTTATTGGGGCCACAAGCAAGAAATCACCCATACCTGGTTCAGTATGTTTTCTGAAGAAGGATTTGAAACCGAATCTGTTAATTTCTTAAGGACCGCTTGGTCAGGGGAAGCACCTGGCAATTGGGCACCTAGGATTGAACAAATCGCTATTCAAGGTCAGCCTGAACTTGAAAACATGGTTCTTTTTGCTGATTCCATCTATACCGCCACCATTTTCGCTTCCGATCCTGAAGGGGATCAATTGACTTTTCGTTGGGAATTAAGACCTGAGGAGCAAAGCTTTTATGAAAAAGGAGCTTTTTCCTACAACATGAAATACCTAATGGAAACAATGGATGAAGCCACCTTGAATTTCAAAGCCCCTCAAGAAGAGGGGGATTACCGCTTGTTCGCTTTTGTTTTTGACGGCAATGGAAATGTCGCCTCACACAATATCCCATTTTATGTCGTCCCCAGGTGATATTGAGCGATATGAATTGGATATTCATGGATATGAGCTATCACATCTTTACAATTCTCTCAAAGGCGCAAAGTTTTTTTGGGGTTTAGTACCATAAAATAATCTCCATTTTAGATTAATCTGATTATTCGGAATGTTAAACGGATTAATTATTTTACCAAAGCAAGACTGTCTGATAATGGCAGACTGAACGAGGAGGTTTTACATCAAATAAATTCTTCTGCGTGTAAAATTGAGGATACTCATCAAAACCTCATTCAGCGTTGGGGAGAATGACGCCTGAGATGTTTGAAAAAAAATGGTTACATTCAAGAAGCCAAACAGAAGCGAAGATGACAGAGTCAATCGACGCAATTAAAACGGTGGGGCATCGAGCCCCATCATTTTAAAGCCAAACAAAAGCTTCAGAATCCAGATGTAATCTATGCAATATACAAAGTGCACAGTTACCAAAAATGGTCAGTGGATTTCAGGCATCGTCAATCTTCAACTTCCAACTTCGGACTTCCAACTCCCAACCCTTTTGAAGTAGCACATTGGGTTAGTGGCAAAGAAGCGGATAACCACTGTATTCAAACCAATACCACTTCTTTAGTCAAAACTTTCTCGAAATATTGGATGGTTTTTTCCAATCCTTGGTCCAGGTGGGTTTTGGGTTCCCAGTCCAATTCTCTTTTGGCTTGGGAAATGTCCGGCCTCCTTTGAAGTGGATCGTCCTGAGGCAATGGCAAAAAACGGAGCTTGCTCCTGCTGCCCGTCATCAAGATGATTTTTTCAGCCAACTCCAACATGGTCATTTCATTGGGATTCCCAATATTGACAGGCCCGGTTAAATGCTCATTGGAGTTCATCAACCGGTACATCCCGTCTATCAGGTCATCCACATAACAAAAGCTCCTGGATTGTGTCCCCTCTCCAAAAATAGTAAGGTCCTCTCCTTTCAGCGCCTGAAGAATAAAATTACTCACCACTCTCCCATCATTGGGCTGCATCCTTGGTCCATAGGTATTAAAAATCCTGATGACCTTAATTTTGACTTGGTGCTGCCTGTGGTAATCAAAAAACAAGGTCTCCGCCACCCTTTTGCCCTCGTCATAACATGCCCGGATGCCGATGGGGTTGACGCAACCTTTGTAGGATTCAGGTTGGGGGTTGATTTCCGGATCTCCATAGACTTCGGAAGTACTGGCCTGCAATACCTTTATTTTCAATCTTTTGGCCAGTCCCAACATGTTGATGGCCCCCATGACACTGGTTTTGGTGGTTTGTATGGGATCAAACTGATAATGAAGCGGACTTGCGGGACAGGCCAGATTATAGATTTCATCTACCTCCGCATACAAGGGGTGCGTGATATCATGTCTAAGAAATTCAAAGTTTTTGTGGGACAATAAATGATGGATGTTGGATTTTCTACCTGTAAACAGGTTATCTACACACAAGACTTCATTTCCTTCTTTCAGTAGTTTTTCGCAAAGGTGAGATCCCAAAAAACCTGAACCTCCACTGACTAAAATTCTTTTCATAATTAAAAATTAATAGATGATTGTAAAATTATATGGAAACACAAAATTAAAACTTGAAGTAAAAGTAGCATAAAGTTTAGATTTTCCAAATATTAATGATTTATTTTTTACATTGAAAAGCATTTTTATTTATATGTAATCCAATTTTTTATATTTATATGTTTATTTTTGTATTATTTATATAATTTTTTTAATTATTTATCTACTTTAAGAATGTTTTGATTTATCGCTTCTTCGCAAATTATATAGTGCAATTCAATTTGTCCACCTGAGAAAGGCTTGCCTATGCTTTTAGCAATGAATTTCAGCTACTGATTGATAATCATATATCCATAAAAAAATCATATGAAACACTATTGCTGTATTCAGTTGCAAATATTCAGTTGATGAGTACGACTGTTTGCAATTAAGTGCCTTGTAGCTTTTAAAAAAATGTGATGTACACGTAGAAAGCTGGATATTCCATTTGATTGAGCGGCAAAATCAAACAGCTTTAATAGTAATAGAAGCCGCCTTCACACCAAAAAAATTTGGCCGTAAAGCGAATAAAAAATGGATTTAGGAACTAAAAACACGTCACTTCCTTCTTATCCAAAATGCTCCTCTTTCTTCTGGCTTTTGTAGTTTCAATTTTGGAAACTTCTCATAAACCAACTCTTTGTGCTTGTGCATCAAATAATTTAGGGCACCTACTATTTCGAAGTCGCTATTAAAAGACAAAAAAGCTTCCAAAAGGTATTGTTCATTCCATAAGCGGTGTTCTTCTATAACCCATTTTTGCAAATAATCATTTGGCGAAAGGATATCATGTATATGTACAAATACACCGGAATTCAATGATGGAATAATTTCCAAAAATTCATACAACACATCCCCTTGTGGTCTGATGATATGGGATGAATCGATAAATAAAATATCATTCTCTTCCAATATTTTAAATTGCTCCGTAGGTATGTCCTCTACCCGTTTTCGAATAAGCTCAATGTCCAAGGTCGAAAGCCAAGGTTGTTCATAGGGCTCAATACAGATATGCTTACAGGTATAATTTGGATCTTCATGTTTGTTGGCTTTAATCGCGTTGATGGCCATCAAGGTAGAATGACCGCTTCCTATTTCAATGATTTTCCTAGGCTTGATGGTCCGAATTAAACTGTAGAAGTATTCGGCATCACCGGATTCATACATGCCATTGTTGTAATAATAACCAAAATCCTTTTGCTTTTCTAAAGGAAATTGATCCAATTCCACAGCTTGGTCAAAGCTATTTAACAATTCCAATTGAGCTTTTTCATTCCAATCAATTCCTGGTAAATTCCTGGCTTCATTCAAAGGGTTTTTCAAATGCTTTTTGGGATTCACCAGGGGTTGGTAATAATGATCCAAAACCGGCAATACACCAACTTTCATAAAAATCCTGTCATTGGGTGAAAAGGGTTTACCCTTTACAATAAACTTCATCCAGCTTGCAGATAAAAATGTGATGGGCAAGCCAAGTGTCATGATTACATTTTTGATCGTTTTTTTCATCCGAATTAATAGATTTTAATCTGAGTCTAAATAATACCTTTTACAAAGCACAAATGTTAAGTTACTTAAACAGTGACCATTGCATTTCAGTGACGATAGGCGCAGGGTATTCCGAAAAATTTTTAAATCAGATTAAATCCCTAACCATTTTACTGAAAATGAATATTTTACCCCAAATGAACCAAAAAAAAACCAAAATGTAAAATTAACTTTTAAGCTTTGGAAGGATTCCGTTAATTTATTTATTTTAAAAATGTTTGGAATTTATTTTTATTACGCATACATTTGAAAAAATGTTTTTTACATACATGTTTTTGTTTTATAGATAAAAAAAGAAGTTTTATATCATTTACAGATTTTTCTAAAGATGGGAAAGGGATTTGAGATAGGTGTTTGGAGATATTATGCCTTGTTTGGCTCAATTGCAATTCTTTTATTTATTGGTACTTTATGTTAAACCCAAAAGATATTTTTAAAACCAGTTTAAATAAATTATTCATTTACAGTGATTTACAAACCATAAATTATTGATTTAACTTTAAGCATATGAAAAGGGTATTACTTTATTTTGTACTTTTGTTGGTAATGGGTTCCTGCGCGAAAAGGAATCTGGTTTATTTGAGTGAACCGGAGGGTTCAGCTTTGGAGGGTTCAATGCCTATTAAAGGAGAAATGGATCCAAGGATACAACCTGGCGATGTTTTACAGGTATCCATTGTCAGCCTGCAGCCGGAAACAAGCAGTGTCACGCAGGGATTTGGGCCCGTGAATGCGCCCAATAAAAATCTTTTTTACAATGAAGAGGTGGAAGGATTTCTGGTTAACCGCCAAGGGCAGGTCAACATGCCTGTTTTGGGCAAAGTAGCCTTGGCTGGTCTTAACAAGGAAGAAGCCATAGAAAAAGTGACGGAAATGGCTGAGGAATTTATCAAAGATCCCATTGTGGATATTCGCTTTTTGAATTTTAAGGTTACAGTAATTGGGGAAGTGAACAACCCCAACACTTTTACGGTACCCACCGCTCAGATCAATATTTTTGAGGCATTGGGTATGGCTGGAGACATGACAGAATTTGGACAAAGGGAAAATGTCCTGTTGATCAGGGAGAGAGATGGCATCCGAACCAAAATCAGGTTGAACCTGAATGACAACGATGTACTGGGTTCCCCTTACTATTACCTGCAGCAAAATGACATGATCTATGTGGAACCCCACAGAATGAAAGCGGTAAAAGCCACCACCAATGAAAGAAATCTGACACTTTTGGCCTTGGCTGTATCTATCATCACCCCTTTAATTTGGAATTTTGCCAACATTTTTGGGAATTAAGACTTATCAATCATGAAAAATAACGGAAAAAATCAAAATCAGGAAAAACCATTGGCCTTCAATGACCTTTCCAAATACATTTCCAAAAACTGGAAAATTTTTGTAGCCGGTTTTGTGCTGGCTGTGTTAGCGGGCCTAGGCTATTTGTTTTTAGCTTCTCCTGAGTATACCATAGAAAGTACGATCTTGATCAAGGACAAAGAGAAAGGATCAGATTATGCCAGTAACGCCATTTATAGCGACTTGGAAAGCTTTAAGGGTACTGCCAATATTGAAGATGAAGTAGAAGTAATTGCTTCCAAAAAATTAATGAGAAAGGTATTGTCTAATCTTTCCCTGTTTACCTCAGTGTATCAAAAGGACGGGTTTAAGAAGAAAGAACTGTATGGCGCAGAATTGCCATTTACAGTCACTTTCGAAAACCTTGATTTGGAAAGTAGTGCTCGTGGCATAGAATACACTTTTAACGCCCTCAATGAAACTACTTTCACCCTAAAAGATAAAGAAGGGTCTAAAAATGAATTCAGTTATGGCCAAAAAATCGAGAATGAATTTGGTGTTTTCATGGTCAATAAAAAGGAGGACAAGGTCAGTAGCCTTGCTGATGTTCCCAAGGAGTTGACCATAATCTTCCATAATCCTCAAGTCCATACCGAAAATATGCTTAAGAAATTGGAGGTGGAAGTTTCAAGCAAAAAAGCGAGTACCGTATCGATGGCGTTTCTGGCTTCCAGTCCCAAAAAAGGCATGGACATCCTGAATGAAGTCATCAAGGCCTACAACCAAGAAGCCATTGAAGAGAAAAACGAGGTAGCGCTAAATACAATTTCCTTTATCGATGAGCGGCTAGGACTTGTCACCAAAGAATTGGAAGACACTGAAAAGTATGTAGAGGAATTCAAAAGGGCCAATAATGTCACGGACATCAACCTGGATGCGCAGCAGTATCTGGAAAACACCACAGATTATCGAAACAGAACTTCAGAACTTTCCAACCAAATTGAGGTCTTGTCTTCTATTGAAAGCTATCTGATTGCACAAGGCAACAACAATTACGATGTGGTCCCCAGTTCATTGATCATTCAGGACCCTACCCTATCTGCCTTGATTGATAGGTTCAATGAAACCCAAAGAGAGCGGGTAAGGCTGTTGAGAAATTACCAGCCGAGTAATCCGGTTATCCTCAACATGAACAGCCAATTGGATGCGCTCAAATCCAACATACTGGAAAACCTGAGGAACATCAAAGGCCAATTGGAAATTTCCCGTAGAAACCTGCAAGCCAGCAGCAATCAGGTCAGCAGTAGAATCCAAAGACTTCCCGGCATTGAAAGGGAATTGCTGGAAATCAACCGACAAAAAAGCATCAAGCAGGAGCATTATCTTTACTTACTTCAAAAAAAGGAGGAAGCCTCCCTTTCTCTGGCTACTACTACGGTAGCCAACAGTAAAGTGATAGACCCCCCTTCTTCATCCTTGAAGCCTACCAACCCAAATCCGATCAATACCATGTTGATTGCGATTTTAGCTGGTTTGTTTCTTCCGATAGGCTTTATTGTAGGCAAGGAGTCTCTCAATAAATACATCACGGAAAGAGAAGATGTGGAAGACATGACTTCCATACCCATTTTGGGAGAAATCAGCAGAAATGAAGACGGTAAGGTAGTAGCCATAGATAAAAGTAGCAAGACACCTACCGCTGAACAATTCCGCTTGATCCGTAACAACATCATGTACCTGACCAATGGCAAAAACAAAACCATCCTGGTCACCTCAGGCATGTCAGGTGAAGGCAAAACGTTCTTCAGCATCAATCTTGCGGTCAGTTTGGCTTTAACCGGTAGAAAGGTTGTCGTTTTGGACTTTGACCTCAGGAAACCAGCATTGGGTAAGGCGATAGGATTGAATGGGGCAGCCGGTATTACGGAATACCTTCAGAATCCCAACCTGACCATCCAATCCATCATCAAGTCCCCCCAAATTACAGAAAACCTCTATGCCATAGGACCTGGAACCATTCCGGAAAATCCATCGGATATCATGAGCAGTATCAGGGTGAAAGAACTTATTGAAGCTTTAGAGGCTGAATTTGATCATGTGATCATTGATACGGCCCCGGTGGGCCTTGTGGCAGACTGCTTGTCGTTGGCACCTTTTGCCCATACCTCGGCTTATGTGATACGGTATAACTATACCAAAAAGAACCAGTTGAACATCATCAATGACATTCAGCTTCAGGAAAAGCTGAATCAACCCTTGTTGGTTTTGAATGATTTAAAACTGGACAAAAAAGAAGGTTTTGGCTACGGATATTATTAAAAACCCTCAAAGTAGGAACAGCAGCTAACTGTTCCTACTTTTTAACCTATTGAGGAGCAACTTCAAGTTACCACGAATTTTTAGTCTGATTTCAAGCAAATGATCAAGACACAAATAAAAAAGCCCATGCCGAGTACATTGCAAAACCGCTTCAAAAAGGTTTTGGACTATTTCACCCGAGGAAATGAAAGGAATCAATCCATAAAAAAGAATATATTCCTTTCATTCTTTATCCGAGGCGGTAGTATCCTCACCTCCTTGCTGCTGGTGCCGGTGACCATACAATACGTGGGCAATGTACAATACGGCCTTTGGATTACCATCAGTTCAATCATCGCATGGATGAGCACCTTTGATTTAGGGATGGGCAATGGTTTGAGAAACAAACTCGCCCATGCGCTTGCCATGAATGACCACAGCAACAGCAGCAAATATGTAAGCACCACCTATGCCATACTTTTTATGATTGCGCTAGGTATTTTTGGATTGGTTTACACAGCGGGGATTTGGATAGACTGGGCCAGTATTATCAATGCACCGGAAGTATACCGTGATTTGGTGTGGCCAGCTGTTTTGATCATATTGATTTGTTTTTGTTTACAGTTTTTCCTTCAGACCATCAATACAGTATTGACAGCAACCCATCAACCCTATAAGACCAATTTGATTACATTATTGGGTCAGCTACTCTCCCTGATCTGTATTTATGTGCTTTCCCTTCAAGGACCGGGCAATCTGATTACAGCGGTATTGGTATTAGCGGGACTACCTGTTGTGGTTCTTTTCCTTGCCAATATGTATTATTTTGCCACTTTGCTGAAAAGCTTCGCTCCCAAAATCCAGCATGTTGAAATGGGACATGGAAAGGATTTGTTCAACCTTGGGGGCATCTTTTTCTTGATCCAAATAGGTGCCTTGGCACTTTACCAGACAGACAACATCATCATCACCAACATCCTTGGGCCTGAATATGTCACAGAATTTAATGTGGCTTATAAATACTATACCGCCGGCTTTACCATCTTTACCATTATCCTCACCCCTTACTGGAGTGCTTTCACTGATGCGTATGCGAAACAGGATTATGCTTGGATGAGGGCCACCATCAATATGTTGAGAAAAATGGGTTTGGGCTTTGTACTCCTGAGTGTGCTTTTATTGGCAGTATCTGGCAAAGTCTTTGAAATTTGGGTTGGGGATGCGGTTTCCGTAAGCTGGGCACTTTCTATCTCTTTTGCATGCTATTACATGGTGTATGTTTGGCATGTCATCCACATTGTGCTGATCAATGGGGTTGGGAAGTTACGGATGCAACTGATTACCATCGTGGTCAGTGCCGTCATTAATATCCCTCTTTCTATTTGTTTGGGCAAAATGTATGGATTACCAGGTGTAATCAGTGCCAATACAGCCATCTTTTTGGTCATGTCCATCCTTTTTGGGATACAGTCAGAAAAAATAATCAACCAAAGTGCAGTTGGCATTTGGAATAAATAAATTGCTATGAAGAAAATCTACTACATATACACGCTATTTTTTCTGTTGATCACAGCAAAATCAAATTTTTTGAATAATTATGATGTTGTTTGGGGTGTTTTTATCGCCAGTTTAATCCTGTTGGGCATATATAACCTGAGATTCTACAAAAGAGACCTGATTATCATCGGGACATTTTCTTTGATTTATTTAGGGTTTGTCTTTTCCAGACATCTCGTCATAAATAACTTTCCCAAAGAATTTCTTATCAGTGATATTTTCTTCTTATTCAAATATTTGATGCTCAGCTTTGTCTACTGTGCCTATATGAAAGAAGAACTGATGAATTATCTGATCAAGGTTTTTACTCATTTGGCCATTCTTTCCCTTGGGTTTTACGTCATTCAACTTGCTGGTGGAGCTGGTTTGTTAGCCAATATAGGCAGGACGGTACAAGGAATACTTCCTTATTATGAGCATCCGGCTGAATATACCAATTTTTTGCTTTATACTTTTGATTACCTGCACCAATACAGGAATTCAGGATTTGCCTGGGAACCTGGAGTTTTTGGGTCTTTTGCTGTCATTATCTTGATGCTGCATTTTTTCAAAAATGATTTTCAATATGACAGGACTGCATGGATCCTCACTTTTGCCATACTAACTACCATATCCACCACAGCCTATCTGGCATTTATGGTATTATTATTTATGTTTTACAGGGTAAGAGGAGGAAAAGTAAATGCAGCCTTTGTGCTCATTTTGATCCTGGCCATGACAGGTGCTGCTTATATTCCATTCATGTCAGAGAAAATAAAAGAGACCTATGAGCAAGACATGGCATTTTTGAAGGATCAGGATGAATTTGCCTTTGCAGTGGAATATTATGATGAGTATGATGACTACATGCGGCTCAACCGCTTTGCCAGCATGGCCTTTATCATCGATAATTTTGGAAATAAACTTTGGGTAGGAGTAAGCAATGGTTACTCCAAAATGACAAGTGAAAAATATGGTGTCGATCTGGAAAGGGTTTACCTTTCAAACGGTCTGATTGATTTTTGTGCCAAATTTGGTTTGGTGGGGCTTGTCTTTGTCTTTTTCCGCTATGCGAAAACCTTACGCATATACCTACCGACTTCTGAAACAGTTTTTTATGGGTTGATGGTGTTTTTCGTCGTCCATTTCGGAGAAACCATCATCGCCTTGCCTTTTTGTCTCATATTTATATTTACCGCTGATTATTTGGGTAAAGAAGAAACTAAAATTCTTGAAAATGCCGCTTAATATGAAAATCGCCGTACTCATCGCCTCTTTTAACAGAAAAAACAAGACCCTGAAATGTCTTGAAACATTGGTAGGACAGATTCTGCCAGAAAACGTTGAACTGGAAATATTCCTGACGGATGATCATTCTACGGATGGTACCGCAGAAGCAGTAAAATCCCAATTTCCACAAGTTCACCTCTTTGATGGAACAGGCAGCTTGTTTTGGGCCGGTGGAATGAGGAATACCTGGACCAAAGCTTTGGAATGTGATCCTGACTTTTTTCTTTTGGTCAATGACGATACATTTCTGTATCCCAATTCTGTGGAAAGGATCCTTAGGGACAATAAAAATCACCTGGATAAAACACAAATTGCCACCATAAGCGTCGGAGCCACGATTGACCCAAAAACAGGGCAGGTATCTTATGGTGGCCACAAGCTGCATAAAGAGGGTAAACCCCAATTTTACTTGATCCATGATGAAAAACACAATGTGGACTGTGATTTGGGCTGTGCCAATTTCATGCTGGTACCCAAGGAAATCGTAAGTAAAATCGGCATACTATCAGAAAAATTCACCCATATGTTGGCGGATTTTGATTATACCTTGAGGGCAAAAAAAGCCGGCTTTAATGTGGTTTCTTCACCAGGTATCCACGGCACTTGTACCAACGATCATGGAAACAATTGGAAATCACCTCAAACTTCATTGAAAGAAAGGCTGGCCTATTTAAACAACCCTAAGGGACTTGCCTACAAGGAATATTTGTATTATATCAAAACGCATTTTCCTAAAGACATCCCTTCATCCACCTTCAAGCTTTGGTTAAAAACCTTGGCCCCCACTGTTTACGATAAATTTAAAAAAGTTTAAAGTAGCAAAGATGACCATACCTCGAAACTTGGTTGTTAATGCGGATGACCTTGGGCAAAATAGTCGGGTAAATGAAGCTATTTTGAGTAGCTATGAAAAGGGATTCATTAACAGCGCCTCATTAATGGTAAATACTCCAGGTTTTCAAGAAGCGGTGGATCGTCTAAAAGAGATGAATTTTGATGAAATAGGACTTCATGTTGATTTAATGGATGGAAAGCCCATATCCAATTTCAACCATCAACCCTATCTCAAGGAGAATGGCTGTTGGAATTCAGAAAAATTCTGGAATGTAAAAACTTTTCAGACTGATATTCAAAAAGACATAGAAACCGAAATCTATGCCCAGTTAAACAAAATGCAACTCCATCTTTTTCAACCCAAACACATCAATGCACACCACCACCTACATACATGGCCAACACTGTTTCCAATATTCTTAAAAATCGCCAAAAGGGAAAAAATAAAATTGAGATTGGCACAAAGTTTCAACGAAGGCAACAGCTTAAAATTCGCTTACCGTCAATTCATTAATGGAGTAATGAAAAAAAACAAAGTTGCTTTTAGTGATTATTTTGAAACGATAAGTTCATGGATTGACAGAAAAGCAAAACTAGAGGAAAAAAGGGTAGAGATCATGGTTCACCCAGACCATGATGAAAAAGGAAACTTGATAGACGCTTGGGAAAAGTCAGATTTTATGCAAGATATGACCTTACTATCCCAATAAAAATAGCACCATATGTCAAATGGTTAAACTTGAAAACCCATCATACACCTAAAATAAATGAAAAAAGTAGTCTGGATGCATACTGATTTAAGAAGTTATTGGAGAGGACGCCTTTATTTTTTGAAGAAATATTTTGAAGACCAAGAGATTGATTTCCAGGTCATTGAAATATTTGGTAAAGGCTCCCCTTATGATTTTGATACTACTGTTATTCATGAAGAATGGTGGAATTGTCTTTTTCCAGAAGATGATCCTAAAATGCTTTCAAATGCAGTTATTCGAGCCAAGATATTTTCTACTTTGGACAAATTGCAACCTGAACTGCTTATCACAGGCCCAATAGTATTCAAATCAGGTGCCCTGGGCTTGCGGTGGGCAAAAAAACGCCAGAAAAAAATTGCTTTTTTTGATGATACCACTCATTCCTCAATCAAGCGCAATTTTTTGGTTTCTTTTGTTAAAAAAAGATTTATAGAGCAAGCAGATGCCTACTTGCTGCCAACCCCTTGGTATGATAAAGAATATACCTCACTGGGCATAGATCGCAATCGATTCTTCTATGGTTTTAATTGTGTGGACAATGATTTCTTCGTGAAAAAGTTGGAATGGGATGAAAAAGAAAATTGGCTAATTTGTGTAGCAAGGCAGGTTCCTGTAAAGAATTTGAGCAGACTACTGAAAGCATGGAAATTGATAGAATCTAAAAACTTAGGATATTCTCTTGTTTTGGTTGGTGACGGGTTTGAAAATGAAAGTCTTTTGGCTTTGGCGAAAGCCCTTCATTTGAAGGACATCCAATTCCTGGGGAAGAAAAACAGTGATGAAATAGCTGATTTACTTCATAAATCCAAAGCATTTATCTTACCAAGTCTATCTGAAAGTTGGGGATTGGTTATCAATGAAGCGATGGCAACTAGTTTGCCCATTTTAATAAGCAAAAAAGCCAATGCTGCTCACAATCTTGTAATATCAGGAGAAAATGGAATTCATTTTGATCCTTACCGGGTGGATGAAATAGCAAATGCAATTTCAGAATTTATAGCACTCAAGGACGTGCAAAAAATAGCCTGGGGCAAAAGATCCTTTGAACTTATTTCCGAGATGAATTACAACCATATGGGTAGTGAAGTGTCTAGATGCCTTCAAACGATCTCAAAACTTCCCAAAGTCCATACCAATCCTCTGGCAAAGTTGGCTCTTAGCTTTTGGAACGGAAAATATGAAACAAGGACTTGGGATTATATGACTTAAAGTTTAGATATCTTCATGGTAATCAATTAATTATTATTAATTTATATCGGAATAAAACAAACATTTTACCTAAATAGGGTTTTTTTAACCATAAACTTAAAAGAAATGAGCATAAAAGTACTGGCTATCAATGATTATCCATTGGAAAAATATTATGAGAATTGGGAAAAGGGATTGACACCTAGTCAACAACTTTGGGGTAAAATAGAATTGGAACGAACCGGTGAGTTCGAATACGTGTTTATCCCGTTTTCTAAATATAAATGGGTTGATAAAATTGGTGATTTTTTCAATATAAGTCGTTTGGACCTTCAGATTAGAGCGCTACAGCATATTAATAAAGTAGATATTGTGTATGGTCCCTATGGTGCAGCCACCACCAAGTTATTTTTACTATTAAAATACTTTAAGCTCATTTCAAAACCTGTAATTATAAGCATACATTATCCTTTGATCGGTAGCGATTCCAATAAGGGTTTGGTCAGGAAAATTGGAAAAAAACTTTTTCAATCATATGATGCCACTTTGTTTTTAAGCAAAAATATCATGAAGTCAGTATCAGATAACTTAAATCTGGACAAGGAATTTCTTGATAACAAAGCTGAGCATATCATATGGGGAGCAGATGTAGAATTTTATGAAAAATTCATCCCTGCTAAATCGCCGAAAGAAACTCAATTTTTTATCACCAATGGTCAAACTGCTCGGGATTTTGACACTTTGGTAGAAGCTTTCAGGCATATTGATTTTCCTTTGAAAATTTATTGTACCCCTAAAAACATTCCAACTGTAGAAATACCCAGCAATGTGACCGTGATTTCAGATGGGAATTTAACCAATGCTCAATTATTGGAGGAATACAATAATTCAAGGGCAATATTGGTATCCTATAAAATGGTTCAAGAAAGTACTGTAGGATTGACAAGCTTAGTAGAAGGTATGGCTATGGGGAAACCTGTTTTTATGACTGCCAACAAAAACATTGACATTGACCTTGAAAAAGAAGGGATTGGGAAATTTATCAAAGAAGGTGATGTTGAAGGGTGGGTGAAAGCTATTTCAAGCGTAGCAAATGACGAAGTAGCACTTAAAAAAATGGGGGCAAATGCATACAATTTATTCAGAGAAAAATACAACTCACAAAATTTTGCCAATCACTTGGGAGAGGTCATTAAAAGGCTACTCAAAAAAGAAAAACAGATTTCCCATTAAGCTCTTCATACAATATCTAGAAAAAATGGAGGTCTTGACAATGAAAGGCCTCCTTTTTTATTAATTTTTTTTGTTGTAAACAAAGAATTTAAAGTCGAGAATTTTATTGAATTACCATTTTACTGGCATCATTGCTTACATACATGTAAATTTAATCCCGCTTTTAAATTCCTTCACTTTTTCAAGTTAATTTTCGAGACTCAGAGAATTAAAATACTGTGAAGAATTCAAATCCTCCTAGTTCCAAACAATAGATCAGCAGCAGCCACCCATTGCTAATGGTCTGATACCTGTCCAAATCCTACCAAATGATAATTGGGTAATCATGAAGGATGTTGTTTGATCACCCTTTCCAGCCATTCTTCAAAAAATGATTTGGGATAACTTTGTTTTCGGAAATCCTTACCTTGGTTTTGTGTAAGGCTCAAAGAAATCAGAAGGCTCATTCTCTTTATAGTTAAGACTAATTGCTAGAAGAAACCTTCTTAAGGTTCAAATTTATATTTGGTAGGTAAAATTAATAGGGAGTATATACGGAGTTAATACCGACTATATACGGAGTTAAATTCCTATTAATAGCGATCAATTTGCTATATTGCTTATCTTAAACATAAAAAAACAAGCAGTTATGGCTAGGCAATCAGGAGGTTTACAATTGGAAGGGACCATTGGCAATATGATCTTCTACAAAATGAAAGGCAAATACTATGTTCGCAGTAAAGGAGCACCAAGTAAAGCTAAGCTAAAAAAAGGGAAGGCCTTTGAGAACTCAAGAAGAGTCAGTGCTGAGTTTGGACATGCCTCAAAAGTGGCGTCTCAAGTGGTGCATGCTGCAAAGGGATTGATGAATCCGGGAAAACACCACGGTTTGCACGGGAAGTTAACGGCACAACTACAACGTGTGTTACAGACAGACAGCCAAAGTGTCTATGGAGAAAGGAAAATCAGTGTAGGTGACTTATCCCTTTTGGAGGGATTTGATTTTGAGCCAACCAGGATAAAAAGTCAACTTAAGGCCTTTCCAAATATAAATTCATCTCATCAAGATGTGAACGTAGACTTTTCCGGGATGCAGTCTTTGAATCCTCGTTCGGTTCCGGAAGGTGCCAGTCATTTCCGATTGGATATGGTTTCAGTCATTTATGATGAACAAAAAATGTCTGGCCAAACCATGGATCTGAAGGGTCAGACCCAGTTACTATCTGTCCCATTATCTGCATTGGGAACCATTACTATACCAAGGCCATATGCTGAAACTGATGCTTCCGTCTTTTTGATTTTACTTGGCTTGGTTTTTTTTCAGGAAGTCAATGGAGAAATGCACGAACTTTCGGGTAAACGCAGTGTAGGTGTTTTAGCAGCTTTTTAATTATGGGCGTATGATTAAATGGTTTGCGATTTTCCGATACTTAGCCGGCAAATGTTCCATTTTACAATGTCCGTATTCAGAAAATGTAGATTGCCACATGATTCTTCATTTTTAAAGGGCAGTGTGAAAGGGGCGGCACGGCCTCTCCCCTTCACACCGCGCTACAAGTTTTAGCTACCGCTTTTTAATAAACTTCGTACTAAAATTAAAATCTCCCGATACCAACCGCAGTACATAAGCCCCGGGCTTTAGTCTTCGGATATCTATAGGCAACACCGTATCAGTCGTGTTGGCGTCAAAGCTGATTTCAATATTTCCCTGCAAGGAAATAACATAAACCTCCATTTCCTGATCCTCCGGCAATCCCTCGATAAACACTTTTAACTCATTCTCAGCCGGATTGGGTCCTATTTTTATTACAATGAGAGCTTCCTTTTCCAAACCATGAATAATCAACGCTTCAGATTTGGTTTCTGCTCCGTCATTGTCCGTTGCTATAGCGGTGACTGAATGGGTCCCTACCGGAATATCTTCCCAGACAAATTCGAAGGGAGCTATTCCATTACTTCCCAGGAATTGATCACCAAAGTAATAATCTACCTTTACCACTTCTCCATCGGGATCAAATGCCTCCACTTCTAAGGTAACATTGGTTCCGGCTTCAAACTCATCCTCATTGCCAGGTGCTGTAAACCAGATCAAGGGAGGCTCATTCTCAATCACCTGAGGTGTCTGAGGCACTGAAGGAGGAATAATTTCTTCAGCAGCCACCACAGTGATGTTGACGACAGTAGAACTTTTGCTCAAACCTTTGTCATCAGTGGCTTTGGCTGTCAAAGAATGGGAACCAACAGGTGCATCTTTCCAAACGAAGGTGAAGGGTTCGTTGGACGATGTGCCCAAAAGGGTGTTCCCCCTAAAAAACTCCACTTTACTCACTTTTCCATCTGAATCATTGGCCTCCACTTTTATTTCCACATCGGTAGGGGCTTGAAACTGCATGAGATTGGTGGGGGATATGATTTGAATTGAAGGTGCCACATTTGCAGCATTTACAACTATGTTTATTACAGTCGATGTTCTACTTAGCCCTTTATCATCAAAAGCTTTGGCTGACAATGAGTAATTGCCTGCCGGTACATTTTTCCATACAAAGGTAAAGGGCTTATTGCTGACAGTCCCAAGAAGTGTATTCCCTCTGTAAAATTCTACTTTAGCTACCTCCCCATCCGGATCAGAGGCGTCCACTTTGATTTCGATATCCGCGTTTTGAGCGAAACTGGCCAAGTTGGCCGGCGAAGTGATCTTGACCACGGGAGCCTGATTGGGTCCATTGACTTTGATCTGTACGGCTTCAGATATTTTACTCAGCCCTTTGTCATCAAAGGCCTTGGCTGTCAAAGCATGGTCACCTGTGGGTACGTTTTTCCAAACATAGGTGTAAGGCTTGCTGCTGACCGTTCCGAGGAGGGTATTGCCGCTATAAAATTCCACTTTGGTCACTTCCCCATCCGGATCAGAGGCATCCACTTTGATTTCGATATCCGCGTTTTGAGCGAAACTGGCCAAGTTGGCCGGCGAAGTGATCTTGACCGCGGGAGCCTGATTGGGTCCATTGACTTTGATCTGTACGGCTTCAGATATTTTTCTCAGCCCTTTGTCATCAAAAGCCTTGGCTGTCAAAGCATGGTCACCTGCGGGTACGTTTTTCCAAACATAAGTGTAAGGCTTGCTGCTGACCGTTCCGAGGAGGGTATTGCCGCTATAAAATTCCACTTTGGTCACTTCCCCATCCGGATCAGAGGCATCCACTTTGATTTCGATATCCGCGTTTTGAGCGAATCTGGCCAAGTTGGCCGGCGAAGTGATTTTGACCGCGGGAGCCTGATTGGGTCCATTGACTTTGATCTGTACGGCTTCAGATACTTTACTCAGCCCTTTGTCATCAAAAGCCTTGGCTGTCAAAGCATGGTCACCTGCGGGTACGTTTTTCCAAACATAGGTGTAAGGCTTGCTGCTGACCGTTCCGAGGAGGGTATTGCCTCGATAAAATTCCACTTGGGTCACTTCCCCATCCGGATCAGAAGCATCCACTTTGATCTCGATGTCAGCATTTTGTTCAAAATCCGAAAGATGGACAGGTGATGTGATGCTTACCTCCGGAGCTATATTGGTCCCGTTTATTTCTATTTCCACCTGATTGGATGTAGTAACCAATCCATCATCATCCATGGCTTTGGCTGTCAAAGCAAATTTACCATTTGGAGCATTTTTCCACTCAAAATCAAATGGACTATTATTGGATGAGCCTATTAAGGTATTGTCTCTGAAAAAATCCACTTTAGAAACTTTGCCATCTTCATCTTCTGCTATCACCTTGATGACGATCGGTGTTCCACTTTCAAACACCGCATTTTGGTCAGGGGAGGTGATTTGAATCGTTGGGGCAATCAATGGTCTGAAAACAGCCGTCAGCGAGATATCATTGCTCGGCATGGTAAACTCATAGATTTTCTGTTCACTCACTTTTGAACCATCTACCGTCCAATGTTCAAATGCATAACCGGGTTTGGAATCAGCGACAACTTTAACTTTTTGACCTGCTTCCACTTCAGTCGGGCCCGGATTGGTTGCTACAGTTCCCCCATCAGCAGGCAAAGCACTTAGGTTAACTTTAAACAACACAATATCAATAATCTCTTCCTGCACATAGATTTCCACAGGTTCAGATTCTACTGTTTTTCCTCCCTCTAAAGTCGCTTTTGCTATCAAAAAATGAACCCCGCTAGTGGCATTCTTCCATGTGAAATTATAAGGTTTGCTATTTACAGTACCAATCAGTTTCGCATCGGTGAAGTAATCTATTTTCTGTATTTTGCCATTATCATTTTTGATATCCACAGTAATATCAATAAGCTCAGCAAGATCAAAATCAGATTTGTTTTGGGGTGAGGTAATTTCCACCGAGGGTAAGGGCGCCTCGTCTTCGCCCGGTTCTTGTGAAGTTCTGATCAATAAAACGGATTGAAAAGGCTTGATGGTGACAGATCCTGAATAGGAATTGTTAAAAGCATCCACATACGCTCCATTCAAACCAACTGATTTATCCGAACCAGTTTTGTTGTACTCAAAGAGAAAATAGTCATCCGGATTCTTTAAAGCCGCATCTACCTCTCTCAATTCAATGTTGTCCATCCAATACGTAAGACCAGGGTCATTAGTCAAAAACACAATGCTCGCATTGGCTTCTGTATTGGGAAAGGAAAGAACAGTCTCGAGTTCTTGGCGTTTGGTATCCAGTTTAAGATTTGAAACAGGGGTTAAAGCAGCATAAGGCGCGTTACTTTGCCTGAGAAAAACCTGGATATTGGCGTTTTTATTAGACATGGCAGAAAGCTTCAAAACATAATGCTTTGATTTATTGACAGCACCTACCCCAATGATGACGTTGGTGGTGTTCGGACTCTCTACTTGAATCGCTCCTCCGTCCAGTTTACCGTTTAGCCAAGTAGTTTTACAATTATTCTGAGGGGAATAACAATAGGAGCCATTCAAATTTGCATTAAAGGTCCCATTGGCAAATTGATTGTTTCCTGTGATCTTCTTAATTTCATAGGGAGTAAGGATAACTGGGCTTCCTTTGGAATTCTGGTCTTTACCCGAGGCTTTTTTCCAACCTTCCAGGTCATAGGATTGGGTAACCCATGAACCGCCTGTATTTCGGGAATTTACGATGCTGACACCATCATCAAAAGGCCTAACATACCTATTTCGATCCAAGTTGCCCATCTGAAACATATCATCCTTATTGGTTCTTTTAAAAAGTAGGTTTTGGGACGCCAATTTCGCAAAAAACACATTATCCCTAACGGTTACATTTCGTATGGGATTGCCAAGATTATCATGGGCAAAGGCAACTTGGTAGTTGGCATTATAAAAAGTGTTGTCATAAATATCCAAATTCCGTGCGTTGTGAATGAAAATCCCATGATTGGCTACATTGGCAATGGAATTTCTGAAGATGTTGATTCCGGAGGAATTGTCGTCCAAATAAATCCCTTCTGCCTGACCTGGTCTTCCATTGAAATAATAAGGTGTGCCTGCTACTGCCCCCGGACCGTTTACAACAATATTGTAGGAGATTTCCCTATTGGTATAATTGGTGTTGCTGTTGCCGGTGTAGGTATAAATACCCGCTCCGTCATCTTTGACCAAGCAAAATCCGTCCACAAAATTGTTTCTTACTATGGTATTGTTGCCTCCAAAATAAATGGCCTGATAACCTGATTGGGTAAATTCATTGAATTCAATCAGGTGATTGTGTGAATCAGCATGGGCATAAATGGCATTTCCATTTAAATCTCCGCTCCTTCCCATGCCTTGGAACATGTAAGTCTGGTCAAACTTATTGCCTCTAATTCGGGTATTGACGTCGTTGTACTGAAGAAACAATCCACCATTATAAGAATGAGTGATCACATTGTTTTCAACTTGCATTTCGTTGCTGACAATTGAATGGATGGCATGCTGCCCTGAGAAATGAATGTCACAGTTTTTGATGGCGATTCTTGTTGTATTAGTCAGGTAAAAAGCATTTCTATTGGCTCCTCGAAACTCCAGATTTTCAAATACAACATTACTTACATTTCCGGTATTGCTCACAAGGTTTTCCAATGTACTGACCCTTACATCTGCGTTATTGGGAGTAGTACCACCAAAATGGACATTCATCCTTTTTCCGTTTGGGTTATAATACCACTCTCCCTGAATATCCAAGGTATTGAAGTGGTTTTGGACAAAAAACCCAAAGTTATTGGCAGGCTGGTAATTGCTGCCTCCTCCGCCATAATTGATGGTATTGCCTGCATGAGAAGTTATCTGGTGTCGGTCTATGACCCAATGGTTCTTTCGGATGACCACCTCACCGCCGGTGACATTGGGAGCTCCGGATAATTCATCACTGGTTACGGACGTATTCCCGTTTCTGGCTTTAATGGTTACGTAACCATTTTGACCAGTTTTAGCATTAGGGAATCTGCCCATTTCCTGGGGCTTTCCATTAAACACCAACACGGTCACATCATTTCCCAATCGGGGATCTGTACTTTCAAAAATATTATTGCCCATAGATTTCCAATCTCCCAGCTTGACAAGGGAAGTTATGATGGGTTTTGCCCCTGATCCATAAGCGGAGAAAACGATAGGCGCTCCATTGGTTCCGGATTTACTCATTCGGATCGAGCCATAAAAGGTCTCCCCTCTCTTAAACAATATTTGATCCCCTGGTTGAAGGCTATTGAAAATGGCATTCAATTTATCAATGGATTTCCAAGGGGTATCAGGGTTCTGGGCCTCGGCTGCAGATCTGGAATCATTACCTGATAGATCTGAAAAGTAATAGCTTGCTGCGAAAATGGTTTGATGAAGTACCAGACCTATCATCAAAAGCAGCAATTTTGGTACAAGTGTTTTCATGTAATCCTAATTTAAATATTTAAATCAAGCAACTATAAATTGAACGGCCCTATTCGAAAAAACAGTGTATCTAGGTGTAAGCATACAAAGTTCAAAATTCGACTCATCTGAAATCTGGTATTAAGGGGTGATCAAAAAACCACTTTTCCAGTTGAATCAACATTTGGCCTAATAAATTTGCAGTACGAATAGCAAAAGTTGCAATGGGTGAATTAAAATATTATTAATTGCTTTTCGTATTCAGCAAAATGTTTAATCAATTTATCGTGCTAAACATTTTAATATTAGAATTAAATTTTAAAAAAACAACAATTTTAATTATTTCGATTTCAATCACTTTTGAAATAGGGACGGTGAAAAAATAAGTTGGTCTCCTGTATTAAGTGATAAACAGACTGGTAACCTAGCTGTAACATCTTCATAAAACCTTAGGATTGAAATAAGTGAAGAATTCTAAATTTAAAAAAAACTACATGGGATAAATAGTGATGGCTAACTCCCTGAGCTAAAAGGCTTAATTCAGAATCCTATATTATATTAGATGTCTAAATTCTTTGAATATAAATATTTTTTTTTGTTTTCATTATATTTTTCATTACCTTTAAACTTCACGAATTAAGTTAAGGTAGAGAAAAAAAAGATTTTTAAATACATATTCTTGTATTTTAAAATAATTTTTATGTAATTTACAATCTAATAAGCCTTTTAACTGGAAGTAAATATTTTATAAGCTTAGTTTAACGCCCCAAATAACTGTTTTGAAGTATTTTTATCGAACAATTTATGAGTAATTTACAAACACTATTTACACAATACAGAATCTTTACTGGAAATCTCAAGCAACTACCGAGAAAAGAAAAATTGGTCATCAATACGATTAATCAATATTCTCATTGTCTGGCTGAGGAAGATTCTGAGTTCAAAAAAGCATTACAAAAATCTGATGTGCTTTTACCGGATGGCGTAGGCATTGTTTTGTCTACCAAAATTCTCACCGGACAATCCATTCAGAAGGTAGCTGGTGCAGATTTACACGAGCACTTTCTAAAAAGTCTCAACGAAAGTGGAGGCAAATGTTTCTATCTCGGATCTTCGGAGCCCACACTGCAAAAAATCAAAGAGCGGTTGAACAAAGAATATCCAAATATTCAGATGGAATCTTATTCTCCACCATTCAAGGATAAATTTAACGATTTGGAAAATGCCATCATGATCAATAAGGTCAACCTGTACAGGCCTGATGTGTTGTTTGTAGGCATGACCGCTCCGAAACAGGAGAAATGGGTAGCCAACTTCAAAGAACACCTTGATGCAAAAGTAATCTGTTCCATCGGAGCTGTGTTTGATTTTTATGCTGGTACCATTCAGAGACCCCACCCAATCTGGGTCAATTTGGGACTTGAATGGTTTGTCAGGTTGGTCAAAGAACCCAAAAGACTTTGGAGAAGGTATTTGGTCTTTGGCCCTGTATTTATATCAAGGATTGCATCCGAAAAAATTAAGTCCAGTAACCCTGCCCAAGAACTCCAGAAAAAAGAGGTCTTTCAGTAAGCACAATATATTTCCGCGACAAGAGTTGCCTTTTTAAATTGGTAGAATTTCCATTTCAGGATTAGAATCTAATCTTGAAATGGAATTTTTGGTTTAAATCCGTTTGATTCGGAAAATAAACCAGTCCCTTTCAATAGATTTCGAGGCCCAAAAGATCCATTTTGGTAGTTTTTTGATACGGATTGATGCTAAGGCTTGTTCTTTTTCAAAGAAATTTCTAAAAATATGTAATGCAAAAAAATAAATACGAAAAACATTTTTTATATATCAAGAAACATTTTTATATTTGAATCGTATAAATGATACATGATTAATAAAACCCGGATTTAGCTGTTTAACTTTTTAAACCCAAATGAGAACTTTTAGCTTTATGTTCAATAATGATTCAAGAAAGGTTTGCCAATCCATACCCTACCAAATATTTTGTTTGGTTTTGTTTTTATTTGGATTGTCCATTTCTGCCTCCGCCCAAGACCTGAATGACTTTGATTTTACCGTTGAGGTCAATGATGAAACTTGTCCGAACGGAGGATCATTGAACTTTGGAGTAGCCAATACCCAAAATGGTGCCACCATCACCTACCATATTTTCAAAGCACCTGATTTCAATTCACCAATTTCAATTCAGGAAGCCCAGACCATCACTGGACTCTCTGCAGGAGACTATAAAGTCACAGCTGTCCAAACGCTAAACGGTGAAAGCGGTACCCAATCAAAGGAATTTGACATTGTAAAAAGCTATGAACCCATTACTTTTTCCGTGATAGGTGAAAACATCTGCTCCGGCAATGACGGCAAAATATCCATCAATTTGATCACTGGCAAAGCAGCCTCTTTCGAAATCAGGGGTCCGGCTAACATCGGGCCTCAACAAAATCCGATTTTTGACGGGTTACCGGAGGGCAACTATACTGTGCTGGTTACCCATGAATGTGGGGAAAGGGTAACACAGTCTTTTCAACTGCAAAGCCCAAACATCGAAATTGATGCCTCTGAAGTCAGTTTTTCTCCAGTTTTAGAAAGTTGTGATGAGGTCAAGGTGACCCATGTCCTGAATAGCAAAGGCAGTGCCATTCAATACCCAGTGGCTGTGATTTTCACAGTGGTTAATCCCAACGGGGATGAAATTGAATTTAACATGATTCTACCTGAGGGAAATGCCACAGAAGAGACATTTGAATCCAAAATACCATTTTTCAATGCGACTCCTTACAGTTATTCAATCAAAACCATCGATGCTTGCGGCAATGAAACCATAAGTCCGACTTTTCCGGTAGAAATGGGTTTGGAGATTTCAGATGATCTGTTTTACAGCGCAGGTTGCGGGGAAAGGTACCTTTCCATCAATCCAAAATTCTTCTCTCCTCCTTATACCATAAATTTTCAGAGCTACCCTGACGGATTTGACCCCATCGCTTTTAATCAAAATTATCCAGGTCCATTTGAGGAAGAATTTGTGTATTTCGGAGGTCAAGGCCAGCCTATTCCTGAAGGAGAATATGTGGTCGAGATTTCGGATCAATGTGGTCGAAAGGCTCAAATTACAGGGTTCAATGAAGTTCAAATCCTGCCTCCCGTACCCACAGTATTAAGGGGATGTGGAATTGAACATGCCTCGCTCAGGTTGGCCGCCACGGATTATGACATGTCCATGGTCCAAATCACAGAAGCCCCTTCAAATTATCCCTTCACTTTGCCCCATGATGTCTCGGAACACATTTTTATAGGAAATCCATCAGAATTCTATCTGGCTGATTTACCTGTTGGCGATTACAGTTTTTTTGTAAATGAGAGTTGTGGAACAAGTCATCAGGTTACAATTAACCTGCCCGCTCAATCCATACAAGAAAATCAAGTGATTATAGAAGAAAACTGTGGGTCATTCAACATTCAATTGCAACACCAAAGCAATTTAAATGCTAGTCAAAATGAAAAAATAGGCCTTCAACTTTGGGAAGAGGCCTCAGGAAATTGGGTGCACCCCGCAACTGCTACACCCTATCAAGAAGGTGAAGAATTGAGTGCAGCCAATGCCCACATGTTGAAAAATGGAAGCACGAATTATAACCTGACTTTTTCAGGAAAATTCAGGGTTGTCAAATCTTATACCAATTGGAAAAACGGTGCTGATCTGCAAAATGGTGATAAGCCCTTAGGTTATTGTCTGGATATCCTGGAAGAATTTGAATTTGAGAAAGAATTGAAATTTTTTGACATCAACAGCTTTTCCTGTCCTGATGGTTTGTTTGATGTGGCCATATCTGCAAATGGCTATTTTCCGCTTACGTACAGCATAGTGGCCAAAGACGGAAAACCATTTGCCCTCAACAATGGCAATGACCCCTACTTTTCACGATTGGAAAAAGGAAATTATACCTTTAGGCTAGAGGACCAATGCGGCAATATCATCAACCAAAATTACAGGGTAAGCGAAAACAATTTCCCTCAAATCATGCCTAACAATCTCTGTGAAGGTCAAAATGGAAGTCTAAGCCTTTCCAATCTGGATTTTTTGACCTTTGAATGGTGGAAGGCCTCTGAACCGGAAACCATACTAAGTACTTCCTCAAGACTGGATTTTGAAAATTTCCAGGCTGCACTGAACCATGGTTTGTACCAAGTGCGATTGACACATCCCAATCCACTATCTTGTTTGAATGTGGTATTGGATTTTGAAATCCCGGATACTGATACTGGTGCAATGGCTGGAAATGGTTTGACGGCCTCTGTTTGCCAAGGCGATGTGCTGAATTTATTTGATTTCTTAGAAGGAGAATTTGCCAATTATGGGAATTGGCAGGTAGTCAAAGGTGATGCGAATTTGATTGGTAATATATGGAATACCGAGGACCTAGCTGCAGGGCAATACGAATTTGAATACACAGTTTTTGGGATTTGCACAGGCGAGGACCAAACCATTGTTTCACTCAATCTTCAGAACAGTCCTCCAACGCCTGTAGGAGAAGAAATCCAATTTTTCTGTGCCAATGATAATCCTACACTGGCCAATATCACCATCGAAGGGGATCAAATCAGCTGGTATGATGCACCTGAAGGCGGTATTTCCGTGGATCCAGAAACATTACTGACGGATGGCATGGAATACTTTGCTGCCTCATTTTTAGATGGCTGCATTTCTCTGAACAGATTAAAAGTAACGACCGTGGTCACTGCTGCAATCCAAAATAATCAAATCACCGGTGATCAGGTCATTTTTAAAAACGATGCCCCTACCCTCTTTGAAGGGACTCAGCCAACTGGAGGTGACGGACACTTTGAATACCAATGGCAAAAATCCCTGAACGGCAATGATTGGGAGGATTTTGTCGGAGCAGAATTAAAAGATTTTCAATCGGGCATCATCAGAGAGGATACTTATTTCAGAAGAATGGTTTCAAGCGGTGGTTGTGCGATGGTCAGCAGCAATGTAATATTTGTGCAAGTCGAACTGGCAGAAATTGAAGCCAATGGTGATAGTTTTGGTCCCTTTAAAGGTTATGAGGACAATTTGCTGATTGGAATCTTAGACAATGATACCTACAAGGGCGCTGTCATATCAGAGGGCAGCGTCACACCCTCCATCATTTCTGTCAGAGACAGCAGAAATCAGCTGGTATCCCTTCCCATTGCTTTTGATGACCATGCTAACATTTTATTAGGGGCAGACACCAAACCAGATACCTACACCATAACCTATAGCATTTGTGAAAACAAGGTCCCAGACAACTGCGCAACAGCAGAAATAAAAGTGGTCATCTTGCCTGTTGAATTGGTGATCCAGAAAACATTACAAGAAAAAACAATTCTTGAAGGAGAAACAGTAACCTACCAGATTTCCATTAAAAACAACAGTCAGTTTGAATTGAAAGACCTGGTGGTGGAAGATCTGCTTCCGGAAGGATTGCTCATTACATCATCCTCAATGGACTTGGAGGAGGACAACAAATGGAAGATCATTACCATGAGACCTCTGGATGAAATCCGTTTTACCATTGATGTCATGGCCATGCATGAGGGTACGTTTATAAATCAAATCCAGGCTCAGATCGGAAGTTTTGAACAAAAATTTGATGGGGATTTGCTTACTGTCAACCCTAGGGCAGTAGATCTACAGATCTATAAAACCTCTTTCAATACCAAAATTCATGAAGGTGATGAATTTACCTATGAAATAACCTTGACCAACAATGGTTTTATCCCGGCAAAGCTAGCGGTGATCAAAGAATACCTGCCGGATAATGTAAGTCCCCTCAGATTTGAGGTGCACCGATTCGGGGAAGTGTATAAAGGAAACGTGATGCACCAAACCGTAAGGTATCTTGCTTGGTCCAATCAGGATTTGGAGGTTGGGGAAACCGTAAAAATCTTCCTCACCGTCATTGCCAGTAAAGAAGGTCCCATTATCAACAGAGTAGTAGCAGAATCAGAAGAAAGAGACCTTGATCCCTCCAACAATGAAGGTATTGATCGAAATCAGATTTTACCACTATTCATTCCCAATGTGTTTAAACCTGATAATGACGGCAAAAATGAAACCTTTAGAATAAGGGCCATCGATCAATTCCAGAAAATCAAACTGATAGTCTTGAACCGATGGGGAGATCAGGTGTATGAGTCCTTGGATTATAAGAATGATTGGGACGCTGATGGGCTGAATGGTGGGACTTACTATTACATCCTGGAAACCGAAAGCGAATCCGGAGAATCACAAACCCACAAAGGTTGGGTTCAAGTCATCAAAAATTAAATGACATCGATCATGAAACAAGTTTTTCGTCTATTTTTCATTGCATTGTTTTGGAATGCCATTGCAGCTTCAAATCTACATAGCCAGCAATTGCCCCAATTCAGTCAATATGTGTTCAATACGCTCCATATCAATCCTGGATATGCTGGATACAAAGGGGACCTTTTTGTACAATCCTCGTTCAGAAGCCAGTATGTGAATTTTCCGGGTGCTTCAAAAACCTTTACCGTCAGCGCCGACATGGCCGATCTGGATGAAAAAATGGGCTATGGCATTTCGATGATGTCAGACCAAATAGGTGCTACCAGGATCAATCAAGCCATGGCAAATTATGCCTATAAGGTGCGGGTGGGACAAGAAGCCTACCTGAGTTTAGGCGTCAGTGCTGGAGCAACAGAATACGTTTTGGACGGCACCATGCTCAGTCCCGATGACATCACGGATGAAACCATCCCGAATTTCAGGATGAACATGTTTACCCCCAACATGAATTTGGGATTATTCTTTCACACGGAAACTTTTTTTGCTGGGTTAAGCGCATTCAATGTCATTGGAAAGAAAAGTATGGAAAGAGAGGATATCGCTGTTGGAGTCCATGATATCCACTATTATTTCCAAGTCGGAGGTTTTTTCCCCATTGCTCCACAAGTAAGTTTCAAACCCTCCATATTGGTGAGAGAAGTGGCCAACAATCCTACCAATTATGACATCAATGGGATGTTTTTGTTCTTAAACCAATTTTGGCTGGGAGCGGCATATCGGTCAAGTATCAATAACTCAGGGGAATCAGGATGGAATCCATTAGGAGATAGAAATGCTTTGGCCATGATATTTGAAGTATTTGCCAATAATAACCTCAGATTGGGATATGCCTATGATTATAATCTCAACGCACTCAGCAACTACAGAAACAATTCTCATGAAATCTCGGTAGGAATCTACTTTGGTTCCAGAGATGAAAAACCCAAAGCTCTTCAATGTTTTTGAGGTGGATTAAAAAATTATTTTTATATTCATGACCCAATATTTAAACAAGTCATGAATAATTGCCTAATAGCCCTAGTAAGCGCTTTCACACTTACTTTTATTTGCTTCAATATCCATGACGTATCTGCCCAGACCGGAGTATCCACCCCCCCTCCAGATGGAGCCACTGTGTTGTTTGATGGCTCAGAAGTCATGTTGCATGAAAAGTGGACCTATTGGGAAGGTCCACGTCTCCAAGCGAGCTTGCCCATAAAGTGGGAAATCATACCTGATCCTGTAGATGAAGGCACAGTGGTGAGCAGCAATGATCCAGCCGCTGCTGGCGGATTGTATGGAGCAGCAGATATCATCACAAAAGAGAAATTCAATGATTTTCATCTTCACGTTGAATTCCTTGTAGGAGCGGAAGGGGGAAATTCAGGAGTCTACCTCCAAAATCGATATGAAATACAGATCTTGGATGGTGATGAGGGCATCCACGGCATGGCAGCCATCATCAATGAACACCTACCCCAATCGAATCCTTATCATGGAATCGGAAAATGGAATGCTTATGACATCCGGTTTAGAGCAGCGAGATTTAAAGATGGGGAATTAAACGAAAAAGCAAGAGTCACCATTTATTTCAACGGAGAGAAAATCCACCAGGATAAAGAAATCCAACAAGTATGGGGTGGTCCCAATTCAGGACTTGATGGAGGAAATGATGAAGGAAAAGGCATCACCAATCAACCGGGACCAATCAAGTTGCAGGCAGAAGGCCATGATGTATTCTTCCGAAACATATGGATCAAACCCATTCGGCTGACCAAAGCCCACACAGATTTTTGACCGTCAAATTACCAGAAAAATAACTTAAGTAAGCCCATGAGTATCATCAATTCAATTTTACCCTTCCTTTCTCTATCCCTGCTGTTGGCAGATTCCTCCGCCACCACAAGTGGTTATGAAATTGGTTACAAAATCGGCCATTTTATCGGAGCCAATCTACACCTCCTATTGATCATTGGCATCCTTTTGACCGGATTAACCATTTTTATGGTCTTCAAAAAAGACAGGGAAAAATCAAAGACTATTTGAGATCGAGCAATCCTTGGGAGGCCCCGAAAAGATTGGCCATTCTGTAGAGCACACGTGCCCCCACATTGGCATCCCAATCCCCTACTCCATCTGTGGCTACTTCCACGAGGTCAAAACCAATAATTTTTTTGCCTGACTTTACAATTTGCTTTATCAGGTACATGATCTGCTCGAGTTCAAACCCACCTGGAACCGGCGTGCCGGTATTGGGACATAGCTTGGGGTCAAATCCATCTATATCAATGGTGATGTAGAGATCCTGGGGCAATTGCATCACGATTTCATCACAGGTGATTTTCCATGCTTTACCTTCATACTGTTGCTCCTTGATATCTTTGTCATAAAAAGTTACTACCCTATTGTTATCTCTGGCGAGAAAAGCTTCTTTTTCCCCCAAATCTCTAATGCCTACCTGTACCAGTTTGTTGATTTGGGGAAACTTCAATGCATTGTAGGCAATGGAGGCATGGGAGTATTCAAAATCTTCATACGCAATCCTAAGGTCCGCATGGGCATCGATCTGAAGTATCCCAAAGCTGTCAAATTTTTCTGAAATGGCTTTTATCAACCCCAGAGGAGTGCTGTGGTCCCCGCCCAACAAGGCAACCAATTTGCCCTTTTCCAGTAAGGATTTGGTGGTGTCATAAACCCAATCATTCATCTCTTGGCAGGCCTTGTTGATGATGGTAGGTACAGCTGCAAAACGCTCGGATTCATCCACTGGCTTTCCAGCCTCCAACCAATTGATATAATTTTTGGCCATGATCCTGTAGCTATCACTTCTACGGTGAACATCTTCTGGAATGGGAAACAAATAAATCCCCATTTTCCAAGCATCTCTTATGTCCTCCTGAAAGAGATCCACTTGGGTAGAGGCATCCAAAATAGCCTGTGGTCCTTCAGCCGTCCCTGGAGAATAGGAAACCGTAACCTCCCAGGGTACGGGTACGATAACCAACTCAGCTGTTTCTTCATCGAATGGCAAACCAAAAAGGCTACCTGATTCGCCTAAACTATTGGGATCAAATTGATCCATCTGTTCGTGTTTTTTACTCATGGGAATTAATTCTTTTCAAAAATTAAAGGTGCTCAAAATTAATTGCCTTTGCGGCTATTTGGGGAATTTTTACTCAAAAATTATAAAAATATCCACAAATACTTCATTGATGAAATTAGGAAAAGCATCAAAACAATCTAAAAGTGACAACCCTAGAGACTAAAAATTACTTTACTGCAACACTTCTTTTAAGGTTCCAGAACTATTGGTAACCAATGACCAATAAGGGACAAAAATATCCATAACGACCATCATTCCTGGTGTCATGACCAAATGATAGTCGTTGGTAAGGTATCCTACCAAAGCACTGATTCCTGGGTTATGTCCCACCAGCAATACCTTTTCATATTCTTTGGGAATGGCATTGATGATCTCCAAAAGTGACTTAGTTGACCCTCCATAAATCTGCTCATGCTCAATTTCTTCCCGAACAGGCACTGTTTCCAAGATTATTTCGGCAGTCTGTAAGGTTCTGATGGCCGGACTTTTGATCAGCAGGTCAAACACCAAATTTCTCTCCTTTAAAACCTGGGCAAGTTTTTCCAAACTGAATTTACCCGAAGTGGTCAGTTGTCGGCCGAAGTCTCCCATTCCATCATCTTGGAATCCAGCCTCTCCATGTCTCAAAATCATCAGTTGTTTCATTCCTTTGTGCTTATAAAGTGTGATTGTGGGTGAGTTTAACAAGGAAATAACCATGCCAATTTCAATGAGATTTTGGCTTAAATTTGGAGGAGAAATATATCGCTTCTATTTTTAGGTTTTTATGGGAAGGACAATTTTGTTTTTCTAAAACTCATTTTAAATATGTCAAAGAATTTAGTCATTGTAGAATCACCGGCAAAAGCCAAAACAATAGAGGGATATCTGGGCAAGGATTTTAAGGTTGCGTCCAGTTACGGGCATGTGCGGGATTTGCCTAAAGGTGACAAAGCAATAGATATACAGAACCGATTCAAACCTACTTATGAGGTAACTGCTGATAAAAAAGAGGTGATCAAAAATCTCAAAAATCTGGTCAAGAATGCAGAGACCATTTATCTGGCCAGTGATGATGACCGTGAGGGAGAAGCCATTTCCTGGCACCTTAAGGAGGTATTGAAGCTTAAAGATGAAAATACCAAAAGGATTGTATTCAGGGAGATTACCAAAAACGCCATCAACAAGGCCATCGAAAACCCCAGAATGATTGACATTGACCTTGTCAATGCCCAACAAGCCAGGAGAATTTTGGACAGGTTGGTAGGATTTGAACTTTCACCGGTGCTATGGAAAAAAGTTAAGGCGGGATTGTCAGCAGGAAGAGTTCAATCTGTTGCAGTACGTTTCATTGTAGACCGGGAAAGAGAAATTGAGAAATTCAACACCAAATCAGCTTATAGGGTTACAGCGCTATTCGATGTCAAAGGTAAAACCTTACATGCTGAATTGCCTAAGAAGTTTGAAAAACAGGAAGATGCTGAAGCATTTTTGAAATCTTGTTTGGAAGCGGAATATGCCATCCAAAACCTGGAAAAAAAACCTACCAAAAAGACTCCAGCTGCCCCATTTACCACCTCCACCCTTCAGCAGGAGGCAAGTAGGAAATTGAGTTTTTCTGTGGCGCAGACCATGTCTGTGGCCCAAAAGCTTTATGAGGCAGGTAAGATCACCTATATGAGGACCGATAGCGTCAATCTTTCAGATGATGCCATGGCATCCGCAAAACAAGAAATATCCCATGCCTTTGGAAATGAATTTCATAAAGCCCGAAAGTTCACTACCAAATCTGAAGGTGCTCAAGAGGCCCACGAGGCCATTCGGCCTACAGATTTTTCTCAAGCAGAGGCAGGAACCGACCGAAACGAACAAAGGCTTTACGAACTCATTTGGAAAAGGGCCATTGCCTCCCAAATGGCAGATGCCGAGCTGGAAAAAACCAGTGTGACCATCAGCATATCCAATTCAAGTGAAACTTTGGCTGCGTCTGGTGAAGTGATCAAGTTTGAGGGATTTCTAAAGGTTTACTTGGAAAGTACCGATGAAGACGAGGAAGACGAGGAAAATGGCAACAAAGGGTTATTGCCCCCGCTGACCATTGGACAGGCATTGGTTCTGAATGAAATGAAGGCCAAAGAAACCTTTACAAGACCTCCAGCCCGGTATACAGAAGCCTCCCTAGTGAAGAAACTGGAAGAAATGGGCATTGGTCGCCCTTCCACCTATGCACCAACCATTTCCACCATTCAGAAAAGGAATTATGTCATCAAGGAATCCAGAGATGGCACCCCGAGAAAATATGTCGAGATGCGCATCAAAGACCAAAGTTTCGAAAAGACGGAAAAAACAGAAAATGCGGGATCAGACAAAAACAAGCTTTTTCCCACCAACATTGCCATGGTTGTCAATGACTTCCTTGTTGAGCATTTCCCAACTGTAATTGATTTTAAATTCACCGCCAAAGTCGAAAAGGAGTTTGATGAAATTGCCCATGGTTCTCAAAATTGGGAGGACATGATTGACAATTTCTATGGTAAATTTCACACCCGGGTGGAGGAAACGGCAAATGTGGCCAGGGCTGATGTCAATTCCCAACGAGAACTGGGCAATGATCCGGCTACAGGAAAGCCTGTAATTACCCGTTTGGGAAAGTTCGGACCATTGGTTCAGATTGGTGACCAGGAAGATGAAAACAAACAGTTCGCAAGCTTAAAAAAAGGACAGTTTATAGAAAGCATCACTTTGGAAGATGCCTTAGAGCTCTTTAAACTCCCAAGAGAAGTGGGCGCCTTTGAAGATAAAAAAATCACGGCTGCAATTGGGAGATTTGGTCCTTACATTCGGCATGATGGTAATTTTGTCTCCTTAGGTAAGGAACATGATCCTTTGAGTATTACAGAACAAGAGGCCATCAAGCTCATTGAAGACAAAAGGGAAGCTGATGCCAAAAAGCACATCAAGACGTTTGATGAAAACCCTGAAATTCAAATACTAAACGGAAGATGGGGGCCTTACATTAAGTTTGGTAAAAACAATTTCAAAATTCCCAAGACGAAGGTCGCTGAGGAATTGTCCTATTCCGAAACCATAGAGCTGATAGAAAATCAACCTGAAAAGAAAAAAGGAAGGTTTTCAAAAAAGAAAAGTTGATCAAACCAGGAACTGTGCCTGGTTTTTTTCTTTCCGCTACATTTTTTTGGTACCGTTCAGACAAGTATTTTTTATAAATACCCCAAATCCTTGCACTTGTTGAACATTTTTAAAATATTGAGGGAAAGATAACCCATGAAAAAGCTAGTTGTATTAACTGGGGCAGGAATATCCCAAGAAAGTGGCATCGCTACTTTTCGGGATAGCAATGGACTTTGGGAAGGCCATGATGTAATGGAAGTGGCCTCCCCTCAGGGCTGGAAAAAAAACAAAGAAGTGGTTTTGGAATTTTATAACCAAAGGCGTAAGCAAGCACTTGAAGCCAAACCCAATCAAGCCCATCTTTTACTTGCTGCATTGGAAAAAGAATATGATGTAACCATAGTTACCCAAAATGTAGATAACCTCCATGAAAAAGCAGGGTCATCCAAGGTCATTCACTTACATGGGGAACTATTCAAGTCCCAAAGTACCGTAGACCCCAGTTTGGTTTATGACATGGAAGGTTGGGAATTAAAGTTGGGTGATAAATGTGAAAGGGGTAGTCAGCTGAGACCCTACATTGTTTGGTTTGGGGAAATGGTGCCCATGATGGAGCCAGCCATTGAGTGGAGTAGTCAGGCAGATGTATTTGCCGTGGTAGGAACCTCCCTTTTGGTGTATCCGGCTGCAAGTTTGGTTCAATATGCGCGACCAGAAATCCCTAAATATATCATTGATGTGAAAATACCTGCCCTTTTGCCACTAAACAATCTGATTGCCATTGAAAAGAAAGCTTCCTTAGGTGTCATCGATATGGTGGCAGAATTGAACAAAACACCCTGAATCACATTCAATAAACAAGAAATATTTCGATATTTTGAACAATTCCGTATTTTTTTGGTATATTTAAATAGATATCGGCAGGATATTTTTATATCCCATTATCCTTTAAAAGAAAGTTAAAGTTTTACCTTCTCCTCTAATAATCAATCATGAAATACATCTACTCATTAATTGTTTCTTGTTTCATTTGGTGTGCAAATGTCGAAGCTCAAATACAAACCGTGACTTTTGATGTCGTTCAAAACACGATCAATGCCGGGGTACCTTTACCTTCAGAAGAGCCCTTTTACATTAGAGGTTTACTTCCTGAGGGAATTGCAATGGTCAAAGTAAAAGTATTGCGCCAAGGCAAAAGTCCCAATTCTGCTAATGAATACACTTGGAAAACACCGTTTAACTATGAGGTGAACAATTACGAACTTTTTATCTCTGACCCATTGAGAAGTGGAGACAACTATAGTCTTGAGTTTTCATTTTATCAACGTGCGGATGAAGACCAAGTGCAGGCATTAAAAGATGCCTTAAGACAAAATTTAAGAGGGTACGTAAGATCAAACCTAGGGGTCACCCGAAGAGGAATCACAGTCCTTAGTTCCGATAAGGAAATGATAGAAAATCTTAATTTGATTGTTCGGGAAGGCACTTCCTATTATTTGCATTTCATCAACAAAGAATGGCCTGGATTCAGCGATATTGTAGTACAAAAGCTGAAACAAAAAAATGATTTGAAAATGAAAAATGCCCGATTCAACATCCTCGGGAAAAACAAAGATAATGTAGACGATGACAGAGCGGTCTATGGCGACCAATACATCAACGAGCTCACCCAGCTTATTGAAGCTGAGGTCGATCAGTTCCTCAGTTTCGACATGCTTTCTCTGGTAGATGTAAGAGAGATGGAAAACTACCCCACAGAGAAAAAACAACTCACTCTTCCCCTAAATGTAGGGTATGGCGGTATTGCTTTCAATACAGATTTCAACAACCTTGATTCAGATACTGGACCTTATGTGGGTCTATCCCTTCCCTTAGGAAACAGGACTTTTAGACGGTTTTTAGGAAATGCCTCCATTTCTACAGGAATCTTTTTGATCAATATGGAAAACAGTGCAGGTGATACGGTGTCAGGTCCAGTGGTAGGTAGGCCAATTTATGCCGGATTGGGGTATACGATTTTCAGGATAATCCGATTTAATGCAGGTGCGGCGCTTACTTCCACTTCTGGTGTCAACAGCAACGCCGACATTGCGATTCATCCTTTTGTGGGTTTTAGTCTGGAATTCAATCTCTGGTTGGGTTTTAACAATAAGAACCGATGAACATGAGGCAGATCATCATCCTTTTTCTCCTATTTATTCCCTTGATGGAAAGTCAAGCTCAGCTTTACCCATACAAATGGAGAATAGGCGGCAGTGCAGGCTTTACCAATTACCATGGAGACCTGAGTCCATATGGTTCCCATAATTGGAGAAGTTTCACCAAATCATTTAACTACAATGAAAATTACACCGATAGACTGTCTTATCAAGTCTACCTTGAAAGAAGATTAAATAAATCCATTGGATTGATGCTTTCCGTTGGGCAATATCAGTTTGCGATGAGTGACCGGTATGTTCAACCTAATGGCCAATTGATGGTTAATGCACCAAACTTTGACCGATCTCTGAATTTCAGAACAGAAGTGAGGGATATTGGGCTATCGCTGGTTTTTAAACCTGACAATAACAAAATCCTAAGTGCCACTTCATTTATTGCCCCTTATTTCACATTAGGTTTTGGATACCTAGATTTTGATGTAAATGGCGATTTGTTTGATGACGCAGGGCTTCCTTATGATTATTCCTTGCCTGGTATCATCAACAATGGCAATTATGAAACCAATCTTCCCCCTCTCCTTACAGAACGTGATGAAGGCTATGATCTTGAGTCTTTCTACACTTCATTTGGTTTAGGTATCCGGTTTAGGCTAAGTTCAAGATTTGAGCTTTTTGCTCAAAGTGATTTCAAATATGCCTTCACTGACTTCCTGGATGATGTCAGTGGAAACTACAGACAAAACTATGACAATGAATTGCAGGCCTACGCTTCCAAGCCGGGACCTAATGTGGTAGACCCATCCAATCCCATTCGGGGCGACGGAAGAAATAGGAATGATTGGTACATCTTCCATGGTTTTGGCATTCGGGTAAGTTTGGGAAAGGAAAAATTCCTTTTTCAGGCACCAAAGATCTTGCCTAACTACAGCATCAGTCAGACTTCCAAATCTGAAAAAATAAGTCCGCCCATTATATCAGATAGTTCTCAGGAAAATCAGGAATTAAAAGAAGAAACAATATCCGTCCCACCACAAAGGCCTGCCCAAACTATCCAAAACTATTATTTTACTTGGATAAATACCCAGGATCAATTTCCTCAGGATTCTTTAATGAAAAACATGGCCATTATAGGATTGGATCAAGAAATTCTCCACAATAGATACAAAAAAGGCTTGGTAAAGGAAGAACGAAACAAGATATATACGCAATTGGATTCAATCGATCAATTGGCATCTCAGTGGAGGCTTGATACCACTTTAACCAGAAATACTTTAAATCGAAGGCTGGACCAATACCAAAGCGATAGATTCGGCTACCAATTTTCCCTTGACAGCCTGAGGCAAGCCGATAGCCGATTGGATGATGATATCCTAAACCTAGAACAACAAAAGCGCTTAAGGCAAAGTCAATACATTGGCATCAAAAATTACTCAAAAAGGGACAGTGTTTATTACTGGAAACAGATGATGGCCATTCCAGATCAGCTGGACCAATCACTGAGCCAAATCCAAAGAACAGGATACGCTTATGCACCGATCACTGATGAAATGAGTGATAGGCAAACTGCTACCGGCATTCAGGAAAATTGGGAATCACCTTCCTATGAAAAAAGCTTTGACAACTTCCGTATGGAGATTCAGGAAGAACAAGCAAAAAGAGATTCCATGTTAATGAGGAGCTTTACCAACCAGGAAAGCTTAGAAGCATATCTTAGATCAATTGAGGAAAGACCGGCCACACAGTTTGTACCGGTGGAATCTCAATCCAGAAGAAGGCAGGATAGAGTTCAGACCAGCCAAAGGTCTAGAATAACTGTGGAAGATGAAAGGCAGGGAGAATCTGAAAGGCAAAACAGAGCGCTTAGAAATGCGGCATTGATCGGAGGTGGCGTAGTAGCAGGGGCAGCCTTAAGCGGCGGAGATAGTGATCAACAAAACCAACCTCAGTACCAACAGGGAGTTGGGGCTCCTGTAACTACGATTGATCAATCGGCATTGGCAGACAGTACACAAATCAACCAAGATACTACCCTTATGCTTAATGAGGATAGCACAACAATAATGCCTCCTATAGGTCTGACAGAAGCGGAAACCGGCTCAAATACCTATCAGGACAGTTTATCTCAGCCTCCTGCTTTAATGCCTGACCCAATCAATCCCAATTCTGAAATTTCAAAAATAGGTGATCAGCAAACCACAAATCAAATGCCTAGACAAATGGCGATGATGAGTCCAAGTGCTGTTGGGTTGCCTGTCACACGTACCAATGTGTATTTTGAAGTCAACCAATCCACCTTAAATGCCGCAGAAAAAGAGAAACTGGTTGATTTGGCTTACCTCTTGGATGCACAAGAGGACATGAAGATTGAATTGGTTGGATTTGCCGACAATACTGGAAATGTCAACTATAATTTAAATTTAATCGAGATCAGGATTGCTCATGTAAGGGAGGTTTTGATCAATGAAATGGGTGTACAGGAAGATAGAATTGTCACCAAATCTGGAGGGGTAGTTGTACGGGGTGCACAAAGGACCGGAAGTGAACAGGATAGAAGGGTGGAGGTGAGACTGACGACACCTAATTGATCAAAGGATATACAATCGGAATTACATGCTAAGCGTTTATAATCAGTTAAATTGTAATAACTTCTTGATTTGCTCTTTTAAGGCACCTAAAGTGTACTCATTTATCGCAATTTGGTAAGCACTCTCGATTTTGTCTGAAAAATCTTCTGGACTTTTCTGTACTTTAATAATTTCGGAAATCAGTTCTTCAAAGTCTGGTTTTTCCACAAAATGTTTGTCTCTAAGAAAATTTGATTTTGTAATCGCTCCAGAAATAGCGAAAATGGCCGTTTTTGAAATAGCTGCTTCAACCACTTTCAGTTTGAAGCCTCCACCAAGTCTTTCCGGAACAATGGCAATGCCACATTCTTCATAATATGGTTCCAAACTCGGTACTGCACCGGTCATAAAAACTCCTTGATATTTGTTGTTCACCCAATTGACAAACTTGGGATCCGCTTTTCCTGCTATCACTAGCTGTATACCATTGGCATCCAAATCTTTAAAATTGGAAGCATTTAAAAACATCAATAGATTTTCCTTCTTCGGTGGCCAATCAAAACTTCCTCCGATAATTAATTTATTGAATTTTTTCTTCGACATATCCAATACTTTACTCTTGGGTTTCACCACAGGTCTAAAAATTCCTACTTTTTCAATCCCATAAGCTTCTTCGAAGTACTGTGCATCATGTTCTGAAATGGCCGTAACCGCATCAAAATGAGCCAAATGTTTTCTCTCATACCATTTGGTTTTGATAGAATCCTGCCAGTATAAGGCTTTCTTCCAAATTGATTTGTTGTATTTGGCAAGATTAAAACTTAACAAATATTCTACATTATGCGATATGTAAATCAGTTTTGAAAAAGGTTTAGCATCCAAAAGCACCGAGAGTGTAAAAAGCATTTTTTGGTGGTTGACAAAAATAAAATCATACTTTTGATTCTTTATCATGTCACTCAATTGACCATTGAATTGTTTGGATATTCTATTGACTACCATCCCCGGATAGTGTGAAAAAATAAAGTGAATGGGATGCTTTTGTCTGAATTCTACCACCTCGGTTTTGTTGAATTTTTCAGCATCTATTGAATTGATAAGCTTTTCTTTTTCATTTGAATCATAATAAATGATATCAAGTTCAAACTCCAAGGATATCAATCCCTCCAAAATATTACAGGTGTATATGCTGTCTCCCGAATTTTTTGTGAAAGGATTTTCGTAAGTGACAAATAAAACCTTCTTGCTCATAAACTATATTGATTTGCTGAAAAATGACACAAAATGAACCAAAACAAAATCAAACATAAAATTCTGCACTTGATTCCGTAGAAACAACTCCCTAAATTAAAAACAAAATGACTTCATTATAACCAAAGAAATAAATTCAACCGCAATTTTATGAAAAAATCACAAGTAAACTCCAATTAAAATTAAAACAGTTAAAAATTCGTGTTGTTTTTAAATTTTAGGAGATGATAACGATTACCTAAGTTAAAGGAGCTTTAGAAAATTCATGTATAGTATAGGTTTGTTTAATTTGGCTATGGATCAGATGCTATTCAAATCAGAATATGCAATCATCCTTTAATTAGTGCAATACTGTATTTAAATTCAAATTTGAAATTTTTTCAGCGTAATTTTAAACCACCTTAAAATCACAAATTAACTTTTACCGATTATGAAAAAACACATGTTAAAATCCATTATGGCAGGATTGCTTTTGGTCATTTCTGTTTCACATACACATGCTCAAGAACAACATGCCTCTTCCCTACTATGGAAAATTACCGGAAATGGACTGGAATCACCTTCCTATCTATTCGGAACTATTCATGTAATCTGTAAGGATCAGTTTATCATGGATGAAAGGATTACAGAGGCTTTGGAATCATCAGAGAAACTTGCCATGGAGCTGGATATGAGTGATCCTAATCTGGTACAGGAGATGCAGATGGTATCTTTCAATCCTGACATGCAAAACATCCAAGAGGAATTTGAGCCGGAACATCGAGAAGCAGTCAACAAATTCCTCTCTGAATCTTACGGTGCAGGGCTAGATCAAATGGGTGTCTTAAAACCCTTTGTGCTATCGTCCATGATCCTTATGAAACAATTGCCATGTGCTGATCAAAGCAGCTATGAGATGTATTTTGTGGAAAAAGCAAAAAACATGGAAATGCCTGTGGTCGGATTGGAAACCATTCAATTTCAGGTGGGTATTTTTGATGAAATCCCCCAAAAACTACAAATTGATGAACTTGGCAAAATGGTCACCAACCAAGATTCCATGAAAGAATTCGAGAGAATGGTCACGAATTATACCTCAGAAAACCTGGATGAACTCTACCAAGTGATTGCTGAGAATGACCTTTTCAAAGAATATGGGGATCTATTGCTTACCAAAAGAAATGAAAACTGGATATCGAAAATCCAAACCCTCATCCATGATCAGCCTACTTTTATTGCAGTGGGTGCAGGTCACCTCCCAGCAGAAGATGGCGTAATCCAATTGCTGAGAACCGCAGGATACGCCGTTGAAGCAGTGCGATAAGATAAAAATCCTTTGAAAATTCCCGAAGGTGGTAAAGATGATAAGTTTTGTAATGTTGAAAAAATCCATCAAACAACTTCTCAAAGATGTTTGATGGACTTTTCTTTTATTCAATTGCCTCAATTCTATAAAGTCCCCCATCCGAATGGTCGGTGACCAGATAAAGGTGACCGTCAGGTCCCATCCTAACATCCCTGATCCTTCCGATTTCCTCTTTCAATAGAATTTCATCATGGACCACTTCCCCATTTTCTATGACCAGACGGTGAAGTTGTTCCTTGAGCAAGGATCCTGCAAATAAATTTCCTTCCCAAGCTGTAATTTCGCCCTGATGATAAAACGCCAAACCTGAAGGGGCCATGGATTCCTCCCAGACGTACTTGGGTTTTTCCACTCCAGGCGCTTCTTTACCTACTCCGATTTTTGCTTTGGTATCATACTCTACTCCATAGGCGACTTGAGGCCATCCATAATTTTTTCCTTTTTGAATCAAATGGACCAGATCTCCCCCAAAAGGGCCATGTTCCGTACTCCAGATATCTCCTGTATTGGGGTCAATCGCCAGCCCCTGATTGTTTCTATGGCCAAAAGAGAAAATTTCAGGCCTAAGGTTTCCGGGGGCCATTTCGACAAAAGGATTGTCCATGGGAACGCCTCCGGCCTCTTTCAACCGAATGATAGATCCCCCTGGATCAGTGAGGTCTTGAGAGGGATACCGGATCCCTCTGTCTCCTATTGAAAACAAAACATTTCCATCACCTGGAAATACAATTCTGGATCCGTAATGCCTGCCGGGTTCAGTTCTGGGAATCTGCGTATACAATACCTCCAAATCATCCAGCCCATCTCCTGCATCATTGATTTTGGCACGGGCTAAGGCTGTACCAGTAGCATATTCCTCATCTCCAAAATTGGAATCATCGTCACCGGGACTGGTATAGGTAAAATAGATCCAGCTGTTGGACCCATATTCAGGATGGGGTACCACATCCATTAAGCCACCCTGATTGCCACCTTGAGGTGCAGATTTCTCATCTTCTTCCACGTCACTTTCTGGAAGACCTTCCAATGAAGTTATCTTGTCTCCATCTATCAGCAGCAACCTGCCGGGTCTTTCGGTCAATATCATTTTTCCATCCTCCAGAAAATTGATTGCCCACGGATGTTCCAAGCCCTCCACCATTTTGATAACCCTGAATCTGGTGGTTTCACTCTCTACATCAGTGAGCACCGTCTCATTGACTATTTTTTGTGCATTTATTTGGGGACTTGATAAAAACAACAAGAGGCCCATGCCAAGGGAAAGTAGTTTTACTTTCCAACAGATTGAATTTTGGTATTTGTTCATGTTGATCTTTGGTTTAGTAGATTAAATGTATTGAATACATATTTTTTATAAAAAAGCAATAATTCAATATAAATAAATAATAATTACTAAAATTACATATTTTATTGATTTATTTCAAATTAAAGACAATTTTAATAATTTGGAAATAACTTTTTAAATCCAATTTTTAACGTGAACCATGATTTTGAAGACGGCTAAAACAAGTCATGAAAGTTTAAAAATGTCGCGTTTGCAATAGACAAAAAGGTAGAAATATAATAAGTTTAAGTTCCAATCCTACATTCAATCCTTTATGAAAAGTAAAACCAAAAAGTCCTCAAAATCCCTTTCAAAATCGAAGAAAACAGCCATACCTTATCACAGGAAACCGGATCACCTTAGTTTGGATGAATGGCAGATAGGATTGCGTCGACAATTTGCCGGCCTTCAGGAATTTAAAATCAGTAACCTTGGTCCAGACCCTGTTTTTTCAGACTACTCAGTTTACAATCCTCAGACCAACAACACCTATAAAGTGGCCATTAGAAGCAACTCTGAGGAAATAGCATCGGGTAAAAACTTCAATTTCTGTAACTGCTATGATTTCAAAACAAACGGGCTTGGTACTTGTAAACACATTGAAGCCGTTGTCAATCAAATTCTGAATAAAAAATCAACCCAATCTTTGTTTAGAAAGGGAAATTTCCAACCAACCTACAGTTCGGTTTACTTGGATTATGGGTCTATTGAAAGAAAAGTCAAACTTAGGATAGGAACTGAAGGAACCAGAAGACTAAAAACTCTTTCGAAAAAATACTTCTCAGAAGGTGGAACCATCAAGTCCACGGCATTTAACAAATTTGAGGAGTTCTTCATTGAAGCCAAAAACATACATCCCTCCTTCCGTTGCTACGAGGATGCCCTGACCTTTATATTTGAGGTGAGGGACAAAAACAAAAGAAAAGCATGGATCTGGAAAAATCAAAAAGGCCTGGACAACGGTCTTTTATCCAGTTACATAAAAGCAGAACTTCATCCCTATCAAAAGAAAGGAGTTGCTTTTGCAGTTCAGTCCGGTAGGGCTTTGATTGCAGATGAAATGGGTTTGGGCAAAACCCTTCAGGCCATTGCTGCTGCCGAAGTCCTAAAAAAAGAATTCGGTATCCAAAAAGTACTGATTGTATGCCCCACTTCTCTCAAATACCAGTGGAAATCTGAAATCGAAAAATTCACGGACAGTCCCGCACATGTCATAGAAGGATTAAAGCTGAAAAGGGAACCCCAATATGCCGATGATAATAATTTCTACAAAATTGTTGGGCACCATACTGTGGGCAATGACCTGGATGTCATCAATACCACCGGATTTGACCTGATCATCCTGGATGAAGCACAAAGGATCAAAAACTGGAAAGCAAAGATTTCACAAAACATCAAAAAACTGAAATCAGAATATGCGATAGTGCTTACAGGAACTCCATTGGAGAACAAATTGGAAGAACTGTATTCTGTGGTTCAATTCATCAATCCTTTCAGATTAGGGGCTTTATACAGGTTCCTGCACAACCATCAGATTACCGAAACGGAAACAAGCAAGGTTATCGGTTATAAAGACCTGAACAAAGTAGGGGACATACTTTCGGATATCCTGATCCGCCGGACCAAGAAAATGGTGCTCCGGCAATTACCGGACAGACAGGACAAAAACCTCTTTGTAACCATGACTGACAAGCAGAGAGAAGTTCACAATGAATGCTATGAGACTGTCTGCCGCCTCGTCAACAAATGGAGGAGGATGGGTTTCCTCCCTGAAAAAGACCGACAAAAACTTATGATCAACCTCAACATGATGAGGATGGTCTGCAACAGTACTTTTATTCTCGATCAACAGACTAGGCATGACACCAAAATAGCCGAACTGATGGGAATACTGGAAGAAATTTTTCAGATGGAAGGTGAAAAAGTGGTGATTTTCAGCCAATGGGAAAGGATGACCAGGTTGGTAGCCCGAGAACTTGATGAATTGGGCATCAAATATGAAAATCTCCATGGGGGTGTCCAATCCAAAGACAGAAAATCTCTTTTGGACAATTTTCTCAAAGATCCGGAATGCAAGGTTTTTCTGAGTACAGACGCCGGAGGCGTAGGTCTGAACCTGCAATCAGCCGCCTATTTGATCAACCTCGATATTCCCTGGAATCCAGCTGTTTTGGAACAAAGGATTGCGAGAATTTACAGGATGGGTCAAAAGAAAAAAGTCAATATCATCAATTTGGTTTCCATGGACAGTATAGAGCACCGGATGTTGGATGTGTTGAAGTTCAAATCTTCCATGGCCGAAGGGGTTTTGGATGCCGGGGATGACACTATTCTGATGCAGGAGGACAGGTTCAAGCAGTTCATGAACAGCATGGAAACCATGGTCGATGAAAAGCCAAATTTCACAGAAGCATCGGTACCCGAAACAGATTTTGAGGAAAGGAATGATGAACCCTATCAATCCCCTTCATCTTCTGATAAAAAAGAATTGGACCAAAACTTACAGCTGGGCCTTTTTGATACAGATATTCCAGAAAAACCAATTCCAAAATCTGAGCCCAAAGCCACTCAAAAAACTGAATCAACAGGCATGGAATGGGTCAGTCAGCTTGCGGAAGTTCTGGGAAATCCTGACCGAACCAAAGCAATGGTAAATACCCTGACGGAAAAAGATCCAAAAACCGGAAAGACTTTTCTCAAATTGCCAGTAGAAAACGAGCAAGTGGTAGAAGATGTGCTAAAAGGAATAGGACAGCTGTTTCAAGCCATTGATTGGGATAAGTTTGGGAAGAAAGATTAGAATTAAGCTGTTATAGGTAATCAATGTTAAAAGTGATTATGGAATCTGGATTGAATAACTCACAATAATTGATTATTTTTAATGACCTCCATGAAAACCTCAAACTGCCACATACTACTTGCATGCGTCCTTATTTTGATTTCAGCCTGCAACCTAACTGAAAATACGGACGACTTGGGTAATTTGGAAGAGTTTCAAATTGTTAGAAACGGTGAATTAATTTTGGATTTAACTGATATTGATTTTTATGATTTTTCTTCCCATATCCTATACCTGAATGAAAACAACAGGCTAAATGGTGATTTTGAAAAGCTGCATGGATCGGTGGTAGTGGTCGACGGGCAAGAAATATATCCATTGAAAATTCAGGATCTGACCAGCTCAAACATACAAACTGGACCTCAGATCTACAGGATGATGGATATGTTCGGTGATTTTGCATTTAGGATCCGTTTTATTTCATTTGAAGATGGAGCTACCCATGTACCCAATGACCCACGGAAAGATGTCAGGATAAGGAGTGTTTTCAAAAAACACCAAAAATTAAGGGAAGGGCTGTCTTTGGAAATTCTTTCGGTATCCAAAACAGGGACTGAAATCAACACGGTCCTTAGCCTTAAAAACCTAGATCCTTTTCCCTATTACCATTTAGATCCCAGTAAAATGGGAAAGGGTCTTTTTCATTATTTCACCAATGGACTCACATTTTATAATCCCCTGAGTCCTCAATATGTCTATGATAAAAATATAAGGGAAAGTCCTGAACCTTGGGATTATTGGACAAAAGACTGGCTGTCTGAAATTAAAGGGAATCAATCAAAGACACTTGAATTTACCTACAACCTTGGCCCTGTCCCATCCGGAAGTGAACTGAAGTTTACCTTTGATTTCCCTTCTCTTGAACGCAGTTTAAAGGTAAGAAGTGACCTTGACATGGGTAATGGAAAGATTTGGCTCGGAAACGTCACCGGAGAGAAAGAGCAGGTATTTTGATTTACGGGTTTACAGAAATTGTCCTTTCATTCAATATTCTGTAAATTGAAATCTCCAATAACTTCCCTACCCCATGGAAAATGTCAGAGAGCTTGAAGGTATTTCCTATTTAAAAATCACGGGCTTGATTTTAGTGGTTGCTGCTTCTTTTCCATTTTTTGTTCATTTGATTCCACCACATAATGGCTACCCTGTAGGGGCTTATCTCCTCCCCATGTTTTATATTCCATTCATTGCTCTTTTTATTTACAATTGGAAGGTTGCTCTACCTGTCGCCATCCTCGCCCCCATCCTCAATTTTATGTTAACAGGTAACCCGCAATGGGGATTTTTACTGGTACTGACCACTGAATTGGTCTTGTTTACGGGAATCGCTTTTATTCTGCTCAAGCATAATGTCTTAAAGTGGACAGCAGCTCCCCTAGGTTACATCGGTGCAAAGGTGATTTCAACAATGTTACTTTTTGTCTTCCCCCTTATGCTCGTTGCTCCTTTGGAATTTTTCTTCGGTTCCTTGGCAAGGGCATTGCCTGGCATCGGGATTTTGTTGTTGTTGAATTTCATGCTGCTAAAATATAGGCCTCCATACTGGATGTCCTCAAAATAGACCACAATCCAAAGACCCAAAGCATCATGTCAAGCAAGCAACCACTTTCCCTGAAAACCATCCAACAAAGACTGAACAGCTACCCGATTCCTGGAACTGATTTGGTCATTGGGATAGGAAGAGGAGGTACCATACCGGCAAAAATGGTAGCGGAAAAAATGGGTCGCAAGCTATATATCATTGATGTCAACTACCGCGACGATGAAAACATCCCCCAAAGGGAGTTGCCTGAAGTTTTGGTTAGTTTGGAAATTCCGATAGAAAAAGGTTCAAAAATCTTGTTGGTAGATGATGTATCGGTCACCGGGAAAACATTAGAAACTGTCAAAGAAAGGCTGGAGGATTATAAAGTAACGACATTTGTATTTAAAGGTAAAGCAGACCATGTCCTATTTCCTGAAATCAATACCTGTGTGGAATGGCCATGGAAGATGCAGAAAAATGCCATTCAGGAAGACCAAAAAGATAGAAGGTCTTTTTTAAAATCCCTGGCAAGCTTGACTGCTGGATTAATGCTCCCGATAACCGGAAAATCATTGACTGATGGTTTTGGTAACATTCTTTCTAACACCAACACAGTTGAAAAAGACCGATTGGGAAATCTTTTGCCTAAAAGGAAATTTGGAAATACAGGAACTTCGGTCACTATGTTGGGTATGGGTGGAGCGCATATTGCTAGAATGAGCGAAAAAGAAGCCCAAAAGACCATTGAAACAGCTTTGGAAGGCGGGGTTAGGTTTTTTGACAATGCCGAATCGTATGGGGGTGGATTGTCCGAAAAGCGGTACGGCATGTTCCTTACCCCCAAATACAGGGACATCGCATTTTTACAAAGCAAAACCACCGCTAGAGATGGTAAAACAGCAAGAGAACATCTTGAGGGCAGCTTAAAAAGAATGAACACCGATTACCTTGACCTTTGGTTTATCCATGCGGTCAGCAGTCCTTCAGATGTGGACAGCAGAATCAAAAACGGCGTGCTCGATGTGGTATTGGAGGCCCAGAAAAGCGGTAAGGTAAAATATGTTGGATTCTCCGGCCATTCGGATTACAAAGCCCACCTGAGGATGTTGGAAAGCACAGATGCTTTACAAGTCTGTCAGATGCCTATCAATGCTTTTGATCCGAATTACAAAAGTTTTATCACCAATGTATTGCCCAAACTTTCAGCAAAAGGGATGGCCCCCATCGCCATGAAGACTTTAGCCAATGGGGGATTTTTTGGAGGGACCTCCCATTTTAATCATGGTGACAAACCGAAAATTGTTCCCAATGCATTGACCGTAGAGGAAGCACTTTACTTTTCTTGGTCACTTCCGATCTCAGTACTTGTAACTGGCGCGGATCATGCAGAAATGCTACAGGAGAAAATTGATCTCGCCCTTAAATTCAAAGCTCTAGATGAAAAAAAGAGGATGGAATTGGTTGAAAAAGTAGCCGGGTTTGATGGAAGATTTGTAGAATATTATAAGGTTTAAGATCAAATAAACAGTCCCTTTTGCTTTGGGAACAATTCATTATTTTTTCTCCATACCTTAAAATTGGCCTTTAATAAATACTGGTCGCCATAGGCCATTCTTAAGATTTCCAAAGAAGCCTATAGTGGTTAAAAAACTGTTTTTCCTGTCTTTCAACCCGTACTTTTCTGCATAGGTGTATTTTCAAGGGGAAAATTTGTCTCCGATACTCAATTTAGGTCATCGAAAAAGAAAGAAAAGTAAAATGAGACAGCCCATATCCTAGACCTTGGCGATCAAAAAGTGTCCGCTATTATGACCGAATTCGGTCACTATTACAGTACGATCGGCCGAACTGTGCAGTCTGAAAGCATTTTGATTTTGGCATTATTATGGGCAAATTAAAAAATTGCATGAAGAATTTCACCTACCTAAATCATTAAATCCGATGAAATTATCCATTACCGACCTTAACAAACAATATGGCAACGGCGTCATTGCCCTCAATCAGGTGAGTCTGGAAATCGACAAGGGCATGTTTGGTCTTCTGGGCCCCAACGGTGCCGGTAAATCCTCCCTGATGCGTACTCTTGCCACGCTGCAGGAGGCCGATAGTGGCACTGCCTATTTGGGAGAAATCAATGTTCTACAGGACAAAGATGCCGTCCGCAAGGTTTTGGGCTACCTGCCTCAGGAATTTGGCGTTTACCCACGCACGTCAGCCACGGACTTGCTGCACCACCTTGCCATTCTTAAGGGATTTGACCAAACGAAAGAAAGAAAGGAAATGGTGGACTACCTTCTCCAAAAAGTCAACCTCTTCGAACACCGCAAGAAAGCGGTAAGCAGCTATTCGGGAGGTATGCGGCAGAGGTTTGGCATCGCACAATGCCTCATTGGAAGCCCCAAACTTGTCATTGTGGACGAACCAACCGCAGGCCTCGACCCGGGAGAAAGAAACCGCTTCTACAACATCCTTGCGGAAATCGGCGAACAGACCATCGTCATCTTATCCACCCACATTGTTCAGGATGTAAGAGAGCTCTGCACCAACATGGCCATCATGGACAAAGGTCAGGTACTTTATAAAGGCACCACGGATGAAGCGCTATATCAAATCAAAGGTAGAGTTTTTGAAAAGCGGGTCAATAAAGAGGACCTCCCCTACTACCAAAAGGAATTCCAGTTGATCAGCAATAAGTTGGTGGGAGGAAAACCGCAGATCCATGTGTTTTCAGAAGTCCCACTCAACAGTGGTTTTGTACAAGCGGAAGAAACCCTTGAAGATGTATTTTTCGCAAAATTGAATGCACTAGTCTAAAACCAAAAACCCTTAAAAAAATGTGGAAATTTATCAGACACGAATGGAATTATTGGTTGAAGGCACCCATGCTTTGGATCTTTTTGTTGATCATTACCCTACTGGTATTTGGTGCGGTTTCCTCTGATCAGGTACAGATTGGTGGAGGTGTGGGCAGTGTCTATAAAAATGCCCCTTCAGTCATCCAATCTTATTACGGTGTCATGTCCTTGATCGCTCTCCTGATGACCACCGCCTTTATGAATGCCACAGCCAACCGGGATTTCAGTACCGGCATGCATCAGTTTATTTTTACTTCGCCAATCAAAAAAAGAGATTATTTTTTCGGAAAATTCATCGGAGCATTTACCATTTCCATCATCCCTTTGTTGGGTGTTTCTCTTGGGGCTTTGATTGGCCCCTTGATGCCTTGGGTGCAGCCTGAGCGGTATGGGCCTGTCATTTGGGAAGGTCACCTTCAGGGCTTACTTTCTTTTGCCATTCCCAATACCCTGATTGCCGGAGTCATTTTATATTCGCTTGCGGTGGTTTTTAGAAGCAACATTGTATCCTTTGTTGGTGCCATGTTGATTCTGGTCTTTTATGTGGTCAGCCAGGGATTTACCGCTGACCTTGAAAAAGAATGGTTGGCCAACTTATTGGATCCATTTGGATTTCAGCCGCTCAGCACCCTATCCAAATACAAAACCATTGACGAAAAAAACCTGACGGCTACCGCGCTGGAGGGTCAGTTTCTGATGAACCGACTGGTATGGACAGGTTTGAGCCTTTTACTTTTATTGGTCATGTACACCCGATTTTCTTTCAATACCAAGAAAGAAAAGGTGAGCAAAAAACGCAGGAAGGTAGAAGAACTAGTAATACAGTCAATTCCAAAAGCAAAAAATTTCTCACTACCTGATAAGGTTGGATTTTCATGGGCTGCTTTTTGGCACATGATCGTTTTTGAAACCAAGGCCATCATCAAGAACCAAACCTTTATGATCATCGTCTTGATCGGTTTGATCAACCTGATCGCCAGCTTGACCAGCTTTACGGGCAACTACGGCACAGCCCGTTACCCTGTCACCTATGATGTGATTGATGCCATTAGAGGCTCATTTTATTTGTTTCTCATCGGTATCATCACCTTTTATTCAGGGGTCCTGGTGTGGAAAGAAAGGGATGCCAAAATCAATGAAATCCAGGATGCCACTCCGTCAAGAACAGGCATGCTTTTCACCTCCAAACTGATCGGGTTGCTGATCAGCTTGTTTGTGGTCTTGTGCTGTACCATTTTGGTGGGTATGATCGCCCAGACCTCTTATGGCTACACCCGCTATGAACTTCAGGTGTATGCCCAGTCTTTATTGGTATTGGATATGTTTCAGTTTGCTTACCTGGTGGTCATCGCTTTACTGTTTCACTACCTGATCAACAACCGCTATATTGCCTATTTTGCCTTTGTGGCCTTTATCATCCTGAATTCCTTCATTTGGTCTGTATTGGAACTCAACTCCAACATGCTGGAATTTGGAGGCACCCCTTTCGCCACTTATTCGGACATGAACGGATATGGGCCATTCATACCGGGTCTTGTATGGTTTAATCTTTACTGGACCTTCTTTTCTTTGATATTGTGTGTGGTTATCTACGCATTTTTTGTTCGTGGAAAAGAAACAGGCTTCAAAATAAGAAGCCGTTTTGCCCTTGACCGGATCAAACGGCAAAGTGGATTGTTGACTGTTTTTGGAGGTCTATTTATCCTTTGCGCAGGCTTTGTCTATTACAATACAGAAGTACTCAATACCTATTTGTCCCCCAAGGAGACTGAAAGGAGGCAAAAGGCCTATGAATTGGCTTACAAACAATATGAGGACATTGCTCAGCCGAGATGGATCAGCTTGGACTATGAAATAGACATCTTTCCATATGACAGGGATTTGATCACCCGAGTGAAAGGCGTGATAGTCAATAAATCGGGGGTCAGCATTCCGGCTTTTCATTTTACCCTGCCAACACTTCCGGATTCTTTGGAAATCAAAATCCCAGGAGCAAACTTAACCTTGGATGATGAAAAATTAAATTACCGCATCTACACCCTTGACAAGCCCATGCAAGCCGGGGACACGATGGCCATTGAAGTTACTTTCAGCAAAATCACCAAAGGATTTGAGAACAGTGTTTCATTTACCTCATTGACCCAGAACGGAACCTTTTTCAACAACTCCAACATTTTGCCGTCTTTTGGGTACAACAGAAATTACGAGATCTCAGACAAAAACAAAAGAGCCAAGATGGACCTTCCCAGAAGGGAAAGGCTTCCCAGACTGGATGAAAACAACCACAAAGCCCGCTCCAATACCTATATTTCAAACGATGCAGACTGGGTGGATGTCAACACCGTGATCAGTACGGCAAGTGACCAGATAGCGGTGGCCCCTGGTAGTCTGATTAGGGAATGGGAGGAAGATGGCCGTAGGTACTTTGAATACCAACTGGACAAAAGCTCCTTAAATTTCTACTCCTTTATTTCTGCCAGGTATGAGATAGCAAGAGAAAAATGGCAGGACATAGACCTAGAGGTTTATTACATCAAGGGGCATGAGTACAATGTTCCCAACATGCTCAGGAGTATGGAAAAATCCTTGGAATATTACACAGAAAATTTCGGACCCTACTACCACAAACAATGCCGCATTATTGAATTCCCAAGGTATTCATCATTTGCACAGGCCTTTCCAGGCACCATGCCCTACAGTGAAGGAATTGGATTTATTACAGACCTAAGGAACGTGACAGAAGATGACATTGACTTGGTATACTACGTGGTGGCACATGAAATGGGCCACCAATACTGGGCCCACCAATTGATCGGGGCTAGTATGCGCGGTACCGAAATGATGAGTGAAAGTTTCGCCCAGTACTCGGCCCTTATGGTCATGGAGAAAGAATATGGCCGTGACAAAATGAAAAAATTCCTCCGCTACGAAATGAACAGCTACCTGAATGGCAGAAGCGGGGAATTTGAAGCGGAAAGACCTATCATGGAAACCGAAAACCAAGGATACATCCATTATGCCAAGGGCTCTGTGGTGATGTATTACCTTAAAGAAATGATTGGCGAGGACCAAGTAAACCTTGCTTTACAAAAATTGATACAGGAACATGCCTATCAAGATCCCCTGTATCCTACTTCCATATCCGCGGTGGAGGCCTTCAGGGAAGTGACACCCGATAGTTTGCAATATCTGATCTCAGATCTTTTTGAAAACATCACCCTTTTTTCCAATCGGGTGATGGAAGCCACCTATGTTCAAAATGGGGAAACTTACGAAGTGACCTTGAAAACCTTCTCAGAGAAGTTCAGCGCAGATTCACTTGGCAAACAAAGTGAAATTCCCCTGAATGATTATGTAGACGTAGGCATATTTGCTCAAACTGATGCCAAGAAGGTATTGGGCAATCCTTTGGTTTACGAAAGAATCAAAATATCCCAGGCAGAAAATACCTTTACCTTCACTGTCAATGAAAAACCACATCAGGCGGGAATAGATCCATATAATTATTTGATTGACCGACTTCCTGAGGATAATGTAAAAAGGATATCAGAAGAATAATCATTCCGGTACCTTCAACCTGTATTGTGGTTTACCCACAGTACAGGTTGAAAGGTGCCTTTGGGTTTGCACAGCATACCAAGTAAAAAGCTTGACTTCTTTTTCTGTTAGAGAAAAAGAAAAATCATACTTAATAAGAGTAATTAGCACACTTTTTTAACCATGATTTTTACAAAAAATCATTACGACCCATTTTCTTATGGAAAAAATTTTAATCTATTAGCAAAATCCAATAAATAATTATTAATTTCATGGTTTAAAGCCTATTTGAACCCAATATGCAAACCATCGGCCTACTAAAAAATGCTGTATGGATCAAAACCACCTCTTTGGTACTGATTATAGCAGTATTGATTCCTTTTCTCATCCACCTTGCTCCTCCATATTTGGGAGTTCCTGTGGGTGCCTATTTACTGCCTTTATTTTATATTCCATTTATTGCCTTGTTATGGTACGGTTGGAGGGTGGCTCTTCCGGTAGCACTTCTGGCTCCATTGCTTAACTTTTTACTTACAGGCAATCCCGATTGGGGATGGATATCTATCCTCACGCTGGAATTGACCTTATTCGTGTGCATATCCTATTTGCTTATGACCCAAAAAGAAGTGAAATGGATGGCTGCACCTTTGGCTTATCTGGGATCGGTATACCTGTCCTCCATGCTGCTTTTTTTCTATCCCATTGTGGGAGGAAATCCCGTAGCTTTTTTCTTGGATACCGTAATGAACGGAATTCCTGGTATCTGTATCCTATTATTGCTTAATGTATTATTGATAAATATCCATCCCAAAAAGAAGTTCTTCCAATTGAATTGATACTTGTAATTTTTTTTTAACTCCATATCCTAAGAGTATCAAAAAAATTTCTCACAGATTCCACAGATAACCACAGAAAAACAAAAAAATCTGTGCAAATCCGTGGAATCTGTGAGCCATTTTTTTTCTCAATCAAAACCTAAAACCTTATTATTTTTCTCACAGATAACACAGATAGCCACAGATGATTTTTGAATTCGGAGAAAATCCGTGTAATCCGTGAGCCATTTTTTTTCTCAATCAAAACCTAAAACCTTATTATTTTTCTCACAGATAACACAGATAGCCACAGATGATTTTTGAATTCGGAGAAAATCCGTGGAACCTGTGAGCCATCCTTTCTTTCTCCATCAAATCCTAATACCTTACAATTTTTCTCACAGATAGCACAGATAAACACAGAAAAAAGAATCTGTGCAAATCCGTGTAATCTGTGAGCCATTTTTTTTCTCAATCAAAACCTAAAACCTTATTACTTTTCTCACAGATAACACAGATAATCACAGATGATTTTTGAATTCGGTGAAAATCCGTGGAACCTGTGAGCCATCCTTTCTTTCTCCATCAAATTCTAATCCCTTACAATTTTTCTCACAGATAGCACAGATAAACACAGAAAAAAGAATCTGTGCAAATCCGTGTAATCTGTGAGCCATTTTTTTTCTCAATCAAAACCTAAAACCTTATTATTTTTCTCACAGATAGCACAGATAACCACATAAAAAAGAAAATCCGTGGAATCCATGAGAAATCAATTCTATTGTTTGTGTATTCATTTTAACCTTCACATGCATATAAAACCCCGAGCACCGCCAAAATTAATACGCTGTATTCCATCCCTCCACTACCATGGCCTACCACAAACCAACCATTGGGAAGATGAACCATAAAAACCCCTGCAAGAATCACCAAAAAATGGAACATCACGGCCATTTTCACACGGTAGCGGACAAGTAAAAAAAAGCCACCTACCAATTCACCAATGGTAATGCCCCAAGCTACTAACCATCCAAATGGAATACCTTGGTTCCCCAAAAATCCACCAAAATCTGTAAGAGAAGCATAATAAAACCTGGCAAAGCCATGAGTAATGAATATCAATCCCATCACCATACGCATAGTTGAAACAGCATGCTGAAAAGGGATTTTAGGCAGTTTATCTTTGGTTTTAGTTTCGTTACCCATAGTTGCTGAAATTCTGGTAAAAGCAAAATCAATTTCAACTTTAATGAAATGAATGGTCAAATACAAGATATGAATAAAACACAGACTTTAGTATATTTATTCCATGAAGCGGATAAGCATATTGATTCCTGAAGGTGACATCAGCCTAAGCAATGTGGAAGGGGTCCACCACATTTTTACCGAAGCCAACAAATGGCTGGAAAGAAAAGGTAAGCCCAGTGGGTTTCAAATTCAGATGGTAGGCAAAGAAAAAAGTTCCACCATGAAGGAGGGCTATTTTAGTATTCAACCCAAACACCGGACTTTTGAAAACATGGTAAGCGATTTGGTGATCATACCGGCGTTGCATACTGATGTGCATAGAGGGCTTGAAAAAAACAGAGACCTGATCCCATGGATTCTTGACCAACATCGGAAAGGTGCTGAAATCATGAGCCTTTGTACAGGGGCATTCCTTTTGGCGGCTACTGGTTTACTGGATGGGAAGCAATGCACAACCCACTGGATTCACGCCCATGAATTACAAGAAGAATTTCCCAAGGTCCACATTATCCACGATGAAATCATCACCGATGAGTGTGGGATTTATACTTCCGGAGCTGCTTACTCCTATCTCAACTTAATCCTATATTACCTAGAGAAATTTCATGGACGTGAAATGGTGCTCTTCTTGGCTAAGGTATTTGCCATTGACATCAACCGGAGGAGTCAAGCTGATTTCATTATTTTTCATGGGTACAAAAATCACAGCGACACCCAAATCCTGCAAGTGCAGGATTATCTGGAGGCCAATTATGCCCAACCGGTTTCGGTTGACGTTTTGGCCACTAAAGTAGCCCTTGGGCGCCGGAATTTTGAAAGAAGATTTAAAAAAGCCACCAAAACCTCGATCATTTCATACCTACAAAGGGTAAGGGTCGAAGCCGCCAAAAAACAACTGGAAATTGGAAGTGAAAACATTTCAGAAGTCCAATACAAAGTAGGCTATTCCGACCCAAAGGCATTTAGAGACGTTTTCAAAAAAATCACCGGACTGACTCCCCTGGAATACAAAAACAAATTTCATATCATGGATCCCGTAAAAGCCTACAGTCATTCACTTCAGTGAGCCTTCAGAAATCCACTTTCTGGAAATCAAATCGAAATTTGATCCCTCTTGATACTACCGAGTCCAAATCTAGCTTTCATCCCCAATTAGGAAACTTCACCATTTTCCAACACTTTTTTTAAGTTGTTGGAATTGTAATCCATATCTTTTTGAAGCATGCTTTTGATGAAAGGATTCATGAGATTCATCGGAAAGGGATTTCTTGATTGGAAAACCGTCGTGACTTTGGACTGTTCCGGCCCCACAGCCACTACTTCCGTATAGGCCTGATTGACCGCTTTGAAAGGCTTCTCAAAACGCAACTCCACCTCATACCTTTTTCCCTCAATGATCTCTTTGATCTCCTGCTCCCCTACTCCAACGTTCTTGTCTTCACTGTGCCAGGCAGCCACAAATCCAACTGTTCCGTCTTGGCCCCGGTAATCCAATTTAACATTGGGATCCGCCATGACCCATTTGCTGTACTGCTCTTGGTTTTTAAGGTGGCTTACAAATTCAAACACTTCATTCTGAGGTTTATTGATCACTACTTCCGAAGTAATCACACATTCTTTTTTCATGATCAGCGCCGTCAAAAGCAAGACCAAAACAATGGCTCCTAAAGTAATCAAAATGGTTTTTAACATGATACTTGAATAAGGGTTATTACACTGACTTACAAAAAGGTGTATTTCATTAGGATTTGAGGTAATACGTACTCAAATTTAAACAATTTTAATCACAAACGACTCCATGGTTTTTACCAAATAATTTTTATCGCCATTTAGCTCATACATGTCACAAAAGGCATATTTTTTTCCATCTTTCATGAAGAGTGTGCCCGATACGGCTGCTTTTTTCCCATCCATCACATATTTCTGAATTTGGGTTTCCATGCCTTCTTCCATTTTCATTTCATGGAGGAAATCGACAAATTCCTTTTTTCCTTGCAAGATCCTATCCCCTACCATGTTCCATCTGATATCCTCTGAAGCATGCTGGATAATATAATCCAAATTACCTTTCGCATAGGCTTCATTCAATTCCACCCAAAATTCTTCCATTTCATTTTTCATATTTATATTATTTTGATATTTAGTTAGCCAATGCATTCTCCAACTCAATGATGTTTAATTTCTTCATAGGCATAAAGGCCGCTGTCAGTTTTTTGGCTTTTTTGGGGTCCGCCATTCCATCCGAAAGCATTTTGGGCACCACCCTGCCATGAGATGCCAAAATGGTCATAAAGCCAGCCACATTGAACCTCATCCCCTCCTCCTTCAGTAAGTTTTTCCCAGTAATGATCAATCTCTTCTTGGGTGTCACAATGGACTATAAATGAGATGGCCGGAGTAAAGCCGAATGTTTGGGAAATTGAACTTTCCATGATCGTGAAGGTAGATCCATTGAGGTAAAATTGGGCATGCTTGACCTTGTCAGGCCCCTCCCCTTCCTCTTCTGTAAATCTGGCAATGCCTTCCAAAGTAGCCTCTTTAAAGATGCCCATATAAAATTCTATGGCAGACTCCGCCTTCCCGAATTTATCTCCAACAAAGAGTAAAGAGGGCACGAATTTTTGTTTGACATCTGATATTTTTCCCAATGAAATCTGCCAGGCAACGCCGAATTTATCATTGAGGAAACCATATTTTTCACTCCAGTCATATTTGTCAAAAGGCATCATCACTTGCCCTCCCTGTTGCAAGGCTTCCCAATACTTTTCCGCCTCCGCCAAGGTTTCACAGGTGACATAAAAAGAAATCCCTGGTGAGAAAGGATACTGGTGATTGCCATTGAGTGCCAAAAATTCCTGTCCGTGTAGCTTAAAGCTGCAGGACATGAGGGTCCCCTCAGGCATCCCATGCTGATCTTGTCCGGCTTTTTCAAAATAAGCCTTATGACCTATTTCGGAATTCCCAAAAAGCTCAACATAAAACGAAACTGCTTCCTCGGCCTGCCGATCAAACCAGAGGCACGGAATGATCGGATAAATAGAATTGGACATGATTAAGGGGTTTTAAATTTCAATTCATTCTTTGTTGGGCAACTCAAAGTCGAGCATCCAATCTTTACCATACTTATCCTGTATGGAGGCAAAAAGGCTGCCCCAGAAAGATTCTTTGAGTTCATCATACACTTTTCCTCCTTCTTTCAAAAGGTCATATACCTTTCTGATTTCCTCTTCAGAATCAAAGTTGACAGCAAGACCTACTTCTGTTCCAGCCTTAAATCCACCTGGAGGAGTCATGTCTGTCCCCATGATGATAAAGTCCCCATGGGAAAGACTGGAATGAAGGATGCGGTCTTGTTTATCTGGGGGCGTCTGTTCGGACATTGGAGATTCGCCAAAGGTCTGGAAGGTCAGTTCTCCCCCGAAACATTTCTGGTAGTAGGTCATGGCTTCCCGGCAATTCCCATCGAAGCCAAGGTATGGATTGATTTTGATCATACTTTGCTGGATTACAAATTTATAGTGCTTGTACAAATTTAATGGATTCAGAATCCAGAAGACATGTGCAAATCCGACAAAGTCATGGGTTGATTGCGACAGCTTTAAAGCCTACTTTTATGGGAACAAATTTGACAAAAAGCTTGACCATGAAAAACCCTCCCGATAACATTGAAGCCTACTTTGATCAATTTCCTGCTGCTGTCAAAAAAATGCTTAATGAAATCAGGCAGACCATCCAACTCGTCGTGCCAGATGCAGAGGAGTGTATCAGCTACGGGATTCCCACATTTAAACTTCATGGTAATCTGGTCCATTATGCAGCCTTCAAAAACCATATCGGATTTTATCCTACGCCTTCAGGCATGGAAGCTTTCCCTGCTGAGATAGTTAAATACAAACGGGGGAAAGGATCCCTTAATTTTCCTTTTAATGAACCCTTGCCTTTGGATTTTATAAGGGAGGTGGTAAAATTCAGGGTAAAAGAAAATCTTAAAAAATAATCATTACGATAGACTTGATTTTTCTCACAGATAACACAGATGACCACAGAAAATCAAGAAAAAATCTGTGCAAATCCGTGGAATCTATGAGCCAATTTTTTTTCTCAATCAAAACCTAAAAGCTTATAATTTTTCTCACAGCTGGCACAGATGACCACAGAAAAACAAAAAAATCTGTGCAAATCCGTGGGATCTGTGAGCCAATTTTTTTTCTCAATCAAAACCTAAAAGCGTATAATTTTTCTCACAGATAACACAGATAGCCACAGAAAAACAAAATAAAAATCTGTGCAAATCCGTGGGATCTGTGAGCCATTTTTTTCTCGATCAGAACCTGAAACCTTATTATTTTCTCACAGATAACACAGATAGCCACAGATGATTTTTGAATTCGGAGAAAATCCGTGGAACCGGTGACCCATCTTTTCTTTCTCAATCAAAACCTAAGACTTTACAGTTTTTCTAACAGATAGCACAGATAGCGACAGAAAAAAAAAAAAATCTGTGCAAATCCGTGGAATCTGTGAGCCAATTTTTTTCTCAATCAAAACCTAAAAGCGTATAACTTTTCTCACAGATAACACAGATAGCCACAGATGATTTTTGAATTCGGAGAAAATCCGTGGAACCGGTGACCCATCTTTTCTTTCTCAATCAAAACCTAAGACTTTACAGTTTTTCTAACAGATAGCACAGATAGCCACAGAAAAACAAAATAAAAATCTGTGCAAATCCGTGGGATCTGTGAGCCATTTTGTTCTCGATCAGAATCTGAAACCCTATTATTTTCTCACAGATAACACAGATAACCACAGAAAATCAAGAAAAAATCTGTGAAAATCCGTGGAATCTGTGAGCCAATTTTTTTCTCAATCAAAACCTAAAAGCGTATAATTTTTCTCACAGATAGCCACAGATGATTTTTGAATTCGGAGAAAATCCGTGGAACCGGTGACCCATCTTTTCTTTCTCAATCAAAACCTAAAACCTTAATATTTTTCTCACAGATAGCACAGATTACCACAGAAAAACAAAAAGATCCGTGGGATCTGTGAGCCATAAAAAATTACTTGTCTACTTTTCGGTTGTACCTGCTTACAAAAGCACGGACATTTGTAGAAATCATTCTAAATTGAACCATGGAAAACAGCTTGAACCAACTTCGTCAACCTACCCATCTCCCCCATACATTCTTTGAAGATGGTCTTTTAGTTACCAATAATAAGATTGGCGCGGATGATGATCCAAGCTTCGAGCGGATGTTTCAGGCTGTGCTTGAAAAAGACAGCACCTTCGAAGGGGTATTTTTTACGGGAGTCAAAACTACGGGGATTTTCTGCAGACCTACCTGTACGGCCAAGAAGCCAAAAATAGAAAACGTGGAATTTTTTAATGACACTAAAGCAGCCATGTTAAAGGGATACAGGCCCTGTAAAATATGCAGGCCTCTGGAAAACCCAAGTAAAACGCCCGATGCGATTAAGGAAATCATGAACTTCATCACGCAAAACCCTTTTTTAAAAATAAAAGACTATGATCTGGTCAAAAAAGGGCTGGATCCCACACAAGTCAGGCGTTGGTTTCAGAAAAATCACGGCATGACCTTTCATGCCTATCAGCGGTTGTATAGACTAAATTCAGCATTCAAAAAAATTAAAGAAGGAGAAAGCATTACAGGAACTGCATTTGAAAGTGGATTTGAATCACTAAGCGGTTTTCAGGATAGTTTCAGGCAGATCTTTGGCGTGTCACCTACCGACGCCAAAAAACAAACCATACTGGACCTCAAAAGAATCGAGACCCCGCTAGGAACCATGGTGGCCTGCGCCAGTCCTGAAGGCATCTGTCTATTGGAATTTACCGATAGAAAAATGCTGGAAACCTCTCTGAAAAAATTGGCAAAATCCCTGAACGCCACCATCATCCAAGGTGCCAATGTGCATTTTGAAACGCTGGAAATGGAATTGAGTGCTTATTTTGAAGGAAAGCTGAAAAATTTCGAAACCCCTTTACATCTGATCGGATCTGAATTCCAGCTTTGTGTTTGGAATATGCTTAAAGACATCCCTTACGGTGCTACCAGAAGCTACAAGCAACAGGCGGAGGCCATTGGAAAACCCAGTTCGGTTCGCGCAGTCGCCAACGCCAATGGCATGAACAAAATTGCAATACTTATCCCTTGCCACCGGGTGATCGGTACAGACGGGCAACTTACTGGCTATGGCGGAGGAATTTGGCGGAAAAAGAAATTGCTTATGTTAGAAAAAACCCTTCCCCCATCAGACCTTTTTGGTGGACAAAATTTAGGATGAGAGCTCTGGGTTTTTGTGTCAAGCAGGATTTCTTTTATTTGCTTTCGATGCATTCCTCAAGGAGCATTTTCTATTATCTTTGAAGCCGATACCGATTTAAGAAACATGGCCAATTCCGATGCTTTGAAAGCCTCCCTTTTTAAACCTGTGGACAATACATTTTTGGTGGTCTTTAGGGTGGCGTTTGGCTTTCTGATCACTGCTGAAGCTTGGGGAGCTATTATGACCGGATGGGTCAGACGCGCATTTGTGGAGCCGGTGATGACTTTTCCTTTTTTGGATTTCCCCTGGTTACAACCCCTACCTGGAAATGGCATGTATGTCTACTTCATCATCATGGGAGGGTTTGGGATTTTGGTGATGCTGGGGTATTATTACCGCATCGGCATCGTGGGCTATACCATACTCTGGTCCATGGTCTATTTCATGCAAAAGACCCATTACAACAACCACTATTACCTGCTCATTTTGCTATGTCTGTTCATGTGCCTGGTGCCTGCCCACAGGGCTTTTTCATTGGATGTCAAAAGGAAACCGGAAATCCGCAGCCAATTCTGTCCGAATTGGTGCCGCTGGATTTTTATTATCCAAATGGGCATCGTATACACCTATGCAGGAATAGCCAAAATCAACACAGACTGGCTGCAAGGCATCTCTACCAAGGTTTTGTTGAGCACCAAGCAACATTATTGGCTGGTCGGAGAATGGCTTCAGCAGCCCATCATGCATTTTTTCGTAGCCATAGGCGGTCTGCTTTTTGATCTATTCATCACACCCCTGCTGCTGTGGAACAAAACCCGGAAGTGGGCCTTTATGGTTTCCATCTTTTTCCACCTATTCAATTCCTTTATCTTTCAAGTGGGTATTTTTCCCTACATGAGCATAGGATTGTGCATCTTTTTCTTTCCACCGGATCAGGTTCGGGAGACCTTTTTCCCAAAACGGATTCCTATTCCCCATCCACCCAACTATCGTTATCAACCCTATCTGATTTATGGAATGATGCTTTGGTTTTTGGTTCAGGTGATGCTTCCTTCCCGGCATTGGTTGTTTGACAGCAATGTGCATTGGACCAATGAGGGCCATCGCCTGTCCTGGAGGATGATGTTGAGGATGCAGTATGGTCATGTAAGTTTCCAAGTGGTAGATGGGGAGTCTGGGGAAACAGAACTGGTCAACCTATCAGATTACCTAACTCCCAAGCAAATGAATGCAGTAGCAACCCATCCAGACATGTGCTGGCAATTTGTACAGCGGTTGAAGGAGGAATACAGTGCCAAAGGAAAAGCCCGTGTGGCCATTTATGCGAAAGGCATGGTCAGCCTGAATCAGCGTCCTTACCAAGCCCTTTATGATCCTACTGCGGATCTGGCTCAGGTGGATTGGTACCGGTTCAAAAGTGCGGATTGGTTGCTGCCTTTGGAGTCAGAAAAATAAAATAAGGACCAAAATTCCGAGGTGACTAATCGCTGTTTTGGTTTAACCGATCAAGAATAGGCTTTTTTTACTTATCCCTTTTATCCTGCATTGCTGTAGCCCCATGTTGAGTACAATTGATTTTTAGCTTAATTTTTAAAAAAAAGATGGAACCTGCTAAAACAATGACCGGTAACAATCCTACCTGGCTGAATCGCTTGGTGTATGCTTTGATGATTTTGGTATCATTAATCAATTATTTTTGGCTAAAGGAAACAAGTCAGGCCTTTGTCACTTTTATGCTGGCTTTGGCTTTTGATCCATTCGATCCTTCCGTAAAATGGCAGGATCGGCCCTTGTGGCAAAAAGTTTGGTTGATTGGGCACCTTTTGATCGGTGTAATCATTTTAATGATGCTGATTTTAAATAAAAATTAACGTCTGGAGAGCATCGTAAATGGAAACAGCAATAAATTCCGGATGAAGGTAAATGATAGATCTATGGCGAAACCCAATAACCTAAAAGGCAATACCAATAACCAAATGATTGGATAAAGCACAATGGCCAGAATGGCTATTGGCCAGCACAACACCAACAAGATAAACCAAAGTAAGAAACCTACCATAAGCACAAATATTTCAAAAATAATATCAACTTTGATACCATGTTAGAAGTATTTGATAATGAATCAATTAAATAAAATGAAAAAGCAAAAGAGGGATATAATTGAACAGTAGGTGTTCGAAAATGAACCCCTGATTAAAATTGACCTGGGTTCAAATTATATTCGAGAATCTTATGGCACCGTTCTATTTGGATTCAACAAGCTTACGACCCTGCTTTTAACATCAGGTTTGAAATCGGATTTTTTTTGCAATATCTTCTGAGATGTACAAGGCGTCATGCTTGATTTCCCGGATCTGACCGGTGGGACTTACCCAAAATCCACAAAAATACAAACCGTCCCTGCCAAATTGCTTTTGTTTCCTGATGCTGAATTTAAGGTCTTCAAAACGGCTTTCGGCAATATCTAAAATTTCTACAGACTTTTTGTGAAATCCAATTCCGGCTATGATCGCACCGAATTCTTCTGACCTTCCATCTTCAAAATGTACTGTGTTTCCTTCGATTTCCTTTACACCCGGAAATATGGAAACATGACCTTTTCGGATCAATTTTATCGTGCCGATGTCCAAGACCGGTATTTTCCCTGTTGTGATGATTTGTTCCGCTGGTCCATAAGAAGGTGTTTTCAAACCAATCTTGTTGAGATCCCCCACCAAAAGCTTGATCAAAGGACCATTCATCTGATCAACCAACTTTGGGGGCAGTTTCCTGTTCAATATGGAAAGTTGGGTCACATCAATCCCAAAAACCTCCCTGGGTACAACATTGACCGGAGATCTCACTGACATGGCAGGTTGGGCACCTTGTTCATGCAAATCTATGGCAATTTCACAGGCCGAATTGCCAAAACCAATCACCAGTACTTTTTTTCCGGCATATCGCTTACCTGTTTTGTATTCGCTACTGTGCAGGATGTCTCCTTGGAAAGTATCCATCCCTTTGATATTAACTTCCCGAGGCTTGCCATAAGCTCCTGTGGCCATGATTAAATAATCGGACTTGATTTTACCCTTGGTAGTTTCGATGAACCAAGCTCCTTTATCCCTGAAAATTTTTTTTGCTTCTTTTTCCAATTGAACCTTGATACCAAACTCCTTTCGATAGGATTCCAGGTATTCAATGACTTGAAGTCTGGATGGATATTTGGGATAATCAGCAGGCATGCTTTTGAAAGGGAGGGCAGATAGCCTTTTATGGGTATGCAGGTGCAACCTTTCATAGTGGCGGTGCCATGAATCCGCTATCCGGGAGGATTTTTCGATCAGCAGATAGGGTATATTTTCTTTCTGCAAACAAGCGGCGGCAGCCAAGCCGGAAAAACTAGCCCCAATGATACATACTTTAGTGTTTTCCATATTATCCTCGTTTTTTTGACCAATGTTCAAAAATTTAGACAGCATGGCCTTCCCTGCCAGTTTTTTGTCCAAAACCAGACTAACCTATTCCACCTCTAAGGCTGTTACTTCGATAAACACTGGTCTCATATCTACAGGATACCCCTCGATTTCATCGCCACTCACCGTTACTTTTTTTCCAACATACTGATCCAGATCCACAGTAGCGCTCCTCAATGCATAGAGGATGTTCTCAGTCTGATTGCCAGTTGTTGAGGCATTTCCTGTAAGGGTATGGGTTCCGTATTGGTAGGTAGTCATGCCGGTTTTTTCCAGAACACCTGTCCATTTTGAAACCTCTCCATTGGCTTGGCTCGTATTTTTCTGACAGGATGTGAATAGAATCAGGCAAAACAAGAAGACGACAACATTACATTTTTGGTACATAAGATTGATATTTAAATACATGAATTATCTATCTCAATATACTTTTTTCAAGTGAATCTTCTATGGATATAAGTCAAATCTATTGGGCTGGAAATTGATTAAATATTGAAAATCACCCCACTCCCACTCTGGGAAGTCCAATCAAAAAAATTCTAAAGTATGTACAGAAAACTTTATCCTGTAAATAAAATCAATTTAGAGTTGGGTTGACCTTTTGGTCTGGCTCGGGTAAATTTATAGCATGATTACTGCCTACAATCCCAAAAATCTGCACCTCGAGTCCTTGGTTCACAAAATTATGGTGATTGAAACCCATGATGAAGAAATACAGGTGGAGTTACCCTTCTTTGCAGATGGATTTCCTGGCATTTTGTATTATGAAGCTGCTCAGGGTGTGTACCTCAGCGGCAAAAGGCTTTCTGAATTAATGCTTTATGGACAGACCATTTCTCCCATTACTTTGCAGATCAAAGGCTCCTATAAGCTCATCATTCTTCAACTTTATCCTTTGACTTCCAAATTGCTGCTTTCCATCGATCCAGCCACACTTAATGAGGATTGCCATGACCTTGCCGGGGTTTTTGAACCCGGTACCCTGGATGTACTTAAAAAACTAAAATCCACACCGGATCAAATCCAGCATTTGGAAACCCTACTTGAACAAAAACTTAGGAACACAGCCTCCGGTCCTGCCGAAAGTATACAGCTGGCCCTTCAGCTGATCTGGAAAAGTCGCGGACAGATGGGCATGCATCAATTGAGTCAAAGACTTCCCTTTTCCGAACGGACTTTCGAAAGACAGTTCAAAAGTCACATAGGCATCAGCCCCAAACAGTTCGCCAAGATCATACAGTTCAATGCCTCTTTGCTGCAACTTTCAGAAGAGCGCTTTCAAAAATTAACCGATGTGGCTTTTGACAACGGTTTTAGCGATCATTCCCATTTCATCAAAACATTTCGCCGCTTTGCCGGAAAAAGCCCCAAAGAATTCCTGGACCAGATATCATGACCCTTTTCCTCAGATTTTTTGACGGTTTTTTACAAGTCTGTGGTAAAGTTTTGTTCGAGATTTGGAGGAAACAAAAATCGATCAATCATGAGAGTTTTGGTATTTGGAGCCAATGGCACGGTTGGAAAACACCTGGTCAGCCAAGGGCTGGAAAAGGGGCATTTCGTCACAGCATTTATGCGACACCCGGAAAAGTTGGCATTTCAACACCCTTCCCTACAAAAGGTTAAGGGCGATGTGCTTGATCCACAGTCCATAAGAAAAGTAATGGATGGGCAAAATGCGGTTTTGATAAGCTTGGGAGACGGGCGAAAAGGAACAGTAAGGGCTTATGGAACCGCACAGATTGTCAAGAGCATGGAAGATGCCGGTGTAAACCGACTGATCTGTCAAACCACACTGGGTTGTGGGGAAAGTTGGCAGAATCTGAATTTCTTCTGGAAAAAGGTGATGTTTGGATGGTTTTTAAAAGCTGCTTTTGAAGACCACCAACTTCAGGAAAAACATGTGATGGAAAGTGGCCTGGACTGGACGATTGTCAGGCCTGGAGCATTCACAGATGGGCCGCTGACCAAATCCTATCGGGAAAACTTTTCACCTGAGGCCACTGATTTGAAACTCAAAATATCAAGAGCTGACCTTGCCTATTTTATCCTTCATGAAATAAATGAAGCAAAATACCTTAAGCAGGCAGTTGGTCTTTCCTATTGATCATGAAACAAAATGTATCATTTCACTTCAAAAGTCTTCCTCACCTGTTACCCGCCATAGGAAGATGACATGCTCTGCCCCATCCTCCATGACTATCTTTCTGGTTTCCTCAGGCTCCCAATCCCCCATGTCAAACCGGTGTGAAATCACGCGCGTTCCGGGCTCCAGTTGCAAAATTCTGGGTCTGAGCTTGAGGTTGATATCCGGAAAAAGGTAGAGCACCAAAACGGTGGCTTCGCTCAAATCCATGGCAAAAAGATCCCCCTGAACAAAGGTCACCAGATCGGATACTCCGGCTATTTGTGCATTTTCATTGGCCTCATTGACCAATTCTGCATCTATTTCTACCCCGAGTGCCCTGATCCCAAATTGCCTGGCCGCTGCGATGGGTATCCGGCCATCCCCTGAACCCAAATCATACAATACATCCTCAGACGTGACCTCAGCCAATTGGAGGATTTCCTGGATTACCGCGGGAGGTGTGGTCACATAAGGTACTAAGTCCGAAAAATCGGAACCCTTGTCCTGACATAAACCACAGGTCATTGGCAAAACTACTAACCCCACAAAAAGCCAGAAGATTACTTTTTTGTTCACCTTAACTTTCAGCCTCATAAATCCAATTCCCATATCCTCTCAAGTTATACAAACCATTTCAATTTAAGAAAAACACCACTTTTAGTTTAGAACGTGTAAAAAAGCTGAATGCCAATTCCGAAATACAATTGAATTGTTGATGAGTGAGAATTGATGGCTTTATTTTTATTACTTTTGATAACCTATGGAAAATGAAAATCCTTCAACTCAACCCAACAATCCACTTCATGGGGTGAAATTAGCGGATATTTTAGAATATTTGGTGGAAAAATACGGATGGGAATACTTGGGTGAAAAAATCAACATCCGGTGCTTCACGCATGACCCATCCATCAATTCAAGTTTGAAATTCCTACGAAAAACAGATTGGGCCAGAACAAAAGTAGAGGAGCTTTATTTAAGGTCGTTGAAAAGGAGATAGTAAAATTTTGTAAACTTTTTTTCTGAAAATTAAAAATCATGAACCTTGTAAGGAATATAAGGTCATTTAAGTTTGTTTAAAAAAGATTAGGTTTTGAGGATTTTTAAAAAAGTGACTTTTTTATGAATTGTTTTTTGGAGGAAATTGAATTAGCCAATCATTTAAATTTGAAATAGGCCCAACTGATGAGTATTCCAAATTATTTTCCATTTGAGGTACCTCTTCATTGCCGGTTTGGTTTTCTTTTCCCATCAACCAAAAGTTATACAATATTGCCAGAAAGATCATAAAATAATATCCTCTATGACCAGCTATTTTATTTTCAATTTTTCCCATGGCGAAAGAATCGTTCATTCAAAACCTTATTTCACACGATATTAGGACTATATCGCTATGCAGTCAAAAAAAAGGGATCAACTGTCAAGTAAATGGGATGGAATGATCTAACATCGGCTTGGCTAACTTGACTCACTTTTCTGCCAAGTATCCAGACGATAATAAAAATGCTGTACATCCTCTTCACCCTGATGTGGGGTATTTCTGTAAAACTGCACCGCATGCGCCTCTTCCCTATCGGCCTGGACAAACACCTCTTCAAAATCATTTTCCTGGCAGTAAGCATTCAATCCTTCAATCAACCTTTTGCCAATTCCATGTCTTTGAAGGTGCTTAGCCACCGCCAAATCATACAAATAAGCCAAAGGTCTTTCTGAATGATACTGGTCCAGAACGTATGCTGTCAAACCTCCCACTACGGCTTTTTGATGGATGGCAACGTATACGATGAACTTATCTGAACGCAAAAGTGAATTAAGGTGCCTCTCAGAAGGAAGAGGCGCCTGAGGCAATTCGAAAACAGATTCAAAAAGATGGATAAGCTCCACAAAATACCCAATATCTGTAGGTTTTAGTCTTTTGATCAGTATCGTTGCATCTTTCATGGGTGAGGCCTTAGGGTTCTATATGGAGTTGATGTTTCTTTAAAAGCCCAGGCAATCCTGAGAGCGAAAATTTGGCTTTCCTGATCCGATTGGTTTCCGGATCTATTTCAAAGTTTTGGGCATTTCGGAAATCGGCTTTTTCAAGTATGGTCCTCTCAAAGTTGGCCATCAACAGATTGCTACCATCAAAACTCGCTCCTGTCAAATCACTTTGAGAAAAATCCACTTCCTTTAGCTGGGTTTGATAAAAGACAGTGTGTTGGATTTTGGTATTGAAAAATGAAGCATGGTCCAGGACACAAGTGTGGAATGAAAAAACCAACCCAAATGGATTGCAGGTATCAAATCGCCAGCCCAACATTTTGCATTCCCTAAACTCCACCTCTTGGAAAGAAGCATCCCTTAATTTGGCCAGACTCATGTTGCAGGCCAAAAACCCGCAGGATGTAAAGATGCATGCTGAGAGATCACTTTCGGAAAAGTCACAGTGCAGAAACCTGCAGTTTTCAAACTCCCCAGTCACTTTTTCCTTTCCAAAGGATACCCTTTCGAAAGTCTTGTCTTTTACATACATTTAATTCAATGATTTCGGTTAATCAAAGCATTTACTCTTCCATCAAAGTTACAAAAGGCAGAATACTTTTTGTTCCGTAGATTCAAATCCTTTTTGGAATCTATTTTACTCTAGGATTTATTTCAATACCCCTTGAATGATAGGTAATAAAGCCAATATCCCATTGCCCAGATAATGGACAATAAAACCAGCCCAGGTATTTTGGAATTTTTGTGACACAAAGCTTACAGTTAATGTAGTTGGCAACAGATAAATGATGGTCCATGGATATATGGGGGTATGAAATAAGCACCAAAATATGCCGTGATAGACCCATGTTACCTTTCCCCAGGTCAGTTCTTGCCTGGGTAATATATATCCCCTAAACCATAGCTCTTCTCCCAAAATATTAAAGAAAGTCAGGAAAATGAAATAAACCGGGATGATCCAATAGGTGCCCTTTAAGGGAATTCCCATAAAGTTCCTGAGGCCATCGACTGGCAAGGCCTTTTTGGGATTGAGGATGTCAGGAAAAAAATCAGGAGGGGAAAACAACGGAAAGGAGGCAATATAAGTGGATGTCGGTATCAATATACCTGTAATCAAAAATCCAATCAAAAATAAAACAAAGCACCAAAAGATTTCTTTACCTGAAAGTCTTTTTAAACGAAGCCTGTGTTTCCAATGCCTGAGATTTCCCTCCCGGGATAAGGCAAGAAAAGTTGCAACCATTAAAATTGTTAATGGAATACTATAACTAATTATAAATGACCAAAATGGATGTACGCCAGAATTTATTAACTCCGGCATTAGATTATAAATACAAATCCTAAAAAGTAATGCTGATAATCCGAAAAATAATATTGAGCCCGCTAAGCCTAATGGTTTAAAATCAACTTTACCCATATCGTTCAACTTTTAAAATTCGAACCTATCTTTGAAGTAAATTCTAAAATCTACCATACAATAAATTGATTTTAAAATATTTAAATAGACAAATTCACATTAATATTGAGTTCTTTAGGATGTAAAATTTTTTCTCTAAAATGAAAAAAAATAAAAATAAATCTATTCCCAAATCGGATAAAAATCAATAGATCAAAACAATTTTTCAATATTAAATTGAATACGATTAATTGGTAAGGCTTGGGTGGTTTTAAGGGTTGAAAATGAAAAACCTGATTTTTAATACCTTCGGCCAAATAATAAAAATCTTATAATTTCATCCATCCTACAAATCCTGCAATCCTGTATTTGTCATCGCAACTGAAAGTTTTTTAGGACACCTTTGTCCTATTCAGTAAAATAAATCCCAAAATGAAACTGGACAGCACTATCAGTTGGATAAAAGAAAAAGATCAATGGCACCTGACCTATGGGGAAGACCATTTGATTTCATTGGGCACTCCAAGTAATGGATTCAGACCCTTTACCATGGAAGGACGGAAATTTAGAATTAAGCCACAGGGATTTTGGCAAAACAAATGGCTGATCACCAATGATTATGGGCAGCATATCCTTAATATGAAATTTGGCTTCTGGGACAGTAAAGGTAGAATTCAATTCAGGGACGGGGCTAAATTTGAATGCCGCTTTCACCAAAATCCAAATTTTATGGTCAGCATCAAAGATCTCCGGTACGGCGAAGACTTGCTTACCTATAGTCTTATTACAGAAAAAAACGGAAGCATTAAGAAAGACCTTATCCTGCATCAAAAAGAGGCATTTACAGATAAATTGCTATTTTTATTGACATTAGGTATGTGTATGACCTTGCATTACCACCACGATGGCATGGATTTAGGTACATTTTTGACTTTATGTACAGCCGGATGAGTGGGATTTCAAGTGCATTTCCAAAGCAACAAAAGTACTTGGATTCGCCAACCAACCTCGCTTATACAATCATGTCTTTAGAATTGAATTTCATCGACCGACTTAAGTTTCATCTGGTACACAACCGTAAAACCCAGCTTACGGTCGGTACAGCTTTGTTTTTGTTGAATGTCATTTGGTTAGGTCCTTTTTTGAATGCGGGCAAAGTTTCCCCCTTGTACTATTTGCTATTTCCATTTGTGCTTTCCCTGTTCCAGTTTACCAGTACACCCCTATTGCGGGGGCTGGGAATTTACAGGTACTACAGCCATTTCTTACTGGGATACTTACCTGGCAAGTCAAAACAAGAATTGCATACTGGTACTTCGTTTGACTATTTCCTACACCTCAAATGGTCCGACCGAGGTGTTAAATCAAGGGATTATATTTTTGGAGAATTGATTCAGGGCTTATTGAATTTGATCAAAGAAGTGGAAGAAGGTAGATTGCCTCTTGAACTCAACATTGTGGCCACTTCTTATTTTTTTTCTAACAGAAGTCTTGAAAAATTGGGTTTTCGACAAACCTCTGCAACTCTTTTTAACCGTTTGAACGTCCTGCTCAATTTTCTGGATATTTTCTGGATGTATTCCTTTTCGAGAAACAAATTGGTTTTTCCCAATCTTCTTAAAGTGAAAAAAATTGAAATACTGGCCGGTGAACTGCTGGAAGAAAAGGAAACCTTAAAGCAGATAAAACGAAGGTTTGAGCAAAAAAGGAATCGTCTTGATTTGCCGCTAACAGACAACTCTGATGAAGTTCATGGCAAAATTTAAAAAAATAACTTAATCAAATACTTTTAATTTTTAATATTAAACATTGATTACCAGTTATTTATGTATGATAAAGAAGAAAAATGAATAACCCAAATCTGCCCAGTCAATCCAAATTGTATTGGACCCTGCAGGTCCTGGGTTGGTCTGGTATGGCTTCTATTGCCATTTTAAATTATTCCATTTTTGCGAGTGGGGCATTTTCTTGGAAATTTGCAGCCATACAGTTCGCTGCTGCCATGGTAGGTCTGCTATTTTCTCATTTTTACAAGAAATTTTTCCTTACATCTGAAATTTGGGAAAAGTCATTTGTGGTGATATTTTTTAAAGCGCTGCAGGCTATCCTTATCATCACATTTGCCATGTCGGCGGTTACGCAGTCCGTAGTGCTGGTACAAAGTTCATTTGTCTACACCCCAATAAGCTTTGCCATTCAGTTTGTCATACAGGTTTTAAATTTCGGAGTATTTGTCGCGCCATGGGTGACCATTTATTTTATTTACAAGATCGTCAACAAAAACAGAGAAATCACTGAACAAAAACTTTGGGCAGATGCATTGACCAAAAGTTCCGAACTGGAATTGCTCAAATCCCAACTCAATCCCCATTTCCTTTTCAATGCGCTCAATTCCATAAAGGCTTTGGTGCTGCTGGACGGAGAAAAAGCAGGGTTGGCCATTTCCAAATTAAAGGAGCTTTTAAATTTCACATTAAACCATCAAAAATACCGACTTATACCCCTTGGCAAAGAATTGGCGGAGGTAGAAAAATATTTGGACCTGGAAAAAATCAGGTTTGGTAAAAGACTTGAATTCTCAATAGAAGCAAGGCCAGAAACCTTGGAGGTGGGTACCCCTCCTGCCATGCTGTTGACCCTGGCTGAGAATGCCATCAAACATGGCCTCAATCATTTACCAGAAGGTGGCTTGATTCGAATTCAAGCAGAATTGGTGAAAAATGAATTAATCCTAAAATTGACTAATAGCGGGCAACTCAAAAAAAACGCACTGCCAAGTGGAATCGGCCTGAAAACCATCAGAAACCGATTGATGCATTTATTTGGTGAGCAAGGGGAACTCGACCTCAGGCAATTACCCAACATGGAAGTCAGTGCAATCTTACGGCATCCAGCCAACAATTCAAAAGAAGCTATTTCCGCAAATCAAACTCTAATTTCAAGAAAGGAAATAGGGATTAGCGAGCAATCAACTACACCAATCAGCTGATAAGGGATGCAAAAAATCGAAAAAATTTCCAAAACCAAAATATACTGGTTGCTTCAGGTCTTGGGTTGGTCTTCCATGTCAATTACAAGCATTCTCAATCAAAAACTGCTTTTGGAAAGTAACTTAGATGCAGGTGAAATTGTCAATACTTTTGTATTTGGATTTTTCTGTCTTGGCATCAGCCATTTTTATAGAAAATGGTTTATCCCTTCATCGCTTTTTGAAAGGCCGTATCCGTTTATTTTTTTTAAAGGATTACAAGCTATTGTGGTTACTGCCGGGACGGTGGTTTTGATATTTGCAGGGATTACTTACTGGTTTTACCCTGAATATTTGACCTTTACTTATTCAATCGTTCAATTTATCAATTATGGCACCTACTTTGGCGCTTGGATTACCATTTACTTTTTCTTCAAGATTCTGGAAAGAAACAAGCAGGTGATTGAGGAAAAGTTGCTTTCAGATGCCCAGAAAAAACAAGCTGAATTGGAGTTGTTGAAATCCCAGCTAAAGCCTGAATTTTTGTTTAAAAGTCTCGAAAGTATCAAATCTCTGGCCATGCTGGATAAAGCAAAAGCGCGTGATACCCTGATCAAACTCAGTGAACTTTTGCGTTTTTCCCTCAATTATCAAAACAGTCCATTGATTAGTCTGCAAGAAGAAATGCAGGAAGTAGAAAAATACCTGATGCTGGAGAAAATCTGTAACAATGACCAGCTGAATTATAAAATATCAATGGACATTGAGGCTTTGGGTCAAAGTGTGCCTTCAACCATGGTATTTACAATGGCAGAAAACGCCGTTAATAACGGGATGAAAAATCATTGGGAAGGCGGGGAGTTATGGATCAATGCCTTCACCAAGGACAACCACATGCACATACAGGTTGACCATCTTGGGAACCTTGCTGAGATGAACATGGAAAGCGCTATGATAGACAACATTCGACAGCGTTTGGAGAAATTATTTGGCCGTGAGGCCTACTTTCACTTTTTGAATTTTGAGCCAGAAAAAGTAAGGACAGTGATTTCCTATCCTCTTCAAAAACAATATCCCAAAAACGAAGTCTAGAAGGTATGAAAAACGTCAACCGTTTATCCCACAAACAAAGGTATTGGTTGCTCCATATAGGAGGTTGGCTGGGTTTGGTCTTTGTAGAAACCATCAATTACACTTTCTTCATTGTTCGGGAATTCAAATGGGAATTCGTCATCCAATTTCTGATAATGGCCATCATTGGTATAGTGGTTTCCCATTTTTACAAAGTATGGATGATCAAACCCAAGACATTTGAACTTTCCTCTCCTACCATCTGGACCAAGGCTTTTTTGGACGTTTTGCTGATCAGTACTGCTTTGGTTATTTTTTCCTATCTGCCCGTCTTGATCGCCAATTTCGAATTATTAGAAGAAAATTGGAAGGAGGCGGCAATCAGTTTTTTTGGTCAGATCATGAATATTGCCCGGTATGTAGTGGTCTGGATCATCATTTACTATTTGTACAAAATCAGGTTGAAAAACCAAGAAATTACCGAGAAGGTGTTGAAAGCAGAGAACCTCGCTAAAACCTCTGAGCTCGAGTTGCTTAAGACCCAGCTCAACCCCCACTTTCTCTTCAATGCACTCAACAGTATCAAAGCACTCGTATTGGTTGACAGTGAAAAAGCCAGAACAGCCATCATCAAACTGAGCGAACTGCTCAGGTTTACCCTGAACTATGAAAAGTCACCCTTGATCAGCATTGAGGAAGAATTTCAGGAGGTGGAAAAATACCTGGAATTGGAAAAGATCCGGTTTGGAAATCGGCTGACCTACAAGCTGGATATGCTGGCAGCGGTACAGGAGCTTAAAATTCCCCCAGCTATGGTTTTGACCTTGACCGAAAACGCCATCAAACACGGCATCACCCAATTGCCCGATGGAGGGAATATCAGCATTAAGGCAACATTAGAGCAAGAAGCTGTTCTTATCGAGGTCTTTAATTCCGGTGAATTAAAAGCCAAAAACCTGAATGGCATAGGTCTCCAAAACATCCAAAAAAGGCTTCTAAATCTATTTGGGGAGAATGCAAGGTTTGCCTTGAATCAGGTTGAATTGGACGGGGTCTTGGCCACGTTGATTTTTCCGGTTTGCCGGGATGGACATTTGATGAAGGAGAACAACCCAAATGGTACTGGGTAATCAAAGAATAGTAATTTAAACTTAATCAAACCATAAAGCAGAAATGCCATGAGTTACAATGCAATAATCATCGACGACGAGGCTTTGGCCATCACCGAACTGGAAGTCATGCTGAAAAACTTCCCGGAAATATCCGTCATTGGAAAATCTGAGCGGGCCAGTGAGGCGGTGCAATTGGTCAATGATCTTCATCCCGATCTTATTTTTCTGGACATCAACATGCCGGGTATGAATGGTTTCGAATTGTTAGAAGAATTAGAGGAAGTTCCTGAGGTGATTTTCGTCACTGCTTATGATGAGCATGCCATCAAGGCTTTTGAAATCAATGCGCTTGATTACCTATTAAAACCCGTCAACCCAGCAAGACTGGCAGAAGCGGTCAAAAGGCTGGAAAAGAAAAGTGAAAAAATCAGGGAAAAATCCGAATCGGATCGGCTCAGTCTGGACAAGCGCATTTTTATCAAGGATGGGGAAAAGTGCTTTTTTGTTCCTGTAGCTGATATTTTTCTTCTGGAAAGTGAGGGGAATTATGTGAAGGTACATTTTGGGGACAAGAAACCTTTGCTCCATAAATCTCTGACTTATATGGAAAACAGACTGCCTTCAGATGTCTTTTTTCGGGCCAATCGGCAGTACATGTTCAACATGAATTTCGTCAAGAAAATAGACCCATACTTCAACAGCACCCTTCTGGTGGAATTACAGAGCGGACACAAAATAGACCTGAGCCAAAGACAAAGTGTAAAATTTCGGGATATTACTGGTGTGTAAGATATTTAGCTCAAAGCTCAAAACTGAAAGTAGGGTAAACAGTGAACTGAAAAACAGGATATCGGGAAAGTGAAATAGCTCGAAGGTGAAAGCTGAAAGCTGAAAGTAGGAAAAACAGTCACTTTACCGTCACGCTGAGCGGGCCGAAAGCCTGCCCGCCGAAAGCAGGGGTCTTCGTTTTTTCATAGTAATGAAACAACATTTTTACCGTCACTCTGAGCGGAGCGAAGCCTGCCCGCCAATGGAGGGAGTCTTCTTTACTTCGGAGAGATGCCCGATGATCGAAAGCCATTTTATGTTGATTGATATAATTCAGATTTACGATTTACGAATGCGGTATTACGAATGATGAAATAAGAATGGGGTCGGTGTCACTTTTTCAATAAAAACTGAAAACCAGGATATCGGAAAAGTGAAATAGCTCGAAGCTGAAAGCTGAAAATAAGGACAACCGAGAACTGAAAAACAGGGCAACAGAGAACTTGGCAACTGGACAACGGGGGTTTAGCTGAAAACTAACTCAAAAATCGTAAATCGTACATCAATAATGAGTGTTAAGCTTGCCAACAATCGGGAATTTAGGTAGTTTATGTTTTGGTAGCAAATGGACCTAAGTAAGTTGAATCATTTGAACCCTTTGGCTGACTTTCCTCTTCAGAAACTTACCTAAAATGAAAATTCCAAATCTTTTGCTTTTTTTTCTCATGGCTGGCCCTTTGCTGGCTCAGCAAGCCCAACCCATTTTGGGAGAAATGCCCCAGAAATTTCAGGAGACATTCTTACCTGAGCCGGAAGGGGTGGAAGTGGAAGTTTGGGTTGACAAGCTGCATATTCCCTGGAGCCTGGCCTTTCTACCGAATGGAGATGCATTGGTTGCCCAAAGAACCGGTGAAATCATGCGAATTCCCAAAGGGTCAAGCACACCGGTTTTGTTCCACAAAGTCTCCGATGTAAGCCCCATTGGGGATGCCGGCCTGATGGGTATGGCCCTGCATCCGGAATTTGAATCCCAACCTTTTATGTACCTGATGTATACCTATGGAGAAGACAAAGACAGGTTGACCAGTAAGGTGATTCGCATGCGGATTGAAGAGAAAGGACCCATAGAAGACATTGTGATCGTGGATAAGATTCCTGCCTTTGCCATCCATCTGGGAGGAAGGATAGCTTTCGGTCCTGATGGACATCTGTATATTGGTACCGGGGATTTAAGCCAGCCTTTTGTGGCTCAGGATTTGGAGTCTTTGGCTTCAAAGATCCTAAGGGTAACCGCTGAAGGAGATATCCCAGAGGATAATCCATTTCCTGGATCACCCATATATTCCTATGGACACAGAGTGGTACAGGGTTTTGCCTGGCATCCTGAGACCGGGACGATGTTCAACTCAGAACATGGCCCTTCCGGCGCACCGGAGGAAGGGGGTGTTCGCTATCGAGACGAAGTCAATGTGGTGCACAAAGGCAAAAATTATGGCTGGCCCCATGTGGTCGGGGCACCAGGACTAGAAGCCTATGAAGACCCCATCTTAAGTTGGAATCAAGCTGCTTTTCCACCAGCTGGTATGGCCTTTCACCAAGGTGATTTGTTTCTGGCCTCTTTGGCAGGTCAGGCTTTACTTCGGATCCGTTTTGAAGAAGATGGTGAGGACGTCATCTCCACGGAGCGGTGGTTTTCCTCTGAGCTATCAAAAGGAACCTATGGCCGGTTTCGGGATGTTACCGAAGGGCCAGATGGGTATCTCTATGTATGCACCAGCAATACGGACGGCCGAGCGGCATTGAGACCCAATGATGATAAAATATTGAGAATTAAGTGGCGGAAACCATAAAGAGCTTTTTCGAATTTTTAATGGAAAAAAATAAGTGGGTTCTATCTGTTTTAGACCTTATCAAAATTCTTTGCATTCCTTTGCTGGCTCTTTGCCTGGGAATGGATCCGGTATATGGGCAGCATGAAGCTCCAAGGATCTACACTGAAGATATTATTCGCTTCTGGGAGGCCTATGATGCCCTGGAAGAGGCCGCTTCTACTGAAGATAGCATCAGGCTGATTCAGACCCTGTATTTAGATCAGGCCAGTGAAGGATTCCGGCGCTTTATCAAAGCCCGAGAACTCACTGCCGAAAAATACGTCCAACAAATAGCCCATGCCCCTAAATTCTGGGAATCAGTGCGGGAAAAAACCCTTGACATCAAAACCTATATTCCGGCCATTGAAGAGCAGTACGTTCAATTCCGCTCGGCTTTAAAAGGATTCAAAAATCCGCCCATTTGTTTTGCCATTGGGGTATTGTCCACCGGGGGAACGGTACAAAAAGGCTGGCTGCTGATCGGAACAGAAATGGTGGTGGCAGACAGCACGGTGCATAAAGAAGAACTAAACTCGTGGTTGAAAGCGGTATTGCCTGACCATGCCCAAGTACTGGAATTTACAGCCCATGAACTTGTCCATACCCAACAGCGATTTGGCATGGGGGCCATGTGGGGGCACCTCAATCACCGGCTTTTGAGCATGAGCATCCATGAGGGGGCCGCAGATTTTCTGACCCAGAAAGTGACAGGGGCCACCATCAACAAAAGCATGTATGCTTATGGATATGAAAATGAGGAGGCATTATGGAAAGAATTTTCCCAAGAAATGTATGGCAAGGACTTTAGCAATTGGTTATACAACGGCACCGGCTCTACGGATAGGCCTGCCGACTTGGGCTATTTTATGGGATATCGGATCTGTGAAAGCTATTATGAAAATGCCAAAAACAAGGAAAAAGCCCTGAACAAGATCCTAAAAACCAATCGCTACCGCAGGTTTTTGAAAAAAAGCGGGTACATGGAAAAATTCTAATAACGAATTTGGTTTTCAGCTTGCTTGCCAGTAAGGTACAATCCACGATTAAAGGTGACTGATGACCGAAGAAGGGTGTTGCGGCGATCTTAACATTTAACCCTGGTTTTTATTGATTAGGCATGTGGCTAACCTAAAGATGCACAAACAATTGACCGGATTTTTCTGTTAATATTAGCATTTTGGAAGTTGAAAAGAACTCTGAAAAATAGATGAAAGAAGTAAGATTTCTGATTGAAATTTTGTTTTTGTAAATTGAGGCAATGAAAAAAAGCTATCCGTGAAACACAAAATCTTTTCTGTCGTGGCATTTGGCCTCTTTATGGGGCTTTTACCTATCTCTTGTACAGATTTGTGCAATGGGCCCTGTGGTTGCAATCCCGTTTTCACCACTCCAGAAATGAGTGTGAGGGGTTTTTCATCAGAGACCCTTTTCCGAACCGATAACAATGAACCCATCAATCCAAGCCTTTTTTACCACTTCAATGCTCTTTACAAGGCCTTTTGGGTTTCGGATACAGAGTTGCTTTCCCAAACCACTTCTGAAGGAAATGGTCCTTGGTTTACTCAAAAAGCGGTAGCTTGCAGTGTATTGGAGGCCCATTCCAAGGAGACGCTCCAATCATTGAGGGTCATCAACAAAAGAGTAACCCAGCTTCCGGGCGAAACCCTCATTATGGATCAGGACATCACCAACAAATTTTTTATCACAGAAACCTTTCAGGTTGAGTATGAGATCAGTGATTTTCTGAAAACATCGAAAAACTTTTTCAGGGATGAAAATCTCTACCTTAAATTCAGGACACCACCTCAGGGAGAAACAGAACTTCTTTTTGTCATTGAAATCGAATTGAGCGACGGGGAAATGTTTACCCTGGACAATGAGACGATGCGGATTAAGTGAAAAGTCAGCTAGATGTACTTATGCGATGTGCAGTACCTTTAATTATGTCTACTTAATTGCTCTCAACTAAATTTTCTTTACTCTACAAAGGTTTCTTTTATCATCAGACCTTGTCATCTACTAATACAAGATCTATTTCTCCCTCTTTTCTACCTTCTTTCTAAGACGCTCAATAATTTTTTCTGTAGGAATAAGTTTGTGTGATTTCATGATACATTCATAATTGTGTAAAATGGTAAAAATAAGCACAATTAAAACCATCTATATTGACAAAATATGAATATTAAGGAATTAATGCTGATTCTTTCAGTTAATTTTAAGGTTCTGTTTTTTGAGGAAGTAAAACGGTCGTACCGGAAGGTAGGATGGACTCAAAAAGGCTAAATTTTGATTTGATGCAATAAGTAAAAAAACTGAACTTGAATTTTTTACCACTCAACATCAAATGCAAGTTAACTCTCGTTTTTCGCTTTCAAATTCAGGAAATTCAAAGGTGTCAATACTGCAATTGATGCGTTTTTATAATCTTTGACGTTTCTTGTTATAATAGCATTTACATCTTTAATTTTTAAAGCAGTTGAATACTGAACTGAATCCTCAAAATCCGTGAAATCGTATTTTAGCGCTTGCATGATTTCTTCTTTTGTAGTTCCAACAATTTCAGTCATTTCAATAAGGATTTCAATAACCTCAATTGTTCTTTTGTGTCCTAAAAACCTCCTGACAATGTAGTAAATGTTATTAATGCTAACGGCTGATAAGTAAATCTTTACTTTTCCCTGTTCATTAAGTTCAAAAAGTTCACTTGCAGGATTTGCATGAGGTTCTCTGTCCGTAAAAAAATCTATAACCACATCAGAGTCAACAAAAAGTTTATATTCCATATTTTTTTAAAAGTTCTTCGGTTAAGATTTGATTGAAATCAACATTATCTTCCGCTTTAATTATTCCCCTCAATTTTCGAACTTTTGGAGAAAGTTGCTTTTCTTTAATTTTTGTCCTGTCAGCCGTTAAAAATTTGAAATAATTTTCAACCATTTCTGATAGGCTTTGTCCCTTTTCCTTTGCGTATTTTTTAGCAATCTCTATAATCTCCTTTTCTATTGTTAAAGTCAATTTTGTATTCATTTTCATTGCATTTTTTAATAAAGATACGTGTTAATAATCAATTTATCAACACGTGTTTGAAATAAGATCTGATGTATTTTAGCCAAGCGCTGTGACGTGGATTCAGCAACTCATATAGCAAACAATATCTAGACCTGAGGAAAATCCGTGACGATTTTCAGAGTAGGTCAGAATGAGTCATTGATTAAATCTGTTGTTGCAAATATTCCTAAGTGTGGCATATTACAGGTTAAAAAATTGTCAATGATTATGGCTTTATTTCCAGATCCACCAAAACCGGAAAATGATCCGAGGGATACTTTTTACCGTAATGATCAGACAAAACCCCGTAGCGCTTCACCTCAAATTCCGGTGAAACAAAAACATAATCTATCCTCCGGTCCGGCATCATTTCCCAGTCAAAAGCATTAAACGTTCCAGAAGGGCCATAAGGTGGGATTTTACTTTTATTTTTGGTATCGATCAGCCATTTGGAATCCATGACGGCGGCATAAGCCGGGTTATCATCCTCCACATTGAAGTCTCCCATCAAAATGGTGGGAACACGTTCTATATTCAGTTCATTGATTTTACGGACAATCAATTTGCTGCTTTCTTCCCTCGCCTGTTGCCCCACATGGTCAAAGTGGACATTGAACACATAAAACATCGCTTCTCCTTTTTGGAATTTTCCCCAGGTACAGATCCTGTTGAGGGCGGCATCCCAGCCTTTGGAAGGTTTCTCCGGGGTTTCCGAAAGCCAGAAATTTCCTTCTTCCAACAAAGTAAACTGCTCAGGGTCATAAAAGATGGCTGAGAACTCCCCTTCTTCACCCCCTTGGTCCCGTCCTACGCCTATGTAAGGAAACCCGAGGGCCTCTTCCATGTCTTTCAACTGATGACTGAGTCCTTCCTGTGTGCCAAACAATCCGATTTGATGAAATCGGATTAGATTGATCAGGTGGGAAGACCGGTCCTTCCACAGGTTTCCGTCATCCCCCGGATTGTCAAATCGGATGTTGTAAGTGGCTACAACCATTTTTTCCTGAGCCATGGCTCCCGAAGGATTAAAGCAAGCCAGAAAAAGAAAAACAAGCAGTACAGCGTATCTCATTTGGTTCAATTTTAAGACTCAAGCTATTGAATTTTGACAGTAATTTCAATCAAAATAGGGACTTTCGAAGCCCAGTTTTTTCAGTCCTTCCTGGATTTCAGGGGCACCCATCAATAAATCCCACCCTAAGCCCGTTCTGTGGTTTTCGATCATGGCCACTGTGGGCCCCTGATCAATGGCCAGGTAGCGCTGCGGGTACCAGTTTTCCTCCGGACTCAGTGCATCATAAAACCCATACACCCCAAAAGTTTTCTTTCCGTAGTTGTAATATAGGTTTTTGATAACGTCCATGGACTTTTCTGGGGTATAGGGTATGGATGAAAGGGCTGCAGTGGGTGAGATGACACCTATATCACTTCCTGGTTTATGGGCCATGTAGCCTCTTGTCGAATAGCTGGCTGTCAACCCCCAAAGATCCTCCCCGTAACCCTTGAAATCGCCTTCGTTTTTCACACACCATGCCCTATTGACTAAAGTATGGTTGGTATTGTGTTCCCAGTAGTCTGCATACCTGTCCTTCAAGCCTTTGGGACTTAGCCCGATATAGGAATAGTGGGCCCAGAAAAGCGGACCTCCCATTTCTTCAGCCCCGTTGTGTTTAAGGGCGAGTGGATAGCCGAAAGGTTCCGCCTCACTTTTGATTCCTCCACTCCTCGCCCAACCTTTGTGGTAGGGTGTTTCATTTATCCCGTGGGTGGGTGAGGATGTGGCCAGAACATAGGTTATCAGGCATTCATCATACCCCCTTATTGGGAAGTTCATGACCCACTCTTTATCTGGAGACCAATGCCAAAAAAGGGCATCCTGCCCTCCTTGGGTGTACCAGTCCCACTCCATTTCTTTCCAGAGTTGATCGATTTTCTGTGCCAAATCCTGCTCACTTTCATCTCCGCTTTTGTAATATTCCCTTACCGCTAGCAATCCCTGCATCAAGAAGGCGGATTCCACCAGGTCCCCCCCATTGTCATTGGTACCAAAAGGCTTCACTTTGCCGGTTTCCCCGTTCAGCCAATGGGGCCATACGCCATGAAACCGATCTGCTGTTGCCAAAAAATCGGCCATTCTGTGGAACCTATCCAGCCCCTCCTTTTTAGTAATCCATCCTCTGTCAATTCCTGCCAATAATCCAAAAATACCAAAACCTGTGCCGCCAGTAGTGACGATATGAAAATCATCTTCCGGATAATCCCCATCCAGGTGAATCCGTTCCCGGGCCATGCCTGAATTGGGTTCGGCTCCTTCCCAAAAGTACCTGAAAGTATAGTACTGAACCATGTCAAGCAATTCCTCATCGGAAAAATGTCTTGTGGAAACCTCCGCTTCACCAAGCTCGAAGGCCTCTCCTGCGGCGTTGACCCCTTGGAGTTTGTACCTGAGGTTGAGACCTTCACCCAGATCATTGACAAAATCCATGAAGATGGTGTCTTCCAAACTGGCCCTCTCCGAAAACTGCCTTCCATCGGAACTTGCCAGGATAAGATAAGATGCGGCCTCCGCATCCGGATTCCATTTCAATTCCACATGGCGATCAAAGCCTTTGGCTTTGAGTTTGCCATCATAGTTCTTTTGGGTTTGTCCACAGCTCATCAGAAGCAAAATCGTCAAAAAATGTACATAGGTGTTACACTTTGCAAAGCATCTCATTTCGGTGTTTGGGTTTAAGGTTAGGATGCATTTTTTAGGGTCAATTCAGCTGACAACCCTAAAGTAGGAATTAATTTTATTCGTCGGAAAGTAGAAACTAGGAGTTTCAAAGATCCGGGTCAGTGCGCTAGTAAATGAACTGACCCGGTTTGGTTTAATAATTGGGATTCTGTGTGATTGCCCCGCCACTGATGTCAATTTCTGCTTGGGGTATGGGAAATACCTCATGCTTACCGGGAACCCAAGTGATGCCGAGGTCGGCAAATACCTGCTGGGCCTGACCGGTGCGCACGAGATCAAAATAACGGTGCTGTTCCATGGCGAGCTCCACCCTGCGCTCCTGATAGATGGCATTCCGAAGATTACTTTGATCGGTGGTGGTCACATCTGGAAGAATGCTGGAATCTCCACCTCTAGCCCGCTCTCTGACTTGGTTGAGATAATTCAAAGCTTGCGTACTGTTGCCAATTTCATTGGCTGCTTCAGCCGCAATCAAAAGAACATCCGCATAGCGCAGTAACCTGATGTTGGCACCGCTGTTGCCAAATCCCCCGGGAGGAATTTGTGGCACCCAGGCTTTTTTGCTGAACCTGGCATCAGGACCCATGTTGGGATCAGCCATCACGACCTGCCCAGTTGGAAGGGTTTGTCCGTTGAAAATGATGGTTGCATCTCTTCTTGGATCACCCGGTTCATAAGCATTTACCAGATCGTCCGACGGGCTGTTAAATCCCCATCCATTGTTGGGATTGCCACGGATGCCTTGAACCTCGTTGAATTGATGGCCTCCGCCTCCCTGTTCCAAAGCTACCGCTGAGACTTCAAAAAGACTTTCCGAAGAATGTTCTCCTTCCTCTCTGAACAAAGCCTCATAATCTCCAAACAAGGCATATTCTCCTGAATTGATTACTTCCTGGGCTTGGTTGAAGGCATTCTGGAAATCATCCCTGAACAAATAAACTTTGGCCAAAAGACCTTGAGCGGCACCGCTCGTCGCTCTACCCAATTCCGTATCCGGATATTCCGATTTTGCAGGTAAATTCTGCACTGCAAATTCCAGGTCCGCCACAATAAAGTCATAGATCTGTTCCTGAGGCAACCTAGGCTGGAAATATTCATTTGGCTGCAGGGGTCGATCTACAAGAGGAAGATCTCCGTAAGCCCGGACCAGAAAAAAGTAAAAATAAGCCCGGAGAAAGCGGGCCTCGCCGATTACCCTTTGTTTTAAATCCTCGTCCATATCAATATCAGGGACATTGGTAATGACCTGATTGGCCCTGAAAATGCCTTGGAAATATCCGCCCCAAACCCCTACTACCGCATTATTGCCCGCATCGAAGGTGAAATCATTGATGTCCTGTAAAAAAGCGGCATCTCCGGGAACGGATCCTTTGTCGGCATCATCAGATGCAATGTCGGTCAGCCCAATGTAGGAAAAGACATGGACATTGAAACTCCTGAGATGACTGTAAATTCCATTGGTGGCTTCCACCGCCTGTGTTCCATTCTGGAAAAAACTGTCTATCGTCAATTCTGCTTTGGGGGATTTGTCCAAAAACTCATCCGAACAGCTACTCACGAAGAAGCAGCTACAAACCAGACAAAAACTGAGCAAATTATACATTTTATGATTTTTCATTTTCTTGACGTTTTGGATTTAGAAATTGGCACTGATTCCTAGGTTAAAAGTTCTTGCAAGCGGGTAAATGGCCGAATCAAATCCGGTACCCAACACATTACCACCACCAATTTCAGGTGTGTAACCGGTAAACTTGGTGAGCGTAAACACATTGGTTCCTGAAAGGTATACCCTGAAATTATTTACCTTAAACCTGGACAACATGCCCCGCGGAAAGGAGTAACCTACTTGAACATTCCTCAACCTTAAAAAGGATCCATCCTCAATAAAGCGGTCCGAAACCTCGTAGTTGTGTCCACCATTGGTAATCCTGGGCTCCGTATTGCTGGTGCCTTCACCAGTCCATCGATCCAGGAAGCTGGTTTCGAAATTGTAGGTATTAAATCTCACCTGCTTTTTGGCATTGTAAATCTTGTTGCCATAGGTACCGTTGAAATCCGCCCTCATATCGAAACCTTTGACCTCAAAACCAAGGTTGAAGCCGAAAATCAGGCTTGGAATCGGACTCCCTAGAATTACCCGGTCATTGGTATTCACTACACCGTCACCATTGGTATCCACAAAAATCAAATCTCCAGGCACTTCAGGACCACGAGTTGGGGAGGCTTCGATTTGCGCTTGGTTTTGGAAAATACCGGCTGTTTGGTAGCCAAAAAAGTGACCGATAGATTCACCTACGATGGTCCTCGAACCCAATAAGCCTCCCACGCCAACGGCACCGGCAAAAATCGCTTCATTACCTTCACCAAGGTCCAACACCCGGTTATTGACTGTTGATGCCACAATACCAAAATTATAACTTACTTCACCCACCCGGTCTCGCCAATCCAGTGTGATGTCAAAGCCTTTGTTTTCCACACTTGCAGCATTTACCACCGGGAAATTGGAAGCTCCTACATAGGCGGGAATCGGCACACCGACCAAGATGTCATTGGTTCTCCGGTAGTAGTAATCCACCTCTGCCCGAAGTTTGTCTTCAAACATACCAAGCTCAATTCCGATACCCGACTGAACCGTCTCTTCCCATTGGATAAATGGGTTGGCCAGCCTTGTGATGGCAGCCCCATAGATCAAGGATTCATTTACACCAAACACCGCATTGGTATTGCCAGTAACCACAGGCCGTCCTTCATATTCTCCGATCTTGTCGTTTCCGATGATTCCCCAGCTTGCTCGCAATTTCAGATCACTCAGAACATTTTGGTCTCGAAGAAAACCTTCTTCTATAATTCTCCAGCCTGCTGCCAAAGAAGGAAAGGTTCCATACCTGTTTTCCCTCCCGAACCTGGAAGACCCGTCCCTTCGGACAGTACCGGTGAACAGGTACTTGTCATTGAACACATAATTTACCCTAAACAGGTAAGAGGCCATGGACCAGTCTCTGGCAAAATTGGCATTGGTCTGGGTGGTCAATTCCCCGGCATTGAGGTACCAGAGGGCAGGGTCCTCTCCGGGGAGATTCCTTCTGCCTCCTTCAAGTTGTTCGAAAACAAACTCCTGGGAGGTAAATCCCGCCAAAACATCCAATCGATGTTTATCCCACTGATTACTATAATTCACCGTATTTTCCCATAGCCAATTGCGGGTTTGGGAATTTACTCTTGAGATGCTGTTTTCTATCACCTGCTGCTGTGGGGATACGAAAAACACAGGAGTGAACACCCTGCTGTCATTGAATCCCAGATCTACACCATAACTGGACCTGAAGGTAAAATGCTCAAGGAAATCCACATCCACAAAGAAATTTCCTACCGCTCTGTAAGCGTTGTTATCATTGTTGGCGTTGAATTCAAATTGAGCGGCGGGATTGCCCACTGGGCTGGTATTGGTGAATGACCCGTCGGGATTTTGGGGAGTAAAAATTGGAAAGGCCCTGTATGCATTTGCAACTACCCCTCCCGGCTCATTTTGGGAATTGCTATAAATCAGCGAGAAATTATGCCCAAATTTGATGGCTTCAGAGGCCCTATACTGATTGTTGAACCTCAAGGTCAAACGTTCAAATTCTGATTCCCTGATCACCCCTTGTTGGTTAAAGTAATTCATGGAAATATTGAAGGAGGTATTGGTCGTACCGCCTGAAGCGGCCAAGTTGACACTGTTTATGGGAGCAGTCCTAAAGATCACATCCTGCCAATCTGTACCGACACCGAATTCACTCGGATTGTAAAGAGGTTCATTGCCCACATTTTGTTCCAGTTCATTCGCCAGTTCGGCGAACTGCCGGGCATTGACGAGGCTGATGCGGTCAGGCACATCCTGTATACCCGAATAAGCATCAACGCTGAAAGTGGTTTTTCCTTCAAATGAACCCTGTTTGGTCGTGACGATCACTACACCATTGGCACCCCGTGAGCCATAGATGGCGGTAGCTGAAGCGTCTTTCAACACTTCCATGGATTCCACATCGTTGGGATTGATAAAATCAATGTCATCCAGCAACATGCCGTCTACTACAAAAAGCGGATTGGCATTATTGAGTGTTCCGACACCCCGAATCCGAATGGTCGTTCCTTCACCGGGCCGCCCAGAAGCGGAAGTTACCTGAACCCCACTTACCCTTCCCTGTAAGGATTGGGTCACATTCGCAACAGGAAGCCGGACAATTTCCTCTGTTTTGATACTGGAAATCGCACCCGTCAGATCACTCTTACGCTGTGTACCATAGCCCACCACGACAACCTCATCGAGTGAGCGGGTATCTTCCTCCAGGACGATGGACACATTGGTTCGGCCGTTGAGTGGAATGGTTTGTGAACTGAATCCTATAAAAGACACCGTGATGCTGACATCGGCAGAGGAGACATCAAATGAAAAATCTCCATCTAAGTCAGTCACTGTCCCGTTGGTGGTTCCAGCTTCTATGACATTTACTCCGGGTATAGGATCTCCCGAAGCATCTACTATATTACCTGTGATGGTAACACTTTGGCCATAGGAAAGGGTACTGTTCAGCAACAGGGAAAAGAAAAAAACGTGAATCCACCTGGGTTTAAACAGTAGCCCCGCACGAAACCAAACTTGATTTTTTGGTAGAATTTTTAACATGGTTATGAATTTAGGGTTTAAATAAATGTTGATTTTCAAACGTTTGAACCAATTTTCAAAATCTCAAAGAAATGTAAGTAATTCATCAAAAAATAGGTTAAAAACAACTATAAATAGATTAAAATTAAATTTAAAACAGATATTAAATAACGATTAATATCACGCTTTAATACCTTTCTAAAGTTGGATTAGAGAACGATAGACTGATCTTTGAGACCATAAATAACCCATGAATACCAATGCGAAAAATAGCTGTTTCTTGCAAGTCAAAAATGTCAATTCAACAAACCAGTCTTGTGCTTTTCTTCATCCAATAAATCCCTCCATCGGAAAGTGCTTTCTTCTGTCCATGACAATACTTTTTTCTTAAAACTCCAAACGGTGTTTTTTCTCATGTCCAATTGTCCTGCAAGTTCATCCAAAGTGAGTTTTTCTACGGGATTCAAAACCGAATAAGCGATGAAAAAAGCTTTTTCCAAGGGAAACCTTACCCCATGAAAAATGGTGCCGGCTGTTACTGATTCAATATAGGCGCATTTAGAACACTTTTTGGTAAACAGCTTGGGCCCATCTGATGATTTGGTATTGCCACACTGCCGACATTGGAATTTCCGCTCTTTCCACTTATAAGCCTCCAGGTATCGCAGGCATGCCGAGGCCTCAGGAAAAATGCTTTTGAACTCCTCATAAGAAAGTTGCTTGTTGTCCAGTCTCATTTTGATCGACTCCCTTACTTTGCCTTTCAATCGCCAGTTGTCCTGATCCAGAATGGCATTCATGCGCTTGATTTCTTCATCTTTTTCCAAAATCCGCGCATTGGTGATCTCCAGTTCCTGGTTTTTATGCTCGAGTTCCCGGGTTCTTTCTTTGACTTTGGCCTCAAGTTCCCGGTTGACCTTATCTTTTAAGGCATTGTTGGCTTCCATCTGTCGCAGCGTTTTTCTCATGGCCATGTCCCGGTATTCCTTCATGATCCTGAAGCGGTCTCCCAAAGCCATGGTAAGCAGGATCATTTCAAGTAGAAATGCCAAGTGAAGGCTATAATAGCCCAAGGTGGAATGATCTATGATAGATGTACTGACCAAAACTTTGATCAAAATGCCCACAAACAATACCCCATAAGCCACCACAAAGAATCGAGCCACTTTATAGCCTTTGAGCAAGATGAATATGCTTGTAATGAAAACACACACAAAAGGCAGAATATCAAAATAACTGATTTCAAAAAAGAGTTTGTCAATCAGAAGTCCCATTCCTAATACCAACACATTCAACCCTAAAATGACCTGAAGGATCCGGTGAGCATACCGGGCCCTGTTTTTGGTGTTAAGAAACCTGATGGAAAACAGCACGGCCCACAGGACAATGGAAAACCGGAAAAATCCATTGGCAATCTGATTGAATTCAGGGAAATTGGGCCAAATGTACTGGAAACCTATCCCATCCAAACATAGGGCATAAGCAGCCACACTCAAAAGATAGAGGATGTAATAGATGTACTTGATTTCTCTTATGGCCAAAAAAACCAAAAGGTTGTAAATACAAATGATGGCAATCATGCCATAGAAAATCCCGTAGAGAAAATACTCATTCAGGGCATAAAAAAGAAATCGGTTCACAGACCTGACGGCTATCCTGATATCCGCTTTTTGGTCAGATCGTATTCGGAAATAGTAATTGACAATACCCTCCCTGTCATTTTTCAACAACATTTCGAAATTTTTATGCTTAAAATCCCTGGTATTGAATGGGAGGGCATCTCCAAAACGCCTATGGTCATACAGACCGCCTTCGAGGGGAAGATAAGCCTCCAAGTCATCGATGGTCTGATCATAAAATTCAATCAGCCAGCTTTTTTTGGAAGCTGGGTTCAGCTTTACGGAAAGTTTGACCCAATAAGTATGTTCGGTATTGAAACTGTTCTTGTTGTTGGAAGGTCTTATCTTGAAGTGCTGCTGAAATTTGGGATCCATGATCTGATGAAACTCCAAGGTATTGGTGGTGTCTTCAAAAAACTCCAATTGGTCAATGGAATAGATTCTTTCCTCCAACTGATCATCAATCTGAAGGGTGAAATTTCCGGATATACTTTGGCCAAAACCCTGAAATGAAATGAGGATTAGGAGCCATAAAAAGAAGAAAATTTTTCCATTCATAGCTCCAAGTTCAGGATTTTTTTTCCTGAACAAAAGCAATATTACGTAAACATCAAAAATCCTTGAAGAATGGATGTTTTTGCATATATTTTTGTCTTTTTAAATATTTTTTAGGACTTCATTATAAAAAAACCAGTCAAATAAGATTTTTTCACTACAAAAAAAATTTCAGCTGAATTTAAAATTGGCCCATTTAAATTAATCCTTTTGCATACCTGAAACTTACTCCTCTTTACCTGATTATCAATTCCCAAAAACTGGTCCCTATCGGAATTCATCCCTGGCAAAATGCGGATTGTAAATCAAGCCGATCACATTGCCCCATGGGTCTTTGACTGTGGCCACCTCTATTTCTCCGCCTACATTGGATGGAGGTTTTCGGGGAGTGGCCCCGTTTCTGATCATGTGGATGTAGACCCGCTGAATGTCATCCACACCCCAGTAGGTGAGGACATTTTCACCTCTTTCCACAGGTTCCTCTTCCGGCAAAAGTCCCAATTCATAGCCCCGGATATTGAATCCCACATAAAATGGTTCATCAAAATAGGGCTGGGTTTCGAAGAGGGTGGCATACCACTGTTTGGCTTGTCCCAAATCCGGTACCATGTAAATGGTGGTTCTTAATCCTAGATATAGACTCATTTCATTTAAGTTTAGTGAAAACTGTTGTTTTTTTCCTCCGGATAGAAGATATCCCGCTAATGGAAGTTTAGTGATTAAAAGGAATAGTTGATCAGGTAAAGTTTTTTTTCCTGATTCTCATTCCAAAAGACAATTTCGACAATTTTAGGCATTTGCCCTAAGTTTATTTCAGTCCAATACTTTCCAAGAAAAGAATTCAGCCCTGCATATGGGGGGGGGATTTGGATGAAAGCAATTTACTGCCAAAGTCAATTGAATCATGTAAACGAAGATACATAAGCATTTCCGTTTCATAGTGCCACCATTTTATGGCACATTTAAAAGAGATTCCAGACACTGATATCCCCGCAAACTTTTTCATCCCTTCACCTTTACTTTGCTTCATTTTGATGTTTTTTTCTCTAATTTTAGATAGAGAAGTCAAATTCAATCATGGAAAAAAGTACTTTGATAGATCAATCTTATTGTTTGGAAAAGTTCCCCGGTAAAGGGGGATGGACTTATGCCCTGATTCCGCAAATCCCTCAGGAAAAGCGCTTTCCCTTCGGTTGGTTGAGGGTAAATGGAACGATAGATGAATTCCCCTTGGCGCATTACAAACTAATGCCCTTTGGCAATGGACAGCTGTTTCTTCCTGTCAAAGCTGCTATCCGTAAATTCATTAAAAAAGAAGCTGGTGACTGGGTACATATACGCCTTTTTGCAGATGAAGGCCCAAAGGGCATTCCGGAGGATATACTATCTTGTCTTAAGGAGGCACCAAAAGCTTACCATAATTTCATAAACCTACCAGATTGGGAACAAAAACTCCACATTGATAGCATGTATGATGCAAAAATGGACCATACCCAAGTCAACCGGCTGGTTCTTCTGATCAAAAAACTGGATTTTTAGATCATAACTTACATCTTCACTTTAATTGACTTCCCCCATTTAAGATTATCTCATTATCTTTTCCTTTCTCAGAACAATTGCCTTATTATTTACTTAAACGTAAAAGTAAATTTGTGTTTTTTGCCACAATACTTCCATGATTAATCCTTAATTTTATTATTATCATCATTTCAAATTTATGAGGGTTTTACCTTTCAAATCCGCCTATACACTGTTTTTGGCCTTAATGGTTTTATCAGGAAATCTGCATGCACAGATGGACAGCACCCTCTCAGCCCAAACCGAGCCTACAAGAAAACTTTCCATTATTCCCTTGCCGGTCATCTCCTCCAATCCCACTTCAGGTCTGATTTTAGGAGTTGCTCCTTCTTTTAATTGGTTTGCCGGCGATCCTTCGACTACCAGCATGTCTACCGCTTTGGGCATGGCTTTGGTGACCACCAAAAGACAGCTTTTTACGTCCATGCGTTCCAATGCCTATTTGAAAGATGATGCATGGGTTATCCTGACTGACATCCGCTTCAACATCAACAATCAGCCCACCTACGGGCTAGGCACCAAATTATTTGCAAGAGAACATCAGATTCCAGGACCCTTGGAATCTGCAGATTTGGTCAAAGAAATGATTTATTTCAACCATTTCAGGTTTTATGGGACAGCTTTAAAAAGGCATCAAAAAACAAGGTTTTTTTACAGGCTAGGATATCATTTTGACGCAATTTATAGCATAGAGGATGAAGAATTGGATCTGGAAAGCAATCCCCAGCAACTCACCTTCCACCACCAATACCAGACACTCAAAGGACTGCCTTTGGAGGCCTACAGACAGTCGGGCATTTCCATGAACCTACTTTTTGACAGCAGAGACAATGTGGCCAATCCTTACGATGGACAGTTTATGTTGCTCTCTTGGCGGGTGTCGCCTGAAGCGCTGGGAAGCACAGTCTCCGGAAGTCAGTTGTGGGTGGAATATCGGAATTACTTTACCTTAAACAGAGAAAGGCCAAGAAACTTACTGGCTTTTTGGACCTATGGATGGACGGTGACTGGGGGTGATCTGCCCTACATGTTTTTGCCAGCTTTGGGATGGGATATGTTTAGCCGCTCAGGTCGACCTTACACTTTTGGTAGATTTAGAGGTGAAGACCTGGTATATGGAGAACTGGAATGGAGATTTCCGCTTCAGCAACGTAAAGACCGATTTGGCGGTGTCATTTTTGTCAACACCACCTCAGCGAGTAGCCGAACAGAGGATGTGGCCCTTTTCAGTCAATTCCAGCTGGGCTATGGACTGGGCATCAGGTACATGGTCTTAAAGAAAAAAAGGGTCAATATAGGATTGGATTATGGCTGGGGGACAAGGGGGGCTTCGGGCATTTTCCTTAATGTCAATGAAATGTTTTGACCGGAATAATGCTTAGACCTTGACCACTTTCCAGGTGCCTTTTCTGAAAAACCAAAGGGCAATCATGGCATGTAAGGAATGGCAAAAAGCGATGCTGATGAAAATGCCCACCACCTCAAGCTGGAATACAATGGCCAGCACATAAGCCATGGGAATCTCTATGAACCAAAATACGCCTACATTGATATAGGCTGGAGTTTTGGTATCACCGGCTCCATTGAAAGCCTGAACCATGACCATGCCCACTGCATAGAAAATATAGCCCAGCACCGTGATTTTTAACCCTTTGGAAGCAATGGCAATTACTTCCGCTTGTTGGGTAAAAATGCTGACCAACCAATCCCCGAAAATTAGATAAAGCAAGGTCACCACTGCTAGAAAGAAAAAATTATACCTCGCCGTTAAATAGGCGGAAAGTTCTGCTCTAAAATACTTGTGGGCTCCCAAATTCTGTCCTACCAAAGTGGCCGCGGCCGCAGAAAGTCCCCAGGCAGGCATCAGACTGAACAAAAGTATTCTGAAAGCAATGGTATATCCCGCCACTGCAGCGCTACCGAATTCAGCGGCAATACGCGTCAGGATGATCCACGCTGCTGAATCGATCAGAAACTGTCCCATCCCACCGGCTGATATGGAAATGATTTTTCTTAAAGTAGTCAACTTGATCTTCAGGTTGTCCCGAAGAATCACTAAGCGGTGTTGGCCATTTAACAAGTGGTACAATTGATAAATCACCCCTATACTTCTACCTATTGTGGTAGCCCAAGCGGCTCCTACGAGTCCCAAGCCTTCAAAACTTCCCAATCCAAAAATCAAAATGGGATCAAGAATGATGTTCAGCCCGTTGGCAAGCCATAGGGTGCGCATGGCCAAGTGGGGTTGGCCGGCCCCACGGAAGGCCCCATTGATCAAGAACAGCAACATTATGGCTGTATTTCCCGCAAAAATGATCCTTGTGTAAGCGGTTCCTGTGGCAATGACTTCTTCTTCTGCGCCCATCAAAAGAAGGACATCTGCTGCAAAAATATAACCTAGTATCCCCATCAGAAAAGAGGCTATCGTCCCAACCAGCAGCAATTGAAAAGCCACAGTACCCGCTTTCTTGTATTCCTTCTCACCAAATCGCCTGGCTACCAAAGCCGTTGCAGCCATGCTTACCCCCACTCCTACCGAATAAATAATGGTAAGAATGGCCTCTGTCAGTCCCACGGTGGCTATGGCATGCTCCCCAAGTCTGCCCACAAAAAAAATATCCACCACTGCAAACAGGGATTCCATCACCATCTCCAAAATCATGGGTACGGCCAAAAGGAAAATTCCGGTTTTGATCCCGATTTTGGTATAATCCTGCTCCACCCCTTTGAGGGCATCTCTCAACAACCCAAATCGATTTGGTGATTTCATAACAAATCAAAAGTTTGAATAGGGAATTCCTGGAAAATAAGAATCGGCAAAGTTAGTTTAATGTCAGAGATTCTGAGCAAAAATCCGCCAAATTCGTCACTCATTTTTTGATAATCGAAAATCAAAAAGGTATCAGAATGGTAAAAACCGCGAAGGGTTCACCCTTTAAACAAAGACTTTTTCTACTCAAGACATGGGACATGCATAAAAACCGTCAATACCTGCTCGATGGTTTTCTCTATTGTGACAACAAACCGGAACGGATTTTTTTTACCACTCATCAAAAATTTGATGAACTAAATTCAATTTAATTAAGACAGCCCTTGAAAGAATGAGAAGAAATCATTTTACTTCCATCAGAATCCCTTTAAATAAATTTCTACACTCACCAAAATAAATTATATTATTGATTATCAACACATTAATCGAATTTCTTTCTTAAAATACATGTTAGGATTGTATCCATTAATTCATAGGCGAAAGTTTCACAAAAATTTACTTTTTGTTTCAATAAGCGTCAAAATGCCTTTTATCCATTTGATCTAAAGAGATTCGGGGAGGCTATCCGTAAGGTACATGTTCTTCTATACAGAAATTCTTTTTAAATTGAACACAAAACCTATTAATATGAAGATCTACAATAGCCCTGAAGGCATCATCATCGGAAATTCCAACAAATTTTATTTGCTCGGAAAACTGGATTGGGATGAGTTTGTCAATCAACCTAACCTTCACCAAAAAATCAAAGAAAAAATTGCCTCAATCAGCCCGAAAGCATGGGATGAGAGCAAAGCGATGATTCCGATCGGAACCCAGGAAATCTGGGCCGCAGGCGTTACTTACATGAGAAGTAGAGAAGCCAGAATGGAAGAATCAAAGGAAAGTGGCGCAGATGTATTCTATTCAAAAGTGTATGAAGCGGAGCGGCCTGAATTATTTTTCAAATCCACCCCTTACCGGGCTTCAGGTCCTGGAGATCCTGTTTACATCAGGAGAGATTCCCAATGGAATGTACCCGAGCCGGAATTGACCCTTTTTGTCAATAAAGATGGAGACATTGTCGGTTATACCGTGGGAAATGACATGAGCTCCAGAGATATTGAAGGGGAAAATCCCCTTTATCTTCCCCAAGCCAAATGCTATGATAGGGCAGCTGCCATCGGACCTTGTCTTTGGGTACCGGAGCAACCAATTGACCCGGACACCTTGATAGAAATGGCCATCAGAAGAAATGGCGCCAAAGTTTTCGAGGGTCAAATATCCATCAACCAAATGAAAAGAAAACACAAGGAACTCGTGGGATTTTTGACCAGAGAAATGAGTTTTCCAAAAGGCGTTTATTTGATGACAGGTACCTGTTTGGTTCCGGGAGATGATTTTACCTTGGCTGAGGGAGATGAAATAGACATCACCATAGAACCCATCGGCACGCTGACCAATCCGGTAACTTTCAAGAATTGATCTATTGTAATAAGCAATCCAACATCAATAGACCTCATTAAGAAAAATCAAAAATAAGGGGAGAAGATGTGGCTATCTTCTCCCCTTTTATTTTTAACAGATTCGCTGGATTCAGCACAGTGGATAGGTGAAATCTTGGTGTCCACCTCATTTTCACAAGGCTAAAATCCATTAACCAAGCCAATGATTAAGCTGATAACAAGCAGAACCAAGAAAATATAGAATATGATCTTGGCGATAGATGCCAATCCAGAAGCTAGTCCGGTAAAACCTAAAATTGCGGCAATAAATGCCACAACCAATGTTACAATTACGAAAGTCAACATGTTAGTTTAGATTAAGGTTGTTTTAAATAGGATAAAATCAATATATTATTGCTATAAATTTACAAAATTCATTTAAAACATAATAAGTATTAGATGATTATTTTATGAATGGTGGTTGATGGTATGCATAAATCAGCTTTTTATACCAAAAACAACTCAGAATACTACCATTCAGCGAAATCTATTATTTTATTTTTGCTATTTATCGAATTACACGAAAAGTCAAATTGATCCTTTCCCCTAACTTTTGGCGGGTTTTGGGCACTTGGTGTTCCCAATGGTGCTGTGTGGCACCTGCCATCAATAAAAAACTGCCGTGTTGCAGGTCCAAGGTCACTTTCGTTCTTTTGTCCCGGTAATGGCGGAAGTGAAATTTTCTCTTGGCCCCAAAGCTAATCGAACCGATCACCGGATTGGGGCCCAGTTCCTTTTCATTGTCCCTGTGCCAGCCCATGCTGTCCTGACCGTGTCGGTAGTAATTTAGCAATACATGGGTAAAATCTACCTTGGCTACCTGCTCTATGCGGTTTTTGATATTGTTCAATGCTTCGTTGAATGGTTGGGCCTGCATGCGAATTCCTGAATAGCTGTAAGGAATCTCTGGGTTTCCGTACAGGGCTGTCAACCGCGGTTGCAACACTTCCTTACCAAAAATCTTGATGGGCTCCTGTTTCCAATGGATGTTTTCTTTAAGGTTTTGGAAAAAATATTGGCTTTTTTCAGGATCGAAAAAATCGGGAAAGTAGTATGCTTCACCTTCATAGGGCAAAAGGTTTTCCGGCGTTTTATGAATTGAGATTTGAGTCATGGGTTTTTACAGAATCACCAACCAATAATTAAAGTCATTTTGATTAAAATGGTTTAGAGAACATCGAGGGTCACAAGCTATCAATGACAAACCGTACTATTGCGTCATGCTGAGCCTGCCGAAGCCCACCTTTCGGTCGGGCAGGCATCTATACGAAAATACGAAGACCTGCCGCTCCGAATGAACGAAGACCCTTCGGCAGGCTCCCACCTCAGGCGGCAGGCTGGGTGACGGTAACAATTGGCTTTGTTTCTCTCCGAAAGAACGAAGACCCTTCGGCAGGCTCCCACCTCAGGCGGGCAGGCAGGGTGACGGTAACAATTACGTTAATTCTCTCCGAAAATACGAAGACTCATCAACAAGTTCCAAATACTAACCGTACTATTGCGTCATGCTGAGCCTGCCGAAGCCCACCTTTCGGTCGGGCAGGCATCTATGCGAAAAAACGAAGTCCTGCCGCTCCGAAAGAACGAAGACCCTTCGGCAGGCTCCCACCTCAGGCGGGCAGGCAGGGTGAAGGTAACAATTACGTTTGTGCGCTCCGAAAGATCGAAGACCCTTCGGCAGGCTCCCACCTCAGGCGGGCAGGCAGGGTGACGGTAATAATTGCGTTTCATCTTTCCGAAATACGAACTGGACATAAAAAGCCCAAAACAGGAAATCAATTCCTGAAAATTGTGGTTATAAGAGAGATCGAATTTTTGTACCAACCTAACCACACACCGAATGAAAGCATCTGACTTATTTATCAAGGCCCTCGAAAATGAGGGCGTGGAATATATTTTTGGCGTTCCAGGGGAAGAAAACCTTGATTTTTTGGAATCCCTGAAAGATTCCTCCATCAAACTCATCATCACAAGACATGAACAAGGGGCAGGTTTTATGGCCGCCACCTACGGCAGATTGACCGGCAATCCAGGGGTCTGCCTGTCCACTTTGGGCCCCGGGGCTACCAACCTGGTTACTCCGGCGGCTTATGCCCAACTCGGGGCTATGCCCATGCTGATGATTACGGGACAGAAACCCATCAAAAAAAGCAAACAGGCAAGGTTTCAGATCATTGACACCGTGGACATGATGCGGCCCATCACCAAATACACCAAGCAGATTGTCAACAGCAACAACATCGCTTCGCAAGTCAGGGAGGCTTTCCGGTTGGCGATAGAGGAAAGGCCGGGTGCCGTACACCTTGAGTTGCCCGAGGACATTGCCCAGGAAGACTGTGATCCGGATGTATTTGAAGTAGTGGGACACATCGTTCCAAAACCTGACGACACTGCCATAGATAAGGCGGTGGAAATGATTCATCAAGCCAAAATGCCCCTGATTCTGATCGGGGCAGGAGCCAATAGAAAAGTCATCTGTGATGCTTTGAAAGAATTGGTAAACCAAACAGGCATCTACTTCTTTACCACCCAAATGGGCAAAGGGGTGATCGATGAAAGACATGCCAAATACCTGGGCACCGCTGCCCTTTCCAGCAACGACTTCCTCCATGCAGCGATTGATGAATCCGATCTCATCATCAATGTGGGCCATGACGTGATCGAAAAGCCGCCTTTCTTTATGAAAAAAGGAGGAAAAAAGGTGATCCATGTCAATTTTTCCCCTGCAGAAGTGGATCCGGTTTATTTCCCCCAACTCAACGTGGTGGGCGACATCACCCATTCCATCCTCAAACTGACCCGAAAAATCAAACCCCAAAGTGACTGGAATTTTGATTTCTTCGAAAAAGTCAAGCAGGAAGTGGCGGGACATCTCAGAAAATATTTTGAAGACACCCGCTTTCCCATGCTGCCGCAGCGCGTGGTCCACCTGCTGCGCAAGAATCTGGGTGACAAAGATGTGATTACACTTGACAATGGAATCTACAAAATCTGGTTTGCCCGAAATTACACCTGCTATCAGCCAAAGACTCTGCTGCTCGACAATGCCCTGGCCAGCATGGGCGCAGGATTGCCCTCCGCCATGGCCGTCAATCTGCTGTATCCTGACCGCAAAGTGGTCGCAGTGGTAGGTGATGGAGGATTTATGATGAATTCTCAGGAACTGGAAACAGCCGTTAGGCTTAAAATGAACTTGACAGTGATCATCCTCAATGACAATGCCTACGGCATGATCAAATGGAAGCAGGAAGACATGGGCTTTGCGGACTTCGGGCTGGACTACAGCAACCCGGATTTTGTGATGTATGCCCAAAGCTACGGGGCACAGGGACACCGACCGGAAAATGATGCTGACTTCCAAAAAATTCTGGGCCACTGTCTGGAAACTTCCGGGGTGCATGTGATTGACCTTCCGGTGGATTACTCCTTGAACCACCCCATTTTGAATGTCATGTTAAAAGAAAAATCAAAAAAACTATGAGTAAAGCAAGCCAACTAAAAGTATATAGCCCCTACGACCAAAGTCTGATCAAGGAAATTCCCATGGTCGGGAATAAAGAGATTGAAAAAGCGTTGAAAACAGCGTATGACCTATTTTTAGATCAAGACAACTGGCTCCCCTCCCATCAACGCATCGCCATACTCAAAAAGGCCGTCGAGCTGATGGAGGATAAAGTGGAAGAACTGACCAAAACCGCAGCACAAGAAGGTGGTAAACCCTATCAGGATTCCAAGGTAGAGGTCATGAGAGCCATCAACGGTGTACAGATCGCCGCCGAAGAAATCGGCAGACTAGTCGGCAAACAAATCCCCATGGGACTGACGGAGGCTTCAGTCAATCGGATTGCATTCACCATCAGAGAACCAATCGGAGTGGTTGTATCATTGTCTGCTTTCAACCATCCCCTAAACCTGATCATTCACCAAACCGTGACCGCATTTGCGGCTGGCTGTCCTGTCATCGTGAAACCCGCCTCCAATACCCCACTCTCCTGTCTTGCCTTTATGGAAATCCTAAAGGAAGCAGGCGTACCTAATGGCTGGGTACAATCGGTCATCTGTGGCAATGAGGAAGCAGAGAAGTTGGCAACCGATAAAAGGGTCAATTACCTTTCCTTTATCGGTTCGGCCAAAGTGGGCTGGTACCTCAAATCCCAACTTGCTCCCGGAACCCGGTGTGCATTGGAGCATGGAGGGGCAGCCCCGGTCATCGTAGAAGACGATGCAGATATGGAAGCCATGTTGCCTTTGCTGGTAAAGGGAGGCTTCTACCATGCCGGGCAGGTGTGCGTCTCGGTACAAAAGATTTTTGCCGCAGAAAGTGTGGCCAAAAAACTGGCTGATCGGATCGCAGAAAAAGCCAAAAAACTGGTGGTGGGTGATCCTTTGGACAAAAAAACCGAGGTGGGGCCCTTGATTTCGCCCAATGAAGTGGACCGCATCCATAAATGGGTGCAGGAAGCGGAAGAAAAAGGGGCCAAAATCCTATGTGGGGGAAAGAAAATCTCCGATACCTGTTATGAACCTACTGTGCTCTGGAATCCTCCTCAAGATGTGAAGGTTTCCAAAGAGGAGATTTTTGGACCTGTGGTATGTGTGTATTCCTATTCGGACCGACAGGAAGCCATCAAATTGGCCAACGCTTTGGAATACCACTTTCAGGCGGCCGTCTTTACTCAAGACCTTGATGTGGCTATGGATACGGTCAAGAAGCTCAATGCCACTGCCGTGATGGTCAATGACCATACCGCTTTCCGGGTGGATTGGATGCCTTTTGGTGGGCGGGACGCTTCAGGGGAAGGCTTGGGAGGGATCCCCTATTCCATGCATGAAATGACCCGGGATAAACTGATGGTGATCAAAAGCAGGTTTTTGTAGGATCTTTTTGAAGTATAATGAATATTTGACATCAATGTTCGATTTGCTTGAAGGCGAGATTGATATTAAATGGATACTGGGATATTTTGTGGATATTAGGCTATGGCCTGATCCTATATTTACCAGATCAAATACTTGTAGGTGTGGGATTTCGGATAGAAAACCCAATCCGCTTGAAATTAAATAAACATGGAATAAAGGGATCCGGATTTAGGAAAGCCCTCTCATTCCATGTTTTCTTTTTTAGTCTCAGAGTTCTTTCCGAATAAGGGAAATTTTAGTAGAGGTAATTTGATCAATAAATAGCTTCAAGCGACCATTTTTAAATTTTGCTCCTCATCTACGGCAAAAACCAGACAAGAAAACCCATATCTAAAAAGAGGTTCGGTTATTTTTTGTATAAAAAATTTAGCATTAAGCAATATTTTTCCTAGTTTCTAAGCTGAAACTTTAATTCTGGAAATTAGTAGGGGAAACCATGGAAATAATACGCAAAGAAAATGGCAGCAAAGGACAATTTCAAGCCTTGAAATCAGGGCTAGAAGTTGGTTTGATGACCTATTCCGTAGCTGGAAAAGACAAAATCATCATTGACCATACCGAGGTATCTCCCTCAGAAAAAGGGAATGGTGTGGGTCAAGCCTTGGTGATGGAAGCCGTAAAGTATGCCCGCCACACAAAAATCATGATCTTACCCCTCTGCCCTTTTGCCAGAAGTGTCTTCGCCAAAAACAAAGAAATTCGGGATGTTTTGGTTTAATTGACCTGGTCTAAAAGGGAAGTTTGCAACCAGCAAGTCAATATCCTAGAAATCCATAGCAAAAAATCGATCAATTTATATGAGCAAGAAAACCTATACCAACGGAGAAGTCACCATCACATGGGAAGCAGAAAAGTGCATCCATTCTGCCAACTGCGTCAATGGTCTGCCTGAAGTGTTCCAAGCCGATGCCAGACCTTGGATCAAACCTGAGGGTGCCCCTACTGAAGCCATAGTAGAACAGGTGAAGCAATGTCCTTCAGGAGCACTGGGGTATTTTTACAATGATGCAGACAAACAGGAAAGTGAAAGCCAAATAGACTTTGACCAAGTGGTAGAAATCATGCCCAATGGCCCCCTGATGGTGTACGGCAATATCGCGGTAAAGTACAAAAACGGGCGTCAGGAAAAAAAACACAAAATTACGGCTTTTTGCCGATGTGGAAGTTCTCAAAACAAACCTTATTGTGATGGAACCCACAAAAAAATCAGCTTCGAGGGCTGAAAGCTTTTATCCTCAATTTCAGCACATTCATGAAACAAATCCTAATCATTCTGGCCCATCCCAAATTTGAACATTCCGTCGTAAACAGGGCCTTGATAGATGCTGTAAAAAACCTGGAGGGTGTGAGGATACAGGATCTGTATGAACTGTACCCTGACTTTAACATTGATGTACAGCGGGAACAGGAACTGCTCTTCGGTAGTGAGGTACTGGTATGGCACCACCCTCTGTATTGGTACTCAGCCCCTCCCCTGCTGAAGCAGTGGATTGATCTGGTTCTGGAATTTGGCTGGGCCTATGGGCCTAGGGGTATTTATCTGAGCAATAAGCTCGTACTGAGTGCAGTGACTTCGGGAGGACCTCAGGAGTCTTATTCGGCCCATGGCAAGCATGGACACACTTTCGGTGATTTTCTGCTTCCTTTTGCGCAAACCGCCAAACTTTGCCGCATGCAATACCTGCCATTCTTCCATGTAGGAGGCACCCATAAAATCAATGCCAAGGAACTGGACGAAGCGGCCTCGCAGTACCGGAACCTCCTTATTGCTTTACGGGATTCCACGAGCGTAGCTACCCATCCCACACCTTCTTCCAACAGTCAACCTTAAGATCAAACAGCCATGGAAAACAGCTTTTTGTTTCAAGCCATCATATACCTGGGAGCAGCGGTGATCTGTGTCCCCATCGCCAAAAAACTTGGACTGGGTTCGGTGCTGGGTTACCTTATTGCAGGTATTGTAATTGGTCCCTATTTAATGGGTTTTATTGGCGAGGAAGGGGAAGACATCATGCATTTCGCGGAATTTGGCGTAGTCATGATGCTTTTCTTGATCGGATTGGAACTTGAGCCGGCGCATTTGTGGAAGATGAAAACCATGATCTTAAAGGTAGGGCTTTCCCAAGTGCTGATCACAGCCTTGGTTTTCTTCGGTATCGCCTTGGCTTTGGGCCTGCCATGGCACATGGCCTTGGCCATAGGAATGGCGCTTTCCCTGTCTTCTACTGCCATTGTCCTGCAATCCCTGAAGGAAAAAAACCTAATGGATACCTTGGCTGGGAAACATTCCTTTGCTGTGTTGTTGATGCAGGACATAGCGGTGATTCCCATCCTGGCCTTGATGCCACTGCTTGCTCTGACCGACCTTGGCACAGTGTCGGAACATGGAAGCCTTTTTGACGGGTTGGCGCCATGGATTCAGACCCTTTCTGTAGTTGCTGCCGTTGGGGTGGTGATTTTGTTGGGAAAATTTGCCGTAGAACCTTTGTTGAGGATGGTATCAAGAACCCGGCTGCGTGAACTGTTCTCAGCGAGTGCTTTGCTGATTGTGATTGGCATTGCCTTTTTGATGGAAGCGGTTGGGTTGAGCCCTGCTTTGGGGACCTTTTTGGCAGGAGTCATTTTGGCCAACAGTGCCTTTAAACATGAATTGGAGGCTGATCTGGAGCCTTTCAAAGGGCTATTGTTGGGGCTTTTCTTTATCGCTGTAGGTGCATCCATCAATTTTGAACTGATCTTTGGCAATGCCGCCATGGTCATTGGCCTCACCTTCGGCATCATGTTGCTCAAAGGCCTGGTACTTTTTGGAATCGGAAAAAATGCCAAATTAAGCCTGGACCAAAACCTGCTTTTTTCCATCGGCTTGGCGCAGATCGGGGAATTCGCCTTTGTGGTGTTTTCCTTTACCTTGCAGCTGGGGATCCTGGATCGGGGGACCACAGACCTGATGATGGCAACGACAGCTTTGAGCATGACCCTCACCCCCATATTCAACCTGATGAATGAGCAGCTGCTGCTGCCGAGGGTGGGTGTCAAAGAATCCACTGCGCTACCCGATGATGAGATCGATGAAAAAAACCAGGTAATTCTCGTGGGTTTTTCCCATTATGGCAGTACGGTAGGACGGTTTCTACGGGCGAGTGGTGTATCGGCCACCATCTTGGACCATGATGCGGACCGGGTGGATCTGTTGAGAAAAATGGGCTTTAGGGTCTTTTACGGGGATGCCACCCGACTGGACCTTCTGGAGTCTGCCGGAGCTGCAGAAGCACGGTTATTGATCTCAGCGATCGATTCTCCAGAAACCAACCTGGCTCTGGTGGAGACGCTTCAGAAACATTTCCCCAACCTGGAACTGATGATCCGCAGCCGCAACCGGGCAGATGCCTACGAACTGATGGAAATGGGGGTGGAAAACATCTACAGGGAGCACCTTGACACCTCCATCCGCATGGGCAAAGATGCACTGATCAAACTAGGCAAAAGGGCCCACACCGTACAAAGGCTGGCCCAGAATTTCCAGAAATATGATGAAGCTTCTCTTCGTGAACTGGTCAAGGTCAAAGATGACCAACAACAATACATTTCTATGGTCCGACGGCAGATTGAGATGCAGGAACAACTGCTTACCGGTGAAATGAAGCGGCGGTTTTCGGTCAATGATCATGCTTGGGACAGTGAGGCGATCAAAAAAGAAATTGGTTGATATTTGGTGATATTTATGGATGCTGGTTGATATTGATATTAGTTGAAATTGGGGGATATTGGTTTCGAGATAGGCTGTGGATTTTTGGGTAAGCGGTTTTTGAATCTGAAGGAAGATAGATAGGTTTTTTAAAAGGGGGGTTTTGGTGTCTGAGTGGAAAGTAATCAACTAGACATTGCTTATTCCGGGATTTTTAACTAATTTCATTGGTGTTTTTAGTCTAATTTTTTATGAAAACAATTGTGGTGAAAAACGGCTACAGGGGGAAAAAACCTGTGATCAGGTTGGAATTTCCCTATGATTTTGAGCTGAAGGAAGCTATTAAGAAATTTGAGGGGGTAGATTGGGATCCAAAGGAAAAGGTATGGTGGATAGCTTATACGGATGACAGGCTCACTGAACTCCTTACATTTTTTAAGGGGAGAATCTGGCTGGTTATTCTCAGTTTAAACGGGTGAAGGTAGAAAGGGAATTTGATCCATTGCCTCCGATATCTGAGGAAATCAGACAGGAAATTGACAAATTCTCAGATTGGATGCGGAACCTAAGGTACTCCGAATCCACTATTAAGAACTATTCAGGGGGGTTGGGTTTATTTTTCAGGTTTACCGGAAATAAAAATCCCGAACTTATTTCTAATGAAGACCTGGAATCCTTTCATAAAGACTATATTATTTTAAGGAAATATTCAGCTTCTTTTCAGTCACTTGTTATCAATGCAGTAAAGCTATATTTTTCGAACAGACAAAAAAGAAAGCTGGAGATTCAAGGGATAGAGCGGCCAAAAAACCCGAGAATTTTACCCCATGTTCTGAGCAAAGAAGAAGTGAAAGCGATCTTACAGGCACATCAAAACGTAAAGCACCGGACCATGCTTTCGTTGATATATGCCTGTGGTCTCAGAAGGTCAGAGTTGTTGAACATCAAGATCGGTGATATTGATTCCAAAAGGGGAATGCTGCTTATCCGTCAAGGGAAAGGCAAAAAGGACAGGATGGTACCTATCAGTGAAAAGATCTTGGAATTGCTCAGGGAATATTACAGGTATGAAAAGCCAAGGGTGTATCTGTTTGAGGGTATGATCATGGGCCAGACCTATAGTCCCACCAGTTTGCAGGAAGTCTTGAAGAATGCTGTTTTAAAAGCAGGAATCAAAAAGCCAGTAACGCTGCATTGGTTAAGACATAGTTATGCAACTCATTTATTGGAAAGGGGTACAGATTTGAGGTACATTCAGGAATTACTTGGACACAAGTCCAGTAAGACTACGGAGATATATACCTATGTGAGTGAAAAAAAGATCAAAGAGATCAAATCCCCATTTGATGATTTATAAATAAAAATAGGGAAAACTGTATAAATGTAACCAGATTAGTTAAGTATATTCGGAAAAACCGTAACAATAAGAGAGTTAGCGGTCACCTTAAAAACAAGACATAGTAAAACATAAAACTATAAAAAATGGCAAAAATTAAACTAACCAAAGTAGAGATAAACAAATTCAAAAGCATACAGAACACTCAATCTGTAGAAATTGAATCAGGTATTACAACAGTTGTTGGAATGAATGAATCAGGGAAAACTAACTTTTTGACTGCTATTGCGAAAACCAACTACTTTAATGACGATAATGACTTTACTTTTGATTTAACTCAAGACTACCCACGAAATGAGCTAATTGACTTTCAACATAGTGATGAAGACTGCAATATAATTCAATGCTACTACGAGATTCAGAAAGAGTTACTTGAAGCAATTGAAGAAGAATTTGGGAAAGGTGTATTTAATTCAACGGAATTCAGCTACACTTGGACATACAAAAACAAAACCTCTTTCACAGGTATAAATGCTAGCATTAAAAAGTATTTGGAAAGTATTGTTGATGACTATAGTTTATCAAAAGAGACCAAACAAAACATAAAGAAAGTAAGTCAGCTAAAGGAAATTGATGCTATTCAGCAAGCTGAAGGTGATGAAGATTTGCCTAAACTTAAAAAGGAGATTAAAAGCATATTGGACGGTGGATTTCCTAAATGGGGGAATGAATTAGAAGCATATATTGCCAAAGTGTTTATTAAACCTAATATGCCAAAGTTTTGGTATTTTGACGATTATTATCCTCTCCCGGGAAAAATCAACATTAACAAATTAAAAAGTCAACCACCATCTACGGAAAAGGACAAGACATCAATAGCCCTTTTCGAACTTGCAAGAATAAAACCAGATGATATTCTGAACTCTACAGAACAAGACTATGAAAAATACATAGCTTTACTCGAAGCCTCTTCAAACAAGATTACAAGTGAAATTTTCAAGTATTGGTCAACAAACAAGAATCTAGATATTGAATTTAAAATACAGAATGTAAGCAATTCACAAGGTCAGCAGGAAAAAGTTCTTGACATTAGAGTAAAAAGCCAAAGACATAAAATAACCCTTCCTCTTGACAGGCGAAGTAAAGGTTTTAATTGGTTTTTTTCATTCATCATTTGGTTTAGTAAAATTCAAGCGGACAAAAATTCAGACTATGTCCTCCTTTTAGACGAACCAGGACTGAATCTGCACGCTTCCGCTCAATCAGATTTATTAAAATTCTTTGAAGAACTCTCCAAAAAATATCAAATAATTTATACTACACATTCGCCATTTATGGTTGAAAGTGAACATTTACAAAGAGTAAGAACTTGTTTTGAAACTGAAACAGGAACAGTAATTTCAGACTCAATACAAGAAAAAGACCCTAATACTTTATTTCCTTTGCAAGCGGCACTTGGCTACGACATAGCCCAGAATCTATTTGTTTCCAAAAACAACTTACTCGTTGAAGGACCTGCGGACTTAATTTACCTAACTCTAATGTCAAGCATTCTTGAAGCAGATAAAAAAACACATCTAAATGACCAAATTACAATTGTTCCTGTTGGTGGCTTGGACAAGGTTTCAACTTTCATTTCTTTGTTACGGGGCTCAAAACTGAACGTAGCTTGCTTACTTGACACATTCACTGACCAAAAAGGAAAACAAAAAGTAGATGACCTAATCCGTAACAGAATAATAAAAGACAAAAACATCAGATTTTTTAACGAGTTTTCTAACAATGGCAAAAACGTAGCTGACATAGAAGATTTGTTTGATAAGGAAGAATATTTAAATCTTTTCAATCAAGCATTTGATAAAGACTTTAAACCAATCAAAATAGGCGACCTTGACGCTTCTTTGGACACAATTATTAAACAAATAAACAAAGTAATTGGTAAAGACAGATTTAATCATTACCGACCAGCAAACAAATTAAACCAGCTTGGAGTTGACAAAAGTTTCTTCAAGAAACAAACATTAGACAACTTTGAAAAAATGTTTGCAGAAATAAATAAACTATTTGACAAATAAAACAAGGAAAGGCGAACCGCTAACAGGCGTTTGGCTCAATGGCGGGTGACGTGGTTAATTGAACATTCTACCTCGCATCAACTTTTGTGGTGTATTGACAGTTTTGTACTCCGAAATCCGCCACTGCGCCAAGCGCCAAAACGTCAGGCTGTGAAAAAAAGCCTTGATTTTTGTAAAAACCCTGTTTCTGAGCCGTATAGGCGGTTTGTATCAGACAAGCCTTGAATCCTATTCAAAACAGAAATTAGTTTTAATACCGGCCTATCCAGGCCAAATTCTTTGCATAAATCTTTCAGGGGCTTTAAAACAGTGGATTTTGAAGGCAAAGAGACCTTTTTGTAGTCCGGGATCCATTTCCTGAGCTTTTCCATCAGACCGGTCATGCCGAGTATGTTGATGGTTCGTTTGAGATTATAAACCGTCATGATGAGTGCAAACTCACCATTTACTTTTTCCAATCCCCGGAGGTCTGTATAATTAAATCCCCACTTCCGTTTGACAGTGCCGAAGATGTGTTCTATGATCATCTGTCGTCTTTTGTAGAGCGGCTTATTCTCTTGTAGGTTTTTGAGGTTTGTTTCCACAGCATCGGCATACTCGCTTCTTTCGATTTCCCTGCCCCCGTCTTTTCTTCCGGTGCACAGTTGTTTGACCGGGCAGTCCTTACAGTCCGGAGTCCTGTATTTTTTGAACAGATGGCTGTCCCATTGTCTGGTTTTATTATGCCATTTTCCCGTAGTGGTGAGTGTTTTCCCCTGTGGGCAGGTGTAGGTGTCGGTATCCGGATGGTATATGAATCTGGTTACGAGATAGTCTTCGGTTGTACCATGTTTGTTAGAGTTGACTATTTCGTTGGGTGCCACTATGGTCTGCATGCCATCCTGTTGGCACTGTTGTATTTCTCTTCCGTTGTGGTATCCTTTGTCGGCCAAGACTGTCAAATCCTCAGAATCCAACCCCTCTTTAGCTTCCAGAGCGATTTCATGGAGGGCGTTTCTATCATTCCGGTTGATCACGTGGGTACCTACCACGAGATTGTGTTTGTCATCCACGGCAGCCTGGACATTGTAGGATACTTCGACCACCTGTCCCCGTCCGACTGGCGTCAGCCGGGCGGGCCTGAACGAGCAATGCCTTGGAGTCGGGATCTGTGGTGCTGATCTGGGTTTCTCCGCTTTGCTGTAAGCGTTCTCCAAGCTGTTCGTATCTGATTTTGTTTTCTTTGAAGTAATCAAGTTTCTCCTGGATGAGCTGGATTTTCTCCTCTGTGATTTCGAGTGAATCTGCATGGTCAAGTTGCCGGAGGTATTCTTCGGTCTTCTGCTCTATATAGCTGAGATGCCTGTCGATTTTGCTTTGGCTGTAATTATTCTTCTTGCTGTTGGAGGCCCGGAACTTGGAGCCGTCCACCGCGACTGTCTTTCCGCCGATCAGACCCGCTTCTTTGAGGAACAGCACATAGAGCTTGAAGCAGTTTTTGAGCGCTTTGGGATTATCCTTCCTGAAATCGGCAATGGTGTGGTAGTTGGGAGCGAGTCCGTTGAGCAGCCATCTGACTTCGATGTTGCGCCCGCATTCCCGCTCGAGCCTTCTGCTGCTGCGGATGCCGTTGAAATAGCCGTAGAAGTAGAGTTTGAGCAATACTTTGGGATGAAATGAAGGTCTGCCGTCCAATGGGTTGGAAGACTTTTGCTCTTGGCCTTCTTTGGGTCCGGGAGGTTTTGAAACAAACCCCAATAGCTTAAGGTCGAGCTTTTCGATGAAAGCATCGATGATTCTCACAGGATTGTTTTTATCGACAAAGTCATCTAAACTTGAAAAGGTCATTTGGAACCGGTCAATTCCTTGGATATAGTGCATAGAGATAAAAGGGGATTGTTAAAAATAACCTCAACTAAATTTACTAAATTTCAGGAGATTGTGGAATAAGCCACTAAAAAATAAGAGAGGCTTTTTTCACAGTCTGACGTTAGCAGCAATTAATGAATATGAACTCAGCAGATTGGTATAAGGACGGAAGAACGGAAATCATTAATGATTTAAGCGTTTTCTTCAAACGATCAGGAAAAGGCAAATCGCTGATTTGTATTCACGGGTTTCCTTCATCATCATGGGACTTTGCGACAATATGGCCTTCATTAACAGAACGATTTGATGTAATGGCTCTTGATTTAATAGGGCTAGGCAAATCGGCTAAACCCAACCGGCCTTTACCAATCAGTTTACAAGCTGATATGATTGAAGGGTTAGCGGTTAAGGCCGGAATCACCGAGGCTCATATATTCGCACATGACTTAGGGGATACTGTTGCCCAAGAACTTTTAGCCCGTCAATTTGAAAAGTCATCAAAGATTAACTGGTTATCTTGTGTATTCATGAATGGAGGCTTATTTCCTGAAACACATCATGCCCTTTTTATTCAGAAGTTGTTAATGTCTCCTCTCGGACCTTTTATAGCAAAATTGATGTCCGAAAAGTCCCTGAAAAAGAGCTTCACCAAAATTTTCAGCAAGGCACATCCTCCTACCAATGAGTTCGTACATGAAACATGGAAGTTGACTTCGGGAAATAATGGTATTTCAATGATGCCCATACTCATTCGTTATATAGAAGAACGAAGAACAAATCGTGAACGGTGGGTTATGCCCTTGGTAAATGGAGTTGTTCCAATAAGGTTGATAAACGGAATCGAAGATCCGGTTTCGGGTAAACATGCAGCAGACCGTTTTGCTGAATTAGTTCCTAATGCAGATATTGTGCTGCTGGAAAATTCCGGACATTATCCCCATGTGGAAACTCCGAAAGAAGTATTAAAGGCTTTTTTTGAATTTCATGATAAATTATGAGTATAAGCTGCTAACAGCCGTTTTGCAAAAGCGGGGGTTTCGTTCTTTTATGACATTGAAGTGCTAAATTCAAGCTTTGTGCATCTAATGAAGTTTAGTGCTGGAAAACCCCACCTTCGAAAAGAGGCAAAACGTTAGGCAACATTTAAAAAAAATCTACAAAGAACAAATATTTTACTTATCTTTGACGTTAGTAACGTAAAACAAGACTATGATTATTTCTTTTGGCTCGAAAGAGACCGAACAGATTTGGAACGGAATCCGAGTCAAGAAAATGACGATTGAAATTCAAAACGTTGGACGTCGGAAATTAAGAATGTTGAACAATTCGCAAGATATTGCCGATTTGCGAATTCCACCATCAAACCGACTTGAAAAACTTACTGGAAAATTAAGTGAATTTTATAGTATTCGGATTAATAAACAATGGCGGATTATCTTCATTTGGGACAAAGGAAACGCAAGTGAAGTGGAAATAATTGATTATCATTAAAAAAATAAAAAAATGGAAAAGTTAGCAAATGTACATCCTGGAAAAATCTTGAATTACGAATTTCTTGAGCCATTGGAAATCACCGCATACCGACTTTCCAAGGACTTGAAAATTCCGCAAACTCGAATTTCGGAAATCATAAAAGGAAATCGCCGAATTACAGCAGACACAGCTTTGCGATTGAGTAAGTATTTTGGAAATTCTGCAAAATTTTGGCTCGGACTTCAAGACGATTATGATATTGAAGAGGAAAAAGAATCGAAAGAATCGGAACTGAACGAAATAAAGCATTACGAAAACAAAAACGTTGCCTAACACATATACTTTATGGCGAGATGGTTGTTAAATCGAAAGTTATTGTCTTTTTAAAACCGATTAATAGATAAACCGAATAATCTCGCACGTTTGCCCGCCACAAAGCATATGCGAGAAACGTTGGTGCACATTTTAAGAGCACGCCTAGTAAATACAAAGCAACTTTTAAAATCAAGAAAAATCACGTAATTTTGTATCCAAATGAATACAGATAGGTAGATGTACTTTATTGAGAAGACTGTTGAATTTGATAAGTGGTTGAAAAAATTAAAGGATTTGAGGGCAAAAGCAAAAATTTTGTTCAGGATCCAAAAACTTGAAATTGACGAACATTTTGGGAATTGCAAACCCGTTGGTGAAGGGATTCATGAATAGAGGATCGACTATGCAAAAGGATATAGGATCTACTTCAAGGAAAGAGATGGGAAAATTATTATTCTTCTTGTAGGTGGAGATAAATCAACTCAAAAAAAGGACATTGATAAAGCAAAAGAAATTTGGAACAGAATAAAAAAATAAAAAATGGAAACATCAAAATTTGATATAGCGGACTATTTGGACAGTAAAGAAATGATTGCTGAATATTTGAATTCTGTATTGGAGGAAGGGGATAATGATGATGTAGTTGTAGCCCTTGGGCACATTGCAAAAGCAATTGGGATGTCCAAAATAGCGGAAGAAACAGGAATGAGCAGACCAAGTTTGTATAAAGCCCTATCAACTGGTTCAAAGCCTCAATTTGAAACAATATTGAAAGTATTAAAAGCTGTCGGTGGTCAAATTAAAATAAATCCTATATCCACGTAAAATAAAAACGATGCCACAACATCACCTTGGACTCAATTCTAAAATGGCAAAGCAGAATCCTTGGATAATCGGAATATTAGGTTTTGGAGTTTTTCTATACCTAGCATGGAATAATTTTGAAATACCATTTGCTCCATGGACGAAAACTTTAGAAACAAAAGCTGAAATCACAGATAATGTACTTGGGTATGGTCCGAAAGGAATGGGATATACCCAAATCATAACGATAACCTATCAGGTTGATGATTCGGTTTATGTCCAGAAGAAAAAACTTTCCCAGAGAATCGATAAAAAGGAAATTGGATCGAAGGTCTTAATAGAATATGCTGTTAAAGATCCTGGCAATTTTGAAATCAAAGGTTTTTTGAAACAATGAACTAATATTTTTATCAAAAAACTTTATCTTCCTCCATGGAAACAGTCGACTTCATTTCTGAAATAGTGGTTTTCAAACCCTCCCAAGGTAGCAATGAATTTGAAATCATTTTGGATGGGGAGCACGATACGGTTTGGGTTAGCGAACAGCAATTAGTTGAATTTTTTGGTAAAGCCAGAAGGACTATTGGTGAGCACATCCGAAATATTTACAAAGAGGGAGAATTGGATAAAGAGTCAACCTGGCGGAATTTCCGCCAAATTCAAAAAAAAGGAGAAAGAAAAGTAAAAAGGGAAGTTTAAGCTTATAATTTGGATGAAAGAGGAATAAAAAAAATAAGTGAAAATACATTGGTAGCCCTGGCATTGGCAGTAGCGCAAAGTTTACCCGAGCATAGGGATTTGATGATAAAACTGATAGTGAACCTAATTAAGAACTGAGTCCAACATCACCTTGGATCCAGCGGGCGGTTCCGAGAAAATTGAAAGTTCATTATCTTTAAGAAGTTAGGAGTAGGCTGGAAGATAACGTCTCCGAATGCCCGCCTGGAGTCAGACAGGCCCGCCGTCTCCAAGCTGAATCACGTTGTAGTGCATTCAAATGAACAGACAGAACATCATAATATCAATTTTAATTTTGCTTTTTTGGGGCTGCACTCAAAACGAACCAATGACAGTTGTGAGTTGGAAGACATTTTCACCACCCACTGACACTTTGATATATGTAGACAGAATTTCAGATGACTCATATAACTTTAAAGAACTTCATTTTATATTGTTTGTAGACTCTCTATTGAAGGTGGCATTTAAGAGTGAAGGGGGCATGGAAAATATTTTTGAACAATCGGGTTATGAAATCTCATTAAGTGACGAGACCTTTTTTGATGGAGTAGAATTTAAACTCTGCAACATTTACCATCAGGATTGGCCATTTAATCAAAGATTTATATATAACCAAAAAACAGGAGTTGTTGGCTTTTTCCCTTCACATTCAAGGAAAGAGCATTATTTACTGTTTACAGCAGAGAGTTCAGACACAACCTACAAGTTAACTGATGAATTATTAACTTTTTTTCAGAAGGACACTACCCTAAATCCACCCCCACCCCCTATGCCGATAGACATCCCTGTGATAGAAGTTGAAGACGAAATTGAGATTGACGAAGAAAAATTGGAAAGCGCAAAAACAAATTGACTGATAAAGGATAAGAACGTACGACAACATTAGCTACCATCAAGCGGGCGGTTTACTGCTAATAGAAATTTATTATCTTTCAATTACTTTGGTTTCGGTGGGCAGTTCTGTGGGTGTTTAACGCCCGCCAGCTGGTAGTCTTGACCGTTATGCACTATTCTAAAAAAGAGGGACCTAAGAATAAAATGACGGGAATTTTGTAAATTCGTCGAAGGATTAAAACCAAAACATATGTTTGCTACAATCGAAATTGACAGGAATAACCTGACGATAATGGGAGTGAAATTTTCAGATTTAAAGACATTAGAAAGCACGGCAAATGCTTTAGGAAGCAACATGTTTGAAGGTTTTATACCTACACCCAAAGGGGTTGAAATAATCAGGGATTATGTAACAGGGAAAATTTCATTGAGTGAATTGGTGAAGTTTGCGGAAGAAAAGGCTTATGTCTGATTCCTATAAGGACATAGACTTTGATTATACTTATGTAGATCCAAAACAGGGATTTTAAAAAACATTCCGGGAATTACAGACCCGGATGTATTGCTTTTTGTTGAAAGTGGAGCAGTAACAAAACGACTTCAGTAACTTTACAACAATCCCATTAAGATTAAAGGAATTGAAAACCTTTTTGATATTCACAAGCATTTGTTTCAAGATATATATGTCTGGGCTGGCAAAAAACGGGTTGTGGAAATAAGTAAGGATGGAAAACAATTTTTTCCCACCACCCATTTTGATAATGCCAGTAGCTACATTAATTCTTTAATAGCTGACTACAAGAAAATTCGAAAAAACAGAAGAAAAGAATTATCAGAGAAGTTAGCCGAAATTTTAGATAATGCAAATTATTTTCATCCCTTTAGAGAAGGTGGTAACGGACGTGCTCAAAGAGAGTTTTTAAGGTTGTTGGCCTTGGAAAAAGGGTTGATTCTGAACCTAAACCCTCCTGACAATAAAAGTGTATTTGAAAGATATATGAAAGGAACAATAGAGAGTGATTTAGAAATATTGAAAGAATTGATTTTTGATCTAATTGCCTCAAAAAAATGAAAAAGAACAGTGCATAACATCACCTTGGAAGACAGCGGGCGGTTCAGCGTAAATTGAAAGTTTAGTATCTTTAAGAAGTTTGGAGTAGGCTTGAAGAGAACGGCTTCGAATGCCTGCCTGGCGTCAGACAGGCCCGCCGTCTCCAAACTGAATCCCGTTAGCGGTCATCCTATTGACAACACTGCAAACATTAAACAAACAGACAAATAATATGCGTTATAACAGAAACCATCTTTCCCGTCTTCTGGCGAAAAAGATGGTCAATCGTAATGTAACTTCTGAATTTTGAACATCAGAAATTAATTTTCACGTTTCTGAACTTGACGAACTTCTAAGCTTCCGTCTTCATTAAAAATCGGACAACCTTTTGAAATTTCCACGGCATCGTCAATGTCTTTTGCATTTACGATTAAGTAGCCGCCAACCATTTCCTTTCCTTCAGCATACGGACCATCTGAAACTACTTTTTTTGAACCATTCACATGCTTGCCTGATACTTGAAGTGCATCGCCTCCAGCAAGAATTCCTTTTTCGGCCAGTCCTTGCATCCAATCATTCCACGTTTGAATGATGTCCATTGCGGCTTGTGAATCAGCAGTGGAAATATGAGTATCACCACCTCTGAATATAAATACGAATTTTTCCATTTTGTTTTATTTTTTAATGTTAGTATTGTTTAATTTTATAGAACAAATTTTGAAAGTAATTTTTATTACTACAAGTAGGACAAATAAATTAAGTAAGTATGAAAAACAATACTATAATTGATAATCAGAGAATTAACATAGAAAAAAAAATCGTTTTTGATGAAAAATCTTGCCCAGTAACTGCAACAATGCAAGTTTTAGGTGGAAAATGGAAAGCCATTTTAATTAATGCTATCTATCATACCTCTCCCGCAAGGTTTGGGGAATTGAAGCGAAGTGTAAAAAGAATTACGCAATCAATGCTTACTAAGCAGTTGAGAGAATTAGAAGATGATGGGTTAATACGCAGGAAAATTTATGCTGAAATTCCACCAAAGGTTGAATACACATTAACCGAGTTTGGGCTTACGTTGTCGCCAATAATGCAATCTTTGGCAGAGTGGGGTAAACAATACAGACTTAACAGTGAAAGAAAAAAGAAAAAGTAATGTTTCATTTAAAAGTATATTTGCTTATAAAATAAAATCCAGCGCTTTTGATGGCACATTTGCAATTTGCACAGACCAACGGTACAAAGCAACAATTCCAAAAGAGTCACCAAGTCAATGCACCCCAACAGACTAAACCAATAGACAAATAACATATAGACAAAAAAGGCGAACCGCTAACACTAAATATAGGTCATTGAGCAAATCGTGATAAAGCTGAAAATAATTACCTTTAAGAAAATATGTAGGCAATTGGTAGTTTGGAGCCTTGAACCGCCCATCGCCCTATATTCTTAACGTCAGACTGTCTAAAAACCCCACCTTGTGGTAAGATTGAATTTCACATTTTTTCTATGGGATATATAGGGTAATTTTTGTAAATTCTAGCATGAAATTCATATAAGCCTGTCTGCCTTTGGCAGGGCACCGACCGCACCCAGCTTGCACTTTTCCCCACCTGCCTGGACGATTCCCTTGAGTTTGATAATGAAACACGCCTAATCGATCTGTTTGTGAACGCCTTGACCTAAAGTCTTTTGGTTTTGAGATGGACTTTGTCGACAATGGCAGGCCTGCCTACCATCCCGGCGACCTGCTAAGGCTTTTTATCTACAGATATCTTAACATGATCAGAAGTTCCAGAGCACTGGAAAGGGAACGCAGACGCAACATCGAGCTAAGAGGAACGTGGAGCAAAAGGACACCTCTACAAACGGAGGCAGGCCATCATCGAACACAACTACGGAACAATCAAAAGACAGTAGAACTTCCACTTCATCATCACCCAAAAGGGAAAGGACAGGGACTCTTCGGATGTTGGGTTCATGTTTGTGGCCTATAATACTTCGGCAGGCTCAGTACAGGTCCATATTGGACTTTATAAGCATCCGAAAAAAGCTTATCCATCGATTTGAAATTACAGATTCCATAACTGCCAATTTCTAAAGCTCCACCCAAATTCAAGGAAATGGGCTTATATTTAGTCTATGCGAAAAGATAACGGAGGTTTTTGGACAAACTGCCGTTGTGGTGCATGATAAAATGGTCACCGATTTAAAAATTTCGTATCTTTAAGAAAGATTAAAAATATGGAAACTATTGGAATTGAGATATTGAATCCCAAAGCCAAAGACCTTTTGAAAGACTTGGCAAATTTGGATTTGATAAGGATTAAGAAAGACAAATCTGAGAATGCTTTTTCTGAAGTATTGAAAAAATTCAGAAGTAGGTCAGATGAAACCCCAAGTTTAGAAGAAATTACAAAAGAGGTTGAAGCTGTTCGCAAAGCCCGATATGAAAAATAGAAGGGTAATTTTAGACACTAATCTGTGGATAAGTTTTTTGATATCAAAGAGACAAAAGGAATTGGAAGTGCTTCTTGAATCTGGCGCAGTAACACTGATTTTTCCCAAGAATTGCTTGAAGAGTTTTTAGAGGTTTCGGAAAGGCCCAAATTCAAAAGATTTTTTAAAAATCAGATATCAAGACACTTCTGGCCCAAATTGAAACCTTTGGGGAATTAATAAATGTGGAATCAAAAATCGATGAATGTAGGGATCCAAAAGATAATTTTTTATTGAGTCTGTGGATTGATGGTAAAGCAGATTTCTTAGTAACAGGAGATTCTGATTTATTAGTGTTAGGGAAGATTGAAAACACACAAATAGTCTCATGGGCGGAATTTATTTCACAAGAATAAAAATCACGACACCACAACATCACCTTGGATACAGCGGGCGGTACCGAATAACTATGAAAATCAGTATCTTTGAAGTTGGGAGTAGGCTGGAAGAGAACGGCTCCGAATGCCTGCCTGACGTCAGGCAGGCCCGCCGTCTCCAAGCTGAACCACGTTGTAGCTTATGCATAGGAAAATAAAACCATGAACAACTATCAAAAATTTGGACTCATTTCGGGACAAGTTCTTATGGGATTAATATTTGGATTTGGAGGAGTTTTAGTTATTGCACTATTGATAGCTCTGTACGGTGAACTTAAAGGAAATCATGTGGACATGTTTTACAGTGTTTTATTGACAGTGTTTGTTGGATTTATTGGCATGCAGACAGGAATTGGTTATGATGGTTACAAATATTTGAAAGAGAAAGGCGAACAGAAGAATTTTATTAGATTTTTGTTACAAAGTGTTATTGGACTATTTTTAGGACTACTGATATGGTACTATTTGACTTTCTTCCATGCTGACAAAATGAAGAACTCCTGGGTAACTTATTTTACATTTTTTCTACCGATGACAGGAGCAATAATTGGGTTTAACCTTGGTCTATTAAAAAGACCAAATGACAACAGAAAAAAAAGTGTTTGACGCTCATGAGCTTTACCATTGGGTTTGTTTAATAGCGGGCGATACAGTCGCCCGAAGTGTATTCAAATTTATTATATTCGTGTAAGCGGACAAATCCGCTGGATTTATCCCCTACAACCAAACACTAAAACGCTATGGGCCATTTAAAATGCATTTCCTAATTCAGCAACTATGTCAAAAAAAACAATAGGACAGATACTTTTTTTAGGATTTATCCTGCTTTTTATAATCGTTTTAAGCATTGATTACGGGGTTGAAAAGCAAACAGAGAAACATATTTTCACAAATACTGAATCCATTCCTGAGAATAGCGTTGCCTTATTGCTGGGTACTTCAAAGTATTTAAAGTCAGGAAGAAAAAATCAATATTTTGAAAACCGAATTATTGCGACTGAATTGCTTTACAAGGCTGGAAAAATCAGAAAGGTTGTCATAAGCGGTGATAATAGCAAAAATGACTACAATGAACCACAAGACATGAAAGAAGAACTCCTTAAAAGAGGAATTCCAGAAAACAGCATCTATCTTGATTATGCAGGATTTAGAACATTTGACTCAGTTTATAGAATGAAAGAAATTTTTGGACAAAATCACTTCACAATAATCTCACAAGAATTCCATAATCAACGAGCGGTTTACATTGCAAAAAGATTAAACCTGGATGCCATAGGTTTTAATGCAAAAGATGTTGATGTCTACAATGGTTTAAGAACAAAGATTCGTGAGAAATTTGCTAGGGTTAAGGTAATGGTTGATTTCATTCTTAACACGAAACCTAAATTCTTAGGAGAAAAGATTACAATTGAATGACATTTTAACGGCTCATAACACCCGTTTGGCTGCAATGGGGGTTGTCTAGTAAATTGAAACTTCATTCCTATCTTGGTCTGTAAACTAGTTTGATAATGCTCCTGTCATTTTACTCGGACGACTAGCAAGAGACATAATTGCAAAAGGGACATGATTAGTAGCGCATTTAGATTATCGGAAGAAAGCACCTGAGCAATAGCTGTTTCCGTAGACCCTATTAATGAATTTGCTGTGAACTTTTACAAAAAATATGGATTTGAACCACTGCCAGATAGTGAAAAATTGTTCCTTCCAATGAGTACCATTAAACAAATAATTTAAAAAACGCACCACAATATCACCTAAGAAGAAATAAGATAGACATGGCTTTCGGAAAGGTAACTTTACCTAGCAAACTTAAGTTTCGGCGGACAGTTAATGAAAGCCCTACATTTCTTAGTCTACACGTTGAACAATATAACAAACCCATGATAAAGAAATTTCCGTTACTTATCTTCTATCTTACTATTCTAATTTTAACATCTATGGGCCAAAGTCAAAATGAATTTGCTGTAGGGGATTGCCTTAGCTTTAAGGCCAACTCAGGTGATTACTACGGATTTGTTGTTACCGAAACAAGTAAAAAAAAGAACGGGGCAAAAATAGGATTGACTCCTGTAATAATCAAAAGTAAAAATATGCCAACGGATGCAGATTTTAGGAATGGAAAAGTATTTATCAATGACGTTCTAAACGGATCGACAAACAAGAACGAAGAAGGATTCTTCGTCCTACATCTTTTCGAACCAGGATTTACAACTATTGCAGGACGTCTAACAAGGGTTGATAATATTGCATTAGATAACTCAAAATATATTACCGGTGGAGGGACTTCTGCTTCCTCTTTGGAACAGTTTGAACAAATGCTAAATATGATACCAGCATTTATCAAAATGGGATATAAAGAAGCTGAATTGAAAAGATATTTAAAATAATACAGCGTACAAATGGCGTTCGTCCGATGGGGTGTGACATGGATAAAAAATCAACATTCTACCTCGAATCAACCTTTTTGGTATGCTAACAGTTTTTTCTCCGAAACCCGCCCAAATACAAAACCCAAAAAGCGGCTATATTAGGTGCTACAATACAACAACAAGACGAATGACCAGAAAACAGTGGAAAACAACAATCGGGATTAACATACTGACAATTTTGTTGGTCCTATCTCCTTTTTTGCCAGGACCAAGTTTTTTGAGCAGACCGACAAACATAATTTTCAGTTTCGCACAACTTGGTAGTTTTATCGGACTTCTATTCATACCAATCGGACTTGTTTGGACATTTAATCAATTAGCCACAGAGAAAAAAAAAGTAATACCAGTTTTACTGTGGACAGTTCCGACTATAACCATTATTCTATCTATATGGGGTTCAGAACTCGCCAGAGAAATCAGTAGAACCATAGCAATTAACAACGCAGACAAATTAATTACTGCCATTGAGAAATTTAGGAAAAATAATAATCACTATCCAGACGACATTTCTGAGTTAAAGCCTGATTATATAAAAAACATTCCGGATCCTTGGATTATGGGAATATCAGGTTACTACTACGAAAAGAAAGAAGACCACTTTAAACTGACATTCTCTCAAAATGTAATTATGGGTTTCAATTTTGAAGTTGTGGTTTACGACCCAACAGAAAATCAAAGAGCGGAAGGTGGATTGGAAATTTTATATGAAACAGGTAAAGAAAAGTGGAAATACTATATATATGACTGAAAATAAAAGAATTACTGCCGAAAACAGCCATTTTTCAAAAGCGGGGTTCGTGCTTCTATGACAGTGATGTGCATCAAATCGATAGATTGGAATTGAGACCTATGGTGGCAGTTATAAAAAAGGGGGCAGACAGAAAAGCGATTGAAAAAGTGTTTTCTAAAATCAAGAGCAAAAAGAAATTTGATACCCAAAAATATGGTGGGACAGTAAAATTGAAAGAAGAAAAGGCCTCACAAAATTCACTGAAATAAATATCTTACTTTACGAGAAATAAAGAGCACTGGCACCAACCCAAAAAAATAACATAAGCCTGTTTACTGGCTTAACAGGTGTAATCTCAGTAGAATACCTACGTGTAAAACCACCATGTTGCATTGAATTCGGAAAAGGGCAACTCAAAGGCAAACTGATAGTGAACCTAAAAAAAAAATGAGTTCTGGAGAGAACATGTTACGGTCAAAATTGAAAATAATGTGGCAAACATTGAAAGTGAATGGACAGTAGGAAAAAAAAAAAAGAATATTGAATCACTTCCTGCAAAATTCGATGAAGTTAAGAGCAAGATGACCGAAACCCGGCATTTTCTTTTCGCCAATCCTCTTTCAATATAAAATTCTTCTAATCTTCAAAAAATGGTCAATAACACTTTACAAGTAAATAGGCCCGAACCTATCAAAGCGGGAATTGACATAGGATCATTTACACGTAAATCCGATATTCGAGAAACGATTCAGACATTGCTGGCAGGCAAGCAAATTTTAGTGGAAGAAATTTACAGCAATGGTTTGTATCTCCTTCGAGAACTGACTTCTTATCTCAAAAATACGCTGCCGAATGATTCTTTTCTCGAACAAAGAGCCTTTCGTGCGGAATTCAGAAAATTATCCCATCTCATTCTAATCCATGTTAAAGAACATAAACTCATGGTGAGAAAAGCACCGGTGATTGGGTGGTTAGAAAAATTGTATCCGGAATTGAACGAGTTTTTCTTGCCACTACCTCAAATTCAAGGGTTAAACAGTGCATGGCAATGGTATAAAAATGGAATTCATATCCCCGTTTTACGCAATAAAATCCACCCTTATTTTGGCGTTTATTTCCCTACTCGGTTTGAGCATTTAAATCTATTTGACAATTGGTTGAAACGGTATGAAGGACCAAAAAAAACAGCCGTTGATATTGGGGTTGGAAGTGGTGTACTATCCTTACTGATGGTGCAACACGGTTTTCAAAAAATATTTGGAACAGATATCAATCCCAATGCCATTATCGGATTATCAGAATCTATGGAAGGAACCAAATTAGCCAGAAAAATAGAAATTGATTTTGGGCATTTGTTTGGCAAATGGGAGAAACCAACCGAGTTAATTGTTTTCAATCCACCGTGGTTACCTGCCATGCAAGAATTGAACAAATTGGATGAAGCAATCTATTACAACGAACAACTCTTCCCCGATTTTTTTGAAGCAGCACACAAACGCTTACTTGCAGGTGGTAAAATTGTAATCCTTTTTTCCAATATAGCCCAAATCACACAGGTGACAACAGAACATCCAATCAAAAAAGAACTCCTTTCAGGTAATCGTTTTGTATTGGAAAAATGCCTTAAAAAATCAGTAAAAGAAGCATCCGAAAAAACGAAGAGAAACCAACATTGGCGGGGTAAAGAAGAAGTGGAATTGTGGGTACTGACATCCTCAACTAACGATTGATTGATAGGAGCATGACATATTCACGTTAAACTTTTCTCATCTCTCCTACTTGATGAGCGGACATACCATTTACAGGCAATTCAAAGCGGTATTACAAACTGGAACGAAAACCTGAAACTTGTATTCTAGCTTCTTATGATCTTGACCACCAACCACAAATAGAAGGCTACAACAAAAAAATAGACGCAAAATTTAAGGACTTGGAAATCAATTTGCTGAAGAGAATTACATTGAATTACCATTTTACTGGCATCATTCCGTACCTACACATAATTTTAAATTGATGTGTATTTTCAACAGAACAGACTTAGGTCAATCCATCTTTTGAAAAACCAAAGCTGTGTATGGAATAGTAGTCGTAAAATTATACGGGCCGGAATCGACTATTTTGGATTCTATCGAATTCATGTTCCAGGTATCTAAGATTTCCATGCTGTATTTCCCCGCACCTTCCAATGTAAGATTTATTTCCATCCCAGAATCAGCAGCATATGCCAGATAAACCTCACCTGACTTGGACAGGATGTGGACATTTGTTTCCAGGTTTTCAGGTTTTCCCAGTGAATTGATTTCCGGAGACATCTCGTGTATAGGCAGCTTTTCCATAAAACTTTTGAAAAAACTGATCCTTTCAGCACTTTGGCCTGGTAAAGTCCCACCTTTTGCCCACCACCTCACTTCGGTTTCAGAATCAGAATCATTTTGGAAAGTATCGCCATGGGTTCCATACACCCCACTCAAACCAGCCATCCAAAAATAACTGGACATCTGTTCTGCTGTCAGGTTGCCCCAACCACTGGGAACATCTCCCTCGTAGCGCATTTCGTCAAACAAAACAGGTTTTTGATACCTTTCCCTCCACTCAATGGCTTGGTAAAATCTGGCCGATTGGATGCTCACATGGGTAATCCAAGACTGGTTATGGTCATAAAAATGATCCTCTGTATCGTACCAGTTATGGATACCCCGAAGTCTTTGGTGTGGGTCCTCATTTTGTAGCATCGTTCCTATCCCTTCCCAATCTATGGCTTCCTTGAATTCAGGGATGTCCCACTCATTGGCCAATGACCACCACACATTCCGATAAGCAGATAGTCTGGCCATCAAGTATCGAACATACCTTTCGTTCCAGTCATTTCCCATTTTGTCATAACCCCATTGGTCATAAGGGTGAAAAAGTATCACATCGGCTTGAATTCCCATTTCCAAAAGCTGGGCTACTCTCCGATCAAAGTTTTGGAAAAATTCAAAATTAGGTTGGCTATAGTCATTCTCTTCACCTTCTCTTTTGAATGGATATGCCCATGGTTCGGTTTCATTTCCATATATGTAACTTTTCGGAAAAAAGCACATCCTGATTTTATTGAATGGGGATGAACCCAATGTTTCAATGGTTTTTTCCTGGATGCTTTGTTTGACACTTGTCCATTGATAGGCGGTAGTGCCGACTCCGTAATAGGGTGAACCGTCACTGTACTCTAGATAAAAAGTATTGATAACTTTTAAAGGCCCATGGTTTTCTGGAGAAGGTGCTACACATTCAAAGCTTCCTTCGGAATGCAATTGTGAGTCAGAACCGGATGTCTTATAATCCCAAATCCCTTGTGTTGGTGGAGAAAACCTGATCCGATAAACCCCATTCCCATCATAAAACCCGGGAACATTCACTGTTTCATCCCCATTGGTGAATACTGCATCCAAACTAACCTCCATGTAAGGGTTCCCTTCTTCAGGTCCTTTCATTTCGATCTCGAAGACGGACCATTGTTCTGTCTTTTGTAGTTCAGGATTGGTTTTGCATGACATAAAAATCATGACGAGTACGGAAAATAAGGTTAGGATTTTCATGTGATCTATTTTTTTTAAAAATAAAGAATTCAAGTAAAATAAACCCAAAAAAACAACTCTTCAAGAGATCGGATTCTTGAAAGGGCATGAATCTATCTACCACCGCGATCTGGCTTACTTGCCCTCTTAGCAGGGGGGCTTCAATGCGTGCCTCAGGGTAAGCCACTTGTTCTAGCGAATGTAAAATAAATCATAAAGAATAGGCCAAATCAGATCCACCGACTTTTCCCCTCAATACGCTACTCAAAGCACCGGGAGGGCATAACACCAACGGCGGGATTTGTCCTGACCATGATTTTTTTGTAATTTTAATAGATTAAAAGGTTAAGCGAAAAAAATTGCGCTTTTAATTCGCCACTGTTCTTACACGCGAGACGATGTATTTAATGACTCAAAATTAAAATACACGAACTATGCCAACGCAAGGACAAATACTAATCGACAACTTTACCGGGGATACCATTGAGTTTATCGAAACATCATCAGACACCAATGGAGAAAGAGTTACTTTAAAAGTGACCTTAAAAAGTAAGGGACAAACTGTGGATGACCATCTTCATATTTTGCAAGATGAATCTTTCGAAGTGTTATCAGGCACATTGACCTATCTTAAAGACGGAAAGAAGAACTACATTGGTGCTGGAGAAAGGGTTGTTTTACCCAAAAATAAACCCCATAACCATTACAATACTTCTGATGAACCGGCAGCATTTATCCAAACTATAACCCCTGCAATAGATGTAGATTATTTTATCGAAAACCTCTTTGGAATGATCAATGATGGCAAAGTCAAGGAAGGGAAGCTACCCTTTTTACAAGCCATGGTAACTGCAAAATATCTAGAAAGTCCGTCAAGACTTGCAGCCATACCTATGGGACTGCAAAATGTATTGATAAATACCATTGGACCGATGGCAAGGATTTTTGGATATAGAGCAATCTATAAAAAATACGCAGGGATTGAAAAGTAACCTTATCCTATCAGATGAATGGCTGTAAGTCATAGACCTATGAAGTCCCTCCTATTGCCCTATCCTTTACTTTCAGCTTTGAGCTTCTAGCCAATCATCTGATATCCCGTTTTTCTGTTTATCTGATACACCGTTAGCCGGTTCTTTCTACTTTTTTAAATCTTCCTCACTTTCCTCTTCTGCCATTTCATAATTTCCCTCAAATTCCTCAGCGATCAAGTCATCTTGACTTAACCAATATTCTGAAGTCAAAAGCTTAAAATTCTCTCCGTCCGTTGTAGTCAAGTCCCACAGGATATCTTCGGCTTCAGGAAATGGAGCGGTTCCTGTCATCTTATCCCCAAACAACCTTTTGATTAGATTACTGTCGGAAAGCCCTTCATTCAATAGTTTTAGCGTGACCTCTTTTGTCAAATCAATATCCCCGTTTTTTCCAAGTGGTGATATGGTACATTCAAATTGACTGGCCTTGGTATTGGGAAATTTCCCATTGAAAGCTTTGTACAGAAGTTGGTTGATGTGAAAAAGGGTTCCGTGAAGATGGATCTCGGGATATTCTTCAGCAATCTTATCCAGCAACATGTCATTGGAAATCTGTTCTATCTGCCCATGGGTCAGATCATCGCTAAGTTTATATTCCAGTAGGATGGCAGCCGCTTCATTAGGTTCAAAATCGGTGATCGCCATCATCAACAATTCTTTCAAAGTATCTTCACTCGAACTATCCGCATCGGGAAACCCGAAAAGGCCCAGAAGTTCAATATAATCTTCAGTTGACCAGTATCCTAAAACCTCATCTAAAGTTTTGAAGGAATTGATTTTTATTTGAAATTTCATATTTTTTTTAAATTTTGTACAAGTTAGTCAGTAAAGTTGATTAGGTAAGAGTTTAACTCAGATAAAATAAAACGAGGTCAACACCCAATAATTGGCAGGTGTTTATTTCCGCCAATTCCCTCTCAAAAAAACGACAGGGTGTGCGTATTCATCATATTTTTGAATGCTAGGCATTTGGCCGGTTGGAGCGGCTAACATTTGACCTGTTTACATATAGTTCCTGCTTTTAGGGATACACGCAACAGAGAACTGTAGCAGTTACGATCAATTCAAAGTATTATCCAAAATGCTTACCTTTATGAGATTGGAGAACATAATTTTCTTTTCATTCCCTATATTGGGACGATTCACCATTCCTATAAAAAATTCTTCAATTGATTTGACCTAAAAAGGTTATACTTCCTGATCAAAAGGGAAATTCGAAATAAAATTTCCCTGCATTTTGCAAATAAGTAGTGAGGTACAATTAATCCAAAGAATGAATTATGAATCTTTCTTCCAAAGCAAAAGACCTATATGCACAACTAGATAATAAAACCACCAAACTGGGCGACATACGAAAAATTGCAAAAGTGATTAAAAAGGATCACCCATTAGCCATGGAATTATGGTCCTATGGTGAATATTTACCCCGTCAGCTGGCAATCCTGATCATGGATCCAAAGCTTCTTTCACAGGTACTAATTAACAATCTTGATCAAGATATACTGAATCATGGGTCGGAGGAGAGCCTTCAATTGATGGACTGGTTGTTGGCTAACCAACTTTCCAAAGACAAGAAAACCATTGCCCTGATGCAATCCTGGGAAAACAGCACTTCTGCACTGCAAAGACGAACTTTCTGGTATTACCAGGCCCGTCTGCGCTGGGTGGGTCAGACACCCCCTCCTAATTCCGAATATCTACTTTCTTCCATTGAAGAAAAAATAGAAAGTGAAGATCCGGTAGTACAATGGGCTATGAACTTTACAGCAGCCCAAATTGGGATCTTTCAACCTCAATATCGCTCCCGGTGCATGGCCATCGGAGAGCAAACTGGCTTATACAAAGATGAGATCGTACCAAAAAACTGTACGCCCAACTATTTGCCTGAATTCATTTCCATTCAAGTAGCCAAGTTAAAGAAGTAAATTGTGCTTAAATTTATCCTTATGGAACACTTCAAAATCCTTTCCAAGCTAATTCTAATTTTCTTGTTGGTTGGTTGTAATCAAGATGATTTGTCTTTTGTAAATTTAAAGACCATAAATATTGGTGAGTACGAGTTGCAAGCCCCCGGGAATTTCAAATTAACAGAACAGCAAGGTTATGATTCGATGGTTGGAATTTTAGAAGGTTCAGGAATATCCATGTCTTATGATTATGGGATGTATACATCACCTGAACAAAATGTCTCAGAAGAGCACTTTACAGTGATCAATGAAGTTGAGGAAGGAATTCGAAAACAGATGTTGATAGCCAAAAACCCTCAAAGGGATAACACCTCAATCCATATTTCTTTCTCCGAAAATCCAGGTACAAATAATCCGCCCCCGCTAAAAATCTGGAGCAACAGTTTAACAAAAAGGCAACAAGAACTGGTCATCAAAATTTTTAATTCTATCACTGTTTAAAGATAGGGCCTTTAGACAGGTCTTGAAAGGTTTGGCCCCTTCATGGTCATGAGGACTAAAAGGTTTTAGAAGAAACTATCCTAAATTACCTGTGCCGAAAATCGCAAAGTCAAACCTCATTAGCCACAAGCAACAGCCCAAGATTTAAATAGTTAACACCTCCCCCAGTCTAAAAATTTTTGGTCATGCGATTTGAGATCTGAAATCAATGAATGGTTTAAAGCAACTTGAATGATCTCCATTCTTGCTGTTATGGAATTGCATCGTCTGAAAATACGGTTTGTTTGAATCTCGTCTTTGAATCGGTACCTTTTTTTTGATCTAGAGAAGGGCCCTTTTTGAGCCAGAAAAGGAAAATCTTCATTTTTCATGTATTCGATGACCAAAAATTTAATTTTAAATTAATCCTGGTTAGTACGAGGAGAAAAATGGTATTCCCATATTTGGAAACTATATGATTAATCAAAAAAACATTGAAATCAGTTTCTTTTAATAGTTTATGCTTTACTTTAGTCAGAATTTAATAACCGAATGAATCAATTAATTATTTAAAATGAAAAAGATTTTAACCCTCACTACATTAATTTTCACTTTAATTTCCTGTACAAAAGAAAAAGTAGTGGACCAAGCCACAGAAGAAAATGCAGATGATATTTCTGAAACACACAATCAAGCATTAAAATCTGAAGATGGGCATTTTTTAGATGAATTTGACTGGTCCAAAATCCCTACCTCAACAGCTGAAATTGGCTCATTTCCATACATTACAGCACCGGATGGTTTCATTGTTTTGCAAAAAGGGAAAAAAAGTATGTCCAAAGACGGGATGACTGTATTTTCAGATTATGGCAAACTTATAAGTTACAACGGTGAATATTTTTTTGATTCCGAAGGTAAAAAAGCCGAACTGAACTTTGGTATGGAGCAATCGAAATCTGACTTTAATCAATTCAAATTTGATAAAAGTGTTGACGACTATTTGCAAAGTCTGGCTGCCATGCAACTTTTCAAAGGCCAAATTCCCAGAGAAAAAATCGATAAGTTGAATGATATTGATAAAGGAACTGCTTACAATTTTATAATCGGTGATGTTTGGAATAAAAATCCGGTGAGTCACTATGCTTTGAACCATGCTAACGGTAAAGTTATTTTTCAAGTCTGGAGTAATTCAGCACAAAGCAAAATTGGTGTAATAGAAATTGAGGGCTTCAAACAGACCATAAAGGCACCTACCGCATCCGAGATGAAAGCTTCGTTAGACTTGACAGGAAAGGCAATTTTGTACATAAATTTTGATGTTGATAAAGCAACCCTAAAGCCTGATGGGCAAAAATTAGTAGATGAAATTGGCACATTGCTCAACTCAAATCCTGAATTAAAATTATTGATCGAAGGTCATACAGATAACACAGGCACTGAAAACAGAAATCTGCAACTTTCGACTGAACGAGCTAATACCGTGATGTATTCCTTGGCAGGTAAAGGCATAAATATCGAGAGGCTCAAAGCAAAAGGATATGGTTCGGAAAAACCAATAGTAGCCAATGATACTGATGAAAACAGAGCTCAAAATAGACGAGTAGAATTGGTTAAGTTTTAGGATTGTATCCATCCAATATACCCCAAATTTAGGTAGGTGTTGACTTCGTGATATTACAACCTAAGAAAACCAGCAAAAATGCGTATTGCGTACAGATCTACAAATGGTATCGCCTTTGATCCGTTGTAAGGGTCAACTTTTTGGATTATATTCACCATGCTAGCCAAATACACTCACGTATTAGTCAACGAGGGTGATGGGCTAACTTGAAGGTGGTCGAGAAGTAGGCAAGCTGTGCTTTTGATCAGCAGTCTCTTAGCTGAATTCAGCCCTTCGGAAATTCCCCTTGCGCCAGGGTAACAACACCTAATTCCATGCCATTAAACAGCCTACCTAGTTGAACTATCAGACATTTGCACCACATTCAGACCTAGATACAATAGTGAAATGCTATTGGACTTTAGAAGTGCCTGAACAAAAAGAGGTTCAAAGGCAACTGATTTTACCGGACGGCTGTGTGGATATGTGCTTTACACTTGGTGACGACATAAAAAGGTACATTTCGGAAACAGATTATATTATTCAGCCCAGACACATGTTGTTAGGGCAGATTACGGAACAATTCTATATTGAACCGACTGGACATGTGAACACTTTTGCCATTCGTTTTTATCCTTATGGCTTCGCCAATTTTATTGACAGGCCACTTAATGAACTCGGAAATCAAGAGACTCCCATAAGTGAATTATTTGATCCCGAAAAGTCAGAAAAACTAAGCCTTGAAATAATTCAAGCCAAAACCACCCATGAAAGAATAAATAGTATTGAATCGTTCCTTTTTGAAAGACTACGTGAAAAAGCGACGATTAACAAAATAGTGAAATCCACGGTTGACGCCATGTACTTATCAAATGGAAGTAAGCCATTGAATATTATCTTAAAAAATGATTTAACAAAGAGAAGACAGCTTGAAAGGAATTTTACAAAACAAATTGGTCTAAGTCCCAAGCAATTAAGTAAGGTAATCCGACTACAGGCAACCTTACAAATGTTGCTGAATAAAAATACAAGGAAACTTACAGACGTGGCCTATGAAAATGAATATTATGACCAAGCCCACTTCATCAAGGACTTCAAGGAATTCACCGGAATTACCCCGAAAGATTTTTTAACAGACGATAAAATGGCCCTTTCTTCACTTTTATACAAAAAAACTTAAGGTGTCGCAAAATTACAATTTTGAAACTTACCCTAAGTTTACCTTTGATTAAAATAATCATCGAAAACAATGAGAGTCAGGATCTTTCTTTTTACTACCGTTATTTTTGGACTATGTTTCCCTTCTTGCCAGAACCCGAGTAAAAAGGGTTCTGAAAAACAAACCATAGAACCAGCAAATCAAAATTCAAATACTATGAAAAGTCATGTTTCAATCTTTGAAATTCCAGCAAATGAAATTTCCCGCGCCATTGAATTTTATCAGGCAATTTTGGCCATTGATATTGAAAAAATCGATATGCCAGATATGCAAATGGGAATATGGCCTTATGAAGAACAAATGGTTACGGGCGTAATTATCAAAGCCGAAGGATATAAACCTTCAGCGGAAGGTGTAACCATCTATTTGAATGGTGGAGACAATCTCCAAGTAATTCTTGATAGGGTTGAAAAAAACGGCGGAAAAATTCTTGTACCAAAATCACTTCATGCCGATGAAAGTGGGTTCTTTGCTCAATTTCTTGACTCAGAAGGGAATAAAATGGGACTTCACTCCCTAGAATGAACGAGAGAAATAGCTACATCTTATCAGGCGAGACGACCAAGCAGACTTTATGCTATGAGAAATAGCGGAAGGAAATACACTACTACGGAATAAATATTTTTACGATGGGATAAAAACCCGGTTAAATTCAATAATTTGTATCTTTATGAAGTAAGCAGAAAGTCTGAAGAAAGCGGCTCAGAATACACTTCATCTCCAAGATGAATTCTGTTGGTAATATTAATAGATACCTTGACAAATTAAATGACAGAGATAATTGACCTTAGCCAGGAAATTTTTTCAGGAATGCCGGTCTATAAAGGCCTACCCAAAGTTAAAATGACCATTTATGCGACACATGAGCAATGGGAAAAAATCCCGAATCCAACAACCATCACCCCAAGTGTTTATAAATTGGAACTTGGCGAGCATACTGGAACTCACGTAGACGCCTTAAATCATATGGGCAGTCAGTTTGTTGGGCAATCGATAGACACTATGCCACTCTCCATGTTTTATACAGAAGGAATATGTTTAAACTTCTCTCACAAAGGGTTATCCGAGCTTATTGAGCCTGAAGAGATAGAAAATGCCTGTCACAAAGCAGGTATTGAAATTAAAAAAGGAGATACTGTTTTGCTATATACAGACCATTACAGAAAATTTTTTGGCACAGAAAATTGGCAGCATGGACCAGGCGTTTCCTCTGCGACTGCAACTTGGTTGGGGAACAAGAAAATTTCAGCATTTGGTGTTGAAACCATGTCCCCAGGAGTGCCTAAAGTTTCAAACAGAGAAGTTCATCAAATTTGTGGCGAATTAGGGTTTACTCATTATGAAAATATGATAAATCTTGATAAGTTGATTGGTAAAGGACGATTTCGTTTTATCGCTTTACCATTAAGAATTAGAGGTGGAACTGGCTCACCTGTGAGAGCAGTTGCAATTTTTGAAAAATAAGATGAAAAACATTTTCACCACCTCCCCTACTCCCCAACATGGTTTCATAAAATAATGGTACAGGAAAAATTAAATATACCTAAAAAGGTAAGTCGAAAAAATAAGGGATGATTCATTTTTAACAGTCCATTATGTTCACAGATAGTTCAGACCTATATGATTTGGTGTACAGTTTCAAAGACTATGAAAAAGAGTCGGCTGAAATCCTGCGAATAATTAAAGCAATTCGACCTGATTGTAAAACCATTCTTGACATCGGTTGTGGGACCTCTGAACATCACAGATATTTAAACAAGCATTTTTCCATTGATGGGATTGACCTAAATTCCAAATTCATTGAGACCTCAAAGAAAAAAAATCCTGCAGGACATTACAGGGTTGAAAACATGGTGCAGTTTGACCTTGAAAAGCAATATGATGTGATCATTTGCCTGTTTAGTTCAATTGGATATCTGCAAACAATGAACGAGATTATTGCTGCTTTAAAATGCTTCAATAAGCACCTAAATACAGATGGGCTCGTAATGGTTGAACCTTGGTTAAATAAAGATACCTGGCAAAATGGCAAAGTCCACATGATAACCATCGACAATGAAGACATCAAGATTTGCCGAATGAATACAAGTTATACCTCTGGCGACCTTTCAATATTAAATTTCCATTATTTAGTCGGCACTAAGGACCAAGGAGTTCAACATTTCCAAGAAGAACACAAGCTCCGGCTGACGTCAAAAGAAGAAATGTTAAAGGCATTTCAGCTAGCTGATTTTGACGTTACATTTGACGAAAAAGGATTATTTGGCCGAGGTATGTATCATGGAAAAAAAATTAAAATCTAACAATACTACTTCTTAAAATGATACATGAATAAGGTTGACAGATGCTAAATGGCAGACCACTATGAGAAATGAAATCATAAAAAACAGACTTCAGGACCCAAGAATCAATTATCGGGGAGAAAATGCATCAAGGCTAGATAACCTGACCGATGCGGTTTTTGGTATCGCGATCACCTTGCTTATTTTCAACCTGACAAACCCCAATTCCTTTGCAGACTTATTGACTTTCACCAAAACATTGCCTGCATTCTTGATCAGCATTTCCTTTATAGTCTTGATTTGGAATGAGCATTTGGAGTTTTCGGAAATATACACACTCAATGACACTAGACTGACCATCCTGAACACCGTATTCATCGCCTTGGTGATTTTTTATGTGTACCCGCTTAGGTTCTTAACTTTGTTTCTGACTAACTTTTTTTTCAATACAGATATAGAGGTGAATATTCAAGGGGACCAAGTGCCCTATTTAATGGTTTACTATGGTTTTGTAGCGTTTGCCTTATATTTTGTTTTGTTTCTCTTTTACCTGAGGGCTGTTAAAATTAAAAAAGCCTTAAAATTAAATAAATATGAAGTATTCTATACAAAGAGTCAGAAAAACAGGCTTTTAATCATGTTTTCCGTTCCACTAGTTTCAATTGTAATTACACTTGCGATCAATGAGTTTTCATTCATTTGGGCATCCGTGGCCGGTGGAGTAACCTATTTTCTTTACACACCCTTGATGATATGGTGGTACCGTAAATTCAAAAACAAAGCAAATGAATTTGCCAAGGCATGATATCGCAGATCCATCTTTACCGCTACCCCTGCTTTAGAAAAAAAAAATATGGAATGCACCTTGATTGTTACTCTCCCCGCTTACCATTATCCTAAACCATGGAACAAGACAACAACGAACAAAAAATAACCAATCAAGGAGCCACCCCATTTGCCCAGACTTTTTTTCACGGGACAAAGGCAGACTTGAAAGTTGGGGACCTAATCGAAGTTGGTTTCCACTCAAATTATGGACAAAAGAGAAAGGCAAAACATATTTTTTTGACGGCCACATTAGATGCTGCCATCTGGGGAGCTGAGCTTGCTTATGGTGAAGGAAAAGAAAGAATATATTTGGTAGAACCTACAGGAACCATTGAGGATGACCCTGACCTGACTGATAAAAAATTCCCTGGGAACCCATCCATGTCCTATCGGTCAACCCAGCCGTTTAAGGTTGTAGGTGAAATTTTGGTATGGAAAGGACATCCCATCGAGCAAGTCAATGCCATGAAAGCCGCATTGGAAAAACTAAAAGACCAAGGGATTGATTCATTGAATGATGCTTAAAACCATCCTGACAAGACTGTGCTTTTTTGCCGAATGGACATAATTGATGGGAAAGTTTAAGGATCCCGGAATTGGAAATATCAACAATTGGCCAATCTTAGAATCATCGAGGTGAAACTCTTAAATTCAGGCAATTGAAATGGAAATTCAAACTCACCATATTGGGAACACTAAAATAGCCCAAGTGACTTCGGATGATATCATTGTAAAAAATACTGAAGACGGATTGGACTTAATGGGAAATCTTTACTATCAAGGGTTTGATGGAATTGTTATTCAGGAGAAAAATATCACTTCTGGGTTTTTTGATCTGAAAACAGGGATTGCAGGAGAAATACTCCAAAAATTTTCGACCTATCGGGTCCGGCTGGCCATAGTTGGGGACTTTTCTAAATTCCCCGGTAAAAGCCTAAAAGGCTTCATTCATGAAAGCAACAAGGGAAAGCATATCAACTTTGTAAATTCAACAAATGAAGCCTTAAAAATTCTATCGGATACAAACTGACAATAAATCAAATAGGCCTTTCAAAAAATGGGCAGTAACGGTGGCTTAACGGCCCATTTATAGAAATTTGAAAGAGAAGCTACCCAAAAACAGGTGTGATAAATATGATACTTTCTATAAATGTGTAACACTTTTTCTTTGGGATGTTCAGAACTTTAAATCAAATAGACTTCATTCAATCAAAAATCACAGCTTACTTTAGAACAATATGGAAGCTTCGGACCCTTTGGAAGATCAAGAAATAGAGAACATCAAAAAGGATGAGAAAGTAAAAAGAGCCTTAAGCGAAACCTCTATTTCTGTACAGATGGAAAGCATTGATGCTTTAAAGAAGGAAGTACCCTTGATTGGCTTAACGGCTATCATTTTTTTGAGCTGTGTTGTCCTATACTTTCTTTTGGGCTGGGACCGATTGCCCATTTCTAGCAGCTATATCCCGCTGGCGCAAAAAATTGTACTCGCGGTCATGTTGATTTCTTTGGTATTATTAGCAACCAGGCTTGTAAAGAAAATATTTGACCGCAAAATAGACGATAAAACCAAGGTCTTCAATTTTAATCGTGTTGCGGACTTTTTTGGAGGCCTATTTATCCTTTTCATTTTACTTTCCCTGCTTTTTGCCAACTGGTACACGGCATTGGTTTCATTTGGTATTGTATCATTGATCCTTGGCTTTGCCCTGCAAAATCCAATTACGAGTTTTTTTGGATGGCTGTATATTCTTATCCGTAAGCCTTATGAAGTAGGTGAGCGGATACGGATAGGCAATGTGTTTGGTGATGTAATCAATGTCAGCTATCTGGATACCACCCTTTGGGAATTTAATGGAGATTATTTATCTGCAGACCATCCAAGTGGACGTATCATAAGATTTGCCAACTCCAAAGTATTCAGTGAATATGTGTACAATTATTCCTGGCCATTATTCCCTTTCATCTGGAACGAGCTAAGTTTCTTCATCTCCTATGATAGCGATTTTAAATTTATCGGTGCTACCATCAAACGCATTGTGGAAGTGAAAATTGGCGAAGCTATGGTGAGAAGGGTTACGCGCTTCAAGAAAATTTTGGCAGACACCCCTGTAGATGAGTTGGATGTAAACGAGTTTCCTTCGGTTATTTTCAGAGCCCATGAGAACACCTGGATAGAAGTGATTGTACGATACCTGGTTGAACCAAAGAATTCCGGTAAGGTCAAAAATGCGCTTTTTGAAACAGTGATGGATGAACTTAAGAAAAATCCGGAAAAAGTAAATTTCCCAAATTCAAAATGAGTTGATATTCAAACTTCTTTTTTTTAGCTGATTTAAGTTTTGAATTAATGTAAAGGAAGCTTTGTAAGCACCGGCTACTTGGTAAAAAAAGAAAGACTCCCTTTTCAAATACTTGCATATCCGCTTCTTTGCCAGTAACCCAATATTCTTCTTCAAACAGGTCTGAAGTCGGAAGACCTGCGGAGATGTACCGGACATTTCAGTTTGCCGGCGAGAATTGTATTGAATTACCTTTTTACTGGCATTTTGGCTAATACCAAAGAAGGTTTTGTGAACCAAAGAAATATTGCTTGGTTTCGCAAATGTTCCGTTAAAGAAATTCGTGTTTTTTACACAGGTCCACTTGCGGTTCCTTCTCCAGGTTGAAAATTCAAAAAAACTTTCTTATTTCATTTATCCCAAAATTAGGCAGGACCTGAAAAAATCATCTCTTGAATTTGCAATTCTTTGACAGATTTTTGTAACCCCCTCCCCTATTATTGCCTGCATCTTTGTATTGATAATTAACGGAATCACTTAAACCAATAACAAGATGGGAGTTTTAGAGAACAAAGTGGCTATTATAACCGGTGGTGCTTCAGGAATAGGTAAGGCCATTGCCCTTTTGTATGCAGCAGAGGGTGCAAAAATCGTTGTCTCAGATATTGATGAAAAGGGAAGCAATGAAACAGTTGATGATATCAAATCGAAAGGCGGTGAGGCTATTTTTGTGAAAGCTGATACCTCCAAGTCAGCAGATTGCAAAAATGTAGTGGAGCAAGCTGTTGAACAATTTGGCGCTTTGCACATCGCGGTGAACAATGCAGGAATAGCCGGACCCATGGGTCTAATTGGAGATTATCCTATTGAAGGGTGGGACAAAACCATTGCCATTAACCTTTCAGGTGTTTTCTATGGCATGCGGTACCAAATTCCAGCTATGATGGAGTCAGGTGGAGGCAGTATTGTAAACGTAGCGTCAATTCTTGGCAAAGTGGGTACGCCAAATTCTTCTGCCTATGTAGCTTCCAAACATGGTGTTATCGGCCTTACTGAAGCCGCAGCCTTGGAATATGCCCAAAAAAGTATCCGCGTTAATTCCATTGGACCAGGGTATATAGAGACACCTTTACTTACCAACAACCTAGATGATGACACTTTGAAATCATTGGTAGGATTACATCCTATTGGCCGATTGGGAAAATCTGAAGAGGTGGCGGAACTGGCCTTGTGGCTAAACTCTGACAAAGCTTCCTTCGTAACCGGTGCCTACTACAATGTAGATGGTGGTTACCTGGCGCAGTAATAGGAGAACAAAATAATGAGTGGTCATCCTATTCCATGGGTAAGTTTAAGCTTCCTGCTTTAAGAAAATTGTACAAAAACCAATTTAGAAAATACACAAAAGATTGGATCTTCAGGATGGCTACCTTCTGTGAAGCTATCTGCTTTTTACCATAGATTAAATACCACCAACCTTTGAATGCTTGCTTTTTGTAACTCACAAGTGAAGTCAGACTGCTAGAAACTTTGAATCTCAGCCATTCCCAAATCTTGTTTTTGTATAATTTTTTTATGGTAATATATAATAAGCTTCCGGTTTAGTTATATGATATTTAAAGTTGTTATGGCTAGAAATAGTTAAAAAATAAAAACTAAAAATATTTTCATAGTCAATGTCAAAGTAATATTTCTTACATGTAAACCAAAATTAAAGAATATGGAAACGACCAGCAATTTAAATTCTTACCACAAAGTGCCACCAAAAGGAATTTCATGGAGGGCAATTTTAGGAGGTACCGTTGCAGCCTTATCGATCATGTTGATTCTGAATTTGATCGGATTAGCAATTGGATTGTGGAGCATAGAGCCTACTGAGGAAACCAATCCATTAAGTGGGTTAGGAACCGGCTCAATCATTTGGTGGGTCCTGAGTAACCTAATCGTGCTTTTCATAGGCGGTTTTGTTGCAGCTCGAGTCGGAGTTTCATTCGCAAGTTTTAGCGGGGTGGTCCACGGAGTCATGACTTGGGCATTGTATTCACTTGTTTCTGCCTGGCTGCTAACTTCCGTGATAGGAAGTATCATTTCTGGTGTGGGGAATCTCGTTGGAGGAGTCCTTTCAGCCACAGGTCAAGTGGTAGAGAATCAACTGGGGCCGGTAGTAAAGGAACAATTTGAGAACCTGGAACTTTCTCTTGATGATGCCAGAGATGAATTTTATTCACTGCTGGAGGATACCGATAAAGATGAGCTCGATCCGGACTACTTAGAATCACAAGCACAAAGGTCTGCTTCAGATGCTCAAGAAGCAGCACAAAGCCCAGGCAGCAGAGATGCAAAAGTTGAAGGTGTATTGAGCCAGTCGAAAAACAGATTTGAGCAATCATTTGAAGCATTAGATAAACAAGCCTTAGTCAATATCCTTGTAGAGCGTACTGACATGAGCGAAAATGAAGCCAAGCAAACTGTTGAAAATACATTTGGTGAGTTTGAAAGGGCGAGGGAGGAATTTGAAGAATTTTTGCAAGAAGCAGAAGAAACTGCCAGGGCACAAGCCGAGAAAATTGCTGAGGCAGCAGGTGATGCTGCCATGTACCTTGCCATTGCTCTCATCCTTGGAGGGATCGCAGCAGCCCTGGGAGGCTATGTTGGCGTAAAGAATCTAAGGGAAGATTATTTTAGAAATGAACATTTGGTAGAGGAAAGGGAGGCAGCTTATGTCCGTGGAGAGGTAATAAAATGAATAGATGATCAGTAGAGCAAGAAGCTTTCCCGAAGCTTCTTGTTCTATATTTTTTATCTTCCTCTATGAAGGAATTTAAATAATTCCATGGTTTCCTTTCAAGAGAATTTATAAGAATGCAAATTTTTAGTGAAAATATTTAAGTATCGACTTATTTTTGTAATTTTATCATACTGTTTAGCAGTCTGAAACAATTTTTACTTTTTTTGATTGCCTCAAAACCTTATGAGATAGGGATTTTAACAGGATGTTTTATTTGAACAGATATTTAAGCAAACTATGAAACTTGTATTTATAGGTACTTACCCTCCCCGGGAATGTGGCATTGGTGTTTTTACCAATGACCTATTTAAATCAATGGTAAGCAATTCATCTCTTTTTGATTTTGATGATTTGGAAAAGGAGGATCAAGTGGAAGGATTTGTGGTGGCCATGAATGACCATGATTTGACTTATCAATATCCCAAGGAAGTAAAATTTTCCATCAGACAGGAGCACCAGCGCGATTATTTGAAAGCGGTGAAATTCATCAACTTGAGTGGGGCTGATGTATGCATCCTCGAGCATGAGTTTGGTATTTTCGGGGGGCAGAATGGCATGTACATTCTTCCTCTGCTCCACCGGTTAAAAATCCCATTAATCGTCACCCTGCATACGGTTTTGAAAAACCCCACTTACAACGAAAAAGCGGTTTTAAAACAAATCTGCAAAATGGCCCACAAAATTGTGGTGATGAGCCATAAAGCCATAGAATTTCTGACCCAGGTCTATGGAGTGGAAAAAGAGAAAATTGAACTGATAGAACACGGCGTGCCTGAAATTTTGTATAACCAGGAACAATGTAAAAAGCAATTTAAACTCGAAAACAAAAAATTCCTGCTCACTTTTGGCATTCTCAGTCGCAATAAGGGAATAGAAACCGTCATAAAGGCCTTGCCGAAAGTCATCGAAAAACACCCTGAGGTGGTGTATATGGTTTTGGGAAAGACCCATCCCAACGTCCTTTACCACTCAGGGGAAGAATACAGAAATTACCTGCATCTTTTGGTCAAAACCCTGAAATTAGGGAATCATGTTATTTTCTTGAATGAGTTCATTGACCAAAAGGAACTGTTTAAATATTTATCCGCCTCTGACATTTATATCACACCTTATCTCAATGAGGCGCAAATCACCAGTGGCACGCTGTCCTATGCCGTGGGTGTAGGTTCAGCAGTGATCTCTACCCCCTATTGGCATGCCGCAGAGCTGTTAGACGAAGGTAGGGGAAGATTGTTTGATTTTAATGATTCGGAAGGGCTTTCGGACATATTGATGGAATTATTGGATGATCCGGATGCATTAAAAAGCCTCCGGAAAAAAGCCAGTGAATATGGAAAAACCATCACTTGGTCCAAATCCGGGGAAAAATACCTGGACCTTGTAAAAGATACGCTGAACACAAAACCTGAAGTCATATCCCAATCCGAAACCTTAATAGATCCCTTGCTTTTGCCCACATTTTCGTTGGACCACATCAAGCGCCTTACGGATGACACAGGAATCATCCAGCATGCAAAATTTGGAATACCCAACCTGAAAGAAGGATATTGCCTTGATGACAATGCAAGAGCTTTGCTTATGGTCTTGATGGCATATCGGGAAACAAAAGATAAATCCACCCTCAACCTTGCCCCCATATACCTGAGTTATATCCATTACATGCAAAATGAAGATGGAACATTCAGAAATTTTCTTAGTTTCAGCCGCCAATTTCTTGATGAGGTGGGATCCGAAGATTCCTTTGGAAGGGCCATTTGGGCACTGGGCTACCTTTTGGGCAATGCTCCGAATGATGCGTATTACCAAACCGGAAAACTTGTTTTTTTTGATGCCTCACCAAATTTTGAAAAATTACAGTCGATAAGGGCCATTGCGAACACCATGCTGGGGATCAGTTATTATTTAAAAGCCAATCCAACAGACAATGCCATGACCGAAAGGCTCAGGAACCTTGCCGGCAAATTGTTGTCTCACTATGAAGCCAACCGGACCGAAAATTGGAAGTGGTTCGAAAGCTTATTGGCGTACGACAATGGCATATTGCCGCTGGCACTTTTACACGCAGCGGAGATTCTAAATGAAGACAAGATTACCGAGGTGGCCATGGAGAGCATGGATTTTCTGACTGAAGTTACCCTTAAGGACGGTTACCTTTCAATTATAGGAAATGAAAATTGGTATAAAAAAGGTGGAAAACGCTCTATGTTTGCGCAGCAACCCATAGATGCGATGGCCATGATTTTGATGTACCAACAGGCCTTTCGGCTTACCAAAGACCAAGCTTACCTTACCAAACTTTTCTCGTGTTTCATGTGGTTTCTTGGTGAAAATGACCTCAGAATGAGTTTGTTCGATTTTGATACCAAGGGATGTTGTGATGGCTTTGATAGCTACAGCATCAACCGCAATCAGGGCGCGGAAAGCTGTCTGGCTTATTTAATTTCCCATTTGATCGTATTACAGGCGTTTGAAGCTTACGAGGAAAAAGATTTAGCATAAGAAAACCTATTTACCGGATGAACGGCATTAGATTGCAGCCCTGGGATACCAGTAGATATAAGTTTATTGTTTTAATTACAACCCTATGAAAGTAGCCATGCTATCCCCTATTGCCTGGAGAACCCCGCCTGAAAAATACGGGCCATGGGAGCAGGTAGCATCAAACCTTACAGAGGGGTTGGTAGAAAAGAATATTGATGTCACCTTATTTGCTACTGGAAATTCCATTACCAACGGAAAGCTTCAAAGTGTGACTGATTCAGGATATGCCGAAGACGCAGCCACTGACCCCAAAGTGTGGGAAAGCCTTCATATCAGTCATTTGATGGAACAGGCAGATCAATTTGATTTGATCCACAACCATTTCGATTTTCTTCCCCTCACCTACTCCAGATTGATCAAAACACCCATGGTGACCACCATTCATGGTTTTTCTTCGTCCAAAATCCTTCCTGTTTATAAAAAATACAATAAGGATGCCTATTACGTTTCGATCAGTAACTCAGACCGACATCCTGAACTTGACTATTCAGCCACCATTTACAATGGGCTCAATCCAAATGAGTTTACCTTTCAGAAAATTCCAAAAAACTATTTGTTGTATTTTGGAAGGATCCACCCCGAAAAGGGTACCTTCGAGTCAATTAAAATTGCCAAACAAGCAGGTAGACAGTTGATTATTTCCGGTTTAATTCAGGATCAGGAATATTTTGACAATAAGGTAAAACCCTTTATCAATAATGATGATGTTGTTTTTGTCGGCAATTCTGGACCCTTGGAAAGGAATAAATTGATGGGTGAAGCCTATGCGTTGTTACATCCCATCAGTTTTAAAGAGCCTTTCGGTTTGAGTGTGGCCGAAGCGATGATGTGCGGAACACCCGTGATTGCCTTCAATCTGGGATCTATGCCCGAGTTGATCGTCGATGGGAAAACAGGTTTTCTGGTAAATACCATAGAAGAAGCTGCAGCAGCGGTGGCCAATGTACAATCTGTTGAAAGAAAGCATTGCAGACAATGGGCCATATCAAAATTCAGCCGGGAGGAAATGACAACAGGTTACCTTAAAGTCTACAGCAATGTGTTGAAGGTTTGATGGGTAAAGGCTTTGCCTTTGGAAGCTATATTGAGACGAATAGATAAGAATTTTAGATGGAAAGAAATACAGTGAAAAGGTTATTGGTTAAAAGAAACAGAACAAAAATCTTAAGGAATTCATCCAGGGTGATCACCCGACCGCATATTCCTGAAATAGGAAGAATCCGCAGAATAATTGATCGGGTAATCAACCTGACGGAAGATAGCGCTGAAGATTTGCTCTATCAGGTTAACCACCACTTTATAGAGCGACATAAAAACATAGATCGCATATTTTTGGAAAATTTCAGGAAGGTTTCACCTTACATAACAGGTGATCAAGCCATTTCGAGCACCCAAAAGCTGTTGATAGGGGCATTTTTTACCATGGAATACTCCATTGAATCAGCGGCCCTTTTCAATCCCTCTATGGTCCCACACCCCAATCAGGAAGGGCTTCCGGAGGGCTGTCTCCGTTTTGTGATGAGTCTCCGGGCTACTGGAGAAGGACATATTTCTTCCATCGTTTTTCGTAGCGGGGTGATTAAAGCAGACCGCACATTTCTGATCAATCCAGTAAGTGAATTCGTTGATACCCCAATCATCCAACATGACCAGTATTACGACAGTCATTTATTCCAGCTCAAGCTCAAAAGTATGAATGCCTGGAACAAAACAAGTGGGAAGGTATTTGCAAAACTGTCAAATTTGTTCACATTCGAAGAGTTAAAAGCCTGTATTGTAGCACTTCAAATAAATGCCGAAAATTCCATTGATGCCGAAGCGATAAAAAATATCTATTGGCTTGCGGATTCCAATTACTTTATCAAATTTGATCCACATCATGATATTTCAGAACATGTGATTTTTCCAATATCTGAGAATGAGAGCAGAGGAATAGAGGATGCAAGGTTTGTTAAATTTTTCTATGATGATGGCAAAGTGATTTATTATGCCACCTATACAGCATACAACGGAGTTTGCATTCTGCCGCAATTACTGGTAACCAAAGATTTTGTTAATTTTGAAATCATTACCTTAAACGGCAATGCGGCGCAAAATAAAGGCATGGCTCTTTTCCCACGGAAAATAAATGGCAAATATGTCATGTTGGCCCGAGTGGATGGGGAGAACAATTATATCATGTTTTCTGATCACCTTCATTTCTGGGATGAAGCGATTATGCTTCAGGAACCAGCGATGCCCTGGGAATTTTTTCAAATTGGAAACTGTGGTTCCCCGATTGAACTTACTGAAGGTTGGCTTGTCCTTACCCATGGCGTAGGGGCGATGAGACAGTATTGCATCGGTGCGATTCTGCTTGACCTTGAAGACCCAACTAAAATTATTGCACGGCTCGAGGAACCCCTGCTCACTCCCAACGAAGAGGAACGCGAAGGATACGTCCCTAACGTGGTTTATTCATGTGGCGCATTGATCCATTACAACATGCTTGTTATTCCTTATGCGATGTCTGATATTTCCTCCAATATTGCTACGGTAAACGTAAAGGATTTGATAGCTTGTATGAAGTTTTACTGATAATCATTCTTATTGCCACTGAAGGAAAAGATATCGAAAGCTAAAATCTCCTTCATAAAATATTGGATTTTATGTCCTTTGAATTAAATAGCGTTGTTCCTTGGGGTAGAAATTTTGACGAATACAGAAGTATGTTTGGCTTGACTTTGTCCGATTTGAGCCAGCAAATCATAAGTTTTGGAGATGGTCCATCCAGCTTTAACTTTGAAATGACAAAACGTAAACGAAAGGTTATTTCCTTGGACCCAATTTATCAATTTTCCAAAGATGAATTGAAACTAAGGATTTCGAAAACAAAAGATGAAATTCTAAAGCAGACCAAGCAAAATCAGGAAAATTTCACGTGGACGAAAATCAAAAGCGTTTATGATTTAGAACGTGTTCGAATGGATGCCATGACTAAGTTTTTGGAAGATTTTGAGTTGGGCAAAAGGCAAAACCGATACATTCCACACGAAATGCCGAATCCAACTCAGTATCCCGATTTATCATTTGACCTTGGATTAAGCTCTCATTTTCTGATTTTGTATTCCCAACTTGGTTTGGATTTCCACCTTCAATCCATTTCGGAAATGTTGAGGATTTGCAAAGAGATCCGCATATTTCCAATCCTTAATTTAAATGCCGTAAAATCTGAGGTAGTGGATGGTATCCTGGCGTTTTTTCAGAAAGATTTTTCGATAGGTATTGAATATGTTGATTATGAATTCCAGAAAGGCGGAAAACAGATGATGAAAATATCTAGAAAATAGATACAGCCATTGACCTCTGCTACATGTACAAGTTTATCCCAAATCAAAAATCCATCATCTTAGTCATCCTACATAAAAGTTATCTCAACCCAAAAAGCACTGCAATCACAATAAAAAACAAGCCAAGCAGATATCCTATTCCTTTTACCAACGTGTAAAACTTCTTATGCACATTTTTCATACAATTTTGAATCTTTCGCTATAAATAAGTCGCCAGTCAACACCTAATTCTCTGAGGTTCAATTCAGTAATGTCCATCATAGGCCCTGGCCCGCATAGGTAATAATTACAAGCATCTTTATCTTCGGGCAAATATTTCTCCAATAGTGCTTTATCGACTTCCCCGGACTCTCCAGACCAATCTTCATGCGGTTCCATCAGAAGATGTACTAAATTGAGATTCAGATCATTTTCCAGCAAATCCAGTTCTTCCCGAAAGACAATATTTTCGTAATCATTACTACCATAAATCAGCGTTACCGCTCTTTGATCATTGCGTGATTTTAGGGTTCTAAGCATGCTAATTCCTGGAGTAACGCCAATTCCTCCCATCACCATGAAAATATTACCAGTTGGCATAAGGGTAAATGACCCAAAAGGTCCCTCCAGATAGGCGGTGGTACCGGGTTTTATATTCTTCCATGTCTCAGTAAAATCGCCCGATTCTTTGGAGGTGAATGAGATGAAATCGCTGTCAGGGCTCGAACTGAAGGTAAAAGGATGTTGCTGAAGTGAAAATGGGGTCTCATTGATGGTAATCCATGCAAACTGACCGCTGATAAATTGCATTTTCGGTCCATGACGAGGCTTCATCACTAAGGTATAACTATCATGCCTTTCTGATTGAACTTCCATGATTTCGTAAGGCATTTTTTTATTAAACCAAGGGCGGATCAATCGGGTATGGATGACAAAATAACCGCAGCCCGCAAGAGCCGTGGACAGAAGTGCCTTCTTCCATAAAGGGTCCAAATAATGGCTTACCTGTACCGCATGAGCAACACCGATAAAAACCACTAACAATGCCAAAATTCCGTGAAGGAGACGCCACTTTTCGTAGCTCAAGCCGAAAGAAACCCTCCATAGACTGGTAAGGATCAAAAACGTAATGGCCACAGTAACGACAGAAAGTGCTACAGCCCTAGGTAAGTTGACCACAGGATTGTAGTAATTGATAAATTCTGAATTGTTGAGAATTAAAATCACTGGATGAGCGAGAATAAAAACAAACCCTACGATACCCAACGTTTTATGGAAATGAAAAATATTGTCGGGCCCGAACGTTGGTGCGACACGGGACAGCCTGCCAGTAAAAATAAATTGACTTCCCATGATTCCCAATCCGAGAAATCCCAAAGCAACTCCAAATTCCATCCAAAAGTCTCTTGCATCAGGAACATCTCCAAGTAATGAAATTCCAATGGGAACTAAGCTGAGGATGACAAATACCAGTATCCAGAAAATTCCTTTGCCATAACTATATGGTTGGATTTTTTCATTTTCTTGAGGCGGTGTTCTCATTATATTCGTTCGTTCTTTACTACTGATCTTCCAAATCCGAATCAGCCTTGGTCAAAACCACAAACTAAGACAATTGTAAACTTCACATTAATAATTTTTAAACAATTATAGAAAAGCATTTATAAATGGTAATTGTTAAAGATTTGATCCATCAAAGATAAGCTCGATGGGATCTAAAAGTAAAAACTTTCTTTCATCTGCGAAGTAGACCGAACCCAATAAGGCTGAAAAAAGAAAATTTTCGAGTCCACAAAAATCCTCTCAAAAGCTTATTTTACTTAACTTGAACCTTATTCACCAACTAGGAATCATTAATTTTAATTGAAGGCTCACTTTATAGGTTTGGTCATCGTTAACTTTTAAAAAAATTGATTAAAAATGATAGCCTATTTCAAAATTTTATTCTAGTCAAATGCGGAAATTTACGCTTGTGTTTTGTATTGTAGTACTATTGGCCACAGGTTTGCCTTTAATCAACACGGCAGCTTGGTGGATTAGAATATTTGATTTTCCAAGGTTTCAGATTGCTGTTTTAACTTTGCTGGCATTAATTCTCGCCTATTTTTATGTGGACTTCAAATGGAAATTCAAATTACCTCTGTTGCTGATTCTGGCAAGCGCACTGATATATCAGATTCAGTTCGTAGTGATTTACAGTCCCCTTTACAAAACTCAGGCAAAGGATAGCAATAAACAGTCAGTAGATAACAGCCTGACCCTTCTGGTTTCAAATGTACGAATGGAAAATGATGACAAAGAAAGTTTTCTTTCCCTCGTTAAAAAACATGATCCTGACCTTCTCCTGATTACAGAACCTGATCAGGTTTGGGCTGACGCTATCGGCAAGCTTGACGAGGATTACCCCTACTCCATCAATTATCCCCTAGACAATACCTACGGAATGATGCTATTGTCAAAATTCCCGCTGAATGAAGGTACTGTTAACTTTTTGGTGAGGGATGATGTGCCCTCCATTTATACCAAGATCATCCTGCCATCAGGTAGCATCATTGATTTTTATGGTGTCCACCCTGAACCGCCTAAGCCGGGTACCGATACCTATGAAAGAGATACGGAATTGCTGATCATAGGCAAGAAAATTAAAGAAACAGGAAATCCCACGATTGTAGCAGGCGACTTGAATGATGTCGGCTGGTCTGGTACTTCGAGGCTTTTCAGAAAATACAGTGAACTGGTTGATCCTCGGGAAGGAAGGGGTTTGTTCAACACCTACAGCGTTTATGTGCCTTTGCTTAGGTATCCTTTGGACCATATTTTTTACTCAAAGGAATTTGGACTGCTAAATCTTGAGAAATTGGAAGACATAGGTTCTGACCATTTTCCAATTTTAATCGCTTTAAATTATGAACCTGATGAGGACAACACAGAAGGTTTGGAGGAAACAGATGCAGAGGAAGAGGCGGAGGTTGAAGAAAAAATTGAAGAAGGCAAGAAGGAAAGTGATCAGAATTAAAAAAAAGCGGTCTAGATCAATTTGCTTCAGAATTAAGTGTAATGGGTCGAGCCCAGCGAACCCTGAGTAAAGTAATGTCACATTCAAACTGTGTAAAACTGTTTCCATGTTAAATTGATTTATCGTGAACACAGAATTAATATTTTCAAACATCTGCAAATACATCTCCCTGAACGAAGAAGAAAAAGCGCATTTTCTGGGTTTTTTGGAGGAGGCACATCTAGCCAAGAATGAATTTATTCTTCGGCAAGGAGATCTTTGCAACCATATAAATTTCGTCAATGCTGGAATATTGAGGGCCTATTATTGTAATCCCGATGGAAAAGAATCCACAGTGATGTTTGCCGTGAAAGACTGGTGGATTACTGACATGTATACTTTCCTAAATGGACTCCCGGCTATGGTCAATATTCAGGCGGTTGAAAATTGTAGCGTTTTAACACTGTCTAAAGAAAATCTGGATAAACTTTATGAAGACATACCAGCGTTCAATAAATTTTTCAGAATATTAATGCAAAATGCCTATTGCAGGGAGCAGCTAAGAACCATCGAAAACCTATCTTTACCCGCAAAAGACAGATATGATCAATTCACCAAAAAATACCCCCAAATAGCCCATAAAGTCACGCTTAAGCAAACAGCTTCTTACCTTGGCATCACGCCGGAGTTTCTCAGTTCAATCCGAGGGAATAAGAATTGATTCAGGATTGCTCAACATTTCTTAAGATATCTTATTTTTATTGGAAGAGGTAGTTCTTAGTTTTAGAAAAAAAAACTTATGCTGATTCTAATTGCCGGCCCATATCGAAGTGGAACCAATGATGACCCAAAGCTCATCTCTCGCAACCTTGACAACCTCGAAGCGATGGCTCTACCCATTTTTAAAAAAGGACATGTTCCCATTATTGGGGAATGGGTGGCTTTGCCTTTGATGAAACTTGCTGGGTCACAAAAGCCGGGCGATGATATTTGGAATGAAATCCAATATCCTGTCGCTCATAGCATTCTCGAAAAATGTGATGGGATATTGAGAATTCCCGGTGAATCCAAGGGAGCTGATCAAGATGTTAAAATAGCCATTGAAAGAGGATTAAAGGTCTACTACCATATTGATGAAATTCCACATGCCTAACCAACGCGTCAAAAACCTTAAAAAAGAGCTACTTTCTGACCATTGGTATCGGTTGGATAAAGTGACTTACGACTTCCAGTTGAACAATGGGCACTGGGTCACCCATTCCAGAGAGGCCTATGATCGTGGAAACGGTGCTACCATTCTGCTTTATAACAAGTCAAAAAAAACCGTAATCCTGACAAAGCAATTTAGGCTTCCTACCTTTCTTAATGGAAACCAATCCGGACTCCTAATAGAAACCTGTGCAGGTTTACTGGACAGAGACAATCCGGAGGACTGCATCAGGAAAGAGACTGAGGAGGAAACGGGGTATCGAGTAAGTTCTATTCAAAAAGTGTTTGAAGCCTATATGTCCCCTGGGTCAGTTACTGAAATCCTCTATTTTTTCATTGCCGAATATTCAGACGACATGAAAATCGGTGCTGGAGGCGGACTATTGGAGGAACAGGAAAATATCGAAGTCATGGAATTGCCATTCCAAGCTGCCTATGAAATGATACAAACGGGTGAGATAAAAGACGGAAAAACCATTATGCTTCTTCAGCATTTAAAAATTCAAGGAATCATCCGTGAATGAAACATCCCAATCTCTCTTTTTAAATTTAAATCTCCAAACACTTTTAAACCAACCATTTAATCCCTAATTTCTATTTCGATTTAAACTCGCTATCCATATGTTAAAAAAGGTTCTGATTGGTTTAGGAGCAATTGTTTTGTTGCTCATTTTGGTATTTGCTTATATGAATTACCGCAGCCGAACATTAAGCCCGGCAGGTAAAGCTGAGTTAGAGGTAAATGACTTAAAAGTGGAAATCAACTACAGTCGCCCATCTGTCAGAGAACGGGTGATTTTTGGAACAGAAGAAAGTGGTGCCATTCAGCCTTATGGTACCTATTGGCGATTGGGAGCCAACGAAGCCACTGAAATGACAGTCAATAAAGATATTACTTTCAACGGGGAGCCTTTAGCAGCTGGGACTTATAGATTGTATGCCATTCCCGGTCAAACTACTTTCCGCATTGGCGTAAATACAGAATTGGGAAAATGGGGCGCTTGGGAACCAGAATACAGCAAAGATGTATTAATTACTGAAGTTCCCGTTACTACTCTAGACGTGCCTGTGGAACAATTTACTACGCGGATAGAAGCTGGACCAGATAATGGTGCTACCGTTTATTTTGAATGGAGCGATGTTCAATTGGCCATTCCAATTGGTCAACCTAATGATTGAACTGTTATTTTTAGCATCAGGAAAAGTCGGTACAAAAGCGAAAATGAAGATAAGCAAGACTCCCTGAGAGACATTCAAATGTTTGAAAATTTCAAAGCATCGAGTCAACGAATTGGTGTAAAACCAAAGATCGATTATTTTTCTATGGTGGAGGAGAACACCACATAAAAGTGGAACTGCCATTTACCAACAAAACGAGTTATTACTTCTTTCAGGATAAGCTTTTTAAAGGCTTAATTCACTCAATGGTATGAATTGAGGCTAAAAATGCTGTTGTTTTAATAAAACGGTTTGAATGTCAAATGGCATTGCAAAGAACTTAATCCTTTTCTCACTGATTCAGTGGTAGTTAGGTGTAGCATCTAGGTTTTAAAAATTTGGTTTTTATTTAATTCTTCAGTAAATTTCTTCACGAGTTTTTCCTCAACCAAACCTGCTATCTCTATGAAAAGGCGTAATTTTATGCTGCTTGTCTCAGCAGGAGTAGTTGCCGTTTCTGTCCCTTTTGTTAATCAGGTTTATTTTGACATTCCTGACTATGACAAGGAATCTATTTTTCCCCAATTTCTTTCTCTCATTTGGGATGAAGAAAGCATTTCAGATATCGGTGCCAAATACGCTGCGAAATTTCCGGAGGAGAGCAGGGAGCGATCTCTTGCCAAAGCGCTCTTTTCAGATTCTGCCAGCCAATCTAAGGACAAATTGCTAGCACTGACCCAATCGGATTTTTTCAATGGAAACCTGGTGACCATTGATGGTTGGGTGCTTTCAAAAACCGAAGCTAGGCAGTGTGCACTTCATTATATAATGAATCAAACCAAAGCTTAGGGACATGCACATAGATGCCAGAAAACTGTCAGCGAATAACATCATTGAAGGGGATATATGCATTATTGGAACAGGTCCTGCGGGCTTAAGCATAGCATTGGACTGGATGAATACCCCTTACAAAGTTATTTTATTAGAGGCTGGCGGTTTTGAATACGACGACAGTGTTCAAGATATGCTTTCTGGTGATGCTACGGGTCAGCGTTACTTTCCACTTCGATCCACCCGTCTGGCTCAATTTGGAGGTACCTCAGGTCACTGGGCAGGAATGTGCTCCCCATTTGATGAAATCGATTTTGAAAAAAGGGACTGGGTGCCCAATAGTGAATGGCCAATTTCAAAAAAGGACCTAGAGCCCTATTATGAGCAGGCCCATTTCCCTTTAAAACTTGGGCCCTACAATTATGATTTAGGGTTTTGGCAAGAGCAATGGCCCAATCTGAATCCTTTTCCGCTGGACGAGAATGTAATTTGGAACAAGGTATGGCAACTTAGTAAAGTATCAGGTTGGAATGGTGGCCTAAAACAAGCTTACCAAGACCTCATTATCAAAGCGCCAAATATTCAACTTTATACCTATGCCACTTTGGTGGACATAAAGGGGAATGAACCAGTTAATTCGGTACAGGAAGTCGAGATAAATAACAGATCCAATAATACCCTTAAAGTTCGTGCGAAACATTATATACTGGCCATGGGGGCGATACAAAATGCCCGTATGCTTCTAGCATCCAATAGACAGGCGAAAAATGGCCTTGGAAATGACCATGACCTAGTGGGTAGGTTTTTTATGGAACATTTGGAAGTGGACACCGCTGAAATGTGGTTGTTAAAACCCTTTCCCACCGAATTGAATCATTTCAACCAGCAATTGATGTTCTGGAATGAGCTGGCACTTCGAAAAGAAGTCCTTCGCAATGAAAAAATTCTTAATGGAACTTGTGGACTTTCACCTACTGCCTATGCAAGGCATGTCACCCCAAGGATAGATGTGTGGCAAAACGAAGATCCCAGAGAATCTGTGGATAACATTTTCAAGAGTTGGGATGAGGCCGAAGAAAAAGCGAAAGCCCATAATCAAGGGGCCATCATGAGGGCCTTCACTTTCCAAACCAGAATGGAGCAATCCCCCAACCCCAATTCTCGTATTACGCTTAGTGAAAAGAAAGATGCGTTCGGTGTTCCTCTTGCAAATTTGAACTGGGAGCTTTCGCCATTGGACAAGAGAAGTCTTCGCAGGATCAATCAGATCATGGCCAAGGAGGTGGGAAAAGCCGGAATCGCTCGGGTTAAATTGAATGATTTTCTTATTGACGAGAGCGATGATAGCTTTCCAAAGTCGACCAATGGAGGATGGCACCATATGGGTACAACAAGAATGGGCGCGAGTCCAAATAAAGGAGTTGTGGATATCCACTGCCAAGTTCATGGAATAAATAATCTGCACGTGGCTGGTTCTGGCTGTTATGTAACATCAGGAGCGCCAAACCCAACTTTGACCCTGGTAGCTTTTGCCTTACGGTTGTCAGATCGAATTAAGGAGCGAATCAAACAGGAATCCTAGTTGGCATTTTCATTTATGGATTATTGAAGTTTAACTTTACCTGCAGGGAATCCTAACGCAAATGTAGGTTTAAAGAATAAGCGTAAAAGGATAAAGTGAAAATGGATTGTTCAATGGAAATCAGTTGGTTGATTCCCGGGTTTAACGGCCGAGCGAGGCCATCGAAATAAAACATGTATCATTTTTGGATTCCCTAAATAGAAAAAAACAGACTTGATTTCGATCTCTGACCAAGAAATAAAGGATAAAGTATAAAAATTGAAAACCCACAACATGAAAAAGTCAGCATTTATAATTCTAGGCCTTATTTTGTCATTTGGATTAGGTTTCTACCTTCAATCCATCGGCACCGAATTAGAGGAAGTCGAAATCAATCCACGTAACCTTCATTCAGATAAACAAAATAACACGACGATGAAAATAGGAGCATTTTCTGTAAGCCTCAGTGTTAAGGACCTTAACACTTCAAAAGCATTTTATGAAAAACTAGGCTTCACATCCTTTGCAGGTGACATTTCGCAAAATTACCTCATCATGAAAAATGAAAACAGTGTCATCGGCTTGTTCTATGGGATGTTTGAGGGGAATATTCTGACTTTTAATCCCGGTTGGGACCAAAATGCCCAGAATATAGATCATTTCGTTGACATAAGGGAAATTCAACAGCACCTAAAAGACAATGGCATACCCGTCAATCCGGAAGTGGACGAAAGCACCACTGGGCCAGGGAGCTTTATGGTAACCGATCCTGATGGCAATGTTTTGCTATTTGACCAGCACCGGTGAATGGGATTTGATTACCTCACCTCAAAAGTAAGGGTAGCCCAGTTTGATTCATAGTCAAGTTCAGCTTCTGCACTCTCCTCAATAAAGATGGTGGCCAGGTACCATTTCCCTTTTTGTTCTGCTTGGAGGTGGACAATACCTTCTTCATTTGTGAGGGTGGACTTTTCCCCCTCGGTATCCCTCTCCCCTACCTTGTAGGCATAATGAACCACCTGATCTGTAAGCGGTTTCCCTTTCCAGAACAACTGAAAGCTATGAACTTCTCCTTTCTTGGTCGCATATGGATTATTCAGAGGGACAAACTCGATAGGATAACCCAAGACTTTGCTATAGTCAACTGAAGTTTGTTTACCCACCTGCAAAAGCGCTTTGACGTGCTTGGAGTATTTTTCTTTGGCAGACTTTTCAGAGAGCCCTTTTTCCTTACGCTCAGCAATAAGGCCAGTTAATCCTTCATGTTCCAAATACGCCAAAAAATCCTCTGGACTCATTTCAAGTGTCCGTGGAAGGGTGGAGATTCCAGCAACATAGCTCCCGCTTGCACCCGTTTTCCAACGTAAAAAAGTGATGTCCCCATCATCATAATAATCCTTATCTGAAGGTTCATGGTAAAAATCTGGACCATGGATCTGTGCATTAACAATTCTGTCACGAGAAATGGTATTTTCGCTAAGGTCAAAAGTACCATTGAAAAGATAGAGTAAATTTTCCTTTTGAGGAGTCAAAAAGTAACTGTCAGTTTTCAAAAATAACTCGTGACCGCTAAGGAGGAGGATACAAAGAACAGCAAGGCTAATTTTTCTCATAAATTCTATAGAAGAATAAAACTTGAAATCTGATTGGTATGTCAATTTAAATATTGTGTATGCACAGCGTGATGCCAGCAAAATGGTAATTCAAGACAATTCTCGCCAGCAAATTGAAATGTCCGGTACGTCAGACTTCGGACTTCCAGCCCGTTTGAAGAAGAATATAGGGTTAGTGGCAAAGAAGCGGATAACCATTTTAAATATACTTAAACCTAACAAGTTTGTAAGGTATCATCACTCATTTGTATGAAAAAATTACTGGGGATTTAGCCAAACCCACTTTATAATTCGAATCCTGTTCAAAACGAGGCAAACCACATTTAATTGATAGAACAGCCCTCCTAATCTATTTTTTTTTATTAAATTAACCCCTATAAATCAATTAGATAGGTATAAACCAGTCCTTAATTTTGGCGGTTTCTTCGATTTTGGATCATGTTGTACAAAAAATTTCAGCCGGTTTCAGATTTGGATCCATACGTGGAGTGCCTGTTTGTTTGGGAAGGAGAAACGGATGAAAAACTAGTGGTACAAAGTCCCCCTTCTGGCTTCAATGCAATGGTCTTCAACTATAAAAATCCATATTGGGCTTATATTCAAGAGGAGCTAAAGGAGCAGGTTCCTTTGGCTTTTGCTTCTGGTCAATTTACCGGAAATTATCATTTGGAATTGCAGGGTAGCATCGGAATGATTGGCATTGTGCTGAAAGCCAATGCGCTTCATAATTTTTTTGGACTGCATATGGCAGAAATGGTCAACAAACGTCTGGCCATCGGAGATTTTTTAGGTCAATCTGGCAACAACCTTCACCATGAAATCAACCATACCATTTCTACCGAGGCTAGAACCAAAATATTGGAGGACTTTCTGGTATCTTATGTAGACAGGGCAAGGAAAAACCTCACCATCATTGATGAAACCATAGATTTTATTGATCAAAAAAATGGGATGTTGACCATCGATGAGGTTTTGTCTAGATTCAAAATCAGTCGAAGATACCTTGAAAAGAAATTTCAGGAAAAAGTAGGGATCACACCAAAGTTGTATGCCCGAATCAAAAGGTTTGGATACCTCTCCAACAAGATAGTCCACAACCAAAAAGTGGACTGGCAGGATATCGTTTTTGAAAACGGATTCCATGACCAGTCTCATCTGGCCAAAGACTTCAAGGCTTTCAATCAAATGAACCCTTCAGAATACTACCAAAATCACCGGGAATTGATCCGCTTCGTGGAAAAATAAACCCGTACGCATTTTTACAAGTAAATCGCATGTCAAACGGATAATTTTGGTCAATGGATTTCAGCAAGTGAATTTACATACGCGCTGAAATCGTGATTAAAATTTATCAACCAATTTTTATTTACATCATGAAAAAATTAAAATTAGACAGTATCGTCAACAATCCTTGGCTCCTTTTGGGAGCATTCATTTATTTTGCCTTGTCAGGTTTTCAGACCACAAAAACAAGTATTGATGGACCCAAGTTCGTGTACAAGGTGGACTTTGAACAGGAAAAACAGCAAATTATGCAAGTCATTGAAAATGAATCCGCCGCTTTTTGGAAAAAGGATTTCGATGCATATGCTGACTTATGGGTCCATGAGGACTATATCAGAACCTTGGGATGGTGGGCAGCAGGCGGAGTGACTGTGGTAGAAGGCTGGGAAGAAAGGTGCAAAAGAACCAAAAGCCATATGGAGAACAGTCCAGCTGAGAATCCAACTGCCACTGACGTCAGGAGAGCCAATATCAATCTCCGTATTTTCCATGATGTGGCTTGGCTGACATTTGACCAATATGGTGAAGATACCGGTGACCCTACCATGGATATGCCAGGCTTGAGCAGAGAAACAAGAATACTGGAAAAACACAATGGCGAATGGAAAATCGTGTATGTAGGTTGGCTATTAGAGGGTTAAATCAAAACACACTGTATTGCGCAAGCGAAATTTAATACTGAAATTACAATTGAGATAAAGATGAATATTTGCCTTCAGCTACAGGTGAGAAATTAATGGTTGCAAACTAAATCCGCTTCCTCTGCTGACCTTGCGCTACTAGTGAAAATTGAAGTATTTAAAAATTTAATCAAAAAACTAAAAAAAATATCTTATGAAAACTATCTCAAAATCAATGCAGGAAAGCCATGTGGCAGCACTCAGAAAGGGGATTTGTTTAGAGTTTTTCTCCGCTTATCAGGAAATGGAACTTGACCGGATGATGAACTTGTGTGACGCTCTGGGAATCGTTTCATTTGTACCTCTCGGCCGTGATTATGAAGGAAAGATCCATGAAATCGGCAAAGGGGTCTGGACTGCTTTGATGGATGCCTTTCCTGATCTGGATAATACGGTTATAGATCTGGTTTACCTGGAAAAAGAGAATACCGTGACTTGCAATGTGGATATTTTTGGAACCCAAAAGAAAAACTTTGCCGGACTTGAAGCTAAAGGCAAGCGTTTTTATTCTGAACATATTTTTATTTTCCAGTTCACTGACGAAGATAAAATTAAAGACATAAAGGTAGATTGGAACCACCACAAATTTGTGAGCCAATTGTCTTAAAATAAGACTTATTTCCAAGCCTTTCATTTTGAAAGCAATCTGTTTTTAAACTTTTTGACAAACCATAAAAGTTTGAAACAATTACTAAAAAACCCTAGGCAATGCCTTGGGTTTTTTTGTTTCTTCATGCTTCAGGCTGTAAGCTTAGAAGCTTTCTGTTTTTTTTGGATTAAATTCCAAATTTAACAAGCCATAAAACTGTTTAATTTTTTTTTTTGATAGAAATTAAATTTTTATTGTTTATCAATAAATTTTTATTGAAATTTGGTTCGATATTTAAACTATAAAAAAATGGAAGAAAACAATAAAGTTGGTTGGCAAATCATGCATGTCATTTCTTGGATAATATTTATTGGTCTTTGTATCAAGACCGGGTCCATCCTTATTTCATTTCTGGTCAGTTTGTTTGTTAATCCAGCGGGTGGTTCAGACCTTTTTTTAGGGTTGGATCTTTCTGCCTTACACAATTATCACTTATGGTACTATGTCTGCTTGGTCTCCATACTTGTTTATGTCACGGGAAGGAAGGCCTATATTTTTTATCTGGTGACTAGATTTTTTTCAAAAATAAATCTCACCCATCCTTTCAGTCAGGAAGTATACCGTCTGATATCTAGCATCAGTTATGTGGCCTTTGAGATCGGGATTTTTTTGATAATATCCAATGCCTTTGTAAGGTGGTTATCCAAACGAGGCGTGATCTTTTCCGATATGCATGATTATTTGGGTTCGGTTGGTGAATTTCTTTTATTGGGAGGGGTAATATTTGTCATCGCTCAGGTGTTCAAAAGAGGCATAGCCATCCAATCCGAAAATGAACTAACCGTATAAAGATGCCAATAATCGTTAATTTGGATGTGATGATGGCCAAGCGGAAAATTTCCTTGAATGAGCTTTCGGCAAAGGTTGAATTGACTTTATCCAACTTATCCATACTAAAGACAGGCAAAGCAAAAGCCATTCGGTTCAGTACCCTAGAGGCAATTTGCAAAGCTTTGGATTGTCAACCTGGTGAAATTTTGGAATTTGTAGATGATGAAAACGAGAACTCGTCTATTATTTGAAATGGTATTTACAACTCTGGTAACCATTTCTTTCACAGTCAATTGAAGACCAAATGGTTAGTCATTACTTAGGCAATTTGACCAAATTGTATATGTTTAACAAAACTTCTTTAACTCAAAAGTAGCCTCTAATACTGTTTTTATGCAATTAATCAAACCACCACTGCTCTTGATTTTTATGTTTTTCCTTTCTTTCACAAGTTATTGCCAAGAAGACGGCAAAATTAAAATCAGAGCTTACGATGGCTTCATCATGACCGGCTATGTGGACCAAGGGGGATTTTTGAATTTCACGGGACCCAATGCAAACATGACCAAAGGCCATTCAAAGTATGTGCTTGGCATGCTTCCCTCACTCCGGTTCAAGCAAGACAATTCTACACCCAAAAACAGTTTTATCACTCCAAATCTTGGTATTGGATTTACTTATGGGTATAAGATTTATGCCATCCAAATTCCGTTGTATTACAATCCTAAATCCGCTACCCAAGACGGGAGATGGCATGTTGGCCTTGGGCTGGGCGTGCACCTCAATCATATGAAATAAATCGTACCTTTTGAATTCGATCAATTGGCTGTATGCCCAAGAGAGTAACTGAAGTTGAATTATCGATTGGATTTAAAAAACCTTCCCCAAGGCTGATTATTCAAAAAAGTCTCTACATGCATCCAAGGATACTTTCCAATGGAATGGGCAAAAAAAAGGATGGCCCATAAACGGACCACCCTTTTCCACTATCAAATCAACTTAAAATCAATTCAAATCAAATCGATCCAAATTCATTACCTTATCCCAAGCTTTTACAAAATCCTTCACAAATTTAGTTTGGCTGTCTTGGCTTCCGTAAACTTCGGCTAAGGCCCTGAGTTCTGAATTGGAACCAAATATCAAATCGGCTCGGGTACCGGTCCATTTGATATCTCCTGAATCTCGATCACTACCCACGAAAATCTCCTTAGCATCATTGGTAGGCTGCCAGATGGTACCTATATCAAGGAGATTGACAAAAAAGTCATTGGTCAGTGAACCAGGTTTTTCTGTGAAAATTCCATGCTTGGAACCATCATAATTGGTACCCAGTACCCGCATTCCACCCACCAAAACAGTCAGTTCAGGTGCTGTTAAGGTCAGTAGCTGGGCTTTATCGATCAACAAATCCTCAGTCAAAATCTTGAACTCCGTTCTTCGGTAGTTTCTAAAACCATCTGCAGCTGGCTCAAGGTAGGCAAACGAATCGACCTCTGTTTGTTCTTGGGTAGCATCTGTCCTTCCTGGGGTAAAGGGTACCTTTATGTCAAGCCCTGCGTTTTTGATAGCTTTCTCCACACCTGCACAACCTGCCAATACAATCAGGTCAGCCAGTGATATTTTCTTGTTTCCTCCATGAGCGCCATCGAATTCATCCTTGATCCCTCTTAAGACATCAAGTACTTTGGCCAATTGCTCTGGATTGTTCACTTTCCAGTTTTTCATTGGCTCCAACTGTATTCTGGCACCATTTGCCCCTCCTCTTTTGTCAGAACCTCGGAAGGTGGAGGCAGAAGCCCATGCGGTCGACACCAACTCACTTATGGTCAACCCAGACTCAAGTACCTTGGATTTTAAATTGGTAATGTCATTTTCATCTACCAATTGATGATCAACCGCGGGAACGGGGTCTTGCCAAATCATATCCTCTTCAGGTACCTCAGGTCCCAAATACCGGGCTTTTGGTCCCATATCCCTGTGGGTCAACTTGAACCATGCTTTGGCAAAAGCATCAGCAAATTCATCGGGATTTTCGAGAAAACGTCTGGAAATTTTTTCATATTCAGGATCTAGCCTCAAAGAGAGATCCGTCGTCAACATGGTAGGTTTGTGTTTTTTGTCTGGATCATACGCATCGGGAATAAAAGCCTCAGCATCTTTGGCTACCCATTGCTTGGCACCTGCAGGACTCTTGGTCAACTCCCAATCAAATGCAAAAAGATTTTCAAAGAAATTGTTGCTCCATTGGGTAGGTGTTTTGGTCCATATTACCTCAGGACCACCTGTGATGGTATCTGGACCTTTACCGGTACCAAAGGAGTTTTTCCATCCAAAACCTTGTTCCTCAATGGATGCTCCTTCAGGCTCCGATCCAATAAATTGACTCGGGTCAGCTGCTCCATGGGTCTTTCCAAATGAATGCCCCCCTGCGATAAGTGCCACTGTTTCCTCATCGTTCATGGCCATGCGAGCAAATGTTTCCCTGATGTCAACCGCTGCAGATATTGGGTCACCATTTCCATTCGGCCCTTCTGGATTGACATAAATCAATCCCATCACCACTGCTGCCAGTGGGTCTTCCAAATCCCGCTCGCCTGAATACCGCTTATCACCTAACCATTCCGTTTCTGAGCCCCAATAGACATCCTCTTCAGGCTCCCAGGTATCCTCTCGTCCACCTCCAAACCCAAAAGTTTTAAAGCCCATGGACTCAAGGGCTACATTACCTGCCAAAATCATAAGATCCGACCAGGAAATCTTACTGCCGTATTTTTGTTTGATTGGCCACAGTAACCTGCGTGCTTTATCCAAACTGGCATTGTCCGGCCAGCTGTTAAGCGGCGCAAACCTTTGCTGTCCCGCTCCGGCTCCGCCCCGGCCATCTCCGATTCTATAGGTACCTGCACTGTGCCAAGCCATCCGGATAAAAAGTCCGCCGTAATGTCCAAAATCCGCCGGCCACCAGTCCTGTGAATCAGTCATTAGCTCATGTAAGTCCCTTTTAAGTCCTTCATAATCCAGGTTTTTAAATTGCTCGGCATAATTGAAATCCTCACCCATGGGATTGGATAAGGAGGAATTTTGACGGAGGATGTTTACCCTCAATTGATTGGGCCACCAATCCCGGTTTCGGGTACCACCTCCAGCGGACTGTTTCATAGCCCCACCGGAAAATGGGCATTTGCCACTGCTTGTGTTCATGTCGTAGACCTTTCCGTCTTGATGTGAATTGTTGTCCATATTGGGTTTTGTTTTATATGTTGAGTTGATAAGCGAATTTACCAAAATTTTGCTGTATACGAATATTTTTTCGATAGATAAAATCTATGGGACTTGGCGTCTGACTATATACTTGAACCATTAGGAAATTACGCTTATACAACCTGATCACAAAGAGGCTGACTGTCAGCACATCGTAGTTTTATTGGCCAATTCCATCAGTTTTTCTATGGGCTGCCTCAATTAAAATTAAATCAATAAATTTGATGAAATGGATCAATCATTTTCTCCACTAATGGTTGAAAAATCAGGAAATCCCATGAAAACAACATTTCCAACTCTAAAAACAGATGAATTGCTTCTGAGACAAATAACCGATGAAGATTTGGAGTCGCTATATCTAGGTCTTTCGCATCCCGAAGTCATCCGATATTATGGGATCAGTTTCCGAAGTAAAGAAGCGACAAAGGAGCAGCTTGCCTTTTACCGTGATCTGGAAGAGAATGGCACAGGCTTATTTTGGGCGATCTGCTCTCCTGATAATCAGGCTTTTTTAGGAACAGCAGGGCTTTACGGGTGGAGTAAAGAACACCATAAGGCTGAAATTGGCTTTTGGCTGTTGCCGGAATATTGGGGCAAAGGCTTCATCAAAACAAGTCTACCCCTGGTTTGTCGATATGGGTTTGAGCAATTGAATTTGCACCGAATAGAAGCGTTCGTGGAATCAGAAAACCAAAACAGCAAAAAGGTTCTGGAAAAACTGGGGTTCAACCAGGAAGGAACCATGAAAGATTGTGAGGTGAAAAACGGGAAATTCATTAGTCTGGAGATCTATGCAAAGCTGGCCAAATCCCGAGTCGACATCCTACCTTTTCAAGAGGCGTTTAGGCCTCAACTGATTTCCTTATGGGAAGCCTCAGTTTTGGCCACACACCATTTCTTGAAACCTGATGACTTTTTAGCCATAAAAAAAATGGTCGATAAAATTGATTTTAACAGCTTATCTGTCTTTTGCTTGGTGAAAAATGAAAAGGTTTTGGGTTTTCTTGGGGTGGACGGAAAAAAAATAGAAATGCTCTTTCTATCTCCTGAGGTTTTTGGCAAAGGTCTCGGAAAAAGGTTACTGGATTTTGCCACCCATGAATTGCAGGCAGATGAAGTCGATGTCAACGAACAGAATACCCAAGCAGTGGCTTTTTACAAAAAAATGGGATTTGAGATAATCAACAAAACAGACAAAGACGGGCAGGGCAAAAATTATCCCTTGCTCAACATGAAATTACGGTAAATTCAAACCACCATTCCCGAAGGCCACCTCTTCAATTCTTCCAAAAGTTTGTCGCAATCCCCCCTCATTTAGTCAAAATTGCCATTGAACAAATCCATCTTTTATTTTGAAATTTGTATCAAAGACAAATAACCCAACCCATGAGAAAACTGAAGCTTCAAATGCAAATGACCCTAGATGGTTTCGTGGCCGGCCCCAATGGAGAAATGGATTGGGTCACGATGCCTTGGACAGCAGACATCGATGATTTTGTTTCCGAAATCATGAAGGAGGTGGACACGATACTATTGGGTCGAAAGCTTGCTGAGGGTTTTATCCCTTACTGGGCAGGCGTAGCCTCAGATCCGAAAAATCCAGAAAGGACTTCCGGGCAAATGTTTACAGATACCCAAAAGCTTGTATTCAGCAAAAGCTTATCGCATTCGGACCCAAAGGTAAAATCCTGGCCAAATACCACTTTGGTGAAAGAAGATTTGATGAAGGAAATCCAAATGTTAAAAAAACAAGCAGGAAAGGATATTTTTGCCTACGGAGGCGCACAATTTGTCTCCAATTTGATCAAACACAACCTTGTTGACGAATTTTTCCTTTTTTATAATCCAGTTGCGCTATCCACTGGTTTGTCTATTTTTGGGGCTTTGTCAAAACCAGGTCCACTCCATTTAGTGAGTTCTAAGTCATTTGAATGTGGAATTGTAGTCCATCATTACTTTTCGAAATCCTCTGAAACCAACTTAAATCTATAACTTTTCACCAAGAAATTTTTCCGATTTGCCTGGTGTTAGGACTCAAAAGGACCTCAGTTTTGATGAACCCATAAAATTTATTCCGTTTTTTCATCCGTTTTCATGGACTTAATTGTCAGAGGGTAAACAAAAACAAAACATCCTATGACAAAGTCAATGAAACAGGTCGTATTCCAAGAGTTTGGAAAACCTGAAGTGTTAAACACGGTGGAGGTAGCCATACCCCAGGCCGGACCTGGAGAGGTAATCGTAAAAATCCATGCCAGTGGCATCAATTTTTCCGATAGCCTCAGAAGAAGAAATGCATACTTTCAACCTACCCCTCTGCCGTATGTGCTGGGTTCGGAAGCAGCTGGGGAAATCGTGGCCGTTGGGGAAGGGGTCAAAGCTCCCTTTCAATTAGGCACCATGGTGCTGGCCATTTTGCCTTATGGAGGTGGCTATTCAGAATACGTGACAGCCTTAGCGCAGTATTGCATCCCCTTACCCGAATCCATTGATCCAAAATCCGCTACGGCTATTTTTGTACAAGGCTCCACTGCCCAATTGATGGTAAGTCAGTTGGCAGGAAAAATGGAGGGCAAAACCGCATTGGTCAATGCTGCTGCAGGAGGTGTGGGTTCTCTTTTGGTACAGTTGCTCAAACTTCAAGGTGCCAAGGTAATCGCTGCCTGTAGCACGACTGAAAAATTGGCTTTTGCCACAAAACTCGGTGCAGATGCCGGCGTAAATTATACAACGCCCAATTGGAGTCAAAGCCTTTTGGATTTCAATTCCGAAAAGCAGGTAGATGTGGTTTTCGAAATGGTCGGTGGTGAGGTATACAATGAAAGCCTCAAATGCCTCAAACCCGGCGGTAAGCTTATTGTGTATGGTTGTGCCAGTGGGATTCAGGGACACATCCATCCAGAATACTTTGTGGACCACTCCCTGAGCCAATTTGGATTTAACCTGGCCTATCAAATCGGAAACCATATGGGAATTTGGCAGGAACAAATGGGAAAAGTCATCCAACTCATGGCTGAAGGAAAATTGGAAATTGCTACCTCCCACTCCTTTTCATTAGACCAGGCAGCAGAAGCACACCGGCAGCTCGAAAACAGAAATACCACTGGAAAAGTTATTTTGATACCCTGAAACCATGCAATTGGCAGCCTTTGGAACCTGCCAATTGCTTACCTTTATTTCTATGGACGATATCCTAAACAAAGCCTTGGAGGGAGACATCAATGCCTTCCAGCATTTATTCGGTGCTTTTCAAAACCAATTGAAATCCTATCTTTACAGACTCACGGCCAGCCGCAATGATGCGGAAGACCTGACGCACGACACTTTTATCAGGGCATTTGATAAACTTTCTTCATTTAAGGGGGAATCCACCTTGAAGACCTGGGTATTTCAGATTGCTACCCATCTTTGTTTGAATCAATTGAAAAAGCGGAAAAGATGGACTCTGAATGTAAGTGAACTGGCCAAGCAACTGGTATTGGAAAATGAAGGGCTGAGAAAGAGCATCAGCCGGATCCATGAAGTTTCTCCTGCGGCAAGCTATGACATCAAAGAGCACATTGATACTTGCTTCACCTGCATTTCCAAAAATTTACCTGTGGAAAACCAAGTTGCACTTCTTCTAAAAGATGTTTACGATTTTTCGATTTCGGAGATAGGGCTGATCTTGGAAAAATCTGAAGGGGTAGTAAAATACCTGGTGCAGACCGCTAGAAAAACAATGACCGATATATTTGAAAACCGATGTGCCCTGATCAACAAAAACGGGATTTGTCACCAATGTTCTGAGCTGAACGGGTGGTTTAATCCCCGAGAAAACCAACAGCAGGCCTTGATGCAACTGGACCTGGTGAAAGGCAGCCAAAAATACAACAGGACCAAACTGTACCAACTCCGGGCCAGCCTGGTCAAAGCCATAGACCCCTTACAGGCCAATGGCAATGAATTGCAGGAAATTTTATTAAAATGTAACCGGATGGCCATGGGTGAAGTCGAGCTTGAAAACTAATAAGTGATGAAGAAAATTCTCCCTTTGATCGTTGTATCCCAATTTTTATGTACTACACTCTGGTTGGCCGGAAATGAAGTATTGCCTGATTTGTCCAAGATTCTTTAGACCTTTCTAATGATTACTTCTACCACAACAATAGTATCATGAATTTTTAGACCTGTTTTGGGATTGTGTTTTTTGTGTCGAAAAATATTTTCATTTGGCCAAAATAATTGAATTGTTATCCACAGCCTGTATATTTAAACTGTTATGAAAAACCTCCTCTTTTGTTTTTTATTAGTGTGTTTAATCCACCCAGGTTTTGCCCAAACCACAGACAGCATTACCCTTCAGCATAAGGAAAGTATCCCTTATGAACAAGCCATCCTTGAACATGTTGGCGATTTCCCGGAAGAAACCCAGCTGGCATTGGCTTTTATTGAAGATGGCCAAGTCAGCTACACCGGAGTGATCCTAAAAAGCAGCGGACTTCAGACTACTGAAAACTCCCGTAAAATCTTTGAAATCGGTTCGATTACCAAAGTGTTTACGGCTACCCTTTTGGCACAGCTTGTTGAGGAAGACAGATTTAACCTATCAGATAATATCAACCCCTACTTGCCTTTTGAACTTAAAGACCAGATTCCCATTGCTTTCCAGTCCCTTGCCAACCATACCTCAGGCTTGCCGAGAATGCCTTCTAATTTCGTGCTCTCAGCCTTACTGAATCCCGCCAATCCATACAAAGATTACGGTGAAAAAGAACTTCAAACTTATTTGCAAAACAACCTGGAGTTGGTGTTTGAACCTGGGACCAAGAGCGACTATTCCAATCTTGGAGCTGCCCTATTGGCTTACACGCTGGTGCAATCCGAAAAGAAAAGTTATGAAGAATTGCTCAGGGATTATATTTTCGGGCCCTTGGGAATGGATCAATCCACCGTGCAACTGGATAGTTTAAATGGTGAATTGGTTCCTGGAAGGGATTTTAAAGGAGATTCTACTTCAAACTGGAACCTTAATGTCATGGTCGGAGCGGGGGGAATTTTATCCTCGGTAGAAGACCTTTCTCGATTTGCCTTGGCTCAATTTGACCCAAACTATAAAGCCTTTGCCCTTACCCAGACTGTCACCTTTAAGGCCCAAAACAATTCGGAGGTGGGATTGGGCTGGTTTTTGGTTCCGCAGGATTCCGGTGCTACCTACCTTTGGCACAATGGCGGTACCGGAGGCTATCGATCCTCGATGGCCTTGGACCTGGAAAACCACCAAGGAATTGTCATTCTTTCGAATGTTTCCTCTTTTCACGAAAAATCCGGACAAATTGATGCCCTCTGTTTTGCACTCATGAAGGCTTTGAAAGATTGATTGCCGGTAACCATGTTGAAATACGCATTTGTGATTCTGTTATTGATTTTTGGGATAAAAACGTGCCCCTGCCAGTCTATTTATAAATCCGCCCTCGTGTCAGATCTTGAATTTTTGCAAGAAGCGGTAACCCAAGGTCATCCCAACAATTACCATTCTGATCAATCCTTTGGCATTTCCAACACCTTGGACAGAGCCCGGTCTTATGCCAATGACACCTTGTCTTATTACAAATACCGTGTGTTTTTGGCTCAGGCCCTTCAGGAATTGGGCTGCCTCCACACGACGATTCAACATGTTCCCAAATTTGAATTCGAAAGAAAAACCAGCTTTTTCCCCCTTAATGTGGTCTTGCTTCAGGATAAGTTGTATTTGACCCAGCAAAACAAACAGGTTTTGAATTGGAAAACAGGAGCTGAAATCAAAAGCATCAACGGAATACCCTCTTCTCAACTGGTGAGAGACCTGCTCGGTTTCGGAGCAAGTGATGGCGGAGGAAAAGCCTTCTCTCATGCCTATGTCAACCGGGTCATGAGCAGCCTTCTGGCCCTGTATCTTGAATACCCAGAGCAATTTATCATCACCTTGAAGGATGGAACTGAAGGTGCTTTCAAATCGATAGATCAACCTGTCCAACAACCGGTAATTCCATTCCCCTATGCTCCCAATGAAGCAACGGCCAATGCACAACTATTTCTATTAGAAGAAGCTGCTATACTTAAGATCAGCTTCTTCGAGAATTCAGATGCGGCTTTCTTTAGAAGAGTTTTCCACCAATTGAACAAAAAGCAAATACGGCATTTGATCCTTGACCTGAGAGGCAATCTAGGGGGAAAGCGCAAAGCAGCCAGCAAACTTACTCAATGGCTGGTAGCAGAACCTTTTTCCTACAGCATTTTGCAGCCCAATCTGGATCCCAAACCTTATTTTAATGAACGGGCAAAAAGAAATCTGGCCCTGGCCAAGCTGCGGTACAACATATGGAATGTATTTAAAGGAAGGAAAACTGATCTGGGCAGGGAATTTACCTACAAGTACAAACCTAAAAACCAAAGGTTTCAGGGAAAGGTATTTGTGATAACAGACGGATTCACAGCCTCATCTTCCACCATGGTCACCTCTTGGCTTAGGCAGCACAGTGACGCCGTTTTCATCGGTAGACAGGCCGGCGGGGGATACAACGGCAACAATGGAGGCAGTTTTCCGGAAATCACTTTACCCCATTCCGGTATCCGGATCAAATTTCCGGTTTTCCGGCTTATCCTCGACCCAGATGCTGAACAAAGGACGGGTATTGTTCCAGATCATAGTCTCACTATTTCCATTGAAAATTATCTACAACAAACGGATGCAGATCTGAAATTCATTCTTGAAAATCTGACTCAACAAACCGAGTAGAAAAAAATTTAGGGTTCAAGTGTTGTTAAAAAAGAAGAATTCCGATTTCTGAAGGGTAGCCTTAGAAAAATTGAATCAATAAGTTATGAAATTAGGGTATCAAAAACCTTCAAACCTCATTTTAAATCCCTATTTTAACGGAAATTCTTATTGAATGGAAAAGGAGCAAATATTGTCCAGTTTAATGGGTTTCGCGGTTTTTGATGGGGTGCCTTCGGAACAATTGGAATGGTTGATCAGCAAGGGCGAAATCAAGCGGTATCGTTCCGGAGACCTGATCTTTAGACCTGGAGACCCTATTGAAAATACCGTGGTGGTACTGGAAGGCAGATTCAGGATCATGTCCAACAACGGGCAGCAAGAACGTCTTATCACCGAAAAATCAACCGGTGAAGTCACCGGTTTCCTCCCCTTTTCCAGAGCAAAAACCGCCATGGGCAATGCAAGGGTACAGGAAGACACGACGCTTATTCTTTTACACCGAAGTCTGGAAAAAGAAATGCTGCAAAACCATTATGAATTAAGCCAGGTTTTGGTGCATGAAATGACTTCAAGAATCAGGGAATTTACCAACATCCAAAAACAGACCGAAAAAATGTCCGCCCTTGGCAAGTTGTCTGCAGGTCTGGCCCATGAGTTGAACAACCCGGCTTCAGCCATCGTCCGAAGTGCCAAAGAACTTAAGACAAACCTGACTTCTCTTCCTGAAAAATTCAAAAAGGTGATTTCAATCAAACTTACTTCTGAGCAGGTAGACCACATCAATGAGTTGCTGCTTTCTAAAATCCAGCAAAAACCAGCGCCTATGGGTCTGATGGACAAACAGGAAAAAGAAGATGAGTTGCTGGATTGGATGGATCAGGAGGGACTCGGACCTGACATGGACATGATTGCCACGCTGGTGGAATTTGGATTTACAGAGGAGGATATGGAGGAATTGGCCAGTCAGGTCAATCCGGAAGATTTTCTCTCTGTGCTAGGCTGGATCAATGACAATCTGGTCATCGAAGAGGTGGTCAATGAAATCGGAGATGCGGCCGAAAGGATTGCGAAACTCGTGCAGTCTGTCAAGAACTACACCCATATGGACAATGCCCCTGAGCGGCAGTTGGCGGACATTCACAATGGCATTCGAAATACCCTGACCATGCTCGGATACAAACTGCGCAAAGAAAAAGTAAATGTGCAACTGGATCTGGATCCGAATCTTCCTGAGATCCCGATTTATGTGAGCGAGCTCAATCAGCTTTGGACCAATATCCTGGACAATGCCATAGACGCCATCAAACAGGTGGATCATCCCGCATTGACCATTCGCACCCATTCCAACAAAGAGTTTGTCTCCATTTCCATCTCCGACAACGGAATTGGCATTCCCAAGGACATTTTGGACAGGATTTGGGAGCCTTTTTTCACAACCAAGGCCATGGGGGAAGGTACAGGGCTGGGACTGGATCTCGTGCATCAGATCATGGTCAAGCACCAAGGTTCCGTCAAAGTCAATTCCCAACCTGGCCTAACCGAATTTGAATTTTGCTTTCCAATAAATCATGAGTGAACTTGATAAAAAAAGCTTGCCGATAGTATTTTCCATCGACGACGATCCCCAGGTATTGAGTGCCATTAAACGGGATTTAAGAAAGAAATACAGCCAAACCTATCGGATTTTGAGTACTCCTTCGGCCAATGAAGCCTTAGAGAGCCTCACTTCACTGAAAAACAAAGGAGAGCAAATTGCGCTCTTCCTGAGCGACAACCGCATGCCTGAAATGGAAGGGGTGGATTTTCTTGAAAAGGCAAAAAAAATCTTCCCGAATGCCAAAAGGGTCTTGCTGACCGCCTATTCCGACACCCAGGCTGCCATCAAAGCCATCAATGACCTCCAACTCGATTATTACCTGCTCAAACCTTGGGATCCGCCGGAAGAAAGGCTTTATCCCGTATTGGATGACCTTTTGGATGACTGGCAAGGAAATTACATTCCTTCATTTAAAGGCCTTAAATTGCTGGGCCTCCAATTTTCTTCCAAAACCCATCAGATCAAAGATTACTTGTCCAGCAACCTGTTTCCTTACCAATGGCTGGACTATCAACTATCCGCAGAAGCCAAAGAGATCAAGGAAGCCAATCAAATCCTTGAAAGAGAATTTCCTGCTTTGATCTTTGAGGATGGCACGGTTCTAAAGCAACCCAGCCTGCAGGAAATTGCGCTGAAATTAGGGCTGAATGCCAACGCGAGCTTACCGTTTTACGATGTCACCATCGTAGGTGCTGGACCTTCGGGGCTTGCTGCTGCTGTATATGCCGCATCGGAAGGATTGAAAACCCTTTTGATAGAGAAAAAAGCTGCTGGTGGCCAGGCAGGAACAAGTTCAAGGATTGAAAATTACCTTGGTTTTCCGAATGGCCTCAGCGGGTCGGATTTGGCAAGAAGGGCGATTACCCAGGCCACCCGGTTCGGGACAGAATTCCTCAGCCCTCAGGAGGTACAACAAATAGAGTTCCTTTCCCCCTACAAGCGCATTCACCTAAAAGGTGGCGAAGTCATCCATTCAAAAAGTATGGTCATCACCACCGGAGTAAATTACCGAATGCTCGAAACCAAAGGACTTGAGGAACTGAATGGTGCCGGGGTCTATTATGGTGCGGCCAATACAGAAGCTTCTTTTTGTACCGGGAAGGATGTTTTTATCATTGGAGGGGGCAACTCCGCCGGACAGGCTGCCATTTACCTGAGCAAGTACGCGACCAAGGTGGTCATCCTGATCAGGAAAGACTCCCTGCAGGAAAGCATGTCTTCTTACCTAATTGACCAAATTGCCGAAACGCCCCAAATTGAAGTTTGGGGAAATACTGCCCTTGAGGAAGCCCTGGGGGTTGGTTCCCTGGAAACCATCAAAATAAAGAACCTATTGACCGATGAGGTGAGCGAACACAAAGCCGCAGCCTTGTTTATTTTTATCGGAGCACAGGCAGTTTCTCACTGGCTTCCAGAAGAAATCCTCAAAAATGACAAAGGTTTTATCGTCACGGGCAATGAACTTTTACAACATCAGGATTTTAAAAAACGCTGGAATTTGAGCAGGTCACCCTATTTATTGGAAACGAGCGTGCCCGGGGTATTCTCAGCCGGCGATGTCAGAGCGGGCGCCATGAACAGAGTTGCATCAGCCGTGGGAGAAGGCGCCATGACCATCAGTTTCGTCCATAAATACCTGGCTGAGATCTAAAAATAAATCCGTGAAATCTGTGAGCCATACATTTTTTCCCAAAAAAAATTCTGTGGAAATCTGTGAAACCTGTGAGCCCATCCCAGAGTTCTCTATCACTCCACACCGGCCACTTTAGAGAAATGATATCCGTTTTTTACCCAAAAAATATCTGTGAAAATCCGTGAAATCTGTGAGCCAAACATTTTTTACCCGAAAAAATCTGTGAAAATCTGTGAAATCTGTGAGCCAAACATTTTTTACCCAAAAAAATCTGTGAAATCTGTGAGCCCAACATTTTTTATCCTTAACAAATCCTTGCAATCTGTGAGATAAATGCAATCGTATTCCTTGCCTTTACTTTCCCATTACTTTTGCAGATTATATAAGTTGCCATACCAAGCTACTCATCTTGCTCATCTATCGTCACACTGGCAGTCACAAAGGGGGTCGTCAGGAAAAAACCCAGCACCGGGCTGCCGTTTTGCACGCTTTTGATGTTGGATTCGGGGTTTTGTGGGGGTGGACTGAACAGCCCTCCATCATTGAAAATCAGACTTACCAGCTGATTGTAATAGTTGAACATCTCCCGGTTCAACCTGAATAATTCCAACCTAACCCGATCGTTCTGGCCAAAGACAAAGCCGCTTAACTCAAATCCATTGTCCAGAATAGAAGTGCCAAAAGAATCATCAAAAAGAAGGTAATCAGACCTTCTATTTAACAAGGTATCGTTTTTAATGACCCTCACCCGATAAAAATTATCTTCTGTAAACGGAATTTTACCATACACTTTGACATAATATCCTTCCTCCCGAAATATTCGTTCCTCTTTGAATTCGTATGTGATGCTATCCAAAGTGGGTGGTTCCAACACAGTTCCACTACCTTCAAAAACATCCTCCTGGGTTTCCACTACCAATCTATAACGTTCACCTATTTTAGCCGTCTGATTGTTGAGCGGTAGATAAACTTTTCTCGGTTCAAAAAAAGCAAATTCTATTTCCTGACCTGTTTCTTCGTTGAAAATGGAAACCTTCGCATCTTCAATCTTGGTAAAAGCGGTGGTGTCATAATAATCCCTGGACTGGATAATCCTAACCTGATTCATGGAAGCATTGTCTGTCCAAGTGGCCTCTATCACCGTTATCGGATCTACCCTACTCAGGTCTAGGAAGACCTCTTCCTGACAGGCAGTTAAGGCAAGCAAGGCAATGATAAGGTATTTGAGGTGCTTTGACATGGCTTAAAAGGTAAAATTATAACTAACCGCAGGTACTATAGAAAACAAATAGGTCATCACTACGCCCGGTCTTCTGCTTTCCACAGGAATCCCCGCTGATTGGTCAAAATTGATCTGATCGTTAAGGATATCGGTAAACTGAAAACTGAAGGGATTTTTTCTTCCATAAAGATTGTACACACTGAGGTTCCAGCTTCCTTTCCACTTTCTTCCCTTCTCCCTGTTTTTCAGATTGACCGAGGCATCCATCCGGTGATAGTCAGGAAACCTGTCTTCATTTCTCAAAGGACCATAGACAGGCAGCTTTTGATTATCCACCTCATAGGTGCCCTTTGGAAAAGTCACCGCCACTCCAGTGGTATAGATGAAATTGACCGAAGCGGACAACCTTTTGTTGAATTCATGGGTGACCACAACAGCCACATCATGGGGTCTATCAAATCGGGGATTATAAGGCAAGCCCTCGCTGATGCCCTCGATCTTTCTGAATACCCGGCTGTAGGTATAACTCAGCCATCCGGTAGTTTTGCCCAAGTTTCTTCTCAGCAAAAATTCAGCCCCGTAAGCCCAGCCATCACCGGTAAGGATTTCAGTCTCCAGATTATCTGTAAAGAGCATATTCGCCCCCTGCCTAAGGTCAATCAAATTTCTGAAATCCTTGTAATAACCCTCCACTGAAAGTTCCCAGAGGTTGTTTTGAAAATTTTTGAAAAGCCCTGCCGAAAACTGGTCACTTCGGATGGGCTTGATATAAGTGCCAGCCGGCACCCAGCGATCAATGGGCAATCCTGCCGAACTGTTGGTGGCTACCTGCACATACTGAAAATTACGGTTGTATGCGGCCTTAAATGAAAAGTCCTCTCTAAACAGGTACCTCAGCGCAATCCTAGGCTCAAGGCCCTGGTAAAATTTCATGGTTTGGAATCGATTGAAACTCAGGGTATCGAGAATGGGCCCTCCCGGTTCAGGATTGTCGTTTTCGTAAATATAGTCAATGCCCCTACCGATTTGCTGGTATAGTCCCAACCGCAAGCCCGCTTCCATGGAAGTTTTGGAATTGAGATCAAAGGTGGCGGCGACGAAAAAATTGTTTTGAAACCCAGTCCTTGGATTGGACTCAATAGGTTCAATGGCGCTATTTGGATCCGGTCTGAAATCAATGGCTGCAAAATGATACAGTTGGGAATGGATACCCGTATTGATCCTCAGGTTTTCCCTTGGCATCAGGATGAGCTCTCCCCTGATTCCGGTTTCTGAAAGCGTATTGTCCCACCTGAATCCGGTATCCTCATCATCAAACCTCAGGTCATATTTGTACCTGCTGTGATAGGCACTTACATCCAGATAAGTCCGATCATTGATATTCCTTTTCCAAACCAAGGAGTTGACAAAATTCTGCCACCCGAAACCAAATTGCTCACTGAGACCGAGAAAATCCCTTCCGAAGTAAGTCGAAAAGGTGATTTTGTCCTTTTCACTGGGCCTAAACATAAACTTACTGCTCAGGTCATAAAAATAAAGGTTGTTCTGATTGAGGTCCTCATCTCCTGAAAGCCTCAGAAAAACATCGGCATAGGTTCGTCTCGCCGAAAGAAAATAAGAAGAATTGTCCGAAAGCGGCCCATCCAAGCTCAGCCTGCTGCTGATGGTGCCTATGCCCCCTTCCCCTCTCAACTTCTCGGTGTTACCTTCCTTGAAAGTGACATCGATAAGGGAAGAAAGTCTGCCACCGTATTGCGCAGGAATATTGCCTTTATATAGGTCCACATTTTCCAAAGCATCAGAATTGAACACTGAAAAGAATCCAAAAAAGTGTGAGGGGTTATACACTGGCGCACCATCGATCTGAAGGAGATTTTGGTCCGCAGAGCCACCACGAACAAATAAACCTGTGGTCCCCTCTCCGGCTGACTGAACACCGGGAAGCAATTGAAGCCCCCTCAGTAAATCCACTTCACCAAAAAGAGCCGGGATGGTTTTGAGGGTGGCGATGGGCAGTTTGTCCTTGCCGATTTCCATGCTTTTCACGTTTTGGTCCGGACTTCTTTCGGAGATGACGATCTCGTCCAGAGACATGGCCTCTGCAGACAGGAAAAATCGAAGTTCTTTGTTCAGGTCTTTTGGTCCAATGCTGCGGATTATCGTTTCAAAGCCAAGGTAGGTGATCGAGAGGTTTTGGGGCAGTCCTAATTCCGGACTGAGACTAAATCGGCCATCTACATCCGTCACGGTTCCTTTTTCCCTGTTGGCTTCCCAGAAAACATTGGCGCCAGGCAAAGGCAGACCGGATTCCCTTTCGATGACCACTCCGGTAACCATTGTCTGTTGCCCAAATACAGGCGGAATCTTGATCAGAATACCCAAGACCAAAAAAAAGACAGACAATTTCATGCGCATAAAAGGAAGGATTTCTTCATGGTATTACGGTAGCAACAGCCCTAAGTTTTCCATATTTTTAAAACTAACAGCAAAACAATCAGATTCGTTGTTCATCCACAAGAAATAAGCGAACATTAATCCCGACATTTTTAAATAATTCTTTTTTGTTAATTTCGTTTTCATTTAAAATCTCTAATTTCAAGCCATGATTTGGGCATATCCTGACGGAAAATTAATCAGTATCCTTGCAGTGGTTTTTACCCTGCTCTATTTTATCTATCTCTACCGGTTTTGGTTGATCAACCAAAAGCTTAAGGTCAAAAAACACCGGCTGATCATGAAAATGGTTTTGAGGACCATTTACTTTGCCTTGTTTTTGGTGGCCATGATGGGGCCTTCCATTGGTGGGGCGACCAAAGAAATCAAACAGGAAGGAAAGGACATTTTCATTGCGATAGACCTATCCCAATCGATGAACGCCACGGATATTGGACCAAGCAGATTGCAGAGAATCAAACTGGAACTTAAAAACCTGATCCGAAATTTTGCCACTGACCGGATCGGGCTGATCATCTTCAGTTCTGAGGCTTTTATCCAATGTCCCCTGACTTACGACCAAAATGTCATCAACCTGCACCTTGATGGGCTCAACAGCAACTTGGTACCCAACCAAGGAACAGACATTTCGGCCCCGCTTAATCTGGCCCTTCAGAAATTCCAAGCAGAAACCAATCAGGAACAAACCTCCAAATCCATTCTGCTGATCAGTGACGGGGAAGATTTTGGAGACAACATCTCGGGAATCATTGGCAGACTTACTGACGCGGGCGTCCGGGTATTTAGCTTGGGTGTGGGCACGGCAGAAGGGTCCACCATTCCCCGAGGCAACGGTTTGATCATTGATCCCCGAACCAACCAACCGGCCATTACTGTGCTGGATCCCTCCAACCTGAAATCCATCGCCACCCGCACTGACGGACAATATTTTGAACTGAGCGACCGGGATCAGCAAATTCCGGAATTGATCACTGCTCTTGAAAATTTAGAGGGCAGTGTGATGGGCACAAGGACTATTGAAGCATCCGCCAACAAATATTTCTACTTCCTTTTGGCCGGTTTGGTACTTGGGTTGCTGGATATGGTATTACCTTTGAAAACCATCAGCATGTAAGGCAAAAAAGACATTATGGCAAGTTTTAAAACTTTTCTATTTATTCTTCTTTTACTTCCAGCTTCCTGGACACAGATAGGAAACAGGAACAAGGCGATATCCCAAGCCGCTGAATATTACAATAAAACCGATTATGAAGCTTCGGTCAGGCAACACCTCGCACTGATTACCGAACATCAGGTAACCGGGCCAAGGGTAAATTACAATCTTGCCTTAAGCTACCATTACAACGGTCAGCAGGAAGAAGCTTCCAAACAATACACCTCCCTTGTTGCATCGGCGAATCCGGTTATCCCATCCTTTGCTTCCAATCAGTTGGGTACGATTCAGGGGTATGGCAACAAATACAAGGAGGCATTGGCTTCATTTAAGCAAGCACTGATCAAAAACCCAAACAATGAGGAGGCCAGATACAATTACGAATTGTTGGCCCGATGGCTGGAAGAAAACCCAGATCAGAAGGAAGAAAGCCAGGATAAGGATCAAAGTGAAAAACAAGAACCTTCTGACTATGCCAAAAGGATGAAAGCCCAAGCAGATGAGATGGTGGATCAGTTCAGGTTTGAGGAGGCATTTGACCTGATGAACAGGGCCTTGGAGATCGATGAAACTGTTTCCGCCTATCAGGAGTTTATCAATAACCTAGGAGATGTCTATGAAATCAACCGCAATTAAAATTTTTACATTCGCATGTATTTTGGGACTTTCCCTCGGGTTTTCTCATCTGGGAATGAGTCAGACCGCAGGGGATTACTTCAACCGATCTGCTAAACAGTATGTCAACAATGACCGGGCCGGAGCTGGTCAATTGCTTGCCGAAGGCCTGCAAAGGTACCCCAATGACCCCAAGCTGAATGCTTTGCTGGAAAAATTAAATGAAGAGGAAGAGCAGGATCAGCAAGATCAGCAACAGGAAGACCAACAGCAAGAGCAACAGGACCAAGAACAGCAGGATCAGGATAGCTCAGAAAGCAAAGACGGAGAAGGAGATGAGCAAACAGACGAAGATCAGGCCAGCAAGTCGGATGAGATGGAGGAAAAAAGCGGGGACCCGACCCAGGAGGAACTGGAAAACCCGGGAGATCTAGAAAGTGACCTGAGTGACCGTGAAAAAGCCATGGAGGAGCTTCGGCAAAAATTACAGGAAATGAACATTACTCCCGAACAGGCCACACAGATCCTGGATGCCATGGAGGATGCCGAGCGGCGTTTTATCCAACAAAACCAAAAGAAACCAACCAAAAGACAAGAAAGAGGATTGCCTGACTGGTAAGAAAAAACCTCTGATTGAACCATTTAACAGATAAACCCAATGAAAGAAGTCTATATTGTTTCCGCTGTAAGAACCCCTCTAGGCAGTTTTGGAGGAAATTTATCCAGCCTCACGGCCGTCGAACTTGGCAGTGTTGCCATCAAGGGGGCTTTGAAAAAAGCCAACATCCAAGCCGATCAGGTAGAAGAAGTCCTTATGGGCAACGTCATATCCGCCAATCTCGGTCAAGCGCCTGCCCGTCAGGCTGCCATCGGGGCAGGAATCGGCTATCAGGTCCCATGCACCACAGTCAATAAAGTATGCTCCTCGGGCATGAAAGCAGTCATGTTCGGCGCGCAATCCATCATGACAGGGCAGAACAGCATCATCGTAGCAGGTGGCATGGAAAGCATGTCCAATGTACCTTTCTATGTGCCAAAGGCCCGTTTTGGCTACAAATACGGCAATGCCGAGTTGATAGATGGGCTGGTCAAAGACGGGCTTTTTGAAGTCTACAACAAATTTCCCATGGGCAATTGTGCGGACCATACCGCCAAAGAAATGAACATTTCCAGAGAGGAACAGGATGCTTATGCCATCCAATCCTACACCCGGTCTGCGGAAGCCTGGAAAAACGGAGATTTCAAAGAAGAGGTCATTCCCGTAGAGATAAAGGGCAGAAAAGGAGACATCACCACCATAGCAGAAGATGAAGAATTTAAAAACGTCATCTTCGACAAGATACCATCACTCAGACCAGTATTTGACAAGGAGGGCACGGTGACCGCTGCCAATGCCTCCACCATGAACGATGGGGCATCTGCCTTGGTGCTGGTCAGCAAAGAAAAAGCCGAGGAGTTGGGATTGAAGCCTTTGGCGGTAATCCGGGGTTTTGCGGACGCGGCACAAGACCCACTTTGGTTTACAACTGCTCCTTCCCTTGCCATTCCCAAAGCATTGAAAAATGCTGGTGTAGATGCCTCTCAGGTAGATTTCTATGAAATCAACGAGGCATTTGCAGCCGTTGCCATCGCCAACCAAAGGAACTTGGATCTGGATCCTGAGAAATTGAATGTGTATGGGGGAGCCGTTTCTTTGGGACATCCCTTGGGTGCTTCAGGTGCCAGGATCATCACCACCCTACATTCTGTCCTTTCCCAGAAAAAGGGCAAAATAGGCGTTGCCGGCATCTGTAACGGAGGTGGTGGCGCCTCAGCGATTGTGATTGAAAAACTATAGACAACACAACTACCTGCCCTGAATCAGGGCAGGTCATAACCATTTACTATGCAGCAAAAGGCAGGTATACTAGGGATGCTGATGATGATGATCAGTCCTTTACTTTGGGGGCAGGATAAAGTAACCACCTACCATGATGCCGAGGAGACCATCGTCAAAGAAAGCTATTCCCGTGTAAACAATCAGCCACATGGCGAATATGCCCTTTATTACGAAGATGGCACCTTGGCCCAAACAGGCCGTTTTGTATCCGGAAAAAAAGAAGGTCGGTTTGTGGATTTCTTTCCAGCAAGTACTGATACTTTAAAAATCACCACCTACCAAAACAACCTGAAAGAAGGTCCTTCGCATACCTTTTTCCGCAATGGACAGGTTTCCCAAGAGGTCAACTATGTGGCCAACCAACTGCAAGGGTGGATTCGCCAATTTGATGAGGCAGGTAACCTGATCAAAGAGACTCAGTTTGAAGCTGATCAGCCCCATGGAGAGAGCATCAGTTACCATGAAAACGGTGAGATTCAGGAAAAATCCCAATATCAAAATGGGCTGCTCCACGGCAGTCTCAAGCGATACTTCGACTCAGGGAAACTGGAAGGGGAAGCCAATTATGAACAGGGGGAATTGGATGGGCTGTTTGTAACCTACTATCCCGACGGAAGCGTGGCGAGCCGACAGGAATATAAAAACGGCACCAAGGAAGGCCCCTTGGTGAGTTACCATGAAAATGGAGAACTTCAGAAAAAAGGACAATATAGAAAGGGCAGAGAAAATGGTGAATTCATTGAATACTACGACAACAAACAGGTTTTCAGAAAGGTAAATTTTAAAAACGGTACTGTACAGGGTAAGATCGAAACGTTTTATGCGAGCGGTAAGCCTCTTGAACAAATGCAATATGACAACAAAGGCCGTTTGATAAAGATTGAGACTTTTTATGAAAGTGGACAGCGCAAACAGTTTATTCCCTTTGTGGAAGGGAGGGAACATGGAGAGGCCATTTTTTACCATGAAAATGGAAAAATCAAAGAGAAAACCAGCTTTCAAAATGGACTGAAGTCCGGCCTAACGGAAAAGTTTGATGAATCTGGGATCAGAACCCACAGCCATGCCTACCGGGAGGGCATGCTTACCGGACCAACCATCACCTACTATCCCAACGGAAAACCGCAGAACAGTACTTATTTCGTAAGAGGAAAAAAAGAAGGCACTTATCAGGAATTTGATAGGGAAGGCAAAGTAATCCGCAGCGGCAAATACAGCAACAATCTTCAGGTGGGTGATTGGATCAGCTTTGATGGAGAAGGAGAAATCATCAACCGAGAGGTATACCGTTCCGGTGAGAAATTAGATAAATAAATCTCCTCAATGAAATGATAAACTATTCCTTTTCCTATTTTTGCCAGATACACTTACAATAATGGACACCGCCATCAAGGAAACACATTTCAACTTCCCCAATCAAAAAGGTTTTTACAAAGGTAAAGTGAGGGATGTTTATATTTTCGAGGACAAATTAGCCGTGGTGGCCACGGATAGGATCTCTGCATTTGATGTGGTGCTTCCACAGCCCATCCCTTTCAAAGGACAGGTACTCAATCTGATCGCAGCCAAATTTCTGCAGGAAACAGCCGATGTGGTACCCAATTGGGTAGAAAGCATCCCTGACCCCAATGTAACCATCGGTAAAAAATGTGATCCCTTCAAGGTGGAAATGGTTATCAGGGGATACTTGGCCGGACACGCCTTCAGGGAATACCAAGCTGGTAAGAGGTTCCTCTGTGGTGTGCCCTTGCCTGATGGATTGAAAGAAAATGACCGTCTCCCCGCTCCTATCATTACTCCGACCACCAAAGCGGATGAAGGACATGATGAGGACATTTCCAGAGAAGATATCCTAGAAAAAGGGATTGTCAGTGAAAATGACTATCTCATTCTGGAAAAATATACGCAGGCACTCTTCAAAAAAGGAACCCAACTTGCTGCGGAGAAAGGCTTGATCCTGGTAGATACGAAATATGAGTTTGGCAAATATGGAGACCAAATTCTTCTTATAGATGAAATACATACTCCGGATTCCTCCCGTTATTTTTATGCAGAAGGCTATGAAGACAAGCAGGCAGCGGGTCTTCCCCAAAAGCAGCTTTCAAAGGAATTTGTCCGCCAATGGCTGATTTCCAATGGCTTCCAAGGCAAAGAAGGGCAAAGCATCCCAGAAATGCATGCCCAAATCGTCGAAGAGATCTCTGAGCGATACTTGGAACTGTATGAAAAAATAACCGGAGAGTCCTTTAAAAAACCTGACAATTCACAGATGACGGCCAGGATAGAAAAAGCGATCTTGGACAAGCTTTAAAACCCGGCCGTTGAAAACAATTCTTTACTAATTATATTTATACATTAAGACCGTTATGAAATACACCGTAGATAAAAAAGAGCAATACGTCATATTCACACCAATGGAAGAGAAATTGGATTCTTCCCTTTCTCCCGTACTGAAATCTGAACTGTTGACCGTACTGGCAGAAGGATACCAGAACCTGATCTTGGACATGGCAAATGTGAAATATGCAGATTCCAGTGGGTTGAGTGCTTTACTGACCGGACATAGAGAATACAGCCGAAGTGGTGGTATTTTTATCATTTCCTCGGCACAGGATCATGTCAAAAAGTTGGTTCAGATATCTATGCTTGACAAGGTACTCAACATCGTCGATAACCTTGAAGAAGCCGCAGAGGCCATCTTTATCCACGAAATTGAAAACGGATCCGCGGAGGAGGAAGAAGAGGATTGATTTTGGATTTTGATGTGACCATCTTGGGTTCCAATTCGGCTGCCCCGGCCCACGACAGGAATCAGACCTCCCAGGTTGTCAATTTGGGCAGAAATTCCATCATGATCGATTGTGGCGAAGGTGCTCAGATTCAGATGAGGAGATTTCACCTCAAATCTTTCAAAATTTCCCACATATTTATCTCCCATCTTCATGCGGATCATTATTTGGGTTTGATGGGCATGCTGTTTACCTACCATCTGCATAAAAGAAAATCACCCTTGACCATCTTTGGTCCGAGAGGACTGGATGAAATCATCACGGTTCAACTGAAACATACGCAGACAGCGCTCAGCTATCCAGTCAATTTTGTGTGCACCCAGCATGAAAAATGGGATTTGGTTTTGGATCTTGATGGCTTTGAGGTGTTCAGTTTCCCGCTGAAACACAGACTGCCCTGCACCGGTTTTTACATCAAAGAAAAACAAAGACCCAATAACCTGATTAAGGAGAAATTACAGGAACATGACCTGAATCTCTCTCAAATCAATACCTTGAAATCCGGTAAACATGTGTTGGATGAGTCGGGTGATGTCCTTTTCAGCTTAGAGGAATTTACATATCCTCCACCTAACCGAAGGACCTATGCCTACTGTTCTGATACGGTGTATGATCCTGAATTGGTGGAAATCGTCAAAGGCGTGGACTTGCTTTACCATGAAGCCACATTCATGAATGTAGAGGAAAAAAGGGCCACTGAAACTTTGCATAGCACGGCTGCACAAGCTGCGACCATTGCCAAGCAAGCACAGGTCAAAAAACTGTTACTGGGACACTACTCTACCCGATACCACGACCTTAACCCGCTCCTGAATGAAGCAAAGGGAATATTTGATGAAAGTTATCTCAGCATAGAAGGGGAAACCTACCCCATCCATTAAATGTATGGCAAAAATATCGGCATTCCAGTCCAAAAAGACCAACCTCTTTATCATTTTGAGCGGTATTTTTCTTACCAATGCCATCCTCGCAGAAATCATTGGAGTAAAGATTTTCTCCGGAGAATTAACGCTGGGTTTGGAACCGGCCGGTTGGACCTTCTTTGGAGATTATGTGTTGGATTTTAACCTGACTGCAGGCGCGGTGATTTGGCCGGTGGTGTTTATCACTACAGACATCATCAATGAGTATTATGGCAAAAAAGGGGTTCGTAAAATCAGTTTTATCACGGCCTTTTTCATTGCTTATGTCTTTTTTGTCATTGCCTTTGTCACCCCACTCCCCCCTGCCCCGTTTTGGCTGGAGGTAAACACGCCGGATGCGGCAGGAAATCCCTTCAACATTGATTATGCTTTCAATATCATTTTCAGGCAGGGACTGGGCATCATCATCGGATCCCTGACTGCTTTCCTGATTGGCCAATTGGTGGATGTCTATGTCTTCCAAAAACTGCGGAAGATCACAGGCCCCAAAATGATTTGGTTACGTGCCACCGGTTCTACCTTGGTCTCCCAGTTCATTGATTCTTTTGTGGTGCTTGGGATTGCTTTTTACATTTTTGGCAACTGGTCCTGGGCACAAGTCGTCTCTGTGGGCATCATCAATTACATTTACAAATTTTCCATGGCCATTCTGCTTACCCCACTGCTTTACCTTGGCCACGCCCTGATCGATAATTACCTCGGCAAAGAAATTGCCCTCAAAATGACCGAGGAAGCTATGGAAGATACTTCGTTTTTATAGCGATCGTTTTCACAGGCCTTCAGCCATTCTAAATTCATTATTCGACATTCATCATTCTAAATTCCCAAATCGTAAATCAAAACTCGTAAATCGTATTTCCATTCGTTTCGGCAACAAAATTATCCTCCGATGGAGATCTGGGGCCGAAACGGGGAGAATGGGGGCTTTTTGTTCCAGGGTTGCGCTCCGCTTACCCAGGACTACCCATATTTTGCCCCTACGGGGCTGGTTTTAGGGCCATATTCGGTGATAGCTAAAAATGATGTCCAGTTGTCCGATTTTCCGAAAACACGAAGACTCTCTCCTTTGGCGGGCAGGCTTCGATCCGCTCAGAGTGAGGGTAAAAGGGCGGCAGTTTTCCAAATGGCGAAGATCTTTCTCATGTCCGATTTTCCCAACTTTCAGCTTCAGGCTTTGAGCTCCTTATGCTTTCACCTTTGAGCTTTTTCTTTGTTGTCCGCTTGTCACCTTGAAATACTGACCCTATTCTAAATTCATTATTCGATATTCGACATTCATCATTCTAAATTCACCATTCCCAACCCGTAAATCGTAAGTCCCAATTCGTAAATCATAAACCAATGTCATAGGAATTCAGCCATTCTAAATTCATTATTCGACATTCATCATTCTAAATTCCCAAATCGTAAATCAAAACTCGTAAATCGTATTTCCATTCGTTTCGGCAACAAAATTATCCTCCGATGGAGATCTGGGGCCGAAACGGGGAGAATGGGGGCTTTTTGTTCCGGGGTTGCGCTCCGCTTACCCAGGACTACCCATATTTTGCCCCTACGGGGCTGGTTTTAGGGCCATATTGGGTGATTGCTAAAAATGATGTCCAGTTGTCCGATTTTCCGAAAACACGAAGACTCTCCCCTTTGGCGGGCAGGCTTTCGCTCCGCTAAGAGTGACGGTAAAAGGGCGGCAGTTTTCCAAATGGCGAAGATCTTTCTCATGTCCGATTTTCCCAACTTTCAGCTTCAGGCTTTGAGCTCCTAATGCTTTCACCTTTGAGCTTCTAGCTTTGAGCTTTTTCTTTGTTGTCCGCTTGTCATCTTGAAATACTGATCCTATTTTAAACTCACAATTCGACATTCATCATTCATCATTCAAGACCCGTAAATCCCAAATCGTAACTCGTAACTCGTAAATCAAAAATCCTTCCTCATTCCCCATCGCTGCGCGATCGCACTTCCTACAATCAATTGCAACGCATGGTAAATCATCAAAGGCAACAAAATCACCCCGAGAACCACGGGATCAGGAAACATCACCCTGCCCATCACGGCACCTTGGACCAGTGATTTCTTGGAACCGCAAAAGACCAGCGTAATGAGATCCTCTCGCTTGAAAGCAAAGGCTTTGGCCAATAAATACATGACCATAAACATAAACAAGAACAATAGCAGCATCGAGAAGCCCAGTGAAATCAACTGAAAGGCACTTTGTCCTTCAAACATTTTCTGTTCAAAGGATTCCGAAAAAGCAGAGAATACGATCAACAGAATGATGGCTTGGTCAAAATTCTTAAGAGACCGGCTGTGTTTACCAACCCAACTCCCCAGGTATTGGTGAAAGTAAAGGCCAACCAAAACCGGAAGTAGAATCTGTAAAATCAGTTTGACAAAGGTAGGGCCCAAATCAAAGGCTACGGCACTCTCAGGCAACATCAAGTCCATCCAAACCGGTGTGATAAAGATGCCGATGATACTTGAAATACTGGCATTGAAGATGGCGGCAGGCATATTTCCACCTGCCATGGAGACCAAGACCACGGAAGAAGAAACCGTAGAAGGCAGGGCTGCCAGATAAAAAGTCCCCAACCACAAATAAGAAGTTTCATCTCCCCAAAGGGCATAAAGTAGCCATACCAATAATGGAAAAAGTAGAAAAGTAGTCGCCTGCACAGTGACATGCAATCTCCAGTTGGATAGCCCTGCGAGCAATTGCTTTGGGTCAAGTTTGACCCCATAAAAAAAGAAAATCACCGAAATGCCTATACCGGTAATCAACTTCAAGGGCAATACGCTTTGGTCAGAGCCCCATTCCGGAAACCAGTAAGCCAGAAAAATCATGGCAATAAGCAACAGGAAAAAGGTATTTAAACCTACCTTTTGTAGAGGCTTCGGAATGAGGTTCATAGCACCTGTGAATTGTATCTTTTCAGGTTGTCACAGATGATGGCCGTGGCGACAGCGACATTGAGTGATTCAGCCTGTCCATATCTGGGAATGGTGATCTTCTTCGAAATATAAGCTTCCAAGTGAGGAGAAATGCCATGCGATTCACTGCCCATCACCAGCAATCCACCAGATGGCAGCGAAAGGCCATGAATGGACTCACCCCCCAAAAATGCACCATAAATTTCTCCCGGAAAGTTTTTAAGATAAGCTGCCAATTCGGTATAAAACACCTTGACTCTGGTAAAACTACCCATGCTTGCCTGCAAGACCTTGGGATTGTAAAAATCTGCCGTCCCTTCCGAAAGGATCAGGTTTTGGATCCCATACCAGTCTGCGATCCGGATAATGGTGCCCAGATTGCCGGGATCTCTCACTTCATCCAATGCCAGTACCCATTCGGTATGAACATAAGGAGGATTTTCATTGGATTTGATTTGGGCCACTGCCAGTGCACTGTCATTGCTTTGAAATCCTCCGCAGCTCTCCAGCACTTTGGGGCTGACCAGGAATTGTTCTCCTCCAAATCTCACCAGCTCCTCAGACTGCTCCTTCTGAAATTTCTCCGTATACAAAAGATGTGTTACTTTGTAATCAGATCGCAATAATTCCGTTACATTCTTGGTCCCCTCCACAAAAAACGAATTTTCTTGCCTTCGGAATTTTTTCTGTTGCAAGGATTTAATAAACTTAAGCGTATTTTTGCTGGGCATTGATTTTAGGTTTGACAGTGAATAAAGCCAAATATATAAACTTTCTTATTTTCCTGCTTTTCATGACTGGCTGTTCTTTGACCAAGGGACTTAATGAGGATCAATATCTGGTGTACGATGTCAACATGGAAGGGGTGGAAAAAAGCAATCGGGAAGGCGTCCGAAACCTGATTATCCAAAAACCGAACACCAGAATCCCCGTCATCAATTTTTCCATTGGTACCTTCATTTACAATATCGGGGAAAGTGTATATGACAGCCTCAAACTGGCCAAAAGGCTGGAGGAATACAAGTCGGAAAAAGATGGGCTCGGACAAAGCATAGACCAAAGCCCCAACAGCAAAAAGCTCAGAAGACGAATCACCAAAGTAGAATCCAAAATCGAGGACCTGAACAAAAAACTGGAATATGGCAACTGGGCGATGAGAACCGGTAATCCCAAGGTGATTTATGACAGCCTAAAAACAATAGAGTCCGAAAACCAAATAGAATTCTACCTTAGAAACCAGGGATATTTTGACGCATTTGTGGAAACGGAAGTGGAAAGGCGTAACCAAAAAGCCTCCATCACTTATGTGATCAAAGAGAATGAACCCTACCTGATCGACTCCATGTACACCCGCTCAGAGAATCAGGAAATTTACCGGATACTGGAAGCGCATAATAACAACAGCCTGATCAAAAAAGGGAATCGGTACATTCAGGCTGAACTCACTAAGGAACGGCAGCGAATCGAAGACCTTTTAAAGGAAAATGGCTTCTACACCTTTTCCAAATCCTATATCGAGTACAATGTCTACAAGGACACTGTGACCAGAAGACTTGAGATCGAGCAGATCATCAACAGGCCTAGCCAAGGAGATGACCACCAAACTTACCGTCTGGATTCTATTTTTTTTACGATCAACTCCCCCAGTTCAGTCATTGAGGACGAGGAGGTGGGGGCCTATTTCGATGAAAAAAACTTTATTTTTTACAGAGATGTATATTCAGAAAGAATCATCAATTCCAGGATTTTTCTCCAACCTGGAGACCTCTATAACAAAACCAATATTTTGGAAACCCAAAGGCAGCTGGCCAATCTGGACCTTTTCAGATTTGTAAACATTACCTTTGATACCTTAGGCAATACCATCAAAACCAGGATATTTACCCAACCCAACCAAAAGTATCAGATCACCAACCTGCTGGGAGCAAGTATTACCGAACAGCTGCCGGGACCGTTTTTCAGTCACTCGCTGAAAAACAGAAACCTGTTCAGAGGGGCGGAGATCTTTGAATTGAATTTTAGAGCTGGATTGGAAGGGGTGGTTTCGGCCACATCCGAAGGAGGCGTATTTCGTAGCCGGGAGCTCAGCCTGTCTGGATCAGTGATTTTTCCCCAGTTTCTGATTCCCTTTTCCAGTGGTTCCCTGAAGCGCTTTGGCCGGTACAACCCACGGACCAGAACCCTGGTCGGTTACAATTACATCAACCGGCCTGAATACATCCGTGAAAGTGTCAATAGCCTGATCTCTTATAACTGGAACACGCGAAACCTCAGACAACAGTATACCTTTAACCTGCTGGATGCCAATTTTATCCGTTCCAATTTGGATCCTGCCTTTGAGGATCTGCTCACGGCACTGCAGGCACAGGGCAACAACCTGATCAATTCTTTCCTGCCTTCCTATGTGAGCAGCATATCGGGACAAGTGATCATCAATTTCAACCAATATGGCATGTTCCAGAAAAACAGGGCTTCCCTGCTTCGTTTGTTTCTGGAAAGCGGGGGAACTACCTTGGGTCTGTTGTCCACTGAATTTATAGAACAGAGGAGTTTGGCTTACTTTCAGTTTGTGAAAATGCAGGCGGATTACCGACGGTACATTCCCTTAGGCAAGAAAAACACCTTCGCACACCGACTCAACTTCGGCGTGGCCAGGCCTTACGGGGTAAGCAACGGGATTTTACCCTATGAAAAATACTTCTTTGCCGGAGGTAGTACAAGTATCAGGGCTTGGTTGCCCAGGCGACTGGGTCCGGGTTCTTTTACGCCGGCAGTCCGGGAAGACGGCACCTTTGATTATAGATTTGAGCAGCCGGGAGATATCCTTTTGGAGGCCATGTTTGAATACAGACAAAAACTCTTCGGCTATTTTGATGGGGCTGTTTTTGTGGATGCCGGTAACATTTGGACCTTTCCGGGTGGAACTTCCAGAGAAGGCGGGGAGTTCAGGGTAGACCGATTCTACAAAGAAATTGCCGTGGGTACCGGTGTGGGGGTCAGGATGGATTTTGAATTTCTGGTCATCAGGCTGGACATGGGTATCAAAGCCTATGACCCTGCGAGGCCTGAGGGAGAACGGTGGATTTTGGATAACTTATCCTTCAACAGACCATTGGGAGAGCGCGGGCAGACTGTTTTTAATGTGGGTATAGGCTATCCGTTTTAATAAAAGAGGATATCATCACAATTATTGTAACATGGACAAAAATCAGATCGCGGAAACCTTCAAAAACATACAGGACCACATTTGCCAGGCCTTGGAAAAAGCGGATGGAAAGGGGGTTTTTCAGGAAGACCTCTGGGATAGGGCTGAAGGAGGTGGAGGAAGAACCCGGATCTTGACCCATGGTCAGGTGATCGAAAAAGGAGGTGTGGCATTTTCGGCCGTGCATGGGCCTACTCCTGAAAAAATCCTGCAGAAACTGGGATTGAAAAAGGCTGATTTCTTTGCCACTGGCGTGTCCATAGTCATCCATCCCGAAAGCCCCATGGTGCCCATCATCCACATGAACATCCGCTATTTTGAAATGAGTGACGGAACCTATTGGTTTGGAGGGGGGATAGACCTTACGCCCCACTACATCGATGCGGAGGATGCGGCCCATTTTCACCAAGCTGTCAAAAACACCTGTGATGCCTTTGATCCGGCTTTTTACCCTAAATTCAAAAAATGGGCGGATGATTATTTTTATATCCGCCACCGCCAAGAAACCCGGGGAGTGGGAGGTATTTTCTTTGACCGGCTCGTAGCCACGGACGAGATGCCTTTTGAGCGCCTTTTCGAATTTGTCCAATCGATTGGTACCCTTTTTCCCAAAGTCTATACCCACCTGATGCAAAAGAACAAGGACCTGCCTTACGGAGAAAATGAAAAAGCCTGGCAGCAACTTAGAAGGGGTAGGTACGTGGAATTCAACCTGGTCTGGGATGCGGGGACCAAGTTTGGTCTAGACACCAATGGCCGTACGGAAAGCATCCTGATGAGCATGCCTCCACTGGCTAAGTGGACGTACATGCATGAGGCAGCGCCGGGAACAGCTGAAGCCTTTACCCTAGCGCATCTCAAAAAAGATATCAATTGGATCTAGCTTATGATCGAAACCTTAAAATCATGGGATGAGGACCTGTTTTTGTGGCTGAACAGCTTCCATTCGGAAAGCTTGGATGCCATCGTATTCCAGGCCACCCAAACCATCACCTGGGTTCCCCTGTATCTCTTCTTGGCTTACCTGATGGTGCGGCAATTTGGCCTCCAAAGCATCTGGCTGCTTCTGGGTCTGGCTTTGACCGTTTTGATCGCAGATCAGGGGACTTCGAGCTTTATGAAACCTTTTTTTGGCCGACTGAGGCCCTGTCAGGATGATCGGTGGATGGACCTGATTCATAATTATGGCCGCTGTGGGGGAATGTACGGTTTTGCCTCCTCCCATGCGGCCAATTCCTTTGGTGTGGCCACTTTTGTCTTTTTGGCCATCGGGCAGTTTTATGTGCAGCTAAAATGGCTATTTCTTTGGGCCCTCCTCTTCTCCTATACCCGCATTTACCTGGGTGTACATTATCCCGCCGATGTTTTCGTCGGTGCGCTCGTGGGGATTTTGGCAGGGTTTTTCGCCTTTTGGCTCCAACAGCTGGCGCAGGCGGCTTTCTATAAGTACCGAAGCCAAAATAAAAATTGATGAAATACCAAATAAATGCATATTTTTGTAGATGATGGTCATTTAATTTTATTTCGTAACAATTCTTTTGATTAAATCTGACTTTGCATGCACCTGAAAACCGAAGACATCACCCGATTGGAAATTGAGTTTGACTCTGGCACCGTTCCCCCACCCTACAGCCATCAGTTCAAGATCAAGATGAATTTTTCCAGAAATTTCATCAATACCCAGTTTGATATGCATTATACCTCAAGGGAGGAGCTTGAGGAGGAGGAAATCCTGGAAGAAGGATTTACGATGGATGACGATTATGCCTTTATCGGTGAATTACCCAACGTATGGGAACAGCCCATGAAGGACCTGTATGCCCGTTCCAAGTGGACCCTGAAAAAAAGCCTGGATGAGAACGGCGGCATCAAGATCCTGGCCAAGGATCTCCACGGCAAAATCGAAAGGAGCATCCCTTCCAATCAGAAAGAATGGGAAACCATGGCGCAGGAATTTATTCAGGCCATTTTTGAAATCAACAAAAAAGAGGCCCCTTTGAGCGTTAAATTCAGTCAAAATAGCTCAGAGGCTCAGGATCTGTACGAATTGACCATGAAATTCTCCCTGAGAAAAGCCGAACTGCAGGTCAACGGCAAACTAAAAATCGTGGATTGGGAGGAAGCCAAAGAACTGCTTAGCTTCGTTTATCTGCCGGATTATGACTATGATCAGGCCTCAGAAAAAACACCTACCAAACGAGGTGATTTTATCGATACCGGTGACGGCCTTTGGTACGAATTGGGAAAAGGGGTGGTCAACATTGACGACAGCTTTGATGCCCTGTCAAAAATCAGGTCTGGTTTTTCCAATCTGGCCACGTCTTAACCTTAAATTGCTTGCCTTAAATCATTTTTGTGTTGGCTGATGGGTAGGATTTTTTTCTCACTGATCAGGTTAATGCTTCATTCCTGTATTATCTGAAACCTTCAGCTCCCAACATTGGTATAGGTATTAACGTCAAGCCCAATTAATTTTAATACCATGTCACTGCGGCTATTTCTTTTATCATGGAGTGCATTTATTTTGATCGTTGCTGGTAGTCTTCCCGCGCAGGGGCAGGTCCTAGAGGGCCATGTCTACGATGAAAAAACGGAACAGCCCATCCCTTTTGTCAACCTTCAGGTCATCGGCCAAAATCCCACAAGGGGCACGGTGTCGGATATCCGGGGCTGGTACAGACTTGCCCTGAAAGAAGGGGATGAGCGCATCATCGTCTCTCATGTGAGTTTTGAAAAAAGGGTTTTTGAGATTAAACAGCTTCAAAATCGGCAGGACATCTACTTGGAGGCCACCTTGGTCAATCTGGGGGAGGTCACTGTGCTGCCCGGGGAAAATCCGGCCATCCCAATCATCAAAAAAACCATTGCCAACAAAGAGAAAAATGACCCCGATCAGTTGTCCTCCTATCAATACCAAACCTACAACAAAACGGTCATGACCCTGGATGGGGTGAATGAAAACCGGGATTATGAGGACACCACCTTCCATTTTCTGGAAGGGGGACATATTTTTATCGCCGAGAGTCACTCTGAAGTCCGCTACAAAAGGCCCGGAAGGAGAAACGAATCCATCAAAGCTTCCAAAATATCGGGCATTGAAAACCCCATGGTGGCCTTGGCTTCCAGCGGCTTTCAGCCCTTTTCCTTTTACACGCCCCACCTGTCCATTTTGGAAGTCCCCTTTGTCAACCCCTTATCCAACGATGGGCTTCGGAAATATGATTACTACCTGGAAGACAGCATCGTCAATGACACCCATACCACCTACATCATCCAATATCTCCCTAAACCGGGTAAGGTCCATCAGTTGCTGGAAGGCTTGATCTACATTTCAAACCAACAATATGCCATCGAAAACATGACGCTAAGGGGTGCGGACAAGACTTCTTCCCTACGGTTTGAATTGCAGCAAAAAAACGAATGGAACGGAATACACTGGTTTCCATCCCAACTCTACACCAGCATCCTCAGCACGGAAAACGATGTGGAAGGGTTTCTTATGCTGATCAAAAACCAGACTTTCCTGTCTCAGGTGCAGATAAACAACCTGGAAAACAAGGACAAGTTAAGCCCCATCAACATTTCGTTTGATATCAAGCACAAGGATGTGGATTGGGAAAAGTTAAGGCTGGATTCCCTCACCTTCAGGGAATATCGAACTTATGAAAGGTTTGATGAAATGGACGAAAAAGACAAAAGAAGGCTGAAGTGGGCCACGAGATTGGTCGGTCAAATGGTGATGGGCAGGTTTGCCATCGGACCCGTAGACTTGCTCCCCAACCGGCTGCTTCGGTTCAACCGCTACGAAAGGTTTGCTCTGGGGCTCGGCCTTTCGACCAACGAAAAGGTCTCGGAATTCTTTACCCTGGATGGCTATTTTCGCTATGGTTTTGGGGACAATGCCTGGAAGTACGGCGGGCAACTGGCTTTGCATCTGGAAAAAAAGTACGATACCGAACTAAGGTTTCAGTACAGTCAGGACCTTTCAGAACCCGGAACCACCCAGCTGAGGCTGCCCCAATCCTTCAGTACCGTGGGGGAAGGTTTCAGGAGGTTTCTGGCCAACCGGATGGACAGTGTGCAAAGGATGGCCGTAGAAATTGCCCACCGCCCGTTTTTGGGGGCTCAACTGGCGGTTTTCAGCTCCCGAGAAAATCGAAACACCATCCTGAACTTTGCCCAAGAAGTGCCTACGGATGACTTTCCGCTTGGCTTTGTGTCCTCCGAAGTCGGATTGCATTTCCGATGGGCAGGCAATGAAAACCTTTCCCGAATCGGCAAAGGAGTGATCAGCTGGTCGAGCAGCTATCCCGTCGTGGGCCTGAGGGTTTCCAGGGCCATTCCGGATTTCTTGGGAGGGGAAATGGATTATCTGAACTCTGAATTCAAATTTCACCACCTTTGGCACAAAGGCAATTCGTCCAATCAGTTTACCATGGCCCTGCACGGCATCTGGGGAAACAACCTGCCCCTATCCTACCTCAACACAGGCTATGGCATCAACCTGATCGGAAACAATCCCTTTGACTTTGGCTTTAGCTTTCCCGGATTTTTGCAGACCATGAACATCTATGAATTTCTATCAGACCGAAGTGCCTTCCTTAGCTACGCGCACCTCACCGGTCCGCTGTTCAATGCCAATTTGGGAAAAGTGGCCATCTTAAGCCCCCAATTGAAGTTTGTCCAAAGCTTCGCCATAGGCAGCCTCTCCGAACCCGAGCGGTATGATTTTGTGAGTTTTAATACGATGGAAAGGGGTTTTTGGGAAACGGGGGTGGAACTCACCAATCTGCTTAAGTTTAGGTCCGGATTTCAGCGGCAGGGATGGGGGATTGGATTGTATTATCGTTATGGCCCTTATGCCCACCCCAGGAATCAGGATAATTTTTCTATCACCTTGTCCAGTTCGGTTAGTTTTTAGGTTTCGATTTTTTTTAAACCATATAAAGAATATAAGGGCATAGTAGTTTTTGTATTTCGAACTTATTCAAAAATTCATCATTCAACATTCCCAACCCGTAAATCGTAAATCCCAAATCTTTCAGCTTTCGCCAAAAAAGATCCGCAGAAATGTCTCAAAAATCTAACTTATATATTCTTAAATCCCTTATATGGTTTTATATTTTTCACCATATAAAGAATATAAGGGCATAGGAGTTTTAGTCTTTCGAACTTATTCAAAAATTCATCATTCAACATTCCCAACCCGTAAACCGTAAATCCCAAATCTTTCAGCTTTAGCCAAAAAAGATCCGTAGAAATGCCTCAAAAATCTAACTTATAGATCCTTAAATCCCTTATATGGTTTTATATTTTTCACCATATAAGGGATATAAGGGCATAGGAGTTTTTGTATTTCGAACTTATTCAAAAATTCATCATTCAACATTCCCAACCCGTAAATCGTAAATCCCAAATCTTTCAGCTTTCGCCAAAACAGATCCGCAGAAATGCCTCAAAAATCTAACTTATAGATCCTTAAATCCCTTATATGGTTTTATATTTTTCACCATATAAGGGATATAAGGGCATAGTAGTTTTTGTATTTCGAACTTATTCAAAAATTCATCATTCAACATTCCCAACCCATAAATCGTAAATCCAAATCTTCCAGCTTTCGCCAAAAAAGATCCTCAGAAATGCCTCAAAAATCTAACTTAAATATTCTTAAATCCCTTATATGGTTTTAATTTTTATTACCATAAAAGGGATATTTGGGCATCTCTCCGGAACAACGAAGACGCTTCGCTCCCCTCAGAGTGACTATAAAAAGGGCATCTTCCATCTCCCGACTTCCCCTCCTAACTTCCGTCTTCTACAAAAAATTCAAACCTATTATCAGCCAACTTATACATTTTAATCAATCATTGATCTATTTTTTAACCAACTATATAAATTTTTACACTTTTTTCAATAAAAATGGTTTAAATTTAATGCATAGGAAATCTGATATACGATCATGAAAAATCTGAATAGAAGAAAATGGATCAAGTCCAGCCTGTTGGGGATGGGAGGACTGTCTTTGTTGACCAAAGGCTTTGCGGATTCCATGGAAACGGCCGCCCTGTCCAAAATAAGCAGCCAAAGCCGCTTGGTGGAACTTAATCCAGGGCACTTCAACAAAGTACCCATGCGGGCAAGGCTTTTGGCCAATGAAAATCCATTTGGTCCCTCCGAAAAAGCCCAAAAAGCCATCGCAGCTGCTGTGGCTGAAGGCAACCGGTATGGGCATGGGGATGCGGCCTATCTGATTGACCTGATCGCAGAGAAGGAAGGCGTAAGCAAAGATTGCATCATGCTGGGACCAGGTTCCACAGATCTGCTGGAAAAAACAGCCATCGCCCTCTGCAGAAAGGGTGGACAGGTGATCTCCGCCGATCCTTCCTACATGTCCCTTGTCAATACTGCGCAGGCCGTGGGGGCTACCTGGCAGGCAGTTCCTTTGTTGGAAGACCACAGCCATGACCTGCAGGGGATGAAAGCCGCCATCACCTCAGACACGAGGTTGATTTATGTCTGCAACCCCAACAACCCCATGGGTTCGGTCACAGATGCGGTGGCCTTAAGGAGTTTTTGTAAAAGCGCCTCCCAAAAATCACCTGTTTTTGTGGATGAGGCCTACCTGGAATTTATGGACAATCCCATGGAACAGTCCATGGTGGATTTGGTTGCCAAGGGGCATGATGTCATTGTGGCCCGGACTTTCTCCAAAATCCATGGCATGGCAGGCCTGAGGATTGGCTATATGGTGGCGACACCGGAAAGGGTTGCCTCGGTCACCCAATTGGTCAGAAGCACCATGGGGCTCTGTGTCACCTCGCTGAAAGGTGCCATTGCCAGTTATCAGGATGAGGCCTTTGTGGCCAACTGCCGAGAGTGGAACAGAACTTCCCGAGCCTACACCTCCGAACAACTGCATGCGCTGGGATTTCAGGAGATCCCTTCCCATACCAGTTTTATGATTTTCCCCATCCAAACAGCCGGGAAGGCCTTTGCCCAAACCATGATGGATCAGGGAGTCGGCATCAGGGTCTATGAGATCGATGATCAGGACTGGTGTAGGGTCAGCATGGGCACTCTGAAAGAGATGCAATATTTTATCGAAGCCCTTAAGACCACACAGGCCTAAAATTACCCGCCCAAAACTGCCTTTTGAACTTAATCAATGGAATCCCTATGCATATGGCCGTTCAAAAGACGCTTGCTTTACTTTTACTTTTGGTGATTGGATTGCTGTTGCGCAAAAAGCTCAGTGATCCCGCACAGCTCAAAGGGCTGAAAACCCTGATCCTGACCGTGGCCTTGCCTGCCATCATTTTTGTGGCCCTACTCAAGGCGGAGGTACATGACGACCTTTTCTATTTGCCGCTGATGGCCCTGGCTTTCAATGGCCTGCTGTACCTGATTCTCCGTTTAATCCTGCCCTTTTTTGGCTTAGAAAAGGACCATCCCAAGTACCGGACCTACCTTTTGCTCTTCCCCTCACTGGCTCCCGGGCTGTCCTGCTTTCCCTTTTTGATCGAATACCTGGGAGATGATGCTTTGGCCTGGGGGGCTTTGGCAGATATCGGCAACAAGGTCTTTGTCCTGATCATGGCCTACCTGCTTGCCATGAGTTGGTTTCTGAAAAACCACCCCGGACTAAAAACCGGAAAAACCGAAAAGATGAAATCCCTGATGCTCAGTCTGATCAACGAACCCATCAACCTGGTCATTTTCCTGGCTTTGGTCTTGCTGACTTTGGGGATCCATATGGATGACCTCCCTCCTTTTCTTTCTGCTGCCATCCTAAACCTAAGTTATCTGATGACCCCTTTGGTACTGATTTATATCGGCTTGGCGGTGGTGTTCAACTGGAAACAGATCGGGAAAATCACCGGTTTGCTGCTGGTTCGCTCCGGTTTGACCTTTTGGATCAGCGCGGCATTTATCCTGCTGATGCCCGGATTGCCGGCTGCCGGGATCTTGCTTTTGGTGGTCTTTCCTCAGAGTGCGATCAGCTTTTGGCCCTTTGCCCATATGTCGGCCATAGCCGGATTGGAAAAAAAGCTGGGCACTGCCAAAAACAAAAGCACCTTTGATCTGGAACTGGCGGTCAATATGCTGGCCGTTTCCCTGCCCTTTTCCACGCTGATCATGCTGTTGGTTTTTTCATTTGGCGAAACCTTTGCCTCTCCCACCCTGCTGGTGGGGGTGGGATTTGTGATGTTGTTGCTGGGCACTTTGTCCATTCTAATCAGATGGCTGCAATCGGGCATTCCCGAAGTCCTGCGCAGAGTAAATGGGCTTTAACCAAAATAGAGGCCTAAAAATCTTTCTTACATCTCCTTAAATCCCTTATATGGTTTTAATTTTTTTTACCATATAAGGGATATAAGGGCATAGGAGTTTTAAGGGATAAAATCAGGCATCTCTCCGAAATTTCGAAGACTCCCTCCTTTGGCGGGCAGGCTCCGCACAGAATGACGATAATAGGGCGGCAGTTTTCCACATTTCCAAGAATTGGATCAAAGACCGGATTTTTAATGGCTTTCTTGAATTGATTTTTGAATTCATGTTTCCTCTTACTTTTTGGCTTGACCCAAAAAGTAACAAAAAAGTCAAGCCGGGAAAAAACCTTCAGCCCACAAGGCCCAACGCACCCTCGGTTTTCCGGCGACCCACCGCGCAGTCTGAAGAACGATCTTTCTCTCGACCTAATTCATCATTCGTCATTCGTTGAGCCTACCAAAGCCCGCCTGTACATTCGGGCAGGCCCGCCTGACTTTCGGGCAGGCATCTCTCCGAAATTTCGGGCAGGCAACTCTCCGAAATTTCGAAGACTCCCTCCTTTGGCGGGCAGGCTCCGCTCAGAATGACGATAATAGGGCGGCAGTTTTCCACATTTCCAAGAATTGGATCAAAGACCGGATTTTTAATGGCTTTCTTGAATTGATTTTTGAATTCATGTTTCCTCTTACTTTTTGGCTTGACCCAAAAAGTAACAAAAAAGTCAAGCCGGGAAAAAACCTTCAGCCCACAAGGCCCAACGCACCCTCGGTTTTCCGGCGACCCACCGCGCAGTCTGTAGAACGATCTTTCTCTCGACCTAATTCATCATTCGTCACTCGTTGAGCCTACCAAAGCCCGCCTGTACATTCGGGCAGGCATCTCTCCGAAATTTCGTAGACTCCTGACTCCGGCAGGCAGGCTTCGCTCCGCTCAGAGTGACGGTAAAAGGGAGGCAGTTTTCCAAATGGCGAAGATCTTTCTCATGTCCGATTTTCCCAACTTTCAGCTTCAGGCTTTGAGCTCTTCTGGCTTTCACCTTTGAGGTTCGGGCTTTCAGCATTTTCTGTTCTTCTGTATTTCAGTGCTCTGTTTTCCCAACTCTACCTTCAACATCCTTATATCCCTTATATGGTTTATACTATTTCAACTTTACAATATCCCTCCTCAGTTCCACGATCATGTTGGAAATGTCTTCGAGGGTGACGGGGTTGATTTTGTCTTTTGGGTTGGGGAAGTCGGTGCTGATAAAGGCCTTGGCTTCCCAGATTTCCATGACCTCCTCACCCCTGATTTCATAGGGTTTGTACAGTTCGTTGTCAGAGACGAGGTAGAGCTTGCCGTTTTCGTCTAGGTAATTGAATACCCGCTTGTAGACCACCCCTTCCGAGGCGGTGACCAGGACATAGGTTTTTCCGCTTTTTATGGCTTTGAGCTGATCCACATAGGCGCCGATGATGATGGTACCCGCCACAAGGGGCAACATGCTGTCCCCCGAGATCTCAAACGCCCGATACGTGGCCGAGCGCGAGAGGTGGGGCAGGTTAAACTGCGGCAGGGACTCCATGTACTCCGGATCGGCAAAACCGTTGAGGTAACCTGCGGAGGCTTTTTGCTTGACAAAGGTGATGTTTTCCTCCCCCTCCTGATCCACCGAAACGGTCAGCACCCGGATGTCTTTGTCCTGCACCACCTTGCGGCCGGACTTTTCGATGTCATGGTGGAGGAGTTCGTCTATGCTAATGGAAAACAGCTGGCCCAACAGCTTCAGGGTGGAGAGCTTGGGTTCTGACCGGCCGTCCTCATAGGCCGAGATCATGGTCCGTTGCACGGCCAGCTGATCCGCAAGGTCCTGCTGGGTCCAGCCCTTTTGTTTTCTTAGGAATCGAAGATTATGGTCTAGAAACATGGCAGATGGCTTAAGCAGTGTAAAGGTAAAAATTATGGTCATCCTTCAGAGGAGTTTTCACCGAAAAGGGATTCAAGCCATGGTAAGCATGCATTCTTTTTTCCATCCTTTCCCTGATTTCCGAGATAATCTCCCCTACCGTTTTGGGTTCCTGCACGAGCAGGTACCCGTATTGGGGTCTTTGCTCGTCCTCCACAAAAAACTTCACCTGACAATTCCCTGACGGCAATTGCTTGGCACTTAACCTGATATTGATTTCCTTTTCCATAGCTGTTTTCTTAACGGAAATGAAGATACAAATGTTTATCAAATAAACCAATGGAAGTTGGTGAAATAAACATTATTGTGACGTAGGTTGTCGGAGTTTGTTCTTAGGTTGTAGTTTTTGTGGTGCAAATGAAGCATTTTTGCCAAGAATCTGTGGTAAAATGGTTAAAAAAGGCTGTCGCTTTTAGTTATTGTACTTTACTATGATAAAAATTTGACTTACTTTAGGTTTTGGGTAAGTCTGATTAAAAAAGGTAACTACACCAAATCGAGGGACGAGTACGGAAAGGAAATTGGTATTAAAACTACTCAAGTCGAGGTATCCGGCTCAAACCATTTTTCACGACCTGTATCTGAAAATGAATGAAAGTCAATTTTCCCAAATTGATCTGATTCTTGCCACTAAAGTTGGCCTAATTGTCTTTGAAGTAAAAAAATACAGCGGATGGATATATGGAACGGGATATCAGCCCAAATGGACACAGGTGTTGGCTTTCGGAAAAGAAAAATATCGATTTTACAATCCTGTTGTACAAAATAAAAAGCATATCCAAAATTTAAAGAAACTGTTGAGTCCTTATCAAATTCCTATTTTTTCCGTGGTCGTATTTTATGGAGATTGTGTGTTTAAAGACCTGAGTTTTATCCCCAGTGGAACATTTGTGGTCAAATCAGAGAGGATTCTGGACGTGCTTAAAAAAATAGAAACAGAAAATATCCCGGCACCCTATACGCAGCAGAATAAAAGTAAGATAGTTAGGGTATTAAAACTAGCTGTTCAAAACGGAGAAAGCAGAGAAATCCAAGCAAAGCATAAAGCCAACATCAAAGAAATGCTTGGAATGGAAAGGATCTTGAGGTAAACAAGATGCATAATCATAAATCCTTTTAAATTTATATGGTTCTTACCCATAAAACCCGATCAATTATCTTTAAAACAAAAAAATCGCCAGTTGAATTTATTAATTGATCCGAAAACACTATAATTGAAAGAATCAAAAAAATAGGATATGGAATCAGATATTTTTTTATTGATCATTTTTGCGGTCATCGGTTTCTTTTGGTTGTTGCCTGTATTGATCATCATCAGTTCAAGCAAGACAAGGGGTGGTGAAAAATTGGCCTGGGTCTTGGCCGTGATTTTTATTTCATGGTTTGCCTGGGTTTTTTACCTGTTGCTGGCACCGCTTAAAAAGTGACTTTATTGGAAGCCTCGATGGAAAGGAATTATTGGGTCCTATTCATAAATGAATTAAGTATTTATTCCGACCTATCTTGACCATCCTGTTCTGGTGATTTTGACCACCTGTTCCGATGATGTTGACCTACCCTTTTCAGTCCAAAATCATCTTCGACGGATAAAATTCCAGTGATCCTGAAACTGTCAATCCGGCCATCCTGACCGCCCCACCAAGTGGTCAACATGGCCAGAATGACAATCCTGACCACTTGTGTTTTTTTGGCATGGACAAAAAGAAGGATGCGGAGAACAGGCGTAATTTTATACGCATTTTGTGCGGATATTATTTTTCATTATGCTGTTTTACTTCAGAAGTTGAGGTAAATTCAATCATCAAAAAGGGAATAGACCATTTGTCTGAATTTCCAGTCAGTGGATTCTGAACCGCCTAAGGTTTGTTTCATCAGAATCCCTATCACCTTTTCCTGTGGATCGGCAAAATACTGGGTGTTGAATGCTCCGCCCCATTCAAAGGTGCCGGCGCTGCCAAGGCCCCCTATGGCAGCAGTTTTATCCGTGCTGACCGCAAATCCCAGTCCATGGTATTTTCCTTCGTTGGCATCCAATTCGACCATTTGGTATCCCATCATGGTTTCTATGGTTTTCCTGCTCAAGATCCGGATGCCATTGTATTCGCCCCCATTGAGGTACATCTGCAAAAACTTCGCATAGTCCATCGCAGTGCCGCTCAGTCCTCCTCCTCCGGAATAATGGGTTTTTGCCCCCGTTATTGCATAGTTGATGTCCCAACCTATATTGGGAGTGGATTTGACCCAAGCGCCGTTTTCCGGGAGATGGAGGGCTACCATCCGGGAAGCTTTATGGTCAGGCAAGTAAAAATAGGTGTCACCCATGCCCAAAGGTTTGAAGATCCTTTCCTGAAAAAAGCTGTCCAACGACATCCCGGATACGATTTCCACCAGGTAACCCAACACATCGATACTCATGGAATAGATAAAGCTCCCTCCCGGATCCTGATGGAGCGGCATTTTTGCCAGATTCCTGATGTTCCGCTCATTGTTCATCCCCTCGGTGTCGAAGGCTTCCACAATTCCTGCCTTGAGGTAAATCATCCTCATGCGCTCATCCCTGTCAATCCCCCCGTACCCGATGCCTGCACTATGGGTAAGCAAATGTCTGATGCTGATCTCCCGTTTGGCAGGAACTGTGGTATAGGTGGTGTCAGCGAACCGGAAGTTCTGGAGCACCTGAGGGTTTTTGAATTCGGGGATATATTTGGAAATGGGGTCGTCCAAGGTGAATTTGCCCTCCTCCCATAGCATCATGACCGCGGTGGAAGTGATGGCTTTGGTCTGGGAAGCGATTCTGAAGATGGCGTCCTTGGACATGTTCTTCCCGCTTTCCACATCCGCTTTTCCTTTGGCAGCGTGGTACACCACTTTACCGTTTCGCACAATCAGGGCTACCGCACCCGGAATTTCACCCGATGCAACCGATTCCTCCAACATGGCATCGAGTTTTTTCAGTCTGTCAGGAGAGATGCCCACGCTTTGGGGACTGGCTTCGGACAAGGGTGGTGATTTTTTTTGGGAGGGGGTTTGGGCAAAGGTTAAATTGATCAGTAAAAGCAGGATGGTGGAAAAACAAACTCGGATCATTTGTACTTGGAAAGATAGGTGGACACTATTTTTTTTCCAATGAATTTAAATAAAAATATTGTCAATTCCTTCCTCAAAATGAGGGGAAGTGAAAACGGGGAAAAAATGGGGGAATCTGATCACTCACATTGGAAAAAATATAACTTCACCCATAAATAAACAGGTTAAACTATTTTTTCAACCAAGCGACTTTTTGTTCTGATTGGTGGGATTTCCCGATAATGTCTCCGTACAGTTCAGGTCTACGGGCTTTGAGATACCGGCTACCACCTGCTTCAGTAAGTTTGAAAGGAAACAGTTCTGCCGTGACGAAAGAATCTTCAAAACTCCTGCATTCTGCCAAAATGTCCCCAAAAGGATCAATGATCATGGAGCAACCGTTTTTGAGCTGATCATCATCCATTCCGATCGGGTTGGAAAATATGGCATAAACGGCATTGTCATAGGCCCGTGAAGGGAGCCATTTCATCAACCAATCCCTTCCCTTCATGCCATCAAACTCCAACCGGAGTGCAGTGGGATCCTGCTGCCTGTTTTCCCATAGCTTAGGGTCAACAAATCCCGCTCCCGGTCTGCTGGAAGGGGTACACATGGTCACATGGGGCATAAAAATGATGTCAGCACCCATCAACTTGGTGGCCCTGACATTCTCGATGATGTTGTTGTCGTAACAAATCAAGATCCCGCACTTCCATCCAAAAAGCTCAAATACACAATAGGCATTCCCGGGAAGAATATGGGGGTTGATAAAGGGATGAAGCTTTCGGTATTTGGCTATCAGACCTTCTTTGCCGACACAGACATAGGCTTTGTAAATATGGTCTGATTCATCTTTTTCAAACAATCCCGCCAGAATAACGATGTCATATTGCTTTGAAATGGCTATCAATCTTTGGATGCTCTCCCCATCGGGAATTGATTCAGCTATTCCTAACAATTCTTCACCGGACAGTTTCCGGGCAAATGAATACCCCGTAATCGAGCATTCGTGGAAAGAGATTACCTGAGACCCTTCTGCTGCCGCCTTTGCGGCCAACTTTTCAATCACCCCAAGGTTGTGATTTTTATCCCCACTGTGGTTCTCAAACTGCGCGGAAGAAACTTTGATAGGTTGCATGGATTTTAATTTTTACCCAAGATATTCATTAGGATGGGGTAAGCAAAGCAGGAATGCTTTTAACGGTAAGATTTCCGTATTGACCCATTTCAACAACCGAAGCTATCCCAAATTTGACAGGATAATCAAAGCCGCTTGCTATTGACTTTCCATAAATCAAAAAAAGCTCGCTGCCGAGGCAACAAGCTTTTATACAAATCGGTAAAACATTTAAACTACCTTAACATGATGCTTTTGATGTTTACGAATTCTTTCAATCCGAAGCCGCCGTGTTCACGGCCATAGCCCGAATTTTTTACTCCACCGAAGGGCATGGCAGGATCAGCAAGTCCAAAGGTATTGATAAACACCATTCCGGTATCAAAGTGTTGCTCTGCCATTTTGATGGTGCCTTCCTCATCTTTGGAAAAGATGCCTCCACCCAGTCCGTACCGGCTGTCATTGGCGATGCGCATGGCATCTTCGTTGTCCTTGGCTTTGATCAAGGAAGCTACCGGGCCAAAAAATTCATCCTCATAGGCAGGCTGTCCGGGCTGCACATTTTCCAAAACCGTGGCGGGATAGAAAAACCCTTCCCCTTCGGGAATTTTCCCTCCGCAAGCGATCCTCGCGCCCTTCTCCACGCTTTGTACTACCTGCTCGTGCAAGTCATCGCGAAGGGTTTTGCGTGCCAGAGGACCCAATTCAGTACTTTCGTCATTGGGATCGCCCATTTTTACTGCACACATCGCCTTCACAAATTTCTCCCGATACGCGTCGTACACTTTCTCAGTCACTATAAATCGCTTTGCAGCAATGCAGGTTTCGCCATTGTTGTAGATGCGGCCTTTTACAGAGGTTTCTACAGCCAAATCAATGTCCGCATCTTCAAAAACCAGGTAAGCATCATTGCTACCCAACTCCAAAACCGATTTTTTCAACTCAGCGCCAGCCAACTGTCCTATATGCCTTCCTATATCGGGACCTCCAGTGAAAGTAACTGCCCTTACCAGTTTGTGTTTGATCACCTCATCGGACTGCTCATGACTGATCACCAATACTGTAAACAAGCCTTCCGAGAGACCGGCCTTTTGGTAAATGCGCTCCAACATCTTACCCGAACCGGTTACATTGGAGCCGTGCTTCAATAAAACCGCATTGCCTGCCATCAGACTTGCTATGGAGTATCTTACCACCTGATAGCTCGGATAATTCCAGGGCTGAATGCCATAAATTACTCCGAGGGGAGCGTATGAAACCCGGCCTCTTACGCCATTGACCATTTCCCTTTCCTCGGTTTTCAAATCCTTCGGTCCCATCTCAGCGGTGTATTCGCAGATGGCCACACACAAATCCACCTCTTGCCTGCTTTGCACCAGGGTCTTCCCCATCTCATCGGTCATCAATTGAGACAACTCTTCTTTGGCTTTAAGCATTTCTTTTCCAATGGCTCTGATTTTTTCAGCCCGATCTTCCAGAGATACTTCCCTCCATGACTGAAAGGCTTGATGGCATTTTGATATGGCCTCCTGCATTTCTTCGTTGGTCATGTATTCAAAGTGGTCGAGACTTTTACCTGTTGTGGGATTGATGGTCTCTATGGTTTCTTTGGTTCCTACTTCGCTCATTTTATTGCTGTTTTTAGGGTACTTACTAATTATTTTTGTTCTGTTGGCATGAGGTACACATCATTGATATTTACCCGGTCGTGCTGGTTTAAGGCAAAGAAAATGGCGTCGGCGACATCCTCTGCCTCAAGCGTGGTCATTTCCTTCATTCCTGCAAGTTTCTTTTTGACATCATCATCGGTGATTGTTTCAAACAAGCTGGTGTCCACGGCACCAGGCTCTATGGAGGTCACGTTGATTCCGTAGGTCGGCGCCAACTCCTGTCTCAGCCCATCAGAAAACATTTTTACGGCTACCTTGGTGGCACTGTACACGGCCCCTCCAGGAAAGTATCGGTGGGCTGCCGAAGAAGATATGTTTATGATGTGACCGCTTTTATTCTTGCGCATCGTGGGCAATACCGCTGCCACCCCGTTGAGTACGCCTTTGATGTTGACGTCGACCATTTTCTCCCATTCATCGGTCTTGAGTTTTTCGATGTAAGAAAGGGGCATAAGTCCGGCATTGTTAATCAAGGCATCGATGGACCCGAATTGATCCAGAGTTTGAGAAACGGCTTTTTCAAGATCAGCGGGTTTGGTCACGTCCGTTTTTACGACCAGTGCTTTTCCGCCATTTTTTTCAATTTTTTCCTTCAATTGATTCAGTTCATCTTCACTTCTTGCGCACAATACTACCGAGGCACCTTCCTTGGCAAGTTTTACCGCCGTTGCTTTCCCTATTCCGCTGGATGCTCCAGTAATGATCACCACTTTGTTTTTTAAGTTCATCTTTTGTTGATTTTAAAAATGTTGTAAGCTTTATGTAAACCTATTGATAACAGAGACAGTATCCATTATACATTATGGGCAGATGTTTGTAAAAATTCAAGCAATATCCAAATCTAAAAAGGGGTGCTTGGCTGATTCGTTAGAAAAGAAGATTAAATGGGACCTTTGCCAAAGTAAGATCAATCCAAACCTAATGATCACGGCAACATTCACGCGAGTTCAAACAAAAAAAAATGCCGGATAAAATCCGGCACTTATTGTTAACCAAGGAATAAGCAAGAGCGTTATTCAAAAAGCTGAAAAAATTAAGGTAAAGAAGGTGGAAGTGTGTTGGTTAACGTCACTTCATTGCCATCTACCGATAGCACCAATCTTGGGGCAAGGGTTCCTCCAAAGTGTCTACGGTCCCAATCTTCTCCCAATGCACCAAAGTCTCCGACTTCCAGTCCAGGCTGTATGTTGTAGTAATTGGTATTACTTAATACCGTATTGTCCTGCAATACATGCCAAGAGAAAGTTGCGTAAGGATCTTCTACTGGATTTGCTGCGACAAGTGCACTTCCGTTGAGGGGCTCATAGGGTCCAAGAAAATCATCAGCGACAAATCCATACATTCCTTCGGGGGAATTGACCCTATCCATGACTTCCGGAGAGAATTTTTCTATGTGAGTAGAAAAATACAAATAATACCTGTTTTCGTAAAGGATAAAGTGAGGTCTTTCCAGTTCGGAATTGATGTCTGTCACCACTAAAGGAGGGAGTAGTCTCCAATTGGTCAGATCATTGTCCACCGCTTCAGCCAAGCCTACGGCACCGTTGTAAGTGGTGATATCACCTGCCTCACGGGCCGTAAAAGTCATGTAAAACTTGTTGGTCTCAGGATCTCTGTACACAAAGGGATCCCGCATGGCAAATACGGTTCCTGTTTCATCTATGCCTGTGGCCTCTTGGTAAATTTGTCCATCAGCTTCCAGAATGACGCTGTGTTGGCTGTAATTTTCAAAGTTTACAGTTCCCGCTTCACCACTTACCTGTGCAGTGGCTAGAGCTATCCTTTGATCGTAGGAAAGATCACCGGGATTTGGATCACTGCTTAACCTTCCTTCCATGTTTTCACCTTTGTCACCTGTGGCCGTGTAATAGAAATACACCTGGCCTTGGTCATAATAAGCTGCTCCAGCCCATTGTCGGGAACCGATGATTTCGTCTTCCGTAAACACCATTCCTTTGTCTTCCCAGTTGACCCCATCTGAAGAAATCGCATAGCGATGCCTTACGATATCGTGCCGCTTACCCGAAAGTACAGTATCCGGCGCCGTCAAAACGATCATCACACGGTATCCGTTGATGTTTGCAATCGATCCATCCAAATTCAGGATAGGCCAGTAATCCCACTGATGATAGCCAGGCATGACATCCACACCCTCATCAAAATCCACCCTAGGGATGGTATTTCCCGAATTTCGGGAAATCATGCGGACTTGCTCGGCAGTCCACTCAACCGTCTGTACCCCTGCCGGATCTGTTGGTTCTGTTGGGTCACCAACAACAGGCGTATCATCTACATCACAGGAAGCGAATAAGAGAAATCCTCCGGCTACTAAAAAGGGAAGCCATGCATTTCTTTTCATAATCTTAAAGTTTAATTTATTTATAAAATAGTTATATACTATACCTAACGACATTATATTTGTTTAGTTCTTTTGTAAAAATTTACAATTTAAATTTAAAATTGAGGATAAAACAACATCTGCATTGAGTTTCATGGTTTGAGGCATATGGTGAGGGGTTTATAGCCAAATAGGCACTTTTGATAAGATGGAATAGGCTTGTCGATGTCAAGGATATATGTAAACCTTTCTAGGAATTTCACAAAAAATAACGGGGTGGATGGAACGAATTTGGATTTTTGATTTTTGATTTACGATTTTTGATTTACGAGTTTTGAATGATGAATGATGAACGTCGAATGTCGAATAATGAATTGGGAGAACTGGAAAGGCATTTGAATTTCCGATTCAAATCCGTTCAAAAAGCAGCCCTGAAAGGGCTGAACTTTTCAATAACCTCAGGTAAGTGAAGCGCAACTCGGGGATAGAAAGGCCAACCATAAACGTTTCGGCCTCGATTCTTCTTCTGAGAATGATCTAAATGCCGAAACGATTGAATAACCGGGTTCTGGAATACAGGAAAATGGCGTGTTTTGAATGATGAATGATGAACGTCGAATCATGAATTTAGAATTGTTTCAGCTTAAGAAGACAACCCGACAACAGCGCATCGGACAACTGGACAACTGATATGGGAATAAATACCCAGCACTATCTGTACATTTTTTGAATCTTTTTGAAGTTTAGAGTTAATTTAACATATTGAAACAAAGACATGCCCGCTCCTACCCTAACCCATCAAAAGCCTTTTAAAGCAATCGATCTATGAAAAAAATACTGCTATTTGTTTTCATTTGCTTTCCTGCCATATTTTCCTGTGGTCAACTGAAACAAAGTCAGGCTATTGACAGCCTCTTTTCGGATTGGGATCAACCCAACACACCCGGGGCTGCTTTAGGCATCATGCAACGGGGTGAATTGATCTATGCCAAAGGTTATGGTTTGGCCAATATGGAATATGATATCCCAATCGGTGCTTCTTCTGTATTTAGAATCGGTTCCACGTCAAAGCAATTTACAGCAGCCTGCATAATCCTACTTGTCGAGCAGGGGAAATTGAGCCTTGATGATACTTTACATGATATTTTCCCTGATTTTCCTGAATATGCCCAACGGATTACCATCAGGCATTTGCTGAATCATACCAGTGGCATCAGAGACTATTTACAGATTGCTTACTTGAAAGGTTTCGGTGATGATGACTATTATGAAGATGCGGCCATAATGCAATGGCTGATCAATCAGTCCGATCTAAATTTTAGCCCGGGAGAAGAATACCTTTACAGTAATTCCGGGTATTGGCTCCTAGGCCAAATTGTAAATAAAGTGTCCGGAATGAATATGGCGGAATTTGCCAGGCAGGAAATATTTGAACCGCTTGGTATGACAGACACCCATTTTCACAATGACCACACCCGAATAGTCAAAAACAGAGCAAGCGGCTATATGCCAAGGGGAAATGGCCAATACAAGATCAGCATGACCACTTTGAATATGATCGGAGACGGAGGCATCTTTACCAACATCGATGACATCCGGTTATGGGACAAGGCATTTTACAATTCCACCGTCTTAGGGGAGGAATTTTGGAATAAAATGACTGAAAGGGGTGTTTTAAACAACGGAGAGGTGATTCCATATGCATCCGGCTTGATGATTGGTGAATACAAGGGACTAAAAACGATCAGGCATGGGGGTGCATTTGTGGGGTATAGAGCAGAATTGCTGCGCTTTCCTGAACAAGGGCTTTCTATCGCCATTTTCGCCAATAGAGGCGACGCCAATCCATCCCTGAAAGCCAATCAAGTAGCTGATGTCATGCTAAAAGATCTCCTAACTGAATCACCTGATAAAATTGCGGAAAAGCCGAAAACTGAAACGCCTGCCAAGGAATATCTACCCAATCAATTGGTCGGAAATTATGAAATACAACCTGGCATCATACTTCAATTGACCCTCAAAAATGACTCCTTGCATGTGCTTCAGACATGGAACAAGCAAGGCTACAACATTATTAAAACCAAGGGAAACACCTATGAGATTCCTGGAGAAAAAAGCCTGAGTTTTACTTTCTCTGACCTAAAGGAGGACCAAGCACAGACACTTTCAGTTTTACAAGGCGGGACAGAAACAAAAGCCAAAAGGAAAAATGAATTTGATGCTTCAGGTATTGACTTAATCGATTATACTGGAAGTTATTATAGCCAAGAGTTGGATGTAACCTATCATATTGAGTTGGAAAATGGTGTTTTGATGGCTAGGATAGGCAACAACCCCTCCACGATGGCCTGCAGCATTAGCGAAATTGATCAATTTACTCTGGGGCTGGGATTGCTGAGGTTCGAAAGAACAGCTGGGGTCATCTCCGGATTTTTGTTGGACTCAGGCAGGGTGAAAAACCTAAAATTTGAAAAATCAAAGTAGCTTATTGGAAAACAGTTAGGAGATGGAAGCTGAAAGCAAGGAAATAGGTCAGACGTGAAAGGTAAAAGGTTGAATGGGATTTGGATTTAAGATTTACGGGTTTTGATTTACGGGTTATGAATTTTGAATTGGGTCAGCAACTCAAGAGGATAACTGGACAACTGATAAAAAGCTGAAAGCTAGAAGCTCAAAGGTGAAAGCAATAGGAGCCCAAAACCTGAACAAATGATAAAAAAATCCCGGAGGGATTAAACACCGAAAGGTTATTAGCCCCGGGTGGCAACCCGGGTAACTAGGAATGTAAAAGAATAAAACCCTGAAGGGGTTTAATGGATATCGATAAAAATAAAAGTGTAAAGCAAATTCAAGACGAGAAAATGGGATTTGGATTTACGATTTTAGATTTACGGGTTTTGAATGATGAATGTCGAATTTAGAATTGGGTCAGCAACTCAAGAGGATAACTGGACAACTGACAAAAAGCTGAAAGCTAGAAGCTCAAAGGTGAAAGCAATAGGAGCCCAAAACCTGAACAAATGATAAAAAAATCCCGGAGGGATTAAACACCGAAAGGTTATTAGCCCCGGGTGGCAACCCGGGTAACTGGTAATGTAAAAGAATAAAACCCTGAAGGGGTTTAAAGGATATCGGTAAAAATAAAAGTGTCAAGCAAATTCAATACGAGAAAATGGGATTTGGATTTACGATTTACGATTTTTGATTTACGGGTTTTGAATGATGAATGTCGGATTATGAATTTAGAACTGGGTCAGGATATCCAGAGGACTACTGGACAACTGATAAAAAGCTGAAAGCTAGAAGCTCAAAGGTGAAAGAAGGAGCTTAAAGCCTGAAGCTGAAAGCTGAAAGGAAAAAGAGTAAGAATGTTACATGAAATACACCGTGGGTCGCCGGAAAACCGAGGGTGTTTCCTGCTGGCCATCAGACGGGTTGGGTAAAAGCCTGACCTGGCATTCTTCACATCATCAGAAAAGTTTACCTTTTGTTTTTTTATCAAACCTTATGACAAATATTCGATTCCGTAAAGCAAATCTATCCATTAAACATATCGGACCACAAAGATTTTGGATTGGCTTAAGTTCAGGGGTTTTTTCTGCCATTTCGATTTCATTGTTTTTCAACCACTCCAGAGAAGTACTCCGCTATTTTACAAGTTTGACCGCTGACCTGTTGATTTTGACTGAAAGTGAACATCAATTCTACAATTTCTTTTTTTCTTTTCTTTCATCGGTCCTGGGCCTTTCCATTACCCTTTGGATCTGGATGAGTAATTCCAGCCACAACAGCAGAAAATATTACATCCGAAAACAGCTTTCCAAGACAAATTCGCTTTTGATTTTTTGGATCACTTTATTGGTGGTTGCGCGTTATGGTTCGGTTTTACATCTTGTCTTATACAGTTCTCCCGGTTATGACGACCATTTAAACCTTATTGAAAATTTTTGGATAATTTTCCTGCTCTTTCCCTGGATGGTATTTCTCCAAAGCTGGTCAACTGTCAGACTGGTTTACCGTTCCGGAAAATGGATGTTCTTTTCATTTCTTGTTTGACTTTTGACGACTTTTTTTCTCCAATTGAACACCACTGTAAAACAAGAAAAAATCAATGCAACTTACCAGCATAGGTTTGTAAGGGATTATGAATTTATTGATCAAGAAATCAAAAGTGCTGCTGAAGCACATGGAGTTGAATTTGACCCAAAAACCATTGGCATTTTGAAAAAGTGGCAAACAGAAAGTTCATTTGAGCAAGTAAAGCGTGTGAAGGAGGCTTTTTCAAAAAACACCCCTGTATCCATGGATACCATCATCCTTCAAAGGATAATCATTAGAAACTTTAAGCAGAGAGAAGGTTTTGGGTTAAAAAAGGATGAGATAGAAAATTGGCCTTATGCGTTGCCAATGGACATTTTAAGACAAATCTATAAGTTTGAAGTAAATGCTAAAGAAACCAAAGCACTTTTCGGGATTTTAAAAGAACAAATTGACTTGGTAAATACGCCTTATTTAGATAGGGAAGCATATGATCAGCACACAGAAACAGAAAGAAGAAGAAGTGTGGGGGCAAGATACCAGATCCCAAAACCTTTGCTTGATCAACTCAACGATGTAAAGAGAATTTTATTAGCTGAATTCCAGTATGCAGCTTATGCCAAAGACTTGCATGAAATTCGAGATAAGGATTGAAAGAAAATGGTCAGGCGCTTACAATTTACCCTATGTTTTTTTGAAATTGGAAATTGAGCCATCCTTAATTATCTTACAAAAGTTGGTTGAACCAATTAAGGCCTGTGGTGTTGAAGGTCCTTCAACAGATCCACCATTAGGCTTCTTTAAGTAAAGTATGAGGGCCTTGTGCTTGCTTTTCCAATATGTATATTGTCTTCCTATATAAGTCACTAACGGTTTTTGTAAAAAAAATTAAATACCAAAATGGCCTACACTTTCCATGTCTTATTGACCATATCACTGGCCTTGGCTTTCGATTATCCCGTTTCAAATGAATCCTTCCCTCAAGCGGTCAAACTGAAATGTGATAACCGGATTAATCCCATCAATATTGATATCGAGGCGCCCTTACTATCATGGCAGGTTGGTGATAAACGGAGAGGTGCGGCCCAAACTGCCTATCAGATTTTGGTTGCGGATGATAGCTCACTTCTTGACCGAGAGGAGGGCAATATGTGGAACAGCGGTAAGGTATCCTCCTCTCAATCCATTCACATCCCATATAAAGGAGAGCCGCTTCATTCCAATAAAAAATATTTCTGGAAAGTGAAGATCTGGGATCATTTGAGTCAGCCTGCTGAATGGAGTGAGGTACACTATTGGGAAACTTCATTGATGGATTATGGAGAATGGCAAGCAGCATGGATAGGACTTGACCTTAACCAAAATGATAAAGATCCTACCTATATTGCCAACTGGATATGGCATCCCGACGAGACGTCTGTTTGGAAAATGATGTATTTCGAAAAAGCTTTTGAAACGGAGGCCAAACAGATTTCCACTGCGTTCATAGATGTAACAGCTGACAATGCCTACGAACTTTTCCTTAACGGATCTTCACTGGGCAGCCATCGGGAATGGACGCCACTACAGGGCACCAGATTTTTCAGGTATGACCTCAAGGAGCTTGTCACAAAGGGACTTAATAAAGTCCGTATTGCCGCTGTTCGTACCAAAGAGGAAAGAAAGGCCGGAACCATGGCCCAAATTGAGATCACTTATACCGACGGCACCAAATCGATATTGTTAACCGATAATTCTTGGGATGTCTATGAGGCCAATGCATTTGGGTGGCTTCCAAATAAAGAAAGTGATAGTAAACCGGTCAAAGCTGCTGTTGTTGAAAAATATGGTGGCGAACACTGGGGTAAAACCAAAGCACCCTACAAAGGACCCCGTTCCATACTGGTCAGGAAAGAAGATGTCCTGCAAAAAACAATCAGCAAGGCAAAAGTATATGTCACAGGACTCGGTGGATTTTATTTGTATGTCAATGGCAAAAAAATTGGAAATGACGTCCTTGCTCCGGGTTGGACACATTATCGCAAAAGGGTTCAATACCAAACTTACGACGTAACAGAAGCTTTAAAATCCGGGACCAATTGTTTTGCGGCCCAATTGGGAAATCTTTGGTGGAGTGGGGATGTAGGCTATCGAGGGCTGCCGCAATTTAGCGAAGGCCCATTAAGGTTCATCATGCAATTGCATGTCACTTATGAAGACGGAACAAGCGAGATATTTAAAACAGATGAAACCTGGAAGGCACATCTTTCGCCAATCTTAGCAAATAGCATTTATGACGGTGAGACCTATGATGCCCGTTTGGAGGTGGATGGGTGGAATCTTCCGGGCCTTAACGATTCGGATTGGCTGCAGGTAGAGGAGTTGAAGGAAAGCAAAGACAAGTTACTTGCTGATCAACTCGAGCCGATTCAAATTACACGAACAATCAAACCTGTTTCTGTGAAAGAAATAGAACCCGGCAAGTATATTTTTGACATGGGACAAAATATGGCTGGCTGGGTAAAACTCAAGGTGAATGGGCCTGAAGGAACCGAAGTGACTTTGAGGTTTGCGGAAATACTTAAAGAAGACGGCAGCCTCAATACAGAACCCTTGCGAACCGCAAAAGCCACGGATCGATATATCCCTAAAGGGGAAGGACAGGAGGAATGGGAGCCTGCCTTTACCTACCATGGATTTCAATTTGTAGAGGTAACGGGATTTCCTGGAACACCTACAAGGGAAAGCATAACTGGAAAAGTTTTTCATACAAATGCACCTGTAATTGGCCAAATCGAAACATCCAATGAAATGCTCAACCAACTGGTCCAAAACATTTACTGGAGTCAAATAGGCAACATGCATAGTGTAGTGACTGATTGCCCGCAAAGAGACGAACGATTGGGATGGACCGGCGATGCACAGATTTTTGCCGCCACGGCTTTTTACAACATGGACATGTCCCTCATGTTCAGAAAGTACCTGAGGGATATCCGCGACAGCCAAATGCCTGACGGAGAGGTGACCGACTACGCACCGCATGCCTTTTCTACCTATGGAGCAGGACCTGGATGGGCAGATGCTATCGTTATAGTACCTTGGAAGACCTTCTTATTTCATGGAGACACGACCATCATCTCAGAAAACTTTGACAATATGCTTGCCTGGCACAAAACCCTGATGGCCAAGAGTGAAAAAAATTTATTGGAATTGGGGGGATTTGGAGACTGGGTGGCTGTGGAGCAGACCCCCAGTGAACCCATTGGATCCGCTTACTATTTTTACAGCACCAAACTTTTGGCCCAAATGGCCGAAGTCCTTGACAAAAAAGATGAAGCTGAAAGGTTGTATGAACTTTCCGAAAAAATAAGAATTGCATTCAATGAAAAGCACCTCAACAAAGACAAACAGTATTGGGCGGACACACAAACTGCTCATGTTTTGCCTTTGTCCTTTGGAATAGCACCTCTTGAAGATACTCCTGAAATAATCGAGAACTTGACCGACAATATTTATGCAAGAGATGTACAGGTAACCACAGGTTTTCTTGGAACCCAATACATTTTACCTGTTTTGAGCCAAAACAACCACCATGAATTGGCCTATCAGCTTGTCGACAAGAGAAGTTACCCCTCTTGGGGCTACATGATAGCGCAAGGAGCTACCACCATTTGGGAACTTTGGAACAGCGACAAGCAGGGAGCGGAAATGAATTCACGGAATCATTATGCTTATGGTACAGTTGGAGAGTGGCTTTATGCTTATTTGGGAGGCATCAGGATAAACGAAAACAGTCCGGGTTTTAAAAAATTCGACATAGCTCCCCTACCGGCTGGTGATCTGGAATGGGTTAAAACCTCCTACGATTCTCCCTATGGTAAAATTACATCCAACTGGATTAAAAAGGACAGTCAGTTTATAGTAGAGGTAACTGTTCCAGCCAATACCACAGGTACTGTGTCCATACCAACAAAAAACCTCGATGAGTTGAGAGAAGCAGGTGAACCTGTCTCTGAAAATCCGGATTTCAGCAATTTTGTTTTCAATGATGGCTTGGCTCAATTTGAGGTAAAGTCTGGATCCTATATATTTACCTCAAAATTGTACTAGAGTTAAATCGGTATATGAATCCCATCGGGAGGCAAGCTCGGGGAACTGAATTTAAGGTTGGGGGAAGTAGGGGGAGGAAAGAAAGCGTCTTCGCCACTTTCTTTCCTCCCCTACCAGATTTACCGAAAACCTGACTATGCGTGAAAAATACCGAATAGTCAGAAAATTTTATTTATCCTGAAGACCATACAATGAAAGACAGAGAAAATATTATCGAAAACTATATAGCAGGGTACAACAACTTCGACGTTTCTAAAATGGTCACTGATTTTGCCAATGATATGGTCTTTCAAAATATTCAAAGCGGAACAGTGACCATGACGATCGAGGGTATAGAAGCATTTAAAGCACAGGCAGAAACCGCAAAAGGTTTTTTTTCTGAGAGAAAGCAAACCATCAAATCTTTTCGGCATGAAGGTGAAAAGACCGAAATTGATATCGATTATTTCGGTGTTTTAGCAACAGACCTCCCCAATGGAATGAAAAAAGGCCAGGAAATAAAACTCAGTGGCAAATCAGTTTTTGAGTTTAAAGACAATAACATCTCAAAACTAACTGACATTAGTTGACCTTAAAAATGCTTGGGTAAAAGAAAATTTGTACCACCTGGTATCCCATGGATCTATTGCATTTGCTTTTCAGGCTTACCAAGAACCACTAGTTCAATCTGATGGGTTCCTTCCCAGGGCAAGGTATTGTTCCCTTTCCACAAAAATTCTCCATTCCTTCCGGTAGTATGAGGCTATCCAAAACCAGCTCTCCGTCAAATCGGAGATCCCCTACGATATTTCCCAATCGAGTCGGATACCAGGCAGCTATTGCCAAGACTTTTGGCTTCGGGAAGTCCTACATTGAAAATGAGCAACCCCTATTTAGTATAGAAACTTGATTACCAGTAGGTTAATCCTAAAACGTAATTACGGATGCTTCTTACACCACCCGTTGGAAGGCTCGGAATTTTGAACTATATTCACTAAGCAGAGACACAAATGCTTCGTAGCTTGTATTGTACCGAAAGTGGAATACTTCAAAATCACCAATTTCCGACAGCGGTAAAAAGGTTAATCAGGATAAAACCAAATCAAGATACCCTATTCATGTAACCACAAACTCATCCATGCATGTCAGAAAAGGATATAAAAAAGGACTCAAAGGTTTTTCAAACCCCTGATTTTAGCCTTTCCGAAAAACAGGAAATCGAGAGTCTTCTTCAGGAACAAAACAAAAGGTTTCAGGTAATATGCAGTTCCAAAAATGATGCAATCATTACCTCTGATGAATCCAAAAAGATACTATTTTGGAATAAAGGGGCAGAATACATGTTTGGTTATTCTTCAGATGAGGCAATTGGTCAGCCTTTGACTTTGATCATTCCGGGTCATTTACATCAACGACATGATAAAGGCATGGAAAGGATGAATCAAGGGAAGAAACCCCGTGTTCTTGGAAAAGTGCTAGAAATGAAAGCCATAAAAAAGAGTGGGGAAGAATTTCCGATTGAACTCACGCTCGGAAGCTGGGATAACAATGGCAAAAGGTACTATAGTGGCATAATCAGAGACATTACAGAAAAGAAAAAGGCAGAATTGATCATTTTGAACGAAAAGAGAAAGTCAGATGAATTATTACTGAACATTTTGCCTAAACAGATAGCTGATGAACTCAAAAGAAGGGGAAAGGCCAGGGCGAAAAGATATGATAATGTGACCATTTTGTTTACGGATTTTAAGGATTTCACATTGATGACCGCTTCCATTTCTCCAAACAAGCTTGTAAAAGAATTGAATGAGATTTTTAGTCACTTTGATGACATCATGGAGATGTTTCATCTTGAAAAGATAAAAACCATTGGCGATGCCTATTTTGCGGCCTGTGGATCACCGGTAAAAAACAAAGACCACGCCACCCAATGCATAGAAGCGGCTAAGCAAATGTTCAGGTATTTGGAAGACCGCAATAAAAAAAACCAAATCCAATGGGATATGCGGGCGGGAATTCATTCTGGTCCAGTGGTGGCGGGGATAGTAGGTAAAAAGAAATACGTCTATGATCTTTTTGGAGATACCGTTAATACCGCAAGCAGAATGGAATATTACGGAGAAGTTGGAAAAATCAATGTCTCTGAAACTACCTATGAATTGATCAAAGGAAAATACAACTGCTTACCAAGAGGTCAGATTAATGCCAAAGGAAAAGGGGATTTAACTATGTATTTTGTTGAATAGACAGCCTGCAACTGTATCCGAAACGGTAAACCAAGCACAAAAAGATGCATACCATAATTTACATTTGCGGAATTTATAACATTGCCTTTGCATTTTTCCACTTTGGATTTTGGAAAATGTTTGATTGGGACGGTGATTTGAAAAAATTGAGTTTTGCGAATAAAGGGATCATGCAAATTTTAAACATTCAAATCTGCTATTATTTCATTTTTACGGCCTTTATCTGTTTCGCTTTCCCAACAGAGCTTTTGACCACTGAATTTGGCAATTGGTTTCTTATCGGGTCTTCCATGTTTTGGCTGATCAGAACAGTCCAGCAGTTTATTTTCTTGCGCGCGAATCACATTAAAATCCACTTGCTGACCTTCATATTTTTGATTGGTACAGTTTTGTTTTTGATTCCGGTGTTGTTTTAATATAAAATAGTCATATCTATCTCATTTTCAATTTGTAATGACAAAAGTAAGCAATGCTCTTTTTGTATACCTCAATCGAATTAAAGGAAAAGAAAGCCCTTGGCAGGAAAACTGTTTCTTCTCCCATACTTTAGCAATCGGGATAAAAAAAAAATGCTTAAAATTCACTAAATTACTACGGGTAATGGCAGTTAATGCCGGACCATTCGGGCTTATTGTTCCTCCGTCGTTTAACAAGTCTACTATTCCATTTATTACTTATAAACCTGAGTAGGATACAGACCACTTTTTTTGGAATCGAGTGAGCCGTATACTTTTAATTTTGAGTGATTTCAACCAAAACCAGACCGCTATGAAACGATTTCCCATATACCTCCTTTTACTTCTCAGTTTGACACACTGTACAGACAAGAAGCCAAGTTTTGAGGCACCACTTCTCAAAAACATTGGGGACTACAGTGTTGAGGTTACCACCGACTCTGATTACGCCCAACTATTTTTTGATCAAGGGGTAATCATGGCCAATGGATTTAACCATGCCGAAGCAGAACGGTCCTTTCGAGAATCCATCCGACAGGATTCCACTTTTGCCATGGGCTATTGGGGCATTGCTTATGTGCTTGGTCCCAATTATAATTCAGGCGGAGAAAATATGGGCACCGTCGATGACATCAGAAGTGCTGTAAAAAATGCGGTAAGGTTAGGCAGCAAGGCTACACGATGGGAAATGGCTGTCATCAAAGCCATACAAATCAAATTTCCCAATGACTCTCTTACCACCGACGATGAGGGTTAGGCCATCGCTATGAAAGCCGCTTATTCCGAATTTCCAGCCGATGATTTTGTGGCCACCTTGTATGCAGAATCCATCATGAACTTACATGCATGGGATTTTTTTGAAAGAAAAGGAAAAGAACCTAGGCCATGGACCCCTGAATTGCTGGAAGTTTTGGAGAAAGCCTTTGCCATCAATCCAAAAAATCCTTTGGCCAACCACCTCTATATCCATGCCGTCGAAGCAGGTCCTGATGTTGAAAAAGCTTTGCCGAGCGCAGAAAGATTAAAGACATTAGTGCCCTCAGCAGGACATTTGGTGCATATGCCTTCGCACATTTATATCAATACCGGAGACTACCATGAGGGTTCCATAGCCAATGAACAGGCCGTAATTGCGGACAGCATCTACATCGCAGAATGCAATTCGCAGGGGGTGTATCCTCAATTGTATTACCCGCACAATTACCACTTTTTGGCCGCCACGGCAGCGTTTGAGGGGCGAGGCTCAAGGTCTATTGAAGCCGCATTTAAAACAGAAAGTATTTTGGATAAAAAGTATTTTCATGAAGACGACTTTGAAACCGTTTTGCATTACGCAACCATTCCTATGCATGTTCTTGTGAAGTTTGAGCAGTGGGAAAAAATCCTGACCAGTCCTCAACCCGATGATGACCTCCCCTATCCCAAAGCCATCTGGCACTACGCAAGAGGCATGGCTTATGCCAACTTGAACAGGTCAGAAGAAGCCAAAAAGGAATTGGACCTCTTAAACAAATTAAGCGAATCTGAAGAGGTTAAGAAAATCATCATCTGGTCAATCAATCCGGCAGCGCAGGTCTGTCAAATTGCTTCCAATGTGTTGGAAGCCGAAATACTTACAAAAAATGGCGACTACAGTTCCGCAATTCCGCTTTTGCAGAAAGCCATTGACCTTGAAGATGGCTTAAACTACAATGAACCTCCAGATTGGTTTTTTTCAGTAAGGCATCTTTTGGGTGATGTACTTTTGAATTCCAAAGACTATATTGGGGCTGAAAAGGTCTACCTCCAAGATTTAAGCCATTGGCCAAAAAATGGCTTTGCACTTAATGGGCTTTATGAAAGTCTGAAAGGCCAAAATAAATTAAATGAAGCCGAGGCCATTCAAAAGCAATTTGAGCTGGCCTGGCAACATGCCGATTCAGAATTAAAAAACTCCCGCATTGACAAGGACAAAAGAAGGGATTTGACTTTACAAATTGACCGGAATTCTCCTAATTCATTGGTTTACCTTGCAAGAGCTATTTGTTTGGAGAAAGTGAATTGAAAGACTGACCCATGGAACCAACCAACTTTAACGAATGCCCCGAGAGACCTACCACAAAACTGGTAGCCTCTTCCAAAAAAATGAAGTACAATGAAAAAGATTCAAAGGCTGATGACCAATATCTGTTCTGACAGATTAACGGAAAGTAAGAATTTCTACACCAAACTGTTTGACTTTGAGGTGAATTATGATAGCGATTGGTTTGTACACCTCATTTCAAAGGACAAACAGCTTGAATTGGGTATCATCAAAAAAAACCACGAGGTGGTTCCCAAAGGGGTTCGAAATGATCCAGCGGGTTTTTATGTCACCTTTGTAGTCGAAAATGTCGATTTGGTGTTTAAAATCGCAAAAGCAGCAGGATTTGACATTTTGGAAGAACCAACGGATACTTTTTACGGACAAAGGCGATTTTTACTCAAAGACCCCAACGGGGCAATTGTAGATGTCTCTTCGCCAATTATAGAAGGGTAAAGCGCAAAGTATTTTCGAGAATTTGAATTGATTTCAGGATCAAAAAAATTTTGGTATTACATTGAATTTTAATTCCAAAATCACCAACTTCTAGCTCATTCTTGCAGAATTGTCTTTGTTAGCCATAAACCACCCGCAACAGCATGGAAAAAAAGAGAAAAAGTTTCGATAGAAGGGATTTTGTGAAATCAGCCGTACTGAGCGGTACCGGACTGATGATCGTTCCCCGCCATGTGTTGGGTGGAAAGGGCTTTGTTGCGCCTAGTGACCGGGTCAACCTTGGATTTATAGGCGCGGGAGGAAAGGGAAAGCAGAATGTACAGGAGTTTTTGGGTATGGACGATGTCAATATTTCCGCCATCGCCGACCCTGCCTACTACTGGAATCTGGCCGAATTTTATTATCGGTCCGAAGCAGGAAGAGGGCCCACCACTTCCATGGTAATAGACCATTATGGCAAGAGAGGAGAAAATAGAAAGGTCGCCCAATATGATGATTTCAGGAAAATGATGGAACAGGCCAAAGACTTGGATGCCATTGTTTGTTCCACCCCGGACCATACCCATGCTTACCTCACCTTGATGGCCCTGAAAATGGGAAAGCATGTGTATTGTGAAAAACCGCTGACCCATAATATCTGGGAAGCAAGGGAGGTGGCCAAAGTCACCAAAGAAACCGGTCTGATCACCCAGATGGGTAATTCTGGACATGCGGCTGATGGCATTCGGGAAACGGTGGAATATTTAAGGGCAGGAGTAATCGGAGAAGTCAAAAACTTCCATGCGTGGGTACCCGCCGGCCGTTGGCTACCTGGCTTACAGGGGCTTCCTCAAGGGAAAAGTACCATGCCCGTAGGCTTTGACTGGGAGCAGTGGATCGGTCCAAGAGAGCTGGTGCCCTTCCATCAGGATTATGTTCCTGTGACCTGGCGGGATTTTTGGGATTATGGCTGTGGGGCCTTGGGGGATTTTGGATGTCATGACCTCGATGCAGTGACTTGGGCTTTTGGGCTGAAAAATCCCGACCGAGTCCAGATTTTCCCAGCCGGATACTCTGATACCAAGATAGCTCCTTATGGGGAAATCGGTTATTTCCATTTTGCCGAACAAGGTGAACAAAAAGAAATGAAAATCACCTGGTATTCCGGAGGATTGAAACCGGATCTGCATCCTGCTTTGCCCAAGGGCTTCGTCTATCCCAGCAGGGCCTCCCTTTTTGTGGGAACAAAAGGAGTGATTCTAAATGATGGAGGCAACCGAAAGCCCCAGGTCTTTCCCGAAACCCTGAGTAAAAGCATCAAGGCACCTAAACCCAGCATCCCCCGCTCCACGGGTCACTTCAGAGAGTGGATCGATGCCATCAAGGCCAACCAATCTTCCGCAGCCAATTTTGAATACGGGGCCAGGTTGACAGAAATTACCTTACTGGGTGTTCTATCGCTAAGAATGGGTGGAAAGCTGATCGAGTGGGATCCTGCAGCGATGAAAGCCAAAGGTTTGCCCGATGCTGATCCCTTCATCAAGGAACCTGTCAGAAAAGGTTGGGAAATGTAATAGGGAGTTTCAAATCATCCAATTGCAACCTTAAATCACCTGAATTTTTGTTTTAGAAGCTCCAACTTGGCCGCCAAATCATCCGCAGATTCTTTTGCCCTAGGTTTAGGCTTTGGTTTTCCTTGGTTTGAAGGCTTTGGATTTTGCCTGGCTACATGCTTTGTGGGGCTTTTTTCTTTGGATTTTTCACTAAAAGGATCAGATTTCATGCTCAGACCTATGCGTTTTCTCGCCTTATCCACCTCCATGACGGTAACAGTCACCTTTTGGCTGACTTTGACCACTTCGTTGGGATCTGACACATACCGGTCTGCCAAATGGCTCAAATGGACAAGCCCATCCTGATGCACCCCTACGTCAACAAAAGCCCCGAATTTGGTGATGTTGGTCACCACTCCGGGTAACTGCATTCCTACTTTAAGGTCACTGATTTCATGAACTCCTTCCTCAAAAGAAAAGACTTCAAATCCTTCCCTCGGATCTCTTCCCGGCTTAGCCAATTCCTCCAAGATGTCCTGTAAGGTAGGCAGTCCTACCGTCTCTGAGACGTAGTTTTTCAGGATGATTTTGGATCGCAGTTCCTCACTGTCCAACAAGTCAGACACCTTGGCCCCCAGGTCTTTGGCCATTTTCTCCACCAATCCATACCGCTCAGGATGGACTGCACTGCCGTCTAAAGGATGTTTCGCGTTTTGGATGCGGAGAAATCCAGCTGCCTGTTCAAAAGCTTTTTCTCCTAGCCGTGGGACTTTTTTGATGGCTTCCCTGTCTTTAAACGGCCCATTTTCATTTCTGAATTGCACAATATTTTGTGCCAATACAGGTCCTAATCCAGAAACATACGCCAGCAATTGCCGGGAGGCGGTATTGAGCTCCACCCCCACTCCGTTGACACAGCTCATCACCGTATCATCCAACATGTTCTTCAAGGCATTTTGATCCACATCGTGTTGGTACTGCCCTACGCCAATGGATTTGGGATCCAGCTTGACCAATTCTGCCAGCGGGTCCATCAACCTGCGGCCGATGGAAACCGCGCCCCTGACCGTAAGGTCATGGTCCGGAAATTCTTCCCGTGCTACATCGGAAGCGGAATAGATGGAAGCCCCGCTTTCATTGACCATCATGATGATGATATCTTTGGGAAGGCCCAATCCCTTAATAAACGATTCTGTCTCCCGACTTGCAGTACCATTGCCAATGGCGATGGCTTGAACTTCATGCTTTTCTATCAGGTACTTGACCAATGCACCGGATTCTACCAGCTTCTTTTGGGGTTCATTGGGGAAAATGGTGTCATAATGAAGCAGCTGCCCCTGAGGTCCCAGACAGACCAATTTGCAGCCTGTTCTGAATCCGGGGTCAATGGCCATGACCGTCTTTTCACCAAGGGCCGGTGCCAGCAAAAGTTGTCTGAGGTTTTCGGCAAAAACCTTGATGGCCTCCTCGTCCGCATTCTTTTTGGAATAAAGCCTGATTTCTGTCTCCATAGAGGGTTTCAGAAGCCTTTTATAGGCATCTCTGATGGCCTGTTTGACTTGTTCTGTGGAGGTATTGGTCCGGGGTAGTAGGATCATTTTGTCCATCAATGCTATTGCTGCGCTTTCTTCCGGACTGGTGTCCAACAATAGAAATAGCTCTTTTTCTCCCCTTCTCATGGCCAGCACACGATGGGATGGTGCCGTTTTGATGGGTTCTGACCAATCAAAATAATCTTTGTATTTGATGGCTTCCGCCTCTTTGCCAGGAATGACTTTGGAAGTGAATCGGCCTTCTTTGATGAACAAATCCCGCATCTGTTTACGGAGTTCCGGGTTTTCATTGATCCACTCGGCCATGATGTCACGGACACCCTGCAAAGCTTCTTCTATGGTGTTTACTTCTTTTTCCGGGTCCAAAAATTTCTTGGCTTCCGCTTCCAGATCGATGCTATGCTGTTCAAAAACCATGGTAGCCAAAGGCTCTAGTCCTTTTTCTTTCGCAATGGTGGCTTTGGTTCTTCTTTTAGGCTTGTAAGGAAGATAAAGGTCTTCCAAGTTGGTCATGGTTTCCGCCGCATCGATTTTCTGTTTTAGATCAGGGCTGAGTTTACCCTGCTCTTCGATGGATTTGAGGATGGCTTCCCGCCGCTTGTCCAAATCTCTCAATTGCTGAATTCGGTCCCTTATGGCAGCTACCTGTACTTCGTCCAGACTTCCGGTAACTTCTTTGCGATATCTGGAGATAAATGGAACCGTAGCTCCCTCGTCCAAAAGGGAAAGGGTATCCATGACCTGTTTGGGTCGAATATTGAGTTCTGCTGCAATTTTGGAGGAATGTTGACTAGTCATATCAGGGTTGTGTTACTCAAATGGAGCCGCAATTTATGGCTTTCATGTCGCTAAATCCAATCATCCCTGCATATAATTACTTTGAGTGGTCTTAAGCCATTGAACATCTGTATTAGAAAAATCCGTCCAAAAGGATTTTTGGCCAATAAAGTCAAAAAAAACAATCCCCAGCTAAACCATATGCCGGGAATTGTGCTAAAAACTCAATTGAAGTCAGAGAAGGAATCCATGTTGGATAAGAAAGCCGCCCCGAAAATCATAAAGACCAGCATATAAAAAGCCATCAATATCGCCAGAAGGATCAGTGCCCCTTTGGCCCAATTGCTTTTGTTGATATTTACATTTCCTCCGAATCCCCAAACAAACAACATAATAAAACCTACAACAGGTATTGCGGCAATAAGCAAAGTAATGGCCCAATCCTTTACTGACATGACTTGCGTATGGGTGTTTTCCATGGTTTGTTTTTTTTTATTGAACATGAATTAAATTTAAATAATACAATTTTCTAAAACAAACACAAATTATCGAAATACATCGTTTCCAGAAAAAATACTAGTATAATAATTCAGTTTTTTCTGAATTTTTAGGTAAAAATTGGGATATACTTTAAAGAGGAGAAACTTTTGATCAATTTAAAATTATACTTATCCAATGATGCATTACGGTTTACATTTGGAAATCTGAGCATGAATACCAAAAAAAAAAGGCCCAAGAAAAGGACCGAAGTACCTATTTCTTAGGCTTAATAAATACAGTTGCGGAACAATTAATGTTGTCTCTACTCAGCTTATTTGCTTACCCTGATGATGGCTGCCCCTGTAAAGCCGAAAATTGCAAGCGGGGACCATCCACTCATACCCACCTGTGTTCCTCCTCCCGGACTCCACCATAGGTTGGCACCCACGTTGGTGATGGGTATCATCAGATTGGCTTGTAACCTCAACCCAAAACTGTCTGAAACAAAATATTTCACCCCCCCGTGGAATCCAACTGTAAACCGAGTGATGTTTGTGAAATTATTGAAAGGAGAGGCCAAGGTACCGGTACCTAATTTAATTCCACTGAACAACACCGTTTCTTCTGAAACCGGGAAAAGCCTGTTGACACCGATCAATGCCAAATGAACTTGAGTAGGTTCACTGATATTTTCATTCAATAAAGTGGAATTTGCGGTAGCAGTGGACCTTTGAAAACTATACATCAATTCCACCTCCATATATTCGGAAGCAACAAATGCCAACATCCCACCAAAGGTTTGACCATCCCCGAGACGAGCCCTTCCTCCGGAAATGTTAAATCCACTGGCGAAATTATACCCCGTAAACGGAGTGATTTCAATGTTTTGGGCATTTAGGTCAAAAATAAAGACCATCAAGAGCAACGGGAATGCCAGTAATTTTTTCATAAATTATGTGTTTGAGTTGAAAAGAATAAAGTTTCGAAATTTAGTCAATTTTGAAAAATATTACATATAACAAATGAAATAATACAAATAAAAATTATATTTTTTTAATCTTTTCCATTGCCGAGAAAAGGAATACTATTAAATATTACAATCTGAAACTGTGGTCTGTCATAGGTTGCAAATTCCTGAGCATCTTCAAAGCTTTGGATCATGTAGCCCAACTCCACCCTGAGATCTTTTTTCAATACATATCCCAAGGCCATGTAAAACCGGTTCCTATCAAAAAAATTCGGAGTGGTATTGATAAAGATTTCATTGTAAATAGAGAGATAATAGGCTTGTTTTTCCATTTCCTGCTTGTTCAGGGGGATGTTTAACGCCAAAAAATACCTCAACCTCAAGCGGAAATCATCGTTGAGAAATCGCTCCTCCACCCTGTACCTATGTTGAAAGAAAAACCTCCCTACCCTATCCCGCATGATAAACTGCTGATAGATCCTGTGTTCATTGAAAAGGGTTTTTTCGTCAGTCCCTTCAATGTAGGGATTGTTACGGATAAAGGCATATCCCAGATGGATATTGTGGTTGTTTTCAGAAAGATTGTAGCCAACTCCAGTCCTCAGCAAGAGTTGCTGAAGATCCCCAACAAAATTGTAATTGCGGTATTGAACTTCATTGTGCCAATTGAATTTTCCGGAGAAAGGCTGATTGCCAAAATAGATAAACCAATTGCCAACCGCATTATTTTGGGCAAATGAAGCATGTACTAGCCCTCCTGTTAATGTAAAAAAAAGGAATATGAGTTTGAATTTCATTGAATCAAATGGGTTGGCAAAATGAGAAAGTCAATTGAGAGAAATTTCCTTTAGTCAAAGGCATTTGCAACGATTTTGAATGGAGAGAAAGCCTTTTTCGCACTAAAATTAACTGCATTTGGGTCTAACCAACAGGAATGAAATTTATAAGCCGGTCATAATGTATTGATAAGTGTTTCGGATTTGATCCACATTTTTCAAAAACCTCAACAAGTTAAAAGAAAATCGCCATTGTTTAATCATTGTAAAAAAGATGTTGTGGAGAACTTTTCATATTGGGGGCTTTTAAAAGGAACTTGACACTAAAATATTGGGTTACTTCTTGAAATCGTACCTATTGAACTGGAAAAAAGAAATAAAAAGTTGGGGAATATGGCTTGCCGCTCTTGCCCTCCTCTATTTTACAGGCTGGATGACCCCTATCATGGGAGGCCTGCAAAATCTGGTTTTATCTACAGGACTTATCAAGCCCAATCTCACCCTAGTGGACAAATCCCAATTGGATTTTGATTATACGGGACAGTTTCTTACAATAAATGATCAAACCCTAAACCTGGAACAATACAGAGGAAAAACTGTATTTATCAACCTATGGGCCACCTGGTGCCCACCATGTCTGGCCGAAATGCCCCACATATCGGAGCTGTATAAAAAAGTAAAGGACCAGAAAGACCTCGAATTTTTAATGATTGCCCTGGACAAGGACTTTGAAAAGAGCAAATCTTACATCGAGAAAAAAGGATTTACCTTCCCCGTGGTTCATGCTGCTTATGGATTAAACGCATCCCTTCAAAGTGAATCCATTCCCACCACCTTGGTGGTAAGCCCCTCAGGAAAAATCATTTTTTATCAGGAAGGAATGAGTAACTTCAATACCGAAGCCTTTATTGAATTTCTTAAAGAAACAAATTAAATAATTGATTATCAATAAGATAATTAAATCAAAATTTTTATCTAAGAAATCGAACAGCCTAGTTATCAATATTGGATTCCGAAGTTAGCCTATTCAGGGAAATTACCCATTTGCAGAATTGGGAATAAATGAGGATTTTGTTGGGCAAAACCCATTAACCATGAAATCTTACTTTCACTTAGTGCTTTTTTTGGTCTCTTCCTTCTTTCTTTTTCAATCGACCCATGCCCAAAAAACACTCTGGTACGAACAGCCTGCAGTGAAGTGGGAAGAAGCATTGCCTTTGGGAAATGGTAGGCTGGGAGCCATGGTATTCGGCCAGCCGGATATGGAAAGAATACAGCTCAATGAGGATTCTCTCTGGCCGGGCAATTATGCGGACTGGGGACATGCCATAGGTGGTCCCGAAGACATTCAGGCCATCAGAGCGCTTTTGATCGCCGGGGAAAACAAGTTGGCTGATGACCTATTGGTGGAGAAATTTTCAAGGAAGGGCATCACCCGTTCCCATCAGACCTTAGGCGATCTTTGGTTGGATCTGGGTCACCAAGAAATCAACCAATACCGGCGGGAACTGGATCTGGAACAAGCGCTAGTAAAGGTCACTTACCTTGTCGAAGGACATAAATTCACCCAACAGGTGTTTGCTTCTGCTGCGGATGATGTGCTTGTCATCAAAATCACGTCAGCACATCCCAAAGGAATCAATGGTAAAATCAGTTTAAGCAGGCCTGAAGATGCAGAAGAGCCCACGGTTAAAGTTTTTACAGACCACAATCAACTGGTTATGGAGGGAGAAGTCACCCAAAGAAAAGGGATGATTGACTCCAAACCTACCCCTATCCTGCATGGGGTAAAATTTGAAACCCGATTGGAAATTCTCCAGGCAGATGGTGACCTCCTCGTCAGAGAGGATCATTTGATGTTTGAAGGGGTGAAATCAGCCACATTGGTTTTGGTTGCCAATACGGATTTTTATGAGCCAAATTTTGTAGGTAAAAACCTGGTAGAATTGCAGCGGATCAAAAAAATGGATTTCAACAGGCTTTTGGAAAGGCATGTGTGGGATTACCAAGACTTATTCAATCGGGTGCATCTTGACCTTGGAGGTGCAACAATGGAGCAGTATCCCACAGACCAGAGGATTCAAAGGGTAAAAGAAGGTGAGGTAGATACTGGTTTAGAAAGTCTGTTGTTTGATTATGGCCGATACCTTTTGATCAGCTGCTCCCGTCCAGGCACCAACCCTGCCAATCTTCAAGGATTGTGGAATCAGCATATTGCAGCACCCTGGAACGCAGATTACCACCTCAATATCAACTATCAGATGAATTATTGGCCAGCTGAGGTAACAAATCTGTCCGAGTTGCATGAGCCATTTTTTGATTTTACGGATGGATTGATCAGCAGTGGAAAAGAAACCGCAAGAGAAACTTTTGGGATCCGTGGTTCGGGAATGGGCCACACCACTGATCTCTGGCAGACCACTTACCTACAGGCTCAGACGGCCTACTGGGGGGGATGGATCGGTGCAGGGGGTTGGCTGATGCAACACTATTGGGAAAGGTACCTGTTCACCATGGATACTTCCTTTTTAAGAAAAAGGACATTGCCAGTTTTGACTGAGGTAGCCCGGTTTTATGCCGATTGGCTAATTCCTCATCCGATTGATAGCTTGTTGGTTTCAGCTCCCTCCACTTCGCCGGAAAACAGCTTTATCAATCTCAAAGGAGACAGTGTGGCCAGTACCATGGGGGCTGCCATGGATCAGCAAATTATTCAGGAGGTATTTGAGAATTACATTAAAACCTGTGAAACCCTTGAATTGGAAACAGAACTTCTGACTGAAGTTCGCGAAAAGCTGGCTAAGCTGAGACCAGGCATGGTCATCGGGGATGATGGCCGCATATTGGAATGGGATCGAGCCTATGAGGAACCTGAAAAGGGCCACCGCCACATGTCCCATCTCTATGCCTTTCATCCTGGCAACAAAGTAAGCGCCACTTCCTCTCCTGAATTGTTTGCTGCGGTTAGAAAGAGTTTGGATTACCGCTTGCAACATGGAGGTGCGGGAACAGGATGGAGCAGAGCCTGGCTGATCAATTTCTCTGCCCGATTGCTGGATGGAGAAATGGCCCACCAACATGTCCTTCGTTTGATCAAAGATTCCTTGTATCCCAATCTTTTCGATGCCCACCCTCCCTTTCAGATTGACGGGAATTTTGGGTATACTGCCGGAGTGGCGGAAATGCTGCTCCAATCCCATGAACCGAATACCATTCGGTTGTTGCCTGCTCTTCCGAAAGCCTGGTCAAGTGGGAAGGTCAGCGGATTGAAGGCAAGGGGAAATTACACTTTGGATATGGCATGGGAAAAGGGTCAGTTGACCAAACTTAAAATCACTGCCCAAAAAGGAGGAAACACCACCTTGCTATATGGCGCCTCAGAGATTGAAATCGAGTTGGGCAGGGGAGAAAGTTTTGTCATGGACATGACGGAGTAAGAAAGTCAATTGACAAGCGTTCTGGATTTTTAATTGGCTATAGACCTGTTTTTTTTGGAAAGGCAATGAGCTCAAAGCTCAAGGCTGAAAGCTTCGTAAATCGTAACTCGAAATTCGACATTCGACGTTCATCATTCAAAATTCTTAATTTTTTAACTTGATGAAAGTCTCAGATAGCAAATTTTAAGGAAAATCCGAAATCCGGTCTGAAGGACTTGTAGACTGCGAAATCAATATGCCCAAAGCCGAAAACTTCGTAAATCGAAATTCTCCATTTCTTAATGGTGAATTTTAACAAAAAAAAACCTCCGGAGCAAGACTCCGGAGGTTTGAACACTTAAAAAACCACCAACCTTTAATTAAAATCTATATCAGCTGATTCTTCGAACAGCCATATTGACTTTGTCTGCCAATAAATACATGACAGGTACAATTACTAACGTCAAAAAGGTAGCAAAGGTTAACCCAAATATTACAGTCCAAGCCATTGGACCCCAGAAATCTGCATTGTCCCCTCCAACAAAAAACTGCGGGTCAAAAGAGGAAAGCAAAGTTCCAAAATTGATGTTCATCCCTATGGCCAAAGGAATCAATCCAAGTACGGTAGTAATGGCCGTAAGCAACACCGGACGTAACCTGACCTTGCCCCCTTGGATGATGCTGTTCAAAAGATCATCATAGGACAGAAATTCATCTTCACCGATCCCCAGCTCTTTTCGTTTTCTTTCCCTTACTAAATTCGTATAATCAATCAATACAATGGCGTTGTTCACCACTACCCCAGCTAAAGAAATGATACCAATACCGGTCATGATGATCACAAATTCCATGTTGAAGATGGTCAAACCAAGAAACACACCTATCGTACTCAAGACCACGGAAGCCATGATGATAAAAGGCGTAGTGACTGAATTGAACTGCGCCACAATCACCAGAAAGATTACTGAAATGGCAATCATCAAAGCCTGCATCAGAAAAGCTGCTGATTTTTCCTGCTCTTCCTGTTCCCCGGTAAACTTAACAGAAATGCCTTCAGGCAATTCATAATTATTAAGCAAATCCTTGATTTGATCATTGATGGCAGTTGCATTGAAGCCATCGTTGACATTGGAAGAAATGGTGATGACCCTTTCCATGTCTTTTCGCTTTACCGACCCGTAGGTAGAACCATATTGCAGATCAGCGACAGCTGAAATTGGGACTTCCTTTTTATTTCCCAGTTTATCTCTGAAACTGATTTTTTTATTGATCAAAGATCCTACATCATAGCGATATTCATCCGCTAATCTAAGCTGAATGGGATAGTCATCCTCTCCTTCCTTGAATTTTGACACTTCAAGACCAAAGAGTGCGGTCCTCAATTCATTGGCAATGGTAGAAGTGGATAAACCGAACCTTCTGGCACTTTCACGGTCGATATTGACCATCAACTCAGGATTACCCAATACAAGGTCTGTCTTCAGTTCTTCAATGCCTTCGATATTGGACTCAGCAATAAATTCACGGATCCTGTTGACTTCTGTAATAAGATCTTCGAACACTTCCCCGGCTACCTCTATATTGATCGGCTTTCCAACCGGAGGCCCATTGGTTTGTTTATCCACTGTGATAACCACCCCAGGATATTGTTCAGCCATTTGGCGGATTTCCTCCATGATTTCATTGGTATTGATTCCCTGTCTGTATTGATATTCTACAAACCCAATCGTAACCTTGGCCTTATGGGGTGTACTTTCCTGAGAAGGTCCTTCCATAGGGTCTCCTGTGCCTTCACCTATCTGAGTGATGACAGATTCTATAATATCAGAATAAGGATCCAAAACAGCACTGATATCATCTTCCATTCTACTCAAGAAAGTATTGGACGCTTCAATGTCTGTACCTATGGGATTTTCCACAAAGATATTGACCAAACTAGGTTGGTTATCCGGAAAGAACACAATTTGAGGGGAACGAACAAAAAGAAGTGAAATTGAAAGAATCAATAGCAAAACAGTCCCAAAGAAAAAGAAATAGGGATTTTTCCCTTTCAGGGCAAAGCCCAATGTCCCTTCGTAGAGATTTTCAAGTTTGACCAAAAAAACATTTTGGAACCACCTGATTGCCCTTCTTATGAAGAACACATTGATCAAAGTAAAGATGGCGGCTATCATAAGGATGTTGCCAAAGGCAATCCATCCAACCAGATAAGATATAATGGCCATGGAAGAAAACACCAAAGCTACCATAAGAGGTTTTCTTTTTGGTTTATTTGGATTGACTTCTTGTACTTTCATAAACATGGCTGTGAGTACCGGATTGACCACAAGGGCTACAAATAGGGATGAGGACAGCACAATGATCAAAGTGATGGGTAGGTATTTCATGAACTCCCCAATGATACCATCCCAAAAGGCAAGGGGAAGAAACGCCGCTAAGGTAGTGGCCGTGGAGGTGATGATAGGCCAAGCTACCTCTCCCACCCCTTCTTTGGCTGCTCTGACAGAGCTTTTTCCTTCCTGCATCAATCGGTAGATGTTTTCTACCACCACAATCCCGTTGTCCACCAACATCCCCAAAGCCAAGATCAGGGAAAACAAAACCATCAGATTGAGCGTCACCCCAAAGGCATTGAGAATCAAAAAGGAGATGAACATGGAAAGCGGTATAGCAATCCCCACAAACAATGCATTTCTAAAGCCCAGGAAAAACATCAAAACCAAAATCACCAAAATCACACCTGAAATAATGGAATTTTCAAGGTCATTGACCTGAGTCCGGGTTTCTTTGGATTGGTCATTGGTGATGCTGATTTCCAGATCTTGGGGAAAACGGTTGGCTTTGGCATCATCAATCAATGCTTTGATTTTATCAGAGGCGTCAAGCAGGTTTTCCCCACTTCTTTTGACCACATTAATTGTGACTACAGGTAACTTATTGCTTCTGGCATAACTTTCCCGCTCCTTGTAGGTATCATTGACACTGGCCACATCCCTAAGATAAACGATCTTGTTTTCTTCAGTATTGACGATGATGTCTTCCAATTCTCTGGGATCCTTGAATTCTCCTGAGATCCGTAGCGTCCTCCTAAAATCCCCGCTGAGCAGGTTCCCTCCTGAAATGGCCACGTTTTCAGATTGGACAGCTTCGGAAATATCCGAAAAACTTACACCCAAGGCTTCCATTTTATAGATATCCGCATCGATCCGAATTTCTCTCTCCAGGATTCCTCTGAGTTCTGCTTTGGAAATTTCAGGCAATTTTTCAATCTCGTCTTCCAGATATTCTCCAAATTTTTTCAGCTCTTCAGGGGTATAATTGCCCGAAATGTTGACGTTCATGATCGGAATATCGGAGGTGTTGATCTCAAGGACGTCAGGATCTCTGTCCAAGTCAGAAGGCAATTCGCTTTTCGACTTGTCCACAGCATCCTTTACTTCCTGTACCGCCTTTGAAATCTCTACATTGGGGTTGAACTCAATCACAATGGATGAAAAATCCTGTATGGAGGTAGACTTGATGTTTTTGACGTTGTTTAGGGATTTCAGTTCTTTTTCTATGGGCCTGGTAATCAGGTTTTCCATATCAAGCGGTGAATTCCCCGGGTAAGTGGTACCGACATAAACGGTAGGAATGACGATCTCAGGAAAACTTTCTTTGGGCATCGTGCGGTAAGCAAAAATTCCCAAAAAAGTGATGATGAGTGACAAAATGACTACAGAAGTTCTATTGTCCACGGACAAAGAGGACAAACCAAACTCCCTAATGACTTCCTTATTGGATTCTTTTATCTGTGACATATCAAATTATCCAGCAATGTTGACTTTAAAGTTTTCTCCAACTTCTCTGAAACCTTTGTCAACCAAGGTTTCATTTCCTTCTAAGCCTTCCAGTACTTCTGTATTTTCCTGGTAGGTTTTGCCTCTTTTGATGTATTTTCTTTTGGCGACATTGTCCTCTACTACATATAGGTAATCCCCCTTATTGTCTTGAAGGATCAGGTAGTTGGGAACAATGACCGATTTTTCCCGCTCATAATCCTTGATCCGCATCACAGCGATCATATTGGGTTTGACATCAGCCATAGCAGGTAATGCCACTTCAGCTTTAAATGTTCTGTTATTGGGATTGATCACAGCACCTATTGCCGTTACCTTGGTTGTAATGCGCTTATCAAGAGAAGGGAAGTACACTTCCACGGAATCCCCCTTTTTTAAAATCCCAACATATCGTTCGGATACATCACCTTCGATAAAGAGGTCTCTTTCGCCTATAAATTGAAACATGGGTAAACCTGGCTGCACCAGTTCGCCCAATCGAACCATGACTTGTTCTACCGTTCCATCGAAAGGTGCCCTTATCGTGGTTCTATCCGATTGCGTTTTCAAAGAGGCCAGATTTTTTTCCAAAATTTCCTTTCGGTTTTTGGCTTCCAGGAATTGGATCTCTGTACCGATTTGTTGGTCCCAGAGGCGTTCTTGCTTTTCAAAGACAATGGTCGCGAGTTCAAGCTGTTTTTCCAGTTCTTCTCTGTTCCTGTCAAGGGTTTCTGCATCTACACGAGCCAGAATTTCCCCTTTTCTTACCCTCATTCCTTCGATTGCAGCTACCTGCTGTACCCTGCCGGATACCTCTGCACTGATGTTGACATTCTTTTTGGACACCACGGAACCGGTGACCTCTACGAAATGTCTGAAATCATCCACCTTGGAATCTACAGTTGTGATAAGAATCGACTTTCTCTGTTCCTGTCCAAATTGGGGATCGAGGGCAGTGATTTCCTTTTCCAAAGCATCAATTTCTGATTTCAGTTGGGAATACTCCTTTTTCTTGGATTCCAGTTCTGCTTTTTTGATATCCACCTCCTCTTTCTTGGCGCAGGATGCAGCTAGGAGGATCATGATCAGGGCTAAAAATCGGCTGTATGTTTTCATATTGTTTTTTGTAGGATCTTTTTTTACTTAAGAAAATTATAGAATTCCCAAAGCCTTTTCAAGGTCAACTTTGGCAATCAGGGCATCATACAATGCCGAAAAGAAATTGATTTCAGCTTCTTTCAATGCCGTATCGGCTTCCACAACCTCAAGGTTGGAGCCCACTCCTTCTGAATACTTGATTTGTGTCATTTGAAACACTTCAAGTGCCAATTCCCTGTTTTCCTGCTGCACCCTCAAGGCACTTAGGTTATTCCTAAGGTTGGTCTTCGCCTGAAAGATTTCGCTTTCTATATTGTCCTGCAGGAAGACTTTCTGGTTTTCCAGCTGTTGGATCTGCACCCTATTCTGCTGGATTCGTGAGCTTTTGGTGAGTCCATCAAAAATCGGAATTGCCATCCTAACACCTACAAAAGAGGTAGAGAACCATCTGTCTGCACTAAAAAAATCGCCGAATCTTTGAGAACCGGTTAACCTTTGGTAGGAAGCGACTGCATTGATAGTTGGGATGTACTGCACTTGGTTGTTTTTAAGATCCAAAGTGGCTAGTTTGAGATTGGTCGTCAACTGATCCATTTCTACCCTTCTATATCCTGGATTTTGAAGAAGCTGTTCCAATTCTTCGTCGGTATTGAGATCAGCAAGTTTTTCGGTAGCTACCAATCTATAATTCAAAGGCATACCCATTTGTAGCTTAAGCAATTCCATGCTGACTTCAGAGGCGGCTTCGATCCTATCAAGCTCAGCTTTGATGTTGTTTCGCTGAACCTTTACCCTGGAAACCTCCAGTTTCTCGGCAAAACCCGCTTCGAAGAGCGCTTCTGTTTCTCTCAGTAGGACATCAATTCTTTCTAAGTTGGCAGTTGCCAAGGTTTTGCGTTCCTTGTTTACCAAAACTGTAAAATAGGCCTTTTTAACACTTTCAATGACATCATTCTCTGTCTTTTCTTTATCAAATTCCGTTAAGGATTTGAGGGTCTTTGCTGCCCGAAGACCTACAAAGTAGGAGCCATTGAAAATCATCTGTTCCAGATTGATTCCAGCGGTTCCTTGGTAGTTTACCGCAAAAGGAATCAATTGCACATCACCTAAATTAGTGCCAGGCGGCGGACCGTCACCACCTCCTCCAGGTAAGTTTTCACCGGCTTCAGCTGGAATGATAAAAAAAGGTGGCTGCAGGTTCTTGGTCCATTCCAAAATCCCATTGATTTGAGGAAGTCCTGTTGCCAGGTTCTCATTGATAATGCCCTTGGATGCAAGGATTTCCAACTGAGCATTTTTGGCATCCACATTGTTCTCCAAAGCGTATTTGATACTTTCATCCAGGGTGACATAGATCACTTCCTGGGAAAATGCATTTCCTATTCCTAAACCCATTAGAAATAAGGTGGTAAAAATGGCTTTTTTTATGCTATTCATGACCAAAATTATAATTCCTGATTGATTAGTTTTTTATCATATGCCTTCCGGCCTTTATCGGTAAGGATACCATGCAGAAAGTGGTTGAATATCTGCAGCTGAACTTCCATCATGTTGTATTCGCCTGGAGGGAAAACCCTTGAATCCATGCTCATGGTAATTTGTTGTAGTCGCATTTGCGCCAAAATCCGGGTATCGATCTCAGGTCGGAAAAGCCCATCCTCTTTTCCCTTATTTAGCACCATCATGATGTCGTTGATCATGTGGTTGGTCTTGAAATCCTCAATTCTCTGCCAGCACTGAGGATAGTACCTTTGAATTTCATGCAAAAGCATGGGATTCATTTGTGCAAAACGCTTCCTCAAATATTTGGTCATGGCAAAAAAATGGTTGATGATCCCGTCCTCTTCTTCAAACAAAGCCTTAAGCTGACACTCATCTTTTTCCATTTCGTTGGCAAAAACTTCATTGACCAATTGATTTTTGTCCTCAAACTCCTGATAAATTGTTTTTTTGGATATGCCTGCCATCCTGGCAATATCATCCATCGTCACTGCACGCACGCCGTAACGCATAAACTGTTCCACAGCTACTTCTATGATTTTTTCTTTGGTACTCAATTTGAAACGGAGGTTAATTTTTTACAAAACTCAGGAAACTTTTGGAATATTAAAAGTTTCTAACGTTTTTTATTTTCAGATTGTTTTGAAAAAAGGCCGATTAATTACAATTCAAAAAATATTATTGACTTTATTTTAAAAAAAATGCCATAAATTGATCACATCTCCACTTTCCCTCAAATATTAAAATCCCATTGCTTCTTTCACATAAATTAAATTTTTATTATTGAACATGCAGTATTTGGAGACTGATTTTGGGAAACTTGCTTATAAGAAGTACGGAAACGGACAGTGCGTACACCTGTTGTTTCACGGATTCGGACAATCCATGAAATCCATGTCCGAATTTTTAAAGTTAAAAAGACCGGGTGACAGTTTTTATTTTTTTGACATATACTTTCATGGCAATAGCAATTGGAAGAATTCCAAAGGCAAACTGGATAAAAACAAATGGAAGTCAGTCATTGAAGCCTTAAAGGAAAAGGAGGCCTTTGACCAGTTCCATCTGATTGGGTATAGTATGGGTGGAAAATTTTCCTTGATTACTTTCGAGTTGTATCCAGAACATGTCCTTTCCTTAACCCTTATGGCTCCTGACGGCATCAGGACGGGATTATGGTACAGTTTGGCTACTTATCCTGGCATATTCAACCGCTTGTTCAAATACATAATCTTCCATCCAAAGATTTTTTTCAAATGGATAGGTAGGCTTAAAAAAATGGGACTCATAGAAAAAAGCCTTGAAAAATTTGTGCAACAGCAAATGGCCACCCGAACCATGCGGGCACAGATTTACTTTACCTGGAATGCCTTTAAACCCTTTCAGCCAGACCTGAAACATATCATAAACGAATGGAACAGACTTGAAACTCCGGGCAGGCTTTTCCTCGGCACATACGACCAAATGGTAACCACCCAAAACCTGTCCTCTTTTTACCAAAAAATAAGGCCCCTTAAAATGGTGGAACTGCCCTGTGGACACAATGCACTCATTGGAGCCACCGTCCAATACCTTCAAAAAAATAGCTAAGCAATGGGGCATTTCATTTATTCTTTTGAGGCAATTGCTTACCTTTGCTCCTTCTTAAAAAAGTCATAGCCAATCCCCAGACATGATTCGATTTTTCCAATCCCCTCAAGATAAAATCTACGCTTTATCGACCTCAAGCCCCTTGACTTCCGAAGACCTATCCAAGCTTTCATGGCTTTTCGGCGAAGCCACCATTTTGTCGGATACAGTCATCAAAGGGGTTTTTGCCGGACCCAGGAAGGAAATGATCACGCCATGGTCTACCAATGCGGTGGAGATTACCGTGAATATGGGCATCGAGGGCATCGTGAGGATCGAGGAGTTTTTTCCGATTACAGAAAAATCCGTAATAGATCCCATGTTACAGGCCCGGTATGAAGGTTTGGATCAGGATATTTTCTATGTGGCCGTAACACCTGAGACCATTCAGGAAATTACAGACATCCATGCTTACAACCAAAAAGAGGGATTGGCGCTGAGCGAAGAAGAGGTGCATTACCTGGAAAAGGTAAGCCATCAACTGGAAAGACCCCTAACCGACAGTGAGGTGTTTGGATTCAGCCAAGTAAATTCCGAGCATTGCAGACACAAAATCTTCAACGGGACCTTTATCCTTGATGGTGTGGAACAGGAAGAAACGCTGTTTCAATTGATCAAAAAAACCGCCAAAAGGCATCCCAATAAAATTGTATCTGCCTACAAAGACAACGTGGCCTTTGTCCTAGGCCCTAAAGCACAACAGTTTGCCCCAAAAACACAGGATAAGCCTGATTTCTTTGATTTTGAGGTCATCGACACTGTAATCTCACTCAAGGCAGAAACCCATAATTTCCCTACCACGGTAGAACCCTTCAATGGGGCCGCCACCGGTTCGGGAGGAGAAATAAGAGATCGGTTGGCCGGAGGCACGGCTTCCATACCCTTAGCAGGCACCGCAGTCTACATGACCTCCTACCCACGCAGTGAGGCGGGTAGAAGCTGGGAAAAAGACTTAGCAGAAAGAAAATGGCTCTATCAAACCCCCATGGATATCCTGATCAAGGCTTCCAATGGTGCCAGTGACTTTGGAAACAAGTTTGGTCAGCCCCTTATTTCCGGAAGTGTTCTCACCTTCGAACATGAGGAGGGAGACAAACATTATGGGTTTGACAAGGTCATCATGCTGGCAGGAGGCATTGGGTTTACCAAAGAAAAATACAGTCTGAAAAATACCCCTCAAAAAGGGGATAAGGTCATCATTATGGGCGGTGACAATTACCGCATTGGCATGGGTGGTGGAGCGGTTTCGTCCGTCAATACCGGGGAGTTCAGTAATGCCATCGAGTTGAATGCCATCCAAAGATCCAATCCAGAGATGCAGAAAAGGGTGGCCAATGTCATCCGAGCCATGGCTGAAAGTCATGAAAATCCAATTGTATCCATTCATGATCACGGTGCAGGAGGTCACCTGAACTGCCTTTCCGAATTGGTGGAAGAGACCGGGGGTGTGATCCACATTGACCAATTGCCGGTGGGTGACCCTACCCTATCGGCCAAGGAAATCATAGGCAACGAATCCCAGGAAAGAATGGGGTTGGTCATTAAGGAAAAAGACGTGGCCAAGTTGAGGAAGATTTCTGAAAGGGAAAGAGCTCCTTTCTATGTGGTAGGAGAAACCACGGGAGACATGCGCTTTACCTTTGAAAACAGGAAAAACGGAGAAAAACCCATCGATTGGGAATTGGCCCACATGTTTGGCAGCTCACCAAAAACAATACTGGAAGACAAGGGAGAGCTAAAGAAAATGGCGCCCTTTTCCCACGACAAGGGTCAGCTGATCCCCTACCTTAAAGCGGTACTCCAATTGGAAGCCGTGGCCTGCAAGGATTGGCTGACCAACAAAGTGGACCGCTCGGTAACCGGAAGGGTGGCCAAACAACAAAGTACCGGAGAAATCCAACTGCCCCTCAACAATGTGGCGGTCATGGCTCTGGATTATACCGGAACAAAGGGTATAGCCACTTCTATCGGCCATGCTCCTGTAGCGGCTTTGACTGATCCCGTGGCTGGATCCCGCCTAGCCATAGCAGAGGCCCTGACCAACTTGGTATGGGCACCTATAGAAGATGGACTACAAGGCATTTCCTTGAGTGCCAACTGGATGTGGCCTGCCAAAAACAAAGGAGAAAATGCCAGACTATACAAAGCAGTGAAAGCGGTCAGTGATTTTGCCATTGAATTGGGGATCAATATTCCTACAGGAAAAGATTCCTTATCCATGACCCAAAAATATCCGGATGGTAAGGTGGTCTACTCTCCTGGCACTGTTATTATTTCCAGTGTAGGAGGGTGCGGTGACATCCAAAAGGTGGTGTCTCCTGATTTGAAACCCATAGCTGGTAGCAAACTCTTCTACATTGATTTTTCAAAAGACCAACCTCAATTGGGTGGAAGTAGCTTGGCCCAAGTGCTCAATAAAGTCGGAGATCAAGCACCTACTGTGCGGGATGGGGCCTATTTTGCCAAGGCCTTTATGGTCATCCAAAAATTGATTGAAAGAAATGAGGTATTGGCGGGTCATGATATTTCTTCAGGGGGATTGATCACCACCCTCTTGGAAATGACTTTCCCGACCACTCTATGTGGTCTGAAAATCAAATCTGAAAGGCTAAAAGGTGGTGACTTGATTCAAAATCTTTTTGCTGAAAACCCGGGGGTTGTCATTCAGGTTAGGCATCCGGACAAAACCAGGGCTCTGCTGGAGAATTACGGCATCAGCTACATTTCCCTTGCTGAGGTCACCTTGGATGGAAATATCTCCTTTTCTGATATGGACCATCAGCTGTCTGTAGCCGAATACCGGGACATCTGGTTCAAGTCCTCCTACCTTTTGGACAAAAAGCAAAGTGGAGAAAAACTGGCTTTGGCCCGATTTGAAAATTACAAAAACCAGGCTTTGTCTTTCAGCTTTTCGGATCAGTGGGAAGGAAATTTTGATGCCTTTAACCTTGACCCTTATCGCAAAAACAAAAGTGGACTCACTGCCGCAATCATCAGGGAAAAAGGGGTCAATGGAGACCGAGAAATGGCTTATGCGCTTTGGTTGGCAGGATTTGACGTGAAGGATGTCCACATGACAGACTTGGTATCCGGGAGAGAAACCCTCGAAGAGGTGCAGATGATTGTCTTTGTAGGTGGTTTTTCCAATTCAGATGTGTTGGGTTCTGCCAAAGGTTGGGCTGGCGCATTTCTATACAATGAAAAAGCCAAAACAGCCCTAGACAAGTTCTATGCCCGCAAAGATACCTTGAGTTTAGGTGTTTGTAACGGTTGCCAGCTGATGGTCGAACTGGGATTGCTTACACCGGAACACAGTCAAAAGCCGAAAATGCTTCACAATGAAAGCCATAAATTCGAATCGGCTTTTGTCAACGTGAACCTTCCCGAAAACAACACGGTCATGTTCAAAAGTCTCGCTGGCCAGCGACTTGGAGTTTGGATAGCCCATGGAGAAGGTAAATTCCAACTGCCTATGGCCAAAAGTGACTACCACATCGGAATGACTTACAGTTATGAAGCCTACCCCGGTAATCCGAACGGTTCAGACCATGCTGTCGCTGGAATCGCATCCACCGATGGCCGTCATCTCGCCATCATGCCCCACATCGAACGTTCTCTCAAACCTTGGAACTGGCCCTGTTACCCCAGTGATCATCAGGAAAATGAAATCACCCCTTGGGTGGAAGCTTTTGTCAATGCAGCAAAATGGGTGAACAAACAGAAGGGATAACCAAAGAACCTTTTATTTGGTACTGAATGTTAATCCATTAGAAAATCAGATGAAAATTCTTCGAATTAGTATTTGCATAAAAAAGAAAGTACCCCTACATTTGTGACACCTTTCGAGAAGGGGTACTTTATTTTGAAATTTTGACCCATGGTGTAACTGGCAACACGTCTGATTTTGGTTCAGAAGAGTCTAGGTTCGAGCCCTAGTGGGTCAACAAATACCTTTATATATTGCAGAAAGTGGTGTCGAACACCACTTTCTGCATTTATACTCCTTACTGCTGAGAAGTGAAAATAAAGAGCGGTTTATAGCACCAAAGTAGGTTGGATCAACGCTTTTTTTTGCATTAAAGGATTTCGGGAAAAAAATTAATTCCTAAGCCAGCGTTTTCTTTACGGGTAAAAAGTTTTAAACCCAGCCTCCCATCACTTTTCCTCAAACCGAAATCATTGACCAATCCAAACTTGAATTTTCACATCAATAAAACTAATCTAAAGTAATCATTGTCAAAAGATTATATCTATTCTATTCGAGCAATAAATAGCCTTGGATATAGTAAATCTCCCAGGTAATTTAGAGCATGGGCAAGTACCAGTTTTATTCCGATTGATTTCAGGCTTTACGAAGTAAAGGTAAACGCAACAGCTTTTGGTAATTAGAAATTACAAATCAGCTTTTAAAGGCCAAAGTTGATATTACACCTCAATTTGCCTACTTTTAAAATGCCTATGAAAACAATATTTTTAAAATATATTTTAGTCCTTTTGATAGTTTCAGGGATATTTCCAAGTGCCTTTGGACAGACTTCTGAAGTTATTGGAAATATAGATAGTCTTTTCCATTCCATAGAGGAAGAACAGGTAGAGGAGACTCAAGTTACCAAACCATCTCTTGAAGGAAGCATCAGTAAAGTCCAGGAATACAACATCAACCTGAACCGTGTCCAACAAAAACTCCGGGTAGAATTGGACAGTACTGAAATCATGGAGGTGTTGCCTCGCGCGGAGACTTTTTTGACCGATATAGAAAGTCGATTGGATAATGCAAGCAATGCCATCAACCTCCGCTATTTGAGTGCCCTTGAAAACATTATTTCTTATGCTGCTTACCGGGTTTCCAGGGTAGAAGCACAGGTAGATGACAGACTAGAACAATTGTTGCAATTCAGAAATGTAGTGGACTCCATCCGCCGTGATGACTTGATGCGGTACTATTTAAGGGATACCACGATATTACCTGAATACCAGCAAAGTTTACTTCAATTACATCAAAACGTCAATTATACCGACAGCACATTGAACAGTCAGCGGATGCGGGTTATTGGCTACAAATCAAGAATTGCGCAGGTCAATACCCGTCAGACGGAAATGTTGGACCGGCTGGCCCAACAAAAAAATGTATTGGAGAATGCTTTGTTTCGAAAGGAAAACAATTTCATTTGGGAAAAAAGCGACTTTCCCAAAACAGAAAATTTAATTCAGGTCCTGCGTGAATCATTAAAATTCAACCTCACCATATTCTTTTTTTATTTTAACCGATACCTTAATCTTTCTTTGATGTTGGTAGGTTTTGCTTTTGTGTTTTACTATTTCCTGAAGAGGAGCCTAAAAAAAATTAGAGATGAAAAGGAATTTTCGGATATTATTTTTAGTCGGTCCAATTATGTGGTAAAACACCCTTTGCTTTCTTCCTTTTTGGCTGTTCTGGCCATCGCTCCATTTTTTTTCCCTAGCCCACCTGTTTCATTTTTTACTTTCATCATGGTCAGTATGGTGACTATTTCAGGGTTCTTATTGAAAACCCGATTTGATTCAAAAATTTTTAGGGTTTGGATGGCATTGTATGTCCTATTTCTATTTAATGCTATAAGCAACTTGTACTGGGAAGTGGCTTTCCAGGAAAGGTGGCACCTTCTTGGGTTTGGCTTATTGGCCATTTACCTGGTGTATACCATATACCGGAAAAGCCATGAAAGGGGTAGTCTTTTACCGCAATATGCAGGAACAATAGCTCTGGCGTTTATTGGTATTCAAGTACTATCCTTTTTTGCCAATTTTCTTGGCAGGTTTAGCCTGAGCAAATTGATATCCATAGCCGCCACCATTGGTCTTATGCATGCCATCAGTTTGATTATTTTTGTTCTGATTATCAAGGAATTTATTTATTTACAAATCGAGGTAAGCCGAAAGTCAGGGAGTGAATTTACATCGTACATTGATTTTGACAAAATCCAGAGTCGCATTACCCGGACCATTTCCTTTTTAGCTATTTTTATTTGGGCCTATAATTTCCTGGACAATATCTCCGCTTTGGAACCTGTACAAAACTATATTTCTGATTTTTTGGAGAAACCTAGAAATATACTTAATGCTTCTTTTACCTTTTCCCAGATTGCGGTATTCTTTGTGGTCATTTATATCGCCAACCTATTGGCCAATACCCTGGCCTATGCTGCTACTATCCGGGATGAGCAACATGCCGCTGTGAGAGGCAAAAAATTGGGCTCATCTATCCTATTGATAAGATTGGGGATTTTCACCGCTGGGTTTCTTTTTGCCATGGCGGCATCAGGAATCCCTCTCGACAAGGTGGCCATTGTTCTGGGAGCCTTATCGGTGGGCATAGGTTTCGGATTGCAGACTATAGTGAACAATTTGGTATCTGGGATTATATTGGCTTTTGAACGACCCGTTCAAATCGGCGACACCATTCAAGTGGGTACCATAGAAGGGATTGTAAAAGAAATAGGAATTCGGGCAAGTAAAATCAGAAACTGGGATGGTGCTGAAATCATCATCCCCAATGGAGATTTATTGGCCAATCATCTGACCAATTGGACACTTTCAGACAAAAACAGACGGGTCGAACTCATCATTGGGGTGGCCTACAAGTCTGACACCGAATTGGTTACCAATCTGATTTTTGGACAGCTCAAAGTAGAAGGCATCATTGATGTTCCCCCGCCTAGGGTATTTTTACAGGCTTTTGGTGACAATTCTGTCAATTTTAGGGTATTGTTCTGGGTGGCAGATGTAGATACGTGGGTGATGATACGGGACAAGGTCATGCGTGGGATTTTCAAAGCCTTCCATGAAAATGAAATTGAAATTCCGTTTCCACAGCGCGATCTATATGTCAAATCCTTCCCCGGTGTGATCAAGGAAAATGTGCAAACCGGTTTGGAAGTGGCACAAAGTGAGGAAGGAAAAACCGGAACAACTAAAAAATCAACCGAAAAGGAAAACTAAACGCTCAAAAAAATACCTACCAACTCCATCCAAAGGTAGTCTGCCAGACGTAATCCAATCGGCTAGCTGTCTGAAAAGGTTGGTTGTCAAAGTTGAGGGTCAGTCCGGTTTTGATGTAAAAATCCAGGGGAAGATCATATTTCAAATCCAACCGATAATCAATCCTGACCCGGTCTTTTTCCGTAATGCTGGGGAATACAAATATGTTTGTCAACAGACTGATGTCCCCCACATCAAACAAATTTAATTCAGAGGCCACCCAAGCTTCCGCACTTTGCCTGTCCATGTTTTCTCCAGAAAAATTCTCTTGGTTAAATGCCATTCCTCCAAAAACGCGCCAGTAATGGGCGTTGGTCCTTGAAAGGAATTTGCCAGCTCCCAACATGGTATTGAGCCGGAGGTCTAGCAATTGCTCGGTGTTGTACAGATACTCCATTCTGGCAAGTGTAAACCAATCTTTTTGCAAAAAGTGTATGGCAGTCAAGTTCCCGTCCCCTCTCACAATGTCTTCAATTTCATTTTGGGATGTTACCAACTTATTGAAGGCCGCATCAAAAGACCAGTGTTCCGCAATGTAACCAATCCTGCTTCTTGTAGTCAATTGTCGCTGATTTCTAGCCCTGGTAAAGGTGAAGCCAAAGTCAATCCCAGCGTTAAGCCTATCTAAAAAACCCTTATCGACTGATTTGATGTAAAGGATATCATTGACGGAATAAATGGCTTCATCTCCTTGGCTGGAGGTAATTTTCAACTGAGCTGTTTCAGGACTGCTGATCTTACCATAATACCTAATCCCATCATTGGTGGAGATCAGGAACAGTGATTCTGAATAAATGGCCCTGATCTCATTCCATTTGATCCTGAAATCTTCTTTGCTGTAGGCGGTTTTGATGACCAACACACCCTTTTCCATGGATTTTATCTCACCTAAAAGGTAGTGTGTGTTTTTCAAATTTAAGGAATCGGTTTGGCCATGCACTAAAATGGGAAATGAAAATAGGAGAATTACAAGAATGGTTTTTTGGTAAATACTCATTGGAAGGGGATTGTGGGGAAGACTTTGGTTTTAGGATCCAAAAGGATTGGAATCAATCAAGCTGTACAAAACAGCATTAAATTTCAATTTTAAAAGAAAAATACAAATAAATGTCAGTTCTTTCAAAGAAAATAGAAGGATTATCTCGCCCATTCCCTCCAAATGCCTTATCGTAAATCCATGGCTTTGGGAATTTGGGAAGAACAAACATTTAAATTACTATTTCATTAAAAGGAGGAGGGAAAATCCGGTATAAATCCATTTTTTGTTACCTTTGCAATTCATTCTAATCCTGAACCAACCCTACAAAAAACCATCCTTCATGACCGAGGTCAAAATTTTCTCCGGAACCAATTCCTTAAAGTTAGCCAAATCCATTGCCAGAAATTACGGAAAAGAACTAGGCAAACTCACCATTTCAAAATTCAGTGACGGAGAACTTTCTCCCAGTTTTGATGAATCAGTACGGGGTTGTACAGTATTTCTTATCCAATCCACCAATCCATCCGCGGATTACCTCATGGAGCTCTGTCTGATGATCGATGCAGCCAAGAGGGCAAGTGCTTACAAAGTAGTGGCGGTGGTTCCCTATTACGGTTATGCCAGGCAGGATAGGAAAGATAAACCCAGGGTTTCTATCGCTGCCAAACTCGTGGCCAATATCCTCACCTCCGCCGGAGCAGATCGTATCATGACCTGTGACTTACATGCGGGACAGATCCAAGGATTTTTTGACATTCCTTTGGATCATTTAAACGGTTCCGCTATCTTTGTGCCCTATTTGCAAAACCTCGAACTAAAGGATTTGATCTTTGCTTCCCCGGATGTGGGAGGTGTGACCAGAGCCAGGTCTTATGCCAAATATTTTGAGGTGGATATGGTGGTCTGTGATAAGTACAGAAAAAGAGCGAATGAAATCGCTTCCATGCAGGTAATCGGAGATGTGGAAGGAAAAGATGTGGTCTTGGTAGATGACTTGATCGATACGGCAGGCACCATGTGCAAAGCCGCTCAGATCATCATGGAAAAAGGCGCCAAATCTGTCAGAGCTGTGGTCACTCATGGGGTGCTTTCGGGCAATGCCTATGAAAATATTGAAAACTCGGTATTGACCGAGCTGGTGATCACGGATACCATCACCCCTTCCCAAAAATCCTCCAAAATCAAGGTGCTTACCGTGGCCGATCTCTTCGCCAAAGCGATCCATGCGGTGACGGGAAATACTTCCATCAGCTCCTTGTTTGTTCAGTAAAGCATTATCAATCAATTATCATACACTTAATAAACAATTATGAAATCGTTAGAGATTATAGGGTTTAAAAGAGCAAATCTCGACAAAAGAGAATTGGATCAGATCCGTGATGAAGGCAATGTACCCTGTGTGGTTTACGGCCCCGGTATCAAAGAGCAAATCCATTTTCATGCTCCTGCCATTTTGTTCAGAGACCTGATCTATACGCCTGAAGTCCACATGGTGGACCTCAACGTAGAGGGCACCAAAATCAAAGCCATCCTGAGAGATGCGCATTACCATCCAGTCAGTGAGGTGTTGCTACATGCTGATTTCTTAGCCTACAAAGAGGACAAAGCCATTAAGATGGATATTCCTGTTCATTTCGTTGGCTCAGCTCCAGGTATCATCAAAGGGGGTAGATTGGAAGTTAAGTCCAGAACATTGTCTGTGAAGGGCCTAGCAAACGATCTTCCTGACTCCATAGAGGTAAATATCTCTAAATTGGACCTGGGTAAATCCATCAAGGTGAATGAAATCAAAGTGAAAGGATTTGAGATCCTGACCAACCCTAATGTTTCTATCGCCACCATCGGCATCCCAAGAGCACTAAGAGGTAAAAAAGGAGAAGAGGAAGCTTAAAATATTCCTTCAATTACAACCTAAATCCTGCCAGCTTTGGCAGGATTTTTTATTTTTGTTCATTCAAACCCACCAAGAATGAAATATTTGATTGTAGGTCTGGGCAATATCGGGCCTGAATATGAATTGACCCGGCACAATGTGGGCTTCCTCACTTTGGACCGCTTGGCGGATCAAGTAGGCTGTACCTGGTCCAGCAACCGCCTGGCCTTTACCGCGGATTTTAAACTGAAAGGCAGGTCCATGTATTTGATCAAGCCCACCACCTACATGAACCTCAGTGGCAAAGCAGTCAATTATTGGATGAAAGAATTGCAGGTTAGCAAGGAAAACACCTTGGTCATAGTAGATGATGTGGCCTTGCCCTTTGGAACCCTCAGGATGCGGGCCAAAGGTTCCGCTGCCGGACACAATGGGTTAAAAAACATTGAGGATACGCTTGGTGGCCAAGACTATCCCCGTCTTAAATTCGGGATCGGCAATGACTTCCCAAAAGGAAGGCAAGTGGATTATGTACTTGGCAGGTGGAGCCAAAAAGAACTTGATGGTTTGCCCGCCTTTATGGACAAAGCCACAGAGATGATCAAAAGCTTCTGTTCCATAGGCATAGAACGGACGATGAACCAATTCAACGACTGACTGAAAGAATCCAAGGTTTATGGATTCGAAATTAAAACCAAAAAAAATAGTCATGAACACCATCAACCTGGGCCTACAGATCGTACCCAAAAGCAAAACCCTAGACACTTATGGCTTAGTAGACAAGGCCATCGCGGTCATACAGGCATCTGGAATCAAACATGTGGTCACCCCCTTTGAAACAGTCATGGAAGGTCCTCAGGATCAATTGATGCAAATCGCTTTGAAAGCTCAGGAAGCGGTCTTGGAAGCAGGGGCTGATGAGGTCTTGGTTTATTACCGTCTTCACATCAAGAACCAAAAAGATGTCAGCATGGCTGAAAAAACCGATAAATTCAAAAAATGATTAAGGCTGTTTTTTGAGGACTTTTAAAGGCAGGCGGTAAGCCATCTCAAATATAAAACCATCCAAACTGGATTCAGCCAAAAGCCTTCTCCTTACCCCATTGATGCTGTATTCACCGAATCTTCTTCCGGTGACTGGACTTCCAAAGTTTCGCGCCACCTGTAGGTTAAGGAAACTGGAATTGAAAATCGGTAATTCTAAAAACAGACCTGTTTTGTAAAATACCCCATCGAATCCTACATTGGGATCCGACACAAAAATGCCGTTGTAGTTGTACCGGTTGCCGTTGATGGTGGTGCTACCGTTAAACCTGGACACCAAAGACCTGGAAGTCGTATTGTCTACGATAAAATGGGCACCCAGTGATACCCCCATCCTTTTGGTTTGCTTTTCTCCTATGGGAAGATCATATTTTAAGGTGAGTGGGATATGATTGACTTGGTATGCATCTCTGTCCATGATCAAGGCAGTTACATCTTCAAAATCAATCTGGATATCATTGTTGGCATACATCACCCCATATCCCGTCTCCAAGGAGAATCCCCCAAATTTGTATCCCAAGGCACCCGCAAACGTCCCGGAGAGGTTGGTATAAAAATCAGGATTGGGCCGGGCATTGCTTTTGAGCCTTAGACCAGCGTACCCAATGACATAAAGCCCATTTTCTAAGGCAGCTTTTCTTTTGTTTTCTTTTTCCTCACTGTAGTAACGGGTTACAGTCTCCCGATTTTTTTTGGAGAGGTTGTCAAGGTTAAATCCATAGCCTACCACCATGCCGGAATGTGTCCCTCTGCTGACAGCGGTCATGTTGAAAGTCTGCTCATTTCCATCCGTGGTTTCGAAATTGATTTTATCCAAATCGGTAAATCCTTGGGTATGTTTAAAGGCCAACAAAAAATAATTTCTTTTTTCCGTATAAAGCTTAACCCCGATTTCTCCTCTTGCCACTATCCCCCATTCACTCAAGGACTGGAAAGTTCTGTTTTGGACGGGAATGGTATCACTTTGGTCTTGAAAACCCGAGCCTAGGCTACTTTTTACCAATCCAAATCCGGGTTGAAAATATAGGTCATAGTTTTGTTTCTGGATAATGTATCGGTACCCCAGTGAAAAATGGCTAAGCGTCTGGAAAGCACCACCCCTGGATTCCCTTGAAAAATTGGGACCAATTTCTGTGATTTGTACACCTAGCGGCCTTCTATGAAAATCTGCCTGGGCAGAGAGAAAGCCCCTTTCTGATATTTTGGTGAGCAAGTTGACCCCTCCCTGAAGATTGATGGGATTCCAAGGATTAATATTCCCTGTTGAAGGATTCTTGGTGGTTTGCAGGTAACTGTTGGAAAATCCCCCATACAACTCCAAATGAAACAATCCTTGTCCAAAAGTAGGGGGAAGCCAACCAAAGCCGATCAAAAATAGCAGAACAAATTTAACGCGGGGCGTCATCTATAGGTCATAAAAGTTATTTGGTCTATACTTTTTTTTTGGACCAAGTTTTCATGGGTGATCTGCTCTGTCCAAAAATCAATGCATTATAGAAAATAAATCCCGAATGGCCAACAAGTTAGGCTTCATTTAATTTGGCAAGAAAACCAGAATCAGCAGGTTCATTAAGGGGTTACCCCCTCGATGACAGCATATTCAAGGCATCGATCGGATCAAAACAATGAAAAATGCAATTTATCGGTTAAAAGCTCTAAAGCTTTGATGGATTTCAAAGAGTTTCCTTTTTCATTGAGTTGAGGGGACCAGACGGCAATACTGAATTTATTGGGCATGACGGCTGCCACCCCACCTCCCACGCCACTTTTGCCTGGCAAGCCTACCCGGAAGGCAAATTCACCCGACTCATCATAAAACCCACAGGTCAACATCAGGGCATTCATTCTTTTGTTGTGGCTTTCGTTAAGTATTTCCCTATCGGCGAAGATGGAATAGCCATTGTTGGCAAAAAAGGAGAATGACTTGGCCAAATCCACACAACACATTTCCATGGCACAATGGTAAACGTAGGTTTCCAAAACCTCCTGTATGGAATTTTCAATGTTGCCGTAGGCTTTTAGAAAATAGGCCATGGCGGTATTCCTTTCGGAATGATCCAATTCTGACTGATAAACACTTTCATTTACCTTGACGCATTGATGGCCTACCAGCTCATTGATAAAATCAATGATCTCCTCCTTGGGGTTCTCGAATTTTGAAATCAAAGCATCAGAGATGACCAATGCACCTGCATTGATAAAAGGGTTTCTGGGAATACCTTTTTCATATTCCAATTGGGCAATGGAATTGAAGGGATTTCCGCTGGGTTCCACATTGACCCTGGACCAAAGCTTGCTTTTGAATTTATGGAAAACCATAGCCAAAGTATGGACTTTGGAAATACTCTGAATCGAAAAAGCTTCCTCATAATCCCCTACCCCATACACGTTACCTTCCAGATCCACCAAGGCAATCCCGAACTTGTCTCCATCCACTTCTGCCAATTCAGGGATGTAATCGGCCACTTTTCCTTTTAAATTCAGGTCATTGACTTCCTTGTAGACTTCTTCAATAAGCGCTTGATAATCCATAAATTTCATGATTTAACTTAGAAAGTCATGAAGATACGAATTTGAAATTTTCATTCAGGTAAAAGATCTGATTTCTTAAAAATCAAAATGTCAAACACTTTGTAATAAATCCTTTGCTTCTATGATTTACCCATCGGGCTACTCTTCCTGAGGCTCATATTTGATTCTACCTACGGCATACAGGTAGAAAACCTTGGAGTACCTTAACATAAGCGGTAGCAACAATAAGTTGGCGATTATCACAGTAATCAAATAAACCATCAGGTCGGGGTCATTGAAGAAAAAATTGAGGACAATCATCACATTGATAAACAAGGCAACAGACAGGGCGTAGCTGATAAACATGGCCCCGTAATAAAAGTCAGGTTCCGGAACCAACTCTTTTTGGCAAACCGGACATTTGGATTGGATTTGGGTGAGTTTGGAATAACTGTAAACAGGAACAGAAAACAGATCACCCTTTCTACATTTTGGGCACTTGGCTTGAATGATGGCTTTTGCCAAACCGGTTCTTTCCATGGGTATGTTGCTTGAATTGATGGACCCAAAATTAGGTCAAACATATTGCTTCGTAGGTAACTTTTATCACCGGGATGGGAAACGGCTATTCGTCTCGTAGCTCATCCAGGTCATAATCTTTACCTATTCCCCATCTCAACAGTTCCTCCAGTTCATAAGTTTCGAGGGTATCCAAGTCTTTCACCTGAAAATTCTCTTTGCTGATCCTTTGGAGCACCTTGATTTTCCGGATCTCTCCGTAATTTACCAGCAAATAGGCCCTACCCACTCTCAAATTGTCCAATGCTAGAGGCATATGTATTAAAAATTAAGCCTTCTCCTTGATGATCACACCCCTGGCCTCAAAAACCATTTCTTCCTTAGCTTCTGTAATGGCAGCTACTTCTTCGGCAGATTTTCCTTCATCCTCTGCAAAATGCCTCAAAGTTTCCACATCGGTTACTTTTTTGGTGGCCACTCCTTCTATGATCACTGGGTAGCCTGCAGATTGCTTGGGTACAAAAAAACCATAATCCTTAAATGTAACTCGCATGGATTGGCCATTTGGCAATTCCATGGTCATCCAGCAGCCTTTTTTGGCACAGACTTCCTTGATTTCACCCACGATCTGTCCTTCAAATTGGTCATTCTCTTTCAAGTGGTCATACACTTGGTCTAGGCTGACCAATTGGTTTTCCTTTACCTCTTCTCCAAAAGTACCTGTTATAGTTTCTTCATTGTTGCTGTTTTCATCCTGTACAGACTTCTGACAGGCCACAATGGCAAAGGTCAACATGAGCAAAAGAAATCCTAATTTTTTCATCTTCTTGAGTTTTTATATGCTGCATTAAATATCGACGCAAAATTAACCCATTCTTAGCATCAATTTCAATGAATCGCTGAAATTTTAAAATCAAGTTTGTCACATGGAATACTCGCAAACGTTTTAATGGCAATATTTATCGATTTGAAAAGTAATTTCTTCAATAAAACTGAATACTTTTTGATAAACCATTAATTTTACATTCAGATTATTAAAATATTCCCATCAGAATGACCGACAAGAAAAAATTCATCATCGATTTTGACAGTACTTTCACCCAAGTAGAAGCCCTCGATATCCTCGGCGAGATCAGTTTGAAAAATGATCCTGAAAGAGACAGGAAACTTCAAGCCATCAAAGACATCACAGACCAAGGAATGGAAGGCAGCCTGACCTTCAGAGAAAGTCTGGAAAAAAGAGTGGAGCTTTTAGGTGCCAACAAAGCCCAGATCACTGATTTAATAGATGCGCTCAAACACAAGGTGTCCAAGTCTTTTCAACAAAACCGGGAGTTCCTACTGGAAAATGCCGAAGACATCTTTATCATTTCCAATGGTTTCAAGGACTTCATCACCCCTATCGTGTCAGATTACGGTGTCAAAGAAGAGAATGTCTTTGCCAATGAATTTGTCTATGACGAGGAGGGAAATATTGTGGATTTCAATCGGGAAAACCTGCTTTCCAAAAACAACGGTAAGGCAGAAACCATAAAATCCTTAAATTTGGATGGGAATATCTATGTGATCGGGGACGGCTATACAGATTATGAAATCAAGGCCTCGGGCCTGGCCAATAAGTTTTATGCCTTCACAGAAAACGTTTCCCGCCCAAAAGTAACTGCCAACGCGGATCACATCGCTCCCAGTCTGGATGAAATCTTATATGTCAACAAAATGAACAAAAAATTCTCTTATCCCAAAAGCAGGATCAATGTGCTTTTGCTGGAAAATGTCCACCCCATCGGTGTAGACCTGATGAAGCAGGAAGGCTATAATGTAGAAGTGGTCAGTTCTGCCCTTTCTGAGGAAGAGCTTGCCGAAAAAATCAAAAAGGTATCTATTTTGGGCATTCGGTCCAAAACCCAAGTGACTGCCAAAGTCCTGGAAAACGCCAACCGGCTCATTGCCATAGGCGCTTTCTGTATCGGTACCAACCAAATTGACTTGATTAAATGTCAGGAAAAAGGAATAGCCGTCTTCAATGCCCCTTTCAGCAATACCCGTTCAGTCGTTGAATTGGCCATAGCCGAAATCATCTTTCTGATGCGGAATATGTTTGACAAATCCGTCAGCATGCACAAAGGTATCTGGGATAAATCTGCTTCAGGAAGTTATGAAATCAGAGGCAAAAAGCTTGGCATCATCGGCTATGGCAATATAGGCGCACAATTGTCGGTATTGGCGGAAAACATGGGGATGGATGTGTATTATTTTGATGTGATCGAAAAGCTTGCCCTCGGCAATGCCACCAAGCTGGAATCTTTGGATGAACTGCTCAGCACATGCGATGTGGTCACCCTCCACGTGGATGGCAGGCCGGAAAATGAAAACATGCTGGACAAGAAGAAAATTGGCCTCATGAAAAAAGGAGGCATCCTGATCAACCTGAGCAGGGGACATGTGGTGGATGTAGCTGCGCTGAAGGAGGCTTTGGAGTCCAAACACCTCAGCGGAGCTGCAGTAGATGTGTTTCCCCATGAGCCCAAAAACAATTCAGAGCCTTTCGAATCAGAATTGATCGGCATGCCCAACACCATCCTGTCTCCCCATATAGGGGGCAGCACATCTGAAGCGCAGGTCAATATTGCACGTTTTGTTCCCGGAAAAATCATGGATTACATCAATACCGGAAACACCTACAACAGTGTCAATTTCCCCAACATCCAATTGCCCTTCCTACAGAATGCCCACAGGCTGATCCACATTCACCAAAATGAACCTGGGGTGCTGGCCAAAATCAATCAGATCCTGGCAGGCTATAAAATCAATATCGTGGGTCAGTATCTGAAGACCAATGAAAAAATCGGTTATGTGATCACAGACATTGACAAGGCTTATTCACCGGAGTTGATTGATGAAATGAAGAACATCGCAGGCACCATCCGGTTTAGGGTGTTGTATTGAAGTTGACAAGGCATTCCCCGTTGTCAGGTTGTCAAGGTTCTCAAGGCCCGCCCGCAGGGGCCTGTTGTCGGGGTTGCCGTGCCTTTATTTTCCGCCCAGGTTTTTTTTTCACCTACCGACTTCCAGCTTCCCTTGGTTGTACTGGGGTCTAGGCCCGCCTGCGGAGGCCTGTTGTCGGGGCTAATGCCCACCGGGTTGTCAACCGGGGCTAATAATCTTACGGTATTTAATCTCCACCTAGTCGGCCTCTGGGATTTTTTGATTTGAGGATATTCTCTGCCACCGGTTAAAACCGGTGGTTATTAAATCGGCCGTGCCTCTGGCACTTTGACTGTCACCGCTTACTTTCCACTTTTTACCTCCTACAATTTCCCTCTACTTTGAGCTTCAAGCTTTTCTTCTGTTCTCAGAAATCCTGTTTTTCCATTCTCTGATATCCTGGCTTGCAAACAACCTCAATTCTTCTTCCCCAGACTGATGTCATAATCATCCGGGGTACCCCGCATGTTGATGTTGACAAATCTGACCCTGCGGTTGCCATCCCGGTACACGATGGCATCTTCCTGGTCAGGATCCACTTCCCCTTGGTTTTTGCCTCCAAAAAGTGACCGGAAACCAACCTGTGTCACCAAGCCAAGGGGCACACGGATAAAGTAATCCATCTTCAGATCCAAGCCTTGCTTCCCGGACATCTCAATAAAACCAAGGCTGGAATTGATGGTCATGGTGGGAATAAATAGCGTACCATCTTTCAGGTTCAATGTGTTTTCCAAGGTATCAAATCGAACCCGATTGAGATTTCTGTCCTTAAAATAGGCCGACATGGCCTGCATGGGAGCAAAATTAACCAGGCTGCCCTCATAGATCCTGAGGTTCATCTGGGCCTCACTTTTTTCCAGAATGGGGGTAAAATCTGGATGCACCAGGAATTTGCTGGTGATGGTCCCACTGACCTTACCATGAAGGTTGTCATTGATCAATACATCCTGACCGAAATTATCAAACTTGATCAGCAGCTGATCGATGTCCAGTTGATTGGCTTTTAAGGTGCTGTGAAAATAGATATTGTCAGGATCTGAGCCGTTGAAATAGCCATTGATGCCCAAATCCCCATCAGCCACCCGAAGACCCAGGGTATCCAGATAAAGGTAATGGTCTTCTGTGATACGTCCTTTGGCCTTAAAATCCCGCAACACATGCTGGTGGTATTTCAAAGCCTTGATCTCTGCCTGAAAATTCATTTGGGTAAAGGGCACTTCAAAAATATTGAAAGCTGCTTCATGGTCCTTTTCCTCCTCCGGACCTTCATAATTCATTAAGGCATCCAGGTCAAGCAGGTTGGATACCATGCTAAAGCTGTTTGCTTTGGCCTTAAGTGCAGGATCATCCCCTAGGTAATGACTGAGATTGACCAAAAAATCACTTTCACCCATGCTCCCTGAGAAATTTTCAACCAATAGCTGATCATCCTCAAAATGAACCCGGCCCTTAAAATTCTCTAATTTCAGGGGGTGTACATTCAACTTCCCATCCAGGTCATCGATATAGAGATCAGCAGACCGGAAAGTGGTATCATAATGCAGGTCAATCCTTCCATTCAGATTCAAATCCCTCAATGCTTCATTCCGGTAATCTTCAGGAAGGTAATTTTCTCCCTTATAGGTCAATAGGTCATTGATTTTCAATTGGTTGGATACCATGTCAAATTCAAACCGGGTATCCCCCTTTTTGACATCCTGAAACCATTTTGGATAATTATACAGCTTTCCGGAAAAGTGAAAATCACTGCCGTCTATTTCACCTGTAAAATCACGGAGCTGTATGTCATTGGCTTCAATGTGCAGATCCGCATGGAAATCATGAAAGACATGGTGATAATGTTTCAGCTTGGCATATAGGTCTTCAATGTAGAAATTCCCAAGAGGCAGGTATTCAAACCCGGTCAGCTGATCTGCCTGGGTTTCAAATTTCAGTTTGATTTCAAAATTTTCTATCTCTTCGTCAGTTGCCTGCATCAGGGCACTGTCATAGGACAAGAGTTGGGGCAGGTTGATCTTTTTAGACTTGGCCAGTAAGCTGGCATGGATGGGGACCTTAAGGCCATGGAATATGGCCGGAAAATCATTGACTTCGCCCGAAAATTCAAAATCGGAATCCTCCACCCTGAATCTGAGATGATCCAAAACCAGGCGCCCATCCCGCATCACCGCACTGGCAAATGTCTGCGTAATGGGATGCGGATAATCAGGCAGCGTAAAACTCAGGTCACGTACCTTAAGTTCGCTGTCCACTCCTTCCTTCAGTCGGGCCACACCGGTACCATCTCCTGTCATGTCGACCAGTTCGTCAAAATCCATGTCCAGAATTACCTGTCCTTTCAAACCCTGTAAGCCTTCCACTTCAAAAAACTTCCCCAGAAACTCCAGATCAAGATCAGCATTCAGGTTCACCTTGATATAGGGGTCTTCGAAATTCTGAATGACCAGCCTTCCCTGAAAAATCCCTTCTTCAGGTCTGGCATAAAAATTCTGCAACTGAAGTTCAGAGGTTCTCAGATTCCGTTCTTTGCCGTTGGTGAAAAAACCGGTAAACCTCAGGTCATCCACTTTCTTGTCCATATTGGTGTTGAGAAAGTAGGCATTTTCACATCCAAACTCCACTGCCACGGAGGGTGTTTCCCCGCTCCCCGCTTTGCCTTTGATGCTGCCATTAAAAAACACCTTGCCGGCGTTTTGGTACCGCTTCAGTGCTTCTGCCACTTCCGCAGGTGCAAAGGCGGCGAAAATGTTAAAATCCGGTTTTTCTCCGGTCAGTTTCAGGTCCAGCTCGGGAATATCCAGGAATTTGACATCCCCGGAAAGACCAAACAAAGCTTCTTCCAATTGGACCTGGGAGCGCTGAATATCCAGCAGCCCGGTGTTTTCATCATAATCCATCAGCAGGTCCAGCTTGACCTGCTTGTCTGAAAAAAAGGATTTCTGTCCCTGGGTTTCCAGATCAAACACCAAATCTCCCAAAACCTTGGAGGCAATTTGGCCATCCTGGATCTGCAGGGATGCACTCAGTTTTCCAAGATGGAATTTGAGATTCTGGAATTTGGCCAGATCGGCATAATTGACCAATATATTTTCAAGCTGGATCACATTCAGATTCAAGGCGACGCCCATTTCCTCTTCATCCTCCACATCCGTTTGATTTTCTCCCAGGGCATTCATCAGGTTGATCTCCCCGTTTACAAAGCGGATGATGTCAAGATGACCATGGGATACTTTGATTTTTTTGACTTCATAATTGCCTTTGAGCAGGTTGAAGACATCAAATCCCAGGTATATGTCATCACTTTCAAATAGCGGCTTAAAATCCTTGTTCTTGGTTTCAAACACCCGTACCCGCTGCAGATCCACGGAGATATAGGGAAAATTGGCAAAGGGGGAAATGTGTGATTCTCCTATTTCCACTTCCCCGGCCAATTGTTCGTTCATTTCCGAAATCAACTTTTGGGTAATGGCATCCTGGTTTTGATACATCAAAAAAACCCCGCCCGCAAAAAGCAAAACAGGGATCAGAACAATTGATGCCAAAACAATAAGCGTACGTCTCTTCATCTGCTTTTTAAAACCACTCTAAAAGAAACGTGAAAATATGCAAAGTGATTGGATGTTTATCTTAAAAATTGATAAAAAACGCATGTTCCGGCTTCTCTGCCCCGTCTGCACCTTTTTGTCGGGCCTGTCTACCTTAGGTAGATTCTCAAGGTCCACCTTCGGGGATCTGATGTCTAGCCTCTCTACCTCAGGTAGGTTGTCGGAGCTACTGTGCCATGTGGTTTCGACTTGCTTGCCGGTTGTATTTGAGATTACCACCTCAGTTTGCTGTTCTCCATTTCCAGTTGTCGGGCCTGTCTACCTTAGGTAGATTTTCAAGGTCCACCTTCGGGGACCTGTTATCCAGCATACCTACCTTAGGAAGGTTGTCTGGCAATCCTTGGGTAGGTTGCGGTATTATACGCCCCTCCTTTTTTTGGTTCTAAAATGTTATCAGTTTTGGCTTACCATGTATTTCCTAGTGAGTGATTCTGGGAGCTATGTTAGGCTTTATATAAATTCAATTTTGATGTCATTATTCAGCAGTTCAATTGGAATGACTCCAAAACAGTAAACCGCGGATATCGCCGGGAAATCAGTAATCTCAACCTCAATCTCAAAAGTGAATTCATGAGAACCTATCTGAACCAATCTTTGGTTTCTTACTGCTGGAACATTTGTGGATTCATACCAGGTAACCAAAAGGAAAAAGTCATCAAAATTGATATCTGGAACCTCGTCGTATATAAAACATGGAATAATTTGCTCAAAGTCTTCATAATCGGTGATTCTGGTGGTTTCACCCATGGATAAACCCTGGAAAAAATCCTGAAAACACCCGTTTTCGTAAGCCCAAAAAGTATCTACTTCAATTTCGGTTTTTGGAAGCTCCTCTTCAGTCACCCTACAAGAGAACAACAGCATGAACAGTAAGTCTAAGCAGCAACAATTGATTGATCTGGTTTTCATTCAATGTAATTTATTATCCTTCACTAGTGCCTGAGTAAGTAAAGGTTGAACCGGAATATACATTGGCTCTTTTAGACTGCCACCCACAAGTTTTGCGAGCTTAAACTGAAGATCCCTGATTCCATTGATTAATGGTAAAACCCTTTAAATTCAAAACTGACACAAATCCCAATATGCAGTAATTTAAAAAATAGTTTTAGTTTAATCAAGATTTAGTTTTAAAACCTCAGTCCTTTTCCCATACAGGAATGGAAAACCTGTAGAACGGAAAACAGATAACACCAAACAGGTTTTGTATCGCCCGAAGCTTTAAAAGAAATGAAATTATACCAATAAAAATCAGGGCATGGCAGTTTTTAGCTCTCAGTTACTCTGTCCACCGATTCCTATTTCTAAATGTTGACGGGTCTGCCTACCTTTTTAGGTTGTCCAGCCCACTTGCAAGAGGCTGTTGCCGGATTTCCAGCTTGTAATTTAAAACTAAAAACCTTATTTTAGTTAAAACTTCTGCTGATGAAATTGCAAATAAAAATTTTGATTTTCTGTTTGGCTATTTTTACAATAGGTTGTTCGCTTGACAATGAATCCGACCAAAACATTGATTCGGACCAATTTAGTGTCTTCATTCAAAATGAATTAATGGAAGTATTGGCTTTACCGACCCATACGCCAATCGGTAAACTCCATATGGCAATTACCTATGGGGGTAGTTCGGATATGATGGTATCTTCCCGAGAAATTTTTTATCCGATCAATGGCCTTTCTACCTATCATATTTTCAGAAATGGTACTGGGGATACCACTGGTTTGGCCCTTAATTTATTAGAAGATGATGAAATTATCTCTTCTTCCTATTTTGCTTTTCGAGAGGGTAAAGTGGATTGGGAATTTACCCGGGAAATGGAATATAATAGTGACGGATTGATCGACAGAATGTATACTTCAAACTATTCAAGGAATAGGGAATTGGTTTCGATCTACCATTATGATTCGCAAAACAGGCTTTTGGAGATTGAATATCCTTATGAACAAGGCGCAGAGTTGCTTGTTTATGCTTACGATGAGGAGGGCAAAGTAATCAGTGAATGGAAAACTGCAAGAGGACAGGAAGATTATAAGTTGGAATATTTTATCTACAGATACGACAACGACCTTCTTGAGGCAAAGGAGACAGGTCACGGTGGCGTTTTCAGTGAGGAAAGAAAAGACGCTTTGCGTTATTTTTACGATCCAAGCGACAGGTTGATTTTGGAAAAAAGATTTGATCCTAACTTTGGTTTCCAGCAAATTGGAAGAGTTGAATATACCTACTTTGATTCTTTTAATAATTGAAATAAAGCGACAGTTTCTTGGATGAAATGTTTCATCATTCATAATTCAAACTCCATAAATCCTAAATCGTAAATCCAGATCTTCCCATTTTCTTCCCCCTAAATCCCACATATATCCGCTTTCAGCTTTTATCTGTTCATCTGTTCTTCTATTCCCCGACTTTCAGCTTTCAGCTTAAGGCTTCGAGCTTTACTTTCTTTCCTCTGATACCCTGTTTTCCAGTTCTCTGTTTATCTATTCCTCAACTTTCAGCTTTGAGCTTAAAGCTTTGAGCTCATCTACCTCTCCTCTGATATCCTGTTTTCCAGTTCTCCGTTTATCTATTCCCCAACTTTCAGCTTTGAGCTTCAGGCTTTGAGCTCTTTCTCCTTTCCTCTGATATCCTGTTTTCAGTTCTCTGTTTATCTATTCCCCAACTTTCAGCTTTGAGCTTCAGGCTTCGAGCTCTTTCTCCTTTCCTCTGATACCCTGTTTTCCAGTTCTCCGTTTATCTATTCCTCAACTTTCAGCTTTGAGCTTCAGGCTTTGAGCTCTTTCTCCTTTCTTCTGATACCCTGTTTTCCAGTTCTCAGTTTATCTATTCCTCAAATTTCAGCTTTGAGCTTCAGGCTTCGGGCTCTTTCTCCTTTCCTCTGATACCCTGTTTTCCAGTTCTCTGTTTATCTATCCCCCAACTTTCAGCTTTGAGCTTCAGGCTTCGAGCTTTTCTTCCTTTCCTCAAATATCCTGTTTTCCAGTTCTCCGTTTATCTATTCCTCAACTTTCAGCTTTGAGCTTCAGGCTTCGAGCTTTTCCTCCTTTCCTCTGATATCCTGTTTTTCAGTTCTCTGTTTATCTATTCCCCGGCTTTCAGCTTTCAGCTTAAGGCTTTGAGCTTTATTCAAAATCCGTAAATCCTAAATCGTAAGTCGTAAGTCGTAAGTTACTTTCACTCCTCCTTCAATGTCGCCAAAAAACTGACCAGGTCCCTGATTTCTCTTTTGGTAAGCAGTGGCTTCATGTCGGGCATACTGGAAGCGGCCATTTTTTGGGAGCTGATGTCCTTTTTGTGAACCAAAGTATCCGGTTGATTGCCCATTTTGATCAGCAGGGCATCCGCAGTCTCTTTCTCCAGGATGCCATTCAGATTTTTGCCGTTTTGCAGCTCCAGCATCACCATCCCGTACCCGGGGGCAATCCGCTTACTAGGAGCGATCAGGGACTCCAGTAATTCCTGTCTGCTCAGTTCAGCAGCAATGCCATTGAGTCTCGGCCCTGCATTGCCTCCCATGTCGTCATAGGCATGGCAGCGGATACACTGTCCTACCTGGGATTGAAAAAAGAGCGTGCGGCCTTTGATCACATTCCCCCCTTCCAGACTGGTCTGGTAAGCAGCCAATTCATCATCGCCAAAAAGTGTTTGCTCGGCCTGATTCAGTGTTGCCATCAGCAGGGTATCTCCGGTCGCCTCCACCGCCTCGGAAAGCTCCAGCAAAACCGGGGTGGGCATTTGGCCCGCGGCCATTTTATGGAGTAGGCCCGTCAAAGTCTCCTTGATGTCTTCTCTGGGAAGTTGGCCCAAGGTAACCAAGGCAGCTTGTTTTTCTTCCAAAGTGCGCTTTTCAATCACATCAGTCAATAAGGACACTTTGAGATCCGTGGCAATATCCAATTGCTGCAAAAGATCCAAACCAGCTACTCTGACTGCTTTTTCCCGGTCATTTAAGGCAATCTGAATGGCTTCAGAGGTGTTTTCAGCCTGCATCTGGGCTAGGGAACGGATGACTTCTGAACGCACTTCAGCTTCCCGGTCCATTTTCAGTAATGTCAATAAATCTTTTTCCCCTGTTTTCAGGTTCAACTCACCCATGGCCTTTACGGCACTGACCCGGATGGCAGGATCATTTTCTTTCAGAAGCTGAAGCATCGGGGCAAGTGCCGCCTCTCCGATCAGTGCACCCGGTCTGCTGACTTCCCCCCGGTATCGGCCATCCACTCGGTCCAATACGGAAGGCTGGGTCCAGGTACTCAGGGCGGCGATCGCTTCGTTTCTCAAATCAGCTGAAACACCCTTTTGCAACAGGTATTGGATCAGGTTGTTCATCGACTTTTCCGTTCCCAGGCGGAGGTTGGCACTGATGCTCCTTCTGATCAGGGCTTCATTCGTAAATGGCGTGGTCAACAGGACATCGGCTAGGGCTGGTAGCGCACCTTCGATGGAGAAATCATCATGGATGGCCCTTGCGGCTTCGGTGACAATGTACTCATTGGGATCCTGAAGGAAGGCAGAGATGCCCGCATGCTCCATTCTCCTCAGCGCCAAAACCGCTCCCATCCTGACCGCATCACTCGGATGATTGGCCAATGCCAATACGGGCTGGGCCTGACCGATCCTGGCCAAGGCAAGGCTTGCCGCATGCCGGACATAGGCATCTTCATCATTGTTGCGCTCCAAAAGCTGAATCAATGGCGCAACGGCAGGTGCATGGCTGATCCTGCCCAATGCCTCTGCCCCGAAAAAAGCGGTTCTCATATTGGCATCCTCCAGCAAGGGCAGCAAGGCATCCCCGGCAGGTGTATACCGGATATCCCCCAACCACTTGGCAGCCTGTGCCCTGATTTCGGGATCCTGATCTTTCAACAAAGGTACCAATGCCTCCGCATAATCTGATTTTTCCATTCTGGCCATTTGGCTGATGCCTACAATGGCATGGATTCGGGCAAGTTGGTTTTCCTGTTGATGGATCGTTTTTTCAAAAATCTCAAAGCCTTTTTCTTTTCTTTCGGCCAATTCAAACTGGCCTTTTCTTCTGACCCGCTGATCTTCATGGTATAGGAATTCTGAAAGTTTATTTTCATCTAATTTGCTTAGATTCTGGGTGAGCATCATCTGGGTGGACTTTCTCACCTCACTGTTTTTTCCATCGCGGTCATCAAGTTTCCATATCCTGCCATAATCCTTGGTCCTCCAGCCATTGATCCAGTCAGCCACATAAAGGGATCCGTCGGGACCAAAATCAAGGCCGGTAGGCAGCACACCTCCCAGAATTTTTTCTGTTGAAGCCAATTCAAAGCTTGCTCCTTTGGGTTCAAGTTTAAAGGCATGGATACCTGACTGTGCGGGATTGCCTACAAATTCCACCACAAAAAAATGGTCTTTCCACCTGGGGCTGAGGGCTGTTCCGGGGTTGTAAACCATGCCTGTGGGCCCGTTGACATAATTTTGGATGCAGGGGGTGATGTAAGCCGCCTGCCCCTCAAATCTCGGCAAATGCAAGCCTTCGTCCATCCATACTTTGTAGGTGTTGTTCAAAGGGTCCCGGTATTTGCCAAACTGCCAGTTGATCCGCCAGCCTGAATCAGATCCGTTGACCAAGTAGACCAGCCTTTCCCTTTCCCCGGCATGGTCGCCGTCATTGTCCACAGAGATGAGGTTATGGTAATCATCAAAGGTGAACTCATGGGTGTTTCTGACCCCCATGGCAAATACCTCAAAATCGCTTCCATCGGGATTGGCCCGCACCACGACACCCCGGTTGGGGTATTTCCATTCACGGCCGTCCGGCCCTACGCCATTGAAGCCTACGTCACCCACAGCCCAATAGATTCTGCCATCCGGACCTGTTTTCAAGCCTGACATACCATGGGCGCCAAAACCGATATGGATGACATAGCCATGGGAGATGGACGTCTTTTCATCCATCAGGCCGTCGCCGTTTTTATCTTTCAGGCGCCAAAGATCCGGTCCTACACCCACAAATAAGTCGTCTCCATGCTTCAACACCGCACCGGCCACATCGGTGACCTCCTCATGAAAGTCCTCCACCATGATCTGGGCAAAATCCGCCAAGCCGTCCCCATCTGTATCTTTGATGCGGTAAATCTGCTCCTTTTGTACCAGCAGATCCCTCCAGTCATGGGAACCGTCCTGATTGAGGTCTTTGAGCCATTGGTTTTGGTCACTTCTTTCCGGGGAAAGGGTTTCCCTTAAAAAAGCCCGCTTGTCTGCTATGGACTGTAGCTTGATGGAAGGGATCTCCCAATCCTGATGGCCACGGATGTCAAACTCCGAATTTTTCTGTCTATGTGTCCGGGAATAATATAAAATGCCCTCATCATCCACCTGAATGGAAATGGGGTCAAAAACCAGGGAATCCACAGCCCAAATGTCCAGCGTAAGCCCATCAGCCAACTCCGGATTGACCTGGGCCTGTATCTGTTGGGCTAAAGCCGAGACCTCTTCTCGGTCCATTTGTTTGATGCGGAGGTCCACAGGATCCTTTGGCGCACAGGCATTGAGCATAAAAATAAAAACGAGCGCCTTGAAAAAAGCCCTTCCAAGAGGAAACTTGTAAATATGATCCATTCTGTTAGGTATTTTAGGTTTGATCAATTAAACTGAAATATACTAAAAAATCGAAAGGAGGTAGATAAAATTTTGAAAGAGACCCAAATGGAGAAATCCTTCAGGAAGGATGCTGTTTGAGCCCACAAATTAAAATCAAGTGCCAAAAGAAAAAAACAATTAACTTAACCGGGTTTCTTTCCCTTAAACACCAAAAATTTACCCTCGCTCACTTTAAATACATTTTCCTTTTTAAATTGAGCTTAAAATAAAAATGACAACTAATTATTGCCCTCAAAACCATGAACCTGCCTTTTCCCATCACCAGCCCCACCTTATTGATCGATGAACAAATCTGCAGGGCCAATCTGAAAAGAATGGCGGACAAAGCCAAAAGAAACGGCCTAAGGCTGGTCCCTCACTTCAAGACCCCCCAATCCATCCAAATAGGGGAATGGGTCAAAGATTATGGGGTAAAGGAAATTACGGTTTCTTCTTTGAAAATGGCGGCTTACTTTGCAGAAAAAGGTTGGGAAAAGATCCATATCGCTTTTCCTTTCAATCCTTTGGAAATTCCTTCTCTACATGAACTGGCTAAAAAACAGCCCCTATCCATCCAATTGGTCAATGAGGAAACTACCTTGATGCTGGTAGAAAAGCTGGAGTACCCAATATCTTTTTTCATAGAAATAGATGCAGGATATGGACGTACAGGAGTCAAGGTTTCGGATTTTGGGAAAATTGAAGCCATGCTACGCCTAGCAAATTCATCCGACAAACTCAGATTCAGAGGTTTTTATATCCATGCCGGTCACAGTTACCATGCAGCTGTAGAAGGCTTACGAGTCATTCATGAGCAAAACAAAGCTGCTTTACAAATGCTCAAAGACAAATACCGGACAGAATTTCCGGAATTGATCACAAGGACCGGCGATACGCCAACTTGCTCCATGTTTGATGAATTCGGGGATATTGATGAAATCGGGCCCGGGAATTTTATGTTTTATGACCTCACTCAAGCACGCATCGGAAGCTGCCGGAAAAAGGACATTGCCATTGCCTTGGCCGTGCCGGTGGTAGACATACAGAAGGAAAGGGGAGAAATCCTGGTTCATGGCGGTGGGGTGCATCTCTCCAAAGACGTGCTGATAGGTCCCGATGGGGGGAGGTGTTATGGAGAAGTGGTCCATTTGGCCGAAAAAGGATGGGAAATAGCAGGGGATCCCTCTTTTCTGAAAAGCATATCCCAAGAACATGGCATCATCAAGGCCAATGATGAATTGATGAAAAAAGTCAAGGTGGGAGATGTGCTTGGAATTTTACCCATACATAGCTGCATGACCGCGGATTGTATGGGAGAATATTTTGATTTATCAGGTAATTCCTTGGATCATTTGAAAGGTAGGTATTTCCAATATTGACCGACTTCAATTGTTATTAATTGATAAAGTAAAGCAGGCCAATTTTAATCAAAAACTCACCGTTGTTTTGGGGTTGAAATTTGAATTCAGGGTTCAATCCCAATTCATCAATCAAGCGGATGATGACCCCGGTACCCACATTCACAGAACTTACTCTTAGCAGTGGATTCTCCGGATTGAACTCAAACCTTCTTCGGAAATATCCATAACCAACCAAACCATACCATTGAATATTTTCCTCAGTGAAATAGTACTTGGCATCAAGGTGCAGCATACTGGCTTTGCCGGTGGCAGGTGTGTATATGGAGAAATTGGGAGAGAAAGAGATTTTATCAAGCGGAAAATATTCTCCTGTCAGGTTATTGCCAAACAAAACATTATTCACTGTTGTAAATTCAGCAGCGTATTGTAACCTAAACTGACCCTGGTACTGGGCTTGAGCAGCGTTAAAGCCCAAGAACATCATGAAAAGTATGGAAACTAGTTTTAAATTTTTGGTTTTCATTTTCTTCAGTTTATAGGGATGGTAAACTTCTTGTAACCGGCAAACGCTTGTTTCTGAAATCAATGGTGTACATCACATTGAGTCTGATGATGTGTCTGTTTCTATAAGTGCCGGGTATAGCAGTTGGGCCATAAGTCCACATATGCCCGCCAAAAAACATAAAGTTATTGTACGTATAACCTATGGCTGTATATACCCTGTTTTCCTCCAGAATATTTACGATGTGTTTTCCGGTTTCAAAAAATATCTCATTGGATGGGGCCAGGAAAAAGGTTTTGTTTTCCATCCTAGGCTTGTTGATAGGGATGTATGCAGTGATTTTATACCGATAACGATCAGTATATAGGTATTCCGCACCAATTAAATTGTCTCTTTTCCATCTGTGCTCAAACCTGAACTGATGGAGTATTTTGACACTTCCAATACCTTGAGTCAAAAGCCATTGGTGCCATATCCTAGGTTCCAGAGTTGAATTAACATAATCAGGGTTGTCAGGATTTGGAGTAAAATTCCAAACCAAGGTAGGTCCTACAGTTACCTCAAATTGGTCCGTGAAAAGAAAGGTAAATCCAAATCGATTGTAAATCTGACTCATTCTTCCGACGAAATCACTCCGGTTATTTATTCCATTTCTCCTCCTGTAATGATTCTCCTGGTACCAGAATACCCTGTCTGAAAGTCTTAATTTTAGATAAAGACCATTCCAGGATTCTGTAGTTGGGGCAAGGTTAGTTCTTTCAGTCGGAATAAAGGGTTCTTCTTGAGCCATTGCGTTCCAAATCGATACTATGAAAAAGAACAGTAATATACCTGCTCTTTTTATTAATTTACACAAATTCATAAATCTAAATACTTTACAAATCAAAAAGCGACTCTACCTTATCCGGAGAAACCCTTCCTCTAAGCCTTCTTTCTAAACGTCTTGTATCTTCTGTTCTTAATTCGATCATCCTTTCATCCAGTTTTTCAAGTTTCCTAACCCATTCTTTGATTTGGGTATAGTCGTTTTCATTTCTCAATTGATCTACATAGTAGCCAAATAATACTTCAGCTCCATTAATATAAATCCGTTCTTTGGTCCTCTGATCGTAACGGGTATAAGTGAATGGATTAAAGGTCTCTTCTTGATATAAATCATCCAGATCTTCATTGTTTGGATAAATGGCACCTATTCTTTCATGTAATCTTTCCATCTCATTGAGCAAATCCAACATCTTTTCAGCAGCAGGTAACCTATCAGCATACCCTTCTTTTTGCGCATAGTTTTCACTCAATCGATTAAATTCATTGTTAAGGATATTTTGGTAAAGGCTCCTCATCATCGCCACTTCCTCTGTCCTATTGGATTGATAATTTACGTACAAGGAATCAACACTGGCTTTTTTGCCGGCAATTCCGGCTTCAAGTTCCTGCAATTGTTCATCCTGTTCTATCAAAGAAACCTGAGATTCCACGTAGGTTCCTATTTGATCGACATAGGCCTTGTTCATCTGAAGATAAGCATACACTATTTCAAAGAGTCCTTTTTCGTCACCCATTTCATAGGTTAGAATTCTTTCCAACTCCTCCCCACCATACTCATATTGTATGGCATCGGTAGGTGTGATGAATTCCAGACCTTCTCTGATATAGTATTCTGTATCGATGTATTCTGCTTCTCCTGTTTTGAAAATATCCAACAACTCCTCCAATTGGTCGAGTTTTTCATCATAGTACTGAAAAAACTGATAGGCAAAAGCCAAAGAATCAGTTTTGCCGCGGTTTAGGTACAGCGCATTTTTTGTGGCATAAAACTCTACTTTATCTTCAAGTTCCCCGAAGAAATCAGGAAGTTCAGCAACTATTCTTTCTTCTTCTTTGGTGAGGTCATGTTTAAACCTTTTGGTATTGAAAGGATATTTGATAATTTCTCCATCGGAATTGATGTAATCATTTTCAAATCGGAGGATTTTTTTGGTGAATTCGACCATCATTTCATTACCGTCCACTTGGGCTTGGTATTCTTGAAAGCTTTGTTTGAACCCATCATTGAAAACAAAACTGAAGGTCTTGTCAGCAACCTCAAAACCTTCATTTTGGTTGTTGTTGATCAAGTTCAACTTATCTATCGTTGGAAAATAAACCAACTCCTCAATCAAATCGCCATTGCCAAGGTCTCTTTTCACCAATCCCAAAAGGTAACCCATTTCATAGTTCCGAACCTCACTGATTAGTTTATCATCCTTTTCATACACGAAAGTCCATTCCCCTACCATGATCCCGTCCTCATCCACCTCTCCTATGATGTAATGGGTGTTGGCCTCTTCATAGGTTTTGTACTGGAATTTGCCTATGATTTTCCCCTCGTCGAACTGAACCTCTGTTGCACTAGCTTTTGCCTCAAGCCTTTTCCTAGTAAATACATTTTCTTTGTAATCCCATAATCCGTGCGGCAATCCTCGTTCATAATGTGCCGTCAGGTTGGCTTCTTCACTTTCCAAATCAGTGACCACTTCAAAATCGACTACATCTTCCAAAAAAACTTTATGTTTTTCGACATCATATACCCATCTGCCTGTTTTAATGTCATTGGAATACCTACCCTTGATCTCAGTTCTGTAGATGGTGGTTTGGTCTACCGAATCAACATACTTTCTAAAAAATTCAAAAAATCCATCTTTAATCAATTTGTCATCCTGTCCTCTTCTAAACTGAAATTCAGCATCCCCCTCTTCCCCATTGAACACGTATTTTCCCTTATATGTTGTTTGGCTAATACATACTAATGGGAGAAAAAAAACAATTACAAAGTATAATTTTTTCATACTTAAGCAGAAAATTTTTAGGAGATTTTATAGATAAAGCAAATTTAAAATTACTTATTGGTTTTGACACCACTAATCCCGCTTTTTTGAAAAAATGACTTAATTTTCTTAGAAAAATTTAAATTAAATAAACGTTTTAAAAGAATAATCCCAAAAAAATTGAATTAATTAAACTAATAATACTATAGTATAATTTTATAATGTTATTTATGAAGGAGGATAAGGCATTTTATTTTACAAATTAACCTTTGTGTTTTAAATTAAAAACTATAATTATACCTTCTTTTGTTCCGACTTAAAATATCCATAAACAAATAGAACATTGGCCCTCGGGATAAATCTATTTCCCTGTTGTTGCCTCTGGTATTGAATTGGACAATGTAACCCAATTCAATCCTTGTCCATTCCCAGAACCGGTAACCTAATCCGATATAATTTCTGTTTTGGGAAAAATAATTGGTTCCATAATCTCTACCAAACTCAATATGGGCTTCAGAATATTGAGAGATGTAATAGGTATTATTGGTGTAAAAATAGTCTGTATTAATAGGTATCCGAGTTCTGATCCTGTACCTAAAACGAAAATTATGGTTGGGACCATTTTCATTGTCGATGCCCCTCCATCGGGATTCAAACCTAAGCCTGTGCGTAAAATTAACTCTGCCATAATAGACATAATTATTGATTTGGAGCGTAGTTCTTACCTCTCTTTCAAATGGCCGATCGAGATCTGTTTCCAAGGGATATCTGGGTGCCGAATAAAACACCCCTATCGGATTCAAACTTACCCTTGTTAATTTGGTAAACTGATAAGCAATCCATGGTCTGATACTCACTCTTAATGGTGCATCCCAAATATCATTTTCTCCCAATTGACTCTGTCTTCGATACACAACATCTGCTTCCCATGCCCATTTGGTCGTATCATTGAAAAAATCGGAAATATAGTATTTGGTATACATGATACGGTTATCCAAAAACTCCCTATCACTTTGAGCATGGAGTTCTTCAAAACAACAAATCATTATGCTTGACAAAATAAAAATGAAAATGAATGCTTTCATGTTTACAGGTTCAATAATCTTGCAATTCTAGTTGGGACATTTTCTCTTCTTAAGGCCCGATCGAGCCGTTGAACTTCTTGTTCATCACTTCTTGAAGAAAGATCTAACAATCTCGAATTCAAAATTCCAAACCTATTAAATCTTCTTTTTATTTCCTCGCAGCTTCTGGATCCGAACATTCTATCCAAATAATGTTCATACAATCTTACGGCACCCTTTTGGTAAATAGCTGGAAGAATTTTAGTTTCTATATCCCGTTCAAAGAAAGGGTTGGGACTATACCTCGTGAATTTTCTATCCAGTTCATCCGGCATATTTTCAATTTCTTTGATATTGTTCAAATTGTCCTCAAAAAACTCCAATACACATACTATCTCTTCGCCTAAGCTGACTTTAGTGTCAAAATTTTCCTCATCCAAATATTCAGCCTGTAGATCCTGAATCAGATTATTGGTGATGATCCTATACAATCGATAATCCAAAGGCATGTCCTCAATTTTTTTTCCCTCAGGAATGATACTGAAATAAGAGTAAAGTGCATCTGTTTTGGCTTTCTTTTGAACAATTTGTAAATCCAAGGTATCAATGGTAGCCTGTTGGTCAAATATTCTGATTTCTTTACTGAGGTAGGACAACATGTCGTCAGTTTTAGCCTGAAGGGTTTTGGTGTAGACCACCATCTGTTCCAATAAGGCATCAGGAGAATCTATAAAGACACCTATGTCAAAAGGTGCTTCAACTTCTCCTCCATTGCTTTCATAGATAAAGTTTCTCTGCCTATTTAAACCGGGGATCCCATTTGGAAAATAATTCGGTCTGTAAAGAAAATCAAAATAGCCCTCCTTCATCAAATCCACCACGTCGATCAGCCTATCTACATTTCTTCTGGATTGGTCGATAAAACCGAAAATGTAATCCAAGGAATCTATCCTTTGCCTGTTCAGTATGATCCTTGGATTGGATAAAAAATCATTGTATTCCTCTACCATGGAATTCAAGACCGGCTGCAATACATTGGTCAGACTATCGTCAGTTTCTGGATAGACGAATTTGAACCTTCTGGTAAAGTTGTAGATGGGTGGTTTACTCTCTAAGGTATCGGTTCTATCCGAATACCGCTCAAATCTGCTGATCAAATCAAACAAAATCGAATTCCCGTTTTTTTGTGTAGTCAATTTTGGGTCTTCTTCATTGTATCCATTTTGAAACAGTATGCCAAACCCCTCCTCACTAATTGTAAAGTCAATACCCTCAAATTTTCCGTTTTTCTTTTCCAACTGATCCATCACATCATCATAAATCAGCTCTTCAAGCAACACATTGTCCTCTTGGGAATACTTAATGATTTTCAGCAAAAACCCATCGCTATATTCTCTGATTTCTTTAATTGCATGGCCATCCTCGATATATTCGAAGGTAATCTGCCCCTCTAAAAATCCTTCCTCATTCAAATCTCCAGTAACCTTGCCTGTGCCTGAAAAACTATCAAAACCAAAATTTCCGACAGCAAGACCCTGATCAAAAGAAAGAAAGCATTCTCTTTGTTCATTTAACCTTCTATTGCTTTCTATTTTCCTATTTTCAACGAACCATAAACCATTCGCTAAACCTTCGTTAAAATTGAACTTGGTGGAACTTTCAAAACCATTGATTTCGTAAGAAAGAGTTACATTTCTCAATAAATTCAATTTTTCAATTTCCAGTTGAAGTTCCAGCAGCTTATAATCCCAAACGCCATCGAATTTACCGTTTCTGAAACGGCCATCTACGCTCAGTTGGTTTATTTCACCTGTAAATGCCTCTGTGATTAATCTAGATTCAAAAGTGTAAAAGCCATTTTTTATTTTAACGGTATCATCAAAAACAAATTCATAGTGTTCGTCACCTATATATTTTCCCAAATACACGGTACTTCCTTGGTATACTTCTGTAGCTTGGCCAAGAACAGCAGTACTTGTGATAATTAATCCCCATATGGAAAACCAAAATTTCATTGTTCAATATTTTCTATATCTTCTAAATATAAAATAACCCATTTCTATGGAAAATGCACTGTAAGCACCCTGCTCTTGACTGTAAAAATTGTTAGCACCTACATATCCTCGGAGCCTACCATAAAAATCCCCAACTTCTCCACTCAAACCGAAGGTCATTCCAAAATCAAAATTTTTAAACTGAGAGGGAATGTAATAGAACATTTCAGGATCATTGAGAACATAAGGTTTAGATTGTCTTGTTCCAAGCCGGGAACTAAATTGTGCACCCAATAAAAGCCTCAAATCAATAGACCTTAACTCAGGTAAACTAAAAGAAACGTAAATGGGTAAATCCAAGAAATAACTTTCAAACAATATATCTTGTGGATTATGAATAAAATTTCTATTTGAGAAATGAATCCCGTAATCAAAAAATGTAATATTTCCCAGTGGTAGAAATCCTTCAACACCAATTTGGTAGCCTGATGCAAAACTAAGGTCTTTAAATTCATTGCTGAAATGAATTCCTCCCCTATTTAACCCCACTATTAACATCAGGTCATCCATAAAGTAAGGAAGATTATTCCAATTCTTTACTTTTATTTCATCCTTTACAGTTAATGTATCCGTTTGAGAAAAAGCATTTTGTACAATAATCAGGAATGAAAATATTGTTAGAAAATAATTTTTCACCTTAAGCAAATTAATTTTACAAAAGAATACTGTTCACATTAAAGTAAATCTATTGATTGATATATATAAAGTATCAAATTTTCAATACCCCAAAGTCTTCATCATACTTTCACTGCTTTGCTCCGGTGCAAAGAGCCAGTGCTTGATCGAGCCGTCGGTTTCCCGGTCTATGATGACATGTTTGGGTGCAGGGATCAGACAGTGCTGAATGCCTCCATAGCCCCCTAGCGACTCCTGATAGGCTCCAGTGTGGAAAAATCCCACATATTGGGTACGCCCTTTTTCAATTTTGGGGAGATAGATGTTGAATTGATGGGCTTCAGAATTGTAATAATCCATGCTGTCACAGGTAAGCCCTCCCAGCGATATGTTATGGTATTCTTCATCCCAGCGGTTGATTGCCAGCATGATATACTTTTGATTCAGACCCCAGCTGTCGGGCAATTGGGTGATAAAACTCCCATCTATCATGTACCATAGTTCTTTATCATTCTGCAATTTCTCGTCCAAAATGGAATAAAGGACCGCACCGCTTTCACCTACGGTATAACTGCCAAATTCGGTAAAGATATGGGGCTCATCGGTATGGTTCTTGGCACACATCCATTTGATGTTCTTCACGATCTGATCCGCCATGTACTGATAGTCATAATCGAAGAATACATTGGTCTTGATGGGCCAACCACCGCCGATATCCATGGTATCCAATTCGGGACAGACTTTTTTCAGGTCCACATACTTTTGGATAAATCGGGTCAGTTCTGACCAATAATATGCCGTATCTCTAATGCCTGAATTGATAAAAAAATGCAGCATTTTTAGGCTCACCTTGGGGTTGCCTTTGATTTTTTCTTCATAAAGCTTGATGATGTCATTGTACCGCACGCCCAGTCTTGAGGTATAAAAACCAAACTTGGGCTCTTCGTCTGCCGCGATCCTGATGCCTACCTGAAAGGGCACCTTGACATGCTCTAGGTAATAATCGATTTCGGCCAGGTTGTCCAAAATCGGAATGCAATTGACAAATCCGTCATTGAGCAGTTCTGTAATGTAGCGTTTGTAGAGTTCCCGTTTGAAACCATTGCAGACGATGTAGGTTTCTTTGCTGATTTTACCTTTTTCATACAAGCTTCTCACCAGAGGAATGTCAAAGGTGGAAGAGGTCTCAATATGGATGTCATTTTTCAATGCTTCATCCAAGACAAAGCTGAAATGGGAGGACTTGGTACAATAGCAATAGGTATACTTGCCCTTGTAATCATGGGTCTGCATCGCATTGTTGAAATAAGTCTTGGCATTTTGGATGCTTTCCGAAATTTTGGGTAGATAGGTCAGCTTTAGCGGTGTGCCATAAGTCTTGATGATCTCCATTAGATTCACCCCGTTAAAAAACAGCTCATTCTTTTCGACATGAAATTCTTTGGTCGGAAAATCAAACGTCTGTTGGATCAGATCCTGGTATTTGTTCATTGCGATGCCTGCATTAGAAATGGAAAAACCAATGCAAAAATTGCTTTTATTATTGGGAAATCAAATGAAAGAGGGATAAAATCCCCATAGACTCTATCCCTCTCGACATGCGAATTAAACGCAAAACTTTTAGCTGGCAAGCAGTTCTTTTTGCAATAAAGCCTCTTCGTTTCGGAATTTCTCCTGATTGATGATGATTTTTTTCAGCAAGGACTTGAACCTTTGTTCTCCCTCCACCAATGAAAAAATTCCAGATAAATATGTTCTTACTACTTGGGCATCTGACTCATAGTATTTTACCACAAATTGATCCTTCTCTTTGATTTCTTCCAATATGACTCCCTTGGGTTTTCCAAGACTAAACAAGCCGCGGAACAACCCTTTCAATTCCTTGGAAGCATCGCTCAGCTCAAAATAAATGACTTTGAAGATTTTATTGGATTCCGGGAAATTCGGGAAATCAAATGCTGTGTTTTCTATGACTGTAACTTGGGCACTTTCCAACAAATAATCCAGAACTACAGGCTGAGGATTTTCGCTGGTTTTTCTGCTGACTTTCTGAAATGAAAAAATTCGCTCAGATGATGAAGGGTAACTTGATAATGATGACATGGCATTGAAATTTAAATGTTTAAAATTGGTTTAAAAATCCCTGTATTTCTCTGAATTACAACAAGGTAGGTTTCGGATGGAGGTTCGATTTTGAATCATTTTAGCCGTATTTATAGTTCCTTTATAGATTTAGGCGGGATGTAGCACCGTACTGTAACTTTTCAGTGGGTTGCTATAGGTTCGTGGAGCCCGTTCTCTCCCCTATTCTTTATAAACCGGTTATTTTCCATTGGACCATAACCAATTATGCTTCAAATGTAAGGAGTGGATTTTTATTATCCTAATTTCCCTATAATATTTATAGGGTTTTCTGAAAAAAAATTCTTGTTGCCCAAAAAAACGATCTTCTACTTCATTTCAGCGAGGTCTACGACAGACTTTTCCAATATGGGGAGCATTTCGTTGCGCAAGCCAGCAAAAAATTTTCGAATCCTACAGGTTTCTTCATCTGTACATTCTTGACAAGACTCATAGAACCGCTCTGAAACACAGGGAATCAAGGCAATGGGGCCATCTATGACCCGCATGATGTGGGCGATGGAGATATCATGCGGATCTTTGCCCAGAGAATAGCCCCCTTCTGCTCCCCTAAGACTTTTGACGATTTGATGGGTTTTCAATTCTCGAAGGATATTTTCCAGAAACTTATAAGGTATGTTTTCCTTTTCGGAAATGATTTTAGCAGAAATCGGCTTGCCTTGATAGTTCTCATACAGGTACAGAATGGTCTTGATGGCGTACTTTGTTCTTTTGGATAACATACAGATCTTTAAATTTCATTTCGAAAGTACAAAAACCTAGCATGCCAACCAGCTATTTCTAAAATTTTACACCTAAAGTGTAAGATAAAATGTCCGAATACTCAAGCCTATAATCAAAAGACCAACCATCACCAGAAGAATTCTTGGGTTTAGTTTTTTGCAGATGATGGCTGCAAAAGGGGCCGCTACAATCCCTCCCAAAATCAAACCCATAACCGGAGCCAAACTCAATTCCTTAATAAAAAACAAAAAAGTGGAAGCACTGGCCAAAGAAACAAAGATTTCTACAAAATTTCCAGTACCTATGGCAAACCTAGGGATTTGCCCTCTGCCCATCAACGTGGAATTGACGATGGGACCCCAGCCTCCTCCGCCGATGGCATCAGCAAAACCCCCGACTCCCGCAAGGTAGGGAAGCGATTTGGCTTCACTGTCAAACTCTCTTTCATTCTTTTTGAAAACCTTACTCAATATGATCAACCCCATGACAAAAAGGTAGGCAGCAATAAACGGTTTGATGACATTGCCATCAATGTTTGACAAAAAATACGCGCCAGTTACCGCCCCTATAACACCAGGAATCATTAACCGTTTGGCCAAGTCCCACTTTACATTACCCAGCTTTAAATGAGAAAAGCCTGAAGCCAAGCTGGTAAAAACCTGAGCAAAATGAACCCATGCACTGGCCATTGCAGGTGGAATACCTATGCCCAAAAGTATAGAATTGGAGCTCACTCCGTAGGCCATACCTAAAGCCCCATCGATGGTCTGCGCCACAAAGCCTACCAGTAAAAACCAAAAAAACATTTCATAATCCAAGTTTTCAAAGGAAACAATGTTTGAAAAAGATTTGATGGTAATCAGCACCAAAAGAATCGTGCTCACCCCAAAAAATACCAACCAAAATGGTTCCTCTTTAAGCCTCAACATCGTTTTTTCCATGTTTTCGATTCTTCTTGAACTTAGATTTTTTCAAAAGTATGGTCAAAAAACTTAATATCCAACAAATCCTATTGATATTGTAGGATATTTACGTATCCTTATGGTCAGCTTCCCAAATAAATGTTCCATTCTATAAAAATCAAAAAGGGCCTACTTTCTTTTAAATAAACCCCTTTTGATAAATGAAAGAAATACTCCTCTTTTGATTGTCAGACATTAAGGATTTGATTGGAAATTGATCCTTAAGGTGATCCCTATAGTCCTCGGATCTCCAAGTACCCCTGCATAATGACCTGAATTGCCGGCACCTGGAAGAAGCAGTTCATAATAATCTTTATTCAGGATATTTCTACCCCAAATGAATACCGAAAAACCCGCATCCGTTCTGAAACCCAATCTGGCATTGGCCAAGCCATATCCATCGATATTCAAAAATTGAGAAGGAGAGGGACTGGAAGAAAACTCTGACCTGAAGAATGAATCGATGGCCAAGAAGGTTTTTCCTGATTTGCCCAAGAAATTGGCGTTTTTGGAATATTCCGCACTAAATGAACCCGCCCATTTGGAAATACCCGGAAGTCTTCCCCCTGAAATGTCCTTGAAGGATTCTCCGCCCACTTCTTCCAGAGGTACTGGGGCATTGGTGAAAGAAACATAAATCCCTTCTGTATAGGCCAATGCACTGGAAATCGAAAAGTTTCTGCTAAGCTTGTAATTAAGGTCGACCTCCACTCCCTGAACACGAACCTGTTCAGCATTCGCCAAGTAGCCTCTGTTTACCCCCAGGTCTGGGGTTTGGACCAATGTCTGGAAATTATTGATGTTGGTATGGTGGTAGACTAGGTTCAGGGTAGATCTGGTATTGGGATTGGTTTTCACACCTAACTCATAATGGGTCACATATTCCGGTTCTACCCTGGCCAGTTCAATCATGGTTTCTCCCTGTTCTCTGGGTAAACCTCCCAGATTGATACCTACTGGCTTGAAGCTGGCAGAATAGGTAGCAAACGTATTGATCTTTTCGTTGATTTGGTAAGCCAGGGTCAATTGACCGGAAAAATTGGATTCATCCACCTCAGCATCAAATGCCTGATTGTTATAAACTGAATTTTTCAAAGCAATCAGTTCAGGATCATCGGTTTCCAAGCCTCCATAGGTTTCTCTGTCAAAATTCACCTTTTTGGTGTCATAATTATATCGAAGTCCTGGTAAGATTCTGAATTTCTCAGTCACCGCCCAGTCCAATTGGCCAAAAACAGCGCCACTGAAGCTTTGGAGTCTATTGGTGGTGCGTATTCCATAACCTTCCAATAACCCAGGGGTCTGCCACAATGGATTTTGGTTGTTTTGTGCAAAACGCCATTGGTGAATCCCGGATTCCTCTGTGTGGTAAGGGGTGGATTTCAAATCCTGTCCAAGTATAAATACCCCAACTACCCCATTCAGCTTGGAGGAAAAATCACCGGCATATCGGAATTCCTGCGACCATTGATCGTGTCGGGATGGGGCTTGGGAAAGTGAAAGCACCTGAAGTCCAGTAAAATCCCTGTCGTTGGACGGTCCCCATTTCCAATATCGCCAAGCTGATGTGGAAGTAAAAGTTCCTTGCCCTACTTGCGCATCCACATTGACTGACAAGCCTCCTAAGTCATTGTCGGATCTCCATGGTGTATCATGGTCAATCAGCCGATCAAACGCATTATTGGATGGCAAGGTATAATCAAGGTCAGCAATGATCTGATTGAATTGTCTAAATGGCGCCCTTCTGGTTTCCACCACCCCGGCAACTACCTGCGCGAAACCTGTCGGCCTTTGCTGAGAAATATCTCCTGCCACAAGCACCTCTACCTTATCGCTGGGCAAATAAAGAAGCTGACCTCTGAAACCAATGTTATTCAGATCGTTTTCTCCTCTTTGGGTGACCACGTTCGTCAACACACCATCCCTTTGGGTTCCGGAAAAAGACAACCTTGCGGCAAGTTTATTATTTAAGGGACCTGTGATTGAGCCTTTGGCTTGGATAAATCCAAAATTGCCATAGCTGTTTTCAAACGCCACGCCTGGTGTGAATTGGGGTCTTCTCGTGGTAATGTTAAAGGCTCCTGCAGTGGTGTTCTTTCCAAACAGGGTTCCTTGTGGTCCCCTTAATACCTCCACTTGGTCAATATCGATAAAGTCCAAAGTAGTAGCCGCAGGTCGAGCAAAATAGACCCCATCCACATAAAAGCCCACACCTGGGTCAATGCCATCATTGGTCAAGCCAAAAGTAGAACCCAAGCCTCTGATATTCAGGGTGGTATTTCGAGGATTGGATGAATACAGCTGTACAGTTGGCACTAATTCCTTGAGCCTGTTGACATTGAATGCCCCAGCATCCTCAATTTTTGCCCCACTGACCACAGAGATAGGGATGGGTACCGATTGAATCTCTTCCTGTCTCCTTCGGGCAGTAATGACCACCTCCACCAGCAGATCTTCTTCTTTAAGAGAAACCTCCACTGGCTGTGCAGGAATTTGGTCAAATTTCAATTCCTTGGATTCTAAGCCAACAAAACTAATGGCAAGTGTTAATGGGGGTTGCTTTATTACCTGCAAAGAAAAATTGCCGTCTCCATCAGAAATGGCGTAGGCGTTGGTTCCCTTGATAACAACCGTGGCACCTGATACAGGTAAACCCAGGTTATCCTTTACAGAACCTCTGATTGTTTCTTGGGAAAAGCCCCGGCTGGTGAAAATCAAAGCCAGAATGATGGTCACATAGAAGTTTTTCATAAGATTTTTTTAATAATTGGTGGTTTGTATTTCCCGAAATTATAATTGATCATTCTATTCCTACCAGTTTAATATGATTTAATCGGAAAAAAAATCCAATTCACTGAAAAACCGGTTTTGTTGGAGTAAATTTAAAAACAAATTACTTATTTCCTATATTTCCTATGTTTTTGATAGGATTTATTTTTCGTTAAAATATTCAATGTTTAAAACGTCTTTCAAAGTAAAGTTTTTCCAGAGATGGTAAGGTGATTTTTTCCTGAATTTGTCAGGGGGTCTCAAAAGGAAATGTGACTATATGCAGACACTTTCCCATGTAAACACAGAAGGGAACTTTCAGAAGCCATGTTAAATATTTTGTATGGGATAGCATGCCTAAGTTTAAATAAAAAAATCCTTGATTACCCTTTCCGCAGCATAGAACCCACACATGCCATGCACACCGCCCCCGGGAGGAGTTGAGGAAGAACAGAGGTAAATGCCTTTGGCGGAAGTTCGGTAAGGAGACATTCGCAGGGCAGGCCTTGTATATAGCTGCCCAAGATCCAATACTCCCCCATTGATGTCCCCGCCAATATAGTTGGGATTGTAGGCTTGCATCTCCTGGGCATTGAAGGTACTTTTGGCCAGAATCAAATCCTTGAAGCCCGGCGCATACCTTTCCACCTGATTTTCGATGGCCTCCGTCATGTCTCGGGTGGAGCCATTGGGTACATGGCAATAGGCCCAGGCAGTATGCTGGCCTTTCGGGGCGCGAGTAGGATCGAAAAGGCTTTGCTGGGCCAATAAAACATAGGGTTTTTCGGGATGCTTTCCCTGCCAGGTTTGGGCTTCGGCATCGGCAATATCCTGCAATTTTCCACCCAAGTGAACCGTTCCGGCTTTTCTGGTTTCCATATTGAGAAATGGAATCGGCGCCTTCAAAGCCCAATCCATTTTAAAAACACCCATGCCATAGCGGTATCTGTTGAGCTGCCACTTGTAAAGTCGCGAGAATTGATCCCCGGCTATGTCCATCAGCTGCCTGGGAGTAAGGTCGAAAACCACTGCTTTATGGGTCGGTAGCTGATCCATTTTGCTGATAAATTGACCGGTTTGAACTTCCCCTCCCAAATTTTTGAAATGATCCAACAAGGCATTGGCCAGGGATTGGGAACCGCCTTTGGGAATGGGCCAACCTTTGTGGTGGCCTGACGACATCAAGACGAGGGCAATGGCAGCAGTGGTCATTTTATTCAAGGGCATCATGCCATGGGCCGCCATTCCTGCCCATAATCCCTTGGCTTTTTCAGTTTGAAAGACCGATTTTCCCAGTCCTTCTGCAGACCTCAGGGCTTTCAGGCCAAATTTTGCCAACAAGATGGGGTGATTGGGGATTTTAAGCGGGGCCAAAAAATCCCCCAACAACTTTTCCCAATCCTCCACCATAGGTCCAAATGTATTCAGGTATGCTTCCTTGTCCTTACCCAATCTGTTGGCGGTATCTTGGAGTGATGTCAGTAAAAGCGCAGCTTCTCCCTCCTCCAATGGGTGTGAAGCCAAAATCGGTGGGTGTATCCATTCAAGCCCTAATTTTTCCAAGGGAAGCTTTTTAAAAAACGGAGAAGATACCGCCAAGGGATGGATGGCCGAGCAAATGTCATGGGCAAAACCCGGTAAGGTAAGTTCAAGGGTCCTCATGCCCCCTCCTATGGTCGGCTTACCTTCCATCAAAAGCACCCCAAGCCCCTGCTGCTGCAGCCGGATGGCTGCTGCCAGGCCATTGGGCCCCGAACCCACTACTACCGCGTCATACTTTTTATTGGCCAAGGTTTTCTTTATTTAATCTTTCAAACTGAGAATATATCCAGGACGTGCAAAATATCCAGAAATATCTACGAGCGTTTGCCGGGAAATATCCAGCAATATCAGTTATTAATATCCACAAGTATCGTCCAAATCTTCATCGAAAGATGGTATTTCATTATTCAAATTTTAGTCTCCTCAACCGCTCCAAAGCCTGTTCAAGTTCGTCCTCTTCCTTTGCAAAACAAAACCGGATCAATTTATGGTCGGTTTTTTCCTTGTAAAATACCGAAACCGGGATGCAGGCCACACCAAGTTGCTGCGTCATCCTGACCGCCAAGTCAAAATCACTTTCATCGCTCAGGTGCCCGTAGCCCACGGTTTGGAAAAAACTCCCCTGAGCAGGTGTAAACTTAAAAGGCGTGGATTGAAGTCCCGCACAGAAAAAATCCCGCTTTATCTGATAAAACTTAGGTAAATCCAAGTAATGTGCCGGCTCTTTCAGGTACTCTGCCAAAGCATATTGCAATGGAGTAGCCGAGCTGAAGGTGATGAACTGATGGACTTTTCTAAATTCCCGAGTCAACTCTTTTGGGGCAAGACAGTAACCGATCTTCCAGCCTGTCACATGGTAGGTTTTGCCAAAAGAACCACAAACAAAGGTCCTGGCCTTCAGCACCGGATGGGTCATGAGCGAGTGGTGCTGATTTCCGTCAAATACAATGTGTTCGTACACTTCATCACTGATGACAAAAATCTCCTCGTCCTGAATTAAAGCTGCCAAATTATCCAAATCCGCCTTGGTCCAAACATACCCTCCGGGATTGTGCGGGGTATTGACCATGATGGCTTTGGTCCTTTCGGTGATGGCCTCCTCTACTTTATTCCAGTCTATGGAAAAATCAGGCAGGTTTAAGGACACATAAATCGGCATACCTCCATTCAATTCCACTGCCGGGGCGTAACTGTCGTAGTTGGGTTCCAATAAAATGACCTCATCCCCAGGCCTGACCACCGCCGTAACAGCCGCATACAAAGCCTCTGTAGCACCTGACACAATGGTCACTTCCTCCTCCGGGTCATACTGAACTCCGTAAACCGAACTGGTTTTTTCAGCCAATATCTCCCGGAAAACCGGAACTCCGCTCATAGGCGCATATTGGTTGTGGCCCGTTTTCATGTATTTATTGACAAGTGCAACCAAATGCGGATCGCAGTCAAAGCCAGGGAACCCCTGAGAGAGATTGATGGCTCCATAATCAGAAGCCATTTTGGACATGACAGTGAAAATGGTGGTGCCTACCTGTGGCAGCTTGGACTCAATCATGGTGTAAGTATCTGATTTTAACAAAAAGATAAGAACTAAAGATAACAAAAGTCTTCGGTCTTAAGTCTTCCAACCACAACACAAAAGAAAACCTTTTCCTAATTCCATCCTGAAAATGGACTTTTGAGTTAAATTAGCTACTTTTGCGAACTCAAAACCCCTAGCATTTAACCAGGGAAAACCCAAACATGACATGACAAGAGACATTGTACTCGTAGAAGTGAGGTCGGAGATCGCCGCCGGAACCAGAGGCGCCAGTTTAGGCATAGATGCCCTTAAAATCGCCAGTCTGGACAAGAAGTCAAATTTCTTCACCAAATTCGATCCCATCAATGTTCCAGATGCCAACAATTACCTATGGAAAGGCAACCGTTTTAGACATGCCAAATACATAGATGGCGTTTACCAGGTACTCAAAAACGTTTACAGCACCATAGAATCACAACGGCTTGAAAAAAAATTCCTTATTGTGTTGGCTGGAGACCACTCCACTGCGGCGGGAACCATTATGGGCATTAAGGCTGCCCAGCCAGATCAAAGGCTAGGCGTCATCTGGATAGATGCCCATGCGGATCTTCACACACCCTTCACGACGCCCTCCGGAAACATGCACGGAATGCCCTTGGCCATGTGTCTTCAGGAGGATAACTTAGCCTGTCAGATCAATGAACCTGATGAAGATACCCAGGCTTATTGGAACAAAATCAAGAAAATCGGCGGGGATTTTCCGAAAATAAATCCCGAAGATATTGTCTTCATCTCTGTAAGGGATACAGAAGAACCGGAAAACCACCTGATGCAAAAACATGGCATCCGTAATTTTACCACGGATGAAGTGCGGGAAAAAGGCATTTCAGCCATTGCCAAGGCGGCTTTGGATACGCTGAAATCATGCGATCAGATTTACATCTCCTTTGATGTGGACAGCTTAGACAGCTCTATTTCTGTTGGCACGGGCACACCCGTGGCCCATGGTCTTACCGTAGAAGAAGCCATCGCCTTAAATACGGAATTGATCAAAGACAAGAGGGTGTGTTGTTGGGAGATTGTGGAAGTTAACCCTACCTTGGATACAGAGAACTTTATGGCTGAAAATGCCTTTGAAGTGCTTGAAGCCACTACTGCCTCTTTGGTGGAGAATTTCTAATCCAACCCGTTTAAATTCCTGCCAATTGAAGTTATCGCACGGATTACCCTCTTAAACATGAATATAGAAAACCAGATATTAGTTGATATACAAAAGGCCTTTGAGGTACTTTTTAACCATCCCGTTTCCCTGGATGAACTGGCCTTGCAACCTACCCGGAAAGAATTTGAGGGAAACTATACTTTTGTGATGTTTCCTTATTCCAAGATGACCAAGAAAGCCCCGGAAGCAGGCGCCGAGGCTTTGGGAGCCTACCTTTTGACTCATTCGGACATCATTTCAGGGTACAACGTGGTCAAAGGTTTTCTAAACTTAAGCGTCTCCGATTCCCAATGGCTGGATATCTTCAGGTCCTTGCTGGAAAATACAGATCCGCTAAAGCTTCCCTCCAATGGACAACGGGTAATGGTGGAATACAGCTCTCCAAACACCAACAAACCCCTTCACCTGGGTCACATGCGCAATATCTTTTTGGGATATGCGCTGGCTGAAATCATGAAAGCCGCCGGCTATGAAGTCATCAAAGCCAATCTGATCAACGACCGAGGCATCCACATCTGTAAATCCATGGTGGCCTACCTCCATCATGGCCAAGAGGAAACTCCAGAGACTGCCGGTATCAAAGGAGATCATTTGGTTGGGAAGTATTATGTGATCTTTGATAAGGCTTACAAAAAGGAAATCCAGCAACTGATGGATCAGGGAATCTCCGAGGAACAAGCCAAGAAAGAGGCCCCTTTAATCCTGGAAGCACAGCAAATGCTCCGAAAATGGGAAGCCAACGATGCCGAAACGGTCTCTTTATGGAAAACCATGAACGGTTGGGTATATGCAGGTTTTGAATCTACCTATAGAAAAATGGGGGTGGACTTTGACCGGTATTATTATGAATCTGACACCTACCTACTCGGCAAAGACATCGTAGAAGAAGGCCTTCAGAAAGGCGTGTTTTTCAAGAAAGAAAACGGATCTGTGTGGGTGGACTTGAGTGATGAAGGACTGGACGAAAAACTGGTTTTGCGCGGTGATGGCACATCGGTATACATCACCCAGGACATGGGAACCTGCGACCTCAAATACGCTGACTATAAAATCAACAAATCGGTTTATGTGGTAGGCAATGAGCAGGATTACCACTTTGATGTGCTCTTTAAGATCATGCGGAAACTGGGCAGACCTTATGGAGACGGCCTCTTTCACCTCTCTTACGGGATGGTGGATTTGCCGAGTGGCAAGATGAAATCCAGGGAAGGCACTGTGGTGGATGCCGATGAACTTATGGCTGAAATGGTAGCTACTGCTGAAGCGCACACCAAAGAATTGGGCAAAATAGATGGCTTTTCCGAAAAAGAAGCTCACCTACTTTATGAGCAACTGGGCATGGGGGCACTCAAGTATTTCCTGTTAAAGGTAGACCCTAAAAAGCGCATGTTGTTTAACCCACAGGAATCCATCGAATTCCAGGGAAACACGGGGCCATTTATCCAATATTCCCATGCAAGAATTTCAGCTATCCTCAGAAAAGCGGATCAGATCGGAGTAGATTATACCCAATCGGGATTCGGGCAGTTGACAGGCATGGCAGATGTAGAACAGAGCTTGGTGAAAATGCTCTTTGAATACGAAAAGAAAATTGTACAGGCTGCGGATGAAATGACACCTTCGATCTTGGCCCAGTACCTTTACGATGTGGCAAAAGAATACAACCGCTTTTATGCGGAATTACCCATATTCTCAGAAAAAGACAGCTCCCAACAGGCATTTAGGGTAGCGCTTTCCTTCCAGGTGGCCAAAACAATCCGCTGGGGAATGCAGTTACTTGGCATAGATGTCCCAGAGCGGATGTAACCCTAACTCCCTACTTATGATGAAAACCTCAATCCTTGTTTTTGCTTTTATTGCTTTGGCCTGTGGACAGTCCAAAAGCTCGGAACCTGAATCAAATTTTAACCCTGACGAAATGCAATTGGAAAAATCATTTTACGATTTCAAAGTAAACGATATTGATGGCAATGAGGTAGACCTCAGCCAATTCAAAGGTAAAAAAGTCCTGGTAGTAAACGTGGCATCAAAATGCGGGTATACCCCACAGTATGCTGACCTACAGGAGTTGAATGAAAAACATGGAGATAAAGTGGCGATTTTGGGCTTTCCTGCCAATAATTTTGGCGGGCAGGAACCCGGCACCAATGAGAACATCAAACAGTTTTGTACGGAAAACTATGGAGTCACTTTCCAGATGTTTGACAAGATCTCTGTCAAAGGGGTGGACAAGCATCCGCTTTACAGATGGTTGTCTGACAAAAACATGAATGGATGGAATGATAAGGAACCCACTTGGAATTTCTGCAAATATTTGATCGATGAAAATGGTAACCTGAAGAAATTTTTCCCTTCTGCCATCAACCCCATGGATGAAGAAATCATTTCGGCCATCAATGCCTAAAATAAAAAACAGTCAAAAGACCTGTTTTCTGTGAGAAAACAGGTCTTTTTGTTAGGTTTGGAAAAAATTCAAGTGGACGCAGTACTCAACGGAAAAAAGCAAGCCTGGATACATGCCATTAGACCCAGGACTTTGCCGCTGGCCCTATCCAGCATATTGATGGCCAGTTTTATTGCCGCTTACAATGGTATTTTTCGTTGGGAAATTTTTCTCCTTTCTGCTTTGACCACCATTCTTTTACAGATCCTGTCCAATTTGTCCAATGATTATGGGGACAGTGTGCACGGTGCCGACAGTGCTTCACGAAAAGGTCCAATCAGAGCCGTACAATCAGGCATCATCAGTCCAACTGAGATGAAGCAAGCCATGTATTTGTTGGGTGGAATGGCATTTGTCAGTGGTCTAACTTTACTTTATTTGGCCTTGCAGGATTTTTGGGTTTTTATGCTTTTTCTATTTTTAGGACTGCTTGCCATCTATGCTGCAATAACCTACACTTCGGGTACCAAACCCTATGGATACCTAGGTTTTGGAGATGTTTCTGTGTTTGCGTTTTTTGGGTTATTGGGGGTTTTGGGAACATATTATCTGCACGGACTGAGTTTTTCCAATCTGCTCTTGCTGCCTGCGGTTTCTCTGGGCTGTTTCAGTACCAGTGTGTTGAATATCAACAACATCCGAGACATTGATTCCGATCGGGAAGCCGGAAAAAAATCCATCCCGGTAAGGATAGGAAGAAAAGCTGCTGTCAGATACAATTGGGCATTGGTGCTCGTTGGAAACTTAGCGCTTTTGGTATTTGTACTGTATACCCAATCGTACGGTGCTTTATTGGCTTTGCTGGCAACCCTGCTTATGGTAAAAACTGGTCAGGCTGTACAAAACCTGAAAGACCCAATTGCGCTCGATCCCTACCTGAAAAAAATGGCCATTGCCACTTTGGTTTGGGTCTTACTTTTCGGAACAGGGCTGCTTTATTTCTAAATAAGCAATTTGCTAGGCCAAAATTCGTTTATTTTTTTGTATTTTACTGCCTGATATTTTAACCTAAAAACCCCCGTTATGAAAACCATTTTAGTACCCTTTGATTTTTCCGAAGAAGCTCAAAATGCCCTCGAATTTGCTGAAGGCCTCGCCTCCAAAATAAATGCACACTTACAATTGGTCCATGTGATAGAACTCCCGGGTTCCCAAAGTTTCAATACCATGGGAGAAGCTAGTCTAGGAGGAGATCAGATCAATCAAATCTACATGATCGAGTTGATGGATAAGCGAAAAAAACAAATGGCCGAATTGAGGGAAAATTATGCTGACCGACCATTTAAATTCAGTACCAAGTTGCTTTTCGGCAATCCCTACGCAGGTATCTCCAAAGAAATTGCAGAAGAGAAAGCCGACATAGTGGTCATGGGTTCCAAAGGATCAAGTGGGCTCGAAGAGTTTTTGATAGGCTCCAATACAGAAAAAGTAGTTCGGTATGCTGATTGTCCGGTCATTACGATAAAAAAGGCCATCACGGTGGATAAAATCAGTAAAATAGTCTTTGCCAGTGATTTTAAGGAAAAAAGCAACTCTGTCATGAAACAGCTGAAAAAAATTCAGGAAATGTTGGACGCAGACCTATATCTGGTAAAAATCAACACACCCAGTCTCTTTGAAAGCAGCCGTACGTCCAAAAAAACCATCGCTGAATTCGCCAAAAAACATAATTTGGATAATACGCATGTGGAAATTTACAACAGCTCCTCCGAAGAAGAAGGCATCATAGAGTATGCGGAAGACATCGATGCGGATATGATTGCCATGGCAACCCACGGTCGTACCGGGTTTTTACACCTTCTGAGCGGAAGCATAGCAGAAGACGTCGTCAATCATGCCAAAAGGCCTGTTTGGACGATGAAAGTCAAATAAAAGTAATGAGTAAGCAGAAGAAAAACGATTGGAAAAACCGGGAAGGAATGGTCTATTCCACACGAAATGATTTTGAATTTGATTCAGGGGAAGGTTTCAACGAAGAAACCCTCCCTCCTTCCAAACAAATACTCAAAATCCTGCTGGACAGAAAGTCGCGCGGTGGTAAACAAGTCACTTTAATCGAAGGGTTTGTAGGATCCGATGATGATTTGAAGGACCTCGCCAAATCCCTGAAAAACAAATGTGGGGTAGGCGGAAGTGCCAAGGAAGGGGAAATCCTCATACAAGGTGATCATCGGGATAAAATCCTGGTTTATCTTCAGGAAATGGGTTACAAAGCCAAAAAGTCAGGAGGTTAAATCAATCAATTAAATCCGCCTTGAAGGTAATCAAAGGTTGGGTGTACAACACCTTGTTTGGCAACACCTGACTTGTAATTTCGGTAGATAAAATGAGCACTTTGGCCAGTTTGCCTTCGTTGGTCACCAAAGTATAAATCTGATTAGGGGCTACACCTGGAGCATATGCTTCAAGCTGACTTTCTTTTTTGTTTTTCAGACCTTTAAAATATGCCAAGGCTTCCTCCTGATTCTCGAAACTTTGGTGCAACTGAAATACTTCTTTGAAGTCCGGTTGGTACAACATGATGCTTTTTGGATCTCCATTTGGGTCCGTTTCCAACATCACCGCAAAATCAGCTTGCGCTTCTTCGCTGAAAATGGATACGTTTTTCATGGATTTAAAGGAAAATCCTTCATCGCTCAAGGCATCAAGGGAATGAATCTGCTGTGCGTTGACAAAGCAGACAAAAATTACCAAAAAAGGCAAATAGAGGAGGTTTTTTTTACTTTTTATCAATCTCATTTGCTAACACAATTTAGGTGAAACATGGGGTTAAGCATGCAGGAAGGCATTTGAAAAATATATGATCCAACCTGTTTTGTTGTCATTGTTGTGTATAACGACCAAATATAACATTAATATATATTAAAATGAATCTTATATATATATTTTTGTGTTTAGATCAACTTTCTTGCCAACATTTCATAAATTATGAATTTGCACTAGGGGCACCAAAAACAATGTGGTATTTTTGGATGTTATAAATTCTGACTTAAATTTGTCAACTGTGATGAACAAGGCTGTTTTAAATACTTCCAACCATTCTTTTTTTAAGACCTATCCGGTCATGCATCATCATTTCCATCATTCCTGATCAATCATTTACATTGATCATTCTCTACTTCGGGACCCTTCAATCGGTCCTTAGCAAAAATCAAATCGTTATCTTTTCATATTTGTATATTTAACCCATGAAAAACATCATTCGCATCGCAGTTCAGAAAAGCGGCCGATTAAGTGAGGATTCGCTTTCGCTGATCAAGGAATGTGGTATCAAATTTTACAACGGGACTGGCAAATTAAAATCCACCTCCACCAACTTCCCCATCGAATTCCTATTTCTGAGAGATGATGATATTCCGGGATATGTGGCTGATGGGGTAGCTGATCTGGGCATCGTGGGCGAAAACGAGCTGGTAGAAAAGGACAAAACAGTTGAGGTGCTCAAAAAACTCGGTTTTTCCAAGTGCCGACTTTCCCTGGCCATTCCAAAAGGCGAAAACTATCCGGGCCTGTCATATTTTGAAGGCAAAAACATCGCCACCTCCTACCCCAAAATCCTAAGTGATTTTCTACAGGCCAACCAGATAAAAGCAGCGATCCATGAAATCAGTGGTTCAGTGGAGATTGCCCCCAGCATCGGACTCGCGGAAGGCATCTGCGATATCGTAAGTTCCGGATCCACCTTGATGATGAATGGTCTCAAAGAAGTGGAGACCATTTTCAAATCAGAAGCTGTACTGATCAGCCACCTGAATCTTTCCGATGAAAAAAAGGAAATCGTAGACAAGCTGCTTTTCCGGATGAATGCAGTTCAAAAAGGAAAAAGCAACAAATATGTCCTGATGAATGCGCCAAACGAATCCCTGGACAAAATCGCCAAGCTAATTCCGGGCATGAGAAGCCCAACCATCCTTCCCCTTGCCCAAAAAGGCTGGTCCTCGGTTCATTCTGTGATCAGTGAGGATCAATTTTGGGAAAACATTGAAGGATTACGGGCAGCAGGGGCTGAGGGAATCCTTGTAGTACCCATAGAGAAAATGATCCTATAAACCAGAAGCTTCTCTACCATCAGTATTGATCTTAGACACAACCACCGCATGAAAATCATTTTAAACCCCACCCCTTCCGAATGGAAAAAAGCACTGGACAGACCTGTGCATAAAATGAAGGACATCAAAAAAATCATCAAGCCAATCATGGCCAAAGTCAAAAGGCAAGGTGATAAGGCGTTGAAAAAATTTGCCTTGGAATACGACCATGTGGAAATCAAAAAACTCTTGGTCACCAGGGAAGAAATCCAAGAGGCCAAAGACCACTTGGATGCTGAGTTGAAAGCCGCAATCCATGTCGCTAAAGAAAACATTGAGAAATTTCATTTGGCTCAGGAAAGCCCAACCCTTGAGGTTGAGGTGATGGAAGGGGTCACCTGCATGCGAAAAAGCATTCCCATCCAAAAGGTTGGATTGTACATCCCCGGAGGGACCGCCCCATTGTTCTCTACGGTTTTGATGCTGGGCATACCGGCCAACCTTGCCGGATGTGAGGAGATTGTACTTTGCACCCCACCCAACAAGGAGGGTAAAATTCATCCGGCAATCCTTTACACCGCAGATTTGATAGGGATAGACAAAATTGTCAAAGCAGGTGGTGCGCAAGCCGTCGCAGCCATGACTTATGGGACAGAATCAGTGCCTAAAGTGGATAAGATTTTTGGTCCGGGGAACCAGTATGTCACAGCAGCCAAGCAGTTGGCTACCAACTTAGGCGTGGCCATAGACATGCCTGCAGGTCCATCGGAGGTTTTGGTCTATGCCGATGACACCGCCATCCCTGAATTTGTGGCTTCGGATTTACTTTCCCAAGCTGAACATGGTGCTGACAGTCAGGTAGTCTTGGTGGCATCTACAGAAAAAGTGGCCAAAAAAGTCCTGAAGTCCGTTGATGAACAACTGGAAAAATTACCGCGAAAGGAAATGGCCCGCAAGGCCCTCTCCCATAGCGTGGCCATAGTCATGTCCAATGAAACCAAGGCACTGGAATTGATCAACTATTACGCTCCTGAACACCTCATCATCGCAGTGGCCAATGAGGAAGAAGTGGTAAATGGTATTGTCAATGCAGGATCTGTATTTATAGGGAATTTTACCCCAGAAGCGGCTGGAGATTATGCCTCCGGAACCAACCATACCCTTCCGACCAATGGATATGCACGCAATTACAGTGGGGTTTCTTTGGACAGCTTTGTCAAAAAAATAACCTATCAGAAAATTACTGCCAAAGGATTGCAGCAATTGGGTCCAACCGTCGAAATCATGGCAAAAAATGAGCTTTTGGAAGCCCATAAGCAGGCTGTAAGTATCCGTTTGGCCTATATAAAAAATCACCATTAATGGCTTTCCAATTAGACAAATTACTTAGGCCCCATATCCTTAAATTGAAGCCTTATTCCTCTGCCAGAGACGAATACAGTGGCAAAGAAGGGGTCTTTCTGGATGCCAATGAAAACCCATTTGGGTCTATCACCGCTGCCGCATACAACCGATATCCCGACCCTTATCAACGGGACTTGAAGGTCAAAATAGGCTTGGTCAAAAACATCGATTCGGAACAGATTTTCGTTGGAAACGGAAGCGATGAAGCCATTGACTTGCTTTTCAGGGCTTTTTGTCAGCCAGGAAAAGACAATGTGATTCTGCTGCCTCCCACTTATGGAATGTATGAGGTGAGTGCAGGAATCAATGATGTGGCCACCAAAAAAGTCAATTTGAGCCCCGATTTTCAAATGGATCCTAATGCCGTATTGTCTGCCGTGGATGCTGAGACGAAGATGATATTCATTTGTTCTCCGAACAATCCCAGTGGCAATAAGCTGGAAAGGTCAGCCATCAGACAAGTGGTGGAAGGATTTGAGGGTTTGGTGGTCATAGATGAAGCCTACATTGACTTCAGTGATGAGCCTAGCTTTATTGAAGAGTTGAACCGATATCCCAATCTGGTCATTATGCAAACTTTCTCCAAAGCCTGGGGTTTGGCAGGTTTGAGATTGGGATTGGCCTTCGCAAGTCCTGAATTGATTCATATTCTGAACCTGATCAAACCCCCTTACAACATCAATCAGCTGAGTCAGGAATTGGTGGCTGAAGCCTTGCAGGACGTTGCCAAAAAAGAAAAGATGGTCAAGGATATTCTCGAGGAAAGGGACTATCTTTTGAAAGCGCTAACCAAATTGCCACTTGTGCAAAAAATTTATCCCAGCCATGCCAATTTCTTATTGGTTAAACTGCCTGAGCCCAAAGCCATGTATGCGTATTTGATTTCAAAAAAAGTAATCGTAAGGGACCGGTCCAAGGTAGTACATGGTGAAGGTTGCTTGAGAATTTCCGTAGGCACCCGATCAGAAAATGAGCTGCTTCTACAGGCCATGGCTGCTTTTCCAAACCCTATTGCAAACAAATAGACTTTAATCCAATACCATGAAAAAAGTGCTTTTTATAGACAGGGATGGTACCATCATCAAAGAACCTCCAGTGGATTTTCAGGTAGATAGCCTTGAAAAACTGGAGTTTCTGCCCAAGGCCATATCAAACCTAAGAAAAATCGCTGAGGAAACAGATTTTGAATTGGTTCTGGTCACCAATCAGGATGGTTTGGGTACGGATTCCTTCCCCGAAAAGGATTTTTGGCCCGCTCAATATAAAATGCTGAAAACTTTGGAGCAAGAGGGGGTCATTTTTACCGCCATACACATAGACAAATCCTTTGAGCATGAAAACGCCCCAACAAGGAAGCCCCGGACAGGCATGCTTACGGCTTACTTAAACGGGGATTATGATTTGAAGAATTCTTTTGTCATTGGAGACCGGGCCACAGATATTCAATTGGCCCAAAACATGGGTGCCCAATCAATATTCATTGGTGAGCCTCATCCCGATGCGAGCTTTTCTACCTGGGATTGGGATGAAATATTTACTTACCTGAAATTGCCTGCCAGGTCTGCTACCATCAGTAGGAAAACATCAGAAACAGACATTCAGATCTCATTGAACCTTGACGGAAGCGGGAAATGTGACATTTCCACCGGACTGCCCTTTTTTGATCACATGCTGGAACAGTTGGGTAAACATGGCAGCACGGATTTGACCATTAAAGTCAAAGGCGACCTTCATATTGACGAACACCATACCATTGAAGATACCGCTTTGGCTCTGGGTGAAGCTTACCTGAAAGCCCTTGGGGACAAAAAAGGCATTTATCGGTATGGATTTCTCCTACCAATGGATGATGTGTTGGCACAGGTAGCCATCGATTTTGGGGGGCGCCCGTGGATGGTGTGGGACGCCGAATTCAAACGAGAAAAGATTGGAGACATGCCGACCGAAATGTTTTTTCATTTCTTTAAATCATTCAGCGATACCGCCAAATGCAACCTGAACATCAAGGCAGAAGGTCAGAACGAGCACCATAAAATCGAGGCCATTTTCAAAGGTCTGGCAAGAGCCATCAAAATGGCGGTCAAGAGAGACCTCCAGAATATCCACCAATTGCCGAGCACGAAGGGTGTTTTATAGGTATCACCCGTTAGTTACCGCCAATGAATGAAACAGGTCATATTCTTTTTTATCCTTTCATTATTTTCCTATTCAGGAAACAGTCAAACAATCTCAAAGCTCTATAAAACATGGATGCCGATTGGAAGTATTAACGAAAATGGGGAAACATCAATCACCGACTTTCAGCAGATTATAACCTTTAAGAAGGATTCTATTGAAGCAATACTCTTTGGATGGGAAAAGGACACACTAGTTTCTTATTCAATAAAGGGGGACAGTATGTTTTATTCCGGAGTCGAGACAAAGTATTCTTTACAAAATGATTCAATATTAAAAATTGATATATACGGAGAAACCGTAATTTTTAAAACTTTTAATGAAGGCAATAACCGCTATTCGGCACAACAACTGTTCTCAGCTTTGAAAGGCACGGAATGGGAATTTAAAGACGATAGTAGCGGGGAAAGATATTTCTCATTTGATTCTATTGACAGAGAGGCTTACACAATGAGAGAATATATGGAAAACGTTTATTCTTTTGATAGATTCGACATGTATAATGAGAAAATTTTTCAGGAATTGGGATTTTGGACCGTAAAGGCTGTCAATGGACAAATTCTTTTAAACCTAAATGTATCGTATGGAAGAAATGATTACATAATACTTCAGTTAGAAGAAATAAAAAACAATGAGATTATATTTAAGGGTTGGATTCGTGGAATCGAGAAAAAAGTCAGATTCATAAAAGTGCCAAAGTTAGGTGAGGACGAGATTGAAATTTTTAATTCTAAACTTACAGGGTCAGAGTGGTTATTGAAAAGGATAAAAGTGGTTCCAAATGAATTTAGCGCTTTTTCGTTCTCAACTGAAAGTTATTTCCAATCGATTGATACTACCTTGTTAATAAAAAAAGAGGACCTTAAATTAAACCGAGTATCCTATCAATTTGATCAAGATTTAACATTCTCTATTTTCATAGACAATAGAAAAGCTTATTCAGGCACTTGGAGTATCTTGCTAGGTGGTAAAATTCTAAAGTTAGAGGAAAAATGGCATGGAGAGGAAAATTGGTACCCTCAAATTGAATCAAATATCAGAATTTATGAGAGATTTTTGAAAATTAAAAGCCTAAAAGATGAAGAATTTATTTTCATCCGAGAAGAAAATCTTTATTCGGGTTTCGGTTCCTATGAGATGGAATATATAGAGCAAAAATATAAAAAAAGGCGGTAACGCTGTTTATAGCTTACACCTGGTGAAGCGTTAAATGTAAATTCAGTACACATAAATATATATGGTATCAAGTGGTTAATACACAAATTTTTAACCACTTATAAAAAAAAGAGCTGAAAATTTTCATTTAAAAAACTAATCTGATAGTTTTATGGTTTCGTTACAGGCATGAATAAGAACAGACTATTTTACATCCTACCCTTTTTGCTTTTAAGTTCTTGTTTCGGGACTTTCAGTGAAGGTGAGCGTCTTTTTAGAAATCAGGAATATCAAAAAGCCATTTCGGAATTCAGCAAAGTGCTGTTTATCAGTTCCACTGACCTGAAATCGTTGCATCTAAGGGCTAGGGCCCATGAGGAACTTGAGGAATACGATGAAGCCATAGCGGATTATAAAACGATCACCAAGCTCAAACCGAATTATGCACAGGCTTACGCTGGCATCGGGAAAATCAGGTGGAAACAGGAGAACTACGTGGAAGCGGAAAAATTTCTTCTGATCGCTGCCATGCATGACAGCGAAGATTATGAAATTCTTTTTTTATTGGGCAGGGCCATGATCATGAATAAAAATTATCGCTCAGCGGATGAGTTTCTTGAGATCGCCAAGAAAATCAAGCCCAAAGAAGCCAACCTTCATTTCTACCAAGGCATCGCAAGAGCGCATTCCGGGGATCCCTTGGGTTGTGCGGCATCATTCAATACCTACCTTAAGTATGCATCCGACAACCTCACCGCAAGATACAACCGAGGTTGGGCATTGATGCGGATCGGTTACCTAGAGTGGGCCATTGAAGATTTTGATGAAGTATTAAAAGCCAAACCCAAGCACTATGAAGCCATGGCCAGAAGGGCATATTGCTATATGGAACAAGATCAGGCCAAAGCTTGCCGTGAACTTCAAACCGCAGCCCAGGGAGGTAGCCAATTTGCGTTGAAGCACCTGGCTGACTGTAATTGATTACTTTTCAATACATTAAAAAATATGTTTGAACTATTTCAACATATTTATCACTAATCCACTTTTTTTTATTGTATAACAGAAACTTAAACTTAGTTTTGCGTTGAATTTGGGTCACTAAGTTATATTTGAAAATCAAATTGTACCCATATTTATCATTCAAAACCTAAGATTAAAAGTGATTATGATTAAGAAAAAAATGATACAGGTCATCTCTGTATTTTGCATCGGTTTGATCCTGTTTTCAAGCTGTTCCAGTACCACAATGATTAATTCTAGACCTGATGGAGCCAAGCTATACCTTAACGGGGAATATGTGGGTGAAACTCCATATCGGCACAGTGACACCAAAATTGTAGGTTCTTCAACCGACGTAAAATTAGAAAAAGAAGGTTACGAAACTTTTTTTGGGGGATTTTCAAGAGATGAAAAAGCAGATGCTGGAGCCATCATTGGCGGACTTTTTTTGTTGTTCCCCTTTCTTTGGACCATGAAGTACAAAGAGTCGAGGACCTATGAAATGATTCCATTGAGTGGATATACAAGCCCTATCAAAGAGGATAATACTAAAAACCTTTCCCAATCCAAAACAGAAAAATTGAGAGAATTGAAGCAGCTTTTGGATGATGGCATCATTACCCAAGAGGAGTTTGAAAGAGAAAAGAAAAAAGTACTGGAACAGGAAGATTGAGTTAACTTTTACGTTGTTCCTATAAAACACGCCTAGAACTTATCTTTGATATAAACAAAAAGAAAGCGTCATGCTGAAATAGGATGACGCTTTCCTCTTGTTTTAGTTATTTTGAACCTGCCGAAGCTCACCGAGAATACTAAGATTGTTCATTCTGCTTATAAACTTGTTCTACAACGTCATGCTGAGCCTGCCGAAGCCCGCCTGACTTTCGGGAAGGCCCGCTTGACTTTCGGGCAGGCCAGCCTGACTTTCGGGCAGGCCCGCCTGACTTTCGGGCAGGCCCGCCTGACTTTCGGGCAGGCATCTCTCCGGAATTTCGAAGACTCTTCCTTCCGCTCAGAGTGAGGGTAAAATGAACTGCAATTTTTTCAAATCAGGATCAATACTAATCGGATCAATCACCGGATTTTTAATAGCTTGGTTAAGTTGGTTTCTGATACCCTATTTCCTCCTACTTTTTTGCCCCGTGGTCACGGGAAAGGCTTTGACCAAAAAAGTCAAGCCGGGATAAAACCTTCAGCCTCCAAAGCCCAACTTACCCTCGGTTTTCCGGCACCCCCCGCGCAATCTATGGATCGTTTTGACCTCTTTGAGAATCCAGTTTTTCATTAAAGCTTATCATGACGCAGTTTTACAGTTTATCATAAATATTTTCCAAAGGTTTTCGTTATTTGGAATTGAATGATCTCCTTTTTTGCGGAGCATTACCTGCCTTTCGAAAAGAGGTCTATGATGGGTCCGAAATAAATAGAAAAAAGGCTGAAGGACGAACAAAAAAAATACTAGATTCACTTTTTCACCCTCTCACTACCGCATCTGCCGCCTCTTCCCCGGAATTGATCGCTCCTTCCATAAAACCCTGCCAATCTGCCAAATGCTCCCCTGCGAAGTGTACCCTGCCGTGGTTTTTCTTCAAGATGGGCATGACATCAAACCACTGTCCCACCCCATACTTGGCATAGGCACCCATAGAATAAGGGTCTTTGCCCCAATAATACTTGGTGTCTCCTTTGACATAGGCACTGACATCGCCAAAGGCAGGTTTCAGCGAATCAAGAATCAATTGAAGTCGGCGTTCCGGTGTTTGGGCATTCAGCACATCCGCCTTATCCCCTGTTGCATAGGAAATCAAAACCCCCTCTTTACCGGGCTGATCTTTGGTCCCATGGTAAAAATAGTGGGCCGGTCCATCTGTAACGCAATCAAAGTTTTCAACTCCCCAGAAACGTTCCGTGAAGGTAACCGGAAACTTCCCTATCCTCGCATATTGAAGGGCATGGAGGGCTTCCAGGCTTGAATTGGGCAATGCAGGCTGCCAATCAATCTTTAACAAAGAGGCGGTCGGGGTGGTACAGATCAACTTATCAGCAGAAAAAGACTGCCCATCCTCACAGGTCAAGGTCACCCCTTTTTTGTTTTGCTCTACACGAGCTACTTTGTGACTGAGATGGATGTTATTTCTCCCGACGGCATCTGCCAGCTTTTCGGCCAATGTGCTGTTTCCTCCTTTGATTTTGAAATCCATCTCATTTTTTTCGCTGCTTTCGGCATATTCTGCCAAAGCTGAAAAAGCAGAAACGTTTCGAATGGATTCCCCAAAATCAGTGCTGTCAAGGAGTTCCCTAAGATCCATATCCCTTTCTCCAAATCCCTTTAGTGACAGGTACCGCCACCAATCCATCTTATCCAGCCTGATTTTTTCTTTGTCTGACACCTTGGCCCACCAATCCGGAAGCTGCTTCCAAAAAGCATCCATATCCTCAGAGAAATCCCATGAACCAGCTTTTTGGTATTGGCCACCATAGATCATGTGGGAATCAAACTGATTGTTGAAGAGTTCGAGGTTAAATTCTTCACAGAGTGCGATCACCCTTTCGTGTGAGGCCCCCACCCACTCGGCACCCAGCTCAATGACCAGGTCCTCGGTGTCTTTTGGGTGATGAGAAAAGACTCGTCCACCCACTCTGTTTCTGGCTTCCAATAAGGTCACTTGGACTCCTTTTTGTCGAAGTTGATAGGCAGCAGCCAATCCTGACAATCCGGCACCAATGACCAATACACTTTTTGTTTTTGCGCCCGGTAAGACCGCAGCAAGGGAGTCTGTAGGCAGGGCCAATGCACTTCCAGCCAACACAGTGGCTTGAAGAAAATCTCTTCTATTCATAGGGTTGAAAATTAAGGATAAAAGCCTTTTCCTTTCCCCACAAGCCCAAAGGGTAATCAGGCTGATCTTACCCCCGTTGTACTGATGTTTTGTTTATAAAGACAATCCGATTTTTCCTCCAGTTTTGACAGCTTCAAAAATGGCATCGATGATGACCATATCTTTGACCCCATCAGCCCCACCTACTGGCATGACGGGCTCCTTTCCTTCCAAAATTATACCTGCCATCTCATCCATTTGTACAGTTTGGTGCGTCACATGTGGTAATTCCAATGTACCCTTGTGGGTACGTCCTTTTATGGGGCCATACCCCGTGGCAGGTTGGAGTTCTGCAAAGCCTTTGTCTCCATTGAGAAAAAACCTATCTAGGTTATTCATGGTGTAGGTTGAAAGACAGGAAGCTACAGCTCCACTGGGAAAGCCTAATTGAAACTGAATGGTTTCATCTACTCCTTCCTTGAATTTGATAGGATCCGTTTTGGTTTCCTGTGCAGTTACCCAAATGGGTTCCTCTCCTACCATATACCTGGCTCCATTAATGGCGTAGATGCCAATATCCATCATGGCTCCCCCACCCGCCAAATCTTTGTCCAATCTCCACTGATTGGGATCACCTATCCTAAATCCACTCAATCCTTGAAAAAAAAGCACCTTACCCAACTCTCCTTCTTTCCTCATCCGAATGATTTCCAATGTATTGGCTTCAAAGCGCATGCGGTATCCAATCAGTAACTTAACATTGGCTGCTCGGCAAGCATCTACCATTTCCCGGCCTTCTTTGGCATTGATGGCCATGGGTTTCTCGCAGATGACATGTTTGCCGGCTTTGGCTACCCTTAAAGTCTGTCCGTGGTGTAAGGCATTGGGAGTGATGATGTACACGGCATCAATGTCAGGGTTGTCTTTGATTTGATCAAAATTTTCGTAATTGTAACAGTTTTTGTCCGGTATGTTGTATTTGGCTTGCCAGGTTTTGATTTTGGAAGGGGTACCACTGATCACACCGGTAATTTTTGCTTTCTTGCAATCCTGCATGGCTTCTGCCACTCTATTGCCATAACTTCCCAGACCCATAATGGCCACTTTCAGCATAGGACCTTGGTAAGGTGGGTTATGCATATAAACCGTTTTCGAAAAAACATCATTGGCGACCAAGGGAAGTACCATGGTGGAGAGGGTAATTTTGTGGAGAAAGTTTCGTCTGGAACTCATAGTATCGTAGGTTTGATGAATGTTCAATTTATTATATTTTGCTGGGTTTCTTATTCCTAAAATCGTTTATTTCATATTCTTAATTAGCATTCCATCAGTTTTGAAACGATGGTTTGATTTAATTTTGAACCAATACCACCTGTACAAAGCAACATTTCCCACCACAAATCAGTTGGAATGGTTTATGTATAGGTTCTACTCAATAAACTAACCACCATATCCATGAAAAATATATTGATCATCTTTTTGCCCTTGCTTATGGTTTTGACAAACTTACCCTTAGCTGATGGAGAGCTGACATTGACCGTTGCTGATGTAAAAAGCAGTGATGGTGTAATCAGAGTCCTGCTATTTAAGAGTTCGGACGGTTTTCCTGATGAACCTGACAAAGCCGTAAAATCGGCTTCAGTCAAAATAGAGGGAAACAAGGCCGTCGTCACTTTTAAAGACCTACCGCAGGGCACCTATGCATTGTCTGTTTTCCATGACAGCCGCAATGTGGGGAAATTAAGAACAAATGCCCTCGGAATTCCACGGGATGGTTACGGATTTTCAAATAATGCCTCAGGTACCTTCGGGCCTCCTTCGTTTGAAAAAGCTGCTTTCCAAGTCAAGGCTGGCCAAAACAAGCATGAGATTAATTTGAAGTAAAAAGAAAATTCCTTTTGTAGTAAATCTTCCTATTGCTGGTAAAAGTTTCTTACAAAAGCCAGCAGTTGATTGTCGGTCATTTTATCACTGTTCTGAACCGATAACCATTTTCCATCGAAGGATTTGTTTCCCCTCAACCTGTTTCTGAGTTTTTCTTTTGCCGTACTGGGCCCAAAGAGCATGATGTCTTCAAATCTGTTCAGTTTGCCTTCGAGCATTTTAAAATATTCATTCAACTCATTTTGGGCTATTTGGTGTTTTCGATGTTCGTTGTTTGATGCATGTTCCGGATTAGGAGAAAAACGGGTCTTGTCATTGGTTTCCCCTTCTTCCCTTTTGATTTTCTCATATGGGGAGTCAATGGTCTCTATCAGGCAAGCTTTACCTTTTTCATGACCGATCAATAATGCCTTGGAATGATCAATCCAGACACCGACTTGTTTAAATGAATTGTTGCTCATGATACTTTGGGGGTTATTGTTTTAAAGGATAACAAATCTTTTCAAAAATGCGGAAGTTTAATTTAGCTTTTTTAGGCCAATCTCCCATAAAATTTCGGGCCTTTTACATCAACGGATTTTTGCCTGTTCATAAAATGTCATCTGTTTCAGGTTATATTTTGATTCTAAATGCCCTTAAGCACACTTTTATTCATTTTACCCAAAAAGGATTTAACTTGCGACTGGATGCCATTGTCACTTTGTATGGAAGAAAAAACTTCAATTAGAATCAATAAATACCTCAGTGAAGTAGGATTTTGTTCCCGCAGAGCTGCGGATAAATTGATAGCGGAAGGGAGAGTTACGATCAATGGACTAGTACCCGAAGTAGGAACCAAAATCAATCCTGGAGATGTGGTCAGGGTGAATGGCAAATTGATATCACCACCAAAAACGGAACACATTTACATTGCCTTTTACAAGCCAGTGGGTATCGTAAGTACCACAGACACCAAGGCTGAAAAAAACAACATCATAGATTACATCAAACATCCCAAGCGGATATTTCCCATCGGTAGGCTAGATAAAGCCAGCGAAGGATTGATATTTCTGACCAGTGATGGAGACATTGTCAATAAAATCCTCCGAGCCAGAAACAACCATGAAAAGGAATATGTAGTAAAAGTCAACAAGCCCATTACTCGGGAATTTGTTCGTAAAATGAGTGATGGGGTACCCATTTTAGATACGATAACCCGAAAATGTGAGGTGAAAGCCCTGGACAGATATACCTTCAACATAATCCTGACGCAGGGACTAAACCGTCAGATCAGAAGAATGTGCGAATACCTTGGCTACGAGGTGACCCGGTTGAAAAGAGTCCGGATCATGAACGTGAAACTGGACCTGGATACGGGAAAATGGCGGGATTTAACCGATCAGGAACTGGCCGAAATCAACCGCCTCATAGCGGATTCTGCCAAAACCCATGATGAGGACTTCTAGATTAAATCCAACCATTAGAAATGGCAGTTTGATCGATTCAAACTGCAGTTCCGGCTTTTTTCAAAAACATGTAATGGGATTTTAAGGCAGTGAAGAATGTCGCGTTTTCATGATAAGGCAGATCAAATTCCTCTGCGGTTTCCTTCACGATTTCCGAGATAGCAGGATAATGGATGTGACAGATTTTTGGGAAAAGGTGGTGCTCCACCTGATAATTCAATCCACCACATAAAAAAGTAGCCAATCTGCTGTTTCTGGAAAAATTGGCAGTGGTCCTCATTTGATGTTGCGCCCAGGCCTCTTCAATGTTTTCATGGGGTTCTGGCTCTGGAAGAACCGGACCCTCCACCAAATGGGCCAATTGGAACACCAATCCCAAGACCAAACCTTCCGCAAGATTCATAGCCAAAAACCCAATCAAAAATTGCCACCATGTAATGTCCATCAACACCAGAGGCAATACAATATAGAGCACATAATAAAGGATTTTATAGAAGAACAGGTTGAAATATTCAATTTTAGGATGATTGTTCTCGTGCTGTCCGATTTTTTTCTGGAAGAATTTCATGTAATCTTTTCTAAAAAACCAAGAAATGGAAGCCAGAGAATAAAGAAAAAAAGCATAGATCTGCTGGTACTTATGGAAACTCCTTTTGGGTTGGTCACTGGTAATCCTAACCAAACCCGGAGCAACTTCTAAATCCCCATCATGACCGACTATGTTGGTATAAGTATGGTGGATTTTATTATGGGTGATGTTCCATACATAGACATTGGCCCCAATGAAATTGAAAAGAAACCCCAATGTCTTATTGACCCATGCCCGGGAAGAATAGGCCCCATGCAATGCATCGTGACATATGTTAAACCCTATAAACGCCATGGTCATCCCAAGAGCAATTGCAAGGAAAAGACTAACCATCAATGGAAACACTTCCAGGATGATCAAAGCGTACAAGCCTACGAATGAAGTAAGATAGACCACGGTTTTGGTCACCATGGACAAATTGGCTTTCTTTGATAATTCATTGGTCCGAAAATATTCATCTACGCGCTTTCTGGCAGTAGAAAAAAACTGAGAATTTTGATTGTCAACAAATTTGAGGGATTGATTCATTTTTTTTGGGTGATTGATAACTAGGCTGTTTCAAAGGTAGTCATTGAAGAAACAAATATTCTTTCATTTAAATTTAAAAAATTTATACAAATCATTGTTTTCAGAATATAAATGGGTAATAAATGGGAGAAAATATTAAACAAATCCCATTGACTTTCAATAACATACCCCGGGAAAAGGGTCAAAACGTCCGACTTAACCATTGATTTTATTTTACCATGAATGCGCCTTTGCATTTTTAGGTTTGCAAAAGTTTGAATTTGAAACTTTGGATGATAAGCTAAAGAAATGTGTGCTGCAGTCGATTTTCAATTGAAAATTTCCCGAACACCACTTCGAATTTCTTAATACAGTGGCAATTTAATTCTATTTTGGATCGATAACACCAAGTTCGAAAGGAATGTTTTGATCTTTTTCCCTTAAAAATGAATTACAAAGCTGTTTTATGCCTACTGAAACAGAATTTCCCCATTACGTTTAGGCCAATAATTGGTTTAATTACCAGTAAATATGTCGGGATTTTGAATTTTCGACCATAAAATTCCCTAATTCCTTCTAATTTTGGGTTTCGATCCTATGAAAAAAGAAAAATTAGTCATTGTACCGACCTACAATGAAAAAGAAAATATTCCAGAACTGATCACAGCCATCATGGATTTACCGGGAGCATTTGAGCTTTTAGTGGTAGATGATGGATCCCCGGATGGTACGGGGCATTTGGTCAAAGAGGCTCAAACAAACTTTCCTGAAAGGTTACATTTAATTGAACGCCAAGAAAAGTCCGGTTTGGGAACTGCCTACTTGGAGGGATTTAAATATGCCTTGGAAAATGGGTATGGTTTTGTTTTTGAAATGGATGCTGATTTTTCCCATGATCCCAAGGACCTCATACGGCTTTACGAAGCCTGTGCTGTAGAGGGATATGACTTGGCAATAGGTTCTCGGTATGTCAAAGGGGTCAATGTAGTCAACTGGCCCATGGGACGGGTGCTGATGTCTTATTTTGCCAGTATATATGTGCAATTCATTACCGGTATGCCATTCAAAGACAGTACTGCCGGTTTTAAGTGTTACAAACGACAGGTTCTGGAAGGGATAGGGTTAGATAAGATCACCTTTATCGGATATGCTTTCCAGATTGAAATGAAATTCAAAGCTTGGAAGCAAGGGTATAAAATTGTAGAAATCCCGATCATATTTACAGACCGCACCAAAGGCACCTCCAAAATGTCAACCAATATTTTTAAAGAAGCCGTATTTGGAGTTCTCAGCATGAAATTAAAAAGTTTTTTCACACGCTATCCCGTCAGTCAAACCTAATGGATTTGATGGGGTGGATGTTGCTGATTACCACTGCTGGTATGAACAATACCAATGTAGTGGCCAACAGAATCAAAACATTCATTCCCAAAATAGCCTCCCAATTCCAATAGACAGGGACATAATCCATATAATAATTTTCGGGACTCAGCCGAATAAGCTTAAATTGATCTTGAAGCCATCCCAAACCAATTCCAATTAGGTTTCCGATCAAAAGCCCCCTTCCTATTATCCTCAAACCATTCCAGAAAAATATCTTTCTAATCTGCTTGTTGCTGGCGCCTAAAGCTTTCAAAATCCCGATCATCTGCGTCCTTTCCATGATCAGGATAAAGAGGATTGAAACCATGTTAAAACCTGCAACAAATAAGATCAATCCCATAAAAACATACACATTGTTGTTCAATAGGTGCAGCCAATCAAAGATCTGTATGTATTTGTCTGTTACTTTTACCAATTTCAGATCATAATCCAACGCATCATACAGAAATCCCTGATAGCTGTCTATGTCTTTGCTATCCGTCAAAAACACTTCAAAACCTCCTACCTGATCCTGCTCCCATCCATTGAGGTTTCTGATGGTTTGAATGTCTCCCAAAATAACCTTATCATCAAAATCCTCCAAATAGGTCTCATAAATACCGACAATTTCAAAACGCCGATACCTAGGCGGATCCTGGACAAAATACATGAGTACCCTATCACCCAAATTCAACAGCAATTTATCTGCAATTTTTTTGCTGAGTAGGATTTCATTGGAGGCTTGGTCTTTCTGGAATTGAATGAATCGGCCTTCCACGATATGGGGAAGGAAAAACAAAGAATCGAATCTTGGTCCGATGCCTTTCATGATCACCCCCTCTACTTCCTCCTCTCCTTTCAGCAAGCCTGGTTTATGTGCGTATTCCTGAATGTGCCGAATGAGTTCGTGATCTTGAAATATCTGAAAAAAATTGGAATTGAATGAGGTGGGAGATTCTTCAAAGGCATTACTGGAAGTAAAGCGCTGCACCTGATAATGTCCAGTGAAAGAAAATACTTTATCGGAAATCACCCTCTGGAAACCTCCCAAAATAATAAAAGCAATGATCATCACTGCAAGACCAATGGATACACTTGCCACCGCTATTCGATGGATGGTTCCGGTAAAGCCGCCGGAACGTTTGAAGCTTATTCTTTTGGCAATGAAATAGGAAAGGTTCAAGGAAATATATTATTTTGGAGTAAATCTAGCATAAATAAATATGAAGCCCCTAAAATTAATACTTCTATTGGTCTTTTTTAGTATCCACATGGCCCACTGCCAGCAGAAACCTGTAGAATCACCTCAAATTTCCTCATCCCCCATCCTGCCTGGAGCGGATCAACCTGAAATTTATCTACCACTTCTTACCGGCAAAAAAGTAGGACTGGTAGTCAATCAGACCAGTATCCTTACGCAACAGGACAACCTTCATTTGGTGGATTATCTAATGAAAGAAGGCGTAAAGGTCCAAAAGGTATTTGTACCCGAACATGGATTTAGGGGAGATGCCGATGCGGGTGAAGTCATAAAAAACGACACAGACAAAAGAACTGGCCTGCCAGTAATTTCCTTATATGGGGACAATAAAAAACCCACTGCTACTTCATTGGCCGATGTGGATTTGATCATCTACGATTTGCAGGATGTGGGCGTTCGTTTTTACACCTACATCAGTACCTTACATTATGTGATGGAAGCCTGTGCTGAAATCGGAAAACCCATCCTGCTATTGGATCGGCCTAATCCAAATGGGGATTACATTGATGGCCCTGTCTTGGATCCCAAATTCACCAGTTTTGTAGGAATGCATCCTATACCTGTGGTGCATGGGCTAACAGTGGCAGAATTGGCACAAATGATCAATGGGGAAGGTTGGCTAAAAAACAAAGTCAAAGCGGATGTACAAATCATCAAAATCCAAAACTGGGACCATGGCATGCCGTATTCCTTGCCCGTCAAGCCTTCTCCTAATTTGCCTAACGACCTATCCATTAGGCTTTATCCAAGCCTCTGTTATTTTGAAGGCACAGATGTGAGCTTGGGAAGGGGCACCTATTACCCTTTTCAGGTATATGGTTATCCGGATCCTAAGTTTGGAAGTTTCAGCTTCACCCCCGTCAGCATACAGGGCATGTCAAAAAACCCACCTCAAATGGACAAAAAGTGTTATGGAGAGGACCTCAGAAATGAACCCCTTGACCATCAGTTTACTTTAAAATACTTGCTGAAGGCTTATGAACTTTCTGGCAAAAAAGAAGCTTTCTTTAATAACTTCTTTGATAAACTTGCCGGTACAGATCAACTCAGAAAAGACATCTTGTCTGGAAAAACAGAGTCGGAAATCCAAGCAAAGTGGAAACCTTCACTTGAAGCCTACAAGCAAATGAGAGCCAAATACGTGCTTTATTGAGGTTGAAACCTATATTTTGAAAACCTCGTTTCTGAGAAAAATGGACAAAAATCTACGTATTGTTTACTTGGGCACCCCCGAATTTGCGGTGCCCTCCTTGGAAATGTTGATCAATCATGGCTGGAATGTCGTTGCGGTAATTACTGCACCGGACCGGCCTAAAGGAAGAGGGCTGAAACTCATCCCCTCTCCTGTAAAAGAAGCAGCGTTACGTCATCAGATTCCTGTCATTCAGCCTACCAACCTGAAAGACCCCATTTTCTTGAAAGAACTCGAAAGTTTGAAAGCAGATCTTCAGATTGTGGTTGCTTTCAGGATGCTGCCTGAGGCAGTATGGAACATGCCTCCCAAGGGTACCTTTAATTTACACGCATCTTTATTGCCTAACTACCGTGGTGCAGCCCCAATCAATTGGGCCATTATCAATGGGGAAAAGGAAACCGGTATCACTACTTTTTTCCTCAAGCACGCCATAGATACCGGAAACGTCATTTACCAGGAAAAAGAACCAATTTACCCTGAAGACAATGTAGGGACACTATACCATAGGCTGATGGAAAAAGGCGCAAAATTGGTATTGAAAACAGTGGAAGCCATTGCCAAGGACGAGGTAGTACCAAAGTCACAGGATGAAGGACTTTTTACCCACCATGCACCTAAAATCTTCAAAGAAACGACAGAGATCAATTGGGTTAAAACCGCTGAAGAGGTCCATAACCTGGTTCGAGGCCTTTCCCCGTACCCTGCCGCATGGACCAAAATCGGGGGAAAAATCTGTAAAATTTTTAAAACAGCGCTATTCCAGGAAGAATTGGCTGATCTCCAGCCTGGAGAATTTAAAACAGACAACAAAACATTCCTGCATTTTAAATGCGCAGATTCTGGAATTGCAGTTTTGGAACTTCAGTTGGAAGGGAAAAAGCGAATGAAAATTGATGAAGTTTTGAGGGGACATTCTTTTTAATAATGAAGAAATCATTCTTTGAATAATACTACACTTTTAATTTTGTTTAAAGACCTGTTTATGAGCTCCTTCAAAATTAGATTTGGGCCTTAAGAGATTTTTGAATCTTTATTGTGATTTATAAATGTATTTTAAATTGTATTTCACATTGTCATTTTTGTATTTTAACTTTAGGAATTGAATTCAATTTTGTAATCCTTTTCTTTAAAAAAATCCAAAGCCATGAAAAAAAACCCACTACTTTTATTAATGTCATGTTTGTTGCTTGCCCCTATCATCACAGAAGGGCAGATTCTCAGGCAAATCAGAAGAGCTGCCGAACAAGGTGCCAGCAGAGCAGTTGAACGCCAAGTCAGCAAAGAGGTTGAAAAGGCCACCCAAAGGCAACTGGAAAAAATGTTTAAAGGCTTACCAGGCCCCGAAGGATCAATGGAAGGTGGCGTTAACTGGGGGAAAGTTTTCGGAAGCATGGAATTTGATGCACCTACGGAAGATTCCTACTCTTTTGATGGATATACCATTCTGGAGATCACTGGGAAAGAAGCCAATGGAAAAGATACAGATCCATCCACTATGAAAAGTTTTCTCTCCACCAATCCTAATTTCACAGGATTGGAGTTCTCAGAAACCAAGGAAAAAAGAAAGAGCTCTAAGGAAGAGAATCTGATCATGATCTATGACCTCAAAAACAATGCATGGGTCATGCTTACAAACAATGATGGTGAAAAATCGAGCATTGCCATGAAAATCGATATGGATAAACTGATGGAGGTGGCCGAAGACATGGACATTGATGATGGGGATACAGAGGAATACGACCTCAGCCAATACTCCTATAAGAAAACCGGAAATACCAGAACCATTCACGGTCTCTCCTGCGAAGAATACCAGGCAGATGGTCCGGATTTTTCTGCCAATTACTGGATCACCCAAAAACCCATCAATGCTTGGGGGAGCTTTTATGGCCAAAACAGTCCTTTCATTACAGATAAAATGAGAAAAAAGAACAACATGGAATTTGATGAACTTCCTCTCGGGAATGTCATGGAAATGGTCTATCGAAGTAAAACCGACCAGACTGTAATGGAGATGAAAGTGATAGAGATCAATGAATCCGCACCCATCACATTCAACATGTCGGAATACCCCAACATGATGGCTGGGGCACAGGCTCAGAAATAATTTAACCTTCATTAACGGACCACTGAAAAGTTTTTTTCAGTGGTTTTTTTTATTCAAACCTTGGCCATGGATTTATTTGGATCAATGGGTTAGGAACCTGCTATTTCTTTGGATCCTCATTTTTCTCATTTCTTGATTTTTTCTGTCAAAAAATCATTGGTATCTTGTCCATTGGTAAAAAAAAAGAATTGAAAGTATCCATCATCGTAGCAAAAGCCAAAAACAATGTAATTGGTAAAGACAACCAGTTAATTTGGAGGCTCCCGGCAGATCTGCAACATTTTAAACAAACCACCTTAGGGCATCATATTCTGATGGGAAGAAAAACCTTCGAATCCATGGGAAAACCGCTGCCAAAAAGGACGTCGATCGTAATTTCAAGAAATCCTGACTATCCTGTTCCCGATGGCCATCATTTGGTACATGGCATGGAAGAGGCTTTGGATTTGGCTCGGCAAAAAGGGCTGGAAAAAATCTTTGTCATTGGAGGTGCGCAAATTTACAAGCAGGCTTTGCCCCTTACTGATGAATTGATAGTGACAGAGGTGGAGGCAAGTCCCGAAGGTGATGTGTTTTTTCCTGAGATGGATCCAGAGGAATGGAAGGTCAACGAAAGGGTAATCCATAGCAAAGATGAAAAGAATGAATTTGATTTCACCATTGTAACCTATTTGAGAAAAACAACATGAACGGCCCTGACCATAACAAAGTCATGTGGATCACGGGAGCGTCTTCTGGTATTGGGGCAGCGCTAAGTATTCATTGTTCCAGATTAGGTTACCGTTTGATCCTTTCTTCCAGAGATGAACCCAAGCTAGAAGAAGTCAAAGACAAATGCCTTCATCCTGATAAGGTCAGGGTATTGCCTTTGGACCTTGCCGAGGCTGAAACCCTTCAGGAGAAAGTGTCGAAGGCTGTAGATTTTTTTGGAATCGTGGATATTTTGGTCAACAACGGAGGAATTAGTCAGCGCTCTTTAGTCAAACACACCCAGCTTTCCGTAGACCGTAGGCTTATGGAAATCAATTATTTTGGAACCGTAGCCTTAACGAAAGCTTTGCTGCCACATTTTATCCAACAAAAATCAGGTCACTTTGCCGTTGTAAGCAGTTTGGTGGGAAAATTCGGTTCTCCATACCGTAGCTCCTATGCCGCTTCTAAGCATGCCCTGCACGGATTTTTTGACAGTCTTCGGGCTGAACACCATCAAGATGCCATCTTGGTCACCATGATCTGCCCCGGTTTTGTCAAAACAGATGTATCTGTAAACGCGCTCACAGGAGATGGGAGCCCACTGAATCAAATGGATGATGCACAAGCCAAAGGCTTGCCTCCTGAAGAATGTGCTAAGGCCATGGAGAAGGCGATTCGTTTGAAAAGGCAAGAGGTGTATATCGGAAGGAAGGAAGTTTTTGGGGTATACCTCAAAAGATTTTTCCCAAGTGCATTCTCCAATTTTATCAAAAAAGCCAAGGTGCGGTAAGGACAGCCTATGGCTTAACCATGTCAGTTTGAACAATTGGCTCTCAGTTTTCATTATTTAGGGCAATAGCAACACAAACCTATCTCAAATTTGTATGAATCCAGTAACAGCAGAAATTCTAGCCATAGGAGATGAGCTTCTTTACGGTCAAACCATAGACACCAACAGCCATTGGATCAGCCAGGAACTGGATAAAATCGGGGTGAGGGTGGTTAGGAGAACTACCATAGGAGACAACAGGCTTGATATGCTCAAGGCATTTAAGGATGCTGAGACAAGGGCTGATATCGTCCTGATCACGGGAGGACTAGGGCCTACCCAAGACGACCTGACCAAACCTTTGTTGGCAGAGTACTTTGGATGTGAAGTAGCCATGGTTCCTGAGGCACTGGAAGCGGTGAGAACATTTTTTGAAAAAAGAGGTAGAGAATTGACCCCATTGAATGTGCTACAGGCACATTTGCCTACCAAATGTACCTATGTACCCAACGAAGTGGGCACTGCTCCAGGAATGTGGTTTGAGGAAAACGATACGGTATGGATGTCTATGCCAGGAGTACCTCATGAAATGAAAAAATTAATGCAGGATTTTGTAATCCCTAAAATCAAAAGTATTTTTCCTTTGCCAAAGATCTACCACAAATTGATCAAAACGGTGGGCATAGGAGAAAGTTGGTTGGCGGATTTGGTCAAAGATTGGGAAAATAACTTACCAGATCACATCAAATTGGCTTATCTTCCTTCTTTGGGACAGGTAAAGCTAAGGCTGACGGCCTTTGGAGAAGACATTTCCGAACTCATCAATGAGGTAGACCGAGAAATAGATAAAGTCAAGCCACTGATACAAAAATACATTTACGGCTATGATGGAGACGAATTGGAAGATGTCATTGGAAGACTTTTGACCGATAAAAAGAAAACAGTAGCTTTGGCGGAAAGCTGTTCCGGAGGCTACATTTCCCATCTCATTACCAGCAAGCCGGGAAGCAGTCAATACTACAATGGTTCCATCATTCCCTACCACAATCAATTTAAATCCCAACTTCTCGGGGTAAATATGGAAACCTTGGAAAAGTATGGGGCAGTAAGTGAAGAAACCGTTTTCGAAATGGCGTCAAAAGTCCGAAAGATGTTCGGGGCGGATTTTGGTCTGGCCATCAGCGGAATAGCGGGCCCTTCCGGAGGCACTGACCATAAACCCGTTGGGACAGTTTGGTTAGCCTGCGCTTTTGGTGAGGAGGTTCAGACCAAAAAACTTCAGCTGACTCAAGATAGGATGATCAATATCCAGCTGACGGGGGTGGCTACCTTGAGTATGCTCTACAAATGTATTTTGAAATAAAACGAATCAAAATTTTATCAGAAGGATTTTGTATCCATTAAAATAAAATTTAATTTTAAATCTCAGAAATAAACCCAATTAAATAATTATCACATGGCAACTATAGAAATGGTAATGCCCAAGATGGGTGAAAGCATAATTGAAGGTACGATACTGACTTGGTTAAAAAAGGAAGGGGATCCGATTGAGCAGGATGAGTCTGTTTTGGAAGTGGCCACAGACAAAGTGGATACTGAGGTGCCTTCCACCCATGCCGGTACCCTTCAAAAAATATTAGCCAAGGAGGGGGACGTTGTACCCGTGGGAACGCCAATTGCCATCATAGAGATAGTAGGAGAATCCAATGGACAAGAACCTACCTCCACCTCTGCCCAGACTTCCACTAAAAAAGAAGAGCTAATTTCAGCCTCTCCAGCACTTACCCAAACTTTGATTCAAGATGCAAAGGCGGCAGAAGTTGAAAGTTCAGACGAACGTTTTTATTCCCCTTTGGTATTGAGCATATCTAAAGAGGAAGGTATCAGCAGATCAGAACTTTCCTTGATCAAGGGTAGTGGCAAAGAAGGAAGGGTAACAAAAAATGACATGTTGGCCTACCTTAAGGAAAAGAAAGAAAAATCCAGTCAGGCTTTACATACTACTCCACCTGCTTATGCATCCCAAAAAGTGGAAGTAAGTATCTCTGCAGCGGATGAGATCATCGAAATGGATCGCATGCGGAAAATGATTGCACAGCGGATGGTTGATTCCAAGAGGATATCTGCCCACGTAACTTCATTTGTTGAGGCTGATGTTACCAATATTGTGCTTTGGCGCAATAAAGTCAAGGATGATTTCAAGAAGAAAGAGGGAGAACCCATTACATTTACGCCTTTTTTTATCCATGCAGTTGCTAGAGCCATCAAAGATTTCCCCATGATCAATATTTCAGTGGATGGAGAAAAAATCATTGTGAAAAAGGATATCAACATTGGGGTTGCCGTGGCTTTGCCAAGCGGAAACCTGATTGTCCCAGTGATCAGAAATGCTGACCGTTTGAATTTGGTGGGATTGTCCAAAAAAATCAATGATTTAGCCAACAGGGCTAGAAACAACAAACTTTCACCTGATGAACTTGCGGGTGGTACCTACACGGTTTCCAATGTAGGATCCTTCGGCAATGTGATGGGTACGCCCATCATTCCTCAACCTCAGGTGGCCATCCTGGCTGTGGGTGCCATTACCAAAAAACCAGCTGTAGTTGAAACTCCCACAGGAGATGTGATTGCCATCCGTCACAAAATGTTCCTTTCCCATTCCTATGACCATAGAGTAGTGGACGGTTCTTTAGGAGGACAATTTGTAAGAAGGGTTGCTGATTACCTGGAGGCATTTGATCTGGAAAGTGTCATCTGAGCCAAATCGTAGTACACACTAAGGGCCTTTACAGAGATGTTAAGGCCTTTATTTTTTAGCCAAAGCCTCAGCACAGGTTTTGATTTGATGGATGATAGAGGTGATTTGAACTGGCTTGGTAAGATAATCATCCATGCCAGCAATTTTTGCCCTTTCAATATCTTCTTTGAAAACGCTTGCCGAAAGCCCTACGATTTTGGGAATATGACCGTTAGGAAGGTCTCTAATCATCTCTACTGCTTTGATCCCATCAAGCTTGGGCATGTGGTAATCCATGAAAATCAGATCAAAATGTTGCTTTTTTACCATTTTTACGGCTTCTTCTCCATCCTTGGCGATGGATGGGACATAGCCCAATTGATGAAACAACATTTCCATAAACTGAAGGTTGATGTCATTGTCCTCAACCAACAAAATATCGATAGGATAAAGCCCATTGAGCTTATTCAAGTCTTCTTGAACTTCCCCATTTTCCTGATCAACCCTCGAAGAGGAGTATTCCTCATGAAACGCTACGTTTTCAAAACCTGAGAATATATTGAAAGCAAAAGTTGACCCTTTTCCTAATTCGCTCTCTATTTGCATACTGCCTCCCATCAATTCTATAAGTCTATGGGCAATAGCCAAACCAAGCCCTGTACCGGTGTGTTCTCTGGTATTGGTGCTGTCCACTTGGGTAAAGGGATCTGTCAAAATGGAAATTTTTTCTTTGGGTATGCCAATCCCATAATCTTTGATTTTAAAGTTCAGCATAAAGCTGTTGTCCATGATAGATTCTCCTGAAATATCAATGTCTATTTCACTGTTGTTTTTACTGAATTTGACAGCATTGCCCATAACATTGAATAAAATCTGACCTATTTTATCTTTGTCAGAAATGATCATTTCAGGGATTTTCGAATGGATACTGAGGTTTAATTTAAGGTTCTTCTGAGCCAATAGACCTGAAAAAATACTGATAATTTTCTTGATTTCTTTTCTGAAATGGAAAGATTCCCATTTGAGTTCAAATTTTCCAGCCTCAATTTTTGAATAATCAAGGATATCATTGATGATTCCCAAAAGGGATTCTCCTGAGTCTTTGGTAATCTGAATGTATTTCTTTTGTCGTTCATTTAAGGGCGTATTTTCCAACAGGCTGATCATGCCAAGCAAACCATTCATCGGTGTTCTGATTTCGTGGCTCATGTTGGCCAAAAACTCCGATTTAGCTTTATTGGCTGATTCTGCAGCCTCTTTGGCTTCTTGCAATCCATTTTCCCAAAGCTTTTGACTGGTCACCTCCCTGGCGATGGAAATGACCTTTGCCTCGTCGAGTTTAAAAAACCGAACCTCATAAAAGTGACTTCCACTGGCAAGCTTGAGTTCCAACTCATAAGTCTGAATCTTCCCTGTTTTTACGGCTTTTTTCAAGGTATCAAAAGCCTCTTCATTGGCCGGTGAAGGTAGAACTTCCAAAATATTTTTCCCAAGAGAATCATTGGGTGGCATCAACAATAAACTGATATCCTGCACATAGTAATCCAGGAACACACCCGAATGATCATAAATGAAAATTATGTCTGGCAAACTTTTCAATACAGCCCGTAATCTATTTTCACTTTTGATAATTTCCTGCTGGGCCAAATAATGCTCATTGATATCCGTACAAATACCTACATTCCCCATAAAAATACCAAGGTCATCATACAGCAATTTTTCGAAAAATTTAACTCTGATGTACTCTCCGTTTGATTGCTGAAAGCGGAATTCATGGGATATGACCTCCTTCTTGTCTGCTTTGGCTTGGTCAAGTAAAGATTTGACGGAATCCATGTCCTCAGGATGAATGTATTTCTTGAAATTTTTGGAAAAATCTTCCCGAGAAAAACCCAATACCTCTTCCACTTCCTTTCCGACGCTGGACATACTCCCATCGGCCTCTTGAAAATAAATGAATCCCTTGGTTTCATGCAACAAAAGTGCCTGCCTCCTGAACAACTCATTGATTTCATCAGAATTCTTAGCCAAGATGGCATTTGACAAATGGACGTTTTTGAGGAATTTATACAAGATGAGCAATACGATAACCAATAAAAGCAAAAGTCCCATCAACAAATAAAAGTAGGTTTCAAAAATTCCGGAGGAAATACTCTTTTTGTCCTGAAGGTAAACGATAGCAAAGGTTTGATCTAAAGGGTATAGATTAAAAGGGTATTGGTGAATGATGGCCTGATGATTTTTCTGCTGAACAGAGTCTGCGAAATAACCTTCATATCCACCTCTAAGGCCAATTTTAACATCTTCTGCAAGTACTTTTAAGGTCCTTTCATCCAAATGGTCTCCCTTTGAAAAAGCATACTCAGAGAGTTTGAAGAGCGTTTCGTTCTGATAGAAAAACTTCTCAGAGGAACTTCCCAAATAATGGTTGTTCAATTCATCTGCAAAAAACTTTTTGATGTCAATAAAAAAACCCAGTGCCACCTGTTTATTGTTGTTCTCTAACCACAAAAATCCAGGATGTTCTATCTTTGATCCATCCCATTCCGGATAAGTTTTTTTTATGAAGTTGTTTTGCTCATCAAAATAAAAGGAAACTGCCAAATTCGGAAATCTAACAAATACGGTATCCAATACATTCCTGTGGTTATTAAAAATCCTTCTTGCTCTTTTTTCAAATGCAAGCTGTTCGTTTCCAGTTCTTTCATAGGTCCACGGCTCCAGGTTATTGATGAAAAAGACCATGTCCTCGTACGTTTTGGCAAAGTTCATTTGAATGTCTTTTGCGGTTTGCTCAGTCTGTTTTGCTAAAAACTGCTTTCTGGTATTTATCTGATTATCAGAAAGGGCGACGAAGAAACTGTAAGCCAAAAATAAAATCAATAAAACCACAATGATTCCTAATACCACAAACCACCTGTGTGATTCCCTGATTTTGGAATAGAGGTTGTTGTTGATTTCCTGATTCATAAGTCCAAGTCAAGAATATACCAATTAAATTTGTTCATCTTTCTGCCAGTGATGTGGATTTTCTCTGTGCCCTCATCAAGCAAATAATATTTTCCTTTAGATAAAATAAAATGGGAGGCCATTTTCCGTACCTCCTGACTTTTACTTTTAAACAAGTTGAAATCTTCAATTCTAAAACTGTCAGCGGTGATGGTTTGAAGGTAGGTATGGTTTTTTAAAGGAGGAAGGGACAAAGCTTCAATGGCTTTAGACTTACCTGCCACCAAGGTACCTTCACCATCTATAATGACCAGTTGCTCGGTGGTTTTGTCCAGATAAAACTGAATGATATCATTGACTGTAATGTCAAAACCTAAGACCATTTCAAGTTTGTCCTCTACATAAACAGGATGAAGAAGTGACATCATCCAGCCTTTGCCCACAGGATCTATATAGATCTCATCTACCCAAACTGATCCTCTGCCAGGATTGTTTTTTTCATCAGCTTGATAAAAAAAATTGAAGGAGGTCAAATCAAGGTCAGGCTCAAGCATAGCAGCGACATCATACGGAGGATAGAGCCGATTGACCTGCAATACGCTGTTGTAATACACCTGGGTGACCACGTCATGGTCATTTACAATCGCTTTAAATTTTTCGTCGAGTGGATGGGTGAATTTCACCAGTTCCCTGATCGCTTTAGGATTGGTGCTTAAAGTGGAGATGTATATTGAACTGAATTCCGGATCCTGATTAGGTGCCGTATTGGCCATGTTGTTCTCGATCAAAAACCGATCAGGATCGGCTTTGGCAAGCCACTTCTCTTTCTCTTTGAATAATGATTCAGTAAAGACGGCAAGTTCTTGAATCTCCTCTTCCAGAGATTCAAGATCATATTCCAGAAGTGAAACAAAGGCATTGACCTGTATGGGATCAGTTATTGCCTTTTCTTTGCCGGGCGATTGACAACAAAATAAAAAACAACAGAATGAACACAAAGTCCAACTATATCTGCTCATAATCAATCAGCTATTTTTCTAAAGCTAAAGATTTTCCAGATGTTTTTGAAGGTTTTGCCCCATTTCTTTAAATCTTTTCTTTACATTATTCAAAAAATCCCCGGAAAAAAAAGTTTCGAGATCAACTTCATCCAATATGTCAATTTCTGAGACCTTGTAGGTTTGTTCCAACGGACCAGTTTCAAATTTGATCAAATACTTATTGTTCCAGGCAAAAATGCTTACCCGGATATCTTCCACAAAAATTTCTTTGACTACTCTCATGACGGTCTTCTCACCTCCGATTTGAATGTGATGGTTGATTTGATGGAAGAGGCTACAGAGCAATACTTTTCTACGGAAAGGGCGACTACTTTAGCAAACTCCTCTTCTTTGGCATCAGGTGAAACCAAAACGAATTTCAGGTCAATGTGAACATAGTAAGCGGGGATGCCATCGTTTCGAGTACCCTCAAGCTCCACAAAAAAGTCATCGATCTGGCGCCTTTTTTTCCTCATCATCAAGACTGCATCTACAGAGGCGCATCCGCCCAAAGCGGACAAAAGCAAATCCATGGGAGATTGAGCCCTCTTCTGTGGGGCGTCATACATATCAATCGCCACAGTATTTCCCTGAAGGTTTTTTGCCTCGTATTCGTAATCTCCCTGCATGCGGACGGTTACATTTCTTTTGGACATGATTTTAAGGTTTTGGATTCAAGAAAATTTTTATTGATAAATTCATTTTCACTTTCTTACATATTTCTACGGTATTGACCCCCTACTTCATACAAGGCATGGGTAATTTGCCCGAGCGAACATGCTTTTGAAGCATCCATCAATTTCTCAAATATATTTTGGTTTTGAACAGCCGCTTCCTGAAGTTCGTTCAGCAACAGCCTGGCTTTCTCTTCGTTTCTCCTGTGCAATTGATTTAGGGTTTGTATCTGCACCTCTTTTTCTTCAGGTCTTGCTCTAATTACTTCTCCAGGTGTCACCGTAGGCGATCCTTCCGATGATAAAAAGGTATTTACGCCAACAATAGGGTACTCTCCACTGTGCTTGAGCATTTCATAATGCAAGCTTTCTTCTTGGATTTTCCCTCTTTGATACATGGTCTCCATGGCACCTAAGACCCCACCCCGCTCAGTAATGCGATCAAATTCCAGGTAAACAGCCTCTTCCACAAGATCTGTCAGTTCCTCTATGATAAAGGCCCCTTGGGTGGGGTTTTCGTTTTTGGCCAGCCCCAGTTCTTTGTTGATGATCAGCTGAATGGCCATTGCCCTTCTCACAGAAGCTTCAGTGGGCGTAGTGATGGCCTCATCATAGGCATTGGTGTGGAGAGAATTGCAATTGTCATAAATCGCATACAAAGCCTGCAGTGTAGTCCGGATATCATTGAAGTCTATTTCCTGTGCATGTAGAGACCTACCTGATGTCTGAATGTGGTATTTTAGCATCTGCGACCTTTCATTGGCCTGGTATTTCAGTTTCATCGCCTTGGCCCAAATCCTTCTTGCCACCCTTCCTATAACAGCATATTCCGGATCGATGCCATTTGAAAAAAAGAAAGATAAATTGGGAGCAAACTCGTTGATATTCATACCTCTGGAAACATAGTATTCCACATAGGTGAATCCATTGGAAAGCGTAAGGGCCAACTGGGTGATCGGATTGGCACCGGCCTCGGCAATGTGGTATCCTGAGATAGACACCGAATAAAAATTCCTGACTTTATGATCGATAAAATATTGCTGTACATCTCCCATCAGCCGAAGTGAAAATTCAGTAGAGAAAATGCAGGTATTTTGGGCCTGATCTTCTTTTAAAATGTCAGCCTGTACAGTACCGCGTACTTTAGAAAGGGTATCCTCTTTGATTCTTTCATAGATCTCTATAGGCAAAACCTGATCTCCAGTGACTCCGAGTAGCATCAATCCCAATCCATCATTGCCTTCGGGAACATCGGCTTGGTACTCTGGTTGGATGGAGCCGTTGTTTTGATAAATTTCTTGGATCTTGGCTTTGACAGTGTCCACCAATCCTTCTTTCCTGATGTACAATTCACATTGCTGGTCAATGGCCGCATTCATGAAAAAAGCTGTCATGGTGGCAGCCGGTCCATTGATGGTCATTGAGACTGAGGTCATAGGATCTGCAAGGTTGAAGCCGGAATACAGCTTTTTGGCATCATCGAGGCAACAGATATTCACCCCTGAATTCCCGATTTTACCAAAGATATCCGGTCGGTAATCGGGATCCTCTCCATACAAGGTCACTGAATCGAAAGCAGTCGATAGCCGCTTGGCCGGCATCCCTTTTGACACATAATGAAATCGCTTGTTGGTCCTTTCTGGTCCTCCTTCCCCCGCAAACATCCGAGTGGGATCTTCACCCTCTCGCTTGAATGGGAAGACTCCCGCGGTGTAAGGGAATTCTCCGGGCACATTTTCCCTCAGCCCCCATTTGAGCAGGTCGCCCCAGGCCTCATATTTGGGTAATGCTACCTTTGGAATCTGGGAGTTTGATAAAGAAGTATAATGGTTTTTGATCTTTATTTCCTTTTCTCTTACTTTGAAAGTAAAGAATTCCTCTTTGTATTTTTCCGCTTTTAGAGGCCATTCCTCCAACCATTTTTTGTTTTTGGGATCCAAATCCAAAGCTACTTGGGCACTTAGTGCTGTCAATCCTTCAGCGATGAACTCCTTATTTTCTAGGGAAGAATCTTCTAAGGTATGAATGGCCTGTTCAATGCCATATAATTTTTGGGCAATTGCCTTTTGTTCTTCCACCCATTGATCATATGCCCGGTTGTTTTCCGCTATTTCAGAGAGGTAACGGGTTCTCGCCGGCGGAATGATGAATATTTTCTCAGACATTTCACTGCCTGTATCAAGGTTGGTTTTAAGGTCCACCCCTGTTTTTTCCACAAGCTTCTTGATGATGGCCGAATACAATCTGTTCATCCCGGGATCATTGAATTGTGAGGCAATGGTACCAAAAACCGGAAGATCCTCTTCTTGTACTTCCCAAAGGTTGTGGTTGCGTTTGTATTGCTTTTTGACATCTCTCAAAGCATCCTGAGCGCCTCTTTTGTCGAATTTATTGAGCGCAATAATATCTGCAAAATCCAGCATGTCAATTTTCTCCAGCTGTGTGGCCGCACCGTATTCCGGTGTCATCACATAGAGAGACAGGTCAGAATGCTCCACGATCTCGGTGTCGGATTGACCGATTCCGGAAGTTTCCAAGATAATTAGATCAAATTGTGCAGCTTTCACAATGTCGACCGCATCCTGTACATACTTGGAAAGTGCCAGGTTGGATTGTCGAGTAGCAAGAGAACGCATATATACTTGAGGATGATGGATGGCATTCATCCTTATCCTATCTCCTAGAAGTGCCCCTCCTGTTTTTCTTTTGGATGGATCCACCGAAATGATGGCGATGGATTTGTCTCCAAAATCTGCCAAAAACCTTCTGACCAATTCATCCACAAGAGAAGATTTACCAGCTCCCCCAGTACCTGTGATGCCGAGAACTGGAATTTTAAGTTCAGCAGCATTTATTTTCATGGTTTCCAGGAAATTTTTGCTTTCCTCAGGGTAATTCTCCGCTGCTGAAATCATCCTGGCGATAGCCTGCCTATCTGATTTTTTTAAGGTCCCATTGGCCTTCACATTTTGTCCAACAGGAAAATCGGATTGCTGAACCAAATCGTTGATCATGCCCTGTAAACCCATGGACCTACCATCATCTGGAGAATATATGCGGGCAATACCATACTCATGCAGCTCTTTGATTTCTTCAGGAAGTATTGTTCCTCCTCCACCTCCAAAAATCTTGATATGTCCTGCCTCTTTTTCCTGGAGTAGATCATACATGTATTTGAAAAATTCCACGTGTCCCCCTTGGTATGAGGTGATGGCAATGGCCTGCACATCTTCCTGAATGGCGCAATCCACTATTTCCTGGACGTTTCGGTTGTGTCCTAGATGAATCACCTCACAGCCTGTAGCTTGGATAATCCTTCGCATGATGTTGATGGCAGCATCGTGTCCATCAAACAAAGAGGCTGCGGTAACTAACCTGATGTGGTGCTTGGGTTTATAAATAGTTTGGATATCTGACATGATATTTGGGTTTTAGTGCAGTCAATTAGATGTAACTACAAAACAGGAGGTTTCAAATTGAATTTTCTTGAACTTCGAATGCGAATATAAGAAATTTACAGAAAAAGCGTTTGCAAGTCTTGTCCAGAATTCAAAATTTTATTTTGCCAAAATTCATAAATCGTTTAATTTTTAGATTCTAAGAAAAAATAAAAGACTCCATTCCAAATTATATGGGAGCAATTACTTTTAGCCATTATTTCTCTGCTAAATGATAAATGTCATGGTTTTCGGAAGAGATTAAGCTTTACTTTAGATCTGTAAAGAAAAGACCAAAAGGCTTTTCATGATTCCTTGGTGGACCATAGCCGAAATCAACCGAAATCAGCTGCTATGAACTTCATAAAAGCCAGATGGTTTTTTGCTATCAGTGGCAATTTTTGATTAAATTCAAAATGGTTGGCAGTCGTTGGTCAAGAGTACCAAAATCTGATAACCGATTAATTGGCAACATTTTAATCCTAATTTCCATTGCTATGAAATTCTCCCTTTATCTCGGTACTTTTCGTCAAGTCAAAGTATTTATCCACTGGACCTTTTCCTTGTTGCTCCTTTGGATCATCATCTCCAACTTAAGAGCGGGGGCTCCTACCGAAGACATTCTCTGGACCATTTTATTTGTTTTGGCTTTGTTTTTTTGTGTGATTCTTCATGAATTTGGACATGCTTTGGCCGCGCAGCGGTATGGAATTGGTACAAAAGACATCACCCTATTGCCAATTGGTGGACTGGCCAGGCTGGAGAAAATGCCGGAAGATCCTAAGCAAGAACTATGGGTAGCCCTAGCGGGGCCTCTGGTCAACGTGGTGATTTTCATTTTCCTTTCCATTGCCCTATCCATAACTGGATTTAATTTGGAAAACCTGGAGGAATTGAAAATCAATGGAAATACCATTATCCTTTTTCTGGCTTCAGCCAATTTAATATTGGCGCTTTTCAACATGCTCCCGGCTTTCCCCATGGATGGTGGAAGGGTGCTTAGGGCATTTTTAGCCATTAAGTTGCCCAGACACAAAGCCACCCAGATAGCAGGCAGTATTGGTCAGATGCTGGCCATTGTATTCGTTTTTTATGGTTTGTTCAACAACCCTATTTTGGTATTGATTGGAATTTTCATCTTTCTGGGCGCAGGTGCAGAAGTATCTCACACCCAACAGGAAAGCTTTCTAAAAGGCTATAAAGTAAAGGATGCTATGATGATGAAATTCCAGTTGCTGAGTTATGATGCCCCCTTGTCCAAGGCAGTGGAAAAACTATTAAACAGCCAAGCTACCCATTTTGTCGTAGTCAAGGATGATGTGGCAGTGGGTACACTTAGCAGAAATGAGATCATCAAAGGCCTAAAAGACCACAATGAAAATGCCGCGGTGGAATTGGTTGCCGATTTTTCACCTTTAAAAATTGAAGCGGAACAAAACCTGGATCAGGCTTGGCGAAGCATGATGAGTAAAAATCGAAAAGTTGCATTTGTGGTAGAAAATGGACACTTTTTGTGCATTCTGGATCAAGAAAATGTTTCTGAATTTATCATGGTCAAGTCTGCGCTTCAAAAATGATCTACGATAATTTACATCCCTCCCAAATTTCAGCAAAAAAGTTGTTAAGTCAACTTGAAAGCTCAGAGGAGGGTTTACGGGAAGAGGTTGTAAAGCAGAGGCTGGTTAAGTTTGGCCCAAATTCAATCCCGGATCCAGGGAGAATTCCAATATGGAAAATTATCCTCAAGCAGTTTACCAATCTGATGGTATATATTCTTTTGGTAGCCGCAGGAATTTCATTCCTTACTGGCCACTATGTGGATGTTTGGGTCATCTTGGCCATCATCTGGATCAATGCAATCATCGGATTTATTCAGGAATACAAAGCTGAAGGAGCCGTTGCGGCCTTAAAGGGGCTTTTGGTCACCAAGTGCAAGGTGATCCGGTCAGGAAATCTTCAAACCATAGATCCCAAAAAATTGGTACCCGGAGATATAATTGTCCTGGAGGAAGGAGATATGATTCCCGCCGATGCCCGAATCATCACATGTAAAAATGCCAGATGTACTGAGGCTTCACTGACCGGTGAAGCTTTGCCTGTGGAGAAACAGCCAAATGAATTGCTTGGGACTGTGCCCTTGGCCGAGATGAGGAATATGGTATGGAAAAGTACTTTCCTGGCAAGTGGGTCCGTCACAGCTGTGGTCACTGCCACAGGTTTAAAAAGCCAAATTGGAGAGATTGCTTTTACCCTCACCACCATCAAATCTCCGAAAACCAATTTTCAGATCAAAACGGATAAACTTGCCAGGCAAATGGCTTTCATCGCCATAGCAAGTGCTGTTTCTCTATTTTCGGTAGCCTATTTTTTCCAAGAATTGCCTATCAGTGAAATCCTACTGATTTCAATTGCCGCACTTGTCTCCTCCATTCCTGAAGGATTACCTGCTGTCCTTTCTATCGTTTTGGCGATTGGGGCATTTAGAATGTCAAAAAAAAACGCCATCATCAGGGAATTTTCAGCCACTGAGAGCCTAGGATCGGTCAGTACCATCGTGACAGACAAAACAGGTACACTGACGCAAAATACCATGACCATCAAAAAAATCTGGATACCTGAAAGTGAGGATGTCGAAGTCACAGGTGAAGGTTGGGAAGCTGATGGGGATTTATTGAGAAAAGAAAACACCACAGCCTCATTGGAAAACTTGTTGGAAGTGGCGGCACATTGCCACCATGCTGCCATAAAAAAGGATGAAAATGGAAAAATCCAAATCACTGGAGATCCTACTGAAGCAGCCTTTTTGGTATTGGCAAAAAAAGCAGGCAAATCAAAAACACTGGAAATCAAAGCAGATTTCGCCTTTAGTTCAGAGACCAAATACCGGTCCACTTGGGTGAAAAAGCAAGGAAGAGACATTCAATTCTTTATTGGTGCCCCCGAGCATCTTTTGGAAATATGTGATCGCTTTCAAAGTGGGTCCGGTGGTAGTCAAAACTTGGATAAGGAAGCTCGGGAATCCATTAAGGAACACATTAGTAAATGGTCGAAGGAAAGCCTGCGCGTCTTGGCCCTGGCGGTAAAAGAAGGTGAACCAACGGAAGATTTTCCTATTAACTTGGAATTCGTTGGTTTAGCGGGGATGATGGACCCACCAAGGCCTGGAGTGTTGGAAGCCATAGCGTCTTGCCACAAAGCAGGAATCCGGGTTATCATGGCCACGGGGGACCATTCAGAAACGGCCCTTGCCATTGGAAAAAAGGTAGGTATCGTGCTGCCTGGGAGAGACCTTGCCTATTCAGATGCCCAGCTTCAATCTATGGATGAAGCGGAATTTGATCAGGCAGTTCAAAAAGCAGACATTTTTTCCAGATTGACCCCATTAATGAAACTGCGGATTGCCCAGTCCCTACAAAAAAAAGGGGAATTGGTAGCGATGACTGGAGATGGTGTCAATGACGCACCTGCCTTGAAACAAGCTAATGTAGGTGTCTCGATGGGGATCATGGGAACGGATGTAGCAAGAGATGCATCCATGATGGTTCTGGCGGATGATAATTTTGCCACTATAGTGCATGCGGTGGAACAAGGGAGAATTGTATTTAACAATGCAAGGAGGACAAGTTTCTTTTTGGTAACTACCAATTTTGCGGAAATTTTGACCTTAATCAGTGCTGTAGCTTTGGGTATGGCCATGCCGCTTACCGCCACCCAAATCCTTTGGATAAATTTGGTGACAGATGGATTCTGTGACAAAGCATTGGCTACAGAAAAAGGTCAAGGCAATGAACTGAATTCCAAACCTTTACACCCTAGTGAAAACATTCTTAGCCAAAATATTTTGCCGTATTTATTGATCAACTGCGTCATCATGACCGGATTGGCCATCACTGCTTTTTTGGTCTATCAACCTTATGGGATAGAAAAGGCCAGAACCATGGTTTTCCTGGTCATTGCTTTCACCCAGCTGTTTAATGCCTTCAATATGCGGAATCTGAGAGGATCTACTTTTAAAATAGGGATTTTTAGTAACAAATGGCTTAATTATGCTCTTTTGGTATCTGTTCTGATACAAGTGATCATTATAGAAATTCCTTTTTTTGCCAATCTCTTTGAATTTAAACAGGTATCCTTTTGGGAGTATTTGAGTTGGATAGCTTTGTCTTCACTAGTTTTCTGGATCATTGAATTGTACAAGCGCATTTTTCCACCGAATTGAATGACTAAATTACTCCCTTTGACTTTTACCGAATGAAGTACAATTTAAAACAGCGCATTAAATAGTAACATTTATGTTTTTAGATTCATTTACTTAAATGAGAAGACAACTTAAAATTAAATTTTTTATTGAAATAATTACTTAATTACAAACTCTTGTTGTTGAATAATCAACGTATTTACCTGATTTAATGTGCTTTATTTACAAAAGAGTTGACTTCATGGATTTTTTTTATTTTCAACACAATAAAATTTTACAAGATCATTTTTTTGCATTTTAAATATTTTATTTTGTTGTTTAAATTTTTTCCTTATTTTAGCATAATATCTCACCCAAGAAATATGACAACCCAACAATTGACTTATCCAATATCACAAGACTTGATGAATTCAAGTCAGTTTTTTGTTGTGATATTAGATTTAGATGGTAAAATCACTTACAAAAATGGTTTATTTGACACCCATTTTTCAAACGATCACCACAAACAAGATTTTGAACAATACCTTCACCCAGATCTTCAAGAAGCTTTTCACAAACTCTTCAGAGCCTGTCAAAAAAATTCTTCGGGGCATTTCAAAATATTATTGAACCGAACTGATTCCGAAAAAAAGGAGCTGGTATGGAACAAATGGGAATTCTCTACCATTCCCAATGACAAGGGCGGAAGCAGGTCTGTTTTAGGGATTGGTTTTGATTTGGATGATTCCAAAAACTCAAGCAATGAAAGTGACCTTTTGACCCGTCAAAGTGAATTTTTAAGGCAATTGACTTTCAATCAATCCCATTTGATGCGGTCTAGACTTGCGAATATCATTGGCCTGCTTAATATTATGGACAATAAATTTGTCGATTCAGAAACCACCTCCTTTCTCAAAATGATCAAAGATGAGGCTCAAAAGCTTGATGAAGTCATTAAAGACAGCATCTACCACTCCAGCATCCTGGATTTCAATTCCTTAGAGAAATAAATTTCAAAGTGACGAAAGGCTAAATGTAACTATTGAATTTTGGTAACCACAGCTACAATGGCTTACCAATTAGTCAGTGTGCGTGCGTTTTGGCTCTGCTGTTTTCTTCCCTTGCCATAACCCGCTGCCCTGCTGAGTAAACCTCTTTTACTTCACCACAAGTCAACATTTGGTCACCGAAATAGGGATTTCTGACCTCTTTTTCGAAACTTAACCAATAGGCTCCATTGTCCCTGAAAGCCATTGGGCAGTATTGGCGGTATACAGCATCTCCAGTGATACCAAAATATTCAACTGCTTCAATCACCTGATTTGAAAGTACTTCAAAATGTTTCCTTTGCTCTTCTATTTCCATGGTCTTTCCCAAGTCATCCATACTGCTTTTCATTGGCCTTAAAAGCGCCATCCATGTATCATGGGCTTGACCTTCCAATAGACCCATATCCACTTTTTCCAATGCGCTCATGGTCTTAGATAGGTGACTATTGACTGCTTGAGCATCAGATTTTACCAAAGCATCTTTGATCTCAGTATAATGTATGACAAGCTGGGTCAATTGATTCGAAAATGCCTCAGGCACCTCTAAAGATTTGACCTTAGCCTGGCTCATCATACTATAGTTGCCTGAAAGCTGGGCAGCGGCATCAATGGAAAAAAGGCCATTGCTCACCACTTCCTCACCATCTCTCAAACCGGACTCCAGAAGATAATTGTCTCCCACCCTATTGCCGAGTATAACTTCCCGCATTTCAAAAGCCGGTGCATTTTTATCTCCAACCTGAACGTAAACAACGGCTCGAGGCCCTGTCCATAAAACGGCAGATTTGGGAATGAGTAAACCTTTTTCCTGATCGGCCCTGGTTTGAATGGTGGCAGACACAAACATTTCCGGTTTCAATTGCAATCCGGGATTAGGTGCTTCAGCCCGGATGGCTACTGTCCGGGTACCTACGTTTAAAATGGGGTCAATATAGGTAATGGTTGCCTTGTACTCCTTCCCCGGATAGGCGGCCACTTGAAAAGTAAGGGAATCTCCTCTTTTCAAAGCCGACAAGTCTGATTCGTAAGCATCAAGAACCACCCAAACTTGGTTCAAATCAATGATTTCAAACAAGACGGATCCCCTATTGATGAAATCTCCTACCGCCACATTTCGGCCTGTTACAACACCTGAAACATCGGCGTAGATGTCGAATTGTGTTCTCACTTCTCCCTTGGCCTCTATGGCGGCAATTTGTTCTTCTGAGATATTCCATAACCTCAGTTTTTCTTTGGCAGCCCGATATAGAGAAGGTTGACGTTCTTTGATCTTGGCAGTTTCTAAAAGCTCCTTCTGGGCATTGACCAATTCCGGGGAATACAAGGTGGCCAGTTTCTGACCTTTTCTAACCTCCTCGCCTGTAAAACTAACAAACAGAGCGTCTATCCTGCCTGAAAAATTGGCCGTTAGGCTCTTGATTCTTTTTTCATTGGGCTGAATTTTACCGCTAAGTTGAACTTTTGAACCCGTTTCGCCTGATTTTACCTGAGTGGTCATTACATTGGATAGGGCGACTGCTTCAGGACTCATTTCCAGTACATAGGGGCTTGAATCTGTCTTTTTTTGGCTTGCCGGCGTAAGGGCCATTCCACAGAGGGGACATTGCCCTGGCTCATTTTGTCGGATTTGGGGATGCATAGAACAGGTGTATTCTACTCCGTCCTCGTCAATATGGGTGTGTTCGCGATCAGGATGTTTTCCCCCCCCACCTCGAACCAACCAGCCCATGACTCCTCCAAAAAACAGGCAGCCGATAATTATGATAAGTATATTCCTCTTTGTGCTCATTGTTTCAAAATCAATTGTTTAATTAATTATATCAAATTTAGCTATTCGGGGATACTGTGTATTGGTGGTACACAGGCCCAATAATTAAGATACAGTTTCAATTTCGTCTCCATTTGTTTCATATTAGTTTGAATCCAATGGATCCTCCTAGTTCCTAAAGCCATCTAAGGTCATAGCCCCACCAAGGTTTCTAATCTAGCAAATGCAATTTCCCTTTCGATGCTAGTATTCAGCGCATTGAGCCTGAAGTCCAGAAGTTCTCGTTGAATAATTAAAATTTCCTCGAAGGAGCTACCTTCAGTGGCATATGAAGTGACGGAGAGCTCCAAAGTCTGTTCGGTCAACTCAATCTGTTCTTCCAAAAGCCTGATTTTTCTATCAGCATCTTTGATGGATGCCAATAGGGTTTCGAACTCGGTTATCAATGACAGCTGCAAATCTTCTTTTTGACTTTCGTTGGCTTCCATATAAAATTTGGATTCGGCCTCAGCAGCTTTATACCTTTTCCGGTAAATCGGCAGGGTAACAGTGGCCATCGGCATAAACATGTTGTTGCCCATACCGGCAGGCATATAGTCCATGCCATTCAATCCCCCCGGCACACCCATTTCTGGCCTGGGCGAAAACATCATGTAGTTCAAGCCCAACCCAAACATCGGTTTGCCCTCCAGTTTGGCCATCTCCCCTTGTTTTTGGTAAGCCAATCCTTCTTTTTCCAGCATCAGCATCATGGGATTGGTATTTAAGATTTCTTCCAGCAAAGCTACTTCCCAGCCCAATTCTTTCTGCGTGGAAATTGCGGTTTCGAATACAACCGTTTCGTCTTTATCTCTGCCCATCAACTGATTAAATCGAGCCAATAATGGCTTTTTGTCCACTTCCATCTGGCCTAAATCACTCTCAAGGGCCTTGATCTGCACCTGTAGCCGAAGTACATCAGTCAATTTTCCCGAACCGACACCTGAACCCATACCAGTCATGGTTGACGCACCCCCTGTAGATGGATTCATTCCAGGTGATCTATTTTGACTGTTACTCCCCATTCCCATTCCATCTGAAGTATTGGCCTGACCATTTCTAGCCTGACTCCTTACGGCATTCGATACCGAAGACACTGCCTCAGAAGTATTCCCTCCCTGATAACGGATGATGGCCAATTCCTCTAAGGACTTCATAATCTCCAGGTTATCTTTGGTAACTTCAATGGTATTCTGCAATTGCTGCAGCTGGAAATAGGTCTCCTTAACCTGAAAAAGGATCAAATTTCTTTGTTGTCGGAAATCCTCATACCTTGCCTCTGCCATTAAGGTAGCTTCATCCTTCTGAGCCTTCAACATCCCAAACCAAGGAAACATTTGCATCACGGAGGCCTCCGCCCGCTGATTTCCCATCAAAAGCTCCATGGGTCGTGTGAACACACCAATATTCAACTGAGGATTCTCTAAACTTACCTGATTAACTTTTTCTAGGTTAGCTCGATAGCTATTAAAGGAGGATTGAAGTGAAGGGTTGTTGTCAATGGCTATTTCGAGGTAGTTGTTTAGGGTTTGGGTGTTTGAATGAAATATGGTAGAAATAAATAGAAATAGGGTTGATATAATTTTTAGCACCAGTCTTTTATTCGCATAGGTGGCTTTTCGGAATGCGGTGAGATTAACCCTTTTCATTTGAACCTCCTTTCTTGGATTGGTAAGTTTTAGTAATCGTGTTGTTCAGTTTAATTTGTAGAGGTTTGTGGATGGCACAGATTTCTTTCCATTCTTCAGAAACGACAATCCCTCTTTCAAAGCCTAAATCCAACCAGTGCTCTTTCCTTTCAGACAATGAAGCTCTTGCTATAAAATAAAAACGGGCCTTTTCTAAATAATGATACCGACCATATCCCTCCGCAATATTCGCCCCAACTGAGTCTACGGATTCCAGCATCTGATCACCCCAAACTTTCTTCTCTTGGTATGAAAGTCGTGTATATATTTTCCAAGCAAATGATGAGAGCTTTCTTGCCAACTGGTAAATTTCCAAATTCACAAGTGGAATAAATTTCTTTTTCTCTTCCATATCATTTTTTTTAAATTACTTCTCGTTACCGCCAAAAGCATTATTCAACTTTATTTCTCGAATTATATTTCACTGAGGGTATATTTCAACCCTATTTCGCGAAGCATATTTCAACTATATTTCACCCAACACATATCAACTAATATCTATGTTTTCTTACCTGAAATTCTTTATACTTTCCATACAGCACCGGGACTATAAATAAAGATATAAGCGCTACGGTCATCCCCCCAAATGCAGGAATGGCCATAGGAATCATGATATCGGAACCGCGACCGGAACTGGTCAATATCGGCAGTAAGGCCAATAAAGTGGTCGCTGAGGTCATCAGGCAAGGTCTCACTCTTTTAAGTCCGGCTTCCAATACAGCATTACGTACTTCCTGCACATTACCAGGTTGGATTCGTTCAAAACTTTGCTTCAAATAGGTGCCCATCACCACCCCATCATCCGTGGCTATGCCGAATAAGGCTATAAAACCTACCCAAACAGCGACAGAAAGATTGAACGTGCGCATTTGAAAGAGCTCCCGCATATTGGTTCCCATCAAGCTGAAATCAAAAAACCAACCCTGACCGTAGAGCCAAAGCATTAAGAAACCTCCTGAAAAGGCCATGGCTATGGCAGTGAATATCATCAATACCATGGCTGTAGATCGGAACTGAAAATACAGTATCAGAAAGATCAAAGCCAAAGAGAGCGGAATCACGATGGCCAACCGCTTCTCTGCACGGATTTGGTTTTCGTAGCTGCCTGAGAAGGTGAAGGAAACACCCTGAGGCACTTGCAGGTTGCCGGAATTGATTTGATTTTGGATATAGGCCCGTGCTTCATCTACTACGTTGCCCTCAGCAAAACCTTCTCTTTTATCAAAAAGGACATATCCGACCAAGAAAGTATTTTCCCCTCGGATCATCATGGGGCCAGGTCGATAGTTGATCTCAGCAAGTTGTCCCAATGGGATTTGTGTCCCCTCTGGCGTGCTGACCAATATGCGGCTTAAAGCCTCAGGATCATCCCTATACTCACGAGCATATCTGGCACGGATGGCATAGCGTTCACGGCCCTCCACCGTGGTGCTTAGTGTCATTCCCCCTACTGCCACTTCAATCAATTCCTGTACATCAGCCACATTCAGTCCGTATCTTCCGAGCCTAGTCCTGTCCAGGTCTATCTCCAGGTAGGGTTTGCCCAATGAACGGTCTGCAAATACCGCCTCCGCTTTCACCGACGGTACTTCCTTAAGCAAAGCTTCCAGTTTTAGGCTGAAATTCTCTATGGTCTCCAAATCGGGCCCAAAAACTTTCATTCCCATAGGGGCACGCATCCCGGTCTGTAACATGACCAAGCGGGTCTCTATGGGCTGGAGTTTTGGGGCTGAAGTTACTCCTGGAATGTTGGAGGTACGCAGTTGGATCTCATCCCAGATATCGTCCGGGGTGCGAATTTCATCCCGCCATTGACGGAAGTATTGCCCTCTTCTTTCATCGCGAACCAAATACTTGGCAACATTTCTTTCCACTGCCTTCCTTTGGGATTCTTCCATAAGTTGGTCATCCTCATCCCAGACAGCTCCATCCCTGCGGTCATACCACCAATATTTACCGATTAACTGAATCTGATAATTACCATCACCATCCACCTTGAAGCGAAGTTTTTGGGCATTTTCATCTTGCAGGTATTCAGACTTGTAATTGATGATGTTTTCATACATCGACATTGGCGCAGGATCCAATGGGCTTTCGGCCCTCCCTGCTTTTCCTACCACCATTTCTACTTCTGGAATCGCCTGTACCAACATGTCCAATTGCTTTACAATCTGCATATTTGCTTCTACCCCGGAATGGGGCATGGAAGTGGGCATCAAAAGAAAAGAACCTTCATTCAGAGCAGGCATAAATTCTTTGCCCAATCCTGGAAGGGCATGGGTAAGTCCGGACCAAACTGAAGTGGTACGGATATTCCAACCTACCTGATCAAAGCCTTTGGCCACAAAGCCAAATACACTATGGAAGCCCAACCAGATGTTAAGAGCGAAAAGGATAATTAAGGCAGGAATAAGTAGAAAAACCCTGGCATGTTCCAGACACCATTTCAGCATCTGGGCATAGAACCGAATAAAAAGTAAGAAAAGTCCCAACACCAACCCGAGGACCAATCCAATAAACAGGAAGTTAACCAGTACCGATTGGGTAAGGCCCAAAGGCCGCCATTCGCCGGCCAAAAGGACCGAAACTGTTACCACAGCAATCCACATAGCAACTTGGTTTTTATACCGTCCCTCTTGTGTTTGCTTTGGGAAGAAATGATGGATCAGGTAGTTGGCAGCAAATAGTAGCAACACCCAGCCAGCCCATGGGAAATAGAAGAGCAGGATCAAACCAGCTATTGCCATCAGCCCGTTGAGGATGGTTTTATAGTTTTTGGATTTGACTTTGACCCCAAAAACCCAATGGGCAAATGCTGGCATAAATACCAAGGTGAAAATCAATGCCGCCACCAAGGCAAATGTCTTGGTATAGGCCAAAGGCCCAAAGAGCTTACCTTCTGCGGCCTGAAGGGTAAATACTGGTAAAAAGCTGACGATGGTGGTCATCACCGCAGTAAGGATGGCCGATCCTACCTCGGTGGTTGCGTCATAAATGACCTGGAGTTTGGTCTTTTTTTCATCCGATTCCTCCAAATGCCTCAGGATATTCTCGTTCAGAATGATCCCTAAATCCACCATTGTCCCGATGGCAATGGCAATTCCTGATAAGGCCACTATGTTGGCATCAACACCAACATACTTCATCATGATGAAGCACATCAGTACGGCCAGTGGCAAAAGCGCCGAAATCAACAAGGAAGCCCTTAAATTATACACCATCACCATGATCACAATAATGGTGATCAGGATTTGCAAGCTGATGGCTTCATTCAGGGTATTTAGTGTTTCTTTAATCAGGCCTGAACGGTCATAGAAAGGAACAATGGTTACCTTGGAAACCGTACCGTCTTCAAGGGTCTTACTTGGCAGTCCCGGAGAAATTTCGTCTATTTTGGCTTTGATGGCATCAATAACCTGAAGTGGATTGTCCCCATATCTGGCCACAACCACACCCCCTACCGCTTCAGCACCTCCTTTGTCCAGAATGGCGCGCTCAGCCCGACTGGCTGGTCCGATGTTTACCTTGGCAATATCCCTGATCCTGAGAGGAACATTCTCGGTCATCTTGACCACTGCCAGTTCTATATCAGTCAGGTTTTTTACATACCCTAATCCCCTGACAATATATTCCACTTGGTTGATTTCAATGGTATTGGCCCCCACGTCGAGATTGGATTGCTTGATGGCATTCATCACTTCCATCATGGACACACTGTGGGCCCGCATGGCCACCGGATCCAAATCAACTTGGTACTCTTTTACATGGCCTCCAATACTGGCCACCTCTGCTACCCCCTCAGTACCCGCCAACCCGTATTTCACATAATAATCCTGTACACTTCTCAATTCATGCAAGTCCCAGCCACCTGCTGGCTGACCCGCTTCATCCCTTCCCTCAAGCGTATAAAAATAAACCTGACCGAGTCCGGTGGCATCAGGACCTAACTTGGGTTGGACCCCTTCCGGAAGCAGGTTTGATGGAAGTGAGCTCAACTTCTCCAGAACCCTTGATCGGCTCCAATAAAATTCCACATCCTCATCAAATATGAGGTAAATGGAGGAGAAGCCAAACATGGAGGTACTTCTGATGGATTTCACTCCCGGCATACCCAATAATGAAGCCGTCAAAGGATAAGTGATCTGATCTTCCACATCCTGTGGAGAGCGTCCCATCCATTCTGTAAAAACAATCTGTTGATTTTCACCAATGTCAGGAATGGCATCTACCGGAACAGGATCATTGGGCAGGAAGCCTGTGTTCCAGTTGAAGGGTGCAGTCACGATCCCCCATCCAACGACGAGCAGCAGGAGGATGACGGTCACCAGTTTGTTTTCAAGGAAAAACTTGATAATATTATTTAACATAGAATAAGCTGTTAAATCTGTATGAAGTGATACTCATTGATATGAGTAAATATTAGGATATTGAGGCTGTTTTCAATGACAATGGTTCAATAGTGCAAAAACCACCTGAGACTGGGATGCTCTTAGAAATTGGGAAAGGAACCTGTCAGGGTTTGAAAACCTAAAGAGGTTCAATCTGAAAATCTCTGTAGAACATTATGAGTCATAGAATTGAATCCACTATGTTTTTGCGCCTTTGCATGAAATGCTAGCAGCCTTTTGGGGAGCAACAAAAAATCATATCAGGAATACCTGACAAAAAATATAGATCGGAGTATTGTGAATTATTGGGGGTGAGGTATCTGCAAATGATGTTTTTTCAATTGCTTCAAGGATACCTGATGTGTAAGCCACATAAGAAGACGGTACTATGTTATCCAAATTTAAAGGCTGAAAATCCAATATATGGAATGCCTGCTGATCGGTGTTGGGCAGGTCAAAACTGGATACATCATCACAACAACCGGGCATTGGCACTTCGGAACCACAGCAGGTTTTGCTTTCGGCATACAGGTTGATCCTTTCAAAACCACCTTCACAAAAATGCATGGAATAGCTTAACCCTGCGTTAAAAAACACATAGAAAACAAGGAGTGCTATTTTGATAAATTGCTTCACGATAAATGGTTACGCAACAAAAGTAATAAAGTTCAACGACTTAAATGTACAGAATTTTTGGAAGAGTTTGTAACAAAGGCAATTTTTAGCCGCTAAAACACCAATGACACTGGATGTTTTTACCACGAAATATCTCTCAGATTTACCTAAACTTGAGTATTTCAAGTTACGACAAAGTGTTTGTGGGTTTTAAAAAAAGTTGTTTGGCTCAAAGTGGTACAATGGCTTATTCATACATCAAATTTACAATCCCAATTAATCTACTATCTATGCTCTCACATTTTCGCTTATTGAAATAAGCATTTTAATTTATTTTTTACTTATTTCAATAAGCTATTAAACTTATTTTTTGCTTGTTAAAACAAGTAATCTAATAAAAATTTGCTTATTCAAACAAGCATAAATATGGAATCCATTGATGAAAAATTTCTGAAGAAAATTGATTCCACTTCCCTGGATTTTGTCCGAAGTATAATCGATAAAATCCGCTGGGAGGCAAGGTTGATCGGTATCAAAGGGCCAAGGGGGGTTGGAAAGACCACCCTGCTGCTTCAATACATCAAGAAAAACTTACCCATTGACCATACCACTTTATTTGTAAGTTTGGACAATATCTGGTTTTCCCAAAACAGCTTGGTGGATCTCGTGGATTATTTTGTAAAAGAGGTGGCAAATACCTTTTCCTTGACGAGGTGCACAAATACTCCAATTGGTCTATAGAGATCAAAAACATCTACGATGATTACCCAGAGCTAAAGGTCGTATTCACAGGCTCCTCCATGCTGGAAATCTTCAACACAAGGACAGACCTCAGCAGAAGGGCGGTAATCTACCACATGCAGGGTTTGTTTTTCAGGGAGTTTCTGGCCATCAAGACCGGACATGAATTTCCAATACTTATATTGGAAGACCTGCTTCAAAACCACGTCGCCCTGTCAAGAGAGGTACTCAAGAAGGTAAAACCTTTGGAGCATTTTGCCGCTTACCTGAACCACGGCTACTTTCCTTTTTTCCAGGAGGTGCCTGCCCTGTACCATCAACGCCTGGAAGAGGTGGTGAACATGACCTTGGAGATTGAATTGCCTCTGCTGAGGAATGTTGACATTTCCTACATTTCCAAACTGAAGCATTTGCTCCATATCATTTCAGAATCAGTACCCTTTATACCTAACGTGAGCAAACTCAGTGAGCGCATCGGCATCAATAGGAATACTTTGGTGAGTTACCTCTTTTTCCTGCAAGAGGCCCATCTGACATAGAACCTTTATAAGGACATCAGGGGCATCACACAGATGCAGAAGCCTGAGAAAATCTACCTGGAAAACACCAATTTCCAATTTGCCTTCACGCCGAAAAATGCAAACTTAGGCAATCTGAGAGAAACCTTCTTCATCAATCAGCTTGCTTACGCCCATACGGTAGAGTATGTCAAGGATGGGGATTTTAGGATCAATGGAAAATACCATTTCGAGGTGGGTGGCAAAAATAAAACTTCTGAGCAGATCCAAGGTGTCAAAAACAGCTTTATTGCAGCAGATGACATCGAATATGGAAATCCAAAAAAAATTCCGCTTTGGTTGTTTGGGTTTTTGTATTGAGTTGGGCCGTTTGCCATTTTTAAAGGGAGGATGGATTAAAATTGATTAAATTCACTCTTAAAGACTTCCATCCTCCCTTTTTTATTTTGAAATTTGATTTATTGACATCGAATGACTCTTTATGGAAAACCAACTCGCAAAAGGTTTGATGACATTGGGATTGATACTCTTGATAATAGGAGCCCTATTTTATTTTTTCCAAGGAAAGAGCATTGGTTTAGGCAGGCTACCTGGAGATTTCCGTATCGAAAAGGAAAACTTCAGCATGTATATCCCCATCACCTCCATGTTGCTGCTTTCTCTCTTGGTCACCCTTATTCTTTTCATTATTAGGAAATTAGGTATTTGATTGATCAAGGCTGGGAAAATGATTTTCTATTTTTATGAAAAAAATGGATTTTTCTAAAATTTAGCACTTAATTCACACTTTGTTTAATACCCATTTTTGATGAAAAAGATAATTTGTTTGGCAGGCCTGTTTTTGGGTCTGGCCTGGAATGTGGCGATGGCACAGGACAAAGTAGAAATTTTGGAAGCTTCCCTGGATTATGCTTTGGCCCAATTGAACGAGGATTATGAAATGCTTTTGGATTTTACCTATCCAGGCATCATCTCCAGTGTAGGAGGGAGGAATGCCATGGAAAAGACACTGATCCAAGTGAACCAAACCCAGAAAACCAAAGGGAAATTTCTGATTGATTATCGGGTAAAAGAAGCCACGGTCACCAAACTCGTGGGCGAAGAATTTCATGCACTGATCCCGATCACTACCGTCACGCAGGTACCGGGTGGCAAAATTACTACAGAATCAGTCTTGATTGGTGTGCTGTCTATTCCTGACCATAGATGGTATTTTATAGAAACGGCCACACTCACAGAAAGAAACATACCCAAAGTCTTGCCGCAATGGGATTTTACCCTAAACCTCCCATTGAAAAAAGCGCCGGTGTTTAAGGAAGAAAGATAAATTCAAAGATTCCTAATCTTCCATTTGGCTTTCAGATAGCCCCAAATGACCTTGGGGCTCATCCCTTTTTTCCTCTGCTCGCTTCCAGCATGTCCCACATTTCCTGGGGTATGGCGTCGAGGTTGTTGAATTCTCCGGCACCCATCAGCCATTCTCCACCGTCTATGGTCATGACCTCCCCGTTGACATAAGCAGAAAAATCCGAGACCAGATAGGCAGCCAGATTCGCCAATTCCTGGTGGTCTCCTACCCTTCCCACGGGTACTTTTTTGGCCGGGTCAAACTTCTTTACCAAATCCCCGGGAAGCAATCTGCTCCATGCCCCTTCGGTGGGAAACGGGCCCGGTGCGATGGCATTGGACCTGATGTTGTACTTGGCCCACTCCACAGCGAGTGATCGGGTCATAGCCAACACGCCTGCTTTGGCTGCGGCACTAGGTACCACATATCCAGATCCTGTCCATGCGTAAGTAGTCACCACATTCAGGAAGGTACCGGCTTGTTTCTCTTTGATCCAATGCTTCCCTGCGGTAAGGGTCACATTGGCAGATCCCTTAAGGACGATATCCAAGACTGTGCTGAAAGCATTGGCGGATAATCGTTCTGTTGGACTGATGAAATTACCTGCTGCATTGTTGAGCACCACATCTACTTTACCAAAGTGGGCCACAGCTTGGTCAAACATTTTTTCCACCTGATCGATTTCCCTGACATCACAGGTCAAGGGCAAAACCTCCCCACCAAAACTTCCTTCCATTTCTTTGGCGGTCTGCTCCAGAACGTCCAATTTTCTGCTGGTAATGACCAATTTGGCCCCTAATTTCAAAAAGTAGGAACCCATTGATTTGCCCAGTCCAGTTCCTCCCCCTGTAATCAAGATGACTTTGCCATTTAAAGCTCCATCCCGGAGCATGCCTTCTGTATAGCTCATGTAGATATATTTTGGATCTGTTTTATATTTACCCAATAAACAAAAAAACCGCTGAAAAGCGGTTCTTTATGATGGTTAATTTTATTAGTATCTGTAATACTCCGGTTTGAACGGTCCTTCTTTGGGCACCCCGATGTAGCTCGCCTGATCTTCTGAGAGCTCATCAAGTTCCACACCCAATTTCGCTAAATGAAGCGCTGCCACTTTTTCATCCAAGTGTTTTGGCAACACAAAAACTCCGGGCTCATATTGATCAGTGTTTGTCCATAGCTCAATCTGGGCCAAAGTCTGATTGGTAAAGGAGTTGGACATCACAAAAGACGGATGGCCTGTCGCACAGCCCAAATTGACCAACCTGCCCTCTGCCAGTACGACTACATCCTTGCCGTCAATGTTGTATAGGTCCACTTGGGGTTTGATGACATCTTTAGTCTGGCCATAGTTTTTATTGAGCCAAGCCATGTCAATTTCATTGTCAAAGTGGCCGATGTTACATACAATGGCTTTATCTTTCAATGACCTGAAATGGGCTTCTTTGATGATGTCTTTGTTGCCAGTGGCAGTCACTACAATGTCAGCTTCTTTTACTGCATCCAGCATCTTCTTGACAGCAAAACCATCCATGGCGGCTTGAAGCGCACAGATAGGGTCAATTTCAGAAACAATCACCCGAGCTCCGGCACCTCTTAAAGAGGCTGCAGAACCTTTTCCTACGTCACCATATCCAGCTACTACGGCTACTTTTCCAGCCATCATCACATCAGTAGCTCTTCTGATTGCATCTACCAGCGATTCTTTACAGCCATATTTGTTATCAAATTTCGATTTGGTCACCGAGTCATTCACATTGATGGCAGGCATGGGTAGCGTTCCGTTCTTCATCCTTTCGTAAAGGCGGTGAACACCGGTTGTGGTTTCTTCAGAAAGCCCCTTAATTCCTCCAACCAATTCTGGATAATTATCGAAAACCATATTGGTCAGGTCTCCCCCATCGTCAAGAATCATGTTCAGTGGTTTTTGCTCTTCTCCAAAAAACAAAGTTTGTTCAATGCACCAATCAAATTCCTCGGCAGTCATCCCTTTCCAGGCATACACAGAGATACCTGCTGCTGCGATGGCGGCGGCGGCATGGTCCTGAGTAGAAAATATATTACAAGATGACCAAGTCACCTCTGCCCCTAAAGCAATCAGGGTTTCTATCAAAACAGCAGTTTGAATGGTCATGTGTAGGCAGCCAGCTATCCTGGCACCTTTTAGGGGCTGACTTGGACCATATTCTTCCCTTAAAGCCATCAAACCAGGCATTTCAGCTTCGGCCAAACGAATCTCTTTGCGTCCCCATTCGGCCAAAGAAATGTCCTTTACCTTAAATTCGATGAATTTTTTTGATTTTGTTTCTGACATGTTTTTAAATTAAATAGTAAAAGTACAAATATATTGATTCCCTTAACTAATTGAAAATTATCGTTCTACAAAAACTTAACTTCTTTGAAGGCATAGTGTTTCACCTCTTTGTTTCTGTGTTCAACCATAAGTTTGCCTTGTGCGGTCACACCCGTGATTTTTCCTTCAAAAACCTTCCCGTCATCAAACATGCGCCATTTCTCATGATCCAAAAGATGGTGCAGGTACCGTCTTCTCATTGCCCCCACATCCTGTTTTTTAAGGCGGATATAATATTGCTCTATCCGGCTGATCAACACCTTAAAGAGTTCCCATAAATCCCATTCACTTCCCGTCAATTTAGCAACCGATGTTGGGCCTTCAAAATCAAAATCCCTTTGGTTCACGTTTAATCCTATGCCCACCACTGCAGATTCAATTCCTTTGTTGCTTATTGAGTTTTCAATTAGAATACCTCCCAGTTTGTAGCCCGTCTCATGCACAATATCATTGGGCCATTTCAGTCTCACTCCGGAGCAATAATCATCCAAAGCATCCTTAATGGCCAGGGAAATAGCAATGTTTAGGTCAAATTGTTCGGTAGCATCCATAAACAAAGGAGTCAATACCAAAGAAAAAGTCAGATTCTTTCCAGCTTGGCTGTGCCATTCAGTTCCCCTTTGCCCTCGACCTCCTGTCTGATGATCGGTATAGATGATCGTACCCTCTTTGGCCTCTTTGCGTTTATATAAATCAACGGCAAAGTCATTGGTAGAATGACACTCTGGCAGACAAATGATATCTTTCCCCAAAAAAATGGTATTGGCAAGGATTTTATACATTTATAAATTGATAAATTGTTGCTCAATAAAGAAAATTAACATTTTATTGTAAATAGATCCAAATTGATTCAAAATTAAAGAATAAATATGACAGCAGAATCGCTGAGTAAAATAATCGTAGAAGGAATGGAAGAAAAAAAAGCTTCCGATATAGTGGTCATGGATCTAAGAAAAGTCAAAAATGCATTTACTGATTTTTTTGTGATTTGTTCCGGTAACTCTGACACCCAAATTGAAGCCATAGCTGACGCCATTGAAGAAAAGGTAATGAAAGTCAGTCAGGAAAAACCCTATAAAAGCGAAGGCAAAAACAACCTACAATGGATCCTAATCGATTATGTAAATGTGGTAGCCCATGTCTTCTTAAAAGAAAAACGGGCTTTTTACGGATTGGAGGAACTTTGGGGTGATGCTAAAGTGAATCATATTAGTTAATTTAGTGTGAACTTTCATGCATTGAATGCGTTGTTAATAAGCCTTTGGCATAAATAGAAATATAATGAGCGATAAAAATAAAAGCAAAAAATACATACCAAAACCTCCCCAAAAACCCAATTTTCAACTTTGGTTGATCATCACCGCAGTAGTGGTTCTGATAGGCGTGACCTGGTTCAATCAAAGAACCTCAGTCATCGATATTACTCAGAAGCGTTTTGAGGATATCTATCTGGCCAATGACGTCAGTAAAGTGGTGGTGGTTTATAACCAGAATTTTGTAGAAGTGACCTTGAATGAAGAGGCGCTCAAAAACCAACGGTACAAAGATGAGTTGGAAAGTTCCAATCCGTTCTTCAATCCAGGAGGACCCCATTATCAGGTACGAATTGCTTCTGTCGATAAATTCATCGAATATTTCAACTCCCTTGAGGATCGCAGGCCCAAAGAACAAAGAATAGGATACACTGCCAGAACAGAGGAAAGCTGGGGCAATTGGTTTGGAAGTTTCGGTTTCTTGATTTTGCTGTTTCTGTTCTTTTGGCTGATGATGAGGAGAATGGCAGGACCAAGTGGTCCGGGCGGGCAAATCTTCAATGTGGGCAAGTCAAAAGCCCAATTGTTTGATGCAGAAAATAAGGTAAAAATTACTTTTGATAACGTAGCTGGACTTGACGAAGCCAAGGAGGAAGTACAAGAGATCGTTGAGTTTTTGAAAAACCCTTCAAAATTCACGAAACTGGGTGGAAAAATCCCGAAGGGAGCCCTATTGGTAGGACCTCCAGGTACCGGTAAAACTTTGTTGGCCAAGGCGGTGGCAGGCGAGGCAGGTGTGCCTTTCTTCACCCTTTCAGGATCCGACTTTGTTGAAATGTTCGTAGGTGTAGGTGCTGCAAGGGTAAGGGATTTGTTTAAGCAAGCCAAAGAAAAAGCCCCTTGTATTATTTTTATTGATGAAATTGATGCCATAGGCAGGTCAAGAGGAAAAGGGCAGATGCCTGGATCCAACGACGAAAGAGAAAATACACTAAACTCACTTCTGGTAGAAATGGACGGTTTCGGCACCGACTCGGGTGTGATTGTGTTGGCTGCAACCAACAGACCGGATGTGTTGGATAGTGCTTTATTAAGAGCCGGGCGTTTTGACAGACAGATCAGTGTAGATAAGCCTGACATCCTTGGCAGAGAAGCAATTTTCAAAGTTCACCTTGAACCCATTAAAAGCGCAAGCGATGTAGATGCCAAGAAACTTGCCGCACAAACGCCTGGATTTGCAGGTGCTGAAATCGCCAATGTTTGTAATGAAGCCGCTTTGATTGCTGCAAGAAAAAATAAAACTGCAGTAGACATGCAGGATTTCCAAGATGCTGTGGACAGAGTTATAGGTGGACTGGAGAAAAAGAACAAAATCATTTCTCCTGAGGAGAAAACTATTGTAGCCTATCATGAGGCTGGTCATGCGGTGGCAGGATGGTTTTTGGAACATGCGGATCCATTGGTGAAAGTCAGCATCGTTCCCAGAGGACTTGCTGCTCTGGGATATGCCCAATATTTACCTAAGGAACAGTTCCTATATCAAACCGAACAATTGATAGATGGAATGTGTATGGCTCTGGGTGGTCGTGCTGCTGAGGAAATTATATTCAACAAGATATCTACTGGAGCCCTCAGTGACCTTGAAAGGGTGACCAAAATGGCCTACAGTATTGTATCTGTATACGGCATGAATGAAAAAATTGGCAATGTCTCCTTCTATGACAGCAAATCCAATGATTACAGGATGACCAAGCCTTATTCTGAGGCTACTGCTGAAACCATAGACCATGAAGTAAGAAAATTGATTCAGTTTGCTTATGACAAGACCAAAAAGTTATTGCTTGAGAAAAAAGAACAGCTAGAGATTCTCGCAAAGGAATTGTTGGAAAAAGAAATCATTTTCCAATCTGATCTGGAAAAACTTATTGGTAAGCGTCCTTTTGAGAAGGAAACCACATACGAAGCTTTTACCAAAAAAGTAGATGGCAAGAAGCCTCCACTTGAAAAAAAGACAGATGAAGAAAAAGATCTTCCTGAAGTAGCTGAAAAATTATCTGAAGATAAAAGCTGATAAAAAAGCCTCCGATTAACGGAGGCTTTTCTTTTGCCGGATTGATCAGCTTTTTTGGCACTTTTTCAAATTAAAAAGTTTGTTAACTTTGGCATGTTTTGCACCGTTTCATGAAAATAACTCTTAGAGACCAACAGAAAATCTATTTTGCCTCCGATTTTCACTTAGGGGCTCCCGACGAAGATTCCAGTAGAAAAAGGGAGGAAAAAATCATCCGATGGCTTTCGGAAATTGAAGTGGATGCGGCCGCTATTTTTTTGGTCGGGGATATTTTTGATTTTTGGTTTGAATATGATAAGGTGATTCCTAAAGGATTCATGCGTTTTTTGGGAAAGATTACCGCTTTAAGGACCAAAGGCATTCCCATTTTCTTTTTTACCGGTAACCATGATCTGTGGATGAAAGACTATTTTACCAAAGAATTGAGTATCCCTGTGTTTCAACAACCTTTGGAACTGGAAATCAATAGCAAAAAGTTTCTTGTGGGTCATGGGGATGGATTGGGTCCAGGAGATGAGCAATACAAACTGCTCAAGCAGGTATTTACAAATTCAGTAGCTCAATGGATATTTAAATGGTTACACCCTGATGTAGGCATGCGACTAGCGCACCTATGGTCAAAAAACAGTCGGATTGCCAACGATAAGAAAAAAGAAGCTGAATTCAAGGGAGATGAAGAATGGCTTTGGCAATATTGTCAGAAATTGGACCTTCAGTATGAATTCGATTATTACGTGTTTGGTCACAGACACCTGCCCTTGGAATTGAAGGTGGGTAAAAAAGCCACCTATGTCAATTTAGGCGAATGGGTCCATGCCTGTACATATGGGGTTTTTGATGGCAAATCGCTAACCCTAACCAAATACCACGGATGAAACTTCATATTTTGAAGGTACTATTGGTCGGCGTTGTTTTGGTTTCTGGAACCTTAAAGGGTCAGGATTTGACAACCACTCCCCTATTTTCCATTCCTTTTGAACGGTTGGATCAAGTTGCCCTAGACAATCAAAACCAAATTATTCTCGCAGATACTGAAGGGAACATTTATCAATTTAATTCAAAGGGACAATATGTCAATCACTTTTCTCCTGAAAGGCAAGCCCGGCTAGATCAAATTGAGGCCTCCTGGACGGTCAATATTTTTACTTTTTCCAGAGACCTTCAGAAAATTCAACTGTTAGACCGCTTCTTAAATCCACTTTCCACCAATGTTTTTGATTTTAGCCGGTTTGGACTGATTAAGGCTGCGACGCTAGGCAACAACAATGTCTTTTGGCTTTTTGATGAGACTAATTTCTCTTTAATTCAATTTGATTTCAGACAAAACCGATCTCTTCAAACCCAACCTTTGAATCTGGTCCTTTCGCAACAACAATTGGATGTGATGGAGATCAAGGAACATCAGAATCTCGTATTTTTAAAATCAGTGGGAGAAGGCATTTTTATCTTCGACAACCAAGGGAATTTTATCCAGCAGATTCCTACTAAGGTCGAACAAAAGATCGTACTTCATGGAGATCACCTTTTTTGGATAGCGGATGGCAGCATCGTAAAAACCAATTTCAAGACCAAGGCCACAGAATTTGCCCCATTACCGGATCCCAAATACAGAAACTTGGCCATCAATCAAAAACACCTCTTCTTGTACCATCCTCAAGGTGTGGATTTTTATCCCATTCCTGATTTTTCCAGCTCCAATTGAATGGTCATCAATAAGTCTTTTACTAAGACGGAAGATTGAAAATCAGGTGATGGAATATGGTTCTGGCCATTTATTGGTAAAACAAGGCTTCATTCATGCCATTAAGCAGCCTTCTTTAGATGATCTTTTTTTTAACTTAAAATAACTTTTTTTATGAAAGGAATAGTTTAAAATTTGCATCTTAATCGTGACTATGAAGAAATTTTTACTAAAATCTTTGATAAAATTAAAATCACCTGGCTTGGGGTTGTTTTTGTCGTGCTTGTTTTTGGCCAATGTTTGGGGACAAACGAGCATTCAAAAACCCGGGGAAAAGCCCTTTGTATTTCCCAAAACCGAAAATTCCCAACAGGTCGAATTTAGGTTGATGTCAAAAGGCGTTGGTAAGTTTGACATTGAGCTGAAGGAACCTAGAAAAATGCCTACTCGGATAAAAATCTACAATATTTTGGGTGATTTGATCATTGAAGATGTACTTACCAGTCACGATGGAATGTTGAAATCCTATGATTTTTCGGGTTCAAATTACAAATTGTTTGTCGTTGAAGTAGGCAATTCAAAATACAACAATACCAGGAGTATTTACCACAGTCCCCCAGGGCAGAAAAAAGTGAACAGATTATAAAAAAACCCGGGTGCTCCGGGTTTTTTTTGAACTTCCTTTAGTTTCTTCTAGCCTACATCCACCAATTTGATGTCAAAGACCAAGTCCTCACCGGCCAAAGGATGGTTGGCATCGAGGGTTATTTTTTCTTCATCAACGTGGACGACTTTGACAGGCATCGGCTGCCCATTTTGATTTTGAATCGATAGATCCATGCCTACCTGGGGTTTGATATCTGCTGGTACCTGAGTAATTGGCACATCAACCATCATATCCTCTCTTTTATCTCCATAAGCTTCTTTCGAAGGGATGGTGACACTTTTATCTTCTCCTACTGCCATACCTTGAACAGCGGCATCAAAACCTTTTATCATATTGCCATCTCCCACTGTAAACTGAAGCGGTTCTCTGTTTTCTGAGGAATCAAATACGGTCCCATCTTTTAATTTTCCAGTGTAATGGACCTTTACGGTACTTCCTTTACTTGCTACAGACATGAATTTGTTGTTTTTGTGAATAATCCCAAATTTAACACTTTTTGAAAGGGATTAAAAATTTAAAGGACATAGATATCCCTGAGAACCTGATCTGCTTTCTGACGCAATCCTACAAATCAAAAAATTATGTTTTGAAAAATATCCAATTCTTTTGAATCTATTTTAATTTTAGGTTAAATCCATTGAGAGGATTGGGAAATTAGCAGCAATTGAGGCAGAATCTGTTGCAGAAAAATCATTAATGAATTAATTGTCAATGATTTAGCAATTTGATTTGTAACTGTTTCAACAAATCGAGGACCGTTCCCTGTTTTAGTTTGGCTTCAAAAAACCCACTTTTGATCTGATCATTCCTCACGATCAGGGTCAGTAATTTACAAATCTTTATGGCATTGAGTCTTGGAAATGATCTGATTCCGGAAAGGATTTCATGCCCTTCCACCCAATGTTCCCATTCGAAGTCGACCAAAAGACCTGATTGGCAAAGTGCTTTAAAAAGCTCTTGTTTTGTATCTTCGAAATCCAGGAACTTCATGGCGGCTTCTTTAGTCAGCGGAGTTTTTAATATTTTGTTCACGCGAGCAAATTCTTTTTCCATCAGGGGAATAAAATCAAAAAGGGATGTAAAAGTTTCTTTTTCCTGCTGCTCTAAAAATTCTGGCAATTGGGTAATCGGGGTATACACTGGCTTCATAGGGCAAGTGATGGACTATGGCGGCTGAAAATTCTTAACATATCTCAATCTAAGGTAATTTATCCTAATTTTTGACACAATTTTCAAGTATCTTCTGGAGGAGGTCCACGGTGTCCGTGCATAAACTATTTTTGTTCATAAATGAACACATCTGTTTTCCAATTGTGCCTCAGATTGCCTAATTTAATGAAAAATTAAAATGGCATCATTTCGGCATCTGATGTAGAAACAGGAAAGTTATGGAAGATAAAACCTTAGGTAAAATATTGATTGTGGATGACAACGAGGATTTGCTTTTTGCTGCCAAAATGTTGTTGAAAAAGCATGCCAAAGAAGTGAGCATAGAAAAAGATCCAAGAAGGATTCCTTTTTTGGTCAACAACAACAGCTATGATGTCATCCTTTTGGATATGAATTTCACGGAAGATACTACTTCCGGAAAAGAGGGCTTTCATTGGCTAAAGCAAATCAAAGAAATAGATCCAAAGGCAGTGGTTATACTTATTACCGCCTTTGGAGATGTGGAGATGGCGGTGCAGGCCCTTAAGGAAGGGGCGACAGATTTTATATTGAAGCCCTGGCAAAATGAAAAGTTATTGGCGACCTTATCCGCGGCAGTGAAACTAAAGGAAAGCTACAATGAAGTAGACCGACTATCCAAAAAATCCAGACAGCTACAGTCAGACCTGAAAAAACCTTTTACCGATATCATCGGGCAAAGTGCCTCCATGAAAAATATTTTTTCCATCATCGATAAAGTGGCTCAGACAGATGCCAATATCCTGATCTTGGGAGAAAACGGAACTGGTAAAGAGCTGATTGCAAGAGCCATCCATGACCGGTCCCACCGCAAAGATGAAATTTTTGTAGGAGTAGACATGGGCGCCATCACAGAGAGTCTTTTTGAAAGCGAGCTTTTTGGACACAAAAAAGGGTCCTACACGGATGCAAAAGAAGACCGTGCAGGCCGCTTTGAAGTTGCCGACAAAGGCACCTTGTTTTTGGATGAGATCGGCAACCTAAGCATGCCGCTTCAATCCAAACTTTTGACCGTGCTGCAAAAAAGAGAAGTCACCAGGATCGGTACCAATAAATCCATACCGGTAGACATCCGACTGATTTGCGCTACCAACATGAGTGTCCATGACATGGTTATGGACAACACTTTCAGGCAGGATTTGCTTTATCGGATCAATACAGTTGAGATTTTTCTTCCACCCTTAAGGGAAAGGCAAGATGACATCACCTTACTGGCCAACCATTTCCTTAAAGTTTATTCCCAAAAATACCGTAAGGAAATAAAGGCATTTAAGCCTGCAGCCATTCAACTATTGCAGCATTATGCTTGGCCGGGCAATATCCGGGAACTGCAGCATGCCATCGAACGGGCCATCATTATGTCAGAGGGAAATGAACTGGACAGCAGAGACTTCTTCTTTTTGTCTGCCAAACCTGCCCAGGATAAGATCAGCAACAATGCCACCCTCAACCTGGATGAAGTGGAAAAAAATGTCATTCAAAAAGCCATTGATAAAAATGGAGGCAACATCTCAAAAGCAGCCAAGGAACTGGGTTTGACCAGGGCTTCGCTGTACAGAAGATTGGAAAAATATGGATTATAAAATTGGATTACTTGGGAGAGTGGCGCTTTTGGCCTGCTCTCTTTTTATCTTGGCTTATTTAATCTGGAAGGACACCACGGTGTTCGCCATTTCACTTTTTATCATTTTGGTGATTGCACAGATTGTATTTTTGGTGAGGTATGCCGAAAGTAGCTTCAAGAAAGTTCGCCAATTTCTCGACAACATCAAAAAAGACGATTATACCACGGTGTACCCAGTCAAGTTTGACGGTACCGAAACGGATGACTTGCACATAGAATTCAATGCAATTTTGGCCAAACTTAAGGAAGATCAAGCTGAAAAAGAGGCCAATTATCAGTACTTCAGAACCGTCTTTCAACACCTGAGTATAGGGCTGATTACTTTTGAGGAAGATGGCAAGATTCAAATCCTCAACACCGCTGCCAAACGCATGCTGAACATCCATCAGCTCCACAACATTTCGGAAATAGAAAAGGTCAACAAGGAGTTGCACCATGCCATCCACAACCTCCGGACCGGGGGAAGTGAATTGATTAAAATAGCCCATCCGGATGGGATCATGCAGCTGTCTGTCTATGTGATTGAGCTGGTTTTGAGGGATGTCAAGTTTAAGCTAGTTTCTCTTCAGAACATACAATCAGAGCTCGAAGAGAAAGAAATGGAGGCATGGCAAAACCTTGTCAGGGTCCTGACCCACGAAATCATGAATTCCATTGCCCCCATATCCTCTCTGGCCGGTACGATCAAAGATGATATCCAAGGACAAGTGGATACCCATCAGCCAGTTACACCGGAGTCCTTGGAAGATTATTTGATGGGAATCAATACCATAGAAAAGAGAAGTGAAGGTTTGATCAAATTCGTCAGTGATTTCCGAAGCCTTGCCCATATCCCTACTCCAAAATTTGTAGCCATCAAAATAGCCTCACTATTTGACCAAGTCGAAACTTTACTTAACCATCAGATAGACCGCGAAAAAATTGTTTGGAAAAATGAAATTGAACCCATTGATCTGTTGTTGTTTGCCGATTGTACACTCATCGAACAAGTATTGATCAACCTTTGCCAGAATGCCATTCAGGCGGTGGAAGATGCAGAAATCAAACAAATCATTCTGAAGGCTTACATAGATGAAAACGGCAAAATAATCATTGAGGTACAGGATACAGGAAGGGGAATAGAAGAAGAGGCCTTGGGAAAAATCTTTATTCCGTTTTTTACTACCAAAAAGAAGGGTTCTGGCATAGGGTTGAGCCTTTCCAAGCAGATCATGAGAAGGCACAAAGGCAACATTCAGGTAAGTTCTGTTCTGGGTGAAGGGACTACTTTTAAACTAATTTTCAACGCTTAAAAGTTTTTTCCAACGGAGAGTTTGAGGATGCGGTTCCTGAAATCCACCCCATCCATTTCCCAACGGCTCATGCCAAAATCATAGCTTCCCTGTACATTCAGACCAAACGGCAGGCTTACTCCCACCCCTACGACGCCCCCTTTTGCCCATTCATTTCTTTGAACAATGGGTTGGGGCAATTCAGGTGTCACCATTTTGGAGGACATGACATAAGAGAGCTGAGGGCCTGCGAAAACATTGACAAAGGGCAGTAATGAAAATCTGACCAAAACAGGAATATCCAATTGGTTGAAGCGGTTTTCCAATTCGTATGGGCCAAGGTCATCCTCGGCCATTTCAAACAGTGACTTTTTGGTGTATTGCAATCCTGGCTCGATGGCCAAGATACCCCCTAAGCTGAGCTTGTAATAAAACCCGGCATGAAATCCATTGCTGGCCCTCCAATCCCAATCTGACAATCCGGGGTAATTCATCCCCAACCGAATTCCTGCCTGACCGAAAGCGGAACCAATCATGATCAAGCCACAAAACGAAAGCATTATTAGACTTTTCAGCATCGGAGATAAATGATTAGATTTAAGAAAATGTTTTTTAGACAACGATTTATGAATCTGATAATTACATTATTTTAAACAAAATCATGCCAATTCTGGATTTAGTTGATCAAATTTATCCACTTCCCAAATCTGCAAAAGCTGCCTTTGCTGAAATCATCCATTACAGGGTATTGGAAAAAGGCGATTTTGTCTTGAAACAGGGACAGGTCTGTCATAATTTGGTGTTTGTGGAAAAGGGAACCTTGAGAAGTTTTTATTTCAAGGAAGCAAAGGACGTCACCGTCAGCTTCTCCATGATGGGGGAATTTTCCACATCCATGTACAGTTTTGTATCCCGTAAACCTTCCTATGAAAGCATAGAAGCCATAGAAAATTGCTACTTGGCTTACATTTCCCACCATGATCTTTTCAATAAAATCGAACAGCACCCATCTCTTGAACGATTGTACAGGATGATATTGGAGCAGTATTACATTTTATTGGAAGAACAAATGATATTTTCCAAATTCAAATCCGCAAAAGAGCGGTATGTGGAGCTTTTGGCTGGCAAACCTAAACTGATTCAAGTAGCTACAGTGGGTCAGATTGCTTCGTACTTGGATATGTCCATCGAAACCTTGAGCCGGGTGAGGCATGGTTTGCTGTGAGTTTTTTTGATTTTTATCAAATTTATTTTCCAGACAAAAAGGTAAATTTGATACAAACATTTCTTTTTCAATGATGAAGCAATCCTTTTCTATGATCCTTTTGGTCCTATTCCTATGCTGCTCCTGTGGGAATAGCAACCATGACCAAACCTTCGATTCTAATAACCTCTTACGGGCTTCTGAAGCCGCCGTGGAAAAACTCATCGAAGACTTTATATTAGTGGAGGATGGCGGTACCATATCCATACCTGAGGGATTCTATGCCCTTAAGACCCAGTTGATATTGGACAACAAAAAAACAATCACCATCCAAGGAGCCGGAATGGACAAAACTGTCCTTTCATTTAGGGATCTGAAGTCTGGAGGTGAGGGGGTCAAACTTTCAGGACAAAACATTAAAATTGAAAATCTGACCATAGAGGATGCACCTGGTGACGGGGTCAAAGCGCAGCATTGTGATGGCATCACCTTCAGAAAAATCAATGTGACCTGGACCAATGGAGACAAATCCAAAAACGGGACTTATGCCATCTACCCGGTTCAGTGCAGAAATGTGATGATCGATGAATGCATCGCCTCTCATTCCAAAGACGCCGGGATCTATGTAGGGCAATCAGAAAACATCATCGTCAAAAACTCACTGGCATTCGGAAATGTAGCAGGCATCGAAATAGAAAATTCAGACAATGCCGAGGTATTTGGCAATGTGGTCAAGGACAACTCCGGTGGAATTTTGGTTTTCAACCTACCTGGTTTGCCAAAGTCGGACGGAAAAGGCACCAAAATCTATGACAATGAAATCATAGAAAACAACCATACCAATTTTGCTACGGCACTCAATGAATCTCCAAATGGAAATACCGTCACCATGATTCCTCCAGGTTCCGGGGTAATACTTTTGGCTGCCAAGGAAGTTGAGGTATACAACAATAAAATCCATAAAAACAAAACGGTAGGTTTGGCCATTGCCAATTACCACATCACAGGTTTTCCTACCGACGCACCGGATTGGTCACCTTTTTCATCGGACATCTACATCCATGACAATCAATACGAAAGAACGCTGGCCTTACCGGACCTTAGCAAGGAAATGGGTCAGCTGATCAGCGTTTACAATGCCCATGGGAAAGGGAAAACCCAGGATATCATATATGATGGCTTTTGGGATACCAGGATAAGCGATGACATCAATACCAATCCCATGAAGATCTGCATTCAGGAGCCGCAGATGGAAAGTCTTCATTTCACCCGCTTTTACTTATTGGAAGGAGAAGACAATATCAAGAGTTTTAAAGCCTATTCCCCATTTGACTGCAGCCTGAAAGTCCAGACAAACGTCAGCGCCATCAGTAACCTTTGATCCAATGAGACACCTATTCGCTTCATGCCTCATCTTTTTGTTTATGGGATGCGCATTTTTGCACAGTTGTCAGCAACCTGCCAATGAAAAGTCATTGGCTCAATTGGATTTTAAACAGCTCCCTTTAAAAAAATTATCCGAATATGGTTTTTTTGCAGGTGAATTGTCCGATTTGCTTCCTAATAACCGGGTGCTTTTCTACGAGCCAGCTTCCTCCCTTTTTACCGATTATGCCTTTAAATCCCGGTTTATTTATTTGGCAGAGGGAAAATCTGTGAAAATCCTGGACAATGCAGAAGGTGAAATTGATTTTCCGGACGAGACCATCTTGATCAAAAACTTCTATTACCCCCTTGATTTTAGGGTACCGGAAGGAAAAAAACAGATCATAGAAACAAGGCTTATGATCAAAATGAACGGCAGCTGGGAAGCCTATCCTTACATTTGGGATGAAGACCAGAAAGATGCCACCTATAAAATCACAGGAGGGGAAAAGGAGGTCAAATGGATGGATTTGGAAGGTGAAGACCAGCTGATCGAGTACATCATTCCCAACAAGAACCAATGCAAAAGTTGTCACAACCAGAACAATGAAATGGTCCCTATCGGTGTCAAAGCCAAACACCTCAATCATGAAATATCCTATGGGGACCGAAGTAATCACCAATTGGTGGAATGGAATGAAAAAGGCTTTGTTTCTCAGCTTCAAGATTTGGAAAATCTTCCCAAAATGATCAATTATCAGGACAAAGACCAAGCTTTACATGATAGGGCCATGGCTTACCTGGATATCAATTGTGCGCATTGCCATAGGGAAGACGGCCCAGCAAGTACTTCAGGGTTGTTTTTGAATTATGAAGAGAAGGATTGGAGAAAACTGGGCGTATTCAAGACTCCTGTGGCAGCAGGATTTGGTGCAGGCTCTTTCAAATACGCCATATTTCCCGGAAAAGCTGATGAATCCATCATGACCCACAGGATGGCCTCGACCGAAATCGGTGCCGCCATGCCGGAAATAGGCAGGGTGATGGTGCATGATGAGGGTCTGGAATTGATCAAAAACTGGATAAGCAGCCTTTCTGAAAGTGAAATGAGAGCACATTTTTCATCAGACTTTGAACCATAAAAAAACCTCCCCTAAGGAAGGCTTTTATGGTAGTCAAATAAATTGGTTTAATGCAATGATTTAGAAAGTATAACCAAGGGAGACCTTGAAACCTCTGTTGTAAATTTCAGCTTCACTGTTTTTAAATACAGGGGTCATCCCGAAATCATAGCTACCTTGAAGGTTGAGCCCTGCGGGTAAGTTATAGCCCACCCCTACGACCAATCCGAAATCGGTTTCTCTTATGGCCTCTGTATCATAACTAAACGTAGAGCCGAAGAAATCTCCTTCAAATTGCGATGACATCAGAAATGAAGCTTGTGGACCCCCGAAAATATTAAAACCTTCGCCTAAATAAAGCCTTAGCAGCACCGGCACATCCACGTAATTCAATACCGCCCTGGAATTGGCAAAATCATCATTGGTGGTTCCTTTGACAGAATAAAATACACCAGGTTCCAAAGCAAGTCTCTCTCCCAAGAACAAAGTAGAATAAAGACCAGCATGAAAGCCGGCACGGTTCGTATACTCATTGGAAGAAGCATCAGCACCTCCGAAGTTGAAGAAATTTGCTCCCCCTCTTATGCCTATCCCTGGCCCTTGCTGGGCCATACTTTCTACTGAAAACATGGCCAAAGCCATGCATACAAAAACTAATTTTTTCATGTTGTTAAATAGTTGGTTCGGGAATAAATAGGCCAAGATGATGCCAAAAAAAAGGCCTGAATGTAAATTCAGGCCGAAATAAAACCTTAAGAACTGTGCCTCAGGAGCCTATCAGGTCCTATTTTTTTTTAAAACATACTTTCTGAAAGCTGCTGAGATCTTGGTTCAGATAATAGCTTTTCATTGAGCAGTCTAATGATTTCCTTTTCTTGCTCAAGGGATTTTTTGGAATTCTCGTGAATACTCAGCAGTTCCGGGTGGTCAGACAATAAATCAGCCATATTTGCTTTGTTTAAAAAAGTGATCATGCCATTTTGCATGTTGAGTACGATATGGATGGTTTTGGTGGAAGCCAAAGCACCAATTGCACCAAAGGCCACCGCCATAGTGGGATCTGATATCTGGTCTTTGAAAAGTAGATATGGGCCAATTAGGTCCGATTTTACAAAATAATTCCCTCCTGTGAGGTAATTACTGGCTTGTAGATAAAAAGATGCACCATCTGAAAATCCATAGATGAATTTGATTTTCTTCTTTCTTTCATCAAGTACTTGATACCGTGGGATTTTCCCGTTTTCATTGATAGGTTTTATTGAAAATCCATCCGTTTCATGGGGAGTTTGGTTTAGCCAGTTGTCAAAATGAAGGTAAAGCCCTTTGGCGGGAGGTGAGTTGAAATCAAAAACAAGTTGGGATTGTGGGTGATCTAGCAGCTTGGGATCTTCCAAATGTAATTTTTTGTCAGCTAACTGCCAATCGGATTGATTGAACTCCAAAAGACAAGTCTCCAATGCTTGCATGATCCTGTTTCCGTGCCTTTTGGTCACATCCACGGAACTTTCTTCAATCAGGCTTTTAAACTTCCCGAGGGAGTAAAGTTTCCCGTCGATTTCTTCGAAAAATTCCAAAGAAACATCGCATGTCCCTATTTCTTTGGTAGCCATGGTCCTCTCAGAGATATGGAGTCTGTCTACTTTGATGATAAGAGGCCTTTTCTCTGTTTTAGAAGGCAAAGCTGCTTCCAAAGTGTTAGTCAGGTAGCTTTCAAAATCTTCGGGAAAAACAGCCGCCACTTTTTTATTGGACATGCCCTTTTGGGCAATGCCCAAATTTTCCCTTTGGGTCCGGTTATCTATGACTTTAATGATGTTGAATTCCCGATCATTCAGGGGCATCAATTCGGGATTTAAAACGACAACATGATTTTGTTGTGCAAAGCCAATTTGACAAACAAAACCAACAAGCAACAATAATTTGAATTTCATAAGCTGGATAAAAATGGGTGAAACTAATAAAAACGGAGAAAAACTATCTTTTAATTTTCACATTTGCAAAAAAAATAATGGGATATTTTAGTTAAAAAAATTAATTAATTGACTATCAATATAATACTTTTAAAAAACCCGAGAATTAACCAATAAATTCCCCTTCATTTAACCCGTTTTTCAATGTAATCAGAATTGAGAACCGCCAAAGCGCCCATGTACTTAAGGTTGAACTTCATCAGGTCTCCCACTTTGTATTGGTTGGGGTTTTCGCCCAAGTTGAGGATCAGCATATCAGAACTGGCTCCCAGAATTTCAAAATCTTCATCTGCAGGGATCAAATATTTTGGGTCCACATCCAAAAGACCAATGTCAAGGATAGCTCTGAAAGAGGATTTTCCATAAAGTTTTTCATCAATTTTTACGATGTCTCCTTGGGGATTTGCCGCTAAGGAGCCAATGGGAAGCAATGGTTTCTCCTGCATTTCGATGATTTCAGCATTGAGTTCAAACACGTCCCCATGCATTCCTTCTATCACTTTTTCTTCAAAAAGATCCACCCCAAAAAACAAGGTCTCTCCCACCCTGAAATGATTGACCCCTTCTGGAAGCTGTTTGGTCAGCATCAGTGGAATCGTTACAGAAGTCCCGGCAGAAACCCAAGGTATGACTTTGTTGAACTTAAGCTCTATGATCTGCTTATAGAGACAAAGTTGGATGAGTTTGTCAGTGGAAGGCATTACTCCATTGAGACAATTTAGATTTGTCCCAAGACCTATCACATTGATGTTAGGTAATTCAAATACCCCGGCATAAAAATCCACAAGGTGGTCGCCCATTACTCCTTCACGGAGGTCACCTGTCTCCACCATGATGATGATTTTATGGGTTTTATTCTGACGAACCGCTTCCTTGCTGATCCATTGGATCGTAGTCAATTCAGAATTGAGGCTAACATCAGCATAGGTCACCATGTCCGGGATGTTTCTTTTGGAAACCGGTTTGATGTAGACGGTCTGCACCTCGGGATTGATCGATTTTATTTTAGCCAGGTTACTGATCCTGGAATCATGTACCTCATCTACGCCCAAATCAATAAGTTCTCTAAGATAAAGCTCATTGCCACAAAGTAATTTGGAGACCACACCCCAGGCAATCTCACTTTCATTGAACATCTTTTTAAGATGTTCAAAGTTTGATTTGAATTTTGAGCGGTCTAAATTGATAAATGCCATGTTTATTTTTTAAGTCTCATTTCCAGATACTTGTTGGTGAAGCCTAGCTTCTCATACAATATTTTCGCTGGATTGTCAGCTTCTACGTGCAGGGCAATGTCACCATTGGCCATTTCAATGGCTGTTTTCATCAATTTCTTTCCGACTCCTTTACCCCTCTGACTGGCATGAACGGCTATATAAACCAGGATATTTTCGGGTATGTACCCAGACATGCCTGTTTTATTCATGATCACGGCACCTACGATTTTATCATCTTCTCTGGCTAAGACAACAAACCCTCCCTTGTCTACTGCCTGATCCAAAGCATAGTCCAAACATTTCATGATGTGGTGATGAGGATCGCCATACTCATCCAGGTTTTCAAAGAGAAAATCTGCAATTTCCTTTTTCTGCAAGTAGGTGGCATGATCTATGGCGGTCAGGGTTTCTATTTTGAACATATCGAAGCTATTTATGATTTAATTTCGTTTGTTATATAAATACAACCAGTTAACTGTCAGAAACGTTGCTAAAGAGGCAAAAACTCCGAAAAAATTTGGATCCAAATCTAAGGGCAAAGGCAAATTCAGTAGCGTGAGCGTTGCGGTCACCCCACCACCGGCCACCATGGACAAAAGTGCTGCCTTAGGGTTTCTTTGGTTCCAGAAAAGGCCTGCAATTATGGGAACCAAAAGTCCGGAAACCATAAAGGCATAAGAATAAAGCATCAGTTCCAGCACATTGGTCATATGGAGGGCAATCAACAAAGCAACACTTCCTATCAGTAAAGTCAGCAGTTGACTCCAGCGCATGCCTATGGCGTCAGATTTACCTTTCAACCATTTTCCCATCAGGTCTGTGGTAAGGTTTCCTGATGCAGCCATCAGGCATGAATCTGCCGTGGACAATACAGCAGAAAAGTAGGCTGACATCATCAATCCCATGATTCCTGCGGGTAAAATATTGCTTAACAATATGGGCAGCCCCATTTCAGGATCCAGCACGCCCTGCGTTTCGGCAATCAGCCCCTGTTCGAAGGCGACTTTGGCCAGCAAGCCCAGGGAAACCCCCATAAATGCCATGATGGGCCATTCAAAAACCCCAGCGATGTACCAGGCCGTTTGGGCGGATTTCACATCTCTGGAGGCATAAATCCGCTGATAAAGTGTCATTCCTACAAACCAAATTGGTAGGATGGTAATTCCCCAATTGGCCAAGTCCTGCCATCTTAGGTTGGAGAGGGAAAAATATTCAGGGGGCAGCGTTTCTTTAATGGACTCCCAGCCTCCTACATGAAAATAAGCCATAGGTAGTCCTATGAAAATAAATCCCAGCATAAGGATGATCCACTGAACCGTATCAGTATAAATGACCGCTTTTAATCCGCCCAATACCGTGTAGATCACCGCAATGATGCCCATGATCAGAAGGGCTGTGTTCAAAGGCAAAGCCTCAAAGGTGCCAGAGGCCAATTTGGCACCGGCAAGCAATTGGGAAGAAGTAAAACCAAGGTAGCCCACAAAACAGATGATGGCTGCAGCTATGGCCACCTTAGGGCCGAAGAGGTATTTGAAGATTTGGGGAAGGGTGTAGAAACTTTCGAAAGCCGGTTGAGCTTTCACCTTGGGAATCAAAAATACCGCAGCCAACCATGCTCCCAGTAATCCGGTGAACAACATCCAGCTGCCTGAAAGTCCCATAACAAATCCGAGACCTCCGAGACCTACTGAAAATCCCCCTCCTACATCGGTGGCTACCACAGAAAGACCGATATGCCAGCTACCTATATTTCTGCCTCCGACATAGTAATCATCCTGCCCGGCATTTTTTTTCATGAAGTAGTATCCTACTCCCAACATGACCAACATGTACCCGACAAAAATGCCCAGGTCAATGTAATGCATTCCTTACCTTTCTTTTTGTAAAATTTATTTCATAAGCGCGTCAAAATTACCATGAAATAGACGCAAATGCCAAGCAAACCGAGATTACTTGGTTTATTCCTTGAATTCGTTATAAAAAACCTTTAACATCTTAAAGTTTTTTGGATGCCCTCAATTCTGATTGGCTTTTATACCGTAGAATGAAAAAAGCCGGAACAATCCGGCTTCCCATTCATTTGCATTATTTAGGCGTCCTTCTTAGACATTGTTGCTGCTGACCACAGCGGAGAAATATTCTCTATTCATCCTTGCAATATTGGTGAGACTGATTCCTTTGGGGCATTCTGCTGAACAGGCACCCGTATTGGTACAGGCTCCAAAACCTTCTGCATCCATCTGGGCTACCATTTTTTCTGCCCGGTCTTTTCTTTCTACCTGTCCCTGGGGCAACATGGCCAATTGAGAGATTTTAGCTGAGGTGAAGAGCATAGCAGAAGCATTCTTACATGCTGCCACGCAGGCACCACAACCTATGCAGGTGGCTGCATCGAAAGCTTCATCTGCCATTACCTTTGGAATAGGTATTTCATTGGCATCTGGAACACCGCCTGTATTCACAGAAACATATCCACCAGCCTGAATGATGCGGTCAAAAGCCGAACGATCCACCACCAAATCCTTTAAAATTGGAAAAGCAGAAGCCCTCCAAGGTTCGATAGAAATGGTATCTCCGTCTTTAAATGACCTCATGTGCAATTGACAGGTTGTTGTTTGCTGAGGTCCATGAGGTTTTCCGTTGATATGTAAGGAACACATGCCACAGATTCCTTCCCTGCAATCATGGTCAAAGTGCACAGGATCCTCTCCTTTTTCTGAAAGGTCCTCATTGAGAACATCCAGCATTTCCAAAAATGACATGTCCGCTGAAATGCCTCCGATTTTATATTCTTTAAAACCGCCCTTATCAGCGCGATTTTTCTGTCTCCAGATTTTTAATGTTAAATCCATTTTAATCTTTACTTAAAATTTTTAAAGTTTACTTGTAACTTCTCTGAGTCAATTTCACATTTTCAAACTCTAGCGGTTCTTTGTTCAATTCTTCCTCTTTTCCTTCCCCCAAATATTTCCATGCAGCTACATAAGCAAAATTCTCGTCATCCCTTAAAGCTTCTCCTTCTTCGGTTTGGTACTCTTCCCGGAAATGGCCTCCACAGGATTCCTCCCTGGCTAGGGCGTCATCGATCATCAACTCTCCAAGCTCAATAAAATCTGCTACACGATTCGCTTTTTCCAAAGACAAGTTCAATTCTTCGGCTGATCCCAGCACCCTTACATTAGTCCAGAATTCTTCTTTTAATTCCTTGATCATGGTTTTGGCTTTGCTCAGGCCATCTGAATTTCTGGCCATACCACAGTAATTCCACATGATCTTTCCCAATCTTTTATGAAAATGATCCACGGACTTCTCTCCTTTGATGCGGATAAGTTTTTCTACCCTTTCTTTGATCTCCGCCTCTGCTCTTTGAAATTCTGGATGGTCCTCCGAAATCCTTTCAATGGTATTCTGTGCCAGATAATCTCCAACTGTGTAAGGAATCACAAAATAACCATCTGCCAGTCCCTGCATCAAAGCAGATGCCCCAAGTCGATTCGCACCATGATCAGAGAAGTTGGCCTCTCCTAGAGCGTAAAGTCCAGGAACGGTGGTCATAAGGTTATAATCCACCCAAAGTCCTCCCATCGTATAGTGAACAGCAGGATAAATCATCATGGGTCCTTGGTAAGGATTATCTCCGGTGATTTGTTGGTACATATCAAAGAGGTTGCCGTATTTGGAACGTATGGTATCTTCTCCGTCTCTTTGAATAGCATCTCTAAAATCTAAAAACACTGCCTCTCCGGTTTCATTCACTCCTCTTCCCTCATCACATACGTATTTGGCATTCCTGGATGCCACATCCCTTGGAACAAGATTACCAAAAGAAGGATATTTTCTTTCCAGAAAATAGTCTCTGTCATCTTCCTTGATGTCATTGGCTTTGATTTCTCCCTTTCTTAGTTTCTCGGATAATTCCACTGTAGCTGGTACCCACACTCTTCCATCATTTCGGAGAGATTCTGACATCAGGGTCAATTTAGACTGATGATCCCCGGAAACAGGAATACAGGTGGGGTGAATTTGTGTAAAACAAGGATTGGCAAAATACGCTCCTTTTTTGTGAGCTCGCCAAGCAGCGGTCACATTGGACCCCATGGCATTGGTGGATAAGAAAAAGACATTGCCATATCCTCCAGTGCAAAGCAGCACTGCATGAGCGCTATGGGATTCTATTGCCCCTGTCACCAAATTCCTGGTGATGATACCTCTTGCCTTTCCATCAATCTTTACCACATCCATCATTTCTGTCCTTGGATACAGCTTAACTTTTCCGTTGGCCACTTGTCTGCTTAGGGCTGAATATGCTCCAAGTAAAAGTTGCTGTCCCGTTTGGCCTCTAGCATAAAACGTCCTTGAAACCTGGGCCCCACCAAAGGACCTGTTGGCCAACAGTCCCCCATATTCTCTGGCAAAAGGAACACCTTGGGCCACGCATTGATCAATGATATTCACTGAAACCTCAGCAAGCCGGTATACATTGGCTTCCCTAGCGCGGTAGTCTCCCCCTTTTACTGTATCGTAAAACAAGCGGTAGATTGAATCTCCGTCATTTTGGTAATTTTTTGCAGCATTGATTCCTCCTTGAGCGGCAATGGAGTGTGCCCTTCTCGGGCTGTCCTGAAAACAGAAAGCCTTGACATTGTAACCAAGTTCCGCTAAAGAAGCCGCTGCTGAAGCACCAGCCAGTCCGGTACCAACCACGATGATGTCATATTTTCGCTTATTGGCCGGATTGACCAACTTCATGTTAAATTTATGTTTGGTCCATTTCTCGGCCAATGGACCTGCGGGTATTTTGGAATCCAGTATCATATAAGAACCTGTTATTTCAAAGATGTAAAGTATAAGTAAACCGGCATACTAGCGAAGATAATAGGAACGCCAATGGCATAAATTTTCCCAATCATTTCAATGGCCGGTGAATATTTCCTGTGGTTGAGCCCCAATGTTTGAAAAGCACTGGCAAAACCATGCGACAGGTGAAAGGCAAGAAAACCCATGGCTATGACATACAATGCGACCAACCATTCTTGCCTGAAAGCAAAAACTACCACGCTGTAGAGATCTTTGTATTCCTGTCCGTCATAGGTAACATAAGGAATGTCTCCCCAATGCATCTTTGCCCAAAAACCTTGAAGGTGAACCACCAAAAAAACCAAAATGATGGTGCCGAGAATCCCCATGTTTCTGGAGGACCAAGAGCTGTTGGTTTCAGGTCTGTTCACTGCATAGTTTATCGGCCTTGCTTTTTTATTGTAAGAAGTTAGAAGGATGGAGTAAACCACGTGGCCTAAGATAGATATGTAAGTCAGATAGGACAAAATCAGGATTGCAGGATTGGTGGTCATGAACTTGGCATATTCATTGAATGCCCGACCCCCATCTCCTTTAAACAGCAGTAAATTACCTGACACATGCCCAGTCAAGAACAGGATGAGAAAAAGACCTGTCAGTGCCATCACAAGCTTACGACCTAAGGTACTGTTTAAGGTTTTGGTTACCCAACTCATAAATGTTTTATCTTTTTAGTGTGGATTGTTTATTTTGTTTCTTGAAAGCCAAATTTACATGTGGAAACAATAGCAAACAATCAATACCCAAGTGATTCACCTTATTTTAAATAGTTCTAAATAGTATTGAAATTTGCGGTTTTTAAGCCTTAATGGGATAATTTTTTAACCATCTGTTTAATTTTTTTGTTTGATTTTAATAATAAAATCTACTTAATTGACATTCTTTCGTATATAGTCTAATGGTAAAAAAGAACTATTTGAATGCTATTTGAACGTATTTGCAGAACACCAAAAGGAGAGTAAGGTTTTAAAATGCCAATAAATCTGACAATCCTTGCCTAAATCTTTCCCTTTCAACCAATAAATTTGAAAAAACGCTCACTTATTTACCCTACAAAAATCGTTATATTGGGACATCATTGGCAATTTGAACGACATTATTAAGGAAATATGAAATTGAAATACGGCCTTTTACTTTTCCTGTGCATATTTTTCACAGTCCTCTATCAAGCATCCGCCACCCACATTCGCGCAGGTGAGATCATCGCAGAACGTATATCTGTTCAGACACTTACCTATAGAATCACGGTTGTGGGTTACACTGATACCCGGTCAAATGTGATTTTTGGTCCCGGTACCATAAATTTTGGAGATGGCAGAGAGGAGAGGCTCAATACAGAAAGTGAGTTTTCTTTTGTGGAGTCTTTGGGAAATCAGATTGAGAAAAACACATTTGTCATCACCCACACGTATCAGGGACCTGGAAATTATACCATCCGCTTTCTGGAATTTAACCGGAACGATTTGACCCTGAACATGGACAATTCGGTTGAAACGCCTTTTTATGTAGAAACTCTGATAACCATCGATCCCTTTTTTGGCGTCAATAACTCAGCCATTTTGACCATCCCCCCAGTGGACAATGGTGCGGTCAACCAACGATATATTCACAATCCAGGAGCCTTTGATCCCGATGGAGATAGCTTGGCTTATGTATTGGACATTCCAAAGCAAGCTTTTCAAAGACCTGTAAACAACTACAGAAGCCCTGCTTCCGGAGAGTTTAGTTTCAGCACCCAAGATGGTACCGGTGCCCCGTTTTTGACTTTAGATCCGCTTACCGGTGATTTGATTTGGGATGCTCCTGGCATAGCCGGGCAGTACAATGTAGCTTTTAGGATTGAGGAATGGAGACGGGTAGGCGGGGAATTTATTCGGATTGGGTATGTGGTCCGGGATATGCAGATTATTATAGAAGACACGGATAATAGGCGACCGGAATTAATCCTACCTCCAGATCTATGTGTAATAGCAGGTACCAATATTGAAGAAATCATACAGGGCAGCGATCCAGATGGGGATCCCATTAGAATTGAAGTATTTGGTGAACCTATGGAAATCAATACCTCCCCTGCATCCTATAATCCGGTTTCTGTATTCCAACCCAGCCCCGGCATCATCAATTTTGACTGGCAGACAGTATGTGGACATGTTAGAGAAAGAGAGTATCAGGTAAGGGTTAGGATAACTGATCAACCACGGTCCGGTCCTGCATTGGTGGACATACAGACCTGGAACATCAAAGTAGTAGGACCACCCCCTATCATCGAAGACATTGAACAGGGTCCAAATAGATCAGCAGAAATCGACTGGGAGCCTTACACCTGCGGCAACACTGCCGAAACCATGCAGATCTGGCGAAGGCTCAACAGCGATCCCTACGAACCTGATTCCTGTGAAACTGGTATCAGGGCAGGTTATGAACTGGTAGGGACTACAGACATGAATACCTTCAATTTCATCGATAACAATGAAGGAATGGGATTGGCACCAGGCAATACTTATTGTTATCGGTTAGTTGCTGCCTATCCTCAGCCTAGATCAGGCTTAAGTATTGTTTCTGAAGAATTTTGTGTGATTATCGAAGTGGATGTGCCCATCATTACCAATGTGAGCATTGAGGAAACAGATGAGGAAAACGGGGAGATATTTGTGAAATGGACTCCCCCATATGACATAGACTTAGATCAATTTCCAGGGCCTTTCACCTACGAATTGTTGCGTGCTGAGGGCTTTACCGGGACTCAAAACCTGACCAGCGTAACAGTTACCGGTGATACCTTATTTACCGATACCGGCCTTAATACTGCTGGGCTTGTGCATAATTATCGTGTGATTCTCAAAGACAGGGGAACCAACATTGATACTTCCAGCATTGCATCAAGTGTAAGGTTAGAGCCAACCATCATCAATGAAGCCATAGAATTGAGGTGGACTTTCGATGTGCCATGGAACAATCAGATTTCTCAGTTCCCTCATGAGGTTTATAGAAATAAGACGGATCCTGACGCCCAAGATGAAGATACCTTTAACCTAATCGCGGAGGTGAATGTCACGCAACAAGGCTTTATTTACTTGGATGACGGAAGCCACAATGGTATACCGTTGAGTAAGGACATAGAATATTGTTATTTTGTTATCACCAAAGGTGCATATGACATCGACATCCTTACATATCCCTTGGAAAACAAGTCACAAATCATCTGTGCCAGACCGGATGATGACAGGCTGCCCTGTCCTCCCGTATTGACGTTTGAAGGGCCAGAATGTGAGGTATACCTTGAAGACAAACCCTGTAATTTCAGTAGTTACTTCCATGATCTAAGCTGGGAGCCTGATTTTTCAGGTGTCTGTGATGATGAACTGAGTGCATACCGACTTTATTATTCTCCAGAAGGTGAAGAAGGAAACTTCAGTCTAGTGGCCACGCTGAGTGCAGTACAAAGAAACACGCGCATCAGCGACTTAACCAACTACAAAGGATGCTATTACATCACAGCAGTGGATCGCTCCGGAAATGAAAGCGAGCGAAGTAACATCGTGTGTGTGGACAACTGTCCGAATTATGAACTACCCAATGCCTTTACCCCCAACTCAGATGGAGCAAATGATACCTTCCAAGCCTATGACAATCCATTCCCCCGTTGCCCTAGATTTGTGGAAGATGTTTCGATTCAAATTTATAACCGTTGGGGAGTTTTGGTTTTCTCTTACAATACCAGAGACACTTCCCTTGAACGAAATATCTTCATCAACTGGGATGGAAGGGATAAAAATGGCAATGAGCTTCCTGCTGGCACTTATTTCTATTCTGGCAGTGTATTGTTTGATGTGTTCGACCCAGCTAACCGTGAAAGGAAACTAAAAGGAACCATTCAGATCATTCGATGAGTCGATTGCAGGATGCGTATGGCTTGATCCTTTTCGATGGGGTATGCAACCTTTGTAACCATGCAGTGGATTTTATTCTGAAACGTGACAAAGCCAGGCTTTTTAAGTTTGGCTCACTTCAGGATCAAAAAGTACAGGAAATTTTAAAAAACTTCTCAATTAAAGGAGATTTCTTGGACTCGATTGTATTGATTCAAGGTGACAAGGTCTACTATAAAAGTCGTGCTGCGCTTGAAATCAGCAAAAAACTCAAGGGGCTTTGGCCCCTTTTTTATATTTTCATCCTTGTTCCGGTTTTTATCAGAGACCCTGTATATGATTGGGTTGCCCGTAATCGGTACCGATGGTTTGGCAAAAACGATACCTGTAGGATCCCAACACCTGAGGAAAAAGAACATTTCATCACTTGATTGTACTTGTTAAAATATCAAATAGATAACCTTAAATTTCTAAGGACGTTAGTTTAAATTAACCTTTAATTTCAATTATAAATTATTAAAAGAACCACCATGGACATCAAAAATGTATTTAAAAACAATGAAAAATGGATCGCTAAGAGACTTGAAAAAGATCCTGAATATTTTACCAATCTCGCAAAAGGCCAAAACCCAGATATACTTTACATTGGCTGTTCCGATAGCCGGGTGACAGCAGAAGATTTGATGGGTGTAAACCCAGGGGAGGTTTTCGTGCATAGGAATATCGCCAATATGGTGATCTCCATCGACCTAAATATGAATTCGGTATTAAATTATGCCGTTGATAACCTGAAAGTAGATCACGTGATTGTATGTGGACATTATTTTTGTGGTGGTGTGAAGGCTGCCATGCAAGCTGCTGATTTGGGTATTCTGAATCCGTGGCTGAGAAACATACGGGATGTATATAGAATCCACAAAAATGAATTGAACGCAATTTCTGATGAAACAGAAAAATACAAGCGATTGGTAGAATTGAATGTGCAGGAACAGTGCGTCAACCTGATCAAGACTGCTGTAGTACAGAAAGCCATCAAAGGAAGGAATATGCAAATTCACGGGTGGGTTTTTGATGTGCAGAGCGGCCGATTGATAGACCTTAAGATTGATTTCAAGAAAATCCTGGAAGAAATCATGGAGATTTACAATTTAGGAGAAATGTCTAATTATTAGAATTTTTTCCATCAATTTTCCGCGCTATTTGCGAGGAATAAGAAGCGGCTATCCTGATGGCTGCTTTTTTTAATATATTTGTCTGATATAACCTTAACCGATCACTAGCAAATAAACCATCCACTTATGAAAGCCTATATTTTTCCCGGACAGGGAGCTCAATTTTCAGGCATGGGGAAAGACCTCTATGCGGATCATGCTGAAGCCAAAAAGCTTTTTGACAGAGCCAATGACATACTTGGGTTCAATATCACCCAGATCATGTTTGAAGGCAGTGATGAGGAACTAAAACAAACGAAAGTCACTCAACCTGCCATATTTTTACATTCTGTGGTTTTGGCTTTAACAGCCCCTGATTTTAATCCCGATATGGTTGCAGGACATTCATTAGGGGAATTTTCGGCCTTGGTCTCCAATAAAACCCTATCTTTTGAAGATGGCCTCAGTCTAGTCTACCAGCGCGCATTGGCCATGCAGGAAGCCTGTGAGATCAACCCCTCTACTATGGCTGCTATTTTAGGCTTAGAAGATGCCATAGTAGAGGAGATCTGCGCTGGCATTGATGGAGAGATTGTAGTGCCTGCCAATTACAATTGTCCTGGTCAGTTGGTGATTTCAGGCTCTATCAAAGGAATCGAAATCGCTTGTGAAAGAATGAAAGAAGCCGGTGCCAAGAGAGCCCTCCCCTTACCAGTGGGAGGTGCATTCCATTCTCCGCTGATGGAGCCGGCAAGAGAAAAATTAAAAAAAGCCATTCTGGAGACCAAATTCACTGCTCCAATATGTCCTGTATACCAAAATGTAAGCACCATAGGCGAAACAGATGTGGAAAAAATCAAAGACAACTTAATATCACAGCTCACGGCACCTGTAAAATGGACCCAATCTGTCCAACAAATGGTTACGGATGGGGCCACACATTTCATAGAATGCGGGCCGGGTAAAGTTTTACAGGGATTGGTCAAAAAAATTCATAAAGAATCAGAAGTAAGCAGTATTTAATTAAATGGTTATCCGCTGCTTTGCCACTAACCCAATATTCTTCTTCAAGAGGGTCGGAAGTCCCCCGCCTCGTCGGGCAGGCCCATCTGTCGTCGGACAGGCCCGCCTACCGGCGGACAGGTATGTATGGGACATTTCAGTTTGGTGGCGAGAATTATATTGAATTACCTTTTTCTGGTATCAATGCGTACATACATGTTGAATTAAGGATAGGATAAACCAGATCAGTTGGTTTCTTCAAAAAATAGGATGGACTTGTGCATCATCCTTACATTCTTCTAGAAGCGCTGATACTTTTAGTCCCAAAATTGGATGGACAAAATCAGGAATGAGGTCACAGAGCGGTTCCAATACAAAGCGCCTTTCGGCCATGGATTTATGCGGTATGGTAAGGTGGGGGTCATTGATAATCTCTTGACCAAAAAAGATGATATCAATGTCCATGGTTCTGTTTCCCCATCTCAGCACTCTTTTTCGACCCATTTCCTTTTCTATTTTTTGGATGATTTCAAGAACCTGATCTGCTGAAAAAGTTGTCCTGACCAAGATGGCCTGGTTGAGGAATAAACCTTCCGACTGCCCGCCCCAAGGAGATGTTTCGAAAATTCTGGAGGAGTCTACCCATTCGAATTCCATAGCCAACCTATTTCGAGTTCTCTCCAAGTAATTGAGTCGATCTCCTAAATTTCCGCCAATCAAAAAAACTACTTCCTTCATGACAGGTTAATAATTTAATTAAATTTATACATTCAACAAAAAAGGACTAATTTCGCCTTCAAATTAATTAAAAATGAGATTCTTAAGCAACGTATTGGCTGTCATTGTCGGCTTACTGGTTTTTTCAGTTCTGGCATTTTTCATGTTTGCAGGGATATTGGCCCTTGCTTCCAGTGATGAAAAGGTTACCATCAAAGAAGGTACTGTTCTACACCTCAATCTGGAGAACAGGCAATTGGTGGAAAGGGGGAAAGATGATGATTTAAACCTTTCCGGTTTTCCTGGTTTTGGTTCAATCCCCGAAGTAGGCCTCAATCAACTTAAAACCGCCATTAGAACGGCGAAAGATAACGATAATATCAAAGGCATCTACCTCCAATCTGGAATCATTTTCAGCGGACCGGCTATCCTGGCTGAGCTAAGGGATGAGCTGGAGGATTTCAAAGAAAGTGGCAAATTCATTGTTGCTTATGCTGAAATCTACACCGAATGGGGTTATTTTCTCGCCTCTGTTGCAGATGAAATTTATTTGAACCCCTCTGGATTGATGGAGTTCAATGGGCTGTCCTCGGAAACCCTTTTCCTTAAGGGGCTTTTTGAAAAACTAGAAGTTGAGCCTTTGGTCTTTAGAGTAGGTGATTTCAAAAGTGCCGTAGAACCTTTTATTCTTGACAAGATGAGTGAAGAAAGCAGGCTACAAACCGAGGCATTTTTAAATGACATCAACAATTATTCTCTGGAGAAAATTGCGGTAAGCCGTAGCATTGATCTGGTGAAAATGACTGAAATCAATCAAAAAATGCTAGCCCGCAAAGCCAAAGATGCTGTAGAACTTGGGTTGATTGATGGGCTTTGGTATGAAGACCAGATCAGGGATCTTTTAAAAGAAAAACTGGACTTGAAAGAAGACGATAAAATTTCTTTCATCAACATCACCAGGATCAACAAAACCGCCAAAACCAAAAACAGAAGCTCTCAAAACCGTATAGCGGTCATTGTTGCAGAAGGGGACATCGTCAGTGGAAGTGCGGAAGGAAGCATTGGGTCCAAAACCTTTGCCGAAGAAGTACGCAAAGCGCATAAGAATGATGCTGTCAAAGCCATAGTGTTGAGGGTAAATTCTCCAGGTGGATCCGCTTTGGCCTCCGAAGTGATCTGGCGTGCGCTTAGCGAAGCGCAAAAAGAAAAACCACTGATCGCTTCCATGTCCGAACTGGCTGCTTCCGGTGGCTATTACATATCAGCTCCTGCCGACACCATCGTGGCCCAGCCCAATACCATCACCGGTTCCATTGGTATTTTCGGCCTGTTTTTTAATGCGCAAGGCTTGCTTAACAACAAACTTGGTATTACCACTGATGTTGCCAAAACGGGCGAATTATCTGACTTTCTCGACATATCCAGACCCATGCGGGAAGAAGAAAAAGAGATTTTCCAGAATCAGGTTGAAGAGGGTTATGATATTTTTCTGACCAGAGTAGCTGATGGAAGAGGCATGAGTAAGGAAGCTGTGATGGAAGTGGCATCCGGTAGGGTTTGGAGTGGTCTTCAGGCAAAGGAAAAAGGATTGGTAGACATACTTGGCGGGCTTGATAAAGCCATAGAGATCGCAGCACAAAAAGCCGGGGTGGCTGATGATTACAGAGTGGTGTATTACCCGGCCCAAAAATCAACCCTTGAGCGGATTTTGTCTCAGCTAACAGATGATGTACAGACCTTTTACGGAAGGATGAAATATGGTGAATTGTACGGGCTTGTGCAACAAATCGAAATGGCCAGAAAATTTGAGGGCATCATGATGAGAATGCCTCAGGAAATGACCATCAAATAAAAAAGCGGGTAACCCCGCTTTTTTATTTTTCCTGAAGTAACGCCATCCAGGCTTCCTGAATTGATCCCTCTTTCAGTTTCTCTTTGGCGTATTCATGTAGGTGAAAAAGATAACTTTCCGCATCATTTTGAAATCTGATCTTCATCTCTGAAATCTCGGGCTTTTGACCGAATTCAGTTATATCTGCCTCTGAGGGAAGGCTTTCTACGTTACCTAGCTTACCCAAATCATTTCCGGAGAGAACCACACTTTGTCTTATGGCTTCTGGAATCTGATCCACCCCTATTCCTTTGTTTCGGATGGGCTTTTCGATTTCAAACAGAGCTTCTCCCTGTGCTCTGCAATACCAGTCTCCCCCCATTCTGGCCACAGCATCCAATTTAAAGGGATCAATTTTCCCGTTGGCGTCAAGTATGCTTTCGTTGATATGGGCCAAAACTATTTCGCAAACCACCAAATTGGCAGCTCCACCCTCTTGTCCATATGGCAATACATCCAGCACAATGCATTCAAAAGCCACAGGTGCTTCCTTTACACGAGGAGGCTTGACCTTCGTCGAAGGAACAGGTGTCAAGCCTGCTTTAACAAATTCGTTGATTCCCTTCTCGTATTCGGTACTTGCCAGGGACATTTGCTCCACCATGGCAAAATTGACAATATTGATGACGGCTTCTTGTACCTCCAAAACATTTTCCAGGGAATGTTTGGTCGTATTGTCCCTGACCCGCCTGGAAGGGGAGAAAATCACCAGTGGAGGATTTGAACCGAAGGCGTTGAAAAAACTAAAAGGGCTCAGGTTGACATTTCCTTCCCGATCCACTGTACTGACGAAGGCGATAGGCCTTGGAGCTATGGCGCCAAGCATATAGCCATGAAACACTGGGGTACTTACATCTTTTGGATCTATGGTCTTGGTAGAGGTTTGGATGGGCGGTATAGGCATAGATTCTGTTCTATAATGATAAAATAATTAAATATAATACGGCAGGTTTGCTGGATAAAACACAAAACAAACTAGATACATTCACCTTTAAGCCAAAGCTATCAAAAAAACCCATCGCATAATCCTGCTCCAATGACCATTGTAACCAAAAGCACTATTTTTTCCTGAACCAAGTATCTGTATTAAATCCAAATCCGACAAACAAACCAGTATAGGAACCACTTCCTGTCAAATAGAGTTGTTGGCTTCCGGATTCGTAGCCCAGGTTTTCAAAGTTATTGAATCCTTGCTGATGTCTTATACCAAGAATCAAATAATTGTTTTTGATGGGGTATTGAATTCCGGCTTCAATACGCCCTATAGGGGAAAAATTTGTCTTTGTAGGTTCGGGGGGGAGGTTTCCCGAACTAAAGAAACTTCTTGGCTCTCTGTCCATAACAACACCCAGTGAGCCCTGTAAAAAAACATTGTATTTTTCTTTTTCCCAAACTCTCCTGAGTCCCAGGGAAAAATTCCCGAATTTATTTTGAAAAGAATTTCTGTTGTTATCAAAAGAAAAATCAGGTCCTATTTCCTGATACCTGACATATCTGATCAAATATTCCGCCTGAAGGGACACCTGATAACTTGGGGCAACTTTTTTCAGTAAATTGATGCCTAAATGTGGACTGATGTTACTGGATAAAGTAACGTTAGATTGGGGGGAAATAATCTCAGAATTAAAATAGGAATAGGATGGCCCACCGTAGACCTCTATGTTAAAATTATCTTGACCATAAGAAGACAAAGACAGCAAACCAAGTAAAACAATTAGAAAATTTAGCCTGTGATTAATCATAACGTAAAATTTAAATGGTATAACAAACCTAATTTTTTATGATTTATAAAAAAATTTAAAAATTATAAATTTTGTTAAAATAAATATAATTATACCTAAAAATTATAGTCTAAATTAGTAATCCGAACATTTTGTAACATCGAGTTTAATAACTAACCAGCACCTAATCAAGTACAACCTAAATTTTAAATATGATTATTTGGATTTTACTACTCAGCGTTACAGGGCTGATCATTTCATTTTTGTCATTGCGAAACCGTGACCGGGTTGAGGTTCGGGAAGATGATCCTACGGACTATCTCAAGGGCATGTACCTATTGAAAATACCCTATCAAAAGGTTGTTACCGGTTATTTTGGTATCATGCTTTTGGTATACGGGATTGCTGCCATTAGGGGTGGCAATCCAGACATTTTGGATCTGGCTTGGTTAATCCTTACCAGTACTGCCTTTTTGCTATTTCTATATAAATGGGGCATTAGTTTAACAGAACAAATATCTTTCAAAGCTTCTACCCTTATTTATGCTTTGATTAACGCTGTTTTGATTTATTTGATCATTCTTAAAATGGACAGCCCTTTTGATAAGTTACAGCTGATCCGCGACTATACTTTGGCCCTGCATCTTTTGGGCATGACGTTGGGTTTGGGTGGCACGCTTATCCTTGACATTTTGATTTTCCACTTTATGAGGGATTTCCATATCAGCAAGAAGGAAGCGGTCATCATGCATTTGATATCTCAATTGATCCTGATTGGGCTTATTTTGTTGATCGTCAGTGGGGTGGCACTATATTACACCCAACCTGATGTTTACTTGGCATCGGATCGTTGGCTGATGAAAATGACTGCGGTGGTTTTCCTTACCATTAACGGATTATTTTTGAATTTTTACATGATGCCTAAAATCGAACAGCTTTCCCTGAAGGAGGAAGATACAGGAGACAACAAAACCCTCAAAAGAACGGCTTTTGCTGTAGGGGGAATCTCTATGGTATCCTGGTTGGCGGCATTTGTCTTGGCCATGATCAAAGACCTTGAAAACTTTCCTTACCTGTATATGCTGATTCCTTACCTGGTTCTTATCGGCCTTGCCATTGGAGGGAGCCAATTTGCTAAATCCAAAATGGAAAAGGATGCGAAGGAGTAAACGCTACGTGTAAGCGTGCGAAAATTCAGAATTAATTTAGTTTAATTTACAAATACTTGGTAAATTTTTTATTTGGGGCATGCTGCCAACTATTATGTCTTCAAAGCTAATTTCTTCTGTTTGTTGAGGATATTCAAAGGTAGTTTCCAGCCAAAATCGAACCTAAACCCATTTAAAGTGGCCTCTTGCTCAAATTGTATATTTGTGGCTTCCACCTGATAGTCCGCTTCGAATCTGCTGATGACAGGAGACCCAAAATTCCTCGAAACATTCAAACTCATAAAACTTGAATTAAACACAAGAAACTCCAAGTGCATCCCTGCATTGAAAAACATATACTTCCGTACTTCAATAGGCAAAGGCCTGACCACACCTGTCAGGTCAATCCTAGTGCCATCTTCAAAAATAACTCCTCCACTTGTGGTCCGATGGATGTAATTGTTCTGTTGGGTGTTGTCTTTCAACAAAAAGTAAGAACTAATACTCGGCCCAAATCGAATAGTCTCGAATTCGGAAATCGGAATATCATACTTGAAAGTCAAAGGAACGAAAGGTGTATTGATGCCATAAACCACCCAATCGGTCCAAAAAGGCTGATAAGACCCATAATCCAATGAGATATTATTGCCCGCAGAAAATTGTCCATAACCGCTCTCAAAGGAATACCGGCCCATTTTATACCCTAAAACTGTACTGAACTGCCCACTGCTGTTAAAATAAATGTCCTGCCTTGGAGTTATCGGATCTTTAATCCTAAAACCTCCATAAGCCATCAGGTAAAAACCATCAGCATTGGCCAGTTCATTTTTAATCATCTTATTTTGATTATAGTACCGTTTGGGGATTTTCTTATTATGCTTGCTCCAATTTGACGTATTGATCCCATAACCCAAAAATGTGGATGCAAATGAACCATTGCTTTTTACCTGATGAACAGCCATTTGTTCGTCCCTATTAAAAATTGGGATATTGTAATGTTCCATTCGGTAAAGGCCTTGTTGGTACCTAAGACCGATGAGGAAATAATTGTCCCTCCGATTGAAAATTTTATAGCCTACCTCAGCATTCAGTCCAAGACCTAATCTGCTTCTGAGCAGTCCTGTATCAATCCCGTCAATAGCCTCTCCATTGCTTATCAGGTTAAAAGGTGCGGGAGGAAAAATTACACTGAGACCAGTTTGCCAATAAAACCCTTGGTGATTGGGATTGAGGTAGGACTTCCGTAACATCAAACCAGTCTGAAAGACATTTTCCCCTAAAAAGGTAAATGGACTTAAATTATTGTAAGTGCCAAAAGTCCTCCAATGATTCCTCTTGACCAAATCCAATTGAAGCCCTAGCTCAAGATCATTTCCTAATCCATAATAACCCGCTAAACTCCCATGCCATGCTAACTTGGTATAAGATCGATAATCGGGTTCAAATGCAGAATTCTCGAAATTCAAATAAGACTTTGAAGGACCTCCTTTCAACTCCAAACTAAATTTGCCTTGGGCTTTAGCTAAAGTCATAAAAACAATCACCATCAATCCTGTAAATCCAATCCTTAATTTCATAAACAGGAGGTTTATATTAAAACATGCTATTATAACTAAAGATTGGTTAGATTATTTTACTGGATCAGAAATTAAAAAAACATCACTTATTGAATCTAAATTTTTTGCTCCCCGCCACTCGGGGCAGGCTTTGGCTATTTTTCTAATCTCTCGCTTTTTTACACTCCCCTTCCCTCATTCTAAACGAGGTCAAAAAAAGACCTCAAAGGTTTAATCTTAAATCTAAAATAATACCCAACTTTCTTATGTATATAATTTTTTTATATATTTGTCTTACTGATGTATCATAGCAACCATGTCAAACAATAACCTGATCAAAGGAAGCCTGCAGACCATCATCCTCAAACTCTTGGAGGAAAATGATAAAATGTATGGCTATGAAATCACCCAAAGGGTAAAAGAACTTACCGAGGGGGAAATTAAAATTACAGAAGGTGCCCTCTACCCTGCCCTGCATAAATTGGAAGCAGAAGGTATGTTGACCACTGAAATCCAACAGGTGGATAACCGGGTAAGGAAATACTACAGCCTGACCAAAAACGGCCACAAGGAAGTCAGCGCCAAGATGTCAGAGCTGCAAAGCTTTGTTGGTAATTTGCAAAGGATATTGGATCCTGAATGGAAACCGGGGTTGGCTTAAGGTCAAACCTTTGAGGTTTTGGGAGTACAGAACAAACCAAATTCATATAAAAAACTATGAAAAATTTAATTACCAGAATCACGATCAATCCTGATGTCGCCCATGGAAAACCGACAATCAGGAATACACGATATGCTGTTAGCTTTATCCTAGAGTACCTCGCTGGAGGCGATACTGTTGAGGATTTATTGAAAGAATTCATAGACCTTGAAAAAGAAGACATCTTGGCCTGTTTAGCTTATGCTGCTCAAATGGTAAATACGAAAGATTTTAGAATTAGTGCATAATGAAGTTCTTATTGGATGCAAACATCCCTCCGTCTCTTGCGGATGATCTGATCGGTCACTGGGTAGAACATGTTACTTCTTTCCCTCTAGGAACATCCACAACTGACGGTGAAATTAATGAATACTGCTACAAGAATAATTGCATTCTTATCACAAAAGATTCAGACTTTTATGACACATTTGTATTATTTAAAAAGCCCCCTAAGCTAATTCTTGTTAAACTAGGAAACCTAAGAATCCGAGAATTGAGGGCTTTTTTCAGAAAAAACTGGGATTTAATTGAATCACTAATCAGCAAGCATTCCTTAATAATCCTCACCCCCGAAAGTATAAAGGCATTACCGTGACACGCCAACTAACCAACATAAAATCCCAAGAGATCCGAAAGACCCTTATATGGAAAGAGATTTCTTATGCAGAAATCCTAATGGAAGTCTGGAAAATCAATTCTAAATCATCATTGGTATGAAACTCAATAGGCCCCAGATCGAAGAGATGAACAAATCAATCAAATTGAGCATCAATTATAAGGAAATCCGTTCAGAATTGGTCGATCATTTGGCTTCCTCTATCGAAAATGAAAAAAAACAAGATTTCATTTCAAGTGGCTGTAGAAAAGCAGCCTTCAATGCTCAATCTTGGAAAGTTCCATAAACAGGTTTTGCTCAACATCCACCTTCGTGCCCCTGTTTATGGCCATTTTTATTGGACAATTGATCATCGGGGTAAAAATGGTCGGCAAAACTTATGATAAAATGAAACTCGCAAACTCATGAATCTTTCCTTCGACCAAATCAAAAAATTGCATTACCATATCAATGGAAAGCATATCCCCTACATTGAGGTGAGGGATGAGGTATTGGATCATTATCAGACAGCCTTGGAGAAAGAGAAAGAAAGGTCTTTTGAGGAGGTATTGGCAGAGCTGGATGAAACATTTACGGATAAATATTGCAGACACATTGCCGGAAGATACCTTCAAAATCTAAGAGCAGAATACCCCTCAAAATTCAAAGAAGAATTTTTTTCTCTATTTTCTATAAGAAAAATTTGGATCCCTTTATTGGTGCTCGGGCTTGTCTTAATGCTGTCTATTTATGTTCCAAAGACTGGTGTACTAATTCATTTATTGAACAGCATCATAATTTTATCTTTCACAATTGAAAACTGGCTAATCGCAAAATACTACCCCAACAATGAAAAAATGCACCACTATCGTCTTATCGATAAGAAACCTATTTTTGCCCACACCAAAGCAGCTACCCCTAAAGGCTTTGCCATATTGCATTTAGTCTGTTTCATAATGGTCTTTATTCCTCTACTTTTTATTTACCTAATGGAAGGAGGTCATGAAAATGACTCAAGTACAGTATTCCAACCTCCATATCTCTATGCTACCGTTATCGGTGTGTGGATTTTTCTACTAATGATGATTGTAAGATCCCAAGCTAAAATCAACCTTTCAAATTCTCAACTTAGCTAACAACAATTGTCATGAGAACGCTATCTGAAAACGAAATTCAAAGCATCAAAACCCGGCTAAATCTGCGCTTGATTGCTTATCAAGAAATCTATGATGAGCTATTGGACCATTACGTCACTGCATTGGAACAGGTTGCTCCTGAAGAATTTGCCAGTAAAGTAGAAGCATTGGATAATGAATTTGCCTGGTCAGTGGTGAGGGGAATGGAGAAAGAGCTCCTCAGTTCTGTCAGCCATCAAATACAAAACTCTCAACTTGCAGCACTTAAAATTTGGAAATTGGATTGGTGGAAGGTACTGGGGATTTTTACTTACACTTTTTTTCTTGTGATGGTTTATCAATTCATCAGTTTAGATGTCATGTTGGTTTTCTCTATTCTACCGGTAGTGGGCATCTTGGTGGCTTTACTTTACCATTCAGGCAATTCAATTTCTTTTTCCCGTGATCCAAAAAACCATAGGCCAAAAAATGTAATCCTTCAAGCTGCATTGGGAAGGTATGTGTTGATCTTCAATTTCCTCAACGCGTTTTTCATGGTTACTGCCACCTTTCTGAACATCCACGGTTTTGAAAGCTGGGCAATGGTATTGATGATCTGCTATACTACTATTTTGAATATTTATGCACTATCTCTTTATGGTTGCATCAACCTCCGTACTTTTAAGCTTATCAAATCATGAAACTCTCCAAAGACCAAATCGAGCAACTCAAAAATTTCATTTCCTACAAAGGCTATCGCGAAATTGATGTGCAGTATGAGATCCTGGACCATGTGGCCTGTAAGGTGGAAGATTTAATAGAAGAAAATCCAAAGCTGAGTTTGCCTGAAGCTTTTCAAAAAGTGCACGCTTCTTTTGGGATTTTTGGGTTTTCAGAATTGGAGGAGTCATATAAAAAAATGATCCAAAAGAGGCTGTGGGGATATTATTGGCAAGAGCTAAAGCAGCTGTTTACTAGCTACAAAATCATCTTTCCCATCGGTCTTTTGTATCTTTTTTTTCAATCCTCGATTTTGCTTCGGGATTCAAGGGCATGGCTGCTCATGGTTATGGTATGCTTACTCATTTCATTTGCCTGGGTGGTAATGCGGTATTGGGGCAAACACAAAAAATACAGAAAATATGCTTCCTACATGTCCTCCAACAGTGTCTTTCAAATCACCAATTTCGGGATAATAGTCTGTATGCAGGGTTATTCATTTTTTTACAGACAGGAAGGTTCGCAGGACAGTCTTTTTACCCAGATCTTGATTGGTGGATTACTCGTTTCGATTGCTTTACTCTTTGTCAGTATTTTTATTCTGCCCAGCGTATTGGATAGAAGTATTGCGGATACTGAGGATTTGATCAAAGTTTATGGGGAGTCTTAGATGTTCTGAGTTTTTAATCGGCTATACCCACAGTACCTCACCCAACAGATTATTTGTAAAATGCCAAAATGATTTGTTAATTCATATGGATCGAGTCATCTTTCCATCAAAAAGTGTCAGCGGCATGACCGTTTTATTACCGTCATTTAAGCTACGGGTCCTTGGAACCAACCATCTCCAAAGTCCCTTGTTAGACGAAAAAAATATGCAATCCAAATGGACACCTTAAAAACAAATTATTCAGCAACCCTTTTTTCTAAAAAAAACCAATTATTAATCTCTTAATTTCAGTAAATTCGGCACCAAATAATGTAAAACTAAACTACCTTGTTTATGAGATACATTTGGGCACTATTATCCATTTTTATTGGGTTTTCGATTACTGCCTTTGCGCAAAGTCCCTGCAATCCCCACCCACTCTTTAACATCCTTCCCCAACACAGCGTCTCCGCTTGTGAAGAGAAAGAATACGAGGTACTTAAAGTCGATTTCATGGACAAAAATGGTGATTGGATTCAATACGAACAGGCAGGTTATTTTCTGAAAACTTTTTATAATTTTGACGGTGATTGGGAAAAAAGACCCTCCAATGCCATGATTTTTCAGAATTACATTCAGTCAGTCACTGCTAAAGGTGGCAGGATGGTAAATGAATCCAAATCAAATGCATTTCTACATCTCAAAACTGCTGGGGAAGAATGGTGGATTTTGGTAAATAGCGACCAAAGTGGCACCTTTTCTGTAACCTGTGTAAGGGAAGAAAGCATGAACCAATACATTGTGCTTAATGCAGAGGACATAGACCGTGAAATTAAGGCCTACGGAAAGGCCGCTTTTTATGGTATTTACTTCGATACAGACAAAGCAGACATCAAGCCAGAATCCAAAGAAACGCTGGAGCAAATGGCCAAATACCTGATTGCCAACCCAAAGGGAAAGGTTCATATCGTAGGGCATACAGATAACACCGGTTCCTTTGAGCATAACCAAAGACTCTCTGAAGAAAGGGCAAAAGCTGTAATGAATGCATTAACAACTATCTATAAAGTACCTTCTCAAAACATGGACGCCAAAGGAATTGGTCCACTTTCACCTGTTTCTACTAATGCTACCGAAGAGGGCAAAAGCAAGAACAGAAGGGTGGAGATGGTCTTAAGGTAATTTTTTTTGAATTATATGATAATGGAAAAATTCTAGGCCATTTTAGTTGAAGTGCGAGGAACTGAAGTAACTTAACACGAATAGTGGTAATGGAATAAACAGCATGAGGAAAAACCGATTTGCCATATACTATAGGCCAATGAATAAAATATAATCCATACAGTTTTTTAATATAAAGAAACCATTAAATGTATGAGACTTTTCAAGTGCATCAACTTGATACCAAATTTTCTTACTACCTTTGCACCTTAATTCAATTTTACAATGCAAAGTATTCGGAATATCGCGATCATCGCACACGTTGACCATGGTAAAACCACCCTGGTGGACAAAATCATTCATGTCTCCAAAATCTTTCGGGAAAACCAACAGTTTGACGATTTGATCCTGGATAACAACGACTTGGAAAGAGAAAGAGGAATCACCATCCTTTCCAAAAATGTGTCCGTAAGATATAAAGATACCAAAATCAACATCATAGACACCCCGGGTCACGCCGACTTCGGTGGTGAAGTGGAAAGGGTATTGAAAATGGCCGATGGGGTGATCCTTTTGGTCGATGCCTTCGAAGGTCCTATGCCTCAGACAAGATTTGTTCTGGGCAAAGCTTTGGCCCTTGGCCTTACCCCTATCGTGGTGGTCAACAAGGTAGACAAACCCAACTGTCGCCCGGATGAAGTCCATGAGGCGGTATTTGACCTGATGTTCAATTTGGATGCCACAGAAGAACAACTGGACTTTCAGACCTTGTATGGCTCGGCGAAAAACAACTGGATGGGCCCGGACTGGCAAAACCCTACCGACTCCATCCTTCCCCTGTTGGATGCCATCATCGCCCATATTCCTGAACCGAAAATCGATACAGGAACCTTGCAGATGCAGATCACTTCTTTGGATTACTCCAATTTTGTTGGACGTATTGCCATAGGACGTGTAAAAAGAGGGGTCATCAAGGAAAATGCCCAAGTTTCTCTTTGCAAAGCTGATGGCAGCATCAAGAAAGTAAAAATCAAAGAACTCCATGTCTTCGAAGGCTTGGGAAAAAATAAAGTCACTGAAGTAACTGCCGGAGACATCTGTGCGGTTACCGGCATTGAGGATTTTGAGATTGGCGATACTTTGGCAGATCTTGAAAATCCTGAACCACTGCCAAGAATCTCCATCGATGAGCCTACAATGAACATGCTGTTCACGATCAACAATTCACCGTTTTTTGGCAAAGAGGGGAAATTTGTGACCTCTCGTCACCTGAGAGACAGGTTGTTCAAGGAAATGGAAAAAAACCTGGCACTTAGGGTTGAATCCACTGACAATGAAGACAAATTTCTGGTCTATGGCCGTGGGATTCTTCACTTGTCTGTATTGATAGAGACCATGAGAAGGGAAGGTTATGAATTGCAGGTAGGCCAACCTCAGGTGATTTTCAAGGAAATAGACGGTGTGAAACACGAACCCATAGAGACCCTGTTCGTGGATGTACCTGAAAGTACCGCCGGTAAAGTCATCGAGCTGGCTACCCAGAAAAAAGGTGAACTGTTGGTGATGGAGCCCAAAGGCGACCTGCAACACCTCGAATTCAAGATCCCTTCAAGAGGTCTGATCGGTTTGAGAAACAATGTGTTGACTGCTACCCAGGGTGAAGCCATCATGAACCATAGGTTTTCAGCTTATGAGCCATTCAAAGGAAATATACCAGGAAGAAACAACGGATCCCTGATCTCTATGGAAGGTGGCCAATGTACCGCTTACGCCATCGACAAACTTCAGGATAGAGGTACCTTCTTTATCGAACCGGGAGATGAGCTATACGGCGGACAGGTGATCGGTGAAAATTCCCGTGACAGTGATATCGTGGTGAATGTGCAGAAAGGCAAGAAACTGACCAACATGCGGGCTTCCGGCTCCGATGACAACACGAGAATTGCTCCTGCCAAAAAATTCTCCCTGGAAGAAGCCATGGAATACATCCAAAAGGATGAGTACCTGGAAATCACGCCAAAATCCATCCGGATGAGGAAAATCTTCCTGGATGAAAATGAGCGGACCAGAATGGCAAAGAAGGAAGCATAGGATACGAATTTTGATTTGGGATTTACGAATTACGAGTTAGGATTCAATATTTTAGAATTGGACCTCGAAGGATTTTTAAACCTTTGAGGTCTTTTTTTGTCCGCAGTTTTTGACCTTTGAGGTTTTAAAAATCTCAAAGGTCTTTTTTACCGATTAGCAAACAACAAAAGTGTAGTTTGTTAAATCATACTTTGGTCTTTTATCCGAGGAAAGTGATTTTACATATATTTTTTGAATATAGTTTATTGAACTATACTTCCGGACCCACCACTCTATTTAGCTAATAAATAATTATTTATTTTTTACCATTCTTCGTTGTTGATCAAAGATGCCAATTGTTCAGACCCACAAAAAGATGAATCCTAAACAATTAACGGCTTCACCGCTGATCTGAGATCGCATCAAGAAATTTGATAGACCTTTCTAAAGCCAACTTCCCGACATCATCAAGGGTAAACTGATATTCGTGCCCTAATGCAGGCTCATGATCTATAGGGAAAAACAAGGTGTCCAAAGGCACCTGTAAAGCTGAAAGTTTTTCGGCCAAAAGTTTAGATTGGGGCAACAAGGGATCTTCATTGCCTGCTGATATGAAAGTGGGAGGAAATGATTTTGTAAGGAAGTTGGTCACAGAAGCACTTTTGGCATAGTTATCTTTTGAAATATCTTTAGAATCAAAATAGGCCCACATCACGGTTTTTAGAAAGGAGCCGAAAGCTCCTTCCATTTTTAAGTTGTCTATTTCATATATCCCGCAGTACAAGAGTAAGCCTTTCAATTGGTCGGGGTTTAGGCCCGGTTGCACCTTGGTGATCTTTGCGTATTCGGGACTGGTGATGATATTGGCCGTAGTTGCAGCGATCATAGAGCCACCAGAATCCCCTGCCAGCACGAAAAAGGAAGTGTCAGCATTAAATTTATCCGGATTTGTTGCTATAAATGCCAATGCTTTGTTCAGTTGTTCCATAGGTGTGGGGTATTTTGCTTCAGGAGCTATGGTATAATCGATGGACACCACCACATAGCCGTGGGATGCAAGGATTTTGCAATAATTGCTCAACTGATTTTTATTTCCTGAAATCAACCCTCCCCCATGTGTCCATACGATGACCGGTAACCTGTTTCCCGATTTTACAGCATCGGCGGGGAAAAAGGCATCCATATAAGCGTTTGCATCATTTTCGTCATAGTGTACATTGCTGATTGTTTCTATATTATCCGGTAAAAACTTTTCCAATTCTTGGTTGACCCTGTCCGCCTCTTTGTTAAAGGCGTACCTGATTATCCATACAGAAGGATAGGGAGAGATTTTGAAAGCAAGAAAAACAATGCCCACTAAAGCCAATAAAACCAGAAAGGCCCATTTTACTTTTTTATTCATATTCCTTACGTTTTATTGGTCGATTGCATTGGGGAAGAAATCCGTTCAAATCAGGGTGTTGCTTTTGGCGATGTTTTTAAAGTAAGCTGCACTTTGCTTCGGCGTCCGCTCCAGCGTTTCGTAATCCATATAAAACAGCCCAAACCGAATCCCATAACCAAATATCCACTCAAAATTGTCCATCAAACTCCAATGGAAGTATCCCTTGACCGGAATGCCTTCGCTGGTAGCCCGATGAAGCTGTGTCAAGTAGTTTTTCATGAACATCACCCGGTCTGTGTCTATAATTTTACCGTCGTTTGTCATTTCGTCTGTGGCTCCACACCCGTTTTCGGTAATATAAATCTCTTTGGCATTCCACAGTTCCTTAACGAGACGAGGGGCCCAATACAAACTTTCTGGACTGATTAAGTGCCAAGGAGAAGCCATGGTTGGATGGTGTTTTGCATGGGGGAGCAACTCATAGCCATCTTCATTATCTGCCGCTAGTACATATTTGTTGGCTAAGTATACATTGATTCCCACAAAATCCAATGGGCTTCCGATGAGTTTCAGTTCTTCATCGGTGAATTCAGGCGCATCCGAACCCAGGCTATTTAGATACTTGTCGGTATACTTTCCTTCCAACATCACTGTCAGCAATCCGGCATTCAATTCCCGGGTTGCATTTTTAGCAGCCTCGATGTTTTCCCGGGTATCCATAACCGGAACAGCCGTCACAATATTTTCTGCCACTCCGATTTCAAGGGGTGATTTGGCCGATTGCCTCATGGCTTCCACTGCCATGCCATGTGCCAATACGGCATTGTGCCTCACCTGAACTATTCCCTTTTGTGGCAACTTCAGACCTGGTGCCAATTGACCCTGACCATAACTTAAGTCCGTAAATGAGTAAAATTCGTTGAGCGTGAAATAATGCTTCACACGGTCACTGATTTTTTCAGTCACATAGGCTGCATATGCAGCAAATGCTTTTGACGTTTCTTTGGACTGCCAACCTCCATATTTGTCCTGAAGTGTCTGTGGCAAATCCCAATGGTAAAGTGTGGCGTAAGGAGTGATCCCATTGGCCAATAACTCATCGATCAATCTGTCGTAAAAGTCCAGTCCTTTGGGATTGGGTGTACCCATGCCCTCGGGGAAAACCCGAGGCCACGAAATGGAGAATCGATAGGCGCCTGCATGGATGGACTTCATCAATTGAACATCCTCTTTGTACCGATGGTACATATCGCAGGCCACCTCTCCAGTATCATTGTTTTTAATTTTTCCCGGAATCTCGGAATAGGTGTCCCAAATGGACATGCCTCTTCCGTCCTCCTTCACCGCACCTTCCACCTGATAAGCTGCAGTGGCCGTTCCCCAAACGAAATCATCAGGAAATCTTCTGTTACCCTTTTGATTGGACGCACTTTTTGCTACGTTTTCAGTTTCGCCCTCCTTACAACCTGTCAGATGAAGAGTAGAAAGTCCAAGTGTTGCTGTACCACCTAACTTAATAAAATCCCTGCGGCTGGTTTCATTTTTTGATTTCATAATCCGTTCAATAAAATATTTGTTAGAATCCAAATTGTGCCTGAAACCTAAGAGATGACTGAGCCCCGTAAGGGCTGGGAACGAATCCCAATTGTCCGTCTGGAGATACGGTGGTCGCATCAATGGGATTGGCCAAATAATTGTATTCCAGCGTGAATCTGATCTTGTTGTTAAAGAAAAATGGGTAATAGCTGACTCCTGCACCCGGCGCTGCATAGTTTTTTAGGGTATTTGTTGGGTCTGGGGTATTCCCCTTCCCTACAAAATCAAACCTGGCATAAGAGAACCATTGATTGTCAATCCAGTATCCAAGTGTAGTATAAAAACCGTCTCTATAAAAATCCTGCCCTACACCTGACTCATACCTTGTCCAAGTCCGGTTGAATGCTGCAAAAAAATGCATATCCTGGCCTTGAAGACTATAATCCAGGTTGACTTGGGTGCCGCCATTAGGCTGGGTTTGTATGACTTCTTTGTCAAAACGGAATTGGTTTCCGATACTAAACCCCAACATCATGCCCAAAGGAAATTTATCCTTTCTGCCCACCATATCATCCCATCTTCCCCAGGTACCGCCCATGATGTTCCATTCCCCTCTTCCTATCAAAGCGAGGTCCGAATCTGCCGGTGCAGGAAAGGTCCTTCTGCCTCCATAAGAACCATTGCCTATGGAGACATAGGAGCGGAACTTATCACTGGCTATGTGGCGCCATTGCAGCCCGAAAGAACTCCATAAGGCAAACTCAAAGTCCATGGCTGAAAACTCAATCGCTGCAAGGTCAAGCGGATACATCCAGTCCTCCAAACTCAAGGCCATAAACTGCCTGCCAAATCTCAGCCAGTTTTTATTGTCAATGTTGTACTGAATGTAAGCCGCAATCAGTTCGAAATTTCCCGCAGGATTTACATTGGTTCTTATGTGGTAATAAAATTTATCCGTCAAATTACCCTCTAAAAACATCCTGAACCGACCCAACAAATACCCAGTCTCAACAGACTGCACCTCTTCGGGAGTATTACTTAGAAAAGTCGCATTGTAACGGAGTTGGGCATAGGCAGAAATATGAAGGGAATACTGTCCATCCCGGCTTTTGATAAAAAAAGGATGATAAAGTGAAGGATCAAACCCAGCGGTAATCGTGCTGTCTTGGAAAGCACCAGGCTCCACATACCTGTATCTGAAGCGTTGTGGATAACGGTCCGCCTCATCTTGGGCATGGGCAGAAATTCCGATAAGGAAAAAAACCAATAGCAATGCGAGGTAACAAAACATGGTTTTCATAATTGATTGACTTTAAGGAGAGTATAAGATGTAAGATTTTGAGTATATCTTGAAATAAAGTGCAAACCAGACCAAAACAAATGTTTCTATGAATAATAAAATTTAATGAAATAATGATAAATATAAAAAAAATATTTGTTATCTTCTGTAGTTTAATTTATCTAAATTGCAATTGATAATTATTTTATATATACATAAATAGATTGAATATGATGGAAAATTTAATTTTTTAGAATATTATATAAAATTTATATTTCGCAAATACAAGTAGTTAAAAATAAAATTAATGATATAAATACATTATTTTATTTAAATTTAGCAAGACCCTTAGCCGCGTTCATTCTATATCTCTAACACTGACTCTTTAAAACAAAATTGTTATCTATATAAAAGACTCTAAACCTTAAATTCAATTGTTATGAAAACAGAAGTTCGATCATTTGGTATCCTAAAATTGATCTTGTTGTCAATTTTTGTTTTTTCAATTTGTTTGGATGGTTTTGCCCAGAGGAAATCCTGGACAGATGATGAATACAAAAAAGCCCTGAAAAATGCATTTGTTAAGTTCAAAGATTACAAAGAAGGCGCCAATGCCAATTACATTCCGGAATTGGACAAGGTGGATCCAGAACTTTTCGGACTGGCTATTGTAACGGTCGATGGAAAAATTTTTACTGAAGGAAACCTGGATACTGAGATTTCCATACAATCGATTTCCAAAGTTTTTACCATGGCCAGGGTAGTGGAAGACGCGGGGCCTCAAGAAGTTTTGGAAAAAGTAGGGGTGGATGCCACTGGGATGGTTTTCAATTCCATCATTGCCGTAGAGATGAACAAAGGTAAAGAGATCAATCCCTTAGTAAATCCTGGTGCTATAGCCACTACAAGTATGGTCAAAGGGGATACTTACGAGGAAAAATGGAATCTGATCAAAACTACCTTTGATGATTTTGCCGGTAGAAAACTGAACATTGATCAGCCTGTTTATGAAAGTGAAGCGGCTACCAATCAGCGAAACCAAGCCATAGCCATGTTGCTGAACGCCTATGAAAGAATGTATTATGACCCATTTGAGGCCACTGATATCTATACCAAGCAATGTGCCATTGCTGTAAATGCCAAAGACCTGGCTGTCATGGCCGCCACTTTGGCCAATGGCGGTACCAATCCCCTGACCAAAAAGAAAGTGGTCTCCTATCAGACTGTCGCCCATGTCATTCCGGTAATGGCCACTGCAGGTTTGTATGATGATACCGGACAATGGATTTACAATGTAGGTTTGCCTGGAAAAAGCGGTGTGGGCGGAGGAATCATTGCTTTCTATCCGGGACAGTTTGGAATAGCAGTGATTTCTCCCCGATTGGATGCTGCCGGAAATAGTGTCAGGGCCCAAGAATCCATCAAACACATCGTAGCTGAATTGGGATCAAATCCTTTCTATGTACAGCCTAAAAATTAGTCTTTTTCCATAAAGCTGAATACGGAGCTTTGATTAGAAAAGAAACCCACTTAATTGGAAATTCATGCCAAATTAGTTCGTAGGAAAATATTCAACTCCTATGGCAACTTATCGAAATTACCATAGCATATAAACAATTTTCATATGAAAGTAGTGTATGTTTTATTGATATTAGGATTGCTAAACCATCATAACTTTCAGGCAATAGCTCAAAAGGAACCCTATCTCTTCAATGATTCCCATTTCCACTTGACCAATTACATCCAAGAAGGACCCAGTATCAAAAAATTTCTGGAATTGATGGGTGACGATGTGGGAAGGGTGGCCTTGTTTGGTATTCCTTTGCAGCAGACTTGGGCCTATGGCAACTCAGGAGATTTCGCCCCTACCTATTATCTGGAATCAGATGCTCCTCTGTATTATTACTCTTTTACAGATACCCACATAGCGTTGGAATACCTGTCTCTTTCTGAAAGGGACAAAAAGAGGTTTGATCCCATGATTACAGGGTTTAATCCTGCGGACATGTATGCTGCTGACCATATCAAAAGGGTCTTGGTGGCATTTCCAGGTGTGTTTACAGGAATCGGAGAGTTCACCATTCACAAGGAGTTTGTTTCACCAAAAGTTGCAGGGGAAACGGCTAGCTTGACCAATCCTGCTTTGGACAGGATCATGGAAACCTGTGCAGAGACCGGGTTGTTGGTCATCATCCACAACGACATAGACATCCCATTTCAGAAGGACGGTAAAGAAGCGGTGTACTATCGTCAAATGGTGGATATGGTCAAGAGACATCCCAATACCAACATCATCTGGGCACATACAGGGTTAGGAAGAGTAGTGCACCCCCTCAGAGATACCAGAGGCGTGATGCGGCCGGAAAGAAATCCCAATCACTTGGAATTGATTGAAGAGACACTTTCCAATCCAGATTACAGTAACCTATATTTTGACATTTCTTGGGATGAGGTGGCTAAATACGTGGTTTCAAATCCCGAAAACATTGAAGCCACAGCCAAATTGATCGAGAAGTTTCCGGATAGGATTCTATTTGGCACCGACGTAGTGGCGCCAAGGGATAAGGCAATGTATATGGGTGTCTATAAATCTTATCAGCCCTTATGGGAAAAATTAAACCCAGAGGTTAGAGAAAAGGTGCTGAAAGGAAATTTTGAACGTTTGTTTGACCAGGCCGCAGAAAAAGTCCGAAAATGGGAGAAAGAAAATGTAAAATAAGTCCTAAGCTTAATTTTGAATATCCATTTATTTTCCAAACCGGCAAGAAAATAAGTGCAATTGGCATGAATCCTAGCCAACTTTGCTGTTTCAAATTTTGCTGGTTGGGCTTTTTCCTGTTCCATTCCTTGGTGACAATGGCCCAGATTCCCACCAACCCTCCACAGGTAGAAAGAGATCCTGATTTTCATATCCCTGGCTTGGGATTTCAGGTCTATGACGGGGAAAAGGGCTCCCTATCCATCAGTTTTTATTCAGTGGTGAGGTATCTTAACCAAGGTGGGCTTGATTCTACCTATGTTGATTCATTCGACAGGGACTTCAGTGTCAAAAGAAGGAATGACATTCAGTTCCAGAAGGTGATGATTTATTTTAAGGGCTGGGTCTATAAGCCAAAGTTCAGGTACTTGTTTTACACTTGGACAGCCAATGTGAATCTTGGCCTTCCCGCACAGGTGGTAGTGGGAGGAAATTTTCAATACGAATTCCATAAAATGCTGGATATGGGAGTTGGCATCGGCGGCTTGCCTTCTACAAGGGGAATGTTAGGACAGTGGCCGTTTTGGCTGAGAAATGATGCCCGACCTATGGCCGAAGAGTTTTTCCGTGGATCATTTACCACGGGGATTTGGGCACAGGGGGAATTGGTCCGGAACAGGTTGTATTACAAGGCAATGATAGGCAACAACCTCAGTCAATTGGGTGTCAACGCCAATCAATTGGACAATGGTTTTGATACATTCTCGGCAGCTGTGTGGGGGACTACGGGCAATTATGGCAGACTGGGACCCTTCGGGGATTTTGAATATACACCTGAATTGTCGACAGTATGGGGAGCGGCGTACACGCACAGTACTGAAACCAAACAATCCCAACCCGGATCTGACAAGCCTGAAAACACCCAACTCAGACTTTCTGATGGCACCATTATTTTCAATCAGAATGCCTTTGGTGAAGATCTGGGTGTAGCAGAAGCAAAATATGAAATGCTTGCACTCAATACGGGGGCCAAACTCAAAGGGTTTTCCCTTGATCTGGAATATTACCTGAGGTGGATTTCCAATTTAAAATCGGAAAATCCCTTGCCTGTAGAACGTCTCTTTGACCACGGTTTTACTGCAAGGGCCTCAGGAATGATCAAACCAAAGCTTTTGCAAACCTACGTGCATGGCTCCAAGATTTACGGACAATTTGGTGATCCTTGGGAGATTGGTTTTGGCCTCAATTATTTCCCTTCGCAAACCCGCGTCCTCAGGGTAAATCCCGAATTGATCAGGGTTGAAAGATCACCTGTGGGTTACTTGGCCTATCCTACGAATGTAGGTGCCAGTGGTTGGGTGGTTATGGCGAATTTGGAGTTTTTCTTCTAAAAACAACAATGGGTGTATCACTTATGAAAGCATGGATTGAATAGTTGATTAAAAATTAAAAAGAAGGTCGAAAGATTTTGACAGGCTATGGAAAAATTGGGAAAAGCAGACTATTATAACTATCAATTAATTCACTCTTCTTTTCAACTCAACATTTAAAATTTTTTAAAGAAATTTTTTTCCAGTCGATTGATCTTTTTCTCAAATTGGTCATCTCTTTTTTTACCATCTATTTCGTCATACATCCAAAAAATAAAATAATTTGACAAAGCCTAATAACACTTGTAAAATCTAATTTCATAATCAAAAAATTGATACACTGAACAAAGGTTCTTGGCTGGAACTTCCTAACATCAATTTAGGTGGAATATTGGACAAATTCTCAATTCTAAATATGTATAAATTGCAACTTTATATTTTTTTTATGAAATTTCATACTAAATAAATTTATTAAATTTGATAAATAATTATTATAATTAAATTTTTTTATCTTTCAATTGAAAATTTTAAACCAATATTAGAGAAAAGTCATTACCATGAAAAAACTTAAAAAATATAGCTTTATCACCGGGATAGGAATTGCATTACTCCTTTTGACAATTTCCCCACAAGGATACGCACAAAGCGATAATCCTGGACCAAGGATTGGGATCAAAGGTGGTCTAAACTTTTCCCAGTTCTTTGTCGATCAACCAACTGTTGATGATGAAAATATGAAGGTAGGAGTTCATTTTGGTATTTTTACCAAAATACCAATCTCTGACTTCCTCGCTTTCCAACCCGAATTGCTCTATACCAATGTAGGCTCAAAAGTATCCTACGGTGGAAGTGATGTGGAAAGCCTATTGGGAATAAGAGAAGGAGAAGTAAGGTTCAATCTGAATTACATTCAATTGCCATTGGCGTTGGGATTCAACCTCGGACCTGTGAATATCCATGCTGGACCATATGTGGCCTATTTGCTTTCGGCAAATGTCAAAAACCTGGAGTATTCAGATCTATCCACGAGCGAACCTGTAGATCTTGGCACTGACGATTTCAATACCATAGATTATGGATTGTTTGCCGGATTAGGCTTTGATTTGGGAAATGTGACTATTGGTGCACGGTACAATCATGGATTGCGTGAAATTGGTAGCGGCGGATTAAGCCAGACCCTGACCAACAATTCAAGGAACGGTGTGGCTCAATTGTACATTGGTTTCGGATTTTAATACCAAACAGCTACGAAAAGTGTTGATTAAAATTGTATAATGAAGAGTATCTGAAAGTTGTTTTCGGATTTGGCGAATGGTAATTACCCAATTTTCTAAGGGAATGTCCTTGGAGAATTGGGTTTTTTTAGTGCTGTAACCCGCCCTTCTTTATGAGGCATCCTTCATTTTTCTTTAGGTTGGCATATCATCCCCACTTTCATTCTCATTTGTATTCAAAATCGCTCTAATACGATCTATATGAACCTGAGACGTCTTCGCCCTTTCAAGGGCTGTTTGAGAACCAACTCCCTTTTTGCTTCGTGCCATTTCAGTGAGCAGGTTTTTATGCTCCTCAAACATCCGCAGAGCAGTCCACATGGTTTCTTCAATCTTATTGGTCTGCTCTGCCAAAAGGAACGCTGCAGTATAGGCATGCCCGGTATGGCAACGATAACGTAAGTCACTATCCTTTCCTACTTTCCACAACACACCCCCGCAGCCCGGACAGTTAAAAGGAACCTGGTCACCCAGTGCATTTACAGAAGACAAATCACTCAATACACGTTCGGCAATTTTAGCCTCAACCAAAACCTCTTCAGGCACAGCATTTCGCTTGGGTAATTTTCGGGAACTCAGCTCAGTAAGCAAGGCACCCATTTCTGTTAGAGGCAAACAATAATCTACCTCGATGTTGTTTAGTGCATTTCTTGGCATATCCGGATATTCGGCCTCTTCTGGATCTTGGACTATGCAAATTCCACCACATTTTTGAATGGCTTTCATTCCTGAAGTGCCGTCATCGAGATAACCGGTCAGCAATATACCGATCACACCGGGCCCAAAGGCCACGGCAGCTGAACGAAACAAAGGATCAATAGCAGGACGGGACCTGTTTTCGTGGGCGCCTTTGGTCACTTGCATTTTCAGGTTTGAGCCGATCAATAAATGATGATCAGATGGCGCGAGGTATAAATTTCCAGGTCTCAAATTGGTTCCACTTGCTGCATGATGACATTGGATGGTATTCAACTTATTCAGCCCGTCCAGGACTACATTACCCGTAGCATCCGGAGAAATGTGTCGGACTACCAATATCGGCAGGGGAAAATCTTCTGGGATTTGACCGATAAGCACCTTTAACGCACTCAGCCCTCCAGCAGATGTTCCGATTACAACTACCTGGGAAATTTTTTCGGGCTTCTCGATTTTATCGCTTGACTTCATTTGTAACCCACTAAAATCCTTAATTCGCTAAATCCAGAACATTCCACACCCTATTTCGAAAAATTAAAAGGAAGGTAGTTTGTCCAAAACCCTCTGGACATTTTGTCCATATACTAAAGATAAGCTTAATTACTTAGATTTGGTGAATATTAAGTAGGACATTTGGAGGAATTTCAGATAATCAATAGGCCAATACTTGGGATCCCCATCACTAAAACCAAATCCGTAGCCTACCGATAAAAATACCTGAATTCAGTGTATTGTACATTTGCAGGTATCCTCACTATCGACAACAAACCTCTGGCATCATACACTCTTTCTGTCACAGTTGTCCCTTCAATGCTGAAAAACACTTCGTCATTGAGATCTCTGTCTATTGTGCTTCGAAAAAATTGTTCAGACATGTTCTTGTAGTAGATGTTTAAATAGGGCTCATGACCCTGCTTATATTCGTTCAAAATGGCTGCATTGCTAAAGTCTGTTTTGTTGGGGTAGGCTTTGGCATAACTGTATACCTTGCGCCTTTCTGAACTGCCGCCTGAAACATGGGTATTGTCACCTTCTTTGGCAACGACTTTGTAAACTACCAATTCATCCGAGGTGCTGAGGTTACCGGATTCCACCCCGAAGTTGGTAGTATAGGTTACCTGTCTCACCCTAGTGGCAGAAGGATTCATCAGACTGGTAGAGTCATAGCGGCTTCCAGTTGTTTTAGTCAATAACCCCATACCATCATATTCAAAAACCAAGGTATCATAGATAAATACTTCTCTAGGTCGAAATGTATCAGAATTTACTCTGTTGGCGTATTCAATTCTTTTCTGTGTAAGCCCACGCCCATCAAGTTTCAATACCACCCGTATGGTTTCGATGTAGATGTTGTCATAAACCAGTTGGCTAAACAGAATGACATCATTGCCCTCATAGGTAATGGTTACCTTGACCTCAGGTGCCTCACCATCCTGGTATTCCGTAATGCTTGTGATACGCCCCACCCCGTCATATCCGTATTCGGTGTGAAAGACCGGACCGTTGTCTCTTTGGAATTCTGTTCGGACCAATCTTATGTCCTTAGGGTGACCATACTCTTCGCAGGCGAAAACTGCGATTAGAAAAAGAAAAAGGGCTATTTTTCTCATGGTTGGGTTTTAATGGCATACAATATAGTATATTTTGAAATAATGTATGCAACTTCAACTTCTGTTCTATCTAAATGGGCAAAATCAGAATATTCTTTGTCTGCAAATAGTAAATTTTAGTAGTATCAGCCACCTCTTTGTCTGAACATCCCAACCATTCCCCATTCATTTTAGCTTTTACATGATGTCTGGTCCAAATTCGCTCTCTTTTCCTTGGCCTTACTAACCGAGTAGGAGAACCAATTCATTTTTATTTTCCCCATAAAAAAACCGGACATCCCTGCCCGGCTTATCACTTATGCTGTCTATTTCGAAGCTAGTATCTTATCTCATTACTCTCCCTGCGCAAGGCTATATGCCCTGATCCCATCAAAGGAATACAGGTTTTCGGTTTTGATAAAATCAAAACCCAGTCCTGCTATCTGCTTAAGCAGCTCCAGAATCTGGGAATGGCTGATCTCGTCCATACCGGAGGTCTGAAACCGGCACCTCCAATGGTCTGTACAGAAGGTTTCCCGCATGCCACCAGGAAACACCTTGACACCTCTGTTGGTGATCAGCTGCAGTTTCAGTCCATCGGCATCGGCAGCCCTTAGCTTTTCTCCCAGCACATTGGGATCTCTGTCGTCCTGATCCCAATCCAGAAACACGTCCACCCCAATCAGCACTTTTTTCACCTTTTTGGGAGGGTTCATTTTGATCTCCATAGGTTTGGCAGCGGAGGAATCAAATTTGGCTGCGACCATATTGGTGGGTTTTTGACCCAGCCGTTCGATTACTGCTTGGGCAAATTCCTGAGTCCCTACCCGCTTTGCCGAAAGGGCTTCTTGGTAAATGTCTCCTGTATGCAATCCGTCTTCCAAAGTCTTCATCCAGGCATTGGATACTTTTTCGGCCACCTCAGGCTGTCCGATATGGACCAGCATCATGATGGCGCCATTGAGCAGGCCGGAAGGATTGGCCATATCCATGCCTGCGATATCTGGAGCAGAACCATGGATGGCTTCAAACATGGCCACTTCTTCACCCACATTGGCAGAACCCCCCAGTCCCACCGAACCGGTCACCTGCGCCGCTATGTCGGAAATAATGTCCCCATACAGGTTCAGCGTCACAATCACATCAAAGATCTCCGGTCTTTCTGCAATCAGTGCCGAACCAATATCGATGATCTTATGGTCATTTTGGATCTCAGGATACTCCTTGGCGATTTCATCAAAAGTCTTATGAAATAGGCCGTCTGCCAACTTCATGATATTGTCCTTGGTCATGCAGGTGACTTTCTTACGTCCATATCTTTTGGCATACTCAAAAGCATACCGGATAATTTTTTCCGAGCCTGGTCTGGAAATCAGCTTCAGGCTTTGCACCACTTCCTGGGTCTGTCTGTGCTCTATTCCTGCGTAAAGGTCTTCCTCATTTTCCCTGACAATGACCAGGTCTGTTTTGGGGTAGTGTGTTTTGATGTAGGGAGAGAAAGCCTTGCAGGGCCTGACGTTGGCAAACAATCCAAAAGAAGTCCTCGTGGTAACATTCAGGCTTTTGAAGCCGCCACCTTGCGGGGTGGTGATGGGGGATTTTAAAAAAACCTTGGTTCTCTTGAGGGATTCAAAAGCGCTTGGCTCCATCCCGGAACTGATCCCTTTCAGGTACACCTGTTCCCCTATCTCGATGACCTCGGGTTCTATCTGTGCACCAGCAGCTTCAAGAATGGCAAGGGTGGCTTTCATGATTTCGGGGCCTATCCCATCCCCATAGGCTACAGTGATTTTTCTTTTGGAAGACATATATGCTGTAATTTATTTGGTTTTTTCAGATGGCAAAAATACAAAAAATAAGCAGAAGCAGGGGGAAAACCTGCATTAATTCCCTGAACAGTGAAAGATCAAGACATTGATAAAAAAAGACCAAGGATTATACAAAATTTGGATTCCATAGAATTTTGAAGGGAATGCTTTGCGTTTGTTTGGGGTACTTGTATATTTGGAGCTCAACATTGATTTATTCGCATGTCTGAATCAAAAATCCTTCTTTCCGAAAATAAAAACGGAATCCTCTACCTCACCATCAACCGGGAATCCAAGCTTAACGCACTCAATTTTGAAACATTAGAAGAGCTAAAAAATATTTTTGACGAAGTCAATGACAACAAAACCATCAAGTCGGTCATCCTCACGGGTGCCGGAGAAAAGGCTTTTGTGGCAGGGGCGGATATCAACGAAATAGCGGAACTCAATGAGCTCAACGCCAGGAAATTTGCTGAAAACGGCCAGGAAATATTCAACCTGATCGAATCCTGCCACAAACCGGTCATCGCGGTGGTGAATGGCTTTGCCTTAGGCGGAGGGTGTGAACTGGCTATGGCCTGCCATATGAGGATCGCGTCCGCCAATGCCAAATTTGGACAGCCTGAGGTCAACCTGGGCATCATCCCTGGCTATGGGGGCACGCAGCGCCTTACCTACCTGATCGGCAGGGGAAAAGCCAATGAATTCCTGATGACTGGAGAAATGATCGGTGCTGAGGAAGCAAAAACCCTGGGCCTTGTCAACCATGTGGCGCCTGACAAACAAGGAGCCATTGCCAAGGCGGAACAGATCCTTCATACCATCATGAGCAAGGCGCCACTTGCAATTGGGATGATCATTGACTGTGTCAATGCAGTATTTATACCGAGTGAAAACGGCTACCAAATTGAGGCCAACGGCTTTGCCAGATGTGTCAAATCAGATGACTACCAAGAAGGAACCACAGCATTCCTGGAAAAAAGAAAACCTAATTTTAAAGGGGAGTAAGTCCCCTTTTTGCTTTTTAAAGCCATGGGTCAACTGAAGCAACTCGCCGGCCAAACGGCCATCTATGGAATCAGTAGCATCCTTGGCCGAACCATCAATTTTTTTCTGCTTCCCATTTACACCGCTTACCTGCTCAAAGAGGACCTTGGCTCTTTTACCAGCATTTATGCCCTAATTGCATTCTTCAATGTGATCTTTACCTTTGGCATGGAAACGGCCTATTTCCGTTTTTCTACCGGAAAAAACCTGGACCCAAAAAGGGTGTTTTCTAATGCCCAAAGTCTCATTTTGATCAGCTCCCTGACCTTGGGTGCCCTTCTGTACCTCAATGCCAACGCATTCAGCATTTGGCTGGATTATCCTGGCAAGGCCTACCTGTTTAAGTGGACAGCACTGATCCTGACCATTGATGCCGTCTTGGCGATTCCCTATGCCAAGCTGCGGGCAGAAAACAAAGCCCTGCAGTTTGCCATGACCAAACTGCTCAACATCCTGCTAAATGTAGGTTTCAATATTTTCTTTATTGTCTTTTGTTTCCATGTGGTCAACGGAGACCTGTTGGTCGCGTGGAAGCCTTTCATTTCCTCCTTCTACCGGCCTGAATGGGGGGTAGACTACATCCTTTTGGCCAACCTGCTCGCTAATGCAAGCATAGTTCCGATCTTGTTTTTCCTAACAGGGAAATTCAAAATCACCCTGGAAAAAGACATTTTAAAACCGATGTGGCGCTATGCCATCCCCTTGCTTTTTATGGGATTGGCAGGGGTGACCAACGATGTGTTTTCCCGAATGCTGTTTGAGTACATCCTACCGGAAGGTTTCTATCCCGGTCTCAATTCTAGGGAAGCAGCAGGGGTTTTTGGTGCCAATTTCAGGTTGGCCATCATCATGAGTCTGATCATTCAGGCTTTCAAGTATGCTGCAGAACCATTTTTCTTCAACCAAAGCACCGAAAAAAACAGCCCTGAGTTGTTTGCAAAGGTGATGCATTGGTTCATCATCTTCTGTACCACATTGATGATCCTTGTTTCGGTCAACCTTGACATCATCGGCCCGCTCTTTTTAAGAAATGAGGGTTATATGGACGGACTGCATATCGTGCCCATGCTGTTGATGGGTTACCTGTTGCTCGGAGTTTATTTCAATCTGAGCATTTGGTTTAAACTGACCGATCAGACCAAGTATAGTTTTTACATCACCTTAGCCGGGGCCGTGGTTACCATTTTGGTAATTTTACTTCTTGTGCCCAGATTGGGATACATTGGGGGTTCGCTAAGTACCTTGGCCACTTACTTGACCATGTGTGTAATTTGCTATTATTATGGACAAAAGTATTTCCCCATTCCCTATCAAACCACGCGGAACATCTTCTACCTTGTGCTAGGATTTGCCTTGAGCTACACCGGCTTCTACCTTGACCTGGGCAACCCATACCTTAATTTTGCCATCCACAACTTATTGGTGTTGGCTTTCCTGATGACCGTTACCTTTTTGGAAAAAAAGGAATTATCTTTGATCATCCAAAAAATCAAACATTCCTCATGATTGTAAAAGTAATCAATGCTTCCAAGCATACGCTTCCCGAGTATCAGACCTCCCTTTCCGCTGGATTGGACCTTAGGGCTGACTTAGAGGCTCCCGTCCATCTGAAACCGCTGGAAAGGAAACTCGTCGGTACCGGACTTTTTATGGAATTGCCCGCAGGTTTTGAGGCACAGATCAGACCAAGAAGTGGGCTGGCATACAAGCATGGCCTTACCGTCCTTAATTCTCCTGGGACAATTGATGCAGATTACCGGGGAGAAATCAAGGTTTTGCTCGTGAATTTATCCAATGAAACTTTCGTTGTAAATGACGGGGAGCGGATCGCCCAGATGGTGGTGGCCAAGCACGAGCAGATCCAGTGGGAAGAAAGCGCTACCCTTTCATCTACTGAAAGAGGTGCCGGGGGATATGGAAGTACCGGAAAAAGCTGATCTAATTCGAAATTCGTTGCTATATACCACGCCTTTTCCAAAAAGGCATTAAGTTTGTGACCAATCTTCTGATTGGCGATTTGAAAGTAAACCTACCTACCCCATTTCCGTTCGATACCGAGGGATTAGTCCTTGGAATTAAGCATTTAATGAAAATACCAGAAGCTTTAATGCATCGTTTGACATTGGAGCAGACCCATGGTCTAACTGTACCTAGTCCACCTATGACAATAAAATTTGTAAAAATATTTTCCATTCTTTTCTTGACTGTCGGATTTATGGCTGGTATGCATCCTATGGCCCTTGCCCAGAATAAACCAAAAAGAAAAGAGCTAAAGGCACAGCACACCCAAGCCCAGACCAGTCGGCTATTTGTGGAAGGGCAAAAATACCTGATGTTGGAGGAGTTTGAGAAAGCTTATTTCTATTTCCAGAAAGCCCGCGAACTGAGTCCGGAAGAGGGTGCCATCAATTTTAAAATAGCCGAAATCCTGGTCAGGGCCAACAAGAACCAGGAGGCTTTGGATTATGGCCAACGTGCCTTAGAAGCAGATCCGGAAAACAAATATTACCACCTATTGATGGCTGAGGTTTATTCAAATCAGAATCAGCCTGCCAAATCCGCTGAGATTCTGCGGTCCCTGATGGATAACTCTGAGGACAATCAGCAGTATATTTTGGATTTGGCCTCCCTTTACCTTACTGCACAGGATTTTGACAATGCCCTCATTGCTTTGAATGAAGCGGAGGATTTTTTTGGTGTAGCGGAACAGCTGACTTTTCAAAAACAAAGAATTCATTTAAGAAACAATGATTTGGAGAGTGCGATCAAAGAAGGAGAAACGCTGATAGAGTCCAACCCGGGCAATTCCCGGTACTTACTGGCCTTGGTCGAGATCCTTTTCAACAACAACCGCATCGATGAGGCCATTGGCTTGGTGAAAAAAAATCTGGAAACCTATCCCAATCAACCTGATGTAAAGCTTGCAGCTTATACTCTTTTGAAACAAAAAGACCAAATGGAGGAAGCAAATGTCTACTTGTTGGAGGCTTTTGCTCATCCCGATTTGGAAGGTGAAGTGAAGGCCAAGGTCTTTGAGGAAATCATGGCTGAATTTAAATCTTCTGCAAGAGAAGAAATGCTGGATGAACTGACCAAACTGATGCTCCTACATAACCCCAATGATCCTGATGTAACGGGGATATTGGGAAATAGGGCATTTCAAAATGGTAAAATAGAAGAAGGTCTCACCTATTACAAAGAGTCCCTCTCTCTTAATCCAGCCAATGAAAACATCCTGCAAAATGTGATTACGGTCATGTTTGAAAGAGGGGAGGATTTTGGAGAAATAGAAAAATATACCGTCATGGCGGTGGAAGAATTTCCTGAAAAACCAGAGTTTTGGTTTTTTGACGGAACGGCCAAATTGGCCCAAAAGAATCACCAAGAGGCTGCTGTTTCCCTTGAAAAAAGTGAAGAAATCAATGCCGGCAAAAACCAACAACTGGATCTTTTGGTTTGGGGACAGCTGGGAGACACATATCATCAATTGGATAAAAAGGATAAGGCTTTTGACTATTATGAAAAGGTATTGGCCAAAAACCCCAATCAAGAACATGTCTTAAACAACTATGCGTATTTTCTTTCCCTGGAGAAAAAAGATCTTGACAAAGCAAAGTCGATGTCTGAAAAACTGGTCAAGAGATTCCCGACCAATGCCACCTATTTGGATACCCATGCATGGGTGCTTTTTCAATTGGAAGAATATCAGGAAGCCGAAAAATACATGAAACTGGCCTTAGAGAATGAAGCAGAGCCCAGTGGTGTCATGTTGGAGCATTACGGCGATATCCTCTATCGATTGGGAGATCCCAAGGGCGCATTATCTTACTGGCAAAAGGCAAAAGGAGGGGATGACACCACAGAATTTTTGGATCAAAAAATCAAAGACAAGAGGTATTATGAATAAATATCGGCTAGTTTCCGTTTTCCTCATCATGGTAATCGGATTGTCCGCTTGTGCCAAAAAACCAATACTTTACACGTCCGATGAGGTGATGGAGGAATTCCAGCCCAATTACTTTAAGTTTCAATACCTAAATGCCAGGGCGAGAATTGTCCTAGAAGAGCCAAACGGCAAAACCACCCGTGGCAGCCTGAACATGAGGGCCAAAAAAGACAGCATCATTTGGTTCAGTATCACACCTGGACTTGGTATAGAAGCTGCCCGAGGAATCATCACCCAAGATCACATCAAAATCAAAGATCGACTCAACGGAGAAAGCCTTGACATGACCTTTCAGGAATTCAGCGATCAATATGGCGTAAACCTCTCTTTGGACTTGTTTCAAAACATCCTTTTTGCTAATATTCCCAATGAATTCAGTTTTCGTGACAGGCTGGTCCGGATTGGGAAAACTTTTGAATTAAGTCAAGTGAGAGACAATGTGAATTATGAAACTGTGATCAGTACCACACATGGGAAGTCCACTTCACTCGAAAGTGCTTCCAGTAAATTAAAAGGGCGATTAACCGCGCAATATCCTCAGTTTGGTGAAGTGGATGAGCAGCCTTTTCCCAACAAGTTGCTGATCCGGGTGCTCTTGGAGATGCCTGAAGGTCCCAAATCTACCACACTGAATGTGGAAATGAACCGGGTCGAATCTTTAACCGAACCGCTGACTTTTCCCTATAATTATTAGCACATGAGGCAGCATACTTCTTTTCTCTTTTTTACCCTCCTCATTACCGGATTACTATTGTTGGGAAGTGTGGACGCTTTTTCCCAGACCAAAAAATCCAGGGCACAGTTGGAAAAAGAAAAAGCGGAAATACAGAAGCGCCTTGTGGAATTTGATAAAATACTCAAACAAACCGCGAGTAAGAAAAAAAATACACTTGGTGAACTTAACGCAGTCAACAAAAAGCTGGAGACGAGGGTGAGTTTCATCAATACCCTTAACAGAGAGGTCAGGTTGATCAACCAGGAAATCAGTGAAACTGAAAAAATGGTCAAATCTCTGGAAAATGACCTCAAAAATCTAAAAGAAGAATATTCTAAAATGATCTATACCTCTGCCAAATTAAACAGTGGAGTGAATATCATGACTTTTGTATTCAGTTCTGCCAATTTCAAGCAGTTTTATATGCGCCTGAAATACCTGCGCCAATACAGTGAGGCCAGAAAAAAACAGGTCGATCAAATTGAAAAAGTAAACGAAGACCTTGCCCTGCAAAGAATTCGGCTGGAAGACAAAAAAGTAGAAAAACAACTGGCTCTCAATCAGGAACAGGCGCAGAAGAAAGAGTTGGATGTACTGAAAAAGCAACAACAGGATATCGTCAAAACGCTTAGTCAGAAAGAAGAAGACCTCAAAAAGCAAATAGCAGCAGCCAAAAAACAACAAGAGCAGCTGAACAAAATGATCACCATGGTCATAGAAGAGGAAATCCGACTAGCAGAAGCTTCTGCCAAAAAAGAGGGAAGTAAAGCGACCAAGACTACAGGAAGCTCCATGCCCATGACACCGGAAGCTGCAGCCCTGTCCAATTCTTTTGCCGGTAACAAAGGCAGAATCCCTTGGCCAGTGACCAATGGATTTATTTCCAAGCGATATGGAAGCCACCCCCACCCCACTTTGAAAGGCATCACAGTGGATAATGACGGTGTGGACATACAGACCAATCCCAACTCGGAAGTGAGGGCGGTTTTTGACGGAGTGGTGACCAAAATAACTTCCATGCCAGGATACGGAGGTACCATCATCATCAAGCATGGGGAATATTATACCATGTATAGCAAGCTGAAAACCATTTCTGTGAAAAACGGTCAATCCATCAAGGCAACCGACAAAATCGGCACAGTCTACACTGACAAAGAAGGTCTGGCAGAAGTGCATTTCCAGACTTGGAAAGGGCTTCAAGTAATGGATCCTTCCATCTGGCTTGCTACCAAATAATCGATTAAAATATGTATCTTTATAAAAAAGAAGTAGAACTGTAAATTATTCTTTTGTGTTAGAATAGCACAGTTATATCTTTGTAACAAAATCAAAACCAAAATCAAGGCATCATGACTACATTAGGATTCATCGGAAATATAGGAGGCCCATCAGTGATATTGATCATATTGGTGATCATTCTCCTATTTGGCGCAAAAAGAATCCCTGAATTGGCGAGAGGATTGGGAAGAGGCATCAGAGAGTTTAGAGATGCTACCAAAGAAATTCAGGAAGATTTGGAAGAGGGTATGAAAGAAAAGAAGAAAAAAGACTAAAAATTCAGAAATTGACAAAGTACCGATCATTTGACGACATCAAGAAATCGCTTGAAAATAAGGAAACGAACTGTCAAGCGATAGTCGAATATTATCTCCAAAACATACAGACGAAGGCGCATCTCAACGCCTTCGTCGAAGTTTATGAGCTTTCCGCCAAACAACAAGCTGAGCGCATAGACCAAAAATTACATTCAGGAAGTGCCGGTAAACTTGCCGGGATGGTGGTTGCCATTAAAGATGTGCTTTGTTACGAAGGACATGGGGCCAACGCTTCCAGTAAAATATTGTCAGGTTTTGAATCTCAATTTTCTGCTACTGCAGTTCAAAAGCTGGTGGATGAGGATGCGATTATCATAGGCCGCCTTAACTGTGATGAATTCGGTATGGGTTCCTCCAACGAGAATTCCGCCCACGGAAAAGTACTGAACGCCATCGACGAAACCCGGGTTCCCGGTGGTTCATCAGGGGGGTCTGCTGTAGCCGTTCAGGCTAACTTATGTACCGTTTCTTTGGGTACCGATACCGGCGGTTCTGTAAGGCAACCGGCTGCTTTCACCGGATTGGTTGGGGTAAAGCCCACTTATTCCAGAGTTTCCCGGTATGGTTTGATTGCCTATGCCTCTTCATTTGATACCATTGGTATTTTTTCTACCAATGTCAAAGACAATGCCCTCGTCATGGAGGTTATCGCAGGTCCCGACGAATTTGACAGCACTGTATCCAGAAAGCCGGTTCCCAATTACTCTGAATTGCTTCATTTTGGCAAGCCTGTTAAAATCGCCTATCTCAAAGAAACATTGGATTCGGAGGCTTTGCAACCCGAGATCAAAAAGCACACCATGGATATTCTTCAAAAACTAAAAAATGAAGGCCATGAAGTGGAACAGGTAAGCTTCCCACTATTGGATTATGTGCTTCCCACTTACTACATATTGACCACTGCTGAGGCAAGTTCCAACCTATCAAGGTTTGACGGGGTCAAATACGGGTACAGAACCCCCAATGCCCACAATTTGGAAAGCATGTATAAGCTGACCCGATCTGAGGGATTCGGAGAAGAAGTAAAGAGAAGGATCATGCTGGGGACTTTTGTATTGAGTGCGAGTTATTATGATGCTTATTTTACCAAAGCCCAAAAAGTAAGGCGCCTGATCAAGGAATTTACGGAGGATTTGTTGGACAAATATGATTACATCATTATGCCAACGACACCAAGTACAGCGTTTAAGTTTGGAGAGCATTCCAATGATCCCGTAGCCATGTACCTGGAGGATTTATTCACGGTTCAGGCCTCTGTATCAGGAGTTCCTGCTATTTCTGTCCCAAACGGCACAGACAAAGACGGATTACCCATCGGTCTTCAGATCATGGCCAATTCGTTTAAAGAGGCAGAACTGTATGCCTTTGCTGATTACATTACCAAACACGTAAATTAAACCCCAAATGAAAACCCCACTGCGAATCAAAAATTTTTTCTTGTCTCTTGCCTTTATGGGTTTGACAGGAACGGTTTTAAGTCAGGATTTGGCGGATTTTGTCAGTTGGGAGAATGAATTGGAAACTTTGATTCCAATTTATGATTTTGAATATATTCCGGATTTCACTTATGCTGAGGTCGAAGCCAGGGTGAAGCAAATGGATTCCGACATGAGTTTTGAGCTCAATGAACGGATTTTTGCCTTTATCAATTATTTTGTGGTCAGAAACCGTTCTTATTCTAAAATGGTTTTGGCCAGAAAAGACACCTATTTTCCCATATTTGAAGAAAATCTGGCAAAACATGAAGTGCCGGATGATCTAAAGTTTTTGGCCATCATTGAGTCAGGACTCAATCCATCCGCCCGTTCAAGGGTAGGCGCCATGGGTTTGTGGCAGTTTATGCCTGCTACCGGAAAGGTATATAATCTTCATGTCACCAAAGAGATGGATTACCGGATGGACCCTGAATTGTCTACTGAAGCTGCCGTCAAATACCTAAAGTCCCTTTATCGTATGTTTGGAGATTGGGAATTGGCTATGGCAGCATACAACTGTGGCCCCGGGAATGTTCGCAAGGCTATCAGAAGGTCTGGCGGAAAGAAGACTTTCTGGGAAATATATGATTACCTGCCTAGGGAAACCAGAAGTTACGTGCCACAATTTCAGGCCATGATGTATGTGTTTCGATATGCAGATGAACATAACCTCATATTGGAAGAGGCCACTTTTCCGATTCGCCATGAGAGAATAAGATTTGATCAGGAAGTAGATCTTGAACGTCTAGCGGAGATTTCAGGCATGTGCATCGAAGACCTTGAGTACCTCAACCCTGCAATTATCAACAGAAAAATTCCAGTCTCTCACCAACAATATGCTCTTCGGGTTCCACTGAAAAAAGCGGCTTTTTTAACTGAAAATATGGACTGGATCACTGATTCCTTGAACATCACCATAGCCAAACCCCTACTGGCAAAAGATGAGATCAAAGCACCAGAACCTATCAAAGAATTTCCCAAAAGTAGCCAATCCAACAAAATCACCTATCGTGTGCAAAGTGGGGATGTTTTGGGAACTATTGCCAGAAAGCATGGCACCACAGTCAATAACCTGATGGCATGGAATGACCTAAGTTCCAATATGATCAAAGTAGGTCAGACTTTGGTCATTTACACCGACCAAAGGGCTGCAACTCACTCAAACAGTCTCGCCTCTAATGAACAGCCTTCTACCGCGTCCAGTGAAACAGCGGCAGTGGAAAACAGTCAAAAAATATACACCGTTCAGCCTGGAGATTCTCTTTGGCTGATCAGCCGAAAACTAAGTGGTGTAACAATCGATCAAATCAAAAAACTGAACAATCTGAACGATAACCGGATAAAACCTGGGCAAAAACTGATTATAGGATAAACTAATTTTTTAATCAAAATTCAAAAAGTTTTCCTAATATTGCCTAAATTGTCAGTTTCAAAACCATCCATATCATGTCAATAAAAAAGCAAAATCTCCCCTTTCTATTTCTTCTTTTGTTTTCTTTCTTTCTGGTTTCCTGCGAAGAGGAGAACGGAGAATCCGCCTCATCCACAAAACCTAAAGCGAGAGGTGCCATTGGTGAAATTGTTCTTGCCATTGATTCCGCAAAATGGAATGGTCCGGTAGGTGAGACTTTAAAAGATATATTTCAGGATGATGTCAAAGGAATTATCCGTGATGAGTCTATCTTTAGTATTCGCCGGGTAGACCCAAGGGCCATGACACGGATTCTTCGCATGGCGACCAACATTGTATTTGTCACTACATTTGACGACAAAAAACCAGGTAGCCAGAACATCAATGCACAATTCAGTGCAGATGCCAAAGAAAAAGCCAGAAATGATCAAAGCCTCTACATGTTACGGAGTGAGGACGAGTTTGCGCGAGGCCAGGAAGTGGTTTATCTGTTTGGCAACACCGAAGAAGAATTGATTGCCAATCTGGAAAAGAATAAAAGTAAAATTCAGAATCTCTTTCAAGTCAGAGAGCGGGAGAGACTTTCCAAAGTCATCCTCAATAGAAAAAACAGCGCAGCAAGGGTTATGGCAAGAGAAAAATTTGGCATTGAGCTCCTCATACCTGCTTCCTATCAACTGGCAAAGGAAGATGATGACTTCATGTGGCTGAGACAACCCACTCCTTCTTCCCAAAAACCTGACTTAAGCATCTTTGTCTACATGACAGATTACAATTCCGAAGAGCAGGTTTTTCCTGAATCCATCATTAGTTTACGCAATTCCATCACAAAAAAACACATTTTTGGGGACCCCGGCCGACCCGATTCTTTTATTGTCATAGAAAATCAAATCCCTCCAGTATTCAATAATTTCAATATTGATGGTAAATTTGCCGTCGAAATGAGGGGCTCATGGAGAACCAACTCTTTGAGTATGGGGGGATCTTTTATTTCCTATGTGGTCATTGATTCGGAAGCCGGCAAACTTTATTTCTTGGATGGCTTTGTATATTACCCCAATGAGTCCCATCGAGAATCATTAAGAGAAATTGAAACCATTTTACTTGCTACTGATATCACCCCAGATTTGGATGTAGCGAGCTGAAAAGATTAACATTTAACCTAAACTATGGCGATTAAAATCAGAAAAGAAGATGCCTTGAATTACCATTCCCAAGGATCACCGGGAAAAATCGAGGTAATTCCCACCAAACCTTTATCAAGTCAGCTTGACCTTGCCTTGGCCTATTCCCCGGGAGTAGCCGAACCTTGCATGGAGATCTATGCAGATAAAGAAAATGTTTACAAATATACTGCGAAAGCCAATTTGGTGGCTGTGATTTCTAACGGGACCGCAGTATTGGGCCTAGGAGATATCGGTCCTGAGGCTTCGAAACCAGTCATGGAGGGAAAAGGAGTCCTTTTTAAAAAATTCGCCGGAATCGATGTGTTTGATATCGAAATCAATGAAAAAGATCCGGACAAGCTGATACAAATCATCAAATCATTGGAACCCACTTTTGGTGGGATCAACCTCGAGGACATCAAAGCCCCTGAATGCTTTATCATCGAGCAGACGCTGAAAAGGGAGATGGATATTCCGGTCATGCACGACGATCAGCATGGAACAGCCATCATTTCTGGTGCAGCCCTGTTGAATGCCTTGGAAATTGTAGGAAAAAGACCTCAGGATATAAAATTGGTCGTCAATGGAGCAGGTGCTTCCGCTTTGGCTTGTACAAGATTTTACTTGTCATTAGGGGTTAGGAAAGAAAACATCGTCATGTGTGACAAAGAAGGTGCTATTAGGGCCGACCGCGAAATTCTAGATGATTTAAAGAGGGAATTTGCCACTTCCGGAGAATGCCGCACACTTACTGATGCCTTGACTGGAGCAGATGTGTTTTTGGGACTTTCCGCAGCGAATGTAGTTACTCAGGATCAATTGAGGCTAATGGCTCCAAATCCCATTGTTTTTGCCTTGGCCAATCCTGATCCGGAAATTTCTTACGAACTGGCCATGGCTGCAAGAAAGGACATCATCATGGCTACCGGGCGCTCCGACCATCCCAACCAAGTCAACAATGTTCTTGGTTTTCCTTATATTTTCCGAGGGGCTTTGGATGTCAGAGCCACTTCAATCAATGAATCCATGAAACTGGCCGCCGCTGAAGCCATAGCCAAATTGGCCAAAGAACCCGTTCCGGAAATTGTCAATAAAGCCTATGGAGATGATAAACTGGGTTTCGGTAGGTTCTATTTAATTCCCAAACCTCTTGATCCCCGTTTGATTACCACCATTGCCCCTGCCGTAGCCAAGGCAGCAATGGAATCTGGCGTAGCCAAGCATCCGATCATGGATTGGGAAGCTTATGAACTCGAGCTACAGGAAAGAATTGGCATTGATCAAAGGCTTATGTCCCGCGTCATTTCCAGGGCGAAGAAAAACCCTAAAAGAGTGGTATTTGCTGAGGCAGACAACATCAAAATACTCAAAGCAGCGCAGATCATTCAAGACGAGAAGATTGCCATCCCTATCTTGCTTGGCAACAGGGAAAAAATCCTGAAACTGGTAGCTGAAAATTCCCTTGACCTACCGGAAATCAACATCATAGACCCATTTGTAGAAAAGGAAAAAGTAAAACAGTTTGGGGAAATCCTTTACAAGGAACGTCAAAGAAAAGGTGTAACACCACAAGAAGGAGAAAAACTCATGCGGGACCGGAATTATTTTGGTGCCATGATGGTCGAATTGGGTGAGGCAGACGCGCTTATCTCAGGGCTGACCAAAGATTACCCCAAGACCATTCTACCTTCCCTTCATGTCATCGGTGTCAAAGAGGGTGTGAATAGAGTTGCTGGTATGTACATCATGAATACGGACAAAGGACCTTACTTCTTCTCTGATACTACTGTCAACGTCAACCCAACTGCCGATCAATTGGTTGAGATCATAGAACTTACCGCCAATGGGGTTAAGTTTTTTGACATAGAGCCCACCATTGCAGTCCTCTCCTATTCCAACTTCGGAAGTGCCAAAGGAGACATCCCTTCCAAAATGGAATTGGCCACGGCCAAAGCCAAAGCTAAATTCCCTGAGCTGGTGATAGAAGGAGAAATGCAGGCAAATGTCGCCATAAATGAAGAAATACAGAAGGAAAGTTATCCTTTCAGTGCTTTGGTAAACAAAAAAGTAAACACCCTGATTTTCCCTGATCTGAGCGCTGGAAACATTGCCTATAAATTATTGTCCGAAATCGGAAATTCGGAAGCTATCGGTCCTATTCTCTTGGGAATGAACAAACCTGTGCATATATTACAACTTGGTAGTTCCATCCGTGAAATTGTCAATATGGTGGCTATCGCAGTCGTTGATGCACAAACCCAAGCTTAAATTATGATCGCATATTTGAAGGGTAAGTTGGTCCATAAAGACCCTACTTTTGTCATAGTAGATATTCATGGAATCGGTTACCAAGTCAAAATTTCCCTTACCACATATTCTAAAATCAAAGATGAGGAGCATATCATGCTCCTCACTTTTCTTCATATCAAGGAGGATGCACATACCCTTTACGGCTTTCATGATGAGAACGAAAGGAAGTTGTTTCTGCTTTTGATAGGTATCAGCGGAGTGGGTCCCAATACAGGCCTAATGATCCTGTCATCACTCAATGCCGGCGAATTGGAAAATGCCATCCTCTATGAAGACCACAATACCATACAGTCCGTCAAAGGAGTAGGTGCCAAAACCGCTCAAAGAATTGTCCTTGAACTAAAGGATAAAATTAAAAAAGACCATTTGTTGGAACCAAGTCAGGGGTCATCCGGCTTTCTGCATACCAACAATAAAATCAAAGAGGAAGCGTTGCAAGCATTGATTACATTAGGTTTTCCAAAGGCTACGGCCGAAAAAAATATACAGACCATTTTAAAGAAAATGGGAGACAATATTACCTTGGAGGCATTAATTAAGGCGTCGTTAAAATCATCCTAATTTAACAGCACGAGTGACAAGCTCAACTCATTCTTATTTTTCTCGGTTAATACTGAAGTACTTTTCATCATCCAAAATGGCTCTTTTGGTGGTGATTTTTTTTATATGCTATTCAAGTGGTGAGGCCCAGGTGGAAACAGACACCTTACCTCCAGTCCTTACAGACACCTTATCTGCCATCCGACTGGATACCTTGACCACCACCAAACTGGATTCCTTGTACAAAAGAAGGATGTTGCCTTCTTTTCTGCTCTGGGATAATTTCAATACCAATCCCCTTTTCCCCAATCAAAATCCACTCTTCAGACCAGTATCGCCATTCATTCTCCCCTCTCCCTATGAACAGCAGTTGGAAGTGGAAGTAGATTCAACTTTCAGGTTTAAAGTGCGCGACGAATTGGACACCTCGGCTTACCAGCCTGATTATTCCTATGATTTTGATGAGTTTTCCAGGATGCAGGAATTGCGTTTGAGACAGGAATACTGGCGCAACCGTTCGAGAGGAATGGACGGGGAAAGCGCTGTAAGCGGACGTGGGCTTTTGCCTCCCATGACAGTAAGTCCAACCTTTGACAGGATTTTCGGGGGAAGCGAGGTGGACATCGTTCCGACTGGTTTTGTCAACCTTGACTTTGGGGGCATTTACAGGAGAATAGATAACCCTACCCTACCCATTCGGCAGCAAAGAAACGGGGGGTTTAATTTTGATCAGCAGATCCAGATGAGTGTCAATGGTACCCTTGGTCAGAAAATGAGGATCGGAGCCAATTTTGACAGCAACAATTCCTTTGATTTTGAAAACCAGCTCAAAGTGGAGTATGCGGGTTTTGAAGAAGACATCATCAAAAGCATTGAAATCGGAAATGTGAGTATGCCTGTTCAAAACAGCCTGATCCAAGGTGCCCAAAATCTGTTTGGTGTCAAGACCCAGTTACAGTTTGGAAAATTATTCGTGACAGCGGTTGCCTCCACCCAAAGAGGTCGGAGGGATGAATTGGTCATAGAGGGTGGCGGTCAGGGGAGGCCTTTTGAAATCCAAGCCTCCGAATACGATGAAAACAGACATTTTTTTCTAGGCCACTTCTTTAGGGACAATTATGAAAGATGGCTGAGGGGTTTACCTCAGGTGTTGTCTGGGGTCAACATTACCCGGGTAGAAGTTTACATCATGAACAGGGCCAACAACACGGAAACCCTTAGGAACTTTGCGGCTTTTATGGATATGGGGGAAGGTCAAAGGATTTTCAAACCTGACAATCCGGCCATCGGAACGGGAGATCCCACAGCCCCAACCTATAATGAAGCCAATAACCTTTTTAGAAACTTAATTTCCAATCCCGCATTTAGGCCTTTTGATGGGGCTTCTTCGGCCATTGAATCAGACCTAAACCTGATTAAAGGGGTGGATTTTGAACAAATCAACGGGGCCAGAAGGCTTGCGCCAACTGAGTTTTTCTTTCATCGTGAATTGGGTTACATCTCCCTCACCCGTAAACTGCAAAATGATGAGGTGGTGGCTGTTTCTTTTGAATACACTTTTAATGGCAGGGCATATAAAGTGGGTGAACTTTCCGAAGACTATCAGAATAGACCGGAAGATGAGATTATCTTCTTGAAGATGCTGCGGCCTGCCAGAATCAATACCCGGATCCCAACTTGGGATTTGATGATGAAAAACGTCTATAATTTCAACGCCAACCAAATCCAGAGGGAAGGTTTCCAACTTCAGGTAATCTACCGGGACGACCGGACGGGCCTGGACAATCCCGCTTTGTTGGAAGGCCAGAATGTGAGAGATGTGCCATTGATCCGGCTTGTGGGACTGGATAACCTTAACCCACAAAATGATCCTGCACCTGATGGTAATTTTGATTTTGTGGAAGGTTTGACCATTTTTCCCGATAGAGGGATGCTCGTATTTCCTGTTTTGGAGCCCTTCGGAAGAACCTTGGAAAACTTTTTCGAGCCCAATGAAGCCAGCTTAGTTGATAAATTTGTTTTTGATACCTTGTATCGGACGACCAAGGCCGATGCCGAATTGGTGACAAGACTCAACAAGTATTTCCTCAAAGGCAGCTTTGTCTCAGGTTCAGCAAGCGAAATCCTATTACCGGGGCTGAATATTTCTGAGGGATCCGTTTTGGTACAGGCAGGCAACATCCCCCTTACGGAGGGGGTGGATTACACCGTCGACTACAACATAGGAAGGGTGGTGATCATCAACGAAGGAATCCTTCAGTCAGGCAAAAGGATTACCATCAGCTTTGAAAAAGCAGATTTGGTTTCCTTTCAGACCCGAAGTTTACTGGGTAGCCGCTTTGACTACATATTCAATGAAAACCTAGCCGTAGGCGGTACCTTTTTGTATCTCAACGAAAGGCCCAATATTACCAGAATTGCTACCGGCAGTGAAACCTTGCGAAATAGTTTGTGGGGGCTCGATGTCAACTATAGCGATGAGTCCCGCTTCCTAACCAAATTGGCAGATGCTTTACCCTTTACCAATACCAAAGAGAAATCCCTTGTACAGTTCAGCGGTGAATTTGCCCAGTTGCTCCCAGGATCTTCCAACCGAGTCAATGGAGAAGAAACATCTTACATCGATGACTTTGAGGCTGCCATCACCCCCTACGGAATGGGCGCTTTTCAAAACTGGAAACTTGGAGCCACACCAAGAACCGATAATGATCAATTTGATTTGAGTTCTATCACCGAGGATAGACTAGGTAATGCCTATAAAAGAGCGAAAGTGGCATGGTATAACATCGACAATATTTTTTACCGTCAGCAAGGTCCGGGGGTGCCAACTAATATCACGACTGAAGACCGTAGAAACCACTACGTGCGTAGTGTGATTCCTCAAGAGATTTTCCCTCAAAGAGACCGTGATGTGATCGTTACTCCTGAACCCCTTTTGGATGTGGCCTATTTCCCGCACGAACGGGGCATGTACAATTACAACCCGGGATTGAATCAGGAAGGGCTACTTCCTGACCCCAAAAGCAACTATGGGGCCATCACCAGGGCCATTACCTCTGAAGTGGATTTTGATAGAACCAACATAGAATACATCGAGTTCTGGTTGATGGATCCCTTTATCTCAGGGGTTAATGGACGGGTCTTGGATGGGATTTTTAATCAAAACAATACCACAGGAGGAAAATTAAGGTTCAATCTGGGAGATATTTCCGAAGACGTGATTCGTGATGGTCGCCATTCCTTTGAAAACGGTCTTCCAGCAGACGGAGATGCCTCCAATGCCTCCCAAAATGAATGGGGAAATATCCCAAGTCAACAGTTTCTTACACCTGCTTTTGACAATTCTGCCGAATCCAGAGAAAACCAAGATGTAGGTTTAGATGGTCTTTCCAGTGAGGCAGAGGCTGTTTTTTTTGCAGAAAGGTTTATCAATCGCTTAAATGTCAATGCTGGGGCATTGCAACAGATAGAAGAAGATCCCTCAGCAGATGATTTTCAATATTATCTTGATGAGCAGTTTGACCAAAATGACATTAAGATCCTGGAAAGATACAAGGGCTTCAATGGGATGGAAGGCAACTCACCGGTAACCTCCAACATCAACCTTCCCTTTACTCCCGCAGGTTCCACCATTCCCGACAATGAGGACCTAAACAACGACAACACCATCAATGAACTGGAAAGCTATTATGAATATGAAATAGATCTGCGCCCCTCTGAAATGGAAGTGGGTAGGAATTATATTGTAGACCGGGTCACTGCCAATGCCAATGGTGAGGAAGTCAACTGGTACCTTTTCAGGATACCTGTAAGAGAACCCGATAGAACGCAGGGAGATATTTCCGGTTTCAAATCCATCCGCTTTATGCGGACTTACCTGACTGATTTTGAGCAGCCGGTGGTATTGAGGATGGCGAAATTCCAATTGGTAGGCAGTCAGTGGCGGGTTTTTCTGGAATCTCTTTATGAGCGTGGGTTCTTTGAAATCCCTGAACCGGACAACTCCAACTTTACAGTAGGTGTAGTCAACATTGAGGAAAACGGGCAGGGTAGCAGCACGCAAAGCCCCTATGTTTTACCTCCAGGCATTGAAAGAGACCGGGACAATACCTCTACTGTAGAAAGGCGATTGAATGAGCAATCTATCAGACTTTGTGTAGATAACCTGGAGGCCAGAGATGCAAGGGCTGTATTTAGAAACACTTCCCAAGATCTGGTTCAATTTGGAAGACTGAAAATGTTTCTGCATGCCGACAGTCAGGATGCGGTAGATGGAGAAATTACAGCCTTTTTAAGAATGGGCACTGATTACACTGACAATTACTACGAAATTGAGGTGCCATTAAAGATCACGCCACCGGGCACCAGGGATCCCCGGCAGATTTGGCCACTGGAAAATGAAATAGACATTGCGATAGACGAAATTGTGGGTGTAAAATCAGAAAGGGACATCAATCAAGTACCCCAAAACCTGCCCTTCACCGTGCAAATCCGACAATACAATGTCACCGTAGTCGGTAGACCTGAATTGAGTTTTATTCAAGGCATGATGATTGGGATCCGAAATCCAGGGTCAACAGGTACCGCGAGCAAATCCATTTGTATCTGGGCCAATGAATTGAGGGTAACTGATTTTAAAAGAAGTTCAGGTTGGGCTGCCAATGCAAGGCTTAATGCCCAGATTGCGGATGTGGCCACTATTTCTACCTCCATCAGGCACAATACCTTCGGCTTTGGAGGACTGGAGACCCGGCTTTCTCAAAGGACCCGAGACGCCACTACCCAATATGATATTTCTGCCAATGTAGCTATGGACAAAATACTTCCTGAAGGTTTGGGAATCAGTATCCCTGTTTACTTGAGTATGGAAAATTCTTCCACCCGACCCCAGTTTGACCCCCTTAATGCAGATGTGCCTTTTGAGGTTGCCCTTACCAAGTTTCAGACCGCAGCAGAAAGGGAAGCCTATGAACAGTTGGTTCTGGATCAGGTCAGGCGGAGGAATATTGCTTTCAACAATGTAAGAAAACTGAGCCGTAATCCAGAGGCAAAAACCAAAATATACAGTCTGGAAAATTTTGCGGTTTCCTATGCCTACGGATCTGTCAGACAAAGTAACATCCGAACGGAGAGCTATGATTTTGAAACTTATCGAGGCAACATTACCTATAGTTTTCAACCCAACCCTGTCATATTGGAGCCATTCAAGGGGGTAGGTTTTTTGGATGGAAAGTATTTACAATTGATCAAGGATCTGAATTTTAATTTTTCACCCGCCAATGTCACCGCCAGGATCGATATGGACAGGCGGTTTTTGCGCTCTCAGTACCGTAATGATCAATTGACCACCTTGGGAGTAGACCCTCTTTTCCAAAAAAGTTTCTTCATCAACAGATTTTACAATCTCAGCTGGGACTTGACCAAAAGTCTGTCTGTAGATTTTGTGAGCAGGGTAAATGCAGTAGTAGATGAACCACAAGGGGACCTGGATACTGAAGCCAAGCGGGATTCGGTAAGGACCAATATTCGCAGATTAGGAAGGACAACGAACTACAACCATTCCCTTGTGGTCAATTATGCCATCCCTTTGGATAAATTACCCTTGACTGATTGGATCAAAGCAGATTTCAGGTACGAAGCCAGTTATGCTTGGTTGACAGGAGCTATAGGTCAGAAGGACACTTTGGGAAATGTCATCCAAAATACCCGCGACCGGACGGTCAATGGAAAGTTGGATTTTGTGCGGCTCTATAACAAAAACAAAAAGCTCAATGCGCTGAATGCACCGAGGAGGCCAACTATCCCCGGAAGAGGTGGGGCAAGCGACGCAGATACCATAGGTACGGGATTTGGAAATGATCTCCTGAAATTTGGAATGATGCTCAAGGAAGTCAACTTTAATTATGGGATAATTGAGGGTACTTTCCTGCCAGGATACATGCCCAATACCCAAATGCTAGGACTAGACAGAAGTTTTCTAAATCCAAGCTTTGGCTTTATTTTTGGAAGCCAAAGCAATGACCTTAGGTTTGGGTTGGCTAACCAAGGCCTTATCGCACCAAGCCCAGAATTGACCCAGTCCTATCGTCAGAACCGGTCAGTTTCCTTAAACATCAACGGCATCCTGGAACCCATCAAGGATTTTAGGATAACTCTCGAAATGAGGAAAAGGGAAACAGGTGAATTTAGTGAGATTTTTAGACGGGAGTCATTGGAAAGTGATGATTATATATCAGTAAATCCCAATAGAATGGGGCTTTACGGTATCACCTTCAATATGATCAGAACCGCCTTTGCCCGGGATGATGCGGATAATAATTCACCCTTATTTCAGAACTTTGAACAATACCGCCAAACCATACAAACCCGTTTGGAGACTGAAAATCCCGGTGGAGATTTCAACATCAACGGACAAACAGTTTTGATTCCAGCCTTTATTGCAGCCTATACAGGAAGGTCGCCTGATGAAGTCAACCTGAATCCTTTTCCCCGTTTTCCCTTACCCAATTGGAGGGTTGAATACAAAGGACTCGCCAGGCTCAAAGGACTTCAGGATGTATTTTCAGTGATCAACCTCACGCACAATTATACATCCACCTATGATGTGACCAATTTCTCCAATTCATTGCTATATCAAGATGGTTTGGAATTGTTTAATCGGATTCAGGATATTCCAAGTGCGTCACTTACCGATGAATTCGGGGCTTTCATCCCTGTTTTTGTGCTCAATCAAGTGGTGATGTCGGAACGATTTGCTCCACTGATAGGTGTAGACATCGTGACCAAAGAAAGAATGAGCATTACTTTCAATTACAATACCGAGAGAAACGTGGGTCTCAATTTTTCGAATGCTCAGGTGACAGAACAGAGTAGCCAGAATTTTGTCTTTGACCTTGGTTATACCAAAGCCGGAGTAAAATTGCCTTTTAAAATTCAAGGAAGACAGGAGGTCCTTGAAAATGACCTTCAAATCAGACTAGCGACCAGTGTCTTGGACACCCGGACCGTTCAACGCAAAATAGAAGAAGTCAACACGGTAACCAATGGTAACCTGAGCATACAACTGCGCCCCACTATAGGATATATAATCAATAAAAACCTCAATCTTCAGATTTATTTTGACCGAACGATCAACGACCCAAGGATTTCCACCTCTTTCAAAAGAGCATCAACGGCCTTTGGAGGTCAATTGAGATTTAATTTAGGTCAATAGTTTTATCCTTAGATGAAAGCTTGTATTTTTGGTCAGCTTTAAAACAAACATTAGAATATGGATTTCCCAAATGAATTAAAATACACCCAAGATCATGAATGGGTAAAGATAGAAGGTAACATTGCCACCATTGGAATCACTGAATTTGCCCAAAAGGAATTGGGAGATATAGTTTATGTGGAGGTGGAAACAGTCGGTGAAAACATAGATAGCGGCGAAGTATTTGGTACAGTGGAGGCAGTCAAAACCGTTTCGGATTTATTTATGCCTATCAGTGGTGAAATTGTAGAATTCAATGAAGAACTCGAAGCATCCCCTGAATTGGTCAATGAGGATCCGTATGGCCAAGGTTGGATGATCAAAGTAAAATTCGATGGGGACTTGCCTGCTGAACTGCTCACTGCTGAAGCCTATTCAGAATTGGTAGGGGCCTAAGGTGTAGGTGAAAAAAACGGTTTTAGCTCTGGCCTGGACCGGAATTCTCCTGTATGCGATGCTTAAGCCTGGCAATGAAATTCCGGATTTCCCGATCTTTGAAGGTTTGGATAAAATAATCCATTTTATCTTGTTTTTTGCACTTACTTTTCTTTGGGCCAGGGTGTTGATAAAAAATAATCCAGAAAACCCGGAATTTTTAAAATTATTTACTACTTTCTTAGTTTTTGGATTTATTTTTGCTATCTTAGTAGAATGGATACAGCAATATGTTCCTTATCGAACTTTTGATGCTTGGGATATTGTTGCTAATGTATTGGGAGGTGCCTGCGGAATTATCTGCTATTATCTCGTAGACAAGCAAAAATCTGCTTGTATAAGTAAAAATAAATAGTTAGAATTGTTACTTAGATTAAGAATTTACGTTAACCTATTATACAAATCAAATTAACCATGGAAGCTAAGAAAACACCAAAAGCTGATCTATCCAAGAGGACAGGAATGTTCATGAATCTTGGGTTATTGGTCAGTGTTGGACTGGTTCTATTTGCTTTTGAGTACAAGTCTTACGATGATCGCGCTCTGAAAGATTTAGGAACAGTCAATGATGATTTTGAGGAGTTGTTGGATATTCCGATTACGGAACAGCCACCACCACCTCCCCCACCTATTGAGCAACCCATCATTCAGGAAATCCCTGATGAAGTTGAAATTGAAGAAAAAATCGAGGTGAATTTCGATGTGGACGTTCAAGAAGAGACGGTCATCAAAGAGGTTGTAATTTCTGATGCTCCTGTAGAAGAAAAAGCTGATGAAATATTTGATGTGGTTGAAAACATGCCTAACCCTCCGGGAGGAATGGAAGGTTGGAACAATTACCTCAGAAAAAACCTGAAGTATCCTACCCAAGCTAGGCGTATGGGTATTGAGGGGACTGTATACGTGGTCTTTGTAGTGAACACTGACGGATCCATTCAAGATGTCGATATCCTCAGAGGTATCGGTGGCGGGTGTGATGAAGAAGCCATGCGTGTAGTTAGGGAAGCTCCGAAATGGGAACCCGGTAAGCAAAGAGGTAAGCCTGTAAGGGTGAAAATGAGATTGCCTATCCGATTTAAATTGAGTTAATATTTGAATTGAAATATATAAGGGGGATTTTATCCCCCTTTTTTTTGCTTAATAGTTTTTTGATTCTATCCTTATTAAATCCTTGATTATCCATGAACTTCAGTGAAATCATTATCCTTGGAATCAATTGTCCCTTGAGAATGCTCTTCCCTTACATTTGAAAGGTCTAAACCTGAATAGCATTAGGCACAACATAAACATGCGATGATTTTTCAGGGATCTTAGCCATTGCCATTTCGTTCAATCTGATCACAATTGAATGTCTCCAAACGTAACCGAAACATCACTCTTAAGGAAAGGATTTTCATTTCTATGTCGATGTTCCTATAAGGGATGGAATAATTTTGTTTCTTAGGGTTAGGCATTCATTGAAAGTTTTTTTACAGGTTTTCAGCCTGATTTGTTCCCTTTCGCCTTCGCACTTTTTTTCAGCTTGGAGCCTGTCCTAAGTTACATATTCATTCCGTATTCCCTATTTTCAATTTTGGGCTTTGATGCCTTTCCCTTTCCCTTTTAAGCTTTCATCTTCGAGCTCATCCCTGTTTCAACCAACTTTTCAGCTTTCAATCCATCGCTTTCAAAAATATTACCTATTAAATTAGTTTAATTGGTTGTATTTGATTACCTTAATGTTTAGTAGATTGATTTCAACTAAAAACAATTCGCATATGGAAACCAAGAAAAATAAAAATCAGGATGTTTACCGATTTAGCAGACTATTTTTTCATATCGGTTTATTTGTGAGTACCCTGTTGGTGCTATTGGCATTTGAATACAAATCAGTGCTTCAAACTGAATTAAAATACTTTGATGGGGCAAATCATTTGATAGATGATTTTTTGATTCAGCCAATTGAATTTTCTACGCCTCCTCCTAAGCCTCAAAAACCTATTGCTGTGAAGCAAGTACCAGATGACATTGTCGTGGATCCTGACATCCCCATCATTGATCAGATCGAAATTTTGGATATAAATACGTCCTTTGTTCCCGATGTGGTTCCGATTATAGAAAAGGCAGATGAAATTATTGATTTTGCCGAAGTCAGTCCTATGCCTGTAGGTGGCATGGAAGCTTGGCACCGGTACCTCCAAAAAAACCTTAAATATCCCAATCAAGCCAAAAAAGCAGGCATTGAAGGAACGGTTTATGTGGTCTTTGTCATCAACAAAGATGGTTCAATTCAGGATATTGAAATACTCAGGGGTATTGGGGGAGGTTGTGATGAAGAAACCTTACGGGTGATCAATGCAGCTCCGAATTGGACACCTGGCCGACAAAGAGGGCAAACTGTTCGGGTAAGGATGCGACTTCCGGTAAGATTTAAATTACAATAAGGGACTTTGATTAGAGAATATTGAGGCTTTGTTCCTTGATTTGCTCCAGTTCATCCTTCATCAAGATGACGTGCCTCTGAATACCGGCATCATTGGCTTTAGAGCCGATGGTGTTGATTTCCCTACCCAACTCCTGTCCGATGAAACCCATTTTTTTACCTTCATTGGAAGCAGCCTTTAAACTCTTCTCCATGTAATCCAAGTGGGTGGAGAGCCTTACGATCTCTTCCGTGATATCCAGTTTTTCAAAATAATAGATCAATTCCTGCTCAAATCGATTTTCATCAAAATCATTTTCTTTCAGAAAATCTGAGAAATTATTTCTGATTCGTTCTTTAATCCGTGTTTTTCGTACTGGTTCTTCTTCTTTGACCCTTTCTAGACTATTCCTGATAACTGATAGGTTTTCTTCAAACTTCGTATAAAGCTTTCTCCCCTCATCCGTACGAAAATCATCGCAGGCTTTCAAAGCTTTTACCAATACTGGTTTCAACTTTTCCCAAGCCTCATCATCTCCTTGTTTTTCACTTACCGAATTGGTCACATTTGGTGACTGAAGTGCCAGTTTAAATATCTCAGAAGAAGTGGCCTGTACAGCACCAGCCATCTCACTGTATTTCTCAAAATAAGACTTAAAAAGTGCCTCATCAATTTGAACCGGGAGCTCAGCGGAAGATTTTCGACTAAATTCTATGGATAGGTGTACTTTTCCACGTTCCAGCTTTTCGCTGACAAGATTCCTTATTTCAATTTCCTTGTCGGAAAATTGTCTGGGTGAACGCAGCGTTAAATCCAAAAATTTTGAGTTGAGTGTTTTGACCTCTACGGCAATTTCATAGACGTCATCTTCGTAATGGGCTATTCCGTAGCCGGTCATGGATTTGATCATGGGGTGGGTTCTTTCAGTTCTCAATTAGAAATTGTACCCCAAAGTTACGTAAAATCTCAAGTCTTCTGTGGTATAGTTCCGAATAGGTCTGGCGACATCAAATTTCACGTAGTAGTTGAACAACACCGTTCTCAATCCACCGCCATAACTTTGCAACCAAGGATTATTAAAATTATTGAGGGTTATGACAAAGGGTGAACCCTCTGTATTGATTACTTCCGTATTTTGGTCATTTACCCTTTCCCATGGGGCTGAATCTGTCCAAGAGGATCCAGCATCATAAAACCCAATCAACTGGAAATTTTTGACAAAATTAGAGGCAATATTTCCTCTGGAAAGGTAAGAGAAAAGCGGTATTCTTAATTCCGCTGTAAAAGTAACCACATTGCTACCTCTGATTTCATCATAGTCATATCCCCTAAGGTCAACAAATTCCGCAAATAAGATATTGGAATTTTCTACGCCCGCGGCATTCCTGACTGGGGAGGCTTCCGGACGATTGGAAGGGGGTTGATAAAATTGATTGAAGAGCCAATTGTCCATGCCTCCTACCAAATAATTTTGGGGATTTCTACCAAAGAAACTTCCAGCAAAAACCCGGGTAGCCAGGGTAATGCTCTTATGGATTTTCTGGTAATTTCTCATATCAAGGTAAAAATTACTAAAAGATCTTTCCCCACGATTTAAACCTTGGTAATGCTGCAATCCCATTTTTCCTTTGAAGCCCTGCTGCATGTAAAGTCCCAATAGGTTTGTTTTATCCACCACCACTTCTGCCCTACCCCCTACATAATTCACATCGAATCGATTTTGTTCTTCTACCGTTCCTCTTAGAATAGAATCAGGATTAAGGTTGAAATACTGCGTTTTGGCTACAAATGGTGCCAAAGAAACCCTGGTATGTACAGTAAGCGGATAGGAAACTTCCGCTTGGGTTTTTGTCAACACATACCTTTGGAAATTAAGGTCACCTTCAGAGAGCTGCAGAACCCTTCTGTCGAACCTTCCCCTGAAATCAAGGCGGTATTTCAAATATTCATATTCAAAGAAAATATCACTCCCAGATCGAAAATCGAGGGTAGTCATGATACCACCCTTAATGGAGTGATTGTCCAAAAGATCGGTCATTTCACCATTCAGCCGAATACCGAATCCCCGTAGAGGATCCACTAGAAATGAAGTATTGAGGCTACTGGTAATGAACTGTGGCATATAACTTCTAGGGGGAGACACTCTTTTCTGCATGCTCTGCCTTCTAAAGGCATCAAGAATATTGCTCCTGCCAGAGGCAGCCTGAAGCGTACTCCTTTCCTGGGTAACAGGTGGAATAGTGTCAAAGACATAATTGTCAGTATCGATGCCACCTTTTCTTTCATACCTTAGATTTTCTGTATTTATAGCTCCTGTAAGTTCCCTTCCAGTAAGACTCTTAGGTGGCGGTATGGTATCAAATACCGATTTAACTTCTTCTTTTGGCTTTGCAGTTACTTCACTTGGAGCGGTTTCAGCCTGTTGAGGCAATTGACCGGTTCTAAGCAAATCATCCAGATTTAACCTTAAAGTGGTATCTACTCTCACGTCCGGAGATGTGGTTGTTTGGGGTCTGGGGATTTCCACCTTTTGTGTCTCAAGCTCCAATCTTCTCGTGGATATTCGTTCACTTAAATCTTTGACCTGAGACAATTGTACCCGTGGTGTGCCGGGTGTAAACTGGTCAACATTGGGGAAACTTTCCATAGCCAATTTCGCCTGTATCCCGTCCCGAAATGAAAATGCCCACATGTTGCGACTTGGTGCATAGTCGAATGCTTCAAGGCTCTTGTTAAAAGCAGAGACCTGACTGGATACGTTGCTCCCCAAATTATACCGCATAACGTTCATGATACCACTTTGATCGCTGAAATAAAGTAGGATATTAGCGTTCATCACCCTAGGGCTGAAATTTTTGCTGTTGCTGTTGGTCAACCGGGTGGTGACTGTAGAATCACCCACATCCAACCTGAAAAGGTTGTAATATTGAGGCAATTCTCGAATGTCCACCACATTCGTCAGAACACTATCTGGAAGTTCTTTAAAATTGGACGCATAGATAATTGTAGAATCATTTAAAAACACAGGTGTGATGTTATCGAAAATATCATTGGTGAGCCTTTTCCCCTGCCCTCTAACATTTAAGGTATAGATATCTCTTCTGCCATTTGCTATGGCCGATAAAACCATATTTCTGCCATTGGGGGCAAAATCCAAATCCATAATCTGGGTAATGTTTCTCAAAAAAATCCTGTCTTGACTACTTCCGTCAATAGCTCTTAACCTTAAAGTAGTCACTCCCCTTGTAAATGTCCCTATAGCCAGATTGAGCGTGTCTTTCCATGCAATTATGGGTGTCGAAAAATTTTCTCTTTGGTCATCCGATCTGTATCCTCCTTTGTAAATAGTCCTTTCCTTTTCTGTCGCTAATTCCCGCACTATTATTCGAAATTTGCCACCATCATTGATGACATAGGCCAGGTGTTTGCTGTCCGGACTGAATTTTACATCATTGATCTTACCAATCCTGTTTTTCGAAGTAGATGTGATGACTTTTTCATCATTGATATCTTTAAAGGTGGTCAAAACCTGGTTGTTTATCCCCGTATAATATGCCCTCCACTGTTCCACAAAGGTTTTGAAATTCAGTCCAATGGTATTGGCAATGCTATTTTCCTCATTTCTATTGATTCGACTAAGGTTGAGGATACTGGATATATATCTTTTTCCATATTTTTCTACAATGAAATTCCATATGGATTGACCCAACATGGCAGCTTCTTCTTCTTTTAGATTGTATAGTTTTGGATTTTTGTTTTCTTTCAAATAATGTCTCACATAATCATCCATTTCCATACTCCAGCCTGAGGCCATGTATTGAGCGGCACCTTCCAAAAACCAATATGGAAAGCTATTGATGAGGTTGGATTGAAAGGCATCTGTAATTGAGGTACCATACACCATCTCCTCTAGGATGGCCTTTGAGGTACCGTAGATCAATTCTCTTTTAAATGTTTCCCAATCACCCGTGTAAGGCACCTCAGCCAATAATTTGGAAAAAAAAGTTTGTCCGTCTATGGTGAAACTGTCTTTGTTCAAATTCAGGTTACTTTCCAACAATTCTTCTCTTGAATTATAGATGAAAATCTTGGGCTTGGTATAGGCTACATAACCAATCAGTTGGGAAAGCCGCTCAAATTCCGCTTCCAAAAAGTCAATGGCCATTCTGGCATTGGCTTGACCGCTGCCATAATAATACACCTCAAAGTTGTTTGAGCTATAAAAAGACCAGTCCATGACTTGATGCTGGATCCTGTTTTTCCCAAACCGCTCCCGGTCAAATTGTCCAAAAACCTGTTGGTTTATAAACATCAGCAAAACTGCTGAAAACAAAACAAGTAGCTTTAACTTCATTCGTTTCGGTAATCTTTCACCTAAATATAACTAAAAAAACGTTTTACATTAACATCCAAAGGGGGTTCCTTATCATTTGTCAGGAGTTCTGTCATTACTTTTGAGTAGTAAGGAGCCAAAGAAACGCCTTTGGCGCCAAAACCATTGAATAAGTAAACGTTTTCATGCTTCGGATGTTTCCCGAGAAAGGGTTTTCTATCTTTTGTAGCGGGGCGAATGCCAAATTCATGCTGGATTAACTTATAATCCTTGTTTTTGATGAGTTTATGGTGTTTTTCCAGTATTTCCATTTTTGCTTTTTCGGATATGCCCTTTTCCAGATCATGCCAGCTGTAAGTGGAGCCAACTTTTACATTCCCATCTGGTAGGGATATTCTGAATACACCCCTATTGATGATTTCGTATGGGGTAAACGACTGTTCAATGGTCAATATTTCACCTTTGACAGGGGCAAAAGGCAAACCATCAAAAAACCCTGACTTCATTGCCCCCAAGCCATTGGCGTAAATTAAGGATTTTGCCCGTATATCGCCATAAGCTACGTATCCTCTTTCAAAATTCAAATTCCGTTCTTCAAACTTTTTCTCTGAAAGCATATTTTTTTGGAGCAACCATTTTGAATAGGTATCTAGGAGTGTATTGAGGTCCAAAAAACCTGAATTTTTCAAAAGGACTCCACCGAAATCATTTTGCACTTCTTCAAAAAGAGGCCGGTCCACAATTTTTTCAATGTAGGGCTCAAAGCCCTTGTCCCCACTGAATCCCATCCATTCGTTAAGCTCTTCCACATTTAGAAATGGTCTGTAAATCGGTCTTTTGTGTAAAAACTGTACCCCTAGCAACTTTTCCAATCCTTCATAAAAGGGCTCAATTACAGGAAACAATTGATCGGCATTCCAGGTCTTGACCATTTTTTTCCCGGTGATCGGATTGTAAAGTCCCGCGGCTACCCGGCTGCTTTTGTTTTCAGCTGGCATGTCGATAAGGTGAACTGTATAGCCCCCTGTGATTAACTGATGGGAAAGTACAGTTCCAGCTAATCCCTGTCCTACAAGCAAAAAATCTACTTCCATGCCCAAATTTAAATTCTTTTGTTGTTATTTTGATGCTTCATTCAAACGAATATATAACATGCTCCGAATCAAGTCCTTTACTTTTAATCCCTTTATGGAAAATACTTTTGTGTTATTTGATGAAAGTAAAGAGGCGCTGATCATCGACCCGGGTTGTTATGAAAAGGAAGAGACCAAAATACTCACGGATTTTATATTGGCAGAAGCCCTTAAGCCTGTCAAATTAATCAATACCCATTGCCACATTGACCATGTATTGGGCAATGCGTTTGTAAAATCTCATTTCAAGTTACCACTCTGGATGCATGCTTTTGAAGTCCCTGTGTTAAAGTCGGTATCAAGTTATGCCTCCAATTATGGATTCCCTGCCTACCAAGACAGTGAGCCTGACTTTTTTTTTAAAGATGGCGATACTTTGAAATTTGGAAATACGACACTTGAGATCCTATGGGTGCCTGGTCATGCCCCGGGACATGTGGTTTTGTATGATGCTGACAGCTTGTCCTGCATTTGTGGTGACACTTTGTTTCAGGGAAGCATAGGTCGCACTGATCTGCCAGGTGGGAATCATGAAACCTTGATAAAAGCCATTAAGGAAAAACTTTTGACATTACCAGAGGAAGTGACCCTGTATCCTGGACATGGAGCTGAAACCACAGTAGGTGCTGAAAAAAAATTTAATCCTTTTGTAGGAGAAAGGGCAAGATTTTGACCATCAAACAACACATCCCCAATTTTTTGACCTGCCTTAATCTGTTGGCTGGGATGATCGGTATATACTATGTGCTTGAGGGTGCCCTACATTGGGGCGCGTATTTTATCATCATCGCTGCCGTGTTTGATTTTCTGGATGGCTTTGTGGCTCGCATTCTAAAAGTTCATTCTGAAATCGGGAAACAATTAGACTCTCTGGCGGATTTAGTGACCTTTGGGGTTTTGCCTTCTTTTATTCTATTTAAAATGTTGGAACAAACTCAGTTGTGGGAATGGTTGCCATTCTTTGGTCTATTCATAGGCATCCAATCTGCACTGAGGTTGGCCAAATTCAATGTGGATACCCGGCAGACGGACCGATTCATCGGTTTGCCCACGCCGGCCAATGCCATGCTGATCTCTACTCTTCCATTTTTGGGTAACGCCATGCCTTTGGTAGGGCAATGGCTTTCAAATCCTTGGTTTTTGCTTGGGCTGACTTTGGTTTTGGGATTGCTTTTGACAGCTGAATTGCCTTTATTGGCCCTGAAATTCAAAGATTATTCCCTCAAAAACAACCTCTTCCGGTTTGCCGTTATTGCCATAGGATTAATGTGCCTGATCATATGGGGTCTAGGAGGGATCCCTTTTCTTATCTTGGCCTATATCCTATTGTCTTTGTTGGAAGGGTTGGTTGTGAAAAATGCTTGAAAAAAATCAAATAGTCATATGGGGATGCTTGATCCTGCTTTTCTTTGGGGCTAGGGCTGAAATCCTAGCACAGGAACAGACTTTCGCTTTCCCAGTGACTGAGGAGGGAGTCTACAAAATCACACTCAACCAAGCCCAACAAATGGGTGCTTCCAACCTTCAGCAAATCAAAATCTTGGGTTATCCCGGCCCATTGCCACAGATTTTATCCGAGTCATCATTTGAATTATTGGAAATCCCTACTCAAATTATACAGAATGAATTGTTTGTTTATCTTACTGGACCTCATACTGCTCAATTCCTAGAAGGTGAACTTATCTACAAACACCATCCATATACAGATACCCTTCATTATTTAATCCAAGTTGAAAATCCATTGAAAAGGGTGTTACCTATTGAAAATGAAGGATTTGAAACCTATCCTAGCCTACTTTACAGGCTTCAATTTCATAAAAATGAAGAATTCAACCTGCTTAACTCCGGAAGAAGGTGGTTTGGGGACAGGATGGGCAATGGCGAAAGAACCAGCCTGACGTTTCAAAAAAGTCATGGGGCCTCGAGGGATTTTTACCTACAGGTTCAGTTGATGGCCCAGTCCTTGGCTTCCAATACTTTTACCAGCAGATTAAATGGGATACAGTTGGCCCAAACTGACATCCCTCCCATTCCCAACAGTACTTATGGAGTCAAAGGAAGGGAAGCTTTGTATGAACAAAAAGGACTTCTTTCTGAAGATTCAGAAAGTTTCAGATTTAAACTCGATTACAGTACAGGCAATTCCAATGGTTATGGTTATTTGGATCATTTGATCATAGGTGAAGGATTTGAGGCAGCTGATCTACCTCAGGGAATCTATTATAATTTATCAGATTTACCTGTAAACATACAGGCGCATGAGGAATTAAAGATCTGGGATATCAGTGATTTTTTCGAGGTCAAAGAGCTGAACCAAAATCAAGGCCATGGCTTAATGATTGAAAAAATTGCAGTTTTCGATCCCAATTCAGTACCAGCTGTTAATTCCATCCAATCGATTAACCTTGGTCTCCGCCAACAAATCCCTTCCGCACAGTTGCTGATTGTCACGGCAAGCAGTCTAAAAAGTCAGGCTACCAGATTGGCCCAACACAAGCAGTCCTTAGGACTTAATACTGCGGTGGTGACACCCGAAGAAATTTATCCTGCATTTGGATATGGAAATCGGGATGTAGTGGCCATCCGTAATTTTATAGCGCAATGCAGGCTACAGAACCCTTCCCTTGAAAATGTGCTGTTCTTCGGCAAAGGCACCTATGATTTCAAAGGACTTAGTGGTGGCAGGCCGAATTTATTGCCCACTTACGCTTCCAGAAACAGTCTAAATCCTTTGACCACTTTCAGCTCGGATGATTTTTTTGGCTTTGTACAATTGGGAGAAGGGGATTGGGAGGAATCCAATGAAGGAGACCATGAATTGAGCTTGGGGATAGGACGCTTGCCGGTCATCAACCTTTCAGAAGCAGCCATCGTGGTAGACAAAATCATTCAGTATGAAAATTTAGAAGTTTTTGAGGAGGACTGGAACAAAAGACTATTGCTCTTTGCGGATGATGGAGATAATAACATCCACCTCAATGATGCCGAAACCCATGCGGACTATCTAAAAAGCCAGCATCCTGAATTGGTTGTCGATAAACTTTATTTGGATGCTTTTGAACAAGTTACCGGGTCTTCCGGACAAACTTCCCCTGAAGCAAAAGCTGCTTTTACACAACATATAGAGGAGGGAACCTTACTGATCAATTACATCGGTCATGGTAACGAAACCACCCTCACAGCTGAAAGGGTCTTTACGGTGGCAGACATAGGGGATTGGTCGCCCAATAAAAAATTACCATTATTTGTGACAGCTACCTGTGAATTTGGTAGGCAAGACAGTCCCTTTCTGAGATCAGGTGCGGAAGAATTACTCATAGTTCCACAAAAAGGGGCGATTGCTGTACTTACCACAGGCAGACCTGTTTTTAGCAGTGTGAATTTTACTTTAAATAAAGCTTTTATAGAAGCCGTATTCAAAAAAGAAGAAGGACAATATCTTTCTTTGGGGGAAATTTTCAAGCAAACCAAAAACAATAGCCTAAGAGGTGTATTGAACAGAAATTTTTCACTCATAGGAGATCCAAGCCTTCGATTGCCATTGCCTGAGTTGAAAATGGAGGCACTGGAAATCAACGATTTAACTTTAGAAATTGAAAGTGATACACTTAAGGCATTGCAGCAGGTATTGATCAAAGGTGCCGTAAAGGATCCTGTGACAGAATTGACAGTGGATCGATTTAATGGGAGTTATGAATTGACTATCCTGGATAAAGCAGGTGAAGTGCGGACCTTAGGTGATGAAAGCAATCCTGCTACTTTTAAGGTAAATGACATCGTACTTTTCCGGGGTCAGGGCACGATAGACAAAGGGATTTTTGAGTCAGAAGCCTTTATTCCCCAAAACATAAATTATACCTTCGGAGAGGGTACTATAAGGATAACTGGCATAGCCGAAAATCAGAAATCCGAGGCATTGGGAGCTCAATTGATTACCATTGGTGGAACTGCACCTAACGTTGTAAAAGACACTCTAGGCCCTGAAATAAGGGTTTTTGTCAATGACAGTATCCAATCGATAAAAAAAATTAACACCCGAACAGCCACTCTGATTGTCAAACTTCGGGATGAAAGCGGCATCAATGTTTCCGGCAACAATTTAGGACAGGATCTTAGCCTTCAGGTTAATGAGGACCAACTCCACATTCTAAACAGGGCCTATACCGCTTTGGACAATGGGTATCGGAATGGCATAGTAATTGTAAAAGTCGAAAACTTAGTAGAAGGGCCCAATCAATTGACGGTTCAGGCCTGGGATAATGTGGGGAATGGAAATCATCATACAATTGAAATCATCGTGGAAGGCAGCCTTACTGCCAGCATCACCCATCACGTGGTTTACCCTAATCCCAGTTCGACAAACAGTACATTTAAATTCACCCATAACAGGCCCGGCGAAAACCTAATTGTACAGCTGCGTGTTTTTTCTTTGGCTGGCAGTGAAATATATAGTTCCAGTAGACGTTATGCAAATGCCCAAACCGAAATTGGGGATTTTGTATGGAATTATTTTGATCACAAAACCAAATTTCCAGTCAAAGGAACGTATATTTACCAATTAGAGCTTATTTCTGAGTCTGATGGCACATTTGATCAAAAAAGCGGCAAACTAATTATTCAATGAAAGTTCATCCTATCATCTCAAAAGGTTCATTTTTTCTGGTAGCACTTACCTGCATCGGACTTACAACCAAAGCACAGAACTCTTCCATCATTTCGGGCCAAGACCCAAACAGGAGAGTCATCACCACAGCAGTCCCTTTTTTAAATTTTGCTCCTGACAGTAGACATTCGGCGATGGGTGATGTAGGAGTAGCGACCACTCCCGATGCCAATTCAGCGCATTGGAATGCAGGAAAGCTAGCATTTATTGACGGAGAAATGGGTTTCTCCCTATCCTATTCACCTTGGCTCGGCAACTTGGTCAACGACATGTCACTGAACTACTTGACCGGTTACAAAAGAATAGATGATGTATCCGCCTTTGGAGTAGATCTTAGGTACTTTAATTTAGGCAATATTGTTGAAACAGGCCTTTTGGGCCAAGAACTTGGGGTATTTACTCCCCGAGAAATCGCCATTGGAGGAACGTATTCGAGAAAATTATCGGAAACACTCGGTTTGGGTATTTCAGCTAGATTCATTCACTCCAACCTCTCCGGTAACCTCAGCAGTGCTAGCGGCAATGAAAGTAGACCAGGCATCAGTGTAGGTACTGATGTGGGGATTTATTATAGAAATGAAATCCTATTGGGAGGAAAAGAAGCGTATTGGTCTTGGGGAGCCACCATCACCAACATTGGTCCAAAAATCACCTACAACAGTGCCGAAGACCTCGATTTTATCCCTACTAATTTCCGCTTGGGAACTGCCTTGCAGATCAATCTTGATGATTTCAACACGCTTACTTTTGCTTTCGATGTCAATAAATTAATGGTACCTACTCCTCCTATTTGGGAATTGAATGAGGATGGTAGCCTCGCCACAGACGATAACGGAAACCCCATTATCGCTCCAGGAGGAGGAAGAGACCCAAATAGGGCATTGATCAACGGTATGTTTACCTCATTTTTCGATGCCCCAGGTGGATTCCAGGAAGAACTTCAGGAATTTATGCTTTCATTTGGTGCCGAATATGATTACAACGACATATTTGCCCTAAGGGGTGGTTATTTCTATGAAAATCCTAATAAAGGAGGAAGAAGGTATTTTACCATGGGAGTAGGCTTAAAGGTACAGCGATTTGGATTCGATTTTTCTTATTTGGTTCCGCAAACCCAAAACCATCCTTTGGCAGAAACATTGCGAGTTTCACTAGCTTATAATATCCCAAGAGACCTCCGAAGAAGATAATGCCGGATAGATCCAAAGCCCCGGAATTTCAGATTCCAGATCACATTGACCTGATTCAACCCCGAAAGTGGACCCTAAAAAATGGGATTCCTCTTTATTATATACAAACTGACACCATCGAGGCCGTCAAGTTGGAGGTGATCTTTCAAACTCCCCTTAAAAAAATCCCTGAAGGAAAGGGGCTTGTTCCCTTCTTTACCCTTCACATGTTGCTGGAAGGTACCCATAACCTTCCATCCGAAGAATTAGACAACTTCTTTGACCATTATGCCTCAGAGGTGGAATTCATTTCCTCGTTTGAGCAGCATGGTTTATCCTTGTTGTGTACTGCAAAGCATTTTAAGGATGTACTTCCTGTCTTTAGGTCTCTTTTTACCGAGGCAGTGTTTCCCAAAAAAGAACTTGACACCAGAAAGGCTCAAAAAAAACTGAGTATTGCCCTCCAATTGGATAAAAACCCTGCAAGAGCCAATCAATTGATTCGGAAAGCGCTTTTCGGGTCTGATCACCCTTTCGGATTCATTGCAAGGGAAGAAGATGTGGATGAAGTTTCTGTTGAGGATTTGAAAACCTTTTATCAGGATAACTTTCTAAATCGTCCGGAGTTGTTTCTTACCGGCCCATTAGGTGATGATCAAGTAACTGAGATCATGAAGGCTTTTGAGGACTTACCTAATCTAGCCGCCCCGATTCATCTGCTTGATTATCAGTTTAATCCGAATGAAAAAATCACTGAAACAAGAGCTAAATCAGTTCAATCAACCATTCGGATCGGCCAGCACTTGATTTCTAAAAAACATCCTGACCACCACGGATTGATGGTTTTTAATACGATTTTAGGCGGCTATTTTGGAAGCCGGCTTATCAGAAACATTCGGGAAGACAAGGGACATACCTATGGCATCTACAGTAGTATAGGCAGCTTGAACCCAACCGATTATTGGCTGGTGATGGCTGATGTTCAAAAAGGCTTTGCTGAGGAGGTCATAGAGGAAGTTTACAAAGAAATAGATCGTTTAAAATCGGAAGCTGTTTCTCACGATGAGTTGGAAACTGTTCGGAATTATATGATTGGACACTTTTTGTCTTCCTTCAGCTCTCCATTTGATTTGATTTCAAGGTTCAAATCCATACACCAACATGGCTTGGATTATAGTTTTTATGAAGAACAGCTTCAGTACATCCGAAAATTTACCCCAGAAGATGTACTTAGGATCGGCCAACAATATTTTAAGGAGAATTTTATTGAAGTGGTTGTGGGCTAGGATCTTTTTTCATCCATGCATAGAAAAAAGAAAGGTCTATCCTGGATTTGGCCCACAACGTATATAGGACCAATTTTGGGTCACTGACTTCAATGGCATTTGCCAAAGCAATAAATTTAAGGGCTACAGCGAAATTGGCGGAAGCTAGGGCATGTTTCAATTCATGCATGACCCTGAACTGTAAGGCTTCGTTTTCCTCCTCTGTTTCATTCATTAGTTTGATTTTCATGCAAACTTTAAAGGTCGACGGTAACATCCTAGAAGTCTTTACCTGGTATTGTTGCTTTGAAAAAGCATTTTGATGCAATCTTTTTTTTACGCCTACAAATTCAGAATAAGCAAAAGGGTGGCTTCTTGCCAATCTTACCAGAATGTCAAAATCCTCATAGACCAAGGTCTCATCATACCCTCCCTCCAACTTCAACGTGGTGCTATCAAAAACCAATGTACTGGTACAGATACAGTTAAATCCCACCAATTCCCGATAAATAAATCCTTTGGGTACAATGTTGTTTTTCTTCCTTTCAGAAAACAGGCCCAAGGCCTCCCCTGTTTCATTGATAAGCATGGCTTGACTTGAATAGGCCTTTGCTTTTGGATTTTCAGAGAAGGAAGCCAATGCATGGTGAAGGTGCCCTTTTAGAAGGATGTCATCACAGGAAAAATCTATTATATATTTTCCTTTACTCAGTGCCAGGGCCTTATTGAAAACCTCACAGTAACTTTGGGATTGATCATAAAACATTTTGGTGATTTTAAAATGCTCTTTATGCAGCCAATACCATGTATTGATCACCTCCCTGCTCTTATCCTTACTGCCATTGTCCACTAAAAAAATTTCCAAGGGATAGAAATCGAGATTGATCAGGCTAGAAAGTGCATCATACACAAATTTTTCCTGGTTAAAACAAATGCATATGATCGAAACCAATGGGTTTTTCATGATACGGATAAATTATTTATCGATCAAAGTAAAATTTCCATGACAGTTTATTGGATTCGGAGTTGGCAAACTTACTTTTAAACCGCATCAAGTTATGGTTGATTTCAGTGGATAAGTCCGAAGAGCCCAAGTCAATGAAATCTACACCCAAATTTTCAGCCAGTTTTAAAACACCAAACATCAAAGCATCACCGGAAAAAGAATGCTGACCCACAGGATTAATGGCAGGTAGGTAATAATATAAACTATTGGAAGTCAGTTTGACACAAAGTACATGGGCGAAAGGTTCCTTAACAGAGGCCAAAGTTATCAGGAAATGCCGGTCAGGATAAGTGCTGATTTGATGGATGAGTTGTTCCTCCTGCACTGAGTAGTCATGCTGTCTCAGTGCCCTCCATTTATGGATTTCCTGTAGAAAATTCAGGTTTTTAATTTGCCCTACCTGCAATTCCCAGCTTAGTTTCTTAAGCTTTCTACCGAATTTCAGTTGATGGTCTGCCACATATCCTTTGATGTATTTTCTGTCATGGATAAATTGATGCAAGAGGATCTGACTTAATTCAAAACCCATCCTATAAAGCACATAGTGAATCATTTCATCGTTTTCTTGATAAGGCTTTGGGGCTTGAACTAAGCTAAAACATCGAATTTTCAATAGGCTGAGTTCCTTTAGAATTAAATCCACAAAGTATTGAAAATACTCTGAGGAGACTTTTTTGTCAATCCAGAAACCGCCAAATGGGGCTGCTGGAAGGGAAATGGCCTCATCGTTTCTGATGGCTAAATACAAGGTGATTTTCAACTTTTTATCCTTGAATAATCTTGCACAATAATATTTATTCTCCTGATCAATCTTCTGATCATGCAAAAAGTAATCGTGCCCGCTCCAATGGGCTGGCTCCCAAAAAAAACTGTACTTCTTAGTCATTGAGGTCTATGGCTATTGCAGGTCGAAAATAAATAAAATGTATCAGCATCAACTGATATTTCACTTAAACTTAACATTGCTTCTAGATTATTCTCAAAAAATTCATATTGGCCAAGAAAATAAGGGGTTTTGGTAAAAAATTATGAATATTTGCTTCCCAATTGTCATTTGATCAATACATTCAGTGCTTACTAATTTTGAACCTACCTTATTTCAAAAAGCCGAGATCCAGACCTTTTTGGGAAAACGGTCAAAAAAGCCAAGAGAATAGGCATCTCACTTATTTGGGAGTATCTATATTAATTTCCTCATTTTTATATTTGCCTTAGGACTTACAGTTTTAACATTACCAAAAAAAATGGAAACGGACACCTATTTGACCCTCAAAAACAACTCAGAAAGCAGCCACAAAGAAAGAGGAAGTAAATTTTTAGGTTTTGCCTATCCAGTCAAAGATGAGGAGGACGTCAAAGAAAAACTTGGCCATCTGAGAAAAAAATACCACGATGCACACCACCACTGCTATGCCTACCTGCTTGGCAAAGACCATGTAGTTTATAGAGCCAATGATGATGGCGAGCCTAACCACTCAGCAGGCGATCCTATTTTAGGGCAAATCAAATCATTCGAACTGACTCAGGTATTGATTGTGGTGGTCAGGTATTTTGGGGGCACCAAATTGGGAGTGGGCGGATTGATACAGGCTTACAGACAGGCGGCACTTGAGACGATTTTGGCAAATGAAATTGTAGAAGCGGTAGAAACACTTCGTCTATCATTCAACTTCGAGTACCCGGATATGAATGAAATCATGAAAATCACCAAAGACGAAGGACTTGAAATTATTCAACAAAAATTCGAAATCACCTGTAGCATGACTCTGAATATTCGAAAAAGCTCAATGGAACAGATTAAAGCTCGGTTATCCAATATAGCCTCCGTTACTTTTTCAAATCATGGAGAAGTTCCTCCAGATAGCCTTCTGCTCTGAGTGCGTAGAAGACCTCGAGGCAGGCCCATGCATCAGTGGCAGCATAGACTTCCTGCTTTTTGCTCAGTTTTTCTGCCTCCCAATTGGAAACTTGTTCAGATTTGGAAATCCTGATTTTCAGTACCATTGCACTTAAATTTCTGACACCTACATTGTGAAATCCTATTTTTTTTAATTCTTCGTTGAGGTCAAAAAAAGCATTGGGATGAAATTGAGGTTTCAATTTTTTAAGTGCTTTCAAGTCATCCCTTACAGCCGCGCCGATTTTTACAATACTGCGGTCTTCCAGTATTTGCCGGATTTGCTCAGGAAAACCCATCTGATTGAGTCGAAAGAGAAAAGCTCTTTCCTCTGTGGCCAACTGAAGCAGTGCGACCTCATGAATCACTCCTTTTTTAAATGAAGGCCTTGTCTCAGTATCAAAACCGATGAACTTTTCTTTGCTTAGTTCTTTTACTGCCTCAAACAGTTGATTTGAGGTTTCAACCAATTCTATGGGACCTTCAAATTGTCCCAAAGGCAATTCGTTGACTTCCGGTTTGGTAATCCTTTTCTGAATCATACCGCAAGTTCTTTTTTGATTTCTTCCATTTCCTCTTGGGAATAGTAGTTGATTCCCAGGTTAAGATAGCCGAACAGGATCGTCATAAATGGACTGATGATGTTAAAAAAACAATAAGGTGCATAGGTCAGGGTGGCGACTCCAAGGACTGAGGCTTGCGTGGCTCCACAGGTATTCCATGGGATCAAGACGGAAGTCACCGTGGCACTGTCTTCGAGTGTCCGGCTGAGATTTTCGCCCTTCAGTCCCTTTTTCTGATAAATATCTGCAAACATTCTTCCGGGAACCAAAATGGCCAAATATTGGTCAGACGTGGTGACGTTGAAAAACATACAAGTTGCCGCAGTGGAAGCAATCAGAGAACCAACAGAATGGACTTTACGGATGATGGCCTGGGCAATGACTTTCAGCATGCCACTTTCCTCCATTATTCCCCCAAACACCATCGCACAAATAATCAGCCAGATGGTATTCAGCATGCCTCTCATTCCACCGGTCACCAACAATTCATTGACCACATCATTGGAAGTAATTATGCTTGTTTCCCCATAAAGGGATTGCATGACCACCATAAATGCATTGTAAGCAAATCCTTTCCCCGTATTTCCTGCTAGTCTTTGAATGATTTCCGGTTGAAAAATGATCGCAAACAACCCTCCCAACAAGGCCCCTGTCAAAAGGGCAGGTACGGCTGGGACTTTTTTGAAAATCATGACCAAAACCACAAGAGGAACCAAAAACAACCAGCCATTGATCTCGAAATTTTCAACGATAATGGAAGAAATTTCTTTGACTTGAACCACAGAACCTACCGCCCCACTGACAAACCCCCATACTCCAAAAATAAGCAGAGCAATAATGATGGAAGGTATGGTAGTTTTGGCCATGTGCCGAATATGTGTGAAAAGATCGGTTCCAGCCATGGCTGGCGCAAGATTGGTAGTATCGGACAAGGGTGACATTTTATCCCCGAAATAAGCGCCCGAGATGATGGCCCCTGCAATGATCCCTTCTTCAAAACCCAAGGCCTTACCTATTCCCAATAGTGCTACGCCCACCGTAGCTACCGTAGTCCAGCTACTGCCGGTGGCAATAGAAACTATTGCACTTACGATACAGGCAGCAATCAGGAATATGGTAGGATTCAGGATCTGAAGTCCATAATAAATCATGGCAGGTACTATGCCACTCAATAACCAGGTACCTGCCAGCGCACCAATCAAAAGAAGGATCAAAATACTGGACATAGCCGAACTTATGCTATTGACTATGCCATCCTGAAGGTGTTCCCATTTGATGTTCAAACGGAAAACAGCGACCAAGCCTGCCACCGCCGATGAAATGATCAGTACCATTTGATTGGAACCTGATAAGCCATCAGTACCGAAAACATTGATGTTGATGGCCAATAAGGCAATGAGGAAGACGATTGGAAATAAAGCTTCTGTAAGCGTAGGCGTACGGTGTTTAGAACCCATGGGTTGTTATCAAAAGATTAAGTAAAATCCGAATTTAGTAATAATTTTTATTTAAAGGGAATCAAATTCCTTTACAAGCTCTTTGGCTACCTGCCAACCTACCGCAACACCCATTCCTCCTAAGCGCACAGCCACCCCCACATTTGGTTTGATCATTTTAACAATTGGAATTTTGCTTTCTCCAAAAGCCATAATACCGGACCAATCCATCTCAAACGCTACCGACTTGCCCGGAAAAATCACTGTATCAGCGAGTTGAATCAGATATTCTTTGATCTTGGATGAAATCCCAAACGCCGTAGTGGACTCTCCGCTAAAATCCACATTTCTACCCCCACCCAACAAAAGTCTGCCATCAATATTTCGGAAGTAAACATAACCTCTGTCAAGATGAAATGTACCTTGCCATGGGAAATTATCTATGGGCTTGCTCAACATAATCATTCCCCTGCCTGGATTTAAATTCAATTCTGGAATCAGGGAATTTGCAAAGGCATTGGTACAGATGGCCATGGCCTCTGCACAAAAAGAAACTTGTCCTTGGGATGAGTTAGCATTTACCTTCACTTCAATAGGTTCCTTGCTCAATTCCACCACCTCTGCCCCAGTTAGTATTTTCACCTGCGCAGCCTGACATTTTTCCCATAATACCTGGATAAATCTGCCAGGATCCAATTGGCCTTCAAACCTGTTGGCTACCATGGATAGAACAGAAGGGCCAAACCCAAATCTTTCCTTCCTTTTTTCAAGGCCAAAAACAGGCTCTTTAAATATCGGCAGTAGCAATTCATTAATCCTGGGAATTTCCTTTAGGTATTTTATTTCTTCATCCCTCAACAGTTCAAATCCACCATGTATTTGAAAATCCAAGGCCTCCTTTCCAAAAATTGCCTTGATCTCCTTCAAGCCCTCAAATCTCCGCCAAACCAGATTCAAAACCTCACTTTCTGTCATATGAATAAGGTCATCGGCGATTTCCGATAAGCTACCAAAACAAGCAAAACCAGCGTTTTTAGTACTTGCTCCACTGGGAAAAAGGCCCCTTTCCAAAACCAATACACTATTTTTCGGAAACTTGGCTTTGTACTGCAGGGCTGTGGACAGCCCGACTATGCCTGCGCCTATCACTAAAAAATCGACTTCCCGAAAGTTCTTTTTTTCCCAATAGCTTAGCATCTTTTTTAAGTTATTCGATAAAATTTCGGGTCTATTTACTAAATTATCCGCTGAATCCGAAGACAAACGCTTTAGAAATCTTTGAAAATAGGACATACCGCCATGAGGAAAATTGACCAACTATTGGCAGAATACGGGGTTAGCCATCAGAATCCCACCAATAAAACCATCCACTGGATCTGTGTTCCGGCTATTTTTTTCAGCATCGTAGGTCTGGTATTCAGTATTCCACAAGGACCTTTGGTCGCATTAGAACCTGTAATGGGCAATTTGGCCAATTGGGCTACTTTGGCCTTGGCGATAGTTTTGGTTTATTATGCTTTCCTCTCCCCTCCATTGGCTTTAGGTATGTTTTTATTTGCTTCACTATGTTTGGCAATTGCAAACTTGATCCACATCCTGTCTCCCATTCCCTTATGGATAGTAAGTTTGGCCATTTTTGTGATTGCATGGATTTTTCAATTTTACGGACATAAAATCGAAGGAAAAAAACCTTCTTTCCTGAAAGACCTGCAATTTTTACTCATCGGCCCAGCCTGGCTGATGCATTTCATTTACAAGCGATTTGGTTTCGCTTATTAACTCCATCAATAATACATTCAGGTCTTTTGAATATCATGTTGTAATTTAGCCGAAAGTCTAACGAACAAAATTCCATCTAATTTTATGTTTTCCATGATCCTAGCAGTCGCTGAATTGCCTTTGTTATCCGATATCGTCGTGATCTTTGGGCTAGCCATGTTGGTGATCCTGCTTTTTATGCGGCTCAAATTGCCTACGATCATAGGATATTTATTTACTGGGGCCATTGCAGGTCCCTATGGATTACAGTTGGTAACAGCCTCTACCGCAGTGGATGTTTTGTCCGAGATTGGGGTAATCCTCCTTTTGTTTGTGATCGGAATGGAATTTTCATTGAAAAACCTGTTGGCCATCAAAAAAGCTGTTTTTATCGGAGGTTCTTTGCAGGTAGTATTGACCATTCTTGTTACCACAATTATCTCTTATTTCTTTGGATTCAATTGGAATATAGCGGTGTTTTTTGGCTTTTTGTTTGCCTTAAGTAGCACAGCAATCGTACTAAAATTACTACAGGAAGCGGGAGAAGTGAACACCATTTCAGGTAGGACAACTCTTGCCATCCTTATTTTTCAGGACGTGATCATTGTTCCATTGATGCTTTTTACCCCTATGCTGGCTGGTGAGACAGACAATATTGCACTTTCGCTTTTGTATCTTGCTTTAAAAGGAGGATTGGTCATACTATTGACCATTGTATTTGCCAAATACATCATTCCTGTATTGCTCTACAGGGTTGTCAAAACCAGAAATCAGGAACTGTTTTTGTTGAGTGTCATTGTCATCTGTTTTGCGGTGGCCTTCGTGACTTCCTTGTTGGGCTTGTCTCTTGGTTTGGGGGCATTTTTGGCTGGACTCATCATCAGTGAATCGGATTACAGCCACCATGCTACTGGCAAGATCCTTCCTTTCAGGGAAGTTTTCCTTAGCTTTTTCTTTGTATCTGTCGGGATGCTGTTTGATGTCACCTTCCTTATCAATCACCTAGTCATAATTATTGGATTGACTTTGCTGACTTTTATCGTGAAGTTCTCCATTATCACTTTTGCGGTCAGGTCCATACAATCCAGTCTGAAGGATGCTTTTGTGGTCGGCTTTTCAATCTTTCAAGTCGGTGAATTTTCATTGTTGCTAGCCAAAGAAGGTTTACGGTATGATTTACTGGACAACAACACGTATCAATATTTCTTGGCTATCTCCATTCTTACCATGGCTGTGACTCCATTTGTCATCAAAAAAAGAGAAAGCCTTTCCTACAAAATGCTGAACCTCCCCCTACCGGATAAACTAAAACCCAAAGTAAAGGATAGTCAGACTTCAGAATTGATCAACTTGGATAAAGATGAACCCAGTGACCACTTGGTCATCATCGGCTATGGCTTGAATGGACGGAATCTTGCGAAAGCTGCCAAAAAGGCAAACATTCAGTATGTCATTATAGAAATGAATCCTGAAACTGTCAGGGAGGAATCTGCTAATGGAGAACCTATCATTTATGGTGATGCAGCCAATGAGACTGTCTTAGAAGCGGTGAATATCCACAAAGCTAGGGTAGCGGTGATCGCCATTTCAAACAATGATGCCACCAAAGGAATCATTGCTCAAATTCGGCATTTTACAAAGAACACCTACATCATCGTCAGAACTCGATATGTCAATGAGATGGAGGCCAACAAGAAGCTTGGGGCAGATGAAGTCATTCCGGAAGAATTTGAAACCAGTATAGAAATTTTCACCAGGGTATTGAGCAAATACCTGGTTCCTAAAGACGAAATCATGGAGTTCACTGAGGAAGTTAGATCCGGGAACTATGGAATGTTCAGGTCGACGTCTTCTGATGGTAAAGACAAGTTTCATTTAGATATTCCAGAAATCAATTTTGTGAGCTTCAAAATTGAAAGAGACATTGGGCCATATATAGAAAAACCCTTGAAAGATATCCACCTTAGACAAGAGACCGGAGTCAACATTGTGGCGATCAAAAGAAACGGAGTGATTTTTTCTGATATTCATGGACATACCAAATTGAAACTTGGCGACATTGTCTATGTGGTAGGCAATCAGGAGGCCCTCAATCAATTTGAAGCCTCCGTAGGTGTAGACTAGTGCTCATGGCTGAAAAGATCCATCAACTTCTGCATGGATCGTCTGTTTGGCTTGCTATTGATATTATCTAGAATGCTTCTTTTCTCCTTGGCAGTCAACCGCCAGTTTAGGGAGGCCCGCTGTATTTCTAAATCCATTACATTTAAGTTCACCTCTCCAGTGTCGGAATCGGATTCAAGATAATCACGGGTATCGTATTCAAACTCAACCCTTGCCAATGGTACTCCTATCGCATCATGCATGAAATTATAAAGAATTTCATTGTCTAAGGTCTGAACCTTATCCCAGTTTGCATAAATGTTCTTGAGTGGAGTAACTATCTTTTCTATTAAAGTGGGTGGCGATTTCTCTTCGATTTCTGTAAACTTTTCTGAATCCCTTATGGTGATCAAAATCACTCCTGAGGTATTTGCTTTGATCCAATCCCTAAATATGTACATAAACCTGCTGGCATCCTTTACTCCGAAATTATCGGACAAACCCGCATCCATGACTTCCATTTGAGGATTGGAGGGCAGTTGAATATTAGGTGTGATAAATGGAAAGGTAGCACCCATTCGAAGGGCACTGATAAACCTAAGGTTGTCTGCATCATGCTCGTCAAAAAAACGTTTGAAGTCAATGGCTTGGCTTTTCTCACTGCTCCCCAGATATCGGTGGATAGAAATACCCATATAACTCATAGAATGTGGGCTGATGAATAATTTTCGACCATCATTGACTATCATCGGGGTGATTGGAAGCATGGGAATCAATGCGTTCCTTTCAGGTTCTTCATAGGCTTTCAGGGGTTTGTCCAAAACCCCCTTGGTATTGAGGTTGAGTTGATTTTCGAATGCAAAGCCCCTGTCCTGAAGATACCTTCTCCCATTGTATTCAAAATACTGGTTCCGGATCAATAAATCATTGACCAAAAGTGTGAATATAATGGGATTGAGGTTATCGGAAGAAATCTGGTCAAGGTAGGTCTTGGAAGTCAGGTCAATGGAGCTATCAGACTGGGCCTGCAAATACAATTCCCTAAAAAAAGCAGCCCCTATCAAGCCTCCCGATGCCCCAGAAATCAATTGGGTGTGGTTGAAAAATTTTCCTTCTGTGGCTATATGGGCCTGTTGAAGCACATTCATGGTCCAAAGGGCCGCCCGCTGCCCACCCCCACTTGTGGTAATGATAACCATTTTTGGAGCCTGTGTTTTGGGGAATTTACCTCTCCAATTGTCCAAGATAGATTTGGTGTTCCGATAATCCTCCAACACGGTATCTGGATGAAGCAATTCATTGAGACGGTTAATGGTATAGATAGCCGGTTCCCTCTCATAATCCAATCCAAAGGCACTATGGGGTCTATTTAAAAAACGGGAACTGGAGACCAGGTTGAATAGGATCAAAGCCAAAAAAACCAATGGCGTGGCCCATTCTCTCAACCAAAAACTGACAGCTCCTACCCCCATTGTTAGAATGGCAAGCAGAAGTGTAGCGCTCATGGCGGCTGGAAATTGCAAAAACACCTTTTCCCTGAAAAATCCCAAGGTCAGTATAAAAATGATCAAGACCATTTGAATCAAAAAAAGATTCAAGTGATTTTGATCAAATACCTTCAGCAACTGATGCCTTTCAAACCGTGATAGATCTTGCCTTACGGGATGCACTTTTAATTTCGCATCCAGATAATACAAAACATTGTCCCGGGTCCTTTTTCTTTCCTGGTACCTTTTGACCACATTGACCCGAGATATCCGGGTCTTCCTCAACTGCTTATCAACCGAATCTGCAAAAAGAATGAAAATATCCTTATTGCTGTATCCAAAATAAAGAAACATCAGTAAGTAACTGATGATACTCCCCGCTGAGAATCCCAATACATATCTGAAAATCACCCAGCTGCTCTCATGGTCATTATCAAGCTGAAAACTGATGAAGGCGTAAAGGTAAATGATATAAAACAAGAGAGGGATTATCCCATTGTTGATGCAAAATTGCAAGAAAGGCCTCCTGACCACCGCCAGAAACTTAAACCGTGCTCCATCCATCATGTAGGTGGTCATGTGAAAGGCCATGGTAAAAACACATAGTCCCACCCCCATCAGGAAAAATCCCAACCAGGACACTTCATTGAGGTATTCGGGATCTAAAAACAGATACGGAATACCTAGCACCCTGCCAAATCCCTGCATGACTGTCACCGTCAACAGGACCCAAATCCCTACCAAGGCAATGTTTTTCCTGAGGTGAAGCAATAACAATTGAATTGGAAAACTAAAAAATATCTTATTCCACATAGGCTGTTTATTCGGGAATTAATATACGCCAATTTTACGGGAAGGATAACATTTTATCAAAAAAATCCAAACCTGGTTTTCCTGCAATTTTCAATAAAATCCATTGGGCCTTTAGCCTTTTCACCTTACCTTCGTGACTCAAAATTAAAAGATGGATGTATGAGAGTTTGGTTTTTATGTAAGGTAAAATATGCCAAAGAAAATGAGCAGGGTTTGCTCAAAAATGTTTCTGAGCAGTATTTGATTGATGCCGTTTCATTTACCGAAGCTGAAGCCCGGATTTATGACATGTTGGGATCAGTGATCAGGGGTGATTTTCAGGTCACCAATATCAGCAAAAGCAACATCGTGGATGTATTTTTCTATGAGGATGTGGACATTTGGCACAAATGTAAAATCACCTATATCGTAGAGGATGCAGACAGTGGCAAAGAAAAAAAGGTCACGCAGTACATGTTGGTTACTGCCCATGATGTAAAGGAAGCCTTTGAAAGGATTTACGAGAGTCTGAACAACATGCTTGTGACCTTTAGGGTGCCGGACGTAAACGAAAGCCCAATTGTAGAGGTGTTTCCTTACGAAAAGGACGAAGAATTGAACCCGCCGATACCAGAGAATCTCAAACCTCTGAGTGAGGTGCAGGTATATGAAAATGAAGAAGAAGAAAGGGGTGAATAGCCCCTTTTTTATTTAGATAAGTCATTTCAAATAGTTCCCCGCCTTTACCGCAGCTGATGATAGATCACGAATTGAATCAATTCATCCAGCGGTATCTTGGCCCGTTCACTGCCGTCTGTAATGTCATCACGGCTTACCTGGGCTGCAAAACTTTTGTCTTTAAGCCTTTTTTTGACTCCCTTTACCTCCATGCCATCATATCCCGTGGGGCGCATCAAGGAATAAGCATGTACAAATCCTGACAATTCATCAAATGCATACAACATTTTATCCATTTCGGTTTGGGGTTCCACTCCAAAATAATCAGGACCATGACTGGCAATTGCCTGTATAATGGTCGGATCCAGTCTTCTTTCCTCCAATTCTTCAATGATAATGCGGCAGTGTTCATCGGGCCATTGATCCCAATCCGCATCATGGAGCAATCCCGCCAAAAACCATTTGTGTTGCTCCTCCACATCATAGCCTTTAGAGGATGCATATGTTTTCATGAGGTGGCCTACTTGCTTCATGTGAAAAATAAGCTTTTCATTTTTGACCCAATCCTGAAGCAATTCCATGGCAGAGGCTTCGCTCATGACATTTCCGGAATTTTCTTTAGATCCGAAGGTGCTTCTGTTCAATAAATGTGTCATAAAGGAAATAAATGGATGGTTGATCAGTAAGATAACAAAATAAAATAATTTTTATTCTTAGTCAAACTCCTTAGATTTAACGATTATACCCAATTCAACCTTCCATGAACAACAAATCTTATGTCATTTTTCTTTCCATTGTAGCGGCCCTTGGTGGTTTTCTTTTTGGATTTGATACTGCTGTGATTTCTGGTGCGGAACGTTACATACAGACCGTCTGGAACTTAAGTGACCTAGAACATGGACTGGCGATTGCCATAGCGTTGTATGGGACTGTAATAGGGGCATTGTTTGCCGGCATCCCAGCCAACAAATATGGCAGAAAAAACACCCTATTGTGGATAGGGATACTGTACTCTGTCTCCGCCTTGGGCTCAGCCATGGCACCGGAAGTCTACACATTTATGTTTTCAAGGTTTATCGGTGGACTGGGAGTAGGCGCCTCATCTGTTGTGGCCCCCATGTATATCAGTGAAATCGCACCCGCCAAGAATCGGGGGGTCTTGGTGGCCTTGTATCAATTCAACATTGTCTTCGGCATATTGATGGCCTATTTTTCCAATTACCTGATTGAAATGGGCTCTTTTCAGGAAAGTTGGCGCTGGATGCTGGGTGTAGAAGCTATTCCTGCTTTGATTTACACAGCTTTAAGCATTAAATTACCGAAAAGTCCAAGATGGCTGATTGCCAAAAAAGATGATTTTGAGAATGCCCGAATCATTCTTACTCGAACAGACCCTGAAGGAGTGGACGAGGCAATAAGGCTTGCCATGGAGGAAAAGAAACTCATGAAAGTAGCCGTGGGATTTGGTGCTCTTTTTCACAAAAAGTACTTCAAGATCACGGCAATGGCCATCTTGATAGCCTTGTTTAACCAGCTTTCTGGCATCAACGCCATCATTTACTTTGCCCCAAGGATATTTGAAATGGCCGGAATCAGTACAGAAAATGCCCTACTTTCCACGATTGGCATTGGCGCGATAAACTTGGTGGCCACCATGTTTGGACTATATCTTATTGACAAGGCGGGTAGGAAAACCCTGATGTACATTGGATCAATTGGCTACATCATTTCCCTGAGCCTGATTTCCTATACCTTTTTTGGAGGAGGGATTCCCACCTCGGTGCTCCCTTATTTTGTCTTTTTCTTCATTGCCTCTCATGCCATCGGACAAGGTTCTGTCATCTGGGTGTTTATTTCAGAAATTTTTCCCAATGAACTCCGGGCTTTTGGTCAATCTTTGGGCTGCTTTACCCATTGGATCTTGGCTGCAGTCATCACCAATGTGTTTCCGTTCTTTGCAAATACTTTTGGTCCAAGCAGTATTTTTGCCTTTTTCGGGGTGATGATGATCCTACAGCTGCTGTGGGTAATCTTTAAAATGCCCGAGACCAAGGGAAGGTCCCTGGAAGAGATTCAACAGGATTTAAAGAAAAGCCATGCTTAAAAAAGTCATCTGTTACGGCGAAATGCTTTGGGACTGCTTTCCTAACAGGGAGGTACCAGGAGGTGCCCCTATGAACGTAGCCCTTCACCTTTCTCAGCTGGGACTGAGTGTAAAAATGATTTCATCGGTTGGAAATGATGCTAAGGGAAGTCAATTGCTTGACTTTATCCGTACATTCCCTGTTGACCTCAGCTTGATACAAAAAGATCCCCAACACCCAACCGGAACCGTGATTGTCAATGACCTGGATCCACAAAATGTGAAATACGAAATCGTTTCCCCTTCAGCCTGGGACAATATTCAGTGGAATCCTGGGCTACAAGAAGCGGTGAGTGAGGCAGATGCGCTGATTTTTGGCAGCTTGGCAGCAAGGTGTGAAACAAGTAGAGAAACACTTCATCACCTGTTGGATACTGACACTTTGAAAATTTTCGACATCAATTTGAGGCCACCCTTTGTGGACATGGATCATCTAAAACCTTTAATAGAAAAAGCAAACATTCTGAAAATCAATGAAGATGAGTTAGACTGGATGGCCGAACACATAGGCCTTAAAGGCTCATGGGAACATATTGCTGAAAAAGTATCGCAACAGTTTGATTTGGCGATGGTCTGCGTGACCTTAGGCAGTAAAGGGGCATTTATTTACAAAAAAGGTGAAATTACCATGCATAGTGGTTTTAAGGTAAAAGTGAAAGATACTGTAGGAGCTGGGGATGCCTTTTTGGGTGGCTTCGTATATGGCTATCTCAATGAAAAGAAGCCCAAAGAGCTTCTGGATTTTGCCTGCGGGTTGGGTGCTTTGGTGGCCAGTAAATCAGGCGGCACGCCTACCTACCACCAAGAGGACATCCATAACATCATTGAAGGTAGATAATTTTTTGTTTTTAAAAGATAAATTTGAAAAAACACCCTTTTTAGGGTCAAATTCCTGTACAATATTAAGGGATTGTGAAGTCATTCCATTCAAAATTGAAAAGAATATTATTTTGTTAATATAGCGTTCATTGCCAATTCATACTGCCGGCTTATCTTTAAAACAAAACTGGTAGATTGAAAACTCACTTCAAAACCATCGTCATTTCAGACGTCCACCTGGGCACCAAAGGTTCAAAAGCCAAAGAAGTAGCCCACTTTCTCAAACAGTATCAATGTGAAAATCTCATCCTCAACGGGGATATCATTGATGGCTGGCAATTGAAAAAATCAGGTTCTTGGAAAAGAAAACACACCCGTTTTTTCAACCGTATCCTCAAAATGATTGACCGGGACAACACAAAGGTCTACTACCTTCGCGGCAACCATGATGATTTTCTGGATCAGATCCTTCCCCTTCAGATCGGTAATCTCTCCATCCTCAATGACATGGTCTATGAGAGCCATGGCAAGAAATTCTTTATCGCACATGGAGATGTCTTTGACAGCATCACCACCAACTTACGTTGGATTGCCTATTTGGGTGATGTGGGCTATACTTTTCTCCTTTGGCTCAACAGACAGGTGAACTACCACAGAAGAAAACGTGGGCTTCCTTACTATTCCCTGTCCCAATATGTAAAGGGAAAGGTGAAATCAGCCGTCTCTTACGTGGACAAATACGAGGAAGAACTGGCGAAAATGGCAAGAGCCAAGGGTTGTGATGGCATCATATGCGGACACATCCATAAAGCCGAAAATCGGGATATTGATGGAATCACCTATCTCAATTCCGGAGATTGGGTGGAAACCATGAGTGCCCTTGCTGAAGATTTTGAAGGCAACTGGCAACTCATATACTACAATGAAATCGATTTTGCCAAAAGGAATACAGACCTGCCTACTGAAGAATTTCCGAGAGAACTGAGAACTGTAGCTTTTAGAAAGCTTGATGATGACTTGGACCTACCCCCTTTTAGATTTTAATCCCCATGAAATTTCTGTTTATCGTGCAGGGGGAAGGCCGTGGACACATGACCCAGGCCATCTCCATGTTTCAGCGGCTCAGCAACCAAGGCCATGAGGTCTTGGCGGTGGTCTTAGGCAAAAGCCAAAGAAGGCAGATTCCTGAATTTGTCCACCGGGAAATCCAATGTCCCATCTACCTGATGGAAAGTCCCAATTTTGTAGCGGACCAAAACCAGAAATCAATACAGATCCGTAAAACCATCTTCCACAACCTGCGGCAGATGCGGAAATTCAAAAAAAGCCTGGACCATATCCATCGATTGGTGCTGCACCATGAACCGGATATCATCTTAAATTTTTATGACCTTTTGGGGGGAATTTATAATGCCCTTTATCGGCCAAAAGCAAAATTTTGGGTAATAGGGCATCAATACCTGATCAAGCACCCCGATTTTATCTTCGCTTCCGGAAGACCTGTTCAAAAAATTCTGTTTATCCTGAATACCCATTTATCGGCCTTGGGTGCAAGCAAGTGGCTGGCCTTGTCTTTTCGTCCCATGGCTACTACAAAAGATAAAAAACTCTTGGTTTTGCCTCCCCTCCTCAGAAAACAAGTCAAACAGCTCTGTCCCAGTGAAGGAGACTTTTACCTCTCCTATGCGGTCAATGCAGGTTATGGGGAAGAAATTCTAAAGTATGCCAGCCTTTATCCCGATTTAAAAGTTGAAGCCTTTTGGGATCATCCAGACCACAAATTGTCCTACAGTCCGATTCCCAACCTCACTTTTCACCCCATTGACGACGTTTTGTTTCTTCAAAAAATGGCGACGTGCAAAGGATTGGTAACCACAGCTGGTTTTGAGTCCATCTGTGAAGCGCTTTATCTCGGAAAGCAAGCCATGATGATCCCTGTCAAAGGCCAGTACGAACAGGCTTGCAATGCTTTGGATGCAGAGGTTTCCGGTGCAGGAATTTCAAATGATAGCTTTGATTTTTGTTTTTTCGAATCATTTTTAAATGAAAACAGGACGATAGATAACGTATTTAAGGATTGGGAAGGACAATTTGAGTTGTTACTTGGAACAGCCATACAAAAAGAAATCCAAGAAACCGGAGTCTTGCAAAAAAGTGTTTCTTTCTCCTAAAACATAAGTTTTTTTCTTTTTGAACTTATTTACTAAGGAAATAGCCTTATTTTTAGAAACAAAAGTTCGTTTTTTAAGGGATTCCACCAGTCCAATTTCAAAATTGCAATCACCCGAATTCCACAAGAATAAACCAATGCAATCGTTTCCGTAAACTTTTTTCATGTTTTTGTAAATCAAAATTGGTTTTAGAAAGTTTAACTTCTGATAAATATTGTAAATTCGGAATTGCTTAACCCCGATTATTGAAGATGAACGTAGAAAGAGAAAGGCTTAAGGAAGACCGTGATTGGGTCAAACATTGGAAAAAATGGGGCCCTTATCTTACCGAACGACAATGGGGAACGGTCCGTGAAGACTATAGCCCTGACGGTTCGGCCTGGGAAAATGTGACGCATGATGACGCTCGCAGCAAGGCTTACCGCTGGGGAGAAGAAGGAATAGGTGGGATCAGTGACCACAAACAAAAGCTCTGCATAGCTTGGGCCTTTTGGAATGGGAAAGACGAAATGATCAAAGAAAGGCTTTTTGGTCTTACCGGCAATCAGGGAAACCATGGGGAAGACGTCAAAGAAGTTTATTTTTACTTAGACGCCACACCCACACATAGCTACATGAAGATGCTTTACAAGTATCCCCAGACTGCATTCCCTTACAAAGAGCTGGTCAGAGAAAATGCGCGCAGAGGCAAAAACGACCCAGAATATGAATTGATCGACACTGGGGTTTTTGACAAGAATGCCTATTTTGATATTTTCCTTGAATATGCCAAAAACGACACAGAAGACATAGTAGGGAAAGCCACCATCCATAACAGAGGCAAAAAAGACGCTCCTCTCTGGGTAATGCCAACGGTATGGTTCAGAAAGACTTGGTTTACTGGGCACGAACCTTTCATGCCTCAACTTACCCAAACTGGAGAAAATACCATCAATGCTTTTTCCCCTAAATCAGGGAACTACCACTTTACTTTTGATGGAAAGCCCGAACTGCTTTTTTGTGACAATGAGACCAATCGGGAAAGATTATATCACATTGAGAATCAAAAAAAATATTTTAAAGATGCTATCAATGATTTCGTTGTTCACGGTAGCAAAAACAACCTGAATCCCAATGGTCTTGGCACCAAATCAGCAGCCTTGTATCAACTGAATGTCCCTGCTGAAGGAAGTGTGGAAGTCACCTTCCGGATGAGACACCAAAGTAACGGTGCTCCATTGGAAGATTGTAATGAAATCATCCAAAAAAGAATTCAGGATGCGGATGAGTTCTATGCTGAAATGCAGGATAGGGTAGATGACAAAGACCTAAAAAACATTCAAAGACAGGCGTATGCCGGTATGCTTTGGAGCAAACAGTTTTACTATTACAATGTCGAAAGATGGCTGGAAGGTGACCCCGGGAGATATGTCCCCCCTGTTTCAAGAAAAAAAGGCAGAAACAACAACTGGAGGCACCTTCAAAATTATGACATCATATCCATGCCAGATAAGTGGGAGTATCCCTGGTATGCGGCCTGGGATCTGGCATTTCATTGTATTCCACTAGCCAGACTGGACCCGGACTTTGCGAAGGAACAGCTTTTGGTATTACTCAATGAGTGGTACATGCACCCTAATGGGCAAATCCCAGCTTATGAATGGAATTTCAATGACGTAAATCCTCCTGTGCATGCTTATGCGGTACAAAGGGTCTATCAAATTGACAAAAAGATGAACGGGGGAAAAGGAGATCAGGAATTTCTTGAACGCTCACTCCATAAATTAATGCTCAATTTTACCTGGTGGGTCAACCAAAAAGACAATGATGGCAAAAACATCTTTGAGGGAGGCTTTCTTGGATTGGATAACATCAGTGTGTTTGACAGAAGCCATGCTGCAAAATACAGTGGTAAACTGGAACAAGCAGATGCCACCTCATGGATGGCCATGTTTTCCCTGAACATGTTGAGAATCTCCCTAGACTTATGTGAATACAACAAGGTTTATCAGTTTACTGCCACTAAGTTTCTGGAGCATTTCCTGTATATAGCCGGAGCTATGTCCAATATTTCAGGAGAAAACATCAGCCTATGGGACGATGAGGAGAATTTTTTCTATGACATTTTCCATCTCAACGGACATGAACCTAAAATGATGAAAGTCAATTCCATTGTGGGTATCATTCCATTGTTTGCTGTGGAACCCATTCGAGAGGAGTTGTTTGAATCGCTGCCGGAATTTAAAAAAAGGCTGGACTTTTTTCTTAAAGAAAAGCCTAAATTGGCTGCCTTGGTTTCATCCTGGATTCAACCTGGCCATGAAAAGCGCAGGTTGTTTTCACTGCTTAGGGGGCACAGGATGAAAAGTATATTGAAAAAAATGCTCGATGAGAGTGAATTCTTGAGTGAATTCGGTGTAAGGTCACTGTCTAAGTATCACGAAAAAAACCCTTACAGCATGAAAATGAACGGGGATACCTACACCGTTAAATACACACCGGCGGAATCCAGTACCAGGATGTTCGGTGGAAATTCCAACTGGAGAGGTCCTATATGGTTTCCCATTAATTATTTGATCATTGAATCCCTTAAAAAGTTTGACTTTTATTATGGGGGAGATTTTTCCATTGAATATCCCACTGGCTCTGGCAAATATGTCACCATCGATATCATAGCTAGAGAGTTGTCGATGCGATGCATCAATATTTTCAAAAAAGACCAGCAAGGTAGGCGACCAGTCTATGCGGATTGTGAAAAGTTCCAGGAAGACCCTCATTTTAAGGACTATATCCTTTTCTATGAGTACTTTGATGGTAATAATGGAAGAGGCTGCGGGGCATCACATCAGACCGGCTGGACGGGCTTGGTGGCAGAAATGATCCATAAATACTACAAAAAACCGGTAGAAAAAGAACATGCTGCTACCCTATTTAGAACTTGATAGACTTGAAGCGGGGTGCGATGAGGTTGGCAGGGGCTGTCTATGTGGGCCTGTGGTGGCTGCAGCAGTCATTTTGCCATCGGATTATGCCAATGAGTTCATCAATGACTCCAAAAAACTAAGCAAGGAGAACAGAATATGGTTGGCGGAAGAAATTAAAAAGCATGCACTTAGCTGGGCAGTCGCACAAAGCGAAGTTGCAGAAATCGACCGGATCAACATTTTAAATGCATCGTTTCTGGCCATGGAAAGGGCTGTTTTGAGTCTTACCGTTAATCCAGAACACTTACTTATTGATGGTAACCGATTCAAGAGTAACCTTAAAATTCCATTTGATTGCATCATCAAAGGAGACAGCAAAATTGCCTCCATCGCAGCTGCTTCAATCTTGGCCAAAGTTCACCGGGATACCATCATGAGTTCTTTGGCAATTAAATATCCTGGATATGGTTGGGAAAGGAACGTGGGCTATCCTACTAAGGAACACCGAAGGGCACTTATGCAAATGGGCGTTACCCCTATCCATAGAAAAAGTTTTAAATTGATTCCCAAACAGTTGGGATTGAACTTCTAAAGTGATTGTTTTTAACCCTCTCATTACTCAATCCACCATGAAAATAATCCGAATTTTTCTATTTTTGAGGTATTTTTTGGTAAATTGAGAATTAAAATAAACCTAGATTCCGGAAGTAGAATTATTTTGAATCAAGAATGCCTAAATTTTGAGGCTTTCCTAACCAAAATCTTGATTTGAAATTCCGGCATTATTTTACTAATTTAAAGAGGTTAGTTTTTAAACAATAAATTGAAGAATCCCCCTATGCAAATTACCAATTATAATATTGAGGGTAACTATGATGAAATGTATTCAGCCGATGGCAGCTGCAGGCCCCACTATGAAAAATTCCAGGCATTTTTAAATAAGGTTCCCAAAAGAAAGCTGGCTCAACTTCAATTTTCGGCCAATAAAACCCAAATGGCCATGGGCATGACTTTCAATGTTTATCATGATAAGCAAGGAGTAGAAAAAATACTACACCTGGACATTATTCCCAGAATCATTCCATCAGATGAATGGCAAAAAGTAGAGGCAGGTTTGAAGCAACGCATCTATGCCTTAAATCTATTTCTTCAAGACATTTACAATGAAGGAAAAATTCTCAAAGACAAGGTCATACCATCTGATCTGATCCTTAAAAGCAAGGATTACCTAAAACCCTGCATAGGTCTGACTCCACCCAAAAACATTTGGTGCCACATTACCGGAACTGATTTGGTCAAGGACAAAGACGGGGAATATTATGTGCTTGAGGATAATCTGCGCTGTCCTTCTGGGGTTTCTTATATGCTGGAAAGCCGGGAAATCATCAAAAGAGCGCATCCAGATTTATTCAATACGCTTGGAGTAAGACCTGTATCGGATTATCCAACCAAACTGCTCAACATGTTGCAGTTTCTGTCTGACAAATCAAAACCGGTTATCGGAGTGCTTACCCCAGGAGTCTACAACTCAGCTTATTTTGAACATTCTTATCTGGCTCAGCAAATGGGTGTAGAATTGGTCATCGGCATGGATCTGATGGTCAAGAATAAGAAGGTTTACATGCAAACTACCAAAGGGCTTGAAAAGATAGATGTGCTTTACAGAAGGATCGATGATACTTTTATGGATCCAATGGCATTTAATCCCAATTCCATGTTAGGGGTCCCAGGTATTTTGGAAGCCTACAAGGCCGGCAACATTGCCATAGCCAATGCACCCGGAACAGGTGTGGCAGATGACAAAGCAGTCTATGCCTATGTGCCCAGGATCATCAAATATTACATGGACGAGGAGCCTATACTATCTAATGTCCCTACCTATTTGTGCAGGGAAGAGGATGACAGGAAGTATGTATTGGAAAATATTGAGCATTTGGTGGTCAAAGAAACCAATGCTGCTGGTGGATACGGTATGCTTATTGGTCCGAAAGCTGATAAAGAAGAACATACCAAATTCAGACAACTCGTCAAGTCCAATCCTGACAATTACATTGCACAGCCTACCCTGTCACTTTCCACCGTGCCCACCATTACCGATAATGCGATAGAAGGCAGGCATGTGGATCTTCGCCCCTATATTTTGTATGGTGAAGACATTGAAGTGATTCCTGGTGCTTTGACCAGGGTCGCCCTAAAGAAAGGTTCTTTGGTGGTCAACAGTTCCCAAGGCGGGGGCAGCAAAGACACCTGGGTTTTGTATTAATCAAATCAAACAACATGCTAAGTAGAGTCGCAAATTCCATATATTGGCTAGGTAGGTATTCCGAGAGAGCTGAAAACTATGCCCGATTTATAGATGTCAATTTTAACCTGATGCTAGATCTCCCACAAGATTTGAAAGAACAGTGGGAACCGTTGATACAGGCCACAGGGGATTATCCGGTTTTTGTCAATAAATACGGTCTGGATTTTGACCGGAAAAATGTCATCTATTTTCTGGCCTTCGATGAAGACAATCCAAATTCCGTGCTTTCTTCCGTGACTAATGCCAGAGAAAATGCCAGAATTATCAGGGAAAATCTAAGCAAAGAAACGTGGGAAAAGCTCAACGAAACCTATCTGTTTGTAAAAGAAGGGAAGGATAAAAAAATATGGAAAAAAGAAGATCCTAGGGCGTTTTTCGAAAGGGTAAAAAGCGCTATACTCCTTCTTTATGGTTTGGCCGATAGTACAGTTGCCAGGACAGAAGGTTGGTATTTTAGACAGTTGGGCCAGTTTCTGGAACGAGCCGACAAAACCAGCAGGATGTTGGATGTCAAATACCACATTCTTCTGCCTTCTCCTCAGGAAGTCGGGTCACCACTGGATTTTCTTCACTGGATGGCCCTTCTGAAATCTGTCACTGCCTTCAATACTTACAGAAGGCTTTATGGCAACATTGACCCTTCCAGCGTAGTGGAATTTTTGGTGTTGAACAAGTATTTTCCCCGGTCGGTTTTCTATTGTTTGAAAGCAGCAGAAGAGTGCCTGTTTAAGATTTCGGGGTCCAATGGGCAGGGTTTCAGCAACAGCGCAGAAAAGGCAATGGGTGAATTGAGGTCAAGGTTGGAATATGATGACGTGGAAGATGTGATCAAATCAGGCCTGCATGAATACTTAGATGATCTCCAATTCAAATTAAATCAGATTTCTAATCATATAGACACCAATTTTTTCCAAATAAAGGATAATTTTGAGCATCAAATTAATTATCAGGGATGACATTTTGTTTAGGAATCAAAACTAAATCCGGCATCGTAGGCTTGTCGGATACGAGAATAGTAACGGGAAATGAAACCACAACTGCCAAAAAAGTATATATTGTCAATAAGGAAAAGCACTCCTTTTTCATCATGACTTCAGGACTCAGATCTGTCCGGGATAAAGCGATTACCTACTTTACCGAAGTCATTGAGAAACAAGATCATACCTTTGATAAATTATATAAAGCAGTCAATGAGTTTGGGGCTCAGGTCAAAAGGGTGGCCAATGAAGATCAGGAATACCTGGAAAAGGCCGGTTTATCCTATAACCTTCACTCCATCATTGGAGGGCAGTTGGAGGAAGATGATGAACCCAAAATCTATTTGCTTTATCCCCAAGGCAACTGGATAGAGGTCAGAGAGGGAACTCCCTTTGTGATCATTGGAAACACAGGCTTTGGCAATCCTGTCCTTAGACGGTCACTGAAATTCGATGAAAGCCTTGATTTCGCCATTAAAAGTGCCTTTTTGGCTTTTGATGCCACACGCATTTCTGCTAATGATGTCGATTTCCCTATTGATGTGGTGGTAATGAAAAACGACTCCTATCACATGATTGAAACCAGATTTAGCCAAAAAGAACTGGAACACATCTCTGAATTCTGGAATTCCAGACTTAAGACTGCCATACATGATTTACCAGCCGCGGTGCTGAACAAAGCCTTTCAGGAGAAAGATCCGCAGTTAAGTTTGGAAATAAAAGAATGATACGCCTCAAAATTGCTCACCTTACAAGATATACCTACAGTCACCCTGTTGTTCTCAATCCCCACCTGATCTTCTTACAGCCTACAGCGGGTTTGTCCTTGAAAATCGAGGCTTATGAACTGGACATCGCTCCTGAACCTGAGGATTGCCAAATACGGTTCAGTATTGAAAACAATCCATTTCACCTTACTTGGTTTAAGGGTGAAACAACCCAATTAGAGATCAGAACGGACATGGTGCTGTTGATTGAGCCCTTTAACCCTTTTTCTTTTATCCTGAATTTGGATTTTGTTAAAGCTTTTTCAGACCCTAGTGCCAAAAAAGACCGATATGGTCCAGATGACCTCAAGTTGTTACAGCCCTACCTGACTTACGATATAAAACAGGAATTATGTGCTTTTATCGAAAACATCAAAAAGAAAAGCGGAAATCCAATTTCTTTTTTGGTCGAGGTGGTAGCTTCTATTCACCAGCACTATGACCATACCATCCGGTATGAGGAAAACCTTTGGACTCCGGAACATACCTTTGAGCGTAAGCAGGGATCGTGTAGGGATCTGTCATGGATGCTTGCACAAATGTTACGTTCTATTGGTTTAGCCACCAGATTTGTGAGTGGCTATGCATTTAATCCAGAACTGGCCGAAGGGCATGACCTGCACGCTTGGGTAGATGTGTACTTACCCGGCCCAGGGTGGGTCGGCATAGACCCCAGTTTGGGCCTCTTGGTGGATCACCATTATATTCCCTTGGCCTCCAGTGCCATACCCTCACATACCTTGCCTGTAAGAGGCAGCTTCGGTGGCAAGGCTACCTCAGATTTACATACTGAAGTCTTTATTGAAATCCTGTGATCGAAGCAGTGGGATTCTTTGTTTTTCAGCTAAGGATCCAGCACAAATAATCACATTTATAGAACTTTTTTTTTGCTATTCCGGTAAATGAAGGAAACCTTCATTTTATTGGCTAAAGGTACCCAATAGGGACCGAATCCGTTGATATAACTCTTAACAGCAACTAAATGAATTCACTGGGTCTGCTTTTCTTTATCGCCATATTTCTACTCTTTTCTTTTTTCCTCCATTACTACACCTTCCAAGCCCTCAAAACAATCACAGAAGCCTGGCCAGCGGTTCCCAAAAATATGACGATCCTAGGATATTGGTTGCTGATGTGCGGTATCACGGGTTGGGTTTTGTGGACGATCTTCAGGATCAGGAATGAAGGCAAAATATCAGTGGAATCCCAGTTTGCGCTCAATGCTTTGCTTACCCTTACGGTAACCCAGGTGACGGTCATTCTGTTTTTGTTGGGTGAGGATATTTTCAGAACACTTTCGGCGACCTTTAACCTGGTAACTGGAAACGAGAATTCCCAAAACCGGTATATGCCAGATCGAAGGAAATTCATCAGCCAATTGGCCATTGGAGTTGCTGCCATTCCCTTTTTTGGGTTCATATACGGCATCGTCCGAGGGAAATACAATTTTAAAGTCCTAAGAGAAACGCTTTATTTCGAGGACCTTCCTGAAGCCTTCGATGGATTTACCATCACCCAGATTTCCGATATCCACTCAGGGAGTTTCAGAAACCTTTCAGAAGTACAGAAAGGCATAGACCTGGCCATTCAGCAGCAGTCGGATCTCTATGTATTCACTGGAGACCTTGTCAACCATAAGGCCGATGAGATTGGTCCCCTGTTATCCATGTTTGACAAAATAAAGGCACCCTTTGGTCAGTTTTCCATTTTGGGAAACCACGATTACGGAGATTATGTTTCCTGGCCAAATAAAGCAGCAAAGGAAAAAAATTTCCAAGAATTGAAAGCGCAACACCAAAGGTTAGGGTACAAGTTGCTTTTGGATGAAAGTACCACATTGGAAAAAAACGGTCAAAAGATCCATCTACTTGGAGTGGAAAATTGGGGCGTGGGATTTCAGTCCAAAGGAGATTTGGAGAAGGCGCTGTTCGGTGTGCCTAAGGAAGGATTTAAAATATTGCTATCCCATGACCCATCCCATTGGGAGGTGGAAGTAAAAAAACACCCCTCCAAGATCCACCTGACCCTTTCTGGCCATACCCACGGCATGCAATTTGGGATTGAAACCCCAGTTTTTCGCTGGAGTCCTGTCCAATATCGGTATCCCAATTGGGCTGGCCTAGCCCATGAGGCAGGTCGCTATTTGTATGTCAACCGTGGGTTTGGGTTTCATGCATTTTCCGGTAGAGTGGGCATCTGGCCAGAAATCACCGTTTTGAAACTGAAGAAAAAAGGTAATTAAGCGGCGGAAAAGCCTATTTTCGTAATCAAAGGCTATGTGGTCTCTGTGTCCTATGTGGTTAACCTTTTTTCCCAACAGATAATAGAAAATTAAATTTGGAATTTTAACTGTTTGTTTAACCAGATGGTGGCATAGTTCATAGAAGTTTTTTCCTATCCTTTAAATGACCGAATTAAGAAAAAATTCAAAGCCTTTGGCAATTGCTACCATCGATTTTTCCAATATCAATAACTTGGTGATCTCTTTGCCCTATGTATTAAACCTTTTCAAAATAATTGATTCTCACGCTTTTTTTCACGATATTTAATCCTTACTCGGGTCTTATTTTCTTCCATTTCTTTTTGACCCACTTTTGCATTACCTGTGTGGTAAGGGTACTTGATCAAGCCGAAAAAGTCATGTCTTTGAGATTTAAGTCAACTCATTTTTACATTTTCCCCAAAAAAAATGGTCACACATCATATCATTACCAACCGAAACATCAGCCAAAAAGGTGGCAAAGGTTATGTCAAAGTAAACGAAAATGAATATATCAAAATAGATGGAGATGAAGAAGCAAATCTAAATCTCCGGTATGGTACGGTTACTTTCGATCCCAAAAAAACCAAAAGACTTTCTGACTTTAAAATCAACATCTATGCAGACCCGGATGATGAGACCTTAGAAAAACTAAAAGAAGACGGGAAGTTAACTGATAAACAGGCCCTTGGTTCCACAAAGGTTTTTGGGGAATTGTATGCAGAAGGATTGAAAGCCAAAGAAAGAGAGGATATTTTAGTATTCGTTCATGGCTATCGGTCCGATTTGGAAACTTCCTTATGGACTTTGGGCGAATTGCATAAAAAGTATGTTGAACCGGAGGATTCCCCAATTTGCCATTTGGTACTTTTTACCTGGCCTGCAAGGAGAAAAGTCCTGCGGTACAGATCTGATGCCTATGATGCAGTCCAATCCGGTTATGCTATGGCCCGGTCCTATGCGAGTCTTAAAGACTTCTTTCGACAAAAGTTAGTCAAAGAAAAGCAAATCATGTGTGAGCAAAAAATTCACTTGCTTTGCCACAGCATGGGCAATCGGGTATTGGAGGCCATGCTAAAAGGTCTCGCCGATATCCAAGTAGAAATCAACTCTCTCTTTGGAGAAATCATTTTGGTGGGGGCCGATGTCGATTATGATGCATTGGAAAGGCCCAAACCGCTATACAGACTGATCGATTTTGGGGAAAGGATTCACGTATATTATCACAACAAAGACCAGGCATTGGGTTTTTCAGAAATGACTAAAAATGCCTTTAACCGATTAGGCAGATGGGGTGCCAAAAATTCAATCGGAATTCCGGATGATGTCTATCAGGCAGATGTCAGCGACATTGCAGACAATCCCACTGTCGTACAGAATGTAGTCAATCATTGGTATTATTATAATTCTCCTGCTGTGGTCAGGGATATCAAAGAAGTATTGAACGGCCAGGTTTCTGTTTTCACTTTCTAATTCAATCTACCATGAAATATGCGGACCTTCATTGCCACAACCACATGCGGGCCTATTTTTGGTCTCAGGGAAGGGAACCCCATTTCCGAAGGAACAATTTGGATAATGCTTGGACAGTGATCTCATCCAACCTTAGAAGCCAATCCAAGGCAGGGATGGCCGCTGCCTACAGTCAGTGTGACCTGGTCAAGGCTTGGAACGGAGGGGTCAGGCTCACGTTTAATAGCCTATATCCCATTGAGAAAGGCTTTTTCGTTAGTCCTGAAAGTCCATCGGATGGAAAAAGTATGTTCTTGAGAGAGGTGATAAGAAAAGTGACGCACCATAGGCTTCCATTGAGAACCATCCTACAGATGGTCTATATGCGCATTCCGGATAGGCTAGTCAAAAAATTTCAGGATTTGGATTATGACTATTGGGAAGCGATTCAAGAGGAGGTAGAGTTTTTGGATAAAACTAATGGAGTAGAAGTTTCTAACCAGATTTATACACCTGGTTTTCTGAGGCGGGCTGTGGAAAGTAGAAGCAACCGGCGGAGACTTCGTCCCTTGTCTCTGAATGCAACAGGCATATACCGCATCCCAAAAAACCTCCGAGAACTGGAAACCTCTTTGGAAAAGGAAGAAATAACCATGGTCATGACTATAGAAGGAGCCCATGCATTAGGTACTGATCAAGCATCACTACCGATAGAGAAATTTTTGAAACGGGTAGACTTTATCAAAAAAGATTGGCCCTTTCCTATCTTTTTCATCACTTTTGCCCACCACTTTAATAATTTCCTTTGCGGTCATGCCCACAGCATCCCTGACATCGGGAAATGGTTGCTCAACCAGGATAATGGTAAAAATGATGGCTTCAATGAAAATGGTTGGAAGGTGATAAGAAGATTTCTGTCATTGAATCAGGATAACCAAAGAGATGATAGCCTTGGCTATAGAATTCTCATTGATGTCAAACACATGAGTGCACTCGCAAGGAAAGAGTTTTATGAAGAAATTGTCCTAAAGTGTTACAAAAATGGCGATGTTATTCCTGTAATTGCCAGCCACTGCGGTTTCTCTGGAAAATTCTCCTTGGATGATCACATCCAAAACTTTGACCTTGAAAATGACAGTTACTTCGATGTCAGTGGAAACTTCAATGCATGGAACATCAACATGTGTCAGGAAGATGTCCGGATAATTTTTAAAACCAGGGGTTTGTTTGGACTTTCCTTTGACCAAAGAATCATGGGAATTCCCAAAAAGGAAGACCCAAATGCCTCCCGAAACAACATCCGTTGCCTTTGGGACAACATCAAATACATCGTCAAGACCATCTATGAGGATACATCTGTACCTGCTTCGGAAAAAAGTGAGATTTGGGATTGCATCATGATCGGGACAGACTTCGAAGGATTGATCGACCCTGTGACTCCCTACCCCACTGTACTGGAATTTTGTGAGTTCGAGATTGATCTCGTAGACACCATCAATGAAAACCGATCCCATGTCCCCGGTGAAAACCAATTCCTTGCTTTTTTGGAATCACCAGAGGACACCTTAAAATTGGTCAGAAAACTTTGTTACGACAATGCCGAAAAGTTTGTAAAAAAACATTATTTCAAAACCTTCAGGTAAGAAAAGTAATTGATATCCAATCTTCTAATTGAAATGGATTGCGGAATCTTTATGGCTGATTGATACCCCTAAATTTATTCTACTTCTATATATAAACACTGGTTAATTGTTTAAATTACGGCGATTTATCATCACCAATTACCCCTCGTTTCTTCATTCATGCCAAGGCTAATAATACTCCTTTTTCTGTGGTTGTTTTTGCCACTGTTCGCTTTTGCACAGCATCCGTATATCGGAATTCAAAATAGCCAAAGAAAAGGATTGATCAGTGCCAGAATGAACCCTGCAGAACTCAACAATTTAGAGAGGGAAATTGAAGTTCAGTTTTTTGGCTCCAATTCAATATTCATTAATAATACACTGACTTTCAGGGAAATATTAGGTGCAAAAAGTAACCTTTGGGAGACACTAAGAACGAATTCCAGTGGGCTTGTAAGTGGCAATACTGAAATATCTGTTTTGCTCCCATCTGTCGGTTTCAAAAAAGACAAGTGGTCTTTTGGATTGGTTTCACAAATTCAAACCGGCGCTTCCCTGATCAATATCAATTCTGACTTGGGTGAATATACCATAGATAAAAACTTGTCCCTGATCAGTTTCAGTGGAACATACAACAACCCTTTTAACCAAAGAGTAAACGGCGCAACCTGGATGGAGACCGGAATTGTCTTAGGCAGAGAATTGATCAACAACCCATCCACCAAATTATCCATAGGTGCCAATTTTAAACTTCTTTTCCCAGCCAATTTCACCAATCTTGGCGTTGGAAATTTTCGTGGCACCCTGAACGTGGAAAGGAATGAAGTTGAATTGACCGATGCTCAGGGCTTTGTAAGTTTTTCCTACAATCAAAACGTGGTGGATATCAGAAATCTTACAGTCAATTATAGAAATATATCCATTGGAAATTTAAATGGGTTTGGCCTTGATTTAGGAATCAATTGGCAGTTGAAGAACAACGATAAGGTTTGGTTCAATTCAGGTCTCTCACTTAGGGATTTGGGAGAAATGACTTTTACAAGAAACCAAATTGAAAGGTCTTACTTGTTGACCATTCCAGAAGATTCAGGATTTCGACTTGACCTATTGGAATCAAACTTAAGAGGCATTGAGGAAGCTTTTATGGAGAGTGGATTTTTTAGACAGACCAGTAATCGGGAAGGTGTAAATGCTGTTCTGCCTACAGTTTTGGCATCTTATGCTGATTTTAAAGTAACCAAAAATGTTTTTTTAAGTGTTTACGGACAAAAATTCCTGCAAAACAGAGAAAACAACCTGCAGGTGCCAGCCATAAGTATGGTGGCCCTAACTCCCAGTATAATTTTTGGATCTTTTGAAACCTATGTTCCTTTGGCATTTCGTGATTTTTCTGGCTTTACCGCCGGGATAGGATTTAGGTATGCCGGCTTTTTTGTTGGATCTCAATCCGCTGTGAGTGGCTTGATCGCACGTTCCAAAACAGCCGATGTCCATTTTGGTTTAAGTTGGGGATTTGGCAAAAGATTAAAATAACCCAGTGAAAACTGTTTTCTGGATTTCTAACCCTCATTTCATTTGGGAAGAAGTAAATTTCTGTATGATGGCACCAAAAATCATCCCAAAAGCTGATTTATATCAGGATCAATATAGTCATACTTTCATACCTTCATTGTGTTAGAATTTAGACCCAGTTTAATCGAAACCTAACAACTTACCGATTTTTGAAAGCATGATTGCGAGTAAGGACCCAGTAGGTTATGAAGGTGATTTTTTAATACCATTTTTTATCAAAGGTCTTGGCTTTTAGGATCAGCCAAGGCCTTTTTCAGTTTTTTGATAGTTCATTTCCAGGAGAGGGTTCAATTCGGTAAATTGGTTGACTGACAGAAGTCAGGTCAATTTTAATCCGACATGCAAACTCACATTATGGATAATTCAACAGCCAAAAATCCTCAGGAAATACCTCAATTATTTGTAGCGGCATGGAATGCTAAAAATGCCAAATCACTGGCGGAATTATTCGAAGAAAATGCCGAGTTTATCAATGTGACAGGACTCTGGTGGCATGATAGGGCTTCCATTCAAAAAGCCCATCAATATGGCTTCGAAAAGATATTTAAACTATCCAGTCTTCAATTGATCAGAACCAAACTCACGATTTTGAATGAAGACCTTGCCATCGTTCATGCAAGGATGAAATTAGAAGGGCAAACCTCCACCAAAGAAGTTCCAAAGCCAGGGGTGAGAAAAAACATATTCACATTTGTAGTAAGGAAACAAAAAATTACAGGAAACTGGTTGGTAGTGGCTTCTCAAAATACAGACATCATTCCCAACATGGAAACGCTAGTCAATGACCAAGCTGGAAGTCTAATTCCAACAGATTACAGCAAAGAAGCAGGAAACTGATTTATTTCAAGATACCTTGAGCAAAGTATATACCTGTTTTTTGCAGCAGGACAGGCAAGGCCTTACGTTGGCTTTTTTGGTTAGTGCTCTTGTTAGTGCTTCTTTATGGTTATTGAAAGGACCAAGGTATTCACGCTCAAGCATGTCAGGAATCAAGTCACATTCACGTTCGTGAATTTCGTAAAAACCATCAGGATTTTTCAAGGTACTGAGATAAAAGAATTTCATAGGGACTCATTTATTTTATGTTTAAAATTAGACATAAGTTGCGTTCAAAAAAATACCCAATTCTTGGTATTTTTTCACTTTTTTTCGATCCCCTTCCCGTCTTTCATCTCTTGAATTCGCATCGGCATTTGGTCTATGGTCTTGAAAATCAAATCAAAATCAATCAATTGATCCTTTGAAAGCTTGACGCCGCCATCTTTTCCAATCAACACCCATTTTAATCTGTTCTCTTTTCCAAACTTTATCTTTATCTCGTCTTGATAGTCTTTGGTAAACTGATGAGAGACATTTGAATAAAGTTGGTCTGAAAAAATAAAATAGGCAATGTCTCTTTCCTCTATGCCTTTCAGTACATTTTCTTCGAGAAAATCTGGATGTATCCGCTTATCTGGATCGAAGTACAAAACAATTCTTTTTTCCCACCTCATGTCCTCCAAGGTATTTATATTGGGAGTACCTTGAAGGAAAATGGAAAGTAAAAGTAGACGAAAAAACAGGTTCATACCTAACGAACTAACATTGACTGAAAAAGTTATAGAAATCCCTGCTTTCCAGAATTAAGATCAGAAAGCAGGTTTTCTTTAAAGTGAAAGATTTTGGGATTAGCTTATCACAGCCCCAGTTGAAGTGGCCAAATGAGGTTCTAATAACCTGAAAGACCCATCTTTGTCCTCTGCCATCAAGATCATTCCTTCCGAATCAATCCCCATCATTTTTCTGGGAGCCAAATTGATTAACATCACCACTTCTTTGCCTATGAGCTCTTGAGGTTCGAAATGTTCTGCAATTCCACTCAGAACCGTTTTCTTCCCCAACCCCGTTTCTACCATCAACTTAAGCAGTTTCTTTGATTTGGGAAGTTTCTCAGCTGTTAAGACTTTTACTACCCTCATATCCAACTTTGCAAAATCGTCATAGCTGATGAGTTCCTTCATTGGCATGACCGGTGTATTGTTGGCCTCATTGTTTTTTTTGGTTTCCAGCAGTTTATTTACCTGTGCGGCGACCACTTCATCTTCGATTTTTTCAAAAAGCAGACTTGCTTCATTTATACTGTGACCTGCTTGGATCAAATCAGCTTTTCCAGCTTCACCCCATTTCAATTGGTCAAGGTGGAGCATATCAAACAAACGCTGTGAAGTAAATGGGAGAAACGGTTCTGAAACGATGGCCAGGTTAGCTGCAATGTTCAGGGCTATATTCAATATGGTACCTGTTCTTGCCTGATCAGTCTTGATCGTTTTCCATGGTTCGGTATCCGCAAGGTATTTGTTTCCAAGCCTTGCCATTTCAATTACCAATGCCAAAGCCTCCCGAATTCTAAATTTCTCAATGGAAGCCTCGATTTTTTCGGGAAATGTTTTCAAGCTTTCCATCACGTCTACATCCACTTGGTAACAATCTCCAAGGGGAGGCACTACTCCATGAAAAAATTTGTGGGTCAATACCATGGCCCTATTGACAAAGTTTCCATAGATGGCCACCAATTCGGAATTGTTATGGGATTGGAAATCTTTCCAAGTAAAATCATTGTCCTTTGTTTCAGGTGCATTTGCTGTCAAGACGTATCTCAGGACATCCTGTTTTCCCGGAAATTCCTCCAAGTATTCATGCAGCCAAACTGCCCAATTTCTTGAAGTTGAAATTTTGTCCCCTTCCAAATTTAAAAATTCATTGGCAGGGACATTGTCCGGCAAAACATATTCTCCATGCGTTTTGAGAATGGCAGGAAAGATGATGCAATGGAAAACAATGTTGTCTTTGCCAATGAAATGAACAAGCTTGGTATCCTTATCTTTCCAATAAGGCTCCCAGTCAATCCCTTTTTCGGCAGCCCATTCCTTGGTAGAAGAAATGTAACCGATAGGGGCATCAAACCAAACATACAACACTTTTCCTTCTGCTCCCGGTATAGGGACAGGCACCCCCCACTCCATGTCACGGGTCATGGACCTGGCTTGAAGGCCATCGCCCGCCTCCAGCCAACTTCTACATTGACCTAAAACATTGTTTTTCCAATCGTCTTTATGGTCTTCCAAAATCCATTTTTTCAGGAATTCCGTATAACTCGCCAGATCCAAAAACCAATGCTTGGTGGTTTTGAGTACCGGTGAATTTCCACTTAACTTGGATTTTGGATTGATCAAGTCAGTGGGACTTAAGCTGGTTCCACAGCGCTCGCACTGATCTCCATAAGCATGTTCATAGCCACATTTCGGACAAGTTCCCTCTATGTACCTATCGGCTAGAAACTGCTGTGCCTCTTCATCATAATACTGCTCGGTGTCCTGCTCAATAAATTCACCTTTGTCATAAAGGTTCTTAAAAAATCCTCCCGCCGTCTCATGGTGAATCGGGGCTGAGGTCCTGGAATAATGATCAAAACTGATTCCAAATTCCTCGAAACTTGCCTTCATCATTTCATGATACCGATCCACGATTTCCTGGGGACTCACCCCTTCTTTTTGTGCTTTTATGGTAATGGCCACCCCATGTTCGTCAGAACCACAAATGTAAATCACATCCTTATTTTGGGATCTTAAGTAACGTACATAAATATCTGAGGGAATGTAACACCCAGCCAAGTGGCCAATGTGAACAGGTCCATTGGCATAGGGCAAGGCAGAGGTAACGGTATATCTTTTGAATTCTTTTTTACTCATAGGGCACAAAGATAAGGAAAATTGGTTTTGACAAGAAAACTGGGGTGGTAATATAAAAAGCGATCTACATAAAAGTGAAATCGACTTTGCTAAAGCTGAAAGGGGATTGATTCAAAGTCAACCTGTTGTGATTCCAGCTTCTTTTAATGCTTGTAAAACCAAAACAATGGCATTGGATTTCACCAAATGATCTGGGGTTCTTCTGTCAAAAGTATCTACCCAAAAATGGATGATGACATTGACTTTATTGCCTGCCAAGCCCCCCACAAACAAGCTTGGTGCACGGCTACCGTCCAATACGCCTGCGATATTGACGATGGCTTTTTCCATAATGGCCATGGCTTGGAAACAATCATCCTGCTGGCTCAGGATTACAGTAAATTCATGCCTCAAATAACCATCTATAGTGAAATTGGTCAGGGGATTTTTGACTATGATGCTGTTGGGAAGATAGATGTCCTTTCCGTCCGGTGTTTTTAACAATGTGTCTCTAAGATTTAGGGCCTTTATCCGTCCCCTTAAGCCCGCAATCTCAATGGTATCCCCCACCCTAAATGGCCTTTTAAAGGCCAATAAAATACCTGCAAGGAAGTTTTCGCCAATGTCTTTTAGCGCAAAGCCCACGATAAAAGCAGTAAGTCCAGCTCCTGCAAGCATGCCTGATACGAGATTGGTCCAACCAAATACCCTGAAAATCAACATCAATCCCATTAAAAAAATGATGAATCGAAATACGCCTCCTATAAAGCTGGCCAATAAAGGATCTTGAAGCCTTCTGCCCAATTTTTTGTTGGAGATTTGATTGACTCTGTTCCCGATAAACCAGAAAATCACCAATAAAATGGTTGCCACGACCATTTTGAATAAGATCACCACAAAGAGACTGTAATCCTCAAGTAATTGATCTTTAATAACTTCGAACTGTTCAAGCATTGTTTATACGTTTTTTATTCTGGTTATTTTAACCCTACATGTTTGGGTTTCCCCTTCAAAAATTGGTGATAAATGATTCAGAAGGTATCTAATTTTGCACAAGTTACAAATAAATGAAGGGTAGGTCAATGTATTAATTGCTTCTCTTATTCTTAATTAACCATGTGATTTATTTAACTTTAGGCAACCATTCAAGCATTTGATTAAACAAACCTTCATGATTCATCAAAAAATAGCCATTCTGGGATGTGGTAATTTAGGTACCTCTATAGCCCATGGCCTGTTGGAGTCCGAAAATTTTGAACCCAATAACCTTACCCTGACCAGAAGAAACCCAAACAGCCTGTATGAATTGCAACCTCTAGGTGTAAAGGTGCTCACAGACAATGTATTGGCCGCTATGGAAGCCGATATCCTGATCTTAGGGGTAAAACCCTATAATGTCAACCATATCCTGAAGGAGATCAAATCGGTCTTGAAACCGGATAAACAAATCATCGTTTCCTTGGCTACAGGCGTTACTTTGGAAGAAATGTATGAGGTATTGGATAAAAAAACAACCTTATACAGGGCCATGCCAAACATCGCCGCTGATATCAAAGAATCGGTCACCTGTATCTGTGGAAGCAACAGCACACCGGAAATAGATGAAAGCATCAAGAAATTATTCAATAGTGTGGGCTTTTCCATCACCATTGATGAAAGTCTCATGGAGGCAGCGACCGTATTGGGTGCATGCGGAATTGCCTATGTGTTGCGTTTTATGCGGGCCATGATACAGGGTGGTATTCAGATCGGTTTTGATGCCAAAACCGCAAATCTCATTGTGAATCAAACAGTAAAAGGTGCGGCTGAATTGATGATCCAAAAACAAATGCATCCCGAGGAAGCCATCGACAAAGTGACCACCCCAAAAGGATGCACCATTGTAGGATTGAATGAAATGGAGCACCAAGGATTCAGTGCCGCTATGGTAAGGGGCGTCCTGGCCTCTTATGAGAAGATAGAAAAGAAATAGGAAGCACACATCCCTGATTTAAAGGTGTCAAAAGGCATAACCAAAAGACACCTGTGGCCAGAAAGGAAAAAAGTTGCTGGAATCGAAAATCGGTGTGATTCCTGCACGGAACATAAACCCACCATCCCTAGGCTCTAGTCTGTAACCTAAACTCATTGTCCCTATAAACGTAGACCCACGGTTGGCTTCACTGATGGGGCCTACATTGGTCCGGTCTGCGGCAGCAACAAACGTGGTGCCTATTCCTACCTCAAACAAATGCTTGTCTTTGCCCAAAAGGTAATTCAATACAACTGGAACGGTGGTCAGATTGGTGCCGTCCACAGCCAAATAACTCAATCCTACCCTTCCCCCAAGTCCTGTATAGCTTTGATTGAACCGGGTATCATAGTTGAAAGAGTACAACAAGCCGTTTCCCAATAGCTCCACAAATACTCCCTGGCTTCTGGTTCTTTCAGGTGCTTGGGCAAATAAGGTGGTTTGGATAAATAAAACAGCTAGAAATGTAAATGATCTTATCATAATTAAGAATTCTGAAAAAAAGAAATAAATTAATTTCCTCAAATATGAAGAAACAAACTATTCAAAAGGCGTAGCCAAATTTAATGCCTCCAAACAGCGGCCAAAAACCATTGCTGTTGAAAATGGGGTTAAGGTTGAAACCCCAGGTAAAACCGCCATCCGTTGGCACTTTTCGATAGCCAAAATTAAGGGTACCCATCAAGTTAGGAGATCCTTCTATCGGTAAAATAAATTCTGTCCGGTCACTTCTTGAGGTAAAGGTGCTGGTGCACTCCCACATTCCTGTTACCGAATTGTATTCCCCGGATTGACAATAGGAATAGGTGCTGGACTTAAAGGCTACAAAAGTAGCTCCCCCACCAATTTCAAAATAGTGTGGTCCATTACCCATCAATTTATTGATCTGGACAGGAAGTGAAAAGAAAGAATCCCCTCCTGAAACAGCATATCCACCTGCCCCAATCCGCATCCCCCAAGAATCTATCTTGGTTTTATCAAATCTAAAATCATAATTGAAGGAATAAGGAAGTCCTGGTCCCCCTAGTTCTACATAGACTGCATTAGTGGGTAATTTTCCTTCTTGGGCAAAAAGCTGAAGGGTCAAAACAAACAAGCAGGTAAAAAGAAGGCTTGATTTCATAAAATAAATTTTAAGTCTAAAATGGTTACGCAAATATGACAACTAAGTTTGTTTTTTGTAGGGTTGTATCGGAAAAAAATTTTAAGGTGTGATTTTAATTCCATACGCTTACCATTTTTCTCTTTTGGAAAATGAGGTTCAGCCTTATGATTTTTTAAAAACCTGTTTTTAACGGGAACCGGAAATAAACAAAAGATAAACCGAAGGTTTTTAATGGCAAAAAAAAATCAATTTTTTCAGGAAGGCTCCCTTTTAATTTCGTTATTAGAGTATGGGTTCTGGAATGGTTAAATTTGGGTTTATCGCCCTGCTGGTGTATGTGGCATGTGTGGGCTGTGATGATTTATTTGATCTTGAAGAGCTGAAAAATTGTCCTCCTCCTTTGGCGGCGGAGGTAACCGGACTTTCTCAGGTATTCTATGAGCCTTTCGAAAACCGAAATTATTCCACCGAAATGGACACAGTACCGATAAATGCTTTTCGGTTCAATGTGGAAATAGAGCTCGACGATACCGATTTTGACGAAGCATTTTTTATTGGCCAAGGTTTTTCGACCGACTGTCCCGTTTATTTCAACTTTCAAAACCTGTCATTGATTCAGGTCATTCTGACAGAACCTTTCGAAGATCTTGCCAAGGGCACAGACATTTCATTTTTATTGATTTTGCCAGATGGTACTCAGTTGAGTAGGTTTCGGGATTTCAGCAAAACCGACAAATTCATCACTACAAGATTGAACAAAAATATTTCAGGGCTCCAACAATTGCACACCGAAACCATACTTTTTTTTAGAAATGGAGAAAGGGTGGAAATTGCTTCAACATCTCCTGTTTTGAAAAATTGACCTTATCTCTCCATATACGCAGCCCTAATGGATTTGAATTCGGAATTATCTTTCCATCCAGGCCAAGCACTTGAATTGGCAAGCTGCAGCCCTACTTGATACAATACCTGAACGTCCTCCACGGCACCATCTAAATTCCATCGTTGCGGATCATATTCATCTGAGGGTTTATGGTAATATTTAAATACATAGTCCTCCTGTAAAGATTTTCCAAACTCCTTTCCTTCCTCAAAATGATCAACTCCTGTATTGGTATACAGAGCAGGAATCCCAACTTTGGCAAAATTAAAATGGTCAGACCTGAAATAATATCCTGATGAAGGTGTGGGTTCAGGAGATGCATATCTTCCTACTTTTTTCAATTCTTCCTCCAAGATCTCCTCCAATTCTGATTGCCCTATTCCAACAATGACCATGTCATTCATTTTTCCATAAGGATTGATCCCATCCATGTTGATGTTTGCCACCGTTTTTTCTTTTGGGAAAACAGGGTTTTGTGCATAATAAGCAGAACCCCACAATCCCTGTTCCTCAGCGGTGACAGCAAGAAAGACAACCGTCCTTTCCGGAGCAGGTCCATCTTTAAAGACGCGGGCCAATTCCAACAATGCCGCCGTACCACTGGCATTGTCCAAAGCGCCATTGTAGATGGTATCACCCTTTTCATCCGGCTTGCCTATGCCGAGGTGATCCCAATGTGCGGTGTAAATAATGTACTCATCGGGTCTATTTTCTCCTTTTACCATGCCGATAATATTTTGAGAAACATCATAGGTAGCTTCCACTTGTACCGTTGTGCTGGCTTTCATGTCTAAAGGGACACCCTGAAAATCAGATTTACGGGCTTTTGCCAAGAGCTCTCTCTCATTTAAACCAGCCATTTCAAATATTTTGTTGGCCACTGGCAGTGTTACCCATCCTTCGATAGCAAGCTTGTAGGGAGGATTTGACCTGTCATCCAAAAAAAGTTTGGAAGCATTCCAATTGTTTTGAACCACATTGAATCCATAGCCGGCAGGAATGGTATTGTGGACGATCAGGCAACCAAGTGCCCCTTGTCTAGCGGCCTCCTCATATTTATAAGTCCACCTTCCATAATAGGTCATGGTATTGCCTTTGAAGAGGGAAATATCCTCCGTACCAAACCCCGGATCATTGACCAGTACCACCACTATTTTGTCCTTTACATCCAGGTTTTTATAATCATTCCAGTCGTATTCCGGAGCCACGATACCAAAGCCTGCAAAGACCATATCAACCTCATCTATGGAGATGACGGAATCGGGGCGCTGTGTCCAGATTACATAGTCCTTAAGTCCATCCAAGTCCAAATTTCCCCTGGAATGACTAATCTGCATCTTTTCTGAGGGGAAGGTAGAAATTGAAACCAAAGGCACTTCCTGGTAAAAACTGTTCCCATTGCCTGGTGCCAAACCAATAGACCTAAATTCCTTTTCCAGATAGTCTAAGGTCTTTTTTTCCCCTTCTGTAAAAGGCATTCTGCCTTCAAAATCATCCGAAGCCAAAATCTGGATGTGCCTTTCCAAATTTTTCATTTCCACCTTTATCACTCCATCTTCTTCAGGATTTTTTTGACAGGAAATAAATAATAGGCAAAAAACTGCAAGCATGGTGACAAATAAGTTCTTCATAGGTGGATGACGGTTTGGGTTGAAGATTGAATATATAAATTTCTCATGGATAAAAACAATGCTTTGGACTTAGTTATTCATCTAGGTCTAGTTAATCCTAATGGACAAACAAAAAAGAAAATGAAGTACCATAAATGCTATTTTTCTCTTTATCAGAATTATGGTCATGGTTAGGCTTCGTGGAATGGATTCATCCCATCTGCAACTAAAAAAAGCTGAAGTCGTTTATTTTTATGTTTTATTAACAAGGTTTTCCATTGATTGCTAAGTGTAAACAAGTTAGTTTTACTTGGTTTTTTAAAAGTATATGTTGAAAAGATTACTTCTTGTTTTGATGTCCCTTTCCATCATTTTGGTTGTGGTGTATATGCTCGGTCCAAAAGTGGATGTCCCGGATCTCAATGGTACTTACCCCACCATCCCTACTCGTATGGCAGATTTGGAAGCCTACGTCAGCCAAAAAGAAGATTCGGTGAAATTCTTGAAGTCCGACAATGAGGCCAAAATCGTTTGGTTTGATTCATTGAACAAAAGTAAGACCCCTTATGCTATTGTCTACATCCACGGTTTCGGAGCCTCTGAAAAAGAGGGAGATCCTGTACACAGGCAATTGGCCGCCTATTTTGGCGCCAATCTTTATCTTTCCCGGCTTCCCGAACATGGTTTAGAAAGGCCGGATTCTTTTAGATTTCTGAGCTCACAAAGGCTAGCTGAGGCAGCTAGAGAAGCCTACATGATTGGAAAATCACTAGGTGACAGTGTGATCATCATCGGCACCTCAATGGGCGGTGCCTTGGCCACATTGGTGGCATCAGAAAGGCCAGATGCCAAGGCGGTGATATTGTATTCTCCCGCGATAAGAGACAGAAATGACCAACTCAGACAACTATTTGCCCCTTGGGGATTGGATTTATTTAAGTTTTCTATCAAAAATGAAGATAAAGTGATCTTCGAAAAAAGAGAGGGAGAGAAAGCAAAATACTGGTCCGAATATTACCATGTGAATGCTTATGTAAGCTTAGGAACACTATTAAAAGCAGTAATGAAACCTGCCACATACCAGAAAATCCATCAGCCATATTTTTTGGGATACTATTATGCAGATGAAACAAACCAGGATGACGTAGTTTCTGTACCTGCTATGCTGGAAATGTATGAGGAGGTACAGACACCAGAAAACCTCAAAGTAAAAATTGCTTACCCGGAATCAAAAAATCATGTCATTGCCTCCCGAATTACCTCTGAAGATTGGGAGAGTGTTTGTGAGGATACCAAAAATTTTTTAGAGAACATCGCAGGCGTCTCCCCAAAACGAAATAAGGTGCAGATGGATGTTAATATGATGGATTAAAAAAGAGTCCGGATCTTAGAGTGTTACAAACCTCCTTATAGACAAGATTTGAGCTGCCCGAATTCCGCAACCTTCCACTGTTATCCTGCTTCTTAAGAAACGAGGTCCTTCATGATAGTAACCAAAAAGGATGAGGCCTGGTTTTGGCAAAAGGCTTCACTCGGCATTTATGTAATTTGTGAAGTTTGAACATGTCGGCGATCCGAACTCAATGCAAATATACGAAATTAGAATTGGATTGTTTTTCCATTTATAAAATTAGGGTAGATTCATGTCTTTCGCTATTTTTAAAGAGATGTTACTCCATTTTAAGGTTATTACCTTATGTCACCTTATATTTGGAATCAGTACCATTTGTATTAAAAATTATTTCGACAATGTCCTGTTTTAAAGTAAATTTCTCAAGACAGGAAACATTTTCAAAATAAGTCTATATAAATTCAAAATAATAAACTACCCGATTTCAAAATTCCATATAATCACAGAATAAAATTTTATTTTATTTATCTATACTGACTTTTATCTCTTAATTTTGCATTGAATTTATCGTTTGACAACATGTATCAGATCAAGAAAATAATAGTTTGCTTAGACCTTTCCGATTTGGATCAAACCTTGGTCAATTTTGCCTCCTTTATTGCCAATATCAATCAGACCAAAAAAATATATTTTACCAATGTGATCAGAAATCTGAATATCCCAAAGGATATTTTGGAGGAGTTTCCCAACCTCGTGAGTCAAATGGTAGAAGAAAGGCAAAACCAAATGAAAGCCATAGTAGATAGGGTTTTCGTCAACAAACAAAAAACTGAATTGGCTTATGTGGTCAAGGAAGGCAATCTGTCTAAAAAAATCCTAAAATTGGCTCAGGAGAAGTCAGTGGATATGATCATTGTGGGAAGAAAAGTCCAATTGCCTGGGACAGGAGTGGTTTCCCATCGCTTGGCAAGAAGAGCAAGCTGTTCACTGCTGATCGTACCAGAAGGAAGTAAACCAAGTGTAGATACGCTTTTGGTTCCAAGTGATTTTTCAGACTATTCCAAAGATGCCATGGAAGAAGCGATCATGATCGCAGAAAAATACGGTAGCAAATCTAAAATTGTTTGTCAGAATGTGTTCACCATACCTACCGGATATCACTTTACAGGTAAAAGTTATGAGGAGTTTGCCAGCATCATGAAGCTCCATGCCGAAATCAATTACAAAAAATTTATTCGGAAAATAGACACTAAAAATATCCAGATTAAGCCTGTCTACACCCGTGATGAGGATGAAGATCCTGTGGAGGATATTTTATCGATGGCTGATGAAATAAAAGCCGATGGCATCATCATTGGCGCCAAAGGCAGAACTGCAGCCACTGCCTTGTTTATAGGAAGCATGGCTGAGCGGCTTATCCAGCTGAATGACAGATTTCCAATGCTGGTTACCAGACCAAAAGGTAAAAATGCAGGGATTTTAGACTATATTCTTGAAATATAGGTAAAAACGAATTTCTTGAACCTAATCATTAAACCTCTTAACTTAATTCTTGTCTAATGAATCAATGATCCCATTGCAAGACCTTGAGCTTTTGGAAATGATACAACAACCCAAGTCAAAAGAAAAGGGTTACAGATTGTTGATAGAAGCATATCAAAAAAGGGTTTACGGGTTGGTTAGAAAAATGGTGATCATCCACGAAGATGCGGATGATATCACGCAAAACACCTTTATCAAGGCCTTCAAAAACATCCACCAATTTAATGGGAATAGTGGCCTCTTTACCTGGTTATATAGAATTGCCACCAACGAAAGCCTCAATTTTTTGGAAAAAAAGAAAAGGAGGTTTTTTCTATCCATAGATGATCATCATGAAACCATGACCCAATATCTGGGCAGGTCCAACCACATTACCGGGGATGAAATCGAAAAAAAATTGCTCCATGCCCTTCTTAAGCTACCCGAAAAGCAAAGACTGGTTTTTAACCTCAAATATTTTGAAGACCTGTCTTATGATGAAATGAGTAAAATAACAGATACAAGCATTGGTGCACTTAAGGCCAGTTATCACCATGCTGTAAAAAAATTGGAAAAAGAACTGACTGTAGAATAAACCTTTACGGTTGGCAATTGTCTAAAAAGATAGAAACGTATGAAAAATATTCCCAAAAATATTGAATTCAAAACTCCAGAGGGATATTTCGAGGCTTTACCTGATCGAATCCTAAAGAAGAGAGCACGTAGTGTTAAATTGACCGTATTGAGTAGGTTTGCTGCTGCAGCAGTGGTTGTTTTAGGTGCTTTCCTTTTACTTTTTAACTTGGGAAATCCTGATCAGCAAGATTTTGAGGCAAATTTGGACAATCAGGTTGAGTTGTACATCAGCAGTGGCTACTGGCAGGCAGAAGATGTGTTGTCTTTGAGCGATGACCCAGATGCTTTGCTTGATATGATTCTGGCCAATGAATGGGTAAATTATGAATCAGAAGTTGACGCTGTGGAATTCTGGGAATTTTAAAAATATGACACCTATGAAAAAGTTATTGATAATCATCCTATCCCTTCAAATAATTGCCCCAGTTTGGGCACAAAGAGACGGCAGGCCTCGCTTTGACCGAGAAAAATTTGAATCTGCCCGAATTGCCTTTATCAGCCAAAGGCTTAACCTGAAACCTGACCAAGCCGTTGAATTCTGGCCTTTGTTCAACCAACACAGTGAACGAAGGGAAGCCAGTATGAAAAGTCTCGCTGAGATTTCAAGAACCAATACGGAAAATCTCTCTGATGAAAAGGCGAAAGAACTAATCAACAAACGGTTCACCATTCAGCAGGAAATGTTGGAAAATGAAAAGTTCTTTATGAACAAAATTACGGATGTGATCACGCCTCAGCAAGCCCTAAAACTGGTTGACATCAACAGGGATTTTGCAAGAGAGGTATACCGCATGCAACCCCGAGGAGGCAGAGAAAGGATACAAGGCAGTCCTTCCGGACAGCTTGTTCCTCAAGACACCATTTTACTCCCAACTCCCGAACGCCAGTTTCAATCTCAATTCGGTAACTTGGCTCAACTTGAAAACAATGTCATCAAAACACCCAACGGCAGCGTCATCATGTCAAAACCCCTTTCTATAGAGGGGCAAGCACACCTTAAATCAGATCAACTGCCCGATCTGCTCAATTATCTGAACCTTCAGGATTACCAAAATAAATCCCAGCAAAATACCGAAAACAAAGATTTTCTTCGCCATTTAGAATTTGTCGATCCTGTTCCGAACAACTTTATCCCAAAACCGGGTAACTGATCAAAAAGCTTCATTGATAAAATTCACAGGCGATCAGCCCTCCCCTTCTCCGAAGGCCTGAGAAATTTCTTCCTCCGTTTGTCTAAGTTGGGCCTTGCAGTATTTGATCAAGTCGGCGGCCTCTTTGACCATATCAGACAACTCATCGATCCCTTTATCGTTCTTTTCCAATTCATCTACGATAGCAATGATCCGCTCCAAAGACTTGTCATAGCTTGGTTTGATTTCTTTTTTACTCATTTTTTACTAATTATTTTGATTTCACTGTTGATCACATGGGATTTGGTAAAAGTTACCATTTCACCCCCCACCCGTGGGGTTTGCAAATGAATGGATTTGCCATCAAACTCAGTTCTTGTATATCCTCTTTCCAAAATTGTTTCAGGATCTAAGTCTTTGATACTTTTGGTTAGGTTTTCCAATCGATTTCTTTCCACAAGCAACAAGTGTCGCCAGTTTTTAATCCCGATTTTACCAAGTTGTACCAATTGATTTTCCTTCCACCTTAGGTTGGTTTTGGCCATTCCCCTTACTTGATGTTGGTAATTGTCTATCATCTGATGGGCTTGGTTAAGCTTTATCCTAAAAAAGTTTTTGACAAAACTTTCTTTATCCTGAATGAAGCTTTGCTCAACTTGAATAATTTGATGGGTAATTTTCTCGAGTCTTCGATGCAAAAATTCCAATTCACTTTCAAAATCACGAAATCCAGATAGGATAAATTCAGCCACGGCAGTCGGCGTTTTCATCCGTGTGTGGGCTACAAGATCAGCCACTGACTCATCACGTTCATGGCCTATACCTGTCACCACTGGCAATATGCTTAAGGCGATGGCTCTACTAAGATCATAATCATCAAAACAGTCCATGTCAATTTGTGCGCCTCCTCCCCTGATGATCACGAGAAGGTCAAAGGGTTTCGTCTGATGGTCTGCTTCTACCTGTTCTATGGCACGGATGATACTATCCACGGCATCATCCCCCTGCATTGCAGCTGGATATAGTCTCCAATTTACTTTGAAACCGAATACATTTTGTTCCAGTTGATTGACAAAATCCCCATATCCAGCAGCAGAGGCTGAGCTGATAACGGCTACTTTTTGTGGGACCATTGAAAGTGGAAACTGCTTATTCATCTCCAACAGTCCCTCAGCAGTAAGTTTTTCAATGACCTCCTGTTTCTTCCTTGCCCTTTCCCCTATGGTGTAGTTGGGATCGATGTCTTTTACGACCAGACTTATGCCATACACTTCATGGAATTGCACGTTGACTTGTGCCAATATCTTCATGCCTTGGCGAATCCCTTGGCCAGTGATTGAAAAAAACCTGCTGGCTATGCCTCTATAGGTATATGACCAGATGTTGGCCCTCATTTTTGCCAATACCTGTCTGTCTGCTTTTTCTACCAGATCAAGGTACACGTGGCCTTTGGCAGAATCCCTGAATTCACCAATCTCTGCCACTATCCAATAAGTGGGTTCCAGTTGGGCATCCAAGGTTTGGGCAATGTGTTGATTAAGCTCTAAAAGTGAAAGTGTTTTTTGCATCATAAATTAAAATGGTCAGGCAAACTTCAAACATTCATGAGTTGGGTGCGTGCTTCCTCCGTTAAAATACCTTTATAAATGATAGAAATGGCCTGATCATATACTTCTGTGGGATTGGCCATAATCTGTCCGGAAATTTCCCTCGGAAACTGAGATAGAAAATCGGGATCAATCAGGTTTTGGATGGCAGCGGTATAGAGGAGCACGACCATATTTTTATTTACTTGTGTGTCAATGTATCCCTGGTCAATTCCATCTTGTATCAGTCTTTGAAACCTAAGATAGGCTGCATCACGAATGTAGGCCTGCAAGCTGTCCCATACCTGCGGGGCATGGTCTCTCAAATCTTTCAGTAATTCAGGATTGATGTGGGCTAACCCTTTTCCCACTACTTTCAACATGGCCTTTAGCTTTCCTGAATAAGTCATCTGGGGATGGCTTAAAATGTCCTCCGCCTGGGATGAAAGCCTTGTTTTTAGAATCTCAAAAGAAGATTCCAAGAGCACCATTTTATTGGAAAAATGTTTGTATAAGGTTTTCTTACTGATTCCCAACTTTTGGGCAATTTCATCCATAGTGGTGTTTTTGAACCCATTTTTTAAAAATAAGGCAAACGATGTTTCCAGTATTTTACCCTCAATATCTACTTTGCTTTTCATATGTACCGGATTGTATAACAAATATAGGGAATCAAAAAGAATAGTCCTTAAATCCGAGAAAGCAGTTTGGATCTGCTCCATTTTTCGGACAAAAAGACTAGATTTGGAAAAAAGAAAACCGATTGCACTAGGTTTTCCATCTTCATCATCACCCTAAGGAAATTGATTGGAATGAACTCCAAAACTGAAGCCCAAAAGAGAATTGCTGAACTTACTGAGCAGATCAATTACCACAACCAATTGTATTATCAGGAAGATACCAGCGAAATTTCGGATTTTGAATTCGACCAGCTTTTGAATGAATTGATTCAGCTGGAAACCGAATATCCGGATTTGTTGCGTCCTGAAAGTCCCAGTCAGCGGGTAGGTGGTACGATTACAAAGGTATTCGAGACTGCTGAACATGAACAGCGCATGTTGTCTTTGGGCAATACTTATTCTGAATCGGAATTGATTGCATTTGATGAGCGGGTGGCGAAGGGCCTAGGCCATCGGGATTATACTTACTTCTGTGAATTAAAGTTTGATGGTGTAGCCATCAGCTTGGTATATGAGAATGGCCGATTGATAAGGGCCGTCACAAGAGGAGATGGTTTTAAGGGGGATGTGGTTACAGAAAATGTCAAAACAATTCGCAACATCCCTCTTTATATCAAAGGGGAAGAAATTCCAGAGCGGTTTGAGGCAAGAGGAGAAATTTTTCTTCCCAAAAAAGAATTTGATAAGATCAATGCCGAAAGGGAAAAAAGCGGTGATCCCCTATTGGCCAATCCCAGAAATGCTGCTTCAGGGACCCTTAAGATGCAAGACAGCAGTGTGGTTGCCAAAAGAAGACTGAATTGCTATTTCTATCAGTTGATTGGGGATGAAAATCTGGTAAGCCGACATGACCAAGCCATCCATCAACTGGAAAAGTGGGGTTTCAATGTGTCCCAAACCTATAAAAACTGTACTGATATACAATCTGTCCTGTCTTTTATAGAATCCTGGAGAGAAAAAAGACACCATTTGCCATTGGATACTGACGGGGTTGTGTTGAAAGTCAATGATTACCAACAGCGGGAAATATTGGGCTTCACTGCCAAGATACCTCGATGGGCAATTGCCTACAAATACAAGGCAGAAAGTGCGCTCTCTACCATCAGAAACATTACTTTTCAGGTTGGACGGACTGGTGCCATCACACCTGTGGCCAATCTTTCACCGGTGCAGCTTGCAGGTACCACCGTCAAGAGAGCCTCCCTTCACAACGCCAATGAAATCCTTCGACTGGATTTACATGAAGGGGATCAAGTTTTTGTGGAGAAAGGTGGAGAAATCATCCCTAAAATAACCGGAGTTTCTTTGGAAAACCGCAAACCGAACGCTAAACCTTTTTCTTACATCACCCACTGTCCTGAATGTCATACCCACCTGAACAGAAAAGAAGGCGAAGCGAAGCATTATTGCCCCAATGCAATGGGATGTCCTCCGCAACTGTTGGGAAGAATTGAGCATTTCGTTCACAAACGAGCCATGGATATTGATTCTCTGGGAACTGAACGCATCAGGGCTTTGATCAATCAAGGTTATGTGAAAGATCCAGCTGATATCTATGACTTGGAGTCTAAACAAGATAAACTACTTGGGCTTGAAATCAATGATGACCAATACACCAAAGACCAAAATGGCTCCTTGTATGTTACCCTAAGGAAAGCACTTTTTGCACTGACAGAAGGGATTTCATTGAGTGCCATTGACCGATTTTTAGAAGACACAGAGGGACTCGAGCAACAGGAAAGACTACAAGCCTTTAAAAACTATCTGAAGAAATTTCAAACAAAATCCGATGTAAACCTGGCTTACATTGCACGTTTTGAAGATTGGTTGCAAAAAGCAACTTGGGATACCATTGAAGATTATGTGCCAGTGGCCCCAGTTCTCTTGGTGTGGATTAAAGATTTGGAAGTAGAACAATTGGTGAAACTTTGTAAAGAAAAAAACAGCGTCCACAACATCGTTTTGGAATTTGATTTCACCCTAACTGAACAACAGACCGAGAAGCTCAAAAAACTCAAAGGCAATACTTTTCAAGAAGGGGTCATCAGCAACATGATGGAAGGTATTAAAACCTCAAAAAACCAACCTTTCGAAAAAGTATTGTTTGCATTAGGCATCCGAAACATTGGTGAAAATACAGCCAAGTTGTTGGCTGAACAGTTCGGATCCATTGATGCGCTCGCTGCAAGCTCAATAGAGGAATTGCTGGAAATTAACGGGGTTGGTGAAACCCTGGCGCAGAGTCTTCAGGATTTTTTTTCGGACCCTAAAAATCAGGAACTGATTTCCCGGCTAAAAGGTCACGGACTTCATTTTAAAAAAGAGAAAAAAGAAAGCCAACAAGAAAGTCAAAAGCTTACCGGCCTTAAGATCCTGGCATCCGGTAAATTAAACCATTTCAAAAGAGATGAAATCATAGACTTTGTGGAATCCCATGGAGGCACTTACCTAAAATCAGTGTCCAAAAATCTGGATTTCATCATAGAAGGAGAAGATATGGGGCCAAGTAAGAAGGAAAAGGCACAAAAATTAGGGATAAAAATGATTGATGAACAGGCATTTTTGAACCTGCTCAATCATCATGGCTAAAACCTGAATTATGAATTGGATAAAAAAATATTTCATCAATTACCAAATCAGGCATACTCCGGCAAACTCTTCAAAGGCTGATGAAGTAGATTTCTCAGCAGTAAGAGAAATAACGCTGATAGCAGACTCTGAACAGGACATGCTGGACACTAAGTCGCTTTGTTATGACTTGTGGGGTAAGGAAATAAAAATCAATGACCGTTTTTTCAGTTTGAAGAGAGGCAAAGTTATTCTGGAAAAAGAGTTAACTCCCTCAGATTTTTCCTTCTTTGGCCATGCCAACATACGCATTAGGACTTTATTGGATCAGAAACCCAGCCTTATTCTCGTCAGTTCTGAAAATTTAAATCCATATTTACAATTTATATTACATTTACAATCTAAAATTTATAGAGTTGGGTTTTATTCAAGTTCAAACAGCCCATTCTTGGACCTTATGTTAAACCATGATCCTCAGCTTGACAAAAAGGGGAATATGGCCAATATGATCCAATACATCAAGAAGATCCATTATCATGAAAAAACTTAAAGGTACAGGAGTAGCCTTAATTACTCCGCTTTTGGAGGACAAAAGCATTGATTTTGAAGCTTTGAAAAAAATCGTGGATTTTGTTTCCGATGGAGGGGTGGATTATCTCGTCGTAATGGGGACTACCGGTGAAAGTGCCACACTGAATAAAGCGGAAAAAGTCAAGGTTCTTCAAGCAGTCAGTTCCTACAACAAATTAGGTCTTCCCATAGTCTATGGAATCGGGGGTAATGACACCCATGCATTATTGGAAGAAATCAATTCCACAGATTTGCAATCTGTTGACGCCATTTTATCAGTTAGCCCCTACTACAACAAACCGGCACAGTCGGGGATCATTGCCCACTTTGAATCCATTGCCAATGCTTCTCCAGTACCCATTATGCTATATAACATACCGGGTCGAACCATGTCAAACATGAGTGCCCAAACGACCCTGACATTGGCAAATCATCCTAATATCATAGGAATGAAAGAAGCAAGCGGAAATATGGAGCAATGCATGCAGATAGTGGCCCACAAACCCAAAGAATTCTTGCTGATTTCAGGGGATGACATGTTGACCAGTGCCATGAGAGCCATTGGCTGTGAGGGAGTGATCTCGGTGTTGGCCAATGCCTATCCAGATATCATAAAAGAAATCATTCACGGCAATGCAGAAGCTTCCATGAAAGCCACATTTAGACTGTTGGAAATCAATTCTTTGATGTATGAAGAAAGCAATCCTGTAGGCATCAAGTATTTGATGTCACAAATGGGACTTTGTCGTGGAGAGGTTAGACTTCCGCTCATTGAAGCCAGTAGTGGACTTCAAGAAAAAATAAAAGCGGCAGCCTCAAGGGTATAAAAAAAGGTGGCTTTAAAAACCACCTTTTTATTATTAGCCTTCATTTTTAATGTCCTGAACTTCTTTTCGGATATCCTGAGCTAAGTTCTTAAGGTCTTGCATGCCTTTTCTCACTCTAGTTCCTGCGGCTTGGTTTTTCTTGTCATAGAATTTTTCAAAGTCGCCTTCTAATCCCATTACAAGATCTTTGATTTCACTAAATCTGTTCATAGTAAAAATTAATTTTTAGGTTGATGATAAGTTTAATTCTTCGTTCAATATAGCTAAAATGTTTATAAAACAACAATATAGGCCTGTTTTTTGATAAATTATTCTCCGAAAGAGGTAGCCAATTCACTGGTTTTATAGATTCCAGAGGTCAATTTATCTTTGATGGCTTCGAAGGCAGAAATGGTTTCTGCCACATCTTCCAAAGTATGTACCGCAGTTGGGATCAATCTAAGAATAATCATTCCTTTCGGCACGACAGGGTAAATAACCACTGAACAAAAAATATTGTAATTCTCTCTGAGGTCTTTGCTGAGTGTTGCAGCTTCTCCAACTGTACCATTAAGCACCACTGGGGTCACCGGGGAGTTGCTTTTCCCTATACTGAAGCCTTTTTCCTTCAGCCCATTCTGCAGTGCATTGACGATTTTCCATAGATTGGCTTTCAATTCCGGCCTTGATCTAAGCAACTCTAGCCGCTTCAATCCGCCTTCCACCAATAGCATTGGTAGCGCCTTGGCGAAGATTTGGGAGCGCATGTTGTATTTTAAATAGTGGATCACTTTTTCATCCCCTGCCACAAATGCACCAATGCTAGCCATTGATTTGGCGAAAGTAGAAAAATAAAGGTCTATTTGATCCTGAACCCCTTGTGCTTCTGCTGAACCGGCTCCCGTAGCGCCCATGGTACCGAAACCGTGCGCATCATCCACTAGGATCCTGAACTGGAATTTTTCTTTCAGTTTTACAATTTCCGCAAGCCTGCCCATGTCACCGGTCATGCCAAAAACTCCTTCTGTGATCAAAAGGATGCCACCACCTGTTTCATCAGCCAATCTGGTTGCTCTCTGTAATTGCTTTTCGCAGTTTTCAATATCATTGTGAGGAAACACGAAACGCTTGCCAATGTGCATCCTAAGTGCATCGATGATGCAGGCATGGCATTCGCTGTCATATACTACCACATCCTTACGGTCAAGCAAGGAATCAATGACGGACATGATCCCTTGATAGCCATAGTTTAGTAAATAGGCTTTCTCTTTTTGCACAAAGGCTGCCAGTTCATTTTCCAGTTGTTCGTGAAGGTCTGTATTACCCGACATCATCCTGGCCCCCATGGGATATGCTGCTCCCCATTTGCGAGCAGCGTCTTCATCTGCTTTTCTGATTTCGGGGTGATTGGCAAGTCCCAAGTAGTTGTTGAGACTCCATGTGAGTACCTCTTTACCTTTAAACTTCATCCTTGGAGCTATCTCTCCTTCTAATTTGGGGAACATGAAATACCCCTCTGACAACTCTGAGTGCTTACCCAACGGTCCTAGGTTGGTGTGCAATTTCTCGAATATATCCAAAGCCTTCTGTAGTTTAGTGATACGTTTTTCTATAATTGAACATTACAATAAAACCCCCAAAACTAATACATTTTGGACTACCTTGCAAAAAAGGACCCTCTTTTAAGATATTCTTTCCATAGTTCATTTAAATTTATTTACTTCGTGACGGAGCTATTTTTTGTTCTCCTACTCAAGTTTTGATATGACCACATGCCTGAAATAAAAAAAATACTAGTTGCAAACAGGGGAGAAATCAGCCTCAGAATCATGCGATCCGCAAAAGAAATGGGCATCAAAACAGTTGCTGTTTTCAGTGAAGCTGACCGGTTCTCTCCCCATGTTCGATTCGCAGATGAAGCAGTTTGTATCGGTCCTCCGCCATCGTCCTCTTCTTATCTACTAGGAGAAAAAATTATCGAAGAGGCAAAAAACCTGGGTGCAGACGCCATCCATCCAGGCTATGGTTTTTTATCTGAAAATGCTTCCTTTGCCCAAAAAGTACAGGATGCAGGTTTGATATTTATTGGACCCTCTCCATTCTCTATTGAAGTTATGGGAGATAAGTTATCCGCTAAACAAGCAGTAAAGGATTTTGGGGTGCCTTTGGTCCCTGGAACCGACGAGCCCATCACGTCTATCCCTGAGGCCAAAAAAATAGCCCTTGAAATCGGCTATCCTATTTTAATTAAAGCGAGTGCTGGTGGTGGTGGAAAAGGGATGCGTATTGTTGAATCTGAGGAAGATTTTGAGGAACAGATGCAACGGGCGGTCAGTGAAGCCCAATCAGCTTTTGGCAACGGATCAGTATTTATCGAGAAGTTCATCACCTCACCCAAGCACATAGAAATTCAAATCTTGGGAGACCAGCACGGTAACCTGGTTTATCTTTTCGAAAGAGAGTGCTCGATCCAAAGGAGGCATCAGAAAGTGGTAGAAGAGGCCCCTTCCGCAACTTTGACCCCTGAAATTAGGGAGGCCATGGGAAAAGCTGCTGTAGGAGTTGCTAAAGCCTGCGACTATTACGGAGCGGGAACTGTGGAATTCATCGTTGATAATCAACTGAATTTTTATTTTCTTGAAATGAATACCCGGCTTCAGGTCGAACATCCGGTGACAGAAATGATCACCGGGAAGGACCTGGTCAAAGAGCAGATCCTCATTGCTTCCGGAAAGCCACTTTCCTTCGGTCAGGATGACCTGCAAATAAATGGACATGCCATAGAAATAAGGGTATATGCTGAAAACCCAAAAAACAATTTTCTGCCTGATATCGGCAAGCTCAGTACGTATATTAGGCCTCAGGGTCCAGGAGTAAGGGTGGATGATGCTTTCGAAAAAGGCATGGATATACCCATTTATTATGATCCAATGATCGCCAAGTTAATTACCTTTGCAGAAAGCAGGGAAAAAGCCATTGCCAGAATGATTAGGGCCATTGACGAATACCAAATTACCGGAATTGAAACTACCCTTTCTTTTTGTCGTTTTGTGTTGCAGCATGAGGAATTTATTTCGGGGAAATTCGACACCAAATTTGTGGAAACCTTTTTTGAACCTAAAAAGTTAAATATTAAGCTGACGCAAGAAGAAACCTCCATCACAGCTGCCTTGGGTGTGATGATATTTGAAAAATCCAGAAAGAATCACCAGGAAAATAAAGAAAAAAAGCTGGCAGCAGCCAACTCCAACTGGAATAAGCGCAAACATTAATGGCAGAAATTTTACCCTTGAAAGCTTGGAGATACCATCCGGACTATCAAGAAATTATCGAAGAACTTACTTCCCCTCTCTTTGATGTGGTCTCAAACAGGCAAAGAGAAGCTTTATATCAAAATCCACTCAATAGCATTCACCTATCTGTACCCAAAGGTGAGTTTCCTGCCCAAGAAGCATTTGAAACTTTAGAGAAATGGAAACAAGAAAAAATTTTGGTACAAGATCCTTTGCCTGGAATTTACATCTATTACCAATATTTCCGCTTACCGGGAAGTGAAAAAGAATTTTGCAGAAAAGGCTTTATTGCCCATATCAAGGCTTATGACTGGGATGAAAACCAAATCTATAGACATGAAAACACCTTGGTCAATGCCGTGAATGACCGGATAGAGCTCCTGGAAAAAACGAAAATGCAGGCAAGCCCAACGCATGGTTTGTATCATGATGAGGCATTTGAATTGGAAAAGTACATGGATGCTGCTATAGAGCAACCTTTGTACGACTTGGAGGATTACCAGGGCATCAGAGAGGTTTTGGCCGTTATCCATGACGCCAAAATCATCCACAAATTCATGAAGTTGATTCAAAGTCAAAGCATAATCCTTGCAGACGGACACCACAGGTATGAAGGAGCCATTGCTTACCGTAAAAAAATGACAGACGCAAATCCCTCCCATCATGGAGGGGAAGGATACAACTACCACATGATGTACCTAACCAATGCAGCAGCCAAAGATTTGCGTATTCTACCCACTCACAGGCTTTTCTGTGATATCCAAATTTCGAGAGAAGAACTGCTGGAAAAAATCGAACCTTACTTTTTCATTAGACCGCTCAACGACCCCGATGAAATCGGAGAATTGATTCTTCATAAATCTTGGGCATTTGGCCTGGTGTTTAAGGATGCAGCCTTCAAAATTCGGCTAAAACCAGAGCGATTGGAAGAATTTGAGGGTAATTTTCCTGATGTAATCAAACGCTTGGATTTGAGTGTATTGCATCATTTTTTCATCGAAAAGATCCTGGGAATACCCCCTGAAGTGCAGAGGCTTTCCGAGCACATCATTTATGAAAGAAATTTGAGCAGATGTCTTTCTAAAGTATCTGAAGGAACTGCATCCTTTGCCATCATCACCAAGGAAGTGAGTATGGAAGCCGTGTTGCAGGTTTGTAAGAGTGGCTATACCATGCCGCAAAAATCTACCTATTTCTATCCAAAAGCCATTTCAGGTTTGATTTTTGGGTCTATTGCTGAAGAAGATTTCGAGTTCCCTTACGATTTGTTCCATGAATTTCTTTAGGCCACAGTACCAACTTATTTTGGCTTCTAAATCACCCAGACGGCAGGAATTGTTAAAGGGATTGGGTTTGGAATTCAGGGTTATGACCAAAGAGGTAGCAGAAACTTACCCTGAACACCTCGAATTGAAAGAGGTAGCCTCATTCTTGGCTGAAAAGAAAGCGGAAGCCTTCAGACCAGATTTAATGGAAAATGAGCTTTTGATTTGTGCTGATACCACTGTATTGGATGGCCAGAAGATTTTGAATAAGCCTGAAAACAAGGAAGAGGCCATCCACATGTTGACTCAATTGTCAGGCAAATCCCATGAAGTAATTACCGGAGTTTGCATGATGAATTTGACCAAAAAGGTTGTTTTTTCGGACACCACGAAAGTTCACTTCAGACCACTAGAAGTTGAAGAAATCGATTTTTATGTAAACACTTTTAGCCCTTATGACAAAGCTGGGGCCTATGGTATTCAGGAATGGATCGGATACATTGCTGTAGAGCGTCTTGAAGGCTCCTTTTACACTGTTATGGGCCTACCTGTTCACCTCATCTATGAAAAGCTTAAGCGATGGTGACATTCGATTTCATATCATCTTGAAGCTATACTGGCATCTTTGCCGGCTTTTACCAATTTATTGTCTTCCAGTTGTTTGCTGACTACAAAATAGGGTCCGGATATTATCTTTTGACCTTCCGTGATACCTTCCAAGATTTCAATATTGTCAAAATCCGAAATACCAGTCTTTACAGCCACCTGTTTGGCCCGATCTCCTTCCAATACAAATACCAACTCTTTGGGTTTGGTGCTGCCATCAGCTATGGTGTCTCTCATGCTTTCCCTAGTCGTCACTGCGGCCAATGGGACTGAAAGCACATTTTCTTTTTTCTCGGTAATGATTTCTACAGAAGCAGTCATTCCGGGCCTAAAAGGGAATCTGTTGGTTTCTGTTATCAGATTTTCATATGAAGAATTTAAAACCCGAATCCTTACTTCAAATTCCGTAACCGCATCTTGAGAAGCCTTTTCGTTGGCAGAGTTGGCTATGGAAGTGACTACTCCGGTGAACTTTTGACCAGTGAAAGCATAAGAATCCACATCAATGATGGTCGTATCACCCAAACTGATTCGAACGATATCATTTTCGTTCACATTGACCCTGACCTCCATCCTGGAAAGGTCTGCAATCCGGAGCATTTCCGTTCCTGCCATCTGCTGGGTTCCCACTACCCGCTCGCCTTGCTCTACCAAAAGCTTGGAGACTATACCTGATACAGGGGAATAGACATTCGTAAGCCTGAGATTTTCTGCTGCTTCATTGACTGACGCCTGGGAGCTTTTGACCACAAATTCAGCAGCCAAAACGGATTGTTTGGCAGCATCCAGATCATTGTCGGCAGTTTGGAAGTTGGCTTTGATTTGTTCAAAATCGGCATCAGAAATGACTTTGTCCTTATAGAGTTTTTCGTTACGGTTGTATTCAAGCTCTGCCCTGACAAATTGTGCCTCAGCTCTTTTTAAATTGGCCTTGGATTGGGCTAGGTTAGCCATTTGTTGATTCAGGTTGGCCCTACTTCTGTCCAATGCGGAAATAAAATTATCAGGTCGGATTTTGACCAAAAGATCATCAATTTTTACACTATCCCCTTCCATAACATTCAACTCTATGATTTCGCCAGCCACATCAGGGCTCAATTTTACCTCAATTTCAGGTTGAACGATACCAGATGAACTTACCTTTTCAATGATGGTAGTAGATTTAGCTTCCGCCATCTCTACTTCAAGTTCCTTTTCCCCGCCAATCCATCCGGCTGATTTTCCTACGATAATAAAAAGGATCAGGACACCGACGATACCCAAAAGTATGTAAATTAGTTTGTTCGATTTTTTCTTAGCCATGGTATAGTTATAGAGTAATGTTATTGCCTAAATAGAAGTCCAGAACTTTTACTGCAAAGATGTAATTGTACTTGGCACTGACTAGATCTGCTTGTGCGTTGAAGAGATTGTTCTGGGCAACTTGAAAATCAACTGAATTGATCGCTCCCACATCAAAACGTTGCTGTGACATCCGGAAAGCTTCTTCCAGAGAAGAGACCCTTTTTTGATTGGATAAATAGGTTTGTCTTTGGGCAAGAGCGGTGGTATATGCCGTTTCAATGTCATTTCTCAGTTGGTTTTTGACATCTTCTTTTTGGATCAAAGCCTGTTGCTTCTGTACCCTTGCACGCTGAACCCCTGCCACATTTCTGAAGTTGGAGAAAATGGGAATATTTAGCTGCAGGTTCAATGTTTGAGAAAGGTTTCGGTCAATCTGAGTGAAAAACGGGGGTATTTCACCAGTTAGGAAATCCGGTTGATCTACAAAGTTGGAAAAAAGGTTGCCACTTATCCCCAAAGTTGGGTAAAATGCCCCTTTAGCAATATCAATTCCCAAATCTGCGCTTTCCATGGAAAAGTCCGCCGATTTAATTTCCGGCATAATTTCCAAGGCAAAAGCAAATATTTCATCCACCTGCTCCTCCGGTAAAAAGTAATTGGAAGGGTCGAGATCGGGCACTACCACATCAAGAGAAGGATCAAATGGCACCTGCATGGCTTGTGCCAGGTTCAGCTTGGCAATCCTAAGAGAATTGTCCGCATTGACCACTTCAAGCTCACTGGTGGCCAATTGTGCTTCTAAATCCAATTGCTCTGCCATGGCAAGAGATCCTGCCTCCACCAATCTTTTTGTTCTATCTGATTGTTCTGTCACAGTTTGAAGCTGAGAATTGGCTACATTGAGTTGCTCTTTGGAAAAAACAACATTGATAAACAGGTTTATGGTATTTAAGATAATGTCATTTTCAGTTGCTTCCACATCCAGTGCTGCTGCCTGAATGTCGGTTTTGGCTTGCTTGATACTGTTGGAAATTTGCCTGCCATTATATATTGGCATGCTGGTATTTGCAAAAAGGTTGATGTTTCCAATCCTCCGGTTTTCAAACAAATTGGTCACAGGGTTAATGGATCTTCCCCATCTGAATCCAGAAGATGCCCCTGTAGAAAAGGAAGGAATTTGCTGGCCCCTATTTTCCAATAAAGTAATCTCTGCCGTGGAAAGATTCAATCGGCTTCTTTGCAGATTCAGGTTGTTTTCAAGCGCAATTTCGATAGTGGTTTCCAAATCCAAGGCAGTATATGGATACTCTTGAGCGGATACCTGGGAAAAAAGGCCGCAAAAAAGCAGGCAAAGGCAATAATAAACTTTTCTCATAATTACATATCAATATCTGGGATGTATATCAATTCCTTGATCCAAGGAAGACTTTTTAGGTATTCTAAGGTGATTGGCTGCAGGCCTGAATCCATTTCAATCACATGGCAAGCCTCGTCATGCTTTCCTTTTCGGGAAACTGACATCGTAGCAATATTGGTTTTTTCTTGAGCGATCACACTGGAAATGAATGCTATCGCACCGGATGCATCTGCAGCCTTAATGATCAATGTATGCGCATTTGCAGAAAAATCAGCATTGAACCCATCCACAGTGGAAATGTTGATCAAGCCACCTCCCAAACTCTCACCGATGACTTCTATTTTCCTTTTTCCACGGCTTAATTGAAGTTTGATGGTATTGGGATGGTAGACAGAGGCATTGCCAATGGACTTAAAACTATAATTTAGTCCTTTCTCTTTGGCCAAATCCATGGATGTTTTGATTCGTGGATCATCTGTTTTCATGTCCAAAAGACCGCCTATGATCGCTTTATCACTTCCATGTCCTTCATAAGTTCTTGCAAATGAATTGTAAAAGGTGATGACCGCTTCATCAGGTTGACCACCCAAAATCCGAATGGCAGCCCTAGCAATCCTCACCACTCCAGCGGTATGGGATGAAGAGGGACCAATCATTATGGGACCGATCATATCAAAAACACTACTTTTGCTTGCCATGGATCAACCAATTTTCCAATTTCCATGCTAAACTACAAATCCCTGTTAAATAAAAAGCAAAGTGTGGAATTAAAACCTTTGAATTTCTTCCTAGTGGGATAATTTTAATTATTTTTAACAGAAATAAATTCAGACAAAAACAATTTATGTTCATAATTGAACAAAAACATGTCCGATAACAAGACAAAGTATTGGGTGAAAGCCTCAAACGGAATCTTTCAAGAAGAATTCTTAGATTGGGCCAATAGAGGCATGTTTTTCGGAGATGGGCTTTTTGAAACCATGGTTTTTCATCAAGGAGCGATTCTCTTTAGAGATGCCCATCAGGAAAGGTTGTTAGAGGGTTTGTCCATCCTTAAAATAAGTTCTCAGCACCTTAGTGACATACAGGATTTGGAATCATTCCTCTTACAATCCTGTGGTACAGAGTCAACTCTCAGGGTGCGGTGGAATGTATATCGGAAGGGTTTGGGCAAGTATACTCCCGATTCTCCTCATTGCGATGAAACAGTATGGACTGAAGCATTTCTTCCAGCACCTGCCATCAAAGCAACAGCCTACATTCACCCGCGAATCAGGTTGGCCTCCTCCTCATGGAGTCACTGCAAAACCCTCAATGCCTTACCCTATGTGCTTGCCAATTTGGACCGAAGGGAGAAGGGCTTTGATGAGGTTTTGCTCCTCGACGACAAGGGAAGACTTTCTGAGGCAGGGAGTAGCAACCTCTTCTGGAAAATAGGGGAATCATTTTTCACCCCGAGTCTGGATTGCAATGGCATCGCCGGCGTCAGTCGAAGAACAATCATAGAACACTTGCAAAAATTGAAGATGGATTTGACAGAAGGTGAATTCCAGCCCTCAGTGCTTCAGGATGCCGACCAGGTTTTTACTTCCAATGTTTCCGGGGTCAGTTATATAGGCCAACTTGAGGGACAAGAATTTGACACCCAAGCCATTGAGTCCATTGCATCACTTTTTGTTGCCCAATGACCCATTGATTTTGCTCTTTCTCTTTCAAAAAATTCTCTTTAAACCTTATATTGCCATCTCATTTCAAATCCCTTCATCATGAAACAATACCATCAACTCATGCAGCACATCCTCGACCATGGCGTCCGCAAAGAGGACAGGACCGGAACAGGAACCATCAGTGTTTTTGGGTATCAGATGCGTTTTGACCTGCAGGAGGGTTTCCCTTTGGTGACAACCAAAAAATGTCACCTCAGGTCAATCATCCACGAGTTGTTGTGGTTTTTGAATGGGGATTCCAATATCAAATACCTCAACGAAAACAAAGTAAGCATCTGGGATGAGTGGGCAGATGAAAATGGGGATTTAGGCCCTGTATATGGCTACCAATGGCGACACTGGCCAGATGGAAAGGGAGGTGAAATCGATCAGATCAAAAATCTAATCCATCAAATCAAAAACAAACCGGACAGTCGAAGGCTTATCGTATCCGCATGGAATGTGGCTGATGTAGATCAAATGGCCCTGCCGCCTTGCCACAGTATTTTTCAGTTTTATGTAGCTGAGGGAAAACTTTCCTGCCAGCTATATCAAAGAAGTGCGGATGTTTTTCTTGGTGTACCCTTTAACATTGCCTCTTATGCTTTATTCACCATGATGGTAGCACAAGTCTGTGATCTGCAACCCGGCGAGTTTATCCATACCTTTGGAGATGCCCACCTGTACAGCAACCACCTGGAGCAGACCCATTTACAACTTTCAAGAGACTTTAGGCCTCTGCCTATCATGCGGATCAATCCTGAAGTCAAAGATATTTTTGGGTTTAAATACGAGGATTTTGAACTGCTCAATTATGACCCACATCCGCACATCAAGGCAGCTGTTGCCGTTTGATCTGATGGTGAGGTAGAAAAAAGAGAATGGGTTACGGATTGGTCAAAAGTCGGTAAATTAAAATCAATAAGGCAATTCCCACAATAGTCGTGTAGATCAGTTTGTTGTATTTCGCCAGCCAGTTGGGTAAAAATATATCAAAGTTGTCTTTTTGAGAATCTGAATACTTCCTGGCCACCAAGGTAATTGGGCAGACGGACTTAAATATCAATAGGATCAATCCCTCCATCACCAACAATCCAATACAAATCCATACCCATATATCGATTTGATTGCTGACCACTGCATACAGAAGATAAAAAATAACGACATTGAAAAAAAGCCAAACCAAGGTATGGATGGATTTGATCAAAATCAATTTGCCTTGTGCATGCATCATTCCATGTTTAGGTTTGCTTAAACCAACGAAATTTTAGCTTCCATCATAACGAATTGTAAGGGTAAGATAAATCCATTTACACTATCTTATAGCCCCTTCGCCTTTTTGTGCAAAACGAAAAAATGATCGAGTCCTTTATCGGGATGGTCTACCAATACATAATCTTCATGAGAAATATCAGTCACTGCACTTCCCCCTTTTTTGTGGAGCAAGTTCCTGTTGATGCGGTTCAAAACCTCATAAGGCAGGCGCAACCAAGAGGCTGGCAGTCTATGCTGAAGGTCAAACAGATCAAAGCGGGTAAATTTTCTGACGGAATTTCTGTTTGCCTCATGATACGCCCATACTTTATCATTACCGCCGATGCCTTTGGCTTCCACTTGATCAAATATACCTTCACATAGTTTGATCAGTTCTTTGGCCGTATACTCTCTGATGTGCCATGGATTGCGGGTGAGGGTATGGCGGATGTTGGGCGTACTGATGATAGCCAGCCCTCCTGGTTTCATTACCCTGTAAATTTCCTCCAAAAAAAACTTGTCCTCTTGGATATGCTCAATGACCTGAAAACTGACTACCGAATCAAAAGTCTCATCTTTAATTTCTGAAAGTGGAGGTATGTGCGCCTGTTTAAATTGCGCCAAAGGATATTTAGCCCTTAATTTATGTAAAATGGCATCGATTTTGTCCAACCCGTAAAATGATTGAACCAGAGGCAGCAGCACTTCTACCCCACGTCCTTCACCACAACCTATTTCCAGCAAGTCTCCCTTTACGAATGATTTGGCAGCGTAGTAGGCTTTCAAAAGCCTTTGATGGATGGGATTGTCACTGACCAACTTATCCGATGCAATTTCCGTAGTATAGGTAGCCATTTAAAATTTTATTATTTTCGGCAAAATTAAGGTTAATTTTTAAAACCAAATGATGATAAGAATAAAGATCGACAAATTGGTCTACATAATTGCGGCATTTATGCTGCTTACCGCAGTTCCATCAATGGGGCAAAATACACCAAGCTTGGAAAACATCAATCAGGCACTTAGGTATTCCCGATATTCAAGGATCTCTCCCAAAATCATTCCTGTCAGCCGCGGAGACAGAGATTTTAGGCTTCAAATGGTGGTGGAGAAGATCGAAGAGGATCCTGATTTCAATGATTACGAGTTTTATTATGCCATTCTTTACAGTTTTTCAGAAGAAATCGGGGAGGTCAATCTGATCAGATTGAATGAATCTGACCTAAGGTTTGATACTGATCGACACTATTATTTTGAAAAGAACATCCAAATTCCCGAGGATCGAAAAACTGCATTTGCTTTAATGAAAGTCAAAGATATCCGTCAAGGGGATGAATATTATTTCCACACAGATTTGATCAGTCCATTTGTAGAGACCCTTCCAGAATTTGGTGCATATTTTGGCAATGATGTTCCTTTTGATCAGAATTTTCTCAATTCTGGTGATGCCTTGATTTTCAAGGGTGGAAGAAATGTAAGTCTGCATCACTTTTATTATCCCCAGCAATTCAATGTACCTCTTCCACCTATGGAAACCAAACCTGCTGCAGTGCCTAGAGAGATCACAGTGGAAGATGAGGGCAGTTTTTTGATTAATGTCCCGAAAACATTTGAAAAAGAAGGATATTATTTTATTCAAGCGGATACGACCAAAAGCACAGGTATGGTTGTCAAAACTACTTCAGAAGCCTATCCTAGAGTAAAGGATTGGGAACAGATGATAGAAATGGTTGTCTATATCTCAACCCGAAAAGAACATGAAACCCTGATGAATGCAGAGGACAAGAAGAAGGCCTTGGACCAATACTGGATCAGTGTAACCAAAGATGAGGCAACTTCCAAAGAACTTATCCGGGAATACTTCCGGCAGATTGAATTTGCCAATATCCTTTTCACCGACTTCAGGGATGGATGGAAAACAGATCGAGGAATGGTGTATACGGTTATGGGCCCACCTTTAGAGGTTTATTTTCAAATGGAAAGGGAAATCTGGATTTATCCTGTGATGGACAGTAATTCGAAATTAACCTTTACCTTTGCCAGGGTAAGAAACATTTTTACCAGCGATTATTATACCCTCAACCGGTCTAGGGCCTACCAGCCTGAATGGTTTAAAAAAATCACAACATGGAGAAGCGGAAGGATGGTTTTCTGATCGACAAAAGCGAACAGGAAAAGGACTTTATCTTTGGAACCCGGGCAGTCATGGAAGCACTGAAAGCCCAAAAAGACTTGGATAAAATTCTGGTTAATAAGGAACTTAACAATGAATTGATCAAGGAACTGTTGGGAATGGCCAAGCAGGAAAACGTACCTGTAGTCCGTGTCCCAGAGGCCAAATTGAACAGGATCACCCGTAAAAACCACCAAGGGGTGGTCGCCCACATGTCTGCCATACAGTATGCCTCTCTAGACCATGTGATCGAAAGCTGTTTTTCCAAGGGCATCTCTCCTTTGGTGATGGTGCTTGACAGGATTACCGATGTCAGGAATTTCGGAGCCATTGCCAGGTCTGCTGAATGCGCCGGAGTACATGCGCTTATTATCCCGGAAAAAGGAGCCGCTCAGATCAATTCCGATGCGGTGAAAACTTCTGCAGGAGCCTTAAACCACCTGCCGGTATGCAGGGTCAAAAACCTTTACTACACCGTTAAAGACCTGAAAAAAATGGGTCTCAATGTGGTGAGTGTGACCGAGAAGACCGATAGAGAAATGTATCAGGCGGATTTCACCCTGCCTACCGCACTGGTGCTTGGGTCAGAAGAAGACGGGATTTCCAATGAATTGATGGGCATCAGCGATGAATTTGTTAAAATCCCATTAAGCGGGCAGATAGAAAGCCTCAATGTGTCTGTAGCTGCGGGGGTAATGATATATGAGGCTTTGAGGCAGAGGAAGTGATTTTTTTTTCGCTTGAAGTTTGACATATCGGTGGAAATTTAATCAAAGAGCTATTTGGGCGACGATGCTAGTCGGAGGTGTAGCATGTATATCCTTACGAATTGAATTATTGCTTTTTCATGTGGGTACCTTGTTGTGGTTTAACATATCTTGTTTCCTCTGCTCTTTTGGCTTGATCCACCCACCTTACGGTCGGCAGGAAAGAACCTCTGCCAGCCGCGCAGCAGTCTGGAAAAAATCAAGCCGGGAAAAATCCTTCCGCACGCATGGCCAGCCTACCCTCGGTTTTCCAGCCACCCACCGCGCAACTATATTGACCGAACAAAGCTATTTTTCAAAGAAAGATTTAGATTTTACTTCTATCCGCGTTTATTAATAACCCCAGGGGGGTTAAATATTTGTAGCCATGGGCAAGCGAAGCGCAGCCCTTGGTCAAAGCACCGCCCCCACCCCCAGTTTCGGCCCAAAAATCTCCCTCTGGAAAACCATCGGCTTGCCGAAACCAAGGAAAAAACAGCCACCTCAGCGTCAATAGTAGGTGAATCTATCGATTAAAAATCCATTCTTTAGGCTTACAACATACCCCCATCAACCTGGCTATTTCAAATGGCCTTTTTACAATCTTGTTGCTCAAAGTCTACCAAAAATATCCAGGAGTAGTCTGGAGACTAGTTCCATGGGTTTTTAATTACTGTCTCGTTTTTGGTGGATACCATAATTTGGATTGACTTAACCTGTTTCCTCTGTTCTTTTGGCTTGATCCAAAAGAACCCCTGCCGGCCGCGCAGCAGGCTGGAAAAGATCAAGGCTGTAAATCAGCTTTTAAATTGGTTAGTATTCCACCTCACATCAGAAATACATCCCAATTTAATTTTTGTCCGGGGATGGGGAGCTAAAAATGAGTGGATCTCCTTGAGGAGCTAACTCATTTTCTTAACGCTCCCCATCCCCTACCAAAAACCAGCTGCTTTAAGGCCGGGGTTTTTGCTTTCAAATTCTACTTTCTAATGCCTTTGGCTTGGATATGACTGCTTTGAGCTTTCAGCTTCTGGCTTCTTGCCATTCCCTGATATCCTGTTTATCTGTTCTCCAGTTTATCTGTTACTCTGTTAAACCGTTTAGCTGCTTTCAATTTTGAGCTTGTTCCCCCTCGGTTTTCCGGCAGGCCACCTCACAGGGAATTGGGCACCTGGCCATTTCAAATGGCCTTTTTACAATTTTGTCGTTGAAAGTCTAATGAAACATTCAGGTGTAGTCAGTAGACTATTCCTACCGAGAGCAAATTACCTCTAAATTATGCGTATGTCCTCTCCCAACCTCAAGGGGGCAAGCAATTTGGTTTTCCTCAATTAAGTTTTATTCCTGACCTCCTACTCCAAAAAGTCCTTGATGGCGGCTTCCACCAAGAGGCTCAATTTGGGAGCGAAGGATGAGATATCACAAGCCTCTGCCCTTTTGAAGTCCTCACTATATTTTCCCAAATCCTCGGTCAGCATACTTCTTTGGTTCTTGTACACCGTATTTCCCTGACTATCAAAAATATAAACATAGAAATGCATATAAAAGACTGAGTAAAACAATTTCATATCCATGTCTTTTTTATAGGAGTGTGATATGGAATATTCCATGCAGGGCAAAACCACAAAACCATCACCGCTCCCCAAACCGGAAAAATGCTCCTTTACGAAAGTCTCCATGTTTTTGGAACTCCCCCCCTGTATTGAAAAAAAATATATGGATCAAAAATATTCTTCCCACCAGGAACCAATTCTACGCTAAGATTTAAGCCATCAAAGGTGGAATATACTGTTTGTAAAAAACTTTCGGTGTACAGACCACGGAAGGCAAAAGGTTGAAAACCATTTTCCTGATGATCCACCAACAACAAATCTTTCAGGTACAGGGTTTGGTTTTGGTATTTTTGTTCCGTAATAGGTTTGTACTTATCAAAAACATCCCTTTCCCAGGCATTGTACACCTCATTCCGCTTATCAGTATATGCCGTTCTGCATCCACCGATGCCTACTACAACCACCAAAACATAAAACAGATAGTTTCTCATCAGCATACAAATCCTTTAGCTTACTCCTGTATAAATTCAATCACTTATGTATTCCCGCAGCGCCTCCCTAATCATCTCTTCAAAATGTGCTTCGGTCACGCGGTCTTCAATGGGAAATGCAAGGGCTTCTTCCCATTCCCAGATGCTTTCTGATTTGGCATTTATTCCGGACTGATCCTTATAAATTAGCTCCATTTTATCATTAAAAACAAAAACTATACAAAACACAAAATAATCAATATTTACCGCCCCTGGGCCATTAAAGCTCCTTGCGTTATGAATTAGCCTGAAAAGAATGGCCGGAATAATATAATGTTTTCCTTCCTCCTTGTCCATCTCAGAGGCAAATTCAAAAATGTTATTTTCAATTCGTTTCGTCCAATTATGCTTGTCTTCCAGTATGATTTCGGGCCTCACAATATTCTTATTTTCAGGGTTTATTTTAAAGTTGATATTGGCCTTTATCATCCCGTTTGCAATCAGGTTTAAAATACTATCTTCCTGAACTTCTCTCATTTTATTGCCTCTAAATCTTGAAGATGTCCATGTTTTGGCAATTAGATAATTGCTGATTATTAAAGTATCTCCGCTGTACTTTTCCTTTTTAACAGGGTTAAACTTATAATATCCAACATCCCTCGAGGCATATACCACTGTTCTATCCGTTGGCAAGGGGACTCCACATGAAAAAATCATAGAAGCTAAAATTAATAGGAACAGCTGATTCAATCTAAAATGCTGCATAGAACAATGATTTAAAGAAGTAAAAATGCGCTTTATAGTTAAAATACCCCCTCCAATTTTGTCTATTATATGTCAAGGATGAGTTCATGGCAATTATTCAATGTATTCCCGCAACACCTCCCTGATCATCTCCTCAAAATGTGCTTCGGTTACACGATCCTCTATGGGAAAAGCCAAGGCCTCTTCCCAGTGCCAGATGCTTTCAGATTTGGCTCTTATACCAGCCTGATACTTGTAAACCAATTCCATTTTGTCATTGAAAATGTAAATAGTAAAAAACACATGATATCTGATTAGGATTTCTCCAGGCCCGTTAAAACTTCCCGCACTATGGATTGTTCTATAAAGTATTGCGGGTATAACATTTAGTGTTCCTTCCATTTTATCCATTTTCGAAAGGAATTCAAAAACATTGTTTTCTACCCTTTTGGTCCAGTCATACTTTTCCCTTAAAATTATTTCGGGAATAAGGATGTTTGTGTTTTCGGCATTAGTATTTACGTTGATATTTGCTTTTTTCATTCCATTCAAAATTAAGTTTAAAACACTATCTTCCTGAATTTCTCTTAATTTATTGCCTCTAAATCTTGAAGATGTCCATGTATTTGCAATTAAAAAATTATTGAGTACTAAGGTGTCCCCTTTGTACTTTTCTTTTAAAATCGCCCTGTTTTTAAAATTCCCCAAATCTTTAGAGGAATATACCACTGTTCTATCCGTTGGCAAGGGGACTCCACATGAAAAAATCATAGAAGCTAAAATTAATAGGAACAACTGATTCAATCTAAAATGCTGCATAGAACAACGATTTAAAGAAGTACGAATGGGCCTTATAATTGAAATATCCCCTTCAATTTTGTCTATTATAAATCAAGGATGAGTTCATGGCGTACTCCATTCCATATAATCCTGTACTATAAGCCAATTTTCGTCTTAAAATTTGAGAGGCATCTAATCTTCGAAACTTTGGGGAAATTTTCTCCAACATATCCCCACTCATCAACTCATATTGCATATATCCTAATGTAGCCCCAACACCAAATCCTGTCATGTGGTTGAAAAAGTCGGCATTGGTAAAATATTTACGGTCGGTATAGGCAAATCTGGCAGCCACATTTTGAGCTCCATAGCTTAGCGCTTTCCTTGCTCTTGAAGATAATCCCTTTTCAGCAAAAAAACCGTCCAACTTATCAGCACCTGGATTAAATTTCCATTTGGTACCCATTGCCCGATAAAGCTGCCTACCGGTAATCGATGACAGGCCACCCCCAACAAAATGTTGGGCCACACCATATCCCGAACTTAAATCCCCAGCACCATAACCTGCAATCACATTCGCAGTACCTCCCATTAAAATCCCCAAACCTAAACCTCCTTCTCCTTTGGTGGTGCAGCTCATTGAGGCTATCGGCCCAAAGACTACTTTCTCATAAGCCCTGATATTGCCATCCTCATCCTTGCCACTGGTGCTACTCGATATCATGCCCCGGCTTTGCAGTTCCCTAAAAGCCAGATAGGCTTCTTCCTTCATGCCGTCCAAGTCTTCCAGACAGATCAGTTTATTGTTAAATCAAATTGGCCATAATTGTACAAGCTACCCTCCGTCACCCTGGTAAAATGCTTCTTGTCTTCTTCGGAGATAAACTTGGCCACCAGGATGCCTTTGTGTTTATCCCCTTCCATTTTGACGCAAAACTCTATCTGGTCGCCACTGCCGGCACTGCAGTTGTTGCTGAAGCAGGTCCAGCTGTTGGTCTTGGGGTAGAGCCGCAGGCTGGGCGTTTTATCCTCGTTCCAGGTGCAGTGCAGCCGATGGTTCTTGTCGGGTTTTAATCCGTAGTGGTCGAGTACCTAGGATAGCGCAAGCCGGGATTTGATCTCCCTGATGTCCATAACAAAAAACTTTTAATCTTTTTAATGTGTATAATCAGACATAAATCTATAAAATCACCCTTTTACACAAAACAACTTTCAACTTTTTTAATGCATCTTTTTAACGTATTTTTGGGTTATCAATGCATAATCATCCATTTAAAGGTGTAATCATGACTAAAATAGGTGACAGGATAGCGCAGCTACGCAAGCAAAACGGCTGGTCGCAAACAGAATTTCCAAAAAAATTGGAGCTTCAAGAGAGGCTATTGGCAAGTATGAACGCAACGAAGCCTTACCCTCGGTAGAGACGGCAAAGAAAATCGCCGATGCATTCAGCGTAACGGTGGATTACCTTGTAGACGAAACTGCCCGGCCTACTTTTGATAAACTCACCGAGAGAAGACTTCAGGATATTGAAGCACTTGCACCGGAAGACAGGAGCCATTTGATGGCCTTGATGGATGCTTTTCTAAGGGATGCCAAAACGAAAAAAGCTTACGCTTCGTAAATTTGACGACATGAACAATACTATAATTATCCATACCGAAAACAAGGAGCAGGAAAACGCCCTCAAGGCTTTTGCCAAAGCGCTTAAAATGAAGTTTGAAGTAGTCAAAGAAAAGCCATATGATCCTGAGTTTGTAGCCAAGATTGAAAAGAGCCAGCAGGAATTTGAAGATGGCAACTTTACCGGGATTGAAAAGAAAGACCTGAAAAGCTTCCTTGGCATAGAATGACCTACCAACTGGAATTCTCCGGACAGGCAATCAAAGACATTGATTTCCACAAAAAAACCGGCAACAAGGCCTTGCTCAAAAAGCTCTTCCAACTCCTGGAAGAACTGACTGAGCACCCCACATCAGGCACCGGTAAACCGGAACAGCTAAAGCACAACCTCGCAGGCTTCTGGTCAAGAAGGATCAGCCAGGAGCACAGGCTTGTTTACAAAATCATGGAAAATGAAACCGTACGGATTTATTCTGCCAAGGGCCACTATTGACGAAGAATGCGCTGCAATTGCAAGATGTGGCCGGACATTTCTTCAAAAGGCAAAGATAAGTCTGGTGGGGCAAGGGTCATCACCTATACCAAAATAGTGGAAAGTTTTGTCTATCTGCTTGCCATTTACAGTAGGTGGAAAAAGGAAAATATCTCCAAAAAAGAACTGCAAAAACTGCTGCTAAATCTGCGATGAAAGAACATTTGTCAGCCCGCTTCATGGATTATCTGGAAGATAGCCCCATACGGGAAAGCCTTCCCAAGGACCCAAAAGAAGTTATCCTCTCATTAAGGTATTTCTCATTTGAATTATTTTGACAGGAGGAAATAGTGAAAATGAAAAAGATTTTTAAAAGAAGATCAGGCTTGATGTTAATTAATCTGCTCATCATCAACTAAATTGAATAAAACATACCTGAATACATCATCAGTATAATCTCTTTCAAAATGATTGTTTGCGGATAAGTAAAGTCCATCTTCACCAATGAAATAATTAGAAAAGGTATATACCTCATTTTTTTCAAAGAGATGTTCTCCCAAAATATTCAAATCTTTGTCCAAAATCATTACGCCCATAGTTGGCCTTGACCAATTTAAGGTTCTTAGTACTTCTACAGATTCTTCATCATCCAATTCAAAACCTGGATGAAAAAAACGATAGAAAACATCTCTAAAAGGATCATAAATCAAAACAGCATATTTGTCAAAAGTCAATCGATTGATCAAACCCTGGTTGACCCCCGAAGGAATTTCATTTACACAATCAAACCGCCTAATATATCTGGATCTTACCTCCTTCGTCTCAATGACTTTGCGGGAAGAAATATCAAATACTTGAATTTGATGATCAAATATAGAGGCTAGATAAAGTTTATTTCCTCGCTGCGTCCAGGTAAGGTCACTCATCTTTTTTCCATTCCGCCAATAATCATCAGGATAAAAAACGTCATACCAATCAATTTCATCCTTTATAAAATCATAACTGTATAACAATTGGTGTTTTTCTATGTCTTTTGGATCCATTCCATGGTGATTCATAAAGTAGGGTTGCAGGCCAAAAATCTTATGTTTGCTCTGAATGAGTGGTCTTTGTAAATCACTTGTCAAAAAAGTAATTGGAATGGTTGTGTTTTCTACTTTTTTCTTTAATAGAACTTTACCATCAAAATTTATCAATCCTATTGCAGGAGAACTAAATGTAATCCAAATTGAATCTTTTCCAGTCAATGTTCCCCCGGACAGTCCCCCTACACCATGTGGTCCATCAAAATCCAGAGGAACTTCCCGGACAAGATCACCATTTGAAAAATCAAGGAACTGGAATTTTTTCACCAAATGATTGTATAAAAATAAATACTTGCCTGAATCAGACTCAATCAACTGAACTATAGAAGGATTTCCAAATACCAATTCATGGGGATTTAATTCGATTTCTTTGACTTTGATTAATTTGATATGATTCTCCTTTTCCGGGTTTTTACAACAAAACATTAAAAATAATAGCCCAAATAATATTTTTTTTTTCATAGTTTTTCCTTAGATAAAAATAAGGAAGAGAAATTGTTTAAAATCTCTCTTCCCCAATTTTGAACCAAATTTACTTAATTCTGTTCTTCTGATTCACATAAACAAGGTGTTTCAAATACCAACACTTTACATCCATCTGCAGGGCTTCCCGGACTATCATACCATTCGCACAGACTCGAAGAAGATGCCAATGCTGCATTGGAATTTTCCTTTGAAAACATGCCAATTCCCACTAAAAGAAATAAAGCCAACATTAAGAATAAGCTAATTTTAATAGTTTTTTTCATGATTTAATATTTTAGGTTAGGATTAAAAAAAAAACTGAAATCCTAATTTTATGTCTTATATTTAGTTATGAAACTAAAATTTCTAATAGGAAGGAAATAACAAAAAAGCCATGACAGTCTATCCAAATTCAATCCTTATCGTCTTTGTGCTTGTTCTGGTTGCATTCCCATTTCGGATTTCTGCACAGGATGGGCCTCAAATGTTCAAAGCAAGGAATACGGTTTATCTTGAAATAGGAGGAAATGCAGGTCAATATGCTTTCAACTATGGTTATTTATTTCATCAAAAGAAAGCATTAAAGTTGATAGGAAGTGTTACTTTCACTTTGGGCAGATCCGTTAGCGGGCTCCACGATTTGGAATCCTGCTTTGCCTCTGGAAATTTCCGCCATACTGGGAAAAAGCAGGCATCACCTTGAGCTTGGTCTTGGTATAACCCCATTTTTGCAAGCCGAAATAAATTCATCTTTTGAATCAGGCGTTTTGGTTCAAACAAAAGGTCCCAATCATTTAGCAGCAATACTTCCTGTAAGAATCGGGTATCGGTATCAAAAACCGGATGGGGGTTTGTTTTTTAGAGTAGGATACACGCCATTTTTCAAACTTCAAAAGAATGCTGAAGAAGGACCTATGTTCCAAGCTATCCATGCTGGATTGGGCTTAGGGTGGAGTTTTTAAAGATGGAATAGTTTAAGGATTTCCGACTTACATCAAGAGAATTTTATATTCCTTTGATTTTGGTACTTCATCGTTTCTAAACCAATTCCTAAATGAAAAGAAACGGTCCCTTTAAGGTAAAAGCCAATTATTTTAAAATAAAAAAATCAAACAAAATCCTCCCCTTTTATTTTTGCATCTTTGACAAATTCCCTGAATTTTTTTTCAGAATCCAGTTTGCAGATCAAAAGCACATTATCGGTTTCATTGACCAGAAAATTTTCCAGTCCGTCGATGACCACCAGTTTTTCAGGAGAGACCTTGATATAAGAATCTTTGGTATTGTATAAAAGGGCATTGGCCTCTATCACATTGTTATTGCTGTCCTTTTTTTGGATTTCATGTAGACTCTGCCAAGAACCCATATCCGCCCAACCAAAATCACCCAGGACCACATAGACATTTTCTGATTTTTCCATGACACCATAATCAATGGAGATATTTTTGAACATGGAATAAGCGCGGCGGAGAAAGGGTTCTTCCTCCTCTGAATAGAAAAAAGGTGCGCCTTCTTCAAAAACCTCCGCGATATCCGGCATGTATTGTTCGAAAGCCTTGATCACACTACCGTTTTTCCATACAAAAATTCCTGAATTCCACACAAAATCACCACTTTCCAGAAAAGTCTTGGCCAGTTTGATGTTGGGTTTCTCGGTAAAGGTTTTGACCTTTTTGGCTTGGCTTTTCGGGTCATTGATGTATTGAATATACCCATAGCCAGTTTCAGGCCTGTTGGGTGTAATCCCTATCGTAATCAGTCGTCCGGGTTCTTCCGCTGCATTGAGGGCATTGTTCATTCTGGCCATAAAAGTGGAATCATTGATGATCAGGTGATCAGAAGGGGTCACAATGATCTTTGCTTCCGGATCTGCTTTTTGAATCCTGTAGCTGGCGTAAGCGATACTGGCAGCTGTATTCCGTCGGAGAGGTTCGGATAGGATTTGTTCGGGCTTTAAATCTGGCAATTGATCCATGACCAATTGAAGGTATTTGAAATTGGTGACCACACACACCTTATCTGGACCTGAAATCTGCAAAAACCTATCGTAAGTCATCTGTAACAGGGTTCTGCCCGTGCCTAAAATATCTAAAAATTGTTTGGGATTGTTGTTTCTGCTGTAAGGCCAAAAACGGGAGCCAATGCCACCGGCCAAAATTACGATATAGGGTTTTTCCTGCATGATTCGATTTAGACGATTCCTTCCTTCATTAAATCATGGATATGAATCAAACCCTTTGTTTCTTTTCCGTCCATGGCAACCAATTGTGTGATATTGTATTCCTTCATGATGTTTAAAGCCCTGATGGCATATTCAGATTGATCAATGGTCTTCGGGTTGGCCGTCATGATTTCAGCAGCCCTTATCTTACTGAGGTCTGGCTCTTTTTGAAGCATCCGTCTTAAATCTCCATCGGTAATGATCCCAATCAATTCATCACTTTGATCCAATACCATGGTAGCTCCCAATCTTTTCCCACTTATCTCCATGATGACTTCAGAAAGCTTGGCGTCGAATTTTACAATGGGAACCATATCAGACACCACATCTACTACCCTAAGATACAATTGTTTTCCCAAAGCACCACCAGGATGGTACTTTGCAAAATCATCACTGGTGAATCCTCTGGATTCCAGTAAACAAACCGCAAGGGCATCTCCCATGGCCATATGGGCTGTTGTACTGGTCGTTGGTGCTAAATTGTTGGGACAAGCTTCTTCTTTGATGGTACAATTCAGCACAAAGTCAGCATGTTTGGCCAGATAACTATCCGTGTTGCTGACCATGGCAATCAATCTGGAACCTAGTCTTTTCAATAAGGGTACGAGAACCTTGACTTCAGGAGTGTTGCCGCTTTTGGAGATACAGATCACCATGTCTTCCTGCTGAATCATTCCAAGGTCACCATGAATTGCATCCGCCGCATGCATAAAAAGTGCTGGGGTCCCAGTGGAATTCATAGTAGACACGATTTTGTTGGCTATAATGGCGCTTTTACCCACTCCTGTGATTACCACCCTACCTTTGGAATTTAAAATGGCCTCAACACAAGCAGCAAAATCATCATCTATGAAATTAACTAAATTTTGAATGGCTTCTGCCTCTGTTTTGAGAACTTTGATAGCACTTAATTTAATATTTTTTGCTAACTTCAATTTTGCGGTAGTTAATTATTAAATTTGTTACAAAGGTAAAAAAGAAATCCTTTAAAGTTTAATGAATGGCCGAGTGCAACTCATTAAAAAGATTCAAAAGTGGATAAATTAGCAAAAGAAAACCTTAAGGAAATCTTTGGATTCAATCAGTTCAGAGGAACCCAAGAAGCCATTGTCAAAAACATATTAGCCGGTCACAATACTTTTGTCATCATGCCAACCGGTGCGGGTAAATCACTTTGTTACCAACTGCCTGCCGTAAGCAGTGAAGGAACAGCCATCGTCATATCTCCTTTGATTGCCCTGATGAAAAATCAGGTGGACCAATTGAATGCATTTGGCATCAATGCCTACTTTCTCAATTCCACCCTGAACAAGTCAGAAATCACCAAGGTAAAAAAAGAAGTCAGTTCGGGGAAGACAAAATTACTCTATGTGGCACCAGAATCACTGACCAAGGAAGAAAACGTTGCCTTTTTGAAAAGCGCCAACATCAGTTTTGTTGCCATAGATGAAGCACATTGTATTTCAGAATGGGGCCATGATTTCAGACCCGAATACCGCAAAATAAAAGCCATCATAGCCCAGATTGGGACCAAATTGCCAGTCATTGCCTTGACTGCCACCGCCACGCCGAAAGTGCAGCAGGACATTCAGCGCAATCTCCAAATGGAGGAGGCGGATTTGTTCAAGTCTTCTTTCAATCGCCCAAACCTATACTACGAGGTAAGGCCAAAAGTAAAGAATGAAACGAAGAAACAAATCATCAAATTCATCAAAACCCACAAAGGAAAATCGGGCATCATCTATTGTCTCAGCAGGAAGAAGGTAGAAGAAATCGCTGAACTGTTGAAGGTCAACGGTGTCAAAGCGGCCCCCTACCATGCTGGACTTGATTCCAATGTAAGGATCAAAAATCAGGATGATTTTCTCAATGAAGAGTTAGATGTCATCGTTGCTACGATTGCTTTTGGGATGGGCATTGACAAGCCTGATGTAAGGTATGTCATCCATTATGATGTACCCAAATCACTCGAAGGTTACTACCAAGAAACCGGAAGGGCTGGAAGAGACGGGCTTGAGGGGCATTGTGTCATGTTTTATAAATTCGATGATATCATCAAGCTTGAAAAATTCAATAAAGACAAACCTGTAAATGAACGCGAAAATGCCAAAATTCTTTTAGAAGAAATGGCGGCTTATGCCGAAAGCTCTATGTGCCGTCGGAGGGTTTTGCTTCATTATTTTGGTGAGTTTATGGACAAAGACTGTGGATTTTGTGACAACTGCAAAAAACCCAAAGAAAAATTTGAAGCCAAGGAAGACATCCTGATCGTTTTGGAAGCCATCAAAGAAACCAATCAAAGGTTCAAATTGGACCATATCGTTTCGGTGATCCGAGGAGAAAAAAATGAATACATAGAAAGCTACAAGCATGATCAGCTTCCCGTTTTTGGCAAAGGAAAACAGGAAGAAGAAAGACACTGGAAGACCATCATCAGGCAAACCATGATCATCGGCCTTCTTGAGAAAGACATTGAAAACTACGGCGTCATAAAATTAAGCGATCGTACCGAAGAATACCTTCAGGAACCGTATTCAGTCACATTAAGTAAAGATCACGATTTTGAGGAGATGATCGAAAATGAAAGCAGTGAAGACCCTGTAAATGGGGCTAAAGCCTATGATGAGCGTTTGTTTGAAATGCTCAAGGTGGAGAGAAAAAAGGTCGCTAAGACCAAAGGACTTCCCCCTTATGTGATCTTTCAGGATCCCTCTCTGGAAGAAATGGCTACAGTTTATCCCACTACGAGGGATGAATTAGCCCAGATTAATGGGGTTGGAATGGGAAAAGTCGTTAAATTTGGAGCACCTTTTCTCAAACTTATCGAGAATTATGTAGAAGAAAATGATATCATCACTGCCTCCGACGTGGTGGTGAAAAGCTCAGGTACCCGATCAAAGGTTAAAATATCCATCATCCAGCAAGTAGATAGGAAAATCGACCTGGATGAAATTGCCAACAACCTAAATATGGAAATGACAGAGTTGCTGCAAGAAATTGAACAGATCATCTACAGCGGTACCAAGCTGAACATCAACTACTACATAGAAAACATCATGGACGAAGAGCGGGAGGACATGCTCCATGAATACTTTATGACAGCCGAGTCAGACAACATCAAAGTCGCTTTGAAAGAGTTAGAAGACGAGGATTTCGCGGAGGAGGAGATCAGGGTTTACCGCATTAAATTCATCTCCGAACACGCCAATTAAAACCGAACCCAATCAATGAATATATTACTTCTTGGAAGTGGAGGACGCGAACATGCTTTCGCGTGGAAAATTGCCAATAGCCCAAAATGTACACAGCTTTTTGTAGCACCTGGAAATGCAGGCACTTTACAAATAGCCACCAATGTAGAAGACTTGGCGGTTACTGATTTTGAAGGGATCAAAAGATTCGTTCTGGATCATTCAATTGATATGTTGGTGGTAGGTCCAGAAGAACCTTTAGTTAAGGGCATAGTAGATTTTTTTGAGAAATTCCCGGAAACCCGAAACCTTCCCATCATAGGCCCTAGCCAAACAGGTGCAACTCTGGAAGGGAGTAAGGATTTTTCCAAACGATTTATGAAAAGGCATGGGATTCCCACAGCGGCATCTGAAACTTTCACTGCTCAATCAATCAATGAGGGGCTGGTTTTTATCAAGTCACAGCCAACTCCCATTGTGCTCAAAGCTGATGGTTTGGCAGCAGGTAAAGGTGTGTTGATCTGCGAAACCCATGCAGAAGCAGAAAAAAATTTCAAGGCAATGTTGCTGGATGAAAAATTCGGGGAAGCTTCCAAGAAAGTGGTGGTTGAAGCTTTTTTGGATGGTATCGAACTATCAGTCTTTGTAGCAACTGATGGAGAAAGTTATAAAATATTGCCAGAAGCAAAAGATTACAAAAGAATCGGTGAGAAAGACCAAGGTCTGAATACCGGAGGGATGGGTGCGGTCAGTCCTGTACCTTTTGCCACCACTTCTTTTATGAAAAAGGTGGAGGAAAAAGTAGTTAAACCAACCGTCAAGGGTTTGAAGGAAGAGAAAATCAAATACACGGGATTTCTTTTCATCGGATTGATGAATGTGGATGGCGATCCATTTGTCATAGAATACAATGTAAGGATGGGAGACCCTGAAACCCAAGCCGTGCTTCCCCGGATCAAAAGTGATTTTGTTGACCTACTATATGCCATGGGTACCGGCCGCTTATCAAACTACCAAATTGAATTGGAAAGCTTCAGCACTTCCACAGTGGTCATGGTGGCGGGAGGTTATCCCGATGTATATGAAAAAGGGAATCCTATCGAGGGACTTAACACCGCTCAAAAAGACAAAGTGCTTACTTTCCATGCGGGTACTAAAATGGAAAAAAACGGTCAAGTAACCACCCAAGGAGGAAGGGTTTTGGGAATTACGGGAATGGGCAACAATCTCGAGGAAGCATTGGATAAAACTTATGCAAGAACCAGGGAAATCTGCTGGAAAGATGTCTATTTCAGGAAAGACATTGGGCAGGATCTATTGAATTTTGGTAAATGATACCAAAAAATTTCACGAAGAACCGAAAGTTGGTTCTCTAAATATAAATTTTATGTCAGGATGTAATAGCTGCTCTACACAGAGTGGATCAAGCGGAGGCTGTCAAAATAATGGTACATGCGGTACCAGCGATTGTAATAAAATGAATGCTTTTGACTGGTTGGCCCACATGAAGATTCCAGCCGTCGATAAGTTTGATATCGTAGAGGTAAAATTCAAAGGAGGCAGAAAGGATTATTTCCGCAATGTGGATTTCATAACGCTAAACACCGGAGACCCAGTCGTGGTAGATGTCCCCAATGGTCACCATATAGGTTATGTTTCTCTGCAAGGTGAACTCGTTCGCTTACAGATGCAAAAGAGAAAGATCAAAGATGATGATAACATACTGAGGATTTACAGGCTCGCCAACCAGAAAGACCTTGAGAAATGGGAGGAAGCCAGAAATAGAGAAATCCCTACGCTTTACCGCACCAAACAGATCATTGACGAGCAGGGTTTGCAAATGAAGCTTTCGGACGTTGAATATCAAGCTGACAATTCAAAAGCTACCTTTTACTATTCTGCAGATGATAGGGTGGATTTCAGAGAGCTGATAAAAGTCCTGGCCTCAGAGTTCAGAATCCGGGTGGAGATGAGGCAAATCAGTCTCAGACAGGAAGCTGGAAGGCTTGGTGGGATTGGGGTCTGTGGTAGGGAACTTTGTTGTTCTACCTGGATACATGATTTCAAAAGTGTAAGTACTTCAGCAGCCCGGTATCAAAATCTTTCCCTAAACCCGAGTAAACTTTCCGGCCAATGCGGTCGCCTCAAATGCTGTCTCAATTATGAACTTGATACGTACATGAGTGCATTGGAGGACATCCCCAATGTGGAAAAACCCATAGAGACTGAAGCTGGACTGGCCAAACTTGAGAAAACAGATATATTCCGAAAACTGATGTGGTTCAGTTACAACAATGAAAACAACTGGCATTCGATAGATTGTGAGCGGGTGAGTGAAATGTTGGAGTTGAATAAAAAGGGCATAAAACCTTTTAATCTAAAGCACAATAAGGCTTTTGAAGACGTAGAAGTGGAAACCAAGACCAACAGAGACCTTGAAATATTAGACAAAAAATTCAGTACCAGCAAGAAAAAGAAAAGGAAACCACGGCCCAAAAACAGGGCAAGAACAGAAAACCAGCCCCTTAAAACCGACCAAAAGCCAACGGCCAATGTCAGCCCAAATAACCAGGCAACAAGAAATCAAAAACAGGGTGGTAAGTTCAAGAAACCTCAGCCCCAAAAACAGAACCAAAACCAAAATAGGCAGTCTGAAAATACCGCTCAAGGAGATAAAAAACCATCAGGCAGAAACAGGGGGCCTAGAAGAAAACCAGGGCCTAGGAATCCAGCCAAGGACGGCCAAAATAAAGGAAAAAATGAAGAGTAAAATAAAGCAGGTTTCCCTAATTTTGTCAGCGCTTTTTTTGGGATTGTCAGCTTGTGACGACAGCAGAGTGTATGAATCCTACCAAAGTTTGCCCGGGATGAATTGGCACGAATCAGATACCGTATCTTTCGCGCTGAGCACACTACCGGATCAAACTTTATCCGGGACCATTGGCATCAAGTACAATGGTGACTATGAATTCCACAACCTTTATGTCAAATATTTGTTGACCGATAGCCTTGGCAACTTATTGCAAAATGAATTGATTAATGTGGGTTTGTTTGATTCTAAATCCGGCAAGCCGCTGGGGAAGGGGTTTGGCAATACCTACACCCAATTTGACAGCATTCCATTTTTAGCAAATGGCACCGGGGGCCTTGAGGTACATTTCATTCAATATATGCGGGTAAATCAATTGAAAGGCATAGAGTCGGTTGGGATTAAAATCAACAAGTAGATTTCACATCCGCTTAGACTGCTCCAACTTGGTTTGTAGTAAATCCTCCTTGTCCAACCAAAACTGTCTACTGTAAAGAAAAAGCACAGGCCAGCCCTTACTTTTTAAAAGTCTGGGATGGTAGACAAAAGCTTCCTTGATGCTTTTAGCTGCATATAGCCGCTGATCATCGGTAAGCAAGGCAGCGGTGTATTTGCCATGATCCAAAAGCTCCAGGTCCATGGCTTTGGAAAGTCGGCTAATTCGCACATCATGACTCCCGTAAGTACCCGTCAGTTGGTTGCTAAGGGACCATTGTAAATCAAACCCGGTCGGCTTTTCTTCCTTAATACCTATTTCTTTGCCTTGACATATTTCTTCCACATAGCGAATGTAATCCCTCAGACAAAGGATTCCTTCGTTCTTCAATTGTTGGGGATTGAAATCAGTAGGTTTTAGGCTGGTAACCAATACCACTCTTCTTTTTGCCCTAGTTACAGCCACATTGAGCCTATTTCTTCCACCTTTTTGGCTCAATAGCCCAAAATTAGCCACAAACCGGCCCGTTTTGTTCTTGGCATAACCCGTGGAAAAAATGACTGTGTCAAATTCATCTCCCTGCACATTTTCAATATTTCTGACTTTGATCAGATCTATTTCTTTGGCAAATTTTTGGGAAACCCCCTCTTGGATCAACTCCATTTGGAAATAATTGAAAGTTACTATACCAACAGTTTCCTGAGGAAAGGCTTTAAGTGTCGCTTCCAGAATATCCCAAACCTTCTGGGCTTCAGTTTCATTTTTTTGATGCTCCCAAACACCATCCACATGAAATAACCGATAAGCAGCTTTGTGGTCAGTCAATGAAGAGAGTTCCGGAAGCATAGAAAGTCTACCTTGATAAAACTGTTCATTGGAAAACTGTATCAGATCCAGAGATCTGCTTCGGTAATGTCCTTCCAGAAAAAAAGATTTAAAATAGGCTGCACAAAGGTTCAACAGTGATTCGGTTTCAAAGGGCATGCCCTCGTCTTCTGTCTCCAGCCTGACTTGATAAAGGTCAAATGGGGGCAATTGTTGACTGTCTCCTGCGATCACCACCTGCTTTCCTCTAAGCATGGCTGGAAGGCCTCTTTCAACAAAACATTGAGAAGATTCATCAAAAATCACCAAATCAAAAATATCTTCCATAGGAAAAAGTGCGGAAACGGTTTCCGGAGAAGCGAGCCAACAAGGCAAAAGCTTGAATATTTCAGTCTGGTAATTTTCTACGAGTTTTTTTATACTCCAAAGCCTTTTCTTTTTCTGCGTTTGATGGGCAAGTTCCCTGTAACTAACCTGGTTTTTAAGTCTATTAAACTCAAGCCCTTGATAGGTTTTTTCCCTTAATCTGACCTCGGCAATGTACCTGCTAAGTTTGAGTTTCTCTTCTACAGCCTGGTGTAGTTCCTCCAATATTGATTTCATTTTTGGCGTACTTACCATCTGAAGAATAGGGTATTTGGATTCAATGTGCTCGATCCAGCTAAGGGTCAACCCTGCCAAAAACATCTCTTTCAATGTCTCAAAGGTCCTGCCGGGATAATCTTCCAAAAGGCGGTGCATTACTTCCAAGTCTACCTCCCTCAGTCTTTCCTTGAGTTGGTCATAAGCCACCAAGTCAGGAAAATCACTGTTGAGGTTTTTTTGTATTTCAAGTAACCTTTCTGATTCAAAATTGTCCATGAGGTGCTTGATTTGGATGGAACTGAAATAAAGCTTCCAATCCCCCATCCTTCTCCCCATTTCTTCGTGTGATGCAATTAGTTTTTCCAGCTCCCCACTGAAATTTTCAAAAGATTCCGAACTGTTGATCAGCTGAAAAGCCACCGTATCCAGTTCTTTGATCAATAGTCTTGATTTGGCCACCTCCATTTGCTGAATGGCAAAATGATGGAAAACTTTAAAATCAAAAGGCTTCGCCGGCAAATCCAACCATTTTTTGCTTTTTAATAAGCTGTATTGATGGTTTAGATTTAGGCGGTTTTCAAGTTTTCCCATCAGATGTCGCAGGTCTTCCTGGTCGTTTTGAAGACCGTTCTTTTCCAGCATGTCCCACACCTTTTGGAATTTTTGTCTCTCCAAGTTAAGCATCAATGATTTGAACCAAGAATCTTTGATTTGAAGGACTTGTATAACCTTTTGATAGTTTTCTTCGACTTCACTGTCTGCAGAACTCCACTCAATCCCTTCCTCTCCCAACAATTTTTTGATGGTGTCAAATTTACTACCCAGCCATAACAAATCGATTTTTGAGGTTTTTACCCCTATCAGTTCTTTTAACTTGAAAAAATTATCTTCATTGTGGATCCATTTTTTCAGTTTCTTTAAACGTACTCTTTGTTCCGGATTGGTATTGATCATGGAAAAATTAAAGGAATCCGGCAATAAACCCTTAAAATCACTTTTAAAATTCAGTTTCCAGCGATTGATCTCATCTAAAGTATCTTTCATCCTCCGGATTGCTCCAACCTGAAAATTGGAAAAATTGACCCTGTGGAGCCAAAAGGATTCAGAATGATGGAATTTTTCGTGGTAAACAGCAAATTCTTCGAAATCTCTTAAAAAGTCTTGTAAGTTATCCCAATGGTAAGATTTGTAATAATGATGTAAGTCTACCATGTCATCTTTGATAGAGCCAGTCACATAAAGTTCCTTTACTGGGGTGCCGCATTCCTTTTGATCAAAAAGGGCTTCTCTGAAATCCTCAAGGGTGTCAGCCATGCCATCAATTCTCCTGCTTAATTGACTATAATCCCTCTCCAGTTGTATGACACTTAAACTTCGGTTTAACTCCCTATATGTTTCAATGGCTTGAATCTGATGTGATATTTTCAAAAAAAGTGCTTTTCTGTCCATTCTAAAATCATGAACCATGGCCAAGAAGGATGAAAACCCTTGTTGTTTGAGTCTAGAAAACACCACGTCCAAAGCAGCCTTTTTTTGGGAAACAACCAAAACCTTTTTGCCACGGGAAGCATAATCCGCAACCAGGTTACAGATCAGTTGTGACTTTCCGGTTCCAGGGGGGCCTTCTACTACACATGACTCTCCTCTCCTTACTGCTTTCATCACTTCCTCCTGACTTGCGTCCAAGGAAAAAGTAGCGTACATGTTGTCTTCTCTTGGTAATAAAACTCCTTCCTCATCTGGAGAAAACCGGTTGGCGAAAAAATCCTCCAAGTTCCCTTCATGTTTGATTTTTTCCATCAAATCCTCATAATCCTGAATCAAAAATGAGCTTTTTTGAGAAAATTGACCCAAGACAGCATAGGGCTTGAGTTTTAACATCCCTTGATTCCAGCTTTTTTCATCTTCCACTCTGCCGGAATCTTCAAACGAAACCAATTTGTCTTCAAAGAGCTCCTGATTGAAGTTAAGATCAATACCCTTTTTAAGGTAGGCATACAAATCCGTCCTAAATCCCGTGGGGTCCTTGCTGAAATCTTCCAAGGATTGTTCTAGCCAATCCTTGTCGAGTGAAACCTGATGGGCATGGGCATACGCCAGTAAAAAAGCCTTATTGAGTAGGGGTAAGTAGCCTTGATTTTTACTGATCAGCCATTGGTTATCCTGCAAAACCAGACCCACAGGAAAAAATATCAAGGGGCACTTTATCAATGCACCATTGGCAAGTTTACCTTCTATAAAAGGCCAGCCGACAAATAAGGTATGTTCACCAGTTTCCTCTGCAGCCAGTTTTACCTTTTGTTGAAGCCTTCTGAGCTTTTGGGAGATGGCATTTACATTCTTGTCTCTGGGATCTAAATGCGGAACCAAGGGAATCTTTTTCTTCCTCCCCAACAACTCGGTGATGTAAACAAATGCTTTGTGATGGTTTAAAAAATCAAACTCTTTCAGATCCAACATTTGAGTGGTGATCAGCTTTGGCAGGTAAATGGACCTATTTCTGCTAGATAGATCAATTAGCCTGTCCAGGTAAACCTGAAAGATTTTTTGCAACATAGATGACTATTTAAATGGGGAATCTTTTTCTTTGGCCATGGTTTTGTAAACTAAATTATCCATCAACCCAGGGACCCATTTATTTAAGAATACGGCCATTTTTCCTTGTCCAGTCAGTACAAGATCTCTTTTTCTTTTGAGCGTAGCTTTTAATATTGCTTTTGCCACCGCTTCAGCAGTCATCATGGAAGCTTCTTCCCGAGGAGACTCGCCTTGTATGGAGCCGTCCGCCTTCAAGGCATTGTTCCGGATATTTGAAGCTGTAAATCCTGGACAGGCAACCAAGACATGGACCCCCTTTTTCATCACTTCTGTGCGCAGGGATTCCAAAAATCCGTTCATTGCATATTTACTGGCCGTATAGGCTGTCCTGGCAGGGGTACCCCTGTAGCCATTGATAGAGGAAACCCCAATAATTGAACCTTTGTTGTGTTCTATTTCTGGCAGGCAATATTTGGTGGCATATACGGTTCCCCAGAAATTGGTATCCATGACCTGTCTAAATACATCCAGGCTCAAGTCTTTAAAAAGGGCTCTCATGGAAATACCGGCGTTGTTGATCAAAATGTCAATACGGCCAAAATGTTTTAGCACCAATTTGGCCATTTCTTGATTGTCTTCCTCTTTACCGGCATCAGCCCTGACCCCATAAGCATCAATCCCTTCACTTTGTAATATCAATAGACTTTGGTCGATTTTGATTTGGGATCTACCGGTGATGGCTATCTTGGCGCCTTCCTTGCCAAAAACCATGGCACAGGCCTCCCCTATTCCAGAAGTAGCACCGGTTATCAACACAACTTTTCCTTTTAATTTCACGGTATTTTGGATGAATAATCAACTAAATATAAAAATTTAACATCAGGTCTTCTTCTAATTTAGGTGATTCTGCTGATTTTTTTTAAATCTTACATTAATAATTGCAATTAAACATAGGGTAATGTGGCTCATTTTAAGATTTTCCCGAAGCCCACAAAGACACATCTCTTTGTTTTTTTTGAAATATCTAAAAGTGATTGGTCATTGTGTAGGCTTGTTGGGAGCATTCAATGCTTCAATATCACTTTTACTTAGAATTTAGGCGTCCTTCCACTTTACAATTTTTAGCCCACTCAAATTCGTATTTAGTAAATTAGAATTATTGGACAAATAAACAGGTTTGTTTTTGATCTCTGAAAGGCTTGTAAGCTGATTTTTCTTAATTTTGCACCCTATGTCGAGAAAGATGAAGCATAAGGTGATCGAAAACCTTAGAATCGAAAAAATAGCCACAGAAGGAAAAAGCCTCGGGTATCATGAAGGAAAGGTAGTCTTTGTTGCAAATGTTGCCCCTGGAGATCTAATCGATGTTCGGATTACCAAAGGTCGGAATTCCTTTATGGAAGGCGAGGCAGTACGAATTATTGAATACAGTGAAAACAGAACCACCCCGTTTTGCGAGCATTTCGGCACATGTGGCGGCTGTAAATGGCAACATTTACCTTACGAACTTCAAAAGGATTTTAAGCGTCAACAGGTAATCGACCAGTTTGAGCGTATCGCCAAAGTGGACATACCGGAAGTGATGCCCATCATCGGATCCCACAAGACGCAATACTACAGAAACAAGCTTGATTTCACTTTTTCCAACAACCGTTGGCTTACCCGAGAGGAGATTGATTCGGGTGCGGATTTCGAGCGAAATGCTTTGGGGTTTCATATTCCGAAAATGTTTGATAAAATCGTGGACATCAACCATTGTTACCTTCAGGGCAACCACTCAAACGAGATCAGAAATGCATTGAGAAAATTTGCTTTGGATCAAGGCATATCCTTCTATGACATCCGTAATCAGGTCGGGGTTCTTCGCAACCTGATCATCAGAACAAGCAGCACAGGAGAGATCATGGTGATCGTGCAGTTTGGGGAGAACGATCAGGAGGCCATACATCTGGTAATGTCCCATATCAACGCTCTTTTCCCAGACCTTACCTCTCTTCTTTATATCATCAATCTGAAGAAAAATGAAACCATATCCGACCAGGAAGTCATTACCTTTGCCGGGCAGGATTATATCGATGAAGAAATGGATGGACTGAAGTTCAGAATCAGTGCCAAATCCTTTTACCAGACCAATTCAGAGCAAGCCTATGAACTTTACAAAGTGGCCCGTGATTTCGCAGATTTGCAGGGAAATGAAGTGGTCTATGATCTATACACCGGTACCGGTACCATTGCCAATTTTATTTCCAAAAGTGCCCGGCAAGTGATCGGCATTGAATATGTACCAGAAGCCATAGCAGATGCCAGACTCAATGCCTCTATCAATGGGATTACAAATACCCTTTTTTACTCTGGGGATATGAAGGACGTCCTGAATGATGATTTTATGCTACAACATGAGGCACCTGATGTGATCATCACAGACCCTCCAAGGGCGGGGATGCACGAGGATGTGGTCAACATGCTGTTGCGTTTAGATGCTCCAAAAATAGTTTATGTCAGCTGCAATCCTGCAACCCAAGCTAGGGATACCGCTTTGCTTTCCGAAAAGTATCATGTAGAGAAAATTCAGCCAGTAGACATGTTTCCGCATACTTATCATGTAGAGAATGTAATCTTATTAACCAAAAAACCATGATTTCAGATTTCAATGATCCAGAATTGGATGGAAAATACCTAGGAACCATTACCAAAGATTTTATCAAGGTATCTGATCTTCTCAAAGAGGCCGCTTATCAGATCATTTCCAGAAAATTCTCCAAATATCCCATTTTCCCTATTTCAAAAGAGGAACAACCCATCGGTAACCTTTTTTTGGGGCGGACGGAAAAAGATTTGGATTGGAATTATTACATCACTTACCTGGATGAGTTTGTTCAACGTAAGTTGATCGCTGAGGGTGCCTTGGAGGATTTTCAAAAGTCTTACAAGGACCCGGATGAATTCTGTTGCCTTTTTGTCATAGATCAAGCATTCACCAGTTTTGTTTATGTTCCTTACCCCAATGATTAGACTTTGGACAGCATTTCAAAAATCGAATAGCTTAAGCAAAGATTTTTTTCTTGGAGTGGTGATTTATAGTGGTTTACTAGTCCTTTATTGTCAATTGAACTATTTCAAGGAAAAATCCCGATTTTGAGTTTTTTTAAATATGTCATTTTTACACGAATTCAAGGTAATAATACGAATTTTGGATGATTTCAGCTTGAATTTTAAAAAATGCTGCCAACAAAAGCAGTCTTTAATTTTGGTAATTCTTCAAGTAAAAACGCTTTTTCAGACAATAATTTTTTAACTTAGGATATGATAGAATTTCAAATAAAGCCTTGTACTGCCTTGAGCATTAGTTGCAACCGATTTCAGTAATTGACCTGAATCATGCGGACAGAATTAAATGTATTTTATACATTTTTTCCTAAAGCCATTTTTAAAATATTAAAGGCAACTGAAGAATTGGAGTAAAGCCCATTTCATTGATTCTGGATTTTTTTTGCCACTTGTGTAAGTTGAGGTAGGTTTGAAAGAAAAAATAGTACAATTTGAAAATGCAGTCACTATATTCCTAAAAGTATTTAACCATTGACCCATATACCTATGAACCAAAATCTAAAACCTATTTTAAGTTGCCTGATTCTTTTTTTCTTTTTTTTCAACTTTCAAACTGGCATCTCACAACAAATTTCAAAAGAAGAAATGCTCTTTCTCACTGCGGAGTGGCAGGGGGAAAGATTTGAGGACGGAAGGCCCAAAGTTTCGGATGACCTGATCGAAAGAATGAAATTGGTCACACATGAAGAAGCATGGGCTGTCATGAATGGAGCTGGCTATAAATATCAATATGCTGAGGGCTGGCAGATCATCAATCCCGACAGTGTACTGGTTGGAAGGGCTGTTACCGCCACATTTACCCCAGGTAGACCTGATATCCACAAAGCCATAGATGACAGAGGAAAAAGTGAAGGGAAGAAAGGCCAAAATGTATGGCCTGTTGATGTTTTGGTACAAGGCGATGTCTATGTGGCCGACCAGTTTGGTATCCATGTAGGAGGACCCACCATAGGTGATAATGTAGCCAATGCGATCTATGCCAAATCCGGAAACGGGATTGTTTATGATGGTGCAGTGAGGGATATCGTCGGATTAAAAGAATTGGGTGGATTTACCTCTTTTTTCACCAGCTACCATCCCTCACACCACAATCAGAGAGGTGATCTGAATACCATGCTGATCGGTATCAACCGGCCGACAAGAATCAGACAAGTCACCGTAATGGCTGGAGATGTAGTATTAGGTCGAGATGGAGCCGTCTCCTTTATCCCTCCACATTTGGCAGAGAAAGTAGTGGTTACTTCCGAAATTGTCCGATTGAGAGACATGTTTGGGCATGAACGGATCAGAGCCGGAGTATACACGGCAGGTCAGATCGATACAAGGTGGGCTGAAGACATTGAGCGGGATTTCTCCAGTTGGTTGAATGAGCACATTGACGAATTGCCGGTACCCAAGGAACAAATTCAGGAAATCCTTAAAACCAGAACCTGGTAAAATTTTATAACGCTAACATATACCTAAAAACCTAACTATGAAAAATCTAAATTCACGAAGAAATTTTTTACAGAAAGGGCTGGTAGCCGGAATTACAGGAGGTGCGCTTTTGAGCACCTTCGGCAACGGGCTACAAGCAGCCGTCGACCGACAAAATCCCTACTCCAATCCCGCCGACCTTAAAATCACCGATGTGAAATGTGGTTTTGTAAGAGGAGCATTGTATGTCAAAATATACACCAACCAGGATGTTTGGGGTTGTGGGGAAGCTGTGGATGCCATTCATGGTACTTACCATTTGGTCATGCGGATGGGAAACCAACTTAGAGGTCAGAATCCACTAAACCCCAATCGATTGGCTGAGCAGATTCGGAAAGGAGCATTTTTTGGAGGTGCTCAATCAGGAGTATTTGTAGCGGTGCTGACTGCCATTGAAACCGCCCTTTGGGACATCACCGGGAAAGTTTTTGGCGTACCGGTATATCAGTTGTTGGGAGGAAAATTCCGTGATAAAATAAGGGTTTATTGTGACACAGCACTTTATACTTCTCGAAACCCAAGTCCTCAAGATTATGCAGATGCAGCCAAAGGTGCCGTTGGTAGAGGTTACAATGCGGTCAAATTTGATGTGGATGATGGAAGAGATCCCAATAAATATGACCGGTTCAACTGGACGGCAAGTCCAGCAGAAATCGAAAGAATGTACAATGCCATCGCTGCTGTGCGAGAGGCTGTGGGTCCCCATATTGACATCTGCGTGGATATGCATGGAAGATATGATGCCGTCACCGGACTGAAAATGGCTAAAATGTACGAACCGCTCAATCTGATGTGGTTGGAAGAACCCATACCAGCCGACAATCCAGAAGTCTACAAATCGATTACTGAACAGACCACTACCCCAATTTGTGCCGGAGAAAATATTTATTTAGCCTATGGCTTCACCAGATTGCTTTCTGAATCTGCAGTTGATATCATCATGCCTGACATACAAAAAGCGGGTGGTTTGGGTGAAGCGCAAAGGATAGCCAATCTAGCCAATTTATACTACGTTCCTTTTTCACCACATATGGTCGCTTCCTTCTTGGGTGCCATGGCAAGCTGTCATGTCTGTGCCTCTGTTCCTAATTTCCAGGTTATGGAATGGCAGATTTATATGGACACGGATGACCTTTGGAAAGACATTGTCACCTACGATGGCCCCAGAACTGAAAACAGTTTTATCACCTTATCAGAAAAGCCTGGAATCGGTGTGGAAATCAATGAAGAAGGCATGCGAAAATATGCTGTAAAAGATGTACCATTCTTTGAATAAATTTTGTAAGTTGATCAATATCCCATAAAATAAATCAAGGATATTTTCTATCTTCCATACAAAATTTCTTTTAAAAAGAAAGTTGGCATTTTCGATCTGAGCCATTTAAGATCGGAATGCCAATTTTCTATATCCAAAAACCCAAGGTATATGAAAAAAGCAATCTTATTGTGCTTCTTGGTAACACTGTTACCAGGCCTGTTTTCGATGGCACAACAAATCAGCCCTAGCCCTGATCAAATTCAAAAGTTGACCGCTCAATGGGATGGCGAACGCTTTCCTGATGGAAGGCCAAAGGTCCCAGAAGCACTCCTCCAAAGGCTTGAAAAGGTTTCAATGGAAGAAGCATGGGGTTATCTCAGAAACAAAGGGTATCACAACCAGTATGAAAATGAGTGGATCATGATTCATGACAACAGGGTGATGACTGGAAGGGCATTGACAGCACAGTACATGCCTTTGAGACAGGATGTCAATGATCTGGTAAAGGACATTGGAAAGCAAGAAGGCAGAGTGCAAGCCGGAGGTACCAATTCCTGGCCCATAGATGCTTTGCAGGAGGGTGATATTTATGTAGCTGACGGTTATGGCAAAATAGTAGATGGTACACTGATCGGGGACAATTTAGGCAATGCCATCTATGCCAAATCAAAGAAAGGAGTGATCTTCTACGGCTCGGTCAGGGATATGGCTGGGCTAAGTGCTATTGAAGGTTTTAACGGCTGGGTCAAAGGGCATGACCCCTCCTACATCCAACAAATGATGCTCACCACCATCAACTATCCGGTCAGGATCGGACGCGCCATTGTACTCCCTGGAGATGCTGTTTTAGCCAATAAATATGGAGTGATCTTCATTCCTTCCTTCTTATTGGCCGATTTGGTCATCAACGCCGAATTCATTATGTTAAGAGATCAATTCGGAATTCAAAGACTCAAAGAAGGCAAGTATTCCGCAGGTGAGATTGATACCAAGTGGAATGAAACCATCGTCAAGGATTTTTTGGATTGGGTAAATAAAAAAACCGATTTGCCCATGAGTCGCGAGGAGCTAAATCTCTTCTTAAAAGATAGAAATTGGTAAACAGATACCAGAAAAATGTGTAAAACAAAAAGACCCAAAACCATTCACCATGAAAAACACACTCCAGGACATCATCTCCAAAAACAAAGTAAGAGAAGCCCAATATGCTGCTGAAAGGCAAGCTGAAATAGATAGACCTACCACCAAAGCCGACCGTAGGGATTTTTTAAAAAAGACTGCTCTAGGTGGTTTATCACTCACCGCAATGATGGGATTGACGCTTGAGGACACCTTGGCCCAGACGACATCTAAAGTACAAAAGGCTTCTGCTCCTTCCGATCTGAAAATCACCGATCTCCGTTACTGTCTTACAGCGGTCATGGGTGGCACAGCCATCATCAAAATTTACACCAACCAAGGCATATATGGCCTGGGGGAAGTGAGGGATGGCGCTGATCCCAAGTATGCCTTGATGTTGAAAAGTCGAATACTCGGTGAAAACCCATGTAACGTAGAGCGTATTTTTAAAATCATCAAGCAATTTGGCGGTCCTGCAAGGCAGGCGGGTGGAGTTTGTGCGGTAGAAATGGCGCTTTGGGACCTTTGTGGAAAAGCGTACAATGTGCCCGCATGGCAATTGCTGGGAGGCAGATACAGAGATAACGTTCGATTATATGCCGATACCCCGGAAGGAAAAGACCCTGAAGACCAAAAACGCCTGATCAAATACCGAACTGAAACCCAAGGATACAATTGGCTCAAAATGGATGTTTCCATCAATGAAATCAAAGATATCCCGGGAGCCTTGGTCAACAAAGAAATTTTAAAAGGAAGCTCGAGTCAATGGCAAGGAGGCTATATGTCTTATGCCAATACCGCCCATCCATTCACTGGCATACAAATCACGGAAAAAGGTTTGGATGAACTGGCTAAAATTGTCCACAATGTAAGGGAAATGGTGGGTTATGAAATACCCATCTCAACAGATCACTATGGCCATATTGATCTTAACAACTGCATCAGATTGGGAAAAGCCTTGGACAAATACCGGCTTGCCTGGCTGGAGGACATGGTGCCGTGGCAGATGACCCAACAGCACAAGACGATTACCGATGCCTTAGAAACACCTACTACAACCGGAGAAGATATTTATTTGCTTCAAAATTTTAAGGATCTAATCGACAATCATGCGGTGGACATCGTTCACCCTGATTTGGCTTCCTCAGGTGGCTTACTTGAAACAAAAAGAATCGGCGATTATGCAGAGGAAAATGGCATAGCCATGGCCATGCATCAAGCAGGAACACCTGTTTCGTTTATGGCCAATGTCCATTGTGCCGCAGCGACACAGAATTTTCTTTCTTTGGAACACCATTCGGTGGATGTCCCTTGGTGGGAGGATTTGGTGGTTACCACGGATGGAAAGAAAATGATTGACATGGGCTACGCCCCTGTGCCCCTGACCTCACCTGGACTGGGTATCGATCTGAATGAAGAGGTACTCAAGGAACACCTGCATAGGAGAGACGGCAGCTTCTTTGCACCGACTACAGAATGGGATCAAAAAAGCTCCCACGACAGAACTTACAGCTAAATCCCAACGTGGAATACCGGAAACTTGGCCAGCACCAAGTTTCCGGAATCCCTAATTCAAAAAACTCTATGAAAAGCAGCCTATTAATTTTCATCATTTTGACCTTTTTTGCACCATTGACTGATTTCAATGATACAGAAAAAGAAGAGGTCGCTAAGGCGGTAAATGAATTCACCCAGGCAGTGGTCAATGCGGATGAAGCAAAATTCAATGCATTGTTGTCTGAGGATCTGGTATTTGGGCATTCCAATGGAAGTGTTCAGGATAAAAAAGCCTTTATTCAGGAGATTGTAAGCTTAAAGCCTTTTGACTATCAAAGTGTGGAAGTCCATGAACAAGAAATCCAGATTTCAGGAAAAGTCGGGGTGGTGCGTCACATTTATGCCGCCAAGGCCAAAAACCAATCCAATCAAACAGTAGACATCAGAATTGGTGTCATGATGGTTTGGGTCAAAAATAAATCCAAATGGCAGTTGCTTTCCAGGCAGGCATACAAACTATAAATAACCCTTAGCCATTTAAATTTCAAACCTCATTATCCCCAGTCTTTTGAAACAAGTTTCCTATAAATTTTTGCTGTTATCTGCGATTCCGGTTTTAGTTTTAGCCGTGTTGTTTTATTTCATAGATCTCGTACACCTTGTCGGCCCTTCATTGATCCTGTTCTTTATCTTATTGGGAATAGGATTCAGGGGATTCGACAAGCTTAAGGGTTTTACCTACACCATGATGATTTTTGGAGTGGTGGTAGCTGCCATGTTTTATCCCGGTCCATTTCAGGAAATAGGAGGTTTTAAATTAAGTGGGTTAATTGTGCCTTTGTTGCAGATTATCATGTTTGGCATGGGCACCTCTATGAGCCTAAGGGATTTCGGTGGGGTCATTAAAATGCCAAAAGGCGTGTTGATTGGGGTGCTTTGCCAATTTACCATCATGCCCATCATAGGTTACACCCTCGCCAAATTAAGTGGGTTCCCACCTGAGATAGCCGCTGGTCTGATTTTGATCGGCTCCTCCCCCAGTGGAATGGCTTCCAATGTAATGAGCTTTCTGGCTAATGCAAATTTGGCCCTCTCCATCACCATCACCGCGGTTACCACCATGCTGGCGCCATTTATTACGCCCGTCCTGATGGGATTGCTGGCTGGGGAATTCGTGGAAGTGAATGTATGGGGTATGGTTTTGGACATCATCAAAATTGTCATTGTTCCTATCGGTGCCGGTTTACTTTTTAACAGATTTTTGGGCGGAAAAGCCAAGTGGCTGGATGATGCCATGCCTCTGGTATCCATGATTGGAATTGCTGTCATCATCGCGATTATAACTGCCGCTGGAAGGGATAACCTCTTGACAATTGGCCCGATATTGATTGTATTGGTAATCTTTCACAACCTCAGTGGATACACTTTGGGATATTGGGCTGGGAAACTGTTTAGAATGGATGAAAGGGATTGCCGAACCATCGCCTTTGAGGTGGGCATGCAAAATGCTGGGCTGGCTTCAGGATTGGCCAAAGAAATGGGGAAAATAGCTACTGTAGGATTGGCCGCTGCGGTATTTGGACCGTTTATGAACATCACAGGATCTATATTGGCTTCTTATTGGCATCGCAAACCACCCAAAGATGAAGAAATTGAGAAATAACAATTGTAACACTAGTTATAATCTGTCTGCAGGATCTTGGTGTATTTTCTTAAAAATGTTTCCAACCCTGGGCTTTTAATTCCACCGCTGTACCGCTTTTGGTTACCAGAAATTTTCCCTCCTCTGCTTTGGTGACATGTCCAATAAAATGGACATCAGGATGCTTTTCCAGTTTAGGATAATCTTTTGGTGCTATGGTAAAAAGCAATTCATAGTCCTCCCCCCCATTCAATACACAGGTAATCGGATCCAGGCCAAGTTCCAATGCCGTATCATAGGTTTCCTTATCAATCGGCAATTTATCCTCATAAATAGTCACTCCCACCTCAGATGCTTTACAGAGGTGAAAAAGTTCCGAAGCAAGCCCATCTGAAATGTCTATCATGCTCGTGGGAACAAGGCCAATTTCCTTGAACTCATGAATGATATCCATCCGTGCATCGGGTTTTAGTTGTCGTCGGGTGACGTATGGATATTTATCCAATTGCGGTTTCATGTTCGGATTGGCCAGATAAACCTGTTTTTCTCTTTCTAAAATCTGTAAACCAACCAAAGCAGCACCTAAATCTCCTGTCGCACAAATGATGTCGTTTACTTTGGCGCCAGATCTGTAGGCTAAAGTTTCTTTTTGACCTTCCCCGATCGCCGTGATGGAAATCACCAAGCCTGAACGTGAAGCGGTCGTATCACCACCGATAAGATCAACCCCATAATGCTCACAGGCTACAGAAACCCCTGCATAAAGGGCATCTACGGCCTCAACAGAAAACCGATTGGATAAGGCAAGGCTTACAGTGATTTGTTTAGGAATCGCATTCATCGCCGCTACATCTGATACATTGACAGCTACCGCTTTGAAACCCAAGTGATGTAAAGGGGCATATGCGAGGTCAAAATGCACCCCCTCCAACAGCATATCTGTGGTAACCACCTTTACATGGTCTCCAGCTGCCAATACAGCTGCATCATCACCTATTCCCAATAAGGTACTGGACTGTTTGACATTAACCCCTCTTTTTAGATGTTCGATCAATCCAAACTCTCCCAAATCACTGATTTCGGTTCTCTTTTCTGCCATATTTTTGTAGTCGTTTTTAAATAAGGTGCAAGGGCACCTTCAATCTTTATCCTGACACAGCTCTACCAAAACGCCATTGGTGGATCTTGGATGCAAAAATACAACTAATTTATGATCTGCCCCTTCCTTGGGAATTTCATTTAGGATTTCAAAACCATTTGCTTTTAACCTTTCCACTTCGGATCTAATATCTTCCACATCAAAGGCGATATGATGAATTCCTTCTCCCCTTCTCTCCATAAACTTAGCTATTGGACTATTTTCACTTGAAGCTTCCAACAGTTCAATTTTGGTTTCTCCAACTTGAAAAAAGGAAGTCAAAACACCCTCAGAACCAACTTCCTCTTCTTTGTAGGAAGCTTTTCCCAACAATCTTTCAAAAAGTGCATTGGATTGTTTTAGGTTTTTGACCGCAATCCCTAAGTGTTCAATTTTTCTCATGCCAGAATTTTGTATATTTGTATGTGAATCATTTCGAAGGTAAGCATGTTTTGCCTTTACTTAAAACAGGAAATATAAATTATCCCGAAAATATGATAATAGTATCAGATAAAGCAAAGGAACGAATTTTGGAATTGCGTCAGGAAGAAGGCAGGACCGAAAGAGAAAACATCCGCGTTTCTGTCAAAGGCGGAGGATGCTCAGGATTGATGTATGAATTGGGTTTTGATGCCAATACAATCGACAGCGATCATGTTTTTGAAGACAAAGGTGTTAAGATCATTGTTGACCGAAAAAGCCTTTTGTACTTAGCTGGAACAACACTTGAATTTTCAGATGGATTGAACGGCAAAGGTTTTCAGTTTGTCAATCCCAATGCCTCACGAACTTGTGGATGCGGAGAGAGTTTTTCAGTCTAATCAGGCAATTCTTCCATTGACAACTTACTTCTAGCTGCACTGATTTAGTTATCAGTGCATTTTTTTTTTGAAATCGGACACCGTAAAAAAAATATACAACATTATTCCATAAACAAAGTACCGTATTTAATAAATTTTTGAGTTATTCAAATAATCATAAATCGAATCCTATTGTCTTGTTTTTAAACTATTAATTCAAATTTATTTTCTGTTTGACTTTTTATTTTTTCAAATTAACAGTAATTTAAAATCTTCAAAAAACCTACCTATTTCATTTAATTACCATTTTAAAATCAAAAACGCTTATGATGAAAAATTTACTAGGTGCAATTTTGCTTGTATTTATGTTCAGCAATTTATCCATTGCACAAACTCAGACCGTTACAGGTACGGTGATATCGGCCGAAGACAATATGCCTCTGCCAGGTGTCAATGTAAGGGTGCAAGGTTCTACTACAGGAGCTATCACAGATTTGGATGGTCAATACTCCATTCAAGCCGCTCCGGATCAAACTTTGATTTTCTCTTTTGTTGGCTTCAATACTCAAGAAGCTTTAGTAGGAAACAGAACCAGGGTGGACATTACCATGGAACTTGATGCCAAAACGCTCAGTGAAGTGGTGGTTGTAGGATATGGAACTACAAACCGAAGAGACCTTACCGGTTCAGTAGGTAGTGTGAGGGGAGAGGACATTGCCCGCCTGCCCATGGCAAGTATCGACAATGCCCTGCAGGGAAGAGCTGCCGGGGTATTTGTACAGTCCCCATCAGGAACTCCCGGTGCGGGCATCACCATGCAGATCAGAGGAAACACTTCTCTTTCGGCATCGAGTGAACCTCTGTATGTCATTGATGGTATTCCAATTATTTCTGAGGACCTTTCAGGTCTATTTTCAGGTGGTCAGGCGACCAACTCACTTGCAGACATCAACCCTGCTGATATCGAGTCCATTGAGATCTTGAAGGATGCATCAGCAGCAGCTATCTACGGTTCAAGAGGTGCCAATGGTGTGGTCTTGATCACGACAAAAAGAGGGAAAGCCGGAGAGGCAAAAATCGACATCAATGGTTTCTATGGTGTGCAGAATGTTACCAATAAAATAGATATGCACAACTCATCGGAATTTTTAAGACTGATGGATGATGCTGCCTTTCAGGACAACAGAGACCTTGGAACCAATTATGGTGAGAATTATGTGACCAATATATGGGGATTTGACCCAGATGATCCCAGTCTTCAAAATACAAGGTGGTATGATGAGATTTTCAAAGAAGCCCCCATACAAAGCTATGATATCTCGGTTTCAGGCGGCAATGATAAAACGCAATATTATTCATCTCTTGCCTATTTTAATCAGGAGGGTGTACAGATCGGAACTGGATTTGAAAGAATCAGTGCCAGACTCAATTTAGATACACGGGTCAATGATTGGTTGAAAGTGGGAACTAACATGTCCTTGAATAGAACCATTCAGGACAGGACCATCAATGACAACTCTTTATACGGGGTCGTAATCAATACATTGGCTGGCGATCCACTGATGCCGGTGAGAGAAGAAGATGGAGCCTATGCAGATCCATTTGATTATTTTGGCTGGTGGATGTTGGACAATCCTGTATTGATTGCTGAAAATTATTACAGATTTACGAGAACCAACCGAGCCCTGGCCACTGTTTATGCAGACATCCAATTGGCTAAAGGACTCAGTTTCAGAAGTACGATGTCGATAGATTACACTGATCTGGAGGACGAATCCTACACTCCAATCATTTCAAGGGAATCCATCAATGGTAATTTCAACGGTCAAGGTACCTATGGCAATACGCAGGATTTTACTTGGCTTGCGGAAAATTATTTGACCTACACCACATCATTCGGGGATGGAAAGCACAATGTAAATGCCGTTTTGGGTAACTCATATCAGGCATCCAACAGAAATTTTGCCTCAATTGTAGCCCAGGGTTTTCCAAGTGATCAGTTTACGAAACTGGCAGTCGCGGCTCAAGTTACTGCCGGATCCACTTCGGGTACCAATTGGGGACTGACTTCATATTTCTTCAGAGGAAATTATTCCTATGCGGATAAATTCCTGTTCACTTTTACAGGCAGGGCAGACGGTTCTTCCAGATTCGGTGACAACTTCCGTTTTGGGTTTTTCCCATCAGGATCGGTAGCTTATCGTTTAAGTGAGGAAGGGTTCATGCAAGACCAATCCTTGATCTCTGATCTTAAAGTCAGGGCCAGCTATGGCGTAACAGGTAATCAGGATGGAATTGGAAACTTCGCCTCCAGGGGATTGTTTGGAGTGGGAGCTTACCGTCAGACGCCATCCTTGGTCCCTACCCAATTGAGCAACAGCAACCTTACTTGGGAAAGTACGGTTCAGAGCAACGTGGGAATTGACTTTGGATTCCTTGGGGACAGAATTACTTTGACCGCCGACTATTTCGTCAAAACAACGGAAGACTTATTGCTCAACAGGTTGATCCCCGGTGTCTCAGGATTCAAATTTGTGACTGAAAATATTGGCCGTGTAGAAAACAGGGGATTGGAACTGGCATTGGGTGGAACCATACTTACAGGTCCTTTAAACTGGACTTCCTCATTCAACATTTCATGGATCAGAAACAAAGTATTGGAACTGGAGGTGGATGATCAGATCTTAAGTGATTCCCACATCTTATCTACAGGACATCCTATCGGCACATTTTTCCTCATAGACCATGAAGGAGTCGACCCACAAACTGGCAATATGAACTGGGTTGATTTGAATGGAGATGGGGCGATCAATTCTGCCGACCGGAGAATTGTAGGGAATGCCCAGCCGGATTATTTCGGAGGATGGGACAACAGATTGAACTACAAAGGTTTTGATCTAAATTTATTTTTTCAGTTTACTGTTGGCAATGACATTTTCAACCATTCCAGAGCATCTTACGAGAATTTGGGATGGAGTAGGATCGGTCCCGGTTTCCCTTTACCTGATGGCAACAACCATACCTTAGCTGACAGAAGATGGAGAGAGCCAGGAGATATCACTGATATTCCAAGGGCTTCTTTGAACAACCTGAACTGGAGGGAATATTCTTCAAGATGGTTGGAAGATGGTTCTTTCCTCCGACTGAAATTGTTGACTCTTGGATATAATTTTCCACAAACCATTGTTTCCAACATTGGAATCAGAAGTTTGAGGGTATTTGTACAAGGCCAGAACCTGTTTACAATCACCAATTATACAGGTTTGGATCCAGAGGTCAGTCAGAATGCAAGAGATCCGAGACTGGCCGGATCAGATTTCGGTACCATGCCGCAACTTAGGAGTTATTCACTTGGATTTAACATCGGCCTTTAAAATCAGCAATCATGAAAAAAATATTCATCTTATTTGTATCATTTCTAACCGTCTCCTCCTGCAATATTCTGGAGCCGGATCCATTGACCTCTTTGGATGCCAATGAGGCGCTCGTGGACGGCGCTTCTGCCAATGCAATTTTGTTGGGGGCTTATTCCAGAATGCAGAACATTTATTACTACGGTCTGGAATATGTCCTTAACAATGATTTGATCGCAGACAATGCAGTATATCAAGGCTTCTTTGACAACCAATTGGAAATAGACCAAAGAGCCGTACCATTCACCAATCTGTTTGTAACCCAGGCTTGGCCCAATATTTACAGGGTCATAAGTATTGCCAATCTTTTGATCAGTGAGGCACCTGGAATTGAGGATCCATTGTTTTCCAATAGAGACCGGGTCATTGGTGAAGCGCATGCCATCAGGGCTTTGGCTTACTTCGATTTGCTTAGGCTATACGGTGAATTTTACGATCCCAGTTCTAGGTTTGGATTGCCTTTGTTCCTCGAGCCAATTGAAAACAATGATTTCAATTTGATTCCCAATTTACCCAGAAGCACTGTGGCTGAGACTTACAATCAGATTCTGAGTGACTTAAATGAGGGAATTTCAAGGTTGGAAGGATTCAATGATCGCGGAAGAGTAAATTTCTGGGCGGCATTGAGCCTAAGGGCGAGAATATCCCTGTATCAGGAAAACTATACTCAAGCATTTCAGGATGCTGATCGGGTGATCAGTGAAGGGCCTTTTTCACTGTTGGACAATGTATTTGATATTTATGAGGCAACAGAACCTACTGCAGAATCCATCTTTGAGGTGGAATACAATGATCAGGACCAAAGCAGTTTCAACACCTACATCATCAGAAGGGATGAATACAATGTAGACACTGATCTTTTGGAGGCCTTCGAAGAAGGTGATGATCGCGCTGAACTTTTCTCTTTCAGCAGAAATGCCAATCGATCTTCCAAATACCCTGACAACACCAATGCAAACAATGCCAAGGTTTTTCGATTGGCAGAACTTTACTTTATCCGTTCTGAAGCTGCTGTATTCAGAGATAACAACCCCAATGCAGGAACTGAAGATTTAAATATGATCAGGTCAAGAGCAGGATTGGGTGATTTGGGTAATTTTGCAAGCATCAATGATTATATCGATGCCTTGTTACAGGAAAGAAGGGTTGAATTGAATTATGAAGGACACAGATTCTATGATTTGGTTCGGTTTGATAAAATCGATGAAGTGTTGGGCATGCCTGATTTCCGGAAGGTGTTTCCTATTCCAAGGGATGAATTACAGGTTTCCGATGGCATATTGGAACAAAACCCAGGTTATGAAGGGATTTGATAGCTAATTATCTTGAAATTTTACAAACTGGGCTATTTCTAAACGGAATAGCCCAGTTTAATTTTAAGCTTAACTTTCAACCAATATAACAACTTAAAAAAGTCTTGTTTTTTTTAATTCTGTGTATTATCAATCTAATAACAACTATTAATCGATTTTTTTTTGATAACCGAATTTTTAAAAATCTCCGTGTTTTTGGAAAATACAGGTTCAAATTTTGGCCATTTTTAAAAATTAATATGCAGAATTTTACCGTTGTTTAAAATTTTAAACAGAATAAAGCCATATTTGCGGACAGGAATTAATTCTGAAGAGTTAATTTTATTTCGAAAAAAGTCCGTTAACAACCTTGTTTAGTTTTAAACACTAAAAATAATTATATAAAAAATTGTTTTTTTTGCCTGAATAAAATCGTTAATTGCCCGCTCTTAACAATAACCCACCGATAATAAAAATTTTCCAATTCAATCAACTAACCAAATAAGCTTATGATGAGAAGTTTACTGGGTGCAATGCTATTGCTCGTAATGTACAGCAATACACTATTTGCCCAAAGTCAATCCGTGTCTGGAACAGTGTTATCTGTCGAAGACAACCTTCCCCTGCCTGGGGTCAATGTTAGGGTAAAAGGAACCAACCGTGGTTCTATCACTGACCTTGATGGTAGATATTCCATATCTGCCACACCTGAGGAAACTTTGGTGTTTTCTTTTGTAGGTTTCCTTAATCAGGAAATCCTTATAGGTAACCGATCCAACATCGATGTTACCCTTCAAGTAGATGCCAAAACCTTGGGCGAGGTAATCGTGGTAGGTTATGGTACCATCACCAAAGGTGACTTGACAGGAAATGTGGCCTCTCTAAAAGGATCTGAAATCCAAAACATGCCTACCCCGAATTTTCAAGAAGCCCTTCAAGGAAGAATGGCTGGGGTATTTGTGGAATCTTCCAGTGGAAAAGTGGGAGAAGGTGTTAAAGTTAGGGTACGGGGTACCACGTCCATTTCAGGTGGAAATGATCCACTATATGTCATTGATGGTATCCCCATCAACGATGGAGATAACAGTGGGTCAGCCTTGGGTTCCAGCAACCCGCTCACTGACATCAATTTCAATGATATTGAGTCTTTTGAAGTATTGAAGGACGCTTCTGCTGCAGCCATTTACGGTTCTCGGGGTGCCAATGGGGTGGTTTTGATCACCACCAAATCAGGTGCCAGTGGAAAAACCAAATTCAATGTTGGCCTCCAAAGAGGTGTCAGCAGCCCTACAAGAAAGAGAGAATTCTTGAACTCAGCGGAATTTGTAGAGCTGATGAGAGAATCGGGGTACAATGTCGACCTTAGGAATGGTTTTGATCCCATCAATAACCCGGGTGATTATGCAGGCTCCGATTTGCAATTCGTGGAAAGCAGATTGGATCGTTATTCTGGATGGTCTGATTGGAGAACATTAGAAACTGATACAGATTGGCAGGACTTGGCTTTCAATCCTGATGCTGGCGTTACCAACTTCAATTTCTCTGCGGCTGGAGGAGATGCCAAAACCAGATTTTTCTTTAGTGCTGCTTATGATAAGCAGGACGGTATCATGATCAGAAATGACTTGGAACGGATTACTACCAGATTAAACTTGGACCACAATGTTTCTGATAGATTTACCATAGGAACTACCTTCAGTTTGGCCAGAACCGAAACCAATAGGCTTTCCGATGACAATCAATTCAACAACCCTATTCAGTTGGTGGCTTTGGCTCCCATTACTCCTGTAAGGGATTTGAATGGACAATTGTATGACCGTCCTACAGCTACCTATTACAATAACTTGATTGATTCAGAAAATGCCCAATGGCAAAACACATCCTTTAGGAACATCAATAGCATTTATGGTGAACTTAAAATCACAAAGGATTTAAGGTTCAGAAGTGAATTTGGTGTGGATATCTTGAATCAAAATGAAGAACAGTTCTTCGGATCAAGAACCAATTTAGGGCTTTCTACCCAAGGTTTTGGTCGATCTTCCTGGGTAAGGATTTTCAATTACAATACCAACAATTACTTTACTTACAGTAAGGTAATTGGTGACCGTCACAACATTGAGGCGGTAGGCGGTATGGCCTTCCAGAAATTTACGAGAAACTTTACCAATGTAGAGGGCCAAGAATTTCCACTTGATGCTTTGAGAACATTGGCTTCGGCTGCAGAAATCACTGGAGGTACTTCCACGCTTACCTTCTCTTCTATATTGTCGTATTTTGCCAGGGTCAATTACAAACTGGACAATAAGTACCTCATGACATTGAGCGGAAGAGTGGATGGTTCTTCAAGGTTTGGGGACAACAACAAATACGGTTTCTTCCCTGCAGCTTCAGTTGGATGGATGGTGTCAGAAGAAGGCTTCCTGAGCGGAAGTTCAACCTTGAGTCTTTTGAAATTGAGGACCTCCTATGGTTTGACAGGTAATGACCGGATTGGTGATTTCGATCACTTAGGACTGTATGGATCCGCTGCCTATGCCCTGATTCCCGGTTTGAGACCAACTCAAATCCCCAATCCGGATTTAGGATGGGAAGTGACCAATCAATTCAATATCGGTGTTGAATTTGGAATATTGAATGACAGAATCACAGGTGAGATTGACTATTATGACAAAAACACTTCTGACCTTTTGTTGAACGTTCCTGTACCATCTACCACTGGATTTGATATTCAAAGACAAAACATTGGTAGGATGCAGAACTATGGATTTGAATTTATCATCAACTCTACCAATGTCATCAAACAAGATTTCTCTTGGACGACTTCTTTGAACTTTGCCCGTAACATCAACAGGGTAAGAGACCTTGGTGGTCAGGAATCAATTCCCCCTTCATCTTCCAGGTTCCTGAATGGAATTTTCTTGGATCAATCCATCGGGGTATTTTACGGTGCGAATTATGCTGGTGTAGATCCTGCTAACGGTGATGCACTTTGGTATGCCAATGCAGAATTGACTGAAACCACCAACAACTTCAACGATGCAGAAAGAATGGTTGTAGGTGATCCCAATCCAAAATTTATAGGAGGCATTACCAATACCTTGACCTTTAAGAACTTCGATTTGAATTTCCTATTTCAAGGTGTTTATGGCAATGACATCTTCGACGGAGGTGGAGGATTCTTTGCGGCCAATGGAGACTGGTTTGATAACTCTACCAGAGATCAGATGGCCAGATGGCAAAATCCTGGTGACATCACAGCCGTCCCCCAGGCCAGATTGGGAGAATGTAATGGTTGCCAAGCTTCTAGCAGATACCTGTCAGACGGCAGTTATTTGAGGCTGAGGACTTTAACTATAGGCTATACCATTCCAACACCAGTATTGGAAAGAATGAAACTTTCTTCAGCCAGAATTTATCTGACTGGCTTGAATTTGTTGACTTTCACCAATTACAGAGGCTGGGATCCGGAAGTAAATGCTGATTACATCGCCAGCAATGTTTTCCAAGGCAATGATTTCTATTCAGCCCCTCAGGCGAAAACCTATTCCATCGGTATAAATGTTGGATTCTAAACTGAAAATCACAATGAAGAAATATATAATTACAGGATTTATAGCACTGACAGCCTTGTTAAGCGGTTGTGGAGACCAACTGTTTCTCACTCCTGCACAGAGCATTGACCAAGATTTGGCCTTGTCAGATGATGCCAATATAAAAAGTGTCTTGATAGGTGGCTACGCTGAACTCCGGACGGCAAGCATGTACGGGGGAAGAATTCACCTTTATTCCGAAATGCTGGGAGCAAATAGGGAAATTCGTTGGGAAGGTACATTCAACCAGCCAAGGGAAATCTTCAATAAGGCCATTTTTGTCAACAATTCCTTTATCACTGCCACTTGGGCTTCAGCTTATCGTGTCATCAACATTACCAACAATGTGTTGGATGCCATAGATGTGGTGGATGAAGCAGATAGAGACAGGGTAAGAGGCGAAGCGTTGTTTTTGAGAGGAACGGCCTATTTTGAGTTGATCAAATTATTTGCGTTGCCTTATACTGCTGGCAATACCAATTCAAATTTGGGTGTACCACTTGTCCTAACCCCTACCCGTGCAGTCAGTGAAGAGAGCTTTGTGGTTAGAAATACGGTAGAGGAAGTATACCAACAACTCATCAGTGACCTTACCACTGCTGAAGGATTGCTACCCAACACCAATGGTTTTTTTGCCAGCAAGTATGTGACGGCTGCTCAATTGTCAAGGGTCTATTTGCAGATGGAAAGATTTGCGGAAGCGAGAGATGCGGCCAATAGAGCCATCGAGATTTCTGCCCCGGCGGGTAAACAGCTGGTGATGTCAGGATTTTTGGATGCCTTCAATACCGAAGCGGATTCCCCGGAAGATCTATTTGCCATTCAGGTAAATACCCAGGATCCGACCAATGAAATGTTTACTTACTATTCTTTACCGGAATTTGGTGCTAGAGGTGGAGATGTTGCGGTTTTGGATGCCCATTTAAACATCTATGAAGCTGACGATGAAAGGTTGGATCAGTTTTTTGAAGGTGCAGGAGAATTGAGAACTGCCAAGTGGAGAGATCAATTCAGAAATGTGAAAGTATTCAGATTAGCTGAAATGTACCTAACTAGAGCCGAGACCAATTTCAGATTGGGAACAGCAATAGGTGCCACACCTGTGGCAGACATTAATAGAATACGGGAAAGGGTGGATCTTCCTGCAAAAAACGCGGTAACGCTGGAAGAGATTATTGCAGAAAGAAAAGCTGAATTGGCTCATGAAGGCCATAGCATTCATGATATCAAAAGGTTGAAAGGAAGCGTTTTGGACAACAACAACAGCAATGTCTATAATTTTGATGATCCCAGAATGGTTTTCCCAATTCCTCAAAGAGAAATGGATGCCAATCCAAACCTGATACAAAACCCAGGTTACGGTGGGTAATTAGAAACAAATCCATAAGCAGAGACCGCCCCGCAAAGGCGGTCTTTTTTTTGGGTCGGTTCGTTATCTTGATTAGCTTTTGTTAACTTTGATTTTAAGAAAACAAACCCAACCAAAAAAATGCTGAAAAAAGTTGCGTTGCATGATGTGCACCTTGCCTTAGGGGCAAAGATGATGGCCTTTGCAGGATATGATATGCCTGTGAGGTACAGTTCAGATCTGGAAGAACACAAAACTGTTCGGGAGCGTGTAGGTATTTTTGACGTTTCCCATATGGGCGAGTTTTTCGTCTCAGGACCCAATGCTTTGGAATTGATTCAAAAAGTCACTTCCAATGATGCTTCCAAATTGGTGGTGGGACAAGCCCAGTATTCCTGTTTCCCCAATGAAACGGGTGGCATCGTAGATGATCTCCTTGTTTACAAAATGGAGGATCAGAAATACATGCTAGTGGTCAATGCGTCCAATATCAGGAAAGATTGGAATTGGATCAATCAACACAATGATTTTGGAGCAACCCTTGAGGATCAGTCGGATGATTATTCCCTTTTTGCCGTACAAGGTCCTAAAGCAACCGACGTACTTCAAAAATTGACCTCAATTGAATTGGATAAAATCAAATTTTACCATTTTGCCGTAGCTGATTTGACAGGGGTTGATGAAGTCATCCTCTCCTGTACAGGTTATACCGGAGCTGGAGGGTTTGAAGTTTATGTAAAAAATGAGCATGCTCGGCAAGTTTGGGATGCGATTTTTGAAGCCGGAAAAGAATTTGATATCAAACCGATTGGCCTAGGAGCAAGAGATACCTTACGTTTGGAAATGGGTTATTGTCTTTATGGCAATGACATCACCGATGAAACCTCCCCTATTGAAGCCGGTTTGGGATGGATCACCAAATTCACCAAGCCTTTCATCAACCATGAGCAACTTTTACAACAAAAAGAAAATGGTGTGGAGAAAAGACTGGTAGGCTTTATCCTTAGAGAAAAAGGCATACCTAGGGCGCATTATACCATCGTAAATATGGAAGGCATACCTATTGGCGAAGTTACCTCGGGTACTATTTCACCCAGTATGGGGATCGGTATAGGTTTAGGCTATGTAAAAAGCGAATATGCCAAACCGGGGACCCATATCGGAATCACCGTAAGAAATAAAAATCTTGAAGCCATCATAGAAAAATTGCCCTTATTGAAGCTATAAAAGTACATTTCCATAATAATCCAATATTTCACTTTAATCGATATTAAGAAGTTCGAAATCAAGCCCTTTGCATGTGCTTTGGGTAGATCTTTTTGAAATAAGTATGAGAAAAATTGAAATCTGTTTAAGTCCTGATTTGATACACCGCTACAGCCTCGAAAATAAAATTGTAGTAGTAGTTGATATTTTCAGGGCCACATCTACCATGGTGACCGCATTGGGCAATGGGGTCAACAGTATTCTGCCAGTTGAAGATTTAGAAACCTGCCGAGCGTTGAAGCAAAAAGGTTATACCATAGCAGGAGAAAGAAACGGCCTACCCGCTGAAGGATTTGAACTGGGCAATTCTCCATTGAGTTACCTGAACGGGGCTTTTCAAGGTCATCAAATCGCCATGACCACCACCAATGGTACCTTGGCTATCGAAAAAAGCAAAAAAGGAGCCTCTGAAGTGTTGATTGGTGCTTTCCTAAACTTACAGACTACTACTGACTTCATTCTTGAACATAAAGAAGATGTGGTAATTTTATGTGCAGGCTGGAAAGGTAAATTTAACTTGGAGGACTCTTTATATGCAGGCGCTTTGGCATCAAAACTCTCCGAGCACTTTGACAGAGACTGTGATGCAGTGATCGGTATGAGCGACTTGTACCTTCAACATAGAAACAACCTGCGGCCCTTCCTCAACCAAGCATCCCATGCCAAGCGTTTGCAAAATCACCACATAGAGGCTGATATCGATTTTTGCCTGGAATTAGACGTTTTTGACGTCTTGGGAAGGTTAAAAAATGATTTGTTGGTCAGATTTTGAAAGGCAAGAATTTCCTCCTTGAAAATCAAAAAATAAAAGCATTTCATTTTACCTTTGCGGGATATGAGAAGAAAAATTGCATTGGTAACCGGTGGATTTACAGGTGAGTCCGTGGTTTCCTTAAAAAGTGCCGCTGTGGTGGAAAAGTTTATCGATCAATCCCGCTATGAGTTATTTAAGGTCATCATCAGCAAGGGAAACTGGCACCATATCAATGGAAAAGGGGACCAAATTCCCGTGGACCTCAATGACTTTTCTATCCTCGTGGATGGACAAAAAATCAGCTTTGACGGTGTATTCAATATTCTCCACGGGTCACCTGGAGAAGATGGCAAGCTAGCTGGATATTTTGATATGATCGGGCTGCCTTACACCACCTGTGATGCATTGACCTCCGCCATTACGATGAATAAAGGATATACCAAAGCGATTGTACAGGAGATTCCTGAATTGCATGTAGCCAAATCCTTGCAGCTTTTTGCCAATACACCTGCAAATCACCAGGAAATTCTTGAAAAGCTGCGCCTTCCCTATTTTGTCAAACCCAACAATGGAGGAAGTAGCATTGGAATGAGCAAAGTAAAAAGTGAACAAGATCTACAAGATGCCTTAGATCAAGCCTTTAGGGAGGACAATCAGGTGTTGGTAGAAGAATTTGTTTCTGGCAGGGAGTTTTCAATAGGCGTTTTTAAATCCAAAGGAAAAATAACGGTGTTGCCTGCTACGGAAATCGTTAGCTCCAAGGAATTTTTTGATTTTGAAGCAAAATATACCCCGGGAGTCACGGAAGAAATTACCCCAGGTAGAATGGATGAGAGAGAAGTAAACCGAGTGAGCAAAATTGCAAAGTCCGTCTATGAAAAACTCAATTGTAAAGGGGCTGTCAGGATGGATTATTTCTTGGAAAAGGATACCGGAAATTTTTATTTTATCGAGATCAATACTGTCCCTGGGCAAACCGAAACCAGCTTGATTTCCCAACAAGTAAAAGCCATTGGAAAGCCAATACAAGAATTCTACACAGAGTTGATTGAAGAAATGTTTTGAATTTTAATTGGTAGCGGTAAAAGAGATAAAAAAAACGGCAATAGCCGTTTTTTTTATCTCTTTTACCTGGGTGGATTGCTAATCCCTAGATCAATATCTGTACATATCTATAATAAATATCTTATTCTACTGGTTTCAAATGATAGCTTGATAAGCAATAGGATAAAAGATGTACATGTATGTACGGAATAATGCCAGTAAAATGGTAATTCAATATTATTCTCGCCACCAAACTGAAATGTCCAGTACATCCCTGTCCGTCTACAGGCGGGCTTGCCCGAATACTCGCGTGCCTGCCCTACGACCAGGCGGGGGACTTCCGACTTCGGACTTCCAACCCGTTTCAAGAAGAATACAGGGTTAGTGGCAAAACGAATAACCAATATGATGTATTTTCAATTATTTTGTTTTCAATAAATCTCTTATTTCAGTCAACAACACTTCTTCATTAGTAGGGGCAGGCGGAGCGGCTGGTGCAGCTTCTTCTTTTCTCTTTAGGTTATTGATACCCTTGATAGCTAAGAAAATAACGAAGGCGATAATGAGAAAATCTACCACCACTTTGATAAAAGCACCATAGTTGATGGAAACTTCGGGTATTTCAGTACCTGAAGCATCCACATAGGCATCCTGAAGTATCATCCTTAAATCTGCAAAATCCATTCCTCCAAGTAACAAACCAATTGGAGGCATGACAATATCAGCCACAAAGGAGGTGACAATTCTTCCAAATGCACCACCTATAATGACTGCTACAGCCAAGTCAACTACATTGCCTTTAACCGCAAATTCTTTAAATTCTTTGATAAAACCCATATATTATTTTGTTAGAAACCATTTCAAAGATATAAAAAAAACAAATAAATAAAATTTTTGGGGATTAATTCTTGGATATTTCTGAAAGAATCTTTCACCATGACGTTTTTACAAAAATCTCCAAATTACAGGATGATCGAATTGTAAAAAACGAACCTGTTGACGCAAAATCCTCTATGCTTTGTCTCACAGAATTCAACTGATTTAGTTTGTTTTAAGGCAAATTAGTTTAGGCCAGCAAAGCATCCCCTCTTATTGGTGAAGTAAAAGTTATCGGTCATCGGTCAATTGCGAAGGGAATTCAAAATGCAGAAAATTTTTTACCAGTATTATCAAACTAGAAAACCATCATTCAAAAATATTACATCATCGGTTCTTCTATAAAGCCCAATTTACTTAATTTGAAAAAGTTTGCACCAACTCCTCCTTATGAAGAATACATTTACCTTTTGTTGTCTATTGCTTTGTTTTCATGGCTTACTTGCACAATCCGAAAAAGAACAAAACCGGGAATACAAGGAGGGATTTATTTCCCTTTTTGTAGACGAACCTCAAGGCAAGATTTTTCTAGAAATCGATCGGCTGGATCAGGAATTTCTTTATGTCAATTCCTTGATCACAGGTGTAGGTTCCAATGACATCGGACTGGATCGGGGTCAACTCGGTAACACCAGGGTGGTGGAATTCAGAAAGGCAGGAAGCAAAATATTGCTTTTCCATAAAAACCTGGATTTTAGAGCAGTTACAGATAATCCCGATGAGGCCAAGTCCGTTCAGGAAGCCTTTGCTGAGTCAGTGCTGTGGGGATTTGACATCCAATCTCAGGATAATGGCAAGTTTTTGATTGAGGCCACTGGCTTTTTTCTTCAAGATGCCCATGATGTTTCGGGTGCCTTAGGAAGAAACAATCAAGGAAGTTACAAGCTAGATGGCAGCAGGTCTGCTTTGTATTTCCCAATGGTCAAGAATTTCCCAAAGAATACCGAGGTAGAAACGATCATCACGCTGACAGGAGATGCCAAGGGAGCTTATTTGAGATCTGTCACGCCAACTCCCCAGGCAGTCACGGTAAGGCAAAGACATTCTTTCATTGAATTGCCGGATGACCAATACAAGCCGAGGCAATTTGACCCAAGAGCGGGGTACTTTGGTATCACCTACATGGATTTCGCCACCCCTATAGACCAGGATATTGTCAAGCGATTTATTTCCCGCCATAGGTTGGAGAAAAAAAACCCTGAACTCATTCTTTCCGAACCTGTGGAACCGATCGTATATTACTTGGACCGCGGTACTCCGGAACCGGTGAGGTCTGCCTTGCTGGAAGGGGGTAATTGGTGGAAAGAAGCTTTCGAATTTGCAGGATTCAAGGATGCTTTTCGGGTAGAATTGCTTCCTGAGGGAGCTGACCCTTTGGATGTGAGATTCAACATGATTCAGTGGGTACACCGCTCTACCAGGGGGTGGTCTTATGGGGCCTCTGTCAGGGATCCCAGAACCGGAGAAATCATCAAAGGCCATGTTTCTTTAGGTTCATTGCGGGTCCGTCAGGACTACCTCATTGCCCAAGGTTTAATTCAGCCTTTTGAAGATGGCAAGCCAGCTGATCCCAGGATGTTGGAATTGGCCCTCGACAGATTGAGACAACTGTCCGCGCATGAAATCGGGCATACCTTAGGGATTTCCCATAGCTACGCCACTTCAGCAGGAGGCAGAACTTCGGTCATGGATTACCCCTATCCATTGATTAAAATGGATCGAAACGGAGAGCTGGATTTATCAGAGGCCTATGACCAAAAAATCGGGGAATGGGACAAATGGGCCATTAAATATGGGTATGCCCAGTTTGATGTGGATGAAAATGAAGCTGAAGCATTGAATAAAATTCTGGAGGACACCTATGCAGAGGGACTCGAATTCATCTCTGATCGGGATGCCCGAAGTACCTCAGGAAGTCATCCCAGGGCCCATTTATGGGACAATGGCGAATTGCCTTACGAAGAATTGGACCGCATGTTGGCCATTAGAAAAGAAAAACTGAAAACTTTTGGCTTAAATGCCATCCCTCAAGGATACCCTGTGGCCAGTTTGGAGGAGGTTTTGGTGCCCCTGTATCTCATGCACCGCTACCAAGTGGAAGCCACCTCCAAACTCATCGGCGGTGTGGACTACCGCTATCAGGTCAAGGGGGATAATCAGACCCCAATGTCTCCGGTACCCGCCGAGCAACAGATGGCAGCCCTTTCCCTGCTGATGAAAACCATAGCACCGGATCAATTGGAAATCCCCGCACATGTCCTTGCGCTCATCCCGCCAAAACCATTTGGTTTTAACAGGACGAGAGAAAGTTTTTCAAGCCAAAACGGACTCAATTTTGACCCCGTTGCTGCCGCCGAGAACATCATTGACCTCACCTTATCCCTTATTCTGGAACCCAGCAGGGCCAACAGGCTCTATCAGCAAAACTTAGCGGATGCCACTCTGCCCTCTTTTCAAAGAGTCCTTGAAGCACTCAATAACGGCATCATCAACAGCGATTGGGAAGAAGGTTACAGAGAGGCCTATAAATTGACTTCTGAGCGGATTTATGTGGAAAAACTGATTTCCCTCGCTAAGGATCAAAGTGCAGGCGGTACGGTAAGGGCAACGGCAAGGGGACAATTGAATAGGATGTTGAATGGTTTTCAGCCAATTGACAAAAACGTGAAAAAAGGTATTGAACAGGACATTGTAAAGGAAGACCACAGGGATTTCCTAAGTGGAAAAATTACTTCCTTTTTGAGACTTCCAGAAGAAATCCAACCCAACACACCTCAGCGGGTACCGGACGGGGCTCCTATTGGGAATTCAGATCTGATGTATTGTAACCATCTGGAACCCTAAAAACGAAGTAGCATGTAACCCTTGGGGACGTATTTGCTCAAGGTAGTCAACATGGACAAAGCCAGGGTAGCATTTTCATCAATATCGGTGGTTTGCATGTCCCTTGCCAAAAGGGATTGGCCACAGACATAAACCTCTGCACCAGCCTTCCTCAATTCATGGTAAACGGGGAGATTTGGATTAGGTACTCCAAAAAGTTCTGTGTATTTTCTGTCATTGAGAATAGAAAAAATAGCCTTCCCATGAATGGCTATTTTCACCTGAATGTTTTCACTAGGCACCCCCGCCAATCCATGTAAATTCATCATCCTCGCGATATTGTCCACCATGGCATTGATTGCTTTTGGATCCTCTTCACCACTCACCAAATCTATGATGATCTTATAGTTTTCTGAAGGATCAGGCATTTCTTCAGCCTCCGGAATTTCATAGATTCCTCCATAATTCTGCACAATTGGAAAATGGGCAATTTGCGCAGCGGATTCATGGAAAACTCCCATAATCAGAAAGAGAATGACAAACAAAATTTTTCCGGTGTAGAAGTGGTGATAGTGTTTCATGTTCTGGATTAGTTTTCATTTTCATTTGATATGCCCAACAATATCTGATATTTATCTGGAAAAACTGTTTTGGAAAATCCATTATGTGAAATGTACCCAGGCATTTTATAAACATGAATTGGGAAAAATATACCTCTGCTTGTAAGCAGTTATTGAATGCATAAGCCAAAAAAAAAGCCCCAAGGAAACCTTGGAGCTTTGTGCGCACGAGAAGACTCGAACTTCCATGCCCGGAGGGCACCACCCCCTCAAGATGGCGTGTCTACCAGTTTCACCACGTGCGCAGGCTGTGGGAATGCAAAAGTAGAAAGTAATTTTGTGCGATGCAAATCGGTTTTGAATTCAAGCCAAAAATTCAGGGCTTTAAGTCTTTTTCCATTAAAATCCGATAATTCTCTATTTTATCCCGTTTGAAGAGTTCTTTAATCATAAAGCCTCTATTCAGTCCAAAATGAATCATTTTGGTCAAATAATTTCTAGTCTTAAACTGGACTTTTTTGTAACCCTGCAAATACGCCCAGGTTTCCTGTTCATTGGCCAGCAAGGTGGCTATGCCCTTTCTTCTATGGGTAGCCAACACCCCTCCCATCCATGAATAAAATATCTCCTGATCGTCTTTTTGATAGCCAACCTTAAACCCCACTGCCACACCTTCAATTTCTGCTATCAAAATCAGGTGCGGCTTGCCCCTGAGGCGTTCTTCATAAATCTTTTCGGAATAGGGTTGGAAAAACTCAGGTACCTGTTGGCTTAAGGAGACGGCCTCCTCAATACTACCTTTTCTTATGGTGATTTTATCACTCATCAGAAGAATTTAAAGATCTATTTCCATTTTGATATCACAGCGGGCGTAAACCCCACACTCCGGAACCATTTCCCTAAAACCCAGTTTTCGGTAAAGATTTAAAGCCTTCTCCAATTTGGTGCTACTGTAAAGAATTACTTTTTTACCACCCATTTGCCGGGCTATATCCAGAATAGCCTCACCCAAAAACAAGCCTACTTTTTTCCCCTGCGCTTCGGGCTTGACACCCATTTTGACCATTTCAAAGACACCATCACCTTGTGGGGTAATCCCTACCGTACCCAGAATATTGTCACCTTCTTTGGCGAAAATAATTGCACCTCCTTTGTCAAGGATATGTTCTTGGGGATTTTCCAATTGTCGGATGTCAAAAGGCTCCAATTCAAAATATTTTTCCACCCATTCCTTGTTGATGGCTTCAAAGTACGGTTGGAGATCCGATGTATAAGTAACTAGGGTAAGTGCTTTCATATTTTGCCAGAAACAATTTCCGAATGAAAGTAAAAAGAATTTGGCAAAATGTGAAGCCTAAAATATCAGTTGTCTGACTCTTCTACCGCAAATTGGGCGCTAGGCCTTACTTTCTTATAATATAAGCGTCCCAAAATCAGTGTAGAAACAAAAAAGATCAGGGTCATCCATTCATAGGTTCTTTTTTCGGCAACCTTCCCTTCCACTTCTTCCTCTTTTTCCAAAATCACCCTTTTCAATTTTCCAATATCCTGTTCCTGCTTTTGGGCGATGAATTTGTAATCATCTTTTTGATAGGAGATTTCAGTAGTCTCTATGTTTTTCAGCAATTCCAGCTCTGCAATGATTTGATTGTCTTTTTGGATGATGCGCTCCATCCATTGATTTGTTTCCACCATATCTTTTTTGGTCCTATTGCCAAAAATACCGGATTTCTTCTCTTCAGAGGCCTGCCATTCCTGATGCAAGGTTTCTCTTTCCTGGACAAGTCGGTTTAATTTATGTTGGGCGGATAAACTTTGAGCGCTAAACAAAAAAAGGACTAACAATAACGTTTTCATGGTAGGGTTGGTTTTTCAACCATAAAACAAAATGCATGCCGAAGGAAGACTTAAATCAATAGGAAGTGTAAGGAAATTCAAAGTTTAAGCTTTTTGTTGGCTTTTCGCTTGAAGCTGCCTTTCTGCCTTTTGGTATTGGCATAGAAATTATATAAAAAGTTGATGGCCAAGGCGGTGACGCTTAAAGGCACAAAAAAAGAGGGCAGCATGGATTTGATGCCGATTAAGATAAGGAAAGTGGCAATAATTCCAATTTTGAATGTAGTATGACTTTCTGGATAGGTTCTTCCTACCATATACAAGCTGATCATTTCCAGAAACGCAACAGCTATCAATAAGTAAACAAGAATGGTCTGAAATGTGTACTCCCCTGTTATCAGGGCCCAGGCGGAAAAGCCTACAACCAATATAAAGCTCAGGGTATGCAGGGAGGTATTGTACTTTTCTTTCATGGCTATCGTGGGTAGATTGCTTGAATATAGCCTTTAAACCCAAAAAAAGCAAGTCAGAAAATACCAAAGCAATATTTCCTGACCTGCTTTTTACCCAAGAATGACACAACCTTTACAAAATTCAGGTTGCTTGGGTCAATTTATTATTTTTTGAGGTCCAATTTGATACTCAGTTCACCAAGCTGCTCTTCAGCTATGGTACTGGGCGAATCGATCATCACATCCCTTCCTGCATTGTTTTTTGGGAAAGCGATGTAATCTCTGATAGAATCTGACCCGCCAAATATGGCGCAAAGCCTATCAAATCCAAAAGCAATCCCTCCATGGGGAGGTGCTCCGTACTCAAAAGCCTCCATCAAAAAGCCGAACTGTTTCTGAGCTTCCTCATCCGAGAATCCCAAATGGGTGAACATCATTTTTTGGGTATTTCTATCATGGATTCGGATAGAACCACCACCGATCTCGACACCATTGATAACCAAATCATAGGCATTGGCCCTTACGGCACCCGGATCACTTTCCAGTAGGTCTATGTCCTCCGTTTTGGGAGAAGTGAAGGGATGGTGCATGGCATGATAGCGCTTACTTTCTTCATCCCATTCCAGCAATGGGAAATCCAACACCCATAGGGGTTTGAAAACCTGTCTGTCTCTCAAGCCCAGATCCTCTCCCATTTTCAACCGGAGTTCGGACAGCTGCTTTCTGGTAGAATTTTTGTCACCCGAAAGCACCAAAATCAAATCCCCAGGTTGGGCCTCCATGCGGTCTGCCCATGATTTGAGGTCTTCCTGGGAATAAAATTTATCCACGGAAGATTTGAAACTGCCATCTGCATTGCATTTGACATAGACCAGGCCTTTGGCACCAATCTGCGGACGCTTGACCCAATTGGTCAATTCGTCCAACTGCTTGCGGGTATATTCCCCCGCCCCTGTGGCACAGATGCCTACAACCAGTTCAGCTGCATCGAATACATTGAAGCCTTTGTTTTGGGCCAAATCATTCAATTCCGAGAACTTCATCCCAAACCTGAGATCCGGCTTGTCATTTCCATAATATTTCATGGCATCGGCAAATGACATGCGGGCCACTTCTTCCAATTCCACCCCTTTGACACTGGCAAATAGGTGTTTGACCAAACCTTCAAAAGTCTGGAGAATATCTTCTTGTTCCACAAAGGACATTTCGCAGTCTATCTGTGTAAATTCAGGTTGCCGGTCGGCCCGGAGGTCTTCATCCCTGAAACATTTCACAATCTGAAAATACCGGTCAAACCCACTGACCATCAACAGTTGCTTAAAGGTTTGTGGGGATTGCGGAAGGGCATAAAACTCCCCGGGATTTACCCTGCTGGGCACCACAAAATCACGGGCACCTTCTGGGGTGGATTTAATCAGCACCGGAGTCTCCACCTCTATGAAGTCCTTGGCATCCATGTATTTTCTGGTTTCCTGCATCATCCGGTGCCTGAGTTGCAGTTTTTCTCTGATCACCCCCCTTCTCAGGTCTAAATACCGGTACTTCATCCTCAGTTCCTCTCCCCCATCAGTATCATCCTCAATGATGAAGGGCGGCACTTTGGCAGGATTGAGAACTTCTATTGTTGAAACTTTGACTTCAATATCACCCGTAGACATTTTGGGATTTTTGGCGGTTCTTTCAATCACCTGCCCTGCAGCTTGTATCACAAACTCCCGACCCAAGCCTGCGGCTGTGTCTATCAGTTCTTTGTGACTGGACCCTTCTTCGAAAATAAGCTGGGTGACGCCATATCGGTCGCGCAAATCCACCCAGATCAGGCCTCCTTTGTTTCTGACCCGCTGTACCCAACCGGCAAGTGTGCAGTTTTTTCCGACGTCTCCGATCCTCAATTCTCCACAGGTATGTGTTCTCAACATGTTTTAAGGGTTTTTAATTAAAGTCAGCAAAGATAATGATTCATGCTCCAGATTGCTAGTTTGAAAAGTATAATAAATTCAATATTCATCCGAGTTTTTTAAAAAAAACACAATACCTAAATATCTTTATAAAATTTTCAATAAAGCTGACATCTCTTACAATAGTACAATTCATCAGTCGTTTTGAAAGTAGATTTGCACTTATAAGGGTAAAATGAAAAGAAAAAGTGACAGTTTCTTGGATATTAATGAAAAATCATATTTCTTTTGTACAAATTAGAACACGTAATAGCCTGAAATGAAAAAACCTTGGATTGCCGCTTGTACATTTGTGTTGGTATGTGCAGGATTTGGGTGGATGAATTACACCGCCAAACAAGCTGACCCTAAATTAAATGAAACTTTACACCTTGAATTGGAAGAGCCTGAGATTTTGCAGGCTAATTTTTTGTTCGGTATCAACGCCGATGGTTTTGACATCATTGAGGGCACTGTCGGAAAGAACCAAACCCTTTCCACCATTTTACAGCCCTTTAATGTCCCTTACCAGATCATTGATGAGATTGCCAAAAAATCCAAGGAAGTATTTGATGTCAGGAAAATAGCTTTCAATAAAAAGTACACCGTTTTCTCCAACAAAGACTCTTCTCAAGCCCAGTACTTGGTCTATGAACCCAATCCAGCGGAATATGTGGTTTTCAAATTGGATGACGGTGAAATCTACAAGGAAGAAAAGCCTGTAGAGATCAGGAAAAGAGAAATTGCCGGTACCATTACCCGCTCGCTGTATGTCAACATGGTGGAATTGGGCATCACACCGGATTTGATTGACCAGTTTGCCGACATCTACGGCTGGACCGTTGATTTTCAAAGGCTGCAGAAAGGCGACAGATTCAAAGTGATTTTTAACGAAAGGTGGGTGGATGATCAGATAGTCGGGGTAGAGGAAATTCAGTCTGCTTATTTTGAACACATGGGCGAAGGAAGTTACGCCATCCCCTTTGAACAAAACGGGGAAATGGCCTTTTTTGACCAGAACGGAAATAGCCACAAAAAAGCATTTTTAAGAGACCCTCTGAAGTATTCCAGAATCAGTTCGAGGTATAATTTGAATCGTTTTCACCCTGTGCAGAAAAGATACAAAGCTCATTTAGGTACTGATTACGCTGCTCCTACGGGGACTGAAATAAGGTCCGTTGGTGATGGCTATGTAGAAGCCGCAGGCTACACCAGCGGAAATGGCAACTACGTAAAAATCAAACACAACGGAACTTACTCAACGCAATATCTTCACATGTCAAAGATCGGTAACGGAGTCAAAAAAGGCACTCGGATCAAACAAGGACAGGTGATTGGCTACGTAGGTAGTACCGGTTTGGCCACAGGCCCTCACCTATGCTTCAGATTTTGGAAAAACGGCAAACAGGTAGACTGGTTGAAAGAAAAAATCCCGCCGTCTGACCCCATTCTTCAGGAAAATAAATTGGCTTATCAAAGTGTATTGGACGAAAAAATCCAGGTTTTGGCCAGTATCCACTATACGGAAGAACCTGAAACCTACCTGACCAAAGCAGACTGATCCTTCACAATTTGATCGTATTTTCCCAAATTATTACCCCGGTTATTTTTTAACCACATTAGGTACAATAGGTGACAAACGGGTTTTCCTAATAAAGACCAATAAAAAAGGAGAAGCTCTGCCACATGGATTTTGTTCTCTATTTTGGGGGAATTTAATTATTTCAACCTTCAAAACTATGTGGTCAATGTGCCCTATGTAGTAAAACATTTTGGAGCTACCAAGAGCATTGAAAATACCTTTCAAAGAAACAATTGTTTTACTCAGTTCGATCAATCATAAAATAAGTGAATGTATTGTGCCAAAAGCATATTTTTCCAAATTCAGCGTGAATTGGAATCTTCAATTTTTTAAAACTTTGTGGTCTATGTGCCCTATGTGGTTAAACATTTTGGAGCCAATCTGAGCATTGAAAACATCTTGCAAATAAACAATTGATTTTGTTTGTTTGACCACATAGCTACATTGTTCAATTAGGGGTTTTCTGATCAAAAAGACTGGCTTTTCTCATATATTTCAATCTATAATTGAGAAAATGGTACTGTTATTATTCTACGCGATTAGATGAAAAAACAAAACCCTCGGGAAATCCAAGGGTTTTGTTTTTGATATAACATCAAGATATGTCAGATGTAAGGTTTTACAGTTTAAGCAACCAAAAATCTCTGTTTACTCTTTTCATTTCCACTAAACTGGCTTCTGCGCTTTCGCTGTCCTGAAGCCTGTCTACATAGCTGTAGAAGGTTTTCTTTCCTTCTACATAAACAAAACCCAGATTGGGGAATTGCCTGCCCTCATTCATCCTTACAAAGCGCTCTGCATTCAATTGTTTTTTAAACATGCCACCTACGATGTAAAAGTTCCCTTCCTGGTCGGATTCAACTGAATCATCTTCTGATTTTTTAACAGGACCCAAGTTATTCTCGCTTGTGGTTCTTGGGGATTTGTTGATCAGCCTTAGCTCAGTTCTTCTGTTCAACTGATGCATTTCTCTGGTACAAGGCTCTTCAACACAATCATGAATGGGTCGGGTTTTTCCATACCACCTGTAGTTAAGCCTATTTTCATCTATCCCTCTCTTGATGAGGTAATCACGGACGACTTTGGCCCTGCGCTCTGATAAACCTTCATTGTAAGCCTCAGAGCCCCGGATATCCGTATGGCCTTCTATATCCAAGTGCATGCCTTCCAATTCTGTAAGCAAGAGCACTACCCTTTCAAGTTCTTTTTTGTGAACAAAACGTATGAATGATTTGTCGAAATCAAAATAGATGGTGGGAATACCCAAGTCATCCTGAAGCGCCTCCACGATGGCCATTTCGTCACACAGATCTATTCCCATCAACTGCTCGGGTATTTCGTAGTCCACATTGGGATCCGGAAATGCCTGTAAGACCAATTCACTTCTCCTATTGAGCTGATGATCATCCTCGGGACAGGGTACACCATCCCCACAATCATTGACCAGTTTTTCTTCTCCAAACCACTCGGCAGAAACCCTTCCTTTATCAATACCCATCTCGCTAAGGTAATCAGAAACTGCATCTGCCCTTCTATTACTCAAAGCAACGTTATAGGCATTGGAAGCCCTACTATCCGTATGCGATTTGACCATAAGGTCCAAAAACGAATAGTTGTTCATCAAATTAGCAAGGTTGTTTAAGGTCGGCTTGGCGTCATTTCTGATAAAGGACTTATCCAGATCATAATAAATAAGGTCTACAAAAACCGGCAACTTGTAAGGAATCCGAGCCAGCGTGTAATCTTTTCTCAAGGTATCTCCCTCCAGGGCTATGCTGGTCAGATCATTGTCTTTGATGGTAAAATATCCCTTTCGCTTCACCTCTAGATAAAAATCAGTTTCAGGGGCGATGTCCGCCATAATCTCACCATTTTCCCCCCTTAAGGTCTCAATCTCCTCGGTTTGGTCTCTTTCTCTCAAGGTGGTCAGGAAGTCCTCGCTAATGATATTTCCATCACAATCGATAATCCGGGCAATAAACTTCTTGTAAAGGTCTTCCACGCTATAGATATCGTCCAGTCCTTTCCCCTCAAATCTGTCAGAAGAAAGGTATCTTTTTCCATCCCTTGCCCATTTGAAAGCAAAATCATCCTGAGGAGAATTGATGGGCATGCCCATGTTGGTTACATTGCTGTAAGCACCACTCGACTCATCTGCAACGAAAATGTCATAACCTCCTAATCCGGGGTGCCCGGTGGAACTGAAATAGAATTTACCCTCATAGGGGAACGGGTCTCTTTCATCTCCCAACGTATTGATGCTAGGTCCAAGATTGACTGGCTCGCTGAAAGTCATTTCCTCATCAAAAGTGACATAGTACAAGTCATAGCCACCATAGCCGCCTGGCATATCGGAAGCAAAATAAAGTCTACCGTTGGCCTCATCCACGTAAGGATTGATCAGGCCATATTCAACAATTTTGTTAAGAGGAAAAGGATTGTAGTCAACAAGTTCCCCTGCTTCATTCACCGTGCTGTAATAGATCTCTGGGTTAAAATCGTAATATCCGATCTGAGACTGACCATAGTCCATCTCAGGATTGACCCTGTTTTTGCTTTTCAACCTTTTCCCATCTACCCGCTGAACGTCCCTTGTCACAGAATAAAAGACAATAGGCCTCTCCTTCATAAAGTAGAAGTCAGAAAAATTAAAGGTGTCAGGTATGGGTGATTTTACTTCACTGATTTCCCCTTCCTCACCTTGCTTATAGGTGATGAGGTAGTCCCTTCCTGTCCAATCGTATTTGTTTTTACTGAATTTATTGTTTCCGTCTATTCGGATCCAAGGCTTTGTACTTCCCGCTGCATCCCCGCGATCAGAGGTAAAATACTTTTGCTTATCATTGTCCATGGCCAACCCGAAATCTGAAAAAGCTGAATTGATGGTATCCAATGGAATAAGTTCTACATTTTTGGGATTATCATACCAATTTTGAAGCCGGTTTACGTCAAAGGCAGACAACAATGACCCGTCCAACTGGCTTTTCCCAGGACTTACTGCCTCCCTCAGTTCCTCCAAATTCCCCATTTGTTTGACGGCATTGAGGTAATTGGCATAATCTTCATTGGTGGATTCTTCAAATTCTACTGTCTTTTTCCACCATTCATGTGCTTTTTCGTAATCCTTAAGCATCTGAAAGGCTTCGGCAGCTTTTTTGGCAGTGGCATACCTTGCTCTTTTTTCAAAGGCCTCCACATAAATCTCTGAAGACTCCTTAAAATTGTTCATCCCATATTGCTTGTCCGCATACCGCAGCATGGCATTCTGGGCCAATAATGGAGAACTGAAGAGGGATATGAAAATAAAAGCAGCTAAAACTGTAAAAATCTTTTTCATGTTGGGACCAAATTTGGTTTTCATTCTTATAAAATTCGTTGCAATATTTCTTCTTTCAAACAAAGACTAGTCAGCCTTTCTTCAAAGGAAGTTGAATGGATATAAACGGAAATATCTGGTTGATATGGGTAGAATTCAGCTATAAATACTTGCTCCGGGGGTAACATGTTTGGCTATGTGAATTTAGAAATTTCTGAATGTACAAATGCCCTGATCTTTCCTTCAGAACATCTTGATTTTCTGTCATTTTTTAAATTACTAGGCGCGACATGACCCAAATCTCCGGCTTTGGTATTCCAAAAGTTAGGCTCTGACACGTGTAAAATAGTTATAAATATTAAAAATGAAAAACTTTTTTAATACTTGAATCCAAAAATAGAATTTTTTTATCAGGTTTAAACCATCTAAATTACAATACAATATTTCAAAGAATGGTCACCTTGCCAATTTATGTTAGGAAACATACAATATATTGCATTTCGGAAATATTTTTTTGTTGCTCAAATAAGAATCGATCTATTCATCAACTAAAAATAATTCCTAAATTTTTTTATGTTTTATTTAAAAAAATTTTTACCGGACTTAAAAAATTTATCTATTGTGTTAAACAATAGATCAAAGATTACATTAATACATAAAATCTACGCGCTTACTTAAACAAAAAAGAGGTTTTTCAACCTCTCCTTTTTTTAGATTTTCTCTCTTGTTTAATTTTTTGGATGTACCTTTTGATCAGGTTCAACCTTTGATTGTCTCCAAGCAGTTCATGGGGAACAATCCTTTCCAAACTCCACTGCATATTGTATTAATTTAATTGGTTTATAGAAATAAAACGTCAAAATATCGAATAAGTTTTAGATTAATCTAATTTTTGTTGAAAAATAGTCAGAAATGGATAAAACTTACCGAATTTTAAATTCTGTTTGGCTCACATTTTGGAAGTTGTAAATTGCCTAAAACTCAGAAAACATGGTTGAAATGGAAATGACCTCTTTGCGCTTAGAAGTAGATGAAACTTTTAACTTACAGAAAACATATGCCCTAGAAAGAAGAAATAGTTCGCATGAAGATCGGATCAGGCCTTTGCAGAAATTAAAGGACTGGATTCTTTCGCATAAAGAGGACATTGCAAAAGCGATGTACGCTGATTTCAGGAAACCTGGTCCAGAAGTAGAATTAACTGAAATATACATGGTCCTAGGGGAAATCAACCACGCCATCAAGCACCTTGAAGGTTGGATGAAACGCCAAAAGGTCAAAACCCCGCTGACCATGACTGGAAGCAAATCCTATATCTACCACGAACCCAAAGGGGTGAGTTTGATCATCGCCCCGTGGAATTATCCATTTAATCTGGCGCTTTGTCCCTTGGTTTCAGCCCTTGCCGCAGGCTGTACCGTCATACTAAAACCCTCTGAATTGACCCCACACACCTCTGCCCTGTTAAGGAGAATCATGGAAGAAATTTATGACAAAGAATTGGTGGCAGTGGTGGAAGGTGGCGTAGAGGCCGCCCAGTTGTTGCTAAAGAAACCTTTTGACCACATATTTTTTACAGGTAGCCCTACGGTCGGTAAAATAGTGATGAAAGCCGCATCGGAGCACCTGAGTTCAGTCACGTTGGAACTGGGTGGCAAAACCCCGGTGATTTTGGACCATGGATGTGACATCAAAGACGCCGCAGAAAAGATTTGTGCCGGAAAGTTCACCAATTGTGGTCAAACCTGTATCGCTCCTGATTATGTGCTTATTCCTGAATTCATGCTGGAAGAGTTTGTGAAGGTGATGGGAACGACCATTCAAAAAATGTACGGAAGCAAAAAGGGTATTGAGGCCAGTAAAGATTATGCCCGTGTGGTCAATGAAAAACACCTGGGAAGATTGCAGGACTTGTTGGCTGATGCAACCCTCAAAGGAGCAAAAGTCGTTTTTGGTGGACAGGTAATCGAGGCTGAAAATTACATGGAGCCCACTTTGCTCACCCAAGTGACGGAAGATATGGAGGTGATGAAGGAGGAGATCTTCGGACCTATTTTACCCATCCAAACCTACCAAAACCTAGAGGAAATCGTCCCAATCATTAATTCCAGACCAAAACCGCTTGCTTTGTACCTCTTTTCAGAATCCCAGTTTGTCATAGACCACATCCTTACCAATACCTCTTCCGGAGGGGTATGCATCAATGATTGTGCAGTCCATTTCTTCCAGAATGAGCTTCCCTTTGGAGGGGTAAATCACAGTGGATTTGGTAAATCTCATGGCTTTTATGGTTTCAGGGCATTTTCCAACGAAAAGGGCGTTTTCAAACAGAGGGTAGGTTTTACCTCCTTCAAGTCACTCTACCCTCCTTACGGATTCAAGGGTAAAAAATTGACTCAGGCCTTGATCAAATGGTTTTGAACGATGACACTTCAAAGATACCTGTTTCTATTCTGCATGATGAGTCACCTACTACATGAGGCCAATGCCCAACAACGACCAAGGGAAATGGGGGTTACCATAGGTGTACTTTCCACTGGTACCTTAAATTCCATCACAGACGTGCAAGGAGTCCAAGTGGGCCATCTGACAAAAATTGAAGGCAGTGAAATTCGAACCGGCGTTACGGCCATTCTTCCCCACGAAAACAATATCTTTCAACAGAAAGTACCTGCAGCCATTTATGTTGGAAATGGTTTTGGAAAGCTTGTGGGCAGTACGCAGGTAAATGAATTGGGGAATCTGGAAAGCCCTATCATCTTAACCAACACCCTTAGTGTGGCGCAGGGCATTGAGGGAGTTATCAATTATACATTGGGATTTCAGGAGAATCGGGATATCTTATCTGTTAATGCGGTAGTGGGCGAAACCAATGACGGATACCTCAATGACATTCAAGGCCGGCATGTAAACGCCTCAGACGTCCAACAAGCCATCCAAAATGCTGCTCCCGGCCCCCTTGAGGAAGGTAACGTAGGTGCAGGTACCGGCACGGTTTGTTTTGGGTTCAAAGGCGGAATCGGCACCTCCTCAAGAAAACTTCCGGATGAGTTGGGAGGATTTACTGTGGGCGTTTTGGTGCAAAGCAATTTTGGAGGTGTGCTTCAGATCAACGGCGTCAAAGTAGGAGAAGCGCTTGGGCAATATGCCTTCAAAGGACAACTGGAATCCGCAGACGGTTCTTGTATGATCGTGGTTGCCACCGATGCCCCTATAGATGCCAGAAACCTAAAAAGATTGGCCCAAAGGGCTTTTCTTGGTTTGGGAAAAACGGGAGGAATCGCCTCAAATGGTTCAGGGGATTATGTCATTGCTTTTAGCACCCACAAAGACTTGAGAATATCACATCGAGCTAAACCGCTGGAATTGCTGGATCAAAAAAACCTGAGAAATGAGGACATGAGTGCCTTGTTCCTTGCTGCCATTGAAGCCACGGAGGAAGCCATTGTCAATTCGCTTTTCGCAGCCACAGACATGAAAGGAAGATCCGGGCATGAAATTAATGCTTTGCCTCTAGAAGAAGTTTTGCCTTTGTTGATTCATACCAAACCTTAATGCATTTTAATTCCGTTAAACTTTTAAATTCTTTAGTTTTACAGTTCCTTCCAACTTTGTGAGAATCCATGAACGATCCAGAATTATATCCCATCCCTAATATTCAAGCTCCCAAATCCAAAAGGATAGTGGTTATCGGAGCGGGATTTGCAGGATTGAAACTGACCCGCAAGCTCGCCCACACCGATTATCAGGTCGTTTTGCTTGACAAAAACAATTACCACATGTTCCAGCCCTTGCTATACCAAGTGGCCACTGCGGCATTGTCCCCAAGTTCGGTTTCTTTTCCCTTACGGCGTATTTTTCATAAAACAGAGAATGTGGTTTTTCGTATGGCCGTAGTGAAAAAAATAGACAAAAAAAACCAAATCATCTACACCAATTTAGGTACCCTTGAATACGATATGCTGGTTTTGGCACAAGGGGCCAACACCAATTACTTTGGCAACCAAAACATCCAAAAGTTTTGTGCTCCGATGAAAACCACCTCGGAAGCACTTTATATCCGGAATAAAATCATCTCCAACTACGAAAGGGCCATCAACCTGCCCAATGAATCGGATAGAAAACCAGTCATGAATGTGGTAATTGTTGGGGGCGGAGCCACTGGAGTCGAACTAGCTGGGTCCATTGCCGAATTGAGAAACAAAGTTTTGCCAAAAGATTATCCCCAATTGAGTTTTGCAAACATGCGGGTGATCCTCATAGAGGCGGGCAATAGCCTTCTCAGTGGGCTTAGCCAGTCTTCAAGGGATAAAGCTTTGGTTTATCTCAAGCGATTGGGAGTGGAGGTGATGCTGAATACCATGGTGGAAGATTACGATGGCCTTACCGTGAAATTAAAAGAAAAGGATTCCATTCTTACCCTCACCTTACTCTGGGCAGCAGGCATCAAAGCCAACACTTTACAGGGACTTGAAGACAACCAAAGGGCACCCAATGGAAGGATCCTTGTAGATGAATACAACCGGTTGCTTGGGGAAGAAAATATGTATGCCGTAGGAGATCAATGCCTGCAAACTGAAGAAAAATATCCCAAAGGGCATCCTCAGGTAGCTCAGGTAGCCATTCAGCAGGCAGCCAATCTAGGAAATAATTTCAAAGCTGATTTAAAGCAAAAACCCAGAAAACCCTTTTCATACAAAGATTTGGGTTCGATGGCCACTGTGGGCAAAAGAATGGCTGTGGTTGACCTGCCATTTATCAGTTTTCAGGGGATGTTTGCCTGGCTTGTCTGGCTATTCGTCCACTTAATGGCCATTTTAGGGGTCAAAAACAAATTGATGATTTTTCTTACCTGGTCATGGCATTACCTATCCTTCGACCCAAGCCTCCGTTTATTGATCCGACCCAGGTATGTCAAAGATTTTAAGCGGCAGTGGATGTTGGAGGAAAAAGATTATGAGGATTAGGACGAGAAGCTGATTTTTAAACTCAAAGTTCGACGGTGAAAGTAGGGAAATGAGGATGGAATGAAGATTAAGGGAATTGGGAACTGAAAGACTCGGTTAAAGATTGGCTTTGGATATTTTTAAGGTTGTCAAAGTTGTCAAAATGGTTGTCAGGTTTTCTGCCTTTGGCCTGCTGAAAGCCTCGTAACTCGTAAATCGTACTTCGTAACTCCCAATTCATTATTCATTATTCATTATTCATCATTCTTTTTTTAGGATGGGATGAAGATTAAGGGAATTGGGAACTGACTCGGTAAAAGATTGGCTTTGGATATTTTTAAGGTGGTAAAAGTTTTCAAATGGTTGTCAGGTTTTCTGCCTTTGGCCTGCTGAAAGCCTCGTAACTCGTAAATCGTACTTCGTAACTCCCAATTCATTATTCATTATTCAACATTCTAAATTCATCATTCTTTTTTTAGGATGGAATGAAGACTAAGGGAATTGGGAACTGAAAGACTCGGTAAAAGATTCGCTTTGGATATTTTTAAGGTTGTCAAAGTTGTCAAAATGGTTGTCAGGTTTTCTGCCACTGGCATGCTGAAAGCCTCGTAACTCGTAAATCGTCCTTCATAACTTCATTATTCATTATTCAACATTCTAAATTCATCATTTTTTTTTTAAGGATGGAATGAAGACTAAGGGAATTGGGAACTGACTCGGTAAAAGATTGGCTTTGGATATTTTTAAGGTGGTAAAAGTTGTCAAATGGTTGTCAGGTTTTCTGCTGCTGGCCTGCTGAAAGCCTCGTAAATCGTCCTTCATAACTCCCAATTCATTATTCATTATTCATTATTCAACATTCTAAATTCATCATTCTTTTTTTGAGGATGGAATGAAGACTAAGGGAATTGGGGACTTAAAGACTCGGTAAAAGATTCGCTTTGGATATTTTTAAGGTTGTCAAAGTTGTCAAAATGGTTGTCAGGCTTTCTGCCTCTGGCATGCTGAAAACTCAGAAGTCGTAACTCGTAAATCGTAAATTATATTTCAGCATTCTTTTTAAGAATCATACTCGGTATTTATTTACATATAATCAGCCAAAAGCCTCGTAAATCGAAATTCCTATTTCCATATTGTCCCTCAATTGAAATCATCCTCTTCAAAATCATCCTCATCCGGCATTCCCATATCAAACATGCTACTGAATAAATCCTTGAATTGCATGCCGGTTTCAAGTAGTTTTTTGCTCAATTGACTGTATTCTGCCAAGCCGTGGAGCGCAAACTCCATGTAAAACTCTTTCTCTTTCTCAGGGAGACTCTTGATAAAGTCAGTGGCCAATTTTTCCAAACCGGGCACCTCATGCAGCCGCTGTTTGTAATCTTTGTCACTTTGGGAAGCCAAAATATCCAGGGTGTTGCCCTCACCAAACCAAGCCAAGGTCACTGTATAAGGATTGGCCTCTTTGTCTTTTTTCTTTTGCTCGGGTGAAGGGAAAAACTGGGTAAACATTGTTCTGATGGCTTTTCCAATCAGGTTGTAAGCTACTAGCCCCGCACCTTCCTGCTCGCCTTCATACACCAATTCAACTTTTCCGGTAATGGAAGGAATGATCCCGATCAGATCAGCTATCCTCACTACAGTATGTTCTTCATTGTTTTTGTAGATCCTGCGCTCTGCGGCACTGAGTAGGTTTTCATAAGCGGTAATGGTCAACCTAGCCGATACCCCACTCTTTTCATCCACATACTCACTGGACCTTGCTTCCACTGCCACCTGCTCAATCAAGTCTTTCATGATCGCGGGAACATGAATCCGGTTCAGAGGTTTGCCGTTTATCTTGGCTTCTTGCTCGGTAATTTTTTTACCGATCTCAATGTTTTTCGGATAGTGTGTGATGATCTGGGATTCAATTCTATCCTTCAATGGCGTCACGATGCTTCCCCTGTTGGTATAATCCTCAGGATTGGCAGTGAATACAAACTGAATATCCAAAGGAAGTCGCAACTTGAAGCCCCTGATTTGAATGTCCCCTTCCTGAAGGATATTGAATAAGGCGACCTGAATTCTGGCCTGTAAATCCGGCAATTCGTTGATGACAAAGATAGACCGGTGAGAACGGGGCACCAAACCGTAATGGATGACCTTTTCATCATTGTAGGAAAGCTTCATGGTAGCCGCCTTGATCGGATCCACATCACCGATCAAATCCGCCACTGATACGTCCGGAGTGGCCAGTTTTTCGGTATATCGATCGGACCGGTGCCACCATGTTATCGGAGTATCATCACCATGTTCGGCTATGAGCTCTTTGGCGAAGGTGGTGATGGGCTGCAGGGGATCATCATTCAGCTCTGAACCACTCACGACTGGAACATATTCATCCAGTAATCCTGTCATCAACCGGGCAATCCGCGTCTTCGCCTGTCCTCTGAGTCCGAGAAGGTTGATGTTGTGCATGGAGAGAATGGCCCTTTCGATATCGGGAATTACCGTATCCTCATAGCCCCAGATTCCTTCGAACACATTTTCCCCCGATTTGATTTTTTCGATCAGGTTGTGGCGAAGTTCCTCTTTGATACTTTTGGGTTCATAGCCAATGGCTTTAAGTTCTCCCAGTGTTTTTATTTGAATCAATTCTTTAGAAGTCAATTTTTTGTCATTCATGCTAAAAGCGTTTCGTTCTATTTCTTCTGTAATCCTCAAAAATCAGGTCGCCAAGGCCTTTTAAGCTGCTGTAATAGGCATTTCCATTGTTCACTTTGGTAAATTCTCTCACAAATTCCTTGAGATAGGGATCCGAAGCAATCATAAAGGTGGTGACAGGAATCTTCGTTCTTCTGCAACGGACAGCTAGTTTGAGGGTTTCGTTCATGATCTTGCTGTCAATGCCAAAGCTATTTTTGTAGTACTTGATCCCTACTTTCAGACAGGTTGGCTTCCCATCGGTGATCATGAAAATCTGTTTGTTGGGATTTTTTCTCCTTCTCAACAAATCCATGGCGAGTTCCAGCCCGGCGACGGTATTGGTATGATAAGGCCCTACCTGAAGGTAAGGCAGGTCTTTGATTTCAATCTGCCAGGCATCATTGCCAAAAACAATGATATCAAGGGTATCTTTGGGGTATCGGGTTTTGATCAATTCCGCCAAAGCCATGGCGACTTTTTTGGCCGGCGTGATGCGGTCTTCCCCATACAAAATCATGGAGTGGGAAATATCAATCATGAGCACCGTGGAAGTCTGACTTCTCATCTCGGTCTCCATCACCTCGAGGTCATCTTCGGTAAGCAGGTAATCCCCACTGAATCCGTGGTTGACTTGCGCATTTCTCAGGCTGTCCGTCAGGGCGATTTGGTCCAGATTATCCCCAAACTCATAGGGTCTCCTGTCCGTTCCCCGCTCCTCGCCTGGGCCTGAATGCGTGGTTTTGTGCTGTCCGGATTTGGCTTTTTTCAATTTTCCGAAAATTTCTTCCAACGCATTTTTCCTGATGGACTGTTCTGCTTTTCCGGTAATTTTAATTTCGCCTTTTTGGTTTTCTTCCGTCAGATAACCTTTGCTTTTGAGATCATCTATAAAATCCCCAATCCCGTATCCGGGCTGGGTCAGATTATGCCTTTTGTCTAAATTGGTCAACCAACTCAAAGCCTCAGCCACATCCCCACCAGTCATGGTCACCAGTTGAAGAAAAATATTCAACAGGTTTTCAAAGGTGTTTTTTTCAGGGTCCTGAGCAGGTACAAACTTGGTGAATCTAAAACCTTTCATATTGTAGTCGTAACAAGTTAAAGGCTAAATGGGTTTATAGTAATAGAACAAAACCTTACAATTATGAAAAATTATGCCCTGCCGGTTGCCTGGGTGACTGGCTTTCTCCTCATATTCGTTACCCTTACGCAGTTGCAAGCCAATACAGCATTGATCCTCTTTCTGTTTAGCATCTCCCCTATTTTGGTCATTTGGATGGTTTACAAGGTATTGGTGGCTGATGTTACGGTGGATAAAACCTTTGATGAACAGTGGTATTGCGATCGGGAAAATTAATCCTTTTTTTGATTCAATTTCTCATTGGACTTGTGCCGATCTTTGTCTCTGAGATTTTTTTTATCAAAGTTTTTTTCCAAAGCTTTGGTCAAATCAACCCCGGTCTGATTGGCTAGGCAAATCAATACCCAAAGGACATCGGCCATTTCATCATCCAAGTTCCTGTCTTTGTCACTTTCCTTAAAGGATTGCTCTCCATACTTCCTGGCCATAATCCGTGCCAATTCACCTACCTCCTCCATAAGAATGGTCATGTTGGTCAATTCATTGAAATACCTTACTCCAACGGTCTTGATCCATTGGTCAACTTTTTCCTGTGCGTTCGCGATGGTCATAATGTACTGGTTTCTTTTGATAAATTTTCACTAACCTACTGGCATTTATTAGATTTTCATTTTTAAGTCTCCTTCATCCGCTATCCGGTGAATTTTTCCTTCTTTGAGAGCAAGGCTTTTGTTTACGCACCTCGGGACATCGGTTGCGTAATGGCTGATATAAATGAGCGTCAAAGGCAATTGGAAGCATATGCGGTCTATGGTTTCTCTGAAATACAACCTTTGTCGCTCATCCATTCCCTGAGCTGCTTCATCCAGGATCAACAAGGGAGGCCATTTGATCAAAGCCCTCGTCAAGAGAATCAGCCGCTGGTTTTCCAAGGTAACCTGATTTAATCTTAAACTTGCCACATCCTGCAATTCAAAAGCCTTTAACCAGTCCATTGCCAAAGCATGCTGTTCTTTGCTTGGCCTTCTATAAAGGCCGATGGTGTCAAAAAAACCAGAAAGAACAACCTGAAGACAACTTTGATGGGTAGGAAAAAAACGGCTCAGTTCCGGCGCGACAAAACCAAGATTTTTCTTGATGTCCCAAATGCTTTCCCCTGTTCCTCTTTTCCGATCGAAAAGGAGGATATCATTGGCATAGGCTTGAGGGTGCTCCCCCATGATAAGACTCAGCAAAGTGGACTTACCTGCACCATTGGGCCCTTCAAGTGACCAGCGTTCTCCCGGAACTACCCTCCAATTGATCTCATGAAGGATCTTATGCTCTCCATACTGGACATTCACCTGATTCAACTCCAAAATGGTTTTAAACGAATGGGGTCTATACCTGACCAAAAGTCTATCCAGCAGATCAAAGGATCTGGAAAAGCCCTTTTTTAAAGAAAAATCGTGCTCCGGATAATTTTCTTTAAGAATTCTTTTTTTAAATCGAAATTTCCCAAGGACGCCCAGGTGGGTAATGAAAGTAGGTATTTCATCAATATTGGTGGTCATGATTACCTGAATGCCTGATTTGACTATTTCAAGTAGAATTTTATCAAAGCCACTTTTTGTTGCTGTATCCAATCCAGTCATAGGCTGATCCAAAAGCAGGATTTTTGGATTTTTTATCAGCGCCTCTGCCAAAGCAAGTCTACGGGTTTCACCATTGGATAGTTTGATTAGAGATGCTTCTGCCAACTCTTTCAATCGAAAAAGGTCCATTACAGTATCCGTGGACCATGGACCTTGATTTTTTACCGGTACCTCGCTTAGATACTCAAATACAGAGCGGGTAGCTTCTGAATCCATGGAATTGTAGCGCTGTTGGTAATAAAAATTCTGTTGGTTGGATTTGTCCTTGAATAGATACTTTTGAGACACGAAGGCCATCAGATCTCTGAAACTGTGGACCTCTCCTGCAGCCTGCTTATTAGCCAAATAAGAAGTAGCGAAAGGTCGTTCATAGGTCCCCTTGTTAAGCACCGTATGCCCCATCAGGGTTTCCAAAAAAGCAGTCTTTTGCACACCTGAATGACCCAAAATGGCCCAGTTTTCCCCTGTTTTCAGCTCAAAATCCATATCTTGAAAAACCACCCTACCCAAATGCTGCACACAGATCCCTTTCAAGCTGATCAATGTCGTTGATTCAGACTTTGCATTTTGAAAAAGTGGGTTGCTTTGGATCATGGATGGAAAATCTAAATCAGATTTTGTTTTTGGTGTCTATCAGAATGGTTACTGGACCATCATTGGTTAAGGTCACTTTCATGTCAGCGCCAAACTCTCCGCGTGCTATGGGTTTCCCCAGTTTTATCTCCAAAACCTCACCGAAACGCTCGTACAGTGGGATGGCTGTTGGCGGTTTCGCTGCTTTGATGTAGGATGGCCGGTTTCCTTTTTTGGTACTGGCATGTAAGGTAAACTGGCTGATCAATAAAATTTCCCCTCCCACTTCCAGAATGCTTTTGTTCATCACCCCTTGCTCGTCCGCGAAAATCCGCAGATTGACCACTTTGTTGGTTAACCACTCAATATCCTCCTCATCATCCGCTTCCTCGATGCCCAAGAGCACCAACAATCCCTGTTTAATTTCTCCTTTGATTTGCCCATTAATTTTGACGGCTGACTCCGAAACCCGCTGAATAACTGCTATCATTGTATGTGGTTTGTAATAAATCTTGAAGATAATTGAATTCGGAGAAGAAGAAGCATTTCTTTCCAGCGATTTTGGCTGCTTTGCTGACCCTTCTGGGTTTTGGCCTGATTTATCATTTTCAGCAACCGCTCAGCTATGAATTGAACCTGCTCTTTGATGGCAATGAATATGCCAAGGCTTATGCCTACTTCAAAGGTCAGACTCCGGAATATACGGTAAAATACCCATTTAACGTTCGGATTCTCGTACCATGGATGGCTTCCAAGATGCCATTTGACAGTGTCCAAGGTGATTTCTTGGCTGTCAATCTCATCTTTTCGGTTTTGTTTTCATTCTGTTGGTTTTTTGCTGCACCTATGGCTGGACTGGATAGATTGAAAACCTGGATAGCGTGGTTTTGGATTACATTTCATTGGGTTGGACTCCTCAAAGCAAACATCATGGACCCGATCAATGTGGATGTGCCTCTCTATTTGGTTCAGGTTCTGCTTTTCATCGCTTTCACGAAAGAAAAATGGATTTGGTTACTAATACTCGCTCCCTTAGGAACTCTCCAAAAAGAATCCATGCTCCCTACTTTGATGCTGCTCACCCTTTACCCTGGACTGGATAAATTGATCTGTGGGAATAAAAAAGCTTTTGGCTTATTGGTGGTTTCGGTCCTTTTGAGTTTCGGCGCATTCAAATGGGCCTCCGTTTATTTTGCAGAGCATAACGGTTCTCAAAATATTTTTTTAAATCTTATCACCACATTAGCATATAGAGTATCCCACCCTATATCATTTTTACGTTGGATGCTTGCTGTCACATTGGCCTTTGGTCCATTTATCTGGATATGGCTTTGGAAAGTTCAGAAAGGTCAATGGAAGTTGGATCCCATCCAAAAAATACTGCTTCCTATGGCCCCCTTGTATGTATTTTTCAGTTTTTTGGCAGGAGGAGACTTTACGCGTCTGGCTTTTTTGGGATCACCCTTTTTGATGTTGCTATTTCTCAGGGATGTTGAATTTACAGGCAGACAATGGCTGCTTGTTGGCTTACTTGCGCTCCCCGCCATGCGGCTTTGGGAATGGATTCCTGACGGCGGGAAAAATTTTGAAGCCTACAGCCGGTGGTATCCGGAATTTGCACCTTGGCCTTACCTTGCAATGTACCTGATATATACAGTAATGGTGGCCTTAGTCAGTAAAATTTACCTTAACCAAAAGCCTGCATCTCCACTGAAGAAATGATCTCTACCCCTTGGGATGACTTCTCAAGCGCTTGGTACAGCATTGCTTTGGCTACCTTGTGATCGTAAATGGGTTTGTATTTTTTGAATAAACCGGGTGCGGTGACCAAACGCATGACTACCTTTCCAATGTCCTCACCCAATCTGCTTTCTTTCCGATCACCGAGCAATATGGAGGGCTGAAAAATGCCCAAATAATCAAACCCGATTTTTTTTAGATCTTCTTCCACCTGGCCTTTGACCTGATTGTAAAAAATACTTGAACCAGCATCAGCCCCCAGCGAACTGACATACAAAAATTTCTTTGCTCCCAGTTCTTTGGCCCATTTGGCAAAATTGATCACATAATCATGGTCAATTTTGAAAAAAGCCTCCTTGGAACCCGCCTTCTTGATGGTCGTCCCTAGGGCACAAAAGGAATGCATAACATATGTTTTGTCTTTCAGGTGCTTGATCAGCCCGTGGTTGTCGCCCCCCAAATCACCCGACCGAAGCGATTCTTCCAGATGGGCTCCCCCAAAATTTTCGAAATCTACCTTGACCTGAATTAATTTATGGTTTTTGATGGAGAGTTCTCTTCTCGCCACCGAAATCACATAATCGTACTTACTTTCCAAAAACAGCTGATGGAGCAATTGGGTACCGATCAAACCGGACCCTCCTGAAACTATTGCAATGTTGATCATTTTGCTAAACTAATTTTTGATGATTGGGACAACTTATCTCAACTGAGTTTTGCCCAAACAAATTTAACCCTTTTGGCTAAGCAAAACAGCAATGTCAAATAAAACCCTATATGGACCATTTGGTATGATTTGGGCAGTATTTTTCCAGCCATCCCTTGCAAGAGGGCAGCGTTACCGGACAAAACAGACCCAATGGTACTTCTCAAGCGAAGCTTACCTCAAAATCAGCCTTAGGAACTGTGCCGCAACAAATTTAAAAACTCCGCCTCCAGGGCTTGGTTTTTATTTTTGGCGTACCAAAGGTGAACGGATTCAGCAAAAGCCTTTTTCTCCATCAACTCTGGATTGGCCTTGTAGACCTGATATTTTTCTTGAAGGAGCTGAGGTCTGGGCCCCCAAGTGAAAGCCACTGAAAGGTCCTTTTCCCGAATGGCAACCAATTTGGGAATGGAGCGAGTTCCATTGGTCAAGAAGGCTTCCATCAAATCGGGATTTTCATCCCTCAATATGAACTTGACTTTAATGAGAGGATTGGAACCAGCCAATTTAACCAGGTAAGGGATATTCTGTGCAGCATCCCCGCACCAGGCTTCCGTGAGGATAAGCCAAGTTTGCTTTTCACGAATTTGCTGAACCTGAGCTTGGGCTTCAATCGATACCTTTGCCGTTTTATCCCATCTGGACATCCGCTGCAGGTTGATGAAAGTATACCCCAACATGGCCTCAGAATGATTGGAGCCGGTGGTTCTTCCTTCAGCAAGCAAATTATAAATCAGCGTTTTGTATTGGGTGTAATCTAGGGCTTTTTCCAGTCTATCGTGGGTGATTAGACTTTCTTTAGAAATAATATGCATAAGATTTCTGGAATTGAAAAAGCATAACAGCAATCAAATGATCCTGGTTCTCTCCCACTCCAAAAATTTTTCTATATCAGTTTGAACACTTTTAAATACAGCCAAAATGACAGACAAATCATCCACATAGCCAATGACAGGGATAAAATCAGGAATCAGGTCAACCGGAGAAATAAAATAGACCAAAGCCAATACCAACAGTCCAAGGGAGCGGTTTGAAATCCCCTTGTATTCCCCTTTGGAATGGGCTTTCACCATCCTGATACAGATGTCTAGTTGTCCTCTGACCTGTTGAATAGTCGGATTTTGACCCAATGCAATTAATTTGACTTTGACCCTTTCCAGAAGATTTTTCAGCTTACTCTCACTGGAACGGATGGCTTCCACTTTTTCTTGAAACATGGCCTTGGCTTTATTGATATACTCTTGTGGGTTTTCGGTAAATTTTCCCATAAATGATGGCTAAAAGAAAATTTGAATTTCTGATTTCACTTTTTGCAAAGCAAAATTGATGCTATCATTTTTTTGTTCCAAGGAAAGTTGAAAAATCCGCTTGGCCAACTCGATTCCTCTGGCCTCATCATTGAGGTCCTGAAGGGAGCGGTTGACCAAAGTTACCACTTCCTCAATGGCGCTTTTGACTGCTTCCCAAGTTTCGCTGCTGAAATACACCTGCTGAGAAAGGTTGTGGTTGTATTCATCCCGCACATCATGGAGCAACAGCTGATGAAGCTCTTTGGCCGTATAGTCCGCATTATTTACTCTACGGACCAGATTGTTTGGCCTCACCCTTTCCAGCAACAGGCACAGCCTTTCGCCTGCTTGTAGTCGAATCGGCAAAATGGTGTCCGTGTTCTTGGTTTTCATTTGGATCAGTATTTTTTCCCTTTCTTTTTGCAGAAAAGAGATGACCACCAGGTACATACCATAAATAACCAGTCCCGCTGGCAGGACAATTTTCAAAAGATCGTACAAATATTCCATGCTGTTTACAAAATTTAATCCCGAATATCTTAAATATTGGTTGGGTTTGAAACAAAAATGTAATAAAGTAGGCGTAATTTTGAACCAAGAATCCCTAATTTACCTTAGGTACAGATGATTATCCCTATCAGCATCACCGAAAAGGCCGAAATAGAAATCAAAAACATCATGGCCCACAAAAATATCCCTGCCGATTATCACCTTCGCGTGGGTGTAAAGGGCGGAGGCTGTGGTGGAATGGCCTATGCCTTGGGTTTTGATAAGCCAAAAGAAGAAGATCAGCATTTTGAAATACAAGGCATTCCAGTTTTGATTGAGAAAAGACATTTCATGTTTTTGATGGGTATGCAGATCGATTTTTTTGAAAGCAATGAAGCCAGGGGATTTACATTTGTCAATCCCGAGCTCCCCAAAAGGCATGATGTGGAAGAGGGTTGAGCAAATGGGCATTTGATCAGCCCTCTTCAAAACCCGGCTTCACCTTAGACCAAAAATGATCCAATGCGATGATCCGGGGTTTTAAAAACGAGATGATTTCAGACCAATCTTCTTTTTTCATTACACTTGGGCCAGGTAGGATTTTTTCAATTTTTGAGATGGTTTTTCCCCATTCATCCACATCATGGAGCTTCCAGTCCCAGCTTTCCCCAAGGTCTTCGTGCAACATTTTCTTGAATGCCTCAAATTGCCCGAAAAACAATTCCTGTAATTCAATATCAGCATGGTTGATTTCAATACCGATGGACACAAAATCCGTTTCAGCTCTCATGCGGAAAAAAACCTGTTTGACGCCTGTTTTGTAATTTTGCCAATTGACCCTTCCTCCATCTGCCGAAGGGACAGGTTTCATGTACAGTCCAAAAGCAGTCCAAAACTCCTGTTTGATTTTGCTGAGTTCTGCACGCGAGTACATGGTTCAATAGCTTTTGTGGCTATCAGCCGGAAGCACGAGGATAAAATCAGCCATGTCTAAGTATTGGTCTTCCAGATGATGGATATCTTCCTGTAATACAGTAGTTAGGTTCAGGACCGAAGTTTCTGGGGAAAACTTATTGATGTACCAGTTGATACCTTCAAAATTTTTATTGTGATAGGCGCCGTTGATGTGCAGAATCACTTTTTCCTGATGTAGAAAGGGCAAAAGACTGTAGGCCATGGTGGCATCTTTCAATGCCTGCGCCTCTACCATAAAATCCACATTCATAGGCCCTCCATGCATCATGTCCTTCATGGCAACATAGGTGGGGAGTTCTTTATCGACTTGAATAGGCAAGGGAGGCAAAGCGTTTTTGGCCTCCAAAGAAAGTCCTTCCAAACTAACAAGCCCTTCTCGACTGACCAAAGAGGCATATTTTCTGGGTACATTGCTGGCTACAAAGGGAATGGGGGCATTTTTGGCAAACAGCATCAGAGGCTTATAATCCGTGGCATAGTTATTCCACAATTTAGCCTCTGATTCAAAGTTCTTGTCGGTCAACTTACCATCAAACCATTCATCCACATTCAACTGATCATCCCGCTCAAAAAACTCCCCAGCCAATACTACATCCACTCCGGACTCATGCAGTGATTTGAGGAGTTGAAGTTGCATCCAATGCCCCAGGCTGTTGTCATGCAGTTCTCCAAAAAGAATTAAATCAACTTTACCCGATGAATTCAATAGGTCTTCAAAATTTTGCTCTTGGCCAGTCTTATTGAAAATTTGGTAAGGAAGCAATTGGGCTTGGACAGAAAAATTACAGGCAAGCCATGTCACTATCAATAGGCTAATTCTCTTCATAATCCAATGGATAATTGACTTCGATGACCGAATAGTTTACAACTCCTCCTAAGGCCGGATTGTGTTTTTTGATCCGTATGCTGATCTCTTCTGCATGGGGATAAGCTACTAAAATGTCTTTGACCATCAAATGGGCTAGGTGCTCCAGCAACTTGACCGGTTCCTGCATGTGGGACTTGGCGATCTGATAGATTTTTGAATAATCCACCGTTGCCTTTAAATCATCCTCCAACATGGCTTTCCTGAAATCAGTTTCCACAGTAATGTCCACAGTAAACCGGTTTCCCAGCTTTTTCTCTTCGGAAAAATAGCCATGGTAAGCATGAAATTCTATCCCTTCCAGTGATACTTTTCCCATCAGTCCAATTGGTCAAAAAATGAACCGGATTGGTTTTTCTTTGGACTCTCCTCGGGCTTGGTATCCGGTGTGGTGCTTATTTTTTCCTCAGCTTTGGTATCATTGGATTCGCCAAGTTGATCTTTGGGCTTTTCCTCCGTTTTTTTCGGAGCTTGCCATTCGTATCCCGGTTTCACTTTTTCCTGAGGACTTTCACTTTCTGCAACGGAAGCTTCCGGGGAAATTTCCTGATTTTCCAGCGATGGATTTTCCGTTTCAGTTGGGATTTGAGGTTTTTCAACCGCTGGACTTTCTGAAGATTCAGGTTCCACATAAGCCCTTTCCACGGCAACCGAAAAAGACGACTGCCGACTTAATTCCTTAACCAATTTCGCATGGGCCTTCATATCAAGTTTTTTCAGTTCCAGGTGCGAATGTTCGATGTTATCCTGTATGTCTGCTGAAAGATTTTTGAGGTTCTTGACTACAATTTCACGTTGTGCCATCAGCATTTCATAATTTTCGATCAGAGATGCCACATCCTCTCTCAGATCCTCCATCACACCTTTGGCCTTGGCCTCGGCGGAATCTATGATGTTTCTGGATTTGTTTTTAGCCTCATTTTGCATGGCATCAGCATTCATCTGCGCTTCCTTGAGAATCAGATCTGCGGTTTTGGTAGCCTGTTCGATCATACTGGCCCCGGTATCTTCAGCTGTTTTTAGCGTTTTGAAAAGGGATTCCTCCACTTGCCTGAGCTTGTAGACTTCCTTTTCTGTTTGCTCCAGTTTCGATTTCAGTTCTTTTTTGTCATCCATCATCCGCTCCCATTCCTGGGAAAGCGAATTAAGGAATGAACTCACTTCATCCTTGTCATACCCTCTGAAGTTTTTTTCAAAAGTTTTCTGACGGATTTCTATTGGCGTAATTTTCATAATTTATAAGACAATGTCCCAGATAGAGATGGTTCTATCATCACTAATGGCAACAATTTTTTGATTAAATGAACTCCACAAAACTTTATTGATGGAGGTCCCGTGCCCGGCATGGCGGGATTTGTCGATGACCTTCAACAATTTGAAGGTTTGGGCATCCCAAATTTTAATGGATTTGTCCATACTGCAAGTTACAAAACACTTACCATCTTCCCGGTAATCCAGGTAGTTGATTGCATACATATGGGCCACTATTTGGTTCTTTTCCTGATAATCCATGCCATCCCAGAACAGCAACTTTGCATCCCTGCCTCCACTGACCAAAGTATTGCCATCTGGCGAGAAACCCAAAGCAAATACGGAATTTGTATGACCTTTCAAATTGGCCATGGGTTTGAAGGTATCAAGGTCAATGATTTTGACACTATGGTCACTCAAGCCCACAGCCAGTTGTTTTTTGGTAGGATGAATGGACATGACACGGACGCTTTTTTCAGCTATCTTCAGGTGTTTGAGCGGCGAACGTTGCTTGATATCCAAGATAGAGATGACGCCATCTGCAGTGCCAACTAACAGCAAATTGCCAAATACCTTGATATCAAAAATCGATTGGTTTGTGATTTTAAGCGACCACAATTCCTGAAAATTTTCAAGATCTATGGCATGAATTCCTTCGTAGTTGTGTCCGATATACAAGACATTATTGGCCTTGTCCACTGCTAAAGCATAAACTGAATGCGGGAGTTTAGCCACTAATTTGCCGTCTTTGGGTGCTTCCAAATCCCATGAAACCACCATTCCATCACCAGCCCCTGTATAAAAAAAACGGGGATCCGAGCCTTCGACCAAGGCATAGATGGAGTCATTGTGTCCGGTGAGGGTATGTAGTTTATTAACTTGAATATTTGACATATATTGCGGATGGATTCAGCACAGCCTCCTTTGCTCCATGCAGACAAAAATAGAAAAAATTAGTCCTTATTCAGCTTTAGCCATAAAGAATATTCAAGAATGTGGACAGGAGAATCTTGATTTTTTGAGTTTTAGGGAAAAATTATCGTTCGCTAATATCAGCCACCCAGAAAAAAAAAAGGAATGGAAAGGCGCCAGACTTGCAATTAAATCGGCTTTGGACGGCATCCAACTTCCCTACCCGGGTTTTTTCAAGGATGAACATGGAAAATCCCATCCCATGGATCATTATGGGTATGTTTCACTTACCCATACCCGGGGCATTGCTGCAGCCATTTTTCACAAGGAGATGCCGGTAGGGATAGATTTGGAACTCATCAGGGGTAAAGTGGTAAGGCTTGGTCCGAAATTTTTGAATCAAGGTGAAATTGATTTTTTGGGTAATGACCCATTGCTCACCACCATAGCCTGGTCCGCCAAAGAATCCATTTATAAGTGTCAGGGGAAAAAGGGGATCAGCCTGAGGCAACACATATTCTTATCTCCATTTACTAAAAGCGACCCTGTTATCAAAGGCAGGATTCAGGGTTCTGAAGATACTGATCACCATTATACCGTACAGGTACAAATTGAAAATGACATCATTCTGACCTACACCATTTGGTAATCACTCCTCTTCTTCCAAAATCGCCAGCAGGGCCCGTACCTCCTCGGATTTCTCCACATCCCCCAGCTTTTCAAAAGAAACAATCAGGCTTCTTAAGGTCCTCTTGATGATTTCCTCGTGGGAACATGGTTCAAAAAATTCCTTGACAGGCGTGATTTTCAGGTGTTCCAAGTAATTGTTGATGTCGCTTTTGGAAAAGATCAGGCCTTTGTTGAACCCATTGATATAAAAGGTTTGCTCTGAAGTGGCATAGGTCAGCACAAAAAGATTTGGAAGATTGACTCCATAGATAGGCAAACCCAGTTTTTGGGCCACCAAAAGGTATACGCAGCACAAACTGGTGGGATTGCCCTTTTTGGTCTCGATCACATTGTGGATCATGCTATTGGCTGGTGAATGGAAGTTTTTGGTGTTGGCAGAAAACCTCAATTTGCTGAAAAGCACATTGTTGATGATCCTGACCTGATCATAGGGTTGCAGGTCATTCTTGAAAGCGGTCCAGACCTCAAAGTAAATCTGATGCATTTCAGCATTGAGTTTTTCAAATTCAAGATCAGGGTATTGGTAGGTATTGATCAGCCACAAGCCCGAAAGCAGGTCCTTGTCCTCAGAGTTTTTCCATTCCACCAACCTCGCCTTGAGCAAGGAAAATTGAAGTTCATGGACCAACTCTTCTATTTCTTTTTGAATATCCGGATTGAAGCTGTTTTCCCACTGTTTTTCAAGGTAAGGAATCACCTCATTGCCCAGTGAAATGATTTTGTTTTTCACATGGTCCTTAACCTCCCTGTCTGTATCATCCAAGAGAGCAACCAAAGCGTTGAGTTCCTTTTCCGTGAGTTTCTCCATCTATCCTTCTTTTAGCACCTCGAAAGGTGAGCGTATTTTATTTCAGTTTACTTCAACAAGGTTTATCCAGTATCCAAGTTTGACACTTGGTGTAAATATCCCTTCGATATTCAATCCCCTCTGGATTTTTACTCCGTTGTGATAGTTTTTTAAAAAAACGGTTCTGTTACTGAATTAGGCAATATTAAGCGTTAAATAACAATACATAGAACGAAATCTAACGGCCAATAGCCGACCAAATTCCTATTTTTTTTAAGTTTGAATCACTCCCACATTGAATTTATCCTGTATGGGAGCTAAGTTGGCAGCCGCTATGCCCATACTGATCACTTTTCTGGTCTCTAGCGGATCTATCACACCGTCAACCCATAAGCGGGCTGCTGCATAGTAGGGACTCAGTTCCTCATTGTATTTGTCAGTGATCTCATCCAATAGTTTTTTTTCATCCTCATCCGAGATAACCTGCCCGGATTTCTTCAAAGAAGCCACTTTGATTTGCAAGAGTGTTTTTGCCGCCGATGCACCACTCATCACCGCCATCTGAGCACTTGGCCAGCTGAAAATCAAACGCGGATCATAGGCCTTCCCACACATGGCATAATTTCCAGCACCATAGGAATTCCCTAAAATGAAAGTGAACTTGGGTACCACAGAATTGGCCATGGCATTGACCATCTTGGCGCCATCTTTGATAATCCCGCCGTGTTCTGCCTTGCTGCCCACCATAAAACCACTCACATCCTGTAGAAACACCAAAGGGATTTTTCTTTGGTTACAATTCATGATAAAGCGGGCTGCCTTGTCTGCGGAATCTGAGTAAATCACGCCCCCCATCTGCATTTCACCTTTTTTGGTTTTGACGATCTTTCTCTGATTGGCCACGATACCGACGGCCCAGCCATCAACCCTGGCGGTACAACAGATCAAGGTTTTGCCATAATCTTTTTTGTATTCCTCAATTTCAGAGTCATCCACCAAGCACTTGAGTACTTCCAGCATGTCATAGGGTTTTACCCGGTCCGATGGGAAAATCCCTAACAAGTCAGATTCCTTGACCTTTGGCGGCAAAGATTCTTTCCGATCAAAACCGGCCTTTTCGGGTTCACCGATTTTATCAAAAATCTGACGGATAGCATCCAGACAGGCTTCATCTGAATCATATTTGTTGTCCGTCACTCCCGAAATCTCACAGTGGGTGGTGGCCCCTCCTAAAGTTTCATTGTCCACATTTTCTCCAATGGCAGCTTTGACCAAATAGGAACCGGCCAAAAAGATCGAACCTGTTTCGTTGACAATCAAAGCTTCGTCAGACATGATAGGCAGATAGGCCCCTCCTGCTACGCAACTTCCCATAATGGCCGCGACTTGAATGATTCCCATGGAGGACATCTTGGCATTGTTTCGGAACTGTCTGCCGAAATGCTCCTTATCCGGAAAAATTTTATTTTGCATGGGCAAAAAGACCCCTGCGCTGTCCACCAGATAGATAACGGGCAACCGATTTTCCATGGCTATTTCCTGGGCTCTGAGGTTTTTTTTCGCGGTCATGGGAAACCATGCCCCAGCTTTCACGGTGGCATCGTTGGCTACAATCATACACAGTCTGCCACTTACATGGGCCAGTCCCGTGATAACCCCAGCCGAAGGGCATCCCCCCTCCTCTTCATACATGCCATCGGCAGCAAATCCCCCGATTTCCAAAAACTCGCTGTCCTCATCAATCAAATACTGGATCCTTTCTCTTGCGGTGAGTTTTCCTTTTGCATGTTCTTTTTCGATGCGTTTGGTGCCTCCACCCAGCTTGACTTGCTCCCATTTTTTTTGCAGCCGATAAATCAGTTGTTTGTTGAGGTCTTCATTTTTATTGAATGCGATATCCATGGAGATTATTTGGGTTAGTTTTCTTGAAAAGCTAAAATAAGGGCAATGTGGTTCAAATCAAACCTGATTTAAAAAGGTACTGATAAAAAGGAACAAGGAAGCCTCTATTGGCTAAAAACTCATGTCTTACAAAAAGAGTTAAGGATTTTGGAATTTTCCTGTATATACGCAATTATGCCAGTAAAATTGTTATTGAATATAGTTATCGCAGGAAAATGAAATGTCCGGCACTTCAATGCCTGCCGACGATGCAGGGGACTTTCTATTTCTCACTTCCGACCCATTTGAAGTAGAATTTTGGGTTACTGGCAAAGAAGTGGATAACCATGATGATTTTTATGGCTAAAGAATTTCAAAGCGATTCTATTTCCTCTTTATACGCCTTGATGGCACGGAATATTCCTGAGGCCAAATAGGTTTGTCCGTTTTTGCTATTCAGGTATTTTTCTTCTGTAGGATTAGAAAGAAAGCCGGTTTCTATCAAAACACTGGGCATACTGGTGGTCCAAAGCACATAAAGCGGGGCCTGCTTCACTCCTCTGCTGTGGCGCTGTACCCTACTCCTGAAATCATCCTCAACTTTTTGTGCCAAAGAAAGGCTATTGGTGAAATAGGCTTTTTGCATCAGGTTAAACATCATATAGGACTCGGGTGAGGTAGGATCAAAACCCTCATAGTTTTCTTCATAGTCTTCTTCCAAAAGAATTACAGCATTTTCTCTTTTTACTATGTCAAAATTGGCCTCGAAATTTTTGGTACCCATCACAAAGGTCTCCGTTCCATAAGGTGTCTTGGAGGTCACTGCATTGCAATGGATGGAAACGAATAAATCCGCCTTGTTTCTGTTCGCTATATTCGCCCTTTCTTTCAGTTCTAAAAATACGTCGGTTTTGCGGGTGTAAATCACCTCGACACCAGGAAGGTTTTCTTCAATATACTGGCCTACCTGAAGTGCAATTTTCAGCGCTACATCCTTTTCACGGGAAATGGCACCAATGGTCCCCGGGTCTTTACCGCCATGTCCGGCATCAATGACGATCCTCCTTAATTTATATTCAGGAGCATGTTCCCCAGTTGGCACAAAACCCGCGAAAACGAGGGCCAAAGTAAGAATTGAAATTATTGGAATATTTTTTAACTTGCTTCGTTTCATAAACGTTAATAACCTTAACTTTACGCGAAATTTAAAAATTTTTGAATAAATAGAAATTATTGGTGCAGAATATTACATCCGTATTTCTTGCCATCATCTTATTGACAGTCATAAGCTTTGAAGGGTTTGGACAGCAGAGGAGAGAGCGAATTCCCGAAAGAAGGCTTATGGTGCCCGATACGCTTCTCAACCCTTCCACGCTCCCATTACCGTTAGACACCCTGCTGTTATCAGATTCTTTGCTGCTTCCAGGCACCGACACCGCAAAGGTTGTGCCCAAAAGTGACATAGAGTTTAAAGTCAATTACGCAGCAGACGACAGCATCGTTTCAGACTTTACCCAAAATAAAGTCTTTCTTTATAAAAATGCCTGGTTTGAATACGGCAATATCCGACTGGATGCAGATTATATCGCCATAGATTGGGAACTCAATGAACTCAAAGCTTCTGGCCTTGCCGATACCGCTGGGGTGGTACAGGGTGCACCTATTTTCAAAGAAGGCAATTCCACCTATGAAATCCGCAAAGAAATGCGGTATAATTTCAAAACCCAAAAAGCCATCATTTCTGATGTAGTCACCGAACAACAGGATGGATTATTGAGGGGTCAAACTGTCAAAAAGGATCAAGATGGCTCAGTTTACCTGTCCCATGGAATGTACACTACCTGCAACCTGGCGGAGCCTCATTGGCACATCTCCTCCAAAAAAATCAAATCCATAAGGGGCAAGCAGGTCGTTACAGGCCCATTTAACTTGTATTTCAACGGCATTCCTACTCCTTTGGGCCTGCCCATGGGCCTCTTACCTGACCAACCGGAGGAGAAAAATTCCGGCATTATCATTCCTTCTTATGGGGAAGAACAGATAAGGGGTTTCTTTCTAAGGGATTTTGGGTATTATTTTGCCTTCAGTGATTACCTGCATGCCAAGGTCACTGGAGACATATATTCAAAAGGCGGTTATGGTGCAAAAATGGCCTCCCTATACAAAAAAAGATACAGATTTGGAGGGGGCTTCAATATCGATTTTCAGGCCATCCGAAGCCCGGAGACAGAGGCAAATCCTTTGGATGTCAACTCGTTGCGGGTCATGTGGCAACATACTCCGGAAACAAGAGGAAATTCAAGATTTTCAGCCTCTTTGAACGCTGGAACATCCAGTTATTTCAACAACGTGGTCAACCCAAACAATTTTCTGACCAATGTCAATTCGGAATTCACCTCAAACATTGCCTACAGCAAGACTTTTGCAGGAACACCATTTAGCATGTCCGCAAACCTTAGGCATTCCCAAAGTATTCAGACCGGGGAAGTAAATCTGATGTTGCCTGAAGTTGCCATCAACATGAACCGGCAAAATCCTTTTAGAAACATGGATTTTGAACCTTTGAAAACCCTGAACATTGCCTATGACTTTAACATGCGGAACTCCATCGATAACAGAGTTACACTGGAGACTGGTGTTCAGAGTGATTTGATACAGGACAACCTTCCTCCAGGTACCCCTGAATTGATTGATTTTACATTTGCCAATCTTCCTCAATTGTTGAGAGATGCCGACAATGGTTTTCAACACAGGGTTCCCATTACATCTAACTTCACACTGTTTAAATTCTTTACAGGAACAGGTTCTGTGACCGTCACGGAACTATGGTATTTGGACCGGATCAATTATTTCTACAATCCTATCGAACAGCGGGTAGATCGGATCCGGGAAAATGGCTTTAACCGGGTCAATTACTTTACAAGTTCCTTCAGCATGACCACAAACATTTATGGATTTTACAAATTCAAGCCTAAATCCAAAATAGAAGCCATCCGACACCACATACAGCCCAACATTTCTTTCAATTTCAACCCTGATTTTTCCACTCCAGCATTTGGATATTTTCAGAATGTGCAGGTGGATGAGACGGGTAGAACACAGCTTTTTTCCAGACACCAGGGTTTTATTTTCGGGGGAGCACCTATAGGAGAAAGTCGGGCTATCGCGGTATCCATCAGAAATGTGTTTGAGGGCAAACTCCGGATAGAAAGTGATACCGCTGAGACCAAAACCAAAAAAATACCGCTTCTGGAAACCTTGAACATTCAGGGCAGCTACAATTTTGCGGCGGACTCTTTTAACCTCAGTAACATCAACATGAGTACTAGGACCGCTTTCTTTGACAAGAAAATCAATGTGGCCCTTTCTGCAAATCTTGATCCTTATGCTACCCAGGCCTTTACCAATCCAAATGACAATACCCCTAGGGTAAGAAGGGTAAATGACTTTGCATGGAGAAGAGGACAAGGAATAGGGGTAATCCGTAATGCAACCCTAAACCTAAACGGTAGTCTCAATCCTAGCCGATCTGAAAGAAATCCGGCCGAAGTACGGGATGACTTGACCAATGAATTTTTGAATCAAGGAGGCCAAATGAATGAATTTGTCCAGAATGAAATAGAAAGGGTGGTCAATGACCCTAGTCTCTACATTGACTGGTCTATTCCCTGGAACCTTAGTTTTGGGTACAACTTGAGCTACAACAAGGGATTTACCGGAAACACCAACATCACCCAAGCCGTCAACCTCAATGGTGACCTAAGCCTATCTGACAAGTGGAAGATTAATTTCAACTCTGGTTTTGACCTTTCTACCGGAAGAATCACCCAAAGTATGATTGGAATCGCCAGAGATCTGCATTGTTGGCAGATGAATGTGAACTGGGTGCCCTTTGGGCGCTTTACTTCTTACAACATAGACATCCGGGTGAAATCGAGTATCCTCCAAGACCTGAAAGTATCCAGAAGGAGGTCTTTCTTCGATAACCTGGGATTCTAAACTTTGGCCCTGCTCAATGGCATAGTCATGCACCTTGGGCCTCCCAAACCTCTGGATAGTTCTGAAGATGGAATTTCCAAAACTTCCACACCCATATTTCTTAAAGCCCTGTTGGTATGGATGTTCCGATTGTAAGAGATGACCCGTCGGGGACCTATGGCAAAAACATTGGCACCATCAAACCACTGTTCCCTCATGCTGTAATCTGGATTGCCATCCGCAGTGTGAAGTATTTCCAAATAAGGGATTTCTTTTTGTAGGACGGTTAGCAAGGATTCTTTGAGTACTGTCCTTCTGATATGGACTTTGTTTTCTGCATCTATTTCCTTTAGTGTGTACACAGAGGTCTGCAGGACTGAGTTCAATGCATCGGGATAAGTCAACACCAAGTTTTCATCCAAAATTGTAAATACTGTATCCAAGTGCATGAAATTCCTTTTTTCGGGTAGATGAACTTCATAAACGCGCTCTACGGTTCCGTTTGAGAGCAGGCTTTTGGCCACTTGATAAATGGCTTTGGCATCGGTTCTTTCTGAATTGCCCATGGCCACTGCCTTGCTGGAAAGGACAATGATATCGCCCCCTTCTATACTGGGAGGATTGTCATGGCCATCAAGGGGGTACAGCCGTTTCACTTGATCTTTGAACTCAGGGTGGTTTTCAAATACACTTCTCAGCAAGTCTGCCTCCCGCTGCCTTCCTTCCATTTTCATACTTGAAAAAACTACGCCACCAGGTGTGAGGGCCATAGGATCCCGTTGAAAATACAGGTTGGGACTGGGCGGTATCACAAACGTATAATCCATCAATTCCACGAGAGGCAATTTGGGAATTTTTCTTTTGAGTTCATGGACCTTGATTCCCGCGGTCAAGGCCGTGGCACATTCAGCCGTGGAAAATCTGCCCAATAGGTGCTCGGTAAGGTGGCTCAGCCCTCCCCTGGTCAACGCATCATTGATGAGCTTGAACAACAGTTTTTGATCAGAGAGCACTTCTATCAACAATTCATGAAGCCGATAAACCTTGGCTCCGGTGGTTTGTTTGATCAAATCCGTGAAAAAATCGTGCTCTTTTTGCATGGCTTCCAGATAAGGAACATCATCGAAGAGCAGCAGGTTTTTGTTATAAGGTGTGAGCCGATCTATTTCTTTTCCGGGTCTGTGCATCAAAACAGCCTTCAAAGTACCGAATTCGGAGTTTAAACGGAGATTCATAGGGTGATATAGTTTTCGTCTGAAATGTGATTTCCTATCTTAAACATGATCCAAAAATGTAATTTATGAAAAAAGCATTGATAACAATGCATTTAATTTAAACACATTTCCTAACAATCAACCCACAATTCTAAATTTTGATAGGATTGAAAAGCTAAAATTTAACAAAAACACACAGAAAACCTGAAAATCAGTATCAAATAATGCCCTAACTCAAAAAAACCGAAATCCGAGGCATTCCAAAATAGGGAAGATTCTCCCTTGAGGCCTTGCGGAAATTCAAAAAAAAAGCCGGGTCAAACCCGGCATTTCATTATCAGGAAACCCATTTTTCCACTTCTTCTTTGGTAGGATTGCTTACATCCAGTTTCAGTTTTTTTCTCCTTCCACATACATCGTTAAAGAGCTTGTTGACATCTTGCTCCTTAAGTTGTTCCAAGGTGTGAATGTTAAGGTCACGGATGACTGGGATCAGTCCTTCCGGGATACCTTCAGCCACAAAATCAGCATCTGAGGCAATTTTGACCTTTTTCTCCGGCCTCATCTGTGGGAAAAACAACACTTCCTGAATGGTGGACTTATTGGTCAGCAACATGGTAAGCCGGTCTATTCCTATACCCAGTCCACTTGTTGGGGGCATGCCATATTCCAAAGCCCTCAAAAAATCCTCATCCATGGCCATGGCCTCATCATCTCCTCTTGCGGCCAGTTTTAACTGTTCCTCGAAGCGCTCTCTTTGGTCTATGGGATCATTCAATTCCGTATAGGCATTGGCGATTTCCTTGCCGTTGACAAAGAGCTCAAATCTCTCTACCAGTCCTGGTTCTGACCGGTGTTTTTTGGCCAAAGGGGTCATTTCTATGGGATAATCCGTGATATAGGTGGGCTGGATCAGGTGATCTTCCACTTTTTCTCCAAAAATTTCATCGATCAGTTTTCCCCTGCCCATGCTGTCGTCCACAGATATACCCAAGTCTTTGCATACAGACCGGATTTCAGATTCGTTCATTTGGCTGACATCGATTCCTGCATATTCCTTAATGGACTCATACATGGTCAATCGGCGGTAGGGTCCTGCAAAGTCTATTTCCTGATCCCCTACTTTCACCACGGTGGTTTTATGAATGGTTTCAGTCACTTTTTCCAACAGCTCCTCCACCATTTCCATCATCCAGTTGTAATCTTTGTAGGCTACATAGATTTCCATGGAGGTAAATTCTGGGTTATGGGTCCGGTCCATGCCTTCATTTCGGAACATTTTACCGAATTCATAAACCCCGTCAAAACCCCCGACAATCAGTCGCTTCAGGTAAAGTTCATTGGCGATCCTAAGATACAGCGGCATGTCCAAGGTGTTGTGGTGGGTTTGAAATGGCCTAGCAGCCGCACCGCCATGGACAGCCTGAAGAATAGGGGTTTCCACTTCCAACCAGCCGTGGTCATCAAAATACCGCCTCATTTCAGAAATGATTTTGGCGCGGGTCACAAAGACTTTTTTGACTTCAGGATTTACCGTGAGGTCGACATAGCGCTGACGATACCGCATTTCTGGATCGGTAAAACCATCATATACATTCCCTTCCTCATCCCTTTTTACTACGGGAAGGGGCTTGACTGACTTTGAAAGCAAGGTTAGACTGGTGACATGAAGCGAAATCTCGCCTGTTTGGGTAGTAAAGATGTAGCCTTTCAGCCCGATAAAATCCCCGATGCCTAAAAGCTTCTTGAACACTGTATTGTAAAGCGTTTTGTCTTCGCCCGGACAGATGTCATCTCTTCTTAAATAGAGCTGAAGCCTGCCGGTAGCATCCTGGATTTCAGCAAAAGAAGCAGACCCCATGATCCGTTTGCCCATCAGCCGCCCTGCTATGGAGACATCTTTGTAGTCTGTTTTTCTGTTCTCGTAGTTTCTATGGATATCCGATGCGGTGACGTTAACCGAAAAGGGTTCAGCCGGATAGGGATTGATTCCCATTCCAATCAGGGCTTCGCGGTCTTTTCTTTTTTCTATTTCCTGTTCGCTCAACAATTGCATGTGCGTATCTTTTCTATGGTGATGGTAACTCTTTCAATCAGCCAAATGTAAGGGCTCTCTGTTGCTAAAGCCAAATTGCCTTAATTTGATTTGATCTGCTTTCTTCTGTTTATTTCTTTTTTTATTAGGTCAAACTCCCGACTGCTTTGACCGGCAATGCTCGTATTTTCTTCAGCCCTGCGGGAAAGGTAAGGCATTACTGCTTCCACAGGACCATAGGGAACGTATTTTACTACATTGTATCCTTCATGGGCCAAATTGTAGGAAATGTTGTCACTCATTCCATACAACTGGGCGAAATAGACTCTTTCATCATTGGTCTTCAGTCCATGAAGAGCCATCAATTCTGTTAAAATGATATTGCTCAATTCATTATGGGAACCACTGATCAGGTAGATCCTTTGTTTGTTATTTAGACAAAATTTCAAGGCCTCATTGTAATCATCATCAGTAGCTTGTTTGGAAGGCTGTATGGGATTGGGATAGCCTTTCTCTTCTGCCCTGTCCCTTTCTTTTTCCATGTATGCCCCGCGAACAAGCTTTGCCCCTAGGAAATAACCCTTGGACACTGCATCATGGTGAGCATCTTTAAGCCGACGCAGCATGTCATGCCGATACATTTGGTAAGTATTGTAAACAATACAGGTCTCCTTGTTGTATTTTGCCATGGCTTCATAAGCCATCTCATCGATCACATCCTGGAACCAAGATTCCTCTGCATCTACCAGAATGCCCACTTTATCCTCGTAAGCAGCCCTACAAAGGACATCTACCCTTTCCTTCAATTTTTCAAAAGACTTCTTTTCCTTATCATTAAGTGACTTACCGGCTTGGATCTTGGTCATGATGCGGTAATCTCCCAATCCAGTTACTTTGAAAACCGCAAAGGGCATGTCTGCATCTCCGGCAGCTCTTTTGATGGTTTCAAGGATTTCATTTTTGGTCCTTTCATAGCTTTCTTCGTTGCCTTTCCCCTCCACAGAATAATCCAAAATGCTTTTAATATTGAATTTCGACAATTCGTCCACCGATTTCTGGCAATCCGCTATGGTTTCTCCACCACAAAAATGGCCAAACATCGTAGCTTTTAAAGCCCCTTTTATAGGAAGTCGGAATTTGAAACCCAGTTCTGTTAATTTGATGCCCAGTTTCACTGCCATGTTGTTGTTCATGGTGGCAAAAATAAAATACATCTTTCTGAGCTCGGCATCTGACTTGGATGCAAAGGCCACTTCCAGGTTATCGAAAGAAATGTTGGGATTTACAGACATAGATTCAAATCAAGGTGCAAATATATCAAAAAAACCTCAGCAGGATAGATTTGTTTGGGGAATTGTCCCTGTTTGCAGACCACTCGGCATGAATCCACGACAATGGTTTTGCCCGATTTTTTTATTCCCTTCTGAAAGGAAGTTACTGCACCATGCTGTGACCTTCAATCAATTAAAAAAAATACATTTCTATTGATGGAAATAATAAGGTAACAAGATTCCTATTCATTTCAGGAATGTTCTGCATATTTTACCCATTCAATTAAATAAAGTGAAAAATTAAAAATTTCAAGAATTTTTTTGAAGTATTTCTAGTCGTTTTTAGATTTTGAAGTAAATTGCCTTAAAGAAACATTGGCATATTATTTTCCTTCTCGAATGCACGAAAAGGTTAATTCCAGTTGGGTTTAGAAAAACAAGCAATACCTTTTTATTCAGATCATTTTGTAATTATTAAACTTTCTTGGGGCTCTGTATCGGCCAAAAGAATTCAAGAAATCCTTATGAAAGTCTTATTTATTCTCGGCTTAATGGTTTGGTCTTCAGTAGCTTTGGCTTTCCAGATAGATAGCACCTACAAAGCAAAGCCTTCTCCTAAATTCGTAAAGTACCTCGATCTCAGTGTAGAGGGAGGGCCTATGTTGGGCAATGGGACTGATTTCGGGGAGCAACTCCGCAACAGTAGCTCCTACCTCGGGGTTGATGCCCGTTTAGGATTTAGAAGAGGTGCAGAATCACTCTATTCAAGAGTTTATCGTTATCCCACCTTTGGAGTCGGCTTCTATGCCTCAACTTTTCACAATGCAGATGTCGGCGAACCCAACGCCATCTATTTTTTCCTTCATATTCCTTTCGCCTATTCTCCTCAAAGCCGGGTGAAATTCAGCTATTTTGCCTCCTACGGTTTGTCTTACAATTTCAACCCATTTGATCCTGAAGACAATCCCTTGAATTTGTTTATTGGCTCTTACCGCAATGTTTATGCACACCTTGGCTTTAGGGCAGCTTACACCATCAGTCCCAAAACAGCCATTACTTCTACCTTTGGTTTCAAACATTTTTCTAATGGAGCATCGAGTTTACCTAACTCCGGGATCAATCTTTTTCCGCTTTCCATAGGCGTGACCACAATGCTCAATGACCACGACAAGGATTTTTCGGACAGATCTATTCCTAAACACACAAGGCGGGATGTTTTGCATATCCATGTTGCACCTGGTGTGAAAGAGTATTTTGTGGGGGATGTCAAACATTTCAAACTGGGTTCTGGGATTCATTACCTGAGGGAGTTTTCATATAAGCACCGAGCCGGATTGGGGTTGGAACATTTTTATTCAGCCAATGCATCAGAACGCGCTGATGACCCAAGCCAGTCGGATTTTCTGCGATACAATTCTTTTGCTGTCTTTGGTTCATGGGAATGGCTACTTACAGAAAATCTCTATGCCCCCATGGGTGTTGGGGCTTACCTTCACCGCAATGATTTCAATGGAGAGTGGAATTGGTTTTACCAAAGGGTAGGTTTACGGTATAGGTTTGCCAACAACATCTTTGCTGGACTTTCTATAAAAGCCCATAAAGGCCGGGCCGATTTCTTTGAGTGGACACTTGGCTATTCCATTTTCCAGAAAGGTCAAAGGTGAAAGTAGAGTGGACCTGACAGATGTCGGATGTGAAAATGGTAGAAAGTAATAGGTAAGAGGTGGTATGTGGGATGTAAATGGTAAGTATTGGAAGTGGGAAGTGGGAAGTTGGAAAACTTGATGGATGTGGGATGATAAAATGGTAAGGGGTTTAAAGGATAGGGGAAAAGCTAGAAGCTCAAAGCTGAAAGGTGAAAGCTTTGTAATTCTCCCAATTCATCATTCATAATTCTAAATTCATCATTCAAAACTCGTAATTCAATAATCATGGCCATTTGTATAAAAATCCCGGAGGGATTTAATACCGCAGGGTTATTAGCCCCGGGTGGCAACCCGGGTAGAATAGAATGCCGAATAGAAATAAAACCCTGAAGGGGTTTAAAAGATAGAGGAAAAGCTAGAAGCTCAAAGGTGAAAGATTCGTAACTCGTAACCCGCAATTCATCAATCATCATTCTCTTTAAACTGCCAAACCCAAGGTGGCATTTTTTTGTTCTAGATCCAAAACAGCTAAACCATTGAAATATCTACCTTTAAAATCCTGGAACCTTGAAACGGAATCACCTTTAATCATTTCAGGTCCATGCAGCATCGAAACCCCAGAACAACTGGATCAAACCGTTGCAGGCCTAGTGGCAGCAGGCATAAAAATCATACGTGGGGGAGTCTGGAAACCTAGAACCCGCCCTAACAGTTTTGAAGGGGTTGGGGCATTGGCCTTCCCATGGATCAAAAACGCCAAAGAGAAGTATGGCGTCAAATTTGCCATCGAGGTGGCTGCTCCGCAGCACGTAGAAACTGCGCTTCAACATGGAATCGATATGTTATGGATAGGCGCAAGATCTACTGCCAATCCATTTACGGTGCAGGATATTGCAGATGCCTTGAAAGGAGTTGACATACCGGTATGGGTGAAAAACCCCGTCAGCCCTGACCTATCCCTGTGGATCGGAGCACTTGAGCGGATTGAGCAAGCAGGAATAAAAAGAATCGGAGCCATACATAGAGGGTTTTCAAATTTCCATGACCAAAAATTTAGGAATTCACCCCTATGGCAAATCCCCATCGAATTAAAATCTCTTTTTCCTGACCTTCCATTGCTCAATGATCCTAGCCACATCTGTGGGGTCAGGTCACTAATCCCTTCCATCTCGCAAACTGCCTTAGACTTGAATTATGATGGATTAATCATAGAATCACATATAAATCCTGATCTTGCATGGTCCGATGCAGAACAACAGTTGACCCCTGCAAAGCTAAAAGAACTGCTCAGCCAACTGAAAACCAGAAAGGTAAGTATTGATGATCCTGTGGCGCTTTCCCATTTGGAAGAAATCCGAGAACAAATTGATGCCGTAGACAGAGAATTATTGGAGGTAATGGGGAGGAGAATGAGTTTGGTGGAAAAAGCAGGTTTGTACAAAAAAATCAACAATGTGGCCATCTTTCAAATAGAACGCTGGAAAAATGTCTTTAAAACCCGGCCTAATTGGGCCAAATCCATGGGACTTGATCCGGAGTTTGCCAAAGAACTCTACAAATTGGTCCATACTGCCTCTATCAAAAAACAGACGGAAGTAATGGAAGCTTCGGTAAAAGAAAAAGTGTCCGTGTATCCGCCAACCTTACAATTCGTTTCCCCTAAACCAAAAAATTAATCCCACGATTTCATTTAAACCTTCCTAAACATAGTAGGTGAATTTTTCCCCCTAAATAAAATTTTCTTACCTTGCAGGTTGACCCTGATAGCTGCACTATACTTTTTCCAAATTCAAATTTAATTGATGCATGAGCAAACACCTGTACCAAAGTGGCCTAATCGGCAACTGTGCCTATATTGCACACATTGAAAAATCCACCAACATCAGCTGGCTTTGCCTACCGCGTTTTGACAGCGACTTTATTTTCGGTGGCATGTTAGACCGGGAAAAGGGTGGGGTATTCACTGTATTGCCGGACCAAGAAACCTATGAGTCTGAACAGGAGTACCTAGAAAATACGAATATCCTGAAAACCAAAATTACTTATGGTCAAAATGCTTACGAGGTGACTGATTTTGCACCCCGGTTCTCCAATTTTGACCGCTATTACAAGCCTCTGATGCTGATCCGAAAGGTAGAAAGACTGAGCGGGTCACCAAAAATCAAAATCACATGCCAACCTGTAGCAGAAAGGGGTGAAATAAAATTGAGGCCCAGTTTTGGCAGCAACCACATCAGGTACATGGGTATAGACCAGGAAGTCAGACTGACCACTAACGCTTCTATCAATTATATCCAAGAAGAAAAAGCCTTTATGCTTCAGCGGCCGATCTATTTGGTATTTACCTATGGAAGACCACTCGAGGCCCCTGTAGAAAGTACTTCCGAAAGATTTTTACAATCCACCACCCAATATTGGCGGGAATGGGTCAAGTCCACCAGCATCATCAATTTCCATCAGGCCTTTGTGGTCCGTTCCGCCTTGGTTCTCAAAATCCACCAATACGAGGACACGGGTGCCATCATAGCCGCATCCACCACAAGTTTACCTGAATCTCCAGGTTCGACCAGAAACTGGGATTACCGGTATTGTTGGATCAGGGATAGCTATTATACTTTGAATGCCTTCAATCACATTGGGCACTTTGAGGAATTGGAAAAGTATTTCGAATACATCCAAAACCTGGCCACCGTGGTAAATGGCCGCTATCAGCCTTTGTATTCTATCACAGGAGCTTCTCTCCTGACCGAGGAGATCGCAGATTTGGCAGGCTACCAAGGCAATAAACCGGTCAGATTTGGAAACCAAGCCTACACCCACATTCAGAATGACCTCTACGGTCAGGTGTTGGTAAGTTTGTTGCCCCTTTATGCAGATAAGCGGTTTATTGAATCAGAAAAAAGCCATTCAGCCCCTTTGATTCACAACTTGCTGGCCAAAATTGAGGAGACCATGCATGAAAAAGATGCTGGTCTATGGGAATTCCGGAACTTACAACAGGAACACTGTTATACTTTCTTATTCCATTGGGCAGGGTCCTGCGCAGCGATTAAAATTTCAGATCGTTTACAGGATGAAGCAATGAAAGAAAAGGCCGTGTTTTTAAGGGATGAAGCCATTAAAAAAATCGAGTCCTGTTACATTCCTGACATGAAGGCTTACTCCCAAGCCATTGGTACCCGAAATATGGACGCCTCAACACTGCAACTGATCACGATGGGCTACTTTGGCCGAGACATAGAGAGGGCCAACAATCACCTCAAGATGTTGGAGAAAGACCTTTTGGCTAGGGATTATCTTTTCTACAGATACAAGCACATGGATGATTTTGGGATTCCCGAAACCACCTTTTTGATTTGTGCTTTCTGGTACATTGAAGCCTTGGCCTGTGTCAACCGAATTGATGAGGCTGTAGAGGGGTTTGAAACCTTGATTAAGTATTGTAACCACCTCAAGTTGTTTTCAGAGGATGTGGACCAGAAAACCGGGAGTCAATGGGGCAATTTCCCTCAAGCATACAGCCATGTTGGGTTAATGAACGCCGCCTTCAGAATTGGTAAAAAACTTGACATGCCGAACTTCCTTTAGTCTAAAAAACTGAGGTTTTCTTACATCAAAAAGAGCAAACAACCGCTTTGACCTGAACAATAGTAAGTAAACATTGAAAATGATTTTCAATGTTTATATTTTTACAAAACTTACACATACTTTGATGAGCATAAAAACCAATTGGTTTGTGATGTATACAGCCCCGAGAGCGGAAAAACGGGTGGCTGACAGGCTATCCGAAAAAGGGGTAAGTGTCTACCTGCCTATGATTGAAGAGCTCCGGCAGTGGAGCGACCGCAAAAAGAAGGTCAAAAGACCCCTATTCAATGGCTATTTGTTTGTCAATACCAGCAAGGACCGGCTTTGGGAATCCTTGCAGGTTCAGGGCGCAGTGAAGTTTGTAAACTTCTCAGGTGATCACGCTACAGTCAGGGAAGAAGAAATCGATGCCATCAAAAGAGTTGTCGAAACCGGTGTGTCGGTGGAAGTGTCATCCACTCAGATAGAACCTGGCGAACAAGTCCATATCATAGGAGGTCCGTTACAAGGCTTCGATGGTGAATGCATCAAAAAGGGAAATCAGGATTATTTTGTCATCCGGATCCCCAGCATCCATCAGACCGTACTGGTCAATGTACCAAGAAAATTCCTTGAAGTACTCTCTTAAAATTAAATCATTTTCGGTCCTTCCGCCTTATTGCTTATTTTAAATCAATTTTTTCAATAAGTACCTTACTTCCTTAGGTGATTTGATGTTGTAGTTGGCTTGCGTATAGCTGTAACCTACTCTGATGGTGAATGCCTTTTTCGGCATGGCTTTAAATGTATCCTCATCCGTCCAATCATCTCCAATGGCCAGTATAAAATCAAATTCCTCATCTTTCATAAAGGCAGAGGCCGCCCTTCCCTTATTGATGTCAGGTCTTTTGATTTCCAAAACCATATTGCCTTCCAAAACCTGAAGATTATGGCCACGGGCCATGTACTTGAGGTGAGAAAAGAGTTCCCTCATCCTGAGGTCACCCAGACCACTTTCCACTTTCCGGTAATGCCAAACCAAAGAATGGTGTTTTTCTTCAATAAACGCCCCAGGGGTACGCATGACGTAGTATTCCATCACCTGCTGAATATCTGGTTTCCAATCATTGTCTACCTCTGCATAGGCCTGCCAGGTTTTGTCATTTCTGGTTTTCAGCCATACGCCATGCTCTGCAATCATGTCCACTTTTTGTCCTTTGAACCATCGGCCCAGGGTTTCTTTATCCCTACCGCTGATGATCACTACTTGAGCCTTTTCACTCAAGCCTTCTACGATAGTTTTGAGTTCTTCATCCGGATAGGCATCTTCGGGCCGGGATTTGAAGCCCACCAAGGTACCGTCATAATCCAAGAAAATAATGGGTCTTTTGGCTTCCAGGAAAACCCGGTGAAGTTCGGCCATGACCTCGGCATCCACTTCTTTGGACATGAGCTCAGATTGCTTTTGTTTTACATGCGAAAGTCTGTCCATGAAAACTTTCACCCATTGGAAGATATCATACCGTTTGAGGCTCTCCTGCATGCTTGTCATCCGCTGCACCTGTTCCTTTTCTTTCATGGAAAGGGCTTCTTTGATGGCGTTGGCTACCCCTGACATGTCATTGGGATTGACTAGAATGGCCTCTTGAAGTTCCTTACTGGCCCCAGCCATTTCGGAAAGAATCAAAACTCCCTTTTGGTCGGTTTTACTTGCCACAAACTCTTTGCAGACCAGGTTCATCCCATCTCTAAGTGGAGTGACCAGGGCGATGTCAGAAAGGTTATAAAATGCTGAGAGTTCCTCAAATGGAAAGCTGCGGTAAAAGTAATGGACAGGTACCCAATTTAAGGTGGAATAATTGCTGTTGATCCGGCCGACCAAGGTGTCTATTTCTTCTTTCAGTTCTATGTATGACTTCACTTTGGCTCGGGAAGGCACTACGACCATGATCATGGATACTTTTCCGTGAAACTCGGGATGTTGCTTCAATAGGGTGTCAAAAGCAGTGATCCTTTGTGGTATTCCCTTGGAATAATCCAGGCGGTCAATGGTCAGCAAAAGTTTTTGTTTGCCGAGGGTATCCCGGTATTTTTTCACCAAATTTTGTGTCTTCTTGCTTTTGGCTGCTTTGGCAAATTTGTCATAGTCGATCCCCATCGGAAAGGAGTCCACATTGATGATTCTGTTATCAGCCTGGATATAGCCACTTTCGCTGGATAGACCCAACAACCTTCCCACCGCACTCAAAAAGTGCCGCATGTCATCGTAAGTATGGAATCCTAGCAAGTCAGAACCGCACATGCCTTCCAGGATTTCTTTTCTCCAGGGAAGCATCCGGATGATTTCATAGGAAGGAAAGGGAATGTGTTGGAAAAACGCAATGGTCGCCTGTGGCAGTTTCTCCCTTAACATCTGAGGCAAAAGCAACAACTGATAATCATGCACCCAAATGGTATCGTCCGGATTGGCTTTTTTTAAGATGGCCTCACAGAATTTTTCATTTACCCTTACATAAGCATTCCAGTGATTTTCATCATAATTGATGTACTGTGTGAAATAGTGGAAAGCCGGCCAAAGCGTCTCGTTGCTGAATCCTTCATAAAATTCTTCTATGTCTTTTTTATTCAGGAAAACAGGAGCCATTTTAAGCTCATGCAGTTCAAGAATGATCTCTGCCCTCTGCTCAGGGTCTTCCACATCATTGCCAGGCCACCCTATCCAGATGTTTTCCCCTTCTTTGTAAATGGAGCCCAAGCCTGTAGCCAAGCCTCCTGCACTGGGTTTGAATTCAAACTTGTTGTTTTTATGCCTCAAGCTCACAGGTAGCCTGTTGGAAACAATAATAGTTTTAGCCATTTTTCGAAGGATTAATGATTGTTTTGTAAAAGAGGTTAAAGAGCGGATGATAGGGACATATCACAGAAAGGAATTGCAAAACCTGCAATAATTAAAGATAGGAAAAAAATAGGTGCTGAGAAACAATATGGGCATTAAAGAAACCGGGAAGGGGAAGTTTTCTTCAAAGATCCTGATGGCCTGAAAATAAATCCATGGTTTTCTTGCTTAGGTAAAAATCAAACCTTATAATAACCAACTGGTTTGGTTTGGAACAATTTGCGGAACAGATTGCCAGTTAAAGCACTGAAACCTCCGATTAAAACCCCGATCAGGGCTGTCAACAACATGAGATAAATGCTGTTTTCTATTCCTATAATGCTGCCCATTTTTTCTGGAAGATCAGATCCTGAACGGACAGAAATCCACAACGGAACCAATAACCAAACCAAACCTACCGCACTCCCGGCTGCAAAAAAAGCAAGCCAAGCCCGTCCCCCAATGATAGCTGCCAATACGGTCAAAACCAACATCAAGCCCCAGAAAGGGAAAATTGGTCCCAAAAAGAGCGCTGCTACCAAACTAAATATAAATAATGAAGTAGATTTCATAGTTCTGGAATTAAAGTAGTTTTAAATAGCATACCCTCTTCCTCACCTGGCTTTCTCAAGTTGAAATTCAGGTACTCCCCGTTGGCCCATTTACGTATCATATTGCCATAAAATCTGCTGCCGGGATTCCCGGATTGTCCACCTGGGTAAATCCCAAAGGCAGTAACCTTATTGCCCAATTCCACGACCATCCTCCAACTTGCTCCATTTCGCTCACTCGTGGCATTGAGAATGCCCCTGCCTCCTCCTGTGGAAATGTTTTTGTAACTGAAAGATTCAAAATTGGGGACCAAATGCTGGATGCTGGTCTTTTTGTAATTGGCCCATTGATAGTTTTCTTCTTTGCCCTCCCAATCCCGGATAAATGTCACCATTTCAAGAAAAGAATTTCTCAACAAATCACCTGCAGTTTCCAATTCAGCTGTAGACGGGTCATTCCAAACCGGATGTTCCGGTTCATTTTTCAACAACTGAATGATTTGGTAGTCATTTGGAAATACCACCGGTTTACCTTCTGATTCCCACTTGCCCCACGCCGCCTTTTTGAAATTGTTCCACCACACATAGAACAAGGTAGGCGCTTCCTGATTGGGGTGGGTATGGAAATTCCATTTTTGGAGCTTCTCGATTAAATTTTTATGCTCCGGTGAAGTTAAAAGCGCTGAATCCAACAGCAACAATTCCATCATGGGATTTAAGGCCTCAGATGCCAGCAGGTAATAATTGTCAAACTGCAGGGCTTTCATGTCATCTACCGTAATGTCATTCATTTCCTTCAGGCGATTGTTGAGTCTGCGGTTTCTGAAATGCTCGAAACTGTTGTCAAAAACATAATAGGGGTAGGATGGATCAACGGAATGCTGGTTGGCCGAACTCACAAAGCCCCTGGCAGGATTGAGGGTTGCCGGGTTTTGTTCATTGGGAATAAAACCAGCCCATTCGAAAATGGGATTATTTCCGTCCATCAGGTACTTCCCCTGCTCCTTCCATTTCAGCGGAAACATCCCCTGTACTTTGATGGCGATGTCTCCCGACTTGCTGGCAAATACGAAATTCTGTGCCGGAGCAGTGAAATGATGGATGGCTTCCAAATAATCATCGTGGTTTTTCGCCTTATTCAAACCCAAAAAAGTAGCCTGTTCATTGGAGCCCAAGTGCCCGGTCCATTTCAGGGCAAAATTCAGTTTCTGGTTGTTGCTCCTGAAGTTTTTATCGAAGACTACAGGTCCGTGATGGGTATAAATGACGCTGTCAATAAAAGAAGCCTCATTTTTTACTTTGATCTCCTCTATGCGGATGGTACTCTGGATCCATTGGTCATTGTACAGGTACTCAGTCCTTTGAAAGTCTCTGAAAGTGATGGCGTACCAGTCTTGTACATCCCGGGTGGCATTGGTCACCCCCCAGGCAATGTCTTCATTGAAACCACTGATGATACCCAAGGCACCGGGTAGACAAACCCCCTTGACATGAAACTCCGGGGTACTCAGCTGCATGGCATACCATAGGGAAGGCATGTTCAAACCCAGGTGCGGGTCGTTGGCCAATATGGGGTAGCCCCTTCTGGTTTTCTTTCCGGCCACAGCCCAGTTATTGGATCCGATCCCGGGTTCTTTGGCAGGAAGCGGATCAAACAGAATGCTGGAATCAGGGTAGACCAAATTAGCCGGTTTATTGGTCTTGATGGGTTTAAAGTCCCATTTTTTGGTTGGCTCTATGACAGGGTCATTATCTAGGGGAAAATCGGGGAAGAGCTTGTTCATCAGCTCAGGTCCCAGCATCTGAACCAGGTTGGTGTATTCCAGGTCTTTGTTGTCCACCAACATATCAGCCATGTACATCAGCAGCAGGGAGGTCTTGTAAGGATTCCAGTATTCTGGACGGTAATTTAATATCTTGTACTCTACGGGAAGTCTGGCTAGGTTCAGTTGATCAATATACTGGTTGATCCCGTCAGCAAATGCCTCAACAAGCGCATAGGTTTCTGGATCATTGATCCGGATAAACTGCTCACCCATTTCTGCCCCATATCCCAACCCCTTTCTGCGCTGCATGCGGTCATACTCAATGGCCTGGCTGCCTACAATTTCAGATACCCTGCCTGCCGCAGCGAGGGTTTGGAACTCCATCTGCCACAACCGGTGCTGGGCAACCACATACCCCTGGGCCCTGAACAGGTCCAATTCATTCTGTGCATAAATGTGGGGAATCAGATTTTCGTCATAGACCACCTCAACAGGCTGTAACAGGTTTTCCAGATGGATTTCCTCTTTGGCCAGCGCATCCTCACTGTAGGCATTCTGCCAAAAACCATGGAATGGATCAAAAAGCTTTCCCAAAGGAGGAGCTTGCCCCAGATTAATAGAAAGGGCGATGGCCAAGCCCAGGGTAAAAATTAAAGCAAATAGAAAACCTAAGTAACGCATTAAGGGAGGTTGAATCGAAAATGATGGTTTGGATGATTTTGGTGATAATTTAAGGCAATTACTTAAATATTCAAGGAAATCTTTGGTATAATTTCCTGATACGTTGGATTATCCGTAAAATCCTCTCCAAAAGACTCAGTGCACAAGATTTTTCAGATATTCCCCATATCCACTCTTCCCGAGTTTTTGGGCCTGATCCAACAATTGTGTTTTGTCAATGAAGCCACTCCTAAAGGCAATTTCTTCAATACAGCCGATTTTCAGACCCTGTCTTTCTTCAATGACTTCTACAAACACCGCTGCCTGATTGAGCGACTTGTGGGTACCCGTGTCTAGCCAGGCCGTACCTCTGTTCAGAATGGCTACCTGAAGGGCCTTTTGCTTGAGGTATTCATTATTGATGTCGGTAATTTCCAGTTCACCTCTTGGGCTGGGCTTGATATTTTTGGCAATCTCTACCACCTGATTGTCATAAAAATAAAGTCCCGGTACCGCAAAGTTTGACTTGGGCGATTCGGGTTTTTCTTCAATGCTGAGGACCTGCATGTTTTGATCAAATTCCACCACCCCATACCGTTGGGGGTCATTGACATGGTAGGCAAACACCACCCCGCCTTCCGGATTGATATGCTGCTTGAGGGTGTCACTGAGGCCACTTCCATAGAAAATGTTGTCTCCAAGGATCAGGGCCACTTTGTCCGAACCGATAAATTGCTCCCCGATGATAAATGCCTGGGCCAAACCCTCCGGCCTTTCTTGGACTTCGTAGGAAAAAGTACAGCCCACCTGAGATCCGTCTCCCAGCAATTTCTGGAAAGCAGATTGGTCCTCCGGCGTGGTAATGATCAAAATTTCGCGGATACCGGCCATCATCAGGACCGACAAGGGATAATAGATCATGGGCTTGTCATAGACCGGCATGAGCTGCTTGCTTACCGCAATGGTCAAAGGATAAAGACGCGTGCCGGAACCCCCGGCCAATATGATTCCTTTCATAGATATTTAAAAACTGATTGAAAAGGCGAATTTAAAAATAAATACCCAAGAATGAAGGCTTTAGATGGGTTAAAAAAAAGAATTAAGCGCTTAGCGTTGACTAATCCACCCTCTTGATTTAAATTTAATCCTAAATTAAATAATATGATTCTGACTACTACACCTTCCATCGAGGGTTATACCATCACCGGATATTATGGCATCGTTACTGGCGAAACCATCATTGGTGCCAATATTTTTAAGGATTTTTTTGCCAGCATCACGGATATCGTAGGAGGTAGGTCATCTGCCTATGAAAAAGTACTCAAAGAAGCCAAAGCGACTGCCTTGGCCGAAATGGAACATCAGGCCAGGGCTTTTGGCGGTAATGCAGTAGTCGGGATTGATTTGGATTATGAAACCATTCGGGATGGCATGCTAATGGTCACAGCCAGTGGCACGGCAGTTATGATCGCAAAATCAAGTCTAGCTTAGGTCATTTAAGAAACCTGGGCAGCTGTTCCTTCTTGGCTTTTTTAAGGATTTTTTGGTCCATGACGACTACTGGACCGGTTTTGCAAAAATCCATGCACTTGGTTTTTACTATTTTGTATTGCCCCTTGTTTTCTTCATTGTTGATCAAGCGCTTCAGCTCTTTGGTCAACTCTTTACAGCCGGATTTTTTACAATCCGAACCTGTGCAGACAAAGATGAATTTTCTATGGTCAGCCATGGGAATTATAAGTGAAACACAAACTGTAAAAGCAACCCACAAAGGTAAGCACCATAGGTACCTACCGCATACCCGAGCACGGCCAACAATACACCTACAGGAGCGAGTGAGGGATTGAATGCCGCTGCTACGATAGGAGCTGAAGCCGCCCCGCCCACATTGGCCTGCGAGCCCACCGCCACATAGAAGAATGGGGCTTTGATCAGGAAGGCGACCACCAGCATGATGCCGATGTGCATGATCATCCAGACGATCCCGACCAAGAATAAGACGGGATTGTCAAAAATCGCCATCAGGTCCATCTGCATCCCGATGGTGGCTACCAGAACATACAGGAAAACACTGCCCAGCCGGGAAGCCCCTACCCCTTCCAGCTTTCTTGCCCGGGTAAAGGACAAAAACAGGCCAACAGTGGTGGCCACTACCACAATCCAAAAGAACGCATTGTCCAGAGAATATTGTTTCAAACCAGGAAAATTCTCCGCCACATAGGGAGCCACCGTGTCAGCCACCAAATGGGAAAAGCCTGTCACTGCAAATCCAATTCCAAGAATTTTGAAGGTGTCCGCTGTACTTGGAATCTTCATGATCCCTGCCCTGTATTTTTCTACCTTTTCCTGCAATTCAAGGATGGCCGAACTATCTGCCTTGAAGATTTTATCAATTCTATCCGGATTGACCGCCCAATAAAGCAGGACCGCCATCCACACATTGGCGACAATCACATCCACGGCGATCATCTGACTGAAGAGCCCCCCACTGGGATTGAACAGCTCAAACATGGCGGTTTGGTTGGCACCCCCTCCTATCCAACTACCCGCAATGGTCGACAGGCCCCTCCACACTTCGTCCGGACCTGTCCCGGACAAAAGATCCGGAAAGAAAAACGAAACAATCAACAAAGCCAAAGGCCCTCCCAAAACAATGCCGACAGTCCCTGCTAAAAACATGATCAGGGCTTTGGGACCGAGTTTAAGGATTCCTTTGAAATCAATGCCCAAGGTCAGCAATACCAGAGAGGTAGGCAAAAGGTACCGGGAGGCCATAAAGTACAGACCGGAATATTCTCCGGAAATCAAGCCGAAGGAATTCAGCAGTGCTGGAATAAAATAACAAAGCAAAATGGAAGGAATGACCCTGTAAAATTTTTTGAAGTAGGGATTTTGACTGGCAGCAGTACCGAAAACAAGGGCCAAAATGGCCATCAGAATACCAAAAACTACCGCATCATTGGTGATCAGGGGAATGTTTTCTTCCATGAACAGTTGGGTTTATGAATTGCATAAATACCACAAAAGCGACAAATCCACAAATCCTATGCTGTCCGGAAAAGGCCTTTGCACTCAGCTTTTGTCCCATAAGACCATCAATTCGCTCAGGATCATGGCTGTGGCCCCCCATACCACTTCTTGCTCAATGTCAAAATATGGCGCTTGCAGTTCGTACTTACCTCTTACTTTAAGTTTGGTGGATTTTCGGATTCCTGGATTCATCAAATCATTAAAATCACAATGGATGATCCGGTCTACCTCCAAGGGATCCGGTCGGAAAACCGGAGTTTCTCTCATGATCCCGATGTAAGGAAAAACCGAGAAATTGCTGGGTGGAATGAATAAATTGGAAAGTGTACCGATGATTTCCACTTTTCTGGCATCTATGCCTATTTCTTCCTCTGCCTCACGGAGGGCAGTGTGGGAAAGTGATTCGTCGGTTTTCTCCCATTTTCCACCTGGAAGGGAAATCTGACCTCCATGAACCCCATCATAGGCGGGCCTTTTGATAAAAGGTACTGCCACCCCATGCTCGTAGGGATAAAGCAAAAGCAATACAGCTCCCTTGCGCGCCAACCCTCCCTCCTGAAAAGAAAACCTGGATTCATCAACAGGCCTTGGTGCCATCAGGATCTGACCCTCCCTACCCGGTAGCGGCTGGGAGAGTTTTATGCGAAGCTTTGCAATGATTTCGTCAAGGTGCATAGAACCAAAATAATGTTAATGAAATCAATGCATATATAAGAGAAAAGGTTCGCACAATGTGCGAACCTTTTCTGCTCTATTTATCAAACCTATTAAACCTATTGATGCAAATTTCTTTGAATCGAAATCCACGTCGGAAAGGTAAAAAATATTTTCTAAACTGCAAACAAACGTTTGCGGAAAATAAATATGAAATTTCGGTTTCCAAATCTTATCTACTTTTAAAACTTTGGTTTAAGCTAATCAAACCTTAGTTTTTGGTGTTTTTAACAGCTGATTTTTTTTGAAAACTTTTCCTTTTGATGCCAGCTTTTTGTTGTCCATGATCCTTTTTTTTACCTTCGACAAATTCCTCCTATGCAACCCGACCTTATTTCCAAAACCGTCCATACCCTAGCTTCCGGATTTCAGACCTACATGTCCTCCTTCAACATGCTGACCCTTTTAGCACCAAAATTTTTTAGGGAAAGGGATTGGAAGGGAATGCAGATGAATCACCGGCAAAGATTAAGGCTTTACAAAGATCAGATAAAAGCAACCAAAGTACTGGTGGAACAACTATTGGATGAAAAAGTCGGGGATGGAATTTTATGGCATGAAATCAAAGAAATTTATACCGCAACCATTTCTGAAAGGAAAGACAAAGAGCTTGCGGAAACCTTTTTCAACTCAGTGATCAGGAAAGTAAATCCAAACGTACAATACAGCGATGCGCAGATGTACATTCATGAAGGGTTTACTGCCTGCGAGCTTTATCCTGAAAAGGACCTTTACCGGGAGTATCCCCCGGATTGGGGACTTCACCGCATCATGCGTCAAATTTTGACAGATTTTGACTTCGGTGTTCCTTACATGGACCGTGAAAAAGACATTGAATACCTGGTCAGGGGAGTTCAGGAAGTGGTCCTGAGTAGGTATCAAACAGACCAAGATACCACCACCCAAGTCCTAAAAAATGTTTTTTACAGGAACAAAGCCGCTTATCTGATCGGAAGAACCTACCTGAGGGGGAAATGGATGCCCTTTATCATTCCCTTTATGAATGGTCCAAAGGGCGTATTTGCCGATACCCTAATTTTTGACCCTAACCTCATGAGCGGGATCTTTAGCTTTACCAGATCCTACTTTATGGTAGAAACAGCCATACCTTCTCAGATCGTGGCTTTTCTCAATTCTGTGATCCGTCACAAACAGATCCACGAACTCTACAATGCCATTGGTTTCAACAAACATGGCAAAACGGAATTTTACCGGGAATTTCTCAACCACCTGGACAGCAGTGAGGATCAGTTTGTAGTGGCAGAAGGAATCATGGGGATGGTCATGACGGTTTTTACATTGCCTTCTTACAACATCGTTTTTAAACTGATCAAAGACCATTTTGATCCGCCCAAAAACATGACCCGACAGGAGGTGAGGGAAAAATACAAGTTGGTATCCCTGCATGACCGGGTGGGCAGGATGGCAGATACCCATGAGTTCGAAAATTTCCAACTTCCTTTGGATCGCATCCATCCTGAACTTATGGATGAATTGAGAAGAACCACCAACTCCCTATTGAAGATCCAGGATGGAATGTTGATCATCGAGCACTTGTACACCGAGCGCCGGATGATTCCGCTGAATATCTTCCTTTCGATGTGTAATCTGGAAGATGCCAAGATTGCTGTAGAGGAATATGGTAATGCCATCCTTCAACTGGCTCAGGCCAATATCTTTCCCGGAGATATGATGACCAAAAATTTCGGGGTCACCCGACAGAAAAGGGTGGTTTTCTATGACTATGATGAAATTGAATTTCTTACCGACATGAATTTCCGGGAAAAGCCAAAACCAAGCTCCTATGAACAAATCTATGCGGCCGAACCCTGGTACGACATTGCCAAAAATGATGTTTTTCCGGAGGACTTCAAACGCTTTATGATTGGCAGACAGGATGTGAAAGAATACTTTTTCGAGGTGCACCAAAACCTCTTTGATGCCGCACATTGGCGGAGCATTCAGGATAAAATCAAAAAGGGAGAGTTGATCCACGCTTTTCCATATCCAGAAAACATGCGGTTTAGAAAAGGGGAAGCAACCTGACAAAGGTGGAATTATAGTACTTCAAAGTGATTTACTAATTCCTAATCCCTACATCCAAGAATTAAAGACTTCAAGGCGCAAGACAAATCAGACCAATTCATCCATACCTTTTCCATATTTCCTAATGACACTAATGATTTTACTAACTGGCACGTCCAATGGCTTTAACTTGGATTGATGTATTAATTTAAGCTCACCTGCCTTAGCATCTGGAGGCTCAGGAAAAAAAACCATACTCAATCCATCGGCTCCTTTCTTAATTTCAATTCCAATTTTCCAATCCCCATCTTCCCCCATCAAAACTGCATTCCAATGTTTTTCTTCTACTCCAAAAGCTTCATTGGCGCGGGATTTCATCATGGTATATCCTGGTATGATTAACGAAAACCCCTCATCAAGGGCATTCAAAAATAGCTTCACCATTTTTCTTTCGGCCAAATATCCAAAAAAATAACAAATCAATAGGATAGAAAGCAGGCTAATCAAAGTAAGAACTCCAATACCCATTATTCTTTCATCTGGAAAGCTCTCCTTAATTGGCAAAATTGCTTTTTGAACAATATGGATTGCTTTTTCAAATACGAAAATCAAAAGAATGATGGGTGCCATGAATAAAAGAATCCCTTTTAATACCCGCTTGATTATCACTTTTTTCCAATCCATGATTAAATTTGAAAATAGAAGACCGTATATGATTGCCCCAGATAACCTGTTCTCTAATTTGAGGCGAGCAAAATTAATTTAATATTCCGTTAACTTAATAGAAAAGTCAAAGTTGTTGCAAAGAGCTGCAGAATTTTGGCAAACTATTGAAAAACAGAAGAACAGGTTTGATTCAATTCCTATTTTTACTACCATATCAATTATTTTTGATCTTTATAATATTTCAAGAATCCATGTTGCAGAAAAAATTAGGTTATATTTGGTAACATGGATTGTCCAATTTGATTTGGTTTAGTATGGAAATTACCCTAGTAAATCTTTTCTTCCTTTTTTCGATGTTTATTGGTTCTTTGGTGGGTTTGATATTGATTTTTTTTGGCTTCAAAACAAATCGGCACAACATCCTTCTTGGCATCAATTTTTTATTACTCACCTTTACTTCTTTTATCGTCTGGTTACTTACTTCTGGATCTTTCGTTCAATTTCCATTTTTTTATAGGACTGGAAATTTGGCTGGATTCCTGTTTATGCCTTTGATGTATCTATATATCCGAACAGTTTTAACTGATCGGGGATTTAATTGGAAAGATTTTATTCATATACTGCCTGCTTTTATTTTTTTTGTAGATTTTTGGCCGGTATATATGCTTGATAATGAGGAAAAAATTCTATTGATTCAATCTGAAATTTCCAATCCAGCCTTGTATACCAGTTATACCCAAAGCCGTTTTTTTCCTTCCGATTTCTATAATCCCCTTAGGTCGGTCATTTTAGCTTTTTATTGGATTCTTTCGGTTATCTTGGTAAGGTCAAAAAACAAAAATTACGATAAAGACGGATTTGCTAAAGAATGGTTTGTCTGGATTAAGATCTTTCTGGGGTTGGAATTATTGGTTTTTTTTCCCTTCTTATTATTTTTCTGGGCCATAGATCCTCTGTCCAATTTTTTTTTGATTCATTTGACCATTGTCATTCTTAACCTGATTACAGGTTTTGCCCTTGTTTTTTTTCCAAAGATTCTTTATGGTTTGGATGAGGAAAAATTTGTAAAACAAAAAATTAAGAATAAAACAGTGAAGATTGAAAACCCTTCTGACCAAAAGGCAAAAGAAATTGAATCCAAACTTGTTGAGATTTTGGATCGGGATAAAAAATTTCTCCAACATGGTTACTCCATTCATGCACTGGCTGTAGATACAGACATCCCTGTTTATTTGTTGACACAGTATATCAACCATCATCTCAAGACTAATTTTTCTGATTTGATCAACCGAAAAAGGATTGAGGAATCCTGTCATTTGATCGCATCGGGAAAGGTTGAACATCTTTCCTTATTGGGTCTTGCTGAATTGTCAGGCTTCAATAACCGCAATTCTTTTACCCTTGCTTTTCAAAAATTCAAAAATGTTTCCCCTTCCATGTATATCAAGTCTTTAAAAAGAAAAGCCTGAAATTTATCTCGCCAATTTTGTTGAAAGATTGGCATGTAGTAGTGTCTAAACTGAAAATACTTTTAGTCTCATAAGTACATTTATAGAATATTTAAAAGTAAATAATTTATAAAAAAAATTATGGACATAAAACCTGTTTATAAAACCTTAATGATTCCAGTTTTTTTGGTGATAGTAGCCAGCCAAATCAGTTGTACCAATCAGAATTCCGAATCTTCAGTTGATGATTTAAGTGTCAGTGACCACTTTGATCCCAAAGGAAAGGCTCCATCCGAGTACACCAAGAAAATCTTCGACGAAGCGAGGAACTCTCTTCCCTTTTCCGACACGCGTGATTTTGAAGAGAACAAAAAGGGTTTCATCGCAGCGATGACAGAGCGTCAGATCATGTCCGCCCAGGGACATGTCGCTTGGGACATGGATGCTTACAACTTTATCGATGAAAAGGAGCAGTTCAGCAGTATTCATCCCTCCCTGCACCGCATGGCTAAACTCAATCAGAACTACGGGCTTTACGAGGTCACTCCGGGCATCTATCAGGTGAGGGGCATCGATCTGTCACAGATAACCTTCATCCGTGGAAAAAAAGGATGGATTGCATATGACGTTTTGGTTAGCGCAGAGACAGCACGTGCTGCTTGGAAGCTGTTTCAGGAGCATGTTGGTGAGGGTTTGCCGATCTCAACGGTCATCTATTCCCACAACCACGGCGACCATTGGGGAGGCGTGCGGGGATTGGTCTCTGATGAGGACGTGCGATCCGGAAAGGTTCAGGTGATCGCGCCCGATGGTTTCATGCAACACCTGGTTTCTGAGCTTGTATTTGCCGGTAACGTGATGAACCGGCGACTTTTCTACCAATACGGCTTGCTATTACCGCGAAACCCGTATGGCTTTGTAAGCCAAGGCCTCGGCCATGGCGTGTCTCTCGGTTCCGTTGGTCTTATTGCTCCCACCAAACTGATCACGAAGCCTATCGAGGAAGTGATGGTAGACGGCGTTCGCATGATTTTCCAATTGACTCCGGACACAGAAGCACCCGCAGAGATGAATACCTACATGCCAGACTTGAAAGCTCTGTGGATGGCGGAAAACGTGCAGCATGGAATGCACAATATCTACACGCTACGCGGTGCACCGGTACGCGATGCCCTAAGGTGGTCGAAATACATTAATGAGTCGCTATATCTTTTCGGAGACAAGGCCGAAGTAATGTTTTCCTCTCATCACTGGCCTCGCTGGGGCAATGAACGCATCCGGGAAGTATTGCGCGACACCCGCGATGCATATGCGCACCTGAATAATCAGGTTCTCCATCATGCCAATCAGGGTGTGACCATCAATCAGATCCACAACGTTTACGCACCTCCGCAAAGTCTTCAAAAAGCGGCATGGCATACCCGTGACTATCATGGCTCCGCCGAAAACAACGCCCGTGGGGTTATACAGCGTTTTCTGGGTTATTGGGATAGTAATCCTACCAACCTGATCCCGCTTTCGCCTGAAGAATCCGCTCCCTTGTATGTTGAAATGATGGGAGGTTCCAAGAAAATATTGGACAAGGGCGAGCAACTGATCGCCGATGGCAAATACAAGCATGCCACCGAGATACTGAACCGACTAGTCCAGGCTGAGCCGGACAATCAGGAAGGAAAAGATCTTTTGGCTGATGCATTTGAGCAGATAGGCTACCAGCAGGAGAATCCGGGTCTTCGCAACAGCTTCCTTGCTGCTGCCTATGAATTAAGGAATGACATTCCGGGATCCGCGATTCCAAGCTCCAGTAGCCCTGATGTGATCCGAGTCATGACCACAGGTCAGTTTCTCGACTTCCTCGCGATCCGGATGGATGGCCGAAAAACCCAAGGCATGAAGTATGGTATCAATCTTATCACTCCGGACAATGGCGAGAAATTCGCCGTTGAATTAAGCAACGAAACCCTGACCAACATCCAAGGTTATCTGTTACCGAATCCGGACCTTACGATTACCATCAATCGAAAAGACCTAGAGAAGGCAATGATGGGAGTTCAGACTTTGGCGGATATGATCAAGGACGGAACTGCAAAGACCGAAGGCGATCCTTCGATTCTTGCCAAGATAGGTTCCGCAATGGTCAACTTTGATCCACGGTTTCCGATTATGCCAGGTACCCGTATTCGTGGATCTCAGGATTTTCCTGCCACAGATGCTTATTCGGCTGAAGGTTTAAGACGTAATACACCGGAATAGAATTGCATTGACATGCAAGATTAGGCAAAGGTTATAAAGCACATGCGAACACGATCCTTGATAAAATATGGAATCAAAGCCATTGCCAAAAAACACTTTGGCAATGGCTTGAAACCAAGTGTTTTCGGTTATTTCCCATGAATGTCTAGATAAGTATTTGAAAATGGATTTACCATTTATTGGAGAAGGATCAATGTCACTTTACTATTTGAAAAAGTACTTGCCATGATTTGCTAAATGCAGGTAAGTAGAGAGAAAACTTGGTACCCACTTCTATTACATTAGATCAGTTAAATTTAGTTTATCCAAAAAAATTATGAAAAAGACACATACTGTTATTTGGATTTTGGCCTTCTTATTTTTTACCCCCTTGAGCTTAATAGCCCAAGGTGAAATGGATTCCTGGGAAGAAAGCGGCAATAAAGAGAAAAAAGAAAAGAAAGTGGATATAGCCTTTTTGCCGGTGATAGCTGCCAACCCAACGGTTGGGGTTTTGTTTGGCGTATTGCCGGGGCTAAATTGGAACATGGGCAATGAGGCTGATACAAGAAACTCTACTGCCTTGATAGGTCTGTACTATACCACCTTGAATCAGCTTTTCACTTCCGTTCGTGCAAATGCCTTTACCAAAGAGGATAAATTCAATCTGTTGACTGACATCCGTTTTAACCTCAATGCGCAACCCACTTATGGCTTGGGCTCAATATTGGATAAGAGCACCTTGGTAGGAGGAAATGATACACCTTCAGACAATCCCTATCCGCCCTTTCAAGAGCAGGAGATGATGTATTTTAATAATTTCAGGTTTTACCAAACCGTACAGAAACGTCACAAGCAGACGAACCTGTTTTATGGCATAGGGTATCACTTAGATATCTTTTGGGCAATAGATGATAGGCAACTTGACCTTGATGCTATTCCCCAGAGAGTTACCCATCATTACAGATATCAAGAGTTGAAAGGAATCAGTACTGAAAAATATTCCCAATCAGGTCTTTCTGCCAACGCCACCTTTGATAGTCGGGATAACGTAGTAAACCCCTATGAAGGGCAATTGGCTGCTATTTCATTAAGGGCATTTCCGGAGTTCTTGGGAAGTACCACCAATGCCTCCCAATTATGGATGGAATACCGTACTTATGTGAATCTTGATAAATCCCGGCCCCGTAATGTATTGGCATTTTGGACCTATGGATGGTTTGTTACCAGTGGTACCTCACCTTACCTTGCTTTACCTGCGATTGGCTGGGATATGTTTGCCAGGTCAGGTAGGCCCTTTACCCAGGGTAGAATCAGGGGTGAAGATCTTATGTATGCAGAAACTGAATGGCGGTTTCCCTTACAAAGAGAAAAAGAAAAGTGGGGCGGAGTATTGTTTCTGAATACCTCTACCGCAAGCAGCAGAACTGAAAACATCAATGCTTTCAGTAATTTTGTCTTTGGCTATGGCGGAGGTTTGAGATTCATGATCAATGAGAAAAAGAGGGTTAATTTGGGTCTTGATTATGGTTTTGGCGCAAATGGTGCGCAAGGGTTGTTTGTGAATCTAAATGAATACTTTTAACAAGTCATAGACTTTAGAAATTGAGATAAGAATTAGATTGATTAAGGGGGAAAAGGTGAAAAACAGACCAAGGTCAAGGTACATTGCGTATTGTTGGATTTCTTTGTCAAAGCAGATCAACAATCATGCAGCGGCGATGAAACTACAAAACTTGAACAATACCATAATGAACTGGAGGCTGTTTTTCCCTTTTTTTGTTTTGTTGATGTCCAATTTGGAGATCCAGGCCCAATCCAACCGACCCCAATGGTGGTATACTTATAACCATACGGGCAGGCTTTCCGACAGGTGGGGTTATGCTTTTGACCTCAATCACCGCAGCAATGGGGTAGTTCCCTTCAATTCCACTTTGTCTGCAGCGAGGGTTGGCATGACTTACCACACCCATTCTGGTTTCAGGTTTACCGCAGGGTATGCTTGGTTTGGTACTTATGTGTCAGAAAAGTTCAGGATATGGCTACATGAAAACAGGATTTACGAGCAGGCCCAGTATACGCATAGTAGTTCCAAACATAATTTCGTACATAGGATACGCATAGAACATCGATGGCGGGAGCAGTTTACGGACATCAATTCGGAAGCAATCACCGTTTTTCTTACCAATAGATATCGTTACCTGTTTCAAATGGACGGTCCCATTCGAAGGGGACCTGAAAGAACTACCACATTAAGGTGGCAGGCTGCCAATGAATTTTTTATCCACAACAAGGAGAACGTGGGCTATATGCTTTTTGACCAGAACAGGACTTTGGCAGGAGTGATGGTCTCTCCAAAAGGAAACCTGAGCATGGCAGTCCTTTACCAATTTATTTTGCTCCAGCAGCCTTTGCTCCGTGAGCTTCAGACCATCCATTCGTTCAGAATTACCCTTTTTCATCAATTGGATTTAAGAAGGATTAAAAAGGATGATGCCTATGACGTTCCGGTGGTGGATTGAGCCGAATTGGATACTTAGGCAGATTCCAAACATATACCTGACCAATAGTTGAGACATTTTTAAATTGCTCAATATTTTTTTGTGTAGATTTTTATGGATTCAGGTAATTAAGCCTAAATTTAGATGAAGTAGTCATGTGATAATGACCTGCCTATTCTTGAAACTCCATGGAAATCAATTTTGATTTTATCACTTTTGTTCATTTGGCTGCAGTGGTGGTAGGAATTGTATCCTCAGTGGTAATCCTATATTTCGGTTTTCGGACCAATTCTGTCAATCAACCTTTGGGCTTTGGACAGCTAAGCATATCTCTGGGAATTTTTGTGAGTTTCTCACTAGTTTCCCAATTGATTGTCCATTGGCCTTTTTTATACAGATTGGGAAATGTTTTTGTACTGATTTTTATTCCAATGCCTTATTTATACACTGTTTTCTACACCCAAAAACGGCTATGGAGGTGGTATGATTTGTTGCATTTGATTCCGCTATTGATTTATCTGGCGGATTACTGGGACACATTATCTCTTTCTTCAGCTCAAAAGACAGAATTGATCCTTCAGGAGATCAATGATTTGGACCTCTTGGGAAAATTTAACCAAGGTAGGTTTATTGGTCCGGGTTTTCACCAGGAATTTCGGACAGTACTTTTCAGTTTTTATTGGGTGGCACAGGTTATTATTTTAGTCAGATGGGTAAGAAAACAATCAATTTTGACTCATGAAAACAAGGTTTGGAAAAATTGGATGATTTTTTTTCTGTTTTGCCAGTTTTTCATGTGGTTTCCCTTTTACCTTACCATTTTTTGGTTGGATAAATTGACTACCTACCACATCGTCAATTCGTTTTCCGTTGGCTGGGTGATGCTGTCAAGTCTTTCTCTTTTCTTTTTCCCTTCTTTGCTTTATGGGAAGCCTTTTGAAGGAGGAAATAGGATATCAAAGTTCACCAAAGCCCTTAAGAAAACCTCAATATCTGAGGGAGATGAAAAAAAATTAGAGGAAGTCTTGCGGTCGATAGAAACACACATGGATGACAATAGGCTATTTTTGAAATCGGGATACACTATCAATGATTTTTCTAAGGATATCCATTTTCCCGTCTATCAGATTTCAAAATGCTTGAATACCTTCAAGGGGTTGGGATTTTTGGATTATATCAACCAAAAGCGTGTGCTTTTTTGCGTTAAAAAATTTGAAAATGGAGAATGGTCAAATTACAAAATGGAAGCCATCGCCAGTGAATGCGGCTTTAACAACCGCAATTCTTTCACCAATGCTTTCAAAAAATTTCTTGGAACCTCCCCATCCGAGTACAGAGAAAACATCAAACATTGACATCGGTTTTTCAAGGGATTATTTGGGAATCAACCGTAATTCAATTTATGGTTTTCATTTGTTGATAATTTTTGGAGTAACCCATTAACTTTTTTACTACCAAATAATTAGGTTTCGCCATTCTTGATTGAATACATGCCAGTACATTTAGCCTTCCGCGATGACCTTAAGTACTTTTGAGTTGGGTCACTTATATAAACTATCTATTTAATGAGAGATTTCTCTTTAAAATTTTTTCCCCCTTGTCGAAAATGGCAGGCATACAATAAAAATTATATCCAAAAACAACCAATGAAAAAACACATTCTTTTATCACTGATAATAGCAGCAGGCCTAATAACTATGCTGAAGGCGCAATCAAACCTCAATTACCCCGGCAGGTACATGGGCCGTGAGGAAGTCAAACAGATAACTGCCCCAAATGGCGCTGTAGCCGATGCCGGCTTCGCGCAGACCTTGCAATTGATATATCCGCAACCTACTATAGAAAAAGCTTCAAAGGGAATTTGGGTTCTTGGCGGGTATTCTATTACCAATGTGGTAGTGATTGATTCGGATGAGGGATTGATCATTATCGATTCCGGCGATTCGAAAGAAGAGGGGATTAAACTTAGGGAAGTTATTAGGGAAAACATCAGTAAAAAACCCATCATTGCAGCCATTTATACCCACTCGCACTACTGCATGGGCACAGGCGTGATGGTTGATGATCCAAAAACTGCAATCATTATTGGTCACAAAAGGCTCAACGAAACAGTTCAAAATAATTTTATGTCGGGAGGTGCCATTGCACAGATTCCTGAATTGGGGCCGGTTTTGACAGCAAGGCAGTTGATCCAATTCAGTAATTTTCTTCCTGATACAGGCGCTGATGGCCTGCTGGGTCAAAGGTACCGCATCAAAGAAAACGCCTACTTACCCGCTAACAAAATCGTCGATAATGGGGAAATAGTAAAGATTGGAGGTATTGATTTTCAGTTTTTTACAGAAAACAGGTCGGATGACCATAGCTTGACCATTTATCTGCCAAAGCAAAAAGCGGTCATGAATAACTTCTATTGGCCGGGAACCCCTAACCTATACAGTATCAGAGGCGCTTCCTACAGAGATCCTAGGGAATGGAGAAACGGTCTTCAGGTAATCAGGGATTTGAAACCAGAAGTGATGATGAATACCCACGCCAAAACGGTTCAGGGTAGCAAAGAAGTTTTTGATGCCATTTCAAATTATATGGACATGGTGACCTTGGTGTATGACCAATCGCTCAGAGGAATTTTGCATGGATTGGGTCCTGATGAATTACGCTATTTTGTCTATCAGCCCAAACACCTGGCAGCTTTTCCCAACAATGCACAGGCTTACGGTGAAGTCCCTTGGTTTACGCCGGCGGTATTTTACCACCAAATGGGTTGGTTTGACAGAAACCTCTCTACCCTGCACAAACTGCCTCCTGTAGAAGAAGCACAAAGGACAGTGGCGCTAATGGGAGGAAGAAAAAAAGTGTTGCAGGCAGCCAAGGCTTCATATGCCAAACGTGAACTGGCCTGGGCAGCACAACTTGGAAATTACCTGTTTACTATTGACTCTAAAGACACCGAAGCCAGAAAATTACTGGCCGATGTATACAGGGCTATGGGCCAAACTTCCTTGAGTGTAATAGGCCGTTCCTTTTTCTTAAGTGAAGCGCGTGCACTCGAAGGAGAAGAGCAGATTCCTAGGGTAGTGCCACCTAAGCCGGGTATTATTGCTGCCAAACCTACGTTTTTTGTGGACATGTACAGGGTGCGGATTGATCCAAAAAAATCAGAAAATACCGAGAAGATGTTGGTATTCAATTTCTCTAACGGCACCTCTGCAGGCCTGCATGTACGCAGGGGCATAGCGGAATTTGTTCCTAACCCGGCCAACCACTACAGGCCGGCGGATTTAACCTGTACAGTGGATACCAAAACATGGGCTGATCTCTATCTCAACGCTACCACTTTGGATGATGCTTCAAAAAGCGGCGGGGTTAAAATGACCAAAGGAAGTATGGAAGATTTAAAGACCGTGGTGGATTTCTTTGACAAGTTTGATCCATCCAGAAACTACACCATTCCAACTACCAATGCGGATGAACAATTTTAAGCTTCGATTAATAAAAACATTTATTTATAGATTCCTCAGGGATCATTTCAAGATTTCATAAAAAGCAATAATCATTTAAAATTAGAAACGATGAAAAATAAATTGTTGCTTGGCTTAGGCATTATTGCTTTTGCCATTGGCTGCCAAAGTCCGAAAACTGAAGTTACACCCGAAGAAGCCCGGGCCATCGCCAAAGAGGCTTATCTTTACGGCTTCCCGCTTGTGGACAATATGCGTGTGCAGTACACCTATTTCGTTGATAAAGGCCATGCGAACTATAAAGGACCTTACAACACGCTCGTCAATATTCCTCGGGTATTCACACCTGATGACAGAGCGATCCAGACACCTAATTCTGACACCCCGTATTCTTGGATCGGCTTGGATCTGCGGGCAGAACCTATCGTGTTTACTGTACCGCCCATCGCTCCTGAGCGTTACTGGAGCTTACAGTTGATTGACCTTTATACGCACAATTTCGATATTCCCGGGAGCCGTACGGATGGTAACAATGGAGGTAATTTTCTTGTCGCCGGACCAAACTGGCAAGGCGAAAAACCTGATGGTATTACACGGGTGATCCGTTGCGAGACCGAAATCGCCTCCGCCCAGTTTCGAACACAACTCTTCAATCCGGACGACCTCGAAAACGTCAAGAAGATTCAGGAAAAGTATATTGCTCAGCCCTTATCAGCATTTCTTAAAAATCCGGCCCCTAAAGCCTCATCGGTCATAGACTTTCCCCAACCGCTTACGCCTGACTCACAGAGAACATCTCTCGATTTCTTTTCAATGTTGAACTTTTACCTACAGTTCTGCCCAACCCATCCATCGGAAGTGGCATTAATGGAACGATTCGAAAAGATCGGGATTGGTACAGGTAAAACTTTTCATGCAGAGAAACTATCGTCTGAAATAAAGGAGGCGATTGAGGCCGGCATTACCGATGCCTGGACTGATTTCCAAGGGTTGCGGGAACGGTTCAACAGAGGTGAGATGACGTCCGGTGACGCACTTGGTACCCGCGAGCATCTCCAGAACAATTACCTCTACCGGATGGGTGCAGCGGTGATCGGGATCTATGGACTTTCGAAAGAAGAAGCGATCTATCTGCCTTACTTCACGGACATTGATGGGCAGAATCTGGACGGCTCCCATCAGTACAACTTGCGTTTTGAGAAGGGTCAGATGCCACCCGTTAACTCTTTCTGGTCGCTTACTATGTACGATTCTCCAGCCAGCCTATTGGTTCACAATCCCATCGATCGCTACCTATTGAACTCGACCATGCTGTCGCAATTCAAAATAGATGAAGATGGTGGTCTAACGCTTTATATTCAGCATGAATCACCCGGCAAAGACAAGGAACCCAATTGGCTTCCTGCACCAAAAGGGGCCTTCTTGCTGTTTAACCGACTTTATTGGCCTAAGCCGGAAGCGCTTGACGGTACTTGGAAACAAGCTCCATTGGTTCGGGTGAGATGATCGCTTTTTTCAGAGATCCTTTAATTTGTTATTCTTAGAATTAACCAATCCCAAATTAGTCCTTTGAGATAATTCAAGACTTATTTTTGTGTATATGGGGAGTAATTATTTCCAAGAGGGGAGAAAGAGTAGCAATGGAAATAGGTACCTCTTCAAACATTGTATTTTGGCATAGGAATTTAGAACGTGGAAAAGGTTTTTTCATCAATGGATTTAAGTCCAATCATTACCCCGATTTCATACTTCAAACCAAATCAGGAAAGACTATCTTGATTGAGACGAAAGGAGAACATTTGGATGGGTCCGACAGTGAGGCAAAATGTCGCCTTGGAAATGAATGGGAAAAACAAGCAGGAAATGACTTTGCGTACTTCATGGTCTTTGACAAAAAAGAAATTAAAGGAGCTTTTACATTAGATAAAGCCTAAGATTTAATTAGCGCTATGAAATTGAATCATCTTGCCAAAGCCATCCAAAAAAGTAACTTTAGCCACCTGATCGATTTCCACGGTAGTTTCCATCAGGGAGTTTTTGGCTTTGATCAGGTCGTCTTTTTGTTCGGTGCAATCGGAAAGCAGCTCATTGAAGTGCTCAACAGATAATTATTCCGTTTTAATGTCTTTTAATTATAGTAGCGTTTTCTGGATTTTTGAAGACTTGAAAAATGAATATTTCTGTTTATGCCAAGATTATATGAATCTTGGCATAAACAGAAAGCATTTGGCCCTACTTGTATTTTTTATCAGTTTGAATATCCATTCCTTTGGTATGGGTTTCAATATGTTAAGTATGACGATCTTAAAAAACCAATACAGTAATATCAAAAACTTCTAAAATTAAAAATTTAGCAAATCAATGAAAAAAGCAATTATAGTTACATCCTTTGTGTTTTGTTCTTTGGCTCAATTGATGGCTCAAGGCATTGAAATTACCCCAATAACCGGCTACACCTTCCAGTCAGGATTTAACATTGCCGGGGGCAGGGCCTTCTTGCAGGACGGGCAAAATTGGGGAGGAATGATTGGGTTTCCCATAAATAAAGCCACTGAAATTGAAGTTGCTTACAATTATATGGGAACCAGAGCAGTGGCAAGATCTACGAATTTGCGAGAAAATGTCGATACGAAAGCCCAAGTTCATTATGCCACTATCGGTCTCAACAGACTTTTTCCTACTTCAGAAAAAATGACACTATTTACAGGAGCGAAATTCGGAACAGGTACATTGGCATTTCCTGAGAGCAATTTCAGAAATATCACAAAATTCACCGTAGGCTTTCAGGGAGGAATGAAATTTTATGCTTCAGATAGGGTGGGGTTACGATTACAGGCAAATCTTATGATGCCTATCATAGGAGTGGGAAGTAGCCTGTGGTGGAGCCCAGGAGGAGGAACTGCGGTAGGTGTATCGGGCTGGTCCCCCATAGCTCAGTTTGGATTCACCGGCGGGTTAATTTTTAGGTTACAAGACTAAAAGTTGATCAAAAGCAGGGAAAAAATCAGCAATAAAACAAAAAAGGCCCGTTTCAAATGAAACGGGCCTTTTTTGTATTGAGCTTTCTTAGGCTTCAGCAGGAACTACATTGACATAAGACTTGCCATCAAATTTCTTCTTGAATTCCACTTTGCCATCGGATAATGCAAACAAAGTATGGTCTTTTCCAACACCTACATTGTTACCTGGATGGTGTTTGGTACCTCTTTGTCTTACCAAAATGTTACCGGCGATTACTACTTCGCCTCCGAATTTCTTAACGCCTAATCTCTTACTGTGAGATTCTCTTCCGTTTCTGGAACTACCGACACCTTTCTTGTGAGCCATAACTTTAGATTTTTGTGGTTTCCTTGGATAACCTTATAATACAATATTTTCGATGAGCACCTTGGTGAACTCTTGTCTGTGACCGTTTTTCTTCTTGTAACCTTTTCTTCTTTTCTTCTTAAAGACGATTACTTTGTCACCTTTTACATGATCCAGAATCTTTCCGGATATCTTGGCTCCCTCTAACAAAGGAGCACCCACTGATACAGTACCGTTATCGTCCAACAACAATACCTGATCAAATTCAACGGAAGCGCCAGCCTCGCCCTGCATTTTTGGTGCATAGACAAACTGATCTTGAGTTACTTTGAACTGCTTACCTGCTATGTTAACTATTGCGTACATGAGTGTTTATAAAACTTTTTATCGAAATTGAGGTGCAAATATAGGAAGAGTTTTCGAATGAAAAAAATAAAACACCGGCACAAATGAATACCTTAAACAAAATTATATGAACACTAAAGCTTTGAAGTCCCCCTATTCTGCAGCTAACAAAATCAATACGCCTTATTGTTCCGTCCAATTTTCTTCCAAACTCCCACTCTACGAGTTATTAAAACCCAATACTAAAACAGCTGCTCGAAATTAAATTTCAGCCACTTGCAAGAAGCAGAAAACCTCCCCCTCATTGCTCCTCCTATGTTGCAATAATTTTCAGCGCGGACATAGGTTGGCACAGAAAGCAATGGGGGTAATTGACTTGATCGGACCGTTTAGTTGCATTCAATTCCTTGTTCCTTTGTGACTCTTTAGTGAATTTCCGCAGCTTCGCGTGAAATTCATTTTCAAGTTGGATTCGAACAACAATCAACAATCAACTTGTTGATTTGTCTAAAAATATTGATTTTCAATTACTTATATATGAAGGAAAAAGCCGGTAGTTTTAATGTTATTTTTTGACCACAATTCAATTTCTAATTGAATCGTGGTCCTTGAAAAAAAATTAAAATTTTTCAAAAAAAGTTGAAAGCCCTGAAAGTAGCTTAAAAACACAAGTATAACTTTACTTGATATACTATAAGTATTTCATTTATAATTATTTATAATACACTTGAATTTCGGTCAAAAATTTACTTCAAGCCCTAATTGAAGGGTTTTATATTTAAAATTTGTTATTCATATTTGTTCACAGGCTCCTGTTGTAAAAAACAGAAAATCCCTATCGAAAGGCCGATCGAAAATCAGTTTTTAAACCTTTAATTAAGCCCGTTAAAGGTATCACAAATAAAATAACAGTATAATGCAACAAGTAGAACCTATCCTTAGAGAGAACAAAAACCGATTTGTACTTTTTCCCATTCAACATGATGACATTTGGGAGTATTACAAGAAGGCAGAGGCGAGTTTTTGGACCGCAGAAGAAATTGATCTTAGTCAAGACCTGAAAGACTGGAAAAACCTGTCAGATGGTGAACGTCATTTTATTTCACATGTACTGGCCTTCTTCGCTGCAAGTGATGGTATCGTCAATGAAAATCTAGCCGAACACTTTGTTTCAGAAGTACAATATACGGAGGCCAAGTTTTTCTATGGGTTTCAGATCGCCATGGAAAACATCCACTCGGAAACCTACAGCTTGCTGATCGATACCTATATTAAAGATGCGGTAGAAAGAGACAAAATGCTGAATGCGGTAGAACATATTGACTGCATCAAGAAAAAAGCCGATTGGGCCTTGCGTTGGATTGACAATGGCAACTTCCAAGAGAGGCTTGTTGCATTTGCTGCGGTGGAGGGTATTTTCTTTTCCGGTTCCTTCTGCTCTATTTTCTGGCTGAAGAAAAGAGGGCTGATGCCGGGATTGACCTTTTCCAATGAATTGATTTCCCGTGATGAAGGGCTTCATTGTGACTTTGCCTGTCACCTATATACCAGGCATGTGGTACAACCCCTGCCAAAAGAAACCGTCACCATGATCATCAAAGATGCGGTAGAAATCGAAAAGGAATTTGTAACCGACGCAATCCCTGTCCGACTGATCGGAATGAATTCTGATCTGATGTGCCAGTACATAGAATTTGTGGCAGACCGTCTGTTGATGGAACTGGGCTGTGACAAGGTCTGGAACAGCACCAATCCTTTTGATTTTATGGACATGATTTCCTTGCAGGGCAAGACCAACTTCTTCGAAAAGAGGGTAGGCGATTACCAGAAAGCCGGCGTCATGAAATCCAAAGAAATTTCAGAATCCCCCAAATTCTCCATAGGAGAAGACTTCTAAATCATCTTTCCACCACCTTTAATCCAGTAAATACAGCATGTTAGTAATAAAAAGAGACGGACGCCGGGAATCAGTCAGATTCGATAAAATCACCTCAAGGATAGAAAACCTGTGCTATGAATTGGATGGGCGCTATATCCATCCCATAGAAGTAGCCAAAAAAGTGATTGATGGGCTTTATGACGGAGTGACCACCACTGAACTGGACAACCTTGCTGCTGAAGTATGTGCTTCACTTACCGTTCAGCATCCGGATTATGCCATATTGGCCGCCAGAATCGCCATCTCCAACCTTCACAAAACCACCAGTCAGTCATTTTCCAATACAATGAAAAGGCTGTACACTTACATCAACCCGGTTACGGGTGACAATGCAGCCCTGATTGCCCCTGATGTATATGGTGTCATCAAAAAATATGCTGCCAAACTTGACGAAGTCATAGATTACAACAGAGACTTTGACTACGATTACTTTGGGTTCAAAACCTTAGAAAAAAGCTACCTCATCAAACTGGACAACAAAGTGGTGGAAAGACCCCAGCACATGCTGATGCGGGTGGCTGTAGGCATCCATAAGGAGGACATAGAAGCGGCTATTGAGACGTACCACCTCCTTTCCCAAAAGTGGTTTACCCATGCCACTCCCACCCTCTTCAATGCCGGCACACCCAAGCCACAGCTTTCTTCCTGTTTCTTGCTCACCATGAAGGATGACAGCATAGATGGGATTTATGACACCTTGAAGCAATGTGCCAAAATCTCCCAGTCAGCCGGTGGCATCGGTTTATCCATTCACCACGTGCGGGCCAAAGGTTCCTATATCCGGGGTACTAATGGGGTATCGAACGGTATTGTACCTATGTTGAGAAACTTTGACATGACCGCCAGGTATGTGGATCAGGGAGGAGGAAAGCGCAAAGGCAGCTTTGCCATCTATCTGGAGCCTTGGCATGCAGATATCAAAGACTTCTTAGATCTGAAGAAAAACCACGGAAAAGAGGAACTGAGAGCCCGCGATTTGTTTTATGCACTTTGGATTTCCGATCTGTTCATGAAACGCGTGGAAGCCAATGAAAAATGGTCCCTGTTCTGTCCCAATGAAGCGCCTGGACTCGCGGACTGCCATGGAGAAGAATTCGAAAGACTGTACGAAAAATACGAAAAAGAAGGCCGGGCAAGGGAAACCATCAAAGCACAGGACCTCTGGTTTGAGATACTGGAATCACAAATCGAGACAGGTACCCCCTACATGCTGTATAAAGATGCAGCCAATGGCAAATCAAATCAGCAAAATCTGGGTACCATCAAGTCCTCCAACCTTTGCACAGAAATCATAGAGTACACTGCTCCAGATGAGGTGGCTGTATGTAACCTTGCTTCCCTAGCCCTTCCCAAATTTGTAGAAACCGGTAAGGATGGCAAACGCTACTTCAATCACCAGAAATTGTATGACATTACTAAAGTGGCTACCCGCAACCTGAACAAAGTCATAGACGTCAACTACTATCCAGTAGAAGAGGCGCGAAGATCCAACTTCAGACACCGTCCCATCGGATTGGGGATTCAAGGACTTGCTGATGCTTTTATCATGCTCAGAATGCCATTTGAATCCGAGGAAGCCAAAGGACTCAACGAAGACATTTTCGAAACCATCTACTTTGCCGCCATGGAAACCTCCATGGAGCTGGCTAAAATAGACGGCACCTATGAAACCTATGAAGGCAGCCCTGTATCCAAAGGAAAATTCCAGTTTGATCTATGGGGAAAAACTCCAAAATCAGGCCGTTGGAATTGGACCGAATTGAAAGAAAAAGTAGCTAAGTACGGGGTAAGAAACTCACTTCTTGTCGCTCCGATGCCTACTGCATCTACATCCCAGATCCTTGGCAACAATGAGTGCTTTGAACCATATACTTCCAACATTTACACCAGAAGGACCTTGTCAGGTGAATTTATTGTGGTCAACAAACACCTGATGAAAGACCTGATCAGACAGGGACTTTGGAACGAAAACATGAAAAACAGGTTGGTGGCTGCCAATGGATCAGTGCAGGGTTTTCCCGAAATTCCCCAAAATATCAAGGACCTTTACAAAACAGTTTGGGAAATCTCTCAGAAAACGATCATAGACCTAGCGGCAGACCGGGGTGCTTACATTTGTCAATCTCAGAGCATGAACGTATTTATGCAGGAGCCCAATTTTGGTAAATTGACCTCCATGCACTTTTATGCCTGGAAAAAAGGATTGAAAACAGGCATGTATTACCTGAGGTCCAAAGCTGCTACCAGTGCCATTCAGTTTACTGTGGACAAAAACAACCTGGAAAGCAACCCTGCCGCCAAAGCTGCAGCTCCAGAGGTAGTTTCCAAAAACCAAAAACAAGAAGCCATCAGCTGTTCTCTGGACAATCCAGATGAATGTGAAGCTTGTGGTAGTTGATATTTAATGATAGAGTTCGTTTGATTGTGAAAATCGCCTGGAATTTCCAGGCGATTTTTTTATTTTAAAGCTTTTATCGAACAACATCCGCCGATTCCAGTATTTAAGTGGCATGCACTTGTAGGAACACTACAATACTAGATTAATAAAAATAATCCTTTTAGATGTGTAAAAAGTATAATTTAATTATTTATATATTAGGTTTATCAAAACATATTAACCAATAATCTACTTTAAAAATAGTAGGAAAATTCAAAATATTGGGATAATTTGGCGTCCCTTTAATAACCATGAGAAAACTATTCCTGATCCTGTCCACCTTGATATTCTTGACCTCTGGCCTTAATGCCCAGGGTTGGTTTGAAGGAGAGCGTCTATATAAACCGTTTAAGGTGGATTTGGGCATTAATATGACCTTTCCTACCGATCCCAATCTCACATTGGGTGGCGGGATGTTTGTTGCTCCAAAATATGGCATCAATGACAATTTACATGTGGGCATCCATCTAGGCAGCAATATTTTGGGAGAAGGTGATTTTATCTTTCAAAATACCAAAGCCACGGTTCAGGCCCAAGCCATATCCAACCTGTCGCTGACTACGGAATATTATTTTACTTTCGAAAAAGTCAGACCTTTGGTAGGGTTGAGCGGAGGCATGTACAGGAGAAGTGACCTCGAAATCATAGACGAAGTCAATGGAACCGTCATCTCCAAAACGGGCTCAAGGATTGGCTACGGGCTCGCTCCTAAAATCGGAATCAATACAGGCATTTTCAGAATGGATTTGACTTATCATTATACCGGTAAATCTATTACCAATTTTGTTTCGATAGGACTTGGGATACAGTTTGGAGGCGGAAGGCTCACACCGGGAAATCCCCAAGCAAGCCAATTCTGACATGAAGACAAATGATTTTATCCAAGAAACCCTTGCTGAAGGACTTGATCGATTGACCGTCGACCACAAAGCCCTTTTCGGACTCATGGGTCCTCAACACATGGTCGAACATCTCATCCTGACTTTTAAACTTTCTGTTGGAAGAATTGCTTATCCAGAGGTAAATCCCACCGCAGAGGCGCTGCTTTTTAAACAAAGACTTTTGTATACAGATGCGGAGATGCGCAGAGGAATCAAACATCCCCATTCCAATGACACATTGCCTGCTTTGAGGTTTGAGCACTTGGAACAAGCAAAAGCAGCCCTTGGTAAAGCTTGGGAAGAATTTAAAAATTATTACTCAACAAATCCCACAGCTCAGCATACTCATCCTCTTTTTGGGCACTTGAACCATAGTGAATGGTTGCGCTTTCACGATAAACACATCCGACATCACTTCCGTCAGTTTGGATTGATCAAAGAAAGTACCTCTATCAAAAAACAATCAAGTTAATCTTCCTCTATGGCCTCATTGGCCTGGGTCTGTTTTTCGTATAATTCTGCGTAGGTCCCTTTGAGCGAAAGTAACGCTTCATGGCTGCCTTGTTCGACTATCTTTCCATCATCTAAAATGATAATTTTATCAGCCAATTTTGCAGAAGATACCCTATGGGAAATGATAATGGAAGTCTTGTTCAACATGATGACTTTGAGGGAATTCAAAATCGCGTTTTCCGTTTTGGTGTCCACAGCAGATAAACAATCATCGAGCAAAAGGATCTTGGGTTCTTTGGAAATGGCACGGGCTATAGAAACCCGTTGCTTTTGACCTCCTGATAATGTAATGCCGCGTTCACCTAATTTGGTTTCAAATCCATTAGGGAATTCGATGATGTTGTCATAAACATCAGCATCCTTAGCTGCTTTTTCGACAACCCCCTCTCCCACCTCATCAAGGCCAAAGGCGATGTTGTTGGCTATGGTATCGCTGAAGAGGAAGACATCTTGGGGAACATAACCGATTTGTTTCCTAAGTGAGGAAATGTCATAAGCTTTGATGTCCCTTCCATCAATGAGAATCTCTCCAGAACTTGCATCATACATGCGCATCAGGAGGTTGGCGATGGTGGACTTGCCGGAACCCGTAGTCCCGATTATGGCTAAAGCCTCGCCGCCTTGCAATTCAAAAGAAACCTTTTTCAATGCCTGCACTCCAGAATCAGGGTATACAAAGGAGAGATTTTTCACGGTAATTTCCCCTTTGATTGCCATTTCAAGTGATTCTATGCTTACAATGTCATTTTTTTCATCCAAAAATTCATTGATTCGGGTCTGAGAGGCAGCAGCTCTCTGTATGATACTGGTCACCCATCCCAGAGAAGTTACCGGCCAGGTCAACATGTTCACATACAGAATAAATTCAGCAATGACACCATACCCAATGGCACCGTCAATTACCTGACGGCCACCTACATACACCGTGATGATGGTACTGATTCCGATCAAAGCCAAAATGACCGGAAAAAAAAGTGATTGAACCACTGTCAGCCGAATTGATTTTCTTTTGTAGTCCTCGCTAGCGGTTTTAAAATTATGGACACTGTCATTTTCTCTTACAAAGGCCTTAAGCACACGAATACCGGAAAAAGCCTCCTGAATATAGGTGCTTAAACCAGATAGGCTTCTTTGAATTTTCTCAGACCGCTCATTGATCAAGTTATTGACAAAATAAATACTTAGGGAAAGTACAGGCAGAGGCAAAAGGGAATATAGGGTCAGTTCTACATTGACTGAGAGCATGTAACCAATGACCAATGGAAACAAAATTATCAGATTGATCCCGTACATGATGGCAGGTCCCAGATACATCCTAACCCTGCTGACATCTTCCGTGATTCGAGCCATCAAATCCCCGGTACTGTTTCTTCGGTAAAAACTAAGTGGGAGATTTTGGTAATGCTCGAATATTTCATTTTTCATGTCATATTCTATTAGCCTTGACATGATGATGATGGTCTGTCGGATAAGGAAAAGGAAAAAACCTCTCAGCAAGGCCATGACCAAAATCAAAATACCAAAAACAAAGATAAATCCGAGGAATACAGACCTTGCTTCGCCGGCCTGTCCGGTGCCCTCATAAAACTGGTAAAAGCTAAAACTTTCCACCACATAATTGATGGCAATTCTGACGAGTTGAGCAGGAATAATTACGAAAATATTGGATATGATCGTAAAAATGATTCCCAAAATGAGGTAACCCTTATATTTGTATAAATATTTATTTAAGCGCCAAAGGGACTTCACGAAATAAAAGCTTTTAATTTACTTGATAAGTTCTAGAATACTCTCTTAATTACATTAGCAAAGCCTGAGAAAAATATTTAATTTTGCGGAGGCGTTATCATGCATACAACCCAAATATAACACAATCTAAACTTCTAAGTTCACATGGTAGAGATTAAAACGGAGGAAAAAGTAAAAGAAGGATCCATCTATGGACAAATTACTTCTTTGGGCCATGAGCAGTTGGTCATCTGTTACGATGAGCCCACAGGCTTGAAAGCCCTTGTTGGCATCCACAATACGGTACTTGGTCCGGCTTTGGGAGGCACCAGGATGTGGAACTATGCATCAGAGGCAGAAGCCATCACAGATGTACTGCGCCTTTCCAGAGGAATGACCTTCAAGGCGGCCATTACAGGTCTAAATATCGGTGGTGGAAAAGCGGTCATTATTGGGGATCCCTCTTTGAAATCAGAGGCGTATTTGAGGAGGTTTGGCAGGTTCATTGACAGCCTTGGAGGCCGTTACATAACAGCCGAAGATGTCAACATGAGTACCCGGGACATGGAATACATTTCCATGGAAACCGATTATGTCACAGGCTTGCCGGAAGTAAGAGGCGGAGGCGGAGATCCATCACCCGTGACTGCTTATGGTACTTATTTGGGGATGAAATCAGCGGCTAAAAAAGCCTATGGGAGTGATTCCCTGAAAGGAAAAAAAATTCTGGTTCAGGGTGTCGGACAAGTAGGTAAACATTTGGTAAGCCACCTGACCAAAGAAGGCGCACTGGTTTTGATCACCGATATTTTTGAAGATAGGCTTAAGGCTGTTTCCAAGGAATTTGGAGCGACAGTAGTAGATCCTCAAGACATTTATGACTTGCAAATGGACATCTACGCACCCTGTGCTTTAGGAGCCACAGTCAACGATGACACGATAGATAGGCTTACCTGCGATATCATTGCCGGGGCTGCCAACAACCAATTGAAAGATGAAGAGAAACACGGCCGGATGTTGCTTGAAAAAGGCATCATTTATGCCCCTGATTTCCTGATCAACGCCGGCGGACTGATCAATGTCTATGCTGAGTTTTTGGGAGGATACAACAGAGACCTGGCTTATCTTGAAGCAGAAAAAATTTATGATACTTGTAGTGCTATTTTAGACAAGTCCAGTAAAGAAAACATACCCGCTCAAGAGGCTGCCATAGCCATGGCCTGGCACAGGATCCAATCTATGGGTAAGGTTAAACTTTCGTATTAAACTGAAAATTTCCGGCATCCATGTTTATGGGTACCGGAAATTATTAAACACTTAATCTTTGGAAGGCATTACTTCCTAGGTCGAAAAACACTATATTTACGTTCTTTATTTTCAGGTAATGTTAAACAGAAGAATTTTAAGGGTCAAAGCTTTTCAAAATCTTTATGCCTACGAGCAATGCAAAGGCTCAAACTTGCAACTTGCAAAGGATTTTATTCAAGAATCCTTTCTACCCGATCTCAATACCATGGAGGTTCAGGACAAACCTCAACTTAAAAAGGATGCACAGGAAGCCATAGCTCTTTTTTTGGACAATCTCAACAACAAAAGGCTTGTCAGTAAAACAGATCACTCCCCTAAGATCAAAAAAACGGCCCTTGATGCCCTTAACAAATTTCATGAGGCCAATGAAAAAGACCTGAACTTCATGAGCAAGAACATGATCGCTACAGCGGAGAGAATTCCACAGCTTTACTTGTACGCAATTGAACTCCTTATTGCCTTCAGTGGACATGTTGAAAGCGAACTGCTGAGAAAAAAGAAACTTAATAAATCCGTTACAGAAGGCCAAATTGGCGAAGCTAACTTAGCCAATAACCAAGTTCTTCAAACCATCAAAAATTCACCTTCTTACCAAAACGAACTCATTAGACAACATGTCAGTCTGGATGAACTCGAATTGGAAATCAGAGAATGGTATCGGGATTATATCAGGCCCTTTGAGCTATATCAAGCCTATATGCAGGAGGATCGGCCCGATTTGGAAAAAGACCAGGAGATTCTGGAACAGCTTTTAAAAAAGGTCATTTTCAAAAATGAGGTCATTCTGAATTTCTTTGAAGAAAAAGACCTCAATTGGACAGAAAATAAGTCCGTAGTCAGAAGTTTGGCATCAAAAGTGTTGAAAAATGCAGGTGAGTCTATAGGTCAATCACCCTTCGAATTACCACAAATTGCGATCAACTGGGATGAAGACAAGGAATTTTTCCAAAATATCTTTAACTTCACCATTGAGAATGATGAGGCCAACAGGTCTCTCATCGCTGCCAAGACCAAAAACTGGGACATCGATCGGATTGCAGGGACAGATAAGATCATTATGTCCATGGCACTCACGGAAATGAAGCATTTTCCAAGTATCCCTGTTAAGGTAAGTATCAATGAGTACATTGATATTTCCAAAACTTACAGCACCCCAAAAAGTAAACAATTTGTGAACGGCCTTTTGGATGTTTTATCCAAAGAACTAACAGAAAGCGGAGAAATCCGTAAGAGTGGTAGAGGCCTTTTAGACAACAAATAAAAAAAATTATCATGAGCAAGAACAGCAATTCCCTATTGGCATTTGTATTCGGAGCCGGTTTAGGCGCAACATTGGGCATTTTATTCGCCCCGGATTCAGGAAATAACACCAGAGATAAACTGACTTTCCAACTTTCAAAATACCGAGAAGAGTTGGAGGAACTGATCAAAGACTTGATGGATGGAAAGAACCTACCTGTTAATCAAGCAAAATCTGAAGGGCATAAAGTCATTTCTGAGGCCAAAAATAAGGCGGAAAACCTTTTGACAGATGTCAACAAATTAATTGAACAAATCAACAGAGAAAACAACTAAAATTTAGTAAAATGAAGTATTTCAGAAGTTTACCTGCCATTGCCCTTGCAGGATCTCTATTCATCTTTGGATGTGAAAGCAAAAGTGCTGACAATAACTCCAAGATTACAGAATTGGAAGAAAAAATAGCAGAATTGGAGAAAAAGCAAGTCAATCTTCCTTCCAATACACAGAGCGTTCAGCCAGCCGACCCTACCTCATTGGGCGCATTTGAATTTGAGGAAATGGAACACAGCTTCGGCACCATCACAGAAGGTGAAGTCATTGAGCACGTCTTCAATTTTACCAACACGGGGCAAGCTCCTTTGGTCATTTCAAACATCAATGCTTCTTGTGGATGTACAAGTCCTGACTGGACCAAAACACCTATTAAACCAGGAGAAGCTGGATACGTGAAGGTTGTGTTCAATTCCACGGCCAAAGTAGGCACACAAGCACCCACTGTTTCCATCAATGCCAACACTTCTCCCAATGTGACCCGATTGAGACTCAAGGGTGTGGTCAACAAGAAATCCGGAGAAAGCGGTCCAAATTTAGGTCCTGTAAAAAAATAAAAATGACTTTGAATGTTATCCTAGCACAAGCCGGAGTAGACGGCAGTGGGATCATGGGACAGGTTTTCCTGTTTGGATCCATCATCCTGATCATGTACTTCTTTATGATCCGACCCCAACAAAAAAAGCAAAAGGATGCCAAAAATTTCGTGGAAGCCATCAAGAAGGGGGACAATGTGGTCACTATCGGCGGGCTACATGGAAAGGTCCAAAGCCTCGAAGGGGACACCGTTATATTGGAACTGGACAGGGGTTTGAAAGTGAAAGTGGAAAAATCAGCCCTATCACTTGACTTCACAAAAAAAACCGTGGGTAAATAAACAGAAACAACTTGAGTAAATTCTCTCAATTTTTCAAAAATCTTAACGAACAGAAAGTTTCAAATTTCAAAGTGGTGGCCTTTTGCGTTTTAGCAGCCACCACTTTTTGGGTTTTAAATGCACTGAACAAAGACAATTACATCACTCTAATCAACTATCCCATAGAATTTTCTTACGATAAAGAAGCCTTTATGGCAGTTGAGGAGTTGCCTGAATACATCAGGGTTTCGGTAGGTGGAAACGGATGGGATTTGCTCAAAAAATCCCTGAACATGGATATGTCTCCTTTCACCCTGGAGTTGGAAAATCCTGACAGGCAAAATTACTTGGTCACCAGGAATCTGGAAAGGCCATTGGCCGAAATGATTGCCCCTACCCAGCTCAACAATATTCTCATAGACAGCCTTCATTTCAGAATTGATAAAGTGGTATCCAGTCGGGTAAATGTCGTAGTGGATACGTCTTCTTTGTCTTTGTCCAAAAACCACCGCATCATTTCAAACATTGAGGTAGACCCTAGCACCGTGTTGGTAAAAGGTCCTATATCCATCATTGAAAAACTGGAAGGAAATTTACGGTTGGCATTGGAGGAAGACAAAATCAGCGACAACTATGAAAAGCTGCTTCCTTTAAGTGTTCCCAGGGAATTCAGTGATTTTCTCACCCTCGAAGAACAAAGCGTATTGGTCAGTTTTGAGGTGACTGAATTCTTGGAAGGCAACAAAAGACTTTCTTTGACAAAATTAAACTTTCCGGAAAAGGTCAGGTTGGCAGATGAGGTAAACAGTGTCATGCTCACCTATATAGTAGATGAAAGATACATAGAGGACCTTAAAACGCTGGAACTTGAAGGCATCCTCAACTACACTTTCCGAAACAAGAATGACAGCACGATCACTGTTTTACTGAACAACCAGCCAAAATTTCTTGAGTCCATCAAGATTGAACCTGAAAGATTCAGATTGATCTATGACACCGAGTAAACCGAAACTGATTGGCCTAACAGGCGGAATTGGTTCCGGAAAAACTACGGTGGCCAAGATTTTTTCCTGCTTGGATATTCCCGTTTACTACGCAGATGACCGCGCCAAATCTTTGATGATCACTGACCCTAAGCTGAAAAGTGAAATCGAGTCCAATTTTGGTAAAGAATCTTATTTTTCAGATGGTCAATTGAACCGTTCCTTCTTGGCAAATCAGGTTTTTTCGGATCCTGAGAAGACCAAACAGATCAATGCGCTGATCCATCCTGCTGTCAGAAAAGACTTTGAAAATTGGGTCAATACCCAAAGTGCGCCATATGTGCTCAAAGAAGCCGCATTACTTTTTGAAACGGGTAGTTTCAAAGACCTTGACAAAACCATTTTAGTGAGTTCCCCACTTAAGATCAGAGTAGCTAGAATCTTGATAAGAGATCCTGGAAGATCAGAAGCACAGGTAAATGAGATCATTAACCTGCAGCTTCCAGATGAGGAAAAAATCAAATGGGCCGATTATACCATCAAGAACACCGACAACAAGCTGTTGATCCCTCAGGTATTAAAAATCCACGGTGAACTGACTAAATAGCATTTGGAAATGGATGCCATGTCTAAAGGTTAAAATTGATCTGATCCAAGTAGAACTTCATACGGGTATGGTTGTGGTTTAAATAATCAATTTTATCGATTTTGTCCAACTTGTGATTGTAAAAAACCTCAATGTATTCATTTTCTAAGAGGTATAGATTTACCTTATGGGTATAATACCGTATACCCACTACAAAGGTCCCCTCAGTGTAGAGTTTGTTGATCTTTTTGTGCAAAGGCAAATTTCTAAACTCCTCTCTTCCCATCTTTTAACTTTTGCAGGGCCACTTCTGATGCGATATATCCAAATGCAGACCAATAGCCTGTATCCAATACTTTCTGGAAAATTTCCATCGCTTTTTCTTCTTGGCCTTTTTCCAGGTAATAATTTCCAAGACCATAGCCTTGAGTCACAAACTGAAGCTGCTGATCGGCTTCATTGGCTGCAGTATTCAACAGGCCATTTGGCTCAAGCTCACCTTTGTAAAGTGAAATTCTTTTGAAATAAGCGTCATTTTCAATGATTTCCATTTCTGGCTTGACCATTTGGAGTAATTCCATAGCCTGTTCCCCTTTACCGAGTTTTTGAAGGGTCATGTAATACCAGTCCACAGTCGCCACTACCAGATCATCATTGTCCGATACTTCCAAGCAGTTTTGGTAGGCCTTCAAGGCCAATTCGTATTCCCCTTTTAGATAATGGGCCAAACCTAAATGGTACCAAACATTAAACTGAACCGTTGACAGAGGGATATTGAGCCGGTTCGGAATGCCATCCTCCTCCACCTCCAAGGGTTGGTCTTTCATTAGCTCTGCGGCTTTGTTGAAGTCAGCAATGGCCTCATCAAACTCCCTTAGTGTAATGTAGCGATGACCCCGGTGACGTAACAACTGATAGCCTTCGGGAAATTGCTCCAAGGCCTCCGTATAAGTTTGAACGGCTTGTTGGTGAAGACCAAGATAGGCTTCTCTCCTACCCTTCCAGATATAGTTATACAGGCTTGGATCTGATGAATAGGCGGATATCGCTTCCTCCAGATTGATCAGCTGCTTTTCCTGAGCAACTGAATCTATCTCAGCGTACAAAGAATCTCCCAAAAGGCTCATGGTCTGAAAGTATTCATCACTCTTTGGCAATTCCAGACTTTCGGTAGTCGATACCTGTTCCCCTTTTTCTCCACAGTTCAGAAGAAAGAAAGAAAAAACCCACATCATACGGGCAGCTATTTTTCCAAGTTTTGCCATGAATTCTGAATACAACAACGGTTGGGTGACTTTAGGTCAATTTAGGCAGAAAAACCGGAAAGGATCGGCAGGTTTTCGTTTTCAACTCAAAGGTTGAAATTTACTTGGGTTATTGCCAGGAACAATTTGCATAGAAATCTTATCCTGTGTATAATTGAACAAACAATTCCGATTTTAATCCATGATGCTTAAAGTTAATAAATTTAACCTTGTCAAATACCTTTATTTTTTAATTTTCTTCAGCTTACTACTTGGATTTTCCTCCTGCTCTTCCTCCAAAAATATCCGGAATCTCAATGTTCAACAGGTAATCGAAACAGCCCAATCCTATCGGGGAACGCCTTACCGATATGGGGGAACGACGCGATCAGGGATAGATTGCTCTGCCCTTGTCTATCATTCCTTTGCCAGCGTAGGGGTGACCTTGCCCCGTACTTCTGCCGATCAGAGTAAAATTGGAAAAAGGATTTCCCGTAATCACCTCAGAGAAGGCGATGTCATCTTCTTTGCGACAGCCAAAAGAGGTAAAAAAGTCACCCATGCCGGTATCGTGACCAGTACAAGAGGAAAAGGGGTCAGTTTTATCCATGCCTCCACCTCCCTTGGCGTCACCGAAGACAATATCAACACCGATTATTGGTCTAAGGCTTATCTTTTTGCAAGAAGGGTGTTTTGATCGGTTTGACCAATGGAAATGACGTAGTAAAAAAAATGTGGCAAACCCGGAGGCAGGATTTGCCACAGAAAATAATTTTTTATCCTTGTCCTCAAAAAGTATTGCTGCCATCGGGCTGTAATACATATCTGAAAGTATAATGGGCAGACGGAGAAGCCATCGGGTCAACAGATGAAAGCGGTGGATTGTTCTTGTAATAACTCAAAATCTCCACCTTCACCATATTTCCTCTGTTGGTTTGGAAAACCAAAACCCTGCCCGGAATAGGGCTTACAATATTGGTGGCCGGATTATAATTGTACCAGCCATTTCCGCTTCCAGTGGGGATAGCAAGACCATTTTCTCCATCAGACTGCAAATTGATGGAAGCCGGAATCTGTTCCATTTCATCAAAAATCCCCTGAACCACAGCTCCCTTTGCCTCTCCGGGCCCGCTTATCCCGCTGTTCACAAGGATGGTCGTCCCTTTGAAGGCCACATCCCAATCCGCCTCCACACTGCCCACCAATCCGTTGCTCTCGAAACTAAAGTACTGAAAAGGCCTTTCCTCAGTCACGGTTCCGGTAGTCCTGTCTATCACATCATTGGGAGCTGCCAGGTTTTCTACTGTTACCGCTTCGAGTTCAACCACTGGATGGACTTCCGCATCATCGTTACAAGCCACTGACATGGCCACAGCCAAACTCAGGCATACATATTTAATTGAATTTTTCATTTTGATTGAATTTATGGAATTAGAATTTATGGAAACATTTGGTGAAAGGGCAGGCGCATCCCTGCGAAAAAAGTACGTCCCGGATTTAAGGGATCATGGATGTTCATTTGGTTGGTCAGGTTCAATCCGCCTGTCTCCAGCAGTATCCCATTTTGGAAGGTTTTTGATAAGGTAAGGTTCCAGCTTAGGATGCCTGGGGCATATTCTGAAGGGTCATCCAAGATCAAGTTGCCGTTCACATCTCCAAAGCCGAAAGTACCCCTGTAAATTCCCCTGAGGGCAAGACTGATCCCGGTGTTTACTTCAGAATAATTGAGCTTGATATTTCCGCTGTGCCTGCTACGGTTAAAAAGGCCTCCATAGTCTGACCTTGTAACACGCCTGGTCCGGTTGGATTCATCTCTTTTGAAAATGGTCCCCTGATCGATCCTATCAAGAACATCCAAATCCCTTGTGTCCAAAAACATATAACCCAAGGAGACCTGAAAGGCAGCACCCAACCTGTGGGTGACATCCACTTCAGCGCCTTGGGTGACTACCCTGGCCACATTAAAATAGGAAAAGGCATTTTGTCCGGATGTCAGCCTTGCAACAGGGGCTGTTTCGATGAGGTTGCTGATCTGGTTTCTGAACAGGTTGGCCTGTACCAAAAAATCCTTGCTAGGATTCCACCTGAACCCCGTATTCAATGCCCAGGAATGCTCTGCCTCCAAAGTCCCAAATCCAGATGGATCCAAAAGCACCTGATTGACCAAACCTTGTTCCTGTAAGCGGCTGATGCCTTCCTGAACCAGATTGGCCCCGAAAACATAGTAACCAGCTGAGGCATTGTTGAAATTGAGCAATAACTGTCTGAAATCGGGGGCTTTAAAACCTGCGCCTACCGAGGCCTGCCAGCTGAAGGCATCACTGAACGTATAAAGTGCAGATACCTTAGGGCTCAGCCTCCCTCCATACTGACTGTGAAGGTCAGCCCGGATTCCGGAGACCATATTCCATTTTTCCTGAGGTTCCCATTGGTGCTGAATAAAAAGGTAGGCTGCGTCAAAACGGTTCAAGTCATTATAACGTGTGGCTTCTACTGTTTCGATCAAGTGGCCGGCCCCAAGTGTAAACAGGTTGTTGGGATTAAACTGATAATCAGATTGGAATTCGGTCCTGTGATAAAACTGCCTGAATTCCTGTAGGTCCAGCAATGAGCCGTCCTCCATAAATTCGGTTCTGGACCGGGTTTGGAAGACAGAGCTCATGCCTCTTAGTGTCAACAACCATTGATCATTGGGCCTGAATTGCAGGGTTGGATTCAGATTGAAGTCCCTTCGGTTTCCCTCCATGCGACCTGTTTGGATCAAGCCATCCTGCATGATACCGAGGGTATTTTCAGCATCTTCTGTATACGTTCTGGTGAAAATCCTGGCATCCCAGTGGTCACTGAATTTTTTGCCCATCTTCAATTGACCGGTATGAGCGGTGTAGGGGGTCTGGGTCCTGCCGATAACCTCCGGATTCAGGTCATACCCAGCAGTGGAAAACCGGTTGTAGTAAGCCAGTGCCTGCCAGTCATTTTCATTAAATCCTACTTCTGTACTGAGATCAAAGGTTTGGAAAGACCGGAACCTGCTTTCAATGGTAGCCGAACGTTTTTCCGTACTGTTTTTGGTGATGATGTTGATGATTCCTGCCATGGCTTCACTACCGTAAATGGCGCTGGATGGACCTCTTAGAATCTCAATTCTTTCAATATTGGATACCGCCAGTCTATCCAGGTCAAAGGTGCCTGCCGTTCTGCCGATCAGCGGCTCTCCATCCAAAAGGATCAAAATGTAATCCGAGGATAAGCCTTGCATCTGCAAACCTGCCCCATGGTTGGCGACCACCTGAAGTCCGGTTTGTTCCCGCAACACATCAGACAGTCTCATACCACCTGTTTCCCTGATTTTTTCCTGACTGATCACCGTTACCGGCATGGGCAGATTCTCCACGCTTCTATCCGTACGGGTAGCCGCGACGACCACTTCTCCCAACTGACCGATTTTCTCCTGCAGCACCACCACGGATTTTTTGATCAGGTCTCGCACAATGACAGTCTGGCTGTCATATCCCATGGCATGGATCTCAATTTTGGTATTTTCGTCCCAAGCTTCACTCAGGTGAAAATATCCCGATCCATCAACTCCAATCGCCTGGTTTTCTCCCCAAATCACCAGGGCATGGATAATGGGTTTGCCTTTGCTGTCCAAGACATGAACTATATGATTTTCATTTCCGTAGAGTTCACAAGTGAAGAACATCAGCAATCCAGTAATGATGACACTTCCTTTATTTAGATTAAATCTAATCATGTGGTAAAAATTTTTAATCGATAGAGCAGATCAATGGCCTAAAGGTCATCGATCAAGCTTTTCCATCTTTCATTTTGGGGCAACCCCGGTTTTCTTAAGCCAAAGAATTGGGCGATCATCTCTCTGTCCGAATCGAATAGTTCCAAAGAAGAGACCAATCCATCTTCCGTGTGCTTGTGAACCACCCAGGCGGAATGGATGCAATCCTCATTCAAGTGCATGTTGAAATCAGGATCCATGACATTGAGCCAGTTCCCCATTTGCCGGATGGTCCTTACTTTACCCTGATGGATTTGGATATTGCCCCTGTTGCCCACAAATACCATGATAGCCATCTTTTCAGCAGCGGCCACTTCAAGGATCCTTCTTGCGGACAAGCGGTCCACTTCCCTGGCCCATTTGTCATCGATCCATTTGATGGCATCCAATCGGTGTACCTTGTATTTTCTGAGCATGCCAAAAAAGTCATGGGTATCTTTCATCTGCTCCCACTCAGCCGTAAAGGCCTGCATATCGATTTCTTGGGCATATTCCGGTTTATCATAAGTGGTGAGTTCAATTTCAGCACTTTGATCCGAATGCTCAAATTGTTGGATCAGTCTGGAAAAGGCATCCAGATTGCTTTTCTCCTGAAGGTAAATCTTCAAGACCGCTACTCCTTCCCCATCAAAAAACTGCAGGCTTTTCATGCTCCCTCTTGGCGTTTCCTGAATGACCGCAAAACCATGCGCCCAGTTTTGGAAAAACACCCTTTGCTCAATGGGACCAATCACGGTAGCCATCTGTCTGGGTGCGGTACCATGAACGCTGATCTTTTGAAAATTTCCTTTGTGTTCCAAAACACACCCATCATTTCGGGTAAGCGCCATCACTTTACCCAGTTCCTTACAAGACAAAAGGATTTCTGACCAATCTGCTTTTAGCCTGATGATATTGGGTCCCATACCCGTTGCCAAAAGTTCCAGTTCGGAGACTTCAAGGGCCTTAGCGGCATCTCTGATTCTAAGATGGGGCTGTTCGGCTTTCAATGCGTCCCAAGCTGCCTTTAGCATTGTATTGGAGGTTTGATTCAATGTACTTTCCATGATGATGCAATTTTTAATGTTGATTGATGATGATGAAATGAAGGAAGGCTTCCTATGACCATGCTGCCATGGCGCTCATCCCGCCAGATCCTGATGGGATAATCAAAAACTGCTTCCAGTAAATCTTCTGTCATGACTTCCTCTACTGTACCTTGCCGCAGGATCAAACCATTCTTCATCAGCACAATTTGATCTGCGTACTGACTGGCTAGGTTGAGGTCATGTAGGATGGCTAGTACGCCAATGTTTCTCTTTTTTAGCTGGCTTACGATTTCCAGTACATGGTGCTGCTGTGAAATGTCCATGCTGGAGGTAGGTTCATCCAGCAACAGATACCTGGGATAAGGTTTGATCTCCCAAATCTGGGTCAACACCCTTGCCAGTTGCACCCTTTGCTTTTCTCCCCCGGAAAGCTGTCCGTACAATTGGTTCCTCAGGTCCCAAGTATGGGTAGCTTTCATCACCCTTTCCAAAAGATCAGGACTATAAGTGTGCCCCAAGGGCATAAGACCCAAAGCCACTACCTCATGGGCTGTGAAAGGAAAGGTCAAGCTGCTGTGCTGCGGCATGACAGCCCTCACTTCTGCAAGCTGTCTGGGTTTAAACTGGCATAAAATGCGGTCATTGTATTTGACAGACCCATATTTACAGGGTATTTCCCCCGAAAGGATCTTAAACAAGGTAGATTTTCCTGCTCCATTGGGTCCAAGGATCACCGTCAGTTCCCCTGCTCTGAGACTGAGGTTTGCTTGGTCCAAAATAGGCCTGTTTTGGATACAGAAATGGATGTTTTGCGCTTCTAACATATCAAGTCCTGATTTTTTTTACGTTCATGATCAACCAAATGAAAAAGGGAGCCCCGATCATGGCCGTGATGATGCCGATCGGCATTTCGGCAGGCATCACTACAGTTCTGGCCAGCAAATCCGCCAAGGTCAATAAAATGGCACCCAGCAAGAAAGCGCCGGGTAAGACAAGCCTGTGGTCAGCTCCGTACAGCAAACGGATCAAATGGGGAACCACAAGACCCACAAAGCCAATGGTTCCGGTCATGGACACCCCTGTGCCCACAATCAGGGCACTCATCAACAGGAGGATGTATTTGACCTTCTGAACATCTACCCCCATATGGAAGGCCTCACTTTCGCCGATGGCCAGGGCATTTAGACTTTTAAATTGCCAACTGACCAAAACCGCAGGCCCAAGAATCAGGAGGGATGCCACCTGTACCTTTGCCCAAGTAGCCCCACCCACATCGCCTAAAGTCCAAAAGGTGAAATTCCGCAAAGCCGCATCATCCGCATAAAATATCGCCAGACCAATCAAGGCCCCACATAAGGCATTTAATGCAACACCAGCCAGGATCAACAAAGAAATATCAGTTTTACCGGATTTACTCGCCAGATGATAGACCAAAACGGTATTGATCAATCCACCCATAAAAGCAAAGAGCGGCAATCCAAAAACACCCATTATCGCTTCCAGCCAAACGAAGCTGCTTCCAAAAACAAGGAAAATTACCGCAAACAAAGCTCCTCCACTGCTCACCCCAATCAATCCCGGCTCTACCAAAGGATTGCGAAAGAGCCCCTGTAGTGCAGCACCTGCTATTCCCAGTCCCCCGCCCACCAGCATCGCCAAAACAATCCTCGGCAATCTGATTTGCAACAATACATTGGCTTCCTGTTGGGTAAATGTACCCAAGTCCCATCCAAATTGATGCATGAAAATGGATAAGGCATGGCTGAATGGAATCTGAAAGGCCCCAAGGCAAATGGAACAGAACCCCAAAATCAACAACCCCAGGAACAGAATTATCAAAAGCCTGTTCTGTTTTTTGGTTTTGGGTGCTACAAGGGTCTGCGTACTCATGATCCACTAATGGTCTTGGCAATTTCATAAGCTGCTTTCCCTACCCTGGGACCAAAGCCCGATAAATAAAGCCCATCATAAGCTAAAATCCGGTCTTTTTGAAAGGCCGACGTGCTTTCCAATCCCCTGATTTTTTTCAATCCTTCCTTACCACCCAAGGAAGCTATCCCTGAATCAAAAAACAAGAGGTACTCTGGATCCATGGAAACCAGGGATTCCGGGGTCAAGGGAATAAAATCCTTAAATCCTTTTCCTGTGGATTGGGCGCCAGCAAGCCGGATCAGCTCATCCGCAAAAGTATCTTCTCCGGCAAGAAATACAGTCTCCTGTCCCCTAGCCATGACAAAGGCCATGGACGGGCGAACAGAAAACCCAGCCGTAAAAGCCTCCAGCTTATCCATATCTGCCTTTAGCATTTCTGAAAGCTGATTGCCTATATCCGGCACATCCAGATATTTGGCCAGTGAATGGATCAGCTGATAGGTTTCGGATACGTTTTTGGGTTTGTCAAATAGGTGGATTTCCAGTCCGGTGGCGGTAAGTTGGGTCAGCACCTCATCGCTGAGATAACCGGTTTCTGCCAGGAGTAAATCCGGACCCAAGGCCAGAATGCCTTCAGCCTTGATCTGATTTCTATAGCCTATGGAAGGCAATTCCTGCATGGTCTTGGGATAGGTTGAAGTAATGTCCGTGGCAATAATTTGATCTCCAAAACCCAATTCATAGACAATTTCTGTAATCGTACCTCCTGCCGTAATCAACCGTCGCTGCCCTCCTTGCTGTTCTACTACCGCAGAATTGCACGCCCCCAACATTCCCAGAAAGATTAAAAGACCCTTGATTTTCATTATTTAGAATAATTATAAATAGATACGCAAATATCTACCTAATTAGATTTAATCCAAATAAAATTCAATTGATTTTTTCTACCTGAATAGGTTTTTGATTGAGGGAATAATGAATATGGTAAGGGATAGACAAAATCTATTACCAAAGCGATAAATAATACCGATTAAATTCCCAAACATCCTTTGGTATTCAGCTTTATTAATTAATTTTGCATCCGAATTAAAAAGCATAATTCCTTTTTACATCAACATAAAAAAATGGCAAATACTGGAAAGATAACGCAGGTCATTGGGCCTGTTATTGACATTTCCTTCGAAGGAGGTAATTTACCCAAGATTCTAGATGCATTGGAAGTGACCAAAGAAAACGGTCAGCGGGTAGTTTTGGAAGTGCAACAACACCTTGGCGAAGACCGGGTAAGGACCATCGCCATGGATTCCTCAGAAGGAATGGTCAGAGGCATGGAAGTCAGAAACTTGGGCGAACCCATCTCTGTTCCTACCGGTGAAGCCATCAAAGGCCGCTTGTTCAATGTGATCGGGGAAGCCATTGACGGATTACCGGAAGTTCCGGCAGGTAAAAGATTGCCGATTCACCGTTCTGCGCCTTTATTTGAAAATCTGTCTACTTCGACTGAAGTGCTTTATACCGGAATCAAAGTCATTGACCTGATAGAGCCCTACGCCAAAGGAGGTAAAATCGGTCTCTTCGGTGGAGCCGGAGTTGGCAAAACGGTATTGATTCAGGAATTGATCAACAACATCGCCAAAGCCTATGCCGGTCTTTCAGTGTTTGCAGGTGTAGGTGAAAGAACCCGTGAGGGTAACGACCTACTGAGAGAAATGATCGAATCAGGGATTGTTACTTACGGAGATGAATTTGTAGAAAGCCTGGAAAAAGAAGGAGGTTGGGATTTGTCCAAAGTGGACATCAAAAACCTGGAAGATTCTAAAGCTACTTTTGTATTCGGTCAAATGAACGAACCTCCGGGAGCCCGTGCAAGGGTGGCCCTTACCGGACTTACACTAGCGGAGTATTACCGTGATGGGGAAGGCGAAGGTGCTGGAAAAGACATCCTTTTCTTTATTGATAATATTTTCCGGTTTACACAGGCAGGTTCTGAAGTATCTGCCCTTTTGGGTCGTATGCCTTCTGCAGTGGGTTACCAGCCTACTTTGGCAACAGAAATGGGTGCCATGCAAGAACGAATTACATCTACCAAGAATGGATCCATCACCTCAGTACAGGCTGTTTATGTCCCTGCTGATGACTTGACGGATCCGGCACCGGCCACGACATTTGCTCACTTGGATGCCACTACCGTACTTTCCAGAAAAATCTCTGAACTGGGTATTTATCCTGCTGTGGATCCTTTGGATTCTACTTCCAGGATATTATCTCCGGATATTTTGGGTGACGAGCATTACAACTGTGCCCAGAGGGTTAAAGAGATCCTGCAACGGTACAAGGAACTTCAGGATATCATTGCCATCCTAGGTATGGAAGAACTTTCGGAAGAGGATAAATTGATCGTACATAGAGCAAGAAGGGTACAACGTTTCCTTTCTCAGCCTTTCCACGTAGCTGAGCAGTTTACAGGGCTTAAAGGTGTGCTTGTGGACATCAAAGACACCATCCGAGGATTTAACATGATCATGGACGGTGAATTGGATCACTTGCCCGAAGCAGCATTCAACTTGGTAGGGGGCATAGAAGATGCCATTGCCAAAGGGGAAAAAATGCTGGCGGAAGTAAAATAAGCCATCGCTTTCGGAGTGGCTTTCCTCCAAAATGAAAAACATACAAATCGCATAACATGCATTTAGAAATAGTAACTCCGGACAAAAAAGTGTTTCAAGGAGAAGTTACAGAAGCAAGTTTTCCTGGCGCAAATGGTTCCTTCCAGGTCTTAAAAAACCATGCCCCACTCGTTTCGGCACTTTCCAAAGGTGCCATTTCCTACACCACCAAAGATGGTAGATTCAATCTGGTTGTTGACGGTGGCGTGGTGGAAGTCAAAGATGACCACATCATCGTATTGGCAGAAAAAGTGGTGGGCTGAAAGCAGCAGAGCAGGATAATATGATAAGTCAAAAGTCGGACCTTTAAAAAGGTCCGACTTTTTTTATGGTTTGCTTATACCATTCCTCCAGCTCCCAGCAAGAGGTAAATCCCTGCAGCGAGGGAGGCACCCAATAATGGGCCCAATATAGGCACCCAACTGTAGCCCCAGTCACTACTCCCTTTGCCTTTGATGGGAAGAAGTTGATGCATGAGTCTAGGCCCGAAATCCCTGGCAGGATTGATGGCATAGCCTGTGGTACCACCCAAAGACAATCCGATCACCCAAACCAAAAAAGCCACCGGCAATGCCCCCAAAGACCCTAAACCGATCGGAGTTCCTATTCCGTCTTCGATGATCGGATCTGTGGAATAAAGGATCACAATGATCAATACAGAGGTTCCCACGATTTCCGAAATGAGGTTGGACGGAAGATTTCTGATGGCTGGAACCGTGCCAAACGGGGCAAATTTCAGGGCAGCATCATTGGTGGCATCAAAATGGTCTTTGTATACGAGCCAGGCAACAAAAGCGCCAAACATAGCACCCAAAACCTGTCCCAATACATACTTGGGTACCAAAGCCCAGGCAAAATCCCCAGTGATGGCCAAACCCACACTGACCGCGGGATTGAGGTGTGCCCCGCTGTGAGGACCTGCGACCACTACACCAATAAAAACGCCCAAGGCCCAAGCCGTGGTAATCACAATCCATCCGCTGTTAAATCCTTTGGTTTTGTTCAAAACCACATTGGCCACCACTCCGGAACCCATGGCCAAAAGCAAAGAAGTACCGACAAATTCTGCTACAAATGCATCCATATTATTCTTCTATCCAATTTTTTGCCCTGTCTACCGCTTTGTGCCAAAAATGAAGGTAATGCTCCACCTTGCTGTTGTCCATCTGAGGACCAAAGGTCTTGTCCGTTTCCCAAAGCTGTTGGATTTCCTCCACGCTCTCCCAATAACCCACAGCCAAACCTGCTAAATAGGCAGCTCCCAAGGCTGTAGTTTCGGTGATTTTGGGCCGTTTGATATTACACTGCAGAATATCAGATTGGAACTGCATCAAAAAATTATTGGCAGAGGCTCCTCCGTCAACCCGCATTTCTATGGTTTTGGCACCACTGTCCTTTTCCATTGCTTTGAGCACATCACAGACTTGATAGGCGATGGCTTCCAGGGCCGCCCGGGTCATGTGGGCAATGGAGGTGCCTCTTGTGATGCCAAAAAACGCCCCTCTTGCATTTTGATCCCAATGGGGTGCGCCTAATCCTGTTAGGGCAGGTACAAAATACACCCCTTCATTGTCTTCCAGTTGCATGGCCAACTTTTCACTTTCCTTGGCATGTCCAAAAAACTCAATCCCATCCCTCAACCACTGGATGGCGGCACCTCCGATAAAGACACTGCCCTCCAAGGCATAATTCACTTCCTCACCTATTTGCCATGCCACAGTAGTAAGCAATTGATTATTGGACTTTACCGGCTGTGTACCCGTATTCATCACCAGAAAGCACCCCGTCCCATAAGTGGTCTTGGCCATCCCGGGTTCGGTGCACATCTGTCCAAAAAGTGCTGCCTGTTGATCACCAGCAATGCCGGCAATGGGTATTTTGTCATTTAGAATATCACCTGCCGTTTGGCAATACACCTCACTGCAGGACTTCACTTCCGGTAAAATCGCTTTCGGAATATCAAACAGTTGCAGCAATTCATCATCCCACTTTTTTTCATGGATATTGAAAATCATCGTCCGGCTCGCATTGGTCATGTCAGTCAGGTGTTCTTCACCACCAGTCAATTTCCATATCAACCAAGTATCTATCGTCCCAAAACAGATTTCTCCCTTTTCGGCCTTTTCCCTAGCCCCTTCTACATGATCCAAAATCCATTTGATCTTGGTGGCAGAGAAATAGGCGTCGATGATCAGCCCGGTTTTGTCATTGATCTTTTCAGATAAACCTGCTTGCTCTTTCAACTGATTGCAAAAATTCGCCGTCCTCCTGTCTTGCCATACTATGGCTGGATAGATGGGTTTACCACTGCTTCTCTCCCAAAGAACGGTGGTTTCTCTCTGGTTGGTAATTCCGATGGCTGCCAGTTGGTTCGGATGGATATCCTGCTGGGTCATCACCTCAATCATTACCGCCGATTGGCTATCCCAGATTTCTTTGGGATCATGTTCCACCCAACCTGGTTTGGGGAAATGCTGCTTGAAATCTTTTTGGGAAATGCCAACGATCTTGCCATTCCGGTCAAAAATAATGGCCCTAGAGCTGGTGGTACCCTGATCTAAGGCCATGATGTATTGGTTATTTTGTGTCATGGGTCTATTTTTTGATCCTATACTTTTTGGTTAATCGCTCAAAATCCTCCAATTCAGCTTTCTTGGTGGCTGCATCCCATCCCAATTCCTCTGCCATAAGTTCTCCAACTTTAGGGGCCATTTGCAAGGCAGCTTCTGCGTCCAGCATCAGGATACGGATTCTTCGGGACAACACATCTTCGATCCTAAATGCCATTTCCTCCCGCACAGCCCAAACTGCTTCAGCGGCAGTATAAGGATACTTCGGATGAAGCAATTCTCCCAATTTAGCATTTTCACTGATCAATTGTTTGATTTTTGTTGCATCCGATCCGTAAACTGCCCAGTGACCTTTTATTTTTTCTTGGGTGTGACCATGGATTTTTTGTAGATGAGAGGTGCTTTTTTCTTTTTTTGCTCCGGTAAGTTGAAAATAATGATTGACGGTATCCTCACCCATTTTTCTAAATGTGGTCCACTTACCACCGGTCAAGGTAATCAGATTGCTGTCAGAAACGATGACTTTATGGCTCCTACTGATTTCTTTGGTTTTGGTAGAACCTTCCTTAGGTGCAGCCAAAGGCCTGAGTCCCGCGTAAACTGACAATACGTCGGCTCGTGTTGGTACTTTGCTAAGGTATCCTTTAGCGGTTTCCAAGATAAAGTCTATTTCTTTTTCCAAAGCCTCAGGCTCCAGTTTCGCCTTTTCCTTAAGGGTATCAGTGGTTCCCACGACCAATTTGTTGTGCCATGGAACAGCAAACAACACCCTGCCATCAGAGGTTTTGGGAATCATGAGGGCATCCTCCCCGCCCAAAAAAGACCGGTCCATCACCAAATGGATCCCCTGACTCGGCTGTATCATCTTAGGCGCCTCAGGATGGTCCATCTGAAGTATTTTGTCCGCAAATACCCCTGTTGCATTCACCACCATCTTCGCCTGTACCACATGCGTTTTTTTACCAACTGTATCCCTCACTTTCAATCCGGTCACCATGCCCTCCTGATCTTTGATCAAGCCGTTTACTTTCATGTAATTCAGCATACAGCCTCCAAGGCTATCACAGGTTTGCGCAATATTCAAAGCCAGTCGGGCATCATCAAACTGCCCATCATGATAGACCACTCCCCCCATCAAACCTTCCTGCCTGATAGCTGGTAACCTTTTGACAGTATCCTTTTTGGAAATGAACCGGGATCTTCCCAATCTCAACCTGCCTGCCATCCAATCGTATAATTTTAGACCCACCGTGTATTGAAGCCGGTCATATAGCCTGTAAATAGGGATGATAAATGGCTGATCATGGGCCAGATGAGGAGCATTTTTCAATAACCTCCCCCTTTCTTTCAAGGCCTCCAAAACCAGTCCCACATCACCCTGGGCCAGATACCTGACCCCTCCATGGACCAGTTTGGTACTCCGGCTGGATGTCCCCTTGGCAAAATCGGCTTTCTCAAACAATGCCACGCTCAGGCCCCTTGATAGGGCATCCAAAGCCACTCCCAAGCCCGAAGCCCCTCCACCGATCACCACAATGTCCCAGACTTTTTCCTTCTCAGAAAGTTGCTTTAAATTTTCTTTCCTATTCATACTTTACTTAATTAAACCCTAAAGTAAGACAAAAAGAAACAAAAGAGAACAAAAACAAATAAAAAAATAGATTTTACTTTCTTTTAATTTACTTTTTACCCAGATTTGCTTCATCATCATACCTTAGGGACCATGACCATTGCAGAAAGACATAAATTTATCTTAGACCGGTTGCAGGCAACAGGTTTTGTATCTGTAGCGGAATTGAGCCATGAAATGGATGTGACCATGGTTACCGTCAGAAAAGACCTTAAAGTCTTGGAAGAAAAAAGCTTGCTTTACCGCTCCCATGGCAGTGCAACTTCCATTTCCCCTTACGTCAACGACCGCTCAGTAAGTGAAAAAAAGCTTGTCCATGTAGAAGAGAAAAAGCGGATTGCACAGGAGGCAGCCAAATTGATTCAAGAAAATCAGGCCATCATCATTGGTTCGGGCACGACGGTTTTGGCTTTTGCCCAAGCCATTCCGAAAAATATTCCACTAACCGTATTGACTGGCGCAATGAACGTCACACTGGCATTGATGGAAGCTTCAGAAATAGAGGTGGTGCAGCTAGGAGGTGTGGTGCGCAAAAGCAGCAGTTCAGTGGTAGGCCATTTTGCTGAGGAAATGCTTGCCCATTTTGCCTGTTCTCAGCTTTTTCTCAGTGTAGATGGCATCAGTTTGGACCATGGCCTCACTACCTCCAACATGATGGAGGCCCATTTGAACACCGCTATGATTGGGTCAACCCAGAAAACCATCATACTGGCAGATTCGAGTAAATTTGGAAGAAAAGGCTTTGGCAAAATCGCACAATTGGAAGACATCGATCTCATCATTACAGACAGCGGATTGTCAGTGCATTATAAAGAAAGAATTGAAGCCATGGGCATAGAATTGATTTTGGCCTAAGCTTTAAGTATCCATTAGAAAAAATAATACATCAATAGCCATATTTTTCTCCCCAAAGCTGTTTCAGGTATTTTCTCAAATCATTCTCACGGGCGTTCTGACTGGGGTCATACAGCTTGGTGTTTTTGATTTTGTCAGGTAAAAATTCCTGCTGGACAAAATTTTGCTCAAAATCATGCGCATACTGATAGCCCTTGCCATAGTTCAGGTCTTTCATCAGCTTGGTCGGTGCATTGCGTAAATGCAGGGGGACTGGAAGATCACCTTCCTGCCGCACCAATTCCTGGGCTTTGTTGATGGCCATGTAGGAGGCATTGCTTTTGGGAGAACTGGCCAGATAGGTGACACATTGGGAAAGGATGATCCTAGACTCGGGGTAACCGATCATTTTAACCGCCTCAAAACAATTGGTTGCCAACAAAAGCGCATTCGGATTGGCATTGCCGATGTCCTCCGATGCCAAAATCACCAGTCTTCTGGCTATAAATTTGACATCCTCCCCTCCTTCTATCATCCTGGCCAACCAATAGACGGCCGCATTGGGATCTGAACCTCGAATCGATTTGATAAAAGCAGAAATGATGTCGTAATGCTGCTCACCTGATTTGTCATACAAGGCGATCTTCTGCTGGGCAATTTCCACCACTTTGTCATTGGTCAGGACACAGGGCCGCTCTGAAATGGCCTCCACCACTATCTCAAGCAGATTCAACAACTTGCGTCCATCTCCCCCGGAAAGTCGCAAAAGTGCCTCTGTTTCTGTGAGCCTTACGTCCTGTTTCTTTAGCCAATTGTCTTTTTCCATCGCCTGCTGAAGTATGGCTTCTAAATCAGCCTTCCCCAAAGCATTGAGCGTGTAAACCTGACAACGGGAAAGCAAGGCCGCGTTCACTTCGAAGGAGGGATTTTCTGTGGTAGCACCGATGAGCCTTATGGTACCTTTTTCCACAGCACCCAACAAGGCATCCTGTTGGGATTTGTTGAACCGGTGAATCTCGTCAATGAAAAGCACCACACCCATCTGATATTTTGCCTTTTGGATCACCTCTCTGATGTCTTTCACCCCTGCACTGATGGCACTTAGGGTATAAAAAGGAGCCTTGATCTCATTGGCGATGATGTTGGCGATGGTTGTCTTGCCGACTCCCGGAGGTCCCCAAAGGATGATGGAAGGAACATTTCCGGATTTGATGGCTTTGAAAAGAAATGAGGTGGGAGCCGAAAGATGTTCCTGCCCGATAAGTTCTTCCAATCGGCTTGGACGCATGCGTTCGGCTAAAGGAATGCTGTTCATGGTTTGAATTTATGACAATTGAATAGGAAAAGGGCATACTTGGCCTACTTCTTCTTTTATTGGACTATTGGATTGCTCTCAATCTTACACCAAATTCCTCCAGCATTTGGTCATTGAAATCCATATGGGTAACAAAACGGATCTGATCTGAACCAAATTTAACCGCTTTGATGCCTTTCTCAGTTAATTTTTGCAGCATGGCCGCGGGAGAGGTTCCCTTAAGCTTGGCTATCACGATATTGGTGGCTACTGGAAATACCTCTGAAACCAAGGGATGGACAGCAAGCATCTCACCGATTTTTTTGGCCCGAACATGGTCTTCTTTCAAGCGGTCCACCTGATGATCCAATGCATAGATACCCGCCGCAGCCAAAAATCCAGCTTGACGCATGCCTCCCCCAAAGGCTTTTCTTACTTTCCTGGCTCTTTTGATATCCGACTTGCTTCCTAGGAGAACGGAACCTACCGGGCAGCCCAGCCCTTTACTCAGGCAAATGGATATGGTATCAAATTGAGCTCCCCAATCTTTGGGATTTTCTCCAGTTTCTACCAAGGCATTGAAAAGCCTTGCGCCATCCAGATGGAGCTTGAGTTCATGTTGCTTGCAAATGGCTTTGATCGGCCTGATTTCCTCCAAACGATAAATACTTCCCCCGCCTTTGTTCATGGTGTTTTCCAGTGAAACCAACGTCGTCTCCGGTGCATGAACATCATCAGGATTGATGGCCTCCAGGATATCTTCTTGGGAAATCTTTCCATAAGCCCCATCCAACAACTTCACGGAGGCAAGGGAATTGGACATGATTCCCCCACCTTCATACAGGTAGATGTGGGAATACTTGTGGCAGATCACCTCAGTCTGAATCTGAGTATGCAGGCGAATGGCAATCTGATTGGTCATGGTGCCGGATGGACAAAATAAACCTGCCTCCATACCAAACCTGTCAGCCAGTTTTTGCTCAAGCAGTTGGACGGTTGGATCCTCATTGAACACATCATCCCCCACTTTTGCTTGAAACATGGCCTCAAGCATTCCCTTACTGGGTTTGGTCAGCGTATCACTCCTTAGATCTATGTTCATTTTTGGGTTCTTTTTTGAAGATAAAATCAAGGCTGCTTTTCTTTTCCAAGAAGACTTCCATATCACTCAATTCCAAATTAAGGGCACGGGTTGAAATGAGTATTTCGACCATGGATATGGCTAGCGAGATCAACAAAGCCAACATACTCAACATAAATACAATCCCAGCGGCAAGGGTTTGTTCGCGGTAGATCAAAAACATACAGATCACACAGAAAAGAAAACTAAGGACGCCAAAAAGCTGCATGTATTTGATCATGTTCAGTCTCTTTCTCAGGTTGTGGATTTGTTCGATGATGATGCCTTCTTTTGGGTCCTCCATGTATTTCTTATGCAAGCCACGAATCAGGCTGGCAATAGCCAAAAAACGGTTGGTAAAGGCCAACATCATCAAGGTGATGGCAGAAAACAACAAGGCAGGAGTAGAGAGGGTCAGTTCCATTGGAGTCTATTAGGCAACCAAATTCATCAAATATACATAAAAACTAAGCAGCCTTTCCATAGGTTGCTTAAACAGAAGTGGTCTGGATTTTTAGTTTCCAGACCACCTTTTGATATCATTATTCCATTGAACAGATGAACAGGGGCATTAAATATGCAATGCCCTATTGTCTGTGGCGGCAAGACACGCTTCTTTGAAAGCTTCTGTATAGGTAGGGTGTGCATGGGACATTCGGGCAATGTCTTCGGCGGATGCCCTATATTCCATAGCAACCACCGCTTCCGCGATCATGTCAGCCGTTCTAGGTCCTATCATATGTACACCAAGAATTTCGTCCGTCTCAGCATCGGCCAGAACTTTGACCAAACCATCGGTATCCATGGAAGCTCTTGCCCTTCCGGATGCCATAAAGGGGAATTTACCGGTTTTGTATTTGATCCCTCTTTCCTTCAGTTGCTCTTCGGTATAACCGACTGAGGCCACCTCAGGCCAGGTATAAACCACACCCGGGATGAGCAGGTAATTGATGTGGGGCTTTTGCCCGGCAATGACTTCAGCAACAAAGGATCCCTCCTCTTCCGCTTTGTGTGCCAGCATGGCACCTTTCACCACATCTCCGATGGCGTAAATATTTTTTACATTGGTTCTGAGGTGTTCGTCTACTTCCACCTGTCCTTTGTCATTGATTTTGATACCTACAGCTTCGGCATTTAAGCCAGTGGTATAAGGTTTTCTACCGATAGAAACCAGTACATAATCCCCTTTCAACTCTACGGTTTCCCCTTTGCTGTTTTCGGTTTTTACGGTGACTTCCTTACCTTTTCGCTCCACACCTACCACCTTGTGCTTGAGGTAAAACTCAAACCCAAGCTTTTTAAGGGATTTTTGCAGCTCTTTTCCCATGGTTTTGTCCATGGTGGGAATCAGTGAGTCCAGATACTCCACCACGGAAACTTTGGCTCCCATCCGGCCAAAAACAGAACCCATCTCCATACCGATAATCCCGCCTCCGATCACAATCATGTGTTTGGGGATTTCCTTGAGATTCAAAGCCTCAGTGGAAGTAATCACCCTTTCTTTGTCCAGTTCTACAAATGGCAAATTGGCTGGTTTGGAACCTGTGGCAATGATGATGTTTTTGCCCTTGATTTCTTCGGTGGATCCGTCATCTTTGCTGACTTTCACGGTGTTGGCATCTACAAAAGACCCCAAGCCATGGTGCACATCAATTTTGTTTTTCTTCATCAGAAACTGAATCCCATCCACATTCTGCTTGACCACGTCATTTTTACGGGCAATCATCTGCTTCAGGTCTACCTTGAGGTTGCTCAGGTTGATGCCATGGGTTTTGAAGGTATGGGCCGCATTGTGATAATGCTCTGAAGAATCAAGGAGGGCTTTGGAAGGAATACAGCCTACGTTCAAACAGGTACCGCCCAGTGTGGCATACTTTTCTACAATGGCTGTTTTCATACCCAGTTGGGCAGCCCGGATGGCTGCCACATATCCTCCTGGTCCGGAGCCGATTACGATTACGTCGTACATGTTGATTTTTGTAAATGGTGGCGGACAAAGGGAATGGTGCCTTCATTTCCTCCACCCGTTAGTTAAAATTTATTTATAGGTCCGCCAAAAAACGGACTTCAATTAGTTGAATAATGGAATAGGTCATTTGACCGGATCAAACCCCAAACAACAGCCTGGTAGGATCTTCAAGCAACTGTTTTACCCTAACCAAAAAGCTCACAGATTCTCTTCCATCGATGATCCTGTGGTCATAGGACAAGGCCAGGTACATCATGGGGAGGATTTTCACCTCACCGTTGACAGCCATGGGACGTTCTACGATATTGTGCATCCCAAGAATGGCGGACTGCGGGGCATTGATGATCGGGGTAGACATCATGGAACCAAAGATCCCACCATTGGTCAGGGTAAAGGTACCTCCGGTCATTTCTTCAATCGACAATTTATTATCACGGGCTTTGGTCGCCAAGCGAACAACTTCTTTTTCAATTTCATCAAATGACAAAGATTCAGCGTTTCGGATCACGGGTACTACTAGTCCTTTTGGTGCGGAAACCGCGATGGAAATGTCACAAAAATCATTGTAGATGATCTCATTGCCATCTATCTGCGCATTTACAGCAGGCCATTCCTGGAGTGCGACACAGACCGCTTTGGTGAAAAAGGACATAAAGCCAAGATTTACTCCATGCTTTTCTTTGAATTGGTCTTTGAATTTTTTTCTCAATTCCATGATCGGACCCATGTTTACCTCATTGAAAGTGGTCAACATGGCTGTCTCATTCTTCACGGAAACCAGTCTTCTGGAGACTGTTCTCCTCAAAGAGGAGATTTTTTCTCTTCGACTATCTCTGGTCCCGGATTTTTTAGGAGCTTCTTGTGCCTTGGATTGGTTTGATGCCGCTGTGCTGGCAGGTTTGGCTGCTTCCTTGGCTGGTTTTTCAGCCTTTTCGGCATCTTCTTTGGTGATTCTGCCGTCTTTTCCCGAACCGCTGACAGACTGGGGGTCAATGCCTTTTTCTGAAAGGATCTTAGCTGCAGCAGGTGAGGCATGTCCGGTGGCATAGGTTGCTTTATCAGAGGTTTTCTTTGCTTCCTCCTCACTTGATGCGGATTCCGGTACTTCTTCGGAAGAAGTCGGGGCCCCACCTTCCGTTACTTCTATTTTGCAGATTAGGCCACCTATTTCAAGGGTATCACCCTCTTGGGCCACATGCCGAAGGATTCCGTTTGCCTCTGCTGGCAGTTCAAAAGTAGCTTTGTCAGAATCCACCTCGGCGATGATTTCATCCAATTCCACGTAATCTCCATCCGACTTCAACCAACTGGCCAAAGTAACCTCAGTAATGGATTCTCCTACAGTAGGTACAATCATTTCCTTAACCTCTCCCGTGGATTTGCTTTTGGAAGTTTCAGGCGCTTTGGGTGAACCATTGGAGGGTGATTGGTTTTTCTTTTCGGAAGAACCTCCATCAGAAGCTGATGCATTGGTGTCTATTTCGCAGATAACTGCCCCTATGTCCAAGGTATCGCCTTCTTCGGCTTTAATCTTTAACACACCAGAGGCTTCTGCAGTCAATTCAAAAGTGGCTTTATCAGATTCCAGTTCACAGATGACTTCATCCATTTCCACATATTCTCCGTCTTTTTTGAACCATTGTCCTATGGTCACTTCAGTAATGGATTCCCCGACGGTGGGGACTTTGATTTCTAGGCTCATTGTTGATTTTTTTTATCCCCAAGCCTGCCTTGGCAGACCTAAGGTAAATTTAACTTGTTTTATTTAAATTAAACCTAAACAGAATAGGCCGAAAAACATATGGCCCATTCTGTTCGGGGATTTAAGAAATATTTAAAGCTTTGTTGATGATTTGGGCCTGTTCCTGGACATGCACCTTGTGGTAACCTGTGGCGGGTGAAGCACTGGATTTTCTGGCAATGACTTCCATGGGGAATTCCCTGTATAGGGCCCGCATCATGTAAGTCCAGTATCCCATGTTCTCAGGTTCTTCCTGAACCCAGATCACCTCAGCGTTTTTGTAAGCTTTGAGGGCGTTCATGATTTGCTTTTTGGGAAGTGGGTGCAATTGTTCTATCCTCACAATTGCCACATCCTGAATTTTTTCCTTTTCCCGGACTTCATCCAAATCATAATAAATCTTACCTGAGCAAAGCAACACCCTTTTCACTTTCTTGGGTTCCACGGTTTTATCTGAAATCACTTCCTTGAAGCTCCCTGAGGTAAACTCCTCCAGCGGTGACATCACTTTGGGATGCCGCAGCAGGGATTTTGGAGACATGACAATACAGGGTTTTCTAAACTCCCAAGCCAATTGCCTTCTCAAAAGGTGAAAGAAATTGGAAGGCTCTGTGATGTTGGCCACAACCATGTTGTATTCCGCGGAAAGCTGCAAAAAGCGCTCTGGCCTTGCATTGGAATGTTCCGGTCCCTGCCCTTCATACCCATGGGGCAATAGCATGACCAGGCCATTCATTTTTTGCCATTTGGATTCACCTGAGGAGATAAATTGGTCAATCATGGTCTGCGCTCCATTGGCAAAATCCCCAAATTGGGCTTCCCAAATCGTCAAAGCGTGGGGATTGGCCATCCCATACCCATATTCAAATCCCAAAACAGCATATTCAGAGAGCAATGAATTGTAGATGCTGAATTGCCCATCATGTCCTTTCAACTCCTTCAGAAAATTGTAGGGCTTGTTGGTGCTGGCATCATGCACTACGGCATGGCGGTGGGAAAAGGTACCCCGCTGACAGTCCTGTCCTGTAATTCGCACCGTCTTATCTTCCAACAGCAAGGATCCATAGGCCAACAACTCGGCAGCTGCCCAGTTGAGGTTTTTGGACTGGAAATACATGTCCTTACGTTGTTTGAGCTGTACCTCGATCTGCTTGATGGGCTTGAAACCCTTTGGTACCACGGTCAGGGCTTCTGCTACTTTTTGGATGTTTTCTGCAGGTATGCCTGTCTCCGGAGACTGGTCAAAATCTTCAGGTGTGGAGCGCCTAAGTGATTGCCACGCTTGCTCAAATTTGGTGAATTGATAGGGAAGTGGTTTTTCCTTGACCATGTTGAGCCTGTCCTGCAACAACTGACGGAATTCCTTGTCCATCTGTTTGGCGATTTTGGCATCCAGGTCTCCCCTTTCGCCTAGCCTCTTGACATAGATCTCCCGGGGATTGGGATGTTTGGAAATGATGTTGTACAATTCAGGCTGGGTGAATTTTGGTTCGTCGGATTCATTGTGGCCATGTCTCCGGTAACAAACCATGTCTACAAAAATGTCCTTTTGAAACTTGTGCCTGTATTCTGCTGCCAGGTGGGCTGCAAAAACCACAGCTTCGGCATCATCTCCATTGACGTGAATAACCGGTGCATCAATGATTTTAGCCACATCGGTACAGTATATGGATGATCTGGCATCATCAAAATCAGTGGTAAACCCTACTTGGTTATTGATCACAAAATGGATGGTGCCTCCAGTATTGTATCCTTTAAGACCCGCCATCTGAGTTACTTCATAGACGATCCCCTGACCGGCCACAGCCGCATCACCGTGGATCAAAATAGGAAGGGCTTTGTTGGAATCCCCTTTGTGCTCTGAATCGATTTTTGCTCTTATAAAGCCTTCAACCACCGGATTGACCGCTTCCAAGTGAGAAGGATTGGGCGCCAATTTCAGGTTCACTTTAGCCCCGCTGGTGGTGACTATATCACTGGAATAACCCATGTGGTATTTGACGTCTCCATCTCCCATGGTAAGGTCGGGTTTGGCAGTTCCCTCAAATTCCGAAAAAATCTGTTCATAGGTTTTTCCCATGATGTTGGCCAATACATTCAGACGGCCCCTGTGGGCCATTCCGATCATGACCTCATTGGCTCCCAAAGAAGCACTGTGGTTGATGACTGCATCCAAAAAAGGAATGGTGCTTTCGCCACCTTCCAATGAAAACCTTTTCTGACCCAGGTATTTGGTATGGAGAAAATTTTCAAAAACAACCGCTTCATTAAGCTTGGAAAGTATGCGCTTTTTCTCTTCAGTAGGCGGGTTAAATTCGAGGGCTTCTTTTTCTACCTTTGTTTTGAACCAGTCCAGGATGTATGGATCCCTCATGTAAAGGTATTCGAAACCCATCGGCCCTTCATAGATCTTCTTGAGCGATTCCACTATTTTGGATAGCTTGGAAGGACCTATGCCTATTTCATTTCCTGCTTGAAATTCGGTTTGCAAATCCTGTTCTCCCAAACCAAAATCTTCCAAATCGATCATCGCCTTCCTGTCTCTTCTTTCCCTCACCGGGTTGGTTTTTGACCTGAGGTGTGCTCTTGAGCGATGGGCATGGATAAGGGCTCTTACTTTGATTTCTTTTGGCAACTGCTCCATGTCCATGATGGTTCCTTTCGTTGCCAAGGAACCATTTTTAGCAGGTGCTGTCGAACTTGATTCTTGGTTAGGGGTCGCCACCTCCGATCCCTCTTCCCCGTATTTGGTGATGGCAAAGTCAAATCCATCGAAAAAAGTCTTCCAGCTTGGGTCTATGGATTCAGGATCATTTTTATAGTCTTCGTAAAGCTCATCAATGTAAGCCACATGAGCATTGGCGATGTAGGAATATTTATCCATTTTTTAGCAGGTTATTTAGACAAAGATAACCAGATACATATTCTTAAAAAAATTTGATATTCGCATAGGCAAATTGAACTGATTATCAGTATCTTTCAATAACTAAGCAAAATTTTATTTTAAAAATTCTTATCTGATAATATAATATTGAGGCATTCTGGAAATAAGGGAAGCAACTATTGTTCAAGTCTTTGACTTAGAGGATTTTCAGAGAAAAAAACACTAAAAAATCAAAGATTTTGACTTATTGGAGTTTTGATTTAGGACTATTCCAACTCTTTTTCTTGTTAATCATGATAGTATTCAAATTGAAGTGGATCGGGAAATTTAAAGGTAAATCCAGTTTCAAGGATCTTTTCTGCAGAAATCGCTTTCCAGTTTGTTTTACCGGAAACTGCGTAACTTTTTGGCGGATCAAAACCCAAATCTTGGGCATTTCGCTCGTATACCTCTTTCCTCTTGGGATGGAGGGGGGCGACTCCATTGAGGGTTAGATTCCATAACTGTTCTTTCAACACCCATTCTACCAACCTAACCGCATCCTCCCTATGGATATAATTCACCGGGGTGTCTCCGACCACCTCCGTCTTCCCTCTGAAATACCGCCCAGGAATCCGATCTACTCCCAATAACCCCCCAAATCTGATCACCGTAAGGTCATAGGATTTGTTCCGCCAAAGTTCTTGCTCTGCTTCCCAAAGCGCAGCATTGCCGTTGCTGTTGTCTGTTAAATGATCCTCTTCCTTGGCCAACTGATTTTCGTCAGGATAGACTGAAGTAGAACTGATATAGATGATTTTTTTTACTCCAGCCTTTTCTGCCAAAGCTTTGACCTGACGGATTTGTTCCGGATGAAAAGTTGATGGTTTTGACCGGCTTTGAGGCGGGATGTTGATAAAAAGTACATCTGTATCAAAAAACCAATCCACCGAATGACCAAAAGGTTCCGGATCAAACCTGATTTGGCAAACCTTAAAACCTTCCTCTTTTAATTGGACTTCCTTTTCAGAAGATGTGGTGCTTCCTTTTACTTCATAACCTTTTGAAATCAATTGCTCAGCCAATGGTTTTCCTAGCCAACCCAAGCCTAAAATCGATACTTTTTGCATAGGGAAATAATTTACAGCCAATTTAAGGGCTATCTGTTTATCAAACAACCTATCCAGATATTAAGGTATACTATTGCTTTTTTTGGACTTTTGAACCTTCATTAAATTATTCCATGAATGGATGGCTGTAAATTGAAATTTTAGTTTAGTTTTGAGCAACTTTAATTTTAACAGAATAAAAATGAAAAAATGTTTTGTATTGGCCCTTTTGGGCATGTTTATGAGTAGCGCTGGGTTATTTGCCCAAGAAAGCACTTTTGGAGTAAGGGTGGGACCCAGTTTTACAACCCTAGGGGGTGAGGAAGGAGGAGATGGAAGCAAATTCCGTATAGGCTACCATTTTGGGGTTTATGGAAATTTTGCTGTTTCGGAAAGCTTCAGCTTTGAGCCAGGGCTTCAATTTGCCAGCAAAGGGGCAAGTGCAGATGAGGGTCTTGGACCTGGCGTAACCGCATCCATCAGAAACGGATACCTAGACATTCCTCTACTTTTGAAGTTTCAGGTTGCTGAACAGTTTTTTCTTTTCTTTGGTCCTCAACCTTCTTTTTTATTGGCTTCTGCTTTTGAAATCAAGGACGGGAACAATAATATAACCATATCAGGCAGTGAGGCCAAAAATCTCTGGAAGGATTTTGATTTTGCAGGCGTTGTTGGATTCGGCTCCAACTTTGGGGATGGATTCAACATTCAATTAAGTTATGAACATGGTTTTGCCAACATCAGTGACATTTCAGATTCATTCTATAACAGGGGCTTTAAATTGTCACTTGGAAAAAGTTTCTGATCTAAAAGTTATATTAGTGACAAAATGCCATAAAAAAAGCCTCTATTGCTAGAGGCTTTTTTTACTTTTCTTTTTTGGGCATGGTTCCCAATATGATGTCCCATAGTGGGGAACTTACTCCAAAGGCAACATCCGGATCTTTGTAATGGTGTATGGCATGATTTACCCAAAGGATTTTGAGGAAATTCTTTGGGGGTTGAAAGGCATGCACGATAAAATGAACCCCTAAATACAATGCATAGCCTATCAAAAATCCCGGAAGAAAATACAAAGCGTAATCTCCCATGATAAAGGTGAACACAAAATAAAAGATGGCGGCATACAAGGCACTCACAAAAGGAGGCATCGCTAACCTGTCTTTATCTTTAGGGTAATCATGGTGTACACCATGGATGGAATACTGCAATTTATCTTTCCACTTAGAATCCGGGATCATGTGGTAAAGGTGTTTATGCATCATGTATTCCACAAAGGTAAATACCAAGAACCCAACAAGCATCAGTAACAATCCGGTACTGAGTGGGATTGCTGTGACAGTAAGTGCAAAATATAGGGAAACGACTCCTATACCTAAAAACATGGTTATGGGTATGCTGATGTGTGTCCTGGAAATTTTTTCCAGGACAGGATTATCAAACATATGGGCAGTCCCGTTGTTATCCGGCCTGTCTAATCTTCCAATTTTTTTCATCCAATTTCATTTAAAGCTTCTAAATCCCTTCTATTTACGACAAAAACCTTTCATAGGATTTGAAAACCAGTGCCTAAAGTTAATGGATTTGAAATAAAAAAGAATCTTTAAGTCCAACAAATTAAAATGATTAATGTCATTGTATCATTTGGATAGGCTTAATGTCCTTTCTATTGTCTTTTTGTAAAAGTTTTCGTACAGTGGCAATATTTTGCTGACATCAAATGTTTTTGCCCTTTCCAAAGCCCTTAACTTGAAACCGGGAAGGTTTTCATCAGACAAAATTCGAAGCGCCTTTTGGGTCATGTCTGCCACATCTCCTACCTCACAGACATACCCGGTTTCTCCGTCTATGTTGAGTTCAGGGATACCCCCGGCATTTGAACTCAATATAGGTACTTCGCAGGCCATTGCTTCAAGTGCGGCCAAACCAAAACTTTCTTTTTCCGAAGGCATCAGAAACAGATCTGCCACAGACAATACCTCCTCCACGGCTTCCAATTTTCCTAGAAAACGAATATCATCGCAGGTGCCCAAACTTCTGCAAAGGCGTTCCATTTTGTCTCTTTCGGGTCCGTCCCCAACCAAAAGGAGCTTGACAGGAATGACTTTTCTCACCTCAAAAAACACCTGTATGACATCCTCTACCCTCTTCACTTTTCTAAAGTTGGAGGTATGAACCATCAGTTTTTCACCATTTGGACAAATTGCCAATTTGAAATGCTCTTTCTTTTGTTTTTTGAATCTTTCCAAATCGATAAAATTCGGTATCACTTCAATATCTTTGAAAACCTTAAACAATTTGTAGGTGTCTTCCTTCAGAGACTCCGAGACTGCCGTAACTCCATCGGATTGATTGATGCTAAAAGTAACCACAGGTTCATAGGTGGGGTCTTTTCCTACCAAAGTGATATCTGTACCGTGTAAGGTGGTGACCACGGGAATTTGAATGCCCTCTTCTTTTAGAATCTGCTTAGCCATATAAGCGGCAGAGGCATGCGGGATGGCATAATGAACATGAAGCAAATCCAGATTTTCGTATTTGACCACATTCACCATCTTACTGGCCAAGGCCAGTTCGTAAGGAGCATGCTCAAAAAGTGGATAACTTTTGATGTCAACCTCGTGATAAAATAAATTGGCACTAAAAAAGTCTAAGCGGGTAGGTTGACGGTAGGTAATGAAATGAACTTCATTGCCTTCTTTGGCGAGGGCTTTACCCAATTCCGTGGCGACTACACCACTCCCTCCAAAGGTTGGGTAACAGACAATCCCTATTTTCATCTTGAAAGATTTATGTTATGATGGGTCAGTTGACAGGCTTTAAACAACAATCGCGTACATATTTGTTCACATGATGGGTTTAATTTTTCAATGCTTGGTAAATGATGTCATGGATTTCAGTCCTTACCCCATCTTTGAGCAAGCCATTGTTGTTGGCATTGGGATGAACCCGGTTGGATAAAAACACATAGACCAATTCGTTTTCCGGATCCGCCCATACACAGGTTCCGGTAAATCCCGTATGCCCAAAACTGCTCTTCGGGGCTAATTTACCGGCACTTCCCCCTTTGCCCCTCTCAGGTTCAGGTTTATCCCAGCCCCATGCTCTTCTGCTTTGGGTACTCTGACGCTTGGTGAATTCTGTGATGGTTTTTCTGTCAATCAAATTGATGCCCCCATAGTTGCCCCCCTGCAACATCATCTGCATCATGATAGCGAGGTCATTGGCTGTACCAAAAAGGCCGGCATGTCCAGCTACACCCCCGTACATGGCAGAACCGGGGTCATGGACATATCCTCGAACAAGCCTCTTTCTAAAAGTGATATCATCTTCTGTAGGGGCAATGCGATCTTTAGGGAATTTTTCCAGCGGTTTGAAGGTCAGTGTGTATATCCCTAAGGGAGCATAATAATTCTGTTCCAGAAATTCATCTATCGATTGGTTCAAAAGCCTTTCCGTTAATTTTTGCATCAAGTACATCCCTAAATCGGAATAGGTGTAATCATGCCTTGACCGGCCCGGAGGAAGTCTTTTGAGATCTGATTTAACCGTCCATGCCCAAAGGCTATCCGGAAGAGAATTGACTGCATACATGTTTTCAGCCACTTCCAACTGAAAACCAGGTTCTGGATTTTCCCTAAAAAATTCTTTTTTCCACCCGGTTCCATCCACAGTCTTGGCATAATGAGGAATCCAGGCCACAAGACCTGACTCATGCATCATGATGTCCCGAATGACCAAGTTGCCTTTATTGGTATTCCGTAGTTCGGGAAGATAATGGCCAATGGTCCTATCCATGTCAACCAACCGTCTGCTGACCAAAAACATTAGGGCTTGTGTGGTAGCCATCACTTTGGTAATGGAAGCGAGATCGTAAATGGTTTCTGGGTTGACTTTGGCTGATTTCTGCCAATCCAGATAGCCATAGGATCGCTCAAAGACCACTTTACCATTTTTGGCTACCAAAACAGTTCCTCCCGGGGTGTGTTTGAGGACGATGGCTTTTTCCATAACCCTGTCAATTTGGTCCAAAACCTGGATATCTAAGCCCACATTCTCTGGCCTTCCGTAGGAGAGGCGGTCCAGCTTTTCTAGGTATCCACCGGTGCCGATTTGAAAATTGTCACTAACAGAAACAGGAAGTGAACCTGTTGCTGCTCTTCCTCCAAAAATAATCTGAGGAGTTAATTTTTCTGTCCATTGATTTTGCTCATAAGCTACAAGCACATGAGGAAGATCATCCAGGAACTTGGCACCATAGGCATTTCCGAACATCACTACGATGACATTGTTTTCTCTGCTCAGGTTTTTGATAAACTGAACATCACTTTCTTTCAAGCCGAAATCCCGCTTGGAATTGTTGGTCATGCCCATGAGCCCGACTACAATGGTGTTGAAATTCTTGGCCTTTTGATTCAGACTGGCATAACTTTCCCCGTCTTTGTTCAAAGTGAAATGTTGAAATGGTCCATATCGGTCGAGTTGGCCCTTAAAATCCACTCCATCGCCTCCTATCGAGATGGATGCCATTTTAAGCAAGTCCAGGTTGCGTAAAGGAAGAAAATTGTTTTTGTTGGTTAAAACCGAAATGGAATTGGCATATAAATCTTCAATGTTGAGGGCAGCTGAGGGGGCATTTAACTTGGCTAGAAGATTCCGGGTATCTACATATGGTTTCTCGTGTAGGCCTGCCCAGTACTTTGCCTTAAGCACTTTTCTGATCCTTCGGTCCACCTCTTCTTCTGTTATTTTTCCCTCCTGAATGGCCTGTAAGATCATGGCCTTTGATTTGGGCACATCTTCAGAATAAAGAAGGATGTCATTGCCTGCCATTAAGGCCAGTAGATCTACCTCTCCCGGTTTGTAATGGCTGCTTACTCCCCGCATATTCAGGGCATCTGTAAAAATCAAACCTTTAAAGCCCATGTCTTCCTGAAGAAGGTTGGTAACCACATTTGGGGTCAAGGTCGTAGGATTTTTGGCAGAAGTACCCAAGCTCGGCACATGTAGATGGGCTACCATCACACTCATCAAATCCTCCTTGATGAGTTCGCGGAAAGGATAAAGGTCAATGTCCTCTATTTTTGCAAAAGAATTGTTAATGACAGGGGTGGTATAATGGGAATCTGAGTCAGTATCTCCGTGTCCGGGAAAATGCTTCGCATTGGCCATGACACCATGGTCTTGAAGCCCTTTCATGTAGGCCAAAGACTTTCTGGCCACCAATCTTTTTTCTTCGCCAAAGGCTCTATAACCGATGACGGGATTTTGTGGGTTGGAATTGACATCCACCACCGGGGCAAAATTGATGTGCATGCCCAAGGCTTTAAATTGCCCGGCAATTTCTTTGCCCATTTCATAGATCAGTTCATCATCCTGAATGGCTCCCAAGGTCATCTGCTTCGGAAATTGTATGACAGAATCCAGGCGCATGCTCACTCCCCATTCTGCATCCATGGCAATAAACAAGGGTGTCTTGGAAATGGATTGGTAATAATTGGTTAGGTTGGCCTGCCTGATAGGGCCTCCCTGAAAAAAAATCAGGCCACCCAACTGCTGTTCCTGAATCAATTTCGCAATTTGCTGTCGGTGTTTGTCATCTTTGTTGGAATAAGCCGCTACCATAAATAGCTGCCCCAGACGTTCCTCAAAACTGAGGCTATTGAACACAGAGTCTACCCAAAGCATTTGTCTCCTATCATCTTTGGAAGAAAGTGGATCACGATCTTCCTTGACTGGCGAATGGGCGTAGGCTGCCCAGAGGACCATAAACAGAATTGAAAGAATGGCGTAAACTTTTGGCTTCATGCAAACGTTAAGTTTTTATTGCTTAAAATTTAAAATAACTTTGTGGTAGGGCTTGAGATCAAATTCAAACTTACAACAAAATCCGATCCTTGTCCTACCAATTATTGATAAAAAGGGACAGGTTTATATCAATAAACGTATATTTCTTTCAACTGCATTTAAATCCCCGAAAAAATATTCCAAGTGGCAGTTTTAGAAAGATCAAAATCGGAACAATCGTGAAAAAAATGGCTACAATCAAATAAGCCTCTTCAGCAATTTGATAATTGGCTCCCAAAAACAACAGACAACAGCATGAAATTTCCATCCATATTCAGATCCGCCAAACCTATGCGATTTGACATTCAGCCCAGGTACTATGATCCTATAAAGGAAGACATAGACCAACGTACGGCTAAAATCCGAAGACAGCTAGAAGCAGAAGGAATCATTTCTTCAGAGGAGCAAGACATGGAAATGCTCAGAAGGGATTATGGAGCTTCTTCTCTGCGTGGGGCCTTTACCAAAGGCAGTCCCATCAAGAAATCTCCTTCCGCGATATTTGACAATGCAGGAATGCTCAGAACGATCATATTTATTCTTCTGGTTGGAGGTGTTTTCGGATACCTTTATTACGGCAATCTCGCACTCTACATCATGCTTTATACCTCATTGACCATTTTGGGACTGGTATTTTTATTTAGGCTGAGAGGGAGGTCTCCCAAATGAGTGATGTCATTCAGTTGTTGCCGGACGCCATCGCCAATCAAATAGCTGCCGGAGAAGTAGTCCAAAGACCTGCTTCTGCACTGAAAGAATTGTTGGAAAATGCCATTGATGCAGGCGCTGACCATGTGCAGGTTTGGGTGAAGGAAGCGGGCAAAACGCTTATTCAGGTCACAGATAACGGGAAAGGCATGTCCATGACAGACGCTAGAATGAGCTTTGAAAGGCACGCTACCTCCAAAATCCGCAATGCACAAGACCTCTTTTCTATCAAGACTTTTGGCTTCAGGGGAGAAGCCATGGCTTCCATTGCCGCAGTGGCACAGGTAGAAATGAAAACCAGGCTTCAAGGTCATGAACTTGGCACTTTGATTTGTATTGAAGGGTCCGAAATCAAAAAACAAGAGCCTATCGCCTGCCCCGAAGGTACCTCAATCTCAGTCAAAAATCTGTTTTTCAATGTGCCTGCACGCCGCAACTTCCTGAAATCCAACCCTGTGGAAATGCGACATGTGGTAGAGGAATTTCAGCGAGTGGCGCTATCCTATCCAGAAGTGGCTTTCACATTGATGCAGCATGACATGGAATTATACCGGCTCAGCCCCGGAAAACTGAGTAAACGCATCGTGGAACTCTTCGGTAAAAACTACCAAGGTCAATTGGTGACCTGTCAGGAAGAGACGCCCCTTCTGAACATCATGGGCTATGTGGGAAAGCCGGAAAATGCGAAAAAAACAAGAGGGGAACAATTTCTTTTCGTCAATCACCGCTACATAAAAAGTAATTATCTGCACCATGCGGTTGTCAATGCCTATGAGGGCCTTATGCCAGCGGACATGCACCCTTTTTATGTGTTGTTTCTGGACATAGATCCAAGCCACATCGACATCAATGTCCATCCCACCAAAACGGAGATCAAATTTGATGATGAGCGGACAATTTATGGCTTGATACGCTCTGCCATCAAGCAGTCCCTTGGTGCCCATAATGTGGTCCCTTCCCTGGATTTCTCTTTGGATGTGAATTTTGCGGAGAATTGGAAAAGTGATCCTACGCAAAAAGAAAAACTCAATCAGGAAGACACCTACAAGCGTTTTTCCTTTCCTGAATTCAAAAAGCAAGATGTCTCAGGCTGGGAAAAAATGTTTGAAAGAAATCAGACAGAGTTGGTAGATCAAAAAGATCCCAGATCCCACCATTTGGAAAACAATAACCTGAAGACCTTTCCAAGCAAGGTCAACAACAGCGGACCTGAGTTTCCTAACTCAAATCTACCCTCTAGAGATGAAACAGGGAGTACTTTTCAGGTAGAATTGGCCTACATCGTGGCGCAAATGTCCAATGGTCTCCTGATCATTGATCAGCAGATGGCGCACGAAAGGATCCTTTACGAACGCTATTTTCGACAGCTCAGCCAGAATAGCGGAGCCTCTCAACAGGTGCTTTTTCCTCAGAGCATCCCCCTAAATCCTGCTGATTTTGCTCTGGTAATGGGCATGAAAGCTGAATTAACCCAATTGGGATTCGTTTTGGAGGATTTTGGGCAGCAGACTTTGGTCATTCAGGGGATTCCAGCAGATCTAGGCATTTCTAACGAAAAAGTGTTATTTGAGGGCCTGCTGGAACAATTCAAACACTTCAAAAAAGAACTTTCTCTGGACAAAAAAGAAAACCTTGCACGTTCTCTGGCCAAACGCTCCGCCATTCGCAAGGGCAACAGGCTCAGCACACAGGAAATGGAAAATTTAGTCGGACAATTATTTGCCTGTCAAAACCCTAATTTTGGTCCTTCCGGGAACAAAACCTTTATCAAATTGGATTTACATCAAATACATCGTTTTTTTAATGCCTAACTTGCCATATGTTTAGATCTCTGACGCCAATTGTAAAAAACCTGCTGCTGATTACCATCGGCATCCATGTAGTGGCCAGTTTCCTAATTCCCAACTTGAAGGATTATTTTGCACTCTATAATATTCAAAGCAATAAATTCGTCCCCTATCAATTTCTGACATACATGCTCATGCATGCCGACTTCTGGCACCTTTTCAGCAACATGTTCGGGCTGTTTATCTTTGGACCGCTTTTAGAGCAGTTTTTGGGTCCTAAAAAGCTGTTGATTCTTTGGTTGGTATGTGGCATTGGAGCTGGAGTGCTTTACTCAGGATACACTACATTTCAAACCAAAAGGCTGGATAATGAAATAGCTTACTTCCATGAGCATCCAGATCCAGAACTTTTTAATAAATTTGTATCAAATAACAGGAACTTTTTCCGGACTTCGGTGTATGACTTTATAGACGATTACAGCCGAAATCCTGAAAATGATCAATTGATCCAACAAGCCAAGGACAATTTGATCGGGGTCAGGAACCTAAAAGTGGACATCCCCATGGTGGGAGCCTCTGGAGCCCTGTTTGGTGTATTGATAGCTTTCGGGATGCTCTTTCCCAATACACAATTGTTTTTGCTTTTTCCGCCAATGCCGGTCAAAGCAAAATATTTAGTGTTATTTTACGGATTGTATACGGTCTATCAGTTGTTGGCCAATAACCCAACAGACAATGTGGCGCATTTTGCGCATTTGAGCGGCTTACTTATCGGTGCCATTTTGGTTACCGTATGGAAAAAGGACAGAACAACTTTCTACTGATATGTACGGTGGTTTTTGGTATAATTTAAGGAATGCGTTTACACAGAACAACAATAGCTTGTACAAAATACTGGCTATCAACCTTCTGATGTTTTTTGTTTTGCTTTTTTTTCGGGTATTGCTGACCATTGGAGGCGGAGTGGCCACTTATAAAGCCCTGCTTTCCTACTTGATGATGCCTGCCGCCTTGGACAGGTTTATCCTTCAGCCTTGGTCAATCATGACCTACATGTTTTTGCACGAAGGGATATTTCATATTCTTTTCAATATGCTTTTTCTGTATTGGTTTGGATTGCTGATCCATGAATACCTAGGCAGCCGGAAACTGGCCAACCTGTATATTCTCGGCGGACTGGTGGGAGCAATTTTGTATGTGGTGATGTATAACTTGGCCCCCTATTTTAGAGAAAGCGTAGAGGGATCCTTTATGTTGGGAGCAAGTGCTGGAGTCTATGCGATTGTCGTAGGCGCAGCTACCATGAGCCCCAATACCACCTTCAACCTTATTCTGCTGGGTCCTGTAAAAATCAAATACATCGCCATATTTTACGTGGTCATTGCTTTTGCCAACAGCACAGGGGCCAATGCAGGAGGAGAATTGGCACACCTGGGTGGAGCGGCATTGGGTTACTTTTACGTTACCCAACTTCGAAACGGGAAAGATTGGGGTGGCATCATCCAATCCATAGGTCGGTTTTTCGAAAATCTCTTTAAAAACAAGCCCAAGATAAAAGTCACATACCGCAAAAACGCCCCTTACAAATCAGAACCACTGAAATCAGATCCAAGAACCACAAGCAATACCAGAAGTTCCGGTAAGTCTGCTGGACAGACTGCGGTAGCAACCCAGGAGGAAATTGACCTGATATTGGATAAAATTGCAGATAAGGGCTATGACAGCCTCAGCAAGGAAGAAAAAAGGAAACTTTTTGAATTCAGTAACAAATAAGGAGTTGGTTTAGAGCAGATAAACCAAGGCAATTCTGAACACATGCTGCCTGAAATTCTGGCTTTGAAGCTTATATTCGGCATTAACCCCAAACTTAGAAGTGACTTTTACCATGCCGCCAAGTCCTGCATTTCCTCCAGGTCTGCTGACCCTAGTTCCTGCCCCATCTGATTGGGCATTGATCCAGATGTTGCTGTATCCTGCCAGGCCGTAAAATTGAAAAGTCCCTTCAGTGAAATAATACCTTAGGTCTGCATTGAAATTGGTGAACCGGCCCTGCCTGGGAAAGCTGATTGTAAAATTGGGAGCGAGGGAAAAGCGATCAGCAAAAAAATACTCCACACCAAAATTCAACCCGTATTGATCCAGTACAGCCATTCGTTCGCCACCCAACTGAAGCCTTGCCTCTCCTGGAAACTGGGCAAATAGCTGACCTCCACTCAGGAGAATCACAAAGGTAATCAGAAAGGAAATTTTGAAAATAGACTTTTTGGAAACTAACATAAGGAATACTTTAGGTCAATACGCTTGAATCATTCGGTTGGCCAACTCGTGGTTCCACGAAGATAGGGAAAAAAGCCCTATGGAAGACCATGCTTTTTTGAATCTTATCCCTACTCCATCAACTTTTCCAATCTGCCTATCCTGCCGGATGCATCCATTCCTTCTATCACTATGAGGTGTTTTTTGGCAATATCCGAGTTATAAAAAGCAAACTCAACGGATCCATCCACCGAAGTCTGCAGATTGGGTTCCCAATAGAGGGTTGTTCTCTTGTCATTCAAGGCCGTGCTGACACTTTTTTGGTCATATTTAGGATGATAAAATTCCTTCGGAGAGGCATATCCTCCATATCGTGTGACCAATTTGCCCTTGGTTTTGAAATCAGCTATTCCTGAGCCTCTTTTGGTGTAGACAGCAATCGCCCCATTGGCTCCCTGAGCACCAAAAATAGCTGCTCTCGCTGGATCTTTAAACACATCAATCACAGCCACATCCTGGGGATTGACCAAAAGCAGGGTGCCTGCATCCACTGGTTGATTGTCCAATAAATAGAGGGGTTCAGTACCACCCATTAATGAACCTACTCCACGGATTAAGACGGAGGCATTTGGTCCATTGACCAAAACCTGTACACCAGAAACCCTTCCTTGGATCATTTGAAACACATTGGTAAAAGCTATTGCGCCTAGTATTTTTGAAGGATCCAAAGACACATCACCATTTCCATAAATTTTTTGAATGTTTTCCATTTCCACATCGATCCTTTCATCCTGAATCGTCACCGCCTCCAAATCTACCAAATCTGGATCTTCCTGCATGCGCTGCATCAGTTGCCTTTCCCGGTAACCTTCAGCCAGGGATTTGGGGAATTTGAACTCAGGTTTGAAACTCGGTCCTACTCTATCCAAAACAGGCTGGGGGACCTCTACCGAAATTTCCACATTTTCTGAAAGCCTTTTGTCTTTAGCTGTAATGGTGATCTGCATGGTATCCTGATAGTCCATACCCATAAAAATAAAACGGCCATTTTCACCATATTCGGAGGAGATGATCTCAAGCCCTTGACCTACCATGGCAGATACCGCACCACCACCAAGTCCCTTTTTGGAGCCATTGGGATCTACCACATTTCCTTCAAGATTAATGCCCTGTTCGATGAAATGGTCTATGGTGGGAAACTTTTCACTTAACACATCCTCCCACTCAAATCGGGTCCATCCATGGGTCAACATCACAAGGTCCAAGGCTTCCAAAGTTTCTGGTGCACGATCTTTAAAATAATACCCCGGAGAATAAATGTTTCCTTTCAGATCAGAATCCATTAGCAAGGAAGAAAAAATATTTTTGTAGCCATATCCCTCCTCTTCCACCTGGCCAAAATCAATGATGCTGACAGAAAAATTTGCGGGGACTGGCGTATCCTGATGCTGGGACTTGAGACGAAGCTTTACTTCTGCCCTTTCGCCCAGACTTCCCTTTTGGCTTTCATCCAAGCTCAATTGGAGATGTTCATCGGTATGGATGAAAACCAAGCGCTCCATAAGCGCCTGGCCATCTGCGGTCAGTACCGTAATCTGGTTGATTCCACTGATTAAATTAGATCGGGGTATTCTTACACCCCATATGCCATTGTTCAGCGCGCCACCGATCATGTAATTGATGATGCCTCTGGTTTGGCTGACCAGAATAAGGTTTTGATAATCACTATCACCCTGAATGAAAACCGTCACGTAGTTGGCAGCTGGATTATTGGCCACCTGCATGGTCAAACCCTTTGCTTTAGCAGCAGGTAAAACCACCTCCTTTTCCTGACCGCTTTTCTTTTCTTTTAGACGCACTGTGTAGGGTTTGGTTTGTGCAGGTACCATCTCAAATTTACCCATTCCCCCAAACCAGCTCTCCAAAACGACTGCTTGCTCCATACCCTCTACCATCAGTTCCCCGCTAAAATCAGCCGGTTCACCGTCAGGATATACTCCTCTGAAAGCCACGTTGTTTTTCTTCCCCTGCAAGAGCTGACCTCCTTCCGGCAGAAACTGCACATCTGCCAGGGAAAAGGCATAGGGAAGCCGGACACTTTTGATAATGGGAAATGCTTCATCTTCCCAATAGGTGAGCTGTATTTGTTGAAAAGCAAAGGGCTTTTCAGGTATGGAGAAATTGAGATTGGCTTCCCCTTGGGTGTTGAGGGTGATTTTTTCACTGTAAAGGGTTTGATTTTCGCCCATCACATGTACATCAATCTGTTTTTGCCCAAAAGGTTCTCCTTGGGAATCCAATACCAAAAGGGAACTCTGATAGGACACCTTGCTTCCATCAGAAGTGATGGTTTTAAATTCCATAGCAGGCTGAAACACGCCCGCCTCTGCATCCGAGACTTTTATTTTTTCCTGAAAAAAATATTCCTCTCCAAAATTTCTCATCCATGCTGTGTAGGCCTTGATTTGAAATATCCCCTCCTCTGTAAACTGGGGCAGCTTGATTTCTCCATGCCCCGTTCCATTTTCAATTTTGATTTTTTTTTGTTGTATTAAAGCGCCGGTGGCATCAAAAAGATCTACATACAAAGTCCCACTCAGGGGGGTAGGAATCTGCGTGCTTCCTGCAGTTAGGTAGGCTTTAAACCATACATCTTCACCTAAGGTATATTGATGTCGGTCCAGATGCAGATGCACTTTTTCAACCGGAAATTCATCCTGCATTTTTTGGAACCAACCCTGAATCCTTTCGACAACCGGGTTTCTGTCCTGAAAAGGAATTGAAGTAAAGCTTAAAAACAAAAAGCAAAAAGCGACCAAAAAGAAACCATACTTTTTCATAGAATAAACAGTTAGTTTTTCAATATTAGCGAAATATACACTTTATTCATAGTGAAATTTTTAAAGAGTTAATCCTGTAATTAATTCAATAAGTATCAGAAAAGTTGGAGGATGCATGAAAGAAAACCCCGCTTTTTTAAAGCATTTATTTTTTGGAATAAACTTTTTTGAGGATCGAGGAAATTAAACACGGAAAAAACCAAATAGGAACACGCTCCTGGCCAAATTAACTCCAAAAATGTGCCTGGGTATGCTAACCATCTGTTGTATGGTGAAAAAAATCTTTGCTTGTTCAAAGGGCTGCCACTTCATTTTTGTTGGCCAGTTGACCGCAGGCAGCATCGATGTCCTGACCGCGGGATTTACGCACCTTGGCGATGATACCATGATTCTCCAAGATACGCACGTACCTATTTACTGCATCTTGCGAGGCCTGGCGGAATTCCCCCTCATCGATGGGGTTGTATTGAATGATATTCACTTTTGAGGGAATGATTTTGCAAAATTTGGCCAAGGCTACGGCATGCTTTTCATCATCATTGATACCATCCCAGATCACGTATTCATAGGTTACTTTACGCTTGGTTTTTTGGTACCAATACTGTAAGGATTCAGCCAAATCCTCCAAAGGATTGGTTGCATTGATGGGCATCAGGCGGGTCCTGGTTTCATTGATTGCTGCATGCAGAGATACTGCCAAATTGAAACGTACCCCGTCATCGGCCATTTTCCGAATCATTTTGGGAATGCCCACGGTGGAAAGGGTAATTCTCCTGGGAGCCATACCCAAACCTTCCGGTGAGGTGATTTTATCAATAGCAGAAAGAACATTGTTGTAATTCAACAAAGGCTCCCCCATACCCATAAATACAATGTTGGTGAGCGGGCGGCTAAAATAGGTTTCAGCTTCTTCCTTGATGGCCACCACTTGATCATATATTTCATCCGGATTGAGGTTGCGCATCCTCTTCAGGCGTGCTGTGGCACAAAAGTTACAATCCAGACTACATCCCACCTGAGATGAGACACAGGCGGTTATCCTTTTGGAAGTAGGAATAAGAACCGATTCCACGATTTTATCATCAAAAAGTTTGACAGCATTCTTGATGGTACCATCTGTGGAATGCTGCATCAAGTCAACCTGAATATGGTTGATGTCAAAATGCTCCTTAAGCAGTTCACGGGTAGCCTTGGAAATATTGCTCATGTCATCAAAATTCTTCAATGACTTGTGCCACAGCCATTCATACACCTGTTTTGCCCTGAATTTTTTGTCTCCCTTCTCCAGAAAAAAAGTCTCCAACTCTTCCAAGCTCAATTTTCGGATGTCTTGTTTGGTATTGCCTTCCATCTTGCAAAGGTAAGGAAATGTAAGGGGAATTTGATGAGGCAAAAGGCAATATCCCAAATGACTGACTTTCCTTTCTCAGCAAATTCCTTTATCTATTTTAAGTTCTGCTCCAGAAATGCACCTTCTTTTTCTCCAAATCCCGTGATTGTCATTTCCTTAGGTAAAAAATAGACCTAAAGAGGGCCTTAGGGAATAAAAGAATTTAGTCAAAGCACAAAAATCAAGGCATTATTCTCTATTTTTAGGGCTTGAAAAAACCTGTTAAATCATGAAAAAAATTGCAGTTTTCACCTCAGGAGGAGATGCGCCTGGCATGAATGCCTGTGTTAGGTCAGTCGTACGTACCAGCATCTACCATGGGTTGGAGATTTTTGGCATTTATTATGGCTATGATGGCATGATCAAGGGCAACATCAAAAAAATGCAAAGCCATTCGGTCAGCAACATCATACAGCGCGGGGGTACCATATTAAAATCAGCCCGAAGCATGGAGTTCATGACCAAAGAAGGTCGCCAAAAAGCCTATGATCAGCTCAAAAGCCTAGGCATAGAGGGGGTGGTTGCTATCGGTGGTGATGGTACTTTTACAGGAGCTAAGGTATTTTCAGAAGAGTTTGGACTGCCAATCATCGGTTGCCCCGGTACCATAGACAATGATATTTATGGTACAGACTTCACCATTGGATTTGATACAGCCGTCAATACCGCCCTGGAGGCCATAGACAAGATTCGGGACACGGCCGCAGCACATGACAGGATTTTCTTCATAGAAGTGATGGGAAGGGACAGTGGGTACATTGCCGTAGAATGTGGCATCGGTGGCGGGGCAGAATTTGTCATGGTACCGGAAACAAAAACCAGTTTGGACACGGTGGTGAAATCCCTAAAAAACCTTAGAAAAACAAAGACTTCCAGCATCGTAGTGGTAGCCGAAGGAGATGAAGAAGGAAGTGCCAGTGAAATCATGGAAAAAGTGAAGGTCAAGATCAAAGATGACGAAAAAGATTTCAAAGTGACTACTTTGGGTCACATTCAGCGGGGTGGCAACCCTACAGCCAGGGACCGGGTTTTAGGTAGTAGGTGCGGTATGGCAGCAGTAGAGGGGCTGATGGCGGGACATACCAATTGCATGGCAGGGGTGGTCAACGGAGAGGTAGTCTACACGCCCTTCTCGGATTGCATTGGAAAAGATAAGCCCATCAAAAAAGACCACCTTCGGTTGATTGAGATACTTAGCATTTAACCATGGGTTTTGTACCAATTTTCCTCACCCTGAGTGGATTTCTTTTCCTTTTTGTCATGGTTGTCACTCAAACCTTCAAGGCAAAATTAAAACAATACCAAAACAGTTTAGACCATTTGGCCCAAATCCTGGATTCCAAAGATTCAAGTTCCAGGGATTTTTCTGAATTGGAGGCGAATTTCCTATTGCAAAAGCAAAATCAGACGGACCCCGTAGCCGTGGATAAGGTGAATCGCGCCAGACCACATCTGCAGAGTGCCAAGCGCTTGAAAATGGAATACAATAGACTGATCAAAACCAAACCCTATCAGTTTATAGCCAAAGTAATAGGTTACACGCCCATTTGATCTTTAAGGTAGCTTAAGATTTCCTCATATTGATCAGGATGAAACCATTTGATCTCCGGGTTTTTTCTGAACCAGGTCAGTTGTCTCTTCGCATATCGTCTGGAATTCCGCTTCAGCAGCCGGATGGCCTCTTCTTTGTCATACTGAGCCTCAAGATATCCGAAGATTTCGGTGTATCCGACCGTTTGTAAGGCATTTAAATCTCTGTAGGGATATAGCTTTCGGGCTTCTTCAAACAAACCCTTTTCGATCATTTCTTCCATCCTTTGGTCGATCCTTTGATACAGCTCTGCCCTATCCCGATTTAGGCCAACCCAAAGTATCCGGAAGGGCCTTTGGATCTTTTTCTTACTTCTGAAACTGCTGTAGGGTTGACCGGTTGCCAGACATACTTCCAAGGCCCTTATCAGCCTTTGGGGATTTTTCAAATCTACCACCTCATGATAGTCCGGGTCCAATTTTGCCAATTGTTCCTGAAGCGTTGCAAGCCCCTCATTTTCAAAACGCAGATCTAGGGATTTACGGATGTTTTTGGGAATTGGAGGCAGTTCATCTATCCCATGAGCCAATACATCTACAAAAAGCCCCGAACCGCCTGTCACAATGGCGCAGTCATGCTCCCTAAACAATTCACTGAGTAGGGCCAAAGCCTCCCGCTCGAATTGTTTGACATCATAGGGGTCAAAAATGGAAATACTGTTGATAAAATAATGAGGGATCAATTGTAATTCCAGAGCGCTTGGCTTTGCTGTACCCAATTCCAACTCCCGGTAAAATTGCCGACTATCAGAAGAAAGAATTACAGTTTGAAAATTTTTAGCTAGTTTTAAGCACAAGTTTGTTTTGCCCACCGCTGTTGGGCCTACAATACAAATGAGGTTTTTTTTAAGGTCCAAACTGAAAAATATTTTTCGGTAAAAATAGGAATAAAACGGCATGAAAAACAAAAAGATCCTGATTGTCGATGATAATGCACTGAACCGGCAGGTTTTTGAGAACATCATCAGTTATCATTATCCTTATGCCACTGCCAACAACGGCAAGGAGGCCCTTGAAAAACTCAGCCAAGAAGGATTTGACCTAATCCTAATGGACATCCAAATGCCCATGTTAGACGGTATTTCGGCGCTGAAAAAGATCAAAAACGACAACTTGAGCCAAGCGCCGGTCATTGCGATCTCAGCCTACTCCAACCAAGAAGATAAGAATTACTTTCTGTCGGTGGGTTTCGACGATTTTATGGCCAAGCCAGTTAAGCCCAAAACACTCTTGGAAGCCATTCACTTCCATTTGTTGAAAAGAGAAGCCCATTTCGAGCAAAAAGACACGCTAGAGGATGAAATCCTGGATCAAAAGGTCTACTTTCAACTGCTAAAATTCAATTCCAAAGAAAATATCCATGAAGTGTACCAAGATTTTTTGGAGGAGGCGGAGGGTTTGATCGCTGAAATCGGAGAAAGTATCGAAAAGCAGAACTATGAGGATATTGGAGAAAAATTGCATATATTAAAGGGGAATTCAGGGACTTTAGGAGCAACCCAGCTTTTTAAATTTGTGACATTTTTCGAAAAAAAGATCAAAAATGTTCATCTTGAAGATATTTTGGAGAATAATTTAGTATTAAAACAACATTTGAATAACTTTAAAGCTCATCTTAATACACTACAAATTATAACCACTCATGAGTGATACTAAAAAAGTTTTGGTAGCAGAAGACAGCTCAGTCATCATCAACTTGACCAAAAATGTCCTGATGTTTGAAAATTACAACATCACTGCTGTGAAAAACGGAAAACAAGTGATTGATAAACTGAATCAGGAGGATTTTGATTTGATCCTGATGGACATCAACATGCCCATCATGGATGGCATCGAATGTACCAAAGCGATCAGGGCAATGAAAGATGAAAAAAAAGCCAAGGTACCTATCGTAGCCATCACGGGGAATTTTAAAAATTACACCATGGATGACTTTAAAAATGCGGGGTTGGATGATTACATACAAAAACCCTTGGATTATGACCATTTACTAGCCACTGTTAAAAAACACATCACTGCCAAGCAATGATCATTCGGTACTCCAAGCATTATTTAGATAAATTAGAAAACCTGTTTGCTGAGTCTGAGTACATCCTTAGGTACGAAAAGGGAAATTTTAAGTCTGGGTATTGTATCCTTAGAGACACCAAAGTCGTGATCGTCAACAAGTACTACACCTTGGAAGGCAAAATCAATACCCTCGTAGACATCATCAAGGAAATTCAAATGAACCCACAACAGTTCCAAAATAAGAAGAACCAGGATTTTTTGAGTGAGCTACAGCAAATCAAATTGAAGCTTTGACGGTCACTTTTTTAGGAACAGGTACATCCCAAGGGGTTCCTGTGATCGGCTGTTCCTGTGAGGTATGTCTTTCCCTAGATTATCGGGACAAAAGAACCAGGACTTCCCTTCACCTTGATATCGCAGGAAAAAGTTTTGTCATTGACACCGGCCCTGATTTCCGGGCCCAGATGCTCCGGGAAAACATCCAAAGCCTGGATGCGGTCATTTACACCCATGAACACAAAGACCACACCGCTGGTTTGGATGATATCCGTCCTTTTAACTTCCGTCAACAACAGGACATGCCCATTTATGGTCAAAAACCTGTCATAGACCAGATAAAAATGGAGTATGCCTACATTTTTGCGGAACACAAATACCCCGGTATTCCTCAGGTGATGCCCAATTTTATTGAAAACCAGCCTTTTGAGGTATTGGGTGTCACTTTTAACCCCATAGAAGTGATGCACCACAGGTTGCCTGTCTTGGGATTTAGAATTGAGGATTTCACCTATATCACCGATGCAAAAACCATCAGCCAAAAAGAGCTGGAAAAAATCAAAGGGACTAAAACCCTGGTCTTGAATGCCCTACAACTTTCTCCACACATTTCCCATTTTACACTGGAAGAAGCTGTCCGGATGGTAAAATCCATCGATCCGGAGAAAGCTTATTTTACACATATCAGTCATCGACTCGGCAGGCACGCAGCAATACAGGAACAACTCCCTGAAAATATTTTCCTCGCATACGATGGGTTGAAGCTTTACCTTTGAGGGATGCATCTTAATTACCATTTCTTTACCTATCTATGCCCTGAACTCAAAGCCCTTTTGAAAGGGATGCGCGTGGTAACATGCTTTTCTCAAAACAAAGATGAGTTAATCATTGCCCTTGAAAAGGAAGACAAAGAACAATACATTAGAGCCCACCTCAGTCCAGCCAACACCTGCTTGAGTTTTCCCGAAAATTTCCAACGGAAAAAGACCAATACAGCAACCCTTTTTGGTGAGTTGAGTGGCGAGGTGATTGTAGATGTGGTCCTTATTTCATTCGAAAGAGCATTTTACCTTGTGCTGGAGTCCGGCAAAAAGCTGCTTTTTAAGATGCATGGCTCTAGGAGCAATATTTTGCTTTATGAAAAGGATGCTGATTTTCCGGTCAATCTCTTTAGGAAAGGGCTTGTGGATGACAGATCCCTGGAATTGACCTCTCTGGAAAAAAACCTTGATTTGAGCGAGAGTACCTTTAAAAGACTTGAAGGGAATGCCACACAGTTTCTTCCTACCTTAGGTAAGGTACCACGGGCATGGCTAAAGGCAAAAGGCTATCTTGAAGCAGACCTACAAAGCCGCTGGAAACTGATGCAGGATTTAATGGACATGTTGGAGACGCCTTTGTTTCAGATTTATGAGGCAGAAAAAGGGTATATCCTGACCATGCTTCCCATAGATAGGGCAGTTTTCATGACCGAAAGTGCCTTGGAAGCTACCAACGTCTATTTCAAATATGCGGTAATTCAAGGGGCCTTTGAAAAGGAAAAACTGCACTGGCAGAGAGTGCTGGAAGACCAAAGAAAAAAAACCCTGGCCTACCTGAAAAAATCCACCGAAAAATTGAATGCGCTGATCGGAGAAGATCCCCCAAGTCAGTTGGCTGACATCATCATGGCCAACCTGCACCAAATTCCCCAAGAAGCCGAAAAAGTCATGCTATTCGATTTTTACAACAATGAGGAAATTGAAGTTTCACTAAAAAGAGGGGTAAAGCCCCAATTGCAGGCAGAGAACCTTTATCGAAAAAGCAAAAACAGAAACATTGAAATCCAAAAGGTCCAGCAAAATATTGCGGAAAGGGAAAATTACCTTCTGGAAATACAAAGGCAATTGGAGACCCTGGCAGGCATGGAACAATTCAAGGAATTGAGGCAATTCCTCAAGGATGAAAAATTGATTCGGAAACAACAAGATCAGGAAACACAGGTTCCCTTTAAGAAATTTGAAATAGAAGGATTTGAAATTTGGGTAGGTAAATCGGCAAAGGCCAACGATGAAATGCTTCGCAATTTTGCCTGGAAAGATGACTTATGGCTGCATGCAAAGGATGTCTCTGGTTCTCACGTAATCATCAAACAGCGTTCAGGCCTTGCTTTTCCCAAAAACCTGATTGAAAGAGCCGCTGAATTGGCTGCCTACTATTCCAAAAACAAAAATGAAAGCCTTGCTCCGGTCATGTACACCCCCTGCAAATATGTCCGAAAAGTCAAAGGCTCCGCTCCCGGTGCCGTGGCTGTGGACCGTGAAAAAGTAGTGATGGTGGTGCCGAAGGGAGTTGAATGATGAATTGGGATTTACGAGTTACGATTTACGATTTACGAGTTTTGAATGATGAATGATGAATTGGGAGTTACGAGTTACGAATCTTTCAGCTTCACACTTTTACCCTGTCCCTTAAACCCCTTCAGGGTTTCATTTCTTCCAGATATTCTTTTCTACCCGGGTTGCCACCCGGGGCTAATAACCTCTCGGTATTAAATCTCTACCTAGTCGGTAGACAGCCCTCCGGGATTTTTATTCAAATGGCCATGATTATTGAATTACGAGTTTTGAATGATGAATTTAGAATGATGAATGATGAATTGGGAGAATTACAAAGCTTTCACCTTTCAGCTTGAAACTTTTACCCTATCCATTAAACCCTTTCAGGGTTTTATTTCTATTCGACATTCTATTCTACCCGGGTTGCCACCCGGGGCTAATAACCTCTCGGTATTAAATCTCTATCTAGTCGGTAGACAGGCCTTCGGGATTTCTCAATGGATATGTTTGACTCAGTTTACGTCCCACCTACCACCTCTTACCTTTCACTTCTTACAATTTTCACATCCGTCATCCGTCATCCAACATCTGTCAAATCCTCTCTACTTCCAACTTCCCACTTCCAACTTCCAATACTTACCATTTACATCTCACCTACCACCTCTTACCTTTCACTTCTTACCATTTTCTCATCCGACATCCGACATCCGTCTTCAACTTCAAACTTCCAACTTCCCACTTCCAATACTTACCATTTACATCCCACCTACCACCTCTTACCTTTCACTTCTTACCATTTTCACATCCGTCATCCGTCATCCGACAAATTTTCCAACTTCAAACTTCAAACTTCCAACTTCCAACTTCCAACTTCCAACTTCCAATACTTACCATTTACATCCCATCTCCAACTAGCTACAACAAATCAACTTACTTCATGTATTTTCAGCATGTTGGTTCTGCCTTTGGATTTAAGGGGCATGCTGGCTGTATTGATGATCACATCGCCGGTCTTGACAAATCCGTCCTCTTTTAACTGGTCTTCTATGTCTTGGAAGGTACCGTCGGTAGAGGTCGCATTGTCATAAAAATAGGGTCTGACACCCCAGACCAAACTCAACTGGGTGATCAGCTGGGGGTTGCTGGTAAAAATAAAGATATCTGCCTGCGGTCGGTGGGAAGCCAGTCGGAAGGCGGTGAAACCTGACATGGTAATGCCTACGACTGCTTTGGCTTTCACATTTCTTGAAAGCCGGCTGGCCATCAAAAGCACGTTATTGCTTTTAAAAGTATCGTCGTCTTCCGGGATTTTATAAAGGTTGTGGTATATGTCGGCGTTTTTTTCTATATAGTCTATGACACTGTTCATGGCCTTCACAGCCAAAATAGGGAAATTGCCGGAAGCTGTCTCTGCTGAAAGCATCACCGCATCAGCACCATCAAGTACAGCATTGGCCACATCATTGGTTTCTGCTCGGGTAGGTCTTGGATTGAGGATCATGCTCTCCATCATCTGGGTTGCAATGATGACCGGCTTGCAGGCAATTTTACATTTTTCCACCATTTTCTTCTGCCAGATGGGCACGATTTCCATGGGCACTTCTACACCCAGATCTCCTCTTGCCACCATCAGGGCATCCGTTGCTTCGATGATGGAATCTATATTTTCCAGGGCCTCAGGTTTTTCAATTTTGGCAACGATCTTGCATTTTTTTCCCGCTTTTTCTATTCGCTGACGAAGATCAATGATATCCTCAGCAGATCTCACGAAAGACAAGGCAATCCAATCGACTTCATTGGCCAATCCAAATTCGAGGTCCTCCAGGTCTTTTTCTGTCAAAGATGGGGCACTGACCTTGGTACTCGGCAGGTTAATTCCTTTTCGTGATTTCAATAAACCCCCATGTACCACGGTGCAGTTGACATTGGTATGCCCATCGGTGTCCATTACGATCAATTCCAAATTGCCGTCGTCTATCAAAATCCTGTCGCCTGTGACCACGTCATTGGGGAGATTTTGGTAGACCGTACTGATGAGGGATGCATTGCCTATCACCGGGTCATTGGTGATGGTAATGAAAGCACCTGGCTCGATCAACACCCCGTTGTTTTCCACTTCACCAACCCTGATTTTTGGACCCTGCAAATCCTGAAGAATACCAATGTTCAATTTCTGCTCCTTGTTGATGCTGCGGATCAATTCAATCACCTCGGCATGAATGGCATGGGTCCCATGTGAAAAATTCAGTCTGAATACATCCACTCCGGACATAACCAGCTCGGTAAGCGTTTCACGGTTATTGGAGGCTGGGCCTATGGTAGCAAGGATCTTTGTTTTATTAAAGACGGGTACTCTCATTTTTGATGGGTGTTTTAATAGGTTAAAAGGTTTTCTTTTGACTTTAATTTCGAGACTTCCAGTTTGACCACATTCTGAATGTATTGGTTGTCGGAAAGGGCCTCAATATACGTATTAATATTCATTTCGAAGGTCATATCCTGAAGCAGTAGAAAATAATCCATGATCTTTAGCTCAGGAACAAGGTAAAGCGCCTGGTCTACCGGGGACAATGACCGGTTGCGAAGCAATTGTATAAAACCGTGTTCTTTTTCCAGTGCAAACTGGGAAATCAACAGGTTGGGCTGGTTGAGAAATTCAAGTTCAAAGTCCCTCGATTTGGTCAACTTCACTCCCAAGGAATTATTGATTACCCACGCCATTTTATAATCTTTGAGGGGAGCGACAATTCCTAAAAGTTCGAATTCATAATGGTGTTCAACCAGGAGTTTGGTTTTCTTCATTGAGGAAGAATTTTGAAAAGCAAATTTAAAAATAATATCAGAACTTCTAAGTTTGGGGAGAATATCTTAAATTTAGTTTAATGTTTTTTTTGACATTAAGACTTTAAATGCATTTCTTTGCGGAGTGTTTAAACAAAACTGATCACAACATGTCTGAAATTGCTCAAAAAGTAAAAGCCATTATCGTAGATAAATTAGGCGTAGAAGAGTCTGAAGTAACCCCTGAGGCCAGCTTCACCAATGATTTAGGTGCTGATTCTTTGGACACCGTGGAACTCATCATGGAATTTGAAAAAGAATTCAACATCTCTATTCCAGATGACCAGGCGGAGCAAATCGGGACCGTTGGTCAAGCGATCAGCTACCTGGAAGCAAACGTGAAATAATAAATCACCAAAATTCATTTATGAATTTAAAAAGAGTTGTAGTAACGGGTTTAGGCGCACTTACACCAATCGGCAAAACTGTCCCGGAATTCTGGGAAGGATTGAAGAATGGAGTGAGTGGCGCTGCTCCTATTACTAGATTCGACGCTTCCCTTTTCAAGACCCAATTTGCCTGCGAAGTCAAAGACTTTGACGCTGAGCAATACCTCGATAGAAAAGAAGCACGTAAAATGGACCCCTTCACCCAGTATGCCATGATTGCAGCGGATGAAGCCATTTTGGACTCTGGCTTGGACCTGGAAAAAATCAACCTGCTTAGGGCTGGCGTGATCTGGGGATCAGGAATAGGAGGCCTAAAGACTTTTCAGGATGAAGTCAGTGACTTTGTCCGGGGGGATGGAACTCCCCGGTTCAATCCTTTCTTTATTCCCAAAATGATTGCGGATATCAGTACTGGTTTCATTTCCATCAAGTATGGATTTAAGGGACCTAATTTCGTAACTGTTTCCGCCTGTGCCTCTGGCACCAATGCCCTCATCGATGCTTTCAATTATATCCGTCTGGGAAAAGCTGATGTCTTCATCAGTGGTGGCTCAGAAGCAGCTGTTACCGAGGCGGGAATTGGTGGATTCAACGCCATGAAGGCTTTATCCCAAAGAAATGATGCTCCGGAAACCGCTTCCAGACCTTTCGATAAAGACCGTGATGGTTTTGTTTTGGGAGAAGGTGCAGGCGCTATCATTCTCGAAGAATACGAGCATGCCAAAGCCCGTGGAGCAAAAATATACGCAGAATTAGTTGGCGGCGGTATGACAGCCGATGCACACCACATCACGGCTCCCCATCCTGACGGTGAAGGTGCAAGCAATGTCATGCAGCTCGCCCTTGAAGATGCCGGCCTCAAGCCGGAAGATATCGATTACATCAATGTACACGGCACCTCCACTCCTTTAGGGGACGTAAGTGAGGTAAAGGCCATCCAAAAGGTATTTGGGGACCATGCCTACAAACTCAACATCAGTAGCACCAAGTCGATGACTGGTCACCTGTTGGGTGCAGCAGGAGCCATTGAGGCCATTGCTTCCATCTTGGCAGTTCAAAACGGGATAGTTCCTCCCACCATCAACCACTTCACGGACGATGAAAACCTGGATGTACATCTTAACCTGACCTTTAACAAAGCCCAAAAAAGAGAAGTAAGAGCAGCTTTGAGCAATACTTTTGGATTTGGTGGACACAATTGCTCCATTATCTTCAAAAAAATAGCAGGATAACCTTGAAAATCTTAAGACTTCTCCGATTACAAGAGCTTACCTACAACAAAAAAGAAAAAAGGCTTGCCTCCGATATCAAAATGATGGTCGGGCGCAAGCCTTTAAATTTATCCCTCTACAAACTTGCCCTCAAGCATTCATCTGCGGCCGAAGAACTCAAAAACGGAATCAAAATTTCCAATGAGCGCCTGGAGTACTTGGGTGATGCTGTCTTAGGCACCATCATAGCAGAGTATCTCTTCCATAAATTCCCTTACAGAGATGAAGGATTTCTGACTGAAACCAGGTCAAGAATCGTCAACCGCGAAGCCCTAAATCAAGTGGGTCTTAAAATAGGCCTATCCAAACTGATGCAATCCGAAATTTCCATCAAAGGCTTACATGCCCACAAATCCATTTATGGGGATACCCTGGAAGCACTTGTTGGAGCCGTGTACCTGGACCGGGGTTATGGCTTTTGTAGACGTTTTGTGATCAAAAGGATAATGATGAACCATTTTGACCTGGACAACATCATCAGCACCACCATCAATTTCAAAAGCAAAGTCATAGAATGGGCCCAAAAAGAAAATGTCGAGGTGGACTTTCAACTCAAGTCGGTCAGTGGGGGGCAGCGTTTCAAGGAATTTCTGGTGGAACTTTGGATCAAAGGAGAAAAATTCACCGAGGGAAAGGGTTCTACCAAGAAAAAAGCCGAGCAGGAGGCTGCCCAAAATGCCTGTGAAAAATTAAATCTGAGCATCTAGAACACTATTGTCCTTGGTTGTGTTTTTCATGGTAAGTTATTCACTATGTCCCAAATAAAAATCGCAGGTGCTACCGTAAACCAAACCCCGCTGGATTGGTCCGGAAATTTTCAGCACATCCTTTCAGCCATTAAGGAGGCCCAATCCCAAGAAGTAGATGTGTTGTGTCTCCCAGAACTTTCCATCACGGGTTACGGATCGGAGGACCTTTTTTTAAGCAATTGGTATCCCCGAAAAGCCCTGGAACAAGTACAAGAACTCATACCCCATTGTGAGAACATCACTGTAGCAGTAGGCACACCGGTACGGCTGGGCAAAGAAGTTTTCAACGGGATGGCCATTATCGAAAACCAGACCCTGATCGGTATAGTGGCCAAGCAATTTATGGCCATTGATGGGGTTCATTATGAATTCAGATGGTTTACCCCTTGGCCGGCTGGCAAGGTGGTGGATTTGGATTTTTTTGGTCAAAAAATTCCCTTAGGGGACCTTACCTTTGAGAAAAAAGGCTACAAATATGGCTTTGAAATCTGTGAGGATGCCTGGAGGGGGGAAATCCGTCCCGGATACCGACTTCAAGCCCGTGGAATGGATTTGATTTTTAACCCTAGTGCAAGCCATTTTGCCATGGGAAAAAGCCTGCTTCGTGAAAACCTGGTTAGGGAGAGCTCAGAACTGCTCAATGCCCATTATTTCTATGTGAACCTGCTAGGCAATGAATCGGGCAGGATGATTTTTGACGGGGAGATTTTATTGGCCTCGAAAGGAAAACTATTGGCCAAAAACGAACTGCTTTCCTTTAAGGATTTTCAATTGTTGGTGGAAACACTTGATGAACAAACCGGAAACCGAGCTCCGCTTATTTCCCAACACGTCAAAAAAGAAGAGTTTACCGCAGCGGCCACCTTGGGGTTGTTTGATTACCTGAGAAAAAGCCGAAGCAAAGGCTTTGTCCTTTCCCTAAGTGGCGGGGCGGATAGCGCTACCATTGCTGTCTTGGTCGCAGAGATGGTCAAGCGAGGTACTGAGGAATTGGGGCTAAGCAGATTCATGGAAAAGCTTGGGTTGGAAATGGAACTCCCCGAGAAGAATGCCCAACAGGCCTTGGTTCACCAACTTTTGAGCACAGCTTACCAAGCATCTGTCAATTCATCCAAAGACACCTATGATAGTGCTCGATTGCTTGCCAATAGCTTGGGGGCCCGGTTTTACCATTGGCAGATTGCCGATGAGGTGCAGTCCTACACCCGCAAAATCGAACAGGCCATCGGAAGAAAACTTACTTGGGAAAAGGATGACATCACTCTGCAAAACATACAGGCAAGGGCCCGATCTCCCATTATCTGGATGCTTGCCAACCTTGAAAATGCCTTGCTGTTGACCACTTCTAACAGGAGCGAAGGCGATGTGGGCTATACCACCATGGATGGAGATACGAGCGGAAGCATCTCTCCCATTGCCGCGGTAGATAAGTTTTTTATCCTACAATGGCTGAAATGGGCAGAAATCACCCTGGGATACGAGGGGCTAAAAGGGGTAAATGCGCTTCAACCTACCGCAGAACTAAGGCCAGGCGCACAACATCAAACCGATGAAGATGACCTGATGCCCTATGCAATCATTGTGGAGATTGAAAAACTGGCCATTCGTGATAGGCTTTCTCCTATGGATGTCTACCATCAACTCAAGTCCAAATTGGATTTGGATCCTCAAATTTTGAAGACCTATATCAGCAAGTTTTTCCGGCTTTGGTCTAGAAATCAATGGAAGAGGGAACGCCTTGCCCCTGCTTTCCATTTGGATGAATTCAACGTAGACCCCAAAACCTGGTATCGTTTCCCTATTTTATCCGGCGGATACGAGGAAGAACTTAAAGCCCTTGCAGAAATTTAATTTGGTTTATTAAAGCGAATTGGGCTTGGATATTGGCTATCCATTTCAATAAAAAGATAGGTTTTAAAGGTCTCGGGTTTAAATAAATCAAAATATTTATGATGCTTTTCGTTTCATATTGGTGAGGTTCATGTCATGTATTTACAACTAACTATCCACCATTAATTCCAATATCCGGTTAATTATTAAAAAACATTAGGTATTGCGCAAGAATCATAGAAATTTGCGGGAATGTAATTTTAGATCCAAATCCTTTTGGTGATAGATCGAGCCTTAACGGCCTAAATGTAGGATGAAAAATGATTGAAAATATATTGAATTATGTGGTCTGGAGTCCCAATCCAGCCGTTTTTTCGGGATTTGAAAGGCTCAGGTGGTACAGCCTCCTCTTTGCATTAGGCTTTATCATTTCCCAACAGATCATGATTTACATGTTCAAACAGGAAGGACATGATGAAAAATGGGTGGATAAACTGACCATCTATATGGTCATTGCCACCATCATCGGCGCAAGATTGGGTCATGTGCTTTTTTATGAACCAGACAAATACCTGAGCAACCCCATTGACATTTTGAAGGTCTGGGAGGGAGGCTTGGCGAGTCACGGTGCTGCCATTGCCATCCTGATTGCACTATGGATGTATGCGAGAAAAGCACCCGGTCAAAGTTACCTTTGGATAGTGGATCGCATTGTGATCGTGACCGCCATGACAGGGGCCATGATTCGGGTTGGTAACCTGATGAACTCGGAGATCGGTGGGAAACCGACTGATACAGACAGTGGCTTTGTGTTTGCCCGCGATTCTGAAGAATTGATCCAAAACCTATTGAAAGTTGAGGTCCTTGATGTCAGTGCCTACAAACCGGAAGACCGACAAAATGAACTGAAAGGGGAAGGCATTGTACCGGTCAATTTTGACATCAGCATCCAAAAAGGGTATCAGGAAGAAGACCTAAGAAAAGTGATTGAAACGGATGTCAAGTACCTGCTTACAAGATACAATTCCTCCCTTAAAAACCTGATGGAAGATCCTTCCCAACCTTTGAATTATGAGCTCATGGACAAGGGAGACCACTTTTTGGCCAGAGTCAATACTTTTGGCATCACCAAATACCCTACCCAGATTTATGAAGCCATATCTTATCTTTTGATCTTTCTCCTGCTTCTGATGATTTGGATCCGCTACAAGGAGCGCATCCCGGACGGCCTATTACTGGGTTTGTTTTTGGTTACGGTTTTCGGAATGCGCTTTGTTTGGGAGTTTTTGAAAGAAAACCAAGTGGATTTTGAAGAGGACCTGGCTTTTAACATGGGGCAAGTACTGAGTATTCCCTTGGTAATCGGGGGACTGGCTTTAATCGTATATGCTTTAAAAAAAGGATTTAAGCCTGTGAAAGCTTAAGGAACCGGGTCATGTCCATGTCCGCCCCATGGATGACAACGGCCTATTCGCTTGATGCCTAAATATCCTCCTTTTAGGACCCCATGTTTCAGGATTGCCTCCTTCATGTATTGGCTGCAGGTAGGCGAGAACCGGCAGGATCTTGGGATCAAAGGGGAAATGAGGTACTGATACATCAAAACCGGAAATATTGCTATCTTTCGAACGATGGTTTTCAACGAAATTCAATTTGACTTTAGAATCAATGTCAGGCGCAGTTAGTTCCTGAAACCGGTATGTGTGCGTCAATAATTAGAAAAATACCTTGTTTTTTTTACCTGCTGCTTTTTTGGGTGGGATGGGTACCCATTTCCTGGTCTCAGATACAAGACCCGGAAATGCTACGGGACAGCCTTGAAAAGGTGGAAACTCCTGAACAGATCACCATCAACAGTATTTTCATTGTAGGCAATGAAAAAACCCAAAAAAACATCATCCAACGGGAAATGGACCTTTCCGAAGGCATCACCTACGATTGGGATGAATTTGTTGAGCTTTTGGTGGCTGACCAAAAAAAAATTTACAATTTACAGCTATTCACCTCTGTGGAAGTCCTTCCCATCATGGTGGCGGAAGATCAGGCGGAGGTATTGGTTACCATCAAAGAAAGATGGTATATCCTGCCCGCACCCATTTTTTCCCTGGCAGATAGAAACTTCACTGAGTGGTGGGTCAACCAAAACCGTGACTTTTCAAGGGTCAACTATGGCCTGAGGCTGGATCATGCCAATGTGGGAGGAAGAAATGAAAAATTGAAAGTTGCCGGCCAATTGGGCTTTACCCAGGCTTTTCTTTTGAATTACAGCAAACCATACATAGACAAACAACAATTACATGGTCTTGCTTTCTCCTTCCTTTATTTTACCAACAAAACCATTCCGATCCGATCGGTTGACAACAAACAAGTCTTCTATACCAATGAAAATGAAGAAGTCTTGCGGCGAACCCTTTCCACGGCATTGCGGTATACCTACAGAGGAAGTTTTTATAATTTCCACTATTTCAGCCTGGGTTTTCACAACACATTGATCAATGAAGATGTGTTGTTGCAAAATCCCAATTTCTTTATCCATGATGACAACCGACTGAGGTACTTCTTTGCCTCCTATTCCTACCGCCATGACAAGCGGGACAACGTGGCCTATGCAAGACAGGGGCAGTTGTTGCAACTGGGTCTGAACCGCTATGGGCTTTTCAGTACCGATGATGTCAATGAGACAGAGTTTACTGTTTTGGCCAATAAATATACCCGGCTGAACAGGGCCTTCCATTTCGTGACGGGACTTTCTTCCTCTTTTTACCTTAGCCCTCAGCAACCTTATACTCTGGTCAAAGGAATTGGATATCAGCCTGACTTTATCCGGGGTTATGAACTGAATGTCATTGAAGGGCAACAACTTTTTGCCCATAAAAACTCTCTTCGGTTTCAGTTTCTTAATGTGGCATACGACATGTCGGACTTTATGCCCATCGATGAGTTATCGGTCTTCCCTTTCCAGGCGTACCTGAGTTTGAACTTTGACCATGGGTTCGTAAGGGATCGGAACAACCTCCCTGAAAATGCTGCCCTAACCAACAGCTACCTTTATGGTTATGGCCTTGGTTTAGATCTGGTGACTTTTTATGATTTGGTATTCCGGTTTGAGTATTCCATCAACAGTCAGGGGATGGGGAATTTCTTTATCAATTTAAGGGCGCCGTTTTAAACTCTATTACTTTCACCTTTGAGTTTTTTGCTGTTCATCTGTTCAACTGCTCCACGGTTCTCCCTTATGTCCGTCTTCCCTCAGCTTCGCTTTGTTGTCATGTTATCTCTCCCCACCTGCGGGGGCTGTTGTCCTGCTTCTGGCTTTGAGCTTTAGCCTTTTTCATGTGGTCCTGTTTTTCTGATACCCAGTTGTCATGTTGTCTGGACCCACCTTCAGGGTCCTGTTGTCAGGTCTTGTGCTTGCGGTTGTCAGACTTCCTTCCTTATTACTTACCCCATATTACTTCTAACCTACACCCGTTGTCCAGTTGTAACGCTCCACCTTCGGGGGTTGTTGTCGGACCTGTCTACCTAAGGTAGGTTGTCGGTTACTTCGTTTCAGAAATGCCCACTTTCAGCTTCCGGCTTTGAGCTAATTTACTCCTAACCTGTTCTCTGATCTTCAGTTTATCTGTTCTCTGTTTATCAACTTCCAGCTTCGAATTCATTCCCTATGACCCTGAATTCTGACAACAATAACAACTCTGACAACCTTCGCTCTCCCGTCAGCTTGGCTATGTTGTCACGTTGTCACGCCCCACCTGCGGGGGCTGTTGTCAGGCATGTCTACCTAAGGTAGGTTGTCCCGTTGTCCTGCTTCCGGCTTTCAGCTTTCAAATTTGAGCTAAATTACTAATATCCTAATGTTCCATTCTTAAATCAAAATTCTTCATTCATCATTCCCAATTCGTAACTCGTAACTCGTAAATCCCAATTCCCTTACTAGTTATAACTAGGCTCCATGACTTTCAGCTTTGAGCTGTTATCTAATTTACTGATATCCTGTTTATCCATGCTCCAATTCCCAATTCCCAATCCGTAAATTGCAAATCGTAAATTCTTCACTCAGCATTAAAAAAATCCCACTAATCTTTTCTTTTCAAAAAGAATTCTTTATTTTTAGTTACAGCGTTTGATTTTTAACCTACTTTTTCATGAACAGGTTGTTGCTTTTTTGCTGGCTGGGAATGATGACCCAAGGTCCACTTGCATGGGCACAGAATGGCACAGAGACCTTACCTCAAGGTGCCCGCAGTCTCGGCATGGCCAATGCCCATGTCACCATAGCAGATGCCTGGAGCATTTTCAACAACATAGGCGCACTGGGACGAGTCACTACAAGCGAGGTGTTCTTTGGGTATGACCATAGGCTTGATCTTCAGGAACTGACCACACTGGCCGCAGGCGGTACCTGGGTGCAGGAATTCGGCGTGCTGGGCCTGAGTCTCTCTCATTTTGGGGGAGAACATTTTAACCAGCAAAATTTGGGATTGGGCTTTTCCAATACCTTAGGCATTGTCAGCTTTGGGGTCAAAGTCAATTATTTTCAAACCAACATAGAGGGTTTCGGAAGACATGCTGCTCCCTTATTTGAATTTGGCGGGGTGGCTGAACTCAGTCCTCAGTTTTTCTTTGGCGCCCATGTGTACAACTTTACCCGGGCCAAAATGGGGCGGATCTCAGAAGCCTATCTGCCCACAGTGGTAAAGGCTGGGATTTCCTATCGCCATGAGGAGAAATTGATGTTGAATGTGGAAGCAGAAAAAGATGTCATTTTGGATCCACGGCTCAAGGTCGGGTTAGAGTACAATCTTTTGGACCGGTTTTGGGGTAGAACGGGCATACAGAGCAATCCCAATAACGTCTTTTTTGGCATTGGTTTCAGGCCTGGGAAATTTCACCTCGATTATGCCTTGAGCCAGAATTACCAACTAGGCTTTACCCACCATTTTTCCTTCAATTACCTGCTCACTCAGCCATGAAATCCCGGGTCACCCTCATCGCAATCTTGTTTTTTGGGCTTGTGCATGCAGCCCAGACCCAGCAAATTCGGAAAGGAGACATCGACATGGAGGCATTTATGGAAGAACTATTCAGCCAAGGCGAAATGGACGTGGATTATGAAGACCTTTTCGAAAGCCTCCTTCAGGTATTACTCAACCCCATTCATCTCAATAAAGCCAACGAGGAGGCCCTGCAGTCCCTTTACATTCTGTCTCCGATGCAGGTCAATGAAATCTTGAAACACAGAGCAAAGTTTGGTGATTTTTTATCCATCTATGAATTGCAGGCCGTGCCTGAAATGGATTTGCCTACAATCTACAAACTGATACCCTTTGTTACCCTGGAAGATGGGGAAAATAAATCCACCACTCCCCTATTGACGCGCATTCTGGAAGAAAAGGATGGCTATCTAATCGCAAGGCATCGGCGCTTTTGGGAAGAAAGGAGGGGTTTTACTCCCCCTGACACGCTTTCCGGTGGTCGGATCAGCAGTCGGTACCTGGGAGACCCCAATGACCTTTATGTGCGTTTCAGAATACAACATGCGAGAGATTTTAGTTTGGGGTTTACTTTGGACAAAGATGCCGGAGAACAATTTATCTGGGATCCAAGAACCAAGCGGTATGGCTTCAATTTTTTCTCCTACCACTTCACTTTGTACAACCAAGGGAAGTGGAAGGCCATTACCTTGGGAGATTATCAGATGCAATTTGGACAGGGCTTGGTTTTTGGGGCGGGATTTTCGGTGGGCAAAGGAGCCGAGACCATCACCACGGTTCGAAGGAGTTCCATCGGACTCCGACCTTTTACCTCCGCCATGGAATTCGGCTTTTTTAGAGGGGTCTCCGCAACCTATGAAACCGGCCGATTCAGTACCACCCTGATGCTATCCGATGCACCTAGGGACGGCAATGTCCAATTGGCACAGGATACCTTGAGTCAGGAGGAAGCCTTTATTTCCACTTTGCTGCTCAGTGGCTTGCACCGAACTCCAACGGAAATCTCCTATAAAAATCAGATCAGGGAAAGAAACCTTGGAGCCAACATCCACTACAAAAGCCGTGATCGAAACCTGCAATGGGGGATCAACAGCCTTTTTACTCAATTCAGTCAACCGCTAATCCGGCAACAGCGGATATACAATACCCATGAGTTTGCTGGCCGGGAAAACCATCTCCACAGCCTCTATTTTACTTACAATTTCCAAAATTACTTTTTTTTCGGAGAGTCGGCGATTTCCCAAAGCGGAGGCACCGCCAACATCCTGGGCATGATGGCCAGCCTCAATTCACATATTAACCTGGCTGTACTATGGCGGGATTATGAAAAAAATTTTCATAGTTTTTCTGGCAATGCATTTGCCGAAGGCAGCCGCCCCATCAATGAAAAAGGCCTCTACCTGGGCTTACAGGTGAGGCCTACTTCCAAATGGACCTGGTCAGGGTATTATGACCGTTTTTCTTTTCCATGGATGCGGTACCGGGTGTATCGACCTTCTTCAGGTAGGGAATGGTTGCAGCGCCTTCATTTCCGCCCCAACAAAACGATCAATGCTTTTGTCCAATACCGGGACGAAAGCAAAGACAGGAATCTCAGCGCCTCGGAACAGGTCTCCAACACCTACCTATTGTCCACGGGCAGACGCCGAAACTACGTGATCAACCTTGATTATGCCATTTCCAGACGCTGGAGCATCAAATCCAGGGTGCAGGGCAGCAGTTTTGGTTTTAATGGGGTGAAAACCAGAGGATATACCCTACTTCAAGACATCAACATGGATTTGGGCAATTGGCGGTGGAGCACCCGATTTGCCCTTTTTGACACCGATGATTATGACAACAGGCAGTTTGTCTACGAAAAAAACGTGCTTTGGGCCTTCGGTTTCCCCCAATATTATGGGCAGGGGATCCGGTTTTATTTTCTCACCCAATACCGGGTCAATCCCAAGCTTATCCTCTATGCCCGCTGGGCCCGGACGACCTACACAGATCGGGACGAGATCGGTTCCGGTCTTCAGCAGGTGCAGGGAAACAAGCTGTCAGAGACGACCTTGCAGGTGAAGTATCAGTTTAATCGGTGAGCAGTCGGGTTGTCTTGTTGTCAGGTTGTCAAGGCCCACCTGCGGGGGCTGTTGTCGGGCTTGCCTGCCTTAGGTAAGTTGTCGGGTCAATTGCGCTTGTGAGGAATGATGAATTGGGATTTACGAATTACGAGGCTTTCAACATGCCATAGGCAGCGGACAAACTATAAGAACAAGACAAGCTGACAACTTAGATAACGATTCCTTATTCATTGTTCACAGCAAGGTTGTCAAGTTGTCCCAAAAGGGCTACGCCTTTTGTGTTTTCAGGTTATCGGGAATAATTAAAGTCAAAAACAAAAAACCGATATTGGGATATTCATCGAAGAAACGACAACTTGACAACCTCAGTGACAACACTGAGAACAAGAATGATGAATTTAGAATTTCGAATAATGAATCATGATTTGGGATTTACGAGTTACGAATGACGATTTACGAAGCTTTCGACATTCCATAGGCAGCAGCCAAACTATAAGAACAAGACAAGCTGACAACTTAGATATCGATTCCTTAACCATTGTTCCCAGCAAGGTTGTCAAGTTGTCCCAAAAGAGCTACGCCTTTTGTGTTTTCAGGTTATCGGGAATAATTAAGGTAAAAAAACAGAAAACCGATATTCGGAA